>CP036296.1:0-4800000 GCA_007751255.1 Engelhardtia mirabilis
ATGCACCAAGCCAACTCATTCGAGCCGCACGCTCGCGTTCCTCAGAACGACCGACCGCGCCCCCTCCACCAAGAGACGGGCGCGGCGAGCGTGGACGGTCCCGCGCTCCGCGCCGAAGCTGCAGGCGAGCTCTCGATCGAAGGGCTTCCCGGCGGTGATCCCCACGGCGCACACGACCACGATGGCGGGCAAGTCCCCGCTCAGCACCTCGACGCGATCTGGGCCGACATCCAAGGCGTGCTCCAAACGTTCATCCAACGGGAGCAGTTCGACACGTGGTTCCGTCGCGCCGAATTGCGTGGCCTCGATGCGAAGACGGCCACGGTTGCCGTGCAGAACGGCTTCACCCGCTATTTCATCGCCAACTTCTACACCGACGTGCTCGAACGTGCGGTGAGTGAGGTCGTGGGCTCGTCGCGCGAGGTCATCTTCGAGGTCGATGCCGAGTTGACCATCACTCCCCGACGTGCCATGCCCCCGACGGGTGACGGCCCGGCGCCGCCAGCACACGCCAGCGGCGCTGCGGCCGTCCTCCCGCCCTCGCCCGAGACCCCCATCGACGGGATCCGCGCGGCATCGACGCAGAGCCGACAGCGCGGGGCCGCATCGCCGCGGCGGACCGATGGGCCCGAGCAGCCCGACCGACCGTCGACCGGTCAGACCCACACGCGCGCGTCGTTCGAAATGACCCCGGCGCCGCGCCGGCATCGCGGTCTGCTCTCCGCCAGCGACGTCGGTCTGAACCCCGGCTACCGCTTCGACGCGTTCGTGGTCGGGCCGTGCAACCGCTTCGCACACGCCGCCGCGGTGGGCGTCTCCGAGTCGCCGGGTCAGCAGTACAACCCGTTCTTCATGCACGGCAACGTGGGTCTGGGCAAGACCCACCTGATGCAGTCCCTGTGCCACGCGCTCCTGGAGCGGAATCCGGACGTCCGGATCCTGTACCTCTCCTGCGAGACGTTCGTGAATCACTTCATCAGCGCGCTCGAGAACGGCGACCTGCACGAGTTCCGCAACAAGTACCGCAACGTCGACGTGCTGGTCGTGGACGACATCCACCTGCTCGCGAACAAGGAGCGAACCCAGGAGGAGTTCTTCCACACCTTCAACACGCTCTACAACGCCGGCAAGCAGATCGTGCTCTCGTCGGACAGTCCGCCGAAGGACATCCCGACCTTGCAGGGCCGCCTGGTCTCGCGCTTCAAGTGGGGCCTCGTCACCGAGATGGAGCCGCCCTGCTACGAGACACGCATGGCGATCCTCAAGCGCAAGAGCCGCGAGCGCGGGCACGAACTCCCGGAAGAGGTCGCACGTCTGTTGGCCGAGCACATCGACACCAACATCCGCGAGCTCGAGGGCGCCGTCACCAAGGTTCTCGGCTACGCCGCCCTGGCCCAGCGACCCGTCAGCGAAGAGTTGGCGCGCGAGTGCCTCAGCGAAGTCTTCGACGCGCGGCCGAGTGCCCCGAACATGGAGGACGTGCTGCGGGTCGTCACCCAGCACTTCAGCATGCGCCTGTCGGACATCCAGTCCCGCAAGCGGACGGCGGCCATCGCCTACGCACGGCAGGTCGGCATGTACCTCGCGCGGCGCGTGACGCGCCTGTCCCTCGAGGAGATCGGCGGATACTTCGGCGGTCGCGACCACTCCACGGTGCTCTACGCGATCCAGAAGATCACACGCCTGTCGAAGACCGACGCCGAGTGCCTGTCGTCCGTCCGCGAGCTGCAGCGTCAGCTCGACTCGCCCGCGTCCCGTTGAGCCCGTTGGCTGATCGAGAGCCTGCTCTGGCCTTGGAGATCCCGGCGGTCGCCAAGGTCGGCCCTCGGGGCGGCTGAGGCCCCTGGACGGCTCCAGGCTCCCCCCACGCGGCCCCTGGGAGCCGCCAACAGGATGTCGCCGCAGTCATCCACTGGCCCCTGCCTCTCGCCCGCCCTGCCTCGCCTCAGCTCGGGTCCCACTCGCTTCCAGGCGAGCTGCGACAGTCAATCTGCCTGACTCTCTCTGGGCTCTCCCTGACCGAGCCCACCCACGGTGCGAGCGCACGGGGACGGCTGTGGTACGCCGTCCCCGCCGTTCCCCGCCGCGGCAACGGGGTTCGATCTCGATCAGCCCTGACCAAGCCTTACGCGGGCCCTTCGAGGCTCGCCATCGGCCGCGCGCCGACAGGCCCGAACAAGGCCTCGATTGGCTGCCTCCCGGGCCTGCCGGAGCCCCCTGCGAGCCGCTATGATGGGCCGACGTTAATTCAGGGGACCTCCCACGCGGTACGCCCGTCCCCCCGTCAGACAGGTCGAGCCCGAGCAACGCAGACCCCCCAACCGAGGCGCGGCTCCGGTCCAACCTGCGCTCAACGTCGAGTCCCCACTGCCGAACGCGCAACCGATCCACGCGCCACCGCCCGACACTGGATGTGAACAAGTCCGGGAGAAGACCCTGACAACCGACTCACAAGCCGCTCACGGGCTGCGCGCAAGCCGTTGACCGATCGACGATCTCTCCACTGCCGTCCACCAAACTCCGCCAGCCGCACGAAGCGGCCTTGAGAACTACCCCGGATCTCCACACTTCGTCCACGCGACTGAACAGCCCGCCGGCTGTTACCAAGGCGCCTGCGACCGATCCAAGTCTCTCGAGAAACAGTGGTTACAAGCACGACCCTGCACTCTCTCCCCGATTCGAGTCGTCCCTTATTAAGACGAAGAAGAATACAACTGCCTCCGAGCACCCCTGCGCGCGTCGGGGCCCCGGCTCCGATGGGCCGGGCCCCGCGCGAGGAAGCAGTCCGAGAGAGCGACACACCACCGTCGAACGCCTTGCGCTCGACAACAACCGCATCAGCCCCGAGACGACGAAGCGATGAAAGTCCTCTGTGACCGAGAACGCCTGCGCGAAGGCCTCGCGCTCGTGCAGAGCATCGTGCCGACCAAGAGCACGCGCCCGGCCATCGAGAACATCTACCTCGCCGCGACGGACGATGCTCTCGAGCTCGTCGGCACGGACTTGGAGGTGTCGATGCGCTACCGCCTCGACGATGTGAAAGTCGCCGAGACAGGCACCGCCCTCGTGCCAGGACGAGTGACTGCCGACTTCGTGCGCGATCTGGCTAGCGACACCGTCGAGCTGAGCACCGACGGTGAGCACCTGACCATCGTCGGTGGTGCCGACACCTGCACCCTGTCCACGACGGACCCGGACGAGTTCCCGACCGCCGCCCTCGTGCGCTTCGAGAGCACCGGCGCCCTGTCGATCCAGGGCGGCAACTTCGCCAAGTTGGTCAGCCGCACCTCCTTCGCCGCCGCGAAGGAGCAGGGACGCTACGCCATGCACGGGATCCTGACCCTGGTCGAGGACCAGGTCCTGCGCATGGTCGCCACCGACGGTCGCCGACTGGCCGTGGCCTCGACGCCCATCGACGACACCGGTGCGCCCAGGCGGGCGATCGTCCCCACCAAGGCCATGCAGGCCATGTGTCGGGTGATCGACGACACCCTCGAGCAGATCTCGCTGCAGTTCTCGGACAACCAGGTCGGCCTCAAGACCCGCGCGGCAGAGATCTTCGCGCGAGTCATCGATGGTGAATTCCCCCGCTACGCCGCGGTGATCCCCGCCGAGACGAGCAAGACCGTCGAAGCGGATGCGGACCTCATGGCCAAGAAGCTGAAGCTGGTCTCCAACGTGACCACCGCCGACGCTCGCGCCGTGAAGCTCACCGTCGCCGAGAAGACCATGTCGATCCGAGGACGGTCTTCGACCAGCGGCAAGGCCGAGTCTCAGCTCGACATCGACTACAAGGGCGAGGAGGCGGAGATCGCTTTCAACCCCGACTTCCTGCTCGACGGTCTGCGCAACTGCGAAACCGACCTCGTGCGCCTGGAGTTCAACGACCGGACCAGCCCCGGCAAGTTCACCCTGGGCGAGAACTACATCTACATCGTGATGCCGATCACGGCCGACGCCTGACGGTTGCGACAGGGCGATCCGTCCGCAGCCTGACCGACCGCAGCGTGTCGCTACCGGCACCTCGATCACTACGGAGCCTGACTTGACGAACGGAAGGCCTGGACGGGGTGGCTCCGAGCCCACGAGCTTCGGTGAGCTCCTGGGTGAGATCACCCACGCCGCCGGCCTCGATCGACCCAAGCGGACCGATCCCGTCTTCGACGCCTGGAACGAAGTGGCGGGCGTCTCGCTGGCTGCGGTCGCCCGTCCCGTCCGCTTCCGACAGGGCGAGCTTTCCATCGACGTCTCCTCTGCCAGCCACTACCACGAGCTCGTCGCCTTCCACGGCGAGGGGTTGCGCAAACGCCTCAACGAGGTCCTCGGCGACGAGCGCGTGAAGCGCCTGGTCTTCAAGCACCAAGCCGGAACCTGAACGCGGTGGATCCCGAGCCGATCGGGACCGCCTGTACCGACACCGACTGCATCGAGCCTGCCCGCTGCGTCGTCGACGCTCAGCCTGACAGCACTGTCTCTCGCTGAGCCTCGGTCGACTGGGTCTATTCCGACTGACCCCCGTCCGCCCGCGCCCAGGCGCACCCAACCATGAGCGAGTCCAAGCAACCGACCGAATACGGCGCCTCCGCAATCACCGTTCTCGAGGGGCTCGAGGCAGTTCGAGTGCGTCCGGCCATGTACATCGGTGACACCGATGTGCGCGGGGTTCACCACCTGATCTGGGAGGTCGTCGACAACTCCATCGACGAGGCCCTGGCGGGCTTTGCCACCCGTTGCGACGTGACCATCGAGGTCGACGGTTCGATCCGAGTTTCCGACGATGGGCGGGGCATCCCCACGGACATCCACGAGAAGGAGGGCATCTCGGCGGTCGAGCTGGTGCTGACCAAGCTGCACGCTGGCGGCAAGTTCGACAGTGGTGCCTACAAGGTCTCCGGCGGCCTGCACGGCGTCGGCGTCTCCTGCGTCAACGCCCTATCCGAGTGGCTCGAGGTCGAAGTCCACCAGAAGGGCAAGGTCTTCGGCATGCGCTTCCAGCGCGGCAAGCGACAGGGACAGCTCGAAGTCATCGGTGAGTCCGACAAGACCGGCACGGTGATCCGCTTCAAGCCCGACGCGACGATCTTCACCACGGTCGAATTCGAATGGGACCGGATCGCGCGGCGCATGCGCGAGACCGGCTACCTGATGGGATCCCGCGGCATCGCCCTGTTCCTGCGCGACGAGCGGACCTCCCAGGAGGAGGAGTACAACTTCCCCCAGGGTCTGGTCGCCTTCGTCGAGCACCTGAACAAGAACCGCACGGCTATCACAGCCGACGTGGTGCACTTCAGCCGTGAGGTCGAGGTCCCTGACTCCGGTGGGAACACCTACTTCGTCGAAGTCGCGCTGCAGTACAGCGACGGCTACCAGGAGTCGGTCTCGACCTTCGTCAACAACATCAACACCCACGGCGGCGGAACCCACTTGGCCGGTTTCCGCGCGGGTCTGACGAGCACCCTGAACACCTACGGCAAGAACTCGAAGCTGTTCAAGGATGACAAGGTGCCCTCCGGCGACGACTTCCGTGAGGGACTCTCGGCGGTGGTCTCGCTCTACATCAGCGATCCGCAGTTCGAGGGTCAGACCAAGGACAAGCTCGGCAACCGCGATGCCCAGGGCATCGTGCAATCCGTCGTGTCCGAAGCCCTGGGCACGTACCTCGAAGAGCATCCGCAGCAGGCCAAGTCGATCCTGCAGAAGGCCCAGCGCGCCATGCAGGCGCGCGAAGCGGCCAAGCGGGCGCGAGACCTGGTCAGGCGCAAGACGGCCTTGGCCAGCGGCAACATGCCCGGCAAGTTGGCCGACTGTCAGAGCACCGACAAGGAAGCGACCGAGATCTACCTGGTCGAGGGTGATTCGGCCGGTGGTTCCGCGAAGGAAGGTCGCGATCGGCGCTTCCAGGCGATCCTGCCGCTGAAGGGCAAGATCCTGAACGTCGAGAAGGCCACGCCGGACAAGATGCTGGCCCACTCCGAGATCCAGATCATCATCTCGGCCCTCGGTTGTGGCATCGCGGACGAGTTCGACCTCGAGAAGCTGCGCTACGGCAAGACGATCATCATGACGGACGCGGACGTGGACGGCTCCCACATCCGCACCCTGCTGTTGACGTTCTTCTTCCGCCACATGCGCGAGCTGATCGACAACGGTCGCCTCTACATCGCGCAGCCGCCGCTGTACAAGGTGACGCACAAGAAGAACGAGCGTTACTTGGCGACGGACTCGGAGCTGCGACGGCTGCTGGTCGAGTACGGCCTGGGTTCGACGGTGATCGAGGACCGGGTCGCCGGTCGGACCTTCTCGGGCCCCGAGCTGCGGGAAGTGGCCGACGACCTGCGCAAGGTCGAGGACCTCTGCGATCGACTGCTGCCCATCTGGGCCGGGGTCAACGTGCGCCAGATCATCGCTAGTTGGGACGGTGTGCAGGTCCCCGAGCATTGGGCTTCGGTCGAAGGCGTCGACCACTTCTTCGAAAACGGTCAGGAGCTGCGCAACTTCATGGAGCTGCGCAAGGGTCTCACCGATGGCGAGCTCAAGGTCTACCGCGGACCCGAGAGCAAGATCGACCGGGCCGACGCTCACGTCGCCACGCACAACCTGATCGGGTACAGCGAGCTGGCCGCCGTACTCAAGCGGCTCGAGGACCACGGATTGAAGTTCCGCGGCGGCGGAGACTGGCTGATCAGCGGCAACAAGGCCGAGCAGCAGGTTCCCGATCTCCTGAGCCTGGCGCAGGCCGTGCGCGAGGGTGCCCAGGGCGAGGTTGACATCCAGCGCTACAAGGGTCTGGGTGAGATGAACCCCGACCAGCTCTGGGAGTCGACGATGGACCCGACGCGTCGGCGCCTCTACCAGGTGCGACTCGAAGACGACATCAAGGCCGACGAGATCTTCACGATCCTGATGAGCACCGGGGTCGAGCCGCGGCGCGAGTACATCGAGCGCCACGCACTCGAAGCGACGAACCTCGACATCTGACGGCCTCGACGGTCGGTGGGAGCGGCGAAACGCCCGTGCCGGGAGCCTCGACCTTCGTCGGGGCTTCCGCGCGCGGAGGGGTCAGAGGTCTTCTTGCACCGCTGCGTCGCCGGCGTCGAAGATCCCGCCCCACTCACCACCCTCGGCCACGTCGCCGAACTCGCTGGAGAGGTCCGCCAGCGACGCCGCGGGGAGGTGGCGCTCGAGCCACGACTGGTTGCTGCCGACCGAGCCGACCAGGCCGAGGATCTTGACCTTGTGGCGGTCCTCGAGCTCCTGAAGGATCTCGGAGGGAACCATCGCCGGCATGGCGATCGTGACCAGGTCGCCGAATCGGTCCAGAGGTACCAGGCAGTACTGGCGCAGGTACTCCGAGTCGAACAGCCCGATCAGCTCCTCGTTGGGCTCGTAGAGGTCGACCGGCACGAACGCCAGGTTGAAGACCTCCGAGGCGATGCGGCACAGCTCCCAGTCCGAGAGCAGCCCCTGTCGCACGAGCAACTCGGTGAACAGAGCACCGGTCGACAGGGCTTCGTGGAGCGTGTGACGAATGGTCTCGCCGTCAATGATCTGACGGTCGCGGATACTGTCCGCCAATCGCTCGTAGTCGAGGCGCTGAGTCTGCTTCACGGGGACGCCCCCTTGGGTACAGGGGACTCCGGTCCCTTCGGTCGTCGCCCCCAGGCCCCTGAAGGAAGCTCTGTCCATTTCTCGAGACGAGGGGCGACCCCGGGACCCCCGCCGGCAAGAAGATCCGGTCTGGGGTGTAACCGGGGGCCCATCGAACCGTCCAAATCGCTGGGCCCACCCGGGCGGGTGGGGGCGGTGGTGGCCGACGACAGGGGTGTTGGCGAGTCCGAGGACAGAGGCTCCGAGGACAGAGGCTCCGAGGACAGAGGCTCCGAGGACAGAGGCGAAGGCAGAGGAGGAAGCCGAGACCAGGACCTACCTCGCGAAGCCCCTCGCCATGAAGCGCCGGGGAGGCGCCATGAGGCCCCGGGTGTTCAGGAAGCCAGGAGGCCGAGCCCCGGAGGCCAGGCCGAGTTCCCGAGCCGGGAGGCTAGGGACGGCTCGCGAGGTCGCCGTCGTCGCCGGACTCCTCGCTGGAGGAATCCTCCGAGCCCCCGTGCGGGCCGTCGTCGGGGCCACCGGGGGGCGGGACTGCCGGCTCCTCGAGCTTGTCGCCAACGCGATCGTTCGCGCGGCCCCGGTTGTCCATGTCCCGGGGATCGATCACGGTCGTGCCCCCTTGGGGGCCGTTGGGATCGAGGATGCCGCGCTCAATGCCTCGGCCGGCGGGGTCTTCGAGGCCCCCGGGCAGGTCGCCTCGAGTTCCCGATGCGGCGCTTCGGCCCACGGCGCCGCCGGAGCTGGGGGGCTGGATACGCGGTGCGGCGGGGTCTCGTTCCGCGGAGAACTTGGCGTCGTGGATGGCGGACTCGAAGTTACGCCGCGCCCTACGCATCTCCTCGTCGATGCCGGTCTCGCGTTTGAGGTCGTTGAAGGCACGCCGGGCCTGCTGGACTCGCCCGGCGACTTGGCCGGCGACCTCGGGCAGGCGGCGCCCGAAGATCAGGACCGCGACCACGGCGATCAAGAGCAGCTCGGTCGGGTTGATGTTCTGGATGAACGCGAGCACGGCGGTCACATGCTATCCGGCTGGGGGGGCGCCAGGTCAGTCGGCGAATTCGCCCGAGGGCAACAGGACGGGCGGGCGGCGTCTGGCAGTGATCGCCGGGGAGAGGCTGATGCCGAAGGAGGTCCCGCCCTCGCCGGAGCGCTTGTAGACGAAGAACTCGACCACCATGTCGTGGCCGTAGCGGCGGATCGTCCCGCGCGCGCTCAGGGACTTCGAGCCCTGCAACTCGAGGGTCTGGCGGGCTTCGAACTCCCACTTCGGGGTGAAGCGGTAGAGGGCGCCAAAGGTCGCCGCCTCGAAGACCTTCTGGTTGCTCGGCGGATCATCGCGGGCCATGGTGAAGCCAGCCTCGATGTCGAGCAGCTCGATCGGGCTGAACTTGAGCCTGGTGCGCGAGTACTCGGTCAAGCTCGACGCGAGGTCGTAGCGTCCGTCGTGGATCACGGCCACGGGCACCGGACCGAGCTTGGTCGTCATGCCCGCCAAGACGTCGACGGACTGCCAACTCGGGCCCTCGACGTCGGGTGAGTCGAACACTCGCCGCGATCGCACCTCAGCGTCGAGGTTGAAGGGAAATCGAGCCGCTTCGAGCCGCGCCCGCAGTCCAACGTCAAGGAAGGTGCCCTCGATCGGCTGCTCGAGCTCATCGATCGGGATCAGCGACCCGCCCCCGTCGGCCACCGCGACGTCGCGGCTGACGCCGATCGTCGGCGCGAACTCGGCGAGCCCACCCTGACGGCTACGCTTCCAGAGGTTGGACGTCAGCTTGGCGCCGACGATCAGGGCGCTGCGCGAGGGCGCATCGCCGTCGTCGGCCGCGTCGGTCCAGGCCGCGCCTTGGATGTCGGCGTAGGGAATCAGCCGGGCCGCCCCCTGCGCGACCGGGATCGGAAGCTCGAAACGGTGGGTCATGGCGACCCGCGCCGTCTCCTTCTCGCCGAACCCGTCGGTGAATCCGACCTCGTACTCGGGGTCGCCCTCGAGTCGCCGGTACCAGCCCGAGCTGGCCTGGGAACTCCAGACCAGGGGCGCGGCGGCCACGTGACCGATGGTCGTGCGCTGGCGGGCGTACAGCGCCTCGGGCAACTCCTCCACGTCCGTGCGCCAATTGTCGACCAGGACCGAAGCGCTCGCGCTGGCGTAGTTGGCGCCCCAGGCCTTACGCCAGTGGACGTAGGTCTCGCGTTGTTCGAACTGCAGATAGTCCTTCTCGAAGAACTCGGCCTGGACCCCCGGATCGCTCTGCTTGGAGACGACCACGTCGATCCACTCGCCGGGATCGATGTTGAATCGGCCGCGGGTTCGGAACCAGGTCCGCAGGGTCTCGCGATCGGCCTCGTCGACCCGCACCAACCCGCGGTCCTCGGCGCCGTCGGGGATGATCCCGAAGTTGGTGTCGATGCGGTAGTGGCCCTCGGACTGCAGGCGCAGGCCCAGGTCGAGCAGCAGGCCGCGCGAGCCCAGGTAGGAAGCATCGACCCTGAACTTGGCCCGGAAGTTGTCGGGATCACCAGACAACCAACGGTTCACGCCGCGGCCGAACTCACGCAGGTCCCTTGCGTAGCCCACACCTACCGTCGGACCGTAGCGCGCCGAGTCCCCCACCGTCAGGTTCCGCAATGCCGGCTCGCCGTCCTCGTCCGCCACGTAGTTGATCGGCGGCAGGGGCAGGGTCAAGCGGTCCGCGATCCGCAGGCGGTTGCCCTTGAGGCTCACGCGCCAGGGGTACTCCGGATCGCCGGTGGGCGCCATCCGCAGCTCGTCGGTGCGCAGGTAGTAGTGCGGGACCTCGTGCTCGCAGGTGGTGATCTGCGCGTTGTCGGACCGCAGGGAACCGTCCGAGCTGATCCGCAGCCAGTCCGCGCGAACCTTGAACACGAAGCGGCTGCCGCCGATCTTTTCACGCACATGGATCCGGCCCTCTGAAACCCAGCCGTGGCCATCGATGCGGTCCACGTACAGGGCGCCGGCCGAAGCCACTCGCTGGCCCCCCTGGTAGAACTCGACCGGCCCCTCCAGGTAGAGCTCGCGTACGGAGGACAACTCCGGCCGCTTCAGCATGTCGCCGAAGCTAGTCTGGGCCACCGGGCCCTCCTGCCCCTGCTCCACCGCAGCCGGGGCGCCGACCCTCAGGTCGCCTGGCTGTTGCGGGTTCCACAACTCGCCCCCATCCCGGTCGAGCCAGGCGATGGCCCAGGTGGCGTGGACCTCGCGATCGTCGTAGCGAAAGACGGGCGATTGCATGACCACCAACCGCGCATCGCCGTCGAGCAGGTTGCGCGTGTAGTCGTAGGTGATCGGCGGGAGACCGACCACGGCCGGATCCTGCTGGACGGGGCCTCGGGCGAAGGCGGACGTCCCCGTTGTGGCGGCGAGCGTCGCCGCTAGGGCCACGAGCCGACCCGACCGCGGTGCTGCGCCACGGCCTCTGGCCTGGTGGTGGGCGATCACCGCTGTGGCCTCTGCTTCCCGCCGATGCCGTCCGCCCACCCGGTGCCTCCCGGACCGGACTCGATCAAGTACTCACGCGCGTCGATCTTGAACCACTCGGCTTCCGAGCGGAGGCCGCCAGGTTGTTGGATGATTGCCGGCCGGCCCAAGAGGTGAATCACGCCGGACCAGGTGCGGGCGGTCAAGCGATCACCCTCGGCAGTGGGTCCATCCGAGAACGCCAGTCGCACCGCGCCATCGGCCACCATCCGCGCCAGGCGCGGCTTGGACGGGTCGCTGGATGGATCGCCGATGAAGTCGGCCTCGTTCGCACGCAGGGTCCAGGTGGATCCGCTCGGCATGCGCCCGACGAAGGTCACGTTGCCCTTGAAGGACAACTTCTCCGGTCGCGCGACCAAGCGCGCGGCGGTGGCCTTGAGCCCGTCGAGGGGCGACGGCTCGAGGCCGGCGTCGGGCATGTCCAGCACGAGATTCGGCCGGTCGGCGATCAATCCATCGGGGGCGAACTGCAAGGCCAGGGCCTCGAGTGCAAAGGGGCGACCTGTGCCTGGCAGGCGCCCCTCGGCCAGGACGATGCCGTCCTCGCCAGGGTCGAGGGTGCCGACGCCGCCTTCGAGCAGCACCAGGCGTCCGCCCTGCGCGGTCAGCTCGGGAGTGCCCAGGCTCTCCAGGTGCACGTGACCCTCGGCCACCAACTCACCCTGCGAGTCCTGGCCCACGCCTTCCTCGAGGGCCTCGCCGTCGCGGGCGTAGAGCAAGCCGTCGAGCTGGTCCGAGTGCAGTTCGTAGTCGCCGTAGGCGCCGCGCGTGATCGCCTCGACCGACCCGGTGACCCGCAGCTCGGTCATGACCAAGTCGGGTTCCCCCACCGGCACCCGCAGGATCCTCAGGGCGTCGCCCGACAGGTCGAAGTGCGAGCCGCTCTGGTCCAAGCTCGCGCTCACCGCACCGGCGGCGTTCAACTCGGTCCGCCCCAAGCTCTGGACGGTCGTGTCGCGGTCGAAGTCGCCCAGGATCTCCACGCGCCCGGCCAGGACGCGACCGGTGAGGTCATCGAGGGTGAGCTCGGCGTCCACGTCGCCTTCGGCCAGGATGCGCCCTGGGACGCGCGTGATCTGATGGGCAAGCACCTCCCCGCGGTCGGAGACGTAGACCACCCGTTGCTCGCCGCCGGAGCTGATCGTGATGTCGTCGATGCCCTTGGCCACGACCTTCTCGCCCCGCAGCAAGTCGCCCCGAGTGATCAACTCCACGCTGCCGTCGGCGACGAAGTCGAGGGTCTCGGGGTCGAAGCCGGTCAGGTGGTCGGCGCTGGCAGCGACCGGCGGGTCGGAGAGCAGGCTCAGGGCGATGCGGCCGGCCGAGGGCACGGTCCAGCGATCCTCGCGGGCCTCGAAGGTCAGGCTCTCGTAGGCGATCAGCTTCAACTCCTCGCCCTCGCGCGTGACGCCGGTGACCTCACTCTCGCCCAGGGTCGTGACCTCCAGTCGCTCGGCGTCGATCTTGCCGTCGAGTTCCAGGGTCTTCAGGGTCCAGCCGGCGAAGTGCACCTCGACCCCCGACCAGGCCCGGAAGCTGGCCGGAAGGTCGTCGGTGGCCGGCCTTCCGGCGAGGCCGCCGGCAGCCCACAGCTCCGTGTCGCGCCAATCGAGCTGCGCCGGCCCGGCCACCGTGACGGAGACATCGGGCGAGAGGGTCAGGTCCATGGAACTCTCGCCCCAGACCCGCAGGATCTCCGGCTCACCGGCTGGCCCGGCACCCTCGGTCGGCGGCTCGAGCGCCAGGTGGGCCTCGGGTCCGCCGGTCAGGCGCGCCGACCCCAGCCGACCATCGGGGGACATCTGGAAGTCCACCCGCTGGCCCTGGAAGCGGTGGCCATCCATTCGCAGGGTGCTCTCGCCCTCGGCGAAGAGGGACTCGAAGACCAGGGCCTCGTCCTCTTCGGTGTCCGCGTCCGCATCCGCGGTGCCCTCGGTCGTGTCGGCGTGGCCGACGATCTCGATCCGGCGCGCGTCCAAGGACAAGGCGTCGTCACCCTCCACCACCAACAGGGCGCGCCGCTGGGCAACGACCTTGAGCCGAGTCTCGTCGCTCGGGTCGAAGCGCTCGATCAACATCGGACCCGAGCTGACCAGCCGCCCGCGACCGTTGGGACCGGCCACGACGGTGCAGCGCGCGTCGCTCGCGAACTCGATTCGCCCAGTGCTCAGGTCCAGGTCGAGGGCCGAGCCCTCGGCGTCGAGCCCGCTGCCCTTCACCAGGGCCCGCGTAGTCGTCGTGAAGCGGCTCCGTTCGAGGTCTCCCACCAGGTGGTCGGAGGTCATCACCAGCGGCACCAACCGCGATCCCCGCACCAGCTTGACCTCCACGTCCTCGAAGGAGATCTGGTTCGAGAGGCTCGGCTCGACGCCACCGTCGTCGGATTCCAACCGCGTGCGACCCCGCGCCGCCGTCAGCAGGACCGTCAGCTCCCCGTCGTCTTCGTCGAACAGTTCGAGCACCAGGTCCTCGAGCACCACCGAGCCGTCGTCGCTGGTCTCCGAGTCCTGGGCCACGAGCCGGTAGAGCGGGACGCCGCGGCCGCCGAGCGGCACGTAGCTGCTGAACACCGTGGCCCCGCTGAGCAGCAGCCTGGCAGCGCCGAACTCCTCTCCTGTGACCACGGCGCCGCTGCGGCCGCGCTCGGGGAACGAGCGCTGGGGTTTGGACCAATCAGCCACGAGCTCGACCCCGAAGAACTGCCTGAGGGCCAGCAGGCCCCCGCCGAACAGCAGCAGGAAGGCGATCGTTCGACGGATCACCGGGTGTACCGTCCGACGATGGCCGGCCACTCGCCGCGGGCCTTCAGGAGAGCCTCGCAGACCTCCCGCGCGGCTCCGCGACCACCGGGCAGGCTGCAGGGCAGGTTGGCTCGCTCGATCAACTCGGGCGCGGCGTCCACCGGGCAGGCCCGCACGGCGGCCCCCGCGAAGAGCGCCAGGTCGGGCAGGTCGTCCCCCATGGCCAGGGTCGCCTCGGGGCCGACGCCCGCGCGACGCTGAACCTGTGCCAGGACCTCGGCCTTGCCCCCCCGACGCAGGTGCACGTGCGTCACGCCGAGCTCCGCGGCCCGTCGCTCGGTGGCCGCACAGCCCCTACCACTGATCCAGGCCAGCTCGATCCCCGCTTGACGCAGCCACACCAGGCCCTGGCCGTCTCGCACCGAGAAGGACTGCAGCTCGGTCCCATCGCCGTAGACCACGGAGCCATCGGTCAGGGTTCCGTCCACGTCGAAGACTGCGAGCCGCACCCCGGCCAGGGTGCGTCGCAACTCGGGTTCCAGTTCGGGATCCGTGGCGGTCAAGGGAAGGGCTCGACAGGTCAGAGGCGCAGGTCGAGCACGTCCTGGACGTCCAGGAGGCCGACCGGGCGACGGTCGTCGTCGAGCACCGGAAGCTGGTCGACCTTGTATTCGTGGATCAAGTGCATAGCTTCTTCCACCAGCTGGTCGGGGTGGACCGACTTGGGGTTGCGACCCATATGGGCTGCAATGGGCTCCGCTCCCGGAGGCCCTCCAGCGGCCAAGAGCAAGCGCCTGAGGTCCCCATCAGTGAAGATGCCGACCATTTGTCCCTCATCTCCAACCACCAAAGTGGCCCCCGGGTGGCGGCCAGGGACTTGACTCGCCAGCTCGAGCGCCTCGGACAGGGTCGCCGACTCCTTGATGAGTGGAAGTTGATCCCCCGAGCGCATGACTTCCGCCACGCGCAGCAGCTTGCGGCCCAGGGCCCCGGCCGGGTGGAAGCGGGCGTAATCCTCGCGGCTGAAGCCACGCGCCTTGGCCACCACCATCGCCAGGGCGTCGCCGATGGCCATCATCGCCGAGGTGCTGGCCGTGGGCGCCAGCCCCAAGGGGCAGGCCTCCCCCACCGGGCCCAACTCGAGCACACAGTCCGAGCGCTGCCCCAAGGTCGACTCGCGGCTCTCGGTGATCGCCACCAGGTTGGCGCCGATGCGCCGCGCCGCCGGGATCAGGGCCTTGATCTCCGCCGTCTCGCCCGAGTTCGACAGGGCCACGACGACGTCGTCGGCGCGGATTCGCCCCAGGTCACCGTGCAGGGCCTCGCCCGGGTGCAGGGTCAAGCTGGGCGTGCCGGTCGAGGCCATGGTGGCGGAGAGCTTGGCGCCAACCAGGCCGGCCTTGCCCATGCCCGTCACCACGACCATCCCCTTGCAGCCCAGGATCAAGTGCACGGCTTGGACGAAGTCGGAGCCGAGGCGATCGGTGAGCCGCGTGATGGCCTCGGCCTCGGTACGGATCACCTCGGCGGCGTGGGCCAACAGATCCGCTGCCGCCCGCGACCCGTGGTCGGGATGGTTGGATCCGGGCTCCTGCTGACGGGCCTCGTGCATGGTGGTCGTTCCTCGCAAGCGTCCTCGTGCGGCCTGGCGCCGGGCAATTTACGGGCTGCGGGGCTCTCGCTCGACGACCACCCGTGCCAAAGACTCGGGGCGACTCGCCGGTCCCATCGACGGGGGTCGTGGGACCGCCGTCGCCCGCGCGCTAACCTGCTCACGCGCCCGGCCCAGGTTCGGCGCCCAGACCCTCAACGTGGCAACCCTCTCCATCCATCTCGCCGGCGCCCTCGACCCCCTGGGGCCGGTCGCGTTCATCTCCCAGAGGCTGCGCGACTACCCGGCCGGACTGGTCGTGGTGATCGCGGCGCTGGTGCTGTCCCTGGCCTTCCACGAGGCCGCCCACGCCTGGACCGCCCACGCCTTGGGCGACGACACCGCCAAGCGCATGGGTCGCCTGACCCTGAACCCGATCGCTCACATCGACCTGGTCAACACGATCCTGCTGCCGGCCGTGATGATCGCGACCATGGGTTGGATCTTCGGTGGCGCGAAGCCGGTCCCGGTCAATCCGGCGAACTTCAAGAACCCCCTGCGGGACAACGCGATCGTCGCCATCGCCGGCCCGGCCTCCAACCTGCTGTTGGCCTTCCTGACGATGATCGCGCTCCACGGGGTCCTGAAGTCGGGGGCCTGGGAGGGCAAGATGCTGCCGGACCTGTTGGCCGCGATCGTCGGTTTCAACGTCCTGCTGGCGGTCTTCAACCTGGTTCCGATCCCCCCCCTCGACGGCTCGCGGGTGGTGACCTGGCTGCTGCCCCGCGACGCGCGCCACCTGTACGGAGCGATCGAGCAGTATGGGATCCTCGTGATCTTCGGCCTGATCCTGTTCGTGCGCCCGTTCCAGGTCGCGCTGTGGAACACGCTCAATTTCGTGGAGTCTTTCCTCTACGAACTCGTGACGCTGTGGGGGCTGTGGTGATGCTCGAGGGCACCGACAAGCCCGAGGACGACGAGCTTCGAACGCAAGAGGCGTCGGAGGCAGAGGCCAGCGGGGGAGCGGAGTCGACGTCGGAAGCGTCGGTGAGGGACGATGTCGCCCAGGGTGAGGTCGTCGACGCGGTAGAGGCTGGCAATGCTGCGGAAGCGGCGCATCCGGGCGATGCGGGCAGTTCGGATGAGTCTGCCGCCACCGCTCCCGCCGCGGATTCTCCGGCCGATTCCACCCCTGCGGACACCGCGGCCTCGGCTGCAACGCCGGCGGCAGCCACCGCCAGCGCCGAGCAGGGTCACGACTACACGGTGCGCCTCGAGCGCGTCTTCTCGGGCCCCATGGACCTCTTGCTGCATCTGGTGCGCGAGCAGGAGGTGGAGATCCACGAGATCGAGATCCACACGATCGTGGGGGACTACCTCGGCTACCTGAGAGCCCTCTCGCAGGTGGACATCGAGTCCGCCGGGGACTTCGTCGTGATGGCCGCCACGTTGATGGCGATCAAGTCGCGCTCGCTGCTGCCCAAGGAGGAGCTGGACCTGGAGGCCGAGCTCGATCCGCGCGACGAGTTGATCCAGCGCCTGGTCGAGTACCGCCGCTTCCGCCAGTCCTCCGAGCTGCTCGAGGCGCGTTGGGTCGATCGCAACCTGCTGCACTCGCGCGGCTGGACCGGCGAGCTGGCCCGCTCGCGCGTGGAGCCGACCCTCGACCTGGGCGAGGTCACCGTCTTCGACCTGCTCGCGATCTGGTCGCGCCTGCAGCGTGAGACCCTGGCCAACAGCCCGCACCGGATCGCCGGCGACCCGCACCCGATGCGCTTCTACGTCGACCGTTTGGTCGATCGACTGCGTTCCGACGGCGGCTTCTCGCTGCGGCGCATGGTCGAGTCGGGCTACGACGAGCCCGCCACCCGCGAGCACCTGGTGGGGTCCTTCTGCGCGATCCTCGAGCTGGTCAAGTTGGGCGTGGCCAGCGTGATCCAGGAGAGCACGGCCGGGGACATCGACATTCGCATGCGCGACGACCTGGAGGCCCCGATCGAGGACCTCCTGGCCGGGGTCGAGTTCGAGGAGCTCGACGAGGCCCGCGCCGCCTCGGCCGAGGCCGAGCTGGCCGCTGCCGGGATCGAACTGCCCGGCGAGGGCGCCGACGCCCCCTGAGTCCGGTCCCAGTCCTGCCAGATCGCCGTACTCCCCTGACCGGTTCGAGTCCCGGGGCCCGCCGTGGACCCCGCCCGCCAGATAGACTCTGCGGCCCGAACCCGACTCCGAACCCTTCGAGAGCCCTACCGGTACCCACCATGAGCAACGCAGCCGACGTCACCGACGCCCAGTGGAAAGAGACCGTCCTCGACAGCGAGACTCCCGTCCTGGTCGATTTCTGGGCCGAGTGGTGCCAGCCCTGCAAGGCCATGAGCGAGCCCATCGATCGGCTCGCCGCGCAGTTCGGCGATCGCCTGCGGGTGGTCAAGATCAACATCGACGAGAACCCCAAGACGCCGGCCGAGTACGGCGTGATGAGCATCCCGACCTTCCTGGTCGTCAAGGGTGGCAAGGAAGTCGGCCTGACCCGCGGCGTCCAGCCCTTCGACAAGCTGGTCGAGCTCGTCGAGCAGCACCTCTAGGCCCCGCGGCTCCGTCCCGCTCGGCACTGCGTCTTGACCGCTCCCATCCGCGTCGTCTTCTTCGGCTCGCCACCCTTCGCGACACCGATCGTCGAGCGGCTCTTGTCCAGTGAGCACCGCCCCGTGGCGGTGGTGACGCCGCCCGATCGACCCGCCGGCCGCGGGCGCGCCGCCCAGAGCTCGCCTGTCGCGGTCCTGACCGACGCCGCTGGAGTCGAGCTGCTGCGGCCGGAGTCGACGCGCGAGATGGAACTCCGCGCGCGCCTGCGCGCCCTGGACGCCGACGTCTTCCTGGTGGCGAGCTACGGCGAGCTGTTCGACCAGGAGCTGCTCGCGATGCCCGCCCGCGCCTGCCTGAACGTGCACGGCTCCCTGCTGCCGCGCTGGCGCGGCGCGGCCCCGGTCCAAGCGGCGATTCTGGCCGGAGACTCGGTGACGGGCGTGAGTGTCCAACGCATGGTCCGCGGTCTCGACGCCGGCGACGTGCTGCTGTCGCGCGAGACCCCGATCGGTCCCGAGACCACCGGGGGCGAGCTCTTCGACCGCTTGGCGCACCTCGGGGCGGACGCGGCCATCGCGGCCCTGGACCTGATCGCGGCCGGGGACGCGCACTTCACGCCCCAGGACCCCGAGGCGGTCACGCGCTGTCGCAAGCTGGACAAGCGCTCCGGGGTGCTCGATTGGAGCGACGACGCCGCGGCCCTGGAGCGGCGCGTGCGCGCCATGAATCCACGCCCCGGTGCCCGCACGACCCTGGCGGACGGTCGGGTGCTCGGCGTCAAGCGAGCGGCGGTGGTGGGGGGCTCGAGCGGTGCCCCTGGCACGCCCGACCCCGCAGCCCTGGACCAGGGGCGCCTAGTGATCCACGCCGGCCGCGGTGCGCTGGAACTGCTCGAGGTGCAACCGGCCGGCAAGCGTCCGATGCTCGCCGCCGACTTCCTGCGCGGCGCGCGGATCGACCCCGAAGTCCCCCTGGGCCAGGAGCAAGAGTGACCCGACGCGACGACGACCCCGGCTTCAAGGTGCGACTCGCGGCCTGGGAAGTGATGCGCTACGGCGGCACCGCGCCCCTGCGCGAGCTGAATCGCATCGCCGCGCAGCACGAGCTGGAGGACCGCGACCGGGCCCTGCTTCGCAACCTGGTGGCGACCACCTACCGGCGCCTCGGCACCCTGCGCGCCCTGGTCGACCAGTTCGCCCAGCGCAAGCCCAAGCCGGAGGTGGCGACCGCCCTGCACCTGGGCCTGGCTCAGCTCTTCTTCCTCGACCGCGTTCCCGACCACGCCGCCGTCTCGTCCACGGTCGACGCCACCAACGCTGTGCTCGACATCGCCCGCGGCCGCTTCGTGAACGCGGTGCTGCGCAGCGCCATTCGCGCCCGACGCGAGGGTCACTGCGGCGATCCGCGCCGCGACATCCCGCTGACCAACTGGCACCTGGACGAGCCGTTCATGCGCGATCCCCAGGGCGCGAATCCGCTCCTGTGGGTGACCGACGCCCTGTCGATCCCGTCCTCCCTGGCCAAGGCCTGGGCCAACCGCTTCGGCGACGAGACCATGCGTCGCTTGGCCACCGACGCCCTGCGTGAGCCGCCCCTGTCGGTGCAGGTACTCGACGAGGACCTCGAGTCGGTGCTGATCGAGCTGCAGACGGACGATCTCGAGCCCCTTGCGGTGGGCGGCCACTCGCTGTTGTTCGCGCCCGAGGCGACGGGGGCGATCGTCGCCAGCGACCTCTTCCAGCGCGGAGCGATCACGATCCAGGGGGCCACCGCCGCCCGGGCCGCGGCCCTGGTCGGAGCCGCCGAAGGCGAGCGCATCCTCGACCTCTGCGCGGCACCGGGGGGCAAGACCGCCGTGATGGCCGCGGCCGGTGCGCACGTCGTGGCCTGCGACGTGGATGAGTCGAAGCTCGAGCGCCTGGCGTCGACCGTCGCGCGCTTCGGACTGACCGAGCGCGTCGAACTGTGCCTCACGGACGGCACCTCGTCGTTGGGGGAGTCCGGCTTCGACGCGGTGCTGATCGACGCGCCCTGCTCGAACACCGGCGTGCTCGCAGCGCGGCCGGAAGCGCGCTGGCGCTATGGCCCCAAGACCATGCGCGATCTGCGCGAGCTCCAGGCGCGGCTCCTGCGCGAGGGGGCCGAGCGGGTCCGTCCCGGCGGTCGCCTGGTGTGGTCGACCTGCAGCCTCGAGCCCTCCGAGAACGTGGGTCAGGTCAAGGGCTTCCTCTCCGAGCGCAAGGACTGGCAGCTCGAGGAGAGCTTCGAGTCGCTCCCCGATCTGACCGACGGCCCGGCGGATGGCGGCTGGGCGGCGCGCCTGCGCCACTCGGGCTGAGTCTCGACGGGCTGTGGCCATCAGGCCCAACGGATCGGGCCGCCGCGCTCCTCCATCGCGGCGGCCCGTTCGCTGGTCGGCCCGGGGTCAGCTGTAGACGACCTCGCCCGCTTCCACCCGCGCTTGCAAGGCCTTGGCGGAGACCGGCTCGATCTCGGTCCAGACCTCGACGACCACGGTGACCGTGGCCGCGTTCTTGGTCACCTTCATCGGCGTCATGTCACAGCAGACCCAGATGATCCGACCGGTCTCGTAGTCGAATTCCTCGCGGTAGATCGTCGACGATTGGCCGTCGGTCACCGTGCCGGCGCCGATCACACCGGTCAGTAGGCTCTTGATCAGCCCGTAGCCCTGCTTCGGATCGGCGATCGAACTCAGGAAGGGCCCGATCGCGCAACCTACCTGGAGCATCAAGGGTTCAGTGAGCTTGGCAGGGTCCGAGGTATCGGCTGCGAGGCAGCGGACAAGGAGTTTGCTCATGGCGTGGGGGAGTCGTCCAAGGGCCGCAATCGGCCCGACGTGATGAGAGCCGCGGACGGAATCCCGCTCGAAGTCGCGAGCTCCGCAGCCCAGCGGGCCGCACCGGGTTCGGTGTAGGGGCCGCCGCCGACACGAACGGCAAACAATCGTCGGTCGCCGGGACGATTCCCCTAGCATTGGGCCCAGTCGTTAGTTGATTCCCAGATCGCGCTTCATTCGACTCCCCGATACCGGGCGAGCGGGTGCAATCGGTCTCGGCCTACTCGAAACGGCGGAACGTCGAACTCTCGAGTTCCGCCCGCGTGGCACGCGTCAGCGCCAGCCGGAACGTCTGCCCGGCCAGTCCCCTGTAGGCCACGCGTGGTTCGGGGATCTGGGCTGCATCGACAGATTCTCCCGCCATGCAGGCGACATCAGCCCATTTGATGAAGTCTGACCGGAGAGCGCCCAATCGACCTCCTGAGGTTGATTCGACTCCGTCCTTCTTGAACTTGCTCCAAAGGAAGTACTGAGCCATGTCGATAGCACCCGGAGCCGCAGGCAGGTTGCAAACCCATTCACCGTTGGCCCAGATCGTCGATGGAAACAGGTCTTCTCGTCCGCGCTCACCGACAATTTCTAGCTCTTCCGAACTCGGAAGTCGGCATCCGTACCAGGCCGCGAAGTCATTGGCCTGGTCCCAACTGACGAAGGCTTCAAGATCGTCGTTCGGAGCCCGCCCCACGTCGGCTGGCACCTCCCTGCCTGACTCCTCGCAATAGCGCTTGTAGCGGCCCGCGGTAACCGTCTCCGTGACCTGAAAGGACGGCACTCCGAAGTACAGCCGCCGTAGATCGGGAGGGTCCGAGCGCAAGTTGAACCATTGGGTGCGCTCGCCCCCTTCAAATGCCGTCCATTCGAACTCGCCGTCCGATACCGTCCTGAACCCGATTCCGTCTCTGGACTTGCCGGTGCCGCGGTGAGGGAACTCGATCTCGCCCAGCAGTGGCGCGTCCACTGCGTCACTCTCGAATTTGCGTAGCCGGTAGTAGGCCGGCACGGCCGCGTCGTAGGGGTCGACCGCGACGTACTCGAAGGCGTTGCTCGACCACGAAGGCAGCTCGGGCCTTCGATCTCTGAATGGAGCGGGAGACACCATCTCCACGCGATGATCCGAAACCAGCGAGCCGAGCCAAGGAAGCGGACCCTGACGTGTCAGCTCCGAGACCCCTTCGTCAGAGAGAATGTCCTCGAGATCGAGGAAGAGTTGAAGCCAACGAGCCTTGCGATCGAGGCTCATTCCCTTCTTCTCCGATGGCAAGTAGATCGCATTCACATCCGTTCGCAGCTCTCGTGCGCGGCTTCGGATCGAGTCCAAGACCGACTGCACGGCGCCATCACCCAGCCAAGGGTTCGCGATCGATGTTGTCGCCACCTGAAGACTGTTCAGCTCGGAGGCCGATTCGCGCATGGACTCCAGACTCGGCTCCCAGGCCACGACGTCGACCCGTCTCTCGAGCGCCGACGCCTCTGCGCGCCGCACGAGCATCGCGAGGGTCACGAACAGCGCACCGGCGGCAGCAGCGAACCACGGCAGTTTGCGGCGGTGCTCGCGCCACAGCCGGCGTGCCGACTCGACCGCGCCCGGTGCGCCGATCGACACCGGCCGCCCGTCAAGCACCGCCCGCAGGTCGGATGCCAGGTCGTGGACGGTGGTGTGGCGATCTTCCGGGCGCTTGGCGAGCGCGGCTCGCAGCACGCGGTCGAGGGTGATCGGCGCAGTGGGGGAGGCCCGCAGCACCGATGGGACCTCGTCCTTCTCGATCGCCGTCAGCATCTCGCCGACGGTCGGACGCTCGAACGGGCGCTCGAGGGTCGCGAGTTCGTAGGTCAACGTGGCGAGCGAGTACAGGTCGCTGGAGGGATCCGCGCCGGTGCGCTTCTGGCCCAGTTGCTCCGGCGCCAAGTAGGCCGGCGTGCCGTGCAGTCCGCCGGTGAGACCCATGCGCTGCTCGAACTGGCTGGCGGTGTTGTGGGCCAGGCCCAGGTCCACCAAGCAGGGCCGACCCTGGGCGTCGAAGACCACGTTGGCCGGCTTCAGGTCGCGGTGCAGCACGCCACGGTCGTGGCAGTAGGCCAGGGCCTCGGCGATCTCCGCCGCGCACTCGAGCCGCGCCCGCTGTGACGACAGACGCTCGACCAGGACTTCGAGTGAGGCGTCACCGTTGCCCAGGGGCCCGACGGTCACGGGCGCGCCGCGCAGTCGATCGAGCACCCGCTCCAGGTTCGGCCCCGGTAGGAACGCCATGGTCAGGAACGGCCGCGGGCCGAGGTTGACGTCGTAGACGCGAACGACCCCCGGATGGTCGAGCTGAGCCAGTGCGGCGGCTTCGCGCTGCAACGCCTCGCGTGAGTCGTCGTCGACCTCCACCCGCTTGAGCGCCACGTCGACCCCCAGGTGGGTGTCATGGGCCAAGTGGACCGTCGCCTGGCGGGTGCGCCCCAGTCGGCTCAGAATCCGATAGCGCCCGGCGACCAGATCCTCGGCGTCGGCCGTTGTCTGGGGTGGGCCGTCCGGAGAGTCCGCAGTTGGCGCGCTCGGCTCCGCCTCGACACCGCCTGCTCCAGGCCCTTGCTGCTGCCCGGCGATCAGCATCGTCGTCTCGTCGACGGCACGCTGGGTAAAACCGCGCAAGGCCAGCCCGAGCCTGCGCAGCTCCAGGTCGATCGAAAGCTGCACCTCGAGGTCGTCATCGCTGACGACGTTCAGCAGCTCATTCGCGGCGCTCTCGCGATCGCCTGCGTCCAGGTAGCTCGCCAGATGCCGCTCTCGCTCAGCTCGTTGAATGGCCACGGTTGAGTCGTTGAAGGTGTTCGAGGGACCTGGCGTAGCGGTCCTTCACAGTCGATTCACTGATTCCGAGAGCCATTGCGATCGCCGCGAAGCTCTGCTCCTCGAGGGTGTGGCGGATCACGATTTCCCGCTCTGCATCCTTCAGGGCCGAGATCTGCAGCAGAAGTCGGGCCCAGGCCTCTACGCGCTCCACGACTTGCTCCGGATCCGCGCTCTTCTCGCCGTCGGCAATGGCCGGAAAGACCTCGTCGCCGCGGCATTCGCGGCGCACATCCCGCCGCTGGGCCGTGTGCTCTCGGGTCATGTCGGTCAACGCGTTTCGAAGCAGCGCGTGCAGCCACGCCCGTGCGCTGCCGGGTGCGCGCGGTTCGAACGCGGCGGCCTTCTGTGCAGCCCGCGCCAGACCGATCTGGATCAGGTCATGAGTGTCGACCCGACTGCGGAGTTCATTCGGCATGCGGCCGTGGAACAGTCGCATCAAGGAAGGCTGCAAGTAAGCCACCAACTGTGACCAGGCTTCGTCGTCCCCGTCGCGGGCACGAACAAACAACTGCTCCGTGTGACCGACCGGTTGTTCCCTGCGTGCTACTTGTTCTATCTCTTCAGCCAAGTCTCTTTACCGTCGACAATTGCCTCCCGCTGATCCCCATCGCGATCCCGAGCTGGGGAACAGATGAACTCGCCGTCAGAGACGGGCGCACAGCGCGGCGCCAGCCGATGGTCGAGCCCAGTAGGTGCGAGACTAACCTCACGGATCCAAAGGTGTTGGCCCGTGGGAAGCTGTTGTTGAAACCTCGCAGTTGCTCACACGAAGAGCGCGATCGAGTCGTTACCAACGAAGAAAGCCCGCCGGGACGCGAGTTCCCGGCGGCCATGCCTTTGGAGCTTCGAGTCAGGCCGATCGACCGCTGATGAGCTCCTCCAGACGGGCGATGCGGCGTCGGATCTCCTCCGGGGCAAGGGCCAGGGAGGCCAGGATCAGCAGCTCCGAGGTGGACTTGGCATCGAGCCAGGGATCCAACTCCGAGTCCGAAGGAAAATCTCGATCTGAGCCCCGACTCCCATCGGCGGCCGGGCACTCGCCGGCTGTCCCCGCTCGATCGGACCCCGTGCCCTGACCGAGCCTCCCCGGAGCGCCGGGGCGGGGACCCGCACCGCTCGGGTCGGCACCGCTCGGGTCGGCACCGCTCGGGTCGGCACCTCCCCGACCGCTCGAGTCGCGAACGTCGTCAGGTTCGGAGCCATGTTCGACCGGTCCCCGGGAGTCCGCCGGACGGATCGGCCAACGGGGGGTCGCGGGGTCGCTCGAGAATCGACTATCAGGGCTGATCATGGCCGTCTTGGGGCGAACCGCCCCAGGTCTGCATCAACGTCGGGGATCCAGGCGTCGCCGGAGAGATCACCCGAGAAACCGTCGATTCCCGCCCCTCGACCCCTGGAACAGTCTTCCAGG
This sequence comes from Engelhardtia mirabilis, assembly GCA_007751255.1. Lineage (GTDB taxonomy): Bacteria > Planctomycetota > UBA1135 > UBA1135 > Engelhardtia > Engelhardtia mirabilis. Next base: position 25,127 of record CP036296.1, read on the forward strand.
GGTCGCTTCTGCGCCTCAGTGAGCCGCGGCCAGCCGACTCACCAACGCCGCGCGCCCGCGCAGGTGCTCGTCCGTCTCGTTGACCATGGCCCGCCCGTGGCCGAGGCAATCGCGCAGGAACTCGGCGACCCCGGCGGCTCGCCGCTCGACTTCGATCGGGTCGAACTTCGCGTCGTGGTCAAAGAGGCCCAAGGCCAGGCGCCCGCCGTCCGGGTCGTACTCCCACAACCCGACAATGCGCCCCCCAGCCACGATCGTGCGCGCGAACGCATGCTTTACGTCCCCCAGGGTCGACCCCTTGCCGCGTCCCCAGACCGGTACGGCGATGTCGTGGAAGGCGGCTTCGACCATGCGCGCCGGACCGCCGCGCAGGGCCACCAGGTTGTCGGCGCAGGGCAGGAAGGCCACGGGGCCCTCGGCCCCCGCCAACCGCGCTGCGTCCTCGAGCAGCCCAGCATCCGCGAAGGCTGGCCCGGGCTGACCCTCGAGCTCGACGGGCGTAGCGCTCGCGGCAACGAGGGCGGCCTGGGCGGCGCGCTTTCCGAGCCCCGACCATTCCACGAAACTCGCCGTGGAGCAGACCCCGGAGGCCCGCACGAACAGTTCGGCCAGGCGTCGATGGGCGTCCGCGTCGTCGGCCGGGCGGCCGCCGCGCTCCAGAGGGTTGGCGTCGGGGATGCGCCACAGGTAGCGCTCGTGGTCGATGCGGTCGGTCTCCGGCGTGCGTTCGACGCGACCTGCGAACTCGAGTTGCCGCAGGGCCGGAGGCAGGGTCGAGGCCAGGCCGAGCTTCTTGCCGACCTCGCCCAGGCCGCGCACGACACCGGCCGGCAAGGCCTTGCGAAGCCCCTGGGTCGACAGGGCGCCCCGTGCCCCGAGCAGCTCGACGATCGCCGCTTGGACCTCCAGCAGCTCCTCGGTCTGCACGCCGGCCCGCGCGAGCTCGCGGGCGTTGCGCCCGCGCGAGAGGGACTCGGCCAGGTGCAGGGCCAGGGCGACGTGGCGCTCGGCGACCAGGTAGATGCAACCGCGGACCGCCGGCACCACCCGCAGGGCCCCGCTGGCCAGGGCCGCGTCGACGGCTTGCCGCCGCAGCCCCGGCATGCGGGCGAGCAGGGCCAGGTAGGCGTCGGCGCCGCCGAGGGTGCGTACGAAGCCCGTGCGCGCGACGAGCTCCTCGAGCTCCTCGCCCTCACGACCCCCGAGGCCCTGGGCAGCGATCGCGGCGCGGCGCTCGACCGACCGCGGAATCGACGCTGACGCCGCCTCGCTCATTGATCCACCAGGTAGCCGAAGGCGTAGCCGACCAGCTCGTCACCCTGCATCCGCACCGTCAGGCGCGAACCGGCCTCGACCACCCAGCCGGGACGAATGTGGTTGGCGCCGCTAGAGGGGTCGAGCAGCAGTTCGACCTCCCCGTCGATGTCGAGGGACACGAAGTAGGCGAAGGTGAAAGGTTGGTCGCCCTTGAAGCCGACGCTCTGCACCACCAGTGCCTTGCCCTCGGGCACCTGGTAGGGGAAGCCCTCCTCGACCCGCACGATGTTGCGCCAGTCGCCGTTGGCGGTCGTCAACTCATTGGCCGTCGATTGCACCGCCGGGCCGGGGTACAGGAACCCCAGTCCGAGCAGGACAGCGGCGCCGAGGAAGAGCGAGGGAACGTGGACGCGGAACTCGAGCGTGCTCATGGACATTGGCGTTGGGCGGAGGCTGGGGCCTTCCGCGGGGGGGGCGAGCATATCGACCTGCGCCGGCCGGAAGCGCCAGCGGTGGCCCAGCTCCCAGCGATGTCCACGATTCGCACGGATCGAGCTGCATTGCCATGGATCCGAGCCGCGCTTTCGCCCTGGACCCGCCGGATTCCGCGCAGGGGGCCCAGCAGGCCGCCGCCCGCGGGACTAGGCTGATACGCGGTCCGGGCCGCGCTGGCCCGCTGCTTCGACGCCGCCGATTTCCAAGACCATCCATGCCCGCTCGAGTCTCCCGCCGCCACAAGGCCCGCAGCGATTCCCCCGGCACCTTCGTCGCCCTGGCCCTGGGCCTGATGGTGGCCGGCGCCGCTTTCCTCAGCTACACGGTCATCCAGGGTCAGCAGGAACCCGAGCCGGCCAGGGTCGCGCCCCAGCCCGATCGCGCGCCCGTCGATCGCAACCCCTTCGAGCTCGCCGACGCCCTGTCTTCGTCTTCCTCGAACATCGCCGCCCCGGTCGCGACCGAGCTCAAGTCCCAGGTCGCGCTCGAAGTCATGCGGAGCCACTCGCGCGAGGCCATTTGGGCCCTGGCGGTGGACTCGGCGGCCAAGGCCTACCCGCTGATGGTGAAGTTCCGCGAGCAGCGCGCTGCCGACGCCGACAACCAGTCCTACCTCTGGATGGAGACCGGCCAAGACGCCCTGGCCCTGTTCGTCAAGGCCGTCGAATACGGCGGTCGCATCGAACAGCGCATGCGCGACGAGCGCGAGTTTGGTCCGCACTTCGAGGGCGTGCGCGAGGCGCGGGCCGAGTGGGGGCGCTACCGCGACGAGCTCGAGAGCCACGTGGGACCGATCGATCGGCCCCTGCCGCGCCCTGGCAGCGACGAATGAGCGCCGGCCGCCGCGCGTTGATCACTGGCGCCTCCTCGGGGATCGGCGCCGCCACGGCATTGGTCCTGGCGCGTGCCGGCTACCGCGTCGCGCTCCTGGCGCGGCGTTCCGATGCCCTCGAATCGGTGGCCGCCGGACTCCCGCCGCCGCCGACGGGCGCACACCTCACCCTCATCGCCGACGTGCGCGACGAGCAGCAACTGCGCACAGCCCTGGCCCGGGTCCACGCGGCCTTCGGCGGCCTCGACCTGCTCGTCAACAACGCCGGCATCGGCTACCGCGCGCGGGTCGAAGAGCTCGAGGTCGAGCGCGTGCGCGCCCTGATCGACACCAACGTCGTGGGGCTCTTGGTGGCCTGCCGCGAGGCCCTGCCCCTCCTGCGCCACGGTGTCCGTCCGGTCGTGGTCAACGTCTCCTCGGTCGTCGGTCGCCGCGGCATCCCCGGCCAGTCGGTCTACGCCGCCAGCAAGGCCGCGGTCTGCTCCATCTCCGAGGCCCTGCGGATCGAGTGGGCCGACGAGGGCATCGCCGTCACCAACCTCGAGCCGGCCCTGACCGCCACCGGCTTCTTCGAGGCCCAGGCCAACCCCGGCGGCCTGCCGGACCCCGACCTGAGCGACGCCGCCGGACCCGAAGAGGTCGCCGAGGAGGTCCTGGCCCTCGACCGCCGGCCGCGCCCCGAGGTCAACCTGCGCTGGAAGTGGCGCCTGCTGGCCGCCCTCTCGGTGCTGGCCCCGCGCCTCTCCGATCGCCTCCTGGTGCGGCGCCTGGGCGGCGACTGGCGAGTGCCGCGGCGTTGAGAGCTGGGTGATCGGGGGCGCCCCTGCCATCCGCCGCCGCCGCGCGGCACACTGGGCCTCGTGTTCGCCGAACTCGAAGCCTGTGAGCAACTCGCCGTCCGCATGGCGGATCGTGCGCGCGAACTGGTCGTCAAGCGCTACCGCTCGCCGCTCGCAGTCCAGACCAAGGACGACCGCTCGCCAGTCAGCGAGCTGGACCAACAGATCGAGCGCGAGCTGCGGGCCATGATCCAAGCCGCTGCGCCGCACCACGGGATCATCGGCGAGGAGTTCGACGACCATCAGCCCGATGCGGAGTTGATCTGGGTCATCGATCCGATCGACGGGACCAAGGCCTTCCTGGCCGGTATCCCGACCTTTGTGACCCTTATCGGGCTGTTGCGCGCGGGGCGGCCCGTGCTCGGCGTGATCGAGCAGCCGGTGGTGCGCGACCGTTGGATCGGCGGCCCGGCGCGCCAGACGCTCCACAACGGGGTGCCGGCGATCGTGCGCCGCTGCCACGACATCTCCCAGGCCTGGCTCGCGTCCACGTCGCCGTCGATGTTCAAGGGAGTGGACGCCACGCGCCTGGGCGCGGTGACGGCGCGCGCGCGCCAGACGGTTTGGGGCGGAGACGGGTTCCTGTACGGGCTCTTGGCCTCGGGGCACTTGGACCTGGTGATCGAGAACAGCCTCGGGCTGCACGACTTCGCCGCCCTGGTGCCGATCGTGACGGGAGCCGGCGGATTGATGACCGATTGGTTCGGGCGCGAGCTCGGGCGCGACTCGGCGGGCGATGTGGTGGCGGCCTCGGACCAGCGTCTGCACGCGCAGGCCCTGGAGTTGTTGCAGGGCTGACGGCGTCGGCGGGGCCGGAGCGTGGGCGCACACCCCGCTGGCCACCGGTTCGATCGCCGACGCCGATGGGTTGGAGGCAAGGACCGATTCGTCGGCGCACTACCGCTCGGACGGCACGCGAACGCCAGTCCTGTCGGTCCAATCGAACGCTGTCGAGAGCGTCAGATGACGACGCCGGGGCTCCCGTCTCGATCCGCGGACCGGGCGCCGGCGAACGAATGTTCTTCTACGTTCGCGCGGGTCGGCGGCGCCTGTCGCTGGTTCATGAAACTACTGTCGCTGGTTCATGCAACGACTGCTCTGGGCTGTAGTGCATGGTCTCCATGGAGACCGCTCCAAGAGGGAGCCAGCCCCCATCCCGACACTCCGTAGCTCACCCACCAGTCCGTAGCTCACCCACCAGTCCGTAGCTCATCCACCAGGAGGTGGAGACCATGTTTCACTGCACAACTGCTCGAGTCAGTGCCTGCGCGGTCGCATTCGGCCTCACCACGTCGATGGCATCCGGCCAAGTTCTTTTCCGGACAATCGACGGGACCTACAACAACCTCTTCTTCCCGGAGAACGGGAGCGCGGGGGTCCCTCTGTTGAGGCTGTCCACGGTTGGCTACTCCGACGGGATTTCGACGCCAGCCGGCGTGGGCCAGCCAAGTGCGCGGGAGATCAGCAACGCCGTCTGCGCGCAGTCGGGCTCGATCCCGAACGCCAGGCCGGTGACCGACTTCGTTTGGCAGTGGGGCCAGTTCGTGGACCACGACATCGATCTCACCGGCGCAGCGGATCCGGCGGAAGCCTTCAACGTGCTGGTGCCGACGGGCGACCCGCAGTTCGATCCGAGTTCCACCGGGACCCAGGTGATCCCCCTCGATCGCTCGCTCTACGCGCCAGGCTTCGGACCGCGCCAGCAGATCAACCAGATCACGGCCTACATCGACGGATCGATGGTCTACGGCTCCGATCCGGTGCGCGCCAAGGCGCTGCGGGCCATGGACGGTACCGGCCGGCTCAAGACCAGCGCCGGCAACCTGCTGCCCTTCGATCCCGACGACCCGACCATGTTCATCGCGGGTGACGTGCGTGCCAACGAGCAGGTCGGATTGACCTCCCTGCACACGCTCTTCATGCGCGAGCACAACTTCTGGTGCGACGCGTTCAACATCGTCGCGCCCTACTTCGATGGCGACTTCGTCTACGAGCTCTCGCGGGCGATCGTCGGCGCCGAGATCCAGAAGATCACCTATGAGGAGTTCCTGCCGGCGCTGCTCGGCCCCAACGCCCTGCAGCCCTACGCTGGCTACGACTTCTTGGGGGACGCGGGAATCGCGAATTCCTTCTCGACCAGTGCCTACCGCTTCGGCCACAGCATGCTGTCGCCGACGCTGATGCGCCTGAATGCTTCGATGGACGCGATCCCCGACGGTCCGCTCCCGCTCAAGGACGCCTTCTTCAACCCGGCCGTGATCATCAACGGCGGCGGGATCGATCCGATCCTGCGCGGCCTCGCGACGCAACGACCCCAGGAAGTCGATCCGTTCGTGGTCGACGACGTCCGCAACTTCCTCTTCGGCGCACCCGGCTCCGGCGGCTTCGACCTGGCCTCGCTCAACCTGCAGCGCGGTCGCGACCACGGCCTGCCGCGCTACAACCAACTGCGTAGCGACTTCGGCCTGCCCCAGGCGGCGACCTTCGCGGACATCTCGTCGGATGCGGCCACTCAAGCGGCTCTGGGTTCGGTCTACGCGACTCCGGACGACGTCGACGCGTGGGTCGGGATCCTGTCGGAGGACCACGTCGGGGGTGCGTTGGTGGGTGAGCTGGCGCTGGTGATGCTGCGCTCACAGTTCGAGCGCCTGCGTGACGCCGACCGCTTCTGGTACCAGATCCACTTCGGCGGGATTGTCGACGCCGTGGTCAAGAACGAGACCCTGGCGCGCGTGATCTGGCGCAACACGTCGGTCGGCTTCGAGATCCAGCCCCAGGTCTTCCACCAGGTCGCTCCCTAGTTCGTCGGAGCGAGGCGCGCGCCCGGAGAGATTTTTCTCTCCGGGCGCGGCACGCTTTCAGCAGTCGTGCGTTCGTGACCCCGCTGTGAAGGACAACGACGTTGAGCAGGGAGTTGGGGGAACTGATCGAGCTGATCGAATTGATCGAACCGCGGGTGATGCCACGGAGTTCGACGTGGCGCACTCATCCGGGAGCGGCCGTGGGGGCCGAGGGACACCGCTGGTTCGAACGGCGAATGCAGCAGCTCCTCGAGCGGACGTAGGGACAGGTCGCACGCCTGGAGGACGAAGGCAGGTCGAACCAGGGGCATGGAATCCGCAGATCGCGGCCCCCGAGGTCGGCCGTGACGGCCTGTCACCGATTGGCGCTGGTGAGGTTCGCGGATTCCGCGACGGTGCAGATGCTCGCGACGGTGCAAGTGCTCGCGACGGTGCAAGTGCTCGCGACGGTGCAAGTGGTCGCGACGGTGCAAGTGGTCGCGACGGTGCAAGCCTTCGCAACGGTGCAATTGCTCGCAATGCGGGCCAGATCCGGTCTGGGAGCGGCGACGGGGGGCGTTTCACGCTCCTGCGATCGGTCGAGGAGTGGCGACCCGCCGGATCGTCCCTGGTGATTCGGCATGGTGCAGGGACGTCGACCTGCTCAGGCAAGGCGACCGTCCCGTTCAGCCCCTGTCTGGGAGTGCCCCTGCGGGTGGTCGACGTGCAGGGGCGGGCGGTGGTGGGTGCTCGCTTGAGCTTGCGCGTCCCGCAGATCGCGCAGCCCGTGGCACTTGCATCGTCAGGTGCCGATGGTCTTGCGACCTTCGGTCTGCGGCCGCCCGGTCACTACATCGTCGATGTGGACCACGACCGACTCGGTTCGCTCGTGGGCATGGACTTGACAGTCGTCGGCGATGGCGACGAGCTGGACTGGCACCCGTCGGCGGTGCCCTGCGTCGAGTTGAGGTCGGACGCATCGATCGTCCTGCGCTTTCACGACGGCCGCCATGCCCTGGCTGGTCTCGCGGTCTGGTTGCGGGCCTTCCCGGACGGGCCTTGGATCACCACCCTGAGACACACCGACGCCGAGGGCTGGCTCCGGGTTGGCGGGCTGGCGCCCGGCACCGTGCAAGTCGAGATCGCCGAGCTGGGGTGGTGGCCGGCGCCGATTCGTGTGGAGGCGCTGCCCGCGGACATTGCCCGTGCGACGCCGCCGCCGGCAGTTCGAATGGTCGGTCGTGGGCGTCTCGAGCTGTCCGTGCGCGGGTCCTTCGATCGCGATGTCGACGTGAACCTCTGGGCCGAGGGGCTCGGCGATCTCGACGCATGGCTTCGCAGCGGTCTCGTCAGGGTCTCCACGGCTGACGGACGGCCGGACCGCTGCGGTCGCCTGGTCCTGGAGGGATTGCCTGTCACTCGGGTGTCGTGGAGCGTGTGCGCGACCGTCGGGACGGGCACGGGCATCTCGAGAAGTGGTGTGGTGCAGGTGACGTCCTGCAGCGTGACTTGTCTGACGGTGGAGCTGGGCGACGCAGACGCGGTTGACCTCGGCAATGGTCGCGCTCGGTTGGACGTGAGATCGGGTGGCGTCGAGTGTGAGCTGGGGAGGAGGGGGGAACCGGGTTTCGTCTGTGCAACAGAGGGCAACGTGGGTGTTGCGCGGGGTCTGGTCACGGCGACGACGCGCGGCGTTGTCGAGGCGGGGGTGCGCGGTGCCATCGGGCGCACCTAGTGTCCTGGATCCGAAGTCCGGCGGCGTCGGATCGAGCTGCCCCCGACGTTCGAGATCGGATCCGGCGGCGCGGACAATCGGCGGACCGCGGGGTCCGCGCCCTGCCGGGGAGGGCGTCGATCGGCTACAACGGGCCGGTGAAGCCGATACTCGTTCTGGACGCCTATCTCGATGACCTGGGGGGTGCTCGCAACCTCGAGCCGCGCCTGGGCGGGCGGGCAGCGGAGGTGGCGCGGGTTGCGCGGACGGGAACCGCTCCGATCGACGCCACCAGCTACGCCGGGATCCTCATCACCGGGTCGTCCGCGAGCCTGCTCGAACCGCCGGTCTGGGTGCAGTCGGCAGCCGAGTTGATGCGGAGCGCCGCCGCGAACGACGTTCCGGTCCTGGGCCTGTGCTTCGGCCACCAACTGCTGGCCCACGCCCTGCTCGGACCCGACCGTGTGGTGCTGGCCGAGGTGCCCGAGTTGGGCTTCGTGGAGATCGAGCGTCGGGGTGGCGCCCTCGATCCGATCCTCGAGGGCTTCGATCGACGCTTCACGGCCTTCGAGTCCCATCGCGACGAGGTCCGCCCCCGTGGCGACGAGGTCGAGATCCTGGCTGCCAATGCAGCCTGCGCCGTGCAGGCCTTCCGCATTCCCGGTCAGCCCCTGTGGGGCGTCCAGTTCCATCCCGAGATGGGCCAGGACGAGATCCGTGCGCTGATTCGCCAGCGCGCGGCCCAGGACACGAGCGGCCGCTTCGATGCGGACGGCTTGCTGGCGGCTGCGGTGGACACGGACGCGCTGGGCGATCGCATCGTCGCCAACTTCCTCGAGCAGGTGGACGCCCGCGCGTCCGCGAACCGCTGACCGGGCGACCCTTGTACCGACTCGGCTACAACACCAACGGTTTCGCGCACCACCGGCCGGAGGAGGCCCTGGAGGTGCTCGCGGACCTCGGCTACGAGGGCGCGGCGATCACCCCCGATGTGGGCGCCCTGGACCCGCTTGCGGCCGATCTGGGGGCTGTCGAGCGACTGCGCGCCAGGGCGGAGGGGCTGGGCCTGACCCTCGACCTCGAGACTGGTGCGCGCTTCGTGCTCGATCCGCGCCGCAAGCACTTCCCGAGTCTGCTCGAGGAGTCGGGCGACGATCGCCGGCGGCGCGTCGACTTCCTGCTCGCCAGTGTGGACCTGGCCGCGGGCCTGGGCGCGCGGACCCTGTCCCTGTGGTCCGGGCGTGCGCCCTGCGGGACCCACGGTGACGCTCCCCCCGGGCCGGGCGAGGCCAACCGCCGCGAGGAGCTCTGGACCCGACTGGTCGACGGGCTGCGGCCCGTTCTGGCCCGCGCCGACCAGTGCGGGGTGCGGGTCGGCTTCGAGCCGGAGCCCGGCATGTTCGTGGAGCGCCCGAGCGGCTACGACGCCCTCCTCGCTCGCCTGGGAGCCGACGCCGAGGCGTTGGGCCTGACCCTGGACGTGGGCCATTGCCTGTGTACCGGCGACGTTCCGGTCCAGGACGTGATCGGCGCACGAGCCGATCGCCTGGTCGCCGTGCAGCTCGACGACATGCGCGCGGGTGACCACACCCACCTGATGTTCGGCGAGGGCGAACTCGACCTGGCCGCGACCCTGGCGGCCCTGTCCGCCGTCGGCTTCGAGGGTCTGGCCGCGGTCGAGTTGTCACGCGAGAGCCATCGCGCCCCCGAGGTAGCGGCCCAGGCGATGGTCCATTTGCGTGCGGCCCGGGGCGGTGGCAGGCGGCCGGAAGACCCTTCCAGCGGAGCCTGACGGACCCCTCGACGACCCCCGACCCCTCGAAGGGTCACGACTCGCAGACGTAGGAGCCCTCCATGACGACCACCCTCCTCGCCCTCCAACAGGCCCTCCCGGAGATCCTCGAGAACGCGTCGAACCGCGCCTTCGCCTCGGGCCAGACCGAGTACTACGCCGGCTGGGGCACCCTGGCCCTGATCAACGCCGGTCTGGCCCAGGGCAAGAATCGCAGCGGCCTGGGCTGGTTCCTGCTCTCGTTGCTGCTCGGACCGATTGCGACCTTCTTGCTGGTCGCCTTCTGCGACAAGCTCGAGGCCTGATCGGGAATCGCCGGCCTCGGCGTACCCGTGCCCACCGTCGACATCCCGTCGACCCCGCGCTGCTTCGCTGGCGCCCGCTTGGCCAGCCCGCGGTCGGCGCCCCTTCAGCCACATCGAGCAAGATTGGGAATTGGCTCCGAAAGCCGCCCATCTGGCCCTTGGGATTCGTTGTTGGTTTGTCGAACAGGGGCGAGTCGAGTTCTCCGGAGACACTCGGGCGCTCCTGAGGGGAGCGCCCGGGACCTGGATGGCCCCAGGACCAAGTCACCCGGATCGCTCGCCGAAGACAATCGAAGCAACGCCTCCGCGTGCCCCGGCGCGGCGGCTTGAGGAGACTCCTGCGAGCGGACTCGTCCACCCGCAGGGGTATTGACGGGGCTCGAGCGGTCGGACTCTTGCAACCGCGCCGGTCGAGGGATTCGAAGGAGTGGTCGGGGGCCCGTCAATCCGCTTGGCGGGTCCCCGGCTTTCTCGAACCTCCCCTTGCCGACCTTCATCGGGTCAAGGCGCCGATCGCCCGGCCCGCGGCTCACGCATGGACGGACCGGCCGCGAACCCCGGCCACCGCCGGTCTCAGAAGCTCGAGTCGAGCAGGACCTGGGTGCCGAACTCGCCCAGCAGCAGACCGCTCGGTCCGGGGCGCGCGATCTGGTGGAACAGGTTGATGCCCTGACCCGGAGGCAGCACGTCGCCGACCGCCGGGAGGGTCCCCACCCCATACTGCGCGCCCACCAAGGCGGGCAGCATCACGACCGTCAGGGGCTCGACCTCCAGCGGCACACCGGGGAACAGGAAGAGCGGCAGGATCGGCGCCGGATCGAGGCCGATGGCCCACAGGACCGGCTCGTCGGGCACGTTCTGATAGGTGATGACGAGGTCCGATTGCTCGCGCACCACGGCGTCCATGAAGAAGTTCGGCCGGAACTCTCCGAACGTCTGGAAGCCGATGCCCGCCGATGGGGCCTGCCCGATGGGGTCACCGGCGTCCGCGGTGGCCGGGCAAAGGAAGGTCTCCGCGTCGCGCGCGGGAGCGCCAGCTTGGCCTCCGACGAGGGCGCCGCTGGCAGTCACCAGGGACTGGGCGAAGCCCTCGATGTAGACGCCGTCGCCGCCGTCCGCGGGCGCCACGCAACCGACCGACGAGGTCAGGGCGCCGTCACCGCCGCGGCCACCGAGAACGAAGCTGTTGGCGACGCGCAGGTAGGCCCCGTTGCCGGTCAGCAGGATGCCGGGAGCGCCCGCCAGCGCGCCCTTGCCCAGGAGTGTCACCGGATCGACCCCGGCGCTCTGGCCGTCCGATCCGACCAGGCGACAGTCGTGGACGTTGACCCGGCTGTTGTCGACCACCAGGGCAGGTTGCGGATCGGCCGGCGGGAGCTCACCCGCCATCGTCGTCGAACCGACCAGGCTCTCGACCAGTCGGACACGCGAGCTGTCGCGAATGACGATCTGTTGACTCGGCAGCTCCTGGCCGGCGCCGACCGACGTCAGGGCCACGTCGAGACCCTGCAGGAACACGAGTCCGGCGCAGTCCTGGACCAGGACTTCCGGTACGCCGGCGCTCGCCGCGGAGGCGGGCAGCCGCACGCGCAGGCCATCGACGATGACGGTCCTGTCGGCCGGGAGGCCGACCACGCGCAGACCGGTCACGGTGGCGGTCTGGCCGTTGTCGACGACGACCGTCAAGCCGTCGATCAAGGTCAGGTCGCCGTAGTTCCCGTCCTTGACCAGGAGGATGTCACCCGTCGAGGCGGCGTCTGCCGCTGCCTGGAGATCGGTGAAGACACCGGGACCACCGTCGTCGTCCACGACGAGGACGTCGGCACGGGCGGGAACGAGGGGGGCGCCGCACACCGCGAGGAGTGCGAGTTGGGGGAGTCGCTGCATCGAATGGACCGAGAAGGGAAAGGGGGAACACGAGCTGCGCCGGCGGCGCGGTTGGGCGTCGACGTCGGCTCGCAGCGCGGGGGGGCGACGTCCCCCGGGCAAAGGTCATGCCGCCGCTCCCAACCTCAGTTCCGGCCACCCGGCGGCACCCGACGTGTGCGCGACCGCACGGGCGCGGTGGCGGCACCGCGCACCACGCCCGTGAGCGGGACGCGCCCGGTCAGCCCCGCAGCGTCTCCAGCGGCCGCGCGCGCAGGGGCTTGCCGCTCGCCGCCAAGCCGCTCAGGGCGGCCAGGACCGCCGTCCCGATCGCGCCGAGCGGCAGGGCCAACAGGGGCAGATCGGCGTCGAGGTCGACCACGCGATCGAGGAACGCCCAAGCAAGCAGCAATCCGCCCGCGGAGCCGAAGCCGCCGGCGATCAGGCCGCCGAGGGCGTATTCCACCGCGAACAGGCGCGCGACCCCGCCGCGTGTCACGCCCAGGGCCTTGAGCAGCGCTGCCTCGCGTGCGCGCCGCAGGGCGGTGCTGGCCACGCCACCGGCCAAGATGACGAGGCCCGTCAAGACCGTGAAGGAACCGAGGGCGCGCACGCCGAGGGCGATGCGGTCGACTGCCGCCGCCAGCTTCTCGAGCAGCGGACGCACGCGCAGCAGCGTGACATTCGGGAAGTCGGCGGCGACCGCGTTCTGCAGGTCCAGCTCCGCGGAGCTCGGCTCGACTCGCGCGGCCGCCAGTTGGAAGTGCGGCGCACCATCCAGGGCTCCGGGTTCGGCGACCAGGAAGAAGTTGATCCCGAAGCTCTCCCACTCGACGGTCCGGATCGACGACACGACCAACTCGATCGGCACGCCCTGCACGTCGAGGGTCAGACGCGAGCCGAGGCCGACGCCCAGGTCCTTGGCGAAGTCCTCTTCGACGCTGACCTCGAAGACGTCGGGCAGCGACCACAACTCACCGGCCACGATCTCGTTGTCGTCGGCGAGCGTCTCGCTCCAGGTCAGCCGCTGTTCGCGCGTGAAGACCCAAGCCGCTTCGCCCGCGTCGCGGCGCGCCCGCGCCAACTCGGCGGTTGGTCGTCCGTCGATCGCGCGCAGTCGGGCCATGACCACCGGGCTGGAGTTGATCGACCGGGCGCCGTGCTGTTCGAGCTGGGCGAGCACACCGGGCCACTGGTCCGGTTGCACGTCGACCATGAAGACGCTCGGTGCGTCGGACGGCAGGGCCCCGCGCAGGGTTGCGCCCAGGCGCGATTGCACCAGCCACATCGACACCACCACGGCGACGCCCAGACCGAGGGCGACGATCGCGCCGCCGGTTCCGGCCCCCGGGCGCGAGAGGGCTGCCAAGCCGTGCTCCAGGGTCGGTCCGAAGCGCCCGCGGGGGAGTCGGCCGGCGAGGGCCGCCGCGCCCCAGGCGCCGACCCACAAGAGGCCGGCCAGGGCCGCCAGGCCGCCGGCGAAGGCCAGGGCCTCGAGCCAGCCGCCGCCCTGGGCGCGGGCCGCGCCGACGACCCCCGCGGCCAGGAACGTCGGTCCGCCGAAGCGCACGATTCGGGGCGCCGCCAGGGGCGCTGCCTCGGCCCGCAGCACGGCGGCCGGCGCCACCCGCCACACCGCGCTCAGGGGCGGGAGGCTGAAGCTGAGGGCCACCGCCAGGCCCAGGCCCACCCCGCGCAGCACCGCCATCGGTTGGATCAGGGTCGCCGCGCTGCCCTGGAACAGGTCAGGCGCGAGCTCCGCCACGGCGAAGGGCAGGGCCGAGCCGAGGATTGCGCCGACCAGGGATCCGATCGCCGCGAGCAGGGCCACCGAGCCCAGGTAGATCGCCGCGACCTCTCCGGCGCGCAGCCCGAGGCAGCGCATCACGGCCACGCTCTGGGTGCGACCGGCGAGCCAGGCACGCACGATCTGCGACACGCCGATGCCTCCAAGCAAGAGCGACAGCAGCGCGACCAGGCCCAGGTACTGCTCCACCTGGTCGGTGGAGCGGCGCAGGTTCGGCTGGGCCTCGCCGTGGGTCTGGATCCGCAGGTAATCCGCGTCCGGCAGGGCCGCGCGCAACTCGTCCGCGAGGCGCGCCAGGTCCGCCTTGGTCAAGTCGCCGTCGAACGCGAACAACGCCGTGTGGCGCACGCGGCTCTGGGCCTGGTCGAGCTGCGTGCGCGCGTAGCCCTCGGGCGCGATCAGCACCCGCGGCCCGAGCGTCATCTGGAATTCGAGCCGATCGGGTTCGTCCAGCAGTAGTCCGCGCAGCTCGAACGGCGCGCCGCCGACGCTGAAGGTCTTGCCCCGCTCGAGCCCCAGGGCCGCCGCCAGCTCGGGCGCGACCAACGCGCCGCCCGCGCCGAGGCCCGCGACGCTGACGTCCGGCGGATCGACCCGGACCTCGCCGTAGAAGGGATAGCCGTCGCCCGCGACCTTGACCTCGACCAAGCGGCTCTGGTCGCCACGGCTGGCGGTGGCGGCCAGCTCGCGCAGGTCCGTGCGCCGGTGGGGGCGGTCCGCGAAGAAGTCGTCGAGCTCCGGTGGCAGGGCCCGGCGCGCGCTGACCCGCAGGTCGCTGGCGATCAGCGTGCGCGCCTCCGCACGCAGGCCGGCCTCGAAGGCTCCGGCCAGAGCCGCGACTCCCGTCACGGCCCCCACGCCCACGGCGAGGCAGGCCACGAAGAACACCAGCCGCGCGGGAGACGAGCGGGTCTCGAGCAAGATCGCGCGGGCGATCGCGCGCCACTGGGGCCCCTGGTCCGCGGCCCGCGAGTTGTCAGACCTCACGCGGGGCTGCGCGCCTCGTCGCGCACCAACCGGCCGCCGAACAGGTGCAGCTCGCGGTCGGTCCGCGCCGCCACCGCCTCGTCGTGGGTCACCAACACCAGGGTCGTGCCGTGGCGCGCCCGCAGGTCGAGCAGCAGCTCCAGAATCCGCTCACCCGTCTCGCTGTCCAGGTTGCCGGTGGGTTCGTCCGCGAAGAGAACCTCGGGCTCGGCCGCGAAGGCGCGGGCCAGCGCCACGCGCTGCTGCTCGCCGCCCGACAGTTGGGCCGGGTAGTGGTGGGCGCGATCGGCGAGGCCGACCTCCGCGAGGGTCCGCTCCGTGCGCTCGGCGGCGTCGGCGACCCCGGTCAGCTCGAGGGGCAGGGCCACGTTCTCGCGGGCCGTGAGGTTGCCGAGGAGCTGGAACGACTGGAACACGAAGCCGACCCGTCCGCGGCGCAGGCGCGCCAGGTCGTCTTCCCCCAGACCGGCGAGCTCGACGCCACACAGACGCACCGAGCCTGACGTGGGCCGGTCGAGTCCGGCCAGGAGGCCCAACAGCGTCGACTTGCCGCTGCCCGAGGGCCCCAGCACCGAGACCAACTCCCCCGCGCCGATGGTCAGGTCGACGCCCTCGAGAATCGTCAGGTCGCGCCCGCCGGAGGGGCGGGTCACGGTCAGTCCGCGGGCCTCGATCGGCGGCGGGGAGTCGGGGGCGGCTTGGGACATGGGGTCGTGCGCACTGCGGTGACGGGATCGCGAAGGGCTGCCGTAGCAGACGACGGCCGGGGTTCAAGGCATCGATCCGATTCGCCGGCCCCGACCCGGCGAGCGTTCGGGGCCTGGGGACGGCTCGCAGGCGACCGACCGAGGGCCTAGTAGTCTGCGAGCCGTGACCATCCGATCTCCTCGTCTGCTGATCCTCGCCCTGTCCCTTTCGCCGCTGGTCTGCTGCGGGGGCGAGTCCGAGCCCACCGGCGCCGCGGCCCTGCCGTCGCGTCCGCTGCTCGACGCTCCCGCGTCCGGCGTGCAAGCGCCTGCGGCCGAACTCACCGTCCCCGAGACCGCGCCGACGGTGCTGTTCATGGGCGACTCCATCGGCGCGGGCTTGCACCTGGCCGAGCACCAGGCCTTCCCGGCCCTCCTGCAACAGCGTCTCTCCGCGGCCGGGCTGCCCTTCCGCCTGGTCAACGCCAGCGAGAGCGGGCGCACCGCCGCCGGTGGCGCCGCGGCCATCGACTGGAGTCTGCGCACGAAGCCGGACCTGGTCGTGATCGAGCTGGGCGGCAACGACGGCCTGCGCGGCATCCCCGTGGAGGAGACCGAGCGCAACCTGCGCGCGATGATCGCAGCCAGCCGCGACGCCGGCGCGCGAGTGCTGTTGCTGGGCGTGCGCCTGCCCCCCAACTACGGCGAGGCCGCCGAGCGTTTCGACGCCCTCTACCCCGCGCTCGCGAAGGAGCTCGACGTCGCCTTCGTGCCCTTCTTCATGGAGGGCGTCGGCGGCGTACCCGAGCTCAACCTGGCCGACGGCTTGCACCCCACCGCGGTCGGCCACGAGCGCCTGGCCGACAACGTCGAGCCGACCCTGCGCGAGTTGCTCGAAGCGCTCCCCCCCGACTGACCCGCGCCCGCCCTCAAAGCGCCAAGGCGATCAACCAAGGCAAGGCACACAACCCGGCCATGCACGCACCGCGTTCGGAGGCGCTCAACTCCGCCGCCAGGGCCACGCGCGCCGCGCGCCAGGTCAGGGCCAGGTGCAGACCGAGGTGCGGGACCGCCCAATAGAGCGCGGGGAAGGGCTGCGGATCGAAGAGCCGTGCGAGATCGCCGCCGCCGCGCAGGAACGAGTGCCAGGCATTCAGCGCGTCGTAGAAGGCCCCGGCGAAGACCAGGATCAGCACCGCGGTGGCCCGGCGGCTGCCCGCGGGCGGCCGCAGCAACGCCAGCCCGGCCAGGGCGATCGCCACGTCGCCGAGGTACGGCGCGGCGGTGATCCAGGCGTAGGGCGGGTTCGCCGCCGCGGCGGGGAAGTCGTAGCTCACCCAGCCGAACAGCAACCGGCCCCCGTCGCCGACGCTGGGCCAGACGACGAAACGCTCGATGCTGCCCCCCGCGAGCAGGGCAGCCAGGGCGTGGAAGCTCTCGTGGACGGTGGTCCACAGCACCATCACCAGGGGGCTGAGGACCAGCCAGTACCAACGTCGCCCGACGGCAGCGAGTAGCCGCGCCGGCGCGAATCCGCGCGGGCCAAGGGCGTCTTCGCAGGCCCCGGGCCGCTTCACTTCCCGCCGGCGGCCGCGAGGACTTCCTCGTCGGTCATCAGCCTGGTGGAGACCTTGGCCTTGGCCAGCACCGCGTCGACCCGCGCGTCGGTCGGCTCGACGCCGTGGCGCTCGAGCACGAAGGTCACGTTGGACTTGCCGCTCATCGGCCCGACCTTGATCGACTGCTCGAGTCCGAACAGGTCCGCGGGCACGCCGGAGTAGACGCGGTTCGCGAGCCAGGTGTCGTTCATCCGGAAGGCCTTGATCACCGCGGAAGCGTGCACGCCGGTGCCGGTCTCGAAGGCGTCGGCGCCGAAGACCGGGTAGTTGGCCGGGAAGGGCACGCCCGTGGCGTCGGCGGCCTTGCGGCAGTAGTCGGCCAGGGCAGTGAGGTCGTTGTCGATCAGGCCCAGCAGCTTGAGGTTGACCAGCAGGAGGTCCATCTCGGTGTTGCCGGAGCGCTC
The DNA here is from genome assembly GCA_007751255.1 of Engelhardtia mirabilis. GTDB lineage: Bacteria > Planctomycetota > UBA1135 > UBA1135 > Engelhardtia > Engelhardtia mirabilis. Next base: position 42,510 of record CP036296.1, read on the forward strand.
GCCCAGGCCCAGGGCCGTGGCGTGCACCCGCGTCGCACCCGACTCGATCGCCGCCAGGGTGTTGACCAGGCCCAGGCCGCGATCGCGGTGGCCGTGCCAGTCGATGCCGACCTCGGGGTTCAGCTCGTCGACGATGCCCTTCACGAACGACACCAGCTTGCGCACGCCCGAGGGCGTGGCGTGGCCGCAGGTGTCGCACACGCAGACGCGCTTGGCGCCGGCCTCGATCGCCGTCGAGTAGAGGGCGCGCACGTGCTCCGGGTCGGCGCGGGTGGTGTCCTCGGTCACGAACATCACCGGCAGGCCGTTCTTGGTGCCGAACTCCACCGCGTCGCGGGACATCTGCACCATGCGGTCCATCTCCCAGCCCTCCGCGTACATGCGGATCGGGGACGAACCGATGAAGGTGCAGACCTCGACCGGACTGCCGATCTCCTGGACCAGGTCGACCACCGGCTCGATGTCGCTGATCACCGTGCGACAGGCGACGTTGGGGGTGATTCGCAGGCCCTCCATCTCGCGGCACAGGGCCGCGATGTGTTGCCGCGCCCGCGCGCCGGCCCCGGGCAGGCCCACGTCGGCGGTGTCGATCCCCAGCCGATCCATGAGCCGGATCAGCTCGAGCTTCTCGTCGAGCTCGGGGTCCCGGGCGCTGGGGCTCTGCAGCCCGTCGCGCAGGGTTTCGTCGTCGAACTGGATGCCACCGGGAGCGGTGGTGGCGTCGTTCCAGTCGTGAATCAGGTGCTGGCGATCGATCTCGGTCATGGCAGTTGGGCGTTCCCCTGGGTCTCGCGGGCCGCGCATTCTAGCCGGCAGTCTTGATCGACCGGCCCTCGGCCGGGGCTATGCTCGCTGGCTCGATGCGCCCCAGAGCTCGACGGACCCCCACCCTGCGCGACCTGCGAGCGGCCATCGTTGCCCGTCACGGGGCCCTGGGCAGCCTGACCGAGCGGGTCCACACCGCCGATCTCGCCTCCTGGATGAGCGAGCTCAGTGACGAGGAGGCCTGGCAGGTCTTCGAGTCCCTGGCAGCGGTCGAGCGGGCGCAACTGCTCGAGTACGCCTCGGATCGGGTGCGCCAGCTGCTGGTGTTGCGCTGCGAGATCGCCGATCTGACCGCGCTGGTGGAGATCCTGCCGCCGGACGAGGTGGTCGACCTCCTGGCCCTGGTCGACGAGGAGGTCTCCGAGCAGGTCCTGCGGGCCGTCGACTTCGAGCGTGCCGCCGGCCTGCGTGAGCTGGCCGGCTACGACGTCGACTCCGCGGGCGGGATCATGACGCCCGAGGTCGACATCTTTCCGGAGGGCACCCGCGTCGGCGACGCGATCAGGGCCCTGCGGAAGGATGGCGAAGACCACGCGGAGCTGGGACCAGGGGTCTTCGTCGTCGATGGCGGCGACCGGCCCGTGGGCTTCGTCACCGACCGCGAGCTCCTGACCACGCCGATCCACAGCCTCCTGGAGGAGGTCATGGATCGCGAAATCGTCACGGTCCACGCGGACGACGATCAGGAGCACGTGGCCCAGGTGCTCTCGAAGTACTCGCTCAGCGCCGTCCCGGTGGTCGACGACCGCGGCTCGTTGATCGGGGTCGTCACCGCCGACGACGCCCTCGACGCCTTCGAGACCGAGGCCGAGGAGGACTTCCTCAAGCTCGTCGGCACCGCGCCCGGCGAGCAGACGCGCCTGCCGATCCGCAGCCGCGTGCGCCAGCGCCTGCCGCTGATGGGCCTGACCGTCGTCGGCGGTCTGGCCTCGGCCAAGATCCTGGCCCTGGCCGGCGCCGGGGGCGGCGAGGGGATCACCTCCGGCGACGTGCTGCGCTATGTGCCGACGATCCTCGGCCTGGCCGGCAACGTCGGGATCCAGTCCTCGACCATCATCGTGCGCGGCTTCGCCACCGGCGAGGTGCGCGCCGACCGCGAGCTGTCGGTATTTGGCTCGGAGGTCGCCACGGGCGCGACCATCGGTCTGGTCTGCGGTCTCGCGACCGCCCTCGTGGCGACCTTCAGCGAGGCCGCGTCGGGCGAGCTGGCCCTGGCCTTCGCCAGCGCGATCGGGATCGGCATCGCCATCGCCGTGACCTGGGCCGCGGCCCTGGGTTGCGTGGTGCCCATGGCCTGCCATCGCATCGGCGTCGACCCGGCGGTGGTCGCCGGCCCGTTCCTGATCACGATGAGCGACGTGTCCGGCACGGCGATCTTCGTGGCGGTGGTGCAGGCCCTGGTCAACTGACGGCGCGCACCGCGGTCAGCGCGGCCGATGGTCCGTTCCCTCGCCGCAAGTGATGAAGATCGCCGTGGCGGGGTCCTCGGCGCTGGCGTCGGCGGTGTGCCAAACACCTGGCGGGTTGATGGCGTACTCGCCCGGGCCGAGACGCACGGTCGCAACGCCGTCCGCCAGCTCCTGATGAAGGGTCAGGACCCCGGCCACCACGAGCACCACTTCGGTGCCCTCGGGGTGGACCTCCCAGGAGGCCCAAGGCTCGCCGAAGGTGTGCCAGGCAAGCAGGCGTCCTTCCTTGCCGTCCGCGCCGTGCCGCGCGCCGTAGGCCACGTACCAGTCCATCTCGCCCGTGAACTCCGGTTGCACCACGGTCGTCGCGCCGAGCCCCAGGTGGGCCGGGTGCTGTGACAGCCGGAAGGGGCCGTTGCCTTTGAGGTCGCTCATGGGGCCATTGTTAGCCTGAGCGCCCCCGGCGCCCGTCGACTTCTCTCCAGCCTTGAAACCGGCTCCACTCCCCGAGCACTCCGCTCCGCGGCGCCATCGCCGTTGGTGGCTCCTGGTCCCTCCCCTCTTGGCCCTGGGCCTGGTGGTGGGGGCACGCGCCTTCGTGGCGGACGTCTACACGATCGAATCGGGGTCGATGCTGCCCACCGTGCGGGTGGGCGAGCACGTGCTCGTGCGCTACTCGCTCCCGGCGCATCTGGAGCGCTTCGATCTGGTCGTGTTCCGCCCCGAGGGCGACGGCCAACCGATGGTCAAACGCGTGGCCGGACTGCCCGGCGAGACGATCCTGATCGACGCCGGCGACCTGGTCATCGACGGACGCAAGCTGGCCGGGGACGCCGCGCGTCCGGACCCCACACCTCTGTTCGACGACCGGTTCCACGACCCACGACAGTTCTTCCAGTTGGATCTCGCCCCGGCCGGTCCTTGGACGGTCGCCGGGCCCCGCGACCCCGGGGGGTCGCGCATGGACGTCGATGCCAGTGGGGTGAGGCGCGGGAGCGACGCGGGCCTGGCTTTCTTCCACAAGGATGTCCGCGACGGCTACCTGGAGGCGGACGGGACGCGCGTGCCCGGCCTGGCGCAGGTCGGCGACGCGGTGGTCACGACCGACTTCAGCGTCCCCCGGGTGTCGCCCGAGGCCGGTGCCCTCCGCCTGCGCTGGCGACTGGTCGAGGCCGGCGACACCTTCGAGGTGGTGTTGGGCGAGGGGCGTGCCGTGTTGGTCCGCCGGCCTGGCCAGGACGCGCCGTCAGACGAGTTGGACGCGCGACCACTGGACCTCGAGGGGACCGGCGAGCACCGACTGCGCTTCGCCAACGTCGACGACCAGCTGGAGGTTTGGCTCGACGGCGAGCGGATCCTGGCCGCCGCCTACGGGGGCAACCGCCCGTTCCTCGGGGTGACTTCCGGCGGGGATCGCACCAGCGCGCCGCGGGTCGCCTTCGGGGCCGAGGGCGGGCGGGCCAGCTTCCGCAACGTCCGCATCGGCCGCGACCTGCACTTCACCGGGGCCGGGACCTACGGGGTCGAGCGGCCCCTACAGCTCGGCCTCGACGAGCTGTTCCTCCTGGGCGACAACTCCACCGACAGCGCCGACAGCCGCTACTTCGGCCCGGTGCCCCTGGAGCGGGTGATCGGGGTCCCCGTGGCCGTAACCCGGCCCTGGGCCCGCTCCCGCTGGCTCGGGAAGGGCCGCAGCGCCGCTGGCGACGGCATCGGGCGCGATCGATCGGGAATAAAGATCACTCAGGACTCTTGAGTCCGGTTTAGGGTAGGGCGCGCTGGCGCGGCGGTCGAACCGTCGCCCTTCGCCGTCCCCAACTACAGCGTCTCGGCGGCCGAGCCAACCGCGCCGCCGCCGGGTCGCACCGCCTGACCGGAGGAGTCCGATGGCACTCTCGAACCTGATCGGCCTGGCCTTGGCCGGCCTGGCCCTCGCCCCGCCGCCCACCCAGGAGTCCGACGTCCTCACCCGGCGCCTGGACCACCACGCCGAGCTCGCCCGCAAATCGACCGGTCTACGCGGCTTGACCCTGGGGATCGAGTTCGGTGGCGACGTCGTCGGCACCTGGGGCTACGGCCTCGCCGCCGCGCCCGACGCGCGAGCCTTGCCCGCCGGCGGAGCCTTCGACCTGTTGACGATCGCCGCCGCCCTCGCCGCGGCCCACGATGAAGAGCTGGAGCTCGACGCGGGCCTGGATGGACTAGTGCCCGAGCTCGGCGAGTTGGCCACGGGGCGCACGGTCCTGCAGCTCTTGCAGCACAGCACAGGCCTGCCGGACTACGGCGACCTCATCGACGGGGAGCCCGGCGAGGTGGCGGCCATGGTCGCCGCCCTGGCCGACCAGGCGGCGGTCTCCGATCCCGGGCACTGCTTCGGTTGGACGCCGAGCGACACCCTGGTCCTGGGTCTGCTGCTCGAGCGCAGCAGCGAGCAGGGTCTGCGCCAGGTGCTGCTCGAGTCGGTGTTCGCACCCCTCGACTTGCGCGGGACCTGGCCCGACGAAGCTCGGCAGAGGGGCGACGGCTGGATCACCACGGGCATCGACAGCGGCGCCACCAGCAGTGCCGACGCACGCGCCGCCGATCCTTGGAACGCCGCGGACCTGCGGTTGGACCCCGAACAACTCTTGACCCTCTGGGCCGGCTTCCGCGACGGCGACCTGTTCGGCCCGGGCCTCGCGCGGCGCGCCTTCACGAGCTTCGAGGAGGGTCACGGCCGCGGCGGCGACCACGGCTTGGCCGTGCACCGCGCGAGTCTCGGCGAGCTCGAGGGTTGGATCGCCGGCGGTCGGCTCGGCGACGACCACGTCAGCTTCGCCTGGTATCCCGAGATCGAGCTGTCGATCGTCGCCAGCGCCAACGGCGCTGACGCCGACCTCCCGGCCCTGGTGCGCGCCGCCGCCCGCGCCGTGCTCGACCTGCCCGAGCCCGCCACGATCGACCTGCCCCTCGACGCCGAGCGCGCGACCGCGTACGTGGGCGGCTACAGCATCGGCTGCAACAACGTTCTGATCTCCATGGGCGACGACGGGCACCTGTCGATGACCCGCGAGACCGAGAGCGTCGCACTGGCCTACCAGGGCGGAAACGTCTTCAGCGCCCTGGACGACCCCGACCTGAGGCTCAGGTTCGACGCCCCGGTCGAGGGCAACTCCCCGGGCTTCGTGCTCGACGACCACGGCTCTCAAGTGGTCGCGACGCGCTTTGACTGACCGTCCGCCTTCAACTGCCATGAACACGAATCCACTGGTTCAGGCGGACCGCCGCCTGTCCGACCTGGCCCTCGCCCTGCCCGGCGCGGCACGGGTCTTTCACCGTCACGGCCTCGATTTCTGCTGCGGCGGTCGCGCGACCCTCTCGGAGGCCTGCGCGGACCAGGACCTGGACCTCGAGCAAGTCCTGCGCGAGTTGTCGGTCGAACCATCCGCCGGTGAGCCCGCCGCCCGCTGGGTCGAGGCGCCCCTGGCCGAACTGGTCGAGCACGTCCTCGAGCGGTACCACGCCGGTCACCGCGAAGAGCTGCCGCGGTTGGTCGCCATGGCCGAGAAGGTCGAGCGGGTCCACGCGGACAAGTCCTCCTGCCCCCACGGCCTGGCCGCACACCTCCAACTGATCGCCGACTCGATGGAGGAGCACATGCAGAAGGAGGAGCAGGTGCTCTTCCCCATGTTGCTCGCCGGTCGCGGGCGCATGGCGGCCATGCCGATCACGTGCATGCGCGAGGAACACGACGACCACGGACGCAACTTCGTGAAGCTGCGCGCCTTGGCCCAGGACTACGCGGCCCCGGCCGAGGCCTGCGCGACCTGGCGCGCCCTCTACCAGGGCATCGAGCAGTTCGTGATCGACGGCATGGAGCACGTGGCCCTGGAGAACAACGTGCTGTTCCAGCGCGCTCTCTCCGGTTGACGCGTTCGATCACGGCGCGCCAATGGGAGCGCCCACGGGACCCGGCGGTCGGCCGAGTCCCGTGGGCGTTTCGCAGTGCGGACGGGTCCGACTACCGGCGGGCTTCGGCGACGATCGCCGCGTACTTGTCGGGGTCGGCCTTGACCGCGTTCGCACAGCCGGCGCAGCACAGGCGCACGAGGGTGTCGCCGGCCAGCACGTCGACCGGCTCGCCCATGGAGCCCAGCTCGGTCCCGGCCACCGCGCAGGTGGTCAGGGGGTAGTCGTCGACCTGGACTTCGATCAGCGACTGCTCGATCAGCGGGCCCCAGGTCGCGGGATCGGCCGCGGCCATCGAGGCGCAGCTCGCGCAGCAGAAGCGGGTCTCGTGGCCGGCGACGTTGGCGGTGGAGTAGCCCTCGGCGGGCAGGGGCTCGCCGCTGACGGGGCAGGCGGTCAGGACGTAGCTGTCGGCGGCGCTGGCCGCGAGGGCAGCGGAATCCTGGGCGTCGTGGTGGTCGTTGGTCGAAGCGCAGGCGGCCAGCAGCAGGGCGGCGGCCGCGAGGAGCAGTCGCGTCATGGGTCGATCTCCGGGTCCGGCGAGGTTGTGGAACGCGACCGGGCGCCCGGGGCCCGCCGGAGGGCCGCCGGGGCCTGAGGGGAGGCCGCGCGAGGGTCGAGGGGCCTCAGGCTTCGCCCGTTGCCTCGTCGATGGGGTCACCATAGCGCTCGGCCGCCCCCATTTGGCCCCCGCGAACCGCCCCGTGGAGTTCATGGGAACCTGTCGGGGAGCGACCGGTTGAGACGACCACCGCATGACGGGATCAGACACGGATCAGGGCGCGGCCTGGATGGCAGCTTGGCAGGCGGGCGACGAGTCCGCCTTCGAGGCGCTCGTTCGGGCCCACGCCGACCGCGTCCACGCCCTCCTGACCCGCTTCCTGGGCCCGGTTCCCCAGCGCGAGGACCTGGTCCAAGAGGTCTTCCTGCGGGTCGTCCGTGCCCGCGAGACCTACGTCCCGACCGCCCGCTTCACCACCTGGCTGTACCGCATCGTGTTCAACCTGGCCGCCAACGAACGGGAGAAGCTGCGCCTGCGCCGCACCCTCTCCCTCGACGCTTCCGCGCCCGGGGATCCCGACTCGCGGGGCTTCGACCCGGCTGACGAGGACGGCCCCGATCCCGAGGCCGACCTGGCCCGCCTCGACGTGGTCGAGGCCGTGCGCGCGGCGATCGAGTCCCTGCCGGAGCGCCAACGCATGGCGCTGGTGCTGGCCAAGTACGAGGGGCTCTCCTTCCTGGAGATCGGCGAGGTGCTCGGGGTCAGCGAGAAGGCCGTCAAGTCCACGGTGCACCGCGCGCGCGAGACCCTGCGCGAGCGCCTGGCGCCGTTCGTCCGGGAGGAAGTCGCATGAACGAGCGGCACGATCGAGAACATCGGCGCGAGCTGGATCGCGTCGACGAGCTGTTGGACCTGGTGCCCGCGCCGGAGACGCCGCAGGGCTTGGTCGAGGGTGTGTTGGCCTCGTCCCGCGCCGAGCAAGAGCGCCGCGAGCGCGAGTTCCAGCGGCTCGACGCGCTGCTCGACCGGATGCCGGCGCCCGAGCGTGTGGTCGGTCTCGCCCAGCGCGTGATCGCGGCCACGGCCGCAGAGCGCGGGTGGATCGCCGGAGCGGTGGGTGGGCCGGATTCAGAGCAGAGCGGCGGAGAGGTCTTCGACAGGGCGTCAGGACGTACCTCCGCTGGATCGTCCGTCGGTCGCAGTTGGGTCCTGGCTGGCCTTCTGTCCGCGGCCGCGGCGGTGTTGCTTTCGGTGGCCCAGGGCCTGTTCGGCGGTTCACCCGGGGATTCGGGCACGGAGTTCGTGGCGAGCAACGACGCCGAGCTCGTCCCGATCCACAGAACCGATGTGGGGGCCGACAACGATGCCGGACAGGTGACGAGCCCCGGGTCCTTGCCGGACGACTCGACCCGTGTCGAGCAGGCCGACACGACAGCTGCCGCTGACGCGGAGCTGCTGGCGGACCTGGCCGTGTTGGAGGAGTGGGAGCTCCTGATGGACGAGGACCTCGAGGTCCTGCTCGCAGAGCTCGAAGAGGTCGACGAATGGCTCCTGCAACTGCCCGAGGACGAGAACGGATGAGAGCTTCTGCGAGCATCGCGACCCCGCGTTGGGCCGCTGCAATCGCCTTCGCGGTGGCCTTGGTCGGGCCCGGTTGGACGGCTCCGGCCGTGGGCCAGGAGTCGAACCGTAAGGGGCCCGAGTGTGGACCCGACGAGGACGCGGCGAGCCGTTGGGACCGCATGGATCCCGAGCGGCGCGCCGAGATGAAGCGACGCTTCGAGCAGTTCCGATCCCTCGACGACGACCAGCGCCAGGCCCTGCGCGACCGCACGCGACAGCTGCGCTCGGAACGGGACCGGCTGCGCGACGGCCTCTCGGAGGAGGAGCGCGCCAAGCTCGACGGGCTCGGTCCCCAGGAGCGCGACGAGCTGCTGCGCCACCACCAGGAAGCCGTCGCCCGCGCCCGCGGCGAGCGCCTGCTCGGACTCCTGCCCCCGCCGGTGATCGAGGAGCTGGAGGGCGTCCATCCGGCCGACCGCCCCGGCGTGCTGCACCATTGGCGCGACGACTTCCACGACCGCAACCTGGGTCGCGCCCTGGAGCGCGCGGGGCGGGACCTGGGGCTCGACCCGGCGGCGATCGGGGCGGTGCGCCTGGCGCCCCCGGAGATCCAGGCCCAGACCCTGCGCGAATGGTCGAGCCGCCTCGGCGGCGAACGTCCTCCCTGGGCCGGCGCCGGACCGCCCCTGCCCGCCGGTCCCCTCGGGCAGCACCCCGAGCTGTTGCGCGAGCTGCAGGACCTCGCGCGCCCGACCCTCGAGGACGGGTTGGCGGTGGGCGGTCTCCAGCGGCGCGAGCGCATGGAGGTCCTCGATGGGCGGATCAAGGCGCGGTTGCTCCAGCACGTGATCGAATCGGGGTACCTGGCTCCGGCCGAACTCGAGGCCCTGCGGGCGGCGGATGCCCACGAGCTGCTCCAGAGTCTGCGCGGCGGCCGCCGCAGCTTCGACCGCCACGGTTGGGGTAGCGGCGGCGGTGATCCGAGTGGTGGTGACCCCGGCGGAAGGTGGAAGAGCGGCGATCCGGACGGCCGTTGGCGACCGGGGGGCGACGGCCCGCGCGGGCCGGAAGGCCCCGGCCGCTGGTCGAAGGACTGGCACAAGGACTCGAAGGACTGGGACAAGGGCAGGGACGATGCCGACCGCGACGGCCGTCCGAAGTGGCTCCAGGACGCCGATCGCTGGCGGCAGCGCAGGGAGGGCGTTGCGCCCCCGCTCGACCGGCCGGCCGGCGAGCGGCCCGCCGAGGGGGACCGGCGCGGACCCGATGCCGAGGGCCAGCGCCCGACTGGCGGACCGGGCACGCCGGGAGGCGAGCCCGGGCGCCCCGATCGCGGATCTCGCCAGACCCCATGACGGTCGACCGGCTCGAAATCACGGGACTGGGCGTTCGGGAACCGCACTCGCCGCGGCTGCTGGGGTTGGCCGCGCGAAGGTCACCGATCACCGGTTCCCCCTCACCGCGACCAACCTTCTCCTGGGTGTCACGGTCGACAGCCGCTCCTACTTCGGGGCGGCTGTCGCCACAATTGGGCGTTCCAATCGAGCGCAGCCGGGCCAACCCGCGCCCACGAGCGCAGCTCGGCCCGGGCGCTTTGGCCCCGCGGCCCTTACGCTCTGCGGTCCCGTGACCGTGGTGCAGAAGATCCACCTACCCAGCGCGACCGCCGAGCAGTTGCTCGAGTCCGCCGACCTGACCGTCGTCGACCTACGCAGCCCCTCCGAATTCGCGGAGGACCACGTGGTCGGCGCCATCAACGCGCCGCTGTTCGACGACGCCGAGCGGGCCATCGTCGGGACGCTCTACCGTCAGCGCGGCTCGGAGACGGCCTTCGAGGCGGGCCTGCAGATCACCCGCGCGAAGATCGCGGCCCTGGTGGGGCACATCGCGGCCAGTGCCGGCCGGCCCCTGGTCCCCGAGGACCTCGACGAGCACGTGCGGACCCTGGGCGAGGGCGGCATGGGCGACATGCGCGCGCGGCTGGTGCCCGAGCTGGCGCGCGAGCTGCCCGACGGGGCGCTGGTGGTGGCGTGCTGGCGCGGCAACCTGCGCTCCCAGAGCGTGGCCGCGCTGCTGCGCCGGGTGGGCCTGTCCGACGTGTACTTCCTGTCCGGCGGCTACAAGGCCTGGCGGCGCTACATCCGCACCCGCCTGGACACCTGGTCGCCGCCGCCCAGCTTCACCCTGCGCGGTCTGACCGGGGTGGGCAAGTCACTGGTGCTGCGCGAGCTCGAGCGCCTGCGTCCGGGCTGGACCCTGGACCTCGAGCTGCTCGCCGGCCACCGCTCGTCGATCCTCGGCATGGTCGGCCTGGAACCGGTGGTGCAGAAGGTCTTCGAACGACGCGTGGTGGAGCGCATCCACCGGGGCTTTCCCGGGCGCCTGGTGGTCGAGGGCGAGAGCCGCAAGGTCGGCAACGTGATCCTGCCCGATCGGGTTTGGCAAGCGGTTCGAGGAGGTATCGCGATCGAGCTCGTGGCCGACGTGCCGCGTCGTATCGACGTGCTGACCGAGGACTACCTGGGCGAGGTCGACAACCGCGAGCAACTCCTCGCTCAGCTGCCCTTCATCGAGAAACGCCTGGGCCCGATCAAGTACGACGGCGTGCTGACCGGCCTGCTCGAGGCCGGCCGCGAGGACGAGCTCGTGGAGTTGCTCCTCGAGAAGTACTACGACCCGTTGTATCGGCACTCGGAGAAGGGCATCCGCTACGCCGCGACGATCCGCTCCGACGAGCCCGAGGTCGCGGCCGCCGAGATCGCGGCCTGGGTCGAGACCCAGGGCTGAGCTGACGGCCGCAAGGGGGGGGCTGTCCCCCCGGTTGGGACACCGAGCGGGTCGATGCGGCCCCCGGGACGGCGACCGGGCGCTGCGTACCGCAACGGGTTCATTCGAGCCCGTGTTGCTGCCCCGTGACCAAATATCTCGGAAGGTCCGAGCAATCGGGACGTACGTGACGTTCTACCGATTGCAGCGGGGCCGACGGAGAGAGCGTCCCTCGCTGCATGGACCACTTCCGAACCGGACTCTTCCGTCCGATCCAGCTCGAGGCGCGCCAGGGGAGCGCGCACACGACCATGCTGAAGCTCGCTCAATCGAAGCGTTTCCGTCCGACGTACGTACTGACCCTGGCCGCGCTCGCCGCGGTCCTCACCGCGACGCACGGAATTGGAGCCGCCGCCACGTCGGCGACCGCGATCGGCCTCTGGACCGGCGGTAGTTCGAGCGACGGGAGTTCGAGCGACGGTTCGATCGCCTCTGCCGCGATCGACGCCGTTCCCGCACCCTACGGCCTCGCGACGATCGCCGGGCGAGTGGTGGACGCCGACGGCCGGCCCCTCTCCGGTGTGACCGTCGAGTTGCGTGGCGGTGGTGAAGGTAGCGCGAGGTTCGCGTTCGTCGACGGCCATCGCAACTCGCGGCCAACCGGCCTGCTGGTCACGGATTCGACCGGCGAGTTCGAACTGCACTTCGTGCCTCACCCGCACCGGCCCTACGCCCTCGCCCTGGAGGCCGAGGGCTTCGCCGCGCCCAGTTGGAACTGGCGCGCGATCGGCGCGGCGGACGTGTTCGACCTCGGCACCGTGGCACTCCCCAAGGCGGCGACCGTCCGAGGACAGGTCGTCGATGGTCAGGGGCGACCCCTGGCCGGTCCCTGGCGCGTGACCGTCGCGAGTGCCTGGTCGTTACCCGTTGCCGGGCCGCGCGCACATGCGGGACCGACGTGGGTGCGCGAATGGGTCGACCCCGAAACCGGCCGCTTCGAGATCGTCGGCCTGCCGCCGGGGAAGGCCGATATCCGCCTCGACGCGGAAGGCCTGCCCTTCTTCGACGGACCGATGGTGAACGTCCCGGCCGGCGGCGCACTGGAACTTGACTTCGAGTACACGGGTCCCATTCCGCCGAGCGAGTGACGTCGCCGAGCGCGCGCGGGGGTTGATCGATCGCGAGGTCGTCCTGCGCGGAGCTGTCACCGCGCGGTATCTGGACCCAGGGGGTGTTGACCAGGCGGCAGTCCGATCGGCTACAACAGGTCGCGTCCTCCAGACCCGTCCGGTTATCGCCTGATGTCGAATCGCCTGCTTGCTGTCCTCGTCCTCCTTGTCGTCGTCGTTGCGGTCCTGTTCGAGTACAGCGGGACCGACGTCGAAGCCCCGCACGGATCGCCCGGCTCGGCGCCGACGGAGAACTCGAGTGCGCCGATCACGTTGACAAGGCCCGACGCCACGCGCGAGCTGGGCCGATCCGCGGTCGTGGAGGAGTCGACCGGCGAGCGTCCCATCGCCTCGGACTCGGCGATCGAGCAGGCCAATCTCCCAGACGGCCGCGCGCGCATCGTCGGACTCGTCGTCGACCAGAGCGGCGACCCCATCCCTGGCGCTGCCTTCATGCTCCACGGATGGGGCGCGAATAGCCGCCGCAAGGTCGAGTTCGGCGATCCCGGCACCATCGATCTACCCGGGACGACGACGGACGCTGGACGGATCGACCTGCCCTTCGAGCCCCACCCCGCGGCCCAGTACACCTTCGACCTCGAGCCCCAGGACTTCGGTCGAGCGAGTTGGCGCTGGAGCGAGATCGATGCCGGACAGGTCGTCGACCTGGGGACGGTCGTCCTGCGCGCGGAGGGTCGCCTGGAGGTGCGTCTGCGAGGCCCCGACGGCAAGGCACCATCGGGCATCTGGAATGTCTACGCCGTCCCGCATCCGACCATGGGCGCGAGTCCGGGCGCCGCCAGCCGCGACTATGCAGACTGGGATCCGGCGGGCGAGCGCTGGTCGATTCGCGGGCTCCCGCCGGGCCCGATCGAGGTCGGCGCCGACGGGCCGCTGGACTCGCGGGTCCGGGCGATCCGAGTGCCCCTCGCCGCCGGGGAGACGCGCGAGGTGGAATTGGTCTTCGAGGGCCGCGACCAATCGAGCGATCTCCGAGTCAGCTTCCTGATGAACCTGCCCTTCACCACCCAGCTCGCGGCCGATGCCGTGACCCTGTGGTCACCGAGCGGCCAGCGAATCCCCGCCCAGGTCCGCAGCAGCAACTCGATCGAGATCGCCGAGGCGGTGTCGGGCGAGTACCGCGTCGAGGTGGACGACCCCCGTTTCGAGCGAGTCGAGCGAAGGCCGCTGATCCGTGGTCGGAGCTATGGAGTGCGGCTGCGGGGCAGCGTCGGCTTGGCCCTCGATCTGATCGACGAGGTCAGCGGAGCCGCGCTCGAAGAGGCCAGGGTGGAGGTCACCTACCCCGAGCTGCCGGATGGGGCCGAGCGGAGGTCGACCAGCGTGCAGGTCATCCACGAAGGCGGACCCCTTCCCGAGGGTGGTGTGGTCGGCGGCATCTACCCGACGACCGCTCGCCTGCGCGTGGTCGCGGACGGCTATGCCCCCTCGGAGGTCGTGCTCGAGGAGCTGCGACCTGGCGAGGTGCGCGCAGTGCGCTGCGAGCTGGGCCAGCCCTTCACCCTCCGCGGCCGACTGACCTGGCCCGACGGTCGGCCCGTCGACGCGGACGTGACCCTGTTCCCACCGACGGAGTTCTCGCCCCTCGATCGCGCGCACCACCAGGTCTTCATGATGCCCGACCACCTGGGGACGACCCACACCGACGCGGACGGGCGATTCGAGCTGCCGAACCTCTCGCCGGGGACCTTCGGCCTGCAGGCCGACGCCTCGGTGTTCTTCTCGACCTGGTTCCCGAGCGTCGCGGCCGATCGTGGGGCAGAACCCGTCCAGCTCGTCATGGAGTCGGCGGCCTCGATCGTCGGGCACATCGACCTGCCCGCCGACTCGGCCGGACGGCTCCTGGTGCAGGCCGTGGTCTCCGAGATCTCCACGATCGCGCCGCTCGCGAGCCTGGCTCGGCTTCGCTACTGGGGGCCGCACCAACGTGTGACCTCGCAGGACGGGCGGTTCGACTTCGCAGGCCTGCGCGCGGGCACCTACCGGCTGCTCTATGCGGTCGACGAGGACCCCGACTTCGGCGCGACCGGGCTCGAGTTGGCCACGGTCGAGCTGGCGGCGGGCGAGCGGCGCAAGCTCGACCTCGACGGGACCTCCCTGGTCTCCGGCGCCATCCACGCCCTCGTCACGGTTGACGGCGCCCCCGGAACCGGGCTCGTGCTGAAGCTCGCACGCCGCGGCGACGACGGCTCCGCGATGGACCGGGTCGAGGCCGACCTCGGCCCCGATGGTGAAGCCCTGCTCGAGCTGTTGCCGTCCGGCGAGTGGTTCGCGTCGATCGAATGGCGGAGCAACAGCTTCCAGCACTGGTCGGCCGCCTGGCCCACACCCGCGATCGTCGCGGATGGTCAGGTGGCGGAGCTGCACATCGACCTCGAGGTCGCATCCGGTGCCCTGCAGGTCGGCGATGCCGAGGACGACCGCGCGGAGCTGCTCTACTCCCTGCATCCCGACCCCGCCTCCGACCCCCTCCGCCTGGGTCGGTACTTCCACCAGTTCCTGCCCGCGGACGGGCGCATCGTCTGCGAGCAGATCAGGGGCGAGCTGCGCCTGTCCGTCTTCCGCGACGGTGAGCCGCCCCTGATCAACGACCTGCCGATCGCCTGGCCGCCGGCGGGGGGCGAGCTGAGCGTGGAGATCCCCTGACGACGCTCAGACGTTGCGCCGCAGCAGGGCCAGCCCCTCGCGGAACTGGGCTCCCAGCTCCCACAGGCTGCGCACGCCCGTGACCCGTCGCCACAAGTACGACGGGCGCAGGTAGAAGCGGCGCACCATGGCCTTCTTCATGGCGACCATGCGCGCGCGGTCCAGGGTCTGGGTCGGCAGGAAGGCGTCGGCGCCGCCCTGGTCCATGACCAGGTCGCTGGCCTCGGCGAGGCCCAAATCGAGGGCTTGTTTGCGGAAGGGCGTGCCGAAGCGCGGCACGGCCATGTTGAGGGACATGAAGTCCATCTCGAGCCCGATGGCCAGGTCGAGGGTGCGCTGCAGGCTGGCCTCGGTCTCCTCGGGCAGGCCGATGATGAAGGTGCCCACCGTGCGCAGGCCGGCGCGCTTCGCGCGGCGGAAGGCGTCGGCGATGATCGAGCTCTTGTAGCCCTTCTTGTAGGCCGCCAGCAGCGCGTCGTCGGCGGACTCGACGCCCATCATCACCGTGTGACAGCCCGCGGCGCGCATGGCGCCCAGCATCTCGTCGTCGGCCACGTCGGGCCGTGTGTAGCCGGTCCACGAGACGTCGCCGCGCTCGGCCAGGGCCGCGCACAGCTCCAGGCCGCGGTCGCGCACCACGCCGAAGGTCTGGTCCATGAAGAACAGCTCCTTCACGCCGCGCGCGCGCAGCTCGTCGATCTCTTCCAGCACGTCGTCCACCGGGCGGGTCTGAAAGCCCAGCGTGCCGATCACGCAGAAGGTGCAGGGGTAGGGGCAGCCGTAGTCGGTCAGCACCGTCGCGAAGCGCTTGGAGCGCGCGAAGCTGAAGTGGTAGCCCTCGGTTGGGAACAGCTCGTGACGCGGGCGCGGCACGCGGAAGCCGCCCTTGCGCTGCTTGCGCTCGAGGCGCAGCAGGCGCTCGGGCGCACCCGTCGCGTCGCGCACGGTCATGTCCTCGATGCGCTCGCGGTCGCCGTCCAGGTAGGCCAGCACGTCCTCGTTGGAGAACACGTGCAGGGCAGCCTCGAGCCAGGGCTCTTCGGTCAGGCGTTGTTCACTGGCCTCGTGCAGCACGTCGCCGATGGCGATCACCCGCCGCCCGCGCGCGGCCTGGTTCGCGAGGAAGGGCCGATCCTCGTCCCACGAGACCGAGCCCACGAGTGCCACGATCACCTCGGGGTCCAACTCGTCGATGCGCGCCGCGGCCGCGGCGGGATCCAGCCGCTCGGCCATGCAGTCGAGCACCGACGTCTCGTGCCGACTGGCCAAGGTCCCCGACAGCGTCACCAGATCGACCGGATGGAACAGGTAGTTCGACTTGGTCGTCTTCGAGCAGAAGTAGTCGCGGATGTAGATCCGGCGACCGGGGGGATTGAGCAGCAGCACGCGCATGGAGCCGAGTGAGTCTATCCGGTGACCCTGGGGACGGCCGTGCATGGAGCCAAAGGCCTGCGGGCACGTTTCGCACCGGGCGGCTCCGCTGGTGAGCGAACACGGGCGCGGATCCGGGCTCGGCAACTTCCTAGACGGATCGCGGGATCCCGTTCAGCCTCGGGGCGCGGCGTCGAGCCACTCCCGGTGGGCGCCGCACGCAACTCGCTCCCGTCGCCCCAGAAGAAGGAGACTTCGATGCGACTCACCCGTCTGGCATCCGGCCTCGTGGCCATCCCCGTCCTGCTCGTTTCCCTGGTCCTTTCGATCAATGCCCCCGCCGCCCCGGCGCCGCCCTGCCAAGAGGGTTGGACCAAGGGCGCCTGGGACCTGCCCGCCGGCGCGGGCTCGGGCTTCGCCGAGGGCAAGCTGGTCTCGAACCTGACCGGCAACACCGTCTACAAGATGGAGTGCAAGCTGATCGCGACGCCCTCGCCCTGCCTGTCCTGCATCCAGGGCACCATGTACGGCTACCTGGACGACGGCTTCGGCCCCTCGCCCGACTACCTGGTCAAGGGCAGCTACTCGGGCACCTGGCTCAACGGACAGGGCACCTTCGGCGCCTACGTCTACGAGCTGAACGGCGCCGGCCCCGTGGGCAAGATCGGCGGTGTGTTCGCCGACCCGCCCTTCCCGGTCGCCATCGGCGAGTACAAGGGCGAGTGGGTCGTTTGCCCGTGATGCGCGGTTGAGCGCGCCAGGCCGATCCGCGCCATTCCGAGCGGATCGCGAACCCCGGGGGGCGTCGCGCGAGCGGCGCCCCCCGGGGTCGTTACAAAGAACCCGCTGGCGCGAGCGTGGGTGGAGCCGACAATCGGATCACTGACGCGACCCGTCCGCACCCACTCGATGGAGATTGGAATGAGCAAGCCCGCCCTCGCCGTCCTCGCAGTCCTTGCCCTCGTCGGATGCGGTTCCGTGCCGACCGAATCGGATCCCGTCGACAGGGTCCAGGTCATCGAAGGGAGCGCCGACCTCGAAGCGGCCTTCGCCGCCCGCTACCAAGCTTGGACCATCGGCCAGCTCGACGATCGTTGGAACGAGCTCTACGCCCTCTGCCGAGAACAATCTGCGGCCCTGCTCGAGGCGCGCTTCGACCGCGGCGAGACCGAGTTGTTGTGCGGCACATGGAGCGACCCCCTGGGCGGCTTCGCCATGCAATCGAGCGCAGCGGAGGGCCCCGCCAACGCCTCGCGCGGCTTCATCGACGGCGACCAGGTGACCTACGAGGTCGCCGTGCTGCCCTTCGACGAGTACCCCGCCTACTACGCCCTCGAACGCGAGCGCGACTGGGTCGAGCGCCGCTGGGCCCTGTTGCGCGCGAGACGCGACATCGCCCAGCTCGCGCGCTGAGTCCTGCATCGTTGATTGACGTGGACCCACTCCAGCGGGCCGCACTGAACCCAAGAAGAGCCGGGCTGGCCATTCCAGGGAAGATTGTCCGACGAGCGATCGGAACCACCGCTTCACTCGTTCTCCCGGCAGCCAGCGCGGGGGCACCGGATCCTCGCTTCCGGGCCGCCGCTCTCCTACTTGACACGATGCTGGGGGGGTAACGTCAAACGGCGAAGAGGGACTGGTCCATGAAGAACAGCTCCTTCACCCCGCGCGCGCGCAGCTCGTCGATCTCCTCCAGCACGTCTTCGACCGGCCGCGTCTGGAAACCCAGGGTGCCGATCACGCAGGCCGATCATGCAGAAGGTGCAGTGGTAGGGGCAGTCGTAGTCGGTCAAGAGCGTCGCGAAGCGCTTGGAGCGCGCGAAGCTGAAGTGATAGCCATCGGTGGGGAACAACTCGTGGCGCGGGCGCGGCACGCGGAACCCGCCCTTGCGCTTCTTGCGCTCGAGGCGCATCAGGCGTTCGGGTGCGCCCGCGGCGTCGCGCACGGTCATGTCCTCGATGCGCTCGCGGTCGCCGCTCAAGTAGGTCAGCACGTCCTCGTTGGAGAACAGGTGCAGGGCGGCCTCGAGCCAGGGTTCTTCCGCCAGGCGCTGTTCGCTGGCCTCGTGCAGCACGTCGCCGGTGGCGATCACCCTTCGGCCGTGGGCGGCCTGGTCCGCCAGGAAGGGCCGGTCCTCGTCCCAGGAGACCGATCCCACCAGGGCCACGATCACCTCCGGTCCGAAGGAGTCGATCCGCGCGCGCGCCGCCGCCGGGTCGAGCCGCTCCGCCATGCAGTCGAGCGCCGCCAGCTCGTGCTCGCTCGCCAGGGTCCCCGAGAGGGTGACCAGATCGACCGGATGGAACAGGTAGTTCGACTTGGTCGTCTTCGAGCAGAAGCAGT
This sequence comes from Engelhardtia mirabilis, assembly GCA_007751255.1. Taxonomy (GTDB): domain Bacteria; phylum Planctomycetota; class UBA1135; order UBA1135; genus Engelhardtia; species Engelhardtia mirabilis. Next base: position 61,074 of record CP036296.1, read on the forward strand.
CGCGGATGTAGACCCGATCCCCGAGGCCACGGAGTTGCCGTCACCTGCCTCGCGAGAGGAATCCGACGTCGAGCAAGGGCATTGCCGAAGGACTCCGGGTCGGAACGACTCCGAATCGAGGGTCTCCGTATCGACGGACTCCGTCTCGCTACAGCACGGTGATGGACTGTCCTTCCAGCCAGACCTGAGCTCGGGCCTTCGACGGTTCCAGATCGCCCTCGAAGTCGAGCGCGACGACCCGGACGTCGACCGTCCACGCTCCCTCGAGCACGCGGTGGAGGTCCAGGGCGAAGCCGCCGCCGGTTCCGCGCGCTGGCGAGTAGGTGACGTCGGGCGAGTCGACGACCTCTCCGTCGACGATCTCCAGCGTGATGCGCTGGTGAAGGACCCCGCTCGTATCGAAGAGTTGTACGGCCAGGCCGCCGTCGGCCGGCAGCGTGCGGCCGCCGGGCACGACGACCTGCGCCGACCCGAACCGGAAGCCGAGGGACTCCTGGATGTCGGTACCGGCCGAGGGGCCAAGCCTTGCTTCGGGGTGCCGGATGAGGTCACCGAAGGTCTCCATCAGGCAAACGGCCACGTCGCCTGCGGCGGGCAAGTAGGTGTCGACACGGCCGCTGGCGTCGCAATGCGCCATGGCCACCACGGTCTGCGGACTGTCGGCGTCCACGAACACGACCCGGCACCCGTCGGCGGGCGCGCCGTCCAGGTCGAGCACCAGGCGGACACGGATGCCAGCCCCGCCCGAGGCGTCGATCCGCACGTTCGTGACCGCGCCTGCGGTGACGACGACTTCTGCCTCTGCGCCGTCTTCGAAGTCGCCGTCCCGCACCTCGATGTCGATGCTGTGGTTCCCGGCGGGCACGTGCAGGAGCTCGAAATTTCCGCCGTCGTCGAGGGGCGAGCGGACCCGGCCCAGCCCATGGCCGATCGAGGCCACGAGACCCTTGGGCGACACGCCGGGCGGCGGGATCAATCCCCCTCGCACGGTGCCGCCCGGTCTGCAGTGCACATCGCCTAGATCGACGGTCTCCCCCTCGGCCAGCTCGACGAGGGGAAGCTCCGTGGCGGCGCCGCCGAGGGCATGGACGCGGATGCGATACAGCGGCCTCTCGAGCCCCTCGGCCGTGAAGGACCCGTCGGCGGAGGTGCGAACGAGGGGGAGGGAGGAGCCTGTGGACATGAACACGTCGCCCGACTGGTCGGTCAGCCGCTTCATCCGTTCGGTCATCCACTTGCCCCCCTCCAACTCCACGAAGGCGTTTGCGAGAGGAGCTCCGTCGCGCAGCACGCGACCCGTGATCGACCCGACGGGGGGCTGTGCCTGGAACGGCCGCAGGCGCACGGTCTGGCTTCGCAGACTCTCACCGCTGATGCCGACCGTCAGGACGTCGTCTTGGAAGCGCTCGTAGCCCTCGGCGCAGACGACCACCTCGTCGTACTCCTCTCGCGCTCCGGCTACGGCTCGGCCACCCGGGTAGTCCTGGAGAGGCGGCTCGGTGTCTCCGACCGGCTGCATCCCCTCGCTGCCGGCGCCCTTGTGGACCGCGAGCCCGAAGCGCTCGATCGGCTGCCCGGTCGCGTCGTCGACCACGGAGAACTCGACGCTCGCCGCGGGATTCAGCTCGACACGGATCGCGCCGGCGCCGGGCTCGAATTCCTGGTCCCACTCCTCGGAGTCCCACAGGTCGAAGCCCTCGGCGTCCACCCGCAGGTGCGCGCCCTCGAGCCACAGGAACGGGAGCTCGAACTGACCGTCGGGTCCGCTCACCGCGCGACTGATGTCGTCCTCGTCCACGGGGTCGAGCTCGACCCGAGCGCCGGCCACCGGCTGCCCGAGGCGATCGACGGCCTGACCGCGGAGGGACGCCTCGGGCTCGAGGCGTACCTCGACGCCGGCGGTGACCGACGAGGCGCGCAGGGTGATGTCCGCCTCCGCGATCGGGAACCCCTCCGCGCGCACCTCCAGGGCGTCTGGGCCGAGGGACACCCGGTCCAGGCGAAAGGACCCGTCCTCGGCCGAGGTCGTGGTGTCGCCGCCCCAAGTGGTGACCGACGCGCCGGCGACCGGAGCTCCGCTCGCGTCGAACACCCTCCCCGCGACGGCCCCGGCAGCGGTCAGGACGACCGTCCCGACGTCCCGCGGACCCGAGGTCAGCGGGAGTCGCGCACGCCATCCCGTCCCACCGAACTCGAGGCGCTCCGACCGGTGGAACCACTCGCCCTCGATCCGAAGCTCGAGCAGCGGATCCGATTGCTCCGGCACGCTCAGGGAGAAGCGCCCCTCCGGTCCCGTCTGCGCCGTGGCAACCAGCTCATCTGCGGGGCGGAAGAGGGCGACGTCGACCCCATCGAGGCTGCGACCGCGATCGTCCATGACGTATCCGCTCAGCGCACACATCGGCTGCGCGGCGTCACCCAACGAAGTGGCTTCGTCGCCGGGAGCCTGGAGCGCCGAGCGCCCGAGCCTGCCCGGCTCCGTCGCGGACGGCAGGTCGTGCGCGCGATCGACGGTCGTCTGGCCTGTCCGGGGCTCCACGACGCCCGTCGAGAGGTCCCCGTTCTTCGGGGCGCGGGTCAACGAGTACAGCCCGAAGAGGGCCAGCAGCACGACGGGTACGGGGAAGGACTTGGCGAACATCAGGAGGGGCCCAGTGGTGGTCAGGGAAGCGGCGGCGAGTCCCTGCGCGCCGCCGGTGGCGGACGCGAGGGCACGACGTTTCGATTCCACGACCGCGAGCGGGAGCAGCGCGGAGAACCACCCCGTGCCAGCCTCGTCGCGCGATCCAGCACCGGCGTCCGCGAACACGTTCGCGAGGTCGTCCTCGAGCGCCCGCAGGCCGCGCTTCAGGCGCGACTTGACGGTCTCGACGGACGTCCCGGTTCGCTCCGCGATCTCGCCGGGCGTCCACTCCTCGAAGTACCTCTGCAGCACCGTCGTGCGGTAGGGCTCGCGCAGGCGCAGCACCGCGTCGGTGACCGCGCGCTGCGTCTCGGCCCGCTCGACGACGTCGACGTCGACCGACACGGATTCGAGGTCAGCCACGCCCGCTTCGCGAGCCTCCCGGCGACCGTCGGTACGCCGCTTCATCCGAAGCTTGTTGCGGACGATGCCGGCCAGCCAGGGCCTGCGCCGATCCTGCTCGGGGGCGCCCTGACGGAGCACCGCGAGGGCGGCTTCCTGACGAAGGTCCTCGGCGATCGCTCGATCCGAGCAGAGGCGGAAGGCGAGCCGCTGGACCCAGTCCAGGTCTCGCAGGAGATCCACACCGGACGAGAATCCCGAGGGGGCGTTCGCGGCAGGGTTCGGGTGTGAGTGGGTCATGGAATCACGCGTTCCCTTGCCGGACGGGGGCGTCAGGGTGCAGCAATCGGCAAGAAACCTGCGGAAATTCAGGGCCGTGCGCGAGCGGACTGAAGTCCGAGACCACCAGCAAGACGACCAGAGCGAAGAGGCGCCGGCGATTCGCCTCCCAGATCGCGGCCGCCGTTTGCAGCGGTCCGCCGACAGCATCCGGTGCGCCCCATGCAGCAGGTAGACCCGAACCGACCACGCAAGTCGTCCCGGTGTCCGAGGTCGAGTGGGAGGCGCTCAACCCCGCTCGCGGCGACCAGAGCCCCCAGGCGGGCACGCTCTGGGGCGACCGCGGCGGCTCGGCGCGACCGGCTTCCTGCTCGCGCCGACGGACGGGTTTCGGTCGCCGTCCCACTTCCACAACGTCTCCTACCGCGGCGTCGTCATCCGCGGACTGCTCCACGGCGACCACCCGACGGCCGGGGACATGTGGATGCCGGCCGGGTCCCTCTGGACGCAGCCGCGAGGTGCGGGCGAGCCGTGCGTCTTCTACGTCCGCATGGACGGACGCTTCGACATCGTCTCGACGAAGCCAGTGCAGTAGCCGCGCGCGCCGAGCGACGTCTACTCCGCCCGCCGCTCGTCGATCGTGCGCAGTGAATTGCGCTTGAGCTGACTGCGGGCCTCGCCGGTCACGGCCTCGACCGAGATGTTCATCAGGCACTCCGGGCGGCCGTGGATGCAGCTCGAGACCTTGTTGTCGTGCACGTTGATGCAGGGGCTGCACGGGGGTGGCTCGTAGAGGGCGCGCACGCGCGGGCCCAGGGGCGCGTACATGTGCGGGGTCTCGGGGCCGAACAGGCCGATGGTGGGGGCGCCGGTGGCGGCGGCCAGGTGCATGGGGCCGGAGTCGTTGCCCACGAACAGGGCGGCGCGGGCGAGGAGCGCGTGCAGGGCGCCGATCGAGAGCTCACCGCAGAGGTTGGCGAAGCGGCCGCTGGGGAGGTCGGTCAAGAGGGCCGTGACCCCGCCGGTCCACTCGCGCTCGCCGGGGGCGCCGACCAGCACGACTCGCGCGCCGTCGACGCGAATCAGCTCGGTGACGAGCTCCGCGAAGCGCTCCCGGGGCCAGCGGCGCTCGAGGGACAGGCTGCCGGCGTTGGGGTTGACCACCACCAGGGCGCCCTCGCGCTGGAGGCCGGCACCGATCAGGACCGCGTCGAGCTCGGCCCGGTCGGCGTCGGTCGGTTCGAAGGCGCGCACGTCGGCGGGCTGCACGGCGACGCCGTTCTCGCCCCCGGCCAGGCAGCGGAAATTGCGGGCCACGTGCCAGTAGCGGTTGAAGGGCACCGTCTCGGTGTGGATCCCGCCGCGCCAGACCGAGGGCGATGAGAACCCGCGTGTTCTCGGTGCTCCGGTCAACAGGCTCACCACGGCCGAGAAGCGGGTGAAGAACTCGAAGTCGTAGACCAGGTCGTAGCGCTCGCGGCGCAAGCGCGCGATCAGGCCCACGATGCGAGACAACAGGCGCGGCCAGCTCGCGCCGCTCACGTCCAGGGTGCGGACCCCGTCGAACAGGCCCAGGCCGGCGGCGAAGCGGGCGTTCTGGTCGAGTGTCAGCAGCTCGAGGCGCGCGTCCGGATGGCGGCGGCGCAGGCATTCGACGGCGGGCGTCAGGAGCTGGATGCTGCCGATGCCCCAGAACTTGATCACCAGCACTCGCGCCGGGTCGTGCCCCGACTCCGCCCGATCGCGCAGCCAGCGCAGGGGCTGGACCGCGACGAAGGCCAGAGCGCCCAGGAGCTTGTCCGCCCGCTGGAGGCGTTGCATGGGGATCGAGCGGCTCACGCGCTCGACTCTACTCGGGACCGCCCGGACCGCGTGACCGGTCCCTTACCGCGGCCGGGCCCCGGACCCGCCGGCGGTCCACCCGCGGGCGGGAGCCCGACCCGGCGCGCCCTGTCGCCGGGAGCGGGGCGCGGTTATCCTCTCGCGCTTCGCCGGACCTCGCCCAACTCCAGGCGGCCCCGGCCGGATCAGCGGCGATCAGCTCCCCATGTGCGGTTTCATCGGCATCTTCGGCCCCGAGGGCGCGGACGTCGCGTCCGAGATCTACGAAGGTCTCCTCGCGATCCAGCACCGCGGCCAGGACGCGGCCGGGATCACGACCTTCACGGACACCTTCCACAGCCGCAAGGGCTTCGGGCTGGTGCGGGACGTCTTCGACGAGCAGGCCATGCTCGAGCTGCGGGGCCACCTGGGCGTGGGCCACGTGCGCTACCCCACCGTCGGGGTCGGTCGCGCCGAGGACGCCCAGCCGTTCCACGTGAACTTCCCGGTGGGCGTGGCCATGGCCCACAACGGCAACGTCACCAACTTCGAGGAGCTGAAGGACCTGCACTTCCGCTCGAGCGGGACGCGGCTCAACTCCTCCTGCGACGTCGAGGTGGTCCTGTTCGTCTTCGTGCGGGCCCTGTCGGAGCGCATCCGCCCCGGCGTGAAGGTCGGCCCGGACGACATCTTCGCCGCGGTCGCCGCCGTCTACGAAGAGGTCAAGGGCGCCTACTCGGTGGTCGCGACCCTGCCGGACGTGGGCATGGTCGCCTTCCGCGATCCCTACGGCATCAAGCCCATCTGCGTCGGCTCGAAGGTCGACGAGGACGGGCACGTTTGGCACGCGGCCGTTTCCGAGAGCGTGGTGCTGGACGTGATCGGCTACGAGCGTCAGTTCGACCTGGCCGCCGGCGAGGCCTATTTCGTCCCGGCCAGCGGGCCGCCGGTCCGCAAGCAGATCGGCAACAAGCCCCACCGTCCGTGCATCTTCGAGCTGGTCTACTTCGCCCGGCCCGACTCGATGCTGGACGACATCTCGGTCTACCGCACGCGCGTGCGCTTCGGCGAGGCGATGGCGGCCCAATGGAAGGCCGAGGGCGCGCCGATCCCCGATTCGGTGATCCCGATCCCCGACTCGTCGCGGGACGCGGCCATGTCGATGGCGGTCAGCATGGGGGTCCCGTACCGCGAAGGGCTGGTCAAGAACCGCTACATCGGGCGGACGTTCATCATGCCCAACCAGGACGCCCGCGAGGGCTCGGTGCGGCGCAAGCTCAACGCGATCCCGCTCGAGTTCGACGGCAAGGAAGTGCTGCTGGTCGACGACTCGATCGTGCGCGGCACCACCTCGCGGCGCATCGTCCGCATGGTGCGCGAGGCCGGGGCCAAGAAGGTCTACCTGGCCACCTGCAGCCCGCCGCTGGTGTCGCCCTGCCCCTACGGCATCGACATGGCGACCAAGACCGACTTCATCGCCGCGGGCCGCAGCCGCGAGGAGATCGCTGCGTCGATCGAGGTCGACTACCTGATGTACCTGGATCGCGAGGCCATGAACCAGTCCGCGCGGGCCGGGAACCCGTCGGTGGAGAAGTTCTGCAACGCCTGCTTCACCGGCGATTACCCCACCGGCGACATCACGCCGGAGGTGCTCGAGAGCATCGCGGGCGAGCGCCGGGACAGCCAGCAGCACCTCTTGCCCTTCAAGTCCAAGGTCGGCGCGGGCGGCTGAGCCCGCGGTGGGGCGCGGGGCGCGGAGCCGCCCGCGGGGTCCGATCGGGGTAAGCTTCGGCGCCGTCCCACCTCCCGTCGCGTGCCCGCGACCCTCTCCCGCTCCTCCCCCCCCCTCGCACCTCGACCACCGCCCGATGCGCGTGCTGATCACGTCGCCGGTCTTCCCCCCCGACTTGGGTGGGCCGGCGGTCTACGTCCCCAGCCTCGGCCGCTTCCTCGTGGAGCGCGGCCACGAGGTCAAGGTCGTCGCCTTCTGCGCGGACGACCACCCGACCGGCTTCCCCTTCGAGGTCACCGCGATCCCGCGCGGTCCCCTGCCGATCCGCTACCTGAAGGCCTTCTTCGCGGTCCTGCGCGAGGCCAAGGGCCAGGACGTGGTCTACGTGCAGGAGCACCTGGCCCTCCTGCACGTGCTCGCGGCCAAGCTGCGCGGCGTGCCCTGCGTGATCCGGATCATGGTCGACGGGGCCTGGGAGATCAGCCACCGCAAGGGCTGGATCGACGGCGACGACATCAACGTCTTCGAGACCAAGGAGTACGACTGGCGGGTCAAGCTGACGCGCCGGCTCCAGCGATTGTGGTGGAGCTGGACGCGGAACCTGATCTGCTGCTCCGACTTCCTGCGGGGCATCTGCGTCGAGCGTTACGGCGTGCCCGGCGAGAAGGCGATCCTGATCTACAACGCCCTGCACGGTCTGGACCCGGCGGCGGTGACCGAGACCAGCGTCGAGGCCCGGACCCAGCTCGGGCTGGATCCCGAGCGACGCTACCTCTTGACCATCTGCCGTCTGATGGTTTGGAAGGGCGTCGACGGAATCATCCGGGCCCTGGAAGGGCTTCCGGAGGACGTCGACCTCCTGGTGGCGGGGGACGGCGACATGCAGGCCGCGTGGACGGCCCTGGCCGCCGAACGCGGCCTCGGGCAGCGGGTGCACTTTCTCGGCAACGTGCCCCACGCCAAGATCCCGCTCTACATCCGCGCCTCGGACGTCTTCGTGCTCAACAGCGAGTACGAGGGCCTCAGCCACACCCTGATCGAGGTCACCACCCTGGGCACTCCGGCCGTCTGCACCGGGGTCTGTGGCAACCCCGAGGTCGTCGAGCACGGGGTCAACGGGCTCCTGGTGCCCCCCAAGGACGATCGCGCCCTGCGGGACGCCCTGGCCCGGATGCTGGGGGACGCGGCCCTGCGGGAGCGCTTCGCCCGCGCGGGGATCGAACGCTCCAGCCGCTTCACCAGGGAGTCGACCTTCCCCCAGGTCGAAGCGGTCCTGGCCCGAGCGGCCGGTTCCTAGCCCGCTGCGGGCGGCGTCCTGGACCCGGGCGGCACTGCGGTTCAGGTCCGACTTTAAGCGGACTCAGCGGTCTGCAATTGGAGCCCTGGCCGCCGCTGGAAGGTGTGACGGTGTCGAGCTTTCCACCAAACCAGTGTGGATCGTGGCCCCGCAGCCGGCCGATCCCTCTCCTGGGCTCTATACTTCGACCGCCGTTGGTCGTGCCGGACCCGGACTCATTCATCCGGCTCCAGACACCGACGGGCCCGCTCCCACCTCCAACTCTCCAGCTGTCGTAAGAGGCGTCTACACCCTTGAAGGTCCTGTTCATCAACGAGTACCTCCCGCAAGAGATGCTCGGGATCATGTGGCTCTCCCGTGCCATCAAGGACGCGGGGCACGAGTGCAAGGCGCTCTTCATCCCGGACAAGGAGTGGCTGGACAAGATCGTCGAGTACGACCCCGACGTCGTCTGCTACTCGGTGACCACGGGCATGCACCTGTACTTCGCCGACATCCATCGGCGCGTCAAGCAGGTGGTGCCCAACGCCTTCACCGTCGCCGGTGGGCCGCACCCGACTTTCAGCCCGGAGTACGTCGAGCAGGGTGAGTTCGACGCCATCTGCCGTGGCGAGGGCGAATTCGCCATGGCCGAGCTGCTGAACAAGCTCGAGAAGGGTGAGGACGTCAAGGAGACGCTCAACTTCTGGTTCCGCGACCGCGAGACTGGCGAGGTCACGCGCAACTGCCAGCGCCCCCTGGTCCAAGACCTCGACGAGCTCGGGCACCCCGACCGCGACGTCATCTACGAGGCCGGCGCGATCTACGCCGACTCGGACCGCAAGGTCTTCGTGACCCAGCGCGGTTGCCCGATGAACTGCTCCTTCTGCTTCCACCACGCGTGGAAGAAGAAGGTCTACGACGCGAAGAACAAGGAGTACACGCGCAAGCGCTCCGTCGACCACGTGATTGCCGAGATCAAGGCGGTCCAGGCCAAGTACCCGCTGAAGTTCGTCCACTTCCTGGATGACATCTTCAACCTGCGGAACGACTGGCTCGAGGAGTTCTGCGAGAAGTACCCCAAAGAGGTCGGTCTGCCGTTCGACGTCATCCTGATGGCGAACATGACCAGCGAGCGCCACATCGATCTGCTCAAGCAGGCCGGTTGCGTCTACGCGCGGATCGCCATCGAGGCCGCCAGTGACTACGTGCGCAACGCGGTGTTCCGCAAGAACACTACGCGCCAACAGCTGACCGACGCCGCCGGCTGGATCAAGTCGAAGGGCATTCGTCTGGGCACGCTCAACATGCTCGGCGGCCCCGGCGGCACGATGGAGGACGAGCTCGACACCCTGCGGCTGAACATCGAGTGCAAGGCAGACCACCCGCTGGTCTCGATCATGCAGCCGTACCCCGAGTTCGACATCGCGGACATGACCAAGGACATGGGGTACGCCGTCGCCGGGTACGACGACTTCCCCGAGAAGTTCAACCGCACGTCCTCGATCGAGTTCGAGAACAAGCACCAGATCGAGAACCTCCACAAGCTGTTCCCGATCGTCACGCGCTTCCCCTGGATGATGCCGGTGGTGCCGACGCTCATCAAACAGCGCTGGCTCGCGAAGCCAATGTTGATCAGCTACATGCTGTTCAGCGAGTACATGGTCGCCGAGCAGGCCAAGCTGTACGCCAACGCCCAGGGCCTGGGCGGCCCGCGCTACTGGGCGCCGGTCGACTTCGTTCGACGTCTTGCGACCAAGGGCGTGCTGCGCGTCTACGAGAACTTCTTCGCGCGCTTCGTCGACCGCTTCTCCAAGCGCGGCGACAGCCAAGCGGCCTTGAAGCTGCAGATGGGCGACGAACGCGTCATCGCCCACATGGACTGAGCCGAGAGCCGACTTCGATCCCGGGGATGCGACCCGGGTCCGAGTCCCGGGGGCGCGGCGCCGCAAGGTGCCGCGCCCCCGCGGCGTTTCCGGGAAGGACTCCGAGACCCGGCGGGACGTGGGGACGCAGGCGGGGCCTGGATGGGGCGCCACCGGACCCGCCCGAGCGCGTTGGCGCGGGGGCCCGGCAAAGGGGGGGCAGCCGGTAGGGGATGGTGCGCCCGGCAGGATTCGAACCTGCGACCTCTTGCTCCGGAGGCAAGCGCTCTATCCAGCTGAGCTACGGGCGCCGCGTCCCTCGGGGCCGCAGGGCCCGCGAGAGGGCCGGACAGTCTGCTGTTGGGCTCACGTCGCGGCAAGGCCTCGGGGCGCGGGGACGCGGGCGGACCGACCGTCGGACGGGCCTGTGGACAGATCCACGTAAAGGTGGGGGCTCGGCCCACGCTTGGACGGTTACACCACCAAGTCTGCGGATACGGTAGTTTGAAGCCTCGACCTCGCCCGGACGCGATCGGAAGCGGGCCTCTTCCCCGAAGAGTTCCCTCCCGGCAGCCCTCACCGGGCCCCGACCCATGCGAATCCTCTCGTCCTCGACTCCAACGCCCGACGGCCCGGGCCGCCGTAGCTCCGACGGTGGACCTAGCGGTGGCAACGTCGCGGCTGGTGCTCCGCCGACCGGCGGAGGTGGTGCCCTGCCGACCGGCGGCATCGTGGCCTGCGGACTGATTCTGAGCGCGGTAACAGCCATCCTGGGCCTCGAGCTCGGCGCCAATGGCCGCGGGCTGGCCGCCGCGCCCTCCCCGGGGACCGCCGGGGACAGCGATATGGACGGAGTCGGGAATCTGGCCGAGCTCGTCCTGGGCACCGACCCCCTCGATCCGGATACCGACAAGGACGGCTACACCGACCTCGAGGAGATCGCCCTCGGTACGGACCCGCTCCTGCCCGACGCGAGCGTGAACACTTCCAAGCCGAGCGTCGGCATCGCCTCCGCTGCCAAGAACGGCTTCCTGGTCTCGCGGATCGCTGTCTACCTGCCGGGCGGCAACCTGGGGACGCTCGACCTGTCGATCGGCGTGGTCGTGAAGGTCTTCAACGGAGTCGGGGACAGCTACGTGTCGCTCACCATCCCCTCCGACTTTTACATCTCCAACGGCACCCTGACCGTCGTCGACGCGCCGTCGACCCCGGGGGACCGCATCGTGGTCGTCGACGTCCCGATTCCCCAGACCTTCGTGGCGGCCCTGGGCTGGATGCCGGTCTACGCCGTTGCGACGGTTCTGGGCGTCCCGAGTGCCGCTGCTGCGGCGGACACGGTGATGATCTCCGGCGGCATCCCCTACGTCATCGAGGAGCCCGCGGAGTCGATGGGTCAGATCTCGATCGGGGGGGGCAGCGGGGTTATCTACCGACCCCTGCTCCCGCCCGACGACATGCCGCCGACCTCGAGCATGGGCGAGATCTGCTACCAGGACGTGGACCCGGTGGGAGTCGTGGGTGGGGTGGTCCAGTACCAGGTCCAGACCTCGGAGTGCCTCCCGGCCGACTCGTTCTGCTCGTCGGAGTGCAATGGCATGTCCGGCGGGTCGATCGACGTCTACGACCCGCTCCTGCTGATCGGCGGCTGACCGACGGGCGGCTTCTCGGACCGCCGATCGGCTGGTCCGAGGGGATGCTGCACCGGGCTGTACTGCACCGGGCGGTGCCAGTCACCACTGTGGCCGCCAGCATGGGTCTGGGTGATGCTGACCGAGTCGGGCCGGGGCCCTCGGACTCGTCGAGCCCGGGACGATCTGGCGGCTCGGCCACGGGGCTCGTGATCGAGTCCATGACTACCCCGGACCCGTCAACCGCGCGAGGGACCGGTCCACCGGGCGGCGACCGGCGGCCAGAATCCAGGTCGAACCGACCCTCGACTCTCCGACGGGGGACATCCGGGCCGGGAGGCTCGATTTTCGGGTGGGTCGAGCGAGGCTTCGTTCGGCAGCGGGGGCCAAGGACCGCGATCCAGGTCGGGCCGATCCCTGGAGCCAAGAACCCGCCTTCTCGGCCCCTGCAGGCTCGCTCTCAGCCCCCGAATACCCCTCGGGGTAGGCTTCCGAGGACCCGGAACTGGGAGGCATCTGCCCCCGGGGCTTCCAGATCGAGCGCGATGGGTCCCCAATGAGCGGCCTACCCGCGGGAACTCGGGCCGACCGCCAGCCGTCTCAAATCCCGTGACCGCGCGACCCCGCATGCGACCCGACCCCGACGAAGAGCTCATTCGAGCTTGCCAGCAGACCGTAGAACTCGGTTTCGACGGTTCGTTCAACACCCTCTACGAGCGGTACAAGGACCGGGTCTACAACGTCTGCTACCGGATCACCGGCAGCCCGACGGATGCCCTGGACGCCTCTCAGGAGACCTTCGGGACCATCCACCGCAAGCTCCGGGACTTCCGTTTCCAGTCGCGCTTCTCGTCTTGGGTCTACCGCATCGCCGTCAACGCGAGTATCGACCTCAAGCGACGCAACAGATCGCGGCGCCTGGCGTCCCTTGATTCGGTTCGTGACGGCGAGGACTCGGACGGCCTGCGCTTCGACGTCCAGGACGAGCGGATCGAGATGCCGATGTCGAGCGCGTCCAGGCGCGAGCTCGAGAGCGAGATCCAGCGGGCCATCGACCGACTGAGCCCCAAACTGCGTTCGATCACGATCCTGCGGTACATCGAGAGCCTCTCGTACGACGAGATCGCGGAGACCCTCGAGATCTCGCTCGGGACCGTCAAGTCGCGTTTGGCCCGCGCCCACGAGGCGCTGGACCGCGAGTTGTCCCCCGTCCTCCACAAGCACTACCTCGGCTGACGGCTCCACTTCGGACGTCACCCGACCTTCCAGCCCCCCCCCACTGGTTCCATGACCTCCCCCGACTGCGAAGCATTCCGACACTCGGCGCTCGATGCGCTGGAATCGTCGGGTGGTCACCCTGCGGGCTGCGACGCCTGCGCGGCGTGGTTGGCGCGGCAGCGTCAGGTAGCTGGGCTGCTGGGGATGCTGGACCGCTTCTCCGCGCCGGAGGGACTCGACCGGGCCGTGGCCCAGGCCGTGGCTGCCAACCAGCGCCGGGCCCAAGCCTTCGCCACGCTGGAGCCGCGGCGCGCGCCGAACGTCCTGCGCCGCTTGGTTCAAGAAGACGTCGAAGCGGGTGCCTCGGCCGTGGTCGCGAGGTCCCTCGCCGGGCTCGAGCGCCAGACCGCGCCGCCGGAGCTGGCCCTGCTGGTCGCCGAACGCATCGAGTCCGACCGGCGTCAGCGCTCCCAGGGCGTCGCGCCCGGAGCACGGCCCTTCCGCGATGGGCGGCCATCGCCGTTGGTACTCGTGGGCCGCGGGACGACTCCGCTGCGGATCGGCCTGGTCGCTGCTGCGGCCCTGCTGATCTTCTCCCTCCCGCCGTTGATGCGCTCGTTCAAGGGTCAGGCCGAGGGGCTCCGCTCGCTGCCCGAACCGCGGGTCCAGCTCGCGATGGTGACAGACATCGACCGCATGGATCCCCTGGCCCGGGCCTTGGCCGCGGGCGTATCGGGTGGGGTCGTCGACATCTCTCGTGGATCGCAGGCAGCCCCCCGGGCTCTCGAGGGCCAACGGTGAAGTTCTCCGTTCCCACGACCCTGATGTTGACGGCGGTTGGCTGCTGCGCCGCGCTAGTCGGTTGTGTCGACTCGCAGAGCGGTGGCTCGACCCAAACGATCTTCGAGCCGACCAGTGGTGAGGCCTCGCTGCTCGAACTGCTGGCCGCCGGCCCCGAGTCGGTGCCGCACCGCGGCGAGCGCCTGGTGGAGATCTTCGACGTCGACGCGGGTGGCCAGGTGACGCCGCTGCAGTATCGCGAGCAGATCTCGGTCAACGCCTCCGGCGCCTACTCCTTGGAGCCGATCGGTGTGGACACCCCCGTGCTTCCTGACGCGGCCAGCTTCCTGATCCAGCAGGAGGGGCGCGCGGGGTACATGTTCCGCTACCGCGACTTCCGCATCCGCGACTTCGATCAGCTCGTTCTCAACTATCACCTCGTCGCGGTCGCCTCGGAACCGCAGACGATCGCCGGGCGCGCCGCCGAATTGCTCTCGTTCTCGTCGGTGCACGAGTTCGGCTACGACTTCGAGGTCTGGGTCGACTCGCTCACCGGTCTGGCCCTCTCGACGGAAGTCTTCGACCCGTCGGGGGCACTGGTCCAGCGGGTCACCTACACCAGCTATGTCGACGGGCCGCCGGCGGGGATGGTGCCCCATCGTCCGTCCAACCAGGAGCAACTGGTCGACCTCGGACAGCCCCTCGCCGAGCAGTTGGGCTTCCCCCCGGCCCTGGCGCAGATCGTCCCCGATGGCTACGTGCTGCAGGAGCTCGCCAGCGTCGTCGACGGTGACGGAGTGATCTGGAGCAAGGCCACCTACACCGACGGGATCCGGCCGCTGTTCCTGCTCGGCGGTCTGCAACCGAAGGTCCAGACCGCCGCGGGTCCGGCCTTCGTGGAGGCCTCGGGGATCGGTCCGGTTGGCGAGGATCGGCTGCTGGGCTACAAGGCCGGGCGGATCCTGGTCCTGCAGGGCTCCTACGGGGACCTGGGGCGCATCGCCGTGGGCGACGAGCCCGCAGATGAGATGCAGGCCTTCCTCGAATCCTCCCTGCCCTAGTGTCCTGGCTGGCCGATCGTGAGTCCGAGGACGCCCCGAACGGGGCGTCTTCGCGTTCGGGAGGGGCTTCGCGTCCCGACAACCCGCCTGCGTCGCCGCCGCGGGCCTTGCGGCGGGCGCGACCCGGGGACGAACCACCCGGGGCGGGGTTGGATGGCTTCGCGGGCAATTCGGCTAAGGCTCGAGGCACGGGGGACTCGAAGAACCCGGTCGCATGGCGCCCGTCAACCGCGCCGCGGCGTCGGTCCGCTTCCCATTGAGACGACGTGCACCCTCGACAGCCGTTCCTGGTCCCGATGCAGACGCCCCCCCTCGTCGACGACTCCGCCCCGGTGTGGACCCTCGCTCCCCGCGACCGGGGACCGTGCAGTGGAGACGCGACTTGACCCAGGCCTGCGCGCCGAACCGCCGGGACCGACGTGTGCTCCCGCTGCTTGCCAATGGTGAGCTCGTGGCGACGCTCCAGGTGGCCCTGCGGGAGTTATTGGGTGACCTCGTTGGTAGGGCGCCGAGCGGCGAAAGGGGGCCCACCGATCCGCCCGAGGTACCCGGCCTGAGCGTCGAGCACGGCGAGGGTCAGCTGCGCCACGCGAGCCTCGAGATCGGCGCGCAGGTCCGCTTTCGCGGCACCCTGGAGGGTCTCGTCCTGCTGCGCTGCTCGGCCCACGGTGCGCCCGACCTCGCGCGCGGTCTGCTGCTGCTGACTGCCAACTGTGGCCTGGACCTGAGGGCCCCCCAGGAGGTCCTCGTTGCCCACGCGCCCAGGGTCGCCGGCGAGGTCGTGGGGCACCTGCTCGACTCGCGCGGGCAGATCGAGCTCTGCCACCCGGAGCTGCTGGCCTCGTCAGCGCCCTTGGAGCGGTCCAGCGCGATGATCCTGGCCTACAAGTTGAGGCGGGGGATCGCCTCGGTCGAGGTCTGGTTGCACGGAGAGCGTTGATCGATGGCGAAACTCGAAGAGTCCACCGTGTCCGAAGCGAGCGAGCTGGAGACCAAGTTGATCGGCGCGATCGCCCACCGTGTGGTCGACGACCTGGCTCTGGTGGTCGATCGCAGCATGACCTCGGAGGTGCTCGAGGTCTGCCGCATCGACCGTCGCCAAGCTGGCCAGGGGCAGGTCCACATCTCGTTCAAGCTCGGCTTCACGGCGCCCAGCGGTTCCGGCCACGGCTGCCTGCTGATGCCCCTGCCCGACGCCGTAGCCCTGGCCTCGCACCTGATGATGGAGCCCGACGCGACCGTCAAGGAGCGACGCGGTGACACCGAGCTGGACCGCTCGACCCGCGACGCGATGATCGAGGTCGCGAACTTCGTCGGAGGCGCCACGGACGCCGCCATGCGCACGCTCTCCGTCTCGGGCCTCAGCGCGCGCAGTGAGGGGTGTCAGGGTGTGCGTGCCGACGTGCGCCCGGCCTTCCCCTACCAAGAGGGCTCGCTCCTGGTCCTCGGTCAAGCACGGTTCCAGCTTCACACCTTCGATCCGTTCGAAGTGCTGATCATGCTGCCGGTGCTTGCGGAGCTCGACTAGAGCGGCGTCCGGAGTCGCCAGTGAGCCCGAGCCGCAATCGGCGGTGGGGCGAACTCCCGAATTTGTCGTCGGGTCGGAAGGTTCTTCCCTCACCGCTCAGGGAGGCCTCCGCGGGCCCACGCGGGCCCTTCGCGACTCCGCCTCGCGAAACGTTTTCCGGGCTCCATGGACCCCGAAGATAGGCCTTGCGATCGTCTCCGGCGCCGACTGGGAAAAGGTCCGCGCGCGGCTCGGTGTCGGGTAGGTTTGCGTGAACCCGGGGCGCGAGCCTCGACCGATCGACTGGAAGACACGCGATGAGCCAAGGCAACGACGAACAGCCCTTCGAGCGGGGCAACCTGGAATCTCCCGCCTACCGGCAGCGACTGATGCGCAAGCTGAACTGCTTGATCGCGGTCCTCGAGGTGGCCTGCGCCAAGGTGCGGCGTTCGATGGACGGACCGGAGCCCGATCTCGATCGGCTCACCCGGATCCAGAAGAACCTGACCCAGACCCTCGACGTCTGCAAGCGCGCCAAGGGCGCGCTCGAGCGGCGCGAACAACTCCCCGGCGACCTGCCCGGACAGTTGGCCGAGATCTCGAGCCTGGAGACCCTCGGCGGCGACGATTCGGACTACGTCGTGCGGCCGCACCGCGGGCGCATGGTCGAGATGCAGTCGGCCAGCGAGGCCGACCGTTTCGAGCAGATGGGTCCGATCAGCGGGGACGAGTTCCAGGGACTCGACCTCGAAGACCTGACGCGCAGGCTGCAGGACGGCTGAGGGTCGCGGTCTGGTCGGTACGGTGCCGTGGTCCGTACGGGCGGTACGGTGCCGGGATCATTTGGCCCACCGGCGGCCAAGCGTCTTGCGATTCGCAAGACGCTTGGCCGCCGGTGGGCCAAATGATCCCGGCACCGTACCGCCCACCGTACCGACCAGACCGATACCTCAAGCGTGCCAGTCGCGCAGGTAGCGGAAGTCCTGGTTGATCGTCCGCTCGCTGAGCTTGGCGATCACGGGCGGCAGGCGCTTGTACTGGTTTCTGACCACCCGCCGCGCGATCGCGTCGACCACCTGGGGAGCGTGGCCCGCAGCCAAGAGCTCCTCGCGATTCCAACGCTGGTCGACCATCGAGTAGAGCACCGCGTCCGCATGGGCGTAGCTGAAGCCCAGGTCGTCCTCGTCGGTCTGGCCCTCGAAGAGATCGGCCGAAGGCGGCTTCTCGACGATCGAAGCGCGCACGCCCAAGTGGCGCGCCAGTTGGAACACCTGGTGTTTGTACAGGTCGCCGAGCGGATTGACCGCGTGGGCGCCGTCGCCGAACTGGGTCGAGTAGCCGAGCAGCATCTCGGTCTTGTTGCTGGTGCCGATCACCAGGCCGCGCCACTCGACCGAGAGGTCGTACAGGATCGTCATGCGACAGCGCGCCATGACATTGCCCCGGCGGGTGGGGTCCTCGACCTGCGCGACACCGAAGTAGGCGTCGGCCATCTCGCTGATCTCGATCTCGCGCGTCTCGATGCCGAGGTCCGCGGCGAGTAGCCGCGCGTCACCGACGCTGTCGGGGTTCGAGCTGCGATAGGGCATCAGCACGCCGAGCACGGCGTCGGGTCCCAAGGCCCGCGCCGCCAGGGCCGCCGAGACCGCCGAGTCGACGCCCCCCGAAAGTCCGATCACCGCTCGCGAGAGCCCCGCGGCCCCCAGCTCCTCGCGCAGGAAGCGCAGCAGCAGGGCCTCGACCAGGTCGACCTGCACGTCCAGGGCGCTCAACGGATCCGTCTCCCGTCGGTGTCCCGCGCGGCCAACTCGGAGGCGAGCACCCAGGGTCGCTCGTCGCGCCGCAGGGGTGTGGCCACCCGCGCCCGCCGCAAGGTTGCGCCGTCCAGCGTCGCATCGAGCCGTCCGGGATCCAGCAGCGCCGCCTCGTCGAGCTGCGCGATCGTGTCGCCGCCGGGGCCGTAGACCGCGCTGCCGCCGCCGAAAGCGACGCCGTCCTCGAAACCGACGCGGTTGGCGAAGACCAGCCAGCTCTGGGTCAGGGTCGCGAAGGCGCCCGCCAGTCGGTCCCAGGTGCGCGCGGACCGCAGGCCCCGTGCTCCGCCCTCGGCGGCCACGCCGCGCGCCGGACTGGCGCTGGTAACGATCAACCCGTCGACCTCGTCCAGCAGGTAGGTGTAGGCGCCGGTCATGTGCCACAGGTCCTCGCAGATCAGGATCCCGAAGCGCCCGTGGATGCTGTCGAAGCTGCGGTAGCCGGTCCCCGCGGCGAAGTCGCGGCCCTCGTCGAACATGCCGTAGCTGACCAGGTGGACCTTGCGGTGCACGTGCTTCACCTCGCCCCGCTCGAGCCACGCCGCGGCGTTGTAGATCGCGCCCGAAGAGGAGCGCTCCACGAAGCCCACGCAGATCGAGAGGTCGCCGGACTCGCCGATCAGCCGCTGCAGCTCGGCAGCTTCGAGGTTCATGGCCAGCTCGGCCGTCTGGTCCTTCAGGAAGTAGCCGGTCAGGGACAGCTCGGGGAAGACCAGCACCTGAATGCCGTCGGCCCGCGCCGCCTCGATCTCGGCCAGGTGCAGGTCGAGGTTGTGGGCCAGGTCGCCCAGCCGCGGATTGACCTGGGCGATGCGGATGCGAGCTCGGTTCACGATTTGGTGGCGGCCAGGGCGGCCTCGATCAGGTCGTCGGCGCGGACGCCGCGCGCCTCGCCTTCGAAGCTGAGGATCAAGCGATGTCGAAGTGCGGGGGCGGCGACGAGCTCGATGTCCTCGTCGATCACGTGCAGTCGGCCCTCGAGCAGGGCGCGCGCCTTGGCCAAGAGCACGATCGCCTGGCCACCCCGCGGACTGGCGCCGAAGCGCACCGAAGAACGCACCACCTCGGGGGAGCGGGGCTCCTTGGGGTCGGTGCGGCGGATCGTTGCTGCGACGCGACCGAGCAGCGCGGTCGAGATCGGCAGCTCGCGGACCAGGGCCTGGGCCCGCAGCAGCTCCTCGCGATTCAGGCCCGACTCGATCGGCTCCGGCGCCTCGCCCGTGGTGGCCGCGAGGATGTCGACCAGGGCACGTTCGCTCGGGCTCTCGATGTCGATGCGCGTCAGGAACCGATCGAGCTGCGCCTCGGGCAGGGGATAGGTGCCCTCCATCTCGACCGGGTTCTGGGTCGCGATCACCAGGAACGGCCGCTCGAGTTGCTCGGTCTCGTCGAACAGCGTGACCTGGCGCTCCTGCATTGCCTCCAGCAGGGCGGCCTGGGTGCGCGGCGTGGCGCGGTTGATCTCGTCGGCCAGCAGCACGTTGGTGAACAGCGGTCCGCGGTGCTGCACGAAGCTGCGTCGCCCGCGCTCGTCCTCCTCCAGGACCCGCATGCCGATCACGTCCGCCGGCATCAGGTCCGGCGTGAACTGGATGCGCCGGAAGTCGAGGTCGAGGGCCGCCGCCAGGGTGCTGACCAGGGTCGTCTTGCCCAGCCCCGGCGGGCTCTCGAGCAGGGCGTGCCCGTCGGCCAGGACCGTGTACAGCAACAGGTCGACCACCCTGCGATGGCCGAGGAAGCGCCGGGCGATGGTCCCGCGCAGCGCGTCGATCGACGCGCACAGTTGCTCGACCTCGTCTTCGATCCCGCTCACCCGCAGCGCTCCTCGATCCAGGCCCAGAGCTGTTCGAAGTCCTCGACCCGTAGCAGGTCGGTCTTGGGGTGGGCGTTGAAGTGGTCGACGATCACCGCCTCCATCCCGACCTGCACCGCCAGACCGTCGCGCAGGGGATGATCGCCGCAGTGGACCGCGTGCTCGCCGTCGGTCCCGGCCTCGTGCAATGCGAGGCGGAAGATGTCGGGATCGGGCTTCTCGACCCCCGCCGTGGCTGAGCAGACGGTGAAGTCCAGAAGCCCCGCGAGGCCGGTCACGGCCAGCACGCGGGGCAGGCGCTCGCTCCAGTTGGAGACCACCCCGACCCGCAGACCCCGGCCGCGCACCCGCTCCAGGAACTCCTGGGCCCCGTCAAAGACCCGAAAGGTCGCGGCGTCCTCGAAGCGATCGAAGAGCTCGTCCGACAGGGAGCCAAGCTCGGCGCGGGGCAGGCGCAGGTGCTCGACGAAGATGACCTCCATGAACCGACGCAGCCACGGATCGGTGTAGCGGAAGGATCCGTCGATGCGCGCCGGAAGCTCCCGGTCGGCGCGGCGCATCAGCTCGAGCATGCGAGCGTCTTCGATCTCCAGCCCGCGATCGCGCCCTGCCGAGGCGTAGATCACTTGGCGAGCCGGCTGCTCGTAGAGCAGGGTGTGGCCCACATCGAGCAGGACGGCCTGGAGTGACACGGGTGGAGCTTGCGGGGCTGGTTGGGTGGGTCGGGCCGGCGTCAGCGGGGCGCACAGGAGTCTGACGAAGCCCGAACAGCGTTCGGTTTCACACCCGCTCGCGGATCGTACGATAAGACGCACTGGCGGTTGACCGTGCCGGGAGCCTGGGCGAAGGGGCCTGGAGCATCCGGTGGCGGGAACCGGAGGGCGGATCCGTCCGGCGCCCCGTGACCCGTGTCCTACAAGCTCCCGTGAGCAACCTCGAAGAGATCCACCCCGGCCGAACCCTGCGCACAGCGTCCGGCATCCGGCGCAGCCTGCGGGCTCTGGCCGGAGCCAGCCTGCTGACGGGCCTCGGCGCCCTCTGCGGCGGCTGCATGGGACCCGCCAGTCGGATCGCGGCCCAGGAGGACTGGCATCGGGCCGAAATGGCAAGCGCCCGGGGGGACTGGGTCCTGGCCGCGGATCTGTGGAATCGCCTGCGCCACGCCACCTACGCCGATCGCTCCCGGCCGCACCTGGAGACGGCCTCGGCCCTGGCCGAGTTGGGCCGCGAGGACGACGCCCTGGCTCTCCTGGACCACGCCATCGAGCTGTTCCCTGGTGACAAGCGGCTCTTGGCCCGCCGCGGACGCCTCTTGGCCGCCATGGGCTTCCGCCGGGCCGCCGAGCTGGACCTCGAGGAAGCGGTCGAGAGCGCGCCCGACGACCCCACCGTCTGGGCTGCCCTGGGCGCCGTGCAGCTCGAGCTCGACCAACCTCGGCGAGCGGCCGCCTCTTTTGACCGGGTCATCGCCCTCGATCGGGCCATCCCGGACGGAATCTCCGAGGAGGGCGACCCGTCGGACAGTAACCACCCGACCTGGCTGGGTGGGATCGACCGACCCGCGGCCTACCAGCTCGCAGCTCGGGCCCAACGGGAGCTGGGCGACTTCCTGCGCGCCCACGAACTCTACGCCCTGGCCATCGAATACTCGGCCGAGCCCTCGAACGAGCTCCTGGTCGAGGCCGCCTCGCTCCACACCGATCGGGACGACGACGCCGGCGAGTGCCCCAACCTGGACCAGGCCGTGTGCTGGATCGAGCTCGCCACCGAGCGGGATCCCCAGTGCGAGCGGGCCGCCTTCGTGCTCGGCTGCCTGCTCGAGCGCCAGGGCCGCAACGAGGAGGCCGTGGTCGCCTACCGCCGCGCGGTGGAGATCGACAACCTGCACCTCGGCGCCCTGACCAACCTGGCCCTGCTCCACGAGCGCCTGGGCGAGAACACGCGCTGCTCAGCGATGGCCGAGCGAGCGCTGATGCTCGAGACGGATCCCCATCGCCGCGAGGCCCTGGAGCGGCTCCTGACGACGCTCCCGGCCGGCAACTGAGTCGCGACGCCCGGCTCGGGGCGCGAGGGGCGCTACCGCGAGCCGGCTCCGCCGCCCCCCCGGCTCACTCCGCGCAGAGCTTCTCGACCAGTGCCTCGAGCTCGTCGATCAGCGGCTCGGTGAACTCCTCGCCGAAGTCGTTCTCGAGCACGTCGATCTCCTCGAACGTGTAGCGACCGGTAGAGGGGTTGTAGGGAATCCCGTACTCCCACTTGCTGCCGTCGGTGGCGTGGATCGTCAACGCGATCTGGTTGTCGCCCTCGACGGGCTCGAGGGTGTGGCTGACGACTTCGTAATCTCCCATACGGGCGGGCTCCGGACGCTGAGGGGGTGGCGATTGCCCGCGCGTCGCAGGCGGCGAGCATCCTAACGCCCGGCCCCGCGGGGCGGCTACGCTTCGGGCATGGGCCGAGCCGACCAGATTCTCTTCGCCACCTGCGCGCCCGGCCTCGAGCCGGTCCTGCACGAGGAACTGCGTGTCCTGAAGGCTCCCAAGGCTGAACGCCAGGTGGGGGGGGTGCGCTTCAACGGCGACCAGCGCTTGATCTGGGAGGCCAACCTGCGACTGCGTACCGCGATCCGCGTGCTGCTGCGCCTGGGCCGCTTCGGTTGCCGCGACGCCAACGAGCTCTACCGCGGCGTCCAGGCCGTCGACTGGCGGCGCTTCCTGCCCCCCGGTGGCACCCTGGCCGTGGACGCCCGCTCGCGCGACTCGGAGCTGAACCACTCCCAGTTCGTGGCCCAGCGGGTCAAGGACGCGGTGGTCGACCAGCTGCGCGAGAGCCGCGGCGAGCGCCCCAGCGTGGACCGCGACCAGCCGACCCTGCGGATCGACCTGCACCTGTACCGCGACCGCGCGACCCTCTCGGTCGACACCTCCGGCGGCTCGCTCCACAAGCGCGGCTGGCGCCGGGCCCAGGGTCGCGCGCCCTTGAACGAGTGCCTGGCGGCCGGCGTCGTGCAACTCTCCGGCTGGGACGCCCGCTCGCCCCTGGTCGACCCCTTCTGCGGCTCGGGCACGATCCTGATCGAGGCGGCCCAGATCGCCTGCTCCATCGCCCCGGGCCTGTTCCGCGACCACTTCGGCTTCGAGCTCTGGCCCGGCCACGACGGCCGCGCCTACACGGCCCTGCGCGAGGCCATCGGCGCCGAGACCCGCCCGCTCGGCAAGCGCCGCATCGTCGGCATGGACCACGACCCCGAGCGCGTGGAGCAGACCCTCGAGAACCTCGACTCCGCCGGCATCGAGGGCGTGACCGTCGAGAAGGCCGCCGCCCTCAAGTTCGAGCCCCGCCCCGGCTGGAACGCCTGGATCGTCACCAACCCGCCCTACGGCGAGCGCGTCGGCGACGAGGCGCGCCTGCTCGCCCTCTACCGCGACTTCGGCGCTCTGCTGCGCGAGCACTGCTCCGGCTACCAACTCGCGCTGCTGTCGGGCAATCCGCGCCTGGCCAAGGCCCTCGGCCTGCAGCCCGACGAACGCATCCCCCTCGCCAACGGCGGGCTGGAGTGCGAGTTGTTGCGCTGTTCGGTCCGCTGAAGGCCCCGCTCGAGGCCCGCGACCGCAAGCCCTGACGTGGGCACACCGAGGGGAATCGACCGCGCAGACGTACCGCAGTTGCCCCCCTCGAACCGTCGCCCGTCCGCCGACCGGTCGGCAGACGGGCGACGGTTCAAGGCAGGATCGTGAGCGGCCAGGGGTTGCTCACCAGGGTCACGCCGACGAGGGGCGAGAGCGCGAAGTAGGCGTGGTCGAGGAACGTCAGCCCCGCGAGCGACAGCCCGGCTGGCACGGCGATCGTGGCGGCGCCGTGGCCGTTCGCGTCGAGGACGCCGAGAGTGTTCAGGAACGGCGTGTTCCCGGCCTGGGAGAGCGAGAGCGAGAAGTAGGCGTCCGCGTTGAGGGGGAGCGTCAAGCCGGCGACGGGCACGCCGGGCGTCGTCCCCGATGCGCTGCCGAGGACGAGATAGGCTTGCCCGGCGTGCTTGACGCCGGCGTCGAGCGCGAGCGCGTGGTTGCCGCCCGCCTGGGCTTCGATGGCGCCCACGGAGCCGGACAGCAGCGAGCAGGCGAACAGCGGGCACGTCGCCGTCACGGACCAACCCGGGTAGCCCGGGGAGCCCGTATGCCCCGGCTGCAGGCCGGTTGCCAGGGCGGCTTGGATGACGGAGGGGTCCGGCCCCAGCGGCCCGCAGATGATCGCGTCACTCGAAGCGTTGTCGTACGTCCACGAGAAGCCGCCGAGGACGCAGAACTCCGCTGCGCCGAGCCCGCCCACGGTGAGGTCCCGGGCCACCAAGTACGTCTCGAAGCCGATCACGCTGTCGAGGCCGGTCGGGTCCGCGCGCTCGTCGGAGAAGAACGAGTCGACGCCTTCCGTGTGGTACGGGGAGCTCCCCTGCGGCGGCGTCGCCCATTCGATTCCGGTGTAGTAGAAGGGCTCTGGGTCAATGGCGGGCGGCGGGTCGATCGCCGGCAGCAGGCCGAGCGCGGAATCGATGGTCTGCGCCACCCCGCCGATGGCATAGGTGCGCTCGACGTTGATCCACCGGAAGTCGTAGCAGTTGTCGAGCAGCGCAAAGTTCGGGTCGAAGGCGAACGTCGCCGTGATCTGGCTGCCCGGCTGCTCGACCACCGCGATGCTCCCGATCAGCGTCGGGAGCGCGCTGCCGCCACCCACCGGCAGCACGTCGACGGTGATCGGGACCGTCAGGTTCGTCGAAGGCACCGGCACGAGTGACACGTTGTCGATATGGCTCCAGGACTTCGTCGTGAGGGGCTGCCGCAGCGTGAGGTACTGCGCGTTCGTCGGGGCGACGAAGGTGGTGCCGAGCTCCGTCCAGCCCGTGGTGTCGGCGATCGCGGAGTAGACGAGGGTCCCGAAGTCGTTGGGGTCGTTCGAGACTCCGACCTGCACCGGCCCGACCCCGGGTGAGAAGGTCTCCACGACGGCCTGTGCGAGGATCTCGAGCTCGTACGACTTGCACTGCACCAGCGGCGACGACAGGTGGAGAGCCAGGGCGTCGTTCTCCTGCGTGAAGGTGTTCGAGGCGAGACCGATCTTGTAGGCGCCGTCCTGCGGCGGCGAGCCGTAGAGGCACTGACCCTGCATGATGTCGATCTCGGACGCCGTGCCGAACGCCGTCACATCCGCCATCAGGGAGTTGAACTCCGCGTTGGGCGGGTTCCACTTGCAGGAGGTCGAGGTGTTGTTCTCGAAGCTGCCGTTCAGGACGAGGTTCTGCGCGCTGGTGGTCGCGCTACTCGAAAGGACGGCGAGGACGGCGAGGGCGATACGCGAGTGCATGGAGGACTCCTGGATTCGCTCGGGTCGAAGCTCCGTCAGCGGGAGACTCGGCGGGAAGGGCCGCGCCTCGATGGAGCCACGTGCCGAATACTAGGCACGAGCGAACGGCCAATGCCGGTCTCCGGGATCGAAAACCCCCAGCGTCGCCTCCGAGTGCCGCGACGTGGCCTCGCACCGGCCCCGCCTACTCGCAGAGAAAGCGGTAGCTCGCCCCCCCTCAAGGTCGCTCGATCGCGAGTTCCGCTCGCAGTGTCCCCTCGCCCAGCACCCGCGCCATGAAGCCGCTGCGGCCGAGCATCAGGTCGGGGAAGCGGCGGTCGATGCGGCGCAGGGTCGCGCAGGGCTCGCGCACGTCGAACAACTCGAGCTCGATCGGGGTGTCGTCGGCCCGCACCAACAGTCGATCGCCCGCGCGCAACGCGCTGAAGTCGAGGCCATCGATCAGCAGGTTCTCGCCGAAGGCCCCCGGGCCCGCGACGCGCACGCCGTCGGCCTCCAGCGAGCGCACCTCGTCCACGGACAGCAGGCACAGGGCTCGATCGCGACCGCCGTGCAGGTGGTAGCGGTGGCGGTCGCCCTCCAGGCCGTCGGGGCCGACCTTCGCCTCGGCGACCGGATGCTTGGGGACCCCTCCGTTCCCCACGCACACCGCGACGATCGTGCCCACGCTCAACGGGAGTACAGCGGCACGAGGTCCTCGCGCAGCATCAGGTAGTAGAGCTGCCCCTCCGACGCGGTGCGCCCGGCCACCGAGCCGGCTTCGTCGCCGACGCCCACGTAGATGTCCGCGCGGCCGGCGGTGCGGATCCCGCCGCCGGTGTCCTGGTCGAGCAGGATCGCGTTGAGGGGTCGCGTGCTCGCGCCCACGCCGGTCGACAGGTCCGCGTCCACGAAGACCGGCGCGCCGCGCGGGAAGACCGTCTTGTCCGTGGCCAGGGAGGCCAGGGGCTCCACCGGGAAGTCGAGGCTGCCGTGGGGGCGGCCGTCGATGGGGGTGAAGAAGGTGTAGCGCTCGTTGCGGTGCAGGTACTCCTCGACCCGTTCCGGGTTGGCGCTGGCCCAGGCGCGGATGGCCGGGATGCCGCGCGCGCCGGCGTCGAGTTGCTTGTCCTCGACCAGGGCCGCGGCGAGGCTCGTGTACTCGCGGCCGTTGGTGCCGCCGAAGCCCAGGCGCAGCTCCTCGCCGTCGGGCAGGGAGATCACGGCCGAGCCCTGGACGTGGCACAGGTAGGCGTCCAGCGGGTCGCGCAGCCAGACCAGCTCGAGGTCGCGGTTCTCGAGCAGGTGGTACTTCTCGATCGCCCGCCGCGAGGGGTAGGGCTTGCCCTCCAGGGAGGCGATGCCGAGCACGCGGCCGTCGGCGTCGGTGACCAGGTCGTCGGGCTTGGCGTAGAGCGGCCAGTGGTAGGCGTCCGACTCGGTCAGCGAGCCTTCGAAGACGGGCGTGTAGTAGGCGGTGAAGAGCACTCCACCCCCGCGCCCGTTCCAACCGGCGCTGACGAAGACCTCGAACTCCTGGTCGAAGGCGCGTTGGAACTCCTCGCCGTCGGAAGAGTCCTCGAGCAGCTCGGCCAGGCGCACGCAGCTCGCCAGGACGCGCTCGTGGGTCATCCCCGCCTGGGGGAAGAAGCGCTGGGTGTGGGGACGCCGCAGCCAGGTGATCGAGCGCTCCAGGGCCGGGGCCAGCTCTGCCCGCCGCTGCCAGGACTCGGCCACGTCGGGCGAGTCCCAACCGGCGGGCAGGGGGATCAGCGCCGCCGCGCCCTCCGGGAGCGGGCGGTCGTAGTCCGCGGAGCGGCAGCCGACGGCGGTCAGGGCGCAGGCGAGCAGGAGCGGGACGAGACGGCGCATGGCCCAAGGTTAGCGTCGCCGGCCCGCACTCAAGAGGGGCGAGGGTTGCGACTGCCCCACGTCGATGGAACTCTCGGCCCCATGCGAACCTCCAGCGCGCTGCTCCTGACCCTGGCCGTGGCCCCGGCGCTGCACGGTTGTCGCCTGCCGAGTTCGGGCGAGGCGAACGAGCGCCGCGGCGGGGATCCCGCGCTCACCGTCGCCTTCGACGGCACGGCCAGTGCGAGAGGTCCGCTGCCGTCGGGCGAGGCCACGGCCGGCGCCCTCGACCGAACCTGGTCGACCCTGTTCCAGAACGCAGGCGTCGAGATGCAGGTCTACCCCGCGGGCGTGATCGCGGGCTTGCACACCCAGTACCTGCTCGACGAGCGACGAGCCCTGACCTTTCGCATCGCCGCCAACGTCGCCGACCGCAACGACTACGGCAAACAGGACGACGAGCAGGGCGGAGGCTGGGGCGTCGGCGCGGGCTACCGCAGCTACTTCGGGCCGCGGCGCGAAGGCTGGCTGTGGGGCGCCCGGGCGGACCTCTGGACCCTCGAGATCGACTGGACCGACGACCCGGGCCTGCCCGGGGAGCAGTCCGGCTCCACGGACGTGCTCGTGTTCCAGCCCACCATCGAGGCCGGCTACGGCTGGGACCTGGGCGACTGGCGCCTCGAGCTCCTGGCCGGCTTCGGCTTCGAGATCAACGTCGTCGAGCACGGCCGCGACGTGGGCGAGGGGCCGATCGGGTTGCTCGGCGTCACCCTGGTCTCGGACTTCGGCGAGTGAGCGCTTCGAGGCAACCGCGTCACAGGGAACGACGCGCGCTCCGCACCGCCGGACTCTCGGGCCCCCGAGTCAACTGGCGCCGTCGACCAAGGGCAGGCGCAGTGTGAACGTGCTGCCTTCCCCCGGGCTGCTCGCGACATCGACCGTCCCGCCGTGGGCTTCGGCGATCCAACGCACGATCGACAGCCCCAGCCCCGAGCCCCCCTGGGCCCGCGAGCGCGCCTCGTCGACGCGATAGAAGCGGTCGAAGAGCCGATCGAGCGAGTCGGCCGGGATCCCGGGGCCGTCGTCGCGGACGCTGACCAAAGCCTGCCCGCCTTCACTTCGGACGGCGACGTCGACGCGGCCGCCGGGCTCGTTGTAGCGCACCGCGTTGGAGAGCAGGTTCTCGATCGCCTCGCGCAGCAATGCGCGGTCGCCGCGCACCTGGACCGCGTTGCCTTCCGAGTGAATCTCGATGGACTGCGCACGCGCCCTCGCACCCAATGCTTCGACGGCCTCCGTCGCCGCGGCGCCGAGCTCCACCCGGGTGCGTTCGATGTCCGCCGATCCGGCGTCGGCCTTGGCCAGAACCATCAGTCCGTCGACCAGCTCGGTCATACGCGCCACCGCGCGCAATCCGGTACGCAGGGCCTCGCGGTACTCGTCGGGCTCGCGATTGCGTCGCAGGGCCAGCTCCACCTCGGTGCGTAGCACCGCCAGGGGTGTTCGCAGTTCGTGCGAGGCGTCCGCCGTAAAGCGCGTCAGGCGGCCAAAGGCCTCCTCGAGCCGGTCCAGGGTGCCGTTGAAGGTGGTCCCGAGCTCGCGCAGCTCGAGCGGCATGGCAGCGACGTCGAGGCGCTTCGACAGGTCGCTGGCGTCGATCGCCGCGGCGGCTCGGGTGGCGCCGGCGATCGGGCGCAGGACACGACGGGCGAGCCACAATCCGCCCAACAGAGCGCCCGCCAGGATCGCGACGCCCACCAACAGGAGCTGCAAGCGCAGCTCGGCCAGGGCCTGCTGTTGCGGCTCGATCGAGGACCGCAGCACGACGCGTAGTTTGCCCGGTCCGACCAGGGTGAAGTGGTAGGAGTCGCCGTGGACCCCACTTGCCGGCTCGCCAGTCGTCGCTGACGGAGTGTCCATCGCGCCTGACCACTGCGCTCCGCCCCCCTGTGCGATGACCTCGCCCGCGGGGGTCACGATGCGAAACGAGCAGCGCTGGGTCAGGCCGCGCAGGTAGTCCTCCGAGAGCTCGAGCTCCCATCCGTCGCGCGCGTCGTATTCCAGGGCAGCGGCCAGGGCCTGGGCGCGTTCGGCGAGCGACACCTCGACGCTACGCAGGCCCGACTCGCTGACCTGCAAGTAGAGCACCGAGCCGAATGCGGCCACGGCCAGGGCCAGGATCGCCCCGAACCAACCGATCAACGTCCAGCGCAGGGAGTTACGCATCCACGAGGTAACCGTGTCCGCGACGCGTGCTAATGAAGTCGCGCCCCAGCTTTCGGCGCACGTTGGAGACGAAGACCTCGACCACATTGGACGAGGTCTCCTCGCGCTCGTCGTAGAGGTGCTCGTAGAGCCGCGCGCGGGAGATCACCTCACCGCGGTGCAGGGCCAGGAACTCGACCAGGGCGTACTCCATCGCGGTCAACTCGATCGGCTCGCCCCCGAGGTGGACCTGACGGCCGACGGTGTCCAGCTCCACCGGCCCGATCGACAGGACCGGCGCCGGTTGGCGCGCGGCGCGCCGCAGCAGGGAGCGCGCCCGGGAGAGCAGCTCTTCTAGTGCGAAGGGCTTGGTGACGTAGTCGTCCGCGCCGGCGTCGAGCAACTCGACCTTGCTGCTCAGGGAGCCGCGCGCCGTCAAGACGATCACCGGCGTCGGCCGCTCGGCGCGCAGGCGCCGCAGCAGGCTCAGCCCGTCGATGCCGGGCAGCATCAGGTCGAGCAGGATCAAGTCGTAGTCCAGCTCGCGGGCGAGCCAGAGGCCCTCCTCGCCCTCGTGGGCCACGTCGCAGACGAATCCCTCTTCACGCACGGCGCGCGCCAGGGCGTGGGCCAGGTCGACCTCGTCTTCGACGATGAGCAAGCGCATGGTGATCGGGCTCTCGCAGCTCGATCCGGGCCGGGTGCGACGGCACCCGGCCCGGAGCAGATCAGTCGTCGTCCTCGTCGTCGCGCTCGGTCTCGATCACTTCGCCGGCTGCGGTCACCTCGACCTCCCAGGCCACGCCGTCGACCTTGCCCTCGATGTCGTAGATCAGGGGCTCATCGCCGACCTCGACCTCCACGTGGTCGATCACCAACCCCGGAAGCGCCGCGACAGCCGCCGCGAGTACGTCGTCGGGCACCTGGTCGAGGGGCACCTCGATCTCCTCTTCTTCGTCGTCCTCTTCCTCCTCCTCCATGACGACCGATCCGTCGCCGGGGTTGTCGATCCAGACGTCGGCTTCGGCGGCCACCCGCGATCGGGCGCACGCGGCCAAGGCCAGGGCGGAGAGCAGGACCACAGTCGTTTGTGTGCGTCGCATGGGTGGCTCGGTCTTGTGTGTGTCGGTCAGGGAAGGAGCGGCCGGCGTCCCATGGCCCCGGGCCATGCTAGCCGGCCGCTCGAATGGCAGGCCCCGCAGGGTGGCTCTCGATCGAGCCGCCCTGCGGGACCCGCTCAGGGCGCGACCACCGAGATCAACTCGAGGCGCTCGCCGGTCCCGGGCTTGATCTCGAGCACTGCACCGAGGCCGGGGGCGTAGTACTTGTGCTCGAGGCCGGTCGGCTCGATGGGCGTGAAGTCCGCGGTCCGCACGCAGCCCGTGAAGTCACCGGCCGGCACGCTCGCGCGGTCGGCGGTGCCCAGGACCTTGGCGGCGTCCTCGGCCTCGCCCAGCAGGAACTCTTGCCGGTAGACCTCGCCCACCGACGGCGTGGCCAGCATGACGATTCCGGGCTCGGCGCCATCGACGCCGGCGAACCAGGAGCCATCGATGTTGGCGAGGTAGCCATCTTCATAGTTGAGGGCGAGCTCGCCGAAGTACCAGACGTTGCCGTCCTTGTCTTGGGCGTAGTAGTCGAGGGTGTCCTCGATGACTTGCTGTTCACCGCTCTCGGGATCGGCGAGGGTGACGAGGTCGTGCACCTCGCGGCACTCGACCCCCATGATCTCGCGCGTCGCGCCGGTGACCGTGATCACGATCGTCTCGACGCCCTCGTCGGTGTCGGCCATGAAGGTCTTCACCGTGCCCGCCACGAGCGGGTAGTAGAGGTGATCGACGGTGCTGGAGAAGTCGTCCGGGTCGATCGCCGGCGCGAAGGCGCCCCCGCCCAACTCGCCGCACAGCTCGACCCGCGCGTCGAACTGACTGTCGGCCAGCTCGAGCCCCCCCTGCAGCTCCGCCAGAGCCTGTGCGAGGCATTCGTTCTGGGAGGCGAGGTCGGTTTGGTTCAGGCACTTGCCGTAGGCGAGGTAGAAGTCGCTCTGCAACTCGGCGAGAGCGCCGAGGTGCGCCTGGAAGGCGACCCCCTCACAGGCGCCGCCTGTGCCGGCGGAAGCGCTCGCCGCAATGCCGGCGACGGTTGCAAGGGAGAGAGTGGCGGCAAGGGTTCTGCTGCCGGTGATTCGAGTCTGCATCGATGGCTCCTTGAGTCGGTTGCGGTCGCCGCGTTCGCGGTGGGGGGCCGACGACGACGGAGGGAGCTTGCGGGCAGGTGGCTTAATGGGGGCTGAACGGCATGGCACGAAGATGCGCCCCCCCGGCGGCGATGGGCCGGGTAGCTTCGCTCGAGACGGGCCAGGGCCTGGCCCGCATCGTTCACCAGGGGTCGGGGCCAGTGCGTCCAAGTTGGCAGCGCCCGAGCGGCGGCCAAGGGCCGCCGCTCGGGCGTGCTGGCCTCGGGTCCTGGTGAGCGCGGCGAGCTAGAGCCGCAGCTTGTCCAGGTCGAATCCGGCATAGAAGGGGTCCTTCACGAGCTCGAGCTGAGCCTGCCGGACCCCTTGGATGTCGACCGTGTACTCGTTGGTCGCACGCCGGTTGGCGAAGTCGACCACGAGCTCGAAGACGGTGCCGTTCTCGTCGGTGAGCAGCAGCTTGCCGAGCGCCGTCGGCGCGCCGTCGAAGTCGACGTCGACCCGGTCGCCGGCCGCGAGGTCGGCACCGATCACGGTGGCGCCCGTGCCGACCGACGAGACCGACTTGAGCGCCGGCTCCGCGCCGACCCAGAAGCGCTCGACCCGCGACCGGCCGCCGTCCTTCTTCTCCGAGATCAGCATCTCGAACCCGGTCGTCCCGAGCTGGTTGATTGCGGTGAAGTCCGGACGGGCGCTGTGACCCAGGACAGTCTTGGTGATCAGTCCCAGGGCGAGGCTCGACCAATACTGGTCGCCCAGCTTGCGGTAGGCCAATGAGATCGTGCCGTCGAGGTCGTCGGCGCCGATCTCGAGTTCCGTCGCACCGCTCTGGCTGCGCGACCAGCGCAGGACGAACTCGCCGTCGACGACGGCGCCGAGCTTCTCCGCGCGGGCAATAACGAACTGCTTGGCACGTTCGAGCGCCTGGCGCTCGGTGTCGCTGAGCTCCTCGTCCTCGAGACGCTGGTCGAGTTCGCTCAGGGCCGCATCTCGCGCACGGGCGATCTCGGCTGGCGTCTGCTCTCCGCCGGTCGCCTCCAGGAACCCCTTCCGAGCCTCGCGCTCCGAGGAGTAGGCCACCAGAGAATCGGTGACCGAGCCTGCCGCCGAGCGCACCGCATCAGCCGAGAGCTGCCCGGTGTTCAACGCCAGGCCCTCGATCAGGTCTTGCTCCGCGGCACGCTGGCGAAGCATCGCCACGTCGACTCCCTGGTCGGCTTCCACGATCGAAAAGACCAGGAAGGCTTGGTCTCGGAAAGGACTCGTGAGGTGCGGACCATCGGAGTTCTTCGACGGGTTCCATGCGTACTCGATCCGCGAGCCGACCAACTCAAACCAGGTGTCCTGCCAATTCGCGTTGGTGAGGTAGCGCTCCTGCGGATCGAATGTGTGCTCGGCGGTGGAGTCGTTGTCGATGTCGAAGGGGTAGCCCATCAGCCAGCGATACAGATCCGGACGATCGCGCCGCTTGGTCCCCTTGCGGTCGGAGACGGCGCACCAGCCATCCCGCAGCATCCAGTTGAAGATGTCCAAGGTGCCCAGGCGGAGGACCTCGGCGATGCCGTAGCGAATGCCGTGGATCGCTGTCCCAACGTAGGTCGAGGGAATGTCGAAGCGGTCGCGGTGTTCGGACTTCAAGACCACGTAGGTCCCCACGCGTGGCTGCAGGACGAGGTCGATGTCTCGCGGCATGTCGGCCTCGTCGACGATGGTCGTCGACGTGAACGGCTTCGAGGAAGTCGAGACCGCGAAGTCGTAGGCGAACTCGATGTCGTCGCTGTTCATGCTGGTCAGCGCCTTCAAGACGGTCCCGACCACGGTGACGGCCCCGGCGCTGACCGGTTGGAACGTCGCTGCGGCGGTCGATGCCGCCGAGATCAACTCGTTGACCCGCGCATTGTCTTCCGAGTCGATCTCGATCAAGCGGATCTGCACGATGACGTCCTCGCCCGAGTAGACGATCGGCGGCAGGATCGGGATGTCTTCGCGCGGGAGGTACGACCGCTTGTTTAGGACCATGTTCTGTCCATCCGCCTCCGAGTCCAGGTGCACGGACTCCCACAGGACGGACGGCTCGGCGTCGTCATTCGGCCTGATCAGGCAGCGCACGAACAACACGACCTCGGGGCGATTGACCGACTCCAGATAGGGGATGAACCCTCCGTTCAGGGTGATGCCCCAATTTCCGGTCGGGTCGACCTTGTCGAGGTTGTCGGTTTGGTCCTCGGTCTCGAGGACCAAGCGCGGCTCGTAGAGCCGCATGTCCCTGCCGACCTTGGAGAGTGTGTACTTGCTCCCCGCTGGCAAGGTGCTGCAGGAAGCCGCTGCAAGGCAGAGGAAGAGCGAACAGACGCGGGCGGACGTCATCATCGTGGCAAGGTTCTTCGGTTTCGCTGGGCGCAGCAGGAGTCATCCGAGCCAGAGATCCCTGCGCTGGTTGGCCGAAGCATAGCGGCGGCAGGCTCCGAGGTACCAGCGGCGGAGCGAGCCGAGGGCGACCCCCAGGCGCTGGCTCACGGGGGCTGAATAGGACTTCGTACGTGTCGCTGGCTGCAGCGCGGGTTCCGGGCCGCGAGCGCATCCGGCGCCAGCGCTCCCATCGCGAGCGGAGATCGCCCTCCGCGCCCGCGATGGGTGCACCGGATCCCGCTCAACTCCAGCGCAGGTCCGTCTTCGAGATCGGCAGCCGCCGCACGCGCACGCCGGTCGCCGCGGCGATCGCATTGCACAGAGCCGGCGCGAAGGGCGGCACGCCCGTCTCGCCCACGCCCCCCGGCAAGGCCTCGCTGGACACGATCTCGCACTCGATGGCGCGGGGCGAGTCGTACATGCGCGCGACCTTGTAGTCGTGGAAGTTCGACTGTTGGATCGCGCCGTCCACGGCGGTGATCTCGCCGTGCAGAGCGAGGCTCGCGCCGAAGGCCGTGGCGCCCTCCATCTGGGCGCGCACGCGGTCGGGGTTCAGGATCAGGCCGGCGTCGAGCACGCTCCAGACCTTGGGGATCGTCAGGGCGCCGCGGCGGTCCACGTCGACCTCGACCACGGTCGCGTAGTAGGACAGGAACGAGCGGTGGCAGGCGATGCCAAGGCCCTTGCCCTTGGGCAGCTCGCGGCCCCAGCCGGCCATCTGCGCCACGCGCTTGGTGACCGCCTTGAGGCGACCCACATCGAAGGGATAGCGCTCCAGTGACTCGCCCTGGTTGGGGTACTGCACGCCCTCGAGGTCCAGCAGCCGATCCTCGCCGAGCAGCTCCATCAGGTACTCGTAGGGGTCGCGGCCGGCGCGCCGGGCGAGCTCGTCGGGGAACGAGCACACCGCCAGGGCGTGGTAGATGTGCGCCACCGAACGCAGCCAACCGATGCGCACGTGGGCCGGGGCGTCGCCGCTCTCGACCGTCAGGTTCGGCAGCACGTAGGGCACGTCGGTGAAGCCCAGGGCCAGCTCGAAGTCGCTGGGCGAGGTCATGCCCGGAGCGAACGTCGAGAAGATCGGCGGGAACACCGAGCGCTGCAGCCAGGCCGTCGGCATCCCGCGCTCGTCGACCGCGGCGCGCATGTGGACCGCGGCGACCGTGTGGTAGTAGTCGTGGCGGATGTCGTCCTCGCGGGTCCAGGTGACGTGCACCGGCCGGCGCGTGGCGCGGCTGAGCCAGGCGGCCTCGGCCACGTAGTCGGGCTTGGACTTGCGACCGAAGCCGCCGCCGAGCAGCGTCACGTTGACGATGACATCGGCGAGTTCGAGACCCAGGGTCGCGGCCACCTGCTCCTGGGCTGCCTGGGGGTTCTGGGTCGCGGCCCAGGCCTCGCAGCGGATCGCCTTGCCGTCTTCGTCGACGGTGACCTCGGCCACCGCCGCCGGCGGCTCCATCGACGCGTGGGCCAGGAGCGGCACGTAGTAGTCGGCCTCGTGCACCGACCCCTCGTCGGCCGCCTCGAACGCCGCGGCGGTGTCCCCGGCCGTGCGCCAGGAGGTCCCAGCGCGCCTGGAGGTCGCGACCATCTCGCGCTCGAAGGCTTCCGAGTCGTAGCTGTCGTTGTCGCTCTCGCCCCACTCCAACTTCAGGGCCTTGCGCCCCGCGATGGCGGCCCAGGTCGAGTTGGCCAGCACCGCCACGCCGCCCAGGGGCTGGAAGCCGTGCACGCCCTCGTAGCCGGGGATCGTGAGCACGTCGACGACGCCGGCCACTTCGCGCGCCGCGGTGTCGTCGACCGACTTCAAGGGCGCGCCGAGCACCGGCGAGCGGGCGACCACCGCGAACAACTGCCCCTCGCGGCGCGCGTCGATGCCGAAGGTCGCGCGGCCGGTGACCATGTCCGCCAGGTCGACGATCGGAACCGGCTGGCCCACGTATCGTCGCTCGGCCGGCGTCTTGAAGGTCAGCTCGCCTTCCGCCGGGGCCTCCAGGGTCCGCGCACGCGCGACCAACTCGCCGAAGCCGATGCTGCGCCCGGTGGCGGCGTGGTGCACCTCGTGCAGTCGCGCTTTGCACTCAGCGGCGTCGACGCCCCAGATCTCGGCCGCGGCCCGCTCGAGCAGCGTGCGCGCCGCGGCGCCCGCCACGCGCATGACCTCGTAGAACTGGCGCACGCTGCGCGAACCGTCGGTGTTCTGGTCGCCGTAGCGCGCGTCGCCGATGGCCTGGCGCAGGGTCACACGCGCCCAGTCCGCTTCCAGCTCGTCGGCCACGACCATCGGCAGGCTGGTGCGGATGCCCGTGCCCATCTCCGAGCGGTGGGTCACGATCGTGACCGCGCCCGATGGATCGATCGAGAGCCACAGGTTGGGCTCGAAGGCCGTGTCGGAGCCGTCCTGTCCGACCACGGCGAGGAG
Organism: Engelhardtia mirabilis; assembly: GCA_007751255.1. Taxonomy (GTDB): domain Bacteria; phylum Planctomycetota; class UBA1135; order UBA1135; genus Engelhardtia; species Engelhardtia mirabilis. Next base: position 97,305 of record CP036296.1, read on the forward strand.
CGTGCTCGCCGGCGAGACCCGCGCCGCGAGGACGAGGGACCCGGCCGCCAAGCTCGCCAGGAAGCCGCGCCGGGTGACCGGCGCGCCGATGTTCAAGCTGGAGCCCATCACTGACGCGCCTCCTGCGCGGCCGACAGGATCGCCGCGCGGATCCGCGGGTAGGTCCCGCAGCGGCAGATGTTGCCGCCCATGAAGGAGTCGATCGCGTCGTCGTCCGGCTCCGGGTTCGAGGCGATCAGCGCCGCTGCGCTCATGATCTGGCCCGTCTGGCAGTAGCCGCACTGGGGCACGTTCATCTGCGCCCAGGCCTTCTGCACCGGATGGCTGCCGTCGGGCGACAGGCCCTCGATGGTCGTGACCTCGCGGCCCTCGAGGCTGCCGATCGCGACCGAGCAGGAGCGCATGGCCGTGCCGTTCACGTGCACCGTGCAAGCGCCGCACTGGGCGATGCCGCAGCCGAACTTGGTACCGGTCAGGTTGAGGGAGTCACGCAGCACCCACAGGAGCGGCGTGCGCGGGTCCAGGTCGGTGAGCTCGACGGGCTCACCGTTGATCGTCAGCTTGGGCATGGCAGTCGGGGTTGGGTCCGGAGTTGGACGGGAGCATTCAAACACGCCGCCCGTCCACCGGCGCCGGGGAGGTCGAGGGGAAGCCGGTGGGTACCGGCCGCGACGGCCAACCGGGGCACCGATACGAACTCGCTACCCAGTACCTGGATTCGAGATCCCCCTTCCGTCCGCGAACCGGGCGACGACGGAGGGCGGGATCGGCCGCAGTCCGCAGAATCGCGCTCGTGCCCGTCCGACCTTCCGGCGGGGTGCGTTCCACCGCATCTGGACTCCCGATCATGAGCTTGCCCCTGCTCCTGGCCGCGCTGGCCAGCGCCCTTCCCGCTTGCCCGCCCCAGGCCACGTTGATCGACGTCAACGCGACGGTCCCTGCCCTTCCCGCGGCATCCGCGCCCTCGGACTTCGCGACCCTCGGGGGCTCGCTGCTCTTCGCGGCGGACGAGCCCGGGCTCGGCCGCGAGCTATTCATCTTCGACGGCACCACCGCCCAGCTCCTCGTCGACCTCTATCCAGGCGACGTCGGCTCGGCGCCCGAGGGTCTCGTGACCATCGGCTCCCACGTCTGGTTCTCCGCCGAGGGCGAAGGCGTGGGCCGCGAGTTGTGGCGCACCGACGGCACCGCGGCGGGCACCGAACTCGTCGCGGACCTCGCCCCCGGCGGCTGGTGGAGCGAGCCTTCCAACTTCAAGGCCTTCGGATTCGGAGTGCTGTTCGAGGCCTCGATTCCCGCCTCGTTTCCCGCGTCGGGTGCCGGTGTCTGGCGCAGCGACGGGACGGCGGCCGGTACCTTCCCCCTGTATACCTTCGGCGACTGGATAGTCGGGAGCCCCGACCGACCGGCCGAGTTGACGATCGTCGGCGACCTGGGCTTCTTCAGGTCGTATTACGGCGCCGGCCTCTGGCGAACGGACGGCACGCCCGAAGGGACTTACAAGGTCACGGGCTCGAGCCTGAACTGGGTCCTCTTTGTGGTCGCGCTCGGTTCCCACGTTTACTTCACCGCTGCCTCCCAGTCCCCACCCTATGCCATCTGGCGCAGCGACGGCTCGAGCGTCGAGCTGGCCTACGCTCCGGCCAGCGGAGAGGCGTTCGGGGCGGCCCACCTCGCGGTCTTCGCGGGCGAGTTGTACTACAGCGGTGTCGCGCCGGACGGGAGCTTTGCGCTCTTCAAGCTCGACGGGTCCACGGGTGCGCCCGTATTCCTCGCGGACCCGGATCCGGGGGGAAACGGCAAGCCCTTCGATTTGACCGCGGCGGCCAGCTACCTGGCCTTCACGGTCCTGAGTGACAACAACCTCGGGCGGGAGCTGTGGCGTTCCGACGGAACCCCGGCCGGGACGCACTTGATCCAGGATGCAGTTCCCGGGCCGGGTGACCTCGCTCCCGAGGAGCTGACGGTCCTCGGCGACCGCATCGTGTTCCGGGGCACCGGGCCCGAGGGCTCGGAGCCCTGGGTCACGGACGGGGTCCAGGTGCAACTCCTCGCCGACCTGCTCGCAGCGGGATCCTCGGAGCCGGGCCAGTTCTACGCCGATGGCTCGACGGTCTGGTTCGCGGCGGACGACGCCTCCGTGGGCCGCGAGGTGTTCAGGACCGACGGAACTCCGGCGGGTACCCAACTCGCGGCGGACGCGCAACCGGACCCACTGAGCGGTGATTCGAACCCAGCGGAACTGGTGCGCATGGGGACTGCCGCGTTCTTCGTCGCCGACGACGGCCTACACGGCCGCGAGCTGTGGGTCACGGACGGCAGTGAGGAGGGCACGCAGTTGGTCTTCGACCTCTTCCCCGGGCCGAGCGGGTCGAACCCGACCGACCTGACTGTGCACGGCGAGCGGCTGTACTTCACTGCCACCGAGTCGGACTCCGACCCGCTCGACCGCATCGAAGTCTGGTCGACCGATGGCACCATGGGAGGGACCAGTCGGCTGAGCGATCTCTTCTCCCAGGGCTTCTTCGATCCTGAGGGCCTGCGTTCGGTCGGTGGGCACCTGTTCTTCACCGCGCTCGATCTGGGATCCATCGGGCGGGAGCCCTGGGCCAGCGACGGCAGCCCCGAGGGCACATTCCTGCTCGGCAACTTGAACCCCGACATCCTGTCGAAGGACTCGAAAGCAGGCGGCTTCACGGCGGTGGGCGACCAGGTGGTCTTCAGCGCGCTGGGACCGAGTCTCGTACCGGAGTTGTGGCGCACCGACGGGACAGCGGCGGGAACCAGCATGGTCGGCTCCGTGCCGGGCGGCGAGGCGTTCACGACCCCGAATTGGATGCGGAGCCTGGACGACCACCGCGCGGTGCTGACGGCCGACGGCGCCGAGAGCGGTATCGAACCCTGGGTGACCGATGGCACGCCGGCGGGCACTTTCAGGCTGGCGGACATCAAGCCCGGGCTCGGTTCTTCGCTTTCCTCTTCGACCAGCTCATTCACGGGCTTCGCGATGGTCGACGGTCGTGCATTGTTCCGCGCCAAGAGCGAGCTGCTGGGGGCGGAGCTTTGGATCACCGACGGAACGCCGGACGGGACATCGGTGGCGGTGGACCTGACCCCCGGTCCGACTGGTACGGAGTTCAACTTCATCGGCGTCGTCGGCGGGCGCGCGCTGCTGCGCGTCGCAGACGCCAATAAGCACGATCTGTGGGCATCCGACGGCACGGCCGCGGGAACGGTCCAACTGTTGGACACTGCGGCCTTAGCCGTTGGCTTCGGCGTGCAGTACGCAACGCCTCTCGCGGGGGACGTCCGCTACGTCACCGTCGACATCGGCAGCGGCAAGAGCGGGATCTGGCGCACCGACGGCACGTTGGAGGGCACCGCAGGTGTCTACGCGATCGAGTGGCCTCTGGTGCTGAAGGACCTGACGCCGGTGGGAAGCGGGCGTGAGCTGGCCCTCGTGGGCAAAGGGCCGGAAGGTTTCGAGGTCTGGGGCAGTCGAGGGACTCCCTCGACCACGAAGCTCGTGGTCGACGTCAACCCGGGGCCGGCTAGTTCGGGCCCAGCCAAGTTCACGCGCGTGGGCGACCGAGTGTTGTTCGCGGGGACGCAGCCCGACACCGGGCGCGAGCTCTACTCGATGCCCCTCGCGCAGTTCGGCGGTTGGGTCCTCGAACCCTACGGAGTCGCCTGCGAGGGCACCGGCGGCCTCGCGCCTCGGATCGGCACCAGCGGCAAGGCGCAGTTGGGACAGAGCGTCGACCTGCGCGTGACCGACGCCTTCGGCCCCTCGACCGCGTTCCTGTTCCTGTCCTTCGACAGCGCGCAGAAGCCCCTGGGCGACTGCATCCAGTACCCGGTCGATCCGCTGTTCCTGTTCGCGATCACCGGTACCGACGTCAGCGGCGTCGGGTCGGTCACCGTGCCCCTGCCGGCCGGTCTGACGGCCCTCACCAACGTCCCGATCCACTTCCAGTACGCGGTCGTCGATCCGAGCGGCGGCTTCGGCGGCGCGGTGGCCCTCACCGACGCCCTGGAGGTGATCGTCGGCCCCGCGGACTGACGCCCGGTAGGCGTTCGTACGGTGCCAGGCACGAAACCGCCGCCTACGGCGGACGCCGTAGGCGGCGGTTTCGTGCCTGGCACCGTACGAACGCCTACCGGGCCCTCACCGGGCGCTAGGCTTCCCCGCCCATGCGTGCCCCCCAGTCCGACACCTCGCCCGAGGATCCGCCGCTGGTCGAGTTCCGCCGCCTGTTCGGCCTGGCGCGCCCGCACCTGCGGCCACTGATCGGGGCGACGGCCCTGATGTTGGTCGCCAGCGGCATCGGGCTGATCGTGCCGATGTTCGCCGGCGGCGTGGTCGACACCGCCCTGTCGGACTCGACCAGCGCCGAGCTGCGCTCCGTGGTCGCGGGCCTGCTCGGCCTGTTCGCGCTCCTCGGCGTGGTTGGCTTCTTCGAGAGCTACCTGCTCGGCGCCACCGGCGCGCGATTGTTGCGGGACCTGCGCTGGCAGCTCTTCGACCGCCTGGTGGACCTGACCCCCGGCTTCTACGACAAGCGCCGCGTGGGCGAGCTGCTCTCGCGCCTGGGCTCCGATCTGGCCCTGGTCCAGGGCGCCCTGACCCAGCAGATCCCCTCGGGCCTGCAGGCGTCGATGCGGTTCATCGGGACCCTGGTGATCCTGTTCGTGCTGCAGACGCGGCTGACCCTGGTCGCGCTCGTGGTGGTGCCGCCGGTGGTCCTGGTGGCGATCTACTTCGGCAACAAGTTGCAGAAGATCGCCACGAAGGAGCGCGACGCTGCCGCCGACAGCTCGGCCCTGGCCGAGGAGGCCCTGGCCGGCATCCGCACGGTCCAGTCCCACGCCGCCGAGCCGCGGGTGCGCGGGCGCTATTCGGACCAGCTCGCGGCGCTGCTCGGCATCCAACTGCGCAACGCCTGGCTCAACGCCGGCTTCGCGGGAACGGTCACCTTCGCGTCCTTCTCGGCCTTCGGCCTGGTGCTCGGCTACGGCGGCCAGTTGATGCTCGAGGGCCGCCTGACCGCCGGCGAGCTGACCTCGTTCCTGCTGTACACCTTCTCGGTGGCGATCTCCGTGGGCCAGCTCGGCGGGCTCTACGCCGGCTACCGCGGCCTCAAGGGCGCCAGCGCGCGCTTGTTCGAGCTGCTCGACACCGAGCCCGCCGTCGCGGATCCGGCCCTGGCGACCCCACCCGCGCCGCCGTTCGAGGTCGGGGCCGGCGCGATCGCCCTGAACGAGGTGCGCTTCCAGTACGAGAGCGCCACCACCCCCGCCCTCGACGGTGTGACCCTCGACGTCCCCGGCGGCGCCGTGATCGCCCTGGTCGGTCCCAGCGGCTCGGGCAAGAGCACCCTCTTCTCGCTGCTGCTGCGCTTCTACGACCCGACTTCCGGCACCATCGCCATCGACGGCCGCGCGATCGACACGATCCCCTTGGCCGACCTGCGCCGCTCGATCGCCGTCGTGCCCCAGGAGGTCTTCCTGTTCTCCGGCACCATCGCCGACAACCTGCGCCTGGGCTCGAACGAGGCCAGCGACGAGGACCTGCGCACCGCCGCCGAGGCCGCCGGAGCCCTGGGCTTCATCGACGAGCTCGACAAGTCCTTCGAGACCGAAGTCGGCGAGCGCGGCGTGCGCCTCTCCGCCGGGCAACGCCAACGCCTGGCCATCGCCCGCGCCTTCCTCCAGGACCCCAAGATCCTGCTGCTCGACGAAGCCACCAGCTCCCTCGACCCCGACAGCGAGGCCGTCGTCCAAGCCGCTCTCCAGCGCCTCTTCGTCGGCCGCACGACCCTCGTCATCGCCCACCGCCTGGCCACCGCCCGCCGCGCCGACGTGATCCACGTCCTCGACGGCGGCCACATCGCGGCGAGCGGGACGCACGAGGAGCTGTACGAGTCGAGCGAGCTGTACCGGCGCTACTGGACCTTGCAGTCGCTCGAGTTGGAGCAGGCGCCGGCCCAGCGGGATCAGCTCCCGAGCGAAGGTTCGGCGCCCGCCGGAGGTGCTGACCCGACCGCGGCGGCACGAGCCCACTCTCCCTACTCCGGCTTCAAGTTCCGTATCGTCTGGGACGGCAAGTACGTCGCCGGCGTCGACAAGATCAGCGGACTCACCAGGACCTATCGAGGAAGCGTCGACCACGAGGACGACGTGGTTCGCCAGTCGCCGGGGGAAGTGGAGTTCGGCCCAATAACCCTCGAGCGCGGAGTGACCCACGACGCGGACTTCGAAGCGTGGGCCAACAAGGTCTGGAGCGTCGGCAACGGCGCGATCCAGGAGGGCTCGCTGAAGGACTTCCGCAAGGACGTCCTGATCGAGCTCTACAACGAGGCCGGGCAGAAGGTCTTGGCCTACAAGGTCTATCGCTGCTGGGCCTCTGGGTTCACAGCTTCACCTGAACTCGGCGCGAGCGCGAAGACGGTCGCAATCCAGTCGCTCAAACTCGAGAACGAAGGCTGGGAGCGCGACACCGAGATCACCGAGCCCGACGAGCCGAGCTTCTAGGCGCCGTGCCGTTCCATCTACTCGGCGGCGGCGCCGAATCCTCCCAGGGGCTAATCGCCCGGTTCGAGAGCCCGCTCGAGGCCGCCGCGGCACCAGGTCACGATCGACTCGAGTGAGTCGGTGTCGGCGGCTCGACCAGGTCGTGCGGCTTGGATCACCTTCTCGATCTCGGAAGCGACCCGGACCGATTCGACGTGTGCGACCCGCTCCGACGCGTTCTGCAGGTCTTGTGCCGCTCGAAGCAGTGCGCAAGTGACTCGTAGGAGCAGCCGCTGGCTCTCACGAACTCGAGGTAGCGGCCCGAGCAGGTCATCGAGCGACGCCCGCCCGCGGAGTTCGAAGCGCGCGGCGTTGCCGACCCGACTCGATCGAACAACTCCGGCGAGTTCGAGGCCGCCGAGTGCGTCCGACGCAGACTTGCGGGTGAACCCGGTCTCCTCCAACAGTTCCCGCATGCCCACGCGTGCCCCGGGCTCGTTCAGCAGCAATGCGCGGACGATCTCGCTCCTCGACGTCGCGCCCATCAATCCACGGGTACGCAGCGCGAGGGCTTGGGGGTCGTCGGCGCGAACGCCCACCGGCCTCACCTCGATCCGCTCGGCCGGCCCCGCGGCCTGGGGCCAGGGCCTCTTGGTCAGCGCCGACAGCGTGCTCGCGAATCCCTGCCAGCGACCGTCCTGCGACGCTCCTTCGTTCCGAAGCAGACCGCCGATCCGAGAGCGTGAGATCAGATCGATGTTCGAGACACACCAACTGAGGGCCTCCTGACGTAGGCGCGGATCCAGGCCGTCGATGGTCGCCGTGAACAGGATCAACGCCTCGACGTCCACGCAGGCCGCGAACGTCCCACGGTCCCAACCGGGGACTCCCAAGCTGGCCCACGCCGACCAGGCGTAGTCGCTCAGCAGCCGAGGGTCGAGGCTAGCTGCGTTCATCGACGCCCCCTGCACCGAGTGCATCGAGCGCTGCTGACAATGATCCCGCGAAGCCCTCGGACGGATCGTGTTGCTGACACCATGCAGCGGCAGCAATCAGCTCGTCGGCGGTCGGTTCGAGCCGCTGAAGGTCGTCGAAGTGCTTGCTGCGCGGTCCCTGGTCGACGGCGGCGTACAGCTTGAAATGGACCTGGTCGTAGCGGCTCGCGAGGTGGACGACCAGGCCGTCGAAACGTCGAATCTCGCACCGACCGAGGAATCCCGTCGGCAGTCCGAAGTCGAGCAGTGCCGTGGGGCCGGGGTTCAGCCAATCGGCCGCCAGCTCGAGCGCCCGCGCGACGTCACGAGCAGCGTCGGCAAGTGGCTCTGGCAAGGGAGACGAGGTCCGAACAGAGCCCTCATCGACGAGCCCGACCACGTCGACGTCCTCCGTGGCCCGCCCGATCGATCCCAGGAGCAGAAGCCCCGACCCGCCGATGACGGCGATCTCGAACCGATGGCCCCGTCGAGCCAGGAGCTCGCCCAAGGTCTCGAGAGCCTCACCCAGTCGCTCAGCGCCGAGGATTGACATGCGGGACAATCTAGCGCTATCGGGTGGTTTATCCCGCAGGCTGAGCAGCGAATCGGCCGCAACGGGCCACAGGGCCCCATTTCTGCGTCAGGCCGGTACTCCCAAGGGGTCCATCCGAGGCGATGACGTGGAGCGGCCGCCCCCGGCAGGTGCCCCGGAGCGGCCGGAACGAGTCAGGCTCCGCCGCGCCTCAGCCCTGCTTCGTCCGCTCCCGCGCGAAGCGGCTGATGCCTTCCCACAGGCTCTCGGGGTCGATCTTGGCCTCGACCTTCAACTCCGCCACGTTGCCACCCGTCCGCCAGCGGTTGTCGTGGTCGAGGCTCTGCGCGAACTTCTCGGCGTCCTTGTGGGGCAGCCAGTCGTGCATCAGGCGGCGGGCGCCGTTGGAGATGACGGTGGAGTCCCACCAGTCGGCGCGGGGCAGGACGCTGTCGCGGTAGGACTGCTCCTGGCGCATGAACAGCTCGTAGCTGACGGCGGCGACGACCTTCACGTTGGGGGCGTCGGAGTCGGCCAGGCGCGGGAGGATCGCGAAGACGGACTCGGTGGTGCTGGTGCCTTGGAGCAGGATCGTGGCGCCCGTGGGTCGGTTGGGATCGTGGGAGTGCTGTACTCGGACGCCACGGTGACCCCTGACGGCCATGCTGGCGACCGGCCCAACGCCATCTCGTCCGGCACGAGGTACGATCGAGCCCGTGGACTACTCATCGATCATCACCATCGACCCCGCCCGGCGCGGGGGCAAGCCGACCATCCGTGGGATGCGGATCACGGTGCAGGACGTGCTCGAGTACCTCGCCTCCGGGATGAGCCAGGAGCAGATCCTGGCGGACTTCCCTGACCTCGAGGCCGACGACATCCGGGCCTGCTTGTCCTTCGCGGCCGATCGCGAGCGGCGCTTGACCCAGCGTCCGGCGTGAGGCTGCTCCTCGACCAGAACCTGTCGCACCGGATGCTCTCCGGTCTCGAGCAGGCCTTCCCTGGGTCGAAGCACGTCCGCGACTTCGGGATGGAGTCGACGGACGACGAGGGAATCTGGGAGCTGGCGAAGAGCGAGGGCTTCGCGATCGTGTCGAAGGACACGGACTTCTACCAACGCAGCGTCCTGCGTGGCTTCCCGCCCAAGGTGGTCTGGGTCGCCGTCGGCAACTGCCCGACCGGCGAGATCGAACAGCTCCTTCTGAAATCGATCGACGCGCTGACCGAGTTCGACTCCGACGGCGAGCGGTCCTTCCTCGTGTTGGAGTAGGACCGCCCGCCGCCGCCGGCACGCCTCAGCCCTGCTTCGTCCGCTCCCGCGCGAAGCGCGAGATGCCTTCCCACAGGCTCTCGGGGTCGATCTTGGCCTCGACCTTCAACTCCGCCACGTTGCCACCCGTCCGCCAGCGGTTGTCGTGGTCGGAGCTCATGGCGAACTTCTCGGCGTCCTTGTGGGGCAGCCAGTCGTGCATCAGGCGGCGGGCGCCGTTGGTGATGACGGTGGAGTCCCACCAGTCCGCGCGGGGCAGGACGCTGTCGCGGTAGGACTGCTCCTGGCGCATGAACAGCTCGTAGCTGACGGCGGCGACGACCTTCACGTTGGGGGCGTCGGAGTCGGCCAGGCGCGGGAGGATCTGGAACACCGACTCGGTGGTGCTGGTGCCTTGGACCAGGATCGTGCCGTCCTTGGGGCGGCTCGAGTCGTGGGAGCGCAGCACGTACGCACCGCGCGCCGCCTCGGTGTGCGACGGAATCCCCAGGGCGGCGCGGTCGGGCACTTGGACGTTGGGCCGCGTCAGGTGCAGGGCGACGATCGGCACGTCCGTGGCCAGGGCCGCGGCCAGCATCGGCGCGACCTCGTTGTGCTCCCACGGATGCAGGTTGATCACGTGGCCGTCGGGGAACAGCTGCGTGACGCCGGGCGAGAAGATGCCGAAATGGGTGCGGCTGTCCTCGGCGGTCTCGGGGCCCGAGTGGCCGACGACCCAGATCACCTTGCCCACCTTCAGCGGGCAGTCCTGGGCCAGTTGGCTGAACAGGCGCATCAGGCCGTACTTCAGGTAGCTGAAGGAGCCGTAGGTCGAGCAGGCGCCCCAGAAGCCGCGGAACTCCTCCTCGGGGGTCGCGCTCATGTTCACCGTGGCCATGCCGACGGCGACGCCGGAGTTGGTGAACTCGGTGATCTGCTGGGGCAGCAGCGCGCCGGTGGTGTTCTTGTTGCGGTCGTACCAGCCGAAGCCGGGCTGGTCGCCCCAGGCCTTGGCGAAGCCCGAGATGCTGGTCGAATCAGCCAGGTCCGCGGAGGCCGCGAGCACCAGGGGGCGGCCCATGCGCTCGGCCGCCAGGCCGTTGACCCAGGCGCCGAACTTGGCGAAGCCCTCCTTGTTGGCGATCTTCGTCCCCGGGGCGACGAACAGCTCGGCGGGCAGCTTGTCGACGGCGCACCAGTCGCGCGTCTCGTGCATGTTGGCCTCCGACGCCAGGCGGAAGCCATCGGGCTGGGTCGGGATCGACTCGCCCAGGTCCACCAGGGTGTCGGCCAGGTACTCGACCAGCTCGGGCTGGCGGTCGAACAGGCTGAAGACCGTCTCGAACCAGGCCTTGGACTGCTCGCGGCAGGCGTCCTCGCCGGGATCGGTCGTGTCGCCGTGGCCCTCGAACTCGACGTCGTACTTCGACGCGAAGTCCTCGCGGCACTTCCAGAACATCTCCGAGTTGCGGCCGTGGGCCTTGCCGTGGCTGGGCGCGTCGAACTTGTGGTAGCCGCGGCCCTTGCGGGTCTTGACCCAGACCATGCCGGGCTTGCCGCCGGTCGACTCCGGGTGCACGACCTCGAGCAGGGCGCGGGTGATCTCGGCGTAGTCCTCGCCGTGCTCGGTGCCCGCCACGCGCCAACCGTGGGGCTCGAACCACGTGCTCGGCTCGCCGTGCATGACCTCGCTGTTGGCGAACTCGTCGATGCCGTGGTCGTTCCAATCGAGCAGGTAGACCAGGTTGTCGGTGCCCAGGCCGTAGGCGCTGTTCAGCACCTCGTGGTGGGCGCCGGCGCTGAAGCCGCCTTCGCCCTCCATGGCGAAGACCTTGACCTCGCCGGCGCCGGCCAGCTTGAGCGCGACCGCCTCGCCCAGGGCCGCCGGGGCGCCGTGCCCCGAGGGACCCGTGTTGAACTTGAAGAAGAGCGTGTTGCCCTCCATCTCCGCGTGGCCCGGCAGCCCGCCGTTGTGGCGCAGGAACAAGAGGTGCTTCCACAGCAGCTGGCGATCGTGGGCCTTGTAGACCTCGTAGCGCGCGTCGCCGGTCTGCTCGTGGCGCCGCCGCAGGGCTTCGTTGTAGACCGCCAGCATCGCGTAGATGGCCGGGTTGCAATGGCCCGCCACCAGCACGAAGCGGTCGCCGAAGGGGCTCTCCGGGTGCCGGATGTCCCAGCGCATGCCCGCGCCCAGGGTCGACGCCACCAAGAGCGGCACCTTCGAGCGCGACCCGCCCGGGTGCCCCGACTGGCGCAGGTTCAGCATCAGATCGATGCACTGATCGATCATGTCCCCGATCGTCTCCCAGTGCGGGAAGTGCGGCTGGAGGGCGTCGAAGGTGGGCTTCGCGAGGGTCTGCATGAAGCGCTGGGTGCGGTCTGAGGGGGGCGGGGAGGGCCTCGGCGGGGTGTCGTTCCGCGATGGCGGCCGGAGATCATAGCGACGCCCCGCCCCGGCGCGGGTCTGCGGCCGGGGCGGGGCGTCCTGGGAGCCTCGGGGGGCCCGTGGCCGCGCTCAGGGGATCGAGAGACCCTCCAGCCACTCCACGAACCAGCCACCCGTGGGCACCAGCGTCTCGGCACCGGTGGCGGCGTCGCGCACACGGAAGGCGATCCCGGGGCACGACATGAGCGGGCAGTTGGGTCCCAGGACCAGCGTCTGGCCGCCGAAATCGGAGGTGCCGCCGGCGGCCGAATACTGCTGGTCCAGGTAGCCCTGCGGCCCGGGCGAGACGTCGGCCAGGGCGCCCGTGAGCGGGTCGAGTTGGAACAGCCGCAGGTTGTCCCCGCCGAAGATCTGGTCGCAGCAGCGGTCGACGAGCCAGACGCTCGCGCCGAGGTCGACCACGATCGTGTAGTTGTCCGGCGCGGCGAAGGGCTGGGGCACGGCGGTCAGTGAGCTCGGCGTCGACGCATCGAACAGGCCCAGGGTCAGGTCCGGCGCGACCGGCCCCGCGAAGGGCCAGTCCCGCGCGATCAGGAGCAGCTCGCCCGTGGCCGCCAAGGGGCCCGCGACCGCGGTCTGGTCGTTGCTGCCGAGGTTCTGGAGCGCCGGGGCGCCCGGGCTCGCGAGGTCGACGCGCCCCAGGCTCGCGTTGGCGGTCAGGAACTCGTCGTCGGTGTGGCTGCCGGCCACCAGCGAGCCGTTCAGGGTGCGCACCCAATCCAACTCGGCGTGGTTCGGCGGGGCGACCACGTGCTCCGCGATCGTGGCGCTGGTGGCGAGGTCGACCTCGCGCACGCGGGCCTCGAACGCGGCCGTGGGCAGGGCCGGCAGGTAGGCGCGGTTCGCGGCCGGGTCGAAGGTCGCCGGACCCACGTTGCCGAAGATCCCCAGCGGAACCGCCGGCGCGCCGACCTCGAGCGGCACGCGCTGCACTTCGCCGGGCGAGAAGAAGTCGGGCCCGACGTAGACCAGCAGCGCGTCGCCGGAGGCGTCGACCGCGGCGCCGCGGACGTCGCCCAGCAGCAGCTCGTCCGACGCGCTCCCGAAGAAGTTGTCGAAGCGCCTGACAGCGTTGTTCGTGACCACCGCTGCCACCGAGCCGTCAGCGGACAAGTAGGTCCGCGCGCCGAACTCGGTCGCGGTCGGCGGCAGCTCGAAGACCAGGTCCATCGAGGGCGAGGAGCGCACGGCGAGGCGACTCACGAAGCCTTGCAGTCCGGCGTCGAAGCGCGACTCCGAGGAGTAGAAGCGGCTGCCGAGCAGGCGCAGATGCGCCGCGTGGCTCAGGCTCACCGTGCCGGCCGTGCCATCCACGACCAGGGCCTGCAGGTGTGCCGGGGCCTCGGCCAGGGCCGCGACCTGGGGCAGGGCGAACTGGAACGCGACCTCGCCCTGGGCGTCGGCGAGGCCGCTTCCGATCTGCAACAGGCCGGCGGGATCGAGTTCGAGCAGGCCGAACGGCGTCGGGAACGAAGCCGCCGACGGGCTGTAGTAGAGGCCGACAGCGACTCCGGGGAGCAACCCGTTCAGCTCCACGTCGAGGGGCTGGCCGAGCCACGGAGCCGAGTGGGTCAAGGGCGATTGGGCGAGGAGCAAGAGGCTGGGTAAGAGCAGCATGGTTCGGACTTCGGGTGGAGATCGATCGGATCGGTGCAGGCGCGGGAGCCTTGCCCACGCGCCCACACCGATCCTCACACCGATCGCTCTCCTGCGAAAGCCCTCAGGGACCCAGCTCGCCGAAGCTCAGTTCGTCAGTCGCAGGTCGAGCCCCGCCGACGTCACGAAGCCCAGCGGCGAAGCCGAGTCCAGCGCGAGGATCTGGCAGAACAGATTCACACCGTCGAGGGCCGGCTGGCGCAGGGTCGTCTCCGGCGAGGCGTACTTGCCCGCGCCGTCGAAGTAGATCGGCACCAGGGCCAGGCCTGGGCCGGCCAGGTCGATCAGCAGCGTGGCGCTCAGGAACGGACCGAAGAAGTCCGCCTGGGAGACCATGAACAGCCCGTAGGCGAAGGGCTCCGCCCCGGCGACCTCGAGCGTGCCGCGCGCCGGGTCCGCGCCAGCGGCCGGGACCCAGGCCAGATCGAGCGTCTGCGTCGCCTCACCCGCGACCTCGCCGTATTCGCGGCTGCCCGCGACCGTCATCACGTAGACCTGGCGGGCCTGGCGCGCGCCGACCACGAAGTCGGGCAACAGGTCACCGTTGACGTCGCCCAGGGCCGCGAAGGCGGAGCCGAAGCCGTCGCTCGTTCCGCCCGAGTGCAGCTCGTCGAGCAGCGTGTGATCGGCACCGGACCAGATCTTCACGTAGCCGGCGAAGCCGATCGTCCCGCCGTAGGCGTAGATGCCGGCGTAGTCATCGGTGCCGTCGCCGTTCACGTCGCCAACGTACTCCACGTGACGACCGAGCGAGCCGTTGCCGTCGTCGGCACCCAGGTGCTTCACGATCAACGCGCGGGTGGCGCCGTCGTAGACGTAGACCGCGCCGACGTAGGGCCCGCCCTCGCTGTCGCCCGGAGCGCCGACCAAGATCTCGCCGACCCCGTCGCCGTTGAGGTCGACCTGGGCGTCGACGGAGCGGCCGAAGGCCTGGTTGATGCCCTCGCCGACGATGTCGTCGAGCTGGAACAGGATCGAGCCGTCGACGCCTGAGCGCCCCTCGACGGCGCCGCGGCGCCCGATGCCGCTGAAGAGGCGGTGCTGGGCCGAGATCAACAGGTCGGGAACACCGTCGCCGTCCAGGTCCCCGCCCCCGGTGACGTGGTCGCCGAAGCCCTCGGCGATGTCGCTGGTCGTCGTGCCGTTGTCGAAGCGCAGCAGCTCGCTGCCGTCGGCGCCGCTGTACAGGCGCGCGATCCCGCCCCAGGCCGGCGACTGGCTCTCGCCGCCGGCGGTGATCAAGAGGTCCGGCACACCGTCCCCGTTGACGTCACCGGGCGCGCCGACGGCGCTGCCCATGCCATGGAAGTTGTCCGTGCCGAAGAAGGAGCGAATCACCGAGCCGTCGGCGCCGGAGAACAGGTCGGCGCGGCCGTAGGAGGTGCCGGCCCCATCGTGGTCCGGCGATCCGACCAGGAGGTCGCCGATCAGATCGCCATCGATGTCGCCGACGCCGACGAGGCTCTCACCGAACTTCTCGCCGGCTGCGAACTCGGTGTAGGTGGTGAGCAGGGCGCCGGTGGCCCCCGAGAAGAGGTGCACCTGGTCGGGCGGCGTGAAGGGCGTGGCAGTGCTCTCGCCGACGGCGAAGTCGTTCACCCCGTCTCCGTCGATGTCACCCATGGCGCTGGCGGCGATGGCGAAGGCCGGGCTGTTGTCCGGCGAGGGCACGGTGTAGTGGGTGGGGAGCTGGGCGAGGGCCAGGGGTGCGCTGGCGGCCGCGGCGGTGGAGAAGAGGGCTGTTCGGATCTGGAGTTGCATGGCTTCGAGCTGGAGAGGAGTCGATTCGGCTGGCGTTCGCAGCGGGGCGTCGCCGCGGTCCTCTCGGTCGCGGCGCGGTGAGGTCGGACAAGAGTTCCCCCGCAAATTCCAACTTCCATCGATCGCCCCACTCCCCGCACCGGCGGGCCACAATCCACGCCGCATGACGGAAGCTCAGGACACGCCCACCCGCGACCGGGTCGCCCTGCGGGTGCTCGAGGCCCTCGCCGCGGACCGCGCCGCCGGCGGCCTGAAGTCCCTCGACCACTACCGGTCGAAGTTCCCCGGCCACGCCGACCTGGTCGCGCGCGAATTCGCCGACTTCGGCCAACCGCGACCGGCCGAGCCCGGGCGATCCACGGTGCGTCGATTCGGTCCCTACCGCCTGGTCGAGCTGCTCGGTCGCGGCGGCCAGGGTGCCGTCTACCGCGCCGTCGACACGCGTCTGGGGCGCTCGGTGGCGCTCAAGCTGCTGCCCGGCACTCCCCTGGGTGACGACGATCGCCCGCCGTCGCTCCTGGCGCGGGAGCTCGAGGCCCTGACGCGGCTCGACCACCCGGGCGTCGCCGGCGTGCTCGAGGCCGGCACCATCGACGGCTCGGCCTTCATCGCCACGCGCTTCGTGCCCGGCGAGACCCTGGCCGCTCGACTGGTCCGTTGGCGCGAGGAGGGGCCGCCCCCGGTGGAGCAGCGCGTCGAGTTGGTCGCGCGCATCGCCGAGGCCCTGGCCGCGGCCCACGGCGCGCGGGTGGTGCACCGCGACGTGAAGCCCTCCAACGTGGTGCTCGATACAGCCGATCGGCCGGTGCTGATCGACTTTGGACTGGCGCGCACCGTCGACAGCAACCTGCCGACCATGACCGTCACCGGCGACGTGATCGGCACGCCGCGCTACCTGGCGCCCGAACGCCTCGCGGGCCGCGGCGGCGACGATCCGCGCGGTGACGTCTGGGCCCTGGGCGTGCTGCTGTTCGAGGTGATCGCGTTGGAGCCGCCCTTCGACGGCCCGACCGTCGAGGCCCTGGCGCGCGGCATCGAGCGCGACGAGCCGACGCCCCTGCGGCGCCTGGCGGCGTCGACGGTTCACGGCGGACTCGGCCTCCTGGGCCGCGACCTCGACGGCGTCGTCGCCGTGGCCCTCGAGAAACGCATCGACCGCCGCTACCGCGACGCCGGCGCCCTCGCGCGCGACCTGCGGCGCCTCCTGCGCGGCGAGCCGATCGAGGCGCGACCGCCCGGCCGCTTGGGCCGCGCCGCCCGCTGGATGGCGCGCAACCCGGCCCTGACCGCGATCTTCGTCCTGCTCGGCGTCCTGGCAGCGGGCGCCGGCCTGGCGGCTTGGAAGCTCGACGCCGTGGCCCGATCCGAACGCAGCGCGCGCTTCGAGGCCCAGGCGGGGGTCGCGCGCGCCGACGCCGACCGCGCGCGCCTGCTCTTGGCCGGCGACGCCATCGGTCGCTTCACCGCGGCGGGGGAGCGCCTGGCTGGGGTGGGCCCCGCCCTGGTCGAGCTGGCAGCCGCGGGCGCTTCGCTGGAGCACCTCGACCTGCCCGAACTCCACGCGCTACGCAGCGATGCCGTGGCGGCCCTCGCGAGCATGGACCTGGTCGAGCGCCCCACAGCCGAACTGGGTGGGCTGGGTGTCGTCCAAGTCGACCCAGGCGGTCAGGTGGCCGTGGCCATGACGATCGCGCCGACCAGCGGTCGTCTGGTCCTCGAGGCGAGCTCGGTCGACGGTGACCAGGATCGTTCCGACTGCTTGGAAGGGATACGAACCACTTCGGACTTGCTCGCCGTGGGTCCGGGCGCAGAGCTGTTGGCGTTCAGGGTCGACGGGCAGTTGGTGGTGGAGGGCAGCGGACGAGCCGCGCAGGCGCTCGACCTTCGCGGCGCCGCCCGTCGGGCGGGCCTCGGCGACGCCGCCACCTTCCCCACCGTGGAGTGGGCCAGCTTCAGTTCCCGCGCAGGCGTCGCGGCCGTATTGGCCGCCGGCGCCTGGGCCCTGGTGGATCCTGCGAGTGGCGAGTGTTTCGCCGCTTCGCGCTGGGACGATGGGACCTACCGCTTCGGCGTCTTCTCTCCGGACGGCGACTGGTTTGCCGCCCCGGGCGGTGGCTCGACGGTGCTGCTGGTGGACGTCCCCGCTGCCCAGGAGAGCAGCGAGTACGAGCCGCCCGAGTTCGACTTCGGTCGCGGTCCTGTGCTGGCCGCACTCCCCTTCGCCGGGCCCGACCGGGCGCCCCAGTTGGCCGTGATCATCGAGTCGGAGCGCGGCTTCGAGCTGCTGCTGGCGGATGCCACGGGAGCTGGCCGAACGTTGGTGCAGCTGACCGGCACGGGCAACGGACCTCCGGTCATCGCGGTCGATCCGAGCGGGACTGTCCTCGCCGCCGTGGCGGGGGAGTCGCTCGTGGTGATTCGCGTCGCGGACGGACGGGTCCTGCACCGCAGCTACTTCGAGCCCGTGGGGGGCTTCGAGG
Organism: Engelhardtia mirabilis; assembly: GCA_007751255.1. GTDB lineage: Bacteria > Planctomycetota > UBA1135 > UBA1135 > Engelhardtia > Engelhardtia mirabilis. Next base: position 114,916 of record CP036296.1, read on the forward strand.
TGTTCAAGCTGCGCGAGGCGAGCGAGGGCCTCGAGCTGCTCGTCTACCGTCGCAGCGCCGCGCTCTCGCGCTACCTGTTGACCACGCCGCTCGTGTTCGAAGAGCCCGCGGCGCAGCCCCTCGAGCCCTCCACCGACCCCGGCCCCTTGGCCACGCACCTGCTCGACCCGCTCGGGGGCGAGCTCTTCGATTCGCGCGCCGGCGTGCGGCCCAAGCAAGTCGTGTTCAGCGACGATCCGGAGCTGCCCCTGGACCTGGGTCGCCCGGGTGTGGCCCTGCGCTCCCCGGGGGGGCGCCCCGGCGACAGCGTCCTCGCGCCCGCAGCCCTGCCGCCCCGGGCGGCCTCGCGCCAATTGATGATTGGCGGCCCCAAGCTGGTCGGGGTCGTGTGCGTCTGGGAGCGGGGGCGCTCCGAACCCCTGTTCTCGGTCGAGGTCGAGCCGCTGATCACCGGGGGCGCCCTGGCTCTGGCTGCCGACGGCAGTCTCCTGGCGGTGTCGGAGATCACCGGGCGCACGCGGCTGTTCGACGTGGAGGCGCAGCGCGAACTGCTCGCCTTCGATCTCGCGCCTCCGGCCGCGGCCAGGATGGAGTTCGCGCAGGACGGCGACCTCGTGGTGCTCGACGCCGCGGGCCGCACTCGGCGCGTGCGAATCGATCGACTGCGCCAGGCCCTGGGCGAGATCGATCTCGACTGGTGAGCGACCGGCGGGCTCAGCGCTCGCCGAGCAGGTCGCGGGCCTGGGGCAACTCGCGCAATCGATCGCGCAGCCGTTGCCAACGCTTGCTCGCGCCCTCCGTCGTCAGGCCGACCAGCTCGCCGACCTGGGCGTGCTCGAGCCCCTCGAGGCCGCGGTGGAGCAACAGGCCCCGGTCGATGTCGTCGAGCTCCACGACCTTGCGGATGAAAGCGGTCAGGGCCTCGTCTCGCCGCACCCGGCGACTGATCGTGGTGACCTCCGCGGGCGGCTCGTGCTCCAAGCTCTCGAGTTGCCCGGTGCCGGCGACGGCGTTGCGCCGAGCGGAGCGGCGCAGGGCGCTGGCCGCGACCCTCGAAGCCACGCCGAACAGCCAGGGGCGGAACTCGCCGTGCGCGGGGTCGAAGCGCTCGAAGGCGCGGTAGCCCTCCAGGGCGACCTCCTGGAACAGGTCGTCGGCGTCGATCGCCAGGCCCAGGGGACCGCGGCAGCGCAACACCGCCCAGGCGCGCAGGGCGGGGGCCAGGGTCTCGAAGTTCCCGGCGTAGCTGTCGGACCGCGGCGGCATGGGCGCTCCCGAGAATACGCGACCCCGCTCAGATTCTCGGCCGGCGGCACTGGAGTCGTCACCCATCCGGTCGAGAGGATGGAGCACCGCCAACCGGCCACCGACCCATGAAGAAACTCGCCCTGATCGCCCGCGTCCTCGTGGGCCTCGTGTTCGTCGTCTTTGGTGCGAACTACTTCCTCGGCTTCCTGCCGCTGCCCGAGGGCACGGAGGCGAGCCGCGCCTTCGGGGCCGCCCTGGCCCGGACGGACTACATGTGGCCGTTGATCAAGGTCACCGAGATCGCGGCTGGCCTGATGGTCCTGACCGGCATCTGGGTGCCCCTGGGCCTCGTGCTGCTGGCCCCGATCGTGGTCAACATCGCCTTCTACAACGTCCTGCTCGACCCGGCCGGAATGCCGATGGGCATCGCCTTGGTCGTGCTGATGCTGCTGCTCGCCATGGCTTACCGGGAGTCATTCCGGGGGCTGTTCCGCATCGGTTGATGGGCGGCGACCGAGCGCGGCGGGAGCCACCAGAGTGCGCCCAGGGTCCAGGCCAGGGCGAGGCCCGCGCGGGTCGGTTGGGCCGGGCCGGCGGCGAGGTCGAAGTCGGCCTGTTCCAGGGCGCGCAGCCGTTCTTCGATGCCCCGCAACCAGGCCGAGGCGAAGGGGGCTCGGCGCCAGCCGAGGTCCTGGACCAGGGCCCAGGACTTGGCGAGCTGCTCTCGGGCCCACACGGTCTGCTCGGAGTAGGCGCGGCGCAGGGGCTCGGGCGTGGGCCGCTGGCGCAGGGCCGTGGCCGAGACGCCCAGTCGCGCGAAGTCCTCGGAGGTGAGCAGCAGACGGCCCAGCTCGAGGGCTGGACCCTGGACCGCGAGGCCGCGGGCCAGTTCGCTGGCCAGCACGGCGCTGTCGACGAGCAACAGCCGGCGCTCGCTCGCGCCCGCCAAGCGCCGCAGGAACAGCCGCGGGAGGGCGCGCCCGCGGCGGCGCAGGTGCTCGGCCAGCTCGCGCCGCGTGGCGAAGCTGGCGACCTCGAGCTCGGTGCGCCGGGTCGAGATGGCGGCGCGCAGGTCGTCGGGATCCAGGTAGCCGCGTCCATGGGCCAGGCGCAGGGCCACCGCCAGCCAAGAGGGTCCGCCGCCGGTGCTCGCCGCCGCCAGGCTCTCGACCTCGGCCGCCAGCCGCGCGAGCACCGCGCGGCCCCGGTCGCGCCCGAGCCGGGCCGCCCCCTCGGCCAGGGCCACGGCGGTCCAGGCCGGCGCCAGGTCCTCGCGCAGGCTCGGACCGACCAGGGCCAGGACGGAGCAACCCTCGACCCCGGCGCGGCGCAGGGCCTCGGCGCAGCGCTGGGCACAGCCGCTGGGCGAAGCGGCGGCGGGGTCGAGCAGTTCGAGCAGGGGGTCGGGCGTCACCTGGCGGATCCTATTGGAGCTCGCGCGGCGACGCGCCAGGTCCTTGAACCACCGCGGGCCCCCGCCCGCCCACTCGGGGGGACGGATGGGACAGCCTCAGGTTGCACTTCGCTTGCCGCTTCTTGCGCGGGGGCGGTACCTTCCCCGGCTCGGGCGCAGGCGTCGAAACCTGCGCGAGACCAACGCTGGGGCCTGGCTCCCCGTATTCCCCCTGGCCCACCGGGCCGACGTCCCCCCCGCCTCCGCCATGGCCGAATTCCGACTCGAGCTCGACGAGCCCAACAACATCGTGCTGGTGATGGTCACCGAGGACGACGGCAGCGAGCACGACTACCAGTTCGACTTCGACCCGCGCTCCGGGCGCTGGGAGTTCGGCGAGCGGGACCTGCTCGAGCGCGACTTCGGCGAAGAGTGGGTCGACGAGATGGAGGGCGCCGTGGAGGCCGCCATCAAGAGCGTCGTCGACAAGAACGAGAACTGATGCCGATGCCCCCGCAGTTCCTCTTCGCGCGCGCCGTGCTCCTGTCCGCGGGAGCGGCCTCGGCGCTCGCGAGCTGTGGGGGCGGCGCCGCCGATCCCTTCGAGCCCCTGCCCTCGCGGGACCTCACGATGCTCGAGCTGATGATCGAGCTGAACCCGCCCTACCTGGGCATGCAGTCGGAACTGCGCAACGTGGAGCGGCTGGGCGACCTGGCCGCCGCGGCCGACATGGTCGCGACCCTGGCCGAGGATCCGCGCATGACCGGCTACACCGCGCGCGAGGATTTCGCGCGGGATCCGGCGCCCTTCGAGCGCATGCGTCAGGATCTGCTGACGGCCTCCCGGGCCGCCGCGGACTCGGCCCGCGCCGGTGACTTGGACGGGCTGCACGACGCCTACGCGCAGATGAGCGCCAGCTGCGTGGCCTGCCACAAGCGCTACTCGCCGCACCAATAGCCGCGCCGCTCCCGGTCTTCGGGAGCGCGCGCGCACGGACTCGACCCATGGCTGATCGACGTGTCTTCTGCCTCGTCCTCGACTCGCTCGGGGTCGGAGAGCTGCCCGACGCCGCACGCTTCGGCGACGTAGGCGCGCACACGCTCGACCACCTGGTCGCCGCGGCCGGACAGCCGCACATCCCGCGCTTGATCGAGCTCGGCCTGGGGCGGGTGCCCGGGGTCCACAGCCTGCCGGCGCCGGCCGCGCCCGCGGGGGCCTTCGGGAGGCTGTGTGAGGTCTCGCCGGGCAAGGACACCTCCACCGGCCATTGGGAGCTGATGGGCTGTCCCCTCGAGCAGGAGTTCCCGACCTTCCCGAACGGCTTCCCACCCGAGATCATCGAGCCCTTCGTGCAGCGCGCGGAGCTCCCCGGCGTGCTCTGCAATGCAACCGCCTCGGGCACCGCCGTGATCGAGCGCTACGCCGCCGAGCACATCGCCACGGGCCAGCCGATCGTCTACACCAGCGCCGACAGCGTGTTCCAGATCGCCGCCCACGAGCAGCACTTCGGCCTCGAGCGCCTGTACGCGGTGTGCGAGGTCGCGCGCGAGATCCTGACCCCCTACGGCGTGGGGCGCGTGATCGCGCGGCCCTTCGTGGGCGAGCCCGGGGGCTACACGCGCACCTACAACCGCCGCGACTACAGTCTGGTGCCGCCCGCCGAGACCTCCATGGACCGCCTGGTGGCCGCCGGCGTCGAGGTCGTCGGCGTGGGCAAGATCGACGACATCTTCGCAGGCCGCGGCGTGACGCGTTCGATCCACACCGAGGGCAACGACGACGGCATGGGCCACACGATCGAGCTGGCCCGGACCCTCGAGTCGGGCTTCGTGTTCGTCAACCTGGTCGACTTCGACATGCTCTTCGGCCACCGCCGCGACTCGGCCGGCTACCGCGACGCCCTGGAGCGCTTCGACGCCCAACTGATCGAGCTCGAACGCGAGCTGCGCCCTGGCGACGTCGTGCTGATGACCGCCGACCACGGCAACGACCCGACCAAGTTCGAGACCACCGACCACACCCGCGAGTACGTGCCGCTCCTGGCCTGCGGCCCCGGCGTGCGCGCCGGCGCCGAGCTGGGTACCCGCGCGAGCTTCGCCGACCTGGGAGCGACCGTCGAAGAGCTGCTCGGTCTCGAGCCGGCAGCGCCCGGCTCCTCGTTCGCAGCTGCGCTGTCGAGCTGAGCAGCCGCTACCTGTCGAGTGGGGCTACTCCTGCGGTCGACCAGGACGTCTCCTACCGCGTCGGGCTAGTGGGGTGAGTCGAATCTTTGACTCACCCCACTAGAGCTTCGTCAACTTGAGTCCGTTGGAAGCCGAGAAGCCCTGCGTGGCCGTCGGATCCAGGATCCACGTCTGAGTGAAGACCTCGGAACCGACGGGGAAGTTCGTCGGCCAGGCCAGGTCGAGCAGCACCGACCCATTGGCACCAGTGACGCTGTTGATGATGAAGTCCGCGCCGGGCACCAGAGTTCCGCCAAGGAGCGGCACCTGGACGGTGGAGAAACCGAAGACGTTTGCGGCCAATGCGTTCGAGGCCGCGTTCGTCACCTGGAGTGAGAAGTTCGGATGCACTCCGAAAGTCGTCTCGACCTCGAGCGAGGGGGCGCCGGCTGCTCCCGCGAGCCCGAAGCCGAGGTCGGCGACGCCGGTGCCGGAGAGCCGCAACCGGTACAGGTTCCCCGGCTCCAACGCACCGGACGGGACCGGGATCGGGAAGTAGGTGACGTCGGGGACGCCGCCCGCGAGAACGTAGAGATCCCCACCAAGTCCTCCGGCCAGTTCGATCTTCGTGACGGGATTCGGCAGGCCAGCCGCGATGAATGGCGAGAACGACGTGCCTTGATCGTCGCTGAAGTAGACGCCGCCGTCCGTTGCGGCGTAGATTCGGCCATCGTCAGCGACATCGAGGTCGAAGACCTGCAGGCCCTCGAGCCCCCCGCCGGCGTACTCCCAGTTGTCTCCGTTGTCGGTGCTGCGTAGGAAGTTCGACGGATCGAAGACCGAGGCCTGGCCGTGGTAATAGATCGCCCGTTGCCCTTGGGGACCAACCGGCGCGACCGCAATACCGAAGACGCGATCGAGGTAGGGGCACACCCCAGGATCGCTCAAAGGATGAGAGCACTCGTCCCAACTCACTCCGAAGTCGCTGCTTCGAAAGAACCTCGGGCTGCCCGCCAACTTGTAGCCGTAGGCGAAGCCCGAGGTTGCGAAGTCCTCTGCAAACTTGAGCTCCATGAGCTGCCAGGAAAAGGGCTGGAGGAACGACCAGCTTTGTCCTCCATCGGAGGACCGATGGCCACGGCCCGCGATTCCTCCGTCCGTGGCCAGGATGATCTGATCCGTGGCGAAGTTGGGTGAGAGAGCCACCGTGTTGAAGAATTTCGTCCAGGTCACGGGATCGGGCTGGGGCATCTCCGTCCAAGAAAGCCCTGCATCCGTGCTCTTCCAGAGCTTGCTGTTTGGAACCAGGTTCTCTTGACTCGTGGCCATCAACGTCGAGTCCACCGCGAACGTCGGGGAGATGGCGAGGGCCTGGACCTCGAGCGGCCCACCCGGCAGCGAGCTCCAGAACTGCACCGCTTCGCCGTGGTCGGTCACCAGGTAGATGTCGCCGTCGCCCTGGTAGCTGACCGACCCCGATGCGATCCAGGCCAGTCCGTCGTTCGCGTAGTTGGGTGAGGTCGCGAACGTGTAGACCCCATCGCCACCGACCTGCGTCCAGGTCTGGGCCGGGTCGGTTGCGGGCAGCGCGAGAAGGAGGGCTGAAGCGGCAGCGGACGTCAGAAGAAGTGCCATGGCAGTCGAGTCTCCGAGGGAGCGGGTAAGGGCAGGATGGCAGTACAAGCGCCCAAGGCAATTTACGTGCCGGACCAGCGCGGAGGGCCAGCCGGCCGTTGGGCGACACCCTCCACGATCTGTTCGGGGCATCTGGCGCAATGCGGTCCAGAATCCGGATCGCGGGTCGAATCTACGGATCGACAGGTCCACCGCCATGAACAGCCCCATCGCTGGCGGGGCCTCCCCGGGGGGATCGCGGGACTTGCCAGATCGAGCAGGAGCCGCGCACCCCTGGGGTGTCGATGACGAAACGCGCGACCTGGACCGCGCCGGCAGTTCTCGCGAGAGCGCCGGGACTCGAAGCGGAGCGCGCCCTTCGACTTCGAGGCGCGCCGCTGTGCTCAGGCAGCGCCCGGTTGCAGGTCTCGGGGGGTTTGGTGCCGTCCATCGCGACGCGAGGATCATCCACCCGCGCGATCCGGCGGGGTAACCTGCCGCTCCATGTCGCTCGTTCTCGACGCCATCACCACCAAGCGCGACGGGGGGACCCTCTCGCCCGAGCAGGTCGACGCCTTCCTGTCGGGCTACGTGGCCGGCGACGTGCCGGACTACCAGGCGGCGGCGCTGTTGATGGCGATCCTGCTGCGCGGGATGGAGCGCGACGAGTTGGCCCTGTGGACGCGGGCCATGCTCGCCTCGGGCACCACCCTGCAGCTCGACGGCCTCTCGCGGCCGCGGGTCGACAAGCACTCCACCGGCGGCATCGGCGACAAGGCCTCGATCCCCCTGGCGCCGGCGGTGGCGGCCTGCGGCGCGGCGGTGCCGATGATCTCCGGGCGCGGCCTGGGCCACACCGGCGGGACGCTCGACAAGCTCGAGTCGATTCCGGGCTTGTCCACCGACGTGGCGCCCGAGCGCTTTCGCGACCAGCTCGAGCGCTGCGGCGTGGTCTTCGCCGGCCAGACCGCCGACATCGTCCCCGCCGACAAGCAGCTCTACGCCCTGCGCGACGTGACCGGCACGGTCGAGTCGATCCCGCTGATCTCCTCGTCGATCCTCTCGAAGAAGCTGGCCGAGGGCATCGAAGGCCTGGTGCTCGACGTGAAATTCGGCAGCGGCGCCTTCATCAGCGACGCGGAGCGCGGCTCCGAGCTGGCGCGCACGATGGTCGACCTGGCCGGCGCCTGCGGCCTGCGGGCGGTGGCGCTGCAGACCTACATGGGTCGCCCCCTGGGGCGCGCGGTGGGGCACAGCCTCGAGATCGCGGAGAGCCTCGACTGCCTGCGCGGTGGCGGGCCCGACGACCTGCGCCAACTGGTCGCGGCCCTGGGCGGCGAGATGTTGACCCTGGGCGGGCTGTCCGCGGACGCCGACGCTGGAGCGGCGTCGGTGCTGGCCGCCCTCGACGACGGCCGCGCCCTCGAGTCTTTTCGCGCCGTGGTGGCCGAGCAGGGTGGCGACCCCGCCAGCCTCGATTCGGGCGGGAGCCTGCCGCGCGCGCCCGAGCTGGCCGTGCTCGAGGCCGAGTCCGCGGGCTGGCTGGGCTTCGGCGACCTGCGCGACATCGGCCGCGCCCTGGCCGCCCTCGGCGGCGGACGCGAGCGCCTCGGCGACCGTATCGATCCGGCCGTGGGCTTCGTGCTGCAAGCTGTCGACGGCGACCGCGTCGAAGCGGGCCAGCCCCTGGTCGAGATTCACCACCGGGGCGGCGCTGCCCTCGACGCCGCGAGCGCCCTGTTGCGACGGGCCCTGCAAGTGCGGTCCGCGCCCCATGCGCGCGTGCCCCTGCTCCGCGACCGCCTGGCCTGAGGAAGCCGCCCACCATGATCCAACGCATCGACGACCCGACCACCAAGCGCGCGCGCAACGTCCTCGGAAGCCCGCTGGAGAGCTGCTCCTTCAACCCGCAGACAGGCTTCTTCCGCGATGGCTGCTGCAACACGTCGGCGGACGACCACGGCAGCCACACGGTCTGCGTGCGCCTCACGGCGCAGTTCCTCGCCTTCAGCGCCGCCCGCGGCAACGACCTGTCCACGCCCATGCCGGAGTACGGCTTTCCGGGGCTGAAGCCCGGGGACCAGTGGTGCCTGTGCGCGGGGCGCTGGCTGGAGGCCTACGAGGCGGGCGTCGCGCCCCAGGTGGTCCTGGCCGCGACCCACGAGGCGGCCCTGGCGATCTGCCCCTTGGAGGCTCTCGAGGCGCACGCCCTGGAGCGATAGATCCGGGCCCTATCGGGAAGTCCGACCTGCGGGCTATCTTCGGGGCACAACTCGAACAACGCGATCGGAGGCCCCTTGTCGCAAATGCCCCCCCTCCTCCTCGTGCTCGCACTCCTCGCGCCGCTGCCCATGGCGCGTGCGGGCGACGAGCTGCCCCCCAACCTGTTGGTGGTCGTCATGGACGACGTCGGCGTGGACCAGTTGGCGGCCTACGGGCTCGGCTCCGCGCCCGCCAACACGCCCACGCTCGACGCGCTCTGGTCGAAGGGGGTGCTCTTCGACGGCGTGTGGTCGGCGCCGATCTGTTCGCCCACGCGCGCGCACCTGATGACCGGCCGCTTCGGCTTCCGCACGGGCGTCGGTGGCCTGGTGCAGAACGGCAGCGCGCCCCTGCCCCTGGAGGAGGCGACCCTGCCGGAGCTGCTCGACGCGGGCACCGGCGGCCTCTACCAGCACGCCTGCTTCGGCAAGTGGCACCTGGGCATGACGCCCGAGGTCGACGGGTTGCTGGCGCCCAACAGCGCCGGCTTCGGTCACTTCGCCGGCACCAAGGGCAACCTCTTCGCCGAGCACCCGCCGGGTTCCCTGCCGGTCGACTACTACACGTTGATCGAGATCACCAACGGCGTCGAGCAGTACCTCGAGGGGCAGTACGCGACCACGCGCACGGCGGACCTGGCCCTGGAGTGGATGCAGACCACGCCGGAGCCCTGGTACGCGCACGTCAACTTCCACGCGCCCCACGACCCCTGGCACGCGCCGCCGCCGGAGCTGCACACGGTCGACCTGTCCACGGCGGGGCCGCCGGAGCTGGACCCGAACCCCTACTACCGCGCCGCGCTCGAGGCCCTGGACACGGAGCTCGGCCGAGTGCTCGCGTCGATGGGGGAGCTGCTCGATCGCACCGTGGTCGTCATCGTGGCCGACAACGGCAGCCCGGGTCCGGTGGTGCTGCCGCCCTTCAAGCAGACCAAGGCCAAGACGACCCTGTACCAGGGCGGCATTCGAGTGCCGCTGATCATCTCCGGCCCCGGTGTCGCGACGAACTTCTCCGTCTGCCACGCGCCGGTCCAGACCACCGACCTGGTCGCGACCCTGCTCGAGCTGGCGGGCGTCGACCTGGCGGGCACGCCGGAGGTGCCGGCGGACTTCGACTCGATCTCGCTCGTGCCCTACCTGCAAGATCCCAGCCAGCCGCCCCTGCGCGAGGTGCTGTACGCCGAGCGCTTCACGCCCAACGGCCTCGGTCCCTACGTGAACGTGAAGCAGACGGCGCGCAGCGAGCGCTACAAGGTCATCCGCGACACGAGCGCGCCGAAGCAGTTCTACGACCTGTGGGTCGACCCGCTGGAGGAGGTCAATTTGCTCGGGGGCACGCTGACCGTCCTCGAGCAGCGCGCCCTGCGCCAACTCGACCTCGCCATCGACGCCCTGAAGCCCCTGCCCTGACTCCGGGCCGGGCCTTTCACGAATCGAACCGGACTTGCGGAGCGCCGCGCTGGACGCGGTGTCAAGATCGCCCGTCGACGATGTCCAGGTCCATGCGACTTCTGCCCCTGACCGAGGCGCGGCGCCATGGCTGACCCCCTGGGCGGGTCGGAGAATCATGCACTTGCACAGCCTGACCGCCTGCGTCCTGCTCGCCTCGCCCGCACTGTCGCAACAGTCACTCGCTCCGCCCAACCTCGAGACGGGAGTTCTGGGAGGCTTCCAAGGCGCCATGTTCGGCGCCACCGTCGTGGTCGACGGCGATCGCGCCCTGATCGCGGCACCTGTCACCAACCTGGGGACGTCCTTCTCGGGCGCCGCTTGGATCTACCACTGGAACGGCCAGGGCTGGGAGTTGGAGCAACGGCTCGACGCCCCGGGGGTCGAGTCCTACCAGGAGTTCGGAACCCACGCCGATCTGCGCGGCGATGTGGCCGTCGTCGGTTGTCGCTACATGGACACGGCTTCCGGCTTCAACTCCGGCGGAGCGGTGGTCTTCGAGCGTCAAGCCGGGGCTTGGAACGTTGTGGCCGAGCTGACGCCGCCGGCCGGTTCGGCCGGCAAGCAGTTCGGTCGCGGCATCGCCGTCGACGGTGACCTGGTGGTGGTGAACACCGACCAGCCCCAGGACCCCTTCCTGGTGTACGAGCGTCAGGCGAACGGCACTTGGCCGCTGGTCGGCGAGGTCAACTTGGACCAACCCCAAGGCCTCTCGCTGCTTCAGTCGTCGGCCGAAGTGCGTGGCGACACGCTCTACTTGCCGATGCCCTACCAGGCGACGTCCGAGGGTGAGATCCAAGTCTTCGAACGCGACGCGCTGGGATGGCACCTCGCCCAGAAGATCCGGACCAACGCGACGACGCCGTTCAACTACTTGGGACGCAGCTTCGACGTCGACGGCGACACGCTGGTGAGCGGCTCGCCCTTCGTCGAGCAGCCCGGTGGTGTTCAGGGCCAAGTCACCGTGTTCGAGCGCATCGGCGGGCAGTGGTTCGAGCTCGATGAGCTCTCCGATGGTCCCGCCAACATGCAGTCCCTCTACGGCGATTCGGTCGCCCTCTCAGGGGATCGAATGCTCGTCGGCCAACCCCAGTCCGGGCTGGGCGTCGCGGGCACCCCGCGCTTGCACGTCTACGAGCGCCTGAACGGCGCCTGGACTCTGGTGCGGACCGAACTCGACCCGCGCGGCACACCCGTGCCCTATGTTCCCGGGCAGGGCGTCTACGGCACCTACTTCGGTGACGCCCTCGACCTCGATGGCGAGCGGGCGATCGTCGGAGCACCCTTCGACGACGCCCTGTTCCAGGACGCCGGCGAGGCTTGGGTCTACGACGTCGGTCGACTCGGCGTCGACGTGGGGGCGGTCTCCCTGGGCGCCGGTGGCACTCAGGCGCTCGACCTGCAAGCCGGGTTCCCCGAGGCTGGCAACGTGCACCTGGTCCTGGGCAGCTTCGCGGGCAGCAGCCCCGGCCTGGCGGTGGCTGGCACGACCCTGCCCCTCAACGCGGATCCCTACCTGCTCTTCCTGCTGGCCAATCCCAACGCCCCGCCGGTGGTGGGGGGGCTCGGACTCCTCGACGCCAACGGTCAGGGCTCGGCCCAGGTAGTGGTTGGCGCCGCAAGCGCCCCGGCGCTTGCCGGCCTGACGGTTGCGCACGCCTACGTGGTCCTGGACGCGGTCAGCTTCGTCCCGCGCGCCGCCAGTGAGGCGGAGGCGCTCGAGCTCTTGCCCTAGTGTCCTGGATCGGAAATTCGGCGTCACTTCCCGGGCTCCGATCGCCGCTGGCGTCACCAGCGCCTCCTCCGAGTATCGCAGCGGATACGCGTCGTCGGCGCGCCTAGCCAGCATCGATCGGACCTCCGGGCAGTGACGCCGAGTTTCTGATCCAGGACACCAGACTCCGCCGTTGACCCGGCGCCGCGCCCAGCAGTGTTCGATCGGCGGCCTGCGGCCGCGTTTCACCTGCTGACGGCGCGTCGCTGCCCCGGGCTCCGCTGGCTCGGCGTCCCGCGCCGCCCGCGGGCTGGTGGGTCAACCAGGAACCGCCGTTGGCCGAGATGCAGGAACCGGTTCCGAAGCCTGGCGCCCGGCGTCGGCTGGCCGGGCAGGCCACGCCTCTGGGCGCTACCTGGTGGCGCGCAGGGGCGAGCGCGGGCAACCTGGCGCGAGCCTCGCACACCCCGCAGCCGCGCCATGCTCGACCACTTCAGCGTCAACGTCTCCGACCTCGCCCACTCGCGCGCCTTCTACGAGAAGGCCTTGGCCCCCCTGGGCATGACGGTCCAGATGGAGGTGGCGGACTTCGCCGTGGGCTTCGGCCAGGGCGGCAAGCCCTACTTCTGGATCGGCCGCCGCGACCCGGTGACGAGCGGCGCCCACGTGGCCTTCACCGCCGGCGATCGCGCCACGGTCGACGCCTTCCACGCGGCGGCCCTGGCCGCCGGCGGCGCGGACAACGGCGCGCCCGGCCTGCGGCCGCACTACCACCCGAATTACTGGGGCGCCTTCGTGTTCGACCCCGACGGCAACAACGTCGAAGCCGTCTGCCACTCGCCGGGCTGATCCTCGCCGATGCTGATTCTGCGCGGCCTGATCGGCCTGGTGTTCTTCTGCCTCGTGGCCTGGGCCCTGTCGTCGGCGCGCCGACGCTTCCCCTGGCGGGCGGTGCTGGGTGGGTTGGCCTTCCAGGTCGTGCTGGCGGCTCTGCTGTTGGGGACCTCCGGCGGCCACCGGTTCTTCGAGGGCCTGGCGGACAAGTTCTCCTGGCTGATCTCCAAGGCCGAGCCGGGCGCGAAGCTCGTCTTCGGGGTGTTGGCCGACCCCCAGGCCATGGGTGAGGTCTTCGGGCCCAAGGCGGGTTTCGTCTTCGCCTTCGCCGGGACGGGCCTGGCCGCGATCCTGTTCTTCTCGGCCCTGATGGCGGTGCTCTACCACCTGGGCGTGATGCAGGTGCTGATCTGGCTCCTGGCCAAGGTCATGTCCCTGGTCATGGGAGTCTCCGGCGCCGAGTCCATGGCGGTGGCCGCCAACGTCTTCGTGGGCCAGACCGAGGCCCCGTTGGTGGTGCGGCCCTACATCGCCACCATGACCCAATCGGAGCTGAACGCCCTGATGACCGGGGGCTTCGCGACCATCGCCGGCAGCGTGCTGGCGGTCTACATGGGCATCCTCGGCCCCGAGCTCGGACCACACCTGCTGACGGCCTCGGTGCTGTCGGCGCCGGCGGCCTTCATGATCGCCAAGATCATCGTGCCGGAGACCGAGACGCCGGTGACCAGCGGCAGCGTGGAGCTGCGCATCGAACGCAGCGCCTCCAACGTGATCGAGGCCGCCGCCAACGGGACCGCCGACGGGCTCAAGCTGTGGCTGAACGTGATCGCGATGCTGATCGGGTTCATGGGGCTGGTGGCCCTGGCCGACGGGCTCCTGGCCGAGATCAGCGGCAACAGCGTCATCACCACCGAGCTGTCCCTGTCCGGCATCTTCGGCTGGGTCTTCGCCCCGGTGGCCTGGATGATGGGCATCGAGGGTTGGGCGGACTGCCAGCTCGTCGGCTCGCTGCTCGGCACCAAGATCGCCGTGAACGAGTTCGTCGCCTTCTCGGTGCTCGAGGGCATGGAGCCCGGGTCCGGCGCCGCGGCCGTGCTGAGCCCGCGCAGCGCGACCATGGCCGCCTACGCCCTGTGCGGCTTCGCCAACTTCGCGTCGATCGGAATCCAGATCGGCGGCATCGGGGCCCTGGTGCCCGAGCGTCGCCGAGACCTGGCCCAGTTGGCATTCAAGGCCATGCTCGGCGGGGCCATCGCCTCGTGGACCACCGCCACGGTGGCGGGGATGTTCCTGAGCTGACCGGCGGCCAGTCGCAGCGGCTCGGCCGAGCGAGCGCTGCAGCGGGCCGGATGCGGCAGGGCCCGGGTCGGCAGGGCCCGGGTCGGCAGGGCCCGGGTCGGCAGGGCCCGGGTCGGCAGGGCCCGGGGAACTCACGGGGCCGACGGGACCAGCCCCTCGCCCCGTCCCGGAGCGAGCGCCCCCGACGGCGCGGGGCGCGCGTCGCCGGGGTGCTCAGAGTCTCCTCCGGTCCTCTCCTCTTCCTCCCGGGTTCCTCCCTCAGGTCTCTCCCTGACCTCCGTTCCGGAGCCCGGCTAGGCGCTCGACCCTAGCCTCGAGCTTCGAGGGCACAAGAAAGTTGCATCTGCGATGGCACTCCGGTGCCCAGTGGCCGCTGCGGGGGGCCGCTCCGCGCGGATAGGCTGTGCCCGTGACGATCACCAAGACCCTCGAGCGCGCCCGGGCGGTGGCTGACGGCCTGCGGGCCCGCGGCGTGGCGATGCCTGACGTGGCCCTGGTCCTGGGCTCCGGCCTGGGCGCCTTTGCCGAGCAACTCGAGGCCGCCCAGCGGATCGACTACGGCGAACTAGAGGGCCTGCCGACGAGCGCCGTCCCGGGCCACGCCGGGTGCTTCACCGTGGGCCGACTGGGCGGGGTGACCGTTCTGTGCCAGTCGGGGCGGGTGCACCTGTACGAGGGCTGGAGCCCCCACGACGTGACGGTGGCCGTGCGCGCCATCGCCCAGTTGGGCTGCCGAGCACTGGTGCTGACCAACGCCGCCGGGGGCCTGCGTCCCGAGTGGGAGCCGGGCACCCTGATGCGGATCGAGGACCACCTGAACCTGCAGGGAACCACGCCCCTGGAAAGGACCGAGGCCGGCGTCGGCTCGCCCTGGAGCCAGGAGCTCGGCACCGAGTTGGACGTGGTCGCCGCCGAGTTGGGCGTGCCCCTGCGGCGGGGGGTCTACGCCGCCCTGCCAGGGCCGAGCTACGAGACCCCGGCCGAGGTGCGCGCCCTGGCCGGCTTCGGCGCCGACGCGGTCGGGATGAGCACGGCCCTCGAAGCCTTGGCGGCCAGCGCCGCTGGAATGCAGGTGTGCGGCATCTCCTGCATCACCAACCACGCCGCCGGCATCACCGACGCGGCCCTGAACCACGCCGAAGTCGTCGAGGTCGGCCGGCGCACCGCCGGACTCTTCGCCCGCCTGCTCTCGAACGCCCTGCCCCGCCTGGCGCGGGTCGCGGGCTGAGCGGTGGCAACTCCCCATGCAGATCGGGCCGTGACACGGCTGTGCGGTTGCCTGGCGTCACCGGACACGGGTAGCCTGCCGACCCGCCACCGGCGACCCTCGATGGTCCGACCCCGCACGACTCCGCTCCGGCTCAGCGCCCTCGTCCCGTGTCTCGTGCTCATGGCGCCAGGTGCGGCCTTCGCGCAGTCCTCGGCCAGCTCGCCGACCCTGCCCTCCGATCCGCGCACGCCGGGGACCCTGGACAAGGCCTACGAATCCCTGGTCGGCGACGGGACCGACCTGCAGGTGGTCGAGCCCCGCGTCGAAGAGCCCCGCCCCGAGGACCCGCCGCCCCCGCCGCCCGACACCCTGGGTGAGTGGCGGCTCTCGGCGCGCCCGTTCATCGAGCAGCTCGGCCGCGTGGACCTGGCCGAGGTAGGCACGGTCGACGTGCGCCGCGCGGGCCTCGACTTCATCGCGCGCCGGCCCGGCGAGCGCCAGCGGGAGCTGTCCCTCGAGTTCGACTTCGAGTCGGCGACCTACGAGTTCGGCGACGCAGGCGGCCTGGTGCCGGCCTCGTTCGTGCCGGTCGAGGACGTGCTCTGGTCGCGCGTGGGTGCCGGCTGGCGCGGTCCCCAGGACCGGCGCTGGTCGTGGACTGCGGGGCTGGGTGTGTCCGCGGCGGCGGAACAGGACGCGGCCCTCGAGGAGTCGCTGATGTTCGGCGGCTTCGCCCAGACCCGCTACCGGGTCGACGACGACTTCGCCACGGTGGTCGGCCTGATGGCGCGCACGGGGCTCGAGGACGACGACCTGTTGATCCCGGTGCTCGGCGTGGACTGGCGCATCGACGACCGCACCAAGCTCGAGACCCTCGGTCCGAGCCTGCGCCTCGAGCGCGAGCTCGACCAGGGCAGCTCGATCTTCAGCAACCTGGCCTACCGCAACCGCGAGTACCGGCTCGACGGCAAGGGCCCGCTGCCCGGCGGCTCCTTCACCGACGAGGAGCTGCGCCTGGTCGCCGGCCTCGACTGGCACCCGGGGCTCGAGGAGTGGGGGCCGTTGCAGTCCAGCAGCGCCCAGCTCTACTTCGGCACGACCCTGTGGCGCGAGGTGTCGTTCCACTCCGATTCGGAGCAGGTCTCGAAGACCAGCGTCGATCCTGCTTGGATCCTCGGCGTGTCCGTGCGCCTGCGCTTCTGAGTCGCCGACGCGCGGCTGATCCGTCGGTGCGGCGCAGCCATCGACGCGCTGCGGTGATCGGCGGTGCTCAGTAGCCGCCGCCGCTCGACTCACCGCCGCGCACAATCGCGACCGAGGCCGAGGCCCCCAGGCGCGTCGCGCCCGCGGCGATCATCTTCTCGGCGCTCTCGGTGTCGCGCACGCCGCCGGAGGCCTTGACGCCCATCACCGGTCCGACGGTTGCGCGCATCAGCGCGACGTCCTCGACCGTCGCTCCGCCGGTGGAGAAGCCCGTCGAGGTCTTGACGAAGTCCGCCCGCGCAGCCTTCGCGGCCTGGCAGGCGCGCCGCTTCTCGTCGTCGGTCAACAGGCACGTCTCGAGGATCACCTTGAGCTTGGCGCCCAACTCGTGACAGACCTCGGCCACGGCCGCGATGTCCGCTTGCACGTAGGCGTCGTCGCCGGACTTCAGTGCGCCGACGCACAGCACCATGTCGACCTCGCAGGCGCCGTCCTCGATCGCGCGCCGCGCCTCGAAGGCCTTCACCTCGGGCACGGTCGAGCCCAGGGGGAAACCGACCACGGTGCAGACCGCCACGCCGCTGCCGGCCAAGAGCTCCGCGCAACGTCGCACGTGGATGCCGTTGACGCAGACCGACGCGAAGTGGTGCGCGCGGGCCTCCGCGCACAACGCGTCGATCTCGGCCAGGGTCGCGTCGGCCTTGAGCAGGGTGTGATCGATGTACCGGCCCAGGCTCCCGACGTCACCCAGGCCCGCGGGCGTCGCTCCCACGCGGCACGCGCCGGCGTCGATGACGTGCTGCAGGTTGTCCGGGCAGAGCTGCACCGAGAGGGTCGTGCAACCCCACGGCGCCGCCGCGCCGACGCCGCGATCGAGAATCTGACGACCGACTTCGAGCAGCAATCGCTCGAGTTCTTCGGGGGTGGGCTGGGTTCGCGCGGGGGGCGTCATGGTCGAAGGCTGGGCTGTCAGTGGGAGCTGATCGGCGCGCGCCGGGGCGCCGAGCCGTCGAGGGCGTCGATCTTGGCCACGCGCAGCCCGTGGCGCTGGGCCCCGAAGGGCGTGCCGAGGAAGGCGCGCACGATCTCGAGCGCTGCCGCTGTCTCGACCATGCGACCGCCCAGGGTCAGCACGTTGGCGTAGTTGTGCTCCCGCGCGTTGCGGGCCAGGGCGACCGAGTTGCAGTTGGCCGCGCGCACGCCGGGCACCTTGTTCGCGGCCATGGCCGAGCCGATCCCGGCGCCGTCGACGCACAGGCCGACGTCCGCGCGCCCCTCGGCGACCTCGCGCGCCACCGCGACGGCGAAGTCGGGGTAGTCCACCGGCTGTTCGTCGTGGGTGCCCAGGTCGTGCACGCGGTGGCCCTGTTCGGTCAGCTGCGCGGCGAGTAGGCCCTTCAGCTCGAAGCCGCCGTGGTCGGAGCCGAGCGCGACCCGCAGTGCGCCGCCACCGCCGGTCGAGGTCAGCTCGATCGAGCGACGTCGGGCTTCGTCGCGGGCGAGGGCGGTCACCAGCGCATCGATCGGTACGGCGAAGCGCCCACCGTCGGCCACGCCCGCCAGGCACTCGACCGTGACCACGGCGCGGGACCGGCCAGCCGCGGGGCCCGGATCGGAGCCGGGGCCCGCACCGGCTGGGCCCGGAGTGGCTGCGCCGCGACTGCCGGGGCGCGGGACGGCGCCCCCGGTGACGTGGATCCCGCCCAGTCGCTGGCCGTCACCGCCGCCGGCCAGAAGTCGGCGCGCGACGCGGGCGGCGATCTCGGGCAGGGCTCGCTCGAGCGGGTCGGGGCGCGGGGCGGACATCGGACGGGCAGTCTAGCCCCCGGTGGTCACCGCCATCCGCGGCCAGTGGGGCCAACTCGCTCACCGGCGGTGCCCTTCGGTCCGCCCCCGAAGGCGCGACCTCAGATCCGACCGTCGGACAGCAGGCGGTCGACGATCATCACCTCGTCCCGCGCGGCGTCACGCTCGCCGGTCCGCAGGGTCAGGCGGCCGTCGTCGAGCTGGGCCTGCTCCCGGGCTGCCTGGATCGTGCGCAGGAGGTCCAGCACCCGATCCTCGAGCCGCCGGCCGGGGACGTTCTCCACGACCAACTGCACCTGTCCGTCGGCGATGCTGTCCCAGTCGAGCCGCGGGGCCTGGAGGCTGCTCGAGGTCAGGCTGAGGCGCACCACGGGACGCGGGAACAGGACGACCGAACGCGCAAACAGGGCCCGCAGTCGGACCCTGTCATGGGCGCGGAGCCACAGCTCCGAGGCTTCTCCGCCGGGTAGGGCCAGTTCCTGGCGCGGCAGAACGAGGAGTTGCCGCGGTACCTGCGACATGTCCTCCAGCCGGTCACGCCAGTAGCGCGGCTCGAAGAGCATCGGGTGTAGGAAGCAGGTCTTGGGACACACGACCCGTGGCAGAGCCCACCGCGGCGGCGAACCGAACGAACCCGGATGTAATAGCCATGTAAGTGGCAGTTACCGGCCCGACTGGGCCGAAAGCCTCTGCCCGACCCCGCCCGCGGTATCAGTGGATGCGGCGGTCCTGTTATGCATCCCCGGGACCTGTCCCAATGGCTGACGCCCGCGACGAGCGGCCCTTGGGTAGACAGAGCCCCGGATTGCGGTCTCGGGCCAAAAAACCTTCCATACGTTTGCCTCGAACCGTCCCTAGGTCCGGAATGGCCCGCGGTGAGGTCCGTAAGGCCCACGCACCGTCCCCCTATCCGCCGTGCCGCACCCTGCGCCGCTGCGTCCCTTCTGCCATGCGTGAACTCCGCACCTGCCTGCCGCTGGTGATCGGCCTCCTCGCCGCCCCCACGGCCCTGGCCGCACCGGTCACTCCTCCCGTCCACCCGCTCGCCGTGCCGACGGCAGTCGCCGGGACCTCCGTCGACGGCACTTTCGAGGGCGACGACACCTCCGAGGGCGAAAGGGCCGATGGTGACGCGGTCGAATCGGCTCCCGCCGTTCTGATCCACGCCGGACGCGTCATCGTCCGGCCTGGCAAGGAGCTCGAAGGGGTCGACGTGCTGATCGAGGGTGGCCGCATCGCCGCCGTCGGCGTCGGTCTCGAAGTGCCCGAGGGCGCTCGCGTGATCGAAGGCGCGGTCGTTTGCGCGGGCTTCATCGATCCTTGGTCGACCCTGGGCATCGACGGCGCCAGCCTCAGCGATCGCGGCGCCGGGCCGGCCACGCGCACGGTGGACGGCTTCGACCCCTACGCCGAGAAGGCCTGGCGCGAAGCGGCCCTGGCCGCGGGCGTGACGGTTGCGCGCATCCAAGCGGGGGCCGGCTCGCGCATCGGCGGCTTGGGCGCGATGGTTCGCAACGATCGCAACGCGTCCTTGGATTCGATCCTGCTGTCTGACGCCTGCGTCGCGGCCCAGGTCGAGGGCGGCGACGTCTTCGAGCGCCTCGACTCGGTGGAGAAGATCGTCCAGTCGATCGAGAAGGGTGACCGCTATCGCCGCTCGCAGATCGACTACGAGAGCGACCTGGCCGAGTGGGAGGAAGCCATCGCCAAGGCCGAGAAGGAGCTCGAGGACGACTTCAAGAAGGCCAAGAAGGACCGCAAGAAGGAGATGGACGAGGCCCGCGAGAAGGGCAAGGAGTTCAAGGAGAAGCGCTACAAGGAGGACTCCCGCCCGCGGGCTCCGCGCTTCGACGCCGACTCCCAGGTCCTGGCGCGCGTGGCCAGCGGTGAGCTGCCGATCGTGATCGAGGCCCACCGCGTGGCGGAGATGCGCCTCTTGCTCGAGCTCATGGCCAAGCAGCCCCGCACCCGCTGGATCCTGGCCGGGGCGTCCGACGGCCACCTCATCGCCGAGGAGCTGGACGATGCCGGCGTCACCGTCCTGGTGGTGCCCGAGCGCCGTGGACTCGGCGGGCGCTTCGGTGCCAAGGAACTCCAACTCGCCGGACAACTGCAGTCCGCGGGTGTCGACGTGATGATCGGGACCGCTGGCGACAGCGAGGTCCGCGACCTGCCGCTCCTGGCGGCGATGGCGGTGGGGCACGGCCTCGACCGCGAGGCCGCCCTGGCGGCGATCACCACTCGCCCGGCGCGAGCCTTCGACCTGGCCGATCGGGCGGGCACCGTCGAGGTCGGCAAGAACGCCGACCTGGTCGTGCTCACCGGCGATCCCCTCGCCTCTTCGTCGCGCGTGCAGTTCGTCGTGCTCGGTGGCGAAGTCGTCGTCGAGCGAGAGTAGCCCGGCCGTCTCTTTCGCGTCCCGTCCACGTCCCCGTCGCGCTCCCTCCAATGGGGCGCCGTGGGGGCGAATCCACCGACCGAGCGGGGCAATCGCACCGCCTCCCGTACCACCCCCGAAAGCCATGCATGCAACCCTGATCGGCCTCGCCCTCGCGCTGGCCCCCGGGCTGCCCGACGCCCCCGAATCCGTCGCGACAACGAACGGCGTTGTCGTGAACGGTGCTGCTGCGCCGGTCTTCGCGATCAAGGCGACCACGGTCGTCGTCGGCGACGGCAACGTCCTCGAGAACGGCATCGTCGTCATCGAGGGCGGCCGCATCCGCGACGTGGGCGTCGGCCTGACGCTGCCCGAGGGCACCAACCTGGTCGAGCACGACGGTGTGCTCACGGCAGGCATGGTCGCCCCCCAGAGCAACCTGCTGCCCGCCAGCGAGCGCACGGACTCCACGCGACCCTTCCTCGAAGGGGCCGAGTTGCGGTTCGGCTTCGACCCGCAGACGCAGGCGTGCGAGCAAGCGGCGGCAGCCGGGATCACCACTGCGGTGCTCACGCCCGCGGCGTCCAACGTCGTCGGCGGCTTGACGGCTGTGGTCAAGACCCACGGCGGCAAGGTCGTGAAGGGCAAGGCACACCTGGCCCTCTCGGTCAACGCGGCGGCGGCCAACACGGACCGTTACCCAACCAGCTACTCGGGCGTGATCGCCGAACTCGATGCGCGCCTGGGCGAGGGCGCCGAGGGCGTGTACGCCGAGGCTCGCTCGGGCGCCCTGCCGGTGCTGATCGCGGCCACCACCGAGGCCGACGCCCAGCGCGCCATGGCCCTGGCCAAGCGCCACGGTCTGCGCGGCGCCCTGCTCGGCGCACGCCGCGTCGGCGAGCAGCAGGTCGAGAGCCTGAGGAGCAGCGGCCTCGCCGTGGTCTTCGACAGCTTCGGCCCGGGACTGGGCGAGCGCTCGATCAACGCCATGTTGGCGGTCGTCGAGGCCGGCCTGCCCTTCGCCTTCGAGCTGACCGACGCCACCCGCTTCCGCTTCGACGGCGCCGCCCTGGTGCGCGCCGGGGCCGATGCCGACACCGTCTGGAAGGCCATGACCTCGGGCGCCGCCGCCATCGCCGGCGTCGGTGACCGCGTCGGCACCCTGCGCCGCGGGTTGGACGCCGACCTGCTTCTTTGGAGCGGCCACCCGCTCGACCTGACCAGCGTGCTCGAGGCCGTCTATGTCGGCGGCGAGCGCGTGCACGGAGGTGACGACCAATGATCGTTTCGACCCTCGCCGCCGCCTGCGCCGCGGTGCTCTTCTCTGGACCCGTCGCCGGGCCCGTCATCGGTGGCGTCGCGACCGACGACTATATCAATGGCGTCGCGTCGGACGACCAAGAGACCAAGCGCTCGTGGACGATCAGCGCCGATGCGATCTACACCGCCGACGGCAGCGTGATCGAGAACGGCTTCATCCGCGTCCAGGACGGCAAGATCGTCGCCATGGGGCCCGGTGGCCCGAGTGGCGGCGACGTGATTCGAGTCGGCGCGATCACGCCCGGCTTGATCGACCTGAGCCTGCGCGTCGCCGCCAGTTGGAACACCGTCGAACAGGGCAGCGAGGTCACCGCCAATATGCGGATGGCCGACGCTGTCGACCTGTTCGACGAGGACTGGCAGCGCGCTCTGCGCGGCGGCGTGACCACCGCTCTGGCGACGCCCCTCGATCGCAACGTGATCGGCGGCCTCGGCGTCGCGCTCAAGACCGGCGGTGAGCCGACCATCGAAGCGCGCCAGGTGGCGGCAGACGTGGTCCTGCGCGGCTGCGTCGGCAGCCTGCCGAGCTCCGGCAACCGGCCCGCCTTCCAGCGCCCGAACTCGATCTTCAACCGCCGGCCCACGACTCGCATGGGCGTCGAATGGGAGGCTCGCAAGGCCTTCTACGACGCCATGGTGGCAGCGGCAGACGAGTCGAAGAGCTTCCCGGGCGCCGAGCAGCTGCAGGCTGCCATGGCCGGCGAGCTGCCCTTCATGGTCCAGGCCGCGACGACCCAGGACATCCGCACGACGCTGTTCCTGAAGGACGAGTTCGGCATTCCGAACCTGATCCTCGACTCGGCCGCCGAGGCGTGGAAGGAGCCCCAGATGGTCCAGCGCTCAGGCGCCTCGGTGGTCCTGCCGCCCTTCACCTGGGACGGACGGACCGACGTCGACGGCGCCGCGATGCCCTGGAACACCGCCGCTGGTCTGGCCGAGCTCGGCGTGACCTTCGCCCTCTCCGGGCACGGCAGCAGCGAGCCCGACCAACGCCTGTCGATGCAGCCCCTCTACGCCATGCGTGGTGGACTCGACTTCGACACGGCCCTGGCCTCGGTGACCCGCGTGCCGGCCGAGATGATCGGCATCTCCGATCGCGTCGGCACCCTCGCCATCGGCAAGGACGCCGACCTGTGCCTGTGGAGCGGCGTGCCCTTCGAGGCCACGTCCGCCGTCGTGGGCGTGATGCTCGAAGGCGACTTGGTCGTCGATCCGCGTGACTGAAACCCTCCCGCTCTATTCCGACTCTGACGAGCGACCCCGTACAGCAAGCAATCCAACGGAGCCCTCACCGATGAACCATCGAACGAGCCGCCAAGCGGGAATCGGCAGCCGCCTCTTCACCGGCATCGCCTTCGCCGCCGTAGCCACCGCGCCCTTCGCCCAAGCCGACAAGCTGGTGATCGAAGCTGGCCGCATCATCCAGAACTCGGGAACCGAGATCGAAAACGGCGTGATCGTGGTCGAGGACGGCCGCATCGTCGCCATCGGTCCGGCCGCCGAGGTCGAGAAGCCCTGGGACGCGCCCGTGGTGGGCGGGCCCGAGCTGGTCGCCTTCCCGGGCTTCATCGAAGCCCACTCGAACCGCGGCATGGACCGCCCCAACGAGAACATCGACGTCGCGCCGTTCCTGGACGTGCGCGACTCGATCGACCCGATCAACCTCTACTTCGAGGACTGCCTGCGCTGGGGGGTCACGACGATCAACGTCCAGCAGGGCAACGACACGGTCGTCGCCGCCAAGGGACGCATCGTGCATCCGACCGGGATGACCGTGGAAGAGATGACCGTGCGCCCGAACTACGGGCTCAAGCTCTCCGCGGCGCCCAAGCGCGGCAACTCGCGCGCCACCCAGGCCCAGGCCCTGCGCGGCGCATTCGGCGACCTGCAGCGCTACCTCGAGGACGTCGTCGCCGACGCCCGTCAGGGCGGCGACCTGGCCCGCCGCGAGGCCCTCTACCAGGGTCGCGACATGGAAGGCGAGAAGGCCAAGGGCCGCGCCATGGGCGGCAGCACCTGGAAGGTCGACGGCCTCGAGCTGATCCCGCGCGGCGCAATCGACGAGCAGCAGGAGCCCCTCCTGGAGCTGGTCGAGGGCCGCTACGACGCCTTCGTCTGGTGCGGCAGCCCCCGCGACGTGCACCTCGCGATCGACATCGCGACCCAGAACGGTTTCCTCGATCGGACCACGCTGGTGCTCGACAGCTCGTGCTGGAAGGCCGCTGACGTGATCGCCGCCGCGGGCCTCGACGTGATCCTGCAGGGGTCGCAGATGGACACCGAGACCGACCCGGTCACCGGTGAGGAGACCGAGACCTTCGTTCCCGGTGTGTTCGCGGAGAAGGGCATCACCTTCGCCCTCTCGAGCGAGAACGCCAGCAGCAACTCCCTGTGGTTCCAGGCGGCCCGCGCCGTGGCCCACGGGCTCGACCGGGCCGCGGCGTTGGACGCCGTGACCACCACCCCGGCGGCCATCCTGGGCCTTGGCGACCAGGTTGGCAGTCTCGAGGTCGGCAAGCTGGCCGACATCCTGCTGCTCTCCGGCGACCCGCTCAGCTCGCAGTCGTGGGTCGAGCACGCCTTCATCGAAGGCAACCACGTCTACGACCGCAGCAAGGACGTCCGCAACAAGTACATCTTCGAGGGTCAACAGCCCCTCGGTGCCGGCTCCGCGTCGCCCCAGGGCGTCGAGAGCGTCGGTGTGGTGGAAGAGTCCAACGACGACGAAGACGCCGAAGAGAAGTGACGATGCATCCCCTGCTCCTGACCCTCGCTGCCGGCGCGCTCGCCGCCCCCGCGCCCGCGGGCGCTCCCGCCCTAGCCGTAGCCGGTGACACCCTCGTGATTCGCGCGGGGACGATCCTGACCGTCGACGCCGCGGGGACCACCCTCGAGAACGGCGCGATGCTCGTCTCCGATGGACGCATCGTCGCCATCGGTGCCGATCTCGTCGTACCGGTCGGGGCGCAGGTGATCGACTACGGACCCGATGCCGTGCTGGTGCCCGGCTTCGTGGCCGCCAGTAGCGATCTGGCCCAGGGCTCACCGGCCCCGCGGACCGCGGCGCCGGACCTCTCGGCGGTGGACGGTTTCGACTTCTACGCGACCAACGTCGACGGCTTGGCCGCGGGCGTGACCTCGGCCTACATCAATCCGGCGCGAGGCCGCTTGATCGCAGGTCACGGCGCGGTGGTGAGCTTGGGGGCGGGCGAGCCCCAGGCGCGCGTGCTCAACGCCGACGCCGCGATCCACGGCGCGATCAGCGAAGAGGCCCGCAGCACCCCCGGCTACTGGATGCCGCCGATCCCCGCCACGGTGGACGTGGGTCTGGGCGTTCCCGAGGAGCAGTTGCCGCGCACCACCATGGGAGCGGTGCTGGCGTTGCGAGAGCTTCTGGACGGCGTCGCAGCCGGTGAGGAACTCGCTGCCTACGGGCCGAAGACGATCGCCGACCTCAAGGGCCTGATGGACGCCGGCGCCCCCTGGCGCATGACCGCCATCACGGAGTCCGAGATTCGCGCCCTGCTCGCGGTCGCTCGCGAGCGCGGCCTGCGTCTGGTGATCCACGGCGCGCAGTACAGCGGCGACTTGGCCGAGGAGATTGCTGAGGCCGGCGCTTCCGTCGTGTACGAGGTGCCCTTCCGCGGCAACCGCGGCGCGAGCGATCGCGGCAAGGGCGACGACGACCGCTGGCCCGAGCTCGACGTGCCCGCCCGCCTCGCGGCGGCCGGCGTCCCGGTGGCGATCAGCCCGGCCTCGGGCTCGCCCCTGCGCGACCTGCACTTCGCAGCCGCCCTGGCCCTCAGCGGCGGACTCGGCAAGGACCTGGCCCTCGCCGGTGTGACCCGCATTCCGGCCGAGATCTACGGCGTCGGCGATCAGATCGGCAGCCTCGAGGTCGGCAAGCGCGCCGACTTCGTCGTGCTGAACGGCCAGCCCCTCGGGGGCAGCCCGGGCGTGCGTGCCACCTGGATCGGCGGCGAGCTGGCCTGGAAGCCCAAGTCGGGTTCGAGCAGCGGGTCCGCTGCCCGCTCGAGCACGACGGTCGTGTCCGTCGATGAGCTGTACTTGGGCGACGGCGAAGTCATCAGCCCCGGTGAACTGCTGATCCGCGGCGGCAAGATCGTCGAGGTCGGACGGCGCGTGGCCCGCCCCGGTGGCGCCACGGTCGTGCGCGGCGCCGCGGCGATGCCCGGGATCGTTGACGCCCTCGGGCACCTGGGTCTGGACGGCTCCCGCCGCATGCCGGCCACGGATTTCGACCTGACCCAGATCGTCGAGCCCGGCGATTCGGTCGATCGACGGGTCGCCCGTGCCGGCGTCACCACGGTCGTCCTGGACTTCCAGGGCAGCAACGGTTCTGGCGCGCCCATGCTCGCCTACCGTCCGGCCGCCGAGGACTTCGACAGCCTGATCGTCGAGACCCCCGCGGCCCTGCGCCTGAGCTGGACCGAATCCAACCGCGCGGACTCCGGTTCGAACGTGCGCAAGCTCCTCGAGAAGGCGGTCGAGTACCGCAACGACTGGCTCAAGTACGCCGCCGAGCTGGCGGAGTACGAGCCCGAAGTCGTCCCGCCGACCTTCACCCTGCCCGAGCCGGAAGTCGACGCCGACGACGACGGTGGGGACGAGGACAAGAAGGACGACGAGGACAAGAAAGAGAAGAAGAAGAAGCGCAAGGACAAGGCGCTCGATCCTGACGCCACCACCGGCATCTGGCTCGGCGGACTCACGCCGGCCGGGTCCGAAGAGGGTGCGGAGCCGGTTCGACTGCGGATGCAGCTGCGCCTCGACGGCGAGAGCGTCAGCGGCTTCCTGCGCTGCGCGGCCCTCTCGTCGCAGCTGGTCGAGGTCTCTGGCAACTTTGCGACCTCGAGCGAAGAGGATGAGCCCGAGCCCCACGAGCTGGAAGGCACGTTGACCTTGCACGGCAAGGGAGCCGACGGGCCCTTCACCCTGACGGCCAAGTACTCGGACATCCTCGAGGAGCCCGAAGAGGACGTCACGCTCGAGGGCACCGTGGCCTACGGCGGCGCCGACCACGCGATCGCGGTCACCCGCCAGTCGCGCGAGTACCCGGTGGCCAAGCGCCCCGAGCCCAGCGAAGATCCGAAGTCGCCGGAGACTCCGAAGGGCGCTCCGAAGGAGCCCCGCGTCGATACCAAGCTCGAGCCCCTGCGGAGGGCCATCGAGGGCCGGGTCGCGGTGCTGATCGAGGTCGATCGCGCCGACGAGATCATCGCCTGCGTGGACGCCTGCGCGGCCGCGGGGATTCGTCCGGTGCTGATTGGTGCGAGCGACGCGTTGCTGGTGGCCGACAAGGTCGCGAGCCGCGTGGCGGGCCTGTTGGTCTCCACGACGGTGACCTCCGGTGCGACTACCGAGGACGACGGTTACCGCGTCTCGAACCGCATGGCCGACCTGCAGGCGGCGGGCTACCGGGTGGCCTTCTACTCGAACGCCGAAGAGGGGGCCGCGGATCTGCCGCTGATGGCCGCCTACGCGGTGGCCGGTGGGATGAGCCCGACGGGAGCCCTGCGCGCCTTGACCTCCGATTCTGCCGCGATGATGGCCATCGACGACCAAGTCGGGTTGCTCGCGGCCGGCCGCAGCGCCGACGTGTTGCTGCTCGACGGTCCGCCGCTCGAGGCGGGCACGCGCGTGTTGCGGGTCTGGGTGGCCGGTGAGGAGGTTCGCTGATTTGCGAACCGCGTCCCTGATCCACGCGGGGCTCGCGGCGCTGGTCGCGGGCGGCGCTCTCTCGTCGCCGGCGGCGGCGTCGAGCGTGCCGCTCGCGGACCCGTCGTCGGACAACGTCGCGCTGCGCGCGGCGAAGATCCTGACCTGCGCCGAGGGCGACCTTCCGGCGGTGATCAACGACGGTCTGGTGCTGGTCGAGAACGGCGTCATCGTCGCCATCGGCCCCGCCGACTCGATCGAGGTACCCGAGGGCGTCGAGCTGATCGACGTCGGCGATCACTGGCTGATGCCGGGCATGATCGACCTGCACTGCCACGTTGCCGGTCGATCCCTGTTCGAGATCAACGATCTCAACGACGGCGTCTACCTGACCAATCCCGGCCTGCGGGCCTCGGCCGCGGTCGTACCGTTGGTCGACACCCTGGAGTTGGGCCTGGCGGGCGGCGTCACCTCGGTGCTCTACATCCCGGGCTCGGCCACCAACATCGGTGGCCAGGGTGTGCTGCTCAAAACCGGCTTCGACACCTTCGGGGAGATGCTGATCCGCAACCCGGGCTCGATGAAGCTGGCCCAGGCGGGCAACCCCGAGCGCTACACCTGGGGGGTCGGCCGCAGCTTCATGAACTGGAACACCCGCGACACCATCGAGCGCGGGATGGGTCGCGCCCGGGCGCGCGCCGCCGGCGCGACGGTCGAGACGATCGAGAAGGCCGACCCGCAGTTCGAGGTCTTCGACCACCTGCTGCGCAAGGAGATCCGCGTCTCCGCTCACACCCAGGTCTATCAGGTGGTCCTGATGACCGTGACCATGGTGCAGATGGAGCTGGGCGTCGACGTCTTCATCGACCACGGCACGATCGGCGCCTGGCAAGTGGCGCCCATCGCCGCAGCGGCGGGCGTTCCGGCGATCGTCGGACCGCGCGCGATCGATACCCCGCGTTTCCAGAGCGTGTTGCCGGCCGACGCGATCGGCATCCGCAGCGTGGCCGCGGGCTACCAGGCCCTCGGCCACCCGGAGGTCGGGTTCAACACCGACTCGCCCGTGGTGCCGCAGGAGGAACTCTCGATCCAGGCCACCATGGGCGCGCGCTACGGCTTCAAGGACGATGCGCTGCAGACCATCCGCGGCCTGACGATCGTGCCTGCGCGCGCCGCGCGCATCGCCGACCGGGTCGGGAGCCTCGAGGTCGGCAAAGACGCTGACATCCTCGTCATCACCGGACATCCGATCGACCCCCGCACCGCGGTGGACTCGGTCTGGATCGAGGGTCGACTGGTCTACGACGCCGAGCGCGACGGCCGCCGGTGGTAGCCGCGAATCTGGCGAACTGAGCAGTCAAGACGCTGCCCCAAGCGATCGAATCCATGAACTTCAATCGAGTCCTCGGCTCCACACTGCGCACCCTTGGGCTTCCCGCGGGACCGATGCTCGCGTGCGGCGCCATCGCTCCGCTCGCCCTGTCTTGCGTCGCTTCGGCGGGGGTCGTCCCGGTCGGGGTCGAGGTGAACCGGTCGGGCGCCTCGGATTCCGGCTCCGCTACTGCTGCGAGCGCGGATGGCGCGGCCGCCATGGGTGCTGCTCCCGCCGTCGCGCAGGCGCACCCGGGGCACGTGCCGCGGATGCAGTCCGTCGAGGGTGCCGTCGCGGGGGCGCCGGGCGGGCCCGGTCTGGCGATTCACGCGGCCAAGATCCTGACCTGCACCATGGAAGGCCCGGCGGTCTTCGACAACGCGGTGCTGACCGTCAAGGACGGCAAGATCGAGGCCGTCGGCGCGGCCCGTGACGTCACGATCCCCGGGGGCTACGAGGACCTCGACCTGGGTGATCGCTGGCTGATGCCGGGGATGATCGATCTGCACTGCCACATCGGCGGCACCTTCGACATCAACGACGGCATCTTCCTGGCCAACCCCGGTCTGCGGGCGTCGACCGCGGTGCGGCCGTACAACTCGATGCTGCAGATGGCCGTGCGCTCGGGCGTGACGACCGTGCTGTTCATCCCCGGCTCGGGTACCAACGTCGGCGGTCAGGGCGTGCTGCTCAAGACCGGGCACGAGCACTACGACGACGCCGAGGTGCGCAACCCCGGCAGTCTGAAGGTCGCCCAATGGGGCAACCCGGAGCGCTGGCTCTTCGGTCCCGGCAAGACGTTCGAGAACTACACGATCCGCAACATTTTCACCCGCGGTCGGGCCTACGCGAAGCTGTGGAGCGACCACGACGGGAACGGAGGCCCGGCGCCCCAGGTCGACCCGCAACTCGAGATCTTCCGGCACCTCTTCGCAGGCGACGCCCAGGTCTCGGTCCACACGCAGATCTACCAGGTCGTGGTCGCGACGATCATGATCATCAAGGGCGAGATGGACGTCGATGTGTACATCGACCACGGCACCTTCGACGGCTATCTGGCGGCGCCCCTGGCGGCGAAGATGGGCGTCAACGCCATCCTCGGCCCGCGCAACGTGGACGCCCCGAACCGCGGGATCATGAACTGGGTCGGCGCCAACCCCGAGCGCATCCAGGGCGTGGCGGCTGGCTACCAGGAGCGCGGCCACCCGATGATCGGTTTCAACACCGACTCGCCGGTGATTCCGCAGGAAGAGCTCTTCCTCCAGGCTTCGATGGCGGTGCGCCACGGCTTCAAGGACGACCTGATGCAGACCGTGCGCGGTTTGACGATCGTTCCAGCCGTTACCGCCGGGATCGACGATCGGGTCGGTTGTCTCGCGGTAGGGCGCGATGCCGACATCGTGGTGCTCGGCGGCCACCCGGCCGACCCGCGCACGCAGATCGAGCGCGTGTTCATCGACGGGGTCAACATCTACGAGCGCGATCAGGAGCATCAGGTCGTCTGGTGATGTCCGCCCGGCCGCAGCCCAACTCCCGCGCTGGTCGCGGGTTCCACGCGCTGATCGCGCGCGGCACCGTCAGGCTGGCGGCGGCCTGCGTCGTGTTCGGGGCGTCGGCAAGTGGGGCCGCGATCGATGGTGCCCGTCCGGTTGATCCGCCGCCTGCCATGGCGTTGCGCGCCGCGAAGATCCTGACCTGCGCGGCCGATGGCGAGGGGCAGGTCCTCGATCACAACTGGGTGCTGGTGCGCGACGGCAAGATCGAGGGCTTCCTCGACGCCCGCACGGACGAACCGGGACCCGAGTACGCGCGAGTGGACCTGGGCGACCGCTGGCTGATGCCGGGGATGGTCGACCTCCACAGCCACGTGGGCGGCAGCTTCGACATCAACGGGGCCGTCTACCAGGCGAACCCGGGTCTGCGCGTGTGGACCTCGGTGGTCCCCGGCAACCGCACGATGCGGGTGGGCCTGGCCTCCGGAGTGACCACGGTGCTGTTCATCCCCGGATCGGCGACCACGGTCGGGGGGCAGGGCGTGCTGATCAAGACCGGCTTCGACGGATGGGAGCGCACCCTCGTGCGCCAGCCCGGTTCGCTCAAGGTGGCTCAAGCCGACAACCCCAAGCGCTGGGGCTACGGCATGGAGCGGAGCATGCTGAACTGGCAGATCCGCGACGTGATGCGGCGCGGAGCAGCCTACGGCGAGCGCTGGGAGGCCTACGAGCGCGGCGAAGGCGAGCAGCCGCCGATCGACATCCAGTTCGAGATCTTCCGGCCCCTGGTCGCTGGCGAGGCGCAGATCTCGACCCACACCCAGGTGGCCCAGGTGGTCGCCGCCAGCGTGCGGATCATGGTCGAGGAGTTCGGCCTGCCGATGTTCATTGACCACGGGACGATGGACGGCTTTCGCGTGGCCGACTACGTCATCGAGCAGGGCGTGCCGGCGATTCTCGGCCCGCGCAACTTCAGCTCACAGGTCAAGGGCCGTGGGATCGACCACGACGGCAAGATCGAGGGCGTGGCCGCCAACTACCAGGCCTCCGGTCACCCCCAGATCGGGTTCAACACCGATGCGCCGGTGATTCCCCAGGAGGAACTGTCCCTCCAGGCAGGGATCGCGGTGCGCTTCGGGTTCGAGGACGACGCTCTGCAGACCGTCCGCGGGCTCACGATCGTGCCGGCCATCACGGCCGGGATCGACGACCGAGTCGGCAGTCTGGAGATCGGCAAGGACGCGGACATCGTGGCGCTCAGCGGTCACCCGGGTGACCCGCGCACAGCGGTGGATCGGGTCTGGCTGGAAGGCGAGTTGGTCTACGAGGCGAGCGCGGGGAGGCGGCTGTTCTGATGTCGTTCCTCGGTTGCACACACCTCGCGGTCGCGGCGTTCACGGGCTTGGTCGCGTTGGCGCCCGCGGCCCGTGCGGGGCAGCAGGGGGCTGACGGCGAGGTCCTCGCCCTGCGCTTCGATCGGGTCGTCACCTGCGATGCCAAGGACACGGTCTACGACCCCGGCATGATCCTGGTGCAGGGCGGCAAGCTGACCTACGTCGGCCCGCCGATCGACGCACCCGAGGGCACCGAGCTGGTCGAGCTCGAGGGCTGGGCCATCCCGGGCATGGTCGATCTGCACAGCCACGTGGTGACCGACGGCTGGGGCGGCATCAACGACATGGTCCTGCCGGCCAACCCGGACCTGTCGTCCGCGCCCACGATCAAGCCTTCGAACCAGCAGCTGCGCCTGGCCTGCGCGTCGGGCGTCACGACCCAGTTCCTGATCCCCGGCAGCGGCACGTCCATCGGCGGCTTCGGCGTCCTGTTCAAGTCGAAGACCCAGGCCACCTACGCGGAGTGCGTGCTCGCCGATCCGGGGGGCATGAAGGTCGCCCAGGCCTACAACCCCGAGCGCGGCGGCGGCGACGTCGGCCGCACTCGGGCTGGCCTGTACTGGATCCTGTCCCGCGTCAATCGCGAGGCGATCGCCTCCCGCGAGCACGGCTTGGACGTCTTCCACCTGCGCAACCTGGCCAAGGTGCACGCGAAGGAGCTGCCGGTGCTGATCCACACGGCCGGCTCCGACGGCGTGACTGCCACCGTGCGGATGTGGCGCGACGAGTTTCCCACCATGTCGGTGCTCAGCCACGGCAGCTTCGACGGTTGGACCACCGCGCCCTACGTGGCGCGCATGGGCATGCCCGTGAACCACGGCCCCCGCACCTTCGACACCTACGCCCGGGACGGCCGCATCGTCGGCTCCTCGCGGGAGTACGTCGAGGCGGGCGTGCCGCTCTTCTCCCTCAACACCGACGCGCCGGTGATTCCGGCGCACGAGCTCTTCCTGCAGGGCTCCATGTCCGCGCGCCAGGGCCTCGACTCGCGTCTGATGCTGCGCGCTCTCACCATCCACCCCGCGGAGTCCTTCGGGATCGGCGATCGGGTCGGGAGCCTCGAGGTCGGCAAGGACGCCGACATCGTGGTCTTCGACGGCGATCCGATCGATCCCCGTTCTCACGTGGAACACGTCTGGATCGACGGCGAGCTGCAGTACCGGCCCTCCGTCCACGGTCAGTGGTTCTAGCGCCCCCGCGCGCGCGCACCACGAAGGACCGCTGACCCTCTCCTACCCGCAACCATGATCCTCAGCACCGTCACCATCGGCTCACTGGCGTGGCTCGCCCCGCCCGCCGCGGAACCTGTCCCGGACCTCTTGGCTCTGCGCGTCGGTCGCGCCGAGACCATCAGTCAGGGCACGATCGAGAATGCCGTCATCCTGATCGATGGCGGTCAGATCGTGATCGTCGGCGAGGACCTGCCGATCGAGCGCGGGATTCCGATCATCGACCTACCCGACGCCGTGGTCATGCCGGGCTTCGTCAACTGTCGCTCGCGCCTGGGTCTCGACAGCCGCGCCGGGACGGTCAGCGACCCGGAAGTACGCGTGTCGGACGAGATCTACCCGCGCACCTCGGACTGGACCGACGTACTCGAGTACGGAGTCACGACCATCGGTCTGTACCCGCCCGGTCGCGGTATTGCGGGGCTCGCCGCCGCGATTCGACCCAAGGGTGACAGTGTCGATGAGCTGCTGCTCGCCGACGACTGCTATCTCACCATGTACATCGGAGCCGACCGCTCGGCCAAGAAGCTCGTGCGCGACGCGTTCGAGGAGGTCGACAAGTACATGGAGAAGGTCGAGAAGGCCCGCGAGAAGTGGCAGAAGGACCAGGACAAGAAGAAGAAGGACGACGAGAAGGAGGCTTTCGAGCCGCCCGTCCCGGAGCCCGAGGTCCTGCCCATGCTGAAGCTGCGGACCCAGGAGCTGCGCGCACAGTTTTCGATCTCGAAGGCCGCCGACTACCTGCACCTCTTGGACGTGCTCGAGTCGGAGGCTGACGTCCTCTACGACATCCAGATCGATCTGCGCGACGACCTCGATCTCTTCTACATCTCGGACCAGCTCGGCGAAGCCCACACGCGCGTCATCTGCGACCCCGAGATCATCGACCATCCCGGGACTCGACGGGCGCGCAACCTGCCCGCCGAGCTGCACGCCGCGGGGGCCAAGGTCGCCTTCATCCCGCGCAGCGACAGCGTCACCGGCAACCGGGACTGGCTCGAGGACGTGGCGCACATGGTCGCCTACGGCCTGGACCGTCAAGTGGCCCTGCGCGCCATGACGCTCGAGCCGGCCGAGGCGCTCAACGTGGGCGCGCTCGTCGGCAGCATCGAGGCCGGCAAGGCCGCCAATCTCCTGATCTTCGACGGGGACCCCTTCGAGGCCCAGACCGAACTGACCGCCGTGATGCTCGAGGGCGAGATCGTCCACGGGGAGCTCGACCAGTGAAAGCGATGAAGATTCTGCCCACGTTCCTGCTCGCCCCTGCCGCACTGGCGCTGGGTGGCATCTGCTCCGCCCTGACCCCCGGCTTCGCGCCCACTGGCTTCCTCGACGACGACGAGGAGGACGAGGCCGCCGTCGCTGAAGAGGTCGAGGAGGAGGAGGGGCCCCATTGGTTGCTGCTCGAGGGCGGCGACATCTTCACGGGGACCGGCGCGGTCTTGCGCGGCGCGGACCTGCTGTCGAAGGACGGCATCATCGAGGAGATCGGCTACGACTTCTGGGTGCCCGAGGATGCCGAGAGAATCGACTGCAGTGGCCTGCGGCTGTACCCGGGCATGGTGGCCCTTTCGGCCACTTCGCGGGTGACGCAGGGCTCCTTCGCGCCGGCCGGAGAGGTGGAGCAGCCGGGCTACGACCCGTCGCTCGACGTTCCCGCCGAGGACGGCGTCGACATCTGGGACTTCGACGCGATCGATGCCGCTGCCGCCATGACCGAGGCGGAGTCGCGCATCGCCGAGGCCTACGACCCCTTCAGCACCTACTTGATCCTGACTCTCGCCGCTGGCATCACGACGGTCGAGCAGTCGAACGCGGCCGTCAAGCTGCGCCGCTACGAGATCAAGGACGTGGTCATGCGCGAGGGCTTCCTGATCTCGCTCAGCTATTCGACCGCGGACTCGAGGCGCCGCACCCGCGCCGACTTCGCCCTGGCGTCGACCTACCTGCGCGACTTCCGCGCCTGGGAGGAGGGCGGCAAGGATGGGGACGAGCCGAGCAAGAAGGGCGTCAACTCCAGCGTCCTGAAGATCCTGATGGGTGACGGCCGTGCGAAGTTCAACGCGGACGACCGCGACGAACTGCTGGCCATCGCGCGCTTGGCCCAGGAGTTCGGCTTCCGGCCGGTGATCGAAGGTTGTCGCGAGGGTTGGGTCGTGGCGGACGAGCTCGGTCGGGCCGGCGCGACGGCGATCGTCTCGCCGCGCGATCGTCGCTGGAAGGACGAGCTTCAGGTTGCGGACGGCGGCTCGAGTATCGAGAACGCCGCCATCCTCCATGCCGCCGGTGTGCAGGTCGCGGTCGAGCCGCTCTCCGGCTCGATCGACCTCGGTGGGATCGCGGGTCGAGATCTGCTGCACCTGAACATCGACGCCGGCTTTGCGATCCGCGGTGGGCTGTCGGAGCAGGCCGGGCTCGAGGCCGTTACGATCGTCCCCGCCCGCGTCATGGGCGTCGACCATCGGGTCGGCTCGCTCGAGGTCGGCAAGGATGCCGACGTGCTCGTCACCGACGGCGATCTGCTGCACTACGAGACGTTCGTCCAGTACGCGGTCGTCGGAGGCAAGCTCGCCTACGAGAAGTCCGAAGAGCTCTTCTACGCCCACATCCGACCGCTCCCCGAGCGCGAGGTGGTCGAGGCCTCCCAGGAGGGGGACGTCGAGGTGGAGGACGCCGACGACGAGGGCGACGATGAGGACGGGGATGACGACGGAGACGAGGACGAGGACGAGGACGAGGACTGAGCCAGTTGGCGGCAGCCCCGCCGGCGCGGCGTCTGGGACCACAATCCCGGGCGCCGCGCGCCATTCGGGCGCCTCTGCGGGCCGCCGTGGCCGGGGACGCACCTCGAGCTGATATGCTCGGCGGCCTCCCCCGCCCATGATCCTGCGTGAACTCCTGCGAGTCCTCGGCACCAACCGTCGGGACGGACGCAACCTGTCCGAGGCGGAGGCCTACCGCGCCTTCGCCACAATCCTCGATGGCGTCGAGA
This sequence comes from Engelhardtia mirabilis, assembly GCA_007751255.1. Lineage (GTDB taxonomy): Bacteria > Planctomycetota > UBA1135 > UBA1135 > Engelhardtia > Engelhardtia mirabilis. The sequence goes on from CP036296.1 coordinate 150,968, forward strand.
GCGAGGTGCGCGTCGGGGCCTTCCTGATCGCCCTGCGGATGAAGGGCGTGACCGTGGAAGAACTCGTCGGCTTCGCCCGCGCCGCTCGAGATCGGGCGACCCTACCCTGCCACGGAATGGAGAATCTCGTGGCGGTCTGTCCGCCCCACGAGGGCTACGAGCGCTCGATTCCGCTCGAGGTCGCCGCCGGGTTGATCGCCGCCGCGGCTGGCGCGCGGGTGCTGCTCGTCACCGACCGCTGCGTCCCGCCCCGCCGTGGGCTGACGGCCGCGAGCGTGCTCGAGCACCTGGGCTGTGGGCTGACCTGGGATCCGCGCGAGGTGGAGTCCTGGGTGGCCAAGACCCGCTTCGGTGCCATCGCTGCCACGGGGATGCTGCCCGCGATGCTGGCCCTGCGCTCGATCCGCGACGACATCGGCGTGCGCACACCGCTCTCCACGATCGAGAAGTTGCTGGCGCCCTCGACGGCGGCGATCGTGCTCGGCGCCCAGGCCGGCCCGGTCCTCGGCACTGCGGTCGAAGTCATGCAGAGCCTCGGCCACCCGGCCGGCATGACCATCCAGGGCGTCGAGGGCGGTGTGGTGCCCACGGTCAAGCGGCGTTCGCGCGGCATCCACCTGGACGGCAACCACCAGGTGCCGATGACGATCGACCCGGGCGACTTCGGCTTCAGCGATTCCGACGACCCCGAGCTGCCAATGTTCGGGCCGCCCGAGGTGGGGCAGGGCGTGGCCGACAACCCGCAGCTCGTGCGCGCCGCCGGCGAAGCGACCCTCGCCGTGCTCGCCGGCCAACTCGGCACCCCGCGCAACGCCGCGCTGATGTGCGCGGCGATCCTGCTCCGCACGGCCGGAGTGTCGATGACGTTCGCCGACGGCGTGGACCGGGCCTCGGCAGCGCTCGACTCGGGTGGCGCTAGCGCGGTGCTCGAGCGCCTGCGTTCGCTAGTCTGAAACTGAAAGGGGTGGGGACGTGGGAAAGTGGCTCGTAGGCCTGGCAGGGCTCGCGCTGTTGGTCGTCGTCGGTTGGCTCCTGTTCTCGGACTCGGACCACGCCCTCGATGCAGCCCTGGACCAACGCGTCGAGACCGCGGACGCGCAAGCCGCGCAGACCGTTCGAGCCGCGCAATCGCCTGCCGGCGAGGATCGTCGCATCGAGGCGATCGAGGCCCAGCCGCTGCCCGGTGACGTGGCGGGGCCCGCCTCCGGCGAACCGGCGGGAGAGGGCGTCTCGGTGCTCGTCGTCGACGTCCGCGGACATCCCGTTCCCGAGGTCCCGGTCGACATGCACGGGCTCGGCGAGTTCGCTGCGTCCGACGTGGACGGTCTCGTGATCTTCGCGGGAGCGCCCTTGGACGCGCGACCGGAAGTCGGCCCCGGTTGGGCCCTGCTCGGTTGGGGAGTACCAGTCGCCGTCCCCGATGCCGACACCATGCTGGTGGTCTCGTCGCGCGTCGACTTGTCCGGTCGGGTTCTCGACACCCAAGGCGCGCCGATCGCCGACGCGAAGGTCGAGTTGAACAGCTATCGGGCCCTGCGGGCCCTGCCCTTCGTGATCGATCAGCTGCACCTGGAGCAGGTCTTCGAGAGCGCGGTGACGGCCAGCGACGGCAGCTTCCGCCTCGACCAGGTCCCTGGCTCGTCGAGCCTCCAGCTGGTCGCCAAGGCGGCTGGTTTCGTCACGCGGCAGCTCCCTTGCCCCGAGCGTGACTCCTTCGACCTGCGGATCGAACTCGCGTCGACAGCGCCACCCGTCCAGCGCGACGATCGGCCTGCGGTCAAGGTCACTGGCACCGTCGTGAACAGCGCAGGCGAGCCGGTCTCCGATGCGGCCGTTTGCTGGTGGGGCATGGGCTTCGGCGCCGCCCCACGAACGGGTGAGCTAGGCGACTTCGCGCTCGAACTCACCGGGCCTCCCGAGCCCGACGCGCTGTTGGCGGCCAGGGCCGAGGGACTCGGTCTGGTCGTCGAGCCCCAAGCAGCCGCGCTGATCCTCGAGTCCTGGCCGGAGGCACCAGCGCCGTTCCTGCTGCGGTTCCCGGCGGAGCCCCTGGCGATCCGTGGTCGGTTGACCAGCTCGGAGGGCGAGCCGACCTCAGGATGGACCGTGAAGCTGCTCGGCGGAACCGTCGTGACCCCCGGCTTCCTCTCGTCGGATTCGGCGCTCGAAGGTGAGGTCAGCGCCACCACTGACGATCAGGGGCGCTTCGCCCTGGTCGGCCTCGACCAACGACCCTACGACCTCGTGGCCTTCGAGAACTCCAGTGGCGCCGTCGATCGGCTCGAGAACGTAGAGCCCAGCTCGCGCGAGCTCGAGTGGATCCTGCCCGAGGGCGCCAACCTCGCCGACCTGCATGGAGTCGTCGTCACGACCGACGGCGCGCCCCTCGAGGGAGCGACGATCACAGTGAACTCGGTGACGACTTGGATCCAGACCGGCGGAAGTTCCATGGCGAGCTTCTTCGAGGCGGGCTCCTCCACGACCGACGCACAGGGCCGCTTCACCCTGGAGCAGGTTCCCCAGCAATTCGCAAAGCTCGGCGTCGTCGCTCCCGTGGGCACTCGCGTCGAGCCGCCGCAGCTCGACCTGGACGAGGTCGACTTCTCCGAAGAGCTGCGAATCGAAGTGCCGTTCCTGCGGCCCGTGGCGATCGAGGTCACCGATGGAAGCGGAGCGGATGTCGGCGGTCGAGTGCTCATGATCGAGGTGCACGACTCCTGGGGCGAGGCGCTGCAACTGCGAACATTCACGGCCAACGGCTCCTCCGGCATGACCAGGATGAGCTGGGCCGGGCGCAGCTACAGCCACGTGTGGACCTCCGAGCTGGCCGTCGAAGTCGTGCTCCTGGAGTTGATCGACGGCGCGTTCGAGGAGGTCGACCGTTCGCCGGTCGTCTTTGGTTCCGACGGCATGGCCAAGGTGCTGCTGACGGCTCCGTGACCGATCGGGGTCGCTAGTGTCCTGGATCAGGAATTCGGCGTCACTTCCCGGGCTCCCATTGCCGCTGGCGTCGCCAGCGCCTCCTCCGAGTATCGCAGCGGATACGCGTCGTCGGCGCGCCTAGCCAGCATCGATCGGACCTCCGGGAAGTGACGCCGATTTCCTGATCCAGGACACTAGCCCGGTTCCATGGCTCGCAGCACGCCGACGGCAGGTCCCGGGGATGCTCCCGAGGAACGGAGGTCGTCGGCCGCCGCGGTGGACGGGGGAGGATCCGGGTCGATGTGGGTCGATGTGGGTCGACCGCGACAGCTGGGGCGACAGCGGCGGCGACAGTCGCGAAGGTTCGCTGCCTCGCGCGAGTCAGCAGCGTCAGGTGCTTCCTTAACCGCCGCGGGCCCCCGCCCGCCCACCAGGGGAGACGGACGAAAGCCCCCTCGGTTACGTCCGATCGGCCGAATTCCTCAACGCTGGCGGCCCGCGAGCTCGGCACCGTGGGGTACCAACATGACCTTGCCGCGCGACATCGCTCCCCGATAGCGGACCAGGGCGGCCGGGTACCCGTCGAGGTCGACTCGCTCGGCGATCTCGGTCGCCAGACTCCCGGTTGCGAAGCGCCGACGGACGTCGCGGATCGCGGCCAAGCGGCGCAACAGGGGCGCGCGGCGCATCCAGCGACCGAGGTAGAAGCCCTCGACGCGGCACTCGCCGGACAGCATCGTGCCCAGGTCTAGGTGCATCTCCGTGGTCTCGCCCAGCGCGCCATAGACCACGCAGGTGGAGCCGGCGCCCATGGCCCGCAGCAGGCGCTCGGGCCAAGTGGCGCCAATGGCGTCGAAAGCGAGGCTTGCGCCCAGCTCGCGACAGGCGCGAGTGAGCTGCTCGTCGGCGTCGTCGTCGAGCAGGTCGATGGCGATGGCGGCACCCAGGGCCCGGGCGCGGTCGGCCTGGTCCGCGCGTCGCACCACGGCGATGACAGGCAGGCGACGCTCGCCGGCCAGGACGAGCAGCTGCTGGCCGAGTTGGGAGACTGCGGCGGTGTGGACGATCGCGGGGGCCCGCTCCCGGCGTGCGCGGTCGACCATGGACCAGGCGGTGAGCGGGTTCACGATCGTGGTCGCGCCCTGCTCGGAGGGCACGGACCCGGGCAGGGGAATGCACTGGCCGGCGGGCACCACCGCGTAGTCGCACCAGGAACCGTCGCCGTCCTCGGCCGTGGCGAAGGCCACGCGACGCCCAGCGAAGAGGCGCGTCCAGCCCCCGCCCGTCGCGACCACCGTGCCGGCGCCCTCGAAGCCCGGGATCGCGGGCAGGGGGCGGGCGGCCGGGTACTCGCCGGCCAGGTAGATCAGGTCCGACGGGTTACAGGGCGACGCCTCGACGCGCACCAGGACCTCGCCTGGGCCGGGCGTGGGGACGGGCTCGCGTACGACGGTCAACAGGCGCTGCAGGTCCTGCGCGTCGCGCGAGTGCTCGGCCAGGCGCAGTGCCCGGCGCATCGTCGGAGTTTCGGCCACGCTTCCATCCTGGCGCCACCGAGCAGACCATGCACGCGTGTTCGCTCGACTGTGGCAAGGCCATGCGCGGTCCCTGACCGGGCTGCCGCGTGAGATCTGGATCCTCTCCGCGGTGCTCCTGGTCAACCGTGCCGGCGTGATGGTGATGCCCTTCCTGGGGATCTACCTGGTCATGAAGCGCGACTTCAGCCCGCTCGAGATGGGTGCCTTCATGGCCCTGGCGGGCGTCGGGTCGATGGTCGGCGTGCAACTCGGCGGGTGGCTGACCGACCGCATCGGCCACCTGAAGGTGCAACTCGGGTCCATGATCCTCGCCGCACCCCTGTTCCTGCTGCTCGGCGCCCAGGAGCACCCCGCGGCCATCGCGGTAGCGCTCTTCGCCCTGACCGTGGCCTTCGACGGCATCCGGCCGGCCAACGGAGCGGCCATCGCCCTGTACTCGCCGCTCGAGGTCCGCACCCGCGCCTTCGGCCTGATGCGCTTGGCCGTGAACCTTGGGGTCACGGTCGGGCCGGCCCTGGGTGGCGTGCTCGCGGGGATCGACTACGCCTGGCTCTTCCGCGCGAACGCCCTGGCGAGCCTCGTCTCCGCTGGTGTGCTCTACGCCCTGGGTCGCGGCTGGACGCCGGTCGCCGAGCTCGAGGAGCCCGCCCGCGCCGACTCCCGCGCCTACACGCCCTGGCGCGACCGGCGGCTGTTGATCTTCATGGGCCTCTTGGTGATCGGCTCGATCCCCTTCTTCCAGATCCAGAGCACTCTGCCCCTGTTCCTCAAGGAAGTGCGCGGGATGAGCGAGGCGTGGATCGGCGCGACCTTCGCCATCAACACGGTCGTGATCGTGCTCTGCGAGCTGCCGCTCCTCTACGCGATCCGCCGGCACTCGTCGATCCGGGTGACCGCTTGGGGCTGTCTCTTCGCCGGCCTTGGCTTCGGGCTGACGCCGCTCTGGCCGGGCTTCGCCTGGGTCGCGGTGACCGTCCTCGTCTGGACCGTGGGGGAGATGCTGCAAGCGCCCTCCGCGGTGGCCTGGGTCAGCCTTCGCGGTCCGAACGCGACCCGCGGCCGAACCATGGGGGTCTTCGGCCTCGGGTTCGCCCTCGCCGCAATGCTCGGACCCCTCTTCGGGACGTTCCTCTACGAGTACATCGGGCCCCGCGCACCCTGGGCCGGATGCGCCCTACTCGGGGTCCTGACCTACCTGGGCATGACCGCCCTCGCGCGGGCGGAGGCGAGGGACGACGAGCCGCAGCCGCAGACGCCGCCCGCGGACACAACGGCGGCCTGATCGTCGTATCCTCTCTCGACGGCCCCGCCGCACCCCACCATGGAAGCCGAACGCCCGATCGTGATCGCCGAAGGCTCCCTGAGCCGCCTCGAGGAGCTCAAGCGCCTGCTCGCCGCGGCGCAGATCCCGGCCGAGGTCCTGCGGCCGGCCGAGAAGCTCGGCAACAAGTGAAGCTCGAAGCTCCTGCTCGCGGTCGCGGGCAGCCAAGCAGAGGCCGCCCTGGCGCGCATCGACTCCAGCTTCACCGAGGGCATGTCGGAGCGTGAACGCGCATCGGTCGAGACCACGATCGACCTCGACTCCGACGAGAACGTCTGCCCGGCCTGCCTGGTGCCCTTCTCCGGCCTGCCCGAGCGCTGCCCGTCCTGCGGACTGCGCTTGCAGTAGGAACGCAAGGTCCTTCCGAGTAGAGGTTTAGGGACGGAAGTCTGCGGGTTGGACACTCAAGGTAAAAACTTCTACCTTGCCGGTCATGGCGGCTGAAAGCTGGGGCTTCTACGGGCGCAAGCAGGAACTCGAGCGACTTCGTGAGTCGCTCGCTCGAGACCGATGGTTCTTCGTTCAAGTCACCGGCCGTCGACGAATCGGCAAGACGAGTCTCGTCAATGAGGTCCTGCGCTTGGAACAGCGCCGAAAGGTCCTCTACATCCAGATCCCCGACTCCGATCCGGCAGGCGTGGTCAGTGCCGCGCGAGACTTCATGGAGTCCTTCCGGGTGCCGATCGACCTGCCGTCAGACCTAAGGGGCTTGGCTTCGGGCATCGGTTCGCTCTGCGCGGACGGCTGGGTGGTGGCGCTCGACGAGTTTCAGTACTTCCACCGGAAGGCACTGTTCTCATTCACGTCGCAGCTGCGGGCGGAAGTCGACCGGTTGTCGGCGCGTGCGTCTGAAGTTCGGGGCGGGTTGATCGTGCTCGGCTCGATCCACACAGAGATGGCCGCTCTGCTCGAGGACCGCGAGGCTCCACTTTTCAACCGCGTAACTGACGTGCTCGACTTGGGGCACCTCGACGTCGAGTCGCTACTTGAACTCATCTCGACCCACGCCGACGCTGAGGTTGGGCGACTCCTCTTCCTCTGGAACCTGTTCGAGGGAGTCCCGAAGTTCTACCGAGATTGCTTCGAACAGGGCGTGCTGGCGTCTGATCGTCGCGAGTTGCTCGAGACGATGTTCTTCAACAGTAGCTCGCCGCTCAGGAGCGAAGCAGACAACTGGTTCCTTCGGGAGCTACGCGGCCGATACGACCTGCTCCTCAAGTTCATCGCATCCCATCCGGGGTGCTCGAACGCGGACATTCTCGACCACGTGAAGTCTGTCGAGCCTGACAGCGCCAAGCAGGTTGGTGGCTATCTGAAGATCCTCGACGAGCGCTACCGGATGATCGAGCGGCTCCAGCCGGTCTTTGCGAAGGCGACCACGCGAAGCGGGCGCTTCTACATCCGGGACAATTTCCTGCGCTCATGGCTTGCCGCGCTCAAGGTCCCGGTCGCGTCCATCAACTTTCGCCCGACGAGGGATCTGGTCGAGGATGCGATCGCGAAGCTCGAAGTCGCGGAGGGACATGGCCTCGAGAGACTCGCGTCGACGCTGTACGAAGAGCGATCCAGGAAAGGGCTCGGGGACTTCCGTCTGACGCAAGCGGTGAGGGGATGGTGGGACCGCGGTGACACCGAGATCGACATGGTCGCAGTCGACGACGAAGACGAGATCTTGAGGCTCGGGACCTGCAAGAGGTCTGGGGCAAAGCTCCTCACTGATACCGGCCGATTCGACGAACACGTCGACCGCTTCTTGAGGCATGCACCAAGATTCGGTCTCTACCGCGTCGAGCGAGTAGCGATCGCCCCTCGCCTCTCGCCTGAGCAACGGTCAGTGCTAGAGCGTCGGGGATTCCTCGCTCAGGACCTGCAGGACCTGATCGAGCCGCTCCTTCGTTGAAAAGCTGCGGGCCGGTCTCCGTGGCTGCTCAGCTCGGCCCTAGTAGTTCTTCGCGAACAGCACGCGCTGGGCCGAGTCCGCGCCGGTCTTGATGCACTTGCCGGGCTCGGCTTCGGGGCCGTCGCCGTCGGTGGGCAGGCAGCGAATGGTGGCCTTGGTCTCGTTCTTGATCGCGAGTTCCGTCTCGGTCGTCCCGTCCCAATGGGCGTAGACGAAGCGGCTGCCGCCGTCCTTGAACACGTCGACGAAGTCGTCCCAGGTGTCCACGTGCACCGTGCCAGCGGTCAAGCGCGCCTGGGCCGTGTCGAACAGTTGCGTCTGGAACTCGTCGAGGGTCTTGCCGATCGAGACGCCGAGGTCGGCCATCGGGCGCACTTCCTTCACGGCGCGACCGGACTCGTCAACCGCAGCCACGCGCAGCTTGGTCATGACCGACTCCGAGTCGAGGTCGCGCGGGCCGATCTCGATCCGCAGCGGCACGCCCTTGCGCTCCCACTCGTAGTACTTCGCGCCGGGCTTGAGGCTCACGCGGTCGTCGACCTTGACGTTCAAACCGTCGTCGCGCAGTTCCGCGGCGATGCGGTTCGCGGCCTCGAGCACGCGCACCTTCTCATCGTCCTTGCGGAAGATCGGCACGATCACCACGTGGATCGGCGCGAGTTTGGGCGGCAACACCAGCCCGTCGTCGTCGGAGTGGGTCATGATCAGCGCGCCCACCAGGCGCGTCGAAACGCCCCAGGACGTCTGCCAGACGTACTCTCGCTCGCCCGCGTCGTTCTGGAACTGCACGTCGAAGGCGCGACCGAAGTTCTGGCCCAGGTCGTGGCTGGTGCCGGCTTGCAGCGCCTTGCCGTCCTGCATCAGCGCTTCGATGGTCAGCGTCTCGAGCGCGCCGGCGAAGCGTTCGTTGGCCGTCTTGATGCCGCGAATGACCGGCATGGCCATGATCTCGTGGCAGAAGTCGCGGTAGACGTGGTGCATCCGCACCGCCTCCTCGCGCGCCTCGGCGTGGGTGGCGTGGGCCGTGTGGCCCTCCTGCCAGAGGAACTCGCTGGTACGCAGGAAGAGCCGCGTGCGCAGCTCCCAACGCATCACGTTGGCCCACTGGTTGATGAGCAGCGGCAGGTCGCGGTGGCTGTCGATCCACTTCGAGAAGAAGTGTCCGATGATCGTCTCCGACGTCGGCCGGATGGCGTAGGGCTCCTCGAGCTCCTTGCCACCCGCTTGGGTCACGACCGCGAGCTCGGGCGCGAAGCCCTCCACGTGTTCCGCCTCCTTGGTCATGAAGCTCATCGGGATGAGCAGCGGGAAGCTCGCGTTCTGGTGGCCGGTGGCCTTGAAGCGCCTGTCCAGGTCGGCCTGCATCGCCTCCCAGATCGCGTAGCCGTGGGGCCGGATCACCATGCAGCCCTTGACCACCCCCGCCGCCTCGGCGAGTTGGGCCTGGGCGATGACGTCCTGGTACCACTGGGCGTAGTCCTCTGCGCGAGGAGTGATGCGATTCTCTGCCATGGTCGGCTTGGAGGCGGCTGGTGGGCACCCGTGGGGGTGCAGGGTCGTGATGAGGTGGTTCGCGCGACCCTGGAGGCCGGCGCGCAGCCGCACAGAGTAGGGCGGCGGGCCCCGGCGGACCACCGACGCGGCCCCGGGCCCCGGGTGGCCCCTGGGGCCAAAAGCTCACGTGGACGATAGGATTAGCGGCCCGCCCGAGGGCGCTCCGCGACCACCACCTCCGACCCGATCCGAGCCGCAGCCGTGACCGAGACCACCATCAGCCCCGAGATGACCATGGCCGAGATCCTCGAGAGGATCCCGTCCGCCCAGCGAGCCCTGTTCCAGCGCTACCACGTGGGGGGCTGCTCCTCCTGCGGGTTCCAGCCCACGGACACCCTCGCCAAGGTCTGCGCCGACCACAACATCCTGGACGTCCCCGAGGTCCTCGCCTACCTCAACCGAGCAGGGGAGATCGACTCCAAGATGACCGTCGACCCGACGGAAGTTAAGGCCTGGATGGACGCGGGAGACACCCTGCGTCTGATCGACGTGCGACCCGCTGAGGAGATCGCCAAGGCAGCCCTGCCCGGCGCCGAGCCGCTCGACTACAGCAACTCCCAGCAGTACATGGACCTGCCAAAGGACAGCCGAATCGTCTTTGCGTGCAAGTCCGGTGCCCGCTCGCTGGACGTGGCCGCCTACTTCGCGGGACACGGCTTCACGGCCGTTCACTCGTTGAAGGGTGGGCTCGATGCCTGGCGTTCCCAGATCGACTCATCGATCCCCGATTACGCCCTCTAGCGTGTTGCGCCGACGGGGGAGCGAGTTACTCTCTCGTTGCACGAGTCGCCACCCCCATGGCGGCTCTCGCTGGCTCTCCCCCAGGAGCCATGCTCTCTGCTCCGCAAGGAGTGCCGCTCCCCAGGAGTCACGGTTCCGCAAGGAACCAACCCCGTCGGAGCATGAGCTTCGCCCTCGCTCTCACGAGCGTTGGCGCCCGGTAGGCAACCCCTGCCCGCCGGGCCGCCGTCACTGACCACCCCCACGGTTCGTGACCGGCCCGTCGGCCCTGGTCCCACCCCGGACCAGACTCAACCGGCGACAGACCCGCGCGGAGTCGTTCCCACGCCCCTGGGAGCGACTCCTTTTTCTTGTCTGGACGGTTTCTTCGTCTGGATGTTCTTCGTCTGGATGTTCTTCGTCTGGATGTTCTTCGTCTGGTCGGGCTTGCCCCGTCAGCTCTCGTCTCGCTCACGACCGATCGGGCCACGCGGTATCGGGCCACGCGGTATCGGGCCACGCGGTATCGGGCCAGAGCTGCTCGGGCCACGCGGTGCGGAGGCGACCCGGGCTCTTTCACTTCGCATCGAGGTCCCTCGCACTTCGGAACGTGGGCGGTCCACCTGGCGAACGGCTGCGCGCCCCAATCGTGACCCGGCTGGGGAGTACTACGGCCCTAATGCCGCCCCCGTTGGCGCTGGTCTTGGCTCAGCCCCCGGCTCCCACCAGTCGGATGGTGCCCTGGGGGGCTTCGACCCGCACCGTCCGCATCTCGCCCTCGAAGGCGACCCGGATCAGCGCGCCGCCGGACACGAACCCGCGCTCGTCGAACCGTAGGGGCATGCCGCCGCCGACGTTGGTCTCGACCAGCTTGACCCCCTGGAAGACCGCATCGCGATCGTAGTCGCGGACGAACTCACGCCCGGTGCGAGGGTGGATGCAGGGTTGGCCATCGGGGCCCACCACGCGATAGCCGTTGGCTTCGAAGTAGAAGTCGACCGGACCGGCGGCGCCAAGGGCCAGGCCCTGGGCCAACTCCAGGTCCTCCGAGAGGAGTGACGCGGCGTTGTTGAGGGTCACCTCGCCGCGCTCGAACCAGGCCGGGATCGCGATGGTCGCCACGATCGCCACGACGGCCAGGGCGAGGATCAGCTCCAGGAGCGTGAAGCCATGGCGGTTGGACATGTCTCGGATCCGATCGGGGCGTCGTCGTCGAGGTTGGCGGCCCCACGGGCCCCAGCGCGGCGGTGGCCGGGCCACCTCGATCGATGTCGGCCCGCGATGGGGCGGAGGTTGACCTCGATCGGCGGAATGGACCTGGATCGGCGGGTTCCGGGCCGGATCGTCGGAACGGGGCCGGATCGGCGCCGTCGCGGTCTGGAGCGGCGTAGTCGAGGGGTAGCGGTCGTCCTGGGCTGGTCGTGCGCTCGAGATCGCCGATTCGGCGCGCTAGTGTCCTGGATCGGAGATTCGGCGTCACTGCCCGGAGGTCCGATCGATGCTGGCTAGGCGCGCCGACGACGCGTATCCGCTGCGATACTCGGAGGAGGCGCTGGCGACGCCAGCGGCGATCGGAGCCCGGGAAGTGACGCCGAATTTCTGATCCAGGACACTAGCGGCTGCTTGAACCACCGCGGGCCCCCGCCCGCCCTACCTGGGGAGACGGATGGGCCCGGCCGAGGTTGCAGGGGAACCGGGAAGAACCTGCCGGATCAGCCGCGAGTCTGGGCCGTGGCGGTCAGTTCGGTCTCGGTCGTGACGTCGGCCCGCACGCGGACTTCGATGGTCTGACCTCCGCCGATGGGCTCGCCCCAGGTGAGGTTGACCTGGCCCTTGCCATCGAGGTCGACTTGCAGGCTGGCGAAGTGACCAGCCGTGGCGTCCCAGACGAGCTCGCCCTGACCCTCGAGGGTCCAGGCCATCTCGATCAGCAGGTCCTCACGGTCGGTCTCGAGGCCATTCGACTCGCACATGGCCCGGACCAGCTCCGTGCGGTCGGCGGCCAGTTCGAGGTCGAACTCGAGCTTGATAGTGATCAGCTCGTGGCCGTCTTCCTCGGTCGTCCCGGTCCACTCGGCCTCGGCCGTGCCCTCGGTGACCCTCCAGGGGAAGGCCAGGGCCAGCTGGGCCGAGGCGACCAGGTCGGTGGACTCCATGCCGCCACCGCCCGGGAGCTCGGGGATCGAGTCGGGAAGCAGGGCCAAGTCCCCGCCGGGCATGAACAGCGAGCCCAGTCGATCGTTGTCGACCACCCAGGAATCGCCCAGCTCGGCCCCCGCGTCGGGCAGCAGGGCGCGCAGGTCCGCGTCGATGTCGACCCCTTCGAGCGAGCTCGGTACTTCGCCGCTCGCCAACTCGACCACCATCTCGTCCGCCTCATCGTCGTTGCGGAAGACGATCGTCTCGCCCACCAGGTCACTCGTGGCCGCGAACTCGAGCGGCAGGGTGCCGAGCGGGGAGACCATCTCCATATCCGCGGAGACGAAGGCCGCGCGCACCTCGCGCCGCAGACCGCGCAGCTCCCCGTCGACCATCGCGCCGAAGCTGTCGACGAACTCGAAGTTGCGCTCGAAGTCGCAGTCGAAGCCGTCGAGTCCTTGGACCGGTGTCTCCTCCCCGCCCACGAACTGGGTCACTTCGTCCAGGGTCCACGTGGTGGCCTCGTTGAACGTCTTGACCAACTCCAGACCCTCGGCCGGTGCGAAGTGGAGGTCGGAGGCGAGGGCGACGCTGGCGACGGCGGGGAACAGGACGGTGAACAGGAAGCGCATGGCGGGGTGCCCACGGGCGGGGCGAGGGGTGCGAGGAGTGGTCCGGCGAGGATACGCCGCGCCCTTGGCAGTAGTTCCCAGACCTGTCGGCTTCCGAGGGCTCATCCGGACCCGGGGCGGGCGCCGGCCGTCGATACACTCGACCCTCGCCCATGGACGCCTTCGGACCGGCAACGCGCGCGTGGTTCAGAGCCAACTTCGCTGGACCGACCCCGGTCCAGTCCGAGGGCTGGGCGGCCATCGGTCGTGGCGAGCACGCCCTGCTCCTGGCGCCGACCGGCAGCGGTAAGACCCTGGCGGCCTTCCTCTGGGCCCTGGATCGCCTGGCCCACGATCCGCGGCCGAAGGACGCCGGGGTGCGCGTGCTCTACGTCTCGCCGCTCAAGGCCCTCGCCCACGACGTGGAGCGCAACCTGCGCGCGCCCCTGGCCGGGCTCGCGCGGTCGGCGGGCGAAGTCGGAGCCGCGCTGCAGACGCCGACGGTGGGCCTGCGGACGGGCGACACGCCGCCCAAGGAGCGCGAGCGCCTGCGCCGCGATCCGCCGCAGATCCTGGTGACCACGCCGGAGTCCCTCTACCTGATGCTCGGCTCGCGCATGCGCGAGGTCCTGCGCACGGTCGAGACGGTGATCGTCGACGAGGTCCACGCCCTGGTGCCCTCCAAGCGCGGGACCCACCTGGCCCTGAGCCTCGAGCGCCTGGTGGCCATCACCCACGCGGACCCCCAACGCATCGGCCTGTCTGCCACCGCGCGGCCGACGACTCTCGTGGCCGCGTTCCTCGGCGGCGACCGACCGGTGACCGTGATCGACACGAGCCAGGCGCCGGCCATCGACGTCAGGGTCGTCGTGCCCGTCGCCGACATGGAGCGGCCCGCAGCGCCGGCGAGTGCGGAGCCGGTGGACGAAGCCTCCGGCTCGGCGCCCTTCGACGAGCCGGGCGGTTCGGTGCTCGTCGCCCTCGCGCGGCGCCGCTCCGGCCAGCGCATCGAGGGCCTCTGGCCGGCCCTGCACGCGCGCATCCTCACCACAATCGACGCCCACCGCACGACGATCGTGTTCGTCAACAGCCGCGGTCTGTGCGAGCGCCTGGCCAACAGCCTCAACGACCTGCACGCGGAGCGCGTGCGCACCGAGCGCGGCGAGGACCCCTTCGACGAGGAGCGCCGCTCGGCGGTGGAGGACCTGGTCCTGCCGCACCACGGATCGCTCAGCCGCGAGCGCCGCAGCCAGACCGAGGAGCTGCTCAAGACCGGCGCGATCCGCGGCATCGTCGCGACCAGCTCCCTGGAGCTCGGCATCGACATGGCCGCGGTGGACCACGTGACCATGGTCGAGGCGCCGGCTTCGGTCACCAGCGCCCTGCAGCGCATCGGTCGCGCTGGCCACGGGGTCGGCGAGGTCAGCGTCGGCACCCTCTTGCCGAAGCACCGCGGCGACCTGTTGCAGTGCGCGCTCCTGCGCGGCCGCATGGTCGCCGGGGCGGTCGAGCCCCTGGACCTGCCGCGCAACCCGCTCGACGTCCTGGCCCAACAGATCGTGGCCACGGTCGCCACCGAGCCGCTCACGGTCGACGAGCTCGAAGCCGTGGTGCGTCGCGCGGCGCCCTACCGCGAGCTTGGGCGCGAGCTCCTGGCCGGCGTGCTCGACATGCTCTCGGGCCGCTACCCGTCCCAGGACTTCGCCGAGCTGCGGCCGCGCCTCAACTGGAACCGCGACACGGGCGAGCTGACCCCGCGCGGCGGCGCCAAGGCCATCGCGCTCACCAGCGGCGGCACGATCCCCGACCGCGGCCTGTACCCGGTGCGCCTGGGCCCGGACGGCCCGCGCGTGGGCGAGCTCGACGAGGAGATGGTCCACGAGACGCGGCCCGGGCACGTGATCGCCCTGGGCGCCTCGTCCTGGCGCGTGTCGGAGATCTCGCGCGACCGCGTGGTGGTCGAGCCGGCGCCGGGCGAGGTCGGCCGGCTGCCCTTCTGGCGCGGCGACGGGCCCGGTCGTCCGATCGAGCTCGGGATCGAGCTCGGCGCCTTCCTGCGCCGCATGGAGCGCCGCGCGGAGTCCGACCTGTGCGCCGAGCTCGAGCGCGACCACAGCTTGGACGCCTTCGCCGCCGCGAACCTAGCGCGCTACCTGGCCGAACAGTCCGAGGCCACCGGCGCCCTGCCCACCGACCGGCGCATCGTCGTCGAGCGCTTCCGCGACGAGGTCGGGGACTGGCGCCTGTGCGTTCTCTCGCCCTTCGGTAAGCGCGTCCACGCGCCCTGGGGCCTGGCGATCGAGCACGCCCTGCGCAGCGCCGGCGCCGCGGAGGCCCAGGCGGTTTGGAGTGACGACGGCATCGTGCTGCGCCTGGGCGATGCCGACGAGCTGCCCGACGTCGACCTGCTCCTGCCCGACCCCGACACCCTCGAACAGGTGGTGATCGAAGCCCTGGGCGCCTCGGCGCTGTTCGCGGGGGCCTTCCGCGAGAACGCGGCGCGCGCGCTGCTGCTGCCGCGGCGGCGGCCGGGCGAGCGCGCACCCCTGTGGCTGCAGCGGCTCAAGGCCCAGAACCTGCTCGAGGTGGCGCGCGAGTACCCGGCCTTCCCGATCGTGCTCGAGACCTACCGCACCTGCCTGCAGGACGTCTTCGACCTGGGCGCGACCGAGTCCCTGCTGCGCCGCATCCGCGCGCGCGAGGTGGCGGTGCACGAAGTCGAGACGCAGAGCGCCTCGCCCTTCGCGCGCAGCCTGGTGTTCGCCTTCACCGAGGCCTTCCTGTACCAGAGCGACGCGCCGTTGGCCGAGCGCCGGGCCCAGGCGCTGACCTTGGATCGCGAGCTATTGCGCCAGCTGCTCGGCGCCGACGATCTGCGCGAGCTGCTCGACGCGGAGGCGATCGACGGGCTCGAGAGCGAGCTGCAAGGGCTCGCGGATGGCTGGCGCGCGCGCTCGGCCGACGACCTGCACGATCTATTGCGGCGCGTGGGCGACTTGACGGCGGATGAGGTCGCCGCGCGCTGCGAAGCGGACCCGCGGCCGTGGCTCGAGGAGCTGCGCGCCGCCTGGCGCGCGATCGAAGTCACCATCGCCGGCTCGGCCCGCTGGATCGCCGCGGAGGACGCCGCCGCCCTGCGCGACGGGCTCGGAGTCGTCCTGCCGGTTGGCTTGCCGACGGCGTGGCTCGAGCCCGTCGCGGCGCCCCTCGGCGCGCTGGTCGCCCGCTTTGCCCGCTCGCGCGGCCCCTTCCGCACCCGCGACCTGTGCGAGCACTGGGGCCTCTCGCCGTCGCGAGCCGGCGCGGCCCTGACCGATCTCGAGAACGCGGAGCGCTTGGCCAGCGGCGGCTTCCGTCCCGGCGGCGAGGGGCCCGAGTGGATCGACGCCGAGGTCCTGCGCCGCATCAAGCAGCGCAGCCTGGCGCGGCTGCGGCGCGAGGTCGCGCCGGTCGAGCGCTCCACCTTCGCGCGCTTCCTCGACGCCTGGCACGGCCTCGGCGGCGCGCGCCGCGCCAGCGCCGGACTGGCCCAGTGCCTCGATCAACTCGAGGGCCTGCCCCTGTCCCTGGCCGACCTCGAGGGCCGCATTCTTCCCGCACGCATGGCGGGCTTCTCCCTGCGCGACGTCGACGACCTGCTCGGCCGCGGCGAGTTCGTCTGGATCGGTCACGGCGCCCTGGGCGCGAAGGATGGCCAGATCACGCTCCATCGCCGCGAACGGGTCGAGTTGTTGCTCGATCCACCGCCGGCCGAGCCTGCCGACCTCTCGAGCGCCGCCCAAGGGGTCCACGACACCCTCACAAGGCGCGGCGCCTGCTTCTACACCGAGCTCGTGAACGCCAACCGCGATCTGGCACCGGCCGAGTTGGACGAGGCCCTGTGGGAGCTGGTCTGGCGCGGCCTGGCCACCAACGACACCCTCGAGCCCGTGCGCCGGCGGGGCCGCGCCGGCGCGAGCGCGTCCCGCCGCTGCGCGCGGTCCACCGTCGGGGGTCGCTGGTCCCTGGTGCGCGGCTTCTTCTTCGAGGCCCCCGGCGCGACGGAGCGGGCCCACGCCCGCGCCCTGACCCTGCTCGAGCGCCAGGGCGTCGTGACCCGCGAGGGCGTCATGGCCGAAGCAACGCCCGGCGGATTCGCCGCCGCCTATCCCGTGCTGCGCGAGATGGAGGACGCGGGCAAGGTGCGCCGCGGCTACTTCGTCGACGGCCTCGGCGGCGCGCAGTTCGCCTTCCCGGGCGCGGTGGACCGATTGCGCGCCGCGCGCCGACCGGCGGCCGAGCCCAACGTGCGTGTGCTCGCCGCCTGCGACCCGGCCCAGCCCTTTGGCGCCAGCCTGCCCTGGCCCGAGTTGCGCGGCCCCGAACGCGGACTGGTGCGACGCGCGGCCGGGACCCTGGTGGTCTTGGTCGACGGGGAGCTGGCCCTGTTCGTCGGCAAGGGCGGGCGCCAGCTGGCGACCTCGATCTTGGTCGAGGAGGTAGAGCCCGACCGCAAGGGACGCGGCGACCTCGCCTTCGCTGCCCTCTACCGCGCCTCGACGGGCCGCGGCCGGCGCTTCCGCATCGACCGCATCGACGGCGACGAGGCGCGCGTATTCGCGCAGTTGGAGGCCCTGCGCGCGGCGGGCTTCACGCTCGACGGGCGCTCGCTGTACGCCTACCTGTAGGTCGCGGCGGTGGCGCGGGACGTGCGGCTGTGGGACGTACGGTGGCGGGATCATCCGTCCCAACGGGTCTCGGTCAGCGGCAGCGAAGCTGCCGCTGACCGAGACCCGTTGGGACGGATGATCCCGCCACCGTACGTCCCACAGCCGACGCAACAGGGCCCGCCGCGATCGCTCGCGACGGGCCCTGCTCACTGCGTCAGGAATCGAATCGTGCCAGCTGGCTACTCGGAGCCGCCCTGGTCCCGAGCCTGCGCCGCGCGTTCCTTCTCGATGAAGTTCCGCAGGCGGTCGAGGTCCTCGACGGTCGAGGTTGCCGCGCGACCCGGCGCCTTCTCGGCGAAGTCCTCGGCCGTCGCCTCCAACTCGTCGATCCAGCCGTTCAGCTTCTCGAGGTCGAGGGCCAGGGCCTTCTCGCGGGTGTCGGGCATCCCCGCGCGGATCTCGTCGATACGCGCGAAGACCTTCTTGGCGGCCGCGAGCTTCTCGTCGTTCCCGAGGCGCGCCCTCAAACTGGCGACCTTGTCGGCCTCCGGAAGACCTTCGACGGCGAGGGCGACGCTGCCGGCCGAGGCCTCGGCGACATTGACGTCCAGGTCCTCGATCATGGCCGTGAAGCCCGCGACCTTGCCGTCGACAAGCTTGCGGAGCATCGACGGGGCCTTGGTGCGCAGCTCTTCGGACTGCTGCTCGCCGGCCATCTTGATGGCCATCCCGAACTTGCCCGCGACGATGGTCTCACGCAGGCGCGAAGCCTCGGCGGGCCACTCCCACATGGGCGTCTCGAGCGCGTCGGCGAGCAACGGTGCCACCGCGTCGGCGTCGAGGGTCATGGGGTGCCCGCGCCAGACGATCTGGCCGTAGGGGTCCACCAGGACCGCGTGGGGAATGCCACGGATCCCGAGGGACTTCATCAGGACTCCGTCGGGATCGTAGGCGTAGGCGTATTCGACGCCCTTGTCCTCGATCCAAGGTTCGGTGTCTTCCTTCGACTCGCTGGTCACGCCAACGATGTGCAGGCCCCGCCCGGCGAACTCCTCGTGGAGTTCATTGGTGTGCGGGACGGCACTGCCGCAGGGGCCTCACCAGTAGGCGAAGAACTCGAGGAGCACGGCTTGGCCGAAGTACTCCTCGAGGCTGGATGCTTTCGACTGGGCGAAGTCGACGAGGTGCGCCGGGGGCAGGGGAGTCGCCTCGTCGATGACCGGCGCGGGGCCGGCCAGGGACAGACTCACCGCCACCGAGGCTGCACCGACGCCGCCCAGGAGGGCTCGCGAGAGCTGCATGGCTCGATCTGGGTAGGGGTTTCGGGTCAGGGCCCGGCACGCGCCGGGGACGACCAAGGTAGGACGATCGGTCCCCGCGCAGGTGACGGAGAAGTTGTCCGCAGACCGAATCGTGACTCCCGGTGATCCGGCCTCCGCCCGCGAGCGGCGTCCCGCGACGGTGGGCGCACCCCCGCCGGGCGCGATCAGCGCAGGTAGCCCAGTCGCCGCAGGGCGTCGAGGTCGTCGCTGCCCAGTACGGCCTGGGCACCGTCGGCGCTCCACAGCCTCCCGGCGGAGGCGTCGACCAGACGTCCGACGAGCCGCTGCTCGAGACCCAGAGGAATCTCGGCGATTCCGACTCGGCGGGACCCCTCGATCCGGAACCCGCGGCGCTCGAGCTCGAACCCCTGGGTCGCCGCTGCCTCGCCCCCGCTCGCCAGAAGCTGCGCGAACGCTGCGCGCTCGAGCTTGCGCGGCGCGGGCCCGCCCACGTCGGAGTCGGGACCGAGGTCGATCCACTCCCCGGCGATCCGGATGCGCCCCGTGCTGGCGCCGCCCTCGACCTCATCGACCGCCCCGCGCAGCTCGAACTCGACCTCGGTGCCCTCCGGGTAGAGCTTGATTCGCGTCACGACCGGAGGGGTGCCCTCCATTCGCAGCTTCACCATCGAGCCGACCGCGGGCTCGAGGCCCTCGGCCCCGTCGGCGAAGACCAACCGCGCCTCGGCCGCGCGCTCGTAGTGCCGCCCTCCCAGACCGATCCAACTGTCGTCGATCCCGTCCAGCGGGCCCTTCAGCTCCGCGGGATCGTCCACGTCGTCGTCGCCCTCATCGACCTCACTGGCGATCCAGGTCCCCGGCCCCGGTTCGAACTTGGCCTCGACGCGATCGCCGGGTCCGAACGGGATCCGTCCGGGGTCGGGCGCCGGAGCGAGCCAATCCAACTCCACGGCCAGGTCTCCGCGACGAAGAGTCGCCAAATAGCGATCGGGCGCCTTGTGCTCCGCAACGCGCTCGCGATCCGAGTCGGGGTCGGCGAGCCGATCGATCCCGTCGTGCGTTGCGGGCGCGTCGATGCCCGCGGCCGCGATCAGCGTGGGGAACAGGTCCAGCAGCGACACCGGTGCCGAGCTGCGGCGCGCCTCGATCCCCGGGCCGCTGATGATGAAGGGCACGTGCAGCAGCTCCTGACCGAGGCCGTAGCCGTGGCCGAAGCGCCCGTTCTCACCCAAGGCCTCACCGTGGTCGGAGACGAAGGCGAAGACCAGGTTGTCCGTCAGTCCACGCTGCTCGAGTCCCTCGAACAACAGGCGCAGCTGATCGTCCTGGTAGCGCAGGGCTCCGTCGTAGAGCGAGTCGAGCTGGTCTTGATCGGTCGTCGTCCAGGCCAGCTCGCCGTCCTCGACGGCATCGAACAGGTCGGCCGAGGAGCGCGCCTGGAAGCGGCGCACATCCGCGAGCGCCGTGAATCGACCGGCGTACTCGTCGGGGATCTCCCAGGGCCAGTGGGCGTCGATCGTGTGCAGGTAGAGGTAGAAGGGCTCGTTCCCGTCGAGACTGTCGAGCCAGTCCAGTGCCTCCCAGCGAATCGCACGGCTGTCGCCGACTCGGTCGCGGTAGGAATCGAACCCTTGCTCCAGTCCCAGACCGGGCCGCAGGTGCCCGTTCTTGACGAAGCCTGCCGTCCGGTAGCCGGCACCCTCGAACACCTCAGCCAGGGTCGTCGAATCGTCCGGGAGCAGGTCGGAGACCACTCCGGCTGCCTCCTTGCTGGAGCCGTCGTAGACCCCGTGGTGTGCCGGCAGGGTTCCCGTCATGAACGACGACACCGAAGGCTTGGTCCAGCCAGCGGTGCTCCAGGCGTCGTCGAAGATCAGCCCCTTCTGCGCGAGCTCGGACAGGAACGGAGTCGTGGGGTGCTTCTCGTAGCCGTAGGGTGTGAGCCGATCGGCTCGAACCGTGTCCCAGCAGATCAGGATCACGTTGGGTTGCGATGTGCCCTCCGGGCCCAACGCCTGTGGATTGGAGCCGCAGGCAGCGAGTAAGAGCAGCGCGACAGGGGTTGTGAACTTCACCGCAGAGCCTCGGGGTCAGAATCGATAGCGGAGTTGGAAGCGCGCGAAGCGCGCTGCTTCGGAGCCGTTTGGAAACGCCACGCCGGGAAAGAAGATCCCGGCTACGAGCTCGATGTCGAGATCGCGCCAGCGGCGAGAGCCGACGACGAAGTCGAACTCGTAGCCCAGCTCGTTGTGGTACCCGTCGGGCTTCGCGTCCAGGTTCGTGCCCCGCAGGACCGTCGCCGGATCGAGTTGGTGAAACGAGTGGGCGATGAGTGAGACGCTGGTGCGCTCCTCTGGCCACCAGGATGAACCGACCGTACCAATGGCGATGTTCGACAGCTCCGGCTCGAGGACTTCGCCGTAGTAGCGAATCGACGTCACGGTCCCGAGCCTCGCGTTGTTGTCCTCCAGGCCTGTCTGACGGTAGCCACTGTCGTTGTCCCCGCTGCCCAGGGCGTAGCCGAGGGAGAGACTGAACGGCAGCTCGTCGAACTCGAAGGTGGTGCCCACGTCGAAGGCGTAGCCGAGCACGTCGTGACCCGCCTCTTCGCCGGCGACCCCGCTCAGCTCGAGCCAGGACTCGGAGTCCGGTAGCCACTCGCCCAGCGCGCGGAAGCCGAAGTGGGTCAACTGGTCGCCACTGCCGTCCTGGAACGAGCGGTGGGTGACCCACCCCGCGAGGTGTTGATCGCGGTCCAGGTTCGAGAAGTAGGTGAACAGGTTCAGGGCATCGCGGTTGCGAGGGCTGGCCTCGCCGCCCCAGCTGGTGGCCGCTGCCAGCTCTAGCCGTGTCGACGCACCGGTGTGGATCAGGCGCAGACCGTCCAAGTTCTGGTCGTAGATCCACTCGCGAGGATCGTCGAAGTCCTGGCGACCCGCCTGGGCGTCCCAACCGCCCCCGAGGGCGTTGCGCCAGTACAGCCAGGTCTCGCCTAGCCGCGTCTGCGAGACGTTCGAGGGGCCGTCCTTCTCGTCCTCCAGCCAGCGCCTGGTGAAGCGGCCTTCTGCGCGGGCGAAGAGGTCGTCGGCAACTCGCCAGGCTAGGCGCAGGCGCGCCACGGCCTCGAGCGTCGAGCGGCCCTGGTCGACCTGATCATCCAGGTCGTACTCATCCTCGTCCGACCCCTCGATGCCGAGTTGTCCGCCGATGCGCAGCCCGGGTGCTAGTTCGATGCGCTCACGAAGCAGGTCGTCCTCGTCGACCAGGCCGACCAGCTGGGCCGGCTTCCAGCGGCGCGGGATCAACTGGATCTCATCCAGAGGCCGTTCCAGCTCGACCACCACGGTCTTCGGAACGAACACGGTGAAGCGCATGACCTCGAGCTCGAAGCCGCCGGCGACGGCGTTGATCTCGTCGATGCGTCCAGCCAGACGGTCGCGGCCCTCGCCCCAGGGGCGGATATCGCGGGCCGAGAACTTGCCGGGACCCCGGTAGCGGCCATCGATACGAACACGGCGGCCGACCAGTGGGGTACCCGGCTCGACCCGCGTCCACTCGGTTCGTTCCGAGAGGTTGATCGGTTGTCCGAGCAGCAGCCAGCTCCCGGAGCGGTCAGGGGCGGCGCTCACCGTCCCGAGCAGCGATTCGAACTCCTCGGGCGCGGTCAGCTCGAGATCTTCGGCCAGGAAGCGCGTGCGCTCGTCGGGCCCAGTCGCCGTGACGACCTCGCCCTTGACCGTGATCCACTGTCCGGCGCGCAGGTCGTCGAGCGACGCAGCGTCCTGCCGTGGCGTCGCGGAGGGGAGCAGGGCGGCCAGGATGAGTAGCAGCGATTGCATCAGGCACTAGCGGGAACGACCTCGTCGGTGCAACGCTCCGCGAGGCGAATGAGGTCAGCCGTGAGCGCCTGCCAGCGGGGCCGTAGCGCGTAGAGTGCGGACAGCCGCAGGAGGGCGGTGGCCTGATAGAACCGCAGTCGCGGCAGGTAGTCGGGCAGGACGTCGCGATCGAGGCCGGTCAGCAGTGCATCGCCGCAGGCGCGAACTCCGTCGGGTGTTGCCTCGGCCAGGCCTTGCAGGCGGCGCAGGGCCAGGTGAGCCAAGAGGTTCGCGACGTCGAGCAGCGGATCCGCGAGGCACAGCAGATCGAGGTCCATCAGGGTCGGCGCGCCGGTCCCCAGCAGCACTTGCCCATCGTGGAGGTCGCGGTGACAGGGAACGGGCACTGTTGGCCGAGGCGCGACGTTGCGCAGGCGTTCGAGGGTCTTGGAGTAGCCCTGGGGCTGCTGACCGAGGGCGATCACACAGCGTCGACCGCGCTCGGCCAGAACTGCCAGTTCGTCCTCGGCCGTGTGTGTCGGGAGCAGGTCGGCCAGCGGCTTCGACAGGCGCTCCTGTCCATCCTGCAGTCGCCGCAGAGCGCGGCCGATCTGTTCGAAGTCGGATTCGTCTGAAACGCGAACACGCGGCTCGAAGCCGACGACCCCCGTCAGCTTCAGAGCTGAGCGGTCGCAGTCGACGCCCAGCAGGGCAGGGATGGCGAAGCCTCCCTCGGCACCGTCGCACAGGGCCTGGGCGAGGTCATGGCGCCGAGCCGCCTCGGCCAGGCGCTTCGGCCGCAGGCCCTTCCAGAACTCGCTCCCACCTTCGCGGGGCAGCTCGACGACCATTCGCCGGCCCGGCCGCCAGGAGACCAGGCGAGTGTCCTCGGTGGCGGACGTGTACCAAGCCGCCAGCGGCAGCTCTCTCTCGTCGGCCGGCGCCAGCTCGCGCAGGACCGCCGCCGTGACCCTGAACCAGGCGCCGCCCTCGGGTCCGTCGAGCTCGATCATCAATCGATCCTTGCGATCGAGGTCGGCTCGCCGCACGCGCTGGGACACGTCGGAGATGCTGAGATACCTGCCGATCCAGTCGAGGGCGGTCGTGAGTTGCGAGGTCACCGGGGCGCTTTCCGATCCAAGAGGGTCTTGGCGCGATCGACCAGCAACCGCGCGCGCTCCTGCGCATCGACCTCGAGTCGTCGCACGGCGGCCGCCGCCCGTCGGACCAGCGCTACGCCAACGCGCTCGCGCAAACCGTCTGCGGCGGGCGCTTCGCCACCGGCCAGGACGTAGGCATCGAGCAGCGGACCAGCGCACTGATTGAGGTCAGGCTCCACGCTCTCGTCCTCGGCCACGGCGTCGGCGATCCACTCGGCCAGGTCGTCGAGCGGTTCGCCGGCGCCCAGCCGGTCGAGGTCCAACAGGCGTGTGCTGTTGTTCCCCCGCTCCACGCCGATCTGATCGGGGTGGAAGTCCCCGTGGACCCAGGCGCGCGGACTGCTCTGGATGCGTGGCAACTCCGGCAGCAACCGCTCCAGCGCCGGGAAGCGGCGGAGCAAGGGCAAGGCGTCGGAGGCGCTGTGAGGCGTCGTCGTCGCGGCGGCCTCCCAGTTGGGCAGACGATGGAGCCGGGCCAGAGCCTCGCCCGCCCGCGGTGCGCCGACGAAGTCGCCGGGCCGCGCCACGTCGACGGGCAACCACTCTTCGAAGAGCAGGCCCGAGCGGGCCTCGGTGGCCAGCAGGGCCGGCGCCAGTGCTCGGGCTTGCGCCGATTGCTCGAAGCGACGACGTTGATCGATCGTGCGCAGCGCTACCGCGCGGCGCAGGCAGCGAGCGCCGATCCCGATACGGCGCTTCTCCCCTCGAGGACCCTCGAGCCTGACGTCCATGTGGAAGACCGCTCGGGACTCCGGCCGGTAGCGCACGAGCTCGGTGGAGACGTGTTTGCGGCGCACGCGCCAGCCGGGCATGGAGCCCTCGCGCTCGAAGAAGCGCGCGAAGCGACCGATGTCGAGGACCCGTGCCGCGCCCGGCAACTCACGATCGGCGGGGAAGCTCCAAGCCAGGCGACCCCGCTCGACGACGATCCGCAGCTCGACCTCGTGCTGGTGACCGAAGCGCCGCTTGTCGAGCTCACCTTGATCCAAGGCCCCGGCCTTGCCGTCGAGGTGCAGCTTGACCACCAGCAGTCGCTGCTGTTCGGCCCCGCCCACGCTGTAGCAGGCGGTGGTAGCGACACCCGGCTTCCACCGGGCGTAGGTCAGCTCGACCGGCGCGGACGAACCCAGTTCCGGGGCCAGCTGGGGGACCAGCTTCTCCGCCACCTCTTCGGGCGAGGGCGGCGTCAGCTCGGGCTCGCCGAGGCTGGCCGGGAGCGACAGGTCGCGGGTGTAGGTGCGCAGGCCTGTCACAGCTCACCTCCGGCCGCGGCTCGCAGCACTTCGCGGTAGCGAGGAGCTCGCGACACGAGTTCTTGGTGTCTGCCCTGGTCTTCGACCCGCCCATTCTCGAGCCAGATGATCCGGTCGAAGCTGGAGAGGTCCGCGAGGTCGTGGGCGATGACCACCACGATGCGATCGTTGGCGAGGTTCCGCAGGCACTCGAGGACGCGTTCGACCCCCGGTCGGTCCAGCCCAGCGAAGGGCTCGTCGACGATGATCACTCCGGGGTCACCCAGCAGCGTTCGCGCGAGACACAACCTCCGCATCTGCCCGCCGGAGAGACCCTTGCCAGACGAGCCAAGGACCGTATCGAGACCCTCGGGCAGGTCTTGGACCAGCTCCAAGCCGTCGGCGGTGGCCAGCGCTTCGAGCAGCTGCTCGTCCGTCGCCTCGGGTGCTGCCAGCAGCAGGTTCTCGCGCAGGCTCTCACCGAACAGCACGGACTGTTGCAGGACCAGACCCACTCGTCGGCGCAGGGGTTCCAGCTGATAACGATCGAGATTCAGGCCGTCGATCGTGATCTTGCCGCTGCTGGGGTCCTCCAGCCGAGCCATCAGCATGGCCAAGGTCGACTTGCCTGCGCCGTTGCGACCCACCAGAGCCACGAGCTCTCCGCGCTGGAGGCTCAGGTTGACGCCCGCGAGGGCCTCGTACCCGGTGGCGTAGCGATAGTGCAGGTCGCTGATCACGATGCGCTCGGGCCGGGCCGGGGGAAGCGCGGCGTCGCGGGCTTCGCGCAGGCCTGAGCGCTGGTCGAGCACGTGCAGCACTCGCTCCGCACCAGCCGTGCCGCGAGCGATGCGCTCGGCGTGGCGGGCAGCACCGCGGACAGGCTTCAACAGCCCGCGGGTGTACGAGAGGAACGCCAGCAACTCGCCTGGCGAGAGTGCGCCCTCGAGCACCCGCCAGCTACCCAGCCCCACCGCAATGGCGAGGGCCAGGCCGAGCTGGCCCTCGACGATCGCCGACAGGGCCGATGCCAGTCGGGCCGCCTTGAGGCCCGCGCGGACGCTCGTGCGGTTGTTGCGCTTGAAGCGTCGTACCACATGGGACGCTCCCCCCAAGCTCTGGACCACTTCGCTGCCGGAGATGGCCTCGTGCAGGAAATCGGCCAGTTGCCCTTCCTTGCTGCGTTGCTTGCGAATGGCGACCGTCAGGCGCTTGGTCATCAAGCGCGTCGAGTAGAGCAGCAGCGGGCCGGCCAGCAGCACCGCGGCGGCCAGCAGGGGGTCGAGGACGAACAGCATCGCCATCACCCCCAACGCCAGAAGGAGTCGCGTGCTCAACTCGATCGTCGAGTCGATCACCATCGTGCGGACCAGCGGAACGTCGCCCATCAGGCGCACGAGGAGGTCGCCGGTCTTGTGACTCGAGTGGAACGACGGTGGCAACTGGGCCAGGTGACCGAAGATGCGCGTGCGCAACTGACGGGTGAAGTCGTGGCCGATCTCGGCCATCCGCACCGAGCGCCAGTACTCCACCAGCGCCAGGCCCCCGGCGATTCCGAGGGCAGCGAGGGTCCCGAGAACCACCGTGCGCAGGGGTGAGTCCGCCTCGCCGGCGGCCACGGGAACCAGCGCCAGGTCGAAGATCCAGGCGATCGGCCACGGTCGGGCCAGTGCCAGCCCCGTGGCCAGCAACGACGCGCCCGCTACGACGAATAGTCCCCGTCGGTGGTGAGTGACCTCGGGACCGAAGCGGCGCGCGAGTCGGAGGGCTCGCGAGAGGCGTTCCAGGCGCTTCATCGGGTTCGACTCCGATCCCGGGCGACGTCGAGCGCGCGCTCTGCCTGGGCGTCCCAGGTCAGGCCAGCCACCGCGTGACGGCATCCCGCAGCGAGTCGCGCGCGCTCGCGGGCGTCGCAGCACAACTCGAGGGCCGCGGCGAACCAGGCATCCGCGTCGCCGGCCGGGAGCACGCGACCCGACTCACCGTCCTTCACGACCTGCGGAAGGTCGCCGCGATCGGCCACCAGCGGCACTGCTCCCACGGCCATGGCCTCGGCGAGCTTGAGGGGCGAGAACCACTCGGGGGCGTCGGGGCCGTAGGTGAGGGCGACCAGGTCGAATCGGGCCACGTAGGCGGGCACCTCGTGCGGAGCACACCAGGGCGCACGAACGACGCGGTCTGCGGGCAGCGTCCGTGCGGCGTCGAAGTCGCCCTCGCCGACGATCGCGAGCTCGAGGTCGATACCCGCCTCGATCAGTCGCGAGGCCAGCTCGACCTGGCGGTCGAATCCGTGCCAGGGTCGCAGGCGCCCGTGGAAGCCCAGCACCAAGCGGCCCGGCGTTCCGAAGCCCGGCTCGGGCGTGGGGTTCGCCAGGAAGGCGGGGTCGACGGCGTTGGCCTCGACCACGACCGTGGCGTCCCCACCGGAGCGCTGCCGCACGTACTCGGCCAGGGCGCTCGAGACGCACAGGACACGGTCGCTGGCGAGGAAGATCTCGGCTTCGAGCAGCTCGTCGCTGCGCTCGGCGGTGCGACCGCGGTAGCGGGCTGCCTCGAGGATCAGGGGCGCATTGACCTCCAGCAGGTGGGGCACGCCATAGGTCCGGGCCAGCCGCACGGAGCGGTCGGCGCCGAGCGCGTAACGCTCGTAGATCAGGTCGATCGCTCCGCGCGCGAGCTCAGGGGCCAGCTGCGACTCGAGTCGATCGGGATCGGCCTCGTCGATGGCCAGCACCTCCGCGCCGGCGCGGGCCAAGGCGCTTCGCATCGCCAGCACATGGACCGCGGCTCCCTTGGGCTTGCCGGGCCGCACGCCCGGGTCCTGGTTCACGTAGGCGACGCGCACGAGACCTCCCGAGCGTCGGTCGATGCGAGCGCGGAGGCGGCCAGCGCCGCACGGAACCAGTCCCGGAGGATCCTTCCCTGGACCTCTCGGTCGAAGAGCCTCGCTCCGAGCTCACGCCCGCGGCTGGCCAGGAGCTCCCCGCGGTCGGGGTTCTCCAGCAGCTCGGTCAAGGCGTCAGCCAGGGCCGCGGCATCGCCCTCGGGCACGAGCACTCCGCAGCGGCCTTGGTCGAGGATCTCTGTGACCCCAGCGACCGGGGTCGAGATCATCGGCACGCCCGCGGCCTGGGCCTCGAGCAGCACCGTGGGCAGTGCGTCCTTGTTCCCGTCGTTCCCGGTCTTGCAGGCCAGCGCGAACACTCGTGCCTGCTCTAGCTCGAGGCGCACGGCGTCGGCGGGCAGCGGACCCAGGAATCGGATCCGCTCGGCCGCCGGACCGCTGGCGGCGCGTGCCTCGAGCACCGCCCGCTCTTCGCCCTCTCCGACCAGCCGGGCATCGAACTCGAGGCCGCGCGCGGCCAGCAGATGGAGGGCGTCGATCAGCACGTCGAAGCCCTTCTTCTCGACCAATCGGCCGATCGAGAGCAGGCGTGCACCAGCCGGTCGGCGAACCACGGACTCGAAGGCCGCGCGCTCGATGCCGTTGTAGTGCCGCCGAACCCGTTCCAGGGCCGTCGACGACAGGATCGACTCGAGGTGCGCGACGTTGGCGTCGCAGACGGTGATGGTGAAGGCCGAGTGCGCGAACAGCTGGTTCAGGAAGGCGGGATCGGTGCCTTCGCGATAGATGTCCTTGGCGTGTGCGGTGATCGAGTAGCTGGGACCACCGAGCCGCTGCACCAGGTGCGCGAGCAGAGCCGAGTCCGTGGCGAAGTGGGCGTGCAGGTGGCCGATGCCGCGCTCGCGGCACTCGGACAGCAGCACCAGGGCCTCGGTCACGATGGATCCCAGCCGAGGATGATCGAGGGGCCGCAGCTCCTCGAGCGCCTCGCCCAGACGGGCCAGCAGTTCCCCGGAGGCGCCGTCGGCGATCAGGATCGCGAAGGGGTCGGCTTCGCGCGGGTGGGGCAGGACCACCACCTCCGCGCGCAGTTGGTCGAGCTCGGGGTGCCGCGGCTCGTCGTCGGGCGCCCGGCGGGAGAACACGACGATGTCGGTGCCGAGTGCTTCCTGGGCGAGGATCTCGCCCAGGACGAAGGTCTCGGACAGCCGCGGGAATTTCTTCAGCAGGTAGCCCACACGCAGATCGTTCATCGGATCGCTCCCGCGAGCTGGGGCTCGCGCTCGAGGAGTTCGGAGGCGACCTCGACCATGCCGTCGAGGCCGTCGAGACGCGGGCGGCTGATCGGATCCGGCCGGACCCCGCGCGAGAGGGCGCGCTCGATGGCCGCGCGCACCTCGGCGGGCCGGCGCTCGTCGGCCTGGGTCACCAGGCCCAGGCGCTCGAGGGCGTCGGCGCGCACCTGTTGCTCCAACCGCGGTTGGCGACGCGGCATGAGGACCGTCGGCCGCCCGCTGGAGAGCAGCTCGGCGACGGTGTTGTAGCCGGCCATGGCGACCACGGCGTCGGCCCGGGACATGCGCCGCGGCAGGTCCTCGCAGAAGCGGTGGACCTCGATCCCGCGCAGGCCGTGGGCGGCGATGCGCACGCGACGTTCGGCCTCCGGCGCCAGCATCGGCCCCAGCACGATGGTGCTGCGCCAATCGGCGGGGGACAGGCGCAGGGCCTCGAGGTAGGCCAGGATGCGGCACTCGCCGTCCTCGCCGCCGCCGGTGGTGAGCAGCACCTCGGGCTCGAGGTCGGGGATCGGCTCGGGGCAGGGGCGCGCCTCCTGGCGCACCACGTAGCCGACGTACTCCAGGCGGCGGCCGAGCTCCGGCGGGAAGGGGTAGGCCTCGCGCACGTCGAAGACCTCCGGCGAACCGTAGACGCAGACGCGGTCGTAGGCCTCCGAGAGGGCCCAGCGGATCGACTCGCGACCCCACTCCTGCGCCACCCGGTCGGGGGCGTCGATCACATCGCGCACGCCGAGGATCGTCCGCACCCCGTCGGCCGCGGCGCGCTGGAGCAGGCCCAGGATCTCGTCGCACAGGCCGGTGACCTGGTGGTCGACGATCAGGCAGTGGGGCTGCCAGCTCTCCCAGAGGGAGGTCAACAGCGCGCGCCGCACGCTCGACACCCGCTCCATGCTGCCCGGCAGGAAGCGCGGCGCGTAGGCGCCGCCCTCGGCCTTGCCGACCGACGGGAGCTTGACCACCTCGACTCGCGGCGGGAGCACGAAGTGGGTCGCGCAGGGCGAGCCCGTGGCCACCACGGCGCTGGCGCCGGGGAAGGAGGCCGTCAGGCGGCGGGCGAGGTTCAGGCTGCGGCGCAGGTGCCCGAGCCCGAAGGAATCGTGGCTGTAGAGCAGGAAGCGCAGGGCGTGGGGGGGATGGTCGGCGAGCTTCACGGCCGGCGGTGAGCAACAGCCGTGCCGAGGGGCAACAGGGGCTCGTCAAGGCCCCTTGGCGGTATCCAGGAGCGTGGCAGTACAGAACTTGGATCGACGTCCAGGCCGTAGATCGCCGTCCGGCGCGGTCCGGCCCGCTGGGCCTTCGCGCGCCTTCGAAGCGCTCCCCGAAGGTCGGCATCGCTTTTGCCCTTCGACCTCCGCGCGGCGTCGTGGAGTCCCCCGGCCCGCTCCCCGACCGGACCCCAACAGACCCCGGAGACTCCTCCAGTGACTGCCAACGACAAACCCCTCCAGCTCATCTCCGCGGTGGCCCTGGCCTTCGGCCTCGCCACTCCCGCCGCCTCCGCCGACGTCGTCACGGGACGCGTCGTCGACCAGAACGGGGTGCCGATCCCCGACGTCAACATCGACATCGACAACATCGGCAGCGGCGGCGACCCGACGATCACGGACGACATCACCGACGCCGCCGGCAACTTCGCGATCGTGGTGCCGCCGGGCCTCTACGACGTGCTGTTCTTCCCGCCCAAGCCGCCGGTGACGACCTTCCTCAATGGCACGGTTCCCTCGGTGCCGGTGGTCGGCACCGTGAACCTGGGCGACGTGGTGCTGACCCAGGGCATCGGCATCCAGGGGCGCGTGCTGAGCCCCGCGGGCCTGCCCCTGCCGGCCCTCGACCTCGACATCATGGACGCCATCACCGGCCAGGACCTGCTCCTGATCGGCGACAACACCGATGCCTTCGGCCAGTTCGTGCTGGCCGCGCCCGCGGGGCCCTTCGAGCTCGAGGTCGACGCCACCGGCGTGGTCGGCCAGGTGCTCGTGAGCTACGGCGCCCTGTACGACCTGGGCGTGAACACGAACCTGGGTGACATCACCCTCGAGCCCGGAGCCCTGATCACGGGCAAGGTCGTCGGCCCCGGCGGCGCCGCCGTGTCGGGCGCCGACATCGACCTGTTCCGCTCCGACGGAACCAAGGTCGTCACCCCCAAGGACAACACCAACGGCCTGGGGAACTTCAGCGTCACCGCGCCCTTCGACGTGGTCGACCTGACCGTCTGCCCCGCGCTCGGCCAGGCACTGGCCGGCAAGCTGGTCCCGGCGATCGGCGTGGTTGGTCCCACGGCGATCGGCACGGTGCCCCTGGCCGCCGGCGTGACCCTCTCCGGCAACGTGACGACCTTCGACGGCAGCCCCGCCGCCGGGGCTGATGTCGATCTGATCGACACGGTCACCGGCCTGTCGATCTTCCTGTGCGGCGACTCGGTCCAGGCCAACGGCAGCTACTCGTTCAAGGCCCCCCAAGGGGTCTACGACGTGGTCTTCGAGCCCTCGAACTTCGAGGTTCCCCTGGGCGCGGACGTGGTCGCGGGCGTCGGCCTGTTCGGGGCCCAGGTGGTCAACGGCGTCCTGCCGGACTGTCCCTTCCCCCTGGAATTCGGCGCGGGCACGCCCGGCTCCGGTGGCCTGGTTCCCGACCTGGTCGCCTTCGGCGGCGCTCCCCGCGCGGACAACTCCGACTTCGGTTTCGCCTTGAACGACCTCGCCGGTGGCTCCCTGGGCGCCTTGGCGATCGGATTCCAGCAGGTTGCCCTGCCTCTCTTCGGCGGCACCCTCTACGTCAACCCGGGCGGGCCGCTGGTCAGCGTGCCCTACTTCGCCGGCGGCGCGCCCGGTGTCCCCGGTGCCGGCGCGGCCAGCTTCCCCGTTCCCGTGCAGGCGAGTTACGCGGGCATCTTCGTGGTCGCACAAGCCTATGTGGTCGACCTGGGAGTCCCCGGATTCCTGGCCCTGTCCGACGCGGTCTCGACGACCTTCTGTCCCTGATCGAAGCCGCACCTCGACCCCAGATGCAGATGATCCGCTCCTCGAGGCTCCTGCCGGCCCTGATCGCGATCGCAGCCCTCGGCTGCACCCGCGGTACGTTGCCTGTCGCTCCCAGCGATCCGGTGATTCCTCCGTCGGCAGGCACTGCCCTGCCGCCGGCGCCAGGCCTGCTCTCGGCGGTGGGCGGCGCCGTCGAGGTCCAGCTGCGCTTCATCGCGGCTGCACCAGGGATCGAGACGGGGCTGTTCCTGGCTTCGACGCGGACGGCCGTCTTCGACGCTCCGCCTGTGGCAGTCGACCCGGCCGGGGACGTGCTGGTCCTCGGCGGACTGACACCGGGCTCGCAGTTCCTCGGCCTGGCCGTCCGCGCCGACGCGGGTGATCCGTGGCGTCCGAGCGGGCCGGTCCTGGAGGCCTTCGTCGGAGCGCCGCTGTACGTCGACCCCGAAGCTGCGCCGGGAGGTGACGGGAGCTCACCGGCCTCGGCCTTCCAGAACCCGGTCGCGGCGCTGGTCACCGCGAGCATCTTCGGAGGCAACGTCTGGCTGCGCGGCGGCGACTACGGCCCTGTGAGCCTGCCGGTCTTCGACGGCACGTTCCTCTCGGGTGGTTTCGGCGCGGCCTTCGACCTGGAGACTCGGGATCCCGAGTCGCAGCCGTCGGTCCTCGGCGGGGGCAGCGGCCAAGCGGTCATCGGTGCCAACGGAGGGCGAGTGGTGCTCGACGGACTGCGAATCGACGGTGGCGGCACTGCCAGCCTCGGCGTCGACGCGGTCGAGGTCGAGCTGGACCTGCGCTCGGTCGAGGTCCGCGACTGCGCGACCCGCGGTGTGCGTGTACGAGCAGCCTTGATCGGAGATCCCCTCGGAGTGCGCCTGGCTGGATGCACCCTGGCGAACAACGGCGGTGACGGCTTCTCCGGCCAGGGCGTCCTGGCACTCGAGGTCTTCGCCTCGCGCTTCGAGCAGAACGTCCAGGAGGGGCTCGATATCGACGACCTCGTGGCCTCGTCGGGCGCCACTGCACGGCTGACGGTGCTGGGCTCGGTGTTCGAGTCCAACGGCGCCGAGGGACTGGACGTGGATCTGGCCGCAGGCGACGCCGGCGCGGGCGGAGCCTTCGAGATCGACATCCGCGACAGTCGCTTCGTGACCAACAACCTCGCGGGGGTCTTGGTCGACATCGACTACGAGGCCAGTCCAGCCTGGAGCTTGGATCTGGAAGTCAGCGGCGTCGTCGCCTGGGGCAATCGCGGTGACGGCGCGCGCTTCGACCTGGACAGCACCTCGACCAGCTTCGTGCACCGCTCGGTCTTCGCCGGCAACGCGGGCGATGGGCTCGAGGTCAGCTCGGAATCCGCCGCGGGCGTTGCGGTCGTTTCGACCTCGTCCTTCGTGGGCAATCTGGGGGCCGGCCTGCGAGCCAGCCTGGGCAACGTGCCGGTCCTGGCGAGCCACTGTGTGCTGTCCGGCAACTTCGATGGGGGCATGCGCTCGGACACGGTGACGTCCACCGCGGCCTCCTGCCTGACTTGGCTGCAGCCCCAGGACTTCACCGGTATCTCCGGCGTCGGATCGGGAGCCGCTGCCGCCGGCGATTTGCTCAACGTCGCTCAGGCCTTCCTGACGGTCGAGGCCGCAGGCGTGGAGGTGCTCGACGTGGATCAGCCGAACCTGTTGACCCTCGGCGTCGACGCAGAGTTGGCCGGGGACGACGTGGCGAGGGAGGTCGTCGCGATCAGCGGCTCGCTGGTCGAACTCGACGTGCTGCCGGCGTTCGTGGGGGTGCCTACCGTCTTGGCCGCCTTCGGATTCGATACCGGCGTGGTCGAGGACCATCGACTTGTACCCGGCGCTTCGGTCAGCGGAGACGGGATGGTCGCGCCCGGCGCAGCGGCGGTCGACCCAGGCCCCCACGGTGCCCCGGACGGGGCCGAGCCCGGCCCGATCGGTCCCCTGGGGATCGACGCCTATCGGTTGGCGCGCGTATTTCCAGCGCCCATCGGCAGCCTGGCCTCCGACGCTCTCGTGCGCCTGGAGTTCGACCGACCGGTGCTGGGCGCCACCGCGGATGACACGTCGGTTCGAGTGGTCGACGGCGCTGGTGTCGCTCTCGATCCGATCGTCGCCGTCGTGGGCGGCGCGATCGAGCTCACCGCGCCGATCGGTGGCTGGCCCGCCGTGGTGTACGTGGACCTCGACAGGCAACTGAGCTCTGACGACGGCGTGATGCTCACGGCTCCTGTGAGAGTCGCCTTCGGCGGCTGAACGGGAGCCCGAGGCCCATGCCCGGGGCAGCGTGCTGCCGCCGGTTCGGTCGGCCTCGATGGGGCGCCAGGCCGCGGCACTCGGCCCCGCGTTCTCGGACTGCCTTGCGGATGCTCGTGGTGCCCATCGGGCGCTGACGCGTGACGACCGGCCTTCAGGCGGGAGTGAGCCTGGCGTCTTGCGCACAGCGCTCCGCCAGGCGAACCAGGTCGGCGGTCAGCGGCTGCCAGCGGGGCTGCAGGGCGTGGACCGCGCAGAGGCGCAACAGCGCCGTGGCCTCGTAGAAGCGCAGGCGCGGCAGGTATTCGGGCAGGCCGCCGCGATCGAGCCCGGCCAGGAGGGCGTCCCCGCAGGCGCGCACGGCGTCGAAGTTGGCGCCGGTCTGACCCTGGAGTCGGCGCAGGGTGAGGTGCGCGAGCAGGTCGGCCGCGTCCAGAAGCGGGTCGGCCAGGCACAACAGGTCGTGGTCCAGAAGGGTCGGCGGGCCGCCGCCGAGCAGGACCTGGCCGTCGTGGAGGTCGCGCACACAGGGCACCAGGGCCGCGCCGCGCGGCAGGGCTTCGCGCAACTGCTCGAGCACGGCACTGAACCCCGCCGGCTCCTGGCCCAGGGTCACGACGCAGCGCATCCCATGGTCGGCCAACAGAGTCAGCTCGTCCTGAGCCGTGTGCGTCGAGAGCAGACTGGTGAGGGGCTTGGACAGCCGGTCCTGGCCTTCTTGCAATCGACGCAACGCGCGCCCGATGCGTGCGAAGTCGGCGTGACAGGAGACCTGGATACGCGGCGGCGCGCCCTCCACCGCGGCCAGGCGCAGGGCCGAGCGCTCGACGTCGACGCCCAGCAGCGTCGGAAGCGCAAAGTTGCCGCGGTGGCCGTCGCACAGGCTGCGGGCCAGGTCGTAACGGCGCGTGGCCTCGGCCAGGCACTCCGGTCGCAGGCCCCGCCAGAACTCGGTCCCGCCTGAGCGCTCGACGGCGACCACCATGCGCGTGCCCGGGGTCCAGGAGACCAGGCGGCAGGCCTCGTCGGAGGCCGCGAACCAGGTCGCGAGGGGCAGCTCGCGCTCGTCCACGGGCAGGAGCTCGCGCAGCACCGCCGGCGCGATCCGGAACCAGGTGGCGCCGTCGTTCCCGTCCAGCTCGATCAGCAGCCGATCCTCGGTGTCCACGTCCGTGCGCCGCACCCGCTGGGCGACCCCGTCGTCACCCAGGTACTTCCCGATCCACTGGACCGCGGCGGTGAGGTCGGGGGTTACCACGGGACCTCCGCGAGTCGAGTCCAGTCGCGCCGGCTCGCGATCGGGGCCGCGGCGCGGGGCAGGCTCGGGATGTGTGGGCACCGCGCGCGTTCGATTGAAGCGCGGCCTCGGTCCGGCGACGGAAGGGGGTCGAGAGAGTCTTCCAAGGGGCTGGCGGCGGCCGGCGGCCAGCAGCGGCGCACTCGGCGTTCGTGGGAGCGCCCGGTCGATCGCGCCGTACAGGATTCGGTCGGAGATTCGCTTCGCGCGACGCTGGGGCACCGCCCTACGCGAGCACCCCCGGCGGGGCCCCATGATCCAGTGGTGCCGCTCGGGAGTTGCGCGCGCGTACACCGGCTGCGGGCCTATCCTCACGCCATGCCCGAAGGGGACACGATCCATGCCCTGGCCGGCGCGCTGGGCCGCGAGCTGACCGGACACCGGGTGACGGGCTTCGAGCTGCGCGGTCGGCCGCCCGTGCATGCGCTGGTCGGCTGCGAAGTCCGCGCGGTGCGGGCGTGGGGCAAGAACACGTTCATCGAGCTGGACGACGCGGCCGTGCTCTGGGTGCACCTGGGGATGTACGGGCGCTGGAGCTGGTACCCGGCCGGGGATCGGCGCGGCGAGGGCCTGCGTGGGGCGCTGTTGCGCCTGGCGACGGAGCGCCTGACGGTGGCCTGCTTCGAGGCCAAGACGGTCGAGCTGCTGCGGCCGCGGGACCTTGCGACCCACCCGAAGATCGCGACGCTGGGGCCGGACCTGGTGCTGCCGGACGTGGACCTGGGTGTGGTCCTGGCGCGCGTGCGCCAGCGGTTGCACGACGCGCGGCCGTCCCTGCGCGAGCTGCTGCTCGACCAACGGATCGCGGCGGGGATCGGGAACATCTTCCAGGCGGAGACGCTGTTCCTCGAGCGCCTGCATCCGGACACGGATCCGCGGGACCTGGACGACAGCCGGATCGAGGCGGTCTACGCCCGCGCTTCCGCCCTGCTGGCCGCCAACGTCGGCGCGGTGCCACGCGTCTTCACGGCGGGCCTGCCGTCGCGCCACCTGCCCGGCGAGCACGGCGACCACGGCAACCGAACCTGGGTCTACGAACGAGGGGGTCGCCCCTGCCGCGTGTGCGCCACGCCGATCGTGCGGCGCGGCGAGAGCGCGTCCGACCGCGTCACCTGGTGGTGCCCCGCCTGCCAGCCCGCGCCGACCGCTGCCGCGTGGGTGGGGGGTGGGCCTTGACCACGCGCGGCTGGATGGTTCGGCTGGCTTCGGCGATCGCGGTCGTGCTCGTCTCGCCGCTCGTGGCCGCGGCCTACGGCGCGCTCCATGACCAGGTCACCTACACCCTCTCGCCCGAGTACTACACCCACCTCAAGTTCGACCAGTTCCGCATCCCGGCCGGGATGCACGACCGCGTGGGCGTGGCGCTGGTGGGCGTGCTCGCCACCTGGTGGGTGGGTCCGCCGATCGGGCTGTGTCTGGCGCCCTTCCTGGCCCTGCGGCGGCCGGCGCAGCGGGCGCCGTGGCGCACGGGGCTGGCTCGCGTCGGCGCGGCGTTGGCGACGGTGATCGGGGTCGCGGCCCTGTGCGGCGCGCTCGGCTACGCCCTCGGCCGGCCCCTGGCGCCGACCCAAGAGGCGGCCGCCGCCCTGACGCCGACCGGGGTGACCGACCCCATCGCCTACCTGCGAGTGGGATCCATGCATAACGCCTCGTATCTGGGCGGAGCGCTGGGCCTGGTGGTCGCGATGGGCCGTCAGGTCGTCGCGTTGTGGCGGGAGCGCCGCCAATCCGCGTGAGCCGTTGATCGATCCCGGTGCCCAGTCATGATTGCCGCCCGACCATGCAGCGCTCGATCCTCCTGATCCTCAGCCACCCCGCCTTCGAGCGATCGCGGGCGAATCGCGCCCTCCTGGAGGCAGTTCGGGACCTCGAGGGGGTGCGGGTCCACGACCTCTACGAGGAGTACCCGGACTTCGCCATCGACGTGGAGCGCGAGCAGGGCCTCTTGCGCGAGCACGACGTGATCGTGTTCCAGCACCCGTTCTATTGGTACAGCGTCCCGTCGCTCTTGAAGGAGTGGATGGACCTGGTGCTCGAGTACGGCTTCGCCTACGGCCACGCGGGCCACGAGCTGGACGGCAAGTGGTGGCTGAGCGTGATCACGACCGGCGGCGGCGTCGAGAGCTACTGCCGCGCCGGCGGCAACCGCTTCACCATGCGCGAGCTGACCGCGCCCCTGGAGCAGACCGCGCGCCTGTGCGGCATGCACTTCCTGCCGCCCTTCCTGGTGCACGGCACGCACCTGTTGAACGGGCCGCAGGACTTCCGGCCGGTGGGCGCCGAGTACCGCGAGCTGGTGGGTGCCCTGCGCGGTGGGCGGCTGACGCCCCAGGAAGTCGCCGGTCGCGAGAGCCTGAATCTGGGCGGGCGGGTGCTGGGCGATGGGTGAGTCGCTGCTCGTCCAGGCCTTCGTGTACCTCACGGCGGCCGTGATCTCGGTGCCCCTGGCCAAGCGCTTCGGCTTGGGTTCGGTGCTGGGCTACCTGCTGGCCGGCGTGATCGTGGGGCCCTTCGCCCTCGACCTGGTGGGCGCCAGCGGGGACGTCATGCACTTCGCCGAGTTCGGCGTGGTGATGATGCTGTTCCTGATCGGGCTCGAGCTGCGGCCCGCGCTCCTGTGGAACCTGCGCGGACCGATCCTCGGCCTGGGCGGTCTGCAGGTGGTGGTGACCACCGCGGCCCTGGCCGCCTTGGGGCGGCTCCTGGGTCTGGAGTGGACCGAGGCCCTGGCCGCCGGGTCCGCCCTGGCCCTGTCGTCCACGGCGATCGTGCTGCAGACCCTGGAGGAGCGCGGGATCTCGAAGACGCCCGTCGGCGAGAGCAGCTTCGCGATCCTGCTGTTCCAGGACATCGCGGTGATCCCGATGCTGGCCCTGGTCCCGCTGCTGGCGGCCGGCGACGTGGAGCACCCGGTGGCGGACGCCGACCACGCCGCGAACGCCCACCGACTCCTCGACGCCCTGCCCGGCTGGGCCCAGCCCCTGACCGTGCTCGCGGTGGTCGCCGCCATCGTGATCGGCGGGCGGTTCCTGTTGCGTCCGGCCCTGCGCTTCATCGCCGAGGCGCGCATGCGCGAAGTCTTCACCGCCGCGGCCCTGCTGCTGGTGGTCGGCGTGGCCCTGGCCATGCAGGCGGTGGGACTGTCGCCCGCCCTCGGAACGTTCCTGGCGGGCGTCGTCCTGGCCGAGAGCGAGTTCTCGCGCGAACTCGAAGCCGACATCGAGCCCTTCAAGGGCCTGCTGCTCGGCTTGTTCTTCATCTCCGTCGGCGCCAGCGTCGACTTCGCCCTCCTGTCCCAGAGCCCCTTCGCGATCGCCGGCCTGGTCGCGCTCCTGATGGTCGCGAAGTTCGCGATCCTCGTGCCCCTGGGGCTGCTCTTCAAGCTGCCCACGAGCCAAGCCCTGCGCCTGGGCTTCCTGCTCTCCCAGGGCGGCGAGTTCGCCTTCGTGCTGTTGTCCTTCGCGGTGCAGTCGCACGTCCTCGGCGAGACCCACGCGGGCCCCCTGGTGCTGGTCGTGGCCCTATCGATGCTGCTCACGCCCCTGCTCGTGATCGTCGACGCGCGCTTCGTCCAGCCGCGCTTCCGGGTCGCTGCCCAGGTGCGCGACGACGAGGCCGACCGCCGCGCCGTGGAGGACTCCGAGCAGACCTCGGTGATCATCGCCGGCTTCGGCCGCTTCGGCGTGACCGTGCTGCGCCTGCTCAAGGCCAACGGCATCAACGCCACGGTCCTCGACATGGACCCCGCCCAACTCGCCAGCCTCGAGGGCTTCGGCCACAAGGGCTTCTACGGCGACGCCCGCCGCCTGGACCTGCTCGAAGCCGCCGGCGCCGCCGAGGCCAAGGTCCTGGTGGTCGCCGTGGACCAGACCGACCACGCCCGGCGCATCATCCAGACCGCCAAGAAGCACTTCCCCCAGCTCAAGCTCCTGGTCCGCTCGCGCTCGATGCAGACCGCCTACGAGCTGATGCGCGAAGGCGTCGACCACGTCGAGCGCGAGACCTTCGGCTCCGCCATCGACCTCGGCGTCGAGGTCCTGCGCCGCCTGGGCTTCCGCGGCCACCAAGCCGTCCGCGCCGCCCGCGAGTTCAAGCGCCACGAGAGGCGCGTGATGGCGGAACTATTCCCCCTCCAGGACGACCGCGCCGCCTACCTGGAACGCGCCCGCCGCCGCTCCGACGAGCTCCAGAACCTCATGGCCGCCGACGCCCAGGACCACGACGCCCAGTTCGCCAAGGCCTGGGACATCGACACCCTGGCCAGCGACGTGCAGACTGGGAGCGCGCCGAGCGAGGAGGGGAGTGACTGAGCGAGGATGGCCGCCGAGCCGGGACTCGACGGCTACCGCGGCCTGCGCGGGACCGGGCGGTTCGGGGGCTCCAGCCGTGTGTCACCGACCGGCGATGCGAGGGCGCGCTCGAGGCCGGTGAACAACTCCAAGATCTCCCTGGCCTCGAACACGCGATAGCGCTCCCGGCCGATGTTGCGTTGCTCGAGGATCCCGGCGTCGACCAGCCGGTTGATGGCCTCGGCGGTGCGCGGGCGCGTGCGTCCGACCAGCCGCGAGGCGGACTCAACGGTCAGGATCGGAACGCCGGGCAGGACGCGCAGCAGGCGGTCGGTCGCCGAGTTGGCACGGACGCGACCGAGGGTCTCGCGCCACCGCGCCGTGAGCTCGGTGAGTTGGTCGCCGTAGCGCTCGGCGTCCGTACAGGCGCGGCGCGTCGCCGTCGCGAAGGTCCGCAGCCAGTCGACCGCTCCCGCCGAGCGCCCCGGGCCGCCTCGCGGCCCGACGTGCCGAAACGCGCTCAGGCCAGCGACGTAGTCGTCGGGCCAGGTCGCCAACACCAGGCTGATCGGCGGCACGAAGCCCGGCGCCAAGCCGCGCCGCCGGAGCACGACGTGGATCAGCGCCCGGCCCGCGCGTCCGTTGCCGTCGGCGAAGGGGTGCAGGGTCTCGAACTGGGCGTGGGCGATGGCAGCCTGGACGAGGGGCGAGTGATCGTCGCCGTCCACGTAGGCGAAGAGGTCGTCGAGCAGGGGGGCGAGTCGCTCGGGCGGCGGTGGGACGAACGCGGCGCTGCAGGGGTTGTAGGAGCTGCCGCCGATCCAGTTCTGGACGGCGCGGACCTGGCCGCCGAGCTCGGGTGTCGGTGAGCGCTCCATAAGGACGCGGTGCACCTCGAGTTGCTCTTCGAGCCCGAAGCTCGGCGCCTCGCTGGCCAGGGTGATCGCGGAGTCCATGGCGTCGATGTTGCCGAGGATCTCGACGGCGACCCGGTCCCGGGGATCGCCGCCGAGGGCCAAGGCAGTCTCGGCCCGAGCGAGCCGCCCGCTGGCGGCCGCGAGCCCCTCGATGCGCGACGAACCGACCGACTCGGCCCGCAGCAGGAAGCGGGCGAGGCCCTCGAGGCTGACGTGGGTGGTGCCGCGCTGGTTCAAGGCGCGGACGGCCGCCTCCGCGTCCGCGATGTCCGCAGCGACATCGGCGGGGATGGTCAGGTCCCAGCCAGCGAGGGGGTCGGGGAGGTAGGCGTCGTAGAAGCCGCCCGCGCGGTCTCGGCGACTGAGACCGTCGTGGTGAGGCTCCCAGCGAAGTTGGAGGTGTTCGGCCATCGGCTGGCCCTTAGCGGCCGGTTGCACGGTAAGTGAACATTAGGGGTGCCGCAACGATCGGTTCTGCGGAGCGCTTTCGGGCTGTGGGCGTCGACCACAGAGAGCCGTAGATCGCTGCCCCGGAGGCTCGTGCGCCACGGTGGCGGTGTCGCCCTCGCCCGAACTCGACTTCGCGCGGGCCCTCGACACGCCGCTGCCCCCTGCCCGGCGCCAGCAAGCAGAGAGGCCAGGCTCGCCAGGGCGTCGGTGGTGGGTCGGAGCAAGGGCTGGCGCCACCCCAGCCGCGGCAGGCGCAGTCGTGGACTTCGGCCAAGAGTACTCCGCACCTCGACCCGGCCCAGGCGCGAACCCAGTAGCCGACGCTGTCGGTCGAGCGGACCAGGCGCGCCGAACTCTTCCCCCTCCAAGACGACCGCGCCACCGACCCGAAACGCGCCCGCCGCCGACTCGACGAACTCCAGAACACGATGGCCGCCGATTCCGAAAGCTACGACGCCCAGTTCGCCAAGGCCTGTGACCTCGAAAGCCTCCCCCGCGACGCGCAAGCGCAGCGCACACCGGAGGGAGAGGGCGGCGACCGGGTCCGGGTGCTCGCCGGACTGCACCTCATCGCGCCGAGCCTTCCATTCGGCCGAGTCCAAACCTCTCGATTGGCCGAGCTACGATCTTTCAATCGGACGATGCCCAGCCCTGCAGATGGCTGAGTCCTGGAACTGCAGACAGCCGCGATGGACGACGCTCCCGCTCCCCCGGTTTCGCCGGACTCACGCTCGAGGCGGCTCGCGAAGCAGCGGGCAGTTGGCCCGAGATCATGAACACGGATCAGGGCTGCCAGTTCGCCAGCTACGCCTGGACCTCTGTGCTTCGCGAGGCCGGTGTCCGAATCAGCATGGACGGCAAGGGACGCTGGATCGACAACGTGATGGTCGAGCGCCTTTGGCGCAGCCTGAAGTACGAGGACATCTACCTGAGGGCCTACCAGGACCTGGCCGAGCTCGCGCTCGGACTCGGACGATGGCTGACCCACTACAACCACGACCGTCCTCACCAATCCCTCGGCTGGCAGACGCCGATGGACGTCTACACGCCGCAAGCCAAGGCACCCGCGGCCTGACGAGCACTTGCGGTGCCGAGGGCCCGCTCCGGCCTACGGCATCCGCGGGGCCTCCCCCCTCGGGCTCACCTACGACACCAAGACCCAAGCCAAGTCCCCGGACCTCCGGGTCCTGACGGCATAACCAAAACCCGCTCTCAGCTGGCGCCATCAACCCGACCACCTCTCACCAATCCCTCGTCTGGCAAACGCCGATGGATGTCTACGCGCCGCATGCCAAGGCACCCGCGGCCTGACGAGCACCTGCGGTGCCGAGGGCCCGCGGAGGCCGTAGGCCGGAGCGGGCCCTCGGCACCGCGACCACCCACGACCACACCAACCTAAGCCAAGACCCCAAGCCACTGGGCATCCGCGGCATAGCTAATCCCGGCCGCTCTAACTGGCCGCATTTGAACCGATCACAATTGGCCGGTTCTGACCCGATCCCCGAGGCTCAGCGCCGCGAAACCGAGGCAGGATGCGGGAACGCCGTGCGCACATTCATTCGCTTTGCTTTCTCCTGAGGAGGCTGCTGTAGCGAGCATCGTTGTCTAGGCGCCTTAGTAGCCGGTCAACATCCGCTTCAGACATTTCGCTCTCGTCCGACTCTACGAGCAGTTCGCGAAGTACACGGGCGACTTCTCTCGTGACTCTGGTCTTCAGCGGCTTGGGCGTGTGCTTCGCTACCTCCGACACGATCTCTTGTTCGCTCAGCTTGCTTAGGTCGAGGCCAGCTTTCTGCGCGGCATCGACTGCTTCTCCGGAAACCCACCGCGGGAGGTTCGGGACGGCCGCTCTCTTGAGGTGATCCTTGATGATCTTCTCTGCCGCCTTCTGCCCGTCCTTCCTATCTGACCAGTCCGGAGTTCCGATGCGGGAGTAGAGGTTCCCTACAAGCCAGCCGAGCTTGTTGCGAAACTCGCTATCAAGTGCTCCGGCCCGCGCGCTTCGGATCGTGTCGTAGTGATCGCGGCGGACCGCAATGCTGACTTGCAGCATTGCTATGGAAGGCACAGCGATGCCTACATCTGCATCCGGATGCAGATAGAAGAGTCCGAGCGCTTGCTCGTTCTGATTTATTATCCTCTGAAGTAGTCGCTTTGCCTCGCCCCGAGATTCCTCGCGGTATGTTCCGCCGCCTATTCCAGCGCAAACCTGATCTAGCAATCCA
Organism: Engelhardtia mirabilis; assembly: GCA_007751255.1. Classification (GTDB taxonomy): domain Bacteria; phylum Planctomycetota; class UBA1135; order UBA1135; genus Engelhardtia; species Engelhardtia mirabilis. Next base: position 194,384 of record CP036296.1, read on the forward strand.
ATTAGGACGTCTTCAAGCGAGCGAATGCACGCAAGTGTGATGTATCGCGACTTACACTCTCCCTTGCGGCGCACCAAATCGCACGACTGAGTCAGGACCATGAATGCCAGGTACTTTGGGTCAAGAAAGTGTGGATGCACCTCCTGGAGCAAACTCTTCAGCCCCTCCGACAGAATTACGATGTCGCCTTGGTCAAGGTCCTGTTCGGCATCGACGGGCTTGTAAGTCCAGTGGCTCACCATCGGAAAGGAACGGCGCCGGGGCTACACGTCTGTGCTAGCGGCCGCGTCTTCACTCTCGTGAGGAGCGTATCGGATTCTCAGACTACCTTCAGTCTTTGAAGTCTGAAGGCAACGCACAATTGCGACGGCACTACTGGTATCAGGGGTGCCTGTGGCCTCGAACGCCTCGGCCTCTTGGTAGTAGAACTGCTTTGCTTGCTCACCGAGTTCTTGAGGCTCGAGGAAACCCGATTCTTCAGTCATCCTGACTACCGATGTATGTCTGGCCCAGGGTGGCGACGAGTGAAGCGATCTGGGCGCTTAGCTCGGCCGGCGAGATCTGAAGCCAGGCCTTCAGCGAATCCGGATCCTGGGATTGGAGGTGGAAGTTGAGTCCGACGAGGACGTTGCCGTCTTGATGGCTGGTGATCTCTAGGTTGACCACGCCTGGCTCGATCTCGAGTGTGCGTTTAGTTGCGCGCCCCTTGATTGAGAATCCAGCATCCGACACTGACTTATCTAATGCGATGCTCGTGAGTTCAAGGAGGTCAGTGGAATCGCCCTCAGACCCGAATCGAACGTTGTAGCCGGCGGCCGTTAGCGGCGTCTCCGGGAGTGATTCAATGGCATTCACAGCGAATCTCATAGCGAGAACAAGGCTGTCGGGGGTCGCAGCGCTTGGCTCGATGATCAGTCTGTCGGACGAAACTGTTGCAACGCAGGCGTTATGAACCACCCTGTGAGGGGCAACACCATCCATTGGTACGTGAACCTCGACCGGGGTGCCCACTGGCAGCCGGAACACACGCGTGGCGATGCCCGCAGGCGTCAAGATCGCTGTGTTCCAACGACCCGCGACGACGACATTCCAAGTGAGTGCGTTCATGCGGAGAGGGGCTTTCGATCCATTAGTGATGCTACGGGAAGCGGTGGAGGGGGTTGGCTCGATTTCTGAGGGAGGGGGCGCCGGAGCGGCCGGAGCCGTTGGGCAGAGGGCGGTTCGATACGACCATGTTGCAGGAATGGGCGTCGGTGGAACACCCCCTTGTCGGTGAGGTCTCCCGGAGCCGTGCGGGCGACGGCTCCTGAGAGTCGGCGGCTCAGCTCGAAGGCTTCCGCTCCCCCGCAGCGTTCTGTAGCCTCCAGCCAACTGGTAGTCGACCATCGATGAGATCATGGTCGGGATTGGCTGCCGTGCTCCTCGGTCAGAAGGCCCTCAGCTGGCTTCGAAGACCCGACCACCTTTCACGAAACCCTGAAGCCCCCAGAAGGTATTGGCCTTCTCCCCCGGACCCATTGGTCCTTCGAGACTCTACCCAGGAAGCGCAGAACCGCGGCCTGTGCAACCCGGAACATGGGTAACAGGTCTGCCCGGGCACATGGGTGACACCTGGGAGTTCCGAGAGACTGCGCGAGCCCCCCAGCAGGGCGGGAGCCCCGGAGAGGACGAGGAGCGTAGCGACGAGGACGCTCCGGGGCTCCCGCCCCGCTGGGGGGTGGCTGGCTGAGCGCCACGGTCCCGGGCGTGACATATCGGAATTTCGAGGGTGACCAGGCACATGGGTGACACCTCATTCGGACCGGTCGTGCTCGACCGGGATGATTGTCCGAAGCCGATGTTGCAGCTCGGGGTATCAAGTCCACCTGTAGCCCGGCCAAGCTGGTCCACCCCGGCGGCGGGGTGATGGGCGGGTGAGATCGGCCAGGCTGGTCCACCCTGGTTCGGCCAAGCTGGTCCACCTCAGCTCGGCCAAGCTGGTCCACCGCCGCCAGTCCCGAAGGTCCTCCCGCCGGTCTACTGACCGCCCTCATCCTCTTCGGCTCCCACGAGCCAAGGAGGATGGATGGGCGCCAGGAGGACCGACATGCACAGACTTCAGGAGATGCTCCGCCTGCACAGGCTGGGGCAGGGATCGCGAGGGATCGCGCGACAGCTGCACATTGGGCGGGACACGATCCGTGCCTACATGCGCGCGCTCGCTACGGCGGGGCTGCTCGAGGGCGCGCCTAACGAGCTGCCCGACCTCGATCAGCTGCGAGCGGCAGTCGAGGAGCACGTCCAGTCGAGGCAGGCGCCGCAGCAGCGCTCCTCGGTCGAGCGGTGGGTCGCGACGATCGAGCGGCTGCGGAAGAAGGGGGCCGGGCCGAGTGCGATCCACGACTGGCTACGCCTGAACGAGCCGGACTTCGACGGCAGCCTCTCGGCCATCAAGCGTCTGGTGCTGCGACTCGCCGACGCGGAGGGTCCCAAGCCGACGGACGTAGCCATCTCCGTCGAGACGACCGCGGGCGAGGTGGCCCAGGTCGACTTCGGCTACGTCGGGAAGCGCTACGACCCCGAGCGCGGCGTCTTGCGCAAGAGCTGGCTCTTCGTGATGACGCTCGGCTGCAGCCGCCACATGCACACCCAGATCGTCTTCGACCAGAAGATCGAGACCTGGGTGAGGCTGCATGTCGAGGCGTTCGAGTACTTCGGCGGCGTGCCGCGCGTCATCGTGCCCGACAACTTGAAGGCGGCAGTGATTCGGGCCTCGTTCGGCGTGGACGGCGAACCCGTCTTGAACCGCACGTACGTCGAACTCGCACGCTATTACGGATTCCAGATCGACCCGACGCCGCCACGCGCGCCGGAGAAGAAGGGCAAGGTCGAGCGCGGAGTGCGCTACACGAAGGGAAACTTCTTCGCTACGCACGAGTCCGTCGACATCCACGAGGACCGGCGGGCGCTGCGGCGCTGGACGCTGGAGATCGCAGGGCGGCGCCGGCACGGGACGACTGGCCGCGCACCGCTCGAGTACTTCGAGGAGGAAGAGCGCGCTGCCCTGCTGAGCTTGCCGCAGTCGCGGTGGGAGCTCGTGATCTGGAAGAAGGCACGCCTGCATCGTGACAGCCACGTCCAGGTCGACGGCGCCTTCTACTCCGCGCCGTGGACCTTGCTGGGCCAAGACCTCTGGCTGCGCTGCACGACGCACTCGATTGTGATCTACGCCGAGGACTGCCGTCTTCACGCTCATTCGCGTGTGCCGCGCGGCAAGCGCAGCACGATCGAGTCGCATCTCCCCGAGCACCGCCGTGACCTCCGGCACCGCAGCCGCGAGCACTGGATCGTGCGTGCTCGGGTGATCGGTGAGGAGGTCGAAGTGCTCGCTGCCGCGATCTTCGACTCCGACGATGTGCTCTACCAGCTGCGCAAGGTGCAGGCGGTCGTCACGCATCTCGAGGGCTTTCCGCGCGAGCGCGCACGCGCGACGGCCAGACGCGCGCTGCACTTCGGCTGCCTCGAGTACCGCAGCATCAAGAGCATCCTCAAGCAGGGGCTCGACCTCGAGCCCCTGCCGGAGGAGTCCGGGCGAGCGTGGTCTCAGGGATCGATGTTCGCCCGCAACCCGAGCGAAACGCTCACAGCAATCCAGGAGAAGACCCATGGCGATCGCCGATGACCTCGTCCCCGTACTCAAGAAGCTCCGGCTCTCGGGCGTGCTTCAGACGCTCGACCTGCGCACGAAGGAAGCCGTCGATGCGGATCTCAGCCACTCCGAATTCCTCTTCCGCCTCTGCAGCGACGAGGTCGAGCGGCGCGACTCGAAGCAGCTCGAGATGCGCTTGCGACGCGCGACCTTCGAAACCACCAAGCGGCTCGACGACTTCGAGTGGTCCTTCAACCCGCAGATCCCCAAGACCAAGATCATCGACCTCGCGACCTGTGGCTTCGTCGCGAAGCAGGAGAACGTGCTGCTGATCGGGCCTGCCGGCGTCGGCAAGAGCCACATCGCCCAGGCGCTGGGAGAACGCGCTTGCCGCGCTGGCCACTCAGCGCTGTACACGACCGCCCACCGGATGCTCACCCAGCTGCGGTCGTCACGGGCCGACCAAGGCTGGGACAAGCGGCTCCTGCGTTACACAACGCCGGACGTGCTGATCCTCGATGACCTCGGCCTGCGGCCGCTCGAAGGTGACGAGCCGATCGACCTGTACGAGGTGATCCGAGCTCGCTACGAGCGGGGCTCGATCGTGGTCACGTCGAACCGCGCCATCGAGGAGTGGTACCCGCTCTTCCGCGACGACCTGATGGCCTCCGCCGCGATGGACCGCTTGCTCCACCACTCGCACGTCCTGGTGATGGAAGGGAGCTCCTACCGCAACCCGCCGACCAAAGGGCGCGAGGCTGTCTGATGCCCCGATCGAGGTGGACCAGCTTGGCCGAACTGGAGGATCTGTTTTTCCAGCCCCTCCTGGGCGCCCCTTTCTGGCGCTCCGAACCTCCCTTGCCGAGCACTCAATGACTGATTTCCGAGGGCACTGAGCTGGACCAGCTTGGCCGAACTGAGGGTGGACCTGACCAGCCGAACCTTGACAGCCGATCGCTGAGAACGCCCAGGCGAGCGGGGCCGAGGTGAACAGCCCAGTGGTCGTCCTCGACCGCTTCAAGGCCGACCATCTCGCCGGCCATGGCCTCGCCCACGAAGACGAAACCTCGTGCCCACTTGATCGATCCGTCCCTTCGAACTCGTCGGGGTACTCGTGATCGACCAAGTCGTCAGGCATCTCGCGCTTCGACTCTCGATAGACCTCGGCCCGAGTCCGCATCTTCAGCAACTCGTGCGGGCGCTCGTTGTTGTAGACCTGCTGGAAGCTATCGAAAGCTCGCTGCTGAGCTCTGATGGAAGATCGCGGGGGCGAGGCCGTCTCCGCCTTCAGCGTCTCGCGGAAGCGCTCGTGCCGCCCGTTCTGATCCGGTCGCCCCGGCTGAATGAAGACCGGCTGCACGCCAAGCCCCAACATCCAGACGCCCAATCGCGAGAGACCGCCAAGCCCTCGGGAGCCGAACGGCGAGCCGTTGTCGCTGAGCATGTAGCTGGGCAGCCCGAAGGTGTAGAACAGCTCTTCCAGGCGGCGTCGGACGTCCTCCAGCTTCGGACCCACCATGGCGCGGCACTCGAGCGAGAAGCGGCTGTCGACGTCATTGACCGTGAGCGGGTCGCACCGCGTCCCGTCTCCGACGCGAAACCAGCCCTTGTAGTCGATCGACCAGACATCGTTCGGCGCCTGGGCGTCGACGACAGGCGCACCGTGGTATCCACACCTCCGCGACCTTGCTCTTCTCGCCACGACGACTCCCGCGCGCTGCAGAATCGCATCCACCGTACTCCGAGCCGGAAGAGTCAGTTCCGGTCGGTCACGCTCGAGGATCGACAGGATCTTCTTCGACCCCCAACTCGGATGGGCCTTCCGAACACGGAGGATCGCAGCCTCTACGTCGTCCGGCGTTTGATTCGGATGCTTCTTCCGTGCTCGCGATCGGTCGCGAAGGCCCTCGGGTCCATCCTGCTGATACCGCCCGAGGAGCTTGTACCCCGTCTTGCGGCTGATCCCGAACTCCTCGCAGAGTTCGACCATGGATCGACGGCCACGCTGAGCCTCCGCAATGAACTTCAGGCGCTCATTCACTTGGTTGGTCTGATGCCACGGCATCCAGGCCAGGAGACACCTTGGTCGACCCGCTGTCTGCCGTCGATGTCACCCATGTCCCCGGACACATGTGTTACCTATGTACCCGGACCGGACCGCTTGCGATTCGCCGGACTCCGCTATCCCCCCCACTCCAAGGTTCACAGGCCCACGAAACCACCCAAGTCCCATGTCCACCGAATCGAGGGACGGTCGAGAGCGCCGCTGACGCCCGGTCTCTCCTCCCTTGCCCGGACGACGCACCTCAGGTACAAAGCGAAGGCACTAGTTGTAGGTTGCTACAGCCATCGCCCAATCGCTCCCGCCGCCCTTCATGCCATGCCTAGTCGATTCTCAATCGACCGCGACATCGCCCGTCGACTTGTCACGTCCTTCAAGGATCAGCGGATCCTAATCATCGGCGATATAATGATTGACAAGTACATTTACACTGAGCTGCGTTCGGAAACCGATGAGTCGGGACGGCGCACTCCCAAATTTCGAGCGGCCCGAGAGGAGATCCTCCTCGGCGGTGCAGGCTGCGTAGCCACGAACGTACGCCACCTCGGGGCCGACGCGACAATTATCGGCGTCACTGGCGCCGATTCGCGCCGCGACGAGCTTATAGCCCTCCTTCAGCATGAAGGCATAGACCACGGCGCAGCTGGCGGCACAACAACCCTCATCAGCGAACCGACGACGATTCAAGGAGAGCCCAGGCCAACAACGCTGAAGGCGAGGCTAATTGAAGATGCCGCCCATCTCTTTCGCTGCGACATCGAAGTCGACGACACGCTCTCCGACGAGACGTGCGCACTTGTCTGCGAAACTATTGCGCAACAGGCGCCGAGTGCGAACGCCATCATCATCGCCGACTACGACAAAGGTGTAATGAATGCCCAGACAATCGATGCTGCCATGCGCGCGGCCAAGGACGCAAAGATCCCAGCCTTTGTCGATCCCAAGCATCGCAACTTCTGGCGATACCGCGGCGCTACGCTGGTCAAGCCAAACCGCGTCGAGTTCGAACGCAATCAGGGAGTCCCGCTTCGATCGAAACAAGCGACCACACACGACATCGAGTTGGGCCAGATCATTGACCGCTGTCGTAGATCACTCCCCGAAACCGCACGCAGAATGCAGGTCGACAACGTTCTCCTGACCCTTGGTAGCGACGGCATGGCTCTCTACCGGAGGGATAAGACAACCTCAGGCTCGCCCCGAGACGCGCTACTACATCTTCCGGCCCTGAATCGCTCGCCAGTCGATGTTGTCGGCGCTGGCGATTCAGTAATAGCCACATTGGCCATCGCAGCCGCCGCCGGCTCAGATCTCGCAACCGCAGCTGCGCTAGCTACGATCGCCGCCTCGTTCGCGGTACGCCGCCCAGGGGCGCGCCCTGCACGCCTTCAAGACCTCATCGACTGGCTCGAAAGCGATGAGCCTCTCTCGGACACGGGGCTCTAGGGTCGGAAGGCGCTCGACGATGACACACAACAAGATTCTTTCTACGGAAGAGTTGCTCGAGTCTTTCCGCGCGGTCGATGAACTAGATGAACTCAGACGAGATCTCGAGCGCCGACGCGAACGAGGCGTCGCCACTCTCGTGGACGGTGTATCAACCTCATTCTCAGATGGCTGGGACAAGCCAGACTCCCCACTCACCGACCTCCTTCTGCGTCGAGTCAAGCATCTCGCATTCGGACTAGGGTTGCCCGTAGCAGCAGAAGACTTCCCCGCCATCGCGCACCTTGAGCTGTACAAGAAGCGGGACGAGGCCAGGATTCGCACTCTGTTTCCCTCAATGCCCGCTGACGAGGGAAGTGCCGCATCTTCCGATGACGGCGAAATTAGTGTACTCCTTGCCGCCCAACACCTGCGAACCGTCATTGACGAGCTGCCGCTAGCGGACGACTCGACTTCATCAGCGAATGACGGCGCACCACTGGGGTACATCCCGACTTCAGCATTCAACTGCATCTACAGGATCCTTCGAGAGGTTCTCACCGTTGACCTACCGAGCGGGCACTTTGGCGCCGCAAAGGCAGGCGAGAACGGCGGCACCCTTTCGACCTTTGTCACCACCGAATGCGCTCGCGCGATTGGACGACTCGCGGCGCTCTTCGACGGGACGGCATCGATGCTTCAAGAGGTCGAACAGATTACCGAGTACATCGAACTCGTCGATGATGCCACATCTCTCCCTGAAACGCCGCTAGACCAGAAGTGGACGGAGGGCGAGATCGGGCGATCAGGCATTGCCCTTGCAACGATTCTTCGCGATTCTTCGAGCTCGTCACTTCTTCGCGTCGACACTCTGCCTAACGCTCTAGACTCAGTTTCCGCTGCGCAGAGCGTCTGGGAGGGGCTCCGCCGATTCTGCGCAAGATCACTAGCGCAAGCTGAGCAGGCACTAGAAGACATCGAGCGTTTTCGGACTGACGAGTCGCTGACAAACCAGCTTTCGACTAGCGCCCCCCCGGGCGCGGGGCCAAACAGCCAGGGATCGAAGCAGGCCAGCTCTTCGCTATCCCGATTTGCCCTCACAAGCACGCCGCACGATTTCGCTCAGGCGACAATCTTGTCCGTTACGAGAGTTTTGGAAGAGTTGTCGGCGCAGGCGACGTCAGCCCGTGAACGACCGAGGGTTAGACGAGCTGGAAAGGAGGGATTGCGACACGTCGCAGTCATTCTACGTAGGTGCCTTGGCCCAATGAGGTCTTTCTCACGAGCCCTCCTCTTCGAACGATTGTGGCAAGTCAGCCAACAGAACGCGCAAGACAGGATCCATGATCTTGTATTCGCCGCCGATACTGCTGGTAGCCTTGGGGGCGATTGGGCCACTGGCCCATTTCGCGATGTCGTAAAGACAGCTCTTGACGCCCTTGGCAAGGCCGGACAGTTCCCCCTCGGCCCCCCCTTTCAGGTCTCAAAGGGAGGCAAAGAGAAGCGAGCGATCAACGCACATGTGATTCGGGCGCTCGCACACGTCGCCGAGAAGTCGGAGTATGATCTGTCAACAGACGACGTGCGTCGCCTTGCCTTGTCGCTCGAGTCCGATGCCCAACACGAGAACGGCAAGCTGTCGTGGACCAGAGTGGGGGCATCAGATCACGGGCAATCGTCTCCCTGGGTGTCAGCAGTCAACCTACTCGCGCTCGATCGCCTGGTGAGATGTGTTGATGCGCAGATTAACAGACAAGTGAGAGGTTGTTTCCTCTCATTCTCACCTGAGAGCCTCAGCTCGAAACCGCGGATCCGGGACCTAATCTGCACCGACCTTGGGGTGGCGTCGATGGATTGGTCTGAGAGAGAGAGAGCCCCGGTGACGCACGACCTGGAGTGGATGAGGGCGCATGTCCTCAGCGCCCAAGGCCGCAGAGTCAAGTCTACAGTCTCGTCAGCGATTCTCTATGGACCGCCGGGAACAGGCAAGACGACGCTTGCGGAGTCCCTAGCCGCGAGCTGTGGTGTGCCGCTGATCGTGATTGCACCAAGCGATCTTCTTCGAGATGGCCCCGACAAGATTGAGTTGCGAACTGAACTCATCCTCTCGATGCTCTGCAGCGTGACAAGGTCAGTCATCCTCTTCGACGAGTTCGACCCCGTCATTCGGACCCGCAAGAAGGTTGATCCGTCGCATGCGCTGACGCCGCTTTCTTTTCTGACGGGAAACATGCTTCCGCGCTTGTCCCGTCTGCACGAGGCGGCGCGACGGCGCTCATTTGCGTACCTCCTTGCGACCAATTACCTTGAGCTTCTAGATGATGCGGCGATTAGGCCGGGCCGGTTTGACCGCCGAGTAGGTATCTACAATCCAGATCTCGCGTCCAGAATGTGTCGGGTCGTCTCGCAGCTCAAGACTGCCATTAATGATCCAGATATCGAACTCTCTGATGGATGGAGTGAGCGAGCAGCTCGCGCGGTAGTTGCGACTCGAGGACTGTCACTTGCAACCCTCGCTTCGCAAGATTGGTTCATCTTGCCGAGATCGGCGGGCAAGATTCGAGCGTCGTCGCTTTGGTCGTTCGTTGTCCTGGGCGAGGAAGAGCCGAGATGGCCGCTTCCCTCAGGCACATCTGATTGGTCGAGTTTTGGAGCCGGTGGCGAAGACAAACCCGCCCATCCGATGGCCTTGGCAGAGACTGCTGAGCTTGCTCTCTGCGCTTGGTGGGAAGACGCAGCAGAGGGATGTTCGACTTCTTGGATACGAATCTTGGAGGTGGCGCGATCGGACCGAGCGGGGGTTCTTGAGAAGTACCGTTCTGACGTTGCAGCTCTGAGGGCATCGCGGCTGCGAGGCATACGAGGTAGCGAGGGGGATAGCACTCTTGGATAGCCGCCCGGCCTACTTGATGGGGGCTTCAGGGTCTCGTGTGGGTGAGGATGGCCGACGTGACCGGCCAGGGGAGAGGTGGTCGGGTCGTCGGAGCCAGCTAATCCCGGCCCTCAGCTTGCTCCGAAGACCCGACCACCTCTACCCGAGCACCCAGGTACGGGCGGCGCACCTGCTCTACTTCGTCATCAAGGACCACCCGTTCTCGGACGGCAACAGGCGCATCGGCCCGTTGCTCTTCCTGGAGTACCTGCGGCGCAACGGGCTGCTCTTGCGCGCAGACGGCCCGGCCGCGGCTGGCGGACAACGCCATGGGGGCGCTGGCGCTGCTGGTCGCCGAGAGCGCGCCGGAGCAGAAGGAGCTGATGATCCGGCTCGTGCTCCGCCTGCTCGAGGAGGACGCGCCGTAACCAGCCGTGGCGGCATCACCGAGTCGGTCGTCGAAGAGGCCGAGCTCGCCTGGCTGGAGGCCGCAGGTGATCGATGCCGCTTGCCCTGCTCAGGTCGTTGAGTAAAACTACTCACCATGCTGAGTAATTCGTCAAGCCCCTACCAGCGCCCCCAGATCGCCGAACTTCGCCGCCGGCTGGCGGAGCCGCGCCGCTTCATCCAGGTCGTGGCCGGGCCGAGACAGGTCGGCAAGACCACGCTGGTCCAGCAGCTGGCCGACGAGCTCGGTCCGGGCGTTCGCTATGCCAGTGCCGACGAGCCGACCCTGCGCGGCGCCGAGTGGATCGCGCAGCAGTGGGAAGCCGCGCGCCTCGAAGCGAAGGGGGCGGGAAAGGCCGGCGTGGTGCTGGCCCTCGACGAGATCCAGAAGATCCCCGACTGGTCCGAGACCGTCAAACGACTCTGGGACCAGGACACGAAGAGCAAGCTCCCGCTGCGCGTGGTGCTCCTCGGGTCGGCGCCGCTCTTGATCGCACGCGGTATGACCGAAAGCCTGGCCGGCCGCTTCGAGTTGCTGCACTTGCCGCACTGGACCTTCGCGGAGATGCGCGACGCCTTCGGCTTCGATCTCGACCAGTACCTGTACTTCGGCGGCTATCCCGGCGCTGCACCGCTCGCCGAGGAACCGCGCCGCTGGCGCAGCTACGTCATCGACAGCCTGATCGAGACCTCGATCTCCCGCGACGTATTGCTGCTGACCCGAGTCGACAAGCCCGCGCTGCTGCGCCGGCTCTTCGAGATGGCCTGCAGCTATTCCGGCCAGATCCTTTCCTACACCAAGATGCTCGGGCAGCTCCAGGACGCCGGCAACACGACCACGTTGGCCCACTACCTGGACCTGTTGTCCGGAGCCGGGATGGTCCGCGGCTTGCAGAAGTTCGCGGGCGGTGCGGCGCGTAGTCGCGGCTCGAGTCCGAAGTTGCAGGTGCTGAACACGGCGCTGATGAACGCAATGGTCGGACTGTCGCCCGCCGAGGCTCGAAGCGACCACGAGTTTCGAGGCCGACTGGTGGAATCCGCGGTTGGCGCGCATCTGGCCAACGCGGCCGCGTGCGGTGAATGTGAGTTGTTCTACTGGCGCGATCGCGGCGCCGAGGTCGATTTCGTGGTGCGCGCGGGCCGCCGCGTCATCGCTATCGAGGTCAAGAGCACGACCACAGGAAGAGTAGGCCCGGGGGCGGCCGCGTTCACCGAGGCGTTCAAGCCGCAGCGCATGCTGTTGGTCGGAGGCGACGGCATCGCGCTCGACGACTTCCTCGAGCGGCCGGTATCGCATTGGATTCAGCCTTGAGCGGGCGTTGCACCGAGTCCGTCGTCGAGGAAGCCGCCCTGGCATGGTTGGAGGCTGGCGGCTGGTAGATTGCGCACGGTCCGGACATCGCCCCGGACTCGCCCGCCGCCGAGCGGTCGGACTACGGCGAGGTGATTCTTGCCCAGCGTCTGCGCGAAGCTCTCGCCCGCCTCAACCCCGAGCTCCCCGGCGCAGCGCTGGAAGGCGCCTTTCGCAAGCTCACCGGCCCCGAAGGCGCAGACGTGATCCAGCGCAACCGCGCGCTCCATCGCCTGCTGGTGGACGGTGTGACGGTGGAGTACCGCGACGCCGAGGGCGCAATCCGCGGCGCCCAGGCGCGGGTGATCGATCTCGACGACCCCGCCGGCAACGACTGGCTGGCCGTCAACCAGTTCACGGTGGTCGAGAACAAGCACACCCGCCGGCTGGACGTGGTGCTGTTCGTCAACGGCTTATCGCTCGCCGTGCTCGAGCTGAAGAACGCCGCCAGCGAAGACGCCACGATCTGGACCGCCTTGCAGCAGCTCCAGACCCTTGGGGATCACCCAAAACCGGCCAGTAGTGATCGGGTCAAAAGCGGCCAGTTGAAGGGGTGATCCCGGGACGTTGACGCGGCAGGAGGGCGTGTGCTCTTCGTGCCGGATGGGCAACGTCTTGAAGCACGAGAAGCAAGAGCAGATCCGAGCACTGGGCCGGCTGGGCTGGTCGATGAGGCGCATCGAGGATGCGACGGGGGTGCGTCGTGAGACGGTGAGCCGTCATCTGAAGGCGGCCGGGATCGAAGTCCGGGGGCGGCGTCAGCGGCGCCTGGAGGCCGATTCAAATGCGGCCGGTTGCCCGACCACCGACTCCGAGGCCGATTCAAATGCGGCCAGTTACCCGATCACCGACCCCGGGCCGGATCCAAGAGCGGCCAGTCAGGTGACCACCGACCTCGAGCGGGCGCCGGCTCCAGGCTGGAGTCCGATGGCGAGCCGGTGCGAGGCCTTCCGCGAGCAGATCGAAGCGGCTGTGGCGAGGGGCCGTAATGCGAAATCGATCTGGCAGGAGCTGGTGGACGAGCACGGCTTCGAGGCCGGCTACCAGAGCGTACGGCGCTTCGTGCACAAGCTACGGGGCAGCGTCGCTCGCGAAGCCCACCCCACGATCGTGACCGCGGCGGGCGAGGAAGCACAGGTGGACTACGGCACGGGCCCGATGGTGCGTCACCCCGAGACGGGCAAGTACCGCCGGACACGGCTCTTCGCGCTGACGCTCGGGTGCAGCCGCAAGGCGGTTTGGCTCTTGTGCTTCAAGTCGAGCTCGCAGACGTGGTGCGAGCTGCACGAAGACGCCTTCCGCCGTCTCGGCGGCACGACGAGGACGGTCGTGCTCGACAACCTGAAGGAAGGCGTGCTGAAGCCCGACGTGTACGACCCCGATCTGAACCCGCTATACCGCGACATGCTCGCGCACTACGGCGTCGTCGCGCTGCCTGCGCGCGTGCGGCATCCCGATCGCAAGGGCAAGGTCGAGCGCTCAGTCGGCTACGCCCAGGACACGGCGCTCAAGGGGATGCGCTTCGAGAGCTTGAAGGACGCTCAGGCTCATCTCGATCGCTGGACGGAACGCTGGGCCGACACGCGCATCCACGGTACGACCAAGCGTCAGGTCGCCGCGATGTTTGCCGAGGAGCAGCCGACGCTGCAAGCACTGCCAGTCGAGCCCTTTGGCTACTTCCAGTACGGCGCACGCACGGTCCACCTGGACGGCTGCGTCGAAGTCGATGCCGCTTACTACGGAGCGCCGCCCGGCTGGATCGGTCGCGAGGTCGCGGTGCAGTGGAGCGGTAACTGGGTGCGTCTGCTCGACCTCGGGACCGGCGAGCTCCTGCGCGAGCATCGCAAGAAGCCTCGAGGATGGCGCTCGGTCCATCCGTCGGATCGTCCGGCGAAGACGCCTGTCACGACGCTGCAACTGCTTGCCAGGTCTCGCGGCGCGGGTGCGTCCGTGGGCGCGCTGTGCGAGGAGATCCACAAGAGGCGCGAGCAGGGCGGCGTGCGCCAGATCCAGGGCGTGCTGTCCCTCGTAAAGAAGTACGGCGACGCACCGATCGAGAAGGCGTGCGCCGTCGCCCTCGAGGTCGGCGCTCCCAACTACCGCTTCGTCAAGAAGTGGATCGACCGCAAGCCACCGGCGCCGCTCTCGCTGCGGCAGGTGGATCCGCTGATCCGCGAACTCTCGCTGTACCGCGACCTGATCGACTCCAGAACCGAAACCGGAACCCAATGAACAGGATCGAGATCGACAAGGCCCTGAGGAAGCTGCGGCTCTCGGGCATGGCTAACACCCTGGAGACACGACTGCTCGAAGCCCAGACCGAGCGCATGCCTCCGATCGACCTCCTCTCCCAGCTCGTCTCGGACGAGCTCGAGCGGCGAGGGGATCGACTGATCGAGCGCCGCATCAAGTACGCCCGCTTCCGAGATGCGGATCGAAGGCTCGACGACTTCGACTTCGACTTCAACAAGAAGATGAATCGCCGGCTGGTCTTCGACCTCGCGACCGCTCGCTTCGTCTCGAAGGCTGAGGACGCTCTCTTCCTGGGCCCCCCCGGCACCGGCAAGAGCCATCTCGCCCAGGCGATCGGGCAGGCTGCGATCTTGCAAGGCTGGGCCGTCGCCTACCGCGAGGCCCACGTCCTGATCGAGGAGATGGCCGACGCGACGCTCGACGGCGCCCGCAGCGAGTACCTGGCCAAGATGGAGAAGGTCCCACTGCTCATCGTCGACGACCTGGGCATGCGCAAGCTGCCGCATACCGCGGCCGAGGATCTGCTCGAGCTCATCATCCGGCGCTACGAGCGGACCAGCACCATCCTGACCTCGAACCGGCCTGTCGACGACTGGGGCAAGCTCCTCGGAGACACCGCGGCTGTCACAGCACTGCTCGATCGGCTGCTGCACCACGCGCACGTCCTGAAGTGTGGACCCAAGAGCTGGCGCACTCAGAAGCGGGCCAGCGCAAGAACGGATCAACCCGTGCTTGCCTTGAACGACTGAAATCCGCTAAACCGACACCCGTCCCGGTCGCTCCAACTGGCCGCATTTGACCCGATCACAACTGGCCGGTTTTGACCCGATCCCCGAGGCCAGACCTACAAAGCCGAGGTGCCGGCGCTGTTCGCGACGAGCGCCGTGCTGATCGTCTCCGACGGCGTCGATGCGCGCGCCGGGACGCTCACCGCCGGGCGTGAGTGGTTCAAGCCCTGGCGCACGATCTCGGGCGAGGCCGTGGCCGACGCGCATAGCCATGAGCTCCAGGTGGTGATCGAGGGGCTGCCGGCGCCGCGGGGCTTTCTCGACCTGGTGCGCGACTTCGTCGTGTTCGAAGACGACGGCGGTGGGCGCATCGTCAAGAAGATCGACGGTACCACCAGTTCCACGCCGTGCAGGTGGCGGTGGGCGAGACGCTGCGTGCGGCCGAGTTCGCACGAGCGGACCACGTGGCCGAGGGGGGCGGGCGATACGAGTCGGGCCGGCGGCCCGGCGGTAAGCCTGGCGACCGGCGCGTGGGGGTCGTGTGGCACACCCAGGGCTCGGGCAAGAGCCTGACCATGGTCGTCAAGCGCATCCTTCGCAAGCATGGCTACCCGCCCGACAAGCAGGAGAGAGCGACGCAGACCGTCCTGGAACAGGCTGCGCTCCACTTCTCAGAATGGGCGAGGGCGTGAGTTGGGCGTCTGACAGCAGCATGCAGCGGACGGTGCTACGCGCCACCGCTGATGCTCAGTGTTGGCAGTCGGGACCCGTCTTGGGTGGGTGTGAACGAATGAATGTCTCGAATGATCGCTCTGAGGGGCAGGACGTTGGTCCGGCGATGGTTGCATCAGGAGCCTCGCTCCGCTGGCCGCTCGGTCTTGGAGATGGACGTGGGCGGGTTCCATGCCGAGGCGATGTGGCGCGGTGATTCGTCGGGGGAGCTTGCGAGCGCTCAGGGTTGAGGTCCGCGAGGCGCTTGGCGCTGGGTGGCGAGCGGGTCGTTCGCTGCGAGGCAAAGCTCGAGGTCACGCCGGAGGTGTTGGGCCAGGCGTTCGTTCACTGGACCCCTGCGACGTGGCGTGCGTCGATCTCGGGGAGTGGGACCGCAGCGCAGAAGTTGCCGCGCGCCCGCGTCTCAGCGACCGGCTTCGATCGTCGCCAGCAACTCGGCGATGCGCGCTCGGTGCTTCTCGGCCTCGTCACCGCGTTCGGCCAGGGCGTCGCGCAGCTCCACCAGGCCGGCTAGGGCCTGGTCCGTGAGGCCGGCGGCGGCGTTGCACTCGTGGAGGTTGATGGCGACGTCGAGGCGGCGGGGATCCAGGGGATCTTCCAACTCGGCGTCGAGGCGCTCCAGGGCCTCGGTCAGGACTTCGGCGGCGGCGTCGAAGCGGCCGGCGTCGAAGCGCAGGCTAGCTAGCGTGTTGACGGTCGAGAGGGTGTAGGTGCCAGCGGCGCCCCAAACCTCGTGAGCCCGCTCATGGACCTCCAGTAGGAGTTCCTCCGCGCGCTCGAGTTGACCCAGGCGCTTGGCGATGTAGCCGACGCTGTAGAGCGACCCCACCAGGCGCGGGTTGCCCGGCTCGTAGCGTTCGCGTTCGTACTCGAGGCTGATCTCGTAGAGCTCGAGGGCCTCCTCCAGGCGGCCCTGGCCGTAGAGCTGGTTGCTGAGGTCCTTGTAGAGCGAGATCAGGCTCATGTGCTCGGCGCGGCCGGCGGCCTCGCCGGCTTCGATCAGGTCGCGGAAGAGCTGTTCGGCCTCGTCGCCGCGGCCTTGGGCGGCGTAGATCTTGCCCAGGGTGCGGCCGATGCGGAGCACGGCGGTGCTGTCGGCGCCCTGGCGTTCGCGCGCGTCCTCGAGGGCGCCGCTGGCCAGGGTCTCGGCCTCGGCCAGGTGCGCAGGCTGCTTCATGCGGATGATCGCCAGGAGGTGGCGGCCGCGCACGTGGTCGGGGTGGGTGCGGCCCAGGATCCGCTCGGCGCGCTCCAGGCCGTCTTCGATCAGGGTGGCGGCTTCCGCCGCTCCCTCCGGCGTGCCGTTGTCGAGGATCGTGGCCAGGTTGAACTGCGCGAGGATCGTCTCCGGCTCGTCGGCGCCGACCGCGCGCCGCTTGGCGGCCAGGATCTCGCGCTGGGCGGCCACGGCCTCGTCGTTGCGGCCCATCACGTCGAGCACGATCGCCGCCTGGGCAGTGATGTCGAGCAGGAGCGGATCGTCGGCGGGCAGGATCGCGACGGCTCGCTCGCGCGCGGTGGCGTTGAGGTCGAGTGCGTCGGTCAGGCGGCCCTGCAGGTAGACCAGGGAGGCCTGCTGGAGCAGCACGCGCAGGGCCAACTCCGAATCGGCCCCCGCCACCCGTTCGACCTCTTCGCGCAGCTCCAGGGCCAGGGCCAGGGCCGGTTCGATGTCGCCGCGGCGGGTGGTCGCCCGGACCAACTGCAGGCGCGCCAACAGGAAGTCCTCGCCGTCCGTCTCCCCGAGCTCCTCGCTGATCGCGATCGAGCGCTCGAGCTGCCGGATCGCCACGTCCCACACGCCGAGGGAGTTGTAGGTCTCGCCCAGGGTCAGGCGCAGGGCCGCCTCGACCTCCGGCTCCCCGTGCAGCGATCCGCCCTCGGCCACGGCCTGGTCCATGCGCCGGCTGGCGGCATCCAGGGCCGTGACCAGCTTGACCTCGGGCCCGGCCTCGCTCGATCCCGACGGCGCCGCGGCGCCCAGCAGGTCGTCACGCAGGAAGGTGCTGATCGCCTCCGCGTGCTTGGCCTCCACGCGGGCCTGCTCGCGCTGGATCTCGAGCTGGGTGTTGGTGACCGAAAGCGCGTCGTTGGCGCGGCTCGCTTCCAACAGGCCCCAGGTCGCGCCGAACAGGCCCGCCAGCACGCCGCCCACCACCACGCCCCCGGCCGCCGCCGCCAGGCGGTGGCGCCGCAGCAACTTGCGGATGCGATACACCGCGCTGGGCGGCGCCGCGTCCACCGGCAGGCCCTCGAGGAAGCGCCGAATGTCCGCCGCCAGGGCGAAGGCCGTGGGATAGCGGCGGTCGCGATCCTTCTCCAGGCAGCGCATCACGATCCAGTCCAGGTCCGCAGCCACCGGCACGGCGGTCGTCGTCGAGCCGGAGCCGGTGGACAGGCTCGTCTTGGAACGCGCGCTGGGCCGCGGCGGGTCGACCTCGCGGATCATGCGCCGCAGCTCCTCGAAGGCCGCGCCGCGCAGGTCGCGGGGATCGAACGGCGGCGCGCCGGTGAGCAGCTCGTAGAGCAGCACGCCCAGGGAGTACACGTCGCTGCGCGTGTCCACGTCGGTCTCGGCTCCGGCCTGCTCGGGGCTCATGTAGGTCGGCGTGCCGATCAGCTGCCCCTCGCGGGTGAACAGCGACGCGGCCTCGCCCTCGACCTGCAGGATCTTGGCGATGCCGAAGTCGATCACCTTGGGCGAGGGCTTGCCGTCGATGGTGCTGACCAGGACGTTGCTGGGCTTGATGTCCCGGTGGATCAGGCCCTTCTGGTGGGCGTGTTGCAGCGCGCCGCAGACCTCGCGGAACAGCTCCAACCGCGCGCGCCGGCCCAGCTCGTGCCGGGCGCAGTAGTCGGTGATCGGCGGCCCGTCGACCACCTCCATGGCGAAGAAGGGGCGCCCGTCGTCGGTCGCGCCGGCGTCCAGCACGCGCGCGATGTTGGGGTGCTCCATGCGCGCCAGGGCCTCGCGCTCGGCCTCGAAGCGCGCCACCACCGCGCGCGTGTCCATGCCCAGCTTGAGCACCTTGAGCGCCACGCGGCGGCGCACCGGCTGCTCCTGCTTGGCCAGGTAGACGGTCCCGAAGCCGCCCTCGCCGAGCACCCGTTCCAGCACGTAGCCGGCGACCTCGTCCCCGGGTGCCAGCTCCGCCCCGCCGCGCCGACCGGCCTCGAGGGCCGCGTTGAAGACGTCCTGGGGCGCGGGCAGCCCACCCTGGTCGCCGCCGCCGGTCGAGTCGCCGTGGGCGGCGAGCAGGCTCGCCACGCGGCGCGCCAGCTCGTCGTCGTCGCCGCAGGCCTCGCGCACGAACGCGCGCCGCTCGGCGGCGGGCAGGTCGAGGGCGTCGAGGAAGACGTCCTTGGCTCGCTGGGCGCGTTGGTCCATGGCGGGCTCAGGCTTCGTCGCCGATCAGCTCGGCCAGGCGCGCGCGGGCGTAGGCCCACTCGCGCGCCACAGTGCGCTCGGAGATGTCCAGGGCCAGGGCGACCTCGCGCACCTCGAGCCCGGCGAAGTAGCGCATGCGCGCGACCTCGGCCGCCCGGGGGTCCTCGGCCTCGAGCGTCGTCAGCGCCTCGTCCAGGGCCAGGACCGAGTCGTTCTCGAGCTCCTGCTCGACGCGATCGACGCTGATCGAGACCCGCGCCCGATCGCCGCCGCGCTTGGCCGAGCCGACCTTGCGAGCGTGGTCGACCAGCACCCGCCGCATGGCCTGTGACGCCGCGCCGAAGAAGTGGCCGCGCCCCTTCCAGTCCATCTCCACGTCGCCCACCAGGCGCATGTAGGCCTCGTGCACCAGGGCCGTGGCCTGCAGGGTGTGGTCGGAGCGCTCGCGGCCCATCTGCCGCCGCGCCATGCCGTGCAGCTCGTCGTAGACGAGTGGTAACAGCCGGCTCCACTCGCTGCCCTCGGCCCCCTCGTGGAGGATGCGGGTCAACAGCGCGCGCTCGGGCACTTCGGGTCCGGGGTCGGTCATGCCAGGACCGGGGATCGCCGCCGGTCGCCTCCTCGACCGGATCCTAGCCCCGGGGGAGCGTGCGGGGGCACTGCGCTCCGCCGGTCCGGTGGCCCGGTCGGGTGTGATCGTGAGAACCATCGACTCCCCGTGCGCGAGCGGGCCGCGGGACCTGCCACGGAGATCGCGGATCGCAGGCGAGGATGGCGCAATTGCGCCTTGGAGTGAAACCGAGCCGGCCCGCGCGGGTCTATACAGGTGCCGCGCGCGCCGATCTTGTGGCCCGCGCTTGTCCTCCTCTCCCAGGAGCGAATCCATGCCCGCTCTCCCCTGCTTCCGTTTCGCCCTGCCCCTGGCCGCCGCGCTCTTGGCCGGCCCCTGGTCACCGAGCTCCGCCGCCCAGTCCCCGGTCCAACTGGCCGTTGACTTCAACCAGCAGGTCAGCTCCGGCGGTGGCTCGGAGCCCTGCTTCCTGGCCTCGGACGGACAGCGCTCGTACTTCTGGGCCAAGGGCCCCGGCGACGGCGACGACCTGTGGGTCACCGATGGCACCCCGGCCGGGACCCATCTCGTCGCGCCGGACCTGACCGCCGTCAGCTACACGCCGAACCCGCTGCTCGACGGCGGCGTGGTGCTGCCCTCGGGGCGGGCGATCGTGATGTCGCCCAACTCGGTGGTCCCGGCCCTGTTCTACCCGACCCTGTTCGGGACCGACGGCACCGCCGGCGGCACCGAGCCCCTGTTCGAGAGCCAGCCCGGCGACCTGCACGCGAGGTCCGACCTGGTCGAGTTCCTCGGCGAGGGCTGGTTCGTGGGCGAGGGCGTGCCCCAGCCCTTCGGCCCGGTGGCCGGCCGCCTGTGGCGCAGCGACGGGACCTCGGCCGGCACCCGCCCCGCCTTCACCGGGCCGAGCGAGCCCACCAACGTGCGGGGCCGCCTGGTCGTCGGTGGGGGCCGCTTGTACTTCGTGGACGCCTCGGACGACTCCGTGGTCGGAGACCCGCCCCGGCTGCTCAGCACCGACGGCAGCGGCGCGCCGCCCACCGTGCTCTTCACGGGGATCCCGGACGGGGACATCTTCGTGTCGAACTACCTGCCGACCACGGGGGAGGTGCTGTTCACCTCCCGCTTCTTGCCGGCCACCAGCAGCGGCACCTACGTCAACGAGTGGCGGACTGTCGACGCCGGCGGCGCGGGCGGCGGGGAGGTCCTGGCCGACGCGGTCTACGAGCCGAGCCATTCCGCCGTGGTCCAGTCGCTCGTCTACTTCCCCGGTGTCAACTCCCTGGGCGAGATCAAGCTGTTCGTCAGCGACGGCACCGCGGCGGGGACCTTCACCGTGCCCGACAACACCCAGGGGCTCATCAGAGCCTGCGAGGCGGCTCCCCTGGTGCCCTACAACGGCGGGGTGGTGTTCATCGGCGGCGATCCCTTCGTCGGCTTCGAGCCGCGCTTCGCCGACTCCTCGGGGATCGTGCTCCTGGTCGACGCGACCCCCGGGCTCCTCCCCGTCGCGATCCCGGAGTTCGTGGAGTGGAACGGCGAGCTGTACTTCCACATGGGCGTCGCCCAGTCGATCCCCGGCCGGCTGTACCGCACCGACGGGACCGCTGCCGGAACGGTGCCGGTGCTCGACGCCGCCACGGTCGGCTCGGCGCCCCTCTACGCCACGGGGCGCACCCAGGCCGGGATCGTCTACGAGTTCGACATCAAGACCGGCCTGGGCTCGGAGCCCTGGGTCGTCGGGGGCGACACGGTCAAGTTCGTGGCCGACATCGACCCGAACTCCAGCTCCCCGTCCTTTCCGGGCAGTCTCGTGCGCCTGGGCCCGGAGCTGATCCTGGTCGCCAGCACGGCGTTCCTCGAGAGGAGCCTCTACTCCGCCGACGGCACCGCCGCCGGGACCCAGACCCTGGCCACCCTCGACCTCGGCAGCGGGTCCTCCGGCGTCGGTGGCGCGATCGTGCTGGGGGACCGAGTCGTGATGCCCGGCGGTCTGGGCGGCATCGGTCGCGACCTGTTGATCACCGACGGCAGCACGGCGGGGACCATCGCTGTGGACCTCCTGCCGGGCCCGGACAGCTCTATTCCGACCGACTTCCTGCGCGTGGGTTCGCGCGCGTACTTCGTGGCCCGCACGGGTCCCTCCGGGGTGGGGCGACTGTGGGTCACCGACGGCACGGCCGCGGGGACCGTGCAAGTGGCCGACGTGCAGATCTCGACCACGACCGGAGTCCGACCCCTGTTCGACGCCGAGGGCGTGGGCGGCGCGGAGGTCTTCTTCATCGGGTACGACGCCTCCGGTTGGGAGCTGTGGCGCAGCGACGGCACCGCCTCCGGGACCCTGCGGGTGACCGACATCGCGGCGGGCGTGGCTAGCTCTGACCCGCGCGACGGCGCGGTCGTGGGCGGTGAGCTGTGCTTCAGCGCGACCGACGCGGCCCACGGGCGCGAGGTCTGGGCCACCGACGGCACCGCCGCGGGGACGCGCCTGGTGGTCGACATCGCGCCGGGGCCGGCGAACGGCGTGGCCGATCTCGACGGCGTCGCCTTCGACGGCCGGCTGGTGGTCGCGTCGGCGGGCGGCAGCCTCGGCCTGGGGCCGATCGCCGTGGACCCCGCCAGCGGCCAGGTCCAGCGCCTGGTCGAGCCGGCCCTGGCCGCTGCCAACCCGGGCCTGGCCGGCAAGCTCGTCGGCGACTTCGCGCGCCTGGGCGACGCCCTGCTCTTCGCCACCGATGGGCCCACGCCCACCGGCGGCGAGGCGCGGCTCTGGCGTGCGACGTCGGCCACCGCCTTCGCCACGCCCACGGCGGTCGACGTGCTCGACAACTTCGCCATCAACGTGACCGACCTCGGTGGGGGCTTCGGCCTGGTCGGCGGGACCAGTGGCGAGGGCACCGAGCCCTGGGTCCTGCGCCCCGACGGACCGGCGACGCAGCTCATCGACCTCTACCCCGGCGTGCAGTCCTCGAACCCGGGCTACGGCGTGCGCGTCGGCTCCCAGGTGCTCTTCCCCGCCGACAGCCCGATCTGGGGCTACGAGCTGTTCAAGGTCTCGGTGGCGACCCTGGGCGCCAACGTGGCCGTTCCGATCGAGGGCGGCTGCGCCGCGGCCGGCGCGGCGCCGGTCTTGGCCCCCGTCGGGCGACCGACCCTCGGGGCCGACTTCGACGTGCGCATCGAGGGCGCGCCCGTGGCGGCGCCGCTGGTCTGGGCCGTGGACACGAGCTTCGCGCCGGTGTCCCTGTCCGGCCCCTGCGCGCCGCTCCTGCTGAGCCCGACCTTCCTGGCCCTGGGCCAGACGAACGGGGCCGGTCAGGGCCTCCTGGATCTGGCGGTGCCCGCCGACCCGGTGCTGCTCGACGCCGTGCTCGTCTTCCAGACCCTGGTGGTCGAGGTGCCGGGTCCGTTCCTCGGGATCGCCTCCCTGAGCGACGGCCTCGAGGTCGTGGTCGGGCCCTGAGTCCGAGCCTGGCGGCCAGTGCCGAGCGACGCGACTCGCCTGGGAGCGGGTCGCGTCGATCCCGCCTCGGCCGGTTGCTCCCATCGGTACATCGCCAAGGCCCGGCGCGGAGCGCGAGCAGCGTCGAAAGGTCCTGGCACCGCCTTCGGTGTCTTCGTGGCGAGTTCGAGTGCGAGCCGCACCGTCGTTCGGACCATGGCCGGGCTCCTACGTGGCTGGCCGGCCGCGCTGAACCGGCCGGCGGGCGTTGGCTTCGAATCTTCGCCCCAGGAGGCCGGGACGGCTCCACGCGTTGAGAGCCTGACATGGAAGTCCCATTCGGTCCCGGGGGACGATCGAGGCCGGCGTTCGGAATTGCGGGTGAAACCCGCCCCTTCTCGGCGGGTGTATACCAGTGGAACGCGCGCCGACCTTGCGGCGCGGGCTTGCAACACCTTCCTCCCTTCTGGAACCGACATGACCGACAGACCTCGTTCGATCGCGCCCGCCGTCCTCGGCGGCTGGATCCTGATCTTCACCTTGGGAGCGCCGGCTTCCTTCGCCGCGCCCCAGAACCCCATCGAGCCCGTCGCCGACCTCAACCCGCAACTCGCCGGTGGGAGCGGGTCGATGCCCGGCTTCCTCGCTTCGGACGGCACGCGAACCTACTTCTGGGCTGCCGGTGGCGACGGCAGCGACGACCTCTGGGTCAGCGACGGGACCCCGGCCGGGACCCACCTCATCGCCCCCGATCTGACCTCCGTCAGCTTCGCGCCGACGGACCTGCTCGACGGGGGCATCGTGCTGCCGTCGGGCCGCGTCATCGTGAAGGCGCCGACATCGGTCGTGCCGACCCACATCTGGCCCGTGCTGTTCGGAACGGACGGAACGGTGGGGGGGACGGAAGCCCTCTATGCCAACACGCCCGACGATCTGCACGTTCTCTCCGACCTGGTCGAGTTCCAGGGCGAGGCGTGGTTCGTCGGGGAGCTCGGCCCGCCGGTCTTGCAGCCAATCCCCGGCGCCCCTGAGGGGACCCTGTGGCGTAGCGACGGAACCCGTGCTGGCACTCGACCGGCCTTCCCCGCCGGCGTCGAACCGACGCCGGTCACGGGACCGATGCTCACGGTCGGAGGCGAGCTCTACTTCGTCCAGGCGTCGGACATCAGCGTCGCTGGCGACGCGCCGCGGATCCTGCGCACCGACGGCAGCGGCGCTGCGCCGGCGGTCGTCTACGTCGGTCCCCCGGACAGCGATCTGGCACTCTCCAACTTCATGCCCTCGGTCGGGCGAATCCTGTTCACGATCTTCAATCAGATGTCGCTCGGCACCAGCTCGACGTTCGAGTGGTGGTCGATCGACGTCGCCGGCAACAACGCCGAGACCTTGGCCAATGCCTTCGTCCTGTCCAAGAGCGAGTCGGCGGTAAGCGGCGATCGGGCCTACTTCAGCGGCAAGGATGCCATGGGCAGCGTCAAGGTCTTCATCAGCGATGGGACCCAGGCGGGAACGGCTGCGCTGCCCGACAACTCGCAGGAGCTGGTCTGGCCGATCTTTCCGACCGTCATCAAGCCCTACAAGAATGGCGCGGTGTTCGTGGGTCTCGATCCCTACACCGGTGCAGAGCCGCGTTTCGCCGATGCCAATGGCGTTCACCTCCTGGTTGACGCCGAGCCGGGGATCCTTGGCTCGGGCGTCTCGGAGTTCGTGGAGTGGAATGGCGAACTCTACTTCCACACCCAATCGACCGAGTCGATACCGGGCAAGCTCTACCGTAGTGACGGAACTGCCTCGGGCACGAAGCTGGTCATCGACGCCACGGCCATCGGTTCAGCGCCGCTCTACGCCGCCGGTATCACGCAAGCGGGGATCGTCTACCGCTTCGACCTCAAGAACGGCCTCGGGTCCGAGCCCTGGGTCGTGAGCGGTGACACGGTCAAGTTGGTGGCCGACATCGATCCCAGCGGGTCGCTCTCCTCCAATCCGAGGGAGCTGGTGCGGCTGGGCGACAAGTTGGTGTTCGTGTTGGCCGCGAACATCCTCGCTCCGGTCCTCGCCATCAGCGACGGCACGACAGCGGGGACCCAGCCCATCGCCGACGCCGACCTCCTGACGGGTCTCGGCAGCATCCCCACCGCGGTCCGGCTCGGTGACCGCGCCCTGATGCGCGGGGGAGTGGGCGGCGTGGGTCGCGAGCTGCTGGTGACCGACGGCACGGCTGCTGGGACCCTTGCCGTGGATCTGTACCCGGGCGCCGCTGGCTCCACACCGAGCCAACTGCTGAGGGCCGGTGGACGGGTCTGGTTCAGCGCCGAAACGGGGCCGGACTTCACACGGCGCCTGTGGGTCACCGACGGCACGGCTGCGGGGACCACGCAGGTGGCCGACGTCACGTTCGTGGAGGTGTTCGGCCGCGCGACCCTGTTCGACGCGCAGGGAGTCGGCGGGGCCGACGTTTTCTTCGTCGGCCTGGGCGCTGAGGGCGCCGAGCTGTGGCGCAGCGACGGAACGTCCGCCGGGACCGTCCTGGTGGCCGACATCGCGCCGGGCGCTGCCAGCTCGAGTCCGCGGGACGGTGCCGTCGTCGGCGCCGAGTTCTGCTTCAGCGCGATCGACGCGGCCCACGGTCGCGAGGTGTGGGCCACGGACGGAAGCGCCGCGGGCACGCGCCTGGTGGCGGACGTCACGCCCGGGCCGGCGAGCGGCGTCGCGGTTCTTGACGGCGTGGCCTTCGACGGTCAACTGGTGGTCGCCTCGGCGGGCGGCAGCTTGGGCCTGGGGCCGATCGCGATCGAACCGGTGACCGGTCAAGTCCGGCGCCTGGTCGACCCGATCGTGGCCGCCGCCAATCCCGGCCTGGCCGGCGCCGCCGTGGGCGGCTTCGAACCCCTGGCGGACGCGCTCCTGTTCGCCACCGACGGACCCACTCCCACCGGAGGACCGGCGAGGTTGTGGCGGGCGACCAGCGCGACGGCGTTCGGTGAATTCCTGCAGATCGATGTGCTGGACGACTTCGGCGCCTACCTGACCGACGTCGGCGGAGGCTTCGCGTTGGTCGGGGGGGTGGACGCCAGCGGGGTCGAGCCTTGGGTCGTCCGGCCCATCGGCAATCCGACCAGGTTGGTCGACTTCTTCCCAGGGCCGGCATCGTCGTCGCCCTCCGCCGGTGTGCGCGTCGGCTCTCGCGTCCTGTTCACGGCCACGGATCAGTTCCTCGGAACCGAGCTGTTCAAGACCTCGGTAGCGACCCTCGGCGCCAATGTGGCCGAACCCTTCGAAGGCGGCTGCGCCGCAGCCGGTGAGCCGCCGATCCTCGAGCCCGTCGGTCGCCCGACCCTGGGCGCGAACTTCGACGTGAGGATCGTGGGCGCTCCGGCCTCCGCGCCCTTGGTCTGGGTGATCGACACCGGCTTCGTGCCGGCCAGTCTCTTCGGGCCCTGCGCGCCATTGCTGCCGAGCCCGACCTTCCTGGCTCTGGGTCAGGCCGGCGCCGGTGGCGTCGGCCTCCTGGACCTGGCGGTTCCCGCAGACCCGCTCCTGCTCGACGTGGCGCTCTACTTCCAAACCCTGGTGGTCGAGGTGCCGGGCCCGTTCCTGGGGATCGCTTCGTTGAGCGACGGACTCGAGGTCGTGGTCGGGCCCTGAGCCCGAGGCAGCGGAGCGCTTCGAGCGGCGCGACTCGCCCCACGGCGGGTCGCGCCGCTCTTGCATTGGCGGTCAGTCCGCGCGCGGCGCATGCATCCGCAGCGAGCCGCCGTCCGTACCCGTCGTGGAACGCAAGCAGCGAGAACCCCTCTCGAATCCACACGGACGGACATCAGATGAACCAGCGACTGCTCCTCGGCGGAGCTGTCGGCGCGGGCGCCCTCGCCTTCGCCCTCAGCCACGCCTCCAACCACCGCGAAGCGCCGATCACGGCGCTCGATCACAAGGCCGACATCACCGACCTGTTCGCCTTCGTCAGCTACGACCAGGACCAGGCGCCGGGTGAGGCGCCCGAGTTCGTCACGCTGATCCTCGGCGTCGATCCGCTGCTCGAGCCGGCCAACGGGCCGACGTTGTTCCCCTTCGATCCGGACATCCTCTACGCGATCCACGTCGACAACGACCACGACGCCCTGCCCGACAAGCGTTTCGAGTTCCGCTTCGACACGACCTACCAACTGCCCGACGTCTACACCGCCGTCGCCGGCATCGGTCCGAACGGCGCCAGCGACCCGCAGACGGGCAACCTGGTGGTTCCGCCGCGGATCGACGACTTCCAGGACCTGGGCCTCAACCAGCGCCAGACCTACACCCTCGACCTGGTCGACGTGGCCAGCGGCGTGAGCACGCCGCTGATGCGCGCCGACGGCGCCCCGCTCTACGCCCTGCCCGGGAACCCCGGGCCGCGCACCATGGACTACGAGGCCCTGTTCGACCAGGCGATCAACCCGCTGCAGCGCGGCATCCAGGCCTTCGCCGGCACCGTCGACGACCCCTTCTTCATCGACCTGGGCGCGGCCTTCGACACGGCCAACTTCCGCACCCTGGGCAGCGGCGTGCCCGGTGTGCTCACCGCCCAGGAGGACGGGGCCAAACGCAACTTCGCCTCCGACACGGTCAGCGGCTACGCGGTCAACGTGCTCGCCCTCGAGGTGCCGATCGCGCTCCTGACCGCCACAGGGCAGATCGAGCCGGCGGACTCGCCCTTCGCGACGCTGGGCGTCTACGGCAGTACCTCGCGTCCGCAGATGACCGTGTTGCAGTCCCCCGATCCGGCCGTCTCCAGCGGGCCCTTCCGCCAGGTGCAGCGCATCGGGAACCCGCTCATCAACGAGCTCGTGATCGGCATCGGCTCCAAGGACAAGTTCTCCATGAGCGAGCCGGCGGGCGACGCCCAGTTCGAGAAGTTCCTGCTCGACCCGCCGATCGTCGGCATCGTCGAGGCCCTCTACGGCGGGGCCCTGGCCGTGCCCGACGCGCCGCGCTTCGACCTGTTGCCCCTGGTGACCTACGCGGCGCCGATCGCGGCGCCGGGTACGCCCACCGGACCCACGGCGGACCTGCTGCGGATCAACACCGGCGTGCCGGCCACGCCCCTGGGCTCGGCCAGTCGGCTGGGCCTGATCGGCGGGGACGCGGCGGGCTTCCCCAACGGGCGGCGCCTCTACGACGACGTGGTCGACATCACCCTGCGCGTGGCCGTGGGCGGCGTGCTCGACCCGAGCTTCGCGGGCTTCGACCCGGACGTGAACGGACGCCTCGGAGACGGGGTCAACGTCAACGACGCGCGCCTGCGTGCCGACTTCCCCTACCTGGCCAGTGCGCCCAGCGGTCGCGACCGGCGTCACGTGGACCCGGGCGAGCCGGGTGGCGGGCCGATCGACTGACGACCCCCTGCGAAGCCTTCCGCCGGGCGCCGCGTCCCAGCCGGCGCGGCGCCCGAACCCCGAACAACTGACCGCTGACGGACCTGCGATGCTCCTCTCCGCCCTGACCCTCTGCGCGCTGATCGGCGACGGCGCGCCCCTCTTCGCCACCGCGCCCACGCCGGCCGAGCGCTCCATCGAGGCCGCCACGGCGGTCGTCGAGCGGCACCCCGCCGACGCGCGCGCCCACGCCGACCTGGCCCTGGCCTGGGCCCGCCGCGCGCGCGAGACCGGCGACCCGCGCTTCTACGAGACCGCCATGGAGTCGGTCGCCGCGGCGCGCGCCGCGGACGCGGACTCCTTCGCCGCCGGACGCGCCGAGGCCTGGATCGCCCTGGGCCAGCACGACTTCCCGCGCGCCCTCGAGCTGGCCACCGAGCTCAACGCCCGCGTGCCGGACGACCTGCTGGTCTACGGCCTCCTGGTCGACGCGCGGGTCGAGCTGGGCCAGTACGAGAGCGCGATCCACGCCGCCCAGTGGATGCTCGACCTGCGCCCCGGGAACATCCCCGGGCTGACGCGGGCGGCCTACCTGCGCGAGCTGACCGGGGACATCGACGGGGCGGTGGACCTGATGCTCGACTCCTACCGCCGCGCCAACCCGCGCGACGTGGAGGACCGCGCCTGGATCCTGTGCCACCTGGCGCACCTGGAGGCCCAGCGCGGAGAGCACGAGCGCGCCGAGGGCCTCGCGACCCAAGCCCTCGAGCTCTTCCCCGGCTACCACTACGCCCTGGCCCAGCGCGGCGCCGCGCGGCGGGCCCTGGGTGACCTGGACGGGGCGCTGGACGATTTTGCCCTGCACTTCGCGGTCGCCGACCATCCCGAGAACCTGGTGCCCCTGGCCGAGTGCCTCGAGCTGGACGGCCGCGCCGACGAGGCCGGGCTGCTCCTGGCCCGCTTCGAGCGCGCCGCCGTGGCCGAGTGCGACCAACTCGACAACGCCAACGGCGCCCTGATCGCCTTCTGGGTCGACCGGGTGGGCACGCCGGAGGCGATCGCGCGAGCCCTGGAGCTCTCCGGTCGCGAGCTGGAGCGGCGCGGCGGCCTCGCCTCCCGCTCGGACCGCGCCTGGGCCTTGGCAGCCGCGGGCGAGCAGGTGGAGGCGGTGCGGGAGATCGACCGGGCGCTCGAGATCGGCAGCCGCGACCCGCTGCACCTGTTCCGAGCCGGGTCGATCCGCGCCCGGGCGGGCCAGGCCGAGCGGGCTCGACAAGCCCTGGAGGCCAGCTTGGCGGCCGACCCCCGCTCGAGCGTGGCAGCTGCCGCGCGGGCCCTGCTCGAGTCCCTGCCGCAAGCGGCAACCGCGGGGCTGCCGGGGTCCCTCGATGGCTGATGGCCGGCTGTGGCTCGCCTCCACGCGGGGCTCGGCGGCAGCCCCGTCGATTCCCGCGGGGATCGTGCATCCGCCGGCGCGGCCCACTCGTACGGTCCCGGTGATGGCCGCCGAGCCCCAACTGCGCCTGGACCGCGAGTCCCCTCCCCCCGAGCTGCCCGCAGCTTCGGCGGAAGTGGGCCTCGACGGGCTCCTGCCCCGCATCGCCCGCGGCGACAGTGCCGCCATGGCCGAGCTCTACGACGCGGTCGCAGGACGCCTGTTCGGCATCTGCTCGCGCCTCTTGCGTGACCGGCACCTGGCCGAGGACGTGGTGGCCGAGCTGTTCGGCGACGTCTGGCGTCGCGCCGACCGCTTCGATCCGGCGCGCGGCTCGGCGCTCACCTGGCTCGCGACCATGGCGCGCCGGCGCTGCATCGACAAGCTGCGCTCGCGCGGTCTGCGTCGCGCCCGCGAGGCCCAGGACCACGAGCGCGACGACCTGCTCGTCGTCGAGGACCAGCACGACCTCTCTGCTCCCTTCGAGCTGGTCGCCCGCCGGGACCAGGCCTCCATCGTCGGCGCCGCCCTCGGACGCCTCCCCGAACACCAACGCCGCGCCCTCGAACTCGCCTTCGGTGAGGGCCTCTCCCACAGTGAAGTCGCCAGTGCCCTCGACCTGCCCCTCGGCACGATCAAGAGTCAAATCCGTCGCGGGCTGCTGCTCCTCGAGCAGCTCCTGCCGACGCCGGAGGTGGAACGATGACTGAGCGGCCCATGCGATCGCCCGCCTGCGCGCACACGGCGGACTGCGCCGGCTACGTGCTGGGCGAGTTGTCCGCGTCCGAGTTCGCGGACCTCGAGCAGCACTTGCTCGAGGGCTGCTCCCGCTGCGCGTCCGAGCTCGAGCGCCTGCGCCGCAGCGCCGCCCAGCTCGACCTGGCCGCAGGCGCGCAAGACCCGCCTGCGCCCGCGCGCCTGCGCGACCGCGTCCTCGCCGGCCTCTCCGCCGTGCGCGCCGGGGGCGTCCAATTCGCCGACCGCGACGAGCGGCAGGCCATCGAACGCGAGGCCATCGCCGTGGTCGCCGCGAACGAGACCCCCTGGCAGCCCACGGACGTGCCCGGCATCGACGTGCGAGTGCTGTCCATCGACCGCGAGGCGCGCACCGTCGCGACCCTCATGCGCCTGGCCCCCGGAGCCACCTACCCCTCCCACCGCCACCGCGGCCGCGAGCACTCCTACGTGGTCGAAGGCGACCTGCGTTTCGGCGGCCGCGTACTGACCGCCGGCGACCACATGGTCGCCGTCGAGGGCTCGGTCCACACCGAGCTGTCCAGCCGCGACGGCTGCATCGCGCTCGTCACGAGCTGCTTGGACGACGAGCAGTTGGCGTGAGGCCGCGCCGACGTGGTGGTGGCGTCAGTCACCCAGCGTCGAGTCCGCAACTTCGGCCGATCGAATCCGGCTCGGTCGCCGAGAACGAACCAGCGGGGTTTCTCCCAAGCTTCGATGCTCATCCGGTACACCTAACGCGGTGGCGATCAACGGCGGCGAGCGAAGCGAGCCGTCCGTTGGATCGGTCAGTTAGGCGCGCTCTCATCAGCATGCTCCTAGCCGCTGTGAGGAACGATGGGTGTGTGTCCCTTGATTGCGAGCACCTGCAGGATGACCAGGATGCCCACAGCAAAGATGATCCCTGCGTAGTGCCCCCGCCTGAGACCTGGAGCACTTCGTCGCGCCCGTAGTGCCGCGAGCCCAAGCAGGGTGAAGAGCACGAGGTTAACCACGGTCGCAACCGCGAGTTGTCCAGTGGTCACCAGCCTCACGGGTCCGTCCTCTTCAATTGTTGGGAATCGGAACGTGCAGAGGGTCCATGTGACCCACACGCGGACAAGCACGATGTGGGTCATAGCTAGGGTGACCTCCGGCAGGATGACGAACGCCGTCAGCGTGGGGGGTATCGCCTTCACCTAGTGCGCCTAACGGAACGGCGATCAGCCGCGGAGCGGCGGCGGCTGCATCGCCTAGCTGGGCAGCCGCCTGGCAAACCACTACCTGTTGTGGTCCAGGTCATCGAGAACCGCTCTTGTCCTCGGTGCGAAGCGATCGACGACCTTTGCCGCGGCGTGCACCAGCGCGGATCCGTCCGGCTGACCGCTGATGATCCACGTCTCTCGGTCGTCATGATGAGCCTCCTTGACGCCAGATACGTCAGCGAGTGCAGAGGAGATGGCCGCCGCAAGTTCAGACTCGAGAGGCTCGACTCGGACGAACTCCATAACCGAAACGAAGACAGTCCACGGCCAGTCCTCGTTCGAGGAACGAGAAGCCCCTGCACCGAGCAGGTCACGCTCCTTGGTCACGCGGCTCCACTCCTCAAGAATCTCGTCGTCCGCGGGCTGGATCTGCTCGATCTCGATTTCACTCACGACTTGCCTGCCAGGGTGTGAAGGGGGAATCCGGTAGCGTTCTCGGCCCGCACCCACCAACGAGAACAGCGGGCGAGAGCACGAGGAGGAGCGCACGAAGTCTGGTCACGAGAATGGCCTGCCCAACGCGAATTCGGCAGCCTCCGGGGGCGGCAACAGTTTGGCCATTGCATGCTCGTCGATTGCCCGGCCATCGACCACGAGCGCCTCGCGCTTGGTTCCCTCGAAGGCGAAGCCGGCGCCACGATAGAGCCGTACTGCGCGCTCGTTGTGAACCATCACCGTCAGTTCCAGGCGACGGAGGTTCCGCTTGCGAGCCCACTGCTCGACTTCGCGGAGGAGCGACCGGCCCAGCCCATGCCCGCAGTACGCCTGCAGCACGCCCATGGCAAGGTGCGCGCAGTGGTGGTTCCTATGATAGGCGCCTCCACGGGCACCGATGAAGCCCACCAACTCGCCATCGACGTCGGCCACGAGGATCGTGTGATTCACGACCTCCACGGCTGAGCGAATCCACTGCCGCTGCTCCTCGGTCGACGTGGTGCGCTCACCGGGATCCATGAGCATGAATGACGTCTCGCTGTCGAGTTGCTTCAAGAGTCCCAGGAACTCCTCAGCGTCGTCCTCAGTGATCTCTCGGACACACGATCTCATGTCGCCTCCGGGAGGGTGGGGGCTTGCCTGTTTCTGCAGAACGCTGTTGCGGTTCAGCGACGGGCCGCGCAGCGGACCGTCCGCTGCAAGCGCTTGTTAGCTGGCCACTCAGCAGGCTACTCACTGTCGATCCCGATGGCTAGGAACGCGAAACTGGCATGAGTGTCCTTGGTGTCAACATCTCCATCGGCGCCAACAAACAGGTCACGCGTATACACACGACATCCATCGCGCTCCGCGTTGATCCGTAGCGTGTTGTCGCCAGCGGTCGAGTCGCTTGGTTGGTGCCGATCGAACGTCGCGACAACCGTCGGCTCGCCCATAAAGGGCTTGTCAAAGTTGATCTCATAGAAGTCACCGCCTCTTCTAGAGGAGAAGCCAATGCCCGCTGAATTCCCGTTTGAGTCAACGCGACCATAGAGAATGCGAAATCCCTCCAAGGCCTTGAGGGGCTGGAGCCTGGACTCGATCGAATCAAGCTGTACCGCGAGCTCTTCGATCTGACCACCTCGGCTCTCAATTGACTTGAGCACGGCGGGACCAGCTGCCTTGCCGGCTGCATCACCTGCGGCGCTCTTGCCAAGAATGATGGACGCAATCACACCAATGACTGCGACGATTACCGAGGAAGCGCCGCCGATCAGAGCGGCGGTAACACGCGGGTCCTTCATGTGGGTCATATCTCCAGCAAAGCGGTTCAGAAGATCCAGCTAACGCCTTGCCGATCAGCGGCGGCCCGAAGGGCCGTCCGTCTGCATCGGCTGGTTAGCATTCATTTTCTTCCGCTCCCTCGCTAGGGTCCGGACGTTCTGAGAATTTCGGGTAGCGCGCGCCTGGCAGCGGAAATGGCGAGTTGGAAATCCCCTCGTAGATTCTTTCAACATCTTCTGCAATTGATGAATAGGTCTCGTAGGCCACCCTCATCGTGTTGACTGCGTTGGTGACCGACTCGTTCGCGTTCGGACCCAGCGGGATCTTCCCAAGAATCGAATTCGCGGAGGAAGCAGCACGTCGCAAGTGGTTCAGAACTAACACGTCAGCCAGGTGTGAGACGTCGCATGCAACCTCAAAGAGCCGCTTGGTAGCTGATGTCTCAAGGGAGTACAGCGGGAGAACCAATTCAGCGCCAGCATGGGTCTCCAGACTGCAGCCCTTCCAGGTATCGATGTTGTCGCTTACTTCAAGCCACATTGCCCTTGCCGCCATACTGACGTTATTTTCTGTTTGGACGCGGCCCGCGTACCCAGCCACTTCGAGCTGTGTCTTATCTACTATGCGAAGCCAGCCGCCCGTCTTCGAATAGAGGATGTTCTTCGCCGCGTCAGTAATGCCCCCGTTCACAATCAAGTACACGGTTCGAATCTTATGCTCGGTGCCCGCGCTAGGGTCTCGATAGGGCGTCTCGTAGGCGGTGCTGAGTTGAAACAGAATCGACCGGAGTTCGGCTGTTTCGCTTCGGGCGGACAGGTTTCCGTCTTTGGCTTGAATGCAATCATGGTGAGCCAAACCAAATCGGTCGTGGTCTGCAACTACGATATCGCGCCCCGCCTCAAGTGGTCCGTGAATTGAATCAATCCGACGAAATCCAAGATGATGCAGAAGAGGGACAAGCTCGTCCTTGACCCACTCTACTTCGTTCCTCTTGGTCGCTTTGTGATCCTGCATGGCTAACGCTTTGCCGCTCAGCTGCCGGCGAAGCCGGTCAGCTCCAGCGGCTTGTTAAGCCGCCGCCCATCATACGGGAGGCTGCTCCCATGTTGACTCCACTCCTTCGAACTCGAAGGCCGCTTGGCGCTTGGCCCCGAGCACGGTTTCATGCCACGAGTCGAAGACAGGCATCCAGTCGTCCGCGCAGGTGAAGAGAAAGATTCCGCTTCCTTCCAGGTCGCAAATGGCGAGCCCGTAGGGAACGGCTGCCGCCTCTTTGCGCGGGACGTGGCGCTCATCGATCCGCGTGTACCACAGGACGCGGCCGCCGCCGATGATCGTGGGGATGTTGGGTCGTCGATCCACTCGATTTGCCGGCCTAACGCTTTGCCGATCAGCGGCGGCCCGAAGGGCCGTCCGCCTGCATCGGCTTGTTAGGTGGCGCTTCATAATGAAGTTTGAGGGCTTCCTCGAAGCGTCCAATCTCCTTCCAGTCGACTGATGACTCTTCGGTTACGTGCCATAGCCAATACGGCTCTTCGTAGAGCAACATCGCGAATCGATGATACCGCGCGTAGAAGCCCGGCAGGGAGACCCCTCGGCTTGGCTCAGCGCGATCGCGAAGAGTGTGGGAGAGCTGATTCCGAATCAGCCGGAAGTCGCGGGCAAACTCAGGCGGTACTTCCTCACGGTAGTACGCCGCGTCATTATCCCACGCCGGACTATCGCCTCGGGCAATGCGGTCTGCTCGATGCCCCATCAGCTTGACGACTTCTTCTTGAACGTGCCGATCTAGTCCCTTGCCTTGTATCGCCGAGTGCCGAGGGCCGTTCGTATCAAAGCACCCCTTGTAGAACTCGAAGAGGTGGTGAACGAAACGACCGTATGCGTCGTATGCGGCCAGTCGCACCCGGAGCGACGAGTCCCCGGCTAGGAGCAGGCTCGCGAAATGATGAAACTCTTGAAGAGCAAGCGACGCGCGCCGGTACTCATGCGCGAGCACGGTCGAGAGTTCTTGTCGAAGAGTGTTCCGCCTACTCATTGCATTGTGCGACACGGCCACCTAACGCCTTGCCGATCAGCGGCGGCCGAAGGCCGTCCGCTGCATCGGCTGGTTGGGCGGCTCCCTCACGCCGATCTGTCCAGTCGCCGGACTGCAACGAGGTCGCCGTCGGCGACAGCGCGCACGTCCGATGACTTGAGCGTAACGAGCGCTTCCGTCTTGCCGGAGGCACTAACGAACTCGACTTCGAGTCCGTCCGGCTCGTAAACGTGCACAACCGCCCCGAGGTCTCCTTGCCGGAGACGATGCTCGGGCAGGTCGCGGTTGAGCACCACGGTCTCGAGTTCTTTGAAGTTCATGATCTGGCTCCTGGGAACGCGGTCACGAATCGTGGGAAGTCCTCGCCGCGAAGAACGATCCACACAGCGACGACGACCGCGATCTTGCCCGCCGGCCCTGCCATCCTACCCCGGACCTCGTACTTCTGTCCGTACTCATTGGTCTCGGTGGCGGAGGCATCGTTCTCAACTGCGTGCCCCCTGAGGTCGGCCGCAAGCACCTCCCACTCGCCCGCCGAGTAGCCCAGCCCACCGAAGAAGGCCGCCTTGAACCTGCCAACTGGGTGTGCATCCGAGAGCAGGTACTCGCGGATCTTGTCCGCGTTCACGACCGCTCGATCTGCACAGGGGAGCTTCACTTGGTTGCCTTCATCGTGTGACTCGGCTCAACAAATCTTCGCGGCGTTTCGTGAGTCCGCCCAACGCGAATTCGACAGACCTGCGTAGCAAAGCCAGGTGCCGTTGGACAGGTCCGTGTAGCGCGCCGCAGACCCGCGACGTGGCGCGTCTTCGAGCCTCACGACCGGGCGTCGACCGTGCTCCGGGGTGGTCGCTCTCTCCATTGACTGGTCGGTATAGCACTGCGCCCCATTGGGGGCAAGGCGCCGGCCGGGCGGCCGCTCAGGGGCCGTCGAGGCGGTCCAGGGGGCTGCGCACGCCGAGGGGGCCGCGGTTCAGGACGTGCGTGTAGATCATCGTCGTCGATACGTCCTTGTGGCCGAGGAGCTCTTGGATCGTGCGGATGTCCTGGCCGTCCTCGAGCAAGTGCGTTGCGAAAGAGCGCCGTAGGGTGTGACAGGTCGCTCTCTTGCGGATGCCGGCGCGGAGGACGGCTTCCCGCACCGCACGTTGGATGACGGTCTCGTGCAGGTGGTGGCGGCGGATCTCGACGGTCTCGCGATGGCGGTAGGTCCGGGTCGCAGGGAAGACCCACTGCCAGGGCAGGGAGCGCGCGGCAGCGGCGTACTTCTTCGCCAGCGCTTGAGGGAGTTCGACCCAGCCCGCGCCGTGCTCGAGATCCCGGGCATGCTGGGCCGCGGCAGCCTCGATCGCAAGGGCGAGGTCCGGACGGGTCGACTCGGGGCACAGCGCGCGCCGGTCGCGGTCGCCCTTGCCCGAGCGAATCGTCAGCATGCGCGCGTCCAGATCGACGTCCTTGATGCGGAGCTGGAGCGCCTCGAGGAGCCGCAGGCCGGCGCCGTAGAGCAGGGTGGCGACGAGGCGTGGCGGTCCCTCCAAATGGCCGAGCAGGGCGCGGACCTCCGCGCGGGTGAGGACGACCGGCACGCGCCGCGGTCGCTTGGCGCGGACGAGTTCGTCGAGCCAGGGGAGCTCTTGCTCGAGGACGGCGCCGCAGAGGAACAGGATCGCGGCGAGGGCCTGGTTCTGCGTCGAAGCGCTGACGCGCTCGCGCGTCGCGAGATCGGAGAGGAAGGCTGTCACTTCCGTGCGGCCGAGGTCGAGCGGGTGGCGCCAGTCGTGGGCTGCCAAGTAGCGACGGACCCAGCCTCGATAGGCCTTCTCCGTTCGCGGGCTCTGGTGCCGCAGCCGCGAGACTCGGTGAAACGCCTGGCCAAGCGCAGCCCCCCAGACCGACGCTGGCTGACCGGGCGTCTTCCAATCCTGGGTCTCCATCTGCGATTCGTGCCTGGGAACGTTCCGCACCGGCCCGGCCCAGGGCGTGCAGCTCCCACGAGGAGAGACGCTCCTGACCTGCTGAGGTTACGCCCCGGGTCCGGTTTCTTTCGCCCGCAGCGGATGGGCCATAGGGCCATCTCCAACGCGCTGAACGACGAGGGAGTCCCCTCCTCGCGGAACGCCGAGTGGCCTCAGATCAACTCGGGCGCGTGGACGGCCTCGTCCATCTGGTCCACCCTCACGAACCCGATGAAGGTCGGCGACCTGGTCTGGAACCGGCGGACCGACGAGCGCTTCGTCGAGGTGTCGCATTGGCGCGCGACCGAGCGGAGATCCGTCGCCGCGCCCGAGAAAATTGAGACCCGCGCTGCCGGTGGCCTGGCAGACCGCGGGGAGGGCAGCTCGGGTGGGGCGGCTGTTCGGCGCAGACCTCGTCGTGCGAGGGGGC
Source organism: Engelhardtia mirabilis (assembly GCA_007751255.1). Taxonomy (GTDB): domain Bacteria; phylum Planctomycetota; class UBA1135; order UBA1135; genus Engelhardtia; species Engelhardtia mirabilis. The sequence goes on from CP036296.1 coordinate 232,169, forward strand.
AATTGACGGAGGCTGGGGCAGGTTTCGCGGTGCCATTTTGTTTTCGAATCCTGCCCGCTCCACCACCGACCAAAGCGGCGCACCGCGCGCCAGTCGCGCGGCGCGCCGCAGGGTCTCCCTCGGGTCGGCCTCCTCCCCTCCGGCGAGCCTCAACCCCCCACGGTGAACGGCGCCGGGTCGTTCGAGTCCACCTCGATGCGGCGCTCGAACCACAACAGGGGCGTCTCCGTCGTATTCCCACCGTGGCCCACGTAGACGCCGCCGCCGGGGGCGCCCACCTGCAGGACGGACTCCAGCAGCTTGTCGAAGGGCGTGTTGAACAGGCCCATCTGGATGGGGCCCGCGCTGAAGTTGCAGAAGGAGCCGCCCAGGTCGGTCGGTAGGGTCGAAAAGCCCATCTGCGAGTAGAGGAAGAGATTCCCGTTCAGGGCCGAGGCCGCGTCGGCGCCGGTCTGGAAGAGGGCGCTGGGCTGGCCGGTGGCCTGGCCGTCGAACTTGACCAGGGGGTTCGAGTAGAAGGGGATGCGGGTGGCGTTGCCGGTGCCCATAACCGTGCGCAGGTTGCCCTGGGTGTTGCCGGTGAACAGCCAGCCGTAGGCGTCCTCGGTGATCGGCACGGTGCCGGGGTTCGAGGCCAGGTCGTGGTTGATGCCCATGTTGTGACCCAGCTCGTGGGGCAGGGTCAGGTTGCCGACCATGGCGCTCTGGTCGATGGTGCAGAAGGGGCCGTTCCAGGGCGTCGGCGCGGGCGGCTGCACCCAGGCCAGGCCGAGGGTCGAGGTGGTGCCGCCGCCGGGCGCGGGCACGGTGTCCGTGTCGTTCACGATCAGCGCCACGAAGTCCGCGTGCAGCACGCCGCGCCACTCGTGCACATCGTCCATGAAGCCGTCGTTGGAGTTGGTCAGCCGGCTGAGGTGCGTGCTGTGCGTGTTCGAGCCCTCGTTGTAGGGGACCTGACAGGCGGCCTCGAGCTGCCATTGGGCGCTCACGGCGCTGTTCGCGAACACGTCGTTGCCCTCCTCGACGGCCAGCTCCACCGCGGTGCGCGCGGCCAGGCCGCCGCCGAGCTGGGCCACGGCGCTCGGGGTCATGACCACCAGGAGCTGCAGGATCGTGTTGGCCTTCGGCACCAGGGGACCCCCGTCGTCGCCGCCGGCCGCGCCCGCGGGCGGACCCCATTGCCTGACGAGGTGCGGAGCGCTCGGCAGGCCCAGCTCGTTGCCGCAGCGATGCCCGGGCAGGGGCCGCGTCTGGGTCGCCAGGGGCAGGCCGTCGGGACCGGTCCGCAGGCTGAGCAGGGTGCCGTCCCCGGGGCGCAGGTTGACCAGCACCACGCCGCCGCGGCTGGCCATGGACCAGCGGGCGAGGCGCCGGCCCTCCACCGAGCCCGAGGCCGTGAAGGCGCGGTCGCCGGTGCGGACCCAGCGCTCCGGTACCAGCCGCCAGGCCTCGCCCGGGAAGAACTCGACGGTCAGGGCTCCGGCCTCGAACCCGCCCTCGGCACTGGCCGACAAGCGTCGCACCGTCTCCGGTTGCAGCCTGACGCGGCGCAGGCGCAGGGCGTCCTCTAGGAAGGGCGGGGCCAGCTCGGCGGCCAGTGGGTCGGCGCGCAGGAGCTCCGCCGGCTCGATCGCGGTCAGAGCAGGCGGCGCGCCGTCGACGCCCTGCTCGTCGGAGGCCTGGGGCCGGGAGACCTGGGCGTGGGCCGCCGCGGCCGCGAGGGCGACGACGGTCAGGGACAAGATGGAGTGCTTCACGGTGGGCGTCCCTTCGGCTCAGTGCAGGTTGACCAGGACCAGCACCAGGCCGGTGCCCTCGTCGAGCCCCGACATGGCCTTGCCGATCACCGTGCCGTGGCTGCGGGCGGCGTCGCCGGCGCGCATCGCGTGACCCGGGGTGTCGGAAGTCGTGAGTTGATCCCCCGGCTCGATCGGCCCGCCCTCGGCGGTGGCCTTCACGTACACCCGCCCGGCCAGGGCCACCTTGCTGTCGCCCTCGAGCACCTCGCGCTGGGACAGGGACAGGCCCGGCCGCACGCCGCCGGCGCCCGAGACCACGCCGGCCACGCGCCGGTCGTAGGCGCGCGTCGCGGGCACCAGGTGCCCGGGCCGCTCGGCGTCGATGACCATCACCGTGCCAGGCTCGATCGCCCCGTCGGTCTCGAAGGGCTCGACGAGGTCGGCGCCCCCGCGCACCTCCAGGACGTCCAGCTCGACCACGCCGTTGGGCAACAGCCGCACGAACGACTCCACCGCGCCGAGGTCGTCGATGCGCCGGATCTCGAAGTCGTTGTTGTTCGAGCCCGTCCCGAAGTAACCGAGCTGGGTGCGGATCAGGTCGCCGTCCTGGCTGAAGGTGATCACCGGGTGGTCGCCCTCGCCCGAGTTGTTGGTGTCCGCCTCGAGCTTGATGCCCACCGAGCCGAGCCCGGCGACGTGGATGTCCTCGGTGGGCTCGGTGGTGCCGATGCCGAGCTCGCCCGAGGTCTCGAAGGTGAACAGGTTGGTGAGGTTGGCGGGGTTCACGCCGCTGCCGTAGCGCAGGCGCAGGTCCGAGCCCTGGCCGCTGGTGCGGCGCGTGAGGGCCCAGTTGTCGACCAGCACCCCGGCCTCGACCTCTTTCAGCGCGAGGAAGGAGCCGTTGTCGCCGCCCGAGGACGAGATCGCGACGATGCCCGCATCGGCGTCCTCGACCACCAGGTCCTCGTCGCCGAGCACGCTGCTGCCGACCTGGGTGAACCCGTCGTCGCCCGTGACGTGCAGGGTGCGCTGGGGAACGGACTCGCCGATGCCGACCCGCGAGGTCGAGCGCAGCGCCGTCAGGTGCGGTCCGTACAGGGTCGTGCCCGAGTAGCCGTAGAGCCCGAGCACGTTGTCGAGCCCGTCGTAGACGAACTTCATCCCCAGGTTCCCCGAGACGTTCTCGGCCAGCAGCAGCTCCGAGTTGCTGTTGGTGCCGTTCGGGCTGAGCACCAGGGCGCCGAGGCTCCCGTCGCCCACGTACTTGGCGGTGTTGCCGGACTGCTCGCTGAAGAAGCTGTCGCCCTGGGGACCGGTCGGCCCGGCGGGGCCCTGGGATCCGGCGGGGCCCTGGGGGCCGATCGGGCCGGTCGCGCCCGCGGGGCCGGTGGCGCCGGTCGCACCGGTGGAGCCCTTGGGCCCGACGGGCCCGGTGGCCCCCGTCGCTCCGGTCGCGCCCTTGTCACCCTTCGGTCCGGTCGGACCCGTCGGCCCGATAGGACCCTGGGGCCCGACCAACCCGCTCGGGCTGCCGACCCAGTTGCCCGCGCCGTCGATCACCGGCGAGCCTCCCACGCTGACCTGGGTCGCGTCCACCGGACCGCTGACGCTCTCCGCCGTCCGCGCCGACTCGGCGCGCAGGGCGTAGGGCGCCGAGGTCAGCACCAGGCGCGGCGCCATCTCCGCGTCGCCGCCCACCGCCACGCCCAGGTACAGGGTCGGGTGCGCGCCGAGGGTCGCCGGCGAGAGGTCGCCGAGGGTCGGGCTGGCGCCCAGGTTCACCGACAGGTAGCCGTCGACCACGTCGGCCGCGAGGCTCTCGGTGTAGAGCGGCGCGCCGCCCACCGGCAGGGTGTAGAGGTTGAACTCGAGGCCCAGGCCGGACTGCTGGACGGGGCTCCCGCCGCTGTCGAACAGGCGCGTCTGGAAGTGCAGGTTCTGGGGCGCGGGTTGCGAGGTCTGCGCGGCCGCGGGCGCGATCGAGAGGGCTGCGCCGAGGAGCGCGGCGGCCAGGGGTGCACGGTGGGTACGCATGGGATGCGGGAGTTGGTCGAGGGGGTTCACGAAGGCGACGCTCGGGCGTCGCCGCACGGGATGGGGACTTGCGACTTGTCAGCCGCCCAGGGCCTCGAGGCGCCGCGTGAGGTCGGCGATCGCCTCAGCCTGCGCGTCGAGCAACTCCTGTTGATCCTGGATCGCGCGGACCAGCACGGGGATCAGCGACGTGTACTGCACGGCGTAGGGCTCCTCGAGGGACGCGCCGCCGGACACGATCTCGGGCACGATGCCCGCGAGCTGCTGCGCCGAGAAGCCGAGTTGCACGCCCACGTCGCTGCGCGGATCGGCCATCCGGTAGCGAATCGGCTCGATCGCGAGCACTTCCTTCAACCCGTGCCCCACAGGCTCGATGTCGCGCTTGAGGCGCTCGTCCGAGGTCAGGAACGGCGGTAGGACCAGGTAGATCGAGTGCCAGCGCTCGAACAGGTTCCCGATCACATGGTCGAGGTCGGTGCTGTTGGTCGGCATCAACCCACCCGTGAAGAAGGTGTCGTAGGGGGCCACGAGCTTGAAGCTCTTGTGGATCCGCTGGGCCACCACGCCTGTCGACGAGACCGAGTGGTCGCGGATCTCGAACTCGTTGTCGCCGGAGGCGTCGTTGCGAACACTCCACGTGGCGTGGGTGTCCTCGGAGAGGTAGAGCACCGCGTCCTCGTCCGGGTTGGCGTCGATGGAGATCGCGGTTGGATCGATCAGGTCGTCGTTGCGAACTCGCAACACGACGTCTCCGAAGGTGGTGCCACCGGTGTTGCCGCCGACGCCGGCCACGTCGAGGGGCACGCTCGCGTCGGCGACGCCGACGCCGACGCGGGTCAGGTCGCGGTCGATGGACAGGTGCGGACCGAGCAGGTTGGAGTTGGACTTGCCGAACAGTTGGAGCTGGTTGGCGGCGCCGTCGTAGCGCAGGAGCGCGCCGAAGCTGCCGTCGTCGTCCTCCGCCAGCAGCAGCTCACCGCGCCCACCGGACGTGGCCACGGCCGGAGCCGCGAGGATCTGCGCGACCGTCTGGTCGCCGACGTAGCGCGCCCGGTTGCCCGCGTCCTCGGCCCAGAAGCTGTCCCCGGGGGGGCCCTGGGCGCCGGTGGCGCCGGTCGCTCCAGTGGCTCCGGTGTCGCCCTTGGGTCCGGCCGGCCCCGGCCCGCCGGAGGTGCCCGGAGGACCGATGGGACCAACCGGACCGGTGTCGCCCTTGAGGCCCTTCGGTCCGCTGGCGCCGGTTGCCCCCTTCGGACCCGCGGGGCCCGTCGGCCCCACCAAACCCGTCGGATCGCCGACCCATTGGCCGAATCCATCCACTACCGGTTGGCCCCCGACGAGGATCTCCGAGGCGTCGACCAAGCCCTTCACGAACTCAGCCTTGGCGGCGATCTCGGCGCGCAGGGCGCTGGGCACCGAAGTCAGCGCCATGCGCGGCGCGAGTTCGACGTCGCCCGCCACCGTGAGGCCCAGGTACAGCACCGGCGAAGAGCCGATCAACTGCGGAGTCATCGCACCGATCGAGGGATTGGCCCCCAACTCGGCGGTCAGGTAGCCGTCCTGCACGTCGACCGAGAGCGACTCGCGATAGACCGCGGCGCCACCGACGGGCAGGGGGTAGAGGTTGAACTCGAGCCCGAGATCCACCTGGTTGACCGGCTGGCCAAGACTGTCGAACAGGCGCGTCTCGAAGTTCAGCGTGTGCGGAACGGGACTCAACTGCGCGGACGCGGAGACGGCGCCGAGCGCCGTGACGATCAGGGTTGCAAGGGCGCGTTTCACGGGAGGATCTCCACGTCCACGGTGTTCGTGAAGCTCGCCACGAGCGGCACGATCGAATCGATGATGATGGTCTGGAACTGCAGGACTGCGCCGACCAGGGCCGGGTCGTCCGGGATCGGATAGGTGCTCGAGGAGACGCCGCTGGCGTCGAGGATCTCGGCGCCGTAGGTGAAGAAGATGATCGGCAGCTCGATCGCGCCGCCGATGCCGCCGATCGGGATCACCACGCCGGGCAGGGCGGTCGCCCAGGACGGGATGCCCGTCGCCCCCGGTTGCCCCATGTGGGTCACGGTGAAGTTGCCGCCGATGCGGCCGGGGCTCGTCTGCACGTAGGCGGGCGACGCGATCGCCGCTTGGTCGACTTCAGCCACGCCGGCCGCGGTCGTCACACGCACGTCGATCGGACCCAGTGGGTTGCCGAACGGATTCGTGAGCAGCGGCGTGTCGACGCTCAACTCGGTGTCGGAGACCACGGTGACGTTCGACGCCGCCAGGCCCGCGAAGGTCACCGCGGGCGTGCCCCCGGTCGCGAAGCCCGCGCCGTAGAGGGCCACCGTGTCGCCGCTGGCGACGAGGATGCGCGGCTCGACCGCGGCCAGGAGCGGTCCGGCGGAGGCCAGCACCGGCGCGGCGAAGGAGGCGCCGCCACCGCGCAGCTCGAACAGGGGCGAGGTGGCGCGGTAGCCGGCGCCGAGCGGCCCGGCGAGGGCGGCCTCGGCCCGATGGCCGGGACTGTCGGCGTCGACTCCACCCGACGTCAGAGAGGGTGCGATCGCCGTGGCCGAGGCCGAGGCCATGGCGAGCGGGGGCGCCGAGAGGGGCAGCTCCTGGGAGTGGCCGATTGCTGCGAGCAACGCGGCGCTGGCCAGGGCGGTGGACGGTCGGAGATTCATGGCTGGATCGATGGGCGATGGCCCGGGGGAGATGGCCGCGGGCGTGGACGATGACCCAGCGCAGGACCGAGGTCCGGCCCGCCAATCCAGTTGCGAATTCGTGCCGACCGGCCGCGTGGGACCTTCCCGTTAGACTCGTCGTCGATGTCCGAGACGCCCCCGCCCGACCCGACCGAGCTCCTGCGTCGCTTCGGCGCCGGGGACGCCGAGGCCGGGGACGCGCTGATGGGGGTCGTCTACGAGGACCTGCGCCACATCGCCGCCCGCCACCTGGCGCGCGAGCGGCCCGACCACACGCTGCAACCCACGGCCCTGATCCACGAGGCCTGGATGCGGCTGGACCGGCGCGAGGGCGGCGAGATCCCCAGCCGCGGCCACTTCCTGGCCCTGGCCTCGCGGGTCATGCGCTCGCTCTTGGTCGACCACGCCCGGCGCAAGAAGGCCACGAAACGTGGCGGTCTGCAGGAGCGGGTCGCGCTGGAGGACGTGGCCGCCCCGGACGGGGTCGCCCCCGGCATGCCGGCCAACCTCTCCTCCCATTCCAACCCCGCCCTCGAGGTGCTCGACGTGCTGGCTCTCGACGAGGCCCTGGCGCGGCTCGAGTCCGTCGACGCCGGACTCGCGCGCCTGGTCGAGCTGCGCTACTTCGGCGGCTCGACCGTGGCCGAGGCCAGCGAGGCCGTCAGTCTGCCCCAACGCACGGTCGAGCGCCGCCTGCGCACGGCGACAGCCTGGCTGCGACGCGAGCTGGGCGACGGCGCGTGACCCCCATGGACCTGGAACGGGAACGTCTGCTGCTGCGGCTGGTCGAGGAGGGTCTCGACCGACCGGCGGTGGATCGCGATGCATTCCTGACCGCTGCCACCGACGACGCGGCACTGCGCCGCGAGGCCGTGGCCCTGATCGAGCTGGAAGAGCACGGCGGGGAACTACCCGAGCTGGCGGTGCCCGCGGACGTGCTCGACGACGGCCGCGGCGCCGTCGCACCCGGCACGGTGATCGACGGGTTCGAGATCGTGGGGTCCCTGGGCACCGGCGGCATGGGGCGAGTCTTCGAGGCGCGCCAACTCGAGCCCGCGCGCCACGTGGCGCTCAAGACCCTGCGCGTCGGCCTCGACTCCAAGGAAGCCAGGCGGCGCTTCGCCTTCGAGGCCGAGGTGCTGGCCAGGCTGCGCCATCCCCGCATCGCCCAGGTCTTCGCGGTCGGGACCTTCCGCGAGGAGGGCCTGGGCGGGCCGCGCGACGTGCCTTACTTCGCGATGGAGTTCGTCGAGGGAGCGCGGGACCTGTTGAACTTCGCGTCCGACGAACAGCTCCCCCGCGAGGACCGCATCCGACTCTTCCTCGGGGTCTGCGACGCCGTCCAACATGGTCACGACCGTGGCGTGCTGCACCGCGACCTGAAGGCCACCAACCTGCTGGTGGACCGCGACGGCCGCGCCAAGGTGATCGACTTCGGCATCGCCCGGCCGGTGGACCCGACCAGTGACGAGAGCGGCTCGAGCCTGCCGCGGACCCTGACCGGCGCCATGTACGGCACGCCGGCTTCCCTGAGTCCCGAGCAGCTCCTGGGCGAGGGCGACGTGGATGTGCGCGCCGACGTCTACGGGCTCGGTGTCGTGCTCTATCGACTGATCTGCGACGCCGCGCCCCACGACCTGGAGGGCCTCAGCCTGCCCCTGGCCGCGCGCCTGGTCACCGAGCACGAACCGCGGCGGCCGTCATCGCTGGTGGCGGGGATCCCGCGCGACCTGGAGGCGATCCTCTTGCAGTCGGTCGCCCTGGACCGCGAGGCGCGCTACGCCAGCGTGGCCGCCCTGGCCGACGACCTGCGTCGATTCCTGGCCAGCGAGCCGGTCAGCGCCCGCAATCCCGGCGCGCTGCACGGGCTCGCCCTGCTCGCGCGCCGGCACCGCTTGGCCTTCGCGGCCTCCCTGGTCGCGGTTCTGGCCGTGTTGGTGGGGGCCGGTGCCTCGGCGATCTTCGGTCTGCGCGCGGCGCGCGACGCGACGCGCGCGCGGCAAGCGGGGATCGAGCTGCGCGTTGCCGCGGAAGACGCCCGCCGCGCCGAGGGCGTGGCCGTAGCCGCCGCGTCCGAGGCCGAGCGCGCGCGCGCGGACCTGGCCGCCATGGGCATGGACTTCGTGTTCGAGTTCGCCGATCCGATCGCGCGGCTCAAGGGTGCCACCGAAGTGCGGGCCGAGCTCCTGCGCCGCGGCGTCGAGCACCTGCGGGCCATGGAGGATGTGCTGCTCGAGGACGTGGACCAGGCCTACCGCCTGTGCCGCGCCTACATGAAGTTCGGCGACGTGCTGGGCCTCGCAACCGAGGCCAACGTCGGCGACCACGCCGGCCGGGTCGAGGCCCACGACCGCGCCTGGGCCGTGCTCGAGGTGGTGGGTGAGAAGTGGCCCGACGAGCCGCGCTTGCCGACCTACCGCTCGTCGATCCTCTCGCGGCGGGGGAGTTTCCTGCTCGACGCGGGCGACCGCGACGGCGCCATGGCCTTGTTCGCGCGGGCGCTCGAGGAAGTGCGCCACCGCGAAGCGGAAGGGCCGCTCGACTCGGAGGTGGCCGACGATCTGGCCCTGGCCCTGGCCAACTACGGCGCGACGCTCGGCATGGCCGGCGACGACGCCGCGGCCCTCGACGCCTTCGAGGAGTGCCTGGCGCTGCGCCGCGCCCTGCTCTTGGGCGGGCCTGAATCGGCCGACGGTCGCCTGCAATACGGCCACGCCCTGGCGCGCGTCGGTGCCGCGAAGCTACGCAACGGGTTGCAGCAGGACTCGATCGACCGCTACACCGACGCACTCGCGGTGTTCGACGCCTTGGTCGTCGACTACCCCGACCTCGACGTGGGCCTGCGCGGCGGGATCGAAACGCGCATCGCCTTCGGCTACGTGTTCCTGGAGACCGGCGAAGCCGAGCGGGTGGAAGAGCTCGTGGACGATGCCCTGGTCCTGGTGAACCAGTTGGCTCAACGCGACTCGGCCGACGTCAGCGTCGATCGATCGACGGGCGCCCTGCTCTACAACACTGGTCAGGCGCGGCTGGGGCGCGCCGGACGGATGGAGGACGAAGAGGACGAGGCGCGCGAGCTGCGCTCGGCCCGCGAAGCCTTCACGGCCTCGCGCGAGGCCTTCGAGCGGTTGCGGTCGCGGGGGGCGATGCTGACGCGGGAGGCGGGCTACTTCGACACGATCGACGGCAAGCTGGCGCAGATCGAAGCAGCACTCGCAGGACGCTAGCCCGGATGGAGTGAGCCGGCCGGGCGCAGCGGGGAAGGTGTCACCACCTCGCTCTCGCCGGTCCTTGCCCGTCACCGGGGTCCCATCGGTAGGAATCGGAATCTGACGAGCCCGAGATCCGCCCCAGTGGCTTTGATGGGCCGGCCGTCGCGTCTTGCAGCGCCCGATCGACGTCCCCGTCACGCTCGCCATGGATCGACTCTCCCTCGTCGGGCTCGGCCTGACGATGCTCTTCTGCGTGGACCAGGCCGGGGCCCAGGCGCCCGTGGAGCTGGTGCTCGACCTCAACCCCGCGCCGGCCTACGACCTGGGCTCGGCGCCGATCTTCACTGCCAGCGATGGCCAGCGCGCGTGGTTCTGGGCCCACGGCCAGGACCAACTCGTGGACCTGTGGATCAGCGACGGCACCGCGGCGGGCACCCAGCCGGTGCTGGCCGACATGACCGAGGGCCTGTTCATGGTCGCCGAGCACTACGACGGCGGCGTGGTGCTGCCATCGGGGCGCGCGGTCTTCATCGCGCCGTCGGCGGAGTGGCCCGCATCGAAGATCTTCGGCCAACCGGTCGGATCCGACGGCACCGCGGCCGGAACCGCGATCCTCGACTCCGGCCTGTCGGTGAGCCTGCGCGCCGCGAGCGAGTTCGTGGAGTTCGCGGGCGAGGCCTGGTTCTGCGCCCAGGTCAAGCAGGCGTCGACCACGGTCGGGCTTCAACTTTGGCGCAGCGACGGCACCGGCCCCGGCACGGCCCACGGCTTCGACGCGGGCGTGATCCCACCGCCGCAGGTGCGCGGTCCGATCGTCGCCGGTGGCGGAGACCTCTACTTCTCCAGCCAGTTGGCAGAGGTGCAGCCGGGGACCGCGAGTTCGGTCTGGCGCACGGACGGCAGCGGCAGCGCGCCCAGCCTGGTCTTCACCGGACCCGTCGACTCGCGCGTCGAGGTGTGTTCGTGGCTGCCCACGGCGGGGCGCTTGATCGTGCTCGTCGAGCACGTCTTCGGACAATCGGCGATCCCGCCCCAGTGGTGGTCGATCGGCCCCGGCGGCGCCGAGTTCCTGGTGGAGTCGACGATCGAGGGCTCGCGCTGGTGCGCGCGCAACGGCGACGCCATCTACCTGGTCGGACGCGAGGGGCCGAACCCGACCCAGCTCTTCATCAGCGACGGAACCGCCGCCGGAACGTCGGTCGTGCCCGACAACGCCCAGCTCCTGGCCAACGCCGTCGGCAACAACCCCGGGCGCGCCTACAAACACGGGTTGGTCTGCCTGGCCTGGGATCCGTTCATCGGTCTGGAGCCGGCCTTCGTGGACCCGACCGGGGTCACCGCGCTGGTGGACGCGCAGCCCGGGGGCGGCGGCTCGCAGGTCACGGACTTCGTCGAGTTCGGGGGCGAGGTCTACTTCCACGCGCGTCAGGGACCGTCCCAACCCGGACACCTGTATCGCACCGACGGGACGCCGGCCGGCACCCTGCCGATTCCGGGCGCCGACGTGATCGGCTCCGCGCCGTTGTTCTCGACCGGGCGCACCCAGGCCGGGATCCTCTACGCCTACGACCTGGGCAACGGGATCGGCTCCGAGCCCTGGCGCGCCGACGCGTCGACCGTGACCCTGATCGCCGACATCGCGGTCAACGGAACGGCCGGTTCCCTGGCGACACCGATCGGCAGCCTGGGCTCGCGCCTCGTGGTGTCGGCCAATGACGGCAGCGTCGGATTGGAGCCTTGGGTGACGGATGGCACCGACGCCGGCACCCAACTGCTCGCCGACCTCGTCCCCGGCGCTTCGGGCTCGATGCCAGCGGGTGGGGCGCGCGTGGGCGGGCGCCTGGCCTTCTCGGCGACGGTGGCGGAGCTCGGGGCGGAGTTGATCCTGACCGACGGCGATCCGGATCAGGTCGAGGTCGTCGACCTCAATCCGGGGCCGGCCTCCTCGCTGATCTCGAACCTCGTGGCCGCGGGCGACCACGTCTACTTCTCCGCCAACGCACTCGGTCCCGCCGGAGTCGCGCCCGGACTGTGGCGCAGCGACGGCACCGCGGTCGGCACCCAGCACGTGGCCTACGTGGGCTTCAAGTTTCTCTTCGGGCAGGCGGTCCTGTTCGACGGGGGCGGTGTGGGCGGCGCGGACGTGTTCTTCATCGGCGTCGACAGCGCGGGCTCCGAGCTGTGGCGCAGCGACGGCACCGCGGCCGGCACCTTCCGCGTGGCCGACATCCGGCCGGGCCCGCTCTCTTCCGAGCCACGCGGTGGCGTGGCCATCGGCGACCGCTTCTTCTTCACCGCGGACGACGGGATCAACGGGCGGGAAGTGTGGAGCAGCGACGGGACGGCCGGTGGCGTCAGCCTCGCGGCGGAGATCCTGCCCGGGCCCGGCAGCGGAGCCGGCATCTCCGGCGGCGTCGCGTTCGAGGGCAACTACGTGCTGACCCAACCCGCCGGCGCCCTCCCCTCGGGTCCGATCGCGGTGAACGCGACGACGGGCGCGGTCAAGTACCTGATCGATCCGCAGCTCGCCGCCTCCGACCCGCTGCTCGGCGGGGCGGCGACTGGTGGCTTCCTGGTCACCGACGGCGGGCTGCTCTTCGCGACCGTCGACCCGCAGGCTGGGCTGCTCCAGGCGCGACTGTGGCGAGTGCCGGGCGCCACGAGCTTCGCGAAGCCGATCGACGTTCCAATCGCCACAGGCATTCCGATGCCGGTGACCCAAGTCGGTGCCGGTTACGCGCTGTTCGCCGGCGTCGACGCCGCGGGGATCGAGCCGCGAGTGCTGGGACCGAACGGCAAGGTGAGCCTGCTGGCGGACCTGAATCCCGGGCCGGGCTCGTCCAACCCGAGCCGCCCCTGGCGCATCGGCTCGCGCGTGGTGTTCTCGGCCCAGGAGCCAGCGGTCGGGCTCGAGCTGTTCCGTACCACCGTGGCGGCGGTCGGCGCCAACGTTGCGGCGCCCCTGGCCGGGGGCTGCGCCCAGGTCGGCGAACCCGGGGTGCTGTCGCCGGTCGGGCGGCCGACCCTGGGCGCGGACTTCGACCTGCGGCTGGAGTTCGCGACGCCCGCCGCGCCGGTGGTCTGGGCCATCGGCAGCTCCTTCGCGTACCCGGACGTCGGCGCACCGTGCCAGCCGCTCCTGCCCCAACCGGTGGCCTTGGCCCTGGGACTGACGGACGCCAGCGGCGCGGCCCTGCTCGACCTGGCGATCCCGGCGGATCCGTCGCTGCTCGACCTCGAGCTGGCCTTTCAGGCCCTGGTGGTCGAAGTCCCCGGCCCGTTCCTCGGGATCAGCTCATTGAGCGACGGGCTCGAGGTGGTGATCGGTCCGTAGCGGGACGTACCGGACGTACGGTGCCGGGATCATTTGTCCCAGCGGCGCGCAGCATCGACGGCATAGCCGTCGATGCTGCGCGCCGCTGGGACAAATGATCCCGGCACCGTACGTCCGGTACGTCCCGCTACGGACCGCGTCTCAGCGCTCGCTCGGCAGGTCCAGATCCAGACCGACGCGGCTGCGCTCGAGCTGGAACCAAAGGTCGGCCAGGTCCTCGAACGCTTGGTCCAGCGGCATCTTGTCGCCGTCCGCCAGGCCGGCCAGGACACCCGCACGGCGTCCGAACTCACGCAGGTTGGCGCGGAAGACGAGTCGTCCGGCTTCGATCGGCAGTTGGGGTTCGTGGCGCATCGGTCGTTCTCCAGCCCCGGGCCCGCGGAGTGCGGGCGCGCGGAGGAAAGACTTTCGGCCGGGGAGGAAAGGCGCTTGAGCACCGAGCGAGGCCGATCCCGTCCGTGACCCCGGTGCTCCCTGTGCGCCCAGCTTGCCCGAGAGTGTTCAGGCCAACGCCCGATTGAGCCCGTCCACCAAGCGTGCCACCTCGTCCACCGAGTTGTAGTGCACCAAGCTGGCGCGCACGACACCCTGGTCCAGGGCCAGGCCCAAACGATCGATCAAACGATGGGCGTAGAAGTGTCCGTAGCGCACGGCGACGCGGTCCCGATCGAGCAGGGTCGGGACCGCGCTCGAGGCCAGGTCGCGCACGGTGAAGGAGATGGTCGGCGCCCGCTCGGCGGGATCGGCGTCGGGGCTGCCGATCAGGCGCGTGCGCGGGTGAGCGCTCAGGAGAGCAAGCAACGGCTCGGCGAGGCCGGCCTCGTGCTCGGCGATGCGTTCGAACGCGCCGTCGAGGGTTCCCGCGCCGCCGTGGTGGCGGTCGAGCTCGCGCAAGTAGGCCGGCACTGCCGGTAGGCTCGCCGCCAGCTCGTGGGTCACGTTGCCGGGCTCGAGCTTGTAGGGGACCGCGTCCTCGGGCACGAAGAAGTGGTTCTGCGAACGCGCCCGTTGCAGGAGTTCCGCGCGTCCGTAGAGCGCGCTGAGGTGCGGCCCGTAGACCTTGTAGAGGCTGGCCAGGTAGAGGTCGACGCCCAGGGCCTTCACGTCCACCCGGCGGTGGGGCGCGAAAGCCACGCCGTCGACGCAGGTCAGCGCTCCGGCGGCGCGTACCCGCGCGGCGATCGACCGCACGTCGTGGATCGTGCCGACGATGTTCGAGCAGTGGCTGAAGGCCACCAGCCGCGTGCGGTCGTCCAACAGCGGCTCGAGGCCCACCAACTCGAGCCGGTGCGTGCCGGGGTCGACGTGCCACTCGCGCACCTCGATGCCGGACGCCTCCAGCTCGCGCCAGGGGCCGATGTTGGCCTCGTGGTCGAGGTCGGTGACGACGACCGCGTCTCCCTGCTTCCACAGGGGCCGCAGGGCGCGGGCGATGAGCTTGGCCAGGGCCGTGGACGAGGGACCGAGCACGACTTCGCCTTCGTTGGCGCCGAGCAGCTCCTCGGCCGCGCGGTGACCGGCGGCCACGCGCTGGGCGGCCTCGCGCGAGAGGTCGTAGCTGGCCCCGACCTGGACCATGCACCGGCGCATGTAGTCGCCGACCGCATCCGCCACGGCCCCCAGGGGCACGCTTCCGCCCGCGTTGTCCAAGAGCGCCCAATCCGTGGTCAGGGCGGGGAATCGCGGGCGCACGAATTCGAGGTCCAGCATCGGGGCACAATAGCGTCCCGCGCCGACGAACCCCCGACACTGCACCCACGATGACGACTTCACTGTTTGCATTCGCAACGATCGGACTGACCTTGACCGCGATGGTGGCGCTGACGGGCTCCAAGCCGTCGCAGGCGAACGAACCGCCGGACGACTCCGACGTGGGCTCGCTCGATGGCATCATCACTGCCGTCTACGAGTGCATCTGCGGGCCAGCCGGACAGGCGCGGGACTGGGAACGCTTCCGGACGCTGATGCACCCCGAGGCCGCGCGACTGATGGCGGTCAGCCAGGGGAAGGACGGCCGCGAGCTCCTGAAAGTCCTCGACGTGGAGGAGTACATCGAGCTGGTCGACGAGCAGTTCGTCTCACGCGGCTTCTGGGAGCGGGAGTTGCACCGCGACGTAGAGAGCTTCGGCCACGTCACCCACGCGTGGAGCACCTACGCCCTGCGCTTCACCGCGGACGGCGAGGATCAGGTGCGCGGGGTGAACAGCTTCCAGCTCTTCTTCGACGACGAGCGCTGGTGGGTGACCTCGATCCTGTGGGACACCGAGCGACCCGACCAACCGATCCCGGCGCGCTTCCTACCCCACTGAGGATTTGGCGTTCGTACGAACGCCCAATCCTCACGGCAGCAGCTCGGCGCGGTAGGCATTGGTTACGTCCACGATCGCGGCCAGGCTGGGATCGATCGCCAGGGCCGCGTGGTGCACGGTCAGGCCGGCCAGGACCGGATCGCTGCCGGCGGGGAGTTGGAACGTCGCCGTGGCGTCGCCGTCCGCGTCCAGGAACCCCAGTGAGCTCTGCAACAGCGCGCTGCCGGGGTTGGTGGCGGTGAAGCTCAGGTAGGCGTCTGGCGCCAGGGGCAGGAGCACGCCGCCGACCGCGATCCCCGGGGCCGTACCCGACGCGCTGCCCAGGACCAGGTAGACCAGCCCGGCGCGGTCGGCGCCGAAGTCGATTCCGAGGGTCTGCTGCCCGCCGCTGGACAGCTCGATCCAGCCGGGCGCGCCGTAGAGCGAGCAGCCGTCGAGGCCGAAGAGGTAGGCGGCGCCGCCCTCGAACATGAAGAGGTCGCTCGTGCGCGAGCCGACGACGACGTGGTTCGCGTCCATGTCGACCCAGTAGCCCAGTTGGTCGCCGGGGCCGAGGTCCGGCGCGGCGAAGTGACTCGTCTCGACCCAGCCGGATGGGGACAGCTCGAACACGTAGGCGCTGCCCGAATTGGAGCCCGCGAAGTCGGAATACTCCGCGCCGATGACCGCCCGCCCCTGCTCCACGTCGAGGCCGAGGCCGAAGTTGTCGCCGGGATGACCGTCGGCGGCGAAGAGTTGCCCGACCTCGTGCCACAGACCGCCCTCGTCGCGCCGGAAGGCGTAGGCCGCGCCGCGCGAGGCGAACTTACCGTGGGCGCCGACCAGCAGCGTGTCGTCGTCGAGGGCCAGGTCGCCGCCGAAGCGATCGCCTGCGACGGTCGAGGCGGGTGCGAGCTTCTGGCGGAACTCCCAACCGGTGGGGCCCTCTTCGAACAGGTAGACGGCCCCCGAGTCGGAGCCGTTGGCGTCGCTGGTTACGGCCGACACGGCGATGGTCGAGCCCTGGATGTCGAGCCCCCAACCGAACAGGTCCCCGGGCCCGCCGTCGGGCGCCACGAGCTTGGCCACTTCGACCCAGCTCCCGTCCACAGCACGCTGGTAGACGTAGGCCGCGCCCGAGTCGGCGCCCATGGCGTCCGAGTGCCAGGCGCCGATCACGGCGGTGGTGCCGTCCAGCTCGACCTTGGTGCCAAACTCGTCGCCGGCCTGCAGGTCCGCCGGCACCAGCTTCGCCGTCTGCGTCCAAGCCCCGCCGGCGCGGTCGAAGACGTAAGCGCCGCCCGACTTCGAACCGGCGTCGTCGTCGCGCAGGGAGGTCACGATCGCCGTGTCGCCGTCGAGGGCCAGGCTGGTGCCGAAGCGATCCTCGAAGTCCAGGTCGTCCGGCAGCAGCTTGGCCTCCTGGATCCACCCGTCCGGCGTCCAGGCGAAGGCGTAGGCGGCTCCGGAGCTCTCGCCGGCGTCGTCGTCACCGCGGGCGGCGATCAGGGCCCGCCCCCCTTGCAGCGCCACGGAGGAGCCGAAGGCGTCCTCGGGAGTCATGTCCGCCGAAGCGAAGGCGTGCATGGCGCAGGGAGCCTGCTGGGCGCCGGCGGAGGTCAACGGCGAGCCGACGGAGAGTGCGAAGGCGGCGGGCGCGATGATCGACAGGTGAAGGCTCATGGGCGGTCGGGGCGGGCTCGAGTACGACGGCTCTGCGTGCCTGGCCCGTCACATGGCCCACCGAGACCCCAGCGTTACAGGTTTCCCGCTCGAGGCAGGCATGACCGGGGATCAGAGCTT
Source organism: Engelhardtia mirabilis (assembly GCA_007751255.1). Lineage (GTDB taxonomy): Bacteria > Planctomycetota > UBA1135 > UBA1135 > Engelhardtia > Engelhardtia mirabilis. The sequence goes on from CP036296.1 coordinate 249,275, forward strand.
GCGGGGCGGGCTCGGAGCTTGACTCGGTTTGGCGGAAGTAAGCCACACGCCACGCAGCCCCTGCGCGACTACAGTTCGCTGCACTCCTTTGCACTTCCTATGACCTCCAACCCTTACCAACCATGCTCTGCACTGCGCCGCTGCTCGCCCTCGGCCTGGCCCAACTCCCCCTGGGTGGCACCCTCTTCGTCGACATCGACCCCTCCTCGTATCCGGGGCTGAACGGGAGCAATCCGAGCGTGCTCGCCTCCGACGGCACGCGGGTCTTCTTCGAGGCCTTCCCGGGCGACCTCTCCGAACCGGGCTTCGACGTCTACGTCACCGACGGAACGACCGCGGGAACTGTCCGACTCACTGCCCAGGGGCTCTACACGCACGACGGAGTCATCCTGCCCGGTGGTGACTTCATCTTCGGAGTCGTGGCCGGTGGTGGCCCGTCGGGTCTGTGGCGCAGCGACGGCACCCCGGCGGGAACCTCGCCGCTGTCTGTCAGCTTGAACGTCGACTCCGGTCAGATGGTTGTCTTCAACGGTCTGGCCTGGTTCATGGCCGAGGTGCCGAGCGACGGCTACGAGCTGTGGCGCAGCGATGGAACCGTGGCCGGGACCCAGTTGTTCCAGTCTTTCATTCCCGGCAGCACAGACGGTGTCGAGGAGATCTTCGCCAGTGATACACACGTCTACGTGTTCGGCGGGGACAAGTCCCTCGGCACCTACGGCCTGTGGGCCACGGACGGCGTTCAACCGGCGACTCTGATCCGTGCCTTCGACAACGCGCTAGCGTGGAAGTCCTTCAAGCACACCGCTGCGGTGGGCGGGCGCGTGGTGTTCGACGTGGTCGGCCCCGCGCCCGAACACGGTTGGTGGGCCAGCGACGGCACGCCGGCAGGCACGGTGCAGCTCGAGTCCACGAATCTGGCGGCCTGGGCCGCGGAAGCGGGAGGCAAGCTCTACTTCGCCGGTGGTCCGACCGGTGCGCGTCTGCGGGTGACCGACGGAACGGTGGCGGGAACCTCCGAGGTGAACACCCAGACCTCCGTGGGCGGTCAGCAGGTGACGTTCACGCCAGGAGTCGATGCGGGCGGCAAGTTGACCTACAGCGGCGTGTTCCCCGGGGCGGGGGTCGAGTTGTGCGCGACGGACGGGACGACTGTCGAGCTGCTGAGTGATCTGGACCCCGGCACCGCGTCGTCCACTCCGGACGGCCTCGCCGTCTCGGGCGGCAAGTTGTACTTCGTGACCGACGCGGGTCTGTCGAGTCGGCAGCTGTGGTCGAGCGCCACGGACGGATCCGGCGCGGCGCCGGTATCGAACCTCGAGACCGGCACCGACGGGATGGGCTTCGGCGACACGCCGGAGTTGTCGCCCGCGGCCGCGGGCGTCGTGTTTCCCTATGCGGACTACCTGACGGGTGAGGAGCTGTTCACCTCAGACGGGCTGTCGACCGACCTCCTGATCAACGTCAATGACGACGAGTTCTTCGCCGCCAGCTCGGACCCGCGCTTCCTGACGCGCCTTTGGGGCCACGTCTACTTCGCTGCCCGTGGTGCCGAGCAGGGCGACGAGCTGTGGCGCACCGATGGCACGGTCGAGGGCACCCTTCTGGTCGCTGATATCAACCCCGGACCCGGCGACGCCACTCCCAGCAAGATGACGGCGATCGGCGATCGGATCGTGTTCAGAGCCCGCCGACCGGATGTCGGCTACGAGCTCTGGGGTACTTCGGGCGATCAAGCGTCGACCGAGTTGTTGGCGGACATCGCCCCGGGGCCGGACAGCTCCTTCTTGACCGAGCTCGTGCGCTTCAACGACCGGATCTACTTCGTGGCGCGGCCAGACCTCGAGCAGCAGCTCTGGTCCACCGACGGCACGGTGGCGGGTACCAGCAAGTGCTTCGACCTCTACCAGTCGTCGATCGAGCCTCGCCTGGCGCGCCTGGGGGATCGGCTCTTGACTCTGGCCCGACTGGACACGCATCCACTCGGGATCGAGCTTTGCAGCTCGGACGGCACCTTGGCCGGCACGCAAGTCCTCGCGGACCTCTCGCCGGGCCTGGGCAACAGCAGGGTCCCCGAGCTGGTGGTGGCCGAGTCACAGGCGTTCTTCAACTTCAGCAAGGACTCCAGCTCCGTGATCGAGGGGCTCTACCGCACCGACGGCACGCCGGCGGGCACCGTGGCCTTGACCGATGAGGTTGTCGGGCCCTTCGGTCCCAGCCTGTTGACCGTGTTGGGGGATGAGTTGGTCTTCCGGGCTTCGACGGACGGCATCGTCACGCAGGCCTGGCTGACGGACGGAACCTTCGCGAACACGCGACCCTTGGTCGATCCGGCCGGTAGTCAGCAACCGGGAGAGCCCCTGCAGTTCCGAGTGTCCGGGGGCGTGCTCTTCTTCACGGCCTCGTCGCTGTCGAGCGGATCCGCCGAGTTGTGGACCTACGAGCCGATCGGCGGCCAGGTCACGAAGGTCTACGCTTCGAACGTCTTCGGCTCGGCTGCGTCCTTGGGAGAGTTTTGGGCGCCGGCCGACGACGGACGGGTCTTGTTCCAGTTCGACGCCGGCGACGGCAAGGGCGTCGAGCTGTGGACCAGCGACGGCACGCCGTCTGGCACCCAGGCCGTCGCCGACATCTCGCCGGGCGCCGGCGACGGTGATCCCAAGGTGGGCGCGCAGGTCGGATCGCACGTGGTCTTCACCGCAGGCGACCCCGAGCACGGCAGCGAGTTGCACGCGATCTCGACCGCCGACATCGGCGGCTGGGCGGTGACCGAGGTGGGTGAGGGCTGCGCCGGGATCTCAGGCACCCCGCGACTCAGCGGCGCCGGTGCGCCGGTCTTGGGCTCGAGCTTCGATCTCGTCGTCAGCGGTGGCGAACCGGCGTCCGTGGCGCTCGTGTTCTTCGGGAGCGCTTTCACGAGTCCCGCACCCTTGGGTTCCTGCGGTGTGTTCGTGAACGCGCCGACCTACTTCGAGACGCTCGCGACGGACGCCAGCGGCTCAGGCGTGCTGCCCGGGGCGATCCCGGCCGACCCGGCGTTGATCGAGGCCACGGTCTGGTTCCAAGCCCTGGCCGTGGGGTTCGGAGGTCCGTTCCTGGGGCTCGGCGCCACGAGCAACGCGCTCGAGGTCGTCGTCGGACCCTGAGGGACTCCTCGGACTGATGCCGTCGCGGGCCTGCGCGGCCGCGGCTGGCCCGCTCGGGCACCGACGCGGCGAGACTTCCCTCGGGGGTCTCGCCGCGGAGCCTCGAGGCACGACTGCCATGGGACCCTCGACGGGTGAAGCGGAATCGCGGACGAACCTCGCAGGCAGATGGCCATCGTCGGGCGGACGCGATCGGTTCGCCGGACGTAAGCGACACCCCACACGGGCCCAGGCCCGACTACAGTCCGGACGGCGTATCTCGACTCCCCACGACCAATAGCCCTCACCAACCATGCTTTGCCCTGCGTCGGTCCTGCTCCTCGGCCTAGCACCGCTGCCCCTGGACGACACCCTCTTCGTCGACCTCGACGCGACCCTGATCCCGGGTCAGAACGGGAGCTCGCCGCGGGTGCTCGCCGCCGACGGCGCGCGGGTCTTCTTCGAGGCGGGGCAGAGCCCCTACTCCAACCTCTACGTCACCGACGGAACCGCGGCGGGAACCGTCCAGCTCACCTCCCAGACGATCGCGATCACGGACGGCGTGCTCCTGCCCGGTGGTGACTTCGTCTTCGGAGTCGGCTTCCCCGCAGCGGAGCTGTGGCGCAGCGACGGTACACCGGCCGGTACCGGGGCGCTCTCGACCGGCCTGCTCAGCGCCCCCGAGGACCTGGTCGCTTTCGGGGGTCAGGTTTGGTTTAGGGCCAACACTCCGGGCGAGGGCTACGAGCTTTGGCGCAGCGATGGAACCGCTGTCGGGACCCAGGTCTTCCAGACCTTCAACCCTGGGCTCGCCTCCGGCGTCCAAGCCGTCTTCGCCGGCGACGCGCACCTCTATCTGCACGGGGGCGACAGCAGTCAGGGCACCTTCGGCCTGTGGGCCACCGACGGCGTTCAACCGGCGACATTCCTGCACGCTTGGAACAGCGTGTCAGCCTTTGACTCCTTCAAGAAGACCGCTGCCGTGGCTGGGCGCGTGGTGTTCGACGTGGTCGGCTCCGCGGCTGATCGCGGTTGGTGGGCCAGCGACGGAACGTCGGGCGGCACGATTCAGCTCGAGTCGACGGCCATCACGGCCTGGACCGCGTCGGCGGGCGGCAAGCTCTACTTCGCCGGCGGCCCGACCGGTGCGCGCCTGCGGGTGACCGACGGGACCCTGGCGGGGACCGCCCAGGTCAACACCCAGACCTCCGCGGGCGGCCAGCAGGTGACCTTCACGCCGGGCGTCGAGGTCGGCGGCAAGCTGGCCTACGGCGGCGTGTTCCCGGGCGCGGGGACCGAGCTGTGCACGACGGACGGCGCGACCGTCGACCTCTTGGCCGATGTGGTGCCGGGCAGTGCGCCCTCCAGCCCGGACGGTCTCACCCTCTCGGGCGGCAAGTTGTTCTTCGTGACCGGCGCGGATCCGTCGGGACAGCAGTTGTGGTCGAGCGCCCCCGATGGCTCCGGCGCCGCGCAGGTCTCGTCCCTCGCAACCGGCGAGTTCGGCGAGGGCTTCGGCGATCTGCCGCGGTTGTGGCCCACGGCCACGGGCGTGGTCTTCGTCTACGCGGACTTCTTGAAGGGTGAAGAGGTGTTCACCTCCGATGGGCTCTCGACCGACGTCCTGCTCAACATCGGCGCGGACGAGATCGAGGCCGTCAGCTCGGATCCGCGCTTCTTGACGCGCCTCGGAGGCCACGTCTACTTCGCCGCCAGGGACGCGGTGGCGGGCGACGAGTTGTGGCGCACGGACGGCACCACCGAGGGCACGGAGCTCGTGGTCGAGGTCAACCCCGGCGCCGGCGGCTCGACGCCCAACAGCATGGTCGCCATCGGCGATCGCATCGTGTTCTCGGCCTACCGGCCCGACACGGGCTTCGAGCTGTGGTCGACCGCGGGCGACCAGGCCTCGACCGAGCTGCTCGTCGATATCGCGCCCGGACCGACCAGCTCCTACCCCGCCTACTTCGTGCGCTCGGGCGACCGGCTCTACTTCATCGCGCGATCGAACGACGTCCAGCAGCTGTGGTACACCGACGGCACGACTGCGGGCACCGCCAAGGCCTTCGACCTCTATTCGACGGCGTCGCCGACGTTCATCGCGCCGCGCCTGGCACGCCTGGGAGACCGGCTCCTCGTCCTGGCGGACCTGGGCCAGGGTCTCGGGATCGAACCGTGCAGCACCGACGGCACCCTGGCCGGGACCCAGGTCCTCGCGGACATCTCGAGCGGCGCGCTGAGCACTCCGGTCCCCGAGTTGGTGGTGGCCGGATCGCAGGCGTTCTTCAGCGTCTCCAGCATCACCGTCGGTCAGGCGCTCTACCGCACCGACGGGACGCCCGCCGGCACGCTCGCGCTGACCGACTCGGTCGTCGGGCCCTTCCAGCCGGACCTGTTGACGGCGGTGGGGGACGAACTCGCCTTCCGCGCACAGGGGACTGGCATCTTCGACGAGGCCTGGCTGACCGACGGCACCGCCGCGGGCACGGGCCTGTTGGTCGACCCGGCCAGTGGGCAAGAGGCCGGAGTGCCCCAGCAGTTCCAAGTCTCCGGGGGCGTGCTGTTCTTCACCGCGTCCACGCCGTCCATCGCGACCGCGGAGTTGTGGACCTACGAGCCGACCAGCGGCCAGGTCACCCAGGCCTTCGCCTCGACGGTGTGGGGCTCGGGTCCGTCCCTGCGGCAGATGTGGGCGCCCTCCGACGACGGACGGGTGCTGTTCAGCTTCAACGCCGGGGACGGCACGGGCATCGAGCCGTGGACCAGCGACGGCACCCCGGCGGGCACGCAGCTCGTCGCCGACATCGCGGACGGCTTCGGCGACAGCGAGCCGACGGTGGGCGCGCGGATCGGCTCGACGGTGCTGTTCAGCGCGGGCGAGCCCGAGCACGGCATCGAGCTCCATGCGGTCTCGACCGCGGACGTCGGCGGTTGGGCCGTGACCGAGGTGGGCGAGGGCTGCGCCGGGATCTCCGCCAGCCCGCGCCTGGGTGGCGCGGGTGCACCGGTCCTGGGCTCGAGCTTCGACCTGGTGGTCGACGGCGGTGAGCCCGCCTCCCTGGCGCTGCTGTTCTTCGGGACCGCCTTCGCGGGGCCGGCACCCCTGGGGACCTGCGGCGTGCTGGTGAGCGGGCCGACCTACCTGGCCACGGTGGCTACCGATGCCACCGGTTCGGGTGCCCTGCCGCTGGCGATCCCCGCCGACCCGGCGCTGATCGAGGCCACGGTCTGGTTCCAGTCCCTGGCCGTCGGCATCGGAGGTCCGTTCCTGGGTCTCGGCGCCACGAGCAACGCGCTCGAGGTCGTCGTCGGACCCTGAGAGCTGCTGCGGCAGCACGGCCACGAACCAGCGCAGTAGGCAGTGAGCGCGGCGAGGCTTCCCCCTCCAGGGAGCCCTCGCCGCGCCTCAATCAGTCCCGAGCAGCGCCGGTCCCTCGCAGGGCCAGGCGCACCGCCGAGGGAATCGGTGGGAAGGGTACGGAGAAGTGCCAGGCGACGAAGTCGTCGGGGTTCCAGCCCTCCGCGCGGATCGAATGGCGGAGCAGGCCCGCGAGCATGGGCGCCCGTTTGACGCGCAGGGCGGCCAGTCCGCCTTCGACTCGATCGACGGAGATGGGGAGCATCAGGTCGAGTCCCACGGGTGCGCCCGTGAGCAGGCCGACCACATCCAGGACCGGCTCCGTCTGGTGCACGAGATCACGGTGCAAGAGCGCCACGAACTCGAAGTCCTCCTCCGGCGTCGAGACGGGCACGCGCAGTTGCAGACCCCGGGCGGCGGCCCGGGGGCCGTAGGTGGCCCGCTGGCCGTAGACGCAGTCCACCTGACCGGCGAGACCCACGTCGCGCCCCCGCAGGAGATAGCGCTGGTTGGTGCCGGTGCCCTCGGACTCGACCTCGGGCAGGGGCTGGCTGCAGAACTCCGCCAGCAGCGGCGCGCCGCCCATCTCGGCGGGCGGCGGAACCAGGGGCTCGCGGCGCGGCTCGTCGAGATTCGACTCGGCGGAGCGATCGAGCAGGCACCAGCGCACGTCGCTGCGGATGCAGCGGAAGCCCAACAGGCCGCCGAGCTCGAGGGCGACCAGCGACTCGTCAGCGGTCTGCCCGGGCGCCGCGATCAACGCCGCGATCTGGGTCGACGTCTGGGCTCCCCAGGTGGCGCGGTTGCCGAGGAAGGCCTGCTTGCGGTGTTGCTGCAGGACCTCGTCGTCCACGTGGGCCGGATCGAGGCACTGGGCGAGCACGTCGAGGGTCGCGCGGTCTCCCGCGTGGCGGTCGACCATCAGGTCGAAGGCCGACAGCGCCTGTTCGACCCGCGCCCGGGCCTCCTCGGTCCCGCGGGCTCCGATCGCTTCGCACAGCATTCGCCTTCCCGCTGGTCCGGGGAGGAACCTCAGCGCCTCGACGTCATTGTCGGACTCGACCAGGCGCGAGACCTTCCAGGCCAAGTTCTTGTCGAGCCCGAAGCCGCGCGCGACGGTCTGCGGACGCGAAGGGTCACCCCCCGCGCCGACCAACATGGCCCTCAGGGCGCTTCTTAAACCGCCCACGGCGCTGTGGTAGTCATCGGCAAATCCACCTCTTGCAGCACCGGGCAAGGCTGCGGGGATCGGTTTACTTCGAGAAGAGTTATTCAATGTGTTCCTCACTCCGTGAAGAGCGAATCTAGCCCCACAATCGACGGGGACAAGCACTTTCGTTTCACCGTGCCTAGTCAGCGAGACAAGAGAGCGGGTAATCCTTAAAGCGTCCTTGCGGGAGCCCATTAGTTGTCGCATTCGACCGACGGAATATCCCGTCGAACGTCGAGATACAGGGGGGGGGTAGTTCGACTCTGGATACCGCACTCGAGAGGCAAGAGTCGTCGTTCTCGAGCCGGTTGTCGCGGTGCTGGTACACCGCATCTCCAGGGACGGGCTACCTGCGTCTCCAGAGATGAAGCGGTGGTGCCAGTCGGGTCACCGGCCTGGAGCGTGGCTTCGGCACCTCGCCCCTTGAACCTGACTGTTCACCTCCCAGAGCCCTCGATCGCGCCGCGATCGCCGACGTCTCCAGGGAAGTCGCTCTTCCGCCGACGTGGCGCACCCGAGGATCGAGGAGTCTATCGCTGCGCCAAGTTTGGGATCACAGGCGCTTCGGCCGCAGCCATTTTCCATCGACTCCAAGCTGCGGCTCCCGCCTTGACATCGAGCCAATGATCCTTGCGGCCGGCCGATTTAGCCGCCCCGGGGCGCTGGAACGGCCTTGGAGACTACTCGAGCAGTACCGGGAAGGCTGGCCCGTCCGAATCCACCACCACGGCGGCGGAGCTGGATGAACCGCGGTCGACATTCGGCCTGGCGACCACCAAGTAATTGCCAGGTTCGAACCGCAGTTCAAAGCTCGTGCGGTTCGAGGAAGTGGACGAGGGACCCGTGGGAATGGTCAGACGCATGAGGTCGATCGTCACCCCGTCCAACTGGGTCTCGACGCGGACCACCGCGCCGTCGACCACCGTGCCGAGTGCGGTCGGGAACTCGAAGTGCACCGTGCGACCGAAGCCGAGTTCCACGCGATGGATCGGCAGCGGGTCCTTCACGGGGTCCAGGTCGAGGGTCCACAGCCCCGGCGCTCGATCGGCACAGGTCGCAGTCACCACGTAGCGACCTGGACCCAGCGGCTCGGTCACGAACTGCTCACCCTCGCGCCGCGCGGGACGCGGAGCCACTCGCCCGGCCCCCGGGAAGGCTCCCCCCAAGGCCGCCAGCTGGGCGAGCTCGGCCTCGTTGGCAGTTGGCAGCGCGGCCACGGCGACGGCGACGCGGTCCGCATCGAGATCGCTCGCGAGGCTGATCCGCAGCCGTGACTGGGGCACGGAGAACAGCTCGCCCAGGTCGAGGCCCTCGGCAGGCACGTCGAAGGGACCGAACTCGCTCTGCGGGCCGTCGCCGACCCGCGCGGTCAGTCGATAGCTGGCCGCGGCGAGCTGCACCTGCTCGAAGGCTCCCTGCTCGTTCGTGATCGCGTAGCGGGTGTCGCCGACGGACTCACCGGTGGTGTCCACGCGCTTCAGCTCGAGCAGCGAGCGTCCCAGCGTGGCGCCATTCGCTGCCAGGACCCGGCCGGTCAGGGTCGCGCGCGGCGGGGCCGCCACGGTCAGGGTCACGGCGTCGTCGTCGAGTTCCAGGTCGCGCACGAGGACCGGAATCGGATCGAAGCCCCGTGGCTCGAGGGGTCGATGCACGAGCACTCGGCGTCGTCCGGTGGGCACCGGGCGCGTCCGCAAGAGGCCGTCCGCGTCGGCGGTCTGGGCCGCGAGCAACTCGAAGGCTTGGCGCTCCACCAGCACGCCCCAACCGGGCAGGCCTTGTCCCTCGCCGTCGACGATGCGGAACTCGATTCGCCGGTGGCGTTCCAGCTCCAGGCGCAGCTCGAGGGTCTGGTCGGCCTCCAGCTCGATCCGCTCGCGGTGCAAGGCGTTGCGCGTCTCGAGGTCGAGGTCCGCGTCGAGCTGCGCCTCGATCAGAAGGTCGTGCTCCCCGGGCAGAAGTCCGCGCAACTCGAAGCGCCCCTCGCTGTCGGTCGTGGTCGTGCGCGACGCCACGCGCTGGCCGAGGGTGTGCTCCAGCTCGCCCAGCCCCGGAGCGCCGTTCCACTCGGTGGCGAGCTCGAGCCCGGGCTGCCCGCGACCCTCGCGGTCGACGACCTGACCGCGCACCGTCGCACCGCTGCCCAGGATCACCTCGACTTCGCGTACCTCGCCCGGCTCGACGAAGGCCCATGCGGTCCCGATCGTGCCCCCGTCGGCGGCCGGTCCGCGGGCCAGGATCAGGGCGCGGCCGCGCGGTACCTCGCGCGAGTCGAAGCGCCCGTTCCCGTCCGCCCGCACCAGGATCGACTCCATGTCGAGCTCCAGGTCGCCTTCGTACTCGCCCTCGCTGGCCCGCCGCTGCAGCTCGACGAAGTGCTCGAGCTCCGCGCCGGGTTCCAGGTCGCGCGCATCCTCGTCGACCGCCACGGCCAGGAAGGCGTGGGGCACGGGCGCGCCGCCCGCGTCGACCACGCGACCCACGAGCCGTCCGGCCGGCGCGCCCAGCTTCAGACGCAACTCGCGCTCTTGCTCGACTTCCTCGTCGGGCTCGCCGGTCCCGTCCTCCACCTCCGAGGGTTGGTGCCCCTCGGCGCGGGCGACCAGATTCGCCCGCGGGCCGACGTCGCGGATGGCGAAGCGGCCGGCCGCGTCGGTCACGGCTACGAGCTGCATGAAGTCGTGGTGGGCGGGGCGTGTGGCGAAGACCCGCGCGCCGGCCACGGGCTCGTCGCGCCAATCGACGACGATACCCGTCAGCCGAGTACCGATCGGCAACTCGAGCTCGACCCGCGATTCGCCCCTAGCAGGAAACTTCACGGCCAACTCCTGGCCGCGATCGCAGACCAGGAGCGCCGCTCCATCGACGCCGAGGCTCGGGAGCATCGAGCGGGTGAAGCGCGCCCTGCCGCGCTCATCGGTCCGCAGGTCCGCACCAAGGCCGAGGCCATCGGCCGCGCGCAGGTAGAGGCCCACGTCGGCGGCATCCGTGCCGCCGTCGGCGAAGGTGGCGTGCACTACGAGGGCCGCTTCGGCCCTCGAGTCGTCGGCGAGGGCGGCGACGCTCTCGGGCGCGGGGGCGCGGTTGCCCGTGCGATCGCGCGGACCCTGTTCCGCCAGCGCCCCGCCCTCGCCGCGGGGCGGAGCGACCAAGCTCGCCTCACCCGCAGGCTGGGCGGCCGTGCCACGGTCGGGGCCCGCGGCGTCGGGCCAGACCGTCCATCCGATCGCGACCAGGACCGCGATCGCGGCCACGCTCAACATCAGCTTGTTCATCGCGAGCACTCCGGCGAGTTGCAGCAGTCCACCACCCGACGGGGTGGTGAGCGTGGCGGCGGGCAGTCCCGCCGGGAAAGACAGCTCCGCGGCGCGCGCGAGGACCGCCGCCCGCACGCCTTCGATGGCGATCGCGCGATCGGTCACAAGCGCGGCGCCGACCACCGTCGCGGGCAGCAGGCGCCGCAGCAGCTCGAGGCCGCGCAGCACCTGGTTGCGGACCGTGCTCGGCGGGCAACCGCGCCGCCGCGCGATCTCGACCGCCGGCTCGCCCCGCTCGACGTGCTCGATCAGCACGTCCCGATATGTGTCGGGCAGGCGTCGCACCGCATCGCGCAGGACTTCGCCGAGCTCCAGCTCCGCGGCCCCCGTGGCCGGGTCCGCGCCGCTCGCGTCGATCGGTTCGCGCTCCAGGGTGTCGAGCACCCGCGCACCACGCCTGCGCCGCGCCAGGTTGAGCAGGATCCCCAAGAGCCAAGGCACCAGGGGCCGACTCGGATCCCAGGTGTGTCGACGCTCGATCGCCACCAGGAAGGTCTCCTGGACGAGGTCCTCGGCGCCGCCCGCGTCCGCGCTCAGGTGCCGTGCGACCCGCGCGAGTTCCGGCGCCGAGGCGTCGAAGACCTCCGCCAGCGCTCCGGGCTCGGCGGTTCGCACGAAGCGCGCGAAGGCCTGGTCAGCGGGTGAGCTTGCCATCGGGGTTACTTCCGACGGGCGGTCGGAACGTCGCAGGATTGTCGGGAAAACCCGAGTGGACAGGCAGGCGGCGCCGGCCGGCGATCGGGAAGGACGGGGCCATGCCAGCGCTCGAGCGCGCAGTCGGCCTTCCGTCGCAACGCGCGGCACGCCGCGACGAAGGCGCGATCGGCAAGGATGCAGCCAGGCCCCGGCCCGGCCCCGAGCAATCGCTCGCGAGTCCGGGTCGGGGCCTGGTCATCTACCGCCGTGGCGATGGCGTCACTGGTCGACGCCCTGCCCTCGGCTCGCATGTCTACTGCGGCCGGTAGTCGAGACCGATCAACTGCGGCGGGTTCTGGGTCGGGGCACCGACCACGTCGATCTCGGTGTAGGCCGTGATCGCGTTGTGGCCCGGGTCGGCGTTGAAGCGAAAGCGCACGCCGCTCACGCCGCTTTTCAAGGGGCCGTCCATGCCGCGCAGGCGCATCTCGCCCGATCCGCCAGTGGGAGGCGCGAAGGCGCCGGTGGTGTAGGCGAAGCGGAAGCCGCCCAAGGGCACCCACACGCCGGGGGCGTCGATCGTCTCGAACAGCACCGTGAACGCCTGGGCGCCGAAGCCGCCGAGGCCGGAAGGGCCGCCGGCGTAGTCCAGGCCGCGGATCTCCTGCACGTCGTAACCCAGGGGTGCTTCGATCAGGTCGAGGTAGTAGGTGCTGACCCAGGTCTCGTCGTGCGGGTCGGCGGCCAGCAGGGCTCCGGGTCCGGCGTCGCCGTCGTTCAGAGCCAGGGTCGGGTAGCTCGCGCCGCCCCCGTGACCGATGTGGGCCTCGGACGCGAGGAACTGGCTGCCGCGGGCGATCAGGTCGTCGGTCTGCGCCGCGAAGGCTCCGTCCTGCTCCGACTCGGCTACCAGTTGCTGGACCGGGAGGCTGGTCAGCGGCGGATTCTCGAGTACGCCCTGGGTGGCGTGGAGCAGGCCGACGATGGCCTGCCTCCAGACCCCGGCCATCACGTCGAAGCCCTCCTGGTTCGGATGGATGAAGTCCGAATACAGGCCGGCCCAATTCGGGTGGTTCACGAAGGCGCCGTACATGTCGGCCACGCGGATGCTGAAGCCGGCCGTCTTGAACTGGCTCGCGACGTAGTCGACGCCGACGTTGAACTGGGCCCACTTCCAATTCGTGACCGCGGGATCGAGGGGGATGATCTTGGCCACGATCACGTGGACCTCCGGCGAATGGAGGTAGATTCGCTTGAGCAGCAGCTTGAGCCGGCTGGCGGCCTCGAAGGGCGAGAGTTGGTCGAGGCCCAGGTCGTTGGTGCCGGCGTGCAGCAGGATCACGGACGGCGCAAAGAGGTCCAGCCAGCCCTCGATCGTCGAGGGCGGACCGCCGGGGCCGCCGGCGAACTCCGTCAGGTCTTCCAGGGTCCAACCCGAGTGACCTTCGTGGTGCCAGTCGTCCAGCAGGGCCGGGCTCGAGTTGGGTGCAGCCGAACCGACGAAGTCGACGTCGAACAGGTCGGCTTCCAACGCAGCGAAGAGCGGCGCGCGGTAGCCGCCCGTGTCCGGCAGCCCGAAGGTGATCGAATCGCCCAGGGGCATGATCCGCAGGGGCGCGGGCGGTGCCGGCGGCGCGGGCGTGACGGTCTGCTGGGCGGCGGCGGATCCGCCGAGGAGCAGCGCGAGGGCTGCGCCTGCGACGAGGCGGCTGGGACGAGCTTGCATGGGGAGAGAGGTGGGCGAGCCTCGAGTGAGGAGGCCTGCCGGCGGCGGGGGCCGCCTCAGGCCTTGAGCGGACGGTGGTTGGCCGGCTTCAGCGGCTTGCCCTGCGCGGGCCCGGCGGGCGTGCCGACCACATCGATCTCGGTGTAGGCGGGGGCCGCGTTGAAGCCGGGGTCGGGGCTGAAGGTGAAGCGGATCGCGCGCACGCCGCGGGCCAGGAAGCCCTGCTCGTGCTCGATCAACATCATCGCGCTGCCACCGGCCTGGGTCGCGAAGGGCAACGCACTATAGGCATAGCGGAAGCTGCCGATGCTGGTGAACACGCCGGGGCTTGTGACCAGCTCCACCTCGATCTCGAAGGCCTGGGCGCCGACGGTCAGGCTGGCGTAGTTCAGCCCGCGGATGGCCTCGATGTCGTAGCCGCGCGGCGCCTTGTTCAGGTTCAGGTTGAAGGTGCTGCGCCAGGACCCGTCAACCGGATCCAGGGCGTAGGTGGCGTGACCGTCCGCCTTGCCGTCGTTGAGCGACGAGATCGGGTTGCCCGCGTGTCCGCTGTAGCCCACGTGCTGGACGCTTGCGAGGGTCGGCGATCCGGCCGCGATCAGGTCGTCGGTCAGGGGCGGGAAGGCGCCGACGGACTCGCTCTCGTAGTTGGATTGCAGCAGCGGCAGGTCGACAACGGGCGGATTCGTCGGCGGCGCGACGGTCAAGAGCGAGTCGAACCACACGTCCGCCATCAGGTCGTAGCCATCCTGGTTCGGATGCAGTCCGTCGACGTACAGGCCTGCCCAGTCGGGGCTGAAGCGGAAGGCCGAGTACATGTCCACGACCTTGATCGCGTAGCCCGCCTGGGCGTAGCTGTTCGCCACGGCCGGGATGCCGGCGTTGAAGGTCAACGTCGGGGTTTGATCCAACAGCGGGTTGACCGGCACCAGCTGCGCCAGCATGACCTGCACGTCGGGCGTTGTGGCGTAGATGCGACCCAGCAGCTCCCACAGGTCGGTCAGGGCCTGGATCGGATCCGCCTTCAGCGAGTTCAGGTCGTTGGTGCCGATATGGAGCAGGATCACCGCCGGATCGAAGGCCTCCAGCAGACCCTCGATGGACGTGGCCGGGGTGGACTGGTCGCCCGCGAAGGCGATCACGTCGCGGATCTTCCAGCCCGGGTGCCCCTCGTGGTGCCAGTCGTCCATGGCCCCCGGGAAGGAGTAGGGCGGGGCGGAGCCGACCCAGTCCACGCCCGTCACCAGACTCTCGAGCTTGTTGTAGAGGGGCGCGCGGTAGCCGCCGGTGTCCACCAGGCCCCAGGTGATGGAGTCGCCCAGGGGCATGATCCGCAGCTCGCCCTGGTCGCCCTGGCCCGCCGGTGTGGCGCCCAGGGCCACGACCCCCGTCGGCACCGCCGTCGCCGGCAACTGGGCCTTCTGGCCGGCTGCGGCGAAGGCCGGACACGCTACGACCGCGGCCGCCGCGAGGGCGGTGATAGGGGAGAAGGGACGCATGCTGGGGTGCTTCCGGAGGACTCCAGGGGGGCTGGAGCCTCGATCGGGGCGGCTGGAGGTGGGGGGCAGCCACAGCCGCCCCCGGAGTTTACGCCACCCACCGGGGTCCGGGGGGCGCCGGTAGACTCCCCCTCCTGCCCACCCGCCCCTGCCTCCCCCCGATCCGGAATCCGCCCCCCATGTCGACCCTCGCCTTCGCCGACCTCGCCCCGGCCACCCCGGACCTCGACGACCTCGCGGCCCGCACGCGGGGGATGCTCGACTCCCTCGTAGCCGCGCAGACCACCCCCGCCTGCCTCGAGATCCTGCGCGACTGGGACGCGATGCGGCGCGAGGTCCAGACCTACGCCTCCTGGGTCCGCCTGCGCTTCCAGCAGGACACGGCCGACGCCGAGCGCAAGGCGGCCCGCGAGCGGTGGGACGGCCAGGCGCCGCGCTGGACCGAGCTGCAGATCGACGTGGAGCGGGCGGTCCTGAACCACCCCTGCCGCGCCGGGGTCGAGGCCGAGGTCGGCCCCCAGGCCCTGGCCCTGTGGGAGTCCAAGGCCCTGGCCTTCGACCCGGCGATCCTCGAGGACCTGGTCGAGGAATCGCGGCTCGAGTCGGAGTACGTGGCCCTGCTCGCCGGCGCCGAGTTCGACTTCAAGGGCCAGGCCGAGAGCCTCTCGACGATCCTGCGCTTTCGCCAGAGTGCCGACCGCGAGGAGCGCCACGGCGCCGAGCGGGCCCAGTGGGGCTGGTTCGCGGACAACGCCGGCGAGCTCGATCGGATCTTCGACGACCTCGTGGCCCTGCGCCACCGCATGGCCGGCAAGCTCGGCTTCGACGACTTCGTGTCGGTGGGCTACAAGCGCATGTGCCGGGTCGACTACGACCAGGGCGACGTGGAGCGCTTCCGCGCGGCGATCGTGCGCGACGTGGTGCCGCTGGCCACCGCCCTACACGAGCGCCAGGCCCGCGACCTGGGTCTCGAGAAGTTGATGGCCTGGGACGAGACCGTCCACGACCTCGCCGGCAACCCCGCGCCCCGCGGCGACCGCGCCTGGATGATGGAGCGCGCGCGCGAGATGTTCGACGCCATGGGGCCCGAGCTGGGCGGTTTCTTCCGCACCATGGACGACGGCGGCTTCCTCGACCTGGACAGCCGCAAGGGCAAGGCCGGCGGCGGCTTCTGCACCTCGTTCCCCTCCGCCGGGATGCCCTTCATCTTCGCCAACTTCAACGGCAGCAAGGGCGACGTGGAGGTCTTCACCCACGAGGTCGGCCACGCCTTCCAGAACTTCTCGAGTCGCGGCCTGTGGCCCATGGACGTGCAGTGGCCGACCTCGGAGTCGGCCGAGATCCACTCCATGTCGCTGGAGCTCCTGACCTGGCCGCACATGGAGGGCTTCTTCGGCGACGACGCCGAACGCTTCCGCCGCGTGCACCTGACCGAGTCGCTGCTGTTCCTGCCCTACGGCACGGCCGTCGACCACTTCCAGCACGAGGTCTACCGCCGGCCCGAGATGACGCCCGCCGAGCGCAACGAGGTCTGGCTCGAGATGGAGCGCACCTACCTGCCCTGGCGCCAATGGGGCGATCTGGCCCACCCCGCCGGCGGCGGCCGCTGGCAACAGCAGCGCCACATCTACCTCTACCCCTTCTATTACATCGATTACGTCCTCGCGCAGACCTGCGCCCTGCAGTTGTGGGCCCAGGCCGAAGAGGACCGCGACGCCGCGATGGGGGCTTACCTGGCCCTGTGCCGCCGGGGCGGATCGGCGCCGTTCCAGGAGTTGGTGCGCGGCGCGGGTTTGGTGAGTCCGTTCGACGAGGGCTGTCTGGCGAGCGTGGTCGACAGGGCGAAGAGCACCCTGGGCCTCTGAGCCGTTCTGCGTCGCTCAGGTCGATTTCCGAGTACCGACCTTGCGGGTTTTCCGGGGGGGGTAGCGTCATTCCTCCGTCGCCATGAGGCGAGTCACAGAATTTCCAAAGCCGAGTTGGAGGAGTTGGTGAATCACGCAATCAAGCTCGCCGCCGCGACACTCTCGGCCGCGTTGATCGTTCCGGCAGCCGTTGCTCTCGCGCCCGGATGGATGCCTGGCACCGCGATTGCGATGGGGCAATCCGACCTGAAGGGAGGCACCGTCAAGCTGGGTGAAGTCGACCCGGCCGCGATCCCGACCGCTGGGCCCCATGCGGCTGGTTCCATCTGCAACGCTATTCCCATCGGGCCGACGGTGACCGGCCTGACCTATTCGATCGAGCGGGGCTCGGCAGGGACCGTCACGGTAGCTGGTCGCAGTGCGGTGCCATTCAGCGCGACGGGAACGGCCCATGTCACCCTCCCGGCGGGGGGAGGCCTACGAGGTGGCCAGTGCGCGGACTACGCGATCGAGGACCTCGTGGGAGATGGCACCGGGGAGAACCTGGTTCTCGCCGCAACGCCCTCATTCAACCTGGCCGTCGGCTCGACCTCGATCGAGGTCAATGGGCTGCCGGTCTATCGCTTCGATGCGCTGTCCGATCTCGCCCGCAACGGCATCGCCGAGCTGTACCACGCCGGCGCCCTGGCGCTGCTCTTCAACGACGACCCGACCGAGAGGATCACGCGCATCGACGGTAGCGTTTCGTTCCCCGGTGCGTCGTCCGCGACCCTGACGGGTCTGCACCTGCTCGAGGCCGACGGCGACCCGGTCCCGAACACGTCGGTCTCCATCTCGGACGGCGAGTTCGCGATCACCGGTTTCGCGGCCTTGGACCCGGAGGACTGGTATCAAGTGGTCCTGGTCCTAAGCGCCCCCCTCGCAGGCGAACCGATGCGACTCCAACTCCAGGGGACCTTCGCCCCGTGAACATCGCTTCCGATGTCCATCGACACACACGGCGCGATCGGTCAGTCCGCGGCGCGGGCGAAGCTCGGGTCGACCAGCGATGTAGGGTCGACGTTCATCTCGAGGTCGGCGGAAGTTCGTACTGTCGAGACCAAGGAGGAGGGTCTTGAGCGATCTCAGACGAGCACCGAGCCAATGGCTCACCAGCATGGGAGTGCTGGTGGTCGGGGCTGCAGTCGCCCTGTGGCTGGCATCGAGGGGCTCGGATGTCGAAGGCGGACAGGAGGCGTCACTGCCGACCGCAGGCGTCGCGCAGATCGAGGACCCGCTGTACAGCGCCGAGGTAGTGGCGGAGCAGGAGCCCGCGACAACCATTGCTCCCGTCGGCGGCGCGCAGACGATGACCCTCGGCGAAGTCTTCGGCCCCGATTTCGACCGGTACGCGCAGAAGCTGGCCGAGAGCGTAGAGGAGGTTACGCGCGAGACCCGGGTCGAGGTCTGGTACGAAGCGCCCGAGAGAACTCTGTCCCAGGGGGTCGCGGAGTTCGAGGAACGGCAGCGCGCCACGCTCTTCGCCGAGAAGGCCAACCTCAAACCTGACGAACCGATCGACGGGGAGTGGGCCTTGAGGATCGCTGGGCTGAGAGGGGTGGATCCTGAGGATGTGGATCCGGGAGCGCTCTCGGAGGCCCTGGCCCTGGCGCCGATTCTCAACGACGCCATCCGGGGCGCGGTCGACAGCTATTGCGACACGGTCAGATACCACCTCGAGAACGAGTCTCGGGGCGACAATGCCGGCCCCTCTCGGGGTGAGTCGAACGCGGAGCTGATGGGAATCGAGGGCGACGAGTCGGTCTCGGGTTGGGAGTCGGCGCTCAGCCGTGCCGGGACGATGGGCGGGCGGTGGTTCTACGGCCGCTACGTCAACGTGGCGGACGATCCGCTGCTCGAGGGCGCGGACCTAGCGGTTCGCAATGCCCTAGACTCTCGGCGCGATACCCTGCGCGCGATCCTCGATCTCGACGGGCATTGACCCACGCTGGCACCGTACGAACGCCCAAGCGGCGCGATCGATCAGTCCGCGCCGCGCGCGAAGCTCGGGTCGACGAAGCGTTCTGGCAAGGGCGCGCCGGCGCGTGCGTACTGCGAGGTGAACGAGGCCAACAGCCACCGCTCGCCGTCCAGGACCAACTGGATCGCGTCGACGCCCTGCGAGTACGGCGTGCCGTCCGGCAGCACGCCGTCGAACGTCACGAAGGCGTGGGCGATGGTCCCGCAGCGCACGATCTGCCAGTGGGTGATCTCCTCGCGCAGGCCCGACTCGCCGATCGGCGTGCCGGTGACCCAGTCGCGGAAGCCCTGGACGAACTCCTCGACGTCCTCACCGACGGGCGTGCGCCCCGCGCGGATCGGCGAGTAGAAGTTCGCGCCGGGGGCGAACAGGGTTCGCATCCCGTCCCAGTCGGCCTCTTCGCCGGGTCCGAAGCTGAAGCTCTCGTACAGCTCGACCAGCATGGACCGGATCGGCTCCAGGTCGCCGCCGCCACCCGTGTCCTGCATCGCGACCGTGCGGCAACCGGCGAAGAGCGGCAGCACGGCCAGGGCCGTCGTCGTTCGCACTCGCCAACACGCTCCGAGGGTCCTCATGGTCATTCGGCTCCCGCGCCAGCACAGATCACTGCACGCGGCGGGTGAAGCGCATGACCATGCCCTGGTCGGGCTCACCCTCAGTCAGGGTGGTCCAGTGCTGCTCGATGGTGTTCTCGTCCACCCAGACCAGCTTCATGCCGCCCATGTAGTGCTCGTCCTCCTCGTTCAGGTCGACGACATCCATGAACTGGAAGTCCAAGCTGCCGTCCTGCATCCCGTCCGCGCGCATGCGCGGCGTGTTGCCGGCGGCGCAGAAGTGCCACATGCAGACGCCGTTGCCGTCGAGGGTGTAGAGGTTGGTCATCTCGTTGGGCGTGCCGCGCATCATGATCTCGCGCACGGCGTAGCCGCCGGAGCTGACCTTGAACTCGGAGACCAGGGGCTCGCCGCCGGGCACCTCGAGCAGCCACTCACCCTCCAGGGAGGACAGGCTCTCGAACAGGGGCTCGCGGACGGCAGCGTCGCCGTGGACCACGCGCGGTCCGGTGGTGCTGCAGGCGGCGAGCGGTAAGAGGGCGAGGAAGGGGATGGCGCGGCGCATGTCGGCTCCTTGGGGCGGTGGGAAGTGAGGTCGAAGTCTCGGGCTCTGCGTCCGGACTGTCCAGCCCCCTTGGGTGCCCGGATGCCGCGGGTCCCCGACCCCGACCCGCTCTAGCGGCCTTCCAGCTCGTCGAGGGTGAACCGCGGCGTGATGTGCTGGGGGCAGTTCCAGTCGAAGGCCGCCACGCGGAAGAGGATCGCACGCTCCACCCGCGCCGGGTAGTCGGCCAGGGTCAGCCGCTCGACCAACTCGGGCCGGTCGGCCGTCTCGACCACCTCGGCCCGGGCCATCAGCTTCAGCCGGCGGCGGTTCGGGTAGTCCATGAAGAACAGGGCCGTGCGGTCGTTGGCGGCCAGGTTGCCGGTGCTGATGTACTGGCGATTGCCGCGGAAGTCGGCGTAGCCCAAGGTGCGCTCGTCGAGCGCACGCAGGAAGCCCTTGGGCCCCCCACGAAACTGCAGATAGGGCCAGCCATCCTCGTTGACGGTCGCCATGTAGAAGCCGTCACGCTCGGCGATGAAGCTCAGCTCCGTGATCGACAGGCGCGCGTCGTCGAGCGCCATCGACTCCAGGTGCTGGCCGAGGCCGCGGGACCCGTTGCGCTCCTGGGCGGCGCGCACGGAGTCGGTGAAGGTGATGGCCGGATAGTTGCGTGACATGGCGGCGCCTCAGAAGGTCAGGACCGAGAAGCCTTGGGTGGCCAGGTTGTGGAGGCTCGGCAGGCCGCTGGTGCCGGGCACCGGGTTGTCCCTGATCAGCTCGAAGCCCGAGCGCTGCACGCCCTCGCCGGCCCCGAACACGTCGGCGCAACCGCAGGAGGCGCCGGCGACCTTGTCCTGCACCGCCTTGAACAGGTCGTGGGCGGGGTGCTCCGGGCGCACGATCTCCCCTGCCCAGCGCGTCCCGGCGCCCTGGAACAGGATCGTCACCTCGTCGCCGCGGTGCTTGAAGTCCCAGGCGGTGGCGAGGGCGTTGAACAGGCGTCCGAGGGCTTCGTCGGAGCCGTTGGAGGGGTCGGAGAGGACGACGATGGCTGCTTTCATGGCGGTCGTTCGGTCGCGGGTGGCGGGGCGGGGCGCTCGGAGGTGAGCGCGATCAGCCGGCCGTGCGGACCCCGCGCGGGCTTGTGACCGAACGTTCGTTCTATTTCAGCCGACGAGTTGAACGGACTCGGCTGTCCGCCCCCTCAGAGCTCGACCCGGCCCTCGACCAGCAGCGCCGGCAGGCCCTTGATGACCCGCTTGAAGGCGCGCGTCTCGCCGCTTGCGCGGGCCAACACCAGGGCGCCCTCCACCCGCACGAAGGCCTCCTCCGCCCGCCGGCGAGCCGCGGCGGGCGTCGCTCCGGCCTCGCGCGCCGCGCCCGCCAGGCCGGCCACCAGGGTCTCGACCGTGTCAGCGATCGCCGCCGCCACTTCCTGCGTCGGCTGCCCAAGCGACAGGGTGTCGATGGCGCAGGGCCGCTGGCCCCCGGCGTAGAAGGCATCGATACGTCCGGCCACGGCGCGCACGCGCGAAGTCAGATCGCCGTCACCCGACAAGGGCGCCAGGATCTGGGCCACCAGTCCCTGGTGGAGCGCCGTCAGAACCGCCGTGGCCATCTGCGCCTTGCCGCCGGGGAAGCGGTGGTAGAGGCTCGCGCGCTGCAGGCCCGTGGCCTCGACCAAGCGACCGACGCTGGCGCCTTCGAACCCGTGGGTGCGGAAGATGCCCTCGAGGGCGGTCAAGAGATCCGAGTCGTCGAGCCTGGGTCTGGGCATGGATAGGGCGCGCGGCGCGGCGCTCACGCGCTGGGCCAAGACCCTAGTGCGAAAGTCGAGGCAGCCCCATCCCGCAGGGGGCATCTCGTGGAGAATGCGCCGCGCACCGTCCCCGACCCCACTCCCCGATGATCCTCCGCCAGTTCCCCCCCATGGGGGTCTACGAGACCCTCTTCCGCTTCGCCGACGCCACCGCCAAGTACATGGGCGACCCCGGGACCCACCCCTGGGCCCAGGGCTTCCCGATGACCAGCCAGGTCCCCGGCGGCCCGACCCTGCCCGATTCGATCGCGATCACGGCCACGGACCGCATGTACCCCAAGGCGGACGGCCAGCCGCCCCTGCGCGAGGCGATCGCGGCCTACTACAACCGCTTCTACGACGCCGGCATCACGGCCGACAACGTGGCGGTCTTCGCCGGCGGGCGCCCGGCGATCTACGCGATCCTGATGTTCCTGCTCGAGGACCGCCGGGTCTGCATCGAGGAGACCGAGTACACGCCCTACTGGGACGTGCTCGAGGTGCTGGGCCGCGAGTTCGACATCATCCAGTCGGACGTCGCCAACCGCTTCCGGCCGACCCTGGCGGACCACCCGAGCGGCGACCGCGCGTTCCTGATCCGCTCCAACCCCTGCAACCCGACCGGGGTGCACACGCGCGGCGCGGAGCTGAAGGCCCTGGTCGACCACTACTCCAAGCCCGGCCGCGGCGCCCTGATCGACGAGGCCTACGAGTTCTTCAGCGACGGCGAGGCCGAGAGCGCCCTGGCGCACATCGACGACATCGACGCCACCGACATCTTCGTGGTCGGCGCGGCGACGAAGGGCCTGCAGGTGCCCGGGATGCGCGTGGGTTGGGCCGTGGCCTCGAAGGAGCACATCGAGCTGTTCCGCAACTACTCGTCCTTCGCCATGGGCGGCGTCAGCCGCGCATCGCAGCTCTACGTGGCCGAGCTGCTCGAGCTGGAGCGCGTGACCCACGCCCGCCGCGCCATCGCCGAGTACTACACGATGCAACGCGACCGCTACGGCGCCGCCCTGGCCGACCTGGGCCTCGAGTTGTTCACCGGCGACGGCGGCTTCTACCACTGGGGCCGCCTGCCCGAGGGCCTGACCGGCGACGCCTTCAACGAGCGCCTGTTCGAGCACGAGGCCGGCATCCTCCCCGGCCGCCTGTGCGACATGGCCCGCCGCGGCGACGACGGCCCCATGGGCCCCTTGATCCGCTTCAGCTTCGGACCCCTCGGCCCGGACTCGTTCGAGTCGGACGTGGCGATCCTCTCGAAGTGCTTCTGAGCCAGGTCGCCGGCGCCCGGGTCACTCGATCCGGGCGCGGCGAGCTGGGGGCGGGCGGGCTCCGGCGCGCGACCTCGTAGCCGCCGTCAGCTTCCCGTCGCGGGCGGCGGGAACTGCTCCAGGATCCCGTCCACCAACTCGGTGAAGAGCTCCTCACGCTCCGCCGGCTCCAGCGCGTCCACCCGCTCCAGGTTCCGCACGGCCCAGCCGCGCCAGACCAGGCGGCCGTCCGGCTCCACCAGGTCGATGGTCAGGGTCCCGACCGTGCGCTCGGTGACCGTGTACTGCAGGTTGCCACCCGGGAAGTAGCCCGGCCCGTACCAACCGATACCCGACGACCAAGCGTCCACGTCGACCTTCTCGCGCCGCGTCAGCCCATAGCGCACCCGCACGTCGGCGTCGTCCGCCGGCCCGCTGACGCCCTTGGCCCCGAGCGCCGCGACGATCGCCCGCTCGACCCGCTCCGCGTCGAGGGACGACAGGCCACTCGCCCGGGCCTCCCCGTCCTCGCCCTCCCCCGCCCAGCCCCAGCTGGCCACCCCCGCGAGGTCCGCCGCGGGGTCGTAGTCACGGTAGTAGCGCACGCCCGAGCAGGAAGTGAGCAGGGCAGCCGCGAGGGCGGGGATCAGGGTGGTGAGCTTGAATGGCATGGAGCGGTACGCGCGGGGCTGCCGATCGTAGCGTCCACGGCCAATCGCCGAGCCAGCCTGCTCATGTTTGCTAGGCCTACTCGCGCGAACGCTCCGCCCGCGATCTCGACGTCGGATTTGGGTTTCCTGATGCGCTGCTCCTGAACGACCGGGCGGTCGCGCCAGTACGGGCGAGAGCGGTTCACCCCGGTCAGAAGTATTTTTCCCCGGATTCGCACCACCGCGCTGAGCTGTTTGACGTTCGTCCGTCCGTCCCCGCAGGACCCATTGCGGCGGCGTCCTGCAGTCGAGGTGAATGAATGAACCTGGCCGTCTTCAATCGTGTCATTTCCCACTTCGTGGTCGGTGCGTTCGCGCTGTTCTTCTTGGCGATCGCGCCACCCCCGATTCTCCTCGACGCGGTCGGAAGCCCCGCTCGAGCGAACAGAGAGCAGGCTCGGGGCGATCGCGATTCGGCTTCAGGCCGAGAGTCAAAGCCAGTTGAAATGACGGTCTTCGACATCGCACGCTCGCGGGCGAGCTGGCTGACCGGCGTTGTGCCCTGGAACGACTTCGTGCGAGGCCTACCGACCGCGTCCGGGTCATCGTCGCCTGCAGGTGGTAGGAACGCAGCGGCAACAGTTCTGTCGGCCGCGTTGTTCCTCCCTGTGGTCGTGGTGGTTGGTCTGATCATCAGTGCTGTCACCTCCGCGATCGTGATGGGCGTCCGACTCTGCGGCTATGCGATTCAACCGGTGTTTGGACGCGCCTATCGGAAGTTGAAGGGTGAGTCGGTAGGCACAGGCGTCTCCCTTCTATTCACTGGCACGAGCCTGCTCGCAGGCTCCCTCGTCCTGGCTCTTGCACTGACGACCGTCAGCGTCGCCTTTGGATGCATCGGGGCCCAGGAACTCGCGAGCGCGGCATACTGGTCGGGAGCGTGGACCGACAGCGCCTTGGTGGCTCTGGCAGTCTTGGGGCTAGTTTGGATCGGAATGCGGCGTTGGCTCGGATCTGCCAGCGGGAAGTCCGTGTCGCCTTCAGGAGAGCCGATCTGGGTTATGTTGGTCGAGCGGCACTTGGGGGGGCGGGATGTGAAGCTCCGTGAGCCCACGTCGCTCATCGGGTCCTGGGTGACCGCTGCGATGTTCTTCAATCTGCTCGGATGGCTGCGCGCGCGCGGGCTCTTCCTATCCTTTGGGCAAGTTCTTGCTCGACGGGCCGATTCCGGAGACGGGCCCAGGGAGAGATTCCAGTCGGACTATGACTGGGCGAGGACGCCGTGCGTCGAGTACCACCGGAGGATCGAAACTGCCGTTGAGTCGAGCGATGGGGCCGTTGCCAGACCCTGGAGGTTCCTCGAGTACCTGACGACCGATGATCTCGACGGCATGGCGCTGTCGATCTTCATGCGGTCGGGACAAGATCGGACGGTGAGCCGGTGGATCCGGCTGCGTGGAGTGTTTCGCACCGGTCGGGATGTCGGACTCGTGCTCTTGATCTGGGGGCTCGCGGTTCAGATCGATGCGAACGAGCGCCTAGTCGGGGCGGGAGAGCCGATTCTCGTCCAGTGGATCGGCTCCCTGGCCATGTTGGCCGGGTACCTGACGCTGGTGCTCTCCAAGCGCACCCAGTTGATTGCGGCACGCATGGTCGGGCGGGGCGCACTGCTGTCCATGCTCCGTCGCGCCCATCACTCACCTGCGGCTCCCTGAGTGAACTGTCGAGGCTCGCCGGGACGCTGCCGGGGACGAACTCCAGAAGGCCGTAGGTGAAGCATGGCCAGCGCGAGCGGCGGCACGTTGGTTGCCGGTGCCGCGATGCGATCAGGACTTCGGCGCCGCAGGTCCGGTGCCGCTGTCCGCGTCGAGGTCTAGCAGCGTGGCCCGCGCGTCCTCGCCGCGCTCCACCTGCACCCGCAGCACGCCGTCCGACAGGCGCAGGTGCACGTCCCGCTGGGGGAAGGCGATCTCGATCTCGTGCTCGCGGCAGGCGCGGTCGATGGCCATGTGGAGGTCGTGCATGATTCGCGTCCGGCCGACGTTGGTGGGCTCGTTGACGAAGACGCGGACTTGGAAGTTGAGCGTGCTGTCGCCGAAGCCGACGAAGAACACGTTCGCTTCGGGCTGGTCGAGCACCAGGGGGTGCGCCCGGGCGACCTCGGTCATGGTCCGGTGGGCCAGCTCGGTGTCCGAGCCGTAGGCGATGCCGACCACGAAGTCGAGGCGCAGGATCGGGTCGGACAGGCTCCAGTTGATCAGCTCGCCGGTGATGAAGTTGCGGTTGGGCACCACCAGCTCGCGACGCTGCCAATCGGTGATCGTGGTCGCGCGCATGCGGATGCGGCTGACGATGCCGGTCACGTTCGAGACCGTCACCGTGTCGCCCACGCGCACCGGTCGCTCGAGCAGGATGATCAGACCGGAGACGAAGTTGGCGAAGATCTCCTGCAGGCCGAAGCCCAGACCAAGAGACAGGGCCGCCACCAGCCACTGCACCGAGGACCAGCCCACGCCGATCGCGTTGAAGGCCAGCACCGTGCCGGTCGCCACGATCGCGTAGAGCGAAAGCGTCCGACTTGCGTAGCGCGCGCCGGCGTCGAGGGGCAGCTGTTGCAGCACCGCGATCTCGAGGAAGCTGGGCGCGTTGCGCGCGGCCGTGATCGTGATGGCGACGATGAGGATCGCCAGACCCAGGCTGGCCAGGGTGATCGGAACGGCGGTTTGAACCCCGTCGATGGTCACCATCTGGTCCCAGAGCTTCTTCTCCTCGAGCACGTTCAGGGCCGGCAGGATGTCGACCCACGTGAACCACAGCCCGATCACCACCAGGGCGCCGGCGGCGAAGCGCAAGAGGCCCTGGGTCTGGTCCTTGATCTGCGCCACGTTGATCGCGTCGACCGGATCGAGGAACTCGGCCTTGGCGTCGGCGTCGCTGGTGTCGCGCTTCTCGAGCAGCGCCGCGCGCTTCTCCATCGCCACCTTGAGCGCCAGCCGGCGCTGGGAGATGGTCAGCCAGCGCAACAGCACCGCGTGCATGGCGAGCACCGCGACGATCAGCACCAGCGTGCCCTCGAGCCGGTCGGCCAGGGCCAGGGCCGCGTACTGGTAGCCGGCGATGGTCATGCCGGCCAGGCCGAGGGGGATCACCAGCGCGATCGGCAGCCATGCCGCGCGGGTGCCGCGCACGATCGACGAGCGCGTGCCCGTACCCAACCCGAGGCTCGGCCGCAGGAGCGCCCCGCCGAGGGCGGCCACGGCGATGGACAGCACCACCAGGCCCAGGGCGGAGAGCGCCGTGTGCTCCTCGGCCTCGGACTGCTCGGCGGCCAGGTTGATCGCGAAGGTCGCCGCCAGGGCGATCGGCGTGAACCAGACCAAGTGGCGGCGCAGCAGCCGGCCCGTGTGCTCGCTCCACTCGAAGTGGCTGCGGATCAGGCCGTGGGCGCGGCTCGCGTCGCGGGTGTAGATCAACGCCAGGGCGACGGCGGCCGTGTTCACCAGGGCGTCGCCGACGGAACTCGTGGCCGCGCTGACCCCCGGCGCGCTGGCCAGGCGCCAGCCGACGAAGTAGATGGCCAGGGGTTGGGGCAGGGCCACGGCCAGATGCAAGAGCGCCGTCCGCAGCGTGAGGAGGATCCCGTCCTTGCGTACGTGCCCAACCGAGTCGGCGATGGCTTCGATGCGGTCCGTGGCGCGCCGGCGCACGGACATCAGGGCCACGATCGCGACCGCCGCGGCCACGTACCCGCCGAGGTTGCCGCGCAGGTCGCCCATGAGGTCGTCGAAGACCTTCTTCCAGAGGGTGCCTCCCGTGGCCCACGAGAGGTCGGCCACCAGGCTCTCCATGGCGCCCGCCGTGAGCGGCGACATGTTCGGGATCCACAGCAGCCGCTCGGCGAGCAGCAGGGACAGCTCCTGGGCCTCGGCGAACAACGCGCGTTCGCGCGACTCCAAGAGCACGAGCCCGGCGAGGTACTCGCGTCGCGTGCCCTCCAGCAGCTCGAGCTGAGCCGTCTTGGTCTCGAGCAGCCGCTTGAGCTCCGCGCGCAGCTCCAGCTGGGCCGGGCCGTCCAGCTCCTGGGCCGAGGGCCGCGCCATGCGCTGGTCGAGCACGCGGTCCAAGTTGCCCAGGCGGGTCAGCTCGCGCTCGAGGGTGAACAGGGCCAGGCGCTGCTCCATCCCGTCGGCCTGCAACTGGTCGGCGGAGCGCTCGTAGCTGCGCGGATCGGTCAACTCCCGCCGCAACTCCACCAGCACCGTGCCCAGGGAGCGCGTGATGCCCAGCTCGAGGCTGAGTTTGATCTCGCGGTTGTCGCGCTCGGTCTGGGCCAGGCGCGCCTCGACGTCCACCTGCCGCTCGCGCAGCTCGTTCAGCTTCGGGACGAGCTGCTCGTTGGTCTGGGTGACCTCGGCGATGGCCACCGCAACCTCCTCGATCTGGCGGTGCTTGCCGATGGACTGTTGTCGCTCGATCTGGGCCTCGTTGCTGGCGGCGGCCGCGGCCGACTGGCGCATCTCGCTGACGCGGCTCTGGACGCGGGCCAAGCGCGCCTCGAGCTCGGTCACGTCGAGTTCGGCCTGGCTCAACAGGACCTCGATGTGCTCCTGCCGCGTGGCCTGGCTGAGCATCTCCTGGTCGAGCATGGCCACCTCCGCCGCCCGCGCGCGGCGGCGGGCGAGCTTGACCTGCAGCTCGAGCGCCTCGATCCCACCGGGGTCGGCGGGGCTGCTGGCGTCCGCGACCTCCCCGTCGAGCAGCTCGAGGGCCCGACGAGCGTCCGAGAGCTCGGTCGCCGCGGCCTCCGGTCGCAGTCGCACCGCCGACAGCTCGCGCTGCAGCTCGGCCACGCGCGCTCGATCGCCGGTCAACTCCGCCCCGAGTTGCGAGGCGATTCGCTGGAGGGCCTCCAGATCCTTCGGCAGATCCGCGGAGGCCGCCGCCGGGTCCGCGTTGGCGCGCGCCTGCAGCGCGGCCCGCCCGCGCTCGATCTCGTTGGGCAGTTCGACGATCGCCCGCGCGAACTCGTCGCCCCGCGCCTTGAACTCGCCTGCCGCGTCGAGCTCCGCCAGGGCGCTCTTGACCAGGTCCACCCGGCGCGTGCGCTCGACCTCGCCCAGGGTCTCGTTGTTCTGCAGCGCCAGGAGGCGTGCTTCGAGGGCCGCGCGATCGGTCTCGGAGGCGCTCGACAGGGGCGCGACCGCCGGGGAGTCCTGGGCGGTGCCGATCGATCCCGCGCGGGCGGTCGGCGCGCCCCCCAGCGCGAGGGTCAGCAGCAGGGCCAGACTGGTCGCATGGCCGAGAAGGCGTGGGCGTCGGGCGAGCGCGGCGTCGGGAGAGCAGGTGAGCACACCTGATGATGCGTCGAATCGGTCGATGCGATCCAGTTCCGAAGCGGCGGATCCCGAGTGGGCGTCGCGGAACGCGGTTCGCTCCCTGCCCGGCGCTCGTTAGCTTGCGGGGGAGCGCCGCCGAGGGCGAACCTCCGCCGGCGCGCGGTGATGGGTCGCGGCGCTCGAGCGCGACGCTAGAAACGACCATGGCGGATCCACCGACCACGATGCCCTGCTTCAGCCTGCAAGTACCCGAGGGGCTCCTGGGCCGTTTCGCGCCCCGCGGCGGCTTCATCGCCGTCCTGTCGCTGTCGATTCTCGTTCTTGGCCCACGGTCGGCGGCGGCGCAGGGTGAGATCGGGTCTTCGGAGCAGGAGCACGCTGGGACGGCTGTGCCGGTCGTTGCGACGAGCGCGGTACCGACTTCCGCGCAGGTCGCCGTGCCCACTTCCGCGCAGATCGCGGTGCCCACTCACCAGCCGAGCTCGGCGACGGCACCTCAGCAGGCGACGGGGCTCTCGCGGCAGGGGGAGTCCCTCTCCGCCGACGGGCTCACGCGGCGTCAGGACCTCGTGGACGCGCTGCACAGCGCCACGCTCGGCAAGGACGGCGCGACGCCGGTGCTCGACATCTCGCGCCTGCCGCAGTTGCGCGACCCGTCCCGGCCGCTCCCCGAGGCGTTGGATCTCGGAACGCTCCAGTCGCGGTTGAAGCAAGGCGAGCTGGCGATCAGCCGTCAGCCTGACCGCAGCGATTGGTTGATGGTCGACCCGGAACACCGCAGCTCCGTGCGCAGCGTGGACGGGACCGCCCTGCCCGCCGGGCGATGGACCGAGGTCCCGGGCTGGACCGACGCCGCCGACAGTGAGACGCGGCCGGTTGGCATCACCCTCGCCCCGCGGGAGGTGCTGCTGTTCGACGAGGCTGGTGCGGACCGTCGCCGGGTGCTCGAGAGCGAGGCCTGGCTCGGCTCACGCATCATGGTCGGCTCTGCGGAGTCGGTTCCCGGGCCCGATGGCGCCCCGCGCGCGCGGGAGATCGTCGAGTACGGCGTGCGGATCGTCTCGTCGTTCACGCCCCTGCGCTGGAGCGGCGAGGCCTACCAGACCGACCTGACCCTGGCCCTGCAGCGGCGCGATCGCCAAGGAGAGAGCGATTGGACCCCGCCCCGTCCCCTGCAAATGGCCTTCAGCGACATGGGGCTGGGCGTGGAGTTGGTGCCCTCAACCGTCGAGTTCGAACGCGCGGGCGTGGCCGGCAGCCGCACGGCGACCCTGCGCTATCGGCGCGGGCCCGCGGGCTCGGCCGACTTCTCCATCGCCGGCGACTTCGATTCGCAGCCCTTCAGCTACCCCGCCGGCGTCACCCTCGGATCCCTGCGCCTCGAGTCGGCCAATCCGGCGCCGCTCGGGCTCGGCTTGGAGCAGGTGACCCTGACCGTGACCCGGCTGGCCCAGGACGGCCAGCCGTGGGCCGGGCCCGAGGCGCTGGAGTTGAGCGTGACCACGGGTCGCGCCAGCGGCCCGACCCAGGTCGAGATCCCGGCCGGCGCGTCGGTGGCCCAGTTCGTCATCCGCACGGCGGGGACCGGCCCGCTGACGATCGCCGTGCGCGCCGCCGGCGGTGAAGCGGCGAGCTGCGAGTTGGACCTGGGTCTGCCCTGGGTGCTGCTGATCTCCTGCCTGCTCGGTGGGCTGGTCGGCAGCCTCCTGCGCGGCTCGCGCGGCCCGCGGAATCTCGGCCTCGGCGTGTTGGTCGGTCTGTTGGCCTTCGCCCTCGCGACCCTCGGCATCCGCGTCACCGAGGTCGACCCGAACCAGGCCTTGACCGAGGTCGGGGCCTTCGCGATCACCGCCCTCGCGTCCCTGGTCGGGGTCAGCGTCTTGCCCGGCGCCAAGGGTCCGAAGGCCGACGACGCGCCAACCGCCGCCTGAGCATCTCGCACCGCCCAGAAGCGCGACCCCGACTTCCGACTTCGGCCACTGGATCCCAATTCCCGCTCAACGGGCGTCGAGGGCCGCAGCCCAGCCCGAGCTCTCGACCAACCCCGCGATCGATTCGATCTGCGCGTCGACCGCCGTCGCCCAGTCCTCGGCGCGGCCCTTCCAGCCCAGCGACTCCAAGAGGTCCTGACGCCAGGCCGTGTTCTCGGCCAGGCCGTGCAGGTACACGCCGGTCACTGGGCCCTGGCTCCATCCGAGGCCGTCGGCCAGGTAGGGCCGCACGCCCGGGCCGGGGACCGTCTGGCCGTGGTGGATCTCGTAGCCGGCGACCGTCGTACCCGCCAGGGGACCCTCGCCAACTAGCCGCGCCACGACCTGCTCGGTGCGCTTGGCGGGTACCAGGGTCGTCTCGAGGTCGAGCAGACCGAGGCCGTCGCAATCGCCCGACTCGAGGCCCTCGGGGTCGTGGATCCGCCGTCCGAGGATCTGCATCCCCCCGCACACGCCCAGCACCCGCACACCGGAGCGCGCCGCCGCCTCGATCTCGCGGTCGAGCCCGCTGACGCGCAGGTGTGCCAGGCTCGCGCTGGAGTCCTTCGAGCCGGGCAGCACCACCAGGTCGTAGTGGTCCAGGCGCGAATGGCGCGTGATCGGCACCACCTGCACGCCCTCGGCGAAGACCAGGGGGTCGAACTCGTCGAGGTTGCTGGCCCAGGGGTAGACGATCAGCGCCACGTTGACGGCGCCGGCCTGGGGGCGGCCCGTGCGGTTGAGCGCGTCCTCCTCGGGCAGGGTGTGGCGCCGGTAGGGGACCAGGGCCACCACGGGCACGCCCGTGCGCTCCTCGAGCCAGGCCGGGGCCTCGCCCAACAGGGTCGGGTCGCCGCGGAAGCGGTTCAGCACGAAGCCCTTGATCCGGGCGCGCTCCTCTTCGGTCAGGCACTCGTAGGTCCCGAGCAGGTGCGCGAAGGAGCCGCCGCGGTCGATGTCCGAGGCCAGGTAGACGTCCGCCTCGGCCTCGATCGCCACGGCCATGTTGACGATGTCGGCGCGGCGCAGGTTGATCTCCGCCGGCGAGCCGGCGCCCTCGATCACGACCAGGTCGAACTGCGCCGTCAACTCGGCCAGGCATTCGGCCACCGCCGGCCAGAGCCTGGCCCGCCGCTCCATCCACGGCGTGCCGGTGACCAGGGGGGCGTAGCGGCCGCGGACCACGACCTGGGCGTGGGTGTCCGCGCTCGGCTTGAGCAGCACCGGGTTCATGCGGGCGTCCGGCGTCACCCGAGCCGCGAGGGCCTGCAGGTACTGGGCCCGGCCGATCTCCTCGCCGGTGGGCGTGACCGCGGCGTTGTTGCTCATGTTCTGAGCCTTGAAGGGCGCCACGCGCAGGCCACGGTTGGCG
This sequence comes from Engelhardtia mirabilis, assembly GCA_007751255.1. Lineage (GTDB taxonomy): Bacteria > Planctomycetota > UBA1135 > UBA1135 > Engelhardtia > Engelhardtia mirabilis. Next base: position 281,505 of record CP036296.1, read on the forward strand.
TAGTGCCGGCACAGGGCCGTGACCAGGAACGACTTGCCGGCGTCGCTGGTGCAGCCCATGACCATCAGGGGCGTCGAGGCTCGGGTGGGTCCGTTCATCGAGGGGCCCGACTGCAGGATGGGCGTCCGCGAATCCTACCGGCCCGATCGCCCTCGGCGGCTATGCTGCGCGCCGTCGCCGATAGCCGCTGTGTCCAAGTCAATCAAACGAGAGCCCCGGGTCGTCGTCGGCTGGCGGGAGTGGGTCGCCCTGCCGGACCTGGGAGTCGAGACGATCAAGGCCAAGGTCGACACCGGGGCGCGGACCTCGTCTCTGCACGCCTTCAACGTGGTCGAGTTCCAGCGCGATGGCCAGGACATGGTGCGCTTCGCGATCCACCCGGAGCAGGGCCGCAAGCGGCCGGAGATCCAGACCGAGGCGCCGCTGCTCGAGCGGCGCAAGGTGACGCCCTCCAGCGGGCACGCGGAGCTGCGTCCGGTGGTGTCGACCCACATCGAGCTGCTCGGACGGGTGTTCGAGGTGGAGCTGACCCTGACGCGCCGCGATGCGATGGGCTTCCGCATGCTGCTCGGACGCCAGGCCCTGCGCGGGCGCTTCGTGGTCGATCCCGGTCGATCCTTCCTCAACGGTCGCCGCATCAAGGGCACCAAGCGACTCAAGAGCAGTCGCCCCCCGGCCGGAGACTCGACCCCGTCGTCATGAAGATCGCCATCCTCTCGCGCAGGCCCAGCCTCTACTCGACAGCGCGCCTCAAGCAGGCCGCCGAGTTGGCGGGGCACGAGGCGGTCGTCGTCGACTACCTGCGCTGCTACATGAACATCGCCTCCCACCGGCCCCAGGTGATTCACCAGGGCGAGCCCTTGGAGGTCGACGCGGTGATCCCGCGCATTGGCGCGTCGAAGACCTTCTACGGCGCCGCGGTGGTGCGGCAGTTCGAGATGATGGGGGTCTTCCCGCTCAACGAGTCCCAGGCCATCTCGCGCTCGCGCGACAAGCTGCGCTGCCTGCAACTGCTGTCGCGCCGCGGCATCGGCCTGCCGGTGACCGGCTTCGCCCACTCGACCAAGGACGTCGAGGGCATCATCGAGGCCGTGGGCGGCGCGCCCCTGGTGGTCAAGCTGCTCGAGGGCACCCAGGGCATCGGCGTGGTGCTGTGCGAGACCAACAAGGCGGCGGAGTCGGTGATCGAGGCCTTCCGCGGCCTGGATGCCAACATCCTGGTGCAGGAGTTCATCAAGGAGGCCGGCGGGGCGGACCTGCGCTGCTTCGTGGTCGGCGACAAGGTCGTGGCCGCGATGATGCGCCAGGGCGCGCCCGGCGAGTTCCGCTCCAACCTGCACCGCGGCGGCACGGCCAAGGCCGTCAAGATCACGCCGGAAGAGCGCAGCACCGCGGTGCGCTCGGCCAAGGCCATGGGCCTGAAGGTCTGCGGCGTGGACCTCTTGCGCTCGAACCACGGCCCGGTGGTGATGGAGGTCAATTCCTCCCCCGGCCTCGAGGGCATCGAGGAGGCCACCGGCGTCGACGTGGCCGGGGCGATCATCGCCTACATCGAAGCCAACGCGGGGCCCAACAAGACCCGCGACCGCATCAAGGGCTGAGGGGGGGGGGCGGCTCGGAGTGGACGGTTGCCGCGCTCAGTCCCAGAAAAAAAGGTCGTCGCAACAACTATTGGTCTGACGTAGGGTTCTCCACCGAGCCCGCCATGCCCAAGACCATCCGCAACAGCGCCGCCCGTGAGGCCTACCTCGAGCTGATCCGCGTCCAGACGCGGCTGCAGGGGGAGTTCGAGGACCTGTTCAAGGCGGCGGGGCTGACGCACACCCAGTTCAACGTGCTGCGGGTGCTGTTGACCGGTCCGGCACAGGGCCTGCCCTGTCAGCGGATCGGCGAGAGCCTGATCCACCGCGTGCCCGACGTGACGCGCCTGATCGACCGCATGGAGGCGGCCGGCCTGGTGCAGCGCTCGCGCGACAGCGAGGACCGGCGGGTGGTCCTGGTGCGGGTGACGGCCCAGGGGCGCAAGGCGGCCGAGGGGCTCTACGGAGCCGTCGACAGCCTGCACCGGGCCCAGATGCGGCCCCTGAATTCCGACCAGATCGCGACCCTGAACGAGCTCCTCGGGATGCTCGTGGATCGCGGCTGAAACGGCCCGCGGACGTTCCGTGGGCGCCTCTCGCTCAAAAACTTGTTCTAACGACTAACGGGCAAACAGACATGAACCGCGACACGCTTCGACCGACCCTCTCGACCGACCTGGCCCTGCTCGCCATGCGCCTGATGCTGGCCACCGTGTTCGTCTTCCACGGCTCCCAGAAGCTCTTCGGGCTCTTCGGTGGCTACGGCATCGAGGGCACCGCCGGCTGGATGGACAGCATCGGCATCCCCTTCCCGACCGTCTCGACCGTGCTCGTCGGCGCCACCGAGTTCATGGGTGGCCTGGCCCTGTTGACCGGCTTCGGCCAGCGCCTGATCGCGGCGCCCCTGGCCTTCGCCATGTTGGTCGGCGCGCTGACGGCCCACAGCGGCTTCGACGCGACCCAGGGTGGGATGGAGTATCCCCTGACCCTGGCGGTAGTCGTGGCCGGCCTCGGGCTCTTGGGTCCGGGGCGCTTCGCCCTGGGCACCGGGGGGAGCTCCGCGGCCTGATCCGGTGCGCCCACGAACCATGAGCAACCTCACCCCCGTCGTTTTCGTTTCCCACGGCGCGCCGAGCCTGGCCCTCGACTCCGTGATGGGCGCTGACTTCGCCCGCTGGGGCCGGGCCCTGGGCGAGCCCACCGCGATCGTGGTCGTCTCCGCCCATTGGGAGCGCTCGCCGGCCACGGTCGGAACGCTCGAGGGCCGAGGCCTGCTGTATGACTTCGGCGGCTTCGACCCCTCCCTGCGGCGGGTCGAGTACCCGGCTCCCGGTGCGCCCGAGCTCGCCGCGCGCGTGGCCGACCTGCTCGGCGGTGTCCGCAACGAGCCCACACGATCCTGGGACCACGGGGTCTGGGTGCCCCTGGTCCACATGTTCCCGGCCGCGACGGTGCCCCTATTGCAGGTCTCCCTGCCCGGCGCCGCCGGTCCGCGCGCCGTGTACGACCTCGGCCGCGCCCTCGCACCCCTGCGCCAGGAAGGCGTGCTGCTGATGGGCAGCGGCGGCATGGTCCACAACCTGGCGCGGCTGGACTGGACGCACGGCTCGCCGCCGCCGAGTTGGGCCGTGGAGTTCGACCAGTGGGCCCGCGCGGCAATCGAGGGCGGCGACCTGGAGGGCCTTCTGCACTACCGCGAGCGGGCTCCGGCCGCGGACCTGGCCCACCCCAGCGCCGAGCACTTCCTGCCCCTCCTGTTCGCCGTCGGCGCCGCCGGCCCGGGCGCTCTAGCGACCTATCCGGCCCGTGGCTTCGAGTACGGCTCCCTGGCGCGCACGTCGGTCGAGCTGGCCTGAGGGAAGTCGATCTGGCTCCAGGTGGCGATCGCCGGCGGTCGATGCCGCCCTTCGGCCCCGCCCACCCCGATCCTCCGGACCCCCCGATGTCCCACTCGACTCGCCCTGCGATCCTCGCCCTCTCGTTGCTCCTGACCGCCTGCTCGGGGAGTGACGAGCCGTCGCCGGCGGCCCCCGCGACGGCCACGACCGCCGTGAAGCTCGCTTCGAGTCCCGAAGTGGTGGTCGAGCGCTACATCGACGCGATCCAGCGCGGCGACGAGGCCGCGGCCTACGCGTGCATGACGCCTGCCGCCGCCGATGCGATCGCCTCGGACGACACCTTGGCCATGGAGAGCGCCGATCTGGAGCTCTTCGAGCTGGGTCTGGGTGAGATCGACGGAGAACGCGCCGTGGTGCCCGCGACCCTGATCGAGGGCGGCGACGAGCGCCAGATCACGGTCCTGTTGCGCGAAGTCGACGGCGCGTGGCTCGTCTACGGACTCGGCATGCCGGTGGGCGACGACTTCCTCGAGTTCGACCTCGAACGCCTGGACAACCTGTTCGAGGAGGTCGGGCAGACCTTCGTCGAGGAGATCGGCCAGGGCCTGGCGGAGGAGATGAACAAGGCCTTCGCCGAGGCGCAGTCGGCTTGGGAGCAGGGCGGGACCCTCGACGAGATCGCCCGGGCGCGCGCGGACTTCGAGGCCCTCGCCGCCGTCAGCGAAGCCGAGCACGACGCCGCCTGGCGCGTCGACGTCGCGGCCGCCGGTCGCCCGGCGCGCGAGGTCCTGATCGAGCTGCTCGCGGGCACCGGCTTGGAGCTCGACGCGGGCTCGGTGTCCGCGGCCCTCGCCGCCGAGGTCGACCTGACCCTCGCCGGCGTCTCGCGGCCCGAGGCCATCGAGCGTCTGGCCCAGGAGCTGGACCTGCACCCCCTGTGGCCCGAGACCACACAACTGGCCTGGTTCGGCGACGAGACGCCGACTCCGGCCTTGAGCTTCGCCCGCGGCCCCCGGCCCCTTCCGGCCGTGTTCGCCGGCCCCTTCCTGGTCGAGGTCTCCGAGCTGATCGAGAACTCGCCCCAGCCCACCGGGCGCCTGACCCTGACCGTGCGCGGCCTGGGCCTGGCGCCCGCCGTGCTGGCCTTCCAGACCGAGATGGCCGAGGTCCTCGCCGTCGATCAGGTCCGCAGCGCGGCGGGCGAAGCCCTGGTCGACGAGGACGTCCAGCACCTGTCGACGCCGTCGGTCCAAGGCGGCTACTTCGTCTACGCCTTCGAGCAGGACCTGACCGGCCTGCTGAGCTCGGTCGAGTCGATCGAGACGGTCACCGGCGCCGTGCGGCTGAGCCTGCCGAGCCGCATCGAGGCCGTGGCCTGGCAGCGCTCCGACGCGGAGCCGCGCGAGCTCGAGGCGGGCACCCTCAGTCTGTCCGACTGGGGCGAGACGGTCAGCTTCGAGCTGAACGGCCCGGGTGCCCAGGACCTGCGCGTGCTCAGCTCCCCCCGCCGCGCGGACGGCAGCCCGCTCGGCACGCGCTTCGCCAACGCCTGGGGCTGGGGCGAACAGATGGAGATCAGCCTCGACTGCCCCGAGGCCCCCGACACGGTCGACCTCAAGGTCTGCGGCACCACCGAGGTGCGCTACCCCTTCAGCCTGCCGCCGATCCCCCTGCGCGACTTCGCCGCCCGTCCCGCGCAGTTCGAGACCCTGAGCTTCGAGGGCCCCGCCCCGATCGCCGTCGAGTTGACCGGAGACCTCGTCTTCGAGAACGGCATGGCCGACGCGCCCCTGCGGATCACCAACCACTGCAACAAGGTCGTCGTCAGCGCCCAGGTCCTGTTCGTCTACCTGGACGCCGCCGGCCAGGAACTCGAAGACTTCACCCACAGCCTCACCGGCGAATGGGACTTCGAGTCGGTCGCCACCACCCCCCTCGCCAAGGCCGGCGCCACGGTCGACCTGACCACCAACGCCGCCTTCGCGCCCGAGCAGACGAACCGCATCCGCTTCGTCGTCCAGAGCGCCGAGTTCGACGACGGCACGGCCTGGGAAGCGGAGCGCTGAGCGCGGCGGCGAGGCCCGCGTTGCCCCCGCGGCTCACGCGGCTGCACTGACGACGCTGGCTGCGGGCCCTGGGCGACACGGCCACCCATGACGCCACCGACCCCAGCCAAGTGCCCAAACGTCCGGGCTCCATCGGCATGGCCAAACCAGGCTCTCGGCTGGCTCCGAAGACCCGACCACCTCTGTCCGACCGTTGCTCGACCGCGTTCGGACGTACTCGAGGATCCCGTGGAGATGACGCTCGACCGTCTTCGCAGCGCGCGCGAAGGCCGGGAGCCCGCTCGCCTTCGCGTCAACGATCCAGCTCTCGAGTCGTTTGCGTGCGACGTTGATCTAACGTCCACCGAGGATCGCGGCGAACGACTCCTTGAGCATGTGCCCGCGAAAGATGGTTTGGTTCGCCTGCTCGAGTTCGGCGAGGGTCTGGTGGACTGCGTCGGTCAAGTTCCATGGGCTCTTGAGGAGGGCGTATCGGGTGCCCTTGAGCGCCCGTTTCCCATCCTCCGTCTCGGCCGCACGGACCTCGGCACGGCGGGTCTCGTCGAGGGCGTCCTGGACGAGGCGCTGGACGTGGAAGCGATCGAAGATCAGACGTGCGTGCGGCACGGCTTCGGTCACGGCGGCGATGTACGCCCTGGATAGGTCGATCGTCACGCTCTCGAGCGCAGCGCAGCGTTCTTCGCCCAGATCCTCGAAAAAGCGACGAAGCGTGGCAGCGCTCTTCCCTCTGGACGACCACACCACGACACCGTGCTCATGATCGACGACGACGGTGACGTACTCGTGATGCCTGCGGTAGCTGAGCTCGTCGATCCCGATGTGCTTCAAGCCGTCGAGTCGATCGCCCAAGCCATCGAGTTTCCGCACGACGACGCGGCTGATGATGGCTCCCACCGTCCGCCAGGAGACGCGCAGGAACTTCGAGACCATCGTCTTGCTGCACTGCTGCGCGAGGAACGCCGTCCGCTACTCGAAACTGCGGGTGAAGTTGCTGCTGGGCTCGGCCCAGGACATCTGCTCGGTCTTCACACCTCGACAGGACTCGCAGTGAACTCGCCGGATCGCGTACTCGAGGTAGACCTTCATCCCGGCGATGTCCAGGTGGCGCCAGCGGCGGAGACGACGATCCTTGACCTTCCTGACGGGGCGGTCGCACTCGCCGCAGCGAGGGCGCCTACGTCCATCCGGGGCGACCTCGACGACGACCCCGAGATCCTCGAAGTGGAAGCCCGGACGATGAGGCGCTGGATGGCGAGCAGAACACGGAGTAGGGTCGTGGCGCGCATGACGGGGTCCCGGATGAGGACGTATGACACCCCGAGTCTGGCGTCCTCGTCGTGCGCATCAACCGATCACCCCTAAACTCCGCGCAACGACATCCAATCGCTGGGTTCCTCCTCGAGCGCGCCCCGGGGGCTTCCACTAAAGGTGCAGTAGAGCCCGACAAGTTCCATGTCGCGAAGTACCTCGGCGACGCCGTCGACAAGGTCAGACGAGAGGAGCAGCGCAGCCAGTTCGCTGAGGGTGATCGCTCGCTGGTAAGGACCAAGCATAGATGGCTACGCAATCCTGAGAGCATGGAGAAGGACGAGAGCACCTTCTTCGTACGGATGAAACGAATCGCTGTGCGGACATCCCGAGCGTGGGCTCTGAAGGAGCACGCCATGTTTCTCTGGCACTACTCCTCCCGCGCCCGGGCTCGGAAGGGCTGGCGAGCCCGGATCTCCTGGGCCAGACGATCTCGGCTGGAACCGATGAAGCGCGTCGCCGCGACCATCGCCAAGCACCTGGAAGGGATCATCAACGCCGTCGTCCTCGGTGCCACCAACGCCGCCTCGGAGTCGATCAACGCGCGGATCCAGCGCGTGAAGCGGATGGCCTCCGGCTTTCGCAACCGTGAACGCTTCCGCAACGCCATCTACTTCCACCTTGGCGGGCTCGACCTCGATCCCGCTACCCACACGAGATCCTGAAGCACCCATGACGAAGAGTACAGACGAAATGGCTGACCCGGAAGCCACAGGCATGGAGGCTCTCTTCTCCTCGAGGTTCCATGGAGCGGCCAACATCCGTGGAATCCGCTATCAGATCATCTACTCGGTTCTCCGTGCTCTGAATCTCAGAGAAGAGCGCAATGCTTCGGTTCGCCTAGAAGGCATCGAGGATGTCGATCTGATCGGATTCTATGCTTCAAACGAGTATGTCCAGGTGAAGAGCGCCAGCACGCCCTGGTCGTGGGCGCGACTGAAAGGGCCCGTGGAGGGATTCTTGAAGGCGCTCCGCACGAATCAGGACTGTCGCTTTCGCCTGGCTGTCAACTTCGAGCTTCAAAAGGACATCGGCCGCCTTGCTTCGCACTCGGACCTCAAGGCGCAAGAGAAGAAGCGTATTGCTAAAAAGTTTCGAAAGCTCTGCACTTCGGTCGGCGGGTCAGAGCAGGAAGCCGATGTCTTGATCGAAAGGATTTCGATTGAGTCCATCCCTATCGATCAAGTGGAGCAGGATGCGCGCGCTGCGATCACCGATGCATTCGGCCTTGGGGGAGCGGGCGTAAGCACCTACATGTACGTTCTCGTCTCTAGGTTCCTCGAGTGGGCAGGCGATCGAGAGGAGGTCTCCTGGCAACGGATCGAGCAAGTCAGAAGCGAAACCGGGGAAGCGCTAGCCAGGGAAGAGCAATTCCAGGCGTATGGCTCAACATTGATCGACTTGCCCTCCTGGGAGCCGGATGCCTTGGCGTCGGACTTCTTCGAGGCGAAGCAAACAAGGCCGGGTCACGTCGCGGCTGGACTGGACGTGAGGCGCCCAATCTGGCTTGAACGTATGGGCAAAGCGTTGGCAGCTTCGAAGGTCTGCGTCCTTCGGGCTTCTAGCGGGCAAGGAAAGTCGACTCTGCTGTATCGCTTCGCAATTGAGAACTGGCCCCGAAGGCACACGTTCATCGTGCAGTCCGCGGAGACGGAAGAGCAGGCGGGTCAAATCGTTGCCTTCGTGCGACATCGCGTAGATGTAGGCCTCCCGGTCTTCTTGTTCCTCGACAATGCAGGGTGGTCGACCCGTTGCTGGCCCACGATCGCAAGAGCCTGTTCCAGCCTCGGTGCGCCACTGCTTGTCTCAACTAGAACCGAGGACTGGCACCGATTCGCGCGAGAGACAGCAACCGTTTACGAAATCCTCGAACCGGGGCTCGCGGTGGACGAGGCAATAGCGATCCATGGTGTGTTCGGCCAACAGGGTCGACTCCACCCGAGCGTTGTATCGGCGGAGTGGGCGGTTGAAAGGACAGGCGAGCCACTGCTCCTCATTGAGTTTGTCTACCTGCTGACACACGGCCAGATGCTCGAAGACAGGCTGCGTGAGCAGATCAGGGAGATCACTAGGCAGAACGAAGATCGAGCGAAGGTGGAGGTTGTCAGGCGGGTAGCAGTCGCCAGTGTGCTGGGGGCGCCTGTACGCACGAAGGAGCTACTCTCGACGATCCCCCTGAGGGATGATCCCCAACAGGTATTGACGTCGCTATCGGAGGAGTACCTGACGATCAACGAGGGGCACCTGGTGGGCCTCCATTGGGTCAGATCCAATCACCTAGTGACAATTCTCCATGAAGGTGGGTTGTCTACTGACGATACGGTTCTGTCTGTTCTGGACGCGGTCCCTGACGAAGCGGTTCGGGACTTTGTGGCCAATGCGCTGTCGCGGGCTGATGCTGACCACAAGAAGCTTCTGGCCCATCTATCTGATGCATGCGAGGCAAGCTCGCTGTGGCGCGTACTTCGGTACGTTAGGGGAGCATTTGATGCGGGAGAACGCTCCTTCTTCGAGTCGCACCGGGGCTTGTTCTTGGAGGCGTACGATGCGCTCGGAAACGCGGGACCAATGCTCCTCAGCACGAAGGTGCTCCCGTCGCTACATCTTGACACCGTCGACAGGATGGCCGCACTACTTGGCGAGAAAGCACCCGGGTTTGAGAAGCTAAGAGAGATCGCCGCCAAGTTCACAGGCAAGCCTCGAGGAAGGGAGTACTGCAGTGCGCTCCTCACGAACGGCAAGATCAATCGCAAGGAAATCACCGAGATGTCCATTGCGGAGGTTGGGGAGCTCCTCGACTGGATAACGTTCTGCCGCTTGCAATTCGAGCAGTGGGATGAGTTTCGTCGACACGTTATAGACAGCGACCGGTTGTGGTCGCTCCCGTTTAAGGATGTTTGCCGAATCCTCCAGGGCATCTATCGCTACGACCGGAGTGCATACGAGCGGATCGTGGACGAGGCGGGGCAAGAGCTGATTGGATACCTGCAACTACATACGGACAGCATTTCAATCGAAATCGACACGGATAATGTCCTAACTTCGGTTTACATAGTCGATCCGGAGGATGCATCCGACGGAGGTAACGAGCAGGCAGTGTCCCGCCTCACCGCACTACGCACCGCACTCCCCGACTGCAGTCGTTATGACGCCCAAGGCATCTGGTTGCTACCGATGGGGCTTGAGCCGAGCGTTCGCAACTCTGACAAGCAGATTCCTCCAGAGAGCCTGCCGGCTCGCAGCGATGTCCTCAGAAACTCGGCGTGGCGTAAGACGGTTGAAGGCGCATTCCTGCCAGACAGCTTTTATGTCTTTCAACAGCGCTGGTCGTATCTCAGGCGAGAATCGCTCCGGTTCTTATCTGTGATCGTCTCAGGCCTTGAGCGGGCGCTCACAGGTCGGCCCGAAGACGCCACGGGACTCGAGGGAGGCGCCCTCTCAGCCCGGGTAGTTAGGGGCCTATCACGCCTGCCGGATCCTCCACCTCAAGCTCCGGCCTCCATTGGGACCGCTGTGGGCGAGGGGCCGCGAAAGTGGGCAGCGTCTCTGCAGAACTTCACCTCTCAGGTGGGAACGTTCACCAACAACCCGACGAAGAAGGAGATTGGACGGCTAGCAGCGCACAACTTCCGCGACGCGATGGAACACCTACCTGCGATGCAGGCAGCCTTTGATCAAGTATTTGCGATCTCGCCTGACTACTTCGATGCAAGGGAATTGAATCACGAAGAGAGCCGTATCTACGGGCTCATGGAAGAACTCCTTGACCCATGGCTGCTAGACCCCCTCACCGTCGCTCAGCGTGATATCTATAAGTACGTCCGGCGAAAGCGTGCAGACTCTCTGCGTAGCGAGTTGAGCAAGCTGAAAGAGGCGGTCGGTGCTCTGCCGCAGGAGGGAATCGAGGTTACTTTGCCCTCGAAGTTCTGCTGTCGGCACCCGCTTGTCTACGTTCCGCTTGGGTTCAGCGTAGCTGAGCCCCTTGCGATGGAGGCTGAGCTGGAAGCCGTCCTTCAAAGGCTGATCGGGGTCAGCGACCTTGGGGACTTCTTCTGTCTTTTACCTCTGGTCGACGGGAATCGGTTCCTTGCAGAGGGCTTCGTTCTTCCGACGTCGGATCTACCGGATATCGCTGCCGGTAGCTTTGACCGTTGGGAGATCTTGGTGCCACGTGAGCTTCCAGTGGGGGTGCTGGAGTGTCTTCCCGTGTTGGACGTCGTTCCCGACCCCCGCGTTCAGTTTCGGGATTCCAGCATAGGGTTGATCTGCTCAATCGAAGTTGCTTGTAGGTATGCCGAGCTTGTTGACGGCATTGGAGACACAACTGAAGCAGAGCGGGAGCTTCGGGAGCGGCATCTGCAACGAGTTTTCAGCCACAGAGACGCAGCCAAGACGTCGGCGAGATCCACAAAGGAGATGTTGATTTCCGGGCCTTTGTCGGAGTCTTCGCCCGCTTACCGGGATCTCATCGCTCAGCTAGATCTGATCGCGGACGGATCCTGGAGCGACGCAGAACGACTACTGGACGACGCTGGGGAGTCATTCGCACAACTAGTCAAGGCAGCCCTTGACGAGTCGCCCCGTCAATAGGGGCTGACCCTGGCATCCCATTGGCGCCCAGCTCATCGCGTTCCGAAGTCACGACGAGGCTGCTGGTTGTGCCTATAGCGTCGCGGGCTTGACAGCCGCAGCGCTGGGGGCTTCAGGATCTCGTGTGGGTGTCACAGACCGGGGTATCAGGACCACCACGAGTTCGGCCATCCGGGACCACCCGCGGTTCGGCCAAGCAGGACAGAGGTGGTCGGATCTTCGGAGCCAGCTGAGGGCCGGGATTAGCTATGCCGAGGATGCCCGGAGGCTTGGGGACTTGGCTTGGGTCGGTGGGGTCGTGATTGTCGTTGTACTGACAGCGTGCGGAGGCGGTAGGCGGGATCGGGTCCGCGGCTCTGCAACCACCCACGACCCAACCAGCTAGTCCAACCCCCGTTCCCAAGCCTCCCGACGTCCTCGGCATGGCAGATCCAGGCCCTCAGCTGGCTCCGAAGACCCGACCACCTCTCACGGCCGCTCCGGGATCAGGCGACTCCAGGGTCCCGTGGTTGGATTCTTACATGGCCCGGAGGGGTCCCCGCGGGCCTGTCGGCCCTCCCCGGCCCGCCTAACAGCGTTGTCATCTGCGTCCGGCGGGGGCGGCCTACGGTCGAGCACGGTCCACATCTCCCTACCTGGAGGTCCCCGTGTCTCTTTCGATCCCCCGCACGCTCGCTCAGCGCACGGCCGGCGGCCTGACGGTCGCCGCCCTCGGCGCTTTCGGCGTCTACCTGGCTGCCGGCCCCGCGTCCTCTTCCCCGCCCGCCCCCCCGGCCCCCGCCCAAGCCGGCGGCCCCAATCGGATCGTCGCCTGGAACGACCTGGGGATGCACTGCATCGACCCGGACTTCTCGGTCTTCGTGATCCTGCCGCCCTACAACAACATCCACACCCAGCTGATGTCCGGCGGCCAGCTCGTGACCAGCGGCATCGGCATCTCGATCACCTACGAGGCCATCGCCGACCCCCAGGGTTCGATCAACAGCACGTCGATCGGCAAGACGAACTTCTGGGACTACGAAGAGGCCGTCTTCGGCGTCGACCTGCCCCTGGACGAGGGCCTCGCGGGCTACTCGATGCCCGGGCCGAACAACGTGCCCCAGGGCATGGACTACGACCCGACCTGGGAGTGGCACGCGGCCGAGGGCATTCCGCTCACGCCCTTCGACGACGCGGGCCAGAAGAACCCCTACCCGCTGTTCCGGATCGTCGCGCGCAACACCCAGGGCCAGGTGTTGGCCTCGACGGTGACGACGGTGCCCAACTCCGAAGAGCTGAGCTGCAACCAGTGCCACGCTTCGGCCGCCAATCCCCTGGCGCGGCCCGCCGCGGGCTGGGCCTACGATCCTGACCCGCTGGTCGACGATCGCCTGAACATCATCGCCCTGCACGACGACCTGAACGCCGCCAGCGCGCTGTTCCAGTCCGCTTCGGCGGCGGTCGGCTACGACCCGGGCGGACTGCAGGCGACCTTGGCCGGGGGCACGCCGATCCTGTGTGCCTCCTGCCACGGGTCGAACGCCCTGCCCGGCACCGGCGTCGCGGGCATCACGCCCATGACCCAGGCCATGCACAACGGGCACGCCAGCGTGATGACACCTGATAGCGTGACCCTGAACGAGGTCGTCAAGCGCGACGCCTGCTACAGCTGTCACCCGGGCTTCGAGACCCAGTGTCTGCGCGGCGCGATGGGCAAGGCGGTCGGCGACGACGCCGACTTCCGCATGTCCTGCCAGAGTTGCCACGGCTCGATGGAGCTGGTCGGTGACCCCGATCGCATCGGCTGGTTCGAAGAGCCCAACTGCCAGCAGTGCCACTCGGGCACCGCGACGGACAACCTGGGCGAGATTCGCTTCGACTCGGTCTTCGACGCCATGGGCAATGTCCACGTGCCGACGAACCAGACCTTCGCGACGACGCCCGACACGCCCGCGGAAGGCTTCTCGCTGTACCGCTTCTCGACCGGCCACGGTGGGCTGCAGTGCTCGGCGTGCCACGGTTCGCCGCACGCGATCTTCCCGACGTCGGAGGCCAACGACGACATCCAGCCGACCCTGATCCAGGGCCACGGTGGGACGATCAACGAGTGCTCGTCGTGCCACGCCAGCCTGGAGGACAACCAGTTGGTCGGTCCCCACGGGATGCACCCCGCGACCGCCAGTTGGGCCAATGGCAAGCACGGCGACATCGTCGAGCAGCAGGGCTCGTCGTCCTGCAAGGCTTGTCACGGCGCGGACTCGCGTAGCACGGTGCTCTCGCAGACCCATGCCCCGCGTAGCTTCAACACCAAGTTCGGGCCGATCTCGTACTTCGACGGCGCCAACGTGACCTGCTACGGCTGCCACAACGGCCCGAACAGCGAATCCACCAACAACAACCACGCGCCCGTGGTTCCCAACCTGAACGCCGCCGGACCCACGGACCAGCCGATCACGATCGCGCTGGGAGGTTCGGATGCCGACGGGGACTCCCTGGTCGGTCGCATCGTCGACCAGCCCGACGGTGGCAAGGTCGGCCTGATCGGAACCACGGCGACCTTCATCGCCGACAAGGGCTTCCAGGGCATCACGTCGTTCACCTACGCGGCCTTCGACGGCGACGAGGACTCGAACCTCGGCACCGTCACGGTGCAGGTCGGCGCGCCGGCCTGTGCGGGCGTGATCGAGCTCGAGGGCTTCGGTTGCCCGGGTAGCGGCGGGTTCATGCCGTACCTGCAGGCGAGCGGCTGCCCGACGCCGGGCGGCTCGGTGGACCTGACCCTGTCGAACGCCGTCGGTGGCGGGCAGACCCTGTTCGCGATCGGAACCGGCCTCGGCATCTCCGAGCTGATCCCCGGTTGCATCCTGCGTACCGACCCGCTGCTGCTGCTCTCGTCGGCCTTCGGGCTCGGCGGGGCGGCGCCCGGCGACGGCTCGCTGCAGGTGACCCTGCCCTTCGGCCCGGCCGCGCCGGTCGCGACCTGGACGATCCAGGCCTGGGTCATCGACCCGGGGGCCCCGGGCTTCCTGTCGAGCTCCAACGCCGTGGTCCTGGACGTGCAGTAGGGCCGGTGGCCGGCCGCGGGAGCTGTAGGGCAGCCCGCGGCCGGCGCCGATCCCGCCTCGAGCGGTTGGCCTCGCGGCCCGCCGCGGCGCAGGTCCCGATGGGGCCACGCCGCCGCGGGCCGCGCTCGCTCAGGGCCTCGGCCCGCGCGCGGGGGGTGTGCTAGCCTTCGGCCCGGGAGGATGCCTACCGTCCGTTCGGGGCTCTCGTGAACTCTCCTTCCATGTCCAACAGCCCCGCTCGAGGAGCGGTCGGCGGCCCCGGTCGCCTGAGTCGATGGTGCCTGCGGGCAGTGCTCGTCGCCGTCTCCACGGCGGCCGGCCTGGTCGCCGTGGAGGCCTCCGCGCGCCAGATCGGCGCGCCCCCGACCCAGCTCGCGGGCCCGGACAAGACCCTGTGCCGCCCGCTCAAGGACCGCAGTGGCCTGCGCTACGAGCTGGTCCCCGCCCAACGCGCCAAGCAGGTGCTCTCCGCCTGGGGCGATCGGCCCCAGTCGACGGTGACCTACTCGGTCAACCGCTACGGCTACCGCGGCCAGGCCGTGGCGCAGCCCAAGCCCGAAGGCGAGTTTCGCATCGTGGTCATCGGCGACTCCTTCGTCTTCGGGTCGCTGGTGGACGACGACGACACCCTGCCGCAGCAGCTGGAGTGGGAGCTGGCCCGGCGTCTGGGCCACGAGCGCGTGCGCGTGGTCAACCTGGGCGTGCCCGGCTATCAGATCCGGCAGGTGCGCGAGACCCTCGAGCGGCGCACCCTGCAGCTCGAGCCGGACCTGGTCCTGATGAACCTGTTCGTCAACGACGCGGTCGACACGCCCGTCACCTACAAGGGCGAGGTCGAGGACACGGATCCGCTGCCCGAGATCCCCGAGCTGAACTGGATCGTGCGGCTGGGCCTGACCGGCGGGCAGTGGGGCGCAGAGGGCCGCACCGTCCAGGAGCGGCTGACCGGATGGTTGCGCCAGCGCTCGGTGGTGGTCGACACCCTGGCCAATCGCCTCTACCAGTCGCTGTTCGAGAGCGGGAACATCAAGCAGCACCAGCACCGCTGGCGCGAGGGCGGCGACGGCTACGGGCGCGTGCTGGCGACCATCGACCGCGGACGCGAGCTTGGCGACCAGACGGGCTTCGAGTTCCACGTCAGCATGTACCCGATCCTCGCGCACCTGGACGACTACCCCATGGCGGAGCTGCACGAGCGGCTGCGCGGCGCCTGCGAGGCGCGTGGCCTGCGCTTCCACGACTTCCTGCCGACGCTCGTGCCCTACGCGCCGCAGACACTGTGGGCTCACGAGCAGGACCACCATCCCAGCGGCTTCTGCCACGGGCTCACGGCGCGGCAGCTGGCGGACGAGCTCGCGCCGAGGATCGAGGCGCGGCTGGCCGGCGAGGGCTGAACTCGGGCGCGACGCGCGTCGCCGATCGCGCGCCGCGACCGGTGGTGGGCGGATTCGCGGGACTCAGGGTCTCGACGCGGCGGGTCCCCCGCCAACGGGGCGAGCCAAAAGGCTACTCTCCCGCGCTGTGAGGCCAGACCGCCCCGACCGCGCGCAGCCGATCGCGCCATGACCAGCGACGTCGCGCTCCTGCTGGGAGTCCTCGCGCTCACGATCTTCCTGATCGTGAGTGAACGCCTGCGGGTCGACGTGGTCGCCATGCTGGTGATGGTCACCCTGCCGTGGCTCGGGCTGCTCGAGCCCGAACAGGCCTTCAGCGGCTTCTCCCGCGGAGCGGTGGTCTCGATCATCGCGGTCATGATCATGGGCCACGGCCTGGAGCGGACCGGGATGACCAGCCTGCTCGCCGGCCCGATCCTGGACCTGGGCGGCCGCAGTCCGCGCCGGCTCCTCGCCACGCTCCTCGCCTCGATCAGTGGTGTGAGTGCGTTCATGCAGAACATCGGCGCGGCGGCCCTGTTCCTGCCGGTCGGGGTCCGCATCGGCCGCGAGGGCGCCCTGCGCACCAGCCAGCTGCTGATGCCCATGGGCTTCGCCGCGATCCTCGGCGGGACCCTGTCGATGGTCGGCTCGAGCCCGCTGATCGTCGTCAACGACCTGGTCTCGGCCAACGGTCTGGAGCGCTTCGACCTGTTCGCGGTGACGCCCATCGGTCTGGCGCTGGTGGTCGCCGGCATCGCCTTCTTCGTCGCCTTCGGCAGCGGCGTGCTGCCCGAGCGGGTGGACGCGGCCGAAGCTCGGGCACACCCGGCGCGCAGCGACGTGCTCGCCTCCTGGTCGCTGCTGGACCACGTCGAGGAGGCGATGGTGCCGGCCGACAGCTCCCTGGTGGGGCTCACGCGCAAAGAGGCGTCGCTGCTGTCGCGCTTCGGCGTGCACGTCCTGGCGGTGCGCCAGCTCGGCCGCACCGTCTTCGCGCCCGACCTGCAGACGGTCTTCGCCGCCGGTCAGCGCCTGGCCCTGATGGGCAGGCCGGCGGACATCGAGCGGATGGTCCAGGAGTGCGGCGTGCGTCCGAGGCGACACGTAGAGCGCTTCCCCGAGCTGCGCCGGAGCGACCGCGCGGGGCTCGCGGAGCTGCTCGTGGCGCCGCGTTCGGAGCTGGTCGGCAAGTCCGTGCGCGAGATCGGCATGCGCCGCAACTGGGGCGTCGAGCCCCTCTCGCTCCTGGCAGGTGGACAGAAGCTCGACCGGGACTTCGGGCAACGGCCGCTCGAGGCCGGGGATCTGCTCCTGGTCCAAGGACCCGCGCGACGGATCCGCGAGGTCCAGGAGCAGCGCGGGTTCGTGCTGCTCACGCCCCTGGGCGATGAGAGCGTCGACCATGGGCGGGGGCGGCGGGCGATCGTCTGCTTCGTGGGCGCGATCGCGCTCGGCCTGGCCGGGGTCTCGCTCCCGGTGGCCCTGTTCACCGGCGCCGTGGCGACGATCGTGCTCGGCGTCGTGACGGTCGACCAGGCCTACCAGGCCGTGAGCTGGCGGACCGTGTTCTTGCTGGCCGGGCTGATTCCCCTGGGCATCGCGATGCGCTCGACCGGTGCCGCCGACTACCTGGCCGGGCTGATGTTCCACGGCCTCGAGGGCGCGCCCGTGCTCATGGTCCTGGGCGCCGTGGCCCTCTTGGCCAGCGTCCTGTCGCTGTTCATGTCCAGTGTCGCCGCGACGATCGTCGTCGCGCCCCTGGCCATGAACCTGGGCGTGCTGTGCGGCATCGATCAACGTGCGATGGCCCTCTTGGTCGGCATCTGCGCCCAGAACTCGTTCCTGCTCCCGACCCACCAGGTCAACGCGCTGCTGATGGCCCCGGGCGGCTACCGCAACTCGGACTACCTCCGCGCGGGCGGCGCGCTGACGGTGCTGTTCCTGCCGATCGCGGTGGGCGGTGTGTGGCTGCTGTGGACTTGACGGCGACCGGGCGCCGGCGTTGCCGAGGCACGCCGGCGCCGCGATTCAGCCCATGACGTCCGCGATGGCCCGCTCGCGCCAGGCGGCGTCCGGCAGGGGGCCCACGCCGGCGGCCATGTTGTCGAGCAGGTGGTGGGGCTTGGACGTCGCGGGGATCGGGCAGGTCACCGCCGGGTGGCCGAGCAGGAACTTCAGGAAGACCTGGGCCCAACTGCGGCAACCGAGCTCGGTGGCCCAGTCCGGGACCGCGCGCTCGCCGACCTTCTCGAACAGGCCGCCGCGCTGGAACGGGCGCATGACCAGCACCGCGACCCCGTGGTCGAGGGCGGCGGGCAGCACCCGCGCCTCCACCTCGCGCTCGGCCAGGGAATAGGGGATCTGCACGAAGTCGATCTCGCCCCCGGCGATCAGCTTCTCGACCTGCTCGAAGTCGCGCATCTCGGTCACGCCGATGTAGCGCACGCGGCCCGATGCCTTCCACTCGCGCAGGGTCGCGAGCTGGACCTCGAGGTCGACCAGGTTGTGGACCTGCAGGAGGTCGAAGCGCTCCGTGCCCATGCGCTGCTCGGAGGTCTCCATCTGTTCGATCCCCGCCTCGCGCCCCTTGTCGGTCCAGACCTTGGTGGCGTGGAAGGCGTCGTCGCGACCCACGCGGCGCAAGAGCTCGCCGACGACCGACTCGGCCTGGCCGTACATGGGCGAGGAGTCGATCAGGCTGCCGCCCAGGTCGAGGAAGTCGCCCATGACCGTGACCAAGTCGGCGCTGACCGTGGCCGGGTCGACGTCGAAGGTGCGCGAGGTGCCCAGGCCGATCATCGGCAAGAGCTCGCCGCTGCGCGGGATGCGCTTGCGGCGGATCGCGACGCGGGTCGCGCTGGCTTCTTGGGCCCCGCGGCTCGAAGCGGCCAGGGCGGGCACGGCGATGGCCCCCGCGGCGAGGCCCCCCAACAGTCGTCGGCGATCGGTGTTCATGGGCGGAGGCTATCCGGCCGGGGCGACTTTGCGCGCGCTCGTCCTCGTCCGCCGAAGTCCGCCGCGCGGCGCGGGGACTCCCCGTGCCCTCTCCACGTGCGCCGTGCACCCGGCCGGGAGCCCAGACGCCGACCGGGTCTTGTTGCGGCGAGTCCCGTCCGAGCCGCGGGCGAGCTCCGCTCAGGCGCGGTCGGCCAAGCGCTGGTCGATGCGGACGAGGATGTCGCGGATCTCGTCCAGGGTCCCGCTCTCCCGCATGGGGACCGCAGGGACCGCGGCCGCGCGCTCGCTCGAATCGTCGCGCAGGGTCACGCGATCGCGCTGTTCCAGGACGCGATCGCGAAACTCCTCGGCATTGGCGACGCCGGGCAGGACCGCCTGTCCCGTGGCCGCGCCCTGCCCACCCCCGGCGGTCTCGATCGTCAGGCTGCACAGGCCCAGGTAGCGCAGGATCGGCCCTTCGTTCAGGGCCAGGTCCGTGATCTTGTCGAGCGGGATGCTCTTCTGGACCTTGAACAGCACCCCGCGTCGAACCTTGAGCGTGCGCGGCGTCAGCTCGCAGACCAAGTTCTTGTACTGCTGCTGGTGAATGCCCCGCCCCAGGATCAGCCAGAAGGGAATCAGCGGGATCATGACGAAGCTGAAGAGCATCCCGGCCAGCGCCTGCAGCATGAAGTAGCGCGGCAGGCGCGGGTCGAACTCGGCTCGGGCGAGGATCACGTCGTTCTGGGCCATGGCCTGATCCTAGTGTCCTGGATCAGAAATTCGGCGTCACTGCCCGGAGGTCCGATCGATGCTGGCTAGGCGCGTCGACGACGCGTATCCGCTGCGATACTCGGAGGAGGCGCTGGTGACGCCAGCGGCGATCGGAGCCCGGGAAGTGACGCCGAATTTCCGATCCAGGACACTAGCCCGCTTCGATCACCAGGATCCGTGGCCAGTGCGTCCAACTCGTCCGCTTCACGCCAACACAGGTGTCCGCGTCGTCAATCCACGTGCTGGTCGATCAGGATCGGGTTGCCGTCCGGATCGGTCAGCACGAAGTGGGCCGGGCCGGTGGATTCGGGATCGGCGGCCGTGGTGAGCTCGAGGCCGCGCTCCTGGGCCAGGCGCTGCAGTTCGCGCACGTCCGTGAACTCCTCCGGGTGCTGGCCGGACCTCGCCCAGCCGGGGTTGAAGGTCAAGAGGTTGCGCTCGAACATTCCCTGGAACAGGCCGACCACCGCCTCGCCGTTGCGCAGCACGATCCAGTTGTGCTCGGGGTTGCCGCCGATCTGGGCGAAGCCGAGCTTCTCGTAGAAGGCGCGGGACGCGGACAGGTCCTTGACGGCGAGGCTGACGGAGAAGGATCCGAGTTCCATGGGTTGTTCCGGTCGAGGGGTGGGCAGTTGGTCGGTGGGGGCGGCGTCCTGGCCGCCGACGAGCGGCGCGAGGGCCAGTGCCACTAGGGCGGCGTTCGCGGTTATCTTCATGCCCGAGGTGTAAGGCAGCGGCGGCGGGGCCGCTCTACGGATCTTGCGAACTGACAGCGAAACCGACCCCTCGCTCGACTACGTCCAGCGCGTCAACCGGGCCATCGACCACGTCCTGGCCCACCTGGACCAGCCCCTCTCTCTCGAGGTCGTGGCGCGGGCGGCGAGCTTCTCGCCCTTCCACTTCCACCGCGTCTTCAAGTCCCTCACCGGCGAGACCCTGAACGCCTTCATCAAGCGCGTGCGCCTCGAGCGCGCCGTCTCGATGCTCGGTCGGACCCAAGGCCGCTCGCTGACCGAGATCGCCCTGGCCTGCGGCTTCGGCTCCTCCTCCGACTTCTCGCGCAGCTTCAAGCAGCGCTTCGGCGTCCCGCCCAGCGCCTTCGACGTGCAGGCCTACCGCCGCGATCGGCGCGAGCGTTGGCAGTCGACGGTCGCCGATCCCGAGTACCGCCATCTGCTCCAACGCCTGCCACCCGGCGAGAACCCCGACGGCTTCGAGGTCGAGCTGTTGCGGCTACCCCCGCGCCGGGTGGCCTACATCCGCGTGCCCGATCCCTTCAGCAGCCTGGGCGCGGTGACCGGCGCCGCCGAGCGGCTGGTGGAGTGGGCCGAGGCGCGCGGCGTCGCGGGCGGCACCTGGTACGGCTACATGTGGGACGACCCGGAGGTCGTGGCCCACGAGGACTGCCGTTACGACGTGGCGGTCGAGGTCGACGAGGTGCGTCCCGAGGGCGAGGTGGGCCGCTTCGACTTCCCGGCCATGACCGTGGCGAAGCTCGAGATCAAAGGCGCCATCGACCTGGAGCAGCGCGCCCTCGATTGGATCTACGCCACCTGGCTGCCGCGCTCGGGAATGGTGCCGACCGATCAGCCGTGCTTCGAGGTCTGGCACGGGCGCCCCTTCGCCCACGGCTACGAGCACTTCGAGCTGGACCTGCACCTGCCGATCCGCAGCCTCCTCGCCGTCGGCACCGATCGCGGGTAGAGGCCGCTGCCGTCGAGGGACGCGGCGCCGC
This sequence comes from Engelhardtia mirabilis, assembly GCA_007751255.1. Lineage (GTDB taxonomy): Bacteria > Planctomycetota > UBA1135 > UBA1135 > Engelhardtia > Engelhardtia mirabilis. The sequence continues at coordinate 302,753 of CP036296.1, forward strand.
CCGGAATCGGTCCGCCGCCAACCGGTCCAAGCCCGCGGAGCCGGAGGGGACCGGTTGCCCGCGTCGTGCTGGTACTGCACGACGTCCGCAGGGTCGGGGTCGTTCCGGGTGGGTGTCGGCGAGCGACGAGCTTCTTCCACGTGCCAGACGATTCGGCTGGCTCCGAGCGGGTCACAGAGCACGAGCCGGGGCGTGCGAGTGCAGCGACCCGTGCTCGATCGATCTGGTCAGAGGATCTCGGCAGGCCATCGCGAGTTGATCGTGGAAGCCGAACGCCTCCGCCTTGCCGAGCAACGGGAGTGCTGCTGACCGACCGCTGACTCGCTCCAGCGGAAATCGGAGAAGGACCGGTGGAACCCGCGACGACGCACGCCGTTTCCAGGCAGAGCGGGGGATTGGCCTTCGCTTCGCGTCGCCTCCGAATCCTCGGAGCCGACCTGTACTTCCATCGGGAAACTCCCGTCCTCACGAAAGGCCAGTATGAAATCGTCGATCATCAAGCTTGGCGCTCTTGCGCTCATCTCGCTCGCCGCCACCTCGGCCACCGCCGAAACCGACAGCGACTGGGCCGGCCCGGCATGCGGCAAGCTCGTACCGGTTGACGGCGACACGGAGCTGCTCTCGGCTCAGTCCTGCCAGTGCTCGGGCGCAGTCAGCCTCACCGTCGTCGCTGGATCGCTGACGATTCAACCGACCGGACTCGTGTGCTACACGCACAAGATCTCGCCCGACTACCAGACCTTCCAATCGGGCGGCGACACGCTCCTCGACCGCGACAAGTGGGTGAGCGAGCAACTGGTCAGCCAGAACTGCAACACCAGCGACTGCAGCTGGTTCTTCGGTTGGTGGGGAACGCCCACCTGTGACCAGACGGTCCAGGACCTCAACGGCGGCGGATACGTCTATGTCGCGGTGGGCAACTGCAAGGACGGCGTGCCTATCGGGACCGACAGCGACGGCGACGGCGGCGAAGGGTGACCCGCCCGAGTGCGGATACTCGCCGGCCCCACCCTCGAGCGCGCCAACGGGCCCGAGGGTGGGGCCGGCTTCCAGGGACGCTCGGGAACGAGACCGATCTCGCTCAGACATTCGACTCCGAGACATCGACATGAAGACCGCCATCGCATCGATCATCACCGCCCTCCTCGCCTCGAGCCCTGTTCCCGCCTCCGCCTCGTGTGCCCCTCAAGACGTCACTCGCGAGCTGGTCACGGCCCACTCGGAGTACCTGTCGCCGCGAGTCCACGCCGCCTTGGTCAAGGTGCTCGCGGCCGAGGAAGAGCTCGCGCAGTTGACCTATCCCTACGACGAGGACGGCCGTCCGATCACGTATGCCGAGCAGGAGCGGCGGCTCCAGGACCCGGATTCGCCCCTGAAGCAGTACTTGGACCACCACCGTTCGCGGTTCGACTCGGGCAGCATCGAGATGGACCTCCGCAGCCTGCACGAGTGCATCCTGTTCGACGCCGCCTTCAGGGTGGCCTCGGAGCTCGTGTGGGAGCACCCCGACCTTGATCCGGCGGAGCTGCTGCGCGGATTCGACTCGGCGGTCGTCGAGGGGTCGCCGGTCTCGACCTCCGAGCTGGCGCTCGAATGCTTCGAGCGCTTCCGGGCGACGCTGAAGATCGGCCCCCTCAACAACGGCACGGCGCTGGCGAGACTGACCTGGGGAGTGCTGCAGCAGAAGGACTGGTGGCGCCAGAGCGGCCACGACCGTGGGCAATTGATCGAGGACTTGCTCGGCGTCGGGCTCACCTCTCAGAATCTGGCCTGGACCGTCGACCTGGCGCTCATGAACCCGATGCGCCCCTCGCCGGATCCAGCCCAGGACGGGCGCGGTGTCTGCGGGCCCAAGCTGCCGATCTCGCTGGACGTGGGCTACGAACACCGACACGAGGAGGTCCTGGAGGGCGGCCTCGAGCTGGTGACCTATCTGTCGGCGCTCGACGACCCGACTCACGCCCTCGATCTCGAGCCGTACAAGGTCACCTCCGAGGACGGCGGGAAGACGATCATGGTCCCCAACGACCTGGGTCACCTGCGTCGATGGGTGCCGCTGAAGCTCGAGCAGGTGCGCGACGAGCTCTACGACGGGGGCTATCGCGAGGAGCTCTACTTGGCCATGCGCCGCAGCTCGAGCCTCGAGCAGCGCTACCTCTTCTGGCAGACGCTCGCCGAGCGGTCGAGCTTCGCGGCCTTCCGGGTGCAGATGCTCGAAGAGCTCGGGGCGATCGTGGCCGGGACTGCAGACTTCCCGGAACCGCCGCGAGTGGAAGAGCTCCTGCTCCAGGCCCAGGTGCGCGCCCTCTCCCCGGACGAGGCCCGAGAGCTGCGAGCATTGCAGTTCGAGGCGCGGCGCAACGAGGATCGCTTCATTCAGACCTTGACCGAGCTGATGGTCGATCTCGGAGTCTTCGGGCAGATCGACGCCGTCGTGGCGACCCTGCGTGACGACCTGGCCGGCGTGCTCGAGCCCCTCGCGGCGGACGGCAACTCCGGAGGGGACCGCTACGAGTCCCTCCTCAACGACGGCTGGTTCCGCTTGGCCTTCTCCAAGACTCACGAGCTCAATCGAATCCTTGGACAGGCGCTCGAGGGCTCCGAGGCCGGAGTTGCCGAGCTCCCCGACGTGGCCCGCGGCAACCTGATCTGGGCCGCGACGTGCGACGGCAGCCCCGAGGCGCGCGTGAACCTCGAGCGGGTCGTGTTCGAAGGCAGCGCAACCGACCTTTCGTCCGCCGTGCTGAACCCCGCCTGGGCGGAGGATGCGATCTACTCGATCGCCATGGGCTCACTGATCGACAAGGCCTGGTCGAGCGATACCGCCAGGTCGGACCGCCTCAAGGCCGAGGCCGCGTTCAGTACCAGCCTCGCGAAGCGCCCGGTCAACGAGGTCTCGAAGCAGATCCTGCTCGACACCCTGCACGACGAGGACTGGTCGTCGCGCAAGAAGGACTCCTACTGGGGTCGCGCTTGGCAGAACCCGGCCGGCTACGTCGAGCGCCTCGACCTCGTGCGTCGGCTCTTGACCGGAGGGGAGATCGACCTGCTGACTGCCCAGGGCGTCTTGCCCGAAGGCCTCTTCTGAGAGGGGCGTGCGCCCGCAGATCGGCACGCTGCGAGAGGTGCCGCGCGCCGGTCGGAGAGTCTCCGGCCGGCGCGCGGCACCGCCTTACCGACGCGACCTCGGCCCCGCCAGCGCGTGGGCCGGACGGCCGCATCACCGCGGACGCGCGCCGGCGATCCTGTTCGAGACCGCGGACGAGGAGCTCCCGTCCCGACTCCGCTTCCGATCGACCGGCGGCCCCCACGGCCCCCCCGGCCCCCCCGGCCCCCCCGGCCCCCTCAGTCGCCTCCCGAGCCGAACGACAGGCCCAAGGTCAGGCCGGCGTAGTAGTCACCGTCCTGCTCGGCGAGCACCAGGCCCGTGCGCCAGCCGCCGTCCCAGGCGTAGTCGACCAGGTGGTGCAGGTTCTCGCCGTCCCACAGGTGCGTGCTCGTGACGCGCTCGGCCCAGCGGATGCCCAGTCCGCCGATCAGCTCCCATTCGTCCTCGAACTCGCCGAAGGCCGTGCCCACGTAGGGCGCGATCGGCAGGCCGGTCCAGTGGTCGAGGCTCTTCGAGAGGGTCGCGTAGTAGGCCCGGCCATCGGGCGTGCCGATACGGTCCGAGCTGGTGCCGACGATCATCGCCGGGCGGCGCTCGGTCTCGTCGAAGACCCGGTAGTTGACCAGCGGCCCCACGTCCCAGCCGTCGGGGTCGAGGCTGCCGTCCTCGTAGGGGTTGAGCTCGATTCCCACGCGCAGTCGCTCGGTCACCGCGTAGGTCGCGGTCAGCCGCGTGCGCGCTCGGTCGACGGGGATGCCCTCGAGCAGGCGCAGGCCGATGCTCCAGGGGCGCGATACTGTTCCGCCGGTCCCACGGACCGGCTGACCCTCACCGGGTCACAAGGGTCAGCTCGGGACGAGCGACGGGAACAGGTCGCTCGGCAGGGGCTCGCCCTCGATCTGCGCGGCGGGCGCGTCGTGAGGCTCCGCCCCGTCCTGGAAGGGGGCGGTGAGGAGCAGGCCGGAGAGGAAGCAGAGACCGGAGAGCATGGGGGCAGCATCGACCCTCGGGCCGGCCAACTCAACCGTTGATCGCGTTCGCGGCCACGACCGCGCCGAACGACAGCGAGCGGTCGGGGCCAGGGCTCGACCGCTCGCCGCGAAGTCGGACAGCGCGCCCTACTGGATCGTCAGGGTCGCCGCCGGCGTCATCGCCAGCCAGCCGGGGGCGCCGGCGTCGGGCAGGAAGGCCTGGCAGTGCAGGGTCGCTCCCACGAGGCCGGAGAGGTCGCCGCCCACGGGCAGGGTCGCCGAGCCGACTCCGGGCACGCCAGCCGTCCCACCCAGCACCATGGGCGGCAAGAGCACCATCGTGGCCGGGTTCAGGTAGATCGTTCCGCCGAGCATCGGCACCTCGGCCGGGACCAGGCTCAGGCCCAGGTAGGCCAGACCGCCCCCGATGCCGGCGCCCACGGTCAGCTCCGGCCCCCAGGCCAGGCACAGGCCGTCCTCGGCCTTCAAGGTCGGCACGATCCCGAAGGTGCCCGCCGTGCCCTGACCGTAGCTGTCGCCCAGGACGCGGCAGTCCTCTTGGCAGAGCATGTAGTCGAAGAAGGGCGCGGTGACCGGCGTGGTGTGCAGGTTCGCGCTGCCGTGGGGATAGGGCTGGTAGGTGAAGTCCTGATCGGTCTTCTGCACGATCAGCGCAGTGGTGTAGGCGTTCACGTAGGCCTGGGGCACGCAGTCGCCGACGTCACCCTGGCTGTTGCCGCGCAGGGTCCGCAGGCCGTTGTTGTTGCGCGACGTGGCCAGGAAGAAGCCGCCCTCGGGGGTCGCCTCGACGCTGGGGGACTTCTCGAAGCCACCGATCGAGTAGCGGCGCACCCACTCGACGTTGCCACTGGCGTCGAGGGCCATCACGCCGGCCGCCGGGTACGGACTGGGAAGGGAGCTGTGGAGCTGCAGGCCGATCAGCGGCCGTCCGTCCGCGCGCAGGTCGAGGCTGGAGACCGCCACCGCCTGATCGACGGTGTCGGCGATCTCGTAGCGATGGGACCACTCGATTCCGCCGGAGCCGTCGAGGCGCATCGTGAAGACCTTGGGCACTCCGTTCTGGATCCACCAGCCGCAGATCAGCAGACCGTCGTCCGCCGTGGCCTCGATCTGCATCGACGCGGCGCCGCTTCCGTTGGCGGTGTAGCGCGCGCTCCAGATCGTGTGGCCCCACTCCGTCGTGCGCACGACGACGGTGCCGGCGCTCGAGGTGTAGAGCATGAAGAGGTCGCCGTTGGCGGCCGTCGCGATGTCTCCGACGAAGTTGTTGCCGACCTCCACGCCGTAGTCGCGGAACCAGTGCAGGGTGCCCGTCGAGCCAACGGCCATGACCACCACATCGTAGGAGGGACCGTTGGTGTAATCGCCCATGGCGATGTACTGACCCAGGTGGTTGCGGGTCAACTCCGTGAGCTTGCCGCTGCCCACGAGCGAGCGTTCCCAGGTCGGGAGGCCGGTCGCGACGTTGATCGCGGCCATGTAGGGCTGGCCCTCGACCGATCCGCACACGACCAGGGTCTGCTCGTCGACGAACATTGAGTCGTAGAACGTCGCCTGGCCGCCATCGAACGACGACAGGGCGACGTGGTGGGACACCTGACCGTCCGCCTCGTAGGTCGTCAGCCCGCAGTAGCGATCGCCCGCATCGGTGCGGTAGGGGTAGATCGAGGCGAAGCGGCCTCCCTCCGAGACTGCGGCGCAGGCATTGCCGTCCATCGTGGAGATCTGAACGCCAATGTCGACGGTCCAGATCTGCGCCTGGGCGGAGGGAGCGAGTGTTGCGTGGGCGACTGCGGCGGCGCCGGCGAGCAGCAGTGAGCGGAGGACTTGCACGGTTGGTTCCTGGATGAGCGAGCGGTGTCGGAACGGGAAGGCCGGTCGTCCGGCACCCACCCGTGGCGCGAAGGGCGTCCGCCAACTGCCAGGGGCCGGGGGGATTCCTCCCTCCGGCCCCTGGTCCGTCGCCCACGAGGTCCGCGTCAGTCCACGCTGCAAAGGCGCCGCTCGGTCGCGGCCGAGACGCGCAGGCTGCCCGCGCCGTCCACGGCCAAGCCCTGCAGGGACACCACGAGGTTCACCAGCGCGGGATCGTCGGCGATCGGCGCCCGGAACCGGGCGGAGCCATCGGCGCCCGTGGCCCCCGAGAACAGCAGTTGCGCCGAGGCCACGTCGAGCAGGATCGGCTGGCCCAGGACGGGCAAGAAGCCCGCGCTCGCGGCCAGGTAGACCGCGCAGGGGCTCGAGGCGGGCCCGCCCAGGTCCACCAGCAGCTCGGTCCCCAGGCGGGTCGCGCCGACCACCAGCTCGAGGGGCTCACCCGCGATCGACGGCGCGTCCGCGTCGGCGATCGTCGCGCGGCGAGTGCGCGTCTCGGTGGACGTGTGCCCAGGCGTCGCGGCCAGGGTCAGGTCCAGGAACTCGGCGCCCTCGGGCAGTCCGTCGGCCACGGCGCCCAGGGTCACGCGGGTGAAGGACTGGCCCTGTGCGAAGCTCGCACTGGCGGGCACGCCGGAGAGATCCAGCAGCGGCGAGGCGCTGCCGCTGGTCAACAGGCCGACGTTCAGGGGCGAGCTCGCGCTGCCGGTGCGCGTCAGCACGAAGACGAGATCCTGCCCCGCCTCTACGCCGAGGGACGACTCCGAGATCAGCCCGAGCAGCGGCTGCCCGGCAACACGGTCGTCGTCGTCGATGCGGCCACTGGCCACGTGCACCGGATCGAGGGCGTAGGCATTCCCGGCCAAGAGCTCCACGACCCAAACCTCGGTCGGCTCGGCCAGGTCGTCGTCGAGGGCCGCCAGGGGCAGGTCGATCGAGGCTTGGCCGGGGGCGAGCAGCGCTTCGCCCGAGACGCGATCGTGGTCGACACCGGGCACCGCCGAACCGCGCACGCGGTAGCGCACGGTCAAGGGCGCCGCGAGCCCACCGCTGCGCGTGATCCGCGCCAGGGCTCCGTCGACCGAGCCCTCGGTCGCCACGCCGTCGACCGTGCTCACCGTCACCGTCGGGAGCAGCGGCCCGCCGTCGTCGTCGGCGATGACGAGCTCGATCGCCGTCGCCGCATGGTCGATCAGGTAGTCGGCGGAGGGCGCGATGGTCACGGTCAGGGACTCGTCGCCCTCGACCAGCCCGTCCTGAATGGGGAAGACCGGCACCGAGCGCGACGCCGAACCGGCGGGGATCACCACGCGCTGGGGCAGGGGCAGGTAGTCGCGCGCGGGCTCGGCGCTGCCGGCGGCGAAGAGCAGCACGGCCAGGTCCGCGGTGGTCGGCCCGGCCCGCTCGATCCGCAGGGCGCCGGGGCCCGCACCCTCGCCGGGCGATGAGAGCAGCTCGATGCCGACCGTCGTGTCCCGCGGAGCCAGGTGCACATCGAACCAGGCCGCCGCGTGCCCGATCCCGAAGCCCGGTCCGCCGTGCCCGCCGTCGGGGATCGCCACGAGCTCCCAATCGAGGCCGTGCACCTCGCGCGCCGTACGCCACAGGTGCTCGGACTGGTCGAAGGGCACCGAGTTGTCGGCGGTGCCGTGGATCAGCTTGAAGGGCGGATCGTCGCGGGACAGCAACTGCGTCGGGTCGGCTGTCAACGTCAACTCGGGGGCGGCTTGGATCGGCGCGCCGATCAACTTGCTCTCCGGCGAATCGAACAGGTCGTGGTCGATCATCGACGGCAGCATCGACATCCGCAGGAAGTCGGTGGGGCCGTAGTAGTCGGCCACCGCCTGCACGCGACTCGACTCGCCCAGGTGATCGCCGACCGTGCCCTCCACGTCGACGCTGACGCCGCCGACCCCGAGGGTGTCCACGCCCCCGCTGGTGCCGAGAAAGGCCGCCAAGTGCCCGCCGGCCGAGGACCCCGACGCGCCGAACCGATCGGGGTCGAGGCCGTAGGTCGCCGCATTCGCGCGCAGCCAACGCACCGCCGCCTTGCAGTCGTGCATCTGCGCCGGCCAGGGCGCAATCCCACTGACGCGGTAGTCGATGCTCGCCACCGCGTAGCCGGCCAGCACCAACGGCGCCGCCGTGCTCGGGAACTTCGAGCCCCCGGCCCAACCGCCCCCGTGGATCCAGATCACCGTCGGCAGGGGCCCGCTCGGGCTCGGCGGCAGGTAGAGGTCCAACTTCAGATCCAACTGCGCGCCGCCGACGCCGGGAACGGTGGCGTAGACCAGATCGGAGTGGGTCGGCCCGAGCTGCGTGCGCGCCGTCGTGGGTGAAGACGTGCAGCAGACGAGCGCGAGCGCGGCGACGAGGCCGCGAGGGGAAGAGTGCATGGGGAAGAGGGATCGAGGACTTCGTGGAGCGGGCGTCGGCAACATCAACGGGTCCGCGCCCGCCGGGTTCCGCGTCAAGTCGTGGCTAGGACTTCGAGGCCCCTTGTCGTGCCCCGCGGCCAGACCTCCGGCAACCCCATTCGACGTCGGGCGGGAGCTGGCCCTGAGCGGTCTCAGGATCCGGTAGCAATCCCCGCGGCCCACCGACCTCGAAGCGGACACCCGCTGACCGCCTGTCTTCGCGCGCCGGCTCGTGCTCGACGCCTCTGCGGACGGTCACGGGGATCTCTCGCAGCTCGACGGCAACCTGGACCGTGCACCCGGACCGCGGCCTCGGACCGGACCCCACTCTGCGCGGAGGGTCGGGATGCGCGGGCGATCAGGACGGCCTCGCGCCCTGGGCGATCGCGGCTCGAGATCGCTCCAACTGATCGTGTCGCCCCCGTCGATCGGCGCGAGCGATTGTTCCTCGGTCCCGTTCGCGATCCCGCGCGCGACGCTCGGAGGCCGAGCATCCGGTCACGCGGCCCCGCGCCGCCCCCCGGGCAGCGCCGCCCCTGTCCACCCGCAGGCCCCCGCGGTACCTTCTTCCCCCGTGTCCACCGACCAAGATCTCGTCGCACGCTGGGCCGTGGAGCCGGCCCCGCTGCTGCCCCTCCTGCACGCCTTCCACAACCGCGACGGCTACCTCTCCGAGGCGGCCCTGCGCGCGGTGTCCGAGGGGCTGCGGATCCCCCTGGCGGACCTCTACGGGACGGTGACCTTCTACCACCACTTCGCGCGCGAAGAGGGCGGGCACAGCCGGCCGCGGGTGTGCGACGGGCCGATCTGCAAGCTGCGCGGCTCCGACGAGTTGATGGCCGAGCTGGACGGCGCCACGCCGATGCCCTGCGCCGGGCGCTGCGACGATCCGATCCCGGTGCTGGTCGAGAACCGCTACCTGGCCGGGCGGCCCGGCGCGAAGTTGCGCGAGACCCCGGCACCCATGCCGGACGACAACCCGGGCGAGCTCGAGGAGTGCTGCTTCGCAGGCATCCGCGAGGACGGCCGCGCGACGCTGATGGGCTACTGCTCCGACGGCGGCTACGGGGCCCTGACCCGCGCGGTGCGCGAGGGCTCGCCTGCGGGTGTGATCGAGGTGGTCGAGGCCAGTGGCCTGGCCGGGCGCGGCGGCGCCGGCTTCCCCACCGGGCGCAAGTGGCGCGCGGTGGCCGAGGCGCCGGGGGGACCCAAGACGATCGTCTGCAACGCCGACGAGGGCGAGCCGGGCTGCTTCAAGGATCGAGTCCTGATGGACTACGACCCCCACGCGGTGATCGAGGGCATGGCCCTGGCGGCCTTCGCCACCGGCGCGACGCGCGGCTTCATCTACCTGCGCTACGAGTACCCGCACACCGAGCGCATCCTCGAGGACGCCATCCTCGACGCGCGCGACGCGGGGCTCCTGGGCCAGCGCATTCTCGGCAGCGACTTCAGCTTCGAGCTGTACGTGCGCCGCGGGGCGGGGGCCTACATCTGCGGCGAGGAGACCTCGCTGCTCAACAGCCTGGAGGGCAAGCACCCCTTCCCGCGCAACAAGCCGCCCTACCCGGTGACCCACGGCTTCGAGGACCTGCCCACGGTCGTCAACAACGTCGAGACCCTGGCGTCGGTGCCGCCGATCCTGGCCAAGGGCGCCGACTGGTACCGCGGCCTGGGCCTGGGCGACCACGCGGGCACCAAGATCATCAGCCTGTCGGGCGACGTGCAGCGGCCGGGCAACTACGAGGTGCCGATCGGTCTGCCGCTCGACACGTTGCTGAACGACTGGGCCGGCGGGCCGCTCGAGGGGCGCACCTTTCAGGCGGTGACCATGGCCGGCCTGTCCGGCGGGTTCCTCGGCAAGTTCGACGACGTGACCCTCGACGAGCCCTGCCTGCGCGCGCGCGGCTCGTTCCTCGGCGCCGGCGGGATCATGGTCTTCGACGACCGTCGCGACATGGTTGACCTGGCGCGCCAAGCCATGGCCTTCTTCGCCCACGAGTCCTGCGGCAAGTGCTTCCCCTGCCGCATCGGCACCCAGCGCCTGACCGAGCGCCTGGCCGGCGAGGCCGGGCCCGCGGACGCCGACGAGTGGAAGCGCGAGGTAGCCGACATCGGCACCACCATGGCCGCGGTCAGCGCCTGCGGCCTCGGCATCGCCGCCCCCCTGATCACCCAGAGTCTGTTGCGCGACTTCCCCGATGCGGTCGACGCGAACCTGGAGGCCCGCAAGTCATGAGCACGATCACCATCGACGGCCAGAGCGTCCCCTTCGAGGACGGCGAGACGATCTACGAGGTCTCGCGCCGGTTGGAGCGCGACGTCCCGACCCTGTGCTACGACGACCGGCTGGAGGCCTTCGGGGCCTGCCGCCTGTGCGTGGTCGAGCTCGAGGGCGCGCGCAACCCGGTGGCCTCCTGCACCACCATGGCCGCGGACGGCATGGTCGTGCGCACGGCGACCGAAGCCATCGAGCGCCACCGCAAGACCCTGATGGACCTGGTCGTGTCCGAGAACCCCAAGGGCGCGCGGATCGACCCCCTGCGCGGCCTGGCCAGCCAGGAGCTCGCGCACCTCGCCGTGCGCTACGAGTCGGACGGCTCGCGCTTCGTCGGCAAGCAGTCGGGGACCTCGCGGCCCGACGACACGAACCCGATGATCCTGCGCGACTACGACAACTGCATCAGTTGCTACCGCTGCGTGCGGGTCTGCGCCGAGCGCGAGGGCGACTACGCGATCAGCGTGGCGAACCGCGGCTTCGAGACCCAGATCACGACCGAGTTCGCGGGGCTGCTCGAGGACTCCGACTGCACCTTCTGCGGCCAGTGCGTGCAGACCTGCCCGACCGGCGCCCTGGGCGACCTGCGCTCGATGGAGGCCCAGGACCAGCCCGGCGAGTTTGAGAAGACGCGCTCGATCTGCCCCTACTGCGGCGTCGGTTGCAGCGTCGACATCCTGACCAAGAACGAGAAGATCGTCGGCGTGCAGCCGGCCATGGACGGCCCCGCGAACCTGGGCGCCCTGTGCGTCAAGGGGCAGTTCGGCTGGGACTGGGTCGACTCCGACGAGCGCCTGACCCAGCCCCTGGTCCGCAAGGACGGCAAGCTCGTCCCGGCCTCCTGGGAAGAGGCCTGGGAGCGCGCCGCCAAGGGCTTCAAGAGCGTCGTCGAGAAGCACGGCCGCCACGCGGTCTACGCCGTGGCCTCGGGCCGCGCGCCCCACGAATCGGCTTACAGCGTTCAGAAGTTCGTGCGCTACGGCTTCGGCACCAACTACGTGGATAACTGTAGCCGTGCCTGACACGCTCCCACGGTAGCCGGTCTGGCTGCCACCCTCGGTCGTGGTGCGATGAGCAACCCGCTCGTCGACATGGAGAAGCCCGACGTCATCTTCTGCATCGGTACGAACATGACGGAGACGCATCCCGTGGCGGCGACGCGTCTGAAGACGGCGATCCGCAACGGCGCCACGCTGATCTGCGCCGACCCGCGCAAGATCCCCCTGGCGCGCATGGCGGACCTGCACCTGCCCCTGCGGGTCGGATCCGACGTGGCGCTCCTCGGCGCCATGGCTCACGTGATCGTGCGCGACGGCCTGACCGACGAGGCCTTCATCGCCGAGCGCACCGAGGGCTACGACGCGTTGGTCAAGCACCTCGAGACGATGACGCCCGAGTGGGCCGAGGGCATCTGCGGCGTGCCCGCCGCCGACATCGAGCGCGCGGCGCACCTCTACGCGGGGGCCGAGCGCGGCGCGATCTACTACACCCTCGGCATCACCGAGCACATCTGCGGCGTGGACAACGTCCAGAGCCTCTCGAACCTGGTGCTCTTGACCGGGAACATCGGGCGCGAGGGCACGGGCATCAACCCGATGCGCGGCCAGAACAACATCCAGGGCGCCGGCGACGCGGGGGCCCTGCCCAACAACTACCCGGGCTTCCAGCCGGTCACCAACCCGGCCAACCAAGCGAAGTTCGCCCAGGCCTGGGGCCGCGAGGTCGACCTCGAGCTGGGCATCACCAAGGTGCGCGCCCTGGAGCAGTGCGGCGAGTCGATCTTCGCCATGCTGATCTGCGGCGAGAACACGGTGGTCTCCGACCCCGACCGCGCCCACTGCGAGCACGCCCTCGACGCCCTCGAGCACCTGGTCGTGATCGACATGTTCCTGACCGAGACGGCCGAGCGCGCCGACGTGGTCTTCCCCGCCGCCGGCTGGGGCGAGGTCGACGGCGTCTTCACCAACACCGAGCGCCGCGTCCAGCGCGTGCGCAAGGCGGTCGAGCCCCCCGGCTCGGCCAAGCCCGACTGGGAGATCATCGCCGGCATCGCGCGGGCCATGGGCCTGGGCGACGGCTTCCCCTACCAGTCGGCCAAGGACGTGTTCAACGAGCTGTGCCAGCTCTCCACGACCTATGCCGGCCTCGACTGGGACCGCATCGACAAGGGCGAGTACCACTGGCCGGTGCCCGACCGCGAGCACCCCGGCACGCCGATCCTGCACCTGGGCGAGTTCCCCCGCGGCCGCGGCCTGTTCGTCACGCCCGGCTACCGCGACCCGGCCGAGACGGTCAGCGACGACTACCCGATCTGGCTCACCACCGGCCGCCGCCTCGCGCACTACCACACGCGCACCATGACCGGCCGCGCCAAGGGACCGGACTGGCTGGTGCCCGAGGAGCTGCTCGAAGTCCACCCCGACGACGTCCAGCGCCTGAGCCTGGTCGACGGCGGCGTGGCCCTGATGAAGAGCCCCCGCGGCGAGGTCCTGATCAAGGTCAAGGCCACCGACCAGTCCCCGCGCGGAACGGTCTTCTGCTCCTTCAGCTTCGGCGACGTGCGCGTCAACGACCTGACCGGCGCCGGCTACGACCCGATCACCGACACGGCCGAGCTGAAGGTCTGCCCGGTGAGCGTCGAGCCGGCGGGCGCGCGGGTCTGACGCGGCGAGAGCCAGTCGCACGACAAAGCCCGCCGGTTCCGAATCGGTTGGGCCTCGGTCGGCCCCGCGGCGTACGGGACACTAGGAAGCGGCGTCCGGGAACAGAGGCTCGTCCGCCGCCAGCGTCTCGAGCGGGACGACATCCACGCGATCATCGATCGGGTAGCGCTTGCGACCGGGGTAGACGACCGCAACCCGCTCGAGCGCGAGGTCGGCGATCGCGATCCGAATGGACTTGGTCATCGTCGGCGCGTCGGCGCGCTTGCACTCGACCCCGAGAAGTCGCGACCCGCGTCGCAGAACGAGGTCGATCTCCGCACCCTGGTGTGTCGCCCAGAACCACGCGTCGTCATGCGGCACTCGGGCCAGGATCTGCTCGATCGCGAAGCCCTCCCAAGACGCGCCCAGCTTCGGGTGTTCGAGCAGTGCCATCTCCGAATCGAGCCCCAAGAGGGTGTGGAGTAGTCCGCTGTCACGGACGTAGACCTTCGGCGACTTGACCTGGCGCTTCTTCAAGTTGGCATGCCACGGCTGGAGCTGTCGGACCACGAGCGCGTCGGTCAGCAGGTCGAGGTAGCGCCTGCACGTGGCCTCGCTCACGCCCAGCGCACGCGCGGGTTCGGCGGCATTCCAGGTCTGGCCGTGGTAGTGCGCGACCATGGTCCAGAAGCGACGCAGGGCGGTCGACGGCACACGTACACCCCAGTCCGGGAGGTCGCGCTCCAGGAGCGTCCGCACGAACTGGCGCCGCCACTGGGCGCTATCCTCCTCAGTCGCCGCGAGGAAAGAACGCGGGAATCCGCCGCGTAACCAGAGCGGCCGCTGACTCTTCGGGCCCACCTCATTCAGGTCGAAGCCGCCAAGCTCTACATGCTCCGCACGACCGGCGAGGCTCTCCGAGCTCTGGCGCAAGAGCGCGCCCGACGCGCTGCCGAGGATCAGAAAGCGTGCCTCGGATCCGCGGCGATCCGCCAGCACCCGCAGGGCGGGGAAGAGGTCCGGACGGCGCTGGACCTCGTCGATGACCACCAGGCCCTCGAGCGGCCGCAGCGCGGTCATGGGCTCGTCAAGTCGTGCCAAGGAGACCGGGTCCTCGAGGTCGAAGTAGTTGACGGAATCGGGATCGGCGAACTCCCGGGCTAGAGTCGTCTTTCCGGACTGCCTGGGGCCGGTGAGTACGGTGACCGGACTCCGTCTCAGCGCCTCTTCGACCGAGCCTCGAGCCCGGGAGCGGGGGATCTGCATCGCGGCCGTGTCTACCATGAAAATACTTCATGCCGTGAGGGATTTTCATGGATGGATTGGCCCTGGCTAGGCCCAGGGCCGTCCGGCATCGTCAGGATGACCTGCCGGAGCCGCGCCGGAATCAGCCCATCCCGGGGGGGCCCCGACCCGTGCCACGGTCGAATGGTCGAGGTCTACGCGTGCGCGTAGGTCGCGACGCCCCTCGACACAGGCTAGTTCCCGCCATGCCCACCGACCCCTTCGCCCACGACCGCTACACGATCCGCCGCAAGCTGCTCAAGCTCTTCGGCGCTGGCTTCTACGTGCTCGACGTTCGCGGCGACGTGGTCGCCTACTCCGAACAGAGGGCTTTCCGGCTGAAGGAGGACATCCGTGTCTTCGCAGGCGAGGCCCAGTCCGAGCCGTTGCTGCGGATCAGGGCGCGGCAGGTGATCGACTTCGCCGCCTGTTACGACGTGGTCGACGAGCGCGACGGCAGGGTGGTCGGCGCGGCGCGGCGCCGGGGGTTGTCGTCGATCGTGCGGGACTCCTGGGAGCTGCTCGACGCCGAGGGAGGGCTGGTCGCGCGGTTGCAAGAGGACTCCCTGGGCATGGCCCTCTTGCGGCGGTTGCTGGTCAACCTGGTGCCCCAACGCTTCACCCTCGGCGAGGGCCCCGGCGCCGTCCAGTTGACCCAGCGCTTCAACCCGTTCGTCTACAAGCTCGAGGTCGCGATCCCGTCCTCGTCGACCATCGACCGCCGCCTCGTGCTGGCCCTGGCGATCCTGATCGCGGCGATCGAGGGCCGCCAGGACTGACCGGGCCCTTGCCGACGACGAGAGAGCACGGATGAAGGGAACGCTACTCACCCTGGCCTTGGTCGCCCTGGGCGCACTCCTCTACTCGGTCGCTCGAAGCGGCCGAGGGGCCGACGATCGACGCGCAGCGACGGGCGCGTCTCCAGCCGTCGAGGCGTCCGCAGAGGCGCAGGGGCCAAGGTCCTTGGCGACCGAGGTCGTTCGCGAGCGCGCTGGAGGAGACGTCTCCACGCTCGATCTGCCCCCTGCGGCGCAAGCGGCCTCGCCCTCGTCGGTGGTCGTCATTCGCGTCGTGGGCCCCGACGGATCGCCGTCCGTGGCGGAGGTCGGTGTCGTGGGTCTCTCGGCCACAGGTTTCATGACCGAGGTCGAGTTGGGCCGGACCGACGCCGACGGCATCGCTCTCACCACCCGCGAGGCGCTGACTGGCGGCGTCGAAGTCTTCGCGGGGACGGACTCACTCGTCGGTTGGACACGCATCCTCGCGGGTGAGGAGATCGCGGACGAGACCTTGGTGCAGCTTCGTGCGGCGTCCGAGCTCTCGGGCAGGGTCGTCGACCTGCGGGGCTCGCCGGTCGGCGGGGCCGAAGTCGTCGGCTACCAGTCGAACGCGCCGGCGCCCACGACGGCGGCGATCCTCGCCCAGGAGGCCGACGGCTGGGGCAACCCGCGTCGGACCACGACCGACCCCGACGGGCGCTTCCGCTTCGGCGCGGTCGACGGGCACTCGCGGTGGTGGGTTCACGGGGTGATCCGGGGTTCCCTCAGCGGCCCGTTGGCGGAGCCGGCACGACCGGGAGTCCCCGTCGAGCTCGTCCTCCGACCCCTTGCGGCGGCGATGGTGTCGGCGACGACGGACGAGGGTGCTGCACTCGCGCTCCGCGGCGGGCTGCAGGTGAAGGGTGGATGCCAAGTCGCCATCCGCCGCGGCGCGCGGGGAATGGTCGCGTCGAACCACCCGCTCCTGCCCCTGGCGGGGATCGATCCGCTCGAGGTCGATCCGACCGGGACCGGCGGCTGGCCGATCGTGTTGGAGTTCGAGGAACTCCGCGCCGACTTCGCCGCCGAGGTCGCCCTGGAGCTCGAGCTGCCGGGAACGGAGCGCGTCGAGTCCTCCCTGCGCCTCGCGCCGTTCGCCCAGGTGGGTTGGGAGCTGCTCGACGTGGTCCTGCCGACGAAGGGCGCAACACAAGAGCAGGGTTCGGTTCGTGTGCAGCTCGCTGGCGCGCGGTCGATCGTGGCTGGGCGGGCCGCCTGCTCCGACGACTGGGCGTTCACGCTCGAGGGGCTGGGCGGCGCGTCCGATCTGCTCTACGAGCTGACGGCGCTGGACGACGACCAGCTCGTCCAGCGGGTCCCCGCCGGCCGCTACCGGGCCGCCTTGCTCTCGGCGCGCGGCATCGAGATCCCGCCGACGGGCCCGCGCGAGATTCGAGTCAGGCCGGGCCCGGCCGCGCTGGTCCGCTTTGACCCGGGAGTCCTCGGCACCCTCGAGATCGAGCTCGGACCCGACTTCGTCCTCGCGGGCACCCCCGTGCTCGAGCTCGAGACGGCCCAGGGACTGACCCACTGCTCCTGGTCCGGCGCCAGCACCTGCGTCGACGGACTGCCGCTCGGCCCGTGCACGGTCCGTTGGTTCGGGTCGCCACCCGACGCGCGCCTTCTCGTGCTCGACGGCGAGCTCCCCATCGCCGAGGGAACGGGCTCCGTCTCCTTCGACATCTCGGCCGACCGACCGGTCACGTCCGTGCGGCTGACCGGGCCCGCGAAGTGACGAACACGAGAGCCGACGTCGTGCCGCAGCGGGCCGCGCGTCCGCTCACTTCAACAGGATCTGCGCGGAGTTCGTGACGAACGAGCCGCCGCCCGCGAGGGCCACCAGGGCCTGCACGTCGACCTCGATGCCGACGACGGAGGGTCCGGTTGGCGGCGTCACGATCGCGGTGGCGGGGACGTTCTGCCCCTGCAGGACGAGCAGCTCCAGCAGGAGTAGCTGGCCGAGGTCCACACGCAGGTTCTCACCCAGGTAGCTCGTCGGGAGGCTGGTGCTGGACCCGGCCGCGACCGCGACGACGGCGACGTCGCCCGGTGCACCGAACACGGTCAGCTCGCGGTCCAGATACGGATTGAGCGGGCTGGCGGGGATGGTGGGGCCGACCTGCAGGTAGGGCTCGGCGGTCGTCAACGGGGGGGTCGGCGCGTCCGAGAAGTCGACTCCGCTCCACGTGAGGTCGAGGGTTCCGCCGAGGACCTGCACCGACGGCACCTGAGTCAGCGCCGGGGCGAGCGGCGAGGAGGGATCGTAACCTCCGGCGATCTCGTGGTTCGACGAGCCACGAACCGTCAAGCTCGCCGCCCCGTCGAGGACGCGGATCGCAGGGCCCGGAGTACCGGATCCGAAGAAGAGGTCGCCGGCGTTCCCCCCGATGATCCGGGTACCCACGGCACTGACCTCCGACTCGCCCGACAGGGCCAGGCCGGCCGTGCCGTTCTTGGTTTCGGGCGCGATGCCACCGGCGATCCCGCTGCTCACCAAGCTGACCTTGGAGTCGGTCACGGTGAGCGCGGCCAACGACGATGAGAAAGCCCCGAAGCCGGCGCGTGTGAGCACGACGTCCGCGCAGCCCTCGATCTCGACGTTGTAGCAGCTCGTCGCGTCCAGCCGTACGCGCCCGGGTAGGTTGCGCAGCACGAGGTGTTCGACCTGGAGGTCGAGCAGGGTGATGGTCGTCGGCCCGCCCCCGCTGCCATCGACGACCAGACCCGGATGGACGATCTTCACGCTCTCGAAGAAACCGACCACGTAGCCGAACAGCTTCAGGTCCTTGGTGATCGTCGTACCCGTGTAGTCGCCGGGCATGAGTTGCAGGATGTCCCCGTCGCTCGCCGCTGCGACGGCGGCCGGGAGGTCGGCGAAGTCCGCGGGACCGTCGTCGTCGATGGTCCAGATCTGAGGAGCGAGGGCGAGGGATGCGAGGGCGAGCAGCATGTGAAATGGGGGTGGTCGTAGGTCGGGCTGGACCCGTGGTTGGCAGATCTGGTGTCGCACACTCTCCTGCCGATTCGCTCCGCGATGTCGGCGACACCGGCGAATCGATCTACTTCAACACGATCTGCGAGGCGTTCGTGACGAAGGATGTGCCGCCCGAGAGCGCGACCAGTGCTTGGACATCGAGCTCGATCCCGGAGAGGCTGGGGCCGGTGGGCTGGGCCACGGTCACGAAGGCCGGGACGTCCTGCCCCTGCAGGGCGAGGAGCTCGAGCACGACGAGCTGGTCGAGGTTCACCCGCAGGCTCTCACCCGAGAAGCCCGTCGGGAGACTCGTGCTGGAGCCCACTGCGATAGCGACGGCGGCGACGTCGCCGGGCGCGCCGAAGACCCTCAGGTCGCGAGTCGGATCAGGACCGAACAGCGGCGCCCCGACTGGGCCGACCTCCAGGTAGGGCTCTGCCGGACTCACCGCGGGCACCGGCGCGTCCGGGAAGTCCACCGCGCTCCACGAGAGGTCCAGGGTTCCACCGAGGATCTCCACCGATGGGGCTTGGGTGAGGACCGAGTCGAGCGACGAGAACGGATCGTGGCCCCCGTCGATGGGGTGATAGGAGGACCCGTGAACCGTCACGCTCGCCGCACCGTCGACGACCTGAATCGCCGGGCCGGGAATCAGGCTGGAGAAGACGGCATCGCCGACGTTGCCCCCGGTGAGCACACAGCCCGCGAGCCGCACGTCGGAATCGCCCCAGAGGGCCAGACCGGCCTTGCCGTCCAGGGTCGAGGCCTCCGTTCCACCTGTGATGTTGCAGGTCGTCAAGCGGACCGCGGAGTCGGTCACTTCGATCGATGCCGAGGGCAGGGCTCCGTCGCTGACGTAGGACCGCGTGACGACGACGTCCGTGCAGCTCTCGACCTGAAGTCCGGCGACGGTGGCCGTGTCCACCCGAGTTCGGGCAGTCAGGTTACGCAGCACCAAGTCGTCGACCCGCAGATCGGTCAGGGTGAAGGTCGTCGCACCGCCACCGCTGCCGTCGACGATCAGTCCCGGTGCACCGATCTTCGGAATCTCGAAGGAGGAGGGCGGGTAGCCGAGGAGCTTCAGGTTCTTGGTGATCGTCGTGCCCGTGTAGCTCCCGGGCATGAGCTGCAGGATGTCTCCGTCGCTCGCGGCGGCGACGGCTGCCGGCAGATCGGCGAAGTCCGCCGGGCCATCGTCGTCGATGGTCCAGCTCTGCTGAGCGAGGGCGAGGGTCACAAGGGTGAGCAGCATGTCAGACCGTCCAATCGTGGGCCGCGCGGCGGAGTCGGCGGTTGGCATCCCCGGGGTCGGAGAGCTAGGGGCAAGCCTACGGCGGACCGACGAGCTGTGGCGCTCGGGCGGCGGGAGAGACTCGCGTACCGGGGCGCTGGGCCCGCGGCACTGGTGCCATGCCACCGACCACGCCCCCGGGGCAGGATCTCGAGCCCGCAAGACGCCGGCCAGTCGGCCGCAGGTCCGCTCGTCGACGGCGCGCCCCGCGCCGGCCGTAGCGTGCTCGCCATGGCGACCGCGGCGGGGCGTGTCCGCGCGGTCGGCCGGACCTCGTCGCTGACGGTCGAGGCATGCGGAACGAGGTCCCAGCGACGGTTCGCGCCCTGATCGAGGTCGACAGGGACTTCGACCTCTCGTTCGTGCCCGGCGCCGGTCACGACGTGGAGGTACTGTCGACCGTCGAGCGGCGTTGCCGGGACTTCCTGGTGCGGTCGCTCATGGGTGTCGAGCCGCGTCATGGAGTCCGTCGTGGCCTGTCGAGTCGTCACTCGACCGGTAGGGAGCTCGCAAGTTCTCGATTGCTCCACCAGGAAACACGGACTGCGCGGCACATTCTCTTCGGCGCTTCCGTCGCCGCCCTGCGCACACATCGGATCGGCGTCCTCCTCCAGCCAGGTCTCAGACCAACCCTCCCATGGTTCTCCTCACCTCGTTCCTGATTGCCACTGCCCCCCTCGTCCAGGCCAAGGTCTGGGTCGTCGATCCCGGCGGCGGAGGCGACTTCGTCCAGATCCCCCAGGCCATCGCCGCCGCTGCTGACGGCGACACGATCCTCGTGCGCGGCAGCGAGGGCATGGACTTCGTCGTCGACGGCAAGGGCCTTGCGATCGTGGCCGACACCGGCCTGACTGTTCCCACGGGCGCGATCACGGTTCGCAACCTCGCCGCCGGCCAGCGCGCCGTGCTTCGGGGCCTGTCCGCATCCGCTGGCGCCGGAGCCTTCGTGCCCAGCGAGGGGCTGACCATCGAGAACTGCACCGGCAGCGTCTGGGTCGAAGACTGCGACTTCAGCGGCGACACGCCGGTCTCGCCGTTCCTCACGGCTGTCGCGGACGGCGGCTCCGTGTCCGGGTCCGACCAGGTGTCGCTCGTCGACTGCACCTTCGTCGGCAACGTCGGCGCGATCCCGACCGTGAGCACCGGCGGCGCAGGCCTGGTGGTCGAGAACTCCTCCGTGCAGGTCTACGGCGGCAGCGTGCAGGCCGGCGGCGGCTGGAACCAGTCCGCCTTCTCCGCCGACAACATCAGCGGTGGTCAGGGCGGCCAGGGTCTGGTCGCTGTCGGCAGCTTCGTGCTCTTGGATGGCGCTGTGGTGCTCGGAGGCAACGGCGGAATCGGCGCGGATGCCGGGTTCTTCCTGACCAACTGCACTGCCGGCGGCGATGGTGGGACGGCATTGGTCGCGAACGCCTCGACGGTCGTGCGCCGAGCGGTCACCCTCGCCGGTGGCGCCGGGGGCGCGGGTGGAGCGTCCGGCGCGACGAACTGCGCCGACGGGCAAGCGGGCGCGAGCGAGGACCTGACCCTCGTGCAGCGGACCGACCTGGCCGGCATCTCGCACACGATCGAAGTGAGCCCCAACCCGGTGCGCGAAGGTCAGTCGGCGACGGTCACCTTCGACGGTCAGCCCGGCGATCTGGTGCTGCTCCTGATCTCGCCGGCGCCGGCCGGCCTCTACCTGCCGAGCCTCGGCGGCTCCCTGCTGGTGGGATCGCCCCTGTTCCAGCTCGCGGGCTTCGGCGCGACCCCCGCGAGCGGGCAACTGGTGGTGCCCTTCACCCTCTCGAGCTTCGGCCCGGGCATCGAGGTGATCGGCCTCTACGAGCAGCCCCTGGTGCTCACCGTCGGCGGCCAGCTCGTGCTCGGCTCGGGTGAGTACGTGACTCACCTCGACGCCGCCTTCTGAGCTGAAGGTCAAGGCCCCGATCGCCGGCTCCTGTCGGCGGTCGGGGTCGGACGGACCCACGGCGCGGCGGCGCGAGCCGCATGGCCGGATCGCTCGCGCGGGAGCCTCGGCAGGGCAGATCGGCGCGCTATCCTTGCGCGCCCCCGATCGCCGCAGCGCCCCCGCTCTCGATGTCCGCCGTCCCGACCCCAGCCCGTTCGATCGCTCTCGCCCTCATCGCGCCGGCCCTGGCGACGGCTGCCCAGGGAGCGGGGCCGGACCAGGGCCAAGCGCCGCCGGTCACTGCGACGGTCGTGACCAGCGACGGCTCCGACTGGTTGCGCCTGGTCTCCGGCGAGTGGCTCAAGGGCGAGCTGATCGTCCTCGACCGCGGCACCGTGCAGTTCGACAGCGCGGAGCTCGACGACCTGGAGATCGACTGGGCGGACGTGGTCGAGCTGCGCACGGCGCGGGAGTTCACCCTGCTGCTGGAGGGGCGCGAGCAGCTCATCGGGCGGGTGCAGTTGCTCGATGGACGCCTGCTCGTCGAGCAGGGCGAGCGCCTGCGCGACCTGCCCCGCGAGGCCGTGGTCCGCATCGTCCCCGGCGAGCCGCGCGAGTCGAACTTCTGGTCGGGCAAGCTCACCCTGGGCTCCACCGTGCGGCGCGGCAACACCGATCAGCTCGACTTGACCACCGGCCTCTCGCTCCTGCGCCGCACCGCGCGCAGCCGGCTGACGATCGACTGGGACAGCGCCTACTCCGAGCTCGACGGAGAGAGCAACTCCGACAACCAACGCCTGCGCTCGCGCTACGACTGGTTCCTGAACTCGCGACTGTTCCTGACGCCGCTGGGGTTCGAGCTGTACCGCGACGAGTTCCAGAACATCGAGCTGCGCGCCTCGCCCTACACGGGCCTGGGCTACGCGGTCGTCGATCGGTCGACCGTGGAGTGGGACCTCTCCGCCGCCCTCGGCTATCGGGTCACCCGCTACGCCTCGGTCGAGACGGGCTCCAGCGCCCAGGACGAGAGCGCCACGGGCATCCTCGGCACGACCCTGTCCTGGAGAGCCAGCTCCACGGTCGACGTGGACTTCGCCTACTCGGCCGAGATCGGCCTGGAGGACGTGCAGGACACGAACCAGTTGGCATCGGCCGAGCTCTCGGTCGACCTGTGGTGGGACTTCGACCTGGACCTGCGCCTGCAGTGGAACCGCGTGGGCCAGCCCGCGCCGGACTCGGACGGGCAGGTGCCCAAGAAGGACGACCTGCTGCTCGCCGTCGGCCTGTCCTGGAGCTTCTGACGCCCCGCGGCCGCTTGGCCGGGAAGAAGTTCGACGCATGGGTCGTCCCACCCCGCCGTTGAAGAGTGGTCCACCTGCCCCCGAGAACCCCCGAACCATGAACTACGCAACTCGCCTCGCCCTCCTCGTGCCCGCCCTCTGCCTGCCCCTCGCCTGCCAGGGCCCTGCCGAGAGTTCCGGTGCCGGCGACGCGCCTCAGGGCGGCGGGTCCGCGGACTCGCGCGGTGATTGGACGGTGCACTGGGAGTACACCTTCGAGCACCTCGACTTCCCGAACTACGACGCCCGGCACCTGGCCAACTCCGTGCGGGTCTTCCTGGGGGACACCCAGGTTCGGATCGAGGTGCTCGACGAGCGGACCTGGAAGGTCGTGGGCACCCCTGACGAGGTCGAGCTGGCGCGCTTCCTGGCGGTGTCCTTCGACCAGCAGGTGATGAGTCGCCAGCACCGGGGCAGCGTCTACGACTTCCAGCAGGCGGACGCGCGCCAGGCCCTGGTCCGCGCACGCGGGATGCAGGGCTGGGGCGAGAACTGGATCGTCGGCGCCAAGGACTCCGCGCGCGTCTACGCGATGATCCCGCGCGAGGAGACGGACGCCTTCGACGCGATCCTGAGCGAGCTCGACGCGCCGCGTTGACGGCTCCCGCTGACGGCTCCCGCTGACGGTTACCGTCAGTCGGAAGACCTTCCCCATCGAGAATCAAGTCAGGATCGACCTGTAGACTCGCCTCCAACCGCTTGAAGAGGGAGGGCGTCTCGCAATACGTCGCGACGATTCTGCTGCTCAACTCTTCGCTCTTGATCGGCAGCCGGATGTTCCCCGCGACTTCCGGGCGTCTGGATCTCTACCGCGAAGAGGACATCGAGCGCAGATACAGCGGTCTTGGTCGAGGCGATGCGCGGATGCCAGGCGAGTGGGTCGCGTGTGTCGAGAGGCGGGTCAAGTGCTCGGCCTCGTGTCAGCTTCCGGTGGATTGCACGTCCTTCGAAGAGGGTTGGGTCTACATGTCGCCGTCGTCATCGATTACTCCAGTCGCGCCATGAGCGACCCGCACCAATCGGCGGCGGATTCCGCCGCGGAGTTCGAGATCTTCCAGGGCGCCAGGCGATTTCACTGTCGCATCAGGTCACCTGAAGGGCGCCCTGAGGGTCGCGTGCTGCTGGTGCATGGGCTGGGGGAGCACTCCGGCCGCTACGGGGGCCTGATCGAGCGCTTCACCGGGCGCAGCTTGGAGGTCGTGTCGTTCGACCTCGAAGGACACGGGCTCAGCGCCGGTCGGCGCGGTCACACGTCCTTCGAAGCGACCTATGACGCGATCGAAGAGCTGGACGGCATCGCCGTCGCGCGTCGAGGACCCTGCCCCACGTTCGTCTACGGCCACAGCCTCGGTGGTGCCATCGCCCTCGGCTTCGCCCGGGATCGTCGGCCGGAGCTCGTCGGCATGATCGCAGCCTCACCGGGTCTGGAGCCAGCGACCGCGGTTCCCGAGGCGCGCCTGTGGTTCGGTCGGCTGGCCGCGAGCGTTGCGCCGTGGTTGACCGTGAGCAACGGGCTCGATCTCGAGGGGCTCTCTCGCGATCCTGCGATCGTCGCCGCCTATCGGACCGATCGCCTGAATCACGGTCGGATCAGCGTCGGCCTGGGACTCGAGACCTTGCGTCGAGGCAAGGAGCTGCTGCGCGGCGCAGCGGCGATCGAGGTCCCGCTCCTGCTGATGCACGGATCAGCCGACGTGCTGACCAGCGCCGCCGCATCGCAGTCCTTCGCCACCACCGCTGGCTGCGACTTCAAGCTCTGGGGCGGTCTCTTCCATGAGTTGCACCACGAGCCCGAGCGGGACGAGGTGCTGACGTTCGTCTTGGAGTGGATCGAGCGTCGGATCTCGAGCGCTGTCGACCCCTGACAACCGAGGCCGTTCAGCCGGTCTCGGGATTTGCCCGTCGCTTCCGGTCAGCAGTCTCTGCCCTCACGTTCCGTGGGGTTCGCGCCCCTCGCTCCCGCGCGGCGGAGCGAGCTCCGCCGCGCGGGACAGAACGCAAGGCTGCCGACTGGACCGATCACCTGATCTTCCCGTTCGGCCTCAGTACGCGATCCGCTTCTGCCAGTCCGGGAACAGGTCGTTCAGGTCCTTGTGGGGCGACTCGACCGGGTTGCCCTCGGCGTCACTCCACGGGAAGCGCTCGACCGAGGTCCTGATGAAGGCGATGCCATCGTCCGGGCGGTCGCTGCCCAATGGGTCGTCGAGCATGTTCGTCATCCGGCATTGATCGAAGACCACCGTGGCCGGGAATGAGAGGGTCGAGAGGTTGGAGTCGACTAGGTCGAACTCGCAGCGCTCGAAGCGCGCGACGATTCCGCCTGTTCCGATGCTGAACAGCGTTCCGTAGCGGGGATGGCGCCCATAGCCACCCTCGAAGACGCTGTCGCGGGCATAGACGGCCAGCTCCTCGGTCCCGAACAGGCAGGAGGCGCCCGCACCCATGTCGAAGCCGATCGCTCGCACGTGGTCGAAGTAGACCGAGGCCGGCTCGCTGCGTAGGGCCAGCAAGTAGGCGTTGTCGGTGAAGACGGTCAGGTCCCTGAACGCGAGGTTCGACAGAGGGGCCTTGGTGCTGAGACTTCCCGCGATCAGCAAGGTTGCGCCCATGCCAGCACCTCGAATTGTCACGTCGCGGGGGAAGGGTTCGAGCTCTCGCATGAGTGCCTGGAGTTGGAAGACGCCCGCGGGCAGCATCAGGGTGGCTCCGTCGGAGAGCAGGCGGTCGGGATGCCTGATGTCGTCGAGCACGCTTACGTTCGGACCCTGCGCCAGCGGCTCGAAGAGCTGGGCGAAAGCCGTCGCGTCCGATACCAGGTCCAACTGAGCGCCGGTCATGCCCAGGTCCATCAGGGCCAAGAGCGAGAGTACCTCGCCCGACTCGGCGAGCCGATCGATGCGGTCCTGGTCCTCCGCTCGACCGCGGCCGATGTGGCCGGGCGCCACGAGTACGACTCCCTTGAAGTGCTCGATGAGCGCTTCAAGCCGTTCCGGGTCGATCTCCTCGCCCCGAACATCGCGCCAGGCCTCGGTCAGCTCTTCACGGGCATAGGCCAAGAGTGCCTCGGAGAAGAGCTCGTCGGAGTCCGTGGCCAGGGCCGCTGCTGC
The DNA here is from genome assembly GCA_007751255.1 of Engelhardtia mirabilis. Taxonomy (GTDB): domain Bacteria; phylum Planctomycetota; class UBA1135; order UBA1135; genus Engelhardtia; species Engelhardtia mirabilis. The sequence goes on from CP036296.1 coordinate 328,771, forward strand.
GCGCCGATACGTCTCTGCGTCGCCCGCGACTTCGTCCTCTTGACCCGACGGCGCCGGGGCCTCGACGGAGCCGCGGCTGACCATACCGACGGCTCCGAGCACCGCGCCCGGCTCGGACTCGGGCCACAGGATTGCGAGGGCGACCAACGGGACGGCGAGGGCGAAGAGCTTCATGGCAGGGCTGAGTGTGAGCACGGTTTGCAGGAGCGAGGCGGAAGTGGTGGTGGAGACCAGGGAGCTCTCGGTTGCGAGCAGCGGCGCGAGGCAGCGTGCCCAGGCCAGGCGCTCGCCGCCGTGGCGGGCGTCGAGTCGCTCGCGCAGGCGGTCGAGCCCGACCTTCAAGCGCCAGCGCACGGTGCCCGCCGGCGTCTGGGTGTGGGCCGCGATCTGCGCCGGGCTGCGATCCTCGAAGAAGCGCAGCAGGAGCGTCGAGCGGTAGGGCTCGTCCAACTCACGCACCAGCTCGCAAACCAACGCCCGCAGCTCGTGGCGCTCGCTGAGCTCCTCGGCCGAGGGCATCGCTGCCTCCGGCCGGGCAGCCGCTCGGTCGCGCTCGGACGTCGCGCGGTTGCGGTCGCGTTCGATGCGCTTCCAGGCCACGTTGCGAACCACCGCCCGCAGCCAGGGCCGCAGGGGGCGGTCGCTGGCCGGCGGCCGGCGCAGGGCCGCGAGGACCGCGTCCTGAACCACGTCGTCGGCGACCTGGGCGTCGCGCAGGAGCGCGAGCGCCAGGGAGCGCATCCAGCCCTGCTCCGCGAGCAGGGTCTCGATCGGAATCGTGTCGGTGGCAGCGTGCATGGGGTCTCCACGGACCGACTCCGCCCATGGGCCCGACCGTTGGGGGAATTCTCCGCGAAACCCGCAATGGCCAGGCACCCGCACGGTGCGCGCTGGCGCGCCGCGTGGGCCCCGGATCGGGAGTCGCCCCCGCTGCGGTCGGGCTCTGAGGTGTTGTGCGTCGGGTGCCGAGCCTCCGGCGGGGGGCCCGCGCCGACCTGGACCGGTCCCGGCGCGGCGCCCGATCGGCCCGATCGAGCCGCGCGCGACTACTCCAGGAGCCGGTTGAAGTAGATGACGACGCCAGCGCCTGTCGAGTTGCCCCGCGCCGAGGTCGCCACGTCGCGCGTCCCATCCCCGTCGAGGTCGTCGATCGCGATCCCGGTCAAGTCATGGGCGGAGCTGAACTTCACCGCCGGAGCGAACCCGCCGTCGCCCTCGCCAAGCAGCACCGCGATCCCGTCCCCGGTGTACGAGATGATGGCCAGGTCCGGCACCCCATCCCCATCGAGGTCGTCGACGGCCAATGCCTTGAGGTTCTCGTTCACCGCCTGGGTCTGCGCAAGAGCGAAGGTCCCGTCCCCCGCGCCCAGGTAGATCGACACTCCAGAATCTTGCAACGCGACCAGGTCCAGGTCGCCGTCTGCGTCGACGTCGTCGATTGCGACCGCGACAAGGTACTTGCCCGTATCGATCGTCAGCGCCTGCTTGAAGGAGCCGTTGCCCCACCCGAGGAGCACCGACAGGCTGCCGAGTTGGGCGCTGGCCGTCACCAGATCGAGCGCGCCGTCCCCGTTCAGGTCGCCGATCGCCACGGACCGGGGCTTGGCTCCCACGCCGTAGCCCTTCCGGGGTCCGAAGGTGCCGTCACCCACTCCCAGGAGCACCGAAACGACGCCCCAGGAGTAGTTCGCGATGGCCAAGTCGGGCGCTCCGTCCCCGTTCAGGTCACCGATTGCGACCGACTGAGCCCCGCCGCCGCCCTCGAGGACCAGCTTCGGTGCGAAGGTCCCGTCGCCCGCGCCCAGCAGCACCGACGCCGAGCTGACGGCGGGGCCGCCAGTCGTGACGGCGAGGTCCGGGATCCCGTCCCCGTTCAGGTCACCGGTCGCGATCGAGTTGGGCTTGTACCCCGCAACCCATTCCTGCGATGGCCCGAAGCTCCCATCGCCCGTTCCCAGGCGCACGTAGATGCTATTGGAGACGTCGTTAGCGACCGCGAGGTCACGGACCCCGTCCCCGTCGAAGTCGTCGATCGCGACCGCTCGGGGGTTGGGGCCCGCCGCCAAGAGCGGCGTCACGGTGAAGGTGCCGCCGCCCGCGCCGAGCAGGACCGTGACGGAAGTAGAGCCGTGGAATTTGGCGATGGCGAGATCGCGGACCCCATCGCCGTCCAGGTCGTCGACGGCGAACGCGCCGGGGTATTGGTGGACCGCCGAGACCTGCGCGGGAGCGAACGCTCCGCCACCCGCACCCAGCAGGACGGACACGTTCGACGCGTCGCGGTTCGCGAGCGCCAGGTCCGGCAGCCCGTCGCCGTTCAGGTCGTCGACCACCAGCGCGCGGGGATCGCCACCCGCCGGCAGGTTCTGGGCCGGCGAGAAGGTGCCGTCCCCCGCGCCGAACAGGACCGACACGTCTTCGGAACTCGCGTTCCCGACGGCCAGGTCCGTCGCGCCATCCCCGTCGAGGTCCGCCGCCGCGATGGCATAGGGACCATCGCCCGCCGCGCTGAACAGCGCCGGAGCGAAGGTCCCGTCGCCCGCGCCCAACAAGAGGGCGACGTCGCCCGAGAGCTCGTTGGCGACCACGAGGTCGAGCCGGCCGTCGCCGTTCAGGTCGTCGATCGTCAGCGCGCGTGGAAATCCGCCCGCCGGGAAGCTCTGCGCCGGACCGAACGTGCCATCCCCGAGCCCCAGCAGCACCGACACGTCGTCGGACGGACCGTTGGCGACGGCCAAGTCGAGCGCGCCGTCCCCGTTCAGGTCACCGACGGCCATGTCGAAGGGCGTGCTCCCGGTCGTGAAGCCGAGATGCGGACCGAACGTCCCGTCGCCCGCACCGAGGAGGACCGAGACGGTGTCGGTGCTCACGTTGGTGACGGCGACGTCGAGCGCGCCGTCCCCGTTCAGGTCCGCGAGCGCCAGGGAATCGGGTCCAAGCCCGGCCGGAAAGTTCTGGGCCGCGCCGAACGACCCGTCACCCACGCCCAAGAGCACCGACACGTCGCCCGAGCCGTAGTTGGACACGACCAGGTCGGGCACGCCGTCACCGTCCAGGTCGTCGAGGGCGACCTCCTTCGGAGACACCCCCGCCGAGTATTGCGCGAGGGGGAAGAGGGGGCCGTCGGCGCTCCCGAAGACGACGCGGAGCGCCTGGGTGAACGCGACGCCGCCCTGCGCCGCGGGGTCGGCGACGGCCGCCTGGAAGACCAGTTGCAGTCCGCACCAGGAGGGCGGCACCGCGGCCAACTGGGCGATCGGCGGCGAGTCGCCTTGGCCGTCGAGGAAGAACGCGGCCAACAACGACGGCTGCCCCGGATAGGCGGTCGCGCCGAAGGCCGGGAGCGCGAGGGCGCCCGCGACCGGGCTGAAGAAGAGCGCCCCGAAGGCGTTCGGCGCGCCGCTCGTCACCTCGAGGAGGATGGGCCCACCGAGCACCGGTAGCCCCTGCGCCTTCAGGGCCGGAACGCCGGCGGAGCCGGGGGTGCCCTGGCCCAGGGCCTCGAGGGTCGGGCCAGCGCCGCAGCCCGACTGGGCGGAGGCCAGGGCGGGGAGGGTCGCGAGCAGGGCGGCGGCGAGCGGAGTGCGGATGGTCATCGGTGCCATGGGGCGAAGGTGTCGGACGAAGCGAAAGGTGTGGACAAAGGTGTCGAGTGGACTCCCACACCATGGCAGGCCCGTCGCGCGAGCGGGGCTGGTTTCCGCACGACTTCGCCGCTCCCCGCGGGTGCGGGGCACGTTCGAGCTGTGTACGGATCCGGCGGTCGCCGCCGTCGGTGACCGACCGGCTAGGGTGTCGGAACGGGCGACCGCGAAGCGAGCGCTCGCCCCACACCCGTGACCTGCATCGACGCGATTCGGACCCTGTCGGTCCTGTTGCCCTTGGCCGCCTGCCAGCTCGGCGGTTCGGCAACCGAACCGCCGCCGCGGGAGCACACCCGGTCGGCCCACCTGTTCGGAACGCGGTTCGAGTTGCGGCTCGCCGGGCCGGATGCGGCGGCCCTCGACGCGGCGGCGAGCGCGGCCCTGGCCGAAGGCGAGCGCCTCGAGGCGCTCGTCAGTGGCTGGGTCGAGGGATCGGGGCTGATGCGGTTCAATGACTCCGCTCGGGTAGCCGGGCGCTTCGAGGTGACTCCCGAGCTGGCGCGCCTGGTCGAGCAGGCGCAGTCCTGGTGCCACGCGAGCGGTGGCGCCGTGGACCCGACGGTCGGCGCGCTGCTCGAGCTCTACGGCTACTACGACGGCGGCGGCGCGGCACCCTTGCCTGAGGAATTGGCCACGACCCTCGAGCGGGTGGGTTGCGACGCGCTGCGAGTGGAAGGGCACGCCCTCGTCACCACCGTGGACGGCGTGCGCCTGGACCTGGGTGCGGTGGCCAAGGGCTTCACCGTCGACCGCATGGCCGCGCTGCTGCGCGCGGCGGGCGTCGAGGACGCGGTGATCAGCGCCGGCGGCAGCTCGGTCTTGGCCTTTGGTGGCGAGCCCGGCGGCGTCGGCTGGCCGCTCGTGGTGGACCCCGGCGCGGGGCCCGAGATCTGGCGCCTGCGCGACGAGGCGGTGGGCATCTCCGGCCAGCTCTCCGAGCCGGTCTTCGTGGACGGCCGCCTGGTCAGCCACCTGATCGACCCGCGCAGCGGCCTGCCGGTGGACCACGACACCCTGCAGGTCGCCGTGCGCGCCGCCAACGCGACCGACGCCGACCTGGCCTCGACCGCGCTCCTCGTGCTCGGCACCGAGGCCGCCGCCGCCTGGCTGGCCGATCCCGCGGCCTGCCCATCGATCCTCGCCGTCACGCTCACCGACGTGGCACGGGCCGATCGGACTGCGCGAGAGATCGCCCGTCTGCGCGCCCGCTGACGGGGGGTCTCAGCCCCCGGTCGGCTCGGGCGCGAAGCCGACGTCCTCGAGCGTCACGCGCCGGCCCGTGCGGTAGGACTCGGCGCTCATGATCGCGGCGATGGTCGACGTGCGCGCCACCTCGAGCGGCGCCGTCGGCGTGGAGCGCTCGCGCACGCTCGTGAAGAAGTTCTCGAGGTGCAGGCGCGTGGTGTCGAAGGTGCCGTCGCTGCGGGTCGTCCCGCCGGCCCCGCGACCGGCCAGCCACAGCTCGCTGGCCTTGCCCTCCATGGCCTTGGCCGCGGCCGGATCCTTCAGGTGGATCATCGGCCTGCGCGGGTCGAGCTTGCCCTCCTCCAAGGAGTCGGCGTAGCGCTCGGAGAAGCGGTCCGGGTAGACCTCCAGCTCCCACGAAACGTGCATCGTTCCCTCGCTGCCGTAGAGCCAGGTCCCGGGCACGCCGAAGGAGTTGGAGTCGGTCTGCATGTAGTTGACGCTGATCCCGGCGTCGGGGTACTCGACGTTGGCGGACAGCACGTCCGGCGTCTCGCGCGCGCCGCCCCAGTGGTAGACGCCGCCCGAGGCCGTGGCGCTGGCGGGCAGGCCCAGACCCACCACGAACTCGATCGCGTCGACCGAGTGCGACTGGTTGTCGCCGCAGACGCCGTTGCCGTAGTCCCAGAACTTGCGCCACTCGAAGTAGCGCTCGGCGTCGTACTCGCGCTCCGGCGCGATGCCGGCCAGGAACAGCTCCCACTCCACGTCTGCGCGCTCGGGCGCCGGGCCGTACTCCAAGAGCGGATGCCGCAGCGCGCCGTTGGAGCCGTGGCGGTGGACTTCCATGCGCGCCAGGCGCACCTCGCCGATCCAGCCCCGCTCGACGATCGCCTTGGCCTGGCGGTAGAGCTCGTTCTCGCGCAGCTGGTAGCCGACCTGGACGATGCGACCGTGCTTGGCGACCGCCGCCTCGAGCGAGCGCAGCTGGTCGGCCGTGTTCGCGGCGCACTTCTCGACGTACACGTCGCAGCCGGCCTCGACCGCCGCCTGGGCGATCGGCGCGTGGGAGAAGTCGGGCGTGGCGACCACCACGGCGTCGAGATCCTCGCGCTCGAGCATCAGGCGGTAGTCGCGATACTCGGTGGGGCGGTCGTGGACCTTCGAGACCGCGTCGCTCGCGGTGCGCAGGTTGCCGAGGAAAGTGTCGCAGACGGCGACCAACTCGACCCCGCTGATGGTCTGGTCGGTGGCGTTGGCCAGCTCGCTCGGATAGCCCATGCGAGCCATCAGGTTGCTGCCCCGACGGCCGGGTCCGACGATCCCGACCCGCAGGGCGTCGTCGATGCGCCAGCGGCCGAGCTTGGGCCTCGATCCGGTCAGGACGCTCGGGAGGAACGCCGCACCGGCCAAGGAGAGACCCGCGTCGCGCAGGACGTCGCGGCGGGTGGGGGAGGGTTTCGACATCGAGGGGAGCGCGATTCGAAGTTGGATTGGGCGAGCGGTGCCGAGTCTAGCACGGCCTGGCGTCGCACCCGGCGCGACCCGCGCGGAGCCGGCTCAGTCCAGCGCGGCCGCCGCCTCACGCAGGACCGCCTCGAGGTCGGCCAGGCGGAAGGGCTTCTCGAGGAAGCCGCTCATGCCGGCGGCGCGGCAGTCGGCAGCGCCCTGCTCGGACACGTCGGCCGAGAGGGCCACGATCCGCGGGCAGTGGCAGCCGAGGCGTTCGGTCAGCTCGACCGTGGCTTCGAGCCCGTCCATCTCGGGCATGTGGATGTCCATCAGGACCAGGTCGAAGGGGCTCTCGACACAGGCGCGCAGGGCCTCGCGCCCGTTCTCGACCATGGTCGCGGTCAAGCCCAGGCGCCGCAGCATGCCGCTCGCCACCCGTTGGTTGATGGGGTTGTCTTCCGCGACGAGGACACGCAGGTGGGCGATGGCCGCGTCCAACGCCGGCTCGACCGACGCGGCTTCCGGGCCGGTGGTCGCCGCGGCCTCGGCCGGCAGACGCAGCTCGAAGGTCGAGCCGCGGCCCACGACGCTGCTGACCTCGATCGTGCCACCGAGCAGGACCGCGAGCTGGCGACTGATCGTCAGCCCCAGGCCAGTTCCGCCGTGGGTGCGCGAGATCGTCGCATCCTCCTGGCGGAAGCCGTCCCAGATGGCCGCGGTGTCGAGGATGCCCTTGCCGCTGTCGACGACGGTGAAGACCAGCTGGGCCGCTTCCCCGTCGTCGCCCAAACGAGCCCGGAGCTCGACCCGGCCCTGGTCCGTGAACTTGACCGCGTTGGAGACGAGGTTGACCAAGATCTGTCGCAGGCGGTGGGGATCGGTGACGAACCGGCGCCCGTCGTCGATTGAACTCTCGGCCACCAGGTCGACGCCCTTGTTCCGCGCCAGCTCCGTGAACAGGCTCGCGGTGGACTCGATCAACGGGCCGACGTCCGTCGGCTGCCAGTCGAGTGCCAGCTCCCCGGCTTCGATCTTGGTCAGGTCGAGGATGTCGTTGATCAACACCAGCAGGTGCTCGCCCGAGTGGGTGATCATCGACAGCAACTCGCGCTGCTCGGTGCTGAGCTCGGTGCCCTCGAGCACCTGCAACAGACCCAGCACGCCATTGAGCGGCGTGCGGATCTCGTGCGACATCGTGGCCAGGAACATGCTCTTGGCCCGCGTCGCCTCCTTGGCCTCGAGCTCGGCTCGCTTCTGCGCGGTGATGTCGGTATGCGTTCCGGTGAAGCGCACCGCGTTGCCATCGCCATCGCGGCGCACCACCTTGCCGCGGTCGAGGATGTAGACCCACGATCCGTCCTTGTGCCGCATCCGGTGGACGTTCTCGTACGCCGGGGTGCGCTCCTCGATGTGCGCCTGGATGTCGGCGAAGCAGGCATCCAGATCGTCCGGGTGCACACGGCTCTGCCACGAGCCGAGGTTGAAGGGGATCTCCGAGAGATCGTGCCCCAGCATCTGGGCCCAACGCTCGTTGAACTGGACGGCTCCGGTCTGAGGGTTCCAGTCCCACATTCCGAGCTGCGTGCCCTCCAGCACCAGCTCGAGTCGCTCGGTCTTCTGGGCCAGGGCGTACTCGGCATTGAGGGCCGCGCCCAGATCGACCGCTGTGGCGGTGCAGGTGGCCGGCCCGTCGCCGTCCGGCACGACGTGCACCGAGAGATCGAACCAGCGCGAGTCGCGCAACTCCAGGGTCAGGTCCACTTGACCGACCTGCACGGTGAACTCGGAACTGTCGCCGCCCCGGGCCAGGGCCTCGTCGACCTGTCGGCGGCCCGCGGGGGTCAACAGGTCGTCGAGCCGTAGCTCCTCGGTCTCCAGGGAGTCCGGGTCCCCGCCCAGGTGCCGCAACAGTGACGCGGCCCCCGCGGTCAAGGGTCGACCGGGAACCTCGACCCAGGCGATCCGCTCGATCGGCGGCGGCGACGTGGGGCCGGGTTCCAGGGGAAAGGGAGAGGTGCGGGACATGGAGCCGAGTCGTCGCTATCGAGCGCCGCTCCGGGCCTTCCGTAGTCCGTCCGCGGCTCGACCCCCGCGAATCTCAGCTCCGCAACAGCTGTCGCAGCAGTTCGGGGGGTTGCGCGCCCGAGAGCCCCCTCGACCCGTCGACCACGAAAGTCGGGACCGAGCCGATACCGAGCGACACCGCCCGGGCCTCGTCCCCGCGGACCTGTTCGGCGAAGGCGTCGCCGGCGAGGAGCTGCGCGACGGGCTCGGGCTCGAGGCCGACCTCCTCGGCCAGCCGCGCGAGCTCGGCGGTCTCGCCGATGGCCACGCCCTCGGTCATGTAGGCCGCCATCAGGCGCTCCTGCATCGCGCCGGCCAGGTCGCTCAGACGCGCGAGGGCCACCAGGCGGTGGGCGTCGAAGGTGTTGCCCGGCTGGATCGCGTCGAAGTCGAAGGCCAGACCCTCGGCGGCCGCGGTGTCGACCATGCGATCGATCATGCCCTGGGCCTCTTGAAGGGAGGTGTCGTACTTGCGGGCCAAGCGCTCGGCGTAGGTCCGATCGGCAGTGATCCGTCGCGGGGCCGAGGGGTCGAGCTCGAAGGCGCGCCACTGGACTTCAGGTGGCTGGTCGAGGCCGGCCAGGGCGGCTTCCAGCCGCCGTTTGCCTACGTAGCACCAGGGGCAGGCGATGTCGGACCAGACCTCGAGGGTGGGGGACTGCATGGCGCGCGGGGTTGCGGTGGCGGGGCGTCGGTGGCGCGGGGCGTACGGTGGCGCGGGACGTACGGTGGCGGGACCCTTTGTCCCACCGGCGCGCAACATCGTCGGCAAAGCCGACGGTGTTGCGCGCCGGTGGGACAAAGGGTCCCGCCACCGTACGTCCCGCGCCACCGTACGTCCCGCGCCACCGACTGCTCACAAACCACCGCGGCGCAGGGGCTTGGGCCACCACATCGGATCGCCGGCGACTCCCTTCGGGAATACTCGGTATGCATACGCGGTAATCGTCGCGGAGCAGCCCATGACGATCCGCAACAGCCTCCTGGCCCTGTTGGCCGAGCAGCCCGCCCACGGCTACGGGCTCAAGTCCGCCTTCGAGCAGCGCACGGCCGGGACCTGGTCCCTGAACGTGGGCCAGGTCTATACCACCCTCACGCGGCTCGAGCGCGACGGCCTGGTCGAGCCCGCGGCGGGCGGCGAGGGCCAGAAGCAGACCTGGCGCATCACCGACGCCGGCCGCACGGTCCTGCGCGACTGGCTCGACGCGCCGGTCCTGGCCGACCCGCCGCCGCGGGACGAGTTGGTGCTGAAGGTGCTCCTGGCCACGGCCACCGACTCGATCGACCTGGGGCCGATCCTGCACTCCCAGCGCGTCGCGACCCTCGAGCGGTTGCAGCGGCTGACGCGGCTCAAGGCCAAGGCCGATCCCGACCAGGAGCTGGCTTGGACCCTCCTGCTCGACGCGTTGGTGCTCGACGCCCAGGCCCAGATCCAGTGGCTCGACCTGTGCGAGGCGCGCATCGCGGAGCGCGACCGATGAGCGCGTCGGACGAGCCCGTGCTCGCGCTCGAGGCCCTCGAGCGCGTCCATGGCAGCGGCGAGCAGGCGGTCCGTGCGCTGGGGCCGATCGACCTGACGGTCGCGCGCGGTGAGTTCGTCGCCGTGATGGGGCCGTCGGGGTCGGGCAAGTCGACGCTCTTGGCCCTCGCCGGCGCCCTCGACGATCCCACCGGCGGCCGCGTGTGCGTGCACGGTCACGACCTTGCGCGCCTCTCGGCTCGGGACCTCGCCGCCCTGCGACGGCGCAGCATCGGCTACGTGTTCCAGGACCTGAACCTGCTGCCGGGCCTGTCCGCCCTCGAGAACGTGGCCCTGCCGCTCGAGCTCGACGGCGTGCGCCAACGGCACGCGCGCGCCGAGGCCCTCGCGACCCTGCAGCGGGTGCGCATCGACCACCTCGCCGCCCGCTTCCCCGACGACCTCTCCGGCGGCGAGCGCCAGCGGGTCGCCATCGCCCGCGCGATCGTCGGTCCGCGCACGTTGATGCTGGCTGACGAGCCCACCGGCGCCCTCGACTCGGTCACCGGCGAACGGGTCATGCGCCTGTTGCGCGGGGCCTGCGACGACGGGCGCTCGGTGGTCCTGGTGACCCACGACGCGTCCCACGCGGCCTGGGCCGACCGGGTGCTGCACCTGCGCGACGGCCTGTGGTTCGAGCCCGCCGTCGCCGACGCCGCAGCCCGCTTCGACGGAGTCGGCAGTTGAAGGCCCTGCGAGCCCTGCGCGCCCTGGCGCGGGTGGAGCTGCGCGACCTGGGCCGCCACCGCGGTCGATCGCTGCTGGTGATCCTGCTCGTGGCCGTGCCGGTCGCGGCCCTGACCGGGGCCGGCGCCCTGGTGCGGACCATGTCGCCCACCTTGGAGGAGCAGCGCGCCGCGCGCTTCGGGAGCGCCGACCTGCGCGTCGAGTACGGCTCGCCTGAACAGGCGGCCGCGATGCGAGCGAGCCTGGGACCTGGCGCGCGCACCACGACGCTCGGCTACGGCGTGCTGGCCGCCGGCCAGCGCGGGGCGAAGGTCGATGCCCTGGCTGTCGAGGCCGACCTGAACGACGGTGACCTGGGCCTGTTGACGGGGCTACTGCGGATCACCGCCGGGCGTGCGCCCGCGGCGCCGGACGAGCTGGCCCTGTCGCCCAACGTGGCGACGGCCCTGGGCGTGGCCCCCGGCGACAGCGTGGACATCGACGGCCATCGGGGACGAGTCAGTGGTCTGGTGGTCAGTCCGGAGCGCTTGGGCGACCCCATCGTCCTGCGCCCACTGCAGTCGGGTCGTGGCGGAGCGGGGACGCTCCTGGCCGCCGCGCCCGCGGCCGAACTCGACCGCGCCGTGCGCGGCCTGACCGAACTCGGTGCAAGGCCCGAGCTGCGCGGGGAGCTCGATCCCGCCGACGGCTTCGAGGCCGCCGTGCTGTTCGTCGTCGGCGGGCTCGGCTTCGTCGAAGCGGCGCTCGTGGTGGCCGCTGCCTTCGCGGTGGGTCTGCGCCGGCGTCAGCGCGAACTCGGACTGTTGGCGGCCAGCGGTGCCCCCGGTCGACTGCTCGGGCCGGGCCTGCTCGCCGCGCCGTTGGTGCTGGCCCTGCTCGGCTCGGCTGCAGGGGTCGCCGTGGGCCTCGCCGCGGCGTGGCTCGCCCATCCACTGCTCGACGGCTGGAACCAGCGCCTGAACGGTCCCTTCGAGGTATCGCTCGCGCACCTGCTGGGCGGCGTGGCGCTCGGCCTGGTGGCCGCGAGCCTGGCGGCGCTGCTCCCGATCTGGACGGCCCTGCGCGTGCCCGTGCGCACGGCCCTCTCCGGCCGTCGCCCCCCGGCCGGTCGCGCGCGGGGTTGGCTGGCCCTCGGCCTGGCGTTGGTCGTCTCGGGCGTGCTCGTGCTCGCCATCGGGCTGCGCCTCGAGGGCGCGATCAACGTTGTCGCGATCCTGGCCGGATCCGTCCTGGGGGTGCTCGGCCTGGGCTCGGCGAGTCCGTGGCTGCTCGAGGCCCTGAGCCGCAGAGCCACGCGCCTGACGCCCGCTTGGCGCCTCGCCGTACGCGACGCCGGCCGCTTCCGCGCGCGCAACGCGCCTGTGGTGACCGCGGTGCTGGCGGGCCTCTCGGCGAGCCTGTTGCTCGCGGCCCTCTCGTCGAGCGTCGAGGCCTTCGTCGGTCAGGTCGTGCCGACCCTGCGCGCGGACCAGTTGCTGGTCGAGGGCCCGGGCGCCGGTCGCGTGGCCGCCGAGCTGGCCGCGGAGCTGAACGGCGAGGCCGCGGCGCTGCAAGCAGTGGTGAGCGGCGGGCAACCGGTCATGGCGCGTCCCTCCGGCGACGGCGGTGGCGCCGGGACCTGGTTGGCCGTCGGCGACGCCGATCTGCTGCGGGCCATGGCGATCGAGGTCGCCGACTTCGCCGCTAGCGGCGTCGTGTGGCTCCGGCGTCCCGCGGGCGCAGTCGATCACCTGCCCGCCGAGCTCGAGCTGCTGGGCGGGGTCGAAGTCATCGCGCGCCTGCCCACTCGCACCCTCGACGAAGCGCAGCCGTCGCGCACGCCGCTCGCCCTCTTGCCGGTGGCGATGGTCGAGCAGCTCGGTCTGGAAGTCGGCGCGGCGCAGCGCGGGCGGCCGGCGCCCTGGATCGTGCGCGCGAGGGGGCCCGTCGACGCGGCCCGCTTCGAGCGGGCGCGCCAGCTCGCGGCCCAGGTGCCGGGCACCACCGTCGACGCCGAGCTGCTGCGCACGAACCCCACCCTCTCGACCCTCGCGATCGCCCTGGCCCTGTCCATGGCCACGGGGCTGCTGGTGATCTTCATCGCCACGGCCCTCTCCGCCGTGGAGTCCGCCGACGACGCGCGCACCCTCCAAGCGGTCGGCGCGCCGCCGGCGCTGCTGCACGGCACCCAGGCCGCGCGCGCCGCTTACCTGGCGTTGTTGGGCTCCGCCCTGGCGATCCCGGGCGGATTGCTGCCGGGATTCGGCCTGGTCGAGCTGGCCGAAGTGCCGCTCGAGTTCGCCCTGCCCTGGCGCGTGATGGCCATCGTCCTGATCGGCATGCCGACCCTCGCCTGGCTGGGCGCTTGGTCGGCGAGTCGAGTGCGTCCGCTGTTCACCGATCGTCGGCCACTCGTGGCCGCCGAGTAGCCCCGATCGAAAGTTACAGACCCATGATCGCGCCCAACCTCACGCTCCTGGCCGCCGCGGCCCTTTCAGCCTCGCCCCAGGCGTCGAATTCCTTCGGTCTCGAGCTCGAGCCCTACACGGCCTTCGGACCCGGTGGCGTCGAGCTGGTCGGGGAACGTGGACACTTCGACGTGCCCCTCGACCACGGCGACCCGGACGGCCCGACGCTCGAGCTGGCCTTCGTGCGCTTCCCCAGCACCAATCCGGATCCCGGTCCGCCGATCGTGTTCCTGGCCGGCGGCCCGGGCGCGTCGGGGATCGACTACTGCGTCGGCCCGGCCGCGGGGCGCACCCTGCGGCTCTTGGACCACGGTGACGTGATCGGCCTCGACCAGCGCGGCACCGGGCAGAGCGAGCCCGACTTCGACGCCGGACCGCAGTTCGTGGTCGAGCTGGATCCCGGGCGGGTCTACACCCGCGACGAGATCGGCGTGGCCTACGCCGAGCTCGTCGGGCGCGCCGCCGACCACTGGCGCGAAGCCGGCTTCGACCTGGCGCACTTCAACACCACCCAGAACGCCGCCGACGTGGACGCCCTGCGCCGGGCGCTGGGGCTGGAGCAGATCGTGCTCTACGGCTCGAGCTACGGCTCGCACCTGGGTCTCGAAGTCCTGCGCCGTCACCCCGACGGCGTGGCCCGCGCGCTGCTCGGCAAGGTCGAGGGTCCGGACCAGACCTACAAGCTGCCGAGCACGACCCAGCGCTTCCTGGAGCAGCTCGGTGAGCTGGTGCGCGCGGACCCGGGCGTCGCGGAGCAGATGCCGGACCTGGTGGGGACGGTCGCGAAGCTGTTGACGCAGCTAGAAGAAGAGCCGGCCCTGGTCGAGGTGGAGCGCAATGGCGAGGCGCTGCGCGTGCTGGTCAGCGCCTTGGACCTGCGCACGATGATCGCCGAGAGCCTGGGCCTGGCCTTCAGCATCGTCGAGCTGCCGGCCCAGATCGCCGCCCTGGCCGCCGGGGACTGGAGTTCGATGGGGGACTACACCCTGTCCAATCGGCGCCTCGAAGTTTGGTCACCGATGGCGATCGCCATGGACTGCGCCTCGGGCGCTTCCAAGCGCCGCGCGGCACAGATCCGGCGCGAGCGCCGCGACCCCGCCAACCTCTTGAGTGACGCGGTCAACGGTCCCTATCCGGACCTGTGTGAGTCCTGCGGTGCCGGCGACGTGGGAGACGACTTTCGCAAGGGCGCGCGGTGTGAAGTGCCGGTGCTGTTCGTCAGCGGGACCATCGACGCGCGCACGCCGCCAGCGAACGTGGAAGAGATCCTCGAGCACTTCCCCGCTGCCGTGCACGTGATCTGTCAGAACGCCGGCCACGAGCCGATCGAGATCCTCTCGCGCGAGTACGTGGACCTGGCGCGGGCGTTTCTGGACGGCGAGGCGGTCGAGAGCGTCACGCTGGAGCTACCCCAGCCGCGCTTCAAGCCGATCGAGGTCGTGCGAGAAGAGCCGTAGCGTGTCGTGGGACGTACGGTGGCTGGACGTACGGTTGGACGTACGGTGGCGGGACCATTTGTCCCACCGGGCGCAGTATCGCCGGCAAAGCCGGCGATACTGCGCGCCGGTGGGACAAATGGTCCCGCCACCGTACGTCCAACCGTACGTCCCACCACCGTGTCCCGCTGCGCTCGCTCGCCATGTCCAACCTCCTCGTGTTGGCGTCCCTCCTTACGCCGCTTGCCATTCCTTCCCCCGTTGCTCCGCCCGGCCAGGCCACGACCCTCGGTGGCGGCTGCCAATCCCAATTCACCTCGTCCGAGTACAACGGCTCGGGAGTCAACCCGGACATCCTGGACAGCGCCTTTGGGCCGTTCATCGTGCCGGGTTTCACCGGTTCTTGGGATACCTGCACCGACTTCTCAGCCTTCACGCCTGGCAGCCTGGCGATTCTCGCCGTCGGCTTCGGCGCGACTAGCGGCATCGTCCTCGACGGCGGCGAGATCCTCGTCGACCCGACGCTCCCGACGATCAATTACTTCTACTTCATCGGCGGTGCGGAGCTCGAGTGCCTGTCGCCCGGGATCACCTACGATCCCGTGCTCTGTGGGCTCGACGTCTATGCCCAGTGGGTCATCTTCGACGGGTTGCCGGCCGGCTACACGCTGACCAACGCGATTCACGGCACGATCGGCTCGGTCTGAGTCGACTTGCTATCGGGACGTACGGTGGCGTGGGACGTACGGTTGGACGTACGGTGGCGGGATCATTTGTCCCACCGGCGCGCAGTATCGCCGGCTTTGCCGGCGATACTGCGCCCGGTGGGACAAATGATCCCGCCACCGTACGTCCAACCGTACGTCCCACGCCACCGCACACGCCATGCACCTTCGGCCCTCTCCCTCGCTGCTGATCCTCTCGCTCATCGCGACCGGTTGTGCCGGCACCACTCCGGCCACCACGCCCCTCGCGCCCGAAGCCAGCGTCAAGCCGGGCATCAACACGAGCTACCTCGACCCGGACCTCGACGTGGACGCCATGGTGGCGCGCTTCGAGGTCGAGTCGCGTGAGATCGCGGCCTCGCGCGACGCGATCGCGGCGGCGGTGGGGATCGAGCCGGGCGACGCCGTGGCCGACATCGGCGCGGGCACCGGCCTGTTCCTGGCGCCCTTCGCGACCGCGGTCGGCCCACGCGGGGAGCTGTTCGCGGTCGACATCGCGGCTCCCTTCGTCGAGCACCTGACCCAGCGGGCCCGCGACGAGGGCTTCGCCAACGTGCGGGCCGTGCTCTGCACCGAGGACTCGGTCGAGCTCCCGCCGGACTCGATCGACATCGCCTTCGTGTGCGACACCTACCACCACTTCGAGTTCCCGCGCTCGACCACCACGTCGATCCACACGGCCCTGCGTCCGGGTGGCGAGTTGTTCATCGTGGACTTCGAGCGCATCCCCGGCGTTTCACGCGATTGGCTGCTCGAGCACGTGCGCGCGGGCAAGCAGACGGTGATCGAGGAGATCACCTCGTTCGGCTTCGAACTCGTCGAGGAGGTCGACGTAGCGGGGCTCGAGGAGAACTACGCCCTGCGCTTCCGGCGCCGGTGAGGCATCGCGGTCTGGGTGTAGCCTACGCCGCCGACCGGCGCGCGGATGCTCCCTGGGTCAGGGCGTAGGCGATCGGGATGACCAGCAGGGTGAACGCCGTGCTGGCGACGATGCCGAACACGAAGGACCAGGCCAGCCCTGAGAAGATCGGGTCGAACACGATCACCCAGGCGCCCATGACCGCGGCGCCGGCGGTCAGCACGATCGGGCGCAGGCGCACGGCGCCGGCTTCGATGCAGGCGTCGACGGTGGACAGGCCCAGGGCGCGGTGGGTCTCGATGAAGTCGATCAGGATGATCGAGTTGCGCACGACGATGCCGGCCAGGGCGATCACTCCGATCATGCCGGTGGCGGTGAAGAAGATCGGGTTCTCGAAGGGCCCCACCGGGTCGCCGGCGATCAGGTTGAGGATCCAGAAGCCGGGGAAGACGCCGATCATGGTCAGTGGGATGGCCAGCATCATCAGCGCGGAGAGGCCGAACGAGCGCGTCTGGGCCACGAGCAGCACGTAGATCCCGGCCAGCGCTGCGGCGAAGGCCAGGCCCAGGTCGCGGAACACGTCGACGGTCACCTGCCACTCGCCCTCGCCGGCCAGGTCGACCTCGTAGCCCTCGGGCAGGGGGCGCTCGCGCAGGTCCGCCATGAGGGCGAAGATCGCGTCGACGGGGCTCTTGCCCACGGCCTCGCCGACCACGTACTGCATGTCGCGCAGGTCCTTGCGGTAGAGCGCGCGGTCGTCCGGCCCCTCGACCCGCCGCACCAGCTCCCCCAGGGGCACCGGCGCGCCGCTGGCGGAGGGCACGGTCAGGGCCAAGAGGTCGGCCTCGGTGGAGCGCTCGGCGCGCGGCAGCTCGAGGCGGATCTCCAGGGGCAAGCGTTCGCCCGCAGCACGCAGCACGCCGGCGGAGGTCCCCGACAGGGCCACTGCGAGGGTGCGGGCCACCTCTTGCGGAGCGACCCCGCGCGCGGCGGCCTCGAGGCGATCCACCTGGAACGAGAGGCGCGGGCGCGACGCTTCGACGAAGGTGTCCACGTCGTGCAAGAAGGGCACGCGACCGAAGCGCTCGGCCACGTCGGCGGTCACGCTCGCCAGCTCGTCGGCGCTGCCGTCCAGGGGGCCGTAGACCTCCGCCACGACGCCGGCCAGGACCGGCGGGCCCGGCGGGGCCTCGACGATCGAGATCCGCACGCCGTGCTGGGCCGCCGTCGCCTCGAGCGCTGGCCGCGCGGCCAACACGATCTCGTGGGCCTGACGCCCGCGGTTGTGGCGCGGAACCAGGTTCACCCGCAGATCGGCCACCTGTGGGCCGCGGCGCAGGAAGTAGTGGCGCACCATCCCGTTGAAGTCGTGGGGCGAGGCGTGGCCCGTGTAGCCGGTCACGTCGGTGACCTCGCCGATCGCCAGGCAGTCGCGCATCAGGTCGGTCACGGCGCGGTCCATGGTCTCGAGCCCAGTGCCCTCGGGCGCGTCGACGATGACCTGGAACTCCGACTTGTTGTCGAAGGGCAGCATCTTGAGCGGCACGAAGCCGAGCGCCGCGAGGCCGATCGAGCCCAGGAACGACAGGCCCACGACGCCCAGGAGCACCAGGCTGCGCCGGCGGCTGGTCAGGAAGAAGCTGGCCAGGCGGCGGTAGCTACGGATCACCACGCCCTCGGACACCTCGTGTCCGTCACCCGGACGCACGTGGTTCTTGAGCAGGTGGTAGGTGGCCCAGGGCGTGACCGTGAACGCCACGACCAGCGACAGCAGCATCGCCACCGGGACGTTGAAGGGCATCGGCCGCATGTACGGCCCCATCATCCCCGTCACGAAGAACAGGGGCAGGAACGACACGATCACTGCCAGGGTCGCGAGGATCACCGGCGGTCGCACCTCGTCCACCGCGAACACCGTCGCCTGGCGCGGGGGCAGCTTGCCCAGAGACAGGTGGCGGTGGATGTTCTCCACGTCCACGATCGGATCGTCGACCAATAGACCCAGCGAAAGGATCAACGCGAACAGCGTCACGCGGTTGATCGAGTAGCCCACCAAGAGGTCGGCGAAGAGCGTCACCGCCAGGGTCAAGGGCACGGCCAGGGCCACGATCAACGCCGCACGCCAGCCGAGGCTCGCGCCCACCAGCACCACGATCGTCCCGACGGCGATCAACAGGTGCCCGACCAGCTCGTTGACCTTCTCGTCCGCCGTCTCGCCGTAGTTGCGCGTGACCAGCCAGTGCACGTCGTCCGGCAGCAGTTCGCCGGCCAGCTCGTCGAAGCGCGCCAGGGTCTGCTCCGCGACGACCACGGCGTTGGTGCCCTTGCGCTTGGCGACCGAGAGGGTCACCGCGGGGCGCGGGTTCCCGTCGACCCAGGCCGGCGGCACGCCCGCGCCGTGCTCGAGGGCGGCGGCGGAGGGGCCGAAGGCGAGCCGGGTGTAGGTGGTGGGCTCGGCGGGACCGTCGACGACCCGCGCCACGTCGCCCAGCAGCACCGCTCGCCCGTCGGCCATGGCCACCACGACCGACTCGAGCTCGGCGGCCGAGCTCAGGAAGGGGCCGACCTCGACCTCGCGGCTACCCTCCGGTCCGACCAGGGCTCCGACCCGCGCGTTCACGTTGTCGGCGCCCAGGGCGTCCATCACGTGGCTCGCGGTGATCCCGCGCGCGGCCAGGCGCGGCGCGTCGAGCTGCACCCGCACCGTGCGCCGATGGCCGCCGACGACCGCCACGCGCGACACGTCGGCGACCGTCTGCAGGCGCGCCGCCAGCTCGTCGGCGTAGCGCACCAGGTCGGGCGTTCCCGCGCCCTCGCCGAACAGGGTCAGGGTCAGGATCGGAACGTCGTCGAGCTCCACCGGTCGCACGATCCAGCTCGAGACCTGGGTCGGCACGCGATCCTGGTTGGACTGGATCTTGTTGTAGACGTTGACGAGGGCCTTCTCACGGTCCTCGCCGACCTCGAAGCGCACCGTGACCAGGGCCTGACCCGGCGCCGACATGGAGTAGACGTGCTCCACGCCGGAGATCTCCAGCAGCAGCCGCTCCAGGGGCTCGGCCGCCAGGGTCTTGGTCTCCTGCGCGCTGGCGCCCGGCGCCTCGATCGCCACGTCGATGAAGGGCACCACGATCTGCGGGTCCTCCTCGCGCGGCGTCGCCGTCAGGGCCACGGCGCCCATGCCCAGGCAGAGCAGGATCAGCAGGATCGAGAAGTTGCTGCCGAGGAAGGACTCGACGATGCGCGAGGTCAGGGACGCGTGCTCGGCGGGTGCGCGGTCACTCACGGGAGCACCACCTGCTCGCCCGCCGCGAGGCCGTCCAGGACCTCGACGCGCTCGCCGATGCGCTTGCCGATCCGCACCGTGACCGACTGGATGCGACCCTCGCGCACCAGGCCCACGCGCTGCACCTGCCCGATGCGCTCGACCGCGGCGGCGGGGATCAGGAGCGCCTCGCGTTCACCCACCGCCAGGCCCACTCGGCCCATGGCGCCGGGGCGCAGGTCGCCGCTGGGTTCGAGGTCCAGGTGAACGATCACCGTTCCGGTCATCGCATCGGCCGGCGGCAGGATCCGCGCCAGGCGCGCGGAGCGGCTCGGCAGGCCGTCGAAGTCCACATGCAGGTCCGCGCCGGGCTCCAGGCCCGCCACGAGTTGTTCGGGCACCGCCAGCCGCAGGCGCAGTCGATCGCCGCGATAGAGCGTCAAGAGCGCGCGACCGGGCAGCGCCAAGTCCCCGGCCTCCGCCTGTCGCTCGAGCACGCGACCGTCGAAGGGCGCCGCGAGCTGGAACCAGGTCAGCGCCGTCTCCGCCTCCGCCACAGCCTGCTCGGCGGCGACCTCCTGGGCGCGTCCCGCATCCCGCGCCGCCTGGGCACCCTCCAGATCCTGGGCGGTGATCGCGTCGCTCTCGCCCAGGGCCACGATGCGATCCAGGGCGAGTTGGGACTGGAGCGCGCGGGCCCCCGCGGCGTCGAGGGCCGCTCGGGCCTGGGCGAGCTGGGCCCTGGCGTCGCGGTCGTCGAGCGTCGCGACGATCTCGCCCGCCGCGACCCGGTCGCCCTCGCGCGCGCGCAGCTCGACCACCGTGCCCATGACCCGCGCCGCCAGCGTCGCCGGATCGACCGCCTCCACGAAGCCCGGGTAGACGCGCAGGTCGGTGATCCGCTCGCGCTGCACCGTTTGCGTGCGCGTGGTCGCGGCGACCGCCTGGCCCGCGGGAATCGAAGCCTGGACGTACTCGTGGCGCCCGATGATCCCCTGGAACCACAGCAGGGCCAGGACCAGCCCCCCGAGCAGGGCCAGGACGACGATTCTCTGGGGCCAGGACTTCATGGGGTTCGTTCTTGCGCTGTACCGAGTTGCGGCCGTTGGCGGCTCCGAGGGCTTGCGCCGCCGAGGAACCTCGACACCAGGGGGGGCGGTGCCGCATGGCCCGCACTCACGCCTGTTGGAGCCACGCTTCCGGTGGTGGTTCCCGAGCCCTCGCCGAAAGACGCGAGCCGATGCCCGACGTCCAGAGCGTGCCGCCGAGGGGCAGCAGGACCCGGCCGACGCTTGCGCCTGCGCCGGCCTGCCGGCTGCGAGGACGATCAGCGCGGCGCCAGTTTGCAGCTCAGGCGGGCCGTGGCCGGGACCGGCGGGTGGTCGAGGGACAGTCGCCAGCCGCGGAAACCCTCCGGTGCCCAACCGACCCGCTCGAAGGCTAGCTCCAGCAGCGATCGGTAGCGGTCGACATGGGGCGTCGCCGCGCCGGTCAGACCGCGGCCCAGGTCGACGACGGTCTCGTTGATCGTGATCGGGTGCGGAGGCAGACCTCCCTCGGTCGGATCGCCCCAGCCGCCGTGCAGCCGGCTGATCACCGAGGGTTCGGGCCGCTTGGGCCATCCGAGGTCGTCGGCGATGAACAGGTCGAGCTGCAGGCGCCGCACCGGGGCGAACTGGTTGCTCGTCAACTCGCAGACGTCGTCCTCGGCGGAGCCCGACGCGGGTCCGACCTGGCGCACGACCATGCCGTAGGTGCAGTCGATCGCCCCCTGTTGACCGATCGCGCCACCCTTCAATAGGAACTGAAGTCCGTTGCCGGCCTGGACGACGTCGACCTCCGGCAGGGGCGTGGAGCAGTGGGCGCGGATCAGCGCGGCGTCGGGCGGACTTCCGTCGACCGGAACCAGCGGCGCCACCACGACTCGCTCTGCGCTCGCCTCGCCCCAGCGGGCGATCCGGAACAACGGCCAGCGAATGCCCTCACGAAGGTGCTGGAAGCCGATCAGCGAGCAGATCTGCACCAGGTCGACGACTTCCGGGCGCTCGCGGTTGCGCGCCGCGATGTAGGTCGTGAGTTGGGTCTCCGCCTGGACGCCCAGCATCGAGCTCTGGGCCCGGAAGGCCTGGCGGCGGGACTCGAGCAGGACCTTGGGCTGGGCCGCGGGGTCCAGGCCCGCGACCATCGCGTGCAGGGTTCCGCGGTCGCCGGTGTGTCGCTCGACCATGGCGTCGAAGTCGTCCAGGGCGCGATCGATGCGCTGGATGGCCTGGCTCGGGGCGCCCCGCCGGCGCAGGGCGCGGGTCACCTTGGCCAGGGCGGCCCGGCCCGGGACCGAGTCGACCCACTGGTAGGGGTCCTCGCCCGAGACCACCTGGAACAGGCGCCAGGCCAGCATCTTGTCCACCTCCAGGCGGCGGGCGAGCTCCTGGGGCTGGGCCGCGAGGCTGTCGCCGGCGACCAGGCCCTCGCTGAGAGCCTCGCGCAGGGCCCGGGCCGTGCGCCCGAAGTCCTCCTGGAACTCGGCCGCGGGGGATTGACCGACCTGATCGAGCCGCATCGGCCCAGGGTGCTCCTGGAGCGGGGTGATGTCGAGGGAGAATCTCTCTTGTGGCTTCTCATGAGAACGGCCCTAATGGTCTCCGCGAGCGCGGGGAGAGCCCCGCGCCGGCCTCCTCCCAAGCGGCCCCGACCGCCGGTCGCCTAGCCAAGTCGTTCCCCAGAGCCCCCGATGAAGCCCCTTCTCGCAGCCACGCTCGCCCTGACCCTCGTCGCCCCGGCCTTCCCCCAGGCAACCGTGAACGAGCTCCAGAAGCTGTTCCCCCCCGGCGGCGCGTTCCTCGACAGTTTCGGTCGCGACGTGGCCGTGCTCGGCGACACGGCGGTGGTCGGCGCCCATGGCGACGACGGCAAGGGCAGCGTCGCCGTCCTGAAGCGTGTCGCGGGGTCCTGGACGCCCGCCGGCAAGCTCAGCGTCGCGGGCGGCAACCCCGGCGACTCCTTCGGCTGGCGCGTGGAGCTGCTCGAGGACGTGCTCTACGTGGCGGCGACCGGCACCGACGGCGGCGCCACCAACTCGGGCTCGGTGTACCGCTTCGACCGCGTGGGCGACTCCTTCGTCCCGGCCGGACAGCTGCAGTCGCCGGACCCGGGTGACTTCGGCGCCTTCGGCTTCGACATGGACGCGGCCGCTGACCTGCTGGTGGTCGGTGCGCCCGACCAGGCCGAGGTTCAGGTCCTGGCCGGCGCCGTCTACGTCTTCCGCAAGGTCGGCGCGAGCCTGGTCCTGGAGCAGAAGCTGACCGCGCCCGTGCCTTCCCTGGCGTCGGAGTTCGGCTTCGCCGTCGCCACCGACGGGCAGCGCATCGTGGTCGGCTCCGTCGGCGAGGACGCGGTCGCGAACGACGCCGGGGCGGCGTTCGTCTACGCCTGGAACGGCTCCAGTTGGCAGCTCGAGGACAGCCTGTTCGCGGCCGACGGCGGTGACAGCGACTACTTCGGCGCCGCCCTCGACATCGACGGCGACCAACTCGTCGTCGGTGCCTACAACCACGACCTCCCGACGGTCGGCGCCGGCGCTGTGTACGTCTATGGCCTGCAAGGCGGTCAATGGTCGGCCGACGCGAAGCTCGGCACCCTCACCGGCTTCAACAACGAGGCCTTCGGCTGGTCGGTCGAGCTCGACGGCCCGCGCCTGATGATCGGCGCCACCGGTCACTTCAGCGGCGCCGGCGGCGTCTTCCAGTACCACCACGACGGCAACCAGTGGGTCCAGGTCCACCGCTGGCTCGCCGCCGACCCCTTCGCCGGTGGCGGCCTCAAGCCCGGCCTCGGCTTCTGCCTGGCGCTCGACGGCGAGACGCTGTTCGCCGGCGCGCCCTTCGCCGGCGGAGCCGTGAGCAACTCGGGCGCCGCGTTCGTGTTCGAGGCCACGGACCTGGCCCTCGACGCCCTGCCGGACGACGTGGTCGGCGGGCAGGTGCTCGAGCTGCGCACCCACGGCGGTCTGGCCGGCGCGCCCATGGGCCTGGCCCTGACCGGCGTCAGCGGCCTGCCCTTCTTCGACGTGCTGTACCTCGGCAGCTTCGATCCGGCCGGGCAGGTGAGCTTCTTGCCCGTGGTCCCGCCGGCGCTCGTCGGACTCGAGCTGGACTTCCTCGCCGGCGGCTTCTGGAACCCGGCCGAGCTGGGCTTCTCGAACACGGTGACCGTGACCGTGCTCTGAGCCCCGAGCGGCTCGAGGACGAACGGCGCCGCCCCGCAGCCCACCGGCCGCGGGGCGGCGCTCTCGCTTCAGCCCTCCCAGACGTCGCTCGCCAGGACCTCGGGCGTCAGGTCCGCCTGGTCGTAGAGCGAGCGGAACAGCTCCACCTCGGGCGTCTCGTAGCGGAACAGCTCCGCGGCCCAGCGGGCGTTCAGGGTCTGGTACAGCAGGCTGGCCTCGATCGTGAGCCGCCCGGGGACGACGAGGTCCAGCTCGAAGTGGACCCGATCGCCGTCGGCCTTGAAGTCCTCGTCGCCGTCGACCCCCACCGGCGCGGTGCGGGCGGCCTCGGGGTGGTTCGGATCCCAACCGGCCGGCAGCAGGCGGTCGTCCACGTACCACTTCGCCCCGCGCATCAGGGTGTGGGTCGGCTCGCCATTCGAATCCGCCATCACGGCCTGGTAGGTGGCGACCTCGTCACCCGTACGGATCGAGTCGCGGTGGGGCTCGATCGGACCGCCCGCGAGCTCCGACCCCAGGGGCTGGCCATCGGCGCCGAGGATGCGCCCACGCGAGTCGACGTCGCCGCTGGCGAACAGCACCTGGCCGGACTCGTCGCGCACGACCACGCGCAGCCAGGCGCGGCGGGTCGGGTGCGCGCTGGGCAGCTTGTGTCCGGTCAAGTTCTGGACCGAGACGGCGAAGCTCAGCTTGTCGTCGCTGTCGCGGAGGTCGCCGATCCGCACCCGCGCGGTGCGCTCGCGGAGCTGCGCGCGGGTCGCCGCCACGCTCGCCTCGAAGGCCTCGGCCGGCGCCTCGACGCCGAGCGCCTCGGGGTGGTCGCGCAGCATCGACAGCACCAGGGTGTTGCCGCCCACGAACAGGTGCCGCCCGAACGGCTCGCGCGGCTCGATCTGCGGGAAGTCGCGGCCCATGGGGTTGCGCACGATGCGCGTGGTCAGGGGCTCGCCGTCCTCGTCGCGGGTGGGCGCGTGGCAGTCCTGGCAGCTCGCGGCGAGGGGACCGGGCTCGTCCAGCTCGTCGTTGAAGAAGGAGTTGCGCCACTCGAGATACGGCGCCTGCTCCAGGAAGACCCCGCCCACGTCGTGGCCCTGCGCGTCGAGCACCGGGGTCTCGAGGGTGTGGCAGGTGCCGCACAGGGCCGAGTCGGAGATGTGCTCGCCGTGGGTCGGTGTGAAGCCCGTGAAGCGCTGCATCGGCATCGTGAAGGGCGCCTCGTGGGGCCCGTAGAGACGCCGCTCGGGATTCAGCCGGTAGCCGGCGCTGTAGCTCTCCTGGGTCCCCAGACCCTCGGGCGAGATCCCGTGGCAGATCGTGCAGGACACGCCGTCGCGAGCCAGCTCGCCCAGGGCCGAGTCGCAGTCGAGCACGTGCATCAACGAGCCCGTGCCGTGGTCGTCGAGCCCGACCTGCTCCGCCATGGGCGAGTGGCAGCCCAGGCAGGTGGCCTCGATCTCGGCCTGGCGCGTGGGCAGCGCGGCGACCTCGGCCGAGACCACCGCGCGCCACAGGGGATCGCGCGCGGAGTTGGCCATCATCGTCCCGCGCCACAGGTCGAAGGGCGCGATCGGGCGCTGCTTCGCGTCGCGCATGGCCGTGGCCGCCGGCGCGTTCGAATGGCAGCGCGCGCAGGAGGACGAGGGCTGCACCCCCGGTCCCGGCGCGGGGGGCTCGTCGACCTGGCGCAACAGGGGCAGGGCGAAGAGGGCCAGGGGCGTCCAGACGGCGGCTCGCATCTGTGGATGTTAGTGGCGTGCAGGTGGTGAGCGGCGGAGCCGGCCGGGCAATCCCGGGCGGGCTGTCGTGGCGGAGGGGGGGCCGCGATCTGAGAGTCCTCGGGCCCACGGGGGTTCCCGCGCCATCGGACGAATCGTGGCCGCATCCGCAGCCCGCCGCGGCGCGAAGACCCCCGCACCATGCTGCAGCCCCTCGCCGCCCTCCTGACCCTCGCCGCCGTGTCCCACTTCAACGAACTCGAGACCCTGCCCCTGATGGCGTTCGACGAGTCCCCCGCAGCCGCGCTCTGGCGGCCGGTGCACGACAGCGTCATGGGTGGCGTCTCCGACGGGCAGGTGCGCGCGATCGAGGGCGCGGTCCGCATGGCGGGCGACATGTCGCTCGACAACAACGGCGGTTTCGCCTCCTTCCGGGCGGGCGTCGAGCTGCCCGACCTCGCCGCCTACCACGGCCTCGCCCTGCGGGTGCGCGGCGACGGCCAGACCTACAAGCTCAGCCTGCGGACCGACAACCGCTGGGACGGGGTCAGTTGGCAGACCTCGTTTGCGACCACCGCTGACACCTGGACCACGGTCTACCTGGCCTTCGAGCACCTCACGCCCTCCTGGCGCGGACGGCTGGTCGCCAATGCGGGGGTCTTCGATGCCTCGAGCATCGATCAAGTCGGGATCTTGATCGCCGACAAGCAACCCGGGCCCTACCAGATCGACGTGGCGGCGATCGACGCCTGGCGCGCCGCCCCTTCCGCGCAGGAGGGAGCCCCCGAAGCCCCCGCCCAGGGCACGCGACTCGCCGCCAGTGTTCGCACCTGCGTCCTCGCGGGGAGCCTGGACGCGGGGCTCGATGCGAGCGGCCTGGTCGACGCGCTGCGCTGGAGTGAGCGTGTGCTGGTGATCGCCGCGCCCGACCAGTTGGGCGCTCCGGCGTCGATCCAGATCGGCAGCCTGCTCGCCCGCGACGGCGAGCTCGCCAACCGCGAGCTGCGGATCGTGCACCTGATGGGTTCGAACGGCGGTCGCGTCGCCGGCCGCACCCTGGGGAGCGATCAGGTTCGGGGCCTGCGCGAGCAGTGGGACCTGCCCGCTGGCGAGTGGTCCGCGGTCCTGGTGGGCAAGGACGGCGGCGTCAAGGCGCGCTGGTCGGAGCCCGTCGTACCGAACGACCTCTTCGAGCTGATCGACGCCATGCCGATGCGGACCCGCGAGGTCGACACGCGGCGGCCGATCTAGAGCTTCCGCCGGATCGCGTCCGACCGCTCGGCCGATGCGATCCGGGAGCCGCCCTCGCATACTCGCCCCTTCAAGTGGTTCGAGATCGAGGCAAGGCGACTGGCGATGGCTGACACGCAGGGTGGGTTCGGTTGGCGACGGGAGGTCGGCGCACTGGGCGCGGCGCTGATGGCGTTCCTGGGGCTGTCCTCGTGCACGGCCACCGGGAGCGCGGGACCCGGCGAGGTCCGCGTCCTGACCTGGAACATCTGGCACGGGGGGCGCGAAGACGGCGCGGCCGTCGGTCCGGTGCGGGTGGCGGAGGTGATCGCGGACAGCGGCGCCGACATCGTCGCCATGCAGGAGACCTACGGCTCGGGGCCGCGCATCGCCACAGCGCTCGGATTCCACCTGCAGCTGCGCGGCACCAACGTCTCGATCCACAGTCGCTACCCGATCCTCGAGGACATCTCGGTCTTCGAGGAGTTCAAGTGCGCCGGCGCGCTGATCGAGCTGCCGGATCGCTCGCGCCTGGCCCTCTATTCGATCTGGCTGCCCTACGACGCCGAGATCTGGGAAGAGGGCACGCGCGACAGCTCCGATCCGCAGACCCTGCTCGCGGCCTGTCAGTCCTCGGCGCGCGACCTGGAGGCGATGCGGCTGGCGATCGAGGAGCGCCTCGCGGGGCCCGACTTCGCGGGCGTGCCGATCGTGATCGCGGGCGACTTCAACTCGATGTCGCACCTGGACTACGGCGAGGTGGGCTTCGACCAGTACGGGGTCGCCCTGGACTGGCCCACCAGCCGGGTCTTGACCGAGGCTGGCTTCCTCGACGCCTACCGCGAGTGCAACCCCTCCATCGACCGCGCGGCGGACAGCACCTGGACGCCGCGCTTCCCCGAGCAGGAACAGGACCGCATCGACTTCGTCTACTACCGCGCCGACGGTTGGCGTGCGGTGCAGTCGCGCATCATCCGCGAGCACCGCGAGGGCTTTCCCTCGGACCACGCCGCGTTGTTGACGGTCTTTCAGCCCACGCCGGTGCCGCTGGAGACCGACGAGCCCCTGCGCGTCGTCAGCTACAACATCCGCCACGGCGTCGGGCTGGACGACCAGCTCGATCTGGAGCGCACGGCCGGCGTCCTGCGCGACCTCGCGCCCGACTTCGTGGGCCTGCAAGAGGTCGATCTGGATTGCGAGCGCAGTGGGGGCGTGAACCAGGTCCATCAGCTCGCCGCGGAGCTCGCGATGCATCCGGCCTTCGGTGGCTTCATGGACTACCAGGGCGGGCGCTACGGGATGGGGATCCTCTCGCGCCATCCGATCGTCGACGCCTACAGCCTGCGCCTGCCCGACGGCAACGAGCCGCGCGTGGCCCTGGTCGTCGAGGCCCAGTTGCCCGGCGGGGAGCGGGTGCTCGTGGTAAGCGTCCACTTCGACTGGGTCGAGGACGACGCCTTTCGCTTCGCCCAGGCGACGGCCCTCGCCGAGTTCCTGGCTGACCTCGGCCAGCCCTACATCCTGCTCGGCGACTTCAACGACGGCCCGAACTCGCGAACCCTGGGCTTGTTCCGAGCACTCGCGACGGAGGCGGCGAAGCCCCCGAGCGACCCGCTGACCTTCCCGGCGGACGGCGCGCTGAAGGAGATCGACTTCGTCTTCTGCTCGCCGCCCGCGGACTGGTCGGTCGAGAGCGTGGACGTCATCGACGAGCCCCTGGCCTCGGATCACCGGCCCGTGCTGGCCGAGCTGCGCCTGCTGACACGCTGAGGCGCGCCACCCTCCGGTGCGGTCTATTGCAGCCAGCCGCGAATCTGCGCCAGGGTCGGCACGCCGCCCGCGTGCACGAGCTTGTCGTCGATCACGACCCCGGGGGTCGAGAGCGCGCCGAAGGCCATGATCGTGGCGATGTCGGTCTCCTTCTGGACCTCGACCTCGAGGCCGAGCTCCTGGGCCGCCTGGTTGATCAACTTCGCGGTCTGGACGCAGTTCTTGCAGCCGGGCCCGAGCACTTTGATGACGGTCATGGGTTCTCGTTGCTCCCCGTTCGAGGGGGCGAAGGTTCAAGTGAGGGCGTTGAAGGTCCAGCCGACCAGGGTCAGCGCGACCGTCAAGATCGCGGCGTACAGGGCCAACGCCGGCCAGCGGACGACCTTGCGCAGGATCAGCATCTCGGGCAGCGAGAGGGCGGCGATGCTCATCATCAGCGCCAGCACCGTCCCGATCGGCACGCCCTTGCCCAAGAGCGCCTCGGCCACCGGGACGATCCCGGTGGCGTTGGAATACAGCGGCACGCCGATCAGCACCGCGGCGGGAACCGAAAGCAGGCTGCTGTCCCGGCCGAGGTTCTCGGCGACCCAGGTTTCGGGCACGAAGCCGTGGAACAGGGCGCCGACGCCGACGCCGATCAGGATCCACAGCCAGATGCGGCCCAGGATCTCGCGCACCTCGCCCAGGGCGAAGCGGTGCCTGTCCGCGAAGCCGCGGGGCCGGGCGGGCAGGGCCGCGTCGCCGACCTGGATCTTCCAGACGTAGCCCTCGACCCAGCGCTCGGCGTGCAAGAGCTCCATCAGAACGCCGCCGACCCAGGCCACCGCGAGGCCCGCGGCGACGTAGAGCGCGGTCAGCTTCCAGCCGATGGTCCCCGCCAACACCAGCACCGCGACCTCGTTGATCATCGGGCTGGCGATCAGGAACGAGAAGGTCACCCCGACAGGGATGCCGGCCTCGACGAAGCCGATGAACAGGGGCACGGACGAACAGGAGCAGAAAGGCGTGACCGCACCGAGGGCGATGGCCAGGGCGCGCGCCAGCCAGCGCGGCTTCCCGCGCACGTAGTCGCGCACGCGCTCGGGCGACAAGAGGGCCCGCAGGAAGCCCATCGCGTACATCACCATCACCAGCAGCGCGAAGATCTTCGTCACGTCCATGACGAAGAAGTGCACCGCGCTCTCGAGGTGGCTGCCGGCCTCGAGCAGGCCGAGCTGCTCCAACTGGTGGACGCAGAAGCTGGCGAATCGATCGAACATGGTGGCGACTACCGGGGGGGCAGCACGCAGGCCGCGCGCGGCGCGAGCAGTCTGGAGGGGGTGAGCCGTTGGATGCGGCCCGAAGCAGTTTGCGCTTGTACAGTCGAGGGGGCGTCCCAAAAGGGACTTGTGGGCCCGCAGGACAATTTCGATCGGAGCGACAGGGGGAAGCCCCAGCGGGTTCGAGCGCCGCTCGCACGCTGACGGCACCTTCCGATCCACCCGTACGCCGGCAGGGCGTGAAGCCCCGTCTGCGGCGGGACGGCCCACGAGACGCCAACAGCGATCGAGCTCCGCGCCCAACAGGTGCGGGTCGACGGACCCCTCTGCCCCGCTGACGGGCCAGGCGCGGCGAGTCGCTTCAGCCGGGAGTGAAGGCCCGCAGCCCGTAGCAAGGTTACGGATCGCACGGCGGCGCCAGCGACCGATTGGCACGAGCTCGCCGCGGATGCGGGCGACCGCTGGGAGCTCCCCCAGGCCGCTGCGGGCCGCGGATCAGCTCAGCAGGTCGTCCTCGTCGTTGCTTGCCAGCTCGTGCGCGACCTGGTCGTCGATGTCGCTCTCGGGCGAGACGTCGATGGCCTCCGGTTGCGGGCCGACCTCGCGACTCTTCGGCACACCGACCGGGGTCGAGGCCGGCTCGGACGGCTGGCCTGCGCCCTGGCGATCGAGCAGGACCCGGTACTCGGGCGACGGCATCTCGATGCCCGCGGTATCGAGGGCCTCCTTGACCAGGCGGTGGGCCTCGCTGGCGACCTTGGCGAAGCTCGCGCTGCGTTGATCCACCCAGCCGTAGAACTCCAGGTTCACCGTCGAATCGCCCAGGGCCAGCACCAGCGCCGACGGCTTGGGGTCGTCGACCACGCCCTTCATCCGGTCGAGGGTGGCAATGCCGCAGGCCTGGGCCTCGTCCACGTCGACGCCGGTCCCGAGGCCGACGGCCACGACGAAGCGCCGCAGGGGGTTGCGCGTGTAATTCACGACCGTGCCGTTGAAGACCGTGGCGTTGGGCAGCCGCAGGTGGTTGCCGTCGGCATCCATCAGCGTGGTCTCACTGGTGGTCATGCGCAGAACGGTCCCCGACTGGCCGCCGACGCTGACCACGTCGCGGGCTCGGAAGGGCTGACGGATGGCCAGCAGCACACCGGCGAGGTAGTTCTCGACGATGTTCCGAAAGGCGAAGCCAAGGGCCAGTCCCAGGACGCCCGCGGCTCCGAGGATCGTGCCGATCACGGCGCCGGCATCCAGGAAGCGCAGGGCTCCCACCAACCCTGCTCCGAGGATGGCCACGAAGATGGTCTGCCGGACCAGGGCTTGCAGCAGGGTGCGTTCGCCCAGCCAGCGGTCGAGCAGGGTCGTGTCGCGCACCAGTCGAGCGAGCAGCCAGGCCGCGATCACGATCGCCAGGGCGAATCCGAACAGCGGCAGGGAGGAAACGGCGGTGCGCCCGGAGTCGATGATCTCGGCCCAGGAGTCGGCGGTGCGTGCGCGCAGGCTGCGCTCCACCCGCACCCCGTCGACCACCAGCAGGACTCCGTCCAGCTTCTCGAGCGTGCTCACCGCCAGGTCGGCGCTCCCGCGGTTGGTCGCGGTTCCCGAGAGCACCACGATGCCGGCCTCGACCTCGGCACGGACATCTTCCAGCCCGTCGATGGCAGCCAGCACGGCACGGGACCGCTGACTGAGCTTGGCCTCCTCGGAGAGGATCTCCTTGACCTCCGACTGGCCGGCCTCGTCCACCAGCCGCTGGTTCTCGGGCGATTGGATCTGCGCCGATGGGTTGTCCGTCGGCTGGGTCTCGACCGGCCCGCCGGCATCGACGTCGGCGGAGTTCACTGAATCGCCAGCGGCGGCGGGCGCGTCGTCCTGGGCCAGCGCGGCGGTCGGCGCCGAGAGAGAGAGCGCCAGAACGACCAGCGCGGTCAGCCACCGGGAGTGAGGGAAGGTCATGGGGCTCAAAGTACGCCCCCGGCACCCCGCGGCAACAGCTTCGGAGCGTCGGACTCGGCTATCATCCGCCCCCCATGAATGGCGACGACGACACCGTGACCAGCGCTCCGGGCAAGGACCCCGAGTTGCTCGAAGGTTGGGTCCGCGAGGTGCTCGAGGAGGAGCTCGACCGCGAGTACCTGGTCGAGCTCGCCCGCCTGCAGGTGGAGCTGCTCAAGCTGCAGACGCACCTCGTAGCAACCTCGCGGCGGGTGGCGATCCTGTTCGAGGGTCGCGACACGGCCGGCAAGGGCGGCACGATCCAGCGCTTCTCCCAGCGCATGATGCCGCGCCACCAACGGGTCGTGGCCCTGCCCAAGCCGACCGAGATGGAGATGGGCCAGTGGTACTTCGGGCGCTACATCGCGCAGCTACCGAACCCGGGTGAGATCGTGTTCTTCGACCGCAGTTGGTACAACCGCGCGGTCGTCGAGCCGGTGATGGGCTTTTGCACCGCGGCCCAGTACGAACGCTTCATGGAGCAGGTGGTGGTCTTCGAGCAGATGCTGCTCGAGGACGGGCTGCTGCTGGTCAAGCTGTGGTTCTCGATCGACCGGGTCGAGCAGCACGACCGGCTGGCGCGGCGCCAGACCAACCCGCTCAAGCGCTGGAAGTTGTCGACCGTGGACCTGCAGGCGCAGCAGAAGTGGGAGGCCTTCACCCGCTACAAGGAGGCCATGTTCGCGCGCACCAGCACGGCGTCCTCGCCCTGGTACGTGATCGAGGGCAACGACAAGAAGCAGGCGCGGCTGGAGAGCATCCGCCACGTGCTGGGTTGCATCGACTACCCCGACCGCGGCCAACGGGGGCTGCGGTTGGAACCGCGACCCGAGGTGGTACGGCGAGTTTGAGCCGAGCGGCGGGAGGGTTCAGCGCATGGGTCTCGAGATAGGAGTTGCGACGCCGGCGCAGCGGGCCGATTGGCTGCGCCTGCGCGGGGCCCTGTGGCCCGGCCCCGAGGACGAGCACGCGCGGGAAGTGGACAGTCTGATCGCCGGAGGCGAGGGGGATTGGCCCCAGGTCGCGCTCCTGGCCCAGGTTGGCGGCGCCGTAGTCGGGCTGGCCGAGGTCTCGGTGCGCCCCTGCGCGGAGGGCTGCGAGACGACCGACGTGGGCTACCTCGAGGGCTGGTTCGTGGTGCCTGAGTTGCGCGGCACCGGGGTCGGTCGCGCCCTGCTGGAGGCCGCCCAGGACTGGGCCCGCGAGCGTGGCTGCGCCGAATTCGCCTCCGACACCGAGCACGACAACGACCTGTCCCGCCGCGCCCATCTGGCCTGCGGCTTCGAGGACGCCGGTCTGGTGCGGTGCTTCGTCAAGTCGCTCGAGCGCCGACCGGGGTCAGTGAGAAACGTTCAACCAGGGGGTTGACGATTGGTCCGGGGCGGGAAAGCATCAACCAAATGGTTGTGGAATCTTCCGACGAGCTCGACGCCGCTTTCGGCGCCCTAGCCCACCCTACGCGGCGGGCGATGCTCGCCATGCTCGCCCAGGGCCAGCGCACCGTGGGTGAGCTGGCCGAGCCCTTCGACGTCTCCCTGGCGGCCTCATCCAAGCACCTCCAGGTGCTCGAGCGCGCCGGCTTGGTCGAGCGGGAGGTGGTCGGTCGCCGGCACACCTGCCACCTGCGCCCGGCGCGGCTCGCGGCGGTGGTCGATTGGACCGAGCGCTGCCGCGCGACCTGGGACGCGAACTTCGCGCGGCTGGACGCCGTGCTGGGCGAGTTGAAGGCGGGCACGAAGAGCTCCGCTCGTCGTCCCAAGGGCCGCAAGCGCTGAGGTCAGGTCCACACCGACCCCTGAGAATCCCCATGCAAGACTTCACCTCCACCCTCTCGATCGTCGCCCGCGGCGAGCGCGAACTCCTGATCACCCGCCAGTTCAGCGCCCCCCGCGAGCTGGTCTTCCGCGCCATGACCGATGCCGAGCTGGTCGCCCGCTGGATGACCGGCCCCGCTGGTTGGCAGATGGTGGACTCGAAGGCGAAGGTCGCGCCCGGCGGCGCCTTCCGCCACGCCTGGCGTCACGACGACGGCCGCGAGATGGCCATGGTCGGCGAGTACCGGGAGGTCGATCGGCCGGCGCGGATCGTGCGCACCGAGTGCTTCGAGTTCGGCTGCGAGGCCCAGGCGGGCGAGCAGCTCGCGACCATGACCCTGGTCCAGGTCGACGGTGTGACCGAGGTCTGCGTGGTCGTGCTCTACCCCTCGGCGGAGGCCCGCGACGGAGCCCTGGCCTCGGGTATGGAAGATGGCTTGGCCGAGAGCTACCGGATGCTCGACCTCCAACTCGCCACCGCGGCCCTGGGCTGATGGCTACGCGCCGTTCCGCGGGCGCGGGTTCCGCCGGAGCCGACGGGCTCGCCCAGGCGCTCGCTTGGCTCGAGCGCCAGGGCACCAAGGCCGAGATCGCGAAACTCGAGCGCTACGGGATCGATGCCCACCGGCCCTTCGGCGTCGCGGTCGGCGAGCTGAAGCGCTACGCCAAGTCCGTCGGGCGCGACCACGACCTGGCCCTGGGCCTGTGGGCGAGCGACCGCTACGAGGCAGGCTCCTGGCCTCGATGGTGGGCGAGCCCGAGGGCCTGGCCGCTGCCGACGACTCCACCGCGAGCTGGATCGGGCGGCACGCGGCGCGCGAGCTCGGCGGTGCTGCGGTGCGCGCGCGACTGAAGCGCTGAGGGGCGTCGTTCGCCGCCCACGAATGCGAACCGGCCCCGGGGTCCCATCGGATCCCGGGGCCGGACGATCGCGCTCGAGGCTCAGGGCGTGGTCGCCGTCACCGCGTTGGTGGCCGCGAGGCCCAGCGGACCCTGGGGATCGAGGATCCAGGCCTGGGCGACGAGCTCGGTCCCCGTCGGCACGCCGGGGGTCAGGGCGAAGCCGAGGCTCGCGCTGCCGCCGGCGTCACACTGCACGGGCACCGACCACAGAGGATTCGGAACCAGGGTCCCGCCGGCGATGGGCAGGTTCAGTTGGGACGTGCCCGCGATGATCCAGGCCGGAGCAAGGGGGCGCGCCGACGAGATGGCGAGGGTCGTCGTGACACCGGCCGCCAGGCTGCCGCTGCCGCCGAGGCCGGGCGTTCCGACCGTGCCGGCCAGGCCCTGTCCGATGTTGACCCACTGGGCGTGCATCGAGAAGGACAGGTCGTGGGGCCAGTTCTGGAACAGGGTCGTTCCAGTGCTGTAGCGGAAGTGCGAGCCGTTGCCGCCCAGGCCGGTGACGGGGCCCCAGTCGGGATAGATCGGCTGCTCGCCGACGACGCGGAACCAGTACTTCACGCCGCCCTGTAGGGTCACCGGGGTCGGCAGGGTGTAGTGGTAGTCGTAGTTGAGTTTGCCGCCGACCGACCCAACGAAGGTCTCGCCGGCGTTGCCCGAGACGTGGAAGGTGGCGATGACCGTCTCGAGCTCTTCCTTCTCGGGCAGGGCCGTGATCACCGGCTGGAAGCCCCCCGGGACCGAGTCGAAGAACGACACGCGGAAGCCGGTGACCTTGCCGTACTGGGCGTTCAGCGAGTAGCCGCCGCGCCAGCGCACCTCGGTGATCGTCTGCGTCTCGGCCAGGGTGAACTCGTCCCACGAGTAGGTGTCGGAGTCCGACCCGTCCTCCGGCACCCAGGCCGAGTTGTTGATGTCGCTGGTGCCGGCCGGCGGCTTGACGAAGACCTCACCGGCGAGGGCCGGGGCGGCCGTGCCCGCGACGACGGCGAGCAGGAGCGGGAGGCTGGAGAGCGACGCGATTCGTGTGGTGTAGCGCATGGGGATGCTCTGGTTGGCTCAGGGGTGAAAGGTGGGGTCGACGCGCAGTGGCGTCGATCGCCGTCAGGGCACGGCCTCGAAGCGCAGGCCGTCGGTCAGGGCGGCGAGGGTCCCGTCGGTCTGCAGCGGGTCGAGGGCGAAGACCTGGACGAAGAGGTCCGTGCCCACGCCGAGTCCGGCCAGGGCGGCCACTGGCACGGGGATCTGCACGGCGCCGTCGGCCAACAGCGGGTTGCCGGAGCCCGCGTCGGTCACGGTGGCGACCAACTGGAACGGCAGGCCGACCAGCAGGCTGCCGCCCAGGAAGGGCAGGTCGCCCGCGGTGGTACCCACGGCGACCCAGGCGGGCTGGTTGATCGGCAGCTCGTCAGCCAGCACCACGAAACCCGCGGCGGTCGCACTCGGAACGCCGCTCGAGCCCATGGCCGGCAGGCCACCGGCGCCGTTGACCTTGGCCAGGCCATAGCGCTCGACGATGCAGTGGGTCGCGGCGCCGTGGACCTCACCGGTGACGGCGTCGCCGGCCCAGGCGTCCAAGCGGCCGTCGGCATTGGTGTCACCCAGACCGACGCTGTAGCTCTGCACGCTGGTCGGCAGGCTGTCGGTCAAGGCGAACTGGCCGTTGCCGTCGTTGGTCAGCATCTGGATCGCCTGCGAACCGCCGCTGCACGCCACCAGGTCCAGGTCGCCGTCACCGTCGAGGTCACCACTGGCCAGGCTCTTGATGTAGTAGCCGAAGTTGGTGGAGGTCCACGGGGTCAGTGTCCCGGCGCCGTCGGACTGGAAGGTCGCGACCCAGTACTCGGAGCCGATCGCGACGTCGACGTCTCCGTTCCCGTCCCAGTCGCCGACGACCAGGCTCGAGGGGAAGGAGCCGGCGGGCAGGGTGCCCGGCGCCGGTGTGAAGACTCCGTTGCCGTCTCCGAAGGCCAGCGCCAGGGCGTTGGGGGTGGGGCCGGTCTGGAGCGCGGCCACGTCGATGTGACCGTCGCCGTTGAAGTCGCCCATGCCAGCGTCGAGGGCGACGCCCGAGAGGCTCTGGATCGGCTGGGCGGTGAGGTTCATCTGCCCGTCGCCCAGGGCCACGGCCAGGGCGCCGGTGTTGCCGATGCCGGGCACCGGGTGGCGCGCGAGGACGACCACGGCGTCGAGCAGGCCGTCGTCGTTGACGTCCTCGAGGAAGGCCGCCACGGGGTTGTCGTCGTGGGGCGGGAAGAACAGCAGCGGCTCGAAGGTCCAGCTGCCGCCACCGTTGTTGCGGTACAGGCGCAGACCGTCGCTCTGGTAGGTCCCGAGCACCAGCTTGCCTTGCAGGGCCACCAGGAGGTCCTGATCCCCGTCACCGTCAACGTCGCCGAAAGCGATCGCGGTGGGGCCGGTGCCAACGGCCAGGGTCGCTTCGCCGGCGGTGCCGCTCGGCGAGCCGAGCAGGATCCGCAGGTAGTTCGCCGACGGGCTGGCGATCCAGGTGTCGTCGATGCCGTCGCCGTTGAAGTCGGCGCAGGCGATGTCGCCCACCGGCCCCTCGGCCGACGCGGACGTGGGCTGGTAGTTGAAGGCCAGGCACTCCTGCGCAGCGCTCGCAGGATTGGCCGCGGACAACAGGCACGTGAGTCCGAGGCCGAGAGAGAGGGCAGCGGGAGAGTTGATTCGAGCAGGCATGGGACGGACCTTCGGTCGTGGGTCGGTCGCCTCAGGCTCCCCGGCGACGTCGAGCGCTGTCGTCCGAGTGGGGTCCGCTGGGACCCGTCGGGCGCGCCCGATCCATGAGTCGCGGAAGACTCGCCCAGGGCGATCTGATTGCACCCTACGCGTGAGCCTGCGAAGCCAGCGATGAAGCGTCGTTCATCCGGCGCAAGTCGAAGTGAGCCCGATCGAAGTCGACGAGCCGCTGGCTTTGGCAGCTCACGCGAGCTGCCGAATCGAAGCCTTCCGGGTCTGAATCAAGGACGCGCGCGCGCTGCCGCGGCAAAGCGCCGCACGATCTCTCCCGCCGGCTCCACCGCGTCGATCCCGGCCACGCTCTTGCCCGCCTGCCAGAAGTCCTTGGAGCCGCTTTCGTCGAGGGAGGCCCGCTTGAGCTGCCAGATCGACTTGAGGGCGTAGATGGTGCGCATCCAGTGCTTGGTTCGGCGACCGCGCAGCATCCAGCGGGCGAGCGGCCCGGCCTTCAGGCCGACGCTCTGGATGTAGGGCGTGTTGATGACCGAGACGGGGATGCCGGACAGGCGCTCGGACAGCACGATGTCGTCCGCGTCGGCCTCGACGATCGCGCGTTTGTAGGGCTCCGCCGCGCGGCACTCGTCGGTGGCGATGAAGCGCGTGCCCATCTGCACGCCCGCGTAGCCAGCGTCGAGGGCCTCGACGAAGCGCTGCTCGCTGCCCACGCCCCCGGCGCAGACGATCGGCAGGCCCAGGTCGGCGAGCTCCGCGTGCAACGCCTCCAGGGACTTCGCTCCGGCGTGGCCCCCGGCGCGGTTGTTGACGGCGATCAGCCCGTCCACGCCGCCGTCGCGGCCCTTCTGCGCCCACTTGCGCTCGGTCACGTCGTGGTAGACCACGCCGCCCACCGCATGGACCTTTTCGACCACCCAGCGGGGATTGCCGAGGGACGTGATGAAGAAGCGCACGCCCTCCTCGAGGGCGATGTCGATCCACTCCTGCATGCGCGCGTGGTAGCGCTTCGAGGACTGCTCGATCAGCGCGTTCATGCCGATCGGCTTCGACGTGAGCCGCCGCATCAGGCGAAGCCCAGCGCGGTACTCGTGCCCGTGGACGTAGGTCAACGAGATGGGCTGGAAGACGCCCAGGCCGCCGGCCTCCGAAACCGCAGCCACCAGCTCGGGATTCGAGCAGGGGTACATGGGCCCGCAGATCAGCGGCACCTCGACGCCCGCGTGGCGGGTGAAGGGCGTCGCGAGGGGGGACTGGGCACCGGCCGTCGATGTGCTTTCCACGCCGCGACGGTAGCGCACGGCGCTCGCGCGATCCTCGCCGGATGTGAGGATCAACCTCTGGTGCGCATGAGGTTCAACCTCCGGTTCGCGGCCCGGACCGCGCTCTCGGGCCCGCGAGGCGGCCGGCATGGTCCTTGCTTGAAGCCCCTTGCACCACGAGCGGGCCCTCGACGCGAAGTCCGATGGCCCGCGACGCCCCGACCCCCGACCCAGGAGGCCCCATGCTTCTTCGCACCCTATTCACCTGCGCCGCCCTCGCCCCCGCGCTGGCGGCGCAGTCTGCACCGATCCAGTTGCAAGGCCAGGACGCCGACGACCGCTTCGGTGAGTCGATCGCGTTCGTCGGCGACCTCGACGGCGATGGCCTGTCCGAGTTGGCGGTGGGCGCCCCTGGCAAGCAGTCGTCGAGCACGCAGACCGTCGGCACCGTGTCGCTCTTCTCCGGCGCCAACGGACGCGAGTTGGGCGTGGCCTTCGGCGCCCTGGCCGGCACCGGCTTCGGCGCGAGGATCGCGCCTTCCCGCGACCTCTCCGGGGACGGCGTGCCCGACCTGCTCGTCGGCGCGCCCGATGCCGATCGCGTGGTCGCCATCGACGGCGCGAGCTTCGCGGCCGGCAACCCCGCGCCCCTGTGGAGCAATGACGGCGAGCCCAACGGGCAGTTCGGTCGCGCCCTGGACTCGATCGGCGACCAGACCGGCGACGGCGTCCCGGACCTCGCGGTCGGCGCACCCTTCGGCGGCGGCGACATCGCGGGCTTCGGACCGGGCCAGGTCTGGCTCTTGTCCGGCGCGACCGGCCGCTCCTTCGGCGTGCTCTCGGCACCCGGGGCCGACAACGGCTCGTTCGGTTGGAGCCTGGCCAATGTCGGTGACGTGAACGGCGACGGTCGTGACGACTTGGCTGTCGGCGCACCGCTCGACGACGGCGTGGCTACGGCAGTGGGAGCCGTCTACCTCTTCTCGCCGGCGACCGATGCACCCCTGACCTCTTGGTTCGGGCGCAGGGCCGGCGATGACTTCGGCCACGCCCTCGAGCGCGGGCCGGACGTGAGCGGCGACGGCGTCGCGTCCCTCTTCATCGGCGCGCCCGCCAGCACGATCGCGCCCCCGACGGCGGGTTCGGTGTTGTGGCTCGAGCTGAGCAACGGTCAACGCCTGGCGCAGTTCAGCGCTCCGACCGTCGGCGGCCGCTTCGGTTGGGCCCTGGCCAGCGACGGTGCCGGCCAACTCGCGGTGGGTGAGCCCCTCGCTCCCGCGAGCATCGAATCGATCGGCATGGTCCACACCTTCGACCTTCGAACGGCCTCGAGCTCCGTGGTCGCAGGCAGCCAGGGTGAAGCCGAGTTCGGCGCGACCCTGGCCTGGAATCCCGCCGCGGACGTCTCCAGTTCCGACGTGCTCGCCATCGGTGCGCCCTTCTTCGACGTCGAGTTCGGCTCCGACGAGGGCCAGGTCGACCTCTACCTGAACTGACCGCGACGGCATCCCTCGGCCCAGGCGACCCGTCCACCCTTGAAGGTGGGCGGGTCGCCGCCGTCTCGGGCCGCAGCTACTTCAACTCGAAGCTGCCCTCGGGGACGTCCACGCCCAGCTCGGTCTGCCCGATCACGACGCGGATCTCGCCGATGATCGGATTGGCCAGCTCGATCTTGGTGGCGAAGGGCAGTTGCATGCCGGACACGTCGCGGAAGTCGCCGAACTCGGCGGACTGGCCCATGCGCCCCATGCCTGGGATCAACGCGAAGCTGTCCACCCGGCGCACCAGGCCGGTTTCGGCCTCGATGTAGAGGGTCGTGGCCGGGCCCGACGTGTCGCCGGCGCGCACGATCAGGACGTCCACGCCGTCGTCCGACAGGCGTTGGATCACGCGCAAGCTCGAGTGCCAGCGCGACAGGTCGCCGAAGTGGGCCAGGAGGTGGTCCGTGCGCGCCCATGCGGCACGTTCGCCCTCGAGCACCTCGAACTCCGTGGCCGAGGTCTCGGAGCGCAGAACCTCGCCGTCGAAGGCGACGCGTTCGAAGCTCTCGCCGGTGATGCTGTCGACCCGAAAGCGGTCGGGCCAGGCGGTCAGGGTCGTGAGTTCGCCCTCCATGTTCACGCTGGCGATCTCGATCGTCCCCGTGCGCCGCATGGGCCCCAGGTCGGCGAGCAGGTCGAGCCGGTGGGCCGCCAGCACCTTGGCAACGACCTCCTCGGCCCCCGGCAGGTCCGCGTCGGGCTCGAAGCGGTACTCGCGGTGGTCGCCAATGGCGTAGCCCGTGACCTCCCCCGCTTCGCCGCGCTGGAAGGCCAGCACCGTGCCCGGGTTCATGCGGATCTTCCACTGATCCTCACCGGCGTAGTCGAGGGCGACCACCCCGCGGCCGAGGACCTCCAGGGCCAGCTCGTCTCCGTCCTCGATGATGCCCCGGTACAGGTCCTCGTCGTTCTCGCGGTAGTAGCCCAGGTAGTCGTCGTGGGGCGGGGCCAGCTGGTTGGGATCGAAGGGCGCGCCCAGGAACAGCTCGCCCAGGGCCTCCTCCACCTGCACGCCGGTCATGGTCCCGCGCGACTGGGTGAAGTAGAGCACCATCGCGCGGCTGTCGGGGAAGACCCAGGCGTGGGTGCCGTCGGAGCCGTTGTGGCCGAAGGCGACGACCTCGCGCTCCGCTTCCGCAGCGCCCTCCGCGGCGCCCTCTTCGGGCCGCGTCCACAGCTCCATCAGGTGCCCGTAGTCGACGCGCGCGCCCGGCAGGCCGGTGCCGGCCGGCAGGGGGAAGGGCCCCGGTCGCAGGGCCTTGCGCACGTAGGCCGGCCGGATCAAGCGCTCGCGCCCCGCGCGGCCCTTGTCCAGCCACAGCTGCATGAACAGGGCGTAGTCGTCGAGGGTCGCGTAGAGACCCTGGGAGCCGAGGAAGAAGGGAAACAGGGGCGGGTCCTGCGGACTCCAGAAGCGCTTCCATTCGCCGGGCGCGCCCGCGTACTTGCTACAGGCGCGAGCCCGTAGGGCGTTGCCCTCGGTCATCAACAGCGTCGACTCCTCCATGCCCAGGGGCTCGAGGATGCGCGCGCGCACGAAGTCCGCGGCGCTGCCGCCGCTCGCCACTTCGATCACGGCGGTCAGGGTGTCGGTGCCCTGGTCGCTGTACTGGAAGGCGCTGCCGGGCTCGAAGTCGAGGGTGTAGTCGGCACCCAGGGCGGCCACGGCCTGGATGTCGCCCAGGCTGGCCAGGTCCCGTCCCACCAAGAGGGAGTAGGGAAAGCCGCCGGTGTGCGTCATCAGGTGCTCGATCGTCACGTCGCGCAGGCCCTCGGCGTCGAAGTAGGGCAGGTACTTCGAGACCGGGTCGTCGAGCTCGACCAGGTCGTCACCGATCAGCATCCACAGGGCTGTGCCGATCAACGGCTTGGTCATCGAGCGCACGCAGAACACGCTGCCGGGCTCCATGGGCGTCTCGCTCTCGCGGTCGCGCCAGCCGTAGGCCCCGTGCAGGATCGAGCGACCGTTCACGATCACCTGCAGCTCGGCGCCGACCACCTGGCCCTGGTCGACGAAGCCCCGGACCAGCGCTTCGAGTCGCGCCAGAGCTTCGGGCGACACGCCCTCGGCGATGGCCGTCGAGGCCGGGAAGGGCGACTCGTCGATCGGCTGGGCGGCGGCGACACCTCCGTCGACCTGCGGGTCCTGCGCGGCGCCGGCTTGGAGGGCGACGGTCAGGGCGACCGCGAAGGTTGCGAAGGATCTGCGATGGAGGTGCGGGGTCGGCATCTGGGGGCTCGCGGACTCGGAGTCGGAAGGTTCGGGAGACAGGGGCTCAACCGCCGACGTCGGCGGAGGGTGTTCCTTCGACCACGGCCTCGACCTCGCGCAGCAGCGCGGCGGCCTCCGTATCGAGGGCGCGATCGGCGTAGGTGGCGCGTAGCAGGGTGAGCTGCGCGGCAGCGACCTCGTCGTGGCCCAGACGCGCGTGGGCCATGGCGCGAAAGGCGTGGTCGGCGGGCGCCATCTCGGCGGCCAGGCCACCTTGGATCGAGGTGAGCGACCCGGGCAGGCGGTCGAGGAGCTCCGCGGCCGCGGCGTTGTCACCCAGGCGATAGCGCGCCACGGCCTTGGCCGTCAGCATCGCCGGGTGCGTCGGCTCTTCGACGAGCGCGCGCTCGACCGCGCCCGCGGCCAGGTCGTAGGACGCCCGCTCGAGGCCGGGCCGCAGCGCGAGCCGGTAGGCGATCACCACCAGGTTGTCGCGCAGGCTCTCGCGCTCGCCGATCGAGCGCCCCGCGTCGAGCAGCACCTGGTGGGCCTCGGCCAGGGCCTCGAGGGCGTCTTCGAGCAGGCCCCGCTCGGACATGCGCGAGGCGTAGTACTTCAGGTTCGAGGCCAGGGCGTCGGCACCCCAGATCGGCCGCGCCAACTCGATCATCTCGCGCAGCATCCGGTCCGCCTCGACGATGCTGGCCCGGTCCTTGCGCGTGCGCACGATCTGGAACAGGGCGTCGTTGGCGGCGAGGTAGTAGGTGCCGCGCGCGTGGCCGCAGGCGCGGAAGCGCTCGATCGCCTCGCGCAGGTAGGGCTCGGCCTGCTCGGCCGCGCCGCGCTGGGCCAGGTAGGACCCCAGGCTCATGGCGGAGACCGCGACGATCGGACCCTGGTCCCCATAGAAGTCGCGCGTCTCGTCGTAGATCTGGCGCAGGGTCTCGATGGCGGACGAAGAGCCGCTGTTGACCTGCACGATCAGGCGCTGCTCGAGGGTGGTCAGGATGCGCGAGCCCGAGGGCGAGGAGCCGGCGCGCAACTGCTCCAGGGCCTCGCCGAAAAGGGCGTCGGCCTCCGCGAAGTCGCCGCGGTTCGCCAACAGGTCCGCCAGCTCGATGCGCGCTTCGTAGCCGGCCAGGCCCGGCGCGTCCGAGGCGCCCTCCAGCAGGGCCAGGGACCGGCGCAGGGACTGCTCGGCCTCGTCGTCTTCGCCTTGCAGGCGCAGCAGCTGGCCCAGGTGACCGAGCCCGATCGCGACGTTG
Source organism: Engelhardtia mirabilis (assembly GCA_007751255.1). Classification (GTDB taxonomy): domain Bacteria; phylum Planctomycetota; class UBA1135; order UBA1135; genus Engelhardtia; species Engelhardtia mirabilis. Next base: position 371,954 of record CP036296.1, read on the forward strand.
GGGTGGTCCTCGCCGTGGACGCGCTGCCAGACGCCGAGGGACTCGCGGCACAGCTCCGTGGCGCGCGTGAAGTCGCCGGCGTCGTGCAACCGCTCGACCAGGGTGTCGAGCACGGCGGCGTAGGTCGCGTCCTCTTCGCCGAAGACCGCGCGCACGGTCGCCAGGACCGCCTCGACCTCCGCCGGGTCGGAGGCGCGCGCGGCGTCGGTCATGGCCAGCACGTCCTGCAGCGAGTCGCTGATCGCCTTCGAGCGGGCCACCTCGGCGCGCGCCTCGAGGTAGCCCGAGATGGTCCCGAACAAGCCCAGGCCCACGACCGCCAGCAGCACCAGCGCCGCCGCCGCCGCCCGCCTGTGGCGCCCGGTGAACTTCCGCAGGCGGTAGAACGAGCCCGGCGGCCCGGCCTCGACCGGCTTGTGCTCCAGGTGGCGCACCACGTCCTGGGCGAAGGAGGCCGCGGTCTCGTAACGCCGCGTGCGGTCCTTCTCCAGCGCCTTCATCACGATCCAGTCGAGGTCGCCGCGGAACAGGCGCGAGAGGCTGCCCGCGTCGCTGGCGCGGCTCTTGGCGATGCCGTCCGCGTCGGCGCCGAGTTTGCTGACGCGCGTGGACGGCGCGGGCGGCTCGTCCTCGCGGATCATGCGCGTCATCTCCTCGAACCCGGCCGTGCGCAGCTCGGTGGGGTCGACCGGCGTGGTGCCCGTCAGGAGTTGGTAGAGCAGCACGCCCAGGGCGTAGATGTCGCTGCGCGTGTCCACGTCCAGGCCGCTCATCTCGGCCTGCTCGGGGCTCATGTACTCGGGCGTGCCGATGACCTGGTGGAACTCGGTGAACAGGGTGCGCTCGGTCAGGCGCTGGTTGGTGGCCTTGGCCACGCCGAAGTCGATGATCTTGGGCACCGGCTGCCCGTCGTGGGAGGTCACCAGCACGTTGGCCGGCTTGAGGTCGCGGTGGATCACGCCCTTCTGGTGGGCGTGCTGCACCGCGCGGCAGACGTCGACGAACAGGCGCAGGCGTTCGTCGGTGGGCAGCTTGTGGGTGTCGCAGTACTTGTGGATCGCGACGCCGCGCACCAGCTCCATCACGAAGTAGGGCCGCCCGGCCTCGGTGGCGCCGGCGTCGAGCACCCGCGCGATGCAGGGGTGGTCCATCATCGCCAGGGCCTGGCGCTCGGCCTCGAAGCGGGCGATCACCTGCTTGGTGTCCATGCCCAGCTTGATCACCTTGAGCGCCACCTTGCGGGTCACCGGCGAGGTCTGCTCGGCCATGTAGACCACGCCCATGCCCCCCTCGCCGATCTGCTGCAGCAGCTTGTAGGGCCCGATCCAGGCACCGGGGCCCTCGAAGCCGGGCTCCACGGCCGGGCTCTCGAGGAACTCGGCCGAGGCGTCGTGGGCCGCCAGCAGGGCGTCGACGCGGTCGCGCAGCTCGCGATCCTCGCCGCAGGCGCCGTCCAGGAAGGCCTCACGCTCGGGACCCGCCGCGCGCTCGCGGGAGGCGTGGAAGAGGGTCTCGAGGCGTTCTCGCTGTGCGGGGTCCATGGGGGTCAGCGTAGGTGCTGCGCGAACTCCTGCGCCGACCGGGGCTCGGCGGCCTCACGCATTCGGCGACAAATCTCGCGTCGGGTCCGCCCGCGCGACGGGAACGATCTGGACCTTCGCTGCTCGCCACCGCGGCTGCGGCGCCCGCTGTCGATCGTGGGGTCCCCCTCGCGCCAATCGCGGCCTACGATCGCCCCGCCGGCGCGACTCCACCCCGCGCCCGTCGCCGCAAATCCCCATGACTTTCGACCACGCTTGGACTCCCACCGCGCCGCCCTGGGGCCAGACGGAGTCGGGCGACGAGCGCCGCGTGGGCGTCGAGATCGAGTTCATCGGCCCCGATGTGGCCCAGACCAGCTCGGCATTGCTGCCGGTCCTCGGGGGCCGTCTGGACGTCGTCAGTCGCTACGAGCACGTGATCCGCGGCGACGAGGCGGGGCCCTGGAGGGTGGAGCTCGACTTCGCCTATCTCCGCGATCGGGCGCGCGACCAGGCCGCGGCCGAGCAGGCGCCGTCCCTGGCGGAGGAGTGGGCCGACGCAGCCCTACGCGCCGGCGCCGAGGCCATGGTGCCGGTCGAAGTGGTCAGCCCGCCCCTCCCCATGTCGCGCCTGGGAGAGGTCCAGGCGGTACTCGCGGCCCTGCGCGGCGCGGGCGCGGTCGGCACGCGGGCGGGGTGGACCTACGCCTTCGGGATGCAGCTCAACCCCGAGATTCCCCGCGCGGACGCCGCGACGGTGCTGGCCTACCTGCGCGCCTTCCTGTGCTTGCAGGACTGGCTGCGGCGGGAGAGCCGCGTCGACCTCACGCGACGTCTGACCGGCTACACGGCCCCCTTTCCCGACGAGTACATCCAAAGGGTCGTCGCCCCGGGCTACGCCCCGACCCTGGCCGGGCTGATGGACGACTACTTGGCGTCCAATCCCACCCGCAACCGTCCGCTCGACTTCCTGCCACTGTTCGCCGAGATCGACGAGGAACGGCTGCGCCGCGTGGTCTCCGACGAGCGCGTCAAGGCGCGCCCGGCGCTGCACTACCGACTCCCGAACTGCGAACTGGACGAGCCCGGCTGGGGCGTCCAGGTGCCGTGGGGGCAGTGGCTCGAGGTCGAGCACCTGGCCGCCGACGGGCCGCGACTCGACGAGGTCGGTCGGCACTACGCCGCGTTCCTGGATCGGCCCTTCGAGCGGCTGGTCGGAGACTGGGCCGAGGAGGTCGAGCGTTGGCTGTCGCCGCGTCCAGGCCGCTGATCGGCGTGACGGGCCCCCGCGCCGGGGCCGTCGGAGCGCGTGCGTGCATCCAACTGGGCCTGCGCTTCGCCGGCGCCAGGGTCGTGCAGTTGCGCCCCGGCGACCGGTTTGCGCACGAGGACTTCGCCGGGATCGTGATCAGCGGCGGCGACGACGTCGAACCCACCCTGTATCGCGCCGAGCGCCAGCCGCGGCGTCGCTACGACCCCGAGCGCGACGCGTTCGAAGCGGACGTGATCGATGCGGCGCTGGAGGGCGGCCGGCCGATCCTGGCCATCTGCCGCGGGATGCAACTGCTGAACGTGCGGCTGGGCGGCGACCTGATCTGGGACCTGCGACCGCACCGCAAACTGACCTCGAACCGCAGCACCCTGCTTCCGCTCAAGACCCTGGTCGTCACCGAGCCATCGCTCCTGCACCGCACCCTCGGCCGCGGTCGGACCTCGATCAACTCCCTGCACACCCAGGCGGTGGGGGCCCTGGGCCTGGGGCTGCGGAGCGTCGGACACGACCTGGACCGCATCGTCCAAGCCGTCGAGCTCGACGGTCGGGAGTTCGTGCTCGGCGTCCAGTGGCACCCGGAGTACCTGCTCTATGCGGCGGCACAGCGCCGACTCTTCGCCCGCCTGGTAGCCGTCGCTGCAGGGGAGGCCTGAGCTGGCAGCCCTCGTGACTCTCTTCGCCGTGTCCTTCCTGGCCGCGACGATCCTGCCCTTCTACTCCGAAATCGCCCTGGTCGTGCTCGCGGTCGAGGGCTACGACCCGGTGCTGTTGTGGCTCGCCGCGACCGCCGGCAACACCCTCGGCGCCGTGTTCAACTGGGCCCTGGCGCGCTACCTGCTGCGCTTCCAGGACCGCCGCTGGTTCCCCTTCGGAGCGGACCGCTTGGGGCGCGCCCAGGCCTGGTTCGAGCGCTACGGGACCTGGTCGTTGCTGCTGGCCTGGGCGCCGATCGGCGGCGATGCCCTGACGTTCGTCGCCGGGCTGATGAAGACGCCGATCGTGCGCTTCCTGATCCTGGTCGGGATCGGCAAGGGCTGCCGCTACGCGGTCGTCCTGGCGTTCATGGAGCGTCTGACCTGACCCGGCGCTCGCCGCCGCCTCACGATCCCGGGTCGCTGCCCCGCCCCTGGATCTCGTGGAACAGGAAGGCCCGCGCGAAGGCCCAGTGGCGGTCGACGGTCGCCGGGGACAGGCCCAGGGTTTGTGCGACCTGATCGAGGGTCAGCCCGGCGAAGAAGCGCAACTGCACCAACTCGGCCTTGAGCGGGTCCTCGGCGGCGAGCTTGACCAGAGCCTCGTCCAGGGCCAACAGGTCGATCGCCGCCTCGGCGTCGACGGTCTCGGCCTGCAGGGCCAGGTCGTCGAGCTCGACCCGCTGGCGGTCGCCCCCGTGCTTCAAGCGGCCCCTGCGCCGCGCCCTTTCGATCAGGATGCGCCGCATGGCCTCGGCGCAGGCCCCGAAGAAGTAACGCCGGCTCTTCCAATCGGCGCGCTCGTCGCCCACCAGACGGAGCCAGGCCTCGTGCACCAGGGCCGTGGGTTGCAGGGTGTGGCCGGGGGCTTCCTGGGCCAGCTTCGCCGCGGCCAAGGCCCGCAGCTCCGCGTAGACCACCTCCAGCAGCCGCTCCGCGGCGTGCTCGTCGCCAAGGGAGAGGCGCTCGAGGAAGTGGGTGACGTCGGTCTCGGGCATCGATCGGACCGGTCGGGGTGCGCTCGGGCTAACCTCTCATCGACCCGTTCAACCCAAGGCCAAGGCCCGTGTCCAACCGTACTCGAAACCTCCACGCCTGGAAGACCCGCACCGCCGACAACCGCAAGCGCGAGGTGCGGGCCCAGCTCTTCGGCGCCAAGTGGACGATCACCTCGCGCTGCGTCGGCGAGGACGATTGGACCACCCACGATCCGCCGGAGCTGGAGGACCTGGAGGAGCTCTACGACCTCCTGTTCCGCAAGTACCAGCGCAAGCACCTGTCCTGGGACCACCTGGTCACGGTGCAGAAGCTGATCGACGCGCGGCGGGGTTGAGGGCGCGCGCGAATCACCCCGGCCGCGGCGCGGTGCCGCGGTCGGGGTGAGCGCCGGGGTCAGAACGTCGCCAACAGGCCGTTCGACAGGACCAGGCCAAGCGGGCCCAGGGGGTCGACGGCCACCGCTTGCAGCACGAGCTTGAAGCCGGGCGGCAGGGCGGTCGGGAGCGGGCCGAGGGACAGGGCCAGGTGTCCCGCCGCGTCGGTGGCGAAGGGGAAGGTCAGGCCCACCGGGAAGGCGTGGAAGGTGCCGCCGGCGAAGGGCAGGGGGTGGTGTTCGAAGGCCACAAACAGGCTCCCGAAGGCCACGGGCGGCGCGCTCGTCAGCTCCAGGCTCAAGGGCTGGCCGACCACGGCGCCGGCGGGCACCGCGAGCTGCGGCGCGACGCCTTGGACGTCAGGCACTTGGCCGCCGAGGTCCACCACGGCGCCGAACTGCACGTCGATGCTGTCCTGGATGAACTTCACCGAGCCGTCGCCCATCAGGATCTGCATCGAGCCCTGGCCCTTGCCCTCGAACCCGAGAGCCGCGGCCAGCTCGGCGGCGCCGAGGTCGATCTCGATCACGGCCACTCCGTTCTCGGTGTAGACGTCCCGTTGGAAGGGCGGCTGGAGCAGCTCGCCGTCCGGTCCGATCGAGCTGTGACCCAGCACCAGCGAGACCAGGGCGCCGTCGACCGGGTTGCCGTCCGGGTCTCCGATGCGGACGTGCGCAGTGCCCCCGGCCGCACCGACGACGATGACGCTGTCGTAGTTCTCCGCGGTGATGAGCTTGCCGTCGATCCAGACGTCGTCCTCGAGCGAGGTGTTGGCGACGGGTGCGACCATCGCGGGATCGCCGAGCAAGAGGAAGCGCTCGCTCACCGGGCCGCCGCTGGTGTGCTGGTAGGTCTGCTCGGCCGACAGCTCGCTGGCGGTCAGGAGCTTGCCGTGGGCCAGGGCCACCGGCTGCGCGGGATACAGGCCGAGCCAGTGCCCGACCTCGTGCACCAACACGCTCTCCGTGGCGCCCACGGCGCCAAAGACGGCCACGGCGCCGCCGGCCGCGCTCATCCAGGCTTCGGCCAGGGAGTCGCTGGAGATGTCCGCCGTCGACGGCGCGAGGGCCCAGTGGATCGGGGCCAGATCGTTGTCGAGCTGCGCCAGGTCGAGCGCGGTCAGGTCGGCGCCGTTCGACGCCCAGTCGATCCAACCGGCGCTGGAGCCCTGGCCGCGGTACAGCAGGTAGCCCAGGCCCTTCTCGACGAGGTCGAGCAGTTTGGCCGTCGCATCGGGGTCCGCGCCGCCGACGACCTGGGGCACGACTTGCGAGCCGGTCGCCGCGATCTGCGCGGCGAGTTCGTTCGCCCAGGCCAGGTAGTCGACGTGGGCGTCGTGGTAGGTGTGGCAGGCGAGCCCGAGCTGCTTGAAGTTGTTCTTGGTCGAGCCGCTGCGCTCGGTCTCGACGATCTTCGCGATCTGCAGGGCCAGGTCGGCGTCGTCGTCCACCGAGAGTCGCCCGACGTGTACCCGCACTCCCGGCGCACCGGGAAGTGCCGTCCCGTAGCCCGCGTCGCTCGGCAGACCCTGGGGCGAGAGGGGCGGATGCAGGGGCAGGGTCTGCACGTCACCGACCAACAGGGCGAAGGAGCTGACCCCCGGCGCCGCGGTTGAGGCCCAGGCACCGATCGCGCTGCGGATCGACTCCGGGCTGACGTTCGGCAGGTCCGACAGGGCGCGGAACTCCACGTCGTAGCCGCAGAGCTGGCGTTGCGCGATCAGTGGCAAGAGCTCGTCGGCTTGGGCCTTCGGCGCGACGATCAAGAGCCGGTCGGGATTGCCGAGGCTCGGCGGGATGGCCGGGTAGTAGTGGTGTTCGATCTTGGTGTAGTTCAACGCCAGCTCTTCGACGAACTGGGCCGTGCCCGGCGTGACCGGAACCAGCACCGACGGCACCGGGGCCGGATGTTCGAAGGTCGCCTGGAAGTCGGCGCGGACGAGCAGGTCACCACCGTGCGGATCGAGGCTCAGCGGCCGCAGCTCGACCAGCGCAGCCTCGACGCCACCGATCAGCGGCTCGACGGGAATCTGGGCGTCCACGAGGCTGGCCGGGAAGACCTGCGAGCCGAAGTAGATCGTGGGGTTGAAGTGGAAGGCCGGCGGCACGCCCGCGGGTGTGCCGGCGTCCGGGTCGCCGTCCCAGGCGGGCTCGTGCACCGGGTAGACGAGCGGCAGGGCCGACCCGCCCGGACCCGCCTGGTCCAGATCGACCAGTACGACGGGCTCGCCCGGCGCGTCGCCGGCCTGGACCTGCGCCCCCGGCGGGACGGCCAGGCGGAAGCGCAGCACCGGCAGCTCCGGCGCGCCCAGCAGCTCCAGGGTCGAGGCCCGGCCGGGCAGGGCGAGGCGCGTGTAGGCCTGACCGTCCCCGCCCGCGACCGTCTCGGCCCAGATGCCGGGAATGCGAACGTGGACGACGGTGCGGTCGGGGCCCGAGAGTTCGTCCACGACCTCGACGGTCGGCGCGGCCCCAGCCGGGCCGGAGCCGGCCAGGGGGATCCAGGTCTTCGGGTTCTCGGTGGTCGCCGCGAGGGCGACGGCAGCAGTCAGCAGGTGCAACATCGGATGGTCTCCAGGGGTTCGAGGGCCACGGGACATCCGTCGCCTACCCCTCACGCCGAGTTGGCCCGTCCGAACCGACACCTGATTTGACACTTTTGCGGGAGTTGCCGACGGGGCCCGGCGCAGAGGCCCCCGAGAGAATCTCGAGCTTGCCGCGACGTTCTTGGCCCTGGCGGTGTCCTCCCCTGCGATGTCCGACTCGAGCGCGACGATCGACGAACTCCTGGCCCACGCGGGCTGGCTGCACGGCCTGGCCCGACGGCTGGCGGGCGAGGCGGGGGCCGACGACCTGGTCCAGGAGGTCTGGCTCAAGGCCACCCGGCGCCCGCCGCAGAACCTGGAATCGCCCCGTGGCTGGCTCCAGTCGGCCCTGCGGAGCGTGCACCTGCGTCGGCTCGATCGGGCCTCCGCGCGGCACCTGCGAGAGCGTGAGGTCGCGCCCGATGGCGAGCTGCCCTCGTCAGCCGAGCTGGCCGGTCGAGCCGAGGCCCAGCGCCTCTTGGTCGAGGCCGTGCTCGCCCTCGACGACCCCAACCGCCGTGCCTTGCTCCTGCACTTCTTCGAAGGGCACTCGGCGGCGGAGATCGCCCGGCGCGACGGCGAGCCCGCCTCGACGGTTCGCAATCGCATCGCCCGGGGCTTGGAGCAACTGCGCGAACGACTTGACCGCCGTCCGGGCGGTCGTGAGTCGTGGCTATCCGGAATGGTCCTACTCGCAACGCCGGAGCGTGGCGCCGCCAGCGTCGCCGCCGTCTCTCTCGCCACTATCGAAAGCCTCGCCGTGTGGAAGTTCGCCGTCGCCGCCGTGTCCGTGGGTCTGCTCGTTTGGTTCGGCCGCGGGCTGGTGCTGCAGGGGGCCGTGGCACCGTCCGACGAGGGCCTCGTCACCGCCGAGGTCGACGGAGCGGCGAGCAGCGAACGCCCCGGCCACACCGTCTCCGAGCCCAGGGCAGCTTCCGAGGACCAACGCCTAGCCCTCGTGAACATGCCCGTCGAGCCATCCGCTGCGCCGCTCGGACCCGTGCCGACTGGCGGGCCGGCCGTGTCCGGCCGAGTGCTCGATCCAGCCGGGCAGCCGGTGGTCGGCGCGGAGGTCTTCGAGGGCAGCCTGTCCGAGGTCTCCCTCAGCCTGCGCCGGCCCGAGACCCCGCGGCGCGCGCGCGCCGTGACGGACGCGGAGGGTCGCTATCGATTGGAGTTCGAGATTCCGTCCACCGTCATCCTCAGCGCCCGCAGCGCGGGCTTCGCCGCGAGTCCGGAGCGGCCGGTGGAGCTCGTCGCGGGCGAGCGGATCGAAGGTATCGACCACACCCTGCGAGTCGGGGCCACGGTGACCGGCGTCGCCTACGGCATCGACGGTCAGCCGGTGGCCGGGCGATCGGTGCAGGTCTCGAGTCCCGACCTGGGGGAGTTCCGCGAGCTGGTCACCGATGCGCTCGGACGCTTCGAACTCCACGCGTTGATCCCCGGCCCCTGGCGCGCAGCGACCTTTCCCGGCGACGACGAGCTGATCGCAGCGGGCGAGCCCACGGGCGGCTTGGGCGGCATGGCCTTCTTGCACCAAGCTGTGTTCGTCCTCGCCGACGGCGGCAGCGAGCACCTCGAGCTCGGCCTGGTCGACGGCGACTCCCCGCGGGTGCACGGCCGCCTGCTGCACGACGGCGAACCGATCAGCGGCCTGATGCAGTGGTACCCGGCCGCGCGCCCGACCCAGGTCAACGTGGTCCGCGCGGACGACGGGGGCGCCTTCTCGATCGAGCTGCCCGAAGCCGGCGCCTGGGTCGCCCACGCCAACGTGATGGGGCTCGCCAGCCGCGGGCAGCGCTTCGGCTTCGACCTGGCCCCGGGCGCGGTGGAGGAGATCGTGCTCGACCTGCGCGGCGCCACCCTCGCCGGCCGGGTCGTGGACGACGCCGGCGCACCGGTCGAGGACGCGCGGGTCGAGTTGCGCAGCGTGGCCGGCGCGCCGCACCAACCGGCCCCGACCCTCGGCGGCGACTCGGTCCACACCGGCGCCGACGGGCGCTTCACCTTCCACCTGCTCGCGCCCGGCAGCTACGTGGCGGTGGTCCACGGGAGCGCGCCGGACGGGACTGGCCTGCCCCAGGCGGGCACCGTGTCCGACGCGGCGACGGTGCAGGGGCCAGCGGCCGTCGACCTCGGCGACCTGGCCGTGGTCGGCGGCGCGACGGTCGAGCTGCACGCGCTCGACGCCCTCGGCCGCCCCGCGTCAGGCGCGAGCCTGTTCGTCCACGACGCCGAAGGCCGCCCCCTGAATCCCTGCACGGTGACCCGCACCTCGAGCGACGGATCGGCCGTGGCGCCCGTGCTGCCCCTGGGTCCCCTGTGGGTCACTGCTGTTCGCAACGACGGTGTGAGCGCAGCCACGGTGGTGGAAGTGGGTTCGGACGACCGGGTGGAGCTGACCCTGGGCCCCGACCGCTGGCTCGAGGTCGCATTGGAAGACGGCACCGTCGATGCGACCCGCACTCACATCGCGATCACCGACGACCGTGGCCTGCAGTGGGGCGGCCTGGTCGATATCCGCAGCCACTTCGCCGCCAAGCCCGAGCGTGAACACCCCGAGCGCCCGCTGTTCGGGCCGCTGCCCCAGGGCTTCTACACCGTCCGCGTGGAGTCTGCGGACGGTGCGCTCAAAGGCGCGGTCGAGCTGGGGCCAATCTCAACTCAGGTCTCGACGGTGGTGGTGCACTGACTCCGATCGAGATCGTCGGACCCTGGTGGGCCGTCGAGACGCGAACCCTGAGTCGTCGCGATGTCCGCGCCGAGGGTCGACGGGCAACCGACCCTGAAGGGCAGTCACCCCGGCACGCTCGGCCGTCCAGTTCTCGGTGATCGGCCCGATGTTCGACGAGACGGACGCGCGGTGCAGGTTGGCAGGTGACGGAAGCGAGAGGTCCGCAGGGGTTGCGGGTGAGCGCCGACGAGCCCCGTGGTCCATGGAGTAGGCTTGGTGTCCCGCCCAAGGCGGACCAACCGAGGCCTCCAATGAGCACGCAAGTCGCGCAGCCCCTGCGGCTGCGACGGGTGGCGATCGACACCTATCGAGAGAACGTCGCGTTCCTTCACCGCGATTGTCCCGCCTACCGAACCGAGGGCTTCCAGGCCCTGGCGAAGGTCCGCGTGTCGTCGGCGAACGGCGAGGGGCGGCGCATCGTCGCGCTGCTCAACATCGTCGACGACGCGTCCATCGTCGGCACCGGTGAGATCGGCCTCGGCGAGCAGGCCTTCGACCAGCTCGCGGCAGTCGAGGGCGCCGAGTGCAGCGTCGACCACGCCGAGCCACCGCGATCCCTCGACGCGGTCCACCGCAAGATCGCCGGGGAGCGCCTGGACTATCCCGACTTCCGCGCGATCGCGAACGACATCGTCTCGAACCGCTATTCGAAGGTGGAAATGGCCGCCTTCCTCGTGTCCTGCGGCCAAACGGGCCTGGAGCGGGAGGAGGTCCTGCACCTGACTCGAGCCATGGTCGAGACCGGCGAGCGGCTCGACTGGGGCGAGGCGCTGGTCGCCGACAAGCACTGCATCGGCGGCATTCCCGGCAACCGGACGTCGATGCTGGTGGTCCCGATCGTCGCCGCCCACGGGATGCTGATCCCCAAGACGTCCAGCCGCGCGATCACGTCGCCCGCCGGAACGGCCGACACGATGAGCGTTCTGGCGCGGGTCGACCTCCCCATGGACGAGATTCAGGCCATCGTCCGGCGCGAGCGGGGCTGCCTGGCCTGGGGCGGGACCGCGCGCCTGGCGCCCGTCGACGACTTCTTGATCTCGGTCGAACGCCCCCTGTCGATCGACTCGCCGGGCCAGATGGTGGCCTCGATCCTGTCCAAGAAGATCGCCGCGGGGGCGACCCATCTGCTGGTGGACATCCCGATGGGACCATCGGCCAAGGTCCGCGACATGGGCGCCGCCCTGCGGCTGCGCAAGCTGTTCGAGTTCGTCGGCGACCGGCTGGGTCTGCACATCGAGGTCGTCATGACCGACGGCTCGGAGCCCATCGGACGCGGCATCGGTCCCGTACTGGAGGCCCGCGACGTGATGCAGGTGCTGCAGAACGACGCCGTCGCGCCCCAGGACCTGCGCCAGAAGGCCTTGCGACTCGCTGGGCGGGTGCTCGAGTTCGACCCGGACGTGCGCGGGGGTCAGGGCTTCGCCCTGGCGCGGGACATCCTGGACTCCGGTCGCGCCCTGTCGAAGATGCGGGACATCATCGTCGCCCAGGGCGAAGTCGACGGTCCGCCCCGGCAGCCCGGGCGCCTGCGACAGGAGGTGCGCAGCGAGCGCGAAGGTGTGGTGACCGCGATCGACAATCACCAGTTGGCCCGTATCGCTCGTCTGGCCGGAGCGCCGATGGATCTCGGCGCGGGGGTCGACCTCCACAAGAAGCTCGGCGACCAAGTCGACGCCGGCGAGCTGCTCTACACCGTCTACGCCGACTTCCCCTCGGACGCGCGCTTCGCCGAAGAGCGCGTCAAGCAGAGCGTCGGCTACACCATCGAGGCGGCGAGTGCCCAGGTGGGCGCGCGTGCGGGCGGGTCGGCGCTGACGCAGGAGCTGTCGTGAGCGCGAAGGACGGGCCGACGCGGATGCTCTTCTTCGACGAGTACGCCGCGCCCGCGCGGCGCCTGGCGCGGGCCGCTGGGCTCGAAGGCTCGCAGGTCGAGGTGCACCGCTTTCCGGACGGAGAGTCGCGGCTCCGCTTGCCGGCGTCGCTGCCGAAGTCGGTCGTGCTGGTGCGTAGCCTGGACCATCCGAACGCGAAGTTGATCGAGCTGCTGCTCGCGGCTCAGACCGCACGAGAGCTCGGCGCGGAGCACCTGACCCTGGTCGCGCCGTACCTGTGCTACATGCGCCAGGACAAGGCCTTCAGGCCGGGTGAGGCGGTCAGCCAGCGGGTCATCACGCGCTTCCTGGCGGGTCAGTTCGATCGTCTGCTGACGGTCGATCCCCACCTGCACCGGACCAAGAACCTGGACCTGCTCGCCCCGGGCCTGACCACCGTGGTGCTGTCCGCGACCGGACCCATCGCGGCGTTCCTGGAGGCCCGGGTCGACCGGCCCCTGCTGGTCGGACCCGACGAGGAGTCCGAGCAGTGGGTCGCGGCGATCGCGGAGTGCTCGGGTCTCGACTACGCCGTGGGGACCAAGCGACGCCGCGGGGACGCCGACGTGGAGGTGTCCCTTCCCGCTCGGAGCTTCGCCGATCGGAACGTGGTCTTGGTCGACGACATCGCCAGCACCGGGCGATCCCTGGTCGCGGTGGCAAAGGCGGTGGCGAAGGACGGGCCGCGCAGCATCAGCGCCGTCGTCACCCACGGGATCTTCGCCGACGATGCGCTGGCCAAGCTGGCCGCGGCGGGAATCGCGAACGTCTGGACCACGGACAGCGTGTCCGGGTGTCAGGGCGAGATCGAGTTGGCGGGACTGATCGCCGACGCGCTCTGAGCGCTTCGAGCAGCGCGCGGGGGCCCGAGCGAATCAGGCGATTCGAGCGACCCAGGCAACTCGGCCGCCTGGTGCCGCCGCGCAGCGTTGCGAAGGACTCGGGCGATCGAACTCAAATCGCCTCGAAGTCGATGAAGCCCCGTCTCACGTCGGTTCGGACGAGCTCGACGCGCAGCGCGTGGCCCACGCCCAGGTGACCCCTGTGATTCACGAGCATGCCCTCCACCGGCGGGTTGGCGATGCGGACCCAGGTGCCGTGCTCGGAGTCCCCGGTGACGATCGCGTCGAACCTCTCACCCGTGCGGCCGCGCAGGAACAGGGCCGCGGCGGACTTGCGTACCCGGCGTTCGACCTTCTCGGCGTCGGCCTCCTTCTCGGTGCAGCGCTCGGCGATCCGGGAGAGCTCGCGGGGATCGTAGGGGGGCTCGTTCCCGGCCAGGGCGGCCAGCAGGATGCGCTGGTTGACCAGGTCGGGAAAGCGGCGATTGGGAGCCGTCGAGTGGGAGTAGTCGCGAACGCCGAGGGCGAAGTGACCGGACTCGCCGCCGGCCACGTACTCGCCTCGACCCAGGAGCTTGATCACCACCAGCGACAGGTCCTGGAAGGCCTCGGGTGCCGCCTGGCGCCGATTCACGAGGAACCGTGCCAGGGCGGGGCCGTCCGGCTGGCTCGGGAGCTGTTCGCCGAAGCCCGCCGCGATCTCGCGCAGGCGGGGCCAGTTCTTCGGCCGTCGCACCACCCGCTGGATCCCGGAGCTGCGTGCCGCGAGATAGCGGCCGATGACGCCGTTGGCGCCGACCATGAAGTGCTCGATCAACTTCGTCGCGTGATTCTTGTGCCCCTCGACGAAGCCGGTCACCTGGCCCTCGACGTAGACCGCGCGCGGCGCACGGGTGTCGAATTCCAGCGCGCCCTCCTCCCGGCGACGGGCTTCGAGCAGCTGCGCGGCGGCGTCCTGTAGGCGTAGTTGCTCCGCCAGGGCGGGCTCGTCGGCCAGCGGGCCGGGAGCCTCCCCCGCGCCCTCGAGCCAGGCACCGACGCCCGGGTAGGCGAGTTGCGCGCGATTGCGGACCAACGCCCGGTAGACGTCGCTGGCACCCAGGCCGCCGCGCGGGTCGACCACGAACTCGACGACCACCGCGTCGCGCTCGCAGCCCCGGTTGAGGGAGGTCCGATCCGTGCTGAGCTCGAGGGGCAGCATCGGGAACACCATCGGAGCCGTGTACACCGACGTGGTGTTGTGTCGGGCGTGCCGGTCGATGGCAGAGTCGCGAGCGACGGTGTCGGCGACGCCGGCGATTGCCACCAGAATCCGCGTCGCGCCGTCGGCCGTGCGCTCGCCGGCAGTCAACTGATCGATGTCGCGCGAGTCGTCGTTGTCGATCGAGACCCAGGGCAGGTCGCGCAGATCGCGCGCCTCGCCCGCGTGGTCGGTGCGCGAGGTGGGCGCCGCCAGCTCACCCATGACCGCGGTCGAGAAGCCGGGCAGGAAGCCCCGCTCGACCATCGCGGTCTTGGCGATGTCCTCGAGTTCGGTGCGGTGGTCGGACCGGGGTTCGCTGCGTTGGTGGCTCATGCGCGGGGATTCGAGGTTGCCGCGATCAACGCCGCAGCCGCTCGAGCATGGCGGCTTCTTGCTCGGCGGTAGGCCAGCGGCGGGCGCCTGCGCGGCGCTCCTCGGGCTGGGCCAGCCACCAGGCCTGGGTGTCCCGCGCGGTGTCCGCCAGGGAATGGTAGGTCAAGCCCGCCGCGACGGCCGCGCTGGCGTCGGTGTGCCGGTCCATGCGACCCCAGTCGAACATCGGCGTGGGGAACTTCAGCTCGTCGACGAGGTCGGCGCTGGGCCAGTGCAGGCGCGTGGGCGCGGCGCTGAAGGCGCGCAGGCCCCACATCAGCTGCTCGTTGGTCAGCTTCGAGGCGGGTCCGACGCCGTTGAACACGCCGGGCGTGTCGTTCTCCACCAGGCGGATCAGCCACGGGCACAGGTCGCGCGCGTCGATCCACTGCACCTCGTTGCCCGGCAGCGCGGGGCAGACCACGTCACCGCCGCGGTGCAACCGGTCGACCCAGTAGGTGAAGCGGTCGGTGGTGTCGCCCGGGCCGACGATGTAGCAGGGACGCACGACCGTGGCGCGCTCGCCGTAGACCGCGCGCACGATGCGATCACCCTCGGCCTTGAGCGGGCCGTAGGTCTCTCCTGTGACCGTCTCCACGTCCGGATCCGGCGCCGGCAGCAGCGGGCCGTCGCGATCGACGCTCGGCTGGGCCTCGTAGTCGTAGACGGCGACCGTGGACGTGAATAGATAGCGACCGACGCGCCCCTCGAGCAGCACCGCCGAGGCGCGCACGTGACGCGGCACGTAGCCGGAGTTGTCGATCACCGCGTCCCAGCGGCGCTCGCCCGCCAGCGCCGCGAGCCCGTCGCCCTTGTTCGGGTCGCGGTCGCCGGTCAGCTCCTCGACGCGGTCGCCGTAGAGCCCCGACTTGCTGCCGCGGTTGAACATCGTCACGCGGTGTCCGCGCTGGAGCGCGTACTCGATCTGGTGCGGACCGATGAAGCCGGTGCCGCCCAGGAAGAGCAGGTCGAGGGGCTTTCCCGACCGCGGCGCGGCCGCCAGGGGGCGCGAGAGCGCGGCCGGACCCAGGGTCGCACCAGCCAGGAGGGCGGCGCCGGCGCCCAGGAAGGATCTGCGTGTAGTCATGGTCACGGTCGAGTGTGGGGGGGCGGAGTCGCGTTCAGATCCTAGCCGGCGATCTTCGCCGGGTCTGCGTAGCGCGGAGGGCCAGGTGCTCGAGACCCCCTCGAGGGGGGCGACGGGCCCTCCGCCTGCGGGATCGACTACGGAGCGGCATGACTCAGCCACGCGCGTGGGCTGTATCGTGTTCGCCCTTGCGCCGGATCGGGGCTCGCCGCGCCCCGGTGGATCCCCTCCCGCCTCGGCCATGGTCCTCCCACCGACCCCCTCCCCATGCACCGCGAGATCCGCAGGCGACGCACCTTCGCCATCATCTCCCACCCGGACGCGGGCAAGACCACGCTGACCGAGAAGCTGCTCCTTTACGGCGGCGCCCTCGGTCTGGCCGGGTCGGTCACGGCGCGCAAGAACCAGCGCTCGACGGCCTCGGACTGGATGGAGCTCGAGCGCCAGCGCGGCATCTCGGTCAGCTCCACGGTGCTGCAGTTCGACTTCCGCGACCACGTCCTCAACCTGCTCGACACGCCGGGGCACAAGGACTTCTCCGAGGACACCTACCGCGTGCTGACCGCGGTGGACTCGGCGGTGATGGTGATCGACGCCAGCAAGGGCATCGAGGCCCAGACGCGCAAGCTGTTCGAGGTCTGCCGCCAGAGCGGCGTGCCGATCCTGACCTTCATCAACAAGCTCGACCGGCCGGCGCGGGACCCGCTGGAGCTGATGGACGAGTTGGAAGAGGTGCTCGGCATCAGCGCTTTTGCGGCCAACTGGCCGATCGGCAGCGGCGCGGCCTTCAGCGGAGTGTTGGACCGGCGCTCGGGCCTGTTGCACCACTTCGAGCGCACGCCCGGCGGGGCGTTCCGCGCACCGGTCGCCGTGGGCAGCCTCGAGGATCCTCAGGTGCGCGCCGCCTTCGCGCCGGACGTCATCGACCGTGCCATCGGTGAGCTCGAGCTGCTCGACGGCGCGTCGGCGCCCTTCGACCCCGAGCGCATCCTCGCCGGCGAGTTGACACCGGTCTACTTCGGCAGCGCCGTGCGCAACTTCGGGGTCGAGCTCCTGCTCGATGCCCTGGTCGAGCTGGCCCCGCCGCCCAAGGCGCGCCGCGCCGGCGAGCGCGTGGTCAAGCCCGACGACCCCGGCTTCTCCGCGTTCGTGTTCAAGATCCAGGCCAACATGGACCCGCGCCACCGCGACCGCCTGGCCTTCGCGCGCATCTGCTCCGGGCGCTTCGAGCGCGGCATGCCGGTGTTCCACACGCGCACCGGCGATCGCGTGCGCCTGACGAGCTCGCACCGCGTCTTCGGCCGCGAACGCGAGACGGTGGACGAGGCCTTCGCCGGGGACGTGGTCGGCATCGTCGGCCGCTCCGACTTCCAGATCGGCGACACCCTGGCCGAGGACGCCTCGCTCACCATCGACCGCATCCCGGCCTTCGCGCCGGAGCACTTCGCCTTCCTCCACGGCGACGGCGCCGCGGAGCAGAAGCGCTTCTCCAAGGGCCTGACCCAGCTACTGCAAGAGGGCGTGGTGCAGTCCTTCCTACTCGAGCGCAGCGGCCAGCGCATCCCCGTCCTGGGCGCCGTCGGCCCCCTGCAGTTCGACGTGGTGCGCCACCGCCTCGAGAGCGAGTACGGCGCGACCACGCGCCTGGAGCAATCGCCCTGGTCGGCCATGGCCTGGATCGAAGGCGATCCCCTCGACGGCTCCGTCGACCGCCAAGCCCTCGACGACCTGGCCCTGCCCACCGGCGCCGCCCTGTGTCGCGACCGCGTCGGCCGCTACGCGATCCTGTTCGAAGGCGCCTGGAGCCGCGACTTCTTCATGCAGCGCAAGTCGAGCGTGACCCTGTCCAGCACGCCGACGCGCGTCCCCGCCCACGGGTAGCACGGTTCTGAAAGTTGGGGTTTTCTGCCTGGGGTCGAGGCCGATGAACCAAAGTCCAATGGCGGGACAGAGTTGGCTGCGGATCGCCTTTGAGGTTCATCGGCGCGGCAATCCGACGCGCGGAATCTTCTGTCGCCCGATCGACCTCGGCCGGTGGACAGCGCCTTGGCAGTGGCTAGGCTGGGTGCTCGAGGTCGCGACTTTGCCTCTCCCGCGCCCTCGTCCCTTTCCGAAACTTCTACGAGGCAAAACGACATGCAGAACCTTCTTACGAGTCGATTCGCGAGGACCATGGTCCTCATCACCCTCACCACCGCCGGGATCACCGCCGGGATCACCACCGCCGGCAACGCGACTCCCGCGTTCGACCAGTCGGTCGAAACACAGGCCTGTGCGGCAGCCGTTGCTGAGTTCGCCGGACTGGCAACGATTACCACGACCGACATCCCGTCGCTGTACGGGCTCGAGTTTCCGGCCTTTTGGAGCGACGTCGAGGACGTCCTGATTCTGGTTGGTCCCTCCGGGGGCCTGATCGTCCTGCAGGACGGCGGGAACGTCGATGTCGAGGTCGATGCGGGCTCCGCGACCGTCACCAGCGGTGACCCGGCTCAGACGATCGGCTTCACGCTGACCGCCTCTTGATCTGAGGCCTGCGCGCCGGCCACTGCGGTGACCGGCGCCAGCAGTACGGAGTCGCAACAGTACGGAGTCGCAACAGTTCGTGGTTGCCGAACAGCTAGCAGGCGCCGCACATCATGTGCGGCGCCTGCTTGTTGTTCGGCAACCACGAAGTGTGCGACTCCGCATTGTTGGTCGGAATTGCCGGATGCTTGCAACGATCCGCCCATCCGCGGAATGCTGCTCTGCATGGGCTCCCGCGGATCCACGCCGGTCGCGATCGACGAACTCCTGGCGGAGGTCGGTTGGCTGCGTGCCTTGGCTCGGCGGTTGGCGCGGGACAGTGCGGCGGCTGATGACCTGACCCAGGGGACCCTCGTGGCCGCGCTCGAGCACCCGCCGAGCAGGGGCGAGCCCCTGCGGCCTTGGCTCTCGACGGTGCTGCGGAACCTGTTGCGCGCGGGTCACCGCAGCGACGATCGCCGCCGGCGACGCGAGACCGACGCCGCGCGCGCGGAAGCACTGCCGGCGCAGGTCGACGTCCTGGCGCAGTTCGAGGAGCAGCGCCGGCTGGCGGAGTTGGTCGCGGCGTTGGGCGAGCCCTACCGGTCCGTCCTGTTGCGGCACTTCTACCGGGGTGAGTCGGCCGCGCAGATCGCCCGCGTGACGGGACGCCCCGCGGCCACGGTGCGCTCGCAGCTCGCCCGCGCTCTGACGCGGTTGCGCGAGCTGCACCGCATCCAGCAGGGCGGCTCGAGCCACCGCTCGATCGCCGCCCTGGGGCTCGCCGCAGGGATCGCGCGGCCTGCCGGGCCGGCCCTGTGGATCGCCGCCTGCATCACTGGAGTAGTTGCCATGAAGACCTCGACCAAGCTCGTCGCCGCGGCCGTCGCCGCAGTCCTGGCTGTGATCGGTGCGAACCGGTTCCCTGGAGCCGAAGAAGCCGCTGGCGTCGGTGCGCCGGCGGCTCGACCGGAGACGGGGAACGTGACCGCGGCCGCGTCGCGCACCGCAACGGGGCGACGGGCCGAGGGGGCTCTCAGCGCGGGTGAAAGGAAGTCCTTGCCCGCAGTCGCCGTCGGGGCACCGGACGGATCCCAGACCGCCGCCGCCGTCGAAACGCGATCGGGCTTCACCCTGCGGGCGGTGGATCCCCAGGGCTTGCCGATCGCGGGCGCACGGCTGACGTTGGTGGGCCACGACGGCCGAACCGAGGGCCGAGCGCCCTCCGCGCCCAGCGGGGCCGACGGGCGCATCACGGCCGAGATCGACATGGCCGCCACCTACCGCTACGGGGCGGCCCCGGAGCGGCACGCGGCCCTGCGCTTGGATGCTCCACGCCACGCGGCGCGCCTGTCGATCGAGTCCGCGGTGGAAGGCTCGCTGGTCGAGCTCGGGGACCTGACCCTCGAGCTCGGCGCGGATCTTCGCGGTCGTGTGGTCGACGCGCTCGGGATCGAAGCGGCCGGGGTCGAGGTCGTGGCTGCGGCGTTGCTGTCGCAGCGTCCTTCGACGCTGATCGGCAGCGGGGCCTGGGAGCCCCATGACGGCGAGCTGTTGCTGCGGACCGAGACCGACGCTCGCGGCGAGTTCGCCCTGGACGGGCTGGAACTTCGTCCCCTGCGACTGTGGTTTCGGTTGCCCGGGCTGGGCTGGAACCTGAGCGAGCCGATCGAACTCGACGCCGGCGAGGTCCGCTCGGGCGTCGAGTTGGTGCTGCCTCCGCTCGACCGCAGCCAGTTGATAGCGGGGCGCGTCGTGCATCCGGACGGTTCCCCAGCGCCCGAAGCGCTGCTGCGCTATGGCGAGCACGGCTACTTCGGCAGCCGGGCGATCGAGCTGGACGAGGCCGGCCGCTTCCAGTTCCAGCCGCCCGTCGAGGCGCCCACCAAGTTGTTGGCGCAGGACCCGAGCGGTGCCTACTCCGCCTCCCTGGTGGCCGTCGCGAGCCCCGGTGGGGACGAGGTCGTGCTGCGGCTGACGCCCCTGCGCCGTTGTGAGGTCGCGGTGCAGAGCGAAGAGGGGGAACCGCTCGCGGGCGCCTGGATGATGATCCATGTGGGCGACGAGGGCTTTGGCTTCGTCCGCAGCCGTACCGACGACGACGGACGCTGCTCGCTGGTGCTGCCGAACGAGGTCTTCGGCTTGGAGCTTGGCTCGGACGGCTACGAGGCCCGTCGGATCGAGCCGCTTGATCCGATCGGCCTTGGCGACGAACTCGTCGTGACCTTGCTTCGCAAGCCGCACCTCGCGGGCGTGGTAATGGCCGGCGGCGACCCGGTGGCCGGCGCGACGCTGCACCTGGTCCAGGCGGTCGATGCGCGCTCGCGGGTGGTCTACAAGGGCTTCCAGTCGCGCCTGCTCGGGAACCAGACGCCGATCGAGACCGGCGCCGACGGGCGCTTCCAGGTTCCACTCTCGGAACCGGGGGATGAGTTCTGGTCCCTGCTGGTCGAGAAGCCGGGTCTGGCCCGCGCGGAGTACGCCATCGGGCAGGTCTTCGAGGCCGCCCGGGTCCCGGAGATCGTGATCGAGATGACTGCCGGTGGGACGCTCGAGGGGCGCGTGTTGCGCCCGGCGGGTCGCTCGGTCGCGGGTGTCGTGGTTGCCATCTCGCGTGCGGACGGCCGGCCCCTGGTGACGCGCACGGACGAAGACGGCGCCTTCCGATTCGAGCACCTCACGCCCGGCGGATGGTTGGTCGAGGACCGCGACGAGGTTCCCGATGGACGCATGCTGTCCATGGTTCCGGCGAGCGAGGCGCGCCTCGAGCCCAACGTAGTGATCGTCGAGGGACGCACGACGGCCTTCGAGCTCGATACCCGTTGGAAGGAAGGCTTGTCCCTGCGCGGGCACCTGCGGTTCGACGGGCGAGGTGCTGCCGGCTGGAGCGCCCACGTCTCCCACGGTGACCCGTTCGAACGTCCGGAGTCCCTGGAGCCGGTGGTGCTGACGGACGACGGTAGCTTCGAGGCACCCGCGCTCCCCGGCACGGCGACTCTGATCCTGCGCTCGCCCGAGGGCGGCGAGGTCGAGCGCTCGATCGAGGTCGAGGTGACCATCGGCCCGCGGACCGCGGAGGTGGAGCTGGACCTGGCCACCGGCGCTGTGCGGGGCTCGGCCGGGAAGCGCGGTGCAGTCCTGCAGCTGGTGCAGGAGCTGGGCGACGGAATCATCGCCCGGGCGAGGCTCACCGCCGGTGAAGGTGAAGGTGACGAGTTCGAGTTCACGGGGATTCCCGTCGGCGACCTGACCCTGATGCGCCGCGGCGAGGGCGACTGGGCGGTCGTCGCCCACCATCGGCTGGAGCCCGGCGAGCTGTGGATCGTCGACTAGTGTCCTGGATCAGGATTTCGGCGTCACTTCCCGGAGGTCCGATCGATGCTGGCCAGGCGCGCCGACGACGCGTATCCGCTGCGATACTCGGAGGAGGCGCTGGCGACGCCAGCGGCGATCGGAGCCCGGGAGGTGACGCCCAAATCCTGATCCAGGACACTAGCGATACGGGGCGCGCGACTCCGCAGCGCTCGAGGTCACTCTCGAGATGTCGGCGGGCGTGAGAAGTCGACGGTCAGCTTGGGCCGCACGACCGCGATCGCGATGACCAGCAGCAGGGTCGGAACGACGATGAGCGCCAGGGCGTAGAGGAACGCACGGCCGAGGATTCGCTCGCCGGTGCGCGCTGTGGCGTCGGAGGCGTAGTCGATCGATGCGTTGCGCTCGCTGGCGAACCATTCGAGGGTCTGTTCGCGTTCCGACTTCAGGTGCGCGAGGGTCGCCTCGCGCTGGCGGTCGATGTCCTCCAGGACGGCGACCCGTTCGGCGGAGAGGGCCTCGAGGGTCGCTAGCCGCTGGTCGTCGAGGCTGGCGATCGAAGCCTCGCGCTCGCCGCGCGCGAACTCGAGGGTGTCCAGGCGTTGGGCGTCGGCTGCCTCGACCATGGCCGCCCGCTCGGCGCTCAGGGCCGCGAGGATCACGCCGCGCTCGGCCGCGACCAGGGTCGGAACCTGCTTAGCCAGGCCGGTCAGGGCGGCGACCTCGGGGCGCCCGAGGAGCTGCTCGCCGAGCAACTCCGCCTGCCACCGCGCCTGGCGCGGCAGGGAGGCGGCGTAGATGGTGATGCGGTCCTGGGCCTCCGCCAGGCGCTCGTCGGCGGTGGCCGCGACCTCCAAGAGCCCGTCGGTCGAGGCCCGTTCTGCCAGGTCGTACACCGGCAGCTCGGCCGGCCGCACGAAGACCGGGGCGTCCAGGGGGTGCTCGCCCGCGAAGGAGCGCACCGCGGCACCCATGGCCGCCGCGCCCTCGGCGCCCTGGAGGTCCACGCCGATCGACTCGACCTCGCGCTCGAGCTGCACGGCCACCCGGCGCGCGACCGCCACCAGATCGCCGAAGTCCGCCGCCCCCTCGTCGCCCTCGAAGTAGTCGCCCATCTGGGCGACGAGGGTCCACACGTCGACGAAGCCCACCAGCGGGTCCGCGTCGAAGGCCGCGCTCTCGCAGGCCGGCACCGCGCCGGTCTTCCACAACAGGGCCCGCTCGCGCACGGCGTGGGACTCGGTCCGCGCGACGATCTCGTCCGCTGCCGTCTCGACGGCACTGGAGAAGCGCACGACGAAGTCGTAGAGGCGAATGCGAAGCTCGCGCTGGCTCAGGTGTTGGCCCTCGACCTTGGAGGACAGGCGCTGGCCCTCGGGGACGGAGACGCAGCTCGCCGCCGCAAGCGAGACCCAAAGCAGAACGGTGGTGGATGCTCGTCGTCTCATGGTGGCTGCAATCGTTGGAGCGGGTCTCCGTCCTCCGGGCACGCGGACGGTCAGCTTGGCAGGTGCGCTGATCGAGTCCCCCGCGTCCCGCATCTCCTTGATTGGAACGCCTTCCATATCCACAACGAACCCCCCGGTGCATCAAAGAAGCGCGCATTCGCCCGCACAGATTGCGGTCGCCCGGCGTTCGGGTACTGCGGCGCGGGCGTCGTCGTCGGCGTTCGCCCCTCGGTCCCGGTCGGCGACCGTCGCGATTCGAGTGCCGAGCCAGTTTCCACGCCGCGTCTGCGCGCTAACCTCGACCTCATGCAACCTCGCCTCGCCAAGGACCTGGCCGACGCCGCCATGGAGCTGCATCGGCGTCGACTGTGGGAGCCTCTACCGCTCGATGCCGTGTTCCAAGTGCGGCTCGAGGGTGACGAGCAGCCCCTCGTGGCGCAGATCCTGGGGGCCGAGGGGGGCGAGTACGGCTTGATTCTGGCGCGTGGCGAACGGGCGCTGGAGCTGTACGTGGGCGACCTGCTCGGGGTCCGGCGGGTCGCGAGCGAGATCATCGGGCGCACCAGCTTGGTGGGGGTCGCGCGCTGGTCGTCCCTCGACGCACGCCAGCGCGAGTTTCTGCGGGTCGCCGGCGTCCAGGCGCGGCGGGAGAAGCTGGTGCCCTACATCGCGGTCGACGTGCCCGAGGGCGACCCCCGGCCGCCCAACAGTGGCGAGGCCAAGCGCCTCTTGGCCGTGACCCGCGCGGTGCTCGCGGCCGCGGAGGCCGGCGAGCTCACTCCGGGGTCCGTGGACACAGCGAACAAGCTCTTGGAGCTGCAGGTGGAGGGCAGCCCGCGCGCGCCGCGCTGGCAGGTGCGCTACCTGCCGCGGCCGACGGTCCTGGACGAATTGGTGAACAACGCCCTGACGGAATCGGACTCGGACCACGACGAACTCCCCACCCTGGAAGGAGTCTTCGGCAAGCTCGAGCCGCGTCCGGACTCGACCTGGTTCGTGGCCGTGCGCCCGTTGGCGGAGATCGAGTTCGACGACGGCGGACCCGCCGACCTGTTGGTCGTGGCCGACCTGGACGAGGAGGAGCCCCTGTACGCGGACCTCGTTCCGCGCGGCAGTGCCGGCGACGTGATCATCGCCTTCCAAGCGGTCGTCGATGGGCAGCTGGAGGCCGACGAGGCGTTCGGGATCGCGGGCTGCGTCCAGTTCGACGACCCGTTCGTCGAGGCGCTGTTCGAGGAAGAGCTGGTCGGCTTCGGCGTCAGGGTCGAGTTGGTCGAGGCACCCTCGATCGTGGAGGAGATCGCGTTGGTGGCCCTGGGCATCCTCGAGCAAGAGATCGAGACGACGAGCGGCGAGATACCGCAGGACATCGACGGCTGGAAGCGGGTCGAGGGGGCCGTGATCGCGCGCTACGTCGCGCCGCTGGTGGACGAGCTCACGGATCGCGAGGCCGCGCGCTTCTTCGGTCGCCGCGACCTCGCCGAGGAGCTGCTCGAGGAGGCCGAACTCGACGAGGGGAACCCGATCCCCTTGATCGCGGTCCTGGGCTGGCTGTTCCTGGACCACCGGCCGGGCCGCCACCGCCGCACCCGCTGCGAGGCGCTTCTGGAGCGTGAGGAACTGGATCCCCGCGACCGCATCGTCCTCGAGGCCTATCGGGATGCCGTGCTATCGATCTTTCGGGTGGACGCAACCGAGCCGGGTGAGTCGATCGAGGTCGAGGACGTGCTGACCGGCGAGCGCTACGTGGTGCAGGACGAGGTCATGTCCGGCGCGGCGATCCTCGGGATCTTCATCCCCATGCGCGTGGTGCGGCTGGGCGACTGGTACGTGCCGAGCCTCGCCGGTCCTCCGCTCGGCCCGGTCCAGGTCGCGGCCTTCACCGAGACCCTCGCCAACGCGGGTCACGATCGGGACCAGGCCAGCCTGCGGGCCGGCGGGCACCTGTTCGGGACGTTGTGGCAGAGCCAGGAAGAAGAGCCACCGGTGTTGATGAACACCGACGGCGAGTTGCTCGATCCTGTCACGGCCCTGTTCCGGGTGGCCGATGGGATGGGGCTCGAGCGATCCCTGGATGCGCAGGGGGACCTCGAGCGCGATGAGAGCGGCGGCTGGTTGTGGGTCAAGCCCGCCAAGCTGCGAGGCGAGTTCGGCGAGCTGACTGTGCTCGGCCGGTTCGAGGTCTTCGGCGACGAGCTCTTGCTCGAGGTCAACTCGGCCGAACGTCTACGGGAAGCTCGCACCTGGTTGGACGAGGTCGAGGGCTTGGTCTTCGAGCGCCTGGTCGAGCCCGTCCGCGAACCCGCGACCGACGACCTGCTTCCGCAGCGACCCGAGCCGGTGTCGGAGGAGCTGGCGGCCTCGCTCCGGGCCAGCATCGAGGCCCTGTTCATGGCGAAGCTCGACGAGCAGGTGCCCATGTTCGGAGGCCAGACCCCGCGCGAGCACTGCACGACTGAGCGCGGCCGGCGGACCGTCGCCCGCTGGATTCGCACGATGATCCCGGTGAGCTCGCCCATGGGCCCGATCCACCCGCCCCGCGAGCGAATGATGGAACAGTTGGGGCTGTCAGGCTGAAGCGCGCGAGGGTGATCGCCGCTCGGCGTGGGTCCTGGGAGCGGCGGGGCGCGCGGGCATTCCCCGAGGATCGAAGGTCGGACCGAATGGAGCGGGCGCAAGCGCGTAGGTTCGCGCCGTGCTCTCACCGCCGACCGTACCCCACCCTCGCGATGCCTGGGGCGACCCCGCTCTCAACTGCGACTCACCTTCAGCTCAGGAATGACTGCCTACGAATCGAAGTCGACTGGATGGTGGCTGTTCGGGATCGCGGGCTTCTTGGTCGTGCTCGGCCTCGTACTCGCGGTCATCTTCGCCATCGGCGCCAGGCCCGAGGCCCTGATCGGCGTGGCGCTGGTTGCCCTCGGCCTGTTGGTCGCCAATTTCGGCGTCCTGACGGTGCGGGTGACCGGCGCCGTCGTGAGCTGGCATTTCGGTCGGGGACCGATTGGATGGACCGTCCCCCTGGAGCGCGTCGTGGGCGTCGAGGCACGGCGTTCGCCCTGGTACTGGGGTTGGGGCATCCGCTGGACGACCCACGGCTGGCTGTGGCGGGCCCACGGACTCGACGCGGTGTGGATCGAGCTGGACAGCGGACGGTCGGTCGGGGTCGGGACCCAGGACCCGGATGGGCTCGTGCGAGCGCTGCGGCGGGCCGTTGAATCAAGACCGTGAGCCCTCGGCGCGGGACCGAGCCCGCGCGTCCTGATCCAGGGCACCTACGGCACCAGGCGCACCGGGCACGGATTGCTGACGAAGGGTTGCGACAGCAAGGTGAAGGCGTGGTGCACGGTCAACCCCGCGAGGGCGCCGCTGATTCCGGTGGGCAGGGTCAGGCCCGCCGTCGCCGTCCCCGCGCCGTCGAGGAAGCCGATCTGACTCGAGAGGAAGGCCCCGTTGGGGTCGACCAGCGTGAGGTTGAAGTAGGGGTCGGGGTTGAGGGGCAGCGTGACCTGACCCAGGTCGAGGCCCGGCTGGGTGCCGGTGATCGTGCCCAGCAGGAAGTAGATCGCGCCGGCGTGGCTCGGGCCTGCGTCGAGGCTCAGGACCTGCGTCCCGCCGCTCCCCAGGGAGATGTCCACCAGGTCCGGCGCCAGCGACAGGGGGCAGGGTCCGGCCACGGTGTCCAGCCGCACGCGCCGGTCCGCCACCAAGGCCAGCTCGAGGTCGGTGCCGTCGGCCGAGTGCAGGATCCAATCGAAGACTCCCTGGATGACCGGGGTCGATGAGCTGCCGTTGACGTCGGTGAAGGCGATCACGAGTTCCCACGGGCCCTCCAGGTCACCGAGCACGAGTCCGTCCGTGCAGCAACCGCTCCAGTTCCAGCGCGCGGTGAACGTACTCTCGCCGGCCACGCCCGTGAAGGTGTCCGATTGGTTCGGATCGTCGAGCAGCACCAGGGCTGCCCCGTCGGCGTCGCCCGTCAGGTCGAAGCGCATCTCGGCGCGACCGCCGTCGCCGTCCCCGGGCACGTCATGCACGACGAACAGAGCCAGGCCCTCGTCGCCGGTCTGGATCAAGGCCAGGTTGGTATCGTTCTTGTCGAGAGCCAGCAATGTGCCGTTGTAGGAATCCGACGCGGGGAAGTCGTAGGAGTACAGCGAGTCGACCGCAGAGCTGGTCGGGAAGATCTCGATGTAGCCGAGGATGTTGGCGTCGAAGTCGCCGGCGCCGGGGCTCGACTCCTGGGCGACGCGCACCAGTCCGTTGCAGCCGGCGGTGGTGCTGGGGCGCTCGAAACTGAGGTCGTCGATGGCGAATCCCGGGTTCTGATTGGTGAACTCGATCTCGACCCGCGAGATGCCATCCGCGATGAGCTGGATGTAGGTCCCGACGCCGTTCCCAGTGCCTTCGTCTCCGTCGGCCACGCCAGTGCTGGCGAGCAGGCTCGAACCGCTGTCGTAGGCACGCACCTCGAGCACGTCGCCCGCGTCGATGTCGATCGCGAACATCGCCACGTTCGAGACCGGCGGGTCGAACAGGACCTCGATCGGGTGGTACTGCCCGTCGTTGGGGTCGGTGAGGGCGGAGAGGCCCGCCACTGGCGCATCGTTGCCGACGCCCTGGAACCCGACCTGGGGGCTCCCCTCGGTGCAGATGATCGGCGCCCCGACCTCGCCGAGCAGACCGAACGTGACACCGGCCGCCGCGTACTGCGTGTTGATCGCGGTCGATTCCGGGAAGCCCTCGAAGTCGATCAGCGTGATCTCGCCGGTGCACGTGTCGCACTCGTCGGGGACACCGTTCTTGTTGCAGTCGAAGCTGGTCCCGAGAACCAGATCAATGGCGTCGTCGACGCCATTCATGTTGCAGTCCTGGGCAGTCGTCGGAACCAGGGTCGCGAGAAGCAGCAGGCTCGAGGGGGAGAGCATTGGAGGGCTGTCGTAGGGTGAATGCGGGATCACGCAGGCTCTCACGACGACACGGATCAGGGCCGTCGGATCCCCCATGAATCCTGCCGCAGACATCCAGAGGCGCCACAAGTTCCGCAAATGCGAACCCTTAGGACATGGCGCCGCGGATCGGCCAGGGCCGCCGGCCCGCGGGCATCAGCTCCTTCGGTCGCCGGCCGCCGGGATGGGTCACCGCTCCGAGCGACTTCCGGATCTGCTCGGACGAGCCCCTGGAGAGGGGCGTCATCGACTGGGGATCGAGCCGTCCGCGGCGCACCGCGAGAGGGCCTCGGCCGCAATCGCCGATCGTCAGCGCGAGCCCCTCGGACTGGGCGGTGTGGAGCGGCTCGCTGCTGACGTTCCAGGGACAGCCCACCTGGCCGAGCTGACTGACGACCGGCAACTGGATCGGGCCCAGGGGATTGACCGGCAGCAGCCCGTCATCGAACCGCACCGCTGCCGGCGCGAGGCACCAGGCGATGATCGGCACGGTGCCGACGGCGGCATGGCCGAGCCCCATCAGGTCCGTCTCACCGAGAACCGGCCCAGTCTTGCAGCTGAAGACCGGCAGGCCCAGCGACCCGGGCTTGCCCGGCCCGTAGCTCAGCACGGTCGCCAGGACGTCCGCGGGAGCGAAGCCCCCAGGAAGCGAATTCGGCGTGAGCGAGAAGAACTGATCCGCGCCGGCCAGACCGAGCGCATGGGGTGCCCCGGCGAGCAAGTAGTCGCCGTCGATGGCGACGTCGGGGCGGTAGGCGTAGACCGCTCCCGGGGCCTCGGTGGGGCCGTGGGAGAACTGGGACGCACCCACGGCGCGTCGCCCGCCGTCCAGATCGAGCTGGTATTCGAACTGAGAGTCCACCTGGGTCGGATCCGGGTAGACCGTGATCGCGTGGTCTTCGGTCTACCGATCACAGTCGAGCACGGTGGCTCCCGCCTCCTCTGGCGCGATCAGAAGATTGCAACCTCCTTCGGGACGAAGCCGGTCTTCGGTCGTCGCGGCACCTCGATCCGGCGCAAGCGACGACGCAGGAGCGCGAGGCACGCGAGCACCAGGCCGAGCAGCAGGGCGGTCCAGGCAATCGGGCTCGAGGCCAAGGCCCCGTCCAGCCATCGATGGATTCGCGCGCCGAGGACCAGAAGCGCGGTCCGATCGGAGAGCGCCAGTGAGCTGATGGCGATCAGGGCAGAGATCGCCAGGGTGCCGAGTCCGTAGGTTCGCAGGCGGCGCCGCCATCGCGGGCACGTGGATGCAAGCGGTCGTGGATCACGCAGCGCGAACCAGCAGGCGCCGAACCACAGCAGGACGCCAAACAGGAACCAGCCGCCGGTGCGATTGTGGTCGCGATCGGGTAGGGGACCCCAGGGAGCGCCCTTCGGGATCCGCCAGCTCTCTTCGCCGATCGAGTCCCCGGGGTTGCACTCGGACAGGTAACGGGCGAGGACCTCGTCAGCCGAGAGCTCCAGGCCGTGGACGTCGCGCAACGCGCGCGAGAGCTGCCAGGACAGGAAGCGGACGGTGTTGTCAGGTGCGACGTCGTAGGGGTTGTAGACGAAGCTCGACACGCCCCAGAAGAGCCGGTGTCGCAGGGGCTCGCAGGTCTCGCCCCAGGGGGCGGTGACCCCGCCATCCCGTGGGTCGAGGCCGAGCGCCCACGCACGGGGCGGCACCTCGACGTGCAACCGATACTCTTCCTCCTCGACGCCGTTGGCACGCTCTATGCCGTTGTCCAACTGCACGGACGCAGCGAGGACGTCGTAGGAGAGGAAAGGGGTCGGAAAGAAGAGCCCTCGGACACCAGTTCCGAGCGCGACCGCAATCAGGGACGGGAGCATCAAGAACGGCAGCATCCGGTCCCGGGAAATCGGGAGCGCATGGAGGCCATGCAGTGGGCTCAGCCCGTGCTTCACTGAGACCATCACCATCCAGAACGGGTACCCGATCAGGAACCAGGGATTGCTGTACCCTGGGATGAACGCGCTCAGGAGAGCGACTGCCAGCATGAGCATGGGAAGTGGCCGCAGGGCGACACTGCGAAGCATCACGAAGACCAGCGGGGACAGGCCAAGTCGGGTGCCTGTTCCGGCTGGCGATCCATGGTCGACGCGCCTGGTGTCCGGTGCCGAGGGCGGATCGTCGGCTGGGATCTCCAACGGCGCGCGTCGCCGGAGATCCACGAGTACGACGGCGGCGAGCAGCCCATAGGGAATCGCGAGAAGCGGCTGGTTGAAGCCAGCTGGGAGCGCAGCGATCGCGACGCCCACGCATCCGGCCGTGATCGTGTCGGTCAGGGGCAGCCTGCGGACCGTGGGCTTCCAGCGAAAGATCAGGATGAGCGCGAGCGCGGCGCTCATCAGCAGGTTTCCACCTGCAAGGAGCAATACGCTGCGGTAGCGGGACGGGGCATCGACGGCCAAGACGGCGGTCATCACGGCGATCGGAACACCAAGTGCGAAGAGGCCCAGGCCCAGCCGCGTGAGCACCAGCTCGCGCATCGTCACCGGCAGCGCGCGCTCGAACTCACGCACTCGGGTGCGGATCGGAAGTAGCGTCGTGAACACGACGAGGCCGAGAAGGAGCGGCATTCCGATCAGCGAATAGATCTCACCGAAGTGGTCACTCGACGACCAAACGGGGCTGCCGTTGACGTCGCGCTCAGTGAGCACTGAAAGGGCTACTCTGGATTCAAACAACGCGTAGGCCGCGGCGAGGGCCGCGACGAGGGGCAGCATTCGCAGCGCCGGCTCCCGTCGCACGAGTGCAAGCCTCACCGTCGACCCTCCGCGATCTCGATGAACAGGTCCTCGAGGGAGATGGGTGTGATCCGCGCGTGTTGCGCGCCGCTCAGCCCGCCGATCTGTCCGCGCACGGACTCGGCTCCTTCGATGAAGACGCCGCGAAGTTCGCCGCCGACGACTCGTGAGGCCAGACATCCGGTGAGGCCGCGCAGGTCGTCGGCGCCACTCGCGGAAGGCAGGCTCGCTAGCACCGTCGTCTCCCGAAGCTCGTCCAGGTCGCGATCGATCAAGACCCCGCGGTCATGCAGCAGGCAGACGCGGCTGGCGATGCGCTCGACGTCTTCCATCTGGTGCGACGAGAACAGGATCGTGCTGCCCTCCGCGGCCAGGAACTGGACCGCGGTCTCCAGGAACTCGCGCCGCGCGGCCGGGTCGAGGCCGCCCGCGGGTTCGTCGAGCAACAGCAGCTCCGGACGATGGGCGATCGCACACAGCACCGCCACGCGACGCGCCTGACCCTTGCTGAGCTTGCCGACCTTCTCGCGCCCGCCGATGTCGAAGCGTTCGGCGAGCTGAGCCTCGAGGGCGCGATCCCAGGTCGGGAAGAGCGCGCGGTGCATCTCGAGTACGCCCTCGACCGTCAGGTAGGGCGGCAGGACCTGGTCCTCGGAAACGTAGCCGAGGCGGCGCTTGACCCTGACCGGGAACGCCTGTGGATCGAACCCGAAGAGCCGAACCTTGCCCGCTTGGGGCGTCAGCATCCCCAACGCGATCTGGATCAGGGTGGTCTTGCCCGCGCCGTTCTCGCCCAAGAGGCCGACCACCTCGCCAGGATCGAGGGTCAGGCTGACGTCGACCAGGACGTCGATTCCGGCCTCGTAGCAGCGGGTCACCCGTGAGAGTTCGAGTACGTGGGTCATCGGTCGTTTCCGGATTCGTTTCGGGTCCCGCGGCTCGTCCGCTGGGCCGCTCGCTCGGCCTCGAGGACCGCGCGCTCCGCTTCGATCAACGTGTTCAGCGCGGCCGGCTCGAGCCCCGCGAGCTCGGCCTCGACCAAGAGGCGCCGCAGGTGCGGCCGCAGGCGCTCGGCGCTGTCCTGCTTCGACCGCGCCGCGTCGGCCCGCACGAACGTCCCCTGCCCGCGCCGGGTCTCGATCAGGCCCTGGGCCTCGAGCTCGTCGTAGGCCTTCTTCACCGTCAGCGGCGCGACCACCAGGCGCGCGGCCAGCTCTCGCAGGGAAGGCAGTCGCTCTCCGGCGATCAGCGAGCCCGTTGCGATGCCGGACGCCACCTGCCGCACGAGCTGCCGGTACAGCGGCGCGTCGTCGCCAGGGGTCAGGTGCAGGTGGACGGGAGGGGCCATGGTTGGGGGGCGAGGGCCGCCGAGTGTTATAGAGGACTAGAACACTATTGCGGTGGGAAGGTCGGCCAAGGAATCGGAAGCCGTCCGCAAGCCGCGGAATAGCAACGCCTTGGACCACCGCTCGCTCAAACCACCTAGGGCTGAGTACCGGCAGCCGAGCCCGCCAACCGTGACTTGGCTCCCCACCAGCGGCTTCGATCCGTGGCGAGGCGCTCCAGCCCTCGCCGCGCGGCGAACCGGGGGGACCCTCGGTCTCCTTCGCCAACCCCCATCCCTGTCGTGCCCGCCCAGTGCGCCTAGAGTCTCGGCATGGCTTCTGATAGCCGAACGCACCACGAGCCCTGCCCTTGCGGCCGACCGCACGCCCTCGCTGAATGCTGCGGACCGTACCTGACCGGCGCTCGTCCCGCGCCCGACCCCGAGTCCCTGATGCGCTCGCGCTACACGGCCTTCGCGCTCGGGACTGCCGAGGCGATCGAGTACCTCGTCGCCACCCAACATCCGGACCACCGCGAGGCGAACCTGCGAGAAGGCCTGCGCGCGAGCATCGCCGGAATCGACGCTTGGGAGCGACTTCGCGTGCTCTCAGCCGAGATCGACGGCGAGCGGGGGATCGTGGAATTCGTCGCCACCTATCGAGTCGGGACGAAGCGTGGTCAGCTGCACGAGCGATCGGAGTTCGAGCGCGAGAGGGGCCATTGGCTCTACACGCGCGGCGCGATTCGCTGAGGACCTCTCGGCTGCCGATCGACCACCAGGAAGCGGCCGCGAGCGCGCGATGGAGTGGCTGGGGAATCGCCCGTCGCTCCGCGTCCGAATCGGACCGCCGTCGCTCGATCGTCGAAACGACAGGTCGCATTGAGCGGAAACCCGCCGGCACGACGAGTGCACCGTGGACGAGCCTGCTTCGACGTCCATCGAAGAGATCCCGGACCATCGGATTCGACTCCAAGAGCCCAACCTCGAGAACTCGGATCGACCCGGTCGGAGGCACCCGGCTGTGGCGTTCGGGCGCTGGTTGGCTCCAGTGGGCGTCGTCGGTATTGGCGAGAATCGAGCGGGCGCACACGCCAGCAAGTCCGACCTCGGTGCGGGCTTCCGGCTGGTAAGGGCCATCCAGAGGGAGTTTGGAGGCCATTCTGGGGACATTTGAGGGCCATAGCGCCAGACCATCAGGCGGGATCGAGCCCGCCTCTCCCGACCGCCGATTTTGCAACTTCATTGCCAGGGCTTTCTGGGCGGCGGACGATCCTCAACGCCCTCCGCCCGCTGAGCTCGGTTCGCCGCTCGAGCCTTGCCCGCTCGCCATGACGACGCCCCCTCCGTCCGGCATGCAACCCACAGCCCAATCCGCGTTCCAGCCGAGCGCGGACGCGTCCTGGGTATGGTCGCTCGCCGAGCGAGACGCGGGGCAGGTGAGGGAGCGACTCGTCGAACACGATTCGATCCACTTGCAGGCTGGGACGGCCATTCGATTGCGCGAGACGTTCCTCCTGCTCGACCCCGAACGGGTGTTCCGCCGCACCTGCGGCCGGGTCGCCATCGCCGCCGAGCGAGCCAAGGGCGACGCGCCACCCGAAGAGCAGCTCCTGGCCTGGTTCAACGCTCGGATCGACGAGGCCGCGAAAGACTGCCTGAACAAGGACGAACTCGCCCTGCGTGACGGCTTGACCTTCGCCGACGACCTCGTCCACTACGACTTCTTCGTCAAGACCTGCATGGTCATCCCCGAGAACGGCCTCTTCGTCTCGGTCAACTTCAACGGCCTGCCCGCCGACTGCCGGCAGACCTTCTTCGCCCTGTTCATCGACCACCGCTCGATCGCCGAGGCCCTCGAGATGGGACTCGGGCCCGAAGAGCGCCTGCGTCACAACGCCCAGCGCGCCCTCGATGCCGCCGCTGGCATCTCCCCTCGCTCACCAAGCTGGCGCGAAGTCCAAGACGATACGATCGGCCCCTGGTGGGCGCAGGACGACGCCTTCGACGAGCCCGCCAAGGACCAGTCATGACACCCAGCGCACAAGGCCTCAGCCCCGAGCTGCGCGAACTGCTCGGCGACATCGGTAAACAACGCGAGAGCGTCCTGCTCAACGTGTCGCGCGCAGACCTGACCAAGCTCGTCGAACGCCCCGACGAAAGAGGCATCGACCGAAGCATCGGCCGCCTGTCGAACGCGGAGAAGGAGCTACTGGACTGCCGAAAGTTCGAACTGGCATCAGCGATTCACGCGAGAGTCGTTGCGTCGGCCATGGAGGCGCCAGAGCTCTGGAGCCGAGGCTATGTCGAGTCGCGAGTTCGGAGTGCTAACGCGGCGCGTCCGATCCAGACGGAGGAGTTTCAGCTGCCCTCGGTGGTTTCGTCGGATGCACGCGCCTACGACTCGCTCGCAGAGAGCGGCCCGTTGACTCCGCAAGCGGCCAGTCGCGTGCAGTCCCTTGCAGTCAAGCTGGTCCCCACGGTCACCAATCGCGTACTCCTCGGGTATGCGCTCTGGCACGGTGGGTCGGCTGATGCGGCGCAGAGGGTTGGCCGTGGTTCTGCGGCCGACGCCGGAACGATATCCGTGGGCTCCTACGCAGCCGACCTCTTGGCGATGATCGCGTCCGAGAAGTTTGACACCGGTCGCGCTCTGGGTCTCTATCGCCGGTCGAGCATGCTGGATCCGTCCAGAACGGCGCCGCCGCTGGAGTGGATTGCGCAATCCATCTACGTCGGCGATGGCGACGAGGCTGAATCGGCAACCCGTGCAGTCCTGGAGACGGCTAGCGATGAGGTCGTGCTGGAATCCATCTCGGCAGGTCGCACTGCCGCGAAGTCCGACTCGCGTTGGGTGCTCTCCAGCGCTGCTCGCGCCGTCGCCACAAAGCTGGCCGACCATGAAGACAGCCGGATCGCGAGGGTGGCCCATGTCTTCCTTTGAACGACTGAGCGCGGCGACTGTGCTGGCGGTTCTGCTCCTTCTCGGGATGAACTTGCAGCCTCTCGCTCAGGGCGGTGGAGGCGGCCTGCCCCCCAACCTCCAAGGCATCCAACGCAGCAAGATCGAGACGGTCCCCGCCGCGTCGCGTTCCAAGAGCGCGCCTCCTCCGCCGACCGTGACGACGCCGGTCGGCACTCCGAACGGCATTCCGGCTCAGCCGGGCGTTCGCTTTGGCTGACCGACGAAGCCGGTGTATGGGACCCGAGCTTGACGATCGGAGCCTTCGCGAGATATGACCGACGTTGGGCCAACTGCTGGAGCCTAGGGACGACTCCACAGGGTGGGCTGAGCAAGGTGGACATCGAGTAGCAGAGGCACGTCATGACATCTCGTGAACGCAGCGTCACGCAGACAGCATTTCTGGTAGCGACTGTTCTTGGTGCGGCGGCGCAGGCCGTCGCTCAAGGGGGCGGTGGGGAGCTCCCCCCCAACCTCGTCGGCATCCAACGCAGCAAGATCAAGACGATCCCCGCCGCGTCGCGTTCCAAGAGCGCGCCTCCTCCGCCGACCGTGACGACGCCGGTCGGCACTCCGAACGGCATTCCGGCTCAGCCGGGCGTTCCCTTTGGCTGACCGACGAAGCCGGTGTATGGGACCCGAGCTTGACGATCGGAGCCTTCGCGAGATATGACCGACGTTGGGCCAACTGCTGGAGCCTAGGGACGACTCCACAGGGTGGGCTGAGCAAGGTGGACATCGAGTAGCAGAGGCACGTCATGACATCTCGTGAACGCAGCGTCACGCAGACAGCATTTCTGGTAGCGACTGTTCTTGGGGCGGCGGCGCAGGCCGTCGCTCAAGGGGGCAGTGGGGAGCTGCCCCCCAACCTCCAAGGCATCCAACGCAGCACGATCAAGACGATCCCCGCCGCGTCGCGTTCCAAGACTCCGCCGCCGCCGCCGACCGTGACGACGCCGGTGAACACGCCGAACGGCATTCCGGCCAAGCCGGGCGTTCGCTTTGGCTGATCGACGGACTTCGGTTCGGCGCGTAGGCTCTCAGGATGAGTCGCCGTGTCCTTTGGCCGGTCGTGGTCATCGTGGTTGCCGTCGTCTTGGCGGTGGTCTCTTCGCAGGGGCTCGATCGGGCCGGTGAGACGGCGGGGGGGATGGCGGCGGAAGGCTCGGGCCAGGGCGCCGCGGCCTCGAGTCTTGGAGCCTCGCCGGTCAAGGTTGGTCCAGCCTCCGCGGAGTCGTCTAGCGCGCGACAGGTGGTGGGCGCGAGTGGCGGCGACGACGTCGCGTCGGCCGTCGACGACGAGGGCTCGCCGCTCGCTGGAGCTCGGTTCGTCTTCACCGCCTGGCGGCTGTCCCATTGGGCCCACGGGCTGTACCCGACGCCCGCTTCGGTCGAGTCCCTGACCGTCGACTCCCAGTTCGCGGCGACGGGCCCCGACGGAGTGATCGAAATGGAGCCCGACCTCGCGCTGCTCTCCGAGGGTGACTACGGAGCGGCGGTCTGGGTCACGCGGCCGGGTTCGCGGGCGGTGGGGCTGGCGGCCAAGGAGGGGCAGGAGGCCTCGCTCCTGGGGCCCAAGGTCGTGCTCGAGGACGCGCCGGTTGGCACGGCCCTCGTCGTCGACGAGAGCGGCGCTCCCGTCGCGGGCGCCGGCGTCATCGCCCGAGCCCACGCCCTGCCCATCGGGTCCGCACTGGAGGTCACGCGGACGACCCACGCGCGGGCGCTCTTCTGGCTCCAGGCGATCACCGACCCCGCCGGAGAGGCTGTTCTGCCCGCTGGTCCCGGGCCGATCGCGGGGCTACCGGATGCGCTGCGAGTCTGCGCGACCACGGCTGACCGGGTCTCCTCCTGGTCCGAGCTCCCGACCGGCGGCGCGGCGCGGCTCGTGCTGCACCCCGCCTTCGAGGTGGCCGGGACGGTCACCGACTACGAGCAGCTCAGCCCGCCCGGATCGATGACCGATGCAGTAGCGATCGAGTGGCGACGGGGTCGCGAATGGGAGCGCTGCGCCGAGGGCATCCTTCGGCCGGAGGGCGGGTTCGGGCCGATCCGCGTGCCCTTCGTGGTCGACGCCGACTACCGCGCGCGCATCGACAGCCAGGCGCTCGAGCCCCGGCCGACGCCGATCGCGGAGGCCGCGCCCGGTGCGTCGATTCAGATCGAGATGCCAGGCATCGTGGGCTGGTGGCTGCGGGTCGACCCGCGCGCGGAGGGTACGGACGAGCTGCTCACGGGCGCGGTCGTCTCCGCGTCCTGGGTCGAGCAGGGCAGTCGCGTTCGCCAGCTCGCCAACGTCGACGGGCGGCTCGACGACGATGGCAAGGGCCCCTTCGCCCTGGTCTGCCTGCCCGACGTCGGGGTGGTCGACCTGCACGTCGAAGCCGAGGGCTTCGCGCCGGTCGAGGTCGCTGGCATCCGCCTTCCGGACCGGGCCTGTGAGACGTTGCGGATCGAGCTGCGGCAGTCCAGCACCTTGGAGGGTCGGGTCCTCGGCCTGGACGGCGAGGCGGACTTTGCCGTCCTGTTGATTCGATCGGCACTGGGGGGGAGGCTGGCTCGAGTCGGAGTCGACCTCGATCGCGAAGGGCGCTTCGTCACCGATCGAGCGACGGTGGGCGCGATCAAGGTCATGGCCGTGGTCGACGGCGCGTGTAGCGACGTCTCCGCCAGCGACGGCGTCGAGCCACGTTCGGTCGAACTCGTCTTCGGGCCGCCGCAAAGCCTGGTCGGCACCGCCGTCGATTCCGACTCCCGCGAGCCCGTGCCCGGGGCGACCCTGTCGCCGGTGGCCTGGTTGGGCGGAGAGGAGTTCAGCGCCGACGACAGCGTCGTCACAGCGGACGCTGCGGGACGCTTCGAGGTCCCGCATCGTCGGCCCGCCGGCAGCTCGCTCGACCTCAGGGTCGATGCGCCCGGCTATCGCGCGGCGACGGTGGCCATTCCCGTCGACAGCGGCTCCGGCGGCGAGCCCGTCGAGTTGGCCCTCGAGCGCGAAGTGAGCGGCGCGATCGTGCTCCTCTCGACGACAGGGATCGACTTCGAAGCGACCTCGTTCAGAGCTTCCGGCCCGACCGAAGTGCCCGCAGGTTGGGTCCCGGCCGACGGCATCATTGCGACCGCCGGCCTCGCGCGGGGGCAGTACGAGGGCACGTTCCACGAGATCGACGACGATCGGGTTCACACGATCTGGTTCTCGGTCGCGACCTCGGACGAACGCATCGACGTGCCGGTGGACGGACCGGGCACGATCCACTTCGCGCTCTCGGCGGAACCAGCCGACCTCGACGGGGCGCGGATCCTGATCGACGGAACGCCGGGCGCGTGCACCCAGCGGCTCAACGTCGACGTCCCCGGCACGACCGTGACGGTCCCTCGGCTGCCCCTCGGCACCTGGACGGCGACCCTCTACGACCGCAACTTCGACAAGCTCGGCGCGGCGACCGTGAGCTTGACCGCGGACGAGCCCGCGCTGCAGGTCAACCTCGCAGTCGAGCCGGCGACCTTCGTGGTCCGGGTTGTCGACGGAGCGGGAGACCCGGTCTCCGCAGCCACGGTCGTCGCCTACACCTGGCAGGGCAAGGAACGCCGCGCCTGGTCGACGACGGGGGAGAGTGGCCAGTTCACCTATCGAGGCGAGGCCGCCGACGAGATCGTCTTCGACGCCTACGCACCCGGACGTGGAGCGGTGCTCGGCGTGCCTTCGACCCGTGCGGTCGATGGCGTGCTCGAGTTGGCGCTGGCGGGCGGCGCCACCGCGGTGGTTCGTCTGGTTGACTCCAATGGCCCCGTCGCTTCGGTGGCGGTGTCCCTGGCCAACCTCAACGGCGACCTCGAGTTCCAAAGTGGCGTGCTCACGGACGCGGACGGGCGCGCCACCTTCGCCGGCCTGGCGCCGGGAAGCGTTCAGGCCACTGTCAGCGATCCGCGCTGGATGCCGACCACGATCCGGGCCGAAGCGGCGGACCCGCCCGCCGAGACCGAGGGCCGTCTCTATCGCCGAGCATCGGCGCGGATCACCGTCGTCGACGCGAGCGGCGCAGCGGTCGAGGGCGCGCGGATCGGTATCCGCAAGGACGCCATCGGCGACTTCGAGCTGCAGCTCTACGCCGCCTTCTACGGCCTCTCGTCGGTGCCCTCGGGGTTCGTGACCGGGCCCGACGGCCACCTCGTCGTCTCCGGTCTGCCGGAAGGGAAGGTCGTGGTGGGGGCCGCCGACGACACGGCTGCCGGCTCGTCGGTCGCCGAACTGGAAGCTCAGGGCGAAGTCGAAGTTCGAGTCGTCCTGGGCAGCTGAACCGGCGAGGGCGAAGGGGCTCCTCCCGCGTCGGTCTCCGGCCGGCTCGGCTCGCGCGACGTGCACGCCCGCGCGCGACGGGCCGAGGGCCCGCCCTGCGACGGTGCTCACGAGTGCGAGCCGGCTTGCCGCTCCTTCGGGGCCCCGCGCCTCAGGTCAGCAGTTGTTGCAAGTCTTCGCGGGTGAGGTCGCGCAGGCCGACGCGATTCTGGCCCAACACGGCATCGGCCAGGTCGCGCTTGGCGGCCTGCAGCTCGACGACTTTCTCCTCGACCGTGTCGCGCGCGATCAGGCGGTAGGCGATCACGGGCTTGGTGCGGCCGATGCGATGGACGCGATCGATGGCCTGGGCCTCGACGGCCGGGTTCCACCAGGGATCGAGCAGGAACACGTAGTCAGCCGCGGTCAGGTTGAGCCCTGCGCCGCCAGCCTTGATGCTGATCAGGAACAAGGGGCAATCGGGGTCGGTCTGGAAGCGTGCGACCTTCTCCTCGCGCTTGCGAGTGCGACCGTCCAGGTACTCGTAGACGATCCCCCGGCCTTGCAACCGATCGCGCACGATCGACAGCAGGCTGGTGAACTGCGAGAAGATCAGGGCCTTGTGACCCTCGGCCAGGACGTTCTCGACGTTCTCCATCAGGAGGTCGACCTTGGCCGAGCTCTCCGCCTTGCGAGCTCGGTCGATCAAGCCCGGATGGCAGGCCGCCTGGCGCAGTCGCAAGAGTGCCTCGAGAACCTGGATGCCCGCTCGCTCGATCCCGAGGTCTTCGATCTTGTCCGTGAGCGCGGCGCGGTAGTAGTCCCGCAGCTTGACGTACTCGCGGCGCTCGGCGCCGGTCAGGTCGCAGTGCAGGACCTGCTCCGTCTTCTCGGGCAGGTCGTCGAGCACTTCGGCCTTGGTGCGGCGCAGGAAGAACGGTGCGATGGCCGACGACAACCGCGCGAGGTCCGGCGCCTCGGCGCCGCGCGCTCCCTGGCCGCGGGTGAACTGCTTGAAGCCGCGCGAGCGCCCGAGCATCCCCGGGTTGAGGAACTCGAAGATCGACCAGAGTTCGCCCAGGTGGTTCTCGATCGGAGTCCCGGACAGGGCCAGGCGCTGTTCGGCGCGCAGCAGGCGCGCGGCCTTGGCCGACTGACTCTGCGGGTTCTTGATGGCCTGGGCTTCGTCCAGTACGACGTAGTCGAACTCGCGCTCGACGAGCTCCGCCGCATCCCGGCGCAGGGTGCCGTAGGTCGTCACCCACAGGTCGGCGTCGTCGGCGTCCTCCGCCCGGTCGAAACGGTCCTTGCCGGTGTAGTCGAGCACGCGCAGCTTGGGGGCGAAGCGCTCGGCCTCGGCGATCCAGTTGAAGACCACCGAGCGCGGCGCGACCACCATCGACGGGCGATCCACGCCGCCCTTGCGCCGACGACCGGCTCGGCGTGCTTCGAGCAGCGCCAGGACCTGGACCGTCTTGCCGAGGCCCATGTCGTCCGCCAGGCAGCCGCCCAGGCCCAGCTCGCGCAGGAAGGCGAACCAGCCCAGTCCCTCGCGCTGGTAGGTCCGCAGCTCGCCGCGGAAACCGCGCGGCTCGCGCTTGGGCGCTACGCCTCGGAAGCCGGCCAGCTTGCGGCGCAGTTGCGCGAAGCCCGCGTCGACGCGAACGCCCTCGCGTTCGGCGAGCAGGGCGTCCAGCAGCCAGCCCTGGTTCCGCGAGAAGCGCAGCTTGTCGCCCTTGGTCTCGCCAGCCAACTCGAGCAGGCCCCAGCTCTCGAGCCAACGCTCGGGCAGGATGCCCACCGAACCGTCGCCCAGCTCCACGGTCTGCGCGCCCTCCCGCGCAGCGGCCAGCAGGGCGGGCAGACTGACGGTGACGCCATCGCCGAAGTCGACGCCACCCTCCAGCTCGAACCAGTCGATGCCGCTCGTCACGGACACGCGGGTCCCGCTGGGCTGGCGCCATTGGTGCCCGCGCGCGTTGACGGTCCAACCCTGGCCGAGCAGGGCCAGGACCAGTTGCTGGAGCTTCGTGCCAGGGACGATGCAGCCATCGGGCTCGTCGTAGTCACCGACGGAGCGGCGGCCGCCCGCGTGCAGGAAGGCGGCGCAGGCCTCGCCCTCGGCCCCGAGGTCCCGCGGCACGAGGCGCCCGGCGCCGTCCGTGGCGAACGCCCCCGGGTGAGTCGCCGCCACGCGCGCTCCGCCATAGTCGAAGCTGATCGCGCATTGGAGATCGGCCGTGCGGCCGAAGCGCTGCTGGGCGGGCTCGACGAACAGGTGTGGGATCGGCGGGGTCTGCGGCGCGAGCTCCAGCCCTTCGATGCGCTCCGGGTCGAAGCCCGGAACCCGGGCCAGGAACTCGATCGCTGCCTTGCGCGCAGCCCACGGAACCAACACCGGTCCCTTCTGGCGCAAGCTCCGCGCGAACTCGACGGCCGCGAGCGGCTCGACGTGGGCCATGCAGCCGCGGGCGAAGAGGAAGCCACCGGGCGTCAACGCTTCGACCGCGCCCAGGTCCAACTCCTCGCCTGCGCGCACGAGCCTGCCAGCGATCTGCAGCTCCTTCCCGTCGGGCAAGGGTTCGAGGGTCGGCGTGAAGTGCCAGGTGGGCTGTTCGTCGTAGCAGTAGGGGCCCAGGCGTTTCCCCTTGCCGTCCCCGCCAGCCACGATCCAAAGCCGGCCCGTACGGGCCAACGCGGGCATCAAGGTGAGGGCGAGCTCCACACTGACCGCGTACTGTCCAGTGCTTTTGGGGGAGGACCAGTAGCGATAGACGTCGCCTCGAGAGCCTGTCAACATGCCGTGGATCCGAGCGTCGACCGGGTCGTCGAACCCTGGGTCCCGCGGCCCGCCCACCGTCGCCGGGCGACCGCCGTCCCACTCCCCGTTCCGCAATCGACGGTGTCGGAAGACAAGGACGATGAGCTCGTCATCCGCGGCTCCAACGGCCGAGACCACGTACCGGATCGTGTGCTCCTGAGCGCCTGCGGCGGTCCAGGGGTCGCGGTACGAGATCAAGGTCCGCGCCAGGGCCGGAGCCAGGGCGAGCTGTCGCGGCGCCGCCGAGCCACGGCTGCCTTCGCCGTCGGCGTCATCGGTCTCGGGTGAACCGACGGAGCCCTCGATCTCTTCCTGGGAGAGCCCGAAGTACTCCAACCACTCGAAGTCGTCATCGTCGAGCTCTTCAAGGGTCGACAAGGACTCGTAGAGAACTTCGATGCCGTCGGGCAGTGCAGGGCCTCGCCGGCGCGACTCGATCAAGAGCAACAGGGCCCAGAGGTGCTTGCACGAACCCGCACGCTCGAACGCGGGGCAGCTGCAAAAGCCGCCGATCGCACAGACCTCGGTCCCTACGATCCAGCGAAAGCCGAGTTCGTACCAGTCTGTCCCCACCATCTCGGTGCGGGCGCCGTCCGTCGAGAAGTCCAGATACTTCTCAGCGGTTCCCGAAAGGTAGTCGCTGGCCCGCTTCCTCGAGCGCGCGTTGAAGTGGTGCGCCAACTCCGATGTGAGCCGGCCCTCGACAACGTCGCTCCGCAGGGTTGGAATCTTGCGTCGACCCACAGCCATGCGGGGGAGTCTAGCGCCGACGTTGCTTCACGCGAATCCCGTACCCGAAGTCCAGAGTCGGCGCCTCCGGCGGACGTCGAGTGTCCTGCAAGTGACGAGGGCAAGCCGGGCGATCCCAGCGCGCCTGCGCGCTCGGGATGACCGCCGAGTCCTCGCAGCGGCCCTCGGGTTCCCAAGCTCGTTGCACTTCTGCCAGGAGAGCGCCCGCGACCCCGCGGGCATCAATCCGACATCGCCTCGAAGCCCGAGACGACGTCGAACAGTTCTTCATCGATGCCGCCCTGACGAAGGCGGTGGAACTCCTCGACGAACTGCTCCAAGAGCCCGTCGATGTTGCGGTCCGCTCGCTCCATGGCGGCCAGGCGACTCGCGTTCTCGCTGGCCAGGGACTCGGCGCAGGCGCGGAAGAGGGAGATGAAGAGGAACTCGTGGAACAGGGCGTGGAGGGTGACGTCGCCTCCTCCGATGACTTCCGCCAGCCCCTGGGTCGGCCACGAGACTGCGGTGCGCGCGCGGAGCCATCGTTCGTCGAGTGGCAGGAGTCGCTGGCTGACGGGTGCGTA
The DNA here is from genome assembly GCA_007751255.1 of Engelhardtia mirabilis. Classification (GTDB taxonomy): domain Bacteria; phylum Planctomycetota; class UBA1135; order UBA1135; genus Engelhardtia; species Engelhardtia mirabilis. The sequence continues at coordinate 415,209 of CP036296.1, forward strand.
GCCGGTCTTGGACGTCGGGCGGTTGTAGAACAGGTGCAGCTCGGCGATGGCGCCGCTGTCGTGGAGCTGCTCCGTTTGGGCCAGGATCGCGCCCACGAGGGGCACGATCGCCTGCACGGATGCGGGGACCGCAAGGTGCTCCTCGGCCGCAATGCCGGCGTCCGCGAGGCGGGCCTGGGCGCGTTCACCGACGCACCAGACCCGGGTTCGCCCAGGGAGGTCGGCGAGGGTCTGCGCGGCGAAGTCGACGACCACTTCGTTGAACTGTCCCACGAGGCCTTGGTCGGAGCCGAAGACGACGGCGCCGATCACCGCGGCGCCGCCGGGCGCCAGAGGCTCGCCGCGAGCGGACGTCGTCCCCGGCTGTCGGAAGCACACACCGAGGGCCAACTCCACCGTCCGATAGTAGTTCGCCAGTGCGACCACCGACTGCTCGTACTGTCCGATGCTCGACGCGGCCAGAGCCTTCATGGTTCGAACAACGGATTGGAGGTCACCGGAACTCTCGATCTTCTTGCGGAGGCTCTCGATGCTGTCGCTCATGAGTCGGACTCGGGCCGGAACGGTGTGAGCGCCTGCTCGGCTAGCGTCAGGATCGATTCGCGGTCGTCGTCGGCGAGACTCTCCGCGCCATCGAAGCGCTCGACCAGCTCGGCCGGGAGTCCCTGCGCGGCCTCGCGCACCGCCCGCTCGGCGGCGGGCATCTGGCCGAGCGGGACGGTGTCGAAGAGCCCAGCGCTCAAGGCGAGCAGGACCGTGATCTGGCCCGGGACGGAGACGGGAGCGAGCTCGGGCTGCTTCAGGCAGGCGCGGATGCGGCGGCCATGCTCGATGGTCTTGCGACTGCTGTCGTCCAGCTGGGCGCCGAAACGCGCGAAGGCCTCGAGCTCTTCGAACTGGGCGTAGGCGAGCTTGAGGTCGCCCGCGACGACGCGGTAGGCCGCACGTTGCGCCTTCCCGCCGACCCGGGAGACCGACTTGCCGACGTCGATCGCCGGCAGGATGCCCAGCTCGAACAGGGACGGCGAGAGGTAGATCTGGCCGTCGGTGATCGAGATCAGGTTCGTCGGAATGTAGGCCGAGATGTTCTGGGCCTCGGTCTCGATGATCGGGAGTGCGGTGAGCGATCCACCGCCGAGCTCCTCGCGCAGGTGCGTGGAGCGCTCCAGCAGGCGTGAGTGGATGTAGAAGATGTCGCCCGGGAAGGCCTCCCGTCCCGGCGGGCGCCGCAGGAGCAGCGAGAGCTCGCGGTAGGCGCGCGCATGCTGGGTGAGATCGTCGTACACGATCAAGACGTCGCGGCCAGCTTCCGCGAAGTGCTCCGCGATACTGGTCGCTGCGTAAGGCGCGATATAGGCCAGGCCGGGGGCCTGGTTGCCCTCGGCGACCATCACGACCGTGTGCGCCAGGGCGTTGTTCTCACGCAGCACGGCCACCGCCTTGGCAACGGCCGAGGCGCGCTGCCCGATCGCGCAGTAGACGCACACGACGTCACGGTCGCGCTGGTTGATGATCGCGTCGATGGCGATCGCCGTCTTGCCGGTCTGGCGATCCCCCAGGATCAACTCACGCTGCCCGCGGCCGATCGGGATCAGGGCGTCGACGACCATCAGGCCCGTCTGGAGCGGCGTCACCACGGGCGCCCGATCCATGATCGGCGTCGCCGGCCGTTCGATCGGCAGACGTCGGTCCGAGGTGACCTCGCCACGTCCGTCGAGGGGACGACCGAGCGGATCGATGACTCGCCCCAGCAGGCCCTCGCCCACTGCGACGTCCATCACTCGACCGGTGCGCTGGACCTCGTCGCCGGTGTGCAGCTGATTGTGCTCGCCGAGCAGGACCACGCCGATCTCGTCCGGGTCCACGTTGAAGGCGATCCCGAACAGGCCGCCGGGGAACTCGAGCAGCTCCTCGAAGCCGGCGCCGGGTAGGCCCGAGACCCTCGCGATGCCGGTGGAGACGGCGCTGACCACGCCGATCTCTCGTGGCCCGAGCTCGGGTGAGAATTGCTCCCGAGCGTCCCGCAGGTTCTGGAAGGTCCGCTCGAGGACCGACTGAAGCTCGTCAGGAACCATCGGCGATGGCCTTCTGCGCGGCCGGGGTCGGTAGGGCCGGGGCAGCACCATCGACAGCCACCCCGTCGAGAGCCGACTCGTCCGTGGGCAGTGCCGACCCTTCGGACTCGAGCCCCTCGTCTACGAGGTCGCCCACGCTCTTCGCCAGGGACCGCAGGTACTCCGCGATGCTCCAACCCAACTTGCATCCATTCGCGCTCAACTCGATCCCGCTCACGAGGTCGGGCGATGTCTCGAAGCGCAAGGGCACCTCCATCGAGAAGGTCACATCGAGCGCCTTCTGAATCGACGCCCGCTGGTCCGAGGACAGCTCTGCGACGGATCGAACGAGCGCAGGGGCCTCGTCCGACGCCAAGGCCTTGGCCAGCTCGTCCTTCGCTTCGCCCTCGAGCTCGCGCAGCCGGCCGATGAAGACTTCACAGATGCGCTCCTCCAGGCTCGTCGTCGCGAGGTCTGCAAGTGCCTTGCGCGCGATCGCGAAGACCTCTTGCTGTGCCTGGCGCGCGAGCGCCTGGTGCAGGCTCCGTGCCTCGCTGCGCCGTGCTGCTTGGCGCCTGACGCTCAGGGCGTCGGCCTTCGCGCGGGCCTCGGCCAGCAACCGCTCGCCCTCGGCCGAAGCGGCCTCCCGCACCTTGGCGGACCGGGCGTCACGCTCCCGGTCGAACTCGGCGTTCTTGCGGTCGAACTCCTCTCGCTCGCGGCCGGCCTCGTCCCGCTTGGTGTCGGCATCGGCCAAGACCGCGGCGACCCGCGCATCACGCTTCGCGATCGCGTTCAGGATCGGTTTGTAGAGGAAGCGCTTCATCAACCAAACGAGCAGCGCGAAGTTGACGGCCTGGGCGACGACGGTGAACCAGTCGATCAGCATGGGTCACTTCCCGGCGGCCTGGGCGACGAAGTAGTTCCAGAAGGGGTTCGCGAAGATCAGGATCATCGAGACCACGAAGCAATAGATCGCGGTCGACTCGATCATCGCCAGACCGACGAACAGGGTGCGGGTGATGGTCGCGGAGGCGTCGGGCTGCTGGGCGAGCGACGTGAGCGCCGTCGCGACGGCGCGGCCCTCGGCCAGCGCCGGGCCCATGGTCCCGAAGCCCGTGGTGATGCCCGCGATGACGATCGACGTCATTGCGATGTAAGCGCTGCTATCCATGGACGAGTCCCTCTGTGGCGATTGGTTGTTCGGGTTCGGATTGCCCCTTCGCGTCCGGCTTGCGCGCGCGGGTCGCTGCCGCGATGTAGACGGCAGCCAGGATCGCGAAGATGTAGGCCTGCACGAGCCCGGTGAGCAGGCCGAGGACCGTCATCACGACCGGGAACAGGAACGGCGTGATCGTCACCAGGATGGCGAGGATCATGGCTCCGCTCATCATGTTGCCGAACAGGCGCACGGCCAGCGCCAGGGTGCGCGAGGCCTCGCTGATGATGTTGAAGGGCAGCATGATGAAGGTCGGCTCCATGTAAGACCGCAGGTAGCCGCCGAGCCCTTGACCGCGGATACCGAACCACGGCACGGCAACGAAGACGGTCAACGCGAGGGCGACCGTAGTGGAGAGCGAAGCCGTCGGTGACTCGTAGCCGGGGATGATCGTGCAGAGAGCCGCGGTGGCGACGAACAGGAACAGAGTCCCCAGGAAGTCGAGGTAGCGCCGCGGGTCCTTCAGGCCGACCGTCTCGATCTGCTGCTCGATACCGGTGACGACGATCTCCAGCAGCGACTGCCAGCGGGAGGGCCCGACATCGTCGGTCAATCGGCGCGTGATCAGCCTCGAGCCGACTGCCAGCACCAGCATCAGGGCCCAGGTGAAGGCGATCGTCGCGTTGAGCTTGAAGACGCCGTATTGCCAGAAGACGATCTGATCGGGACTAAGTTGCAAGGCTCGCCTCCGGAAGTGCGCGCGCCGATCGGGACACGATCAACCTGGCCATGAGGAAGCCGACCATGCAGGCCAGCAGGCGCTGCCAGTGTCCGCCCGCGACGAAGTAGAAGCCCAGGAGCAAGAGCGCCGTGCGCACGATCAGGCTGCCGAGGAACCAGAGCGCCGGGTGTGTGCTGGAGAGGCCGCGCTGGATCGTCCAATAGAGCCCGGCGAAGAAACCCGCGCCGAGGGCTCCGCCCGACGCACAGGCCAGTGCGATCCCGGCGACGTCATGCATCGCGGTCACCGCGCTGTTCCGCCATGGCCCGGTCCTCTTTCGCGACCCAGTACCACGCATTCAGGCAGCCGATCATCAGACCGGCGAGCAGCATGGACAGGGTCCATGAGAAGGCACCCGGTTGGCTCCGATCGAGCCAGATGCCGAACGCCGCGCCGGCCAGGGTCGGGACGACAACCGACCATCCGACCAGGCCCATCATGCCCAGCCCGAACCAGACGTGAGACGGGTCCTGCCGGGCCTTCAACTTGAGGCGGGCCTTGGACCCGACCTGCTCGGCGAGGGTCGGGAGCTGCCTGGGCTTGTCGCGCTTCTCGTCATTCATGGCGAAACGCCCCGAAACGGTGAAGGAAGCCGGACTCCAGCCGGGCCATCGTGGCGCGGACCTCGCGTTCGCGTCGGTCGACGGTCAGGAACTCCTTGGCGACAACCTCGTGCAACCGAGCGAGGTCGGCGTCGACCACTGCCCGGCGCACGGAGACGGAGACGTTCAGCCCGGCTTTGACCAGGACGCCCTCGTCCACGGCCACGAAGACCTCGCCGCCCGCTTCGGTCTCGTAGGTCAGGATTCCCGGGACCAGCGCGGCGACGCAGTCGAGGCGTCGCGGGAGCAACCCGAAGGAGCCCGCATCGGTCTCGGCCACGATCCGCATGACGGCGGTCTCCTCGGCGAAGATGCCGAAGGGCAGCAGGAGCTCAAGATGCATCAGCGGTTGCGGCACGGGACAGCTCCTGCTGCGGCTCGGGGGCGGGAGCGTCGACGGGGGCTTGTGCTGTCTCCAAATGGGTCGCAGTCGACGCATCGGTGTTTGATTCATCGCCGTCGACGCCGGCACCCGGCGAATCGCCGGCGCCGTCGGTCGGCGGCTTCACCGCTTCCGAGATCGGCCCGATCATGTAGAGCGCGCTCTCCGGATAGTCGGCGTACTCGTCGCGTAGGATCGCCTCGCAGCCGTCCAGCGTGTCTTCGAGGCTGACCAGCCGGCCCTCGTGACCCGTGAACTGCTCCGTCGTGAAGAAGGGCTGGGTCAGGAAGCGCTCCAGCCGGCGAGCGCGACCGACGATCTTGCGATCCTCGGCCGAGATCTGCTCCAGGCCGAGCATCGCGATGATGTCCTTGAGGTCAGCGTACTGCGCCAGGGTGCGCCGCATCTGCTGTGCGAGGTCGTAGTGCCGCTCGCCGACGATCCCGGGGGTCGCCATCTTGGAATTCGATTGCAACGGATCGATGGCCGGGTAGAGCCCCTCGCTCGCGCGTTTGCGCGACAGCACGATCGATGCGGAGAGGTGCGAGAAGGTATGCACCGCAGCCGGATCGGTGAAATCGTCAGCGGGCACGTAGACCGCCTGAATCGACGTGATGGCGCCGTTCTCGGTGTTCGCGATGCGCTCCTCCAGACCCGCCAACTCCGTACCCATCGTGGGCTGATAGCCCAGCCGCGAGGGCATCTGGCCGATCAGTCCCGAGACCTCCATCCCCGCTTGGATGAAGCGGAAGATGTTGTCGATCAACAGCAGTACGTCTCGGTGTTCGTCATCCCGGAAGTACTCCGCCATGGTGAGCGCGGCGTGCCCGACGCGGAAACGGCTGCCCGGGGGCTCGTTCATCTGCCCGAAGACCATCACCATGTTCGGCAGCACGCCGGCGGCGTCCATTTCGCGGTAGAGCTCCTCACCCTCGCGACTGCGTTCGCCGATGCCGCAGAAGAGGCTGACCCCGTCGTGGTGGCCGACCATGTTGTGGATCATCTCGGTCAGGAGCACCGTCTTGCCGACGCCGGCGCCCCCGAAGAGGCCAGCCTTGCCGCCCCGCTCGAGCGGGACCAGGGCGTCGATCAACTTGATGCCGGTCTCGAAGATCTGCGATTTGGTGGAGCGGGTCGCCAGGGCCGGTGGCGCCCGATGCACCGAACGCCAGGTGACGTCGGCCAGCTCCGGTCCGCGGTCGATGACATTGCCGAACACGTCCAGCATGCGGCCCAGCACGCCCCTGCCGACCGGCGCCTCGAGCGGGCCGCCCGTGTCGATGACGACCATCCCGCGCGCCAGGCCCTGGGTGGGGGTCAGGGCGATCCCGCGCACGTGGGACCCGTCGCGCTGGGCGAGCACCTCGATCACGATCTGATCCCGCTCGCCGGCCCGGAGCAGCGCGTAGATCGGCGGCAGCGCACCGTAGAAGCGAACGTCCACGACGCTGCCACGGACGGAAACGACCGCCCCTAGGTTCGGTGCTGCCACAGACGCCGCGCTCGTCGGGGTCATGGGTGCTCGCTCCAGGTCCAGTTGCGGACTTCGGGCAGGTCCTGGCCGTGCTCCTCGATGTACCGGCGGTGCTCGACCAGCTTGTCGGCCAGGCGTCGCTGCAGGGCGGCGCCCGCCTCGCTCTTCTCCGGCAGACGATCGATCGTCTCCATCACCAGGTGGAAGCGATCCATATCGTTCAACACCGGCATGTCGAACGGCGTCGTGATGGTGCCCTCCTCCTTGTAGCCCCGGACGTGGATATTGCGGTGGTTGGTGCGGCGGTAGGTCAGGCGGTGGATCAGCCAGGGGTAGGCGTGGAAGGCGAAGATCACCGGCTTGTCGACGGTGAACAGCTCGTCGAAGTCCGCGTCGGAGAGGCCGTGCGGGTGCTCGGTCTGGGGCTGCAGCTTCATCAGGTCCACGACGTTGACCACTCGAATCCGCAGCTCGGGCAGGTGCTCGCGCAGGATGCTCACGGCCGCCAGGATCTCGAGAGTCGGGACGTCGCCGCAGCAGGCCATCACCACGTCGGTAGCCCCGGCCTGGTCGTTGCTGGCCCATTGCCAGATGCCCGCGCCGGCGGCGCAATGGGCCTCGGCGGCTTCCATCGACAACCACTGGGGTGCCGAGTGCTTGCCGGCGATCACGACGTTGACGTAGTCCCGACTGCGCAGGCAGTGGTCCATCACCGAGAGCAGGCAGTTGGCGTCCGGTGGCAGGTAGACCCGCACCACCGAGGCCTTCTTGTTCATGACGTGGTCGATGAAGCCCGGGTCCTGGTGGGTGAAGCCGTTGTGGTCTTGGCGCCAGACGTGCGAAGCCAAGAGGTAGTTGAGCGAGGCGATGCTGCGCCGCCAGGGGAGCTGGGCGCAGACCTTCAGCCACTTGGCGTGCTGGTTGAACATCGAGTCGACGATGTGCACGAAGGCCTCGTAGCAGTTGAAGACGCCGTGCCGACCGGTCAGCAAGTAGCCTTCGAGCCAGCCCTCGCACTGGTGCTCGCTGAGCATCTCGACCACGCGGCCGTTGGGCGCGAGGAACTCGTCGTTCGCGGCGGTCTCCGCGTCCCATTGGCGATTCGTCACCTCGAACAGGGCTTCGAGTCCGTTGGAGAGCGTCTCGTCGGGGCCGAACACTCGGAAGTTGCGCTGCTCGGCGTTCTTGGCCGCGACATCGCGAAGGAAGCGCCCGAGCACGTGCGTGTCGCCGATGCCCCGGGTGCCGTGCGTCGGTACCTCGATCCCGTAGTCGCGGTAGTCCGGGAACTCGAGGTTCCGCAGCAACAGCCCGCCGTTTGCGTTGGGGTTGGCGCCCATGCGTCGCTCACCCGCGGGCGCAAGCGCGGCTAGCTCCGGCAGCAGGCGGCCCTGGGCGTCGAAGAGCTCCTCGGGCCGATAGCTGCGCAGCCAGTCTTCCAGTAGGCCCAGGTGCTCGGGGTGTCCGGCCAGATCCTTGATCGGGATCTGGTGTGCGCGAAAAGTACCTTCGATCTGCAGGCCATCGACGAACTTCGGTCCCGTCCAGCCCTTGGGCGAATCGAGGACGATCATCGGCCAGGTCGGACGGGTGCGATTGCCGCCCTCGCGCGCCGCCTGCTGGATGCTTCGGATCTGGCGCGCCACCGCGTCGAGGGCGGTGGCCATCGCCTCGTGCATCAGCTCCGGCTCGTGCCCCACCACGAAGTGGGGTTGCCAACCGTAGCCCCGCAGGAGTTGCTCGAGCTCCTCCCGCGGTATGCGAGCCAGGATCGTCGGGTTGGCGATCTTGTAGCCGTTGAGGTGCAGGATCGGCAGCACCGCGCCGTCGGTCGCCGGGTCGAGGAACTTGTTGGAGTGCCAGGCAGTGGCCAGGGGCCCGGTCTCCGCCTCGCCGTCACCGATGACGCAGGCGACGATCAAGTCGGGGTTGTCGAAGACCGCACCGAAGGCGTGGCTGAGCGAGTAGCCGAGCTCACCCCCCTCGTGGATCGAACCCGGGCACTCGGGCGAAGCATGGCTGGGGATGCCGCCGGGGAAGGAGAACTGCTGGAACAGCCTCTGCAGGCCGGCCTCGTCCCGACTGATCTGCGGATAGACCTCGCTGTAGGTGCCCTCCAGATAGGTGTTGGCCACCACGGCCGGGCCACCGTGCCCGGGACCGGACACGTAGATCATGTCCAGGTCGAGCTGCTTGATGACCCGATTCAGGTGGGCGTAGATGAAGTTCTGGCCAGGTGTCGTGCCCCAATGGCCGAGCAGCATGTGCTTCACGTCGCCCAGCTCCAGCGGTCGCCGCAGGAGCGGATTGGCGTGGAGGTAGATCTGGCCCACCGAGAGGTAGTTCGCGGCGCGCCAGTAGGCGTCGAGCCGGTGCAGGTCGTCGGGCCCCAGGGTCTTGCTGGTCATGGGCGGGGACCGGGAGGCGAGTCGAGGTCGAGCACGCGAGTCACCGCGCGGGCGATCATGGCCTCCTCGTCGGTGCGGATGACCCTGACCGTCACGCGGCTGTCAGCCGACGAGATCACGGCCGCGTTCGCCGCGTTGCGTTGCGGATCGAGCTCGAGACCCAGGAAGCCGAGCCCCTGGCAAGCGCGCTCGCGCACGGCTGGCGCGTGCTCGCCGATCCCTCCGGCGAACACGAGGGTGTCGAGTCCGCCCAACGCGGCGGTGAGGGAGCCGATGCGCTTCTTGGCCTGGTAGCAGAAGTTCGCGACGGCCTCGGCGGCCCGCTGATCGGTGGCTTCCAGCTCGAGGAGCTCGCGCATGTCGGAGCTCGTCTCGGACAGACCGAGGAGGCCCGATTCCCGCTGCACGAGCTGTTGGAAGCCCTCGATCGAGCGGTCCTCGATCCGCGCGAGGTAGGCGACGAGTCCGGGGTCCAGGTCACCGGAGCGCGTCGCGCCGGGCAGGCCGGAAGCGGGCGTGAACCCCATGCTGGTGTCGATGCTGCGACCGGATAGAACGGCCGCCATGCTCGCGCCGCTGCCGAGGTGGGCCAGGACCACGCGACCGCTGGTGGCCGCGTGGTCGCCCAGTCGCCGCAGCTCCTGCATGAGGTAGGCGTAGGAGAGGCCGTGGAAGCCGTAGCGCTGGACTCCGAGCGCCTGGTAGCGCCGGGGAATCGGGAGGACGCGCGCGACGCGGGGCATCTCGGCGTGGAACTCGGTGTCGAAACAGACGACCTGCGGCAGGTCGGGTCGCCGCGCCGCGATCTCGTGGAGCAGGCTCAGTTCGAGGGGCAGGTGCTCCGGGTCCTCGGGCGCCTCGCGCTGGATCTCCGCCAGCAGATCGTCGGTTGCCCGTTGCGCCTCGCAGTGCGACATGCCGTGCACCAAGCGGTGCCCCACGGCCTGCACCGAGTCGAATGAGGCCTGCTGCTCCAGCCAGTCGATCAAGACCGCCGACGCGCTCTCGCGGACGAAGGGAGCTTCGATCTGACCTTGGGGCGGATCACTGGCCGGGTCCGTGTAGCTCAGCATCGCCCGACCTGCACCGTCCCAGGCGATCTGGCCGTAGAGCAGGCGCTGCAGCGGTGCGCCGATCTGGAACAGCGCGAACTTGATGCTCGACGAGCCGCCATTGATCGTCAGGAGCGTGGGGGCGTGGTCGCTCATGGCCGCGATCCGGGGTCGGGCGGTTCGAAGGTCGCGGGGCTCGCCCGCGTGAAGGGGCAGCCTGTGTGGAGCACCCCGCGGATCCCGACGTGCGCGATGGTCTCCAGGCGCTTCGGCGCGCTCTCGATCTTCAGCACCTGATCCGTCGGCACCTGGACGAGGGCGCATGGGGGTGTCGTGCCTACCCACTCGCACTTGCCGTGGGTCCACCCCGGGCGGAGCTGCAGTTCGCCGAGACCCAGGATCAGATCGGCGATGGGCGCGGCCGGGGGCACAACGGCCTCGACGACGACGGCTCGCGCGGCTTCCGAAGCGCACATGAACGCTCGAGATGGGTCGCGCGCCTGGGCGGCAGACACCGGAACGAACAGCGCTGGAGTCGCGGCGGTCTTCGCGCTCGAGGGCGACTCGAGGGCCGTGGGCGGGTCACAGATCGCAAGCTGCGTCGCGGTGGCGCGGTCGCAAGTGTCGGGAGCCAGCGCGGACTCGAGCCCTGAAGGGGCCGAGTGTTCGGGCTCCGCGCCCGTGTTCGGTGCAGAGACGGCTGGAGCAGGTCCTCGCCGACTTCGCGCTTCACCCGAGCCTCGAAGTGCGCCACTGCTGCGGTGTGCCGTTGCCGGTCCAAGGCTCAGCCCAAGGCTCGAGCGCCGAGTTGGCCCACGGTCAGGCGTGCGGGCGGTCCGGAGGAGAAGTGGGGGAGGTGGTTGCACGGGAGCTCGACCGGCCGGCGGCGGTCCGGGCCCTGTGCGCCTTGGATCCCGCTTCAAACCGTAGTAGGTGATGAAGGGAACTCGCCGGATCCTTGCCCGAGCGTTGGAGGCGCTCAGGGCAGCAAGAGGCGGTCACGAGCGCTCCGCTGACGGCGACCTGATGTCGGCTCCTGGCGGGAACCGCCAACAGGCACACCAGGGCATCGCCGATCGAAGCCGGTCTGGTCGCCCTGTGTCCGGGAATGCTCGCCCACGTCTATGGACGCTGGACGAGAGCCGCACAAGCGTGATCCTCCGATCCCCGCGATCATCGGCGGCGTTCGTGCGGGCGAAGGGTCGCGTGCCCGAGGTCCGAGAACCGATTCGATCAGAGAATCAGCGCTGCAGCACGATGGCCTGTCCGACGGCCAACTGTCCGACGCGGGTAACCGTGCCATAGACGCCCGCGCAGTTCTCGTTGGCGCGAACACAGGCCTTCATCACCTGGGGCGCGGAACCCGCCCCGTCGGGGTCGAGGTTGACCATCGCGCAGCGCAGGTCGCGCAGGGTGACCGAGACGGCGGGCGCGTCGTCCGTCTCGCCGAAGCCGAGCACGCCGCCGATCCACTGATCCTCCTCGAAGGGCAGCTCGCCCGTCGTGCGCACCAGGATGTTCGGACGAAAGCGACGCACGTCCGCGCTGATGCCGGCCAGCCGTCCGATCTCCCCGACGGTGGACGCGGCGATGACCGAGATGCTCGCCTCGTCGAAGATGCCGTGCTGGAGCTGCATCATCTGCACGGGGGCCCCGTGGCGGCGCGCGATCTCCTCGGCCAGGGCGTCGCTGAACAGGGGGAGCTCTTCGCCGTCGGGGGTGCGGACGTGGGTCGGTAGGCCGTCGGGCTCGGCATCCCTTCGAACGGGGGCGAACGAGATGAGTTCGGGGAGCCTGCCCGCACTCAACCAAGGATTCCCCCCACGCTCGTCCACACGCCGAAGCGCGAGCCGCCGGTCACCCTCGATCCCATGCCAGCCCAGGCTCGCAGTGTCGAGTTGCTCCCCGCCCATGGACTTCACGGGGTAGCGGTAGAGCGCTTCGATCTGTCCGATCTGGATCGTCATCAAGGTTCTTCGTTGGGTCCGCACACACGACAGCGCCGTCCGCCCACAGATGGACGGACGGCACTAACGATGGCTACGCCCGAATCGAACGATTCGAGCGCGTGCCGCTCAGAACCCGTAGTGGATCTCGAGCCCGTTCGTCTGGGTCACGAACCCCGGCGCGGCGAGGTCGACCAGGAAGAACTGGTGCGTGAAGGTGTGTCCCGCCAGGGCGGGGGATACGTTCACCGGGATGTCGATCTGGCCCTGCCCCGGGCCGGAGCCGACAAGGCTCAGGTTGACGACCGCGAGCAGTCCGATCGGATCCACCAGCGACGTCAAGCCGGGCAGGGGGAAGCCCGCCAGCTCGGCGCGGTCGGTGCCGACCGCGAGGGCGGCGATGGTCGCCCCCGGGCCGCGGCGCACGTGCAACGCCGCCTCGGTCGAGCCCACGCGCACCGGACCCGACGCCCCTAGTACAGGCACGGCCCCACCGCTGCCCGGGGTGCCGGCGCCGTACTGCTGGAGCTGGCCGTCGTCGGGCCCGTTGAAGCGCCTCGAGGCGATCAAGGCCGAACCGAGCCCATCCACGTCTCCGTCCTCGTCGATGTCGGCGAAGCCGTGGATGGTGTTGCTCAGGTACTCGATCGAGTCGGCGAATTGGAAGGCCGTGGGTAGACCGGGGTAGACCAGCACCGAGTGGCGTCCCCCGCTGTCGATCGCGCCCACCAGCAGATCGCCGAGGCCGTCGGCGTCGACGTCATCGAGGGCGATGTAGCGCAGGCCCCGCTGATCGAAAGCGAGGTTCACCGGCGCACCGAAACCCGAGGGCGTGCCCGGCAGCACGACCAGGCGCCCGTTGAAGGTCGAGAAGTTCTCGGCGAGCACCAGGTCGATCGCCGGGCTACCTCCCACGTCGCCGGCCAACACCGGCAGAGCAACGCTGGCGCCCGAGAACAGCTGGGTCGTCACGAGGCTCGGCCCAGGCTGGGGATCGACGAGCCACAGGCCGGAAGGGCTGGTGCCAGCGATCAGCAGCTCGTCCTGGCCATCGAGGTCGACATCGAGCACCTGATAGTTCGGAGAGAAGAACGCGCCCGTCGGAATGCCTGTCACCGCCAGCGGCGTCGGGAGGCCGAAGGTGCCATCGGGGAGCTGGGCCCAGACCTCTTGGTTGACCACGAGGTCGAGGTCGCCGTCCCCATCGGCGTCGAAGGCGACGATGCGGGTCAGGTTGGACGCGCCCAGGTCGACGCCCTTCGGCAGGGCGCTGCCTTGGTCGGTGAAGCCACCGAGTCCGTCGTCGAGCATCAGGTGGGCGCTGTCGAAGGCGTTGAAGGGGAACAGGGGGCTCGGCCCGAAGACCCGCACCAGGTAGTCGAGGCTGCCGTTGCCGTCGAAGTCCCCGGCGGCGCTGATCGACGAGTAGAAGTAGTCGGCGGGCAGCGGCGGGAAGACCGACTCGTAGGTGATGTGCCCGGCGCCGTCGTTGACGCCCCAGGCCGAGCCGAGCGGCACGTCCACGTCGCCGTCACCCTCCCAATCGCGAACCGGAACCGCGGGAGCGATGCTCGGCCCGCCCGACAGCCCGCCGGGGTAGAGGGTCCCGAAGGTCCCGTCGCCGAAGATCATGTGGGCCGGCGCGCCGAAGTCGAGCAAGCCGTCCCCGTCGAAGTCGGCCACGCCCGCGCCGTTGCCGGTGAAGGGCACCGCGACCGTGTGGTTCACGGGGAAGCTGAAGCCGCCCACGTTCTCGAGTTGGTGCAACTTCACGCCGTTGATGGCGGCGATGTCGTTCGCGAACAGGTCGAGGTCCCCGTCCCCGTCCCAGTCGGCCAGGAAGCCGCGGTAGGAAACCCCGTCCTGCACGACGCTCGTGGGGTGTTCGACCAGGCCCGTGGGCGTCTGCTCGAGGGCGATGACGCGGGTCTGGTTGCCCCCCAGGTCGTCCCAGGTCAGCAGGTCGCGATCGCCATCCCCGTCGAGGTCGCCCGCGGCGAGGTTCAGGTAGCTGCCGGCAGAGTGGGCCGTCGTGATCGTGAAGCCGAAGGAGAGCAGCCCACCCGGCGCGGTGAAGAAGACGTCGAGGCGGTTCTCGGAAGCCATGATCTGGTCGGCCAGACCGTCGCCATTCACGTCGAGGATCGCGTGGTCGTTCGCGCCGAAGCTGTAGTCGCCGGTGGCTTCGTCAAGAAGCACGGGCGTGCCACCGGACGCGTCGATCCAGCCCACCGCGTAGGTGGGGAAGGCCTGGCCACCGAAGAAGGCCAACTCGGGCTCGGGGTCGAGGTCGATATTGAGCGCTTCCAAGTTGGCGACCGAGCCGGTGGTCGCCACGAAGGTTCCGGGCCCGTAGCCGGAGGGTGTGCCGAGGTAGACCATCACCCCAGAGGGGTTCTGGAAGTCGCCGATCCCGACGGCCAAGTCCAGGCGCCCGTCACCGTCGAAGTCCGCGAAGACCTTGGGCGAGTAGACGTTGGTGGTGGGCAGGTCGAGGGAGGGTCCGGTGGTGAAACCGGCGGCTCCGTCGTTCACGGCCCAGGTTAGGTCGCCGACGAACTGACCGAGCAGATCCTCGTCGCCATCCCCGTCGAAGTCCGCGTGGTCGACGTAGAAGCCGGCAGCGAGGGCCTCGAGCCGAAGGGGAGCGTCGAAGAGGCGTTGTGCTGACGCCGGAAGGACGAGGGAGCCGAAGGCGAGGAGTGGGGCGGTGACCCGGAAGATGGGAGGGAAAACATTCACGTGTGGAGTCTCCTGAAGCGGAACGAGGGAGTCGAGTCGTCACGGGGAAGCGAAGGCAAAGCTAGCACCGAAAGTGAATCTCCAGGGCACTCGCTAGAGCTTCGACAGATGGCTTACGTCCCGTGTGGCATGGGGCGGCCTCGGCTCCGACGTGGGCAGCGCCGGGATCCTGCGAGCGGGGCCGCCGTCGAACGCGATCGAGGGCCACGGCCTGCCTGCCCGCGGCGGGTACGGCTGATTCGGTCAGCGCCTCGGGAGTGGCGTCCGCCATTGGAATCCCACACGCGAGGAGGTGGCTTCAGCAGTTCGCCGTTGGGCCGGTAGGGGCCGGGAAGCGCCCACTAGGGGTGCAAGAGAGGCACGGAACCGTCGTCGGCGTGGCGTGCGACCCGAGCGGGTACCGCCAGCGGACACGATGCACCCACAGGCCGCGGATCCAGGTGAGGGCCGCGGGTCGGAAGTCCTCCCGCTCGCCCGAGCCGGCGATCCAAGTGGTCGCCCTCCAGCGATGGATGGCGCAGCTCAAATCGGCCGATCTGCAACTTCGTAGCCCTCTACTCCGACCTCACGGAAGATTCGGCCCAGGCCTCGCTCGCGCTAGCCTGAGGCCCGCCCCCCCTCGCCATGCCGTCGCCCCGTCCAGCCGATCGCTCGGGCCTGCTCGAGTCCGCGTTCAAGCCGAACGCCGATGCCTCGTGGATCTGGACCCTGGCCCAGCGCGAGCCGGGGCAGGTCGCGCAGCGGCTGGCCGAGCACGACTCGATTCACCTCCAGGCGGGCACGGCCCTACGCCTGCGCGAGCGCTTCCAGATCCTCGACAGCGAGCGCGTCTTTCGCAAGGCGTGCGTGCTGGTGGCGCTGGGCGCCGCGGAGACCAGCGGCGATCCCCCGCCCGAGGAGTCGATGCGCGCCTGGTTCGAAGAGCGCATCGACGACGCGGTGCGCGACTGCCTGGACGCCGACGAGATGGCGCAGCGTGACGGTCTCCCCTGCGCCGAGGATCTGGCCCACTACGAGTTCTTCACCAAGACCTGCTTCGTCATCCCCGAGAACAGCCTCTTCGTCTCGCTCAACTTCAATCGCCTGCCCGAGGACTGCCGACGCAGCTTCTTCGCGCTGTTCATCGACCACTGCTCGGTCGCGGAGGCGCTCGAGATGGGGCTCGGGCCCGAAGACCGACTGCGCGACAACGCGCGGCGTGCCTTGGACGCAGCGGCGGGCATCGATCCCAGAGCCCCGAGCTGGCGCGACGTGCAAGACGATACTATCGGCCCGTGGTGGGCCCAGGAGGACGCCTTCGACGGCGCACCGTAGGCGATCGCGATGACATCCCCCGAACACAGCATCAGCCCGGAACTCCGCGAGCTGCTCGGCGACATCGGCCAGCAGCGCGAGTCGGTGTTGTTCAGCTTGAGCCGAAACGATCTCCACAAGGTCGTCGATCGTCCGGACCGTGCGGGAATCGATCGCACCGTGGGGAGGTTCAGCTCGGCCGAGCGCGAGCTGCTCGACGGCTATCGGCACGAAGTAGCGCGCTTGATCACGGACCGCACGGTGGCGGCGCTCCTGGACGGCACCTTCGAATCAGCGCGGGTCTACGCCGTGCCCGGCGACCGCGCGGCGACCCTCGACCGGTCGCAAGTGGAGGCGCGCGCCGAGGCACTCTCGACCCATGCCCCCGATGAGTTGGCCCAGTGCCTGCGACGCTTCTCGTCCTCAGCCGGCGAGTCCTACACCGAGCTCCAGGCGCAAGCGGTGCGCCTCGTGCCCTCGGGGCGGAACCGGTATCACTTGGCGGACGTCCTGCTGCTGAGTGGTTTCGAGACCTCGAGTACTCGGATCCTCATGAACCTCGTGGCGGAAGCCCCGAAAACGAGGATGGGTTCGGTCGCGGCAGAGTTCGCGGCCGGAATTGCGGCCGATGCGGGAGCGACCCTCGCTGCTTGCCACCTCTACAAGACGTCGACGTCGTTCGACGCGACTAGGTCGGTTCCTTGCGTGGGTTGGTTATTCCAAGCCGTGAAGTTGAGCGACCAAGTTGAGGCCGAGAGCGCCCTATCCGTTCTTGGCGGGGTAGGCGACGCAGACGTGGACGCAGTCGGACAGCAGCTTCAGTGGCGTCGAGACGCCCGAGACCGAGGCGAGTGGAGCCCATCGGAACCGTCGCGCATTCTCAGCGACAGGCTGCGAAGGGGTGCGTCAGCGATCGCCGAGGAGGTGTTCGATGTCTTCGTCTAGGATCGTTGCGCTAGCGGTGCTTGGGATCACCCTATCCATGATGGCCTCCTCTTCGGCGCAGGGAAGCGGACACACCCCCCCCCAGCAATCAATCGGCGGCCCCCATCGCGACATCGGTCAAGTGCAGCCGATTGCTCCGCCGGGCGCAGGTGGGTCTGGGGGTCGCTCTGGGTCGGGATCCGGCGCTGGGGCCGGATCTGGTTCCGGCCCCGTTCTGGTGGTGAGCAAGGTGCCGCCGATCACGCCGCCGGTTCCGCCCGGTTCTTGAAGCCCGCCCGGTTCTTGAAGCCCGCCCGGTTCTTGAAGCACCGCGCGAGCGGCTTGAGCCACAGCGCGAGCAGGCGGTCGTTCGGTCGAGGCCAAGGTCCAACACCGCGGGGATGAACGTCCGTTGAGAGCTTTCTGTGCCACTCTGTTCGCCTTAATCGCCCTGGTGGCGGTCGTGTGGCTCGCTTCGACGGCGAACGAAGGTTCCCACGCTGGTCATGGCGTCGCGTTCGAGCTGAACGGCGCCCCCGATGCCGAATCGACGAGCGGCCCGGCCCTCGATGCCGCCGCGCATGGCGCCCAGGATCCGACCTCGATTGCCGCGGGTAGCGAACCCCAGGCCGACGGCCAACTGCGAAGGCCGATCGCGTCCGATCCGGTCGGGGCCGGCCTGCGAGTGGTCGACGAGGACGGCGCGCCCATCGACGGCGCGACCGTGCGCTTCACCCCGTGGCACCCGCAGCACTGGGCGCTCGGGACCGGCGCGGCTCTGCCCGCGACAGCCGACCTCGAGTCGGCCACGGAGCTTCGAACGACCGACGAGGGCGGCTCGTGCGACGCTCCCAGCGGCAATCCGATCTACGGGTCGGCCTACTTCGGGTCCGTGGTCTGGGCTGCACGGCCCGGCTCCCGAGTCGCCGGCCGCACCGCGCCCTACCAGGACAGCTCGCCCCTGTTCGACGGTGAGCTGACCCTCGAGCGAGCGCCGCCCGCCGTCGCAACGGTCGTCGACGGCGGCCTGCAGCCCGTCCCCGACGCGCGAATCGAAGTCCGACTCCCCGCCATCACGACCCTCGGCACCGCCGATCGGCCGCGCCTCGTCCACGCGCGGTCCATGTTCCACTGGCTCGGGCAGAGCGGCCCGACCGGCGACTGCGAGCTGCCCGCGGCACCGCTCGACGACTCGGGCCTGCCGGACCTCGTGTTGGTCCGCGCGGTCCACGGCGGGTCCCTCTCCGGTTGGACCGCGGTGCGGCCGGGGGACCAGGTCACCCTCACGCTGGAAGCCGCCTTCGAACTCCAGGGGCTGGCCCCCGGTTCGCAAGACTGGCTCGGCGAGTACGCCACTCCCCCCGCCGTCGTCGTCGATTGCGACACGGGCGCGGGCTGGGAGCGGCTGACGACTTGCGCGCTGCGTCCCGACACGAGCTTCGGGCCCTTCCAGGTGCCATTCAGGGAGGGCGCCGCCTACCGCGTGTGGCTCGACGGCGACACGTGCGAGCCCGCGGAGGCGCGACTGACGAACGTGAGGCCCGGCACGCAACGGTCGATCACGCTCGAGGCGACCCTCGGCTGGCCGTTGTGGATCCAGGTGCTCGCGCGGGCCACGGGCGAGGCCCTGCTCGACGGGGACGTCAGCTTCGAGTGGCGAGGCGCCGGCGGTCGGATGGAGCGTCGGGCCTGGCTCGACGAACTCGACGGCTCGCGGTTGCACGTCGCCCGGGGCCTGCCGGAGTCGGTCCCCCTGACCGTGACGGTGCACGCCGCGGGCTACGCCGCCGCGACCCTGGACGGACTCGAGCTCCCGGCCAGCGCCTCCCAGGTCCACCAGCTCTCGCTCGACTCGGCCGCGCCCCTGCACGGTCGCGTGACGGGTCTCGATCCGCTGCCGGCCGCCATCGACCTGCTGGTCGGCCGCCACGACGCCAGGCCGGCCGTGCGACACCGCGTCGAACTCCGACCCGACGGGACCTTCGACGCCGCCGAGGCTCCCGTCGGAGAGCTCTGGTGCGCCGCCGTCACCCCGGCGGGCGGACGCTCCACGATCGCGAACGTCGGCGAGGTCCGCTTCGCCGACCTCGCCTTCGCCGACCGCATGGCGCTTGCGGGCACCGTCGTCGATCGGGAGACCGGCGTGCCGATCGACGAGGCGTGGGTCGTTCCCGCGCTGCTCGTCGGCGAGCGCAGCGTGCCCGCCGGTCGAGCGGCCCCCGTCGACGCGACCGGACGCTTCCGGATCGACTTCGGCCCGACTTCCACCGATGGCGTGGCGGTTCTGGTCGAAGCGCCGGGCTACTCGTCGGCGACCCGGGTCGTCGCGTCCAGCGCTGCACCCTTCGACCTCGGGCAGGTGCGCCTGGCGCCAGCCATCGGCGCCGTCCTGGTCTTCGAATCCGAGCTCGGCCGATCGATCCCCCGAGCGTCTTTCCGCGCGGATGGACCGTCGGTGGTCGAGCAGCGCCTGCTCGACGACACGGGGCGAGTGGAACTCGGCGACGTCGCCCTGGGCAGCTACCAGGCAACCCTCGAGGTCCCCGGCGAAGACCTCGCCAGGGGGATCAGCTTCGATGTCCGCAGGGACGACGACCAGATCCGGGTCCCCCTGGATGGCCCGGGGTCGATCGGGGTCGCGTTGCCCTCCGCGGGCACGTCGAGCGGCCGATGGCGCTGCGAGTTGAGCGCCGCGACGTCGAGGTTCGGTTTGATCCTGCAGCGCCACGTCGCGGCATCCGCGACCGCGGTCGAGTTCACCGGCCTCCCGCTGCTCGACTGGCGCGTCGACCTCGTCGACGAGGACTCCGGTTCGATCGTCGACTCGACCGCGGCGCCCCTTTCGGAGGCCGCTCCCCACGCCGACGTCAGCCTGTCCGCGTCTGCGGCGGCCTTCTGGATCCGCGTGGTCGACGCGAGCGGTGCACCGGTCGCCGGCGCCAGGGTCGTCGGACGCGACGCCTTGGCGACCAGTGCCTGGTTCCAAGCCCAAACCGACGTCAACGGACTCGCTGTCTACCGCGCCGAAGTGCCGGACGACCTCGTGCTCGACGTCGTGGGCCCCGCGGGCGGCTCGGCCCTCGCGACACCGGCGGGGCCCGACGCTCGAGCGCTGCACACGGCCTCCGAAGACCCGTTCGTCGTGCCGCTGCAGTCGAACTGCACCGCCGCCGTGCGCCTGACTGGCGTCGACGGCGAGCCACTCGAGGGAATCGAGGTCCAGTTCTTCACGGAGACCCGCACCGATCGCCTGGGCCCGCCGGTCCAGAGCGACTTGGACGGTCTCGCGAGACTCGAGGGCGTCGGCGCGGGGCGGACCCACATCGTCGTCGAGGACGCACGCTTCGTCCCGGCCCTGTGGCGCGCGACCGCCGCGCCCGAGCCCGAGGTCGCGCAGTTGACGCTCTATCGACGCTCGCCGCTCACCGTGCGCGTCCTCGACGCGGAGCTCGAGCCCGTGCCCGCGGCGACGATCTCGACGCGCTTCGAGCCCTTCGGCACCCACGCCCTCGAGGCCTTCGATTGGTACGGCATGCACTCGAGCCCCGAGGGCTACGTCACCGGCGCCGACGGAATCTGCGCCATCTCAGGCGTGCCCGAGGGGGAGCTGCGCTTGACGGTCACGGCCGGTGCAGCCGTCGCGGAGTTCGACGTGCAGGCGAGGCCGGGGGAGACGGGGGCCATCGATCTCGTGGTGCAAGGCGACTGATTCGCTTGGTCGCCGAGCGCGTGCCCACGCGGACGTCAACGGCTGCGACCAGTGGCGTTCGTCGCGGTGTTCGCGTCGAGCCTGCCCGAGGGGGTCACTGCGGCGGCCAGCGCGGATCCTGGTGGCTAGCCCTCCGCCCATCGCAGTCGATGGGTGGCCCCGATCGCCGCCACCCGGTCCTCGGGAACCCCCGCGGTCGCCGCGTGCTCGGGCCAGGCGCGCACGGCCTCGATCGTCGCGTCGAGGATCCGCCGCGCGCGACCTCGCACCAGGCCGGCGCTGCGCTCGGCCGCGGTCAGGTCGGCGAGGGTGAAGTCGTCCCGCTTTCCCGCGAGCGACATCTGGTGGCGGCCCGTCCATGTGCCGTTCGGGTTGTAGGCGTAGGTCACGTCGAAGGCGGGGGCGAGGCTCCAGCGTCCGCGGCGGTCCATCAGGAAGGCGACGTTCTTGGTGTGGTCGTCCTGGTTGCGCGCGACGACGTTGAACACGGCGCGGCGCAAGAGTTGCTCGACCTCCGCGGCGCCCAGGCCGATCCGCCGCGCCACGTCGAAGGCCTGCTCCCAGGCGTGGGCGCCAGGCAGGTTGAAGTCCAGGTGGGCCAGGGCGCACAGGGACTGCATGTGGAGCTTGGCGCCGCGCTCGGTGCGATCGAAGCGGCGCGTGGCGAAGTGCGCGCGCCCGCCCTCGATCAACAGGCGGCACTCGCTCATGGGCACACCCGCCGCGACGGCCATGCGGTGGTAGGCGTATTCGATGCGGCCGTAGCCGAGGGGCACGTCGATCTCCCGATCGGTGTCGCCGACGACGCCGTCGAGCTTGAGCAGCCAGTGGGAGAAGCCCTCCGGCGCATCGAGTTGGCCCGAGCGAACCTCGTTCGTGTCCGGGTTCCAGGCGATCACGGCCTTGGCCCGCGCGCCGCCGGCGGAGGTGCCGACGCGCAAGAGGTCGTGCACGGCGTCGGTGCGCTCGGCGTCCGCGAAGGAGGCGGCGAAGCGCGCGCGGTCGGACACCACGGCGCTGGCCAGGTCGACCAGGGCAGCGACGTCGAGGGCGGTCGTCCGCCGCCGCGGCTCGAGGATCGCCGGTGCGAACTCCAGGGCTCCCATCCCGCGCGCGCCGACGTAGCACAGGCGTTGGACCGGATCGAAGGACGCCTGGTCGCGGCCCTTCGCCGCCAGCCAGGCGTCGATCAGCGCGTTGCCGAAGCGGTCGGGCAGGGAGTCGGCCAAGAGGCCGGGCAGGCCGTGGAAGCACTCGCGCCCGAGCCCGGGGAAGCTGAACAGGTCGCGGCCCAGGGGCATGGTCAGCGGCGCGACCTCGATCCCGCTGCGGGCGAAGTCGGGGTCGTACTCGAAGCGCCCGACCGACCGCTCGGCGTCCCACGACACCGCGCCGATGCGGCTGCCCCACAACTCGACGGCGGCCGTGGTCATCCCTCGGAGGACTCCCCGTCTGCGGGTTCCTCGTCGCCCCAGCGCCAGGGCTCGTCGCCGCTGCCCGCGCGCGGCCCGCTCGCCCGCCGGCGACGGCGGCCCTCGCGCTGGAGTCGATCGAGGGGGCGGTCCTCGACCGCCGGCGCGAGGTCGGCCAGGCCCTCGCCGAGGCCGAGTGCGTCGAGGATGCGGATCAGGTTGGTGAGCTGGGTCGAGCGCCCCGCCTCGAGGCGCTTGACCGTGGCCAGGGAGACGCCCGCCGCCTCGGCCAGGGCCGCCTGGGTGAGGTTGCGAGCCAAGCGCAGGGCAGCCAGGCGGTGGCCGAGCTCGGCGATGGCGGCAGCGGGTTGGGGGGCGCGATTTTGAGCCATTGGGTTCTCAGGGAGAGCTTGTAG
Source organism: Engelhardtia mirabilis (assembly GCA_007751255.1). Lineage (GTDB taxonomy): Bacteria > Planctomycetota > UBA1135 > UBA1135 > Engelhardtia > Engelhardtia mirabilis. The sequence goes on from CP036296.1 coordinate 437,563, forward strand.
CTCAGAATCGACACTTTTGGCGCCCGGGGCGCAGTTTTTGGAAGCGTGGGTGCAAAAGTGGTCTCTTGGATGGCTCGCGTGTCCTTAGGGCGCATTATTGAGCCCTTGGCGGCGCGAAGCCACCGAGGTCGATGAACACGAAGTCGCCCAGGTCGAAGAGCCCGCCCACCAAGCAGGCCAGGTAGACGGCGCTGCGGTTCGCGCGCCAGACGAGAAGCGCGCACACGAACGTCACCAGGCCGGCCCAACCCAGGTTGAACCCGTGCTGGCAGAGCACGGCCCCGACAGCATCCGGATAGTCGAGCTCGAGGGTCGAGAGTTCGACCTTCGACGTGATGGCGTGGAAGGCCTCGGCGGTGCGGCCGGTGACGACACCCTTCACGGTCATCACCCCCGCCAGCAGGTGCACGAGCCCCCAGATGACCCACAGGACAGCGGAGATTCGAAGCAGGACGTTGGCACGCCGCTCGGTGGCTGCGGTCATGGTTGGTCGGCGGCGGGGAACGGGAAGGCCGAGAGGGGTGAGCATCCCGTGCGCGAGCACAGGGAACGGTCGCCGTGCGGCGAGCCACTCACGTCGGAGGTCCTCGCGCGGACGCACGGCACGAGTCCGGTGGTTCTGCGTCGCGTGCTCGCCAAGCTCAATCGAGGGGGCTGATCGAGACCCGCTCCGGCGCGGGAGGGGGTAGCGTCCTCGCGCGGCCACCGGGGAAGATTCGCCTCCGCGAGGCCTACGACGCCGTCAACGGACAGGAGGGCCTGCTCGCGCGGCATCCCGCAAGCACCTGCGACGGCATCGCCGAGATCGTCGGCGAGTACGTGAACGAGTTGTCCGATGAGGCCGAGCGCGCCCTGCTCGCGCGGCTCGACGGCGTCACGGTGGCCGAGATGGACCGTGTCGTCCGCCGCCGGATCCTGAACAGGCGACGCGGGGCGTCGGTGCGAGGCAACGCTGCGCCAGGCGGCAGATCCAAGAGCAAGAAGCGTTGAGCGCTCACGGAACTCGGCCTCGCAACCGGACATTGCGATCCGGGATCGCCCAGGCGCGTCTTGCGCGCAGAAGCAGATCGAGGCGGCGCAAGGGTGCACGGCACGGCCCTCGTCGGCTGCGACCCGAGGGTGATCGATCGGCCCCGCGCAGCCCGCTCGCCCGAGAACTGGCGCGTGTGCACAGATCAGACGCGGCTCACTCAGCGGATGTCAGGGTCCCGTGACTTCGCTGGGCCCGCCGTTCGAAGGGCGCGCCGGCACTCGTGAACGCGACGCTGCGGCGCCGAAACCGTGGATCGAGGGCGTTGTCGTGCGGGGCAGGTTGTTCGCGGCCACGCTGGAGCGGGCCATCCAGCCTCACCGCGACGACCAATGGGTGGGAATCACCGACCCGAGCTGAGTCGGCGACCGTTCGCCGTTGGAACCGAGAGTCACACCGGCGTGTCTGAATCGCAGGGCCTGACTCCCTGAGCCGTGCGTCCCTTCCCCTCGGGAATCGCTCGGCTGCTCGACTTCGGCGGGCTCCGGCGACCCCCCGCTCCCGGACACGAGGCTTGCCTCCCCGTCTCGCGAACCGCGACCCGACTCCATCGGGCGCGCATCCCCCGACCCCACCTTCTCGATGATTCGAAGCACGCTCTTCGCGTCGCTGCTGGCCACCTCCGTGGCCGTTCCGGCGCTCGCCCAGTCCTCCACGCCCTTCGCCGATGGTTCGCTCTCGGCCCAGGCGGTCAGCGATTCGCTCGGGCTGCGCCAGGCCGCCCTGGTCCAAGTCAGCCTCGCCGGCACGCCCGGAGGTCCGACCCGAGTCCAGTTCGAGTACGAGGGCGCCGACCAACTGCTCGAGCTCTACCCGCACTCGGTCCGCGCCGACGGCTTCCGCCTGATCGAGCAGCGCGCCGGCGGCGAGTACGTCGACGTGGCCAGCCAGGCGCCGGTGACCTACCGCGGTGAGGCCCCGACCATGCCGGGTGTCCAGGTCGCGGCGAGCTGGCTCGAGGACGGCATGCACGCGCGGATCCTGCTTCCGGGCGGCGAGAGCCTGTGGCTCGAGCCCCTCGAGGGCCGCGTGGCCGGGGCGAGCTACTTCGACTACGCCCTCTACCGCGACGCCGACGTGGTGGGCCAGGACGGACACGTCTGCGGCGTCGGACCCGACGAGCCGCACCGCCATCCCCTGGCCCAACCGCCCTTTGGCGGTGCTGCGAAGGGTCAGAGCCAGACCATCGGCGGCTCGCCGCTGCTGCCCGCCATGGGCGGCTTCAAGGTGGCTGAGCTCGGGGTCGACACGGACTTCGAGTACTTCCAGGACTACGGCTCGACCAACGCCACCCAGAACCAGATCGAGTCGGTGATCAACTCGATGAACGCCCAGTACGAGAGTGAGGTCGGCATTACCCACGCGATCACGACCATCATCGTGCGGACGACGTCGAACGATCCCTACACGACGAGCAGCCCGAGCACCTTCCTGAGCCAGTTCCGCAGCCACTGGCAGAGCCAGCAGCAGAGCATCCAACGGGACGTCGCCCACCTGTTCACGGGCAAGAACCTGACCAGCTCGACGATCGGCATCGCCTACCTGAGCGGCCTGTGCGGCAGCTTTGGCTACGGCCTGGTGCAGTCCGACTGCTGCGGTTCCTTCGCCTCGAAGACGGATCTCTCGGCCCACGAGCTCGGTCACAACTGGAGCGCCAACCACTGCTCCTGCACGGGCTTCACGATGAACGCGTTCCTGACCTCGGCGAACAAGTTCAACCCGAGCGCCACGATCCCCGGGATCGTCGCCTTCTCGAACCAGCTCGGTTGCCTCGGGACCGGCCCGGGCACCGGCGGCTCGATCTGCGAGAGCGACGCCTTCGGCGTCGGCGCCTCCGCCGCCAACATCGGCAATCTCTTCAGCAGCAGTGACCCCGAGATCGGCAACGAGTGGATCGCGAGCTTCAACGGCTTCAACGGCTTCTCGAACGGCCTGTTGATCGTCGCCCTGAACCAGGCCTCCCTGCCCTTCGGTGACGGCACGGTCCTGATCGACTACACCAATCCGGCCACGACGATCCCCGTCTCGACCTTCTTCGGCGCCGGCGCGGGGGTCATCTCCCTGCCCGACAACCCCGCCCTGGTCGGCCAGCAGGCCTTCGCCCAGGTCGGCATTCTCGACGGACAGTTCGCGGGCGGCTTCGCCTTCTCGAATGGCTTGGCCGTGACGCTCTGCGACTGAGCGTGGCTCGGGTCGCGCGCACTTGACGCGCGAGGCGACCAATCGGGGCCGGTCGCGATCCTGGATCGCGGCCGGCCCCGTCGCGTTCGGCGGCTCACAGCGCCTCGACGTCAGTCCCTCGGCTGCGGGTCGCAGTGCCGGAGTGGAGAGCGTCGGCCTCCCTCCAGCGCCGCGCGTCGGGTCCGTGAAACGACGCCAGCCGGCCGCCCGCGGGTCCGCTGCCGGGGCCGAGTTCGATGCGCTGGTCCGCCGCGACGATCAGCGGCGTGCGGTGTTCGGCGGCGACGATCAGGTGCCCCAGCTCGGCCAGTCGGACGAACACGCGCGCCACGCGACGCAGGTCGGACTCGTGCAGGCCGGTCGACGGCGGCGACCAGCTCCTCGCGCGGCTCGAAGCGCGCCTCGAGATCCTCCCCCGCGGGTCGCTCGCCCGCGGGGCGCTCCGCTCGAGTCCTGCGCCGCGCCTCACCACGCCAGCGCTTGGCCGCCAAGTTGCGCGCGAACCGGGCCAGCCAGCCGCGCAGCCGGCGGCCTTGATGGGGCACCGCTGGTGAGGGAGACGCTCCGGCGCACGCTGCCACACCTCCTGGGCCAGGTCGTCCGCATCCTCCCCGACGAGGTGGATAGCCAGCCGCCCCAGGAAGGCCTGGTGGACGAGCCGCTCCTGCGCGATTGTGGGGTCTTGGTGCGGCATCCGACGCGGTCCGGCAAGAAGAACACCTCGACGAGCCGATCGGATTCAGGTGTCCGTCTTAGGACCGATGTTGACGCACGCCGCGCGATCGCGAATCCGCGACCCCCAGTTGGGAAGAGAGGCGCTACGGTCGTAGCCGATTGGCCGGATCGGCCACGCGGCGCCCGACCGGCGCGCACGGGAGGCTATCGGAAGCGGTCGGCGGCCGGTCGTCGGCGCGACGGTCGCCGCTCGGAAGGCTGCCGCGCAGGCTCGCACCACTCAGAATCAGGGCAAACAGACCAAGATGACTCCCAAGACCACCCGTGACCGGATCGCCCAGATGAACTTCGCGTCCGTCTACCCGCTCTACGTGAACAAGGTCGAGAAGAAGGGCCGCACCGAAGCGGAGCTGCAGGAGGTGATCACCTGGTTGACCGGCTTCACCAAGGCGCAGATCAAGAAGCACATCGCCGCGGGAACGACTTTCGAGGAGTTCTTCAAGCAGGCGAAGCTCAACCCCAACGCCTCTCAGATCACGGGCCTGATCTGCGGCTACCGCGTCGAGGACATCGAGGACCGCCTGACCCAGGAGGTTCGCTACCTCGACAAGCTGGTCGACGAGCTGGCGCGCGGGAAGAAGATGGAGAGCATCCTGCGCTCGTAGGGCGGGCCCGATTCGAGAGCACTGACTCCGAGCGGGGCCCTCCTTCTCATTCCTTACAGGGATACGTCATACTGACGGCATGCAAGCTCGCCTGATCGCGGAGCTGGTGCGAGCAGCGACCGAGCTGCACGCCCGCCGTCTGTGGGAGCGGATCGAACCCGACGCATTCTTCGTCGTGCACCTCCCGGGCGGGGAAGATCCGCTCGCTGCGGCGGTGATGGGGCACGACGGCCGGGACTACGGCATCGTTTTCACGAGCGGTCCGGACGCGCTCGAGCAGCTGCTGCGCGTCTTGGGTGCCCAGAGTCAGGGCGGACTCGACCTCCTCGACTGCGAACTCCTGTCCGTCACCGTCGATCGCTGGAGCAGCTTGCCCCGGCGCTTTCAGGAATGGCTCCAGCGGGGCCGAGTGAAGTCACGGCGTGAGAAGCTCGTGCCCTTCGTCGGCGTCCGCCGACCCGGTGGGGACGTTCTGCACCCCCCCAGCGCGTCCGACACCCGCAAGCTCTTGGCGTCGGTGCGCGCGATCGTCGACGCCGATCGCGCCGGCGAACTGACCCCGCGACCCCTGCGGTCCGCGCGCTCGAGGGTCCTGGTCCTCAAGGTGACCGGCGAGGGCGAGCGACCCGGATGGAAGGTCCACTTCGAGCAGCTCGGCCCCAAGGCCGCGCGGAACTTGACCGATCCCCCCCGCCGCGAGCCGCCCCGACTCGCCGACCTCACGTCGATTGAGCCGACGATCGAGCTGGACCCCGACCTCGCCTGGTTCGCGGGCTGCCATGTGGCCGCGATCAACTCGGACGGCGTGTCCGACCAGGTCGACCTGGCGTTCGTTGCCGACGACGAGGGCTCGATCCTCCTCGCGTCGGATCCCATTCGGTCGGGCGACGCAGCGGGCATCCTGGCCGTGCTCCGCTCCGCCATCGCGAATTCGTCCGAGGCCTACGGTCGGCCAGTGGCGCCTGGGACCATCACCTTCGCCGACCCGGTGACGTTCGACCTGGCGGCCGAAGCGTTCCGCGCGTTCGGGGCGACGGCACGGCTGGCCCCGCCTTCGAAGGATGTCACCGAGCTCCTCGACGAGATGTCCGCGCATCTCGAGGTGGTGACCTCGGTCCTCGCACAGCTGCCGCCCGACGACGTCGAGTCGTGGAAGGCCCGCGAGCGCGCCGTGATCGCGCGCTACATCGAGCCGTGCGCGCGCGAGATCGGTCCCCGTGCCCTGCAACGATTCTTCGGCGGGACCGACGAGGCGCGCGACGCCTTCGCCGGCTACTCGCCCGGTGCCGTCGAGCCGTCCTTGATCACCTGGTTCTTCCTCGACTTCCGCGCGAATCGACACAGCCGCACGCGCTGTGAGAAGCTGCTCGCCAAGCGGGGCCTGGAGGCGATCGACCGTTCGATCCTCGAGGCGTACGAGGACTCACGGCTTTCGCTCTATCGCGTGGAAGCCGTCGTGCCCGGCGAGTCGATCGACGTCGAGGACATCCTCTTCGGCGGCCAGTACGAGGTCCAGGACGCCGCGCTCTCGGGCGGCGCGCGGGTCGGGATGGTCCTGCCCCTGCGCCTCGTCCGCTTGGGCGAATGGCTGGTGCCGATCATCAGCGGCCCCGTCGTCGGTCCTGCGCAGACTGCTCGGCTGTTGGCGACGCTCGGGGACGCCGGGCTCGACACCGATCCGAAGAGCGTGAGAGCAATCGCGCACCTGTTCGGCCGACTGTGGCTCGACGCCCGGCGGGGTTCCCCCACGCTGCAGACGACCGACGGCGACCCGCGCGAGGCCCTCGTCGCACGGTTTCACTGCGACGATCCCGCGGCCACCGAGGCGGCGCTGGTCGCCGACGAGAACGTCGTCGACGAGGGCGGCGGGCACTTCGTCTGGCTCGACGACGCGGTCCAAGGAGACGGCGGGCAAATCGTCCTGGGCCGCCTGGACCTGATCGGCGCCGAGCTGGTCGTCGAAGTCATGTCGCGCCGACGTCTCGAGCGGGCGAAGGTCTGGCTCGAGCGATCGGCGGGCGCGCGCTTCGAGGGGGCGGGGCCGCCGGTGACCGCGCCCGACGACGTGCAGCTCGAACGCGGATTCATGGTCGAGGACGCCGAAGCCGACCTCAGCGCCGTCGTCGAGCAGCTGCTCGAGCGGCAGTACCTCGAACAACTCGAGCAGCCCATCCCGGCCCTCGGGAGCCAATCGCCCCGTCAGCTGGTGCGGACGGCCGAAGGCCGCATCGTCGTGGAGCGCTGGATTCGCGCCCTGCCGACGGTCGGGACGCCCCACGGACCGGTCGAGCCGCCGCGCGAGAAGCTACGGCGGGCGCTCGGTCTCCCGTAGCGACGCGGCCGAACGAGCGAGTGCCACTCGGCCCACGCGCCGCACCGCCCACTCGAGCTCGACGCACTCGCCGAGAATCTGCAGATAGGGGTCGTGCGACGCGGCCCGGCCTCGCGGACTGCCGACAACTTCTCTTACTTGGCACGACCGTCGATGGAGGTCCACCCCCGTTCCCTTTGCTCGCGCCGCAAGGGCCTGGCGGGCGGCGCCGTACCTCGCGTGCGGTGTCGCACTGCCTGCGCAAGGAGTGCGACACCGCATGGCTCAGAGCGGGCCCGAGACCGCGATGATGCTGGAGTTGCCGCAGTCGTCCTCGTGGATGTAGGCGATGTAGTAGCCGCTGGCCCACACCGTCCCGCTGACCCAGCTGGGGCCGTTCGTGGCCCACTGCCACTGACCTGCCAAGTAGCCGTTGACCGTCGTCGGGTAGTGGTCGTACAGCGCGACGTAGTCGTTCGGTCCGGGGTTCGTGACGCTCCAGTTCAGCGTGATGTAGTAGAAGAAGACCCCAGAGTAGATCGTCATCGAGACGCTGGCTGCTGGCGGGGTCGAGCAGACCGTCGGCCCCGCCGTGTCGAGCAGCGTGCGGTTGCCGAGGGCGTCCTGCTGGACGTAGCCGGAGTAGTAGCCGGCGCCCCATGACTTGCCACTGACGAAGACCGGCCCGTCCGTGGCCCATTGCCACTGACCGATCAGGTAGTCGTCCACTGAGCCCTGCGTCGGGTCGTGGTCGTAGAGGGCGACGAAGTCACTCGCCCCGGGATCGGTGACGGACCAGGAGAAGGCGACGTAGTCGTCCAGCACTCCCGCGTACTTGGAGATCGTGACGTCCACACCGGTGACCTGGGTCGGGCCCTTGCTGGCCAGGACGGCTCGGTTGCCGTGGACGTCCTCCTGCACGTAGCCGATCCAATAGCCGGCTGCCCAAGGGGTGTTGCTGGCCCACGGCGTGGCGGAGGTGGCCCACTGCCACTGATTCACCAGGTGGGCGTCCGGGTCGCCGCCCATGGGGTCGTGGTCGTAGATGGCGACGAAGTCCCGATCGCCGGCGGTGCTGAAGTCGACAGTCCAGCCGAGCCAGACCCAGTCACCCGTGACGCCGTCGTACTTCTCGATCACGACGCTCGAGAGGGCGACCTGCGTGGGGCCGGCGGTGTGGACGATCTTGCGCACGCCGTTCAGGTCCTCGTGGATGTAGGCCATGTAGTAGCCGGCCTTCCACTTCGTGAGGCTCTCCCAGGACGGTCCCTGGGTGGCCCACTGCCACTGGAGGGGCAGGTAGCCGTCGGGTCCGACCGCGTAGGGGTCCTGGTCGAACAGTGCGACGTAGTCATTCGGCCCGGCGCCGACCCAGTCCCAGTTGAGTTGCACCCAGTTCGCGGTCACGCCGGCCGAGGCCGACATCCAGATGGGGGCGTTGGGCTTGGGGGCGTAGGGCGGCAGCTCCTGGAACGAGAGCTGGCCGTCGGTGAGCACGACCAGCCGGTCCATCAGCTTGATGCCCTCGAGCCCGTAGGAGACGGGGCTGGTCAGGCCCAGCGAGTAGGCCGAGACGGGGACGCCGAAGGCGGGCGCGGCCTGCAGGCGGCTGGTCGGGAAGCTGCCCGTACCGGGGTCCTTGAAGTCGCGGTTCGTGAACAGCCGGCCGTCGGTCAGGGTGTAGGCGAGCCAGGGCGCGGCGTTCCAGTCGGGATTGCTGCCGGCGAGCTGCATGGTCGCGACCTGGTCGTGGATGGCCACGAACGAGCCGTCGCCCGTCCGCACCGAGAGGACCTGATCGTGCCCGAGCGCAGCGACGTGGTTGCCGGCCAGCTCGAACTGCGCGACATCCGTGGCGACCTGCCCGAAGGCGCTGCCGAGGCTCCCGTCGGCGATGGAGAGGGTCCCGTCGACGAGCAGGCCGATGCGCTCGGCGTCGAGCTCGAAGCTGACGTCGATCGGTTGGGCCGGCGGGTGGAAGTCGCTCCAGACGTCGGTCCACAGGGGCGTGGGGGAGAGGGCGTCCTCGGTCACTCGCAGGCGCTCGAGCACGCGACCGCTGACGATCTGGCGGGTCAACACGCCAACCCGGTCGCCCTCGAGGCGGAACTGGTCGACGCCGACCAGTAGTTGGTGCCAGCCGTCACCGGCGCTCAGGTCCCGGACCTGCAGCACGTTGGAATAGGTCGTGGTCGGCAGGTCATCGACCGCGCCGACCGCGCCGACGAGGGCGACCAGCAGGTCACCGTCGACGTCGAAGTCGGCGATCTGGCTGCCGAGGGTCTCCCAAGCCGCCAGGGCGTTCTCGCGCAGGATGAGCTGACCGTCTTGCAGCAGGACGAGGGTGCGGTCGCCGTCCAGGGCGAACTTGGCCACGCCGTCGGACGTGGTCAGGGTCGTGGACCAGATCCCGTCGACCTCGCCGTTCAGCTCGAGCAGGCGCTGGACGCCGTTGGGGCGGCCCTCGAGAGCCACGATGCGGTTGTCCTCGAGTGCGACCTCGGAGACGTGGTCCGGACCGTCGATCCAGGCCGCGATCTCTTGGATCGCCAGGTCGCCCTCGAGCGGGTCGGAGACGGAGAACTCGACCGTCGGCCAGGGGCCGTACTGGTCGAAGACCGGGCTGTGGTCCTGCTGGAGGATCTTCCAGGTGCGGTTGATGCACTCAGCGATCGCGCGGCCGCCGTCGTCGGTGCCGCCCAGGCCGATCTTCCAGAGCACGTCCTGGTCGTAGCACCACGAGTGTTTCGCAACGATCGCCAGTGCCCACTCGTTCTGCACGTAGTCGAAGGTCGTCTCGACCGTCGATCCGAGGATCGGCCAGGGAATCGGGGTCGACCCCGGGAACGCGGTCTCGAGCACCGAGACGTCGCCCAAGAACTTCACATGGCCGACGTCGTAGGGCACGAAGGACGAGACCGGCTTGGCGGCGAAGCCGAACAGGACGTTCTCCCAGGCCAGCAGCCAGTCGAGGTCCTGATCGGTCCACTCCTGCGCCCACTCCGGCCATGGCCCGGCGACGTTCTCCGGCCAGCACTGCCGCGAGACGCGCGTGAGGAAGTAGCGGTCGAAGCGCCAGTCACCCACGATGTGGGCCATGGTCCCCAGGAAGTGCGACAGCAGGACTTCGTCACCGGGGTTCTGGCGCACCCGCTCCGCGTACTGCGTGAGGAACCAGGCCGAGTGGGCGTCGTCGGCCAGGTAGTACCAGGACGCCGGCGGGATGTTGAAGGCGTCGGGGAAGTTGACCCCGTTCAGGTAGGCGTTGAGGTTGGTCGGGTCGGCCAACAGGGCTTGCAGCCCGGCGTCCTCGATCAGGGTCAGGGCGTGGGTCGCCTGGCTCAGGTGCATGGTCGAGCCACCCGCGTCGGCGGGGGCCGCCTGGAGCAGGAGCAGCAGGCTCCCGCACAGGGTCGAGATGGTCGGGGTTCGCATGGGCTCTGTCGGTCAGGGGGTGCGACGAGGGCGAGCCGGGGGCGCAGGTCGCGGAGCGGATCCGCCTGCGAGGGTCGCCACACCTCGAATCCCGAGAGCGCGCTCCTGGACCGACATCGATCCGGCAGAAATTGCTGCATCGACGATCGAGGTACCCGTTGAAGGCCGCGTCATCGGCACAATCGAGCTCTCGACCGCGCCCCACCCTCCTGCCTCGCAACAGGATGGAGAGCATCCTGCGGTCGTAGGACGAGCGGGGCGCGGTGTCGCACACGCGGTGACGGATCCTCGTCGATCGGTAGCTGCTGCCGATCGGAGGTCTCCTGCCGCAGGGAGTGCGGGACCGGGCGCTGGTTCAGACCGCGAATGAAGAGCCGATGACCACCCGGCCGACTCTCGCCGCAGCTGGACCAAGAGGGCCGAGCCGGCTCCTAGAATCGAGCCGTTGTCCCTCCTGCTCGCCCTCCCGGCCGACGCCCCCTTCGCCATCGGTCACGTCTCCGGCGCCTGGTCCGGCCCGAGCGGCGTCGCGACCGCCGAGGTCTACTACCCCGCGACGACCGCCGGCGAGGGCACGCCCGTCGCCGCCGTGCCCGGCGGGCACCCCCTGGTCGTCTTCGGCCACGGCTTCGTGATGCCTGCCTCGGCCTACGGCTACCTGCGCGACGGGCTGGTGCCGGAGGGCTTCGTGGTCGCGATGTTGACCACCGGCGGCGAGCTGTTCCCGGACCACGGAGACTTCGCCCAGGACTTCCTCACCGTGGCCGAGGGCCTGGCCGCGGACGGGGCCGATCCGGCCTCGCTGTTCTTCGAGGCCCTGAGCGGCCGGGCCGCCGCGGCCGGGCACTCGATGGGCGGCGGCGCGAGCCTGCTGGCGGCGGCCCAGGGCGACACCTTCACCGCCGTCTGCAACCTGGCCGCGGCGGAGACCAACCCCTCGGCCCAAGCGGCGGCAGCCTCGGTCACCCAGCCGCTGCTGATGCTGTCGGGCGGCGACGACTGCGTGACCCCGCCGTCGCAGCAGCAGGCGATGTGGAGCGCCGCCGCGTCGAGCTGCAAGAGCTGGATCACCCTCCTCGGCGGATCGCACTGCCAGTTCGCGAGCGCCACCTCGGCCTGCGAGTTCGGCGAGCTGTTCTGTTCCACCTCGCTCGGCGGCGCGGAACAGCGCGCCCTCGTCCTCGACCTGCTCGTCCCCTGGCTGCGCGCGGTGCTCGCCGTCGAGCCCGCCGCGTGGAGCGAGTTCGTGGCAGTGAGCCAGACGAACCCGGGCCTTGCGACCAGCGCGGTCTGCACGACCGACCTGGCCGTCGAAGCGGTCACGGGCCTCGACGCCGCGCTCGCCGGCGGCCTCACCGTCGCGGGCGCCGGCCTCGGCTTCGTGGTCGAAGCCACCGTCGATGGCGCCGCCGTGGCCTTCGAGCCGCTCGGCCAGGGCGCGCTGGAGCTGACGGTGGGAGCCAGCGCCCCCGGCGCCTTCGACCTCGGGCTCGTCGACCTGTTCGGCTCACTCGACGCCGCCGGCGCGGCCCGCCGCTACCCCGCGCTGCTCGCCGGACCCGCGCCCCTCGGAGGGACGCTGACCCTGTCCTTCGACGCGGGCCTGGCCGGGCCCTTCGTGGTCGCCTGGTCGCTCGACCCCGGGCCGCCGATCGCGATCCCGGGCTACGCCCACGTGCTGCAGCTCGGCAGCCCGCTGGTCGTCCTCGCCTCCGGCGCGACCGACGCCGCGGGGACGGGCGCCGTCGCGCTGCCGCTTCCAACCGACCCCGCTCTCCAGGGCCTGACCGTCCGGCTGCAGGCCGTGGCCAACGCTGCGAGCGGGCCGAGCTTCACGAACCTGGTCGACGTGACGTTCGAGTAGAGGGGCCGGCTCGAGGTCGCCGTCTCCGGGAGGCGCCGACCGAGGCGGGTCGATCGAGCTGTGACTCGGGCCTGCTGGTGGTGAGCAGCCCCCGGGCCTACTCGGAGTAGCCGAGCGCCCGCAGCGCCTCCAGCTGCTCGTCGGACATCTCGGCCTCCTCGCCCGCTTCGAAGCGCGCCGCGAGGAGTTGGTGCTCTTCCCACAGACGCCACAGCCGTTGCCGCGCGTCCGCGACATGCTCGGGGTGCTGCGCCGAGACGTTGCGGATCGCCAGCGGATCGGCCTCGACGTCGTACAGCAACAGGCGCGGCACGTCGGCGAAGTCCTGGGCCGCCCAGCGCCCGCCCGCCGGCGCGGGGTGACGCCCGAGGGCCGGCGACGTCGCGGAGTCGCCCGAGCGGATCTCGAGCGACTCGCCCCAACGGCCGTCGAGGACCTCGAGGTTGCCGACCACCGAGCCGTCGCCGTCGATCCGGAACTCGTCGAAGACCACCGGCTCCGGCGTCCAGCTGTCGTCGCCCATCAGGGCGGGCACCAGCGAACGCCCTTGAGCGATCAGCGCCTCCGGGAGCCCCGCCAGCTCGAGCACCGTCGGCAGCACGTCGATCATCGACACCGGCGCGTCGACCCGGCGCCCGCCTTCGATGTGCCCCGACCAGATGAAGATCAGCGGCACGTGGGACTCGAACTCCCCGAGCAGCGCGCCCTCCCAGGCCGGCGGCTGGGGGTCGAGCTGCCCGCGCCCGAAGCGCGGGTAGCTGGCGGCGGGGTGGCCGTGGTCCGAGCCGATGATCAGCAGGGTGTTCTCCCACTCCCCGCGCGACTTCAGCTCGGCGACGAGCTCACCCAGGCGCTGGTCCTGGTACATCATCGCCTCGTCGTGGGCGTCCTGCATGGCCCGGTAGAAGGGCAGCGGGTCGATGCCCTTGCTCGCCAACTGTCCCTGCCAGTGCTCGTGCACGCTGGCGGAGGTGTGGTTGAACGGGAACCGCATGCCGAGGATCTGGCTCGCGATGGCCTCGCTCTCCGTCGCCGGGATCAAACGCCCCGCGAACGGCGCCGGCGGGTGGTGGGGCGGGTGCACGTCGGTGGTCTGGAAGTGCACCCAGTAGGGCCCGGGGTAGGCCTCGCGCCAGTCCCAGTACTGCGCGTGCAGGATCTCCGACGAGATCGCCTCGATCGGGTCGAAGGGGCTGCCCCGGTGGCCGAAGTCGCGGAACACGTCGACGGCGCGGTCGAGCCCCGAGCGGGCGCCCGCGTTGGGGTTGAAGGTGAACACGCCCGTGTGGAAGCTGGCGTCGTGGAAGTGCTCCGCCATCGTCTTGACGTTGGGCGGGATGGGGTTGGTGTCGTTCACGAGCCCGCCCAGCACGCTGTGGTGGAGCGAGGTCATGAACGACGCCGTCGACGGCATGGTCCAGGTCGCGTTGCTGTGGGCCTGCTCGAAGACGACGCCCTCGGCCGCGATGCGCTCGAGGTTGGGAGTCGTCGGCCGGTCGTAGCCGTAGAGGCTCATGTAGCCCGCGCTCGCCCCGTCGATCACGTAGAAGATGACGTTGGGCGGCTGGGGCGCGTCGGCGGGGTCCTGCTCCGCGAGGCCGGAAAGGGTGGGGGAGGCCCAGAAGGCGACGCCGGGCGCGGACGCATCGGCCGCGTCGGCCACGAGCGACAGGGTCACGTCCCGTCCCGCCCAGCGCGCGAGGTCGACCGAGCGCTGCAGCCACGGTCCGGCAGGAGCGACGGTCTCGTCGAGCAGCGTCTTGACGGTGCCCCCGTCGTCGACTTCAACGCGCATCCGCGTCGCCGCGCCGAAGGCCCCGAGCGCGAGGTCGAGCCGTGCCGAGTCCGGCAGGGCGAGGTCGTAGGCCAAACGCGTCGGCGTATGGGTGTAGAGCGTGCGCCGAGTCGGCCCGAAGTCCTCGTGGGCGGCGGAAGCGACCGGCCGCACGCCGACGCCAGCCTCGGAGTAGACCGCGCTGGCGGGGAGGAAGCTGACGGATGAGAACTCGACCGTCGCGGGCGCCTGGGAACCGAACAGGATCGCGACCTCCCGGATCGACCCGCGAATCCGACCGCCCTCACCGCTGACCGGGAAGCGATAGACGCGGACGTCGTCGGCGGGCTGCACGTCCGTGCCCGCGCCGTAGAAGACGGTCGGCCACTGCTCGTCGAGCGTGTCGCCACCGGTCTCACGCACGTTGTAGCCGACGCCCACCCACTCGACGGGCCCGGTCGCGCGCAGCTCGACCTCGACCTGGCTCCAGTCGTCGAGGTCGAAGTCGGACACGTCGACGTAGATGCCGCCGAAGAGCTGTTCGCCGGACTCCTCGGGCGCGCGGGTCGATTCCGTGAGGAGGACCGCCAAGGAGCCGTCCCGTTCCTCCACCCCCGCGGCCGCTCCGCCGGCGAAGTGGTTCGGGAGCGCCAGCCAACCCGCCGAGCCCTCTTCGAAGCTCCAGCGCAGCTCGGGCGCGAGGCCTTCGCTCACGGCGCCGCCTTCGATCGTCGCCGTATCCAGTTGGTCTTCGAGGTGGATCGCCGTCGCGACGACCTGCCGAGGGCTTTCCGCCCCAGAGCAAGCCGAGAGGCCGGCGACGAACGAAGCGCCAAGCGCCAGCGAGCGGAAGTTTCGGCGTGAGGTCATGGGAGCCAACGAGGATCGAGGACAGGACGGATATTGGCGGTCGGTCCAAACTAGCGGTCGCTGCCGCGAGCGGATTCCAGGCATTGCTGGATCCGTCGCCGCCTGAAGTCGAGCTGCCGTCAATCGACGTCGACGCCGTCTCCGAGGATCTGCAGGTAGCGGCTATAGGCGAAGACTCGACCTCGGCGCTTGCCGGTCAACTCTCGCGCGATCGGGCCGCCGGGCAGCTCCGCCGAGGAGAGTCGCTCCAGCACCGAGTTCACGGTGGGCTTGGTCAGCCCGGTCCGCTCGACCAACGACGGGCTCGACTGGACCGGCGACCGGCACAGGGCCTGGTGGACCTGAAGCGCCGAGCCAGCCGTGCGGCCGAGGCCCCGGATGCGTTCCTGGTCCCCCTCGATCAAGCGCGTCAGCTCCGTCGCGGTCGAGACAGCCGCCTCGGAGGTCTGCATCACGCCCCGCACGAAGAAGCGCAGCCACGCCTCCCAATCCCCTTCGGTGCGCACCGTCTGGAGCAGGTCGTAGTACTCGTCGCGATGCGTCTTGAGGTAGAGGCTCAGATACAGCATCGGCTCGCGCAGAATCCCCTCGCGAACCAGGAGCATCGTCGTCAAGAGTCGCCCCAATCGCCCGTTACCGTCGAGGAACGGATGGATCGTCTCGAACTGCACGTGAGCCAGGGCGGCCTTGATCAGCGGCGGCGTGCGCTCGGGCACGTCGTGCAGGAACTTCTCGAGGTCGCCCATGCACGCGGCGACGTCCTCGGGCGGCGGAGGAACGAAGGCCGCGACGCCCGGCCGCGGACCGCCGATCCAGTTCTGCGAGGTGCGGTACTGACCGGGGAGTTTCTCGCTGCCGCGCCCCGACGACAGCAGCTCGGCATGCAGCTCGAGAAGGAGCCGCCCAGCGAGTGGGAAGCCCTCCCGGACCCGACGAACGCCCAGCTCGAGGGCGCGGACGTAGCTCGACACCTCGCTGACGTCGTCGACCGGAACGCCGGGCGCCTCGTCGAGCTCGAACAACAGGAGGTCCGACAGGGACGACTGGGTCCCTTCGATCTGCGACGAGAGAACGGCTTCCTTGCGGACGTAGGTGTAGAGGAAGATCGCAGTGTCCGGCAGCAACGTCGACAGCGCGTCGAGCCGGCCGAGGGCGAGGTGGGCTTGATCGAGCAGCTCTCTGAGTTCCTCGTCGATCTCCAGGTCGGGCGAGGGCGGGAGGGGGTGGGGTACGAAGGCCCGGACGACCTCGCCGCCGAGCGAGGGCCCGGTCTTCACCACGCCTGTCGGGCCCCGCTTCACGCCCACCGCTCGCTGGTAAGGGTTCTTTCCATGGCTTGGATCTTAGTAAAGCATCGGTCGCCAACCTTTACTAGTGGGCTGTCCGACCCCCTTCCTAGCCCCCCCGGCCGCCTGCAGCCCGGCGTCCAGCTCCCCGTGGCGCCAGATCCACGCGCAACTCCTCGACCAGCTCGGCCAGGACCGCCGCCGGCACCCGCTTCGCCGCGAACGCCAACCGGCCATCCTGCCGCGGCTGGCCGAACACGATCCGGTAGAGCGCGAGCGACCGCCCCAGAGCTTCGTGGCGGATCGAGTCCTTCGACCAGGCGTGGGCGGGGACGTGGCACTCGATGCGCGCGCCGCCCTCGGCTTCCAAGACCCACAAGGGCACGTGCCCGCCGCGGACGTCGACTGTCGCCGCTCGTCGCACATCGCTTCAGCCCCAGCATCAGCCGGCTCTCGCGACCCCCCGAGAGCAGCTCCGATTCGAAAGCCCACGTGACCCGAAGTCGGGGCCACCTCCCTCTCTGTCTGGCGGCTGATCGATACAGTGCCCGCCTCGATGCCCACTCCCTTCATCGCGCTCACCGATCGCGCGTGGTTCAACTTCCTCGCGGGTTTGGCTCGCGAGCGAAACGGTCCGCTAGACGAAGTCAACTTCTGGCAGCCCCTCGCGAAGCGGCCCATGGCGAAACTGGCGCCGGGGACGCCGGTCTTCTTCCGCCTGAAGAGCCCGACCCACGCGATTGCCGGGTACGGCTTCTTCGCGTCCTTCATCTTGCTCTCACTCGACCAGGCCTGGGCGAGCTTCGGGCGCGCGAACGGCGATCCGGATCAGCTTCGCTTCCTCGAGCGAATCGGTGGCTACAGGAAGTTCGACCTGATCGGTGACGCGCGCGCACCACGTGAACCCATCGGCTGCACCCTGCTGAGGGACGCGGCCTTCTGGCCCCAGGAGCGTTGGATCCCGTGGGGGGAGGCCGAGGGCTGGGCTCCCAACATCGTCCAGGGCAAGGCCGAGCGCGACGGGAACCGGGCGAGCCGGCTTCTGGGCGAGATCCACTACGACCACCTGACGACGCCCGAGGAGCTTGCCGCGGAGACATTCACGCCCCTCGATGTGGACGACCGCGAGTTGATCGACGCGAGCAGCCGAGCCCGCGTGGGCCAAGGCACCTTCCGCTCGCGCCTCCTCGGCGCCTACGGCCGCCGCTGCGCGATCACTGGGGAGCACACCGAGATCGTGCTCGACGCGGCGCACATCCAGCCCTACCTGGGCCCGCTCTCGAACCACGTCCAGAACGGCCTGCTGCTGACCAAGGAGTTCCACACGCTCTTCGATCGCGGCTACGTGACGGTCACGCCCGAGTTGGAAGTGCGCGTGAGCACGCGACTGAAGGCCGAGTGGGACAACGGAGTCCGCTACTACGCCTATGACGCAAGGCCGCTGCGGGTGTTTCCAGGTGCCGTCCACGAGCGGCCGGCGCCCGAGGTCCTGGAGTGGCACGGGGAGAGAGTGTTCCGGGACTGAAGTCAGCGCGACCGGGGAAGGAGTGCCCTCGGGCACTCCGGCAGGCATGCCCCAACTCGGCAAACGACGCTCGCAGCAGCTAGACTCCCGCACATGACCGCTCCGATTCGTGGGCTGCACGAGGCTCTCATCACCGAGGCCATCGCGGAGAGCCTACGCAACCTCGATCCGAGCCTCGAGCTCGAGCGCGCCGGACTACGGAAGGAGGAGGCGGCAGACCGCATCGCCTTCCACATCGGCCGCGTGGTCTTCCGAGCCCTGGAAGGCCTCCCCGACAAGGAACGCGTATCCAGGGGCGTCCGCCTCGCCCGTGACCTGGTGGAGGCTATCGACCAAGCCATCGGCGGACAGGCAGCAGAAGGCGACAGTCCCATCGATCCCGGCGAGATCCTGCACGCCGTCTGCACCCGCCTCCCCGACGGCACGAAGGAGTCCTTCGACACTCCGCTGCTGCCGTTGCTGGACACGACCCTGCTCACGAACGCCCCCGACGAGCCGAGGGTTGGCCACCAGCTGCTGACGGAGATCGACTCCGCCGACCGCATCGACATCGTGATGGCCTTCATTCGCCGCACGGGGATCCGCCCGATGCTGTCGGCGCTGCGGGGGCACTGCGACGCAGGTCGAGGCCTGAGGGTGCTGACGACGACCTACACGGACTCGACGGAGTTGGCCGCCCTCGAGCAACTCGAGGACCTCGGTGCCGAGATCCGCGTCTCCTACGACAAGTCGACGAGCCGGCTGCACGCCAAGGCCTGGCTGTTCCACCGGGCGTCCGGCTTCACGACGGCCTATGTGGGGTCCTCGAACCTGACCTTCTCGGCGCAACAGTCCGGGCTCGAGTGGAACGCGCGCATCAGTGGGGCACGCAACCCGGCAGTGACGGAGAAGGTGGCCGCTGTCTTCGAGAGCTACTGGAACAGCGTCGACTTCCGCCCCTTCGATGCCGCGGAGTTCGAGGAGCAGACGGAACGGCGGGATGGGGGCTCCGAGCTCCACCTCAGCCCGATCGAGATCCACCCGTTCCCCTTCCAGGAACGGCTCTTGGAGCAAATCGCCCTGGCTCGCCAGCAGGGTCATCACCGCAACCTCTTGGTCTCCGCGACCGGGACGGGCAAGACGGTGATCGCCGCCGTCGACTACGCGCGCCTGAAGGCGGCCATGCCCCGTGCTCGCTTGCTCTTCGTCGCCCACCGCAAGGAGATCCTGGAGCAGAGTCTGGCGACCTTTCGGCACGGACTCCGTGACGCTGCGTTCGGCGAGTTGTGGGTGGGCGGAAGGCGCCCCCGAGCCTTCGAGCACCTCTTTGCCTCGATCCAGAGCCTCAACGCCGCCGGGCTCGAAGACCTTCCCCCCGATCACTTCGATGTCGTGATCGTGGACGAGTTCCACCACGCGGCTGCGGCGACCTACCGACGGCTGTTGAAGCTCGTCCGGCCCATCGAGCTCCTCGGCCTGACGGCAACCCCAGAGCGCGCCGACGGCCTCTCCGTCCTCGAGCACTTCGATGGCCGCATCGCCGCAGAACTGCGCCTGTGGCAGGCCATCGAGCAACACCGGCTCTGCCCCTTCCTCTACTACGGGATCAGCGACAACACGGACCTGCGCGAGGTGCCGTGGCGTCGGGGTCACGGCTACGACATCGAGGGCCTGAGCAATGTCCTGACCGCCAGTGACTCGTCGGCACGTCTCGTCCTCAAGCAGTTGCAGGACCACGTCGACGCCCTCTCGAGCGTCCGCTGCCTGGGATTCTGCGTCAGCATCGCGCACGCGCAGTTCATGGCCCGTGTCTTCCGCGAGTCCGGGGTCAAAGCCACCGCCATCTGGGGCGATACCCCGAAGGTCGAACGCGAGGCCGCCCTCAGAGACCTCGCCTCCGGCGCCCTGCAGGTCCTGTTCTCGGTCGACTTGTTCAACGAGGGGGTCGACCTGCCCACCATCGACACGGTGCTGTTCCTGCGCCCCACGGACAGCGCCACGCTGTTCCTGCAGCAGCTCGGTCGGGGGTTGAGGAGGAGTCCGGGGAAGACCGCTTGCACCGTCCTCGACTTCGTCGGACAGCACCGCAAGGAGTTTCGCTTCGATCGGCGCTTTGCCGGTCTGTTCGAGGGCGGCCGCAAGCGACTGATCGAGCACGTGAAACGCGGCTTCCCCTTTCTGCCGGCCGGGTGCCACATGGAGCTCGATGCAGTCGCGAGCCAGCGCGTCCTCGAGAACATCAAGGCTGCAGTGCCGAGCCGTTGGGCCGCGAAGGCCGAGGAACTTCGGCGCATCGCTGCCGCTTCTGCGGACAAGGACGTCACGCTGGGCCGGTTTCTGGAGGAGAGCGGGCTCGCGCTCGACGACGTCTATCAGGGGACCAAGTGCTGGTCGGACCTGCGCGCCGAGGCCGGTCTACCGAATCTTCCAGAGGGCCCCGTGGAGGATGTCCTTCGTCGAGCCTGTGGCCGGCTACGTCACGTCGACGACCTCGTGCGGATCGAGCGCTACCAAGCTCTCCTCGCCAACGACACTCCCCCCGAGATCGCTCCCCTCGACGAACAGGGCCGCCGGCTGCTCCGCATGCTGGTCGCCTCCATGATTGACCAAGCTGTCACTCGCTCCACAACCCTCGCCGAGGGAGCGCAGCTCCTCTGGGGGCACCCTCAGGCTCGACTGGAACTCCGGCCTCGGGGATCGGGTCAAAACCGGCCAGTTGTGATCGGGTCAAATGCGGCCAGTTGGAGCGACCGGGACGGGTGTCGGTTTAGCGGATTTCAGTCGTTCAAGGCAAGCACGGGTTGATCCGTTCTTGCGCTGGCCCGCTTCTGAGTGCGCCAGCTCTTGGGTCCACACTTCAGGACGTGCGCGTGGTGCAGCAGCCGATCGAGCAGTGCTGTGACAGCCGCGGTGTCTCCGAGGAGCTTGCCCCAGTCGTCGACAGGCCGGTTCGAGGTCAGGATGGTGCTGGTCCGCTCGTAGCGCCGGATGATGAGCTCGAGCAGATCCTCGGCCGCGGTATGCGGCAGCTTGCGCATGCCCAGGTCGTCGACGATGAGCAGTGGGACCTTCTCCATCTTGGCCAGGTACTCGCTGCGGGCGCCGTCGAGCGTCGCGTCGGCCATCTCCTCGATCAGGACGTGGGCCTCGCGGTAGGCGACGGCCCAGCCTTGCAAGATCGCAGCCTGCCCGATCGCCTGGGCGAGATGGCTCTTGCCGGTGCCGGGGGGGCCCAGGAAGAGAGCGTCCTCAGCCTTCGAGACGAAGCGAGCGGTCGCGAGGTCGAAGACCAGCCGGCGATTCATCTTCTTGTTGAAGTCGAAGTCGAAGTCGTCGAGCCTTCGATCCGCATCTCGGAAGCGGGCGTACTTGATGCGGCGCTCGATCAGTCGATCCCCTCGCCGCTCGAGCTCGTCCGAGACGAGCTGGGAGAGGAAGTCGATCGGAGGCATGCGCTCGGTCTGGGCTTCGAGCAGTCGTGTCTCCAGGGTGTTAGCCATGCCCGAGAGCCGCAGCTTCCTCAGGGCCTTGTCGATCTCGATCCTGTTCATTGGGTTCCGGTTTCGGTTCTGGAGTCGATCAGGTCGCGGTACAGCGAGAGTTCGCGGATCAGCGGATCCACCTGCCGCAGCGAGAGCGGCGCCGGTGGCTTGCGGTCGATCCACTTCTTGACGAAGCGGTAGTTGGGAGCGCCGACCTCGAGGGCGACGGCGCACGCCTTCTCGATCGGTGCGTCGCCGTACTTCTTTACGAGGGACAGCACGCCCTGGATCTGGCGCACGCCGCCCTGCTCGCGCCTCTTGTGGATCTCCTCGCACAGCGCGCCCACGGACGCACCCGCGCCGCGAGACCTGGCAAGCAGTTGCAGCGTCGTGACAGGCGTCTTCGCCGGACGATCCGACGGATGGACCGAGCGCCATCCTCGAGGCTTCTTGCGATGCTCGCGCAGGAGCTCGCCGGTCCCGAGGTCGAGCAGACGCACCCAGTTACCGCTCCACTGCACCGCGACCTCGCGACCGATCCAGCCGGGCGGCGCTCCGTAGTAAGCGGCATCGACTTCGACGCAGCCGTCCAGGTGGACCGTGCGTGCGCCGTACTGGAAGTAGCCAAAGGGCTCGACTGGCAGTGCTTGCAGCGTCGGCTGCTCCTCGGCAAACATCGCGGCGACCTGACGCTTGGTCGTACCGTGGATGCGCGTGTCGGCCCAGCGTTCCGTCCAGCGATCGAGATGAGCCTGAGCGTCCTTCAAGCTCTCGAAGCGCATCCCCTTGAGCGCCGTGTCCTGGGCGTAGCCGACTGAGCGCTCGACCTTGCCCTTGCGATCGGGATGCCGCACGCGCGCAGGCAGCGCGACGACGCCGTAGTGCGCGAGCATGTCGCGGTATAGCGGGTTCAGATCGGGGTCGTACACGTCGGGCTTCAGCACGCCTTCCTTCAGGTTGTCGAGCACGACCGTCCTCGTCGTGCCGCCGAGACGGCGGAAGGCGTCTTCGTGCAGCTCGCACCACGTCTGCGAGCTCGACTTGAAGCACAAGAGCCAAACCGCCTTGCGGCTGCACCCGAGCGTCAGCGCGAAGAGCCGTGTCCGGCGGTACTTGCCCGTCTCGGGGTGACGCACCATCGGGCCCGTGCCGTAGTCCACCTGTGCTTCCTCGCCCGCCGCGGTCACGATCGTGGGGTGGGCTTCGCGAGCGACGCTGCCCCGTAGCTTGTGCACGAAGCGCCGTACGCTCTGGTAGCCGGCCTCGAAGCCGTGCTCGTCCACCAGCTCCTGCCAGATCGATTTCGCATTACGGCCCCTCGCCACAGCCGCTTCGATCTGCTCGCGGAAGGCCTCGCACCGGCTCGCCATCGGACTCCAGCCTGGAGCCGGCGCCCGCTCGAGGTCGGTGGTCACCTGACTGGCCGCTCTTGGATCCGGCCCGGGGTCGGTGATCGGGTAACTGGCCGCATTTGAATCGGCCTCGGAGTCGGTGGTCGGGCAACCGGCCGCATTTGAATCGGCCTCCAGGCGCCGCTGACGCCGCCCCCGGACTTCGATCCCGGCCGCCTTCAGATGACGGCTCACCGTCTCACGACGCACCCCCGTCGCATCCTCGATGCGCCTCATCGACCAGCCCAGCCGGCCCAGTGCTCGGATCTGCTCTTGCTTCTCGTGCTTCAAGACGTTGCCCATCCGGCACGAAGAGCACACGCCCTCCTGCCGCGTCAACGTCCCGGGATCACCCCTTCAACTGGCCGCTTTTGACCCGATCACTACTGGCCGGTTTTGGGTGATCCCCAAGGCTCCGGCAGCTCCTCGACGTCCTGCGAGCCCAGGTGGACCACATCCACGTTCCCCTGAGCACCCACCCGGAAGCCCCGCTCCAGGTCCACGCCCGCTACACCCGCGTCGAGCTCCAGGCCGCCTTCGGCATCGGCGGGGACGGCGCGACGGTGGCCGCGTGGCAGACAGGCGTGCGCTGGGTTCCCGAGGCCAAGGCCGACCTCCTCGCCTTCACCCTCGACAAGACGAGCGGTGGGTTCTCTCCGACCACCCGGTACAAGGACTACGCGATCAGCCCGAGCCTGATCCACTGGGAGAGCCAGGGAGTTGTTCGCGCCGATTCGGACACCGGCATGCGGTATCAAGGCCACGAGAGGCTCGGGACGACGGTGCTTCTCTTCGCTCGACTGCGCGCCGATGATCGTGCTTTCTGGTTCCTCGGCACGGGCACCTATGTTGGCCACGAATCAGAACGCCCCATGCAGGTCACATGGCGGCTGACGCATCCGCTGCCAGGTGACCTGTTCGCATCGTTTGCGGCAGCTGTCGCTTAGCCGGCGGGGCGTCAATAGGCTGTGCGGTTCCCGCGTCCCTACTCTCATTGCGAAACCCAGAGCCTATTCCGAGTAGGGGGCCGGCGGAATTTGAGACCACGACCCGCCGATTTAGGATGAGGGGGCTCTGCGGTCGAAAGTGGTGGCGGGGCCAAGGGCTTGGCCGGTTCAGGGCTAGGAGCGGTAGCGAGGCGGTAGCGGAGCACTGACCTCGTGCATCCGACCACGGATCACGGCGGCCCCCTCGTCCATCCGCGCGGTGACAACGTCGGCCGGCTCGCCCCACATCTCCGCGACGCCTGCCTGCACTTCGCGAGCACCCGTGGGCTGGAGCGGTTGCCCGGAGGTGTCACGGGCGAAGGGTCCGTCCGTCTCGGGGAGCACCCGGTCACGCGGCATTCGCTCGATCAGCCCGCGCCCGCGCTTGCTCCTCAGCATCGCGGGGCCCACGGAGAACCAGCAGCCGATCTCCACCGCCAACTGAAGCTCCTTCAGGCTGCCGGAGAACCAGTGGAGGATCGGCGTCCCGGCGTCGGGGAACGCCTGGAGTCGTGCTGCCACCTCCCCAGCGGCGCGGCGAGAGTGGATCGAGAGCACGCGCCCCCCTGCCCTCGTGGCCGACGCGAGCACCGCGTCAAATAGCCTGGTCTGCGTGGGCCAGGATTGCCTCAGCTCGGGGGTCCCGTCCAGGCCAACCTCGCCGACAAACTCGGCAGCGGGGACCAGGCTCTCCATGAGGCCGAGTTCACTCGCGCGCTCGCCGGCGAGCTGCGGGTGCAGGCCGAGGCCAGTGTGCACGCCAGGTATCCCGGACCCTAGTGCTGACGTGCCGCGCCAGGCGCTGGGCGTCGTCGTCACCGACAGCACGAGGCATTCTTCGCTGCGCAGCGATCCCGCAACGATCGCCGGCTCTCGGTACAGGTCCAGGTGGCAGTGACAGTCGATCAGCACTTGAGCCCCTGACTACGAAGGAAGGATGCCACCTCGCCCAGCCCTCGCCGGCTCACGTCCACCATGAGGTCGCGTGTCGCCGCATCTTCCGGAAGTGGACCGCCCAGCATCACTGCTCGGCGCAGCGGCGTTCTTCGGCCATTCGAGCAGGCGATCATCATGGCTAGCACGTCGTCCCTGCCCGTTGGTTCCGAAAGGGCACGGCAAAGGTCTTTGTACCTGTAACCCTTCTTCGTGGTGTCCGCTATCCCGGCATGGTGGAACGCGGCTCGACGGAAGATGCAGGGGACGCACTTGCCGCACTGGATAGCCTTGCGCTGGAGCTTTCCGCACGAGATGGTCGAGCCGGCGGCGGTCGAAAGGGCTGCGGAATCCTTGCAACCCGCAACCATCTCTCCCTTGGTGGCGAACTGGTAGGGATTGCCGAGCTTCACGGGCGCGCCAACGGAGTCCAGCAGCTCTTGCAACGCACGAAGGAGGTACGGGTGCGTGGTCCTGGTGCTGAGTGACCCGATTCGCCGCGAGGTGAGGGGCGCGTTCAGGGAGATGGGGCCGTTCTCCGGAATCACGAGGTCAATGGACGTCCTGCCCACGTCTGCGGCGACCGCAGACGCCGCAACCACGCCAAGCCCGATGAAGCCAAGGCTGCGCGTGCGCATCGACACGTCCCTCGTGAAACCCCTCGGCGTTGTCGGAGCAGGGTTGAGCGCGAACTGCGGCGCCAGCGCGCCGACGTGCCGCCTCACCGCAGTCTGAGCCTGCTTGTCGAGTCTTCCTGCACTGCTCACGAGCAGGGGAGCCCGGCCCCCCGCGATCAAGTCAATCGCGCCGATCGTGCTGTCGAGCCCACCCGAGAAGAGGCATGCGGAGTCCCTGTCCCGCAGGTCGAGAACCCGGTTGCGCTTCCTCCGCCGACGCGGCTTGGGCGCATCCTGCCCACCGTCCGTAAACGACAAGCTCCAGGAGTCCCCGGACAAGAAGGCGAAGGCACGCTCTAGGTCCGCGACCAGCTCCCGCCAGGGCTCGGGGTCGCCTAGCGCAACGTCAAGCTCGAACTCACGGGCCCAACCGTCAGCGGCATCGTTCCTTGGGACGAAGGTATCGGCGGCCACGACGCCGAGGCAGATCGTCAGGAAGTCGAGCGCCACTTGGGGAACCGGCGCGCCAAGCCGGGCGACCTCATCGACGTAGTTCCGGGCGATGGCAAGCCCGCCGGGACCTCGCTCGCCTCCGCTGTACAGCAGGACGCCGACCTCCTCCGGCGAGGCGCTGGGCATTGCCGTCTTCTCGGATCGGATGACCAGCTTCACTCTTGCACCTCCGCGTCCCATTCCTCCCAGACCTCCTTGAGCGCGTCTCGCTGGAGCTTGGCGAGGTCGTCCGCTGAGAACTGACTCACGTTATCACCAAGCAGTGGGTGCAGGTGCTTGTCGACGCTTGCCTCGACCACTTCGAACAGCTCCCCCTCGCGCTTGACGTTCACCTCGGGATCCTCGGCCTTCTCGAAGGCGTGATCAGAGTCGAGAACTACCTGCTCGAACACGACCTCGGTCAGATAGTTGAGGAGCACATCGACGAGTATGTCCTCCGACAGCCCCTCAGGCTCGAATACCTCGCTCCCCTCGAGCGCTCGCGAAAGGGCCGCTTGGAGGCCGTTGATGATCCGCTCGCGATCACCATTGCTTGGAGCAATCGCGCGAGCGATTTCCTGAATCGCGTAGTCGGTCGGTGCGCTCTTGAGCCGCGAGAGGTCAACCCCAATCGACTCCTCACCAGTGCCACCGCCACGGAGGTCGGACAGGAGGCTGACGAGGCGCCCACCAGCTCCGGTCATCGAGCCGTATCGCCTGGGACCAGTGGCGGCTCCCCCTGTTGACCGACGTGCGTAGTGGCCCAGGGCCCGGCCCAAGTGGCGCCGCTCGCCGCCTCCAACGAACCGGCCAAGAGCCGTCCGGAACTCACGGAAGCGCTGCGGGTCGGGTTTGGGCAGGGGTACGTCAGGCGTGGGGTCGGCCCACGGCGGCACGAGGGGCGACCCGGAGCCAGGCCCGGAGCTGGATGTTGACGTTCCCACTTACTACTCCGCCGTGTACCAGTCTTGGTTCTTGACCAACACGTTCATCCACCCCGGCAGCTTCCCAAATTGCAGCGACTCGATGAACTGCCGAGCCATTCGTCCGCACTCGGGCGTCTCCTCCGCCAGGATCAGCAGCCCCTTGAAGCCGTCCGGGGCCGAAGACCAATCGCTGGTCCGGCGCAGCTGCGCGGTGAGCGTGGCCATTGCTTGGGCCTTCTCCTCGTCTCCGAGTGCCTTCAATGCACCCTTCGCCCCCGGTGAGTTCTTTGACTTCACGAGCAGGAGGGTCCGAACCACCTTCTCAGCGGCCGGTGAGAGCGCGCCGTCGGCCGAGGCCAGTGGAAGCGTCTCGCGGCTCAGGTAGACCAGGGGCCTCAGGTCGGCTCCGCCGAGAGCGGGTTCGAGCCGAACCCAGTCCCTGATGAAGGGGGCATGCTGCTCGCCGAACGAATCAGCGCACATTTTGACGAGGGCCTCTTCATCCTCCTCTCCTTCAAGGTCCATCAGAATCGGTGGCGCGCCAGCGTCCGCGCTGTTGATGAGGCCGTAGAGGGCTGCGGTCGCCGCGCTGTCGGTGCAGCGCTCGAACAGCGCGACCTTGGCAATTAGCGCGGCATCAACGGGCATCTTACGGCGCTGGGCGATCTCGGACCTCATCTGCACGACGTTGAGCATGCGCTTGACCGTTCGTGGGTTGCCACCAACGTGGGACGATCGGGCCAGGAGCCTCGCCATGCGCGTGGCGATCCCAAAGCCGAGCTCAAGCTTGGCTCGGGGTTCACCAGCGACCCCCTCAAGATACCTGTCAGAGCTGAACTCGTCGGTGCTCCAGCTCTCCCGCAGCGCAACTTGGAGGTTTGCTCGAATGCCCTCGTGAACATCCCTGCCGACGGCCAGCGAGGAGAACAACAGCATCATGTAGGCCCTCACCTCGGCCACACCGAGGCGTGGCACTCTGATGGGGACCTGGATAAACTTGTCCAGGTAGTCCTTCACGTGCCTCTCCCCTAGGCGGCCGTAGTGCTCGGTGACGGCGAAACGGATCATGTCCTCGTCCGCTGCGACGATGAACGCCGTCCGGTCAACGAACAAGAACAGTCGGACCGCCTCCAGAGTGTGAATCGCGTTGGTGGGCAAGCATCGGTCGAGGTTGTCGATCGAGACCACGAGCACCTTGTCGAGATTCTCCAGAATCTCGGACAGCTCTTCACGAAACGCGGCGATCTGCTTTGGCGGAGTGACCGGCTCGCCCGGCTTCACCAGGCCACTCGCAATGTCCTTGGCAGCCTTTCCAGTCTCCTTGATCTGCCCGACATCCTCCCCCGTGCCATCCCCCGAGAACATCCTTCCCAGGGCAGCACCTCCGGCCGTGAATGCGCCCAGCGTCGGTGCGCCCATCGCGGTTGCAGCCACGTCCATCCCAAGACCAAGCACGCGGAAGTAGTTGACCCGCTTGGCAAACCTCTTGACCTTCTCGCCGAGGGGTGAACCCTCCTCGACTGCCTCGACGAGCCGCGCCGAGATTGCCTCCATGAGAGCCGCTCGGGCGTCGTCGAATCCCTGGTAGAGCCAGGCGTCGAACTCGACGTGGAGGTACCTGTCGCCTTCTCTCTCGTTCAGCTCCTTGTGGACGAGCTTGAGCAGCGATGACTTTCCCGATCCCCAGCCACCGAAGATGCCAATGGAAATTGGAAGGAGCGTTCGCTGGCGAATCAGGTTCGCAGCAAGCTCGGCGACCTCGGTGTAGTTGAGGTAGTCCTGATCGGTTTCAACGTCTGACCACATGGCGAGCAGTGGGAATGGTGCGCCCGGCGGGATTCGAACCCACGACCCCCGGTTTAGGAAACCGGTGCTCTATCCTGCTGAGCTACGGGCGCTCGGGAGGGGAGGGTACCCAATCACCGGGCGTTCGAGGAGAGGGTCGGATCGGGCCAGCGCCATCCAGGGCGGCGTTTGGGGCACGGCGTCGCCGGGCGCGGCCCGGCCGACTCGGTGGCGACTCGAGCCCGGCGCGGAGAACGGCGCGCCGGATTCGCAAGCCCTCGAGCGTGGATGCTTCGCGGTCGACCCGAGCATCGTGCGCGTCGGACCCTGCCGAGTCGTGGATGGGTTTCGCGGGGGTGGCTGGCACGGCGATTCACGGCGTCGAACCGCGCAGGGTCTGGCCCGGTTGGGAGGCCCGATCGAGTCCGGCTGTGCTTGGGTAGGTCGACCTCCATCCGGTCGCGTTCGCCGGCACGTTTTTTGGGCTCCTCGCAGGCCTCGTGGATCCATTCGAGCGGTGCATCGACCGGATGGCCGGCTCAGCCGGGGCGGAGCCCTTCTGCCGAGCAGCGATCGAGGGGGCGCGTGAGAGCGCCCGCGCACCGGTGACGGCTCGTCGACCGGGCCTTGTCGGCGCTCCTATCGGCGTCGCTTCGGACAAGGCTTCCGGTAGACTGCCCGGGTGGATCGCTCTGACTACCCGACGAGGCTCAGGGGCTTGCATGACGATGACGACGCGGATGACTACCGTCGTCTGACGCCGTCGCAGCGCGTGGCCATGGTCTGGCAGCTCACGCTCGACGCGTGGGCGTTCAAGGAAGGCTCGATCGATGAACCGCGATCACATCGACATCTTGTCCGCGTTCTCCGCGGGCGGCGTTGAGTACCTGGTCGTCGGCGCGCACGCCTTGGCTGCGCACGGTCGACCTCGGGCGACAGGTGACCTCGATCTCTGGGTGAACCCGACGCCCGGCAACGCTGCCAAAGTGTGGCGGGCCCTGGCGCAGTTCGGCGCGCCGCTCGGCCAGCTCACCGTCGAGGACCTCGTCTCGATCGATGTCGTCTACCAGATTGGGCTCCCGCCCCGCCGGATCGACGTCTTGACGTCGATCGACGGCGTCGAGTTTGGCGAGGCTTGGCGCGACCGGCTGACCGTCGAGCTCGGGGCCGTGGAGGTTCCGGTGATCAGCCGCGAACACCTGATCCGGAACAAGCGGGCCGTCGGGCGGCCGCAGGACGTGGCCGACGTCGCGTGGCTCGAGAGCGACGGCACAGACTCCTAGCCTGGTTGGCCTGCACGCCGGGTGAGTCTCGAATGCGAGTTCACTCACTCTTCATCGGCGCCAGGTCCCAGGGTATCGCGAGTTCCCGGTCGCTCAGCCGCAAGACCTTCTCCGTCGCTCGAGGGCCGGCACGAGTTCGGGCGCGCATTGGATCTCGTCCAGGACCAGCGGCATGGAGTGCCGGTCGAGAAGGAGTTCGGGCTCGGCGCGCGCGTTCTCGACGTCGACCGCAGGATCGAAGACGACCTTGCACGTCGAGCGCCCGCTGCACCTCATGGCCGCCCTCGACCTCTCCGTCGACGATCGTCCGCCGTCGCCTCTTGCGGGCCCCCGGGAAGGCTGGCGTCGCCAGCCAGCGCAGCTTGCGCCCGTCGACCACCCTTTGCTCCTTCGCCTCGGCCACGTGCGTCACGCGTCCCGCGCGGTCGCGGGTGGGGAAGACCCAACCGCAGTCGTCCTGCTGAGCTACGGGCGCTCGGCCGTCCTGCTGAGCTACGGGCGCTCGGCCCGCGAGGTTACCTGATCGGCCTGCTATCGGGGAGCGTGGGGGGGAGTGGGCGGGGCAGTTCCTGGGCCTCGGGGGCGAAGGCTGGATGATCGTGTCGAGTGGGCTGGCCGGGGTCCGGTGGTGCGAGCTCTCGAGTCCCTCGATCCGGTCCTGAACCGAGCGCGGTGGTGGCTGCCGCCGCGGAGGTGGATGGTTCGGTCGTGGCTCGAAGCGGCGGGGCGGTGGGTCGGTTGCCAGGAGCAGGTCCTCGGCCGAGAAGCGTGCGGACGCCGCCCTCCGCGCTCCACCGCTTGATGGGGAGACTTCGAGGACAGCGGCCTGGTACTCGGGTTCTCGAGGTCCCCTGACGGCGGTGTGAGGGCGGCATCCTCGGCCTGGGCGGCGACTCCGAGTGGCCGTTGTGTAGTCTGGTGGCGTGATCGATCTGCTCAGCAAGAGGCTCGAAGAGGTTCGCGCGCTCTGTCGGCGCCACCGGCTCAGGCGTCTCGACCTGTTCGGTTCCGCGGCGACGGGGCGTTTTGACCCTGCCTCCAGCGACCTCGACTTCATCGTGGAGTTCGAGGACGAAGATCCGGTTGCTCGGGCCGATGCCTTCTTCGGCCTCTTGGCCGATCTCGAGGATCTCTTCGAGCGGCGTATCGACCTGGTGGTGGAATCGGCGGTGACCAATCCCTACCTCCGTGACGAGATCGACGAGACCCGCCAGCCGCTGTTTGCTGCCTGAGGTCGCCGATGGACCGAAGAGCGAGCAAGTACCTGCACGACGTGCGATCAGCGGCACAGCGGGCACTGAGTTTCACTGCCGAATGATCGCTCGAGGACTACTTGGCGGACGCGATGATGCGCTCTGCTGTTGAGCGGCAGCTCGAGATCATCGGCGAGGCGCTCAACCAGCTCCGCAAGCACGACGACTCGATCTCGGCCGAGATCACGGACCACCGGCGGATCGTTGCGTTCCGGAACATCCTGATCCACGGGTACGCGGAAGTTGATGATCGGGTGGTCTGGGGCGTGGTTTCGACGAACCTCGAACGGCTGGTAGCGGAAGTCGACGCGCTGCTCGCGCAAAGCATGTAAGCGGTGCAGCGCTTGGCGTATGGCTGCTCTCGTGCTTGTCGGCGTGTCAGCCGCGAGAGCCCGAGCTGCTGCGCTCGTGGTTCGCAGGCTATGAGCGGTGGCCGACGGGCCGCCGCCGCAGACGCTGCGAGGTCTCCTACACGCCCGCCCGCTCCACCAAGAACCCCGCCACCCGCTCCACCTCACCCCGCAGGTGCCCGACCGACGGCCGGATGTAGCCCGCCGTCACATCCCCGCCGCCGGGCAGGGCGTGGTTCATCAGGGCCTTCAGGTCCAGCGGGTGCGTCCCGCACTCATGCGCGGCGGTGGCGAAGGTGTCGCGCAGGCGGTGGGGCGAGGGCAGCCAGCGCACCTTGCGCCCGTCGACCACCCTCTGCTCCTTCGCCTCGGCCACGTGCGTCACCCGGCCCGCGTGGTCGCGGGTGGGGAAGACCCAGCCGTCGTCGTCCTCGCCGAGGAAGGTCCCGTTGCGAGCGCGCCGCCGTGCCAGGAGCACCTCGACCGCCGACGCCACGGGCACGGTGAACGCTCGATCCTCGCCGCCCTTGGGCCGCGGCCGGTGGAGCGTTGCGCCCTCCGCAGTCCAGGCCACGTCCTCCCAACGCACCGTGCGCGCGTCCAGGCTGCGCAGACCGGTCAGCAGCAGGAACCACTGCAGGTCCCGCCGCACCTCGTTCCCGAGCCCGGCCACCCGCGTCGCCCAGGCCGGCAACTCCTCCCACGGCACCGGCTCGCGTCGCCGTCGAACGCGATTGAACGTCACGGCGATGACGGGATTGACGGCCGGCAGTCCCTCGCAGCGCCGCGCCGCCGTGTTCCAGACCGCCCGCAGCTGCTGCATGACGCGGTTGGCCAGGTACGGCCCGCTACCCCCGGTCAAGAGCTCGTGCCGCTCGGCCACCTCCATGCGCCGCAGCCCGTCGAGCCGGCGCCCGAGCCAGTCCCCCAGGTGCAGGCGCAGCTCCCCCTCGAGCGTCTCGAGCGAGCGCGCACTGCACCCCTTGGCACGCATCGCGCGCAGGTGCCACCCCACGGCCTCGCCGAGGGTCGGTGCGGGATCGGCGGCGTTCACCGATGGGGGAGACGAACGGCGCTCGCGAGGGTTACAGCGAATCCTGTCCAGGCGACCTGAGTCCGGGCGACGAGGCCGCCCTCAGCCCCCCGGTGCGTCACCTCGAGGCCAGAGAGCTCCTTGCGCCAACGCCGCGCTGAAGCGCTCCAGCCCCCAAACCTCGATCCCGGCCTCGGCCACCAAGTCCCCGTCACCAGGGTGCACCGCGTGTCGCCGCACCAACCGCGGCAGCTCCGCGAGTTGGCCGGGCGCGGGTTCCGGCGGTTGTTGAGGCTCCGCTCGGGATCAGGGGACTTCTTCAGCTCTATCTTTGTCAGAAAGGTGGACTCATTTTTTGAGAAACTCGACTCGGATTTCTGAGAAAGAGCTAGGGTCTTGCTGAGCAAGATCCGACCCCGGCTCAGCCGCCATGACCTCGAACGCCCCCGACCTCAAGCGCCTCGCCTCGCAGCTCGAGATGTACTTCCCGGACCTGGGCGCACGGGTGGATCGTGGGGGCCTGTCGTTGCGCCACGGGTCGCAGACCGTCCGAATCCCCGCCGCCGACGTCGGCCGCTGGTCCAAAGCCGAGCGAGCCGTGCGACGCGAGGAAGGCCGCTCCTACGTCGACCTCCGGTCCGGCGAAGTGTTCGCGGTCGAGCCCGGTCTGGTGCTCCTGGTCCAGGTCGACCTCACCGAGGCTCGACTCACGCCATACCAGTGCGCCGTCTTGGCCGCTGTCGTCGAGTGCCGGGACTCTGGTTGGTTCGAGGAGTCGCTCGACCGCTCTCAGGTCGAGCTTATCGAGGCGCTGCGTCTCGAGACAGGCATCGCGCTGACTGCCGTCGCGGCGAGCAACCTGCTGGCGGCCCTTCGTGCGCTGAAGATCCTCGGCCAGCACGGCCTCGATCGAGCCCAAGTCGTCGAAGCGATCGTGCGCGACTTCAGGCTTGCCGGCGTCGGGCGTGCAGCGCGCTATCCCTGGCCCCGCGGGGGGCTACGCCCGATCCTCGCGCCAGACCTGGCGGCGCGGGTTGTGGACGGCGTGTCGAAGGTGCTCATGGACGAGTCCGGCGCGATCGTCGAGCCACCCGACTACCTCGTCGCTCGCGAGGACGAGGGAGCGATCGAGGCGCTGCTCGGCAAGCCGGCAGGGACCACGGAGTCCGGGCCTATGGTCGAGCTGCGAGTCGCGACGCGCGTACCGCTCAACGTGCTCGCACCTCGCCGCGGACGACTGAGTTCCTTGCTCGGCCTCGCCGAGGGCGCGCGCAGAGACTCACCGGTGGCCCGCGAGGCCGCCCTCGAAGGCATCGAAGGATGGAGGAAGCGATGGAGATCGAGCTGAAGGGGGACGTGCCCTTGTTCGTCCACCTGGCCGAGGTCGCGTCCGCCGCACAGGAGCGCGACCTCACCCTCCACCTCGTCGGCGGAGCCGCGATGATCCTGTGGGCGGGCTCGCTCGGCACACGCCGCGAAATGACGAAGGACCTCGACTGGGCCTTGGTCTCGGACGGGCTCGGCAACGAACGACGAACGATCGAGCTCGCGCAGGAGCTCCTCGGACTCATGGCGGTCCTCGGGTTCGAGCGTCCCGAGGGCTGGCGGCAGTCCCGATCGGGCCGCTTCCAATTCGTCCATGCCGACGACCCGATCGCGGTCGAGTTCCTGTGCGGTTCGCCGTCGGTGGGGCGTCAATCGCGCCGACCGCCGGCATGGGAGTTGGCCAAACTCGACGGCGGCCCTCCGCACTTCTATGCGGCTCGGACACCCTGGATCGAATTCATCGGCGAGTGGGTCGAGGTGCGCGTACTCGTCGGGAGTCGCGACGCGCTCGTTTCAATACCTGACCTGCCATCGCTCGCGCTCCTCAAGCTCAAGGCGGTTCGGGACAAGCAGGGCCGAATCGACGCGGAGAGGGACTCGGGCCGTCTCGAGTACGAGGAGAACCGACTCCGGCGACACGGTCACGACCTGGCCGATCTTGTCAGCTGGTGCCGGCGAGACGGCAGTTTCGCTCTGCTCGCGCGGCGAGTAGGTGAGCTCGACGAGATCGGTCGGACGGCGCTCGAAGCCGACAAGTGGTTCGGGCGCCGCAGCGAGATCGTCGAGCGACTGGAGCTCGAAGGGGTCGTGCGCGCTGGCCGTGAGTTAGCGTTCGCGGCAGGGCGAAGTGGAGATTCGGAGTGAGGAGGGCTCGCCGCTCGAATGTTTCCTTGCAATTGACCGCCGCGAATCCGCGATTCGTGCCGTGCTCGCCCGCCAGTGATACTGGTCTTCGCGACGTCGAGGCGAGGCTGAACTACGCAGCTCACTCGGCTGAAGCGGACCCTCTGCGGGGATTGGTGGCCCTGGTCGTTGTTGGCGCCACAGCGATCCATCCGCCAACGCCGCGCTGAAGCGCTCTAGCCCCATACCTCGATCCCGATCCTCGGTCACCAGCTCCCGCACGCCAGGGTGCGCGACCACCCGCCGCACGAACCGCGGAAGCTCGCAGATCGCCCGCAGCCCCGTGGGCTGGCCGGGATGGAACCGGTGCCGCGACTTGACCTCGATCGTGAGGAAGTCGTCGTCGCGGCGCAGGACGAAGGCGGGGGTAGTGCATCGCCTTTCTCGAGTCGTGATCACGCAGTGCAAGATCACGGCAGTGCCGTGGGGATGCACGAGGGGATCGGCCGGCGCGCCGTCGCTCCGAGTGGACTGGCGGGCCCCTCCTGGCACATTCACCGCGCAGATCGGTGGTGCCATCTCCGTTCTGCAAGCGGGCCCCTCTGCCGATGCCCACCCTTCCGCAAAAACCGGAACTTGCTCCATTCCGGATTCTGCGGAAGCGATGGAGTTCCGGGAAAGCCGGAATCGACGCCATGCTGACCATCCCGAACCTAGAGGCCCTGGCCCAGGTCCTCCGCGACGCCCGCAAGCGCTGGACCCAGACCGAGCTCGCCCGCCGAGCCGGCTGCAGCAAGTCCATGATCAGCGAGCTCGAGACCGCAAAGGCTCGCATGCGCCTGGACCGCGTGCTCGACGTGATGGGGGCTCTCGACCTCCAGCTCCACGTCGACCAGCGTCCCCACCCGCGGGCCCCTGGGAGGAGTGAGGCCGTGGCTCGACGAAAGCGGCGCCGCCTCCGTGTGGCCATGAACGGCCTCTGGGTCGGCACGCCCGCCGAGGTCCAGAACCGCGCGCTGGAGTTCGCCTACGACGACTCCTGGCTCGCGAGCGCGGGACCCGTACCGCTGTCGCTCTCGATCCCGCTGGGCGACACCGCACGACGGGACGCCGTGGTCGAGCATGGGTTCGACAATCTGCTGCCCGACGACCGCTCGATGCGCGAGCGGATGCGATCCACGGTCGGTGCGGCTTCGACCCGCGCGGTCGACCTCTTGGCGGAGGTGGGGCGTGACTGCATCGGCGCGATCCAGCTCGTGGACGAGGACGAGACGGACGTGCCCGACGTGCGTCGCATCGACGCCGAGCCACTGTCCGACAGCCAGGTCGAGGCACTGCTCGCATCCCTGCCGCGCCGCACGCACGGCATGCTTCCTGACCGCAGTGACTTCCGCATCTCGGTCGCCGGCGCGCAGGGGAAGACCGCCCTCCTGCAGCGCGACGGCCGTTGGCACCTGCCCCTCGGCGCGACGCCGACGACCCACATCCTCAAACCCGCCATCGGACGCCTCCCGAGCGGTCTCTACCTGGCTGAAAGCGTCGAGGACGAGTGGCTGTGCTCGCGAGTCTTGCGCCCATGGACTGCCGGTGGCCGAATCGCGAATCGAGGACTTCGGCGAACGGCGGGCGCTCGTGGTCATGCGTTCCGACCGCGCGCCGTCCAAGGATGGATGTTGGATCGTCCGACAGCCCCAGGAGGACCTGCTGCAGGCCCTGGGCCTGCCGCGTGAGCAGAAGTACGAAGGGGACGGCGGCCCAGGAATCGCCGCCTGCGTCCAGCTGACACGCCGGACCACGGAGCCCGTCGAAGCGGCGGAGCGCTGCTTCACGACCCGGGTCGTCTTCTGGCTGCTCGCGGCGATCGACGGCCACGCCAAGAACCTCTCGCTCCACCTCTTCGCCCGTGGCCTCAGCTCGCCGACGCCGTCATCTCGGCCTGGCCATCCGTCGCGCGGCGCGACCTGCACGAGAAGGAGCTGAAGCTGGCGATGGCGGTCACCGGTGACAAGGACCGTCACTACCACTGGGCCGAGGTTCACCGACGCCACTGGCTCACGACGGCGCGCCGAGCACCTTTCGCCGAGGACCGTGCCGCCGAGCTCGTCGAGCGATGCCTCGCGCGCGGGCGCGAGGTCGCCGACGCGGTCGCCGTGGAGCTACCGCACCGGCTTCCCGGCCACCGTCGCGGAGCCGATCCTCGCAAGGCTGCGCGCCGCACCCGACCTGAGGCGATCGGGGTAGTAGGCATGATCCGATCGGCGGCTCGAGCGCAGGCCCTCCAGCCGTCCCCAGGGACGGCTGCGCCCCGGAGTCTTCCCGTCCGCCGTTGTCCAGGAATCACTTCGCTCACTTGCTGGGTCGAATGGTCCCCACGGCTCGATCCCGCTCCCGGCTCCAACACTTCGCCGAAGCGCCCCGATCGCCCAACTCGAACATCTTGCAACTTCGTAGACGAATCCGCTGGGCGGGTCGACAATCGCCAGCGGTTGTCATTCTCCGCGGTGCATCGCTACCGTCGAGACCCGTCGATTTCCCATGACGTCGCCCCCTCCGTCAGGTCGATCAGAAGCTGCTGCGCCGGCATTCCAGCCGACTACCGACGCGTCGTGGGTCTGGGGGCTCGCACGGCGGAGTGCGGAAGAAGCGCTGGTTCGTCTGGCGGAGCACGATTCGCTTCACCTGCAGGCGGCGACGGCGGCGCGGCTCCGGACGACCTACTTCCTGCTCGATCCGGAACGGGTCTTTCGGCGCGCCTGCTCACGCATCGCGATCGCCGCGGCGGAGATGAACGGCGACATGCCGCCGGAAGAGACCCTCGCCGACTGGTTCCACGAGCGCATCGACGAGGCCACGGGTGACGTCCTGTTGAAGGACGCCCAGGCCCTGCGCGAGGGCCTCACCCACGACGAAGACCTCTCGCACTACGACTTCTTCGTGAAGGCCTGCTTCGTGGTGCCCGAGAACAGCCTCTTCGTCTCGGTCCAGTTCAACGGCCTGCCACTCGAGTGCCGCGAGACCTTCTTTGCGCTCTTCATCGAGCACCGCACGATCGCCGAGGCCCTCGCGGCCGGCCTCGGGCCCGAGGATCGCCTGCGCCAGAATGCCCAGCGCGGCCTGGACGCTGCGGCCGGCATCAATCCCCGAGCCCCCAGCTGGCGCGAGGTGGCCGACGATACCATCGGGCCCTGGTGGGCCCAGGACGACGCCTTCGACGGCGTCCCGGAGGACTCCCGATGACCTCCCAAGCAAACGACATCAGCCCCGAGCTGCGCGAGCTGCTGGGGGACATCGGCAAGCAGCGCGAGAGCGTGTTGTTGGGCGTCACGACCGCTGATGTGGACAAGCTCGTGCGGCGGCCTGATGGTGGCGCAGTGGGCCGTTCGTCTGGCTCGATGAGCGCAGCGGAGCGTGAAGTGCTCGACACGCGACGTTTCGAATTGGCGGCGGCGCTCGCGCGCTCGGGCAAGGCGCTGGTCGCGGCGGGGGTGCCCGGGTTCGAGGACGTGGCCGTCGACGGTCCGGCCATGGTCGACCCGGTGCGCCGGGACCGGACACTCCGATTGATCGATCTGCTCGACGGTGGTGACGCTCTTTGCGGCGCCGTCGCCTCGGGGGCAGCCAATGCGTCGACGGTGGAGTACCTGTTCGCGGCATCGATTCGGCTGGTCGCGAGGCCGGATGCCCAGATTGGTCTCGCCTATGCCCTGCGAGCGCAAGGCTCCGCCGACGCAGCCGGACGAGCCTTCTCGAACCTGCTCCGCGTGGACGAGACGCCTGCCGTGCAGAGCTACGCCGCAGAAGGGCTGAACATCCTCGGCGGCGATGACGGCGATGGCGCGATCAGTCTGCGATGGCTCCGACGTGCCGCCCATCTCGCGCCCGAGCGCTTTCGGCCAGCGGCGGCGTGGGCCTTTGAGAGCATCCGCTCTGCAGATGCTGCTGAGGCGCATCGAGCGATCCAGCACCTCGCGACCTTCGACGAGAGTTACATCGACGAGGCGAAAGCCTTGATGGGCCGACGCGCCGCGGCACGAGCCACGGGTGCCCTCACGCTCAGCGACGAGGCGCGGCGCCTGGCGGCGGACCTGCAATCTGACCACAACACAATCGTCGAGGAGGTCGTCCGTGCGCTCCTTTAGTCGAGCCGTCATCGTGATACTTGCGGCCTTGGCCCTTCCGGCGGATCTATCCGCGCAGGGCGGAACCGGGGGGATTCCGGCCAAGAGGGGCAACCCCGTCCAGTCTCCTGTCGCCCGCGGCACGACCAAGGCTGGGCCCCAGACCCCCCAACCCTCGCCGCCGCCGATTCCACCCTCGGCTGTGAAGAGGAACTTCGGTCAGCCGCCCTCCGGCCCTCCTTCCGGGCGCTGACGCGCTGCACCGGCGCGGCTGCTCGGCATGCGAAGGCTCCTTCATGCGCTCGTGGTTCTGGGCCTGGCGCTCACGTCCATGAACCTGCTCGAGAGAGGTGACCATGACGCACAGTCGGAGGCGCCGGGGATCGAGTCGGCGATGACCAGCGACCTCGAATCCGATGCAACTCTGGTTTTCGAGCGCGCGACCGAGCGGCTGCGGCCAGCAGTCGAGCGGGCTTGCGAAGGCAGCCGCGCCGAGGACGGCGATCAGATCGACCGCG
This sequence comes from Engelhardtia mirabilis, assembly GCA_007751255.1. Lineage (GTDB taxonomy): Bacteria > Planctomycetota > UBA1135 > UBA1135 > Engelhardtia > Engelhardtia mirabilis. The sequence continues at coordinate 476,494 of CP036296.1, forward strand.
CTCTCGGCCACCTCGCGACCTTCGACCCGGGCCATCTGGCGGAAGCCGAGGTACTCATGAAGAACCGAATCGCAGCCCGACGCAGCGGACAGTTGGTGCTCAGCGATGGGGCCCGCCGCATCGCCGCCGAGCTGCAGACCGATAGCAACCCCATCGTCTTGGAGGTCGTCCGTGCGCTCCTTTAAGCGAGCACTGATCCTCGTCATCGCTGCCCTGGCCTGCCCCGCGGAGTTGCCGGCCCAGGGCTCGACCGGCGGCATCCCCGTCCGTGTTCATTCACCGGCCAAGTCTCCGATTCCATGCCCGTCCCCGCGGGCCGCGCACGGTGGCTCGAGTGGTCAACCCGCCAGGACCGGGGGGCAAGAGGTACCGGGCCCCGCTGGCCAGGTACCGTCGGGACCGCCGCCGGGCCATTGAGCCTTCGGCAGACGTGCCCGCGCCCGCGGCTTGCAGGTCCACGGCCCTCGACCGACCAAGATGCAGCGACTCATTGCAATCCTCGCGGTCCTCGTTGCCCTCGCGGCCGGGGTCTACTGGTTCGGGGCACGGGGCTCGTCCGATCCGGCGGGCGAGCAGAGGGGCGATGCCGCTGGGCAGGTCGAGTCCGAATCCAGTGCAGGGTCGACCAACGCAACGGAGCCGAGCGGGTCGGAAGCACCGACCGCTTCGACGACGACCCCTCGATCCCCGTCACCCATCGCTTCCGCCCGCGCCGAGCAGGGAACCGGTCGCCGCTCGGCGCAGGCCGGCCTCGAAACCCCCTTCGTCATCGACGAGTCTGGCCAAGGCATCGACGGCGCCCAGGTCATCTTCCTCGCCTGGCACGCGCGCTTCTGGGCCCACGGCGCGGGGGCCACTCTCAGCCCGACCGAAGACCTGCTCGACGAGGCCGATGTCCGCGTGACGGTCGACGGCGGCTACCTCGACGCAGCGCCCGACCTCGCCAGAGCGAACGAGGCCTGGTTCGGCCCCCTGCTCTGGGCTGCCCGACCCGGGTATCGCGCCGTGGCGGTCACCGCCGACTACCAGCAAGCCGAGTCCCTCCTGGACCAGCCGGTCGTTCTCGAGCGCGCGCCGGTGGGGCGGGTCACTGTCCTCGCGCCCGATGCCTCGCCAGTCGCCGGTGCCAACGTGGAGGTCCGGCTCCCTGCGGCGATCGTGCAGGGCGGCTTCGACATTCCGATCGTCGCCCACGCCCGCGCGCTCTTCTTCTACCGCACGGTGACGGACGAGCGCGGCACTGCCGAGCTGCCCGCCGGGCCGGGCCCGATCGGCCCGCTGCTCGACGAAGTGCTCGTGCGTGCGAGTGTCCAGGACCAAGCCTCCCCGTGGCTGCGACTGGGCCTGGGTGAATCGGGAACGGTCCAGCTCGAGTCGACCTTCTACGTCGCCGGGCAGGTTCAGGGCTGGGGCGACGCGGTCGAGGAGCACACGATCCCTCCCGCAGTCGTCGTCGATCACCGCGAATCCGACGGTTGGCTCCAGCTCGCGTCCTGCGTCCCCCGCGACGACGGCGCATTCGGGCCTATGGCTGTTCCCCACCGCGCCGGCGATTACCGCGTGCGTCTGGACGGCGAGAGCATCGAGCCCCGCGCGGCCCTCTTCGACCAGGGCACGGTCGGTGGACTCGTGCGGCTCTCCCTCGAGGCCGTGTTCGGCGCAGACCTGTGGATTCTTCTTCGCGATCTCGAAACGAACGAAGACCTACGCGACGCCCACGTCGAGCTGAGTTGGGTGGGGGAGGCGGGCCGCATCGTGCGGACCGCGGATCGCGACCACAGCTCCGATTACCCGTACTTCTTGGGCGGCGCCCTGCCGAGCGGCGTCGAGCTGGACGTCGTCGCGCGCGCGCCTTCCTACGCGCCGGCCAGGCGAACCGGGCTCGTGCTGCCGGCCGACGGCGAAGAAGCGCAGATCCTGTTGCTGCGGCCCGCCGCCAGCCTCGTCGGACGCGTCGAGGGTCTGACCATGCCTCCCGCCGAGCTGGGCCTCCTGATTCGCGGCGCCGGCGCCGACGAGCCGGTTCGGGTCGAGGTCCAACTGGACGCGGAGGGTGCCTTCGCGACGGACGAGGCCCCGGCCGGAGGATTGGATTGCGTTGCGATCCTCGCGGACGGCTCGCGCTCATCGCTGGCATCGATCGGGCCCGGCGATGAGCGGTCGGTGGTGCTCGAGTTCGGCCCTCGAGTCGTGATCGGAGGGCGGGTGGTCGACAGTCGAACCGGAGATCCTCTGGACGAGGCCAGAGTGACTCCAGTCTTGAACCTCGCCGGACGAGCGACCGCGACTCTTCCCGAGCCCGTCGTCGCTGGCCCGGGGGGCCGCTTCGAACTCGCGCTCGCGATTCCCCCGCAGGGGCGGATCGATCTGCGCGCCACGGGTCCCGGGCACACGCCACTCGTGCAACAGGTGGACCTGGTGACATCGGTCGTCGAGGTCGAGCTGCGACTGATGCCCTTGGCGGACTTCATCCTGCGGTTCGAGTCCAGCCAGGGCCACGGTCTGGCCGGCGCCGAGTTCGAAGCCACCGGCCCCACGCCCATTGCTCGGCGCACGCTCGAATCCGACGAAGTGGTGCTCGAGGGCGTCGCCTTCGGCTCCTACTTCGGCCATCTGATCGAGGCCGAGGGTGACCGCCAGCGATGGTTCTGGTTCGTCGTTCAACCGAGCGTCGATAGTCAGGCGATCCAGGTCGACGGGCCAGGGAGCCTCGAGGTGTTGCTTCCAATCCAAGAGGGTCAGCCGCCGTGGACCTGGCTCGACGTCGTCCTGACGGTGGGCGATGCGGCGGCCTTCAAAGGGCTGGAGCAGACGATTCGGGTGCCCCTCGGTCCAGGGCAAGACCGCATCGTCGTGGACGGCCTGCCCCTGGGATCCTGTCGAGTCGACCTGTGGGCCGAAGAGGCCGCCGACTCGGTTGCGAGCGGCAAGACCGCAATGACCACTACCGAGCCACACGCTGTTCTCGATCTCGATAGCGGACCCAGTCCCTTCTGGGTCAGGGTCGTCGACTCCGGCGGCGAGCCAGCCGCTGGCGTCGATGTACTCGGGCGCACTCCGCGAGGTGAGCAACACCTCTTTCGTGGAACGACCGACGCTGACGGCCTGGTGGTCTACGACGGGCCGATCGACGACCAACTCGTCCTGGATGCGGTCGCCACCGATGGAGCTTCGGCATTCGGCTTCGCCGTGGTGGCACTCGAGCGCCAGTCGGCGGCCTCGCGCGAGCGGCCCCTGACGATCGAACTGCGCGACGACGCGTCCGTCAGCATCCGACTCAGCGACCCGACGGGGCCGCAGGAGGGCGTGCAGGTGACCTTCGTCAACGTCTCCAACGTTCGGTCACTCGGAGGCACCACCGTCACCGACGCAGGCGGCGTCGCCAGGCTGGACGGCGTCGGGGCGGGCTCGGTATCTGCGCGCATCAGCGACCCGCGCTGGCTTCCGATCAATGCAATCGTCGACGCAACGGTCGACGGGGACACGGTAGATCGCGAGCTGAAACGTCCCTGTGTGCTTCGGATCCAGGTGACGCACGGTGGGAGTGCCGCGCCCGAGGCCGTCGCCATCTCCGTCCGCCAGTCCGCCTTCGGTGACTACAACCTCGAGGAGTACCCGGTCTTCGGGCTCCAGTCGACCCCCGCGGGTTTTGCGACCGGCCCCGACGGAACTCTCGAGATCACCGGCGTTCCGGAGGGCGAGGTCGAGCTCGTCGCCCGCTGGGGTGATTCGCGGGCGTCGTTCTCGGTGACGGTGGCGCCGGGCCAGGCCAACGCCGTCGAGTTGCAGTTGGACTGACGCGCTCGACTCCGCGTTGCCCGTAGAGCGGAGCACGCCCTCGCTCCCATAGACTCGGGCCATGCACACCCCGCGTGTCCTCCAGCCCTTCCGGTTTCCCCGTACCGGGCACTCCATCGCCAACCGGGTCGTGCTCGCGGCCATGACCAACAAGCAGAGTCATGCCGACGGCTCCCTCTCGGACGACGAGCTGGCCTGGCTCGCGGCGCGGGCGTCGTTCGGGATCGTCACCACCTGCGCGGCGCACGTGGCGCGCGACGGTCAGGGTTGGGATGGGGAGCTGGGCGTGTTCGACGACGCCCTGCTCCCGGGGTTGACCCGTCTCGCCGAGGCCTTGAACGCTGCGGGAACCACATCCCTCGCGCAGATCTTCCACGGCGGTGTCCGGGCCCCTTCACGGCTGACGGGCCTCCAACCCTGGAGCGCCAGTGCGTTCGAGCTGGACGCTCCGAACTTCGAGCCTCCGCGGCCGGCGACCGAGCGTGATATCGAGGGCGCCATTGCGGCCTTCGCCTCCGCCGCCGTGCGCTGCGCCGCGGCGGGCTTCGACGGCGTCGAGCTCCACGGAGCCCACGGCTACCTGATCACCCAGTTCCTCGGCACCATCACGAACACCCGCGAGGACGAATGGGGCGGCTCGCTCGAGCGCCGCGCGCGCTTCGTCCGCGAGATCCTCGCAGCCGTCAAGGCTGCCGTCCCCGACACCTTCCTGGTCGGCGTGCGCCTGTCCCCCGAGGTGCCCGACATGGGCGTCACCCTCGCCGACTCGCTCCAGGTCGCGCGCTGGCTGGTGGAGGACGGCGTCGACTTCCTGCACGTCTCCAACTGGGACAGCTTCAAGCCGCCCGCCGCGCACCCGGACTCGGATCGTCCGCTCACCACATGGTTCCGCGACGCCGTCGGGCCCGAGGTCCCCGTGATCGCCACCGGAGGGGTCTGGACGCCGGCCCAGGCCGACGAGGTCCTCGCGCACGGAGCCGACATGATCGGGCTCGCGCGCGCCGCGATCGGGCACGCCCGCTGGCCGCTCGACGCCGCGACCCCGGGCTGGGAGCCGCAGCGCCCGCCCTATACCGCCGACCACCTGCGCGCGAACGCCCTGGGTGAGGCGTTCATCGACTACATGCGGCGCTGGCCCGACTTCGTGCGGTCGTAGGGGCGGGTCAGGACTACGGCGAGCGCCAACGGCGCTCACCCTCGAGGGCTACCGGAATCTGCGCCCGGTGCCTGCCGTTTGGACTCGACCGGGCGCGGATCTCGAACGCTGGGCACCGTGAGGTTCGTCGTCCCAGCTGTGCGCTGCGCCCTGGGGCTACAGCACGATCTCGAGGCCGTGGCTCAGCGCGAACCCCGCACTCTGTAGCGGATCGTCGAACGCCGCCTGGGCGAAGATCGACACCCCCGCCAACGCGGGTCCAGCGGTGTAGGCCAGGGACGCCTGGCCCGCGCCATCGGCGAGACTCGGAACCAGAACCGCGGTGCCGAGGTCGACGTACAAGGTCCCGCCCAGGAGCGGCGTCGCGCCAGCGGCCGTCGACACGGCGAACAGCCCGATCGCTCCACTGGGCGCTCCGGCCGCGTCGATGGTCGAGGGCAGCCCGCTCCCGCCACTACCGACCAGGGTCATGACGTTCGCTGTTGCGCCGGTGTCGTCGAGCTCGCCGTACGGCTTGAACGAGGCGTTCGGGTTCAAGAAGGGTCCGTAGGTCAGCTGGCACCCGAACTTGTTCGGCGATCCCGAGAAGGCGTGGCGCAGGTAGAAGACCGGGAGCTGCGGATTCACGTCGAAGTCGAAGGGGGTGGTGTTCGCAAGCACGCCAACGCAGCCATTCCAGCCGCCGGCAGTGCCCCATGAGAAAGTCCCCGAGGGGCTACTGGTGATGATGAAGCCGCTGGAGGCGCAGGGGAAGGCAATGAGGTCGAAGCTGCCGTGGACGATCTTCAGGCAGAATGACTTCGGACCGCCGGGGGTGTACGCCACCGACACGCCCGTGATCTTGTCGCAGCTGAAGAATTGGGCGTTGGCGGGCAGGGCCGTCGCTGCGAGGAGCAGTGCAGCGGGGACGATTCGCTCGAGCATGGTTGTTCTCCAGGTTGAGAGACTGAGGCATTGCACCGTCGCGCGAGGCCCGCGACGGTGGTCGATCCTACGGCTTCGCGCGCTGCGGTCGGCCCCGCGACCCGGTGCCGCGACCCGGTGCCGCGACCCGGTGCCGCGACCCGGTGCCCCAGGAGCACGCCCAGATCGCCATTCCCGCCGCGCTGTGCTCCAATCGCAGCACCAGCCATGCACCACTTCGAGTCCGAGCTCGTGGCCGGGGAGAAGGCGCCCTACGACACCTGGACCTTCGTCGTCGTGCCCGACGCGATCTATCGGGAGCTCGGGCGGGCGCGCGCGCCGGTGCGCGGCACGATCGGGGGCGTCCCGTTCCTCGGGACGGTCAGCCGCAGCGGTGGCGTGCCGCGCCTGTTGGTCCGCTCCGAGCTGCTCGGTCGAATCGGGGCCTCCCGGGGAGACAGCGTCGACGTTCAGCTCGAGCTCGACCCCGAGCCGCGCACGGTCGAGGTGCCGCCGGAGCTCGAAGCGGTCTTCGACGAGGACCGGCAGGTCGCCGAGCTCTACTCGAAGATGTCTCCGTCCATGCGAGGCGCCTGGGCCACCTACGTCGGCGAGGCGAAGCGGCCCGAGACGCGCCAGCGGCGTGCAGAGAAGGCGCGCGAAGGCATCCGGGACAAGCTCTACCCGAACCAGTAGTTGGCGCCGGTCGCGCCTCGGTGCCGTCCGTGCCGCTCCACCTCCACGGTGTGCGGCACGGGATGTGGGTCGTCAGCAAGGGGGGACGACGACCGCCGCGCTCTGGGGGAGGCGCGAGTTGGCGTTCGGAGCGGCAGGGGGCGCTCACCCACCAAGACGTAGTCCGTACCCTTCGGAGCCGCGCAAGCTGCCGATTCATCGGGACCTCGACGGCGCTTCCCGAGCGGGGCGTCGACCTGGTGCATCGGGCGCCCACCGTTGCCGAGCTCGACGAACGAGCCCACGCCCACTTCGATCCTGGGGGAATTGCCAAAGTCGTGAGCCGGTGGCCCGCGGGATCCCGCGTCGGCGGGGACACCCAACGCGGTTCGGAGCCCCCGGCGGGCCTTCCGTCGGCTACGGGACGTGGCCGCCAACCCCGACGAACTCCGACGCAGCCGACCCCATGGCGACCGCGCTCGGCTCCCCCCCGGCGCCGCGGCCCCCGGTGCCGCACACCGTGCCCCCCGGTGCCGCACACCGTGTGTCGTCTTCGATGTCGAGAAGTACCGCAAGACGACCGTGCCCCATCGACCCATGGGTCGGCTGTCCAGATATTGCTGCGGTACTCATCGGCGCCAAGAACGATGCACGGTGTGCGGCACCGGATGTCGGGCTAGTGTCCTGGATCGGAAATTCGGCGTCACTTCCCGGGCTCCGATCGCCGCTGGCGTCGCCAGCGCCTCCTCCGAGTATCGCAGCGGATACCCGTCGTCGGCGCGCCTAGCCAGCATCGATCGGACCTCCGGGCAGTGACGCCGAATTTCCGATCCAGGACACTAGTTCGGCCCGGTCGACGGCAAGAGTGGTGCGGCCGTCGGAAGTGTCGCGCCGAGAACACCACCGTGCTTGGCCGGGCCGACGGGCGGGCTCACGCCCGGACCGAGCGAGAGCACGAACGGAGCGGCCCCTTGCCAAACCGGGAACGGCGAGCAGGGCAGCACATATAGGAAGATCGGACAGGCCGATATCACTCCGCACTCGTTGCTGATCGTGAGCGTGTAGCTACCGATGTCGGCCACGGTGGCCGGGACGATGACGAGCTTCTCCTGGTTGCCGACGACGCTGACATTCCCGAAGGGGTCGACCTTGACCCAGGTGTAGGTGAGGTTGTCCCCGACGATGCCCCCCGCGCTCAGCACCGCCTTAGCGCCGATGCAGGCGATGACGTTCTTCGGGCAAGGATTCAGGAAGGCGGGGGCGGTGATTGCCTTGAAAGTCAGCTGCGTCGACAGCCCCCAACTCGGGTCGGGGTTGCTTCCATGCTCGAACTCGCTGTTGCCGCCCAGGGTCGGGTCGAGGCCAAAGAGGATCAGGCCCTCGTCGCCGCCGGAGACGAACGCGACGGTGGAGCCCACGTAGGCGGACCACGAGTAGTTGAGGCTGATGGTCTGGGAACCGGTGCCCATTATCGAGCTCGTCGCCTTCGGGGTATCGACGTTCATGAAGACGTCGTTGTCCTTGTCGTTCGTGTTGGTCTGGCCGCCGCCGCCGCCGAGATCGAGTGCCGGATGGTGCACTCCGTCGACCTTGCAAGTGACGCTCCCGAGGTCGGCGTGCGCCCAGCCCTTGTTGCCATCGTCGTAGGCGCCGAACTGACCCTTGCGCCAGTTCGTGATGTCGAGCGTCCAGCACTTGCCCGGCGCATCGATCTGAATCAGCAGGGTGTAGTCGTAGGACGCCGACAGCCCTCCCGTGCCGTCGACCCACTTGTTGTCGACCCCCAGTACGGACTGGTGGGTGAACAGGAGGCTGTTCCCAGTGGTGCCGAGTGGCGCGACGACGTCTTGAAGCCGGATCTGGCCGTTGTGAGCGTTGTTGATCGGTCCGGACCCTCCGAGCGTGGCCCCGATCGTCATCTGTGCCGTGGCAATGCCGCCGACGGAGCTGGTGGCGAGGGCCGCCAGGGCGAACGATTGCATTGCGCGGAGGAGAGTGGGAACGTCACCGAGCGGGCGACGACGAAGTCCATTGAGGCGAAGTTGCATGGCGATTTCAGGGTTGGGGCGCGACGAGGTGTTCGCGAGTCACAGGGCTCTCGGTTGCCGAGATGGCTGGGTGAGCGATCCTTCGAAACGCCTGGTTGCGGCGACGATGGTTGCCGGTCGGAGAGCACGGGCCCGTCGTCCGAAGCCCGGCTCTTGCCGCAGGGCTCCACTCGACTGCCGAGCTCCGGGGGCGGATGCGCCCGGGGACCTGGCAGGTCGGACGACGCGGGCTCCGATTGGCATCGACCGCGATCGGGTGTTCATGACCGCCCTCGTCAGTGCGCCCGGCACGAGGCCCGAACGAGAAATCCGAGAGGAGATTCGGAAGCGATGCGGCACCTCGCCGGCGGCCCTCGCCACCTGGCTGGAAATTCCATTTCGATGAGGGACCCCGGCACTGGCCTGCGTGGGCATCAGCAACCACTCGGAGCCCGTCATCCGCCATGCAGACCCTCCTCGCCTTCGCCACACTCCTGGCAACCGCCCCCCTCGCCGCCGCCCAGGACTACGCTCTCGACGCCTTCACCAACCCTACCGGTCAGTTCGGCCAGTCCTTTGCCCGCAGCGTGGACCTGTCGGGCACGACGGCGGTCGTCGGCAGCTTCCAGGGTGCTTGGATCGTCGAGCGCAACGCCTCCGGCCACTGGAAGGTCGGCGACGCGCTCGTGCCCCTCGACGGGCTGACGGGCAAGTGCTTTGGCGCCGCCGTGGCCGTCGACGGGGACCGCGCCGTGGTCTCGGCCTACTGCGACTCCTCGTCCAGCTACCAGGCCGGCTCGGTCTACGTCTTCGAGCGCGGTGCCGGCGGCTCCTGGAGCCAGACAGCCAAGCTCTTCGTGCCCTCGCCCATCGCCGAGGTCCAGTTCGGCTGGGACCTGGACCTCGAGGGGACGCGCCTCGTGGTAGGGGCCCCGCAGTCCAAGAGCCCCTTCTCCTCCGCCGTCTCCGGGGCCGTGCACGTCTTCGACCTGTTGCCCGACGGCAACTGGGCCCTGGACGCGACCCTCGCCGCCCAGAACCACTGGGAGGGGATGCAGTTCGGCTACTCGGTGGCGCTCAGTGGCGATCGCGTCCTGGTCGGCGCGCCCAGCTTCCTCAACATCTCCCACGACGGGCATGTGCGGGTCTTCGATCGCGGCGCGGGTGGCGCTTGGAGCGCTTCGGCGGTCCTGACCCCGTCCGACGTCCAGGCTGGCGACCTGACCGGCAGCTGCGTCGCGCTGGAGGGCAACACCGCGTTCACGGGCGCGGCCTTCCACGACGCCTCGAGCTTCAACGACGGTGCCGTCTGGGTCTGGGTGCGCCAGTCCAGCGGCTTCTGGAAGCAGGTGCAGAAGCTCGTGACCCCCGTCGCCCCGTCCAGCGCCCAGGCCGGAGCTTCGCTAGCGCTCGACGGCGACCACCTGCTGATCGGTGCGCGCTCGGAGCAGGTGGATGGCATCAACGTGGCTGGCGCGGCGCATCTGTGGAAGCGCGACGGCAGCGGCAAGTGGGCCTGGGCCGAGCGCATCGTCAGCCCCGAGCCCGAGTTCGCGGCCTCTGCCGGCAGCGACCTGGCTCTGGGCAACGGATGGGTGCTGCTCGCCGAGCCGGACCAGGGGCCGGGCTACGACGGACGACTCGACGTCGTCTACTCCCACGCCGCGGGTGACGTGCTGCCGACCAATAACTTCGGCCAGGGCACGGCGAGCTGCGCCAGCGCGCACACGACGTTCCTGCCCCTGCCGCCGCTGATCGGCACCGACAGCTTCCGCGTGCACGCAGCGGGCGTGCCGCCCCTGGCCTCCGGGCTGCTGGTGATCGGGTCGAGCGACGATCCGCTGGGATCCGACAAGTTCGCCCTGGGCTGCGACCTCCACGTGGACGTGCTGGGCTCGATCGCGCTGTTCGTGATTCCGGCCTTCAGCGACGCCCAGGGCCTCGGCAAGGGCAAGGTTCCGATCCCCCCGGATCCGGTGCTCGTCGGCCTGCGCCTGTTCGCCCAGACCGTTTGGCTCGGCCCACCCTGCGCCGCCCTGCCCCTGGGCCTGTCCAGCTCCGACGGCCTGGGCTTCGAGATCGGCGCGCCGTGAATGCCTGCCGGCGCTCGAGGCCTGCCGGGACGCATCGACCCGGCCCGGGCTGATCCGGTGCCGGCCCGCTCTCCTCACCCTGCAAGTCTCCGACTCGTGCCCAATCGAGGCGGATTCGCCGATTCGCTGAGGGTCCTCGACCCCCGTCTACGTGGGCAGCCCTGAATCCCTCGAAGGAACCAACCGCCATGCGTACCGCCCTCGCCCTGACCGTCTCCCTGGCCGCCGCAGCCCCCCTCGCCGCCGCCCAGGACTACGCCATCAACTCTTTCCTCAACCCCGCGGGCGAACTCGGCGAGAACTTCGGGCGCCGGGTCGGCCTCTCGGGGACCACTGCCATCGGCGCCAGCTTCAACGGCGCTTGGATCATCGATCGCACCGCCTCGGGCAAGTGGAAGGTCGGCGACCTCCTGACTCCCCTCGATCCCCACTCGCCCTCGTGCTTCGGCGCCTCGGTCGCGATCGACGGGGATCGCGCGGTGGTCTCGGACTACTGCGAGTCCTTGACCGGCTTCCAGTCCGGCTCGGTCTACGTCTTCGAGCGCGGCCCTGGCGGCTCGTGGAGTCAGACCGCCAAGCTCTTCGTTCCCGGCGCGGCCAGCCAGCCTGCGTTCGGCTGGGACCTGGACCTCGAGGGCAACCGCCTGGCGGTGGGGGCGCCGAATGGGCAGAGCCCCTTCTCCTCTGCCCTCTCCGGCGTGGTTCACGTCTTCGAGCTGCTGCCCGATGGCAACTGGGTCCTCGACGCGACCATCGCGCCGCAGACGCACTGGGACAACATGGATTTCGGCGAGTCGGTCGCGCTCAGCGGTGACCGCCTCTTGGTGGGCGCGCCCAGCTTCATCAACCACGACCACGACGCACACCTGGAGATCTTCGACCGCAACGCGGCGGGTCAATGGGTCGCCAAGGCCGTGCTCACGCCCCCGGGCGTCCAGGAGTACGACTGGACCGGACGCGCCGTCGCCCTGGAGGGGGACACGGCCGTGGCAGGCGCCGCCCTGCACGACGCGATCAGTATCAACGACGGTGTCGTCTGGGTCTGGGAGCGCCAGGCCGGCGGCGTGTGGAAGCTGGCGCAGGCCCTGGTGACGCCCGGTTCGCCCGTCGACAGCCACGCCGGCATTTCCCTCGCCCTCGACGGCGACCGCATGCTGGTCGGGGCACGCGGCGAGACGGTGGATGGCGTCGTCAAGGCCGGGGCCGCCCACCTGTGGAAGCGCAACAGCAATGGTATTTGGAACTGGCAGGAGCGCATCGTCAGCCCCGCGCCCGAGGACACGGCCTACGCTGGCACCGACGTGGCCCTGGGCAACGGCTGGGTCCTGCTCGGCGTGCCGAACTTCGGCCCCGGTTACGACGGACGAATCGACGTGACCTACTCCTTCGCGGCGGGCGACGTTCCTCCGACCGAGAACTTCGGTGCGGGCACGGCCGGCTGCGCCTCCGCGCACTCGACCTTCCTGCCCCTGCCGCCCCTGATCGGCTCCGGCGACTTCCGCGTGCTCACTGCGGGCTCGCCGCCCCTCGCCCCGGGACTGCTGGTGATCGGTTCCAGCGGAGATCCCCTGGGCTCCGACAAGTTCGCCCTGGGCTGCGACCTGCACGTGGACGTGCTCGGCTCGTCCGTGCTCCTCGTCCTGTCCGCCTTCAGCGACGGCCAAGGCCAGGGCAAGGCCACGATTCCGATCCCGGGCGACCCTGTCCTGATCGGCCTGCAACTGTTCGCCCAGACCGTCTGGATCGGTCCGGCTTGCCCCGCCCTGCCCTACGGCCTGTCCAGCTCCGACGGACTGGCCTTCGTGATCGGCGCGCCGTGATCTTCACGTCGAAGACCACGGCGAAGCGCCCCGCCAACTAGCCGCAGACCAACTCCTCTGCGATCGAGAAGGTGAAGCCGAACGCGATGGAGATCGACGCGACGATCAGCAGGTGCAGGACGTAGTAGACCAGGACGGTGATCCCCATTCCGAGCCTCTCTGGACCCTGGAGCAGATCTCGGATCTCTCCCGGTATCCGGTCGATCGCGAAGGACCGGGGGCTGTGGGTGAACTCGAGGAAGTCCGATCGTCGCTCGAGGCTTCGCATGAGCTGCGCACCCTTTTCGGTACGCGGGAAGCTCAAGGGAAACAGGACGCGCCCGGCGAAGACCGGGTCGCCGCGCTCCACGGCCCTGACCGCCGCGTCGGTGTCGAGGTAGAAGGGCGACGTGACCAGGTCGAACCGGATCGGCCGCATGTCGCCCTCCTCAGTCATCCAGTCGGGCCTGGTCTCCGAACCTGGCGTCGATCCTGAGCGACCTAGGTCCATGGTCCGGTCGACCGGTGCCTCGAACAGGCCGTAGAGCGTCTCGCGGTCCGGCTGCCACTCGACCAGGGTCTCGTGGCGCAGGACCGTGTGGGCGCCGAACAGCACCGCCGCGACGCCCCACCAGGCCAGGCCGCGCCAGTTGGCTCCTCGATCGGCTTGATCTCGTTCGCGTTTGAAGCGGAACCAGCGTCGGCGCGCCCGCCGATCGTTCTCCGCGGGTCGCGCGACCTCGTTCGGATCGTCCGCGCGGTTGCGAAGTCGGGCGAGGTGAAAGCAAGTGGCTCCGATGCCGAAGCTCAGCAGCTGAACCGCGTAACGCCATTCCGTGGGCATCCAGAGTGCGGCTCCGGAGAGCATCGCCAGTTGCTTGCCCAGGAAGTAGAGCGGTGCGAAGAACAGCACCGAGCGCCAGACCCGCGGAACGGCTGCGCGGAGATGCTCGCGGACCTGCCGGGGCAGCCTGAGGTCGCGGTCGTCGCTCACCGCGGCAGCCCCACGCGCACCAGGTCCGTACGCACCACGTCGAAGGGCTCGCTGCGCCAGCCGTCGCCGCAGCGAACGACCAGGATGTACTGGGTCTTGGTCAGTCGTGCGCTGCCCTCGCCACCGTCGAACTGGTGCTGGGCGACTTCGTCCAAGTCCGCGGTCAGGTCGGAGGTGGCGGGGCCGGGCTGCCCCTCCTCCCTGGCCGTGCGGAGCGCGATCAAGCGACGGCGCCCATCGATGTCATCCCACTTGACCCAGTAGACGATCCAGCTCCGCGCGTCGTCGACGGTCAGGGTCGCCGTGCCCGAAGCGGGCACGAGGATCGCGTCGGCGGAATCCGGCCCCGTGGAGTCGAGCGCCTTCGATCCATCGCTGCGCTCGGAGTCGATCCGGAACTGCACCACCCTCTCGTCCCCGCCATAGCTGGGACTCTTGCACGCGCCCAGTGCGAGCAGGCACAGCCCGAGGGCGATCAGGCCCGTTCGGCGCAGGTTGACCATCACTCGACCTCCAATTCGATCAGGCGCCACCAGCGCGTCAGGATCTCGTGGGCGTCCGCGCGCGTCGTCACGAAGTCGACACGGGACTTGAACTCCTTGAAGGTCAGGCTCACGCGCGCCTCATTGACTTCGGTCTCCGGGTCGTCCTTCCTGAGGGGGTCGACGAGTTCGATCGACTGAACGGCGATTCCGCTGGGCTCGAATCGATCGACGAGTAATTTCGATAGCTCGCCGGTTCCAAGCCCTGTCTTTGCATAGTCGATCAATGCGTCGCCGAGCCCTGGTCTCTTCACCTCCCACTGCGCGCCGACGATCACGTACAGATGCCCTTGATCTGTATCCGGATCGCGGAGCCCAGCGACCGCGGGGTCGCCGAGCTGCAACTGGGCGATTGGCACCCCGGACGAAGGGTAAATGCGATCGAACAGACTCTGCACGGCCTCGTCCTCGTTCCAGGAGAGGTCGATGTCGCCCTCGACCTTCCCTTCGCCCTTCAGCTTGTCGAGAGCCTGGGTCCCGGCGTCCTCGAGTGTCGACTGGATGACCTTCCAGGCCGAGTCGAAGTCGAAGGGAGGGGCGTCCGGTGCAAGTGCCCGCAGGAGCTCGAAGCGCGACGCGGTCGCGACCTTCAGGCTGCCGTCCGGAAGGTAGCCGTGGACGCGGTCGACGATTTCTTCCTGGGATACGTCGATGCCGTTGTAGCGCAGGATCATCGAAGCGCAGGCCGCCCAGCACCACACGGGCTCACGCTGCGGGGATTCGACGGCTTCGAAGCCCGTCAGCGTGACGGTCTTCATTCCGTACTCGGACTCGGTACCCGCCGGCTGCGAAAGGCTGTCCGCGTCTTGAGGCAACGACGGCTCAGGGGAGTCATCAGGCTTCGGAATTGGAGGAAGCTCGATCAGCGCACATCCCCAAAGTAGCGCGAGCGGTATCAGGGCCATGACGACGCTACGTAGGCTCGAACAGACTTTGGGCCTGGACACGAATGATCTCCAACGGGGGGGACGCGGTGGGGGGGGGGGCACGCCCGAAGCGCGGTCGGGGCAAGACTCCGCTGATCGAAGCACCCGCTTGACTGATCGGAGCCCCCTCTGGTCTGAACGTACAAGCTGTGTCAGGCAGCTCGATAAATGCCGATCTTTGTGGCGGCGCCAAATGGGAACTCCAACGGCGGCTCTTGGATACAAGGCACTTGGGTCACTCTGCATCCCTCGGCGACGAGCAGCTGGGGGGGGGCGCTGGGACAAACCTGGCACCTCGATGCTCGACCTGCCTTGCGGCGATCGTGTGCAAACGGGTCGGGATGTCGGGCGCTGGATCCGGGTCCGGGTCCTGCGCACCTCGACCTGCGGAGATCGGGAGACCTCCTCAGCGCCCCCGAGCGCCGTTCAGCGCTCCGCGCCCGGCAGGCCGCGGCGCACCATGAACTCCACCGCCGCGTTCATCTCCACGGGCACCAGGCTCACCTCGGGGTGGACGCGCGCCCAGACGCGGAGGACCTCGTCGACGAAGCCCTGGCCCACGGACTCCACACCCTTGAAGTCCAGCACGACCTCGCGGAAGCGCTCGAGCCCGTGGGTCAGGCGCTTGGCCTGGGAGCGGGAGATGAATTCGGTGCCGTACTCGAACAGGCGCAGCACGCAGCGCGTGCGGTCGAACTCGAAGTCTGTGGTGTAGCGGTCGAACAGCTCCGCCAGCTCGCGCTGCGTGTCGGCGGCCAGGCGCAGGCGCACGTCCGTGCCCGGCCGCTCGGCTTCCTGACGTACCGTCTGGTCGTCGCGCAGGTTGTCGACGACCCACACCAGGCCGTTGGCGCGCAGCTCGAAGTAGTCGACGGCCTTGGATCTGAAGAACAGCCCCTCGCCCGAGTGGCGCTCGGCCATCGTGGTGACCTTGCCCTTCGACAGCTCGTGCAGGGCGTCCAGGGCTCCGCCCAGGTGCAGGTCGCGGCGCGCCGACTCGAAAGCGCCGATCCCGTCGTCGCGGATGAGACCGACGAGGCCGCCGCCCCCGGTGGGGGGGTCCGGCCACAGTGCCACGTCGACCCGGTGGCCGTGGGAGTGGTCGATGGCGTTGTTGACCAGCTCCGTGAAGACTTAGGCGAGGATCTTGCGGCAGCGCTCGGCGCCGGCGGCGTGCAGGTCGGTCGTGGCGCCCTCGAGCTGCTCCCAGACCGAGTGCTCGTCGAGACCCTCGAGGGGATGTCGCGCCACACGACCTTCGGGCGGTTGGGGCAGGGCCGGACTCGGTGCCAGCGGTTCGGCCGCGCCAGCCACGTAGCGGGTTGCGCGCGAGCGCCCCTCGACGGAGAGTTGGCCCTCGGCCACCCGCCGCCGCAGTTGCGGATGAACCGCCTGGCGGGTGATCCCCAGCCGTCGGGCCAGGTCGGAGCTGGAGAAGCTTTCTCGGCTCTCCAGCAGCTCGGCAATGGCCTGGTCGATGGTCGGCTGCTTCACGGCTGGATTGGCGCTGGCAGTGGGCCGGCGTTCTTGCGTCAAGGCATGCAGTTGACGGAAATGCGCTCCGTCAAGCTCCAGGTTGACGAAAGTCTGCTTGCGTCAAGTCAGGTTTGACGCAAAGGACTTTCGTCAAGGTGGGTTCCCGCCTACCTCACCCCGCCGACCCCCCGCTCGCCTCCCCGATCGGTTAGAGCTGCGCCTCTCCGCCCGCCCTCGCCCCTCCAACCCCCTCCCGACCATGCCCTTCGGATGGTGGCGCAGCCGCAAGCGCCGCAAGCTCCTCGCCGAGCCCTTCCCCGCCGTCTGGCAGCGGGTCCTCGACGGGCTCGATCTGTATCGCGACCTCGACACCGGCGACCGCGCTCGGCTCGGCGACCTGGTGCGGGTCTTCGCCGAGGAGAAGCGTTGGGAGGGCTGCGGTGGGCTCGCGATGACCGATGAGGTTCGCGTGGTCATCAGCGCCCAGGCCTGCCGGATGATCCTGCGCCTGGACCATGAGTACTACCGCCGGGTGCGCTCGATCCTGGTCTACCCGGCCGCCTACCGTCAGCGCTCGGTCGGGACGCGCGGCGGCGCGGTGAACACGGACTGGAGCGCCAACGCCGGGGAGAGCTGGTCGGGCGGGCCGATCGTGCTGTCCTGGGCGGACGTCGAGCGCGGCGAGCACCACAGCCACGACGGCCGCAACCTCGTCTACCACGAGTTCGCCCACGCCCTGGACTGCCTCGACGGCTGGGCCGACGGCATCCCGCCCACCGTGCGCGGCGTGCACGCCGAGTGGGAGCGCGTCGTCGCCCGCGAGCTCGAGGCGCTGCGCGATGACGTGGCCCAGGGTCACCGCACCCTGCTCGACCCCTACGGCGCCACCAACCCGGCGGAGTTCTTCGCCGTGAGCACCGAGTGCTTCTTCGAGCGCCCCCGCGACCTGCGCCACAGGCACCCCGAGCTCTACGGACTGCTCGCGGACTTCTATCGGCAGGACCTCGCCGGCGCGGCGCAGTGAGCCCCGAGCGGGCCACCGATCGACCGCGCCGCGCCGATTCGAGTCGACCGACCGCCGCCGCTCACGACGCCATTGCGTGGCCTCGGGTGACGGCGCTCGAGCTCCCTGAGCCGGCCAACAGCCCGCGTGCCGCGTCGATGCCGCTGGTGTAGGCCGACTCGTGCACGAAGGGGCTGCGTGCCCAGGCGCCGGCGAACCAGGTGCGCCAACCGCCCTGGAGCGCCTCGAGCCGCGCCGCTGCGCGGTCATTGGCGAGGCACCCGATCGGATGCAGGAAATGCCGCTCGGCGAGGATCCGATCCGGCCGCGGCTCGCGGTGGGGGTTCATCGTGACGAAGGTGTCCGGTACCGCGTCGGCCAGGCCACCCAGTCGGTTGGGGAAGAACGAGATCGTCGGCCGCACCCGCGGCAGGCCGCCGCGCGGCACCAAGTAGTTGTAGGCGCCGAACAGGCTCGGGTCGTCGCCCACGAGCTGCTCGTCGTGGTGCACCACGACCCGCGCCGGCTGGGCGATGAAGGCGGACAGCACCGAGCGCTCGGCGGCGCTCGCGTCCTCGAGCAGGGGCAGCACTTGGCTCGGATGTCCGGCGAAGATCACCTGATCGACCCGCAGGCCGTGGCAGCGACCCTCGTCATCGGCGAGCTGCAGGCTCACCCGGCGCGCGCCCCGGCGCGCCGAGACGACGCGCGTACCGAGGCGCAGCTCGCCGCCTGCCCCCTCGAACCAACGTCGGTACGCCTCCACGTAGCGGTGCATGCCTCCGACCACGCAGCGCCGATCCCCGGGCCGGTCGGAGACGATTCCGTGAATATTCCAGAAGCGCACCAGGCTGCGCGCGTGGTAGTTCGCCGGCGCGAGGTTCGGCATGGGGAAGCTGCCCATCGCACGCGGATAGAGGTACGTGTCTCGGAACTCAGGTGAGGCACCGATGTGGTCCAGGTACCCGCCCAGGGTGCAGCGGGCGAAGCGCTCGTCGTGCAAGACCTCCAGGGCACGGGTGCGAAAGCGGTCGATCTCCGCCAGCAGTCCGGGCCGGCTCGCGGCGCCCTCGCGGAAGGTCCAGCGGCCGTCCTGACAGGCCCACAGGCTCTCGCCCGTCGGCGCGGCGAAGTGCGCGTCCCCGCAGATCGGGCGGGTCTCGAGGCCGAGCTCGTCGATCAAGCGCGCGAACTCGGTGAAGGTGACGCGATTGAAGTCCGAGACGCCCACGTCGACGGCGTGGATCGCGCCGTCCGCCCCGGGCACCTCGAGCCCCACGCAGTTGCCGCCCAGGCGCCGACCAGCCTCGACCAACACGACCTCGACCCCCGTTCGCAACAGGGTCCGCGCCGCACCCAGTCCCGCCGCCCCGCCGCCGATCACCGCCACTGCCGCCATGTCCCGTTCCCCTGGTCCGCATCGGTGCAGACCTGCAATCCCGTGCTCGGCGCGCGGCACCTGAGCCGTCGACCGGTCGTTCCTCGGGCCCGCACACGCGAGCCTCCGGGGTGCTACGCCGGAACTGCGCCCGCCGACCGACACGGAATCGGGCCGAGGCCGGTGACTCTCCGACCGAGCAGGCCCCGGGCGGCGCTGGCCGCAGACCCGGGCACCGCCATCCTGCGCCCGTCGGCGACGGGGCTACCCGAGCGTCAGGGACCGGGCTCCACGACCAGGACGTCGAGCAGAGCGGTGGCCGTACGGCCGGTGTAGACGTTGACGACCTCGAGGGTCAGCGTGGTCGGGCCAGCCGGAGTTCCCACCGGGAGCGCGGTCTGCTGCGAGGTCGAGCCCGCGCGCTATCGACCCCTACGGATCGCGAGTTCTCGGCGTGATGCCGATCCACGCCGGCCGTTGGATCAGGTCGCCGTGGGACGAAAGCGTGTCGAAGCACGGCCGTGGGGCGGTGCCATCAGTGCGTGGTGCGGTCGCAAGAGGGCGCACTCGCCGGATCGTGCAATCGCCGAGCGGGGAGGTTGGCTACCGCTGCGAGCTTGCCCGACGACTCCGGGTCGAAACGGACACTCCCCGCCTGGTCGAACGGTCCTCAGGCCGTGTTCTCCGCCGACCCTGGTGGACGCGAGACCTCGGAGCCTGGGTCGACACCGGGTTGGCCGGGCTGTTCCGCGGCGGCCAGGTGGTGCGTGATGCGCCAGGCGTGGTAGGTCGTGCGGTGCAGCCAGCGCAGGGCGTCGAGGCGGCGAATGACCTGGTCGAACTCGACTTCGGGGTCGGGGATCGTGGCCAGCATGCGCTCGCGGTAGGGGTGACGCTCGGCGCGGATCTGATCGCGGGCATCGACCAGTTGCAGCTCGCCAGCCGCCTTGTCGCCCGCGCGCATGGCCTTGGCCGAGCTCTGGAGGGCCCGCACCTCGACCGACGACAACTCGCGCAGCCGCTCGTCCTGGCGCAGCGTGCCGAGCCGCTCGCGGTCGAGGCAGCGCTCCGCCAGGCGGTCCAGGTGGTCGATCACGTGCATCGAGGACAGGAAGTAGCGCTGGGCGTCCGCGCTCATCTCGACGCCCACGATCTCGTCGGCGAAGTGACGCGCCCCGGTGAGGCCGCGCCCCACGCGCTCCAGGCGATCGGGATCGACCAGGGGCTTGGACTTGCCGTCGAGCGCTCGCGCGAGTGCCTCGAAGAGATCCGCGGAGAGGTCGCGCACCACACCGAGCAGGGTCATCGCCGCCACCGTCGACTCGCGCGCCAGGCGCGGGTCCAGCCGATCGGAGGGGTCCGAGCTGGCGTCCGACTCGGGGACCAGACGACTCATCAGGCGCGCGAACTGGCGCGTGAAGGGCAGCACCACGATCAGACCCAAGGCGTTGAAGGCCGTGTGGAAGCCGACCAGGACCAGCGGCCCGTGGGCGAGCGCGCCGCCGGGCACCAGGTGATCGATCGCCCAGAGGTAGGGCTCCAGCAGGAAGTAGGCGGCCACGCCGGTCATCAGGTTGTAGACCACGTGGGAGTAGCCCGTGCGCCGCGTGGCGGCCGAGCGGCCGATGGTCGCGATCGCCGTGGTCGAGGTGGTGCCCACGTCCATCCCGATCACCATCGCGGCTCCCTGGGCCAGGCTGATCGCGCCCCCGTCGAGGGCTGTCAGGGCCATGGCCATCCCCGCGCTCGACGATTGAGTCACCAGGGTCAGCACGATGCCGATGCCGACCAGCAGGGCTCGACCCAGGTAGCTGTCGTCAGGGAAGTTCGCCGGCGTGATCCGTCCCTCGAAGCCCGCCATGCCCGTTTGCATGGCGTCGAGACCCATGAAGATCAGGGCAAAGCCCGCCAGGGCCCAGCCCATGTGGGCCCAGTGCCCCCGCCCGAACAGGCGCAGCAGCACGCCTAGCATCAGGAGCGGCTGCACGATCTGCTCGATGTCCAGCTCGAATCCGAGCAGGGCCACCATCCAACTGGTGAGCGTCGTGCCGACGTTGGCGCCGAACAGGATCCCGAGCGCCTGTGGGAAGGCGAGGGCGCCGGCGCTCACCAGGCCCACCGTTGCGACGGTGGTGACGCTCGACGACTGGAGCACCGCGGTGACCAGCGCTCCCGTCACGGCGCCGCTGGTCGGGCTCTTCGTGAAGCGGAACAGCGCCCGGTGCAGCGCGTCACCGGCGAACTGGCGCAGCCCCTCGGTGAGCACCAACAGGCCCAGGAGGAACAGTGCCAGCCCTCCGACCGCCGCGAGCACCTGGTGGATCATTGCCAGGGTGTCTCACACCACACCGGGAGTTGTCGACGGGCCGATCCCCGAGAATCCGGAACCGCCCCGCCCTCGGCCGGTCACGGGTGCGCGCAGCCGCCCGGTCCGACTCAGGGAGTCGTGGGCACCAGACCGCCGCTGGCGGCGGGATTCCGTGCTGCGGCGCGACCTTCGACCGCGTTGTGGCCCGCGGTTGCCGCGCCGATGATCCGGGGCGCCAGGACGGGCGGCCGCCGCTCAGAGCAGCGGTCCGACGAGCCGCGCGGCGTTCTCGGTGAAGCGCCGCACGGCGCCCCGCTCGCGCCAGGTCTCGGGATCGAGTAGTTCGGACTGGGCCAGGTACCGCTGCTGTAGCGCTGACAGCTTGCGCGTGAAGCCCTCGTCGTAGACGAACAGGGAGATCTCGAAGTTGAGCCACAGACTCCGCATGTCGAGGTTGACCGACCCGAAGATGCTGAAGGCACCGTCGACGGTGACGCTCTTGGTGTGCAGCAGCCCACCTTCGAACAGGGCGATGCGCACGCCGGACGCCATCAGCTCGCCGAATTGGGCCACGCTCGCGTAGCGCACCAAGACGGAGTCGTTCCGGGCCGGGACGATCAGCGTGACCTCCAGCCCGCGCTGGGCCGCGGTCAGGAGCGCGGTCAAGACCGCTTCGTCGGGAACGAAGTAGGGCGTGGTCATGACCAGCTCGCGTTGCGCGGCGTAGATCGCCGACAGCAGCAACTGGTGCAGGGCTTCGGGGCGCAGACCGGGGCCGGTGGGGATTACCTGCACGGTGAGGCTATCGGTCCCCTCGTCCGGCGGGTTGGAGTCCTCCAGGCTCGGCGCCTCCAGGGGGCGCTCGGTCTCCACGGACCAGTCCAGGGCGAAGACCCCGTCCATGGCCGCCGCCGCCGGCCCGGTCACGCGCGCGATCGCATCGACCCATTCCCCTACGCCGGCGTCCTGCCGGAAGAAGCGTGGGTCGACCAGGTTCTGGCTGCCCGTGTAGGCGATGGCGTCGTCGATCACGACGATCTTGCGGTGGTTGCGGAGGTCGCGGCGGACGAAGAAAGAGCGCAGGGGTCCGGTCGGAAGGGCCGCGCGCAGGTCGACGCCCGCCGCGCGCAGGCGCCGCGCCGAGGCCGAGACGAGAAACGCCTCGCTGCCGACACCGTCCGCCAGGGCGCGGCACTGCACCCCCCGCTCGGCGGCGCGCACCAGGGCTTCGACCACGTCCGCGGTGCGACCGCCCTCGTGCCAGATGTAGAAGCACAGGTGGCAGTGGTGGCGAGCTGCGTCGATGTCGGCCACCAGGGCGTCGAAGACGGCCTGGAAGTCGTCGATCAGTTCCATGTGGTTGCCGGCCTGGGCAGGGAAGCGCAGGATCGCTTGGGCCTGGCGCCGGATCGGATCGAGGTGTGCCGGTACGGCCGCGCGCAGGACGGTATGGCGCCCGGCGAGTTGGTCGAGCCAGGCTCCGATCGCCGGCAGGTCGGCTGCGATCCGCCGGCCGCGCGCGCGCCCGAGACGACGCTCGCCCACCAGTAGGTAGAACACGGCTCCGGCGAAGGGCGCGCTGGCGATCACCGCGATCCAGGCCATGGAGGTGCCCGCGGGTCGTCGCAGCATGATCACGCGCACGATCAGCGCGGCCACGAACGCCCAGTGGAGTCCGAACAGGGTGGCGCTGATGAGTTGGGGACTCATGGGGTCGGCGGCGGACCGGCGTCGTCCAGCGCCCGTTGTACGGCCCGGCGGGCGATTCTCGAGAAGACCACCACGGCAGCGATCGCGGCCAGTGCCCCGAGCGCCACGAGCAGATCGCGTGTGCGGCCCGCGCTCCCGCCGCCGGCCATGCGCGCCAGCCGAACTCCGGCAGCGCCGAGCCACAGCTCGAGGGCCAGGTGGGGGATCAGGGCCAGGCAAGCGACGATGAAGCCTCGGATGGCCACTCCGGCGGCGCCCAGCAGGTAGCTCACGAGCGCCGGGTTCAAGGGGGCCAGCCGGAGCAGGACCTGGAGTCGGAGCTCGTCGTGGCCGAGGGCGCGCCGGATGGCGGCTGCCTTGGGGCGCGCCAGGACGAGGCGCTCGATCGGGCCCTGCAGCAGGTGGCGCGCCAGGAAGTACTGCAGCGTGTTGGCGAGCAACGAGCCCGTGAGCGCCGCCGCGAAGCCCTCGCCGACCCCGAACAGCGCGCCGCCCACGAGGCACAGCACCGACTCCGGCACCAGCAGGGTCGAGCCGACCACGAAGAGCAGGACGAACAGAGCCGGTCCAGTCGCTCCGAGGCCGGCGATCCAGGTTTCGAGCTGATCCAGGTGGTGGCTGACCTCGCTACCCGCGGCGATCACGGCGACCGATGCCAGGCCCGCGCAGACCAGGAGCGCGATGTGACGTGCCCCCGCGCCTCCGGGCGGCGCGGGGGGTCGGGGTCCTCGTGGCAGTGTTTGGTAGGAGGGCACGTCGGTACTCGGCCTCGGACGAGCGGCAGGCCTGCGCCCGTTCCGTTGCCCGCGGAGCTTCGAGCCGGACCCGGATCGCTGGCCCGCGCCCCGGCCAGCCTAGAATTCGCCCTTGTAGACCGTTCCCGCCTTCATCACGAAGGGCACGTCCTGGAGGGCGGTGAGGTCCTGCAGTGGGTTGGCGCGGACCGCGATGATGTCGGCCAACTTGCCGGGCTCGAGCGTGCCGACTTGATCGCCGATGCCGCACAGGTCCGCCGCGTTGACCGTGGCGCTGACCAGGCAGTCGGCCGGGGTGACTCCCGCCTCGTGCATGTACACGAACTCGAGGGCGTTGGTTCCGTGGGCGCCGACCCCGACGTCGGTGCCGAAGGCCAGCTTGACTCCTCCGCGGTAGGCGCGGCCCAGGGCGGCCTGCATCAGCGGTCCGACGGCAGCAGCCTTGGAGCGGATCTCCGGCGGGTAGTAGCCGTCGACCTGCGCCTTCTCGACCACGTACTTGCCGGCGTGAATCGTGGGCACCAGGTAGGCGCCGGTCTCGACGAACAGCGCGATGGCCTCGTCGTCCAGGTAGGTGCCGTGCTCGATCGACGAGACGCCCGCACGGAGCGCTGACTTGATGCCGTCGGCGCCGTGGGCATGGGCTGCGACCTTGCGACCCATGCGGTTCGCCGCTTCGACGATGGCGTCCAGCTCGTCCTGGAAGAACTGCTGGTCGACCCCGGCCGCGGTCATCGAAAGCACCCCGCCGGTGGCCGTGATCTTGATCAGGTCGACACCCTCGCGGACCCGTGCTCGCACGGCCTTGCGAACCTCGTCCGGTCCATCGGCGGTCATCGTCTCCGGGCCGCGCTCGGGGCGCAGGACGGGAGAGATGGAGTTGGTCCAATCCCCGTGGCCGCCGGTGACGGTGACCGAGGGACCCGAGACCAGCATCCGAGGGCCTGGAATCATGCCCGAGGCGATTCGATCGCGCAGGGCCAGACCGGTCGAGCCCTGGGAGCCCACGTTGCGAACGGTCGTGAAGCCGGCCATCAGCGTGCGTTCGGCGTAGACGACACCGTCGATGGCCGCGTGGGCCTCGGTCTCCTGCAGGGTCCGACGAATGCGTTCCTGGACGGGCACCGATTGCCCGGTGAGGTGCGTGTGGCAATCGATCAGGCCAGGTAGCACGAAGGCGTCGCGCAGGTCGATCACGTCGACCGGGGTGGCGGCCCCATCGATCTCGGTCACGTAGCCCTCGCGCACGTCGACGATGCGGTCGCCGCGCACCACGACCGTCATCCGACGCAGAGGCTCCTGGCCCGGCACGGCCAACAGGCCGCCGCAATGCAGGACTTTCGTACTTGCCGTCTCGACTTGCGACGCGGCTGGAGGGGCGATAGGGCGTGTCTCGAGCCAGGATCCGGAGCTACCTGAGAACAGCGCGGCGACGAGGGCACAGGCGGCGATCGATTCGAACATGATCGGGATGGCTCGGTTGGGAGGGTGCGGTCCGGGGGCGCTGAGCTGAGTGGAGCAGCCCGAGCGGGCTGGCCGAAGCGTCTCCTTGGATGGAGTTTCGCTCGACGGAACTCCGCGATCCGCGGAACGCGTGGGCGACGAAGGTCCGACCGCTGGATGGCGAGGCCATTCGGCCATCGAGGTGCGGGGTCAATCGAGCCTCAGTACTCGATGGAGATTCGATCAAGTGCGGTCTCTCACCGGCAACTGCGGAACGCGAACTTCTTGGAACCAGGCGCCTCCGATGACTCACTGTGTCCACGGCCGCACTTGGCCGGGCCCCCACACGATCCATGAAGCTCACAAACCTGCTGCTCCCCCTCCTGCTCGTGTCCGCTTCCGCGGCGGCCCAAGCTCCCCCCGGCTACTACGATCCGGTCGACTCGACCACGACTCAGACCCTGCGAGCGTCGTTGCACGAAGTCATCGACGACCACCAGAGGTTCCCGTACACCTCGTCCAGCACGGACACCTGGAACATCATCGAGGTCGCAGACGAGGATCCGAACAACGCCTCGCGCGTCTTGGATGTCTACAAGAACGCGAGCTATGCCAAGTTCGGTGGCGGCAACAGCTTCTACAACCGCGAGCACTCCTGGCCCAAGTCCTACGGCTTCCCCAACGACGGCTCCACCAACTACCCCTACACCGACTGCCACCACCTCTTCATCGCCGACTCGAGCTACAACAGCTCGCGCTCGAACAAGCCCTACCGGGACTCCTCCGCATCAGCTAGCGAGAAGCCGACCGAGCTCAACAACGGCAAGGGCGGTGGCACCGGGGTCTTCCCGGGCAACTCGAACTGGACCGCTGGCTCGGGCACGACCGGTGAGTGGCAGACCTGGCGCGATCGTCGGGGCGACGTGGCTCGCGCGCTGATGTACCTGGATGTGCGCTACGAAGGCGGGATCCACGGCATTACCGGCGTGGCAGAGCCCGACCTGATCCTGACGGACAACGAGTCGCTGATCGCGGCCTCGAACACCGGATCGAATGAGAGTGTGGCCTACATGGGCCTTCTGTCGACCCTGCTGGCCTGGCACGCAGCGGATCCGGTGGACGCGGTCGAGATGGCTCGCAACGACGCTGTCTACGGTTTCCAGGGCAACCGCAACCCCTTCATCGACCATCCGGAGTGGGTGGATTGCATCTTCAGCGGGACCTGCGGTGGCGGCGGTGTCGGCGGCGGAAGCGCGATCGCGTGGATCAATGAGCTGCACTACGACAACACGAGCAGCGATGTGAATGAAGGCGTCGAGGTCGCCGGCACGGCCGGGCTCGACCTGAGCGGCTGGAGCATCGTCGCCTACAACGGCAATGGAGGTGCGTCCTACGGAACGACGAGCCTGTTCGGGACCCTGGCGGACCAGGAGGGCGGACTGGGCACGGCTTGGTTCGCGATCAGCGGGCTGCAGAACGGCGCGCCCGACGGCGTGGCGCTCGTCGACGACGCTGGCGCCCTGGTGCAGTTCCTCAGCTACGAAGGCAGCTTCGCGGGGACCAACGGTGCCGCATCGGGAGTCAACAGCACGGACATTGGCGTAGCCGAGACAACCAGCACGCCGGTGGGCTGGTCGCTGCAGTTGGGCGGCACGGGAGGCGGCTACGGGTCGTTCACCTGGGAAGCGGCCGCGCCGGCGACGCCGGGTCAGCCGAACGGAGCCCAGAGTTTCTCGGGTGGGGGCGGTCCTCCGCCGGACACGACTCCCCCGGCCGCCCCCAGCGGGCTGGTGGCGAGTGCGGGCAATGGCGTGGTGGACCTGGACTGGTCGGACAACGGCGAGGGTGATCTCGATGGCTATCTGATCTATCGCAGTACCTCCGCGGGAGGCCCATTCAGCGCGCTGAACGTCGCCCCCCAGGGATCCAGCGCCTACTCCGACGCCACGGTCAGCAACGGCACCACCTACTGGTACCGAGTGACCGCCGCGGACCTGGTGGGCAACGAGAGTGGGGCGAGCTCGACGGAGAGCGCGACGCCCAGCGCGCCGCCGGCGGCAGCCCTTTGGATCAACGAGCTGCACTACGACGACTCGGGGACGGACGCCAATGAGGGCGTCGAGTTGGCCGGCACGGCCGGCCTCGATCTGTCGGGTTGGACGGTGGTGGCCTACAACGGAAACGGTGGCGGGTCCTACAAGACCGTCAATGCAACGGGGACCCTGACCAACCAGCAGGGCGGGTTCGGGACCCGTTGGATCGCGATCTCGGGCTTGCAGAACGGTGCTCCGGACGGAGTCGCCCTTGTGGCGCCGGATGGAACCGTGACGCAGTTCCTCAGCTACGAGGGCACGCTGGTGGCGACGTCGGGCCCGGCGAGCGGGATGACTTCGACCGACATCGGCGTCTCGGAGACCAGCGGCACGCCGGATGGTCAGGCGCTCCAACTGATCGGTAGCGGCTCGGCCTACGAGGACTTCAGTTGGTCAGGTCCGAGTGGGCACTCTCGGGGCTCGGTCAACGGCGGGCAGGTACTGGGTAGCTGACCGGTAGGGACCGCGGTGGCGGGTGGGCGGCGTTCGGAAGGCCCGATCGTCGCTCACCCGTCCTTGCCAGGCTGGCCAGCCGTGGTCGGTCCGTCGCCCAGCGCGGCGATCCAGTTGGCCACTCGACGGGCTGCGTCGGGATCGCCTGCGACCCGCGACTCGATCCGGTCGAGGGCCGCGCGCAAGCGGGCCTCGGCCGGCGAGTTTCTACGGACCATCCACAGCTCGAAGCGGCGGTCGAGGTCTCCGAGGATCCGCTCGCGAGCTTGCTCGTCGCCGCCTAGCTTGCCGGCCAACTCGAGTTGGGAGGCGTAGACGTCCTCGGGCGAGGTTGGCTCCCGCCAGGTATGCAGTGCCTCGAGCAGCAGGTCGCGCTCGTTGTCACCGGCGTCCTTCAGGGCGACCGCGAGCCTCTCACGGGCCGCTGGCGATGCACTGGCCACGAGGCCGCGCGCGGCCGAACGGGCGATCCAGGGCGCTGCCTCGTCGGAGTCGATGCGATCCAGCAGCCCCGCCAAGCGATCCGTGTACTGCGGAGCGATCAGGGTCTCGATCCCGGCGCGGGCCTCCGCGTTGCCGGCCAGGGCACCATCGATGGCGAGGTCGGCGTAGGGCTCCGGCGCAGTACGCGCGGCCAGGGCCCAGAGCTCGCAAGCGACTCGGTGCTCGTCCTTGGCGTCGATCAGCCAGCGGGACAGCTCCTCCGGGTCGCCATCGAACGAGTCCATTGCCGCCAAGGCGAACCAGGTGCGAATTCGTGTCAGGCCCGGAAAGCCCTCATCCGCGCCGGCGTAGGCCTCGTCCAGCAAGCTCCGAGCAGTGCCTGCAAGCGCCGATTCGCGACCCGCCTGGTCGAGCGCCTTGATCGCTGCCAGGGACTCTTGCTCGGCGCCGATCGACGTGTCTCGCCGGTCGGTCGCCAGGCCGGCGAGCCAGCCGTCGGATTGCGGGCCCTGACTGCCGGCCCAGCCGCTCGCGAGAACCAGGGCCACTCGACTCGGATCGCCCCGCTCCAGCGACGCCGCTGCGGCCTCGAGTTGCTGGACCTGCAATCCGCCTTCGAGGACGAGTTCTCGCAGGGCCGCGAGCACCGCCGGGTCCGGATCCGGGCGCACCAGGTCCAGCTCTGTCCCCAGCTCCGCTCCCAAGGTCGCGATGGCTGCGATCGCCGCCTCCGCGCGAGCGAGGGCTCCGTGCTCCGGCGGGGTCGCAGCCGAAGTCGCTTGCGATCGGCCTTCCCGCCCGGCTGGAATCGTGGCCAGCTTGCGACTCGGCTTCGAGGCAAGCAACGAGTGCTGTTCCGCCCGGGTCTCGGCAGTTGACGGTGATCCTCCGACCGCAGCGGCCACGGCCTTACCTCCCGACCGCTCGAGCAGCATCACCGTCGTGCCCGCCACGAACACGAGGGCCACGGTGAGAATCATCGGTAGGCGGCGCATCGTGTTCGTCTTCAGGGAGAATTCAGGGGATCGAGGTGGAGCGTGGGAGCCGTCCGTTCGGACAGCACTCTTCTGACTGGTTCGTGCGGGGGGCTCGTTTGCGCTGGATCATCCCAGAACCGGACACGAGCGTCGACGACCATTGGCTTCGGTACCCCATGGACGGTCGGCCTCCTCGATGGTTGCAGGCAATTCCGGTGAAACCTCCGAGCCCCTGGGTCGGTACCGTCCTCCATGAGCCATGCGCTTCGTCTGTCTCAGCGATACCCACGGCAGCCACGACCGGCTCGAGCTGCCGGCGGGAGATGTGTTGATCCATGCCGGCGACTTCACGCGCCGTGGGACGATCGACGAAGTGGCAGCGTTCGCGGCTTTCCTCCGCGGTCAGCCCCATCGCCACAAGCTCGTCGTCGCGGGCAACCACGACTTCCTGTTCCAGGAGCAGCGGACCCTGGCCCGCGAGATCCTGGGCGACGTCCACTACCTCGAGGACAGTGGCGTCGACCTGGAGGGCGTGAGCTTGTGGGGCTCGCCCTGGCAGCCTTGGTTCCACGACTGGGCCTTCAACCTGCCCCGCGGCGAAGCGCTGGAGCGGGTCTGGGCCGGTGCGCCGACGGGGGTGGACGTGCTGATCACCCATACACCGCCCCTGGGGACCCTGGATCTGACTCGCCGCGGCGAGCGGGTCGGCTGCGAGAGCCTGGCGGCGGCGCTGCCGCGCATCGCGCCGCGTTTGCACCTGTTCGGGCACATCCACGAGAGCCACGGCACGGACTGCCGGCACGGTCGACTGTCGGTCAACGCGTCCCTGTGCGGACGGGGCCTCAGCCTCGAGCACAGGCCGGTCGTGGTCGACCTGGACTCGGACGGCGCGCGCGTTGTCGATGCGCCGGCTTGATCCCGCGATACGACGTCTCCGGCGGGATACCTTCGCGACGACTCGGCCGATTCATGGGGTCTGCTCGGGCCCAAAGTCCGGATCACCCGGCATGCCGAACATCGGGGAGATCCCTTGGCGCCGGGCCGGCGACCCTTCTGGCCGTGCCGCTCCATCCGCGGCCGGCTCATTCACCGGACCATTCACTGGCCCACTCAGCGGCCCGGCCCGAGGGCTTCCCGAACGATCGCATTCGCATCCAACTCGACGCAATCCGTGCGCTCGGCGAGGGCGGCGCGCAGGCGGCCCTTGTGCCAGGCGCCGAAGGTGATCGCCACCCGCATGCCCCGGCCTCGCACACGGTCGAGGGCCGCGGCGCACAGGGCCCAGTGGGCGTCGTTGATGTTGCTCCAACCACCCAGGCCCAGGGCGTCGTTGAAGTGTCGGTCGTAGGGGCCGGTTCCGATCTTGACGATCTCGTCGTAACCGTCGGTGTGGATGGTGCGCGGGTCGTCGAGCATCCCCGCCGCCTGGTGTTCGGCTTCGATCGAGGCGAACCCCGCGTCCGTCTCGGCGGTCTCGCGGGGCTGCGTCACTTCGAGTTCGCTCAGCTTTGCACGCCGGTCATCGGCCATCTCCCGTGTCCAGGCCGCGCAGGGCACTATCTCGAAGCCCAGCTCGGCCTGCAGGGGGAACAGCACGTCGACGTACTCGGGGAACGCCCGAACGCGGGGCTCGGTGATGGTGCCCGTGGCTGCGAATTCCGCGGCGGCGGCCTCGAAGCGGTCCGGGGGGATCTCGGTCAGCACCAGGTCCGGCCGCGCAGCGCGCAGGATCGCCTCGAGCTGCTCCAGACCGTAGAGCTCACTCTCGAGGTGCCCGCTGTGGATCATCCCGAGCACGACCACTTCGGTCGGTTTGCCGCTCTTCACCTCGTTGGAGCCACTCCGACAGGCCATCGCAGCCGAGGCAACCAGGCCCAGCGCGAGTCCCTGCGACCAGATGGATGGGACACGAGGCACCTTGGAGTCACTTCGCATCCGGCCACTCGCCGTGTCGGGGAAGGTCACTCACGTGCTCGTACCACGGCGCGCGGCTGTCCCAGAAGATGCTGCGCGCCGGGCGGGCGCCCGGGTCCCCATCGACCCCGCCTGCGGGGACGACCCAATAGCGGCCCGTGGCAGACATGCTCGGCATGGATGACCCGCAGCGTTTGCAGAACGCCGTGGGAAACTGGGGGTCCGCCTCGAGCACCCAAGTGCCGACCAGATCCTCGCCCGCCATCCATTCGAGCTTGTCCGGCTTCACGAACAGGTTGGCCGCATGGGCACTGCCGGTGAATCGCCGGCAACGCGAACAGTGACAGTACTGGAAACCCTGTACCTCGCCGGTCAAGCGGTACCTCACCGCCCCGCACAGGCAGCCTCCTTCGATCGATCGGTCGCTCATGTCCCCAGTCTCCGCCGCTCGACGAAGGCTTGCACGGGTGTTCTCGGGCAGCGGCTGGTCTGCTCGAGGGATGGCCTGGGCTGCCGGCCATCTTCAAGCCCTGCTCGCCAGGATCCGGCCAAGCCCGCGCCCATCACCAGGATTCGCGCCCAGCACGCCCAAACGGCGGCCTGTGGCCGCCTCTCGCCCGCTGACCGTAGCTTGCGGTCCGAGCCGTCCTCAGGGCGGAGTGAAGCCCCGCCGAGGGGGCGCCCGGTCCACGAGGCACCGCCAGCGGACGCGTTGGACACACTGGCCGCGGATCCTTGCGACCGTAGCAGGCTAGTGTCCTGGATCAGAAATTCGGCGTCACTGTCCGGAGGTCCGATCGATGCAGGCTAGGCGCGCCGACGACGCGTATCCGCTGTGATACTCGGAGGAGGCGCTGGCGACGCCAGCGGCGATCGGAGCCCGGGAAGTGACGCCGAATTTCTGATCCAGGACACCAGGCTGGGCCCGTGGACCGATGCTTACCTGGCGCCCTACAGCTTGCCCTCCAGTCATGATCTACCCCCGTCGCCACCTCGCCCTCACACTCCCGAGCGCATCCATCGCGCTCCTTCTGTCGCTCTGGGCGTCGATCGCGACGGCTTCGATCGCGACGGCTCAGGCGACCTGGACCGTGGACGACGACGGACCCGCCGACTTCTCGAGCGTCGCCCAGGCGGTGTCTTCGGTCGCAGAGGGCGATGTCCTGTTGATCGCGCCGGGCGACTACGGATCGGTGGCCGTCGACAAGTCCCTGACTTTGTTGGGTGACCCGAAGATCGTCGAACATCCGCGCTTCGAGTACCTGCAGGTACTCGGTGCGGGTGAGATCCGGCTCGCCCAACTCGACGCGGTCAGCCTCTACCTGTCCGGGATCCCCGGGCGCAGCCAAGTGGAGAACTGCACGACATCCGCAGGGCTGGAGGCCAGGGACGTGGGCGAGTTGTTCGTGCGCGGCTGCGACTTCGACTCGAGCCTGACGTTCCAGCCCTATGCCGGCACTCCTGGTGCCTTCGTATGGAGCACGACCGGGGCTCCGGCGAGCCGCGCACAGTTCGTTGACTGCAACCTCTTGGGTGGCAGGGGCACGCCCTTCGACCTCACCTCGGGCAGTGGCGGTGCGGGTCTTTCGACCCAAGGCGCCGATGTCGTCGTGGCGCGCTGCAGGATCCGGGGTGGCGACGGAACCAACGGTCCCTTCGGCCTCGGGGTCGGCGGGGCCGGCGTGCAGACCTTTGGTGGGTCGGTGGAGGTGCGCGGTGCCCCCTCCGACTGGATCGTGAGCGGGTCCAACGACTGGCTCCAGGCCCAGGGCCAGGGGAACGCAGTCGTTGCGGGTGGCAATGGAGTGGTGACGCTCGTCTCGAGCATCTCGACGGCTGGGCCTCTAGTGGGGGAGGTCGACGTCGTGGTGCCCCGTCCGACCCTCGCCTGGGGCGGTGTGGGTGGCCCCGGATCCGCGCGCTCGTTGGAACTTCAAGGACGAGCGGGCAACACGGCCCTGTGGTTCGTCTCTGATCAAGCCGCCTACGACGAGAGCTTTGCCCCGCTCTTCGGGCTGGCGCTGATCCTCGACCCTGCCAGTTCCTTCGCCAGCGGCTTGGTCCAACTCGCCGGCCAAGGCCAATCCGTCGGGCCGGGCTTCCTGCTCCCCGCCACTTCGGCCCTCGCCGGCGTGGTGGTCTCGGCCCAAGCCGCGGTGGTCTCGACCCTGGACGGATCGGTGGCTTTCACCAACGGCGACGACCTGCTGTTGGGGTTCTGAGCGAGCGGGCCAGACCCTTCTTCTCGGTAACGTGTCTTCGATCGCTGCCCCTGATCGAGGTGGCGAGCGCTGGGTCACTCGCTCGATCCGGGCGTCCGAGTCCTCGACGCGTGGGAGGGGCTCGTCGCGGGGAATGGCCTGGTGCGGGCAACTCGACTTCGTGCTCGGGCTGCCGCATCGGTCCTCGAGCCACCGACGGCCCACGGCACTGAACCCTTTCCCGGGGCCGGAGCCTGCCCGGGGCCGGCTAACACATGGATCCGCCGGGGATCTGTCTAATGAAGCCTGTCCCCCCGACTCGAAGCGAACCCATGCGAACCACAGCTCTGATCGTCGCCCTGGGCCTCGGCCTGGCGGCCTGCCGTACCGAGGCCCCGCCCAGTACCCCCTCGCTCGAGGTCGCCGCCGGCGAGGTCACCGCCGGCCTGGTGCTCGACAAGGTCCCGTGAGGCGGTTGTGCTGCCACCGTGCGTGGCGCTCTGGAACCCCTCGCGGGAGTTGGTGACATCGACGTCCTCCCGGGCCGCAAGGAGTTCTGGGTGGCCTTCGACCCCGAGCAGGTCGACCTGGCCACGTTGCTCTCGTCCCTCGAAGCGGCGGGCGAGCCGGCCAAGCCCGCCCAGTAGGCGCGGGCCGATTCTCGCCGCGCCGGCAGCTCCACCAGGGTCGACGCCGGTGGGCGCTATTCCAGGGTCCGGCTGTCTCCGTCCGCGAGTTCGATCGTGCGAACCACCGCGGCCGGGTCCCGGGTCTGGCCGTCGCTCAGCTCGAAGCGCCACTCGGCCGGGCGGAGCGCGGCCAGCTCGAGGGTTTGTGAGGTCGTGCTGTAGTTCCAGCTTCCGCGCCAATCGGCTTCGCCCGGCGGCCGCCAGGACGCGTGGACGAACCATTCGCCGCTCCACTCCTTCGGGCGTGCAAGGCTCACGCGCGCGCCGCTGGCAAGGGTCACGAAGACTGGGGTGGCTTGCCCCGCGTGGCAACTCACCGTTGCGGTCCATGGGGGCAGGCTGCCGGACGCTCCGAACTCGCGGATCGTCAGCTCCACTTCTCCCGCCACCACGTCCAGCGCGTAGCGTCCAGGGGCCAGATGGGCCGGGCTCGCATCGCCTTCCTGGGCCAAGGCCCCCGGCGGCGTGGAGCGCCAATCCACCGACAGGCGGCGGCTGAACGGGGTGCCCTCCTCGGTGCGCACGTCGAGGTCGAGCGTCGCGGTGGCAGGAGCTGGGACCCAATCTTCGCTGTCGGCACCTTCTGGCTCGTCGAAGGCGAGGGACGGATCGAGTTCGAGCCTGACCGTGGCCACGCCCCGCGCTCCGGTTGCGGATTGAAGTGGCTCCGCGGCCCAAGGGACCTCCGCCGAGCCGGCCTTCACCGTGCCGTAGAACCCGGCGCGGGCAATCGTGCGGCCGGCCATGGGCGGGAGCATCGCGGGGTCGAGCGCGAAGCTCGCGCCGCCCGCGCCGCCGCCGACCCACTGGCCGTAGTCGACGACCTCACCGTCGAGGAAGGTCAGCTCGACCCGGAAGGTCGCTGAAGCCGATTCGACGGGCTTTCCGTCGCGCCGGTCGAAGACCTCCAGCGCTACCCCGAGCCGTTCGGCAGCCGTCCACTCGACGAAGCGCCCGTCGGCCCGCACCCGCGCGGGGCCGACGATCGACCAGCCGGGATCGAGGGATCGCAGCTCCAGATCGCCATCGGACAGCCCGCTGAGCTGCAACTCACCGCGAGCGTCGGTGACACCGATGCAGTCCTGGTACTCCGCGGACCCACCGCCGATCCTGGCCCGCAGGGCCCTCGCCACGACCCGACTCGGACTCACGTGCCCGACGCCGGCGCCGACCGGATGGGCGAGCACTTGAAGTTGCGGGACCGCGAACCCGTCCTCGTCGACGACTCGACCGACCAAGCGGTCGCCACCGGAGAGGACGACGGTCAAGCCCGTCTCCGGCCAGGACTCGAGCACACCCTGAAGGCGACGGTTCAGGTAACCGTTCGCGATGACCCCGAGCTCGAGGTCCCGGTCCACGGCTGCGAGCTCGTAGTCCTTGCGCTCGAACCGAAAGACA
Organism: Engelhardtia mirabilis; assembly: GCA_007751255.1. GTDB lineage: Bacteria > Planctomycetota > UBA1135 > UBA1135 > Engelhardtia > Engelhardtia mirabilis. The sequence goes on from CP036296.1 coordinate 511,649, forward strand.
CCCGCCTCGGTGCTGGTCGTGCTCGCCACGAACGCGGGGCCGCCGTGACCCGATGCGACCCCTGCTGCCGCCGGTGCGGGCACTAGCAAGACCGTTGCGCCGGCGACCCCGTTGCCGCCTTCATCGACGATCGCACCCGTGAGGCCTGCGTTAGCCACCTGTGCCACGGGCAGTGTTCGGGCCTCCACGACCACACGCGACGTCGCGGGGTCCACGGTGGTCAGGTCGACCGACTCGGCCGGAGCGGCGGGCTGACCGTCCAGGGCCAGGGCCGGCCCCGTCTTGTGGTCGTGCGCGGTCGTCTCCTGCGGTGGCAGGGCCAGCCACAGCGCGGTCAAGGCCAGAACGGCGGCGAGGAGCGTGGTCGTCAGCTTCATCACAGTCCAAGTTGCGAGGGAGTGGACGAGTGCCGTGCTCGCGCCGAGGCCGAGCCCAGCGCGCGGTCGGGCCAGGGGAACCAGCAGGGCACACCACGCCCGCCACTCGCGGTCGTGGCGGCTGACCAGCTCCGCACGCAGCAGCTCGAGGCCGCGCCGCACGCGCCAGCGGACCGTGTCCGCCGGCTTGCCTTCCCGTCGCGCGATCTCCTCCGGTTCGAGGCCCTCGAGGAAGCGCAGCAGGATCGTCCTGCGGAAGGGCTCCGGCAGGGCTCGCGTTGCCGCCACGACCTGCTCCGCGATCTCGGCCTGCTCCACCAACTCGGACGAGCCGGGTAGTGCCTCCTCGCGAGCGACGGCGCGCTCGCGCTCGGCGCGACGCGCCTCCCCGCGGAAGCGGCGCGCTGCCAAGTGCCGGGCAACCGCGCGCAGCCACGGCCGGCGCGGAATCCCGACGGGGCCGGGTCGCTGGAGAGCGGCGACGAGGGTCTCCTGGACCAGATCATCGGCCGCGTGGGCATCCCCCAGGAGCGCCTGGGCCAGGCCGGTGAGCCAGGTCAGGTCGGTGGCATCGAGGGGCTGGTTCTGCATGGTGTTCGCAACGGAGTTCCCGCGCTCCGGTGCCGCGCGAATGGAATGTGGGGAAACACGCCCAATGCGATGGCTACACCGTCGCGATCCGGCAGCGACGCGGTTCAACTGTGTCGCCCTCCGCTCTCGGGGCCGGCCAACGAATGTCCGACGCGACCCACGCGCCGCGCCCCTGGCACCGCCTCGCAGCGGCGGCCACCCCGGTTGGCGAAGCGCCCGGCGCTAGCGGCCCGACGCGACCTGCCGCCGCGCCTCGTCCAGGATCTCGGCCACGATCACGTTGAGGTCGATGCTCGACAGGGGATCGACCTCGCACTCACCCCGCACCACGTGGCGCAGGTAGGTCCACTCGTCGGCCCAGGCGGCGGGCAGGGGCGTGGGCGTGACCTGCTCCAGCTCGCCGTCGGGCGCGCGCCGCGCGAGGCTGTTCCACTTGCCGGCGTGGAGCGAGCCCGTCTCCGAGTGCAGGTCCATCTCCTTGTTGTCGTGGGTCCAGGCCCAGGAGGCGCCGATCACCGCGGTGGCCGTCGGGTAGCGCAGCACGATCGTCGCGTCGTCGTCGACGTCCGGATAGATCTCGGGCTTGAGCGTGGACGCCGTGGCGGTCACGGACAGGGGCCTCTCCCCATCCATCAGCCACGTGGCCAGCGCCGCGCCGTAGCAGCCGAAGTCGACCAACGCACCCCCGCCGTTCTGCTCGGGGTCGCAGAGCCAGGCCAGGAACTCCTCGTAGCAGCCGATCTCGCGCGGACCGCGGTGGCCGTGTCGGAAGACCATGCGCCGGAGCGGTGCGAAGCTGCCGTCGCGTACCAGTGCCGCCGCCGTTCGCAGCGACGGATACCAGCTCGTTTCGAAGTTGGTGAGCACCTGAACCCCGTGCTCGGTCGCCAGCTCCGCCATGCGCGCGGCAGCTGCGGCGTCGAAGGCCAGCGGCTTCTCGACCAGGGCGTGGACCCCGCGCGGCGCGCAGACCTCGATCACCGGCAAGTGGTCGGCGATGGAAGTCATCACGCTCACCGCCTCCGGCTGCACCGCGTCGAGCATCGTCGCCGTGTCGTCGAAGCGGAGCTCGTCGCCCAAGCCGTACTTCGACGCCAGGCGCGAGAAGAGCTCGCGATCGGGCTCGACCACGCCAACCAACTCCAGGTCGTCGCGCCGCGCGGCGTTCCACAACAGGCCCTCGGCGTGCTGGTGCACCAGCCCGACGACGGCGATTCGCAGGGGCGCGTCCGACTCGGGATCAACCATCGGGGTCTCAAGGGTCTGGTCGCGTGCGGCCGAGGGCGCAAGCAGCGCCAGGATCGCGAGAGCGAAGGCTCGGCTGCCCATTCAATGCTCCTCGCGGGGCAGGTCGGAGGATCCCCGCAGCTCCGCCAGCGCCAGGTCGGCGGCGGCCTCCAGGTCCGGCCAGATCCCGTGACCGGGCGCTCGGGGACTCGCTTGGACCTTCAGCCACGTGGTATCGGTCGCTTCATCCCGGGCGTCGATCACCAGCCGCAGCTGCACCGGCTCGAGGGTCACGAAGGCGTCGATCAGGTCGATCGTGCCTTCGAAGCGGCCGTCACCGACGGATCGCATCCGGACCTGCGCGGGGTCGTCGCCAACATCGGCGTCCTTGCCCTGCGCGACAGCGAAGATCAAACCGTCGTAGTAGAGCTCGAAGATCGCGGTCAACCGCGCAGCGTCCAAGCCTGACTCTTCCAACCGCAGGGCGAAGGCATAGGACCAATATTGCTCCGATGCAGCGTCGAACATACCCGGCGCGAAGAGCAACTGCTCGTCGCCGGCCGGCATGTCCGGTGCAAACCCTGGCGGGAGCGGGATCACCTCCCGCGCCCAAGAGTCGAGATCGGCGGGCTGGCGCGTCGTATCGAGAGCCGGCGTCGAACCGCAGGCGCTGAGCAGCAGCAGAATCGATGTGGGGAGGAACCTGGCCATGGTCGTTCGAGTCCTGTTCTCGCGTGCAGATCGGCGACGGGGGGAGGGCTATCCTAGTGGCCCTCCTTCACGGGGACCTACCGATGAAAGCCCTCCCGCTCCCACTCTCGACCGCCGCCTCCCTCGCAATCGGAGCCGTCGGTTTCGGGGCCATCGGATCGGGGGCGCAAGCGCGTGCCCAGGAACCCGTCGTGTTCGGCCACGATCCGCTCGCCGAGGGCTCGATCATCCTGACGGCCTTGACCGGCTGGCAGGGTTCGGACTCCGGCACGGACCTGGACCTGATCTCCGGACGCGTCGGCCTCGGCTACGCCTTCCGCGACCGCTTCGAGGTCGTGGGCGAGCTGGACGTCGGCTACTACGACCAGACCCTGGGCAGCGGTTCGCGCACGTCGATCGGACTGGGCCTCTCCGGCCTGGTGCGTTGGCACGTGCTTCGCGGCCGCGGCTGGAGCGCCTTCCTGGAGGGCGGCCTGGGCTTCGTGGCGTCCGAGGAGGCCGTGCCCTCCGGTGGGTCGCGCCTCAACGGAACCCGCCAAGCCGGAGTCGGAGTGGCCTTCGATGTGGGCGAGCGTTGGCGCTTGACCGTCGGCGTGCGCCAGGAGCACCTCTCGAACGGCGGCGGCCTCGGTCCGAACAACCCGACCTGGGACGGCTTCGGAGGCTACCTGGGCCTGGCCCTCGACCTGACGCCCGAGTACGCGCCGCCGGGGCCCCAGCGCGAGTACGGCTTGACGCCGCCCTGGGTCCGATCGACCCGCATCGAGGGACGCCTGGGTGAGGTCGGCGACGAGACCGCCGGCGGCGCCGCCGTGACCTTCGACAGCCGCTTGGTCGCCAACCTGCACGGTCAAGTGCGCGCAGGGATCGACATCGTCGACAGCGACGAGCTGCTCGAAGCCGGCGTGGCCCTCTACCTGCGGGGCGAGCGTGGGCTCTTCGGCCTAGCGCTCGACCACCAGGACCTGAACGCCTTCGAGGACGACGAGCTGACGGCCTTCACCGAGTTCTACGCCAACGACCTGGTCACGGTTACCGGAGCCCTCGGCAGCGAGTGGCGCAGCGACTCCGCCAATCGCGTGGTCGGCGGCGTGGCCCTGCGCTTCTACCTGCTCGAGGGCCTGATGCTCGAGGGCGGCATCGCGGCGCGCGATCCCCTCGAAGACCTGGGCGCCGACTCGATCGAGGTGCCCCTGGGGATCGAGTACTCGCCCCGACCCCTGCGCGAGTTGGGCCTGTCGCTCTTCGCCGAGGACGGACTGAACGACAACGCACGGGTGGTGGGCCTGCGTTGGACCCTGGGCGGTCCCTGGGGCGAGAGCGGCTCCCTGCGCGACCGCGACCGCTCGGCGGGGCCGCGCCGCACGCACTTCTAGTGTCCTGGATCAGAAATTCGGCGTCACTTCCCGGGCTCCGATCGCCGCTGGCGTCACCAGCGCCTCCTCCGAGTATCGCAGCGGATACGCGTCGTCGGCGCGCCTAGCCAGCATCGATCGGACCTCCGGGAAGTGACGCCGAATTTCTGATCCAGGACACTAGCCCGGTTCGGTCACGAGAATCCGCGCACGGCGGCGCTCGCGCGTCAGCCCAGCCCGATCAGCCCAGCCCGATCAGCGCGGCCCAATCAGCGCGGACCGAGCAGCCCCAACACGTCGACCTCGCCGCGCGCCTTGGCTTCGGTCACTACCGTCAACCGGCGCTGCGCCAGGGGCGCGTCGCTGGACGAGCCGCTATAGGGGCGCTCGCCAAAGCGCACGAAGATCGGGCCGTCGCCGGAGAGCACCAGGATCGGCTCGAACGGCTCCGAACGCCCGTTGGCCGAGGTCGACAGGACGTGCTCGCCCGGCTCCACCTGGACCGCCACGAAGTCGCCCTCGCACATGCGCGCGACGCGTTCGCCGTCGAGCTTCACGACGGTGCTGGTCGAGCGCGAGTCGAAGCTCTCGTGGTCGGGGTAGTAGACGACGATCAGCGGGCCCTGCTTGTGGCCCACGTATTCCCAGACCGACATCTCCTCGCCCGCGGCGCAGCAACCCGGGAGAGACAGGGCGAGGGCGAGCCCGAGGGGGGCGAGGCAATCGATGCTCGGGGTATGCATGGGGCCCCAAGGTTAGCGACTGGTGCGCGCCGGCGCCCCTGCCCGTAGGCTGGGCCCATGCAGCGCCGCACGGTGGGAATCCTGGTCTTCGAGGGCGTCGAGGTGCTCGACTTCGCCGGCCCCTACGAGGTCTTCTCGCGCACCCGCCTCGTGCCGGGCTTGGCCTCGCGCCGCAGCGACGAGTCGGCCCCCTTCCGGCCGCTCTTGATCGGGCCCTCGACGGACGTGGTGGTGGCCACCGGGGGCCTCAAGGTGGTCCCCGACCATGGCCTCGACGAGGCGCCCCACCTGGACCTCTTGCTGGTGCCCGGCGGCTTCGGCAGCCGCGCCCTCTTGGAGGACTCCCGCACCCTGACCTGGATCCTCGAGCGCTCCGCCGTCGCCGAACTGACCACGTCGGTCTGTAGCGGCGCGCTGGTGCTGGCGAAGCTGGGCCTGCTCAGCGGCCGACGCGCCACGACCCACCACGGGTCCTTCGACACCCTGGCGCAGATCGATCCCTCCATCGTCGTGCGCCGGGACGAGCGCGTGGTCGAGGACGGGATCATCACCTCCGCCGGCGTCGCGGCCGGGATCGACATGTCCTTCCGCGTGGTCGAACTGCTGTGTGGCGTCGAGGTGGCCGACGAGACGGCGGCGTACATCGAGTACCCGCGCCCCTGATCTCGGCGGCCGGCTGTTCCTGGCCACGCGCGGTACTCCGCCGAACAGGGCACTCCGCCGAACAGGGCACTCCGCCGAACACGACCCTCCGCCGAACACGACCCTCCGCCGAACACGATCTGCAGCCCGGCCGTCAGGGCGCACCCCTGGGGCGCGGCCGGGTCGATCGCCGCACCCTGGACGTCGTTCGCGGCACCGACCAGGGCCGGGGAGTTCGGCACCGGCCGGCTGACCTGACCCATCCGCCGGCCAGCGAGTGAGCCACCGACGAGGGCGAGCCCGACCCGTTGCAAGAGCGGCGGCGCCACGTAGCCCGTGCCCCCCAACAGCGGGTAGTTGGCGGCATTGGCCCCGACCGCGTCGAAGGCCGAGCCGCTGGGCGCCGGCGACCGGTCCGAGGCTGGTCAAGGGCATGAGACAACAGCACAGGCGCGTCGACTGCACGGGATCTCGATCGTCGATGGGGACTCGTCGCGCCGGGTGGAGCACCTGCACGGTCCATCAGCGAAGTGCCGCTGGTGTCGCGCCGAGATCCCGGGTTCCCGCGGCGCCGGGCCGGGACGGCCCCCCGGCGGATGCCCGCCGTTTGAGGTCGCCCCGGGCGTGAGACGTCGCTATGGTCCGCTCCCGAAGCGAGCTACGCGCCTTGGACAAACTGCTCCAGAACATCCTGACCCCGCCGGTCCTGTTCTTCCTGCTCGGGATCATCGCGACCCTGGTGCGGTCGGACCTCGAGATCCCGCGGCCCATCACCCGCGCCCTGTCGCTGTACCTGCTCTTCTCGATCGGGATGCACGGTGGGGCGGAGCTGAGCGCGAGTGGCATGGGGGTCGAGACCCTGACCCTCTTGGGCGCGGCGGTCCTCTTGGCCTCGGTCGTGCCGCTGCTGGTCTTCCCGATCGTGCGCAAGCGCCTCAACCGCGTGGACGCGGCGGGTTTGGCGGCGACCTACGGCTCGATCAGTGCCGTCACCTTCGTGACCGCCGTGGGCTTCCTGAACGAGCACGGCACGCCCTTCAGCGGCGCGATCGTCGCCGCCATGGCCCTGATGGAGTCGCCGGCCATCGTGATCGGGGTCGTCATGGGCCAGTCGCGCGCGGGCGACGGGACGGACGCGCCCTGGCGCGACCTTTTGCGCGACGCCTTCCTGAACGGCACCGTGATCCTGCTCTTGGGGAGCTTGGTGATCGGATTCCTGGGCGGCGACCAGGGCTGGGAGCGGGTCAAGCCCTTCGCCTACGAGCCCTTCTACGGGGTCCTGTGCCTGTTCCTGTTGGACATGGGCCTGGCTGCCGGCCGACGTCTGAGCGGCCTGCGCGAGTCGGGCGCCTTCCTGATCCTGTTCGGCCTCTTGGCGCCGCCGATCCAGGCCTGCCTGGCCATCGCCCTGGGCCTGGTCCTGGGCTTCCAGCCGGGTGACATCCTGCTGCTGGCGGTACTGGGCGGCAGCGCCAGCTACATCGCCGTCCCCGCGGCCCTGCGAATCGCCCTGCCGGCGGCGAACCCGGGCATCTACGTGCCCCTCGCGCTAGCGGTCACCTTCCCCTTCAACATCACCGTCGGCATTCCCCTGTACGACTTGATCATCCGGACCTTCACGAGCTGATGCAGTCAGTCAAACGGCTAGAGATCGTGATCGGTGCGCTGCAGTTGAAGCGCGTGGTCCAGGCGTTGCAGGCGGCGGGCGCCAAGGGCTACACCGTGATACCCGGGGCCAGCGGCGCGGGCGATCGCGGCATTCGCTGGGGCGACGATCCGGGGGGCAGCTCCGACAACCTGCTGTTGATCTGCGTGGTGGAGATCGCGGACGAGGAGCGCATCGTCGGGGCGGTGCGCCCCATGCTCGAGCGCTTCGGCGGGATCTGCCTGGTGACCGACGCCAAGTGGATCCACCACTGAGCGCCGCGTCCGCCGTCAGTTGCCGATCGTGACCCGTGCGCCGCGCTGCTCGCGCAGCCACTTCGCGGCACGCTCGGTCTGCGCGCCCTGCAAGATCACGTCCGTGCCCTCCACGCTGGCGCCGCAGCCCAGGGCCCGCTTCAGCTCGCGGGCGAGCAGCGCGAGGGCCTCTGGGTCGCCCACGAGACCGCTCACGCGGGTGACCGTCTTGCCCGCCCGCCCGCGCTTCTCGCGCTGCACCACGAGCTTCCCGCCGCCGGCCGCGGCCGGCGCTTCGTCGCCCGTCGGTTGCGGCGCCGTTTCAGGGATCGGCGCCGCACCCTGCGGCCGCAGGGCGGCGAAGGGATTGTGGACCAGGCCGTCCGGCGCGTCGTCCTGGGGTCGCTTGGGCTTCATCGCGTGGCCTGGTCGGTCGAGAGCAGGATCAACTGGTCCTCGGCCGCAAGCTCCCATGTGCGGCTGCGGTCCGGGTTGAGCTGGGGCGCGCCGTCGCCGATGAGCAGGCCCAGGGCGGTCATGCCCGCTTCTCGCGCGCGCCGTTGGACCAAGGCGAAGTCCACGCGCTCGCCGACCAAGCCGAACTCGGCGGCGGACTGCAGGTTGATCTCGGTCCCACCGGCGCAGAGCAGGGCGTCGTAGGCGCAGTGCAGCTCCGGTCGCAGGGCAACGTGGGCGATCAGATAGCTGAGCACTTGGGGAGTGACCAAGTACTCGTCGTGTTGGCGGTGGAACAGGTGCACGTTGTCCGGATCCAACAGCTCCACCAGCACCTCGGGCGGATCCTCCATGTGGTCCAGGTGCGAGCGCAGGAGCACGTAGCCGAGGATGGTGCGCGCGTCCGCGTCTTCGGACGAGTCCATCCAGTCGCTGGCGATCATCGTGATGTTGTCGAAGCTGTCGAGGTCGACCTCGAGCAGGTCACTCTCCAGGGCGTAGTCGCCGTCGAGCTGCACGATGCGGACCCGCTCCGAGTCGAACGCCACGCGCGCGAGCCAGCGCTCGCGCTCCTCGACGGGGACCCGTGACATGACGGTGACCTCGAAGTCGCGGGCACTCGACTGGCCCAGCTCCTCGGCCAAGGCGCCCAGCTTGTGGCTCCAGCCCAGGACCAGGATGCGGTGGGTCCTGCGCGTGGAACTCGGTCGCGGCGCGTGTGTGCGGACCTCGGTCCTGGGCTGGGTCGACGCGACAACGCGGGGGGCGCCCGCGTCGTAGCTTGGCGCCAGGAGCAGAAGCAAATCGTCGCGCCGGAGCTCCTCGGTCCCCGGTGGATCCAGGTGCGCGCGCCGCTCGGCGCCCTCCCCGCGCACCAGGCCCAGCACGACCGCAGTGGGGAAGGACTCGAGCAGGTCGCTCGGCCGCTGACCCGCGAGCTGGGGGAACGAGCGCAGGTAGATCGAGTTGCCGCGCCGGTGGGCCAAGAGGCCGAACAGCACCTGGGCCAGGGAGCGGTGACGCACGCTCTGTGACAGGAGGCGGCTGATGGTGCGGTCGCTCGAGATGACCTCGACGTCGCCCTCGAAGGCGTTGCGAGCCAGGTTGGCCTTGAACGGGTCGAAGATCTCGGCCACCACCGATGGCCGGTCGTCGGCGGGGACATCGCGCAGCAGGCCCGACATGGTCAAGAGGGTCTTGACCACGCGCGTGTCCGAGCCGTCCGAACCGCCCGAATCGAAGTCGGCGCCGGGGACCAGGATCACCGAGGCCCGCCTCAGGTCCAGTCGCTCCAGGTGGTCGGGTTGCAGGGGCGAGCCCGAGCGCATGAAGATCTGACTGCGATTCCAATGCTCGCCGAGGTGATCGCGCAGCTCCTGGCGCAGGACCGCGTCGACCTCCTCGACCTGGATCACGATCCGCAGCCTGCTGGCGTCGGCGCTTTCGAGGAAGCGCTTCAGCCGACCCTGCGCGTTCAGCAACTGCAGCACGATCTCGGGCGTGCGGTTGCTCCAGCCGAGGACGACCATGTGGTCGCGCATGGAGATCGGGGTCAGCCCGCTCTCGAGCTGCCGCATGGTGGTCGACAGCCACTGGGTCATGATCGCGATCAGCGAGCCCATGAAGAGCACGTAGCCGAGCACGGTCACGGTGGTCGAGATCACGCGCAGGGTCAGGCCCTCGTCGTCGCCCAGGTAGCCGGGGTCGGTCAGGCGCAGGAAGGCCCACCAGATGGCGTCGCCGGGTCCCTCGAACTGTGGGGTGGTCAGCCACGCCACGGTGCCGCCCAGGCCGGCCACCGCGACCACCAGGCAGATCATGACCATCAGTTGGTGCAGGATCCCGCGCTGGATCCAGCGCTCGAGCAGGAAGCGACTTCGACGGAGTAGATTGGCGGTCATCTGCGGTCGTCCATACCCGACGGGCGACCGGCAACCAAGCCTGGTGGCGGGGAAGGTCGCCGCGCCGAACCCCGATCGCCGCCGCCTGAAGTCAGCGCGGGCCCGCCCGTCCAGACCGCTCCTACCGTCGCCCAAGGCCCGACCATGCAGCTCCTGACCTGGCTCGGAATCGCCGTCTGCCTGCTCCATTCCGCCACCTTCTCGGGCCTCAACCTGGCCCTCTTGGGGCTCGGCCGGCTGCAGCTCGAGGTGGAGGCCGAGGGCGGCAACGCCGACGCGCGCAAGGTCATCACCCTGCGGCGCGACGCGAACTTCCTCCTGACCACCATCCTGTGGGGCAACGTCTGCGCCAACGTGCTCTTGACGCTGTTGACGGACTCCGTGCTCGCGGGCGCCTACGGCTTCCTGTTCTCGACCTTCGGCATCACCTTCTTCGGCGAGATCGTTCCCCAGGCCTGGTTCAGTCGTAAGGCCCTGAGGATGGGGGCCCTCTTGGCACCCGTCCTGCGCGTCTACCAGGTCCTGCTATGGCCCGTGGCGCGCCCGTCGGCCTGGATGCTCGACCGCTGGTTGGGCCCCGAAGGCATGGTCTACCTGCGTGAGCGCGACCTGCGGCGGGTGATCACCAAGCACATGGAGTCGGAGGACGCCGACCTGGCGGTGGCCGAGGGCCGCGGCGTGCTCAACTTCCTGGCCCTCGACGACTTGCCCCTGGGGCTGGAGGGCGAGCCGGTCGATCCGGACTCGGTGATCGAGCTGCCGGTGCAGGTGGACCTGCCGGTGATTCCGCACTGCGAGCCATCGCGCGACGACCCCTTCGTGGTCCAGGTGGAGCGCTCGGGCCACAAGTGGGTGCTGTTGTGCGACGCCGACCGCGGCCCCCTGTTGGTGCTCGACGCCGACGAGTTCGTGCGCGGCCTGTTCCTGCACAGCGAGACCTTCAATCCCTACTCCTGTTGCCACCGGCCGATCGTCGTGCGCAATCGCAAGACCACCATCGGCGAGGTCCTGCGCCGGCTGCGGGTGCGCCAGGAGAACGCGGAGGACGACGTGATCGACGAGGACCTGATCCTGCTCTGGACCGAGAACGAGCGGCGCGTGATCACCGGCGCCGACCTGCTCGGGTTCCTGTTGCGCGGGATCGTTCCGGTCGCGCCGGCGTCGCCTGCTTGAGGCGTCACGCTCGGTACCGGCTTCGCGCCTGCGGCCCTCGCGCAGGCGAGGACGCGGGTCTGGTCGGGCCCTCACCTCGCCAGGGCCGATCGACCCGCCATCCGCGGCGCGGTGGGCTCAGCGGGGCGAGCCGAGTACCAGGCGCGGCGCGCCCCACAGGCCCTGGTCGCCGCGCTCGTCGTCGGTGGACTCCATCCGCAGCTCGAGGTCGATCTCGCGGCCGCAGAACGCGCTCAGGTCGACGTCCCAGTCCTCCCAGCGAGGTTGCCCGGGCCCGTCCGGCGCGATGGTCTGGGTCCGCACGACCTGTCCGTCCGCGACCAGGCTGAAGCGCAGGCCCGTGGTCTTGCCCTCGTAGCCACGGCGGATGCCGATGCCCGTACGCAGGTGGGTGCCCTCGGGCAGGGTCACCCCGCGCCAGTTGACCGATCCGGACCAGATGCCGGCGACTCGCTGTTCGACCGGGGTCGAGATGGTCGAACGCACCTGGTTGCCGACGAAGCCGAAGCGGATGCGCTGGGTGAAGCGCGTGGCCTCGGCGTTGGACAGCTCGTCCTCCAGGGGCACTTCGGCGGGGCCCTGGCGCTCTCCGATCACCAGCTCGGCCACGTGCTCGTCGTAGTGCTCGAGGTCGGGCGTGACGGTGATGGCGAGGGCCACGCCGCGCTCCGCCGAATAGGCCTCGGCCAAGGGCCGCCAGCCCCCGGGGCGCCTGACCGTGATCAGGGCCCAACTCACACCGGGCGTCGCCAGGGGCGAAGTGCGAGCACCCAGGCGCGCGAGCTCCGCCGCCAGGTCGTCGCGCAGCTCGTCATCGCCTGCCCTGGGCCGGATCGCCCCGAAGTTGGCGAGGGCCAGGATCGTCCCCACCGGTTGGGAGTCGCAGAAGCGGATGAACTCGCCGCGCGCTTCCTGATCGCCGACCAGGTCGAAGTTCTTGTGCTCGCCGAAGACCAGGTCCGGCCCCAGCGACGCCACGCGCAGGCCGGTGCGCCGGTCGAGGAACTTCAGAATCAGGTCGTCCACCAGGATCAGGTCGTCCACGACCTCGCTGCCGCCGGGCAGGGTCACCGCCGGCAGCAGGGGGCCCTTGGCCACGGCCAGGATCGAGAGGCCGTCGGTGGGGCCGACCACCCCGCGCGCCGTGGAACTCGTGAACAGGCTCGTGACTCGCAACAGCGATGCCAACACGAGCAGGGCCAGGCCCAGTTGAAGCACCTGTCGCATGGCCTCAGATCGGCATCGCCGAGGGCACGGGGCCGTGGTCCGGATCCGAGGCCAGCACGAACTTCGAACAGCGGTCCACGAAGAACGGCAGACGGCTGAGCAGCGACTGCGCTGCCTGGTAGTCCTCGGGCGCGCACTTGGCCTCGATCACCAGCACGCGCGGGATCGGCGTCGGGTCGACGCTGGACAGGATCCAACGTCCGCGCAGGTCGACCGCGCGCAGCTCGCGGTCGATCGTGATCCGAATGCGTCCGTCGGCCGTGGTCAGGTACTCGCGTTGGTAGGCGATCCACTGAACGGGCTCGAGGCCCTCGTCGAGGGACTGTTGCCAAGGGGAGGTGACCGCCGCGCGCAGGCTGCGAATGAACGCCACGCGGTCGACGCCCTCGATGTCGAGGGGCTGCGCGAGTTTCAAAGTGTCCTTCCAGCCCAAGGTGTTCTCGCGCACCTTGCGCTCGAGCGTCGCCCGGACACCCACCGCACTGTCCCCGTACCAGCGCAGGCGGATCTTCTCCCGGTGGCTGATCCCGGCCAGGTTCTCTTCCAGGGCGCGGCCGAAGGTCGTGTCGAGGTAGATGCTCTGCACCCGCCGGGGCGGGTAGAGCACCCGCGGCGCCGTCGGGTCCAGCCGCAGGTGGGCCTGGACCTGGGAGTAGGCGCTCTCCTGGCAGGCCATCTTGAGCTCGTAGCGCAGCGAATCGGGGTAGTCGCCGATCAGGTGCGAGTGCTCCTCACTGGCCAAGGATCTTCTCCTCGTAGAGCCGGTTCACGTCCAGGTCGACCGTGGGCAGGAGCGCTCCCTCCAGCTCGACCGAGCAGCCGGACTGGACGATCGAATCGCCCAGCACCGAGTCGCGGATCGTGATGTTCGTCGCCGTCATCCGCGCCGGGCCGAACTCGGGCTTCTTGATGAAGGCCGCGAGAGCGTAGGTGCGGGCGCCCAGGATGGTCATGTCGCGCGCGTCGACGGTGGAGTCGTCCTTGGAGGCGATGCCGATCGAGACGCCGTCGGCCAGGCCGCCGCGCACCCGCACGATGCTGCGCTCACCTGCCGACACGGCCTTGTCGCCCATGTTGAGGAAGCGGCAGTCGAGGATGTCGATGTCGCTCCCACTGACGTCGACGCCGTCGGCCAGGCCGTCGCGGAAGGTGCATTCGCGCACGGTGCCCGAAACGAAGTCGCCGTCGAAGCTGTCGGAGACGCAGCCCGCAAAGGTGACCCGCTCCATCAGGAAGTCGGCGCCGAAGATGTTGGTGCCGTCCTCGGCCAAGGTGCCCTCGATCAGGCAGTCCTGCATGGTCACCGGCGAGTGGTAGAAGGTGATCCCGCCCGTCACGACCCAGCCGGCCCGGGCGACGGCGTCGGTGTTGCGGACGGTCACGTAGCGCCAGGTCGAACGCCCGTCGGCCTCCAGCACGGCCACGCCCTTCCAGCGATCGAAGCCCTCCTTCGGTTCCAGCACGATCGGACCGTCGGCGAGGCCCTCGAAGTCCAGGGGCGCGTCGGTCAAGAGCACCGCGTCCGGATCGAAGCGCAGGCGCACGATGCCGCGGGCGCGCAGGACTGTGCCGTGAGGCACGACCAGATCGCCGTCCACGTCCCAGGTGCCGTGCTGGATCACCAGCCAGCGCTCGACGGGGTCCCATTCGAGGAACGGATGGCGCTCCAGGGCCTCGGCGAGGGTCGGCGCCACGGGCCGGCCGCCCTCGTCGATCCAGGAGGCCTCGATGCGGCGCACAGTGAGCGGCTCGGAGCTGGTCGCGTCGGCGCCGATGGGGCGCGAGACGATCTCGATGTCGAGCTCCAGCTGGCCCTTCTGCTCGGACTTCTCGAGCACCGCCTGCAGCACGCCGTCGACGGTCTCGAGGTTGGCGAGGCGCTCGTCCAGCTCGAAGCGGAAGTGCACCGTGCGCCCGTCGCGCGGCAGCACCACGCCGCCGCTAGACGTCGTGCCGGCGCCCAGGGAGCCCGGCACCAGGCGCGGCTGGGCCGCGATGAAGACGCCGTTGCTGAAGCGGAAGCCCTCGACCACCACGGGGGTCTGGGTGGTGCTCCAGGCGCTCACGTTCACGAAGCCGGAGACGGGCGTCTGCTCGCCCTCGACCAGTTCGTAGGTGGCCATGCAGTTGAGCGGGTCGACCGGGTAGACCACCGTGCGCAGGAACGCGACCTGGGTGCGCAGGCGCTGCAGCATCGAGTCGACCCGGAAGGGCTCGGGCAGTGGCGCGTCCGCCATCAGCGCCGCCTCGAAGCGCTCCAGGTCGGGACGCAGTGCGTCGAAGAGCCGGTCGAGGTAGCCGGGCGCGCAGAGCTCCCCCAGGTGGCGGAAGACGCCGTTGTAGTAGGCGTCGCTGCTCACGAACTGCTTGACGATGCCCTCGGGCCGGTGCGGCACCGGCTCGCGCGCGGACGGCGTCTGCGCCATGTTGTCGAACATGATCGGCTCGAGCCGATCCACCACGGGGTCGTGGTAGAAGCGCATGTTCTGCCAATACAGCGAGTGCTCGATCTGGAACAGCGAGGCCAGGGCGTGGGCCATGGCCAAGCGGTCGACGTCCACCAACCGTTCGAGAGTCTTGCCCTTGAGGTCCTCGAGCGCCTGCATCCGGCGTTGGCGCGACTGGCGGTCGCCGCTGGCGATCACCAACCGCTGCAGGTCGCGCATCTGCTCCACGGCGCTGAAGTAGGAGCGGTTGAGCGAATCGGACGAGCCCAGTCGCTTCTCGCCGTAGGCGCGCACGAAGGCGGCCGGCACCTCGATCGCGTCCCGCGCCGACTCGGGCGTCGAGAACTCGACCTCCTTCGAGAAGACGTCGTGGGCCTGGAGCAACGAGTCCCAGTGGGTCGACTCGTCCCACAGCACGATCGGCCCCTCGCGCCGGTCCTGGGACTCGAGCAGCTCCTTGCTGAAGTGCTCTTCCAGGTAGTAGACGCCGGCCGCGTGACCGTTCACGACCAGGTTCACGAAGTCCGAGCGCGGCGCCAGCAAGCCCTCGCGGCGCGAGGCCTCGAGCACCAACCACTCCCACAGGTGACCTCGCGTGGACGGTGCTTGGACCGAGAACACGCGCATCCCGAAGGCCTTGTCGTCCTTCAACGTGATCCGCAGCGACCACTTGTCGCCGATCACGTGGTCCAGCCAATCGCCCTTGATTCGCACGTCGGCGTCCATCGGCCGTCCGTCGATGGTGATCACCGCGTCGACCGTGTCGTCGTCGGTCTGGATGATCATGCCTCGGTCCAGGGCGCGTTCGCGGACCCGTTGCAGGGTCTGCGCGGCCTCGGGCTCGATGGAGACTTCGATCGTCGCGAGCCCGTTGTCGACCGGTTCGGGCAGCCCCTCCGGCGGTCGCAGGTAGCGATGCAGGGGCAGGTCCTTGGCCGGGGCCACGTCGTCGGGGCGGGAACTCCAGCTGCTCGGGTCGAGCAGCAAGCCGATGCCGAGCCCCGTGAGCAACAGGGCGACGCCCAGCCAGAAACCCTCGGTGGGGCGATCGGTCTTGGTCAGCACGGCGTGGACTCAGGCTTCCGTCGATCAGTCGAGGGCGTTGCCCTCGACCACGCTGATGGTCGCGTCGGGCAGGGCTTCGCGGATGCGGGTGAGCAGGCTGCCCAGCTCCTTCGCGCCCACGAGGTCCAGCACCAGGTTGGCGTTGAAGGTGCGCTCGTGGATGTCCACCCGGCGGACGTCGACTTGCAGGGCTCCGCCCTCGACCTTGGCCAACAGGCGCTCGAGCAGCGCTTCGGCTTCACCGCTGGAGCCCTCGCCTGCGAGCACGGAACTCACGTGCACCAACTTGCGCGCCGGCAGCCCGTGGTTCGGTCGCCCCTGGGCCAGGGCCAGGTAGGTCAGGATGACCAGGAAGACCACGCTCGTCGCCAGGCGCTGGTCGGCGCCCAGACCGATGCCCAGACCCACGGCCAGGAACAGGTAGGCCAGCTCCTCGGGCTCCTTGATCGGCGTCCGGAAGCGGATGATCGAGAGGGCGCCGACCAGACCCAGGGAGAGGGCTAGCGAGGTCTTCACCACCGAGATGACCATCATCGTGGTCGCGGCGATGAAGACGAACATGCGCGCGAACTTGCGCTTGTTCGAGAGCACCGGCGAGAAACGCAGGTAATGCCAGGACAGGAGCTGGCCCAGGGCCAGCACCAGGGCCAGGTTGACCAGGGTCGGCACCAGACCGAGGTCCTCGAGGGCGCTCTGGCCGAGTGAGTCGAGAAACTGTTCCAAGGTGTTCATCGCGGCGGCCGTCGTTGGACGGGGGGGGCGGCGCGCGGCGCAGTTGGCGGGTAGGGGGGGAGGCCCCGAGCTGGGGAGGGCGCGGGTATTCTTGACGGGATCTTAGCCGAACCTTGTTCCTCGGGCGGGGGTCGCCCGCCAATCCGATCCTGCGATGCAGACTCCTCTCCCCAGCTCGATCTCCAGCGCCGTGCTGCTGGGACTTTCACTGATCGCGATGGCCGGCTGCGGCGCATCCGACGGCACGACGGACGCCGATTCCGGCCCCGGTTCCGGCGATGGCCGGGCGACGAGTGACTCGCTGACAGCAAGTGCGGCGGCCGGCGAGCCGAGCCCTGACGGCACCAGGGCCGAGGCGCTGCCGACCTGGCCCGAGCCGCCGGTCTCGACCTTCAACGGCCGGGCCCTGCCACAGGACGAGGTCTGGGACGACTACTCCTTCGCGATCGTCGGCCACCTGCGCGCGGGTCCCGACGACCCCTCGCCCAACCAGCGCATGCGCGACCACACCGATCGGCTGCTGGCCACCGATCCGTCCCTGGTCGTCTCCCTCGGGGACATGTACTACTCGATCTCCGAGCAGCGCCTGGCCGACTTCCGGGCCTGGGTGCAGGACGAGCTCCCGGTTCCGTTCTTCAACGCGGTCGGCAACCACGACATCCAGATCGGCGGCGATCGCCTGGCCGACGGCTCCCTGGCCAGCCGCATCTACGACGTCCAGGCCTACTGCGCGGAGTTCGGGGCCACCTACTACGAGTTCCGCCTCGGCTCGGCGCTGTTCGTGTTCCTGGACTTCGAGTCCGCCGGAGCCTTCGGCATGGACGAGGCTCAAGTGGCCTGGCTCGACGACGTCCTCGAGCGCGCGGCGCGGGACCCGCGCCTCGAGAACGTGTTCCTGTTCATGCATAAGGTGGTCTGGTCCTACAACAACCCCGATACGGAGCCGTTGTTCCGCTACCGCCACCCGGTCCCGATCTCTCCGAAGTACTCGTGGTACGCCGACGAGTTGGAGCCTCGCCTGGAGGCCCTGCCGCCGCACTTGAAGCTCTATCTCTTCTCCGGTGACATCGGCGGCGGCAACCAGCACCTGCAGATCTACTGCCGGGAGCAGGGGCGTGTCACCTTCGTCGCAGCCGGGATGGGCGCGCGCGATCGAGACGGGTTCGTGGCGGTGGACGTGAAGGGTCGTGAGGTCGACCTGCGCTACGTGACCTTGGTCGCGGGCGACGAAGCGCCGCTGACAGCCTTCGGGAACGAGTTCTGGGAACGCTTCTACAGCGAGCACCCGGACCTGGCCGCCAAGGCGATCTTCCCCAAGCCCGAGCCGCGGTGAGGTAGGCGTTCGTACGGTGCCAGGCACAAGACCGCCGTCCAACCCGAGGGCCCCGACAGGCATTGCGCCCGTGAACGACACCGGACATCCCGAGGCCGAGGCCTGGCACGAAGCCGGGCACGCGGTCGTCGCCCACCTGCTCGGCGGGCGCGTGCGCGAGCTGACCCTGGAGGCCGAGGAGGAGCACCTCGAGGGCCGCGCATCGATCGAGTGGCGCGGACTCGATGCCAGCGCCTTGGCCGTCGTCTCGGGCCAGGTCGCCCTGGGGGGGCCCTTGGCCGAGCTGCTCTTTCGCGGCGACGACTCCCTCGACGACCCCGAGCTGCTCTCGACCTGGGAACAAGATTGGTCCGAGGTCGAGCGCTGCGCCCGGGTGGTCGAGGCGAATGCAGCCCTGCGCGCGAGGCTCATCCGCACTTGGATCGATCGCGTGCAGGGGTTGCTCGCCGACGACCGAGTGGAGGAGCGGATTGCGCGCGTGGCCGATGCACTCGACGCCCACGGCACGCTCGACGAGGAGTTGTTCGAGTCGTCCCTGGTCGATTAGCGCAGGCAAGTCGGTTCGCGCTTGCGACTCGCGTTCGAGGTGAGTAAACCGCTGCTTCCCTCGCGCGCTGACGTCGGCCACGTCCACGCGCGGTGTGTCCTTCTGCCCTACCCGTCCGCCGATCGATCGCCCCCCCGATGGCTCACCCTCGACGATTGCCGCCGATCCGCGCCTTCGTGCTCTGCGTCCTCGCCAGCGCCTGCGCGGGAACACCCGAGTCGCACGTGTCCGCAGCGGGCTCCACGTCCCGCTCGCCGTCGGCCATGGTCGCACTGCGCTCCGACGCCGAGGCTGGCGACGCCGTGGCCCAGTTCGAGCTGGCTCAGGTCTACGACCTGGGCCTGGGCGTCCAGCGGGACCCGGCCGTAGCGGCCGAGTGGTACCGCCTCTCGGCCGTCAAGGGCATCTCCCAGGCCCAACACAACCTGGCCCTGCTCTACATCGCCGGCGACGGCGTGGTGCGGGACCTGCGGATGGCGCGCCATTGGTTGCTCGACGCGTCGGGCGGCGACCTGCCGGAGTCCCAGTACCTGCTCGGCTGCCTGTACCGCGAGGGTCGCGGCGGGCCGCGCGACTACCTGGAGGCCGCCGTGTGGATCAAGCGCGCCGCCGAGGCCGGCATGGTCGAGGCCCAGTCCGACCTGGGCCTGATGCTGCTGCGCGGCGAGGGCCTGACCCGCAACGAGGCCGAGGCCGGCAAGTGGCTCCGGCGGGCGGCCGAGCAGGGGGACGCCACCGCCCAGACGAACCTGGGGCTGCTCTACCAACGGGGAGTCGGCGTGGCTCCCGACCCGGTCCTGGCGGCCCAGTGGCTGGAGCGCGCGGCGGAGCAGGGCGTGGCCGTGGCCCAGGACCGGCTGGGGCTGATCTACGCCCGCGGCGAGGGCGTTCCGCGGGACGCGGCCCTGGCCGAACGCTGGCTGCGACGCGCCGCCGACCAGGGCTCGGCCTCGGCGCAGTTCAACCTCGGCCTGCTCTATCTCCAGGGCGAGGGCGTGGTGCAGAACGACCTCGAGGCCGCGCGCTGGCTGCGCCTGGCCGCCGAGCAAGGCCTCGCCGCGGCCCAGGTCAAGATCGGCGCCATGTACGAGCACGGCCGCGGCGTCGCCCGGGATCCGGTCACCGCGCTGATGTGGTACAGCCTGGCCGCCGAGTCGGGCGAGTCCACGGCGATCGAGCGTCGCGAGGTACTCTCCGGCGCCCTGACGATGGACCAGATCGAGGCCGCCGGAGCCCGCGCCCGGTCCCAGGCCGGAGTGCTCTGAGGCCGACGCCCGTGCGGCGACGCTGGGCGGCGAAGCGCAGGTTGCACCGGTCGGCTGCGGCAGTCGGCTGCGACGTGCGCTCGGCGGCGTGGGGTCAAAGCGCCCCGGGCTAGCGCGAAGGGACTCCACATCGCGCCATCCTCAGACGCCACGACGCCACGCGACCGCGGTGGACGGAGGCGCGGCGCTACTGGGCGCCAGCCCAGTCGGGACAGTTGCCGGACAGCACCTGGTCGTTCCACGCGGCGATGCGGCGGCGAACCCGGTCGCTGGCGCCCTTGAGTGCCGCGGGGTCGAGTGGCGTCGGGGCTCGCTCCTCGACGCCCGGCAGGAAGGTCACGCCGCTCGCCAGGACCTCCGAGCCCCGGGCGGCGTGAATCGCGTAGCCCATCGAGTCCTCTCCGAAGCGGAAGAAGACGACCAGTCGGCAGTTGTGGTTGAGGCCCGCCGGCGGACCCTCGAGGACCTCGGTGATGTGGTACAGCGCGGCCTGGTTGCGCGAGTCGTCCAGGACGTTGTTGAGGCCGGTCGGGTCGTAGACCGGGCCGCCGTATTCGTAGGCGGGCAGGCCGAAGGGGCTCGAGAAGAGCTCGGTCCCGGACGTGTTCGCGGCCAGCCACGCTCCAGTCGACTGACGCGCCAGGTCGGAAAGGGTGAACGGGTGCAGGTAGTCGGGTCCCCCGCCCGGCAGGACCAACTTGGTGAGGCTGCCTCGGAAGGCGAGCGCGCTCAGGACCGTGACCAGCCCGAGGCCCACGCCCGCGCGGAAGCGCTGCGGCAGGGGCGTGAGGCCGACCTCGAGCACGCGCTCCAACAGCAGCGCGGCCAGCGGGATTAGCAGCACGAGCGGCGCGACCAGGTACCAGGGGTAGGGATCACCCAGGTCGATCAGCGAGTAGGCCGCGACGTGGATCGACAGCCAGCCGCCGATGGTCAGCAGGGGGATCGAACGCGTGCGGCGGGCGAGCAGCAACAGGGTCGAGCCCGCCGCGAGGTAGAGCAGGCGCGCCGGGTGTCCTTGGGCCAGGAGCCCGTCGAGGACCCACGTGCGGTCGAAGTGCGCGCTCTCGTGCACCGCGATCTTGGTCGCTGCGGCGCCGGGTACGAGGGTGCCGAAGTTGATCCAGAGCACCGCGAAGATCGGCAGGCTGGTCGCGACGGCGACGGCGGTCGCCCGCCAGGGAAAGCGCCGCTCCGCGAGCGCGAAGGCCGCCGCGAAGGCGAGCGCCGCCGCGCCGCCGTCGACCTTGTTGGCCACCAACAACCCCAGGCACAGGCCGACCCAGACCTGCGAGCGGGAGTGCAGTGCCTGGAACAGCGCCGTCACCAGCAGAATGGTCAGCGGTGCCTCCAGACCGGTGACCAGGTGCGAGGTGAGGAAGTTGTTCGTCACCAACGCACCGAAGGCGAAGACCGCCGCGGCCGCGCAGTGGTAGCGAACCAGCGCGTGGGTCAGAAGCCCCGCGGCAGCGGCCATGCAGGTGATGCCGATGGCCTGGACCGCCATCCAGGGCGCGATCCCGAGGCGCAGTAGGCCAGCCAGGAGCAGCGTGTAGAGCGGGTTCGACGCCCCGTTGATCGCGCCCACCGGGTCGTAGTCGAAGCCCGCGCCAGTGGCGACGCGCTCCGCGTAGCGCAGGGTGATCCCGCCGTCGTCGATCAGGCCCGTGGTCCTCGCGATCGTCGCCTGGAAGGCGAAGGCCGTCACGGCTGCGACGAGCGCCCAGGCCAGGGCAGCGCGCGGAGCCGCGCCGCTCGCGGGCTGCGAGCTCTGGGGGGCGGTTTCGGGGGCAGGCATCTCTTGGGGAGCGGTGGGGCTCGGAAGCATGACATCCGCGCCCGGGACCGGGGCGTCAGCGACCCGAATCCCCGCGCTCGGCGCTCAATCGAAGCGGCCCGGCGAGCGCATGCTCGCCGGGCCGCCGCGCGCTCGGTCCGAGCCCGCGGAGCGCTCAGGTCTTCGACGCTTCGAAGATCGCGCCGATCGAGCTGTCGAGCATCCGATCGAACTCTTCCTTCGACTGCTTCGCGCTGAGGCCCTCGGACAGAGCACGGCTGAAGCTGGCGATCATGTTGTGGTTGCGTGCCAGGCGCTCGTTGGCCTCCTCGCGGCTGTAGCCGCCGGACAGGGCCACCACGCGCACCACGTTCGGGTGGTCGATGCACTCCTTGTAGAAGTTGTCGACCTCGGGCAGGGTCAGCTTCAGCATCACCATCTGGTCGGGCTTGAGCGCGTTCAGGTGCTCGAGCAGCTCGGCCTTGAGCAGCGCCTCGGCCTCGGCCTTCTTGGGGCTGTGGATGTCGACCTCGGGCTCGATGATCGGCACCAGGCCCGCCGCGACGATGCGCATGCCGATCTCGAACTGCTGATCGACCACCGCCTTGATCCCGGCCGGGTTGTCGGTCTTGATCACCGAGCGCATCTTGGTGCCGAAGATGTCCGCCGCGTTGGCGCGCGCCAACAGATCGTCCAGGTCAGGCATGGGCTTCATGACCTGCACCCCGTCAGCCTCGTCCGCCAGGCCCTTGTCGACCTTCAGGAACGGCACGACCTGCTTCTCGCTCCACAGGTAGGTCGCCGTCGGCATGCCCTGGACCTCACGGTCCATGGTGTTCTCGAACAGGATCGCGCCGAGGATGCGATCGCCGTTGAAACTCGGGCTGGTCATGATGCGCGTGCGCATCTCGTGGACCTTGGCGTACATCTCCTCGTCGCCGGAGTACTCGCTCGGCTCGACTCCGTAGAGGCCCAGGGCCTTGGGCGTAGACCCGCCGCTCTGGTCGAGGGCAGCGATGAACCCGTCCTGGGTTTTGACTTTCTGGAGTTGCTCTTGGCGGCTCATGGGGGCTCGTGGGGGATGGGGTCGGCGGGACAGCGGGCGTGCGATTCTCGCGGAGTCGGGCGAGGCGGTCAACCGGCCGGACCGGCCGCGAGGGTCGCGAGGGAGGCCAGGGGCGGAGCCGCGGGGGACGGGGCGGCCCTGGACGGGTCGTGGGAGCGTCGTCAGCCACATGGACGGCTGCCCGGGGTGCATCGAATCGTGGGGCGGCGATCGAAATCTCCGCACCGGAGTGCTCGATCGACGCGAGCCGACCTGGGGGATTGAGTCCATCCGAAGTGGGCAGATTTCGGACACACCGGCGAGGCGATTGAAGCCCGTTCCGGGACTGCATGACCCGCGCTCGAGAATCTGATCGAAGCCGGCGATTGATTCCACTTCGCAGTTCGTAACTGACGAGTTCGCCGCTCGTAACCAACCTCAGAAGGTCTTGCCACTTTCAACGGAGGTAGAGAGATGAAGCTCGCGACTCATGTTGCGCTCATCGGAGCGCTTGTCTGTTCCCTCTCACAACTCGCCGAAGCTCAGAAGAGCTACTACGACTATCCGAAGGGCTATCCATTCGGCGCCGATGGAAAACTCGGTGGGCCGGTCCATGGCTTCGACGGGTTTCCCGGAGACACGCCACCGGGGACCCCGGGAGCGCCAGCGGGCTGTCCTCCAAATGGTGGTGCCGGCGGCAATGGTTTCGGATTCGAGGGCCATGGTGGCGCCGGAGGCGATGGCGCCGTTCCCGGCGGATCGGGCGGACCCGGTGGGATGGGAGCGGGATCGGGCAATGGCGGAATGGGCGGGAAGGGCGCCAAGGGTGGTCCTGGGAGTCCTGACGGGGGCGCGGGTGGGGCTGGAGGCGCCGCAGGTTCAGGCAACCCCCCGGGGGACGGCGGGGCCGGTGGCAAAGGTGGAGCCGGCGTCGGAGATGGCGACGGTGGCGATGGCGGGACTGGCGGCAAGGGCGGGAACGGCACGCACACTCCCAGCGACGGTGGCTTCGATGGTGGCGAGGGAGGTGCGGGCGGCGCCGGTGGCGAGGCCGAAGGCTCTGGAGACGGGGGCGACGGCGGTGGCGGCGGCGACGGCGGATCGAGCATGGACGCTGATGGCGGCGACGGCGGGAAAGGCGGCGCCGGCGGCGATTCGAAGCACGGCAAGGGCGGAGACGGCGGCAAGGGCGGGAAGGGAGGGAACTCGCGCTGCAAGTCGGGCGGCGACGGCGGAGACGGCGGTGATGCCGGAGCCGGCAAGCCCTGTCCGACCTGCGGACATCCCTCCGGATCGGGGAAGGCTGGCAAGGGGGGCAACGAGGGTGAGGACCCCTGGTTGAACGACGGTACGAAGGGCAGCGCGGGGACGGTGCCGCTTTGATCGCCTCGGCTTCGCACGACAGCGACTTCTCGCGGCCCCCAGGATCGAGTCCGGCCGCGCGAGCCATGGACGGGAACTCCGCCCTCGGCGCTGACTACGCGCCCGCGACAGTCTGTCGCGACCCGCCCTACGGGACGCGCGCCCCCGTGGTCGATGCGAGGGTCGGTTCCCGAAGAGGAGCGGGAGCGCCCAATGCATAGTCGCGCCATCGCAATCGCGTTGATCGGAGCGCCGTTCCTGGTCTTGGCGATGCTCCAGGTCGGTACGGGATCGAGCGAGTCGGTTTCCGCGTTTCCGTCACCCTCTTCTTCCGCGCGAACGATCCCGGGGGTTGCAGTTCTGGATGGCGGAGCGATCCGCGTCGAGCCGCGGGTCTCACCTGGGACGAAGTTCCTCGCGAGTCACTCGGATCCAGCGGAGCCCACCGCAAGCCTGCTGGTTCGAGTCGACGTCGACGACGAACTCCAGTCCACGCTTGTCGACGCGCGCTTGCTCCTTCTGCGGCCGGAGGCTGGGCGGTGGCTCGCGGTCGGAGGTCAGGTCCTTGGATCGGACGGGACCGCGGTGTTCGACCATCTGCGAGCGGGAACCTATCTCCCGGTCCTCGAACCCGACGACCTACCTCTGGAGTTGGCAGTCCCGGCGCGTCCGGGAGTCGATGCGATCAGGTGGCTCGGCGACGAGTACTGCTACCGTCCGGTCGAAATCGATCTTCATCCGGTCGAGCACGCGATCCGGCTGAAGCGCGCCGCTGCACTGCAGGTCCACACGCCTATCGATGGCATCGGAGGCCTCGTTCGACTCGAGAGTCGCCGTGCGAGCCGGGTCTCGGACGTGCGCGACCAGCATGTCGGATCTGGAGAGGTGGCGATCTTCGAGCGAGTCCCTCCCGGGCCATTCCGCTGCAGCTTCACACCTGGCGAGTACGCCTCGGTGTGTAGCGACTCCAGCGGTCGGGCCGCGGCGCTTGCGCCCACGACGCCAAGACCGATGGACGTCGATCTCGCGCCGGGCGGGCGGCAGGACCTCTACTTCACCATCCCGAACGGTCCCTATCGACTGAGCGGGAGCGTCGTCATCGACGAGGGCGGGTCCGCGGCTGGCATTCCGCTCTTGGTCTACTACTCCCGAGAGAATTGCCCAGCAGGGGAGTCTCTGGCAGGGATGCAGGCCATCTGTCGCTGGTTGCGGACCGATGGGGAGGGGGCCTTCGCCGTCGATGGGCTGGAGTCGGGTACCTATGCGGTCCAGGTCGATCCCTACGGGTACCTGCCCTATCGACCAGCGACCGAGAATCGACTGGCCCGTCCGGCCGAGTGCGTATCGGTGACGTTGAATGGCGCCACCGGATGGGTGGTCGAGTTGGAGCCGATCACCGTGGTACCGAGCCGCCCCTGCACGCTCCGGGGGCAGGTTGTGCTCCCGTCGCACGGCACGGACCTCGATGACGTGGAGCTCACGATCTGGCTCGAGCCCAAGTCGGTCGAGGCCTACAAGATTCGGAGCGGGGCCGAGGTCGAGTTGCAGGCGGATGGCAGTTTCGAGGCCGTCGTCGAGGCCCGCTGGGAGACGGCTTGGGTCGAGGTCGACGTGCGCGGCGACCGCGCGGGTCCCCGCAGCCGGGAGGTGCAACTGGGCCAGGGCGGCCTGATCGACCTCGGACGAATCGAGACTCCCCGACGCTAGGGATTCGGTCCGATGGCAGTCGCGGGGAGGCCTGGCCCCCCGCGCTGCTATCGTGCCGGCCGCGGGGACGTGGCGAAGGCGCCGCCCCGCCGCACCCGATGACCAATCCCCACCAGATCGTGATTCTCGGCGCCAGCGGCGACCTCACCGCTCGCAAGCTGATGCCGGCACTGACCAGCCTCTCCAGCCAGGGCAAGCCCAAGCAGGGCTTCTCGGTCCTGGGCGTGTCGCGGCGGCAGAAGACCGACGAGGCCTTCCGGGCGGAGGTGCGCGAGGCCCTGCCCGAGCGGCTGCGGACCGCCTTCGACGAGCTGGCGCCGCGCGTGGGTTACCACTCCGCCGATCTGACCCGCGAGGACGACCTGGCGGGCCTGCGTGCTCGCGTCGATGCCCTCCCCGGCGGTGCGGAGGCCGGGCGGCTGGTCTACCTGGCCCTCAAGCCCGAGCTGTTCGGTCCGACGATCGAGGCCCTGTGCCGCGGCGGCTTGATCGAGCGCCACTCCAGCGCCCACGAGGCCTGGCGGCGGGTGGTCGTGGAGAAGCCCTTCGGCCACGACCTGGCCAGCGCCCAGCAGCTCAACGCGGAGCTGCACCAGCACCTGGGCGAGGAGCAGCTCTACCGCATCGATCACTACCTCGGGAAGGAGACGGTCCAGAACCTGCTCGGCTTCCGCTTCCACAACGCGATCTTCGAGCCCCTTTGGAATCGCCACCACGTGGAGCTGGTGCAGATCACCGTGGCCGAGGACCTGGGCGTGGGCGGCGGGCGCGCGGCCTACTACGACACCTCGGGCGCCGTGCGCGACATGCTGCAGAACCACATGCTGCAGATCCTCGCGCTGGTCGCCATGGAGCCGCCGGCGTCCCTTGCGCCGGACCTGATCCGCAACGAGAAGGTCGCGGTCCTGCGCGCCCTGCAGAGCATCGACCCGCAGTTCGTGAATCGGGATTCGGTGCGCGGGCGCTACGCCGCCGGTTACGTGGACACGGTCCGCGTCGACGGCTACCTGGAGGAGGAGGGCGTTGCGGCCGACTCGAAGACCGAGACCTACGTGGCCGTGCGCGCCGGGATCAACAACTGGCGCTGGAGCGGCGTGCCCTTCCTGCTGCGCCACGGCAAGCGGCTGCCCAAGAAGTCGACCGAGGTGCGCGTTCAGTTCCGGAACCCGCCGATCCAGCTCTTCAACCGGCCGGCGGACATGACCGAGCTCGAGTTCCGGCGTCAGCTGAGCGACGGCAGCCTGTGTCAGGTGCGTCCGAATGTGCTGACCCTCTCGATCCAGCCACGTGAGGCGATTTCCCTCTCCTTCGGCGTCAAGCGACCCGGCAACGCGATGGTGATGACGCCGGCGGAGCTCGACTTCGACTACCAGGAGCACTTCGGCGACGACAGCCCGGATGCCTACGAGCGCCTCTTGCTCGAAGCGCTGAAGGGCGACGCGACCCTGTTCCTGCGCTCGGACGAGATCGAGGCCAGTTGGGCCTGGGCCGATGGCCTGCTCGGCGCCTGGGCCGAGGGCGATGTGCCCGTGCACGACTACCCGGTCGGGAGCTGGGGACCCTCGTCGGCCGACGAGCTGTTCTACGGCTGCGAAGGTGGTTGGTCCCGTGGTTGAAGTCGTCACGGACGACCGGCCCCTCGAGGCGGCGGCCCAGCGCCTGGCGGCGATGCTGACCTCGGTCGAGGGCGACCCGGTGCGCCTGGCGATCCCCGGCGGCTCGGCGGCCGCGGTCGCACCCCGTGCCCTGCAGATCGCGATCGCCTACGGCTTCGATGCGGGCCGCCTGGCCCTGACCTGGGTCGACGAGCGCTGCGTGCCCGTGGCTTCCGCCGACTCCAACCGCGGCGCCGTGCGCTTCGACCCGGCCCCCGGGCTGGAGTTGCCACTGTTCGTCGACGGTGAGGCTCCCGCCGACGCGGTCGTGCGCGTGGAGGGCGCCTTCGAAACGCTGTTCGGCGGCAGTCTCGACGTGAGCCTGCTCGGCATGGGTCCGGACGGTCACGTGGCGTCGCTGTTCGTCGGCGGGCCCGAGCTCGCGGGAACGGTTGCCCACATCGCCGATAGCCCCAAACCGCCCGCCGACCGCATCACCCTCACCCGGCGTACCCTCGCCACCGCCCGGCAGACCCTCGTCTTCGCCACCGGCGAGGGCAAGCGCGAGGCGATCGAACGCCTCGTGGCCGGCGATCCGTCCCTGCCCGCCACCGGCCTGCCCGGCCTCGTGCTCGTCACCGATCTCACCCTCGGCCCAGACCTCTGATTCCAGCGATGACCTCCGCCCCCCTGTGTGACATCTGCGTCGTCGGCCTCGGCGTCATGGGCGCCAACCTGGCCCGCAACTTCGCCCGCAACGGCTTGCGCGTCCTGGCCTACAACAGAAGCCCCCAAGTCGCCCACGACCTGGCCGCGGAGCACCCCGAGGCGAAGTTCACCGTGGCGACCACCTGGGAAGAGGTCGTGGCCGGGCTCGAGCGTCCGCGGCGGATCCTGTTGATGGTGCCGGCCGGTGGGCCGGTGGACGCGGTGCTCGACGCCCTCGACCCGCTGCTCGAGGAGGGCGACGTGGTCATCGACGCCGGCAACAGCCTGTTCACCGAGACCGACGCGCGCATCGCACGGGCCGCCGGCCGTCCGTGGAACTTCGTCGGCATGGGCGTTTCCGGCGGAGCCCAGGGCGCGCTGGAGGGGCCCTCGATGATGCCCGGCGGCGAACCGCAGGCCTGGGAGCGTTTGCGCCCGGTGCTCGAGGCGGTGGCCGCCAAGTCGGAGTTCGGGCCCTGCGTGACCTACTGCGGCCGCGGCTCGGCGGGCCACTTCGTGAAGATGGTCCACAACGGCATCGAGTACGGCGACATGCAGCTCATCGCCGAGAGCGCGACGCTGCTGCGCGCGGGGCTCGGCCTCGACGGCGCCGCCGTGGCCGACACCTTCGGGGCCTGGAACCGCGGCGACCTGGACAGTTACCTGATCGAGATCACCGCGGACATCTTCCGCACGCCCGACCCGGACGTGGAGAGCGGGCTACTGGTCGACGCGATCCTCGACCGCGCCGGCCAGAAGGGCACGGGGCGTTGGACGGTGAAGGACAGCCTCGACCTGGGCGTGGCGATTCCGACCATTGCCTCGGCGGTCGACGCGCGCGTGATGAGCGCGGGGCGTGACCTGCGCGTGGCGGCGCAGGAGCGGCTCGCGCCCAGCCGCGCGACCCTCACCGGCGTGACGCCCGAAGACATCGGCCAAGCCCTCTTCGCCTCCAAGATCGCCAGCTACACCCAGGGCTTCGCGATGCTCGCGGCCGCCAGCGCCGAACGCGACTACGGCACCGACCTGGCCGAGATCGCGCGCATCTGGACCGACGGCTGCATCATCCGCGCGCGCTTTTTGGGCCAGATCGTCGAGGCCTTCCGCTCAGAGCCCCAGCCGCAGCTCCTGGTCCTCGCCCCCGACTTCGCCGCCGCCGTGCTCGAGCGCCTGCCCGCCTGGCGCCGCGTCGTCGCCGCCGCGGTCACCGCCGGTCTACCGGTCCCCGGCCTCTCCGCCAGCCTGGCCTGGTTCGACACCCTGACCACCGCCCGCGGCAGCGCCAACGTGATCCAAGCCCAACGCGACTACTTCGGCAGCCACACCTATGAGCGCGTCGACCGCCCGGGCGAGAAGTTCCACACGGAGTGGCCGCGCTTCGGGGGCTGAGGCCTTCCTGGCCTTCGGGATCGAGCAAAGGCGCAGCCCGTTCGCGATCGCCACGGCGTGCAGCGCGGAGCCTCGATCTCCGTCCTGCGCTCCCGCGCCGCCGCCGGTGAATCGCATTCGCGCGGAAGTGGAGCATCCACGCGGATCGATGGCCGCCCGCGCGCTCGAATGAGGTGGTTTGCAGAATCTACCGGCGTGAGACCACACCGTAGCGGCTGACTCCGACCCCTCGCCGCGCCTACTTCTTGGCGATGATCCAGACCGCGTGGATGATCCCGGGGATGTAGCCCAGGATGGTCAGCAGGATGTTCAGCCAGAACTGACCGCCGATACCGACTTGCAGGAACACGCCGAGGGGGGGCAGGAGAATCGCGCAGATCAGTCGGATGAGGTCCATGCGAGCCCTCGAAGCAAGGGCCGTGCCGACGGCTCTGCGCGGCATGGAATCTGCTCGGGATCGAGGATGGCGATCCTGAATCCATCGGGCCGAGCACCGCGCTCGAAGGCGGCCACGGCCGGCGAAGAGAACTCCGACCTGGTCACGGCCAGGCTGGCGCGGCTGCGCAAGTACGCCCGTCTGCTCGACTCGTCGGTCGGGCTCCCCGGGACGCGGTTCAGGGTCGGAGTGGACTCCCTGGTCGGCCTGATCCCGGGCGTCGGCGATGCGGTCGGGATGGTCCTGTCGACGCCGATCCTCTTGGAGGCGTGGCGTCTGGGCGCCCCGCGCAGGGTCCAGCGGCGCATGGTCGCCAACATCGCCCTCGAGTCCCTGGTGGGCATCATCCCGATCGCCGGCGACCTGTTCGACGCCTGGTTCAAGGCCAACCTGCGCAACATCGCGCTGCTCGAGGCCGAGCTGCGCCGATCGGCGCCCGCAACCCAGGGACGCATCATCGACGTCCCCTCCGGGGCCGGCGGCCGCGGCTCCGGCTCCGTCGCGTAGAACAGGGCCGCCCCACGGCGGGTCGACCGGACCGAACGGCGCCGCGCGGTGCTGTATCGTGGCGCCATGCGAGGATTCGGGCTGCTTCCAATCTGGGTCGGAATCCCCGTCGCCCTCTCGGCCGCATCGATGCAGGAGCGGCCCGGCGAACCCGACTTCGCCCGCGACATCGCGCCGATCCTCGAGCGGCGTTGTGTCGAGTGCCACGGGCGCTTGCAGCAGAAGGCGGGGCTGCGCCTGGACCAGCGGGCGGCGGCGCTGGCGGGGAGCGACTTCGGGGCCTATCCGGTGCTCGTCGCGGGGGATCGCGGGGCCAGTGAGCTGTGGTACCAGCTCGAGAACGGCGAGATGCCGCCGCCGGAGCGTGAGCCGCTCGGTGCGGACGAGCTCGACGCGATCGGCCGTTGGATCGACGCCGGAGCGGTGTGGCCCGACGACGGCGAGGCGGCGAGCTGGCCCACGCGGCATTGGGCCTACAGCGCGCCGGCGCGGGCGGAGGTGCCCTCGGGCAACGCTTGGTCCCAGCACGCCGTCGACGCGTTCCTGTTGGAGGCGATGGCGGCCCAGGGGCTCGCGCCCTCGCCCGAGGCGCCGGCGGAGGTGTTGTTGCGGCGCGCGGCCCTGGACCTGACCGGGCTGCCGCCCAGCGAGGCGGACTGCGCGGCCTTCATGACCGACGCGGACCCCGGCGCCTGGGAGCGCGCCGTCGACCGCCTGCTCGCCTCGCCCCACTACGGCGAGCAGCAGGCTCGGCGTTGGCTCGACCTGGCGCGCTACGCCGACTCCAACGGCTACGAGAAGGACGGCGACCGCTCCATGTGGCCCTGGCGCGATTGGGTCGTGGACGCCTTCAACGCGGACATGCCCTTCGACCAGTTCACGGTCTGGCAGCTCGCCGGGGACCTGTTGCCGGGCGCGAGCGTCGAACAGCGCCTGGCCACGGGCTTCCACCGCAACACGATGACCAACGAGGAGGGCGGCGCCGATCCGGAGGAGTTCCGCGTCGCGGCGGTCATCGATCGGGTCAACACCACGGGCGAGGTCTGGCTCGGCGCGACCATGGGCTGCGTGCAGTGCCACGACCACAAGTACGACCCCCTGACCCAGCGCGACTACTACCGCCTGTTCGCGGTCTTCGACCAGACGGCGGACGTGGGCAATGGGCCCGCGCCGGTCCTGGCCGTGCCGTCGCAGGAGCAGGCGCAGCGCACGGGCGCGATCGACGCCGAGCTGGCGCGCTTGCGTGAGCAGATGGACACGGCTTCACCCGAGGTCGCGTCCGACCTGGCCGCATGGGTCGACTCGAAGCGGGCGCTACTCGCGGGCGACGCGCCCGTCGAGCGGGCTGACGCCGTTTGGTTCGATGGCGTGATCCCGCCCGCCGCAGTTCGCGAGGGGGACTGGCGCGCGTGGTCCGCGACCGAGGGTGCCGGGCCCGACCCGGGGCGGCGCTCGCGCGTCGTCGTCCAAGCGAGCGACGCCTACGTCCAGGACGTCGTGCGCGAGACGCGCGTGCGACCGAC
This sequence comes from Engelhardtia mirabilis, assembly GCA_007751255.1. GTDB lineage: Bacteria > Planctomycetota > UBA1135 > UBA1135 > Engelhardtia > Engelhardtia mirabilis. Next base: position 543,389 of record CP036296.1, read on the forward strand.
GATCCGCGCCGGGGACCGCCTCTTCGCGGAGGTCTGGACCGATCCCGAGCGCCCGGCGCGCGAGCTGCTCCTGCAGTGGCATCGCGACGGCGGCGATTGGGAGCACCGCGCGTTCCTCGGCGCGGACCTGCAGAGTTGGGGGACGTCCGGCACGGCCAGTCGGCTGCCCCTGGGCGAGCTGCCCGAGGTCGGCGGCTGGCGACGGATCGAGGTCGATGCCGCCGCGGTCGGCTTCGCGGAAGGCGACCGCCTCGACGGTCTGGCCCTGGGCCAGTTCGGAGGCCGCGTGTGGTGGGGGCAGGCCGGGCTGGTCAGCGCCGACCCGCGGGTCTTGGTCGCGGTTCCAGACGAGGTCGCGGCGGACCTCGCCAACGCGGCAACCGGTGAGCTGCCGACCAGCGCGCGCGATTGGTTCCTCGCCACGACCCCGACCTTCGACGCGCAGCGCGCGCGCATCGCCGAGCTCGAGGCCACGCGCCCGATGCCCGCGACGGCGCTCGTCATGGAGGCCGTCGCCGAGCCGCGCACGACCCACATCCTCGAGCGCGGCTCGTTCCTCGCTCCGGGCGAAGTGGTCGAGCCCGGCGTGCCGGCCGTACTCGATCCGAAGCGGCGCGAAGGGATCGGCGACCGCCTCGACTTCGCGCGCTGGTTGACCTCGCCCGACAACCCGCTCACGGCGCGGGTGACCGTCAATCGCCTGTGGCAGTGGACCTTCGGCACGGGTCTGGTCGCCACGCCCGACGATTTCGGCACGCGCGGCGCGGCGCCGACGCACCCCGAGCTCTTGGACTGGCTGGCGGTCGAGTTCATGGAGGACGGCTGGAGCGTCAAGCGGATGTACCGGCGCCTGATGACTTCGGCCGCCTACCGCCAGTCCTCCGTGCGTTCGGCCGACGGGGCGGCGCTCGATCCGGGCAACCGGTTCTTGTCCTGGTTCCCGCGCCGGCGCCTCGACGGCGAGGAGCTGCGCGACCAGAGCCTGGCCCTGGCCGGGACCCTCGACCGGCGCATCGGCGGGCCGCCGGTCTACCCGCCCCAGCCGGCCGACATCGACAACGCCACCTACGCCGGCGACCGCTGGCGCACGTCGGAGGGCGGGGACGCTCGGCGGCGCGGCCTGTACACCTTCTGGCGGCGGACCTCGCCCTATCCGAGCTTCGTGCTCTTCGACGCGCCCAGCCGCGAGCTGACCTGCGCACGGCGCGATCGATCGAACACGCCGCTACAGGCCTTGGCGCTGCTCAACGACCCGAACTTCGTGGCGGCCGCCGAGGCCTTCGGCGAGCGGCTGTCCGAGCGCGGGCTGGCCTGGGGCTTCTCGGCCTGCACCGGCCGCGAGGCCGAGGTTGACGAACTCGAGGTCCTGGAGACCCTTCGCGCCCAAGACGGCTGGACCTCCGTGGCCCAGGTGCTGCTCAACCTCGACGAGACGGTGACGCGCCCATGAACGACCGCCGCCAATTCCTGACCGGCGCCGGCGTGGGCATCGGTTCATTGCTCCTCGGCCGGAGCGCCTTCGGGATGTTCAGGGACGAGGGCAGCGCCGCCGACGCAGCCCTGCCGCACTTCGCTCCCAGGGCCAAGCGCGTGATCTGGCTCCACATGGCCGGCAGCCCCTCGCAGATCGACCTGTGGGATCCCAAGCCGCGGCTGCGCGAGCTGGACGGCCAGCCGGTGCCGGCCTCGTTGATCGAGAACGAGCGCTTCGCCTTCATCAAGGGCACGCCCAAGCTGCTCGGCTCGCCCTACGAGTTCCGCCAGCACGGCCAGAGCGGCCAATGGATCAGTGAGCTGCTGCCGCACACGGCGCGGATCGCCGACAAGCTCTGCGTCGTGCGCTCGATGCACACGACCCAGTTCAACCACGCTCCGGCGCAGGTCTTCCTGACCAGCGGCCACAGCCTGATCGGGCGGCCGACCATGGGCGCCTGGCTGTCCCACGGTCTGGGTCCCCTCGACCCCGACCTGCCCGCCTTCGTGGTCATGACCAGCGGCAAGTTCGCGCCCAGCGCCGGCTCCGCCGCCTGGACCAACGGCTTCCTGCCGAGCGAGCACCAGGGCGTGCGCCTGATGCAGGCCGGCGACCCGGTGCTGTTTCTCTCGAACCCCGAGGGCGTGGACCGCGCCGCGCGCCGCCGCCAGCTCGACGCCATCGCGCGGCTGAACCGCCTGGCTTCCGAACAGCACGGTGACCCCGAGGCCGCCGCCCGCACCGCCCAGTACGAGCTGGCCTACCGCATGCAGGCGCGGGTGCCGGCCATCGCCGACCTCGCGACCGAGTCCCAAGCGACACTCGACCTCTACGGCGTCACCCCCGGCGAGCCCTCCTTCGCCGCCAACTGTCTGCTCTCAGCGCGCCTGGCCGAAGCCGGCGTCCGCTTCCAGCAGCTCTTCGACTGGGGCTGGGACAGCCACGGCACGAACAAAGGCGACGACATCGTCCACTCCCTGCCCGAGCAGTGCCGCCGCACCGACCGCGCCTGCGCCGCTTTGGTCACGGACCTCGAGCGCCGCGGCCTGCTCGAGGACACCCTCGTCGTCTGGGGCGGCGAGTTCGGCCGCACGCCCATGAACGAAGAGCGAGGTGGCTCCAAGTTCCTCGGCCGCGACCACCACCCCCACGCCTTCACGATCTGGATGGCCGGCGGCGGCATCCGCCCGGGGACGTCCTTCGGCAGCACCGACGAGCTGGGCTACTTCATCGAGGACGACCCCATGGACGTCCACGACCTGCACGCGACGCTCTTGCACCTGCTCGGCATCGACCACGAGCGCTTCACCTACCGCAGCCAGGGCCGCGACTTCCGCCTGACCGACGTGGCGGGGCGGGTGATGGGGGAGCTGCTGGCCTGAGAGGGCGCGGGACCCATGGCGCTCGCCGTTCGCGAATGGCGCATGTCCGTGGCCCGCGGGCTTCAGGGCCGCGTCCCCGGCCGGTCGGCTCGGCGGAGGACTCCCGAGCGACGAGTCCGGCGCGCGGCAGCATCGGTCCGAACGGGGGCGGGCCGCGACCGGCGCCCTGCGCTGGCTGCGGCCCGTCGTGGCTCGTGGGTAGGGGACCCACCCGGACTCGGATCAGTCGTTCTCAGTGACGTAGCTGATCTGCGTCGACGAGAAGCCGAGGATCGAGGTCAGGATGCCGATGACCGACGTCCAGTCGCGGGGGTTGGCGATGATCGTCTCGATCTCGCTGCCCTCGGGCACCATCGATTGGGCCTTGTCGTAGTCGTTGAAGGGAATCGACAGGCCGACGAGGTTGAAGGAGGTGGCGTAGACGGTGCCCTGCTCGCCCGCCACGCGGGTTCCCGCGCAGGCGGTGAGGGACAGGGCGAGGGACAGGGCGAGGGGCAGGGCGAGCAGCGCGGAACGGGATCGAAGCAGGCGAGTCATGGTGTTGCAGTCGGAAGGGGTCGTTGAATCGTCGGTGGCCGGTGTGCGCAGTGCGAACCGGCTCGTCCGACGCGCGGATCGCTCGGAGGTCCGGAGTCTAGTGCTGCGCTCTCGCTCGAGGCGACCGTTACCCGGTCGAAGACAGCGTTCGTCGGACCTGCGTCGACGGGTCGTGCCTGGTTTGGCCCAGCGCTGACGGGAAGCTCGGTAGGCCCGGGGTCCGCCGCGGGCTGGACGGCGCATTCACTCCTGCTGAACCGCGCGATTCGCAAGTTCGAGGTCGTCGGCGGAGCCGATGTCGAACCAGCGTCCGGTGAGCCGCGTGCCTTCCAAGGTCGCCTCGGCCGCGATCCGCGCCAACAGGTGCCCCGGCGCATCCGGGTTGCCGCCGGCAGCCAGGTGCCGGTCGATCTGGGCGGGTAGGTCGGCACCGAGCAGGTAGACGGCGATCGCGGAGAGCTTACTACGCGGGTCCGCGGGCTTCTCGCGGAACGAGGCCACGCGCTCGCCGTCGAGGGTGACCTCGCTGTAGCGGCCGGGCGGCACGGGCTCGGGGACCTCGCGCACGATCAGTTGGCCCATGCCCGAGTCGGTGAAGCGCGCAATCAGGGCGTCGACGTCGAGATCGAGCAGGTTGTCGCAGGCCAGGACCAGGTAGCCGTCGAGGTCGAGGCATTCGGGCGCCTGCTCGAGGGCGAGCTGCAGGTCGCGGATGGCGCCCAGCCGGCTGTCGTTGTCCATCGCGCCGTCGTCGACGAGGGTGAGCTCGAGCCGTGTGTCGAGCGCCTCGCGCCACTGGACGAAGTCCGCGTGAAACTTGCCGTTGGTGACCACGACGCCGTCGACGATCGCCTGCGATTGCTCGACCTGCCGCACCAACCGCGTGATCATCGCCTCGCCGCCGATCTCCAACAGCGGCTTGGCCTTGTTCAGCGTCAACGGATAGAGCCGCGTGGCGAAGCCGGCGGCCAGGAAGGCGGCGCGGATCTTCGTCATCGGGGCAGGGCCACGTTGGGCAGGTGAATGTCGACGCCGCGGGCGCCCAGGTCGGAGGCGAAGCGGCCCAGGCGGCTCATGCTCTCGCAGGCGAACAGGACCGAGCCCCCGGAGCCGGGCAACTTGGCGGCGATGCCGCGTTCCCTGGCCTCGTCGATCAGGGCGCGGTCGGCGGGCTGCAGCTCGAACAGCTCGGCTCGCAGGTCGAGGTTGCGATTGATGCAGGCGAGCAACCCGGCCGTGTCGCGGGCCTCGAGCGCGGCGCACCCCTCATCCGCATTGGCCGCGATCGCACCCATCACGCGCGTCACCTCACCGTCGCCCGCCTCGAAGCGCGCATAGATCGGCGCGTGCACGTCGCCCGACGATGCACCGGGTACGCGGTGCCAGGCGATCAGGAGCGGCGGCAGCAGCCTTGGATCCAGCCGCCGGACCGCTTCGGGCTCGAAGGGCCGCTTGAAGTCCATGGCGAGCAGCCCTTCGTGCGCCTGCACCAGCCGATCGAGCGCGCCGGCGCGGATACCGAGCTCATCGACCTCCGTGCGCCAGGCCAGGCGCGCGATGTGAGAGGGCCCCAAAGGCACTTGGAACCAATCGCACCAGGCCCTCAGCGCCGCGACCAGCAGGGCGCTCGAGCCCGACAGCCCGGCCTGGTAGGGCACGTTGCTCTGATGCGTCAGTCGGAACGGCTGCGCGTCAGGATCGACGCCGAGCTGCTCGAGCTCGGCCCGCGCCACGCGCCAGCCGGCAGCCAGGAACTCGTCCGGCAGGCTCGTCTCCGTCGCCTCCTCGACCCGCACCTCGGCCCCGAGCCCGGCCACCGCGAAGCCCAGGCCCCGGCCCCCATACAGGTCCGACGGATTCCCGAGCAGGCCCACGCGCGCCTGCGCGCGTGCGGTGACGGGCGACATCGGGACTAGGATAGCCGCCGCCGTCCGGCTCCCACCGATCCATGGTCCCCCCCGACACCGCGAGCGACGCCGCGCCATCCGACGGCGGCGCCCACCAGCCCGACGTGCGCGGGCTGCCGATGGTGCATCCGCCCGATCCCGAGCGCCTGGCGGCGGAGCGGGCCTGGCTGGCGGAGGTCGCGACGAAGCCGCGCCTCGCGCGTTGGTTCGCCTACGCCGGCAAGGGTGGCCCCGGCTACCTGCAGTCCGCCCTGACCCTGGGCGGCGGCTCGGCCTCGGCCTCGCTGCTCGCCGGCGCGGCCTTCGGCTACGACCTGCTGTGGGTCGCGCCCCTGGGCATGTTGATGGGCGGCCTGGTCCTGGCCGCCGTCGCGCACCAGACCCTCTCCACCGGCGAGCGCCCCTTCGCCGCCATGCGCCGCTACGCCGGCGGCGTCTTCGCCTGGGGCTGGGCCATCGGTGCGCTCTTGGCGAGCGTCGTCTGGCACTTCGCCCAGTACTCCCTGGCCTCGGCGGTGGTGGTCGACCTGGGCGACGCCGCGGGCGCGGAGCTGCCGCGCTTCGGCGCCGGCCTCGCGATCCTGGTCTGGGCCGTGGCCACCGCCCAGACCTTCGGCTCTGGAGGAGCCGCGAACCGGATCTTCGAGCGGCTCCTGCGCTGGATGGTGTGGATGATCGTGCTGCTCTTCGGCGTCGTCGCCGTGCGCGCCGGCTTCGACGACCCGGGGGCGATCCTGCGCGGCTTCACCAGCTTCCGCCTCCCCGCCGACCGCGGCGAGGTGGCCGCTATCGCCCTGGTGATCAGCGGCCTGGCCGCGGCGGTGGGCGTGAACATGCTGTTCCTCTACCCCTACACGCTGCTGGCGCGGGGTTGGGGGCGCGAGCATCGCGAGCTGGCCCGCGTCGACCTGGGCCTGGGCATGGTCGTGCCCTACGTCATCGCCACGGCGCTGATGACGATCACCGCCGCCAACACGATCCACGCGGACTTCTCCGGGGCCAGCATCTCGCCGGTCGAGGCGGCCCAGACCCTGGGCGGCCTCGTCGGTCCGGTCTGGGGGCGCGTGCTGTTCGACCTGGGCCTGCTCGCCATGCTGCTCACGACAATCACGCTCCACATGGTCTGCGCGGGCTTCGCATGCTCGGAGATGTTCGGACTGAAGTTCGGCAGTCGGGGCTATCGGCTCGCGCTGCTCCTGCCGACTCCCGGGGTGCTCGGCAGCCTGTTCTGGAGCGACCTGTCGGTCTGGCTGGCGGTGCCCACCGGCGTGATCACCGGCTTCCTGCTGCCCCTGGCCTACATCGGCTTCGCCAAGCTGCAACGCTCGGACGCGTACCTCGGCGCCGATCGCCCGCGCGGAGCCGCCGGCGCCGCCTGGCTCGGCGGCATCGTCCTGGCCACGATCGTGCTGCTCGTCTTCCTGGGCTGGTACCTGGTCACCAAGGGTCCCGGCTTCATCGACCGACTGCTGCTATGACGGACTCCCTTCGCGTTGGCTTGATCGGCTCGGGCTTCCTGGCTCGCACCCGCGCGCGCTGCTGGGCGCGGGTCCACGGCGTGGCGGTGGAGCGCGCCGCCGTCGCCTCCAGCGCGCGGGCCAAGGCGGACGAGTTCGCCGCGCGCACGGGCTTCGGCCGGGGCCTGTCGGTGGACGAGCTCCTGGCCGAAGAGTCGATCGACTTGGTTGACCTGTGCGTGCCCAACCGCGTGCACCGCGAGTTGACCGAGCGCGCCGCTGCCGCGGGCAAGCACGTGCTGTGCACCAAACCCCTGGCGGCCTATTGGGGACAGGGCCTGGGCGACGACGCCAGCGCCGAATCCGTGGCCGCCGTCGATCGCCAGGACATGTATCTGCGCGCTCTGGCCGACGCCAACGCCATGGTCGAGGCCTGCGGCGCGGCGGGCGTGAAGCTGTTCTACGGCGAGAACTGGATCTTCGCCCCGGCGGTGCAGCGGGCGGCGCAGCTGCAGGCCGCCTCCAACGGCCTGCTGCTCGAGATGCGCGGTTGGGAGAGCCACTCCGGCTCCCACTCGCCCTACTCGAAGGACTGGCGCCACACCGGCGGCGGGGCCCTGTTGCGCCTGGGGGCCCATCCGATCGGTGCGATGCTGTGGCTGAAGCGCCGCGAGGGCCTGCGTCGCCGCGGCACGCCGACGGTGGTTACTTCGGTCACCGCCGAGGTCGCCGATCCGACCGCAAGCGCGATCCTCGACGGCGCGCGCACGGCCGTCGCCACCGGTTGGAAGGGGGTGGAGAGCTGGGGCATGGCCGTGCTGCACTTCGACGACGGCACCCGGGGCACGGTGTTCGGCTCGGACCTGATGCTGGGCGGGATGCAGAGCCACCTGTCGCTGATGGGCAGCGACCACCGCTTCGAGTGCGCCCTGTCGCCCCACGACCAGCTGCGCGCCTACGCCCCCGATGACGGCACTTTCGGGAGCGAGTACGTGATGGAGAAGGTCGACGGCCAGGCCGGCTGGTCGACGCCCCTGCCGGACGAGGACTGGAGCTCGGGCCAACAGGGCCTGTTGCAGGCGGTGGCCGAGGACTTGACCGCGGATCGCGAGCCGCGGTGCTCCGGCGCTCTCGGCCTCGACGTCACTCGCATCGTCTACGCCGCCTATGTGAGTGCGGCGGAGGGGCGGCGGGTGGAGTTGGAAGATTGAGGGGCCCGGAGCGCAGGTCGCGAGGGAACGTCCGCCGCCACGAACCTCACCCCACGAGCCCATGACCTTGCCGATCGTCCTCGCCTCCCGACTGCTGTGTGTCGCAACCGCGATCGGAATCGCGGTGCAGGAGGCTCCGCGAGCCGTCGAGCGCCTGACCGACGCGCGCCGCGGCTTCGAATCGGTCTTGGTCGATCAGCGCCGCATCGACGAGCCCCTGGTCGCGCCGCCGGAGGACTCGTGGTCCCTGGTCGAGTACGACGCGCCGAAGGGGCGCAACGCCGCCTACCTGTTTCGCGGCGAGCCGAGCCCCGAGCCCGGTCCGGCCGTCATCTGGCTCACCGGCGGCTTTCCCCCGGCGCGCGGCGGCGGCTACGTGTGGTCGCCGGGCCCGCCGATGAACGACCAGTCGGCGAGCCCCTACCGCGAGGCGGGGATCACGATGCTGTTTCCCACGGTGCGCGGCACGGCCCGGAACCCTGGCTTGCAGGAGGGCCTGATGGGCGAGGTCGACGACGTGCTCGCGGCGGCGCGCTTCCTGTGCGAGCTGGACGGGGTCGATCCGGCGCGAGTCTATCTGGGCGGGCACAGCACCGGCGCGACCCTGGCGCTGCTCGTCGCCGAGTCCACCGACCTCTTTCGCGGCGTGTTCTGCTTCGGACCCGTGGTCGAGCTCGCCGACTACGGCGAACGCGACTGGCCCTTCGACCAGGCGGACCCGCGCGAGTTCCGCCTGCGCTCGCCGCTGCACTTCTTGGATGCCATCACGTCGCCTACCTGGGTCTTCGAGGGCGAGGACGGGAACTCGGAAGATCTAGCGAAGCTGAGCGCCGCGCTCGCGAACCCGCGGGTGCGGACTCTCGAGCTGGCGCGCGCCGACCACTTCTCGGCGCTGACGCCCGTCAACCGCCTGCTGGCCGAGCGCATCCGCGATCATCGCGAGAGCGAGTTCGACCTGGACCTCGCTCGAGTCACCGCCGCCTACGCCGACTTCTGGCACGCCCAACGCGAAGCGCGCGACCTGGAGCGCCTGGCCGAGCTGCGCCGAGCCGGAGCGCGTTGGGGCGAGCCGCACTCCCTTCGCTTCGAGGTCCGCAGCAGCTTCCCCGAGCGACTGGCGGCGCTGACCGAAGGGCTCGCGCCCCTCGGCTTCTCCGCCGGGCCCGCGCGCCAGCGTGCCGAGGGCGAGGACGGCCCGCGCTTGCGGATGACCCTCGAGCTCAACGCGCCCCTGGAGATCCATGCCGTCCTCGACGCCTCGCGCGCCGTCGCCGAGGCGGCGGCGGAGCTGAACGTGCTCGAGGAAGGCTGGACGGCCGCGCCGGCGGTCCGCTGAGGCCGGGCCGGGCCCGGACGGAAACTTGCCAATTGCGCCGAAGGATCGGGGCGTAGTCCTCCTCCAACGGCCGCCATGCAGTACGACGAACTCGAAGCCCTCGACCGCGACCTGGCCGCCGTCAGCGACCGAATGGCCCAGGCGCGGCAGGGGGAGCAGCTCGCCGCAGCCGTGCGGAAGCAGCTGCGCCGGCCGATTTGGAACCTGGGGCTGACCGCAGTCCTGGTCTGCGGGTTGGGCCTCGCGGGCCTCGCCCTGGGCCTCGACGATCGCTGGGGCCGCAGCGTCCTGGGGATCGCCGTCGCGCTGTCGTTCTTCGTCTTCCCGGGCCAGGTCCGAGCGATCTCGGACGCTCGCAGAGCAGCGGAAGCCGGCGACGCGGACCTCTTCGAGCTCGCGGCCAAGGAGATCTCCAAGCGCTTCGCCTGGCAGGTCATCGGACTGCTGTTCATGCTGCCGGCGGTCTTTGCCTTGCTGTTCCTGGCGGCGGTGGTGGAGGAGTCGGACCACCTGCTCGTCGCCGCAGCCGCGCTGCTGCTCTACCTGCCCTTGCACTTCTTCCTGCGCCTGCGTTGGACGGCCAGGGAGGTGACCGAGGCTCAGCGCTGGCGGCAGGTCGCCCGCGAGGCGGCGGGACTCGGTGCCGAGGAGTTGGAGGAGGACGACGATGACGATGACGATGACGATGACGACGATGACGATGACGATGACGATGACGATGACGATGACGATGACGATGACGATGACGATGACGATGACGATGACGGGTTCTGGGGCCTGCGCTTCCTGGGCTGGATGGCGCTCAAGTCCTTCTGGCTCTTCGTTATCTACCTCGGGCCCTTGGTGGCCCTGCGCTTGGTGATCGGCGCGCTGGTCGGCAGTGATCCCGCGCGATCCCTGATCGGCGCCGCGGTCCTCGCCGTGCTCTGGATTCTGGTTTGGAAGCTCGTCCTGCCCGAGGGCGAGGAGGGTCCTTCGTGATCGACCTCGTCGACGAGGCACGCCTGCTCACGCTGCTGCGCGGCAGAGGCGCGGAGCGCGAAGCGGCGGTGCGCGAGCTGTTCGAGCTCACCCGCACCTCCCTCTTCGGCCTCGCCCTGCGCATGACCGGCCGCCCGGACCTCGCCGACGACGCAGTCCAAGAGACCTTCGTCGACGTCCTGCGCGGCATCGCCGGCTTCCGCGGCGACGCGCGCCTGACCACCTGGCTGTTCCGCGTCGCCGTACGCGCCTCGACCCGCGTCGCCTCCCGCGCGCGGGGCCGCGAGGAGGTCCTGCCCGACGACCTCGACGCCGGCAGCCGCGACCCGTCCCACTCGGCCACGCAACGGGACTCCGCCGCGCGAATCCTGCGAGCCATCGCCGCCCTCCCCGCCCCCCTGCGCGCGGTCGTGGCCCTGTCGGCCCTCGAGGGCCTGGCGCAGACCGAGGTGGCGCAGGTCCTGGGGATCCCGTCGGGCACGGTCTACTCGAGGTTGCACGAGGCGCGGGCGCGGTTGCGGGAGGCGCTCTCGGTCTCCTAACGGATCGACGCGCCCCCGAGCGCGGGCAGGTCAGATCGACGGCGCGCGCTAGTCAGTTCCGGTCCCGGGCCTGAGCCCAGGGCACCCCAGCGCAGGGTCGAATCGCCCTGCGCCGGCGACCCAGGGGTGCGGCTCTCGAGCCCCGAGCCAATCCCATCTGGCCCCTCGCCGAGGATTTTCGGAGATTGCTGACGCCGTGGAATCCGTCGCTGCATTCGGTCCCTTGCCATGACCAACCACCAGGCGTCCCTCGAAGCCCTGCTCGTCCATGAGCGCTGGGCGCGCGCCCTCGCGCGCGACATGGTCCGCGACATCGATCGCGCTGACGAGATCGTTCAACGCGCCTACCTCGCCGCCCTGCGATGGCCGCCCGCCCCGGAGGCGAAGTTGCAGGCTTGGCTGGCGACAGTGATACGGAACATCGTGCGCTCTGACGCCCGATCAAACGCGAATCGTCGTGCCCGCGAGGAACGTCATGCTCGGCCGGAAGACGACGTCGAGGGCGCCGATGCAGCCCTGCAAGTGCGGGACGCCAGTGACAAACTTCGAGCGGCCGTCGAGGCCTTGCGCGAACCGTACCGAACGCGCATCACTGAGCGATACTTCGAGGAACTCAAGCCCGGTGAGATCGCCCGCCGAAGCGGGCTCGCGATCGACACGGTCAGGACACAACTCGCCCGCGGCTTGGCCGAGCTCAGGACCCGCATGGCCAGGGGAGCCGGGGAAGGGCGGGACGCCTGGATCCTCTCCGTCGCGCCCCTTCTGGCCGTACGGCGACGGTGGCTGCCGAGCGCCGCAGCGGCACGTGCTGCGATGTGGACGATCTTCGCCCTCGTGCCGGCGACCTGCCTGTACCTGTTCTTCGGCCGACCGCTCACAGAGCCTGCCGGCGATCTCGCTGCCACCCTCGTGGGTCCGAGCATCGTGGACGCTGCGGCAATCAGTCCTGCCGCGCCCGCCGGCGCTGAGCGAACCCCAGTCGCCCACCTCGCAAGGGCGCTCGAGGCCATCTGCGTCGACGGACTTACCCTGCGCCCCCTCGAGGGGGCGCTGATCCGAGCCTGGGCGCTGCCTGATGACCCCGCGCTGCGGGAGTCCGCGGTCCGCCGCTTGCGTTCGGGGGCACTGACCGGGACCGGGTTCGACCAGGTCACTGAATTACAGACCGACGGGAACGGCAGGTGCAAGGTCGAGACGACCGGCGGGTATCAACTCGTCACGGCAAGCTACGAATCACTTTGGGACTGGGCCGAAGTCGGACCGGAACAGGGGAGTCCGGTCCACCTCGCCCTGCGAGAGGATGACAACGTTCAGGTCCTGGTCATCGACGATCTCGGCGCGCCGCTGGAAGGCGTGCTCGTCCATTTCCGAGGATTTGACTATTGCTGGGATGTCGAGTTCTCTGATTCGCCAGTCGCGCTGACGGGTCCTGACGGGATCGCGGAGCTGGCCCACGTGGGCCACTGGCTGTGGAGCAGCGACTCGCTATGCAAGCCGGTCGCCTGCATTGAGGCCTGCGTGATTGGAAGTCAGTCCCGGTGGATCTCGGTGGATCGAGAGAACCTGCCTGAGAATCCGGTCGAAGTCCGAGTATCCGGTGAGCTAGGGCTCGTAGAGGTTCGGATTGTCGACCCTGATGGCAGCCCGATTATCGGGAACGGGCGAGTGCATGTGGATTGGATACCGGAGGGAGAGAAGGACGCACTGTCGGCGTTCAGTGCACCGCTGATCGAAGGAGCGCTGGCGTTTCATATGCCGATCGGCGGTCGTTGCGATATTGAAGTCGAGTCAGCCCTACGCGGTATTTATCACGCGACCATTGAAGGCCCGCGGGTGATCGGGGAGGTCGTTCGGTTGGATCTCGGTGAGGAAGCCGGCGACAGCGTCTTCACGGGGCAGCTCGTTGATGAAGTGGGGTTGCCAATGACCTACACCGAGTTCGAATACTCTCCGCCGAATTCGGTCGCGCGGGGCGTCACCGATGCCTCGGGACGGTTCCGGGTTCGAATTGTGGATGCCCTCTTGGACGATCTCGCCGCGTCCGTATTCCTCGGGCTGAGGGCACTGCCGGTCGGCGTCCGATCTTCGGCAATGGCGAGGGTCGAGGTCTCCTTGGTGCCAGGTGTTCGTGATCTGGGCCCGATCCAGCTCTTGGCGGAAGAGGCAAGCGTGACCGGGTTTGTCTCTGATTCCGCGGGGCAGCCGATCGCCGGGGCATCGCTCTCTGTGCAGATCCGAGACCAGGAAGAGTGGTGGGGTGAGAAGGCTGCGACGATGACCGACTCCGATGGGCGATTCGCCCTTGGGCGTAACGGGGACGATTGGGGCGGCGGAGAGCGACTGGTTGTCCGGCGCGACGGATACGCTACGGGTGAAGTAGACTTCGATTGGGGGCAGTCGGACGTCTCGATTGTCCTCGAGCCGGAGCGGGTCGTGCGAGGACGAGTCCTTGTCGATCCCACCATGGCTTCTGAATCGATCTTCATTGCATTGATGTCGGCGGATCTCAGGCCCGACGAATGGAGGCCGAGGGAGAGCGCCTCCGATCGATTCTCGAACTTCGGTGTCGAAGTCGAAAGGCTTCGGGGCGATGGTCGCTTCACGTTCAGGCGTATGTCCGATGGCCCATACCGGCTTCAGGTCATTCGGGGTGGTGGCGACGAGCTGGACGTGGTCCATGAGGCCGGGCCCTTGACATTGGCGGTTGAGGGTGACCGATATGGAGTCCTCGACGACATTGATCTGCGAGGTGCGTTTCGAGAGGTTGAGATTCTCGTCGTTGATGAAGCTGGCATGCCGATCTCAGATGCGTGGGTCTACGTCGAAGGCCTGCTCGTGGGTGAGCGCACTTCGAGCTACGACGGAGTCTCCGAGTCGTACGCAACTGATCTCGATGGGTCTGCCCAAGTGTTCGCGTCCTTGGAGGGTTCGATTGTCGAGATATCAGCGTCGGGGTACGTCGACCGATCGGTCGAGATCGAATTGGACGACGTCGTTGTCGTTCTGCGGTCGAACCCACCGCGCGAGTACTTGGTGAATCTAGATCCGCTTGAAGTGCCGAACGGATTGGTTCTAAGTCTTGGGTCGGAGAGTCGCAGCGAGCTGGGCTCGATATCGACTCACGATTGCTGGAAGCACGGCGGCGAGTTCGATGAGCGGGGCGTTCTTTGTTGCCCTGAATCGCTTACAGGTCCGGTCGAGCACTGGTTCACGCTCAGCGATGGACTCAACCGGGTCACCGTCGACGAACCGCGCCAGCTCGAGGCCCTCGATGCAAACCGGACAGGTCGCATCTACCTCGCCGCCCCGGACGCCGGTTCGTTGAGTTGTGCAGTCGATGAGCTGCACAGGCTCGCGGAAGGTGAGCAGTGAGGGCAGCCGTTCTTCCGGGTATCTGCGAGGGGGAGCGTGCCCGCGACTGCACTGGGCATACGCGCCGGGGCTGGACTGTTCAGCGGCAGATGCCTGTGGCACTTCAACCGTGGGCGGATGGGGGCTGCATTGCGGGTTCACTGCCGAAGATGTTCGGGAAGGAACATCGGTCAGGACCCGAGTTCGGCCCGGAGGTTAGCGTGCTCCCGCAGTAGTCGGCCAGCTCCGTTGGGGCCGGTCGCAGGCCGGCAGCCGCCGGTAGTGCAGTCGGCGGTGTTCGGAGGCCCAGGCGCCACGGAGGCTGCGACTGGCCGCGCGGCACTCTGGGGCACTGGGTCCGATCTGGTTCCGACCTGGACTCGAGCGCTCCTAGACCTCCGGACCGCACCCGGACAAGGCTCCCCGCGGGCCGCGTGAGGCGTCAAACTGCGGCGATGATCGCGCAACGGCTCCTGCTCCTCGGCCCGCTCGTCGTCGGCCTCGTCTCTGTCCCCGCTTCGGCCCAGACTGACGCCCAGGGCCCCCAGCCCTTGGAGTGGTATCTGCCGGCGGGCATCGCCTATGACGCGGACTTCCCTCGGCCCGAGTCCGTCCTCGGCTGGGGCGTGGGGGACTGGCACGTGCGGCACGATCAGCTCGTGGGCTGGTTCCGTGCGGTTGCTGAGGCCTCGCCGCGTTTCTCGCTCGAGACCTACGGCTACACCCACGAGCAGCGGCCGCTGCTGCTCGCCACGGTGACGAGCCCCGCGAACCTGGCGCGGATCGACGAGATCCGTGAGGCGCACGTGAATGCCGTGCTCTCCGGTGACGAAGCCTACGAAGGCCCGGAGGTCGTGTGGATGGGCTACAGCGTGCACGGCAACGAGTCGAGCGGCTCCAGCGCCGCCATGCTCTTCGCCTACCACCTGGCGGCGGCGACGGGGCCCGAGATCGAGCGCTTCCTCGAGGACACGATCGTTCTGATCGACCCCTGTCTGAACCCGGACGGCCTCAGCCGCCACGCCCAGTGGGCCAACTCCCACAAGGGGCGCAACCTTGTCGGCGATCCCGACCATCGCGAGCACCGCGAGGTTTGGCCGGGCGGGCGCACGAACCACTACTGGTTCGACTTGAACCGCGATTGGCTCCTCTTGACGCACCCCGAGTCGCGCGGGCGCCTGGCGAAGTTCCACGCGTGGATGCCCCAGGTCCTGACCGACTACCACGAGATGGGGACCAATTCGACCTACTTCTTCCAGCCGGGGATCCCCAGTCGGCAGAACCCGCTCACGCCGGAGCGCAACCTCGAGTTGACGCGCGAGATCGCGACGTACCACGCGGACGCCCTCGACGAGCTGGGGAGCCTCTACTACACCGAAGAGAGCTTCGACGACTTCTACTACGGCAAGGGCTCGACCTACCCCGACCTCCACGGCGCGATCGGGATCCTGTTCGAGCAGGCCTCATCGCGCGGGCATTTCCAGGAGAACGACTTCGGCGGGATCAGCTTCCCGTTCACGATCCGCAACCAGTTCGTGACCAGCCTGTCGACCCTGGCGGCGGTGGACGGGATGCACGACTCGCTCTCCGGCTACCAGCGCGAGTTCTATCGCACGGCGCTAGAAGAGGCGGCGGCCCACGACGTGCGCGCCTACGTCTTCGGCGCGGCGGAGGATCCGGAGCGGACCTTCCGGATGGTGGACATCCTGCGGCGGCACGGTATCGAGGTGCGACACTTGGGGCGCGACTTGGACGCCGACGATGACGACGGCACCGCCTTCAGCGCCGACGGCTCCTACGTCGTCGACCTGCAACAGCCGCAGTTCCGGCTGATTCGGGCCCTGTTCGAGACGCGCACGTCCTGGCCGGACAACACGTTCTACGACGTGTCGAGCTGGAACCTGCCCCTGTCCTTCAACGTGCCCTACCGGGCCCTGGACGCCGATGCCGCGATCGGCGAACTGATCGGGGCGCCGGCCGAGGAGGACTTCGCGCCGGGCGGTTCGGTGATCGGGGCCGAGCGGGTCGTGGCCTGGCTCTTCGAGTGGCACCACTACAACGCGCCCCGCGCCTTGAACCGCATGCTCGAGGCCGGCGTGCGCGCCCAGGTGGCGACGCGGCCGTTCAGCGTCGAGACCGGCGCGGGGCCGCGGGACTTCGACTACGGCACGATCGTCGTCCCGGTCGGCGTGCAGCGCCTGTCCCGCGACGAGCTGCGCGCCCTGGCCGACGCCGCGGCCGCCGACGGGCTCGAGGTCCACGCGGCCACGACCGGGCTGACCTTCGACGGGGTCGACCTGGGCAGCGGCTCGCTGAGTTCGCTCGAAGCGCCACAGGCGCTGATGCTGGTGGGCAGCGGCGTGTCGTCCTACGAAGCCGGCGAGGTCTGGCACTACCTGGACACGCGCGTGGACATGGGTGTTTCGATGGTCGAGAAGGAAGCCTTCGGCGGCCTCGACCTGGAGCGCTACACGCACCTCTTGCTGGTCGCCGGCGCGACCGGGGGCTGGGGCGAGCGCGAAGAGAGCCGCGTGCGCGATTGGGTGCGCGGCGGCGGCGTGCTGGTGGCGACCAAGAGCTCTGGCGAGTGGGCGGCCGAGCACCTGATGGGCAACCGCGAGGACGAGCCGGACGACGCTCCGAAGGCGAAGTCGGACGAGATCGCCGAGGGCGACGAGCCCGGCGACGACGCCACCGAGGACGAGGACGGCGAACCCGAGCCCAGCCCGCCGATCTACGCCGACTACGAGGACCAGGCTGCGGTCAGCCGCGTGGCCGGGACGATCTTCCGCGCGCAGCTCGACACGACGCACCCGCTGTGCTTCGGGTTCGTGCGCGACGAGTTGCCGGTCTTCAAGAACTCCACTGCCGTCCTGCCCGAGAGCGAGGATCCCTTCGCGGTGCCCGTGCGCTACACGGACGCGCCCCTGGTCAGCGGCTATGCGTCCGATGAGAACGCCGAGAAGATCGCCGGCACGCCGGCCGTGCGCGCCGCTCGCCTGGGGGCCGGCACGGTCGTCGCGATGATCGACGACCCCAACTTCCGCGGGGTCTGGTATGGCACCAACAAGCTCTACGCCAACGCGATCTTCTTTGGCGGGGCGATCAAGCGCACCGGTCCCCTGGACGACGCCGCCGACGACGGGGTCGACTCCCACGGCCACGGGCACTGACCCGCCGCCCCTCGACCATGGACGCTCCGCGCTTCGCCTTCCTGGTGCTCGAGGAGCACCCCTATGGCCGCGAGATGCTGCGCCGCATCCTCGCGGCCGGCTTCGCGCCGGCGGTGGTCGTGGTCGAGTCGTCGGACGTCGCCGACGAGGAGCGCGAGAAGTTCCTGGTGCGCTGCGAGGGGCGTGAACTGGCCCCGACCATCGCCGAGCAGGCGGCGCAGGGCGGCATCCCCGTGGAGAGCCTGCCGGCCCACCGCAGCGCGGCCCTGATGGGCCTGCTCGGTGACGAGCCCCTGGACCTGATGGTCCTGGGCGGCACGCGCATCATCCGCGGCGCGATCCTCGACCACCCGGCCCACGGCGTGGTCAACAGCCACCCGGGGCTCCTGCCCGATTGCCGCGGCTCGGCTTCGCCGGCCTGGTCGGTGTTCCACGACATCCCGGTCGGTGCGTCGACGCACTTCTGCGATCGGGGCATCGACACCGGCGACCTCTTGCTGCGGCGCGAGTTCCCGGTGCGGCGCGGCATGACCTACGAGGACCTGTGCCACGGAACCCTGGTGCTCGCCGGGGCGCTGATGGCCGAGGCCCTGACCGCCTACCGCGAAGACCGCTGGCCGCAGCTGCGCCGCCCCCAGGGGGAGTCGCCCTGGCCGACCTTCAAGAACGCGCCCGACGAGGTGCTCGAGGTGGTACGGACCAAGCTCGCCGACCAAACCTATGGCTGCTATGTCGACTGATTCGGGATTCCTCGGAGACGTCGTTCAGTCGGCCGGGGACTTCGACGCCGGATGGGGCGTCGAGTGGCGCGTCGAACTCGCGGCGCAGACCCATGGCTGCCATGCCGATTGACGAGCACTTCCACGGCGAGGTGGTGCTGCCCGCAGGTGACCTCGACGCCAGCCTGGCCTTCTTCACGGGCGAGCTGGGCTTCGCCCTGGACACGATCTTCCCCGCCGACGCGCCGCGCTCGGCGATCCTCGTCGGCCACGGCCTGCGGCTGCGGCTGGAGCGCGACTTCGACGGGGCGGCGGGGACGCTGCGGCTCCGTTGCGCGCCCGGAGCGGCGCGCCGCACGGTGGCGCCGGGCGGCACCGTCGTGGAGCTGGTGGAAGTCCGCGAACCCGCGCCTCCGCGCCTCGCGCCGCGGGTGCAGATCCACCGCGCGGCCGGCGACGACTGGGGCAGGGGCCGAGCCGGCATGGCCTACCGCGACCTCCTGCCCGGGCGCCTGGGCGGCGGCCTGATCGCCTCGCAGATCCGCATCGCGCAGGGTGGCCCGGTGCCCGACTACGTGCACTTCCACGAGATCGCGTTCCAGATGATCTACTGCCGCCGCGGCTGGGTGCGCGTGGCTTACGAGGACCAGGGCGAGCCCTTCGTGATGCAGGCCGGCGACGCGGTGTTGCAGCCGCCGCGCATTCGCCACCGGGTGCTCGAGTCCGGCGATGGACTGGAGGTGATCGAGCTGACCTGTCCGGCGGAGCACCCGACACGCGCCGACCGCTCGCTCGAGCTGCCCACGGACGAACTCGATCCCGAGCGCGACTTCGGAGGCCAGCGCTTCGCGCGGCACCTGGCGGCCGATTCCACTTTGCAAGCGTGGCGCGGCGGCGCCTTCGCGGCGCGAGACCTGGGCCTGGGCGCCGCCACCGGCGACGTGGTCCAGGCCGTTGTCGCGCGCAGCACCGGCGCCGCCACCCCGTCCGCTGCCTCCGACCGACACACCTTCCTCTTCGTCCTCGCCGGCTCGGCCGAGTTGCTACTCGACGGCAGTGGCCACGAGACCCTGTCCGAGGACGACGCCGTGTCCCTGCCCCCTGGCTGCGTCCATCGAGTCGTCGCCACCGCGCCCGACCTCGAGCTGCTCGAAGTGCGCCTCGCCGTGGACGGCGACGGCACCCTGCGCCCTCCGCGGCCGTGAACTCACGCCCGCCAACCGCGACCGCCATGAGCGACATCGACGCCTACGACCCCGAGGCCTTCCGCGCGGCCGGCCACCGCTTGATCGACGGCTTGGCCGACCACCTGGTGCGTGCCGGGGGTCGCGATTGCCCGGCGATCTCCAACGTCGCGCCCGAGCGCATGCTGGAGGAGCTGCCGGCGCGCTTCCCCGCGGGCCCCGGTGGGGACGTGGTCATGCGGCTGCTCGAGGTCGTCCGGCGCTCCACTGCCGTGCACCATCCCGGTTACGTCGGGCACCAGGTCTCAACGCCCCTGCCCCAGGCCGCGTTGGCGGAGCTGACCAGCGCGCTGATCAACAACGGCATGGCCATCTACGAGATGGGCCAGATGCAGACGGTGATGGAGCGCCACGTGGTCGCCTGGATGTGCGGCGTGCTCGGCTTCGGCGATGGTTCCGGCGGGATCCTGACCCACGGCGGTTCCCTGGGCAACCTGACCGCCCTGCTGGCCGCGCGCCAGGCCCGCGCCGGCCACGACATCTGGACCGAGGGCACCCAGCAACCCCTGGCGCTGCTCGCCTCCGACCAGGCGCACTACTGCATCGACCGCGCGGCGCGGATCATGGGTTGGGGCGCGGGCGGCTCGATCGCGGTGCCGACCGACGGGCGCTTCCGCATGGGGATCGACGAGCTGGAGCGCAGCCACCGGCGCGCGGTCGACGAGGGCCGGCGCGTGGTGGCCGTGGTCGCGAGCTGCTGCTCCACGGCCACGGGCAGCTTCGATCCCGTGGACGCGATCGCCGACTTCTGCGCCGAGCACGACCTGTGGCTGCACGTGGACGGTGCCCACGGCGCGTCCTTCGCCCTCTCGGAGCGCACCCGCGACCGCCTGCGCGGCGTCGAACGCGCGGACTCGGTGGTCTGGGATCTGCACAAGATGATGGCCCTGCCGTCGCTCAACACGGCGGTGTTGTTCCGCGACGGGCGGCGTTCCTACGAGGCCTTCGCCCAACAGGCCAGTTACCTGTTCGACGACACCGATCCGGGCAGCGAGTGGTTCAACGTCGGGCGGCGCACCATGGAGTGCACCAAGCGCGCGCTCGGGGTCACGGCCTACTGCATGCTCGAGGCCTACGGGACGGCGCACTTCGCGCGCCACGTCGAGCGGCTGATGGAGTTGACCCACCGGCTCGAGGCGCTGGTCGTCGCCGCGGCGGACTTCGAGCTCGCCGTCGAGCCCGAGGCCAACATCCTCTGCTTCCGGCACGTGCCCCCGGGTTTCGACCAGGATCTGGACGGACTGCAGGCCCGGATCCGTCGGCGAGTGCTGGACAATGGCCGCTACTACCTGGTGCAGACGCGCTTGCGCGGCCGGCTCTGGCTGCGGACGAGTCTGATGAACCCGAACACGACCGAGGACGACCTCGAGGGGCTCCTGGACGAAATCCGCGCCACAGCCGCGAATCGCGGCCACCGCCTAGACTGAGCGTCCACCCGTTCCCCGGACCGACCCATGCTCGCGGCCCTGCTGCTCTGCGCCCAACTCAACCAACCGCCCTGGGCGCCAGCGATCAACGAGCCGCCGGTGATCGGGCCCGCGGTCAATCCGGGCGACGTTCCGATGGAGAGCGTCTTCGCCGACCCCGACGCCGGGGACGCGCACCTGGCCAGCGATTGGGAGCTGTGGACCGTGGTGCCGTTCGCCCTGGCGTGGACCTACACGGGCGCTGCCGGTTTCGCCGCTACCAACGCTGCCCTCGGCGACGGCTCGTTCGTGGGCAGCCATGCCGGCGCCGGCACGCTGTTCGACGACACGACCTACCTGCTGCGCGTGCGCCACCGCGACGACAGCGGCGATCCGGCCACCGAGTGGAGCCCTTGGGCTTCGCGCGCCTTCACCACCGGCTCGGCCCAGGACTGGTTCCCGCTGGAGCTGAAGGACGTGCTCGACGCGCCCGGGCACCAGTGGACCCGGGCCGCGGACGGTGCGGCGGTGGACCTGCCCGGCGGGGCGGTTCCGCCGAGCCTCGCGCTCGAAGCCTCGCTCACCCTCGGGCTGCTGACGGTCACCGGCAGTGGCGGCCCAGACCTCGTCTCGAATCCCCCGCCCCTCCCAGCGGCCGGACCGGTGCGCGCGCGGCTGAACGGGGGCGCCAACGGCTTGGTCTTGCCGGAGACGGACCTCGAGCTGCACGCCCCCGGCTGCGAAAAGCACGTCCTGCTCCTGCCCGCGGTGAACCTGCAACCCTTCGAGCAGGCGATCTTCTGGTTCTCGGACGACGGCGTGTCCTTCGAGGCCACCGCCTTCCAGACCGCGCCTGTCTTCATCCAGCCCGCGCGCCTGCCGGAGCCGCCCTGGATCGTCGAGCAGTCGGGCTTCGTGGTCGAGGAGGTCGCGACCGGACTGGCCCTGCCGGTGGACATCGCCTTCGTGCCCGCGCCCGGGCCGGCGCCGGATGACGTCCTGTTCTACGTCTCCGAGCTGTACGGCACGATCCGCACCGTGACGCGCGACGGTAGCGTCGGGACCTACGCCGCGAACCTGCTCAACTACGACCCGGGTGGACTCTTCCCCGGCAGTGGGGAGCAGGGCGTGACCGGCCTGGCGGTGGATCCGATCACGGGCGACGTGTTCGCGTCGATGCTGTACGACACCGGCCTGGGCACCCCTTGGAACCCGGTGCACTACCCCAAGGTCGTGCGCTTCACGAGCCTCGACGGCGGTCGCACGGCCGCGAGCCAGCAGGCGATCCTGGACTTCGTGGGTGAGGTCCAGGGCCAGTCGCACCAGATCTCGAACCTCACCATCGCCGACGACGGGCGGCTGTTCGTGCACATGGGCGACGGCTTCGCCTCGGCCACGGCCATGGACCTGTCGTCCTTCCGCGGCAAGCTCCTGCGCGCCGAGCTCGACGGCAGCCCGGCGGCGGACAACCCCTACTTCGACGCCGGCGACGGCATCGACGCCCGCGACTACGTGTGGGCGTCCGGGGTCCGCAATCCCTTCGGCGGCGACCTGCGCTTCGCCGACGGCAACCTCTATGTGGTCGAGAACGGTCCCTGGCAGGACCGGCTGGCGCGGATCACGCCGGGCCTCGACCTGGGCTGGGACGGCAACGGCACGTCCATGGCCATCAACGCCCTGTGGAACTGGTTCCCCGCGCGCGCGCCGGTGGACATGGCCTTCGCCCAGGCGACGACCTTCGGCGGCGGCGGCTTCCCACCTGCAAAGTGGGACCGCGCCTTCGTCAGCCTGTCGGGGCCGACCTACCTGAAGGGGCCCCAGGACGGCGCGAAGCGGATCGATGAGTTCCTGCTGAACGGTGTCGGCGCGGTGGTGGGGGAGCCGGTGACGCTGGTGAGCTACGCGGGGATGGGCCACGGCTCGATCGCCGGCCTGGCCTTCGGTCCCGACGGGCTGTACTTCTCGACGCTCTATCCCGAAGCGACGGCCGCGGGGCCGACGGGGGTCGGAGCGTCGATCCTGCGCGTGCGTTACGAGGGCGTCGTCGACTGCAACGGCAACGGGCAGGCGGACGACTGCGACATCGCGTTGGGGTCGAGCGCTGACTGCAACGGCGACGGGGTGCCGGACGAGTGCCAGGTGGGGCTCGCGGTCGTGCGGTCGGGAGAGCCCGCAAACCCCGCGGCCCTCGCGGTCGGGTCGACTGGACCGCCGGTGATCGGAGGGGTTTGGCGCCCGCTGGTGGACAACGCGCTCGTGCTGCAGGGGGCGGTGACGGACGTGTTGGCCTTGACGGCGAAGGGGCTCAACGTGCCCACGCCGTTCGGGACGCTCTTGTGTGATTTGAGCGGCGCGACCCTGTCGTTCATCACAGCGCCGGGCGTGCCCTTCGCCGTGACCGTGCCGAGCGACTGCGCGCTGATCGGCGTGGGCTTGAGCGCGCAGGCAGTCGCGGTGGGGGCGCTGGGGGAGTTGGCCCTGACCAACGCGCTCGATCTGACGATTGGATCCTGACTGTGGGCGTACGGTGCCGTGGGCGTACGGTGCCGGTGGGCGTACGGTGCCGGTGGGCGTACGGTGGGCGTACGGTGCCGGGACCATTTGTCCCAACTGCGTCCCGCGGCGCTGCGATTCGCAGCGCCGCGGGACGCAGTTGGGACAAATGGTCCCGGCACCGTACGCCCACCGGCACCGTACGCCCACGGCACCGTACGCCCACACCTACCCACGGAATCTCGTCAGAAGACCACAGCGAAGCCATTCGACGCCGCCAGCAGGCTCGGCAGGCTCGCGTCGACCGTGAACCACTGCAGGCCGACGGTCCCGCTCAGCGAGCTCGGCACCGGGAGCCCCAGCGACGCGTCGCCGACTGCGTCCGTGGTGGTCGCGAGCAACAGCACCGGCGCGCCCAGGTCCAGCGCGATCAGACCGTCGCCCATCGGCAGGCTCGGTGCGAAGTCCGGCGCACCGATGGCCAGGAACGTCGCGGCGCTGGGCGGGGCCAGGTGCAGCGTCGGCCTGAAACTCGAGTTGTTCTGCCAGACGTCGGGGCCGAAGGGCTGGCTGACCAGGTACTTCGGCGGCCCCGAGTCGTAGTCGAAGGAGATCGCCGGCCGCACGGTCGAGGCCGAGGGGGTCGTGCCCAGGCCGAGGGTCACGATCTCGCCGAGGGTCTGCTGCAGCGGGAAGAAGCTCCCCGCGAAGGTCAGCACGCCGGTGTCGAGCCAGACCGCGCCGCTGCCGGAGGACACACCCGGGTCGAGGGTCAGGGCCGGCACCTTCAACCAGATCTGCGTGTCGCTCACGCTCTCGGGCACGACCGCCTGGGGGAAGCCGGGTCCGGCGAGGAGCCCGACGCTGACGCTGGCGATGCCCGCCAGGCCCGAGCCCTCGATCAGGACCAGGTCGCCCGGCGAGCCCGTCTGGGGCACCACGCGATCGACCGTCTGCAAGCCCAGCGCCGACGCGGCGCAGACGAGGTGAGGGAGCGTGAACAAGGCGAGCTGGAGTCGAAGCATGGCGAGCTGTGAGGCGGCGGCGGGCAGGACGGCTTGGGTTAGTATGCGCCCATGTCCGCATCCCTGCCGGCCGAGTTCAAGGCCTACCTCCGCGAGCGCGCGGTGGTCTGGTTGGTCGTGCTCGCGGTGGTCGTCGGCGGTCTCGTCTGGCTGGCCTGGCGCACGGCCCAGGTGCCCGAGTCGCCCTTCACCTACCAGGTCTGAGCGCCGAGGGATCGGCCGTACGACGTGAGCAACCTCGATCCGCTGGCCCAGACGCCCCTGTGGAGGCGCGCCCTCTACGCCCTGCTGCCGACCCTGGTCCTGCTCGGCCTGGTCGAGGTGATCGTGCGCGCGGCCCTGCCCGACGCCAGCGGCGTCGACCTCTCCCGCGGCTTCGGTGACGCGGCGCGCTACCTGGTGCGCGAGCCCGACGGCGGCTACCGCACGGCCATGTTCGTGCGTGACGTCGACGAGAAGGTGATCCCGCCCAAGAGCGAGACCCTGCGGGTCGTGATGCTCGGCGGCTCGAACACCGAGGGCTTCCCCAGCGGCTGGCTCGGGGAGCGGCTGACCGAGGCCGGCGCGACCCTGGGCAAGACGGTGGAAGTGATCAACCTGGGGCGCCGCGGCTACGGCTCCGGTCGGGTGCGCGTACTGCTACCCCAGGCCCTCGAGCTGGAACCGGACCTCTTGGTGGTCTACTCGGGCCACAACGAGTTCGTCGAGGCCAGCTTCCGCATGGACCTGGAGCAGGCCAGCGGCGAGGTCGAGGGCGGCTCCCTGGCCGCGGTCGATCGCATCGCGCGCAACTTGGCCAGCTACCGCTCCCTGCAAGGCTGGTTCGGCGATCGCGCCGGCCTCGAGCAGGCCGAGCGCCGTCCCCAGGAGCAGACCTTCGAGCACGAGAAGTTCCTCGGCCTCGAGTGGGAGCAGACCGTCGCCAAGTTCGAGGAGTACCGCAAGAACCTCGAGACCATGGTCGCCGACGCCCGGGCCGCCGGCGTGCCGATCCTGCTCTGCACGGTGGCCGGCAACGACTTCGCCGCGCCCTTCGTGTCGACGCCGCCGGCCGGCTTGAGCGAGGCTGAGATCGCCAAGCTGAACCAGGCCCTGACCGAGGCGCGCAAGGCCCAGCCGCGGTCCCTGTCGTACCTGATCCCGCGCGTGCCCGAGGAGCGCCTGCACTTCGAGGACTGGCTCAAGAAGGACGGCCCGACCCTCACGCCGGAGGAAACGCCGGTCTTCACCGCCCACCGCTCGCCCTTCGACCTGGCGCCCTTCTGGTGGTCGCGACCGCACACCTGGTCGAAGCGCGTGCGGCCCTTCCTGACCTACCTGCGCGCCCTGCGCGTGCGTGGCTTGTCGGAGGCGGACCAGGCCGCCGCGCGGGCGTCGATCGAGCCACTCCAGCGCGCCCTCGCCATCGCCCCCGACCACCCCGAGGCCCTCTACCGCCTGGGCCTGGTGGACTACGCCGTCGGCGACCGCGAGCGCGGGGCCAAGCTCATGCGCCGCGGCTCCGCCACCGACCGCGCCCCGCGCAAGGGCACTCAGTACTCGAACGACATCGTGCGCGAGGTCTCGGCGCGCCTCGGCGTGCCCCTGGCCGACGTGGAGCAGACCATCCGCGCCCGCTGCCCCGACGGCCTGATCGGCTTCGAGCTGATGCGCGACGAGTGCCACTTCCACCAGGCACCGCGCTACGTGGTCATGCTCGACGTGGCCGAGGCGGTGGTGCCGGTGCTCTTCCCCGCGCTGGGGGACGAGGCGCGAGCCGAGGCCAAGAAGGCCTGGGGGCAAGCGCTGCTGGACCTGATCCGCAACGCCACCACCGCCGGCGAACGCGAGCTGGTGCGCGGGGGCTGAAGGTGTGGGAGTACGGTGCCGTGGGCGTACTGGGCGTACGGTGCCGTGGGCGTACGGTGCCGGGACCATTTGTCCCAACTGCGTCCCGCGGCGCTGCGATTCGCAGCGCCGCGGGACGCAGTTGGGACAAATGGTCCCGGCACCGTACGCCCACGGCACCGTACGCCCACCTACCCCATCCAGGGTGCCTCGTACCGCAGCCCCAGGTTCACGATCTTCTGCAGCAGCTGCGGGTACCCGTACCCCACGCGCTCGAACGACTCGGCGAAGTCCTCGCCGAAGCACAGATCCGGGTTCGGGTTCGCCTCGAGGATCCAGACCCGCTCGCGCTCGTCCATTCGCATGTCGATGCGCGCATAGCCCGACAGGCCGAGGGCCTTGTAGATGCGTCGCGCCAAGCGGGTGATCTCGTCGGTCTTGGCGGCATCCAGCTCCGCCGGCGCGGTGCGCAGGCCGATCTTCTTCTGGTAGGCGGTGTCCCACTTGACCCGCGAGGTGAAGACGTTCGGCGCCCCCGGTCGCAGGTCGTCCATGAACAGCTCGAAGATCGGCGAGGTCTCGAGGCGCTGGTTGCCGAGCACGCCGATGGTCATCTCGCGGCCCTCGATGTACTCCTCGCACAGGGCGCCGGTGCCGACGTTGCGGTGGATGAAGTCGACGCGCTCGCGCAGTTGCTCGGCGTCGCGCACGACCGAGGCCTCGGAGATGCCGACCGAGGCGTGCTCGCTGCGCGACTTGACGAAGAGCGGGAAGTCCAGGTCCTTGGGCAGGCGCGCCAGGGCCTTGCCCCGCGGCACCACCATGAAGTGCGGCGCGCGGATGCGGTGGTAGGACAGGATCTTCTTGCAGAGCGACTTGTCGTTGGCGAGCAGCAAGCCGCGCGGGTTGCAGCCGGTGTAGGGCTGCTTCTGCAGCTCGAGCCAACTGACCACGGCCGAGTCGTAGAGGCCGACGCCGTGGAAGTGCGTGAGCAGGTTGAAGGCCACGTGGGGGCGGTGCTCCCGCAGGGCGTGGCGCAGGACGCTCAGGTCGTCGTCGATGCCGACCATGGTCACCGTGTGGCCCAGGTTCTCGAGGGTCGAGACCACGTCGAACTCCTGCTTGAACTGGTTGGCCACGTCGGGCGCGAGGCCCTCGAGCGAGTCGGGCGGGACCAGGTC
Organism: Engelhardtia mirabilis; assembly: GCA_007751255.1. Classification (GTDB taxonomy): domain Bacteria; phylum Planctomycetota; class UBA1135; order UBA1135; genus Engelhardtia; species Engelhardtia mirabilis. The sequence continues at coordinate 570,635 of CP036296.1, forward strand.
GGCGTGCAGCGCGACGAGAATGCGGAGCTTCTTCACGGTTGGTCCGGGCTAGCGTTGGTAGCGCGGGTGCGCGCCGTAGAGGAACTGACTCGACAGGGAGGTCAACACCACCGCCGCGTCGACCAGGGCGTCGGCCTCGGTCGACGGCAGGCGCAGCTCGCGCAGGTGACTGCGCTCGATCATCTCGCGCAGGGCGTGGTCCAGGAGGTAGCGGTGCTGGCCCGTGGCGGCCGCCACCCGGCGCACCAGGTTGCGCCGGTTGCGGCGCAGGAAGGTGCTCGCCCGCGGACCCTTGTCGAGAGCCGGGAAGACGCGCTCGAGTTGGCCGGCGAAGGCCGGAGTGCCCTCCTGGGCATAGAACTCGCGCTTCTGGGCGTAGTACTCGCGCAGGGTCGTACGCACCGAAGCGACGTTGTCCTCGCGCGCGCGGGTACGCAGGGCCGGGGGCTTGTCCGCGATCTCGGCCATCAGGACGTCCACGTACTCGAGCTTGGCCAGGGCCGGCCAGTCGGCGTAGCGCGTGCGCCAACGGGAACCCGAGCCCAGCCAAACCGCGAACGTCTCGGCCCAATCCTCGAGCGGGTGGCTCTGGCTGTACCAGTAGTCGAGGTTCAGCACGTGGGCCCGGCTGGTGGGGTCCGGCGTGTAGCTCGACTCGTAGGCGTCACCGGGCCGTCCGAACGTCTCGCGCCAACTGCGCCGGCGCCGCAGGTGGTAGGCGTTGTCGATGGCGTGGGCGGCCTCGTGGCGCAGGATCCGCAGGCACTCGTCCTGGCTGCCGCCTTCCACCTGCAACATCTGGCTGCGCTCCAGGCGCACCAGGCGCTCGTGGGCCAGGTAGAAGGGAATCGCGAAGCCGGTGGCGCCGTCGGGCGTGAACCAGTCAGTGGAGAGCCAGACGTAGGGCTTGAAGCGCAGGCCGCGTCGGGCGAGCTCCTCGTGCAGTCGCTCGACACGGCCTTCGAGCTCGGAACCCTCGATCGCCAGGCCCAGGTCGCACAATCGCCAGTCGAGCAGCTCTGCGTCGGGCAGCGTCGCCCAGCGCCCGCGGCTGGTCGTGGTCCGTTTGCGCGCCATGGAGAGAGTCTAGGGCAGAGTCACTCGATCACCCGCTCGGCCCACAGGTCTCGGTTCCCGCGGGCGGTCCCTGAGGCGAGGCGCAGACCGGCGGCGGCGACCGTCTGCGTTGATGACGCGGCCGGTCCGCTGACCTCCAGGCAGTGCTGATAGAGCTCGTCGAGTTCGACGGCCGCGTCGACGGCGGCCGCGCTGCCCGGATCCGCCAGGCCGCGCGCCTCGAGTGCCCGCGCCCGCGCGTAGACCGTGCGGCGATGATCCGGTCCGAGCTGCGCGCTGCGACCGACGGCCGCGCGCTCGAAGTTGACGCTGGCCTCGTCGAACTGCCCCAGCTCGATCTGCACCAGCCCCAACGACGCGACTGCGTCGAGAGTCTCGCTGTGATCGGGCCCCCAAAGGCGCTCGTTCATCTCCAAGCAGGCGATGCTGATGCGCTCCGACTCCTCCAGCTCGCCCAGCTCGTAGACGGCGCCCCCGAGGTTGTAGAGCAGGGTGGCCACGGTCGGGTGGTCACCGTCGAGCTCGATTTGGAGGATCGCGATGGCCTCCTCGAACAGCTCGCGGGCCTCGGCGTTGCGTCCCTTGCCGAACAGGAAGGTGCCGAGGTTGCTGGCGGCGACTCCGGCTTGGACCGAGAGCGGCCCATAGGCCCCGACGATCAGCTCGCGGGCCGAGCGGTAGGCGGCCTCGGTGGCCTCGTCGTCCCCGAGCACGCGCGTAGCGCGCGCCAGGTGGCTCGCCGCGGTGGCGGCCATGGGTGAGAACTCGGGACCGAACTCGACGAAGCGGTCCCTCGCGGCCTGGGCGTAGGGGATCGACTCCGTCAACTGCCCGGACTCCTGCAGGGCCCAGGCCAGGTCGCTGTCGATCGCGGCGAGCTCGGGATAGGTGTCGTCCAGGTAGCCGTGGGCCAAGCCACGCAGTTCGAGCAGGTCCTGGGCCGCCGCGGCGTGGTCCCCGCGCCGCCCGCGCAGGGTGGCGAGCAGGCGACTGGCGCGCACCCACTCGAAGGCCCGCTCGGGCAAGAGGTCGGCGAAGATCTGGCGCGCGCCCTCGATGTGCTCCTGGGCCGACTCGTAGCGGCCCTGGCCGTAGTAGCTGAGCCCGATCAACAGGCGCGTGTCGGCCTCGAGCACCGATTGGCCGGGAAAGGCGCGCATGACCTCGCTCGCCGCGCGGTCGAGCATCTCGCCCACCGTCGACTCGCTCGAGGTCGTCGTGGTGACGCCCAGGGGGTTCGCGCCGCGCAGCATGGTGTTCAGGAAGCGGTTGAGCATCTCGGCCCGCTCCAGGCGCTCCTCGGCCTGGGCGCGTGCGGCCTCGGCGTCGGCCCGCGCGGCCACGGCGCTGGCGCGCTCGGTCTCCAGCTCGATCCCCCGGGCCTCGAGCTCGCGTCCGCGCTCGACGCTCTTGTAGAGACCCCAGCCAGTGCCGGCGGAACCCAGTAGCAGCAGCGTCGCCGCGACCGCGCCGCCCACCACCCAGGCCCGATTGCGACGCACGAACTTGCGCGCCGCGTAGGTCGCGCTCGGCGGACCCGCGTGCAGGGGTTGGTGATCCAGGTAGCGCCCGAGCTCGTCGGCCAGGTCCTGGGCCGAGGCGTAGCGGCGGTCGGGCTCCTTCGCCATGGCGCGCGCCGTGACCCAGTCGAGCTCGCGCGACAGGCTCGGCACCAGGCGACTGGGGGGCTCGGGGTCGCGCTCGCAGACCTCCTTGGCCAGGGCCGTCCACGAGCTGGAGTCACTGATCCAAGGCGAGCGACCGGTGAGCAGGTGGTAGAGCAGGACCCCCAGGGCGTGGACGTCGGTGCGCACGTCGATGCCCTCGCTCAGACCGAGGACTTGCTCGGGACTCATGTAGCCCAGGGTTCCCAGCAGCTCGCCCCCGGCCGTGAGCGAGAGGTCCGTCTCCCCGGTCGCGCGCGCGATGCCGAAGTCGATCACCCGCACGCGCCCCTCGAGGTCCACCAGGCAGTTGTCCGGCTTCAGGTCCCGGTGGATCACGCCGCGCAGGTGACCGTGTTGGACGGCGACGCAGGCCTCGCGCAACAGCAGCAGTCGCCGCCGCAGGGGCAGCTCGCGGGCGAAGGCCGTCAGGGGTCGCGCGCCCTCGATCAACTCCATCGCGAACCACGGCCGCGGTGGCCCGCCCTCGGGGCCCTCGAGCACGCCGGAGGCCAGGACCTTGGCGATGCCCGGGTGCGACAGCCGCGCCAGGACCTGGGACTCCTCCTCGAAGCGCCGCCGCGAACGCTCGGTGCCCAGACCCGAGCGCAGGGCCTTCAAGGCCACCGAGCGCGCCGGGCTCTCCTGCCGCGCCTCCCAGACCTCACCCATGCCGCCGGCGCCGATCGGGCGCACCAGCTCGAAGCCGCCGATGTGCGCGCCCGGCTGCAGCACCACGTGGGTCTCGTGGCGGTGGGCCAGGTCGACCAGGGTCTCGGCCGAGGGCGGCTCCAGGAAGCGCTCGTCGGTGGCGTGGGCGGCGAGCATGCGCTCGGCCTCGCGGGCGAGGTCGGGGTCGTCGCGAAGGGCCGACCGCACCGCATCGACGCGCGCCTCGGCCGGCAGGGCCAGGGCGGCCTCGAACGCCTCGCGCACGCGGCGGAAGCCGCTACTGTCCATCGGCCCCCGGCGCGCCCTTTGGGCCGGCACCGTCGGGGCCCAGGCGCGAGGCCAGCCAGGCCCGGGCCGACTGCCATCCCCGCTCGACCGTGGCATGTCCCAGTTGCATCACGTCGGCGGTCTCCGCGATGGAGAGGCCGCCGAAGAAGCGTAGCTCGACGATGCGCGCCAGGCGGGCGTCGAGTTCGGCCAGGCGATCGAGCTCGTCGTTCAGTTCGAGCACGTCGGGCACGCGGTCCGCGTAGACCGCCAGGGCCTCGTCCAGGAGCACCCGCTGCCGCGAGTCGGGCCGCTTGGCCGCCGACTTGGCGCGGGCGTGGTCCACGAGGACCGAGCGCATGGCCTTGGCCGCAATGGCCAGGAAGTGGCCGCGATCACCGGGGTCCGAGCCCGCGTGGTCGAGCTTGAGCCAGGCCTCGTGGATCAGGGCCGTGGCCTGCAGGGTGTGCCCGGCCCCGGAGCCGAGCATGCGCCGCGCCCGGTCGTGCAGGTCGCCGTAGACGACCTCGAAGAGCGCTTCGCCGGCGCTCTCGTCCCCACCCTTCAAGCGCTGCAGTAGGACCGTGACGTCGCCGTGTCTCACGCGTGACTCCGCTCGCAATCGTGGGTGAGGCCCCGGCTTCCGTCAAGCCGGGGCCGCGAGTGGAGCCCATGACCGGGGATTGGTGAGGGAGCGCGGGGCCGCAATCCGTGGGCATCAGCGAGCGACGACCGCGCAGGTCGGTCGCGCGCCCATTCCTGAACACACCCGCGTCGAGCACGGCGCGGCCGCCCCAACGGCTCCCGCCATGCAATTCCGAAGCTTCGCCCCCCTGGCCGCCGGCCTGCTCGTCGCCAGCGGCCACGCCGCGGCCCAGACCTTTGACCTCGCGACCCTCTCACCCGCCGACACCGGCGTCAGCAACCTGGTCGGCTCGGCCTGCGACGTCAGCGGCACGGCTGTGATCCTGGGTGGAGCCGGCCACTCCGACGGCGGCGTCGCGGGCACGGGCGGGGCCTGGATCTTCGAGCGGAACGCCGGCGGCGCCTGGGCCGAGTCGGCCGAGCTGGTGCCCTCCGACGCCATGGTCTTCGGCCGCTTCGGCTTCGCCGTGGCGATCGACGGCGACGTGGCCATGGTGGGCGCCCACGACGACAGCAGCGTCCTGAGCGGCGCCGGCTCGGTCTACGTGTACACCCGCCAGCCCGATCAGACCTGGCTCGAGACCGACAAGCTGGCGGCCAGCGACGCCACCGTCTTCGCCCAGTTCGGCCACTCGGTCGCGATCGACGGGGACTTCGCCGTGATCGGCGCACCCACGGCCAAGTCGCCCTTCGGCACCAGCGGTGCCGGCTACGTCTTCCAGCGCCAGATGGACGACTCCTGGCTCCAGGTCGCCAAGCTGTTCGACAGCGACGCCCCGAGCGGCGTGGAGCTCGGCTTCGACGCCTCGATCTCCGGCACCCGGGTGGTGCTCGGCGCCCACAAGCAGGGCGACACGGCGCCCGTGGCGGGGGCGGCCCACGTGTTCGAGCGCCAGAACGACGGCTCCTGGCCGCGGGTCGCCAAGCTGCTCGCCAGCGACGGCGCGGCGATCGACTACTTCGGCTACTCCGTGTCGGTCTCCGGCGACAACATCGTCTGTGGCGCCTGGCAGGACGACGACTTCGGCACCGGCACCGGCTCGGCCTACGTCTTCGAGCGCCAGCCCGACACGAGCTGGACCGAGGTCGCCAAGCTGCTGCCTCCGGTAGTCCAGTCCAACGGGCACTTCGGGCAGTCGGTGTGGGTCGACGGGGACTACGCCCTGATCGGCGAGATCCACGAGATCGTCGGCTTCTACATCGATGCCGGCGGCGCCCACGGCTACGAGCGCGGAGCCGGCGACTGGGCGCATAGCGAGTCGTTCTACTACCAGGTTCCGGGCAACGACCAGAACTTCGGCCACTGCCTCGCAGTCGATGACGGAACGATCGTGATCGGCTCGTCCGAGAACGACCAGGTCGCCACCAACGGCGGACTGGCCAAGCTCTACTACTCCTACGGAGCCACGAGCGACCCGGCGCCGGTGGTCCAGGGCAACGGCAGCGACGGCTGCGACGGTCCGCAGGTGATCGGCCTGGCCCGTCCGGCCCAGATCGACTCGGCCGACTTCGGCTTCACTTGCACCAACGCGCCGGCCTCGAGCACGGGCTTCCTGCTGGTCGGCAACGTGGCCGACATCGCGGGCTCGGACCTCCTGGGGTTGGGGGTCACCCTGCACGTGAACGTGCTGTTGTCGACGCCGACGCTGCTGCTGGACTTCTTCAGCGATGCCTCGGGCGACGGCTTCGCGCCGGCGCCCTTGCCGAACTCGCCGAGTCTGGTGGGAGCCGTGCTGCACGCCCAGGGCGTGTGGGTCTGGACGAGCTGCACTCTGCCGCCGCTCAACCTGTCGAGCTCGAACCTGGTGAGCTTCACGATCTCGGCGCCCTGAAGTCGGGGCCCCGTGGCCCCGAGGGGGAGGCCGAGGGGAAGCGCCGCAAGGCGGGCGGGCCGGCGTCGCGCGAGCGGTGTCGGCCCCTTGTCGTGCCCGGCGCCTGGGTCGCAATGCCCGGTCGGTGCCGGGCTTGCGCCCAATAGGAGCCAGATTCGGGCCGATTCGCCGTGGGGCGGTGAGGGAGGCACCGGCCGCAATCCGTGCTCAACACCGAGCACCGGTCCGCAGGGCCCGGCGCCCACTTCCCCTCGAGCAATCCCGCGCCCGCGAGGCGCGGCCGGAACAGACAGGACCCCCCATGCAGCTTCGACTCCTCGTCCCACTGGCCCTCGGCCTGGCCTGCGGAGCCGGCGCCGCCGCGGCCCAGAGCTACACCCTCGCCACCCTCTCGCCCCAGGACACCAGCGCTGACGACCTGATCGGCTCCGCCTGCGACGTGAGCGGGACCACGGCGATCGTCGGTGGCTACGGCCACGACGACGGTGGAACCCCGGGCACCGGTGCCGCTTGGATCTTCGACCGCGTGGCCGGCGGCGACTGGAGTGAGTCGGTCGAGCTGCAGCCCGCCGACGGACTGCTCTCGACCCGCTTCGGCTGGGCCGTGGCGATCGACGGCGACGTGGCCATGGTCGGCGCCTACCGCGACGACACGCTCTTCAACGACGCCGGATCGGTCTACGTCTACACCCGGCAGGGCAGTGGCACATGGCTGCAGACGGGCAAGTTGGCCGCGAGCGACGCCACCGCCGGCGCCGAGTTCGGGCACGCCGTGAGCATCGACGGCAACTTCGCCGTGGTCGGCGCGCCGGGTGCGAAGTCGGGCTTCGAGACCTCCGGGGCGGGCTACGTCTTCGAGCGCCAGCCCGACGACTCCTGGCTCGAGATCGCCAAGCTCGCCAGCGACGACAACCTCGGCAACGACGAGCTGGGCTTCGACGCGTCGATCTCGGGTAGCCGCGTGGTGCTCGGCGCCCACCTGCAGGACGACAACGGAAACTCCTCGGGCGCGGCCTATGTCTACGAGCGCCAGAACGATGGCACCTGGCTCGAGACCGCCAAGCTCCTGGCCAGCGACGGCGTCGCGAGCGACTACTTCGGCTACTCGGTCGCGGTCTCCGGCGACAACATCGTCTGCGGCGCCTGGCTCGACGACGACTTCGGTAGTGGCACCGGCTCGGCCTACGTCTTCGAGCTGCAAGCCGGGAACACCTGGCTCGAGGTCGCCAAGCTGCTCCCGGGCATCAATCAGTCCAACGGTCACTTCGGTCAGTCGGTCGCGATCGACGGCGACTACGCCCTGATCGGGGCGATTCACCAGATCGTCAACTTCAAGCTCGACGCGGGCGCCGCCTACGGCTTCCGCCGCGACGGGGGAGGGGGCTGGCCGCTGGTGCAGTCGTACTTCTACGACGACATCAAGAGCGACCAGAACTTCGGTCATTGCGTCGCGCTGGACGACGGCGTCGCGGTCATCGGCTCGTCCGACAACGACGAGTTCGCCTTCAACGGCGGCCTGGCCCAGGTCTTCTACACCTACGAAGGTTCGAGCGACCCGGCGCCGGTGGTCCAGGGGGCCGGAACCCCCGGCTGCAACGGTCCCCAGGTGATCGGCCTGGCCCTTCCGGCCCAGATCGACACGGCCGGCTTCGGCTTCACATGCACCAACGCGCCGGCCTCGAGCACGGGCTTCCTGCTGGTCGGCAACGTGGCCGACATCACCGGCTCGGACATCCTCGGGTTGGGGGTGACGCTGCACGTGAACGTGCTGCTGTCGACGCCGACCCTGTTGCTCGACTTCGCGAGCGACGCGTCGGGCAACGGCCTCGCCCCGGTGCCCCTGCCGAACTCGCCGAGTCTCGTCGGCGCAGTTCTGCACGCCCAAGCGGTCTGGGCCTGGAGCAGTTGCGTCCTGCCGCCCCTGAACCTGTCGAGCTCGAACCTGGTGAGCTTCACGATCTCCGCGCCCTGATCGGGGGCAGCGGGCTTCCGACCCGCGGCGCGGGTCAACCGAGGCCGGTACCGCTCGTGCGGTGCCGGCCTTCGGCCGTTCGTTGCGATCCCCCCGGCTTCGAAGGTCGTCCTTGGTAGGGGGGCGGACTCGGTAGCGACAAGCACCCCGGGCGGTGCCAACGCGCGACGGAGCGCGTGTGTTCCGCGAAGGATCGCCGGCCCTGGGGACGGCGGTCCCACGCTTGGCGCTGGCCTGGCTTTTTCGGGAGTCAGCGGCGATTTCGTGAACGGGCGGTAACGCTGGCGATTGCTAGCGTTGCAGAGCCTCGCGCGCGAGCGCCGCGGAACCGCCGCGGGCTCGACGCAAGGAACCGAAGATGCTCGACCCTTGGCCGCTGCCCGGCCTCGGGTCGATCCTGCCCACCCCCAAGAGGACCCATGCAACTCCCCAGCCAACGCGCAGGCTTCGCCCTGTGCGCAGCTCCTCTGTTCTTCGCAGCGACCGCAACCGCGATGCAACAGAATGCGACTGTCGACCAAGGCAGCCCGCTCCGCATCGTTCCCGAGCAGAAGGCGGTCGACAGCCGCCCGACCTTCCGACCTGGGGAACTGATCATCAAGCACCACAGCCAAGCGCAGGAGCTGGCGGTGCGTGGGTTCGAGACCGAGTTCGGGCTGCGGCGCCTGCGTTCCAACGCTTCGATCGGCGCGGTGCTCTACGAGCTCCCGGAGTGGTGGACCGTGGCCGACGCCCTGCGCGCCCTGCGCGACGATCCGCGGGTCGAGTACGTCGAGCCGAACTTCCTGTCGTACCTCCACAACATCCCCAACGACGGCTTCTACGACAATTACTCGGGCGTCGCCAACGACCTGCAGAAGTGGGTCTACAACGGCATCGGTGCGGACAGCAACCTCGACGCGGAGGGGGCTTGGGACATCACCACCGGCCGTAGCGACGTGGTCATCGCGGTGATCGACACCGGCTGCGAGCTCAACCACCCGGACCTCGCGCCGAACATCTGGACCAACCCGGGTGAGATCGCCGGGAACGGTGTGGACGACGATGGCAACGGCTTCGTCGACGACGTGAACGGTTGGGACTTCCGCAACAACGACAACAACCCCAACCCGGACTACGGCGACGGCTTCGACAACGACGGCAACGGCGCCGCGGACGACGGCACCTTCCACGGGACCTTCTCGGCCTCCTGCGCCGCGGCCCGTGGCAACGACGGCAACGGCATGGCCGGCGCGGCGTGGAACTGCAAGATCATGCCGGTGAAGATCTTCACCGATGACGGCGGGGCTTCGACCTTCGACATCGCCGACGCGATCACCTACGCGGCCAACAACGGTGCGGACGTGGCCAACATGTCCTTCGGCGGCGGCTTCTCGAGCACGGTGCAGAGCGCCGTCAACTACTCCTGGGGCCAGGGGGTGGTGCAGGTCGCTTCCGCTGGCAACAGCAACTCGAGCTCGAGTGAGTACCCGGCCTCCCTGGCCCACGTGATCTCGGTCGGGGCCAGCGATTCGGGCTCGGTGCTCGGCGGCGGTTCCGGTGACCTCGACGGTCGCGCCTACTTCTCCCAGTACGGCACCGCCGCGGTCGACGTGGTCGCGCCCGGTCACCTGCTGGTCGGAGCCGCGGTCGGCACCGTGGCCGGCGGCGACGCGGGCCAGGACTACTGGATCCTCTCCTCGGGCACTTCGTTCTCAGGTCCGATCGTGGCCGGTCTCGCCGGCTTGATCGTCTCGCGCTCCAAGGACCTGGGCGCGAACCTGACCAACGACGACATCGAAGCGATCATCCAGGACACGGCCAACAACCTGCCCGATGACACGGGCGACTCGCCCAACGGCGGCTCCACCTGGGACAACCACGGTCGCGTCGACTTCCTGGCGGCGATCAATGCCGTGACCGGGGGCGGTGGGCCGACCAACAACCCGCCGGTGGCCAACGCCGGTGCGAACCAGTCCGGCACCGTCGGCAACGCGGTCAGCTTCAACGGCACGGGGTCCTTCGACCCCGACGGTGACCCGTTGACCAGCTACACCTGGAACTTCGGGGACGGCTCCGGCGGCTCGGGCGCGACCACCAGCCACACCTACTCCTCGGCGGGCAGCTACACGGTGACCCTGACCGTCAGCGACGGCCAACTCACCGACAGCGACACCGCCACGGTGAACATCACCAGCCCGCCGACGGGCGGCCCGCAGGTCTACATGGCCAGCGTGGGCTCGAACGCGGTCACGGGGCTAGGCACCGTCGCCAACGAGGACATCGTCAGTTGGGACCCGGCCACGGGTGCGATGGCCTTGGTCTTCGACGGCTCGGACGTGGGCCTGGCCTCGGCGGCGATCGACGCCCTGCACGTGATGAGCAACGGTGACTTCATCATCAGCCTCACCGCGAGCTTCTCGATCCCCGGCGTGGTCGGTGGGCCCAGTGGCACGACCGTCGACGACTCGGACCTGGTGATCTTCACCCCCTCGAGCCTCGGTGCGAACACCGCCGGGGTCTGGACCTTCCTGATGGACGGCTCCGACATCGGCCTGACCACCAATGGCGAAGACGTCGACGGGGTCTGCATGGACGCTAACGAGGACCTGCTCTTGTCCACGGTGGGTTCCGCGTCGGTGAACGGCCTCTCCGGCATCCAGGACGAGGACGTCTTCCGCTTCGTCTGGGTGACCCTGGGTTCGTCGACCTCGGGCAACTCCGTGATGCACCTGGACGGCTCCGACGTGGGCCTGTCGACCAGCTCGAGCGAGGACGTGACCGCCATCCACCAGGACGGCAACACGGCCTACATCTCGACGCTCGGCGCCTTCGGCGTCACGGGGCTCTCGGGCGGTGACGAGGACCTGTTCCGCTTCACGGGGAGCTTCGGCTCGGCCACCTCCGGCAGCTTCTCGGCCTACTTCGACGGCAGCGCCCAGGGCCTGCCCGCCGGCTGGGACGTGAACGCCGCCAGCCTGGTGCAGTGAGCCGCGCTCGACTTCGAGCTTGATCGATAGGCTCGGCATACGGCCCGGTCCGCGCGACATCGCGGGCCGGGCCGCTTCGTGTGTGGGGCGAGTCGCCGGGCCGCGCTTCTCCCCGGGCGGGGCTTCGCTGTGCGGCAGATCCGCTCGCGGCTCGCCGCTCGCGTCGTCCAGCGCGCTCGCGGATCCCAGCGCGTGGTGCTCGCAACACGCGGGTAGTGCGACGCCCGACTACAGCCGGCTTCGTCTACCGGACCGCCCAGGTTAGATTCGCCCGCGCGGAGGACTGACCATGATCGACCCCGACCATTCGACGACGAGCTGGTTCCTGTGGATCGTGGGCGTGGCCTTCCTGCTCGGGTCGGCCGTGCCCCTGTTCCTGGTGCCATTGAAATGGGGTCGGGCCTTCGGCTGGAGGCTGCCGACGGAGCAAGCCTTCACCGTCTACCTCGGCCGCTGCTTGGGTGGGGTGGCGTTGGTCCTGTCGGCCGCGACCTTCCGGGCGGCCCCCGACCCTGAGTCGCACCTGGAGTCGCTCGAGATCCTGCTCGGCTCCGCGGCGGCGCTGCTCCTGGTTCACGTCTGGGGAGCCCTGCGCCGCGAGCAGCCCTGGCAGGAGAACGTCGAGCTCCTGATGTATGCAACCATCGTCGGGTACGGTGGTTACCTCTACGCAGGTTTGCCGGGAGCGCTGCTCTAAGCCCCCCCGAGAGGTGAGTTGGGTGAGACCCGGATTCACGGTGTGACCGCGATCGGCCGGCCGGGCTAGGGTTGACGTCTGATGTGAGATCGATCTCACATCGTTTCTGCTGACTCGAGTGAGCCTGCCCCGCCCCCAGCGCCGCCCGATCCACCAACGAGGCCACCGATGAACCTGACCACCAAGCTGACCCTGTCCACCTCGCTGATCCTGTGCTCGGGAGCTCCCGCGGCCGACGCGCAGGAGGTGACCGCGACCCACGCCACGGTCATGCCCCTGGTGCTCGAGCCCTTCCAGGGCAGCATCGTCTTCGCGACGGTGCTGGCCCCCGCCGCGGGCGAGAACATCGTCCGGACCCAACTGGTGACCGACTGGACCACCAACGGAGTCCAGTCCGCGGCGCTGTTCGGCATGCACCTGTCCGCCAACCACGAGCAGGGGCATGTGGAGTGGAGCGTCACCGGCGGAGATCTCGGCTGGGGCGCGCCCGCCGGCACCTACTCGACCGCCGTGGTTACCGGCGCGCTCAACGGAACGGTCGCGGCCGGCTTCCTGCCGCTCACGACCTTCGACCTCGCCATGGAAGCCGCCGGCGGCGGTGGGCTGTGGGGGATCCTGAGCCCCGACACGAAGATCATCTACTACCACGGTCCGCGCATGGACGCCGACCAGCCGGCGGTCTCCCTGGTCTCGGGCGGTGTGCAGTCCCTGGCGCTCAACGCCGGCCCGACGGTCGGCCCGGGCCTGGCCTACATCGTGCTCGGCAGCGCGACGGCGACGGCGCCGGGGTTGGAGCTGAGCGGTGTCCACATTCCCCTGGCGGTCGACGCCTACACGAACTTCACCCTGACCAGCGCCAACCAGGGCCCGTTGGTCGGGACCCTCGGCGTCCTCGACGGCGCCGGTCGGGGTACGGCGCAGATCTCGATTCCCGCCGCTACCGATCCCGGCCTCGCGGGCACGACCCTGTACCACTCGATGCTGCTGCTCGATCTGCCGGCGGGGGCCTTGCTCTCCGCCAGCGAGGCCGTTGCACTCACCCTCGCGCCCTGATCGTCGATTTCCTCGGCAGGGCTCGACCGGCCGGCGACGGCACCCATGACTGCAGCTCGTACCGATGCTCGTACCCAAGCTCGCTCCGCGCCTTTGACCACCGGGGCGCGGGTCGACTTGGAGCGCGTGCGCAGTCAGTGCGAGCGCATCCGCGCCGAGTTCCGCCGGCTGTACGACTGGATTCCCCTGCGGCCCCTGACCGGTGAGGCCGTGGCGCGTTGGGCGGAGCTCAAGGGCCCGCTCTGCCGGCGCGTCCTGGCCGCGGTTCAGCACCGGGGCGAGCCGGCCGAGCTGGCGCGCATCCTGCCCGGCGTCGACGGCCTGGAGTTGTTCGTCGCCGCCCTCGAACGCCGCGGCTGCCCGCCCGAGCTGTGCCAAGCCGCGCGCGGGGCGGTGGCCGCCTTCGCCGAGCTGATCCACGAGGGCGGCGGGAGCCAGCGCCGCTTGGTGGCCGCCCTGCGTGAGGCGGCGGCGATTGGCCCGGGCGCAGCCGAGGGCGGTGCCGACGGGACGGCCGTGCGCGCGCGGATGCACGAGGCCGCGAGCACGTTGACGGGCTCAGCCTGCGACGCCATGGTCGTGGTCACGATCCTCTACCGCTCACGCGAGCGGTCCGGCGACCTCGATTCGATCGGCGCCCTGGGCCAGCTCGGCTATCGCGCGCGACCGGACGCGGCGCCGCTGATGGCGAAGCACTATGCACCGGTCGGGGTCGAGGACGAGACGGAGCTCGCGGGCCCGGCCGACAGCCTGCACCAGCGCTTCGGCACCCCCGACCTGGCCATCACGCGGGCGCGCATCGACGAGCGCCGGGTACTCACCACCTACGACGGGCGCCACATGGGCGAGCGGCCGATCGATGTGTGGAGCGGTCCCGTGCGGAACCGCGGGGTCTCACGGCTCGAGCCCGGCGGGGACAACGGCTACGGCACCCTGGCGGCGGTGCGCACACCGGTCCGCACGCTGGTGCACGACCTCTGGGTCGAAGCGCCCCTGGCCAACTCCAGCGTTCTGCGCGCCGGCGCCTACCGCGCCACCCCCGACGCCTTCGGGACGATCGACTACAAGCAGTGGTACGACCGGTTGCCGGGCGAGCCGCGCATCCTGCTGCCGGGGGCCGACCTGCTGGCCGGACTCGAGCGCATCCACCCGCGCCACGTCGAGGTCCTGGACCACTGCTTCGAAGCTGGCGACCTGCGGCGGGAGGGCTTCGTCTGCCACCGCTGCGTCGTCGAGTTCCCGATCTGGATGGCGATCTACCGCCTGACGCTCGAGTTTCCGCCGACGGTCGAGCCCCGCGGCTGACCGGGCGTGCAGCCCACTGCTGTCACGAGGTCGAGCGCAGCAGGAACAGCCCGAAGAACACCGACCACAGCCCGTCGCCGAGCACCATCGCCAGGGCGATCTTGGTGGCCCGGCCCTGGTGGTGCAGCACGGCGAAGGCGGCCAGGACCGTCAGCTTGCCGATGATCCCGAGCCGCACCAGCCCCGCACCGCTGCCCGGATCCAGGGCGACCAGGGCGTAGGCGACCCCGAAGACCAGGATGCCGAGGGAGACGAGTTGCTGTTGGGCGCGGCTGAGGGAGTCGTCGCGCGCGAAGCCGAAGAGGATCCGCACGCCCAGGGTCGGCTTGAACAGCGCCGGCAGGGCCAGGGCGAAGTTCCAGGCGGCCATGACCCAGAAGAACGCCGACCAGGTGGCCTCGGTCCATTCGAGGGGGTTGAGGTGGTTCAGCATGGGGCTTGGTCAGGGAGCGAGCACGTCGAGGATCGCTCTTCGGCCGGGCAGCAGGAAGTAGCCGCCGCCGCGAACCGTGACCCAACCCTTCACCCCGGCCAGGCGCCGCCGCAGGGCCCGAGGCCCGCTGCCCTGGGGGATCGTCAGGTGCCCCGCGTCGCCCGGGATCTGGTCGCCGCCGGCGATCGCGTCGACCTCGTCGAACAGGTCGGCGAACTTGGGGTGGGCCAGCCACGACTGCTGGACGAACTCGAACTGACGCGCGATGTCGCCGCACAGGGTCATGAAGAGCAGGCCCCGCTCGGCCTCGGCGTCGCCGCCGGCGGGCAGGGCCGCGCGCAGGGCTTGCGGGTACCAGTCCAGCGGAGCGTCGGCGCCGTACATGCGCCCGCGCCGATGCAGCCGGTGTAGGGCCACGATGTCGCGTGAGCGTTGAGCGTCCGCGGTGAGCGCGTCGCGCGGGTTCGAGCGGCGCACGTGGGCGCCCCGCGGGCAGTGCTCGCCATGGGGATCGTCGCCGAAGCTCGGGCCGGCGAGGATCGCGGCCTCGTCGGCGGCCGGCTCGGGGCTCGGGCTCGAGCCGCGGATCGGCATGCCATTGGGCCAGCGACCCACGGCCTTGGAGGCCAGCCACAGGGCCGAGTCCGCATCGCCCTCGGCGCATTCGAGCCAGAAGCGCCAGAAGCCGGCCACGTCCTGCTCAAGCTGACGGGCCACCAAGTACGACCCGTTCGCGGCCAGGGTCGGCACCTCTCGGACGCGCTCGACCGCGTCGCGATGACCCAACAGCACCTCCCCCGGCGGCAGGCTGTCGAGCCCCGGTCGATCGCGCCCGTCGCCGTCCCAGGCGATCCGCGTGCGCGCGATCCCGTCGCGGAAGCCGAAGGGCTCACGTCCGTGGTCCGGCAGGTGGATCGCGAGCTCGTGCAGGGGCCGCCAGCCGGGAGCCAGGCGATCGACGAGCGCAGCCGCCCGCGCCCGGGCCGAATCCGGGGTGGGGGCGTAGATCAAGAGCAGGGCGTGGGCCGCGCGGTCGCCCCAGCTCCAGCCCGCCGGATCGTTGCGGCCACGGTCGCCCAGGGCGCGGCTGCGGCGCGGCGTGACCATGCCCTGGCGGAAGGGCCGCTCGAGCTGCTCCAGTTGATCGCCGGGGGCGTCGAGGGCGCGCAGGCCCGCGGCGCTCAGGGCCAGGTGCAGCCGCGGCTCTGCGCTGCGCTCCCGTCGCCCGAACCAGACCTCGTCCTCGTAGACGAGGCCGCACAGGCCCTCGCGCGCGGCGGCCACGTCGCCCGTGGCCTCGAGCCACAGGGCGATCGACGCCGGCTGGTCCCCGTGGCCGGTGAAGACCAGGGATTGGATGTCGTCGGTCTCGACGTTCACGCGCGGCGTCTCGCCTACCGCCGCCATCAGATCCGCCGCGCCCAGGCGCGGGCCTCCTGGTCGGACAGCTCGTCGGCGAACAGGCCGTCGCGGATCGCGGCGTGGTTCAACACGTCGTTGCAGGTCAGGTCGGGGTAGGCGCTGTACCAGACCGAGGCGTCGGTCTGGTAGGTGCGGATCAGCTGCTTCCAGCCCGGACGGAAACTGGGCGGGTCGTCTTGCAGGTACAGCCAGCGCGTCTTCGGACAGCCGGCGAGGCGCGACGAGATCGGCACCACGGCGCGGTGGTTGCCGCCGATGCCGACGAAGTGATCGATGTAGGCGTCGAAGCTGCCCTCGTAGTCACTCATGAAGATCATCGAGCGGCCGCCGTCGACCTGCAGGATCCGGGCGTAGTGGATGTTGCGGGCGCCGGCCAGGGCGCCGTCGGCCCAGAAGTGCCGCGTGCCGCGCTCGGCGCCGAACAGGATCACGCGCAGCAGCACACGCGAGAGCCAGTTGTCGCGCACCGGGAACCAGACCGTGAGCTCGTTGCGCGGACGCTCGTCCTCGGCCTGCTCCAGGGCCTGGAGCTCGGCCTCAGTCGGACCGGGTGCCTCGAGGGGGCGCTCCCACAGCTCCAGGCCGCGCACGACGAGGAAGGCGACGGCGGTCGGGATCGCACCCCACAGCCACCAGATCCAGGCGCCCATGCGGGTCAGCGCGCGCTTGGGCCCCGGCTCCATGCGCCGCACGGCGTCCATCAGGTCGTAGCCGAGCACGCCGATGATCGGGAACAAGGTCAGCACCAGGGCCAGGTCGACGAGCTTCAGCGTGCGCTGGGATCGGGTCGGCCGCGGCAGCCGGCCCAGGGGGAACTCGGGGCCGGTCCACTCGGTCCGGGCGATGGCGCGCAGCTCGCGCCGCGCGGCCTCGGCGTCCAGGCTCTCCCAACGACCGCTGGCCTCCTCGCGGTCCACGCGCTCGGCCAGGGCGTCGCGCAGCCGCCGCTCGGCCTGGATCTCCTGCACGGTGCGGCCCACGGCGCCGATGTAGAGCGCGTCGTCGCGCACGCGGTGCTGCAGCAGGAAGGGCGGCAGGTCCATCGGGCGGCCGGAGGGCGCCGTGCTCCCGAGCATGTCGATCAGCACGTCGCCGGCCCGTCGGGTCAAGTCGGCCAGGTGCTCGTCCAGGGGCCGGTCGTGGATCACGTTCAGGAGCAGGCGCAGGCCTTGCCCCGTGCGCTCGTCCGCGGGCACCACGACCAGCCGCAGGAAGTGCAGGTCGCTGACCTCACCGAGCCTTTGCACCAGGTCGGGCTCCAACCTGCGCACACGATCGCGCGCGGCCGCCGGGTCCTCGCCGGGGCCGGCCCCCGAATCCAGGGGCAGCACCGTCGTCAGGCTCCGCGGCCCGCGCCAGCGCCCCCGCAGGCGATCGTTCCAGCGCTCTGCACCCGCCTGCCCCACGCTCAGACCTCGATGTTGAAGAAGGAGAGCGCGCGCAGGTCGCCCCGCTCGGCCAGGGCGTCGAGCTGGAGCACGGTGACCAGGATCGACAGGTCCTTCACCGGACAGGCGTGGAAGCCCGTCGACCAGGACAGCACCGCGTCGACCTCCGACTGCGGCCGATCCAAGCGGAACTCGTCCGGCTCGGCGAAGACCGCCGGGTCACGGTTGATGGCCACGAAGGGGTAGGCGATCTCCTCGCCGGGGTAGAGCCGCACCCGCTTGCCGCGGATGACCACCTCCTCGGGCCGCTCGAGGATGCGGTGCACGCTGGTCACGGTGGGGTACAGGCGCTGGGTCTCGATCACGAAGCGCACGCGCTCGTCGTGGGTCAGCCCGCTCCAGTCCACGTCGTACCGGCGCGCGTACTCGAGGCACTTGATCACGATCGTGCCCAGGCTGAACATCGCCGCGAACAGCACCATGTCGATCCGCAGCTCGTCGATCCCCAGGTCCTGCAGGGGTCGGTAGGCGTCGCGGCGCATGCGCTCGCGGGTGCCGAGCAGGCCCAGGACGAAGGGCGCGTAGTAGCCGAACAGGGTGTGCTCGCCGAAGCGGAAGAAGTAGGCGCGCGTGACGGCCTCGGCCTGGGCCGCCGGCAGGTCCTGGCCCGACAGCAGGCGCACCATGATCCGGGTCGAGGTGCCGCGCACGCCGAACATCGACGCCATCTGCGGCGACGCCTTCCAGTCGGCCAGGATGTCCGCGCAGCGCGCCTGCAGGGTCGGGTAGTCGGGCGAGGTCAGCCAGTCGCTGACGATCTCCCGATTCATGTGCTCGCGCAGCACCCGGCGCGCGGGCTGGGAGGTCGTGATCGGCCCCGCGTTGGTGACGAACACCCCGGGATCCCCCGCGACCATCGGCACGCCCATGAAGCGGCTGCCGCGCAGGCGGATGTGGGGGATCTCCTCCAGCGCCCGGGCGTGGCCGGTGACCATGACCGCCTTGCCGAACAGGAAGTCACCGCCGAAGAGGCGGTGGTTGATCGACATCGCGTAGTTCTGGACGTTCGCGAAGACCATCGCGAAGTCGAAGACCTGGGTCAGCTCGAGCAGCACCCAACGCAGCGGGCGCAGGGGCTGGCGGTAGGCGAAGAGCTTGAGCTGCATCGCCAGCCACATGAACGGCGGGGTGACGACGTGGGCGGCGCGGCGGATCGGGTCCAAGGTGGGGGGCTTCGCGTGCCCTTCTGGTCAGGGCGATGGGGATTCCGGTGCGGAGGGATCGTCACGGCTGACGTCGCCCTCTGCAACACTCACTCCGGTTGAGGCCGAGCGGATCGGTGCCGCGGTACGGGAGGGAGGCCGCAGCTCGACCGAGCGCAGACCCTGGGCGCGCTCGGCGCACTCGACCAGCCAGAGCGCCAGGTCCCTGCGAACGGCAGTGACGATCGGCGAGGGCAGCACCACGTGGCCACAACTGTCGAGTACGTGAAGGGACCAGCCGGGGCGACGCCGGCTGAGCTCGCCGAAGAAGCGCCGCTGCTCTTCGAGGTCGATCAGGCGGTCGCGCGCACCCAGCCAGACCCTGGCCGGCGCCTCGAGCCGGGCGAAGCGGTCGGCGAACTTCCGTGAGCGGAGCCAACCGGTGCGGCGACGAACTTGCCCGGCGGTCATGCGCCGCAGCCCTGCGAAGAACCCGTGGTCCACTCCGTCGCCGGTGGGGCCGAAGGCGAGCCTCCCCAGTCGACCGATCACCGCGCGATAGAGGAAGGTCGGGGTCACGGCCATGGCCAGGCTCGCCAGCCGAGTTCGCCCGGCCGGTAGGGCGGAGAAGGGGCTGAAGAGCACGCAGCCGTCGACGCGGGCTCCGAGCGCAGGCGCGACCACCGCCGCCAGGAGGTTGCCGAAGGATTGGCCCCACACCAGGCAGGACTCAGCCCCGCGGCGCTGCAAGTGCCCTCGGACAAGGTCGCTGCAGGTGCCGACCAAGGCCTCGAGGCTGGCGTGTCGCTCGGCGCTGAAGTCCACCACGACCAATTCGATCGTCGGCGCACCCGCGGCGATCGCCTGCTCGACGGCCGGCTGGGCCAGGTGCAGACAGCTACTTCCGTCGCCTTCCATGCCGGGGAACAGGAACAGGGGCAGGCCCTCGCCGGTGGAGCGCAGCACCACGCCGTTCGCAGCGTCCACATCCGTCCAGATCAAGGGTTCCGAGTGCATGGCGGCCTCCTGGCCTGGCTAGGCGGGCGAGAAGCGATCCAGGTGAGCGAGGATCGCGGGGTAGACGTCGCGCGAGGCGTGGGCCCCGAAAATGCAGTCGATGTGCCCGTAGCCGTCGATTAGGTGGTAGCTGTAGCGGTCCGGGCCAAAGCGCTCGACCAGGGCATCGTGGGTGCGACGGGTCGTGGCCGGCTCGAAGCAGGCGTTCTCGGAGCCGTGGATGAAGGTGATCGGCAGGTCGAGCCGGTCCAGGTGTGGCAGGTACCGCTCGGAGCCGTTGGCGCCGACCAGGTGGCCGGCTCGCACCATCCGCGCCAGGTGCGCGAAGGCGTCGATGTTGGCGACCCCGAACATCTCGCGCAGGGCCTCGTGGGTCGCTCGGTTGAGCCGGTCGTGCTCGTAGAGCGGGCCGTAGAGGAAGGCGATGCGATGGCAGACCGACGAGGAGCACCACTCCTCGGCCTCGAGCGGCTGCAGGCGCAAGAGCTTGCTGAACAGGCTGGCGCGCCAGGTGGGGTGCTCGCCCGCATAGGCCGTCAGGCTGTCGACGCCCATCAGGTCGAGCACGCCCGGCAGGTGCAGGCCGCTCTTCAAGCGGGTCATCAGCGGCGCCACCACGTGGGCCGCGGTCTGGGAGGTGACCACCGAGTGGACCCCGGTCATGCCGCTCAACAGCGCCATGAACAGGGTCGTGCCACCGAAACAGTGGCCGACCACGTCGATCTGGTCGAAGTCGGTGACCCGGCGCAGGTGGGCGATCGCGGCCGGGTAGTCGTGGTCGGCGATCTCGTCCCCGCTGAAGCGCTCGTGCGCGGCGGGCACCTCGATGCTGGTGCGGTTCTCGAGCAGCCACACGTCGTGCCCGGCCGCGCACAGGGCCTCGACCAGGTTCTGCTCGATCGTATCGATCGTGAAGATGCGACTGGAGACGCCCAGACCGTGCAGCAGCAGGAGCGGCCGGCGGTCCCCGGCCCGATAGCGCAGCAGTCGCAGCTCCACCCCGTCGGCGGTCACGAGCGGGTGCACCTCGGGCACGGGGGCGGCGATCGCCCGACGCTCCCGCGGCGGCACGTCGACCGTCAGATTCGCACTCGTACCGAGCGCACTCGGGTCCTTGCGCGTCACCGTGTTCGCACTGTCACCGGCGAAGAAGGGCGCGTACACGTCCAGCAGGGAACCGGCGAAGAGCCCCCCGAAGCGCGCCAGGGCGCCCAACCCTTCGAGCTTCGACGAAGCCCCGGTGGCCTTCATCGTCCTCAGTTGCCGGGCGAAGTCGAGGGGCTCGATCACCAGCTGCCCCGCGCCCCGGCGCGCGCCCGCGGCGTCGTCGACGTGGAAGAACAGGGTCGTCGTGTCGGCCACCACGTCGATCCCGGCGTCGTCGCGGACTTCCTTCCAACCGGTGAAGCGAAGGCTCTCGCCCTCGATCGTCTCGAGGTTCATGGAGTACTCCATGCGCCGCCGACGCACCCGGTCGTCGTCCGGAACGAAGAGCCGGAAGCGACCATCGTGCACGGTCATCGGCCCGTCCGAGAGCACCGGCGCCAGGGCGGTGCCGAACATCGTGGCCGTAGCCAGGGGGTCGCGGGAGAAGGCGCGGATGTCGTCGACGCCGACCGTGAGGGTGAATTCGAAGGCCGCGTCCACGTCCTTGCCCCGGGCGGCCGCCGCGGGTCCGGCCTCGGCCTCGGGATCGAGGTCGATCCAGCCGCGCATGGTCTCGGTGAACTCGACGCCCACGGGCCGCGGCCCGGCGGCGCCGACGGGTGTCGTCGCGTCGACCCCGCGGACGATCTGGCTCGCGTCCCAGCCCGCGTCCTGGGCCATGATCTCGCAGGCGCGCTCCGCCAGGGCCGAGATGGTCAGGAGCGGGTTCACGCCCAGGGGGCGCGGGATGATCGAGCCGTCGAGGACGTAGAGGCCCTCGTGCACCGCGCCCTCGGCGCCATCTCCGCGGAACACCCGACCTGCGTGGTCCACGACGCCGCGGCTGGCGTCGGCGCCCATGGGGCAGCCGCCCAGGGGGTGCACCGTCACCAGGCGCTCGCCCAGCATCTCGGTGCTGCCCGGGTTGCGCACGTAGGTCGCCCCCAGGGGCACGGAGGCCTGGTACAGGGTGCGGTCGACCTCTTCGAAGATCGGCTGGTCGGCATAGTCCTCCCAGTGCACGCGCACGTGGTCGCCGTCGAGCTCGAGGCGTCCGGCCCCGTCGTCGTGGCTCATGACCAGGAAGGTCTGGGTGTGATCGAGGGCCTTGCCCCCGATTCCCCACTGCCGCAATCGCTCGCCGATCGAGTCCATGAAGCCGGAGTCGGTGTCCTCGCCGTCCAGCTTCGCCGCCACGGCCAGGGCCCCGCCGAGGAAGTCCCGCGCCAGACCCGGCAACGACCCCTCCTCGATGACCATGTCGTGCGCGACGCCCTCGCGATCGCGCAGGTCGATGATCCCGGTGATGCAGGGGCCCACCGGGTGCTCGGGGTCGGGTTCGTCGTCGCCCGCGCCCACGCCGTCGATGCGCTCGTCGGCGTTGTAGGCGAAGGCCAGCACGTCCCCGTTGCCCGTGAAGCGCGCGCCCAGGCGCGGCGAGAGGGAGAGGCCCCGGGCGGCCGAGCGCAGCAGGATCTCGGTGCTGCCCAGGGCCCCCGCGCCGAGCACGACCCGGCCGGCTCGCACGAACAGCTCCTGATCGCCGAACAGCTCACGCCCCGCGCACAGGGCGTCGAAGTGCACCACCCACCCGTCGCCCTGGCGCTCCACGTGGCGCACGGAGGCCTCGGTGAAGATCTCCGCCCCGTGGCGCACGGCGTCGGGCAGGTAGTTCTGGGTCAGGGTGCCCTTGGAGCCCGTGTTGCAGCCGGTGACGCAGTCGCCGCACAGGTTGCAGGCCACCTGGGTCACCCCCGCGGCGTTGACGCGGTCCTCGAAGGCCACGTTGATCGGCGGACGGTAGAAGCAGTGGCCCGCGCCCAGGGCCTCGGCCGAGCGTTCGAGGGCGCTGAGCTTCTTCAACTCGGGCGCGCCCGCCGGGTAGGGGGTGGGCTGCAGCATGGCCTCGGCCCGCTGGAAGCCGCGTTCCAACCCTTCACCGCCGTCCTCCACCAGGGCGTCCGGCCAGGCGTCGCCCTCGAAGACCTCCGGCGTGGGCCGTAGGGCCACGTTGGCGTTGATCAGGGACGTGCCGCCCAGGCCGTTGCCCTGGAACACGTTCACGTCGTCGTTGACGCGGAAGTCGTAGAGCCCGTTGGGATTGCCGAGCCGCGCCGAGGCCTCGCGCGTGGTGAGGGTGAAGGACAACTCGTCCTTGGCCGCCCCGAGGGTCGTCGGGAAGCGATCGAACTCGCGCCCGCGCTCGAGCACGCAGACCGATTGGCCCGCACGGGCCAGTCGGCAGGCCGCAATGGCGGCGCCGTAGCCGGAACCGACCACGACCACGTCGTAACGGGGCTCGAGCGTGGCGATGTCGCGGGAGAGTCGGGTGGTCATGGGGTCAGCTTCCCGGGGCGACGCGCAGCACGCCGTCCATGTAGTGCTCGAGGTTCCAGGTCCCCGAGAGGCGTTCACCTTGCTCGGTCGCCTGGGTGTGGAACTTGTACCAGTAGCGCGCCGACTGCCAGATCGCCTCGGGGCACGAGCTGCGACTGGCGAGGCCGGGGGTCAGTTCGAAACCGCTGCTGCCCACGACGTGCTCGGCGAAGACGGCCGAGGGAACGCCCACTTCGTGCAGCAGGGGGTTGGGCGAGGCACCCACGCCCCATGAGAAGGCCAGCCAGGTGACGACCAGGTCGAGCGCATCGATCAGGCCACGGTCGTGGCTGAAGGTCTTGATCGCCGCCCTCAGCTCCGACTGGGCCACGGGCAGGCGTATCAGGGCGATGTTGGGGTAGGCCTTGCGGTCGGCGAAATCCTCGAGCCGCGCCTCGACCACGCCGTTGTTGTCGATCGCCTGCGAAGTCGCGCTCCCGGCCACCGGCACGTGGAACAGGGGAGTCTTGCCCGCATTCTTGTAGAGCTTGCCGGGCATCAGCGCCACGTGGGACCAGTTGCCGGGCGTCAGGGTCGAGCGCGCGTGGGACTGGGCGATGCGGATCCGCAAGGAGATGGTGTCCGTCCCGCCGAGCAGCAAGAGGTGTCCGCCGTCGTGATCGGGTTGCGCCTGGCACCACGCGACGTTGTCTTGCATCCGGTCGCCCTTCTTGGCGCCGGCCCTCTTCACCGTCGCGACAGCGCGCTTCGCCTCGACGAAGTCCTCGTTCGGCTTCGAGGACGTGGATCGTTGGAGGTGCATCATGGTCTTGGAGCTAGGGGCAGAGTTGGAGATCCAGGGCAGCGTCTGGAATCTCGTGCAGAGTTGTGGACCTGAGGCCAGTCGTAGATCGAAGGCCGGCTTTGGATCGAGGGCCCGTTGTGGATCGAAGGCCCGTTGTGGATCGAAGGCAGAGCCGTTGGCTCGGACCGAAGTGGATCAGGGCTGCGGCATGGGCATGTGACTGGTGAACACGGGCACCGGCGGCCCCGGTGCAACGTCGGCGGCCACGGGGAAGTAGCGCACGCTGGCGTGGATGCGGGCGCCGACGCGACGGAAGGTCAACAGGCCGAGCTGGTCCCCCCGCTGCCCTTCGAATTCCTGCTCCGGGCGAATTCCGATTCCGTCCGGCCGGAACTTCGGCCGTCGGCAGGCCCAGGTCTTGCTGACGATGTCCTGGGCGAAGTGTCGGGGTGGCGCGGCGGGGTGGGAGTGGCGCGGCCAAGGGTCGCGGGTCCCGAACAGCCCGCGGGCCCAGTTGGTCCCCTCCTTCCACCAGTCCGTCGCCACGTTCGTGACCAGGGCCATGGGCGACACGATCACCTCGTAGAGGTTGGCACCGCCGCTGGAGCGGACGGCCTCGGTCACCCGACCCCAGTGCACGTCGCCAGTGAGGCACACGATCGGATTCCGCGCGGCCAACAGGGGGCGCACAAGCTCGCCGTAGTCCTTGTAGTTGGGCAGGGTCCAATCGGCCACGCGGCCCTGCGCCCCGCCCACGGCCTCGTCGAACATCGGCTGGCCGGTGACCAAGAGCCCCACGCGACCCTTGCGGTTGAGCTCCTCGACCCAAGCGCCGAGCTCGTCGCCCAACCCGACCGGTGCGGACCGCTCGCAATTCATCTGGCGCTCGGTGCGCGTGTCGGCCAAGAAGATCGACAGCGGGTGCACGTCGATGGTCGTCGACGCACTCAGCGGCAAGGTGTCCGGCTGCGAGGCCTGAAAACCGGCGTACTGCTCCGCAGCCGCCGCCTTCCACGCCTTGCGCCCGGCCTTCGTGTAGCTGTTCTCGATGAACGGCGAGGCCTCGGGGAAGTTGTTCCAGTATTCGTGGTCGTCGGGCAGGCACAGACTCGGTCCGAACTGGAGAGCCGGCGCCAGGCCGCTTTGGTGGATCCAGTTGCGCGTGTACTCACCCTCGAAGATCTCGGCCAGACGCGCGCGGTCCTTGGGCAGGTCGCGCAGGGTCGGTAGATCGAGGTAGACCTGATCGCCCATGAGCAGCGAGAGCTGGGGTCGCCCGGGCCGGACCGCCAGACTGATCCGGTTGAGTGTCTTCTCGAGGTTGGGGGGCTGGCTCTCCTTCACGTGGAAGCAGGAGCCCAGCACCAGGTGGAACGGGTCCTTGCCGTCGGTCAGGGTCTGCTGCGGCAGGGCGCGGGTCCGCAGGCTGGCCACGTCGTCGCCCGCGCGCACCTCGACCTTCACGTCCTCGTGCGAGGCCTGGCCGTCGAAATCGAACACCCCACTGAAGGCGCGGTCGGGCGCGGCGCCTTCCGCGAAGCCGGCCCGCACGCTCCGCAGGTGGCGCACCGCTCTTGGTTGCGTCGGCACCCCGTCCACGAACCACTCGAGCTGCGGGGTCGTGCGGCGCTGGAATGCGCCGACCCAGACGCGGATCGTCCCCGGCGGCGCGCCCTTGGCGTGCAGCACCAGCGTCGCGACACCCGCGACTCTTCTCTTTGCGGTGGTGGGCAACGTGGTTCGCTCCTGGCGCCGGTAGGAGGGGGACTGGCGAGCCCGATCGGGCCTCTTCGCGGTCGCCCTGCCATGAACCAACGGAGATCGAGGGCCGGGCGAACCCTCCGGACGGCAATCGCGTGCTGCCGGCGCACCAAGGCGCCGGTGCCCGGGCCGCCTTCAGCGGCGCATGACGAATCGCCTCGCGCGGCCTTCAGCGGCGCTTGACAAATCGATAGCCGCCGGCCGCCGCGCCCCACACCTGTTCCCCGTTGGCGTCGAAGCCCCGATCCCAGCTGGACAGGGAGGTGGCGGTGATCGTCACCTCACTGGTGGCGTAGACCGCGTCGCCCAGGCTGCTGGCGCAGTCCTGACCGCGGGTCGAGCCGACCCAGCCCGTGGGGGTGCGCCGCAGCCAGATCGAGCAACCCTCGCGCCGTATCAGGTCCCGGGGCCCGAGCCCCGCCAGCCGCGCGGGGTCGCGCCAGGCGCCGGCCAGGGCCAGGGGGTCGCCGGGCAGCTCGTAGACGTCGCTACGCACGCCGGCGCCGTCGCGCACCAGGTGGTAGACGCGTTGGCGGTAGGGCCGGTCGAGGGCGGTCGCGGCGGCCTGCTCCACGTAGAGCCAGGGGCCGTCGCTGCGGTCGGTCCAGATGCGGACCGTCTCCAGGTGGATGTCGAGGTAGTCATCCGGCGCCTGGGCCGCCTGGTCGGCGCTGTCGAAGGAGCCGACCATCCAGTGGGCCAGCTCGACCGCCTTGTCGAGCACCGCTGGACTCCCCCCGCCCGGCCCCGCGCAGCCGGTGGCGGCCGCGGCCACGCCCAGAACGAGAGCCAGCGCGAATCCCCGGGCCCCCGGGCTGGTCGATCGTCGAGTCATGAGGCCCGCGAGCTTAGCCCGGCAATCCCGTCGGCGGACTCTCGGAGCGATTCCGGGGAGCGTGCCGCTGGAACCGAACGGTCGATCTGCCCAAAAGAGCGTGTGGATCGAGCCCTTCACCCGCGACGCGGGATCCCGGCGAGTGTGACGCCCGATCCCGCTCCCCGGACGCAAGTGCCGGTAGAAAACCGGTTTCCGATTTGCGGACCACGAATCGGTGTCGACCCGCGTGCGCTTCAGGTCCGCCGCGCCGCTCCCAGTCGTAGAGACAACCTGACCCCATGAGGCGCCGAGTGGTGCCTCCGCCCCAATCCGAATGGAGGCCTGAAGTGAAGAAAGCCTACGAACTCCAAGAAGCCGACAAGCTGCGCCCGCTGATCCAGTCCATCGCGCACGAGCTCGACGAGCGCTTCATGGCAGTCAAGCGGCTCGAGCGGCGCCTCCGACGAATCGAGCGAGAGGGTGGTGACGGCACCCAATCGACGATCGCCGTGGCCGCGCTCGCCGAGCACCGACGCAACCTGCGACTGAGCGTCGCCGAACTCGAGCTGCTCGGCGCCGAGGTCGAGCCCGGCCTTCCGGTGACCGTGCGACTCCCCGGCCCGGACGGCAGCTTCGAGACCGGCTACCGGGTCTCGGCCCAGGACGGCGCGGTTGCGGAACAAGCGGCCTGAGCCGGATCGGTAGACACAAGAGCGCGGGGCGAGTGGACCAGGTCCACTCGCCCCGCTGCCATTCGGCGGCGCCCGCCAGCGGACGCCACGGCGTCAGAGCTTGTAGGCCTCGTCCACCGGCTTGAGCGGGCGCTTCATGTGCAGCGGACGGCGCAGGCCGCCGGGGCCGGGGGCCGGCACGCACATGCCTTTCCACTCCTCGTAGACCGCGCGGCTCTTGGCCGTGTCCACGAACACGTCGCCGTAGCGGTCGCCCGCGTTCGCGACCTCGAGGCGCACCTTCTGGTGCCAGCAGTGCATGCCGCTGGCCGGGTCGGGCTGCACCGGGAAGGTCAGGTTCTGGTTCACGCCGGCCTCGTGCCAGTGGACCTTCGAGGTGTCGGAGTCGCGCGAGGCGAAGGGGCCGACCTGCTTCTTCTGGCGGAACAGGAAGGCGCCCGCGCGGGGCTTGGTCAGGTCGACCGTGGCCGTGGCCATGGAGTTGCCGATGCCGTCGTGCAGGCGCCAGCGCCCCACGTGGTGTGAGCAGGCCACGATGCCGGGGTGGATGCCCTCGGTGACCCACACGCGCGGCACGAAGTAGCCGATGCGCGTGTTGACGCGGATCAGGTCGCCGGTCTCCACGCCGAAGGCGCGGGCGTCCTCGGGGTGCACCCACAGGGGGTTGGTGTGGCTGATCTCCTGCAGCCACTTGGAGTTGGCCGAGCGCGTGTGGATCAGGGTCGGCAGGCGGAAGGTGGGGAGCAGCGCCCGCTCGCCGGCCTCCAGGTCCATCTGGCTCCAGTGCACCTGGCTGCGCTGGTAGGTGGGCACTTCGCCGTCCGGGAAGCCCCACTCGCGCATGGTCGACGAGTAGAACTCGAGCCGCTTGGACTGGGTCGGGAAGCCCGCGGCGCGGCTGCCGTCCTCGAGCTCGAGGCCGCCCTTGTCGACCTTCGTGGCGTAGCGCTCCTGACCGGCGTAGGGCACGGCGAAGGCGCCGTAGCGCTTCATGTAGCCCAGGGGCGTGGTGTCCTCGGCCGCCGCGGCATCGGGCAGGCCGGGCACGCCCGCGAACACGTCCGACCAGTACTCGTCCATGCCGATCGGTCGGCCGGGGTTCTGCTTGGACTCGAAGTACTTGCGGATGCCGAGCGAGCCGTCGGGATCGATGCGCCAGGTCAGGGCGATCCAGAACTCCGACTCCTCCCAGACCTCGCCGGGGTTGGTGCCGCGCGTCGTGTCGCTCTCGCGCCCCTCGAGCCGCGCGTACTCGCGACCCACGGGTTGACGGAAGCCGATCCAGGTGCCCGCGTGGGTTTCCTGGCTCATCAGGTCGTGGCGCTCCGGACCCAGGCCCATGGGCAACACGTAGTCGGCCCATTGGGCCGTCTCGTTCCAGGTCGGCGTCAACGCGACGTGGCAGCCGATGCGGCCCTCCTCCTCGAACATCTCGACCCAGGAGCAACCGTCGGGGTTGGTCCAGACCGGGTTGTAGACGCGGGTGAAGTAGACGTCGATCTTGGAGTCCTGCTCGCGCAGCAAGTGCGGCAGCAGGAAGCTCATCTCGTAGTGGGCGAGGGGCCACTCCTTGGGCCAGTGGCGCTCGTTCCAGCGCGTGATGGGCGGCGGCATCTCGCTGGGGTGCGGGTGCGCCTTGTCCCAGGAGTTGGGGTTCAGGCCGCCCTTGGTGCCGACCGAGCCCGAGAGCACGTGCAGCAGCATCAGCGCCCGCGCCACCTGCCAACCGCCCAGGTTGCCGGCGGCGGTGTTGCGCCACAGGTGGCTGGCGAAGTGACTGCCGGCCTTGGCGATCTGGTCCGCGAGGTACTCGACCGTGCCGGGCAGGATCGAGCACTCCTTCACGGCGTACTGCGGCGTGTAGTGGGCGTAGAGGTCCTTGAGCTTCTCGATGAAGCGCTCGTAGGTCCCCGGACCGCCCTCGTCGTTGGCCTCGAGGTAGGCCTGCCAGTTGGTCCAGCGCCGCACGAAGGCGTGGTCGACGCGGTCGGACTCGAGCAAGAGGCGCGCGACCGCCAGCAGCATCGCCGCCTCACTGCCGGGCCAGGGCGAGATCCAGCGGTCCGCGTGGGTGCTGGTGTTCGACAGGCGCGTGTCGACCACGGCGATCTCGGTGCCGCGCTCCTTGGCCTCGATGATGCGCTGGGCGTGGGGGTTGAAGTAGTGACCGGTCTCCAGGTGCGCCGACAGCAGCAGGATGAACTCCGCGCCGCCGTGGTCGGGCGAGGGCCGATCGGCACCGAACCACAGGCTGTAGCCCAGGCGCGCCGAAGCGCTGCACACGTTGGTGTGGCTGTTGTGCCCGTCGATGCCCCAGGCCTCGAGCATCCGCAGCACGAAGTGGTCCTCGCCGGGACGCCCCACGTGGTAGCTGACCTCGTTGTGGCGGTCCTCGTCGAACGCCTTGCGGATGCGTCCGCCAATGTCGTCCAGGGCCTCTTCCCAGGTCGTCTCCTCCCACTGGCCGCCGCCGCGCGGGCCCACGCGCTTCATCGGCTTCAGGATGCGCTCGGGATCCTGGACCTGGTTGATCGTCGCTGGCCCCTTGGCGCAGGTGCGGCCGCGGGAGCCCGGGTGGGCCGGGTTGCCCTCGAACTTGACCGTCTCGCCGGTGCCCTTATCGACGAAGGCCAGCAGCCCGCAGGCGGACTCGCAGTTGAAGCAGATCGTCGGGACGCAGCGGTAGTGCTTCTCGACGCGCTCCGGCCAGGCCTTGGGGTCCAACTCGACCCAATCGTCCCACTGGTCGGGCGGGGGCCCCACGGCCAGGTCCCAGGGGGAGGTGCGGGCGTGGGGATGGGTCGAGTCGGACATGGTGGCGTGGGGGCTCGGCGGGGCGCGGACTCAGGGCTGGCACAGGTTAGCGGCGGCGCGTCCGTCCGCCCGGCTCTGTCCGCTACTCGGTGCGCTTGACGATGTGCCAGCCGTAGGGGCTGGCCTTGGCGTCGAAGCCGGCCACGCCGAACTCGCCGACGTCCAGGCGCCAGCCGACGTTGCCGAAGGCCGGGACCATGCCGCCGCGGTTGTAGGTCGTCGGCGGGCGGCCGCCGCCGGGGACCATGGTGTAGATGCCGGGGTAGGAGTCGTCGGTGTGCTCCTTCACGAGGGCGTCGAAGTCGGCTCCGGCGAGGATCTGGGCCCAGAGGTCGGCGGCGAGGGCCTCGGCCTCTTGCTTGCTGCGCGAGGCGCGCGTCCCCGCGCCTGCGAAGGACACCAGCAGGTGCTGGACCTGAACGCGCTCCGCGTCGTGCTCGGGACTCGCGGTCAGGGCGGCCACGTGGGCCCGCAGATCCGCCACGGGGTCGCCGGTGGAGGGGGTCATCGTCGGGTCGAGGTGGACGACGGTCGCGGCGTCGCCGCCGATCGTCTCGACGGGTTGATCGGAGTGGGTCTCCGGCGTGGCGTCGGTGGTGCAGGCGGGCAGCAGGAGCAGGGCGGGGAAAGCCAGGGCGAGGAGTGATCGCATGGTGGGCAGGTCTGCGGTTGGGGGGGGCGGTCCGTGAAGGGGGGGGCTAGCCTAACGCCAGTGAGCGACGGATCTTGGCACGTCTACCTGCTGCGCTGCGCCGACGGCAGCCTGTACGCGGGGATCACCACCGATCCCGAGCGACGCCTGGCCGAGCACAACGGCGAGCGCCCGGGCGGGGCACGCTATACCCGCGCCCGGCGCCCGGTCGAGCTGGTGCGGAGCGAGACCTGCGGGGACCGCAGCGAGGCCAGTCGGCTGGAGGCTCGATTGAAGGGCTTGACGCGACCCCAGAAGGAGGCCTGGGCCCAGGGGGACTGAGCCGCGGGGTAGGCGGCGGTTTTGTGCCTGGCACCGTACGAACGCCTACCCCGCGGGATCACGACCTCGCGTCAGGAGATCGGCAGGGCCTGGCCGGCGCGCACGAACAGGTCCTCTTCGACCCACAGCCCCGCCAAGGCGATCGCCGCCGCCACCGGCCAGACCGACGCCGGACCGAGCACCAGCAACACCACTGGCAGAACCACACCGGCACCGATGCCGAGGGCCCAGTGGTGCACGGCGTAGGGGCCGTGGGTGAGCAGGTGCGATGCGCGGGCGTACTCCGACTCGCGGCCCTTCGGCGCGAGCTTGGGCTCCGCCAGGGTCAGGGCGAAGTGGACGCCCAGCCCCAGCGCCAGAACCGTCCGCAGCCCCCCGATCGCCTCGGGGTTCCAGTCCAGGACCGGGGCGGCCATCAGCACCGCCGCGCCGCCGCCGACGATGCCCTGGGCCAAGAGGTGCGGCGCGTAGAGCCGCTTCATCCACAGGACGCGACCCTTGGCCTGGGCGAACAGGAAGGCCGTGTAGCCGGCCGTGGCCGCGCCGGTCAGCAGCCCGAGCAGGGAGTAGGCGCTGGCCACGATCGGGTTGTCGAGGCCGAGCAGCCAGCCCAGGGCGCCCAGGCTCAACAGACCCCCGTAGGCGGTCAGGGCCAGCGTCCCCTTGGCCAGCCAGGAGTCCCAGTTCGGGCGGGCCAGGATGTACCAGAAGCGCTCGGGCCGCTTGAGGTCGGTGATGAGCAGCAGCGAGGTCAGCGCGAGGAAGGCCAGGGCCACCAGCGTCGGCAGGCCGAACAGGGCCCTTGAGGCGACCGCCGTCTGCCCCGTCAACAGAAAGGCCAGGGCCGCCGCCGGCACCGCGCCCGCCGAGATCGACTTGGTGAACAGGTAGCCGGTGATCTTCCAACCCCACAGCTGCTCGCGCGGCACGTCGTAGGTCGTGCGCGCCTGGCCATTGGTGGAGTCCGCGTGCGCGCGCGCCTCGAGCGCCTCCCAGGCCTGGGCGTCGGCCCGCTCGCCCGTCGGCGCGTTGGACCAGATGAAGCCCTCGGAGATGTTCGTGCGGCCCGGGTCGAGCCCCACCGCCGCGGCCTCGCGGTACAGCACGTTGGGCTTGGTGCCCGCCTCGACCTTGCGCGCGGTCAGCTCGCCCGTGGCCTTCATCTGCGACACGCGGCTGTTCGGATCGTCGAAGTCACCGGGGATGATCGCCTCGGTGGGGCAGACCACCGCGCAGGCCGGCGCCAGGCCGCGCTCGGTGCGGTGCGCGCAGAAGTGGCACTTCTCCGCCGTGCCCGTGTCGTCGTTGATGTAGAGCGCGTCGTAGGGGCAGGCGTGCATGCAGCTCTTGCAGCCGATGCAGGCCTTGGGGTCCACGTCGACGATGCCGTCGTCGCGCTTGGACAGGGCGCCCGTGGGGCAGATCGTCATGCAGGGCGCGTCGGTGCACTGGTTGCACCGCAGCACCGAGAAGTTGCGCTTGACCGCGGGGAACTGCCCCTCCTCGGTGTACTTGACCCAGGTGCGGAAGCTCCCCAGGGGCACGTCGTTCTCGGACTTGCAAGCGACGGTGCAGGCGTGGCAGCCGATGCACCGGGAGTGGTCGATGACGAATCCGAGTTGCACGTGGGGGAGGGAGCGGGGCCGGTGCGGAGCCAGGTGCGGTCGGCACCTGCGGGACGGGGGCGCCAAGCCTAACCGGACGGCCCGGTGATCGATCCAGGGCGGGGGTATCGGTCGCAGGTCCCCGCTGCGATCCCCGCCGGCCTAGACTCCAGTCCTGACCCGATCGTCGGCCCGCGCGGCGATCCTGAGGGTGCGGCCCCCTTGCCCGCGCCCTCTCTTTTGGGCCGAGCACCATCGGCCCCCCTCACTTTCCACAGCCATGCTCGACCTTCGACCCGCCCTCCTCCTCGCCCTCCCCCTGCTGACGGCAAGTCCCTCGGCCGCCCAGTGCACGGTCCAGGAGCTCCACCCAGCCAGCGGGGACTCCTACGTCTTCGGCGGCTCGCTGGCCCTCCAGGGCGACGACCTCTTCGTCGGCGACCCGGAGCACCTCTCCCAGGGGGTCTTCACCGGCGCCGTCCACCGCTTCGAGCGCATCGGTGGAGCGTGGGTCGAGGCCCAGTTGCTGACCGGCAGCGACCTCAGCTTCGCCGACAACCTCGGCGTCAGCCTCGCCCTCGACAGCGACCGGCTCGCGGTCGGTGCCTCGGGGAGCCTCTTGGACCCCTTCTCCCCGGGCGCCGTCCACATCTTCGACCGCACGCCCGGCGGTTGGGTGGAGAGCGCGGTGCTGACCGCCAGCGACGCGGAGCACAAGGCTCAGTTCGGCTCGAGCGTGGCCCTGCTCGGCGATCGCCTGCTGGTCGGCGCGCGCCAGCACCAGGGCGCGGTGGGCGCCTACGCCGGCGCGGCCTACCTGTTCGAGCTCGGTGCGGGTGGCTGGAACGAGGTGACGAAGCTGCAGCCTGGCGGCGCGGCGCCGTTGAGCCTGTTCGGCGAGAGCGTCGCTCTCGCGGGCGATCGGGCCCTGGTCGGCGCCATCGGCACCGGCGCCGGCTCCGGCAGCGGCTTCGGCGCCGTGTTCGAGTTCCAGCCCCAGGCGGGCGTGTGGACCCAGACTCAAGTGCTGACGCCCGTCCCCTCGACGGTCACGGCCCAGACCTTCGGCGCCGAGATCGCGGTCGACGCCGATCAGCTCCTGATCAGCGCCCCGCACAGCGACGGTCCGTTCCTCGACGTGGGGGCCGTCTACACCTTCGACCTGGTCGGCGGCGCTTGGACGCCGGGCGAGCTGATCCAAGCGCCCACACCCACGTACGCCGGCCTGTTCGGCACGAAGTTGGCCGTCGACGGTGACACCGCGCTGATCGACGACGTCGTGTTCGACCGCTCCCAGGCAGGTTGGCTTCCGCGCTACTCGCTCGGCGTCTCCTTCGGTCCGGCGGGCATCCGCTCGAACGCACTCCAGGGCGAGGAGATGTTCCTGGGTGGCAACAAGCAGGCGGGAGGCTCATCTCCCCCCGGCGTCGTGTTCGTCTTCGACGGCGCCGCCCCGACCCAGGCGACGTTGGTCGCCGATCTGGACCAGATCGCGATCGACCTCGGTGGGAAGCAGGAGCTCTCCCTCACGACCTGCCCGCCTCGCGTGGGTCAGCTCTACCTGATCCTGGGCTCGGCCAGCGGTCAGGCGCCCGGCTTCCTCGTCGACGGCTTGCAGGTGCCCTTGCAGCCCGACGTCTACAGCCTCTTCGCCCTGGCCCAGGTCTCGTCGCCGACCTTCGCGGGCTTCCTGGGCTTCCTCGACGAAGCGGGCCGCGCCGAGGCGACGCTGGTCCTGCCGCCCTTGGACCTGCCCGCGGCCACGGGGCTGACCCTGGATCACGCCGCGCTGGTGT
The DNA here is from genome assembly GCA_007751255.1 of Engelhardtia mirabilis. Taxonomy (GTDB): domain Bacteria; phylum Planctomycetota; class UBA1135; order UBA1135; genus Engelhardtia; species Engelhardtia mirabilis. The sequence goes on from CP036296.1 coordinate 604,974, forward strand.
TCGGCGCCGGCGGCGCGCTCGAGGTGGTGAGCAACGCCGTGAGCGTGGACTTGATCCAGTCCAACGCCACGCCCTGGTTGGTCGACCCCTCGGGCAGTGGCGACTTCACAACCATCGACGAGGCCATCGCGGCGCCCCAGGTGCAGCACGGCGACAGCCTGCTCGTGGTTCCCGGGACCTATCCCGGCTTCGCGTTGGACAAGGCCCTGGACATCCTCGCGCCGCTCGGCGGCCAGGTCAGCGTCGGGGACGTCACGATCAGCGACGTGCCCCGCTTCTCCCTGGCCGGCTTGGCCATGCGCTCGCTCACCGTCAACGAGGTGCCCGGGCACGCCGTGATCTCCGAGTGCGTGGTGTCCGCGACGGAGTTCGATCCCCAGACCTTCGCCTTCTACGGCGTGGCCCACGCCCGGGTCGACGACTGCGCCCAACTCGCCATCGGCGACTCGACCTTCGCGGGTGGCGACGCGTGCTACCCGGACGGTCCTTCGGATGCGTTCTCAGGGCTCGTGATCACGGGCTCGACGGTCTCGATCGTCGGCAGCACCTTCCACGGCGGTCAGGCCGCTCCCTCCGGCTGTGAGTTCCACTACCCGACGTCCGGCGCGGGCATCGTCGCCCTGGGCGGAAGCGACGTGACCGTCACCGCCTGCGACGCCTACGGGGGGTCGGGCACGTCGATCGAAAGCGACAGCCCGGCGATCTTCGTCGACAGCTCCACGGTGCGGGTGCTCGGCTCGTCGACGCACCGCCTGCAATCTCCCCTCTCGCCCATCGTGATCGTCGGCAGCGGTTCGCTGGCGACGGTCAGCGGCGTGACCCTCGACCCGCCGACCCTGCCCGCCGGGGTCGTCACGCCGGTGCCGGCCGAGCCCTACCTGCGCGTCGACGGCATCGCCGCGCCCGGCGGCACGGTTCAGGTCCAGGCCTTCGGGCCGGCCGGACTCGCGCTGGTGGTCCAGGGTCAGCCGGGCGGCGCCTCGCCCCTGGGGACCTCGCCCACCGGAACGCCCCTGTGGATCGACCCGAGTTCCCCGAGCGTGAGCGTGGCACTGGTCACCGTCGGCCAGGACGCCGCGGTCTCCTTCCCCCTGCCGTCGTTGGCGGATCCCGCCCTCTCGGGCACGACCACGACCCTGCAGGGCTGGGCGCCGTCGCAAGGCGGTCTCGGGCCCTACACGACCAACCCGGTCGAGATTCTGCTGCGCTGGTAAGGGCTCAGAAGACGAGCGCCAACACCAGCAGGATCAGCAACACGCCGGCGATCAGTCGCAGCGGCAGGCCGGGGCCCGTCTTCAGGCGGCGCTCCGGCTCGCTGCCGTCCCAGGGCAGGTCGAGGCCGTCGTAGAGGGTCTCGTCGGACCAGCCGGTCTCCGCGTCCGAGCCGCACTCGGGGCAGGCCAGGGCGTCCGAACGCACGTCGGCGCCGCAGTTGGGGCAGGCGAAGGTGGCGACCTGGCGGCGTCGGCGTGCGCGGCTCATGGGCCGAGCTTAGACGACCGCCGCGCGATCAGCGCGGGAACAGCCGGCGCACCTCTTCGACCATGGCGTCGGCGTCGCCGGCGTCGACGGTCATCAGCTTGGCCAGGCGCACGAGGTCGCCGCGGCGCACCGGCCGAATGCCGTCGACCGCGCTGTGGAGGGCGTCGCCTGCGGCCTTGAGGCGGCGGCGGGCCTCGATCGTCGCGTGCTCGGAGTTCTCGAGCTGCTTGCGCAGGCGCAGGGCCTCGCGGGACCAGTCCTTCGAGGCTTCCTGGGTGTCCTCCGCGTGCATGCGGGTCTCCGAGAGCTCACGCAGGGCCGTCTCGCTCATCTGACGGGCCCGATTGAGCTCGGTCTCGAGCCGCTCGTTGCGGCGCTTGAGCGCCGCGCGCTCGACCCGCTCGGCGGCCAGCTTGTCGCGTTCCTCCTGTAGCAGGCGCATCTGCACCTCGAGCGACATGCGGCGCTGCTCGGTGTCCGCGAGGCGCTCGCTCAAGGGCTCCAGCTCGGCGATCCGGCGCTGCAGGGCGGCGATCGTCTGCTGCTCGGGACCCGCGGCGCCGGATCCGACCGGGACCGCGGTCCACGGGGCAGGCAGGGGCGCGGGGGGCTCGGTAGAGTGGACCGGCTGGCGCTCGACGTGTGTGTCCGAGTCGTACAGATCCAGGGGCTGCTTCAACTCGGGGCGCTGACCACGCTCCGTCTGCCCGTCACCGGCTTCGTGCCACTCGTTCGCCACGGCTGTGCCTCCCCTTGGTGGTGATGGGCTAGCGAGACAGTTCTCCACGGTCGAACCACCGAACCGTGCGAGGTCCTCGCGGTGCCCCACTTCAGGCAGACCTATCGACTGTCGCATTACCCAGCGCTCACGAAATCCCGAGTTCACCGTTCGGTGAGCGCAGCAGACCGACGGAAAGTCTTTCGCGCTCGGCGACGCTCACGCCAAGGGCGGGAAGTAGCCGCGCTTGCGCCGGCTGCGGTCCTGCGTGCGGATCTGTTCCAGGAGGCGTCGGGCCGCCGCACGGTCAGCGGCATCGGCATCGAGCTCCTGCTGCTCGTCGACCATCAGGAGCAGTTCGGCGGGCAGCTCCGCGCCGCAGAACTCACAGGTCGGGACGCGCCGGTTGAAGACGCCCCGAGTGCAAGCGGGGCAGCGGAATGCGAGGGCCATGCACCGCAGGCTAGCTCGGGCCCCCGCGAGTTGTCGCCCCCGCATCCGAGGGAGGCCGGATCTCAGGCCGCGAGCGAAGTCGCCGGACCCGGATCCAGGGGCAGCTCGAGCACGAAGGTCGAGCCCAGGCCGACACCGGGGCTCGACGCGCACAGGCGCCCATGCAGCTCACCCGCGGCGTTCGCCGCCGAGTGCAGCCCGAAGCCGAGGCCGTCCGGCTTGGTGGTGAAGCCGTGCTGGAAGATCGTCCGCAGCCGCTCGTGCTCGATCCCGCAGCCACCGTCGCTGACCGCGATGCGCGCGCCCGTCGGTGTGTGCGAGATCGTGATCTCGATCCAGCGTTGCCCGCACTCGGTGTCCGGGTAGGACTCGACGGCGTTCCTGATCAGGTGCACCAGGATCTGCAGCAGCTTGTGCCCGTCCGACCGCGCCGCGAGCGGCTCCCAGTGGCCGCGCCGCACTTCGACGTCACCATCCTCGCCGATGGCGATCCGCAGGGCCGTCCGCGTCCGTTCCACGAGGTCGACTTGTTCCTCGAAGCCACCGGGCTCGGCCAGTTGCTGCTGGTCGAAGATCAGCGCCCCGATCTCCGCAATCTGCTCGCACAGGGCGACACACTCGATCTCGGCCGAGTCGCGCGCGCTCTCCATCTCGGCGGCCAGGACGCGCAGGAAGTTCGGCATCTGACTCCCGCCCGGGTCGGACTGTATCCAGCGCGGCAGGTCGTCGCCCAAGGCTGAAATGCGGCTTGCCAGGGAGGTCAGGTCCTCGGTCGAGATGCGCGCCACCTTGCCGCGGATCACGTCCGCGGAGACGTTCACGCTGTTGAGCATGTTGCCCACGTTGTGCAGCACGTTCGTGGCCACCTCGGACATGCCCGCTCGACGCGAGGCCTCGATCGCTTGGCGCTGGAAGTCTTGCTGGCGAGTGTAGAGCGACGTGAACTCGCGCGAGAGGTCGCCGAGCTCGTCGCTTCGATCCAGGGCCAAGGCATCGGCCTGGGCGGTGCCCTCGCGGACCTTCACCACCCGGCGGCTGAAGGACAGGAGCGGGCGGACGACGCCCCGGTGCAGCACCACGTAGAGGATCAACAGCACCAGCAGTTGCCCGGCGAAGCCGAGCAGGAAGGCCACGTCGAAGGCGTAGACCCCATGGGCGCTGACGTTGCGAGGGATCAGGGCGCTCAGCAGCAGCACATCCTGCCCGTGGATGTCGCGCATCAGCGTCGAACCGCTGAGCTCCTCGTTGCTGAGCGAGTCGAAGACCGCGTCTTCGCCCGCCTGAAGCAGCGCGAGCGTTGCTTCGAGCTGGGGGTCCGCGCTGGCCCTGTCGATCCCGACCAGTGAGAAGTTCACGTTGGTCTGCAGCCGCATCTGGGCGATGACGTCACCGTCGATGGCCCGGGCCAGGACCAGGGTGCCCCGGGGCGAGGCCCCCGGCTCCGCCGCGGGAAGTGGCCTGGCGCTGACCATCAGTGGACCCCATTCGCTGAGCAGGAAACCCTCGATGGGGCGCGGTCGGCGCGGGTCGAAGGCCAGGGGGTGGCTGCGGCCCTGCGCCGACTCGGGAATCGCCTCGAGCGAGACGTCGCCGAATCCCACCGGCGCTGCGCGCAGTGAGCGAACCACCCGACCCTGGGCGTCGAGCACCTGGACCAGCGCGAGGTCGTTCTGGCGCAAGGCCTCGATCGTGAGCTCGTCGGACGACCGGGCTCGGTCGTTGGCATCGACGATCGATGCGATCGCCTCGCGGCGGGCCCAGTTGGCAGCGGTCGCCGCCAGATGCCTGACTTCGTGCTCGAGGGCGTCCTCGGGCAGGCGCAGGTCGCTCCGGGCCAGCTCCAGCTCGAGCTCTTCGAAGCTGCCGGTGATCGCGTGTTCGAGGACCGTGGACTGCAGGTACGTCAGCAGCAGAACGATCCCGAACAGGGTCAGCGAGACTCGGGTCTTGATCGACATCCGCCGGAGTCCGATCCCGTCAGCCGGCCCTGCGGGTCGACGGCTTGCCCTCGATGTACGCTTCGACCAGGTCCGCGTCGAGCGGGTGGGAGAAGTGGTAGCCCTGACCGTAGTCGCAGCCGAGGGCCTGGAGGATCTCCAGTTGCTCGGCGGTCTCGACGCCCTCGGCGATCAGCTTGAGGCCCCTGGCGTGGGCCATCTGCACGATGGCCTGGATCGTCGCCTGGTTGGCCTCGCCGCTGGGCAGACTGCTCAGGAAGCTCGGGTCGAGCTTGAGGGCCGAGAAGGGCAGGCAGTTGAGGTAGGACAGGGACGAGAGGCCGGTTCCGAACTCGTCTACGTGGAACTGAACGCCGCGCTCCTCGAGATCGCGCAGGACCATCGCTCCGTGCCCGAAGGAGTCCATCAAGAGCGTCTCGGTCAGCTCGAGGTTGATGTCGCCCCGCTGCAGGCCGTGATTGCGCAGCGCCGACTGCACGCGGTCCGCGAAGTCCGAAGCTGCGAGTTGCTTTTTCGAGACGTTGATGTTGACCGAGAGGGCGTGGCTGAGGCCGCGACTACGCCACTCGGCCACCTGGGCGCAGGCGCGCTCGAGGACCCAGTTCCCGAGCGGCAGGATCAGACCCGTCTCCTCCGCGATCGGGACGAACTCCCTGGGCGGGATGACCACCTGGCGGTCGTTGCGCCAGCGCACCAGCGCCTCGAAGCCGAGCACGGCTCCGGTGTCGAGCTCGATGATCGGCTGGTACTGCAGGAACAGCTCGTCCTGCTCGATGCTGCGGCGCAGGTCGGACTCGATGCGCTGGCGGGCCACCGCCTGGCGGCGCAGCTCGTCGTCGAAGATCGCGACGCACGCCTTGCCACCGCGCTTGGCGCGGTAGAGGGCCGTGTCCGCGTCGCGCAAGAGGTCGACCGCGCTCCCGGCGCGGCCCCGGCCATTGACCACGCCGACGCTGACGCTGGGTCGCAGGTCGTGGCCGTCGATCTCGAACGGCGCGCCGACCGTGTCGATCAGGCGTTGGGCGACGATGCTGGAGTCGCGCTCGTCGGTCATGCCCTCGAGCAGCACCACGAACTCGTCGCCACCGAGCCGCGCGGCGACGTTCTCGTCCACCGGCGAGGCGCTGTCCGACTTGCGAATGCAGGCCTGGATGCGTGCCGCGACCTCGATCAGGAGCCGGTCGCCCACGTCGTGGCCGAGGCTATCGTTGACGACCTTGAAGTCGTCGAGGTCGAGGAACAGCACCGCATAGTTCAAGTCCGCCTCGCGGCTGGCGCGGGCCACCACGTGCTCGAGGCGATCGGAGAGCAGGGCGCGGTTGGGGAGGTCGGTCAGCGAGTCGTACAGGCTGCCGCGGATCAGCCGCTCTTCGGCTCCGCGGCGCTGCTCGATCTCGTCGGCCAGCCGCCGGTTGGCGGATTCCAGGGCGATCAGCCGATCGTCGGCTTCGCGCGTGCGGTTCCACTTGCCGACCAGGGCGTGGGCCATCTGGCAGGCGGCGATCGCGTCGAAGGGCTTCTTGAGCACCAGCAGTTGGTCGGAGGATCCCAGGCGCTCGTACATCTCGGACCAGGAGTGATCCGAGAAGGCCGTGCACAGGATGATCTGTAGGTCGGCATCGGCCTGCCACAGGCGTTCGATCGTCTCCAGGCCGTCCCAACCGGGCGGCATCCGCATGTCGACGAAGGCCACCGCGAAGCGGTCGTCGGCGGCCACGGCCTGTTGCACCGCGCGCAGGGCGTCCTCGCCCTGGAAGGCGGAGTCGAACAGCATTGCCGCGGCGACGGGGTTGGCGCGCGGTGACGCGCTCGGCTCGCCGAGCACCAGGGACCGCAGGTCGTCCAAGGCCGGATTCAGCTCGGTGCCCTGTAGGGCCTTCTTGATGTCCTCGTGGATCGCCGGATTGTCGTCGACGATGAGGATCCGAATGGGGCGCTGGGCCGGCAGGGCGTGCATTGATGGGGATTGGGCAGTGGGCTTGGTCCGGGGTCGGCCGCGCTCTGGCGAGGTATCGGCGCCGGCCTCGACCGACCTGGAGCGAGGGTCGGTTTTGCGAGGCGGAAGACTCTTCCCGGTCCTGACGGCCCCCGCGGGAGCTCGAGAGGCCGATGGCCTCGGCCTGGGATCGCGGCCGGCGATCTCTCCCTTGCACGACCCCTGCCTCTTCGTGCTCTCCGCGGCCTGGACGGGTCGCCGCTCAGGCCGCTTCGCGCTCGCTCGACTCAGCCGCCAGGCGCGCGGCGTTGCGCGCGCGCAGGGGCTCGGTGGCCTCGTTGATGACCTGGCACAGGTCCTGGAGCTGATCGCCGCGGCGCAGTCGACAGAGCTCGACCTCGCTGCCGTTCTTCAGACCCTTGAGGTACTGATCGAAGCGGTACAGGGGTCCTGCGATGCGGAAGGTGGCGGAGATGCCGACCAGCAGGATCAACGGCAATAGCAACAGACTGGAGGCGGCCAGGGTCTGGACCAGGACGCCCGGAGTCTCCTCGGCCAGGACCGGTCCCCCCGCGGGCATGCGCGCCGCGAGTTGGGCCAGGTAGGAGCCCATCAGCAGGGTCTGGAAGAGCTGGGCCAGGAGGGCGATGCCGGCGAAGATCGCGATCAGCCGCAGCTGGAAGCGCGTCTTGATCAGGCGCTGGCGCCGCTTGACGAAGGGTCGGGGTTGGGTCGTCATGGGGTCTTGTCGGGCTGGGCGAGCACGCGCTCGCGCCACAGACGGGGATCGGGGCCTAGCTGGCGTCCGGTGAGGTCGCGCAGGGTCTTCCAGGCCAGGTCGCGCACTCCGGCGTGTTCGTGGTCGAGGCAATCCACCAGGCGCGGTACGGCGCTGGTGGCTTCGAGCTGAGCCAGGGCGCTGCAGGCCAGCAGCACCAGCTCGGGATCGTCGCGATCGAGCGCCGGGATCAGGCCCTGGGCCACACGATCGACGAACAAGCGGCGCGCCGACAGCTCGCGGATGGCGTTGCCCGCATCCGCCGCGTCGCGGCCGGTCACGCGCCGAAAGGTGTCCTGGGACTCGTCCCGCCACCACTTCAACTCGCGCGAGTGCCACGCTCGCCAGGCCTCGACGTCGTCGCGCAGCCGCTGCCGGGTGATGGACTCGAGGGCGACACGGGCGGCTTTGGCGATGACCCGATCCGGGCTCTCGAGGAGGTCGATCAGCGCCGGGACGGCGTCGTCGTCGCGCGCGCCGGCGGCTGCGCGCGTGGCCAGGGTCACCGTGGCGACGGAGTTGTGGCCGTCCAGCAGGGCGCGGATGGTGCGCCGTTGCAGCTCGTCGAGCTGCAGCCGGCGGGACTCGCCCAGCCGGGCCAGCTCGAGCAGGATCAGCTCGTCGTAGCTCGCGTTGACGTGCAGCTCCGCGGCCAACAGGCGCTCCGCGTCGTCGGCCGACGCCATGGCGCGGACCAGCGGTGCCGCCAGGGACGGGTGGGCCTGACGCAGGACCGAGCCCAGTTGCGGGGAGACCTCGGGGTCGCGGGCCGCGATCTCGGCCAGGGCCGCGCTGAAGACTTGGCGTTGGTCGATCCCGACGGTCACCTGCTGCGAGTCGACGGGTGCCATGCGGGCCAAGAGGGCGACGTCGCGGCCCTCGCCGGCCGCGCCCAGGATCCCCATGGCCGCCATGCGCCGATCGACCGGCGTCGGTCCGGTGGCCAGGGACTCGAGGAACGGGCGCAGCTCGCCCAGGGGCGTGCGCACCAACGTCGTGCGCACCAGTATCCGGCGCGGTTCGTCCAGGGGCTCGCCGGCGCGGGTCGTCCCCTCGCACAGGGCCTCGAACAGGTCCGGCAGGATCGGACCGGCCAGGGCGTGCAGCGCGCCGCGCAACTTGCCGGCGTCGAAGTCGCTCTCCAAGGACTGCTCGAGCACCTCGTCCACGGTCCTCGGCTGCTGCTCGTCCGCGGACGGCGCCGCGTTCCCACGGTTGCCCACACCCGCAGTTGCGAGCAGGGCCAGGGCCGTGGGGAGCAGCAGTCGTAGTTCCATGGTGCGGGTGGGCGAGCGGTCGCCCCGGACCTACTGGGCGGCGTTGATCAGCCGCAGGTCCGCGGTGCTGAGCGGCACGCTGCGCGTGGTCACCGCCAACATGACGGGCACCGAAAGGGGCGAGTGGTCGACCAGGATCTGGCGCAGGACGGCGTCCTCGACCGCGGAGGACTCGATCGCGTTGCTGAGTACCGAGTCGGCCAGAGGGAAGTTCGCCCAGGCGAGCTTGTAGAGGTCTGCGCCCCCCAGGCGATCGGCCCGGACAGCCTGGGCGAGCACGGCCTGCCGCATCGGCGAGCTGGCGACGAAGATCTCGGTCAGCTCGCTCGACGAGAGGCTTGGGGGGCGATTCAAGGCCGAGGTGAGTTCACCAGCCGTGAGCGGCGCCGCTTCGACCAGGTAGTCGGTCAGCTCCGCGTTGCCGATGCCCGCATCGGCGACCCAGTCCGCGGGCGTGCCGGTCGGCGTGACCATCGGCGGGGTCGTCTTGGCGTCGTCCTCGACCCTGGCCTCCGTCATGCGTTCCCCGTCTCGCGAACCGCTGGTGACCTCGCTGACGTCGGTCCAGTCGAAGTCCTTCTCCCAGCCCGAGTAGCTGGAGGGCGTACCCACGTCGTTCAGGTAGTCGACGTCGAGCCACTGGTCCTCGTGGGCAGCGGAGGGACTGCGGCAGGCGGAGGGGTCGATACCCAGGGCCTTGAACGGGTCGGAGCTCGAGGCCGCCAGGGGCCCGGGCACGTCGACGACGCGCCAGTTGGCCAGTCGCGGCAGGGAGCTCTCACCCTCGGCGATGGCCAGGTCGTAGTGCAACTGCGCGCCGGGTTCGAGGCTCAGCGTGTCGGCCACGACGGCTCCGAAGAACTCCGCGCCGGCCGCCAGCGAGACCGCCGAGGAGGGCGCGTAGACAGAGCCGTGGAACACGACCGACGAGCCCAGCGACACGGCCCCGTAGGTGCCGGCGGCGGACTTGGACATCTGCACGCTGACCTGGGTCGGGTCGGCGCTGGAGTTGGTCAGGAGCGCGCCATCGGGCACGGTCAGGTCTCCGCTCACGAAGAGCTCGACCGGCCCGTCGGTCACGTCGAACTCGATCTCGGCGCCGCTGGCCAGGGTCAGGTCGCCGGTCACGATCGTCGCGGGCCCGACCACGACGATGGTCGCGCCCGCGCCAACGCTGATGTTCTCCAGCCCGCGCGTGCCGGCCGGGACGACCAGCGGTACCGGCAGGACGTGGTTCACGCCCGCGGCCATCAGCGGTGCAGGCGCGTCGGGTGCCGGAAGGGCGACCACGGAGCTGCGCGCGGCGGTGCTGCCGCTGACCGTCACCGTTCCGGTCTGACCCACCCTCTCGCCGATCCCCGGGACCACGTCGCCACGGATCGTTATCCCACCGCGACCACCATCGAGGGTCACCGCGCCCGCGCTGCCCACGTTGGCCTCCGCGTTGTTCTGACCGCTGGCGAGCTGTTCGGCGTAGGTGCCCTGGCTGGAGTCGTAGCTGTCGATCAGCGTCCCAGACTGCACGGTCAGGTCTTCGGTTCCGAAGATGCCGAGGGAGCCGACGCTCACGTCGGCCCGCTCGACGACCATGCCCAGGCAGATGCGCGCCGAGCCGGCCATGGCCGTGGCCTCGAGCTCGATCAGGTCCCCGCCCTTGTCGGTCGCCTCGACCCAGAACAGGCCCTCGCCGAAGATCGCCGGCTGGGTCTCGCTGCCGACGTTGCCGGTCTTGGCCATGCCCAGGCCCACGTAGGCCTCGGCCAGGCCGGCCTCGGCCAGGTACATGGCGCGCTTTAGATCGGCCGAGTGGGTCTGACGTTTGGTGATCGAGTGCGAGAGCTGTAGGAACACCGCGCTCATCGAGGCCACCGACATGACCGCCACCAGCGAGACCACCAGCGCCCCGCCGCGGCGCGATTCGGCGGCATTGCGGAAGTTCCGTTCCCAGATCTGTGTACCCATATCGATCTCTTCCCCCTCGTTCAATCAGGTCGGTTGCGCACGGTGACCGTCGTTTCGACGGTGCGCGTGGCGCTCTCGGGATCTGTCGGATCGGCGCCCAAGCTGATGCGAATCGTCACGCTGTTCTTGTAGAGCACGAACGAAAGCCCCTGCTCGTCCACCAAGTCGTTGCCGTTGTCGTCGATGCCGTTGGACAACTCACCCTCGAGGAAGGGGCGCACCAAGTCACTCCAGATCAGGCGTCGCTCGTCGTCCTCGTCGGGGTTCTGCTTCCAGACCACGCGGCCGTCCTCCTCGAGGCCGATCGACTCCGGGTCGCCCCAGACGATGGCCCCGTTCTCGTCGAGACCCAGACTGACGCTGTAGGCCACCGCCGAGGTGTGGAAGGGGTTCTCGAACGACGGGAACAGGGTCTCCTTGTCGGAGCCGACGATCGCCAGGGAGATGCGATCGAGGACCAGGTTGGCCTGGTCGTTCAGCAGCATGGCCTCGGTCTGCGACGAGTTCGTCGAGCGCATCATCCGCATCAGGACGGCGCCCTTCACGACCAGGATCGTGAGCAGGGTCAGGGCGATCATGACCTCCATCAAGGAGAAGCCCGAACGGGAATGCATCCTGCGCACGGGGATCAGCTCCTGCGGAAACGACAGAAGATCGTCTGGATCGCGTACTCACGGTCACCGTGCTGTCCACGCCAGCGGATCGAGACCCGCACGGGCAGGATCACGTAGTCGTCCGAGTGGTCTTCCTCGTCGATGATGCTGTCGCCGTTGAGGTCGCGCGGCGTGTCGAGCTGGGCGTTCGCGACGTCCTCGCGCAGCGCCAGGGTCGTGCCGAGCACCTCGACCTTCTGGGGCTGACCCCGGGTCGGGGGCGGTGCGTCTACGTCGACCTCGGACAGGACCTCGATCTCGATGCAGGGGAAGAAGATCTCCCCGACCAAGCCGTCGACGCTGTCCTCGGTGGGCGGCAGTGCCACCACGGCGAAGCGGTTGCCGGGCGCCGAGCCGATGCCGTTGGGGTCATCGTTCGGGTCGGCGTTGTAGAGCGCGAAGATCTGCTCGAACTCCTCGTTCTGCATGATCTCGACCATCGAGCGCGCCGCGTTGGCAGCGATCCCGTTCTCCGAGTTGACGGTGCGCTGCTGCGCCACGCCGGCGACCGTGGTGGCGAAGATCAGGAAGGCGGTCAGCATCACGCCCATCGAGATCACCAACTCCACGATGGTGAAGCCGGCGCGCCGGGGCGGGCTGGATCGACGGGGGGAGCTTTCGACCCGCATTGCGGGTCGGCCGATGGCGAGAGATGTCATGGATCCGTCGGGCGCGTGGGGGGAGCGCGTGCCTTCCGGAGCCCTTGTCGCCAGGCCTCTCGAGCCGACTACAGGTCAAACGTAAGAACTCGGTGGGTGCCGCGTGGTTGCCCTGGAAAAGGCATCGCGTTCGGCCCGGGATTCGACCCGAGCTCAGGAGCCGGGTTTCTCCTCGCTCGCGCGACGCTTGGCCGTTCGTTTGCGAGAGGGCGTCCCTTCGGCCTCGGGCGCGTCGGGGGTCTCGACCTCGTCGACGAGCTGCGCCGAATCCGCCGGCTCCGGCTCCGGTGGGCGAACCGGGGCCGTCACCTGGACCTGCGCCAGACCCTCGCCCTGATCCTCCGCCACGGCTCGCGTTCGGAAGGCGGTCTGGAAGACCTCGGCCAACTTGTCGAGGGCGACCTTCGAGAACAGGCCCGTGAGGCCCGCGAAGGCGTAGATCCCGACCAGGTTGAGGTTCGCCGACCCGCCGTCCGAGAGCCCCGAGGGGGCCAGGATCCCGACTCGCAGCACCAGGTAGACGATCACCGCCAGGGCCGCGCCCTGGATCGGTAGGAACAGGTAGTAGATCAGCCAACTCCGCTGCAGCCGGCGGTAGCCCACGTACTTGGCGAAGGACGTGAGCAGGTGGGCCAGGCCGCCCAGGGCGCCCATCCACATCACCATCTCGATCACCAGGGCTTCGCTGGGCAGGATCCGCGCGTCGCCGAACAGGCCCAGCGTGCGAGTCGCGACGTCGGACTCGGCTGCGCGCACCGCCGCGTGGGCTGCGCTGTAGGCGGCGTCCGGGGCAACGGCGGGCGGTTGACTCGAGTCGTCGGGGAAGTCGGGGGGCGCGAGGGCCCGCATCGCGCGCTCCTCCAGCGCCCGCGCCGCGCGCAGCGCGTCGACGCTCGACTCGAGCGCTTCCACCTGTGCCAGGGGCACCCGCGCGGTCGCGTCGTGCCAGCGGCCGAGGATCATCGACAGCACGGCCAAGGTCGCGACCAACATCGCGCCCGCTGCGACGAGCGTGATCCCCGGGGGCACCGGTCGCACCGAGAGGGGTCCAGCCGGGTCCAGCCCGGCGAGCTCGTCCGCCAGCTCGGTCAGTCGGCCGACCGACGCGTCGCGCTGGGTCTCGGTCAGACGACTCCACTGCTCCGCCGCGAGGGTCGTCCGGCCGCCGAGGTCCACGCCGACGATCGAGGCCACCGACGCGCGCATGCGGTCCCGGGCGCCGGCGGCGTGGGCCGACAGGCGGTTCAGGTGTTCCTCGATCCGCCGCAGCTGCGCCTCGACCTCGGCCAGGTCGACGCGATCCAATCCGTCCTTCAAGCTTCCTGTCCTCCCCTGCGATCCGGTCCCGGGGCATCCGGCCGGTGCGTCGGGGCCTAGTATGCCGCGACCCACGGAAACGGGCGACGGGACCACGATGACCCAACCGAACACGAGCGCGTCGATGCAGGCACTTCTCAACCTGCGCGAGTTGGAGCGCGCCGCCGCGGCCAGCCTCGCGCCCGAGGTGTGGGCCTACCTGCAGGGCGGCTCGGACGACATGGTGACCCTGGGCGAGAACGTGGCGGCCTTCGGGCGGCGCTTCCTGCGGCCCCGGCGGCTGGTGGACGTGAGCGCCCCCGACACGTCGCTGGAGCTCTTCGGCGAGCGCCTGGCCTCGCCGATCCTGCTGGCGCCGGTGGGATTCCAGGGCATTTTCCACCCCGAGGGCGAGCTGGCCAGCGCCCGGGCCGCGGCCGCGCGCGGCCAGCGCATGATCGTCTCGACGGTCTCGACCTACTCGGTGGCGGAGGTCGTCGCGGCCAGCGGGCAGGTGCCCTGGTTCCAGCTCTACACGACGCCCGTCCGCGCGACGACCCAGGCCCTGATCGGGCGCGCCGAGGACGCGGGCTGTCAGGTGCTGTGCCTGACCGTCGACGCGCCGGTGTTCGGCAACCGCGAGTCCCACGGCACGACCCTGCTGGAGCTCAACGCCTCCAGCCGCAAGGGCAACCTCGAAGGCCTCGACGGTGCCAGCGCGGTGGTCGACGCGAGCTTGACCTGGGAATTCGTCGATTGGCTGCGCGAGCGGACGCGGATGCGGATCGTGCTGAAGGGCATCGTCACGGCCGAGGACGCGACGCTGGCCCGCGAGCGCGGGGTCGACGGCCTGATCGTCTCCAACCACGGTGGACGCCAGCTCGACCGGGGACGGGCCTCGATCGACTGCCTGGCCGAGGTCGTGTCGGCCGTGGAGGGACACATGCCGGTGCTCTTGGACGGTGGGATCCGACGCGGCACCGACGCGATCATGGCGCTGGCCCTGGGGGCCGCCGCCGTCTGTGTCGGACGCCCCTTCGTTTGGGGCCTGGCCGCCGGCGGGCAGGCCGGGGTGGAGCGCGCGCTCGAGGTCCTGCAAGCCGAGTTGGTGCGCGGCCTGCAGTTGGTGGGGGCGCCGACCCTGGATCGACTGGACGCCAGCTTCGTCGGTCCGCGCTGAACAGGCGATCCGAGAGACTACGATTCGCGCCTCCCCGGCCAGGGTTTCTCGGGCCGAGCTGAAACTCCATGCTCCCTGACGACGCGAACCCGATCGACGCCACCGCCCGCGCAGACGCGGCCCTGGTGTCTCGGGTCATGGCTGGTGATGTCGAAGCGAGGGCCGAGTTCGAACTGCGGGCACGCTGCGTGCCCCGGATCGCGAATTGGCTCAATCGACGAATGTCCAGCCCCCTGACCGATGCCGACGTGGACGACGTGGCGCAGAGCGCGCTGCTCGTCTTGTGGCGCAAGCTGCCCGAGTACGAGGGTCGCGCGCGAATCGAGACCTGGGCCTTCACCGTGGTTCGCTTCGAGCTCCTCAACGCCGCCCGACGCCGCCAGCGCTCGCGCCTTACCGGCGCGATCGACGTGGCCGAGATCGATCGCCCCCTGGAGGCTGAAGCGGACCTCTACGACGACGACGATCGCGCCCGGCTCGGATCGGCCCTCGCCCGCCTGGACGAGTCGAAGCGCACGATCGTCGAGCTGAAGCACCTGGAAGGCTTGACCTTTCCCGAGATCGGAGAGCGATTGCAGATCTCCGAGAACACCGCCCGGACCCGATACTACCGCGGCCTCCGACAACTCAAAGCCGCGCTCGAGCCCGGTGCCGAAGCCGACCCCCACTGAAATGCTGAACCCAGCCGACGAGAAGTTGCTCGGAGAGATCCTCACGGGCCTGCGCCGGGAGGACGAACCCGAGGTGGCCCGCCGGCTCGCGGCCTCGCCCGAGCTGGCGGCCGAGTTGGCCGAGCTGCGATCGATGCAGGCGGGCCTCGACGAGCTGGGGGACGAGGTCCACCTGGCCCTGGCGGCAGCGTCCGAATCCGCGGACGACGCCCGTGAAGCCGAACTGGTGGCCCGCACCCTCGGCGGACTGCCCCTGCCGATTCGCGCTGCGGCGGGGGGGAGGCACGAAGACGACGGTGCGGACCTCCCGCGCCTCGCCGATCAACGCGGGGGAGTCCGGCCCTCGCCCCCGCGCACCCTGCGGCTGCTGGCGGCCCTGGCGGCCGCGGCGATCGTGCTGTGGTTCGGCGCGGGCCTGATGCTCGGGGGCGACGAGCGCCCGGCGGACGTGATGCTCGGTGGGGAGTTCGAGATCGAGGCCATCTTCGCCGAGGAGCACGCGGTGAACCCGATCGGGTTCGAGTGGGAATCCGTCGCAGGAGCCGCTGGCAGCTACGACGTCGCGATCTATCCTCGGGACGGCACCGAACCCGTCCTGCGGGCGATGCTGACCGAGCCGCAATGGATCCTCGAGCCCGATCAGTTGAGCCGCCTGCCGGAGGACTTCAGGCTCGAAGTCCACGGGCTGAGCGTCGGAGGAGGAGCCAGTCTGGCCGGCTGGCTCGAGTTCCGCTCGTCGTCGCGCTGATCCTGATCCTCGCGGCCGTGCCCCGGGCCCTGCCGGCAGCTCCCAGGCAGGACTCGGCCTCCGCCGAGACCCAGCCCTTCGGCGATCCGATCGCGGCGCTCGAAGCCTACGACTTCGGCTCGCCGCCACCACCCCAGCGTCAGCTCCAGTTGGTGATCGAGGTCGATCGGGCCTTGGCCGAGGGCGCGACGCTCCTCACCGAGGCCTACGAGAGCTACGCCTACCTCGTCTACGTCTGTGACACGGGGAAGCTCGACTACCCCGAGGATTGGCTCGGGCTGATCGAGCGCGCCACTCTCGCCTACGCGCGCCACGGCAACGGGACCTACCGGCGCTACTTGGAGTCGCTGCTCTTCGGGAAGGAGGGGCGGAGCTACGAGCTGCGCCGCTTGATCGCAATGAGCGACGCCCTGATCGAGGCCTACGGCGCGACCGACCCCTTGGCGTTGAAGTTGGCTTGCAAGGCCGCAGACCACGCGCGCGCAGTCGGCGATGTCGAGGATGCGCTGAGCCGAATCGACGCGGTGTTGGCCCTCGATCCGGGAGCGGCCATCCTGGCCGACGCGTACTCCCTGCGGGGCCAGACCCTGCTGGGGATCGGGCTCCCGGACGTCGCCGCTCTGGACGTGGCGAGGGCCTTCGAGCAGGCCGAGTCAGCCCTCGAACAGTCGATCGAGGCGGGGGCGCCCGACGACCAGGCGCTGGGCACCGTGTTGTTCCGCGCCGCGGACTTCTACGTGCTGATCCAGCGCTACGACGAAGCCCTCGCGGCCGTGGAGCGACTCGAGGGCCTGAAGAGTTCGGATGGCACTCGGATCGCCCTGGCCAACCTGCAGCGGGGCATTGCGATCCTGGAGCGCAATCGACGAGCGTTGGCGCGAGGCGAAGCGCGTCCGGCCGATGAGCTGGAATGGGCCCGAACTGCGTTGGAGCTCGCGTCGCGGATGGCGGAGGCCTACCCCACCACGGGAGTGCTCGCGTCCATCCTGCTGGGTGACATCGCGCTCCTGCGCGGCGACCTGGACCTCTGTCGCCGCTCGCTGGACCGCGCGCGGGTGCTCCTCGGCCGTCGGTTCGACGCCGACAGCGGCAACGGCAATCGCGCCCGACTGATCGGCTTGCTCGAGGTTGGAGAGGCTCAACTGGCCCTCGAGTCGGGCGACCCGACCAAAGTGAGCCAGGCCCTGGTTCGATTGGAGCAGGCGTACGACCAACTCCTCGCCAGCTGGGCCTCGACGCCCTTGCGGCCAGGGGGGGTGGGGTTCCTGCACGAGCGTTCGAGGCGGGTCGTTCTTACGACTCTCTGTCGCCTCGAGATCGCGGTGCATGGTGACCAGGGGGCCGGACGAGCGTTCGATGCTCTGCTGCGTGCCCAGTCCTTGAGCACCCTCGCTCGCCAACGCGGCGCGCCCTCGGTCGACCTCAGTGGATTGCGCTCCATCCTGGGCGCGGGGGAGGGCGTCGTGGCCTTCGTGCCGTCAGTCGGGTCCAGCTGGGTCTTCGCGGTCGACCGCGATCGATTGGAGGCCGAGGAAGTCGTCAGCGGAGAGCTCCTGCGCGACGAGATCGCGTTCGTCAACCAGTCCCTGCGGATCGCACCCCGGGGAGTCGTCGGTGAAATCGACGAGGTCCAACGCAGGTGCGCGGGCCTGAGGGAGAAGCTGCTGCCGTCGCGCGTCGGTGAGCTCGTGGATGGTTGGGCGTCGATCGCGTTCCTGGGTTGCGAACTCCTGGGGGACGTACCGGTCGAGTTCCTCACTGCGAATCCAGCCGAGTCCCAGCCTGCTGTCAGCCGCTGGCCCTCGGCCGCGTTGATCGCGCAGATGCGCGGCGTGGACCTAGCCGCGACCGCGCGACCGCTGGCCGTTGTCAGCTCACCCAGCACGTCGCTGGATCAGGCCAGCCGTTGGCCGTCATTGGCTCCACTGCCCCCACCCGGCGCCGAACCCGACGAGCTGGCCCGTCGCCTCGGTTTGACCGGGGATGCTTGCCGCAGCGGCGACCAGGCCCGTCTCGCGGCACTGGAAGCGGCCGGCACCGACGCGGCGGTCACAGCCCTTC
Source organism: Engelhardtia mirabilis (assembly GCA_007751255.1). Lineage (GTDB taxonomy): Bacteria > Planctomycetota > UBA1135 > UBA1135 > Engelhardtia > Engelhardtia mirabilis. Next base: position 622,806 of record CP036296.1, read on the forward strand.
TGGTCCACGGCTTGTACGACGGCTCCAGGGAGCGTCCCGCGGGACTTCTGCTGGCCGACGACCACGATCAGCGCCTCGGGGCCGTGTACTGCGCGGACTTGGACGGTCTACCGACCTCGCCGGTGGTGTTGCTGTTGACCTGCGGCGCCGCCCGCGGTCCCGGTCGGTTCGGCGACGACGGCGCGACGCATCTGGGTGGCGCCTTCATCGGCAATGGCACCCACGCGGTGGTGTTGGCCGCGGCGGAGGTGAGCCACGCCGCCAGTCTGGTCTTCGGCGAGGCACTGATCCGTGAACTGGCGGCGGGCGCCAGCGTGGCCGAGGCAGCCGCGCACGCACGCGAGAGGGTCCGCGCCACCGAAGGCTTCGCCCACCCATTCCACTGGGCGGCGTTCAGGGTGGTGGGAGACGGTGCGTTGCGCCCCTTCGCGGGCAGTGACGCGATGGCGGCCGTGCTCGGCTCACTCCCCGCTGGCGGTATCTCGGTTCAGACCTACACGATCGGGGCACTGTTCCTGCTGACGGCGGTGGTCAGCGCCATCGCGCTGAGCCGTCGTCGCAGTGCCGCCGGGGTGCCGCCGGGGTGCCAGCACCCGAGTGAACCAGTCGGTGCCGCTCGATGCGGCACCGACTGAGCGAGAGTCAGGGGGTGACGACGGTGATGGTGCCGGGGCGCGGAATCGGCGGCAGGTCGCTGCGGCTGCCGGGCGCGATCTCGCCGCCCAAGGTGCCGCCAAGGCAACTGCTGATGTCGATGTTCACGTCGATGCCGAGGGGCCAGAAGTCGTCATCGAACCAAGAGTAGTCCTCCGCATCGCCGCCGCGATTCCAGACCACGACCTCGGTCCGGCCGACGGCCGTGATGTCGGTGCCGTCGAACTCCACCGGCCGCCACTCGATGTAGTAGACCTCGTCCCACGCGCAACTGCTGGTCAGTGTCCAGGAGGCCGGGTCGACCGGCACCGAGATGAGCGCGCGGGTGTGCTCGTCCATGGCTACGACTGTGCTGCCATCGCAGGGAGTGCCCGTCGAGACCGGGAAGTCGGTGGGGTCGATGACGTAGTGGAGCACTCCGAAGTTGGAGGCCTGGACGTTCTCGCTCGCGGCCTCCCACAGGACGAGCTCGACATGGGTGGTGTCGGTCACGCCGTCGGTGAGAGTGTCCGGAACGTCGATAGCGAAGGTCAGAACGCCGCTGGTGCCCGAGGCGCCGCCGGCCATGTCTTCCACGAACTGGATGCAGTCGTTGTCGGGCACCAGGCCGACATTCTCGTAGTTCGTGCTGATGGTGCTCGAATCGACCCGCGGGCCGTCGACACCGTCGATGTAGATCAGTTGCCCGAAGGGCTGGCCGGCGAAGACGATGTCGTCCACCTTGTCCCCATCGAAGTCGGCGACCACGACCTCGGATGCAATCGTCGAGGGCGACTGAGGTCCATCGGCGTACTCCAGGGCCGAATGTGCCGCGGTTGAGGAGGTGTCCGTCAGGTCGAGAATGAAGCTGTGGTGGTTGACGTCGGTCGTGTCATTGCCCCCCTGGTTGTGGAGGACGAAGAGCGTGAACTCACCGTTGGAGTTGAAGTAGAGGTTCCGCAGGCCGTCCGACCGACGCTGTCCCCCGGCCATGTGGACGGCACTCATGCCAGTGGTGACGACCGGGTACTCGCGAAAACCCTGGCCGACGATGACCAGGAGCTGCGAACCGTTCCCGGGGTGCGTCGTAAGCCACGCGAACGCGTCGGAGACCGCGGCTCCGCCGGAGTCGACCTTCTGGTTCGGCAAGACCACGAGTTGGTCTCCAGTGCTGAGGTTGAACTCCGAATGGAGCAGCGTCCCCGAGAGGTCGTAGATCTGCAGGCCTTGGTCGGTCGCGACGGCGATCTCCGCATCGCCGGATCCGTCCCACTGGCCGGCGGCGATCGCGTCTGCCGGATCCGAGAGGGCGAAGTCGTCGAAGGTGAAGCTGCCCGCTCCATCGTCGAAGGCGAGCAGGATCGTGTAGCCGCCGTCGGCAATCGCGGCGATGTCCCAGCCGTCGCTGGAATCGAGGGGGTGGGTCACCATCTCGGTCGCGGTGGTCCAGTCACTGTCCTCGTGCAGGGTCGTGATCGGGACCAGGAAACCGTTCAGCGCGCCGGTCGAAGTGGCGTCGTGCTCGACGGTGACCAGTCCCTGTGGTCCGACGATGGCCAAGTGATCGAGGGCCGGCGCCGTGTACGGCAGCGATCCCAGATCGTCTCCGGCAAGGGCGAACTCCGCCGTGCCGCTGTAGGCGCCGATCTGCACGGCCAGGCCGACGGAACCGCCGCGGACTTGGGCCAGGTCACGGCGCTCGGTGCTCGTGAAGTGTCCCGATGCGGCGTCCGTGAAGGTGCCCGCGCCGACGGAGCTGCTCCAAGGGATGCTGCCGAGCAGGCCATTGACCGACGACGAACCCGGAGGCGGGTTGGAGCCGGTCTGGAATGCCGTAGCGGAGAGGGAGAGAACGAGCAGCGCCGCACAAGGTGCGGCCGCAATCGAGAGTCGATGGACCATGGGAATCGAAGGGGATCTCTGTGAACCCGGTCCGGGGGACGAACGGGTTCGATGACTGTGAACGAGGGACCGGGACGGATCAGGTGCGAGATCCCAGGGGAGAGGAAGAGGACGACGTTCCCGGCCGGTCGTTGCGAGCCCGCGGACTTGGGGCAACGAAATGGCAATTCATGCCGCGGAGTACCCGGCCGGGAACGTCGATCGAGGGACCTCTCCCCCGAGACCTCGTTCCGGTCGGCTCGCTAGCGTCAGGAGTGGTGCCCGAGTTTCAGGCGTTTCGAGAAAGTCGGGACGATTACGGTCTTGTGCCCCGAGGCCCCGATTTCGGCTCCTGGAGGGCCTTGGCGTCGGCTTCTCAGCCTGCGGGGCGCCGGACTTCAAGGGTGCCCGAGGTGCAGGAAGTCGGCTTCTTCCTGGGTGTCGACGTCCTCGGCCAGGCTGAGCACGTCGACGATCGGGCTGCGCAGGCCGCGGGCCGTGCCAGCGTCGCCGCGGCGGTCGTCGGTCAGGAAGGCCCGCGCCAGGCGCAGCTCGGCCTGTTCGAGACTCACCTTTCCCGAGCGGAGGGCGCGGGCGAGCCAGAAGCCACAACCGAGCACTCGCCAGGTCAGCGCCGGAGGGCGCCCGCGAGCCAGCCGCGCCAAGTCCGCGCGCAGGAGCAGCGACAGGACCCCGAGCGCCATTCGTCGACTGCGGGGTCCGACCGGGGTGTTGCGGGTGGTGTAGGCCACGTCCATCACGCCCAGGACGAGATCGAGTTGCAGGGCTGCGGGCTCCAGGACGGTGAGGTGACCGGGCAGCACGTGGATCGGCTGCGCCTCGCCGCGCACCTGGAGGTCGTAGCGCGGCTTCCACGCGAATGAGCCCAGGCGCGAATCGTCTTCAGGCCGACGGACGAGGGGGATCCAGCAGGCGCAGGGCCCACCGGCGGCGTGCAGTGCGGCGAGGTCGCGGAGTTCCTCGGCGGTCGGCAGCACATCGCAGGCCATGATGGCCACCTGACGGTGTTCGCGCTCCGCGTGGTGGCGCAGAGCCGCGCGTAGGTTCTCGGCCACGCTGGAGTCGGTGTCGATCAGGTCGGCGTCCAGCTCGAGTCGCGCGTGGATCGACGCTGGGCCGGCGATCGAGATCGGCCCGAAGCCGCCGCTGGCTCGCAACCGATCGACCAGCTCGGCCACCAGCGGTCGGTCGGCGACGCTCAGCTCGACTCCCTTGTAGGCGGCCAGCGGGTGGAGCTGTGCTTCGCCCTCGGGCATGCGGCCGGCGCGATGGTCGCTGCCAGCCAGGATCGTGATCGGAATGGACGTCGTGTCGAGCCCCCGTTGGCCTTGCCCCGCTGCATTGTCCTTGCCGCCATTCGGCAGACGCGCGCCCGGCGTCGACCGGGCGTCGCTCTTGGTTTCGCACGTCGCGCCATCGCCGGCAAGTCGCGAGCGAAGCCCCGGTCGCCGATGGGCACCTGGAAGGCCGCAGGCGCTCGCGAGCGCGCCCACGGCCGCCGCCGAGCTCCGGGGCGCCGACGAAAGTTCGTCGTCCGGACGCTACCCTCGCCCCCCCCCGTCGCCGAGCGCGACCCCGAACGGCAGATGCGAGCCTTCACGGTCGCGAGACTGCAGCTCGACGCGCTTCGGGCGATTGGGCGATTGGGGTGTAACCCCCGGGCTCGATCGACGGTCCACCAGGGTGGAAGGGCGGGGGTTGGTGGGCCAGGGCGCAGCTCGGGCGCCGATCGCCTTCGAGGGCCGAACCGCCCTTGACAGCTCGCTCAGCCGCGCGCGGGGCCCTCGTTCAACGGGGCTCCTTCGGCTGGGCCGTTGGCCCCCAAGGGCCGCGGATCCTCGTCACCGATGGTGCCTGGTGTCCTGGATCAGAAATTCGGCGTCACTGTCCGGAGGTCCGATCGATGCTGGCTAGGCGCGCCGACGACGCGTATCCGCTGCGATACTCGGAGGAGGCGCTGGCGACGCCAGCGGCGATCGGAGCCCGGGAAGTGACGCCGAATTTCTGATCCAGGACACTAGGCCGGGCGATCCCCGTCGTCGTCCTCGTCCAGCGGGAAGAACTTCGTCTTGGCGAGGGCGTCGATGTTCGAGCTGGATTCATGCCGCGAGACGCCGTCGTTCGGATCGTCCGACTCGCCCATCAGTTCGCCCATCCGCTTGGCAGCGCCCTTCGCCGCAGACCCGCGTGCGTTGAGCAGGCTGGGCAGCAGGCCGCGGATCTCGTCGAGCTTGTCTCCCTGCAGGCGCACTCGGTCTTCCAGGATGCGGCGCTCGCGTCCGACGCGTCGCAGCTCGTGCCAGCGCTCGGCGGCCACGCGGTGCCGCTCGGCAACCTTCTCGCGCGCGGTCTCCAAGCGCTGGTGCAGCTTCTCGTAGCGTTGGCGCTCCTTCTCGAGGCTCTGCTCGAGACGTTCGACCCGCTTGGTGAGGGCGGCCACGGTCAGCGCCTCCTCAGGGTCGAGGTCCGCGCCGGGTGCGGCCAGCTGGCTCTCGAGTTCGCGCACCCGCGCCTCGGCCGCCAGGCGGGCTTGCTGGGTGTCGGCCAGGGTGTCGGCCACCGTCCGCATCTTGGTCAGGTTCGACCGCAGCTCGCCAATCTGGGCGTCCTTGAGCCGCAGGGTCGCATCCTCGTCGGCGTCGGTGGCGCCGATGCTCTCGAGGAAGTCGGCGAACTCGTCGGTCTCGGGGTCGAGCTCCACCAGTCCCTCGGGAAGGGGCTCGAGCTCCTCGCCCGATTGAGCGTGGGATTGGCCCGCCAGGCTCTTGGCCAGGCGAGCAAGGACGTCGCGGAGGGGGCTCATGGCATTTGGTCGGCCTGGGACTCGGTGCGGCGTTGGATCCGGGGCCGCGGTCCACGTGGCGGGCACCTGGGGGGCTATCGGAATCACCCCCGGCCGTCCGGGAGTCGATTTGGCAGAACCGACCCCGGTCGGCGACTCAGCCGCGATCGTCGCGATCCAGGCCGGGCAAGTCCGACCGGCGGCGGTCCTCCGACCCCGGCGACGGCCCGAGAGGCGAGTTGCCCCTGCCGGTGCGCTTGCTCCATCGGGGACGGCGAGATGGTGCCGTCAGCGAACGAGTGGGCGTGTTGGCCCCGCGCCCTCGCGAGCCGAGGTAGCTAGGATTCGTACATGGACTTCCTGGGCGTCGACCACGTGCAACTGGCCATGCCGCGTGGCGAGGAGCAGCGCGCGCGCGATTTCTTCGGCGGCGTGCTCGGCATGGAAGAGCTGGCCAAGCCCGGATCGAGCGGCGGTTGTTGGTTTCGCAAGGGCCCGGTGGAGCTACACCTGGGAGTGCTCGAGCCCTTCGCGCCGGCGACCAAGGCCCATCCCGGGATCGTGGTCACGGACCTGGACGCGCTCGCGGCGCGCCTTGCCGCTGCTGGGTTCGAGATCGCCGAAGGCAAGCCCCTGGCGGGACGACGCCGGAGGTTCTCGAGCGATTGCTTCGGCAACAAGCTGGAGTGGATCCAGCTCGAGGACTAACCCGCATCGGGCACCAGCACCCGCGGCGCGCGCGGGACGGGGGATGGCACGCTCCCGGCTGCCTGGAGCGGCCAATCCGAGCCCGGCGCGCTCGCGTCGGCTGCGAGCCCTTCGATCACGATCGAGGCCAGGCGCGTGCAGAGGTCGAGGCCCGATTCGCCCAGGCCGCGCCCGTCGTCGGTGTTGATCTGTACGGTCACGGCCAAGTCGAATTCGGCGAAGTACTCGGTGAAGGTCAGGTAGCCGGGCATGAAGCCGGAGTGGCCGCGAACCGGGCCGAGGTCGCCGTCGCTGAGGATCACTCCCAGGCCGTAGCGGGTGCCGATGCCGAGCGGCGGTGAGTCGACGCCGTCCAGTAGGTCGGGCAGGTAGTCGGCGTCGATGGCGCGACCGCTCATCAGTGAGCGCGTCCAGAGCGCCAGATCGACCGGCCGCGTGGCGTAGCCGCCTCCGCACCACTCGAACTGAGGGCTGACCTGGAAGACGCCGTCCTTCAAGGAGCGGTCGGCGCCGACCATGTCGCGCGCCATGACCACATGACCCTGGGCCATGTGGGGCAGGTCCCTGCGATTCGAGGGGACGATGCCGGGGGGGCCGTCGCTGGAGCCGTCGGGTGCACCGCCGAGGCCGAGGGGGCGCAGCAGCTCCTCCTCGACGTAGTCGTAGAACCCAGTGCCGCCGGCGCGTTCGATCAAGAGGCCCACGAGCAGGTAGTTCGTGTCGGCGTAGGCCCAGCCCTGGCCGGCCTCGAACAAGGGCTCGTGGTCGAAGACGTAGGCGATGCGTTCCGGAGCGACCCACACGTGGTCGGGATCGGCCACGAGGGCTGCGCTGAAAGCCGGATCGAAGACGTAGCGCGGGATCCCGCTCTGGTGGCGCAGGAGCTGGCGCAGGGTGATGGCATCGTGGTTGGGGACGCGGGCGAACCAGGTTTGGTCGCCGAGTCGATCGGCGGCCCGCTGGTCGAGGTCGAGCTGGCCACGGGCCAGGAGCAGTTGAGCGGCGGCCGTCACGAAGAGCTTGCCGGCGCTGCCGGCGAGCAGCAGGTGCTCCGGGGTCAGCGCTTCACCGCTGTCGGCGTCGGCGAGGCCGGCTGCCAGTCCGAGCGCGGATCCATCGGGCAGGGCCAAGCCGAGGGAGATGCCGGGCAAGGCCTCGTTGGACACGAGCGAGTCGAGCACCGCCTGGCAGCGTCGGATGATTCGGTGCTGGGCCTCGTCGGGCGGGGCGGTCGCGGCGCGGTCGTTGGCATCTTCGATCGATGCCGTGCAGCCGCTGGCCACGACGGCGGCCGCGAGCCACCGAGGTCGTGGGGGGCGTAGGGGACCGATGGACACGGTCCTGGCTACGGACGCGGGACGGCGCAATTTCCGCGACGGCCAACTGGCTCGATCCAGAGCCCGGATTCGATTGCGCGAAACGCGATCGAGTTCGGCGGCCACCCATCGTCCGGGGCGCAAGCCCGGGCGACTTCGCCATCGTCCGGGGCGCAAGCCCGGGCGACTTCGCCATCGTCCGGGGCGCAAGCCCGGGCGACTTCGCCATCGTCCGGGGCGAAAGCCCGGGCGACTTCGCGGTCGCCAGCCGGGTCCCGTCCCGCGTCGCGCCCGGCCGGGTGTGCGTCGCGATCGGGCCCCGGCCGCCCCGCTTCAGCGTTCGGGTGAGTCTGTCGAAGCCCGTTGGGCGCCCGGCTTCGTAATCAGACGCTGCCCATGAAGGGCCGGTAGTAGACGCAGAAGACGGCCACGGCGATCAGGATCACGGCGATCGTGCCCCACAGGCGGCCGGCCTCGGGGCGGCGGAAGATCAGGCCGGTCATCCCGGCGAGCAGGAGCCAGCAGCCGATCTTCACGAAGACCCAGGTCTGCCACTCTCCTCCGAGGGCCTTGGAGACCAGACCGAAGCCGCCGACCAACGCGATCACGCCCAGGAGCCCCGACAGCATCAGCGCCTTCTTGCGGCGCTCCGGCGCGGGGTTGGCGATCGCGGCGAAGGTCACGCCCGCGAGGAGCAGCAGCGAGGTGACGTGGATGAAGTGGTAGAAGGTGGCGGGCACGTTGGCGGGGGCTCGAGGTGGCGGCGAGTGCGAAGGCGGATCTATCGCATGGCGGAGCCTGCATTGGAAGGGCTGTGCGACGATCCCGGCCCCCAGGGCGGTCACCTTGGACGTGATGGTCCGTAGGGCGCCCCGAGCACGCAGCGCGAGCCGCCCCGAGTCCCTCCGCGCTGTCGCCCCGGTCGGCGCCCCCCGATCGATCGTCGCGGCCGCCGACTGTCGCGGCGGAGCGCCGGATTTGTTCCGATCCGGGCGGTGCCTGCCGCTCGCGTTCGCCTTGATCGCTCCCCCGCCTCGAGATCACATGTCGAAGACCTCCGTCGCCCGCCTGGACCATCTCGCCGATCGCGAACCCGCCCACGCGCTGGTGGCCGGTGTCGACCTCGTGATCGTCCGCTACGACGACAGGGTCAGTGTGCTCTACGGGCGCTGCCTGCACCGCGGTGCGCTGCTCGCCGACGGGCATGTGCGCGGCGACGACCTGATCTGCGGCCTACACGACTGGGACTATCGACTCGACACCGGCATCTCGGCCTACAACAACGATGAGGCCCTGCCCCGTTTCGAGTCCTGGGTCGACGAGGGGCAGGTTTGGGTCAACGAAGACGAGGTCGCCGCCTTCGCCAAGGCCCACCCCCAGCCCTTCGATCGAGATGCCTACCAGGGCGCCTACCAGGACGTGCACGGTGCGGACGAAGAGCCCTATGTCTCGCTGATCAGCGAGCTGGCCGAGAACGGACTCGAGCAGACCGGCCACCACGGTCGGGTCTCGGCGATGGGCGTGCCGCGATCGGAGTTGCCCCAGTGGGAGGACCTCCAGCTGCTCACGGCGCAACTGGCGAAGCTGCCCAAGCTCGAGGACGAGTCGGTGGGCACCGACGTCGTGATCGGCCCGCGGTCGAAGAAGCCGCTGCGGCTCGAGATCCCGTTGTTCGTCTCCGACATGAGCTTCGGCGCGCTCAGTGAGGAGGCCAAGGTGGCCCTGGCGAAGGGCGCGCAGTACGCGGGCACCGGAATCTGTTCGGGCGAGGGCGGGATGCTCCCCGACGAGCAGCAGGCCAACACGCGCTACTTCTACGAGTTGGCCTCGGCTCGCTTCGGCTTCCGTGAAGAGCTTCTGACCAAGGTCCAGGCCTTCCACTTCAAGGGTGGGCAGGGGGCCAAGACCGGCACCGGCGGGCATCTCCCCGGACACAAGGTGGTGGGCAAGATTGCCCGAGTGCGGGGGCTGGAGGAAGGCCAAGCGGCGGTCTCGCCGCCGCGCTTTCCAGATTGGACGGAGCTTTCGCAATACCGCGACTTCGCGAACCACGTGCGCGAGCTGACCGGGGGGATTCCGATCGGCTACAAGCTTTCGGCACAGCACATCGAGCGGGATCTCGACGCGGCTCTCGAGGTCGGCGTCGACTACGTGATCCTCGACGGACGTGGTGGTGGCACGGGTGCGGCTCCGTTGATCTTCCGCAACAACATCTCGGTGCCCACGATTCCCGCTCTGGCACGGGCACGCCGGCACTTGGATCGCAGTGACGCGGCGGATGTCACGCTCGTGATCACCGGCGGCCTGCGAACCTCGTCCGACTACGCCAAGGCCATGGCCCTGGGCGCCGATGCGATCGCCCTGTCCAACGCCGCCTTGCAGGCCATCGGTTGCCTCGGCATGCGAGCCTGCCACACGAACAACTGCCCCGTCGGCATCGCGACCCAGAAGGAGCACCTGCGAGCACGGCTCGAGATCGAGGTCGCCGCGCGACGGCTGGAGCGCTACTTCCGAGCTTCGGTCGAGCTGATGCAGGTCTTGGCCCGAGCCTGTGGGCATGGGCACCTGCGCGAGTTCAGTCGAGACGACCTGACGACCTGGAAACGAGAGATGGCCGACCTTTCAGGGGTCGCGTACGCCGGGGTCGGCGAGGAATCGAATCGATGAGTCAGCAGCGCACAGAACTGGTTTGGCACCGCGTCGCCGATCGGGACGAACTGCCGGAGGGCCGCGTGAAGACGGTCACGGCGGGGCACAAGTCCCTCTGCCTGACCCACTTCGAGGGGCGTCATGCCGCGCTCGACAACCGCTGCCCGCACCAGGGTGGTCCTCTGGGCGAAGGCTCGATCGAGAAGGGCTTGCTGCGCTGCCCCTGGCACGGTTGGGACTACCACCCCTGCACGGGCAAGGCGCCGGGCTTCGACGATGGCGTCGAGACCTTCCAGCTCGAGGAGCGCGAGGATGGCATCTTCGTCGGCCTTCCCGCCGAGGCGTCCCACACGGCGACGGTCACGGACGTCATGGCCCAGACCATGACGGCTTGGGGCATCGACGCGGTGTTCGGAATGGTCGGGCACTCGAACCTGGGCCTGGCCGATGCCTTGCGGTTGGAGGAAGAAGCCGGGAACCTGCGATTCTTCGGTGTGCGCCACGAGGGTGCTGCGGCCTTCGCCTGCTCCGGCTACGCGAAGTTGACCGGACGCCCAGCAGCCTGTCTGACGATTGCGGGTCCTGGCGCTACCAATCTGCTGACGGGCCTGTGGGACGCCAAGGTCGACCGCGCCCCGGTCCTGGCGCTGACCGGCCAGGTGGACACGCAAGTGCTCGGCCCCGGAGCCTTCCAGGAGGTCGACCTGGCCAGCGCCTTCAGCGCTGTCACGGCCTTCAGTCAGACCGTGCTGCACGATTCGAAACACGCGGAGCTCGTGGCCCTGGCTCTGAAGACCGCCATCGTCCAGCGCGACGTGGCTCACCTGATCTTCCCCGACGAAGTCCAGACCCTGCCCGCGCCCGAGGGCGCCGAGCCCTCGGAACCGAGGGGACGAATCGCGAACGCCTCGATCGCTCCGCCCCTGGAAAGCCTCGACGCGGCCCTGGAGTTGCTCCGCGGAGCAAAGCGCCCAACGATCGTGGTCGGCCACGGCGCCCGCTTCTCGATGGACTCCGTGATCGAGCTGGCCGAGATGCTCGACGCGCCCGTACTGACGACCTTCAAGGCCAAGGGCATCATCCCCGACGACCATCCCCTGGCCTGCGGGGTCCTGGGTCGCAGCGGTACTTCCATCGCGAGCTACTTCATGAACGAGGCCGACGTGCTGCTGGTCTTCGGCGCGTCCTTCTCGAACCACACGGGCATCACGCCCAAGATCCCGACGATCCAGGTCGACTTCGATCGCATGGCCCTGGGCAAGTTCCACGCAATCGAGGTCCCGGTCTGGGGCGACATCGACGTCACCGCCCAGGCTCTGTTGACCGAGTTGGTGGACGCCGACGCTGCGAACGTCGAAGGCGCCGATGGCGGGCCATCCGGTGATAGCGAGCGCGAGGTGGAAGGTTCCGGGCACGGATCTCCCGCTGCCCCATCGGCGAGCGGAGCTCCCCTGGCGCACGGAGCCTCGTCGAAGGTCAACCCTCGCGGTGAGATCGCCGAGCGCTGGGCCATCTGGCGCGACGAGAAGGCGCGCCGGCGCGAGGACGACCGCGGACGGGGCCTGAACTCCGCCACGGTCTTCGAAGCCCTCTCCATCGCCGTGGATGAAGATGCGGTCATTGCCGTGGACGTGGGCAACAACACCTACTCGTTCGGCCGCTACTTCGAGTGCCGCAACCAATCGGTGCTGATGTCCGGCTACCTCGGATCGATCGGGTTCGGCTTCCCCGCCGCCATGGGGGCTTGGGCCGCCGAGGGTGACCGCCGCCAGATCGTCTCCGTGTCGGGTGACGGAGGATTCGGTCAGTACATGGGCGAGATCACGACCGCCGTGAAGTACGGAATGGACATCACCCACGTCCTGCTGAACAACTCCGAGCTCGGCAAGATCAGCAAGGAACAGCGCGCGGGCCAGTGGGATGTGTGGCAGACCTCCTTGCAGAACCCGAACTTCGCGGAGTTCGCCAGTGGTTGCGGTGCCCTGGGTATCCGAGTGACCAGCCCGGACGAACTCGACGGCGCCCTGCGTCAGGCGCTAGACCACGAGGGCCCGGCCCTGGTGGAGATCATCACTGACGTCGAGCTGATCTGAGGCGAAGCCAATGCTCGTCACGATAGTCGAGGGGGGATTGGTAGCCCTGGGCGTCTATCTCGCCGCGGGAGTGCTGTTCGCCGTGCCTTTCCTGCTGAACGGAGCAGGGCGCATCGACCAAGATGCGGCCGGCGGAAGCAGGGGCTTCAAGCTGCTCGTGTTCCCCGGAGTTGTCGCGCTATGGCCTCTGCTCGTCGGCCCCTGGCGGCGCTCGCGGCAACGGACGGAGCGATCACCCCATCGCGACGCAGCGATAGCCGGAGACCGGCGATGATCGCACCTCTCCGATCGAGGCACCGCAGGCTGACCCTGCTGCTAGCCGTGACCGCCCCAGTGGTGTTCGTGAGCGCCCTGGCTTCGCGGTCCCCCGTTCCTCCGATGGAAGGCAATGAACTCGCCGACCTTCAGAATCGACTCACTGCCGACGCGATCCCCGTGACGACCTACGTGCTGCCCGAGCACCTCGAGTTCGCCCGTTCCTGGTGGCCCGCTGATTCGATCAGGACCACGGGCAGCGGCACGGGCATGGGAATGGGCATGGTCGAGTGGAGGTGGGACGGGCGCTTCGTCGGTCTGCGATTGACGTTGTCGACTTCTGCCCCGGACCTGTTGGTCTACTTCGTTCCGCCGGCGGGCACGGGGGACGAGCCACGCGGTGGCGCCGAGTTACTCGCGGACGACGCCGTGCTTCTGGGATCGTTCGACGGCGTGGAGGCACAATTCTTCGAGCTACCCGCTCTCCCTGTGATGGATGGCTCCCGCGCGGTGCTCTACAGCCTGGCCCACGGCCGCATCGTCTCCAGCTGGAGTTTCGGTGGCATGGCAACGGTTGAATCGAGGGGGGACTGACCGTGGGGCACTCATACCGAGCCGTCGGCTGGAACCGACAGAAGCGCGTCTACGACCTGGCCCTGATCGCCGGGATCGTGCTGTATCTCGCCACCTTCGTCGGCGTCGGCTTCACTCTGCATCCCGGAGCAACAGCCGAGACGATGTTGATTCGAGCCCTCGGCACGGGAGCCTTCCTGCTTCTGCACCTGGTGCTTGCAATCGGCCCGCTGTGTCGAGTCGACAGTCGATTCCTGCCGCTGCTCTACAACCGTCGGCACCTGGGCGTGGCGACATTCGTCCTGGGCCTCCTGCACGGTGGCTTCGCCCTGGTGCAGTTCCACGCCCTCGGGGACCTGAATCCCTTGGTCAGCGTGTTCGTCAGCAACCCCAGGGTCGACAGTGTTGCCCAGTTTCCCTTCCAGCCCCTGGGAGTGATCGCCTTGGTGATCCTCTTCCTGATGGCTGCGACCAGCCACGACTTCTGGCTCGCGAACCTCACGGCACCCGTCTGGAAGTCCCTCCACATGCTCGTCTACCTGGCCTACCTGCTCCTGGTCGGCCACGTGTCCCTCGGCGTCCTTCAAGCCGAGACGAGCCCGGTTCTCGCGGGCGCAGTCGGGATCGGGATGGCCGGCCTGCTGGCACTCCACCTTCTCGCCGGCGCCAGTGAAGTCGCGGTCGATCGTGGCCGCGACGCTGCAACTGGCGCCGCTGGCTCGGCTGCCGGACACTCGAGCCTTGGCCTCTCGAGCCTCCGCGAAGAGGACTCCGCCTTCGTCGACGTCTGCGCCGTGAGCGAGATCGACGAGAAGCGCGCGCGGCTGGTGAGCGTGGCCGGAGATCGTGTCGCCGTCTTCCGCTACGACGGCAAGTTCTCCGCCGTTTCCAACGCTTGCCAGCACCAGAACGGCCCCCTCGGCGAGGGCTGCGTGATCGATGGCCTGATCACCTGCCCCTGGCACGGCTATCAGTACCGCCCCCTCGATGGGGCTTCGCCAGAACCGTTCACCGAGAAGGTCCCTACCTTTCGGGTGCAGATACGTTCTGGTCGAGTCCTGATCGATCCGACGCCCCTGCCCGCGGGGACGCCGGTCGAGCCTGCCCTGATTGGAGAAGGAGCGAGCGATGGGTGAGCCGGAGTTCTATGTCGGCTACCTGCCGCGCGCGCCGCGAAGGCTGGCGCGCTTTGTACGAGCCCTGGTGATCGCGCTGGTCGCGACCAGCGTCGTCTTCGCGGCCCTCATGGCGGGTTCGCAAGGAGCGTTCTCGAATGGGGCCTTCGAGTTCGGCGTGGAACGCGACTTCACTGGTTGGATCGAGACCGAGCCCTATCCGATGCTCGTGGTCGAGCGCCCCGGGGGGGGCTGGTCGACCTACTTGCTCTCGGGTGTAGGCAAGCACGGCGCGGAGTCCGAAGTCGGAAGTGGGAGTGGCTACTGGGCGAGTCTGCGCGGCTCGCTGATCTATCGAGATGGTCAGACGATGATTGAGGTCTCGCGGGGGTCGGTCGTGCCCCAGGTCGGGCCCGACAGCGGATCCTTCGGCGAGCCCGCTGGCGATGCCGGGAGCGGGTCAGCCAGCGGCGCGAAGCCGCAACCCGACCTTTCGCGAATCGAGGGCGTCGGCGGCGAGCGCACCTTTGTGGGTGAGATTGTCGACAGTAAATGTTTCCTTGGTGTCATGAAGCCAGGAGCCACGAAGCCCCACCGGGCCTGCGCGACACGCTGTATCAGCGGCGGCGTCCCTCCGGTTCTCTTGGTGCGTGATGGCGACGGCGTCGCCACCTATCTCCTGCTGGTCGACGAGACGGGTGCCTCCGTCGGTCGCCAGCTGGTGGACCGTGCTCTGATCGCCGAACCCGTTCGAGTCCACGGGAAACTCGATCAGCTAGGAGACCGATGGGTCCTGCGTGCGGATCCGAGTCGGATCGAGCGGATCGAGTAGATGCATCGTGCATTCAAGTGCATCGTGCATTGAAGTGCATCGTGCATTGAAGTGCGTCGTGCCTGGAGAGCGATCGTTCGCGCGCTGTGATTTGGACTTCGTTGTTTGGACTTCGTTGTTTGGGCTTCGTCATCTGGGCACCGGGAATCGGCTCGAGTCAGTCGGATTCCTGAGGATCGCGCTCGAATCTCCGCCGCATTGGATTCCAGGGCGATGGAGTGCTCTGGTCCGTCGGAGTTGATCTTGCGATCGTGAGTCCACATCGGACACCGCGCGTGCAAGAGAGACGGCCGGATCCGGATAGGGTTGCACCTGATCTCGGAATTTCGCCGACGAGCTTCAGCTCTTGCGCCTTGCGAGCCGCTGGACTGCGATACAGAGCTTCGAGTGATGAGGGCTCATCACCGATGCAAAGGCAGGGGCGCAGCGGACCTGGGGGTCGGCCGTGGCAGCCTCGGCTCGGGTGTTCGGCGCTGCGGCTGCATGATCCGTCGGGATTCGAGATTCGAGGTGTAACCGGCGCCGCCCCCGTTCGTCCGTCGGGCAGCGACCGAGACGTGTGTCGATCGACGTCGGACGCCGAGTGGCGTTCACGGCCGGTCGTGGCGATGGAGCTGTAGGCCCTGTCGCGCGCTCCGCGCACGGACGATCGCGAACCCGGGGGGCATCTAGCCTTGTTCGAGATTCATGGATCGAGGAGTGTCTGCGTAGCCTTGGCGAGTGGCGTGGCGATGGCTGTGCTCCCGGCGTCGGTCGTCGCTGCCGCTACGCCTGCGGTCTCCAACGCGATGCTGACTTCAGTGCCGACAGCGGTGCCGACAGCGGTGCCGACAGCGGTGCCGACAGCGGTGCCGACAGCGGTGCCGACCGTGGCGGTTGCGACGGTGTACGCGTCGGGCTGCCAAGGGGGAGAGTTCGGTCAACAGCAGTTGATGACCTTCGAGGGAGCCATGCCTGGCTGGCACTTTGGAGGGACACTTGCTGCCCTGGGGGACATCGACCACGATGGTCACGCCGACCTGGCAGTGGGCGCGCCTCAGGCCGACGTCGATGGGCCGGCCTCGGGTCTGGTGCAGTTGATCTCGGGAGCGACAGGGGAGTTCCTCTACCAATGGACCGGTGGTGCGCCGTTCCAGCAGTTCGGTTTCGCCTTGGCCGGTGGCGAGGTCGATCCGAACGGATGGGTCGAGGTCCTGGTCGGTGTGCCCAGTGGTGAGGGAGGGCTGGGGAGGGTCGACATTCGTCGAACCGACGATGGAAGCCTTCTGCAGAGTTGGATCGGGAGCGAGGTTGGGGCCCGCTTTGGCCATGCCCTGGTGGTCATCGCGGACATCGATGACGACGGATCGAACGACGTGGCCGTGGGCAGTCCGCAGTCGGACGCCGTAGCGACCAACGCGGGGTTGATCGAGTTGCGCTCAGGACGAGATGGCACCGTGCTCTGGTCCCACTCCGGTTCGGCATTCGATCAGGTGGGTGCTGCCGTCGCTCGCGTGGACGACCTGGATGGCGACGGCCTCGCCGAGGTGGTGGTCGGGGTTCCGTTCGCCGACGGAGACCCTGCCTCGGGCGGAGCCTTCAACGGTGGCGCCGTGCGGGTCTACTCCAGTGTCGACGGCGCTACACTCTGGATCACCGAGGGAACCGGGGTCGGCGATCAGCTCGGATTCGACGTGCGGGGGATCGGTGACGTGGACGGGGACGGCCTGGCCGACGTGATCGCGGCGATGCCTGGCGCGGATCTGGCGGGGATCGACTCGGGCGGTGCCTGGGTGCTGTCCGGGGCGGACGGAGCGCTCTTGCTCGAGATCCCCGGTGGGGGGGAGTCGGAGTACATGAGCGCAGTCGATGGTGCCGGCGACGTGGACGGCGACGGCCATTGTGATCTGGTGGTCGGTGCATCCAGCGCGGGGCGGGGCGAGGCTGGTCAGGTGCGTCTGATCAGCGGCGCGACGGGGGCAGTGCTGTGCGTCTTCGACGGTCCGCAACCGAACGACTGGTTCGGAGCTCGCGTGAGCACCCTCGGTGATGCCAACGGCGACGGGGTCGTCGACCTTGCCGTGGGCGCCCCCGGGTTCGAAGACGATGCCCTGTTGCCGGGGAGAGTCCACGTCATCTCGACGCTCCCGATGCCCTTGGCAGCGGATGGACACGAGATCGATGCGAGCGACGGGGGCAGTCGCGCTTTCTCCCTCGATGCCGGGCGCGGGTTCGCTGGCGCGATCTACCTCCTGCTGGGAACCTTGGGTGGGACGGACCCGCCCTTGGTGGTCGATGGTGTGCAGATCCCGCTCGCACCCGACACGGTCTACTTCCCATTGACCTTGGGCAGTCCAGGCAGCGGTCCGGTCACGGGAGCTCTCGGTATCCTCGACGGTCACGGTTCCGGCGCTGCGACGCTAGCCGTGCCTGCGGGGAGTGATCCTGCGCTGACTGGCCTCGTGACCCACCACGCGTACGTGGTCCTTGGCGCCCTGGGTTCGGTGGAGTTCGCGAGCAACGCGGTGCCCGTCACCCTGGTGCCCTAGAAGCACGCATCAGAGTTTTCCGTTGCCTGGCAATCGGTTCTTGGAGTCGTCGGGCTCGCCGGGCAAGACGCCTGCAACGGCCCTGGCGCGCAGCGCGCCAGGGCGACCCAGCATCTCGCCCAGTTCGAGCCAATGCCGCGGGCAGGCCGACGCCGAGCGGTCTACTGGTCTTGGCCGTCGCGCAACACCCGCTGAACGCCCGGATGGTCCAAGGGGTAGCGGGTGGTGCGGAAGATCGCCTGGGCCGGTGCCTTGCCCGCGTGGTCCGGGGGCACGACGTCCCCGCCCAGATCGCCGTAGTAGTCCCAGACGACCCTTCCTGCCGCCGTGACCTCGAACAGCCGTCCCGCTGCACCGCTGCAGACAAGGGTGTTTCCGCTCGGCAGCCGCTGGGCTCCCGAGATGAACGACGAATAGAAGTTGCCCGGGTCACGATAGGACCAGGCCAGTTCTGCGGGGCCGTAGGGGGCGTCGGGTGGAAGGTTGAATCCTCGTTCCCGGTCGAAGGGGATCACCAACTCCTCGACAGAGGAGAATTGCACGTCGCCATCGCCGTGCGCGCGGTTGTTGAAGACCAGCAATCGCAGCTCATCGGGCTCGTCCGAGGCGAGCCAAGTTGGATTGTGCTGATAGAACAGATGCTGGTCCTCTTCACCACCCCGGCCGTAGCGGCGGGGATTGCCCCATCGCCACAGGATCTCACCACCGTGGCCGAACCGGCCTCCGGAGTCGCTGGCGGCCTCTTCGGTGGTGGTGGAGTGGTCGAGGATCCACAGTTCGCCGAACTCGGGCGTGCTGAGCACGATCAGGTCGTGCTCGGGCAGGTAGGCCACGGCATTGGTGTGCAGCATGTCGCCCGACTCGTCGAGAAAGCTGCGGTCGGGGGTCGCGCCGTCGTCGGCGACGGGTGCGCCTGCGACGTAGCCCAGTGCCGCGAGTTGCTCGAACTGAATGCGCTCTTGCTCTCGCTCGGCTTCGGTCAGCGGTCGATCGCGCCGGTGGTCGCCGTTGATGTCGATGCGTCCCGGGTATGCCGGGACGTCGCCGTAGCCCTCGGCCTGGGGGTTGTGGTCCTGAATCAAGTGGTCCCAGGCGTGCCACTCCCACACGACCGCTGCGCCCTCCGGGAGGGTCGGCTCGAGCTCGAAGATCGCGTCCGGCCAAAGACCTGCCGCCCCCACCGCCTTGGGGTCCCGCCCGCGCGCAATGGCCTCGGCGGCGGATTTGCGTTCCCAGACGATCACCAGCAAGTTGCCGTTCGGCAGGGGCTCGATGTCGTGGTGGGAGTGCCGGTTCTCGTTCGCGATGCGGTGGGTCCAGCGCACCGTCCCGTCCGGGGCCAGCAGCTGGAGCCGGCCGCCGATTCCGCCGCCCCGAAAGTGCGGGTCGTCGTCCTCGCGGGCGCTACGAAGGAGCAGCCCGTCGTCGAGCAGATAGCACCACTCCCCCGGCGCGTGGTCGGTCTCCCATGTGTGGACGATCTCGCCGTCCAGGTCGACCAGGTGCAGGGAGCGGGAGTTGATTGGCGCGACGATCGTCAGGCCCGGGGTTGCGCCGGACTCGTGGGTGACCAGTCCGGAGCCCATCTGCCGGAACTCGGTCGGGGAGAGGTAGCCCGGAGGTTCCTCGGGAGCCTTGGCCCCTCGGCCGTCGACCGGCGCGGGGCCAGCGCCAGCCCCACTCGGGTCGGGTTGCTGGATCTGGCACCGAGCGCCGGGTTCTGCGGCGGAAGCGGAGGCGCCGGCCACCAAGAGGGCGAGCAAGATCGTCCGGGAGCGGTCGGCAATGCCTGCGACTCGGCCGGTTGTGGAGATCGAGAGCATGGGGGCAGTCTGGCCGGAATGAATCCCGACTTCATGGGGAACTCGCGGGCCACGCGTGACGTCGCAGCCGCCTCGCTCACCAGGCCGAGGTTCCGCAACCGGGACAAGGACCCGAAGGTGAAGGTTCCTGCCATCTTCGGTCCTTCCTACCCTATGCCAGTGCGCCCGATATCAATTTCCGACCTCCTAGCAGGGGTTCGAGGCTTCCTCGATCCCGTTCTCCGAAGCCCCCGCCCCGATCCTGGTCTCGCCCGTGAGGTCCGCGCTCTGTCCCAGTGGCTGAGCGCGGTCGCCAGCGAACTCGAGTCCGGTTCCCAGAGTCGATCGCCGTTCTCCCCCGGCGCCGGCACTGGTGATCGTGGTCGCGTGACTTCTCCCCACACGTCCACAGCGAGTACATCCACCACTGGCTCCGATGCCACCCAACCTCCCCGTAGGCCGGCCGAGATCACGATCGACTGGCCCGCGCGCCTTCGAATCACCGTCCAGCGATCGGCTCTGAAGTCGAGAGCCTGTGCCCTGGCCAAGGCTCGCCTCGAAGCGGGCGAAGACGTGGCTGGGAGTGACGAGGCTGACGCCCTCCTTTCGGCCGCCTCGGAGTTGCCGCGCTGCAACCTCTGGGCCTTCGATCGGCGTCGAGCGACGCCGACGGCCGAAGCCCTGGAGCTCTGCGCGCAGGCCTACGCGAACCTCTCCAAGGCCGTGGAGGTCGTGCGTTCCGTGGATCGCTGGATGGAGGGCCTCGACGCTCCGCCGGAGAAGCTCCTCTTCCTGGCGGCTGAAGCCCAGTCCTCCCTCTGGGCGGCTCTGGGGGTCGCCGGGGTCGAGAGCGATCCCGATCAACTCGACCTCTTCATCTGGGTTCGCGAGATCGGTGCCGCGCACCGGATCTTCGTCGCACGCCACATGCGGATGGAGGACCCGGCCGATCCCACCAAGTGGGCGGAGTTGGCCGAGAAGCTCGATGCATTCGGTGAGCGCATCACCTCCGAGGAGAAGCAACGCAAGGATCACGACAAGCTGCTCGGCAAGCTCGAATACGAGCTCGGCCGGCTCGAGCGCGCCCATGACGACCCCAGCAAGGTCGTGGCCTGGGACGGCGTGGTGCGGGCCCTGACCGACTGGGTCAGTGGCGGTCGACCGGCGAACAGCCGCGAGATCTGCGACCTCCTGCGCGAGCATGTGGAAGCGATGCCCGAGGGTGTCGAGCTGACCCCTGAGGCGAAGCAAGTGTTGGAGGCCGTCGAAGGCTTGGCCGGAGCCGAGGGCTAGAGCCCCGGCTGCGCGGCGATCCCACGCGGCGATCCCACGCGGCGATCCCACGCGGCGAGAGCACACCCCTTTCCACCGCGGCAAGAGCCCGCGGAACTCCCGGACGGTCCCCGCTGCGCCTACCTGGCGCAGCGGGGACCGTCCTCGTTCGGCACGAACTGCGGCGGGCTCACCCCATCGATGCCACCGCCTGCCCGGATCCGCGACCGGCGCCTGCGAGCCCCGTGGAGAATTCCGCCATTCCCCCGTGCACCCCCTCCGGGTCCGTCGCTGGGAGCGCATCACCCCTCACCCGGAGATCAACGTGCTGCTCACCAACCGACTTCAGACCCGACTGACTGCTCCCCTCACGGCCCTGGTCGCCCTCGTTGGGCTCGCCTCGAGCGCCAGCGCCCAGGGGAGCACCTGTTTCCTCCCCGACCAACTGGACGGCGCGCCCTGCTGCACGCCGGTGGACGCCAACGTGCCCCTGGTTCCGCCCGGCTCGATGCAGGGCACCGGCTTGTGCTGGGACGCCTGCGGCCTGGTCGCGCAGAGCTGCGTGCGCGTCGAGTGGGATGCCTTCATGTTCACGCCCCAGTGCAGCCACTACGAGACCAAGCTGCGGGTCTTCGACTGCGCCGGCGTGACCTTGATGGAGGGCCTGCTCAACCTCGACTACACCCGCACCTGGCAGGAGTCGACCATTGCAGGCGCCATCGACACCCAGGTCTGGCGCTACGTGGCCAAGATCGACTTCTTCGCCAGCTCGGTCGCCACCTCCGCGTGCCCCGTGCCCCCGGACTTCGCCTTCTACCCGACTTCGTTCTGGTACGGCTACTTCGACTTCACGCGGAACTGCGTCACCGGCATCTCCGAGAACGCCCTCGTGCTGTTCCACAACTGTGACGCCTTCATCCACCAGCAGCCGATCTCGTCGCAGCCGGGCACGATCCACCCGACCTCGACCTACGCCATCGTCGCTCCGGATACGGCGGCCAACCCCTTCGTCCCGGTCTCCAGCCCGCTCGCGGCCGGCATCGTCATGGGTGAGGCCATCCGCAGCACCGCCAGCCCGATCCCCGGTGCCTGCCTCGCTGAAGAGCCGATCCTGCAGGGCGCGTTCCTGCCCCTCGGCTTCGGCTGCCTCTGCCCCCTGATGCTCGGCGTCGCCACCAACACCGCGTCGACCTTCTCCGGCGCGGGCGCCTGCGGCGGCGGCTTCCAGAGCCTCAACTTCTGGCCGGTCGCCCCCTGGCTGGACTTCACCACGACCTCCATCGGCCGCTGGACCACCGGCGCCACCTACCCCGGCCCCGAGCAGGTGCACGTGGGGGAAGGCCTGTTCCTGTACCGCGAGCCCTGCGATCCGACCGGGATCGTCACCAACTCGATCGACGTCTTCTACGGCGGCATCACCGAGGGCGGCTACCCGGTCTTCGGAGGCTCCCCGATCTTCGCCTTCACCAACCGCCTGATCGACCTGGCCTCGAACTACTCCTCGAACCTGCCCGGCCCGGTGGCCCTGCCGATGGTCGGCACGGTCAAGCCCACCGAGCACCTGATCTACGTCAACTTCTGATCCTGGACGACGGACCTCGATCGAACCGGCTTCGATCGAACGGGGGCCCGCGCTCCGGGAAGAGCGACGGCCCAGGGAGAGAGAGCGGGGCGGTTGGCGCGAGCCAGCCGCCCCGCTCTTCGTTCGCGAGGTGCGGGCAGACCCCGACCGCCGAAGTGCGCGGAAGCCCGCCACGCGCGGGGGAATTGGCCACTCGGATTCCGAGATTCCCGTACAGGTGGTGACGGACCGTCGCTGGCACGCACGACCCCTTCCAATCGGAGGCTTCCCATGAAGCTCGTCTCGAACCTCGCCCCGCGCACCGTCGCAACCATGGGGCTGTTGATCCTCTCCACCGCCCTCACCCCGTCGGCCGAAGCGCAGAGCCCCTGCTTCCTCTTCGATCAACTGGAGTCGGCACCCTGCTGCGCGCCGGTCAACCTCAGCGTCCCGGCGTTCGGTCCCGGCGCCATGCCGGCCACCGGCCTGTGCTGGAACGCCTGCGGCCTGGCGGGCCAGAACTGCATCTCGGTCGACTGGGATCCGATCGCGCCGACTCCCCTGTGTGGCCACTACGTCACCAAGCTGCGTGTGACCGACTGTTCCGGCATCGTGCTCATGAGCGGTGCCCTCGAGCTCGACTACACCCGCACCTGGGAGGAGACCGCGGTCCCCGGCACGGTCGGCACCCAGGTCTGGCGCTTCGCCGCCAAGATCGACTTCGGCGGGAGCTTCACCGCGACCCCCGTCTGCCCCGTGCCGCCCGATCTGGGCCCCTACCCGACGTCCTTCTGGTACGGCTACTTCGACGTAGCGGAGGACTGCTTCGCGGGGACCGTGGAGAACGCCCTGGTGCTGTTCCACAACTGCGATGCGTTCACGCACCACCCGACCCTCTCCTCGCAGCCCGGCACCTTCCACCCGACGAGCACCTACGCCATCGTCGCGCCCGACACACCCGGCAACCCCTTCCTGCCGACCTCGGCCCCCCTGCCCGGTGGGCCCATCGTGGCCGAGGCCATGCGTCGCCTTGACCCGTCCCTGCCCCCCGGCGTGTGCCTCGCCGAAGAGCCCGTGCTCCAGGGTGGCCTGATCCCGATCGGCTCCGGTTGCCTGTGCCCCCTCTCGCTCGCGCCGGCCCAGAACACGGCCTCGACCCTCTTCGGCAACGGCGTCTGTGGCGGCAGCTTCCTGTCCCTGAACTTCTGGCCCGTGGCTCCCTGGCTCGATTTCACCACGGCGTCGATCGGCACCTGGACGACCACCGCCAGCTACCCGGGCCCCGAGCGCGTCAGCGCCGCGGAGGGCGTCTTCCTGTACCGCGACGTGTGTGACCCCACGGGCGTGCTCGCCCAGTCGATCGACGTCTTCTACGGCGCCGTGACCCAGGGCGGCTACCTGGTCCTTCCGACCTCGCCGATCGCGCCGACCACCGATCGCTTCATCGACCTGGCCTCGAACTACTCCCACACCCTCCCGGCCCCGGTGACCTTCCCGGTGTTCGGCACCGTCAAGCCGACGAAGCACCTGATCTACGTCAACTTCTGAGCCCCGCGGGCCCGCGGCGCGACGATCGTCGCCGCGGGCCCTGGCTTGCGGCCAGTGGCCGCTCACGATCGAACGTGGCGAGTAGGATCGGGTGGACCGCTCCCGACCCCGATGGACCAACCCCCCCCCGGCCACGAGACCCTCGACCTCCTGCACCAAGCCCAGGGGGGCGACCGCGCCGCCCTCGAGCAGGCGCTGGCGCGCTGCTACCCCCACGTGCGGCGCATCGTGCACGAGCGGCTGGGACCGGGTCTGCGGCGCTACGCCGAGTCCGGCGACGTGGTGCAGGAAGCCATGGGGGCCGTGGTCCGCGGCTACGACCGCTTCGAAGCCCGCGACGACGACGCCCTCGTGCGCTGGATCGCGCGGCTGGTGGAGAACCGCATCCGCGACCTGGCCAAGCACCACGGCCGGGCCAAGCGCAACGCGGGTCCCCTGGTCGCTCTGGATGGCGGCGACGGCTCCGACTCGGCACCGGGCTTCGACCCCGCGCGCTCGTCGCTGACGCCCTTGGAGAAGGTCGCGGAGGCCGAGTCCGCCGCGCGCGTGCAGCTCGCGATCACCGCGCTCGAGCCGCGCCACCGGGACGTGATCCGCGCCCGCAACGAAGGACGCACCTGGGCGGAAGTCGCCGAGCACCTGCAACTGGCCAGCGAGGGCGCGGCGCGCATGCTCCACGCCCGCGCCATGGTGGCGTTGATGGAACGCGTCGGTCACGACGACGAGTAGTGACCATGGGCATTACCCAAGACGACGGCGGTGCGATCTCGGCCGCGGAGATCTTCGCCGGCTACCTGGCCCAGCGCGAAGACGACGACGCGCCCGAGTTCGAAGCACTGATCGGCGAGCACCCCGAGCTCGACAGCGAGCTGCGCCGCATGCACGACCTGTGGTCGCGGGTCGAGCCCCACGTGGGCCGGCTGATCGGGGACCGCCCAGTGCTGCCCAGCAGCGCCGGCACACCGCCGCCGCGCGAGCGCTACGAGATCGAGGGCGAGCTCGGTCGCGGCGGCATGGGCGTCGTGCTGCGCGTGCACGACGGCGCCCTGCGCCGCGAGCTGGCGCTCAAGGTCGCGCGGCCCGACAACGGCCCCCTGGGCGACCGCCGTCGTCGGCGTTTCCTGCGCGAGGCGCGCATCACGGCCAGGCTGGCCCATCCCGGCATCCTCCCGGTGCACGAGATCCACGTGGATGACACCGGTCGGGCCGCCTACTCCATGCCGGTGGTGGGGGGCGATACCCTCGAGGTGATCCTGCGCCGCGTCGCCGAGGGCGATCCCGAGTGGTCGCGGGAGCGCGTCCTCGGCGTGCTCCAACGGGTTTGCGAAGCCTTGGCCCACGCCCACGAGCGCGGCATCGTGCACCGCGACCTGAAGCCCGCGAACATCATGGTCGGGGCCTTCGGCGAGACCTACGTGGTCGACTGGGGCCTGGCGCGCTCCGACCGCGACGGCGACTCCGCCGACGGCACCGCCCTGGATTGGACGCCCGCGCTCGACCCCGACGCGGCGCCGGGGCTGACCTCCGACGGCGACGTGGTCGGCACGCCCGCCTACATGGCGCCCGAGCAGGCCGACGGTCGCATGGACGACGTGGGCCCGGCGTCGGACACCTACGCGGTGGGGTCCATGCTCTACGAGCTGCTCGCCGGGCGGCCGCCCTACCGCGGCGGCGGCGCGCGCGAGATCGTGGACCGCGTGCGCGCCGGGCCGCCGCAGCCCCTGGAGCGCTTCGACCCTACGCCGCCGGCGGAGCTGGTGGCCATCTGCGAGCGGGCCATGGCGCGTGAGCCGCGCGAGCGCTACGCGTCGATCGGCGCCCTGGCGGACGACCTGCGCGCACACCTGGAGGGCCGCGTCGTGAGCGCCTACGCCACCGGTGGCTGGGCCGAGCTGACCAAGTGGATCCAGCGCAACCGCGGCCTGGCCGCGGCCCTGGGCACGGTGGTCCTGGTGACCCTGATCGGCCTGCTCGTGATCCTGCACCTGCAGCGCCAGCGCGCGCGCGAGGGCCTGCTCGCGGCGGATGGCTACAGACTGCGCGGCTACGTGGCCGAGGCCCAGGAGCTGTGGCCCGCGGTGCCCGCCACCATCCCCGCCATGGAGGCCTGGCTCGAGCGGGCGCGGGTCCTGGCCGGTCGTCGCGACGAACATCGCGCGCGCCTGGCCCGGACCAGCGGCGAGGGGCGCGACGAGCTGGTCGAGCTCCTGGCGGCCTTCGATGGACTCGCGGGACCCCAGCCCGACAGTGATGGCGGCCTGATCGCCGACGTCGAGCGACGCGTGGCCTTCGCACGGACTCTGGTCGAGCGCACCCTGACGCCCGTCGCCGACGGCGGGACCACCTGGGCCGACGTCCGCGCCGCCGTCGCCGCCGACCCACGCTTCGACGGTCTCGACCTCGCGCCGCAGTTGGGCCTGGTGCCGATCGGCCCGGACCCGCGCACGGGCCTGCATGAGTTCGCCCACCTCGCGAGCGGCTTGCCGCCGGTCCGCGATCGATCGGGTCAGTTGGTGCTCGAGCCCGCCTCGTCGATCGTGCTGGTGCTGATCCCCGGCGGCGAAGCGACCATGGGCGCCTGGCAACCGAGCGACGAGCACCCCGAGGGCAGCCCGCACGTGGACGCCGCGGCCAGTCCTTCCGAGTCGCCGGTGCACACGGTCTCGCTCGAGCCCTTCCTGATCGCCAAGTACGAGCTGACCCGCGCCCAGTGGCTCCGGATCACCGGCGAGCTGCCGATCCTGGACTGGGAGCGTTCCCCCGACATGCAGCTCCCGGTCTGCGGCCTCACTTGGCGCATGGCCATGGACGCGGCCAAGCGCATCGACCTGACCCTGCCCACCGAAGCCCAGTGGGAGTACGCGGCCCGCGGCGGCAATCCCGGCCGCTGGTGGGGCGACGGCGGCGACACGCCCCTGGCCGAAGCCGAGTGGTTCGGCCCCGACGGCCCCGCGCCCGTGGGCACGCACCTGCCGAACCCCTTCGGCCTGCACGACACCATGGGCAACAACTTCGAGTGGGCCCGCGAGCGGCGCGGCGACTACACCGATCCCGTGGAGCCCGGCGACGGCGCCCGCGCGCGGCCCCGGCCCAGCGTCTACCGCCTGGTGCGCGGCGGCTCCTGGGGCATTCCCGCCCACCTGGCCCGCGTGTCGATGCGAATGGTCGACGGCCCCGACTCGGCCCGCGCCGTCAACGGCGCCCGGCTGGCGCGCGCCATCCGCGCCGAACACCTGGGATCTTGAGCCGCCGGCTCGCACGGTTGCTCGGCCCCCGTCCGCGCCCGAATGCCCGCGGCGAGCGCCTGACCACCGCGAAGCTCTGGCTGACGCGAACGCACATTCGCCGCGACCGACTGCCCGCCGCGACCGACTGCCTGATGGGAACGCTCGTCCGCCGTGATCGATCGCCCGTCGCGACGGACAACCCGCCGCGACCGACGCGCGCCCTCAGCGAATCATGATGTCGGACTTGGGCCCATTCGGCTGGGCCAGGCCCGAGCCGGGGCCGAGGAACAGCACGCGGTCGGCGTTCTCGAGGCCGACCATCGCCGCGCCCATCTGGTCCTGGTTCAGGGTGCCGACCAGGGACCAGGACGCGAGGTTCGAGTCGATGCTGTAGACGTTCTTCTGGTAGACGGCCGTGCCGGTGGCCAGGTCCAGGGAGGTCAGCCCGTTGCCGAGGATGTAGTACACCCCGCCCATGCCGTCGTCGACGCAGATCAAGTGTCCGCAGCGGATCAGCGCCGGGATCGACGGCAGGCCCGACCACAGCTCGGTCAGCGCGTCGAACTTGAAGGCGTCGTTGAAGACCGTCGTCGACTGGGTGGAGAAGTCGATCGTGGTGCCGCCGGCGATCATGCCGTCGCCGTTGGCCATGCGGACGTTGCCGGTGTGGAGGCGTCCGCGGGGCAGGAAGTCGGTGGGGGCGATCTGGTCGGTCGAAGGGTCGAACAGGTAGCACTCGCCGGTCGACTGGGCGACTTGACCCGCCGCGCCGCCCTTGACGCCGCCGATGATCAGCACCTTGCCCGAGCCCAAGAGGATCGCGTCGGGCATGGTCAATGGAGCGGGCAGGAGCGGGCCCGCTGACCAAGTGCGCGTCAGCGGGCTCCAGATCTCGGTCGTGGCCTGGGGCGAGGCGACGCTCGCCGGCCAACCGATCGGGTGGGTGGTGGTGAAGTTCGAGCTGCCGCCGACCACGAGCACGCGCCCGTCGTTCAGCTTCGTCATCGTGTGCATCACCCGCGCCTGAGCCATGGGCGCGATGTTCGCGACCGTGCCGCTGGCGACGTCCACCAGGGTGACCTCAGCCGTCACGCCGCCGACGCCGATGCCGCCGCTGAGCAGAATGCGCCCGTCGTCCAGGGTCACCGCGCGGTGGCGGAAGCGCGCCGTGGGCAGGTCGAGGCCCGCGGGGCTGAAGCTCTGGGTCTGCGGGTCGAAGAACGACGAGCGCGCGGTCGGCGTGCCGACCACCAGGGGATCGACCAACACCCCGCCGAGGGCCAGCACGCGACCGTCCTTGAGCGTCGACGCCGAATGCCACGCGCGCCGGGCCACATCGGCCGTGAGGGTCGGGAACACGTCGCCGGATCCGCCCAGCACGAACGACGTGCGGTTGGAGACCTGGTCGACCAATGTCAGCAGTCCGGGCAAGCTCACGGCCTGGGCGAAGAGCGGCAGGCCGGCGAGGACTGGGCTCGCCGGCAGGCCGTAGCTGGCGCCAGCCTTGCCCGTGCCGTCGAGTCCGCCGACCGTCGCGATCGTGAAGAGGTCGAGGCCGACGCCGAGCAGGCGCGGGTCCAGGGGGTCCAGCAGGGACAGGGGCGTGGGCCCGACCTGGAACGAGGGCAGGATCACGTAGGCCGCGCCCGGCGCGCCGCCCTCGAGGGCGAAGTCGACGGCAGAGCCGAGCACGCCGTCCGAGAAGCTCAACTGGAGCTGGGCGGCGGCGGGGCTGGCGCAAAGGGCGGCGGCGGTGAGGGCGGCGAGCGGTCGCAGGGGCAGACGACCCATGGAGGACCTCCGGGAAGGGGCCACGGCGGACCTCCTGGAAGGGGGCAGGGGGGGGCGGAACGAAGTCGCCCCTAGAAGACGGGCGGGACCGCGCCCGGGTGCCTTTCGATTCTGCTTCGAGGGCGCAGTTGGCGGGGCTACCGAGTCGCTTCTGTCTTCGGAGGCGCGAGGATCACGGCCGCGACGCCCCCGAGGGTCAGGACCCCGGCCGCCAAGAGGCGCGGCGTGGTGGCCTCCCCGAGCAGGACCACGCCCCCCGCCGCTGCCACGACCGGCACCGCCAACTGCACCACCGCGGCCCGGGTGCGGGTCAGGCCGCGCAGCGCCGCGTACCAGATCACGTAGCCGACACCGGAGGTCAGGGCGCCCGAGAGGCAGGCGAGAACCAGGCCCTCGCCGTCGATGCGGCCGCTGCCGAGGGCGAACAGGCCGACACCGGGGACGCCGGCCAGGACAAAGTTGCGGGCGGTGGCGCGCACCGGCGAGGCGACCCCGCGCCCGAGCAGCGAGTAGCCGCCCCAGGCGACCCCGGCGACGACCATCAGGGCCGCGCTGACCGGAGCCGGGGCGCTGGCGCCGGGCGCCAAGAGCCAGGCCAGGCCCCCGATCGCCGCCAGGATCCCGACCGCCTGCGCGGCGCCGAGGCGCTCGCCGGCGTCGAGGCCCGCGCCGATCATCGTGATCTGGACCGACCCGAACAGCAGCAGCGCTCCGATCCCCGCGTCGAGGCCGACGTAGGCCAGGGAGAACGCCGTCGCGTAGACCAACAGGGCCACGGACGCGCCGAAGGGCCACGGGGCGCGCGGCCGCTCCCGGTCGCCGACGAAAGCCAGGGGCAGCAGCACCAGCGCGCCGCTCGCCAGGCGCAGGCCGGTGAATGCCAGGGGATCCATGGCGCCCCCGCGCAGGGCCGCGCGGCACAGGAGCGAGTTGCCGGCGAAGGCGACCAGGGTCAGGACCGTGAGCAGGATCGTCGTGGTCGGCCGCGGCTTGGGCATGGCGGCAGGTTAGCGGCTGGCCCGCACGGATCCGTGGGCCAGCGCTCGCCGCCCGGTCGCCGGGGGCGCCCTTGCGGATCCGGCGATGGGCGCGGAGGATCCAGCCTTCACCCCCGCCGTGTCCATCGACCTCCCATGAACTCCATCGCCCGCTGCGTGCTCCCCGGTCTCGCCTCCCCCGTCCTCGGCCTGCTGCTCCTGGCCTCGGGCGCCGCCGCCCAGAACTGTGGCACGGCCACGCTGCTCAAGAACGACAGCCTGCCCAACGTGCCCGCCGGCCAGGTCACGGTCTCGATCGTGCCCGGCCTGTGCGAGAACGAGGCGGCCGCGGCGGTCCTGACCCTGCCCAACCCGGGCACCTCCTACGACGTCGGTCGCGTCTCCGTCGGCTTCGGCAACCAGTTCGGCATCAACGGCAACACCGCCGTGGCCAACATCGAGATCTACGACGGGGTCAACTTCGTCGGCGCCAACGCGATCCTCGGTCCCAAGGTCTTCGACTTCGCGAGCGACGTCGGCGGCAACGTGCAGCTGACCAGCACGGGCCTCAACGAGTTCGACCTCTCGCCCTACGGCGTCACTGTGGGCGCTTCCGGCAACGCACAGATCGTGGTCGCCTGCCGCATGCTGATCAATCCCAATGGCAACTGCGCCTCGGGCTTCAGCACCAACTTCTTCACCGACAACTCCCAGGGCGGCTTCTTCGGTTGCGACCCGCTGATCACGCCCCAGGGCAAGAACCTGATCGACATCCTCGGACAGGGTTGGGTCGATCCGGCCCTGGCGACGGTCACCGGCCTGCCCCTGTGCCCGCTGTACTACTCGGGCAACTGGGCCATCCGCGCCTGCGTGACGCCGAACTCGCCCACCAACCCGCTGCAGGTGCAGGTCTCCGGCAGCCCCGCGGTCCCCGGCGGCTTCATCAACCTGACCTTCGACGCGCCCGGCTACGCCGGCGTGCCCTACGCCGCAGCGGCGTCCTTCGGCACCTTCCCGGGCATCCCGATCAGCTCGGGCGTCCCGCCGGTTCCGAACGTGGTGCCGCTCAACCCCGACGGCCTGTTCAACCTGAGCCTGACCGCGTCCGGCACCTTCGTGAACTTCTTCGGCCTGATCGGAGCCGGCGGTAGCGCACCCGGCATCGTGATCGTGCCGCCCGACCCGACCCTCAGCGGCCTGTCGTTCTACGTGGCCTTCGTGACCATCGCGACCTCGCCCGCGCCCTGGGGCGTCTCGGCTCCGGCGACCTTGGCGATCCAGTAGGCGGGGCTTCCCGGTAGACCGGGCTCCGATCCGCAGCGCGCGACGCGCTCGGGCAGCCGCTATCCTCGCGGCGTGCTCGAGCGCGTCGTGCATTCCAGCGGGCTGGTCGGCTACCGCTCCGCGGTCCTGGCGGGCCACGGTGTCCCGCACCTGTTCACCACCCGCGTCGGAGTGGGGGGCGACGAGCTCTGCGTGGGCAGCCTGTCCGATCGCGATCACCGCGCCCTGCGCGAGCTCGCCGGCGCGGACCCCGGGGTCGGCCTGGATTGGCTGCGCCAGGTCCACGGGGCGCGGGTGCAGCGGGTCGACGAGCCCGACCCCGCCGGCGACGACGCCGGCGACGCGCTGATCTCTGCGCGCCCCGAGCGCATGGTCCTGGTCTACACCGCCGACTGCGTGCCGATCCTGATCGCCTCCGACGGCGGCGCGCGGGTTGCGGCCGTGCACGCCGGTTGGCGCGGGCTGGTGGCCGGGGTCATCCCGGCGGCCCTCGATGCCTTGGGCGGCAGCGAGCCCGTGGCCGCCATCGGCCCCTGCCTCGGCGGTGCGCGGGCCGAGATGGGGCCCGAGGTGCTCGAGCAGTTCGAGCGCGCAGACCTGGGCGCGGCGCTGATCGGCGGCGAGGCGCTCCCCGCCGGGCGCGGTCGGGTGGAGCTGCGGCTGGCCGCGGAGCTGCAACTGCGCCGGGCCGGCGTGGCTTCGATCGACGTGAGCGACCGCTGCACCTGGACCCACGCGGACGAGCTGCACTCCCACCGCCGCGACGTGACCCACGGGCAGCGTCCCCGCGCCGGAAGGCTCGGCGCCATGGTGGCGCCCACGCCCAGAGGCGGCGCTCGGCCCGTGGCGGCGACCCTGGGCTGACGCTCGCCCTATCATCGGCGCCCCGGCGACGACCAGGCCGGACCCCCGACGATGCAGCAGTCCGACGAGCACGAGCGTGAGAGCCTGGCCGCCTACGGCCTCGACCTGGTGGCGGAGTTCCGCGAGGGGCGCCTTCCGCGCGCGCGGTCCGTGGACGCAACCGTCCACGCTCTGTGGGAGATCGTGCACGCGCCCACGGGGTCGCGCTCGGCGGTGCTCTTGGGCGAGTCCGGCACGGGCAAGACCGCCGTCGTCCAGGAGCTCGCCGCGCGTCTGGCCGAGCTCGAGCCCGAGCGCGACTGGATGGTCGTGCGGGTGACCAGCGGCGAGTTCCTGCTCGGCACCAAGTACATCGGCGAGTGGGAAACGCGCCTCGCGCGCTTGGTCGAGCTGGCCAGCCGGCCGCGTTCGGTGGTGGTCTACATCCCCGACGTGGAGCTGCTCGACGGCGTCGGTACCACCTCGACCAGCGACTCCAACGTGGCGAGCCTGCTCACGCCCTACCTCGAGTCGGGCCAGGTCTGCGTGGTCGGGGAGTCGACGCCCAGTGGCTTCGCCGCCGGCCTGCGCCGCGCGCCGGGCCTGCGCCGACCGCTGCAACCCCTGCGCCTGGCGCCCACCGACACGCCCCAGACCCTGCGGGTGCTCGAGGGCGTCGGCGCCGACCTGGGGCTCGAGGTCCCACGCCCGACCCTGGAGCGCCTGGTGGAGTTCGCCGACCTGTTCGGGGTCGCCGGCGAGCAGCCCGGTCGCAGCGTCGACCTCCTGCGACGCGTGGCCGAACGCGCCGACGGCCCGGTCTCGCCGCGCCTGGTGCTCGAGACCCTCTCGGCCACGACCGGCCTGCCCACGGCCCTGCTCGACGACGACCAGGCCCTGGACCCGAGCGCCGTGCGCGACTTCATGACGCGCCGGGTGATGGGGCAGCCGCGCGCGGTCGAAGCCGTGGTCGACCTGGTGACCCTGGTCAAGGCCGGCCTGACCGACCCGCGTCGGCCCCTGGGCGTGATGCTGTTCGTGGGGCCGACCGGCGTGGGCAAGACCGAGCTGGCGCGGGCCCTGGCCGAGTACCTGTTCGGCAGCCCCGAGCGCCTCCTGCGCTTCGACCTGTCCGAGTACGCCAGCTACGAGTCCTACGAGCGCCTGATCGGCGGCAGGAACGACGGCACCCTGACCGGTGCCGTGCGCGAGCGGCCCTTCTCGGTGGTGCTGCTCGACGAGGTCGAGAAGGCCCACACCAACGTCTTCGACCTGTGCCTGCAGCTCTTCGACGCCGGCCGCTTGACCGACGGCAGCGGCCGCACCGTCGACTTCCGCCGCACGATCGTGATCCTGACCAGCAACGTGGGCTCGGCCGTGCGCACCGAGGCCAGCGTGGGCTTCAGCGGCGAGAGCGGCCCGCGCGCGCCCGAGACCGAAGACGTGCAGCGCGAGCTCGAGCGCTTCTTCCGCCCCGAGTTCCTGAACCGCATCGGCCAGGTGGTGCATTTCGCGCCCCTCGACCTGGACACCGCCGAGCAGATCGCGCGGCGCGAGCTGAACGACGTGCTGGCGCGCAGCGGCATCGCCCGCCGCGGCCTGCAGGTGGACGTGGATCCGGCCCTGGTGGCGCTCTTGCTCGAGCGCGGCTACTCGGCCGCATTCGGCGCGCGCCCGCTCAAGCGCACCGTCGAACAGCAGGTGCTCTTGCCCCTGGCGCGGGTCATCGCGCGCAGCCCGCGGGTCGGTGACGAGGTGCTGCACCTGACGGTCAAGCACGGCGAGGTGGCCGTCAAGCTCGTCAGCCAACCGGCGGAGGAGGGGCGAGAGGCTCGCCTCGTGCCGGTGCCGCGCCAACGCTCGGTCGACGCCGCGCCCGAGTCCGCCAGCCTCGAGTCGGCCCGCGCGGCGGCGGCTCGGCTGGTGGCGCGGGTCGAAGACCTGGAGCGCGCCGCGCTCCCCGTGGTCGGGCTGCGCGGCGAGTTGGTCGAGCGCTCCGGCGCCCCGGACTTCTGGAGCGACCGCGACCTGGCCCTGGCGGACCTGGACGCCCTGCACCGCTGCGACGGCCTGCTGACGGAGATCGAGGGCGCGGTCGACCGCGCGCGGCGGGCGGCCGAATGGGCCCTGCGCACGACCAAGCCCCGCGACGCCCTGGCGGTGCTCGACCGCGTGGAGGACCTCGATCGGCGCACGCGGCAACTGGAGTTCCTGGTCGCCCGCGATCCGCGCTCCGAGCTGTCGGACGCCTTGGTGGAGATCTCCCTGGTACACCCGTCGGGCGAGGGCGAGGGCCTCGACGGCGTGGGGCGCGTGGGCCGCATGGTGCGCGCCTGGGCCCGGCGGCGCGGCTACGCCGTACGCGTGCTCCACGACCGCGTCGGGGGCGAGACCTACGAGGACTCGGCCGTGCTCGCCATCGACGGCGCCGGGGCCTGCGCCATGCTGCGCGGCGAGGAGGGGCTGCACCTGTTCCGCTCTCAGATCGACGGCCAACGCCCGGGCCCGCGACGTGCCCGCCGCGAGTCGGTGCGGGTGGACGTGCACCCGGCCGACCTGAGCCTGGCCGCGGATGAGGTCGGGGTGCAGTGCAGCGCCCTGCCCTCGCCCCACGGGCGCTTCGATCGGCGCCCGAGGTTGGAGGTCGTCCTGACCCACCGGGCCAGCCGCGCGCGCCTGTGCTGCTGGTTCCCGGGCGCGCGCGAGGAGGTGGGCGAGACGCTCGGGGGTCTTCTGGCCGCGCGCGTCGCCCGCATGGCGGCGGAGCGGCAGCGAGCCCAGGCGGTCGTGCGCCGCTACGACCTGGACCCCGAGCCGCGGGTCAGGGACGTGCGCACGTCCCACAGCTCCAACCAACTCGCGCGGGTGCTCGAGGGCGGCATCGACGAGTTCCTGCCGCCCTTCTGAGCCTGCGCGGCCTCAGTCGCCCTTGCCGTTGGGGTGGCAGGAGTAGCAGGCCGCGGAGTTGTAGGAATAGCCCGGAACCTCGTCGGGCTTGTGCTTCTTCTGCGTGTCGACGGCGTTGTGTTCGTGGCAGTCGATGCACGAGAACACCGCGTAGGTGGCCGGGTTCGTGTGGCACTGGGTGCAACTGAAGTTCTTGTGTGCCCCGGTCTTGATCGGGAAGTCGTGGTTGAAGACCGCGTCGTCCCAGTCCGACGTGTTGTGGCAGGCCTGACAGGTCGTGGGGTAGCCGGCCGCGATGTGATTGGGGTCGTTGGCGCCGGTGTAGTCGGAGGCGTGGCACGAGAAGCAGTCCGACGAGAGTCCCGTGAAGGTCCCCGGGCTGTGGCAGGCGGTGCAACTCGACAGGTTGTGACCGGCGGTCAGGGGGAAGAACGAGTGGTCGATGTTCGCGTCGCCCCAGTCCGAGGTGTTGTGGCACTCCTCGCAGGAGGTCGAGAAGCCCGCCGTGACGTGGTTGGGGTCGCTGGCGCCGGTGTAGTCGGAGGCGTGGCACGAGAAACAGTCGGACGACAGGCCCATGAAGGTCCCCGGGCTGTGGCAGGCCGTGCAACTGGCCAGGTTGTGCCCGGCGGTCAGCGGGAAGAACGAGTGGTCGACGTTGGCGCCCTCCCAGGTCGATGTGTTGTGGCACTCGTCGCAGGCGGTCGAGAATCCGGCCGTGACGTGGTTGGGGTCCATCGCCCCGGCGTAGTCGGAGGCGTGGCACGAGAAGCAGTCGGTCGACAGGCCGGCGAAGGTCCCCGACCCGTGGCACGCCGAGCAGTCGCTGATGCTGTGCCCCGCGGTCAGGGGGAAGAAGGCGTGGTTGAACGCAGCTCCCTCCCAGCTCTGGATGTTGTGGCACTCGTCGCAGGAGGTCGAGAAGCCCGCGGCCACGTGGTCGGGGTCGTCGGTGCCCGTGAAGTCGTCGGCGTGGCAGGAGAAGCAGTTCGTCGACAGGCCCGAGAAGACCCCGCCGGTGTGGCAGGCCGAGCAGTCGCTCAAGGCGTGTCCGCCGGTCAGCGGGAAGAAGTTGTGTACGAAAGTCCCGCCGCCCCATTGGGTCGGCTGGTGGCACTGCTCGCAGGAGGTCAGGTTGCCCGAGGCCACGTGGTCGAAGCTCTGCGCGCCCAGGGCGTCCTCGAGGTGACAGGACTCGCAACGGGTGCTGACGCCGGTGAACTGTCCCGCCTCGGCGGCCGGGTGGCAGCTGGCGCAGGCCGTGGCCAGGTGCGCGCCCTCGAGGGGGAAGCGCGTCGACTGGTGGTCGGCCAGGATGCCGCTCGGGAACCAGTCGAAGGTGTCGTGGCACTCGGTGCAGGTCGCGCCCAAGCGCCCCAGGTGCGGATCCTGGTGGCAACCGCTGCAGCCCTTGGCCGCGTACCACTGCACCGGGCCGCGGTCGTTGTGGCAGCGCAGGCACTGGGCGCCGTCGTGGGCGCCGTCGAGCTCCACGCCGGTCTCCGCCAGGTGGTCGAACTGGAAGTCGGCGCGGATCGTGCTCCAACCCTTGCCCACGTGGCACAGGGAGCAATCGGCCGGGAAGGTGTCGTGGGGCACCACGGGCCCGCGCTCGTCCCACCACCCCTGGCGCGGTCCGTCGGGCCCGCGCAGTTGCAGCCCACAGGCGACGAGCAACGCGACCAACAGGCCCGCGAAGGCCTTGGGGTGAGCGATGCGGCGGGTTGAGCTGGGAGTGTTCGAAGGATCCATGGCGGGCCGTGGGTGCTGCGGATGTCAGAAGCGCAGGGAGGCCGTGAGGCCGACGACCATCGCGTCGGTGTCGGTATCGAACACGCGATCCACGTTGGCGGACAGGCTCCAGTCGTCACCGATGCGGGTGTCGAAGCCCATTCGCACGGAGTGCTGGTCGTGGGTCTCGAGGGCCGCCTGCAGGCCCGTGGGCTCGAAGCGCAGGAAGGAATAGCCCGCGCTCAAGTTGCTGCGCTCGAAGACCGGCCAGTGGGCGTCGAGGCCCACGCCGATCTGGTCGTTGTAGCGCGTCTCGTTGGTGCGCGCCGAGATCGACAGGCCCGTGTGCCAAGCGTCCAGGTTGTTGCCGTTCGCGCGCAGGGTGTAGCCGCCGCCGGTGTCTTCCGAGTCCTGGAAGCGCTGCACCCCAGCCTCGAGGCGCCAGTGGCTCGTCGCCCGCCACCAGACGCGCCCGCCGAAACGATCGACGGGGCCCTGGCCGAGGACCAGTTGCGGGTCGCCGTACAGCTCGTTCTTCTTCAGATCGGCCAGGGAGAAGCGCGTGGCGAAGACGCCCAGGCCCACGCTCTGGCCCAGGGGGCGGTCCACGTTCAGGTAGTACTCGGTCAGGTCGAAGCCCGCCGGCGTCGAGGCCGTGGACGAGGCGTAGTAGTCGATCAGGGCGCCGCCGCGGATCATCCAACCCGCGGGGCGCGCGTCGAGCCCGACCACGATCAGGTTGCGGTCCGAGCTGCCCTGGAACCACGTCTTCTGCAGGCCGAGGGTCACGCTGCCCAGGCTGCGGTCGCCCAGGGGTTGGTCCACCGACACGGCGACCTGGGCCTCGTCCGCCTCGAACGGGGTGGCGCTGGTGTTCAGGTCCGGGATCAGACCGATCGACGCGCCCCAGCGCCGATCGCCCCCGTCGCGGTGGCTCAACTCGACGCCGTCCAATCGCCCCAGGCGCGAGAGGCCGCGCTGGGAGAAGCGCCCGACGGTCAGGGACGTGGGCCGCTCACGGTCGCCGCCGATGCTGTAGGCCAGCTCGTCCACGCGCCCGATCAGGTCGCTGTCGTCCTCCACGTCGGCGGAGTAGGCGCGCCACAGGGTCTCGGCGTCCAGGGTCAGCTCGCCGCCCTGGCCGAAGGGGTTGGTCGCGGTCAGGTCGGCCCCGAACACCAGGCGCGAGCTGTCGACGTCGGTGCCGTCGCTGGTCGCGGTCACCGCGCGCAGGCGCAGGCGGCCGGAGACCATGGGCTCGCGCTCGGCGGGCTTGGAGCCCTCGGGCTGGGCCAGGAGCGGCGCCGCCGGATCGCGCGTGCCCTCGCCTTCGGTGGCCGCCCAAGGCGGGTGGGGGACCGCCTGCACGATCGGCTGCAGCGGCGGCGCGTCGCCGTCCGAGTGCGTGCCCGCCCGTGGATCGACGACCTTCGCCTGGGGCTCGGCGCTGAAGCGCTCGCCGGGCACGAAGACCTCGCCCAGGGTGTCGCGCGGCGGCGGCTCGCCCGGGGCGAGCACGCGCGCCCGGCAGCTCGAGGCGGAGACCATCTCGATCTCGGCCTCCACCGGCGCCGCGCCAGCGGGCGAGAGGCGCACGGTGTCACCGACGCGCAGGCCGTCGTTGCGACCGGCGTTGAGGTAGACGCTCTCGGCGATGGAGTCGGTCACGCGCACCTCGACGCGGCGCTCCTCCATGCGCTCGACCGCGGGCGCTGTGCTGCCCGCCTCCGCCCCGCCCTCTGCGGCAACGGCAGGCTCGAGCCCGAAGAGGCCCAGCGCCGCGGCGACCAGCAGCCCTTGTCCCGTCATGGCCCTCATCGATCACCCACCGTCCCGTGGCAATCGGCACAACTGTGTGCGATTGGCTTGTAGCGAACGGCGCTGCCGCCGCCCTCGAGGGGCCAGGCGTCGTGACAACTGGCGCAGGCCAGGTCGCGGTGGTTGGCGTCGAGGGCGAAGCGCGCGTCCTCGGCGTGGTCGAAGGTCAAGCGCGCGTCGCCATCGTGGCAGCGCAGGCAGCTGTCGCCGCGAACGTCGCCGAACTGCGCCACGTGGGGGTCGGCGTGGCAGTCGTAGCAGCGGCTGCCGCGCACCAGACCCAGGTTGCGTGGGCCGTGGGCGCTGACGGCGGGTCGCTCGTGGCAGCCCGCGCACTCGAGGCCCGCGTGCCCGCCCTCGAGCCCGATCCCGGTCCAGCGACCGTGGTCGAAGTCAATCGTCGCGGGGGCGAAGGCCTCCGAGCCGTGGCAGGCGGAGCAGTCGGCGACGGCGCCACCGACCGGCAGCAGCGCGCCGCCGTGGGCGTCGGCGTGGCAGTCGTCGCAGCGCGTCATCGAGGCGCCGAAGAGGTCCGAGGCGCGGCCGAAGCGGCGCAGGTCGGCGTCCGCCGTCTTGGCGGGGCGGTGGCACGTCTCGCACTGGGCCTGCGCGTGGGCGCCGACGAGCGCGAAGCCGGTGCGCCCGTGATCGAAGGCGGCGCGGTCCACCTCGCTGAAGGTCGTGGCGCCGTGGCACTCGGCGCAGTCGGTCGGCGCGGCCTGGGCGTTCGAGGGGCTGGCCAGGGCCACCGCGGCCTGGGCCAGGAGCCCGTCGTGCACGTCCGTGTGGCAGGCCGCGCAGTCGTCCTGCAACCCCGCAAAGCGCAGCGGGCCGCTGTCCAGGCGCTCGG
Source organism: Engelhardtia mirabilis (assembly GCA_007751255.1). Lineage (GTDB taxonomy): Bacteria > Planctomycetota > UBA1135 > UBA1135 > Engelhardtia > Engelhardtia mirabilis. The sequence goes on from CP036296.1 coordinate 661,803, forward strand.
TGTGGCAGGCCGCGCAACCCACCGCGCCGTGGGCGCCGTCCAGGGCGAAGCCGGTCAGCCCGTGCTGGTCGAGTCCGAAGTGCGCCGGTCGGAAGGCGGTGTCCGAGTGGCATTCGGAGCAGCTCGCGCTCGCGAAGGGACCCCGGTCGAACTCGCCCCCGTGGGCGTCGTCGTGGCAGTCCGCGCAGCTCGTGCCCACGGCGTCGAAGCGCAGCGCCTGCTGGGGCGCGCTCGGCTCGTGGCACGCGGCGCACGCGAGGTCGGTGTGGGCGCCGTGCAGGGGGAAGTCGGTGCCTCGGTGCTCGGCCAGGCCGAAGCTGGAGGGCGCGAACTCCGAGGTGGCGTGGCAGGTGGCGCAGGCCAGGGGCCCGCGGTCCTCGAACTCGCCCCCGTGGGGGTCGGTGTGGCAGGCGGCGCAGTCCTCGCGCTCGCGGCCGGGGAAGCGCTGGCTGAAGTCGTGGGCGACGTCCGCGGCGGCGCCGTGGCAGTCGGCACAGCCCAGCTCGGTGTGGGCGCCGTCCAGCTCGAAGCCGGCCCGGGCGTGGAGCTCGGGCGTGACCCGCGCGGCCACGGGCCCGGGCGGCGCGGGCGCGAGGCGCTCCTGGGTCAGCTCACCCAAGGAGAAGCCCCCGTCGCGCGGATCGTGGCAGCCCCTGCACGAGGTCGCCGGCTCGGCCGAGAAGAAGAAGGCCGCGGCGGCGAGCAGGACGTCGGTGTGGGGCTGGTCGTGGCAGGCGTCGCAGCGCTCGGCGCGGCCCGGACCCTCGCGGTCGAAGGAACGCTCGATGCTCCAGTCGCTGCCCGGCTCGTGACAGGTGGCGCACTCGAGGCCGGCGTGGTCGCCGCCGTCGTCGAAGCTCGCGTGGGCGAAGCTCGGGGGCGGACCGAAGCTCTGGGTCTGCACGTGGCAGTCGGCGCAGGAGTTGCCCAGCTCGCCCCCGTGCACGTCCTCGTGGCAGCTCGCGCAGGAGGCGTCGAGGCCACCGAAGCGCCGGGTGCCGTGGGCGAGGACCAGCACTTCGGAGGCGGCGTGGCACTCGGAGCAGGCGATCTCGGTGTGCTTGCCGGCGAGGTCGAGGCCGACCAGCGCGTGGTCGAAGGCCATCACGTCCGCGACGCCAGCGGCGGCGAAGGCGGTGTCCGAGACCAGGCGGAACTCCGCGCCGTGGTGCTCGCTGTGGCAGGTACCGCAGGCCTGGGCGCTGGCGGGGTCGAGGGTCCCGTGCAGGCCGCGGCGCAGGTCGAGGTCGCTCTCGATCGCCTCGTGGCAGGTGAGACACGCCCCCGCGAGGCTTTCGCCGAAGCCGCCGTGGCAGCGTTTGCACGAGCCGGCGCCGTCGAGCTCGTCGAGGCTCGCGTGCACCGCGCTCAGGGGACCCGGCGAGGTCTGCTCGAGGTCGCGCGAGAAGAGCACGACCACGAAGCCGGCCGCGGCCAGGGCCAGCCAGAGCTCCGGGCGCTTCCACAGGGGCGCCCGTTTGCGTTTCGAGACCGCCATCGATCAGCCGCCGAACCGGGTGAAACGCAGGGCCACGACGATGTGCGCGATGACAGCGAGGACGCAGAACAGGGCCGCCCAGCGGTGCAGGAAGCGCCAGGACACCATCAGCCCGCGCAGGTCCTCGAAGCTGGCGGCGGAGGCGGCCGCGCGCCGCGCGCGGGCGGCGAGCTCGGTCACGCGCCGAATCTGCTCCGCGTGCAGACCCGCGTCGCGGGCCTTCAGCGTGAGGTCCTGCTCGAGCTGGCGCACTGCCCGGCGGCTGCGCAGCACCGCGGCCAGGCGCGTGAGGAAGTTGCGCCCCCCGCGGCTCTCGCGGATCGAGCGCTCGACCGCCTCCAGGACCGAGTCCCCGAAGCCGCGGTGGGTGCGGTCGAGCTCGCCGGAGAGCTGCGCCAACTCGCCGCGCACCTCGTCGAGGAGCAACTCGCGACCGTTCGCCGCCCGCGGCACGAACGAATAGAAGTAGCGACCGATCGCGCCCGTGGCCGCCAGGGCCAAGAGCGCCAGGAACGAATGCCCCCCGAGGGTGTCGCGCGGAGCCAGGGCCGCGTGCATCAGCACGAGCAGCGGCACCGAGAGCCCCGTGGCCACGTGCACCGTCATCCAAGCGCGCAGGGAGCCCCAGCGCACCGGCACCAGGGTGCTGCGGCGCAGGAGGTAGCCGAGGTTCGCCGCCATGGCCGCGAAGGCCGCGATGCCCAGGGTCAGTCCGACGGCACCGGCCGGCCGCAGCGTGGCGTGCCACGGGTGGTGGGGGCGCTCCGCCAGGGGCAGGTCGTAGTAATCGCGCAGGCCAAAGGTGGCGCCCGCGAAGACCAGGGCCAGCACGAGCACCGCGCCCAGGGAGCGGATCAAACCAGTCGAGCTGCCCTCGTCCGCCGTCGCCACCGGCCGGTCCGCCGGGTCGAAGGAGATGCCCGAGGCCTTGAGCGGCTCGATCGGTGCCTCACCGCCGGCGAAGACGAAGACCTCGTCCACGTCGAGCATCAGCTTCTCGCCGTCGCAGGCGCCCAGGCGCACGAGGTCGACCGTGTCCGTGCCGATGGCGGTGACCTGGGTCTCGAGCAGCAGCTCGACGCTGCCGTCCAGCCGCGCTTGGTCGAGGCGCTCGCGGTTGCGACTGCGCAGGCGCGAGAACTCCGCGCGCCGGTAGGACAGGCGCACGACGTTGCCCGGCTGGTCGGCCAGGCCGAGGGCCGCCTCCACCGCGCTGTCGCCGCCGCCGACCACCAGGATGCGGCGATCGGTGTAGCTCTCCGCGTCCATCAGCGAGTAGGCCACGTGGGTCGCCTCCTCGCCCGGCACCCCCAGACGACGCGGCGACCCGCGCCGGCCCAGGGCCAGGCTCACGAAGCGCGCCACCACCGGCTCGCCGTCGGTCTGGACCTCGAGCAGCCCGTCGGCGCGCTGCACCACGCGCTTGAACTTGACCGGCGTGCGGATCGGCAGTTCGAGGCCGCCGATGATGTCGGTCCACAGCTCCATCAGCTCCTCCTTGGCGTAGGAGCTGCGACCGAGGCGCCCGTGCAGGGGCAGGTCGACCGGCTGGGTCATGACCAACTTGCGGCGCGGGTAGCTGGCGACGGTGCCGCCCACCGAACCCTGCTCGAGCGTCACGAAGTCGATCCCGTGCAGCTTGGCGGCCAGGGAGCACGACAGCCCCGCCGGCCCCGCACCCACCACGCACAGCTCCAACGCGCCCTCGGGAAGGTCGCGCGGGTCGTCCTTCAGGCGCCGCGCGATCTCCTCCGCCACCGCGTTGCCGTGGGTGACGGCGGTGCGGATCAGGGCGTAGCCAGTCACTTCCCCGGCCAGGAACAGGCCGGGCACGGTGGTCGATTCCAGGTTGTCGGACAGCACGGGGATGTCCTCGCGCTGCTCGATGTCCCCCAGGGCGATCGAGATGGCCCCCGTCGGGCACTCCTCCGCGCAGCGCCCGTGCCCGACGCAGCGCGCCCCGTGGACGACCAGGGCCTGGCCGTGGATCAGGCCGAGCACCCCGTCCTCCGGACAGGCCGCCACGCAGGTCCCGCAGCCCAGGCAACGGTCCAGATCCACGTGGGGATACTGCAACCGCGCCCGATGGGACCCGGATTGCCGCGCCTCCTCCCGCTCATCCAGAGCCGCGCCCAGGCCATGCAGGCTCTGCCGCCGCTGGATCAGCGCGACGAGCAACCCGGCACAGGCCAGGGCGGGCAGTAGGAAGGTCCACCAGGTCATGGAGTTCGAGGAACGGTGCGGGCCAGGTCGAATCGGTCAGGAGGAAGGGCGGTGCGTGCGCCCGACTCGCCACCGGGGGAGCCCCGGGAACCGACCGTCCAAGGAGCGGCGGTCCACCCCTTTCGGACGACTCGATCCCCAGAAACGCCGACCGCCGCGCGAGCCCCCCAGCCCACCCGACAGACGCTCCAAGCGCGGGAGCCGCCAGCCGACGCGGACTAGTTCCACCCTCGATCGCCCTATCAATCGACCCGCATGAACATTCGTTCAGGTCTGCACGGGCTGTGTGAGGCCACGCTCTTCGACGCGCCCAGGTCCCACAGCAAGGACCGCGCCAACGTAAGAGGCGGTACCTGATGCCCCGGGGTGGGCTCCGGCGAGTCCAGCGAGAAGACCGGGGTCCAGGGTTTGGACTCGAACCTGGCGCCGGAAGGCCCGGCGCGCCGGGCCGGGGCGGGCGCCGCCCGCGGCCGCCTGCCCGTGGACCTGTGGACTCAGCAGCCGCTCAGCGAAGTGACCCGTCAATTCTCCGGCCGACTCGGGTCACCCTTCGTTTCCTCCCACGACCCCGGGGCTACCCTGCTCGGCGCCGACCCATGGCCGGCCTGCGCCAGCCGGACCCCTCGTCCGTGATGCGTTCACCAGCTTCCACCAGTCAGCTCGAGTGGGGACTCGTAGCCGCGGGGGTCGCCGCTCTATGCCTGGTGATCCTCTCCTCGCCCAACGGAACGGGCGATGCTCCCCGGGCGTTGGCCGGGGCCGGGATGACTTCGACGCGCCTTGCCCGAGACCACGTCGATGGGAGCACGGCCGCCCAGCCATTGAGTGTTTCCCCGCCAACAAGAGGGAGGCCCCCTCGCGTCCGCGCCGATTCCGGGCTGAGGGAGGAATCGACCGAGGCATTTATCGAGTTTCGCGTGGCGTCTGAGTCCGGGCTACCGCTTCAGGATCTGACTGTGCGCGGGTCCACAGGGGCAATCTCGTTCACTCGCGCCGACGCGTCGGACCATATCGCGATCGACGTCGGATCGTCGCCGGTCAACGCGACTCTGACCATCCGCGCGCGTGGGCACGTGCCCCACGAGTGCAGCCTGGTCGAGGTGCGTGGGAACGCCGCGCGCGGAGAAGCCGTCAACCTCTCGCCCGACCTGTGGCTCTCCGTTCGGCCGCGTGCGCTTTGCGATCAGATCCTCGGAGTCGAACCGGACGTGCGCTTGACAGGCTCGGACCGCGAGACGGCGCTGCAGGCCACCTCGAGTGGAGTCGTAGATGGCGCGTTGGAGGTCGTGCTCTCCGTAGCTCAACTGCGGTCCATCGGCCTCGATGAGCTCGAGGTCGGATTCGTGCTCCGTGGGATCGGGAGCTTCGTCTACCCGACCGAGCTCTCGAGCGGCCACCGCCAAGTCGTCGATCTGGAGCAGATCGCCGGTCCGCTCGGATTGCCGAAGGGCAGCATCCGCGTCCTGCTCGCAACGGAAGGTGGCAAACAGATCGAATCGAGTGTGGCTGGATGGAGGGTCGAGGCGCGACTCGCGGAGGGCTTGGCCTACGAGCCTGGCGCCGGCCAGCTGCAGTCCTTGCAGGTCCTGCCTGCCAGTCGAGTAGGGCGCGGATTCGAATTCCAGAACTTGATCGCTGGGATGCGATACCTGATCACGGCGTGTCGTGAAGGCGAGGGCAGGGTCGGCTATTGCCATGCGATCGCTGCAGAAGACGGGGCCCCCTGTCGGCTCGTGACGAACCTGGGCGCAGAAGTCTCTCTGGAATTCGACTTGGGTGAGGACCAGCTGTCCGAGGCTCAGTCCGTCTCGATCGAATGGAGCTTGAGTGCGCGAGGTGACGAAGGCGGGCACTTAGGAGGTGGTGCCGAAAGCATGGTGCTGGCTAGATCGGGCGGTGCGAAGATCGAGGTGGCTCCTGACCTGACACCACTCGTGGTGGAGCGACTCGAGCGGCTCGGCACGGGTGCGACACTCGGCCTCACCATCAGTCTCGATGGACGAGAAGTCGAGAGGCGTGAGTTGGACGTCGACTTGCTCGCAGTCGAGAGCTTCACCGTTGTCGACCCCATCGTGATCGAGCGGCTCGACGAAGGGCTCGTGGTTCGCAACTGGATTCCACTGGTCGAGAGGGCGCCTTCGCGGGCCCTGCTCTGTGGAGCGTTCGTCGAAGGGCCATACGGGACCTCGCCCGCCAGGATCGCTGCCCGCGTCGAGTTGGTCGAGGACGCAGGGGAACTACGAGTTCGCCCCGAAGTCGGGGAGAGGCGAGGCGACGGCGATGCGACCTACTCCACGATGAAGTCGAACGTCGAGATCTCCGCTTCAGCCCTGCTCCGAAGCCCGGTTCTGCTCGTGATGATCGACGAGGCCGGTGAGCCGCTCGAGCTAGCCGGATTGATGCCGGACAGCTCGGGCAGTTGGGCGTCGGCACGCCGCCAGCAGTACGACGTGGAGCTGTCGACGAGCCCCGAGTTCTCGGGTGTCTACCGCGTGAACCTGACCTGGCACGGCATCCGATACTCGATCGCGCGAGTCGTTGCCAGTGAGGTTCCATCGACCCTGACCGTCGTCGCGCCATCCGGGTCGACGCTCGACCTGACGCCCGCCGGGCCCCGGCAGGCAGGCGGACAAGAACGGCCCGTCACAAGTGTGAGCCTGGTTGGCAGTCAATCGATCGCGGTACGCATCCGCTGAGGGCTCCCCCGCGAGCGGTGTCGTACGCGTCACGGTGTTCCAATCCTAGTGCGGCACCTCCTTGCCCGATCGATCCGCAATGTGTGCGACACCGCGACGAAAGTGCTCCGCCCACCGGTCGAGGACTCGATTGTCAACCAAGGGCCAAGGCTCATCTAGGCGGGCCAAGTCGCGCTCGGCGTTCGAGCGATCCAAAAGTGGTAGGTCCCGATCGGGCACCAGATCCCTGTCGTCGCCGGCTTCGGTGGCGGCGCGCAGTCGGGTGAGCAGGGGGAAGAGGGGGTGGCTACGGTTGCCGTTGGCGGCGGTGATGGCGGCGGCGCGCCATGTCCGCTGGTCCACTAGGCGTATTGTCAGACCGCGCTCGATGGCTCGGCGGTAGAGGGCGTCGAAAGGGGTCGGGGTCGGGTGCAGCAGGTGGTAGGTGGCGCCATCGGGACGGCGGCACCGGACCAGGTGGGCGATGGCTCGGGCCAGGACGTCGACGGGGGTCACGTCGACGGGGAGGTCGATGGCCGGAGCCAGGCCGAGGGCGAAGGAGCCGCGGATGGCGCGGGCGGCGAGGTCGTCGGGGCTCCAGATGCCGGTGGTGGCGCTGCCGGCGACGCGGCCGGGGCGGTGGATCGCGACAGGGAGGCCGCGACGGCCGGCCTCGCGCACCAGGGCCTCGGCGACCCACTTGGACTGCTCGTAGCCCTCGGTGTGGCCGATGAGCTGCTCGAGGTCGCCGTCTTCGAACACCGTCGCGTCGGGGCCGAGGTTCGGGGGGGCGGCGACGCCGATGGTCGAGATGAAGTGCACGGCGGCGCCGGTGCGGCAGGCCAGGCGCAGGACCTCGAGGGTCCCGCCGACGTTGATCGGTGCCAGGGCGTCGTAGCCGCGCACGAAGTCCACCGCTGCGCCGCAGTGGACGATGGCGTCGATGGAGTCCAGGTCGGTGGAGTCGGGAAGGCGATCGGGACTGACTTGGCCGGTGTTGTCGGCGGGGCCTGTGGAACGCGAGGTCTCGGGCGACCTGGCGGCGTCGGCAGCACCGCCGCGACCGGCGCGCTCGATCCCGAGCCCCCGCGCGGCGAGGTCGCCGGCGAGGGGGTGCAGGGCGCGGTCGACCTCGGCGCTGCGCAGGCGATAGCGCTCGAGGTTGGCCTCGAGGCGACGGCGAGCGTCCGACGGACTCGAAGCCCGCACCAGGCAGTCGACGCGCTCGACCCCCGCATCGACGAGGGCCCGCAGCAGGTGGGCGCCGAGGAAGCCCGTCGCGCCGGTCAGGAGGACCCGGCGCGGGGGATGGGGCCGCAGCCCTCCCTCGGCAGGCCGCACCTCCTCGGGCAGCCGGGCCTCGGCGCGCAACCGCGCGGGGCCGACTGGTTCGCTCGCGGCGCTCTCGCCGCCGTCGACCAGGCGCGCCGCGCTCTCGATCGTCGGTGTCGCCATGAAGTCCGGCAGGGGCAGCTCCACGCCCAGCTCGTCGCGCAGCCGCACGGCCAGGTCGATGGCGGACAGGGAGCTGCCGCCCAGGTCGAAGAAGTCGGCGGTCACCCCGGGGGCCTCGACGCCGAGGACTTGGGCGAACAGCGCGGCGATGCGGCGCTCCAGGTCATTGCGCGGGGCGACCTGGGCCTCGCTCGGCACCTGGCCTTCGCGCCGGGCGAGGGCCACCAGATCGAGCTTGCCGCTGACCAGGCGCGGCAGGCGTTCGACGAGGTCCCAGCGGGCGGGGATCCACGCCTCGGGCAGGCGTCTCGCGACTTCGGCGCGCAGCCGGTCGACCTCCAGGCCCGCCCCGGCCAGGTGGGCCACCAGTTGGATCGCGCTGCCCGCCCGCCGCGCGGTCACCGCCGCCTCGCGCACGCCGGGGAGCTCGCCGAGGGCCGCCTCGATCGCCCCCGGCTCCACCCGGCGGCCGCGGACCTTCACCTCGCGATCCGCGCGCCCCACGAATTCGAGCGAGCCGTCGGCGCGCCAGCGGGCCAGGTCGCCGGTGCGGTAGCGCCGCGCTCCGCCGTCGCCGAACGGGTCGACCTCGAAGCGCTGGGCAGTCAACTCATCGCTGCCGAGATAACCGAGGCCGACGCCGCGTCCGCCCACGACCAACTCACCGACCACGCCGCGTGGAACCAACGCGCCCCTCGCGTCGATGATCGCCAGGTGCGCGCCGGGGAAGGGGCGCCCGAGGGGCGGCGGGCCGCTCTCGCTCGCTTCGCAGCGATGGAACGCCGCGTCGATGCAGCACTCCGCGGGCCCGTAGAGGTTGAACAGTTCGATCGGCCGGCCGAGCTCCGCCACGCGCCGCGGCAGCTCCGCCAGCATGGCCTCGCCGCCGCACAGGATCCGCCGCAGTCCGTCCAACTGTGCGATGCGCCCGCGATCGGCGACCAGCGCCCCGATCCAAGCCGGCACGCCGACCAGGAGCGTCACGCCGACCTGCGCCGCGCGCCGCAGGTAGGCCGCGGGGTCCGACCGCTCGGCCTCGTCCGCCAGGTGCAGCTCCGCTCCGGCGGCCAGGGGCGTGAACCACTCGAGCAGCGCCGCATCGAACACGGCTGGGATCCGGTGCAGAACCCGATCCCCCGCGCCGATCCCGTGGAGCTGCGCCGCGGCCCGCGCGTGGTGCGCGAGGGCGCGGTGGGGGATCACGGCCAACTTCGGCTCGCCGGTGGTGCCCGAGGTCGCAATCACGTAGGCCGGCGCTTCGGGGGAGCCGCGGTCGAGGTCGGCTTCGGGCGCGGGGCCCGCTGCGAGCGCGTCGACGCCCAACGAATCCAGGCGCAGGCGCACGCCCGCGCGCTCGGCCAGGCGGGCGCGGTGGGGCTCCGGATCGGCCGGGTCGAGCACCAACCAGGCGGCTCCGCACAGCCAGACGCCGAGGAAGGCCGCGATGCGCGCCGGTGTCGCCCCGCACTCGAGGGTCACGATCGCGCCCGGCCCGACCCCTCGCGCCGCGAGGCTTGCCGCGCAGCGCCGGGCGCGCTGCTCCAGCTCGGCCAGGCTCCAGGCGCCCCCGGACCAGACCACCGCGCGGGGCCGCGCCTGGCCGCCGAAGACCAAGCGATGGGCGCAGGTCTCCTCGCCCGCGGGCGCGGCGGCGCCGCGGCCCAGCTCGACCAGCTCGCGCCGCTGCGATTCGTCGAGCAACTTCAACTCGCCGATCCCCCGCTCCGGCGCCGCCAAGCCCTGCGCCAAGAGCCGCGCGAAGTGCGACCACAGGCGCTCGACCGTCGCGCGGTCGAAGACGTCGGTGGCGAACTCGATCCGCGCGGCGAGGTCCTCGCCCCGCTCGTCGATGGCGATCGCCAGGTCGAGCTTCGCGCGGGTCCCCGGGAACTCGAGCTCCGTCGCCCGCACCGATCCGAAGTCGAGCTCCACCGCCGCGGTGCCGAGGGTGTCGAAGGAGATCTGGAACAGCGGAGCGCGGGACGGATCGCGCGCCGGCGCCAGCTCCTCGACGAGCTGCTCGAACGGTAGCTCGGCGCGGGCCAGGCCGCGGCGCAGGGCGGCGGTCGCTCCGTCGACGACTCCCGCGAGCCCCTGGTCACCCCCGGCCGACAGTCGCAGGGGCACCGCGTTGACGAACAACCCCAACAGGTGCTCGGCGCCCGGCGCGTTGCGATTGGCCACCGCGGTGCCGACCACGAAGTCCCCCTCCCCGATCATGCGGTGCAGCAGCGCCGCGAAGCTACCCAACAGCACCGCGAAGGGCGTGGTCCGTCGCGCGCGCGCAAAGGCTCGCACGGCCGACGACAACTGGGCCTCGAAGCGGAACTCCAGGCTCTCGCCCCGGTGATCGCGGCGCGCCGGACGCGGACGATCGGTGGGCAGGGCCACCGTCTCCGGAGCCCCGTCCAACTCCTCGTGCGCGGCACGCAACAGGGCCCCGCGCCGTTCCTCGGTCAGCGCCCGTCGCTGGCGCGCCGCAAGCTCGCCATAGGTCGTCTGCAACGTGGGCAGACTCGAGCTCTCGCCGCCGATCGCAGCGCGGTAGTGCTCGCCCAGCTCCCGGGCCAGGATCCCGAGCGACGCCCCGTCGGTGATCGCATGGTGCTGATTCAGCACGAGCCAGTGCTGATCCGCTCCCAACGTCCACAGCTGCGCGCGCACCAGGGGGCCAGCGGCGAGATCGAACCGGTGCCGCGCCTCTGCCTCTGCGAGCGCGTGCGCCGCGGAACGGGGGTCGTACGATCCGCGCAGGTCCTCGCGGGCGACGACCAACTCGACATCACCAGCGACCACTTGAACCGGGCGCCCATCGCGCTCGACCAGGCTCGTGCGCCAGACCGAGTGGCGCGCTTGAACCGCGCGCAGCGCGGCCTGCAGGGCGACGGAGTCCACCGGCCCCTCCAGCCGCAGGCCGCCGAGCACGTTGTAGTGGGTGGAACCAGGCTCGAGCCGGTCGAGGATCCACAGGCGCTCCTGGGCGAAGGAGAGGGGCGGATCGCCGGCGAGGGGCTCATTCGGTGTCTCGGTGGTCCCGGCGGCCCCGCACTCGATCGTCCGCGCCAGCCACGACACGGTCGGCCGCTCGAAGAACGCCAAGAGGTCGACGTCGACGCCGGTCTCGTCGCGCAGGCGCGCGGCGAGCTGCGCGGCGAGCAGGGACTGACCGCCGAGGCCGAAGAAGTCGTCGTCGCGGCCGACGGCGTCGACCTCGAGCAGCTCGCCGACGAGGGTGGCGATGCGGCGCTCCAGGTCTCCGCGGGGCGGCTCGCTCGGCGCAGTCGCGGTCACCTCGATCTCCGGCAGGGCCCGCCTATCGAGCTTCTCACTCGGCGCCAGGGGCATGGCATTCACCGTGCCGATCGCCGCGGGGCACATGTGTCGCGGCAGGCGCGCCGCGAGGTAGGCCTGCAGCTCCAGCGGCAAGGTCTCCGCACCATCGGCCTGCGCCGGAATCACCCAGGCCAGCAGCCGCAGCAGCCCGCCCGGCCCCGGCCGCGCGTCGACCGCGGCCTCGCGAACTCCCGGATGCTGGGCCAGCACCGCCTCGATCTCGCCCAGCTCGATGCGCTGCCCGGCGATCTTCACCTGCTGGTCCACGCGCCCGAGGAACTCCAGCTCGCCGCCCTCGAGCCGCCGCACCAGGTCGCCGGTGCGGTACATGCGTCCGCTCCCCAGGGGATCGTCCAGGAAGCGCTCGGCCGTTCGCAGCGGGTCGCCGAGGTAGCCCCGCGCGAGCCCGGCGCCGCCGACGAGCAGCTCGCCCGACATCCCGATCGGCAGCGGCTGCATCGAACCGTCGACGACATGGGCCTCGACGTTGTGGAGTGGCCTGCCGATCGGCACCGACCCGCGCCCGCGCCGATCCCCCGGCGCGCAGGTGAACCAGGTCGCGTCGATGCAGGCCTCGGAGGGACCGTAGAGGTTGTGGAGGGCGGCGCCGGGTGGCGCGACCTCGAAGAAGCGCTCGGCCAGGTCGTGCGAGAGTCGCTCGCCGGCGCAGATCAGGTGGCGCAGGGCGGTGCAGCGCGAGAGGCCGTCGCCCTCGAGCCAGGAGCGCAGCATCGACGGCACCGCCTGCAGCACCGTGATCCCGCAGTCAGCCACGAGCTGTAGCAGGCGCCGCGGATCGCGGTGCACGCCCGGCGGCGCGACCACCAGCTCGGCGCCGCTCGTGAGCGGATGCACGATCTCCCACAGGGACGCGTCGAACGTGAACGGCGTCCGCAGCAGGAAGCGATCGTCCGTACCGAAGGCGAAGTTGACCGCCCCCGAGGCCAGGTGGTTGGCCAGGGCGCGGTGGGGCACGGCCACGCCCTTGGGTCGGCCGGTGGAGCCCGAGGTGTAGATCACGTAGGCGATCGAGGTCGGCTCGAGCTCGACCTCCAAGGGCCCATCAGGACGCGCCGCGAGCTCCGCGAGGGTGGCGTCGTCGTCGAGGACCACCCCCACGGCAGACGTTGCCGGCAGGGCCGCGCGCAGGTCGGCGTGGGTCAAGACCAGCCGCGCGTCGGCGTCCGCCAGCAAGAGGGCCGTGCGTTGGACCGGATCCTCGGGGTCCAGGGGCAGGTAGGCGCCGCCCGCCTTCCAGATCGCGAGCACGGCGACGATCGCGTCGATCGAGCGCGGCAGGAAGGTCGCCACGGGCACGTCGGCTTCGACACCCGCCGCGACCAGGTGCCCGGCGAGGCGATCGGACTGTGCGTCGAGCTCCGCGTAGGTCACCACGCGAGACCCCTCCCGCAGGGCCGTCGCGGTCGGGGCTCGGCGCGCACGCTCGCCGAACCGGCGGTGGACGGTCGCTCGCAAGTCGACGTCGAGTCGGGGGCCGCGCCCGGCTTCGAGCAGGACGCGGCGATCGGAGGCGGAGACGAGCGGCAGTTCCTCGAGGGGGCGCCTCGGCTCGCGAACCGCAGCGGCGAGCAGCTCGAGCCACGCGCGACCGATGCGCTCGATGGTCGCCCCCTCGAACAACGCCGTCCTGAAGTCGAAGCGTCCGGCCAAGCCACCCTCGCCCAGGTCCTCGACCCCGAGCGACAGGTCGAACAGGGCCAGACCGGTCTCGACGGGCACCTCGGTCGCGCGCAGCCCGTGCCACGGCGGAGTGGGCCGCGGCACACCCATGTCGAAGAAGACGTCGAACAGCGGCGTGCGCCCTGGGTCGCGCGGGGGCGACAGCTCGGCGACGAGCTGCTCGAAGGGCAGCTCTGCCACGGCCACGGCGTCGCGGAAGACGGCCTTGGTGCGCGCCAGATGGGCGCTGAAGCCCTCTCGCGCCACATGCCGTGATCGCAAGGGCAGGGTGTTCACGAAGGCGCCGACCACGCCCTCGATCTCGCGTCGATCGCGGCCCGCCCAGGGCGTGCCGACGATCAGGTCCTCCTGGCGGCAGATGCGATGCAGCAACACTTGGAAGCTCGAAAGGAGTACGACGAAGAGCGTCGTTCCCTCGGCGCGGGCGAGGCCACGCAGGCCATCGGCGACGCCGGGCGTGACCGACACCCGCCGATGGTCGCCCTCGCGCGCGACCAGGGCCGGTCGCGGGCGATCGAGCGGCAACTCCGCGCCCGTCGTCGCATCGGCCAGGGCGTGCCGCCAGTCCTGGGCGAGGGCGCGCAGGCGCAGGAGCTCGGACTCCCGCCGTTGCCAGGCGGCGTAGTCCACGTAGGTCACCGGCAGGGGCGGCGGGCCCTCGCCGCCGACCAGGGCCCGCGCGTAGAGCTGGGCCAACTCGCGCACGATGATCCGCACCGACCAACCGTCGGTGGCGATGTGGTGCATGGCCGCGGCCACCAGGTGCTCGGTCGGCGACAGCTCCAGGTGCAGGGCGCGCAGGAGCGGCGGGCGTTCGAGGTCGAAGGGTTCGAGGGCGAACCCACGCAGCCGCGCAGCGGTCCAGGCTCCCTCCGCACCGTGTGCCGTCTCGCTGACGAGCGCCACGCTGGCATCCGGCGCGACCACCTGACGCGGCACGCCCCCCTCGGCTGGGAAGCCCGTGCGCAGGGCCGCGTGGCGCGCGAGCAGCCCGTCGAAGGCCGCGCGCAGGGCGCCGCGGTCCAGCTCGCCCTCGAGGCGGACCGCGCCCGCGACGTTGTACTCGGCCGATTCGGGCTCCAGTCGCTGCAGGAACCAGAAGCGCTCCTGGGCGAAGGAGAGGGGCGCGGGACCCGCCGGTGCCTTGGGGATCGTCGCCGCCGCCTGGGCCTCTCGCTCCGCCGCGGCGCGGCGGCGGCGCAAGAGCTCCAGCCGCGCGGCGTCGAGCTGCGGACGTTCTGCGCCGTCCTCAGCCATCGGCGCGTTCCTCCGCGAGCAGGCGCGCGACCTCCTCGTCGGAGAGTTCGGCCAGCTCGGCCAACAGCGCTTCGTCGTCGGCCGCGGCGGCCGTGCGCCGCTCGTCGAGGATCCCGTTCAGGTGCGCCGCGAGGGCGGCGACATCCGGATGGTCGAGGATCAGCGTGGCGGCGAGGCTGCAGGCGAAGGTCGACTCGAGCCGATGCCGCAGGTCGACCGCGAGCAGGGAATCGAGGCCCAGGTCCACGAAGGGGGCGCGCACGTCGAGTTGTTCGGGCGACGCGAAGCCGAGCACCCGCGCGAGTTGCGCGCGCAGGGCGCTGGTCAAGAGCTCGAGCCGCTGCTCGGCCGGCGCCGCTTCGATCGCGGCGAGGGTCGCGGAGTCGTCGTCGCCCTTCGGCGCGGAGGCCTCTCCGCCCAACTCGTCGAGCAGGCCGGGCGCCTGGCCCGCGTAGCGCGCCGACCAACGCTGCCAATCGATCGAGAACGCGCCCAGGCGCGCCTCGCCGACGCGCAGGGCTGCCAACAGGAAGGCCAGCCCCATCCCCGGCGAGATCGGGCGCAGGCCGAGCTGTTCCAACTGCGCCCGGTGGCGCTCGTCCCCGCGCGAGGCCATGCCGCCGCCGCTCCAGGGTCCCCAGGCGATCGCCAGGCCGTGGGCGCCCCGCGCGCGCCGCGCGTCTGACTGGGCGTCGAGCCAGGCGTTGGCGGCCGCGTAGGCGGACTGCCCCGGCGAGCCGACCATCGCCGCCATGGACGAGAAGCTCACGAACCAATCGGCGCCGCGCCGGTCGACGGCCTGCGCGATGGTCCGCGCGCCACGGAGCTTGGGCGCGAGGACGCGTTCGAAGCGCGCCACATCGGCGCCGGTCAGGAGCCCGTCCTCGAGCACGCCGGCCGCGTGCACCGCGCCGCCCAGGGGCAGGGCGAGTCCGTCGAGGGCCTTGTCGAGCGACGTCGCGTCACCGATGTCGAAGGCGGCCGTCGCTACTTGCGCGCCGGCTGCCCGCAGGTCGTCGACTGCGCGCAAAACGTCGCCTTCGGGCGCGCGCCGTCCGACGAGCAGTAGCTCGCCGGCGCCTTGACGTGCCAGACCCCGCGCCACGTGCAAGCCCAGAGCGCCGAGTCCGCCGCTGATCAGGTAAGCCCGATCGCCGCGCACCGCCGGCGGCGCGTCGTCGCGGTCGGCGGCACCCAGGTCGATCGCGAGCTTGCCGATCGAGCGCCCCTGGGCCAGGGCGCGGAAGGCCGCCACCGTGTCGCGCGGGGCGAAGGTGCGCGTGGGGAGGGCGGTGAATTCGCCGGCCGCGAAGCCGCGGGTCAGGTCCGCCAACAGGCTCGCCTGCAGGTCCGGATCGGCGGCGAAGAGATCCGCCAGGTCGAACTGGGTGTAGCTCACATCCGGCCGCTTGGCTGCGACCCGCTCGGGAGTCCAGACCTCGAGCTTGCCGATCTCGACCAGGCGACCGCCCTTCGCCAGGCAGCGCAGCGACGGCTCGACGTGGTCGCCGGCGAGGCTGTCGAGCACGACCTCGACGCCGCGGCCGCCGGTGGCGGCGAGCAGCTCGTCCGCGTAGTCGGTCGAGCGCGAGTCGAAGAGGTGCTCCACGCCGAGCGCGCGCAGGTGCGGCCACTTGCCGCGGCTGGCGGTGGCGAAGAGCTCCGCGCCCGCGCGCCGAGCGACTTGGATCGCCGCGAGGCCCACGCCGCCCGCTGCCGCGTGGATCAGGACGCGCTCGCCCCGTCGCAGCCTTGCCGTGCGCTCGAGCGAATGCAGCGCGGTCATGAAGACCGTGGGCAGGCCCGCGGCCTCGGCGAAGGTGCAGCCCGCCGGGCGCGGCGCGACGGCGCTGGCCGGCACGACCACGTGGCTGGCCAGGGTGTCCGGCGCGCTGGCGAGCACCGCGTCGCCCGGCGCTAGGCCCCGCGCGCCCGGTCCCACGCGCACCACGCGTCCGGCGCACTCCATCCCCAGGGGTTGGTCCTGGGCGCGCTCGAGCCCCGTGAACTCGCGCAGCATTCCGAGCGCGAAGAGCACGTCCTTGAAGTTGAGGGCTGCGGCCTCCACGGCGATCTCGACCTCGCCCGCTCCGGGGGCGCGGCGCGGCGCGCTCTTGCACTCGATGCGCTCGAGCACGCCGTACTCGGTGGAGCGCAGGCGCCAGGCGTCGCCGCGGGGCGGGCGCAGGCCCTCGCGCTCGGCCTCGTCGAAGCGGACCAGGCGCGCGGCGAAGCGCTCGGTGCCGCGCCAGGCCACCTGGCGCTCGTCGCCCGCGGAGCGCAGCTCGGACAGGATCCGCTCGGCGTCGACGGCTGCGTCGCCTGCAAGGGCGCGCCGCGGATCGAGGCCCGGGTCCAGGTCCAGGCGCGTGCAGCGCCAAGCGGGTTGTTCGAGCTCCAAGGTCGCGCCGAGGCCGATCAAGGTCGCCGCGTCGTTGTCCGGCAGGCCCGCGCCGGGGCCGGCGGCCACGGCTCCGCGGGTCACGAAGACCAGGCGCGGCGGCGGTCGATCGAGGCCGTCGAGGGCCCGCGCCAGGGGCAGGGTGGGCGCGAGGAGGGGAGCGCAGAGATCGTCCTGGGCGCGCTCGCCCAGGGGCCACAGGCACAGCAGCACCTCGCACGCCGACGCCTCGAGGCGCGTGCGCCAGGCCTCGACGTCGAGGCCCGCGACGTCGCCGATGCGCTCGCACGCGGCGCCGGCGTCCTTCAACTGTCGCGCCAGCTCGGCCGCGAGTCCGGCGCCGTCCCCCGCCAACAGCCAACGCTCGGGCGGCGCCGCCGCTGCGGGCGAGCCGGGCAGGGAACGCCAGCGCAGCACGTGACCGAGGGTCTCGAGCGGTGCCTCCCGTGCGAGGAGAGCGGAGGGATCCGTACGCACCAGTCGCAGGCCGCGCACCTGCGCCACGGGGGCGCCGTGGTCGTCGACGAGGTCGAGGTCCATCGACAGGTGCGTGCCGCCCACTTCGCCCGCGGCCCGTTCAGCGCGGCACCAGACGCTGGCCGCACCGCGCCGGTGCAGCTCCAATCGATCGATGCCCACCGGCAGGTAAAGCGCGCCGGCCGCGGCGTCGTCCGTCAGTTGCCCGACCGTCTGCAGGCAACCGTCGAGCAGGGCCGGATCCAAGCCCATGGCGCGCGCGCGGCGCTCGCCGGCCCCATCCACGCTGACCCGCGCGACGCACAGGCCGTCGCCGCGGTGCAACTCGCGGATGGGGCGGAAGGCGGGCCCGTAGCCCAGGCCGCGGGCGTCGAGGTTGGCGTAGTAGCCGGCCACGTCCACGGCCTCGGTGGCGGCGGCGCGC
The DNA here is from genome assembly GCA_007751255.1 of Engelhardtia mirabilis. GTDB lineage: Bacteria > Planctomycetota > UBA1135 > UBA1135 > Engelhardtia > Engelhardtia mirabilis. The sequence goes on from CP036296.1 coordinate 679,247, forward strand.
CAGGCGTCGAGGTCGACGGTCTCGTTCGCGGCGTCCAGCGGACCGACCGTCGCCGAGGCGTGGCGCTTCCAGCCCGGCGCGTGGCTGGCGCGGGCGAAGAACTCGACGCGACGCCGCCCGGCCTCGCTCGGCGCGGCCGCGACCTGCACCGCAGTCGGCTCGTCGCCGAGGAAGAGCGGCGCTTCGATCGCGAGACCCTCGAGGCAGAGCGGGCCCTCGCCGTCCAGGGCCGCGCCCGCGGCGAGCAGCGCCTCCGCGTAGCCCGCGCCGGGGAAGACCACGCGTCCGCCGGCGCGGTGGTCGGCGATGAAGGCGGGCCGGGCGGCGCCGAGCTCGGTCTCGAACAGGGCCCGCCCGGGGTCGAGGGTCGCGAGGTCCAATCGTCGACCGAGCAGCGGGTGCTCACCGCCAGGGCGGCGCGCTCCGCGGTTCGCCGCGACCCAGAAGCGCTGGCGTTGGAAGGGGTAGGTCGGCAGGTCCACCCGCCGCGCGGGCTCTCCGCGGTCACGCCCGGACCAATCGATCGGAACGCCGGCCACGTGCAGCTGTGCCAGGGCCTCGGCGAAGGTGCGCGCGTCGGAGCGTCCCTGGCGCAGGCTGGGCACGAAGCGCTGTCCGCCGTCCTCGAGGAAGCGCCGCGCGAGGCCCAGCAGCACCGGCGTCGCGCCCAGCTCCAACAGGATCTCGACGCCGTCGGCAGCCAGGGCGCGGACGCCCGCGTGGAAGCGCACCGGCTCGCGCACGTGCCTTACCCAGTAGCTCGGGTCGGTCAGGGCCGGGCGGTCGTCGCTCGGGTCCAGGCACGAGCGGAAGCCGACCCGCGGCTCGTGCAGTTCCACGCCGCGCGCGCACTCGGCGAAGGCGGCCAACATCGGCTCCATCAACGGCGAGTGGAAGGCGTGGCTGACGTCGAGGGGCTTGTGCCGATGGCCGGCGGCGTCGAGCTCACCCGTCAAGCGCTCGATCGCGGCGGGCGTGCCCGAGACGACCACGCGCGCCTCGCAGTTGATCGCGGCGATGCCGAGGTCGGTCTCGTGGCCGGCCAGGTGTGCAGCGAGGGCCCCCGGCTCGGCCAACACCTCGACCATCGCGCCGGGCGCGGTGTGCGCGACCATCAGGCGTCCGCGCGCAGCGACGAGCGCGGCGGCAGCCTCGAGGGACATCACCCCCGCGACCACCGCGGCCGCGTACTCGCCGACGCTGTGGCCCAGGACCCAGGTGGGCTCGACGCCGACCGAGCGCCACAGCTCGGCCAACGCGACCTCGACGGCGAACAGCGCGGGCTGGGTGGCGTCGGTGCGCGCCAGGCGATCGGTGTGGTTGCCGAACAGAACTTCGCGCAGGGGCACGTCGAGGTGCGGTGCGAGGGCGACTTCGCAGCGCTCGAGGGCCGCGCGGAAGACGGGCTCGGTGGCGTGCAGCTCGCGCGCCATGCCGGCGTACTGGCTGCCCTGGCCGGTGAACAGGAAGGCCACGCGCGGCGGATGGCTGGCGGCGCGACCGACGGCTTCATGGGGGCCGTCCACGGCCAGCTCGGCCAGGCGCAGCTCGAGTTGCGCGCGGTCCTCCACTACCAGTGCGGCGCGCCAGTGGAAGTGCTCGCGACCCGTGGCCGCGGTGCGACACCAGGCCGTGAGGTCGAGGTCGTTGCCCGCGCGGATCGCCTCCAGATGCCGCGACGCGAGCTGGCGCAGGGCGGGCTCCGAGCGCGCGGACAGGCACAGCACCTCGCAGGGCCGCCGCGCCAAGATGGCGCCCGGATCGATCGCCGGCGCTTCTTCGAGCACCGCGTGGGCGTTGGTGCCGCTGAAGCCGAAGGAGCTCACCCCCGCCAGCCGCCGCCGCGCCCCGCGGGGCCAGGAGGTGGGCTCGGTGGTCACGCGGCAACAGCTGCGCTCCCAGTCGATGTGCGGGTTGGGATGCTCCAGGTGCAGGTGCCGCGGCAGTTGCTCGTGCCCGAGGGCGAGCACGAGCTTGATCAGCCCCGCCATGCCCGCGGCCGGCTCGCAGTGGCCGATGTTGGTCTTGACCGAACCCACCAAGAGCGGCCCCTCGCGCCCGGCCGCGAACACGTCGTCCAGCGCGGCGACCTCGATCGGATCGCCGAGAGACGTGCCGGTGCCGTGGGCTTCCACGTAGTCGACCTCGCCCGGCGCGACGCGTGCATCGGCCAGGGCCGCGCGTAGCACTCGCGCCTGGCCCGGGCGACTGGGCACGGTCAAGCCGCCGCTGGCCCCGTCCTGGTCGATGGCCGTTCCGCGCACCAGGGCCAGGATGCGGTCGCCGTCGGCGCGCGCGCGGGAGAGGGTCTTCAGGACGATCACGCCGCAGCCCTCGCTGCGGACATAACCGTCAGCGGCAGCGTCGAAGGTCTTGCAGCGCCCGTCGGCCGACAGCATCTGCGCCTTGCAGATCGAGATCGTGCCGAAGGGGTCGAGGACCGCGTTGACCCCGCCGACGAGCGCCGCGCCGCTCTCGCCGGCGCGCAGACTCCGCACGGCCTGGTGCAGCGCTACCAAGGACGACGAGCAGGCCGTGTCCAGGGCGAAGCACGGACCGGTCAGCCCGAGGGTGTAGCTAACGCGCCCCGCGAGGGTCGAGGCCGAGTTGCCGGTGGCGTAGTAGGAGCCGGCGTCCTCGGGGTTCCAGTCGGTCTGGCCCTGGTAGTAGTCGGCACCGCGGTTGCCGATGAACACGCCGGTGTCCGTGCCGGCCAGGGAGTCGGCCGCGATGCCGGCGTGCTCGAGCGCCTCCCAGGCGACCTCGAGCAGGATCCGCTGCTGGGGGTCGAGCTGCTCGGCCTCGCGCGGCGAGATGCCGAAGAAGGCGGCGTCGAAGCGGTCGAGCCCGTCGATCCAACCGCCCCAGCGCGTGTACATGCGCCCGGGCACATCGGGGTCGGGGTCGAAGAACTCGTCCACCGCCCAGCGCTCGGGCGGGACCTCGCCGATGGCGTCGCGACCCTCGGTCTGAAGCGCCCAGTAGGCCGCCGGGCTGTCGGCGCCGCCGGGGAAGCGGCAGGCCATGCCGACGATGGCGATCGGCTCGTGGTCGGCGGCGTCGCGGGCGCGCAGCAGCTCGGCCTGGCGTCGGGCCAGGTCGAGCAGCTGGTCGTGATCCAGCTCGGCGAGGTCGCCGGGCCGCTCGCGCGCCTCGTCGTCGGTCGCGTCGGCGGGCGGCAGATCCACGTCCACTCGCAGCACCAGCGCCAAGTAGTCGACCAGCGCCGCCGGCGTGGGGCAGTCGAACAGCAGCGTCGACTCGAGCCGGCAGTCCAGCCGCGCCTCGATCCACAGCTTGAAGTCGACCGCGCGCAGGGAGTCGAAGCCGAGGTCCGGGAAGGTCTCGTCGGGCTCGATGCGCTCGTCGGCCTCGAACTCGAGGAACGTCACCAGCTCCGCGCAGAGCCAATCGGTCAAGCGCCGACGGCGGTCCACCCGCGGCGCCCGCGCCAGCGTGTCGAGGAACCGGTCGTCCCGGCGCGCCCCCTGGGATTGGCTGCCCAAGTTCCGCTACCTAGCTATGGGAGACGTCCGGTGCGGCCGCGGCCCGGCGCTCCCGAGAGGCCGTGCCCGCGGCGCGGTCGACGATCGCCAGCGACACGTCCCCGTGGGAGTGGCCGCCCGCATCGTCGCGGAAGGAGCAGCGCGTGTGCACGAGCAGGAAGCGGCTGCGCTGCACCGCGTCGACGATCTCGACCGTGCCCTCGAAGTCGCCCGTGGCCATGGGGCGGTGGAACTTGCTCGAGAAGTCGTGGATCAACACGTCGGGCAGTTGCCGCGCGAGGTACTCGTCCAGGGTCCACGACTCGAAGGCCGGCAGCAGCCCGCCGACGACCACCTGGGCCATCAGGGCGTAGACCAGTTGGTTGTAGCAGAGGTTGAACTCCACCGAGTTGAAGTGGCCGGTGTCCTGGATGTAGCAGGACTCGCCGATGGCGAGGCGCCCGTAGATCACCGCCTGGGGATCGCCAGCGCGGGCGTGGCCGGGCAGTTCGACCACCGCCGACTTCAGATAGCGACAGTTGTCCCTGTAGGGCGTGAGCACCCTGGCCAGGAGCTCGTCGGTGACCCCGATCGATCGCGGCCCGGCGCTCACACGAGCCTCCCGCGCGGCTCGTCGGCGTAGAAGGGCCTGCCGTCGTAGACGCCGATGCGGTAGCTGACGCTGGCCTCGCCGCTCGCGCCCCCGCCGGCGCGGTGGATCACCTGGCGGTTGTCCCACAGGAGCAGGTCGCCCTTGGTCCACAGGTGGGTGTGCACCAGGTCGGCGCGTTCCACGTGCTCGAGGATCGCGTCCAGGCGCTGGCGCCCGGCCTCGATCGACAGGCCCTCGAAGCCCACCGTGAAGCCGCGGCTGACGTAGAGGCACCTGCGGCCGTTTACCGGATGGGTGATGACCGCCGGATGGCTGACCGTGGGCGTCTCCGCGCCGAATTCCTCCAGGATCTGCGTTATCGACTTGTCGACGTCGCTGGGCTGGATCTTGTAGCGCCACTTGGCCTCGTGGATCGCCCGCGCGCCGAGCACGAACTCGCGCAGGTCCGGCGGCAGCTCCTCCAGGGCGCGCTGCATGTCGACGTAGGACGTGCCGCGACTGCCCGAGGGGATCTCGATCGGCCGCACCATGGTCATCGGCAGCGGCTCGGGGAAGAACTGGTAGTCGGTGTGCCAGTAGGCCCCGGTGTTGGCCACGCCGACCTTGCGGCCGTCCATGGGCACGTTGGAGGAGACGAAGATCTCCGGGTGCCGCGGGTGGTGGTAGTTGGGCTGGAAATAGACCTGCGGCTCGCCGAGGGCGCGGGCGAAGGCGATGTACTCCGGCTCGCTCAGGTCGACGCCGCGGAAGACGACCAGCTTGTGGTCCCAGACCAGGTCGCGGATCCGCGCGGCGAGGGTCCCGTCCACCTGGCGTGGGTCGAGCCCGTGGAACTCGGCCCCGATGGCGCCGGCCGCGGGCGGATGGAACTCGGCGCCAGCCGGGAGATGCAGGTTGGGCGGCGCGCCGGTGGCTTGGTCTTGCAATGTGGATCGTCCAGAAGGATTGGCCATGGTCGGTTCCGGGCGCCGGCGCCCTGATTGGTCCCCGGCGCATGGCCGCGATGGGGGGAGCACCGCGACAGATCCGACTATAGTGGAACCTTCTCGATCCTTGGGGCGTCAGCCCGCCCCCTCCGCGATCGGAACGCAATGCATACGCAATCGCAATCGACGCCCCGTTCAGCCGGTGGGGGTGGAGGGCAGATCCTCGCCGAAACCCTACGCCGACAGGCCCATGCGTGCAGGGACCGGACGGCTTTCGTCTTCGGTGAGCGACGTACCTCCTATTCCTCGCTCGACGAACTCACCAATCGCGTGGCCCAGGCCCTGGCGGCCGCAGGTTGCGAGCCCGGGGCGCGGGCGGCAGTCCTGGCCGGGGACAGCGACCACGTCTACGAGGTGATCGGGGGCTGCGCCAAAGCGGGGGTGGTCTCCTTGGGGATCAACTGGCGCCTGGCCCCGCCGGAGATCCGTTTCATCCTCGAGGACTCGGGCGCGCGGGTGCTGTTCGTGGACGCGGAGTTCTACTCGAAGGTCGCTGCGGCGATCGGCGATCTGGAGGGCCTGGCGACGGTCGTGGTCCTGGAAGGGGCGGTCGAGGGTTTGACGGCCTATGCGGCCTGGCGCGACGCGGCGCCGGCGATCGATCCGTGCCTGACACAGAGCGCCGACGACCCGGTGGTGCAGATGTACACGAGCGGCACGACGGGCCTGCCCAAGGGCGTGGTGCTCGCGAACCGCAGCTTCTTCGCGGTCGTCGACGCCATGGCCGCCGCTGGCGATGGTTGGATCGGCTGGCGCGGCGACGACGTGAGTCTGCTGAACATCCCGTCCTTCCACATCGGCGGGCTGTGGTGGGCCATGACCGGGCTGAATGCGGGAGCGACGGGCGTGATCCTGCGCGCGTTCAACCCGGGGCAGGTGATCGACCAGGTCCAACGCCACCGCGTGACCAAGGTCTGCATGGTCCCCGCGATGATGCAGATGGTGCTGGCGGAGCCGGCGGCGGCGAGTGCGGACTGGTCGTCGCTCGAGGCGATCGTCTACGGCGGATCACCGATCCCCAGGACGCTGCTCGAGCGGGCCATGGACACCTTCGGCTGCGAGTTCGCGCAGATCTACGGCCTGACGGAGACGGGCAACACGGCGGTGTGCCTGCGCCACGCGGACCACCTGGATCCCAGCGGCGAGCGCTTGAAGGCGGCCGGCCGGCCCTATCCGGGCGTGCGGGTCGAGATCATCGACCGCGAGGGGCGCGCGCTGCCGCCCCGCGAGGTGGGCGAGATCCGCGTCCATTCGCCGGCCAACATGCTCGGCTACTGGAACCGCCCCGAGGCCACGGAGGCGACGCTGCGCGACGGTTGGGTCTACACCGGCGACGCGGGCTACCTGGACGAGCAGGGCTTCGTCTTCGTCCACGACCGCGTCAAGGACATGATCATCTACGCCGGCGAGAACGTGTACCCGGCCGAGATCGAGAGCGTCCTGTGCGCCCACCCCGACGTGGTCGAGGCCGCGGTGATCGGCGTCCCCGACGAGCGCTGGGGCGAAGCCGTCAAGGCGATCGTGGTGCGGCGCGAGGGCTCGGACCTGCGCGCGCGGGCGCTCCTCGCCCACGCCCGCGCGAGCCTGGCCGACTTCAAGGTCCCCAAGACCGTGGACTGGATCGACGCGCTCCCGCGCACCCCCAGCGGCAAGATCAAGAAGGCGCAGCTGCGCACGCCCTATTGGGAGGGGCGGGAGCGGCAGGTGAACTGAGGGCACTGCTGCCCGTACGGGCACCAGGACACTAGCGTTCGTTGAGCGGCGAGACGATGCCGGTGCCGTCGGTCGTGGCCCGCAGGAAGCAGCTCGGCTCACCGTCGAATCCCGGCGGGTAGATCAGGACGCGCGGGACTCCCCACGCCCCTCCACACGGGGTCGGCTCGCCGACGAGCAACGAGCCTTGGTCGAAGAGCTCCGGTCGAACGGCGCGCAGCGCGTCCGGCGCCTCCTCGATCGCGGTACCCAGGTAGGTTCCGACTGCGATCGGGCGTGAGCGAATTCGGTCGCGCGCCAGCTCGAGCTCTACCAGCCTCCCGGCCTCGGGGAGGCCCACGACCAATCTCCCTTCGTCGGTGTGAATCGCCCCGACGGGCCCGTCCCAGCCCGTGCGCGCGTTGGAAGCCTTGAAGGTTCCGTCGAGGGCAATCAGGGCGATCTCGACCTCGTGTTGAACTGAGTTGTCTCCATCCGTGAATCGCCGCTCGAGGAACGCGAGCACTGCCTCCTTGCCGTCGACGACAACGGTCAGGCTCCGATCGACGAGCCTCAGGTCGGCCTGCCGCTCGAAGTTCGGCAACGCGAGTCGGGCTTCGTCGACGAGTGCGAGATCCGAGCTGTAGCGCCGAACGACGACCAGTTGCTCGACGCGCGTCATCAGGCACAGGGTCTCGCCGAGCCAGTGCGCGCCGACGACTCGCTCCCACGGCAGCGCGTCCGCGAGTGGAGTGCGGACGACTTGATTCTCATACCGCTTGCCCAAGATCTCTCGCGGGCCGATCGACAGCGCCGTGAACCGCGAGTGCCGGTGCTCTTCGTTCCATTCGTGTGCGATCCCGAACAGGTCGCCTCGAGGTCCCCGCCCATCGATCAGGGTCAGTCCTCGGCCGGACGGGAACGCATCCACGATGTAACCGCCGGCGATTGGCTCGCCCGTTGCGCCGCTCACGACATTGACCCCGATCAGGTTCCACATGCCGTTGACGACCAGGAGGTCGTCCCACCCGTCTCCATCACGGTCGCTCAGACGACGCATGCCCCTGACGCCGCCGTAGGCGTAGTCGGCGTCCCGGGGGTCGTAGTGATCGTCAGCCCTCCACGTCCAGCGCAACTGCCCGTCGACTCCGAAGCCATGCACCCTGTCGAGCTGGTCGTACAGCCCCTCGGAGTATCCGTAGCAAGGTTGGCTGACGGCGATGACGCAGTCGGCGTCAGTCGTGGGTCCGGTCAAGACGGCGAGGTCTCTCCCGAACTCCGTCCGGTTCTGATCGACGTCCGGCGCGCCTTGCGCCAGCGGGGACCAGAGGCTCGGGGCTAGGGCAATCAGGATTGAGGTCAGCGGCACCAGCGGACGGTAACAGGTCGAAGGTGGGTGCCTTCGAGCCGTTACGTCTCGGTGACACTGGCCCTCCCGCGATGCGGTTGACTCCAGGTTTCGGCGAGCTCGATGTCGCGGTGACAGCCCAGCGCTGGTCCACGGGTGGGAGCCTTCCAATTCAGGTCGAATCGGAAGCCATCCGACACCTGCAGGTTTGCAGCGAGCCGGCTGCGGGCGAGCGCCAGCCTCCGACCGCTCGTGATCGGACGCCGAGCGGCCTCAGATATGCGGATTGGGCTCTAAGCTGCCCGTCGGGCAATGCTCGCTTCGACTGCGCTGGCGACCTCATCGAAGCTGACGGGTCCAGCGAGCCCTTCGAGGGCACTCAGGGAGAGCGTCTTGGCCTTGGGCTTCGCAGAGTTCAATGTCGCCGTCGAGACGACGTAGAACCTCCATTGGCTCAAATCCATGGGGTCGACGGTTGCCTTGTCCTTGTGTGCGAGTAGCGCGAAGACGTAGACGTCGGCGTGGCGTCGGACATCGGAACCGAATGTGTTTTTGTCCGGATGCCAGGCTCTTGCGGGGCGAATTGAGAAGCTAGGCTCGCTCAGGGAGTTCTGATGCCAGGACTGCAAGAAGCCCGAGGTCTTGACCTCGACCTTGAGGCCCGAGGCCGCTCTCAAGTCGTAGGTGCCCCACTCGTCGCGAACGGTCGAGGTGTCCGCGGATAGAGCGCGCGCGACGATGAACTCGGCGAACGCTGCTCTACACAAGTTCGACAGCAGGTCTGATTGGTTCCAGGCCCAGAAGTCGCGGAGAGCGAAGTCCCTAGAGCCCTGTCCATCCCTGAAGGCTTCTGAACCACTCTTCTGGGTTGCTTGGACGCGGCCGAGGTCGTTCATCTCGGATTCGTCGGAACTCGACTGGCGGAGCTTGAGAACTTCTTCTCGCCTCGTGGAGTGATTTGCTTCATCCAGGGGTGGATGCGGCGTCGCACGCCTTGCAGAGCGATTTCGGTAGGTAGTGCCGGACCGAATCGCCGTCTCTGTATCAGGTGGGGCCGCACACCGAGCGAGCGTGGTGCAACAAGAGCAAAGTTTCGCAATGGCAATCGCGGTGTGCGGCCCTCGGTTCGGTCAGGGGACCTCGAAGGCGGCTCCATCGCCTGAACGGACGTCGACTTCGCGCAGTGTCGTCCAGGTGGATGGATGCTCGAAGGCTCGGTCACCGCGGCGCAGGATTCGTCCGGGGCCGACGGGGACGGCTTCGAGGTGGATCGCGCCTTCGCCGTCGGGGCGGAAGGCCGCCAGGGTCCAGACGTCGGGGGCGGGCTCGCTGTAGTGGAAGAGGTACTCGCCCCAGTTGGCCGGGTCGTCGGTGCGGCGGCCGTTCAGCGGGGCTGTCGCGAGTTCCCAGGCGAGCTCGGTGCGGCCAGGGCTGAGCTCCACGCGAGCGTTCAGCGAAACCAGGGTGCCCCGATGAACCGCGGTGAGTCCGACCACGTGGGGCCCGGCTTCGCGGGTGGTGAGTTCGAAGTGCCCGTCCGCGTCGGTGGTCGCCGACTGGTTGGCAAAGATGTTGGCGCTGTCGGCGTGCTTGAGGGAGACCGACCAGTCTGCAGCGGGCTCGCCGTCGACCACCAGCCGTGCGGCGATGGTGCACTCGACCCCGGGCGCGCTGAGGTCGAGGTCGAAGCCGGTGGTCTGGCCCTCGACGACGATGCAGTCGAAGGGCAGCTCGCCGCCGTTCTCGGTCGGGCGGGTGCCCGGGCCGCCCAGCCCCGCGTAGGTCGCCCCGCTCGATCGCGCGACTTGCCAAGGTCCGGGCGCCAGGGCCTCGATTCGGTAGTGGCCCTGCTCGTCAGTGACCGCGTCGAACACGAGGCCGTTGCCCATCGTAGCGCCGACGGTGATGCCGGCCGGATCGCGGCCCTCGGCTGTCAGGACCACGCCCTCGATAGCGCCGCCGTGGCTCAGCTCGAGCTGTAGCTCGCGGGGTTCGTCGGGAGACGACGGGTCGAGGGCGAGGGGACCGTGGGTCAGGGCGGCCCAGACCCGATCACCTTCCCGTGGCGTGTGGGTCACCACCACGATGTAGTCGCCGGATCGCTCGAACTGCAGCGCCATGCACCCCTGGGCGTCGGTCGACCTCAGGCTGCTGAAGGGGATGCCGAAGCGGTGGATCAAGTCCAGCGCCCCACCCTCGGCGTCGGTGGCGCGCAGCCAGGGATCGTCGGACCTGGGCGCCGCGACGAGGAAGACCATGGCGTCCTCGAGGGGCTCGCCACCGGCGGTGACCTGACCGCCCAGGGTGCGCGCCGTTCGAGGGCCCAAGGCGACCGTCAGGGCGCTGGGCGCGGTGGACGGATCGAAGGGCCCCGCGATGCCGTCTTCGAAGCCCTGGGCCGACACCACGACGCGAAAGGGCTCGTCGGGCAGGGCCAGGCGCGCGACCTGCGGCGGAGCGGTCGAATCGAGGTCGACCTCCAACTCCGTTGCGCCCGAACCGGAGACCGGCGCCAGGCGCGCCGCGGGAGTCATGCCTGAGATGAGGCGCTCACCGTCGTCGTCCGCGATCAGGCGCACGTCCACCTGGCGCTCCATCGGGACCTCGCCGACCACCGGCGTGATCTCGATCCAGCGCTCCTGGCCGAGGACCAGGACCACGTCGTCACTCCCGGGCTCGACGCCGGCGAGGACCGTGGGTCGATCGTGACCGCCGGGCAGGGAGGCCTCGATGGTCCACGGCGCCTCGTGGTCCAGGCGCAGCTCGAAGGCGCCGCTGTCGTCGGTCCGCGCGCGCTGCCGCGTGTGGACGGCCATGCCCTCGGCTCCGTGCGTCAAGAGCGCATCAGCCACCGGCAGACCGTCGGCGTCGACCACGCGGCCCCGGATGGTCTGCCAGGGGGCCGGGCGCGCGAGCTCGATCGTCACTCGCGCAGGGCCGCGGGCGGGTCCAACCTCGAACAGCTCCGAGACCGCTCCGAGGAAGCCGCTGGCGTCGGCGGACACCCGCCGCATGCCGGCAGGCAGGCCGCGCAGCGCGAAGGAACCGTCGACGGCGGTCGCGGTCTCCCGGTCGGTGAGGGACGTCGGGGCGCGGAAGCCGTAGAGGCGGCCCAACTCGAGTTCTCGCGCGGTCAACTCCACCTCCGCCGGGCGCACCGTGGCCCCGGCGATCGGCAGGCCGTTCCCATCGGTCACGATCCCGCCCAGCGCTCCGCCGGGCTCGAGGGTGATCTCACCCAGTTGCACCGTCGCCGTGACCGGACAGACGATCTGCAGCGACTCGCGCGCCCAAGCGTCGTGGTCGGTGTGGGCGGCGATCGACCGGGGCCCGTCGGGCAGGAGGGGCGCGGCGCCAAGGTCGATCCGCAGGTAGCCGCCAGCGTCGCTGGTCCCGCGGACTTCGTCGTAGGGGGCCTCGAAGCGAAGCTCCACCCCGGACACGCCTCGCCCTTCGCGGTCGACCAAGCGGGCGGCGACGGCGGGACCGTCGTTGGCGGCCGCGGGCGAGTCGTCCGTGGCAATGGCGGATCGAGCGGTGCCGGCGGCAACAGCCAAGGCCTCGCGAGCCGCCGGGGGAGCGGCGTCGCCGACGGCCTGCAAGTCCGCCGTCGGTTCCGCCGCCCTTCCGCGCTGGCCGAGATTGGCGCCCGAATAGGAGCTCTGGGAAAGGACCGCAAGGCCCAGGGCGAGCACGGCGACCCCGCCGAGCACGAGTTTCGCCGTCGTATTGGCCATCAGAAATCCGAGCAAGGCGGCGAGAGCTCCCGCCGCAATCTGGGTCGACGGCGCCTGCCTCGCGAGCGCTCCCACGCTCGCGATCCACGCGCTACGGTCGCCCCCATGTTCCTGGTCGAGCCGCTTCCGCAACCGCTCGCGCGCCTCCATCAACCGCCAACGCACGGTCGCCTCGCGAATCTCCTCGTGCAGCGCGATCTCCGCCGCCGAGCGCCCTTCGTAGTAGCGCAGGAGCAGGGTGGTGCGGTACGGCTCGTCCAGCTCCAACACCGCGCCGGCGACCAGACGCTGGGTGTCCACCCGCTCGACCAGATCGGCCGTCGCCGGCAGCTCGTCTGTGGGCGCTGCGGCCCGTTCCCGCGCCGCGCGCCGCCCCTGGCCCCGCTTGGTCTGAGCCCAGAGCCGTCGCGTCACCCCCGCGAGCCACGGCCGCAGCGGCCGATCCGGGGTCGGCGGCTTCTCGAGCGCCGCCAACAGGGTTTGCTGGGCCAGGTCGTCCGCCGCCGACTCGTCGCGCACAAGGCTGCGCGCCAGGGCAAGCAGCCAGTCGCGCTCCGCGAGGAGCGCCTCGGGATGGGGGATGGAGGTGGGGAGTGCCATGCCGTCACCTACTCCTTGCCGCGGTCCGCCGGTCCGTTGGAGGAATTCTTCCGACGCGACGCGATGGGCGCGGCGCCAAGGCGGACGCACCCGCCGCTCGCCTCGGGCCTAGCGACCCTCGCCGAAGTACTTCTCCCGGATCCACTGCGGCTGCCAGGGGTCGATCACGCGCTCATGGCCAGTGAGGTCGATCTCCGCCGGGTGCTGCTCGGGCGAGGTCCAGGGTTGGTGGTCGCCGAGCAGGGTCTGTTGGGCGAGCAGTTGCTTGCGCAGCGCGGCGATGCGTTCGGACTGGTCGGGGTCGCTCCCCAGGTCGTGCAGCTCCGCCGGGTCCGACTCGAGGTCGAACAGTTGCGTCCGATCGATATCGGGATAGCGGATCAGCTTCCAACGGCCGTCGGTGATCGCGCGCATGTGGTGTTGCGAGGTGAGCACGACCTCGCGGCCGACAGGTGCGTCCTCGCCCAAGAGCGGATGCAGGTCCCTCGAATGCGTGTCCCCCTCCGCCTCGAGCCCCGCCGTCGCGAGCACGGTCGCGTAGATGTCGTGCAGGTAGGCCAAGGAGTTCGTGCGCCCGTGCGGAATCCCCGGTCCGGCGAGGATCAGCGGCGCGCGCATCGAATGCTCGTACACGCTCTGCTTGCCGAGCAGGCCGTGGCTGCCCATGGCCAGGCCGTGGTCGGCGGCGTACACGACCAGGGTGCGATCCGCGCGTCCGCTGGCCTCGAGCGCCGCCAGCACGCGCCCGACCTGCGAGTCCAGGTGCTCGATCAATGCGTAGTACTCCGCGAGCTGCTCGCGCACCAGCTCCTCCGTCCGCGGCCAGGGCCCGAGCATCTCGTCGCGGGTGGTGAGCTGCGAGTTGTCGAAGGGGTGTTGGGGCATGAAGTTCGCCGGCAGGGGCGGCCGCCGTCCGGCCATGCGCTCGCGCCACGCGATGGGCGCGTCGCGCGGGTCGTGGGGCGCGGTGAACGCCACGTAGCAGAAGAACGGCGCCTCGCCCTCCGCGGCGCGCTCCAGGAAGGCCACCGCTTGGTCGGCGAAGATCTCGCTGGAGTGGCCCTCGCCCTGGCGCACGTTCTGGAACTCGCCGCCCTCCACATCTACCAGCGGCACCTGGAAGTGGTTACTCATCCCCGCGCGCATGACGGCCCGCGCCTGGGGAAAGGCGCGCCGCAGAGCGGCATGACCGTTGTGCCACTTGCCGGTCATGAAGGTCCGGTAGCCGGCGGCGGCCATGTGCTCGGGCAGGGTCGTGCGACCGTCGAACTCGCCCAGGTCGAGCTCGAACCAGGCCCGGCCGGTCATCAGCATCGCCCGGCTCGGAATGCAGACCGCGCCGTGGGGTCCGCCCAGGCAATAGGTTCGCTCGAACGCCGTGCCCCGTTCCACGAGTGAGTCCAGGTGCGGGGTGCGGATCCCGTCGTTGCCCAGGGCGCCGATCGTGTCGGCCCGCTGGTCGTCGGCGTAGATCAACAGGACGTTGATCGGGGCCTGATCGGGGTCGGGAGCTTCGGCGGCAAGCTCTGCGGGCGTCGACTCCTGGGCGGCGGCGCCAGCGGGCGAGAACAGCAGGAACGCGAGGGGCACGGCGACATGCAGAACGGCGACATGCGAGGCAGCGGAGGGGAGGCGCATGGCGAGAGTCTAGGTCCGCGGTCCGGCGCGGGCCCGGCGGAGCGGATTGCGACCCCGCCGCGTATCAGCCCGGGTGCGGGGAGTCTCCTGTCCGTTCCCCGCTCGATTCCCATGCGCTTCAGACCCCAGCTCGACTCCAACCGCTCCGGCTCGATCCTGCGTGCCGTCGTCTGGACCCTCGCCGGCATCGCCCTGCTCGCGGCGGGCAGCGCCTTCGTCGCGGCCGAGGCCGGCGCACCGCGCAATCGGCCGGTGGGGAAGGCCCCCGAGGGCTCCGGCCTGGTCGAGCTGAACTTCGACGGGGCCCGCGGCACGCGCCTGTCAGGCTGGCGCTCCGCACAGCCCGAGGCGCGGTCACCCGAGCCCGAGTTCGTCGCCGTCCTGGCCCATCCCCTGGGAGCCGATCGCAGGGCCATGCTCGGCCGCGCCGATTGGTTCCGCCGCCGGGGAGCGGCCGTGCTCCTGTTCGATTTTCGCGGCCACGGCGCCAGCGACGCCACGCGCCTGACCTTCGGCGATGACGAGTCCGGCGACCTGATCGCGGCGGTCGACCGGGCCCGAACCCTGTGGCCCGCGACGCCGATCGTCGTGGACGGTTGGTCCCTGGGCGCGGGCGCGGCCCTGGTGGCCGGCGGCCGGCTCGACGTCGACGGCCTGGTGCTCGAGGCGGCCTTCACGGACCTGGGCTCGGCGGTGCGCGACCGCGGAGCGAACCTCCTGCCCCTGGTCGGTCCCCTGGCGGCGGAACTGTTGCTGGTCCACGAGGGGTGGCTCTTGGGAGGCGACCCCGATCGACGCAGCCCCCTGGTCGGCGCGGGCGATGTCCTCGCGCCCACGCTCTTCCTGGTCGGCGGCGACGATCGCCGAGCCCCCGTGGCGGGGGTGCGCCGCATCGCCGAGCGGGTCGCCGACTGCCGCGGCGTCGCGGTCTTCGAGGGCCGCGCCCACGTCGACCTGTTCGGCCGGGACCCCGAGCGCTTCGAGCTCACCGTCGGCCGCTTCATCGACGACCTGCGCCGAGAGTGGCGCGACGACTTGATCGCCAACCGGGCTCAGTAACCCAGCTCGCGGTCGACCACGTTCAAGAGCGGCTCGCCCGCGATGAAGCGCTCCATGTTCTCGCGCACGAGCACGTCGCGGCGTTCGACCGTGAGCTCGGCGCGGCCCGCCACGTGCGGGGTGATCGTCACGCCCTCGTGCCACCACAGCTCGTGCCCCGGCGGCAGGGGCTCGGGGTCGGTCACGTCCAGGCAGGCACCGGCCAGGTGCCCACTGTCGAGGGCCGCAAGCAGGGCATCGGTGTCGAGGATCGGTCCGCGCGCGATGTTGACGACGAAGGCCCCGGGGCGCAGCAGGTTCAGGCGCCGGGCGTCGAACATCCCGCGCGTCTCGTCGGTCAGGGGCAGGCAGATCACCAGCACGTCGGTCTGGGCCAGGAGTTCGTCGAGTCGGTCGCCGGTGGCCAGCACGTCCACGTAGTCCGGCGCCGGCCGCTCGGTGCGGACGGTGGCGAGCACGCGCATGTCGAAGGCGTGGGCGCGCTGGGCCACCTGGCTGCCGATGCCGCCCATGCCGGCGACGAGCATCGTGCGACCGGCCAGCGAGGCCGTCTCCGGCGCGGCGTCGCGGTCCCAGTTCTCGCGCACCTGGGCCTCGGCGTAGGCGTAGAGCCCGCGCAACTGGGCCAGCAGCATGGCGAACACGTGCTCCGCGATCACCGGACCGTGCACGCCCTTGGCGTTGGTCAGGACGACCTCCGGGCGGCTCGTCAGGCCGTCCAGCTCGATGTAGCGCTCGACCCCGGCGCTGTAGCTCTGCACCCAGGCCAGGTTCGGCGCGGCAGCCAGGAACTCTTCGCTGAGCAGGTGGGCGTCGATGCCGTGGGCGCGACCGGCGTAGCGCAGCACCGACTCGCGCGTCTGCTCGCCGATGATCTCGATCCGGTCCTCGCGGCCCGCGGTCAACTCGGCGATCTCGTCGTCGTCGATGGCGCTGGTCAGGTAGACCAGGGGCCCGTTCACGAAGGCCGGGTCGACGGCCACCGTGGAGCCCCGCTCGGCCCCGGGGGCGATGGTCAGAGCCTCGATCGGATCGCCGGGGGAGGCGCAGGACCCGAGGAGTAGGGCGAGGACGGCCAGCGCGCGGCCGGCATGACGAGCTTGGATCTGCATCGGTGGGGCGACGACGATAACGAGCTTGGCCGAACAGGCCCGGTGCCTTGTGGCGGGGTTGCCGTTGGAACGGTCGGGGCGCCGCGCTCGGTGGCCCGGAGCGACCCTCGGCCCAACCCGAAGCCCCTTCGCGACCCATCCAGGGCGACTCGGGGTCCCGAGATGCCCGCCCGCCGCCTTGGCAGGGTGCGCCGAGCCACCTGGCCGGATTGACAGCTTTCTGCCGCATCGGCGCGTCGTTTTGGCAGTGATGGGTCCGGTGGAGGGTCTCCGGGCAGGCCCGTGTCGGTGTGGCGCCCTCTCAGGCCGGGGTCCGCCCTTGGCACGGCCCTTGCTTCCTGGGATGCACCGGCACGGACCGGGCGACCTGGGGGCCGCCCGACCATGACCTCCGCGCGCCGCACGCCGGAGACCTGCGGCGCGCACCGACGACATCAGGAGTCACGACCCACATGAAGCACCTCATCCCTGTCACCGGCTTCGGCCCCGCCCGCGCTGACCTCGACCGACTCTTCGAGCGCTTCTTCGAAGGCGGCAACTTCAGCGGTGGCGGCGAGGGGCGTTCCCTCGTGCGCGTCGACGTCGCGGAGTTGACCGACGCCTACCAAGTGCGCGCCGAAGTTCCCGGCGTGCCCGCCGACGCGATCGAACTCAAGCTCGACGGTCGCACCCTCACCATCGCCGGCGAGAAGCCGCGCGCCTTCGACGAGCAGCCCGATCAAGTTCTGCACCGGGAGGCCGGATTCGGTGCCTTCCGGCGCGTGCTCGAGTTCCCGCTGCAGGTGGACGGCGACAGCGTCGTCGCGCGCCACGAGCAGGGCGTGCTCTACATCACCGTGCCCAAGGCCCAGGCCGCGCGCTCGCGCGTGATCGAGATCCAGCGCGAGGCCTGATCCCGCGCCGCGCCGCTGACTCCGGTTGCATCGGCCCCCGTCGCCCCCTGTGGGCGACGGGGGCCGCGCGCGTTCGGAGGGCCGAGTCGGACTGTCTCGAGCGGGTAAGCGCAGGCAGGTGGGGCACCCCAAAACTGCTCGAACATGGGCCGGGCGGGTCCCCCGCGAGCGGGGCGTTCTGATCTCGTAAACGGTCGCCACGGCTCACTGGAGTTGGTCTCAGCTCCCACTTGGCATTGAAAGTCACTGCCCTCCCCGTCGGCTCCGAAACACCCCCATGCGATCCATAGACGACCTTCTCGCCCTTGTCCGCTCCCATCGCTGCTTCCAACACCCCGTCTTCGAGCACTGGGCACAGGTCGCTCCGCAACCGGAGGTGATCGGCGCCCTGTTCCACCAGATCCAGAAATTCTGCGCCTCGACCCGTCCCGGGGGGGAGTTCCCCGCCGCTCTGGAGCAGCTCGGTCTCGACTCCGAGAGCCGCCTGATGCACGAGATCGTGGAGAGCGAGGAGGACCACGGTCCGGAGCTCGCGACCATGGCAGGCTACATCGTCAACCGTGCGGCGGGAGCGTCGACGTGCCCCGACCTGTCCGACCAGCAGGCGGTTGAAGCGGTGCTCAAGAACTACTCGGACAAGCTGCTCGGCTCCCTTCCGGGCTACGACCCCGAGTCGGGCCTGACCGCCCAGGCGCGCCGCGCGATCGAGGTCTTCGAGCGCCGCTTCGACCCGAGCCGCGAGACGACCTTCAAGAACCTGGGCACGGCCCTGGCCCTCGAGATCATCTCCAACCGCCACCTGATCCCCGGCGAGAAGCACTGTCTGATCGACAGCGGGCTGTACGGCGCGAGCCTCGAGGACACCGACATGCACTACCTGCTGGAGCACTGGGGCGAGGCCGGCGCCGAGCAGCAGCACGAGCGCAACGCGGTCGAGGCCGTGGCGTCCGTCATCGACGAGGAGACCGAACCCCTCGTGGTGCAGGGGATGTACGACTTCCTCGATTCGCTCACGGCCCTGTGGGACGTGCTCGACTCGGCCCTGTTGCAATCCGGCCATCGGGCGGACACCCAGCAAGCGGTCGGCGCGGGGGCCTGATCCCCTGGCCGGCTCCCTGCTGGACAGCGGGCGCCTGCAGTTCCGGGTGGCCGAGCCCGGCGACGAGCAGCGGATCTTCGACGCCTACGCCCACCTGTTCGAGGGCGACGTCGACGCACCCGCGCCCTCGCCGCCGACTGCGGCCACCTGGACCTGGCGCCAGGCTGCGAACCCCGCCGGGGCGCGTGTGCTGTTGGCCCTGGACGCGGACGAGGTCGTGGGCCTCGTCTGCGCCAGTGGCCAGCCCGTGCTGGTGAACGGCGAGGCCGCGCGCATCAGCCGCGTGGACGACATCCGCATCGCGCCGCGCTTCCGCCATGCCCTGGGCCGTCCGGGCCTGGTGGTGCGGATGGGCGAGGCTTGGGAGCGGGCCTTCGGCGGCATGGAGCTCGACTTGATCAGCTGGGGCTTCCCGACGCCCGCCGCCTGGCGCGTGCTCAACTGGCACGTCAAGGTCCAGGCGGTGCGCACCCAGTTCAAGCTGGTGGGTCAGCTGGAGCACCTGCGGATCGGTGAGGCGGGCGGGCTCGTGGCCGAGCCCGTCGAGCGTTTCGACGACGACGTCGAGCCCCTCTGCGCGCGTCTGGCCGAGGGCCGCGGCCTGACCCTCGCGCGCGACGTGGTCTGGCTGGACTGGCGCTTCCGCCAGCGGCCGGATCAGTCCTACGACCAGGCGGTCGTGCGCCGGGGCGGCGAGGTGGTCGGCTTGGCAGTGTTCCGCACCGGCGACTTCGACGGGGATCGGAACGTCGGTCTGGTCTGCGACTGGATCGTCGCGCCCGACGACGACGGCGCGGCGAACGCGCTCCTGGCCTGGCTGGCGGAGCGTGCCCGCGCGGCCGGTTGCGAGCGCCTGGTGCTGCTCCTGCCCGAGACCTCGCCCGACTGGCGCCCCCTGCAGGACCGCCACGGCTTCCTGGCTCTGCGCCTGGCCAAGCGCTTCCTGCTCGCCGACCGCTCCTACGCCAAGCAGATGCGGATGCACTGGCTGCACCAGTCCTGGCACTACACCTTCGCCGACACCGACTTCGCCTAAGCCAGCCGCGCCATGGACTACACCATCCGCGAGTACGCCGAGGGCGACATGCCCTCCTTGATCGAGACCTTCAACCTGGTCTTCGACGGACAGCGGACCGAGTCGGAGTGGCGCTACACCCACGAGCAGAACCCCGCGGGCCTGCGCCTGTTCGTGGCGGCGACCGAGGACGGCCAGTGCGTGTGCCAGTACTCCGCGCGCCCCTACCGCCACTGGATGGATGGCCGTGAGCGCATCTTCGCCGAGATCATCGACTCCTTCGTCCATCCCGATCACCGGGCGGGGCTGAAGTCGCCGGGCATCTTCGTTCGCACGGCACTGCCGTTCTTCCCCGCCTACGGCGCCGCCGAGCCGCCCGGGGACGTGGTGCACTACGGCTGGCCGGTGGAGAAGGCCTACCGCATCGGCCAGCTCTACCTGCACTACAACGTGTACCGATCGCAGACCGTCTTGGCACGGGCGGTGGGTGACGGCCCGACGCAGTTGCCCGCGGGCGTGCGCGTCCTCGAGCGCTTCGACGCCGAGGTGGATCGCCTCTACGAGCGACTGCGCGACGGGTGGGGCACCAGCACCATCCGCGACGCCGCGTTCCTCAACTGGCGCTTCGTCGACAACCCGCTGAACGACTACACCGTGCTCGCCGTGGACGGCGCCGACGGCCTCGCGGGCTACGCCGTCTACCGCGCCGACGATTGGCTCACGCCCGGGACCGCGCCGATCGCGGACTGGTTGGTGCCGCACAACGAGCCTGGGGTCGCGGGAGCCCTCCTCGAGGCGCTACTCGCCCGCGCGCGCTTGGACGGCAAGGCCGCCCTCGGCCTCTTCATCCCCGACTGGTCGAGCTGGTTCGAGTGGTTCCAACGCCAGGGCTTCGGCGTCTGGCCCACGCCCTACTACATGGTCGGCCGCACCTTCGACCCCAACCACAGCCTGTGGTGGCTGCGCGACCACTGGTGGTACACCCTGGCGGACTCGGACTTGGTTTGAGCCTGCCCTCGAGTTCAAAGTGAGATCGTCTGCACGGGGCTCGAATCGATCACGATGGGAGCGACGTTCAGTGGCTTTTCATTTCCCTCGCCCCGGGCGATGGTCTGGAGCGACCACAGCTCCAGCACGTACTCGCCGGGCCGCAAGGCGGGGAAGGAGATCGAGCCCTCGACGTCACGTTCGGTCCGCCAGCCGGCGATGCTGTCGTCCGCATTCCGCACCCACAGGTCCAAGATCAGAGAGCCAATTTCCGAGTGGGAGGCGAGGGGCGCGTAGGTGGAGGCCGGGAAGAGGCAGAACAGGTCTGCGCCCGGAATGGCCGTGGCGTCGTAGGTCACGGTGACGTCGGCGATGGGACTCGGAGCTAACACCATCGCCCTACCGAAGCCGTGGACTTCGATCGGCGTGGTCTGGCTTCCGTCCAGCGTCGAGGCCTCGATGGTGATGGGCTGGGTCACGGACCAGCGGTAGATCGGGACGGGGGTATTCGTCGGAAGCTCCAACTCGATGCTGCCGCTCGAGAACCAATCCGAAGAGCCGAAGTAGTCTCCCGCGAGGATGCGGACCCTGGCGCTGGCCTCCGGATTCAAGACCTCCACCGATCCGGCGAGGGGTGGGTAGGCGAGCCTGAGGGTCTGCTCCGTCGCCCGCTCGTTCCCATCGGCAATCGCCGTGAACGCCAACTGACTTGTCGCGAAGCAGCCGTCTCGGGGATCGAGCCAGATGCCGTGCTCGCTGGACCTCTGCCCGTCGTTGGTGGCGGGGAAGAACTCGACCTGCGCCCAGGCGTCGGGGTCGGGGGCGAAACGCCCGGTGCCGAAGCTGAAAGTCGCCCGTCCATCTACGACCTGAGTCGGATACGGGCCCCAGCCCGTCGACCGGCCCATGGTCGACTGGTGGACCACGAACCAACCCGCGCCGTCATAGGGCTCGTTGTCGACGTCGATGACGATTGCGGGGATCGAGGCCGTCAGCGCCGGCTCGGTCGCGCTGCGAGCGGGGTGGATCTCGATCGCCCTCCCCTGACCCGTCCAAATCGTGGTGTTCGCCGTGAGGACGACCAGGGCCACCGTGGCCAGGCGCTTGCAGAGGGGGGCGTTCATGGTGTTCGAGCTCTCCTGTCCAATCCCTAGTCCCTCGCCCGGCCGGGACTACACCGTGGCTCGCGAGGACCGAAGGCCTTCGGGGATCGACCCCTGCGCGGCCGACTGAGGTTCAGAACCCCAACTCGACCGAGTTGCTGGGAAACGTCACCGGCTGCGGGGCGCCGGGGGCCAGCAGGAGGTAGGCGTGGTCGACCGATCGATCAATCAGCACCAGGGTGCCCAGGGGGATCGCCACGCCGGCCTGGGCGCGGCCGTCGGCGTCGAGTACTCCGAGGCCCATCGTCAGCGGCGCCGCGCCCAGGGACGCCGTGCGGCGCAGGAGTCACTCGAAGTCAGAGCGGATCCCGGCGACCCGCTACGCCGGTTCGGCCTGCCGCACCGCCTCGTCCGGAAGCTCGGGCTGCCAACAACGGATGCATCGCTCCGTCGCGCGAACATGGAAAACTCGCGTCGCGCGGAGCCGGTACCCGCGGCGGCTCGAACGGCGCTGAGCTCCTCCTAGCGTTGAACACAATCTCTTCCTCGCGCCATGACCAGTGATCATTCGTCGCTCGACGACGTGAATCTCGCATACCTCGGCATGAAGGCGGAACCCGACGGTCGGCCAAGCGTGGCAAGCTCGGCCCGTCGACTTGGTGTACGGGTCGGCGTTGACGTCCATCCGGATCAGAGAGGCTTCGGCGACTACGGTGGAGGCGGGATGTCTGTTGCCCCAGATGATCTGATGCACCTGCCGCCGCACCGCAGACCCAAGGTACTTTCTGGAACTGGATTGGATCCTGTGTTCCAGGTCTCGAGTTCAGACCTCGGATCTGAACTGACCCTGCGGCGCGATCGTGCCGACCATGCGCTCGCAGAGCCGGGCGGGCGGGTGCTCCTCGGGACATTCGAACGGGCGCTCTCAGAGTCACGCAGCCAGTGGACCATCGAGTACCGAGATGACTGAAGACGTTCCGTCGAGCGCCGCCGACCGTTACCACCGCCTCGAGTCGCAACGACTCCGCGCTCAGGCGCTCGGTACGATCTCCGAGGGCCAGTTGGACGCGTGGCTCGAGAAGCTCGACGAGCTCTGGCACTACATGAACTCCGAGGAGCGGGTTGAAGCAAATCGACGCGCTAGCCAGGTTGTGAACTCGTCCCACGAGTCGGACCTCGGCCTTCGCGACGTGCCAGTCGAAGTCGGCGGATCCCGTCTCCCGAGGACAGCCGCTTGAAGCTTTTCTCGGCGCAGCGCGTCAAGAACGACGATGGCGTTGTGGGGATCAACACCTATCGGTATCACGTTGATGGCGACCGAGTCGACGGGGACGACATCGATCAACTCGGTGGGCGTGCAAGGCTCGAGATCAATCACTTCGACCTCCCTCCTGGTCGGAACCAGGTCCTGAGTTTCCTCGACGTTCTGACGCCCGACGACACCGGCCTCGAGCAGATCGCCGAGTGGATCAAGGAGGTCCATGGGGACACTGAGATCGAGGCACCTCCCATCATCCGTCGAGACGAGGAGCGTGGTGTCTTGCGACTCAATCTGGTGCGGGGCCTCGTTCCGACGTGGCGGGAGGAGTTGCGGGATCTGGCGGGTCGACTCCTGCTGCTGTTGCCGGATTGAAGGCTCGGAACAGGCTTGTTCGTGACCACGCAGACTGGTCTCGACGACCCGCCGGCCACGCCGGCCACGCCGGCCACGCCGGCCACGCCGGCCACGCCGGCCACGCCGGCCACGCCGGCCTTGCCGGCCATGCGGCCCCTGCCGGGAGTCTTCGCGCGCCTTACAGCCTCGACGACCTGACAGGGTCGTCGGCGGGGTCGGACGCGCGCAGAGCCCCGGCAGAGACCGAATAGGGGCCTCCGGCCTCACGGTGATTGGATCGTCCGAGCTCGCTGAAGGGATAGCGTCGCGACCGACTCCCGCACACGCCCGGTCTGGATGCCCTCTCTCTGCGTTGGGTTCGGGATCGCCTCGCGCGACCGAGGCGTGCCCGAAGGGAGGCCGAAGCCGCGGACGACCCGGGGCCGACGCGCTTCGAGGCAAGGGGGGCTCCGCCTGAGCCGTTCCCCGAACTCTCGAACGGGCGAGTGCGCTACCGCAGAGAGCGAGCGACGATCGACGTCGAAGCCCGACGTCGACGCGCACGCAACAGGCTCAGAACGCCAACTCGACCGCGTTGCTGGCGAAGGTCACCGGCGCTGCCGCGCCGGGGTCCAACAAGAGGTAGGCGTGGTCCACCGAGAGGTCGATCAGGGCCAGGGTGCCAGGCGGGATCGCCACGCCGGCCTGGGCGCGGCCGTCGGCGTCGAGGACGCCGAGGCCCATCGTCAGAGGCGCGGCGCCGGGGTTGGTGAGGGTGAAGTCGAAGTAGGGATCGACCGGGTTCAGGGGCAGGGTCACCGAGCCGATCGGCAGGCCCGGGGAGGTGCCGCTGAAGGAGCCGAGGATCACGTAGATCGCGCCCGCGTGGCCGGGGCCGGCGTCGAGGGTCAGCGGCTGTGTCCCGCCGCCGAAGGGGCTGAGCGAACCCGTCAGCGAGCAGAAGCTCGACCCGGCCGGGCAGATCGTGTTGCGGTGCACCAGGATGCGGTTCGTCGCGCCGTGGACGGTGACCGCGTCGTCGTAGCCGTCGCCGTCGAAGTCGGCCAGGGCCAGGTCGCGCAGGTCGCCGGCGGTGGGGTAGGGGGGGATCGAGGCCTTGGGTGCGAGCTGCTGCACGTTGGCGCCGATCACCAGCGCTCCGCTCGTCTGCGTGCCCACCAGATCGGTGCGGCCGTCGGCGTCCAGGTCCCCGGCGGCGATACGCCCCTCGGCCAGGAACAGGCCGCCGAAGGAGGGGAAGGACCCGCTGCCGTCGTTGATGAAGTAGCCGGCTTCGGTGGCCAGGAACTCGCTCTCGACCTGGGCCAGGTCCGGGTAGCCGTCGCCGGTGAAGTCGGCGACCACGCCCCAGGTGCCGGTGCCCGAGGCGATCAGGGGCGGGTCGGCGGTCAGCCCGCCCGCGCCGTCGTTGCGCACGAGCAGGAGCGCATAGGGGATGTCGATCTCGTGGTACAGGGCCAGGTCGATGTCGCCGTCCAGCTCGAAGTCCCCGGCGGCGAAGTGCAGCAGCGCCTGACCGACGACCGTGTCGACGCGCGTGGGCAGGCTCAGGTCGCCCGCGCCGAAGAGGGTCGTGATGCCCTCGAGGCCGTGGCAGGCCACCACCGCGTCGAGGTTGCCGTCGCCGTCCATGTCGAGCAGCTCGACGGTGCGCGGCGAGGCGCCCACGCTCCAGGTGCCGGCCAGGGTGAAGCTCCCCAGGCCGTCGCCGGCGAGGACGCGCACCACGCTCTCGACGCGATCGCTGACCGCCAGGTCGAGGTCGCCGTCACCGTCCAGGTCCCCCGTCGCGACGTCGAAGGGCGTGCCGCCGACGGCAACCGGGATCGGGCCGTTGAAGGTCGCGTCACCGACGCCCAGCCACAGGGAGAGCTGGCCGGTCGTGGGGTGGGTGACGAGCAGATCGAGGGTTCCGCCCGCGTCGACCTGGGCCACGGTGACCCGGTTGGGCTGGGGCGGGGAGGGCAGGAGCGAGGTCGTGAAGGGCGCCTGCTGGGCAAGGGCCATCGGGCAGAGGGCGATCGCGAGGACCGTGATCGGGCAAGCCGCGTGCTTCATGGCCCGAGACTAGCAGCCGTTGCCCGATCGCGTAGGCCATGGAGATCGCGGGTCGCGCGCCCGGTCGACACCGGCCTCAGGGTCACCAGTGCAGTGCCGTCGCGATCGGCTCGTCCCCGCCCGGACCGAACCGCAGGACCTGCCCCCCACGATAGGTCAGCACCGCGATCGAGCCGTCCGCCAGGGCGGTCAGGCACAGGATCCCCGCGCTCCCCGGTGGCGGCTCGATCCAGCGCGCGACGCTACCGTCCGCTCGAACCAGGGCGGCGATGCTCCCATCGGCGGTGACTGCTGTGACGCAGCTCAACGAGCCTTCCCCTTCTGTGGCTTGGAGGACGGTGGCGGTTCCGGCCCACCACCGAACCTTCCTGCCCGATGTGTCGAGATCCCGGCGCCCGCCTTCGCGGACGTCGACGATCGAGAGGCGGGCGCGATCGCCGACCAGCGCCTTTCCATCGGCCAAGGCACAGACGATCGAATCTCGCGCTTGCATCCAATCGACCGCCAAGAGCTCACCCGCTTCGGCGTCGAGGGACCTGTACTCGGTGATGGTCTGTCCATTGGCGGACGGGCGGACGAGACCTCGGAAGATCCACAGCCCATCGACCAGCCAGCCCTCGACGTATTGGACCCTCCAGCCCGCGGCGGCCAGGACCTCCTCGGTCACGGGAGTCGCACCGGGTGCCGCAACGAACGCGCGAGCACCGCTACCGGCGCGGCTCAACCGCCAACCCCCGCCGGCGGGAAGGGCAAGGGTCCAGCCGCCGTCGCCGATGGTGTTGAAGGGCTCCAGGTCCGCAGCGCTGAGCTCTGCGCGATCGATCGCGAGGATCTCCCCGTCCGAGCCGACGATCTCGGAGTCGCCGTCCTGCTTGTGGAGGACTCCGAACGGAAAGCGGTTGGACCTGGTCGAGACCGTCGTGTGCGCTGGCCAGAGGTCGTCGCCGAGCACGCCCGCCGCGACCGTCTCGCCCGTCTCCAGATCGATCACGACCGGGAAGCTCGGCCATTGCTCGTCCCGCAGCATCGCGAAGGCGTGGCGGCCGTCGGTGTGCAGGAACGCGCTGCGTACTTCGAGGTTCGGACTGGAGAGATCCAGAGTCGTGACGCCAGCGAGGTTCGCTCCGGCCTCGAACCACGTGGGCGCGATTCCGATCGAGCCGGCGAGGGCCACGGTGCCCGCGCGCTTCCAGGTGGCCCATTCACGCCTGGAGCCGATCGCCATGCTGGACAAGGCCGCGAGCGCACCGCCGATCAGCGCGCAGGTGAGCCACAGGCCGATCGGTGGGTCCGGTCGCAGCCGGCCCATGACGATCTCGTGCAGCGCGGCGGGGAGCGCGAGCAGGGCGAAGACGCAGGCGCCGCCGGGCGCGGCCAGGAACCCACGCGGCAGGAACGACGAGCAGGCCATGGACCACAGGGCCAGGGCCACCGTTCCGCCGAGGATCAGCCCGACCATCGGCTCGGCCTGGAGCGAGGAAGCGCCGCTCGCGAAGAGACGGCTAGCGACAGTGGCGGACTCGCTTCCGACCACGGCTGCCGCGACGAGCGCTCCGAGCAGGACCGCCAACTTGACCAACGCGACCTGACCGAGTGACACCGGCTGGCGCCGCAGCCACTCCTGCGTCCCCTCGTTGCGCTCGCGCGCGCCGATGTCGCAGCCCATGGCGATGGCGACGATCGCGGTCAGGCACACCGCCGCCGTGTGGGCGAAGGTGGCTGAGTCCACGAACAGGTCGTCCGCCAACCAGCCGGTGACGAGGCAGCCGACGATGACGAGGGCCGCGGCGACCAGGAAGGCGGGAGCCTGCTCGCGCAGCTCCTTGTGGGTCAGGGCTAGCAGACTCATGCGGCGGCTCCGTCCGGTCCGGGGGTGGTCTGGGTCAGGAGCGCGCGCAGGGCGGCGGCGCTGTGCTCGAGTTGGGCGTCGCCGACGGCCTGTTCGCGCAGGGCCCCGCCGTCCATCAACAGCGCCCGGTCGGCGATGCGCGCGGCGATGTCGAGGTCGTGGGTCGATACCAGGGTCGCGGTGTCCTCGAGGTCGACTTCGGTCAGGAAGGCGCTCAAGAGCCCGTCGCGGGCCACCGCGTCGAGGCCGGCGAAGGGCTCGTCCAGCAGCAGCAGCCGCGGCCGCGCGGCCAGGGCCAGGGCTAGCTGAACCCCCGCGGCCTGGCCGCGACTGAGCTTCGAGATGCGGCCACGCCGCGGCACCGCCAGGGCGTCGGCGGCGCGCCACAGGCGGCGGTCGTCCCAGGTCGGATAGCAGCGCCGCGCGAAGCGCGCCGCAGTGGTCAGGCTCATCCACGGCGGTAGGTCCGGCAGGCTCGGCACGAAGCCGATCGCGGCGCGGGCGGCTGCCGAGCGCGATGGGTCGGCTCCGCACACCCGCACGCTGCCACTCTCGGCCCGCAGGGTCCCCGCGAGCACCCGCATCAGCGTCGTCTTGCCCGCGCCGTTGCGACCGAGCAGCACGCACAGCTCGCCCGGCGCCAGGCCCAGTTCGAGGCCGCGCAGGACTTCGCTGCGCCCGAGTTTCACACCCACGCCGCGCAGCCGCGCGATGTCGTTCGTCTCACTCATGCTGGTCTCCTCTTCGACTCGGCCGTGCGTACCCGTTCTGACAAGTCCTCGATCGAGTGCCCCGCGCGCAGCGCCGTCTCCAGCGCCCGCTCGAAGTCGCTCCAGGTGGTCGCCGCACGTCGCTGGCGCGCGATCTGCGGGCCCGCTTCGGTCACGAACACACCCCGGCCGCCCTCGCCGCGCACGGCCCCGATCAGGTCGAGCTCGCGGTAGGCGCGGGCGACCGTGTTGTGGTTGACGAGCGCCAGGCCGGCCAAGGCACGCACGGAGGGGAGCTTGTCCCCGGGGGCAAGGTCGCCCCGGGCGATCCCGTCCAGGCAGCGCTCCACGAGCTGCTGGGAGGGCGGCTCGGGGGCCTCGGTATCCACGCGCCAATCGATCACAGCCGTACCATCGTCCTGGTACGGCGGGACGCTTTAGGCGGACGTCAGGTGCCAGGCACAAGACCGCCGCCTAAAGCGTCCCCGAATTGCGGTGACATCCTCGGTCCGCATCGGATGGACAGACTGGCCGGGCTCTCCCGACCCTCACCTCCCGGCCCTCACCTCCCTTCCCTCGATGCCCAAGCTCGCCGCGCCCCTTGCCGTCCTGTTCCTCAGCTCCGCCGCCCTGGCCCAGACGTCGTCGGGTCTGTACAGCGGCGAGCTGGTGCTCTACAGCCCCGCCCTGAATGGAGTCAGCTCCTCGTCGGGCGGTATCGCCCTGATCGACCCGCTCAGCGGCGCCATCAGCAAGCCCTACGCCTTCCACGCCACGCTCCAGTCCGACGACTGCCTCGCCTACGACCCCTACCGCGACCGACTGATCTTCGGCGCCGCCTTCAACAACGGCGATCCGATGGAGCTCTGGGCGGGGGACGCCCTCGGCAACGTGCAGAGCCTGGGATTCGTCGGGACGACGGTCCGCACGATCGCGGCGGCCGGTGACGGCCGCATCTTCCTGCACTCGACCCAGCTGCCGCCCAACTCGATCCAGTGGATCGACGCGGTCGGGCAGGTGCATCTGCTCCAGGACGCGACCGGTCAGCCGTGGCAGGGGCAGAGCAGCTGGTGGGGCCACATGGAGTACGACGCCGAGCACAACGCTCTGCTCCTGGCCTCGCGCGGCCTCACGTCGGCCTGCGGCGCACCCGACGTCTCGGTCCAGCGTCTCGACCTCTCGGCCGATGGGACGCGCGTGGTCGCCGAGACCTGCACGCACTTCCCGGTGGTCCCGACCGGCGACGGCTTCCCGGTCGGTCTCTCGAGGATCGACGGCGACTCCTGGCTCCTGAACGTCCACACCGGCAAGTCGGGGTCCCAGCCACGCATGCTGCGACTGACGGTCGAGCCGCTGGGCTTGAGCGTCTACTCCTACACCGACAATCCCAGCGCGGCCGCCAGCAACGCCGGGGTCTACAGCCACGCTCGCGGGCAGGGGGTGCTGCTGGACACCGGCGGGAACGTGCTGCGAGCCTTCGGATTCGGAGAGGGCGGGGCCGGCACCGTCTTCACGGTGGCCGACGTGCTCTCGCCGGTCGGTACGGCCAACGAGAGGGCGAGTCTGGTCGAAGTTGGACCGACGGGCGGTCCTGCGGGCCTCGTTTCCCTCGGGCTCGGCGCCATCTCCCTCGCCCAGGGTGGCTCGCAGGTCTGGACCCTCGACGCCGGCGCGGCCTTCGCCGGTCGCCCCTACGTGATCCTGGGTTCCGCCACGGGCTTCGCGCCGAGCTTCGTGCTCGACGGGACGCCGGTGCCCCTCGTGATCGACGCTTGGACGACTTTCACCCTGGTCAATGCCAACACGCCACTGCTCACCGGCACCGTCGGCTTGCTGAATGGCAGCGGCGGGGCGAGCGCCAGCTTCAACGTGCCCCCCGGAGCGCCGGCGAGCCTAGCCGGCGCCACCCTCCACCACGCCGCGATCACCTTCGGCCCGACGTTCGGCGTCGACTTCGCGAGCAACCCGGTGGCGGTGCAATTGGTCCCCTGACGCGCGGCCCAGCGGGTGAGGAAGCAGACGTCGGGCGGCGGCTGGGTGCCTGGCTCCTGACGTCCGCCCACCGAAGGTCACGGCAGCAGCGCGAGAGCGACGGGCTGGCTGGCCTGGACGAAGGCCATCACAGCCGGGTCGAAGACGATGTAGGCGTGCCAGGCGACTGATCCCGCTAGAGACGGGGCCGCTCCGGCCGGGAGCGCGAGGGTCGCCAGGGCCTGTCCGCGGTCGTCGAGGGTGCCCGCGCTCCCCGCGATCGCGGTGTTCGGGTTGGCCAGCAGGAACTGGAACCAGGGATCCACCACGAGCGGAAGCTGTAGTCCGCCGCCGAGGTCCACGCCGGGCGAGGTGCCGGTCAGCGATCCCAGCAGGAGGTAGGGCCAACCGGCGGCGTGCTCCCCCGGCAGGATGGCGAGGCCTTGGGATCCGCCGCTCGACAGGGACAGGGCGTCGGCCGAGGACAGCAGATCGGAGCTGCGATACTCGAGGATGGCTTGGGGCGACTCGAACTCAGGGGTCCGGCCGACGAGCAGCGTGTCGCCGGACACGTCCATGGCGAAGCCCCCACCGTCGGCGGCGAGCCCGTAGGGCTCGTAGCCGCCGATCTCGATCCAATCCCCGTTGGCGTCCTGCCGGTAGCGCCAGACGCGCGACAGGGGACCGTTGAAGAAAGGAAACTCGCCGCCCAGGGTCGACCCGAGAACGAACAGGTCGCCGCCTTCCAGGACCACATCGCGGGCAAATGGGCCACCGAGGCTCGTCGAGCTCGACGGAATCGACAGCGCGGCTGTGGGGTTGATCGAACCATCGGTCCCGCGCTCGAAGAGATAGACCCAGCCGAAGGAGAGCAGGCCATTGCCTTGGTAGGCCGCGATCGCGATCCGGTCGCCCTCCACGTCGACCCGAAGTCCTTCCGGGGTGAAGACGTCCAGAATCGATGTCACGCTCCAGGCTCCCGAGCCGTCGCGCTGCATCACGTAGGCGAGGCGCTCGGTCGGGTTGGACGCGACCGCGAGGTCCCCGTCGATGGCAACGTCCGCTCCGAGCTCCTGCAACGGCGGAGCCAGACTGCCTGTCAGCTTGAAGGTCACGGGCCAGGAGCCGTCCGATTGGCGTTCGCGGATGTAGACCGCGCCGTTCGCGGGCATCCCGGGCTGGAGCTCCCGGGGGTTGCCGAGGATCGCGGAATCGCCGTCCAGGTCGATCGCGGTACCGAAGTTGCTGAACGAGTCGTAATCCGCCTGCCACAGGTCCGCCGCAGTCCAGGCCCCGCTGGCATCGCGCTCGTGCAGCACCACTGCGCCCTGCAGGTACGGGCTACCGGCGATCGCGCCGTTGCCGTTGGCGCCCACCAGCAGGCGGTCGCCGTCGAGGGCAACGGCAGTGCCGAAGTTCCCCAGACCCGCAGCACCCTCGAGCTTCGCGGCGAGCTGCCATCGGCCGGTCTGGTCGCGCTCTCACAGGTGGACCCGTCCGGGAACGGCGACCCCCTGGAGACCGGGGGCGTTGATATCGCGCGACCCGATCGCGGCTCGCTGGCCGTCGACGTCGATCGACCGCCCGTCCTCGGAATTCGCCTGGGGCGGCAGGATTTGGTCGGTCGGGAAATAGGTCGGAACCTGGGGGCTCTGGGTCGGCGACAGGATGGAAAGGAACGCGATCAGCTGGTTGGAGAGCATTGGATTCGGATCTCAGGGGATGAAATGGGGAGTGGCCCTTGGGTCGAGAACACGCGCGCCACGCTCTGGGGCGTGCCAAGCGTCAAGGGATTAGTGCGTCACGGCGAGACCGTTACACTCGCGACCGAAGATTGCGCCGGCGGTGGGGGCCTCGAAAGCCCGGGCGAGCCGGCGAGTTCATTCGCCGAAGCGCCACGAACTCGCCAGCTCGCGCTCGGGGGCGCGACCGAGCAGGCTCGCGCGCAGCAGCTCGATCGGGATCGAGCCGCGCTGGAGCACGGCATCGTGGAAGGCCCGCTCCTCCCACTCGCCCTCGAGCACCAGTTCCCGGTGCAGGGCCCGGAACTGTAGCCCACCGATCATGTACGCCGCCTGGTACAGCGGACCGTAGTCGCCACCCACCGAGCGCCGCACCTCGGCCTCGGCGTTGTCGCGCTCGTGGCCGACGTTCTCGACCAGGAAGTCCACGCACTGCGGCGCGGTCATCTCGCCCAGGTGGAACGACAGGCTGAAGATCACCCGCGCGCAGCGGTGGCGGCGCCAGAAGAGCATTCCGATGCGGTCCTCGGGACCGCGCGGGAAGCCCAGATCCCATAGCCGCATCTCCCAGTAGAGCGCCCAACCCTCGACCCAGAAGGGGGTGCTGAACAGGCGCCGATGGGGCATGAAGCGTTGCTGCATGAAGCCCTGCAGGTGGTGCCCGGGGATCACCTCGTGGTGGGCGACGGCGCGGGAGAAGTGTTCGTTGTTGCCGGCCAGGGTCGCGCGCTTCTCGCCGTCGGTCATGGCGTCGGTGGGGAACGAGACCTGCATCAGCTCGCCGCCCAGGAAATAGGGCGAGACGCGCTGGCGCTCGGGGCTGAGCATGGTCATGCGCCAGGTCTCGGCGCACAGGGGCGGGACGGTGACGAGGTCGCGCTCGGTCACGAAGTCGATCGCTTCCTCGACCAGGTGACGCACCAGCTCGGGCTGAGCGCCGGGCTCCGCGTGCAGAGACTTCACGTGGGCCTGGGCTGCGCGCCAGTCGTCACCGAAGCCGAGGGCCCGGGCCGACTCGGCCATGCGCGCGTCGCACCAGGCCAGCTCGGTGCGCGCGAGCTCGATCAACTCCGCGGGGCTGTACGGGATGAACTCGCGTTCCAGGGCGGCGAGGAGTGCCTCGCGGCCGATCGGGTCGCCGACCAGCGTCGCGTCGGCGCCGTCGTCGGCCTCGATCAAGCGTTCGCGCAACGTGCGTGCCAGGTCTTCGAGGCCCTCCGCGACCCGCGACTTCGGCTGGGCCAGCCACCAGGTGAACAGCGGGTCGTAGCCCGCGCGGAAGTCGTACCACTCCCGTAGGGCCCAACCCAGATCGTCGATGCGTCCCGCGGCGCGCCCGGCGACGACCGCGGTGAGCGCGTCGAACTCGCCCGCGTCGACCGCGGCCTGCACCTCGTCGATGCGCGCGCCCACGCCGTCCACGAGGTGCGCGGTGGTGGAGCCGTCGACCGGATCGACGCGCTGGCGCGCTTCGAAGAGCGGCACGAGCCGCTCGGCGAAGGGGATCAGCTCGGCCAGCTCCGAGTCACGCCGGTGTTCGAGCTCGAGCCCGGCGAGGGAGGCGAGGGCCTCGTCCCGCAACAGGTGCCAGTCGACCCGCTGGTCCACGCCCAGGGCGTCGTAGTCGAGTGCATCGAGCTCGGCCAGCACGCCCCGCTCGAAGGCGGTCAGCCGCTCGGCCCGCTCGGTGGACAAGGGCGCCGCATACCGCCGCCACAGGGCCGAGCGGTCGGCCTCGTAGTGCTCGATCCGCGCGCGCAGGTCGATCGGCGCCGGGGCGGGGGACTGGAGTGCGGCCACGGCGAGGAGGCAGGAGATCATCGGGGCAAGCTACGGGCGGACGGGGATTCCCTGGTAGGCGTTCGTACGGTGCCAGGCACGAAACCGCCGCCTACGGCGGGATGCAGCAGCCGCCCTCGGCGGCCGCTGCATCCCGCCGTAGGCGGCGGTTTCGTGCCTGGCACCGTACGAACGCCTACCAGGGCCGGGAGGCGCCCCGGTACCGTGGGCGCTCGCGACCCATGGACATCCACGACCACAACCGTCGCGCCTGGGACCGGGCCGCGGCCGCGGGCGAGCGCTGGTCGGCGCCGGTCTCGCCCGAAGTCATCGCCGCCGCGCGGCGCGGGGATTGGGCGATCCGACTGACGCCGGACCGCGACGTACCGCGGGAGTGGTTCGGCGACCTCGCCGGGGCGCGCGTGCTCGGCTTGGCCTCCGGTGGCGGACAGCAGTGTCCCGTGCTCGCCGCGGCCGGTGCCCGCGTGGTCAGCTTCGACGCCTCCGAGGGCCAGCTCGCCCGCGACCGCGAGGTGGCCGAGCGCGAGGGCCTCGAGCTCGAGCTGGTGCGCGGCGACATGGCGGACCTGGGCGTGTTCGAGGACGGCGGCTTCGACCTGGTCTGGCACCCGGTCAGCAACGTCTTCGCGCCCGATGTCCTCCCCGTCTGGCGCGAGTGCCAGCGCGTGCTGCGCCCGGGCGGGCGGCTGCTCGCCGGCTTCATGAGTCCGGCCTACTACCTGTTCGACTTCGAGCGCGCCATGGCTACCGGTGAGTGCGTCGCGATCCACCCGGCGCCGTACTCGGACCTTCACAGCCTCGACGCCGCCGCTCGCGAGAAGCTCGTCGCCGCCGGCGAACTGCTCGAGTACGGACACAGCCTCGAGGACCAGATCGGCGGCCAGTTGCGTGCGGGCTTCCGCCTCGAGGCCTTCTTCGACGACCATTGGAGCGGCGGCCCCGAGGCCCTCGACGCCCTGATGCCGACGAGCCACGCGACCTTGGCGCGCAAACCGGAGGCGGCGACGTGAGCGTCGGCCTCACCGAGGGGCCCCACGCGGGCCAGCCCCGCGAGCAGGCGGTGCCGGAGCTGGTCGAGGCCGAGAGCGGGCGCCTGTGGAGCCTCGCGCGCCGCTTCTGCGGCAACGAGCACATGGCCGAGGACCTGGTGCAGGAGGTCTTCACCCAGGCCTGGCGCTCCTGGGACGACTTCGAGGGGCGCTCGAGCCCGCGCACTTGGCTGTACACGATCGCCTCCCGGGCCTGCGGGCGCATGAAGCGTCCGCGCTCGGGCCAGCCGGCGCGGATCGAGTCCCTGGACGAGCTCTTGCCCTTCGGCGAGACGCGCATGGCCGTGGTGCCGGACCCGGGCGAGTCGCCCCTGGACGCGGCCCAGCGGCACGAGTTCACGGCGCGGGTCGAGGCGGCGATCGTGGACCTGCCGGACGACTTCCGCCTGCCGCTGGTGCTGCGTGAGATCGCCGGGCTGTCTCTCGAGGAGGTGGGGCAAGTGCTCGACATACCGACCGCCACGATCAAGACGCGCCTGCACCGCGCGCGTCTGAAGTTGCGCCGCTCCCTGGAGGAGGTCCTGCCGCGCGCCGAGCTGCCCCCGGCCGCCTACTCGCGCCAGGTCTGCCTGGACCTGCTCAAGGCCAAGCAGGAGAGCCTCGACCACGGCGTGTCCTTCGCCCCGTCCGAGCCACTGGTCTGCGAGCGCTGCAGCGAGGTCTTCGCGAGCCTGGACCTGGTGACGGATCTGTGTCGGGACCTGGCCGCGCCTGCGGGCTCGGAGGGGTTGCGTGAGAGGCTGAGGGGACTGGTCGGGCGTCTGCAGGCCTGATCACACGCCCACGACCGAGGCCCGAAGAACCGCCCCCGTACGAACGCCTACGGGAACCCCGAGCGATTCCGTGCCTCCAACCCCGTACACCGCCCCCCCTCGGGGCCACCGCCACAGGAGACCCACCCATGCCGACCTCTACTGCCCGCTCCCTCGCCCTCACCGCAGCCCTCGGCCTCGCGGCCGCCTGCTCGAGCCCGTCCGAACCCCAGACCCAAGCCTCCGCCGCGCCCCAAGAGCACGTGGCCATCGTGACCGAGACCCTCGAGCCCTACGAGTGCGGCACGATCACCCGCCTCAACACCATGGGCGGCCTCTTCCTCGCGAGCCAACCCCAGCCCGCCGACCTCGAACAGGCCGTCAAGGGCGGGGTCAAGACCGTCATCAACCAGCGCCACGAAGACGAGAACCCCGAGTTCGACGAGCGCGCCTTCGTCGAGGGCCTGGGCCTGGCCTACTACAACCCGGGCTTCAACGGCCCCGACGAGCTGACCGACGAGGTCATCGACGAGACCCTCGAGCTGCTTCGCACGGTCGAGCGCCCGGCGATGATGCACTGCAGCTCCGCCAACCGCACCGGCGCGATCTGGCTCGCCTACCGCTCCCTCGACGGCGGGCTCGATTGGGACGCCGCCCTCGCGGAAGCCAAGGTCGTCGGCCTGCGCTCGCCGGACTACGAGTTGATCGTCAAGGACTACGTCGATCGCCACTCCGGTCGCTGACCGAACCGGCGATAGGCGTAGGATGGGCGCGCGCGGCATCCGTCCCTCCCGCGCGCTCCCATCCGTCCATCCGGCCGATCGGACGACGACCCGCTCGGCCAAGGCAAGCAACAGGAGTTCACCGTGCAAGCGGAGAGGATCCACGTCCGCGACGTGATGCAGTCCCGGGTGATCAAGTTGGACGCCAGCGCGTCCGTCACCGACGCCATCGAGAGTCTGCGCGACGCCGGCGTGCGCGGCGCGCCGGTGGTCGACGCCGCCGGAGCCCTGGTCGGCGTGGTCTCGATCACCGACCTGCTCGAAGCCAGCGCTTCGGCCGCCAGCGAGGTCGGCGGTCGCCGCCGCGAGTACTACCTGGCGGACCCGCTCGAGGAGAACTTCGACGAAGACGCCGACGATTTCGGCGCGAAGGGCGACTTCAGCCCCGAAGTCCTGGCCGACGGCCGGGTCGCCGAGTGGATGAACCCCGACGTGCTGTCGATCTCGCCCGACGCCACCCTGCGCGAGGCCTGCCGCCAGATGGCGGAGCATCGCGTCCACCGCTTGGTCGTCGTCGACGGCGGCAGCCTGGTCGGGATCCTGTCGACCTTCGACGTGGTGCGCTGCGTGGCTGAGCGCGGCTGAGGCCGTTCCAACCGTGGCCGGCGTTCAGCGGAACTCGGTCCGGTTGGTGGCGGTCAGCTCCATCCGCATCAGCTCGACGCGCGCCTGCTCGACGACCATCAGCACCGGCGATCCGGCTCGGCGCGCGTCGAACCAGTAGCGCTCGATCACCGGCTGGGCGTCTTGGCCGGGCCGGCGTACGTCGTAGCGCCAGCAGGCGAAGCGGCCGGCCGGCGTCGCGATCAACTCCTCCGTGCGCACGGTGAGGGCGGCCGGAAAGGACGCGTGGTCACGCAGCTCGTCCCAGCGCGCCGTGGTGCGTTCACTGCGGGGCTTGCCGCCGCCGTCGTTGACGAGGGTCGTCACCATCGCGCAGCCCAGGGAGTTGCACTCGGTCCACTGGATGCTCTGGGCGATCGGCGCCATGCCCGCCTGGGAGATGCGGTACTCGCAGAAGGTGCCCTCGGGATTCGAGGCGCGGATCTCCTCGGCCGTGTAGGGCTGGGGCGCGATGCCCGCGGGCGGCGGCGGGAAGGTCACGTCGTCATACCGCTGCCCGCTCGAGGGGCCGAAGCAGCCGGCGAGGCCGACGGTGAGCGCGAGGAGGATCCGGGCCAGGTGGTTGCTCATGGGGCTCATTGCGGTCGTGTCGTCGCTATCGGCTGCGCTGGGCCGCCGGGCGCGGAAAGCGGTCCTCGGGAATCTCGGTCGCGCGCCACAGGTACCAGCTCGCCACCGAGCGCAGGGGCGCCCAGTCGGCGCCGCGCGCCTCCAGCTCAGCGGGGCTCGGCCGCTCGGCCAAGCCGTCCAGGCGGCGCAGTCCCTCTTGCAGGCCCAGGTCGCCGGGCGCGAGCACGTCGAGCCGGCCCAGTTTGAACATCAGGAACATCTGCGCCGACCAGACGCCGATCCCGCGCACCTGGACCAAGCGTTCGATGACCTCCTGCTCGGAGGCGCGGGCGATGCCTTGGAGCCTCAGCGTGCCATCCCGCGACTTGAGCGCGAGGTCGCGGATCGAAGCGGTCTTGGCGCCACTCAAGCCGGCGCCGCGCAGTTGCTCGTCGGCGAGGTCGTCGATGTGCTCGGGCGCGAGCCGGCGCTTGGGCGCGAGGTCGAGCACGCGCCCCCAGATGGTCGCGGCGGCCTTGCCCGAGAGCTGCTGGGAAACGATTGCGCTGGCCAGGGACTCGAAGTGGGTGCGCCGCGCGTGGTGGCCGGTCGGAAAGCCGGGAAAGGCTGGCGCGGACTTCATCAACGCCGCCAGAGCCGGGTCGCGGCGGGCGAGGGCGCGCAGGGCCTTGGGGTCAGGGGCGTTGGCGGGCACGGCTGGCGAGCATAGCGAGCCGGCGCGCGCTACTCACGGTGGCGAAGTTCGGGGCGCACGTCCTCGGGACCGAAGGGCAGCAGTGGCTGGTCCGCGATGGAGCCCCGCGGTCCCGGCGTGCCGGCCAGGCGCGACTCGTGCTCCAAGAGGCGCCGTTTCAGGGGCAGGCCCGCGCCGAAGCCGGTCAGGCTGCCGTCCGCGCCGACCACACGGTGGCAGGGCACGACGATGATCACAGGGTTGCGGCCGTTGGCGGCGCCCACCGCGCGGGTCGCGCTCGGTCGGCCGATGGCCGCGGCCTGCTGGGCGTAGCTGCGCGTCTGGCCGAAGGGAATCGCGCACAGGGCGCGCCAGGCGGCGAGCTGGAACGGCGTGCCGACCAGGTCGAGGGGCAGGTCGAAGGTCTGACGCTTGCCGTCGAAGTACTGGGCCAACTGGTCGGTGAGGTCCGCGAAGAGCGCGAGGTCGTCGGATTCGATCGAGCCGTGGCTATTCCTGCCGGAGACCGGCGCGACCGCTTCGGCATCGCCCGGCGCCGACCACGTCAGCTCGCGCAAGCCCCGCTCGCCGGCAACGGCGCGCATGGGGCCGATCGCGCTCTCGATCGTGGTTGCGAAGAGCGTCATCGGGCCACCGGCGCCGGTTGCGCCATCCATAGGTAGGCCGCGGCCGTCGTTCGATGTGGCCGCCAGGTGTCGGCCAGCTCCCGCAACTCGCCCTCACTCAAGTCGGCAGCCCGTCCGAGCTGCCGCGCCGCTGTGCGCCGCAGACCGAGATCACTGGCGGGGAAGGCGTCGGGAGCGCCCAAGACGCGGGCGGCGATCAACTGCGCGGTCCACGGGCCGATGCCCGGCAGGGCCTGGAGCGTCGTCGTCGCCTGCTCGAGCGAGGCCATGGCTTCCAGGTCGATGTGGCCCTCGGCAACCGCGCGGGCGAAGGCCGACAGGCTGCGCGCCCGCGCGCGGGGCATGTCGAGCTCTTCGGTGCGCGCCTCCGCGAGGGCCGCGGGACTGGGGAACAGCCGCCGCAGTCCGCCGGGTAGGGGCGCGTCGATCGCCTCGCCGAAGCGCTCGGCCAGGCGTCCGGTGACGGTCGAGGCCGCCGCGACACTGACCTGTTGACCGACGATGATCCGTACCGCCGTCTCGAAGGGATCGAAGGCGCCGGGCAGACGCAGGCCGGGAGCGGAGCGCACCAGGTCGCCGATCACGTCGTCGCTGCGCAGGGTCTGCTCCGCGGCACTCGAGTCGCGATCGAGCGCGAACAGCGCACGCACACGACCGACCTGTTCGAGGATCGAGCCAAAAGCAGCCAAGTGCAGGGTCAGCTCCAGGTGCTGCCCGTCGCCGCCGTCGCGCACCTCGACCACGCCCGGCGCGCCGCAGTTGCTGGTCGTGCGTCGATAGCAGGCGTGATCGACTTGCTCCACGCCTGGAATCGCCCGTGCGGCCAGGTAGTCGATCAATCGGCGTCCGTCCAACGGTCCCGCGAACGGCAGGCGCAGCCGCAGGCCCCCGTCGACGCTGGCCAGGGGATCGCGTCGCGAACGCTTGGCGCGCAGCTCCTTGGGAGTGAAGCGGAACAGCTCCGCCATGACCCGGTTCATGGTCCGCAGGCTCGCGAAACCCGCGGCGAAGGCGATCTCGGTCACCGTCAGGTCCGACTCGTCGAGCAGCCGCCGCGCCAGGTGCGCGCGCTGGGCGCGGGCCAGGAAGTCGGGCGAGGCGCCCACGTGCTCGGCGAACAGGCGCGCGAGTTGGCGCGGGCTGTAGCCGACCCGCGCCGCGAGCTGGTCGGTGGTGGCCGAGTCGAGGAAGCCCTGGGCGATCAAGCGCAGGGCCTGGGCGACCTCGACCGCCGGCGCTTTCGGCCCGAGGTTCGGCAGACGATCGGGCCGGCAAACCAGGCACGGCCGAAAGCCCGCGGCCAAGCCCTCCGCCGCGCTGCGCAGCCCACGCACGTTCTGGCGCTTCGGCCGCGCCGCGCACTCGGCTCGGCAATAGATGCCCGTGGTCGTGACCCCTTGCAGCGCCATGGGGCCAGTATGGAGCGGCTCCGCGCGGCGGTCTGGCCAGATTCGGACAAGCGTGGAAGCCGCACGGCCTCAGTCGGCCAGCGCACCCTCCCAGAACGGCAGGTAGCCGTGCAGCCGCGGCTCGAGGCGCACGCGGTCGAGGAACACCGTCGGTACCTCGTCGACACCCAGGGCCGCGGCGGCCAGGCGGGTGCGTTGGAGGCGGTCGTCGACCAGGGCGCTGGAGCGATCGGCGAGGAAGCGCTCCACGTCGAGGCCGAGCTGTTCGGCCATGGCACGGGGATCGTGCTCTGCCTCGACCGGACTCGATGCCACCAGGGCCGTGGCCGCGTCCCAGGCGTCTTGGAGCGCCGCGGCCTCCAGGGACTTGGCGACCTCGAAGGCGGCGGGGTGGAGCTTGGTCAGCGGGTAGAGGTGGACCGAGACCTCCAGCCGGCCTTCGGCCAGGGGGAGCAGCCGCAGGTGCAGGAAGCGCTCGAAGGCGCGGCAGGCCGGGCAGTGGGGGTCGGAGAAGACCACCAACTGGTGGGCGGGCTCAGTCGCGGCGGCGAGGCGCAGGGCTTGGGGCACGAGTTGTCCGTCGAACTGCGCCGCGCGCGAGGGCTCAGCGAACGCGGTGCGCGCACCGCGGTGGATCGAGAGCAACTTGCCCGTCGACGGCCGCGTCGCGTCGATCCAAACCAGGGCCAGGACGAGGGCTAAGGGGATCGCGAGGGCGCTGCGGCGCTCGGTGCGCTCGGGTTCGGTCGCCGCGCGTCGACGGGCGAAGCTGGCGCCGAAGAGGATCAAGTTGGATCCGTGCACCACCAGGCACAGTGCACACACGATCGGCAGCTCCAACGCCGACAACACCAGATACACCCCGCTCGCCACGAGTCCGAACACCGCCGAAATCCAGGGCGCGCGCCCGGTCAATGCCGCGTGCACGAACACGATCAGGAAGTGCATGAGGCCGAGCAGCGCCACCGGCACGCGCGGCAGCTCGCCCGCCAGCGGGCCGACGCGCGGCGGAAACACCGCCCAGGGACTGGCCGCGAGGCGCGCGCAGCCGCCCGCGGGCCCGCAGGTGACCTCCACGGCCGCGGCGCCATAGCCCCAATCGATCCCCAAGAGCAGCGCCGAGGCCACCACGCCGGCGGCGGCCGCGGCGAGGATGATCAGCGTCCAGACGATTCGCATGTCCTCGGACGCCTCCGCGCCTCTAACGGTGGAACGTGTATTTGGTCCGCACCATGTCCATGTCCAGCTTGAACGAGGCTTTGATCATCCCGTAGTTGTTGAGCTGGGTGTCCGCTTCCTTGTAGTCCCCCGGGCTCTGCCAGGTGTGCGCGCGCGAGAGCATCTGGCCCACGCCGGTGCGCGGGTCCTCGACCGCGAGCAGGGCGCGGCCGGAGACCAGGATGCCGCTGTGTTTCTCGAGCCCGCGGTTGAGTTGGTGGCCGAGGAAGCCGGCCAACTCGCCGCCCTTCCCTTCAGCGACCCAGACCTGGCAGTCCTGGTCGTTCTCGCAGTAGCTCCGCGCCCACCTGGCCATCAGCTCGCCCGCGGCCTCGTGGGAGATGCTCTGGTCCAGGTGGTAGCGGTTGAGGGTGAAGCGCTTGCGCGACATCTCCGCCACCGCGTCGTGGTCGCGCGGCTCGACGGTGCGTACGACCCCGTCGAAGCCGAACTCGGCCGGATCTATCACCCCGATGCCGCGGCGTTCGGTGTCGTAGGCCATGGAGACCAGGGTCTCCATCAGGCGGAAGCCGGCGTCGGTCAGCTCGTGGTAGGCGGCGATGTCGGCGCTGTCGATCCGCACCGACACGTGGGAGTAGCCCTCGCGCTGGACCAGGTAGGGCAGGGACAGCAGCAGCGCCCGCAGCACGTCCCCGGGGTCCGGGTGGTCGGCCCGCACGAGCAGAAACGGGATGCCGCCCATGGGCCGACCGAGGAGCTCGGAGTCGTGGGACAGGTACTGGAG
This sequence comes from Engelhardtia mirabilis, assembly GCA_007751255.1. Classification (GTDB taxonomy): domain Bacteria; phylum Planctomycetota; class UBA1135; order UBA1135; genus Engelhardtia; species Engelhardtia mirabilis. Next base: position 720,828 of record CP036296.1, read on the forward strand.
CATCAGCACCCCGGCCGGGCGGCCATCGGACCGGTCCCGCGCCAAGAGCCGGTGGCAGCGCTCGGCCGCGGCCGATTCCTGGGCCCGCTCGCGCAGGAAGGCCAGGGCCGCGTCGGGCGCGATCCGCCGGTGGCGGCGGTAGTCGTCGTAGGGGTGATCGCGGAGAAGTTCGCCCACGACCTCGGGTTCGAGGGCGTCGACCTCCCGCACGGTGACCAGTTGGCTCATGGCCTCAAGGTATCTTGTCACCCGCCCGGGGGGACGCCATGCTCTGGCTAATGACCGCCCCGCTGGACGCCAAACCGGGCCGAATCGTTTTGACCCGGCCCTCCGTCGGCGAGGCCGAGGAGCAGGCCGTGCTGGCCGCCCTGCGCGCCAGCCACCTGGGCGGCAACGACCAGATCGGCCGGCGGGTGCAGCACGATCTGGCGCAGATGTGCTCGGTGCACCGCGCGCTGCTCACGCCCAGCGCCACGGCGGCGATGGAGATGTCGCTGCTCGCCTGCGACATCGGCCCGGGCGACGAGGTGCTGATGCCCTCCTTCGCCTTCGTGAGCCAGGCCAACGCGATCCTGGCCCGCGGGGCGACGCCGATCTTCTGCGACATCGAGCTGGGCACGCTCAACATCTGCTCGGACGAGATCGAGCGCCGCCTGACCGCGCGGTCTCGGATGATCATGCCGGTGCACTACGCCGGCATCAGCTGCGACATGGATCGCCTGATGGCGCTCGCACGCGACCGCGGCCTGCGGCTGGTGGAGGACGCGGCCCAGGGCATCGGGTCGACCTGGCGCGGGCGGCCCCTGGGAACCGTCGGCGACATCGGCTGCATCTCCTTCCACGTGACCAAGAACCTGATCAGCGGGGAGGGCGGCGCCTTCCTGACCGACGATCCGGAGCTGGCGCGCAAGGCCGAGATCATCCAGGAGAAGGGCACCAACCGCAGCGCCTTCCTGCGCGGCGAGGTCGACAAGTACACCTGGGTCGGTCCGGGCGGTAGCTACGTGCTGTCCGACCTGTTGGCGGCCCTGCTCGAGGTCCAGCTCTCGCGCCTCGCGGAGCTGACTGAGGCCCGCCGCGCGATCTGGGAGACCTACCACGCGGGCTTGGCCGAGCTCGAGGCCGAGGGCCTCCTGACCCGGCCCGTGGTGCCCGAGGGCGCCGCCCACAACGGCCACATCTACTGGGTCCTGGCCCGCACGCCGGAGCTGCAGGACAAGGTCCTGACGCGCCTGCGCGAGGTCGGCGTCGGCGCGACCTTCCACTTCCAGCCCCTCCACAACTCGCCCTACGCCCGCGAGAAGCTGGGCGACCTGGGCGAGCTGCCCAACACCCGGCGCGCGGCCGAGTCCATCGTGCGACTGCCCCTGCACGCCGAGCTCTCGGCCGCCGACGTCGAGCGCGTGGTCGAAGAGACCCGCGCGGCCTTCCGCGCCTAGTCAGGGCGGTCGAGGAGCGCGGCTGGGCGAGGCGCCGACGCGACCCAGAACCGTTCGCGCCGACCGGATCGTGATCCCGCCCTAACCCACCGGCCCGGCCCCCACGGTCGGACCGTCCCCCCTGGTCCCCGACCCTCCGATCGCGTGCACAGCATCAACCCCGCCACGTCGCCCCTGATCTTCCTCGCGCTCGCCCTGGCCGGTTGCGCCTCCACGACGGGCTCGAACGCTCCCGGCGGGGCCGACATGGCGGCGTCGGTCGTGCCCGTCGAGGAGGCCCGGGCCTTTGCCGTCTTCGACGGCGACACCGGCGCCGAGCTGAGCTTCGAAGAGCTCCTCGAGCGCGCCGCCGGGGTGCAAGTGGTGGTGCTGGGCGAGACCCACGACGACGCCGGGGGCCACGCCTACCAGCGCGCGGTGGTCGAGGCCCTGTTCGAGCGCTTCCCCGGCAGCGCCCTGGCCCTCGAGATGCTCGAGCGCGACGAGCAGGACGCGGTCAACGACCTGGCCGCCGGGTTGGTGGACGCGGCCATGTTCGCCGGCGACACGAACTCGAGCTCCTGGGCCGGCGAGGGCTCCTGGGCCGCGTGGTACCAGCCGGTGATCGACGCCGCCCTCGAGCACGACGGTCGCGTGATCGCCGCCAACGCGCCGCGCCGCTACGTGCGGGTCGCCAGCCGCCGCGGCTACGGCCCCCTCGCCGCCGTCGACGCCCGCCGCCGCGCCTACTTCGACTTCCCCCACGGTCCCCAACCCGAGGGCTACCGCCAGCGCTTCTTCGAACTGATGGGCGGCATGGGCCACGGCGACGGCGGCATGGACGAGGAGATGGTCGCCAAGGTCTTCCGCTCCCAGTCGATGTGGGACGCGACCATGGCCGGCAGCATCGCCGCCGCCGGGCCGAGCACGAAGCACAAGGTCGCCCTGCTCGTCGGCCAGTTCCACTCGGACTTCGAGGGCGGAACCGTGGCCCAGTTGCGCCACCTGCTGCCGACGGTACGCGTGCTCGTCATCAGCCTGCAGCCCGTGGCCGCGGGCGCACTGGCCGAGGACGATCGGGGACGCGCCGACCTGGTCGTGTACACCCGCTGACGCCGAGCCGGTCGGGTCGCCGGCCCGGCGGGGCGGGGTTCGATCCGCCGCGCAACGCCGCCAGGGCCCGCCACGCAGGGCTCCGAGCCTTCGCGGAAATTTGAGGCTTCGCGCGGCGCGGCCCCGGGTTACCTATCGTCGCCATGGCCGACAGATGGCGACACCTGTCCGGGTCGTGGATCGACGACCTCGACAGCGCATTGGAGGAGCTCGTCGGCGACGACGAGTTCTTGATACACGTCGGAACGGACTCCAAGAACCGCGGCGCCCACACGGACTTCGTGACGGTCGTGGCGATCTTGCGTCCGGGGTTCGGCGCGCGCGTGCTGTACCGCAAGCAGCGCTGCCAGCGCATGGGCGCCCTGGCCCAGCGCTTGATCCAGGAGGCGCAGATGAGCATCGAGACGGCGCTGATGCTCTCCGAGCGGGTGCCCCAGGACATCGTGCTCCACATCGACGCCAACCCCGATGAGCGCCACAAGTCGTCGCGCTACGCCCGCTCCCTGGCGGGCATGGGCCTGGGCAACGGCTTCGAGGTGCGGCTCAAGCCCGACGCCTGGTGCGCCTCTTCGGTGGCGGACCACGTGGTCAATCGCAGGCACCAGCGCGTGGCCTGAGCGGCGCGAGTCACTGGCCGGAGAGCAGTCCGGCCAGTCGCTCCAAGCCGCCGCGCAGGCTCTCCATCGACGGCTCGCGGCCCAGGCAGAGGCGCACGCGGCGCGGCACCGGGCCGCCGGCGACGAAGGCTTCGGTGGGGGCCAGGCGGACGCCGCGCTCGGCGGCCGCGGCGACGAAGTCCCTCGCGTTCCACGGGTCGGGCAGGGCCAGCCACAGGTGGAAGCCGCGGGGATGGGCGGCCAAGGACCAGTCGCCGAGGGTGCGCCGGGCCAGCTCGATCCGGCTGGCGGCTTCGGTGCGGCGGCGTTCGGTGACGCGCGCGGCGGTGCCGTCGTCGATCCAGCGCGAGACCAGCTCGACCATCAGCGGCGCCACGGACCAACCGTTGTCGCGCACCAGACGCTCGAGCTCGGGCAAGCGCGCGCGGGGGGCGTGCAGGAAGCCCACGCGCAGGCCGGGGGCCAGGCTCTTGCCGGCGTTCACGACCAGGTGCCCGAGCTCGGGCAGGCGCGTGGAGATGGGCTCGACCTCGGGGCCGAACAGCGGTCCGTAGACGTCGTCCTCGACCAGGGGCACGTCCGCCTCGCGCAGCACCTGGGCGACCTCGTCGCGCCGCGCGGCCGGCATCACGGCGGTGGTCGGGTTCTGCAGGGTCGGGATGCAGTAGAGCGCTTGGGGCCGATAGCGCGCGCAGGCTTCGCGCAGGGCGTCGGGGCGCAGGCCGTACTCGTCCTGGGCCACGGCGCGGACCTGGAGTCCGAGCTGCTGGGCCAGGGTCAGGACCCCGGGGTAGGTCAGCGTCTCGGTCAGGAGCACGTCGCCCCGTCGACACAGGGCCCCGAGGGCCACCGCCAGGGCGTGCTGGCCGCCGGAGCAGACCACCAGGCGCTCGGGGTCCGTGTCCGGCGCGCGTTCGGACAGCCAACGCGCGCCGATCTCGCGGTGGCGGGCCGTGCCGCGCGCCGGCTGCAGGCGCAGGAGCGCGTCGAGTCCGCCGCCCGAGGCGATCTCCGAGAGCACCTCGGCCAGGGCCGTGTCGACCCCCGACTCGGGACCGGTGGGCGGGTGGTTGAGGGAGAGGTCGACGACGCTCTCGGGGGCCAGGCCCCGCTCGAGCCAGCCGTCGGCCTGGGCCGCGTCGACGCCGTCGCCGCGCACGAAGGCGCCGCGGCCCACGTGGGCCCGGGTCAAGCCGCGCCGCTCGGCCTCGAGGTAGGCGCGGGCCACGGTGCCGGGCGTGATCCCCAGCCGGCCGGCGAGGGCGCGCTGGGTCGGCAGCCTTTCACCGGCCGCCAACTTGCCGCGGCGCACGTCCCGCGCGATGGCGTCCGCCAGGGCCAGGTAGGCCGGTTGACCGTCGTCGAGAGTGGGGGACCAGCTCACACGTTACGGATCGCTCCCGGCCGTGAACGGATGCGGCAATCGACCGATTGCGCCCGATCTGCGTGCTCCGCGAGAACTTGCGTTGACGCAATCTTTCTGCATTGACCCTACACGACGCGATCGAGAGGCCAATGGCGATGCGCGGTGTGTTGCGGCGGGCGCCCATGCCGCGCGGGGGAGGCGCGATTGCATCGGTTCAATTCGCGCGGCGCAAACTCGAGCGCAGATCGGATCCGGCCGCGGGGCGAGGGCGAAGCGCTGGTCGAGTCGGACGAGGCGTCGCGCCTTCCTTCCCCACGTCGGTCGTGGCGAGCGCGAAGCAACGGCCGGTCTCCGCGACCACCATCCGAATCATGAAGCAGTCCCTCTTGCTCCTCGCCAGCGGCCTTCTCGCCGCGGCTCCCGCCGCCGCCCAGGGCGGCTCCCAACCCGATATCGTCGACGCCCTGGTCGCCGACGGGAACTACACCACCCTCGTCGCCGCGGTGCAGGCCGCCGGGCTCGTGAACGACCTCAAGGGTCCCGGCCCGCTGACGGTCTTCGCGCCGGACGACGCGGCCTTCGCCAAGGTGCCCGCCGCGCGCCTGAACGCGCTGATCGCGAACCCCGAGGCGCTCAAGGGCGTGCTGCTGTACCACGTGGTAGGCGGCGAGCTCTTGGCCGCCGACGTGTTGATGGGCGGCGACGCCACGACCCTGGCCGAGAAGGACGTGACCTTCACGGCGAACCAGGAGGCCTTCGTCAACGGCGCCAAGATCACGGCCGTCGACTGGAAGGTCGCCAACGGCGTGATCCACACCATCGACAATGTGCTCAACCCGGCCCAGGCGCCGATCGACATCTTCGATGCGGTCGCGGGCCAGCCCAACTTCACGACCCTGAAGACGGCCATTGAGGTCGCTGGCCTCAAGGATGCGCTCAAGGGCGACGGGCCCCTGACCCTCTTCGCGCCCACCAACCGCGCCTTCGAGAAGCTCCCGGCGGGCGTGCTGCAGAGCCTCCTGGCGAACCCGACCCAGCTCGCGGACGTCCTGCTCTACCACGTGGTGGGCGGTGAGGTCCTCAGTCCCCAGGTCGTGGCCGGCGGTACGTCGCCGACGCTGCTCGCGAACGAGAACGTGATCTTCAACGGCACGCCGCTGGGCGCCTTCGTCGACGATGCGCGCATCCTCGTGGTGGACATCCCGGTGCAGAACGGCGTGATCCACGTGATCGACGCAGTGCTCACGCCGCCCTCGCCGAACCTGGTCGAGATGCTCGTGGCCCTGCCGGACTTCGACACGCTGGTGACGGCCGTGGGGATCGCCGGCCTCGGCGACACCCTCGCGAACGGCGGGCCGTTCACCGTCTTCGCGCCGGCCGATTTCGCCTTCGACGCGGTGCGCCAGGGCTCCCTCGAGGCGCTGCTCGCCAGCCCGACCGAGCTGGCCAAGGTGCTCCAGTACCACGTGATCGCCGGTGAGTTCTTCGCCGCCGACGTGCTCGGGCTCAACTCGGCCAGCACCCTGATCGGCCAGGACGTGACCTTCTCGGTGCAGGGACCGGACGTCTTCGTCAACGGCAACAAGATCATCGGCTTCGACGTCGTGGTCGGAAACGGCGTGATCCACTTCATCGACGGGGTGCTGTTCCCCCAGTGATCTGAGGCGCAGGCAGACGCCGCGCCCGGTCGTCCGGCCCTCCGCCGGGCCGCGGCCAGCGGGGATCGATGCCACCGGGGGGTGGGGTCGGTCCCCGCACCCGTTCGAGGCTCGGCGGCTGGACCTGGCGGAGGTTCGTCGGGCATCCTGCTGCGATGACCGACCGACGCAGCACCGCCCGAGACCTGGCGCGCCGGGCACTCGCGCGCGGGGAGCCCCTGGCTTGGTTCGAGGAGCTCTACGCGGCGGCCGCCGTCGACGACTCGGTCGGCGTGCCGTGGACGGACCTCGAGCCCTCGCCGGAGTTGATCGCCTGGCTCGAGCGGGCGCGGCCCGAGGTGGACGGTCGCCGAGTGTGTGTGGTCGGCACCGGCTACGGCGACGACGCGAATCACTTGGCGAAGCTCGGCGCGAGCGTGGTGGCCTTCGACTGCGCGCCCACGGCCATCGCCCGCGCCGCCGAGCGCTTCCCCGACCAGGACATCGAGTGGCTCGTGGCCGAGCTGCGCCACCTGCCCGAGCGCCTGCGCCTGGGCTTCGACCTCGTGGTCGAGATCAACACGTTGCAAGTGCTGCCCCCGGACCTGCGCCCCGCTGCCGCAGCCGCCATCGCGGCGCTGGTCGCCCCCGGCGGCCGACTCTTCGTGGCCGCGCGCCTGCGCCTCCCCGGCGAGTCCGAGGGCCTGATGCCCTGGCCTCTGCTCGAACAGGAGCTCGGCGCTTTCGAAGCCGCCGGGCTGCACGCGCGCGAGCGCAGCGTCCTGATGGACGGCGAGGACCCGCCCGTGCGCCGCATCGTCGCGGAGTTCGAGCGGCCCGATCCGTCGCTCGGCTGATCCGCGCCGGGCGCGGATGCGTCGGGCGTTTGGCATCATGCCGCGCCCGCGAGTCCGTCGCGGCGAACCCCGAGAGCGAGCGCCCCATGGAGATTTGGCTGGAACCCGCGAGCTGGATTGCGCTCGCCACCTTGACGGCGGTCGAGATCGTGCTCGGCATCGACAACGTGGTGTTCATCGCGATCCTGGCCGACCGGCTGCCGGAGGGCGAGCGGGACAAGGCGCGCAAGCTCGGGCTTCTGGCGGCGATGGTCACGCGCATCGCGCTGCTCCTGTCGATCTCCTGGCTGGTGCAGCTCACGGCTCCGCTGTTCGGCGTCTTCGGCCACGACTTCTCTGGTCGCGACCTGATCCTGCTCCTGGGCGGCCTGTTCTTGATGGGCAAGGCGACCCTGGAGTTGCACCACATGACCGTCGACGGCGGTCAGGCTGCGCCCGAGGTGAAGGTGGCGACCATGACCGGGGTGATCACCCAGATCCTGGCCCTGGACGTGGTCTTCTCCCTGGATTCGGTGATCACGGCCGTGGGGCTGGCCGACCACGTGATCATCATGGTCCTGGCCGTCGTGATCAGCGTGGGGGTGATGATCGTCTCAGCCGGGGCGATCAGCTCCTTCCTCAAGCAACAACCGACCTTCAAGACCCTGGCGCTCAGCTTCCTGTTGATGATCGGCACCCTGCTGGTGGCCGACGGCTTCGGGCTGCACGTGCCCAAGGGCTACGTCTACTTCGCCATGGCCTTCTCGGCCTTCGTGGAGTTCATGAACTACCGACTGCGGCGCAAGCGTGGCACGGCCACGGGCTGACCGTTTGGCTGCGTCCGAAACACCTTTCAGAGCGAGACCATGAGTATTCGACTCGGCGACAACGCCCCCGACTTCACCGCCGACAGCACCGCGGGCGAGATCCACTTCCACGACTACATCAACGGCTCCTGGGCGGTGCTGTTCTCGCACCCCAAGGACTACACCCCGGTCTGCACCACCGAGCTGGGTCGCGTCGCGGCACTGAAGAGTGAGTGGGACAAGCGCGGCGTGAAGGTGCTGGGCCTGTCGGTGGACCCGATCGAGGACCACCGCGGCTGGGCCGGCGACATCGAGGAGACCCAGGGCACGGCCCTGAACTTCCCGCTCTTGGCCGACCCCACCCGCGAGGTGGCTCAGCTCTACGACATGATCCACCCCAACGAGCTCGAGACGCTGACCGTGCGCTCGGTGTTCGTGATCGGGCCGGACAAGAAGGTCAAGCTGACGATCACCTACCCCGCCAGCGTCGGTCGCAACTTCGACGAGCTGTTGCGCGTGATCGACTCGCTGCAGCTCAGTGCCAAGCACCAAGTGGCGACGCCCGTGGACTGGAAGCCCGGCGGCGACGTGATCATCTCGCCGGCGGTCTCGGACGAGGACGCGAAGAAGCGCTTCCCCGGCTACAAGACGGTCAAGCCCTACCTGCGCGTCACGAAGCAGCCGAGCTGAGAGCTAGACGGTAGCGAGAGGGAGCAATACGGTTCCGCATCGAAGGGTGCGGCACCGTATAGCCAGCACCGCATGGCCAGCACCGCATGGCCAGCACCGTATCGCTAGTGTCCTGGATCGGAATTCGGCGTCACTGCCCGGAGGTCCGATCGATGCTGGCTAGGCGCGCCGACGACGCGTATCCGCTGCGATACTCGGAGGAGGCGCAACGACGCCAGCGGCGATCGGAGCCCGGGAAGTGACGCCGAATTTCTGATCCAGGACACTAGGCCCCGCGCTGCGGCCCCGGAAAGAACGCGTTGACCCGCTTCACGTAGTCCGCGTACTTCGGCCGCCGCTCGCCGATGTCCTTCTCGAGCAGGGCGACGCCCGAGACCTTCAGGAGCAGGAGCGTCATGAACAGCGCTCCATAGGCGCTCGCCAGGGCCCAGCCACTTGCGTCCGCGGCGACCAGGTAGACGCCCCACCAGATGCAGAAGTTGCCGAAGTAGTTCGGGTGGCGGGTCTGGCCCCAAAGGCCCGTGTCGAGCACCTTGCCCTTGGAGTCCGGGTCGGTCTTGAAGCGCGCGAGCTGCCAGTCGCCGACCGCTTCGTAGAACATGCCCACGGCCCACAGGCCGACGCCCAGCCAGGCGACGATCCCGGGTGCGCCGCCGTGGGCCAGCGCCGCGAACAGCGGCGCGGCGACGATCCAGGCCAGGCCCGCTTGGAGCCAGAAGACGATCCACAGGCTCGACAAGCGGAAGGACGCCCCGCGCTTGCTCCGCATCTGCGCGTAGCGCGCGTCCTCGTCCTCGTGCTGGAACCAGCGCCAGGTCAGGTACGAGCCCAGGCGCGCAGCCCAGGCGCCGACCAGGCCCAGGGCCAGCCAACCCCGCGCGCCCACGGGGCCCTCGGCGGCCGCGGCGTAGACCCCGCCCAACAGGACGAAGGCCGGCGCCCAGAAGGGGTCGACCAGGCTCACGTCGTCGACCCTCCGGCTGAGGAGCCACAACAGGGTCATGGCGCCCACCAGGGCGGCGAGGGCGATCAGGGCCGGGCCGAGTTCGAACATGGCAGGGGGAGTTCGACGCGGAGCGACGGGCGGATGCGTTCCAGGGCAGGTCGACCCGGGAGGTGACGGGTCTCGGTCGACGCTCTAGAGTTTGGCCATGGGTCAGCACAAGGACGAAGCACTCCTGGAAGTCGACCGGGGCCCCGCCAAGCGCGCGGCCCTGTGGGTCGCCCACACCGTCCTGCACGGCCTGGAGCGCGTCATCGCGGCCTTCTCGAAGGTCGACACCTCGCCCTTCATCGACCCCGCGCCCTTCACCTGGGAGCCGGGGGTCAGCGGCGGCTGGCCGGCGATCCGGGCCGAGCTGGACACCCTGCTCGAGCGCCGCGACGAGCTGCCGAACTTCCAGGAGATCTCGCCGGACCAGGAGTTGATCACCCAGGACGACGACTGGAAGACGTTCTTCTTCTGCGCCTACGGGATGGTCGCCCAGAAGAACTGCGAGCTCTGCCCCCAGACCTGGGCCCTGATCAAGGACGTCCCCGGCCTCAAGCTGGCCATGTTCTCGATCCTGTCGCCCGGCAAGCACATCCCCGCCCACCGCGGGCCCTTCAAGGGGGTCGTGCGCTACCACTTGCCGCTGATCGTGCCCGAGCCGGCCGAGGGCTGCCGCATCAAAGTCGGCGGCGAGACCCACGTCTGGCGCGAGCGCGAGGGAGTCTTCTTCGACGATTCCTACGTGCACGAGGTCTGGAACGAGACCGACGGCCTGCGCGCCGTGCTGTTCCTCGACATCGAACGGCCGGTGGGCTTCCCGGCCTCGCTGCTCAACTCGGCCATCATCAAGGCGATCACCCTCTCGCCCCTGGTGCGCGACGTGAAGCGCAATCAGGAGCAGTGGGAGCAGCGCTTCGAGGCGGGGGCGCGGGCCTAGCCCTCATCCTCTTCCGCCGACCCGGATCCCGCGGACTCGGGTTCCGCGGACTCGGGTTCCGCCGCCGTCCGCTCCGGCACCTCGCCCGCGTCGATCTTGGCGAGCGCCGCGGCCTCCATCTCGCGGCTCATGGCGCGGCGTAGCTGGCGGTCGGCGGGCTGCTCGTCCCACCAGGCCAGGGTGTCGCGCACGGTGTCCGCGAGGGGGCGGCTGACGAGCCCGGCAGCGGCGGCCTTGCGGATGTCGATCGTGCCCATACCGGTCGACTCGCCCCCCGCGGGCATCCACACGGGCAGGTGCATCCAGGGGTAGAGCTCGAGTCGCTCCAGGGTGTCCGCGTCGACCCAACGCAGGCGCGCGTCGCTGGTGGTCGCCGCGCGGCAGCCGTAGACCAAGCCGGCGATGGTCTCGCCGTAGACCGGACCGGTGGCGTTGTAGACGCCCATGTGGTCCCGCTCCAGGCAGTCCAGGGTGAACGCCGCCAGGTCGCGCACGTCGATGTACTGCACCGGATCGTCCAGCTCACCGGGGGCGATGACCTCGCCACCCTCGCGCACGCGCACGGGCCAGTAGGTGAAGCGATCGGTGGGATCGAGCGGCCCGACGATCAGGCCCGGCCGGATGTTCGCGACGCGCCCGGGCATCAGCTCCTCGGCCTTCTCCTCGCACAGGGCCTTGAGCGGGCCGTAGGTCTCGTTGGAGAGCTGCGCGCTCTCCGGGTCGTCCAGACGCCCCACGGGTGCGGTCTCGTCCTGGTTGTCCGTGGCGAAGTCCGCGTAGACCGAGATGGTCGAGATCAGGGCGTAGCGCTCGATCCGGTCGCGCAGGAGCTCGATCGCGTCGGCGGTGCGCGCCGGCACGTAGCTGGTGGTGTCGACCACGTAATCCCACGTGCGCTCGCCCGCCAGAGCCGTCAACCCGTCCCCCCGGGTGGGGTTGCGATCCCCGACGAGCTTCTCGAGTTCCGGGAACAGATGCGCGTTGGTCTGCCCGCGATTGAACAGCGTCACCGTCCATCCGCGCGCGAGGGCCGCCTCGACCACGTGCGGTCCGAGGAACCCGGTGCCGCCGAGAATCAGCAGGGTCTTGCCGCCGTCGCCCTCGCCAGTAGCGGCGGACTTCCCCGGCACGGCTTCGGACTGGGCAGCCGCACGCGCTGCCGGCAGGCCCAAGGTCGCGAGGGCCGCGCTCGCACCGGCGAGGAGTTGACGACGATGGATCGAATGGCTGGAGCAGTGGGGGTGGCTCATCGGCGATCTCGCGGCCTGGGGGTGGCGGGACGGTTCAGGGTCGAAGCGGCGTGCGTTACAACTGTTTGGATGATCGAGTCGCAATAGCGACCGGCACCGCCGCATGGTGGCCGCGCGCCGATCTGCGAGAGACCGGGCGCGCTCGACGGCCCTACTTCGCAAGATGGCGTCGCCGATTCCCACCTCCCCGCGGAAACCATCGCCAAAGCGCCTCCCGTCCCGCGCCCATGACGCCGCCCTCCAACGCCACGGGTGCCGACGCCGAGCCCGACCGCGCCCCGCGCGGCCTCTTGGGCCTCTTCGGCGTCGACCGTTCCGACGGCCCCCTGCTCCTGGGCCTGGCGTCCATGCACTTCCTGGTGTTGTGCGCCTACTACGCCGCGCGACCCCTGCGCGACGAGGTCGGCGCCAACATCGCCTCGGAGCTGGGCAACCTGTGGACGGCGGTCTTCTTCGTCAACCTCGTGCTCTCGCCCCTCTACGCGGCTTTCGCGCGGGCCGAGACCCGTCGGCGGCTGATGGGCGGGGTGTTCCTGTTCTTCGCGCTGTGCGCGGTGCTCTTCTCCGCGGGTCTGGGCGGGCTACGCCTGGGCGACTTCGGTCCCACCGGGCTCGAGGGCAGCGGGCGCCTGTGGCTCGAGCGCGTGTTCTACGTCTGGCTCAGCGTGTTCGTGATGCTGGTGGTGAGCTCCTTCTGGAGCTACGCCTCCGACCTGTGCGACCTCAAGCGCGCCAAGCGGCTCTACGGCGTCGTGGCGGCGGCGGGCACGGTGGGGGGCATCGTCGGCGCGCGCCTGACCGGCGAGCTGTCGTCGATGGGCATCGGCCCGGGCCGCATCCTGTTGATCGTCGCGGGCCTGCTGGTCGCCGCGAGCTTCAACGTGGGCGTCGTCGAGCGCCGCGCCGAGCGGGATGCCACGGGTCCCGCGAACTCGCGCGAAGCCATCGGCGGCACCATCTGGTCCGGCTTCCAGGCGGTGGTTCGTTCGCGCTACATGCTCGCGATCGTCGGGTTCATCCTCCTGATGACCCTCTCGTCGACGATCTTCTATTACATCCAGTCCAACCTGGTGCGCGAGGTGATCGCCGATCGCGGCGAGCGGCGCGCCTACCTGGCCTCCCTGGACGAGATCACCAACTGGATCACCCTGGTGGGTCAGCTCGGTGTCGTGGGCTGGATGATGAAGCGCCTCGGGGTTGGGCTGACCCTGGCCGGCCTGCCGCTCGTGGCGCTTCTGGGGATGATCGCGGTGGGGTTCGCGTTCGCGGAAGGCGGCCCCCTGATGGCCCTCGCGTCGGCGTTCGTCCACTTCATCCAGTCGATTCTGGGGGGCGAAGTGATCGGGGATTGGCGCTCCGACGCGACCCTGCTGACGATCCTCTCTGTGGTCCTCGTGGCCCAGCGGGCGGCGCGCTACGCCTTCGCGCGACCGTCGCGCGAGACCCTCTACACGCTCGTCTCGCGCGACGAGCGCTTCAAGTCGAAGAACTTCATCGACACCGTGGTCTATCGCGGTGGCGACGTGACCTTCGGTCGGACCTTCACCTGGCTCAGCGTCGGCCTGGGCTACTCGGTGGGAGCGATCGCGCTGATGGCGGCGCCGATCATGGTCCTGTGGATCGGGCTGTCGATCTGGCTGGGCGCCCTCGCCGGGCGGCGCTCGCCGGCTGGCGACTAGTCGAGACGTGTGGCGCGGGCGGCTGCGGAGCTCTCGGCCGGGCGCGCGGGATCGAGGATTCGACCGAATCAGGCAACCGCAGCGGAAGGCCGCGACGGTACCGCTCCATGGGGCACCTCGGTTCCAGCGGTCGGAAGCCGATCCAACCCGGACCCCTTCATCCCCCTGGTCGAGGCCTATGATCCACCGCGATCCTCGAGTCCGAGCCGAGGACCTCGCCTTGGTTCCCGAGCCCCACGCCGACTTCGATCTCGTGCAACGCGCCCTGCGGCGTGAGCGGGCGGCCCTGGGCGAGCTCGCGGCGCGGCTGCGCACCGTTCCGCGGGTCCTCGCGGCTCGCAACGCGCGTTTCGGCGGGGTGCTGAGTTTCGAGGACCTGGCCGACGTCAGCCAGGACGTGCTGCTGATCGTGTGGCGCAAGCTCGACCAGTACCAGGGCTTCTCGGCCTTCGACGGCTGGCTGTACCGCATCACCGCCTTCGAGTTCATGAACGCCCTGCGTCGCAAGGGCGGTCGCTTGACCCTGGTCGACGACCAGTCCCTGGACCCCGGCGACGAGCCCGACCCCTTCGAGTTCGAGGACGTGCACCGCAGCCTGGAGCGCATCGAGACGAGCGTCGCCGACGTCGTCAGGCTCAAGCACTTCGAGGATCTGACCTTCGAGGCCATCGGCGTCCGCTTGGGTGTTTCCCCCAACACCGCCAAGGCCCGCTACTACCGCGGACTCAAATCGCTCGAGATCTTGCTCGAAGCGAGGAGGTCTACCCAGCAATGAACCCCCTTGCCCACCACGACCATGACGCCCTGCTCGAAGCCCTTACGACCGGGGAACTGGATCCCTCGGATCCGCTCGTCCGCGAGCAGCTCGAACGCTGCCCGGAATGCCGCGCGGAGGTCGAGGTGATCTTCGGCCGCATCCAGCGGCTCAATGCCGCAGCCCGCGACCAAGCCCAGGACCTCGCCGCCGCAGCACGCTTCGAAGGGGCGCCCGGCGAGCAGGAGGTCGAGCGACTGATCGAGCGCTTCAGCAGGGGCGAGTTCGCCCAACCGTCGTCGGACCGTCCACGGGCGGCGGCGCCAGCGCGGCCCGAAGAGCCCGGCGCCGACGGGGCGCACCTGGAGCCGAACCGGGCGGGTGTGTCCAAACAGCCGATCTCCGGTCCCTGGCTCCTGCGTGTTGCCACCCTCGCGGCGGCGGCCGTGCTGCTGTTGAGTCTGGGCTGGTGGCTCGGCGGATCGGGGCGAGAGTCGATCGAGTCCGGTGGGGCCGTGCCCGCGCCGATCTACATGGGAGAGGGTCTGACCCTGCTCGCGCCGACTGGCGGCGTCCGGTCGTTCGATGAGTTCCGTTGGGCCTATGATGAGCGCTCCGACGTCAGCTTCGTGCTGCGCGTCTACGACGCCGCGGCCGGTGGCGAGCCACTCATCGAGGTCGAGACCGAATGGACCCACTGGACGCCTTCGCCAGCCCAGCTCGCCGCCCTGCCACCACTGATCGACTGGGAGGTAGAGGTGCTCGGTCCCTTCGGAGAGCTACTGGCCGGGCCCGTACGGGGGCCGGCCTCGCGCTCGTCGGACTGACGCTGATCGCGCTGGGAGGCATCGGCGAGACTCGCCAGGACGCGAGCCCGCCGCCCTCGGTGGGGCAGTTGGTGTACGAGCTCGGTCCGGGTGACGACCCCGACGCATGGGGGCGCATCGGAGATCGCTGGACCGAGCTGCGGCGGGCAGGCGACGACGTCGCCGAGCAGGAGCGCGCGATCGAGTTCTTGCAGTTGGACCTGCTCTTGGCCGAGCGACCCGAGGGCGTGCTCGCGAACCTCCCGTCATCCACGGAGCTGCGCGCCGACGCGCGCGAGCGGGGCACCCTTCTGGGGGCCTACTACTCGGGCTGGTACTGCCGCACCCTGGCCGAGGGCCTGTTCGCGGCCGGTCGGCTGGACGCGGCCGATCGAGTCCTGGGCTGGTTCCTCGAGGCCTTCAAGGACGACTCGCAACTGCTGCTGGTCGCGCCCGAGGTGCACTTCGTGCGCGCCGAGGTGGCTCGCAGGTCGGGCGACTGGGGCAAGGTCGACAAGGAGCTCGTCGCCTGCGAGGAGACCCTGACGGCGATCGGCGATCCGGCGGCCATGGGCCCCGACTTCGCTCGGGGCCACTACGCCGTGCTCTCGCGCCTGCGGGCGGCCCAGGCCCAGGTCTTCCTGGAGCAGGGCCTGGTCGACCGCGCCAAGGAGCCCCTCGACGAGGCCCGCAAGCTGGCCGGGGACGTGGGCGTGCCGAGCGCTCTCGAAGCCGCGCTGCTGGTCGACATCGACCGCCTGCTGTTGATCGAGAGTTTCGATCGTGTGCGCGACCTCGTGGGCAAATCGCGCGTGGACCCCGCCTTTGGGCGCCTCGCAGGCCTGCTCACGGCGGTCGACGGACTGGCCAGTCTGGAGCTTGCGCGCGAGGGCAAGCTGCCCACCCACGAGGCGGTCGAGCTGATTCGGGAGGCCTTGGGATCCGACGAGCTCGGCATCCCCGATCGAGCGGCGCTGCAGATCCACCTGGTCGACGCGCTCATGTTGGACCAAGCCGGCGGCGCGGCGAGCGAGGACGGCGCGGCGCAGATCCGCGAGTCCCTGGCCGCGGCGCGGACCTTGGAGCAGCAGACGCGGGGAGTCGACGACCGGCCCCTCGAGGACGCCGGCCTGCTGGCTGCGCTCGAATGGCGCTACTGGCACCCGCTCAGCTGCGACGGGGACTGTCTGGGGACCTGCGACGGCGCCTGCGAGCAGCAAGCCGATGCGCGTGTGCGGCTCGACCGCGCCCTTGGCAACCTGATCGGCTCCTGGGCTTCGACCCCGCCGCGCCCCGGTGGCATCGGCTTCCTGCACTTCCACGCGCGTCGAACGCGGGTGTTGTCGGCGGCAATCGACGCGGCGCTGACCGGAACCACCGCTGAGGACGGCCACGAGGCGGCCCTGCGCGTGCTGATCGAAGTGCAGACCCTCGGCTCCCAAGCGCGGCAGCTCGGGCTGGCTGCGCCGAGCCTGGAACAGGTGCGCTCCTCCATGCTGGTCGAGGGCGAGGGCTGCCTGGTGTTCCTGCCCGCGGTCGACACGTCGCACCTCTTCGCCTTCGATCGCCAGGAACTGAAGCACTACCACCTGCCGGCCGTGGACGAGCTCCAGCCCTTGGTCGCGGAGGCCGTCCGCGCGCGGGCTCGCGCCGACGGGCCGCAAGGCGAGGCACTCAGCAAGGCCCTCTTCCCCCCCGACCTGCGCGACTGGGTCACCGACCACAGCGTCCTGACGCTGGTGGGTTTCGAGTTGATGCCGAACCTGCGCGTGGCCGAGCTGCCCGGCTGGGTCGGACTCGAGACCGGTGACGGCGAGCGCCCCGAAGCGCTGCGCCACCGGCCCTCGTCCCGGGAGCTAGGCGCCCTGCGCGCGATCAGTACCCAGCCTTCCCTGCCGGTGGGCTTCTACCTGGCCCAGCGCGCGGCCGTCGCGAGGACCCTCGCGGAACAGGCTTTGGTGCTCGCCGTGAACGCCGACCCCCAAGGCTTCTCGGCCTTGGAGGTCCTGCCCTTCGATGACGAGGCACGCGCCGAGCTCTGCGGCCCCCTGGCCGATCGCACCCGCTTGATCGAGGCCGCCACGCGCGAGGACCTCGAGGACCTCACCGGCCAGCACCACCGGATCGTGCACCTGTTCTGCCACGGGGTCTGGGACGGGAAGGAGGAGCGCGGCGCCGCCCTGGTCCTGGCGGGGGAGGACGGTCCCGAGCTGGTCCATGCGGGCGACCTTCCGGCGCTCCACACCGACCTGCTGATCCTGTGCGCCTGCGGGTCCTCCCGCGGTCCGGTGCGCCTGGGCGACGACCAGTCGGCGACCCTCGGAGGGACCTCCCTGGCCCGCGGCGCGTCCTGCGTGCTCGTCGCCGACGGTCGGGTCGAATACCGCGCGGCCCTGGTGATCCTGGGGCGGGTCACGACCGAGCTGGCCGCGGGCAGCTCCCCGGCCGAGGCCCTGCGCCTGGCGATCGCCGCCGAGCCGGTCGCAGCCCAGCGGGCGCGCTTCAGCGTGTTGGGCCTGGGCCATCGAGCGCTGTTCCCTTGAACGCAGCGAGCCGAGTGGGCGCGGCCGGCGCCCACTCGGCTCACACGTGGCGCTCGCCCGACGGCGCTCGCCCGACGGCGAGACCGCCGGGCCTCGCGACTCGAGTCGCCCGAATCACGGCTGGATCAGAGCGTCGTCGTCGCCGGGCCAACGGACACCGCCGGAAGGGTCGGGACCTGACCCGGAGGGAAGGGGGGCGTGCGTTGCATGGGGACGTACGCTCCCAAGGCCGTTCCCGCGCCCGAGCCGCCGCTGATGTCGACCTCGGTCAAGAGCGTGAACTCGCTGTCCGTGATTCCGCCCTCGGAGAGCATGTAGCTGGACAGGGCGCTGAGGCTGTACGCCGCCGGGAAGTCTTCCCACCTAATCGTCCAGCCGCCGGTGAACCAGCGACCGGGGTTCGTGATGGTGATCGTCGAGCCACTGACGTCGGCCGTGACGAAGCGGTAGCGCATGTAGTAGTGCCGCTTGTTCGTCCAGAAGTAGCCGGTCTGGATGTCCCCCGGGTCGATCACGGTGCTCCCGAGCAGGGTCTCGAGATCGCCCAGGACCAGCACCTGCGCCGAGCCCGTCGCCAGAGGATGCACGGCGTGGTAGAGCAGGTCCTCATCAACGTAGTTGTTCAGCGGGTCGTCCTGCACCGCGAGCAGCACTTCGATGTGCGTCTTGACCGGATCGGTCACCGGGACGTTGAAGGCGAACTCGAGCTGCCCGGCCTCCGGGGGGGTGGTCGTGGCGTCTCCGGGGGTGAAGCCCGACTCGGTGCGCGCGATGTCCGCTGAGCTCTCCGGTTCGCCGGTGGTCAACTGCCGTTGGAAGGGCGCGCGCAGCCAGACCTCGATCGTCCCGGTGGTCGAGACCATCTGAACGATGTCCGCACGGCCGGCGCCGTCCAGGTCCTCGAAGACGGGGATCGCCAGGTTCCCGGCGCCCGTGCCCAGCCCCGCGGAGCTGAGCGGGATCACGTCGTAGGCCAGGTCGCCAGTCGTCGTGAACCAGGGCGCCGTCCCCTGGTTGATCAGGACCACCGCGGTCTCGTTCTCCTGGTGGGTGATGAACAGGTCGTCGAGACCGTCGTCGTTGTAGTCACCGCCGGCCGAGGTCACCGGCTGGACGTCGATCGAAGTGCCGCACAGGTCGAAGTGCGCCAGGGGCCCCACGTGGACGGTGAGCAGCTCCACGACGACGACCTCCGACGCCGACTGGCCCAGCTTCGGCCGCGTCCAAGCCAGGAGGTCGAGGGCGCCACCGGTCTGGATGCGCGCGATCTGTCCGCGAAGGGCCGCGTGGGCGAAGAAGCGCACGAAGGACCCGTCGGGCTTGTAGATGGTCATGCCGTCCTCCGCCAGCACCGCGATCTCGAGCGCGGCCGGGCCCGCCAGGTTGGCCCACTCCACGGTCTCGATGTCGAGCACGTCGTCCGAGGCGGTGAAGGACGTGGCGACGGGCGAGGCGCCGTCCGCGTCGAGCATCACCAGCACGGTCACACCATCGGCAGCGAGGGCCACGACATCGTCCTGGGCGCCGTCCTGGTCGAGGTCGGCCGTATGCAGCATGGTCGCGGAGTTCCAAGCCGTGCCGACCGAGAGGGTGTCCAGCGTGTAGCTCGGCGAACCGGTGAACGTCATGCGGTGCAGGCCGTACTCGTCGGCGACGAGCAGGCTGTCCTGCCCTCCGAACATCGGGTGACGCAGGACCTCGATATCGGTCGGCGCCGCGGCCACCAGAGGGATGTCGTACATCGCCGTCTGGAAGTGCAGGCGCGGCAGATAGACCAGGTTCGTGCCGACCAGACCCACGAGGTCGATGCCGTCGGGGTCTTCGGTGCCGTCGAAGTTACCGGCGATGATGCGGGTGAAGTCCGCAGCCGCGCCCAGGCCCGAAGCCGGCCAATCGACCGAGTTGGTCGGGTAGTAGTCGAGGCAGGTCTGGGTCGGGTTGAGTCCGCCCTGTGCTGCCGCGCCGTTGATGAGTGCGAGCGCCGCAACGGCGACGGGTGCAAGACGGAGTTGGATCAAGTTCACGTCTGAATCGATGTTCGGGAGAGGTGGAGGCGAGGGAATGCAATCTCCCCCATGCCGAGGCTCGATCCTAGGCGCGCGGATCCTTCGACGCCGGGTCGCTGCAACAGGAAAGAAATCGCTCGATCGCGCAACCGAAGCGGCGCCTCGAAACGCTCGGCGAGGTCACCTGGCATCCCGGTACCGTGGGGCCCGTCGGCCCCGCGCGAGGCCGCCAACGGGCTGCCTGCAGTCGACCGACATTTCTCTGCGATCTGTGCCCCGCGCTCTTCGCGGGGCAAACCGGACGGCGGACTCGGCGTCGCGCCGTCGCCTCAGGGCTGCAGCAGCAGGTCGTCGAGCACCTCGCCCGTCGCGACCACCGAACTGCTCACGCCGTCGGGCTCGGCGGAGTCGGTCATCATCTGCGCGCCCTCGGGGTCCACCGGCGCGCCGGCCATGGCCGCCTTCCAGGCTTCCTCACTGGGCCACAGGGCGTAGGCCACGAAGCGCCCGTCGTCGGTGCGGTGCAAGCGCGAGCCGAAGCTGCCGTGCTCGCGACGGATGGCCTCGGTGACGCGGCGCCAACCGGCGCGGAAGCGCTCCTCGCGCCCGGGGATCGCCTTCCAGGCGTAGATCGCGGCGTACATGGGCCGGAGTCTGGCGCGGGCGGGTGCGGGCCACAAGGGGGGCCGTGCTATGGTCCGCCCGGCGCCGGTGGGCGCCCGGAATCCCCATGCGGACCTCCCCTCCCCACGCCAGCCCCAGGGCGGTCCGAGCGGCCGTCGCGGCGGCCCTGGCCGTCATCGTCGCGGGTCTGGTCGCTTGCTCGCCGCAATCGCCGGGGGAGGGCCGGGACGCCGCTGCGACCGCGCCGGACGGCGCGCCCAATGTGCTGCTCGTGGTGCTCGACGACGTCAGCGTCGAGGAGTTGACCACCTACGGCGTGGGTTCCGACTGCCCGTCCCTGCCGACGATCGAAGCCCTCGCCGCGCGCGGCACGGTCTTCACCCGCGCCTGGACCAATCCGGTCTGCTCGCCGACCCGCGCGACGATCCTGACCGGCCGGTACAGCCGGCGCACGGGGATCGGCCAGTCGGTCAAGCCGAACACGCCCGCCCTGGAGCCGAGTGAGGTTCTGTTGCCGGCCATGCTGCCCGAGTCCTACAGCTCGGCCATGATCGGCAAGTGGCACCTGTCGAACCGCGAGGGCGGCCTCGACGCGCCCGAGCGACACGGCTTCGACTACTTCGCCGGGCACCTCCACAACTTCACCGGCACCGACACCTACAGCAACTGGATCCGCGTCGAGTCGGGCACGCGGGCCCCGTCGACGGACTACGTCACCAGCGTGCAGGTGAGCGATGCGGCGGCCTGGATCGCTACGGCCCGCGCGCCGTGGTTGTGCGTGCTCAGCTTCACTGCCGGCCACAGCCCTTGGGACGAGTACCCGCCCGAGGGCCTGCATACCGAGCCGCCGCTCAGGACCAAGCGCAGCTACTACAAGGCTGCTCTGGAGGCTGCGGACGCGGAGCTCGGCCGGCTGCTCGAGGGGGTCGACCTGACGCGGACCCTGGTGATCGTGTTGGGCGACAACGGCACGCCCAAGGAGGTCGTCGAACGCTCCCGCGATCCCGAACAGGCCAAGGGCAGCGTCTACGAGGGCGGCATCCACGTCCCGCTGATCGTGGCCGGGCCCGGCGTCGCGGTGGGGCGCAGCTCCGCCCTGGTGCACTCGGTCGACCTGGCCGCGACCATCGTCGAGCTGTGCGGCGGCGACGCCTCGACGGCCCTCGATTCGGTCAGCTTCGCGCCCTGCCTGGCGGATCCGGCGGCCATGGGCGCCCGGCACTTCCTGTTCGCCGAGTTCTTCCGCCCCAACGGCCCCGGGCCCTACGAGGTCGAGCGCTGCGCCGTGCGCGGCGAGCGCTTCAAGTTGCTGCGCCTGGGTCTCCACGACCGACTGGTCGACCTCGAGGCGGACCCAGGCGAACGCGAGAACCTGGTCGGCGACGAGCGCTACGCCCGGGTCTTGGCCGAGCTCGGCGCGGAGCTCGATCGCCTGCGCGCGCTGCGCTGACCGACGTGGTCCAGGACACTAACTCGCCAGAGCCCGGGGCCGGCGAGCCTCGAGCGGGGTGTCGTGCAGCCGCTCGGCGCTGACTCCCGCTTGGGCCAGGAGCAGGCCCTGGCGGAAGGCGATCTCGCGCACGCGCTCCACGTGGGGGCGCAGGGCCTCGGCCTGGGCGCCGCGGCGGGCCTCGTCCTCGATCGGTGACGACGCGGCGGCCACGGCTTCCACCAGGCGTTCCAGCTCCGCCTCGCTGCCGATCATGTCGGCGGCCAGGCGCGCCCAGAAGGCCGGGTCCGCCGAGTCGAGGCCGGGCTCGATCAGGCTCGCGTCCCCGTGCTTGCGCGCCATGCGGGCGATCGACCAGCCCAGAACGCGCTGGCGCCGCGCGAAGCCCCGCACTTCGAGCTGGTGGTCGTGCCCCGCCCGGGCCTGGGGCAGGTAGCGCACGCGCAGGTTCAACTCGCGCTCCATCCGCAGGCCGAGCTCCGAGTCCTCCGCGCCGGCGAAGGGCAGCTCCCCGTCGAAGCCGCCCAGGCGCTCGAGCACCTCGCGGCGCACGGAGATGTTCCCGGTGCAGAAGGCCAGGCCCTGGTAGAGCACGCCGGCCTTCATCGCCGGTTGGGCGAAGAGCATGGTCGAGCGCTCCATCAGCTCCGCGAAGGGGTCCTGGCGGCGGCGGCCGATGAGCGGGAAGGACCCGAGCACGGCGTGGGGCACGACGTCGCCGCGTTGGGCGGCCAGGTGCGCTGCCAGGCAACCCTCGAGCGGGATCGCGTCGTCGTTGAAGAAGACCACCACCGGGGCCCGCGCCGACTCCACACCGCGGTTGCGCGCGGCGCCGGGTCCGGCGTTCTCCTGCCGCAGCCAGCGCAGCTCGAAGGGCCAGGGGCGCGCCTCGATCAGCTCTCGGGCGGGTCGCGTGGAGCCGTCGTCGACGACGATCACCTCGAAGCGATCGGCGTCCAGGCTCTGGTTGGCGAGCGCCAGCAGCAACTGCCCCAGCTCGCGCGGACGGTTGCAGGTCGGCACGACCACGGACAACTCGGGCCCGCTGCCGAGCGCCGCGCGCTGCACGGGCTCGCTCTCCCGCGCCGGCCCGAAAGTCGCGAGCCACTCCTGCGCGAGCGCCGCGCTGTCCAGCAGCTCCGTGTCGACGAAGCGCAGGAGGGCCTCGGGCTCGCCTCCGACGATGGCGGTGACGTCGATCGAGCGGCGCAGGCGCAGCCAGTCCCAACGATCGTCCAGGGGGCCACAGACCAGGTCGAACTCGACCTGGTCGCCCGCCGGGAAGTGCTCGTGGTAGGCGCGCTCCAGGGCGGCGTCGACCTGGGCTCGGTCGCCGTCCCGCGCCGGATCGAAGCGCAGCACCAGGGCCACGCGCGGATCGCGCAGGGCCGCACCGGTGATCGCGAACAGGCGCGCCAGGCTCTCGGGATCGTCGTAGCGCGGCCAGGCCAGGATTCGCCGCGGCCGCGTCGTGGTCAGGGCCACGGGCTCACCCTCGTTGTCCACGACCTGGTCGAGTCCGGTGAGCCCGGCCTCGCGCAGACCCTGGGCGGTGCCCTGCAGCCACCACTGCCGGTGCAGCTCGCGCGTCAAGTTGCCGAGGCTCGAGCAGACCTGGGCCGCGAACTCGTGCTCGTCGAAGGCCTCGAGCGCGCCCAGGTCGGTGGTCGCGAGGGTGCGAGCCGCGGCCTCCGCCGCAGCGAGCCTCGCCGCGTCCCACTGCTCGTGGGCCACCATCGCCAGGGACTCCGGCTCTCCCTCCCAACGCGCGCGCACCGCTGGGTGGCGCAGGAACAGGCGCACGAACGCCCGCGCGACCATGGCTTGGCGCCGCTTCAGGTAGTCGAAGCCGAAGCGGTCGTCGTGCCAGGCCCGCGCGCGGTCGTCGTAGAACACGCGGTAGCCCAGCTGCTCGAGGCGCACGCCCACGTCGGTGTCCTCGCAGCCGTAGTGCTGGAAGGTGCGGTCGTAGCCGCCGCATTCGCGCAGGGCCGCCAGGGGCACGCTGACGTTGCAGGTGTAGAAGTGCAGCGCGTCGGTGAACGACTGGGGCTCGAGCTGCGAGTAGCCGAAGACCTCCCAGGAGCCCTCCAGGTGGCGCAGCAGGGCGTTGTCGAGGGCGGCGGGACGCTGTTCGAATGTGCCCAGCACGCAGACGCGTTGCTCGCCCAGCCGCGCGTGGGTCCGCAGGTGCCGCTCGACCAGGTCCGGGTGGGCGATGGTGTCGTCGTTGACCAGCAGCACCAGCTCGCCCCGCGCCACGGCCAGGCCACTGTTGCGCGCCGCCGCCAGCTTGCCGTTCTCGCGGTGGACGACTCGCGCGGGGATCGGCAGCTCTAGTCCGTCGAGCAGCTCCGCCGTGCCGTCCGTCGAGCCGTCGTTGACGAGCACCAGCTCGAACGTGCCCGGCGCCAACTCCTGGCGGGCGAAGGACTCCATGCCGCGCACCAGGGTCTCGCGGCGTTGGTAGCTGCAGCACAGCACCGACAGGGCCGGAGCCGTGTCCGCGGGCAGGGCCCGCGCGTCGAGGGCCAGCAGGGCGCCGTCGGCGGCTGCCTCGGAGGCGGCGGCGCGGAAGTCACGGAGCTCGACCAGGGTCGTCGGCAGCTCCAGGTGCCCCGCCTTCGAGGTCGCGCGCGCCTGGGCCAAGAGGGCCAGCTCGGCGCGCCGGAAGGCAGCGCGCGGCGCCTGCAGGAGCAGCTCGCGGCGCAGGGTCAGGGTCGCCCACCAGAAGGCAGCGGGCACGTCACCCATCTCGCCCGGGTGCACGCGGTCGGCCAGGCGAGGGCCATCGACCAGGTAGAGGTCGGTGGTGACCAGGTCCAGCTCCGGATGGTCGCCCAGGGCCCGCGCGGCGCGGATCAGGCGGGTGGGCAGGTCGGTGCAACGCGGGTCGACCAGGGCCAACAGCTCCGCATCGGTGGCGGCGGCCGCCCGGGCCAGGGCCGCGCCGCGGCTGGGGCAGGGCTCGTGGACGACGGTCGCGCCCTCGAGTTGCAGTCCGCCCTCGAACGAGGTGTCGACGACGATCAACTCGGCCGCGACGCCGCGTTGGGCCGCGACCCGCGCGCGCAGGGCGGCCAGTCCGGCCAGGTCCGCGCCGTCGGAGAGGGCCACCGCGGCGATGTGCGGCGCCGGCGCGACAGGCGGCGTCGCCCTGGGCGTCGCGGTCGCCCGGGCTCGCAGCTCGGCCAAGAGGGCGCGGGCTTCGTCGGCCGCGGCGCCGCTCGAGTGGTCCTCCACGGCCGGCCGCGGAGCGAGGGGGTCGAGGACGTGGGTGGCCACGGCACCCGCGTGGTCCGCGAGCTGCTGGGCGCCAGCGCCGTGGATCAGCTCGTCGAGCTCCACGAAGTGCCATTCGGCCCCATCGTGCTCGGCGGCGGCGAGCAGGCCGCGGTAGGTGCGCAGCCAGTGGCCCAGGTGGTCGGCCTCGGCGTGCATCCGCTCCTGCGGATCGAAGGCGCTGGAGTCGACCAAGGCCGCGACGGTCGTCGCCGGATCGCGGAAGACCACGACCCGCAGGGCCGCCGACGGCAGCTCGCCATGCAGCGCGGGCCAGGCCGCCGCGAGGCCCGGATGGGCCAGGCAGAAGGGCTCGGCGGCGACGATCCGCGCCAGGTCGTCCCGCGCGGCTTCGTCGACGACGATCGGCCGCTCGGGCCGGCGAGGCGCGAGCCAGGCGCGACCCGCGGCGGTGCGCGGGCGAGGGGCCGCTCCGGGTCGCAGCAAGCGCTCGAGCAGTGCGTCGAGCGCCGACGAGTGGTGCACGCCCAAGGGCTGGCGCAGGCTCGGCGGCACAGGGTCCGGACCGACCGAGCGCCCCGCGCCCACCAGGGCCGCGGCGCAGGCCGCGATGCCGCTGCCGCCGCAGCCGAGCACGATCACACTACGCATGGGCCGGGACCCTCCAGTCGCGCGCGGGCTCGCGCAGTTGCGCGGTGGCGAGCGCGGGGAGCGCCAGCGACCGCAGTCGTCGTAAGCCGGTCGCGAGTTCGTCGGCGCGGGCGCAGCGCTCCAAGCCCTCCGCCCCCGCGACGGTCCGCCCGGAGGGCAGATCGAGCCACAGGGAGCAGGCGGCGGCGAGCTCGCCGACTTCGTTCGCGGCGCACTCGTGCAGGACCACGTCGAGCGCGCGGTGCGCGCCGTGCAGGGCGTCCAACATCGGCCCCAGCTCGGCCAACAGGGCGTCGGTGGGGGCCTCGTCCGGTCCGTGGGCGAAGACCAGGCAGGCGTCGCCCGAGTCCATCAGCGGCTCCGCCAGGGCAGCCAGGGTCGCGGCGTCGGTCACGGTCGACCAGTCCGGGCGACACAGCACGCGCCAGGTGAACTCCGTCAGGGGAGCCACGGGCGCGGCGCCACGCCACGCACTCACGTCGACCTCGGCGCAGCCGGCACCAGCGGCGATGTCGGCATCATCCGGGTCCGAGTCGCCCGCGGCACCGATCCAGCCGTCGCAGGCGGCGAAGACCCGGCCGACCTCGGCCCAGGGCAGCGCGGCGTCGAGCAGGGCCAGGCGCGGCGCGCGGCCGTGCTGCGCCGCGCGCGCCAGGGCCGGCGCGACGGCCTGGCGGATCGCGTCCGCGCCCGGTCCGAGGTCGCCTTGGTTCCACAGCAACAGCGTCTGGTCGTGCTCGTCCTGGCGGGCGACGAAGCGCTCGACCAGGGCCAGCCAAGCGGTCTCCCCGCGGCGCACGCGCAGAAGCACCGACGGGCCCTCGACGCCGGTCAACTCCAGGGGCACCCGCGCCAACAGATCCTCGAAGCGGTGCGCGCCCTGCTCTTCGAAGCCTTGGATGAAGCCCTTCCACCACAGGGGTCCGTTGTGGAGCTCGAAGGCGCCCTCCAGGCGATGTTCGATCTCGACCCCGAGTTGCCCCAGCTCGGGGCTCGACCGGCGCAGGGCGCCGGTGTCCAGGGCGCCGAGGCTGCGCACCACTCGACGCAGGGGATCCAAGGCGGCGACGCCTCGCTGCAGGCGGTCGCGCACGACCTTCTCGTCCGACCAGTCCATGGGCAGCCAGGGTCGGAAGGCGCGCGGATGCTTGGCGAACAGGCGCGCGTGGGCGCGGGCCACCAGCGGATTGCGCCGCGTGATCGTCGCCTCGTCGACGCGGTGGCGGTGCAGCGCGCGGCACTCGGCGCGGTAGACCAGCGGGACGCCCATGTCCTCGAGGCGCAGGCCGAGGTCGGTGTCCTCGCAGCCGTAGTGGCTGAATTCGGGGTCAAACCCGCCGATCGCGCGCACGGCGTCGAGCGGAACGCTGACGTTGCAGGTGTACAGGTTGCCGCCGCCGATCTCGGCGCCATCCTCGAAGCCCACGTAGCCGAACAGGTGCGTGGTGCGCTCGAACAGGTCGAGCAGGGCGTTGTCGAGGGCTTCGGTCGGCTGGCGGAAGTGCCCCATGATCGCCACCGGTCGGGCCAGCTCCGCGTGGGCCGCGAGGTGGCGTTCGACCAGGTCCGGGTCGGCGATGGTGTCGTCGTTGACGAACAGCACGAACCTGCCGCGGGCCAGGGGCAGGCCGAGGTTGCGCGCGTTGCCCGCGCCGCCGCCGCCCTGACGCAGCACGGTCAACTGCACCGGCAGCTCCAGCGCGCGCAGCTCGTCCACCAGCGCCAGCTCCGAGTTGTCGTCGATCACGATCAACTCGAGCGCCGAGGGCGGCAGGGTCTGGTTGCAGAAGGACTCGAGCGTCTCGAAGATCGCGTCGGGACGTCGATGGTGGGCCATCATCACCGAGACCAGGGGCGCCTCGTCGGTGTCGCGGCCCTCGAGCGACAGCCGGTGCTCCTGCGCGGCCGTCTCGGCGCGGGCGTGGGCCAGTTCCTCGCGGTCGGCGAGGGCCAGGCCTTCACCGACCAGCCCCAACTGGCCGTCGCGCGCCCAAGCACCGACCAGCTCCCGCAGGGCCGGCCGGAAGGCGCGGCGATCGATCGCCGCCAGGGCCTCCCGTCGACAGGCGAGGGTCGCGATCCACAGGGGCCAGGCGTGGTCGAGATTGGCCAGGGGATCGACGCAGGCTTGGAATTGGCCGCCGCGCCCGGTCTGTTGCAGCAGGCAACGCACCGCGCGCTTGGTCGGATCGCGCTCCAGCTCCGTCGCGCTACGCAGCAGCCGGTGGGGCAGGGCGCTGGCGCGCGGATCGACGAAGGCGATGGTGGGGGCGTCGGAGGTCTCGGCGATGTGGGCCAGGCTGGCGCCGATCGAGCGCCGCACCAGCCGCGTCACGCGCGCGCCATCGAGCTCGAGGTCCTGCAACCGCGTGGCGTCGACGACCCAGGTCTCGACCCGCACCCCGCGCTGACCGCTGAGCTGCTCGAGGGCCTGGGGCCACTGCTCGCGGTTGTCGTCGGTGGCGATGCCGACCACGGCGACGAGCGGCGCGTGCTCCGGCGCGCCCACGCGGATCGACAGGGACTGTGACTCAGGGCGGTGCCCGGCCAGGTCGCAGAGCTGCGCGTAGAGCTCGCGCAGTTCGGGACCGAGCTGCGCCGTGTCCGGCGAACGCCGCAGGCCGCGTTCGGGGAAGTCGAGGTCGACCGGCGCGTCGAGGAACTGGCCCAGGCGCTCGAGGCCGGCGCCCGACAGGGCCTGGTCGTAGTGCAGGAAGAGCAGCGTCTCGCCCGCGGCGTGCTCTTCGACCAGCCGCTGGTAGAGGTCGTGCCACAGGGCCAGGGCATCCGCCCCGTCGAAGCGCACGTCGGCCAGGTACTCGGCGCTGGCGCACTCCTCCACGATGCTGCGCGCGGTCAGCTCCGGATGGCGGAAGACGCACACCAGGCCGGCGTCGCCCAGGTGCGGCTTCCAGGCCGGCAGGGTCCAGGAGAAACGCGGGTCCTTGTAGGCGAAGGGGCGATGCGCGCAGGCGGCGGCCAGGCGCGCGTCGAGGTCGGGGCCCGAGGCCAGGCGCGCGCCCGCGGGCAGGCGCGCCAACCAGCGTTGACCGGCGCCCAGCCGCGGCGAGGCGGGCACCGCCGGAGCCATCAGCTCCTCGTTGAGCCCGTTGATCTCGGGCGCCTCGAAGAAGCCCTTGGGGTTGCAGGCGCGGGGGGCGTAGAGGTCCTGACCCAGGAAGTACCCCGACCGCGCCAGGCTCCCGGCGACCATGCTGGTGCCGCTGCGGCCCGAGCCGAGGATCAGGCAATCGCGCACGGGTCGGCTCCTTGGTCGGGTCGGTTTGCGCCCGCAGGGGTCGGACCGGCGACCCGGACCCGGCGGCGGACGGGGACCAGGGCGATCTGGGCCAGCTCTCGCTCGGCTCGCGGGGCATCGTCCATGGGCGGACGATCGACTCCCCGCGGGCTGCGCCTGAGGGGAGCGGGGGCGGGGCTCCCGCCCTTGGGTCGTCATGGCCGGGTCCCTTGCGGCGCGCCGGTGGCGCGCCCCACTCCGGGGGAGCTCGATCCCCGTGGATCCGCCTCAGGGCTGATCCCGAGGGCTCTCGGCGGGGGACGCCGCGCCGGCCCTGCCCGCTATCGCTCCACCCCGCCTTCCCAGAATTCGCCTTCCCAGAATTCGCCGTCCCACAACCCCGCCGTCCCACCGGGGACTCCCCAGGGGACCGCAGCCGACCGGCTTCCCTCGAGCCGCGCGCGACCACGCGCTCGAAGCGCCGTCGCGTGACCCTCCATCCTTCTTCCGGGGCCCGGTGCCGAATCGCGGGTTCACACGATCGGCTGCGACCACCCAGAACGCGGAAGTGGCGCGAACGAAACACGCCCCTGCCAGGTTTTGGGACCTGGATTCATAAGAGCCTCCAGCGCAGTTGGTTGCAGCGGCGGGCGATCAGCGCCGCCGGCGCAGGGTCAACACCGTTCGGCCGATCTCGGGGGCCGCGTCCGTGTCCAAGCGCGGGGAACGCAGGTCCACGCGCTCCTCCAGGGACCCGTCGAGGACCAGCAGGTGCTCGAGGACCGTGGTCTGGCGCAGGTCGGCCAGCTCCAGGGCCCCGGCGCGAACCCGTCGGGGCCGGCGGCGCTCGTCGCCGGGTCGCAGTCGCCCGTAGAGGTCGTCGAGGGCGCGTTCGGCCCGACCGATGCGGGTCTCCACCAGGCGCAGGGCGGCGGCGGCCTCGACCGCGGCGTTGCCCGAGTCGATCAACAGCCTCACCCGGGCCTCGGCCGCGAGCACGGCGCGGTCCGCCTCGAGCAACTCCAGCCGTCGCGACACTCGGTCGGCCAGCTCCAGGCAGGTGGCCGGATCGGGGTTGACCAGGGCGTCGGTGCGCGCGATGTCGTGCTGGCCGAGGAAATGCTCGACGGTCAGCTCGAGCTTGTCGTCGTCGCGCATCAGCTTGGCGACCTCATCGAGGGTCGCCTGGGCCTCTGCGCCCAGAATGGTCAGGCCGGCGGGGAAGGTCACCTCGCGCACCACCGGCTCGCGGTCGGGCTCGCTCCCGCCCAGGCCCAACATCCCGGTCAGGGTGCCGGTGACCCGCAGCGGCGCGCTGGCCACGGCGTCGGCGATGACCCGCGCCAGGGTCGCGGTGGCCTTGGCGGCGAGGACGCTCGTGCTGATGCCGTCGTCCTCGACGGTGAAGTTGAGCGGCAGGCTGATCTCACCGCTGTCATCGCGCAGGAGGAAGATCACCGAGTCGAGCGGCGCCGGGAGCTTGAGCCACTTGGAGATCGGTCCACCGGCGGGCTCGGAGAGGGAGAGGTCGTCGAAGACCACCTTCGAGTCCGTGCGCACGCGCCCGTCGTCGGTGAAGCGCAGGCGCGTGCGGAAGTCGAGCACACCGGCGCCGATCTCGATGCCCGAGCGGCGCGCCCAACCGCGCAGGCCCAGGAGCTCGAAGCCGACGATGTTCATCCGCGCCCAACCGGTGGGGACCGGCGCGAGGGTGATTTGCCCGCTGGCGCCGACTTCTTGGAACAGGGGGCGCATCTCGGTGCGCCGCTCCTCCTTGTTGCCGGTGACCACCGAGGCCAGACCGCTGGCGAGCCCACCCAGCACGCCACCGCGACTGCGGACCGGCGCCGGCAGCTCGACCTCACCGCAACCCAGGTACGCACTGAAGCGGATCGGACGCGGCTCGGTCAGGGCCAGGGTCGTGAACTGATCGACCTCCACGTCGAGCGAGCGCAGCGGGATCACCGCAGGCGGATCGACGGTGCTGTCGAGTAGCTCGGCGTCGAGTCCCGTCAGCAGCAACTGGTCGATGCGAAGCTCGAACGGCGGCTTGACCGCTGCCGGTTTCGCCTCGGCCTCGGAGTTCTGTGCCCCGGAGTCTCGCGTCGCCGAGTCCTGGGCCGCGTCGGCTGCGGCAACGGTCTCGTCGCTCGGCGCGCGCACGGTCTCCTGCGCGTCGACTTCCGCGACGGCCCCTTGTTCGGCTGCGGACCGGTCGTCGCCGGTCTGCGCGCCCGCGACCTGCTCGCCTGCCTGTCGCTCTGGAGCCGTCTGCTCGGTCGAGTCCTGCTGGGCCGTGCTCTGCCCGTCGGCTACGCGTCGATCCGCGCCCTGGTCTGCCACGCCCTGATCGGATGCGACTGCGGCCTCGGCGTTGTCGGTCTCGCTCGCCTCGGACTCGGCGGCTTCGGCGGCCTGCTCGAGCTCCGCCAGGTCGGGCGCCTCGGGAGTCTTGAAGCGCAGGCCCAGCAGCTCGAGGTACTCCGGGGCCAGCTCCGCTCGCACGAACGGCTTGACCACTTCGATCAGACCCACGTGCACGAGCCCGGCCGAAGGCTGCACGCGCTTGAGCTCGACTCGAAGTGCGTCGAGACCCAGGAAACGCTGGTCCGCAACCGTGTCCCGCCAATCGAGGTCGTCCAGGGTCAGCTCGCCGGCGAAGCCGTCGCTCAAGTCGAAGGACAGCACGCTCGCGCGGCGCAGGTCGAGCTCGCCGGAGAGCTGCGCGGTCAGACGACCCTCGCCCAACAGCTCGGTGTCGATGCGCTCGGCGAGGGCCGGGGCGAGGGCGCGCAGGCGCTCGCCTCGGATACCCGTGACCCGCAGCTGCGCTTCGACGCCCGGGCTGACGTTGAAGGGCTCGAGCGAGGTGTCGATCGCGACCTCGGCCTGGTCGACCTGCAAGCGGGCCTCGAGCTGGATCGGCGGCAGGTCCTCGGGAATCGGGCCACACAGTTCGAGCGCACCGGGGCTGCGGACGCTGCCGGTGACCACCAGCGGCTCGGCCCCCTCGCCCAGGGCGGCGCCGCGGTAGGTGACTTGCCCGAGGTTCAGATCGAGGCGCTCCAGTCGAACCGTCGGGAAGACCGTGCCGATCTCGCGCGCGACCGCATCGGCGGCGGGCGGCGACGCTGGCTGCGCGGCGACCTCGACCCCGCCGCCGGTCGCGGCGACTTCGGTGGGCGCGGTCGCGAGCCGGATCCCCGCGACCTCGGTGGCGCCGTCGAGGTCGGTCGCGATGTCGATGTCCACGCCGCCGACGACCAGCTCGTCGAACAGGTAGACCCCGGCCGCGGGATCCACGCGCGAGGCCACGAGGGAGGCCGAACGACTGCCCGCCAGCGGAGCGTCGTCGTCACCGCGTAGCTCGAAGAGGATCAGTTCGGCGCGCAGGGCGAGGCCGCCGTCGTCGGCGCTGGTGATGCCCGCCTGGGCTTGCAGGTCGAGGTCGTAGTGGCTCTGGAGCGTCTCGACGCCAGGCGGGAGGTAGAGGCCGATGCCCGTCGAGTCCAGGCCTCGGCCCTGCAGGTCGAGCTGGACCCTGGTGTCGGTCGGGTCGAGCTCGGCGTCGAGGGCGAGCTCGATACCGGTCAACAGTCCCGGGGCCGCGGCACTCAACCGCGCCTCGAGTGCCGATCCGCCGGGACCGGAGGTGAAGGGCGCGACGGTGGCCTCGAAGCTGAGTTCACCCGGCGCGCCGCCCACGAACTCGTCGACCCAGGTCAAGGCGCCGCCCTCGACCTTCAACCCGTCGAACTTCAGAGTCGGAATCGGCACGGAGTCGAAGGCCCCACCCGGTGTCGCCGTGGCTCGGGTTGCAGCCTCAGTCGTCGTCGCTGAAGCCTCGCCCGCAGGCGAAGCCTGGGCCGCAGCCGCGGGGGAGGTCGCAGTCGAGCTCGAACTGGAGGGCGTTGACGACGGCGATGAGGCCAGCGACGACGACGGTGCCGACTTGGGCGCTGACGACGGAGCGGACGACTGCGACGACTGTGACTGCGACGACGCCGCCACCACGGATGTCGGCAGCGCGGTCGATGGCGCAGACGTCGAGCCCGGCGCAGGCGACGCGACTCCAGCCGGAACTGTGGCGACGGCCGGAGTCTGCTCGATCGCGACCGCGCTGTCCGAGTCCGCGCTGCTCGCGCTGGCCGTTCCATCGCCGCCCGTCGCGGTCGCCGCGGCGCTGCCGACCGCTGCCGGCGGGGCGAAGCGCAGGCCCAGAGCGTGGACGGCGCCCGCTGCGTCTCGACGCACGGTGAGGCGCGGGCCCTGCAGGGCGATCGCGCCGATGTGCGGCACGTCGCCGGTGAAGTCGAGTTGGCCGAACTCGAGGCGGTCGAGGCCCAGGTAGGTCTGCTCGTCGCGTCCGAAGCGCAGGCCGGTGACAGACCCCTGGGCGCGGCCCTGGGCGTCGAGATCCAACTCCACGTGGGCCACGGCGCCGGCGCCGTCGAGTTCGCAGGTGAGGCCCGATTCGGCCAGCAGCGGACCGAGGATGCGCGAATCGACCCCCGCTGCTTCGAGGTCGAAGGAGAGGCCCGTCGCGCCGCCTTCGAGGCGCGCCTGGCCCTTGGCGCCGAGCTGGCTGACCACGCCGTCGACGCCGCCGCTGACGTCGATGACCAGGGTGCGCCGCGGGCCGTCGATGCGGTCGCCGACGGTCAATCGGTCGAGGCGCAGGGACGATCGCAGGACCTGGGTCTCCATCGCGCCCGGAGCGACGATGCCGGCCACGGTCCAGCCGCCGTCGGGGCGCCGCTCGAAGGGCAGGCTGAGATCGGAGACGGAGAGCTGCCCCAGGTGGGCGGGGCCGTCCGCGGGCAGGGTCAGCTCCTCCAGGGTCGCGCTGCGCCATTGGAACAGCGGGCGCTCGCCATCGGCGAAGCGGGCGCCCTCCATCTGCGCGGCGACGATCGTGTCGTCGCCCTGCCAATCGACCGCGGCGGTCAGCGTCAGGGCGCCGTAGCCCGACTCGAGGGTCGAGGACAGCCCGGCGGCGGTCAGGTAGGGCTCCACGGCGACCAGGTCGAGGCCCTCGCCGCCCAGCTCCAGTCGCAGGTCGAAGCCGTCGGGGCGGGGCACCAGGTCACCGGTGGCCGTCGCCTGACCCTGGCCTTCGCGGGCCTCGACCAGGAGTTCCAGCTCGAGCGCCTCGGCCTCGGGGCCGAGGGGCAGGTGCAGTCCACGCAGGCCGAAGCGACGCAGGACGATGCCGAGGTCCACCGGCCTGTCACCGCCGGCGGCTTCGTCGCGCCAGGCGAGGGTCACGTCCTCGATCGCGACGGCCGCATCGACCAGGGCGGGCGGGGGAGCGGAGCCGCCCTCGGTCGAGGGCTCGGGTGTGGTCGGCGCCGCTTCGGTCGCGCCGGCTCCGAGGGCCAGACCGCACACAACCATGCGACCTCGCGCGTCGCGGGCGGCGCGCGCGCTCGCGCCGCGCAGGGTCAGGGTCGGTTGTTCGAGGGCGGCCTGGGACCAGCTCGGGCAGACGAACGAGAGGAGCTCGACCTCGACCTCGGGCTCGAGGTCGGCGCGCACGCGCAGTCCCTCGAGTGCGGCCGAGAGGGCGAGGGGCCCGTCGGGGCCGTCGCCCAGGGGTTCGAGCGACAGGGACAGGTGCGCCTCGGCGTCGATCTGCTCGACCAGGGGCTCGATGCCGGCCAGGGCCATCAGGCGCGCGAGCTGCGCGGGGTGCAGACCCGCGAGGGCCAGGGTCCCGTCGGCGACGGTGTCGCCGGACGCGCCGCGCTCGGCCTTGGCGTCCAGGCGCAAGAGGTCGAGCCAGCCGGGACCGTGGCCGTGCAACGCGATGCTCGTGGGCTGTTCGGGGTCGCCGACGGCAGTGGCGCGCAGGTTCAGGCGCAGCTCGCGATCGATGGTCTCGCCCTCGAACTCGTCGTGCACGCGCAGCACGACGCCCTGGGCCATGAGGGCATCGACGACGACCGGGAGCCGCAGAGGGAAGGGCGCCTTGTTCGGGTCCAGGACGTCCTCGGAGCCGGCGTCGGCGGGCTCGGCAGCCTGCGGATCGGTTTCGGATCTGGTCGCGGCCGGCTCGGGCAGGTTCCAGCGGCCCTCGGCGTCGCGGCGCAGCTCGACGACCAGGCCGTCGACCTCGAGGCGGTGCACGTGCAGGTCGCCTCCGAAGAGCGCCGAGAGGTCGGCGTCGAAGCGCAGTTGGTCCAGTCGCAAGAGCGGCGGCTCGTCGGCGGAGCCGGTCACCCGCAGCTCGAGGCCGCGCAGCTCGAGGGCGCCGTCCGTCAGATCCAGGTCGAGGTCCGCGAGGGCCAGGTCGAAGCCGGCGGTGCGGGCTCCCGCGCGCAGAGCCGGCGACAGGCCCACGGCCAGGACCAGGCGCAGGGCCACGAGAATCAGCGCGAAGATGACCGCGCGGCGCAACCAACGCCTGGGCGCGGGCGGCTTGTCGACGATCTTGGCGCTCACGGCTGTTCCCCCGCCGTCCGGCGCTCGAGGTCCTGCGCCAGGGCCGCGCGCCGCGCATCGCGGTCGGCCAGGGGCTCGAAGCCCTCGGGCGCGCGACCGCGCAGCGACAGCCAACGCATGGCGCGCATGCGGGCGGCGGGATCGGGATCCTCGAGCAGCAGTCGGTTCTCCGACACGAGGCGCTCCCGCAGCCCCGCGATCGTCGTGCTGGCGCGCAGGACTTCAGTCAGCGCGGAGGGCAGGTGTCCCATCTCGCCGGCGTGGCGCAGGAGCAGTGCCTCGAGGGAATCGTCGAGCCCCTCGGCCGACTGGGCGCTGGCCAAGGCCGAGAGCGTGGCGCGCTCGAGCGCCAGCGCCAAGCGCTCACCATCCAACGGCCCGGATCCGACCGTGCCGGCCTCGATCGCGCCGCCGTTCATCGGGCCGGTGGCCTCTTCCCTGGCCGCTGTGCCAATGGCACCGAGCAGCTCGTCGTCGCCGATCAACGCGAGATCGGCCGTCGCGGGCGCGTCGACGGTCTCGGTCAACAGTGCCAGGGCCGAGCGGGTGCTCTCACCGCCGAGCAACCCGACCAGGCTGCCCAGTTCGAGCTCGCTGCGTTGCCGCACGGAGACCTGCGTCGTTCCCAGGGCGCCGTGATCGACGGTCACGGATCCGGACTGCGGCGTGTGGAGCAGCGTCTCGATCACGACCGTGCCGAAGGTCGAACCCTGCGGCATGGGGGCGAAGATCAGCGCGGGGTGGTCCTCGTCGGTGGGTGCGTCGGCGAAGTGCAGGCGATCCTCGGCCGCGCTGGCGTTGGGCGCGAAGAGGGCCCAGGTGGGGGGCTGGCCCTCGGCCACCGAGTACTCGATGCCGGCGAGCACCAGCCCCGATTCCGCGCAGGAGAGCGTCAGGGTCGAGGTGGTGGAGGGCAGCAGCGCGCCCTCGAGCGATCCCAACCAGACGACGTCGGCCAGGATTCCGTCGGTCGCCGCCGGATCGACCTCGGTGTCGCCCATGGTGCTGCCGAGCCGCGCGGCCGCGAGGCCCTGGGGCACGCCGCGGATCGGCTGGGCCAGGCCCGAATCGGTGACCAGGTTGGCCTCGGAAGCCAGGGGCGGGAGCTGGGCCGGCGGCGAACCGGCCAGGAGACCGAAGCGCACGCTCGCGATCCAACTCGCCTGGTCCTGCTCCGGATCCGCGTTCGCGCGCTCCGCTTCGGCCGCGCGCGGTCCGCTGATCGGGGTCCCCAGGTGGCGGTCCAGCGTGATCCGCATCGGTCCGGGCGTCGCCGGACGCGCGAAGGGCGAGGCGCAGCCCACGAGTGCGAGACCCAGCGCCAAGCAAGCGGGGTTCGCGCGCACCCGGGTCGGGGCGCCAGGTTGGGGCTGCATCGTCATGGGGGGGCGGTTGATCGGGCCAGGCTACGGCGCGGACCCTCGAACATGGCGCGGGCGAGGATCGGCTGCGAGATGTGGCGGGGCACGGCGCCGCGCGGCGGGCCACGCTCGGCCGGTCAGCGGCAGCTCAACCTGGGAGGGGTTCCGAGCGCGGCCGATTGCTGCCGTGCAGCATCGCCACTCGGCCTGGTCAATACACCTGACAGGCGCGCAGATTCTCGAGCACGCCGCGGTCCTCGAGTGTGGTGGTGTCCTGGTGCCCGTCGATACCGGCGGCCACGTCGCGCAGCAGTCGCCGCATGATCTTGCCCGAGCGGGTCTTGGGCAACCCGTCGGCGAAGCGCAGGGCATCGGGTTTCGCGAAGGGACCGATCTCCTTGGCGACGTGGGCGCGCAGGGCGTCCGTCACGGCCTTGGGGTCCGCGTCGAACTTCGCCGCCCAGTGGGGCTCGAGGGTGCAGAAGGCGGCGATGCCGGTGCCCTTGATCTCGTGCGGCATGCCCACCACGGCGGCCTCGACCACGGCCGGGTGGCCGACCAGGGCCGACTCGACCTCCATCGTGCCGATGCGGTGGCCGCTCACGTTGATCACGTCGTCGACGCGACCCATGATCCAGAAGAAGCCGTCCTCGTCCTGGCGCGCGCCGTCGCCGGCCACGTAGTAGCCGCGATCGTTGTGCCAATAGGTGTCGACGAAGCGTTGGCGGTCGCCGTGGATGCCACGCAGCATCCCGGGCCAGGGCCGGCGGATCACGAGCAGGCCGCCGCCGCCGGGCTCGACCTCACGGAAGGTGCCCGCGTCGACGATGGCCGCGTCCACGCCGATCATGGGCGTGGTGCAGGAGCCCGGCTTGGTGGCGGTGACGCCCGGCAGGGGCGTGAGCATGTGGCCGCCGGTCTCGGTCTGCCACCAGGTGTCGACGATCGGGCAGCGCTCGCGGCCGATCACGCGGTGGTACCAGGCCCAGGCCTCGGGGTTGATCGGCTCGCCCACGGTGCCGAGCACCTTCAGGCTGGAGAGGTCCTTGCCGGTGACGTGCTTGTCACCCCACTTCATGAAAGCGCGGATGGCCGTGGGCGCGGTGTAGAAGTGCGTGACCTTGTGGCGCTCGATGATCTCCCAGAAGCGCCCCTCGTCGGGCGCGTTGGGCGCGCCCTCGTACATGATCGTCGGGACGCGGTTGGGGAGCAGGCCGTAGAGGATGTAGCTGTGACCGGTGATCCAGCCGATGTCCGCCGTGCACCAGTACACCTGGCCCTCGTCGGGCAGCAGGTTGAAGGTGGCGCGGGCGGTGAAATAGGTCCACACCATGTAGCCGCCGGTGGTGTGGACGATGCCCTTGGGCTTGCCGGTGGAACCGCTGGTGTAGAGCAGGAAGAGCATGTCCTCGGCCGCCATCGGCTCGGGCGCGCGGTCGGGGGCCTGGTCTGCGACCAGGTCGGACCATTCCTTGTCGCGACCCGCGTGCCAGTCGACGTCGTTGCCCACGCGGCGCACGACGACCACGTCGCGCACGGGGTGCCCCTTCGCCTCGAGGGTGGCGCAGGCCTGGTCGACGTTGGCCTTCAGCGGCACCACGCCGCCGCGTCGCCAGGAGCCGTCGCAGGTGACGATCACTTGGCTCGAGGCGTCCTGCACGCGGTCGACGATGGCCTGGGCGCTGAAGCCGCCGAAGATCACCGAATGGGGGGCGCCGATGCGCGCGCAGGCCAGGACCGCGATCGCGAGCTCGGGCACCATGCCCATGTAGATCGTGACCACGTCGCCCTTCTTCACGCCCAGGGCGTCGAGGGCGCGCGCGAAGCGGCAGACCTCCGCGTGGAGCTCGCGGTAGGTGAAGCGCAGCACCTCGGGCTGGCCGCCGGGGGTCGGCTCGCCCTCCCAGATGAGCGCTACCTCGTCGCCGTGTCCCGCTGCGATCTGGCGATCGAGGGCGTTGTGGCAGACGTTGGTGACGC
This sequence comes from Engelhardtia mirabilis, assembly GCA_007751255.1. Taxonomy (GTDB): domain Bacteria; phylum Planctomycetota; class UBA1135; order UBA1135; genus Engelhardtia; species Engelhardtia mirabilis. Next base: position 759,268 of record CP036296.1, read on the forward strand.
CCCCGTCGAACCACTTCGCGTCGGGGGCTTTCCAGTCGAGCACCCGACTGAACGGCTCGAACCAATCCAGTTCCGAGGCCACCGCGCCCCAGAACCGCTCGGGATCCTCGATCGCGCGCCGGTGCTGCTCGCGGTAGTCCTCCCGGCCGTCCACCACCCAGTGCGACATACCCAGCTCGGCGGCCGGTCGCGGGGGGAAGACGCGGGTCTCGTGGAGGGAGGACTCGATGTTCTGGCGCTCGGGATCGGTCATGGCGGTCGGTGGGGCGGTCGCGGGCGGGAGTCGAGGTCGGTGCGGGGCCGTCTCGGCGCGGGGCGCCGATGTTAGCGGGGCGCAACGTCGCGGTGGGCCCGAGCGGACCCCGCCGCGAGGCGCGCGAGGTCCCGGACCTCGGATCGCAGGGCGTCGCGCTCGATCTGGAGCGCGCGGGCGCCGGCGGGGTCGACGGCCGCGCGCCAATGGGCGGCCCAGCGGGCGCGCCAGGACCACAGTCGAGCCGCGATCGGGGCGCTGGCGAGCAGCCAGAGCCCGGCACAGGCCGCGGCCAGCGGGCCGGCGACGAACCAGGTCGTGGCGGTGACCGCTGCCAACCAGGCCGGGAAGGAGAAGGAAGAGATCAGCAGCAGGGCAGTGACGAACTTGTCGACAGTCGGGCGCTTGGCGTGGGCCAGGACGCGGCTGATGGCCGCCGGCGGGAGCCAGGGCGTGAGGGTCAGCGCGGCCAGCAGGCCGGCGGCGAGGGCGATCGAAGCGCTGACGGGGCGGCTGGTCCGGGGTTGCCAATCCGGCGCTGGGCCGAGGGCGCCCAGGCGAGCGGTGAGCCGCGCGGCGTCGTCCGGCCGGTCGCGGCGCAGGCGGGCCAGGCCCGCGGCCAGCACCTGCAGGCGCTCGGGGAGGCTGCGGTCCTCGGCCGGCAGCAGTTCCTCGGCGATGCCGAGCACCACACGGTCTTCCAGGTCGGCGAGCCCGAGGGTCACGTCGCGCAGGGCACGGTCGATCTGCGCGGTGAGCTCGAGCACGGCTCGTCGCTCGTCGTGGGCGTAGGTCTCGAGGTGCTGCTCGACGCCGAAGGGCTCTCCGACCCACAGGTCCACGCGGCTGCGCCAGTGGTCGCGGCGCTGGTAGACCAGCCCGACCGGCAGGATTCGCACGCCGATCGGTCCGTCTCCGTCGCGCTCCGCACCCAGGGCCATGCGGGCGGCCCCCGTCTTGAGCGGGCGGAGGCTGCCGACCGTCTCGCTCGATCCCTCGGGGAAGATGGAGATCACCTCACCCCGGCGCAGGGTGGCGTGGATCGCCCGGAAGGCGTCCACGTTGCGGGTCATGTCCACCTGGTCCTTCTGGCGATAGACCGGCACGGCGCCGACCCAGCGGGCCAGGCTGCCCACGAAGGGCATCTCGAAGATCGAGTACTTGGCGAGCAGCCGCAGGGGCCGGTCGGTGAGCAGCAGCAACAGGGCCGCGTCCGCCAGGCCGTTGGTGTGGTTCGTCACCAGGATCAGAGGCCCCCGGTCGGGGATCTGACCACCGGCGATCGAAGGACGGTAGAAGCCCCGTGCCAGGGCGCGGGCGTAGGTGGCGGCGAGGCGATACAAGCGAAGGCAGCTGGAGGTGGGCGGCGGCTCGGCGCGGGAGGGTAGCCGGGGTGCCGGGGCGGGGATTATGCGCGCCGGCGGTGTCCCGTGCCGGGGCCCGATCGACGACAGAGCCGGGGGGAGGTCCTCAAGTCGACCCCCGCTCCTCCCGATCCTCATGGGGCGGCCGCACGCCGTCACCCCTCAATCCCGGAGCTCCCCCCGTGTCAAACCCCGAACGATCGCCCAGCAACGGGGCCTCACCTCCGCTCGCCCTGGCGCTCGGCGTCGCCGACGACGATCAGACGGACCTCCGCCGCACCCTCGAGCAGGCCGGCTTCCGGTGGCAGACAACCCCGGAGACGGCTCTGAACCTGGAGCTGGTGCGCGACTGCAGTCCCAAGGTGCTGGTGCTCGGGGACCAGGTCGACGGGGCTAGCTCGCTCCAAGCTCTCCTGCAGGCTGCCGGTGGCTTGGCCGACGAGGTGCGCGACCTGGCGGAGATCGAGCAGCTGGAGCGCCTGGCCCAGGTCGGCCGCTGGCGCTTCGACGCGAACACGGGGCGCCTGGACTGCACGTCCGAGGGTGCGCGACTGCTGGACGGGGCCGAGGACCTGGCCAGCCTGCTCGAGTGCGTGGAGCCCGCCCAGCAGGGGGCGCTCCAGGACTGGTTCTCGCCCGGGCTCGAGTCGGGTGACGTGGTCGAGTTCGCCCTGCACGCCCACAACGGGGCGGTGCGACGGCTGAGACTGGTGCACTACGGAACCTGCCGCATGCACCAAGCGAGCGGCTTCGTCCAAGCCCTCGCGAACCAGCCCACCGGGCCGGACATCGGCGCCGAGTTCCACGATTCGAGGGGCCTGCAGGTCCAGTCCGACTTCGTCGATCAGGTCCATCGCGGGATCGCGCGAGCGAACCGCGGCAAGCGCTCGCTGGCGGTGCTCTTCCTGCACGTGGAGCAGTTGGCGCGCGCGACCCAGACTTGGCTGCCCGCGGATGTACGCGCCCTGCGATCGATCCTGGCCGAGCGACTGCGCAACGCCCTGCGCTCGTCGGACCTGTTCGCCCGGCCCGAGGACGCCGGCGACCTGGCCTCTGCCGGCGACGACGCATTTCTGCTCGCGATCGAAGTCGACCGTGACCAGGACGCAGCGAACGTCGCGCGCCGCCTGTTGGAGGTGACCGAGGGGCGCTTCAGCGTCGGCGAGCACCATGCCCAGCTCCAGTTGGGGATCGGTGTCGCCTTGCACCCCAGCGACTCGTCCTCGCCTCCCCGACTGATCGAGCTCGCCTGCGGCGCCGCCCTCGAGGCCCGCGAGAAGGGCCAGAGCGGCCTCAGCTTCCACGACGCCGCGAAGAACGCCGAAGTCTTTCAGAAGCTCAGCCTCGAGGCCCACCTGCGCCGCGCCGTCGAGCTCGAGCAGTTCGAGGTCTTCTACCAGCCCAAGGTCAACGTCGCCACGGACACGATCGTCGGCATGGAGGCGCTCGTGCGCTGGCGCCACCCCGAGATGGGGCTGGTCTCGCCGCTCGAGTTCATCCCCCTGGCCGAGGAGACGGGCCTGATCCTGCCGATCGGCGAGACCGTCCTGCGACAGGCCTGCATGGTCGCCAAGCGCTGGCAGGACGAGGGCCTCCCGCCGATCCGCATGGCGGTCAACCTGTCGTCGGCTCAGTTCGAACAGCCCGACTTGTACGAAATGGTGCTGCAGGTTCTGGACGAGACAGGCCTCGCGCCCGAGTGGCTCGAGCTGGAGTTGACGGAGTCGATGCTGATGGGCGACGCCGAGGCGGCGGTCGTGATCCTGCGCCGCTTCAAGCGCGCCGGCATCCACATCTCGATCGACGACTTCGGAACGGGCTACTCGTCGTTGAGCTACCTGCGCCGCTTCCCGATCGACTCGCTCAAGATCGACCGCTCGTTCATCCGCGACGTCAACGTCAACGCCGACGACGCCGCCATCGCCACCTCGATCATCCTGATGGGCCGCAGCCTCAAGCTCCGCGTCGTCGCCGAGGGCGTCGAGACGAAGAACCAACTCGCCTTCCTGAAGGTCATGCAGTGCGACGAGGCACAGGGCTACCTCTACAGCCGCCCAGTCCCCGCCGACGAGGCCCGCAAGCTGCTGGACAGAAACTGAGGATCGACGGCTGGGCGCTGGCGGGCCAGAGCTCGTGTGTCGAAGGCCAACGGCGGACAGCCCGCGGCCGAAAACCGAAAGCCGGCGATCGACGGCTGTCGGATGGCGGTGAACGGCTGACCACCGCGAGTTGCAACGCGACTGTTGCCGGGAGACGGGCGGCGGTCCCTTCGGTCGGCGCACGCGCCGCCGTCCAGGCGTCTCGATTGCTTGAAGAACGCCGCAGTGCGGTTCGCAGTCGGGGCTCGAGCTGCCGCTCCGATACGAGCCGTCGATCCTTCCGACGCCCCCGGTCCGTGGGCCGTGCAAGGTGAGCGTTGCTCGATACACCGCTGACCCCGCCCGTGCAGCCCCGCGACCCCCGAGCGAAGACCACCAGCACGCCTCCATGCCAGCGCGACTGCCTGGCGCTCGCGTCCGCATCCGCCCACGAACGAGCCCGCCTGGCGCCGAGTGCACCGACAATCGCACCTCTGCGGCGCCCGCACTTCCTCGCCTCGAGCACAGCCCGAATCGCCGTGGAGGGGTCGTTCGTTCGTAGCGAATAGCCCTGAACGTCGACAGCGCCGATTCTGTTGCGCTAAATCCGCACCTGCGCTGTGCCCCTTGCGCTATGGCGCGCACGGCATCAAGCTCTCGACGAGTTCGCGCTCTTCCCTGCTAGCTCGTCCATGCCGCTCGCCAACGACCTAAACGACCCCCTGGCCCTCGCGCCACTACTCGCTTCCTGGACGACTGGCGACGTGGCCGCTGGGACGGCCGCGATCGACGCCGCTCGCCCTTGGCTCCATCGGCGCCTCGAACGGCTCGGTGCTCGAGCCGGATCACGAACGATCGACGTCGACGATCTCCTACAGGAAAGCTGCGTCGCTGCCCACCGCGGCCTTTCCGGAGCGACCTTCCGAGGGCCCGCCGAGTTCCTGGCCTGGCTCTCGACGATCGCGGTCAACAAGTACCGCGACCGCATGCGTGCGCGCTCCCGCGAACCCATTGACGAGGTTTCTGCCGAGGACGTTCTCGCGATAGGCCCGGAGGGCGAGCGCGTGGCGACGCACGCTGTCGAGTCGCATCTCGAGGCCTGGCGTCGACTTTGTCAGCGGACCGAGGACGTTCCGGATGGGCCCCGGCGTGTGTTGGTGATGCGACGGGGCTTGGGGGTGGAGTGGGATGTGACATCGTTCGTGTCGGGGAGGATGGTGGCGGCGACTCGATCGCTCTACTACCGCAGCAGGTCCACCCTCGGATACTGACCCCCTTCGCTGTGCCAAACTCGTCGGCGCATCTTTGGCACGCCGGCTGCCAGCCCCACTAGGCAAGGCCCGCCAACTCTTCGAAGCGACCGTGAAAGCCGAGTAGCTGATCGATCGAGAGGGGCGCATCGGCGAAGGTGGACGCCATCGCTGCAGTCGTCCTTCGCGAGCCGACGACACGTTCGCGGCACCAGTTGCGCCAGGCGATCCAGATCCAGAGATGGAGCCGCAACCGCCCTCGTCGCTTCGAGTGCGCCCAAGACCGACGGACGAGCCTCGAGACGCCGTCGCGAAGCATGGCCAGGGTCAGATTCGCCGGGAAGAGCGGGTTGCGATTGGTCCGAGGGGATGTCGAGCGTACCCGGACGTGTTTCACCAGGTGATCCCCGAATGCACTTCGCAAGGCACAGGGGTACGTCGCCTTCATGTCAGATACAGCGGTTACCGAAGTCGCCGTACTGAGCCAGTCGGCGGTACGACGCAACGCAGCGCGCACGGTTCGCCGCGATCCGCAACGGCGCGGTTGGCCCTCGGCTGCGCCGTCGCCAGGAACTTGGCTATCGGACGGCAGCTTGCGGCGAGAGCGAGCGCTGGGCCGGCTTGCGAGCGGTCCCACCTCGGTCTCGTGGATGAAGAGGGTCTTCGCGTCGACGACCACGGCTACGGTCACCGGCTGCTCCAGCCGGTCCACCTCGAACGTCTCCAGCTCGTCGAATGCGATCCGGACGGTCTTGGGCCCTCGACCCAGGTCCCGGGCCCTTCGCAGCAGTGCTTGCTGCAGCGCGCGGCAGTGCTCGCCGAGGAGACGCTGATGGCGGGCAACCGTGTCGAGCTTCGACCCAGTCAGTCGAGTCGACTGGCGCATCGTCACCTTGGAGATGAAGTGCTCGAAGTGACGCCACAAGCGATCTGGCCGCTTCAATCGATAGTCGACCCTGAACGTCTGCGCCGAGAATCCGTGGTTGCAGATGGAGCAGTGGAAGCGCGGGACTCGGCGCCCGTCGCAGGCTCGGTCGAAGTAGCCCTTGGAGCGAAACCGGAAGTCGATTGCGCCGGTTTGGCTGGGACAATCCGACCAGGGGCATTGCTGGGGGACGAAGTTCTCGAGAGTCCGGGCGGATTGGTGCGGCTGGGGGTCGAGGCTCAGGGGTTCCATACCCCCAGGACGATCGAGCCCCCTACCGGTTACCTGTCTGCCCGAAACTTGGCACAGCGAACGGGGTCAGAAGCGGGGTCAGGCGGCGGCCTTGGAGGGCCACAGGTCCCCCCGCAACTCACCACTCCCCGGCCCCGGATCCACCCGCAGCACGACCCGCGTCGTCCCATCGAGCCGTCCATCCAGCTCCAACGAAGCACTCAACTCCTTCGCTGCCAACTGTGCCAAGGGCAGGGCGAGCACACGATCGGGGTGCACTTCGTCGTTGCGGAAGGGCATGAATAGCAGCTCACGCTGCTCCTCGTTCAGGGGTGAGCCGTGCAGCTCCACCTCGATGCACAGTTCCGGCGCACCGAAGCTCGGGCTGGTCATCGAGAGGGTCGCGGCGACGCCCCGAGCGTCGGCGCGCTCGATGGACCAAGACAGGATGCACTGCAGGGCGCGCGTGAGCAGGTCGCCGTCCAGCTTGGCGTGGATCGGGATCGGGGAGGCCTGCGTCAGCCGGAGGGGGATCTGGCGCTCCAGGCAATGTGCCCTTGCGCCCTCGGCGATGCCGAGGAGCAGACCCGAGAGGTCGCAGTCCTCGAGGCGAGCACGGCGGTGTCCGGTCTCCAGGGCGGCGAGGTCGGCCAGGTGGTGGAGGCCCTGGGAGATGTTCCGCGCCAGGATGAAGGCCTCGTCGAAGCCGCCGCCGTCCTTCGTCAGGCTCTCGAGGGTTCGCATCAGGGCGTCGGCGGGCACGCCGAAGGCGCGGCCCGCGCCGAGTACGAACTCGGACTGGGATTGGGCGAAGGACTCGGCCACCCGCTTGTCGGCGTCGAGGGCGAGGTTGACCGTTTCGAGCGACTTGGCGTAGGCCTCGATCTGGTCGAGGTGGTCGCGGATGTCGCGCCGCAACTGCCACTTGTTGGTCAGGGTGCTGGCGAGCTGTTGGACCTCGATCGAGTCGAAGGGCTTCTTGAGGATCAGGAAGCGGTCGCTACTGCCCAGTCGATCGACGATCTCGTCGTAGCTGTAGTCGGCGTAGGCCGTGCAGACCACGCCCTGCAGCTCGGGGTCGACCTCCCAGAGCCGCTTGAGTGTATCCACGCCGTCCCAGCCGGGGGGCATGCGGACATCCATGAAGACCATCGCGAAGGGCTTGCCCTCGTCGCCCGCGGCCTGCACCTGGGCCAGGGCGTCTTTGCCCTGCAGCGCGTGGGACAGCTCGTAGGTCGGCTGCAGTCGAGGCGCGATCGAGGCGCTCTCTTGGTCACCCAGGATGCTGGCAGCCAGATCGTCCAACTCGGCCGATGCAGCGGCTGCCTCCCGGCACGGCATCAGGATCTTGGTGAAGTCGTCGTGGATCGCCTGGTTGTCGTCGACGACCAGGATGCGACGGTTTTCGTTGGAGTTGCTCATGATCCCGGGCGCCTCAGGCGGCCTTGGCCCTCTGCAGGGGGAACTCGAGGACGAACTCGGCACCGCAGCCGAGCCCATCGCTGGTCACGGAGAGGTGTCCACCGAGCTCCGTGGCGCTGTTGGCAGCGGAGTGCAGTCCGAACCCGTGCCCATTCTTCTTGGTCGTGAATCCGTGACTGAAGATGCGCTCGACGTGATCCGGCGCGATACCGAGTCCGTTGTCACGCACGGCGAGGCGCAAGGTGCCGGAATCCGTGGTCTTGACCGAGACGGTCAGGCGCGGCGCGTCGACCCCCGCCTCGGCCACGGACTGGCGGGCGTTCTGGATCAGGTTGACGAGGATCTCGAGCAGCTTGTGCCGGTCGACCGAGACGATGGGCAGGTCGTCGTAGTCACGGACGATCTCGAGGTCCCGGGCCACCGCTCCGGACGCCTGGGCCGTGAGCTCGACGGCCTTGTCGATCTGCTGGCCCAAGTCCAAGGACTCGTCCAGGCGGGACTGTCCGGCGTAGGCCTGCTGAGACGCGACCAACTCGCGGATGTGGTCGACCCCCTCGCGGACGTTGACGAGCTCGCCGGCCACGTTCGAGCGCTCGCTCTCCAGCTCCCGCACCAGGGCCTGAAGGAATGGCAGCAGCTTCTGGCCGCGTGGATCGTCGGCGATGAACGTCGCCAGCTGATCGCCCTGACTCTCGAGCAGCACGACGAGCTTGCTGAGCTGGGGCAGCTTGGATCGCCGCAGGCGGTCGTCCGCCAGCTCCACCCCGAGCACCACGGAATTCAACACGTTGCCGACGTTGTGGAGGATGCCCGTCGCGATCTCGGACATGCCCGCCGACCGCGCGGCGGTCACCACTGCCTCGCGCGAAGCCGCCAACTTCTCGAGCATCGAATCGAACTCGCGGGCCAGGGTGCCGATCTCGTCGTCCCGCTCCATGCCGACGCGGGCATGGGCGTCGTCGGACTTGCCGATCGCGACCGCGTGCTGGGTCAGCGTCGCCAGGGGCTCCAGGACCATCCGACCCAGCAAGCGCTGCAGGACCAGCAGCGTGCCCAGGCCGATCGCCACCGCCGAGAGCAGGGCGTACTGGATGGCGTTGCGGCCCCGAGCCGAGATGGTGCGCGGGAGCTTGGCGCGCAGCAGCATCGCGGGGCGATGCTGGATGTCGTCGAGGGTAGCGAAGGCCTCGAGGTGGTCGTTGTCGATGGCGCGCAGGACCGTGCCGGCGGCCGCGGTGACGTCGTCGCGGATTGCCAGCATCTCCGGGGGAAGCTCGGGCGAATCGAGAGCCCAGACGTCGAGTTGGAGTCCGGTGGAGGTGCCGATCGCCTCCATCCGGGCGCCTGGCAGCAGGCTACCCATCAACAATCGACCCAGCAGCTTGGAGTGGCCAGGCTCGAGGACCGGTCGGGAGCTGACTACCATCGGACCGCGCTCCGTCGACATCAGCCCACTGATCGGCTCGAGGTCGCCGCGCGCCGAGGCCAGCAACGGGTGACTTGCGGCGAGACGTCCCCGGGGGAAGCCCCGCAGGCGGCCCTCCATGCCGGGCGCTTCCGGTCGAATGTCGCTCCACAGCACGCCACCCTCACTGTCGATCACGAAGAGCAGGTCGACCCGCTGCGCGTCGAGAGTGCCCTCGTGCAGCAGGACCCGCTCGTAGGTGTCGTCACTGCGGGCGATGTAGTCGTCCAGGGCGGGGTTGCTGGCCAGACCCGCCGCGAGGCGGTTCAGGTTCTGGACCTCGTTCTCGATCGCGACGACCGTGCGCTTCAAGTCGCGCTCGGCGTGCTCGTGCTCGAGGTCCTCGAAGCTGGGGGTGAGGATCATCCTCTGCACGCCGTGGTCGGCCGCCGCATAGAGGGCGACGAGCACGAGCAAGGTGCGGATGATCTTGAGGCGCAGGGACATCGGGCGGCGTGGGGGGGAGAGCGCGATCCGCGCCCCGCGCCTCGCCGGGTGGCTCGCCGCTGGGGTCGCATCGCGTCAGTTGCCGGAGCCCGCGTCGGGGGCTCGATGGGAAGATCGATTGGAGAGGTGGTTCGCCTTGAGCGAAAGGGGCCGGATGGAGAGCGGGCTCGATGCGGTAGGCGCAGGAGGTGTGGGCAGATAGGCGCCGCCGTGGGAGCGCCTGGGGCTGCGCGGACGGATCAGGCCGCTACGCTTTCCTCGGTGACCGACGATTCGGTCGCGAGAGGCTCCGCCTCGCCCTCACGCAGGGGGCGTGTGGCCTCGTTGACCAGCTTGCAGAGCGTCTGCAGCTCGTCGCCCTGGCGCAGAGCGCAGTCGGCGGGTTTCTCGCCGCGGGCGACCTGCTCCAGGTAACGCTCCAAGCGGTAGACGGGGCCGGCGATGCGGAAGGTGACGAGCACGCCGACCGAGAATGTCAGTGGCAGCAGCACCAGTACCGAGAAGGCCAGCACGCCCATCAGCTCACCCCGCATCTCGCTCAGGACCAGCAAGGCGTCGTTGGGCAGGCGCATGGCGAGGTCGCTGTACATCTGCATGAAGAGCAGGAACTGCAGCAGCAAGCTGGTGAGAGCGACGCCGCCGAAGATGGCGGTCAGCCGGAGCTGGAGTTTGGGCTGGATCAGCTTGATCCGGCGCTTGTGTCGGGTTGTCGACATGGGTGGGTGCGGGTCAGGGCTCGAGGGCGGTCATTGACAGTGCGGTGCGCCAGGCCTCGATGTCCGCAGGCAAGTCGAGGCTCGTGATGTGGCGCAGTGCCTCGAGGGCGCGGGTGCGGACGAGTTCGCGATCGTCGAGCAGCAGCTCGATCAAGCTCTCGCGGGCAATGGGTGAATCCAGAGCCGTCAAGGCCAGGCAGGAGTAGCCCAGCAAGACGTCGTCGTCGCTGCGCCGCAGGACGTGGAGCACCTCCTGCGCCAAGTCGTGACGGCGGTAGCGACGGCCCGCGATCTCGCGCAGGGCTTCGCAGGTCTCGCTGCGACCTCCACCGCGCAGGGCAGCGCGGATCGCAGGCCACTCTTCGGCCCACCAACGCTCGTTGGCGCGCAGCCAGGTGAGCCAACGGAAGTAGTCGTCCTCGAGGGGCAGGCCGCTGACGTGCTGGAGGCTCCAGTGCACGTTGCCACGAACGGCCGCGGACGGCGACTCGAGCAGGTGTACCAGGGTGTCGAGGGCCAGCGGATCCTCGAGGCGACCCGCTGTCAGGGCCGCTTCGCCGAGGCGCCTGTCGTCGTGCTCCAGGTCGAGGAGACGGCGAACCTGACTGCGTACGCGCTCGGAGATCTCGAGCGGATCGAGCGAGCCGATGCGGCCGATGGACGAGAGGATCAGCGGGTCGAGCTCGGGCGCCAGATCCAGGAGGTCCGCCAGGACCTCGACCGAATCGAGCCGGGCCACCGCCGAGATGCCACGCACCAGCGCCTCCCGCAGGGGCATCGAGGCCCGCAGGTAGGTCGAGGCGATGCCCCGCAGGGACGAGGCGCTGCGACGGTGCATGCGCTCCGCGCAGGCCTGGACCGCGCGCGTGACCGGACCGGCGCGTTCGCAGGGCCCCGCCAGCGCGATCAGCAGGTTGACCTCCGCCGACAGCCCGAAGCGCGAGAGGGCGCCGATGCGCGCGCATCGCGCGGTGCCGGTGATCTCGGGCTCGGGCTCGAGCGCCCGGTGGACGTCGGGTCGCGGGAGTTCGGCCAGGACCTCGCTCAAGAGCTCGAACTCGGCGCCTTCGGGCTGCCCCGAGACAGGGTTCGAGGCCAGCCTGTCCAGTCGCGCCAGCACCGTGGGCAGGATCGACTTGCCGAGGGCCACCAGCTCCCGGTGGGCGTCGTCGGTGGCCGAGGCCGTGGTTTGCAGGGCTCGGTCGATGAGCTCGTCGGCCGACTTGGATTGAGCTGCACTGGGCAGGGCAAGGGCGATGAGGGCCAAGAGCGTGCCGGCTGCGGCGCGAGCCATGGCCCTGCCGGTCCGATCCACGGTCGGTCCGCGGAGCGCATCCAAACCGAAGCTCGATGCGAGTGCGAGCAACCTGGAGTGCCCCGAGTCGTGCCTGGCGACTCGCCTTGATCTGGACTGCCGCATCAGTCTCAAAGTCCGAGCGCCCTTGCGGCCTTCTTGACCGCGCTTCTTTCAAGGGCAACCGACGCGGCTGTGGCGTCGTCGAAGGTCTCGACGACCGTGTCAACCAGGCTCCAGTCGAAGGCCGCTTGGTCGCCGTAGTACTTCTTCACCTTGCCCTTGGTGTCGACGTAGACGATGCCCCAGTTGGCGTCCTGGCGCGCCTCGGTCGGCGTCGGCAAGGGCGCGCCATAGGCAGCTTCGCGGTCGCGCATGACGTCCGCGCCGAAAGCCGTCCGGATCGTCTCGGGTGCCTCGACCAGGTGCCAAGCGATGCCGTGCAGCTCCGCTTCGCCCTCACGCAGCAAGGCGTTGTCGAACAGCACCGATGCGTCCTGCCCGACGGTGAGCTGATTGGCCGCGACGGCGCCTGTGTACTGGGCCTGGTTCGCGATCCGCAGGTCGGCCTCGGGTGCGTAGAGTTGCCCGAAGAAGCTGCTGACCGAGTCCAGGTCCAGGGCGCGGTCGAGGGCGCCGTCCCCGTCGAGGTCCACCTGCCCGTCGCCCAGGTAGATGATCGAGAGGCCGGTGGGGTCCTGGGTCAGGTTCTCGAGGGTGGTGCCGGCGCCGACCAGCAGGGTGTCACGGACCCAGATCTCCACGGGGCCTTCGGAGGAGTCGATCTCGAGGCGCGCCCCGTCCTCGAGGACCAGGCTGTCCACGACAAGCCGTGTTCCCGCGGCGAGGGTCAGAACACCGCTCTCGCCGAGCAGCAGGCTGGCGATCGAGCCGCTCTCGCCCGACAGCGTCCTGTGCTCGGTTCCCATCACTTCCAGGTCGCCCAAGGACGCGAGCTCCGGCACGACGAGCGCCGGTCGAAGCATGGGTGTGACCCTCGGAGCGGTCGATCCGCTGACCTCGACCCCCGTCCCGATCTCCACGTTCGAGTCCACGCCCGGAGTCACGTCGCCGGTGATGACCGTGGTGTCCGGCAGGGCCGATTGGAGGTAGACCGGGCCGTTGCTGCCCAGGGTCAGTTCGAGTTCGACCGGCGTGGACGCCGCGACCGAGTTGCTGGTGGCGGCGTTGCCGTTGCTGTTGCTGTTGCCGTTGCCGTTGCCGTTGCCGTTGCCGTTCCCGTTCCCCCTTCCATTCGAGGTCAACGACGAGAGCGGGTCGAGGATCGTCGTGATCACCTCGGTACCCGGGTCTAGGTCGAGCAGGGCGGCCGGAACCTCGGAGTCGTAGGCCCCGATCGAAGCCCCGCTCTCGACGATCAGCGTGCTGTGCCCGAAGATCCCGAGCGCGGCGATCGACGTCGCTTCGGCCTTGATGGCCTGGGCCACGCAGGCCCTCGCCCGCCCGGACAGACCGACGCTGGTCAACTGCCCCAGCCCCGACTCGTCGAACTCGCAGGTGACGAAGAAGCCCCCGTCGCCGAAGGCCGCGGGCACCTTGTCGCTACCGATGTTGCCGGTGCCGCCCTCGCGCAGGAAGCGCAGCCCCTCGGCCAGGCCGGCCTCGGCGATGTAGAAGGCGCGCTGGTGGTCGACGGTGGCGGAGCGCTCCTTCATCGAGTTGACGCTGCCCTGGACCAGCGCCATGCAGAGGGCCGAGATGACCATCGTGATGGCCAGTACGGCTACCAGCGCAGACCCTCGGCGTGAGCAGGGGGATTCGGTGCGGCGTCGAATGCGGGTCTGCGTCATGGCTCAGTTCCTGAATGCGACGCGGGTCTCGTTGTAGACCTCGAAGCGCTTCCCGACACTGTTGACCCGCGCCAGGCTGAGCTGGATCAGGACGCTGCGATTGTCGTCGGCGAGGTGAAAGGCCAGTCCGTACTCGTCGATCAGGCCGTTGTCGTTGTCATCCTCGACGTTCTCGAGGGTCTCGCCGATGGCGGCCTCGGCGACGTACTTGCCCCACACCACCCGTGTCTCGCCCTCCTCCTCCGGGTTGCGGTACCAGAGCACCTGGAAGCCCTCGGCGTCCAGGGCGATGCGCTCGGGGTCGCCCCAAACGGGCTCGCCGTCCTCGACCCCGGTTGCGACCACGAAGTTGATCGTGGGGCTGTGCATCGGCGCCGGGTTCATGGGGTTCATGAGCGCCTGGTCGGCGCCCATCAGCGCCAGGGAGATGCGTTCCAGGGTCTGGTTCGCGATCAGCGCGAGTTGGGCCCGGTCGTCGCTCCGCTGCCGACCGTTCTGGCTGGTGCGCACGAGCATCGATGCATTGACGGCCACGATGGCGAACAGGCTCAACGCCAACATCAGCTCGAGCAGACTGAAGCCGCCCCGGGATCGGCTGTGGTGCCTCACTGCGACACCATCGCGGTCTGGAACCGCAGCTGCCGATTGCCGACGCTGCCGTTCCACTGGATCACGAGCTCGATCGGCAGGATGGTGTAGTTGTCGGAGTGGTCGGCGCTGTCGACGACTCCGTCGCCGTCGAGGTCGCGGGGCAGTCCCAGGCGGGTGTATTGGCAGTCTTCGGCGAGGCGGCCGTCCTGCTCCGGGAAGTGGATCCGACCGACGAAGCCGTCGGCGTCGCCCTCTTGGGGATCGAGCCCGGCCACGGCGAAGCTCGCACCCGGCGCCGTACCGTTCCCACCCGGGTCGTCGGTCGGGTCGCTGTTGTAGGTGGCGAAGATCGCCTCGAAGTCGACTGTCCGAATGGTCTCGAACTGAAAGCGCGCCGCCTCGGCGGCCAGGGCCTCTTCGCTGAGCATCGGGCCCACGCGCGAGGTCGAGCTCATCGTGCTGGACAGGAGGCCCACGGCGACGGTCAGGATGACCATGACGACGGTGACCTCGAGCAGGCTGAAGCCTGATCGACGATGGGGGCCGGGATCTGGGTGCGAGCGGAGCATGGGGGGGCGCTCGAGGCGTGATGGCAATGGTCTGAGGCGCGACGTTCCAGCGGCTTCGACAGCAACGTCCCCGGGCCTTGAGGCCAATGGCTCGAAGGGTTGCTTCGCGCATTGGCTGGAACTTCTTTCCTGGTTTGCAGCCGCTACATTGGGCCGCGACGCGCGTGACGCCTGTGCGACCTCGGCCACAACCGGACCCAACTTCGATGAGCGACAGGATCGACGACTCCCAATCCCCCGGCCGCGGCGCTGGAGACTCCACTGGCACGGGGGGAGCAGGCCGGCGACGGCTGCTCCAACTCGGCCTGGCCGGCGGCGCGGCGGCACTGTCGGGCTGCGGTGGCGGCGGGGGCACGGGACCGGCGGTCCACACGTCCCAGCGCGTGCGCTGGCGCCTGGCCTCGAGCTTTCCCAGCTCCCTGGACGCCATGTTCGGCTCGGCCGAGCTGCTCGCGCGGCGTGTGGCGGCCATGTCGGGCGGCAACTTCGAGCTGCGCTGCTACGAGGCCGGCGAGATCGTCCCGGCGCTCAACGTGCTCGACGCGGTGCAGTCCGGCTCGGTGCAGGTAGGCCAGACCGCGAGCTACTACTACATCGGCAAGAACCCGGCCCTGGCCTTCGACACCTGCGTGCCCTTCGGGCTCACGCCCCGCCAGCAGCAGGCTTGGCTGCGCCAGGCCGGCGGGCTCGAGCTGACGCGAGAGCTCTACGCCGACTTCGGCGCGGTCAACTTCCCGGCCGGCAGCACCGGCGTGCAGATGGGGGGCTGGTTCCGCGAGCCCGTGGGCGGCCCGGAGGACCTGCGCGGCCTGAAGATGCGGATCCCCGGCCTGGGGGGTGAGGTGATGAACGCCCTCGGCGTGCTGGTCCAGAACATCGGCGGCGCCGAGATCTACTCCGCCCTCGAGAACAAGACCATCGACGCCACCGAGTGGGTCGGCCCCTACGACGACGAGAAGTTGGGCTTCTATCAGGTGGCCAAGAACTACCTCTACCCGGGTTGGTGGGAGCCGGGCCCGGAGTTGTCCTTCGTCGTCAATGCCAAGGCCTGGGCGGCCCTGCCGGCGGAGTACCGCGAGATGTTCGAAGTCGCGACGAACGAGGCCGCGATCGCGATGACGGTCAAGTACGACGCCGAGAACCCCGCGGCGCTCGAGCGGCTGATCGGCCATGGCGTCCAGGTCGAGCCCTTCGAGGATTCGCTGATGCAGGCGGCGCGCGCGGCCTCGGAGGACCTCTTGTCGAGCGCCGCGGCGTCGGATGCGGGCTACGCGCGGATCCTCGAGCACTGGCGCGCCTTCCGCACCTCGGCCTTCCGTTGGTTCGGCACCGCCGAGTTCGCCTACGCGCGGACCGCCTTCGGCGGCGGCCGTTGAGCATGGCCAGCTACGCGACCTGGCTCGAGTCCTCGATCGACGGCACGCGCCTGGAACTCGATCGTCTGCAGTCCATGCACGCGGGGCGGCCGCTGCTCGTGCGCTACGACCTCGAGCGCGCGCGGCGCGAGGTCCGGCGTGAGGTCCTGGCGGGGCGCGAACGCGACCTGTGGCGTTACGGGGAGCTGCTGCCCGTGCAGCGGCGGGAGAACATCGTCTCCCTCGGCGAGCAGGCCACGCCGCTCTTGGCCTGTCCGCGCCTGGGGGCGCAGCTCGGCCTCGAGCACCTGACGATCAAGGACGAGTCGCACCTGCCCACGGGCTCCTTCAAGAGCCGCGGCATGGCCCTGGCGGTCAGTCGCGCGAAGGAACTCGGGGTCACCCGTCTGGCCCTGCCCACCGCGGGCAACGCCGGTGGTGCGGCCGCGGCCTACGCGGCGCGCGCCGGGCTCGAGTGCTACGTGTTCATGCCGAAGGACACGCCCCTGGTGAACCGCCTCGAGGCCGGGCTGCATGGCGCCAAGGCCTTCCTGGTGGACGGCTTGATCGACGACTGCGGCAAGGTCGTGCGCGAGGGCGCCGAAGCCATGGGTTGGTTCGACCTGTCGACCCTCAAGGAGCCCTACCGCCTCGAGGGCAAGAAGACCATGGGGCTGGAGCTGTGCGAACAGCTCGACTGGACCCTGCCCGACGTGATCCTTTACCCGACCGGCGGCGGCACCGGCCTGGTCGGCATGTGGAAGGCCTTCGACGAGCTGGCCCGGCTCGGCTGGCTCGAGGGCGAGTGGGCCGACGGCCGCCGCCCGCGCCTGTTCGCCTGCCAGTCCGCCGGCTGCGCGCCTATCGTGCGCGCCTTCGACGCCGGCGAGCGCCACGCGCTGCGCTTCGAGAACGCCGCCACGGTCGCCAGTGGCCTGCGCGTCCCCGCTGCCGTGGGGGACTTCCTGATCCTCGACGCCGTGCGCGCGAGTGGCGGGCAGGCCCGCGCCGTGGCCGAGGAGCGCCTGTTGCCCTGGATGTTCCGCGCCAGCTCCGCCGAGGGCCTGGGCATCTGCCCCGAGACCGCCGCGTGCTTCGCGGTGCTCGAGGACCTCGTGAACGAGGGAGTCGTCAGCCCCGAATCGCGGGTCGTCGTGTGGAATACCGGGGCCGCCCAGAAATACGTCGAAGCCCTCGAGGCGCCCCTGCCCGAGCTGCCGGCGCTGGGCGACATCGATTGGGCTGCCCTCTGACAGTCGGGCCCTCGGCGCCCTTCTGCACCTGCCGACCCATGCTCGCCCTCACCCTGTTGACCGCCCTGGTCCCCCTCGCCCAAGCAACTCCCGCCGCCCGCGAGCTGCCGGAAATTCGGGGCCTGACGACCGTGCGCGGCGGCGTCGCGTTCCACCGCCCTCCCGCCGCACGACTTCCCGAGGGCTCCATCGGCGGTCGACCCCAGGAAGAGCTGGTCCTTTACTGGCCCTGCCACCAGCTCCTGGTCGAGGCCGACTTGGGCGTCCCCGAGCAGGCCCGCGCCGTCGATCGCTTGGTGGGCAAGGTGGCGCGCCTCGACCTGCGCGTGAGGGTGTTGGTGGTGGACCTGGGCGAGCGCTCCCTGGACGAGCTGGACTGGCTCGTCTGGCGCGAGGGCTGGTTGACCGAGCCCCTGGCCTTCACCACCGGTCTGGAGCCCGGCTTCGTGGCCGGCACCCCGGGCTGGCGGCTGTTCTCGGGGATCGAACCGGACTTGGGCAACGCGTTCGCGACGACCGTCGCGCCCGGCTGGGAGGAGCCCGCGCCCGCCCTGGAGGGCTTCTCCCTGGAGGATGCCGCGGCGATCCCGCGATTGGTGGAGGACCACCTCGAGGTGCTCGACGACGGCTACGAGGGGCGCCTGGGACGCAAGCTGGCCCGGGCCCTGGCGAAATTGGAGGTCGCCGACTTCATGGACGAGGTGAAGGCGGAGACCGATCGACTCCAGCGGGATGTCGACGGGGGAGACCTCGGCGCCGCGCTCCACGGTGCCGCGCGATCGCTGGCCACGACGGCCCTCAGGACCGGACTGGTCACGGTCCTCACGGAGAAGCTGCTCGAGATCGAGCTGCTGCTCCGCATGGGTCAGCCGGAGGATGGCTTCGAGGTGCTGGAGTGGACCAAGCGCTCCTTCGGCGATTTGGCCGAGGGCCTCGAGCCCTCGAAGGACATGGCCGAGGCCTACTCCGGCGCAGGCCGCAAGCACGGCAAGACCCTCGAACGCGTCCTGCGTCTCGGCGCCAGGACCGACCCGGCCGAGGTGCGCCAGGAGCTGGTCGAGCTCCTGTCCCAGGCGGACCTACCCCCGCCCGTCGCCGCCCGCGCGCAGCACTACGTGGACCTGATCGACCGCTTTGCAGCGTCCCCCGGGCCGGCGACCGGTGGGGGCGAGGGAAGCGACTGACGGCGGCGGATCCTCGCAGCTCGCATTGCGGCGCAGCCGACTACGGCAACACCGCCGGCGCCCGCTCGATGCGGATCGCCGCGCCGTCGCGCAGCTCGCCGCCCTCGAGGATCGCGGCGCGCACGCCGCCGCGGCGACGCAGGAGGGTCAGGCTGTCCAGCTCCAGGAGGCGGTCGAGATGGGCGCAGGGCGGGCAGGTGCCCGTGACGCGCACGAGCACCGTGCCGATGCGCAGGTGGGCGCCGACCAGGGCGCGCAGGTAGAGGCCGCTGACCACCAGGTTGCGCCGCAGGTCGCCGGGCGCGAGGTCGCGACCGCTCGCCGCGCGTAGGTGCTCGACGGCCTCGGCCGTGACGAGGGTCAAGTCGCGTCCGTTCGGGTTCGGCACCGGGGTGAAGGTGCCGGCCCCGTTCGCATAGCGATCGCCCTCGAGTCCGCGGCCGGGGATGGCTCGCGCGATCTCGACTTGCCGAGGCTGTGCGGTCGCGCGGGCCGCGATCCAGATCGACTCGAGGCGCGCGCCCATGGCCTTCTCACTCACCCCCCGAGATCAGCGCGGTGACCAGCTCGGGGAAGGCGATCACCAGACCCAAGGCCACCAACTGGATGGCGATGAACGGCACCGCACCGCGGTAGATGGCCGAGGTGGGGATCTCCTTGGGCGCCACGCCACGCAGGTAGAACAGGGAGAAGCCGAAGGGCGGGGTCAGGAACGAGGTCTGCAGGTTCATGGCGATCATCACGCCGAACCACACCATCTGATCGTCCTCGATCCCCAGGGCCCGCGCGGCGGGCGCGATCAGGGGCAGGATGATGAAGGCGATCTCGAAGAAGTCGATGAAGAAGCCGAGTAGGAAGATCGCCACGTTGGCGACGATCAACAGTCCCACCACGCCACCCGGCAGGCCGGTCAACAGGTCCTCGATCCACACGTCGCCGTAGACGCCGCGGAAGACCAGCGAGAAGGCCGTCGAGCCGATCAACAGGAACACGACCATGGTCGTGAGCCGCATGGTCTCGCGCGCCGTTCCGCGCAGGGCGGCGAGGGTGAAGCGGCCGCTGACCGCCGCCAGGAGGCACGCGCCGAGGGCGCCGAGGGCCCCGGCCTCGGTGGGGGTGGCGATGCCTGCGAAGATGCTGCCGAGCACCACCAGAATCAGGGTCAAAGGCGGCAACAGCACGCGGACCACGTCCAGGCCCAGGGAGCCGGCGGCCTCGGCGCGCTCGGCGGCGGGGATCGCGGGGGCCAGCTCCGGCCTAAGGAAGGCCACCGCGACCACGTACAGGGCGAAGAAGCCCGCCAGCATCAGCCCCGGCACCAGGGCCCCGACGAACAGGTCTCCGACCGACAGGCCGAGCTGGTCGCCGAGCACCACCAGCACCACGCTCGGCGGCACGATCTGACCCAGGGTGCCGGAAGCGCAGATCACGCCGGTGGAGAAGCTCGGCGCGTAGCCGTAGCGGGTCATGATCGGCAGGGAGATCATGCCCATGGCGACCACCGATGCGCCCACCACGCCGGTCGCCGCCGCCAGCAGCACGCCGACGAAGACCACCGCCAGGGCCAGGCCTCCACGCATGGGGCCGAACAGGAGGCCGACGGTGCGTAGCAGGTCCTCCGCCAGCTTGGACCGCTCCAACATCGTCCCCATCAAGATGAAGAAGGGCACGGCCAGCAGCACCTGGTTGCCCATCACCCCGAACACCCGTTCGGGGAAGGCGAGCATGAAGGTCCACTCGAAGTAGCCGGTGGCGACGCCGATGGCGGCGAACAGGAGCGACGTGCCGCCCAGGGAGAAGGCCACCGGGTAGCCGCTGAAGATCAGCAGGAACACGACCCCGAACATCAGCGGGCCCAGCCAGTCACCGCCCATCAGCGTCCGCCCTCCACGCCGCCCGGTTCGGTGGCCGTGGGGTCGAGCTCTTCGAGGCCGACCTCCTGCGGGCTGCGGCCGGCCAGGACCGCGACGCGCTTGACCGCCTCCGAGAGGCCCTGCAGCAGCAGCAGGGCGAAGGCCAACAGCACCACGGCCTTGATCGGCCAACGCGGCAGCCCGCCCGGGTCGGGGGAGACCTCGCCCACGGCGATCGACTCGCGCACCGCCGGCCACGAGGCCCACAGGGCGAAGACGCAGAAGGGCACCAGGAACAGCAGCGTGCCGACCAGGTCGATCCAGGCCTTGCCGCGGACTCCCAAGCGGCCGTAGAGCACGTCGACCCGCACGTGGGCACCCGAGCGCAGGGCCCAGGGGGCGCCGAGCAGGAAGACCAGGCTGAACAGGTACCACTGCAGCTCGATCCAGGCGTTGGAGCTGAGCTGCAGGTCGACGAAGCGTCCGGTGTAGCGGGCCAGGGCGTTGAAGGCGCCGACGGCCACCATCAGGGCGGTCAGCCAGGCCACGAAGCCGCCGACACGCCGATTGAGGGCGTCGACGAGGCCGGCGGCTGAGAGGAGTCCGTCCATCGGGGCGCGGAGACTAACGCAGGCCCGCCGCCAGGCGGGACCGGCTATCTTTGGAGGCCGTCACCGCCCACTCCAACCCGCGCGCCAGGGGGCGCACGCAGACATGATCAAACTCGCCGTTTCCGGCCTCGGACTGGCCTCGCTGCTCGGCATCGCCATGCCCGCGGCGCCGGCTGTCGTCCTCGCGCCGGCCACCGTCTTCATGGATTCGACGCTCCAGGAGGCCGGGGCCTGGCAAACCCTCGTACAGGCCTACGACGCGGCCGTCGAGCAGTGGCAGGCCAAGTACGACGAGGCCGGGGACCTGAAGGTCCGGCGGGCCCTGCGCCAAGAGCACCCGGCCATTGCCTATTGGGGGCGGGTCGGTGCCCTGGCCGACGCGGGCGAAGGGCGAGCCCTGGTCTGGCAGCTCGAGAACGCCGGACTTGCCGGACACACCGGCGCCGAGGGCCGCCGCGTGAAGGCCGAGGTCTACGGGCGCCTGTTCCCCGAGCACGTGGCCGCCGAGTGGTTCGAAGCTGTGGTCGCGCACTTGGCCAGCGACCGCCGCGCGGTCGGCGACGAGCTGTTCGAGCGGTACCTGCGCTCGACCATCGACTCCGACGCACTGCCCGAGGCGAAGGCGCGCGCGCTCGTCACGCTCGGCTCCTGGTTGCTCGAGTCGGACGACGCGGCAACGGCCGAGGGCGGCTGGCCGCTGCTGGAGCGCGCCGCGAGCGAGTTCGGCGCGACCGAGGCCGGCGCCGAGGCCGGCGACCTGATCTACGTCCGGCGCAACCTGATCGTCGGCGCGATCGCGCCCGACTTCGAAGGCACGACGATCGACGGCACGACCTTCCACCTCGCCGACCATCGCGGCAAGGTCGTCGTGCTCGATTTCTTCGGCTTCTGGTGAGGCCCTTGCCGCGGTGAGATGCCTCACCTGGCGGAGCTCGTGCAGCTCCACAAGGACCGTGACTTCGCGCTGATCGGGATCAATGCCTTCGACGACGAGGAGGCTTTCCACAAGGGCGTCGAGGAGTTCGGCGTGAACTGGACCGTGGCCTACCAGGCTGACTCCAAGGCGCCGATCTGCGACCTGTTCCGGGTCCAGGCCTACCCGACGATCTTCGTGCTCGACCCGGAGGGCCGCATTGCCGCCACGGGCCTGCGCGGGGAGTCCCTGGCAGCGAAGGTCGCGGAGATGCTCGACGCCCACGAGCAGCCGGCCGACTGAGCGCGACCCGTCACGGATTGCCGCCGACCCGACGCGAACGAGTCTTCCCTCGGATGGGGGAGGGCTCGTTTTCGCATTTGCGAAGCGCTAGCTTGCTCGGCCCCCCCCAACGGCGGCCACGAGCGGTGGCCGAGGAGCCATCACCGAAACCATGACCCTGCCCACCGACGACGGTCTGCTGTTGCTCCACAACCCCGCCTGTTCCAAGAGCCGCGCACTCGAGCAGGCGTTGCGAGAGCGTGGTGTCGCGTTCACGACTCGGCTCTACCTGGACCAGCCGCTGGATGAGGTCGAGTTGGCCGATCTGATCCGTCGGCTCGGCGTGCAGGCGCGCGACATCGTGCGATCGGGCGAGCCGCAGTACGCGGATGCCGGCCTGCACCCACGTTCCGAGACCGCGGCGATCCTCGACGCGGTGGCCTGCTATCCGCAGTTGCTCCAGCGGCCCGTGCTGCTGCGGGGCGAGCGGGCGGCGATCGGACGTCCCCTCGAAGCGGCCCTCGAGCTGCTCTGAGGTCGCCCCGCGCCCGCGCGACCGCCCGGGCCGCAGTTGACTGGATATTCACGCCGCACCTCCACGGCGCCGGCGGCCCCCTCCGGGATCCCCGCCTGCCCGTCCAGGTCGCTGCCAGCCTTGGACTTAGGCGCGAGCGAGCGACGGGCGGTCGAAGCGCTCCGGCGATCCGCCTCGGCCGAGCCTGGCGGGGCGCCGATCGGGCTCGCCGTGGCCGTGCTCTAATGCCGCGTCCGCGAAGGCCAGGACGAACTCGCATTCGAGCGTCCGGCCCCTCGATCGAGCCCTCCGCGCCACGGCCGGCGCGGAGAGTCGATCCGCTACCCAACCCCCTCAGAAGCCATGAACACCAAGACCCTGCCCGTCCTCTGCGGCGTGGCCGCCGCGCTCGCGCTCGCCGGGACGGCGAACGCGCAGTCCTTCGGCAACGCCTGCGCCGGCAACACCGGTAACACCCCGACCGTCGGCATCACCGGCCTCGTCGTCCAAGGCAACAACTTCACCGTCGACCTGACCGGCGCCCCGAGCACCACGGGTCTGATGTACGTCGGCGGCTCGAACGTCCTCGGCCTCGGCCTGCCCCTGCCCCTCGACCTGGGCCTGTTCTCGCCCGGGCTCACCGGCTGCGAGCTGAACGTCA
Organism: Engelhardtia mirabilis; assembly: GCA_007751255.1. GTDB lineage: Bacteria > Planctomycetota > UBA1135 > UBA1135 > Engelhardtia > Engelhardtia mirabilis. Next base: position 782,310 of record CP036296.1, read on the forward strand.
GCACCGACATCTCGATCGGCTACGCCCTCGACGTCACCGGCGCCGCGAGCTTCACCTTCGACGCCACCGGCATCCCGGCCGGGATCCCGCTCTACCTTCAGAACTGGAACTGGGACTTCGACCTGGTGACCTTTGCCAACCTCGGCGGTTGGTCGGCCGGCTTCGAGTTCGAGGTCGTGCCCCCCAGCGGCGTCGCTGCCGGCGACCTGGTCATCAGCGAGTACATCAAGGACCCCTCCTTCTCGGCCGACGCCGGGGGTGAGTGGATCGAGCTGTACAACACGACCGCCAGCGACATCGACATCCGCAACTTCGTCCTGTCGGACAACGACTTCGACAGCACCGTGCTGATCAGCGCCACGCCGATCATCGTGCCCGCCGGCGGTTACGCCGTGCTCGGTAACGACGCCGATCCGGCCAACAACGGCGGCATCACCCTCGACTTCCAGTACGCCAGTGACAACGGCCAGTACTTCCTGGCCAACGGCGCCGACGAGATCGTCCTGACCACCTACGACGGCATCGAGGTCGACCGCATCGAGTACGACTCGGGCGCCCTGTGGTCCGACGCCGCGGGTCTCTCCTTCGCCCTCAACGACGGCGCGCTCGACGCGACCCTCAACGACGACCCGGCTAACTGGGCCGAGTCGGCCTGCTACATCGGCGGCGCCCCGTTCAACACGGACCTCGCCACCCCCGGCACGAACAACGCCTCCTGCGCCATTCCCACCCTGCCCGCGGGCACCGGTGAACTCGTCATCTCCGAGTTCTCCCAGAACCCGGCCGCCGTCGCCGACAGCGCCGGCGAGTACTTCGAGGTCCACAACCCCGGTGGCGTGGACGTGGACATGAACGGCTGGACCATCTGCACCGTGGACGTCTGCGAGACCCTGGCGGTCTCGACGGTCGTCCCCGCGGGCGGCTACCTGGTCTTCGCGGTCAACGGCGACCCGCTGCTGAACGGCGGCCTGCCGAGCAGCACCGTGGCCATGACCGCCGGTCAGTTCCTGACCAACTCCACCGGCAGCATCCAAGTGGTGGACGCGGCCAACCAAGTGGTCGGGATCATCGTCTACGACGACGGCGCGACCTACCCGGACGGCAACGGCGCCTCGGCGTCGCTGGACCCGACCAAGCTGACCGCCGCGGACTCGCAGGTCGGCGCCAACTGGTGCCTGTCGACCAGCCCCTACGGCGACGGCGACCTGGGTACCCCGGCGGCCGCCAACGATAGCTGCGGCCTCTAGTCGCCGCTGACTCGAGTCGCACGGTGGGGTCACCGCGGGAGTGAGGCCACAGGGCCAAGCACTCGCTGGGCCCACCACCACGACTGACGGGGGGCGCCGCTCGATCATCGAGCGGTGCCCCCCGGTGCGTTCGGGGGCCGTTCCCGACCCTGGCTCTGGGGCGCGATCGGGGGCAGCAGGTCGCGCGGCACTCAGGCCGATCCAGATGGGCCGAGCGTCTCGCCCGCAGCCCCTTCTGAAGCCCAGTGACCATGCGCCCCGCCAATACCCTGCGACCCTCGACCCAAGCCCTGATCGCCGCCCTCGCCGCCTGTGGAGTCTCCGCTCCTGCCGCCGCCCAGACCTTCGGCACCGGCTGCGCCGGAGCCAGCGGCAAGACGCCCACGATCGAGGCCGACGAGCTGATCGTCGACGGGAGCGACTTCGGCGTCGAGATCACCGGCGGGCCGAACCTGTTCGGCTACCTGCTGGTGGGCGCGAACAACACCACCTGGAACGGCTTGGACTTGCCCCTCGACCTGGGGGCCTTCGCCTTTGGTGACTGTGACTTGCTCGTGTCAGTGAACATCGTCGTGCCCATCACCACCGATGGTCTCGGCCAGTCGAGCCTGACCCTGCCCGGCTTCGGTGGGTTCATCGACGTCTACCTGCAGGTCGTCCTGGCCGACGTCGACCTGGTCGACTTCGATCCGCCTGCGGCCTTCAGCGCCGGTTTGACCATCACCGGCGTCCCGGCCAGCCTGCTCCAGCCCGGCGACCTGGTGATCACCGAAGTGATGAAGGACCCGTCCTTCGTCACCGATGGCTTCGGTGAGTGGTTCGAGGTCTTCAACACCACCGACGCCGACATCGACGTCAACCACTGGACGATCACGGACGGAGGGACGGACTCGATCCTGCTGGACGCCGGCGCGCCGCTGATCGTCCCCGCGCACTCCTTCGCGGTCCTCGGCAACAACGCCGACCCGGCCGTCAACGGCGGGATCGACATGCTGGTGGACTACTCGCTCTACGGGACGCTCAATTTCTCCAACGCGGCCGACTCGCTGGTCCTGACCACGCCCGACCAGATCGTCGTCGACGCGATTGTCTGGGACGATGGCGTGGAATGGCCCGATGAGCCCGGACAGTCCATGCAGCTCGTCGAGGGGGTCTTCGAGTTCGACCTCAACGACGACGGCGGCAATTGGGAGGTCACCGAGTGCTTCATCGGGGGCACGCCCTTCAATACCGACCGCGGCACCCCCGGAACGCCAGCGGGCGACTGCGCGAACCCGACCCTGCCCTTCGGGACGGGTGAGATCATCTTCTCGGAGATCATGCAGAACCCCTCGAGCGTTGCGGACACGGTGGGGGAGTGGTTCGAGGTCTACAACACCACCGGCGCCGCGATCGACCTGGACGGTTGGACCTTCGCCCAGGGCGGTGGGAGCTTCGTCGTTGCCGGTAGCTTCAGCGTGCCCGCCGGGGGCTATCGCGTGCTCGCGCGCATCGGCGACTCGCTGGTGAACGGCGGCCTACCCCTCGACGTCTACGACTACGACGACACCTTGTTCCTGCCCAACGGCAGCCAGACCCTGACGATCCTCGACGCGTCCGGCGCCACGTCCTGCCTGCTGCAGTACGACAACGGGCTGACCTACCCCGACCCCTCGGGGGCGTCGATGTCCCTGGACCCCACGCACCTGGACGTGGCCAGCGCCGTGGACGGATCGTTCTGGTGCGAGGCGATCAGCCTCTACGGCGACGGGGACCTCGGGACCCCGGGCGTTGCGAACGACTCCTGCGGTCCCTGAGGCTCGCGGGTCACAGGGCCGATCCACGCCGAGTGGGTCCTCCGCGCCTCTTCCTGGCTAGACTGAGAAACGATGACCGACGCCGACGTCCGACCCAGCACGGAGCTCGCCGCTCAGGCTTCAGAAGCCGCCCACGCCATGGCGCGTGAGTGCCTGGGGACGCGGGTCCGCGTCCTGTCGCGGACGATCACGCGCATCTTCGACGAGCACTTCCGGCCCTTCGACGCGACCGGGGCCCAGCTCTGGCTCCTGGGAGCGATGGGCTTCTTCGGTGCCAAGTCACCGTCGGAGCTGGCCCGCGCCCTGTCGATGGACAAGTCGACCCTCTCCCGCAACATCCAGCGCCTGGCGGAGCGGGGCTGGGTCGTGATCGACGACCAGGACTCCGGCCGTGGCCAGTTGGTGAGCCTGAGCGTGACCGGGGCCGAGCTGCTGGTGAAGATCCAGCCCGCCTGGGCGGCCGCCCAGGCCGAGGTGCGGACCATCCTCGGGGGCGACGAAGCCGACGTGCTGCGGCAGCTCGGCAACCGCCTCTGGCGCGATCAAGAGGGCTAGGGCCTCGGTCGGGGCTTGGGGCCGAGGCGCCGGGCTAGCGCCCTTGGCCGCGGACCGCTCGTCTCGGGCCGGGCCAGGGACGGAGCCCGAGCGATCGGTACCCGCAGCCCCTGCGGGCCCGCTGACCCCCTTCCCTGTGCCAAATCGCCGCGGTGGGGTTGCTTCTGCAATGGGGCGATCTATCCTCCCGTCGCCATCGAGGTGTATCTGCAACCTCGCGGCGACCCGAGACCGATCGACCCACCATGTCCACCCCACCCCTCCTGCGCGCCATCCAGCTCGGCCTGGGCGCCCTGGGTCGCATCAGCCCCTCCGGCGCGGCCCACCTGGGCGCGGCCCTGGCCTTCCGGCCCCTGCGTCTGCCGCCCAGGCCGTGGGAGCAGGCGGCCCTCGAGGGCGCGAGCGAGGTACGGCTCCCCGGGCCCCGCGGGGTCACCACGGGGCTGCGCTGGGATCCCGCCGGGGCCAGCCGCGGAACGGTGCTGATGCTGCACGGCTGGCAGGGTCGCGCCTCCCAGTTCGCCCGCCTCGGCCCGCTCCTGGCCAACCAGGGCCTGAGCGCCGTGGCAGTGGAAGCGCCGGGGCACGGCGGCAGCCCCCGCGGCGACGGAGGCCCCGCCGAGTGGGTCGCCACGCTGCGACTGGCCGCCGCCGCCCTGGGTCCGCTCCACGCCCTGGTGGGCCATTCCCTGGGCAGCGTCGCGGCGCTGATCGCCATCGACGGCGGCCTCGAGGTGCCGCGACTGGCGCTCTTCGCGCCGCCCGCCGAGGTCAGGCCGCGGATGGAGTCGGCTGCCGATCGACTGGGTTTCACGGGCGCTCTGCGCGCGCGGTTCGTGGACCTGACGGTGGGCCGCATCGTGAGCGGCGGTGGCCACGCCGACCTCGCCGAAAGCGTGGCGCGCACAGTCCCGCCTTCGATCGTGGTCCACGCCCCCGACGACGAGGACGTGCCCTTCGAGGAGGGCCGCCGCCTCGCGGCCGCCATGCCGGAGTCACGGTTCGTGACCACCGACGCCGTGGGTCACTTTCGCATCCTGCGCGATCCTGCCACCCTCGAGCGGGTGGTGCGTTTCCTGGCGTCGACCTCCGTCGAGCAACCCGAGCCCACCGCCGAACTGGAGCACCACAGATGACCGAACGACCTGCCGCGATCGCGCGACCGGAGCCCTCCGCCTCGGGCCCGCACTTCACCGCCGTCGACTTGGGCGCCCTTGACGACCTGTCGGGCTTCGAGACGCCGCACCCCCTCTTGGGGCGTGCGACCCGCGGGCGCGTGTTCCTACAGCAGGCCCTGGGCGCCACCGGGATCGAGCTGTCCTTCAACGCCATGCCGCCCCGAGCCGCCGTGCCCTTCACCCACGCGCACCGCGAGAACGAGGAGCTGTACCTATTCCTGGGCGGCGAGGGCGAGATGCTCGTGGACGGTCAGGTCCTGCCCGTACGCGAGGGCAGCTGCGTGCGCTGCGCGCCCCAGGCGCTGCGGGCCTGGCGCAACGTGGGCGCGGGTGTGTTGTCCTTCGCCGTGCTCCAGGTGCGCGCCGACGCAGGCGTTGCCAGCGAGATCGAGGACGGCGTGGCGGGCGAGAGCCCCGCGCCCTGGCCCGCCGACTGAATGGCGGCGCGGATCGCGTGCCCCGTCCGGGCGACGCGATCCGCGCAGTCGAGTTCGCTGGTCGCGACCCGCGACCGATCCGGACCGACCGATCCGGACTACTGTCCTGGATCAGAAATTCGGCGTCACTTCCCGGGCTCCGATCGCCGCTGGCGTCGCCAGCGCCTCCTCCGAGTATCGCAGCGGATACGCGTCGTCGGCGCGCCTAGCCAGCATCGATCGGACCTCCGGGAAGTGACGCCGAATTTCTGATCCAGGACACTACGGCAGCTCGAACAAGAGCAGCTCCGCTTCCCCGTCCGCGTGGGCCTCGATCCGATCGAGGCCTTCGCCGAAGAGCGCGTCGCCGGCGCGCACCGCGTGGCCGTTGACCGTCGCCGCGCCCTTGGCCACCTGCACCCAGGTGCGCGCTCCGCCCAGCTCGCGGCTCGCCTCGCCGCCGGCCGCCAGCCGCGTTACGAAGACCCGCGCCTGCTGGAGGATCGTCAGCGAGCCGTCGCTGCCGTCCGGGGAAGCGACCAGGCGCCAGCCCGAGTCGAGCTCGCCCGAGAAGTCGCGCTCCTGGTAGCTCGGCGCTCCGCCGAACTGGTCCGGCTCGAGCCAGATCTGCAAGAGGTGCAGCTCGCTGTCCTGGTTGTGGTTGAACTCGCTGTGGAGCACGCCCTTGCCGGCGCTCATGGCCTGCATCATCCCCGGCCGCAGCACGCTGCCGGAACCCATCGAGTCCTTGTGCTCGATCGCTCCGTCCAGGGGCCACGTCAGGATCTCCATCTCCCGATGGCCGTGGGTCGGGAAGCCCGCCGAGGCCCGCACGCGATCCTCGTTGATCACGCGCAGGGGACCGAAGCCCATCCAATCGGGGTCGTGGTACTCGGCGAAGGAGAACGAGTGCCGCGCGTCGAGCCAGCTCGCGCCGCCCCTCCCGCGCTCGTCGGCGCGGCGCACCTGCAGTCGAGTATCCGGAGTCGTGAAGCCAGTCGTTTGGGGGGTCATGGGTGTTTCTCCGTGGGGCGGTAGTCCCCGGTCAGAACGGTTCCGCAGGACGCTCGATAGGCCGCACCCGCGACCCTAGTGTCCTGGATCGGAAATTCGGCGTCACTGCCCGGAGGTCCGATCGATGCTGGCTAGGCGCGCCGACGACGCGTATCCGCTGCGATATTCGGAGGAGGCGCTGGTGACGCCAGCGGCGATCGGAGCCCGGGAAGTGACGCCGAATTTCTGATCCAGGACACTAGCCAGACCTGCGCCGTCGTCGGTGAGTACGAATCCGGGGCCGCCCGTGACCGCCCCGCGGCGCCCGCAGAGGCAAACCGCCCCCCGAGTGCGACTTGCGGACGCGCCGCGCGGGAGCGTTGACGTCGTCAGTTAGCGGGGCTCCCCGGGGCTTCGCGCTCGGAGCCGATCGATAAGGGCCGCGAGTGCGGAGCGCTCCTCGCGCTCCAGCGCCAGGGCGGCGAAGCGCTCCCGATAGAGCAGGTCGACCGAGTGGTCCACGGCCTCCGCCTCATCGAAGCCGTTGGCGGTGAGCCGACGTGCGTGCTCCCGTGGCGTCGAGCCGGCGGATCGCGGGTGTCCGAGCCGGCTGAGGTGGGCGAGGAGGATTCGGTACCAGTCCTCGGGCGTGGTGACCTCCGCTTCGCCCTCCTCGGCTCTACGAGCGCCCCGTGCTGTCGACCGTGCCCGCCACAGGAGTCGAGCCACCAGGATCAGCAACGCGACCAGCGCCACGGCCGCTGCCAGGCCCGCCGCTCCGATCGACGCCAGCACCGCGCCCGGCAGGGCGCCCAGCCGCTCGATCACGTCACCGAAGTTGCCCCCCTCGCGCCAGGCGGCGAAGTCGTCGCCGATGGCGGCGAGCCAATCGCCGACCCCCGGCTCGCGCTGCTCCCCCGCGCGTGCGGCGTCGACCTCGGCCGGGGGCGTCGGGTCGAAGCTGACCCAACCGAGCCCTTCGAACTGCACCTCGAACCAAGCGTGGGCGTCGTTGTCGCGGCCGATGTAGCTGCCCCGATCGGGGTCGAACTCGTCCAGGTGGTAGCCGGTGACCAACCGCGCGGGCACGTCGACCAGCCGCAGGAAGAGCGTCGCGGTGGTGGCGAAGGCCGTGCAGAAGCCCTCGCGTCGCCGCACGAAATCGACCAGGCCGTCGAGACCCTCCAGCTCGGAGCCGATGAACGAATAGCGGTAGCCGCGCCGGAAGTGGGCCAGGACCCGCCGCACCTTCTCACCGTCGGTGCGGGCATCGCCGACCACGCCCAGGGCACGGGCGCGCAGGTACTCGAGGGCCGCGGACTCGGCCGGCAGTTGTCGCGCGTGGCGGTCGCTGCCAGCGGCGGGGCCGCCGGGCTGCAGAGCCTGGAGCGGGTCCGCCGGACGGGCCGAGCGCATCAGGTAGGTCAGGACTTCCTCCGCCGCACCCGCCGTCGTCAACAGACCGCGCGGGTGGTAGCGCACCTGCGGCAGCTTGACCGCGACCAGGGGATCCACGTGCATCAAGGGCGCGCGAGCGCCGGAACCCACGGCGATCGGCACGGCCCGCACCAGGATCTCGCGGTCGAACGCCCGCTCTGGCCGCAGCTCGACCCAATCGTCCTCACGGCCGTCGTCGTCGTCACGCACCAGTTCGGCGCCCACGGTGGAACGGATCCCCTCGTCGGTGAAGGTGTCCAGGTGCAGCGCGGCGAGGTGCAGGGACGGCGCGACCTGCGACGGCGGCTGGCCCTCCTTCGACACCCAGACCTCCACCACGACGTCCTCGCCGAGGTCGCCCAGTGACCCGCCGTAGCCGACGCGCTCGCTCAGCCGGCGCGCTGCGCGCGTGCGTGTCTCGACGCCGCCGGTCGACGCGCTCGCCCCCGCAGCAAGTCGGCTCCGCGCGGAGTCCACGGGGTCGCCGACGACCCAATCGGCGACCTGGCCGCCGAGCCCACGCAGCAGCAGCGTCGCGAACAAGACGATCGAGCCGAGGGCCGCGGCCGAGGCGACGTGCCGCCAAACCTGTGTCCGCGACTCGGTCCCGGATGAGCGGGCCCCGCGCGGGAGCCGGCGCGGCAGCCGCCGCGTGGCGCGGGAGTCCACCAGGGCCAAGCCGATCAGGGCCGCGAGTCCGGTGAACAGCAACAACAGCCCGGTCGCGGGCCCTGGCGCGATCTGCACGGCGAACCAAGCCTGGGTGGCGGCCACGGCCATGGCGAAGGCGGCCAGGGCGTCGCGGTCGGCGATTCGCAGCAGGGTCACCTGCAACCAGATCAGGATCGCGGGGAGGAACGCCAGGGGCGTGCCGACGGCTCCGACCAGCGCCGACAGGACGAGGACCTGGACCACGGTCCAGCCGACCTGTCGCCAGGGTCCAGGGGCTCTGCTCGCGCCTCCCGGGCGCCCATCCAGCTCGGTGGGCAGGTGCGCGCGCCAGGCCAGGACCACGTGCAGGCCCAACCACAGGGCCGCCGCTCCGGCGTCGCGCGCCGAATCGCACTGGGCCAGCAGGCCCAGCGTTCCGGCCATGCAGCTCCCGATGCTGGCCGCGGCCACCATGCCTGCGGCGACCCGCTCGAGACCCTCGTTGCGTTGGACGGACGGGGTCATGGATCAGGTGCGCGCGGCCGCCGCGATGGTGTCGTGGGGACTCTCGAACCAAAGGTCCACGTCGCGGGCCTCGGCATCCAGCACCGCGTCGAACTCGCCGTCGGGCCGATCGCCTGAACAGATCAGCACCCGCCGCTCCCGTCGGCGCGGATCGCTCGCCAGGTGCCGGACCTGACCCAGCTCTCGTTCCTGTCGCGGTTGCACCCGTGCCAGGGCGTCGAGCATGCTTTCGAATGCCATGGGGCCGCGCCGGCCGTCGATCGACAGGTCCCCGTCGACGTCGACGTCGAGCACCGTCAAGCGCACGCGCAGGCCCCCGCGCAGGAGGGAACGGGCGAGGGTCGCAGTCAGCGACACGGCCTCTTCGAAGGTGCGATGCAAGCGCACCGTGCGCCGACTGCGCACGCCGGGCCAAAGGTAGAGGTGTACGGGTGGGAGCGCGTCGCCCACCAACTCGCGCACCACCCGCCGCCCGGTGCGCGCCGACAGGCGCCAGTGCACCAGTCGCGTGCCCTCGCCCTCGCGCCAGGGTCGTAGACCGTGGAACTCGTCCCAACCGCGCCGGGCGCCGCCGGCTTCCGCCCCCGGTGCCAGGGCGGCGAGCAACTGGGCGGCGCCGGGCCCGAGCCGCCCCAGCCGCGGTCGGCTGAGGTGATCCACGACTTGGCGATAGTGTTGGCGTCGCTCGATCAACCCGAAGGGATAGGTCGAGCGCAGCGTCGCGCGATGGACCCGAATGTGCCCACGCGGTTGCATGCGGTGGGGGCAGGCCAGCACGCAGATCCCGCCCGCCGGGAGCTGGGCGACGAGGCCGCGGGGCGAGGCGTGGTCGATGCGTTCGTGCAGCACGATCACGTCGCGCAGGGTCGCGCCCCCGGCGCAAACAGCCGTCTCGAGCACCACGCGCGCCGTGGCCGTCTCGCGCAGGAAGCCGCGCACCGCGACGCTGGCGCCGCGCAGGTTGCGCCAACTCGCGGCGGCCGCCACGAGCAGGAGCGCCCCTGCGGCGGCGGGCACCGTGGCCACGGCTCCGCCGATGACGAGGCTCGGCAGGAACCCCGCGATCGCCACGATTGCGAGGGCGCGACCGGCCGTGGTCAAGCGCGCTTGGGTCGATTCGAGCTCGACGTTCGCGAGGGCGTCGACGGCCTGGGTTGCGAGCGTGCCCATGGTCTCGGCGGGGCGGATCAGCGCGGCGGCGCCGGGATCTCTTCCAGGAGTTCCGCGACCAAGCGCGCCCCGTCGGCGTGGTCCCCGGCGATCGGAGAGGGCACCACGCGGTGACCCAGCACCGCCGGTGCGAGGCGCTTGATGTCGTCGGGCACGACGAAGTCACGCCCCGCCACCAGGGCCGCGGCGCGGCTGGCGCGGGCCAGGCCGATCGACGAGCGCGGGCTGGCACCCAAGAGGAAGCGCGAGTCCTCGCGCGAGCGCGTGACCAGGTCGAGCACGTAGTCGATCAGAGCGTCGTCGAGCCGCACGCGGTCGACCGACGCGCGCAGGGCGTTCAGTGCGTCCAGATCGAGCACGGCGCCCAGGTCCTCGACGGCGTCGCAGGCGCGAGGGTCGGAGAGCAGGATGCGCTCCGCCTCGCGGCCCGGATAGCCCAGGCGCAAGCGGATCAGGAAGCGATCGAGTTGCGATTCGGGCAGGGGGTACGTGCCCTCGAACTCGAGCGGGTTCTGGGTCGCGACCACGAAGAAGGGCGAGGGCAGCGGGCGCGTTTCGCCGTCGATCGAGACGGCGCCCGTGTTCATGCACTCGAGCAGGCCCGACTGGGTTCGCGGTGTCGCGCGGTTGAGCTCGTCGGCCAGCACCACGTGGGCGAAGATCGGCCCTCGCTGGAACTGGAAGGCGCCGGCGCGCTCGGACCAGACCGAGCAGCCGAGCACGTCCGCCGGCAGGAGGTCGGCGGTGAACTGCACGCGCCGGAAGCTGGCGTCGACGGACTTGGCCAGGGCCCGGGCGAGGGTGCTCTTGGCGGTGCCGGGCACGTCCTCGATCAAGAGGTGCCCGCCGGCGACCAGGGCGGTGACGGCCAGCTCCACGGCCTCGCGCTTGCCGCGCACCGCACGCTCGACGTTGGCCACGACGCGCGCGATCGAATCGCGGTCGGCCGTCGAACTCGTCCCCGACGCGGCGCGCGCCGTCCCCCGCTCGTCCGCCTCTTGGACCATCGGCCGAGGGTAACCCGGATCGGCGGTGCGGTAACGCCCCCGCCCGAACGAGAGCGCGCCGCCCGAGGTCTGTCTCGGACGGCGCGCATCAGCTTCTCAGGGGGAATGTTCGGTCAGCTCGCGAGGCGTGGGGCCTGCGCCGCGGCGGCCGCGTCGGCGCAGCGCAGCGGAGCACCGGGGGCGGACTGGCGCGGGCCGAGCTGGCGCGCGAGGGCGATGGCGTCGCCCACGTTTCGGGGCAGCTCGGGATCGATCAGGGCCGCGAGCACCCGCTCGCGCGTCAGGTTCGCCCGCAGTTGGATCCGCAGGGACGCGTCGGCGACGAGCGCGCTGGCCACCTCGACGTACTCGGCCAGGCTCTTCGCGATCAGGCCCTCGGGCAGGCCCAGGCGACGCAGGATCGCCGCGCCGACTCGGTTGCGAGCGCAGTCGCCCTCGATCGTGACCACCGGCATGCCGGCGCAGAGGGCTTCAACCAGCGCGCCCAACCCGCCGTAGGGGTAGGTGTCGAGGTAGAGGTCGCCTTCGACCAACAGGTCGGTGAGCTCCTGGCGATCGATGAACGGCACCAGCAGCGCGTCGCTGCCCTCCTCGAAGTGCGCGGCCAGGTGCGGCTCGATGCGGTGGGCACTGGAGTCGTCCACGCTGGGGAAGAAGTGCAGGATGGCGCGGCCGCCGGAGCGCTTCAGGATCTCGTTCCAGGCGTCGAGCACCGGACCGCAGAGCTTGTCGTGGGTCGCGGTCGACATGAGCAGCACCTGCTCGGCGTCGAGCGCCCTCTCGCGCGGCTCGCGCGGGGTGGGCGGGGCGGTGATGTCGAGCCCGAGGCCGGGCACCGTGATCACCTGCTCGCTGAATTCCGAGCCGTCACCGACGAGGTCCTCGCCGACGACGATGTAGTCCATCTGACTCGAGCCGCTGGTCATGCCGTCGGCGCCGAGGCTGATCTGCACCCGCGCCAGGCGTTGGCCGGCGAGCCAGCGGTTGGCGATGCCGAGGGAGACGTGGGGGTAGACCAGGGCGTCGAGGTTCTCGGCGCGGATCGCGGCGGCGCTGGCCGCCAGCCCCTGGAAGCTGCTCGCAGCGGGCAGCCCGAGCACGTCGGTCGACTCCGAGCGCCAACCGTCGGGGAGGTTCTTGTACGAGCGCTCCACGTCCTCCGAGGCGATCACGCCGCGCGCGCCGGCGCCACGCAGGCTCTCGGTGACGCGGCCGGTGCGGCGATCGATCTTGCCACCGGCACCGGCGGCTTCGAGCATCACGGCGACGTCCGCGCCGTGGCTCGACGATCCATTCGGCGCGAAGCCGGCGGCGGCGAGGGCCGGACCGATCACGCTGCGATCGAGCGCCTCTACGAAGGCCCGCGGCGAGGACTCGTCGAGGGCCGCGCGGTAGGCCAGGGAGGTGAAGCCGATCTGGGCGCCGATCGGGGGCGCGTCGCAGCCGTGGACGCGAGCGAAGGCGTCGCGGGCGATGCGTTGGTTCTCGAGCGCGGACGCGTCGAGTTGGTGTTCGGGGCTCGCGAGGTACGAGGCCAAGAGCCAACTGGCCAGGAAGCCGCGCAGCTCCGGCGCGCAGGCCTGGTGCAGCCCCGCGTAGTCGATGGGGGAGTTGGCGTCGGTCAACAGGCACACGTGCGCCAAGCTGCGGGCCTGGCGATCGAGGGGTGCCTGGGCGAACAGGGCCGGATCGAGGGCGCTGCCCGGGGTGTCGACCACGGCCGAGCCCGCCAGTCGCAAGAGCGCGGCGTTGCCGGCCAGGCCGGGGACGGCCAGGCCATTCGGGCCCTCGAGCAGCAGCTCGCGCCAGGCGCCCGCGGCACTCTCGCCGAACCAGAACTGGAGCACCGCGCTGGTGGCGACCTCGAGGGTCGTGCGCAGCGCGCGCCGTGCCGACTCGTCGCCGAGGTTCAGCACTGCCCGCAGTCCGGGTGCATAGAGTTCGCGCAGGGCATCGAGCCCGCTGGCGCGGTCACCGGCGATCCAAGCCTTCTGAAGTCGGCTGGCCGCCAGGGCCCGGTCCATCGCGTCGCGCTTGGGGTCCATCGTCATCGAAGAGTCCATCGGGGGGTGTTGCTCCGGTTTGGAGCGCTCCGACGGTCCCTTCGACGAGCACCCGGGGATCCTTGAGGGGGCGGGAAACGCTTTCCCGCGCCTGGGTAGACGTGCGTCAGGTGCCGGGCACAAAACCGCCGCCTGACGAACGCCTACCCAGGCAAGAGCCCGTTCCCTCAGGAGAACTGGGTCAGCCCGGGCATCGGCACCGGAGCCACCGCCAGGTCGCCGAACTCGTAGGCCGGCGGCGAGAGGTCCTCGGTCGAGTTCAGGGCCTGCTCGAAGGTGATCTTCTTGCCGGTGTAGGTCGACATGCGGCCCATGATCGCGGACAGGGTCGACTCGGCCACGCGCTTGGCCTCGTTCAGCGGCTCGCCCGCGCGGATGCTCGCGATCAGGTCGGCGTGCTCCTGCTGGTAGGGGCTGATGCCGTCGCCGTCATAGCGCCAGTTGGTCGCGCCGCGGATCGTCCCACCCGGATCGGCGACGCCCTTGGTGCCCACGACGCGCTCGCCGACGCGACTGGCCGTGTTGTCGATCTGCCGGCAGGAGCTCTGGATCAGCACGCCGCCGGGGTACTCGAACTCGATGCTGAAGTGATCGAAGATCTGGCCGTAGGCCGGGTCGGTGCGCACCTGACGACCGCCCAAGCCGACGCAACTCACCGGCGTCGAGCCCAGGGCCCAGTTCATCACGTCGATGTTGTGGATGTGCTGCTCGCAGATGTGGTCGCCCGAGAGCCAGGTGAAGTACAGCCAGTTGCGCAGCTGCCACTCCATGTCGCTCCACTCCGCCTGGCGCGGGTGCATCCACAGGGAGCCCTGGTTCCACCAGCACTGGCCGCCGACGATGTCGCCGATCTCGCCGTCGTGGATGCGCTGCATCGTCGCCAGGTAGCTGGCCTGGTGGCGGCGTTGTGTGCCGGAGACGATCGCCAGGCCCTTGAGCTTGGCCATCTCGCCCGACTCGATCACCGAGCGCACGCCGGGACCGTCCACGGCCACGGGCTTCTCCATGAAGACGTGCAGCCCGCGCTCGACCGCTGCGCGCAGCATCCGTGGGCGGAAGTGGGGCGGCGTGGCCAGGATGACCACGTCCACGCCGGCGTCCATGACCCGCTCGAAGGCGTCCCAACCCGTGAAGCAGCGCTCGTCCGCGATCGCGTTGCCGTGCTCGGCCAGACGAGCCTTGGCGTCGTTCACGCGCTGCTCGAACAGGTCACCGAGGGCGTAGACCTCGACGCCCTCGGACGAGTTGATGCAGTCGAAGGCGGCGCCCGTGCCGCGCCCGCCGCAGCCGACCACGCCCACCCGCAGGGTCTCGCGCGGCGCGGCAAAGGCGAAGTGCGACAGGGGCAGGGTCGCCGCGCCTGCGGCGGTGGACTTGAGGAGCGTGCGACGGTGGATCGGGGAGCGCGTCATGGGGTCTGCTCGTCGGTTCGGGGGGAAGGTGCGGTGTCGTCGGCCGGGGCCGGCGGCGGGGGCTTCACGCACACCAGGCGCATGCCGACGAACGGTCCGTCGGACAGCCACCAGGTGCTCTTGGGCTGTTGAGGGTCGGTGCGGTTCCAGGCCGGGGTCTGGAACTGGCGCAGACCGGGCGCGACCTCGCTGGCGAAGTCGTTGAACGAGCCGCCGCGCAGGACGAAGCCACCCTCGGCGGTCGTGCACCACTCCCCGACGTTGCCGAGCATGTCGTAGAAGCCCCAGGCGTTGGGCGCCTTGGAGGCCACCGGGTGGGTGCGATCGAGGGCGTCGTCGAAGGTCCAGGCCACCGACTGCAAGCCCGCGGCCAGGGGGTCGCCGCCGGCCAGGCAGGCGCGCTCCCACTCGGCCTCGGTCGGCAGCCGGTACTCGCCCCCGGCGACCTCGGCCAGCCAGACGGGGTACTTGGTCGCCGCCGGCGCGGTCATGCCGATCACCGGATGCCCCTCGTAGCCGAAGCCACGGTCGACGGCGCCGTAGGGCTTGGTCGGGCGCGAGGCCACGTCGACCTGGGGGCGGCGCTCCTCGGGCACGTCGAAGCGGAACAGCCACGGCCCGTAGCAGTCCCAGGTGAGCTCGGTGCGAGCGAGCCAGACCGTGGCGTCACCCGGCTTGGCCGGCGGCAGGGGCAGGAACTCGATGCTGGCGCCGTTGCTGCCGGGAACGACCACCGTGAAGGGTTCCGGCTCCTCGTCGAGGGCCACGGGGACGGGCCGGGCGGTGGTCGCCTGGGGACCGGCACTGGCGTCGATGGTCGGACTCGCGCAGCCGGCGACGGACATCAGGCCGGCGACGAACAGGGCGGGGAGCGAGGGGCGGTTGCGGATCACGTGCGGCGATGGGATGACGGCGTTGGGGCGCGTGGGGGGGCCGAATCTAACGACCCTGGGGCCGGCGTGGGTCCGCAAGCTCGGCCCGACAGCAGTGTTGTTCGGGCCGGGCCCCCGTGGGAGGCTCTTCGGTCCATGTCCGGGAAGCGGATCTACATCGCCTACACCGGCGGCACCATCGGAATGCGCGAGGGCCCCCAGGGCTTCGCGCCCGCCGCGGGTTTCTTCGAGGCGCAGATGCGGCAGATGCCCGAGCTGCTCGCGCCGCAGATGCCAGCCTTCGACGTGGTCGAGTACTCGCCGCTGCTCGATTCGGCGGACATGTCGCCGGACGACTGGCTGCGGATCGCGCGGGACGTCCAGGCTCACTACGACGACTACGACGGCTTCGTGGTGGTGCACGGCACGGACACGATGGCGTACACCGCCTCGGCCCTGTCTTTCATGCTCGAGGGCCTGGCCAAACCGGTGGTGTTGACCGGCTCGCAGATCCCCCTGTGCGAGACCCGCAACGACGCGCGCAACAACCTGATCACGGCGCTCGAGGTCGCGGCCAACCACGCGGTGCCGGAGGTGACCCTGTGCTTCGGCGATGCGTTGATGCGCGGCTGCCGCGCGCGCAAGGTCGACGCCAGCGGCCTGGCGGCGTTCGCCTCGCCCAACTTCCCGCCCCTCGGGCACATCGGCAGCCGAATCGAGATCGATCAGTCGCGCGTGCGGCGGCCGGAGTCAGGGGCGACGTTGCGGGTGCAGGCCATCGGCGGCCCTCACGTGGGCGCCCTGCGCTTGTTCCCGGGCCTGCGGGCCAGCGTGCTGGAGAACATGCTCTCGGCGCCGCTCGAGGGACTGGTGCTCGAGGCGTTCGGCGTCGGCAACGGACCCAAGCACGACCAGCAGTTCCTCGACGTGCTGCGGGCCGGTTGCGAGCGCGGGATCGTGGTCGTCGTCGTGACCCAATGCCTGCGCGGGAGGGTCGACCTATCGGGTTACGCGACCGGGGAGGCCCTGGCCTCGGCGGGCGTCGTCAGCGGCGTGGACATGACGCCCGAAGCCGCCCTCGCGAAGCTGCACTACCTGCTCAACCGCGGCCTGGAGCTGGACGAGGTGCGCCGGCTGATCGGCGTCGACCTGCGCGGTGAGTTGAGCGCAGGCTGAGCGCGGGCTCGCGAGGGTAGCGTTGGGTAGGCGGCGGTCTTGTGCCTGGCACCGTACGAACGTGGCACCGTACGAACGCCTACCCAACCGCACCGCGAATCAGAAGTCGTCCGCGTGCCGGTAGGCCTGGATCAAGGCCTGCTCACCCTCCGCGCCGCCGCGGCTGATGCCGTGCTCCATTCCCAACACGCCCGTGTACCCGCGCGCGTGGATCTCCTTGAAGACGATGCGGTAGTTGATCTCGCCCGTGCCCGGCTCGTTGCGGCCGGGGTTGTCGCCGATCTGGAAGTAGGCGATCTCGTCCCAGGCCTTCCTGATGTTCGGGATCAGGTTCCCCTCGGTGATCTGCTGGTGGTAGATGTCGAACAGCGTCTTCACCGCCGGCGAGCCCACTGCCTTGCAGAGCATGTAGGCCTGGGAGATCTTCGAGAGCAGCATCCCCGGGTGGTCGGACCAGGGGTTGAGGGGCTCCATCACCATTACCAGACCGTGGGGCTCGAAGATCTCGGCGCCGCGCTTGAGCATCTCGATCGCGTTGGCGTGCTGGAAGTCGCGCTCGAGCCGCGGCTCCAGGTCGCCGAGCACGATCGTCATCCACGTGGCGTTGACCCTGGCTGCGCACTCCACGGACACCTGCAGGTCGGCCAGGAAGCTCTCCACGTGTTCCGGCGAGGCGGTCGAGAAGCTGCGCTTGCCGAAGGCGGTGCCGAAGTTGGCGACGAACACGCCCATCTGCATGCCGCGGTCGGCCAGGGCGCGGGCGATGCGCTCCTGCTCGGCCACGTCGCGACCGGCCATGCCGTTGTCCTCCCAGGCGCGGAAGCCCTGGTCGTGGGCGAAGGCGATCTGATCGACCACGTCGCCGCCGGCGAGGTTCTGGAACATCCCCCCGTGGGGGGCATAGGCCAGCTTGAAGGGCGCGTCGGCCGAGGTCAGGCGCGGGCCCGCGTGGATCGCGGGCGCGGCAGCGAGGGAGGCACCGGCGAGGGGCGCTGCGGCGGCGGCGGCGGCGAGGAAGTCGCGACGCTTCATGGGGAGTGGGGTCAAGGCGTGGCGGCGAGTGCGCGGGGACGCGCGGGGTGGGTCAATCTAACGGCGCGCGGCGCAGCTCGCGCGGCCGGGTCAGAAGCATCAGCGCCAGGGTGGCCACCGCGGTACCAGCGAAGCCGCGCAAGAGGCCGGTGAGGCTAGCTGCGCCCAAGTGGGCCAGGCCACCGGTCGAGCCAGCGGCCAGGGCCAGGGCGCCGGAGTAGACCAGGCGACCCACGAGGCTCTGGAACGAGAGCCAAGTCGCCCGCACCGACCCGTCCACGCGCGGATGGACGATCGCGCGCACGACCGGTTGGGAGAGGGCCTGGGGCACGCTGCGCAGGACGAGCACGAACGCGAGCACCGGGTGCACGGCCACGGCCAGGGTCGAGATGACCAGGCACTGGAGGGCCTCGGCCGCGAGCAGGGTGCCCGCATCGCCGAGCCTGGCGCGCAACCGAAGCACGAAGCGGCTGGCGAGGGCGGCCACCAGCATCGTCGTACCCAGCGCCAGGCCCGCGAGCAGCGGCGCGCTCATGGAGACGTCCGCTCCCTCGCGCGCGGCCACTGCCGCCAGGTAGGGCTGCAGGAACTCGAAGGGCACGTGGTTGAAGACCATCGACGCGACCGCGAAGGCCAGGATCCAACGCAGGGCCGGTTGGCGCAGGTGCCCGAGCATCAGGCCCCAGGTGGAGAGGTGCAGCTCGCGCTCCGCGGCACGGCGCACGAGGCGCGGCGGCTCGCGCAAGCCCAGCGCCAGGACCAGCGCGACCACCGACGCCACGCCGGTCATGGCGTGGGGCAGACGCAGGTCGATGCTGGCCAGAACCCCGCCGGACAGGGCGGCCAGCCCCAGGGCCACGAGGCCGATGCGCTGGATACGTGCCTCCTGAGCCGCCAACTCGTGCTCGCGCCGCGCAGCTCGCAGGCTCTCGAACAGCAGTGACGTGTCGGTCCCCGAAACGAAGGCGTTGGCCCCGGCCAGGCAGGCCTGCCCCACGGCGAAGACCGCGAAGGAGTCCGCGCCGGCTACGGCGAAGCAGCCAACGGCCTGCATCGCCGCCCCCACCACGAGGGTGATCCGTCGTCCGACCCGGTCGGAGAGGTAGCCCGAAGGCACCTCCAGGGCGACGCTGGCCGCGTAGTAGATCGAGGCCAGGACCAGCACCCGGTCCACCGGCAGTCGACTCTCGAACAACAGGAAGAAGCTCGGCAGCCAGAACAGCGCGTTGCGCGAGCCCTCGAACCAGGCGAGCCGCGCGAGGTTGCCCTCGAAGCCGCCCGAGGAGTCTCGACGGCCCATGGTTTCCCTCGCCTCGGTTCCGTCGTACTGGGCCATCGGGGCGCAGATTCTGCCCGATATACGTAACCTCGCGAGGCCCCGTTCGTCCCCCCTGGTGGGCGGGCGGGGGCCCGCGGTGGTTCTCGAGCGTCCGCGTGCCGCTTTGGAACGCAGCGAAGCACCGATCGAAGCGAGTTTTCACCAACGCTCCGCGGCTGGCGGCATGCCCCGGGTGCGATGAGCGACACCCACACGATCCCGATCGAAGCCCTGCTCGAGCAGGGGGCCTGGCTGCGCCGCGCTGCCCGTGACCTCGTTCGCGATGGCGGCGAAGCCGAGGACCTGGTGCAGGAAACTTGGCTCGCCGCCCTGCGTCGTCCGCCCGGGGCGGATCGACCGGCGCGGCCGTGGTTGGCGACGGTGCTCCGCAATGCCGGGCGACAGCGTGCCCGCCGAGCCGGACGGCTGCAGGCCCGCGAGACCGCGGTTGCGCAGCGGAGCGGCGAAGCCACGGAGTCCACCGATGACCTGGCCGCGCGGGCCGAGCTGTGCGAGCGCATC
Organism: Engelhardtia mirabilis; assembly: GCA_007751255.1. GTDB lineage: Bacteria > Planctomycetota > UBA1135 > UBA1135 > Engelhardtia > Engelhardtia mirabilis. The sequence goes on from CP036296.1 coordinate 801,680, forward strand.
GCGGCCCTGGTGCGTGCGCTGCCGGCGCCCGAGCGCGACGTGGTCGTGCTGCACTACGTCGAAGGTCACCGATTGGCCGAGGTGGCGCGGCGACTGGGTCTGCCGCCCGGGACGGTTCGCTGGCGCCATGGACAGGCCCTCGAGCGGCTGCGTGGGAAGCTCGACGCCGATCATCACGGCGACCGTGGAACCTGGGTCCGGGCGCTCGCTCCCTTGGCGGCGGGACCGATTCGACTGGCGACCATCGCGGGGTTGCCGCTGTGGTTGGCCGCGGGCCTCATGGCACTGACGGTCGCATCGACGGCGGCGATGCTGGCGACCGGGACTGTGCAGGGAGACGACCCGGAGCTGCCAATGCCCTCCGCTCACGCCCTGGTCGCCACGGACACGGCCTCGACGTCGACCGCGCTTCTCGCCGCCGGCGGCGGCGTGGCCGCGCGTCGTCCGATCGGAGACGAGGTTGCAGCCGTATCCGCGACGACGCGGCCGGCGATCGTGGCCGGGGGGCCGTCGTCGTCCAGCTTGACCGTGGCCCACTTGCGGGTGGTCGATCAGCGCGACCGGCCGATTGCGGGCGCCACGGTCGAGGCGCGGGCGACGCTCCTGTCGATCGATCCGGCCTCCCTGGAGCCGGCCGCGCGCGCCGAGTTCGAGCGGCTCAACGCCGGTCATCGGGCGACGACGGATGCGGCCGGCGAGGCGACTCTCACCTCGACCTTGATCCAGCGACCGACGGAGGTCCGCATCGTCGCGCGCAATGGCGACGCGGCCTTCGGCTCCATCGAGGCGACCCTCGAGCCGGGAGTCGAGGTCGACCTGGGCTCGATCGTGGTCGAGCCCGGTGTGCCGATCCGCGGGTCTGTCGTCGGCCTGGGTGAGGCGGGGGCCGCGGGGGTGACAGTTGTGTTGACCGCCGTCACGGCCGACGGCGCTGAGGATCGCGCCGTCGAGCGTCGAGTGGAGCTCGATCGAGCGGACCAGCTCAGCGGCGCGGGCGCGTTCGAGCTCTGGGCGCCGCCCCTGGCCCTCGTCCAGGTCTGGGCCCGGCGCGGAACGGGCACTTGGGGCTGTTCGCCGACAATCGGCGTCGGCGAGGTGGGCCTCGCCATCGAGCAAGTGGTCGTTGCCCTCCCCGAGCCCGGCGCCGACCTGGGCTGGCGGTTCCAGGTCGTCGACGGCGCTGGCGAGCCGATCGAAGCTGCCGAGGTTCGCATCGAGATCGATGGGGTCGCCTGGACGACGTCGGTCGACACCGAGGGTCGGGTGGACTTCGTGCAGGTGCCCCGCGAACGCCCCGCGACGTCGGTGCGTGTGACCGAGGTCCGCGGCGAGTTCGCTTCGATCGAGTGGACCGGCCTCGCAGCCAGCGCCGACCTGCGGCGGGTCGTGATGGAGCCGCTGGCACGACAGCCGTTGACGATTCGGCTCTCGGATCCAGAAGGCGCGCCCGTGTCGGGCGAGGTCTCGGTGGGCCTGCCCGGGGCGATCGGTCTCGCAGGCGTTTCGAAGGTCGAGGGGACCCAGACGATCGAGATACCGGGCGACGACTGGGGCCCGATGATGCTGCGGATCCGCGCCTTCGGCTACGCCACGCAGAACGTCGGCGAGGTGCTCGCCAGCGACATCGCGAATCCGCTGGAGGTCGTGCTCGAGCCGCTCCCGATCGTGCGCGGTCGCGTGCTCGACCAGGGCGAGCCCGTCGAGGGGGTGCGAGTCGATCTGAGGGCGGCGACGGACCCAGGCTGGCTGACATTGGACGCCGGCTTCCCGCTGCTGTACCCGATCGAAAGCAGCGCGATGACGGACGAGCAGGGCCGCTTCGTCCTGGTCCCCGAAGCGCCAGGAGACTTCGTGGTCCAGGCGGTCCCTGCTGGCAGGCCGCCGGTGGCGCGCCGTCTCGACGGGCTGGAGGAGCGCTGGAAGGTCGAGGGCCTCGACCTACATCTCGAGTCGGGCGCAACCCTCGAAGGCCGGGTCGTCGATGAGACCGGACAGGCGCTGCGAGGCGTTGTGGTGGGCGTCGCCAGAGCGGACTTCGGGGGCTGGACGGGCCGTACCGATCGTGATGGTCGCTACCGGATCGAGGGCTTGCCCGCCGGGGCCTACGCCGTGGTGGTGCTCGATCGCGAACCCGGTCGTTCCAGCTCGACTTGGCCCACGACGACCGAGTTGGCTACGCCCGAGCTGCAGCTGGAGTCGGGGGAGCGGCGGATCTTGGACCTGCGAGCCCCGTCGCGCCGCCAGCGCGAAGTTCGCGGCGTGGTGAGCGTCGCAGGATGGCCCAGCTCCGCCCTGTCGGTGTCCATGGCCGCGGATCGCGAGGCCTACCCCTATGGCGACTACTGGAGCAATCGCGCGCAGGTCGACGTGGATGGGACCTTCGAGCTCGTCGCCCCACGGGCCGGCGTGTTCAAGGTCACCGTGTCCTCGGCCGACGGGGCCCTGGGACTGACCCGGTCGCTGCGTATCGACACCGAGCCGCGGGGCGATCTCGAGCTCTTCGTCGAGCCAGTTGCCGCGCGCCTCGACGTCGTCGCTGCCGAGGACGCGAGGGGGCTGCGCCTGTTCGGCGATGCGGGCGGGGGCTGGAGTTGGAGATTGTCGACCACGGCCCAGCAGATCGTCGCCAGCGGCGGGAGCCTGTCCTTCGCCGCTCTGCCGGGATCGGCGCTCCTCGAGAGCTGGGTCGACGGCGAGTCGACCGAGCGGGAAGTCGCCATCGCGGAAGACGGCTCGACTGTGATCGTCGCGAACTGACTGACGCAGGTTGATCGCCGAGAGCTCTACGACGACAACTCGCTGTTGGCCCGCTCGGTCGAATGCGCGACAGGGACTTCAGAGCTTGGCCTCGAGGGCCTTGCACACGGCTCGCAGGACCTCGAGGCGCGCGTGGTGCTTGTCGTTGGCGGCGATCAGGTGCCAGGGTGCGTGCTTGGCGTCCGTTCGCAGCAGCATCTCGTCGACGGCGGCGACGTACTCGTCCCAACGCCCGCGATTGCGGTAGTCGTCGTCGGTGATCTTGTACTTCTTGTAGGGCGTGTGCTCCCGTGCCTCGAAGCGGCGCAGTTGCTCGTCGGTGTCGATCTGCAGCCAGAACTTCGCGACGACCGTGCCGTGCTCGGTCATCTGGGCCTCGAAATCGCGCAGCTCCCCGAAGGCGCGGGTCCATTCTGCCTGCGTGGCGAAGCCCTCCACGCGCTCCACCAGCACCCGGCCGTACCAGGAGCGATCGAAGATGGCGATCTCGCCCGCTCGCGGCATCTGTCGCCAGAAGCACCAGAGGTAGGGGTGCGCGCGCTCGACCTCGGTCGGCGCGGAGATCGGCGTGACCCGATAGAGGGCGGCCGAGACGCCGCGCACCAGCCGGCGGATCGCACCACCCTTGCCGGCGGCGTCCATGCCCTCGAAGACCAGCACCGTCGAGACGCCCTTGTCGCGGGCCTCACGGGCAAGGTCCGAGAGCCGCCTCTGGAGCCTCGGCAGCTCCTTCTCGTACTCGGCCGGATCGGCGGTGACACCCATGTCCAACTGACGCAGGGGCGAGGCGGGCTCCGACGCATGGGCCTCGAGCGGCGGGTCGAAGGGTGCGGGCACGGCGCCGGCCAAGCGACCGGCGAGCCGGTCGCGCAGGTGTTCGAAGACGACCATGTCGCGGTGGCGCTTGTCGGTGCTCTCGACCACGAGCCAGGGCGCCCAGTCGCTCTCGGTGCCCTCGATCAGATGCTCGCCGTACTTCTCGATCTTCCCGTGGTGCTCGAGGATCGTCCGGTCGTACTCCCGGGCGCGCCAGCCGTGGGTGTTCTTGTCGGCACGGTCGAGTTGCTTCTCCAAGGCCTTGGTCGAGCTGTGCAGCCAGACCTTGACGATCGACATGCCACTGGCCGTCAGCACGCACTCGAAGGCGCGAGCGTGCTCGCAGCGCCGCGCGAAGCGCCGCTTGCCACCCTTGGTCAAGATCCGCTCGGCCACGGCGTGGTACGCCCATCCGCCCAGGTGGATCCCGATCCGACCCTTGGGCGGCAACGCGCGCCAGTAGCGCCAGAAGAGCGGTCGACCCAGTTCCTCCTCGCGTTCGTCGAGGAAGGCCTCGGTGTCGAGGCCGCGCGGGTCGAACCACTCGTGCATGCGATCGGTCAGTTCTTCGCAGGCGCGACGATCGTCGCCCATGATCAGGATCAGCACGGCGAAGTCGGCCGAGCGCAGATCGAACTGCAGGTTGAGGAGTTCGACGCGCAGGTCCGGCGTGCGCTGGTCGAACTCCTCGCGAGAGAGCTCGGCGCCGGTCTCGAAGTTGTCGAAGTTCACGGCGCCAGCATACGGGCTGCGCGGATTCGACGGCTTCGGTGTAACCCGCGCCGTTGCTGTTCGTCACCCCTGGTGGGCGGGCGGGGGCCCGCGGTGGTTCTTGGGGCGCTCACCCGAGGCTTTCGAACGTCGCACGGGCAGCGCCGAAGCCCCGCAGGAGCCCCGCAGGAGCCCCCGAATTGGCCCGCGAACGGACCAGGTGCGTCCCCGCCTCAGGGCAGGTCGATCCCGAAATCACCCAGGATTCGAACCGTGGCAATCAAGGGCAGGCCGGTGATCGCGCTGTGGTCGTCGCAGGCGATCTGCTCGAACAGCGCGATGCCGCGCTGCTCCAGCTTGTAGGCGCCGGCGCAGTCAACAGGGTCGTCGACGGCAACGTAGCGCTCGATCGCCGCGCGGGTGAGGGCACGCATGGTCAGCGTCGCCACGTCAGTCCAGGCGCGGCGCTCGCCTCCGCGCTGGATCGCGACGGCGGTGACCAACCGGTGGGTGCGGCCCGCCAGGCGTTCGAGTTGGGCGGCGGCCCGCGCGGGGCTGCCGGGCTTCGAGAGGACCTCGGAGTCCAGGGCGCAGACCTGATCGGAGCCGATCACCACGGCCTCGGGGTACAGCTCGGCCACCGACGCCGCCTTGGCCCGGGCCAGTGTCTGGGCCAGCTCGCGCGGCTCGAGGCCGCGGGACTTGTAGGCGTCCTCGTCCACGTCGGGCGCGACACAGTCGAACTCGAGACCCAGGCGCTCGAGCAGGGCGCGGCGGTAGGGCGAGGTGCTGGCGAGGATGATTTGCACGGGCGGGCAGGATAGCGGTGCGCAAGGGGTGGCGTGGCGCGGCGGCTCTGGCGAACATCGCCCGCGCCATGAACCCCGCGCCCCGTCGTCTGACCGTCGCCCTGACCCTCGCCTGCTCCTTACTGAACGCGGGGTCGTCCAACGCCCAATCGGAGCCCCCGTCGCAGGGCCTCGCCGAGCTCTATCCCAGCGATCTGGAGCCGACCCAGCCGCCTGTTCCGATGGGCTGGAGCACCGGTCCGCAGCACGTCCACCGTGTTGCCGGCTTCCGCTTCGAGCGCGGCGAGCGCCTGGTGGTCGAGACCGGCCCGGGCCTGGTCACCGTCGGCGTCCACCCGGACGGTCCCCTGTGGGCGGTGCTCGAGCCGGACGAGCCCGGCGCGATCGCGGGCGAGCTGCCCGGCGCCGGAGAGCACGTGCGCTCGATCTTCATGCGCTTCCACCCGGCGGAGCTGGGCGCACTGGTCGCGGGCGAGGCACTCCCCGCCGGCGACGACGACTGGCGCTTTCGCTCCGCCGTACGCCTGGCGATGGCCAAGCAGGCCAACTCTTGGGCGATGCAGGGCATGCCCGTGGTTCCGGCGCGGGGAACCGTGGTCCTCGACTGCGAGACCCTGGAGGGGCCGCGACGCTTCTACATGGTCCAGGGCGGCGGCGACGTCGAGTACCTGCCCGCCTTCGACACCATGGCCCTGCCGGTCGCCGCGCCGGTCGATCCCGCCGATGCGGCGGCGGCGTTCGACGAGCTGTGGGTGGCCTTCGACCGCGAGTACGCGATGTTCGGGCTGCGCGACGTGGACTGGAGCGCCCAGCGCGAGCGCTTTCGACCGATCGCAGCGCAGTGCGAGACCGTCTGGGAGCTGGGCTGTGTGCTGAGCGCCCTCGTCGCGCCCCTCGAGGATCGCCACGCTTGGGTCAAGGTCGGCGGCGAGCTGGTGCCGCACGAGCTGCCGGCCCTGCGCTACAACGCGAACTTCAAGGCGGTCATGGCGGCGCTCGAGCCGATGACCCAGCCGCGGCGCGGGATCAACTGGAGCCGGACCGCGGACGACTTCGGCTATGTGAGTGTCTCGGCCCTGGACACGGCCGACCTGGTCGAGCACTTCGACCGCGCACTCGAGGAGTTGGGCGACACCCACGGCTTGGTACTCGACCTGCGCTTCAACAGCGGCGGCGACGAGACCCTGGCCCAGGCCATGGCCGGCCGCTTCGTCACCGAGCCGACGACCTACGCGACCCAGCGCTACCGCGACGGGGAGGCCCACGACGACCTCGGCCCCTGGAGCGAGCGGGTGCTCGAGCCCCGCGAGTGGTGCTACCAGTCGCCGGTGGTCGTGTTGATCGGGCCGGCGGTGATGAGCTCCGCCGAGGGCTTCACGCTGATGCTGGGCGAGTGCCCTGGGGCGACCCTGGTGGGCGAGCCCACGGTGGGCTCGTCGGGCAACCCGCGCACCCTCGAGCTGGTTGGTGGGATCACCGCGACCGTACCCCGCTGGCTGGCGGCCGATGCACGCAAGCAACCCTTCGAAGGGCGGGGCATCGCCCCCGACGTGCTCGTGGCGCCGGAGCCGTCCGCGTTCACCGCCGCCGATCCGGTCTTCGAGCGCGCCCTGGAGCTCTTGCGCGCCGAGCCGGCGGACGCACGCCGGCCCGGCCGCCGCTGAGCCGGCTGCGAGTTCAGAAGCTCTGATTCAGGATCGTCAGTGCCGAGGGCGGCGCCAGGGTCAGCGCACCGCTCTCGACCTCGACCACCACGGCTTGCAGGGGCAGGGTCCCGCCCCCGAAGGTCGGATCCTGCAGGGGCACGGGGACCACTTGGATCGTCGAGCCCGTGGCGCCCAAGCTCCAGGGGCCGAGCACGGCGAGGGTGCTTGCGAGCACCAGGGGCGCCGGCTGCAGACCGAGGTCGAACCAGGCGGTGGCGGACCCCACCAGGGCCAAGCACACATCGCCGGGTTCGCCGCTGAAGGTCAGCCGCGCATTGGTCCCACCGCGCACGGGCGAGGTCACCACGAAGCTGCGCGCGCCGTGGTCCAGCTCCAAGACCTGATGGGCGGGCAGGCTGCCCACGGCCACGTGGACGCCGACGGCGCCGGGGACTCCACAGAAGCTGCCCCCGCCGCCGCCGGGCGCGGAGAAGTGGTCGCGCACCGTCAGGATGCTGGGCGCCATCTGGGCGAAGCTCACGTCCCAATCCACCAGGCGGATGCCGTTGCCTCCATTGCCCCCGTCGCCGCAGTTCTTGCCGGTGAACAGGTCGTAGTCCACGCCGCCGTAGCCGCCGAACCCGCCGTAGGTCTCGATCCCCGAAACGATCGCGGTGGAGTCGAACAGCCACAGCCCGTTGCCGCCCCAGCCGCCGCTCCACCAGTCGTCCTCGGGACCGCTGGCCCCGTGGCCACCGCGCAGCACGCTGTCGAGCACGGTTACGTTGCTGGAGATGGCGTGGATCCCGTCGCCCCCGCTGTAGGGCTCGGCGAAGGGCCCGACGTTGGTGCCGTTGCCACCGATCGCCGAGCAGCGCGCAATGACCACGTCGGCACAGTGCGTCAACCGCACGCCGTGGTGGCTCGGCAGGCCGAAGTCGAGGGGGCCGGGGGCCGCGGTCAAGGTGCAGTCCTCGATCCACAGGCTCCCGGCGCAGTCGATGGCTGCCAAGGCCGATGTCTCGGCCTGGTCGGTCGACAGGCCACGGATCACGACGAGCTGCCCCGCCGGGAGGTTCGCGACGCGCCACACGCCATCGGCCCTGACCGTTTCGTCCGACTCGCCGACGACGGTCATTCCCTTGCCGTCGATCGCGAACGAGCCGTAGAAGCCGCCCTTGACCAGCACCACGTCCCCGCTCGCCGAGGCGTCGACGGCCGGCTGGATGTCGGTGAAGTCCACCCCCGGACCACCGTCGTCGTCGACGATCCAGACCTGACCGGCGGCGGCACCCTGGGCCAGGGCGACGCAGGCGAGGAGCGGTGCGAGGCGCGGTGCGCAGAGGCAGGGCGAGGCGGGGCGAGCGCGCATGGTGGTGTCTCCCGGGTTGTCGGATCGGCGCCCGAAGGCGGGCGCCGCGGTCGTCGTCGCGGGGCGCGGCACACCGCACCCGGTACGTGTCACAGGCCCTGCTCGAGCACGGTCAGGGCCGAGGGGCTGGCGAGGGTCAGGGCGCCGGACGCGGCCTCGAGCACGACCGCCTGCATGGGCAGGGTCGCGCCGCCGAAGCCGATCGCCTGGGTCGGGACCGGGACCGCCTGGATCGTCGTGCCGGACCCATCGAGCTGCCAGGGCCCGAGCACGATCGGCACGTCCGCCAGCACCAGGGGCGCCGGCTGACCGCCGAGGTCGAGCCAGGTGGCGCCGCCAGAGGCCACGGCCAGCACCAGGTCGCCCGGCGCGCCCGCGAAGTTGAGCCGTGCATCGGTCCCGCCGCGCACCGGCGAGTTGACGAAGAAGGTCCGCGCGTCGCCGGCCAGCTCGGTCACCGAGTGGGGTTTCTGGGGCGTGAGCGTGATCGGCTGGCCCGGGCTGCCCGCCGGCGCACACCAGGCCCCGCCGCCGCCGCCGGGCGTCGAGACCTGGTCGCGCACGGTCAGCACACTGCTGTAGGTGGCGGTGAATTCGGGGTTGTAGCTCTCGACGTAGATGCCGCTGCCGCCGTTGCCCCCGTAGCCGCAATTCTTGGTGCCGAACAGCGTGTCGTAGTCGACGTCGGCCCAACCGCCGTAGCCACCGTGGGTCTCGACCCCGGCCACCAATGCGTGGGTGGCCGACATCCGCAGCCCGTGACCGCCGATTGCCCCGTCCCAGGACTCGCCCAGGGGCGAGCTGGCGCCGTGGCCACCGGTCAGGACGCTGTCGACGACCGCGACGTTCGTGGCGAAACTGTCCACGCCGCTGCCACCTCCGAAGGGGTAGCCGAAGCTCCCCAAGTTCTTGCCGTTGCCGCCGCTCGCCTCGCAGCGTGCGATGACGACTTCCTTGCAGCGGTCGAGGCGAATTCCATGGTGCAGCGGCAGCACGCCGGTGAGGGGACCGTCGGACGCGGTCAGGGTGCAGTCCTCGATCCATAGGCTCCCCTCGCACGAAGAGGCGGACAGGCCCTGGGTGCCCGGGGTCCCGGTCTGCAGGCCGCGCAGCACCACGAGCTGGCCGGCGGGCAGGTTCGCGACCCGCCAGGTGCCGTCGACGTGGACCACCTGATCGGCGTCGGCGAGGACGGACAGGCCCTTGCCGTCGATCGCGAACGTCGCGTAGTCGCCGCCCCTGATCAGCACCACGTCACCCGGCGCAGCCACATCGACGGCCGGCTGAATGTCGAGGAAGTCGAAGCCGGGCGCCGCGGAGCCGTCGACGACCCAAACCTGGCCGGCGGCCGCGGTCGTGGCGAGGGCGATGGTGGCGAGGGCCGTGGTGAGGCTGGTGAGCACTACGGGAGCTTGCATTGGAATCGGCTAGAGCTGGCAGGGGGGAATGGGGTCGGCGCGGGCGGGAAGCCAGCCCGGTTGGTCGCCGCGGCGGGCGCGTTACGGGCGACCTTCGCTGGGAGTTGCGGTGGGGTCGGGAACGATCGGGTCGGCGACGTGCCCTGGGGGGGGCGGCAGGTCGCTCGAGAGCTCGGCGGTGACCGGTCGAAGGGGCGTGGCGGTTCCCTCGAGCGCGGGACTTGGGGGGATCGGGGCGGCCGTGGTCGACGGACCCGCGGAATCGGAGGTTTCGAGGATCACGGCCGCGACGATCGGCGCCGGGGGCCGAGGCGCGCGGCGCCCTGGCCGTCGATCTCCCAGCCGCGCAGGCTCACGCGCCCATCGGCGGGCAGGCTCTCGCTCCGGAGCCACGCGTCGACGGTCGCTCGGGCGCCCGCGACCGCCAGGGTAGCTGGCCCTGGCCGTCCCGGAGTTGCGCCGTCGGGGCTCCCGCCGCCGACGAGCACCGCGTCGCCCAGGGAAGCCGCGCTGTCTGCGGCGGCGACGGGTCGATGAGCCCCCATTCCCACCCGAGGCCGTCGATCGTGGGGGCGGCGCGCTGCGAGCGGCCCACGGCCCTCGGTCGACACCCGCCGCCCCGCCGGCCATGATCGCCCCATGCCCAGCCGACGCGACCTCCTGCGCGGCGCCCTCCTGTGCGCCGGTGCCCTGCCCCTCGCCGCCTGCGGTAGCACGCCCCAGCCGCCGGCGGGCGCGCCCCGCTACCGCATCTCCCTGGCCCAGTGGTCCCTGCACCGGGCGCTCCAGGGCGGCCGGCTCGACAACTTGGACTTTCCGCGCGTGGCGCGCGAGGACTACGGCATCGCGGGGGTGGAGTACGTCAACTCGTTCTTCCGTGACCGGGCCGAGGACCTGACCTATCTGGGTGAGCTGCGTACACGCGCGGAGGGGTCGGGCGTGCGCAGCCTGTTGATCATGGTCGATGGGGAGGGAGCCTTGGGGGCGCAGGACGACGCGGAGCGCGCGGCCGCGATCGCGAACCACCACCGCTGGATCCGCGCGAGCGCGTTCCTGGGTGGGCACTCGATCCGCGTCAACGCGGCCGGCAAGGGCGACCGCGACGAGCACTCCCGGCGCGCGGCGGACTCCCTGCACCAGTTGTGCGTGACCGGCGAGGAGTACGGCATCAGCGTGATCGTCGAGAACCACGGGGGCCCCAGCTCCGACGGCGCTTGGTTGGCCGAGACGATCCGGCGCGCGGATCACCCCGGCTGCGGCACCCTGCCCGACTTCGGCAACTTCGGCCTGGAGGACGGGACGCAGTACGACCGCTACCGCGGCGTGGCCGAGTTGATGCCCTACGCCAAGGCCGTCAGCGCCAAGAGCCACGACTTCGACGCCGCCGGCAACGAGGTCCACACCGACTACCGGCGCATGCTGGATCTCGTGGTGGCCTCGGGCTACGACGGCTGGATCGGCGTCGAGTACGAGGGCAAGTCGCTGAGCGAGCCCGACGGCATCCGCGCGACCAAGGCCCTGCTCGAGCGCGAGTTCGCGCGGATCGAGGGGGCGTGAGGGCTGCGGGAGCGATGGTGCGCGCGGCGCGCTGTGTGGCGCTCTGTGTGGTAGTGGCGTCGGTTCTGATGACCGGCCAGGCGCATGCGGCGCAACGGGAGATCGAACCCCTCGATCGCGGCTGGACCCATGTCGTGCTCGGAGGAGACGAGGCCACCGACGACTCCAGCCGCTGGACCCGGATCGACTTGCCGTTCGCCACCCTCGACCCGCGCGAACGAATCGTGCTGCGCCGTGAGTTGCGCGCGCCCGCGTCCCAGCGTGAGCGCCGAGCCCGCGTGCGGCTGTCGGCGGCCTCCGAGGTCGCGGAGGCCTTCCTCGACGGCGTGGCGCTCCGGGTGGAGGAACGCGGGTTCGACGTGATCCTGGAGTTGGGCAGCGACCTGTCCGACGGCGAGCGACACGAGCTCTTGGTCTTGTTCGGGTCGGGCGAGGGCGACCTTGCGACTGTCACGGGCGTGCCCACTGGCATCGCCGGCGGCGCCCGGATCGAGTACCTGGGGGAGCGCTTTCTCGAGCTGCGCAACGATCGCGAGACGCCGCCACTCGTTTGGAGCTGGCTCGATTCCGAAGCGCCCGTCCTGGAGCTGACTGTCGAAGTGGTCGAGCGCTTACCCGGCGCCGAGCCGCCGAGCCTGCGAGCGGTGTTGCTCGGCGAGGATCGAGCGGAACTCGCCAGTGCCGAGACCGTGGTGTCGCCGGACACGACCGCGCCCACGCCCGTGAGCCTGGCCCTCGCCGCGCCGAACATCGTGCCCTGGACGCCGGCGGACCCCCGGGTCTACGGCGTCGTCGTCGAGCTGAGCCGGGCTGGAGAGGTGGTCGACCGATGGAGCACGACCACCGCGCCCCGCAGGCCTCGGGACGGGGGCTACGTCGGCGGCAGCTACCAGGTCGGCTACGACCCGGCGTGCCTCGAGCCGGCCCTGAGCGACTCGCCACTCGCGCGTCTATCGGCCCGAGCCCTGCGCAGGGATGCGGTGCGCCTGGGTCAGCTGGGGGCCGCCGTCTGGATGAACGCGGCCTCCGTCGCCGATGAAGCCCTGCTCGTGGAGTGCGACCTACGAGGCATTGAAGTCGCTGTGGTCGCCTCCGAGGCGTTCCCGGTCGGGCGTCGCCGCGCGTTGGAAGCCTTGGCCCAGGCCCATCCGAGTGCCGTCATCGTGAACGAGCCACCCCTCGATCGCGATGGGCTGAGGACGCTGTTCGACCGCTTCGGCCCGACTCGGGCCGACCGCTCGGCCGCCGGCTCCGATCGTAGGGAGCACGCGCGCTTGTTCGTCGAGGCGGCCCGAACGGCGACGAGCTCGAGCCTCGTTCCCGATGCCCTCGAGATGGACGGCGGCGGCACCTTCACCTCCGATCGCCTGCCCACCTGGGCCTACCACCGCCTCCGCGCCGCGAGCGGCCAGCCCACGGCCTACGCCGCGGTCGACTGGGCCGAGCTGGAGCTCGGCGGCGAGCTGACCGTCTACTCCAGCGGAGACGCGGTCGAGGTCTTCGTGGACGGCGAGTCACTCGGGCGGCGTCGGCCCTGGCGCGGGGTCGCGACGTTCGAGCGCGCGCCGTCCGCCGCCGAACAGGTCCTTGTGCGCTCCTGGCGCGGCGGAACGGTGCACGCGGAACGGGTGCTCTTGCGGCCGGGAGCCCCGGCGCAGATCCTGCTCCTGGCCGACGAGCTCGGCATCCCCCTCTCGGCCATCGAGCACGACCAGATCTGGGTCCACGCCCTCGTGCTCGACGGGCAGGGCACGGTCTGCACCGACTTCGACGGCGAGGTCGTCGTCTCCCTGCTCGGCGGCGGCGAGATCGTCGGGAGCGGCCGCCCGCGGGCCGAGGGTGGCGTCGCCAGCGTCGTCCTGCGCGCCACCGGACCCGACCCGATCCAACTCGCCGCATCGGCGACCGCGGTCGACGAACGCCTCGACTCGAACCGGCTGACGGTCGTCCCCGACGGCTTCTAGCCGTCGCGCGGCACGAGCGACGCTCGGCTCGGCGGCTTCGCGCCACGCGAGAGGTCGTACAGCCTCGAGCTCGAGCCGAGCGCCCGGGGCCGCTCGCCGATTGGATGCTCGCGGGGGAACCCGTCGCCGACGCGGGGGCACGTGGCTCGATTTCCCGTGCCAGGGCTGCCCGCAGCGCGAGCGCCTCAGAGGTGGATGGTGAGATCGAGGACCTCGTTGGGGATGGGCACGAAGGGCGTCGTGACGTGCCCAGCCCCGTGCACCCGCACCACCGCCGTGGCACTCGGCGGAACGACCGGACCCACTCGCCAGACGAAGGTTCGAGGGTCCGATTCGCTGGCTTCGAGAGGTTCGATTCGCTGCATCGGGAAGGGGTTGGGTCCGTGCCTGTCGATGATCTCGTCGAAGATGACTTCCACCCGCCCCACCCGGTCGAGGTCGCCGACGAGGGTCAGGTTCACGGTGCACGTCTCGGCCGGAGTCATCTCCAATCGGACCCCGGTTGCGTCGCCTTCGGTGAGGTCCACCTCGACCGAGTGGGAGGGAGCGCTGGTGAGGGAGTCCACCCCGCTTCGATTCGAGTTCGGCGCGGCAACCGCCCCGAGCTGCATCGGTGGCAGGGACTCCAGGACGAAGGTCCCGTCCGCTGCGCTGGTGGTCTGTCTGAAGCTCGGACCAATGACGCGGTAGGGAGTCCCGTCGTGGTCACGCCGAGTGCCCCAGTAGTGTGCTTCGACGGGCGCGGAGGCGACCGGACGTCCCTCCGGGTCGGCGACCACCCCACGGATCGTCCGTGTCCCACGGAGCGCGTCGATGGAATGGGGCGTCGTGCCATGTACTTCGATCTCCTTCGGCGGCGGCCAGAGGTCCTCACCACCCCGCGCCTGGATCGTCACCAGGCCGTCGAACGGCAGCGAGATCGAGTAGAAGCCGTCTTCGTCCGACTCGTCTGCACGAAGGCGCTGACCTTGGTCCGCGGAGACCAAGATGTTCGGGACGGGGCCATCGAGACCGTTGACATAACCCTGGACCACTGCGACCTGATCCGCTTGCTCCCCGCCGGAGGCCTGGCGTGTTGCCGAGGGAGGGTCGGCTCTGCTCGCTCGTGCGTGAGCGTCAGCGTCCGAATCGACCTTGGCCTTGGTTTCCGCAGGGGCTTCTGATCCCAGCGCGGAGCGACCGACCTCGACGGCCGAAGTCAGTCCGACGAGAGCGGGGGTCCTCTCTCGACCGTCCGGGAGAGTTCTCGCTGACGCCGCACTCTTCTCGATGCCGAGGTTCGTGATGAACACGAGCGCTGCGATGATTGCCGCAGATGCGATCGCTCCGGCGGCAAGAGTGCTTCGGCGCATGGGTAGAGGTCCGTTCAAGAGGAGGGCGATCGAGTCTGGGAGCTTGCGGCGTTGCCGCATCCCGGTTCCGTAGGAGTGCGAGAACCGAACGAATAGACGCCAGTATTGAGTCGACCGAACTCGAAGAAACTTCTAGGCCAAGGCTTGGATCTGAGACGCCCCGCGACGTCCGGATCAGCCCATCGACGACTCGGAGCCCATCGGGACGACGCCACGGGAGCCATCGCAGGGGTTGGGCCCTCTGGCCATCGACACCGTGCCTGACACCGACGAGTCGTCGGCCTCCGGTTCGAGCTGGTGGGACCCGGTGCCAGGGCACCGATCGCGATCGGACCCGCTACGGCTCAGCGGAGGGGTCACCTGGAAAGTCGACTCGGCGGTGGATCGAACCGAGCTCGATCGGGGCAGCGCTTGCTGCTGCCGCGATCGAGCCCGATTGCTCAGCGCCTGATGGTGACCGTCAAGTCACGGCGCAGGTGGAAGCACACGCCGTTGTCGCGGCGGGCGTCGGTCAACAGGTAGCCGGATAGAGTCGCGCTCCCGCTGAAGCCGTCCGGTGCGCGCAGCTCGAGGTCCACCGCCCGGGTCTCGTCGGAGATGGCGACCGGCGGACCGGGCAGGTCGATCAGCACCTGCTCGAGGGCCCAGCCCTCGGGCAACGAGTCGGCGTCGAGCCAGACCCGCGCGGGGCCGGCCCCGTTGTTCCATTGGCCGCCGCCGGTTGCGGCGGGTGCGATCCACAGGTGCAGGCGCGCCACGCTGCGCTCGGGGTCGGCGTGCCCGGAACGCTCCTTTGGGCCAAGTGGATGAACACGGTCCAGCGCGAGCTCGAGAACCTTGCCCGCATCAGTCGTCTTGTTAGGGCCTCGGCCGCTACGGAGTCCCGCGCTCGGGGGGGGGCGTCATCGGCTATTGCCCACAGGCCTTCTCTACCGACTTGTACTCATGAAGGTCGCAGCAGGGCGCGCTACTCAGCAAGACGCCCTGGCAGCATACGTCGGACTGAGCGAGCTTGTAGGTGACGCTCGGATATAGCGGCACTGATATAAGCGAGATGCCGGCGATGCTGTGGTCCTGGTTGACCATGACGAACTTCACTGGGCCCTTCGAGCAGGGCAGGACGTCTTTTGCGATGGTCTTGCCCGATTCCAGCGTCGTTGTTACCGCCATCGTCGCCGTGCTCGTCGTGGCGCCACTCAACGTGCCTGTGAACTCTGAGCCGAGAGAGCCTTCGATGTCGACCAGGAATTTGGTGAGTCCACTACCCTTGAGGCCGAACTGGGCAGAGATGGTGTTGCTGATTCCAGCGGAAACCTTGACGTCGAAAGTTGACCCCTTGGAGATGGTGTATGTCGGACCGGAGTAGGTGTCGTCGCATGCCTTGTCACCTTCGCCGAGCGTCGTGCATGACTTGGTCATGTCAATCTCCGGGACCGAAGGGGTGGGCGGCCCCATTCCGCCATTCCCGGGCACGACGGGGCCAGAGTCAATCGGCGTGCCTACCAGAAAGCCGAGTTCGTCGAGATCGCCAACTACAGTCCACGAGCTCAGGCCGGGCACGCTCATCAGGAACGAGTTGTCGAGCACGTCGTAGTTGAAGCTGACTCCGGTGTGCTGGTACCACTGTGAAGCTTGCGAATCGAGCCTCCACCCCTTCAGCCAGCTATTATGGCCCTCGGGTTGGGCCTCGATTGCCTTGAACGTATCCCGCACGTCTGCCACGCCGTATGCGTCTACCGGAAGTGATTGCCGATACTCGATGATGAACGGCGTTGCTGATGTGTCGATCGGCATGCCGTTCAGATCGAACAGCGCGACATCGATTTGCATCTGCATGGAACTCCACCGAACGGACGCCAGGTCTCCTGACTTGTCCATCCCGCCGGCGCCGCGTGGGTGCTCGGTGAAGACAGCGGTGAACGCATCCGGGAGAAGTTGCGGCTGATAGTGGAGCGTGGTGTCACCCAGCAGAAGTGCGTTGTAGCCCTGCAAGAAGCTCGTGACTGCCTGCGCGGACGACCGCTCCTCAGAGTAGTCGCGGTATGCCTCCGCCACGAGCCATTGGGATTCACTGGGGTCTATCCATACCTCCTGGAAGTGGATGCCCTCTCCATCAACGCCAATCAGGGTCGGGACTAGAGCTCTCCCAGCCCACGGGACCACGATTGCGCCAGACCATTGGGTGTTCACCAGCGAGTACGGACTGTTGTGGCTCGTGGCGGGGAGCTCGGTCAGCCCACCATTCGGCTCCTCGACGTAGACCTTCGCGTTGGGCACGGCGGCCCCACGCTGGTCTTGAACCAGCACCTCGATGTAGGCTGCTCCGGTCGCTGCAACGACCGAATCACTGGACACCTGTGTTATTGCAAGCAGAAGCGTAAGTGCCATGTCATCTCCTCTAGTGGGCAGGTTCGAGTGCTCGCGCAGTCAAACGACGGTGCCGCCGCCGTCAGGGAAGAATTCTCTTCTAACTCATCTCTTTCTCCGTCTCGGGAGCCTTGCCCGAGTGCGCCGGCTCCATAGCTAGTGGAATCGCATTCTTGGGGCACGGGTGGCCTCGGTGTCGGTGTCAAGGGTTGAGTGTTCAAGCGGCCCATTCCGTCCAGCGCCGAGGGGGCGAGAGGTCGAAGAGGGGCGGAGCGCTCGTGCGTGCAGCCGAGGTTCGTTGAGGTACCGCTGCCAGGGGCAGAGCGTCGAGGAGATGTGGTTCATCTTGCTCTTATGGCTCCGCCCAGGGATCAGGTGCCCGTCGGCCTGGGCGCGCGCCTTGAACCTGATCAGGACCTCGCGCGCGGATTCCGGGCACCACTTCTCCTCGGTGACCCAGTTCTTCTTGGCATTGACCAAGCGCACCACGCACCGGCGCTCATCGTGGTTGTCGGCGACGAGGCGCGAGAGCTCTCCGTTGCGCAGCCCCGTCGGTGCCATGAACTCGATCAGGTCCAGTGCGAACTCACGCGAGGGCAGTGCGCCGCCCCCCCCAGTCCCCTGAGCCCCTCGGCCTTCGCGCGACGAATGAGCTCGAGCAACTCGTCGGGCTCGAAGAAGGGCATCTTCGGCGCGCTCTCGCGGATGGTCCTGGTTTCTTCTGGCCAGGCGATCTGGGCCGTCTTCGCGGCGGCTCTCAGGAGCTCGAGGTCGTGCCCTGCAACGGAGGACGGGGCTCGGCCGCCGGCGATGGCAGCGCCGATGAACCAGTTGATCTGCTCGACGGTGAGCCCCTCCGCCATCGGTGCGTTCGGCTCCCACGCGCGCATCAGAAACCTTGCAACGCGCTCGTATCCCGCGAGCGCGTACTCCCCCGGCAGACCCTCGCTGCCGCCTGCGCTCGATCGTGAGCGAGAGCGCGTCCTCGAGGGTCTCGACCTCGCCCACAGGGCGATCCCGCCTCAACCGAAGCCGAAGGTCGTCCCCATGCGGCGCCTCTTGAGTCTCTCGAGGGGGTCCAACGCGCCGTTTCCCGTCGACCGAGCACACCGCACGCCAGCGCCATCGGCCGGCAGACCAGACCGGTCGGATGCCCGTGAGTTCACGACGCCACCGATGCTTCGTCGCTCTGTCGTGCCTGCCGTTGTTCCCCATGGTGTGCTCCGAAGCGTAGCTGCGGGAGCCCAACGGCTTCTGATGGCCTGGGGAACAAGTGCTCCCTTCAACGCGTTGCGAAACATCGCTCGCATCGGTTGCAAGTCATTGCGCGCGAGCCGCTTCGCACAGCCTCTGCATTCGCCGGATGCTGTGCCACACGGGCACGCTGCGGCGGCAACCCGCTCACCCGGAGGCGATGTCCACCAGCAGGATCTTCCGGCCGCGGAAGTCGCGCAGGTCGACCACGGCGGAGCCGTCGATGGTCGGCAGGCGAAGGGCGGGGAAGGGCTCGGCCGTTGCGGCTTCGGGGACCGGCGCGTCGAGCGCGAGAGCTCCGGCGAGGGCGAAAGGGCGCGCAGGGTCGGGCCGATCTGGGCATCTCCGCGCGGGGGGGCGCTCTCGAGGCTACGGCGTCGCGCGGCGATTACGACCACGAGTGCCGGGCAAACGCGAGTTCCCTCCACAGGCCGAGTCTCGCCGTGAGCTGCGGGCCGGCGCCTCGAGCAGCTTGCCGCGCCCCCGGACCCAGGCTCGGCGTGGACGCGATCTAGAAGTCCAACACCTCCATTCCTCGCAGGGGCCAGCGGCGGAGCGAGGCGATCACTTCGTCATCGAGCCGCTCGCCCTCGTCCGCTCGCGCCAACGAGTCGCGCGTCAATCGGCCGATCTGCCTCATCTGCCGGAGGTCATCGAGCAGAAGCAGCAGCGACAGCTCTTGCGAGTCGTTCACCTGGACTTCCTCCAGTCTTCGCTCGACGCCTGGGGCGTTGATCCAGCGCGTGAGAGTCCCGTCGATCCAAAGGGATGTCTCGCTGGGGAGGTTCTCGAACGACTGATCGAAGCGCTGGAGTTCCACGCGGCCGTTCGCTCCTTCTCGGCTGAAGATGGAGTTCGTCAGGTCCGCGAACAGGAGCTGGGCGCTGCTCGCGAGGTGCACGTGGGCTCGGATGTACTGCCCAGCCATGAGCAGTTCCCCTCTCGTGAGCTCGGAGAAGGGTGATTCCGGCGCCTCGACCACTGGCTGGTCGGGTAGCGGCGTCAGTGTCTCTTCGACGACGGCCGTGTCCCTGCGAGGGACGACTCGAGTCGGCAGTTTCAGGTCCTCGGACACCACGGTCCTGGGGCGGCCGCCAAGAGGGTGGTCAGGAACTGCTGCTGGTCGGTCAACGGGTGGGACGGGCCTGCCGATGGCCCTGCCGGAGACGACGCCGCAGGCGAAGATCGCGACGCCAGCGAGGAGCTGGCGAAGGTTCACTGACCCGGCGTTCGATGCGTTGCCATTCGATCCCATGCTCGACTCCGACCTCGGGGACTCCGCCGCACAAGCCGCGCCGGCCGATCCGGGGGGGCATCACAGGCTGCGCAGCGCGATGCGGCTAGGTACCCCTGGGCTTCCGTCGTGGCTACGGGGCCAATCCGGATTCGCGGAGCCGGCTCTCGCCGGGAGGTGGGACATTCCGAGCGGGCCCGGGCGCGGGAGCGGCTAACCTGGCGCGCGATGAAGTGGGCCTGGGCGTTGGTGTTGTCGCTGTTGATCGTCGTCGCTGGCGTCGAGATCGCGGGGTACTTCTTGCCCTCGCGGCTGGACGTGGAGCGCGAGGCGGTGATCGCTGCGCCGGTCGATTCGCTCTACGCCAAGGTTGCGGACCTGCAGGGCTGGGAGGAGTGGTCGCCGATCCTGGCCATCGGCGACGACCTGGAGACCGGCGTCGCGTTCCTGGGCCCGCCGTCCGGGCTCGGCGCGCAGATGGAGGTGCGCTTCGGCGACGTGCTGAAGGTGCTCTTCACGGTGGTCGAGGCCGAGGAGCCCATCCGCTTCGCCCTCAACTCGCGCTCGGGCGATCCGAGCGATGACCTCCTGGCGGGCAGCGGCTTCGAGGGCTGGGACGAGTTCGACCTGGAGGCTCTGGACGCGAGCCGCACCCGCGTGCGCTGGCGTCGGACCAGCAGCGAGGTCGACTCCTATTGGCTGCGGGTGATCGACACGGTCGCGGCCAAGCCCCAGGTGGCGTCTCAGCTCGAGGCCGGCCTGGTCGCCCTGGCCAAGGCCTGCGGCGCACCCGATCCCGAAGTCACCGAGCCCGAGCCCGAGCGCGCGAGCGGGGACTGAAGGCCTCGGCCCGGGAGATCTGTGGGCTCAGCGCGGCCTGCCGTCCACGGACTCGACCGGCTCTAGAGTCAGACCGTCGGTGCGCTCGAGGATCCGCAGGGTCAGGCGCACGATGCGCTCGAGCTTGTCGAAGTCGATGCGCTCGGGGAGGTCCGTCGGCTTGTGGTAGTCGTCGTGCTCCCCGGAGGAGAGGTACAGCACGGGAATCCGCAGCTCGCTGGCGAAGCTGTAGTGGTCCGACGCGCGCCAGTAGGAGTCCTGGGACACGATGTCCTCGAAGCCCTCGGTGCCCGCCAGCTCCGGCGCCAGGGCGGCGAAGGGGTTGAAGGCGGCGTGCTCGGAGGTGGGGGTGACCCACAGGGTCGCGGGAGCGTCGCGGCCGATCATGTCCATGTTGTAGGCCGCGCGCGGAGCGAGGCCCGCGGGCAGGCGCGGGTCGCGGCACCACATGGCCGAGCCCCACAGCCCGCTCTCCTCGCCGGAGACCCACAGGAACAGCACCGATCGTCCGTAGGCTCCCCGCGCCACGATCGCTTCGGCCAGGGCCAGGAGGCCGACGGTTCCCGAGGCGTTGTCGTCGGCACCGGGGTAGACCACGCCCTCGGCGTCGGTGCCCAGGTGATCGAGGTGGGCACAGAGAACGAGGACCTGGCTGGCGAGTTCGGGGTCGGTCCCACGCAGCAGGCCGGCGACATTGGGCGCGCTGGCGTCCTTGCGCGTCACGGCGCGGCGCTCGGCCACCCGCAGGTCCAGTCGCGTGCCCGGCGCAGGCGCCGCGTCGAAGCCGAGGGAGCTCAGCATCCACGTGCCCACCTCGCGATCGACGAGCAGAACGGGTGCTCCGGTCCTGGCCTCCGGCGGCGCGCTGGTCGGGCTCGAGTAGCGCAACTTGCCCAAGCGCTCGAGGGAATCGGCGTAGCGCTCGGCGTAGGGCTCGCGCTCGTACTCGTTGCCCGGAGTGACCAGCACACCTGCCGCGCCCGCGTCGACCAGCCGTCGAATCGCGCCCGTGGTGCCGCGCCCGCTCTCGAACATCAGGGCCCAGGAACCGGTCAAGTCGCCGACCTCGTCGATGACCGAACGGGACCCGTCGCCAACGGCGACGACACCTGCGTCCACGTCGACGTCGATCAGGTCCGAGCCACTGCGAAGGTAGGCGCCGTCGCCGAGCTGCAAGGTGCGCTGACCCTCCGGTGCGGTGATCGAGATCGAACAACGCTCGACGTCGAGCTGCAGGCCGCTCAGGTCGAAGCGGTTTTGGTAACCGTCGGTCGTGCCGGGTTCGATCCCGAGTCGACGCAGGCGCGCTTCCACGTAGCGCGCGGCGAGCTCGAGCTCGGGGCTGGGGGTGCCGCGGCCACCGAGGGCCGGTCCGGCCAGAAAGTCCATGTCGGCGCGAATGGCGCGGTCGTTCACGGACTCGAGAGCCCGCTCCAGTGGGGTCGCAGAGGTGTGCGCGACGCTCTGCGGAGCGGCAGCGAGGTCCTGGGCTGCGGTCGGAGCGAAGAACAGGGCTGCGAGCAGGGGGAGCGAGGGGGCGGTGAGCATGGTCGAGGTTGATTGGGGCGGGGCTGGGCTGGGCTGGGCTGGGCTGGGCTGGGCTGGGCTGGGGGGCGGCGCTGCTGTCGGGCCGGCAGAGGCGCGGTGGCTCGGTCACGGGGCGGCGCAAACGTCGGACGGGGTTTCCTCCCGTGGACTCGCCCTTGGACCATCCCTAGCCCCCACCCACCCTGGGGACGGACGGGGCCGCCCGTGGTTACACCACAGACCGCCGAAAATCGATCACTCCTGGGCCGGCTGACCGTCCGCGGGCCAGCGCACGCCTGCATCGATCCAGGCGCGCAGCACGTCGACCTGCACCGAGTTCAACGGCGGCCCCTCGGAGGGCATGTGGTCTTCGTGGTCGATCGGTAGCACCACCCGTTCGATGATCGGACTGCCGGAGCCGTCGCCCGGGAAGGCCGCATAGCCGACATCGACGATCGCCGCTCGAGTGTCGAGGCGCAGGTCGCCCTTCTCCTTGCGTGGCCCGTGGCATTCGACGCAGCGGCTGCCGAGCACTGCGCGGGCCGCCACCGCCAGGGCCTCCGGATCGTCCGGGACGGAGAGCAGCGCGGCCGGTGGCGACGAGTGGGCCGGGTCGACCAGGGCGGGTTGCGGTGCGATCGGAGCTGCGCTCGCCCTGGAGTCGCTCGCGGGTTCGGACCCTTCGGACGAGTCAGCTTGCGCCTGCGCGCCGTAGAGCGCCCGGCGCAGGGGCCCGGTGATGTGGTCGGAGCCGTGCACGATCGCGCCGCCTTGGTGCCCCGCGAGCGACACCGCCATGGCGGCGAGCAGCAGCAGGGTGCGGTAGAGGCGGCGAGCGCCGAGGCTCGGCCTCACCGCCGTCATCGCGCCCGGCAAGAGCGCGAGCAGCGCCAGGCCGGCAACCGTGACGCCGGTCCATCGGTGCCAGAGCAGCGCTTCGGCCATCGAAGAGCCGAAGTTCTCCCGGTCCGCCAGGGTCCACCCGCTGGCAGCGGAGGCGGCTGCCCCGAGGGCGCCGAGGATCAAGCACGCCAGGGCCGTGCTGGACGGACGAGCCTCCTCGTCGCGAACCAGGCCGCGGATCGTCGCCCCCGTCTCGAACAGCGCGGCCGCCAGGATCAGGGCCACGGGAAAGTGCACGACCGCGACGTGCAGGGCCGCGAGCAGGTCGAGCCATGCGTCGAGGGGAGTTCCGGTCGGCGAATCCATGGTCGGCAGTCTAGTGTCCTGAATCCGAACTTCGGCGGGACCAGCCGGAGGCCGGGTCATCGCCGGCAAACGTGGGCCGACGACCCCTGCTTGCGGCAATGGTTGCAAGCGTGAGCGACATCGCCGGGAGTGGCCCGAGGTTGCTCGTGCTGCGGGGAGCTTCGGAGCCAGGACAGCCGTGACCCAGCCCAAGGGAAGGACGAGCGGCGCGCGTCGAGGTTGCAGGTGATCCGGCAGTAAGCTGCGGAACGGCCGGCACCCCGACGGCCTGCCAGGACCCGCTCACCTTGAAGCGACGACGACCCACCCCCTTCCGCCCGACGGCCCAGGCGCCGCTCGAGGCCCTGCGTCCGTCGGCGGCGGTGCTGCTCACCCGTGGCCTGGGGCCCGAGCTCGAGGTCTACCTGGTCCATCGCTCACCCAAGTTGCGCGCCTTTCCGGACACCTGGGCCCTGCCCGGCGGCGTGGTGGACGAGGTCGACGGCGATCCCGCCCTTGGCGACCTGGACGTCTTCCGGCGCTGCGCGCTGCGCGAGCTGTTCGAGGAGACGGGAGTCGCCGGTCCTGGGCTGGCCCGGTCGATCGGCGATCCGGGGCGTCGCGATGCCCTGCGCCGCTCACTGGTCCAGGGGCAGGATGAGCGGGACGGGATTCCGCACCCCACCGCTCCGGCGCAGTGGGCGCGGTTGGTGTCCTCGGTCGACGACGCGCTCCAGGGGCTCGAGCCGTTCTGCTGGACGGTCACACCGAATTTTCTGCCGCGCCGCTACCGCGCGCTCTACGTCCACTTGGAACTGCCCGTCGGCGAGCAGCCGACGATCCACCCGGGCGAGCTCGAGGGCGGGGACTTCATGCGCCCTGCGGACGTCTGGCAACGCTGGCTCGCGGGCGAGATCAAGCTCGTCCCGCCGATCGTGTTCCTGCTCGAGTCCCTGCGCCGATCGGGCGGCGACCTGGAGCGCGCGAAGCGGGCCTGCGAGGCGCGCAGCGCCGCCGTGGATCGCGGCGCCCTGCACGTGGTGAGGCCCGTGCCCGGGATCGCCGTGGCGCCCCTCGCCACGCCGACGATTCCGCCCGCGACGACGACCAACTGCGTGCTGGTGGGGGAGCAGCGCGTGTGGATCGTCGATCCGGCGACCTACGACCACGACGAACGCGATCGGCTCCTGGCCCACCTGTCGGAGCTGCGCGGCAGCGGCGTGCAGCTCGCCGGCGTGCTGGTCACCCACCACCATCGCGACCACGTCGGCTCGGTCGGCGCCGTGGCGGACGTCTTCGGTCTGACCGTTCGCGCCCACGCGCGCACCCTCGAGCGCCTGCCCGCCGGCGATTGGCCGCGCGAGGCGATCGTGGATGGCGAGCGCATCGACCTCGGCACCGCGCCCGATGGGAGCCCCGATTGGCACCTGCGCGCGCTGCATACGCCGGGGCACGATCTCGGCCACCTGGTCTTCCGCGAGAGCCGCTACGGCACGGTGGTGGCCGGCGATCTGGTGTCGACCCTCTCGACGATCGTGATCGATCCGCCCGAGGGGCACCTGGCGACCTACATCGAGAGCATCCAACGGGTGCTCGGCGAGGATCCCGGCGCGATCATCCCCGCCCACGGTGGTGTCGCCCACGACGGAGCGCGCCTGCTCGAAGGCTTCCTGCGCCATCGCCGTCAGCGGGAGGCCAAGCTGCTGCGGGCCCTGGACGAGGGCGGCGCGAGCTCGGAGGAGGAGCTGGTCGGGAGCGTCTACGACGACGCACCCGAGGGCCTGCGCGCGCTGGCTGCACGATCGCTGGCGGCGGGGCTGGAGAAGTTGCAGGAGGAGGGGCGGGCGCAGGGCGACGGGGCCGGGCGCTGGACGCTCGTCCGAGGATAGGGCCCCCGCAGATGGGCTCGGCCGCGAGGGGCAGGCGACGGGAGGTGGGCCGAATGCGGCTCCGGCGGCGGGTTCCATGGCGTCGCTGACGACCCGGCCGGTCCGTCGACGACCAGCGCGAGCGCTCGAATCGACTTCCAACGGGGCCCGTTAACCACCGCGGGCCCCCGCCCGCCCATTCAGGGGGACGGATGGGAGCCGCTTGGGTTACGCCTCATCTGGTGATTTTTCGCCCTCCAGAGCTCGCCACAGTCGGCGCTCACCGACCGACCCCACCCGTCGTATACGCTCCCCGACTCGCCCCGCCGGATCTTCGACCCACCGCGTTGTTCCCCCATGAGTGACTCACCCGCCGCCGACGGCCCCCGGCTCCGGCCCCTTGCTCTTCTGGCCCTCGCCTTGGCGTCGGTTTGGATCCTGACTGGAGCGCTCTTCAAGCTGCTCCAGGGCTCGCCCGCCCTGCTGCCGAAGTTCATGCACGAGTTGCCGATCTCGGTGACCACGCTCTACCCCCTGGTGATCGGCATCGAGCTGGCGATCGTGGGCTTCGCCTGGCTGCGGCCGCGCCAGGGTTGGGCGCTGATCGCGCTGCAGTACCTGGCCTTCTTCGGCGTGCTGGGGATCCAGATCGCCCGCGGCGAGGAGTCCTGCGGCTGCATGGGCAAGAACGTGAGCCTGGCGCCGACGACCATGTTGGCGATCGACGGCACCTTGTTCGCGTTGCTGCTGATCTCGCGGCCCTGGTCGGGGCTCGGGCGCTTCGTGATGCCCCTGCCGGTGGCCGCGATCGCGGCCATCGCGCTCTTCGCCCTGCCACACTTCGTGGGGCGCGGGCAGGCGATGGACCCCAGCCAGGTCCGGGCCATGCGCGAGGGCGCCTCGGGTGCCGGCATCGACAAGAGTCCCACGGCGGATCCCGATGGCGCCGCAAGCCGCTCCCAGGACGAGGCGCAACAGATGGCGAGCGCCGAACCCGCGCCTGGATCGGCGAGCTCAGAAGCCGCGACCACGCACGGCGCGACCCAACCGCAAGCCCCGGCCCCGTCGCCCGTCGAGGATGTCGACGAGGTCGTCGCGCCCGCGCAGGGCTGGACGATCATCGCGCCCGAGGACTGGGTCGGTAAGGACGTCTTCGACATCGACCTGGCCCAGTGGGTGGACGTCGCGAGCCTGCCCCTCGACGGCACCTGGATCCTGTACCGCACGACCTGCGAGCACTGCCGCGACCACCTGATCGACGTGACCAACGCCGACGACGGCTCTGAGCTGATCGGCTTGATCCGGGTGCCCGATCCCGGCGACTCGCCGGAGAACCGAATCGTCCACATCATGCCCCAGGGCGGTCACGTGATGCACGTGGAGCTGCCCCGCGGCGTCGAGTACGTGGTCACCACGCCGGCCGACGCCGAGATCATGGGCGGCGTGGTGCAGGCGGCGCGCGAAGGCATCGAGTATTGAAGGCCAAGGACGTGGCCATCGACGACGACGGCGTGTTCAGCGCCAACTACGCCCAGGCGAGGCAGCGTTTTCTCGAGCTGGCAGCAGCCGCCACCATGCCGGTGGCGAGCTTCGAGCACCCCCTGCGCGGGCGGGAGGGCGAGGTCCTCGCGACCGACATCGTTCGATCGGGCCCGCCGGATGCGACGCGGGCCCTGGTCGTGACCAGCGCCACCCACGGGGTCGAGGGCCTGTGCGGGTCGGGCATCCAGTGCGCGCTGCTCGCCGACCAGTTCGCGGCTCGACTCCCCGACGGGGTCGCGCTCGTACTGGTGCACGCCCTGAACCCGTTCGGCTTCTCGTGGCTGCGCCGCACCAACGAGGACAACGTCGACCTGAACCGCAACGGCCGTGACTTCGGCCGGGCGCTCGAGCCCAACCCGGCCTACGAAGAGGTGCACGCGCTGCTCGTCCCCGGCGATTGGGGCGGCCCCGAGTTCGCCGCGGCCGAGCTGAAGATCGAGGCCTACAAGCGCGAGCGGGGCGAGCGGGCCTGGCAGGCGGCGGTGAGTGGTGGTCAGTACACCCACCCCGATGGCCTCTTCTACGGCGGGCGCGAGGCGAGCTGGTCGAACCGCACGATTCGCGCCCTGTGCCGCGAGCACCTGGCCGGCTTCGAGCAGGTCGGCGTGCTCGACCTCCACACCGGTCTGGGGCCCCGCGGGCACGGCGAGTTGATCTACGCGCGCGAGCCCGGGGACTCCGAGCATCGGCGTCTGATCGAGTGGCTCGGTGACGATGTCACCAGCGTCGCCGACGGCTCCTCGACCTCGGCGCCCGTGGTGGGGACGATCGACGCCCTGTTCCGCGCGGAGCTGGGCCAGGACCGCGTCACCTTCGCCGTGATCGAGTACGGCACCCTACCGATCGACGAGGTGCTCGCGGCCCTGCGGATGGACAACTGGGTACACCTGCACGGCCAGGTCGATTCGGAGCTCGGCCGGGAGGCCAAGCGCCGGATGGTCGCGGCATTCGTGGGCGAGGACCCCGCGTGGCGACGCAGCGTCGAGCAGCGCGCCCGATCGCTCGCCGAGCGCATGGCCGCCGGCTTGGCCGCGCTCTGAGGCCGGATCCGTCCCGCGGCCGGCCTCAGACTTCGGGGTCTTCCTCGGACTCCGCTTCGTCCGCGGGCGCTCCGTCGCCGCGACCGCGCCGACGCTCCACCGCGTCGCGCAGCAGGAACTCGATCTGGCCGTTGAGCGAGCGCAACTCCGTGTTGGCCCACCGCCGCAGCTCCGCGTGGAGCTTCGGCGGCAGGCGCAGCAGGAAGGCCTTGCGGTCCTGCTTGGAGTCCGGTCGATCGGCCAAGCTCGCGCCGGTCAGTTGTAGAGACTGCCGGTGTTCAGGACCGGCTGGGCGCTCTCCTGGCTGCAGAGCACGACCAACAGGTTGCCCACCAGGGTGGCGCGGCGCTCGTCGTCGAGCTCGACCACGTCGCCCGCTTTTAGCAGCTCGAGGGCATCCTGGACCATGCCCACGGCACCCTCCACGATCTGTCGCCGCGCCGCGATGATGGCCTGGGCCTGCTGGCGCTGGAGCATGGCCGAGGCGATCTCCGGCGCGTAGGCCAGGTGCGAGATGCGCGCCTCGACGACTTCCACGCCGGCGCGCTCGAGCCGCTCGCCCAGGGCCACTTGCAGCTCGCCCGTGACCTGTTCGGTGTCGCCGCGTAGGGAGACCACGTCCGCGGACGTGTCGTGCTCGTCGTAGGGGTGGCTGCTGGCGAGCTTGCGCACGGCCGCCTCGACCTGGATGTCGACGTACTCCTCGTAGTCCTCGACGTCGAACATGGCTTGGGCCGTGTCTGCGATGCGCCAGACCACCACGGCGCCGATCTCGATCGGGTTGCCGACCTGGTCGTTCACCTTGATTTTCTGGCTGGCCATGTTGTGGGCCTTGAGCGAGACCTTGTGCTTCGAGGTGAAGGGGTTGATCCACCAGAAGCCGTCGGTCCGCACCGTGCCCCGATAGCGACCGAAGAGCACCATCACCCGACTCATGTTCGGGTTGACGACGAAGAACCCGACCAGGGTGAGCAGGAAGCCCACCCCGCCCACGGCGGTGCCGAGCACGATCCAGCCCGTATTGCGGTTCGGGTCGAGCTGGGCGAGGGCCGTGATCAAGAGGGCCTCGGCGGCCACCAGACCGATCAGTACCGGCCAGCCGGACAGGGGGGAAAGGGAGCTCTCGGAGGAGCGGGGGCGGTTGTTTTCCATGGCGGTCTCGGTGGGGCGAGGTGAAGCCCCGGACTATCGGTGTGATATCACCGCGATTACGCCAGGGTGGTGGGTGCCCTTCTCACAATTCGCCTCCGGGGGGCTGGTCCGCCTCCTAAGCCCTTGTAGTTCTGGGGCTTGAGCCCGTGGCGCGGTGTCGGCGTTCGTACGGTGCCAGGCACCGAACCGCCGCCTACACCGCGCGGGCGGGGTTCAGTCGCTCGTGGCGGACTCGACCGCTTCGGCTCGCTCGAGGTCGACCTCGGCCTGCGGCGGCGCGGCGGCGCGGGGCAGGGAGCGCTCCAGATAGTCGCGCAGGTGGCTCGCCAGGTCCGTCGCCGAGGCCGGGTCGAGGTCGTCGCCGGCCGCTTCGCGTGCCCGCGAGTCCTGCTCGTCGAGGGGCAGGGGGTGGCGGCGGTCGATGTGGCCGCGTTCGCTGAGCCAGGCGTCGAGCTGCTCCCGCTTGGCCTTCTTGAAGCGCTTGGCGCGCTCGTCGCGTTCGGCGCCTTCGACCTCGAGGGCTTCGATCAGTGCCGCGGGGTCGCCGTCCAGGTCGACCAACAGCGACTCGAGGTTGTCGATGAAGACCTCGGAGACCTCGCCCGACGCCTCGAGTTCGGCGCGACCGATCTTGCGGCCGCGGCCGATGTGCCAGGCCTCGATCGCGGCCCGCGCCACGGCGACGCGGGCGCCGAGGCGCGTCGCACGTTGCTCGTCGCCCAACGCCCGCGCGGCGCCGCCGCTGCGCGCGAGCTGCTCCCACTGGCCCAGGCTCACGATGCCCTGGCGCAGGAGCACCGCCAGCCCCTCGAGGTCGTCGCTGAGCAGGTGGAACAGGTGCAGGCGTCCCGCGTCCTCGAAGGCCGCCGGCAGGTGCGCGCCGATCTCCGCGGCGTACTCGCGCGGCGACTTGCCGTCGGGCTTCGGCACCGATCGCGCCGGCGTCATGGCCAGCTCGACGGCCTCGGCCACCGGCCGCGCCACCTCCTGGGCGCGGTCGATGTGGACCACGCAGGGTTGCGGCTTGCCGGCCTCGCGGGCGATCTCGCGCCAGGCCACTTCGAGGGTCGGGTCGGCGCCCAGGTAGATCACCTGGCGATCGTCGGCGGCGATCTCGGCGATGGTCTCGACCATCGAGCGGATGCGCCCGGGATCGCTCATGGAGAAGACCTCGTCGAGCACGATCGGCAGGCGCTCGGCGCCCTCGCCAGTCTCGGCGAAGGCGATCCGCAGGGACAGCAAGAGCTGCATGCGCGTGCCGTCGGAGAGCTGCTCCAGGCCACGACGCACGCCGTCGACCACGTCCAAGGCCGCGAACTCGGGCTCGGTACCGCCCGCGTTGTCGACCAACAGGTCGTAGCGTCGATGGGTGAAGCGCGCGAACAGGTCCGCCGCGCGGTCGAGCACGGCCGGCCGACTCTCGCGTTCGAACTCCTGTTCGACGTCGTCGAGCAGGAAGTCGGAGGCCAGGGCGTCGAAGCGCGCGTCGCGCGCCAGGGCCAGGTCCGAGCGGGCCTCGTCGCGCTGGGCCAGGGCCAACTCGAAGACGTCGTTGCGGCGCGCCTCCTCCAGCCGCGTGACGATGTCCTGGATCGAGTCGCGCAGGGTGTCGCGCCGCTCGGCGGAACGCATCAGCGCGTCCAGCCGCGGCTCGAAGCGCGCCTCGAGGGCGGCGTCCTCCAGCTCGGCCGGATCGATTCCGAGGGCGCGGGCGGCGGCCTGCGCGACCTCTTCCAGTCGCTCCAGGTCCTCGCGCCGGCGCCCCAGCTCGAGCTCCAGGTCGCGGCGCTTCTCGCTCCAGCGCTCGCGGTCCGCGGCGCGCAGGCCCAGCTCCTCGAGCCGCGCGACCAGCGTGGCGTAGCTCGGGGCGATCAGATCTCCAGCCGCCAACATTGCCACGGCGCCGTTGGTGGCGGCCTCGCGCGAAGTCGTCGCCGCGGCCAGGGAGCCGCGTTCCTCGGCGTGGCTCAGGCGCGCGTCGCGCCAGGCGACGCAGCGCCGCGTCCACTCGAGCAGCTCGAGCCCCGCCGCCTCCGGCCGCACGCCGACGCGCTCGGCCCACTCCGCCAGCTCGCGGTCGAGCTCCTCGCGCCGCGCGCTCAGGCGCGCGCGGTCGGTCGACAGGCGCGCACGCTCGTTGGCCGTGGCCTCGGCGCGGCGCAGGCGCTCGCGCTGCTCGCGCAGGGTGCTGACGCGGTCGCGCACGGGGTGCTGCTCCCACACCGCCGGCCGCTGCAGGCCGCGCGCGCGGAAGCTCTCGATGGCGCTCTCGCGCTGCACCCTTGCCGGCGTCGCCGACAGGCGGCGTTGCCACTCGGCGACCATCACCGCCAGGGCCATGCCCGCCAGCAGGGCGAACCAAGTGGAGAACAGGGCGGCCGCGGCCACGCTCGCCAGGGCCACGACACCGGCGGCTACGAGCACGCCCTGGGGCAGGGGCCGGTCGTCCACCGGCGCGGCCGCGAGCCAGTTCTCGAGGTCCTCGATCGAGCCGGCCAGGGTCTCGACGCTCACGTCGCCGGCGATCGCTTCGGGCTCGCCGATGGCGGCCAGTTGGGCTTCGACTGCCTCGACCTCGCGGCGCACCCGCTCGCGCTCGGTCCAGACCTCGTCCAGGTCACCGAAGGCCTCGATCGACGGCGGCGTGCCGGGCTCGTGCCCGAGCTCCTCGACGATCGACTCGAGCCGCGCCCGCGTGCGCTCGACCGCTTCGCGTGCGCGCCGCTCCTCGTCCTCGCGCTGGCGCAGGGACTCGAGGGTCACGCGCGCGGCGCTGAGGTTCGCGCTCGGCGGCAGGGGGCCCAGGGCGTCGATCGCGGTCAGGCGAGTGCGCACGTCCTCGAGTTGAGCCTCGCGCTCGGCGACTTCGCGGCGCACCGGCAGCAGCCGCTCGCGCGCGTCGCGCGCGCCCTCGATCGCGGCCCGGGTGGAGGCCAGCTCGCTCGCCGCGCGCTCCGCGGCCTCGACCTCGTCGCGCAGCTCCGACAGACGGTCTTCGTCGTCGGCCAGGTCGCGCAGGCCCTCCTCGACCCGTCGCAGTTGTTCCTTGGCCTCGCGCAGCTCCTGGGCCTCGTGCGCGCCGAAGCGCTGCCGGCGCGCGGCCTCGCCCAGGGCCTCGCGCACCGCCAAGAGGTCGAATCCACCGGCCATGGCGCGGCGCACCTCGGCCGCGAAGCGCGCCTCGGTGTCGCCGGCGGCGAGCAGGGCGCGCGCACCGATCGCGTAGCACTCCGCGCGCTCGCGCGTGGGCAGGTCGGGCCGCTTGACGAAGCTGCCGTTCAGGGTCCAGCGCACGCGCCCGCCGCGCTGTTGGGCGCGCAGCAGGCCGTCGACGGTCTCGAAGCGCCCGTCGAGCTCGGCGTGGCCGAGGTCGTCGTCGTGCTCGAACAGCACCTGTTCGAGGCAGCGGCGGAAGGTGCTCTTGCCCGACCCGTTGGGGCCCAGGAGCAGCACCACCGGCGCCGCGATGTCCTCGATCGTCAGGCCGTCGGGCAGGCCGGGGACGTCGCGGATCGAGAGCTGGCGGACCTTCACGCGTCACCCCCGTCCGCGGTGCCGCGGTTCTGGGCGAGCAGCGATTGCAGCGCCCGCCGCCCGCTGGCGACCAGGCGTCCGCGCAGGATCTCGTCGTCGTCGGGGCGAGCGAGTTCGTCCGGGAGCTGGCGCCAGGAAGCGTGGCGCGCCAGGTCGTCGGTCAATCGCTCGCGGGCCCGCGCGATCAGGCGCTGGCCCTCCTCGTCGCCTGATTCGAGCGCCATCAAGCGCCGCGCGAGCAGGCCCGGATAGCTCGAGTCGCCGGCCAGGCGGCGCAGGTCCACGGGGGCCGTGCTGCGGTCCTCGAAGGAGGTGATGAAGGTCGGGGTGACCTCGGCCGACAGTTCCTGGCCGATCAGCTCGCGGGTGGCCGCGCGCAGCTCGGTCCCGCGCTCCGTGTCGCCTTCGAGCACGACGCGCAGGGCCAGGGCGTCGACGCGCTCCAGCTCGTCGGCGGCGGCGGCCCGGAAGGCCGGCACGACCTCGCGCTCGAGCTGGCTGGCCAGGGCGTCGGCCAGGTCCGCGCCGGCGACGTCGGGCAGGCTGGAGACGTCGAGGGTCACCGTCTGGTAGCGCAGGGGCGCGAGTGGGACGTGCTTGAAGCGCAGGCTGTGCGGCCCCGCGACCTCGAGCAGCCAAGGTCCGTGGGGCCCGGGCTCGCCGGGATCGAGCCCGGCCACCGAACCGAGGTAGCCGATCGGCGCACCGCCGGCCAGGTCGTGGGGGCGATGCACGTGGCCGAGCACCCAGGCGTCGAGGCCGGCGTCCACCAGTTCGCCGCGGTTGACCGGCGCGTAGTTGCTGTCGCGCACGTCGAGGTCCGCGTGCAAGAGTCCGATCACGGCCTCGTCGCCCGGCCGCGCGCGTCGCCTGGGGAAGTCCGCCAGGGGCGAGTTGCGCTCCTCGCGACGTCGAAAGGACCAACCCCAGACGCGCACCGACGTTCCGCCCGCCGAGATCAGCGCCGACTGCCAGCGCTCCTCGCCCATCCCCAGGAGTTCGACCGCACCGATCCGCGCGGCCAGTCGGGGCAGGGCCTCGACGTCGTGGTTGCCGACCACCGCGATGACGCGGATCCCCGCGCCCACGAGGCGCGCGACGCCGCGCTCGAGGGCGGCGAAGGCGCGGAAGCGGTCCTCGATGCGTTCGACCACGTCGCCGGCCAGCAGCACGGCGGCCACCTTCTGCTCGAGAGCCAGGTCGACGGTGCGTTGCCAGGCGACCTCGGGGCCGAGGTCGGCGGGGTCGAGGCTGCTCTGGCGGGGGACGCGCGTCGGCCGGCGGCCGAGGTGCATGTCGCCGACGAGGACGAGGTTGACAGTCATGGATCGGGGCCGGGACGGGCGGCAGGACGGGCGGCAGAGGGTAGCAGCCGGCCGGCGCGAGGTGCGGGTAGCCACCGCGGGCCCCCGCCCGCCACGGGGAGGACGGATGGAATGGCACGGGGTTACGCCCTCGGATGGGAAGAATCGCCTGTGGTCAGCCGGGCGCCGCGGCGCGTTGCAGTCGGTCGAGGACCGCGGACCAGGCCGGGGAGCGGGGCGGGAGCTCGACGATCAGGGAGCGACAACCGGCGGCGTCGGCGGCCCACAGGGCGGCGAAGAGGCCGGAGGCGTAGTGGCGCGGGTCGCGACCGAGGACCTGGGACCAGGCGACGGGGAGGTCCGGGCGGGCGTCGAGCAGCAGCAGGCCCGTGGGCCCGGGGGCGCGCCGGGCGGCGTCGGCCAGATCGACCGACTCGACCAGGCTCAGGCGCGCCGCCGGAGCGTAGTGGCGGCGATCTTGGCCGGGCGACGAGCGCTGGGCGTCGCCGGCCCCGTCGTAGGGCACGAGCTCCGGCAGGACCGCGCGCAGCTGCTCGAGGTCGACGGTGCCCGGGCGCAAGAGGCGCGCCGGCTCTCGGCTCACGTCGACCACCGCCGACTCGAGCCCCACGGCGCAGGGGCCCGCGTCGATCACGAGGTCGACCCGCGCGCCGAGGCTCGAGACCACGTGTTCGGCCCGCGTGGGGGAGACGCCCTGGGAGCGGTTGGCGCTGGGCGCGGCGACCGGGCGCCCCAGGCGGCGCAGGATCGCCAGGGTGATCGCGCTGGCCGGGGCGCGCAGGGCCACGGTGGGTCCGCCGGCGGCGACGGCCGCGACGACGCTCGCGCCCCGCGGCACCACCAGGGTCACCGGCCCGGGCCAGAAGGCTCGGGCCATGCGGTCGGCGGCCGCCGGCCATGTGCCGGCCACCGCGCGCGCCGCGCCCACGTCGGGCACGTGGACGATCAGCGGGTTGTGGGACGGGCGACCCTTGGCGGCGAAGATCCGCGCCACGGCGCGCTCGTCGTCGGCGCAGGCGGCCAGGCCGTAGACGGTCTCCGTCGGCAGGGCCACCAGCCCGCCGCCGGCGAGCACTTCCACCGCGCGCGCGATCGCCTCCGCGCCGTTGCCCTCGCCGACCTCGATCACCTCTGCCATGGGCGGCGGACGTTAGCAAACGGCGCCGGTCACGGGCCGGGCAGCGGCGACACGCGTGTGCCGCTGACGTAGATCCCGGAGACGTCCTCGAGCAGGCCGCCGTCGGCGTCCCAGTAGCGCCATTCCCCGACCGGCAGGCCGCGCTCGAAGTCGCCGGCGAACTGCAGCTGGCCGTCGGGGAAATAGGCCTTGGCCGGGCCCTCGGGCAGGCCGTTCACGAAGGACGTCGTGGCGCGGACGGTGCCGTCGCCGAAGTAGCTGGTCCAGACGCCGACGGCCTTGTCGTCCTCGTACTGGCCCTCGTCCACGCCCATGCTCGGGCCGAAGGCCTTGAAGGGGCCGTTGCGGACGCCGTCCTCGAACCAGGTCTCGCCGGTCTGGAGCCCGTCGCGGTCGAAGCTGCGCCACAGGCCGTGGCGCCGCCCGGCGGCGTACTCCCCGCGGCTGCGCGCTTGGCCGTTCTCGTAGAAGTCGATCCAGGAACCCTCGCGGACGCCGCCTTCGAACGTGCCCATGGACTCCGGGCGACCATTCGGGTGGCAGCGCAGCCAGGTGCCGGACAGCTCGCCGTCGTCGTAGTTGCGCTCGGCCAAGACCGTGCCGTCGGGGGCCAGCTCGCGCCACTGGCCGTCCTCGAGGCCGGCGCGGTAGTTGCCTTCGGTGGCCAGGCTCCCGTCGGGGTGGAAGGTGCGCCAGGGTCCGTCCGCGTGACCGTCGACGATGCGGCCTTCGCTCCAGACGGTGCCGTCCGGGTAGTGGGTGCGGCGCAGGCCGTCGTCGCAGGCGCACAGGGTCAGGGCCAGCGCCAGGGCGATCGCAGCGCGGCGCTTCATTCGGCGTACCCGAGGCGCGAGAGGGCCTCGGCCTCGGCCGCCGAGAGGTCCGACGAGCCGCTGGGGGCCAGGCCGCGGCCGCGCGCGTGGGCCTCTGCCAGGCGCTGCTCCAACTCTGCGCGCAGCGCTGCCACCAACTCGGGTTCCTCGGCCGCGATGTCCCGCTGTTCCAGGGGATCGGTGGCGAGGTCGAACAGGAGCACCTGCTGCTGTTTGCGATCGACGATCAGCTTGTGGGAACCGCGCCGGATCGCGTCGAAGGCGACGCCCAGCCGCAGCTCCGAGACCAGGGCGCGATCGGGACCAGCGCCGCCCGCGAGGATCGGAACCAGGCTGCGGCCGGGCAGGTCCTTGGGGATCGCCACGCCGCACAGCTCCAGCAGCGTGGGGAACAGGTCCAGGGTGCTGATCGGCTCGGTCACGCGGCGGGGCGCGTAGCCCGGAACGCGCAGGGTCAAGGGGACGCGCACGACCTCCTCGTAGAGGGTCTGGCCGTGGCCGTGGCTGCCGTGGTCGCGCCACTCCTCGCCGTGGTCGGCCACGAAGACCACCACGGTCTCGTTCGCCAGGCCCAGCTCGTCGAGGCAACTCAGCAGCGCGCCGATGTGGTGGTCGGTGAAGGCGATCTCACCGTCGTAGAGGTCGCGATCGGTCTCGGTGCCGAAGGGCTCGCTGAAGCCCTCGTGGGCCAGGTAGCTGTCGTGGGGGTCGAAGTAGTGGGCCCACAGGAACCACGGCCCGTCGTCGAACCTGTCGGCCGCGACCTTGGCCTCGATGAACGCGCGGGCCTTGGCGGTGACCTGGTCCGAGGTGATCGCGTTGTGGGAGTCGGCGATGAAGTTGACCAGGTCGTCGTCGAAGTGGGTGAAGCCCTGGTGCAGGCCGTACTTGACCCCGAGGAAGGTGTGGCTGGCGACGGCGGCGGTGTCGAAGCCGGCCGCGCGCAGGCGCTCGGCGAGGGTGTCGAAACCCAGGGGCAGGGAGCTCGCGAAGGTGTGGGTGTGGGTCGTCGACGGCAGCTCGCCGGTCATCACCGTGGCGAGGGTCGGCAGGGTCCAGGAGGAGGTCGCGTGGGCCTGCTCGAAGACCACGGAGGTCTCGGCCAGCCGCGCCAGGTTGGGGCTCGTGGGACGCCCGTACCCGTAGGGCTCCAGGGCGTCGGCGCGCAGGGTGTCGACCGAGATCAACAGCAGGTTGGGCACCGGGGGCTCATCGGCCTCACAGCCGGTGAGGCACAGACCCGCGGCGAGGGCGGTGGTCAGGAGGCAGGCGCGCAGCATCGCCGAGCATGTTAGCCGGCCCGCCGCGCCGCAGTTCGCCGGGGGAGGACTGGCCTACCAGAGCGGCTCGTGTCCGAGCGTCGACAGGGCCGTCTCGTCCTCGCGCTTGGTGAGGATCAGGTCGGCGTCCTCGCCGCTGCCCCCGGCCTTGCCGTCGGCTCCGAGGCTCTCCACCCGCACGGTCTCGCCCGACACGTCCGAGCGGTACTGCCAGGGGCGCCCCCAGGGGTCGAGCAGGCGACCGGAGCGGACGTTGCGCGCGGCGGTCAGCATCTCCAACAGAGGTGCTCGCAGAACCCCGCCCCAGATGTTCTCGACTCCGATCCCGCTGCGATCCTCGTGGGCCAACGGCAGGGCGTTGAGGTCCTTCGGGAAGCGGCCGCCGTGGTCGGCGGCGAAGCGGTCCAGATCTCCGGACAGGGCCATCAGAAACTGGTGCCCGTGGTCCGTCGCCCGCTCTCCACTGTTGTGAAGCAGGTAGAAGCCCCTCAGCGAGGGGATCAGGATCGTGGCGCCGGTCAGTGCCGTGAGCACGATCTTCAGGAGGAGTCTCTTCAAGCTGGCGACCGTCGACGGAGGCTCCCCTCTCTTCGACCGGTCGGCCGAGGGAGTTGTGCCCTCTTGCGGGACTCGAACAGGTACACGGCCTGGCAAGGTGTCGGCCGACTCGGGTGCAAGCCATCGATCGGGGTCCCCGCGGGTCCTAGACTCGGGATGGATCCGGAGTTAGTGCACCTCGACCTCTTCCGACGACGGGCGATGATCGATGTCGAAGGGGTTCCGCGCTCCCTGCGGCCTGCCTCCGCCCCCAACCCCAGCTCCCCGTCCCTCACCTGATGTTCGCGATCCTCGCGACCCTGGCCCTCGCCGCGTTCCTGGCCCCATCGCTCACTCGATGGGCTGGGCGGCGCTGTGGCTGGATCCTGGCTCTGGCGCCCGGCGCGGCCCTCGCCTACCTGGTCTCACGCCTGCCCGCGGTGATCGACGGGGAGACCTTCGACGCCACCGTCTCCTGGGTCCCCGCCCTGGACGTGTCGCTCGACCTGCGGCTCGACGGCCTGTCCATGGTCTTCGGCCTGCTGATCACGGCCATGGGCGTGGCCACGATGATCTACGCCGCCGCCTACATCGGCGACGACCAGCGGCTCGGGCGCCTGAACGCGACCCTCCTGGCCTTCATGCTGGCCATGCTCGGCGTGGTCCTGGCGGACGACGTGATCACGCTCTTCGTGGCCTGGGAGCTGACCGGCATCACCTCGTACCTGCTGATCGGCTACGACAACCACAAGTTCCAGGCGCGCCGCGCGGCCCTGCAGGCGCTCTTGGTCACCGGGCTCGGTGGGCTGGTGTTGCTGGTGGGGCTGACGATGCTGTCCTGGATCGCTGGCACGACGCAGATGTCGGCCATGTCGGCGGCGGCGGGCTCGGTCCAGGGCTCGCCCCTGTACGGCGTCGTGCTGGCCATGGTGCTGGTCGGCGCCTTCACCAAGTCGGCCCAGTTCCCCTTCCACTTCTGGCTTCCGGGCGCGATGGCGGCGCCGACGCCTGTCAGCGCCTTCCTACACTCGGCCACGATGGTCAAGGCCGGGGTCTACCTGCTGGCGCGGATGCAGCCGGTGCTCGGTGGGACCGAGGCCTGGCACACGACCCTGGGCGTGGTCGGCGCGACCACGATGTTGCTCGGCGCCGTGATGGCCTTCCCCCAGCGCGATCTCAAGAAGATCCTGGCCTACACCACGGTCAGTGCCCTCGGCATGCTGACGATGCTGATCGGCATCGGCACCTCAGCGGCTCTGGTCGCTGCCATGGCCTACGTCGTGGTGCACGCGCTCTACAAGGGCCCCCTGTTCCACGTGGCCGGGATCATCGACCACGAGACCGGCACGCGCGAGCTGAGCTCACTCGGTGGCCTGCGCCGCACCATGCCGATCACGGCCGCGATCGCGGCCATGGCCGCCCTGTCGATGGCCGCGGTGCCGCCCCTCTTGGGGGCCTACGCCAAGCAGTTGGTCCACGCGGCCGAGGGCGAGGCGACGGCGGCGGCCGGCTACATCTACTGGACGGCCCTGGCCACGGGCATCGTGACCACCTCGGTGGCGGTCATGCTGGCCGTGCTGCCCTTCTGGCGAGCGGGGCGCGAGACGCCCAAGCAGCCCCACGAGGCGCCGATCTCGCTGTGGCTGGGGGCCGGTCTACTCGCGACCTTGGCCCTGCTGCTCGGACCGGTCGCGGGGACGACCTTCCGACCGCTCGTGGACGCCGCCGCGCGGGTCGCGGGGGCCAGCCCGAGCGAGCTGCACGAGGAGACCTCGCTCGGGCTGGCCAGCACGTCCCACGCGGCCGAGCCCGCTTCTGCCGGTGCCCTCGAGGGCGCTGCCGATCAAGCCCACGCCGACGCCGACCACGGGGCCGAGCACGGCGAGCACGGCAGCGGGACGCTCTTGAAGCTCGTGACCATTGCCACCGGAGTGCTGCTGGTTTGGCGCCGGGACGCCCTGCTCGCCGCGGTCGCGCCGGTCGGAGGGCTGGCGCGCTTCGGGCCGGAGGCGGTCTACCGCCTGTCGGTGATCGGGCTCAAGTCCTTCTCCGGCGTCCTCACGCGCTTCATCCAGAACGGTTACCTGCGTAGCTACATCTTCGTGGTGCTGCTCGCCACGATCGTGCTGGCCGGCTACCCGCTGTTCTCCGACCGCGCGCCCCTGCCGCCCTTGGCCGTGCTCGACATCAGGCTCTACGAGGGTCTGATCGTGATGGCCATGTTGATGGCGACCCTGTTCGCGACGGGGACAGACTCGCGCCTGGCGGCGGTGGTCGCCTTGGGCCTGATCGGGATCGGCGTCGCGATCAACTTCATGATCATGGGCGGGCCCGACCTGGCCATGACGCAGTTGGCCATCGAGACCCTCTCGGTCTTGCTGTTCGTCTTCATCCTGCACCGCCTCCCGCGCTTCGAGCACTTCACCTCACTGGCGGAACGTCGCCGCGACCTCGTCTTGAGCTTGATGGTCGGCGCCTTCTTCACCTCGCTGGTCTGGGGCATCGCCACCGAGGGCGGAGAGAGCGCCCTGTCGCCCTACTTCGCCGAGCACAGCCTGAGCGAGGGCAAGGGGCACAACGTGGTCAACGTGATCCTGGTCGACTTCCGCGGGCTGGACACGATGGGCGAAATCACGGTGCTGGCCGTGGCCGCGCTCGGTGTCTTCGGTCTGATGCGGCTGAACCTCGACAAGGAGAAGAAGAATGGCAAGGTGGCCTGAGATGGAGTCCGTGATCCTCTCGAGGGCGACCCGGCTGATGATGCCGGTGTTGATCGTCTTCTCCGTCTTCCTGCTCTTGCGCGGCCACAACGCGCCCGGCGGAGGCTTCGTGGGCGGATTGATCGCCTCGACCGCCTTCGCGCTCCTGGCCATCTCCGACAGCGTCGACGTGGCGCGTCAGACCCTGCGCATCGAGCCGCGCCGCGTGATGGGCTTCGGCCTGCTGGTGGCCCTGTCGGCCGGCCTGATCGGCCTGCTCTCCGGCGGGTCGTTCTTCGAGGGCGTCTGGCCGGGGATCAAGCTGCCGGTGATCGGCAAGCTGGGCACGCCGATGCTGTTCGACATCGGCGTCTTCTTCGTCGTCGTGGGCTTCACGCTGACGGTCGTCTTCACCCTGCTCACCGAGGAGGACTGAGCCTCTTGGTCACTTGGTTGGCAATGTTGATCGGCGGGCTCTACGCCGCCGGTTTCTATCTGATGCTGCGCCGCAGCCTGATCAAGATCATCCTCGGCCTGGCGATCTTCGCCCACGGCGCGAACCTGATGATCTTGGCGGCTGGCAACCCGCGGCGGGTCGACGTGGACGTCAAGATCCCGATCGTGCCCGAGGGCGCCGAGCAGTTGCTCCAGCCCTACGCGGACCCCCTGCCCCAGGCCCTGGTGTTGACGGCGATCGTGATCGGCTTCGGCCTGCAGGCCTTCACCCTGGCCCTGGCCAAGTCGGTCTACGACCGCATGGGCGTCGACGACGTCGACGCCATGCGTGACCCCGACCTGACCGAGCCGCCGACCAGGCGCGACGCCCAGGAACTGGTCTCCCACGAGGAATTGGATTCCGTGGCGCCTGCGGCGCTGCCCGGCACGGCCGTGGGGAGCTGAATCGCGATGGAAAACCTGCTCGTACTGCCGATCGTGATCCCGCTGGTGACTGCCGGCTTCTGCCTGCTCGCCTCGCGTCGGATTCGGTTGCAACGCAGTCTTTCGCTGTTCGGCATGGTGGCGTTGACGATCGCCACCTTGGCCCTGTTCGACGCGGTCCGCAGCGAGGGCATCCTGGTGATCCAGGCCGGCGCCTGGCCGGCGCCCTACGGGATCACACTCGTGGCCGACCGGCTCAGCGCGATGATGTTGCTCCTGAGCGCGATCGCGGGCCTGGCGGTGACCGCCTACGCCGGTTGGTCGGTGGGGGAGCGCCGTGAGCGCTTCCACTTCTACCCGCTTTTGCACGTGCTGCTGCTCGGTATCAGTGGCTCGTTCCTGACCGGCGACCTGTTCAACCTGTACGTCTGCTTCGAGGTCATGTTGATGGCCTCCTTCGTGCTCTTGTGCCTGGGTGGCGAGCGCGCGCAGCTCGAGGGCGGCGTCAAGTACGTGATCCTGAACCTGATCTCGTCGGCCATCTTCCTGACCGCGACCGGCCTGCTCTACGGCGCCGTCGGGACGCTGAACATGGCCGACCTGTCGGTGCGGATCGCCCAGTACGAGAACCGCGAGGTGATCAACTCCCTGGCGATGCTGTTCCTGGTGGCCTTCGGCTTGAAGGCGGCCCTGTTCCCCTTCGCCTTCTGGTTGCCGGCCTCGTACCACACCCCGCCCTTTGCGGTCTCGGCGAT
Organism: Engelhardtia mirabilis; assembly: GCA_007751255.1. Classification (GTDB taxonomy): domain Bacteria; phylum Planctomycetota; class UBA1135; order UBA1135; genus Engelhardtia; species Engelhardtia mirabilis. The sequence continues at coordinate 843,074 of CP036296.1, forward strand.
CTTCGCCGGCCTGTTGACCAAGGTCGGGGTCTACGCGCTGCTGCGAGTGTTCACGATGCTGTTCGTGGGCGACCCGGACTTCACCCACACCGTCATTGGCATCCTGGCCGCCGCATCGATGGTCTTCGGCGCCCTGGCCGCCCTGTCGCAGAAGGACATCCGGCGCGTCTTCGCCTTCCAGATCATGTCGACGGTCGGCTTCATGGCCCTGGGCATCGCCCTCGGCACGCCCCTGGCGATCGCCGCCGTGGTCTTCTACCTGGCGCAGGACGTGATCTTGAAGTGCAACCTGTTCATGCTCGGAGGCGTCGCCGACAAGCTGCGCGGCTCCGGCAACCTCGACAAGCTGGGGGGCTTCTGGAAGACCAAGCCCTTCTTCTCGATCCTGTTCCTGATCAGCCTGTTGACCCTGGCCGGGGTGCCGCCCCTGCCGGGTTTCTGGCCCAAGCTCGCGCTCCTGCGCTCGACGATCGAGACCGGTGAGGGTGTGCTCGTGGCAGCAGTCGTGCTCGCCGCCTTCTTGACTCTCTTCTCGTCCATCCGGATCTGGTCCGGTGGGATCTGGCGCGACGCGCCGCCGCCCGATCTCGAGCCGACCGACCTGGCGGAACGGGAGAAGGACGCGCGCTGGATGATGGTGCCCGCCGCCGGCCTGAGCGGCCTGCTGTTGGCCTACGCCCTCGCGGCCGGTCCCGTGTTCGACTACGCCGAGGCCGCCGCGGACCAACTACTCAATCCGCAGGTCTACGTCCAAGCGGTGCTGGGGGAGGGCAACTGAGATGCTGCTCGACACCCTCTTCATCGCCTTCGCGTGGGTGCTGTTCACGGGCGAGCCGACGCTGGTCAACTTCGGCTTCGGCGCCATGATCGGCTTCCTGTCGATGCGGTTGGTTAGCACCGACCGCACCCTGTCCTGGCGCTTCGTCAAGAAGACTCCGCAGTTCATCGGGCTGGCCCTCTACTTCTTCTGGGAGCTGGTGGTGGCCAACCTGAAGATCGCGCGGGCGGTCCTGGGGGATCCGTCGAAGCTGCAGCCGGCGATCATCGCCGTGCACCTCGACGTCGACGACGCGGACGAGATCGTGACCCTCGCCAACCTGATCACCCTCACGCCCGGAACGCTGAGTCTCGACGTTTCCACCGACCGCAAGACGCTCTACGTCCACTGCGCCGACTGCCCCGATCCCGAAGCCATGCGGCAGGAGATCAAGGCTGGCTTCGAGAAACGGGTTTTGGGGGTGTTCGCATGACGCTCGAGACGCTGATTCGATTGGGCGTGCTGCCCATGCTCTGCCTGGCCATCGTGCTGGCGTTCGTGCGCCTGTTGCGTGGACCCCAGTTGCCCGATCGGGTGGTGGCCCTCGACTTGCTGACATCGCTGCTTCTGGGACTGATCGTGTCCCTGGCGATCTACGACGAGAAGCCGATCATGATGGACGTGGCCCTGGTCCTGGCCCTGGTCTCGTTCATCGGCACCATCGGTTTCGCCCGCTACTTGGAGATCCGCGCATGGCCTGGTCCGAAGTCCTGACGGTGGTGCTGCTGGTGCCCGGGGCCGCGCTGATGCTGATCGGCGCGATCGGGGCGATCCGGCTGCAGGACACCTACCTGCGGATGTCCGCGACGTCCAAGGCCGCGACCCTGGGCGTGGTGCTGATGCTGGCGGCGGGGGCCGTGCACTTCGGCGACATGGGCACCTCCACCCGCGCGGTGGCGACGATGCTGTTCATGCTGCTGACCGCGCCAGTCGCGGCCCACATGATCGGACGCGCCGCCTACCTGGCCGGCGAGCCCCTGTGGGTCGGCACCCGCACGGACGATCTGAAGGGCATGTACGAGGAGGACAGCCTGGAGCTGGCCTCGCCGGAACAGAGGGTGCCGGACCCGACGGTGCCCGACGCGAGCGCGAGGGTGGCCGAGAAGGGCTGACAGGCGGTCGCGCGCGGGTAACCTCTCGCGCATGAAGAGCACCGTCCTCCCCGACCTCTACTACTCCGGCGTGTACCAGCCGGATCGCCGCATCGACTTCAACGGGTTCCTCTGGGCCCGCAGCGGCGGCGGGGTGCTGATCGATCCGATGTCCCTGGACGAGTCCCAGCTGGCGTTCGCGCAGGGCACGGGGTCGATCGACTGGATCCTGCTCACGGGCTTCGACCACCTGCGCGCGGCGCCGGAGCTGGCGCAGCGGTTCGGGGCGCAGATCGCGGCTCCGGCGGGTGAGCGGGGTCGCTTCGGCGAGGCCGCGGACAAGGTCAGCCACTGGTTCGAGGGTCGCGACGGACTCCCCGGCGACCTGGGCCAGGTGATCGACGTGCACCTGCTCCACGGCGGCAAGTCGGAGGTCGAGGCGGCCTTCGTGCTCGAGCCCCTGCGCGCCGTGGTCTTCGGAGACCTGGTGCGATCCCACGAGTCCGGGCGCCTGCGCCTCTTGCCGGAGCCGAAGCTGAGCGACGGGGCCCGGGCCCTGCGCGAGGTAGCGCAGTTGCCGGGCCCCTTCGATGCGGTGCTGCTCGGGGACGGGGACAGCCTGTTCCGCGGGGCCCAAGCAGCTCTCGAAGAGTTGACGGCCGCCGCCCGCTGAGGCTGGCGCCCGCGCACCCCGCTCCGTATCACTGATCGCCCCGCCATGACTGACCGCATCTCCCACACCGTCCGCGTCAGCGCTGCCCCCGCTGGTCGCATCCTCGTCCTGCCTCTGGCCCGTTCCCAGTGGACCGGGCTGCTGGAGAATGGCCACGGCCTCTTGAACGGCGGCGACCACGCGATCCTGCGCGGGCTCTCCGAGCTCACGCGCTTCAAGGCCCAGCGCGGCACCCAGTTGTCCGCGCCGATCTCCGACGGGCGGCTCGTGATCGTTGTCGGGCTCGGGGACGAGACCCGCTCGGTGGCCCTGCGCGAGGCCGCGGCGAGCGCCCACGGGTTCCTGCCCGAGGGCGGCGGGGTCGAGTGGTCGTTGGTGGTGCCCGCGGCTGATCGCGAGGGCAGCAGCGCGGCCGATCTGATCCTGGCCGCGGCCGAGGGGCTCTTGCTGGGGCCCTACCGTTTCACCGCCAGCACGAAGAACGGGGTCGAGCATCCGGGCCCTTGCAACCTGGTGACGGATCGACCCGAGGCGGGCGCCGCCCTGGCCCAGGCCGTGGCCCACGCCGAGGGCATGGTGCTGACGCGGGACCTGGTCAACACGCCCGCGGCCGACCTGGGTCCGGGCGAGATCTCCGCCGCCGCCTGCGAGGTCGCCCACTGCTACGGCATGCGGACCACGGTCTACACCGGCGGCGAGCTACTCGAGCAGGGCTTCAACCTGACCCACCACGTGGGCAAGGCGGCCGACCGGCCCTCCACGGTGACGATCGTCGAGAACGGACCCGTCGGCGCGACGCCGCTCTTGGGCATCATCGGCAAGGGAGTGGCCTTCGACACCGGGGGACTCGACCTCAAGACCGGCGGCTCGATGCAGCTCATGCGGAAGGACATGGGCGGCGCAGGCACGGTCATCGGTGCCCTGGAGACGATCGGGCGGCTGGGCTGCGAGCTCCCGTTCGTAGCCATCCTGCCCTCGGCCGAGAACGCCATCGGCCCCGGCGCCATGCGCCCGGGCGACGTGCTGCGGGCGGCAGACGGCACCAGTGTGGAGATTGGCAACACCGACGCCGAGGGCCGACTGCTGCTGGCGGACGGACTGATCGCCGCGCGCAAGCTGGGCGCGCCGCGCCTGCTCGACGTCGCCACCCTGACCGGCGCGGCGCGGGTCGCCCTGGGCCCCGACGTGCCGGCCCTGTTCGGCACGGACGAGGCCCTGGTGGCCGACCTCCTGGAGCGCTCCCGCCGCCACGACGAGGATCTGTGGCGCATGCCCCTCGTGGACGCCTACGAGGCCTGGATCGACACGCCCTTCGCCGACGTCAACAACTCCGGCAGCGACCGCCGCGGCGGCGCCATCACCGCCGCCCTGTTCCTCAAGCGCTTCGCCAAGGACACGCCCTGGGCGCACATCGACCTCTACGCCTGGGAAGACCGCGGCAAGCCCGGCACCCCGCGCGGGGGCAACGGGATGGCGGTCCGCACGGTGGCCCAGATGGTGCTGGGCCTGGACCGGCTCTGAGTCCGGTCCTTCGCCAGGAGTCGTTCCCCGACCTTTTCGGGAGCTGGTCCTTGGCCGTAGGCCCCGCCGGCGTTCGGCCGTGGGCGGGGAGTCCGACCCGGATCGGTGGTCGGGTGCTGCCCCGACGACGGGAATAGCCCTACACGACCGACGTAGGGCCCGGCCGGCCGCGGCTCGCCGCCCGAGGCCCCTGGCCGTTGTTTCCGTGGGGCGCGAGCGCCCAGGTGGGTGCCCTCCGCCCGCGGACTGGACCGGGGCTTCGGTCCCATCCTTACCGAAAACGCGCAAATCCCTAGCCGGGCCTGATCTAGGCACGGCGTCCCGCGTCACTATCCTGTCGCCTCGATTCTCGACACGACCGTAGCCTCGCTCGGCGATCGACCGCTTGCACGATCGCCCGCTCGGACGCCCCGAGCCCCCGCCATGATGGCCACCCCTATCCGATCCGACGACGCGACTGCGACGCCCAACGCCGTGCCTGGACCCGAACATGGCCTGCGCCGTCCGCCGGCGGTCGAGTTCGAGCTGGTGGAGCGCTACTACTCCGTGCGCGTGGCGCGCACCGTGGAGGAAGTGCTCGAGGCACAGCGGGTGCGCTACGAGGTCTTCAACGTCGAGCTGGGTGAGGGCCTGTCGACGTCCAGTTCGTCGATGCTCGACGCGGACGTGTACGACGAGCACTGCGACCACCTGCTACTCGTCGAGAAGACCAGCGGCGCGATCGTCGGTACCTATCGCCTCCAGACCGCCGCGATGGCCCGCGCCGGGTCGGGGTTCTACTGCGCCGGCGAGTTCGACCTCTCCGGGATCGGTGAAGAGCGCCTCGAGGACAGCGTCGAGCTGGGCCGCGCCTGCATCCTGCGCGAGCACCGCATGGGGCACGCCCTGTTCACCCTCTGGCGCGGCGTCGCGCGCTACGCCCAGGCCACCGGCAAGCACCACTTCTTCGGCTGCTGCTCCCTGACCGGCACCGATCCGCGTCTGGGCTTGATCGCCGCCCGTTGGCTCGAGGGGCGCGGGAAGCTGCACCCTGACGTCCGGGTCGAGCCGGTCGAGGGTCACGGCTGCTTCGGCGAGCCGGCCACCGAGGCCGAGGTCGCCGCCTTCGAACCCCCGAACCTCTTTGGCGCGTACCTGCGCTACGGGGTCCTGGCCTGTGGCCCGCCGGCCGTGGACCACGAGTTCGGGACGATCGACTTCCTGGTCCTGTTGGACACGAGGACCGTCGAGCCCCGCTTCCGGCGCCTGATCTTCGAGGGCTGAGATCGACTCCGGGCCCGCCGCCACCGGCCGGCTGATCCTGCGTGGATCGGCCCTGGTCCTGATCACGCTGAGCCAGTTCGTGGTCTGGACGTTGGTCGCGCCCTGCGCCTGGGCCCTGGGGCTGCGCCGGGCCTGGCGGGACCGCTGCGTGCACTGGTGGGGGAGCGCCCTGGTCGTGGCCCTCGGCATACGTGTCCGCCGGGTGGGAGAGATCCCGACCGGGGGCTGCCTGATCGTCTCCAACCACCTCTCCTACGTGGACATCCTGGTCCTGGCCTCCCAGCGGCCCCTGATCTTCCTCTCCAAGGCGGAAGTGGCCAGTTGGCCCGGGATCGGTTGGATGGCGCGGGCCGTCGGGGTCCTGTTCGTTCAGCGGGGGGACAAGCGCAGCCTGCCGGCCGTGGCGGCCCTCCTGGGCGCCGAGCTGGAGGCCGGTCGGGCCGTCGTGCTCTTCCCCGAAGGCACCAGCAGCCGGGGCGCCGAGGTGTTACCCTTTCGCGCTTCACTACTTGCGCCCGCGGCCGAGGGACAGGCTCCTGTTGCTTATGCAGCCTTGAGCTACCGCACCCCGGAAGGGCATCCTGCTGCCAGCCAGTCCGTCTGCTGGTGGGGGGACATGACCTTCGCCGACCATCTGATCCGCCTCTTGAAGCTCCCGTACGTCGACGCGGAGATCCGCTTCGGCAGCGAGCGCTTCATCGATCGAGACAGGAAAGTCCTGGCCCAGCGCCTATGGCAAGCCGTGCAAGCACAGTTCGTTCCGGTGGCATGAGTGCCTCCCCCGAACGACGCGAGACCCTCCTCGCCGCCCAGAACGTGGTGGTGTTGGAGCAAGGGCTCGAGGTCTTCGAGCGCCTGGGTGGAACCTCCGCCGACGGCCGCTCCCTGGCGGCGCTGTATACGGCGGTGCCCGACGGTCTGACCCAGAGCGGCGTCGGCGGACACTTCCGTCACATCCACGACTACTACCGCTGCTTCCTCGGCGGCCTGGAGTCCGGCCGCGTCGACTACGACCTGCGCGCGCGCGATCCCCGCTTCGAGACCGAGTTGGCCTACGCCGGCACGGAGCTGCGCGGCACGATCGAACGCCTGTGCGAGATCGTCGGCCGCGACGATGAACTGGTCGTGAAGATGGACGAGGACCACAGCCCCGGTGCGCCGGATCCGTGGTCGCGGTCGACGGTGATGCGCGAGCTGCGCTTCCTGCTCAGCCACACGATCCACCACTACGCCCTGATCGCCATGATCCTGAAGGTGCAGGGCTTCGACTGTGGCTCGGGCTTCGGCGTCGCGCCCTCGACCCTCGAGTACTGGGAGACTCGCACCTCGTGTGCACCGTCACCTGGGTCGGATCAGTAGGCGGCTTCGAGCTCTTCACCAACCGGGACGAGCTACGCACCAGGCCGCCCGCTCATCCGCCGCGGCTGCAGCACACCCCGAGCGGGCTGCGCTTCCTGGCGCCGGTCGATGAACAGGGGGGCGGCACGTGGATCGCCGCCAACGAGTGCGGCGTGGCCCTGTGCCTGCTGAACCACTACCAGGCGGCGCCCCTGCCGGCGGGGATCCAGCCGCGCTCGCGCGGGTTGGTCGTTCAAGATCTGATCGATGCGAGCAGCTTGGACGAGGCCTTCGACGCCCTGCAGGCCATGGATCTGAGCGCGGTGCGTGGTTTTCGGCTGATCGGCCTCGAGCCCGGCGGCGATCCGCGCCTCGGTGCCTGGGACACCCGCTCCCTGGAGCTGCTCGCTGGCGACGCGGTGCGCGCGCCGCTGATCTCGTCGGGCTTCGACTACCCCGGCGTCGAGCGCGCGCGGCAACGGACCTTCGAAGAGCTGCAGTCCGAGCTGGGCGGCGTCAGCCCGCGGATGCTCGAACAGTTCCACGCCAGCGAGCGTCCCGAGCCCGGGCCCTACGCCGTCTCGATGACGCGCGACGACGCCTGGACCGTCAGCCACACGCGCGTGGTCGTCTCCGCAGACGCCGTCCAGATGCACTACCACAGCGGACGGCCGTCCGCCGGCGGACCGATCGTCTCCGAGCAGTTGCCGCTGCGGCCATGAGCCAGCGCTCTCGCGGTCGCGTACGTCGGGGACTGGTCGTCCTGGCCGGGATCTACGCGATCCTGCTCCTGGCCTCGCACGTCGTGCGCGCGGTGCGCGCGGAGTCGGTGCCGAAGCTCGGGCCGGCCCAACACGCGACCGAGCTGCACGAGGTCGAAGGTCAGCGGCGACTGGCTGCCACGACGCGCGTCGTCTACGAGGACCACGGCCCGCGCGAAGGTGCGCCGGCGCTGGTCTGTCTGCACGGCAGCCCGGGCAGCCTGGGTGACTTCCGCGAGATGCTGCCGATCCTGTCGGAGCACCTGCGCGTGATCACCGTCGACCTGCCGGGCTTCGGCAAGTCCGGCCTCGACCTGCCCGACTACTCGCTCGTCGCCCACGCGGACTACGTGGTGCAGCTCCTCGACCAGTTGGGCTTGGAGTCCGTGCACCTGCTGGGCTACTCCATGGGCGGCGGCGTCGCGCTGGAGTCGGCGGCCGAGCTCGGTCCCCGCGCGAAGTCGGTCACCCTGCTGGCGGGGATCGGCGTGCAGGAGCTGGAGCTGCTCGGGCAGTACTCGGTCAACCACGCGATCCACGGCCTGCTCCTGGGCGCGCTGACCCTCGTGCGCGAGGGCGTGCCGCACTTCGGCGCCTACGACGGGGCCTTCTTCGGCGTCCCCTACGCGCGCAACTTCTACGACTCGGACCAGCGGCCCCTGCGCGGGGTCCTGGAGCGGCTCGAGGTGCCGCTCCTGGTGATCCACGCCGAGAGCGATCCGCTGGTCCCGATCGCCGCGGCCCGGGAGCACGCGCGCATCGTGCCCCAGGCCGAGCTGCGGATCGTCCAGCCGGGGGCCGACGACCCGGCGGCCGCCGGCCCGCCCCCGGCGATCCGCGGGCACCTGTTGCCCTTCATGGACGCGCCCCTGGTCGCGCCGATCGTGGCCGACTTCGTGGAGCGGGTCGAGGCCGGTCGGGCCACGGACCGCGCCCACGCCGACCCCGCGCGCGTGGCAGCGGCCGAGCGCCCGTTCGACCCTGCCGAGGCGCCGATCCAGGGCATGGGGCTGATCCTGGCCTGCGTGCTGATCGCCCTGGCGACCCTGGTCTCCGAGGACCTGACCTGCATCGCCGCCGGGGCGATGGTGGCCCAGGGTCGCATCGAACTGCTGCCCGCCGCCGCCGCCTGCTGGGCCGGGATCCTGTTCGGCGACATGCTGCTGTTCGGAGCCGGCCGCCTGTTCGGCTCGCGCGCCCTGCACCGCGCGCCGCTCAAGTGGGTCCTGACCGAGCGCGTTGTGACCCGCGCCGGCACCTGGTTCGAGCACCGCGGCCTGCCGGCGATCTTCCTGACCCGCTTCATGCCGGGCATGCGCCTGCCGACGTACTTCGCGGCCGGCGCCCTGCGCGCGAACTTCTTCCTGTTCGCCCTCTACTTCGCGATCGCCGCGGGCGTGTGGACGCCGATCCTGGTCTGGCTCTCGAGCCTGATCGGCGGCAGCCTCGAGGAGAACCTGGCGGTCTTCGAGCACGCCCTGCCGATGGCTCTGGTGGGGACGCTTCTGGTCGGGCTCTTGTTGGTCAAGGTCCTGATCCCCGCCACCACCTGGCGCGGACGCAGGCTCTTGGTGGGGTCGGTGCGCCGCAAGCTGCGCTGGGAGTTCTGGCCGCCCTGGTTCTTCTACCCGCCGGTGGTGCTGTACGTGATCTGGCGCGGCCTGCGCGCGGGCTCGCTGACGGCCTTCACCTCCGCGAACCCGGGCATCCCCGGCGGCGGCTTCGTGGGCGAGTCCAAGGCGCAGATCCTGGCCAAGCTCGAGGCGGCCGGGGATCCGATCCCGGCCTGGACCCTCTTGCCCGGCGCCGAGTCGGCGGGGGAGCGACTCGCGCGCGTGCGCGGCCTGATGGCGGAGCGCGGTCTCGGGTACCCCCTGGTGATCAAGCCCGACGTGGGCCAGCGCGGCTCCGGCGTACTCGTGACCGCGGACGAGGCCGAGGTGCTCGCCTACCTCGAGGCCACCAACCTGGACCTGATCGCGCAGCAGTGCCTGGACGGCCCCGAGTTCGGCGTGTTCTACGCCCGCCGCCCCGGCGAGCCCACCGGCCGCGTGCTCTCGATCACCGAGAAGCAGCTCGCCACCGTCACCGGCGACGGCGAGCACACCCTCGAGCACCTGATCCTGGCCGACGAGCGCGCCGTCTGCATGGCCCGCTACTACCTCGACAAGAACGCCGAGCGCGTCGACGACGTGATCGCTGCCGGCGAAGTGGTGGCCCTCGGCGACCTCGGCACCCACGCCCGCGGCGCGATCTTCCTCGACGGCGCGCGCCTGCTCACACCGGCCCTCGAGGCCGAGGTCGACCGCATCGCGAAGGCCTTCGACGGCTTCTACTTCGGCCGCTTCGACCTGCGCGTACCAAGCGCCCAGGCCCTCTCCGAAGGCCGCGAACTCCGCATCATCGAACTCAACGGCGTGACCAGCGAGATGACCCACATCTACGACCCCAAGCACTCGGTCCTCGAGGGCTACCGCGTCCTCTTCGCCCAGTGGAGACTCTGCTTCGAGATCGCCGCCGCCAACCACGAGGCCGGCGAGCGCCGCCCGAGCGCCTTCAGCCTCCTGCGCGACTTCCAACACTACCGCCACCGCCAGGACGAGCATCGGGGGGGGTGAGCGCGCTAGAAACGCAACCGTCATGACGCGCGGCGCCGTCAAGAACCTGGAGCACAACTTGTTGGCACGCCTGCCCAACGTCGCGGCGCCCCGCAGCCGAGCAAGGCCTACTGGGGCCTCGAGTTCCTGCATGAGGAGCCGCGCTGTCCCGGTGTCGTGGACCTCGACATCGACGGTCTGACCGGTGAGTGCTCGCAGCCGGACTCGCCAGATCTACAGCAGGTCCTCGTCGACCTGCGCGACCAACTCCAGCGGCAGGCCGGGCCCTCGGCACCGAGGCCCCGATCCAGTCGTGCCGCATGCGGATCAGCGTCCGAGCGGCACCGAGCAGGGGCTGTGGATCAAGAAGGTCGCCGTCTCGGCGTCAAGCTCCTGCGATGTCGTCCTGGGGCGGGACTGAGATGCGCGGGGCCTTGCCGAGCCCTCAATCCAGATCGAGCGACTTGGCGGGGGGCGACAGCCGTTCCGTCCATGCTCGAGCGGGCGCTCGTTCCTATGGCGGCGAGTGGTTCAAGCGGCCGCCACGGAGGGTGCTCAACCTGTGGAGACGAGAGTCATCGCCGCAGCCAGCGCCAACGCCTCGGTGCCCGACCCCAAGGGAAAGCGCTCTTCACCGGGATAAACGACGAAGCGGGCGTCGGCTTGCACGTCGTCGCAGGCCTGGTAGAAGCCCCGCGAGGGGCGCGGGTTCGCGCCGCGCTTGATCTCGAAGGCCCAGCGGCGGTGGTCGGGGAGGGTGATGAGCAGGTCGATCTCCGCGCCGGCGGAGGTGCGGAAGAAGTGGAACTGGCTGAAGAGCGGCGCTGCGGCGATGAGGTTCTCGATCACGAAGCCCTCCCAGCTGGCGCCGACGACAGGATGACCCAGCAATGTCTCGGTGTCGGCGATGCCTAACAGGGCATGCAGGAGCCCGCTGTCGCGAACGTAGAGCTTGGGCGAGCGCGTCAGACGCTTGCCGATGTTCGCGGTCCACGGCGCCAGACTTCGGACGAGCAAGAGGTCGACCAGGAGTGACAGGTAGCGATTGACCGTCCTCCCATCCAGGCCCACGTTGGCGGCGAGCTTCGCCGTATTGAGCGGTGAGCCCTGCAGGTGGGCGAGCATGGTCCACAGTCGGCGCAGGACCTCGGTCGGCAGGCGCGAGCCGAGTTGGGGAAGGTCGCGCTCGAGGTAGGTTCGCAGGAAGCCCTGTCGCCAGAGCAAGCTGTTGGCGTCGTCGGCGGCCAGGAAGCTGAGGGGGAAGCCGCCGCGCGTCCACAGGGAGGTGGTGCCAGTAGGCTCGCCCCCGACCTCGAGGGCGTCGAGGGGTGCGAGGTCGAGATAGATGATCCGGCCGGCGAGGCTCTCCGACGATTGCCGCAGGAGTGCCGGCGAGGCCGAGCCGAGGATCAGGAACTGGGCGTCGTTCTTGCCTTGTCGCCGACGATCGTCGATGACGCCGCGCAAGGTGCTGAAGAGCTCAGGTGCGTTCTGGACCTCGTCCAGCACGACCAACCGCCCCGCGGTCGAGGCCAGGTAGGCGTCGGCATCGCCGAGCTTGGCGCGGTCGCCCTCTCGCTCGAGGTCCAGGTAGGTGGCCCCCCGTTCGTCCGCGAGTTCGAGCGCCAGGGTCGTCTTGCCAACCTGGCGCGGGCCGAGAAGGGCCACGGCGCTGTGGTTGGCGAGGAGGCCAGTCAGCAGAGGGCGTATCCGGCGGTCAAACATGCTTGCAAAAGCTACATCATCATGCGTCTTTTGCAAGGCTGAGAGGCCCCAGCCCTGGAACCGGCGGCGGCGACCTCTCCCCCTCAGGGCGCCGCCGGCAGCGGCTGGCCCGGGCTCCAGCCGCCGAGTCGCAGCGCGGCCAGGTACTCCAGCGTCCGCTCGCGCTCGGCGTGTGAGAAGAGCAGCAGCAGGTCGCCGGGTCGCGACCAGGCGAGGGCCTCGAGCACGCAGTCGAACTCCTCGCCGCCCTGGGCGATCGCCTCCGGCGGGGCGCCGGCGGCGAGTAGCTCGCGCTCGATCAAGGCCGTCATGGCGCCGGGCTCGCGGCCGCGCAGGTAGACCTCCATCGACTTGATCAGGATGCGGTCGGGGCGCGCGGCCCAGGTGGTGCGGCAGAGCTCGGTCACCGAGGCGTCGTCGCGGTCGCCGGCTTGGCCCAGCAGGACCAAGAGTCGGTCGGAATCCATGCCCGCGGCCATCTCGAGCATCGCCCGCTGGCCGTGGGGGTTGTGGGCGAAGTCGACCAGGGCGGTGACGCCGCCGAAGCCGAAGACGTTGAGTCGGCCGGGGTTGTCGCCCGGGTCCAGGCCGAACGCGTGCAGGCCCTCGGCCATGGCGGCGTGGGGCAGGTCCAGGCCGTCGGCGATGGCGACGGCCGCCAGGGCGTTGGCCACGTTGTGAGTCGCCGCGCCGCCGAGGGTCGAGGGGATCTGGTCGACGCGGGCGATCTCCGTGCGCTCGTCACCGGAGTAGAGCACCAGCACGCCGTCCTCGAGCACGCAGGCCGAGCGCTCGCCGTCGGGGACGGCACCGAGGCCGCCGCAACTGAACCAGGTGCGCGGGAGGTCCAACTCGAGCCCGCCCTCGCGTACCAGGTCGTCGTCGGCGTTGAGCACTACGCGGCCGCCCGGACCCACGGCCTTGGCCACGGTCAGCTTGATCTCGGCCAGGTCGCGCACGGTCCAGCAACCCCACTCGCCCAGGTGGTCCTCGGCCACGTTGAGCACGCAGGCCACATCGGCCGACTCGACGCCCAGCCCGCGACGGAACATGCCGCCGCGCGCGGTCTCGAGCAGCCCGATCTGAACTCGCGCGTCGCGCAGCACCGTGCGCGCGCCCCCGGGACCGGAGTAGTCGCCCTCGTCGAGGATCTCGTCGCCCACCCGGATCCAGTCGGTGGAGGACACCCCCGCGGTCAGGCCCGCGGCCTCGGCGATCGCGGCCAGCATGCGGACGGTGGTGCTCTTGCCGTTGGTCCCGGTCACGACGGCGGTCGGCACGTTCGTGACCTTCGACCACGGGACCTGGGCCACGTCCGGCGGCGCGGCGGCGGGCCACAGCCGGCAGCCGGCGCCGTGGCCCACGGAGACGGTGTCGTCGTCCACCAGGAAGGCGGCGCCGTGCTCCAGCGCCGCGGCGTGCAAGGCCAGCAGCGCCGGGCGAGCCTCGGCGGCGATCTCGCCCTGGACCCGGAGCAGCTCGCCCTCGAGGTCCGCCTGCTCCACCTCGCCCCCGTCGGCCAGGGCCCTGGCCGTGAGGCTCCAGGCCAGCTCGTTGACCTCGCAGGCGGCGTAGAGCGCGTCGATCGGCGCCTCCATGATGAGGCTCACGCCGTCGGGGTGGCGGCGGGCGTGCAGGGGCGTGCCGAGCCAGCCCACCGCGGCGGCGACCTCGGCCGCCACCGCGCGCCAGGCCGCGATCGCGCGCTCCTGGAGTTCGGGCGCGATCTCGAGCTCGAGGATCGCCCCCGGCCGGTCGGTGTAGGGGTGCAGGCCGGTGATGCGCCGGGAGTCCCTGACGGTGGGGGAGGTCATCGTGATCGAGGTCGCGCCGCTGTCAGTCGGCCAACTCGTCATCCTCTTCCACCGGCGCCAGCAGCACACCGCGCTCGTCGTGGATGAAGTCGTCGATGCCGGGCAGCTCCATCTCGAAGGCCGTCGCCGCGGGCGCGGCTGGCTGGGGCGCGCTGACTGTGGGCTTCAGCTCCACTTCGCCTACGCTCTCGAACTCGGTCACCTGGCGCCAGGTGCGCTCGATCGCGTCGGCGAAGACCAGCAGCAGGTCGTCCGGGCGCGCCATGTCGAGGGCCGCGTCCACCGCTGCGACCTCGCGCTCGATCACGGTGATCTTCTGCTCCGGGACGCCGTTCTCCAGCAGCGAATCGCGCAACAGGTGCGGCACCTCCAGGGGCCCGCGGCCGCGCGGGTTGTCGTCGCGGCGCACGATGTAGTGGTCGTAGTGCCCGGCCACGGAGCTGGCCATCTGCTCGATGTCCTGGTCGCGGCGATCTCCGGGAGCCGCCAGCAGGATCAACCGGCGTCCCTTGACGTGCAGTTGGTCCGTCAGGTGCACCATGGCCGCGATCGCGGCCGGGTTGTGGCCGTAGTCGACGATCACCTTGAAGGGGTGGTCGTCGTAGACGTTCATGCGCCCGGGGGCCTCGGCGAAGGTCGTGTCGAAGGTGCGTAGGCCGATGCGGATGTCGTCCAGAGTCGCGCCCATCGAGAAGGTGATGGCCGAGGCGAACAGCGCGTTCTGCACGTTGTGGCGCGCCTTGCCGTCGATCGTGGCCGGGATCTCGTGGGTCCACAGGAGCGGGATGTGCGCCCCGTTGTCGTAGATCGTGATCATCTGGCCGCCCATGCCCTCCTCGAGCACGACCGCCCTGCCGCCGGCACGGATGTGCTCCTTCACCAGCGGATGGGTGGGGCTCATGGTCACGTAGCAGATCTGCTCGGCGGAGGTGAACGAGGCCATGCGCAGGCAGTGCTCGTCGTCGGCGTTGAGCACGGCCGTGTCCTTGGCCACCTCGATCACCACCCGCTTGACGCGCGCGAGCTGCTCGAGAGTCTCGATCCCGCGCAGGCCCAGGTGGTCGGCGTCGATGTTCAGCACCGCGCCGACGTTGCAGCGCCGGTAGCCCATGCCGCGCTTGAGCAGGCCGCCGCGGGCGGTCTCGAGCACGGCGGTGTCCACGGACGGGTCGCGCAGCACCATGCGCGCCGCCGTCGGCCCGGTCATATCGCCCTCGACCGAGAGCTTGCCGTCGATGTACACGCCGTCGGTGGTCGTGAAGCCCACCCGGCGCCCGGCCATCTTCAGCACGTGGGCGGTCATGCGGGTCGTGGTCGTCTTGCCGTTGGTCCCGGTGATCGCGGCGATCGGGATGCGCCGCGGGCTGCCGGGCGGGAACAGCATGTCGATCACCGGCCCCGCCACGTCGCGCGGATGGCCCTCGCTGGGCGCCACGTGCATGCGGAAGCCCGGAGCGGCGTTGACCTCGCAGATGGCACCCTTGGTCTCCTTGTAGGAGCGGGTGATGTCCGTGGTCAGGAAATCGACGCCGCACACGTCCAGGCCCACCGCCTTGGCGGCCCGCTCGGCCATGGCGCGGTTGTCGGGGTGGACCACGTCGGTCATGTCGACCGCGGTGCCGCCGGTGGAGAGGTTGGCGGTGGCACGCAGGAACTGGATCTGGCCCTGCTCGAGCACCGACTCGGGCTCCAGCCCGGCCTCGTTCAGCAGGCGTCGCGCCTGGTGGTCGATGTCGAGCTTGGTCAGGACCTTCTCGTGCCCGATGCCGCGGCGCGGGTCCTCGTTGGTGATCTCGACCAGCTCGGCGATCGAGTGCTTGCCGTCGCCGACGACGTGGCCGGGCACGCGCTTGCTGACCGCGATCAACTTTCCGTCGACGACCAACATGCGGTGGTCGAGCCCGCGGATGAAGGCCTCGACCAGGATCGTGCGGCTGTGCTCGCGGGCCTTCTCGAAGGCCGTCAGCACCTGCTCGTCGGTCTCCAGGCCGATCGACACGCCGCGCCCGTGGTTGGCGTTGAGCGGCTTGACCACGACCGGGTAGCCGATGCGCCGCGCGGCGCGCACGGCGCGGTCGGCGTCGCGCACGATGCGCTGTTGGGGCACGGGCAGGCCCAGGTCGCCGAGGATCTGGTTGGTCTCCTCCTTGTCGGAGGCGATCTCGACGGCGATGTGGCGCGTCTCCGAGGTGATCGTGGCCTGGATGCGCTTCTGGTAGCGGCCGTGCCCGAACTGCACCAGGCTGTAGTTGTTGAGCCGCAGCCAGGGGATGTCGCGCTCCTCGGCGGCCTTGATCAGGGACGCGGTGCTGGGGCCGAAGGCCAGGCGCTGGGCGCGGCGAATGAAGGCGTCGCGCTCCTCGTCCCAGTCGAACGCGTCCTCGGCGTCCTTCGGCCGCAACTCCGCGGGCAGCAGCGAGAGGATCAACTTCAGGGCCAGCTCACCGGCCTCGAGTCCGACCTCGGGCTCGTCGTAGTCGTAGACCACGTGGTACTGCCCGGGTGTGCCCGTGGAGCGCGTCTGCCCGAAGGACAGGTCGGCGCCGGCCAGGTTCTGGATCTCGATCGCGCAGTGCTCGAGCACGTGCCCCAGCCAGGTGCCTTCGTCCTCGCGCATGCGGCGCAGGAAGCCCCCGGGCTCGCCGTAGGAACAGCCGTGCTCTTCGAGGGTCGGAATCGCTTGGAGCAGCGCGTCGATCCACTTCGAACCTAGCTTGACCGTGGGCCACTCCTCGAGCGCGCCGAGGTCGACGGTGAGGCCGATCAGCCGCCAGTTGGCGTAGATGTTCGGGCCGAGATAGACGGACTGGGAGACGATCCTCATGTCGAGTCGGGCAGGAGCGAACGCGGAGCCGCGGGCGAGTGCCTCGCCACGGGTCCTGGGAGAATGCGGATCCGCAGATCCGCGTCGGTTTCAGCGGGCGGCCGTCGGACGAGCCGCGCGAGCTTCGCGGGTCTGGGTGTTGTAGGTCCCGCCCTCGATCAGGATGTGCAGCCGGATCCCGATCAGGGAGACCGGCTCGGAACGTTTGGCCGAGTCCATGGTCGAGGACTCCAATTCGGAGGGGTCGACGACCGTGATCGCGCCCGAGCCCACGACCTCGATGGTCTCGTCGGGCGCGATGAAGGCGGCCGTGTCCTCGTCCAGGCCCACGCCGGTGGCGAAGGGATTGAACGACAGGGCCGTCAACAGGCGCCCGAGGCGGTCGCGCTGGCGGAAGTGCTGGTCGACCAGGACCGTGCCGGTCAGGCCCAGGCCCGGCGCGAGCTGCACCATGTTGGCGTGGGGCGTGGGGCCCTCGTCGCCGAAGGCGATCATGTGCTCGGAGATGTAGGCCGCGCCGGCGGAGGTGCCGGCCACGTGCAGACCCTCCGAGTTGCGATCGCGCAGCATGCGGGCCACGGGCGTGCCGCCCAGGGTGGTCGACAGGCGCAGTTGGTTGCCGCCGGTCATGAAGACGCCGTCGACCTCGCTCAGGACCTGCAGCCAGTCCTTGCGCGTGCAGTCCTGCCGGTTCTCGAAGGGCAGGCTGATGGCGCGGCTGACCCCCAGCTCTTCGAACAGCTCCACGTAGCGTGGACCGGTGTCCTCGAGGCGTGAAGCGGTGGGGATCACCGCAATGGTCGACTTCTCGCCGCCGCAGCGGTCGACGAAGGCGCGCAGGATCTGCGGGTCGCGGTACTTTTCCTCCGCGCCCCCGATGGGGACGATCCAACCGCGCTTGGGATTGTGAATGAAGTCTCTGGCGCTCACGGGGTCTCGGTTTCGAAGCTTCCTCGGCGCACGGGCAGGCTATCGAGCACGTGCCAGTGGCCGCCGGCCATCACGTCGCGCACCGCGCCGTCGGCGTCCAGTGCGACCAGGTCGGCGTCACAGCCGACCGCGATCCGGCCCTTTCCATGCAAACGCAGGTGTCGGGCCGGGTTGAGGGTGAAGGGCAACAGCGCACGTTCCAGCGCCATGCCGCCGGCGTGCAGCTCCCGCAGGGTCGCGGGCAGGGTGCGCGAGTCGCCCAGGTCGAAGCCGGTCGGCGCGCCCTGGCGGTCGAAGCGCGGCAGGCAGCCGCCGCCGTCGGAGCTGACCGTCAGGCGCTCGTCGGGCAGGCCGCTGGCGAAATAGCGCTGGATCGCGCCCACCGCCGGCAGCTCGTCCTCACCGTCCACGGTGGGGAAGGCGGTGACGTCTATCGTCGCGCCGCGCTCGGCCAGGGTCAGGGCCTCCTCGAACAGGGCCTCGCGCCGGTTCACGTGGGTCGGGTGGTAGACCCGCGCGGGGATCTCGGCCTGGTCGAGGGCCGACCACAGGAGCTGGAGGCCGCGCTCCCCGTCGCCCAGGTGCAGGTGCAGAATGCCGGCCTTGCCGGTCATCAACCCACCCACGTGGCAGTCGCCCGCGATCCGCAGCAGCTCGTCGAGGGTCGGCTGGCTCGAGCGGTGGTCGCTGATCGCGATCTCGCCCGCGCCGAGGCACAGGTCCACGTGGGCGATGTCCTCGCGCACCGAGCCGAGCAGGGTGCGCGGCGGCACGTGGTAGCCGCCGGTCCAGATCCAGGTCGAGAGCCCCTGCTCGCGCAGGGACCGCGCCGTGGCCAAGAGCTCGGCGATCGAGCGCGTGGTGTCGTCGGTCCCGAGCAGCCCCACGGCGGTGGTCACGCCGGCCGTGGTGTAGCGCGTCAGGGCGGGGGCGGGCACCCGCGAGGCGAAGCCGACCTCGCCGCCGCCGCCGGTCAGGTGGGCGTGGCAGTCGACCAGGCCGGGCACCAGCCGCGCGCCGCCCAGGTCCCGTTCGGTAGCGCCCAGCTCGGCCACGGACCGCGGACGGTCCGCGCCCATCCACAACACGCGGCCACCACCCACCAGGAGGTGGAGGCGGCCGAGGGGCTCGGGGGCGTAGACCTCCGCGTCGAGCAGCAGCTCGAGGGGGGGCGGGGAGGCTTGGAGGGGGGCGGCCAAGACTGCCCAGTCTAGCCGCTCCGGTCAGCGCGCGAGTGTGGGCACCGACGCGGGTTGGCCCGCTTCAGCCGTCAAGCCCACCGAGGAAGACCTTGGCCTCCTTGACCACCTGGAGGTCGCCCTTCTCCTGCGCCACCTCGATCGCCCGGGTGTAGGCCGTGCGCGCGCCGTCCGTGTCGCCGCCAGCCTCCAGGGCGCGGCCCAGCTCGCGCCAGGCGGCCGAGTAGCCGGGGTCGACCTCGACGCAGTGGCGCAGGTGAACGGCGGCGCGTTCGTGGTGCCCACCATCGAGCATCTTCCGCCCCAGGCCGTAGAGCAGCATGGTGTCGTCGGGTTCGCTCGCGAGTAGGGCCTCGAAGGGTGCGTAGGGGTCGTCGCTCATCGGACTTGCAATCGGGTTCGGTCGTGGTGGGGAGTGCGATGGCGTCGGCGGCGGATGGCGTCGGACTCCAACCGGGGCCGCATCGCGAACGGAGCCGGGCGGGGTGGGGCCCCGCCCGGTACCACTGCGTTACGGGCGCGAACGCCCGACCGACCTCTCAGCCGACCGAGCCGGGCTCCGTCCACATGAAGACCTTGCGACCCTCGACGTCACGGAAGGAGCCCATGACGATCACGATCAGGTCGATCAGGGTCCAGATCCCGAGGCCGCCGAGGGTCACGATCATCAGGATCGCGGTGCCGGTCTTCCCGACGTAGAAGCGATGCGCGCCGAAGCCACCGAGGAAGAAGCAGAGCAGGGTCGCAACGAGGCGGGACTTGTCGGAGATCGTGGTGCTCATGGGGCAGTCGGTATCAGTCGAAGGCGATGGTGAAGGATAGGGCTTCGGGCGGGTTCCGGTGCCCGGGTGGGCACTATCCGGAGAGGGTGCCGTTCGGAGGCCCGGTCGACGAGAACCGGCCGCTGGTCTCGTCATTTGCCACAGCGCCGCGGCGCCGAGAGCGCGATCCAGGGTCACTCGGCCGAACGAGTGACACCAGGATCACGGGGCCGGATGAGTGACCCTCAGGTCACTGGGCGAGAAAAGTGAGCGTCAGGTGGTACTTCAGATCCACCACGACCTCACTCCCGTCCATCAAGTAGTCGAGTTCCTCGGGCAGGGCGAAGCCCGGCTGTCCCTTGGCGGCCGAGAGGGGCAGCCAGTTGAACTGGGCTCCGGAAACGTTGCCGGTCGCCACCGTCAAGCCGTAGTTGATCACCAACACCCACTCGTCGAGTTCGGGGTCGTAGATCCAGCGGTAGCAGGTCGGATTGGAGCCTGCCGGAATCGGATCGAACGTGATGCCGAAGTCCGCCTGGCGACTGTTGTAGGCGTTCAGGATTCGGTTGGCCGAAGTGGCCAGGTCCGCGGTCTCGGCCATGTTGGTTCCGTCGTTGACCGGAACGATCTGGCGCAGCTCCGACTGGTGCATGTCACCGAAGAGCTCCTCGAGGCCGGGGTCGTCACCGCCGTGAATCGCGGCGCTGAAGAAGCTGCCGGTCAGCTCGCGTTGGTCGGCCGAGAGCTTCGAGAAGGCCTGGCAGTAGGAGGGCGGGACATCGATCAGGATCGAACCCTGGGCGAGTGTGTACTGCTGGGGCATGTCGCCTTATTAGGGGGGTGGGTTGGCCCGAAGGATGGGCAAACGGGGGTCACGAATCCCCTTGGAGTTCGGCTACGCGGGTGCAGCCCGCGAATTCTGCCGGAGCTCCTCGGGTCCTCAGGCGTGGACGCTGCGCGCGCAGCGAAATCCGACGTCCGAGGAAGCCCCATCTTCGTGTTTGCGCCCCACCAAACGGAAGAGGTCTCCAAGGGAGTCCCCAGATGCGGCTCGGTGCCATGCGCCCGAGCGAACATAGCGCTCCCCGGCGAAGCCCGCCTTTCCGCCGTTCTTGCCCGAATAGATGAAGGGCGTGGCCGACCACTCGGCCACGTTCCCCACCAGGTGGAAGACCTCGCCGCCGGGGGAATGATCGCGCCCCGGGGCGCGGGAGGGCTCCGCGAACGCGATGTAGGCGTGGGCCGTCGAGGGCTTGCCGTCCACGTCGACGGAGACCGGGCGCCCCAGGACATAGGCCTGTTCCACGTCGATCGCGGCCGACGTCTCGAGCCACTCGTGGTCCCAGAGGGCCGCTCGGACGAACTCCAGGCGCGTTGGGAGCCGTTTTCCGGCCCAATTGGCGTAGGCCTCGGCGTCGGACCAGGCGACGTAGACCACGGGCAGGTCGTCCCAGTCCTCGCGCGGTGGATTCTTCCACAGTTCGATCCACGCCTGGGGCCAGTAGGGCAGGACGTCGCGGCCCGTGGCCTCGAGGTAGGCGCGGAACTCCCTGTTGGTCACCGCGGCGGTGTCGAACTCGAAGGGCCCGACCTCGAACTGCTCCTCTTGGGCGAGGTTCAGCTCTGGGAAGACGAAGGCCGTCACCACACCGCCGGGGATCGAGACCATCGAGCTGCCGCGCCGCTCGAAGGAGACGTCGAGCTCGACGGTGGACTCCGGTCGCAGCTCGCGCACGACGTCGACGCGCGCGCCGGTCCCGTCCTCCAGGTCGATCCGGAAGCGTCCTTCGCCGTCGTAGCTGCGAGGCTCGCCCGGAACCACTCGCCCGAGTTCGGAGGTGCCGCCGGTCGGCAGCAGCTCACCGTCGACCGGGGTCAGCCAGACCTTCGCGGGGGTCGAACCACCCAGCACCAATCGCGGAGCGCGGGCGGCCGCGGCCACTCGCCTCATGGCGCTGGCGCCACCGGCGGCCGCGGCCGCGCCCAGGAGCGCCGCGGCGGGCAGGGCCCGCAGCAGTGAGCGTCGATCCACCGAGCGAGCCCGCAGGCGCTCCACGACCGTGGGCGGGCGGGCGTCGACCTTGCGCCCCTCGACGAAGTTCTCGAGGTCGCGCGCGAATTCGCCGGCGGTCTGGTAGCGCTTGTCGGGCTCGCGACGCAGAGCCTTCATGCAGACCAAAGCCAGTTGGGCCGGAATCGCGGGTCCAACGCGGCCCACGTCCTCGACCGGCTTCTCGGCGATCGACAGCAGGATCTCGGTCAGGGTGTCGCCCACCGCCGGCGGCCTGCCGCACAGCACTTCGTAGAGCACCGCGCCCAGGGAGTAGACGTCCGAGCGCGCGTCGATCGGCCCCAGAGCCTGGACCGCCTGCTCGGGAGCCATGTAGTTGGGCGTACCGGCCAGGTCGCCGGTTCGCGTCAGGCCGCCCAGCTCCAGGTTCTTGGCCAGGCCGAAGTCGGTCAGCCGCGGCCGACCCTCACCGTCGATCAGCACGTTCTGCGGCTTGATGTCGCGGTGGATGATCTTGAGGCTGTGGCTGTAGTCGAGCCCGCGCGCGATGGCCGCGATCGTGCTCGCCGCCTGACGGGGGTCGCGCAGGTCCGGCTGGCGCGCCGAGGGCTGCTCGCGGGGCAACGACGCGAGCTGGTCGAGGTGCTCGCGCAGGCTGGGGCCGTCGACCAGCTCCATCGCGTAGTAGTCGCGACCGAGGGCGGTGCCGTAGTAGATGATCGGAACGATCGCCGGGTGTCGCAGGCGCGAGGCGGCGATGGCCTCGCGGCGAAAGCGCTCGGCGCTGCGGCGCAGGTCGTCGCCGGGCATCGGCGCCAGGATTTTGACCGCGACCTGGCGCGACATCGAGTGCTGCAGCGCGCGGTAGACGATCCCGGAACCTCCGCGACCGATCTCCTCGAGCAGCTCGAAGTCGTCCAGCCGCTCGCCGACGAGGCCCGCGGGCCGGATCTCGGCGTCGCTCTCGGCCAGGGACTGCGCGACCTCCGCGAAAGCCTCCTGGGCGCCCTCCAGCAGCTCCATGACATCGCCCGCGAGCTCGACGTCGCCTGCGGTGGCCTCGGCCAGGAAGGCGACCCGCTCCTCGGCCGGGCGCTCGAGGGCGGCGGCGAAGAGGTCGTGGATCTGGTCGGAGCGGCGTTCATTCATGATCGGAGGTCGAAACGGCGCCCGGGTCCCGAGCGAAGCGTCCGACCGCTCATTTTTTGCCCGCGGACTCGATTGTGGGGCCGAGAGTCCCGCCGAAGGGCCACAGACAGCCCGTAGGTGGTTCTGGGGGAGGCACAGAAGACCGAATGGAGCGCCGTCGAGCCCAGGCCCTGGTTGGGCAGCACGATCGCGTCGCCCGGCTCGAGGACGGCCGCGTGGCCGCTGTCGGCCAGGAAAGCCGTGAAGGCGGGCCAGCCGTCGACCACCGGGCCGAAGCGCCCACAGCCGGGCAAGGCCAGCTCGGCCCGGGCGGCTCCCTGATCCGCGGCCAGGGTCGCCAGATCCGCCAGCTCGGGCTCCTCTTCATCGGCGAGGAACTCCTCCAGGCGCCGAACGAGGTCGGCGGACGAAATCGCCAGCCACGCGGTGCGCCCGACCAGTTGCGTGTAGAGCACGCCGCGCTGGCCTTGGGAGTCGTCCCCCGAGAAGGCGTCGTGGTGGAACAGGGCGCCGCCCTCCGGCGCGTTCCAATAGGCGATCGCGCCGGTGGCCTGGAGCGACTCGTCGGCCGCCTCGCTGGCCCGCTCGATCAGGGCGCTACCGGGCCCGACCAGCCGCAGCTCGGGAATCGCCGCACGCCCCAGGGCCGCCGTGGCGCGGTGGCGCGGCTCGTCGTCGGAGGCGTCGTCCTCGCGCTCGGCCCCGAAGGCGAAGCGCAGGCGCAGGGAGGTGTCCTCCGGGTAGGTCGAGAGCCGCCCGGTCTTGACCCACAGGTCGTCGAAGCCGCCCTGGGTGTCGCGCACCAGAACCCGCGCCAAGTCGCGCTCGGGGTCGTAGAGCTCGTCGGCCGCGCCGATCACCTCGAAGCGCGCGGCCCGCCCTCCGAGCGAGCGTCGCAGCTCGGCTTCCAGGTCCTGCGGCGAGGAGACCTTCTGCCCCCGTCGCAGACCGGCGTGCAGCTCGTTGCGGGCCAGGGGCAGCTCCTCGGCCAGGGCGCCGCGCAACACGAACGGACGCGCCTCGCGCCAGCGCTTGCGCAGCTGCGAAGGACGCGGCAGGCGCCCCGCCGGTTCGAGCTCGGACGGCAGGGTGACCCACGTGCCGTGGTCGACCCCGCGGCGGCGCAGCTCGATCCGGGCCAGGGCCAGGGCCTCGATCGCCGCGACGCTGGCGGGGTCGTCCTCCTCCGACAGGGCCACCACCGGCGCCGCGCCCGGCAGCGGCGTGCGGCCCGCGTCCCCGAGGATCTCGTCGAGAAGGGCCGGGATCGAATCCGCGTCACTCTGGTCGCTGGTCATGGACTCAGGATCCTGACGCGATCGGCCGTCGGCGCACAGACGCAAGCGGGGATCGCTCCCCGTCGAACGTGCCGGGGGCCGGCCGCCCGCGGGAAGTCTCCCGTCGGCGACCGGCCCCCGTGACCGGTTCGCGGATCAGCTCCCGGACTTCACTCGCCCAGGCACAGTCGCAGGCCATTGGTCAGCCGCAGGAGATCCAGGCCGCCGCCGAGGTTGACCGAGGCGCCCTGGGCGTAGAGGTCCGCGCCCGCCAGGGCCGGCAGGGCCGGAACGGTGAGCGCCAGCGAGCCGGGCGAACCGACCATCGGCACTTGCAGGGGCGCGGGGCTCAGCGCCACCAGCAACTCGCCCGCGACGCCCAGGGGCACCCCGCAGGGACTACCCGGGATGACCGGCAGGGCCGACAGGAACAGGCTCGAGGCCTCGATCGCGAAGTCGCTGCCCGCGGCGTCGAAGACGATCGACTGACCCAGGGCGGGCGGCGCGCTGACCGTCAAGGTCATGGGGTTGCCGCTGCAGCCTGCGAGGACCTCGACGCCGGCTTCGAGGGTCGCGCTGAAGACGCCATTGCGGCCGTCGTCGAGCACGCCCCGGAACAGGATCCGCGTGCCGTCGGGCGCCATCGCGAAGCCGTCCTGGAAGGCGTACACGTCGATGAACGTCGCCCCCTCGAAGGTCGTCAGCCCTTCGACCACGAGCGGCTCGTGGTCGATGAACAGGCCGTTGCGAAGGCCGCCGTCGAGCCAAGTGCCGATCCACAGCACCTGCCCGCCCTCGTCGATCTGCAGCGGCGCGGTCTGGCTGAAGTTGAGGATCGTCGCGCCGGGAACGCCGGGCACAGGATCACCCGACTGCACCAGCTTCTGACCGTTGACGGCGATCAGGTGCTCGGTGGCACTGTCGCCCGAGAGTTTGCCCTGGATCACCCAGTCGGCCTTCGAGTTGATATCCAGCGGCGCGTAGGAGAGGTCTTTCCAAGTGCGCCCGAGCAGCGGCGAGGGGCCGCCCTCCTGGACCACGGGCGTGCCGTTGATCAGGGCGCTGATCTCGAACGCCGCCGGGCCGCTGGCGTCGACCAACCACATGCAGATGCCGTTCTCGCTGATCGCCTTCGAGTGCGGGCCGCCGTGGATCGACTCGACCGACTGGGTGGCGCCGGAGGCCGTGGTCACGTTGTCGCCCGTCTTCGACATCAGCACGTCGACCAAGACTGAGCCCGCGTCGTCGAGGGTCATCAGGTGCAGCCCCTGATCGTAGACCGCGGCTGTGTTCGGATCGTCGACCGAGGCGTGCAGCAGGATCTGGTTGCTGCTGTTGTTCAGCACCTGGCTGAACGACGCCCAGAGCGCGCCCTGCCCGTAGGAAGTGGCCGGCGCGTTGTCGCCCGAGCGGAACAACTCGTGCCCGCCCCAGTGCACGATCTCGGCGTTGAAGCCGCCGGACAGGGGCCAGGTGTAAAGGTCACTGGCGAGCTTGCCCGTGTCGTCCAGGCTGAGCTGTCCGAAGCCGTTGAGGCCCGTGTCGAGCACGCCCGGGACAGGGTCGCCCTCGCGGTAGTAGACCGCTCCGTCGATCAGCACCACCGAGTTCGCGAAGGTGTCGGGGAAGCTGGTGTTGACCGCGATGGCCCAGTTGCCGTTGTCGTTGAGCGCCAGGTCGGTGATGCCGTCCACCAGTCCGATCCCGGCCACGGTGTCGTCCTTCAGCACCACGGGCTCGAAGACCCAGTCGCCGGCGGCGGCCACCGCGGCAAAGGGGCCGGCAGCGAATGCGGTGGCGACGGTCAAGCGACGTGCGGTTCTGCGGGACATGGGCTGCTCCGGGGAGTGGGGGTGGCGATCGCTCGCACAGCAGGGGCGAGCACAGCTGGGACGGGGCGCCTCGCCGCGATCGCGACCGCGGCGAGGTAGGAGATTCTATCTGCCTGCGCGAAGGCCGTGTTCGACCGGGCATCGTGCCGCCGGCTCCGCGCACACGACGTCACCACGGATCGCAGTCCGCCAGACAGGGGGCCGTGGACCGGATCGGTCCACGGCCCCGCCGAGGCCTTCGCTGCGCGAAGTCAGCGGCGCCAGCTCACAGGGTCGTGAGCGGCACGACCTCGAGTCCACTCAACCACGGCTCGGCGCCGCCGGACGGCACGACGCCGGCCTGCAGCCAGATCTCGAGCCCCGACAGCGCGGGATTCGCCGGCAAGAGGTAGCTGTTGGTGACACAGCCCGGCCCGGCCACCACGTAGGAGTCAACCTGGAACGCACCCAGCGGATCGATCCACAGGGTCCCGAAGCCGACGTCGATCGCCGCTCGCCCCGGCGAGGTCCACAGCAGGGCCAGCGACGTCGCCTCCACGCAGGTCTCGATCTCGAGCGGCTTGCCGAGTGACGGCACTCGCTTCCAGGTCAGGTTCCGCGTGCGGTTGGTCCACAGGTGGTCGGGACCGCGTCCGCCGGTCGAGATGAATCCCGGGGTGTAGGTGCCGTCCGCGGCCACGAAGAGGTCCTCGTCGCCGTCGCCGTCCACGTCGGCCAGGTCGAAGCCCCGGGCGCCGTTGGCGCCCCCCGGGAAGGCCGATTGGATCGGTGCTGCGAGGTTTCCACCGGTGTTGACCCACAGGTACCCGACGCCACTGCCGACGCCGACGAGGTCTTGGTCCCCGTCGAGGTCCACGTCCGCGAAGCGCAGGGCGTCCGTGACGATCTCGACCGGAGGCAGGAACTCGGTCGCCGTGAAGGTCGCTGTGCCGTCGTTCAGGAAGAGCCGATCGACGCCTGTGGAGTCGACGAACGCGTCGAGATCACCGTCCGCATCCACGTCGCCGAAAGCCACCCGGTTGGAGAACACCGCCGGGGTCGAGAGGGCACCCGCGTGGAGGGTGAAGCCGGCGCTGCCGTCGTTCAGCCAGACGCGGTCCGAGCCATCGGTGAAGCCGATCGGCGCCGATCCGGCACGGTTGGCGAAGAACGCGTCGACCGAACCATCCCCGTCGAGGTCGCCCAGGGCCAGGTCGTTCACGTTCATCAAGGGATTCGCGAACTGGGCGCCATCGACGGTGGTCGCACCACCGGGCTGCTGCAGCACGAGCGCCGTCGCCAGGTAGGGCGGCTGGGTGACCGTCGTGCCCGCAATCGCGTCGAGGTCGCCGTCGCCGTCCAGGTCGGCCAACTCCACCGAGGTCATCTTGTTGGTGAACGGGACGCTGGACACCGTGCTGAAGTTGCCAGAACCGTCGTTCAGGTAGCGAACGAGTCCGCCGCCCGAGCCGTCGTCGTCGCTGGTGCCGGCGGTCCACAGGTCGACGTCCCCGTCCCCGTCTGCGTCGCCATGGGCCGTGGCGAGGACCAGACCGATGTAGGGCGGGATCCCCCCACTGGCGTCCTCGAACAAGCCGCCGCCGGTGTTGCGGTACAGGTTGATCATGGGCTCGAAGGACCCGCCCTGAGCGTTGGTGAAGGTGCCGACGGCCGCGTCCAGATCGCCGTCCCCGTCCATATCGAACAGCTCGGCGTCGACCCCGAGATCCTCTACGGTCGGGATCGGCGGGGCGGGCTGGGTGCTGTTCATGAACTGCCCACTGCCGTCGCTCAGGAACAGGGCGTCGCCGAAGCGCTCGCCGACGTAGTAGACGTTGCCGCGACCGAGCACGACATCGAGGTCGCCGTCGCCGTCCACGTCGCCCACGGTGGCCTCGAACACCGCCGGTGCCAGGCTGTCGAGCCCGCCGCCCACGTCGATGAATCCGCCCGTGCCGTCGTTCAACCACAGGCCGGAGCCCGCCACGTTTCCGTTGTCGGGCGAGATGGCGTCGAGGTCGCCGTCGCCGTCGGCGTCCAGGAGCTCGAGCTTGTGTCGGGCGTTCGGGGCGGTGCCTGCGCCGATCGCGAAGCTCGCCGGGCCCGTTCGCTCGGCCACGGCACCGTCGAGCAGGAGGTCGTCCAAGCCGTTCCCGTCGACGTCACCGACCGCCGCGGCCCTTGTCGGCGCGAAGGCCGCCAGGATCGACGAGGCGTCGACGAAGACCCCGGCGCCGAGGTTGCGGTAGACCTCGTGGGGGCCATCGGCGTTGATGAACACCAGGTCCTGGTCGAGGTCGAGGTCCAGGTCGATCGCCAACACGGCGCGGGTGTCCAAACTCGTCGCGTCCGTGACCGCGAGGGGGCTGAAGAGTCCGGTTCCGTCGTTGAGCAGGATGCGGTTCGGGCCGCTCCGACGGGCGATCGCCACGTCCAGGTCGAGGTCCCCGTCGAGATCGACCAACTCGATGGCGTAGGAGAGGACGTCGGTCTCCGAAAAGGCGCCGACCAGCTCCTGGTAGGCCCCGCTGCCGTCGTTCAGGTAGACGCGATCGCGGTTCGTGGTCTCGAACACGCCCGGCTCCGCGTCGCCGCCGGCCGTGACCAGGTCCAGGTCACCGTCGCCGTCGACGTCCCCGACCGCCACGTCGGACGCGATCGCGCCCGGGGATGCGGGCATCAGGTCGGTGCGGTCGGTGAAGATGCCGCCGCCCGAGTTGAGGGCGATGCGAACCGGTGGGCTCCCGATCGCGTTGGAGCGCACCAGGTCGAGGTCGCCGTCGGCGTCCAGGTCGACCAGGACACCGCCCAGGGTGGATGCGGAGTCGATCGGCAGGGCCCGGTGTCGATCCTCGAAGAGAGGCTCTGGGAGTTGCGGCGCTGCGGAGAGCGGGGTGAGCAGCAGGAGGAAGAACGTCATGGGATGTATACGGGCCAAAAGGAGTTGGAATCCCGACCCGGCCTGCCGCTCGCACGCGAATTCCGCGCGCGAGCGGGGCCGGGTCGGGGCGCAGGGAGCATCAGCCCCCGAAGGTCTCGGGAGCAGCAGCCCCCGAAGTTCTCGGAAGCGTCAGCTCCCGAAGGTCACGGCCAGGCCGTTGGTCAGTCGCAGGGGCTCGGGATCGGTCAGGGCCGCGTCCACGAACAGGCCCTGGAAGAACAGCGTCACGCCCACCAGCACCGGGTTGGCCGGCACCGGGAAGCTGCCCACCGAGGGCGCGCCGGCGTAGAGCGGCATGGCCAGGTTGGTCAGCGCGGGGCTGATGATGTCGATCGAGACCTCGCCGACACCGGGGAACAGCAGACCGCAGGGACCGCCGCCGGGCCAGATGCCGGGCGACAGGTACAGGGAGCACAGGGCCACCGGGTAGGGGCTCTGGTCCATGGCGAAGTCGATGTTCTGGCCGATCTTCGGGCCGCCGCTGACGACGCTCAGAAGACCGTCGTTGGCCACGCACGAGGACAGCACGGTCACTTCACCGCTGCGCGTGATCTCGACCAGCACGTCGATGTTCCCGACCAGGATCAGCTCGGCCAGGATCGACTGGCCGTCGTCGCTCATGGCGTAGCCGTCCTGCACGCCGCGCACGGTGTCGACGATGATCCCGCCGATCGTGGTGACGCCTTCCTGGACCAAGAGCTCGTCGTCCAGGAACAGCCCCGAGTCGATGTTGGTGTCCGCATCGTCCCAGTCGCCGTACCAGAGGACCTCGCCCATGTCGTTGAGCAGCAGCGGGCCGCTACCGAAGGTCGTGAAGCTGAAGGCCTCGAGCCCGACCACGGGCACCGCATCGCCCTCCTGGCGGAACTTCGCGCCGTCGACCACGATCAAGAGGTCCGTGGCCGTGTCGCCGTCGAGGGTGCCGCTGTAGATGTAGGAGCCGGAGTTGTTCAGGTCGACTTCCGGGCTGGCCAGGCTCGACCACGAGCGCCCGGCGATCGGTGTGCCACCGCCCTCGACGGCGATCGGGACGCCGTCGATCGCGATGAAGTCGTCGAAGTTCGCGTCGCCGGTGGTGTTGCCGGCGAACAGCACTTGACCCGCGTCGTTGAAGGCCAACTCGTGGGCGCCGCTCTCGAGGGTCTCGATCGGATCGATGCCGCCGATGTAGGGCACACCCTCGGAGTAGACGACGGTGGTGGAGGTCACCGCGCCCGCCGCATCCAGGTCATAGCGCACCATCGCGTCGTCGATCGTGCCGGTCCCGATGGTCGGGTCGTCGAGGGTGCCGATCACGAGCACCTGGCGCGCGTTGTTGATGCGAGTTTCGAAGAAGCCCTGCCAGGTGGCGCCGCCGGCGAAGCCGGGCACCAGGTCGCCCTCCTGGGTGACCAGCACGAGGCCGGCCCCGAAGTCGACGTAGATGCCGCTGTCGGTTCCCGTGCCGACACCGGTGCCGCCCAGGAACAGGTTGAAGGAGAGGTCGCCGGCGTCGTTGGCCTGGATCGAGTCGAAGCTGTCGATCACTGCGTTGGCCGGCGAGGGCACCGCATCACCCTCGCGCAGGTACAGCACGCCGTCGCGCAGCACGACCTGGTCGGCGTCGGTGTCGGCGTTGTCGGTGTCCCACTCGCTCCAGGCGACCTTGGCGTTGTTGGTCTCCAGGTTGTCGAGCCGCGTCAGCAGGCCGACGCCGGGGATGTCGTCCCCCTTGATCGAGAGCTGGGTGACGTCGAAGGACTGGGCCAGGGCCGGGCTGGCGAAGAGGAGCGAGGAAATCGGGAGGGCGGCGAATCGGAGTTGTCGTTGCATGTTCAGTGGTATGGGCCGAGGACGGATCGGAGGCCGCATCCTCGCCCCATGCCAGCGAACTCGCAATGCGCGCCAGCGCGCTTCCGGTCGGAACCCCCGTCCCGCGCGCACGCCCGGCCCCGGGGGCTCCGGCGCGCTCGCGCCTCAACCCCCGAACGTGATCTGCAGCGCGTTGGTCAGCGCGCCGTAGTTCGGTCCGGTCAGGGTCGCGTCGATGAACAGCCCCTGGACGAAGAGCGGCACGCCGACGAGACCCGGCTCGGCGGTCACGGGGAAGCTGCCCAGGGACGGCGCACCCAGGTGCAGTGGCATGGGCAGGAACAGCGTCGCCGGCGAGAGGAAGTCGATCGCCACCTCGCCCGTACCTGGCAGGAACAGCCCGCATGGACCGGGCGAGGGCCAGAGCCCCGGCGCGACGGCGATCGAGGCGATGCCGAAGGGGAAGGGACACTGGTCGAGCTTGAAGTCGATCGAATGGCCGATCAGCGGCTCGCCGCTGGTGACCTCGAGGCTGCCGCCGTTGGGGGCGCAGGTGATCAACACCACGACCTCGCCCCCGCGGTCGACGCGCACCACCGCGCTCAGGCCGCTCGTCAGCTCGACTGCGGCGAGGATCGTCAATCCGTCGTCGCTCAGCGCCAGGGTGTGCGTGCCCTGGCGGATCGATGCGATCACCGAACCAGCCACGGTCGTCTGGCCCTCGCGGATCAGAACCTGATCGTCCAGGAACAGGGCACCACCGGGCGCCGGGCCGCCCCAGGCCCCGAACCACAGAACGTGCCCTTGGTCGTCGATCCGAACCGGCGCGCTGCCGAAGCCTGTCAGGTCCTGCGCCCCCAATCCGGCGATCGGAACCGGATCACCGCTCTGCACGAACTTCTGTCCGTCGACCGCGATCAGGCGGTTGGTCGAGCTGTCGCCGTCGAGCAGGCCGCTGAGCACCCACGAGCCCGAGTTGTTCAGGTCGACCGTGCCAGCGGCGAAGCCGCTCCAGTTGCGACCCGGCACCGGCGAGGGGTTGCCGCTGACTGCGATCGGGTTGCCGTTCAAGAACACGGTTGCCGGCGGACCCGCGGCTACCGGCAAGGACTTGAAGAGCACCTGCCCCAGGTCGTTGAAGGCGCTGGCGTCGGGCTCGAGGTCGAGGCCCGCGATGCCGGGCGCCTGCGTCGTCGCAGCGACGCTCGCGCCTACGATCGCGCCGCCGGCATCCAGGTCGTAGAGCGCGATGACCTGCTCGGCCGCAAGGGCCGGTGGCGCGACCCAACCGGTGACCATGACCTGACGCGCGTCGTTGATGGTGAGATCGACGATTCGGTTCCAGGTGCTACCGGGCGCGAAGCCCACCGCGGGTTCGCCCTCCAGGAACAACGGCACGAGCCCCGCGCCGAGGTCGACGAAGGCGCCGGTATCGAGGGGCGGCGCCAGACCGCCGACCTCCAGAGCGATGGCCAGGTCGCCCTGGTCGTTGATCGAGACCTGACCGAACTCGAGGGTGAACAGACCCGGCGCGCCAGGCAAGGGCTGCCCCTCGCGCAGGTAGGAGGCGCCACCGCGCAGCAGGTACTGGTCCTCGAGCGCCGCGCCCGTGGTCTCCCACTCCACCAGCCACTCGCCGCCGTCGTTGGCCTCCAGGTTGTCCCACAGGATGAAGAGCGGCCCGACGCCCGCGAGGACATCGCCCTCGACGGTCAGGGGCGCGACGCCGATCGTGCCCTGGGCAGTGGCAACCGACGCGAGCAGGGCAGTGGCGATCAAGGCCGCAGGACGCGGGCGGGGGCGCGGTGAGAGCATGGGGGGCCGTTGGCGGGGGGCCCCGATGGTAGGCCGGTCCGAGGCTCATCGGTGAACGGCGTCGTTTCCGGGGGGTGGAGGGGCGAGGCGACCCGATCCTGCCGTCGACGTCCACGCAGCGCAGGGCGATCGCCAGGTCCAGTCGAGTCGACGGGCGTTGGACTGGGGACGCGAGCCCCCCGTTCAGAGCAGCGCAGGGCGGCTGCGCCCGAGGCACCGGGGAGCGGTCTCAAGGATCTCGGATCTGGCGAGCGGCCCTTCGCTGAACGTTGCGTTTACATTTGGAGGCATCGGCGTGATCGATCCTTGCCCGCGTTGCCCACGGCCCGGGCGCTCGATCCGCATCCGAGACCCGTTCACCAGTTGATCCTTCGAGACTCTTGATGACCTTTACGGCCTTGACCCTTCTGTTCCTCGTCCCCGTCCAAACCACCTCGCCACCGATCGAAACGAGCAACATCCACACCCAGGTCTACTCGGGCTTGGTCGACGCCGACGCGCAGATCGTGGGCGTCGCAGGCGGGATGCTCTGGTTGAACGGCACGAGCTCGTTCCAGGGAAGCCGAGTTTGGTGCCTTCCGGCCCTCGGCGCCGCGCCCCAGAACATCGTTGCTCCGATCCATTCGGCGGCTCCCATCGTGACGAGTGAGCTGCAGGCGGTGCTCGCCCTGCCTGACGGCACCGTGCTGCTGGATGTCAAGTATGACGGAGAGCTCGTCCGGCCGCCGCGCCGACTCTTCGCCACGACCGGACCCACCTCGAACCTCGTCGACCTGGGCGTGGGTTCGCAGAGTGACCTCTTCCTGGTCGGCAACCGCGCCTACTTCGAAGGCGTCGACCCCGACGGCTTCGTCGACCTGTGGAGCACCGACGGCACACCCGCAGGGACGCAGGTCGAGGTCGATCTTCCCGCTCATTTCGTCGACGGCAACGTCCTCGACGTGCACGTCATCGGCCAGCGCTTCGTGTTCCGCTGGCTCGACGGAAGTACGCGGCTCGTCGCCGTCCCGATCACTGGCGGCCAGATCACTCCCCTCATGGCCCTCGACCCGACGGCTCCCTTCGTCGATACCTTGGCCGGTGGGAAAGTCGTCTTCGCGACAGGTACCCCCGCCACCGGAGTCGAGGTCTTCGCGACCGACGGAACACCTCAGGGAACCGGGATCCTCAAGGACCTGGTCGGCGGGCCGGGATCCTCGTTCCACAACGGGCTGATCGGCAATGGGAACGTCGCCTACTTCCTCGCCAACGTTTCCGGGCTGGGCCTGGAGTTGTGGCGCACCGACGGCACGACCGCGGGGACGGTGGCGACCCCCGAACTCGTCCCCGGACCCTCGTCGAGCTTCCCCACGTTCACCACCCTGACCGGCACCTTCATCGGCGACGCACTGGTTCATGTGTTGCCCGGCTTCATCGATTCGAAGGTGCGGATCACCGACGGCACCCCAGCGGGAACCCTGACGCTCGCGACGGGCACCAACCCGAGCCTCAAGCATGACAAGGTCCACTTCAAATCGGTGGCCGGAGGTGTGGCCTTCAACATCGGGTTCATTGGCGTATCTCCGGCGGCCTGGTACACCGATGGCACGGTCGCCGGGACACAGCTCCTGGTCCCGCCAGTTCCCACCGGCGTCAACGATGCGGCGGGCTTCACCGAGTACGGGTCGAAGATCGTCTATCGAGCCCTGTCGATGGGGAGCTCGGTGGCGAGCGGCTACCAGGTCTGGGGATCGGTGCTTGGAGCGGGCACCACGGAACTCGTAGCCAACCTCGGCCAGGGCCCGCTCAGCGCCAGCTCGAGCCCAGCTGACCTGTTCTCGGCCGCTGGGCGCGGCTACTTCTCCGGCCAGCTCGGCTTTCCGCTGATCTACGGTGGGAAGTCCACGTTCTTCGCCACCGACAGCACTCCCGCTGGATTCGTTGCCCTGGGGGAGTTCAGCCTGCCGTCCGATGTCCTGGGGATCATCGATGGTCGCTGTGTGTTCAAGGCCGAGTCTCCTTCGACTGGAACCGGGCTCTATGTGACCGACGGAACGTTGGCGGGCACCAAGCTGTTGAAGGACGTCAAACCAGCTGGGGACGTCGAATTGCTCGAGGGCGACGCCGGTGCCCAGCTCGGTCGGTACCTGTACTTCTTGGCGAATGACGTTATCCATGGTGTCGAGCTGTGGCGGACCGACGGGACAGCGCTCGGGACGGAGATGGTGATCGACCTGTATCCGGGGTCGCTGGACGGAGCGAGCAACTCAGGCGGACAACCGCTGGTACTTGGTGACTACGTGTATTTCAACGGCCGTTCACCGACGACCAATAAGTTCCAGCTCTGGCGCACTGATGGCACGGCCGCCGGAACGAGCAACTTCTTCTCCGCAGCCTTGGTCGACAAGAGCGTCTACACGTTCGCCGCCGACGGGGAACGCCTTTGGTTCAGGACCGTGGGCTCGGGCGTGCACGACCTCTGGTCGACGACAGGGACCGAGGCCTCGACGACCCTGGCTGCCACCGGACTCTCCGCCTTCTCAATCGTCGTTCCTCTCGGCGGGCTAGCGGTGGCCTCTCGCGACGACGGTGCGATCGCCGTCAGCCCCGACGGCTCGATCGAGCAGCTACTGCCGTGGAGCCTCGATAGTGCTCCCGACTGCATCGGCTCGACCGACCACCACGTCTACTTGCGACGCCTGTTCGACCTGGGTCTGGAGCCCGGCATCTGGGCGACCGATGGAACGGCCGCTGGCACGGTTCGCATCGCGGATCATGGTGACCATCTCGAGCCCCTCGGGTCCGGCGGACTCGCAATCTTCCGCGGCTTCGACGTCGACCACGGCAGCGAGCCTTGGATCACCGACGGCACGCCCCAGGGCACTCACCGACTGTTCGACCTCGTTCCCGGCCCGGGCAGCTCGGCCCCGATTCCCCTCGGGCGCGTTGGCTCGCGCTTCCTGCTGCAAGCCCTGTCCGTCGAGTTCGGTACCGAGTTGCATTCGTTCGCGATCGCGGACATTCCGACCTACGCGGTCGAGTCCCTCGGAGTGGGTTGCGGTGCATCGCCGACGCCCCAGCTCGGCTGGAGCGGCGGCGCCCTGCTGGGTGCCTCACCGATGGCGGAGGTTCGTGGCGTCACGCCTCTGGGTCTCTGCCAGCTCTACCTTTCGTCGCTGCCGAGCGCGACGGCTTTGGGCTCCTGCGTCGTCTACCTCGCCGACCCGCTGCCGCTCGCCCTGGGAGTGGCCGACGGCACGGGCGCCATCGACTTCGTCTTGGCCGTGCCGCAGCTCCCGGCCCTCGCCGGTCTCCCGCTGTATCTGCAAGCCTTGGCCGTCGCGCCGGGAAGTCCCTTGTTGCCGAGCCTCGAGCTGACCAACGCCCTCGAGGTGGTCCTGGCCGCTCCGTGATGCCCCGGCCGGAATGCGAATGGGGGCTGCCCTTCCTGCTGGGAGGGCAGCCCCCTTCAGTAGGGTGAGTCTGCGAGGGCCTTTGGGAGTGTCGCCCGTGTCCCCGCCGTCGGCTTCGGCCGAGGGGATCGCCGATGGGCCCGGTCAGTTGCGGTCGGAGGCCCCGGCGGCGCCGGCCACGGGCGCCGTGGCCAGCTCGCGCGCAATCGGCCGCGTGGCGAGGAACCAGGTCGTCGCGCACAGGGCCAAAGCCCCCAGGCCGCAAGCCATGGTCAGCTCGATCGACTGGCTCGCGTCGTAGACCAGCCCGCCCAAGAGGGCGAAGACGCTGAACGAGACGGTCATGCCTAGGAAGTCCAGGGCGTGCACCCGGCCCCGGAAGCGGTCGTCGACGCTCTGCTGCCAGAAGCTCGTCGACGCGACCCAGATCGCCCCGCCGCCCACGTGGGCGAGGACCACGCACAGGGCCGCGAGCCAGAGGCCCTGGGCGAAGGCGAACAGGGCATAACCGATCGCCGCGATGACGAAGCCGATCGCGATCTGCTGCAACATCGCCGTGCGTCCGCGCCCCACGGCGTAGCGCCCGAGGATCGGACCGATGGCGGTTCCCACGCCGCGCGCCGCGAACAACAGGCCGAAGGCCGGGCCGATGCGCGCGGGATCGGGCAGGCCGTTGTCACCGAGGCCGAAACGCACGGAGGCGGCCACCGAGACCATCACGAGGAAGGCGCCCGCCGGGCCCCACAAGGCCTTGGTGGCGAGGGCCGCGAGGATGCGGCGTTCGCGGACGTGAACCAGGCCCAAGCGCGCCTCGCGCAGGGTCAACAGGTCGATCCAGCGGAAGGGCGTCGGGTGCGGTGGGGCCGTCGGCAGGCGCAGCCCGGCCAGCAGGGACGCGCTCACTGCGTAGGTGCACGCGTCGACCACGAAGACACCGGCGATGCCGAGCGGGCCGATCGCCGCTCCGCCCACCAGGGCACCGATCGAGAGCATCATCGACCAGGTCACCGACGACAGAGCCAGGGCGTCGTGCAGGTCGTCCCTACCGACCGTGTTCGGAAGGGCTCCCTGGCGCGCGGCGTCGAAGCAGATGCCCAAGC
Source organism: Engelhardtia mirabilis (assembly GCA_007751255.1). Classification (GTDB taxonomy): domain Bacteria; phylum Planctomycetota; class UBA1135; order UBA1135; genus Engelhardtia; species Engelhardtia mirabilis. Next base: position 879,675 of record CP036296.1, read on the forward strand.
CCATCTGGAGGGCGAGCAACAGATACAGGCGACCGACTTCGCTCGGCTCGTCCACCGTCAGGTAGCAGAGCACGATCGGGATGCGCGCCAGGTCGCAGCCGATCATCAGCCCCTTGCGCGAGAAGCGGTCGGCCAGCGTCCCCGCGAAGGGGCTCATGAAGGCCGTCGGCAACATCCGCACGGCCATCTCGAGCCCGAAGGACAGGCCCACCCCGACCGCGGCGCTGGGCCCGGCCAGCTTCGCCAAGAGCGCGATCACCGCCACGCGGTTGAACCAGTCGCCGGTCTGGCTGACGACCTGGGCCGACCACAGCCGCGCGAAACGCGGGTTGCGGCGCGCGACGCCGATCACGACCGGGGCCTCACCGGCTCTCCGCCAGACCCTCGAAGCGCGCCACGGCCGAGCGGAAGGCGGAGGTCATGGGGCGTTTGGCGCGGGCCTTGTTGTCCCAGGCCACCAGCAACGCCTCGGCCTCGGCCCAGGGCTCCTCGCCCTGCGGTCCCATTCGGTAGGACTGGCTGAACGAACTCGACCCCAGGTGCGTGGTGCGCACCGCCACGACCACCTCGGCCCCGCCGCACCCGGGTCGCAGGAAGCGCAGGTTGCACTGCGCCAGCACGAACGGAAAGCGCGCACCGTCCATCAACTCGAGCCCCCGGAAGTAGCGCAGCCGCGCCTCTTCCAGGAGCGTCAAGTAGATCGCGTTGTTGAGGACCTGCTGGTTGTCCTCGTCGACCCAGCGGGTCTGCAACGTCGCGCGGAAGCGGAACTCGCTCGCTTCGGGAACATGGGGGGACTCCAACTCAGCGCGCCCCGAGCACCTCGGCCAGGAACGCCCGCGTGCGCTCCCACGCCTCGCCCGCGGCCTTGTGGTCGTAGCGGGCGCTCGAGGGATTCGCGAAGGCGTGGTCGGCGTCGTAGCGCAGGAACTCGTGGGCCGCGCCGGCCGCGGTCAGGGTCGCGTCGAGGCCGTCGACGTACTCCGGGGTGATGCCCTGGTCCTGGTTGCCGAAGACGCCCAGGATGCGCGCATGGATGCGTTCCGCCTGGGGTTCGGTGACCTCGGTGCGGCCGTAGTAGACGACCGCGCCGTCGAGCTCGGGGTCCATCAGGGCGAGCTGCATGGACCAGCCGCCGCCGAAGCACCAGCCGATCGACGCCGTGGGGGTGGCGAGGGTGCCGTACTCACGCTGCAACCAGTCGCGCGCGGCCAAGAGCGTCGCGCTGGCCTTGGCGCCGTCGACGCTCTGCATGGCTTCCATCGCGCCTTCGCGGGTGGTCGCGACGGTGCCGCCGTACAGGTCCACCGCGAGCGCCGCGTAGCCCTCTTGCGCCAGGCGATCGGTCCACAGCTTGATGTGGTCGTTCAGACCCCACCACTCATGGATCACGATCACGCCGGGCAGCGGGCCCTCGACGCCGCTCGGCAGGGACAGGTAGCCGACCATCTCGCCGTAGCCGGGCACCTCGACCCGCTGCACCGCGCCGTGCAGCTCCGGCACCTCGGCCTCGGACAGCTCGTGCATGGCCATGAAGGTGTCCTGGTCGAGGCTGCCGAGCATGTCGACCGGCGAGGACGAGCCACCGCCGCTGGAGGCGCAGGCGGCCAGCAGAGCGACGGAGGCGAGGGCGAGCGGGCGGAGACGGCGGGGGTGGAGTCGGGGAGTCATGGGGCGGTCTTGTAGCATCGACGCGCGCCCGATCCGACCGGCCGCGACGGGTCAATCCGTCGGGGAGAGCGATGCTGCTTCCTGGCGGCCCAGGACGACGGACAGGGGCCGCGCCATCAGGGGCCGCAGCAGACGCGAGTAGGCGAGGGCCAGTAGCGCGCCCACGGCCGCGCCGACCAGGGCGGCCGACAGCGGCATCAGGAAGGGTGTCCCCGGTTGGTAGGAGAAGGTCCACGCGGCGGGATCGTCCGCGTTCACCGCGACCAGGCGCGGCGCAATCAACGTCGCCATCAGGATGCCTGCCAGGATCGCGCCCTGACGGTTCGACAGTCGCCGTAGGCGACGGATCCTCAGGGCGGACGGTTGGCCGGCGAGGCCGACGAAGCCCGTCGTCGCGAGGCCCCCGGTCAGGACGGCGACCATCCGGAAGCTGCCCATCAACACGACCCCGATCACGGCGCAGGCCACCACGAACTCGACGAGGGAGAGCAGGAGGCCGGTCAGGCTGCCGGTGGTTCCGCGCAGTGCCAGCCCCCCGGAGCCGTTCGCCAGGGCGATCACCTCCAGGACAACCAGGGCTGGGAGGCAGACGAGCCCGCCGTGCAGCGCCGCGGAGCCCGGGCGGACCGTTTCGATCTGCGGCCGCTCGGGGGAGGCCCAAAACTTGGCCCCGCGGCCGGCCGGCGTGGGCCGGTCCTGTGCGGGCAGGTCGAGGCGAACCATGGCTGCACTCTACTTCCGCACCTGCTACGCGCGACATTCGGCCGCCTCCGTGTCGCCCTCGCCGTCGCACGGTTCGCTTGGAGCCCGGGACGGGGACACTAGACTCGCGCGTCAGCCATGATCCACGTCGACGCACACCCCCTGCTCGAGGCCGCGGCCTTCCGCGCGCAGTTCCCCTCCCCGCTCGGCGACGTGGCGCCCCCGGATGCTCTCGCCGCCCTGCTGAGCCTGGAGGCCTCCGCTCCCCTCGAGCGCTCCGAGGAGGTACGCGCGGCCGTGCGGCGCCTCTTGCGCCATGGCGGCTACCGTCCCACCGGCCGCGGCAAGCCCGCCTCGGAGTACCTGGTGCGCGCCGTGGGCGAGGGCGCCCTGGGTTCGATCAACCTCGCCGTCGACGCATGCAACGTGGCCTCGCTGCACTCGGGACTGCCGATCTCGGTCGTCGACGTCGCGCGCACCGTCGCACCCCTGCGGATCGGCGTCGCGGACGCCGACGCCGAGTACGTCTTCAACACCGGCGGCCAGGCCATCGCTCTGGGCGGACTCCTGTGTCTGTTCGACGCCGAGGGCCCCTGCGCGAACGCCGTCAAGGACAGCCAGCGCACCAAGACCTCGGCGGACACCACCGATGTCATCGCCGTCGTCTGGGGCACGAACGAGTTCCCGGGCCGCGCACAAGCCACCGCCGCCTGGTACCGCGCCCTGCTCGAGTCCGGCGGCGCGCGTACCGAGTCAGTGGAGCTGAGCTGAGCTGAGCTGAGCGGTGGACGCTCGCCTCAACCCGCGAGCGCCGCTTCGATCGCCTCGGTCAGCTCGTCGGCGGTGGGCTTGGTGCGGCTGTCGTAGAAGGCGATCACCTGGCCGTCGCGGCCGACGAGGTACTTGCAGAAGTTCCAGCCGGGCAGGGTGCCGGTCGCGCCGCCGAGGTGGGCGTAGACGGGCGACTGGTCGTCGCCCTTGGTGGCGACCTTGGCGAACAGCGGGAAGGTGACGGCGTAGTTCTGCGCGCAGAAGGTCTGGATCTCGTCGGCGGTGCCGGGCTCCTGCCCGCCGAAGTCGTTGCTGGGGAAGGCCAGCACCGAGAAGCCGCGCTCGCCGTAGGTCTCTTGCAGCTCCTGCAGGCCTTCGTACTGGGGCGTGAAGCCGCACTTGCTGGCCACGTTGACGACCAGGGTCACCTGCCCGTCCCAGGCGGAGAGGGGGGCCGGCTGGCCCGCGAGGGATTCGGCCGAGAGGCTGTAGAGGCTCTCCTCGGCGGCGGACTGGTCGACCTCGGTCTTGTCTCGGAAGAAGCCGCTGCAGCTGGCGACGAGGAGGCCGGCGATGAGGGGGCCGGCGAGGCGGGCGAGGGGACGGGGCTTCGGCTGGGTCGGCATGGGCGGGAGGGGTTCGGGATCGGTTCGGGATCGGTTCGGGTGGCGGCACCGGCGGGCTGGGGCGAATCGAGCCGCTGGGCCGCAGCCCCGGTGACCATGCGGAGGTCTTCGCCGCTGGGCCCGATTGGACGCGGGCAAGTGATCCGATCCGTCAGCGACCCGGATCCGGGCCCAGGGGTATCGTCCATGTCTGCGGACTGTAAAGGGTCTGGATTGAATCGCCCGCAAGGGCCGGAGTCGCGTTCGAAGTGCGTAGGGACTGCGCTGAGACGTTGCGGGTGTCGATGATCGAGGCAACCTAGAGCGGTTGGTCACCGTCCAACGGACTGTCGATGGGCGACCCAGCTGCGCCAGCCAGCCCTTCCGAGATTGTCCACACGTCACTGGCCGGCAGATCTACCGACCCGCTCCGCCCACTCGCTACCAGCACCGCGCCCGTGAAGCCCTTCCACCTCAGCAAGGAACGCCTGCGCCACGACGCCGCTTGGAGCGGCGACGACGGTTTAGGCGAGCACGAAGCTTGGGTCGGGCGTTTGGCTCGGGCGCTCCTGCGGCGCGCGCGGCACGAGGTGGGGGAGGACGAAGCGGAGGGCCTGTGGCAGAGCGGGCTCGACCCGCGCGCGGTGCGGATCGACGGGCGTTCGCCGGTCGACGCGGCGCGCAGTAACCGGCTGGTGGTGCAGGCGGTCATGGAACTGCCGTCCTCGGCCCGCGAGGCGGTCCTGGCGCGCTATCGCGACAATCGCCGTCCCGAGTCCATCGCGCGTGAGCGGCGGCAGAAGATCTCGCGCGTCGACCGCGAGCTGTCGGACGCCCTCGACACCATCGGTTCGCGCGTGCGCCAGCGCACGGGCGGCGGCCGCGCGGTGTATCTGGCCGGACTGGCCCTCCTGGAGCGCGAGCTGCAGCGGCCGCGGCGTCGCCTGCAACCCCTGGCTCCCCTGCTGGCGGCCGCGATCGTGCTGGCCTTCGTCGGCGCCATGCTGTTCGAGCGCGACCTGGGCGACCGACCGGGCCCCGAAGTGGGAGCCGAGGGTGAAGTCGCCCGGAGCGGAGATCGACGCGCCGAGCTGAACGCGATCGCGCTCGAGCTCGACACTGTCGCCGGCGACCAGGCCGCTGGGTCGGAGGGGCTCGACGAGCTCGCCGCCACCGCGACCTACGGCGTGCAGATCGTCGGTCAGGTGCGCGACGAGTCTGGCCTGGTGTTCGATGCGAGTCGCAGGTCGCTCGGCTACCTGCGCGCCAAGAACGGCGTCGACGAGCGCATCACCACGATCAACGAGGCCGGGCGCTTCTCGCTCAACGGCCTCAGCGGGGGCGAGTGGACCCTCACGGCGCAGATCGACGGCTATGTGACCGCGACGCGCAAGCAGGTCTTCGATGAGTCGCCCGAGAGCGTCTTCGTCGAACTGCTCACCCGCCGCGCGCCGCGCGTCGACGTGCGAGTCTTCGTTCCGATCGATGGTGAAGCCGGCGCCCGCGCCGTGCACAGCCTGCCCGGTTCGGCGGACGACTGGGCCATCACCCACGGCCTCGCGGCCGCGATGACCGCCGGCCCGGCCCCGCGCCGACTGCCGATGGCCGGCACCGAGAACAACTGGAACCGACTGGCCGAGTTCGAGCGCATGGCGCCGGCCGACATGGCGCGCCCGGCACTGATCGGCTCCCTGGTGGCCGAACGCCCCGCGAGCGCCCGTTGGGTGCACCTGATGTTCGGCGAGTACGTGCTCGATAGTCAGCCCTGGCAGCCAGGGCTCGAGTCGGTGCGCTTCGACCTGGACCTGGCGCGACTCGACGGAATGCGGGCCGACGTGGCCCTGATGCTGAAGAGCCTGCTCAACCTCGACGTGACCGGCGCGGAGGTCTACCTCTACGGCCCGAACGGCGAAGTGCTCGTGCGACGCCTGGGCCCGGACGGCGGCCTCGACATCTCCGGCCTGCCGCCGGGCAGTTGGACCCTCGAGATCTGGCTGCGCGGCCACGGCCGTCTGCTGCGCGCCCTCAACCTCGAGCCCGGATCCGGGGGCGACGTCGAAGAGATCGAGATGGGCGGGTCGATCCCCCTGTCCGGCAGTGTCTTCGACCTGGCCGGCAACCCCGTCGGCGCGCTCCTGCGAGCCTTGCCCTTCGGCAACGTCGCGCACCCCTTCGTCTTCGACTACGCGCCGACCACCAACGCCTATCCCCTGGGCAAGGGCAAGTTCGACTTCGGCGAAGAGCTCTCGGGCGGCTCCCAGTGGGTCGTCGTCCTCGACGAGCCCGGCTATGCGCTCAAGGCCGAGGTCGTGGGCGAGTTCGGTGCGAAGGTCGACTTCCAGGCGGAAGTGGGCCACGACGTGACCATGACCTGGTCCGCGGCGGATGTCACCGGCGGCACCTACGCACTGCTGCGCGACAGCAAGGGTCTACCCCTGAAGGCCTTCGCTATCACCGAGGACCTCGGCTTCGCCGTCCAACTCATGCCCGACACCTACAACCTCGTGCTGTGGCAGAACAACGCCTGGGGCAAGCAGATCCCCTTCGTCGTGAACGGTGACGGCACCAAGGTGCCGGTCTTCTAGTGTCCTGGATCAGAAATTCGGCGTCACTTCCCGGGCTCCGATCGCCGCTGGCGTCGCCAGCGCCTCCTCCGAGTATCGCAGCGGATACGCGTCGTCGGCGCGCCTAGCCAGCATCGATCGGACCTCCGGGCAGTGACGCCGAATTTCTGATCCAGGACACTAGGTCGTCCTCGCGATTCCCCGTTCACTGCCCATCTCCCCAATGGCATTGACGTCCTCACGCCAAGCACTGGCCCTGTTGGCCGCGGTCGGAGTAACCGCGCCCGTGGTCTGGTGGGCACTCGATTCGTCGAGGCACGAGGTCGACGCCGCCGTACGACTGAGCTCCACCGAGCGGGCGGCCGTCGTCGACGGTGAGACACGCAACGGGCACAGCGGCGAGACGTCGCTCCGGCTCGAGTCCGGCGACCGGGCCGCGAGCAATCTGGTCGCAGCGCCCCGCGGCAGGAGCGGGCCGGGCGAGGGCCGAGTTCCGATGTCCACTCGGGTCGACCCCAGCGGAATGGACTCCCTCGACCTGGGAGTCCTGCTGCGTGGCGAGGTCCACACCGACGTCCCCGGTCTCAGCGGGGCGGTCTTCATCCGCGCCGAGGGCCCTGATGGACGCGCCGTCGACGCCAGCGGGACGATCGGCGAGCCCTACTCGCTGCTGGGCCTCTCGCCGGGCCATTGGGAGCTGATCCTGCGTGGCAGCGCGATTCTCGAGCAGAGCGTCTCGCTGGAGATCAGCGTTGACCGTGGGGCGGTGGAGCGCGACCTCTTGGTGCGGCCCGCTCCGGTGATCGACGTCGTCTACTACACGACCTGGGGTGAGCGACTCGAGGCGGTGCTGGCCGAGCCTGGACGCGACCCGGCGGGCTTCCCGCGACTCGAGCTGGTCCCAACTCCCGGAGTGGAACCGGCTTGGCCGGGCGAGAAGGGCGGCTTCCGCCGGGCCATCGTCCCGGACGATCCGAGCGATCCCCTGCCCCTGGTCTCCGGTTGGCTGGACCTCCGCACGGCGCCGCCGGTCGAGGTCCGATTGCTGCAGGCCGGTCGCGAGCTGGACCGCCGCGAGATCGACGAGCAGACCCGGGTGCTCGAGTTCCAGGTCAACCCGCTCGAGGAGAGCGGGCGTCCCGCGCTGACGGCGACGTTCGTGGATGCCGTGACCGGCATCGCCATCGAACAGGCCGTGGTCGAGCTCTACCGCGTCGGCGAACCGGCACCGGTGCGAACACGGTCACTGGCCGGCGGCGGCGTGCTGCGGCTGGCCGGTATCGCCACCGGTGACTGGATCCTCAGCGTGCTCAGCTCCGGTCGGGCGCACTTGCTGCGACCCTTCACGATCGAGGCGGAGGGGGACTACGCCCTGGGCACGATCGAACTCGAGCCGGCCGTGGCCTTCAGCGGTCGATTGGTCGGTCCCGACGGCCGGCCGCTCGGCAACCGCGCGGTGCGGTGGAGCCGAGCGGGCGGGACGAGCTGGCTCGCCGCCACCTATGGTCATGCCCTGGCACGTACCGACGCCGGCGGCTACTTCGCTCTTCCGGCGGTGCCGCCCGGTGAGATCGTGCTCCAAGCCGGTGGCGACGAGTTCGCGGCGGAGCTGTTCAAGGTGCGTGCGGGGACGTCCGACCTTCCGGTGGAGCTGCGCCTGAGCGGAGGCATGCAGGTGGAGTTCGTCCTGCTCGGCTCCGACGATGTCGACCGATTCGAACTCGAAGTGCGCGACGACCTCGGGCGCCTGGTGGCCTCGCGACTGAGCGCCGTGGGTCGCGTCACGCGCGCGGTGCTCGCCCCGGGCAGCTATACGGTGCATGCCCTCAGTTCCGGGGCGCAACTGACGCTGCAACGCTTCGTCGTCGCCGACGGGCCCACGGACGTCGAGCTGCACCTCAGCGACTGATCCAGGACACTAGCAGCCCTCGAGCCGCCGCCGCAGGTCGTCGGGTAGCAGCTGGCCGCGCGATCCCATGAGCGCCAGGGCCAAGGCCGTCGCCGCGCGTTCCATCGATCCGTCGTCCAGGGTCGGGTTCCGCGCCAGGAGTCGTTCGAGCTCCCCCTGCGCCTCGAGATCCAGGTCGCCGAGCGCGCGATCGGCCAACAGGTTCCGGGTACGGCGCAACGCGCGCTCCGGATTCCCGTCCAGCCGTCGCATCAGTCCGCCTTCCGTCCGGCCTCGATGCGTTCGCGGATCTTGAGCAGCCCACGCCGCACGTGGGTCTTGACCGTGCCCAGGGGCAGGGAGAGGTGGTCGGCGATCTGCGAGTGGCTCAGCCCGTCCCAGATCGCCAGGCGCAGGACCTGCTTCTGCTCGGGCCGCAACTGCTCGAGCTCCGCGCGCGCGAGTTCCGCCTCGTCGCCGAGGTCGATGGCCTCTTGCGCGGTGGGAGCCTCGTCCGGCAGGGCCTCGGGCAGGTCGGTCATCTGGGGCCGGCGGCCCAGGCGGCGAGCGCGGTCGATCAGCCGTCGGCGCGCGATCGTGGCCACGAAGGCCGTCTCCGACCCCACCGCCGCGTCGTAGCGCGCCGCGGACTTCCACACGTCGACGAAGATCTCCTGGACGCTGTCCTCGGCCTCGTCGCGATTGGGCGTCATGCGACGCGCCAGGGACCAGACCAGCGGCCCAAAGCGGTCGAGGCACTCCGAGACGGCCGATTCTTCGCCGGCGGCGACACGCTCCAAGCAACCCTCTGCGAGGGGTGCTTGCGGTCGTGTCGAGGATGCTCTGCCGGTCTCCATCGTCTTCGGTGTCGGTCGACTTCCAGCGCTCAGAGCGCCGCGGCCAGCAGGAGTCGGTCGCGCTCGGAGACGACCACGCCCCCGGGCTTCTCGAGGGTCACGGCGAACAGGCTCGGGTCGTGGACGCCGAGCTTGGCGTCGATCGGGATCACCAGCCGTCCGACGGACGACGCGTCGAAGACGCCCCCGTCCACCGGCGTTTCTTCCTTCTGGTCGGCGGAGAAGATCCAGAGCTGGTACTGGAACTGGTCGGCCGCGTTGACGGGCATGTCGTCCAGAACCATGTAGCCGACCTGCATCGAGTCGCTCCAGATCACCTCGCCGCCGACGCTGCGCTCGGAGACCAGGGGGTCGCCGGTGGTCGACCAGGGCACCCGCACCAGATCGGCGGGTGGATTGGCCAGCAAGTCGGCCAGGGCGACGTCGGGTGGGGCTTCGTAGACCAGGCTCTCGAGATCGCTCACGCGCTCCTCGAGCTGGGTTTCGCGGTCGACCGAAGCGTCGAGCTGGGCCAGCAGCTGCTGTCGCCGGTCGTCAGCGGTGTCGCGCTCGGCCAAGAGGGTCGAGCTGCGCTTGCGCTCCTGCTCCAGAGCGTCGGCGATGGACTGGGCCTCGCCGCGGGCCAGCACGGCTTCCTTCGCGGCCTGCTCGGCCTCGATTCGCAGGGCATCGAGCTCACCAGTGAGGCTGGCGATGGTCTCCATGCGCTCGCCGCCATCGCGCCAGACCACGACCAGCGCCAGGCTGGCTGCAGCCGCCGCGAACCAACCGATCGACGTCGCCAGACGCGGTCCGCCAGCAGCCTCGGTTCGGCGGCGCGCGGACTCGCGGCTCGGGTCCCGGTGCTCTGTCGACCGGCTCGACTGGGATCGACGCGGTTCGGCACCACGCGGACTGGCACCGCGCGGACTGGCACCGCGCCCACCGACTCGACCGGTCGACGACTCTTGCGCGGGCAGCTCCCGCTGCGGAACGTCCACGCCCGGGCCACCCTGTTCAGGCGCGCCGACGAAGCGCGCTGCATCGGCGGCGATTCGCGCGGCCAAGCCCTGCGGCAAGGGTTCGAGCTCGCCAGCCTGGGAGGTGAAGGCCAGGTCGACCGCGGCGGCCGCGCGCTCGAACGCCAGGTGGTCACCCGGATCGAGTTCGGCCAGCAAGGCTTCGAGCTCCCGCGCCGCGGGCGAGTCGAGGCCTTCCGTGGCCTGGTCGACCATCAGGGCCTCGAGACGATCGTTGTGCCCTGAACTCACGCCAAGACCCCCTCTCGCCGGCTGCAGCGCACTTCGATCGCGCAACGCGCGCCGGCAGCGGCGATCAGCCCGCGGGTCGACTGCAGGGTGTCACGCACCACGCCGCGCCCCCGGGTCGGAGCGGAGGCTGCGCCCACGGAAGCCAACCGGGCCGAGGGCCCACCCAGGAGGGTCGCGCTGAGAAGTTGCTCTTGCACGGAGGTGGATCGTTGTCGCAGTTGCCGCGGTCGGTCCGCGGTTGCCGCAGCCCGTGCGGGTCCCGCCGACCTGTGCGAGACCATAGCGCCGATCGCCACGGCCGTGGAGCGCCGATGCCCGCTCTCGGCCAGGAGTCGGCGGACGATACGCGCGGCGAAGACCATCTCCGATTCGCGCTCGGGCTCGTAGTCGCCTCCGGACCGCCAAAGCTGCCAAAAGGCCCGCTCCACCAGGGCGGAGGCGGTCTGCCGGTCGTCGACCCAGGCACGCACGAGATTCCAGACGATCGGACCGAGTTTCTGGACACAGCGCTGGATGGCCGCCTGGTCGCCCGCGTGGGCCAACTCCAGGTCGGTGGCTCCGGTCCCGGGCCGTCGGTGCAGAACGTGTTTGGCTGTCACGAAGCGTCTCCAGAGGGCCATGGGACCCGGCGGGCGGGCGTCGGCTCGGGGACTTCTCCGACCCGAGGCCCGGTCCTCCAGGGTCAGGGAATCAGAACGGTGTCGACCACGTGGATCACACCGTTGGCGGCCTCGATGTCGGTCACGACGACACGCCCGTTGCCGGCCAGGACCTGGCCGTCGGCGATGCGCACCCGCAGGTCCTTGCCGCCGAGGGTCGTGGCCACGCCGGCTCCGACCGCGTCGCGGGCCGAGATTCGGCCGGGGACGACGTGGTACTGGAGGATGGCGACCAGTTGGTCACGGTTGGCCGGCTCCAGGAGCGCGCTCAGGGTCGCCGGGTCCAACTTCGCGAAGGCGGCGTCGGTCGGCGCGAAGACGGTGAAGGGGCCCTCGGCGCGAAGGGCTTCGACCAGGCCGCCGGCGGTCAGCGCCTTGGCCAGGGTGCCGAAGCGCCCGTCAGCCAGGGCCGTGTCGATCACGTCCGCGGTGTTGGGCACCAGGACCCGATCGATGACGTGGATCACGCCGTTGCTCGCGGCGACGTCCGCAGTGATCACCGTCGCTCCGCCGATGTGCACGGCGCCGTCGGCGACGTTGATCGAAAGGCGCTGACCGCCGAGCGGCCGTGTTTCGGTGAGTTCCGCCACGGCGCTGGACGGGACCTTGCCTGCGATCACGTGGTTCTTCAGCACGGCGGCGAGGGTCGCGCGGTTCTCGGGCTGGAGCAGGGATTCGAGCAGGCCCTCGTCGAGCTGCGCGAAGGCCTCGTCCGTGGGGGCGAGGACGGTGAACGGACCCGGACCCGACAGCACGTCGACCAGGCCCGCCGCGCCGACGGCGGTGACCAGGGTCGAGAAGTGACCGGCGGAGCTGGCGACCTCGACGATGTTGCCTGTCCTCTGGACAGGATCGGCGACGGTGACGACGCGGTCGGCACCCTTGGTGCACTGGGTCTGGGACGCGGGGCAGTCTTGCGGCCCTACGACCGGGCTGGGGGCGAGGGAGAGCAGGCCGAGGGTTCCGGCGAGGGCGGGAGCTGCGATGAGGGTCAGTTGCATGGCGAAGGTGGGGTCAGGAGTCGTTCAGGGATGGTCGTCGAGATTCGGCGACACCTTCCGACGCCCTGTCCTTCGCGCCGTGGCCGCCGTGGATGCAGGCCGCAGGTCGAATCCAGGAAGGGCGGCAACCGCCGCCCTGGCCACGAATCCGAGGTCGCTCTAGGATCTCGCACCTGCGCGAATGACGAACCAGGACCCCGCAGAGACGAGCTCGACGCCGAACGATCTGCATTCGATCGGCGGCGCGGCGACGGCCAGTGGCATCTCGCCCGACACGCTCCGCATGTGGGAGCGGCGTTACGGACGGCCGGTGCCGGTGCGTCTGCCGTCGGGGCATCGGCGCTACACCGCGGAGCAGGTCGCCTGGCTGCGGCGGGTGGCAGAGGCCTTGGCCCTGGGACACCGACCCGGTTCCGCCGTGGCCGCCACGGAGTCTGAACTCGACGCGCTGCTGACCGGCGGGAGACCCGAGTCGGGCGATGGTGAGCAGGTCGCGACCTTGATCGATCACGTGCGGCGCTTCGAGGGCGACGCGCTGACTCGCGAGCTGCTCGCGGCCTGGCGCGAGCTGGGCCCGGAGCGCTTCCTGAGCGATCGCGTCTCGCCCCTGTTGAATGCGGTCGGCCGCGAATGGGCGGACGGTCACCTCGACGTCCGCCACGAACACTACGCCTCGGAGCTGATCGCGGACCTGCTGCGAACCCTGCGGGCCGGTCTGCCGCGCGCCGCGGAGGGACCGATCGTCGTGCTCGCGACCCTGCGACACGAGTTGCACGGGCTCGGCTTGCAGATGTGTGCGCTCGTTTGCTCGCTCGAGGGCATGCGCCCGCGCATCCTCGGCGTCGGCACGCCCAACGAAGAGATCGCCGCGGCTGCCCACGAAGTCGGTGCCGATGCCGTCGCGATCAGCGTCTCCCTGTCCAGTGGCGGTGTCGCGAACGATCGAATGCTCGGCGACCTGCGCGCCGTCCTGTCGCCGTCGATCCGTCTGGTGGTCGGCGGTCACGGAGCGCGCGGCGTGCGCCGTGGACGGCGTGGAATCGAATACCTCGCGAGCCTGGCGCAGTGGCGCGAGTGGCTGCACGCCCTGCGCTCGCGCTGGGCCGGCTCGGCGATCGACTGAACCCGGGAAGACCTTCGAGCTTGTCACACGTCGTCGTCATCGGAGCGGGATTGGCCGGTCTGCGCTGCGCCGTCGAGCTGCAAGGCGCCGGGGTCGAGGTCTGCCTGCTCGAGGCCGGCGACGGCGTCGGTGGCCGCGTGCGCACGGACGAGCTGGAGGGCTTCAAGCTCGACCGCGGCTTCCAGGTCCTGCTCACGGCCTATTCGGAGCTGCCCGGCGCCTTCGACTTGGAGGCGCTCGATCTGCGTGCATTCAAGCCGGGGGCCCTGGTGCGCCGCGAGGGGAGGTTCCGGCGAATTACAGATCCCTTCCGCGAGCCCTCGGCCGTGGTCAGCGCGCTCCTGCGCGGTCTGGGTAGCACGGCCGACAAGTTGCGCGTGGCGGCCTTGCGGCACTCGTGCCTGCGCGGGACCGTGGACGAGCTCTTCGCGCGGCCCGAGGCCACGGCTCTCGAAGCGTTGCGCGCGCGGGGCTTCGGGGCCGAGCTCATCGACGGCTTCTTCCGCCCGTTCCTGGGCGGCATCCTGCTCGATCGGGACCTGGGCAGCTCGAGTCGCATGTTCGAGTTCGTCTTCCGCATGCTCTCGGTGGGGGACGCCGCCGTCCCCGCCGCCGGCATGGGGGCCCTGTCAGGCCAACTCGCCGCGCGGCTGACGGAGGGGAGCCTGCGCTTGAACGCGCGGGTGCGCGCGGTGGAGCGAGGCGTCGTCATCCTCGACGATGGCGAGCGCATCGAGGCCGACGCGGTGGTCGTGGCCACAGACGGTCCCTCAGCGGCTCAGCTCCTGGGCGAGGTCGCCGATCCCGGCTCGCGCGCCGTGACCTGCGTCTACTTCGACGCTCCGCAATCGCCGGTGGGCGAGCCGCTGCTGGTGCTCGGCGGCGACGCGGGCGCGCTGGTCAACAACTTCGCCGTGCTGAGCGACGTGGCGCCGTCCTACGCGCCACCCGGTCGCCACTTGCTGGCCGCGACCGTCCTCGGCGCCCACGATCAGGCGGCGATCGTCGCGCCCGTGGTCGACGAGCTGCGCCAGTGGTACGGCGAGTCGGTCGACGGCTGGAGACACCTGCGGACCTACTGCATCCGCCACGCCCAGCCGGCCCAGCCCCCCGGTCGGCTGCAGCCCCTCGATCGACCCGCGCGCACCGCCGGCGGCGCGTTCGTGGCCGGCGACCATCGCACCCACGCTTCGATCGAGGGCGCCCTGCGCTCCGGACGGCGGGTGGCGGAGGCCGTCCTGGCCGAGCTGGGCGCTCCCGTCGGTCCCCGTCCGTGAGCCTGCTCGTCGTCCACGCCGCGGCGACCTGGGCCCTGTTCGGGCTGATCTGGATGGTTCAGCTCGTGCACTACCCGCTCTACGCCCTGGTCGGCGCGCGGGAGTTCCCCGCCTTCGAAGCCAGCCACGCGCGCCGCATCACGCCCCTGGTCGCCCCCTTGATGGGGCTCGAGCTGGTCACCGGGGGGCTGCTGGCCCTGGATCCGCCCAGCGCGGCCGACGCCCTGCCGCTGCGTGTGGGCTTCGGCCTGATCGTCGCGATCTGGCTCTCGACGGCCCTTTTGCAGATTCCCTGCCACGCGCGCCTCGAGCGCTCCTTCGACCCCGCGACCCACCGACTCCTGGTGGCTACCAATTGGCTGCGGACGGCCGCGTGGACCGTCCGAGCGGGGCTCGTGGCCGTCGTCCTCGAGGGGGCGACCGCCGCTGGCCGGTCCTGACTCAACCCTCTTGGGTGTGAACCACGAAGAAGGTGCGGTCCCCTCCGGCCGCGGCCAGGACCACGTACTCGTCCACGGAGACCGAGACCGAGGTCGAGACCCGCGTCTCGCGGTTCGGACCGTCGGCGTTGCGGCGGGAGTTGACGTACAGGGAGCAGTCGCCGAGGAAGATCTCGCCGGAGCCCTGGTCGTAGCCCGACGGCTTGGCGGAGAAGGAGAGGTCTTCACCATCCCGCAGGGTGCTCTCGAGCTTGACCTGGTTGTTGCCCACGGCGGTTCGGACCGAGGCGCTGCCGAGTAGGTCGAAGTTCGTGCCGGGCACAAGTTGGGCCAGGCCGTTGACGAGTTCCCCGGGCAGGCCCGCGGAGGTCGGACCCTCGTGGGGCGCGATGGCGTAGATCGTGAGCAGCACCTGCTTGCGCGGCAGGTCGATGCTCCGCAAGAGTTCGACGGCTCGCGCGACTTGGGCTTCAGTGCCGCGCAGCAGCAGCGAGCCGACCTCGTAGAGCGGGATGGCTTCCAGCCCGATACCGGAACCCGGGGGCTGGCCTGCGACAGAGTTGAAGGCCGTCGGCAGTTCGATGTGTCGCGGCGTGTAGGTGACGGTCGTGGACTCCGGCGCGGCTTCCCGCGACATGCGGTGCTTGCGTTCCAGACCGACCTTCAGGTCGAGCTCGCGCAGGATGCCGAGAACCTGCGCGCGACCGGCGGGCACGTCGATTACCGCGATGCTGTCACCCAGGGGAATCAGGCGATCGCGATTCTCGACGACGCTCACGTTGGGACCGGTGCCGCGCACGGCGATCCGGTTGTTGGTGAGCTGCCCCGCGATCGTGATCAGTTCGTGGCTCGAGGTGTACTCCGGAACGAAGACGTCGATCCCGAGCTCGCTGGCGTCGACCGACCCTTCCCACAGCTCGTAGTTGGAGTGTCCGGGGAGGTACGGGTTCTCCACCGGTTCCTCCTTCGGGCTGTTGATCGTCTGCGGGGCGCAGAGCAAGAGGGCCAGCAGGGGCGAGAGCAGTGCGGTCATCATCGAAGTTCTCCGTTGGTTCGGTTGGTGTCGTCGAGGTCGGGTTGAATCAAGATCATCCGCACGCGGCCCGAGCGGAGCTCGAAGCCGTCGCGGTGGATCTGCACGCTGGGCCGCGGCGTGCCGGAGCCTGGGCCCGCGCCGGTGTCCGAGGTCGAGGCGCCCGCGTCGGGCAGGCCGGTTCGAGCGGTCGAGGACGCAGGACCGTCGTCGACCGACGCGACCTCGACGGATCCGCCGGCCAAACCATCAGCTGAACCGCTTCCCGGGCCACCGCTGCCGTTCGTGCCGAGCAGGTCGGGACGCACCAGCAGCAACCCGATCGCCGCCGCGCTGGCCAGCAGTGGCACCAACAGGAGCAGTCGTCCCCGCGCGCGTCGCGGCGGCCTCAGCTCGGCGGGGACCAGGGCCGCGGACCAGGCCTGACGGGCCCAGGCGACGATCGGATCTCGGTCCCGTTCCGCGCTGGGTGCAGGCGGCGCCACGTTGCTCCACGCGGCTCGGGTCCAGGTCAGGACCGGATCGTCATTCGCCCCTTGGAGGAACTCGTCGGAGGCGAGCTGGTGCGAGGGACGTCCATCCGACGGCTGCCGGTCCGCTGCGTCGATCCGCGAGGGCCGTTCGAGCTGGCTCCAGGCGGCGCGCATCCAGGCCAGCGCGGCAGCCTCGCGTTCGTCGACGCGCTCGCTCTCGGCGGGCGGTTGAACCTCGCGCCAGGAACGCGCCAGGTCGTCCAGGGGATCGCGCTCGTTCACAGGGCACCTCCCCCGAAGGCGAAGCCGGCCGGCAATCGATCCGCCAGGGCGTCGCGCAAGCGGCGACGCGCCATGCAGAGCATCGCGCGCACGGTGGCCGGCTTGACCTCGAGTTGGGTGGCCACCAGTTCGGAGTCCATGCCCTCCAGGTCGTGCAGCACGAAGGCCTCGCGTTCACGGGGCGGCAAGAGCGCCAGGGCGGCGGCCAGGGCCGTGCGCAGCTCCTCGGCCTGGGCCACGTCCGAGGGGTCGGGCAGGATCGCCGCGGTGTCGCCCGCGGCGATCTGCTCGTGGTGCTCGCGGCGCGTGCGCCGCCGGATCCGATCGCGACACAAGTTCAGAACCAGGGTGTTGCGCCAGGGCTCATAGGGTCGCTGCGGATCCCAGCTCTCGATCCGATCGCGCAGACGCAGCAGCGCGTCCTGCGTCACGTCGTCAGCCTCGGCCGAGTCGGCCAGGAACCCCAAACACAGCCTGTACACGACCGGCCGTTCGAGCTCGAACCAGGTCGCAATGGCGTCGGGAGCCCCGTCGCGGAGCTCCCGTGCCCGCAGGCCGGCGTCGTTCATCGGGGCCTGGTCCATGTTCGAGTTACGCCAGTCGCCTCGGGGGCGCTGGTCCACTTCCCCGCTATTCCTCGAGTTCGGGCACACTGGGTCCCGTGGGAGTGACCCTGGCAGAGGTGTGGGATGGGATTGCTGATCGCCGCCTGGAGGCGGAGGTCATGGACGACCCCAGTCTGCCTGAAGCCGAGCATCGGGCGGCGCTGAGGGGCCTGGCCCGCCTGAACGCCTGGAGTGCCAGCGACCGGGCCCTGTTCGCGCCCATTCGCCAGCTCTCCCTCGAGCTCGGGCGACCGGTGCGGCTCCTGGACGTGGCCTGTGGCGGGGGCGACCAACTCGTGCGCCTGGCCCGCCGCGCGCGCCGCGCAGGCATCGACCTGCGGCCCGCCGGCTGCGACCTGAGCACGGTGGCCCTCGACGTCTCCGCCGACCGCGCCCGCCGAGCCGGGTTCGAGGTGCGCTTCTTCCAGCGCGACGTCATCACCGAAGGCATCCCCCGCGGCTACGACGTGATCGTCTGCTCGCTCTTCGTCCATCACCTCTCGGACGACGATGCGGCAGAACTCTTCGCGGCGATCGAGGAAGCCTCGCCGCGCCTGGCCCTGATCCAGGACCTGCGCCGCCTCAAGCGCGGAGCCCTGCTGGCGGCGGCGGCTTCGCGCCTCCTGACCCGCTCGGAAGTCGTGCGCACCGACTCGCTGCTCTCCGTCGGCGCGGCCTTCGAGCTCGACGAGATCGAGCACATGTCGCAACAGGCGGGCATGTACACCTCGAGGTTGCGTCGCGTCTGGCCCCTGCGCTGGCAGCTCGAATGGCGGCCCCGGATCCGCAGCGGTGACACGGAGGAGTTGCTGCTCTCGCCGCACCCCCGCGACCTGCCGTCGCCCGCGATCGTGCGGCCCCGGCCCGTGGACGCGAACCGTGGGCGCGGGGACGCGCCGGACGACGACCCGGCGACGGTCGCCGGTCGCGCCGACCTGGCCCAGCCCTGAGCGTTCGATTCGGCCGGCGCGCTCCGATCGGCGATCGCGTAGCCTCGCGCCGATGACGGGTACCAAAGCCACCACCGACTTCGACGTCGTGGTGGTCGGCGCCGGTCCGGCCGGGGCGGCCACGGCGATCCGCAGCGCCGGCCTGGGCCATTCGACCCTCTTGGTCGACCGTGCGCAGTTCCCACGGGACAAGGTCTGTGGTTCGTGTCTGCACCCGCGCGCGGTGGCCGATTTGCGCGAACTCTCCGTGCAGGCCTCCGCCGAAGCCCTGGGGGCCGTGCCCCTGGAGCGCGCGCGGATCGGCGCCTCGGGACGCTGGGCCGAACTGCCGGTCGCGGGGGCCGCGGCCCTCTCCCGTTGGCGACTGGACGCCGCCTTGATCGACGTGGCACAGCTCGCCGGAGCCCAGGTGCGAACCGGCGTCGCCGCCCGAGTGGAGCCCAACGAGCCCGGCAGCGGTCGCCGCCGGGTGCGGCTCGGCGGCGGCGACGAGGTCGTCGAGGCGAGCCTGTTGATCGCGGCCGATGGACTCGGCGGCGCGCTCCTGGCCCGCGTCGGCGAGGTCACGGCCCCGTCGGACGATGGCGCGCGGGTCGGCTTGGGGGCGACCTTCGACGACGGTGGCGAGCTCGACCTGCCCGCGGGTCGCGTCGACCTGGGGGTTGGGCGCTCGGGCTATGTGGGCCTGGTGCGGCTCGAGGACGGGCGCGTCGACCTGGCGGCCGCCGCCGACCCCAGCGCCCTGCGGGCGGTCGGCGCGGCGGCAGCGGTGGCCGCCGTTGCCCGCGAATGCGGCCTGGTCCTGCCAGCCGCCTGCGTCGACGCGAGCTGGGCCGGCACGCCCTCCCTGACGCGCCACGCCGAGAGGCCCTTCGCCGAGCGCGCCCTGGCCGTGGGCGACGCGGCGGGCTACGTCGAGCCCTTCACCGGCGAGGGCATCGCCTGGGCCCTGGCCAGCGCGCGGGTGACTGCTGAACACCTCACCAGGCTCCTGGAAGGCTGGAGCCCGGAGGCGGCGCAGGATTGGGCACGGGCCCAGGGCGCGGAACTCGATACGGCGCGGCGGCGCTGCGCGCTGGTCGCTGGCTTCGTGCGCCACCCGGCTTGGGTCGCTGCCCTCGTGCCGGTCGTCGCGCGCTCGCGGGTAATCGCGTCACTGGTTGCGCGGTTCGGTTACGGTCGGGCGCACGAATGACCACCCACATGATCGGCGTCGGAACCGCCCTGCCCCCGGTCGCCGTGCCCCAGGCACGCGCGGCCGAGATGCTCGGCGAGCTTCTGCCCGAAGGTGACCGTCGGGCGCGCAGCGCCGCCGCCCTCTTCCGACGCACCGGAGTGCGCTCCCGACACAGCGTGCTGGCGGAAGTCGATGGTGCGGGGAAGGTCCACCAGACCTTCTTCCCCCTGCGCGATCCCCTCGGCCCCGGCACCGCCGCGCGCATGTCGGCCTACTGCGAGCTGGCGCCGGGTCTGGCGGCCGAGGCCGCGCGCGCCGCTCTGGCCGACGCGGGTCCCGAGGCCGGCCAAGCGGCATCGATCACCCACCTCGTGACCGTCTCCTGCACCGGCTTCGGCGCTCCGGGCGTCGACCGTCGCTTGATCGACGACCTGGGCCTCTCGCCCTCGGTGGAGCGCACCAACGTGGGCTTCATGGGTTGCCACGGCGCGCTCAACGGCCTGCGCGTGGCGCGCGCCTTCGTGGAGGCGGACCCGCGCGCCCGGGTGCTGTTGGTCGCGGTCGAGCTGTCGTCGCTCCACGTCCAGCCCGGTGGGGGCGAGGGCCAGGTCGTCGCCAACGCGCTCTTCGCCGACGGCGCCGCGGCCCTGGTCCTTGGTTCCGAGCCGGCCGGACGCGCCTGGCCCGTGCGGGCCTGCGGCTCGCGCCTGTTCCCGGCCAGCGAGGCGCTGATGAGTTGGCAGGTGGGCGACCACGGCTTCGACATCTCGCTCTCGGCCCAGGTGCCCGACGCGATCGAAGGCGCGCTGATGCCGTGGTTCGGGGAGTGGCTGGGCGAGAGTGGCCTGCGCGTCGAGGACGTGGCCTCCTGGGCCGTGCACCCCGGCGGTCCGCGCATCGTCGACTCCGTCCAATCGGTCCTGGGCCTGGCGGCCGACGATGTGGAGGTCTCGCGCGAGATCCTGGCCGAGCTCGGGAACATGTCGTCCCCCACGGTGCTGTTCATCCTGAAGCGACTGATGGAGCGCGGCGCGCGGCGACCCTGCGTCGCCATGGCCTTCGGTCCCGGTCTGTTCGCCGAAGTCGCGCTCTTCGTGTGATCTACCACGACCGAGAACTGCCGGTGGTGCTGCCGCGGCGCGGCGCCGTATTCACCCTCGAGGGCTTGACGATGCTGGCCGGCGCCCTCGGCGGTGCCTTTCTCGAGTCGAGTGTCGATCGCCTCGTGGCCGGCGCCCTGGCCCTCGTGCTGGCCCTGCCGTCGCTTTGGATCGCTCGGCGTTTCGCCGCCATGGGCTCCGCGCGACGCTGGCGCCAGGGGTTGGTCCTGGGCGTTGCCGTGTGCCTGGGAGTGGGCGTGGCGATGGGCGGCCCGGCGCTGGCGATGCTGGGAGTCTTCGCCTCTCTTCTGCTCGGCGAGGCCGGCGCCGTCGCAGCCACGGCCGCCCCTTGGCCGCGGGAGTTGGCGGGTTGGCGCCCGGTGTTCGTGGTCTCGGTGCGCCTGTTCGGCGTGGTCTCCGCCGCGGTATCAGTGGGCTCGTCGCCCTTCACCGGCATGGCTGCCGGCGCCCTGGCGGCCGTGGTGGTGATGCTGATGGCCCTGCCGTGGATGTTCCCGGCTCCCGATGAGGTCGTCGTCGAGGGCGCACGCGTCCCGGCTCGCCGCGGGCCTTGTCCGCGCTGCGGCGTCCCCGTCGACTGGCCCAGGACTCGCGCGGGCTCCTGCAGCGCCTGCGGACTGGTGCAGCGCCACCCGGGGTGACCGGTGCCGGCGGCTGGCGACGACGGGGGGCGAGCGCTCGACCGGTCAGGCGGGCGAATCGCGCTTTCGCTCGACCCGCGATCGGTCTCAGACCCGCGTCCCACGCCACAGCCTGGCGAGGGTCGAGTGCACGTCCATCCAGGCTTCGCGCTCGGCCGTTGCGGCGCGCTTGCCGCTAGCCCTCAGCCGGTAGTACTTACGCTTGCGCCCGGTCTCCGCCGAGCGCTTCCAGCGCGCTTGGATCAGCTCTTCGTCCTCCAGCCGGTGCAACACCGGGTAGAGCATGCCCTCGCTCCATTCGAGCTTGCCCTCCGAGAGATCGCGCACCCGGCGGATCAGGGAGTACCCATAGTCCTCGCCGTCGGCGAGCAGTGAGAGCAACAGCGGTCGTGCCGACGCTGCGACGAGTTCCTTCGAGGCCATGGACGCTCATAGCACCGTCTGGCCGGGCTACAACGACCACGGCCCAGCCAACAGGACACATACGTTCCTGGGTGTGCCAAGCCTCGGACAACGATCGCGCGGCGGCGAGCCGGGGGAAGGCCTGCCCGCCCTCTGGACGCGGACCCTGGTGGCTCGGCGCGGATCCTGGCGACCGCCGGTCCGTCAGCTCGCCGCGCGACGCAGCTCGCGCAGGCGCCTGTGGTAGGCCGCACCCACGTTGTTGCGCGTCAGCATCGCGATGACCCGGGTGGGGTCGTCGGCCGAGACCACGGGGATCTCGTGCACCGAGCGCTCGTTCAACTTCCGCAGGGCGTCGTTCAGGCTCTCGTTGGGAGTGGTGGTGACGACCTTGTCGACCATGAAGTCGCGCACCAGGACCAGGTTGTGAACGTCGGTCTCGAGGAAGATGCGGCGAATGTCGGAGAGCGAGAAGATGCCGACCATGGCGCCGTCGCCGTCGATCACGGGGAAGTAGGAGCCCGAGGCCGACGAGACCAGGTCGAGGGCGGCGCGCAGGGTCGCGTTCTGGTGGATCAGGACCGGCTCGCGGCTCTTGTCGATGACCTCCTCGACGCGCATCTCCTCCAACACGTCGACCACGAAGTCGCCGGCGTGGGCGGGGGAGTCCACCAGGCCGTCCACCTGGGTTTCGTAGATCGACCAGTTGCGCGCCAGCAGCAGGTGCAGCACGGAGACCAGCATCAAGGGCGCGAGCAGGCTGTAGTGGCCGGTCATCTCGCTGACCATCAGGATGGCAGCGATCGGGGTCTTGGCCACGCCGGCGAAGAAGCCTCCCATGCCGACCAGGGCCACGGCCGCGGGCTCGATGCCGAGGCTCGGGAACAGGGCGTTGCCGACCTGCCCGACCGCGGTGCCGCACAGGGCGCCGATCGCCAAGGAGGGTGCGAAGACCCCGCCGCTGCCACCGGAGGCGATGGTGAAGCTGGTGGCGAGGATCTTGCCGAAGATCAAGAGCACGGCCGCGACCAGGGTGATCTCGCCGGTGATCGAGCCGCGCATCAGGTCGTAGCCGCCGAAGAGCACGCCGAACTTGTCGCTGAAGGGCGCGATGGCCAGGGCCACGACACCGAGCATCAACCCACCCAGACCTGCGCGCAGGGCCAGGGGCGTGCGCTTCATGCGGCGGAAGAGCGCGCCGATCTGGTCGAAGGAGCGCACCCACAACCAGCCGACAGCGGTGCAGACCAGAGCCAGGACCAGGTACAGGGGCAGCTCCGCCGGTCCGCCGAAGGAGAGGTTCTCGAGCAGGGCGGGGTCGAGCTCGATCGCGCGGCTGCGACCGGAGAGGCTCGTGAACGTCGTGTAGCCGACGATCGACGAGATGATGCAGGGGATGATCGCGTCGCCCTCGAACTCGGGCCGACGGTAGACGACCTCGGGGGCGAAGAGGGCGCCGCCCAGGGGCGCGGTGAACAGGGCGCCGATGCCCGCGCTGGCGCCGGCGAGCAGCATCACCCGCCGGTCGCGGTCGGGCAGGCCGAAGGCGTCGGCCACCATGCTGCCGATGCCGCTGCCGACCTGGGCCACGGGGCCCTCCTGGCCGGCGGAACCGCCGGTGCCGATGGTCAGGGCGCTGCACAGGGCCTTGACGGCGATCACGCGTCGGCGGACCCGGCCGGCCAGGCGGTGGAAGCTCTTGATCAGCGCCTCCGTGCCGTGGCCCTCGGCCTCGGGAGCGAAGCGCGCGGTCATCCAGCCCACGGCCGCCCCGCCCAGGGCCGGCACGATCACGATCAACCAGGGGCGCGGGCCGCTGAGGTCGATGAACTCGCCCTCGAGCTGCATCGGCCCCTCGGCCAGGTGCAGCTTGAAGAAGTCGGTCAGGGCGTCGAAGGCGTAGGCCACGACCCCGGCCAGCATCCCGATCACCGCCGCCAGGCCCACCGACCGGCTGGCGCCGCCGAAGCGCACCTGCCGGATCCGGTCCAGCACGGTGTGGATGGGCTTGGGGAGTCCGGCGGCCATGCCTCGGGAGTATAGGGGCAGCCCCTGGCGCAAGCCCGCGCGAGGACCAGGGTCGCGTCCCCGTTCCGTCCGCGGAGCTCTAGTCTGGTCTGCGTGCGGCCGACCCTTGTCGCCGCAGCTCGGACCCATTCATCGGAGTACGCGAGATGCCCAGCTTGACCTGCGCTCTGACCCTCGCCGCCCAACTGCTCGTCGTCGACGCCGGCGGCGGTGGCGACCACACGACGATCCAAGCGGCGATCGACGCGGCCTCGCCCGGCGACACGATCCTGGTCCAGCCGGGGTCCTATGCGGCCTTCAATGCACCGATCGCGCTCTCGATCCTCGGTCCTGGAGTCGGCCCGGGACCGGTGGTGACTGGCGACTGCACGGTCACCGGCGCGGCCGGATTCACCCTGGCAGGGCTGCAGATCGACGGGACGCTCGCCTGTACGTCAGTTCCCGGCCGTCTGGACCTCGACGAGTTGGCGATCACCGGCAAGCCGTTCCCCCTGCGACTGACTGACTGCGATCAGGTCCTCTTGGCGCGCAGCAGCGTCGTCGGAGCAGCGACGGAATACACCCTTTGGCAGCAGCTGGACGGGATCGCGGCCCTGCGCGTGGAGGGGAGTGATTTGGTGGTGGTGGACAGCACGATCACCGGGAACAGCGGCGTTGCACCGGCCGAGGAGTACGCGCCCGGTGGCACCGGCCTGTACCTCGTCGGCAGCTCCGCCACGGTGGTGGGCTCCAACGTGAGCGGCGGAGAGGGCGGAACCTATCAGAGCCTGTTCACCTTCTGCGAGATCGGCGGCTCCGCCCTGTACGTCGACCACTCGAGCCTGACCCTGCGCGGGTTCGAGAACGTGGCCGCGGGCGGACCGGGCGGCCTCGGCTGCGCGAGCGGTGCCACGGCTCGCCTGGACGCAGCCGTCTTCGTGCATAGCGGCGTGGACCTCGCCAGCGGCGTCGTCGAGCAGCCCGGCTCGGCCCCCAGCCTGATCGTCAACCCGCCCAACCAGCCCTTCCTGACCCTCGTCGGGGCCGATGGTCCCGGCCAGACGCGGCGCCTGTTGGTGTGGGGCAAGGTCGGTCAGGTGGCGCTCGTCGTCGGCGCCCTGCCCGCCGCGCCCCTGGCCCTGCCCGGGGTCGAGGGCCTGGTCCAGACGGACTTCGCCGCGCCGTTCTTCGTGCAGGCCACGACCGCGACCGGCTTCGCGAACCCGGTCTCCTTCCCCTTCGGCCTGCCGAGCAGCCTGACCGGTCTGTCCGGGGCGGTGCTGTCCTTCCAGGCCGCCTTCCCCACCGTGCCCGGAGCTTTGGCGCCCGGGAGCTTCTTGGTGACGAATCCCGTCGACGCGGTGATCCGCTTCTGAGCGGTCTCCTCGCGCGCTTCGCGCAGGACTCGCTCGCGGGGGTAACCGACGCCGGCCAGCTCGATCGCGTCCAGATCGAGCTGGCCATCGGCTCGGACCGAGAGCCGCCGCCGTCGTCGAATGAGGCCTCCGCGGCCGCTGGCGTGCAGCGGCGAGGGAGGCAGATGTCCCGGCCCCGACGCGGTCAATGCACGGTCGTCGTCATGTCGGCGATCTTGTAGGAGTCCGAACCGTCGGAGGGGATCACCAGGACCTCGAGGTGCACCAGCCCCGGATCGACTCGGAGACCGCGCACCTCCTCATGGGTACCGCCCGGCGAGGGCAGGACGCGTCGCTGCTGGACGACGCCCTCGTCCAAGGTGATCAGGATCTCGACCGCGGTGACGGTGGCCTCGCCGTCGACATCGAGGACGACTCGCTCGATGAGGGCATGGTCCTCCTCGAGCAGGACGACCCACTCGAGGTCGATGTGGTCCCCGTCGTAGCTCCCGGCGATGCGGTCGAGGGCGGGGCCGGGGAGGACGCACGAGTGCAGGAGGCACAGAGCCGGGACGAGCAGAAGATGGCGGATGGGTTCGGTGGGAATCGGATCACGGATGGCGATTCTGGCCAGATCCTGTGGAGCCTGGACCAGGAGCGGCACCGCACAGAACCACGGTAGCCGCGGCCAGACGGCAGACGACGCCCGGCGGGATCACCAAGGCGCATGACGCCTGCACGGCCACCGCCACGCCGTTGCCGTCGCCCGCGGACCCGGCGGGCTTCGCACGCCAGCCCTCTCGATCCCGGCTGGCTCGTTCGTCGTGCTGCACGGCGTCTTGCGCTCACCCGTGAAGTGCCCCGCGTCAGCCGACCGGCCATGGACCCACGCCCTGCGGATCGAGGTTCGGTGCGACGCCGCCGGGCTCAGTCGTCTCCGGGCCAGAGTTTGTCGCGCTCGTCGAGCATCTGCCGCAGGACCCGCGCGAGGATGTCGCGCCCACCGGCCAGCTCGACCGCGTCCAGGTTGAGCTGGCACACGGCGCACACCGGGCGCTCGCCGCGGTAGCTCATCACGTCGAGCCGGTCGAGCACCACGTCCTCCAGCCCGTACTCGTCGGCGTCGATGGGCGTGCCGTCCTCGTGGAAGCCGAAGAAGGCCTTCACGTCCGCGGGCGTGCGGCGGCACAGGAAGCAGCGGTCCTGGCCGCCGGCGCGCTCGACGGCGGCGAAGTAGTCGTGGAAGTGGCGGTCGATGCTCACGGGTCGGCCCTCCGGGGGGGCTAGCCTGCGAAGCGGGGTCGGCCTACGTCCAGACCTACTTGAAGACGTCGGCCGGGGGGGTGGCGACGACCGTCAGGCCCGCGTCCACCACCAGGTCGGCGTCGGAGCCGTCGGTTGGAACCACGAGGACTTGGAGCCGGATCTCGCTGGCGCCCGGAACCCGCAGGTTGCGGACGCGCCGGCGGTTCTCGCCCTCGACCGGCCGCAGCAGCCAGCGCTCGACCTCGACCTCGTCCGCCAGCACGAGGATCTCGACCTCCTGCACCGCCGCCCCCGGCTCGAGCAGCGCGTCGATCCGCCTGACCCTGGCGTCCCCGCCACCCCGGCGCAGGTCCCAACTCACCCGCAAGTCGTCGTCCTCGTAGCTGCCCGAGGACCGGTTGTCGTGGAAGCTGAAGCTCAGGCAGCCGGCCAGAGCGGCCAGGCTCCAGAGGAGCAGGAGGCGTTTAGCGATCTGCATGGTGGGCGTTCGGGTCGAGGGTCTCGGGGGACGTCGAGTCAGCTCAGGAGCTCAGGCCCCTCGACTACGAGTGGCGTCCGCACATCGTTCCCAAGCCGATAGCGCAGCACCGGCGGGGGTTCGCCGAAGGCCTCCGAGAGCGCCGTCAGCTCGGCGGCCTCCGCGCCAGCGGCCGCCGGTCGTCCGCTCTCTACGACCGCCGCCACGTGGCTCCCGTCGTCCAGGCGCGCGAGGGCTCGCACCCGCTCGCCCCCGTGGCGGCCGACCTCGAGCACCTCGCGGCCGAGCAGCTCCGCGGCCTCGCGACGCAGATGGTCGAGCACGAAGTCGACCAGGGCGTCCTCGAACAGGTTGGGGATGTCGGGCTCGATCACCTCCTCCAGCACGCGCTCGCCGCGCCCGGCCTCGATCAGCGAGAGGTTCGGCTGCACGTGGCGGAAGTGGAAGGCCAGGAAGCGGTCGGCGATGCGGTAGGTGCCGCGGCGCGAGCGCAGGGGGTCGGGGTCGGTCATCGGCACCAGGCGCTCGACCAGCCCCAGCTCGCGTAGCACGCTCAGGTACTTGTTGGCCGTCGTCGACTCGACGCCGACCGTCAACGCGATGTCGCCGACCTTCTCGGAGCCCTTCGCCACCGCGCGCAGGATCGAGTTGTAGGTCGCGGGCGTCGTCATCTCCGAGTGCAAGAGGAACTGCACCTCGTCGAACAGGTAACCCTCCGGCCGCAGGATCTCGCGCAACAGGTTCTCGCGCAGGTCACGCGCCGGGTCGAAGCGCTGCAGGTACGCCGGCATGCCGCCCAGGATCGCGTAGGCGGTGATGCGGTCCTCGAGCTCCCAGCCGTCGAAGAAGCGCAGGGAGTCCGCGGGCCGCAGGGGCTCGAGGCGGCGCTGGCCGGTGCGGCGGCCGAAGAGGGGCGAACGTTCGGCGAGCACCTCGCGCTCCATGAACGACACCTGGCTGCCGCACAGCACGACCATCAGTTGCGAGCGCTTGCCGCGGCTGTCCCAGAAGCGTTGCAGCAGCGACGGCAGGCCCTTGTTGCCCTCGCACAGGTAGGGGAACTCGTCGAGCACGATTACCAGGCGCTCGTCGCCCGCGCGCTCGGCGGCGAAGTTGAGGGCGGAGGACCAGTCGGGGAAGTCGATCGAGTCGAGCAGCGGATCGTCGAGGCCCTCGCGCAGGCACTCGCGGAAGGCGTTCAGGTTGTCCTTGTCGCGCACCTGGGCGGCCAGGAAGTAGACGGCGCGGCGGCGTTCGCAGAAGCGCTGGAGCAGCTCGGTCTTGCCCACGCGGCGGCGGCCGTAGAGCACGAACAGCTCGGGGCGGCCGGAGGCGTGGAGGTCCTCGAGGACCTCGAGCTCGTGGGTGCGGCCGACGAAGGGGCGAGTGTCAGGGGGCAGGGGCATGA
This sequence comes from Engelhardtia mirabilis, assembly GCA_007751255.1. GTDB lineage: Bacteria > Planctomycetota > UBA1135 > UBA1135 > Engelhardtia > Engelhardtia mirabilis. The sequence goes on from CP036296.1 coordinate 907,681, forward strand.
TGCTGGCAAGTTGTATACGTGCAGGTATGCTATTGCAACGTATACGGCTTCCAGGGGCCCAGAACGGGGCCGTGGCCTGCCTCAGGGGGCCAGGGGGGCCCTGGAGTGTGCATCGGGGAACTGGAACGAGCCCCCGACCGGGGGCAGGTCGAAGGCCTCCAGATGCCCGTCGACCCAGGCTGCGAGGACCAGGGGCCGTGCCAGGTCGGAGTGGTCGACCGAGAGCTCGATGAAGGTCCGGGGGTCGTCTCTCGAGGGCCGCTGCTCCGGCGCGCCGCGCCCGCCGGGGACGACCGACAACGGGCCGACGCGGTGCTCGGTAGATGCCTCGAAGTCGGGCGCATGGCCGAAGGTCGAGAAGACCCGCTCCAGCGGATTGCCGAGGAACGCGCCGTCGTTGCGGGTGATCCGATAGGTGTCCACCGACCGCCGCTCCACGGTCGCCCCGCCGCGGCCGAACTGCAGTGGCCAGGGGCGCAGGTCCCCGTGTCCCCCGGCCAGGCGGACCGCCGGGCCGAGGGAGAGGCCCGCGAGGGCGTTGGGGAGGTTCAGCAGCACCACGTCGCCGCCTTCGGGTGCGACGTGCACGATCTCGTCGATCAACTCGCGCGCCTCGGCGGCAGCGTCGGCGAGGGCCAACTGTCGACCGACGAGCGAGAGGCCGCTGACGGGAACCATCAGTGTGGCGACGATCGCGACGGTCGCGCGACCGCGGCGCTGTTCGATCGAGACCTCGACCCAGCGCGCGGCCAACAGCGCGAAGGCGATCGCGGGCACGAACAGCAGCCGATCGGAGGTGGGGGCGCAGACCTGGCTCAGGATCGACAGGCCCAGCCAGCCGACGAGCAGGCCTCCGCTCGGCGTCGCTCGCAGGCGCGACGTGGCGACGTGCAAGGCGAGGATGCTCAGGCCGATCAGGGCCAGCAGCAGGAGCGCGCCGAGGGGCGTTTGCGGGTCGAGGAGGGAGCTGTGGAACACCATCAAGTCCAGGCTCGCCGGTCCGACGAGGCCACCGAGGCCGAACAGCCCCAAGAGGATCCCGCGCATCCGCACCTCGCCCAAATGCTCCCAAGGCATCGGGTAGAACAGGCTCGTCGAGCCGTAGCCCCCGAGCAGCCACAGCGCGAGGAACGCTCCGATGGCCGCCACGGGCAGCGCCGCGCGGCGGCGAGGTGCACCTGCGACGAACGCGCAGCGCACGGCGACCAGGACCAGGAAGATCGCGCCGGACTCCTTGGACGCCGTGGCCAGCATGGCGAGTCCCGTCGCCAGCAACACGTCGCGCGCGGACGGCCGCGCCCGCGCCACCGCTGTCAGGGCGAGCACGCCGAACAGCGCCTCGAGCAGGCTGTTGTGGTTCGCGGCCCAACTCACGGGCAGGTGGGTGCTCTCGCTGCAGGCGAAGATCAAGAGTGCCGCGCCAGCGGCCCAGGGCTTGAAGCCCCAGCGCAGGGCCAGCCGCCGGATCGCCGCGAGCAAGGCACCCCACAGGGCCAAGCCCCCGAGCGCGTGCCCCAGCGGGCTGCCGCCGCCGACCACGTGCTCGAACCACAGCACCACACTCGCCACCGGCCTGAAGAAGCGCACCTTCCAATCGTCCGCCACCCACCAGGGCACGCCGCCCAGGTCCTGGGTCGAGCTGCGGAAGTCCTCGGCGCTGCCGAAGTCGTAGAGGGACCAGGGCTCGAGGGTCGAGCCGAACCGATGGCCCTCCAGCACCCAGAGGTGGGTGAAGTCGTCCGAGAAGTAGCCCGTCCACAGGCCCGGCAGGTGCAGCGCCAGGCCCAGGGCCAGGAGCCACAGCCAGCGGCGGTCCGTTCCGTGCGTCCGGGTCGACATCGCGATCGAGATCATGGCGCCTGCCGTTCTCTGGTCACAGCACCGGCACTCTCGACCGCCTGGACCGTCGAGCGCCTTGCCGGCCACGGGGCTCCGGGCTAGAACCGGTCCGATGCTCGCTCCGTTCCGCACCCTTGCCGCGGTCCTCGTGGCGTCGTTGTTCCTCGGGCCGCTTGCCGCCGCCCAGGGGGGTTATCGCACCACGTCCTTCGACGATCTCGGCTTCGAGTTGCCGGTTCCGCGCAACTACAAGGCCGTGCCGGTAGAGCCGACCGAGAAGTGGGTCGCGCTGAAATGGATCGACGAGAAGACCAACGCGCGCGAGCGCGAGGACTACGTCGGCGCCCACGCCAATTTCCTGCCGGAGCTGATGGTGCTGTGGATCGACCACGTGGCGGTGGCCGCGACCACGCCCAGTGGTGAGGAAGGTGGCGACGGTGGTAGCGACGAGGACCAGGCCGACCAGGCCGATCCGATCCGCGACTTCGAGACCTACCTCGAGCAGGTCTGGAAGCGCAGCGGCAAGCCGATGTACTCCATCTCCGAGCCCGAGCGGCTGGACGACGTCGACGGCAACGACGCCCTGCGCTACGAGCTCCGGCCACTCCAGGGCATGCCGCCGGGCTGGGCCACGGTCTTTCGTAGCGCGCGGCGCTCGCTGGTCTTCATGGGCCGCGGCTCCGAGTTCGACTTTCGCGATCAGGAGAAGATCTGGGAGCACATGATCGACGGCATCGAGCTCTTCCAGCCGGAAGCGCTCGACATGTCGAAGTGGGAGAAGTTCTACGAGAAGCGACCCGAGTTCATCGATGCGGCCTACCGCCTGCAGGTGCGCTCCACGCTCGTGCGCGGCTGGGAGGCCGACGACACCGAGAACTACATCTTCGTCTACAGCACCAAGGACCAGCCCCTGCTGCGCCTGCTCAAGCGCGAGCTGGAGGCGATCCGCCTGGAGTACGAGGAGCTCTTCCCGCCCGCCGCGCCGGTGACCGCGGTCTCGACCGTGAGGGTTTGCCGCGACGGTGACGAGTATCGTCAGTACGGCGGCCCTTCGGGTTCGGGCGGCTATTGGAACTCGGCCGCCAAGGAGCTGGTCTTCTACGACTACTCGGCGGACGAGGAGAAGCGCGGCGAGGGCAAGGAGGACTCGCGCATCGTGCTCTACCACGAGGCCTTCCACCAGTTCATCTACTACTCGGTGGGCGAGGTCGCTCCGCACTCCTGGTACAACGAAGGCACGGGCGACTTCTTCTCGGGCGCGAAGATCTCGGGCAAGAAGGTCAACAAGATCGACGTCAATCCCTGGCGCAACAACTACATCCGCTCGATCGTCGCCGCCGGCCGCAACATCCCCTTCGAGGATATCCTCGGCTTCACCCAGGCCGAATTCTACCGGCCCGATCGGCGCGGCATCTGCTACGCCCAGGCCTGGTCGATGATCTACTTCCTACGCACCTCGAAGGAAGTGGCGAACCACGAGCAGTGGTCGCAGATCCTGCCGATCTACTTCGAGACCCTGAAGGCCGCCTACGCGGAGCAGGCGGCCGAGCTGCTTGCAGCCAGGTCCGAGGGGCTCGAACCCGACGAGGCTCCGCCCGAGCTGTCGCGGGGCGAGAAGGAAGTCATCAGCCAGATGGCCCGCGACAAGGCGCTCGAAGTGGCCTTCGACGGCATCGACGTGCTGGCCCTCGAGCGCCAGTGGCTGCTGTTCATCGAGGAGTTGAAGGAGCTCCGGTAGGTCCCAGCGAGGCCGCCTCGCGGTTCGACGCAGGTCCGTCGCCGAGCGCCCGACAGTAGATGACCTTCCCGTCTCCCGGTCCGTAGAAGTCGTCCAGCTGGGCTGCCTTGCGGTAGTCGCAGCGCTCGTAGAAGCGTCGGGTCGGCTCGTACTGGGCGCGCGACGAGGTGTCCACATACACGCGGTCGCCACCCAAGGCGCGGATCCTCGCTTCCGTGGACGACAGCAGGCGGCGCCCCAGCCCCCGACCTCTCCAGCCCTCGTGGGTCGCGATCCAGTAGAGGTCGAAGCTGCTCTGCGTGCCGGGGATCCGGCCGAAGCAGGTGTAGGCCACGCAGGCCTCTCCGACGGAGAGGAACTGGAAGCGGTAGCCACTCGCATCTCCGCGCGCGAGCGTCTCCTGGACCAGCTCTACGGCGATGTCCTCTTCCTCCGGCGAGAAGAACGCCGTCGACCGGACGATGTCCCGCACCCGCTCGTCGTCCCCGGGTTCCAGGGTCTCGCGCACCTCTACAGGCAGCGCAGCGTGCGGGGAGTTCAATAGACACCCCCGTGGGCGTCGACGAGGCCCTCGAAGAACGAACGAGCGAGGGATCCCAGGGAACGGGTTCGATAGCCGCCCTCCTGGACCACCAGGGTGGGGAGGCGCAGGGCACCAATCGTCTGGCCCATGTGTTCGAAGTCCTTCGGGCCGAGGGTCCAGGTGCCGGTCGGGTCCTGGCGGGCCGTGTCGTAGCCCAGACACACGATCAGGAAGCGCGGCTCGTGCTGGCTGATCCGCTCCAGCGCGCGTCCGACCGCGCGCAGGTGCTTCGCGCCGTCGACCGTCTCCGGCAGGGGCAGGTTCAGGTTGTAGCCCTCGCCCGGGCCCTCGCCGATCTCTTCGTCGAAGCCCGAGAAGAAGGGGTAGGCGAAGCTCGGATGCCCGTGGATCGAGACCGTCAGGACGTCGTCCCGGCTGTAGAAGATGTCCTGCTGGCCGTTGCCGTGGTGGTAGTCGACGTCGAGGATCGCGACCTTGCCCCATTCGCTGAGGTAGTGCGCGGCGATCGCGGCGTTGTTGAAGTAGCAGAAGCCACCGAACAGGGACCGCTCGGCGTGGTGCCCCGGCGGACGCACCAGGGCATAGGACAGGCTGTGTGACTCGAGCAGGAAGCCAGCGGCGGTCAAGGCGCAGTCCACCGCGCGGCGAGCTGCCGGGAAGGCGTTGCGATTCAGCGGAGTGAACGAATCCAGGCAGTAGTAGCCGGCCGCGTAGGTGAGGTCCTTCGGCAGTCGGGCGCGATTGCGCAGGGGGAAGACGTAGGGATAGGTCGACTTGCCTTCGGGCGTGGCGGCACAGGCCGCCTTCAGGAAGCGGGTCAGGGCCGGATCGTGCACCGCGTCGATGTGACTCACCGGGAACGCCTTGGGTTCCTGTTCCCAGAAGAGCCCGGTGGGCAGCAGCCCGTCGAGGATCGCCCGCACCCGGGCCGGGGCCTCCACGTAGCCGCGTTCGCGGATGTGGTGGATGTCGTGCTTGCGATTGACGACGAGCGCGACCAGGTTCTCGCCCGTGCGAATGTGCGGCAGGGGATTGGCTCGCTTGACGTAGCGCGCCGGTCGAACCTGGATCGGGTCTTGGATCGAGTCGACCACCAGGGCCACGTACTCGGGGCTGCAAAGCTCGCCGTACTTGCGCTCGAGGATCGCGCGGACCACCTCACGCAGCTCCGCGGCGCTCGGGATCTCGCCGCGTCCCAGGTCGTCGTAGACCAGGTGCGGCATGTCGAGATCCCCCTCGTTGAGAGGCGTCTCATAGGCCGTGCCGACGATCGGGCGCGCGCCGAAGCGCTCGTAGAAGCGCAGGCGCGAAGCATTCTCCGCGGCGTAGGCCGGGTCGCTGCAGGCCTCCGGCTCGTCCGGTAGGCACTCGAAGTAGAGGCCTGTCGCACCCAGCCCAAGCGCTGTCTCGCGGACTCGCTCGTAGAGCGCTCCGCCGCCTCCGCCGCCACCGGAGTCCTTACCGGAGGCGATGAAGTCGAGCAACGCGAAGCCGACGTCGGGGGCGTGGGACAGCAGGGCGAAGGACTTCAAATGCCCGCGCAGGTCGTCGGCGACCAACAGCATCGCGCGCAGCCTATGGCGCAACGGGTCGCGCAGGCGATCGGGGAGTGCGTCGATCTCCTCCGCGGAGAGGCCGCTGAAGCGCTCGCGCAGGATCTGCTGCACCCGCGCGACGTCGCGCTGATCCGACGGCAGCGAGGTGTCAGCGATTTGTCGTATGCGAAACATGCTGGCTCTCCACGGGGGCGCTGGCTCGAGCGAGGCCCGCGGCGACGATGCGGCGCACGGCTTCGTGGTAGGGCATGCCGGCCCGCTCCAGGGTCGCGGCGAAGCCGGCGTCCGGGCTGAGGCAAGGGTTGGCGTTCACGTCGATGATCCACGGTTCACCGTCGTCGACCCGGAAGTCGACTCGGGCCCAGCCGTCGAGTCCGAAGGCGTTCCAGGTGGCGAGGGCCAGGTCTCGCAGTCGTTCGAGCAGGGCGGCGTCGCGCGGATCCTCGGCGAAGTGCCGAGGCGTCGCGTTCCACTCGGCCGAGTCCGCGTCCCACTTGGCCCGGTAGCCCACCACCCGTGGATCGTTCGGACCGACCCCCTCGAAGAGGATCTCCGGCAGCGGCAAGCACTCCGGGCCGTCGGACCCGCCGAGCAACGCCACGTTGAACTCTCGCCCGTGCACGTACCGCTCGCAGTAGGCCTCGCCCCCCAGGGCGACGAGCCGGGAGCCGATCGCCCGGGCCAGCTCGCGTGCGTCGCCGGTCTCGATCACCGACGAGGGTTCGAGGCCCAGGGAGCCGTGCTCCCAGACGGACTTCACGATCCAGCGCGCGCGCGCGCCCAGGTCGGGGTTGGCGCGCAACGCGTCGAGGGTGAACCAACCCGGGGTCGGGAGGCCCGCCGCCTGGAGCACCGCCTTCGCCAGCAGCTTGCTCGACGATCGACGCATGGCTCCCGACCCCGCCCCCGTGAACGGCAGTCCCAGGGCCTCCAGGAGCAGCGGCGCCTCATGGATGCGGCAGCCCTCTCCGCCGACGCTCTCGACCAGGTTGAAGACGACGTCGGGTCGAGCCTCCGCGAGCATCGAGCGCGCCGCCGCGGGATCCCTCGGGAGCTCGGCGGCGATCGCGATCAGGCCACAGGCTTCGAGGGCGCCGCGCACCGACGCGACCTGGACCAGGGTGTCCAACTCGTCGGGTCGCGCGTCGCCGTCGATCCCGTCGTGCAGGATCAGGACGCGCACGCGTCGAGCCTCGACTCGGAGCTGCGCTCGCAGGCGGAGGCCATGATCGTCCGCACCAGCTCCAGGTAGGACCGTCCGCCCTGTTGCCAGAGGATCGGCAGGTCCGAGTGGGTCGGGTGCATGCCCGGGAGCGGGTTGACCTCGATGATCTGGGGTCTGCCCTGGGCGTCGCAGCGCAGGTCGACGCGTCCACCATCGCGGCAATCGAGCGCGCGCCAGGCCGCGAGGGCGAGGCCCTCGGCGGCGCGAGCAGTGGCATCGGCGGCCAGGCTGTAGCGCACCAGCGTCTCGCACTCTTCCTTGTTGCGGTAGGTGTAGACGTCCCGATCCGCTTCGCCCAAGAGGTCGACCTCCAGCGCGCCGGCCGAGCGAGCCTGTCGGCCGGTTCCGACCAGGCCCACGGTGAACTCGCGCCCGGGTAGGAACTCCTCGACCAGCACGTCTTGCTGGTAGCGCAGCAGGAGTCGTTCGCAGACCTCGCGCAGTTCCTCCGGCGTCCGCAGGACGGACTGGGCGTCGATGCCCTTGCTGGTCCCCTCGGCGACCGGCTTGGCGAAGCGCGGCCAGCCGAGCTCGAGACCCTCGAGGTCCTCGAGGGAGCTCACCAGGGCGAAGCCCGGCGTCGGCAGTCCGTGGTCTCGCAGCAGGCGCTTGGTCGTCGCCTTGTGGAGTGTCGCCGCGCTCGCCAGGGGGTCGGAGAAGGTGTAGGGGATCTCGTAGGCGTCGAGCAAGGCGGGAACCTGGGCCTCGCGGCCCGATCCGAAGCGACCCTCGGCGATGTTGAAGACGAGGTCCCACCGATCTCCGGCCACCAATCGCCGCGCCAGAGCCTTCACGTTGCCGACCCGATCGACGCGATGACCGAGCTCGGCCAGAGCCCGCTCGAGTGCCGCGATCGTTTCGGGGCCGTCGAACTCGGCGAGCTGCTCTTCGTCGAGACCGAGATCCGCGTAGTCGGCGCGCAGGTCGTAGGTCAAGCCGACCAGCAACTCACGCGGTTCCATGGCGGAGCTCCTCGTAGAGCTGGACGTGCCAGCGGCGGGCGTCGGCGGTTTCGATACCGAGGACCACGTTCATCGGCTCGAGGCCCCCGAACAGCTCGGTAGGGCAGTACTCGCCGGCGCTTTCGAGCAGACCCTCGGCCGTGTAGTCCCAGGGATACAGGCGGCACACGAGCGGCCGAGTCTCGGTCGGCAGCACGCAGCCCGCGGCGCCGAGGAAGCCGCAGTCACCGTTCTCCGCGCGCCGCAGCATCCGTCGCTGGCCGTCGGCGCGCACCGTGAGTCCGACCCAATCGGGGTCGTCCTCGTCGAACTCGACGTAGTCCGCCGCCTCCGGGGCGCGGTGCTCGAAGAACGTGTCGCTCCCGGTGTGCGCCGCGATGCGCGCGACGTCACCCTCGGTGAGCAGAATCTCGGCGCGCTGGCAGCAGGTCCGCTGGACCTTCGCGCAGCGGACACAGGGAGCCACGGCCAAGGCTTCGGAGGTCGTGGCCGTCACTGGACCGCTCCTTCGCCCGCTTGCGGGTCGTAGTAGCGGTACTCGTTGCGCTCGTAGTTCCTCAGGACGACATCGTCACCGTCGCGTCCGACCAGGTAGTTCGGCGAGAGGGGGATCTTGCCGCCGCCACCGGGCGCATCGACGACGAAGGTCGGCACCGCGTAGCCGGTGGTGTGGCCGCGCATGCCCTCGATCAGCTCGACTCCCTTGGCAACGGGGGTCCGCAGGTGCGCGGAGCCGCTGATCGGGTCGCACTGATAGAGGTAGTAGGGGCGCACGCGGTTCATCAACAACCCGTGCGAGAGCCGTGTCAGGGTCTCGACGTCGTCGTTCACCCCGGCCAGGAGCACCGTCTGGCTGCCGAGCGGGATACCCGCGTCCGCCAGCCGCCCCAGGCCGCGAGCCACTTCGGGGGTCAGCTCGTTCGGGTGCATGAAGTGCACGCTCAGCCACAGCGGATGGTGGCGCTTGAGCATCTCGCACAACTCGGGGGTGATGCGCTGGGGCAGCACCGCGGGCACCTTCGTCCCGATGCGGACGAACTCCACGTGGGGGATCGCCCGCAACCGGCCCAGGAGCCAATCGATGCGGTCGTCCGCCATCGTCAGCGGGTCCCCGCCCGAGATGAGCACATCTCGGATCTGCGGACGCTGTGCGATGTAGTCGAGCGCGCGCTCGTACTGGGCGCGGTTGAAGTGGTATTCGCCGGTCTTGCCGACCAGCCGCGCCCTGGTGCAATAGCGGCAGTAGGTCGCGCAGAAGGTCGAAACCAGGAACAGGACTCGATCGGGATAGCGGTGCACGAGCCCGGGCACGCCCATGTCGTGGTCCTCGCCGAGGGGGTCGTCTTCCTCACCCGCTCCGCGGATCAGCTCCCCTCCGACCGGCACCATCGTGCGCCGCAGCGGGTCGTGTGGATCGCGGGGATCCATCAACGACGCGTAATAGGGCGTGATCCCCACCGGCAGCCGGTCCCCGAGCTGCTCGACGGTCGTCCGCTCGTCGGACGAGAGGCGGAAGACCCGCTCGAGCCCGTCCAGATCGCGGACGCGGTGTTGGAGTTGCCACTTCCAATCGCCCCACTCCTCGTCGGTGGCATCGGGGTGATGCCGCTCGCGGTAGGTCGGAGCCGGTCGCGCTTGCTGCGGCGCAGCCGCCGCCCTCGAACGGCCCCGATTCCTCGGGACCTTGGTCCTTGGTGTGCCGCTCGATGGCGGCAACGGGTCTGGCGGGGTCGTTTCGACCTCTTCGCGCCTCGGCTCGCCCGTGGCGACGTCGGCATCGAGCAAGCCGCCTCGAAGGGACTGTGAGTCGTCAGCCATCAGATGTCGGCGTCCTTCCGCCGAGCGGCCGGGGTCGACGGCCCCGGCTCGTCCGAAGTGGACAGAGCCCCAGGGTCGTGCTCCCGAGCGGCGAGGGTTCTAGCGCTTCTTGGGTGAGAATCAAGCGGGTTCGCCGCCGATCGGGTGTTCGGCTACTCGGACGTTCAAGTTGTGCCCCAACGAGGACTCGATGGCCCAGCGGGCGGCGGTGGATGGGGCGGCTTGGCGCGCCGGTCAGGCCCAGGGCGGCGGCAGTCGGAGGCTGGCCCCAGGTCCGCCCCGCGGTCACGAACATCCAACCGCCGAGCGCCTCGGTGACGGACTGGCTCACGTTCGAGAGGCACCTCGACGTCGCGAAGACGGTCCCCGATGGCCGCGCTGGACGGGTCGGGGCCGCGAGGTCGAGCTACACGTGGGCAGCAATGGGGAAGCAGCAACCAACCACGCCGCAGACAACGGCGGACGACGTTCCGCCGACCATGGTGGAGTAGGCCAGGGTTCTCGCGATTGCGAGCGGAGATCGTCAAGCGCCTCAACTGCCGCGTCGCAAGGCGGTGGCACGGAGCGCCCCCGAGGGTCACACCTTGAACGGACTGCGGACAGCGCCGTCAGCCCGCGAGCTGGGCCGTCGCGACCATGAGCGCGTCGACGACGGCATCGGAGGAGGCCACGCCGGAAGTCGCGGCCAGCAGAATCGGTCAGCAGTCCGATCCGTGGCTTCACTGCCCAGAAGACGGGCGCCACGTCGGTGAAGGCGGCGATCTGGCCCGCGGTCCAGCCGGCGTACCTCAGCATCGAGGGCAGGGGCTGGGCGAGCAGCCCGCCCGTCGAAGAGCCCGAGACCCGGGCGAAGTGCGCCAACGGGAAGAACCGGTGGAGCGCCCTGACGCTGTGGTGACCCAATCCGACCGCTGGAGCCCAGCGGCCACTCCCGCGGGAGGGCCTACCCCGCGTCCGGGCCTACTTCACGTAACCCAGCTCGCGCAGCTCGTCGAGGGTCGAGGCGTCGAAGCCGCCGATGTCGGTGGAGGTTGCCTCGCCGCTCATCTCGTAACGCAGCACGACTGCGCCCGGAGCCAGGTCCCGCGGGAGCCTGGCGTCCAGGGTCGCGCGCACGACTCCGTCGGCGGGCGTGTCCCATTGGAAGCCGATCGCGAGGGGATCGCAGGGCACCGCGTCGATGGCCAGGTCCTCGCGTGCAACGCGCTCGCCGTCCACGGACACCCGCCAGCGCAGGGCGCCGAGGTCGGGATCCCCGCGCAGCTCGATCGTGCCCTGGGTGGCGGCGTCCGAACGCAGCGCCGACGCGGGCCGCGAACGCGGCGGGGCCTTGGCCGGCGCGAACCCGCGGGCCTGCTCGTCGGCGTCCATCTCGATCGCCAGGCCGTAGCGGTCGACCTCGTGGGCGGCCTCCACTTCGATCGCCGTCGGTTCGTCGAAGGCATAGTGCAGTCGCACGGTCGACGGCTCGGGCCCGTGGGTCACGCGCACCGCGCGACCCGCCGCCGCCGGGCTCGCTTGACCCTCGGGCGCGAGTTCGAACACGGCGCAGCGGCCCAGCGGCGTGGCCCCCAGGGCCAGGCGCTCGAGCAGGGGACCGCCGCCACTCACGGCCACGCGCACCTGGGCGCCGGGCAGGGAACGCGTCAGCCGCAGGCCCAGCTCGACGCGCTCGTCCGCGACGGGCCCCGTCCAGGTGGCCTGTGTTCCATCGGACGAGCGCTGCCAGCCGTCTCCGTCGACGTCTTGGATCTCACCCGCGGTGAGGCGCACCTGCAGGGTCGCCTCGAAGGGCTCCGCGTCGGGCTCCAGGGTCCAACGTAGCCAGGCCTCGGGCCGAAAGGCCTCCAGGCTGCCGAGCAGGTCCGCCAGCTCCGCTGCCTCCAGCCGGCCCGCCACGTCGCGGGTCTCGCGCCGATCCTCGCGCCAGCGGTAGACCTCGGCGGCCGTCTCCGGCGTGGGCTGGATCAACTTCAGCTCGCGCGTCTTGACCGCCTTCTCGAGCTGGTCGGAGGACTCGCTGAAGACGCGCTCGTGTACCTCCTCGCGCTCGCCGCGCAGGAGCGGCACCAGGCTCACTCCGTCCACCGGCGGGTCGGACTCGAGCCCGAGCAGCTCGAGGATCGTCGGCAGCACGTCGATGTTCTGGGACAGGCCGGCGATCCGCCGGGCCTCGCGCTGGCGCGGCAGCTTGACGACGAGCGGCGTGCCGACCACCCCCTCGTACAGCCGTTCGTGGCTGAAGCGGATGCTGCGCCGGCCCAAGTCGTCGCCTTCCATGTTCTCGCCGTGGTCGGCCAGGAAGATCACCAGCGCGTCGTCGAACAGGTCGCGCCGTTGCAGCTCAGCCAGCAGCCGTCCGACCTCGCGGCTCATGTCGCGGATCTCCTCGTCGTAGCGCGCGCGGCCCAGGGCCAGGGAACCGAGCTTCTGTTCGCGCTGGTTGTCGAACAGCCGCTCACCGCGCTTGGGCAGCACACCCCGCAGCTGGCCCTCGAGCCGCTCCATGCCGACAGCCCTGAGGTGATCGCCCAGGAAGCGATCCAGGTCCTGGGGCGGCGGGTCGTAGGGCGTGTGCGGATCGAAGTAGTGGGCCAGGAGCAGCAGCGGCGAGTCCGGCGCCCGCTCCTGCCAGGTGTCGAGCAGCCCGATCGCCTTGTCGGTGACGAAGCGCGCATCGCCCAGCTCGATCTTCTCCAGGTAGGAGCGGTCCTGGGGCAGGGTCAGGTAGCTCTCGAACCCGCGGTCGAAGGCGCTGCCGCCGGGCCGCACGCTCCACAGGGGGTGGCTCCAGACCGAGTGGGCGCTGTAGTCCAGCTCCTCCAACCGCTGGGCCACGTTGGCCAGGTAGCTGCGGTCGTCGAAGGTCCCCTCGAGGGGCACCGCGAAGTAGTTGCGGTGGGTCTGGGGGTAGACCCCGGTCAGGATCGAGAGGATCGACGGCGAGGTCGAGTTCGACTGGGTCGTGTGGTTCTCGAACAGCGTCGCCGTGGCCGCCAGGTCGTCGATCTCGGGGCTGGTGGGCAGGTCGTAGCCGTAGCAGCCCAGGTGGTCGGCGCGCAGGGTGTCGACCAGCACGATGACGATGTCGGGCGTGCCGGTCGCGGGCGGCTCGGAGCTGCCGCAGCCGGTGGTCAACACGGCCGTCAGGCAGCCGAGCAGCAGGGCCACGGTGCCGCGCAGGGTCGGTTCGGAGCAGGGCATGGAGCCTCGTAGCGTAGGGGGCGGCCCTTCTGTCCGACAGCCTGGGGCGGCCTGGCGGGCCCCCGGGCGGCACTGGTCCGCGGCTCCGGCGCGGGCGACCCACGCGTTGTTACCTTCTCGTATTCGCCGCCCTCGACGCACCCGTGATCGCCCGGTTCCACCTAGGCTCGACCTTCGGGGACTTACTTCAAATCAACTTGCCAACGCCCCGACGACGCTCCGCTAGGGCCGAACCAGCGGAAAACGATGAGCACACTTGGAAGCGGATCGACCCCAATTTCTCCGACCCATCGGGCTGCCCTGGGCTTCACGGTCCAAGTGCCTCGCGAGGACAGCTACTCGGTGCTGCTCGAGGCCGGACTCGTGCATCGCACGGGCTCCGAACTAGCGCGGCGCTGTGATGCCCGCCGGCACGTGGTCCTGACCGACGAGCGCGTCGCGGACTTGCACCTTGAAGCCCTCCTGGCCGGCTACCGCCGGGCGGGTCTGTCCGAACCCGACCTCCTGACCGTAACTCCGGGGGAGGGCTCCAAGACCATCGCCGTCTTCGGCGACCTCCTGGAGCGCCTGGCGCGCATGGGCTTCGACCGGCGCGGCCTGTTGGTCTGCTTCGGCGGCGGGGTGATCAGCGATCTCGGCGGTTTCGTGGCCTCGGCCTACATGCGCGGCGTGCGCTACGCCAACGTCCCCACGACCTTGATCGGGCAGCTCGACGCTTCCGTCGGCGGCAAGGTCGCGGTGGACTCGCCCCAGGCCAAGAACCTCTACGGCGCCTTCCACCATCCGGTCGCCGTGCTGATCGATCCGCGCTTGCTCGCGACCCTGGGCCCGCGCGACTTCCGCTCGGGAATCGCGGAGGCGATCAAGGTCGCCGTGATCGCGAGTCCGCAGCTCTTCGCGCGTCTGCAAGCTGGCGCCGACCGACTTCGAGCCGGCGACGTGGACGAATTGGCCGCCGTGGTCCACGAGGCGGCGCGCCTGAAGATGGAGCTGATCGCCCGCGACCCCTACGAGGCGGATCTGCGCCGTCCGCTCAACTTCGGCCACACCCTCGGACACCCGCTCGAGACCGATCGCGCCTACGTGGGCGTGCGCCACGGCGAGGCGGTCGCGGTGGGCATGGCGGTGGCGACGCAGTTGGCGCGCTCGCGCGGCACCATCGACGAGGATGACGCGAGCGCGATCCTCGACCTGCTGGCGGTCTACGGCCTGGACGACCCGGTGGGGCCGGTGGACGGACCCGGTGCGGTGGCGCGCCTGGCGGAGATCCGCATGATCCGCGGCGGGGCGCTCAACTTCGTGCTGCCGCGCAGGATCGGCGATGTCGAGATCGTAGCGGATCTGGACGAGGCCGAGCTGTTGGCCGCCTTCGAGCGGCGCGCGGCGGAGATCGTTCAGCCGGCGGTGGAGGCGCGCGCGTGAGCGGCGCCGTTGATGGGGATCGGGTCCGTCGCCGCGAGCTGGGCGAGCTCGAGCTCGAGCCGACCGTGGCCCACGGCGGGCAGGGCCGGATCCTGTTCAATCGCCTCTTCGGACCGGACGCCTTCGAGGGACCGATCCACTTCGTCGACTACGCCGTGCTGCCGCCGGGGAGCTCGATCGGTCTGCATCGCCACGGCCGCGACGAGGAGCTCTACCTGGTGCTCGAGGGGCGCGGCCGCATGACGCGCGACGGCGAGAGCTTCGCGGTCCGTGCGGGCAGCGTGGTCGTCAACCGCGCCGGCGGCGAGCACGGGCTGGTCAACGACTCCGACGCCGACCTGCGTCTGTTCGTGGTCGAGGTGGGCCTACCGGGCGAGGCCCCGGCGTGATCGACGGCGCAGAGCGAGCAGCGGGCTGCGCGATCGGCGTGGACCTCGGCGGCACCAAGATCGCCGCGGCGGTCTTCGACGCGGCGGGTCGCAGGCGGGCCGAGCGGCGCGTCGCGACGCCCGCGGGCCACGCTGTGGAGCCGGTGCTGCGCGCGACCGCCGATCTGGTCCTGGAGCTGTCGGCGCAGCACGGACCGGCGCGGGCGCTCGGCGTCGGCATCGCCGGTCTGGTCGACCACGAACGTGGCACGGTCGAGTCCTCGGTGATCCTGCCCCCCTGGCGAGGGGTGCACGCCGCGGCGGAGCTGGAGCGGCGCACGGGCCTGGCGACCTTCGTCGACAACGACGCCACGGCCGCCGGTTGGGGCGAGTACCTGGCCCTGGGTTCCCCGGATGACCTCGACCTGGCGCTGGTCACCGTGGGCACCGGCATCGGGGCGGCCCTGGTCCTGGGAGGGCGGATCCACCGCGGCGCTACCAACACCTCGGCCGAGCTGGGCAATACGACGATCGACTACGCCCAGGGTCGCGAGCACCCGAGCGGCAATCGCGGCGCGCTGAACACCCTCGCATCGGGCACGGCCATCGCCGCGGCTGCCCGCGAGGCCTGGGACCGCCACGGCTGGCCCGGGACTGTCCGGGCAGCATCTGCGTCGACGGAAGCTCGCGCCGTCGACCTGCACCAGGTCGCGGCCGCCGCGCGCGCCGGCGACCCCCACGCGCTCGCGGCCATCGAGCGGGGCGCGGTCGCCCTGGGCGCGGGGATCGCGAACCTGCTGCTCTTGATCAACCCGGGGCGCGTGTCGCTGATGGGCGGCGTGCTGGCCCTCGGCGAGGGTTGGCTCGAGCGCGTGCGCGCCGAGGCCCGTGCGCGCAGCTTCGGGCCCAACGCCCGTGCCGTGATCGAGCCGGCGGCAGCGGGCGACTGGGCCGGTGCGCGCGGAGCGGCGGCCCTGGCCCTCGAGCGCCTGGGCGCGCCGAGCGAGGTGCCGAGTTGACCGGCGCGGCGGGGGCGAACCCCGGCGGCTCCGCACCGGCGGGAGGGGTCGACTCGGGCGCGAACGCCGGGCGCGAAGCGAGCGTGGCGCCGGCGCGGGACGCCGCTCCCGTCGCGGACGCGCTGCCCACCGCGGACCCCGTGCCCTCCAAGGACTACGCGCGTCAGTACCGCGCCCTGGTCGCGGAGCTGCTGCCGGAACTCGAGCGCGTCCTGCTCGAAGAGGACCCTGTCCTGGGTCCCTCGGTCGCCGCCTTCGAGTCGGAGTTCGCGGTCTACGTCCGCGCCCGCCACGCCGTCGGCGTGAACTCCGGCACCGATGCCCTGGTCCTGGCCCTGCGCGGCCTCGGCGTGGGAGCGGGCGACGAGGTGATCACCGCAGCCAACACCTTCGTCGCGACCGTGCACGCGATCCGCCAGGTGGGGGCGCGGCCCGTGTTGGTCGACCCCGACCCGCGGACGATGCTGCTCGACGCGGACGCTGCCGCGGCGGCCATCGGACCGCACACCCGCGCTCTGCTGCCGGTGCACCTCTACGGACGCGCCTGCGACGGCCCCGCCTTCCGCGCCCTGGCCGCCGCCCGGGACCTGCACCTGATCGAGGACGTGGCCCAGGCGCACGGGGCCCGCTGCGCCGACGGCACCCCGGCCGGTTCCGGCGCCAGCGCGGGCTGCTTCAGCTTCCACCCTTCCAAGAACCTGGGTGCCTTCGGGGACGGCGGTTGCGTGACCACCGACTCGGCCGAGCTGACGGCGTCGTTGGAGCGC
Organism: Engelhardtia mirabilis; assembly: GCA_007751255.1. Lineage (GTDB taxonomy): Bacteria > Planctomycetota > UBA1135 > UBA1135 > Engelhardtia > Engelhardtia mirabilis. The sequence continues at coordinate 924,143 of CP036296.1, forward strand.
CTTCGCAACCTCGGCAAGCGCGGCAAGTACGAGGTGCACGACGTCGCGCCCAACTCGAAGCTCGACACCCTACAGGCGGCGATCCTGCGGGTGAAGCTGCGCCACCTGGAGGGCTGGATCGAGCGTCGCGGCGACCATGCGGCGCGCTACGCCGAGGCCCTGGCGGACATCGACGAGCTGACCCTGCCAGAGCCTGGTCCCGGTCGCCACGCCTGGCACCTCTACGTGGTCCGCACGCCGCGCCGGGACGAGTTGCGCTCCTGGCTGGCGTCGCGAGGCGTGAAGGCCGGCCTGCACTACCCGATCCCGCCGCACCTGCAGCCGGCCCACGCGGACCTCGGCTACGCTCGCGGCGCCTTGCCCGTGGCCGAGGCCCTCGCGGACCAGGTCCTTTCTCTCCCCGTTTCCCACGAACTCGAGGGACGCGAGATCCAGCGCGTCTGCGATGCCCTACGCCAATTCCACGCACTCTGAACGACGGCGCATCGCGGTGCTCGGCGGCTCGAGTGCCTTCACGCCGCAGCTCGCCGAGGCCCTCGGCCAGCGCGCCGCACACCTGCCGCGGCTCGAGCTGGTGCTGCTCGGCCGTCGCGCGCGGGCGACCGCGGCCACGGCGCGCTTCTGCGACCTCGTGGCCCGCGCGGCCGGGGCCGACCACGTCTATGCGGCCACCACCGACCCGGACCAGGCCCTGGATCGCGCCGACCTGGTCCTGATGGGCGTGCGCGTCGGCGGCTTCGCCGGGCGCGAGGAGGACGAGCGCATCGGCCACGACCTGGACCTGCCGGGTGACGAGACCATCGGCCCCGGCGGACTGGCCGCCGCCGTGCGCAGCCTGCCGGTGGTGCTGGACCTGGCGCGGCGCGCGGCGCGCCTGTCGCCCGGTGCGCCGACGATCTGCCTGTCGAATCCGCTCGGAATCCTCGTCGCAGCCCTCGAGCAGGAGCCGGGCGTGCGCGCCCTGGGCCTGTGCGAGCTGCCGGAGGCGACCCTGCGCTCGGCCTGCGAGGTCGCGGGGCTGGACGCGCTCGAGGTGGACGCGGACTACATCGGCCTCAACCACCAGGGCGCGTTCACCGCCGTGCGCGACGGGACGGGGCGCGATCGGCTGCCCGAGCTGTTGGCCGCGATCGCGGCCCTTCCCGATGCCCGTGAGTTCGGGGTCGAGCCGGCGGCCATGGCGCGGCGCGAAGACCTGCCGCTCTCGTACCTGCGGCTCTACGAGCACCGGGCGCGCGAGCTCGAACGTCAACGAACCCGCGGCCGGTCGCGCGGGGCCGAGCTGGCCGCCATCGCCGGCGAGCTGCACGCCCACTTCGCCACGGCCCAGGACGCGCGCCTGCCCGAGCCCCTGCTGAGTCGCCAGATGCCCTGGAACGAGCTGGCGGTGGTGCCGGCCCTGGAGTCGCTGTTCGACGGCCGACCGCGGCGCCTGGCGATCACCTGCGCCAACCGCGGGTTCCTGCCCGGCATCGACGACGGAGCGCCGGTGGAGAAGTGGGGCCTGCAAGTGCCCTTCGGCGCGCCGCCGCCGAGTCCGGTCATCGAGGGTCCGGCCGCCGCCAGGGCCCTGGCGTTCGCGGAGTTGTTGGCGGGTTTCGAGCGCGCCGCCCTGGCCGCCGCCCGCGCGCCCAGCGCCGGGGCGATCGAGGCCGCCCTGGCCGCGCACCCCTGGGGCATCCCCCAGGATTCGCGGCGTACCCTCGCCGCGCGCATCGCCGATTCGGTGCGCCCGAGTGATTCAGCCGTCACGATCGCGGAGGCGAGCCGGTGAGGGCCATCGACCGCCTGACCGAGGGCGACCGAGAGCGCGACCTGTTGCAGCGCCTGCGCACCGGCCGCGTCGCCGCGGTCGACGTCGAGCGCGAGTGCCTGCCCTTCTTCACCAAGCTCCAGGTCCAGACCGCGACCCACTGCAACGCGGCCTGCAGTACCTGCCCCCATCCGCAGGTCACCCGCGCGCTCTCCTCGGGGCAGATGACCGAGGACCTCTACGAGCGCATCCTCCGCCAGCTCCCCGGTCGCGGCGTCGAGCGCATCAGCCCCTTCCTGATGAACGAGCCGCTGGTCGACAAGCGCCTGCCGCGGCTCGTCCGGCGCACGCGCGAGGTGGTACCCGAGGCCGAGGTCACGATCATCACCAACGGTCAACTGCTCGACGCGCGGCGCGCCGTGGAGTTGGCCGAGGCCGGCATGGGCGAGATCACGGTGTCGGTCAACGGCTTCGAGCGCGGGGCCTACGGCGCGGTCATGGTCGGGCTCGACTTCGACGCGGTGGTGGCCAACCTCGAGGCCCTCGGCCGGCTGCGCGCCGCCGGGGACCTCGGCTCCATGCGCGTGCAGGTCTCGGCCCTCGAGTTGGGCGACGCGGCGGAGCGCGCCGACGCCTTCGAGCAACGGGTCGGCCTGCCGGTGTTCCTGCGTCCCGTGTCGAACCGCGCCGGCGCCGTGGACGCCCAGGCCCTGCGCGCCGGTGGCTGCGCGCTGAGCGACCGTCCCGCCGTCTGCCAGCGGCCCTTCGTGAAGGCCTACGTGCTCTTCGACGGCCGCATGGTGCTCTGCAACTCCGACTGGTGGCGCGAGGAGATCATCGGCGACGTGGCGCAGCGCAGCCTCGAGGACCTGTGGCACGACGCGCGCCTGATGCAGATCCGGCGCAACCACATCGAAGGCCGGCTCCCGGCGGGATCGCCCTGCGCCCGTTGCGACTACCCTCGGTTGGCGATCGACTGACCGCCGCCCATGCGCCTCGCCTGCACTCCCCAGCCCTTCTACGACCGCTCGCTACCCGAGGGGCTGGCCGCGATCGCGGCCCTCGGCTTCGAGGGACTCGAACTGCCGGTGCACCGCGGCAACCCCTGGGTCGATCTCGACGCCCTGGCGACCGGCGGCGCGGCGGTCGACGAGCTGCGCGCGGCGCTGGAGCGCGCGGGGCTCGAGCTGACCTGCCTGTCGATCCACCAGGACGGCCAGCTCCTGCTCGGGCCGCACCACGGGGACACCGATCGCATCTGCGCCGGGAGTCCCGACGACAAGGTCGCCTTCGCGCGCGGTCGACTGGAAGCGGCCGGGCGCGCGGCAGCGGCCCTGGGCCTCGACCTGGTGATCGGCTTCGTCGGCTGCGAGGACTACACGCGCGCCTTCCCCTGGCCCGACCCCGGCGGTTGGGAGCGCATGCAGCCGGTGTTCCGCGAGCGCTTCGCGCCGGTGCTGGACCTCTACGGCGAGTTGGGCCTGCGCTTCGGCCAGGAGCCGCACCCCAAGCAGATCGTCTACAACCTCGAGACGGCGCACGAGGCGTTGGCGCTGTTCGAGGGCCACCAGGCCCTGGCCTTCAACTTGGACCCGGCCAACCTGCTGCTGGCGGGGATCGATCCTGTGGTCTTCGCCGCGGAGCTCCACGGGCGCGTGGCCCACGTGCACGCCAAGGACGGCGAGCTGGTCGAGCACAACGCGCGGCGCTCGGGCCTGATGGCCCACGGCGACTGGGCGCGGCCTGATAGGGGCTTTCGCTTCCGCGTGCCTGGCTGGGGCGACGTGCCGTGGAAGCGGCTGATCAGCGAGCTCACCCTGCGCGACTACCGCGGCTGGCTCACGGTCGAGAACGAGGACCCGATCTTCGCGCCCGAGGACGGCCTGACCAAGGCGCGCGAGTTCCTGGAGCCCCTCTTGCCGAAGGGCGAGCGCCGGGGGCGTTGGTGGTGAAGTCGGCGGTCGTGCTGCCGCCGGACATCCACGCGAGCCTGCCCTGGTACGCGGGGGATCGCGAGTTGGGGCTGTGGCGCGGGGCCCTCGCGCAGGAGGCCAACGTCTTCGACGCCGGGGCGCTCGGAGCGACGGCCACCGAGCTCGCCGACGAGGTCAAGGCGCGCGGGTTCCGCGTGGCGCGGTTGCCGGCGCTCGCGGGGCATGGGCGGTCGCGGGCGATCCTGTTGGCAGCGTTGGAAGCGGTGGATCTGACCGTCGAACCCCTGGCCAGCGCGCTGTTGCCTCCCGAGGCACGGATCCCGGCGGACGCCGACGGCGTGCGGATCCTGCCCCTGCGGCCCGAGGGTGGTTTTCTGGCTGAACTGCTGGCGGCCCCCGCCGGTTCCGTGCGCGCCCTGGGCGTCGAGTTGGCCGAGGAGCTGCCCACGCGCTCGCCCTTCCCGGCGAGCTTCGCTCCGGACGACGCGCACTGGATCGAGGGCCTCGAGCTCGCGCTGCAACGCCATTGCCCCCAGGGTTGGAGCGCCTGGCGCGCCGCGCGCCTCGAGCACCGCGCCCGAGCCAACGGGCTCCTGCGGGCCTTCGCAGGCGAGCTGTTGTTCGACATCAACCCGGGGCTGGTCGAGTTGATCCGTTGAGCGCGCCGCTCTTCGTCGTTCCGCCCACCGGGCCCCTGGGCTGGCTGTGGCCCCAGCTCGTCGAGCTCGAGGGGCCGGCGCCGGCGGGAGCCTTGGACCTGCGGCGGGAGCCGCTCGACGTCCGACAGCTCGTGCAGCGCGCGCGAGAGGTGGGCGCCGGGGGCATCGAACTCGCGGACTCGCCCCGAGCCGCTTGCTTGCGTGGGCTGTGTCTGCGCGCGCAGCTCGAGACCGACGGGCCGCGTTTGACCGTCGAGTTGGTCGAATCGCCGCACCGGCCCTACGAACAGGTGGTGCTCGAGCATGGCCGGCCGATCGACGCGGGCCCAGCGGGCTTCGTCGAGCTCGACGGTGCCCTCGTCGCGGCTGTGCGCGCGGACGCCGGCGCGCCGCCCGAGCGCCGTTGGTACACCGCGCGCCGCGCCTCCAAGGTGCCGAGTTCCTGGTGGGGCCTGCTGCCCGCCGGCGAGCTCGACGCGAAGGCGCGCGAGGCTTGGCACCGCCTGCTGGCGGCGCGCGCGCCCTCAGCGCGCCTCGCGGCCCTGGCCCAGGAGAACCTGGCCCTGGCCGGGATCGACGTCTACGCCGAGAGCCTCGAACGCGAGGTCGGCGCGATCGACCCCGCGCCGGACGCGCACACAGGCGCCCTGGTGATCGCGGTCTGCGGCGTCGACGGGGCCGGCAAGTCGAGCCACCTGGACGCGATCGAAGCGCGCCTGTCCGCGCGCGGGCTGCGCGTGGCGCGGCTCAAGATCTACCGCCACGGGGTCTTCCACCGCACCGTGACCGACCTCAACCGCGCCTGTGTCGGCGAGCGCGACCTGCACCGCTGGCCCCTGCAGCGAGTAGCCAAGTTGCACGACAGCCTCGAGTACCTCGAGCAAGCGGTGCGCCCGGCCATGGCGGACGCGGACGTGCTCCTGTTCGACCGCTACCTGCCGACCCACGAGGCCCTGGCCAGCGCGCGCTACGGCTGGGACCCCTGGTGCACCGAGGCGCTGTCCGGCTACCCACCGGCGGACCTGACGTTGTTCCTGGATCTGCCGACGCGGGTCGCCCTCGAGCGGCTCGGCGCGCGCGCGGCGCGCACGGTGGACGAGAATCCGCTCTTGATGGGATTGTTCGCGCAGGCCCTGCGAGAGCGCGCGGCAGTCGAGGGCTGGGTTACCGCGGACTCGCGGCAACCGTTCGAGCTCAACCGCGACCTGTTGGGGGCCGCCGTGGACAAGGCGGTGGACGGTCGATGACCTGGCGCCTGGTGATCGACCCGCGACCGCGGTCGGAGTTCCGCGACCTGATCGATCCCGCGGGGCCAGCTGTGGCAGGCTGGCGCCGTGTCGGCGCGCGGCTGCCCACCCACGTGCTGCTCGAGATGGTCGCCTTCGAGTTGGTGGAGCGCCGCCGCCAGGTGGCGGAGCGAGGCTTCGTCGAGCGGACTTGGCGCGTGCCCCTGTGGCCCAGTGCCGCGATCGAGGCTGCCTGGTACGACGTCGATCGCTGCGCCGACCTGCTCGAGCTGTTGCCGCGGGGGACGCGGGTCGAGGTCGTACCGTCGTCGGCGGAGACGGTGGACGCTGCGGGACGTGCCTGGTTCGGTCGTCGCCTGTTCGACGCGCAGCGGTACCTCCAGGCGCTCGGTCGACTCCCCGGCGAGGTCGGGGCCTGGCCACCCCCGACCCACGCCACCGTCGGCGGCTTCCTGCGCGACGGCGACCGCGTCCTCTTGGAACGCCGCCCCGACCACGCGAAGGTCTACCCGGGCCAATGGGACTGGCCCGGCGGCCATCCGGAGTCGAGCGAGGAGCCTGAAGCGACGCTGATTCGCGAGCTGGGCGAGGAGTTGGGCGTCGCTCCCACCGCGTTCCGTCTCACGGCGCGCATCGAGCACACCGACGCCGCCAGCGGCCGCGCCTACGAGCACTGGTGCTTCGAGGTCACGGCCTGGAGCGGCGAGGTTCGAGCGCGCGAGGGCCAGCGCGTCGAGTGGTTCACGATCGACGAGGCCTTGCGCCTGCCCGACCTCGGCCCCTGTGTCCCCGAGGCCCTCGCCCGGCTTGGCGTTCGTACGGTGCCAGGCACAAAGCCGCCGCCTAGTGGGAGCCGGTGATGCCGCCGGAGGCGGCATCACCGGCTCCCACTAGGCGGCGGCTTTGTGCCTGGCACCGTACGAACGCCAAGCCCCCTCAGTGGGGCGCCTGGCGGGCTCGGTCGTAGATCGCGTCCAGGCGTCCCCTGTACTCGCGCAACTCGAGCAGCTCCCCCGGCTCGCCCGCGCGCAGGGTCAGGAGGCGCTCGGGGTGCTCCACGAACTCGGTCAGGTGCCGGCGCAGGTCCTCCACGTCGCCCACGCGGAAGGTCCGGCCGCGCCGTCCGATGCGCTCGCGCGGCGCGCCGCGGTCGGGCACCAGCACCGGCAGACCCAGGCGCAGGGCTTCGTCCGTCGTGTAGCCGTGGGTCTCGAGGAACAGCGAGGGGTGCACCGCCAGGTCGCAGTGGGCCAGCCGCCTCGCCAGGTCGTCGGGGGCGTAGGGGCCGTGGAAGGTCAGCGGCACCTGGCCGGCGGCGGCCTCGACCTCGGCGCGGTAGGCGGCATCGATGATCCCGCCGTGGTGGTGCAGCTCGATCGAGTCGGGCGGCAGTGTCGTCGCCGCCTCCACCAAGAGGTGCAGCCCCTTGCCGCGCACCAAGCCGCCCCAGGTGGCCACGTGCAGCGGCAGGTCGGGCAGGCGCAGCTCGAGGGGACCGCGGGTCGGCGCGGGGGCCGCCGGGAACCCGATCGGCTCGAGGGTCAGGCCGGCCAGGAGCGGCACCCGGCGCAGGTATTGGCTCTGGCTGTGGGACAGGGGCAGGATCGCTGCCGCGGCGGTCAGCTCGTCGCGAAAGGCCGCGCTCCGCGTTGCGAAGGGGCCGGCGACCGCGTCGGGGCGAAGGCCCCCGCTGTGCGCGAGGCACTCCACGCAGGTCTGGGGGGTCACGTCCTCGGCGCACAGCACACGTTCGTCCCGCAGCCGAAAGAACAGCGGGCAGATCGTGAACAGGTCGTGCAGGCTCACGACCACCGGAATCCCGCGCGCCGCGGCCAGCCGCACCGGCCCCGGACCGGTGATCGCGAAGTGGTGCACGTGGAGCAGATCCGGCCGCTCCGCGTCGAGGATGCGCTCGAAACGCGCGAGGTTCGCCGACGCGCCGCCCGCAGCGAAGCGCTCGATCTCCGTCTCGGTCGGCAGGCGTAGCACGGTCACGCCGCCGGCCTGCTCACGCTCCGGCCGCAGATCCCTGTTGCCGTCCCAACGCCCGCTCAGTCGCTCGGCGTTGCTGCCGGCCACGACGCTCACCTCGTGCGCCGCTGCTTGGGCCGCAGCGAGGTGCTCCAAGTGAGCCTCGATCCCGCCCCGGGTCTCGGGCGGGAAGGAGTGGATGAGGTGCAGGAGGCGCGCCACGCCGCGATGCTAGCGTGACGTGCTGCTCGAGGCCCGATGCGGGCACCGCTTCGCTCAGAAGTGGGCGTCGTAGCCCTCGGGGCTGAAGCCCACGAGGAAGGTCTTGCCCTTCTTGACCGTCGGCGCTCGCAGGTTGCCGGTCGGACCCAGGACGTGGTCCGCGAGGCGATCCGCGTCCTTCGCCGGGTCGAGCACCTCGAGCTTCTTGCCCTTCATGGCGACGACCTTCGACGCGCCCTTGAACAGCTCGGGGAGGTCCGCGGCGCCGTAGCGCTGCTTGCTGGCATTGACCGTCTCACGGACGGTGGCGCCGACCGACTCGATGTACGAGTCGGAGCGCGTGCAGCTCGTTCAGCCCTTGCGGTGGTAGTACCAGTCGATGCGCTTGGCCATGGGACGGGTCGGGGTCAGGGGTCGCGGGAAAAGTTCGGCGGCGAGCGCCGCGCGAGGGGTGCAACCTAGGGCGCGGGGGGCGGCTGTTCCACCGCTGGATCCCGACAGGCGCGGGGTCGGCGGTCGAGGCTAGGCTCGGGTCATGGGGGAGCGGCGCAGCAACGGACGGGAGCGTGGGCGGCGGACCGTCCTGGCCCGGGCCCTGGGCCTGGCAGCAGTGGCGCTGGTGGTGTTCTGGAGCGGCCATTGGGCGGCACCCGGCGGCGGTCAAGACGCGGGCGCGACCACGGCCGGCCTGCCGTCGGTGGAGCGGGGCGGGTCGACGCGACTCGACCGCGCCTCCGCGGTCCCCGTCGTCGCCGAGCCGGCGGCCCCGTTCTCGACGGGCGCAGCCCCTCGGCGGGTCGCGGTACAGGCTGCCCTGTTGGTGCGGGTCGTCGATTCCGACGGGCTGCCCGTCGAGGCCGCTGTCGTGGAGCTGGGCGCCTCGGGGCCCTTGGCCTCGACCGACCGCTCGGGCGAGGCGGGCTTCGACGCCAAAGACCTGGTCCGCGCGCCGCGCGACGCGCGCGATGGTCTGCCTCTGGTCACGGCCCGGATGGAGGGCTACGGCGAGGCGGTCACTCACCTCGCGACCGGGATGCGAACCCTCGAGCTGGTGCTCGAGGCACCATGGCAGGCCCAGTTGGATGTGCGAACCGAGGCCGGCGATCCGGTGGAAGCGGCGTCGATCCGCTGGCGTGGCGTGCACTTCGATTCCGGGAAGTCGCCCTGGAGCCGACCGACCGTCACTGCGACCGCAGCCGGGACGTTCCTGATCGAACCCCTGAACGGACAGCTCGGCCAGGTGCTGGTGGAGTCGACCGACTTCGGGTCCGCCCTCGCCATGGTCGCCGCCGCGCGCCGGTCGGATTCCGACGCGCCGCGCCCGTGCAGAGTCGTGCTCGCAGGCCCGCTCACGATCGACGTCCGGGTCGTCGACGACCTGGGTCGACCCGTGGAGGGAGCGCGGGTGTGGCAGTGGATCGCCGGCATCTCGGACGCGGAGGACTCCGCCGGCCTCGAGCGGATCACCGATGCCGCCGGCCGCGCACGCATCCCCCAGGCCCGCGGCCCGGTCCCGACCGGGATCAGCCGGCTCCACGCCGACTGTGCCGGCCACCGACCGACACAGGTCTACCTGTCCGAGGACGCGACCGAGCAGGGCCCCGTCACGATCACCCTCGAGCGCGCCGCGCGCCTGTCGGTCCACATGGTCGACGAGCGCGGCCGCGGCGTGCCGGGCATCGCGTTCTTGCAACGGCTCGAGACCCAAGGCCTGCGGATGCGCTTGTCCGGCGGCGCGGTGGGGGACGTGATCGAGCTCGACGCCGAGGGGCGCGGCGTGTTCGAGCGCGCGCCGACCTACCAGCCCATCGGTCTGCGCGTCGGCACCGCGTTCGCGTCGCAGCAGTACGGTCACATCCCCTGGGCGCAGGAGCTGCGCGCGCTCGAACCCGGAGAGGAGCGCGAGCAGACGGTCGTCCTCGCGGGCCACACCCGCCTCGAGCTGAGCCTCTCCGACGGTCGCGGCGAGTTCCTCGCGGGTCAGCTCCTGCTGACGCTCTTGTCCGCCGAGGGCGAGCCCGCCGGGCGCTACGACTCCTGGCGCGTGGACGTCAGCGACCTCGAGCCGACCCCGGTCTGGCTCCTCCCCGGTCGCTACGAGGTCTCGATCTGGCCCCGCGGCTGGGGGCAGTCGTTTCGCCGGGAGCTGGAGGTCGAAGGCGCGGACCAGCAGCAGGCCTTCGTCGTCGAGTCCGCCGGCGAGCTGACCGGGCGCCTGGTCGACCCTGAGGGTCGCCCCCACCAGGGCCAACGCATCTCGGCGAGTATCGGCGCGCAGATCGTGGCGACGGTCGCCAGTGACGAGTCAGGACGCTTCCGCGTTCGGGGCCTGGAGGGCGGCATCCAGTACCTGACCACCCTGGGATGCAGGTGGACCCTCGTCCGTAGCGGCGCCGAGGTCGTGCAAGCGAGGGGACCCGGATTCGACAACGGCCCCGGTTTCCACCCGGACCCCGATGCGATCCCCGGCGGAGTCACCGGGGACATTGGTGAAGTCGTGGGAAGTCGAGACTGAGTATCGCGTCACGCTGCGATCGACCGAGACACGGGCCCACCTCGCTGGTCCGAAAGGTGTCGCCGCAGATTCACGGCGCTGATCGCCCGCGCCGTCCGATGACCAGGCTAGGTTCGTTCCGTGGGCACCAGTGGCGAGAGCAAGGCTCCGATGCGATGGATGTTGGCCGGGTGTTCCCTCGCTGGCGTGTTGCTCCTCGCACTCGGCGGAGGGTGGATCGGGGGCGTGTCGGACCTCACACCGCCCGCGACCGAAGACCGGACCGCGGTCGTCCTTCCCGAGTCCACCAGCTCCGATCCAACGCCTCCGGGTGTGCCGATCTCGTCGCCCCGCGGCCCCGGCGGCGGCGCCCGGACTTCCGCGGAAACAGGTCGGCGCCCAACAGAACTCCCGGGCCTCGAGGTTCTCGTGCGGCGCCCGGACGGAAGCAGCGCTGCCGGGGCCGAGGTGCGTCTCGCCGGCGTGTCCGCGTGGAGCGCAATCGCCGACGGCGGTGGCCGGGTGCAGTTCGCGGCCGCGACCGTGGACGCGGCCCGGCGCCATTCGGATCCGCCGCTGGTGGTCGCCACCCTGCGCGGCTTCGGAGAACGAGGCCGCTACTTGGCCGAAGGCGTCGCTCGAATCGAGCTGACCCTCGACGACCCCTGGTCCGCGTGCATCGCCGTGGTGTCGGCATCCGGAGCGCCGGTGGACGAAGTCGACCTTCGTTGGCACAGCGCGACTTCCCAAGGTCCATGGGTGGGCGTGGAGCGGTCGCGCCTGGGCCCCGGTCAGTTCCTGCTCGAGAACTTGGAAGCCGAGCGCGGCATCTTGATGGTCGAGGCTCCCGGGCGGCAGGCGGCCGTCGTCGAGCTGGTGGCGGCGAGGGTCGCGGATTCCCGCGCGCTGCCCGTCGATCGGATCGTCCTCGGCTCGGGTGGGCCGGTGACCGTCGAGGTGGTCGACGATCTGGGCCAGCCGCTCGCAGGAGCTCAGCTCACCCAGACGATCCACACGCCGTCGGAGGCCGCCGGTGCACTCAGCGCCCACCTGGAGTACATCACCGACGAGGCCGGCCGGGCGCAGGTCGAAGCCGTGCCCGCGTCGAACGGATCGGGGGGCTCGCTGATCGCCGTACGCTGCGAGGGACACCGCGAAGCAATCGTGATCGTCGACCGGTCGCAGTTCGACGCTGGTCGGATCGTCGTCGAGCTGGAGCGTGCCGCACGCCTGCGCGTGCGAGTCGTGGACGCCGAAGGTCGCGGGGTGAGCGGCTTTGCGGTCCTGTCGGAGTTCAACGACCATGACTCGCGCGCGCGCCGCGCGGGGGTCATCTTCGGTGACCTGGTCGGGGTGGACGACGGCGGATACGGCGTCTTCGAGAGGGCGCCCGCCCGGCAGCGGCTGGAGCTGCGGGTCTTGTCCTCGGGCCATGTCGGGCTCGATGAACCCGACTTGTGGTCGCGTGAGATCCGGCGGCTGGAGCCGGGCCGAGAGCGCGAGGAGATCGTCGTGCTCGAGGATCGCTTGCGCGTCGACGTCGACCTGCGGGGCGGGGACGGTCGCCCGATCGCGGGGGTGGTCACCCTCACGCCCGCCTGGGCGGTCGACCGCCGGCAGGCCTCGCGGGAGCGGCAGTCAGTCAGGGTCGAAGCGGGCCGCAGCGCGTGCCTTTGCGTGCGTACGGGGAGCTATGTGGTTCGCATCGCCCCGCACAACTGGATCGATGGCGTCGAGCAGGCAGTCGAGATCGAGAGCGACACCCGCAGCCTCGAGCTGGTGGTCGAATCCCTTGAAGAGGTCGCCGGGCGTTTGGTGGACGCCCTCGGCCAGCCCCTCGCGGGTGAACGCATCGGGCTGTCGGTGAAGCACAGGCTGCCTGTCTTCGCAGCCACCGACGAGATCGGCCGCTTTCGCTTCCGGGGAGTCCTCACCGCGCCCTCGGCGCTCGTGTTCGAGGGGCCCGGGGGGGCGCAGCTCTCGACCGCGCTCGACGGAGCGATCGGCGAGCTCGGTGACGTCGTGTGGCCGCGCTGAGGCTCAGTCTTCGAAGGCCTGCGCGTAGGGATCGGCCGCGCCGTCTCGGCTGTCCCGGTGTCCGCCTATGGCGAGCTGCAGCATCCCGGCGATCAGCACCTCCCCGTCGGGATTGGGGTGGTTCTGGCGCAGGTGACCGGCGGGCCAGAAGAACGCGCTCGGGGGCGCTCCCGCCGCGCGGGCGGCGTCGAACAGGCGGCGCGAGTCGAGGTAGGCGATGCCGCGCAGCTCGAGGCGCTCGAGCAAGTCGCGCTCGATCGCTGAGGGCGGCTGGGCGAGGGTCTTCGGCCCATTGAAGAGGACCAGCGCGAACTCGCCGCCGGCAGCCTCGGCGTCGTCGCGGGCGGCTGCGATCAGCTCGAGGTTGAGGTCGAGCAGTTCGCGCTCGCGGTCGGTCGGGTCGAGGTCGCGGGCCTGGATCGGTGCGCCGAAGGGCGATGCGGGACCGGCCAGCCAAGCCAGGAGGTAGCTGGCGATACCCACCGGTTCGCGCTCGGCCACCTCGGCCAGGGTGCCGGGCTCGAAGGGCCGTTGCACCAGGTCGCCGTCTCCGTTCAAGGCAAAGCTCGGCTTCGCCCCCTCGCGCACGGCCAGGGCCGCGCGGGGTAGGTCCGCGTCGATCACGACCGCCAGCAGCACCAGCGGGCGGCGCCCCTCGAAGCGCGGCAGGGTGCTGCGCGCGAGCAGCATCGACTGGCCCAGGCCGAAGCCGGAGACGCCGTAGGTCAGCAGGCCGTGGGTCGCGCCCAGCTCCGAGTCGTTGACGTACCCGGTGTAGTTGGGCGTCACGAAGGACGCGCCGAAGAAGAGCACCGGGCGGCGCTCGCCGAGCCTGTCCTCGAAGGCGTGGTGCAGCGCCTCGTTCAAGAGCTCGGCCGCCCGCCAACCGACCATGGGGTCCGGCTCCATGTGCTCGTCGATGCGCTCGACGAGCTGCGGCTCGAAGCGCCCGCGCAGCTTCCAGTAGGCCTCGTCCCGATCGGGGTGGGCGTAGAGCCCCGCGCGGCGCAGGCCCTGGCCGAGGGCCCGCGCGGCCGGATCCGCGCCGAAGAGCATCCAGCGCAGGCCCAGCTCCGCTACGAGAGGAATGGCGAGCAGGGAGGCGACCAACACCCACTGCCGTCCGCGGCGGCGCTTCGCGGTCGGGGCGACCATGAACCAAGGCTAGCCGGGGTCCGGGCCCGTGAGGCGGCCTGCGGGGGTCCGCGATGTTCGAGTAGCGCAAGGGACTCGGGGAGCCTACGGCCGATTCGCCGCCGGCGCTTCAGCGCGACGTCTCGGCCGGGTCCGTGGGTCCGACGGGGCTCCCGGCCCCCTCGCGCTTTGCGATCGCGCGGACCAGGAGCTGCGCGATCACCTCTCGACCGGCCTCGTTGGGGTGGTTGGCCTCGGGGTGATCCGGCGGGTGGAAGTAGTCGCCCAGGTCGTCGCCGGCCGCAACCAGCGCCTCGAATGCCGGCCGCGAGTCGATCACGTCGATGCCCGCGGTCTCGAGGTACTCGAGCACCGCGCGCTCGGTCGAGTCCGGCGGATAGCGCAGGGCGTCGGGCCCGTGGAACAGCACCACTGCGAAGTCCGCTCCGGCGTCACGCGCGGTGTCGCGCGCGCGGCCGAGCAGGGCCAGGTTGACCGCCAGGACCTGCTCGTGACGCTCGGCCCGCCGCCGCTCGGCGGACTGGCGCAGGGAGGGCAGGGGCGATTCGAGCCCGCTCAGCCAGGCCCACAAGTAGCTCGTGATCTCCACGGGCTCCCGCCCGACCGTCTCGCGCATGGTGCCGGGCGTGCAGGGCTCGATCGCCACGGTACCGTCGGTCTGGAGCGCGAAGCGCGGCTTCGGGCCCTCGCGCACGCCCATGTTCGCGCGCGGCAGGTCCGCATCGGTGACCACGCCGAACAGGACCATTGGATCGCCCCCCGCGAAGCGCGGCAGCGTCTCACGCTCGAGCAGCCAGGACTGGCCCAGGCCAAAGCCGCCCATGCCGTAGGTGAGCAGGCCGTGGCTCGCGCCCAGGGGCGAGTCGAGCAGGCGCAGGGTGTACTCCGCGTTGACGAAGGAGGCGCCGTAGAACAGCACCGCGCGCCGCGCGCCGAGCAGGGACTCCGCCTGGTGCTCGAAGGTGTCGCCGATCAGCACCGCGTTGCGCCAACCCAGCAGCGGATCCGGTCGCGTGTAGGTGTCGAACTGCTCGACCATCAGCGGCTCGAAGCGAGCGTGGAGCAGCCACCAGGCCTCGTCGTGGGAGAAGTCGGCGTAGAGGTCCGCGTGGCGAATCCCCGGTCCCAAACGGTTGGCGATCGGGTCGCTGCCGAACAGCATCCAGCGCAGGCCGGCTTCCGCGACGAAGGGGATCGACAGCAGCGCGAGGATCGACACCGCTAGGCGGCGCCGCTTGCTGATTCCTGTGACCCGGGGACTCGGCACGGGTCGAGTCTACTCCTCGCCCGCGATTCGGATCAGACCCCCGGTCGAGCACGAGCCGACCCATGGCGTCGGCTAGGCGGACGTCAGGTGCCAGGCACAAGACCGCCGCCTAACCGACCGCTCGCTACGACCTCGTGCTCGAGGTCGCGTGTGGCTCGCTCCCCGCGGACGCTGACGCGCCCTCGCCCGGCTCCTCCGCGGGCGCGCGGTGCACCCGCAGGGTGAAGACGCCGTCCACCAGGTCGACCTCGGCCCGGTCGCCCCGCCCCAGGTCGCCCTTGAGGATCGCGTCGGCCAGGAGGTTCTGGACGCGCTTCTGGATCACCCGCTTGAGCGGGCGCGCGCCGAACTCCTCGTCGAAGCCCTCGGTCGCGAGCTGGTCCTTGGCGGACAGGCTCACGTCGAGCTCGATCTCCTGCTCGGCCAGGTGACCACGCAGGCGCTGGAGTTGCACGTCGACGATGCCGTGCAGCTGCTCCATCTTCAGCGGCTGATAGGTCAGCACCTCGTCCAGGCGGTTCAGGAACTCGGGCCGGAAGAACTCACGCAGTTGGTCCTCGCGGCGCAGGTTGCTGGTCATCAACACCAACGTCTGGGTGAAGTCGACCACGTTGCCCTTGCCGTCGGTCAAGCGCCCGTCGTCGAGCAACTGCAGCAACACGTTGAACACGTCCGGGTGGGCCTTCTCGACCTCGTCGAGCAGGATCACCGCGTGGGGCTTGCGCCGCACGGCTTCGGTCAGGACCCCACCCTCGTCGTAGCCGACGTAGCCGGGGGGCGCGCCGATCAGGCGGCTGACGGCGTGCTTCTCCATGAACTCGCTCATGTCGACCCGAACCATGGCGTGCTCGTCGTCGAACAGGAAGTCGGCCAGGGCGCGGGCGGTCTCGGTCTTGCCAACGCCGGTTGGACCCAAGAGCAGGAACGAGCCCAGGGGGCGGTCGGTGTCCTGCAGGCCGGCGCGCGAGCGGCGCACGGCCTCGGCGATCGCCCGCAGGGGCTCCGGCTGACCGATCACCCGCTCCGCCAGGCGATCCTCCATGTGGACCAGGCGGTCGCGCTCGGTCTCCAGCAGGCGCTGGGCCGGGATGCCGGTCCAGCGCGCGATCACGCCGGCGATCATCTCGGCGTCGACTTCCTCAGGCAGCAGCGCGCCGTCGGCCTGGGCCTGGGTCAGCGCCTGCTCGTTGGCGGCGATGTTGCGTTCGGCCTCGGGCAGCTCGCTGTAGCGGATCTGACCGACGCGCTCGAACTGACCCTCGCGTTCGCCGCGCTCGGCCTCGGCGCGCAGGCTCTCGACCAGGGCCCGCCCGGCGCGGATCTTGGTGATCAGTTCCTTCTCGCGTTCCCAGCGGCCGCGCAGGGCCGAGACGCTCTCGCCGATCTCCGCCAGCTCGCCGGCGATGTCCTCGATGCGGCGGGCGTTGGAGCGGCTGGACTCGGACGACAGGGCCGTGCGCTCGATCTCCAGGGTGCGGCGCTTGCGCTCCAGCTCGTCCAGGGCCGGCGGCAGGGAGTCGATCGTCATCCGCAGCTGGGCCGCGGCCTCGTCGACGCAGTCGATGGCCTTGTCGGGCAGGAAGCGGGCGGTGATGTGCCGATCGGCCAGGCGCGCGGCGGAGACCAGGGCCTCGTCCAGGATGCGCACGCCGTAGTGCACCTCGTAGCGCTCCTTCAGCCCGCGCAGGATCGCGATCGAGTCCTCGACGGAGGGCTCGTCGACCAGCACGGGCAGGAAGCGGCGCTCGAGGGCCTTGTCCTTCTCGATGTGCTTTCGGTACTCGTCGAGGGTCGTTGCGCCGATGCAGTGCAGCTCGCCCCGAGCCAGCGCCGGCTTGAGCATGTTGGCCGCGTCGATCGCACCCTCCGCGCCGCCCGCTCCGATCAGCGTGTGCAGCTCGTCGATGAACAGCACGATGTCGCCGCCGGCCTCGCCGATCTCGTCCAGCACGGCCTTGAGGCGTTCCTCGAACTCGCCGCGGTACTTCGCACCGGCGAGCAGCGTGCCCATCTCGAGCGACATGATGGTCTTGTTCTTGAGCGTCTCGGGCACGTCGCCGGACACGATGCGGTTGGCGAGGCCCTCGACGATCGCCGTCTTGCCGACACCCGGATCGCCGATCAGCACGGGGTTGTTCTTGCGCCGGCGCGAGAGCACCTGGCACACGCGGCGGATCTCGACGTCGCGGCCAATGACGGGATCGAGCTTGCCTGCGCGGGCGTCCGCCGTGAGGTCGCGGGCGTACTTCTTGAGCGCCTCGAAGGTGGACTCCGGGTCGGGCGAGTCGACCTTGCGGTCACCGCGCACCTCCGCGAGCGCGGCCTCGAGCCGCGCCGGGGTCAGGTTGCGCGCCGCGAAGAGACCGGCGACCTCGGGCCCACCCTTGTGGGTCAGGGCCAGGAGCAGGTGCTCGGTGGAGACGTACTCGTCGCCCATCTTGCGGGCGTCGATCTGGGCCTGGTTGATCGTCTCGCCGAGGGCTTGGGACGGTGTGGTCTGTCCGCCGGACTGGGTCGGGAGCTTGGCGAGCCGGCCGCTCAGCTCGCGTCGCAGGGCCGAGAGCTCGACCCCGAGCTTCGACAGCAGCGCGGACATGACCCCCTCGGGCTGGTCCATCAACGCCGCCGCCAGGTGGGCGGGGACGACCTGGGGGTGTCCGGCCGCCTGGGCGGCCTGGGTGGCGGATTGAAGCGCTTCGACGGAACGGTTGGTGTAGGGCAGTTGTTGCATGGCGATCTCCGGGTCTCCTTTTGCAAGGGGCGTGCCGGACCATCGATGGGCGTCCACGGGCTCCAAGGAGGGATTCGGCAATCGGGCGGGCCACAATGGCGCGTCGAAATGGCAGTTGAGCGGGTCGGGACCGGTGGGCGCGGGGACGACTCCGCCAATGCGGCAGTCAGGCGTTTGCACGGTGCCAGGCGCCTGTCCGTCGCCTGACTGCCGCGGACCGACGGCCCGTTCGTGCCAGACCTCTCCCGCACCCCGGCGCGCGCCGGTCCCCCGAGGGCCCGTGTCGCTGCTCGGGGCCCAGTCCGCAAGTCGGATCGCGGCCTTCCGCCTCGATTCGGCGCCGCGCTGCGAGGTCTGGCGATCGGCGACGCTAGCCCCCCGGGGATCCGCCATGCTCGGAGCCCTTCCCCCCGCGTGTTCCCGCGGGCGATCGGGATCGGCCCCCGATGCTCGCAACCCACCAGCGCTCCGCCCTGGAGCGCCGTGCCCACGAGGTCTCGCTACCCATGTTCCATCGCACCCTCGCAGCGGTCGGCCTGCTCGCCGCCCTGCCCCTCGCCGCCTCGGCCCAGATCGTGACCGGCTTCTCCGCCACCGTCAGCGGCATCGAGGAGACGCCCCCCAACGCCAGCGCCAACCTCGGCACCGCCGAGCTGACCTACGACGTGGGGACCGGCGTGCTGAGTTGCACGGTCCTGACCACCATGTCGACCGTGACCATTGCCCACGTGCACGACGGCGACGTCGGCTTCGGCGGTCCGATCGTCTTCGGCCTCAACCCGGTTCCCGGCGGGTGGGGCGGATCGGGCCTCCTCTCCGCGGCCCAGGTCGACGACCTCCTGCGCGGCGGCCTGTACGTGAACCTGCACTCGGCGGCCTTCTCCGGTGGTGAGATCCGCGGTCAGATCCGCCCGCCGCGTCACTTCGTGGCCTTCGCGACCGGCGCCAAGGAGACGCCGCCCAACCCCAGCATCGGCACCGCCAACGGCCGCTTCGAGTTCGACCTCGCGACGCAACAGCTCTCCTACGACGTCGTGGTCAAGAACGTCAACGCGACGATCTCGCACCTGCACTCGGCCTTTCCGGGCTCGGCCGGCCCGATCGTGGTCGCGCTCGATCCCAACGGGCCGAATGGTTTCAAGGGCACCTCGCCGCCGCTCTCGAGTGGCGAGGTCCTGCAACTGCTCGCCGGCGGCATCTACCTGAACGTGCACAGCCCCTCCTTCCCCGGCGGCGAGGTCCGTGACCAGGTGCACGTGGGCGGGCTCAACGCCGACGCCAACCGCGTTGGCGCGGCCAACGGCATCAAGCTCGACATGGACGTCAGCGTCGGGCCTGACGCCGCGGGGGACCTGTTCTGGGTGCTCGGCTCCCTCAGCGGAACCACTCCGGGCCTGCCGGTGGACGGCATGAACCTGCCGCTCAACCCCGACGCCTACTTCCTGCTGACGTTGAACAACCCGAACCAGCCGCCCCTCTCCCCGTCCCAGGGTTTCCTGAGCGGCGGCCAGGACCTGGCGCGCTTCGAGATCGCGCCGGGCGTGCTGACCCCGCTGATCGGCGCGACCCTGAACCACGCCTTCGTGGGCGTGGACCTGGGGGCCTTGGTCGTCAACTTCGCCAGCAACGCCCAGGCGTTGACGATCCAATAGGCTAGAGCCAAGAGGCTCGAGTTCCCGACCCCCGCCGCGGTCCCCCGCCGGCGGGTCGCTGCGCCGCCGCCGCGTCGTTCCGATTCAGAGCGGCGCGGCGGCGTCTTGGGCCGCCCGGCGCGGTCTCCGAGAATGAACCCCCGGGCGCGGGCGTAGGCTGACCCTTACTCGTCGCCCCGGACCGCACCGCCTCGCCATGAAGACCGTATCGCGTTCCTATGTCGCCAACTCCGCCATCGCGAGCGTCGTCCTCGCGTACGCCTTGCGTCTGAGCGTCGGCGATCGTGGGCCGGTGGATTGGGCCGTGATCTCGATCGCCGGCTCTGCGGTCCTGTGGAACCTCGTGCGCGCTGGCCTGCGTCTGCGGCTTCTGGGCGGAGGGAAGGCGCAGTGGCATCTGGGGCGCACCGTCCTGTTCTGGATCATCGGCCTCTTCAACACGGCCTTCCTGTTACCTGAACAGGCCGATTCGTTCCGGCCCTGGGTGGGGTGGCTGCTCGTCGCGGTGGCGACCTTCGACACGATCGCGTTGATCGCGAAGGAGGCGCGCTTGGTCGTGGCGCGGGAGCAGGGGACCGGGGCGGAGTCCGCGGCGACTGAACAGAACTGACGGAGAATCGCGCACTCGGTGGCAGGTCGCATCGCGGAGCTGCGCCACGGGAGGGTGAAGAAGGTGCGAGGTAGTCTCGCGCCGAAACCACCGAGAACCACTCCATCGAGGACTCCCGTGATCGCTACCCGCTCCCTGTTCGCAGGCCTGACCCTGTTCACCGTCACCGGCCTGACTGCCCTGGTCTCGAGCCCCGCAGCCGACGCGGTCGCTCCGGCCCAGGACTCCTTCGACGTGGCCATGGACGGCTCGTCGTTCCACTTCGAGGGCGCCACGACCCCCAACGGCGTGCCCGCGGACGGAACGCCGTTCGTCATCTCCGGCTACATCTACCCGGGTGGCACCTTCGAGCGCCACGGAGACCTCTCCGGCGTCGACGCGAACGGCGACCCGACCTTCCCCGAGCTCGTCGTCGGCGAGTTCATCTGCCGCGGCTGGCACAAGCAGGACGGGGACGCGACGACCGGCGTGATCGCCGTCACGACGCAGACCTTCGACTTCGACCTGGACCACGCAGGCGAGCAGATGGTCGTCACCAACGGCATCGAGCTGGCCGACTTCAACACGCCCTTCAAGCGTCCGGTGACCGGCGGTAGCGGCTTCTTCGCCGGGCGCGACCTGGTCTGCGAGCAGGTCATGCTGGGCGGGGGCTTCAACCCGTCGGGTGGCTTCAACGCCAGCTTCGAGTTCATGACCATCGACTGAGGTCGATCGGCGCGAGCGCGGCCGGGGTCGCCCTACCAGGGCGACCCCGGCCCTCGCCGTTCGGACACGAGCTGTCCTCCGTCCCCATGCGGCCGACCCAGCGCGTTGACGGATCGGTCCCCATGGGCGACGCTGCGGGAACGGATCCGCCGCGGCGGAATTGCCCATGAGAATCCTCGCTGTCTTCTTCCTGGTCTACGGGACCGTCGTCGCCGTCTCGTGGCTCTACCGGCAGCACAACGCCTTCGACATGGCGTCCGCGCTCGAGGCACCCGCGCAGCCCCTGCCCTGGAGCTTCGACACCGATCGCGGGGACGTGGTCTTCGTCGAGTTGATCGATGCCCAGGGTCGCAGTACGGTCGTTGGGCGCGATGGCTCCGGAGGGTGGAGCGGCAGCTTCGCGCGCGGCCACTACCGCCTGCGCCTGCTCGACGCCCAGGGTGAGCTGCTGGAGGAGACCACCGTCGACATGGCCCCCGCCGAGCCGGTCGAGGGCCAGCCGAGGTCGGTGGACGCGCCCTAGACCGGTCGAGGCCGAAGTGATGGGAAGCAGGCCCCTGGGCGTTGTTGCAGCGATCCTGGCCGTCTCGCTGGCGGTCTTCCTGGTCGGTGCTCCGCGAGGGGGCGAGGGACGCGCGGCGGACCCGACGGTCGTCGACACGCCACGCAGCGAGATGGAGCCTGCGAGCCTGACCCAGGCGCCGAATCCGGGCACGGACCCGGCAACTCGGCGAGAGTTGACCGAGTCCGACCGTTCCGAGAGCGACGTCGCCCAATCCTCGGAGGGTCGCGGGGCGGGGGCGGTCGCGCGCGAACCGACGGGGCGCTCCTGCGTGCTGGTGCGACTGCTCGATCGCGCCAGCCGGCCGCACATGATCGAGTCGGTCGAGGTCGAGGCCTTCGCCATCGCGGTCCATCCGGCCAGGCCGATTGCCAGGGCCACCGGCACCGACACCCAAGACCTCACGTTCGACTACTTGCCTCTGGGCGAGTACGAGTTTCGCACGACGGCGCCGGGCTACCGCTCGTTGCCGTTCACCGCCGCGATCGAAGCCGACCCTGACGGCGCCGGCCCGCCGGCCGCGATCGACGTCTACCTATGGCCTTCGAACGAGCTGCCGGTCGTCGTGCGCACGCTGCACGGGCAATCCTTGGCGGGGTTCGCGGCCGCGCTGGGTTGTGCGCCGCACCAGTTGTGGTCGGGCGTGTTCGACATTCGGCTGAGCCTCGACGGCGCCGCCCGCGACGACTCGCTCGGGCACTTCGAGCCCGCGCCGGGTCACAAGCGTTGGAACTACTTCGGCGACGCGATCGGGACCCTGGTCCTCGAGCGCGACCCGCCCCTGTGGGCCGAGCTGCTCTGCTCCGGTGAGGTGGTGGCCGAGCGGCCCGTGTCCGCCGGTGACGAGGCCCTGCGCTTCGACCTGGACGAGGGGGCGGCCACGGCGACCTTCGCCCGCCTCACGCTCCAGGCCGTGGATTGCTTCGATGGGGGACCGATCGAGGGTGCCGACGTGACCCTCGAGGCCGAGGGCTCGACCTACCGCCGCGGCGAGCACCAGGGCCTCGCCACCGGCCCCGACGGTCGCGTCGTGCTCGAGCGCATCGTGCCCTCGCGCTACGAGCTGACCGTCGAGACCGAAGCTGGCCTGCACCAACGCTGGATCGACTTCGCGTCCGGCCAGGACGTGGACCTGGGCCCGATCGAGTTGGGTTGCGGCGGCGAGCCCCTGACCATCCGCGTGGTCGGCGGTCCGCCCGAGTGGAGCCACGCCTTCGTGGAGCTGGCGCCCTTCGACGACACCAAGCCGCTGCAGGACGTCTACCCCGGCAACCTGCACCGCGGCATCGGCCCGGGCGAGGACTACCTGCTGCCGATGCCGGAGCAGCGCTCGATCCTGCGGGTCCAGATTCCCGGTGGGATCGGTTCCCAGCGGCCCCTGGCCCTCGGCGGCCAAGTCTCCGCGATGGGGCCGTCCATGTCCCGGAGCGTGGTGATCGACCCCGCGCTGCGCCCGGTGGGGGCCATCGAGTTGACCCTCGAGCCGGTGGTCGACGTGGACCTCCTACTGGCGGTCGACGGCATCGGGGAGGTCCGGATCCTCGACGAGAACGGCTTGTGGCTGGGCCGCGCGCAGTGCCGGGGGCCGCGGAACGGGGTCGACCGCTGGAACATCGACGTCACCCGGGGCACCTACACGCTGGTCGCCCTCGACGGGAGCGGCGCCGAGCGCCTGCGCCGACGCGCGACCTTCGATGGTCAGGGACCAATCGAACTGCCTTGACCGACCCTGTGGACCCTGCGCTCGCTCACTGACCACCCCCCTCCGGCGGCGCCCCCGGGGCGGGGTTATGATCCAAGGGAGCCCAAGGAAGTCGCATCGGGGAGACGGCGGGGACCGAGTGTGTCGCTCCAAATTCACTTTTTTTGGCGAATGCCCGGCGGCGGCTACCACCGGCCCCGCCGGATCTGATGGGCGCTGAACGAATCCGTTCGGGGCCCGCCCAACGCCTCGCAGCTTCAACCGTGCCCTTGATCGACGCCTCAACCTCCGAGCGCTCCGACTCCTGGAGCTTCCTGGACACCCTCGACGAGGCGCGTTCGGGCAAGTCGGAGGCGCTCGACCTCTTGATCGAGCGCTTCTACCGGCGCGTCGAGGCCGACGTCCACCAGCGCCTGTCCCGGGACGTGCGGGTCGGGCGGCCCTGGCTGGCGGCGCGCTTCAGCACCGGGGACATCGTCCAGGAGGTCTTCCGCAGCGTGATCCGCGACCTGGAGGGCTTCGGCGGCCGCACCGAGGATGCCTTCTGTGGCTACCTGGCGATCGTCATCCGCAACCGGGTCGTCGATTCGATCCGCTTCCACGAGGCCGACTGCCGTGACGGCCGCCTGGGTCGGCCGATGCCCGACGACCCGGAGTCCCTGGGGGGCGGGCAGGCCTTCGACCCCGAGGCCATCGCCGCGCGCTTGGACGAGGTCCGTCGCGTCGAGCGGGCCATGGCCGAGCTGAGCCCGCGGGTGCGGCTCCTGGTCCGGGCGCGGATCGAGGGCCAGGCGACCTTCGAGCAACTGGCCGAACAGCTCGGCTACGGCTCCGAATCCAGCGCCCGCCGTGCCTTCTTCGACGCGCAAGCGCGCCTGGCCCTGCGCCTGGGGGCCGGGTCGAAGGGAGAGGAGTCGTAGGCGTGGGCAACGACACCTTCGATCCCGACGTCCACGAGCTCGAGGCCGACCGCCTGTCGCGCGCCCTCGACCTGCGCGACGCGGGCCACTCGGACTGGCTCGAGCAGGCCTGCGCGGGCGATCCCCAGGCCATGGACGAGGTGCGCGCGGCGGTGGAGTCGGCGGACTCGTTGTCGCCGGTGTTCACCAGCGCCTTCGCCACCGACACGCGGGTGGGCGCGACGATCTCCGACCGCTACCTGATCCAGAGGCGCCTGGGCTCGGGAGCGATGGGGGTCGTCTACGAGGCCGAGGACCGCTCCCTCGACCGCCGCGTCGCGATCAAGATCCTGCGCCCGGGCTTGATGGACCAGCACCGCTCGGTCGAGCGCTTCGACCGCGAGGCGCGGGCCATGGCGGCCGTGGTCCACCCGGCCGTACTCGCGATCCACGACCGCGGGCGCACCGACGACGGCGAGGCCTACCTGGTCATGGAGTTGATCGCCGGGCAGCAGCTCGGCGCTCTGGTCGAGGGCCTGTCCGAGATCGTCGAGAACTCGAGCGAGGTGGACGCGAACGTCCTGCGGCGCGCCCTGGGCTTCAACCTGTCCAGTCGGGACAGCTACCTGCGGTTCGCGGCACGCTGGGTGGCCCAGTTGGCCGCTGGACTGACCGAAGCCCACGGGGCCGGTGTCGTGCACCGCGACGTCAAGCCCAGCAACGTTCTGATCCGCCGCGACGGGCGAGCCGTCCTGGTGGACTTCGGCATCGCCCACCTGGTGGACGGGGTGCCTCTGACCGCCGGCGACACGAGCATCGGGACCCCGGCCTTCATGGCGCCGGAGCTGCTGGCCTCGGATCGTCGGGTGACGCCTCTGTCCGACGTCTACGGCTTGGCCGCGGTGCTCTACTGCCTGCTCGCCTTGCGGCCGCCCTATGTGGGGACGCCCCACGAGGTGCTCCTGGCGGTGGCGACGCGGTCGCCGATTCCCCTCGCGCGTCTCGCACCAGGTCTGCCCCGCGACCTCGTCGCGATCGTCGAGAAGGGCATGAGTCGCCGTCCGGCCCAGCGCTACGCGAGCGCCGCCGAGCTGGAACGTGACCTGCGCGCCTTCCTGGACCACCGACCGGTCGTCGCGCGCCCCGTCGGGCCCCTGCGACGGGCCTTGCGGCGGGCGCGCCACTCGAAGATCGCTTGGGGCGCCGGTGGGGCCCTGGCGCTCGTGGCGGCGGTGCTGCTCACGACGACCCTGCGGGCCTCCTACCTCGCCCAGCGCCAGGCGACCTGGCTCGAGCTGTCGCGGCACTTCCCGCCCAACTTCACGATCCTCAACCCGGAGAACCGGGTCTACGTCCACGAGTCGGACCGCGCAGCGGTAGCGCAGCTCTTGGACCGCGCCGCGGCTGTTTGCGTCGACCCCCTGCCGACGTTGCTGCTGCGCGCCTTCTTCCGACTGGACCACGGCGACAACGTCGGCGCGGCGCAGGACATGGCAGCCATCGCGCGGCACGAGAACACCGACTTCGCGAGGAAGCTGGCCGAGGCCTACGCGCGGGTCGCGCCGGGGGCCGCCGGGAGCGACGCGGTGGACCTCACGGGCCTGCCCGAGCCGCGCACCGCCCGCGATCGCTACCTACGCGCCTACCACCACCTGCGCGCCTTCGAGGATCCCCAAGCCGAGGCCCTGTTGGACGTGGAGGTGGTAGCGGCAATCCCCGACGCCCAGGGTCTGCTGTTCGCCTTGCAGGTCCTCGACGCCTACCAACCGCCGGAGCGCCACCAGCGGGCGCTCGAGCTGCACGGCGCGGTGCTCGACTACGAGGACCGCATCGGCACGCGCACCGCGACCTCCGCCCACTACGTCTCCTACGCCCTGGGCTTCGCCAACGCCTATGCGAGCGCCCTCGAGGTCGGGTTGGAGAGCATCGAGCTGGCGCCGCGCAGCCACGTCAATCGCACCAACGCCGGATGGGCGGCCTTCGCCCTCGGAGAGCACGACCTGGCCCGCGAGCTCCTGGCGGTCGCCGCGGACATTCGTCCCAACGACGTCAAGCCCGTCGAGACCACCATCTGGACCTACGTGGCGGAGGGCGACTTCGACGCCGCGCTCGCGGTGATCGATGCGCGAGGGCCGATGCTCGACCGGGTGCTCCCCTGGTGGGGCGAAGACCTGGCCGGGGCGGTCGAGTCCTATCAGGCCCTGGCGCACACCCATGGCGCCGAGAAAAGCCCGCTGGCCGCCGCGGCCGTGGCGCGGGCGCGGGAACACTTCGAGCGCGCCCGCGCCCTCGGCAATGGTGGACCCGCGACCTACTTCCAGCAGGTCCTCGACGCGATCGACGAGGCCGACTCCCAAGCGTTGATCAAGGCCCTCGCGGTCGAATGCAGCCGCGACCCGCGCCGATTGTGGCTCTTGCGCCTCTTGCAGCAGCACTTTCCCGAACAGCTGGACACCGAACCGTCCGAGTCGCTGCGACTTCTCCTCCAATCCATCGACCGCGAGCTCACCGGAGCGCGCGTCGTGCCGCATTCCGAGCGCTGAGGCGCCGGCCCCCTCTCTCCCTTGGACCGCTCGTCGGTCATCCCCAATGAACACGATCAAGATCCTTCTCGGCGCGACGGGCACGCTCAGCGTCGCCCTGTCCTCGCCACTTGCCGCCCAAACTTCGGGCACTGTCATTCCCGCGGCCGAGGCCCAGGGAATGTTCACGGGTCTTCACACGGGCGTGCAACTGGCGCCGTCCGCGACCCAGGTCGTGCCGTCGAGCAAGCTCCGCATTCGCTCGGCCGGCGTCTACAGCGGGAGCCTCGAGCCCTGGTCCTCCACCGAGTACGGCGGCGCCTCCGCGTGGCACCCCGACTACTCGCCCGAGGCCCTCTACGGGCACTGGGTGCCGGCGGCCACCGGCTACGCGGGAGTGTTCGACCCGACCCTGCCGTTCTGCGTGCCCGAACTCGGGGGCATGTCGACCGGTGGCGACGTCAGCCCGCCGGTGGACTCGACCGGGACCCTGCAGTTGGCCACTAGCAGTGTGCGCTGGCATTCCATGACGTTCACCGTCGACTCCGCTGCCCAGGGCGAGACGGGCAGTTCGGTCGACCTGGCCCGCAGCGAAGAGGGCACGGCGGCCGGACGCATCTTCAGCTACTTCTCGGTGGGCAGCACCGGCATCCGGCAGGAGCTGGTCGACACCGTGCGGGTGGAGTACACCCGCAGCCAGCTCGGCCTCGGCACGACGGCCTTCGATGGCTTCGAGGTCTCGGCCCTGGACTGGGGCATGGGGCTGATCTCGTCGACCCCGGGTGAGGGCCCCACGTCCTTCCAGCCGGTTCGCGACACGTTCTACTTCACCCTGGCGCGCCGTTGGCTCGACAGCTTCGGCAGCCCGCTGGCGATCCTGGTGACGGATCCCATGACGAGCCTGCCGGTGCCCCACCTGCTCGATCCCGCCACGGTCTACGTGATGACCTGGGACGGAACGGACTGGAGCCAACCCGAGATCGCGTTCGACCACGACGCCCTGTTCGGCACCGTAACCGCCGTCGATCTCGAGATCGACGCCCTCTCCGTCTACCGCAGGAGCGGCGAAGAGCCCGACGAGCCGGGCTTCGTCGTCTTCTCGCTCGACCCCGCCAGCACCATCAACGGCTCGACTCCCAACCAAGTGCTGGTTTCCCAGCGAGCCAGCGGCACGGGCCTGACCGTTCAAGCGGAACCGTTCAAGGTTCCCGGCGGTGACACCTTCACCTTCAAGGCGGGACTGCTCGAGACCGCAACACCGACCGTTGGCCCCGACAACGTCAAGGGCCTGTGCGGTCGCGACCCGCGGGACGAGATGCAACCCTTCGATACGCAGGTGGGCTTCGCCGCCGATTGGGCCGGGGGCCCGGCGACCTCAGGTCTGGGCCTGGCGATGGCTCGTGTCGATGGACCCTTGGATGCGAAGGGCATCGTCGACTACGTGGTGCTGCAGGCGAGCGGCATCGAGCTGAGCCAGTACGACGCGGGTCTGCTCGTCTTCGACCTCGAAGTGGTGGATCCGAAGGACGACGTCACCCCGCTCCAGTTCAATCCGATGGTGACCTCGGATCCGCTGCTGATCCCCAACAATCACTCGACCGGTGAGTTGTTCTTCGGGCTGCAGGTTGATGGATCCGGTCAGCTCAGGTCGCGGGCGCGGCTGTACGGAGTTCAGTTCGTGCCCTTGATGATCGTCCCCGACATCGAGGCGAGCTGGGTCAACGTCCTGAGCCTGCCCTGATTCGGGGCACCATCCGCGAGCGTTCCACTGAAGGCCGCGGTCAGCATCGTCGGGCCGAGCATCGCAACGCGCGGTGCTCGGCCCGGACGCGTTCGGCGAGGTCCCCCACGCTGCGGCCCCGTCCGAGCAGAATGTGACGGTTGGTGCGGCGCCCAGGCACTCTCGTCGCGCCGGATCGATGGGATGAACCGAGCCTCGAGCGACACCTTCCGATCGGACCCGAGCAGCGCGACCGCTGCTGCCGGAGCGGATGGAGGCGACACCTGCGACCGGTTGCTGGTCGCTTCACTTCCCTGGTTGGAATCCTGGGCCCGATCCTGGCTGGAGGCAGCTCGCCTGGGCCTCGAGGACGAGTTCGACTTGGTGCAGGACGTGTGTGTCGACGCCCTGGCGGCCCGAAGTCCCGCGAGCCCGGCCCGGGGACCGCTGGGCCTGGCCTGGCTCCTCTCCATCGCCCGCCGCCGCCTGTCGGACCGAGCCAGCCTGTGGAGCGAGCGGCGACGCGGTGCCGCGCGGCAACTGCTCGCGGCCGAGGCGCCGGAGATCGACGTCGCGCGGGACCCGATCGAGGACCTGGTGGGGCGGGAGTTGGGCGAGCGGATCGAGCGCGCCCTCACCGGCCTGAGTGGCGCCCAGCGGCGGGTGATCGAGGCGCAGTGGCGCAGCGACGTATCCACCGCTGAGCTGGCGCGCACCATGGGCCGCAGTGAGAACGCCATTCGCGTGTTGAGAAGCCGCGGCCTGCGTGAGTTGCGACGCAGGCTGCAGGCCGGTGGCGACCTTTGAGCGCAGGGGAGGCACCCACGCCTCGGGCGTCAACCTCCCATGCCTGGCGGAGCCGCGGTCGCCGGAGCAGCCGCAGCGACCGCGGCTCCGAAGCCTTCACTGCCGCACGACGATCTGCGCGGCGTTGCTGGGCTCGATCGCTCCGACCGGAGGCACCGCGAAGGCCTGGGCCGTCAGCGCCAGGCCGGGCAGCGCCGGCGAGTTCGGGATCGAAGCATCGAAGGCCACCCAGCCGCCGAATCCGTTGCCGACGACGACGGCGTCGAGCACCTTGCCCGCGGCGTCCGCCCAGACCGGCATGTTGATGAAGCCCGGCAGCTCGAGGGCCACGTCGAATGCCGACACCAAGAGGTAGACCGGGTCACCCAGCTCCGCCATCACTTGGAGTTGGAAGTTGGTGCCGATGGCCATGGTCCCGACGGTTCGCAGCACGGGCCGCGGTGGGACCTGGGAGACCGCGCCGAGTCCGCTGATCGGCAGGGTCAGGCCCGTCGATGCGGTGACGCTGTTGCCCAGGCCCGTGGCGTAGGCGTCGAAGGCGGGGAAGACCGGCGCGGGGATGCCGTCCTGGCCGGCCTGGAGCAGGGTCGAGAAGTTCCCGCGGAACTCGATCGTCGAGCCGTCGAGGGCGCGGGCCCCGGTGCCGGCCACGCCGCCGAAGGCCCCGCCGAAGCCGCCCTGCCCGCCGTCGCCGCCGATCAGTTGGCTGTCCGCCAGGCGGACCTCGGAGCCACTGGCGCGCAGGGCGTCGCCGCCCCTGCCGCCGTCGTCGGGACTGAAGATCGCCGCGCCCCCACTGGCGCCCCGGAACGCTCCGCTGATCAGTTGAACCGCGGAGCCGGTCACCTCCACCGCGTGGATCCCGTCGCGGGTGCCGACGAAGCCCTCGGCGGCGATCACGTCGGTATCGGTGACCAGGACGTCGGAGCAGCCGTCGATCGCGAGGTTGCCCGGCGTCACGCTCGTGTCGGCCAGGTGGGTGCGCCCTTGCAGTGCAGCAAGGGTCACCTGCTTCGTCTCGAATCCGGCGACAACCACGTTGGATGTCCCCACGGCTTCGATCGACGTCGCCTTGGCGGGGTGCGGGTCGAAGGCGTCGCCCGGCCGACCGATCACGGACAGGGTGCGGTCGACGGTGAAGCCCTGGTAGTTGCCGGGCTCGACCTCGAGGATGCTGCCGGCGGCCACGCTGAGGATCGCCACCGCGACCGAATCGAAGTCCGCCGGCCCGTCGTCGTCGACGGTGTAGTGGGCGGCGGGTCCGGGACCACCGCCCGAGCCCAGCCCGTAGAAGATCGCGCCACCGGCCGCGCCATCCAGGTCCGGCAGGCCGATCAGAAGTTCGTCGCCGACCAGGGCATCGATGCTCGGTACTCCGACCAAGGGCGAGTCACCGTCCTGGGCGCCGTCGACGATGGTGTGGAGCAGCGAGCCGTCGGCGCGGCTGTAGATCGTCGTGCGCGCGAGCGTGCCTGGCGTTCGCGAGCGGTGTACGGCAAAGTCGCGCTGACCGTCGCCCTCCAGGTCGACGCAGGCCACCGAGTGACCGAAGTTCGAGAAGAAGGTCCCGCCCCAGCTGAGGTGCGTGCCGCCGTTCTCGCCGCGAATCACGACGGCGCGCCCGGCAGGAGTGGGGAAGAAGCCACCGATCGTGTAGCCCGGCGCTCCGATCAACAGGTCCCCGGCGCCGCCCCCGTCCACATCGCCGACGGCGACGATCGAGGCGCCGAAGCGCTCGCCGGTCTGGCTGCCCGAGTAGGTCACTAGGGGCGTGTTCGACGTCGTGGAGTAGATCCGCACCGTCCCCGCCCCGTCGAAGGGCGAGCCGGCGGCGAAGTCTTCCATCCCGTCGCCGTCGACATCGCCCACGGCGGCCAGGGTCGTGCCCAGCCGCCCGTTGGGCACGACGCCGTAGTAGGTCCGAAGCGGGATTCCGTCGGCGCCGGAGACGACCTGCACCGCGCCCACGTCGAGCACCTCACCACCGAAGGGCACGAAGGTGTCGTAGCCGGGCGCACCCACGACGATGTCGCGCACGCCGTCGCCGTCCACGTCGCCGATGGTGGTCAGCGCCGCGCCGTAGTCGTCACCTGCCTGCAAACCCGGCAGGGACCAGACGAGTTGCACGATGGGTACGAGCGGACTGATGGACGACACGAGCCAGATGCGGCCGGAGTTGCCCGGCTCGCCGGCCACGCCGATCACGAGGTCGTCCCTGCCGGGCAGGCGGTCGATCGGTCCGGTGACGGCCGCGCCGAAGCGGGCCCCCGGTGTTCCGTGAACCAGTCCGATCAAGTTCCCCGACGCATCGAAGATGCGGACCGCGCCCCCGACCTCGGGCTCGCTGATCAGCACTGGAACCAGGGCCTCGGACGACGCCACGGCGAAGTCGGGCGAGAGGTCGCCGTCGAAGTCGCCGATGGACGCGACGGCGAGCCCGAAGCGGTCCCCGGGTTCGCCCGGGTCGACGACGAGCTTGGGGACCTGGGCCGCGGCAGTCGGGACGATGAGCGCGACCAGGGCCGCGGCCGAGACCAGCGCCGACTGGCGCGAGGATCTGTTCTGCATGGATCGGGCGAGGTGCGGGGCCAGGGGCCGATTCCCCTGGGCTGCAGGCTCCATCCGCGAAGCGCCGCGGGCGTTACCCGGATTCGGGAGCCTGCTTGGCCGCCGCGCGACCCCGGTTCGCGACGAGTGGCTCGTCGAGCAGCGGCCCGGCGAGGGCTGCCCCAGCGCTCGCGGACCACAGCCGTCCCTGTAGGCTCACTCGATGGCATCCGCACGACGAATCGCCGCTGCCGCCGCCTTGCTCCTGTCCGTCGCGAGCTGTGCCAGCGAGCCACGCGGCGTGCGGGAGCTGCGCCTCGATTCGGCCGAAGCGGTGCCGCGCACGACCCACGGCGCAGGAGGTGCGATCGGAGAGTCGTGGAGGGTCGAGGTGGACGCGCGGCGACCCGTGGCGCTGCCCGAGGTCGTTGCCGGCTTCGTCCAGAACAAGACGCGACTCGAGTTCGACCTGCATCCGGCCACGAACGGGAGCGCAGCCCACGAAGTTCGGGCGACCGGCCCCCACGGACGGGCGGTCGTCGCGCGGATCGAGCGGACCCCGGACGGATCGTTGCGACTGGAGGTGATGGCGGCGCTCTTCGGCGAGGGCGCCTTGCACGCTCCCGATCTCGCGGACCCTGCGCCGTTGATCGTCGGCTCGGCCCTGATTCTGGAGCTCGTCGACCGCGAGCCCGCGCGCCTGCACGTGCTCGGCCTCGGAGTTCCGGGCAGGCGCGATCCAGAGCGCTCGAGCCTGGCCTTCTCGCGCCTGGTCGTGCCCCTCGCAGGTGTCGACCAGGGGCTGCTCGCCACCCTCGAGCCCCTGCGGCGGGCGCCGCTCCTGGATCCGGCCTCGCTCTGGCGACCCCTCGACGACTCGGCCCCGGACGCCCAGCTCCGCGAAGCCACCGGCTCGATCGGTGAGTCCGACCTGCGCGTCCGATGGCACCACCTCACCTCCGGACCGAGCTGCGTGCCGAGCGGGCCCTGGACGGTCCACTCCGACGATGTCGCGGTGAGCGGGGGGATGTACTGGTGCGGCGGCCATCTCGGACTGCGCGAAGCGCCGATCGGTTCGAGGGGCTCGCGCATCGTGACCATCTTTGACGCTCCCGGCGAGCCCGTTGCGTCGTGGACCGAGGTGCGTCCCCACGAGATCCTGCGCTTCGACGATTGGGAGCGCGATCTGCACTTCAGCCGGGATTCGTCACGGGGTCTGTTCGCCCTGGACGATTGACCGGCGCAGCAGCGCTTCCTTCCTTGTTCGGAGGCCTCGACACTCGTCGTCTCTCGGCGACGTCGCAGCTTCGAGGCTCGGTGTCAGCCTGGCTGGGTCGCATGGGGGAAGACTCGTCCCAGGGCGGCGCCCTCGACCTCGATCTGCTGACCGGGGTCTGGGATCTCGCCGCGACCGTCGGCGCCGGATCGGCTCGATAGCAGGGCCAAGCGCAGGACTCGGGCCGCGGACCTGGGGTCGGCTGCGATGACGGCGTCGCTGAGCGCGCGCGCAGTCTCGAAGTACGCGCGTCCGGGATGGTTGACGTCGCGGGTGAGGTGCCCGGGGGGGTGGGCGAGCAAGGCATCGCGCTGCACGCGCAGGACGGCGGCTTCGCCCGCCGCGGCCGGCCCCGCCAGGCGCATCCCGTCGGCGGAGAGCGTCACCCCCGCCGTACCCCGATCGATTGCCTCGAGGTCGTGGACGTGTTCAGCGTTGAGCCGTGTGTCCCAGGTGTTCAGGTCGCCCCCGCCGATCGCCGCGCCGCCCGCATTCCTGCGGGTCGTCCTAGCCTGGGGTTTCGCCCTTTTGAGAGGCCATGTGCCGGGGTCAGAAGGGGCGTCTTCCCAGAGTTAAGAACCGGCGATGGCGACGAGAGGCAGTGGGCAAGATGCGCGCCCCGCCCCGCGATGTCATCAGTGTGAAGTCAAAACAACACCGAAGGCGGAGCGCGCTGGTAGATGGTATCCCGACGTCGCTGCAGGATCTCCTGTTCCTGTTCTCCGGCTGCTTCACGCGGCCCAGCTTCGAGAGCTTCACGTCCTTGGTCGTGGGCTGGATCACGTGCCGGGGCTCGCATCAGATCACGCGGATGATCCAGGCCGGCGGTGCGGTGGGATCGAAGCACTTTTCATGCTTTCACCGCTTCCTGTCGCGAGCCAAGTGGAGCCCCGACGACCTGGGAGCCGTCATCCTGAAGCTGGCCGAGCCTTGGCTCCCTGACTTGGTCGAAGCCTTCGTCGATGACACGCTCTGCCACCGTAGAGGTCCGAGGATCTTCGGCGTCGCGATGCACCACGACGGCGCGAACTCCAGCCGAGGATGGAGCCGGCTCTCCTGCGGCCACAACTGGGTCGTGCTGGCGATCAGGATTCCTCTGCCGTGGGATCGTGAGCGAGGCGCCGCGCTCCCGATCTTCTTCCGTCTGTACCGCTCTCCCAAGCGCTGCAAGGCCCACGAGTACCACAAGCGGACCGAGCTGGCACGCGAGCTCATCGGTGTGCTTCGGGACCGCCTTCCGACCGGAAAGCGGCTCCACGTCGCCGGAGACCGTGAGTACGCCTGCAAGACGCTGGTGCGCTCGCTCGACGAGAGCGTGGACTTCACGGGCCCCATGCCACTGGATGCGGCCCTGTACGCGCCGGTCGGCGAGTACAGCGGCGTCGGTCGGCCACGGAAGAGGGGCGAGCGACTGCGTTCGCCGGCCCAGCAGGCCAAGTGCGGGTCGAAGTGGGTCCCGCGGACGGTCAGACTCTACGGACGCGAAGTCGAGCTACTCGTCCAGGATTGGACTTGCCTGTGGTACACGGCCGCCGGGGCCAGGCTCGTCCGCGTGATCTTGACGCGAGATCCCAAGAAGAAGCGCGAGGACCGGGCTTACTTCACGACCGATGTCGATGCTTCCGTCGACGTCGCACTGGAACGCTACGCGCGGCGGTGGCTGATCGAGGTCTCCTTCCGCGACGCCAAGCAACTGCTCGGGATCGAACAACCCCAGAACGGATGGAGCCGTGGGAAGAGGCAGGCCAAGAAGCCCGGCCCCCAACCTCGTGGCAACCGCGGCCGCCACGCCGTTCTCCGAACGGCCCCACTCGGCTGGACGGTCTACGCGCTCGTCGTCATCTGGTACCTCAGGCAGGGCCGGTGGCAGCCAGAAGTGCGCCGACTGCGCGCCTCGGCACCCTGGTATCGCCAGAAGGCCACACCCAGCTTCGCCGACATGCTCGACGCGCTCCGCATCGAAATCGAGGCACGCCGACTTATCGACGACCCCACTGAGAAGGGCGCTCTCCAGAAAACCAGAAACCGCCTCCGACGCTACCTGCGGGCGGCGTGACGATGGCGAAACCCCAGCCTAGCGGCTCTAGCCGCAGCGTGAGACCCCGCCTCGCCAACCGCTCCGCCCAGTGCGGCGATGATCGCCTTCGATGCGGCACCCCCGGCCGGCGCCATGCTCAGGTGTTGCACGCCGCGCAGGTTGCGGTCGATCCAACGCATCACCGCCGGAAACAGGACCGTCGCGAGCCCGGCGTTCCCTGCGCCTCCCGCGGCCGCGGTGTGCAGGTTCAAGTGGCTGTCGTCGTAGCCCACGATGGGGGCCATCTGTCCGGCCCCGGCGGGACCCATCCTCACCGCGAAGCGGTCGATCGTGACCGAGCCGACCTGGCCCCACGCGTCGTTGGTGTAGGCATGCAGGGTGATCACCCTTCCACTGATCCGGCCGGCACCGTCGGTGACGTTCGAGAGGGTCGTCCGTGCTTCCCCTGTATTCACCGCCGGACAGAGGATCGGGTTGCCGGGCAGCGCCGCGAAGTAGGTGCCCCACCGGTAGCGCGACATGATGCTGCGTTGGATCACGCCGGCGGATCGCGGGGCGGTCGTGGCCGGGGCCGTGCGCGGCGCGAGCATCCGTTGTGCCGGCGGTTGGCCCGTGTGCCCGGGTGCGGCGCTCCTGCGGGAGCTGTCGGGCCGCGGTGCGGCGAGCGGCACCGCCGCGAGGTCGACCTGGCCGGGAGTGCCGCCGGCTCCGCGGCCATCGCTCGCAGTCTCGGGAGCAACTGCGTCCGCCCGCCGCGCCCCCGGCACAGCCGCGGATCGTGCGACCCCCCGCAACTCGCCGGCGCCCGCGGCCTTCGAGGTCGACCTTGCGCCCTCGCTCTCACGCTGTCTTCGCATGGGGTGTTCGACGACGTCGTTCCGCGCTTCGGCCCGCCCGGAGGCCAACCCCGGCGGTGGGCGGCGGCGCGGACGCCCCGAAGTCGCAGGCCAGGGCCAGGTGCGATCGGCGGGCAGCGCTGGACCAGTGCACAAGGATGCCGTGGGGGGTGCCCGCGAACCACTCGCAGTCGCGCGGCAGTCCGCTCGCAGTGGATCGTCGCGCTTCGCCCCGCGGCCGCATTCTGAGCGCGTCCGCAGGCACTTCTCGCGCTGCCGACGTCGGGCCCAACAGCAGCGAGCGACTCCCGATTGGGTGGCTGTGTCGCCCCCTTCGCAGTCGGATCCGGCCCTCGAGCCTCCACCGTGCCCGATCATCGCCGGATGCCCCGCCGCCGCCTGCGGCGGGCAGACACGGACCGGGGGGCGATGTAGTCCGCATCGGGGCGGGTGACCGGCTCGGCGTCGGGCATCCTCGGCCACCGCGAGCGTGCCGATCGGGTCGTGGCGCCGGTCGTGCCGGAGCGAGCGTTCAATCGCGAGGGTTCGACGCACGGGATCGCTCCTTGGCTGTCGGAGCCGAGGGAGCCTCCAGCCGAGTTTTCGAACGACTTTCTGGCCGGTCCCGCCCGGCCCTGCGTTGAATCACCCAGCGACGGGTCTGCGCCTGTTGTGCGACACCCTCCCCGGACATCCGACATGAATCCGATCGACGACGTCTCGCTCTTCGAGCTGCTGCGGACCGAGCTCCGGCAGCTCGCGGTCCGGGCGATGGCTGGGCAGGCCCCCGGACACACCCTCCAGGCGACCGCCCTGATCGGAGAGGCCTACCTCCGTTTGGGTGGCAGTCGGGAGGCGGGCTTCGTCGACGAGCAGCATTTCCTGCGTTGCGCTGCCACGGCCATGCGGCATGCGCTGGTCGACCATGCGCGACGTAAGGCGGCCGACAAGCGGGCCGGTGTGATCGTCGACTATCCGTTGGACGCCGTGGCCTGCAGCTTCGAGGATGGCGATATGGATTTGGAGGCCCTGCACGCGGCGCTCGAGGAGCTCGAGCTTCGCAGTCCGGAAATGGCGCGCGCCGTCGACCTGATCTACTTCGCCCAGGTCAGCAAGGCTGAGGCGGCGTCCTTGCTCGGGTTGCCGGAGCGGACGTTCCGTCGCAAGTGGGAGCTGACCCGAGCGTGGCTCCGGACTCGTCTGAGCTGATGGGGGCCAAGGAAGATTCTTGGGAGGCGCTGCAGGCGATCTTCGATCGAGCGCGTGACCTCGAGGGCGACGAGCGCCTGGCCTTTCTCGATCAGGCCTGTGGCGAGGACACGGCCCTGCGCCAGGAGCTTGATCAACTCCTCGCAGTGGACCTGCCGGAGGACTTCCTCGCCGCTCCCAGCGCCCCCGCTGCACTGGGTAAAGCCTTTGGGGGCAACCTCACGGGCGCGGTCCTGGGCGAGTTCGAGATCGAGCGCGAGCTCGGCCGTGGCGGCATGGGCGTCGTGTTCCTCGCCCGCCAACCGGCCCTCGAGCGCAGCGTGGCCCTCAAGGTCCTGCCACCGATCCGGCGCGTGGACCGTGTCGCCGTGGAGAGGTTTCGTCGCGAGGCAATCGCCGCCAGCCGAATCCACCACCCCGCGATCGCCCGCGTCATCACCGCCGGCGAAGACCAGGGACTCTTGTACTTCGCCATGGAGTACGTGCCCGGAGGCTCCGTGGCTGACGCAGCCGATGAGCTGTTCGGGCG
Source organism: Engelhardtia mirabilis (assembly GCA_007751255.1). Classification (GTDB taxonomy): domain Bacteria; phylum Planctomycetota; class UBA1135; order UBA1135; genus Engelhardtia; species Engelhardtia mirabilis. The sequence goes on from CP036296.1 coordinate 961,227, forward strand.
CCTGGGGGGGGCAGGAGTCGAGCGCCACCGAGCGGTCGCGCGCTTCATGGCCGACGTGGCCGAGGGCCTGGCCGCCGCCCATGAGAAGGGCGTGGTCCATCGGGACATCAAGCCCGGCAATGTGCTCGTCGGCGTCGACGGCAGGCCCCGGATCGTGGACTTCGGGCTGGCGCAGCTCGTCGACCTCGACCGGCTGACCCAGTCGGGACTGCCCGCGGGCACCTTCGACTACATGAGTCCCGAGCAGGCTCGGGCGCGCCGCTCGCTGATCGACTTCCGCACCGACATCTACTCGGCTGGCGCGATGCTCTACGACCTCCTCACCGGCCGGCCGCCGATCCGGGGAACGTCCGTCACCGACACGCTGCGCCGCATCGACCGCGACGACCCACGGCCACCGTCCGCGGTGCAGGCGGGGATCCCGAGTGCCCTCGATGCGGTCTGCATGATGGCGCTGCGAAAGGAGCGGGACGACAGGTACCAATCGGCCCTGGACCTCGCCGCAGACCTGCGCCGCTTCGCTCAGGGACAGCCGGTAAGGGCCAAATCGGAGCCGATCCGGCGCCGCGTTGGGCGAGGTCTGCGGCGACGGCGAGGGACCATCGCGATCGCCTCGACGGTGGCCCTGCTCGCCACTTCCGGGCTGTTCGCGCAGAACGTGCGAGCGGCCTACCTCGGGCGCACGGCTGCGGTTGCATTCGAGCTGGCGAGCGGTGCGACCGCGAGGGTCGAAGTCGAACGAGCGGGGTCCCTGCCGCGCCTGCGCGAACCCACGGGCCGCTCCATCGACCTGCGCGGGTCGCGGCAGGTGAGGCTGGACCCCGGGGCCTACTGGTTCGTGGTCGAGGTCGGCGACTCGAGGTTCGAGTTCGATCGCGCCTTGGCCGCCGGGGATAGCGCTCTGGTCCTGGTGCCGGACGCGGCCACGCTTCCGTCCAGGGAGGGGATGGTCGCAATAGAGCGCGGCCAGGCCACCTACGCGACGCGCCTCGGTCCGATCGTCGACGGCGCTCCGGGTGAGATGGGCCCGATCGTGGAGACGGTCGCACACGGCGCGTTCCTTATTGACCGCTCGCCGGTGTCGAGCGGTGAGTACTACGACTGGCTCGAGGCCGAGAGTCCAGGGCGCGGCGAGGCCTGGTCGCGCCGGATTCGGTCGACGGCTCCCGAGCATTGGCGCGAACTCCCCGCAACTTCGCTGAGCTACGGGGAAGCGCGGGCTTTCGCCGAGGCCCATGGCAAGCGCTTGCCGCGGCGGGTGGAGTGGTGTGCCGCGGCGCTCGGCGCAGAGGAGGAATGGTTCACTGAGCTGCTCGCGACGGATCGCGTCGACGACCTGGCCATTGGCGGACCGGCGCTGCTCGACTCGGACGGCGAGATCGCCCCGGTGCGCGAAGCCGCGGCCTTCGTGCGCTACGTCGTGCCGGGGGGCAGCGAGCCGCTCGGCCCGCTCGGCTTGACCAACCTCGTCGGTGGGGTGCAGGAGTGGACCTGCGAGGCCGCTCCGGTCGATCCCGCCATCGAGGGCATCGCATCGCTACACATGCAGGGGATCATCGGCACTCGTTGGTCGACGTCGCGCGACGTCCTCGAGCCCCTTCTGCTCACGCAACTCGGTTTTGCTCCGCCGGACCAGATCGACATGGGCATCGGATTCCGGTGCGTCATTCCTCTCGAGTGAACTGCGCTGCGTGCACCAATTGGGTGGCACGAGCTACCCCGCTAAGACCTACCCCGACCTTTCGAATCCATGACTGAAGTTGCTAGTCAGTACACTTGTTCGCTCCTCCTTGACTTCCCGCGTGAAGCGAAGAAGCGGGAGAACGTGGTCCTCACCGAGGAGTTTGGTGACTCGGACCTTCTCGCTGCATTGAAGCGGGACCGAGCCAAGCTGTTCTCCAGCAACCAGGCCGTCTACCTGGCACTGGTTCAGCTGTCCTCGCGCAAGGGGACTCTCGCAGTGGATCTCTCCGAGGGCGCCGCGGCCGTGCAAAGCAAGTTCCGCGAGAAGGCGCGCGCGTTCGTGAAGCAATGCAACGAGATCCTCGCGCTCGCGGGAGTGAAACTCGTGCTCGAGCGAACTGCAGACGACAAGTCGGAGACGCCCACCTGCATCCGTTGGGTCTGGGAGGGCGGGCAACTCGTGGCCAAGTACAACTACGGCATCGGCTTGGAGGGTCTTGCCGGGGTGATGGAAGGGGAGAAGGAGCTGACGCTCCACCTCTCCGTCCGGGCCGAGTTCAACCTGGCCATTCTGGATTGACCCCGGCCGGGCGGCCGCTCAACCGCGCGCCGCTCGCACGAGCGCCAGCATCTCGCGCACCGCCGCCGCCGCGCCGACCATCAGCGAGCGGGCGACGATCGAGTGCCCGATGTTCAGCTCCTCGACCTGCTCGATCGCGGCCACCGGCTTGACGTTCTGGTAGTCGAGCCCGTGACCCGCGTTGACGCGCAGGCCCAGCTCGACGCCCCTGGCGGCGGCGCGGTGCAGGCGTTCCAGCTCGCGCTGCTGCTCGTCGCCGGCGGCGTTGGCGTAGGTGCCGGTGTGGAGCTCGACGAACTGGGCGCCCAGCTCGGCGGAGGCTTCGAGCTGCACCTCGTCCGGATCGACGAACAGGCTCACCGCGCCGCCGGTCTCGACCAGGCGCGGGATCAGGCTCGACAGGCGCGCGCGCTCGGAGACCACGTCGAGGCCGCCCTCGGTGGTGACCTCCTGGCGGTTCTCGGGGACGATGCAGTACTCGTCCGCGCCGCACTCGAGGGTGAAGGCGATGATCTCGGGGTCGAGGGACAACTCCAGGTTCAAGAGCGTCCCGATCGCCCGTCGCATGCGCAGCACGTCGTGGTCCTGGATGTGCCGGCGATCCTTGCGCAGGTGCACCGTGATCCCCTGGGCCCCGGCGCCCTCGGCCAATAGGGCCCACTCGACCGGATCGGGGAAGGCCGCGTGGCGGGCCTGGCGGACGGTGGCCACGTGGTCGCAGTTGACGTGGAGGCGGGGGGCGGGCGCTTCGTTCATGGCGACGATCTTAGGACGCGGCTCCGCGCTATCCTGCGCGCCGTGAAGATCCTCGGCGGAGAGCACCGTGGGCGCGCACTGCGCGCCCCCAAGGGACATGCCACGCGGCCGATGTTGGCCATGGTGCGCGAGTCGATGTTCCAGATCGCCGGGCCCTGGCTCGACGGGGGGCGGGTGCTCGACCTGTTCAGCGGATCCGGGTCGTTGGGGCTCGAGGCGCTCAGCCGCGGCGCGGCGAGCGTGCGCTTCTTCGAGATCAGCCGTGAGGCGCGGGAGACCCTTGAGCAGAACATCGCTCTCTTGGGCGGCGGCGAGCGCTGCACCGTGGTCGCCGGGGACGCGGTCGAGCCGGGCCTGTGGGGGCCGGGGCCCTTCGACCTCGTGCTCCTGGACCCGCCCTTCCCGATGATTCGCGCCACGGACGGCCGGACCAAGGTCCTGGCGGCCCTCGAGGCTCTGGCGGCGGGCCCGCTCGAGGAGGAGGGCCTGATCGTCCTGCACGTGCCGCGGGGCGCGCTGACCCCCGCCAACATCCCCGCGGACCTGGCCCACACGGTCCGCGAGCACGGCGACCAGGCGGTCTGGTACCTCCAGCGGCGCTGACGGGAAGCAGGCCGGGCGGCGCTCAGGCACCCCGGCGGTGGGGGTCGATAGAGCGGCCATGTTGCGCCCGACCCGCACCCTCCTGGCCGCCGCCAGCCTCTCCCTGGCCTGGATCGCCGGGGCCCTGGCCACCGACGGGCCGATCCCGGCCGACGCGCCCCAGGCAGAGCCTGTCGCGATCGACCTCAGCGTCCTGCGCGACAGGCCCCTTCGGCACCTGGGGACCCGCGTGCGGACCGTGATCCAACTCTCCAGCTACGACGAGCCGTGGCAGGCCCAGATCGGACGCTTCGGGCCCTCGCACTTCGCTCGCATCAGCGCCTGGAGCGACACGCAGTTCCCCTGGGTCACCGCGGACTACCTCAGCCCCGCGCCCTTCCTCTTCACGCGCCGCGATTCGACCGCCGACTTCGTGCTCCGCAACGCTCGCGCCCACGAGCGCTTCGCAGTGACCCTCGACGTGTGCGAGCAGTTCGGCGGCGAGCCCTGGTGCGAGATCGTCGAGCTCGAGCGCATCGAACCGTCGATCAACGAGGGCTGCGTGCTGCACGCCTCGCGGGCCATCGAGTCCCGGGACAAGGGCGCGGTCGAGTTGGCCTACTCCGAGCTGGAACGGGCCCTCGCCAGCCCGATGCCGGCACCGGCGCACGGGGCCCTCGAGGCCTTGCGCGCCAAGTGGCAGGCGGCGGACGGGCGCTGACCGGCGCCCCGAGGTCGACAGGATGGGCCGGGGTCTGCGTAGGATCGGGCGCCGTGCGCGTCCTCCTCGCTGATCTGATCGTCGTCGCCCACCTGGCCTACGTCCTGTTCGTGGTCGTCGGGCTGGGGTTGATCCTGGTGGGTTGGTGGCGTGGCTGGGCCTGGGTCCGCAGCCCGCTCTTCCGACTGGCGCACCTGGCGGCGATCGCCCTGGTTGCGGCCGAAGCCGTCGCGGGGGTGACCTGCCCCCTGACGATCTGGGAGTACGACCTGCGCGTCGCGGCCGGGCAGGCCCCGGAAGAGATCGGCTTCGTCGCGCGGATCGCCCGCGACGTGCTGTTCTTCGACGTCCCCGAGGAGGCCTTCCGGCCCTGGTACGTGGGCTTCCTGGGGCTGGTGGTGCTGACACTCTTCTGCGTCCGCCCCACTCGCCGTTGGAAAGAATCGCGCGCGGGGGGTTGACGGGACCCGGTCGGGTTCTGTTAGGTTAGGCGCTCGTTCGGGTTTCTGCCCGGCCGAGGCCCCGACCCAGCGCACGACACCACCACCCATCGGAACCGCGTGGTGCCGCCTTCGGGCGGCTCAGCTTCCGCGCGGGCTCCAGGTGCTGGGGAGGGGCCTCGGCACCCTCGACTCCCTCGCATCGCGGCCGGCGGCGCGGGGGATGCGTCGGTGGGCAGGGCTCGGGCGACTCCTTGTCCGACCGACCTGACCAAACGGGACGGCCCATCCGGGCGGTCCAACGGAGCGCGCCATGCTCGTCGACTTGACTGTTCGCAACCTGGCCCTGATCGAAGAGGCGCGCCTGGGGTTCGGTCCCGGGTTGAACGCCATCACCGGTGAGACTGGCGCGGGCAAGAGTTTGATCGTGACCGGGCTCGAGCTCCTGCTCGGCGAGCGGCCCAAGGGCGGGGCGGCCACCTGGGTGCGGTCGGGCAGCGATCGAGCCGAGGTCGAGGGGCGCTTCGTGGTCCCCGAGGGGCCCCTGGCGCGCAGGATCGAGGCTTTCGTCACGACCGAGTTGCCGTCCTTCCTCGAGGAGTGGCGCGACGAGGCCGGGGTGACCGGGGAGCGCGAACTGTTGCTCTCGCGCAGCCTCGAAGTCGGCGGGCGGACGCGGGCTTGGATCAACCACCGTCCGGTCACGCGCCGGGCCCTGGTCGAGCTGGCGGCGATGCTGGTCGAGATCCACGGACAGAACACCCATCAGCGGTTGCTGGAGCCGGAGCACCAGCTCGAGTTGCTCGACGCCTCCGGGGAGTCGACCGGTCGCGCGCGGGCGGCTTACAGCGAGGCGCGGCGGCGCTGGCTGGCCCTGGCCACCGAGATCGAGGATCACCTCGGCCGGCGCCGCGAGCGGCGGGAGCGGTTGGAGTTCCTGCGCTTCCAGGTGGGCGAGCTCGAAGCACTGGGCCTGGAGGCCGGGGAGACCGATCGCCTGCGCGCGGAGCGCGCGCGCCTGCGCCACGCTTCGGGCCTCGAGCGCGACCTGCGCGCGTGGCTCGACGGGTTGAGCGAAGGCGAGCTGCCGGCCCTCGACCGGCTGCGCGGCGCGGCCCGAGGCGTGGCCGAGTGGGCTGACAAGGTGGTCGAGCTCTCGGACGCGGCGGAGGAGCTGGGTGCGGCCCAGATCCACCTCGAGGAGGCGACAGCCCTCTTGATCTCCTTCGTCGACTCGGTGGAGCTCGATCCCCGTCGGCTCGACCAGGTCGAGGGGCGGCTGGCGGAGATCGAGCGTCTGGCGAGCAAGCACGGGGTCGAAGCGGCGCGGCTCGATGTGCGTTTCGACGAGCTGGCGGCCGAAGCTGCCGAGCTGGAAGAGGCGGAGGGCGGCCTCGAAGAGCTGATTCGCGCCCGCGACGAGGCCCTGGAGGTCGTGCGGGAGGAGGCCGACAAGCTGACGCGTGCGCGGCGCCGGCTGGCGCCGCGTCTTGCCAAGGGCGTGCGGCGATCCCTCGCCAGCCTCGGCCTGGGACACGCCACCTTCGAGGTCGCTGTGGAGCCCAATCGGGCCCAGGGCGCAGCTGCAGGGGCGCTGACCTTGGTCGCGAGTGCCGAGGCCGGGGCGAATTCGGCCGGCAAATCCGGATCGAAGGCTCTGCACTCATCGAAGGCTCTGCACTCATCCAAAGCCCTGCGCGCATCGGCTGAGCCGCGCAGCGGCCGCGATTCCGATGGTCCGGACTTCGAGCACCTGCGGGCGCTGTTCGGTCCCAGCGGCGCCGACCGGGTCGACTTTCTACTCGCAGCGAACAAGGGTGAACCCACGCGACCGCTGCGGCACGTGGCTTCGGGCGGGGAGGCGGCCAGGGTCATGCTGGCCCTGCGCTCGGCCTTGGCCGGATGCGAAGAGCCCCGAACTCTGGTCTTCGACGAGATCGACACCGGCGTGGGCGGGCGGCTCGGTCCCGAGTTGGGCCAGCACATGCGGGCCCTGGGCCTGCACCACCAGGTGCTCAGCGTGACCCACCTCGCGGCCATCGCTGCCTGCGGCCACCGACACCTGGTCGTTCGCAAGGCCGTGCGGCGGGGCCGGACCCGGACCGCGGTGGCCATGCTCGAGGGCGAGGCGCGGGTCTCGGAGGTCGCGGACATGATCGCCGGCGGCGCAGAGCAGGCCACGGCCCAGGCCGAGGCTCGGCGGCTCATCGACGCGGTCGCCGTTTGAGGTCGAGGAAGGTCCTTGGCTGTGCCTCGACCTGGTCGTGGGTGGGGCCTCGACCTGGTCGTGGGTGGGGCCTCGGTCGGGTCGCGGGTGGGGCTTCGGTCGGGTCGCGGAGGGCGGCCGTCTCGCCCCTTCCGGTCGGCACTCGGTGCCGATGCGGGCTCAATCGTGGCTGGCGATGCTCTGGGGCGCCTTCACCGACGGGCTAGAATGCCGCGGCCCGTCGTCGTTCCTCGCAGTCCTACCTCTTCGGTGGAGCGGGATCTGCGAAGCCCACGAACCCTCCTTCCGATCTTGGCCAACCTTCGCGAACCCCTGCGCTTTCGGCGCGAGTACGTCGAGAAGTCTGTCTGGGGCGGCCGTTCGCTCGAGCGAGTGCTCGGGATCGATCTACCGGCCGGCAAGAGGATCGGCGAGACCTGGGAGCTCGTCGACCGCGCCGACGTGAACTCGGTCGTCGTCGGCGGGACCTTCGACGGTCGGACCCTGGGTCAACTCGTCCGCGATCACGGGGCAGACCTGCTCGGCCGTTCGAAGCCGACCCCCGACGGTCGCTTCCCCTTGCTCGTCAAGTTCCTGGACGCGGCCGAGAACCTCAGCGTCCAGGTCCACCCGGACGATGCCGGGGCCCTGGCCCAGGGCGGGACCAGCGAGGCCAAGACTGAAGCCTGGTACTTCCTCGACGCCGGGCCCGAGGGGGGCGTCTGGTGCGGGTTGAAGCCCGGATCGGAGCGCGCTGCCGTGGAGCCCGCCATGGGCAGTGCTGCCATCGTCGAGCACCTGGCCTGGTGGCCGGTGAAACGCGGCCAGGCCCTGATGGTCCCCGGAGGCACGATCCACGCCATTGGCGCGGGGGTGCAGCTGCTCGAGGTGCAGCAGAACTCCGACACGACCTGGCGCATCTACGACTGGGACCGAGTCGACGAAGCGACAGGCCAACCCCGGTCCCAACACGTGGCCCAGGCCGCCCAGTCCACGCGGTATGATTTGAGCCCTCGCCCGCCGGTCGGGGAGGTCTTCCTGCCCCACGTGACCGGCGCCGAGATGGCCCCGCTAGCGCGGTGCCGCTACTTCGGGATGAGCCGTCTGCGCGTGACCGCACCCGCCGAGCTCGACACCGCGGACCAGTTTCAGATCTACGTCGCCATCTCCGGGGCGGGCGTGCTGGTGACCCTCGACGAGGGTCGCGAGCAGCGCACGGACATCGGTCGAGGCGACACCCTGCTCGTTCCGGCCGCCTGTGGCGTCCACCGGTTCGAGCCCCTCGGCGACGAAGCCCTGGACCTGGTCCAGCTTCAAGCCACCGGGTGAGCCCACCGGGCGCGACGCGATCCGTGTCGACGTCCGGACCCTCGCCCCTCCGACATCGTTTCCGACAACAAGAGATTCGCCATGCATCGCCCTGCTCGTGAGAGCCGCGATGGGCACCGAGACGGACCCCGCGGGGACCGTCGGCCCAGCAAGCAGTTCCCCACCTCCGGACTCAGCTCCGAGAGGTCGCCCTCGCGCGGCAACCAACCCTCGCCGCGCGACGCGTTCCCCCCGGTTGACGAGGCGGACGGCGACAAGGGCTACGTCGACAGGGGCGATGACGCCGACGTCGAGAGCCCCGAGCCGATCCTGGTCAGGCTCAACAAGTACCTCGCCTCCCACGGCGTCGCGTCGCGGCGCCGCAGCGATGAACTGATCGCCGAGGGCAAGGTCATGGTCGACGACGAGATCGTCACCGACCTGGGCACCAAGATCGATCCGGCCGTGCAGCGGATCGAGGTCGACGGGGTGATTCTCAAGCCCGAGCAGGTGCGCCACCGCTACTACCTGCTCAACAAGCCGTCGGGAGTGGTCTGCACCAACGACGAGCGCGAGGCCAAGCCGAGGGCGATCGACCTGATCACCGACCGCAAGAAAGGCCGCATCTACACTGTCGGGCGGCTGGACGAGGACACCATCGGACTGGTGCTCTTGACCAATGACGGGGACTTCGCGCACCGCATCATGCACCCGCGCTATGGGGTGCCGAAGACCTACCTGGTCAAGCTCCTGGGTCGCATTGACGACGACGCCGTCCAACAGGTGCGCGAGGGCGTGTTCCTGGCCGAGGGCCGCACCGCGGGCGCGCGGGTCTTGGTGCAACAGCGTTCGGCGACCCAGTCGAAGCTGCTCGTGACCCTGCTCGAGGGCAAGAACCGCGAGGTTCGCCGGGTCTTCGCACGCCTTGGCTACAAGGTCGCCGACCTCAAGCGCACGCGCATCGGGTCGATCGACGACCGCGGCATCAAGGCCGGCCAGTGGCGCCCGCTCACCCGCGGAGAGGTCCAGGGCCTGATCCACTGGGTCGAGAACGAACGCGACTCGAACCAGCGCGAGCAACGCGGCGGGCGTCGCGGGAGCAGCGATCGCGGCGGCGGTGATCGCGGCGGCAGCCGCGGGCGCGCGCAACGCCCGCGCGGGCGGGGCCACACGGAACAGAGGGCGACCGGTCCCTGGAACAACGGTCAGGACACGGGCGGCCATCGCCGCGGCTCGGCGCGTCACTCGCAGCGTGCGGCGACAGGAGCTGGTCCCGACCTGCGCGATTCCGGCTCCGGCGATCGCCGGGATGACCGGCGCGGCGGTGCCCAAGGTGGCGGGTTCGGCGAGCGTGGCGGAGCAGGTCGCGGCAATCGAACGGACGAGCGTGGTGAGCGCTCGGCAGGTCAGCGCTTCGATCATCGACGCCACCACCCCAAGGACGATCGCCCTGACTATCGGGGCGAAGCTCGCCCGGGGCGCTCGGGCACCCAGGCGACCGGTCGCTACGGCGCCAGGCGTCGGGACGAGCGTGACGAGCCGCGCGAGGGCGGCCGCAAGACCGGCTTCCACGGACCGAACCTCACCGGGCGTGGAGCGGCGGGACGAGGCTCGCAGGACCGCCAGGTTGGCGGACGCCCCGATCGTCGCGACGAGCGCAAGCGCGACGACGCCCGCGGCCATCGCAGCGGAGGCTCTTCATCCTCGGGCGGCAAGCGCCGTCCTGGCGGCGATCGTCCGCCCGAGGGCGGTCGTCGCGTGCTGCGCCCGAACTGATCGCAGGCCGCGAGCCGGCAAGAGCCCGATCCGTCGACGCGCTGGGCGCGGCGGCGGTTCGGGCCCGTGGCCCTTGCCCGACGGCGGAGCCGTGCAAGGGCTGAGACCCTTGGTGCCTCCGCTGGCTCCGCGCCGTGCGTGCCGCGAGCCAAGGCGGCATCCACCGGCGCGGCGTGGAGGGATTCGTGCTCCTCGGTCGACTCCGTCGGCAAGGCGTCGCTTGGGTCACGCCCCTCGGTCAGCTGCGCGTGATCGCTTCTGCGTCGCCGTTGCCGCGAGCCGGACGCCTCCCCCGTTCGACTACCCTGGCGCCGATCTTTCGTGGGTCAGCGAACCCGTCACGGGGCCGCGAAGAGCACCGCGCGGGGCGTTCCGAGGACGATCCCGTCGACGAAGCTGACGAAGATCCCCTGGGCGTAGAGGTCGAGGTAGGAGAAGCCGTGGGGCAGCACCAACTGGAGGTTCTGGGTCAGCTGACCGTGCCCGTCGAGGACGCCGGCTTGGAACACCAGGATCGAACCCAGGGCGCCGAAGGAGCCCTTCACGTCGGCCTGGAAGACGGGGTTCGGCATCAGGCCGATGTAGTTGGCCACGACCTCGCCGGGCGAGCCTTGGAAGTGGATCTGACCGGTCTGTCCCTGGCCGATCACACTCGTCACGTCGTAGCTGCGGGCCCCCAACTGGACCTCGAGCTCGGCCACCGACGATTCGGGCGCGATCGATTGGGCCGGTCCCACCTCTCCGGCGGGGCAGCTGCCCAAGCCCAGGCCGCCCTCGCCGCCGACGAAGGTGCAGTCGATGAGCTTGACCTCGGACTCCAATAGCTTGCTCGATAGGGCGATCAGTCCCGGCTGGCCGTCCCCCGCGTTCGTACAGGCGCCGAGCCCGTCGAGGGCCGCGGACCAGCCATCGGCCCCCACGAAGGTCGTCCCCGAGGCGAAGACGACGCTGCCGCCGACGCTCATGCCGGGCAGTGGGACGGGTGTCGCAGACGCGGACGCCGATGCCTCGAAGTGTGAGTCGTAGATGTGGAGCACCGAGTCGGTCACCTGCGCGCCGCCGGTGCCCACGTCGGTCGACTCCAGGGCCGGGCCCACGTGGACGGCGGCCATCACGACGTCAGCGCAGTCGTACACGACCAGCGCCGGGAGGGGCACGTGGAACTGGGGGTAGACCTGGACGAGCAGATCCTCGAGCCAGACGGGTTCTTGGGCGTTGTCGATCAGCAGACCCACACCCCCGGCGACGACCCGCAGGCCGTCGAGCACCACCGATTGGCCCGCCCGTTGGCCGCGGACCTTGACTGTGCCCAGCACCACCGGCCGCTCGTTCGCCAGGCTGAAGATCCGCGCACCGCGGTCGATCAGCTCGAAGCTGTCGTAGACGCCTTCGCGAACCAGGATCGCGTCGTCGTCGGTGGCGACGGCCAAGGCCTCGGTGATCTGAGCGAAGTCCGCGCCGTGCGCCAGCTCGTCATCGACGACCCAGAGTTGACCGGACTGGAGGGCTGCGAAGAGTATCGGGAGGGTCACGTTGGAAGGGGTCGCGTTGGGGGGGGGTGGACGCACTTGGGCGCTCGAGCCCTCGTGGACGCGTAGGGTTGCTGCACGGTTCGGCCGAGAAGCTGAGCGAGGCGAGGGCCGTCCCGGATCCGACGCGCACCGGACCCGCGCCGCCGCCGTGGCCGGGCGGGGCCAGCGGAACTGGGGCCGTCCATAGCCTGGGTGAAGGCAGCTGAATTTTCGATCCCCGAGTCGACGAACGTCGCGCCCCTGAGTCCCCGAGCGGAGTGCTGGTCACGAGTCCGAGCGAGCCCGCTGCCTCAGCCGTCGCGAACGCTCAGCGGGGTCGCGCCGGGGTCCGAGGGACCCGGGTGCGACCCCGCTGCCATGGGTGCCGTCACGTGCCGCGTCGGCGGCGGCGGTCCGAGCTCCGATCGTTGCCGCGACAGGTCGGCTCCGCACTCCCGCGTCAAACTCAGAAGGTGGACGCCAGCACCCAGCCCAGCCGCGGCGTCCCCAGGACGAACTCGTCCTCCAGGCTGAAGAACAGCCCCTGCTCGTAGGCCAGGGCGTAGGGCACGCCGGGGGGCAGGTTGATGTTGACCGGGACGGCCAGGGTGCCCCCCGCGGGCACCTGGCCGGCGTAGGCGAAGATCAGCGGGCCGGCCAGGGCGAGGGAGCCCTTGAAGGCCGGGAAGGGGATCGGCGCGGTGTCCACCGAGAAGATCGCCCAGGCCAACTCGCCGGGCGTGGCCGTCAGCTCGAGCAGGCCCACCTGACCCGAGCGGATCGGCGAGGGGATGTCGTAGTGGCGCGCGGGCCAGGTCAGGCCAAGGTCGGCCGGCGGACTCCCGACCTCGATCGACGTCGCCGCGCCGGGGTTGCCGGCGCTGCAGCTGGAACCGCCCGCGGCGCCGCCCGCCCCGCCCGCGATCGCGGTGTCGAGCAGGGTCACGTCGCTGGCGCTGCCCGCGAGGCGCAGGCCCACGCCCCCCGCCGCACCGTCGGTGCAGGGCGCGAAGGGGTTGCCGGTGTCGTCGCCCATCCCGCCTGGACCTCCGTTGAAGGTGCAGCCCGAGGCGAAGAGCTCGCAGCCGGAGGCCAGCAGCCCGGCGCCACCCGGGAAGCCCTCGAAGGGCGTGCCGCCGCTGACGACGGTGTCGTAGAGGTGGACCGTCGATCCGTTCAGGGTCAGGCCTTCGACCCCCGCTCCCACGGTTCCGAAGGGGGCATCGCCGGACGCGATGCTGCAGTCGCTCAGGACCAGCGCGTCGCAGGAGCCGACGACCATACCGACTGCCGGCAGGAACAGGGGCGTGCCCTCGCTGTAGACGCTGCAGGCGTCGAGCCAGACCGGCCCGAAGTTGGCGCCCAGGGTCAATGAGGTGCCGAAGCCGTAGCTGAACGACAGGCCGCGCAGCACGACCCTCTGTCCGGCCCCAACGTTCTGGATCGAGCTCTGGCCGCTGATCAGTACCGGGAAGGTGTCGGCCACGACGGAGACGGTCTTGCCGTCGATGGCGATCGCCCCGTAGGTGCCGGCCTTGACCAGGATCGTGTCGGCGGCGCCGGAGGCGTCGATTGCGGCCTGCAGGTCGGTGTGGTCGACACCCGCGCCGCCGTCGTCGTCCACTACCAGGACGTTGCCGGCTGCGCGGAGCGCCGCGGCGGGGGCAGCCGTCGCGCTGGACGTCGCCGCGGTTGCGCCGAGGACGGCCGCCGCGAGGGTCAAGGTGGTCGCCGCCGACGCGCTACGGGCCGCCGATCGGAAGAGGGGATCGAGCATGGAATTTCTCCTTGGGTTGCCGCCCGTCGCCGCGATCGCCGACGGAAGGGATTCGCCCTGACTGCGCAATCGAGCGCGGGAGGCCGACAACGGACCGCCAGAAAACTCGCCCGCCCGGCGTGCCGACGCCGGCGGCCCGCTGCGATGGCGGCGAGCCGACCCGTCAGAGGCCGGCCGCCAGGACCCAACCGGCCCGCGGCGTTCCCAGCACGAACTCGTCCTCGAGGCTGAAGAACAGCCCCTGTTCGTAGGCCAGGGCGTAGGGCACGCCCGCCGGCAAGCTGATGTTCACGGGCAGCGCCAAGGTGCCTCCGGCCGGGACCTGGCCGGCAAAGACGAAGATCAGCGGCGCCGCGGGGCCCAGGGATCCCGTGAAGGCCGGGAAGTAGAGGGGCGCGGTGTCGACCGAGAAGATCGCCCAGGCCAGCTCGCCGGGGGTCGCGGTGAACTCGAGTAGGCCGGTCTCACCCGAGCGCACCGGCGACGTGATCGTGTAGTGGCGCGCGGCAAGGTTCAGGCCGAGGTCGGTGACGACGCTCGTTCCATCGGTCGAGATGGACGGGCCGTTCGAACCGCTGACGCAGGCTGGTCCGCCTGGCGCGCCGCCGTTGCCCCCGCTCGAATCCGTGTCGAGCAGCACCAGCGTCGCCGGCGGGGAACTGCTGACCGTGGTCAGGCTGATCCCGGGCCCCCCGGCTCCGCCGTCGGTGCAGATCTGGAAGGTCCCTTGGAGCGTCCCGGCGCCGCCGTCCCCGCCGAAGAACTGACAGCCCGATGCGAAGGTGAAGCCGTTGATCATCGACAGGCCCGGACTTCCGGGCACGCCGCCGATCACGGCGCCACCGACGATCGTGGTGTCGTAGAGGTGCAGATTCGAGTTCTGCGCCAGGAGCCCGTTGCCGCCGCCGATTCCGCCCGTGCCGTCGCCGCTGGAGACGATCGAACAGGCGCTGATGACTGCCGCGGCCGCGCCGGTCAGGCGCACGCCGTCGTTGATCTGGAACACCGGCAGGCCCGAGCTGTCGATCGCGCAGTCCTCGATCCAGACCGGGCCAGCACAGGTCGTCAGCTCGAGGGCTGTGCCGAAGGTCGAGGTGATCCGGAGGCCGTGCAGGACGACCTTCTGGCCGGCGGCGATGTTCGTGACCTCGACCACGCCCTGGACCTGCACGTTGGCCGAATCGGCGACGATCGTCGCCGTCTTCGCGTTCACCACGAAGCCTGTGTAGTTGCCGGTGCGGACCAGGATCGTGTCCGTGGGACCGCTGGCGTTGACTGCGGCCTGGATCGAAGTGAAGTCGACCCCAGGCCCGGCGAAGTCGTCGACCACCAGCACGGCCCCTGCGGCCGACAGGGCGCTGGACGGCAAGCTCAGACCGGCCACGGCCGCGAGTGCACCAGCGAGTTCGCGCAGCCGGGCCGAATGGAGGCCGGTGGAGCGCAGACGGGACGGTCGAGTGCCGGACGTGCGAAGAACAGTCAGGGGGTTCACGGTCTCTCCTCGTGATCAGGGACGTGGCGGAAGGGCGGGAGGCGTTGCTCCAGGTGCTCCATCCACGAACGGCGACTGACGGCTCAGCGAAAATCGCGAATCCTGCGCCTGTTCCCCGATCGCCCGCCCTCCCGACACTCCGCGCCCCCGTCCCCCGACGGGGCACTGGTATAGTCTGCGCCCCCTATGCCGCGAACCACGTCAACGAAGAGCCGTCGCAGCCCCCAGCCGCCCGAATCCAGGGGCGGCGCCGATATCACCGAGCACCGACTGGGCAACGGCTTGCGGGTGCTGGTAGCCGAGCGACACCTGGACCCGGTCGTCGCGGTGATGCTCTTCTACCGCGTCGGCGCGCGGGACGAGACCGAGCGCGAGGCGGGTCTGTCGCACTTCCTCGAGCACATGATGTTCAAGGGCAGCGCAGCGTTCGGGAAGGGCGCCGTCGACGAGGTCACCGCTCGCCTCGGTGGTCAGAACAACGCCTTCACCGGCTACGACCACACGGCCTACTGGTTCGAGTTCGCCAGCGACCGCTGGGAGCAGGCCCTGGCCATGGAAGCCGATCGCATGGGCGGTCTGCTGCTGGAGCCGGCGGAGTTCGACTCCGAGCGCGAGGTCGTGCTCGAGGAACTCGCCATGGGGGAGGACGATCCCTGGACGGCCCTGGCCAAGCGCGTCGAAGCCGCACTGTTCCAACGCCACGCCTACGGTCGCCCGATCATCGGCACCACCCAGAGCCTGGGCGGAACATCCGTCGACGACATGCGCGCCTTCCATCGGCGCTTCTACGTCCCGGCCAACGCGACCCTGGTGGTCTGCGGGGACGTGACGCCGACGGCGGCGTTGCGCGCCGCTCGCCGCCATTTCGGGCACTTGCCGACGAGCCCTGCGCCCGAGCGACCCTTCGCGCCGGTGCTCGAGGAACCGGCGGGTGAAGTGCGGCTCGAGATGCGCTGGCCCGATCCAGGCAAGCGGCTCTGCATGGCTTGGCCGACGGTGCCGGTCGGTTCGCGCGAGGACGATCTGTTGGACGTGATCCTGACGCTCTTGACCACCGGCCGCCGCGCGCTGCTGCAACGTCGCCTGGTGCTCGACGGGGACCTGGCCACCAGTGTCTCCAGCAACGACACGCGCGTCGACGGTGGCGCCTTCTGGCTGATGGTCGACGCGACCTCCGCGGCCGATGCGGCCGAAGTCGAGGCCGCCGTGAACGAGGAGCTCGAATACCTGCGGACCGAGCGCCTGCCGCTGCGTGAGATTCGGCGGGCGGTGGACCTGCTCGCCGCCTCGGAGGCCTACGAGGCCGAGACCGTCTCGGACCTAGCGAACGAGCTCGGCGGCTTCGCGGTCGACGCCGACTGGCGCCTGGCCCTGGACACCCGCGGTCGCCTCTGCGACCTGAAGCCGGTCGAGGTGCGCGATGCCGCCGCCAAGTTCCTCGATCGCCGCCGCCGCGTGGTCGGTTGGAGCCTGCCCGACGATTCGAGGTTCGACGTTTGACGGACCTCGGCACTTCCGCGAAGCGGCGCGAGGTCCCCGCGCCTTCGCTGCCCTTCGAGCAGTTCGAGCTGCGCTGTGCGCCCGGCTCGTGGTCTCGCCGCGCTCCGGTGCGCCCTTGACCGCATTTCAAGTGCACCTGCGCGGGCTTGGCGGAGGATCCGCCCGAGTTTGCCGGCCTGGCCTACCTGACCGGCGCCCTCGCGCCAGAAGGCACCCAGAAGCACGACGACGAGCAGCTCGCCGACTTGCTCGAGCCCCGCGGGGCAGCATCTCCGGCGACTCGACGGGCCTCTCCGGCGTGGTGGCGACCACCGGTTGGAAGAAGCTGTTGGAGCTCGGCGCCGAGATCCTGACCCAGCCGACCTATCCCAGGACAACGGGCGTGCGCGCGCGCGCCGCTGCTCGACCGCTTGGCCGTGGAGGCCGACGAGCCCCGCGTGCAGGCCGCGCGCCGGTTTCGCCGGCTGATCTACGGCGAGCACTGGATCGGTCGCCCCGAGCGAGGCCAGCTCGAAACCGTGGCCCGCATCGAGCGCCGTCACCTTCGCGCCCACCACCGTCGCTTGTTCACGGCACGCCGGGCGCTGATCGCGGTCTGGGGGACATCGATCCGCGGCGACGTGGCGCCGGTTGCTCGACCGGCCGCCGTGACCAGCTGGAAGCCCCGGTGCCCGGCCGACCCCTGGCCCCCGCCGAGTTCCCCGCCGGCGGCCACCGCGTCGCCGTTCCGCGCGGATCGGCAGCAGGTGCACCTGTGCCTCGGTCACCTCGGCCTGCGTCGCAAGGACCCGGACTTCGCGGCGGTCTGCGTGCTCGACCACATCCTCGGCACCGGCCCCGGCTTCACCAACCGCATCGCCGCGCGCCTGCGCGACGCGGAGGGGCCTGGCCTACTCGGTGCACGCCAGCCAATTCGACTCGGCCGGCCTCTACCCCGGGATGTTCTCGGCCTACATCGCCACCAGCCCGACAAGGTCGATCGGGCGCTGGTGGGCTTCGTGCAGGAGATCCGGCGCATTCGCGACGAGCTGGTGACGCCCGCCGAGCTGGAGCTGGCCGTGGACTACCTGGTCGGCAGCCACGCCCTGGGCTTCGAACGCGCCGGTCGCCGCGTGACCTACCTGATCAACCGCGAGCGCATGGAGCTGCCCGCCGACGAGCTCGAGCAGCTCCCCCGACGCTTCGCCGCGGTCACCCGCGAGCAGGTGCGCGAGGCCGCCCACCGGCACCTGCGCCCGGAGCACCTGTGCCTCGCCGGCGGTGGCCCGATCGACGAGCGCGGCCTGCGGCGGTCGCTCGAGCGCGCGTTGACTTGATGGCGAAGAATTCGTTCCGGATCGAGCTCCGCGATCGAACCGGAGTGGAGAAGCTCGATTCCGATCACGGTGCTCGCGTCGAGCGCGCATTGCTGGCGGGCCTGTGGCGGGTCGATCAGTGAGCGCCCATAGCGGAGCGCGTCAGCGCGCTCGTCGCGAACCTTCCGACGATTCGAGACTGGGCCCGCGCTCCAGCTCCGAACGGCGAGACCCGCAGGTCGGAATCGATTTCGCTCCCGACGCGAGCGCTTTGTCCGCCCGGGCGGGGGCTGCGACCCCTGCGCCGATGCAGCATCCGTGCTGCGGCCAGGGCGGCGATCGCCAACACGGCGACTGCAAAGGCGCCGAACTTGGCTGTCGTCGCTGTCCGTGCCACGAGGACCGAGGTCTCGGAGGGGGCCGTCTGCAGGTTCGCGAGCCAGGTGGACAGCACCGAGTTCTCGACCGCGTCGGCGAGCATCACCAGGGCCGGAAGTGCCAACAGATAGCTTCGGGCCCGGAGCCGAGAAGGGGCGAGCGCGAGCAGAAGCCCGGCGAGCAATGCACCGTTGGCGACCATCGCAACCAGGTCCCAACGCAAGTGGTTCGCGTAGAGTTCGACCGTCGCAGCATCCATCGCCGCCAGGCGCGCCTTGGCCCCTGCCACACTTGTGGCCGGCGCCTCGTCGAAGGGACGTTCGGTTCCCAGCCGCTGGGCCAGTTCCGCGTAGGGACCGACGGCGAAGACGAACGCGGCCGAGGCGAAGCCCCCTGCGACGAGGGCGAACCAGGCGATATGGCGGCGCTCCATCACCGACCCCTCGTCGGACGACGCAGTCGCTGGGGCCGGGCGTCTGTCACCTGGACCACCTCGCCGCGGGCTTCGAGGTCCTGCTTGACCACGGTCACGTACCAGCTCACCGACGCCTCGCGCGGAAAGCCGGCGGCCTCGAGCTGCGGACCGACCAGGGTCCGTAGTTCCTTGAACGCCACGCCGTCGGCCGAACGCGGAACGACACGCAAGAGTGCCGTTCGCACGAGGTCGTACTTCGAGCGCTCGATGTTCACGCCCTGCTTGCCGGCCGGGTGCAGGGTCAAGATGCGGTCGTCGGTCTTCATGGCCTCAGCGTCGGTTGGAGAGCAGCCCCAAGAGCCGCTCCCAGAGCGACTGTTCGCGGGTCATGCAGTCGGGATCGTTCGAATCGCCGACGGTTGCGTCGTCGGTGTCCATGGAGTCGAGTAGGGCGGGCAGGCGCCGCCCGTAGATCGAGCGGTTGCCGATGGCGAGGATGCGCGCGACGATCCAGGCCCGCAGGCCCCGGAAGCCGGTCTGCTCGACTACGAGGCGGGTGCCGCCCTCGGTGTCGGACAGACTGAAAGTCACTTCTGTGTCGATCGGCCCGCCGACCCAGCGGATCCTCAGGCGCTGCCCTTCGACCAGCTCGAGCACCTCGCAGTGCACGATCCCGTCGAAGCCGGGCCCGGGTTCGGTGCGGAAGGTGAAGCGGTGTCCGACCACGGGCTCGAAGTCGTTCGGCATCAGCCAACGCCCGAGCAGCTCGCGTTCGGTCAGAGCGCGCCACAGGAGCTCGCGCGGGTGGGGGTAGACCCGCTCCACGCGCAGACAAGTCACTGCCCGGCCTCCGCGTCGAGCACCGCGCCGAGGGCATCGAGCCGCTCGGTCCAGAATTGCTCGTAGTGACGGACCCACTCGGCGACCGATCGCAGGCCCTCGGCGCGCAGGCCGTAGAGGCGGCGGCGGCTGGCGGACCGCGCCGTGACCAGGCCGGCGTCGCGCAGGACCCGCAGGTGCTTGGACAGGGCGGGTTGGCTGAAGTCGAAGTGCTCCAGCAGTTGGGTCACCGACCGCTCGCCCTCGGCCAACAGGTCCAGGATCGTGCGGCGCGAGGGGTCGGCGATGGCTCGGAAGGTGGCATCCACGCTCTCAACATATAACCAACTGGATATGCGTCAAGCCGAAAGTCGAACCCGTCGAGCCTTGGCTCACCGTTCGCTCGGCGGCGAGCTCAGGGAAGGTCCACGCGCAGGGTCTCTCCCGCGCCGAGCTCGACCCTCTGAAGGCTGCGCCAGCGGGCGTCGCCGACGCCGACCTCGAGCTCCTCGATCGAGACCGAGCCGGCGGGCACCCGGGCCAGGCGGAAGCTGCCGTCGGCGTCCGCCACGATCGGGATCGACGCCTTCGCACCGCTCGTGGGCGAGGACCACTTGGCGCGCACCTTGCGCGTTCCCTCGTGCAGCGCGGCCGAGCCGACGCCTTCGATCGCTCCCAGGGGCAGGTCGAGTTCCCAATCCGTGTCCCCGGCCTCGAGCTCGAGCATCTCGGTGACCACCAGGCTGTCGGTGCCGCCGGGAGCGGTCAGGGTCAGGGTGTAGGGACCGTCGAAGGGGACTTGCAGCTCGAAGCCGCCGTCGGCGGAGAGGCCGGTGTTCTCCTGCTCGAAGGCCTCGCCGAACCAGGCGGTCGAGGTTCCGAGGGACGCACTCCAACCGCTGAAGTCGGCGCCGGTGAGCTGCCCGCTCACCAGGCACGGACCACGATCGCGCAGGTCCACGTCGTAGACGGTGGTCTCGCCCGGACGCACCCACAGGTCGCCCTCGTAGGGAATCGGCTCGTCGAGCTCGGCCATCGCCACCACCGAGCGATTGGGCAGGATCTCTTCCTCGCGCAGCTGCAGTTGCCACCAACCCGGCGCGAGGTCCTCGATCTCGTAGCGTCCACCGGGTCCCGCGCGCAGGGTGCGCGGCGAGCCGTCGCCGCTGTTGAGGCCCAGGATCAGGCCCTCGCCGTCGGCCCCCGCGGGCAGCAGCACGCGACCCTCGATGCGCCCCGATCGCTGCGGCTCGAGCACCAGGTCGTCCACGTCGCGCCCGTGGGCGAAGTCGTAGGGGCCGACCTCGGTCTGGGCGAAGCCCGCGGCGGTGACCACGAAGACCTGCTCGCCCTCGCGCTGCAGGGGCAGGTCGAAGTTGCCGTCGACGTCGGTGATGGAGTGCTTCGAGTCGCTCGTGCGATAGCGCGTGCGAAAGCCGTTGCTCATCAGCAACCGTCGTTCCGAGACCAGCGGCGCGAGCAGCACCGTGGCTCCGGCCACCGGTCGACCCTCGGCGAGCACCCGCCCGCTGATGCGCGCCGCGGGCGTCAAGACCAGGGGCAATCGCCCGTGCAGGTCTTGCGGCTCGAAGGACCCGTGGGACTCGACCACATAGCCGGCGGCCTCGATCTCGATCACGAAGCGCCGCGTGGGCAGGCTCAGGGTGACGGGGCGCGGCGTGTCCTCGTCGACGCTGCCCACGATCAGTCGATTCATGCTGGCCGCATCGCGAATCTCGTAGCTGTAGGCCGCAAGCGGCTCGTTCCGCCCGCTGACCTCGAGCACCAGCGGCTCGGGGGCCACCAGGCGCACGACCAGATCGACAGTGCCGGGAGCGACCTGCTCCATGAAGACTGGCGCGAGCAGGCCCTCGGGGTCGACGAAGCCGAGGTCGTGGGGGACCTGCTCGCGCAGGGTCAGCTCGAAGCGACCATCGGGGCCGGCACTCTGGGTGCTCTCGGTCACGTAGTTCGGAGTCTGGCAGCGTACCGAGAGCTTGGCCGAGGGCACCGGCGCGCCGTCGGGGCCGACCACGCGCCCCGCGATGCGGTGGCTGTCGTCCCGGGCCGTCAGGGTCAGCCGCAGGTCGCCGCGACCGCCGCCCTCGACGATCTCGAAGACCTCGCTGGCGGTCCACTCGCAGCCCTCGGCCTTGGCCCACACGCGCCACCAGCCGGGACCGATCTGGTCGATGCGGAAGCTGCCGTCGGCGCCGACGTCGGCTCGACCGCGCCAGGTGCGTTGGTCGGGGATCTTGCCGCTGGCGAGCAGGGGGTCGCCGCTGGCCACCGGCGCCAGGATCGCGCGCCCGCCGCGCACCTCGCCGCCGCGTTCGAGCTGCACGCGTCCCGCGACCCAGCCGCCCAGGGCCAGGGTCACCGCCCCGAGCCGGTGCTCTTCGCCCGCGCGGATCAGGGTCTCGATCCGCGCCCGCTCCCGTCCGGGCGCGGTCAGGACCAGCTGGGCCACGCGACGCTCGCCGGAGAGTGCCAGCTCGAGCGCGATCGAACCGTCCGCTTCTCCGAGGGTGGCGGAGCCCTGGGGCTCACCGTTGTCCTTGGTCTCGACCAGGGTCGCGCCCGGAAGGCCGACGCCGCTCGCGTCGACGGCGCGCACGAAGACCGTCGACGTGTTCTCGCTGGCCGCGATCTCCACGTCCGCCGCCGGTGCGGCGAGGGACTCGGGCAGCACGTCCCGGCGACCCGCGCTCGCGAGTGGCTCGGCGGTCAGGCCGTCGGCGGCGATCGGGCTGGGCTCATGCAGGCGGGCAGCCGTGCCCACCTCGGCCTGCGGTTCGGCCGCAGCCGGACCGGCGGCCGGGTCCGGCCGTACGGTGACGTAGGCCAGGACGGCGACGGAGGCGAGGGCGATCACGGCGGCGGCGGTCTTCATGGCGGCGAGCCCTCCCAGGGCAGCAGTCGAAGGAGCGAGGGGCGGAAGCGGAGTCGGACGATCCGCGAGGGCCAGGGCCAGGGGGAACCAGCCGCCCCGACCGCGGGGGTCGGCGGCGTCGAGGCGCTCACGCAGTTGCTCGAGGCCGCGGGCCAGTTGACTGCGGACGGTTCCCGCCGGGCGGTCGAGGCGCGCACCGATCTGCTTCGGCGAGAGGTCCTCGAAGTAGCGCAGCAGCACCACCGAGCGGTAGGGCTCGGGCAGGGCGCGGACCTGGGCCGCCACGCGCTCGGCGAGCTCGGCCCGCTCCGACGCCTCGGCGGTCAGGTCCCCGGTGCGTTCGGCCCGGGCAGCGGCCTGCTCCCGGCGGCTGCGACGACCCTCGGCCCGGCGGCGGCTGGCGGCCAGACGCCGCGCGACCGTCGCCAGCCAGGGCCTCAGGGGCCCGCGCGAGTTCGGCGGGCGCTGCCAAGCCGTGGTCAGGGTGTCGTCGGCCAGAGCCTCGCCGTCCGCGCCGCCGACCAGGCCGCGGCACAGCTCGCCCAGCCAGGTGCGCTGCTCGAGGAGCCGCTCGAAGTCGGGTTGTGCCATGGGTTCGGCCATCGTCCAGGGGGGCTCGCCGCCGCGGCACGTCGCGTGGCGGAAAAGGTCTGCAATTCTCGCTGCGGAGGTAACGGGCCGAGCCCGGGCGGCCACCTCTCCTCGACTGCCCCGCGGCGCGTTCGCGCGCCGCCGAGCGGTCCCGACATCGGGGGTCGGCAGACCCTCTCGCTCGACCAGGGACGCGGCCCTTGCTTGCCACGCGACCCGAGGTCACCCCTCTCGATTGAGACCTTCGAGGAGCGGAGCCGTGGGGGCTCCGCTCTTCTTTCATGTCCGCGGGCCCGACGTCCGGTTTGTTCGACGCCCATCGGTCGTGGGAGGATGGGCGCGAGCGACCGCATGGAGGACGACAAGCAGGGCGATCACGGGACCAGCCAGTCGGCGCGCGAAGGCGCGTCGACCTTCCCTTGGTACGGCCTTCGCTGGCGGGCGCAAGGCAGCCGCTGGTGGGCTGCAATCGGGCTCGCCGTCAGCGGGGCGATCATGGCGACGGCCTACCTGTCGGTGAACGCATTCGCCTCCGCGCGCGGGGTGACCGCGTTCGACCCGGCGAGCCTGTTCGTGATCGACGGTCGCTCGCTCGACAGCCGCATCCCCTACCTGCCGTGGACCGTGCTGGTCTACACGAGTGTCTTCTACGCCTCGTTCGTGCTCTCGGTCTTCGCCTACCCGAAGACCGCGGCAGGCGCGCGCCAGCTCTTCGCCCTCTACTCCGGATTGGTGGCGATCACCCTCGCAGCCTGCGCCGTGTTCCTGGTCTGGCCGGCGGAGATGGTGCTGCGCCACGGCGCGGTCGGTCCGCGCCACACGGGGTCGTTGCACGGTCTGAACTTGATGCTGCGGGCCGTCGATCAGCCCTTCAATACCTGGCCCTGCCTGCACGCGGCGCAGTCGGCGTTGATCTTCCTGGTGGTCGGGCGTTGGTCCGGCCGCCGCTCCGTCATCGCGGCACTGTGGGTCGCTTGGATCGCCCTGGTCCTCAGCACCTTGACCACCAAGCAGCACTTCCTCTTCGACCTGCTCACGGGCTCGCTGCTGGCCGTGGGCTATTGGCGTTGGAGGCTGCGGCGATGACTGGTTTGCCCGACATCCGCAACGGCCAGGGCGAGCTCCTCGCGGCGACCTTCGTGCCGGCGGGGATCGGGACTTCGAACGGGGACGGCCCGATTGTCGTCATCGGCCACGGCTTGACCTCGGATCGCACGCGCCCCTGGTCCGCGGCCCTCTCGGCCGCCCTGGCCGAGCTGGGCTTGGCCTCAGTGCGAGTCGCCTTCTCGGGCAACGGCGACTCCGAGGGCAGCTTTCTCGACTCGACGCCCACCAAGGAAGTGGGGGATCTGGGCGCCGTGCTCGACGTCCTCGAGGGACGGCGGTTGGCCTACGTGGGGCACAGCATGGGGGCACTGGTCGGTTGCCTGCGCGCTGTTCGTGACCGGCGGATCGAAGCGCTGGTCTCCCTGGCCGGGATGGTGCACTCGGCGCGGTTCTACCGCTCGCTGTTCGCAGGCCTCGAGCCGGGCGAGTTGCTGCTCGGAAAGCCGGGCAAGCCGTTGGGCGAGGCGTTGCGCGACGACCTCTTGGCGATCGACAGTGTCCTGCCCCTGGCGCGCGACGTGCGCGTTCCGTGGCTGTTGGTGCACGGCGATGCGGACGAAGTGGTGCCGGTCCAGGACTCGCGCGACGTAGCCGCGGAGCTGGGTCCGCGGACTCGACTGGTGGAGTTGCCGGGGGTCGACCACTCGTTCACGGGCGCGGGCACCGAAGCCATGGTTCGCGAGGTCGCACCATGGCTCGCGCGCGCGCTGCGGTAGGCGGCGGTTTCGTGCCTGGCACCGTACGAACGCCTACCGCAGCGCCCAGGCCGGGCGTCACTCCCCGAACGGTCCCGCCGGCGCGAGGTCTTCGCGCCCGTGGGGCGCGCCCCAGTCCAGCAGCGGACCCTGGGGCACGATCCCGCTCGGGTTGAGCTGCCCGTGCGTCACGTAGTAGTGGCGCTTGATGTGGTCGAAGTCGACCGTGTCGCCGAAACCCGGGGTCTGGTAGAGGTCGCGGGCGTAGGCCCACAGGTGCTCGAAGTCGGCCAGGCGCTGGCGGTTGCACTTGAAGTGCCCGTGGTAGACGGCGTCGAAGCGCACCAGCGTCGTGAAGGCGCGCACGTCCGCCAGGGTCAGCCGATCGCCGGCCAGGTAGCGCTGACCGGCCAGCCGCCGCTCGAGCTCGTCCAGGCCGTCGAACAGGTGGGCGTAGGCGCGGTCGTAGGCGCCCTGGCTGGCGGCGAAGCCGCACTTGTAGACGCCGTCGTTGATGTGGTCGTAGACGAAGTCGTTGACCTCGTCGATCGCCTCGCGCAGGTCTTCCGGGTAGAGCTGCGGCCCGGGCTCCTCGGCCAGCTCCGCGAAGGCCCCGTCGAGCATCACGATCAGCTCGGCCGACTCGTTGTTGACGATTTGGCCCGACTCGCGATCCCAAAGCGTCGGAACGGTCACCCGCGCGTCGAAGTCGGGGTCGGTCGCGCGATAGGCCTCGGAGAGGAACTTGAAGTCGCGGATCGGATCGGGGCCGTGCCCAGCGCCGGTGGTGAAGCGCCAGCCCCGCTCGTCGCGGATCGGATCGACCACGGACAGGCTGAGCGCGTGCTCGAGGCCCTTGAGCTTGCGGACGATGATCGTCCGGTGCGCCCAGGGGCAGGCCAGGGAGACCCATAGGTGGTAGCGCCCCGCCTCGGGCGGGAACTCGCCCCCCGCTTCGACGGTGTGGCGGAAGGCGCTGTTCTGGCGTTTCCAGGAGCCGTCGGCGGCGGACTCGGCGGGGAACTGGGCGCTGGTGGAGTCGGTGGCAGCCATGGCATCAGACTTGGGCGTGAAGCGGGCGGGCTTCAAGGGGCCAGCCTGGTCAGAAGGTCGGTCCCACGAAGATGTTGAGGGAGCGCTCGCCACCCTCGGTGAAGCCCAGGGCGAAGTAGGCCGGTCCCACGAAGGTGTCGAAGGCGAAGAACAGCGAGCCGCCCAAGAGCAGGTCGCTGCCGTCGATCTCCTCCTCGCGCTGCCAGATGCCTCCGACTTCGAGGGTCACGCCGACGAAGCTGGCGAAGTCGAGCTGGGCCGAGCGCGCGCCGAGCTGGTAGTAGGACTGCACCACGCCCAGGCCGTAGTGATTGCCGGTCAGCTCTTGGGGTCCGAGCCCGGACAGCCGCTGGAAGCCACCGAGGGAGAAGGCGCCGCCGATCGGTGACTCGCCCTCGAAGGTCGTTCCGGCCTCGATCGAGGGTTGGAAGGTCAGCTGCCCGATCGAGAGCGGCGCCGCGAGGGCGCCGACCAGGGTCGACGTCACGTCGTCCGCGCCCAGGGAGTCGTTCGAGTACTCCCACCGCAGGTTGCCGACCAGGCCGTGGCTCGGGAAGGTGATCCGGTCGAGGGTGTCGGCCGTGAGCTGGGCGCTGACCTGACCGCTCTCGACCACGATCGAGCCGGGCAGCAGACCCGGCACCACGATCTCGGGTCGCAGCTCGCCGCGGGCGTAGCCGTAGCCCACCTGCAGGGCACCCCAGTCGCCCAGATTGCGCCCCAGGGCCAACTCGGCGCCGAGCGAGCTGACGTCCACCAGCGCGACCTTCTTCTGCTCGACGATCACCGGCAGGTCGTCCTGCTCGAAGGTCACCGACGGCAACAGGTACCAGCGCAGGCTGCGATCGAGGGGTTGGTAGAACTCCGTGTGCAGGCGCGTCCGCGTGCCGACCTGCGCTTCGTTGCGCCACTCACCGCCCAGGGAGTTCACCGGCCGCCAGGTGTGTTGCACCCCGAGGTCCAGGTCGCCGCCGCCGCCCAGGTCGCTGCTGACGCCGAGCCCGAAGCGCAGGTAGTGCGGCCCCCAGCTCTTCTCCCGGGGGCGCAGCACCAGGTCGACCGGTTCGGACTCGTCATCACCCGGGTCGATGTCGATGTCGACGCGTTCGAACAGGTCGAGGGTCGCCAGGCGGTACCGCGCGGCCTCGAGGGTCCCGGGTTCGAGGGGATCGCCCTCGTTCAAATCGGCCAGCTCGCGCACGATCGCGTCCGAGAGGCTGCTGTCGCCCGCGATCGTGACGCGACCGATGGTGCGCGGTGGGGAGCCCGGTCGTCGGTGGTCGTCGATCCAGCGTTCCCAGGCCGCGTCGTCCAGCGCGAGGTCGGCGAGGCGCTCGGCGATCGCTTCGGCCGCGCTGCGCCCCAGGGCGATGGTCTCGCCCGAGCGCTCGAACTGCATCAGCGTCACGTCCGCCAGGTCCGGCTCGAGCAGGATGTCGTCCGGTCCCAAGTCCGACAGGGAGCGGCTCTGGTTCTCGTGCATCAGGATGCCGAGCACCTGGCCGCTGACGCCGACCATCGACGGCAGGCCCTCGAGGGTGGCCAGGGGCGACGCGATGTCGACCACGATCAACACGTCGGCGCCGAGCGCGCGGGCCACGTCCAGCGGGATGTTGTCGACGACCCCACCGTCGACCAGCACGCGGCCGTCGATCACCACCGGCGCGAAGACTCCCGGCAGGGATACGCTGGCGCGAATCGCTCGGTCCAAGCGCCCGGAGTCGAGCACCACCTGGCTGCCGTCGCCGAGGTCGGTGGCGACGCAGCGGAAGGGCAGCCGTAGGCGGTCGAACTCGGCCTCGCCGATCACCGGCAGGAACAGCCGCTCGAGGAACGCCTCCACGTTGCGGCCGAGCACCAGCCCGGGGGGCAGCACCGGTGCGCCGCCGCGCCAACCCAGCTCCAGGTCCACCTGGAAGCGGCGGTCGTCCTGCCGCCTGCGGAACCACATCTGGTCACGGGCGACCTCGTCGGACAGAAGGCTCGGCCAGTCCGCCTGCTCGAAGATGTCGGCGATGTCGTCGGGGGTGTAGCCGGCGCAGTAGAGACCGCCGACGATCGAGCCGGCGCTGGTGCCGACCACCACGTCCACCGGCACGTGCAGGTCCTCGAGCACCTGCAGCACGCCCACGTGCGCCGCGCCCCGAGCCCCGCCGCCGCTGAGCACGAGCCCGATCCGCGGGCGCTCCTGCTCCTGCGCGTTGACCGCCAGGAGCGGAGCCAGGGCGAGCAGCAGTCCGAAGGGGGTTGGTGCCATGGGGAGCTGCTCGTGGCCGGGATGGCGGTCAGCCGTAGATCGCCGTCACCTTGGCTTCGATGTACTCGGCGAAGGGCCGCACCGACAGCTTGGCGCCGGTCACGCGTTTGACCAGCTGGCCGGCGGTCACGGTCCGGTCGTGCCGGTGGATCTTCTCCAGGAGCCACGCTCGCAGGGGCAGCAGGTTGCCGCCCGCCACCTGGGCGTCCAGGTCGGGCATTGCCTCGCGCGCCGCGACCATGAATTGGGCCGCGTAGAGGTTGCCGAGGGAGTAGGTCGGGAAGTAACCGAACGCGCCCATGGACCAGTGGATGTCCTGCAGGCAGCCCTCGGTGTCGTTCTTGGGGCGGACGCCGAGGGTGGCCTGCATCTCGTCGTTCCAGCGCGCCGGCAGGTCCTTCACCGCCAACGCGCCGCTGATCAGCTCGCGCTCGATGCGATAGCGCAGGGCGATGTGGAGGTTGTAGGTCAGCTCGTCCGCCTCGACGCGGATCATCGACGGCGCGAGCGCATTGGCTGCGCGCCACATGCCGTCGAGCTTCACGCCAGTCAGTGCCTCGGGGAAGCGCTTCTTGGCCTTGGACAGGAAGTGGCTCCAGAAGGGCTTCGAGCGCCCGATCATGTTCTCCCACAGGCGCGATTGCGACTCGTGGATGCCCATCGAGATCGCGCCGCCCAGGGGCGAGCGCGCGCGCTTGGGATCGAGTCCCTGCTCGTAGAGCCCGTGCCCCGCCTCGTGGATCGCGCCGAACAGGCCGCCGCGCAGGTCGCGCGGGTCGTAGCGCCCGGTCATGCGCACGTCGACCGGGCCGATGCCGCCGCAGAAGGGGTGTGTCGACAGGTCCAGGCGACCGCGGGTGAGGTCGATGCCCATGGACTCGACCACCTCGCGCACGAAGGCGCGCTGGGCCTCGGCCGGGAAGCGGTTGTTCACCAGCGGCTTGCGATCGACCTTGACCTTCGAGCGCCGCACGCGATCCACGAGCGGCACGGTGATCTCGACCAGCTCGTCGAGCAGAGGATCGATCTCGGCGCCGGTGGTGTCGGGTTCGTACTTGTCGAGCAGGGCGTCGTAGGGGTCGCCCACGCCGCCCGAGAGCAGCCGCGCCTCTTCGCGCTGGAGCTCCACCGTGCGCGCCAGCACCGGAGCGAAGCGCTTGAAGTCGTTCTCGGCCCGCGCCTTCGACCAGGCCTCGAGCGAAGTCGACTCGAGTTCGGCCATCTCCCGCGCCATCTCCTCGGGGATCGCGGTGGAGCGGTGCACGTGCTTGGCCGCCAGGTGCAGCATGCGGCGCTCACGCGGCTTGAGCCCGTCGGCGGCGGCGCGCAGCCGCTTCAGCAGGGCGACCAACTTCGGATCCGTCGTGCGCTCGTGCACGAGCCCCGCCAGGGTTGCCATCTGGGTCGCGCGCGAGCCCGCGCCGCCCGGGGGCATCATCACCTGTTGGTCCCAAGACAGGATCGACCCGATCTGGCCCAGGTCGGCCAACTCGGCGAAGCGCCGTTCGAGCTCGACTAGGTCGGCGGTGGTGGTCGGACTCGCTTGTTCGGCTTTCGACTTCGTCTTGGGCGGCATGGGCAGCACTTCAACCCGCCGCGGGGCCCAAGGCAACCCCGGAGAGCACCGTGCGGCCGACTACGGACCCACGACCAGGGTCGCGCGCGGGCCCGAGAGCACCAGCCCGTCGGCGGCGCTCAGCAGCAGGCCCTGGGCGAAGACCGTCGCCGACGGAGTCCCGCCCGGGAGCGTCACCTGGAACTGGAAGTCCAGCTCTCCCGCCGGGCTCAACGGTCCGAGTTGAATCGCGAGGCCCGACGAAGTCGTCGCGAGCACCCCGTGCAGCGCCGGCACGAAGACGGCCGACGTCTCGATGGACGCCACGATCCAGCCGAGCTCAGCGGGGGAACCGGAGAGGGTTC
This sequence comes from Engelhardtia mirabilis, assembly GCA_007751255.1. Classification (GTDB taxonomy): domain Bacteria; phylum Planctomycetota; class UBA1135; order UBA1135; genus Engelhardtia; species Engelhardtia mirabilis. Next base: position 990,982 of record CP036296.1, read on the forward strand.
CGTGGAGCGATTGGCCACTCGAAATCGGCCCCGAGAGCTCGAGCCGGCGCGGGGGCAACTGGAGCCCGAGGTCTTGGATCGAGCTTCCGGGAAACTCCTCCAGCGACGGGCCCTGGGCTCCTGGCGAGCACGCCGGTGAACTCGGTCGGCCCGGCTCCCCGCCGATGGAGACGCTGCCCAGCAGCAGGACCTCGGAGCCGGGGCCCTGGAATGCGTTGATCGAGCGCAGGCCGGGTCCACCATCGGACCCGTCGGCGCAGGCTGCTCCACCGAAGACCTTGCCGTCCGATCCGCGCCCACCGACCATTCGGCACCCACTGGCAAAGACGAAGCTGCTGCCCGCTTCGACGCCGGGGTCGCCGTCATAGCCGAAGTTCTGGAGCCCCGCGGTGGCCACACAGTCGAACAGGTAGACGTTCGAGTAGAGCACCTGCAGGCCGGCGTTGGAGCCGTTGGTGGTGATCTGTTCGCCCACCGTGGAACGTACCGCACAGTCGACCATCACCAAGTTGTCGGCGTCCGAGACCTGCACCCCCACGCTGGGGGCGACGAAGGGATTGCCGATCGACTCGACGACCAGACCCTCGAACCACACGCTGCCGGGACAGTCGTCCACCTGCAGAGCGGTGCCTTCGATGGAGTGGAACTTGAGCCCGTCCAGCACGACCCGTTGTCCGGGCCCGACATTGCGGACGCGGCAGCGGCCCTCGACGGCCACGCCCGGCGCCGCAGCGAAGATCGAGAGGGACTTGCCGTCGACGACGAACTGGCTGTACGAGCCGGGCAGGATCAGGACGACTTGGCCCTCGGCGGCGGCGTCGAGGGCTGGCTGGAGGTCGGTGAAGTCGGCGCCGGGCCCGCCGTCGGCATCCACCAGCAGGACCTGCTGGGCGCTGGCGGGTACTCCACCGAGAGCGATCCCGAGCGTGATCGCGACGCGGACTCGAAGCTGGGCAAGCTGTTGCATGGCGCCGATCTTGCCACCGTTGGCGGTGCGGAGGGGCCCCTGCCGACGACTTCGCGCTTACGCCGCTCGGGGGCGTGACGACCGCCGGGGTCGGTCTCGATGAGTGCCACGGGCTCGGGACCCCACGAGGGGCCGCTCGTCCACGCCGCCTCGAACGGAAGCGGGGCGGAGCGCGCCGGCCGCGCGCTCCGCCCCGCCTGATTCGCGCAGCCCCGCAGGGCCGCGCTGCGCTCAGTGACTGTGACCCGCGTGAGCCTCTTCCTTGGGCTCCGGCAGGTCGCTCACGATGGCGTCCGTGGTGAGCAGCAGGCTGGCGACCGAGGCGGCGTTGGTCAGCGCGGTGCGGGTGACCTTGGTCGGGTCGATCACACCGGCGGCGGCCATGTCCTCGTAGGTGTCGGTCGCGGCGTTGTAGCCGAAGCTGGCACCCTTGCCGGCGCGCACGTTCTGGACGACGACGGCGCCGTCCTGACCGGCGTTGATGGCGATCTGGCGCAGCGGCGACTCGAGGGCGCGGCGAATGATCATCGCCCCGACCAGCTCGTCACCGGTGAGCTTCAGCTTGTCGACCGCGGTCTGCGCCTGGAGCAGGGCCACGCCGCCGCCGGGCACGATGCCGGCTTCGACGGCCGCACGGGTCGCGTGCAGCGCGTCCTCGACGCGGGCCTTCTTCTCCTTCATCTCCGACTCGGTGGCGGCGCCGACGTTGATCTGCGCCACGCCACCGGCGAGCTTGGCCAGGCGTTCCTGGAGCTTCTCGCGGTCGTAGTCCGACTTGGTGCCTTCGATCTCGGCGCGGATCTGATCGATCCGACCCTTGATGTCGCCCTTGACGCCGGCGCCCTCGATGATCGTCGTGTTGTCCTTGGTGATGACGATCTTGCGCGCCTTGCCGAGGTCCTTGACGGTCATCGACTCGAGCTCTTGACCCGTCGACTCGAGCACCGCCGTGGCGCCGGTCAGGATCGCGATGTCCTCGAGCATGGCCTTGCGGCGGTCGCCGAAGCCGGGCGCCTTGACCGCGCAGACCGGGAACGCGCCGCGCAGGCGGTTCACGACCAACGTCGCCAGGGCCTCGCCCTCGACGTCCTCGGCGATGATCACGAGCGGCTTGCCGCTGCGCGCGACCTCTTCGAGGATCGGGATCATGTCCTTGACGGTCGCGACCTTCTTCTCGTGGACCAGCACGTAGCAGTCCTCGAAGACGGCCTCCATCGACTTGGCGTCGGTGATGAAGTGCGGGCTGAGGTAGCCCTTGTCGAACTGCATGCCCTCGACCCAGTCGACCTCGGTCGCGAGGCTCTTGCCCTCTTCGACCGTGATCACGCCGTCCTGGCCGACGCGCTCCATGGCCTCGGCGATCATCTCGCCGATCTCCACGTCGCCGTTGGAGGCGATGGTGCCGACCTTGGCGATGTCCTCACGGCCCTTGATCGGGCGCGACATGCGGTCGAGGTCCTTGACCACGGCGGCGACCGCCTGGTCCATTCCGCGCTTGAGCGCCACCGGGTTCGCGCCGGCGGTGACGTTCTTGAGGCCCTCTTCGAAGATGGCCTCGGCGAGCACGGTCGCGGTCGTCGTGCCGTCACCCGCGCCATCGTTGGTGCGCGAGGCGACTTCCTTGACGAGCTGGGCGCCCATGTTCTCGTAGGGATCCTCGAGGTCGATCTCCTTGGAGACCGAGACACCGTCCTTGGTGACGGTGGGGCTCCCGAAGGACTTCTCGATGATCACGTTGCGGCCGCGGGGGCCGAGGGTGACCTTCACGGCGCGCGCGAGCTTGCGCACACCCTGACGGATGTGCTCGCGCGCTTCGGAGTCGTAGCTGATCTGTTTGGCCATCGTGTCTTTGGGTCTAGGCGTCTGTGGGGTGCCGAATGGCCTGTATCAGCCGATCACGCCGAGGATGTCTTCCTCGCGCATGATCAGGTAGTCGGTGCCGTCGACCTTGATCTCGGTGCCGGCGTAGCTCGAGAAGAGCACGGTGTCGCCGCTCTTGACCGAGAAGGTCGAGCGCTCGCCGTTGTCGAGGGTGCGCCCGTCACCGGTGGCGATGACCTTGCCCTCCTTAGGCTTCTCCTTGGCGCTCTCGGGCAGCAGGATGCCGCCGGCGGTCTTCGCTTCGGCTTCGAGGCGCTGAATGAGGACGCGGTCGCCGAGGGGACGGATCTTGGTCTTGGTCTTGGTCGCCATGGGTCTGGTAGGTGTCGTGGTCTGAGACGGAGTTGGGAGTGTTTGCGACCGCTCGGTCGCGCGCGCCGCGGTGCCCGGAGGTGCCGGCGGCGCGTGATCGGGTTGGGGGAGCTACAGGGGCGGTTCAGCCGCCCTGGGAGTGCCGTCCGCTCTCGAGCGCGCGCAGGATCTCGCTGCGCAGCAGGGTCGGGTTGACGGGCTTGGAGAGCACCGCGAAGGCACCGGCCTGGCGGGCGGCCAACTCTAGGCCGGCCGTCAGCGCGCCGGAGTAGACGATGCAGGGCAGGCCCACGTGGGCCAGGTGCAAGAGGGGGATCGCCTCCAGCCCGGTGCACTCGGGCATGTGGAGGTCCAGGAGCGCGGCGTGGACCCGCCGGGTGCGAGCCTGCTCCACGGCCTCCAGGCCCGTCTGGGCCTCGACGACCTCGAGGCCGAGCTCGAGCAGGAGGTCGGCCACGCCGGCACGCAGGGCGTTGTCGTCGTCGGCGAGGAGGATGCGTCGGGTGGGGATCACGGTTGGTTCGGGGCCGCCGGCCCGGGCAGGTCGGAGCAAAGCGCGTGCCGAAGTGCGTCGGCCCCGCCGATGCCTGCGTCGGCCAGGCCGACTGTCAGCATGGCAGCCGGCCTCCCGGGTCCCTCGGGGGCCTGCCTATTCGACAGTCCCGAGCTGCGTCGTCCGGGGCCAGCGGCGCTTCCTCGGCAATCGGGGCTGCTAGGCTGCCCCGCCTGGACCCATGGGAGGGGCCCACGGCCGGTCCGGGGCTCGCAGCGGGGTCCGAGAGGGCCCCGACCTTCGTCCCAACCCCACCAGATGCCGGTGAATCCCACTGCCGCAGGCCCATTCCATGACTGACGTCGATCCGAACCTCGAGGCCCGGGTGGCAGCCCTGCTGGCCCAGGAGCCTGTCTTCGACGCCCACATGGACGCCCTCCAGCGGGCGGTCGATCTGGGGCACGACCTGGGCGCGGTCACCCCCGGGCAGTTCGACCTGGTGCGCGCCCGCGCGGGCGGGCTGGGCATCGTCGTGATGGTCTGCTGGGTCGACCCCGACTACCTCCCGGATGGCGCCCGGGCCCGGGCCGAGGCCCTGCTCGAGGCGGCCCACGACCTGGCCCGGCGGCATCCCGAGCAGCTGCGGCTGGTGCGGGCGGCCCGCGACTTCGAGGCGGCCCGCGTCGGTGGCCGGATCGCTGGCATCCCCGGCATCGAGGGTGGACACGCCATCGAGCAGGACCTGGGTGTGCTCGAGGCCTTTTGGGCGCGCGGCCTGCGCGTGCTGACCCTGGTCTGGAACAACCACCTGCCGTGGATCCGCTCCTGCCAGCCGGGGGCCGGGCCCGACGTGCCGGCCGGGCTGTCGGCCTTCGGGCGCTCGGTGGTGCGGCGCATGAACGACCTGGGGATGGTCGTCGACCTCAGCCATGCGGGCGAGCGCAGCTTCTACGACGCGCTCGAGTCCACCGAGCATCCCGTCATGGCGAGCCACTCGGGCTGTCACGCCTTGCACGACCATCCGCGCAACTTGAACGACGATCAGTTGCGGGCCCTGGCTGACAACGACGGCGTGGTCGGGATCGTGTTCCACCCGGGCTTCCTCGACGCCGACGCGCGCGCCGAAGAACAGCGCGTGCGGCAGACCGAGGCCTACCGCGGCGCGACGGGCACGAATCCCACCGACACCTTCCTGCGCCAGGGCGAGGTGATGCAACGCGACGCTCGGCCGCTGTCGATCGAGCGTTTGGTCGACCACGTCGAGCACGCGCTCGAGGTCGCGGGTCCGCGGCACGTGGGCTTGGGCTCGGACTTCGACGGCATCGAGCGCGGTCCGGCGGGGCTCGGCGACGCGAGCGGCTACCCGCGCCTGGCGGCGGCCATGCTCGCGCGCGGCTTCGACGTTGAGACCGTGGCGGCGGTGATGGGCGGGAACATGCGCCGGCTGTTCACGCGCGTGCTCGATTCCGGATCCGGGGTGTAACCACCGACGCTTCCAACCGTCCGAGGAGTGTCGATGTCGCGGAGGCGCTGGGTCGCCGCGGAGAGTCGAGTCGCCGTCGGATGGTCCCCGTCGAGAGTCGGGGACGGAAAGTTGCCTGGAGGTACGCCCATGGAAGTCGACTTCAGTGAGGTCGAAGAGGTCGAGAATTACCAGTCGGTCCCGGATGGGCGCTACCTGTGCCGCGTGGCGGAGGTGCGCCAGGGTTGGACCCAGGCCGGCGACGAGCGCTGGACCTTCAGGCTGGAGGTCGTCGAGGGTGATTTCGCGGGTAAGACAGCCGCCTGGGACGGGGTCAGTTGGGGCGAACGCGGGCGGCGCCGAGCCAAGCACGTGCTCGGCTCGATGGGCTTCGACGTCGCCGGTCGTATCGCCCTCGATGCGGGCGATCTGATCGATCGTCAGGCGCGCGTGACGGTCATCGCCGAAGAGCGCGTGGACGCACAGAGCGGCGTCAAGCAGGTCCGACCGCGCGTGCCCTTCCAGGGCTACGAACCCGTGGACGAGCCCTTCTGATCGTGGACTGGTTCAGCTCGCGCGTTGACCCCGGTCACCGACCGGACGCAGAATCGCGCCATGACCAAGGACGTGACACTCGACGGGCTGGACCCCGAAGGACGTGCATTGGTCGAGGCGGCGCGCGCGGTCAGCGCGCGAGCCTACTCGCCCTACTCGGCGTTGCGCGTGGGGGCCGCCCTGCTGCTGGACGACGGTCGAACGGTGACCGGCTGCAACGTCGAGAACGCGAGCTACGGGCTGACCATGTGCGCCGAGCGCGTTGCCCTGGGCGCGTCCGTGGCGCTGGGCCTGGCGGGTGGGCAGGACTCGTCGCGGATCGTGCGGGTGGCGGTGTTCTGCGACCGGGCGGAGGTCCTGATGCCCTGCGGTGCCTGTCGGCAGGTGCTGGCGGAGTTCGCCGAGGGTACGACCGAGGTTCTGTGCGCGTCGGCCGAAGGGCCGGCGCGGATCACGACCGTGGGCGAGCTCCTGCCGGACGCGATCGGGCCGAGAGACGTTCTGGGCGGCGGGACAGGCGGCGCGTCGGCCGGCGAGCAGGACTAGGCAGGTCGGGTCGCCTGGGCGTGGGTCCTGGTGACCGCCGGGGAGGGCGAGCACGACTGGGCCCCTCGGTTGCCGGCCCGCGGCAACACGCCGCGGGGTTGCTGTGCCTAGCGCCGATCTGGCTGCTCGGACTCGGCCTGTCCGGTCTCGGCCTGTCCGCGGGCGCCGTTGACGGTCCCGGCTTCGGTCGAGCCGCTGTCGACCCTCCGTCCGGATCCCCCGGTCGTGTCGGGCCCGTCCGAGACGGTGTAGCCCAGGGCCTCCAGGTGCTCGCGGGTGCTCTCGGACATGGCGCCGTCGGACCGCCCACTTCCGCCGAGGGCCTCGGCGAGCTGGAGCAGCACGTCGCGGTAGCCGCGGACGGCGGCCACCCGGCGTCCGTCGGGGGGCAGGGCGTGCTGTTCGCCGGGGTCGATGCCGAGATCGAAGGTCTGCTCCTCGCTCGGGGCGCGGAGCGGGGTTGTGCTGTTCGGTGGAGCCCAGATCGTCTTGCGCGAGCCGCTGCGGGCGGCGTAGCGCTCGGTCGCAGCCTCGACCTCGGCCCACAGGGTCCGCGCCGCGGGTTCCACGGCCAGCAGGTCGACGCCTTGGACGCCGACCGGCGCCGCGAGACCGGCCATGTGGGTCAGGGTCGGCAGGACGTCAACGAGCATCACCGGTCGATCACTCCGACCGGGGTCGATCCCGGGTCCGCTGATGAGCAGTGGCACCTGCAGCAACTCTTCGTAGAGCGTGTGCCCATGGCCGACGCCGCCGTGGTCGCCGATCTCCTTGCCGTGGTCGGAGGTCAACACCACGATCGTCTCGTCCAGCAACTGCAGCCGTTCGAGCCCGTCGAGCAGTTGGCCGACGGCCTCGTCCGCCTGGTGGATGGCCGCGTCGTAGAGGTCGGTCAGCACCTGGCGGTCCTCGTCGCCGAGGACGGGCGGGCGATCCACGCTGGGAGCGAGCCAACGCAGTGCATTGGGGTAGGCATCCAGTGGCCCGAGGTCGAAGCCCATGGCTTCGCGGTGGGCCCGGGGCGGATCGAATTCGTGCGCCGCGTAGGTGTGCACGAAGAGCAGGAAGCTCTCCTGGCTGTGGTCGGCGACCCAGTCCACCACGGTCTCCATGGTGACCGAGTTCGCCAGCTCGAAGTCGAGCTCCTCGGTGTCGTCGACGAAGTCGCGGATGCGCTGGGACTCCCGGTTCCAGCAGGGGTCGATCACGGAGTAGGTGTCGAAGCCCGGCGCGAACCCGAAGCTCGGCAGCAGGTAGCCGCCACCGACGAAGGCCGCCGTGGCGTAGCCGGCGTCGGCGAATCGTTCCGCCAACAGGCGCGTGCGGTCGGGGTCGACGCTACCGGGATCCCGCAGGGCGCCGTGCACGCTGGGGTGCTGACCGCTCATCAGGCTCATGTGCGACGGCAGGGTGTAGGGGCCCTGGGCCCACACGTCGTCGAAGACCAGGCTGCGCTCCGCGAGGCGGTCGATCGAGGGACTGGTGGGGCGGTCGTAGCCGTAGGCACCCAGGTGGTCGGGACGCAGGGTGTCGACCGAGATCAGCACCACGTTGGGACCGCGCCGCTCGAGCCGATCGGGGACCACCCGGGGCGCGGCCAGAACGGTGGGCATCAGCAGCGCGGGTGCGGCGTGACCTTCGATCGATCGGACGCCGACTTGCAGGACGGCGCTGCGACCGCCCAGGCGGCTGGGCAGCTCCACGTCGATCGGAAGCCAGCGACGGCGGGCTTGGGAGGCCGATTCGAGGGTCCAGCTCCCCAGAGGCGTCCGACCCGGCCCGTTCAGGGGGCGCGCGGACAGGGTCACTTCGACCTGGGCCCCGTCTGCGACCATCGGATGGCTGTCGAGTCCGAGCCAGGCCTGCAGGCGGGCCCCGGTGGTGGGGACCGGCAGGGGCAGCTCGAGCTCGTCACCGGGAGCCAGGGCCAGGCCCGGCCGGGAGACCATGCCGATGCGGAACAGGCCAGCGAGGGGTTCGCCGACTTGCAAGTGGCTGCGACCCTCGCTGGTGGAGTTGGCGACCACGTCGATGAAGCTCGGCCGGAAGACCTCGAGGCCCTCGACCCGCGCGCTCGGGCCGTGGTCACCGTCGCGCTCTTGGCTGCACAGGATGGCCAGGGCGCGGGTACGCGGGTCGAGGTCGATGTCCAGGGCCAGGTCGACGCTGCGGCGACTGCCGTCGGCGGCGCGCGTGCCGTGCAGCTCGACCAGGGACTCGGCCAGGTCTGTGTCGGCACCTGGCGTCGGCTCTCGGGTGAGCTCGGCCAGGAAGACCGAAACGCGCGGCTCGGCGTCCCGGCGAGGGCCGTCGAATCGCAGCCGACTGCGCAGGAAGACCGGCCCGCCACCCTCGATGGGGATCGACGTCAACCAGCTACCCCGGGCTGGTCCGATCACGGGCGTGCCGTCGGGCTCGATGGTCGAAGCCGCGAGGAAGCGGCCGAGTTCCTCGGCTGTTGCCGGGGTCTCGAGTCGGATCAGCGGGCGCCAGGCATCCCGGTCGAGCTCGGCCGCGGAGACCAGCATGCGCCGCTGCGACCGACCGGGGTCGGCGTCGTAGGTCGCGCCGGAGGTGAACTCGAACAAGCGCTGCGCGGGCAGGGGCTCGGGGTCGGAGCAGGCGACCAGGAGCGTGGCGATCAGCAGCGCGCAGAGCGGCGCGGGACCGGCCAGCCGCCGGCCGAGCGCGAGGCGGAGCTGTTGCCGGCGGTCGGTTCGGTTCGGGGGCTGCGATCCCATGTGGCCATCCTACGGTCGAGCGGCGCGAGCTCTCTCGGCGGCCGTGCCTATACTCACCCCACTTCAGCGGCCCCGAGCGGCGGGCCGCCGGCACAACACACCGACTCGACCATGGCCCGCCGATCCACTGCTTCGAGCGACAGCACGTCATCCGGCGACTCTTCCGGCGCCCCTTCGGGCGAGTCCTCCGGACCGCCTTCGGGCGATCGGACCGGCGACCTGTTCGGTGATGTGCCGTCCCGCGCGGCCGCGCTGCGCGAAGAGATCCGTCGCCACGACCGCCTGTACTACCTCGAGTCGGCACCGGTCATCTCGGACGCCGAGTACGACGCCCTGTTCCGTGAGCTGCGCGAGCTGGAACAGGCGAGTCCATCTCTTGTCTCCGCCGACAGCCCGACACAGAGAGTCGGTGCGCCGCTCCCCGAGGGCTCGGGCTTCGAGAAGGTCGCCCACGAAGTGCCGATGCTGTCGATCGACAGTCTCTTCGGCGACGACGAGGTGCGTGACTTCGAAGAGAAGATCCTGCGCTACCTGAAGCTGGAGTCCGGCGCAGAGTTGGCCTGGTCGGTGGAGCCCAAGTTCGACGGGGTCAGCGCCGCCCTGACTTACGTCGACGGCCAACTGGCGCGGGCCTTGACCCGCGGCGACGGGCAGGTCGGGGAAGACGTAACCGCCAACGTGCGGACGGTTCGCAACGTCCCGCTGTCACTCGACACCGGCGGGGCACCTGCGCCCACGCTGCTGGAGGTCCGCGGCGAGATGTTGATCGCTCGTGCGGCCTTCGAGCGCTTCAACCTCGAGCGGGCCGGACGTGGCGAGACCATCCTGGCGAACCCGCGCAATGCGACGTCGGGGGCCATCCGACGCAACGATCCCGCCGAGGTGGCGCGCTACCCGCTCGAATTCCACGTCTACGGGGTCGCGCGGCTGGAGGGTGCTCAGTTCGCCACGCATACCGAACTCCTGGCGGCCCTGCGGGGCTGGGGCCTGCCGGATTCTGGCCACGCCCGCCGAGTCGTCGGACTCGATGCGGCTATCGCCTACCACGACGAACTGGAGGCTCGGCGGTTCGAGCTGCCCTTCGAGATCGACGGGGTCGTCGCCAAGCTCGACGACCTCGCCCTGCGCGAGCGGCTCGGGCGCACCGCGCGATCGATGCGATGGCAGTACGCGCACAAGTTCGCGGCGATGGAGGCGACGACGGTGCTGCGCGCGATCGAGGTCCAGGTCGGGGCCAACGGTCGCCTGACGCCGCGCGCGCACCTGGACCCGGTCGAGGTCCTCGGTGTGATCGTGCGTCACGCGACCCTGCACAACGCGGAAGTGGCCAAGGAACTCGGCGCGCGTCCTGGGGACCGCGTCTTCGTGCGCCGCGCGGGTGACGTGATCCCGCAGGTCACCGGCGTGGCCGAGGCCGCGAAGGGGCGCGCGCCCAAGGGGTGGAAGGACGAGCTGCCCGAGTCTCTCGTCGAGCATCTCGACGGCGGGCGCACGGCGCCTCGAGCGGGGGTGACCTGGGCCTGGCGGTCGGAGTTTTCGATGCCCGACGTCTGCCCTGCCTGCGGCACCGCGGCGGTGCGCGAGGGGGCCTATTGGCGCTGCCCGAATCGCTTCGAGTGTCCGCCTCAGTTGGTCGGTCGCCTCGAGACCTTGGTCGGGCGCAGCGCCTTCGACATCGATGCCCTGGGCACGAAGAAGCTGGCTCAACTGCTCGAGCACGGCTACCTCCACTCTCCGGCAGACGTCTTCCACCTGCAGCCCGAGCCACTGCTGGAGCTGGAGCGTTGGGGGCAGAAGTCGGTCGAGAACCTCTTCGAGGAACTCGAGAAGCGCCGGCGGATTCCGTTCGATCGATTCCTGGTAGCGCTGGCCATCGACGAAGTGGGGCCGGCCACCGCCAAGCTCCTTGCGCGCAACTTCAGGGACCTCCAGGCACTGCACGCCGCAAGCGAGGAGGAGCTTCAGCACCTCGACGGCATCGGCCCCGAGATGGCCCGCAAGATCCGTCTGTGGTTCGAGGACGAACGCAACCAGGCCTTTGTCGCGCGCCTGCTCGAGGGTGGCGTGGTCGTCCAGCCCTTGGGATCGGCAGCGGGATCCGGGGAACTCTCAGGCAAGCGATTCGTCGTGACCGGAACTCTCGAGTCCCTGTCCCGAGCCGAAGCCAAGCAGCTGATCGAGGACCTGGGGGGTCAGGTCGTGTCGACGGTCAGCGCCAAGACCGACTACCTGGTGGTGGGGGAGAAGCCTGGCACCAAGGCCAAGAAGGCCGCCGAGCTGGGCATCCCCTGTCTGGAAGAGGCCGCCTTCTTGGCCCTGGCGGGACGGGAACGAAGCGGGCCCCCGAGAGACTGATGGGGGCCGGGGTTCCGGGGCTGCCTGGTCGCTTAGCCTCGGGCCCTCGCTGGAGTAAGCTGACCGACCTCCGATGAGCGAAATCGATCCCGACCGAGAGCCCACGGCCAACAGTTCCGATGGGCATGGGCCTGAAGGCGATGGACCCGAGGCCGACGACCCCGAGGGCAACGAGAGCCAGGAGTTGCCGCGTCCCGAGGACGTTCAGGGCGAGGACGTCGAGGAGATGGTCCAGCGCGCCCAGGAGGGTGACGTCGATGCGCTCAACGAGCTCTTCGAGCGCTACTACGGCCTGCTCATCGAGGTCGCCCGCAAGCGGCTCGGAGCGCGGTTGCGGCAGAAGGAAGAGGCCGACGATCTGGCCCAGACGACCTTCCGCGAGGCCACCCGGGACTTCACTCGCTACCAGTACCGCGGCGAGGGGTCGCTGCTGCGCTGGCTGATCCAGATCCTCAACAACAAGATCCGGGATCGGGCCGAGTTCTATTCGGCGGGCAAGCGCGACATGTCGCGCGAGCGCACGATCGACGGCGAGGCGGAGGGCGGGCGCAGGATCGAGCCGCCGAGCGAGGATCTTTCGGTCACCCGGCAGGTCTCCCGTGAGGAGGAGTTCGGAGTCCTTCGCAAGGCCCTCGAGCAGCTCTCTCCGGAGCACCGCACGGCGATCACCCTGGTCTTCTTCCAGGGCATGACCCTGCGCGAGGCCGGCGAGCGCATGGACGGGCGGACCGAGGACGCGGTGCGAATGCTCCTGCGGCGGGCGGAGGCTCGCCTCAAGGATCTGGTTGCCGGGCGTCTCGAGACCCCCGACTGAGACCCCCGACTGGGCCCCACCTCGACGGCTCGCGGCGACCGCGGTGCTCCGGTCCCCGTCCTTCGTCTCTTGGGTCCTCGCCTCGATCTGGCTCGGATGCTGGCAATCGATCCCAGGCGCCCTCGCTCTCACGGCTCCGTTGCGGGGCGGACCGCAGGTGCAATCGCCTGCCATCGGGCTCCATCAGTGGACTCTTGCACGCCCGCGGGCCGCGCACTATCCTGCGCCGCTCGTCCGTTGAGTGGGCCATTAACTCAATTGGTAGAGTGCCATGTTCACAGCGTGGAAGTTGCTGGTTCGAGTCCAGCATGGCCCACCACTCACCACTGCCGCGTCCGCCCGGGCTGCCGAACGACTCCGCAATGCCCGCAGCGTGGCCACTCGGACCCGAGGAGCGGCGATCCAGCCTCGAGCAGGGATGTTCGGCTGATCGGATCGGCTTGAAGTGGGCCGGATACGCTCGCTGTCGTATCGGCTGGTGCGTGACACGGACGACGGCCGTACGTTCAATTCGAGCGCACTCACGGCTCTGTGACTTTCACCGCTCGTGTGACTTTCACCGCTCGACGGCCACGATCGGCGCCGTGCGGTCGAGTCCCGGCATCCCTTCGGGAGCTCGGCACCAGAGTCACCATCCGCGAGCGGGCGGCGACCTTGCTCGGCCCAATCTGTCGAAGAGACAAGGTTCATGAGCGATCGCGAGCGGTACATCCTGGGCACGGACGATCACGAACTGGCGCGGCTGAAGCTGCAGCAGGAGGTCTGGTCCGAAGAGACCGACGGTTGGATCGACCTTCTCGGACTTCGCCCTGGCGAGCGAGTGCTCGACGCCGGGTGCGGACCGGGTCTGGCCACCGAGCGCCTCCGCCGGGTGACCGGACCGGACGGTCACGTGCTCGCAGTGGACGGCTCACAGCGCTGGATCGACCATGTCGACGCGCGCGTGGCCGATGAAGGTTGGAGCGACGTCGAGACCCGCTGCGTCGAGCTGGAGCAGCTCGATATCGAAGGCAGCTACGACGCCGTGTTCATGCGCTGGGTGCTCAGCTTCCCCCGGGATCCAGCCGTGGTCCTGGGGCGTTTGGCAGGCTGCCTCGTGCCTGGCGGCAGGCTCTTGGCGATCGACTACAACCACGAAGGCGTCTCCCTCTACCCGCGCAGCGCGGGCTTCGATGCGGTGATCCGCGCCACGCGGGCCCTCTACGTCACCAAGGGCGGCAGCGCCTTCATCGCCGGCCGGTTCCCGGAGCTGTTCGAGGGAGCCGGGCTGCAGCTCGAGAAGTTGCGTCCGACGGTCATCGCGGGTCGTCCCGGATCGCCGGCGTTCGATTGGGCGGATGCCTTCTTCCCGCACCACGTGGACTTCATGGTGCAGGCCGGGGTGCTCTCGCCGGCCGAACGCGAGCTCTTCCTCGCCGAGTGGGCGGAACGTCGGCAGGACCCCGAGGCGACCTTCTACTCGCCCATCGTGGTCGCGGCCCTCGGAACCCGACCCTGACCCAGGACCCTCGCTCCCGAACGGCGCGTTCGCGCCAGTCGCGGACGCCGCGCCGCCCTTCAGAATCGGCGAGTGCACTGCTGTGACGGACATCGAGGGGTCGCCTAGTTCGGCGTGGCGGACATCTTGCCGCCTCCTTTCTCGAGGAACCCCACATGAGATTCCCCACAACCATCTTTCCTGCCGCCTTGGCGCTACTGCCCCTGTGCCCGGCGCAGGCCCAGGACCTGGTCGTCCCCGCAGGGACCACGGTGCAGTTCGACTCGGCGCTCGGGCTTGCGGTGGACTCGGTCTTGATCGAACAAGGCGCCACGGTGCGCGTCTTCGGCTCCGCGCCGCTGCGGATCCTGGCCACCGATCAGATCCGAATCGACGGGACCCTCGACCTGTCGGGCTATGACGCGCCCGGGGTCGTCCAACTGCAGGGGGCCACCGCGCCGTCGGCGGGAGGTGCCGGTGCAGCCGGAGGCGGATTCGGTGGCGTCGGAAGCTCCGCGACGAACTCGGCGACCTTGACCGGCTTGCCCGGGTCCGCCCTCGCTTCGACCTACCCTCGGGGCGGCGAGGGGGGCGAGAGTTCTTTCGCGCCGGGCTCGAATGACAACCAGCGGCGCGGAGCGGGCGGCGGTGGTGGGCGACTCGCCCAGGACGCTCTGGCCCAGGGCTTGATGGCCACCGCGGGCAAGCAGGGCTCGCCGTCGGCCCAGGGAGCCATGAGCTTCATCAATGCCGCGGCCGGGGGTCAGCCGGGTCCGAGCCCCTTCAGTGGATCGACCGACGACGACTTCTTCGGGATCGGCCTCGACGCTGCCACGGGGCAGTTGGTGCACGGCGAGCTGAGTCAGCCGGCGCCCGGGCGTGGCGGCGGAGCGGGCGGGGACTCGATCGAGTCATCCATCATCCCCCCGCTGCCCTGGACCCCGTCCAAGGACGCCGTGGGTGGTGGTGGCGGTGGTGGCGGCGGGCTGGGCCTGCTCTCCACCGCGCGACTGATCGTGGGCCCGTCCGGACGCATCCTGGCCAATGGGGGCGACGGTGCGATGGGCGAGACGGCCAGTGTCTCGAACCCCATCGGTGGCAGCGGCGGTGGCGGATCAGGCGGGATGCTGCTGATCCAGGCGCGAGAGTTCGACCTGTCCATGGCTGGTCCCGACGCAATCTCGGCGATCGGCGGCAAGGGTGGGGCGGGCATCGGTGACCTCGTCGCCGGGGGCGACGGCGGTCCGGGCCTGATCCAGTTCCACGTCGAAGGGGACCCGGCGACAGCGATCCTGCTCCCGGTCGGTCTGGGACTGGCGGACCTGACGGCACCGGACGCCCACGTGCTCCTGCCATTCGCTGGGCTCTGATGCGCGCGGCGCCGGCAGCCCGGGGCTCTGTCCCCGGGCCGCCGGGCACTGGCAGGCCTTGCCCAGAGCCGCACGGACTTGCGACCGAAGCGGGCTAATCTGATTGGCATGACTGCAGCCAAGAGCCTCCAGGACACCTTCGCGCCGAGCAACCGTTGCTTCGGTTGTGGCCCCGCAAACGCACAGGGGCTGCGGATCAAGAGCTTTGTCGAGGGCGACGAGCTGGTCGCGCGCTGGCGCCCGGAAGCCCATCACGAGGCCTTCACGGGAATGCTCAACGGCGGCATCTGCGGAGCGCTGCTCGACTGCCACTGCAACTGGGCCGCTGCCCATCACCTCATGGGCGTGCGTGGCGAACAGGTACCGCCCTGCACCGTGACGGCTGAGTACAAGATCGCGCTCAAGCGGCCCACTCCCACCGACGGCGAACTCGAGCTGCGTGCGCGGGTCGTCGAAACCGTGGGCGACGACCGAGCGTGGGTCGAGGGCGAGCTGTTGGCGGGGGACAAGGTCACCGCCACCTGCCGTGGTCTGTTCGTCGCGGTGCGCGAGGGGCATCCCGCGTTCCACCGCTGGTAGGCCGGCTTGGATCCCCTCGGACAGGACCAGCGGCCTACTCGGCCGCGCGCATCGACGCGGTTCGGCACAGGTTGATCAGTTGCGACGAGTTGATCGGCTTGGTCAAGAATTCGTCACAGCCTGCGTCGAAGCAACGCTCGCGGTCGCCGGACATGGCGTGGGCTGTCAGCGCGATGATCGGGATTCGGATGCCCGCGGCTCGCAGCTCCCGCATCGCGCCGTAGCCATCGAGTTCCGGCATCTGCATGTCCATCAGGATGACGTCGAATCCGAGCGCACCCTGGTCTCGTCCGGTCACGGCCTCGACTGCGAGGCGGCCATTCTCGACCGTTTCCACTTCGGCGCCGGCGCGCAGTAGGTGGTGGGAGATCAAGCGCCGATTGTCGGCGCCGTCTTCTGCGAGCAGGATGCGGTAGCCGGCCAGCGAGTCCTCGACCGGGGTCGGAAGAGCGGCCGAGGGGCTGTCGACGCTCTTGCGTGGCTCCTGATCGACGAGTTCGATCGCGTGATCAGCCGGAATCGAGAGCTCCAGCCGGAACAGGCTCCCGACCCCCGGGCTCGAGGTCGCTTCGAGTTGACCCCCGAGGGCCTCCGCCAAGCGCTTCGAGATCGCGAGTCCCAGGCCGGTTCCGCCGAACTCGCGGGTGGTCGTGGAATCCGCCTGCGTGAACGGTTGGAACAGCCGTTGCAGCTGACCGGCGTCCATGCCGATACCCGTGTCCGCGATCTCGAAGGTGAGCACGCGACGGGTCGGCGAGTACTCGGCGCGCAGCGTGACGCGCCCCTCGCGCGTGAACTTGATCGCGTTGCCGACCAGGTTGTTCAGGATCTGCCTGATCCGCACCGGATCGCTGGCGAACTCGCGGGGAAGGCCACCCGCGAACTCGAGCTGAAGATCGATGCCCCGCTCCTCGGCGCGTGCCTGCATCAGCTCGTAGGCGTCCTCGATCGCCGCGCGCGGCGACATGGCGATGCGCTCGACCTCGAGCCGGCCGGCTTCGACCTTGGAGATGTCGAGGATGTCGTTGAGGATCGTGAGCAGATGCTCGCCGTTGCGGCGAATGGTTTGAACGTGGTCGGCGCGCACGCGTGGATCGAGCGCCTGGTCTTTCAACAACTCGGTGAAGCCCAGGATGGCGGTCATCGGCGTGCGGATCTCATGGCTCATGTTGGCCAAGAAGGCCGACTTGGAGCGACTGGCCTCCTCCGCCGCGGAGCGCGCCTGCTCCAGGGCTTCACGCGCCTCGTGCAAGCTGGTGATGTCGGAGTGCACTCCAGCCATGCGAATGGGCACGCCGAGTTCGTCGCGCAGCGCTTCTCCCCGCGACCAGATCCAGCGATAGCGTCCATCCTTGTGCTGCATCCTGAACTCGACGTCGAAGGGGCGCTGCGACTCGAGGTGGGCGTTGAACGCGGCCCAGGTCGCATCGGCGTCGTCCGGATGGAGAGCGTCGGCGAAGAACTCCATCGACATCTCCACTTCGCCCATCTCGTAGCCGAGGATGCCCAGGTAGCGCGGCGAGTAGTAGATGGTGTCGGTGCCGAGGATCCAGTCCCAGTAACCGTCGCTGGAGCCCTGGACCACGAGGTTCAAGCGCTCCTCGCTCTCTCTCAGTCGGATCTCCGCGTTGCGCTCCTCGGTGACGTCGCGGAGGACGCCGTACAGGCGCCGGGGCTGGCCGTCGACCAGCTCGACCTTGCCCAGGACGAGAACCCAGATCTCACGGCCCTTGGCCGTGATCAGCGGCAAGTAGACCTCCCAAGGCGATCCGTCGGCGATGCCCTTGTCCACAGCGGCCTCGATCACCTCGCGGCCGCCGGGTGCGTAGAACGTGATCGCCTCCTTGACCGTGATCGGCCGGCGGTGATTGATCTCGTGGATGCGGTACACCTCGTCGGACCACCACAGCTCGTCCTTCGGGATGTCCACTTCCCAGCAGCCGATGCCCGCTAGGGATCCCGCCCAACTCGCGCGCCACTGCTCGAGCGGGCGGCTGCCCCGCTCGAGCTCCGTGCGGCGCACCAGGCAGTGTTCGCTGTCGACGCGCTTGGCGTGGATGCGGATCGAGCGCGGCATCACGTCTCGATCGCAGAGCAGCACGTGATCGAAGCGCTCCGCCCGTCCGCCGAGCACGTCCCCCAGACCCAGCTCGAGCACGGCTCGGTCGCCCCCGCTCACCCTCAGGTCGCGCAGGACTGCGGCGACGAGCTGCCCGGCGCCGCGCAGGCCGTCCACCTGGCCGCAGCTCTGCAGCCAAGCGCCATTGCCGCCGACGACCCGACGCTCCCCGTCGACCAGGGCCGCAGGTTCATCGAGTGCTTCCAGGCTGAGGCGAGGGCCGGGGATGGGGACCTCTGAACTCATTGGTTGCTCATCGGCCGCCCCCGACCCCCGTCTGAGGGCCGAAGACGTCCTTTCTGCCCCACGGCGCATGCCTGGTCGGCCAGCGTCGCCGCTACCCCCGAACGGCAGACGGCCGGCGCCCCAGGAGGGGGGCGCCGACCGCGTTGGCCAGGTCGGTCGGTCCGGGCGGTGACTTCAGCCCTGGGCCTTGAGCTCCCGCACCGCCGCCGTGAGGGCCGGAACGATCTCGAAGGCATCGCCCACCAGGCCGTAATCCGCGATCTTGAAGATCGGGGCATCCGCGTCCTTGTTGATCGCGACGATCGTGCCCGAGGTCTTCATGCCCGCAAGGTGCTGGATGGCTCCGGAGATGCCGACGGCGATGTAGAGCTGCGGGGAGACGGTCTTGCCGGTCTGCCCGACCTGCTCGCCGTGGGGGCGCCAGCCGGCGTCGACGACGGCGCGGCTGGCTCCGACGGCCGCGTTGCCGAAGGCCGCCGCGAGTTCCTCGAGCATGGCGAAGTGTTCCGCCTCCTTGAGCCCGCGGCCGCCGGAGACGACCACCGGTGCCTCGGAGACATCCAGTTTGCCGCCGGCCTTGGCGGCGATGCCCTTGAGGACCGCCTTGAAGTCCGTGCTGGCGTCGGCCGCGATGACCTCGGCGGCGCCACCGCCCTCGAAGGGCGCGAAGGTGTTGCGGCGCAGGGTCGCGCACAGCACCGGACCGCTCGACTCCAGGGTCGCGATGACCTTGCCGGCGAGCCAGGGGCGGGTGACGCGTAGCGCGCCGCCCTCCGCCGTCAGGCCGGTGCAGTCGCTGAACAGCACGCTGTCGACCAGCGCCGCGACCCGCGGAGCGATGTCGCGCGCGGTGGAGGTGGCGCAGGCCAGGAAGGCCGCGGCCCCCTGCTCGCGGACGACCTTGGCCACGTCAGCGGCAAGGGCGTCGCGGCTCGCGCCGGCGGCGTCGAGGGCGACGGCACGCGTTGCGCCGTGGCTCCCGAGGGTCGCGGCCACGGCCTGCGCTCCCTCACCTGCGAGGACGGCGGTGACATCCTCCGACACCGTGCGAGCGGCACCGAGGGCTTCGATGCTGGCGCGAGTGACGGCTCCAGCGGTGTGTTCGACGAAGACGACGATCTTGGACATGGTTGGTTCCTCGCGCGCTCCTCAGATGACCTTGGCTTCGTTGCGCAGGGCGTCGATGAGCGCCGCAACCGCGTCCGTTCCCTCGCCGATGATGCGTCCCGCGGGGCGCGCCGGCGGCTCGGCCAGGGAGACCACCGAAGCTTGGTTGGCCGCCGGGTCGATGGCGATCTCTTCCAGGGGCTTCTTCTTGGCCGCCATGATTCCCTTCAGGCCGGCGTAGCGCGGCTCGGCCAGACCCTTCTGGCAGGTGATCACCGCGGGCAGGGCGAACTCGTATTCCTCGACCCCGGCGTCGCTCTCGCGCTTGGCCACACCCTTGCCGGCCTCGATCGAGAGCTCGATCACGTCGGTCACGCAGGCCCAGCCGAGCAGCGTCGCGAGCATCGGCCCCACGGCGGCGTTGTCGCGGTCGGTGGCCACACGCCCGGCGAGCACCAGCTCGGCGCCCTCGGCCGTAACCTGCGCCGCGAGCGCCTTGGCGGTCGACAGGCAGTCGCGGCTGGTCCAGTTCTCGTCGATCAGGATGACGCCCTTGTCGGCGCCCTTCGCGAGGCACTCGCGCAGCTCCTTGGAGCTGTCCTTGGGCCCGACGGTGAGCACGGTGACCTCGCCGCCTCCGAGCTTCTCCTTGACCTGCACGGCCTGCTCGACCGCGATCTCGTCGTAGAACGAGAGCATGTACTGGAGGCCGTTGGCGTCGACGGACTTGCCGTCGGCGGCGATCGTGGGCTGCACTTCCGTGGTCGGAACGCGCTTCACGCAGGCGACGATCTTCATGGACCTGGTGGGGGTGGGGGGATCGTGGGGGAGGGGGTCGGCGCGCCCGGGATCGGGCCCAGGGGGCCCGCGGGTGGCGGCACGCCGGTGAAAAAGGCGAGGAAGGTTAGCCGCTCGCCGGCGATCGCTCAAGGCGCGGGCGGCCCGGCCGGCCACCTCTGGAGGGGTCCTACCGCGGGGCCTGGTCGCGCCCGCCGGATGCGCCTCCCAGGACCCCGACCTCGAAGCTGTGGCCCAGGTAGACCTGCTTGACGCGTTCGTCGGCCACCAGCTCGTCTGCGGTGCCCTCACGCAGGATCGCGCCCTGGTGGATGATGTAGGCCCGGTCGGTGCAGCTCAGGGTCTCGCGCACGTTGTGGTCGGTGATCAGCACCCCGATTCCACGCTCACGCAGCTGGCGCACGATGCCCTGGATCTCCTCCACGGCGATCGGATCGACCCCGGCGAAGGGCTCGTCCAGGAGCAGCAACGCGGGATTGGTGGCCAGGGCCCGGCAGATCTCGAGCCGCCGCCGCTCGCCGCCGGAAAGGGTGTCCGCCATGGACCCCGCCAGGCGCTCCAGGTCCATCTCCTGCAGCAGCTCGTCCGCTCGCCGGCGCCGGTCGCGGCGCGACAGAGGTAGGGTCTCGAGCACGGCCAGCAGGTTGTCGCGCACCCCCAACCGGCGGAAGACGCTGGCCTCCTGGGGCAGGTAGCCCATTCCGAGGCGCGCTCGCTTGAACATCGGCCAGCGGGAGCACTCCCGCCCGCGCAGGAAGACCTCGCCCCCGTCCGGACGCACCAGACCCACCGTCATGCGGAAGCTGGTGGTCTTACCCGCGCCGTTGGGGCCCAGCAGGCCGACGATTTCGCCTGGCCCGACGTCGAAGGAGACGCCGTCGACGACCTTGCGGCCGCGATAGGACTTCTCGAGGCCGCGGACCTCGAGCAGGCGACCGTCGGATTGGTTGTCTTGCGCGCCAGCCATCAAGCCGGAGTCTAGCCCCCATCCATCGCCGGAACCCACGCCCAGCAGGTCCAATCGGCGGCCCTTGGGCCCGTTTCATCCCCTGGCGGCATCTTGCGGCCGAGCTCCCCCTAGGCGTCGGGTTGAAGCGTCGTGAGCGGTGCGAGCCATGGACCCGTCGTCGCCGCGGCACGGGATGCACGCACGGGGCGCACGTTTCCGGGAGACAGTGTGCCGGGCCTCGCGTACCACTCCCCGACCTGGTCGGGGCCCCGACCGATGGGGGCTGGCGCGTCGGCGGCGACGACCGCTGCCGCCGACTCCCGGACGGATCGGGGCACAGAGCGTCGGACCGAGCGATCGGGCTCCGCGATCGGGCTCGGTCGGACGGCGAGCCGTCGCGGCGGACGCCACCCGACCGCCGCCCCCCGGGCGTCGACGCGAGAACCATAGGCTCGCCGCGCGTCAACCGGATTCGGGCCGACGGCAACTCGTTCCACCTCCCCAAGCCCTCGAGGGCGTCCACGGCCATCCAGGCGCACCGCCCCAGGCTCAGGATCGGGAGAGCCCCCCTTGGCAAGTCCGATCGGCACGAAAAATGACTGTGGAAAACTCGGGGAGAAGTCGCGCGCGGGGGTTTGCGGACTCCCGTGTCCCGATTGCCGCGCCCTCAGGTCGCCTGCCACTCGGGCCGCGAAGCCCACCCATGGGGCACCCCAGCGACCCCTAAGCTGTGATCGGGAACGGTCTTTGAGCTCCTCGACGGCAGTTGAGGAAGTCTTCGCGCCGTCTTGTCAAGGCCGCTTGATGGTTCCTTGAAGTCCCGATGCACGGAGGTGCAACTGTTGAGAACTCCGCCAGGACGGCGCTCGGGCCTCGACCTGGGGATGCCGGAAGAGGCCCCACCGAGGCTCCTCCGAACCCCGCCCACGAGCTGGAGATGAGCATTTCTTGGCCATCGGGGTGCAACCGATCGGGTCGCGGGGGAGTCCCCGGGGTGGGCGGGGGACCGCGGTGGTTAATGGGGCCCCTCGCCAAAGCGGATGGCGCCGGTCGGCGGGTTGGAGATATTCGACTTAGGCCTCGCGCCGGGGAGGCCGGCGGAGAAAGAGCGGCGATGGCTACCACACCGATCTACGACCAGCGCGCCGGGCGGCCCCGGAAGGCCCCCCCGCAGGGACCTCCGGAGGTCGCTCAAGACGATTGGTCGGATCCCGCCCTGTCACGCCTTGCACGGGGGGTACTCGGTGGCGATACGGCGGAGGACGACTTGGCCCAGGAGGCCTGGTTGATCGCCCGCCGGCGCGGGATACCCGGGAGAGCCTTCCGATCGGGCGTGATCCGACGTCTCGCGTCCCGTTGGCGTCGATCCGAGCAGCGCCGCGCGCGCCGCGAAGCGCGGGCCGCGACGCCACTGGGGTGGCTCGAGCCGAGCGCACCCCTCGAGCAAGACGAGCTGGCAGCGATCCTCGCCAGTGCCCTCGACGGCTTGGAGCCCGACCAAGCTCTCGCCGTGCGGCTGCGATTCCTCGAGCAGCTCGACGTGACCGCCATCGCCGCGCGAACCGGCGTGCGCGAGGACACCGTTCGTTGGCGCATTCGCCGTGGGCTCGAGCGCCTGCGCGACGTGCTCGAGCGTCGACACGGTGGCTGGTACCGCCTGGCCCTGGCGATGCTCGCGGGCGTGGCGCTTCCGCGCCCCGAACGCGTGGCAGCACCCCAGGCCCTCTTGGCCGGGACCACCGGAGCAACGCTCAAGGTGACTGGTGGCGTGGCCGTGCTCTGCCTGTTGCTCGTGGGCCTGGTGGCGACGATCGTGCTGCGGGATCCCAGTGCGCCCGGCGACAGTGCGGTTCCCGCGGCGGCTCTGCCGTCGATGGCGGAACCGAACAGCACCCAGCTCGCGGCGGTGGAGGTTCCCGCCCAGGCTCCCGACGACGGGCCGGACGAGACGCTGGTCATCGAAGAGCTGGTCGGCGTCCCGCCCCCTCCCGTCGCCTCGGCCGCGTTGGTGACCCTGCCTGGCATCGCTCCGGCTCGGCTGCACGGAACGGTCCACGGTCCGGGCGGGCCGGTCGCGGACGCGCTCGTCGTCGCGCGCATGCGGACCCGCTTCGTTGGCGCGCAATCGGAGCTCGAGCTGGGCTCGATCAGCACCGACGCCCAGGGGCGCTTCGACCTCGGCCTTGCGATCGGGGGCGCGGGGCCGGTGAACCTCACGGTGGCCGCTCTCGGACACCTGACGCAGACCCTGTCCTGCCCACTCAGCCTGGCCGATCCGGACCCCGACGGCCTCGAGGTGGTGATGACCCACGGTTCGTCGATCAGCGGCGTGCTCGTCCATCCTTCGGGCGAGCCCATGTCCGGTGTGCGCGTCGCGGCGGCGGCCGAGCGGATGGAGGGCGATGTGGTCTCCATGACCACCTGGGCCGCGAACTACGCCGATTCGATTCGTGCCAACCTCACGTCGGGAGCATTGGAGCAGTGGACGGTCACCGATGAGTTCGGATACTTCGAGCTGCGCGGCCTGTCCGAGCGCTCGTGGTTCATTCAGTCGCGCGACCCGCGCTGGCGGCTGACCACGGCCCAGTCGGTCGCCGCGGGGACCCGAGACCTCGTCCTCGAAACCGAGCGCCGCCACATCATGTGCCTGTTCGGATCCCTCGCGCCCATCGGGTCGGAGCTCGCCACGACCATCGCACCGATCGAGGTCGTGTTCGGCTCGGGGAGGCGTGCGACCTACGACGTCGCCGACCGCTTGTCGGCGACCGAGCATCCGTTGCTGCGCTCCTTCGGTCAGTACATCGACGTCGATCTGGGTGATCCCGAGTTCGAAGACGTGCGAAACTCCGGTTCGGTCCGCACCATCCGAGCCGCAGGGATGGGCTGGGCCGAGGCAACCGTGGGCGGGCGGTGGGACGGGATCTGGAAGGGCCACTCCTGGATCGACGGGTCGCCCCTGGTGCCGGTCGATTGGGGTGCTCGCAAGGCCGACGACAAGCTGACGTCCGCGGTGCAGATCCGGATCGTCGACGATATCGGTCGGCCCGTGGAGGATGAGGTGCTGCTGCTCGTTTCCACCGGGTTCGGTGACAAGCCGAGCTTCTCGAAGGAGAAGGTCAGCTCGGGTTACCTCACCCTCACTCTGCGCCCCGGGCTGCGGCAGCTCATGATCCACGAATGGAGCGTGCGCGGAGGTTGGCCGCTCAGTGCTTCCGTCCGTTGGATCGAGTCCGAGGATCCCGACCCGCCGCCATTCGTGCTCGGGCGTCCTGCGAGCTTGGAGATCGATCGACCCGCGGACGCCACCGGCGAGTGGTGGCTCGAACTGCTGGCACCAGGCGCCGACGGCACACCCGCGTTGGTCGTCCGTCACGTGGTCACCGCGCGCCGGGCCGTGGTTCCCTTCCTGCCACACGGCGACTGGACCATTCGTCGCGGGGGTGGCAAGGTCGCCGTCGAGGAGCGCGTCGCGATCCTGCCCGCGCAGCGGGCCAAGGTCGAGTAGCTTCGTCCTGCTCGACGCGAAGCACCCGTAGAGGACCCATCGTGCCTGGCACCGAAAAGCAACTTGCCTCGATCGCCGTACTCATTGCCGCGGCAGTGGCAGTCTTTCTGTTTACCCGTTCGAACGACGGGACGAGCGCCGACTCCGCCCTCGCTGGAGAGCAGCCACCGACTCCGAGCAGGGATCCCGTCACGACGCTGACCGAGGTACGCGAGCGCACGCAGCGGACGACGGCGGGCAATACGGAAGCCGCGCGAGACACCGACGGATCGTCCGCCGTCCCGGACGACTCCGTCTTGGAGCTCGCGCCGATCCTGCCACCGACGATCTCCGGAGTGGTGATCCACCAGGGCGAGTTGATCGAGGAGGCCGTGGTCGAGCTCGTGGACGTCTCCGCCGACGACGATGTGGCCAGGGTGGCCCTCGAAGCCCTCGGCAATACCGACGTGCCCTTCACCGACAATCGCATCGCGGTCACCGATGTCGACGGCCACTTCGACTTGGGGGCGGCGCCGCCCTGGACTCCTGCCCACCGCCCGGCCCTGGCGGTGCGCGCCGCGGGCTTCGTGTCGCTTCAGGAGTCGATCGACGGTCTCGTCGCGCGGAACGGGGAAATCGAGATGCCCCGCGGAGAGGAGTTGACCGGGACGCTCTTGGACCCGCGCGGCGTGCCGATCACCGATGTCCTGGTCGCGGTCGACCAGCGCCTCTCCGCGCGGGGGCGAGGTTACTCCTCCATCTCAATGGCCGCCTTGCATTGGCAATTGAGCGGGCGCGGTTGGGTTCCCAGCGCCCTGGTCGCCGCCCGAACCGACCACAGTGGGCGATTCACCGTCGGTGGTCTCGACCCAGGAGATCCGCCGCTGGCCTTTCCCGTCGATCCTCTCCACATGGCGACGAGCTGGATCGAGCGAGCGGACGAGGAAGGCGGGTTGATCGTGGGGACCAGGGATCGCGATCCGATGGTCCTGATTCACGTTCAGTCGCGACCCGACGGTAGTGCGCCGCACTTGCAGGTGCGCTCGGTCGAGCTGATCGGCACGGACGAGGACGGAGAGGCCGTGCGGCGACGCGTCACCCGCTCCGATCCACAGGGCGGCTTCGAATCGCGTTTGGGCTGGCTCGACCTGCCGATCGACTCGGGGCGACTGGAGTACGACCTGCGGCGAGAGCGCCTGCGACCCACCGGACTGTCCGTCGAGTACTCGGTGGACGGCACGCCCTGGATGGAGGCCACTGTCGCACTTGCGGACCGGATCGGCCTCGATGCTGGCGGTCGATTCCAGGCGCTCGAGTTCGCGCCGCTACCCTGCCCTGCACCGGACGAGGACTTGGTCACGGTGGAGATCTCCCTCGGCGCCGGTCCTGACGGGGGACCCTTCGACGGCGTCCCCTCGATGCGGGCCTACCACGCCGACGGGGCGGTCGAGCTGGCGGCGCGGCGCGTTGGCGTCGGCATCTGGGTGGTGGACCTGCGGCGCGGGCCGACCCAGTTGGAGGTCTTCATCGGCGGCGCGCCGGAGGCCTGGCCAGCCGCGCGGACCCAAGTGGCGCCGGGGCTCGACCCCGAGCCGGTGCGACTGATGTTGAACGTCCCCACGAAGCTGATCGTCGAACGCCCCGAGCAAGTCCGTGGCTCCTGGACCTGCGAACTGCTCCGATCGGACGAGGGCGCGCCGCCGGAGGCCCTGCGCCGGGCGACGACCACCTCGCGATCCGTCGTCTTCCCGGCCCTCCCCGTCGGGCCCTACAGGATTCGTTGGCTGGAGCGCGGGCGGCTGACCGGCGAGTTGGAAGTGGTCCTCGGGGTCGCGCCCACGGTCGCGACCGTGCCGATCATTCGGGAGCCTGCATTCGCCCCACGAGCCACCGACTGAGCACCCGCGGTGCGATCTGAGCGCCGATGGAGCCCAGCCAATTGGACAGTCCGGTGACCACTACCGTGCGTCCGCGCCGGAAGCCACGGTAGCCGATGCGCGCAACCTTCCGCGCGTCCATCGCCGTCAGGTCGAACAGTTTCAGGTCGGTCATGCCGGCGACATCAGCGAACTCGGTGCGCGTCGCTCCCGGGCAGACACAGCAGGCGGTGACGCCGCTGCTGTCGAGTTCCACAGCCAGGCCTTCCGTGAACGAAAGCACGAAGGCCTTGGTCGCGTAGTAGACCGACATGTAGGGCCCAGCTTGGAAGGCCGCGGTCGAGGCGATGTTGACCACGCCGCCACGGCCGCGCGCGACCATCGCGGGGAGCAGGGCGCGAGTCAGGGCCACGAGCTCGGTCACGTTCAGGTCGATCATCGCCCGCAGGAGCTCCGGCTCCTGCCCGGTGAAGCGTCCGCGCGCACCGAAGCCGGCGTTGTTGACCAGCACGTCGACCTCGAGCCCACGGGCGGCCAGCTCGGCGACGAGCGCTTCCGCGGCCCGGGGTCGGCCCAGGTCGAAGGGGATCACGTGGACCTGCACGCCGTGTCCCGCGCGCAGATCCTGCGCCAGGGCCTCCAAGCGCTCCCCTCTCCGCGCCACCAGGACCAGGTCCGACCCATCGGCGGCGAAGAGGCGGGCCAAGTGGGTCCCGATACCGGCCGAAGCCCCGGTCACCAATGCGAGTTCGCGATCCATGGGCACAACTTAGGACTGCCGGGTCGGGGTTTCCGCTCCGGTCGCGGGACCGTTGCGAGACGGGTCGCCCGTTGCCCACCGGCATCGAGTGGGCGCGAGGGTCCACGACCGGCATGTCCCACTGAAACTCGGGGGCGGACCTCCACTCGGCGGCAACGCCTGCCGGTACGAATCGTCGTCCGTGGCGAGGGGAGACGGTCCTGCCAGTGCGCGTCTCCCGCTACGGCGCCTGCGAGCCCCTTGCCCGCACTGGCCGCGGGCCGAGGTGATCCAGGGGGGCCCATCGATCTCCAGCACCGCGACCAGCATGCCCACTGGGCAGCCTCTCCCGCGGCGTGGCAACGAGTGTGAGGCGTCCGGTCCCCGATGGGGCGTCAAGCCGCGTGAGCGGCGGAGGGCTCCGCCCTGCCCCGCCAGCGAGCGAGTTGACCGCACTGGCAGCCGATCCCCACCCCTGACGGGAGCTAGGATCTTGCGAACCGTGGCCGATTCGACCGACGCGCCCGAGCCCCGTCCCGAGGCTGCCCTCGACGAGAGCCTGAACCTCGTGCGCGGAGCGCAGGCGGGGGACAGCGCTGCGCTGGACGCCCTCTTCGCCCGCTTCTATCCGCGGGTGCTCGCGATCGTCCGTCGTCGCATGGGTCAGGGCCTGCGCCGCCACCACGAGTCCTTGGACGTCGCCCAGGAGGCCATGGCCGAGGCGATCCGCGGATTCGATCGCTTCGAGCTGCGCGACGAGACCGCCTTCACTGCCTGGCTGGCCGGCATCGTCGAGAACCGCCTGCGCGACCTGGCCAAGTACCACCGTCGGGCCAAGCGCGACGCGGGCCGCGAGGTGCGCGCGAGCTCGCTCGATCCCGACGCCATCGCGCCGCCCGAGCCCGGCGATCGCTCGACCGAGGCCACGCCGTCGGAGTTGGTGGCCGAGCACGAACAACACGGGCGCGCGCGTGCCGCCCTCGAGCGCCTGCCGCACAGGCAGCGGCGCGCGATCGAGCTGCGCCTCGAGGGTCGCTCCTGGGCGGAGGTCGCGCGCCTGTTGGACTTCCCCAGCGAGGGCGCCGCGCGCATGTTCCACAGCCGCGCCATGGTCACCCTGGCCCGCGAGAGCGGCGCCGGTGGAGCGTCGTGACAAGGGGCCAAGGCAGTCGGTCCGAGCGCGAGGCCGCCGACGAGATCTTCGCGCAACACCTCGACGCCACCGAACGCGGCGAGCCGGCGGACTTCGAGGCGTTGGTCGCTGCCCACCCGGAGTGCGCGGGCGAGCTGCGCGAGCTCGAACGCGCATGGTCGGCGATCGTCGCCGAACTGGGGCAGGCGGCACTCGAGGGGGCCGACGCGCCCATGGACACCGAGGCGACTCGCTACGACATCCTCGGCGAGCTGGGACAGGGCGGCATGGGCGTGGTCTACGAGGTCTTCGACCGCGACCTCGAACGCAACTTGGCCATGAAGGT
This sequence comes from Engelhardtia mirabilis, assembly GCA_007751255.1. Lineage (GTDB taxonomy): Bacteria > Planctomycetota > UBA1135 > UBA1135 > Engelhardtia > Engelhardtia mirabilis. Next base: position 1,019,331 of record CP036296.1, read on the forward strand.
CCTGCGCGGCGCGGCCCCGCGCAGCTCGTCGCGCTCGCGGCGCTTCGCCGACGAAGCACGTATCACCGGCCGGCTGCAACACCCCGGCATCGTGCCGGTGCACGAGCTCGGCACCGACGCCGCCGGTCGCGCCTACTTCACCCTGGCCAAGGTCGCGGGCCTGACCTTCCACGAGGTCATCGACCGCGTGCATGGCTCGGACCCGGACTGGACCCTGGCGCGGGCCGTGTCGCACCTGCTGCGGGCCTGCGAGGCCTTGGCCTTCGCCCACAGCCGCGGAGTCGTGCACCGGGACCTGAAGCCGACGAACGTGATGGTCGGGCCCTTCGGGGAGACCTACGTGATGGATTGGGGCCTTGCTCGGGACCTGTCGGCGGTTGCCACCGTGGCCCACCAGCCCCCGCCCCTCCACCCCCGTGGACCGGCGCAATCGCCCGAGGTTTCACCCTCGATCGAATCTTCCGCTGGCGGAGAGCAGCCCTCTTCCTCCGCCGTGCGTGGCCCCTTGCCCGCGTCGCAAGGCGCTTCGCCCGCAGCGCAGCGCACGCTCGAGGGCGAGGTCCTGGGCACGCCGGCCTACATGCCGCCGGAGCAGGCGCGCGGAGAGATGGCGCTGGTGGGGCCGCGAAGTGATGTGTATGCGGCGGGGGCGGTGCTCTACCACCTGCTCGCGGGGCGGGCGCCCTACGCGGAGTTGGGAGCGTTGGAACCCTTGGCTCTGTTGGACCGCGTCGAGGCGGGGCCGCCGGCAACTTTGGTTTCGGCGGCGAAGCGGGCGCCGGTGGAGTTGCGGGCGATCGCGGAGCGGGCCATGGACCGCGATCCGGCGGCGCGCTACGCGGACATGGGCGAGCTGACCGAAGACTTGCGGGCCTGGTTGGAGGGGCGCGCGGTGCGGGCCCACGGGACCGGGTTATGGACGGTTCTTCGCAAGTGGGTCGCGCGCAACCGACGCTTCTCGGTTGCCGTCGGGGCGGTGCTGCTCGCGGTGGCGGTGGGCGTCGCTTGGAACGTGATCACCTTCGCCACGGGCGAGGCGCGGCGCGGGAGGCTGGCGGACCTGCAGCTCCTGCGCGGCGTGCGGGTGGAACTCGAGCAGTTGGGCGGGGCCCTGCCCGAGGACGGCCCGGGGCTCGCACGTTGGTTGCGCGACGCCGAGGCGCTGGGGGCGCGACTGGACGGTCACCGTGCGGCACTGGCGGCGGTCGATGGGCGCGCGGCCGCGGCCCAGGAGGCGCGCGACGACCAGGGCCGGCCGACCTTCGCCAACGCCGATCGCGCCTTCGAGCACCAGCGCCTGCGCGACTTGGTGGCGGAGCTGGGCGCCTTCGTCGAGCCGGCGGGCGAGCTCGCGCGGGCGCGCGAGCGCCTGCAGTGGATCGAGGCCCTCGAGCGCACAACGATCGATAGCGAGGCGGCGGCCTGGGAGCGCGCGGCGGCGGACCTGCGAGCGGACCCGCGCTTCGCCGGCGTGGAACTCGAGCCCCAGATCGGCCTCATTCCCCTGGGCGTCGATCCCGACGGCGGGTTGCCGGCCTTCCTCGTGGCGCGCAGCGGCGCGGCGCCCACGCGCGCTGTGGACGGCCGCTTCGAGGTGCGCGCCGAGACGGGCTGCGTGCTCCTGTTGCTGCCCGGCGGGCCTGCGACCTTTGGAGTCGACCCCGCCGTCGATGCCCTGGCCTACGGCGCCGAGTCGCCCCGTCGCACGGACGACCTCGACCCCTACTTCATCGGCAAGTGGGAGCTGTCGCAGCGCCAATGGGAGCTGCTCGCCATGGGACCCCTGGGCGCGGCCGCCGCGCGGGGCCCCGTGCTGCCCGTCACCGGCGTGCGCTGGAGCGAGGCGGCCAAGCATCTGGCCGAACACGGCCTGGCCCTGCCGACCGAGGTGCAGTGGGAGCACGCAGCCCGCGGCGGCAGCCTGACCCGCTTCTGGTGGGGCGACGAGCTCGAGCCGATCTTCGAGTTCGAGCGCGTGGTCGGTCCCGAGCCCTCGCCCATCGACGACGGGGCGCCGAACCCCTACGGACTGGTCCACGCCCTGGGCAACGCGGCCGAGTGGTGCGACGGCGACACCTTCGACTACCGCGAGCCCGCCCTCGACGGCGCCGGACACCGCGCCACCCCAGCCGGATCGGTCACCCGAGCGGTGCGCGGCGGCGTGGGCTTCAACTCTTGGGACGACCTGCGACCGGAGATCAGCGAACGCCTGGTGCGCGTGACCATGCGCTCGCGCGCGGGGATTGACGACGCCAAGCCCGAGCGCGGCCTGCGCGTCGCCCGCGCCCTCGCGCGTTGATCGCTGACCTCGACATCGACCGCGACGCTGCGCCCCGGTCCGCGCCCCTCGCCCCGATCGGGCCTCGCGGCGCCGCTCCCCGTCCCTTGCACCGACCGGGGTCCGAGCGCGCCGATCAGGGCAGCGTCAACAGCTCGGCGCTGGCCCCGTTGCCGGGGGCGTCGAGCGGCGCGCCGACGACCAACAGCCGGCGGCCCTCATCGGTGGCTGCGAAGCGACTGCCGGGCCGGGTGAAGATCTGCACCGCCGGCTCGTCCCAGGCGCTGAAGGTGTCGAAGATTCGCAGGTAGGTCGAGTTCGGCGTCACCACGCTCGAACCGCCCACGAAGGCGATGCTCCCCGCGCCGCCGCCGGCGAAGTAGGAGATGTCACCGGCGCCCCAGTCCCAGATGGGGCCGGATTGGTCGGGCACGCCGACCGGGACGCGCAGGCGCTTGTCGGGCGGCTTCGGCACGCAGACGATGTCGGTGCACGCGACGAGGTTGTTGAGGTCGGGCGCGATCGCCCAGCTCGACTCCTGGGGCCCGATCAGGAAGGTCGACTTCGAGCCCGTGTAGGCGACCGGACTGAACTTGAACCGGCCTCCGCCCGTGACCAGGGTCTTGCCGCTCGCCGTGGTGATCTGCAAGTGCAGGGCCAGGGGCTTGGGCAGGTCGACCCCGTTCTCGAGCGTGTCGCCGTTCGGATCGAAGATGAAGGTGCGGGCGGTGGTGGCGGCGCCGGAGGGGCCGGTCTTGGCGACGCCGCCGGTCAGCAGCACCTTTCCATTCGCCTGCAGCGTGGCGGCCATCCCCATGCGCCCGGTGGGGAAGCTAGCCGGCGTGGACCAACTGTTGCCGACGGGGTCGTAGACCTCGATCGAGCTGGCCATGGGCCCCGAGAACACGGCTGGATAGCCGATCGGATCGCCACCCGTAAAGGTCATCGAGCCTCCGGCGACCAACACCCGCCCGTCGCCCAGGCGCACCAGCGCGTGGAACACCCGCGGCACCGACATGCTGGCCGCCGGAGCGGTGGTTCCGGTCGCTGGGTCGTACAGCTGGCAGCTGGAGAGCGCCGTGCCGCCGGCACCGACACCGCCGACGATCAACACCTTGCCGCTCGCGAGTTGCACCGCAGCGTGGCGCGTGCGCGGGACGATACTCGAGCCGGCCGGCTCGAAGCCCTGCATCTGCGGGTCGTAGACCTCGACCTGCAACACCGCGCCGCCCGCCGGGCTATCGCCACCGAAGACCAGTACTCGCCCGTCGGCCAGGGGCGTCAAGGAGTGCTCGCGACGCGGCTTGATCACCTCTCCCGGCGCCAACCACGTCTCACCCGGGGAGGTGAGCCGATTGCGAACGGGGTTCGAGACCTGGTCGACCACCGTCGTCGCGCCGGGGACGGTGAAGAACTGGGCGTGGAGCGTGGAGCCGACCAGGGCCGGAACCGCGGGCAGGCCCAGGGCGAGGCTCGTGCCCTGGCCGATCAGCGGGCCCTCCTGGAGCAAGAGCGGGTACAGGTCCAGGCCGATCTGCAGCTCGCGCGGATCGGTCGGATCCAACAGGGACAGGGGCGTCGGCCCCGCGTTCAGCGAAGGCAGGAAGAACCACAGGGGACCGGCGGGCCCTGCCGGCCACTCGAGCTGCTGCTCCCAGTAGCCGTCGAGCACGCCCTGGCTCCAAGTCAACTGGGCTTGTGCGGTCGCGGTGGTCGCGGCCCCCGCGAGGGCCAGTGCCGTCAGCAGCAATTTCACGATTCGGTCTCCGGTAGGGGGGCGTCGGGCGCGGTCAGGGTCAGGACCTTCCATTCTGGCGCGCGGCCCCGATGGCGCCAGGAGGCGGCGCGGACAAGGTTCCGCGCTGTCCGGGTGAGAGCCCTCGCGGGGCGAGTCGCACGGATAGAGGGCGGGATTCGTCCGGGGGCAGAGGTGGAACCCGAGTTTCGAACAAGGCGCGTGCGATCCGCCGTCGGGGGGCTCTCCCCGGCGCACCTGGACGGGCTGATCCGTCCTCGAGCAACGGAACACCACCATGCAACGACTGCGACAACTCGCCCCCGGCCTCGCCGCGGGACTCGCCCTGCTCGCCTGGGCCGCTCCGGCCCCCGCCCAGTGGAGCCCCGCCGCCTACAACCCGGCCGCGCCGATCCTCACGGGCGGCTTCCAGGTCGTCCACGACGACGGCGGCGACCTCCTGGCCTTCAGCGCCTTCGCCCAGGGCTGGAACAAGATCGGCCCGAGCGGGTCGACGATCCTGGGCGTGGGTGATTGGACGACGCTCTTCCGCACGCCGTCGGGCCAGGTGTTGGGCTACAGCGCCCGCCTGGACCGCACGATGCCTGCCCCCGCCGCGGGTCCCCTGGTGCTGGTCGCCGTCGAGGACGACGTGGCCCTGGTGATCGAGCAGACCGCCGCGGGCCTGGTCGCCCACGGCTACAGCGCCCAGACGGGGACCTGGGCCAGCACGCCCCTGGCCGTCGCAGCGGTCGGCGCGGGCAACGTGGCCACGAGCCGCTTCGTGCTCGGAATCCGCGACGCGGGGAATCTCCTGGGCTTCGCGGCCCGTCGCGGCGCCTGGGTCGCTCAACCGGTTGCGAACTCGGCGCCGCCCTCGGCGGACGGCAACGTGCTCGCCGCCGACGTCTCAGCCGCCGGTGCCCCGCGCGTCGCCGCCTTCAGCGGGGCCCTCGGCGCCTGGACCCTGTCGCCGCCGCGCCACGCCGCGAGCGTGACGACCCTGGACCACAACGTGCTGCACTTCACCACGCCGGGGCCGGGCGTCGCCAACGTGCGCGACGTGGGCTACAGCGCCTACACCGGCGCCTTCGTCACCAATCCGGTCGTGCGCCTCGCCATGGCGCCGGTGACCCTCTCGACCGGTGACAACCTGCTCTATGTCGAGGAAGGCGCGGCCGTGAACGGCCAGCAGGCCTTCGGTGCCAGGCCCGGCCTGTGGGCCACGGCTGCTCCCGCCTTCGGTCTGCTCGGGATGGGCGAGGACAGCCTCGTGCTCCACGACGGGGGCGGGCAACTGCGCGGCTTCAGCGGCCTGTCCCAGGGGGTCTTCGTGCCCCAGGTGCTGGCCGTCGCGGGCCCGGTCTACATGGGTCCGGCGGACCACCTGAGCGCCGTGCTCGACGGCAGCGACCTGCGGATGTTCTCGCCGGCCCAGAGCGCTTGGGCTCCGCCCGCGCCGGTAGCGACCACGGCCTCGATCGTGATCGACGACGCGGTCGCCGCGATCGTCGACAGCTCGGCCCTGGGCGTGCAACTCGGCTACGCCACCCGGCACAACACATGGGTCTCCGCGGCGACCGGCCCGATCGTCTCGACGAACAGCGCCGGCTCAGTGATCGCGTTGCAAGACGCGGGCGGCGGCGTGTGGTTGTTCGAAGAGGGCTGCAACCGCTTCGACGGACCCCATCTGGCTGGCGCGGGGGCGAGCGTGAGCTCCAGTCGCAACCTGACTGTTCTGAACGGTGGCAGCCTTTCCTGCTTCAGCGTCCAGCGCGAGAGCGTCGACCCGGTGCCCGCCGCCGTGCCCCTGCCCCCGGCCGTGGGGCCCTTGCAGGACGAGAACGTGGCCTGCTTCGTCGACGCCGGCGCCGCCGAGCTGTGGGCCTTCGGGTCGACGGCACCGATCCACGCCCGCAACCAGTGGCCGCGTGGGACCGAGTTCCAGACCTTCGGCCCCGCGCCGGTCTTCGCGGCCGACTTCTTCGTCTCGATGCGCACGCCCGCGGCGGTGCAGAACTGGCTCCTGTGGAGCCTGCTGCACGCCTGCCCCGGCTTCGCCGCCCTGCCCGCGCCGTCGCCCCTGGCCTGCGTCGGCGCGCCGACCTTCGTCGGTCCCCTGGGGGCCACGCCGGCCAGCGGCAGCGTCGAGCTGGGCTTCAACCTGGTCGGCGGTCCCGCCAACCTCCAGGTCTGGCTGCAGGGCCTGCAACTCGACCCGGCGGGGACGCCGCTGCTGACCGCGGGTTGCGCTCCAGCCTGGATCTTCTGATCCGGGCCCGCACGCCTCGTCGCGCCGAGGAGCCGCAGGGGCGGTGCAGCGGCGCGGCGAGGCGTGCGACGGCCGCGAGCTACCGCACCCAGCGCAGGCGGTAGATGCCCTTGTGCGGCGCCAGGGGCCAGAAGACCGCCAGGGCGCGCCCGACGATCAGCTCGCGGTCGATGAAGGGCGAGCGCTCGCCGCCCAGGTTGGTGACCGGCACCAGCCAATCGGGCAGCTCCGCTTGCAGCCCGGGCTTGGTCTGCAGCAGGTGGTTGTTGCCCCACTCGTCGGTGAAGCGCACGACCTCGCCCAGGGCCGGATCGCGCAGGGGCCGGCTGGGGTTCTCGCCCTCGCGTTGGTTGCCTTCGAACACCAACGTCTCGCCGTCGTCGCCGCCCCGCGCCTGGTAGCGGGCGCGCATCCACTCGCGCGAGTCGCTCGAGTCGAGGGTGTTGTCGCCCATGGCGAAGTAGCAACCCTCCGGGATCTCGAACTCGCGCTGGTGGTCGGCGAAGTAGTAGATGTCGCGGAAGAGGCGCAGGTCGCCGAACTCGGCTCCGGTTCCGCGGGCGTGGAGCATGACCCGCGAGGTCTGGTCGTCGCGCACCGCGAGGACGTCCAGGGAGGCCACGACCTCGCCGTCGAGCCGCATGGTCAGCCGGTCGTCGAGGTTCTCGACCTCGAAGCGCAGGCGCCGGCCGGCCTCGAGCCGCGGCCCCGCAATCCCGATCTGGTCGACGCTCGCGGCGGCGGTGACGGGGTCGACCTCGATCGAGGCGAGCTGGTCCGCGGCCGCGGCGGGGCCGGGCAGGGTGAAGGTGTAGCGCCGCTGGCCCTCGCTCAGCACCACCGTGACCGACTCGGTGCCCTCGGTCGCGCGCACCGTGCCCGCCAGGCGCAGGTCACCGACCGGATGCAGGCGCTCCTTGTTCGGATGGCGAGCGGGGAGCTTGGAGCGGATCGCGTCGGGGTAGCCGTCGTAGTAGCGGTCCACGATCGACGACCCGTCGCCGTACTGGATCGCGCCGTCGCCCGTGGCGGTCACGTCGCGTCCGTCGATCAACCAGCCGTCGCCGCTGACCTGCCGCCACAGGGGCATGTCGGAGTCGTCCATGTCGACCGCGCGCCACTGGGACGCCTGCACGCCGGGGGGGCGTCGCTCGACGCTCCACTGGCCGGACTCGCGGTCGAAGGTCCACAGGTCGCCGCCTTCGATCCGCAGGCGGTCGCCGGGCAGGCCCACCAGGCGCTTGACGAAGTTCTGGGTGCGCTTGAGCGGGTAGCGGAAGACCGCCACCTCCCAGCGCTTCGGGTCGCGCAGCTTGTAGGAGAACTTGTCGACGAGGATGCGGTCCTTGACCTCGAGCGGCTCTTCGCCGGCGCGCCGCACGACGATGTCGCCCGGCGAGGGCATCCCCATCAGGGTCGGCTGCATCGAACCCGAGGGGATCTTGTAGGCCTCGACCAGGAAGGCCTTCAGGAACAGGGCCAGGAGGATCGCCATGACCCCGGCCTCGAGGTTGTCGCGCCAGGGCGTCTTGACCCCGGGCTCGGCCTTGGCGGCGGAGCGGCGGCGCTTGTCCTTCGGGCCGGTCGCAGCCCCGGGCGGCGCCGCGGGGGCCTTGGGCACCGCGCCCCCGGGGGGAGGCGGAACCGGCACCGGCGAACGGGGCGGCGGGGGCGGCGGCGGGCTGGTGCTCTCGGGGCTCGTCACGGGATGCAGGGCGCGGTGGATCGGCGGACCGGGGCACTACGGGGCCCGAACAGCCAGCGTGGGGGCGGACCCTACTCCTTGTCGCCCAGGACCGCCAGGAAGGCCTTTTGGGGGATGTCGACGTTGCCCACCGAGCGCATCCGGCGCTTGCCGGCCTTCTGCTTCTCGAGCAGCTTGCGCTTCCTGGTGATGTCGCCGCCGTAGCACTTGGCCGTGACGTCCTTACGCATGGCGCGGATCGTCTCGCGGGCGATGATGCGCCCGCCGACCGCGGCCTGCAGGGGCACCTCGAACATGTGCCGCGGGATCTCCTTGCGCAGCTTCTTGATCGTCTGGCGCCCGCGGTAGTCGGCCTGGTCCTTGTGGCAGATCGACGACAGGGCGTCGACGTCGGCGCTGTTCACCAGCACCCGCAGCTTGACGAGGTCGCCCGCCTGGAAGTCGAGCAGCTCGTAGTTCATGGTCCCGTAGCCACGCGTCGACGACTTCAGCTTGTCGTAGAAGTCGTAGATGATTTCGGCCATCGGGATGTCGTAGGTGAGCTGCACCCGCGTGGCGCTGACGTACTCCTGGCGCACGTACACGCCGCGGTGCTCGATCGCGATCTGCATCACCGTGCCGATGTACTCGGCCGGGACCATGATCGAGACCCGCGCGATGGGTTCGAGGATCGACTCGAACTTGTCGGGGTCGGGGAGCTGGCCGGGGCTGTGGATCTCGCGCTCGGAGCCGTCGTGGTTGACGATCCGGTAGGTCACCGTGGGCGCGGTCTGGATCAGGTCCAGGTCGTGCTCGCGCTCCAGGCGCTGCTGCACGATCTCCATGTGGAGCAGACCCAAGAAGCCGCAACGGAAACCGAAGCCCAGGGCGTCCGAGGTCACCGGCGCGAAGTCCAAGGCGGAGTCCGACAGCTTGAGCGTCGAGAGCGCCTCGCGCAGCTCCTCGAAGTCGCCGTTGTTGGTCGGGTAGAAGTCGGCGTAGACCATGTGCACCGCCGGCCGGTAGCCGGGCAGTGGCTTCACCACGGGGCCCTTGTCGAGGGTCAACGTGTCCCCGACGGCGACGTCGCCCAGGGTCTTGATGTTCGAGATGAAGTAGCCCACCTCGCCCGCGCCGAGGGCGCCGGAGCGGTCCATCTTGGGATTGAAGCGGCCGACCTCGAGGGCTTCGAAGACCTTGCCGGCGCTCATCATCCGGATGCGTTCCTTCTCGCGGATCGTGCCGTCGAAGACTCGCAGGTAGACGATGATGCCGCGGAACTCGTCGTAGACCGCGTCGAAGATCAGCGCGCGCAGGGGCGCCGCCGGATCGCCGGTGGGCGCGGGCACCTGTTCGACCAGGGCGTCGAGCACTTCGGAGACCCCGGCGCCGGTCTTGGCCGAGACGGCCAGGGCGTTGGTGCCGTCGAGACCGAGGCTGTTCTCGATCTCCTCGGCGATCTCGTCCGGCCGCGCGTGGGGCAGGTCGATCTTGTTCAGGACCGGGATGATCTCCAGGTTGGCTTCGATCGCCAGGTAGGCGTTGGCCACGGTCTGGGCTTCGACCCCCTGGGAGGCGTCCACGAGCAGGAGCGCGCCTTCGCAGGCTTGCAGGCTCTTCTCGACCTCGTAGTTGAAGTCCACGTGCCCCGGCGTGTCGATCAGGTTGAGCTGGTACTTCTCGCCATCCTTCACGTGGTAGATGGTCACGGCGCGGGCCTTGATCGTGATCCCGCGCTCGCGCTCGAGGTCCATGTCGTCGAGCAGGCGGTCGCGCATGCGCCGCTTGTCGATGGTGCCGGTGATCTCGAGCATGCGATCGGCCAGGGTCGATTTGCCGTGGTCGATGTGCGCGATGATCGAGAAGTTGCGGATGTGTTTGGGGTCCACGGTGCTGCAGTCGCCGGAGCGATCAGTGAGCCTGCACGATCAGGCGGGGGAGGAGGTCGGGCAGGGCGGCGCGGAGTTGGGCCAGGGCGCGTCCGCGGTGGCCGACGGCGGCCTTCTCGGTCGGGCTGAGTTGGGCGAAGGTGCGGGCCGGGGCGCGGTTCGATTCGGAACCGGGATCGAGCAGCGGCTCGAACACCGGTGCGAACAACGGGTCGTAGCCGAAGCCGCCACTGCCGACGGCAGCCGCGAGGATGCGCCCGGGGGCCTCGCCGCGGAAGGTGGCGATGACCTCACCGGCCGCGTCCGCCAGGCAGAGCACGCAGACGAAGCAGGCGCCGCGCTGCTCGGGGGTCAGTCCCTCGAGCTCGCGCAGGAGCTTGGCGTTGTTCTCGGCGTCGCTGGCGTTGCCGTTCGTCTCGGCGCTCGTCTCGTCGGCCGCGAAGCGCGCCGAGTGGACCCCCGGAGCGCCGCCGAGGGCGTCCACGCACAGGCCAGAATCATCGGCCAGGCAGGGCAGGCCCGAGGCCAGGGCGCCGCTGCGCGCCTTCTTGGCGGCGTTGGCCTCGAAGGTAGCGCCGTCCTCGATCACCTCGGGCAGGCCGCCCACGTCCGACGGCGCGACGACGTCCAGCCCCGAGGGAGCCAGGAGCGCGCGCAGCTCGCCCAGCTTCTTGGCATTGCCGCTGGCGAGGAGGATTCGAAGGGGGGCGGAGGGCATGGTTCGGGAGGTCGGTCCCTCGAGAAAAAGGCCCGGCAGTATACGAGGGCGCCGCCCACCAGCGGATGGTCGCACCGCGGGGGTCGTAGGCGTTCGTACGGTGCCAGGCACAAAACCGCCGCCTACCCAGGGCGGGGCAGCCGCCAACGGCGGCTGCCCTGCCCTGGGTGGGCGGCGGTTTTGTGCCTGGCACCGTACGAACGCCTACGACCGGGGCCCGGCGGTGGAGTGCTCAGCCCTCGAGGGCCTCGCGCTGGGCGGCGAAGATCTGCTGGGCGCCCACGTCCCCCGCGTCCAGCATCTGCTTGAGCTGGCTGTGGGTGAAGGTCCGGCCCTCCGCCGCGCCCTGGACCTCGACGAACTCCTGCTCGCTGGTGATCACCAGGTTCATGTCCACGTCGGCCTGGCTGTCCTCGGAGTAGTCGAGGTCGCACAGCACCTCGCCGCCGACCACGCCCACCGAGACCGCGGCGAGCTGGCAGCGCAGGGGCCACTCACGCAAGAGGCGCTTGGCTTGCATCGCGGTCAGGCAGTCGTGCAGGGCCAGCCAGGCGCCGGTGATCGACGCGGTGCGCGTGCCGCCGTCGGCCTGGATCACGTCGCAGTCGATCCAGATCGTGCGCTCGGTCATCTTCTTCAGGTCGATCACCGCGCGCAGCGAGCGCCCGATCAACCGTTGGATCTCGACCGAGCGCCCGTCGACGCGCCCGGCCCGATCGCGTTGCTTGCGGGTGTTGGTCGAGGCCGGCAGCATCGCGTACTCGGCCGTCATCCAGCCCTGCCCCTTGCCCTGCAGGAAGTTCGGCACGCCGTCCGTCCAGATCGCCGTGCACAGCACCTTGGTGTGACCGAAGGAGACCAGCACGGAGCCGGGGGCATTGCGCACGAAGTGACGCTGGAACTCGATCGGGCGCATGTCGCCCGGGGAGCGGTCGAAGGAACGGGGCATGGGTCTGTGTGGGACGCGGCGAGTTGGGGGCAAGGAGTATACGGCCGGGCCGGTCCGCGGCGCCGGATCGGATGGGTGCGTCCCAGCGGGGCGGCAGGGCCGTAGTCTGCGCGGTACGGCCCGCCCGGGGAGCGGACGGCCCGAGTCCGCAACGGGGCACACCCGGCGACCGAGCCACTCCGCGACGGATCCCAACCGCTGACCATGACCCACGCCAAGTCGACGAACCGCATCCTCCTGGGAGCCCTGGTCCTCTCGGGACTCGGCGCCGTGCTGGCCTTGGGTGGCTGCAAGACCCTGGTCGCGCCGCTGCCGGCGCTCGCTCCGACTCAGCCAGCAGCGGTGCCCGATCCCAGTCTGCTCGCCCGGGTCCTCGACGCCCGAGTCGACGAGGGCGGCAACGTGGACTACGCAGGGCTCAAGACCGATGCGGTGGCCCTCGAGACCTTCTACGCCCAGATCGCCGCGGTCAGCCCCGACAGCGACCCGCAACTCTTCCCCTCTCGCGACGAGCAGTTGGCCTACTGGATCAACGCCTACAACGCCGCGATCCTGGTCTCGGTCACGCGGCTCTACCCGCTCGACTCCGTCGCCGACCTGGGGCCGCCCTGGTACCTGTTCTTCCTGCGCGACACGGCGGGCTTCTTCTACTTCCGCAAGCAAGTCTTCGGCGGCGAGGCATTCGACCTCTACAGCTTCGAGAACAAGGTGATCCGCGAGCGCTTCGGCGAGGCCCGCGCCCACTTCGCGCTCAACTGCGCCTCGGCCGGTTGCCCGCGCCTGCCGCGCGAGCCCTTCCGAGCGGAGACGCTCGACGCGCAGCTCGACCGCGAGGCGCGCCGCTTCTTTGCCGAGCCTCGCAACCTGACCGTGGACCACGAGGCCGGCGTGGTGTGGCTGTCGCAGATCCTCGAGTGGTACGCGGAGGACTTCACGGCGGAGTTGGGCGAGGTTCCGGACGGCGTCGCGCCCCTGGTCGAGTACGCCGCGAGATACGCCCCCGAGCAACTCGCGGAAGAACTGCGCGGCCGTGCCGCCGACTACGAGCTGCGCTTCGTGCCCTACGACTGGCGCCTCAACGACCGCGACCTCGAGCGGTACCCGGTCCCCGGCGCGCCGATCTCGGGTTGAGTCGTGCGCGAGGCTCGTGGTCGAGGCCTCACGATGCGCTGCGCGCCGGCCGAGCCCCCGCCCGGCGGTTGAGCTCCTCGCGCAGCCCGCTGGCGTTCAGCTCGCACATGGAGACCAGCTCGCCGTCGACGGCCACGCGGAACACGCAGGCCTCGAGGCGTTCGCGACCTAGGGGCGTGGCCAGCTCGTCCGCGTCCATGAAGCGGTGGATCACGAAGAGTTGGGGCTGCACGCGCACCCGGCGGCCGCGCACGAGGGAGCTGAGGATGCGGCCGAGGGCGCGGCGCTCCTGGACCGCGCGGCGGGCCATCATCCCGAGGGTCGCGAGGCCGAGTGACGGGCGCGCGAGCAGCCGCAGGGCCAGCCAACCCGCGCGGAAGCGGTCGGGCCGCGGCGAATCGGCGTGGTCCGCCAGGGCCTGCAACATCGCGGCGAAGCCCCGCGCATCGCGCACGGAGCCCGCGCGCACGACCTCGAAGCCGAAGGCCTCGTCGCCTGCGGTGACCGAGACCACGGGCACGGTCACGTTGCACTCGGGATGCCCGAAGTGCAGGGCGTGGCGCTCGAGCAGCCGCCCGTAGGGCGCGCAGACGCGCTCCCACAGCTCGTCCATCGACGGCGCACCGTGGTCCAGGGCGCGCGCGTCCTCGGTGCGCCCGACCTCGGCCGCCGGTTGGAAGCTGACGATGCGGAAGGCGTCGGCGTTGCGCCGCGCGAACTCGACCACATCCGGCACCTGGTCCAGGTTGCGCGGCGTGACCGTCACCGTCATCGCCCCGTGCAGCGCGGCGCCGGTGCGACGCCGGACGCTGCGGATCAGCTCGGCGCACTCGAGGCGCAGGGGATCGAGGTCGCGCTCGCCCGCGGCCCGCGCGACCTCGGGTCGGCCGCGCTGGGTCAGGTCCACGTGGAAGCTCACCTTACGCAGGCCGTGGTCGCGCACGAGCGCTTCGAAGTAGTCGGGCTCGCGCAGCAGGCGCCGCCCGTTGGTCATCAACATCGGGTCCAGCTCGAGCTCGATCGCCCGCTCGACGATGCGCCCCAGCTCCGCCAGGGGCAGCAGGGTCACCTCGCCCGCCGTGAGTTGGACCTTGCCCCCCGGACCCAGGTGCGCGCGCAGGGCGGCGAGCTGCGCGTCGACCTCCGCGAAGGGCAGGGGCGGCGTGCGGTTGGCGATGTCGGTCAGGTAGCAGCTGGTACAGGCCAGGTCGCAGCGCTCCTGCACGCCGTGGGTCGCGCCGCAGCCGACACCCCCGCGCCCGGCCAGTTGCTGGGGCGTGCGCGCGGCTTCGGGGAGTTGGCGCCACTTCTCCGCCAGCAGGCGGCGCAGCTCGGTGGTGTGTCGACCGATCCCCACGGCAGCAAGCTACGCAGGGTCTCGCCGCGTCGGGACGGTCGACCTCAAGATCCCGCGCGCTCGACGGCGCTGACCCAGGCCAGGTCGAAGGAGCGCGCGCCCGCGCCGGTGTCGATCGTGACCCCGTCCACGAGGTCGATCCCGGCCAGGCGTCCGAGGTGGCGCTCGTCCCCGCAGTGCACGGCGACCTCGGCCCCGAGCAGCTCCAGCGCCGCTTCGAACTCCACGCACAGGCGCGGGTCGTCGCGCAGGCCCTGGGCCAGGCGTCTGCCCAGGGACCCCAAGAGGGCGGCTTCGACCGCGGCCAGGGGCGGCGCGGCGCCCTCCAGGGCCAGGCTGGTCGCCGGGCGCTCCGCGAGCAGTTCCGCCGGGAACTCGCGCTGGGCCACGTTGAGCCCGACGCCCACCACGAAGTGCGGCGCCGCGCGGTCGTAGCCGCGGGACTCGACCAGGATCCCGGCCAGCTTCGCGCCGTGGACGAGCACGTCGTTGGGCCACTTGAGCCGCGCCCCGCGCAGGCCGAAGCCGCGCGCGACCTCGAGCACCGCCAGCCCCGCGGCCATGGTCAGGGCGGCGGGCTGCGTCGGGCCGGGCGGGGGTGGGAGGAGCACGACGCTCAGGTACAGCCCCTCGCCCGGCGCGCTGTGCCAGCGCCGGCCCAGGCGCCCGCGACCTGCGCTCTGGCTCGCGGCCAGGTGCGTGTCGCCGTTGCGCGCCGTGCCCAGGCGCAGGGCCTCGAAGGCGCGCTCGCTGGTCGAGTCGACCTCGTCGTGGTGGATCGCTCGCAGGTCCAAGGCAGGGAGGATAGCCCCGCGGGCAGGCGACAGCGCCGGGTGGGGTGCTTAGAGTCTGCCTCCCGTCGCCGATCGCGCCGCCCGCTCCCATGACCGACGTCCAACTCGCCCTGACCCGCACGCGCCGGCGTCGCCGCGTCGCGGCAGTCTGTGTGGGGCTCGTGCTCGGCGTCTTCACCGGCGAGATCTGGGCGCGCATGACCCACGGCGCGCCCCTGCCCGAGCGCCTGCCGATCCTGCGCGTGCAGGCCAACGAGCTGCGCGGCTGGGAGATGGTGCCGGGCGAGACGCACTACACGTACTTGAACCCGGTGCGCGTCAACGCCCTCGGCCTGCGCGGGGCCGAGGTGGGGGAGCGCGCTCCGGGCGAGTACCGCGTGCTGGCCCTGGGCGACAGCCTGGTCTACGGCCAGGGCGTCGCCGACGACCAGACCCTGCCCGCGCACCTGCGGCAGATCCTGACCGAGCGCCTCGGCCGGCCGGTTAGCGTCGTCAACGGCGGCCTGCGCGCCTACGCGACGCACCAGGAGCTGGGCCTGTTGCGCGACCTGGGCGACGAGGTCGCGCCGGACCTCGTGCTGCTGTTCTGGTACTGGAACGACGTCGACGAGCGCGACGTCCCCGCCACCGCCGCGCGACTCGCAGCCAGCGGCCCGATCGCATTCGACATCGGCGATCCGCCGTCGGGCCTGCCCCTGTTGAAGTGGCGCATCAAACAGCTCCTGCGCGGCAGCGCGCTGATCATGGTCGTCAACGACGAGCTGCGCCGCTTCGAGGACCCCTACCCATGGATGGAGACGGCCCTCGCGGAAGTCGAGCGCCTCGACGGCTACCTGGCCCAGTTCCAGGCGGAGTGCGAACGCCTCGGCGCCCGCTTCGCGATGGTCACGATTCCCCCCGCGGCCGCCGTCCTGAACGCCCACCCCGCCGACCCGGTCACCGCCCGCGCGATCGCGATCGCGAGTGCGCGCGGGATTCCGACCATCGCCCTGGGCGACGACCTGCGCGAGCTGGTGAAGACGACCGGCGAGCTGCCCCTGGTGCCCTTCGACGGCCACTACGACGACGCGGGGAATCGCGCGCTGGCGCTGGAGACGGCGCGCTTCCTGGCGACCCAGGAGTGGTTCGGGCAGCCGGATTGAACTCGGCGTAGCGGGGAGGCTTCGCCCTCAGCCGAGGAGCGCTGCCACGATCTCGTCCAACCAACGGTGCTCGACCTTGCGGTCGCGCCAGGCCTCGGCGATGAGTTGCAGGTTCTTGGCGGTGCTCTTCGGTTGCCAGGGCTCGTGCGTCGTCGCCAAGGCAGATTGGAGCGCCTCGTCCGCCCCGTGCCGATCCTTTGCGAGCACGCGCAGCTCGAGGCGAGTGGCCTGGTCCCAGTAGTCGGGATCGACGTTGGCGAGACGCCGTTCGAGGGCCAGCTCAACGGCCCCCTGGAGCTTCGACTTGTGGGCGAGGGACGCTTCAGTGCCCTCGACTTCCAAGAGGGTCAGCGCGTTGATGCCGGGATAGGCGTCGCGGATATCGGCCAAGTAGCCCTGGACGTAGGTGTCGATCGCCCGCCGCAGGAGACCGGCGGCCTTGGCCGCCTCGCCCCGCGACCGCTCGTCCAGCCAGCGGTCTTTCAGGACTCGCCCCAAGAGGCCGTTGGTCTCCGAACTCGGCCCGTGCTGTCTCAGGACCGTCAGCAGTTGCCGTTCGGCCTCGTCCCGTCGTCCGAGCCGGTTGAGGGCGAAAGCGAGCTGCTCGCGCAGCATCGCGGTGCTGCGCAGGGCGATGGGGAGGTCGGCGAACAGCTCGACCATGCGTTCGTGAGCCTCGATCGCGCGGTAGGAGAGCAGCAGGTCGACCGCCACCCCTGCGCCGACGGAGTCCATGGCCAAGCGATCGCGGATGGCGTCGAGGGCCGCCACGTCCCCTGCGTCGCGAGCCACGGCAAGCTCTTCCTTGGTCTCGACTTCGTAGCGCGCGTGCTTGCGAAAGGTGTCGGTCTTCGAGCGGTCGAGCTCCTGGGGCCGAAAGCCCTCGACCAGGCTGAAGACCGGACTGTCGCACGCGGCGTCTTCCTGTTGCAGGCGGCGCAACTCCTTCAGCCTCGCGACCAGCGCGGCGCGCATGGGCCCCGCCTCCGCCTCCGTGAAGCGCCCTCCGGGACCCAGGTCGTAGGGCAAGCCGCGCAGCAGGTTGACGTCGAAGGGCGGCGGCGTGGCGAAGATCGGCTGGGTCGTGGCCGGGCGCACCGCGTGGCGAATGCCCAACTCGTAGAAGACGTTGGCGTTGGCCGTGGTCAGGTCCGCCACGGCGTACTCACACAGGATCAGCCGCTCGAACATCGCCTGGTGGATGATCCCCCCGGTGCGCTCCTCGTCGGCACGGATCGGCTCCATCTGGGCCTCGACGATCGCCGGCCGCACGGCCAGGTCGTAGACCTTGTCGAAGTCGATCGTGACACCCGAAACGGGATCGCGCTTCTCGCCGAACGGCATCAGCACGAAACACAGGGGCGCTTGGAGCGCGGGGGCCGGGTCGGTCATGGCGCGGGTCCTCATTTCGCTCGATTCGGCGTTGAATCATGCCATGGCGGGTCACTTCGTGAGGCTCCCCGGTCGAGCTCAGCTCGGTTGGAGCCCGACGCGGCCGGCTCCGAACTCCTCGAGCCCGTCCCTCGAATTGCGGGATTCCCTGACACGTCCGCTGCTCCCCACAGATTGCACAGGGGAACCCTTCGCCCGATGCGAAGGCCAACCGCAGCAACCGTGGAGGATTCCATGTCCCCGATTCGTCCCTGTCTCTTGGCGCTCGCCGCGCCGCTCGCCGCTGCGCCGTCCGCGCTGGCGGATTTCGTGACCCTCGCCTGGATCGACTCCGACAACTTCAACGTCCAGGTGACGGAGATTCCCGACCTGGACCAGGTCCGGATGTCCGGGGGGGGATCCTTCGGGCTGCCCGGCAATGGCACGACCTACTGCGTGCCGACCAGCGCCATGAACATCATGGCCTACGCGGCGACCCACGGGTTCCCGAGCCTCAAGCCGGGCAACGCCGACTGGCAACTGCAGTCCCAGTACCTGCCCGCGGGCCTGGCCCTCTTGCAGATGGGTCAGTTCATGAACACCAACACGACTGGGGGCACGGGGCCGAGCGACGCCTTCGAAGGGGTCAAGAGCTGGCTCTACGGGCACCCGGAGTTCGTGGCCTCGAGCTACGTGGCGGGCAACAACTATGCGCCCGCGCTCGAGGACATGGCCGGGGTCATGCTCGGTGGTGGGCTGGTGATGGCCTGCTACGGCCGCTACACGGTGGAGGGCTACTTCGGCAGCATCCCGATCATCCAGCGCGACGGCGGGCACTGCACGACCCTCAGCCGGGCGGTGTCGGCGGGCAACGCGAAGCTGGCCTGGGTGCGCGATCCGGCGAGCGGCGGTTCGGACGCCTTCAGCCAGTCGACCTTCGCCAACCGCACCCTGGCGCTGGAGGAGAAGGCCGTCATGACCGGCAACTCCATCACCCAGCTCAAGGTGATGACCGCCGTGGACTACGACGCGGAGAAGACCAAGAACGCCTACTTCGACAGCTACATCTCCCTGCGGCCGAAGGCGGGGCTGAGCTTCGTGAATACACCCAATGGTCCGCTGCTGAAGCTGGCCCTGGCGGGCCTGTTGCAAGGCTACGGCGGACCAGACACCAAGACCTTCGGTTGGGACCTGGCGTCGACGGTCCTCGACGCGGTGATGGGGCCGGACGGCAACCACGTCTACGTGCTCTCGGAGACCCCGGGCGCGGGGCCGGCGTCGGTGAGTAGCCTGGAGCTGGCCAGCTCCAAGGTGACGCCGCTGCTCGAGGTCCCCGGCGCCCAGCGGCTGTTCTTCGGGCGCGACCGCTCGCTCTACGCGGCCCAGGACGGGCTCCTGCAGCGGATCCAGATGGACGACGAGCCGCCCACGGTGACGAGCAAGCCGATCCCCTACCCGGTCGACGGGCTGGTCTTCGATGACAAGGTCGACGAGGTCGTGATGCTCGCGGTGGGGCCGCGGCGCATCGTGCGCTACCCCTTCCACCTGGACGGGCTCCCGGCGGTGACCTCCCTGCCGGCTTCGATCCCGTCGACGATCGAGCCGGAGCTGGCCCTGTCGCCGAGCGACGGGCGCCTGTGGATGATCGAGTCGGCCAGCTCGAAGCTGTTCGCCTTCGACGCGGCCACCGGGGCGGTGGAGACGGTGGAGGTCGCGGGCGTCAGCGGTGCGACCGCGGTCGACGTGGACGACCAGGGCAACCTGTTCGTCACCCACAAGAACGGGCTGGCGGTGCTGCGCCCGGCCGAGAGCGGCTACGAGGCCTGGCCCTTGTCGCCCTGGTCCACAGAGCCAGGCGCGCCGCGCTTCCGCATCGACCGCAGCCGCACCAACATCGACCCGCTGGTCCACTCGGGCCCGGCCTGGCGCAACCTGACGCCGGACTCCCTCGTGGGGCTGGTCGACGGTGAGACGATCGAGGACTGCGCCGGCGCCGCCGAGGTCGAGGCCTACGGCTCCGGCAAGGCGGGCGCCTCGGGACCCGCGCCGATCCTGGCGGCGAAGGAGGTGCCGGTCCAGGGCACCGAGCTGGGCGTGACCCTCTCCGGCGCCACCCCGGGCTCACTGGCGTTCCTGCTGGTGGGGGCCACGCCCCTGGCCCTGCCCTTCGACGAGGGCACGATGCTGGTGCTGCCCGACCTGATCCTGCCCTTCCCCGAGCTCGTCCCGGCCACCGGCACCCAGTCCCTGTCCGCCCCGCTGAGCGGCACCCCGGAGACCTGCGGCGCGAGCTTCTACTTCCAGGCCATGTACCGCGACCCGGGCGCTCCGGGGTACCTGGAGTCGGCGCAGACCAACGGCCTGCGCCTGACGATCGGGTCGTGAGCTGAAGCGCTCGGTCGGCCTCGCTCGCCCCCCGGCGGGCGAGGCCCGCCGTCCTAGCTATTCAGCGTGTCCGTGCGCTGCGCCAGCAGCGACTTCAGCCGGCCCATCACGTTCGAGTGGATCTGGCAGACGCGGCTCTCGGTGAGCATCAGCATCTCGCCGATCTCGCGCATCGTGTGGCCGAACTGGTAGTACTGCTCGATGATGAAGCGCTCCTTGTGGGTCAGGGAGCGGGTGATGTACTTCATCAGGTCGCGGCGGTTGAGCTCGGTGACCGGGTCGATGGCGTCGTGATCTTCGATGATCTCGACCTTCTCGACGGAGCCGTCGTCGTCGTCGTCCCACTTCTCCGAGAGGGAGAACATGGTCCGCGCCTGGGCGGACTCGATCTCGATCGAGAGCTGGGTGTGGTCCATCTCGAGCTCCTTGGCGAGCTCGGAGTGGGTGGGCTCGCGGCCGAACTCGCCGGTCAGCTTCTGGTAGGCCTTCTCGATCTTGGAGGCGCGCAGGCGGACCAGGCGCGGGACCCAGTCCTGGCTGCGGAGTTGGTCGAGGATCGAGCCGCGCACGCGGGTCGAGCAGTAGGTCTTGAACTTGATGCCGCGGGTCGGGTCGAAGCCGCGGATGGCGTCCATCAGGCCGAACTGGCCGGCGCTGACCAGGTCGTCGAGCTCGATCGACTTGGGCAGGGTCTGCAGCAGGCGCTCGGCGATGTAGCGCACCAGGGGGTAGTGCCGCTCGATCAGCTCGTTCCGCAGCGCCTCGAGGCGCGGCGTCATGGGCAGGTCCTTGAGGGCCGGCGGGCGCGAGGCGGGGCGCGGGTTTTCCTCGTCCTGGCTGTCGTCGTCGCCGTCGCGGTCCTCGTCGTCCAGATCCGACTGTGCCTCCGACTGTGCCTGCGACTGGGCCTCGTCCTCGACCTCGGGGGTCGGGTGGGCTTCGCGCAGGCGCTCGACCTCGATGCCGTACAGCGTCCAGAGCTGTTCGGTCTCGAGTTCGGCCAGGGGGGCGTCGGGGTTGGGCACGTCCATCAGGGTGGCGAGCGGCTTGGACGGGACGGGGTGGGCGGCCAGTGCGGCCGGGGCCGGCGCTTCGACAGCGCTGGTCCCGGCGGAGCCCTGGTCGGGCTGCTTGGAAGGGCTGGCGGCGGCCCGGCGCGGGGGCTCGACAGTCTTGGAGATCCGCTTCGAGGCGGCTGCCTTGCCCTTCGTACCCGTTCGCTGTTGCTTTGCCATCACCCGCTTTGACCTTCGCCTTGGCTCTGTCCCAATCGTGCCCGGGGGCCCGGAGGTCGAGGCTCATCGGCCAGGTGCGGGAAGAACTTTCGGGTCTAGTCGACCCTGAGCAAGGAGTGAACCGGAACCGGGGCGACCTTCTCCCGTCCGGGAAGGAAACCCAGCTCGATCACCACCGCGGCCGCGACCGGCTCGCCGCCGACCTTGCGGATCAGCTTGAGGGCGGCCTCCATGGTGCCGCCGGTGGCGAGGAGGTCATCGACGACCAGCACCCGGCGGCCCTCGCAGGCGTCCACGTGGATCTCGATCGTGTCGGTGCCGTACTCGAGCTCGTAGGACTCCGAGGCGGTCTTCCAGGGCAACTTGCCCGGCTTGCGGACGGGGATGAAGCCCTTGCCGAGCTGGCGGGCCAGGGCCGTGCCGAAGATGAAGCCGCGGGACTCGATGCCGCAGATCAGGTCGTAGCTGGCCGGGTCCACCGCCTGGGCCAACCCGTCGATCGAGGCCTTGAGGCACTCGGGGTTCTGGAGCAGGGGCGTGATGTCCTTGAAGACGATGCCGGGCTTGGGGAAGTCGGGGACGTCGCGGATGTACTTTTCGATCACGGCGCGGGGGGGTCGGTTCGAGGGCTCGCGGGGGCCGCCTCGAACGGACGAGGGCCCCCCGGTGAGCCAGAGACTCTACCGGGAGGCCCCGCGTTCGCGGACCCCGATCGGGGGGTCAGCGCGCGCTCAAGGAATCAAGGTCAGGGAGATCGGGTTGCTGACCGACAGGAAGCCGGCGCCCGGGTCGGCCGAGGACCAGGTCAGGAAGGCGTGGTCGAAGGTCAGGCCGGCGAGGACCGGGTCCGTGGCGGCGGGCAGGGTCAAGCTGGCGGCGGCCAGACCATCGGCTCCGAAGAGCCCGAAGGCGCCGGCGATCGGACCGGACGTGGGCGAGGTCAGGGTCAGGGTGGTGTAGGCGTCCGGGTTCAGGGGCAGGGTCAGTGGACCGACCTCGACGCCCGGAGCGGTGCCCGAGGCCGAGCCCAGCAGCACGTAGGCATCGCCCGCGAGGGCGGTGTTCGCGGCCAGGCGCAGGCTCACCGTGCCGCCCGCGGCGAGGGAGAGGTTCGCGGCGTCGGCGCCGAGGGTCGCCCCGGCCTGCTCGAGCCACAGGTCTGCCACGGCCTCGGTGGGCGTGATCGTCCCGGTCGCCGCGCCGGACTCGCCGATCACGACCTCGATCGTGGCGTTGCTGCCGCCGATCAGGAACTCGCGCCCGTCGACGACCATCGAGGTGGCGTCGTTGCCCACGGTGTAGGCGTAGGTGGTGAAGCTGGCGCTGGCCGCGTCGAGGTAGATGTTGCCGGTCGTGTCGCCCAGGTACAGGTCCCCTTGGTGCATGACCATCGAGTTGATCGGGCCGCCGCACTGTCCGGCGAAGGCGAAGGCATTGCTCACGCCGAGCTCGAGCTCCTGGTACACGCCGAAGGGCGTACCGGCGATCAGGCGGTCGCCGTCGACCAGGATGGCCTCGATCTCGAAGGAGCTCGGCAGGACCTCGATGGCTTGCCCGGTGACCACGTCGAAGCGGGTCACGCCGCCGGAGTGGCTGGCGACCAACAGGTCGGCCTGGTGCACGGCCATGTCGGTGGCGCGACCGGCGACCGCGAAGACGGGCGCGGGCGCGGCGCCGCTCGCCGGGTCGTAGCGGTAGACCTGGCCGCTGGTGCCGCCGAGGTAGAGCACGTTGCCGAGTTGGGCCACGGACTCCAGGGCTTCACCTGCATTGGTGAGCGTGGCGACGGCGGGCTCGAGGGCGGTCAGGTCGCCGCTGGAGCCGACCTGATAGAGGGTCTGGGCCGAGGCGAGAGAGGGGACGAGGGCCAGGGCGGCGAGGGAGGTCAGGTGGGTGACTTGCATGGTCGGGTCGGGGACGTGGGTAGGCGATCGGCGAGCGCCGCCGACCCCCACGGCCATGGGGCGGATCGACGCACGCTCCGGCCAGCGTCCGCAGCGCCCGGCCCTCGCGCCGCAATTCGTCCCCGCGCCCGATTTACACCTACATGGCCTCGACCGGCTCGATCCCGAGCGTCCGCAGGCCGTGGCCCAGGATGCGCTCGGTGACCAGGCTCAGGGCCAGGCGCGCCGAGCGCAGGGGCTCGTCCGCCGTGAGCACGGGGCAGTCGTGGTAGAAGCGGCTGAAGGCGCGCGCGCCGCCGTAGATCCAGGCCGAGAGGGCCGCGGGGTCGGTGGTGCGCTCCACCTGCTCCAGCACGTCGGCGTAGGCCAAGAGATGGTTCAACAGCGCGCGCTCGGGCTCGCCACCGAAGTCGGCCGCACCGCGCGCGGCCGCGGCCAGCTCCGCGGGCGCCGTGCGGCCGCCCTTGCGGAAGATGCCCGAGATCCGCGCCAGGCTGTAGAGCAGGTACGCGCCCGTCTCGCCCTCGAGGTTGGTCCACTCGGCGGCGTCGAAGATCACGCGCGTGTTGTTCGAGACCGACAGCATCCCGTAGCGCAGGCAGGCCACGGCGATGCGGTCGACGGTCTCGCGCCACTTCTCGTCCGACCAGTCGCTGCGGTCGTTGCGCTCGTCGGTCCGCATGCGCTCGCCGATCGCCTCGACGATGTCGTCGCGCACCTCGGCGAAGGTCACGACCTTGCCCTTGCGCGAGCTCATCTTGCCCTCGGGCAGCATGACCAGCTCGTAGGCCACGTGGGTGCAGTCCTTCGCGCGCTCGTAGCCCATGCGCTCGAGCGTCGCGAAGAGCTGGCGGAAGTGGTAGGTCTGCTCGGCGCCGACCACGTAGAGCGAGCGCTCCACGCCGAACTCGTCGAACTTGCGCCGCGCCAGCACCAGGTCCCAGGTCAGGTAGAGGGACGTGCCGTCGGACTTGCGCACCAGGGCCGGCCCCAGCTTGTAGTCGTCGAGCATGCAGACGATCGCGCCCTGGCTGGGCTCGAACACGCCCTTGGCCAGGTACTCGTCGACGATCGCGTGGCCCGGCTCCTCGAGGTCGCTCTCGAAGAAGTCCGTGTCGAAGTTCACGTCCAGCCAGGTATAGACGGTGCCGAACTCGTCCAGACACCACTGACGCGTCTCGCGGTAGCGGCTGGTGTAGGGCTCCTCGCCGGCCTTGATCGCATCGAGGATGCCGCGCATCTCGCCCTTGACGCGGGCCAGGCCCGCCTCGTCGCCGGCCTCCTCGAGGGCGGTCAGGTGGGCGCCCGCCTGGGCGTAGATCTGCCCCAGCCAGCTCCCGCGCTGGCCCTCGCCGGGGGCCTCGCCCACGTCGCCGTGCTCCAGTTGCCACAGGCACTTGGCCACGTCGATGCCGAAGTCGCCGTAGTAGTTGGCCGCGATCACGTCGTGGCCCCGCGCGCGGAAGACGCGCTGCAGGGCGTCGCCCACGGATACGTTCCGCAGGTGCCCGACGTGGAAGACCTTGTGGGTGTTGGGCTGCGAGAACTCGACCATCACCCGCTGGGGCGCCTCGGTCCGCAGGCTCTGCTCGAAGGAACCGTCCTCCAGTCCGACGACCAACTCCGCGAGCACGGCCCCGGCGTCGGCGAAGAAGTTGAGGTACGGCCCGAACGGCTTGGCACCCGCGATCAGCCCACGCGGTTCGACCTTCTCGGCCAACTCCGCCGCGATCTTGGGCGGCGCGGTCTTGAGCGCCTTGGCCAGCAGGAAGCAGGGGAACGCCAGGTCGCCCATCTCGGGCTTGGGCGGCTTGGAGAGGGCCTGGGCCAGGGCCGCCCGATCGGGGGCGCCCTCGACGTCGATCAGGACCCGCTCGAGGGCATCGAGGACGGCAGTGCGGAAGTGCTGCATGGGGGCGGTGGCGGGAGAAGCGGGGCGCAGAGGATAGCGGCCCCGCGCCAGGCCTGCGCCCCTTCCCTCGCTAGGGGTGAATCGAGCGGGCGGCTCGCACTCCGAGGTCGTGCTCGGAGGACTCGGCTGTCAGTGCCGGCCTGAATGAGGCCCGTGCATCGAACGTGGGGTTGTAGTAGCTGCCGCCTCGCATGTGGCGGTAGGGCGACTGGTCGGGCGGGGTGAAGGGGTCCTTGCGGCGCACTCGGCGGTACGCGTTCCCGTCGTAGCCGTCCAAGCACCACTCCCAGACGTTGCCGAGCATGTGGTGCAGCCCCAGGCCATTGGGTCGCATGGAATCGACCGGAGCGTGGCCCCCATGGCCGTCGTCCCAAGCCTCGCAGCCATCCGAGCCCTGGAACGCCCGGCCGTAGCTCTGGTCGCGGACGTTCGCGTAGGCGGCGAACTCGTCCTCCGGGAAGGGCGTCGGCGTCGTGGTTCCCGCCCTGCACGCCCTCTCCCAACGGGCCTCGGTCGGCAGCTCGAGTCCGTGCTGCAGCAGCACGCGGTAGGCGTCGTTCCAGGTGACCTGCTCGACCGGGTTCAGCCAGCCCTCGATGAGGTCGTTGTTCGCCGGTGTCCGGCTGGAGGGGTTCCAGCCGGCCAGGCGTTCCCACTGGGACTGGGCGGTCTCGTGCTTGGCGATCATGAAGGCGGAGAGCTCCACCGAATGGACCGGCCGCTCGTCGGCCAGGGACCTCGGATCGAAGCAGCTGGCCGCAGGATCGTCCTGCTGCGCGCCCATCGTGAACGACCCCTCGGGGACCAACACCAGGACGATCGAGCTCTCCTCGTCGAGCTGCAGCCGGCCGTCCGCGCCGCGCTCCGGCGGCAGTCCCGATGCCAGGTGGGCGAACTCCCAGAGGCCCGAGTCCGGGTCGGCCCCCAGCGGCACGAGTCCGAGCTGCGGCTCCAGCTCGAGCCCCGAGTAGGCCGCACGGATTGCGGCCAGGTCGCGGCTCCAGGCCTCGGAGTAGGGACCTGCGGGGCCGAAGTCCCGCGCCGTGCGCTCGGCGAACGCCAGACGCCTCGCGACGCTCCAGCCGTGGGGCCATTCGGCGGCGTCGGCGTTCAGGTGGCTGGCCTCGAGCTGCTCCAGTCCGTCGATCAGCGCGCTCAGCTGATCGTTCCACCAGGCCGAGCCGCGACCGTCGCCCGGGAACTCCCAGGTCAGTCGCTCGCCGACGGTCGCCTCGATCGCGTCGCGACGACTGGCCAGCTCCTCGAGCTCTGTCGCTGCGGAACGCAGACCCTCCTCCGACCGCATGAAGGCGGTTACGACTTGCAAGCCGGCCGCGTGGTTCTCGATGTCCGCTCGGATCGGGCCCTCCGCGTGGGCCAGTGCCTCCTCGATCGCGGCGAGTGCGCCATCGTCGTCGCCCACCGAGAAGCGAGCCCAGGCCAGAGTCCTCAGGGTCTGGATGTGTGAGCCGACGGGGACCTGCTCGCGGATACCACTCGCAATGGCCAGGCCCTCGAGTTCTCGACCGTAGACGTCGCGACTCGGCCTCACCCGGGTCCACGCGATCTCTGACCAAGCGTCGGCATCCTGGGGCAGCAGTTGCTCCTCGAGTGGCGGCAGTTCGATCGACTCGAGGCCGCGCCGGACGTCGTAGGCGAAGCGTTTCGAGGCCAACTCGGCTTCGATCGCCACGAGCTGCGGCAGCGCAGGGTGCATGGAACGGTCGGCGAGGCGTTGCTCCTGGGACCACTCGAGCGCTCGTGTCCGCAGCTCGGACCGCTTCAGTCGGTGCAGTGGAATGTCGTCCACCAGGCGCTCCGCCCGCTCGATCCAGGAGCGCAGGGCCGGGATCCTCTCCGGTGTCGCGGGCCAGAGCTCGTCGACCTCGCCCAGGAGCAGGTCGAGGTCCTGGAGCGCGGACAGGCGCAGCACGTCCTGACGCTCCTGGTCGGCGCTGGACTGGGCTGCCAGAGCGGCGGCGGCGTTGGCCTCGGCCAGGTCCCGCTGCTCGGCGAGGTCCGCGTTGCTCGAGCGCAGCAGCCGGTTGGTTCGCAGGTTCTCCGTCAGCAGCACCGTCACGCTGATCAGGGCGAGGGTGACGACCGCCGTGACCGAGCTCGCCACCGGATGCACCGCGGCCCAGCGCCGCAGCCGATGAACCACGCTCGGCGGCCTGGCGGCGATCGGTCGGTCGGAGAGGTACTCGCGCAGGTCGTCGGCGAATGCGGCGCAGGACCCGTAGCGCCGGTCGGGGTCCTTCTCGAGCGCCTTGCCACAGATCGTCGCGAGCGCGGAGGGACACTGGGACCGAATGGTCGAGGGGTCAGGCGGGTCGTAGGTGACGATCCTCTGGGCGATCTGATGGGTCGTGTCCCCCTCGAATGGGCGTCGCAGGGCGAGCAGCTCGTAGAGCACCACGCCGAGGGAGAAGATGTCCGTGCGATGGTCGAGGCCCATGCGCTTGGCCGTCACCTGCTCGGGGCTCATGTAGGCCCAGGTGCCGGCGAAGTCGCCCGTGACCGAATCGAACGAATCGTCGACCACCCGAGCGAGGCCGAAGTCGGTCAGGCGCGGCGTGCCGTCCGGCGCGATCAAGATGTTCGCCGGCTTGACGTCCCGATGGATCACGCCGACGCCGTGGGAGGCGTGCAGTCCGTCGGCCACGCGGGCGACCAGGTCGGCGACCCTGCGGTGGTAGTCGGAAGGCAGCTGGGTGCCCGAGCTGACGCCGGCGATGAAGTCCTTGAGCGTCTTGGCGCCCGGCACGAACTCCTGGGCGATCCAGGACATGCCCCCGTCGGATCCGTAGCCCAGAAGCTTGACCACGTTGGGATGATCGAGCTTGGCACCCGCCCGAGCCTCGCGGGCGAACAGCGCCAGGGTGCGGTCGTCGAGCCGCTCGGGCAGGACCAACTTGAGGGCCACGGTTTCGCCGGAGCGCGAGTCGAGTGCCTCCCAGACCTGGCCCATTCCACCGCGGGCGATGAATCGCTCCAGCGTGAAGTGCGAGACTCTCCGGTCCCCAGAGCCCGAGTCGGAGGGCAGTCGGCCGAGTGGGCCCTGGTCGGCGAACCCACCTGCCGGGATCAGGTCGAAGAGGTTCCAGACGCCCTCGGGCTCGGCGATCGACTTCGCGATCAACTCGGAGGCGGCGCGCCACTCGGCGAGCAAGGCTCGCACTTCGTCCAAGTGGCCGGTGGCGGAGCCTGCGGCCTGCTGGCCTGCGGCCCAATCTTCGAAAGCGTCGGCGCGACCGTGGGGGTGGGCCTCGAGGAATTCGTGGAGCAACTGCTCCTGGGGACTCGGGGGCGGGTCGGGATCGTGGTTGGACATCGGCAAGAGCGCAGGTCGAATTGCCCCATCCGTCCGCTCGCCGCGGTCAGGCCGCGCTGGCCTTGTCGCGCGCGGAGCGGATGCGCTCGCGGGGCGTGCGACGCAGCTCCTTCGTCAGCCCGACGCGCGAGAGGGTCCACACGGTCCACTTGGTCGGGTCGAAGTGGTACCAGCGAACCCCGTTGCGGTAGTCGGTGGGGAAGCGGTGGTGGAAGTTGTGGTAGCCCTCGCCGAAGGTGACCAGGGCGGTCCACCAGCTGTCGCGCGCGGTCGACTGGGGGTCGTAGGGACGCGACCCGAAGCGGTGAGTGAACGAGTTGATGGCGAAGGTCGCGTGCCACTGCAGCACCAGCCGCAGGAAGCCCGCGATCAGGAAGGCGCCGAGGGGGTCGCCCCACAAGAGGCCCAGGGACGTGGGCAGGACTGCGCCCATGGCGAGTGCGATCCAGCCGTAGTAGCGGTCCTGCCAGACGACCAGCGGATCGCGCTCCAGGTCGTGGACCCCGCGCTTCTGGGCCGTCGGTCCCTGGTGCATGACCCAACCCATGTGCGCCCACCAGAAGCCGTGGTGGATCGAGTAGGGGTCGTCGTGCTTGTCGGCGCGGTTGTGGTGTTGGCGGTGGTCGGCAGCCCAATCGAGCGCCGAGTTCTGCACGGACGCCGCGCCGAAGAGCAGCGCGAGCAGGCGCACCGGCGCGCTCGCGCGGAAGGTGCGGTGGGCGAACAGGCGGTGGTAGCCGCCCGTGATCCCGAGGCCGCACAGGACGAACCACAGACCGGCCAGGGCCAAGGTCCAAGGCGAGACACCGATCCAGAACAGGTGCACGACCGCGTAGGCCGCAACCGCGTGGGCCAGGCCCAGGAAGATCGTGTTCGTCCAGAGGACAGGGGGGGCCGTGCGCTCGACTTGCATCGATTGGGGGGACAGGTCGTTAGGTCGGTGAGCCGCCACCCGCCGATCGCGGTCACGGCCGACGGCCCGGCGAGCGGGCCGCCGAGATCGACAGTTGCCCGGAGACTATGCTGTCCGCACTCGGCCGGATGGTCACTTTTCCGCTGAGCTGCCCGCCTTCTCGAGCCAGAGTGCCGCTGAGGGCCGTGGAGGCCTCGCCCGCGGCGACAGAGGTCACTTCGACACCGTGTCGGCCGGGGCTCAGCTCCAGCTGAAGGGGGCTCGGCCCCGCGGACATCAGGAATCCGCGTTCGAGCGTCTCGGCGCCGCTCCCGGTGAGGAGGACGGCCGTGGGGGAGCCGTCGAGCGCCAGGCTGGCGACCAGAGGCACATCGGACGAGGTGGACTTGGCCGGGAAGGCTCCCTTCGACCCGTTGATCCGGACGCGCCCGGAGCACAGCGCCGCGACGGTGGGTTGCCCCGCGAAGACCCAGTCGCCGGGATAGACCTCGTAGTTGAGCCAGGTCTGGAAGGACTCGCAGCTGGCCTCGATCGGCTCGACCCCGAGCTCGGGGAAGCCGTCGAGGTCGACGGTGATGTCTGCGCTCGGCACGTAGTAGCTGCCGTAGAGCCAGGCGACCGGCTCGTTGTCGGACAGCCCGAAGAAGGTCGCGTCGATCTCGTCGAAGGCGACCGCCAGAGAGAACGCCGGCCACTGTTCGACGACGAAGTCATCGGATTGAACGGCGTAGATGGCGGTCTCGACTCCCGTGAGGGAGGGGTCGACCAGCTTCAATTCGATCACCGCGCCGTCGATGCCGAGGTCGACACAGCCACCGCCGACGGACTCGTCGGTGGCCTCGATGTACCAGGTCCCGGATTGGCAGCCGCTGCTGGGGTCGATGCCGCTGGACGGGTTCGAAGCGCCAGCGCCACCGCCGCCGCAAGCGCTGGTAGCGAGGCCGAAGAGGGTCAGGGCGGTGATCGAGCGGATCGAGGCGACTCGGCTGAGGGGCTGCATGGGAAGGCTCCGGATCGGGCGTTGCGGGGAGTGCAGCCCAGCGGCGGCACGGGTCCGTCAGGGGCAGACAGACGCGAGCCTCACGCCGAAAGTCGCGAATTCCGGCGCTCGCGATTGACCGTGAGATCTCGCCCGTCCTGCCCCTACCGGTGTCAGCGCTTCCTCCCGGCCCCCCCCCGACACGGAGCCCCGGCACCATGCAGATCCTGCTCGTCCACCCCGCCTTTCCGCGCGACACCTTCTGGAGCTTCGAGCACGCCCTCGAAGCAGCCGGTCGCCGGGCCACGATGCCACCCCTCGGGCTGTTGACCGTCGCCGGGCTGCTCCCCGCGGATCGCTTCGAGCTGACCCTCGCGGACGAGAACCTGGGGCCGACCAGCGACGAGGCGATCCTCGCGGCCGACGTGGTGTTCGCCTCCGCCATGATCGTCCAGCGGCAATCGCTCCGCCGGCTGGTCGAGCGCTGTCGCCGACTGGGTCGGCCAGTGGTGATCGGCGGCCCGCTGGTCAGTGCCTGTTTCTCACAGCTCGTGGAGGAAGGGTCGGGTTCGGCCCATTTCTTCATCGGTGAAGCGGAGCAGGCCATGGGCTGGCTCGTGGAAGATCTGGAGCGCGGGGAGCTGCGGCCGGCCTACGCCCACGTGACGGACGAGACCCGCGCGCAGGAAGTGCGCGACGTCTTCGGCCCGCGCACGCGCTGCCTGGTTGCCGCGCGCCCCTCGCTCGACAGCTCGCCGCTGCCGCGCTTCGACCTGCTCGAGATGCCGGCCTACCACAGCATGGCCGTGCAGACGAGTCGCGGCTGTCCCATCGGCTGCGAGTTCTGCGACATCTGGAAGCAGTTCGGCCTGAAGGCGCGCACTAGTGCGACCAGCCGCGTGCTGGACCAGTTGAGCCTACTGTTCACCCTCGGCTGGCGCGGCCGAGTGTTCGTGGTGGACGACAACTTCATCGGCAACGTCGGCGCCGCGCGCAGCCTGTTGCCAGAGCTGATCCGCTGGCAGCGCGACCCCAAGCCGTGCTTTCTTCCTTCCGACCTCCGGCGCGCACTCGGGCCCGCGCGAGAACGCCGGCTGTTGGCGGGCTGGAGACGCGACCGCCGCAGGCGCTTCCCCTTCGCCTTCAGCACCGAGGCAGACGTGCGGATCGGGATGGACGCTCCCAAGTTGACCGAGGTGCGCGAGGCCATGGTCGCTGCGGGCTTCAACAGCCTCTTCCTGGGGATCGAGACGCCGGACAGCGCGTCCTTGCTCGAGGCCGGCAAGCGCGTCAACGTCGGCAAGCAGGGTGACGCTGCTGCCAACTTGCTCGCGAGTGTGGAACGAATCCGTCGCGCGGGTCTGGAGGTGATGTCCGGCTTCATTGTCGGCTTCGACCACGACCCGCCCGACATCGATCGCTCGATGGTCGCCTTCATCGAGCGGGCGGCGATCCCCGTAGCGATGGTCGGCTTGCTCGCGGTCGGGCCTGGAACCGACCTCGAAGCGCGTCTCGCGCGGGAAGGGCGCCTGCGCGGCCGGTTCGGCGGCTCACAGACCCACGCCTTCGAGTTGGACTTCGAGCCACGCGGGCGCAGTCGAGGGGTGGTGGTCGAGCAGTATGCGCGTGTCCTGCACGCGCTCTACGGCCCTGGCATGGGGTCGTTCTACGCCCGCTGCGAGACGACGATCGAGCAGTTGCCGGCGCCGCCCCGCAGCGGCGACCGACTCGGACGGCGCGAGCTGCTCGCCTTCCTGCGATCGTTGGTCTCGATCCGGCCGCGCACCGACTACTGGCGCTTTCTCGCTCGCGTGTTGCTGCGGCGCCCGCGCTTCCTGGGGATGGCGGTGGTCCTCGCGCTGCAGGGAGACCACTTGCAGCGGCTGACCGCGGTGCGGCTGGAGGAGTACCGGCGACGATCGGCGCATCTCGGTCCGGAGCCGCGGGCGGTCGAGTCCACCGCCGACCGACGCGAGGAGGAGCCTGTGGATGCCGTCCCTGTGTGAGCTGACCAAGCTGGCAGCCTCGGCTTACACGGACAGGCGCACGGTCGGTCGGTGGCGTCGGGTGCGCGACTTCGGCCGGCCCCGAGACGCCTTCCGGGCCGGACTATGGGTGCGCGCGGATGGGGCCGGCGGCGTGCTCAGCGTGCGCGGGACGGCCAACCTGGCCTCGGCCATGGAAGACCTGAAGCTCCTGCTCGGCCGCGAGCCCGGGGCGTGGCGCCGCGGTCGTGGGGCGGTGGCGGCATCGCACGCCCTCGTGGGTAGGCGCTTGCTGTTGACCGGGCACTCCCTCGGGGGCGCCTTCGCGTCGGCGCTCGCCCGCGAAGCGCACCTGCGGGCGGTGACCTTCAATGCGCCGGGGATGGCGAGAGCCC
Organism: Engelhardtia mirabilis; assembly: GCA_007751255.1. Taxonomy (GTDB): domain Bacteria; phylum Planctomycetota; class UBA1135; order UBA1135; genus Engelhardtia; species Engelhardtia mirabilis. The sequence goes on from CP036296.1 coordinate 1,051,693, forward strand.
TCGGGATCTCACCCGGGCCGAGCGGCAGCGGGACCATCCTCAACCTCTGCGTCGGCGACGACTGGATCCGTCTGCTCTCCGGTCCGGGGTTGGGTCTCGACCTGAGCTTGGGTCCGGGGGACGCGCCCCTCCCAACCGGCCTGCGCGGCCTGGCCACGGCCTTTGTCCAGCGCCGTCGCCCCGGCGAAGGGATCACCGCGTTCATCGCGACCTCCATCGCTCGCCACCGGCTGGGCGCGTTCCCTTGGCAAGCGGCCGGCAGCTCCGCCGCCAGCGCCACGGCTCAGCTCCAGTTCTCCCAGAGCCGATTCTTGTCCTCGAGGTCGCGCTCGACCTCGGCCAGGTCGAACTGGTGGCCGCGCAGGGCGTCAGCGTCGCGGTAGACCTCCTCGGTGACCATGGCGGCCATCAGGGCCTCGCGCTTCTCCTCCAGGGCGATGATCTCCTTCTCCAGCCGCTCGAAGCGCTGGGGGTTGCGGATCTTGTCGGCGCCGGCGGAGGCCTTCGACCCCGCCTGGCCACCACCGCCGCTCGGCTTGCCGCCTTGACCCTTGCCGCCGCCCTTGCCATTCCCCTTGGACTTCGAACGCTCCCGCTCCGCGGCTTTCGCAGCCTGCTTCTGCTCTGCCTCGACCCGTTGGCGCTCCTGCTGGCGGCGGCTCTCCTCGCGCTGCGCCTTGGCAGCGCCGGCGGCTTCCTGCTCACTGGCGATCGCCGCGCGGTACTCGGAGTAGTTGCCACGGAACTCGCGGATGCCGGACATCGACAGCTCGACGATCCGGTTGCAGAGGTTGTCGAGGAACTCGCGGTCGTGGCTGATGCAGAGCATGGCGCCGGGGAAGCCGGCGAGCAGCTCCTCGAGGGCCGTACGCGCGGCGAGGTCCAGGTGGTTGGTGGGCTCGTCGAGGGCCAGCCAGGTCGGCTCCGTCAGGATCAACAGCGCCAAGGCCACACGCGCGCGCTCACCGCCGGACAAGCCCGAGATCGGCTTGTCCACGTCGTCGCCGCGGAACAGGAAGCGCGCCAGGTGCCCGCGGATCTCGACGTCCGGCATCGTCGGGTAGAGGCGCCGGATCGATTCGTAGGGCGAAGCCTCGGGGTCGAGCCCGCCGGACTCCTGGTCGAAGTAGCCCACGCGCGTCTTGTGCCCGAGCTTGAGTTCGCCGGCCATGATCTCCGAGCGCCCCGCGAGGGCACGGATCAACGTGGTCTTGCCCGCGCCGTTCGGCCCCACGATGCCGATGCGATCGCCGCGCGACACCCGTAGGTCGAGACCCTGGTGCAGCTTGGTCGTGCCGAAGCCGATGGCGAGGTCATTGCCCTCGATCACGCTCTCGCCCGAGCGCTGCACCTGCCCGAAGCGCAGCACCGGCCGACGAATGTCGTCGTGGGGCCGCTCCAACCGATCGACGCGATCGAGCTTCTTCTGGCGCCCCTTGGCCTCCGACGTGCGCTGGGAGCCCATGTGCTTCTTGATGAAGGCCTGCTCCTTGCGCATTTGGTCGCGCTGCTGCTCGTAGGCCTTAAGCTCCGACTGGAAGCGTTCCTGGCGCAGGTTGACGTACTTCTCGTAGTTGCCCGGGTAGCGCCGCACCTGGCCCCACTCCAGCTCGAAGATGCCGTCCACGACGCGGTTCAAGAGGCGCCGGTCGTGGCTGACCAGGAGCACCGCGCGGTCGAACTCGCGCAGGTAGTCCTCGAGCCACTCGATGCCGTCCAGATCCAAGTGGTTGGTGGGCTCGTCGAGCAACAAGAGGTCCGGCCGGCGCACGAGCTGCCGCGCCAGGGCCACGCGCGCCTTCTCGCCGCCCGACAGGGTCCCGGCCTCGCGCCGCCAGTGCTTCTCCGCCAGCCCGATGCCGGAAAGGACCTGCTCGACCAACAGGTCGGTGTTCCAACCCGAGAGGTGGTGCATGCGCTCGGTCAGCTCGCCGTAGCGCGCCACGTAGCGCTCGAGCGCATCGCCCTCGGCCGTCTCCAGCTTGCTCTCGAGCTCGGCGATCTCCGCCTGCACGACCCGCGTCTCCTCCAGGCCGCCCTCCACGTGGTCGAAGGCGATCTCGCCCGGCTTGAACTCCGGCCGCTGGGGCACGTAGCCCACGGTCGTGCCCCTGGCGATCGCGATCGTGCCGAAGTCGGGCGACTCCTGGCCGGCGATCAGCCGCAGCAGCGTGCTCTTGCCCCCGCCGTTGCGCCCGACGATGCCGAGCTTCTCGCTCACCTCGACCCGCACGGACGCGCCGCGCAGGACTTCCTGACCGCCGTACAGACGGCGCAGATTCTCGGCGATCAGGAGGCTCACGGATGGGGCTCTTCGGTGCTGGCGGGGGGGAGGATGGGGCGGCCCCGCCGGTAGCCGGCGAGCCTCGGGGCGCAACAGGATAGCGGCGCCCGGGCCCGCTGCGGCCTGTGTTGATCGCGGCGCCGCGATCGTCGCGCCGCGCCCGGGAGGCCCCGCGCAGCGCGAAAGCCTCGGCCGGCGCTGCGACGGCGAGCGGGGCGCGGACTACAATCCGCCGCGATGCCCGCCCCTCCGCCCGATGCCCGTTCCCAGACCGCCGAGGTGGTCTCCGTCGAGCCCTGCGGCGACGACGCGGTCGTGCTGCGGGTGCGCCCGGAGGCGTCGCTGGCGCCCGTGCGCGCCAGTCGCTTCTTCATGCTCAGGCGCGAAGACGGCCTCTCGCCGCTGATCCCCAGGCCCTATTCGATCTACCGCGACGGCCCTGCATCGAACGGTGCCCGCGAGCTCGAGTTCCTGATCAAGGTCATGGGCCGCGGCTCCCAAGCACTGGCCAAGTCGCGTCCTGGCGAGCGCCTGCGCCTGATCGGTCCCCTGGGCAACGGCTGGCCGACTCTCGACGGCGACGGGCCGCCCTGGGTCCTGCTCGCCGGCGGCGTGGGCTCGGCGCCCTTCCTGATGGGGATCCAGCAGGCCCTGGCCGGGATGGACGACGCGCGCGCCTGTCGCCCCGACCAGCTCTGGTACCTGTTCGGTGCGGCGACGAAAGGCCTGCTCTACGACCTGGGCGCCTTCGAAGCGACCGGCGTGCACGTGCACACGGCGACCGTCGACGGCAGCCACGGGCGCCGCGGCAACGTGCTCGACCTGCTCGAGGACCTACAGCGCAGGGGCGACCTGCCCAGCGAGGTGCGGCTGCTCGCCTGCGGACCCGAGCCGATGCTCGAAGCGGTCGAGCACCTGGCCCGCGAGCGCGGCCTCGAGTGCTGGCTGAGCCTCGAGACGCTGATGGGTTGCGGCGTCGGCATCTGCAACGGCTGCCCGGTCCCGACCGTGCCGGGCGGGCCGCTCGGCGCCTGGACCAATGCCAAGTGTTGTGTGGAGGGACCGGTCTTCAGTGTCGACGCGGTCACCCTCGCTGGGGCCTGAGTGTTCGGTCGGGCTCGCTCACGCGGGCCGCGGCTCGCGTGCTGCGGGCGCGAGCCGGACGACCGGCCCCGGTCCAGCCGCCGCAATCCGGGTCTGGAGCGCCGACGGCGACCATCCGCGCAGCCCCCTCACGCCGACCCCTGCGCCGCTGCGTGAGATTTCGGCCCCTGTGCCTTTGTTCGCAGGCCCCACCGCCCGGCAGAGTCAAAGGGCCTTCCTTACCCAGCTCGCCCCTGAATGGGCCACTGGGGCCGGAGTAAGCCCGCTGTCCTTTCAATCGCGCAACCCTCCTGGCTGACGACCTTGTTCGACTTCCTTCCCGAGTACTGGAGCCTCACCACGCTCTACGTGGCCTGCGCGGCCGTCGGCGGCGCGATCGTCCTGCTGCAACTGGCCCTGAGCCTCTTCGGATTCGGTGCGGACGACGTGGACGTCGAGGCCGAGGTGGACCTGGGTGGTGACAGCGACCTGCAGTTCCTCTCCATCCGCGCCATCGCCGGCTTCCTGACCATGTTCGGGTTGGTGGGCTGGGCGGGGACGGTCACGGGTTGGAGTCCGCCGATCTCGGCCCTGGTCGCATTCGGCGCCGGCCTGACGACTTTCCTCGCCGTCGCCTGGCTCCTGAGCCTGCAACGCAAGCTCGACTCGAGCGGCACCCTCGATCCCAAGCGCGCCGAGGGCTCTACCGCGCGGGTCTACCTCCGCATCCCCGCGGCCAACGTCGGCCGCGGCAAGATCACCGTCGAGCTCCAGGGCCGCACTGCGGAGTTCGAAGCCTTCACCACGGGCTCCGAGTTGGCGACCGGCACGCAGGTCCGCGTGGTCCGGATGACATCCCCGGGAGTCTTCCAAGTTTCCGCGTTGGACGACTGAGTACCTGAAGTCTCGGTTAGCGGCGTGCGTCGTCGCAATCCGTAGCGACGCGCTGCTGTTCGCGATTCCACATCGCAGCAGGTTCGGCCCGACGGTCCCCGACCAACAAGACGACTTCCAGTAGCCCCAGGGCGCTGCCCAATCATTCATGCACACACCGATTTCGTCCCCCGTCCTCGCCGAGAGCCTGATCGACCCCAACTCGGTCTGGCTGCTGGTGATCCTCGCCGGGGTCATCATCTTCGCCGGCCTCGTGATCGCCCTAGCGAGCCGCTACAAGCGCTGCCCGTCGAACAAGGTGCTGGTGATCTACGGCCGCACCACCAAGGGCAGCGCGGCGCGCACCCTGCACGGCGGCGGCGCGTTCGTGATCCCGCTGGTGCAGGAATACGCCTACCTGAGCCTGGATCCGATCCAGATCGAGATCCCGCTCGACGGCGCGCTCTCGATGGAGAACATCCGCATCTCGGTGCCCAGCGTCTTCACCGTCGCCATCGGCACCGAGCAGGCGATCATGACCAACGCCGCCGTACGCCTGTTGGGGCTCAGCACGGGCGAGATCATGAAGCAGGCCGAGGACATCATCTTCGGGCAGTTGCGCCAGGTGATCGCCTCGATGCAGATCCAGGACATCAACCGCGACCGCGAGCAGTTCCTGTCCAGCGTCCAGAACTCGCTCGAGCCCGAGCTGGCGAAGATCGGTCTGGTGCTGATCAACGTCAACATCAAGGACATCACCGACGAGTCCGGCTACATCGAAGCCATCGGTCGCAAGGCCGCCGCCGAGGCGATCCAGCAGGCGATGATCGACGTGGCGGACCAGGAGAAGAGCGGTGCCATCGGTGTGGCCGACGCCCAGCGCGAGCGGGCGATCCAGGTCGCCAACGCCGAGAAGATTCGCGACATCGGCACCAAGGAGGCCGAGCGCGAGCGCGCCGTGCGCCTGGCCGAGCTCGACAAGGACCGCGAGATCGGCGAGCGCCAGGCCGAGTACCAGCGCGAGGCCGCGGTCAAGGACGCCGAGCGCGAGAAGCGCATTCGCATCTCCGAGGCCACGGCGAAGGCGGTCGAGGGCGAGAACGCCAACAAGGCCCTGGTGGCCGAGGCCAACGCTCAACTGCGAATCCGCGAGGCCGACGCCTACCAGGCGGCCGAGTCACGCCAGAAGGAGGCCGAGGCGGCCGTGCTCGAGGCCCAATACCTGGCTCAAGCCCGTGCGGCCGAGGCCCAGGGCAAGAAGCTGGAGGCCGAGAAGCGCGCCCAGCTCGAGTCGGTGGCGCGGGCCGAGAAGGCCCAGACGATCGTCGACGCCGAGGCCAACGCGGCCAAGGTCAAGATCGACGCCGAGGCCCAGGCGGCGGCAATCTTCGCGCGCCTCGACGCCGAGGCCCGCGGTCAGTACGAGATCATGGCCAAGAAGGGCGACGGTCTGAAGCGCATCGTCGAGTCCTGTGGCGGGGCGCCCCAGGCCTTCCAGATGCTGATGCTCGAGCACATCGAGAAACTGAGCGAGAACGCCGCCAAGGCCATCAGCAACATCGAGTTCGACAAGATCGTCGTCTGGGACGGCGGGGGCAAGGACGGCAAGAGCGCGACCAGCGACTTCCTGCAGAGCCTGGCCGGATCGCTCCCGCCGGTGATGAACATGATGCGCGACATCGGTGGCGTCGACATGCCGGAGTTCATCGGCAAGCTGCGTGGCGACGGGGATGCCGAGCCGCCGGTGACGCGCAGCAGGAACGCCGCGGAGGACGCCGAAGCGGATGCGAATCGGGAGGCGAAGGCCGAGGCCAAGCCGTCCGCCGGGACCTCGACCGAATCCGAGCAGCCCCGGAAGGCGCAGGACTGATGGATGCCCAGCTCGGCCTCGTTGCGTGCCTGGTGGCACTGGTTTTGGCGGCCTGCCAGGCCACCGGCAGCGGCGGGGCCGAGACGGGCTACGTCGCCGCCGCGATCGACCCGACGCCCCTGTGGGACTTCACCGATCCGGCGGCGAGCGAGGCCAGATTCGCCGAGCGGGCCGAGGGAGCTGCAGCGGGCGAGGCGCTTCTGTGGCGCACCCAGCAGGCTCGGGCCCTGGGCCTGCAGGGCGACTTCGACCGGGCGCGGGCGTTGCTCGCCGAAGTCGAACGGGAGCTGCCCGCGGAGGCGAGCGAGGGCCGAGTGCGCTACTGCCTCGAGCTTGGACGCGTCGAGAACAGCGCGGGCGACCGCGCGGCCGCTCGACCCTGGTTCGCTGAGGCGTGGGAAGTCGCCAGCGCCCTGCACCTGGACGGCTTGGCCGTCGATGCGGCCCACATGATCGGGATCGCGGCGGAGGGAGACGAGGCCCTGCGGGCGAATGAGCTCGCGCTCGAACTCAGCGCGACGTCGAAGGACCCCGACGCCCGACGCTGGCGCGCGAGCCTCGAGAACAACCAGGGCTGGATCCTGTTTGACGACAAGCAGCCCGAGCAGGCACTCGTCCACTTCGAGCGGGCCCTCGCCGCACGCGAAGAGCAGGGCAACCTGCGCACCATCCGCATCGCCCACTGGTCCATCGCGCGCTGCCTGCGCGAGCTGGGCCGACTGGACGAGGCGCTCGCGATCCAAGAGCGGTTGGCGCGCGAGCTAGTCGAAGCCGGCGAGACCGACGGCTACGTGGACCAAGAGCTGGGCGAGCTGAAGCGCGCCCTCGGCCGCGACGACGAGGCCCTCGCGCACCTCGCCCGGGCGCGCGAGCTGTTGGGCGAGTAGGCTCTCGGGCGTAGTCCGCGGCCTCGGATGCGATCCGGGTCCGATCGGTCGAGCGCTTGTTTCGATGCCCCTGACCCGTGCACCGCTACTTCCGGTGCCGAGCTTGCATGCCCAGTCTTCACGCTGTTCGCGATCTGCGCGGCCTGACCAAGGCCCTGCTGATCCTCCTTTCTCTGGATGCCGCGGTCTCGATCGTCGCTGCGGCCTCGTCCTTGATGCAGGCCCAACTGATGGGCCTTGGCTACCTCACTCAAGCCCAAGCGGAGGCCAACGACCTGCGCGAGGGGCTGATCGCGCTGGTGTGGTTGGTGACCTTCCTCGCCACGGTAGTTGCCTTCTGTCGGTGGATCTTCGTCGCGAACAAGAACGTCCGGGCGCTCGGCGCACGCGGGCTGAGGGCCTCGCCGGGCTGGGCCGTCGGCTCGTTCTTCGTGCCCATCGCCAGCCTCTGGATTCCATTCCAAGCGATGAAGGAGTTGTGGCTCGCGAGCTACCAGCCCGCCGACTGGCGCGGGGGAACGACCGCAGGCCTGGTGCGCGCTTGGTGGGCGGCCTGGCTGGTGAACTGGGTTCTGGCGAATGTGTCGCAGCATTGGATGGACGCGGCTGACCACCCCGCCGCCATGGCATCGGCCAGCTACTTCCAGGCATTCGTCAAACTGTTCGAAGTTCTCCTCTGCCTCGCCGCGGGCCTCGTCGTCAGCCGCATCACGGCGGCTCAGGTGGCGAGTGCCGACGCGCTGCGGGCGAGTGAAGAGGCCGGCGGCTAGTGGGGTGACCGTGTTCGCCGCCTCCCTCGCGTCGACCTCCGCTCAGAGGTGGCCGAGGAATGTCAACCAGCGCCCGCGCTGACGCAGCTCGTCGATCTCGAGGCCCGCGGCGCGGATCGCCGCGGTGGTCGCCGCCCCGTGGCGGTCGGGGCAGCCGGAGAACAGGAAGCGCCCGCCTGGGGCCATGCGCTCCGCCAGCTCGGCCGAGGTGGCTTGCAACACGTCCGAGTAGATGTTCGCCAGGACCAGGTCGAAGTCGCGATCGTCGTCGGTCAGCACCGAGAAGTCACCGGTGCGGAACTCGGTACGGTCCGCGACGCCGTTGTCGTTTGCGAGGTCGCCTGCCTCGCGTGAGCTGCGCGGGTCGATGTCGAAGCCGATCGCGAGCTTCGCACCGCACATGGCGGCGGCGACGGCGAGGATGCCGCTGCCGGTGCCGGCGTCCAGGGCGCGCGCGCCCGCGAGATCGAGCTCCTGCAGGGTCCGCAGGCAGGTGCGCGTGGTGGCGTGGCGCCCGGTGCCGAAGGCCCCGCCGGGTTCGAGGCGCATCAACACGTCGCCCGGGCGGCGCGGCCGATCCCAGTCGTGGGTGACGACGCACAGGTGGCCGACCCGGAAGGGCTTCCAGGACTTGCGCCAGGAGGTGGCCCAGTCTTCGGGCGGCAGGGAGTGGAAGGTCGGCTCGAGGCCGGCCAGCTCGGGCGCGCCGGCGCGGGAGGCGACGGTCGCCAGGCGTTCGGCCACGGCATCGCGCAGCTCGGGGGTGTCGTCCTCGGCGGCGAAGAAGGTCCGCACGTAGTCGGTGCCCTCCGGCGCCGCGGGCCCTACCAGGTTCGGCCGCCCGAAGGCGACGGAGGAGCAGGCGTCGAGGGCCAGCTCGCCCGCGATCAGCTCCTCCCAGCCGATCGGAACCACCACCCGCACCTCGATCCAGCCGCGCCGGGCGCGTTTCGTTTCGGTCTCCACGGCCGCAGAGCTGACCCGCGCTGGCCGCGGGGCGCAAGCGCTGCGCCGCCGATCGTGGCCGGTTAGGCTCGCGGCCCACCGCCAACTGAAGGAGTCGGACCTTGCTCGAGCTCGCTGGACTGAAGATCGCCCTGGCCGCCGTTGCCCTGACTGCCGCGGCGTTGCCCTCACCCCAGGAGGCGAGCGAGCCCGGCGCGTTGGACTGGGCCAAGGCGATCGACGGCGCCGTGGACCTCCTGCTCGAGTGCCAGGAGTCCTACGTCCCCGACCGGCCGGTGGGGCGCTTGGACGAGGACGAGCTGGCACCGTGGCAGGAGGCCGAGCGCGCGCGGCTGCGCAAGCTGCGCTCGGTCAAGATGGCCGGCGTCGAGTGGCCCTACGAGGGCGTCTACCGCGTCGGCCCCGACGGACGCATCCCGCCCGGCTACCGCGTGGGCGGCACCGCGATCGTCTGCCTGGCGCTGATCGAAGCGCCGGGCTTCGCCGAGGACGGCGGCCGGCGCGCTGCCGTCGAGCGCGGCGCTCGGTTCATGCTCGAGATGCTCAGCGACGATCCCGGCCTCACGGCGGGCCCCAAGGCCAGCTACGACGTGCGCGGCTGGGGCCACGCCTACGCCCTGACCTTCTTCCTGCGCGCCCTGGACATCGATGCCTTCGAGCACGACCAGATCGCCGCCGCCGCGCGCGAGTCGATCCCCGAGCTGATCCGCTGCATCGCCGCCTGCGAAGAGGAAGGCGGCGGCTGGAACTACGCCTCGGGCCGGATCAGCCCTTTCATGACCGGCTCGACCCTGCTGGCACTCTTCCACGCCGCGGCCCGCGACTTCGAGGTCGACCCCGCCCTGATCGAGCGCGCCCTCGACGCCCTCGAGCTCGGCCGCGCCGAGAACGTCGCCTACGCCTACGCCGGCCCCGCCCGCGGCGCCGTCCCGATGCCCGGCTCCGCCGCCCGCTCCGCCATCGCCGAACTGGCCCTGTCACGCGCCGGCCGCTCCGACCCGGCCAGCCTGCTCACCGCCGTCGAAGGCTTCTTCGAATGCTACGACGACCTCCTCGACCGCAAGAGCCAGCAAGGCACCCACGAGGGCGACTACGCGATCGCCCCCTACTACTTCTTCTTCGGCCACACCTACGTGGCCCAAGCCATCGAAGCCCTGCCCGAACCCGCCCGCCCCCCGTTCCGCGAAGCCCTGCGCGACAAGCTCGCCTCCACCCGCGACGCCAACGGCACCTGGAACGACCGCATCTTCCCCCGCAGCGCCAGCTACTCGACGGCGATGGCCGTCCTCGCCCTACTCGCCCCCGACCTCCCGGCGACGCCGGATTGGCGGCGCAAGTCCGAGGAGTGAGAGGCGCGGGCGCGCCTCCCCCGGGTGGCTCAGCCCGCGACCGCCTCGACTTCGATCTCCACCTTCCAGGCGGGATCGAGGAGGGCGGCGACGACGACCATGGTCGCGACGGGCTGGTCGTCGCCGAAGAGCTCGCGATGGGCGCGGCCGATGTCGTCGGCGTCGGTGGCGTCGGTGATGAACATGCGGGTGCGGAGGACTCGGGCGGAGTCGCCGGCGAGGGCGCGCAGGGCCTCCTGGGCGATCTGGCCGCAGCGCAGCATCTGGTCGTAGGCGGTGGCGCCGAGGGCTTTGCCGGGGGCGGGGATCGGCGCGGTGCCGGCGACTTCGAGGCGGTCGCCGATGCGGAGGGCGCGGCAGAAGCCGTAGCGGGCTTCGAAGGGGGAGCCGGAGTGGACCTGCTGCATGGGGCGGGGATTCAGAAGGGGGTCTCGTCGGCGGCGGGGAGGTCGTCGGGGCCGAGCTGGTCGTAGGTGGAGTCGTCCGGGCCGGGGCCGTCGTGGCCTTCGTAGCGCTCGTAGCCCTGACTCGCGTCGTGGCGGGCGGAGCTGCTGGGGTCCGAGCTGCGGTGCGTCGAATCACGGTGCGTCGAATCACGGTGCGTCGAATCACGGTGCGTCGAGTCACCGTGCCCCGAGGTGCTCTGCCACCAGGCACCGTGCTCCGAGCTGCCGTGGCCAAGGCCGCCGTCGCCTGGCTCGGCGTCGAACAGGCCCTGCTCGTAGGGGCCGGGCTCGTAGGAGCTCGGCGTCCCGTCCGGGGCCTCCTCCAAGTCGGTGGGACGCGGCTCTCGAAGCCCGGCGGCTCCCGCCTCGTGAACCTCGCTGCGCGCGTCGTCGAACGCGTCCACGCGCGTCTCGGCGAACGGCGTGGCCAACCCGGCGGCGCGCAGGTCCGCGGTGAGGCCCACGTGCTCGAAGACCTGCGTGAAGCAGTGGTCGCTGTCGCCGCGCACCAGGCGCGCGGCACCCTCGGCGCCGGTGGCGTCGACGGGCAGCTCGCGCAGGAACGAGCGGTGCCGTGGCTCGAGGATGCGGTGGTCGAGCAGGTGCACGCAGCCCTTGTCGCTCGCGCGGCGCATGAGGCGGCCGAAGCCCTGGCGGAAGCGGCCCAGGGCGCGGGGCATGTAGATGCGCTTGCGCTGTCCACCTGCTCCGAGCACGGCGCACTGGGCGTGGTGGTAGCGGTCGGGGACGCCGTAGGGGAGCTTGGGGATCACCACGTGCTCGAGCACGTCGCCGGGGAAGTCGGCGCCGAACCAAAAGGTATCGAGGCCGATCAACACCGCGCGCCCGCCGGCGCGGAAGCGGGCGGCGAGCTGCTCGTTCGACAGGGCCCGACGGCCCTGCACGAGCACGTCGATGCCGCGTCGGGCCAGGGGCACGCTCAAGCGACCGCCCAGGTCGAGGGCGTCGCTCGCATTGGTCATCAGGACCAGGGTCCGCCCGCCGGTGCGGATCGCCAGGTGCGCCACGTAGCGCGCGGCGAAGTCCAGCCAGGCCGCCTTGCCCGCGCGGTAGTCCGGCGCGTCGCGCGGGATTGCCACCAGCACGCGCCCGTAGTCGAAGGCCTCCGGCGCGCGGAAGGTGCGTACTTCACTCGGCTCGCGCTCCTCGCCCTCCGCTGGCTCGGCGGCGCGGTCCAGGCCCAGGTAGCCCTTGGACGCGTCGAAGCCGCCGCCCAGCCACGTGGTCGCCGACAGGAGCACCGCGCTGTCGAGGTCCGGCAGAGCCACGCGCCCCAGGTACTCGTTGGGCAGCAGCACGCGCGCCACCAGCGCCAGGCCACCGCCGCGCGCGGCGGGATCCAGGTCGTAGAAGGTCTCTGGCCGGAAGGCCGGCTCGCCGTCGTGGGTCGGCAGCCAGGCGTCGACGCCGGTGGACAGCTCGAGCAGGTCGATGCGCGCGCGCTCGAGGGCGCCGCGCAGGCGCCGCCCGCCGCCGCCGGGGACCTCGTCCAGGGTCTCGCCGACCCCGGCCAGGCAGGCGTCCACCCGCGAGAGGCTCGAAACCAGGCGCGCGTGTAGCGCGGCGAGGGCCGGATCCACTGCGGCCTCCACGTACTCGCGCAACAGCGAGTGGGCGTCCCGCTCGGCGCGGCTGGCGAGTTGCGCCTGGCGCCAGTCGAGGAAGCGTTGGCCCGCCTTCTCCAGACCGCCGAGCAGGGACAGTGCAGCCTCCTGGGCGTCGATGATCTGCTGGCCCAGCTCCCAGGCCTTCGACCCCGCGGGCGCCGCCTTGATCAAGCGATCCACCGGCCCGCGCCGGCGCGAGCGCCGCCCGCGCTTGCTCGGGTCGCCGCGCAACTCGCGCAGGCGGTACTCGAGCTCGGCCAGGGCGATCACGTGGCTGAAGGCGCTCTCGGCCTGGTCGTGCAGGTGCTCGCACTCGTCGAAGACCATGTGCGCGAAGAACTCGCGCCGCGCCAGGGCGAAGGCCTGGTTGGTGATCACGACGTGGCTGCGTTCGGCGCGCCAGCGGGCGGACTCGGCGCCGCAGCGGCTGCGGTCGGCGGTGCGCGTACAGCAACCGCTGCGCCCGCGCACCGCGCGCACCAGGCGCGCGCGTTCTTCACTGACGCCGTCGATCCCGCCGAAGGGCGTGCGCTCGATGGGCGGCAGGCGGTCGAGGTCACCGTCGCCCGCACCGAGGGCGAAGGCGAGGACCTGGGCGTAGGCCACGGCCAGGGACGCCTCGTCGCCCTCGCGCGGCGACTCGAGGGCCAGGGCCCGGCCGCAGACGTAGTTCTGCCGACCCTTGAGCACGCCGGCGCGCGGCCGCTCCGCGATCCCGGCGCGCTCCAAGAGCTCGAGCGCCAACGGCACGTCCCGCGCGAAGGCCTGGCGTTGCAGCGCGCGCGTGTAGGTGGCGATGCCCACGCGGATGCCGTTGCGCACGGCGAACAGCATCGCCGGCAGCAGGTAGGCCAGGGTCTTGCCCGTGCCGGTCGGCGCGTGCAAGAGCAGCAGCTCGCCGCTGCCCAAGCTGTTGGCGACGGCTCGTAGCACCTCCACCTGAGACGGTCGCGCAACCAGGCCGGCCGCGGCGACCGCGCTGTTCGGGATGGCGCCGTCCGGGATCGCCTCGGGCCGGGCCAGGGCCTGGGCCAACAGCTCCCGGTCCGCCTCGTCCAGGGGCCGCACGCCCTCACCACCGGGCGGCAGGGACTCGCGCGGCCAGGTGCCGTTGGGGTCCTCGCCGGTGGAGTGTTCGTGCCCGAGCTGGGCCGAGCCCACGGCGATCTCGAGTTCGGCCGAGCGCAGCCCGCACTCGCGCAGCCGCCCGTCGAGGGAGGTCGGCGCGCCGATCGCCGAGGGCTGGTCCACCAAGTGGGCGATGGCTCGCAACCTGCTGGCCGCCGCGGGCTCGACCCCGTCCAGGGCCAGGGCCGCCAGCTCCCAGGCCCGCGCCAGGGCGCCCACCGCCTGCTCCGGCAGCGCCAGGGTCCGGCCGACCACGTGGGCCAGGGCCAGGCGCAGCTCGGTGGGGGACAGCTCCGCCAAGCGCACCGCGCCCGCCGGACCTGCGCCCGCCGGGCCCGCGCCAGCCCGGCCCGCGCCCGCCAGGGCCTCGGCGTCCGACCCGAGCCCGCCCGGGTCGATCCAAGCCGCCAGCTCGTCCAGCCCGAACCAGCGCTCCCCGGCCAGGCCGAGCTCCGCCGCCCAGGCCGCCGCCAGCTCCCGCTCCGGCAGCACGAAGACCGCCTGCGGCCGCTCCCGCGCCAACTGCTCCAGGGCCCGCCGGGGGGCCGTGAGGGTCCCGTCAGGGGCCAGTTCCCGGTCGCGCACGTCCGCGCCGGCCCCCAGGCGCGCCCTCACCGACAACAGCCGATCCCGCCCCGGCGCCGGCCCGTCGACGGCCAGGGACAGGAACACGGGCTCCCGATCACCCGCCCGCGCGGGGGCGGTGGGCTCGGGCGCGGAGCGGCTGTCGGTGGGCGGGTTGGGGCGGATCAGGGCACCGTTGCCATAGGGACGGATGGCGGCGTGAGAGGTTACGCATCGAATCGAAGCTCCGCCCCTGCGCCGACCCCGCCGGGCCCCACCTTCCGTGCCGACTTGCGGCCGTCCCTCTCCCAGATCGCTGCGAGTGGCCGAGGGAGAGGGGTAAGCCGAGCCTCGTCAACGGCTTAGGTGTCGCATTTCCAGCCCTTCCAGGGGCCGCCCCGGCACTTCGCGGGGTTGACGTGGGGGGAGACTCCTCTATCTAGTGCCGCCCCGGCCTTCGGGCGGACGGATCCTTCGTCCCCGAGCGGAGGCCGATTCCCGAGGAGCTCCACACCGTGTCCGCGAAGCAAGGCCCCGCACTCGTGATCGTCGAGTCGCCCACCAAGGCGAAGACGATCTCCAAGTTCCTGCCCTCCGGCTATGTGGTCGAGGCCAGCGTGGGGCACATCCGCGACCTGCCCACCTCCGCCAAGGAGATCCCGGCTGCCTACAAGAAGGAAGCCTGGTCGCGCCTCGGGATCGACATCGACAACGACTTCCAGCCGCTCTACGTCGTTCCGCAGGCCAAGAAGAAGCAGGTCCAGAAGCTCAAGGCCCTGGTCAAGGACGCCAGCGAGATCTACCTGGCGACGGATGAAGACCGCGAGGGGGAGTCGATCTCCTGGCACCTGGTGCAGGTCCTGAATCCCAAGGTCCCGATCAAGCGCCTGGTCTTCCACGAGATCACGAAGACGGCGATCGAGAAGGCCCTGGCCGAGCCGCGCGAGTTGGACGAGGGGTTGGTGCAGGCCCAGGAGACGCGCCGCCTGCTCGACCGCCTCTACGGCTACGAGTTGTCGCCGATCCTGTGGCGCAAGATCGGGCCCGGCCTCTCCGCCGGTCGCGTGCAGTCGGTGGCGGTCAAGTTGATCGTCGAGCGCGAGCGCGAGCGGCAGCGTTTCGTGCGCGCGACCTACTGGGACCTGTCGGGTGCCTTCGCCGCCAAGAACGGCAACTTCGAGGCGACCCTCGCGACCCTGGACGGCAAGCGCGTCGCGTCCGGCAAGGACTTCGACCAGCACACCGGCAAGCTCAAGGCCGGCTCGGACGCCCAGTGGGTCGACGAGGCGCGGGCCCAGAAGCTCGCCAGCGATCTCAAGAGCGCCGACTGGGCCATCTCCAAGGTCGAGCGCAAGCCTTACACCGATCGCCCCTCGCCGCCGTTCACCACCAGCACGCTGCAGCAGGAGGCCAACCGCAAGCTGCGCCTCACCGCGCGCGCCGCGATGCAGGCCGCCCAACGCCTGTACGAGAACGGCTACATCACCTACATGCGGACGGACTCGACCAGCCTCGCCAAGGAGGCCGTCGAGACCGCGCGCGCGCAGATCGAGAAGCTCTACGGCGCCGACTACGTCCCCGACCAGCCGCGCGAGTACCGCACCAAGGTCAAGAACGCCCAGGAGGCCCACGAGGCCATCCGTCCGGCTGGCGAGTTCGTCACGCCGGACTCGATCAAGGGCAAGGTCGGCGTGGACGAGCTGCGCGTCTACGAGCTGATCTGGAAGCGCACCATGGCCTGTCAGATGGCCGACGCGCGCGGGCATCGCCTGAGCCTCGAGGTCACCGGCGCCGGCGCCGTATTCCAGGCCAGCGGCAAGACGATCGAGTTCCCCGGCTACATGCGCGCCTACGTCGAGGGCGCCGACGATCCGGACGCCGAGCTCGCGGACAAGGAGACGGTCCTGCCCAGCGTGACCGAGGGCGAGTCCGTGGAGTGCACCGGCCTGGAGGCCAAGGACCACACCACCCAGCCGCCGGCGCGCTTCACCGAGGCGTCGATCGTCAAGGAGCTCGAGTCGAACGGCGTGGGGCGTCCGAGCACCTACGCGATGATCATCGACACGATCCTGCGCCGCGAGTACGTGGTCAAGCAGCGCAACGCGCTGGTGCCGACCTTCATGGCCTTCGCCGTCGTCGGACTGCTCGAGCGCCACTTCGGGCACCTGGTCGACGTGACCTTCACGGCGCGCATGGAGGACGACCTCGACATGATCTCCCTGGGCCAGAAGGAGTCGCTGCCGTACCTGCAGCACTTCTATTTCGGCGCGGGCGGCGACGTGTCGAAGGCCTCGGACGGCGGCCTCAAGGCCCTGCTCGAGCAGGAGATCGATCCGCGCGAGTCGTGCACCCTGCCCCTGGGCCTGGACGCCGAGGGACGGGCGATCGCGGTCCGCATCGGGCGCTACGGGCCCTACCTGGAGCGCGGCGACGAGCGCGCCACGATCCCCGAGGGCATCGCCCCCGACGAGCTGACGATCGAGAAGGCCGTCGAGCTGATCGAGCGCGGCTCCGGCCCCACGGAGCTCGGGGACGACCCCGACACCGGACGCCCGGCGTTCCTCAAGGCCGGACGCTTCGGCCCCTACGTGCAGCTCGGCGACAACGACGACGAGCCCAAGATGAAGTCGCTCCTGCCGGGCATGGTGCCGGAGGAGGTGACCCTCGAGTCGGCCATGCGCCTGTTGCGCCTGCCGCGTGAAGTCGGCGTCGACCCTGCCACCTCCGAGCCGGTGCTGGCGGACTTCGGGCGCTACGGCCCGTACCTCAAGCGCGGCACCGACACGCGCAGCCTCGAGGCGCCCGAGCAGGTCTTCGAGATCGACCTGGAACAGGCCCTGGTGGTGCTCGCGACCGAGAAGAAGGGCGGCTTCCGCCGTGGGCCCAAGGCCCTGCGCGACGTGGGCACCGACCCGGCGGGCAATGTGGTCAAGCTGCTCGACGGGCGCTACGGCCCCTATGTCACCGACGGCACGACCAACGCCTCGATCCCCAAGGGCACCAACCCCGACGACGTGACCCTGGAGCTGTCGCTCGAGCTGATCGCCGCCCGGGTGGCCGCCGGACCGAGCAAGAAGAAGAAGGCCAAGAAGAAGGTGGCCAAGAAGAAGGCCGCAACGAAGAAGGCGGCGAAGAAGACGGCGAAGAAGGCCACCAAGAAGGCCTCCAAGAAGACGGTCAAGAAGGCCGCCGACGACGGGGACGGGGCCTAGTCGAGCGCGGCTCTGGCCGGCGTCGATCCGCGCGCGCCGCGCGCGGAAGGCCCGTGCCAGGCCGGACTTCGAACAGCACGGCCGGTGGCGCGGAGGCCGCGCGGGGCAGGCGCGCCCTGTGCCCACAGTCCCCCCGCGGCGTTCACGGCGCCGGGGACGCGCGCTACACTGTCGCGCCGTCCGAGCGACCCGGCGGTCCCCACGAGCCGGGGTCGATCCGGCCGCATTCACACCTCACGAAACTGCTGCGGACGGCAACGCTGCCCATGGACATCACCGAACTCACCGAGCCCGGCTACGAAAAGGTCGTCCGCTGCGTCGACCGCGCGACTGGCCTGTTGGCCTTCATCGCGGTGCACGACACCACGCTCGGCCCGGCCCTGGGTGGCATGCGAATGCTGCCCTACGCCTCCGAGGACGAAGCGATCTTCGACGTCAAGCGCCTCTCGCGCGGCATGACCTACAAGTCGGCCGTGGCGAACACGGGCCTGGGCGGCGGCAAGTCGGTGATCATGGGCGATCCGGCGGGCAAGACCCCGGAGCTGTTCCACGCCATGGGTCGCTTCGTCGACTCGCTGGGTGGCAAGTACATCACCGCCGAGGACATGAATATCGGGATCGCCGACCTCCAGCAGGTCAAGAAGACGACCCAGTACGTCACCGGGTTGAGCCGCGAGGAAGGCGGCTCCGGCAACCCGAGCCCCTACACCGCGCGGGGTGTCGTGATGGGCATGCGCGCCGTGCTGGAAGAGGTCTTCGGCAGCGACTCCTTCGAGGGCCGCACGATCCTGATCCAGGGCGTCGGCGCCGTCGGCCAGCCGATGGCCACCGACATGAAGGCGCGCGGGGCGAAGATCCTGGTTTGCGACATCGACGAGAAGCGCGCGGCGCGCTTCGCCGAGGAGCACGGCTTCCAGCACGTGCCCGACCTGGACCACCACAAGCACGAGGTCGACGTCTATGCCCCCTGCGCCCGCGGCGCCGGGGTCAACGACCGCACGATCGGCGAGCTGCGTTGCAAGGCGATCGCCGGCTGCGCCAACAACATCCTGCTCGAGCCGCGCCACGGGGACGAGCTGAAGGCCAAGGGCATCCTCTACGCCCCCGACTACGTGATCAACGCCGGCGGCATCATCAACGTCGGCATCGAGGTCAGCCCCGGCGGCTACAACGAGGCCGTGGCGATCGAGCGCATCGACGGGATCTACGACAACCTCAAAGAGGTCTTCCAGATCGCCCGCGAGGAAAACATCGGGACCGAGGTCGCGGCTGATCGTCTGGCCGAGCGTCGCCTCGAGGCCGCGCGTCAGGCCAAGCAGGAGGCGTGAGGATCGAGTAGGCGTTCGTACGGTGCCAGGCACAAAACCGCCGCCTGAACGACCTGGGCCCCCGGCGCCGATAGCGCCGGGGGCCCAGGTCGTTCAGGCGGCGGTTTTGTGCCTGGCACCGTACGAACGCCTACTCGATCCTCAGCTCCAAGCGGTTCGACAGGGCGATGCCCCCGGCTCCCGCCGCGAGCTGCTGTAGGTAGATCGACACTCCCTGCAACACCGTGTCGTTCGGGATCGGTAGATCAGCTTGTGCCGGCGCCCCAGGGGTCGCCGCGCCCGAGCCCACCGTGAACGCCGTTCCGAGGTCGAGCAGCACCGGGCCGCTCACACCGGGCACCGTCAGGAACCCGGTTCCCGCCGATCCGAACAGGGTCGTGGCGCTGGCCGACTCGACGCTCGTGAACAGCGTCGGCGACGTTCCGATCGCTGCGGTCCCGTAGAGTGCGATGCGCGGGCCCGCGCCGTAGACCGCCAGGGTCAGGTCGTCGATGGCCGCCTCGACCAGGGAGTTGTTGGGGTCGTCGCTGGCGGTCACGCGCAGACGCATGGCGTCGGTCAGGGCGATGGTGTCGTGCAGCGGGAACTCGACCCGGGTCCAGGCGTTCTCCGTCTGGGCCACGACCTCGAGTGTCGACCAGGAGCCGCCGTCGTCGTTCGAGACCTCGATCAGGAGCTCGTCGTCCGCAACCGACAGGTCGGCGTACCAGCGCGAGTAGCCCAAGAGGGCCGAGCTCGCACCGGACAGGTCCAGTCGCGGGCTCAGCAGGCGCGTGAAGCCGTTGTCGACGTCGTCGGTGCCGGCCGAGCCGCCGGTGTTGCCGGTGACGAAGCAGAGGGTGCCCGCCGGGGTGGCGTCGTCTTCGGGCTGGGCCGGCTGGCCGCTGCTGGTGGTGCCGTTGGGGTCGCCGAGCTCCCAGATGCCGGTGCTGGCGGTGTCGCCGGGGAGCCCCGCGGTCCAGCCGAGGTCGACCTCGAGCTGGTCGAGCACCAGGAGGCGCGGCTCGCCCACGACGACGCTTCCGAACAGCTCCTGGTCCAGGCCCTCGTGACTGAGGACCACGCGGTAGGCGACGGTGCTGCCGGGCTCGGCACCAGCGTCGATGGAGAAGGCCAGCGGCGCGCCGCCGTTGGAGGCGCCCTGGAACGATCCGATCACGCCGAAGTCGCTGGCGCCCTGCAGCACCGTGGCGCTCCCGCTGTCGATCACGAGGGTCGCGATGACCGAGCTCCCGGTCACCGCGCGCCCGGCGTTGCGAAGGTCGAGCGTCAGCTCGATTGACTCGCCCGCCTCCACGAACTCGTCACCGTCGCCGATGGTCGCCACGCTCGAAGCGTCCACGTAGACAAAGGCCGCGGCGGCCAGGGAGACCCTCTGGAAGGCCAGGAGGTTCTCCTCGGCCAAGGGCACGATGCGCGACGCGGGCGGCCAGAATCCATCCGCCTGGCCGCCGATCTCCGGGGTCCAACCGAAGGTGCCCTTGGCGGAGTAGTCGTAGTCGAAGGTCACGCCGTTGGCCGGATAGAGCACCAGCGGCGCGGGACCGGCCAGGTACCCGTTGACCTCCGTGCACAGCTCGTTCAGCTCGCTGAACTCGGCGTCGTTGCCCGTGGGCAGGACGTCGTAGCCCCAGGGCGAGAGCCACAGGTTGGAGTAGGTGTGGGTCGACAGGGCGGTCTCGAACTGGCGGCTCTGGATGAAGGCCACCATGTTCTGGGTCTCGGGCTCACTCGCCGGCGACGGGCCGCGGTAGGTCACGTCGAACGTGTCACCGCTCGATCCCAGGCTGTCGTAGCCCCACTTGAAAGGGTAGTTGCGGTTCAAGTCGACGCCCATCGTGCCGTCGCCGTTGTCGCGACGGTTCTTGCGCCACAGGCCGCCGCCGCCGGGCGCGATCTGTTGGTTGTAGACGTAACCGTCCGGATTGACGACTGGTACGAAGTACAGCTCGCGCTCGTTCACAAGGTAGGTTGCGAGGGGATCGGCACCGTAGTTCTCGAGCAGCCAGAGCATGTACCACAGGGTCGTCTGCATGCCCTGGGGCTCGCGCGCGTGGTGCAGGGAGTCGTAGCGCACCTCGGGCTCGTTCTCGTCGACGTCGGGGTTGTCGGAGATCTTGACCATCCACATCGGGCGCCCCTCGAGGGACTGGCCGATGGAGACCTTCTGACTGATCAAGCTCGGGTAGGTGGCGCGCAGCTGGTCGAGCACGTTGACCACCTCGGCGAAGTCGTAGTAGCCGCCGATCGAACCCGAGGTGAAGGGCGGAACCAGACCGGCGCCGAGGGCCGGCGCGCCCAGGGGTTGCAGCGCACCGGTCGCCAAGCGCTCCGCGTAGTAGCGCTGCTCGTCCTCGCGCACGATCGTGAAGGGGATCCCGCGCTGCTCGAGGCGGGCGCGGTCGGCCGCGGTGGCCAGGACGGCGACGGCATCCGAGTCGACCTCCACCAGATCCAACCCGAGGGTGAGGAGATCCTCGAAGTTGGGCGCCGCGGGCCCGGTGAGGGGCAGGCGGATGTGCGCCTTCACGGGCGGGTCGGCGGGGGAGGCCGCGGTCGTGCCGGCGGAGGGTGCCGAAGTGGGCGCAGCGGGGTTCTGGACCGCGAGGGCGGCCAGGGCCAACAGGAACGTGGCTGTCATGGGGGCTCGAGATGGGGGAGGCTCGCCGGCGCTGGAGAGGGGGGCCGGCGAGGGAGGGCCGAGATCGAGGTGGGGGGCTCGGCCTGAGTCGTCTTGGACGGTACCCCCTGGTGTGAGGTTCGGGGACGCTTCGACTTCCCTCGACCCTCCAACGCTCGCGCCGGTCTGACTATCCTTGCCGCCGATGAGCGATCTCCCCGACCGCGAGACCCTGCGTCAGACGATCGCCGGCTTCGACTCCACCAGGCAGAAGGTCCTGGGCGGGATGGTGCTGGCGATGATCAACCAACCCGACGCCATCCAAGATCGCGAGTGGCTGTCCGAGGGCCTGGCCCAGATGGCCGCGCGCGCCCTGGAGCTGCCGGACGCGCCCGGCCCGGCGGAACTCGAGCTGCTGCGCGCCTGGATCCTCGAGCACCGCGACGCCGTGCTCAACGCCGCCTTCGCCGTCTTCGTGCGCAGCGCCGAGGACATCCAGGAGGCCGGCGCGCTGGAAGGCCTGACCTTCGAACGCGCCTCCGCGGCTGCATTGGTCTATCTGGCGCCCGAGCCCGAGGACTGAACGCGACGGGTGTTCGCGTACTCGCGCGGCAACGCGCGTCTCAGGTGCCCTTCGGCAACGGCCCGACCTTCCAACGCGCGGTGACCAACGCGACCACCTCGCCCTGGCTGTCGCGGATCGGGGCCTCGACCTCGAGCTCAGCCTCCTCGCCCGCTTCGACGGCGGGGGCGCGGCACTCGGCCGTGAGCGTTCCGCGGGCCTTCTTGAGGTACCGCGTGGAGAGCTCGATCACGATCGAGCGCATGCCCTCGGGCAGGGCCGTGATCAAGGCCAGGCCGCTGGCCAGCTCGCCGACGTTGGTCAGGGCCACCGCGTGGATCGAGTTCAGGTGGTTCTCCACCTCGCGGTGTTGCTCGAGGGTCACGCGGACCTGGCCCGGGCTCAACTCCTCGACCCGCGCGCCGGTGCTGCCCGAGTAGGGCACGGCGGCGAAGAGCTCTCGGGTGAACGCGGCGGGCGGGTCCGGGGACGCCGCGCAGCGTCGCCACAGCTCGAGGATCTGGGCTCCGTTCATGGCGCCGGCAGTCTACGCCGCCCGCAGCCGCGTCGGCGTCTGCGAACGGAACGCCGCTCGAACCGGTCCGCGCCCGAACGAGACAGGGCCCACCCTCAGCGGAGGATGGGCCCTGTGGTGGTGACGCTTCTACGCGTTGCTCACTGCTTGCGCAGGAAGGCCACCAGGTCCTTCTCGAGTTCGGGCAGGCCGTACTCCATCACCGTCAGGCTGCGGTAGACGATCTGCTCGAGGGCCTCGGGCGTGTTCGGGTTGAGCTCCCGCGGCGGCGGATAGGAGAGGAAGTAGGACAGCGACAGGCGCTCGACCTCGCCGCCCTGTTCGCGGCCGGCGTACTGCCACGGGACCTCGTCGAAGGGCAGGGTGCCGGTCAAGATCTCGTACAGCATGACCCCGATGCCCATCACGTCGGCCTTGGGCGACTGCAACAGGAGCGGGTTGTAGTGGGGCGTGGTCGAGATCAGACCGCGCGAGCCGTCGCGCATCGCGGGGTCGATCATGACGACCGAGCCGGAGGGCTTGACGATGATGTTCTCGGGCTTGAGGTCGCCGTGGTACTCCATCGTGCCGGCCTTGCCGAGGCGCTGCAGGGCGCGCACGATCGACAGGAACCAGTTCAGGCGGATGCCCTCGAGCGCACGGACCTTCTCGCGCAGGGTCTTGCCGCGCACGAAGTCCAGAGCCAACACGGGACGACCCTCGTGCTCGAAGGAGTCGCGCACGCGCACGAGGTTCTGGCTCTTGGCCGCCTCGAGCAGGTTGCCCTCCGAGCGAATCAACTCGTCGATCTCGTGCAAGTCGAGGAAGTCGATCCGCACGCCGTCGTTGCGGAAGAAGATCGCCTCGCCCGGCGTCTCGTCGGGGCTGATCCACTCGGGACTACGGTGGCTGGTGACCTCGAGGCAGCGGGTCACGTAGCGACCCCCACCGGCGACGTCGCCGACCTTGAGCGCGACCTTGGCGCCGCGCGGGTCTTCGGCGATGTAGACGCAGGCGAATGCACCACGAGCAACGAACTCACGCACCTTGTAGGTGCCGATGGTTTCGCCTGCTTCGAGCCTGATCATGACGGGGATGAAACTTGGGGGGCTGGGGATCGAGTGGCGCCGACCTGAGGTACGTCCGCGCGGGTCAAGGACCTCGTAGGCACCTCTTCGGCCTCGACCCTGGGTCCGCTGGAGACCTGGCAGGCACTCGGTCCCGCGAGCGCTCCGATCGATCCGCGGTTGGCACCCGCGCCGAATCCACGCGAGCACTTCTTTCCGTGCCTACGTCTCGGCGGGCTCCGTCAGAGCGCCGACAACCCCACGCGCGAGTCCCCAAGCCGGCTCTCCGGCGGGTCTCAGCGGCCCCGGACTTGGTCCAGGCTGACGGGCTCCAGGTGCGCGGCCGCGAGGCCCAGGATGCGCGAGGCACCCTCGTTCACCGGGCCCGTCCCCAACCAATCGGGCTCGGTGCTGTGGGGCCGATAGCGCCAGGCGCGGCCCTCGGAGTCGATCAGTCCCAGCTCCTGGTTCCACACGTTGCGAACGCTGTGGAAGGCGCGGCCGTCCCCGGTGGCCTCGAAGCGCAGCACGAAGCCCACGTCGCTGTCCTCGTCCACCACCCGCCAGGCGGCGCGCGGGGTAGAGACCAGAACCTCGGGCAGGGGCGCCTGGGCCTGGCGCACGGCCACCGTCTCCACGCAACTTGCGCTGCTGACCGCGAGTGCCAGGGTGAGACTGAGGGCGATTTGGTTCATGGGGAGCGCCGTGCGCTCCGACCGAAGGTGCAAAGGGCCAGGACCAGCAGTCCGACGGCCGCGAGCACCAACCCGGCGCGGAAGGACGCGGGCGCATAGCGCATCTCGACCGTGCGGTCGCCCGGCTGTAGCCAGATCCCGCACAGGGCGTGGTCGAGCCGCTGGACGGGCACCGGTCGGCCGTCGACTTCGGCGTGCCAGCCCTGGTCGAAGGTCTCGGTGAAGACGAGCAGGGCCACGGCGTCGACGTCCACCGCGACCGTCGCGAGGCCGGGCGCGTGGCCCACGAGCCTCGCCTCACCCGGGGGCGCCGTGCCCTCGTAGGCCTGCGCTCCGGCCGGCGGCGGGCCCTCGAACAGGGCCACGCGCGGGTCGAAGTCCTCGGCGCCGAGCAGCGCCAGGCGCTCGGCGTCGTCGTCGACGCGCCTTGCCCCCTTGGCGACGAAGGCACGCCCCAGGGCCATCGGCCGCTCCCAGGTCACCAGGCCGGTGGGGGACGTGTGGACGGCTTCGAAGGGCGGTGGCAAGGGCTCGGCGGACAGGGCCCAACGCACGCCCAAGAGATCGAGCAGCGGGATCGAGCGATCGAAGTAGCCGATCTCCTTCACGAACAGCCGGGCGCGCTCGTCGCTGGTCAGAAGGCCCACGAGCTGCGCCATGCGCTCGTCCTCGATCGAGTCGTAGCCGGTGGGCAGGGCCAGGCGGTGGAACAGGTTCGCGTTCGGGAACAGGTAGGTCCCGCGCGTGCCCAGCACCCGCTCGGGGCGCTGGTCGGCGCCGGCGCCGTGCAGGAAGTCGACCGTCGCGGAGTCCGGGACCACCAACTCACGCGGCGTCGCGGGGTTGTAGCCGCGGGCGAACAGCAGCAGCTCGGCGGCCACCACCACGCAGGCGACCAGGCCCAGGCTGCGGCGCAGGACGTGTCGGCGCAGGCGCGAGAGGCAAGCGTCCAACCCCACGGCGCCCAGGGCACTCAGCCCGAAGGCCGCGAACAAGCCGAATCGCATCAGCTTCGTGCTGCGCAGGCGCGGCACTTCGCGCAGAAGGTCGTAGAGCGGCGGAGCCTGCCAGGCGACGAGCAGGGCGAAGAGACTCAGCCCGGCCAGAAAGCGCACGCGCCCGTCGCGCCAGCGCAGCACCGCGCCGGCCACGGCCAGGATCAGGAGCAGTCGCCCGACGAACGGCCCGACCAGCTCCGAGTAGTTGAGATTCAGGCCCTTCGGACCGGTGTAGTCGCCGTGGGCCGGGTTGCCGTGCAGGTTCGGGGCCACGAGCAGCGGCGCCACATCGGCGAGAGCGACCGCGTCCGTGGCCTCGGCCTCTTCGAAGAGGGTCGCCGCGCGGCTGTGTCCGAGGTATTCGGCGAAGGGCAAGAGGGCGGGGGCGGCGACCATCGCGCCGACCAAGGCGCCTGCCCCCGCGAGGGCCAGGGCTCGCGCGCCCATGCGCGGACGCTCGGGGCTGGCCGTCGTGGCGCGGAAGACGACGTAGGCCGCGAGCACCAGGGCCGTGTGGGTGGCGGTCTGGATGTGCCCACCCACCAGCATCCCCGCGGCCACCACGGCCACCCACACGGCGCGCCGAGCCGTGGGCTGCTCGGCCAAGGCGCCCAGGGCTATCAGGGCCCAGGGGAAGAGGGCCGCCACATTGGTGTGCGGATGGCCGAGCCAGACCACGTTGAACCCGCACAGGGCGTAGCCGAAGGCACCGGCCGCCGCCGCGCTGGCGCGCAGCCCACCGCGCCGCAGAAACACGAGCATCCCGATCCCGGCCAGGCCCAGCTTGGCGAAGGCGATCCAGGCGAAGGCGTGCCACGAGCCGCTGGCCAAGTGCAGCCAGTTGAGTGGCCACAGGAAGGCGCCGGTGTAGGCGGCGTGGACCGGCTGGCCGCCGTAGTCGTAGGGATTCCAAAGGGGCAGTCGCCCCGCGGCGAGCTCCTCGTGGGCGAAGTGCAGCCAGGGCTGGATCACCAGGCTCTGGTCGAGGAGCAGCGGATTGCCCGGTCGATGGCCCTCTGGCGCCGCCTGGATCCAGGGCTCGAACTCGAGCAGGGCGTCAGCCTGGGTCAGGATCAGCCCGCCGAAGAGCGTCTCTCGGAGCAGCAGGGAGAGGACCGCGAGCAGTCCCAGGACCGCCAGCACCGTCGAACGCCGCTCGGCCGCCCGTGCGGCGGCCCCCGCGCCGTTGGTCAAGGGTGCGTTAGGGTCGGCACGAGCCGTCACCGGCTGCTCGGGGGATGAAACCATCGCCGCCGAGTCTAGCCCCCGCCACTCGTCAGGATTCCCGCCCAGCGCACCCGATCAGCTCTGTGTGCCCGGGATCCGCGGGCCCGCCGGATTGCCTCTTCTGGGCCGTCGGACTATCTTCCCGCCGTGGATCAATACGGACTCGAGTGTCACCGGAAGGCAGGGCGCATTGCGGCGGAGTGCCGCGAATGGGCCAGGCAGGCGATCCAGCCGGGGGTCGAGCTGCGTTCGATCCTCGAGACGATCGAGTCGATGATCCGCGAACGCGGTGCCGACATGGCCTTTCCGGCCCAGTCCAGCCGCAACGATTGCGCCGCCCACTACTGCTCGGCACCGGGGGACACCACCCGCTACGAGGAGGGTGATTGCGTCAAGGTCGACATGGGCGTGCACGTCGATGGCTACATCGCCGACACGGCCTGCACCGTCGACCTCTCGACGGACGGTCGTTGGGGGGCCCTGATCAAGGCCAGTTCCGACGCCCTGGCCGGGGCCATCGCCACCATCGAGGACGGCGTTCCGGTGGGCGAGGTGGGCGCGACGGTCGAGCGCACGATCATGTCCGCCGGCTTCGAGCCGGTCCGCAACCTCACCGGCCACGGTCTGGGCCGCTGGAAGGTTCACACGGCGCCACAGATCCCCTCCTACGCCGAGCGCGGCGGCGGGCGCATCAAGCAGGGCATGGTCTTCGCCGTGGAACCCTTCGCCTGCACCGGACGCGGCTACATCCGCGAGCAGGGCCGGGCCGAGGTCTTCATGATGGTCCGCCCGCCGCGCAAGGCCCGCGGACTGGACCGGGACGTGCTCAAGGCGATCGAAGCTTGGCGTGGCCTGCCCATCGCTCGGCGCTACTTCGCCGATCTGGATCAAGAGGCAGTCGAGGACGTGATCGCGAAGCTCGCCCGCCAGGGCTCGCTGATGCGCTATCCGCCCCTCGTGGAGGACCCGGGCGTAATGGTCGCGCAAACCGAACACACGATGTATCTCGGCCCGGACGGGGTTGAGATATTGACTGCCGCCTGACGATCGTCTCCCGACGTACGGCACCCGACGAACGGCTGCCCAGCGCTCTCCCCAGCGGCCCCCCGCGGTCGCGTGCGCAGGCCTAATCGGTGAAGTTAGCTCTCGTAACCACAGCGCCGGAGATTCACTCCGGCATCGGTGATTACACCCGTCACCTGCTGCCCTACCTGGCGCAGAGGTGCCAGGTGGAGGTCTACGTGCGCGACGGGACCGAGGGCACGCAGCTCGACGGGTTCACCACGCGCGCGCTGTCTACCCTGGGGGCCGGAGCCGCGGATCGGATCCTGTACCAGCTGGGCAACGAGGCGAACCACGCCTTCATGGTGCCTGCGATCCAGCGCCTAGGCGGGGTCGTGATGCAGCACGACTGGGTGCTCTTCGACCTTGCCATGGCCTGTCACCCGGCGCTGGTGAGGGGCGGAGTCAAGGGCGCGACCCTCGCCGGTCGCCTCGGCGGCAGGACCCAGTTGGCCACCTATGTGCGCGCCTTCGGTGCCCGCCGCCAGGAGCGCCGGCGACCCCTGCAACCGGTGGAGCCCAATGGTCGCCCGGGCAACCTGGTGGGCGGCTGGCACGCGCCCGAGGGCACCGGTCGTTGGGTCGCCGACAACGGCGTGTTCCGCATCCCCGCCGAGGGCGTCCGATCCGTTGCGGTGACCTTCAACGCCCCCGTGGGCCGACGGGTCGAGCTGCGCCAGGGCGGGCAGGTCCTGGCGAGGTACCGCACGACGCCGGAGCAGCCCTGGGAGCGCCTCGAGATCGAGCCCGCCGAGCGCGAGCGGCCGACGCTGGTGCTGCACGTGGATCCGGTGCGGGTGACGAAGGAGCAGCGCCTGCACGGTGACGCGCGGCGACTGGGGGCCTTCATCGAGCGCATCGAATGGTCCGATGCAGACGGGCGACACGACCTGGACCTGCGCGCGCCGGCTGCGGTCCCGCTGCGGCCGTCCAGCCTGTCGGACTTTCGCTTCGACCTGCCCCTCAATCGGGGCGTCGTGCGCCACGCGGACGGGTTCGTCGTACACAGCGAGTTCGTCGCCGAGCACATTCGCGCGACTCGGCCGAACGTCGGCGTAGGGGTCGTGCACCACGGAGCCGAGCGCCGCTGGCACGAACAGACCCGCGCCGCTGCCCGACTCGAGCTGGGCCTGCCGCGTTCCTGGGCCGACGGCTTCCTGGTCACCAGCCTGGGCGGAGTGCAGGCGCACAAGCGCGTGGATCGCGTTCTCGCAGCCCTGGCCCAAGCCCGCCGCGAGCGGCCGGACATTCGTCTGGCGATGGCCGGACGAGTTTGCTCTGAGTCCTTCGACGCGCGCGAGGTGGCCGAGTCCATGGGTCTCGGCGACGCGGTGCACTTCCCCGGCTTCGTCAGCGAGGAAGATGCCTGGCGCTGGCTGCACGCCGGCGATGTGTCGATCAATCTGCGTGGTCCGACCAGCGGCGGCACCTCCGGGGGCATCTTCCAAGCCTTCGGGCTGGGCCGTGCGGTGATCGCCAGCAATGCGGCCGAGCAGCGCGAACTGCCCGATGCGTGCACCATCAAGGTGCCCCTCGGCGAGGGCGAAGTGGACGCTGTCGCGCGGGCGATGGTGGAGCTGCGCGACGACGCCGCGCGGGTCGAGCGGCTCTCCGCGGCCGCGCGCGCGTTCGTGGACGACGAGTGCCACTGGAGCCACTGCGCGGATCGCTACGTGACCTACCTCGAGCGCGCGCCCCGACCCCGCGGGGTCTGAGGCGGGAGGCGTTCGCACGAACGCCTCAGAGGGCCTCACCAGTCCAGGGGCGCGCCGCCGGAGCTGCAGGCGGTCCATCGACGCTCGAGAAATCGACGGCGAGAGGGCGAGCGTTCCTCCTCGATGGCGCGGCGGAACGCGTCGGTCGCGGCTTCGAGATCACCCGCGAGCCACAAGAGCTGGGCCCGAGTCGCGGTGCGCAGGGGCAGCTCGACCGAGGCATCGATGCGATCGAGCTCAGCGAGCCCCGCACGCGGGCCCGTGACCTGGGCCAGGGCTACGCAGCGACCCAGGGCCACCACCGGCGAGGGGTGGCAGCGCAGCAGTCGGTCGTAGAGCAGGAGCAAGTGTCGCCAGTCCGTATCGCCCCAACTCGGAGCCGCTGCGTGGGCTGCAGCGATGGCCGCCTCCAGGTGATAGCGGGTCTCGCGCTCGCCGCTCATGGAGCGCTCCAGTCGCACGAAGCCCTCCGCCGTCAGCGCGCGATCCCAACGCGAGCGATCCTGCTCCGCCAGGGAGAGGGGGACGCCGCCCTCGTCGAGCCGGGCC
The DNA here is from genome assembly GCA_007751255.1 of Engelhardtia mirabilis. Lineage (GTDB taxonomy): Bacteria > Planctomycetota > UBA1135 > UBA1135 > Engelhardtia > Engelhardtia mirabilis. The sequence continues at coordinate 1,081,090 of CP036296.1, forward strand.
TCGACCCGCGCGGCCTGGAGGCAGAACAGCGCCGCCAGGGCGTGGACCTGGGGACCGGCGAGACGCCGGTCGTCCGCGACCAGCCGCACCAAACGAAGGGCCTCGTCGACCAGCTCCGCGCGCACGTGCGCCTCCTCGCGCGCCGAGGAGTGACCCTCGTTGAACAGCAGGTACAGGGCCAAGAGCAGCGAGTCGAGTCGCCGTGCGCGCTCGTCCCCTTCGCACTCCAGATCGACGGATCCGTCGCGCAGGATCGCGTGGGCCCGGGACAGGCGCCGCTTGACGGCTTCGGAGGTCGTCAGCAATCCGGCCGCGATCTCGTCGTTGCCGAAGCCGCAGGCGGTCTTCAGCACGAGGGCCAGGCGCGACTCGATCGGCAGGCTGGGGTGGCAGCACAGCAGCATCAGTCGCAACAGGTCCTCGTCTTCATTCGTCACCGGCGCGGGCGAAGCCGGCTCTGGAATGGCGTCGAAGCCCTCCTGTCGCCCCTCTCGCCGCAGGTGATCGATGGCCGCGCGCTCCGCCACCATCGCCAGCCACGCGCCGGGCCTTCGCGGAATGCCCTCGAAGGGCCAGACCATCAGCGCCCGCACCAGGGCCTCCTGGGCCACGTCCTCCGCCAGCGACAAGCGGTGGGCGCCCAGCCGCCGCGTGGTGCGCGCGACGAGCTGGGCATACTCCCGCCGGAAGAGCCTCTCGACCAGCGGCGCGGTCGCAGCGCCGCCGGTCGTCGGGTCACCGGCGCTCACGGTCGCGACCGGTTTGCCAGGGGAGGGCGTGGTCCACGACCCCGGGGCAATGCGCCGAGGTCCTCAGCGTCCGGCACTGGCCTCGACTCCAGCCGTCTCCGAGGCGCAGCTCGTCAAGTCGTCGACCTGGCGGATCTCCACCGTGCCCTTGTCCTCGAGCTGCGGATGGTTGCGGCACAACTCGATCGCCTGGGCCAGGTCGTCGGCCTCGATGATGAAGAAGCCGCCGATCATCTCCTTGGTCTCGCCGAAGGGGCCGTCGGTCACCACGGTTCGATCCCCGTCGCGTCGCAGGACGGCGGCGGCGTCGGCGCCGGCCAGCTTCTGACCGCCGGCGTGGCGCTCGCCGAGCTCCTGGGCCCAGGTGCCGTAGCGGGCGATGGTGGCCTGCATCTGGTCGGGGCTGTAGCTGTCGTACTGTCGGGGGTCGTCGCGCAGGATCAGGACGTATTGAGCCATGTGAGCCTCTCGGAAACGTGGGCAGCTTGTCGCGCGCCGGCGCAGCCCGGGCACCGGCGGCGGGTGGCCCCAGTGGCCATCCGCAGGCTCGACGGACGGGAGCGGCGCGAGGGGACGCCGATCCCCGCAGATTCTGACGGCTACCCAAGGAGACGGGCGGCCGGCTCGCAGGTTGCACCCCCGATGGCGAAAATCCCCTCGCGGCTTCGCCTCCGCGGTACCCGCCAGGCTTGATGCGATTGCGGGGCAGGGGCACGATCCCGCGTCGATGGACACGCTCACGGCAGCACTGTTGGGTTCGCTGGCGGTCTTGCTCGGCTGCGCGAGCACCGCGCCGCAGGATTCCGGACCGGCCAATCCTGAGGTCCCGCCGCGGTCGGAGGCCACTCCGGAAGCCGCGGACCGCGCTCCCATGCGGCCGCGGGTCGAACTCGGCTTCGGCCACCGGGTGCTGGTGGAGGACGCGGCCTGGTCCGGCGCCGACGGGCTCAGCGGCTTCGGGCTGCAGCTGGTCCACCCCCTCGGGCCCGCCGCGCCCCTGGCGATCGAGGGCGGCCTGACCCGCGTGACCGACGACACCGACCTCGCCACCCAGGTCGACCTGCGGGTGACCGAGGCCTTCATCGGCCTGCGCTTCGCGATTCCGCCGGACGAGGGCGTGACCACCCCTCGCCTCGAGCCCTACGTGGCAGGCGGGTTGTCGTTCCTGCACGCGGAGCTCGAGAGTGGGCCGGTCGAGGACGACGCCGATGCGATCGGTGCCTACGTGCGCGTCGGACTCGCCTGCCACCTCTCCCGGCGGGTCGTGCTCAGTTTCGACTACCGCGTACACCACGAAACTGACATCGACATTGCAGCCGGTCCTCTCACCGTGTCGGACTCGAGTCTCGACGGCGCCCAGTTCTCCGTCTGGTTGGGTCTGGCGTTCTGAGTCCTTCGCCGCCGTGGCCCTGGCCGCGATCGCGGCGGGGTGCGGCGCGCTGCAGACCGAGTCTCCGGCGGTGCAGCGCGTCGCAGTCGAGCCGGCGCCGTCCTCCCCCGAGCCGTCCTACGCGACGCTGAACGTGTACGCGGCCGACCGACAGCTGGATCAGGTGGCGGAGGGGCTCGAGGACATCGCCCAGTTCGACATCGTCGGAGCCGAGGGCATCGTGCTGCCCTGGCCGCAGGTGCCGCTCGGCTTCGAGTTCGGCGCCAGCTACGGATCTTCGGCGACCAGCCTCGCCATTGGGCCCGGCTTTGCGCCGCTGGACGTCGAGCTGACGTTGATCGGCGTCTCCGCGGGCCTGCGCCTCTACCTCTATCGCGCCGGACCCGGCGGCTTCCCGCTCGAGCCCTTCATCGCCGCGGGAGTCACGAAGGTCTACGCCAACGTCGACGTGGCCGGCCTGGGCTTCGCCGACGCGCCCACCGGCAACTACTTGCGCGCCGGGCTCCAGCTCCGGCTGACCCGCTGGCTACACGTGGGGATCGACTACCGCCGACTCGCGGGCGCGAGCTCCACCGTGCAGCTGGACGGCGGCAACGCGGCGACCGTGGACTTCGACAACGACCAGGTCGGCCTGTTCGTCGGCGTGCGCTTCTGAAGGCTCAGACGTCCTCGCCGAGCTTCTCGAGCAGGCTCGCAAGGCGTTGTTCTAGCTGGGTGATTCGGCGCTCGAGCTCGGATACGCGGTCGGAACTGGCGTCGTGGGTCGGGTGGGTGGGTCGTGACTCGGCGGCGGGCGCAAGGAAGGGGTCTGACTGCTGGGGCGCCGGGTCGTCCGCGCGCCCCGACTCGCCGCGCTCCTGGGCCTTGCGCGCCGCCGCCTGCTCGTCGTGTCGCCGGACGATCTCTTCGGGCGTGAGGGGGCGCGAGCTCTGCGTCGCAGCGACACCGGCCGGCGCGGCCGGCGACGAGAGCAGCTCGCGATAGCGCTCCGCGCGCGTCCCCGGCGACGGCGCCAGGCGCTTCACCAGGCGGACCCCGATCAGCTTATCGAGCAACTGCCCGAGCTCGGCCAAGGTGTCGATCGCGCTCATGCGGCTCGCGCGCGTGCGCAGCTCACCCGGCTGCTGAGGCCCGCGCAACAGCAACTCCGCGACCACGGCCAGCTCGGCCCGATCGAGCGAGAGGGTCTGCCGCGCCAAGTGCTCATAGCGCTCGACCCGCGCCCCCATGCCCGGCGGCACCCGGTTCGCCAGGCCCTTGGCCTCCAGGCCCTGGGCGCCGACGTGCGCCTCGGCCTCGCCGAAGTGCACCACCGGGTGGCGGTTGGATTTCTGGTTCGATCCGGCCACCAGGGCCTTGATCGACAGGGGGTACTGCTCCGGCGTTGTGAGCTGCTTCTCGATCAGCACGCCGAGCAGGCGCGCCTCGACTTCGTTGAGGACGATGGTCATGGCGAGCGGGATTCTAGCGCCGGCGGGGAGCCCCGAACGTTGCGAGAAGGATCGCCGACTGGCGCGATTCAGGGGCCCGAGCTGCCGACGGCCGGCGCGGCGCTCTGCGTGGCCGCGCGGCGCACCGCACCCGCGTAGGTGCTGCGAACCTCGGGGAAGAGGTCGAAGACCACCGCCAGGGCCGAGCGGTAGTCCGGATCGAGGGAGTAGTTCGCGTAGAGGAAGGTCGACAGGTCGACGGCCTCGACGAAGGACTGGTCGGTCCCCGCGCGGATCTCGTCCCAACCGCCGGCCGCCTCGACCACGGCCTCGTTGATCCGCGGGTCGTCGCCGAAAGTGCGACTGAAGGCCCGCACGGTCGAGTCGATCACGCCCCGCTGCTCGAGCTCGAGGTCGTCCTCGACCTCGCTCGCGAGCCCCGTCTCGATCGCCACCATGGCCCATGGCGCCAACTCGCCCGAGCGGTTGTAGGGCGAAAGGAACTCGCCGGCAGCACCCTCCAGGGGGGTGGGCGCGATCACGAGGTCCGGCGCGGGCACCTCGCGATGGGTCGCGGCGCAGCCCGATGCGAGCAGCGCGATTGCGGCGGTCGCGTAGAGCTTTTGGCGGTGATTCATGGGCTCCGCAAGGTCGAGACGACGGGTTGCGGTCGAGACGCTTCTTGGCCTGCGGTCACCCCACAGGCACTCGCTCGGGGCCGAGGGAGATTGACATTCTCGCGCCGGACCTGCAATCGGCCGATGGGCCAGACGCCTCACCGTTGGCCACAGGCGGCCCTCGCGCGCCCGTGAATGGGGTGCCCCGCGTCGCCATCGAAGGTTCTCTTCGCGTAAGGAGCGCGCGCAATCTCCATAGGGACGGTCCCGTCCTCGTCCCGACTCGTTTCGAGCGAGGCACTCGAGATGGGCGACGGTCGCTGAAGTGCGCGGGTGGTCGCGACGAGTCGCGCTGGCGCGCGGCTTCAGCCGTCGCCGATCATCGCCTTCAGCTCGCGCAGCTTGAGCAGGGCGTCGATCGGCGAGAGCTGGTCGAGGTCCAGCTCGCGCAGGTCGCGGTCGACGGGGCTGGGCTGGCTGGCGAACAGGTCCAGCTGCACCGGGCCGTCGGCCACGCGGCTGGCGCCGCCCGAGCGCGAGCCCGCCGCGTCCCCCGCGATTCGCGGCGCCAGGTCGGCGGCGTCGCCCTCGATCTCGCCCAGGATCTGGCGCGCGCGGCCGATGACTTCGGGCGGCACGCCGGCCAGGCGCGCGACGTGGATGCCGTAGGAGCGGTCGGTGCCGCCCTCGATGATCTTGTGGAGGAAGACGATCTCGTCACCCCATTCGCGCACGGCCACCGAGAGGTTGGCGACACCATCGAGGCGCTGGGCCAGCTCGGTCAGCTGGTGGTAGTGGGTTGCGAAAAGCGTGCGCGCGCCGATCTTGCCGTGGATGTGCTCGACGATCGACCAGGCCAGGGCCAGGCCGTCGAAGGTGCTGGTGCCGCGGCCGACCTCGTCCAGCACGACCAGAGATCTGCGGGTCGCGTTGTTGAGGATGTTGGCGATCTCGACCATCTCGACCATGAAGGTCGACTCGCCGCGGCTGATGTCGTCGCCCGAGCCCACGCGGGTGAAGATGCGGTCGACCACGCCCACGCGGGCGGAGTCCGCCGGTACGAAGGAGCCGATCTGGGCCAAGAGCACGATCAGGGCCGTCTGACGGATGTAGGTCGACTTACCGGCCATGTTGGGGCCGGTCAGGATCGTCAGTGAGCGGCGCTCGGTGTCCAGGCGCGTGTCGTTGGGCACGAAGGACTCACAGCTCGCGCTCAGCTCGATCACCGGATGCCGACCCTCGACGATCTCGAGCTCGCCCGAGTCGTCGACGGTGGGGGCCACGTAGCGGTTCTCCGACGCGGTCTGCGCCAGGGACGCCAGGGCGTCCACCGCGGCCACCGCGTGGGCCGTGTCGAGCACGCGCCCGAGCTGGCCGGCGAGCTCGTCGCGCAGGCTCCCGAAGAGCTCGTACTCGAGCGCCTTGGAGCGCTCCTCGGCCTGCAGCACCTTGCCCTCGAACTCCTTCAGCTCGGGGGTGATGTAGCGCTCGGCGGTCTTGATCGTCTGCTTGCGGATGTAGTTCTCGGGGACCTTGTCGACCTGCCCGCGGGGCACCTCGAGGAAGTAGCCGAAGACCGAGTTGAAGCCGATCTTGAGCCCGGGGATCCCGGCGCGCTCGGACTCCTCGGCCTGGAACTTGGCCATCCAGGTCTTGCCGTCACCGGCGATCGAGCGCAGCTCGTCGAGCTCCCCGTTGAAGCCCGCGCGGATCAGGTTGCCCTCGCGGATCGTCGGCGGCGGCTCGTCGACGAGGGTCTGCGAGACGCGCTGGGTCAGGTCGCCGAGTGGGTCGATGGCTGCCGCCAGCTCGCTCAGGATGCCCGAATAGCTGCCTTCGAGCCGCTCCAGGAGTCGCGGCATCAGATCGGTCGACTGGGCCAGGGCCAAGAGGTCGCGTCCGTTGGCGCGGCCGGTGGAGATCTTCGCCACCAGGCGTTCGAGGTCGCGCACCTCGCGCAGGAGCTCGCGCACGTCCTCGCGCAGGAAGGGCTGGGCCACGAACTCGGCCACGCCCTGCTGGCGGTGGACGATCGGTTCGACCTCGCGCAGGGGCTCCAGCAGCCACTCGCGCAGGAGCCGCCCGCCCATGGGCGTGCAGGTGGAGTCGAGCACGTCGAGCACCGTCCCCTCGCGCCGCGCCTCGCGTTGGGTCACCACCAACTCCAGGCACGAGCGCGTCGCGCGATCCAGCACCAGGTGCCGCGAGGGCTCGGCCACCTCGATGCGGCGGATGTGGTCGCAGGAGCTCTTCTGGGTCTCGGCCAGGTACTCGAGCAGGGCGCCGGCGGCGGGCACGATCGCCGAGCCGTCCTCCACCCCGAAGCCGGCGAAGGTCTGCACTCCGAAGTGCTGGCGCAGGACGCGCTCCATGCCGCCCGGGTCGAAACGCCAGGCCTCGCGCTCGGTGACGCGGCGCTCGAGGGTCCGGTACAGCTCGGTGGCCACCTCCGGCGCGCGATCCACGGCCTCGCTCGACAGGAGCAGCTCGGCCGGGTCGATCTGCGCGATCAGGTCCGGCACCCCGGCGCTGGGCACCTCGGCCACGTGGAAGCGACCGGTGGACACGTCGACCCAGGCCAGACCGGCGCCCTTCTTCTCGAAGTGCACGGCGCACAGGAAGTTCGAGGCCCGCGCGTCGAGGGCGTCCTCCTCGGTGATCGTCCCCGCCGTCACCACGCGCACGATGCCGCGCTGGACGATGCCCTTGGTCTGCTTGGGGTCGGTGAGCTGCTCGCAGATCGCGACCTTGATGCCCTTGCGGACCAGGCGCAACAGGTGCCCCTCGACCGAGCGCACCGGGACCCCGGCCATGGGCAGGGCGTCGTCGCCCTTGTCGCGCTTGGTGAGGGTGATGCCGAGCTCGCGGCTGGCGACGACGGCGTCGTCACCGAACAGCTCGTAGAAGTCGCCCATGCGGAAGAACAGCAGGGCCTCGGGCTGCTCCTCCTTGGCGGACCACCACTGGTCCATCATGGCCGTCTTGGGGCCCGTGCGGACGAGCTTGGGACGCTCGCGGCGGGGACGGGCGCCTGCGGCAGGAGCCTTGGCCGGGGACTGGTTCGGCGTTTCCGACCCAGGGCGCGCGGGGGCGACGGAATCGGTGCTGGCGGGGTCGGCGGGCATCTGAAGTGGAACTCGGGGGGGAGCGGCGGCGTATCGTACGGACCTCGCTCGGATGAGTCCCGCCGTCCCGTTGGCCTGGCTTTTGCCGAGGGGCACCAGCGGAGGCGCGCCCGCTACGTAGCCCGTCCCATCTCGATGCCCCCCCTCAGCTTCGATCGAAACGCACCTTGCGAGCGCCCCTCTGCGATCTCGCGACTCGGGGCCCTGGCGCTGGCGTCGGTTCTGGCCTCCTGCGCGTCCTACCCGGATCGCTACCAGGGCGCCTTGGACGACCTCCGTGGAGGACGCTTCTCGGAGGCCGCGTCCGCATTCGAGGACAAGGCCGGGGGTTTCCTGGGCGCCGCCGAGGCCGGCACGATCCGCTTCGCGGCCGGCGACTGGGAGACGGCCGAGCGCGACCTGCTGCGGGCCGCGGAGCTGGCTGACGGCTTCGACGCCGAAGCGCCGATCACCGCCGGCGGGGTGACCGAGGACCTGGGCAGCCTGCTGGTCAACGAGTCCGTTCGCACCTACGAGGGCGAGGGCTTCGAGCGCGTCCAGGTGCACGGGATGCTGGCCCTGACCTTTCTGGCCCAGGGCAAGCTCGAGGACGCCCTGGTCGAGGCTCGGCGCGCCAACCAGCGGCTCGAGCGCGAGGAGAAGCTCTACGAGACGGACTACGAGGCCGGGGGTCTGGGACACTTCGTCTCGGCCCTGTGCTACGAGCTGCGCGGCGAGCTGGGCGACACGCTGATCGACTACCAGCGCATGGACGAGAAGGGGTTGGCCCCGAGCCTGGTGGGACCCGAGCTTGGCCGCGTGGCAGCGGTCTTGCGCCGCGAGGACGTGCTGGCCGAACTCGAGCCCCGCTTCGGCCCCGCGCCAGTGGTGCCCGAGGGCTCGGCGCGGGTCGTGCTGATCGCCGGCGTGGGCCTGGTGCCCTTCAAGTCGGAAGACTCCCTGAAACTCGTCACGCCGGCCGGAGTCGTGGCCTGGGCCATTCCGAAGTACGTCGAGCGGCCCCAGCCCGTGTCTTCGGTCGAGCTGGTCATCGTCGACCACGGCCAGACCGTACGTAGCACCGTGATCGAGGACGTGGGCGCCGTCGCCGAGCGCAACCTCTCCGATCGCATCGCGATCCTGGCCACGCGCTCCGGCGCACGCGCGGCGAGCCGCACCGTCCTCGCCAAGCAGCTGCGCGACAGCGACAAGCAGCTCGCGGCCCTGGCCGTGGACATCTTCAGCCTGGCGACGGAGAACGCGGACCGGCGCTCGTGGCTGACCCTGCCGAACACCTGGCAGGTGGCCCAGGCCTTCGTCCCGGCCGGCCCCCTGACCCTCGCGGTCGACGCGCTCGGCGGCCTGTCGATCGACTTCGAGCCGATCGTGGTCAGCGCCGGCGAGACCGTGATCGTGCTCGCGCGCACCGTCGACCGCAGCCTCTTCGCCCACATCGTCGGCGGCGGCCAGCCGCTCGTCGAAGCGGCGCCCCCGCAGGAGCCGGATCCGGCGCCATCCCCCGAGGGCGACCCCTCGGCGGCCTCGACCGACGAACCGTTCATCTGACCGATCGAACCCAAGCCAAGCCTTCGAGGATCACCATGAAGATCTCGCTCCCGCGAGTCCCCGCGCTCGCCGCCCTCGGCGTCGCGCTCGCCCTGACCACCGGCTGCATCACCTCCGGTGGGCCGCTCAACACCTACGTCGTCACCGAGGGCTTCCACGAGGTCCAGCGCGACGTGGGCAACCGCAGCCTGGCCGGCGCCGTGTCCGTCAAGGACGTCATCTCCGAGCGGCGCCAGGACCGCCTCTTCGTCCAGGCTCGGATCACCAACGAATCCGGACGACCGCACATGCTCGAGTGGTCGGTCGAGTGGTACGACGGCGCCGGCATCCTGGTCGGCGAGCCCACCGCTTGGAAGTCCCTGCGCCTGGGCGGCGGCGAGGTCGAAACCATTCGTCAAACTGGTCCCACGCCCGCGGCCACCAGCATGCGTCTCTCCGTCCGCCCTCGGGATCCCGTCAACTGACCGCCGCCCCTCCGACCGTCCAGCACCAGACTCTCTCTCAAGCAACGACCATGCGTACATCCAAACTCGCCGCCCTCGCCGCGGCACTCTTGCTGCCCCTCGCCGGGTGCAGTTCGCTCGACTACGGCGACGCCCAGGCGACCGAGACCGTCACCATCGACTTCAGCACCGGCGACCTGCTCAACCTCGCCGCGGGCATGGTCGACTCGCTCACCGCTTCGCCGGCGCTGAGCCAGTACGAACACCCCTCCAAGGGCAACGACCTGCGCGTCGTGATGGTCATGGGGGGCGTCGAGAACCGCACCACCGAGCACATCGACACCAAGGGCATCACCGACGAGATGCGCGTGCGGATGCTCGAGAGCGGGCGCTTCCGGATCGTGTCCGCCGAGCAGGGCCAGGGGGCGATCGCCGATCAGGTCCGCTTCCAACAGGGCACCGGCAAGGTCGATCCGGCTACGGCCAAGGCCTTCGGGTCCCAGGTGGGCGCGGACATGGTGATCTACGGCACCCTGCGCTCGATCGAGAAGGAGCGTGGGCGCTCGCTGGCCAGCGCCGGGGTCAAGACCGACCTGCTCGACTACCAGTTCGTGCTGACGGCGGCGGACATCACCACCGGCGAGGAGATCTGGGCCAAGTCCCAGTACATACGCAAGCGCGAGAAGACCGGCCTGTTCGGGCGCTGAGGTGCCTCGGGGACGGCCTCCGGGCCCCTGGATCGGGGCCCGGGGCCTGATCCCGCGCGTCCGTACCCCACTTCGGGTTCCCGGGGGAGTCAGGGCCACTGCTTTTGTATCGAGACCGTTCGGTCCCTAGCCCACAACGGCTGTGCTCCTGTCGGCGTGCTGGCAAGTTGGGGCCAGCACCCGTCGACCTGCGCCGCCCCCCGGGGCGACGCGACCCTCCTGAAGAGCACGGGTGACCCCCCAGGTCCCCGCGACCGACGACCGGCGCCCCTCGCGGTGGGGGACGCCGGTCGTTCCATTCGAGGGTCCTCTCGAAGGCCGCAAATGGCCGCGCGCTCGAGTCCTGGGGCCCCTGCGACCGATAGCATGCGCCCGTGACTCGCTACCTCGTTACCGGCGGAGCCGGCTTCATCGGCTCTCACCTGACCCAGGCCCTGATCGCCCGCGGCGACGAGGTGCGGGTGCTCGACGATCTCTCCAGCGGCCGCCGGGAGAACCTGGCGGGGCACGAGCTGGGCGATCCCGGCAGCGGCGCCCCGGTCGAGCTGCTGGTCGGCGACGTGGCCGACGAGACCCTGATGCCCGCGGCCCTCGAGGGCGTGGGCGGGGTGTTCCACGAGGCGGCCCAGGTCTCCGTGCCCCAGAGCGTGGCCCTGCCGGTGCGCTCCATCGACGTCAACGTGATGGCGACCATGCGGCTGCTCGAGGCCGCGCGCCAGGCGGGCGTCGAGCGCTTCGTCCTGGCGGGCTCATCGGCGGCCTACGGCGATTCGGACGAGCTGCCCAAGCGCGAGTCCATGCCGGTGCGCCCCCTGTCGCCCTACGCCGTGGGCAAGGTCGCCGCCGAGCAGCTCATGACCGTGTACGGGCGTCTGCACGGGATGAAGACCGTCACGCTGCGCTACTTCAACGTCTTCGGCCCGCGCCAGGTGGATGACAGCCCCTACACCGGCGTGATCGCGATCTTCGCGCGCGCCCTGCTGGAGGGTCGCTCGGCCAAGATCTTCGGCGACGGCGAGCAGACCCGCGACTTCACCTACATCGACAACGTGGTCCAGGCGAACCTGTTGGCCATGGACCGCGACGTGGAGCCCGGTTCGATCTTCAACGTCGGCGGCGGCGAGCGCATCAGCGTCAACCAGCTCTACGCGCGCCTCGCGAGCCTGGCCGGCAGCGACGTGAAGCCCGACTACCAGCCCGCGCGCCTCGGCGACGTGCAGCACAGCCTGGCGAGCCTCGAGGCGATCCGCGAACAGCTCGGCTACGACCCGAAAGTCGGCTGGGAAGCAGGCCTCGCGCCGACCTTCGAGTGGTACCGCGAGCGCCTCGGCGCGGGCGTTTGAGGACGCGGCCCATGCAAGAGCGCGACCTTCTGGACGAACTCCTGCGCGGCGAGTTGACCGAATCCGAAGCCTACGCCTGGCTCGACCTCGTGATGGAGTCGAGCGTGCTGCCCAAGTCGCTCGAGCTGGTCGAGATGTCGCCGGCGGAGTGGTCGGCGTTCACGCGGGGGCTGCCGCTGCTCGTACTCGCTAGCTGGCGGATCGAGGGCTGGCCGGCGGAGTGCGTGGACTGTGGGGTGGAAGTGGATATCGACGGGTTGAATTGGGTTCCGATTCGCGATGCCGAGGAGCGCTCGGGCTTCGGCTTGGTGCATCCGGGTTGCCGCTGACCCGAGCGGCGGTTGTCGTCAGCGGGCGTCCGCCGAGGCAAGTGATGCGCCCGGGTGGATCGCAGGGCCCTGCGCGCTTGCCCGTGGGCGGGACTCGCTCCGACGAGGTGCTCGGCAATTGTCCGCGCCCGGTCTCATTCGAGATCCGACCGAATAGGGGCGCTCGGAATCTGCCTGGCGCTCCGACGGGGTGGTGCTAGCGTCGGGGCCGCGTGAAACCATCCACCGAGTTCCCGTCCACCCCGTCCGCAGCCGACTTCCGCCAGCGTTTGGTGGGGGGGCTGATCGACGGCGCCTTCCAGACTGCCGTCCACAACACGGATCCCCTCCGTTTTCCAGCCGGGCCGTTCAAGCGACTGCGGCGCGAGTTGCGCCAACGTTGGCGCGCGGGCCTCGGCCGGCTGGGCCTAGCGCGTCGCGGCAAGGTCGGTGAGTCGCAGTACCTGCAATACGTGCTGGCGAACCTCGACGGTTTCGAGCGCACGTTCACGCGACTGGGCGATGGAGCTTCGCGCGAGACGATGCTGGCGGTGCTGCGTTTTCGGGCTCTGGGTGCGAAGCACGTCAAGCTGCCGGCCAACACCCCGGGCTACTGGAAGACCGTCGAATCCGTCGATCGCGAGCACCTGGTCGAGCGCGACACGGGCTCGGCGGGGGACCTGCTGGGCGGGCTGAACCGTTATCGCGTTGACGGCTCGGGCCGCGCCCACGGCGACGGCGGAGCGATCGAGGCCGACTTGCACCCGCTCAATGTGTTGAACACCTTCCTGTTCGAGCACTACGCCTATCGCGTCGGGACTAAGCAGATCTGCGCACGGCGCGGCGACGTCGTGGTGGACGGCGGCGGCTGTTGGGGCGACACCGCGCTCTACTTCGCCGATCGGGTCGGCCCCACGGGACGCGTGTTCGTGTTCGAGTTCGAGCCGAGCAATCTGGAGGTGCTGCGGGCGAACCTCGAGCGCAACCCGACCCTGGCCGAGCGCGTGACGGTGGTGGAGCGAGCCCTGTGGGACGAGTCCGACTTGGAGCTGTCGTTCGGTGCCGGCGACGGCGCCGCCACGCGGGTCAGCGCCGGCGAAGGAGCCTCGAGCGGGGCTACGGTCCTGACCCTCACGATCGACGACCTGGTGGAGCGCGAGGGCCTCGCCGGTGTCGACTGGATCAAGCTGGACGTGGAAGGCGCCGAGTTGGCGGCCCTGCGCGGTGCGCGCCAGACCCTGGCTCGCTCCCAGCCGCGCCTGGCGATCAGCGCCTACCACAAGCCCGAGGACCTGGTGACGCTCCCGGACTTCGTGGCCCAGGTGATGCCCGACCACGAGCAGTTCCTGGACCACATCACGATCCACGCGGAGGAGACCGTGCTGTTCGCCAGGCCGAGGGTGGAGCACTCCCGCGAAATCTGACGCCGGAAGGCGTTCGTACGGTGCCAGGCTCACCTGGTCCCGCCACAGTTCGGGTCCGTAGCAAACGAACGAGGCCCCCTCGCCATCGGCGCGGGGGCCTCGCTCGTGTTCGGTTGGCGGCTTCGATCCGGTCTTCGGGCGCACGCTTCGGGTTCGATCCCGAGAGCAGCCCTCGCCGGAGCCGTCCCGGAAGGCTTGCGCCCCCGGGAAGCGCCCCCATCTCGGGGCGCGGTGCTTCGCTTCGGCGAAGCGGTCAGGGCCTCGTGGGCCCTCCAGAACATCAGGCCCGATGGGCCTCGCAACAACCTGGGACCCCGTGGGCCCCGTCAGAACTCAACCGCCGATGGCGGTGGAGCGCAGGAGCGCGGCGCCGGAGAGGCGTCGCTGCGACTCGAAGCGCGTGGCTTCGTCGCGGGTCAACATGCGAACGTGGTCGCAGTACGGTTCGGGGCAGGTGAGCCCCACGACGCGTCTCGCGCCGTCTTCGATCGCATGGAGGGGGACCATCGTGTGCCCGTGGTTGGGGCAGCGGGTTCCCTCGGCGATCGGTGCGGTATCGATTTTCTTCATCAAACGTCTGTCATCTGGGCGCGGTGGGGACCGCCCGGTAACTCTTTCTCGGCCGACCCCCCGGTCGGCACTGAGTCCCGCCCCGGTTGTTCCCCCAGGAGCGAGACCCTGGAGCCCCACTGCGGGAGCCGCCCTCGTTGGGCGGCCCTCGGTCTCCTACGCCTCTTCCGAACTCTTCTAGTCCGTCTTCTGCCAATGCTCTACGAGCCGGAAGGCGACCGGGGACCGTTCGGGAGGCCGAAGCTGGGAGGATTCTGCCAGGTCGGACCCCCGAACTCCCTGTCAAGAATGGCCAAAAGTGCCCCTCAGACCCCGTGAGGGCCGATTCAGGTTGACGGCGCTCGGCCCACCTGCGGCACGCGGCCGCCTTGCCGGCCGAACGGGGCCCGAGTAACCTGTTTCGCCTCGCACGGCCCCGAGAAGGCGGGTCCGAGGCTGTTGGGGGACTCCCCGGGGTCTCGACCGGGCCTCCTGTGGTACCCCGTTCGATCCGCATTCTGGCCCGCCCGGCCGGGGTCGGTGCCCGAGCGCCCTCCACCCGGTCCACCGAACCAGCTCCCCCCGGCCCACTACCCACGGCCCCGAACCCCACGGTCCTGCATCCATGGCCACCTCCTCCCCGACCGAATGCCGCGCCCAGCTCGAGCAGCTCTTCGGGCTGACCGGCGTCGACTACAAGCACAACCTCTCCAAGGAGGAGCTGTTCCACGAGGCCATCGCCAACGACCGCGGTCGCATCCGTGAGGGCGGTCCCGACGACGAGCAGAAGGCCTACCCGACCAAGTTGGGCGTCAACGGGCCGCTGGTTTACTACACCGACCCGACCTGCACCGGTCGCCCGGTCCAGGACACGTTCGGCGTGGCCTGGCCCGCCAGCGAGACCGACGCCAACGAGACCACGGTCTGGTGGAAGAACGACTTCAAGAAGTTCGACCCGGCCAAGTACGACGCGCTGCTGAAGCGAGTCGTGGCGCACCTCAACGAGCGCGGCGGATCGCTGTACGTCAAGGACGTCTACTGCGGCACCGACCCGACCTACGCGCGGCCCTACCGCCTGGTCAGCGAGTACGCCACGCACTCTTTCTTCTGCGACAACATGTTCCCCAAGGGGATCGAAGGCGTGCAGGACGAAGAGGGCAAGCGCTGGACGATGCTCAACGTCCCCAGCTTCCACTGTGATCCCGAGCGCGACGGCACCTTCTCCGGCCGCGCGGTGATCATGGACTTCAAGAACCGCATCGGCCTGGTGGTCGGCCGCGCCGACTACTGCGGCGTGGTGAAGAAGACCATGTTCACGGTGATGAACTACATCCTCCCCGGCATGGGTGAGATGTCGATGCACTGCTCGGCCAACGTGGGCCAGGGCGGCGACGGCGCGATCCTGTTCGGCCTCTCCGGCACGGGCAAGACGACCCTGTCGGCCGACCCGAACCGCAAGCTGATCGGCGACGACGAGCACGCCTGGACCGGCCTGGGCGTGTCGAACCTCGAGGATGGCTGCTACGCCAAGCTGATCGACCTGGACAAGGACGACGAGCCGGTGATCGCCGCCGCCCTCTCGATGGCCGGGACGCTGATCGAGAACGTGCCGCCCGCGCCCGGCAAGAAGATGGAGGAGTGCGATCCGCAGGAGCTGGATCTCACCGACAACTCGATCACCGAGAACACCCGCTTCAGCTACCCGCTTGAGTGCAACCCGGACGTGATGCCCGGGGCCAAGGGGCCGCACCCGCAGACGATCGTGCTGCTCACCGCCGACGCCTTCGGCGTGCTGCCGCCGGTGTCGATCCTCGAGCCGAAGGACGTCATGTACCACTTCGTCTCTGGCTTCACCGCCAAGCTGGCCGGCACCGAGGTCGGCGTGACCGAGCCCAAGGCGGCCTTCTCGGCCTGCTTCGGCGCGCCCTTCATGTCGCGCCCGCCCTCGGTCTACGCCGAGCGCCTGGCCGAGAAGATGAAGCAGAACGAGACCCGCTGCGTGCTGCTCAACACGGGCTGGGGCGGCGGGCCCTACGGCACTGGCAAGCGCATCTCGATCAAGCACACCCGCGCCCTGCTCGACGCCGCCCTCGCCGGCGACCTCGACGCCGACAAGACCGAGTACGACGTGCACCCGGTCTTCAACCTCAAGATGCCCAAGTCCTGCCCCGGGGTGCCGTCGGAGATCCTCAACCCGCGCAACACGTGGGACGACAAGGACGCCTACGACGCCGCCGCCCAAAAGCTGCGCGGGATGTTCCGCCAGAACTTCGAGGACAAGGGCTTCGGTGCCCTCGGCATCGAGCCGGTGATGTGATCGCGCGGGGGTGCCGGCCGAGAGGTCGGCGCCCCGCATGCCTCTCCGTCAGATGTCCGTCTGACCGGTTCTTGTCCGACAAGCTGTTCGCCGCGCGGTCTTGCCCCCCGCGCAGCCCCCCCGGGCGGGACTTCCCCCTGCCCGCACGGCCCAGCCGCGTCCTGCCCCACGCGTCATGGTTGCTCGCTCGAATTCCCTGCGTTCGCGTCTGCCCGCTTGTCTCGTCGGCCTCGCCTGCGCCGCCGTCGCCGGTGAGGTCTGGGGCCGCGTCGTCCGTACCGAGGAACTGCCCGCTGGTTGGGTGCGGCCCGAGCTCGTGAAGCTCGGTTGGTCCAGCGACGAGTTCCGGAGCTTCGACACGCTGCCGTCCGAGGTCGAGAGGCAGCCGGGTAGCTTCCGCCTCCTGGCCCTGGGCGACTCGTTCATGTCGGCGGGTGGGATCTACCGCCACCACAACCGCGACGTGCGTTGGCCGCACAGGTTCGAGACCTACCTCGAGCCGCGCCAGAGCGAGCGACTCGAAACCCGGATCCTCGCCACCAAGGGTTGGGGCACCCAGCAGCAGTTGCTGGCCTTCCTGCAGCGGGGCGCGTGCTGGCAGCCGGACCTGGTGGTGCTGTGCGTCTGCACCAACAACGATCTGCTCGACATCACCGCTGCAATCGATGCCCGCCGCGCCCGCCGCCCGTACTTCGTGGCGAGCGACGGGAAGCTGCTGGGCTTCGCGCCCGACGGTCAGCGGCTGCTGCTCTCGGGTGACCGTCCGGAACGCGGTCCCAGTGCCTTCATCGACCTGCTCCAGGCGCGGCGCTGGCGCTCGGGCCGCCTCGCGGACTGGCGTCTGTCCACGGTCGACCCGCGCTACACCTCTTGGAGCGGCGACCTGGGCGAGGATGCCGTTGCGGGCCTCCTCCTGCCCGATCGGGTTGCCCACGAGCCCCAGTTCAGCCACGACATGCTGAACGCCTACATCGTCGAGTCGAACGAGTGGCTCGACTACGAGTGGGAGCTCGAGCGGCTGCTGATCGCGGAGCTGAAGCGGGCCGTGGAGCGCGCCGGCGCCGAGCTGGTCGTCCTGCCCCTGCCCATGAGCCTGGATCCGACCGATCCCACGCGCCTGACCGGCTCGGGCCTGGTGCACACCATGGAGACGCCCGCCGGCCCGATCACCATCGACTTGGACAACCCGCGCCGGCGCCTGGCGGCGATCTGCGAGGACTTGGACCTGGAATGTTGGGACATCATCGACGACTTCCACGCCGTCGCGTCCGCTCCGCAGGCCTACGCCTCGATCTTTCCCGACGCCAACCGGCACTGGTCCCGCGCGGGGCACGGGCTGGTGGCGTCCCTGCTCGCGCCGCGCATTGCCGCGCGGATCGACGCTGCCGGCGGCGAGTGAGCAGGCCCCGGCGCGGATCGGAGTCGGCCGGGACCGCGGGCCGGCTCAGAGCGGCTATGCTGAGCGGCCAAACCCGCCCCGAGCGCCCGGAGATCGAAGCCACATGTCGAACGAAGAACGAACCGCGCAGGCCATGTCCCACTACATCGAGGGCATCAAGGCCTTCGGTGCCGGCGACCACGCGGCCGCGGTGGAGCACTACGACCGCGCGCTCGAGATCGACCCGGACAACACCGAGGTCCTCAACGCCAAGTCCATGTCGTTGATGAACCTGGAGCGCTTCGACGAGGCGATCGCGGTGGGCCAGCGCGTGGTCGAGCTGGATCCCGACGACGCGATGATCCACACCAGCCTGTCGATCATCTACCAGCGCATGGGCAAGATCGACGAGGCCGAAGCCGAGGCGGCGCACCACCGGCTCAAGAGCTGGCGCCAGGAACTCAAGCGGAACCCCGGCGCACCGCCCCCGCCCGAGGCCGGCGGCATCAACGTGATCCAGTAGTCCCGAGACGGGGTGTCGAAGATGGCCAGGGTGAGGAAACGAGTCGTTCCCGCGCTGGCCATCGTTGCGTTCGGGGTCTTGGCGGTCAGCGGCTCCGAGCCCGCCACGGAGCCGGCGGCTGGAGTCGCCCCTGGGGACGCAGCGGAGCTGCAACTGCGCTGGTCGCAGGTCGCGGCGGGGGAGTGGCGACTCTCCGCCAGCGTCGAGATGGACGAGCTGGTGGCGGTGGCGCTTTCCGTCGAGGCTGCCGGCCAGGACTGGCGGCGCGGACCCGAGGGGGGGGCGGCGCTCTGGGCCGACCTGCCGGCCGATGGTGGCCGAACACTCTTCGCTTGCTGGCCGATCTGGAACGACGACGGAGCCGGCGTGGGCCCGACGCTCGTGCTGGGCCGGCGTGCCGACGGAGAGCTGCCGCGGATTCGCGCCGCAGCGGCCCTCACGCGGCGCGACGGTGCGCTCCGAGCGATCGAATCGGCCGAGCTCCGAGGGAACGGGCTCGTCACGCCCCTTGCCGTCGTCGCTCCCGACGAACCGCCGCCGGCGCCCGGCGAGCCTGTCGCCGGGCTCGACTCCGACCTCCGCGCCCGCTTCGAGGCCGGGCGTTTCGAGTTCGACCGGCAGATGACCGAGCGCGACGGCCTGGGTCCCGCCTTCAACGACCAGAGCTGCTTCACCTGCCATCGCCAACCGGCGGCCGGTGGCTTCAGCGAGCGCGTCGTGACGCACTTCGGCCGGACCCGCGAGCCCGCCTCGGAGCTGCGCGAGCGTGGGGGGCCGATCTTGCAGGCTCAAGGCGTCGAGCCGGCGGCGATCGAACTCCTGCCCTCGGAGGCCGACGTGCGCGCGGAGCGCATCTCGCCGCACCTGTTCGGTATCGGTCTGGTGGAGCTCTTGCCCGACGAGGCCCTCGTCGCCCTCGCGGCGGCGCAGCCCGAGGCGCAACGGGGCCGAGTGCACTGGGTCCAGCCCCTCGAGGGCGGGCCCCTGCGCGCGGGTCGCTTCGGCTGGAAGTCGCAGTTCGCGACCCTGCTCTCGTTCACCGCTGACGCGTCGCTGCAGGAGCTGGGTCAGACCAATCGGCTGCTGCCGGAGGAGCTCGCGCCGGGCGGGGACTTCCGCGTGCTGCTCGAGTTCGACCGCACCCCCGACCCGGAACTTCGCCCCGACGCCGACGGGATCGACCGCCTCGATCGCTTGGTGGACTTTCAATCGCTATTGGCGCCGCCACCGCAGACGCCGCGCGCGGGCCACCCGGGCGAGGCCATCTTCGAGCGCATCGGCTGTGCCGTCTGCCACCAGCCGCGCCTGCAACTGCCCGCGAACCTGGACGGCCCACTGGCCGGCGTGCACTTCGCGCCCTACTCCGACTACCTGCTGCACGACCTGGGCGCCGAGGCCGACGGGATCCGGACCCGCGGCGCCGAACCCACGGAGATGCGGACGGCGCCCCTTTGGGGCCTCACCGGGCGCCGCTTCCTGTGGCACGACGGCACGCTGACCGGCGGCACCTTCGAGAGCCGGGTCGCAGCCGCCATCGATCGCCACGCGGGGCAGGGCGAGGCCGCTCGCGATCGGTTCCGGTCACTCGAGCTCGCGGAGCGCCGCACCCTGCTCGAGTTCCTCGCCAGCCTCGGGCGCGCGGCACAAGATCTGACGGCAGACGGCCGGGTCGATGGGGCGGACGGCGCCCGCTTTGGTGTCGTGCTGGTTACGAGCACCCATTTGCGGGGAACCGAGGGCACACAGATCCAGTCGTCGATGGATGATTCGATGAACGGCTTCCTCGAGCCGGTGGAGCTCTTGGGCTTCGTGTGGGGGGTCGCGCGGGCTGTCTCCCATCGCGCGAGCCTCGCCGAGCCCCGACGCTGACCCGAGGCGACCGCCGCGCCGCCGACCTCTCCCCACCTGTCCCTGCCGCCATGACCCGCAACCGTTCCCTCGCCATCCTCGCTGCGGCCGCATTCCTGGTCGGGCCCGTGCAGGCCCAGTGCCTGCTCGACCAGACCACCGCCAGCGACGCCGATCAGAGCGACTTCTACGGCGGCTCGGTGTCGGCCTGGGGACGCTTCGTGATCGTCGGCGCCGAGTACGCGGACTCCGGCGGCTTCGACCAGGGCCAGGTCTACGTGCTCGAGCGCGTGGGAGACCAGTGGGTCGAGACCCAGATCCTGACCCACTCGGACGCGGGCTTCGACCACCGCTTCGGTCACGCGACGTCGATCTGGGAGAACCGCATCGTCGCCGGGGCCCGCTACAACGACGACTTCGGCTACGGGACCGGCTCGGCCTACGTCTTCGACTTCGATGGCAACACCTGGACCCAGACCGCCAAGCTGCTGCCCTCCGACGCGGCCCTGGGCGACCTGGCGGGCGGCTCCGTGGCGGTCTTCGGCGACCGAGTCCTGGTCAGTGCCCACGGCGACGACCCGAACGGCGCGGACAAGGCCGGCGCGGTCTACGCCTTCGAGTTCGACGGCAAGGCTTGGAACGAAGTCCAGTGGCTGGTGGCCAGCGACGCCGACCCCGACGACCGCTTCGGCGAGCACATCGCCATGTGGCAGGACCGCGCGATCTTCGGCGCCCTGGCCGACGACGGCCTGGCCGAGAACGCAGGCGCCGCCTACGTGTTCGAGATCGGTCCGGACGGCAAGTGGTTCGAAGCCGCCAAGCTGACCGCGCCCGATGGCGCCGAGTTCGACCGCATGGGCAACTCGGTCGACATCTGGGGCGACCTGGCGATCGTCGGCGCGTCCCTTTCCGGCGCACAGTTCCAGGGCTCCGCCTACATCTTCGAGCGCACGGAGAATGGAGCCTGGAAGTTCCTCCAGAAGCTCGAGCCCGAGGGCGACCCCGCCGGCGGCGCCTTCGGACACCACGTGGTCGTCTTCGAGGATCGCATCATGGTCACCGCCCAGAACGCGGACCTGGGCGACATCAACGCCGCCGGCGCGGCTTCGATCTACCGCCGCCAGGCCGACGGCCTGTTCGCCCTCGAGGCCTACCTGCAGCCGAAGCAACCCAACATCGCCATGCAGTTCGGCAGCGCCGGCGACCTGTTCCGCGACCTGGTCGCGGTCGGCGTGCGCGGCAGCGAGGTCGCCGCCGGCTACAAGTCGGGCGAAGTCGACCTGTTCGGCGGGACTGGCACGACGACCCAATACCTCGACGCCTGCCCGGGCGAGATCTCGCTCCAGACTGGCGGCGCGCAGGTGCTGTCGATCGAGGCCGGCCCGGATCAGGCCGATCGCGTCTTCCTGGTGCTCGGCAGCTTGGAGGGCACCTCGCCGGGCATTGCGCTGGACGGCTACGAACTGCCCCTGGTGCCGGACGCCTACTTCCTCTTGACCCTCGACCCGAACGCGCCGAGTCCGCTCGTCGGCAGCTTCGGCCTGCTCGACGCAAGCGGGAGCGCCACGACCACCTTCGAGGTCTCTCCCGGCACCGACGCGTCCCTGGCGGGCCTGACGGCCTACCACGCGCTGCTCGTGCTCGACCCGGCGACCCTGGCTCTGCGCCTGGTCAGCGACGCGGTCAGCGTCACGCTGGTCCCCTGAGGGGAGGTCGTGGGTGCTCCCGTCCTGGTTGACCCTCCGGGGACCCGTCGACTTCCGGTCTGGGGGCAGACACAGCACCTTGGTGCTCGACGAGACCCCTGCCAAGGGGTCCTGGCCGAAGCACACCCTGCTCCCTACCCCTGCACGCGGTGAAGCCGCCGGAGCGGGAACATCGAGCCTCGAGCGTGAGGTCGGAGGGCGCCCGTGCGGGCGAGGTGTCCTTGTTCGGCGCCCATCCGTGCCGTCGGCGCGCACGAGCCCGTGGTCCCGAATCCGCCCCGAACGCCAGCGGGCGGCCCCATCGGACCGCCCGCTCGCTCGATCGACCCCGCGTCGGCGGGGCGCAGGCTGGCTCACTCGTCGTCGTCGTCTTCCTCGGGCAGGCCGAGGATCTGGCGGCCCTGGGCGGTGATGCAGTGGGGGCCCCACTGGGGTTCCCAGACGATCTCGACCTCGGTGCCGGAGACGCCGTCGACGGTGTTGGCGCGGCGCTTGACCATGTCGGGGATGGTCTTGGCCTCGGGGCAGGACTGGGAGGTGAGGGTCATCGTCACCTTGCAGGTGTCGCCCTCGACGGCGACGTCGTAGACGAGGCCGAGGTCGACGATGTTGACGGGGATCTCCGGGTCGAAGACCTGGCGAAGCTGGTCGTAGACGGCGTCGAGGGTGGTGCTCATCGGATGGATCGGGCCGGGGTCAGGGGGGCGGTTCCGACGCCGTGCGCCGGAATGTGAACGTGGGCGAGAATCTAACCCTCGCGGAAGCCTGTGGGTCGGCCAGGCCGGGGATTCCAGGGGGGGCGCGCAGCTCCGCTCGGCGTCACGAAGCAGATGTGGGCCGCTGAGCCGTCCTGAGGGGGGCAGGAGCCGGTTGCCAAGCCCTGCCCTCGGCCGACGACCGGCGGGACCGAGCCCGACGGATACCGCTTCGAGCGGGCCTCCCCGCCGCTCCGTCCGCCCAGGGCGCTCGCTCGCCGATCGCGCCGAATCGCGCGCCCACGGTCTCGCCGGGCCGCGCCGGGGCGCCGCACTGGCCACCTGCTCAATCCGTGCAGTGGTCAGTAGACGGTCAACGGGAGCCGGTGCTCGCCGCCGCCGTCGATCGAGACCCACTGCTCCGTGGCGAGGACCCCGTCCGGGTCGGTGAGCACCAGGCGGTAGAGCCCCGTGCCCGGCAGCCCGAAGCGGAATTCCTGTTGGTTCCGGTCGTTCCGTAGCCGCACTTTGCCTTCGGGGCCGATCGCCTCGAGCTCGTAGCCGTGCAGTCGTCGTGGACGACCCGCAGAGTTCTGGGCGCTGACGATCAGGAGCGCGTCGAAGGACACGTCGACCTCGACCTCCGTCGAAGATCGGCGCCAGGCGACCGGCTCCCAATCCAGGCTGAGCAAGTTCGATCGGGTCAGGAACGCGTTCACCTCGACCTCGCGCGAGGCTGTGGCCACGATCCAGGCCCCCCTGGCCGGGTCGTAGGTGAGTCGCTTGCCGACGTTGCTCGCGAGGCCGAGACCGGCTGGTCTCGCTCGGACCTGCGCGGACTCCGGTCCCAGTTGCCCCGCGTTGCCCACGAGCCTCAGCCAGCGTGTGTCTGGCTCGTCCAGGAGGATCCGGATCGGGTCGGGGGATTCGTGGTCGACGGGAACCGACCGGCTCCAGAGCGCGTCGTTGATCGCCAGATTCAGCAGACCGGGTCGCTCGAGTTCGACTTCGAGCGTGGCCTGCACGGGACCGTCGGGATCCTCCGACGCTTGCCAGGGGGCACTCAACAGGCGCTGGCGGCCGAGACGCGCACCTCCGCCGGCGAAGGCATCGCTCGACGCGTTGACGTAGAGACGCCGCTCCAGAGTCTGCGGACCGATGAAGAGCAGGCGGCGGGAGAGCGAGCCGAGCTGTAGCTCCTCCGACGGCGTCGTTGCCGCCGCAGCTTCGATCCGGCGACGGTTCGCACCTTGGACGCCCGTCGTCGCGCTCACTTCGATGGCTCGGGCCGGCAAGGCTTTGCTGGCTTCGGCGCCGGGCGGCGAGGGGGCGCGAGGCCGAGGTCCCGATTCGCCCTGCAACGACAGCAGCAGCACGACGCCGATCGCAATCAAGCTCGCGACCCATACGGCGAAGCGTCGAGCCGACTTGCCTGGCGAGGTCTCGTGTTGCATGGGGCTTGTTCCCGCCGGGGCTCTTGGCGATCGATCCAGGACACTAGACCGGCGGGGCCGAATCGAGATCCGGCGGGGCCACTGCGCTGTCGTCCGCGGTCGGCCGTGCCTGCGGCCACAGAAGGTACTCGTTGGTCTCGAAGGCCGGCAGGGCCACGCGCTCCCACCACGCCTCGTAGGGCGGGCAGCCGGGAAACCGCCGGTGGAGCTCGTCCGTGAGCGCCAGGAAGCCCTCCATCTCCTCGTTCACCACCAGCCCGTCGTCCCCGGCCAGGACCGCCACGCAGATCTGGTCGGTGATGTAGAGGTCGCGCTTGAAGGCGAAGATGCGGTCCACCCGATCCCACAGCACGCCCGTCAACGTCGGGGGCGAGCCGTCCACCGGCAGCCTCTCCGAAACCAGTTCGACGTCGTCCCAGCGCAGCCGATGCCGGAACAGGGGCTCTCTGCGCCACCCCGCGACCGTGCGCCGCCAGGCACGCTGCCAGAAGCCCGGGACGCTCCGCGAGCCGCGAGCTTCGCCCTCCTGGGGCGTGCCCGAGTCGCCTTCAGACCGTCTGGGGCGTCCCATCCTGCTCGGCGGCGACGCGCGCGGGCACCTGACCCTGCTCGAGCTCGAGGGCCACGAGGAAGTCGACGATGCGGTTCTCCGCCCAGCGGCGGTCGGGGTCCAAGCCCCGGGGACCCGTGGCGCGCCGTCCCCCGACGAAGCCCACGTGTCCACCGGTGGTCGAGATCTGGGCGTGCACGGTCGGGTGGTCGGCCAGCTCCGGCTCGAGGAACGCGGCCGGGTCGACGATCGGGTCGTCGATGGCGTGGATCAACAGGCCCGGCCGATCGATCAGGTGCAGGCGGCCGCGCACCGTTCCCGTGGCGTAGTAGTGCTCCAGGCTGTCGAAACCGCCCAGGGGCGCGGTGTAGAGGCTGTCGAACTCACGGATGGTGGAGATCGACTCGAGCGGGGCCAGGTCGACGCCCGCGCCGTGGTGGCGCTCGCGTTCCGCGAGCACGTCACGGAACTCGCGCAGGAAGCGTCGGCCCAGGCCGCGGTTGAAGGAGTTGGCTTCGAGTCGCCAGGAGCAGGCGTCCAGGTCCAGGGGCGGCGAGACCACCGCCAGGCCGCGCAGGGCCGTGGGCAGCTCGGCGACGCGGGTCGCGGCCAGGAGCGAGATCGACCCGCCCATGGAGAAACCCACCAGGTACAGGCGCGGAAGGCGATCCACCTCGGCCAACTCCCGCAACACCGCGATCGGGTCGCCGGCCATGGCCGCGTGGTAGAGGGTCTGGGACAGGTGCTCGGTGCCGCCGCAGTTGCGCGCGTTGAGGCGCACCACGTTGAAGCCGGCGCCCACCAGCTTCTGGGCCGTGCCGACCACGTAGGCCGACTCGGCGCTGCCGGTCAGGCCGTGCATCAGGACCGCCGTGGGCGCGGACTGGGGCTCGGCCTGCCAGTGACAGAGGCCCAGCACCCGTGTGCCCGGCTCCACCACGAACTCGCGGGGCCGGCCGGCGGCGGCGAAGTCGGCCAGCCAGGGTCGCGGCATGGCCGCCAACAGCGTCATGCGCCGCCCGCCACCGAGGGCCGGCGGCGGGGTGTAGTGGGGCAGGTCGAGGTCCAGGGAGCGCGGCATCGATGGGTGGCTTGGGACCCATTCGTAGGGCAACGCTCGCTATGTTGGAAGGCCCGCCCGGAGCTTCGCCGCCCGTGATTTCCTACGAAGGCACTCTCTACCGTCCGCCGTCCGAGGCGCGCAGCCTGATCCTGCAGGCCACCATCGGCTGCTCGTACAACGAGTGCGCCTTCTGCGCCATGTACCGGGACAAGCGCTTCCGGGTGCGGCCCCTGGACGAGCTCGTGGCCGAGATCGACTGGGCGGCGGCCCAGCCCGGACCCGAGGTCGACAAGGTCTTCCTGGCCGACGGCGACGCCCTGGTGGCCAAGCCCAAGTTCCTCTTGGGGATCCTCGAGGCCCTGCGCGGGACCTTTCCGATGCTGCGGCGGGTTTCCTGCTACGCCTCGCCCCAGGCCCTGCAGATCCGCAGCGTCGAGCAGATGGTCGAGCTACGCGAGGCGGGCCTGACCCAGTACTACCTGGGCATCGAGAGCGGTCACGACACGGTCCTGGAGCAGCTGACCAAGGGCGTCGATGCGGCCGAGATGATCCGCGTCGCGAACAAGGCCCAGGAGGCGGGGGTCAAGCTGTCGACCATGATCCTGCTCGGCGCCGGGGGCCGCGAGCTGTCCCGGGACCACGCGATCGCCTCCGCGCGGGTGGTCAACGCCATCGGGCCGCGCTTCGTCTCGACGCTCGTGATGACCCCGGTCGAGGGCACGCCCCTGGCCGCCGCCGACGAGCGCGGCGAGTTCGATCACATGGACCCCGTCGAGCTGGCCGCCGAGCTGCGCGAGTTCGTCGCCCACCTGGAGCTGGACGCCACGATCTTCCGCTCCAACCACGCCAGCAACTACCTGACCCTGGCCGGCACCCTGCCCAAGGACAAGCAGCGCCTGGTCGAGACCCTCGACGCCGTCCTGGCCCATCCCGACCGCGTGCGCTTCGTGCCGGATTGGATGCGCGGGCTGTAGTAGCGGGTTCGGCCGACGGCGCCAACCGGACCATCACCATGAGCCTCTCACCGACCCTTCGCAAACTCCTCCTGGGCCTGGGTCTCGCCGCTCTGCTGCTCCTCGTCGTGCCGCTCGGGTTGGCCTGGGCCCACTTCGCGACGACGCCGACCTTCGACGAGTGGCTGGCGAGCCACCCGGCCGCCGACGCGCTGTGGGAAGAGGCGCTGGTCCCGGGCCACGAGCCGCTCGAGGGGCGCGAGCTGATGGGCGTGGTGGACCCTCTGGACGAGGCGGTTCGAGCGAATCACGACATCAAAGTGGTGAGCTTCAAGTTCGTCGCCAGTCGCGACGGCGCCACGATGCTCGACGCGAGGGTGTTGCTGACCGCCGCCCTCGACCCGGACACCAACGACCTGCGCGGGCTCCGACTGGACCCGACGGTGAACGGAGTCGACCGCGACATGCGCTCCGTCATCGCCCTGACGGTCACCGCGCCATCGGACGAGTCCTGGGCGAGGGCACGGGCCGAAGTGGACGTGGTCGTCGACTTCTTCCTACTCGGGGGCTCGGGTGAGTCGCAGACGCTCTTGCTGCGCTCGCAGGACTCGATCTGGTCCGAGTTGCCTTCCATCGACAGCCCTGGGCTGGGCAGCTTGTTGGGGATCTTCCTTCATCCCTTCGGAGGGCCGCCCGAGGAGGGCATCTTTCACCACGCCAGGCAGTCCGTCGGCCTGAGCTGGAGAAAGCACGAAGGCGGCGGCCAGGGCATCGCGTCGCGGCCCATGGGCTACTCCACCACGGACGACGAGTACTCCTGGGACGTGGAGCTCGAAGTCGACGAGACGTTCGGCGGGGGCTCCGGGACGACCGCGACGCTGACCCACCACCAGACCATGACGTGGATGGGCGAGACGTGGTGAACTCGCTCGGGATCGCCGCCGGTGCGTCGGTGGCCCTGGTCCTTGCTGCGTCTCAGAATGTAGGCGAACCGATGGCGATCGACGCTGTCGCAGCTCGAACCAACATCGTCCTGATGATCGTCGACGACCTCGGCTGGCAGGACACGGCCCTCGGCCTGCACGAGCTGCGCCCGCCCTTTCAAGGAAGCTACCGCACGCCGCACCTGTTGCGCCTCGCGGAAGAGGGCCTGGTCTTCACCGACGCCCACGCCTCGGCGCCGGTCTGCACGCCGTCGCGGGTGTCGCTCATCACCGGGCAGTCTCCCGCGCGCCACGGGGTGACCTATTGGGTGCGCGACGCCGACCGCGACACCTCGGCCGGCCACCCGCACCTGCGCCCGCCGGCTTGGAACGTGAACGGCCTGCAGCCGGGGGCGGTGACCCTGCCGGCGCTCCTGGCGGAAGTCGGCTACCGCACGATCCACGTGGGCAAGGCCCACTGGGGCGCGGTGGGGACGCCGGGTGCCGACCCGATGGCCCTGGGCTTCGAAGTCAACGTGGCCGGACACGGCCTGGGCGCTCCGGGGAGCTACCTGGGTGTCGACGGCTTCGGCAACCTGCGCGAGGACGGCCCCAGCCCCTGGAGCGTCCCGGGGCTCGAGCCGTGGCACGGCGAGCAGGTCTGGCTGACCGACGTCCTCGCCCAGCGCGCCGATGGGGAGCTGCGCGCCGCCCACGCGGCGGGCGAGCCCTTCTTCCTCTACCTGGCGCCCTACGCGGTGCACACGCCGATCACCGCCAACCCCGAGCTCGTCGAGCACTACGCCGACCTGCCCCCGGTCGAAGCCGCCTACGCCTCGATGATCGAGGGCGTCGACAACATGCTCGGCCGCGTGCTCGCGACCCTCGACGAGCTGGACCTCGCCGGCGAGACCCTGTTCGTCTTCACCTCCGACAACGGCGGCCTCTCGGCCCACGGCCGCGCGGGCGAGCCACACGTCCACAACGCGCCTCTGCGCAGCGGCAAGGGCTCGGCCTACGAGGGCGGCACCCGCGTGCCCCTGGTCGTGCGCTGGCCCGGGCACGTCGAGCCCGGCCGCCGCACCACTCAAACGGCCGTGCTGCACGACCTCTTCCCGACATTGCTGACCGCGGCGCGCGCCGAGATCCCGGCCGAGCACCTGGCGCAGATGGACGGCGTCGACCTGACGGCCACGTGCATCGACGCGGACCGAGACCCCCAGCCGCGCACGATCCTCTGGCACCAACCGCACTTCTGGGGCGTGAACGGCCCGGGGATCGAGCCGTACAGCGCGCTACGCGTGGGCGACGAGAAGTTGATCTGGTTCCACGACGGCGGCCGCCTCGAGCTCTACGACGTGGCCGCCGATCCGGGCGAGTCGAACGAACTCTGCGCCACGCGGCCCGAGCGCGTCGCGGCCTTGGTTGCCGTGCTCGTCGAGCGCTTGCGCGCCGTCGACGCAGGCCTCTCGATCGACAAGGCCACGGGCGAAGCCGTGCCCTTTCCAGCGGTCGACGACGAGCGCTGACGACGCTGGCCGAGCTACTGCGGCGGCGGCGTCTCGCGTTCCGTCGCGCCCGACAGCCACAGCTCCCCATCGCGGGTCCAGGTCACGCCCAAATCGCCGCCGGCCATGTGCACGGTCACCTGCGCGCCGCGCTCCAAGGTGCCGGTGGTCGTCAGGGCGACCACCGACGCGCAGGCGCCCGAGCCGCAGGCCAGGGTCTCGCCGGCGCCGCGCTCGAAGGTGCGTTGGCGCAGCTCGGTGGGGGAGACGACTTGCACGAAGGACACGTTGACGCGGTCGGGGAAGGCGGCGGAGCGCTCGAGCGAGGCGCCGTGGCGCACGACGTCGACGTCCGTCGGCGGGCCCTCGAGGGGCACGATCAAGTGCGGATTGCCCACCGAGAGCGCCAGGCCCTCGCGGCGTTCTGAGTCGAGGTCGACGGCGACGCGCCAGGGTCCGCCCGCGGACTGGGCGACGACGCTTCCGTGGCCGGTGTCGAGGGGCAAGCTCTCCGCATCGAAGCTGGCGCGGCCCAGGCGCACTTCCGCGTGCCAATGACCCTGCCCGTCGCGCCGGGCGCGCGCGGGGTGGCGACCCACGTCGCTGACCATCTCCAACGCCACGGTCGCCGCGGCGCGCTCGTCGGCGATCCAGTGGGTGATGCAGCGCAGGGCGTTGCCGCAGATCGCGCCCCGCGAACCATCGGGGTTCCACATGGCGGTGCGCACGTCGGCCCCCGGCTCGTCGAGCATCAGCACCAACCCGTCCACCCCGGCTCCGCGCTCGGGAGCGGCGGCGCGGCGCGCCAGGTCGGGCGCGCGGGCGATCGTGCCTGAGACGATCTTGGCCGACCTGCCCCGCAGGTCCAGGATCTGGAAGGCGTTCCCGCAGCCGTTCCAGCGCTCGATGGGGACGCCCGTGCTTTCGATCTCGATCACGGGCCAGAGGCTAGCTCCGATCGCCCGCACGGGTCCACGACCGACGTGGCCGAGCGAGGCACGGGACGCGGCTCGTCCAGGGCCAGAAGCGCCCGGCGAGGTGAGCGCCATCGATCCGCCAGGGCGCTCGCCGGTCGGCAGATGCGCGGGGCAGCAGCGGCGATCGCAGGCGAGGCCCGGCTCGCGGTGGGCGCGGACGCGGGCGCCAGGCCCGGTCTACGGCGTGCAACGGCCGACGCTTCCCGGATCCTGGCCGCCCGGCAGCTCGGCACTGGCACCCCTGAAGGGTGGTTTGGAGGATGAACCCCTGGCTCCGCCCGCGCCCCGCCCCCCCTTCTCGCATGCGAATAGCCTCCCTCCTGCCGTCGGCGACCGAGCTGGTCGCCGCCGTCGGTGCTCGCGACGAGCTCGTCGGCGTCTCGCACGAATGCGACTTCCCTTCGGGCGTGAGCGGCCTGCCGGTCTTGACGCGCCCCCGCCGGGGCTTTCCCCGCTCCAGCGGACAGATCGACCGCGCCGTGCGTCAGGTCCTGGAGGACGCGATCACCGTCTACGAGGTCGAGCTCGACCGACTGCGCGAAGCCCAGCCGGACGTGATCGTGACCCAAGACCTGTGCGACGTCTGTGCGGTCTCCTTGGACGACGTGCGCAGGGCCTTGCACGAGTTGGCGCGCGAAGACGTGACGATCGTTTCCTGCAAGCCGATGCGCCTGGCGCACGTCTGGGAGGATGTGCGTCGGGTCGGTGCGGCCCTCGGGCGGCGCGCCGAGGGTGAGCGCGTGGCCCTGGAACTCGAACGGCGCGTGGCCGACCTGGCCGTGCGTGCGCGCACGATTGGTCACCGCCCGACGGTGCTCACGATCGAATGGCTGGACCCGGTGATGGTCGGTGGGACCTGGTGTCCCGAGCTGGTGCGGGCCGCCGGCGGTCGGGCCCTGGTTGCCGTCGCCGGCCAGTATTCACCGGTGCTGGGTCGCGCCGAGCTGGCCAACCTGGATCCCGATGTGGTCGTGCTCAAGCCCTGCGGCTTCGACCTCGAGCGCACCGAGGCCGAGCTCCCGCTGCTCGCCGAAGCCCTGCCCTGGGAGGCCTGGCGAGCGGTCCGCCGCGGCCGCGTCTACCTCGCCGACGGCAACGCCTACTTCAACCGGCCCGGCCCGCGACTGGTCGAATCGGCCGAGATCCTGGCCGCCTGCGTGCATCCGACCGAGTTCGCCGATCTGGCCGAGCGCCACGCGGGCGCGGTGCGTCGGGTCACGGGCGAGCTGGCCCTGGCGCCCCTGATCGGCGCCTGAGGGCGGACCGATCCCACGGCCGGGAGCCAGGAGCCGCCGTCGGTCAGGCTGTCGCCCTCCCGGTCCGATCGAGGATTCAGCGGCCCTGTGGCCCGCGCGCACGCCTCCTGTGTCCGCGGAGCTCGCCGCCGATCCACGATGGCCACCCAGCGACGCCTCACGCTCCTCACCTTCGGCTTCAAGTACGGCGCGCCCCCGGCGAACTACTACTTCGACGTCAGCTTCCTGAAGAACCCCGCCCGGGAGCAGGGCTGGAGCCTCTTCGACCAGCCGGACGACGGCATGCGCCAGTTCGTGTTGGGACAGCCACTGGCCCAGGGCTTCCTGGACACGGTCATCCCGCTGATCGCCGTGCTGCTGGAGGCCGATGCGGACGTGCGCATCGGCATCGGCTGCTCGTCCGGCCGTCACCGCTCGAACATCGTCGCCGAGGAGATCGAGCGTCACTTCCTCGACCTGGGCGTCGACGTCCGCATGGTGCGGCGCGAGGAGACCTACGCTTGAAGATCGCCGCCCTGGTCGCCTCGCGCAATCGGCCGGACCTGGTCGAGCGCATGGTCGCGCAGCTCTCGAAGCCTTCGGCCCACGAGATCGACGTCTACGTCGTCGAGTGCGGCAGCGAGCTCGACAACGTCTCCAGCCATGCCACGCTCTGGTACCCGGACGACGAGTTCAAGGGCAAGTGCTACGGCCACAACCTGCTGCTCGAGCAGGCCCGTCAGACCGACGCCTACGACTACTACTGGGTGCTGATGAACGACGTCTTCTTCGATGAAGGCGTCGACGCGGCGGCGGTGCTGGTGGAGCAGATGGAGCGCGAGGAGCGCATGGCGATCCTCTCGCCCACCAACGCCGACGGCGGCTACCCCGGCGCGGACCGGCGCCCCGGCGGTGAGTGGCGTGCCGTCACCACCTGCGACTACCTGGGCTTCATGCTGCGCGCCGAAGCGGCCCACGAGGTGGGCTTCCTGGACGCCGGCTTCGCCTACTGCTGGGGCGCGATCCACGAGCTGGCCTTCAAGCTCTACAGCGCCGGCTGGTTCGTGGCCTACTCGGACCGCTTGGCCTATCGGCACCTGGGCGGCAGCACCTATGGCGTCAAGGGCACCCGCACGATCAGCCGCGAGGAGTACCAGCGGCGCGCGAAGCGCTACGCCTACGACCACCTGCGCGAGACCTACGGCGAGGAGTGGGACGCGCGCTTCTTCGCCGCCACGCGCGGGCACCAGATCGAGGTCGACACCTTCGCCCAGCACCGGGAGTATTGGCTGTCGGGCTTCGACGGCCCCGAGATCGAGCAGCGCAGGCAGAGCCGCGAGCTGGCCCGTGCCCGCAGCGGACGGGACTGGGCAGCGCGCATGCTGCCCCGCGACGAGGCCGGCCAGGTGCGTCTGCACCTGGGCGCCGGACGGGACAAGCGCGAGGGCTGGATCAACGTCGACACGAACCCTGCCTGCGAGCCGGACGTGTGCGCCCAGGTCGACGACCTGTCGATGTTCGAGACCGCCTCGGTGGACCTGATCGAGGCCAACCACCTGTTCGAGCACCTGACCTTCGATCAGGCGGTCAACGCGGTGGCCGAGTGGCGCCGGGTCCTGCGGCCGGGCGGCGAGCTGTTCCTGGAGTTGCCTGACCTCGAGCGCTGCATCGCGTTGCTCGGCCAACACCACGACGACCTCGGTCACGACCTGGCCATGGTCGGCCTCTACGGCTGGCCGCCGGACATCGCCCGCGACGGCGAGCCGCAGCAGCACAAGTGGGGCTGGTCGCAAGCCTCCCTGACCGCGCTGCTCCAGCAGCAGGGCTTCGGCGAGGTCGAGTTCGGTCCGATCACCCAGGACTGGCGCCCCGCGGCGCGCATCGGGCGCGACATGCGCGTGCGCGCGGCGGTGGCGTCGGCGGACAAGGTCGCAACCCCCCCGACTCCGACCGTCGACGTCCAGACGGTCGAGGCGGTGGTCGACGCCTCGAGCCTCCCGCCGATCGTTCTGGCCTGGCCTCAATGGGATCGGCCGGCGGAGCTGCACCACCTGTTCACCGCCTTCGGCCCCGAGCTGATGGCCCATCCCGAGGCACGCCTGACCCTCTTCTGCCACGCGCGCGAGTGCGATCGCGCCACCGCGACCCAGGCCCTCGAGCGAGCCTTCACCGCGACCCTGGGCGCCGGCGCCGACCTGGACGTGGAGTTGATCGAGGGGCCCCTGAGCCCCGAGCACCACCGCCAGCTCTGCGCCGCGACCCGCGCGGTCGTCGACCTGCCGTCCCTCGCACGACGCGGTCCCGAGGCCCTGCCGGGCATCAAGGCGCCGCTGGTGAGCTCCGCCGCCGACCTGCGCGTCGCGCTCGGCGCCAGAGTCGAGCCGGAACCGGCCGCGGCCCTGCCCTCGGCCACCGGCGGCCTGCGGCTGTTGCAGACCTCGACTCGACGCGGCTGACGACGGCGCCGGGTCAACGCGCGGCGTTGCGCGCGATGCGCTCGACGATGGGCGCGAAGCGCTCGTCCGCCTGCAGAGGAGCCCAGACATCGGTCTCGGGGGCGAAGCGGTCCGGGGCGGCGAGGCCGAAGTCCGCGCATTGCTCGAGCGCGTCGAGACTGCGGCGGATGTCCTCGGCCTCGTGGGGCGTTCCAACGCGGAGGGATTGGGTCGCGATCAGGCCGATCTCGTAGGCCAGTTCGGGATCGGCGATCTGCGGCGTGAACGCCAACGCCCGGTCGATCACCTCCCAACCCTCGTCGCGCGCGCCGCGGTTCATGTGAGCGGCGATCAGGCTGAAGGTCTGCCAGGCTCGCTCGAGCCGCAACCAGGGGTCCGCGTTCTCGGCGTCGGCTTGCGGGTCGAGCCAGGCCAGGGAGCGGGTCAGTCGCTCGGCCGAGCGGTCGAAGTCGCCCTCGTCGATGGCGATGTTGGCCAGCTCTTGGCCCACCGAGGCCAATGAGCGGCGCTCGTTGGTGGAGGGCGCCCGGTCGACGAGCTCGCGCAGCGACCCGTCGGCACGCTCCAGGACGACGAGGGCCTCGGCCGGTCGACCGGCGCGCAGGAGCGCTGTGCCCAACCGCGCCAGGATGTTGGCGGTGCTTCGTTCCAGCACCAGGGCAGTGGTGGTCCCGACGGTCTGAGGCGACTCCACCACCTCGAGCGCCTGCTCGAGGAATGCGATGGCCCGGTCGTCGTCGCCGAGGTTGCTCGACGCGATCCCGAGGGACAACAACGCATCGGCGCGCTCGGTCGGCCGCACGGCGTCGTCCAAGAGCCCCACGGCCCGTTCGATGTCCGCCCGCGCACGCTCCACGTCCCCGAGGGCTTCCCAGCGCGCGCACTGCCGCGCGGCCACGTTCAAGCCGACCTCGCAGATCGAGGCGATGTTCGAGTGTCGCTCGAGCGCCAACTCGAGGGCCTGGTCGCACTCGGTCGTCGCTTCCAACAGTTCCGGTCCCGAGCGCAGGGACTGACCCCATTGGTCGGTGAACATCAGCCGCTGTAGCGCGCAGAAGTAGTCGCCTGCGGCCGCTTCGACCGTGGGCAGGAACTGGCGCGCCGTCGCGAGTTCGGCCAGGGCCGCCGGCTCGTCGCCCTCCATGTTCGCGAGGAGTGCCAAGAGGCGGTGGTAGCGCAGTCGGGGCGAGGGCAGGACGACCCCCGCGCCCTCGAAGCGTTCCAGGGCGGCACCGGCGCGGGCGGCGGCCCGCCGCGCCACAGGCAAGTCGTCGGCCAGCATCCGCATCCAGGCTTCCTCGAACTCGAGCCTGGCCACGGACATGTTCGCGTCGGGTGTGTCCGGAGCGTCGGCGGCGATCTCGCGCCCGCGTCGCACATCGCGTTCGAAGTCGTCCAGGCGTCCCGCGATGCGCGCCAGATAGGCGCGGTTGCCGAGCACGCCGATGACGGTTCCCAGGTCGGCGGGTTCCGTCTGGCGCTCGCGCTCGAGTTGCTCGTAGATCTCCAGCGCATCGCGATAGGAATCGAGGCAGGCCCGCCGATCCCCCAGGATCTCGTGCAGGTCGCCGAGCATGGCGTGGGCCAGCAGCAGCAGGCCGCGGTTCCTGTCTCGGGGCACCCGGTCCAGGGCCGTGATGGCCTCGTTCAGGTGCACACGCGTCGCCGACCAATCGCCGCGCGCCTGGGCCGCCGCTCCCAGGAGCAGTCGCGAGCGCGCGACCAGCAGGGGGTCCGTGTCGCGCAGGTCGGGCAGGAAGGCGGCCGGCGTCTCGACCGTCGCCAGTTCGGACAGGGCCGCCGAGTCGAGGGCGTCGTAGATGTCGAGGCGCGTGCGTAGGGAAAGGGTCAGATCCGTGAGCAGCCGACGAACCGAAGCCGCGTTGCGATCGGCCTGCTCGCGCTGGGCGGCGACACGAGTCGTGGCTCGCCGCTCCTGGATTGCCAGGGTCGCGCCGGCGACGACCATGGCTACCAGCGCCACGCCCAGTCCCGTCGCGATGCGCGGCCGGCGGCGCAACCACAGGCGAGCGACGCCGAAGTGGCCCAGGGGCGACGCGCTGACCGGTCGCAGGGCCAGCAAGTTGTCCAGGTCGTCGGCCAGGGCCGTGGCCGTGGCATAGCGCCGCGCCGGGTCCGTGGCGAGCGCCTTGAGCACCACCGCCTCCACGTCGCGCGAGAGGCTCGGCGCGAGTCGTCGCGGCGGAAGCAGCTGGCCCTCGCGAATGCGCCGCATGGTCTCCTCGGGGCTCGGCGCCGCAAAGGGCGACTGCAGGGTCAACAGCTCGTAGAGCGTCGCACCAAGGGAGAACACGTCCGCTCGACCGTCGATCGTGTCGGAGGCCGCCGCGAGCTGCTCGGGCGCCATGTATTGCAGCGATCCCAGGCGCGTCCCCGTGCGCGTCAGACGAGCCGCGCCGTCGATGCGCGCCAGGCCGAAGTCCACCAGCCGCGCGCGCCCGTCGTCGGTGACGATTACGTTCGACGGTTTGACATCCCGGTGCAAGACGCGGCGCCCGTGGGCGTGCTCCAGGGCTCGGGCGACGTCGCGCGCCACCCGCAGGCAGGCGCGGGTCCAGCCGTCGTCGGAGCCGGGCACGAGGGTCGCGCCGTCGAGGTTATCGCCGTCGTGCTCGGCAACCGCTTCGAGGATCTGTGCCAGGCTGCGTCCCTCGACCAGCTCCATGGCCAACCACGGAACGCCCTCGTGCTCGCCGAAGCGGTGCAGGGCGGCGACGCCCGGGTGGGCGAGCTGGGCCGCGGCCGTGGCCTCGCGCCGCACCCGCTCGCGCGCGCCGGGGACCAGCAGCAGCTCCGGGCGCAGCACCTTGAGCGCCACCGAGCGCCCCAATTCGTCGTCGCGGGCGCGGTAGACCACGCCCATGCCCCCTTCGCCGATCAGAGCTTCGATGCGGTAGTCGCCGACCCGCTCGGGCAGGCCCTCGCCGAGGGCGCCGCGGTCCAAGAGGCCCATGCGCGCCAGGCGTGCCAGGCGGCGGCGCACGTCGCTGGCTAGCTCCGGATGCCCTTCCAGCAGGCTGACCACGCCCGCCTCGCCCTCCTGTTCGTGGCGCTCGAGGGCCGCGATCACGAGCTCTTCCACGGCGGCCCGGTGGGGTTCGTCCTGGAGGGGGAGGGGCTGGTCGTCGCTCATGGGCGGGGTGCGCGCGGCCCCACGCTAATCGATCCGCCACGGGCCGCGAGTGTCACCGGCTCCTTCGCAACTTCCTACCATTGAGCCCGTGACCGAAGGCGACAGCGAGCCCGCTCCCGACATGGAAGCCCTCCTGGCCCAGGGCCTGCCGGCCCTGCGGACCTTCGTCCGCCTGCGCCTGGCACCGGCCCTGCGCGCGCGGGAGTCGGTCGAGGACGTGGTGCAGAGCACCTGTCGCGAAGTGCTCGAGAGCGCCGAGGGCTTCAAGGGCGGCGGCGAGGCCGGCTTCCGCCGTTGGATCTACACCCTGGCCCAGCGCAAGATCGCCGACCGTTGGGCCTACCACCGGGCCCAGAAGCGCGACATCGGGCGCGAAGCGGGGGGCGGGGACGACCTGCTCCTGGACCAGTACGCCGGCCTGGCCGGCCCGGGGACCCAGGTCGCGAGTCTCGAGGAGCTGCGCGCGATCGAGGCCGCCTTCGACCGCCTGCGCGAGGAGGACCGCGAGGTGATCTCCCTGGTGCGAGTGCTGGGGATGTCGGCCGCCGACGCAGGGGCCTGTTTGGACAAGAATGCGGGTGCCGTCCGCACTAGCCTGCACCGGGCCCTCGCGCGCCTGGCGGAGGAACTCGAGCGCGGCCCGGGGTAGGCGGCGGTCTTGTGCCTGGCACCTGACGTCCGCCTACCCCGGGCCCAACGAGTCGAGGAGGAGCATTGGCCAACAGACCGAATCGTCACTACCTGCGCAGTCTCCCGCAGAACGCGCGGCGCGCCCTCGTGCGCGACGCCCGACGCGGCGGCGTGACCCTGGTGCTCGGCGCCGGCGTGTCCCTGTCGCGCGGCCTGCGCAGTTGGCCCGACCTGGTGCGAGCCATGTGGCGCCGGGTGACCGGCGACGAGCGGCTGCCGGACTGGATGGGCGCGGGCGGCGCGAAGCCGCACCCCTTGGCCTACCAGATGGTCTTCGAAGAGCTCGAGCACGCCCTGCGCGCCGAGGAGATCAAGGCGGCACGCGACAACGGCGGCGAACTCGAGGCCGCCGAACGCGCCAGCGAGCGCTTCGCGGCGCTCTTGGCTCAGGAGCTGTACCGCGACTTCGCGGACGGACCGCGGTCCGGCGACACCCTCGACGTGCTCGCTAGGCTCTTGCGTCAGGAACAGGCGTCACCCACGCCGCGCATCGAGCGAGTGATCACCTTCAACGCCGACGACCTGCTCGAGATCGAGGCCAACCGCGGCCACAGCTACCAGTCCGCGCCGGTGGTCTGGGCCGTGCCCCGCGCCAGCTTCCATCCGCGGCGCGGCGGGGGCGCGGGCGGGCGCTCGCCGATCCAGGTCTATCACCTGCACGGCTACCTTCCGAACGTCCGCAACCGACGAGCTTCCCCGGACACGCTGGTGTTCACCGACGCGCAGTATTGGCGCTCCCTGGCGAACCCGGCCTCCTTCGCGAACCGCGTCTTCGCGGGCGCGCTGCAGGACAGCCACTGCGTCTTCATCGGCCTGTCGATGGAGGACGTCAACCTGATGCGTTGGCTCGGCCTGCGCCACGTGGAATTCGAGGACGACTTCCTGGCGCGTTACGGCGCGCCCGGGACCTCGACCAAGAACGTCTGGGAGAACCTGCGCGACAACGCGAACCGCCACTTCTGGATCACCACCGAGGGCGGCGACCCCAGCCGCATCATCGCCTCGCACCTGGAGCGGCGCGGCGTGCGCACGTTGGTCCTGGAGGGCTGGGGGGCGCCGTTCGAGGAGTTGATCGAGGAGTGCTTCCCGGCGCCGGCGGCGGCGGACTAACCACGCAACAAGTCGAGGGGCGCGCGCTTCGAGGTCGGGTGGACGCCGAGCCAGTCGCGCTCGAGGGTCGCGTACACCGAGCGGAAGTCGGTCGAGTGGCGCACGTCGCCGTCCTCGAGGTGCGCGAGGTCGGGCCGCTCGCCGTGCAGCCCGCCGCGCACGGCGCCGCCGAGCAGGAACACCGGCGCGGCGGCGCCGTGGTCGGTGCCACGGGTGCCGTTCTCGGCTACGCGGCGACCGAACTCGCTGTAGACGAGGGTCGTGACGCGGCCCAGGGCCTCGCGGGCGGCAAGCTCGTCGCGGAAGGCGCCCAGGGCCCCGTCCAGCTCGCCCAGCAGCGACGCCTGCACTGGCGCCTGGTCCGCGTGGGTGTCGAAGCCGCCCAGGCGCAGGGTGTAGACGCGCGCGGGGAAGCCGCTGGCGACCAGCACCGCGATCGTCCGCAACTTGCGCGCGAGGTCCGTGCCGGGCCAGTCGGCGCTGGGCTGGACGCGCGCGGCGCCCTCGAGCCGGCGCTCGAGCTCGAGGCCGTCGCGGGCGGTGGCGCGCAGGAAGGCGAGCTCGCCGCGATCGCCGTCGTGCTGGGCAGACAGGGCGTCGCGCGCGGCGGCGGCCGCGGGCGGCAACTCGCGGCGACGGTCGGTCAGGTCGCCCCCGATCGCCGCGCCCGGCGCTCCCGCGTCGGTCAGGGACAGGGGCGGCGGACCGTCGCCCACGTGGACGCCCAGGGGCGCGGCCTCGCCGCGGCGCGCGAGCTGCGAGCAGGCGCGTCCGAGCCAACCGGTGGCCGTGCGGCGGTCCACGTCGCCCACGTCCTCGTGCACGTCGGGAGCGAGCGCCGTCTGCCAGATATCGCTGGAGCGGAAGTGCGAGCGGTCCGGTTGCGGGTAGCCGACGCCCTGGACGATGGCCAGTTCGCCGGCTGCGAGCAGCCCCGCGCAGCGTGGGAGGCTCGGATGCAGGGCCAGGTCCGCGCCGATGTCGTGGGCCCCGGCGGCGGCGGCGGCGAGGGTCGGGCGCGCGCGGTGGTAGCGCTCGTCGCGCCAGGGGATGACGGTGTTCAACCCGTCGTTGCCGCCGGCCAGCTCGATCACCACCAGCACCCGCGCCCCGCCGTCGTCCGTGGACGCGAACGCGCGCCGCGAGAGGGCCCAGGGCGCCACGGCGGTCACGGCCGCGATCTGCACGCCGTGGAAGAGGAACTCGCGTCGCGTCGAAGCCATGGGTCAGACCAGTTGGAACTCGGGTGAAGCGAGGATCAGGGCCGCGCAGGTGGCGCGCGCGGCGCGGGGGGAGCCGGCCTCGGCGGTGGCGCGCACGGCGGCGGCGCGCCAGGGGGGCGCGGGGCGGCCGGGGAGCAGGCTCGCGAGCAACCCGTCGAACAGCTCACTCGGCTCGTCCGGGACGGCTCCGCGTGCCTCGTCGGCCCAGTGCTCGGCCAGCTCGCGCGCCGCGTCGCGCCGCCCGATCCACGTCGTCGAACCGATCCACGCGCGGTCACCCTCCCAACCCTCGACCGTCGGCGGACGGAAGGGCGCCTGACCCAGGCGCGTGGCGAGGGCCGCCGCGCGGGCGGGGGGCAGGCTCGCCCCTAGGCTGCGCGAGGCGGTGGCGATCAGCTCGAGGGGGCCCGCGATGCGACCGGCGCGGGGTCCGGGCGCGAAGAAGCCGCGCGAGAGCAGGAGCCGCCGCAGGGTCGCGCCCAGGTCGTAGTCGCCCGCGTGCAAGTCGCGCGCGACCTCGCCCACCAGACCCTCGGGCGCCGCCGGACCCACGTACTCGCGCACCAGCCGCGCGGCCACGAAGCGCGTGCAGGCGCGCAGCTCGCAGATCGCGTCCACCAACCCGTCGACGCCGAGCGGACCGCGCGCGCCGAGCACGTGCTTGTCGCCGTCGTCGTGGTCCTCGGGGTAGAGCTTCGCGCGGCGCCCGACCACGCGCCAACCGGACAGGGCGCGCGCCGCCTCGCGGATGTCGGTCTCGGTGTAGTTGCCGCGCCCCAGGGAGAACAGCTCGAACGCCTCGCGGGCGAGGTTCTCGTTGGGCGCGCCGCGGCGGTTCTCGACGCCGTCGAGCCAGACCAACATGGCGCCGTCGGTCAGCATCGCGCGCAGGAGCGCGCGGAAGTCGCCCAGGGCGTGCTCGCGCAGGGTCGCGTTCTGGGCGTGCATCAGGCGCACGTCGACGACCTTGTCCCA
This sequence comes from Engelhardtia mirabilis, assembly GCA_007751255.1. Lineage (GTDB taxonomy): Bacteria > Planctomycetota > UBA1135 > UBA1135 > Engelhardtia > Engelhardtia mirabilis. The sequence continues at coordinate 1,121,458 of CP036296.1, forward strand.
GGAGGTGGCGAAGTGGTTGGACCACACCAGGGTCGCGCGCTCGCGCAGGGCGCCGGCTCCGCCGCACAGGGCCCGCGTCCACCAGGCCTGTAGCAGCTCGATGTCGCCCGAGCCCAGGAGCAGGGCGATCTGACCGTCGGGCCGCGAGTCGGCGGCTTGCTCGAAGAGCGCGTCCACGGTGGCCTCGGGGCCGCGTTGCACCGCGGCGTCGACCTCCTCGCGCGAGCCACCGAAGGCTGCGCGCCGCAGCAGGTGGGCCGCGGCCGCAGGCCCCCAGTCGAGGTCGGCGCCGGCCGCGGGTTCGAGCCAGTCGCGAGTCACTCGGCCGTTCCCCCGGAGTCCAGCCGCACGACCAGGGCCAGGCCGTCGGGGCCGGTGGCCGAGAGCTCGAGCGACAGGTGCGACTGGGCGGCGAGCAGGGCGAGCACGCCGTCGACCAACTCGCGGGCGCGGGCTTCGCTGAGGCCGCGGCGCAGGCTGATGGCAAGCTCGATCGCATCCCGTTGGGCTTCGATCAGGGCGGCCGCGCGGGATCCATCGACGACCAGGCGCTCGATTGACGGCCCGATGCGATCCGCCACCGGTTGGGCGCGGTTGTCCCTCGCCGTGGGCAGCTCGTCCATCAGGTCGTTCAGGAGGTCTTCGTGGCTGGCCAGGATCAGCCATTTCGCCGTCGCCGCGCAGGCCGGGGCGGCGTTGTAGACCATGTCGATCGGTTCGCCGGGTGCGGGGCGGCTGTAGTGGGCGGCGGTCAGCGCGTGGGTCTCGTCGACCTCGGCGCGACGCAGCAGGAAGGGTCGCCCCTCGCCCTTCTGGGCGCGGTCGACGTTGGAGAGCACGATCGCGTTCTGGAAGGCGGCCACCAGGGGCTCGCGCACCAGGTCGGAGTCGTTCAGCTCCATCACCAGCGCCAGGGCGGGCAGGCGCAGCTCCGGCGCGGGCCCCGAGCGGAAGGGGATCTCGCGCGCGATCAGCTGCACCGTCGGGCCCAGGCGCGGCAGCACGTCGCGGCGCAGGTCCAGTCCGCCCATCAGCAGCTCGAACTGGGACAGACCCTTGGCGAGGCTGGCGCTCGCCTCGTCGTCCAGCTCGAGCGTGCCGTCGACCAGCACGCCGGGCTCGCGGTGGAGCGTCGCGAACAGCAGGTCCGTGGGGCCGGGCTCGATGGCCAGGTCGATCGAGGTGGGCGGAACCACGTCGGGGCCGGTGCTGGCGAGGCCGAGCTCGACGCCGTTGGGGTCGGCGGTCAGCCAGGCGTCGAGTACGTCGCCGCGCGCGATGGTGGACAGGGACGGACCGAAGATCAGTTGCCCCTCGGGCTTGTCCGGCAGGCGGACGAGATCGCGCAGGCCGTCGTCGTCGCCGAACTCCGCCAGAAGGCGTGCCCGCTCCAGGTCGAACTGGGCACCCAGGGCACCCGTCGGACCGGCCGGCGTCCAGTGACCGCGGCTGCGCTCGCGCTGGCGCGCAGCGGCGCCGCCCAGGGTGGCGAGCACCGCGTCGCTGTCCTTGGCGAGCATGGCCATTCCGTCGCGCCAGCCCACCGCCGCGTCGTCGCCCAACTCCCACAGGTCGACGCCGACGCGGTGGGCGGTGGGGGCGTCGAAGGCGCCGGGGAATCCGGCGCGCTCGGCCGCGCGAGCGAGCAGGACTTCCAGTGCCGCTCGGCTTGCACCGTTGTCGCTCCCGCGCAGCACCAGGCCGTAGTCGGGCTTGAGGTTCTTCAAGTCGAGCCAGAAGACGCCGCCGGCGCCGCCCAGGTCGCGGGCGAGCGCGAGCGGCGGCAGCCCCAGCTCGCTCTCGGCCTCGGCCAGGGCCGCGCGGACGCGACCGAGGGCTTGGACGGAGTTCCCGGGTAGGGCGGCGAGGGCCGTGACCGCCGGCTGGCCGGCCAGTCGATCGAGGAACCCGGCGGGGTCGTCGATGGCGACCTTCACCAGCGCTCGATCGGGGATCAACTCGAGGGGAGCGCCGCCCGGAGCGGGGCCATGCGGCGCCTGGGTCGAGAGGAGCGGCCCGCTCGACGCGCCAGCGGCGCCGGCCCGCGAGGGCTCGAGTGCCGTTCCCACGGCGACCAGGGTCAGGGCCGCGAGACCCGGCCCCACGATGTTCGATCGGAGCACGCTCTGCATGGTGGAGGGGACGGGACGGGGGGCGCGGGGTGAAAGGGAATCTCGACTCAAGTGTCCTGGATCAGAAATTCGGCGTCACTTCCCGGAGGTCCGATCGATGCTGGCTAGGCGCGCCGACGACGCGTATCCGCTGCGATACTCGGAGGAGGCGCAGGCGACGCCAGCGGCGATCGGAGCCCGGGAAGTGACGCCGAATTCCTGATCCAGGACACTAGCCCGCATCGGCCGGCTGGATCTGCGCCCGGCACGCCCGCCGTCGGCACCTGGCCGAGGGTCGGGGCCCGTGGCGGCCGCGCAGCCCTTCCTGCTGGGGCTCGGTCGACGGGACGCCGGCAGCTCACGAGTTGGACACGCTGGCCGCAATTCCGCACCGCCGCTGCGGGCTCGACGCGGCGACGGTCGCTGGCCTGGATCCAGGCTAGATTGGGGAGCCCGCCTCGGCCCCCCCGCCTCGACGTCAAGGACCCCGTCCCCATGCTCCCCACGACCGCCTTCTCCGCCCTCCTCGGCTCCGCCGCGGCCGCCGCCCTGCTCGCCGCTCCGACCCAGGCCCAGACCTGGTTCACCGACCAGAGCGACGCCTACGGCGTCGGCTACAAGCACGTGGACGGCAACTTCTCCTACGCCATGGGCGGCGGCGCGGCCTGGTTCGACTACGACAACGACGGGGACGAGGACCTGCTGGCGACCAACTCCTTCGGGCGCCACGACATGTTCCGCAACGACGGCGGGGTCTTCACCGAGGTCACGGTCGAGAGCGGTGTCGAGCTCGGGTACATCACCGACACCATCGGCGTGATGGCCGGCGACTACGACGGCGACGGGTGGATCGACGTCTACCTGACCAACTCCGGGGCGAACATCCTGTTCCACAACAACGCGGACGGCTCGTTCACCGACGTGGCCGCGGCCGAGGGCGTGGCCGGGGACGACTGGAGTTCCTGCTCGGCCTGGGGCGATTGGGACAAGGACGGCGACCTGGACCTGTACGTGGGCAACTACGTCGACAGCCTCAACTTCCCGTACCACTTCGGCGGCGTGAACCGCTACTACGAGAACCAGGGCGACGTGGTCGGTCCGCGCTTCGTGGAGCGCGCCGCGGAGCTCGGCATCGACGACTTCGCCCTCTTCGGGCCCTCGATCTCCGGCTTCCCCTACATCTCGCCCGAGGGCCAGGCCACGGCCGGCTGTGCACTCTCGATCTGCTCGATCGACTGGGACGAGGACGGGGACCAGGACATCCTGGTCGGCAACGACTTCGGCCAGTGGGTCACGCCCAACAAGCTCTACCGCAACGACCTCGACCTGGGCGGCGGCCTGGCCTTCACGGACATCACCGAAGAGACCAACTTCGACGAGCGACCCCACTACAACATGGGGATCAACGGCGCCGACTACGACCACGACGGCGACTGGGACTTCTACAAGTCGAACCTCGGCGACAACCTGCTGCTGCGCAACGACAAGGGCCTCTTCGCGGACGCCACCTACACGGCGGGGGTGGCTTCCGGTGAGACCGCGGACGGGACCCTGCTCGTGTCGTCGTGGTCGATCCAGTGGGCCGACTTCGACCTCGACACCTTCGAGGACCTGTACGTGTCCAACGGCGTGATCCCCGCCGCGCCGTTCATCAAGAACGACCCGCGTGCGGCCAACGATCTCTACCTCAACGACGGCGACGGCACCTTCACCGAGGTCGCCGACGAGCTGTCGGGCGCGGCCGACGACGGTGCCGGGCGGGGCGTTGCCATGTGCGACGTCAACCGCGATGGCCTGCTCGATTTCTACCTGATGAACAACGGCGCCCCCGGCGTCGGCATCCAGTCGGACTTCTGCCGCCTGTTCGTGGCCAACCCGGCCATGGTCGACCCGGCCAACGGCTTCCTGCAACTGCGCCTGCGCGGCACGACCAGCAACTGGGAGGCCTTCGGCTCGCGGATCGACGCCCTGGTGGACGGCGTCGTGCTCAAGCGCCAGCTACTCGGCGACCCGGTCTTCCTGTGCAGCAGCTCGCGCGAGGTGCACTTCGGCCTGGGCACGGCCAGCGAGGTCGAGAGCGTCCAGATCCACTGGCCCCAGGGCACCTTCCAGGAGATCGTCGGCGTCCCGCGCAACCTGCAGCTCGAGATCTTCGAGCCCCAGGTGCTGATGAGCGGGCTGCAGCCGACCGAGTTCGACGGCGCGAACAAGGTGGTGCGCTTCAAGGTGGATCTCGCGAGCGTCGCAGCCGGTGACGAGGCCTACGGAGTCCTCTTGCAAGTGCGCTTCGGCGAAGGCGGCCCGATCGTCCACCAGGCCAGCGCCGGCGGCGTGCTGGGGGGCGGGGGGAGCACGACGCAGACCTTCGAGGTCCCCGTGACCCCGTCGATCATCGCCGCGATCACCGGCCAAGGCTTCGAGTTCGACGTGCGCGCCTACGTCGTCGCCGGCACGGCCGTCGACAGCCGGCGCAACGTGGATCCGATTCCTTGAGGCCCGAGGGTGGTTGTTGTCGCCCTCGATGACGAGATGGCCTCGACCGAGGCTCACTCCGCCGATCTCCGGTCGGGTCGTCGGGTCGGTGGTTTCTGCCGATCCCTCGTCCGCGTCTAGGACCAGTCGCGCTCGGCGACCTGCCGCCAGGGGATCAAGGTGCCTTTGGAACGCTCCTGCAGTTCGTCGCCGCCGTAGACGACTGTCGTTTCGATGGGCTTGCCCGTGGCTTCGAGCCTAGCGCGGACGCGCGCAATGCCGTCCAGGAGGCTGGTCGAGGGCGTGCTCGCGGACTTGACTTCGATCGTGCAGATGCGGTCAGGGGTTTCGATGACGATGTCGGCTTCGACTCCGTCGCGGTCACGGTAGAAGGCGAGGCGCGCGGGCTCGCCGCGGTTGAGGCTGTGTTTGACGAGCTCTGACACGACCCAGGACTCGAAGATCGCGCCGCGTAGGGGGTGTGCGCGCAGGTGGTCGGGGCTGCGGATCCCGAGCAGCCAGCAGACGAGGCCGCTGTCGTAGAAGTGCAGCTTGGGCTGCTTGACCAGGCGCTTTCGCAGGTTGGCGTGAAACGGCGGGAGGCGATGGACCAGAAAGCTCGCCTCGAGGACTCCGAGCCACGACTTGGCGGTCGGCTGGGTCACGCCCGCGTCCGCAGCGAGGGAGGAATAGTTGAGCAGCTGTCCCGTGCGGCCTGCGCACAGCTCGACGAAGCGGCGGAAGGCCACCAAGTCGCCCACGTTCGTGATCGTGCGCACGTCGCGCTCCACGTAGGTCGCGACGTAGGAGCCGAGCCAGTCGGCGGGATCGAGCCCCTGGTCGAAGATGCGCGGGTAGCCGCCGGCGACGAGGGTCTCGTCGAGGGTCGCGGGGTAGGCGTCGAAGCGAATGACCTCGTCTCGGGCGAGGGGCAAAAGATGCAGGACGGCCGACCGGCCGGCGAGGGACTGACTGACCGACTCGAGCAGGGCCAGGTTTTGCGACCCGGTGAGGATCCACCGGCCGGGGCGCGGATCCTCGTCGATCAGGACCTGCAGGTACGAGGGCAGTGCGGGCGTGCGCTGGATCTCGTCGAGGATCACTCCGCCTTCGAATCGGTCCAGGAAGGCCCGAGGATCGTCGAGCGCGAAGTCCCGGGCATCCGGGGCCTCGAGGTTGACGTAGGCGTGGCTCGGGAAGAGGGTCCGGCAGAGGGTCGACTTGCCGCTCTGGCGGGGGCCGGTGAGGGTCACGGCCGGGTGCTGGGAGGCGGCGTGCCGTAGCCGGTGGGCGAGGTCTCGCTCGATCATGGCCGGGTCAATCGACCACCCAGTCGGGCAAATTCAAAATTTGATTTTGAATTTGCCCGACTGGGCGGGCCTGGAGGGCCCTAGGGGCCCTCTGGCGTTCTTCCGACAGCGGGGCCCCCCGGCCCACGAGCCGCCGGGTCGGGCCGGGGACGAGCTGCGCGAGGAGGACGACAGCTGCGCTCCGACGCCCGTCGCGCGGCGGGTCACGGCGGCGTCGGGAGCCACTGGCTTTCGAGGTCGAACTCCTCGATTCGGGCTCCGTCGTCGAGTTGGAGATCGAACTGGTAGATCGCGCGGTGAAAAGCGCCGTCGCCGTAGCTCGTGTACCAGGGCCCGACCTTGGTTCCGTGGACTTGGGACCCGGCGCGCTCGAGCGTGCCCTGGTCGTCGAAGTACTCCCAACGCCCCGAGGGTGCGCCGTCGACGAGCGGACCGACCGCCCGCAGCTGCTCGTCGTCGTCGAAGAAGCACCAGAGTCCCTCGTCGGAGCCGTTCACGCGAATCCCGAAGCCGCGCAGCTCGGACTCCTCGCCATGGACCCAAATCGGCATCGTCCGCGTGCCGAGTTCTGCCTCGGACGATTCGGAGACCCATGCGTCGATCTCGTCCGACAGGCCGAGTGAGAGTGGGCGCCGCGACGGTTGGAGCACGTCGATCGGGGCTGAGTCGACTGTCGCACGCTGTGATGCGTCACCAGGCAATTCGAGGTCGCGAGGCGCGTGGGCGCTCGGCTCGACCCCAGGCCCGCCGAGCAGCGGCGCGACGACCGCTCGGCCCGAGATCACCGCGAGCCCGCCCGCCACCAGGGCGCTTCATCCGGTCGACAACGGACGCCTGTCCTGAAGGTCACTCCGACCCATCTGCCCGCCCATGGTCGTGATGGACGCGAGTCCCGTTCGGGTTGGTCAGGGCCCACTCGAACGCCCGTCGTCCCCCGACCATCGTCCCGCTGGCCGCGTACTCGCTCTCCGTCGAGGTGTACTCCCACTGGCCGAACTCCGATCCGAGGACCAGGACGCCATGGCCGGTCAGTAGCGGCGGACCGGCGATGCCGATCGCCGCGCCATGGAATTGGCCGTCGTCGAGTACCACGCCTTGGCCCGAAGCTTCGAGCCGCTCGCGGGCAGCACGCAGGATGTCTCGGATCCTCGAAGCTGCGGCAGCTCCGGGCGCAATCCCTCGCTGGTCCGATTCGCCCGCGACCTGGGGATCTCGCGGGGGCGCCAGAGCAACGGCCAGTGACTCCACCGCGGCGTCCATCGGCGGGGCGACGATCGCCGCTCTCGGAAGGGTGTTCGGCTCACTGCCATTGACCTCGTCCAAGACACCCCACCCGGTTCCGATGACCAGGCCCAGCACGACGGCAGCCGGTAATGCGAATTGGCGAGTCACGATTTGATCCGGGTACATGGATAACACGTGTGTCCGGGCAGGTCTGTTCCTCAGCTGCCCGCTCGCGCAGGGAACGGCAGCCAAGCTCGCGGAGTGGACCGCTGTCGATCAGAACGGCGAGACCGATGAACTTGCCGGTCTCGAATGCCGTGCGAACTGCGGCAGACTGCCGTTTGGTTGCGGCGGGGCCGGCCAGGCCCGAGGGGGAGGAACGCCTCAGCGGGGCTCCAGCCGGAGCTGAATCGGCGCTCCCGATTCGCCGGCTTCCAGGACGCAGCGCGGTCCGACGGTCGGCCGGGCAGCGGGGTGTAGCGCCACCGCATGGAAGGCGACGCCGGCCGGGAGCTCAGTCAGGCCGAAACGCCCCCGCTCGTCGGTGCGGACGGCGCCGTGGCCGAGGACGCGCTCGCGCCCGTCGGTGAGGCGGAGGCGCTCGTCGATCCACTGGACCGCCGCGTCCGAGAGGGGACCGGCGCCGGTCGCGATCACGACGGCGTCGGCGACGGGATCGCCGTGGCCGTCGACCACCGTTCCGACGAGGGTTCCGCCGGGTTCCAGCTTCAGGGTCAGGCCGTGCCGAACCTCCCCCTCGCCGAGCTCGATGGGTCCCAGGAAGGCGGGCGCGTCGTCTTGCCGCGCAAGGCGCAACAGGTAGCGACCCTCTGCGAGGCCCTGGAGGTGGAAGCGGTCCGAAGGTTCGGGGATCGGCTGCATCATCATCTTCTGCGCGGGGGCGGGGAGGATGCGTGTCGGGAGCCAATCCAGCTCGAAGTCGCTGCCCTCGGGCAGGTCGATCCGCAACAGGTCCAGGTCCCAGGGGTCGACGATCGCGGGCGAGTCGTCCGCAGCGAGGCGCACGCGCCCGTGCAGCTCCGCGCCGTGCAGACCCAGGTCGCGCGGGTCGTCCGCGCGCTTGATCCGCAGCTCGAGCGCCTCGTCGCCGGCGACGACGGTTGCGGATCCGGTCGACCAGCCAGCCCCCTCGATCCCGGCGAGGTCGTTGCCGACGTGGATGCGATGCGCGCCCGGCTCGAGGCCGGCGATCCGGAATCGTCCGAGGTCGTCCGGTGCCGCGAAGCGCTGCTCGCCGGTTGTCGGGCTGACCAAGGTCAGGAGCACGCCGGATGGATCGGGGATCACTCCATCGACCGTGCGCACGGTCCCCGCGATCTCGAGGCCGCGATCGAGCTGGATCGTGAGCGAGACGGGATCGCCGTCTGCCACCTCGAAGCGCTCCATCGCCGGCGCGAAGCGCTGCTGCGGGTCGACTACGCGCAGCACCTTGGAGCCCAAGAGCGAGCCACGGTGGTAGGCCAGGCCGCTGCCGTCCGTGGTCAGGCGAACCTCGTTGCGCTCGGCCCAGTCCGCCCGAGCGTGCCAGCCCGAGATCGGGTCCGCACCACCGTCCGCCAAGGGCCGCTGACTCGCGAGGTCCAGCCGCAGGTCCGGGATCGGCGCTCCGTCGGGGCCGACGACTTCGATCGAGAGGTCGAAGGCGCCGACCTCAGGGAGCAGCAGCGCCTTGGCCCGCAGCAGGCCGAAGTCGGTCACCTGCTCGGGCAGGATGCGCGCCACTTCGCTGCGCTGGATCGAGAGTTGCGCGCGGCGCGCGTGCAGGCGGTACAGGCCACCGGCCGCATCGGCGAGTGCGACCTCGGCCTCGAAGCGTCCGCTCGAGTCCGTGAGGGCCGTGGCGCTGAAGCGTGGCTGCTTGCCGACGCGCTCCACCGAGGCGACGGTCACCTCGCAGTCCGCGACGGGCACGCCGTCGGCGTCGAGGACTTGGCCGCGGGCCGTGCCGATCGGCACTTGGACGGCGTCGGCGGGGCCAGCGGTGGCGAGCTCGCGCCGCGATCCGGTGGCGGGAGTGTCGATCGATGCGGTGCCTGTGGGGTCGACCAGCGAGGCCACCTCCACGATCGCGGCAGGTTCGGCCTCGGCGGCGGGCGACGACATCGCCGCGAGCTTCGGGTCCTCCCGACCGTCGCCCCGACCCAGGGTCGCGACGCCGAGCGCGAGCCCGGCCGCCACGGGCAAGCCGATGGCCCAGGCCCAGAGCCCGCCCGCGGCGATCGGTGCCTCGAGGCCGAGCAGCGACTCCGCCAGGCCAGCCGTGTTCGCGATCGGCTGGGCGCGGGCGAGACTCCCCTCGAGGTCGACGGCCAGGGCCGCCGGAAGCCCGGCCCCGACCAGGCCGCGGCGCAGGCGCTCCAAGGCCCGCTCCACCCGCCCGTGCGCCGTGCTCTCGGCGATGTCGAGCGCCTCGCCGATGCGGGCGTAGCCCAGGCCCTCCTGGGTTCGCAGCACCAGCGGCAGCCGCAGTTCCTCGGGAAGCTCCGCTAGCAACGCGCGCAGCTGGGCGAGTCCGTCGGCCGTCTCGATCGGGTCGCGGTCCTCGCTCGGGCTTCTCTCCAAGGCGTGCTCCTGTTCTCGGCGGCGGCGTCGCTCCGCCCCGCGTCTGGCGTCGAGCGCCGCCCGGACCGACCACCAGCACAGGATCTGCCGCGCCCGATCGGGCTCCGCGATCACGAGCTTGCCCTCGAGCACGCGCAGGAAGACCTCCTGGGTCACGTCCCTAGCGGCGGCGTCGTCGGTGAGCAGGCGCAGGGCCGAGCGGTAGACCGCTTCGTGGTGGGCGTGGACCAGCGCTTCGAAGTCACGTCGTTGCGGGCGTCGTTTCATGGTGGTCGAGCTCGGAGGCGACGGTGGTCGGTTCCGACCTACCGAGGCCGCCGAGCCTCGGATCTTCACCCGAATCGCGAGAATCCGGCCTCACGAACGCACCGCGGGCGACCGACCCTTTCGGATCGGCCGCCCGCCGTGGGTCGAGTGGTGGACCCGTGGGTCCAGCACCGCTCCAGGGAGAGATCAGCGCATGACCGGGGCGAGCTCGAAGCCGCGCTCGGAGTAGATCGACTCGGGAGCCGAGATCGACCGGCCCTCGTCTTCGATCTGCATCCGGGCCAGGTCCTCGTAGGAGACCTGCTGCTGGTCGTTGGCGAGCAGCTCCAGCTCCGCCTCCTGGCGGCTGCGGACCTCGGCCAGGCGGCCGGTGAGGTTCTCGAGGCTCGAGGCCTCGTAGCGGTCGTGCTCGTCCAGGGCCTTCTGGCGCTTCTCCATCATCTCGATCAGGCGCTCGTTGCGGGCGATGGCGTCGACCTGACGCTCGATCTGCCACAGTTGCGCCTGGAACTGGGAGCGCTCGGTCTCGAGCTGGACCAGGGCGTCGCTCAGGCGTTCGGCCTGGGCGCGCAGGTAGCCGAGGTCGCGGTCCGCATCGGCGGCGCGGCTCGAGTACACGGCGCGGGTCTGACGGATCTGGCCAGCGCGGGTGACGGCCTTGTCGTAGGCGTACTCACGGTCGTCGAAGCGCACGGCGGTCGAGGCCAGGGCGGCGCCGCCCTGGGCCCGCAGGCTGGCGAGCTGCTCCTCGATCTGACCCAGATCGCGGTCGGCGAGCTCGACCACCTTGGCCGAGATCGAGCGCTCGCGCTCCAGTTGGCCGATCTGTTGGTTCAGCTCGGCCATGTCGCCGGTGAGCTGGGAGATCCGCTCGGGGTACTCGGCCTCGAGCTTGCGGAGCTGGGAGCGGATCGCGACCGGGTCGTCGATCTGGTTGTCGATCCGGCTGTGGATCTCTTGCTGGGCCTGGCTGAGCAGCGCGGCGGCGCGCTGGGGGCCCGCGACCATGGCGACGGCGCCACCCGCGAGCCCGAGGCCCAGGCCGCCGACGACGCAGGTGCGAATGAGCTTGCGGCAGAAGAACATCGTGTGAATCCCTATTGGTTCGTTGCTGGTGAAGAGAGGTGCGGCTGGCGGGTGGTCCCCGCTCGCGCCACGCCCAGTTGTTCGGGAAGCCGGCGGTCGCCTTGCGCTGCGCAGGCGGATCTCGGGCAGATTCCGGCCCGGATCGCCCCCCGCGACCCCGGGAATGGGGCGGGGCGCCCCGGGAACCTCCGCGGGCCCCCGGCCGTACCCCGGGGGGCCTTGTTATCCGGGCCCACCGCCGAGGGCCGCGCCCACGGCCCGCCGGTGCAGAATGGAGGCCGCCCGCGCACGTATCCCGCGCCCTTCGCCGGCCCCGCCTCCACCTCCCCCCAACGTCTCGATGCCCCAGGACCTCTCGACCGGCTTCATCGGCCGACTCCGCGCCCGCGACCCCCAGGCTTGGTTCGAGCTGTGGGAGATCTTCGGGCCGGTCCTGCGCGGCCAACTGCACCGCTGGGGCAAGGGACAGATCGGCGCCGAGACGGTCCAGGACCTGTCCCAGGAGACCCTGGCGGCCCTGAGCCAGGCGATCGACACCCACGACGCCGCGCGGGGCGTGCGCTTCTCGACCTGGCTGCTCGCGATCGCGCGCTACACCCTCTCGGACGAGTTCGACCGGCGCATGGCCCTCAAGCGCGGCGCCGGCCGACGGCCCTTGGCGTTGGAGGAGGCCTACTCCAAGGGCGACGAGAACCCGCGCCCCGACGAGCAGTACCACGCCCTGATCTTCGGCGCGAAGGTCGAGGCCGCCATCCGCATGGTCGAGCGCGAGGCGGAGTTCATGGACTTCAACGTGTTCCGCATGCGGACCCTCGAGGGCCGCACGGGCGTCGAGGTGGCGGAGTCGATGGGGCTGTCGGAGGCCTCGGTCAGTCGGCGCCTGGCGAAGGTCCGCAAGTCCCTGCGCGGGAAGCTGGGCGAAGTGGTCGAGCGCTTCAGCTTCACCCAGGACGAAATCGAGGAGCCCGGGCGCAAGGGCCTCGACCCCAATCCGAACAAGGCATCGGACGCGCTCTTCGACGAGGCCGTTGCGGAGGTCTACCACCGCTACCTCGAGTTCCGCGAGGACGCGTCCGCCGGTCCGAGCTGAGCCGCGCCCACCTCAGCCGCGCCGGCCCAGCGGAGACCGCCTCGCCCACGCCGGTGCCCGGCCCCAAGACCCGGGAGCTGCCAAGATGATCCAACTGCCCCTCGAAGCCCTCGGTGCCCTGATCGGCGTGCTCGCTGCCATTGCCGGCGCCGTGCTCGCCGTCTGGCTCGTCTTTCGCCTGCTGTCCCTGGTCTTCACGGGCCTGGGCGCCCTGTTCACCGGCTTCGGGCGCCTGGTGGGTCACGTCTTCACCTGCCTCAAGGGGATCGTCGTCAGCGCGCTGCGCTACGCCGGCTCGATCCTGACCGCCGTCGTCTTCCTGCCGATGGTGCTGTTCAGCATCGTCCTCGGGCGCTGGTCGGCGGCGACCCACTACGGCCGCGCCGCGGGCGAGGAGCTGCGCGACGCGGCCCTGTCGCTGTACAGGGCCGCCGTGGGCTACCCCCTGCGTCTGGTCGGGCTCGGGGGGCTGGTCGCCGGCTTCGAGAGCCGCATCCCCGACGTGATCGCCCGCGCTCCGGGCACCGATCGCCCCAGTGGCGGTTCCAAGGCCTTCGAGGGCTACAACGTCGTCGGCTCGCTGCCGCCCGGCGGTTCGGGCGCCAAGCTCTACCTGGCGACGCCCACGGACCAGAAGGCGGCCCAACTGGCCCAGGCCGGGGTGCGCTGCCCCGACAAGGTCGTGATCAAGGCCTTCTCGATCGAATCCGGCTCGACCGTGCCGCAGATGATGCGCGAGGGCCGCGCCCTCGAGGCGGCGCGCGACCTGGGTTTGGTGCTCGAGCACTCCAGCGACGACGCGGGGTCCTTCCACTACGTGATGCCCTTCGTGCCCGGCGACGACCTGGGACAGGTCACGCGCGGTCTGCACGCGGCCTCGGGCACCGACGGTCTCAACGACACGGCCCTGCGCGCCGCGGTCGGCTACGGCTCGGGCCTGCTCGAGATCCTCTCGCGCTTCCACCGCGCGGGCCTGTGGCACAAGGACATCAAGCCCAACAACATCATCGTCTCGGGCCAGCGCGTGGAGCTGGTCGACCTGGGGCTGGTCACGCCCCTGGCCTCGGCGATGACGCTGACCACCCACGGCACCGAGTACTACCGCGACCCGGAGCTGGTGCGCCTGGCCATGCAGGGCGTCAAGGTGCAGGACGTCGACGGGGTCAAGTTCGACCTCTACTCGGCCGGCGCGGTGCTCTACAACCTGGTCGAGAACGAGTTCCCGGCCCACGGCAGCCTCTCCAAGATCACGCGCCGCTGCCCCGATGCGCTGCGTTGGATCATCCGCCGCTCGATGGCGGACCTGAAGAGCCGCTACGCGTCCGCGGAAGAGATGCACGGGGATCTGCGTGCGCTGCTCGCGGCGGACAAGCCCTTCGACGTCAAGCCGGCGCAGCTGCCCTCCATGGGTGGCGCCGCGGCGCCGCCGATCGAGAGCTTCGAGGACGACGGTCGGCCGGAGCTGGCCGGGCTGCACCCGGTGCCGCCCACGGCCGGTGCGCCCATCCCGCCGAATGCGGAGCCCGCCCCCGGCGAGCTCGAGTTCGAGACGCGCTCCAGCCGCAAGCGTCGCGACCGCGCGCACAAGCGCCGCCAGAAGGCGCCCATGGGCTTCATGGCCTTCATCGGCGTGACCCTGGCCGTGCTGATGATCCCCGGTTGCCTCGGGATGATGTTCCTGGGCGCCGCGCGCGTGACGCACGGCGATCACCTGCAAGCGAGCGTGATCAGCATGCCTTCGGTGCGGTTCAACTCGCCCATGCCGCCCGCGCCGCAGATGCCGAGCGGCGGCAGCCACTCGATGCTGAACGACTTCCCCGGCACCTTCCCGACGCCGCCCTACGTCCCCGAGCAGCTCTACGGTCAGGTCACCTCGGCTCCCGAAGCGCCGGCCATGCCGAGCGCGGTCCGCAGGGCCATGCTCGGTGCCAAGCTCGAGCGCGTGGCCAACCCGGACAACTGGGCCGGCGCCGCCGACGAGCTGGCGCGCCGCGCGGAGGACTGGGTCGACGACCTGGACGACCACATCGACCACCACGTGCTCGACGAGCTCGAGGCCTGGACCGACGACCTGGAGCGTTGGGCGGACGAGGTCGATCGCTGGGCCGACGAGTTCGACGACCTGGAGCCCGGCGAGGCCGAGCGCTTCGCGCGCCAGGTGACCTCGATGCTCGCGGACAAGGCCCAGTGGGAGAACGAGCTGGCCAGCCTCGACGCGCGCTTCGGCGACGTGGCGGACGCCTGCGAGTTGACCGACGACGAGTGCACGGTCGACGCGTCGCCCTGGGCCGATCGCCCGACCCCGCGCGTCCTGGCCATCGCCCAGCGGCGCCACGCCATCCCGCGCCGAATCGCCGAGCAGATGAACATGGCCATGGTCGACGAGCTTGGTTGGGACTTGGTCAGCGAGGACATCGGCTCGGACGACCCCCGCGACGAGGACCTGGTGGTCCGCGCCCGGACCGAGGCGGGCTTCTCCGACATCGACGACAGCGAGGTCAACGGACGCCTGGGCCAGATCCTGGTCGACGGTGACTTCGACGTGATCGTGCGCTGGACCTGGAACGAGGAGTCCCAGCGGGTCCGCAGCCACTTGCTCCTGAGCAACGGCGAGTGGAACTGGACGTCTTCGGCCTTGTCCGAGGCGCAGCAGGGTCTGACCCTCGCCCGCTGATCGGCGCCTCGCGCCCCGATTCGATCGGAAACAACCACGCCACGGGCGCTGATCCTCCAGGACAGCGCCCGTGTCCTTGTTCGGCCAGGCCGCGCCGGTTCAGATAGCCCCTGTGAATGGCAATGGAGGCGATCCGAGCGGGCCCGAGGCACGCCCCCAATCCTGGCGGGGCGTCGCCACCGGTCTCGAAGCGCGCTTCAACGTCGGCACCCGCGACCGGGGCTCGGCCCTGTTCGCGCGCGGCGAGGTGGAGATCGAGCACCGCGAGAACAACCAGGTCGCGGCCCGCGTGGGCGGCGATTCCGGGCACATCGCGAGCCTCGAGCGGCGCGCCATCGGCCGCGGCGTGCGCTACGACCTGGCCTGCTCCTGCCCGGCCGGCCGGCGCGAGATGCCCTGCGAGCACGTCTACGCCCTGGCCCTGGCCCTCGACCAAGAGGCCGACCTGGCCACGGACGCGGCGGTGGGGGGCGGCAACCCCGACGCCCGGCTGCGGCGCCTGATCGAGGCCGGCTCGCCCCCGCGCCTCGACGTTCTGGGCGACACGGAGATCATCTACCGCCTCGACGTGGACCTGGGCGGCTCGGTGCCGCGCCCGGTGGTCGAGGTCACCGTGCGGACCCTGGGTCGCGTGCGCCTGCGGGTCGCGACCCTCGACGAGGGTCCCCTCGGCGACCTCGAGGACCGCCGCATCCAGGCCCTTCTGCGCGGCGCCGTGACCAGCGCGGACGGCGGCGCGGGGCGCGTGGCGTCGTTCCCCCTGGGGCCGGAGCTGAGCCCGGTCCTCTTGCCGCGGATCGTGGCCACCGGCCGCTGTCGCTGGCGGGGCGGCGATCCGGAGGCACCGATGCTGGCGCTCGACGAGGGCGAGCCCTGGAAGGTCGAGCTGTCCTACCGCCGCGGAACCGCCGGCGCGGCCATCGTCGACGGGCACCTGGAGCGCGGGGGCCAGCGCGTCCTCCTGGCCTCCGTGCGCGCGGCCCTGCCCGGCGGCTTCTGGCTGACCGACGAGCGCCTGGCGCGCCTCGAACCCCCGAGCACCTGGCCCTGGGTCGCCGAGCTGGCCCACGGCGGCGAGATCGACGTCCCCGCCGCCGCCGCCGGCGACTGGCTGGCGGCTCTGGCCGCCGTGGCGCCCGAGGCCGTCGCCGACGCGGTCGAGAGCCGCGTCGTCGTGCCCGTGCCCCTGCTCAAGGTCGAGGCCAGCGGTCGCGAGGCCGCGGGCGCGCGCCACCTGGCCTGCGCGCTGATGTTCCGCTACGGCGACCGCGCCGTGGACCTGTTCGACCCCGCCACCGTCGTCGCCGAGCGCACCGGCGAGTGGATCGCCCCCCGCGACCCCGAGGCCGAGCGCGCCGCCGTGCGCGCCTTCGTCGAGGCCGGCGGCGTGTCCCCCAACCCGATCACCGGCCGCGGGGCCGTGTCCGTGACCGACCTGCCCCAGGTGGCGCGCACCCTGCTCGGCTCCGGCTGGGCGGTGGAGGCGGAGGGGCGGCGCTGGCGCCTGCACACCCGCACGGACCTGCGCGTGCGCACCGGCGTCGACTGGTTCGACCTGGAGGGCGCCGTGGCCTTCGGCGGCGAGGCGACCGCGACCCTGCCCGCGCTGCTGCGGGCCCTCGAGGAGCAGCGCCCGACCGTGACCCTCGACGACGGCTCCCTGGGCCTGTTGCCCGAGGACTGGCTCGTGGGCCAGGGCCTCTTGCACCTGGCGGCCGAGACCGAGGACGGCAACCTGCGCTTCGGCCACGGCCAGGGCGCGCTGCTCGACGCACTGCTCGAGGGTCGCGAGGAGGTCCAGGTGGACCGCGGCTTCCTCGAGCTGCGCGAGCGCCTGCGCACCGCCGAGTCGCCGACGGCCGTGCAGGAGCCCGCGGGCTTCAAGGGCGAGCTGCGCCCCTACCAGCGCGAGGGCCTGGGTTGGCTCGACTACCTTTCCAAGCTCGGCCTCGGCGGTTGCCTGGCCGACGACATGGGTCTGGGCAAGACCGTGCAGGTCCTGGCGTTCCTCGAAGAGCGCCGTGCCCAGCGCGAGGCCGCCGGCAAGCCGCGCGTGCCGTCGATCGTGGTCGCACCCAGTTCGCTGCTGTTCAACTGGATGGACGAGGCCCACCGCTTCGCGCCGAACCTCGAGTGCCTGGCCTACGCCGGCCCGAACCGCGCGGGGCTGGTCGAGACCTTCGACGGCTACGACCTGGTGGTGACGTCCTACGCGCTCTTGCGCCGCGACGCGCCGATCCTGTCGGAGCTGCAGTTCGACGTGGTGATCCTGGACGAGGCGCAAGCGATCAAGAACGCCGCCAGTCAGGTGGCGAAGGCCTCGCGCCTGTTGCGCTCACGGGCGCGCTTCGCCCTGTCCGGCACGCCGATCGAGAACCACCTGGGTGAGCTGTGGTCCCTGTTCGAGTTCCTGAACCCGGGGTTGCTCGGTCGGTCCACCGCCTTCCGCCGCCTCGCGCGCCAGCCCCTGGCCGCCAAGCCGACGCTGCCCGCGGAACAGGGAGAGGCGGATGAACTGTCCGACGAGCTGGCGGCGGAGCTGGCGGCGGAGCTGGCCGCCGAGCCCAAGCTCAGCCCCGAAGAGGTCGCCGCCCAGCGCCAAGCCGAGGACCTCGAGCTGCTCGCCCGCGCGGTGCGCCCGTTCGTGTTGCGCCGCACCAAGGCCCAGGTCCTCAAGGACCTGCCCGAGAAGACCGAGCAGACCGTCATGGTCGAGTTCGACGCCGACGAGCGCCGCGAGTACGACGAGCTGCGCGAACACTACCGCTCGGCCCTGCTGCCCAAGGTCGGCGGCGACGGCAAGGTCGGCAAGCACTCGATCCAAGTGCTCGAGGCGCTGTTGCGATTGCGCCAAGCGGCGTGCCACCGCGCCCTGATCGACGACTCACGCGCCGACGAGCCGTCCGCGAAGTTGGATCGCCTGATCTCGATGCTCGAGGAGATCGTCGAGTCCGGCTCCAAGGCCCTGGTCTTCTCGCAGTTCACCTCGTTCCTGGCCCTCGTGCGGCGCTCCCTAGACGCGCGCAAGATCCAGTACGAGTACCTCGACGGCTCCACCCGCGATCGCAAGACCCCGGTCGAACGCTTCCAGAACGAGCCCACCTCCCAACTCTTCCTGGTCAGCCTCAAAGCCGGCGGCACCGGCCTCAACCTGACCGCCGCCGACTACGTCTTCCTCCTCGACCCCTGGTGGAACCCGGCCGCCGAAGCTCAAGCCATCGACCGCGCCCACCGCATCGGCCGCACCGAGAAGGTCGTCGCCTACCGCCTGATCACCCACGGCACGGTCGAGGAGCGCGTGCTCGAGCTCCAAGAGGAGAAGCGCGCCCTGGTAGGCGCCGTCCTCGACGCGGCGGGTGGTTCGGTCGCCGACCTCAGCCGCGACGACCTTGAGCGACTGTTGGCGTAGCCTCCAAGCCTCGAATGAGGCGGAGTCTGGACGCCGTCGAGCTTCAGCCAAAGAGCAGAAGCCGGCGTGACGAGTCACTCCGCGGAGACTCAGGGTCGCTGACGGACGACACGTTTAACCCGTCTCCTTGCCCGGTCCGCAGTCTTGATGCTATACCCCACACAGCTACAACTGCCGATTATCGTCTCCCGTTGCGAGGTGTCGAAGACGTGGCTCTTAGCGCGATCGCCAAGCGTGCCGTCCTCATCTGACGTCGGGCTATTTTCTTTAGGGACTGCGCTCATCTCACCAGGCATCGCCTGGAGGGCAAGAGCGTGAGTTGGCGACCAATTTCTATTCGTAAGGCTACGACGAGTCCAGTGCACTCTCAGGGCCGTAGCGGCTTCGAGCTAGATGGAGTGAGGTCTATGGTTACACAGGAAGAATGCCGCGCCCAAATACTTCTCCTTTGGGGCAACTGGAGCAAAGATGCAGGCGCAAGCTACTACCAAAACATGCAGCGCTTCTACTTCCACCTGGAAACAGAGAGGCCAAAGTTGTTGGAGTTTAGGGCTAGGGAAGACAAGTGGCAGGTCGTGCAAGCTTGGTTGAGGCGCGTCCAGGGCTCAACGGGGAAGTAGCCTAGTCAGCAAGATGTGGTTGGGTCTTCGGAGCCGGCTGAGCGCCTGGATCAGCTATGCCGAGGATGCCTGGAGGATTGGGGACTTCCCGCGAGTGAAGCCGGTTCTCGAAGTCGACGTTCAGGCTTCCGTCGGCGAAATTGGGGAGCGTGGCAGTTAGACATTCGCGTTTGCAGTCTGCTCGCTGTCCGTACTTGCGAGAGCCAAGTCGGGAATCTTGCGAGCGGAAGATGCCGATCAAGCTCCGTCGATATCTACGCGAGCGCGTCCTGCCCTAGAATGTCCGCATCTGGGAGAAGGCCGAGCCCGCGAACATGCGTTATTGCCGCTTCGGGATCGGACACGAAGAGGATAACCACCAAGTCTTGCCGAGCGCGTGTGCAGCAGACGTAGAAGAGCCGCCTCGTTCGGTCGACGCTGGTTTCAAGGCCTTCCTCCATCGACTTTCTGTCGCGGATGGATATCTCCTTCAGTCCAAGGTACTTCTCGTAGGAGAACTGAAAGTGCGTGCCTTCGTCGTCGTCAAGTACAGCAAGCACGCGATCAAACTCAGCGCCCTTCACGCCCTGCTGGGTAGAGAAAGGCGATTCGTCGTTGACGTAAGCTAGATAGGGCCGGAGTTGGGCGGCCGGGCACGCCAAGAATGCAGCCATCGAAGCGATCTCCTTTGAGATCTCTTCCTCAATTCCACCTTCGTCGTTGTTCTCCTCGACATCGGGCTCGTCCGCCGCAGCATCCTCAAGATACGCAAGCAGCCTGAGGTCAAGTGTTATCAAATGGCCTTCCTTGGCTAGCATCAACACATCGCGGATGGTCGCCTGCGATTCTGGCGCCATGGCCCTCCCGATCTCATTGCTCGCGCTCTGAAGTTGATTGAGGCGTTCGGCGACATTGACTCCTTGTAGGTTGGCTTTTTTGAGGAGTGGGGAATGAAGGCCAAGCAGTCGCATAGTATCGAAGCTTCGTCTGTCGCGGACAGCCTCGGCAAGCGGTAAGAGAAGTGAAACCAGCGGTTGCAGCGGCCAGGCCGACGCATCCAAAAAACCATTCTTGAATTTGTCCGGCGCCCCGTCGTTAAGCGCCGCGTAGAGGTCACCGAAACCTAATCGTCCTGCCGCCATCCGATGCACGATTACCAGCATCTTGATCTGGTCGTTGTTGGGGGCGGGACGCCACTTCTCGTCGTTGTTCTTGTTGGCTACCCATTCCCGAACTTGCGCCACGCGTTCGTTGCGATGGGAGTCAGTCGACAGCACGAAGAGCCGCGCCGTGCCAACAAGAGGCACTTCTACTTCGCCTACCTTTCTCTTCCGACCGCCAACCTGGACAAGACCGTCGCCGCCTCGCCGAATGGCGTTCGCAAGATTTAATACAGCGGTCGGCGAACGGAAGTTTTCCGTTTTTTGGATAACACGCCAACCGCTCTGTTCGGGAACCGTGCCAATGCCTGTGGGGTAAATGCGCTGCATAGGGTCGCCGAAGAACCCGAGGCAAAGGCGGTTGCGCTCCTGCTGCTGGATCGCAATCAACGCCTCGACGATGACAGGGAAGGTGTCTTGGCTCTCGTCCACGAAAATGAACGGATACTGCTGCGCGACGAGCGTGCGGAAGAGGCGGCGATCGATCAACAGCTGCGAGGCCATTCGGATAATGTCGTCATGACCGAGGATGCCTTTGGCGTAGTCGCTTCCGATTCCATAAGTGAAGGGGGAAGGCTTGGCGACCGCCTCGCGCTGCTGCTCGAAGCGCAGGATGTCACGGGCATTCTTGACTCGCGTTCTCGGCTGAACGCGAGGGCCGAAGTTTGCAGCGTTCTGCTGTAACTCCTCGATCCGCTCGTCGACCCTGCGCGAGACCCAAGCGGCGATGTCTTGCTGGAATCCGCGCGTGATCGACCAAAGAAAGCTATGGATCGTGGAAACGTGAATGAGCGGGCTATTCCAAACCTCAGACCAGATCTCCCTGGCGGCTATCTCGGTATATGTTATGCAGGCGACTCGCTGTCTTTGCAGGCGCAAACGCTCGCCGTGGATGGCGAGGATGGATGCAAGGCCTTTAATCAGCGATGTGGTCTTGCCCGATCCCGCTCCGGCGACCATGTTGAAGCTGGTCGGGGGATCCGCTTCCAGGCAGTGACGGACGTCAATGTCGGCCTGCGTCTCGGGCTGTTGCGCGCGTCTACTCACCGGTCGAGGCTCCATCCATCTCGGCCTCTACTTCGAGATCGATCTCATCTTTGAGCCAAATGAGGCCGTCGCGAATATACGCCGGAACCTGCCAGTCTTCCGGTCGAGCCGAAAGCACTCCAAGGGCGAACCTCGTCTTGTCAAACTTGTCCCCGCTGACCCGTTTGTGAAGTCCCTCCGCCAGCGTCTCAGGACTCGCCGGCGCTCTGCGTAAGCGCAGCCCCAGGCCCTTTTGCTCTTGCCTTTGGCACCAGACTGCGTTCTCGAGACCGAACGCTTCTTCCAAAGTCCGCCCGGCCAATTCTGCGTTGCGACCATTCCACGCGACCGGCGCGGGCTTCTGGTACGCAACCCGGACGCGGGTCGCACAGTCTCGCGATGTCTCCATTTCCTGCTCCGTTACCGCAAATAGATCGTCGATCGATCGTTTTGCCGGGAGCCACTTTATGAGGGTCTGGTTGGAGGTGACTGCCTCGGGTTCACCCGGCAGGCACTTCTTTCCGTAACGGCGAGAGGCCGCAGGGTTGGCTGCTTGTGCGGGATCGTTAGTCACCGGCTCATCGAGTTCACCAACGACTCTCGCTTCTGGGGCGTCGACGTCGAGCTCAAGCTCGTCATCGTCGTCATCATCTCCGTCATGGTCTGCAGGCAAAAGGGTGACGCTGTCCACGTCGGTGATGATCAGTGTGACGATCCCGAGGAACTCAATCAGCGATTTGAACTTGTGACCGAAGGCCCCGCCAACCTCCAGAATGCATATGCAGGAAGACCGCAACGAAGTCGCCGCTTTCGAAATCATGATTGGGAGCAGCAATCGCTCGACATTGCCCTCCACGAGCACCGCGGCATCCGAGAAGAACAAATCGCAATGAGTGATCTTTAGGTACCGCTGCAGGAAATCACGATGCTCACTCTCCTGCGCATAGAACGCCGAGAGGTTGAGCACGTTGGTGACCTGGTCATTGCAAAGCGGTTCGCGGCGGAAGTAGCGAATCGGTTGAAAGCCGCGCTCGTATAGAATGTGCGGGGAATGCGTCGTAATGATTGTCTGGCTAGCGAATGATCCTCCGACTTCGCCCTGTATGGCAAGAAGGTCAAGGATGTTGCGAATGAACACTTGCTGGAGTTGCGCGTGAAGGTGGGCCTCGGGTTCCTCGATGAATATGAGATGGAGTGGGGCGCGGTGCTCCTCTTCGGCCTTCCACCGCTCTTGAAGGTCGAGCACTTCGACCACCATGTAGATAAGGTTCTTGAAGCCCAGTCCGTTGTAGGTGTCGGGTAGCCTCAGCGCCTGCATTCCATCGCCCACGACATAGTGGACTCGTGCGTCCTGCGTCATGATGGATGCAGGATTCAGGGCTGATTTGATTTCGAGCCGTGGGTTATTGAGGCCGGGGTAGCCTAGGCGCCTCAATCGCTCCAGCGTGTCCCCAAAGACTTCTGCGAGGTGCTCGTTGAGGCGCGCCTCAGACTCGAACAGCGCCTTGAGCGCCTGATGGTCGTCCTGGCGCTGATCGAGATTGCGCTGGTAGAAGCGGCTTAGACGCTTCGACAGGTCTTCAGATCGGCTGTTGCCGCCGGGCATCGTAGACGGGTCCGCGAGGTGTCGCTGCGCATTAAGGGAGTCGACCTTAATGAGCGATCTTAGCACTGAGGCACCGCTGGGGTCGTTGCCTAGCGGCGACGGCTGATATCCTTCTAGCGCCTGAAACTTCTCGTCAAACTGTGCGTGGTCCAGTACGAAGTAGCGTAACTCATACTCGCGTTGCAACTCTCTGAGCAGGTAGGCCGACAGGGATTTCGGCCACGGCAGGTATTCGCCCGGTCCGTCGGCGAGTGCGTCTGCCTTCGCTCGGCCATCATCACGAGCAGATCGGTAGCGCTGAATCAGTTCGGCGGCGTTCTTTGGTGCGAGCTCTGCGCGGACTCCAACGAGTGTTCCGCTCCAATCGGTCGATGGGAGAATCGGGATGACGAGATATAGGTCTTCTTCCTTTACCTCGAACCAGAGGTCGACCGAGATGGTGGGGAGGTCGGTCTCGACGAACTCGCCCTCTCCCTCGCCGATCTTATCCATCAGCGGCCAGACATGCGAGCTAAAGTCATAGAGCGAAAATTGAACTTTGCCGCCCGAGAGGAAAGTCTGAATCGCTTGTGTTGCTGATGTTTTTCCGCTGTTGTTGGCCCCTACAAAGATGGATATGTCGTGTGCAAGCTCGACGTGGACGTCTCGAAGCCGCCGGAAATTCCGTAGTCGATAGCTGTGTAGATGCATTGGGCTCTTTTGTTGATGGCGAGATTACCGGCCGATGACCCGCTTTGCAATCTGCGAGAAGGCCGCTGCGTTCGGGCGACTTGGGCTGGGCGTGTGGGGCATCCCAGGTGTCGAGGGTTGTCGATGCAGCTCTTGAGCGCCCCATCGAGAATGTGCGTCCCGCCGCGGTCAAATGTGCGGGTGAGGCAGCCGTAGAACCTTGGAGGCCTGCCGGAACTTGGGTGCGCGCTGACGGGTGGGTGCGCGCGCCAGTCAGTCGAAAGAGTCGTAGGCTGGATCGAGCCTGCAGCGAGCCAAGATCTCGCACTCGGCCTCGCGTGAGCGTCCCGAGACCAGGCGTCGACGGCGGCGGACGCAGCGTTCTTACTCGGGTCCATGAGTTACTTGTTGCCGGCCTGGCAGCTGACCTGGACCGTGCGGGGGGGGGCTGGCTCAGTGCGCCGTTTACGGTCGGTCCGGTCCGCACTCGAGATCGCTCTCAGCCGTGTCTCGCGAGGAAAGGATCGTCCACTGTGTGATGCACAGGCGCCCGAGCCGGGACCACCGCGACATCGGTGAGACCACCCGCTGACGGCAGGCGGTGCAGGCTGCCGGCGCGGCTAGGCGCACATCGTCGCGGAGGATGTAGCTCGCCACGTAGTTCTAGCTCAGGTCTCCGCCACAGTCTGCGCAGCGCTGGTTCGTGGCGCCGGAGCCTTCGCGGAGCAGGCCTTCGACGCGGGCGCGCTTGGTCGGAAGGGTCATCGCCTGCCAGCAGCAGCCGGAAGTGGATGTCCCGTCAAGGTGCCGCGACCAACGCCACGCGCGCGCCGTCCTTGCCGACGAGCAGGAGCCCGATCAGGGCGCCGTCTTCGCGGGCCAGGACGGGCGCGCCGTGCCAATCGCCGGGGATCGACAGGCTGCGGTCCACGTGCCAGGTGCCGTCTTCGTTCGGGGTGAACCGGGCTGCGGAGAGGGCCCTGGGGCCGCTGGCGGGGTCGCCGAAGACCAGGGCGTCCTCGGGGGCCTCGGGGCGCCGCAGGCGGGAGTCGGGCCAGGCGGCGCCGGGGCCGTCGTCGGGGACTTCGGCCAACAGGCCCAGCTCGGCGTCCTCGGGCAGCGGCGGGATCGAGCGGCCGTCAACTTCCAGGCGGGCCGATCCGCTGCGGGCGTCTTCGGGGGTGCGGACCAGGTCCGCGGGGCCCAACAGGCCGCCGGCGACGCGCAGGAGCCAGCCGTGCTTGGACTTGTCGCTGCCGCCGAAGAGGCCGCCTTCGCGCCAGACGAGGGCGGCGCGGCGGGCGCGGGGGACCAGGCTCCCGGCGGGGAGCAGGGAGGCTCCCAAGGGCAAGTCCGGGCGCCAGTCGGTCCAGCCCTTCGGCGCGGTGGTCTCGAGCTCGAAGCGGTGGCCGTTGCGGACGCGGCTGCCGTGGTCGTCGGGCGTCGCGAGGGCGATGCCGCCGGTGAGGATCGATTCCAGGGAGTCGAACTCGAAGGAGAGGCCGTTCAGGAGGTCGGCCTCGAGTTCGATCCCCGCGGTCTCCCAGAAGCGCGTGTGGGCGCGGACCAACTCGCCGAAGTACGGGTCGATCACCAGGCGCAGCTCCACCGCGCTTCCATCGCTGGTGAGTGCAATCTGGGTCACCATGCCGACGCGCAACTGCCGGAACAGGACCGGCGCTCCGGCAGCGATGCCGCCTCGGCTCGGTGTGGTCAGGACCACCTCCAAACCGCCGTCGAAGGGCGGGACGATCGGCGGGGCGTCCAAACCTTCGAAGCGATCCTGGTGCGGCGCGGTGGGGGAGCCGGGCAGCACCGCGAGATAGCGCGGGCCGACGAGCGTGTCGAGGCCGCTGACTCCCGCGGGACCGACCTGCGGTCGCGCAACCCAGAACGCCGTGCCCGTGCGCGCCAGGTCCGCCGCGTGGGGCGCCAACGAGACCTCGAGTCGCACGCGATCGAGCCCTGGCGCCAGGTGCACCGCTCGCACACTCCCCACGTCGATCCCGCGATAACGCACCGGATCCCCGGCCTGCACGCCGTGACCCAAGGCCAACTCGACCTCGATCGTCACGCCGCGCTCGTTCCAAGCCTGCCAGCCGAGGTAGCCGACCAGCGCCGCAGTGATCAACGGCAAGAGGAGCGCCCAACTCGCGCGACGGCGGCGACCGACGACGGCGGTGGGCAGGGTGGCGTTGTGCGTCTCACTCATGCGGATGGGTCTCGATCGCCGCCCTGGGCGGAGTTCCAAAGGGCGTGGGGGTCGTAGCAGGCGCTGGCGAGCAGGGACAGTCCGACGAGCACCGTGAACGCGGCGAGGCCCGGCCCGGGCGTCACCTTGACCAGGTCGCCGAGCTTCAGCATCGCCACGAGCAGCGCCACCAGCAGCACGTCGAGCATCCCCCAACGCCCCACGAACTCGACGAAGTGCCAGGTGCGCGCGCGGGCGTGGCTGGTCAGGCGCTCGGGGGCCGCCGTCACG
The DNA here is from genome assembly GCA_007751255.1 of Engelhardtia mirabilis. Lineage (GTDB taxonomy): Bacteria > Planctomycetota > UBA1135 > UBA1135 > Engelhardtia > Engelhardtia mirabilis. The sequence continues at coordinate 1,147,226 of CP036296.1, forward strand.
GCCAGGATCCCCGCCAACTTCAAGAGGGGGAACACCACCGAGCACACCAGCACCGCCGCCCCGGCCAGGAACGCGCCCTCGTGCAACAGGGCCACCGCCCCGGCGCCGACGCTCGAGGCCTTGGCGTGGCCGAAGCGCTCGATCTCGAGGATCGGCAGGCCCACGGCCAGGGGGTAGACCAAGAGCGCCGAGCCCGCCGCCGCCGCCGCCCAGGCGTTACGGGCCGAACGCCCGCTGGCGGGGGCGAAGGGCGTGCGGCAGCGGGGGCAGCGGGCTTCGAGCCGGGCCTCGACCTGCGGGACCCACTGGGGCAGGCCGCAGCAGGGGCAGGCCCGCAGCTCGGCCTCGGCCGGCGCCGGCGTCATGGATTCGGAGCTCATGGAAATGCCAGGTGCGCGGCTACGAGGGATCCACGACCGGGCGCGGTCCAAAGGGCCGCCTTATCATCCGGAATCCGCGCTGGCGATTGCGCTCCCCGAGCCGACTCTTCGCCGCGCGTGCCCGCCGTCCCTCCGCGCGCCCCCCCGCTGCGCGGTCCGACAACCGACCCCCAGACCCCCCATGCGCGATCGATTCGTCCTGCTGCTCGCCGCCGCCTTCGTGGCCTGCGTGACCCTCGCCCGGCCCGGCCACGCCCAGCGCGCCTGGGTGCCGCCCACGCCCCACGCGATCGAGAACGTGGCCCTGGGCCTGGGCGACGACGCCCCGCGCGGGACCGTGGTGCTGCGCGACGGGCGCATCGAGTCGGTGCTGCCGGCCGGAGCCAAGCTGCCCGCTGGGCTGCGCCGCATCGACGGGGCGGAGCTGATCTGCCTGCCGGCCTTCGTCGACGCCTACACCACTGTCGGGGTCGAGACGCCGGAGCCGGTGATCGATCGCGACCACCCGCTCGACGCCCAGGCCGACGTCCGCATCGACATGCGGATCGCCAACCGCAAGGGCTTCCAGCCGAGCTTCGACGCGGTCGACGTGGCCGAGCTCGACGACGACCGCCTCGAGGCCTACCGCGCGGCGGGCTTCGGCGCGGCGCTGCAATCGCCCGAGCGCCAACTGCTGTCGGGCCACTCGGTGCTGGTCAGCCTGCGCGACGCGGCCCTGCGCGAGCGAGTCATCCGCGCGCAGGTGTTCGCCCACTCGGCCTTCCGCGCCAGCGGGTCCGGCTACCCGAGCACGCTGATGGGCTACATCAGCGCCCTGCGCCAGTTCTTCCTCGACGTGCGCTGGCACCAGGAGTTGAACCAGCGCTACGACGCCGGGCGCCCGGGGCCGCGGCCGGCCTTCGACGCCGATTTGGAGGCGGGGCGCGAGCTCTTGAGCGGCGATCGGCGCCTGATGTGCGAGGCCCAGTCCTCCCAGGACATCCGGCGCTTCGCGCGCTGCGCGGCGGAGATGGGCTTCACCTTCGGCATCGTCGGCGGGCGCGAGGCCCACGAGGCCCTGGACGTCTTCGAGGGCGCGGGGCGGCCTCTGGTGCTGACCTTGGAGTTCGGCAACGAGCCCGACGACCCGCGGCCGAAGGACGCGAAAGAGGACACGGTGTCCGAGGAGGAAGCGCCGGAGCCCGAGGCGGCCGAACCGATCGAGACCACGTTGACTGACGATCAAGCTGCCGTGGAGGAGCTGGTCGAGACCGACGATTCCGACCCAGCATCCGCTGGCGACGACGCGGCCGACGATTCTGATGCCGACGACGACGCCTGGGTCTACACCGAGCCCTACCCCGTGAGCCTCGATCGCCGCGTGCGCTGGGAACAGCGCCGCGACGGCGCCCTGCGCCTGGCCGAGGCCGGGGTCGAGTTCGCCCTCGGCACCAGCGATGAAGGTCCCGCGGGCCTCCTGAAGAACCTGCGCGGTCTGGTCGAGCGCGGCCTGCCCCAACAGACCGCCCTGGACGCCCTGACCACCGTGCCGGCCAAGTGGCTCGGCGCCGAGGGCCGCCTGGGAGTCGTCGCCGCCGGCGCCGACGCGACCCTGTGCCTGTGGAGCGCCAACCCGCTGGTGGAGAAGGACGCCAAGGTCCTGTGGCTGTTCGTGGACGGTTACGCCTGGCGTAACGACGAGGCGCTCGAGGAGCGCGACTGACCCCTCCCGCTTTCCTCGACCAACCGACCACGACTCCCATGCGAATCCACTCCATCGCCGCCCTGGCGCCCATCGCCCTCGCCTCCGTCCTCTTCGCCCAGCAACAGGGGCGTCCCATCGCCCCGCCCCTCGACCCCGAGGAGGACGAGGCCCCCGTGCCCGTCCAGGTCGAAGACGAGCTCGTCGTCGAAGAAGTGCAGGCCCAGGAGGGTCGTCCCCTCGCGCCGCCCCTCGACGACGAGGACGAAGTCACCGAGCTCGTCGAGGTCGCGACCCTCGAGGACATCACCACGGGCGAATCCGCCCCGACCCACGCCTTCGAGACCCAGGCCCTGCGCGAGCCGAGCTTCCGCACCGGCGGCGACGTGCTGATCCGCGGCGCCACCGTGCACAGCGCCGTCGCGCCCGCCCGCGTGGCCGACGTGCTCGTGCGCGGCGGCGACATCACCGCCGTCGGCTCCATGGCCGCCCCCGCCGGCGTGCGCGTGATCGACGGCAAGGGCCTCCACCTCGCCCCCGGCGTGGTCGACGCCCACTCGCACCTGGCCATCTCCGGCGGCGTCAACGAGGGCACCGTCTCGATCACCGCCGACGTGGACATGACCGACGTCGTGCGCCCCGACGACCTCGGGATCTACCGCGCCCTGGCCGGCGGCACCACCGCGATGCAGATCCTGCACGGCTCGGCCAACGCCATCGGCGGCCAGGCGGAGCTGCTCAAGCTGCGCTGGAGGGAGAACCAGACCGCCGACGACCTGCGCTTCGAGTCCGGGCCCAAGGGCATCAAGTTCGCCCTGGGCGAGAACCCCAAGCGCTCCAACTGGGGCACGCCGGGTGAGCGCTTCCCCGGCAGCCGCATGGGCGTGGAGGCGATCTACTACCGCGCCTTCGAGCGCGCGCGCGAGTACGCCACCGAATGGGACGCCTACGACGCCGCCGTGGCCGCCGGGGGCGATCCCTCGCCGCCGCGCAAGGACGTGCGCCTCGACGCCCTGGTCGCGGTGCTGCGCGGCGACCTGGTGGTCCACGCCCACAGCTACCGCGCGGACGAGATCCTGATGCTGCTGCGCGCCGCCGAGCACTTCGGCTTCCGCATCGGCACCCTGCACCACGTGCTCGAGGGCTACAAGGTCGCGCGGGAGATCGCCGAGCACGGCGCAGGGACCTCGACCTTCAGCGACTGGTGGGCGTACAAGATCGAGGCCTACGACGCGATTCCCGGCAACGCGGCGCTGCTCGACGAGGCCGGCGTGCTCTCGTCGGTCAAGTCCGACAGCGGCGAGTTGATCCGGCACCTCTACCACGAGGCGGCCAAGTCCGTGGGCTACGCCGGCATGGACCCGGTGAGCGCGCTGCAGCTCGTGACCCTCAACCCGGCCAAGCAACTCGGCGTGGGCGACCGCGTGGGCTCGATCGAGGTCGGCAAGGACGCCGACCTGGTGCTGCTCGACGGTGATCCCCTGTCGGTCTATTCCAAGGTCCTGTTGACCCTGGTCGACGGCGAGGTCGAGTTCGAGCGCCGCGACGCCTACGGATTCGACGCCGAGCCGCTCACCTTCGTCGCGCCCGACGACGACCTGGTCGACGACGACGCGGCGGTCGATCCCGACGGCGGCCTGGTCACCGCGATCATCGGCGGTACCGTCCATACCGTCAGCGGCGACCCGATCTCGAACGGCACCGTGCTGTTCCAGGACGGGCGCATCGTCGGCGTCGGCACGGGCCTGCGCGTCCCCTCCGGTGCCGAGGTCGTCAACGCCTCCGGCAAGCACCTGTGGCCCGGCGTGATCGCCCTGGACACGAGCCTGGGCCTGACCGAGATCAGCTCGATCCGCGCCACTGACGACACGCGCGAGATGGGCGGCGACCAGCCCGACCTGCGGGTCGCGGCCTCGATCCACCCGGAGTCGGCGCACCTGGACGTGAACCGCACGCGGGGGGTCACCCGCGCCCAGAGCGTGCCGCGCGGTTACCGCGGGATCACCGGCCAGTCGGCGGTGATCCGGCTGGAGGGCTCGACCTGGGAGGAACTGCTCTACGAGGACCGGGACATGCTGCACGTCCAGGTCCCGACCCTCTCGAACGACGCGGACGAGGACGACAAGCGCGAGGAGGGCGCGGGCAGCAAGGCCCTGCGCCACACCTTCGAAGAGGCGCGGCGCTACGCGGACCTGCGCCGGCAAGCGGAGCTGGGCGACTTCCCGGCGCCGCCCTACGACCCGCGGCTCGAGGCCCTGGCCCCCTTCGCCGCCGGGGAGCGGCGCGTGGCGTTGCACGCCGACAACGCCCAGACGATTCTGAACGGCCTGCGGCTAGCGGACGCCTTGGGCCTGGACGCGGTGCTCTACGGCGCCAGCGAGGCCTGGAAGGTCGTGGACGCGATCCAGGCGTCGGGCCTGCCCGTGGTGCTCGGCCCGGTGCTGTCGATTCCGAGTTCGTCCTACGATCCCTACGACGCCTGCTATGCCAACGCAGCGGTGCTCCATCGCGCCGGCGTGCCCTTCGCGATCGGCGCCGGCAACGACGACAACCCGCGCAACCTGATCTTCCACGCCGGCTTCGCGGCGGCCTTCGGGTTGCCCCGCGAGGAAGCGGTCCGGGCGATCACCTACAACCCGGCCAAGATCCTGCGCGCACGCGCGGACCTGGGCAGCATCGCGCCGGGGAAGCTGGCCGATCTGGTGCTGACCGACGGCGACCTACTCGAACCGACGACCCGCGTCGAGGCCATGTGGGTCGACGGCGAGCGGATCAGCCTGCGGAGCAAGCACACCGAGCTCTACGACCGGTACCGATCCCGGGCCCAGGCGGGTCGCTGAGCTGGAATCGGCCCCCGGGACCCCTGGAATCGGGTCCGGCCCCTTGAACTGCGGGGCAGACCCGGTTCTTGTGATGGCGCGGCGTTGGCCGCTCCCTTCGATCGGTCTCCAGCGCGGACGCGCTGGCGGCCAACCCGACCCACATCTGCTCCGAGGAGATCAGAGATGAAAAAATCCATCGCCATCGCCGCCCTTGCTGGCCTGGCCCTCTCGTCCTGCGCCGCTGGCCCCCACCAGCTGCGCCGCTCGGTCGACGACTTCGACCAGCAGCTCTACATCGACAACCCGCTGCTCGACGGCGTGCTGTGGTTCATCCCGGTCATCCCGCTGGGTTACTACATCGCGTCGATCGGCGACTTCCTGATCGTCGACGCCTACCACTTCTGGGGCAAGGACGTCTGGCGCGGCGAGGGTACGTCCTTCGACCACTGGACCCCCGAGGGTTCCCCGGCCCGCGTGAACAGCCTGCTCAACGGCGGTCCGTTCCTGTTCGAGGCCGAGTGATCTGATCCCGCGCTCGCCGCGAGGCGAGGGTGGGAACGGCAAGCGCCCGCGACCGTCGAGAGACGGTCGCGGGCGCTTGCCTTTGAGGACCCTGCCTTTGAGGACCTTGCCTCTGAAGACCTCGTCGCGGGGCTCAGGAAGAGGCTTGGGTGTGGAACTCGACCAAGACCGTTGAGAGCCCGTCCTCGAGGCGCTTGACCATGTAGCCGACCTCCGGGGCGAACCACTCGACGCTGGTGCGCTCCAGGTAGTTGCCCTCGGCGTTGACCCGATCGCGGCGCCAGATCCGCAGGGCCTCGAAGGTCCCGGCGGGGGTCTCGACGGATTCGACCGCGTCGCAGTGGTAGTGGGCCACGATCGGCACGTCGCCGTCCTCGGTGCGCAGGGTGTACTCGCCGGTCCAGCGCTTGCCGACCCACAGGGGCCAGGAGTAGCTCGGGTCGAAGGGGTCGAAGCTCACGTCGAACTCGTCGTCGTCGACGTCGCGCTCGCCGAGCTGCGCCAGGGTCGAGTCGAGCACCATCGCGCGGCCCTGGATCGGGTCCTCGAGCACGAAGCCCCCGTCGGTGCCCTCGCGCACGACGAAGCGCAGCTCGATGCGGTCGCCGCGGCGGAAGATCAGCTCGTCGCCCGCCATCCAGTTGGGCTGGGCGTAGGTCACCGCCCCGCTCGGCATGGTGCGGTCGTGGGCGCGCAGGCCGGCACCGGGGGGCAGGGCGTCCTTGGTGGAGGCGCAGGAGCTGCCGAGGGCGGCGACGGCGAGGGCTGCGACCAGGGCGAGGTTGCGGCCGGGGCGCTGATGTGAGGTCGAGGGCTGCGTGCGGGCGTTCATGGCCCGGGCAGGCTAGCCCTCCTCGGCCAGCGTGCAAGGGGTCCCGGTGCTGCGGTTGACGATTGGCCCGGGGCGCGGCCGCTCAGCCGTCGCTCAAGCGTTGCTCAAGACCAACAGGACACAGGCCAGAAGGGCCCACAGGGCCAGGCCGACCCGGCGCTCGAGCGCAGCGGTGGGGACCGGCCAGGCGTCGGGCCGGGCGGTGTCCGAGCGGGGCGGGGGGTCGCCCATGGTTCGCAGTTGGTGATGCAAGGGAAGGTAGAGCCGGGGGTCGAGGCTCGGGGCCGGGGGTCAGCGCCAGGTACACGGCCGCCGGGAAGGTCGCCGCCCCGCGCCGGCGCCTTGCGCCGGTCGGCCACGGGGCGACACTGCCATTCATGGATCGCAAGCAGATCGACGTCGAGTGCCCGTCGTGTAACAGCCGTCTCGCCGTCGACGTCCTGACCGCGACCGTGGTGCGCTGGGCGGCGGCCCCCGAGGCCGGTGCGATGGGGCCCGGCACCGCGGGGACGCCGAAGCTCACCGAAGCAGACTGGAGCGCCGCCATGTCGCGCATGTCCTCCCGCAAGGAGCGATCGGGCGAGGCGTTCGAGGCGGCCTTTTCGAAAGAACAGGAGCGCACGCGGGACCTGGACGACCTGTTCGACCGGGCGGCCCAGCGCGCGGGGGCCAAGGAGAACCAGCGCGAAGAGGCCTGGGACCGAACGAACCCGACAAAGGCTTTGCCGGCCGAGGGACAGCGCGCCCGCTGGCGGATCGAGGAGGCCGCAGGGTCCGGGGACCGGCGGGTGCTGAGCCTGCTCTCGGCCGACCCCACGGCCCACGGGGACGAGGTCGAGCTGGCGGTGCTGCCGGGGGCCGAGGCCCTGGCCGCCGAGCTGATCGAGGCCGGATTCCGGCCGGTCGAAGTCGCCTGCACCTGGTGGGCGCCGGTGGATCCCGGGGCAGCCGAGGCCTCCGGGGGCCTGCAGCCGCGCACCGATCCCGGCGGCGAGGTGGCGGTCCTCGAGGGCTTGCCGCTGCCGAGCCCAGCGGCGAAGTCGGTGGCCCAGCGCGCCGAGCGCGCGCGGGCCGCGGCCGGGGCTCTGGGAGCCCGTCGGATCGCCCTGCGGGGGCTGGCGGTCGGCGCGCAGGAAGACGAACTCGCCGCCTGCGGCTTCTCGATTTCACACCACGTGCAGCGCTGGCGTCGTCGCTGACCGGTCGCGGCCCTGGATTCGCCCCCTGTCGCGCGCCACGATGGGACGCCCGAACCACGCCGAGCTGCGACCCGCGGGACCCCAAGACATGAGTGAGAGCCGCTTCCGCGCCGTCAAGGCGTACAAGAACGAGGCCTTCCTGGGCAGTCCCCAGGCGCGCCCCCTGCGAATTCTGGCCGAGTACGTCGAGCCCGAGGCGCGCTTCCGCGAGCTGCGGATTCGCGACACGATCGTGATCTTCGGTTCCGCGCGAATCCCGTCGCAGGAGACGGCCGAGCGCGAGCTGGCCGAGGCCGAGACGGCCGGCGAGGACGAGAAGATCGCCACCGCCAAGCGGCGCCTCAAGATGTCGCGCTACTACGAGGCCACGCGCGAGCTGTCGTTCCGACTGACGGAATGGTCGAAGAGCCTGGAAGGCACCGACCGGCGCTTCGTGATCTGCTCCGGCGGCGGGCCGGGGATCATGGAGGCCGCCAACCGCGGCGCCAGCGAGGCCAAGGGCGAGAACATCGGCCTGAACATCTCGCTGCCCTTCGAGCAGAACGACAACCCGTACATCACCCGCCGCCTGTCGTTCGAGTTCCACTACTTCTTCATGCGGAAGTTCTGGTTCAGCTACCTGGCCAAGGCCGTGGTGGTGATGCCCGGGGGCTTCGGGACGCTGGACGAATTCTTCGAGCTGATCACCCTCGTCCAGACCTTCAAGATCAAGAAGAAGATCGGGGTGGTGCTGTTCGGGGTGGACTACTGGGAGAAGGTCCTGAACCTCGAGCCGATGATCGAGCACGGCACGATCAGCCCGGGCGACCTGGACATGTTCCACCGCACCGACTCGGTCGACGACGCCTACGACTACCTGACCAAGTGGCTGACCAAGCACGAGCTGGAAGGCGCCAAGCCGCCCCCGGCGGGTGACGACAGCTTCTTGACCGGCTGATCGCTTGGCTCGGCGTCCGGCTTCCAGGTCGGCCAGCCGTCCGTTGTTCGGGTCGTCCGGGCGGCTGGCAACTGCCGCCGGGGGCTCCCGGGCCAGGGCCTGGGGGTCGTGCCCGGTTGCCTGATCCGGCCCGGTCGCGGAGAATGTTCGGCCCGATTACCGGGCCGACAGCCTCCGGAACCGCGCCATGAGCCAAGAAAAGACTGCAGCCGCCCCCTCCCGCCACGCCTCCGTCGGCACCGCTGTCCCGGTGACCCTGATCCCCGGCGACGGGATCGGGCCCGAGGTCACCAACGCCGCCAAGCGCGTGTTGGAGGCCGCCGGAGCGCGCATCGAGTGGCACGAGCACATCGCCGGCAAGCAGGTCTTCCTGGCCGGCAACCGCACCGGGGTGCCCCAGGAAACCCTGGACTCGATCGCGAGCACGCGCGTGGCGCTCAAGGGCCCGCTCGAGACGCCCATCGGCTACGGCGGCAAGAGCGCCAACGTCACGCTCCGCAAGCTGTTCGAGACCTACGGCAACACCCGGCCCGCGCGCACGATCCCGGGCATCGCCACGCCCTTCTCCCACCGCAACATCGACATGGTCGTGGTGCGCGAGAACGTCGAGGACCTCTACGCCGGCATCGAGCACATGCAGACGCCGGGCGTGGCCCAGTGCTTGAAGCTGATCAGCCAGAAGGGCTGCGAGAAGATCAGCCGCCTGGCCTTCGAGGTCGCGCGCGCCGAGGGGCGGCGCACGGTGACCTGCGTCACCAAGGCCAACATCATGAAGCTCACCGAAGGGATGCTGAAGCGCACCTTCGAGGCGGTGGCCACCGAGTACCCCGACATCGAGGCCCAGTACATGCTGGTGGACAACTGTGCCCACCAGTTGGTGCGCAGCCCCGAGAGCTTCGACGTGCTGGTCACGACCAACATGAACGGGGACATCCTCTCGGACCTCGTCAGCGGTCTGGTGGGGGGCCTGGGCATCGCCCCCGGCGCCAACCTGGGCAAACACGCGGCGATCTTCGAGGCGGTCCACGGCACCGCGCCGGACATCGCCGGTCAGGACAAGGCCAACCCCACGGCGACGCTGCTCTCGGCTGTGATGATGCTGCGCCACCTGGGCCAGTTCGAGGTGGCCGACAAGGTCGACAAGGCCGTGGCCCTGACCCTCGAGAAGGGACCGCGCACCGGCGACATCAGCGGTGACCAGCCGCCCTGCGGCACCCAGGCCTTCACCGACGCGGTGATCGCCAACCTGGGGCACGAGCCCGAGGCTTGGGTCGAGCGCAACTACAAGCCCTTGGTCCTGCCGGACGTCACCTCGAACCCCGTCACCGTGACGCCCAAGTCGCGCCGCACGGTGGGCGCCGACATCTTCCTCGAGTCGGGTCAGGACGCCCAGACCATCGGCAAGCGGCTGGAGGAGCTGGCCGAAGGCACCGCCCTGCGGCTCAAGATCATCTCGAACCGCGGCACGGTGGTGTACCCGCCCACGGGCGCGCCCACCGACTGCGTGGACCACTGGCGCTGCCGCTTCGTGCTGCGCGACGCCGAGGCCGACCTGGCCGACGTGGAGTTCTTCGAGCTGCTGACGAAGGTCACGACCGAGTACCGGTTCATGCAGATCGAGAAGCTGTACGAGTTCGACGGCGAGCTGGCGTACACGCTCGCGCAGGGCGAGGACTGAGCTCGGGGGGGACTGCTCCGCCCTGGGTGTGGCGCGAAGTCCCTCTCCAAGGCGCGATCCGCCCGTCCGTCGCAGTCGGAGCTAAGCTGGCTCCCATGCAGCTCGCTCCTGCCCTCGCTGTCGCGGCCCTCGCGTTCTCCTTCGTCGGTCTCCAGGACTCCGAGCCCCCGCTCGACAAGGACCGAGTCGACGCCCTGGTCGACCAGTACCTCGAGTTGGGTCCGCGGGCTGTGGGGACGCAGTGGGCGCGACAGCGCGAGATCCTCGTCTCGCTCGAGTCCCTGCCGGTTCTCGACGCGCGGGCCGAGAAGGACTGGCGCGAGGACCTGCTCGAGCGCTGGATGGAGGGCCCGCAACTGCCCTCCAAGAAGAAGTCCGGGCAGCACTATTTGTGGGAGGAGCGCGAGGGGGGCGAGCGCGGCAAGTACATCGTCGGGGGCAAGACCAAGAAGCCCAAGGGGCTGGTGATCTCGATGCACGGGGGCGGGCTCGGCTCCGGCGACGCGGGCGCGGCGGCCAGCGCCTTCGGCAGCGCAGTGTCCGATCGCAAGTGGCTGGGGATCTTCCCCGAGGTGCTCGAGAAGACCGAGCACGGTTGGACGACCTCCGGCACCGAGGAGTTCGTGCTCGAGCTGGTCGACCGCGCGGTGCGGACCTACGAGCTCGACCGCGATCACATCTACCTCTGCGGCCACTCCATGGGCGGCTACGGGACCTGGACCCTGGGAGCGCGCCACGCCGATCGCTGGGCCGGACTCGCGGCTTCCGCCGGGGCGCCGACGCCGCTGGTCGATCGCGAGGGCGTCTTCTACGGCATCGACTGGGGCGTGATCCCCAACCTTCGCAACACGCGCCTGGTCGTCTATCAATCCGGCGACGACCCCCAGGTGCCACCCGACGCCAACCGCGTGGCCAACGCCGAGGTCGGCAAGGCCAAGGCCCAGTGGGGCGGCTATGAGGGCTTCGAGTACTGGGAGGAGAACGGCTACGGCCACGACGCGCCGCCCGGCGGCTTCGGCGACTTCCTCGAGCGCATCGGGGACGCCGAGCGCGACGCTTGCCCGAACAAACTCGTGTGGCAGCCGGTCCTGTCGTGGAAGCGGCAGTTCTACTGGCTGTTCTGGGAGTCGCCGGTGCCCGGGGAGATCGTCGTCGCCGAGCTCGTGCCCGACGAGAACGAGGTTCGGCTGACCGCCGAGCGCCTCGGCTCGGGCTTCTCGATCCTCCTGAACGACGGGATGCTCGACCTGTCGAAGGACGTCGTCGTGCGCCTGAACGACAAGGTCGTATTCCGCGGCAAGGCCGAGCCGACCCTCGCGAGCCTGCTCCTGACCGGCGTGACGGGCGATCCCGAGCGGACCTACTCGGCGCGGGTCCACGTGACCGACTGAGGCGGTCTCGAGCCGCCCGCTGCGGCCGATTCGGCATAGGCTCTGGTTGGCCGTTCTTCCGCGAGTCAGAGGAACGGCAAGACTCGCTGCCGCCCCCGTCGCCGGAGGACGGAGCACCCTTTCCACCCTTGACCAACGGCTCTGACCAATGAACCTCTCTGTCCCGCTCGCAGCGACGCTGCTCTGTACCGCCCTCGCCAGCAGCACCCCCGCGCAGGTCTGTGATCAGTTCCTGGTCCTCGAAGCCGAGGACGGGACGGCGGTTGACCAGTTCGGCGCGGCGGTCGCCGTCGACGGGGGGCTGGTAGCAGTCGGCGCGCCCACCGCCGGCCAGACAGGTTCGGTCACGGTCTTCGACGCCGCGACCGGCGCGCAGCTCGTGCGCGTTACGCCGCCGGCTGCGAGCGGCGCCTCGAAGTTCGGATCGACACTGGACCTCGACGGAAACCTGATGGTTGTCGGAGCTCCCGACTCGACCGTCTCGTTCGTCGGCAACGCCGGGTCCGCCTACGTCGTCGACGTGACGACGGGCAGCCTGGTGACCGAGCTCCATCCCTCTGTCGCGACGCCCAAGGAGCACTTCGGGACCGCCGTCGCGATCGAGGGCACGATCGCGTTGGTCAGTAGCCACTCGAGCGCCACCGGGACCTTCGGCGTCGGTTCGCTCTACGCCTTCGACGCGATCACTGGCGTCGAGCTGTACAAGCTGTCGCCGAGCGGCGCGGACTACCTCGGCGCCTTCGGCAAGGCGATCGCAGTGGACCAGGGCCGGATCCTGGTCCGTGGCAACGGCGGTCTCGGTTTGCTGTACGAGCTGAGCACCGGCGCGCAGATCGGACAGCTCGTGCCGGAGTACGCCGGGCCCCAGGGCTTCGGGCCGATCGCCCTGGGCGGGGGGACGGCGCTCGTCGCTCGATCCGGCCCGCAGTCGACGAATGCCGAGACCCTGGTCTTCGACGTTGCGTCGGGCATCCAGCGAATGCACCTGACACCCGAGGACAGCATCTCGACGATCACTTCAGTGACCGCCGACGGTGGCCTGGCCGCCACGACGCAGGCTTCCGGCAGCTACGTCTACGACCTCGCCTCGGGAGCCCAGGTCGGCAAGCTGATCGCCGACGGGCCCGTCTCCTACTCCCTGGGCGGCTCCAGCATCGCGATCGGAGGCGACCTCGTGGCCGTCGGCAGGACGACGAACGGGAGCGGCGGCGCGGGCTACGTCGTCGTCTTCGACCTGTCCGACTGCAACCTCGCTCCGCTGCCTGACCCCGCGCAGGTCTGCACCGAGGCTCGCAAGTTCGTGGACAGCGCCAGTCTGGTCTTCGAGGACTTCGGCAGGTCGGTCGGCGTCGACGGCTCGCTGGGAGTCATCGGCAGCAAGAGTCGCGGCGCGAGAATCGTCGACCTGGTCAGCGGATCGGAGCTGTTCGAGCTGGACGCGGGGGTGGGGACGCTCGGCGCCGGCTTCGGGCATGCGGTCGCGATCGACGGCGGTCTCGCGATCGTCGGCGCGCCGATCGCCAGTGGAGTCCTGCCCAATGCCGGGCAGGCCTTCATGTTCGATGCGGTCTCCGGCTCCCTCGTCCTTGAGCTGCTGGCCGACGACCCCGAAACGGGGGACAGGTTCGGCCTCGCGGTGGCGATCAGCGGACAGCGCGCCGTCGTGGGTGCGCCGGATGACCTCGTCGGCGCCGGCAGCGGCTCGACGTACCTCTATGACGTGGGGCAGTCCGCCGCCCTGGCCAAGCTCGCTCCCGCGACGGCCCAGTGGCCCGACGAGTTCGGGCGCAGCGTGGCGATCTCCGACTCGAGCGTGGCGGTGGGCAGTCTCGGCGCCGTGCATCTGTTCAGGGCCAGCGACGGACTGTTCCTGCGCACGATCGCGTGGCCGAGCCAGCTCGACTCGTTCGGCCAGGCTCTGGCACTCAGTGGCGATACCCTCGTCGTCGGACTCGAGGGCGCTGCGATCACCTTCGACGTTCCCTCGGGCGCGCTCTTGGCGGTGCTCGAGCCCAGCGACGGTGTTGCGAGTGACCAATTCGGGGTCGCCGTCGGGATCCACGGCAACCTGGCGATCGTGGGCGCCCGCGGCGACTACGACCAGGGCTACGACTCGGGGTCTGCGTACCTGTTCGATCCCTACACGGGAGCCGAGTTGGCCAAGCTGCTGGCGAGCAGCGGCGGCGCCGGGGACCTGTTCGGGTCGGCGGTCGACATCGATGGATCCCACGTGATAGTCGGCGCGATCCGGGTGGGCAACGTGGGGGCGGGCTACTCCTTCGACGTTCCCGTCGGGGCCTGGGCCGGGCTCGGCGGAGGCCAGTTCGGTACCAAGGGACTGCCGGTACTCACGGGTTGCGGTCTGACCGCCCAGAACGCGGCGCTGACCCTGACCCTGACCGGTGGCCGACCCGCGTCACCAGCCTTGGTCGTGCTCGGAGGTTCCCAAGTCTCGCTGCCCTTCCTGGGCGGCGTGCTGGTGCCCTTCCCGGACGTCGTCGTCACGACGCTCTCGACCGAGGTCGACGGCTCGCTCCAGGTCGACCTGACGATCGCGCCGGCCCTGCCTGGCGGCGCACAGATCTTCAGCCAGGTTTGGATCCCCGACGCCCTCGCGCCGCTCGGCGCCGCCGCGAGCAACGGGCTGATGGTCACCGCCCCCTGAGTCGCCCAGCGCCGTGGGCCCATTGACCGCGCCGCGGGGTCTGCGATGCAAGAGACCCCGCGGCCGGCGCGATTCAGTCACGGACTGACCGGCGTCGTCATTTGGAGATGTAGCCGAGGGACTCGAGCTTGCTCTTCAGTTGTGGATCGCGCTCGGACTCGTCCTCGATGCTCTTCAGCAGCGCTTGCAGGGGTGAGTCGTCCTCGAAGCGAGCGAGGCCCGCGTGGACCAGGTCCAGAGCAGAGAGAAAGTCCCGCTGTTCGGCGAGCTGCTTGGCGCCGGAGGCGTAGTCGCGGCGCTGGTAGAGGTCCGGGTGCTCCTCGGCCAGCTCCAGCAGGATCACGGCCGCCTCGCCACTGTTGAGCGGGATCAGGGCCTGGCCCAGGTCGCGCCGCAGGCTCGGAGCCAGGGGGTCCGTGGGGTCGGTCGAATCGAGGGCGCGCCGTAGCAGGGTGACCGAGCGTTGGAAGTCGCCGGCGCTGCGAGCGTCGAGCGCGGCGACCTGAAGTTCGGCGGCTCCGGGGTCGGAACAGGCCTGCAAGGCGAGGAGTAGCAGCCCGGCGAGGGGGACGGTGAAACGCCCGCAACGCTGTTCCGCGCTGGAACCGCGAGTCTGCTCGCCCAAGCAGACAGCGAGCGGACGGGCGATGTTGTTCTCGATCGACTGCGGCAAGGGGGCTCTCCGTGCTGGGGACCGCCGCAGGTACGCGATGGCCGCAGCGGAGTTGGTCCTCGCCCGCCTCCGAACGAAGAACGCCGCAGGTCCCCGTGGTCGGGGCCCTGCGGCGTTCTGCGCCCGTGTCGTCGCCGGCCCGGATCAGGTCCGGTCCGGGGTGGGCGGCCTCACTCGCCGATGTAGCCCAGACCCTCGAGGGCGGCCATGCCAGCGGCGTCGCCGGAGGCCAGGACGTCGCGCTTGATCAGCTCCATCAGCTCGACGAGCTTGGGCGACTCGGACTCGCCGAAGTGCTTGATACCGGCGTCGACCACGGTCGATGCCTCGGAGTAGGCCTTGGCGTCCTTGAGCTGGCGGCCGATGCCCATGAAGTCGCGCTCGGTCAGCTCGTCGCCGTGCTCCTCGACCATGGCCATGAACACGTCCGTCGCGGCGGAGGCGTCCGTGTGGGTCAGGGCGTTGGCCAGGTCGAGACGGATGGTCAGGGCCAGGTCGCCGTCGGCACTCTTCAGCGCGTCGTTGTAGGAGGCGATGGCGGCGTCGAAGTCGCCGGCGCTGGCCTGGTCGAGGCCCTGGTTGTGGAGGTCGGTCGGGGTCGCGGCGCCGCCACAGGAGACGAGGGCGATCAGGCTGCAGGCGGCGAAGAGGCGAAGGGAACGCATGGCTCGATGGATGGTTCGGCTCCTGGTGGCGGAGCGTGGAGGGCGTCGACCCGAAGCACCGGCTGGCGCAGATCGATCGGAAGGCGTCGCTCCGAATCGGCTGAGACGGGGCTCAGCAGGAGCGTCGGGCGCGGTGGGGGCGGGTCAGTCCGGCCGGACCTTCCCGCCCACGGCCCGCTCGCGACGCCGAAGCCTACTGCGCTGCCAGCCGACCGGCCAGATTCGCACGCGGGTCAGGAGTCCGCGTCGAGGCGCTGCAGAAGCTTCGGAGTCAGAGACCAGGAGTCAGGGTGGGGCGCGCCGTGCCCACGGTGCGCTCACCGGTTGGATACGCCCCCGCTCGGCCCCCGTTGGCGGGTGGCAGCGGAATCACGTCGAAAACCAAGCATCAGCCGCAGCTCAGACGCCGTCGGAGTCGGCGTCGGGCGGGGCGGGCCCGCGCGCGGGCGCGAAGTTCGGCACCGACTCGCCGCTGCCGTCCGGCCCGTTGATCCGAACCCGCAGGTTCTCGCGACGGGTGGCCAGGCGCTCTTCGCCCGGGAACTGCTCCACGGCGAACTCGGCAATGGCCAGGGCCTCGCCCAGGCGCTCCGCCCGGGCCCAGTTGTCGATCAGCAGCTCGGCACGCTTGGGGTTGAGCAGGCCGGGCACCCTGGCCGCCTCGGCGCGCAGCTCGTCGAAGGCGGTCTCGGGCTGCTCCCACACGGACACGATCAGCTCCCCGGCCCGCATCCGCGCGTACTCGGGGTGGGTGGTCAGGTCCCCCGCGCCGACCTCGTCGGTGATCAGGTCCCGGGCCGCGCCGAAGTACTTGGTGGCCTCGTCGGGCAGCTCGAAGGCGAGGGCCCGGTAGCCGCTGCCGTTCATGTCCCCGGCGTCGATGCCGCAGGCGGTCAGGAGCAGGCTGAGCAGGATCGGGAGCAGGGTTCGGTGGGTCGGGACCATGGCACCGGGGAGGCTATCCGCGGGATTCCGCGGGTTGCTGCAAATTCACCGTGGGCCCGCGCTTGCGGCCGGCATCCGTCTCGAGTGACGGGCCAGGGGTGGCGCGACACTCCGATCGGAGTATCCTCCCGGAGTGCGATTGGAGTGCATTGAGTGCTCTGATCGGAGTGCAGCCCCCATCCAGGGCCTCGAGAACGCCCCTCGAGCCCAGATCACACTCTGATCGGAGTGTGACTGTCGGACGCCGGCACCACCTCCGCTGCGCCCGGTCCCCCCGCCTCCGACCCCCTTCGTCTTCCTCCCTCCCCCCGCCGTGCGCGAGTCCAAGGTCACCGTCAAGATCCCCCGCCCCCTCTACCGCAAGATCCAAGCGGTCGTCGAGGGGTCCGGCTTCAGTTCGCCGACGGACTTCATCGTCTACGTCCTGCGCGACCTGATGGGCGAGCACGACGAGGTCGAGCGCACCGACTTCTCCAAGGAGGAGCTCGAGGACGTCAAGCGCAAGCTCAAGAACCTCGGCTACCTCTGACCGGCCGTTCTCCAGCCGGATCCTCTGCAGCCGGACCCAGCAATCCGAGTGCGCCTCCGCGAGCGCACAGCCATCCCCCCGACCCCCGAGTGACCGCGCGACCGGACGTCGACGGCTTTCGAGCCACCGATGATCGTCGCCGGAGTCCCGACCCGACCACGTTCCTCGCGGCCCCGCGCCGCCTCTTCCACCGAAGCCCCAGATGAGCTCCAACATCGCCCCCGTGCACGGCGGACTCGACGCCCCCGTCGATCGTCACGTCGCCGAGGCTGACTTCGACCGCGCCACCCTCGAGGATGCGCCGCGCATCGACGTCAACGAGACCGACCAGACCACCCTCTACCGCATCGCGGACGGCACCCTGAGCCCGATCGAGGGCCCCATGGGCGCGGCCGACATGGCGACCGTCCTGAAGGGCGCCTACATCGAGCGCGGTGGTAAGAAATGGGCCTGGGGCATCCCGACCATCCTGCCGGTGACCGATGCGGAGGCCGCGACGCTCGAGGTCGGTGGCAAGGCCGCGCTCGTGCGCGACGGTCACGTCTTCGGCGTGCTCGAGGTCGCCGAGATCAACGACTGGGACAAGGCCGCCTTCATCAAGGGCTGCTACGGGACCGACCGCACCGACCACCCCGGCGGCGCCCTGTGGACCGAGGACAAGCGCTCGAAGTACGTCGCCGGCAAGATCCGCCTGGTGCCCTTCAAGGACGAGCGCCCCTTCGCCAAGCGCGTGATGTCGCCGCGCGAGACGCGCTCGCTGATCGCCCAGGCCGGCTGGGAGCAGACCATCGGCTTCCAGACCCGCAACCCGCTGCACCGCGCCCACGAGTACGCCCTGGTCTACGGGGCCGAGGTGATCCTGCGCGAGACCGGCCGCAACACCGGCGTGATCCTCAACCCGCTCGTCGGTCAGCTCAAGGGTGACGACGTCCCCGCGGCGACCCGCATGGAGACCTACGAGCGCCTGGTCGAGGGGCGTTTCCTCGGCGACGGCGACAAGGACGAGGCCCTTTGGAAGTCCAAGGGACAAGACCTCAACGACCAGCTGTCGCTGATCGGCCTGGACATGCGGATGTACTACGGCGGTCCGCGCGAGGCGCTGATGCACGCCATCTACCGCCAGAACCTGGGTCTGACCCACTTCATCATCGGCCGCAAGCACGCCGACGCGCCCTTCTTCGACGGCTCCCCGATCTGGGGTGACTTCGACGCCCAGGAGATCTTCCAGAACATCGAGGGCGATCTGCAGATCAAGACCGTGAACGTCGGCTTCGCCGCCTACTTCGAGGAGCTGGGCCGCGTGGGCCTGGTGGCCGAGAACAAGGACAAGACCATGGTCAGCATCTCGGGCACCAAGGTGCGCGAGCAACTGGTGGAAGGTCAGAAGCCCGATCCGCGCATCATGCGTCCGTCCACGGCCGAAGTGCTGGTGCGCTTCTACGCCGCCAAGAAGAAGTAAGGCAGCTCCCATGGGACTCTTCGACATCTTCAAGGCGAAGCCGGAGCCGGGCCCCAAGCCCAAGCCGCGTCCGCTGCCCCTGCGTGGGGGCGGCATGCCGCCGCATCCGGCGCCCCAAGCCGAGAACCACTTCATCGTGATCACGCTCGACTCGTGCCGCTACGACTCCTTCATGGAGGCGGCGCCGAAGACGATCACGAAGCTGTCGGGTGGCAAGGTCGAGAAGCGCTACACCTACGCCTCTTGGACGGCGCCGTCGCACTACAACCTTCTGACCGGACTCTTCCCGCACACGAGCCCGCAACACGTCTACGCGAGCGAGTACTACAAGGAAGACTTCTACAACTACAACGCGCGCCTGGGCGCCGGGTCGAAGAAGATCGACTTCGGCGAGATGGTGCCTGGTCTGTGGTTGCCGGAGTTCCTGCGGAACAAGATGGGCTACCACACCGGTGCGCGCGTGTCGCTGCCGGTGCTGAACCCCAAGACGGGCGTCAACCGCTTCTTCGACAGCTTCCAGTTGATGGACAGCCACAACGACATGGCCGCCATGTTGCCGACGCTGAAGTTCGACTCGGAGCGCCCCAGCTTCTACATGCTGAACGTGGGGGAGACGCACTACCCCTACGCGAAGCCCAATGAAGACTCGTCCATGTGGCCGCGGATCTCGGGCGTCAACGGCGTGTTCAAGAAGATGAACGCGCAGATCGACGAGAACGACCCGGACTTCAAGGAGGAGTTCCAGTTCTTCGACCAGGACAAGATGGACCAGCTCAAGGAGCGCCAGATCGACACCGTCAGGTACCTCGACGGCGTCTTCGAGCAGCTCTACGACATGGTCCCGGAGAACACCTACATCATCGTCACCGCCGACCACGGCGAGTGCTTCGGCGAGGGTGGCTACTTCGGCCACGGTCCGATCATGCACGAGAAGACCTTCGAGGTGCCTTACCTCGAGGGCAAGCTGCGCTGAGCTTCGGCGCAGATGCGCGCGGCGCCCTGCGTCGCGCGCACCGATCAACGCGCGGGCGCACCCGCGTCGTCCTGAACCCACTCCTACCCCCCGACCCAACCTGATCCCATGTCCGACCGCCAAGGCTTCATCCTTTGGTTCACCGGCCTCTCGGGTGCTGGCAAGAGCACCCTGGCCGAGTACATCACCCCCAAGCTGAAGGACCTCGGTGTCCTCGTCGAGACCCTCGACGGCGACGAGGTTCGTCAGAACCTCTCGAAGGGGCTCGGCTTCTCGAAGGAAGACCGCGACACCAACATCCGCCGTATCGGCTACGTCGCGAACCTGCTGTCGCGCAACGGCGTGTGCTCGATCACCGCGGCCATTTCGCCCTACCGCGAAGTGCGTCGTGAGTGCCGCGAGCTGTCCGAGGCGCCCTTCATCGAGATCTACGTCGAGGCGCCCCTCGCCGTGGTCGAAGAGCGCGACACCAAGGGCCTCTACAAGAAGGCCCGCGCCGGCATCATCAAGGAGTTCACCGGGGTCTCCGATCCCTACCACGAGCCCGAGAACGCCGAGATCGTGGTCCACACCGGCAACGAGTCGATCGAGGAGTCGGGCGAGAAGATCCTGGCCTACCTGCGCGAGCGCGGCCTGCTGCCCGCCTGATCGCGGCTGCGAGCCAGCTTCCCGGATCAAGAATCTGGCAGTGCTCCTCGGGCCCTGGTCCCACCGGACCCGCTGGTGGTGCCGCCGAAGCGCTGATCCAGGATGCTCATCGTGCGGCGTCGCGCTTCGTGCGCGGCGCCGCACGAGACGTTCGGGTCCGCCCGTTGGCGCTCAGTCCTCGTCGGCGGCGTAGCCCAGCGCGCGCAGCCGGGCCCGCGCCTCGGGCCCGAGCACGGCCCGGCGGGGAGCCACCGCGGGCGGGACCGAGAGCGCTCGCTGACGCGCTTGCAGGGCCTCGAGGGTCGGCGATGGCGACTCGACCGGGGTCGGTGCCCACTCGTTCGGATCGAGCTCGAGGTCGAAGTGCTGCAGGCGCTGGGGCTCGTCCCACTCGATCCACTTGTCGACACCGGCCACGATGGCCCGCGACTCGGGGTGCTCTGCGGAGGTGCAGGCCCAGGCGAACGCCGCACTGCCCGCGGAGGCGCCGCCCAGTGGCACACCGACCCAGCGCGGGTCCGGTTCCACCCCCGCCCAGGAGGCGATCGTCGGCGTGAGGTCGAGCAGGCTCACGGTCGTAGGGTCGAACCCGGGCGCGATGTCGGGGCCGTGGATGAACAGCGGGATCCGGATCAGTTCCTCCCAGAGGGCGTGTCCGTGCGATGCGCCGTCGTGCTCGCCGAACTCCTCGCCGTGGTCGCTGGTGAAGACTGTGAAGGTCGGCACGGCCCGCTCGTCCAACGCGGACCAGAGCGGGGCGAGGGCCGAGTCGAGCGCCTTGGCGCTGGCGACGTAGAGGTCCCAGTCGCGCTCGACGACGCCGCGAAACACCCCGGCCAGCCCCGCCTCGTCGAGCCCCCGTGGATCAAGGCTCGGGTCGAGCAGCGCAGCGTCCCTCAGACGCGGACCGAGCCCGGGCCGCAGGCGCGCGGCGACGTCGGGCAGCGGTCCGTCGGGCCCGGCGTGGTAGGGGGCGTGGGCGCGGTAGCTCTGGACGTACAGCAGGAGGGGCCGGGGATCGTCGTCGCGCAGCTCGGCGAGGGCCGTCTCCACGGTGCGCTCGACGGACCGTGACCGCTCGTCGAACACGGCGAAGCCGCGGTCGAGGCCGTAGTCGGCCGAGACGTAGACACCCTCGGTCACGGCCGCCGTCCGATAACCCGCTTCCTGGAGCAGCGCGGCGAGGCGCGGCAGGGCGTCGGGCAGCGAGCGCCCGGAGTTGATCGCGCCGTGCCCGAGGGGCGGAAGGCCGGTCAGGAGCGAGGCCTGCGAGGGCAGCGTCCACGGCGCGTTCGACCGCGCGCCGAGGTACACACGCGACCGCGCCGCAAGGGCGTCGACCCCGGGCATCGGCCCGGCGCCAGGGTCGTCGTCGCGGTAGGCGGCGAGCATGTCCGCCCGCAGGGTGTCGGCCAGGAACACGACGATGTCGGGCCGCGTATCGTCCGAGCGGGCCCGCGGCACGTCGATCCAGGGGTCGATCGCCGCGGCGAGGCACGGCGGTCCGTCGACGGTCAGGGTCACCGACCGCGCTCCGGCGGGGATCTCGATGCAGCGCGTGGTCCGACTCCCGACAAAGGTCGCCGCCTGCTCGAAGCGGGCTGCCTCCCGACCGTCGACGTCGAAGCGGAAGGTGACCGGTTGACCGTCGGCGACCTCCGCGTTGGCGGCGGACCAGGTCGCGACGCGCAGCTCGCGCTCGACCGCGGACGGGGCGAAGTCGATCCGCCGCGGCTGGCCCATGGTGAGCGGGATGCCGTTGGCGGAGAGCTGGGGCAGCCGCAAGCGCCAACCGAACGGTCCGAGCTCGCCCAGGGGCAGGGTCAGCCGCACCTGTGCTCGCTGGGGAGGCTCGGGCGCCGACAGCCAGATCTGCGAGCCGGCTGCGAGCCAGCGACCGCGGTTGGCCTCGACCTCGGCCGGGCTCGGCAGGGCCTGGCCGAGGGGGAAGCGCGGGGCCTCGACGTCGTCGAGCAGCAGCACGGCATCGGTCGGGCGGAGCAGCGGGACCGGCAGCGGCAGGACCCAGACCCCGTCGAGCGGCCCTCGCTCCCAGGCCTCCAGCGGCGTGTCGAGGACGGCGGTGACCCCGTCGCCGGATCCGAGCGGCTCCAGGCTCCACCCGGGCCACCCCTCCGCGGGCAGACGCCACGGCCCGGCCTCGAGCGGAGGCACCTCGTAGCCCGCGCTGAGCGGGACCGGATCCGGCCGCTGGTCACCCCCGCAGCCGGCGGCCAGGAGGGCGCCGAGGAGCGGCACGGCCAGGGCTCGGCTCGCGGGCCGCCCCGGCGAGGGGCTCGCGTGTGGCATGGCGGGGCGCAAGGGCGGGCTGGCGATCAGCAGGGAACACCGATCGCGCCCCGGAAGTCGTTGGGCGGGCTGCGACCGAGTGCCGGCGAATCGGACCATTCACGGCCGGCCCGGTCCGAGAGTCTAGCGAGCCGTGGGGAGCAGCTGCCTCGACAGCGCCCGACCCTTCTCCCGCCGGTCGTGACCCGGCCGAGGGCGCCGCCAGAAAGCCGTCGGATCGATCCCACCTTGACAGTCCCTGGGCCGTACCCGGGTATCCTGCAGGGCCCGAAATCGCGCCTCGCGCGACTCGAACCCCGCCTCCCCATCCCCAGGCACCCGGATACCGGCCGCCCCGCGCCCCCGGACTGCCATCCGGCCTCAGCCGACGCCGCACGGGCGCCGATGAGAGGGGTCCCGCCGCCCCGGTGGGCACCGGTTCCGCCCGCCACGACCTCGACGTCTCCCCGCTTCCATGCAGATCGGTCAGCGCACCCTCCGCGCCGCCCTCGCCACCATCGGCGTCGGCGTCCTAACTGCCAGCCCGGCCTCCGCCTACGTCGGCCCCGGTGCCGGTTTCGCGGCCGCCGGCGGCGCCCTCGTGCTGGTCGGCACCTTCGCCCTGGCCTTCGGCATCGTGGCCATCTGGCCGCTCAAGGCCGCGGTCCGTTGGGTCCGCATGCGTGGCGTGGCGAAGCCCAAGGTCAAGCGCATGATCGTCGTCGGTCTCGACGGCTTCGACCCGGGCCTGGCCAAGAAGTTCAGTGAGCAGGGGCTGATGCCGAACTTCAAGGCGCTCGAGGAGCAGGGCTGCTTCGCCCCGCTCGCGACCGCCTACCCGTCGATCTCGCCCGTGGCCTGGTCGAGCTACGCCACCGGCGTCGACGCCTCGCGCCACAACATCTACGACTTCCTGACCCGGGACCCCTGCAACTACCTGCCGATGCTGTCGTCGACGGAGATCAAGACTCTCCCTCGCACGCTCAACCTCGGCCTGGCCAAGGTGCCCTTCGGCCACAAGGTGGTGAACCGCCTCCTGCAGAAGAGCCAGCCCTTCTGGAAGCTGCTCGGCGACAACTACGTGTGGTCGTCGATCATCCGGGTCCCGATCACCTTCCCGGCCCAGAAGTTCAAGAACGGCACCCTGCTGGCGGGCATGTGCGTGCCCGACCTGCAGGGCACCCAGGGCTCGTTCTCGTTCTACTCGACCAAGCCGCGCCCGGCCGGCCAGCACATCGGCGGCCAGCAGTTCACCGTGCGCCGCAGCGGCAACCGCATCGACTCCAACCTGACCGGGCCCCACGGCGCCGACGGCAGCCGCATGAAGTGCCCCTTCGGCGTGGAGCTCGACGAGGCCACCCGCAAGGCCAAGATCACCGTGGGCGACGAGACCCATGAGGTCGGTTTCCGCGAGTACACCCCGTGGATGACGGTGCCCTTCAAGGGCGTGACCGGCATCGCGCGCTTCTACATCCAGGACTGGGACAAGGACGGGGTCGGCATCTACGTGACGCCGATCAACATCAACCCCGACGACCCGGCCATGCCGATCAGCCACCCCTTCGTCTACGCCATCTACCTGGCGAAGATGCAGGGGCCCTACGCGACCCTCGGCCTGGCCGAGGACACCTGGGCGCTGAACGAGCGGGTGGTCGACGAGGAGGCCTTCCTGAAGCAGGCCTGGCTGATCTTCGAGGAGCGCAAGAAGCAGCTCTGGGACGTCCTCGACAAGACCAAGAGGGGCTTCGTCACGGTGGTCTTCGACACCACCGACCGGATCAGCCACATGTTCTACCGCTACCTCGATCCCGAGCACCCGGCCAACGCCGGCAAGGACATCGAGAAGCACAAGGACGTGATCCCGCAGCTCTACGCCAAGATGGACGAGTTCCTGGTGGAGATCCGCGACAAGGTCAAGGAAGACCCCGAGACGGTCCTGATGATCATTTCCGACCACGGCTTCTGCAACTTCACGCGCTGCGTGAACCTGAACTCGTGGTTGCGCGACGAGGGCTACCTCGTGATGAAGGACGGCAAGCAGACCTCCGGCGACTACTTCGCCGACGTGGACTGGGATAAGACCCGCGCCTTCACCCTCGGCCTGACCGGGATCTTCATCAACCGTAAGGGGCGCGAGGCCAAGGGCACCGTCTCGAAGGGGCCGGAGATGGACGAGCTCTTGCGCGAGATCAAGGGCAAGCTCGAGGCCCTGCGCGACCCGAAGACCGGCGACACGGTGGTCAAGGAGGCCTTCATCACCAAGGAGCTGCACTCGGGTCCCTACGCGGACATGGCGCCGGAGCTGCTGGTGGGCTACGCGCGGAACTACCGCCACTCCTGGGACTGCGCCACGGGTGGCGTCTCCGAGGAGGTCTTCAGCGACAACACCAAGTCCTGGTCCGGTGACCACTGCGTCGACCCGCGCCTGGTGCCCGGGGTGTTCTGGTGCAATCGCGCGATCAACACCGAGACGCCGAACATCATGGACATCGCGCCGACCGCGCTGGATCAGTTCGGGGTCAAGATCCCGGCCTACATGCAGGGTCAGCCGCTGTTCGGTCCGCGCAAGCCCGACGCCACGCCGAAGACCGCGCCGGCGCCCGCGTCGCGCCCCGCGGCCGACCCCGCGCGGGAGGTGGTGCAGTGATGCTGCCGCGTTGGACCGTCTACCCGGCGGTCGCGATCCTGGCGGTCACGGTCTCGCCGGCGATCCCCAAGCGGCTTGCGCCGGTGGAGGCGCCGGCGGCGGCCGTCGCATCGGCGGCTGTCGCGCCCGCTGCTGTGCCCGCCGTGAAGGCCAAGCACCCGCGCCTGGTCGTGCTGGGCATCGACGGGATGGACCCGGACCTCTTGGCCGAGGTGATCGAGCGCTTCCCCGAGCGCACGAAGAACTTCCAGTGGCTGGTGAACCAGGCCGACGGGATCCACTCCCTGGGGACATCCCTGCCGCCCCAGAGCCCGGTGGCCTGGTCGGACTTCATCACCGGGCGCGATCCGGGTGGCCACGGGATCTACGACTTCATCCACCGCGACTACGTCACGCGCGGGGCGTTGGGCTCGACCACGCGGCCCGGCGCGGGCTCGTTCTTCGGCCTGATCCCCGGGTCCGAGGAGTCGAACCGCTCGGGCAAGTCCTTCTGGCAGGTCCTGGCCGAGCACGGCGTGCCGGCCGACGTGTGGCGCATGCCGGCCAACTTCCCCGTCGAGGAGTCCAAGGGGCTCTCGTTCCCCGGGATGATGACCCCGGCCATCGACTCGGCCTACGGCCAGGCGACGCTGTACACGACGGACCCGTTCGCCGCGAGCAGCCTCGACTACTCGAAGATCGTCGACGACGCGGACTTCGCTGAGCGGGGTGGAGTGATCCGGACCTTCGTCTTGGGGCCCGACGCCGACATCGACGGGCGCAAGGCTCCCGCGCGCGCTCCGATGAAGATCTACGTCGATCGCGAGGCCGGAGCCTGCGCGATCGAGATCGGGACCCAGACGATCGTGGTCGAGCCGGGTCAGTGGACCGACTTCATGGAGGTCGAGTTCACGGTCAGCGACATGGCACCGGGTTGGCTCGACTGGCTGCCCGGCGTCGACGACCCGATCGGCGGCGTGGTGCGCTTCTACCTGCGCTCGATGGAGCCCGAGGTCGAGCTCTACGCCTCGCCGGTGAACATCGATCCGCGCAACCCGGCCATGGACGTGTCCCAGCCGAGCTCGGCCAGCGCCGACCTGGCCGACGCGATCGGGACCTACTACACCCAGGGCATGGCCGAGGACGTCAACGCCCTCAAGGAGCACCTGCTCACCGACGCCGAGTTCCTCGAGCAGTGCAAGCTGGTCTACACCGAGCGGCGGGCCATGTTCGAGCACGCCCTCGACCGCTACGAGGACAAGCAGGACGGGGGCCTGCTGTTCTTCTACTACTCCACGGTCGACCTGATGTCCCACATGCTGTGGCGGCACTTCCAGGCGGACCACCCGAACCACGACGCGCAGCTCGCCGAAGAGAGCACGGCCTCCTGGTCGGGCCGCCCGGGGAGCCTGTGGAAGGACATCATCTACGACGTCTACCTGACCATGGACCCGGTCCTGGGTCGCATCCGCGAGCGCATGGAGCGCAGCCCGGAGCCCTGGACCCTGGTGGTCATGAGCGATCACGGCTTCGCGCCCTACACGCGCAAGTTCAGCATCAACACCTGGCTGCTCGAGAACGGCTATCTGGTGCCGAAGGAGCCCGTCTGGGCCAAGGCCGACGAGGCGCAGCTCGAGGCGCTGCAGGCCCAGGGGCTCGCGGACGACGAGGGCTACGTGCTGGGTGAGGACGGCCAGCGAGTCCAGCTCACCGACGGCCGCGAGCTGCCGAAGAGTGACCCGGCCTACTCGGCGCGGGTGATCACGGCCCACGTGGACTGGTCCAAGACCCGCGCCTACGGCATGGGCTTCAACGGTCTCTACCTGAACCTGGCCGGTCGCGAGCTCGACGATCCGCACACGGACGAGGACGAGTCCGGCATCGTCACAGCGGACCAGCGCCGTGCCCTGCTGGAGCAGATCAAGGCCGAGCTGGAGGCCATCGTCGATCCCGAGACCGGCGAGCGGGTGATCCTGCACGCTGACATCGCCGAGGACGCTTACGCCAACTCCGAGCGGCTCGCCGAGGCCCCCGACCTGTTGGTCGGCTTCAACGTCGGCTACTGCAACTCGGACCCGGCCTCGATCGGCTACATCCCCCATGACATCTTGGCGGACAACCTGGGCGGCACGTTCAACGGCTCGCACCTGATGGCGCCCGAGGTGGTTTCGGGCATCCTCTTGTCCAACGCGCGCGTGGCCCCCGGGGACCACAACCTGCGGGACCTGACCGTCGAGGTGCTCGGCTTCTACGGCATCGAGCCCATCGAGGGCATGGGCGGACACCGCGTGCTCGCGGGACCGGCCAACTGACGGCGCCCCCGGGCGACGGACCTGCGACCTCTCAACCAGACCGACTCACCAACCTGACCCGGGCCGACTCGGCCCATCGACCCAAGGACGACCCATGTTCGGCGGCGGAAACAAGATCAAGCTCGAGAAGGACCTCATCGACCGCGCCAAGCGCGTTGCGGAAGTGGCGGGCTACGCCTCGGCCGAGGAGTTCATCTCCCACATCGTCGAGCGCGAGCTCGCCCAGTTCGAGGGTGACGACTCCGACGAGGACATCACCGAGAAGCTGCGCGGCCTGGGCTACATCAGCTGACGCCGGCCCTCGCATTCGGTCCCCCTCGGTCGCGCTCGTGACCTGATCGGTCGAATCCACTGATCGATCAGGCGCCCGGCGCGCGGCCCTCCCCTCGACCCGACTCCCCCCCCCCCAGCCTCCCCCCCCCCGATGGATCTGATCAACGGCACGATGACGTCGATCTTCGACGTCCTGATGTCCGTGTTCGGCCTCGCAGGCCCGACGGTCGCGTTGATCTTGATCAGCGGCGTCTTCGGCATCCTGGCGCTGATCTGCTTCAAGTACATCTCTTGGCAGGGCGGCATCAAGGGCACCAAGGACAAGATCAAGGGGGGCATGATCGCGATCCGCCTCTACCAGAACGACCTGGGGATCGTGGCCAAGTCGGTGGCGACGGTGCTGGGCCGCAACTTCCAGTACCTGGGGCTGAACTTCGGGCCGATCTTCCCCCTGCTGGTGCCCTTCACTTTGGTCGCGGCCCAGCTCGTGGTGCGCTTCGGCTTCGACCCGGTGCCGCTCACGGACATGACCCAGGGCCAGCACCTGGCGGGGCAGGGCACGGTGCTCGAGGTCGCCATGGCGGAGGGCGACGAGGCCCGCGTTGCGGACCTCGAGATCGAGTTGCCGGCCACCCTGCAGGCCACCTCGAAGCTGGTGCGCGTGCCCAGTGAGGGCCGCGCCTGGATCGAGTTCGTGGCGATCGAGTCGGGGGTCGAGGACATCCTGATCCGCGTCGGCGACACCGAGTTGACCAAGCAGATCGTCACCGGCGACGCCGAGCGTCCCGCCGTCATGCAGCCCGAGCGTGTGGGGGGCTTCTTCGCCGCTTGGCTCTGGCCGGCCGAGAAGACGACCTCGGGCACGCCCGTGGAGCACATCAAGTTCACCTACCCCGACCGCACCCTGCCCTGGATGGGCCTGTTGCCCGGGGGCGCGATGGGGGTCCTGACGATCTTCCTGATCGCCTCGATGCTGTTCGGCGTGCTGATCCTGAAGCCCCTCGGCATTCAGATCTGACGGCGGACCGGCGGCGCCCGGGAGATCGAGCTGCGCTGCCTACGCGTTGCTGGCCCGGCCGCGCCGCAAGCACTCGCCCGACCTATCCAGGGGACGTCTCCCCACAGGCAGCTTGCGAGGGCCAGGCCACCCGGCGGCCCGGGGAGGGGTGGCAGCGCGCACCCGTTCGTAGCAAGAGAACGAGGCGGGTGTGCGCTGCCGAAGGTCGTCAAGCAACCGAGCGCAAGTCTGCTCGGCAGGTTCGAATCGGCCCCAGAGCTCCCTGGCGGAGGCGGTCCGCGGGTCTTCGGCCTTCGCCCCCATGGGTCCGGCGTAGAGGCCCCCCGGATCCGCCGCCAGAAACTCGATTTTCGTGCGCGAGGTCCCGACGGCGGATCGCGCCGACCTCCCGCCCACCGTGGGCCAACCCGGTCGGGCCGCCGGGCAACGGTTACCTTGGGGCCCCGAGACTCGCGCGCCGTCCACCGCCACTCCCCCGATCCGTGTACTCCGAAGACGTCGAACGGGCGATCCGCGTCGCCCTCCACGCCCACGACGGCCAGACCCGCAAGGGGTCGGCCGATCCCTACGTGGTGCACCCGATCCACATCGCCCTGGTGCTCACGCGCCACGGCGCGCCGGACCACGTGGTCCAGGCCGGGCTGCTGCACGACGTGGTGGAGGACTGTGACGGCTGGGACGTCGAGCGGATCGAGGCTGAATTCGGCGCAGAGGTGGCAGAGATCGTCGCGGAGCTGACCGAGGACAAGACGCGCTCCTGGGAGGAGCGCAAGCGGGCCGGGATCGAGAAGGTCGCGACCATGTCGGCCGACGCCGCGACGGTGAAGGCGGCCGACAAGCTCCACAACCTCTCGTCCATGGTTCGCGACCTGGCCAGGTCCGAGAGTCCCGACGCCTTCTGGTCCCACTTCAACGGTGGCCGAGATCGCACCCTCTCGATGGCGCGCGAGCTGGTCGAGGCCTTGGCCCCGAGGGTGGGGGAGGATCTCGCGCGCTCCCTGCGCGCGACGGTCGACATGCTCGCGTCGATCGACCGCGAGCGCCGCGCCTGACGGCCGTCGCGGCAGCCCGGGCACCGGCAGGATCGATGGACCCGGGCTAGAATCGCGGACCATGCAAGTTCCTACCGGTCGCCGCTTCGCGCTCCTCCTGGGCCTGATGGCCTGTCTCCCCACCGCCCAGGCCCAGTGGTCCAAGGCGGCCTCCACCAACGCTGTGCTCTCCGGCGGCAGCGGCGAAGAGGTCCAGGTCAAGCTGGCGCCGGCGTCGGACGGCACCACCTTCGTCAGCTTCTACGACAGCGACCCCGCCGGAAGCCCGGCCTTCGGCTACGACGTGGTGCTGCAACGCCTCGATCCCGCCGGCTCGGAGCTGTGGCCTCACGGCGGCATCACCGTCGCCGACCGCGGCTACTCGTCGACCCAGGACTACGGGCTCGACGCCGGCCCGAACGGCGACGCGTGGCTGGCCTTCCGCGACGACCGCTTCGTCGGCGATCAGATCACCGCCGCGCGGGTGGCCGCCGACGGCACCCTGGTCTGGGGCGTGAACGGCGTGCAGCTCACGAGCACGACCGAGTTCGTCGCCTCGCCGCGCATCGCGGCCACCGACGACGGCGGCTGCGTGGTCGGTTGGACCCAGGGCAGCACGACGCGCCTGCAGAAGCTCGACGCCAGTGGCGCGCCCCAGTGGGGCGGCGGCGTGGCGATTCCGGTCGCCGTGGGCGAGACGGCCTCGCTCAGCTCCCTGGGTCGCTCCGAGGGAGGCGCGGTGATCCTGTCCTGGATCTCCCAGAGCGGCGGCTTCTTCGGTCCGAGGCACCTGTTGGCCCAGAAGCTCTCGTCCACGGGCGCGCCCCAGTGGCCCGGCGCCTCGGTGCCGGTCTTCACCAGCGGCTCGCTGCAACTGGGCAACTTCCCGCCGCTGGTGACCGACGGCGCGGGTGGGGCGCTGTTCAGTTGGTACGGCACCGGCCCGCTGCAGTGCTACGCCCAACACGTGCGCTCCGACGGCAGCCAGTCCTTCGGCGTGGCCGGCACCGGCGTGGAGGTCTCGACCAACGCGACGCAGATCCGCGTCAGCCCCAGCCTGGCCTACAACCAGAGCACCGACGAGGCCTTCGTCTTCTGGGTCGAGCAGAACTCGCTGCAATCCCTGCGCGGCGTGTCGGGTCAGAAGCTCGACGGCGCCGGCAACCGCCTGTGGGGACCTGGCGGCATCGAGTTCGTGCCCCTGGGTGGCGAGGATCCCTCCCAGGTCAGCACGGTGATCTCGGGCGGCGGCGCCGCCGTGGCCTTCACCGCCGGCCCCGGCTTCGGCCAGGACGAGGTCCGCGCCTTGCGCGTCGACAGCGCGGGCGTGCTCCAGCACGCGATCGTGACCATCGCCTCGACGCCCTCGTCCAAGGACGACGTGGCCATCGCGGCCGGGCCCTTCGGCGACACCTTCGTGGCCTGGCACGGCGACGAGAACGGTGGCGGCAACGACGTGTTGGCCCAGAACCTCTTGCCCGGCGGCGGCCTCGGCCCCGCGGCCGGCGGCCTGTCGCACACCGCGGGCGCGAACCTGGATTCCCTCGCGGCCACCGTCGGCGCCCTGGGCGGCAACCTGGACCTGCAGCTCGACCTGACCACCTCCGGCTATCCCTTCGGGGCGGTCTTCGGCTACCTGGCACCGGCCGTGCTGCCCTTCGGCGGGGACGTGATCCTGGTCGACTTCACCGGGCTCGAGCTGCTCGGCCTGCCCGTCGGCGTCGGCCCGGTGGCCAGTTGGTCCCTGCCCCTGCCGGCCTCGCCGGTTCTGTGCGGCCTGCCGGTCTACACCCAGGGCGTCCACGCGGACCTGGCCCAGCCCCTGCGCCTGTCGAACGCCGTCGACGTCTACTTGGGTCTGTAGGACCCGAGCCGATCGGCGCTCGAAGGGCGCTGACCCCGCGCGCCCCGCGCCCGACTGCCCCGAGTGGCAGTCGAGCGCGGGGCGCGCGCACTACCGCAGCAGGTAGCAGGTGTCGCAGGGCGACTTGACCCGATCGGTGTTGAGCGTGGCGCGCAGCTCGCGGTAGGTCTCGCCGTTCCAGATCTCCCCGAAGGGCTGCTCGCTCAACTCCCCGGTGACGATGAACTGGTGGTGGCAACAGGTGCTGACCTTGCCGTCGATCTGCAGGTAGGCCTTTTGCCACAGGAAGCCACACTCGCGCTGGGCCAGCTTGAAGCGCTGGCCCGCCTTCTGGGCCAGGTAGTTGAGGCCCTGGGTCAGGGTCGGGCGCCAGGGACTCAAAGCGCGCTTGGCGCGCATCGCCAAGCTCGGGCGAGCCGTCGGTCGTGGCAACCGCACGCCCGGCACGGTGAACACGATCCCGTAGCCGGCCGCGAGGTCGACGCACCGTTGCAGCACCTCGCGCACGTGCGCGTCGCCCTCGAAGTCGAGGATCTCCGGCGCCATGCTGGGGTGCACGGCGATCGCCGGCGAGGCCGTGATCGAGTAGGCGTCCCACTGGTGCCCCAGCTCGATGAAGCCCGGCAGGTCGTCGAGGTTGCTCCGCATCAGCACGTAGTTGAAGTACGTCAGCGGCCGCCGGAAGAACGGCAAGCTGCGTCGCACGTCGCGGAAGCGCTCGATGTTGCGCACGGTGCGCTCCCAGTTGGCGCGTACGCGCACGCGCTCGAAGACCTCCTTGGTCGAGCCGTCGAAGGAGATCACCATCTTGTTGACCACGCGCGCCAGCCGCTCGAGCTCCTCGTCGTCGCCGAGCAGGGTCGCGTTGGTGGTGATCTCGAGCCGCAGGTCGTGGCGCTCGACGTCGTCGAGGACCTGTGCCATGAAGGGTTTCGGCACGCAGAAGGGATCGCCCATGACCGTCAGGGAAATCTCGCTGATGTGGTCGAAGAGCTCGTCGCGGATCCGGAAGTAGACCTCCGGCTCCATGATCTGTTGCGGCACGTCGTAGAGCCCCTGGGCGCACATGGTGCAGCGCAGGTTGCAGATCGTGGTGTGGTTGAGGTTGACGTGGACGGGGTAGCCGTCCATGCGCGGGCTCTTGCGCCGCTCGGCCACGATCGAGGTCAACTCGTTGCGCCAACGGCGGAGCTTGCGCCGCAGGCGGCGCAGGGGCCCGGGTCGCGGCAGCACCAGCCGCGGGTGGCGCGTCCACGCGGCGCCGGGCTTGGCCGGAGCCGAAGCGGCCTTGGCGTGATCCGCAAGAGCTCGTTCAGTGCCACGCGGACCGTCGGTACCAGTCCTGTCGTCGATCGCGGGTTCGGTCTCGGGTCGCACGGGCGTCGCCTCCTTCAGGGGATCGCGCCGCGCGGGCCCAAGTGGTGCAGGCGACGATCCGGACGCGCTATTCGAACAAGACCCGACGCACCACGGAGCCCCTCGAACTGCAGGAGCGACGAATGGGGCGCTGCGAGCACTGGAATCGGCCTGCATGGGCGCCCCGTTACTCGAGCGAAACGCGCGGCGAGCTGGAAGTCGTCGTCCGGTCCAGGGCCCGCTCAGCCGTCGATGATGCCCGGCCGTTGCACCGTCTCGAGCACCCGCTCGGCGATCGCGGGCCGGCAGATGATCAGCTCGTCGTTGCGCGGGTCGGCCTGGTTGTAGACCTGGGCGCTGCCGTCGATGCGGCACACGTGCCAACCCAGGGCCCGCGCGATCACCTCCGGCGCACAGGTGTCCCATTCCTTGAGGCCGGTCTTGTGGACGTAGAGGTCGGCCTCGCCCAGCAGCAGGCGGCTGGCCTTGAAACCCACGCTGCCGCAGCGCACCAGCTCGGTGTCGCCCAGGGCCTCCACGAAGCGCTCGATCCAGGCCGGCGTGTGGCTGCGACTGCAGACCATGCGGTGGGTGTCAGGCTCGGGCGAATCGCCGCGCAACAGCTCGGCGTCCGAACCCTCGATCCCGCCGCGCTCGCGGCCGGGAAGGCTGACACCCCACAACACCGAACCCAGGGCCGGCAGGGCCACGGCGCCCACCGCCGGCACCCCGTCGAGGGTCATGGCCACGTGCACGGCGTAGTCGTCGCGATCGGTGCGGTACTCCTTGGTGCCGTCGAGGGGATCGACGATCCAAGTGCGCCAGCAGGCGAGCCGCGCCTCGGAGTCAGCCGTCTCCTCCGAGAGGATCCCATCGTCCGGGTAGCGCCCGCGCAGGTAGCCCTGCAGGTAGCCGTCGGCCGCCTGGTCCGCGACGTCGCCCATGATCACCGGGTCGGTCCAGCGCCCCGTCTCGCGCAGACCGGCGATGCGTTCGCCGGCCTCGCGCGCCGTCTGGATGGCGAACGCGAGGTCCGCCTCGAGCTGGGCGTCCGAGAGTTGCTGACTCATGGGGAGGAGTCTATCCCGACCGCGCCCGCGGTCCCGACGCCTGCCCCCTAGGACTTGGCCACGGGCCCGGTCCAGGCGCCGATGCCGCCTTCGAGGTTGCTCAGGCCGGAGAAACCCTTGCCGCTGAGGAACTCACAGGCCGCCGCCGAGCGACCGCCCCCGGCGCAGTAGACGAGCATCGGCTTGCCATCCTTGGGCAGCTCGTCCAAGCGCTCCTCGAGTTGGTCCACCGGAATCAGTTGGGCGCCGGGAATCACGCCCGAGGCCGTCTCCTGGGGGCTGCGCACGTCGAGCAGGCGCACCGAGCCGCTCTGCACCATGGCGATGCCCTCGCGCGTCGAGACGTCGTTCCAAAGGCGCCCCTCGATGATCTGCTCCGCATCCAGGTCGCCGCCGGCGGCCACCTCCGCCAGCAGTCGGCGGTTGGTCTCGATGTCGGCGCGCAGCTCGGTGCGCAGGTTCTCGACCCGGCGCCGTCCCTCGGCGCGCATGTCCTCGAGGACAGTGGGGTTCGAGACGCGCTTGAGCGCGGTGATGGCGACCAAGAGCGCGACGACGGCGATGGCGAGGGTGACGAAGTCCATGGGGGATCTCAGGTGCGGTCGTCGGTGCGCCCGAAGAGGGCCACCGATGCGGTGAAGCCGTGGAGGTGGTTGCGGCCGCCGATGGGGCCGATCTCGCCTGCCGCGAAGAAGCCGGCGACCTGGGGGGTCCCGGGCAGGGCGCGCTGCAGGCGTGAGATGTCGTGGTGCGGCTCGCCGAACATGCGTGAGCCGCGACCGTTGCAGGTGAACAGGAGCGCGCCGGGGTCGGTCGCGGTGGTTGCGGAGCGCACGCCCTGGGCCAGAAGGTGCTCGAGGTCCTCGCCGGCGCTCTCGGCATCTCGGGCCAGGAATTGGACTGTCTGCCCCCGGCGCACGTAGTCGGCCACCACGATCGAGCGGTCCACCGGCTGCACGCCCAGTAGGCCCCGCACCAGGAAGTCGCCCCGGTCGAAGGTCGATTTGGTGGGATCGACCGCCAGACCGACGAAGGGCGCCCGCTCTAGTAGCTCGCGCTCGCGGGGGGCGGCGCCACGAACGGTCTCCATCAGGGCCTCGAAGGCCGGCCGGCCGCCCAACTCGAAGATCACGTTGTCCTTGCAGCGGGTGATCACCCAGGCCCTGCCAACCGGACGACAGCCCTGGCTGACCACGGGGATGACACCGGTGGCGCCGCTCAGGGCCAGGCCGATCCCGCCCTCCTCGACGACCCCGTCGCGGGTCAGCAGCAGGTTGGAGCCAGGCCCCAGACCGCCGCTGGCGATGCCGCCGACCACGGGCACCCCGGGGGCCGAAGCGGCCAGATCGGTGAGCAGGTCCTCCACCGGGAGCGTGAACGGCTCGCCCAGGAGCAGCACCCCGGAGCGGCCCCGCGCCGCCAGGTCGCTCGGGCGCGTGAACTCGGGGCCCCCGTCCTCCGCTTCGGTCACTCGAACCTGGAAGGGCGTCACGTCGGTGCCCGGCAGGTAGGCCGCGAAGGCCGCCAGCCCTGACTGGCCCTCGGCCTCGCGACCCTCGCCGATGACCACTTCCGCCGTGCAGCCCATGGCCGACATGGCGCCCGTCCGATCGGCGAGCCGGTCCAGAAGGCCCTCGAAGCGGGCTGCGTGGTGGCGGGTCACGAAGGCCACCAGGAGCCCCGCCGAGCGCCCCGCCAGGCGGCTGACGATCGACTCGGCCACCTCGCTCTCGGCCGCGTCTGTGTCGAGCGCGGTCGACAGGGCGGATGCGAATCGGGGTTGGTCCATGGGGGCTGTGGCGGTCGATATCGTGGACGACTGCCCCGCGATGTCCAGTCCCCGCGCGGACGATCCTGCCCCCGAATTCGGCCGGCTGCCGCCAATCCGAATTCCCTCCGCGGCCGCGGAGTGGGGATCCGACTCGATGTCCGCGGCTCGATCAGCCGAAAGCCCGTGTCAGCCAGCCGTGTCCCGGGCAAAATGTCGGCCCGAATTCCGGTCGGCAGGGCCTACGAGTACTGTCCCCGACGACCCGGACCTCCCTTCCAGGCTCCCTTCCGCCCCGCGGCCCCGCGCCGCGCCCGGGATCGGGTCCCCCCTCCGATGACGACTCCTACCAACACTGGCGCCGAGCTCCCCCTGCAGCAGCAGGAGAGCGTGGTGATCCGCTTCGCCGGGGACTCTGGCGACGGCATGCAGATCACCGGCAACCAATTCACGAGCACCTCGGCCGCGGTCGGGAACGACCTCGCGACCCTGCCGGACTTCCCCGCGGAGATCCGCGCCCCCGTGGGCACCCGCCCCGGGGTGTCGGGATTCCAGGTGCGCTTCAGCTCGTCGGACATCCACACCCCCGGCGACGCGCCGGACGTGCTGGTGGCGATGAACCCGGCCGCCCTGGTCGTGAACCTGAAGGATCTCAAGCCCGGCGGGATGGTGATCCTGAACACGGGCAACTGGAAGGAGCTCGACCTCAAGAAGGCGCGCTGCGCCACGGACCCGCGCCAGGACGGGACCCTGGACGGCTACCGCACGATCGAGATCGACATCAACGAGCGCGTCAAGCAGGCCCTGACCGAGTCGGGTCTGTCGCCCAAGGACGTCCAGCGCTGCAAGAACTTCTACACCCTGGGGCTGATGTACTGGCTGTACAGCCGCCCGCTGGAGCCGACCCTCAACTGGCTCGCCAAAAAGTTCGCCAAGAAGCCCGACCTGGTGGCCGCCAACCAGACGGCGCTCAAGGCCGGCTTCAACGCCGGTGACATCCACGAGCACTTCCAGACGCGCTACGACGTGCCGCCGTGCACGACCCTGGAGCCCGGGACCTATCGGAACATCATGGGCAACCAGGCCCTGTCGATCGGCCTGGTCGCGGGGGCGCAGCTCGCGGGCCTGGACATCTTCCTGGGCTCGTACCCGATCACGCCGGCGTCGGACATCCTCCACGAGCTGGCGGGGTTCAAGAACTTCGGCGTGCGCACCTTCCAGGCCGAGGACGAGATCGCGGCGATCTGCTCGGCGATCGGCGCCTCCTTCGCCGGGCACCTGGGCCTGACCACCACGTCGGGACCGGGCATGGCGCTCAAGACCGAGGCCATGGGGCTCGCGATCGCGACGGAGCTGCCGCTGGTGATCGTCGACATCCAGCGCGCCGGTCCGTCCACGGGCATGCCGACCAAGACCGAGCAGTCCGACCTCTACCAGGCGGTGCTCGGCCGCAACGGCGACGCGCCCATGCCGGTGGTCTCCTGCTCGACGCCCTCGGACTGCTTCGAGACGGCGATCGAGGCCGTGCGCATCGCGGTGCAGTACATGACGCCGGTGATCCTGCTCTCCGACGGCTACATCGCCAACGGTTCGGAGCCCTGGCGCCTGCCGGAGATGGAGTCGCTGAAGGCCTTCCCCGTCACCTTCCACACGGCGACGGAGGGCTTCTCGCCCGTCGCTCGGGACGAGAAGCTCGCGCGGCCCTGGGCGATCCCCGGGACGCCCGGCCTCGAGCACCGCATCGGCGGCCTCGAGAAGGACGGCGATACGGGCAACATCAGCTACGACGCCCACAACCACGAGCGCATGAGCCATCTGCGGGCGCAGAAGGTCATGAACGTCCAGGAGACGATCCCGGACCCCGAGGTCTTCGGGGCCGAGAGCGGCGACGTGCTGGTCTGCGGCTGGGGCTCGACCGCCGGCTCGATCCGCTCCGCGGTGGAGATCTGCGCCGGCCGCGGTTTGAGCGTCGGCGCGGTGCACCTGCGCCACATCTGGCCCATGGCCAAGGGCCTCGACGGCATCTTCAGCCGCTTCCGCACGGTGCTCGTGCCGGAGCTGAACATGGGGCAGATGTGCCGCCTCCTGCGTAGCGAGTTCCCCAAGCACGACTTCGCGTCCTACCCCAAGGTGCAGGGCTTGCCCTTCGCCACCCACGAGCTCGTCGAGCGCATCGAAGACCTCCTGAAGCGCTGAAACAATGACTCAAGACGCACACGACGCGGGAAGCGCCACGCTGACCAAGAAGGACTTCAAGTCCGACCAGGACGTCCGCTGGTGTCCGGGCTGCGGGGACTACTCGATCCTGAACAGCGTGCAGGGGGTCCTGGCGGACCTCGGCATTCCCAAGCACCAGTTCTGTGTGGTCTCGGGCATCGGCTGCTCCAGCCGCTTCCCGTACTACATGAACACCTACGGCTTCCACTCGATCCACGGCCGCGCGCCGGCGATCGCGACGGGGGTCAAGACCGCGAACCCCGAGCTCTCGGTCTGGATGGTCACCGGCGACGGCGACGGCCTGTCGATCGGCGGCAACCACACGATCCACATGCTGCGGCGCAACGTGGGCGTGAAGGTGCTCCTGTTCAACAACCAGATCTACGGGCTGACCAAGGGCCAGTACTCGCCGACCTCGCCGGTCGGCCTGAAGACCAAGTCGACGCCCTACGGGTCGATCGACCGCCCCTTCAACCCGGTGCAGCTGGCCCTCGGTGCCGGTGCGACGTTCGTGGCGCGGACCATGGACACGCACCCCAAGCACATGGAGAAGATCTTCCACGAGGCCGCCAAGCACGAGGGCACGGCCTTCATCGAGATCTTCCAGAACTGCGTGATCTTCAACGACGGCGCCTTCGAGGGCGTCGCCGGCCGCAAGGTGCGCGACGACCGCACGGTGGACCTGGTCCCCGGCGAGCCGATGATCTACGGCTCCGACCACGACAAGGGCCTGCGCTTCGAGGGCTTCGACGTCGTCCCGTGCAGCGCCGACGAGGCCGAGGCCTGGGACCCGACGCGCAACAGCACCGCCCCGGCGCAGTTGCTTGCGGAGCTCGACGCCGATCCGACGCGCCCGACCGCCGTCGGCATCTTCCGCCGCGTCGACGCCCCGGTCTTCGAGGAGCGCCTCAACGCCCAGGTGGACAAGGTGCTCGAGACCAAGGGCCCGGGCAAGCTGCGCGACCTGCTCTACACCCGCGACACCTGGCAGGTGGACTGAGGCGTTCGTACGGTGCCAGGCACCCGTCCGCCGCCTGAATGCAGCAGGGCCCCGTTGCCTTCGGCAACGGGGCCCTGCTGCATTCAGGCGGCGGACGGGTGCCTGGCACCGTACGAACGCCTCAGTCTTCGATGGGGGCCTTGATCGGCCGGGGCCGCCTGTTTCGCGGCGCCGACCGTAACCATCAGAACGCGGCCGAATCGGCCCAATAGGCCACGACGTCTCCTTCGGCGTCGAACCAGACTGCCTTGGAGAGGTCCGACTTGAGCACCATCTCCACCCCTGCATCGACCGCGGACGTCACGATGGGGCTCTGCATGTATCGGTCGATCGAGTCCAGCAGCGACTGCCGGTAGGGGCCGACCGACCTGATCAAGCGTGCAGCGTCCCGCGCGACGTAGAGGTCACCGCCACGCACCCCGTCGACCCGGACGTACGCCGCAGCGGCAGCGCCCTCCAAGCCCGGTCGGCTGCAGGGGAGATAGATCGTGTCCAGGTCGAGCCACCTCCGCGATTCTTCATGCTCGGTCGGGTCGAGCAGATCCTCTTCGGGACCGAGTGCCGTTACGAAGTCGAACCTGAGGTCGGCCTGAATCAACTTCAGTTCAGCTCGAAGGGCCTCGAGCCCCTCGAGATCGAACTCGTCCAGTCGAGCCTCGTTCAGCCGATCGAGGAAGGCCCGCAGCGCGGGCGAGTCGACGGCAGCGTCGATCGATTGGCGCTCGGCATCGGGAGATCGACCCGCAAGCGATTCCTGAGGCTCGACTCGCTCGGCGATTCCCTCCGCCATGCGCAGGGGATCGACCTCGAGCGGCTCCCCATCGGGCAATGACCCCGCCGCGTCCTCCGAGAGCGGACCGACGCCACGGTTGGTGGGATCGGCAGGTGCATCCTCTCGCGAAAGGACGGCGATCGCCGACACCAAGGCCAGCCCGGCGCAGCTGATAAGTGCAAGCGGACGATTCACGACCAGTTCCTCGATTGGATATGGCGACGCCCCGGCGGTCGCTCGGTGGGCCAGCGCTCGTCGACTCCGATCGAACTGTCGACGCTCGGGCGGTCTGAAGCCTGCGCCCCACGCCGTCGCTCCGTCAAGCCCCATCTACAAGTCGCCGGAGTGGAACGGACCGGGGCGATGATCAGGCCGTCACGACGCAGTTCTTGGTGGTCGTCTTCGCTCGCAGCAGGGCGCCGTGGGCGTCGCGCAGGATGGCCTCGATCGACGATGCGCGGGGATCGAGGGCGACCACGGCCATGGAGACGCTGTGGTTCAGCCTTGCTCCCTTGAGCTCGAAGGGCGTGCCCGCCACCGTCCGGCGGACACGCTCGGCGGCCTTGGCCGCCTGGGGAGCGCTCAGCTCGGGCAGCAGCAGGATGAACTCGTCGCCACCGACCCGCCCGAGCACGTCGTAGGGCCGCAGGGCCCGAGCGGTCCGCGTCGCAATCGCGGTCAGCAGGGCATCGCCGACAGCATGGCCGTGGATGGCGTTCACCGTCTTGAAGTCGTCGCAGTCCATCAGCACCGCGGCGCAGGCGTGGCCCTGGCGGCGGGCCCGTTGGGCCTCGCGTTCGAGAGCGACGGCCAGGCCGCGGCGATTGAGCAGGCCGGTGAGGGGGTCGTGGTCGGCCAGCTCGCGCAGGCGCAGCTCGGCACGCTTGCGGCGGGTGATGTCGAAGTGGGTCACGACCACCTCGGGCGGCGACGCGATCCGCGCGGCGTGCATCAGGTACCAGCGCTCCTCGTCGTGGGAGTGGCAGGGGTACTCGACCTCGAGCGAGTCCCGCTCGCCGGCCACGAGCTGCGCGAGCCCCGCCCGAATCTCCTCGATGCTCGCGTCGCCATGGTCGGCCGTGGCCACGCGTGCAGGCGGTTGAGCCGGGTCCGGCTCGCAGGCCTCGAGGTAGTTCAGCCCGATGGCCCCGGCTTGCTCCGTGGTGGCCCCGTGGCCCATTGCGGTCTCGCGCCAAGTGCGGTTGGTCGTGACGATCTTCCCGCTCGAGTCGAGCAGCGCGAGCTGGTGGGGGATCCCGTCCACGATCCGATTGAGCCGATCGCGATCGTCCCGCGGGTTGGGGACCTCGACCACGCACAGCGCCGTCTCGGCCAGCGAGAGGGGGCCGATGGGAGTCGCGATCAAGCGCAGGCGCGGCCCGCCGTCGATCGCGCGCTCGACCTCCTGCGGGATGCCTGAGGTGGTGACCTCCCGCGCGAGGGCGACCAGAGACGCGGCCAGGCCCGGATAGGGTCCATCGCCGAGCTCGCGACCGGGAACGACCGTCAGGACCGACGCCAACTGGGGAGCTGGCGCCATGATTCGGCCGGCGCCGTCGAGGACCAGCGCCCCCGCGATCGGACCGGGCGGCGGGGGGGCTGCCGCGGTCGGCTTGTCGGCGCGACGCTCGCGCGGTCGAATCGATCCGCCCCGACCGGACGTCCGGTCACTCTCACCAGGCTCGGACATCTCGGATCGGGAGCGGTGTGGTCGCACTGTCGGCCGCGCATCGGTCGGGGCACCGTTGCCCGCCGAGTTCAGCCGATATTCTGGTTCTAGGGGCGCGAATTCGAGGGTCCAGCGGCCGTGTGCGCGTTGAATTCGCGCGCGAGGGCGCGCTGCTTCACGCTTCGATGGCGAGTCGAGTCGATGGTTCGTCGCGCGTCGAGATCTCGGCTTGGACTGTGTGCGATTGCGCCGAATCGCTCGAGTGGGGGGATCGTCGTTGTCGGCGGGATGTCCGTGTTGCCGGAGACCCACCGCGCCGGTCGTCGATCACCGGGCCGCCGAGGCTCCTCCAGGGGCGCAGGTCGAGTGCTCGTATCCCCTCTCCGCGGAGCGTTGCGTGCCCGGCGCTCTCGGTGGCTGCATTCCCAGCCACGGGCGGCGAGCGGGGGCGACAACTGCGGCGGCGCGACTGCAACCGGCGGGGCGCACATCCGCCTGTCCGTGACCGAGGTGCTCCGATCGTTGGAGTTCCTCGAGCCGACCGTCCAGGACCTGGACTCGCGGTCCACTCCAAGGACTGCCAAGCGCCCTGGGGGCCCCAGGGTCCCCGCTCGAGCCGCGGTACGGGAGTTGCTCCTCTTCTTTTCGATCCGTCCCGCTCCCCGACCCCTGACGTCCCATGAAGCTCAACCTGCTCACCGCCCTCCTCTCGCTCACCGCCCTCGTCTCCACCGCCCGGGCCCAGGAGATGACGGTCATCGACCCTTCTCGTTCCGGCATCCCCGGCGAGGAGGTCCGCTTCGTCCGCCACGCCCCCGACGGGGACGTGTGGGTCGGCGCCCGTTGGCCCTTCTGGGGTGAGGGGGGCATCGGGATCCTCGACCGTCAGACGGACCGGTGGACCGTGCTCTCCTCGGCGGCGGGCGACCTGCCGTCGCAGTTCGTGAACGACCTGGAGTTCGCGGCCGACGGCAGCGCGTGGATCGCCACGGGCGCGGGGCTGGTCCACTGGGTGGATGGCGCGGCGACGGTCTTCGACTCCGGCAACTCGCCGATGACCCTGGACGTGGTCAACGACCTGTCGATCGCGCCGGACGGCGACATCTGGTTCAACAGCTCGAGCTCCAGCTCCTCCGGCGATGCCGTCTACGAGTTCGACGGGGTCGACGGCTGGAACCGCTACACGGTGCCGGACGACATTCCCTTCGCCGCGCCGTGGACGGATCTGTCGGAGGTCTTCGCCGACAGCCAGGGTCGTGTGTGGGTGGCCAACAACACCCTGACCGGCGTCGCGCGCTTCGAAGGTGGCGTCTGGACCCTGCTGGGCGAGGGCGTCGACCGCTTCGACGAGATGGCCGAGGACGGCTTCGGGAACATCTGGTTCAACACCAACTTGGTCGGCAGTGGCTTCGCCTACTACCGCTTCGACGGCCAGACGCTGAAGCAGTACGGCTTCGACAGCTCGACGACGCTGACGACGGATCCGGAGGACGGCGCCGTCTACGTGGCGAATTGGCACGGCACCGTTCTGCGCTCCACCGACGGTGGCGAGAGCTTCCACACCTTCGTGTCGGGCCTGAACATCATCTTCTCGGTGGCTCCCGACCCGCAGAGTGGTGAGGTGTGGATCGGGACCATCGGCGCGGTGGGGCGCTTCGACGGCGGCGGAGCCCTGCTCGAGGACTTCAACAGCTACAACACGGGCATGCCCTGGTATTGGGTCGACCGCTTCGACGTCGACTCGCGCGGCAACCTCTGGGTCGCCACCGACGAGGCCGGCCTGTCGCGCTTCGACGGCCGCGTCTGGCGCAACTGGGGAGCCCACAACCTGGGCGCCGAGCCCTACCCCTTCGCGGGCAACGAGCCCATGGGCGGCGCCTTCGAGGACAGCCAGGGTCGCTTCTGGTTCGGCGGCAACGGCATCGCCCGTTGGGACGACGAGACCGGTGGATTCGACGGCTTCTGGAACTGGCAGAACAACCCGGGGATGGGCGTGACCCAGTTCCCGTTCTTCGCTGAGGACGCCCAGGGCAACGTGTTCGCGGCGACCGAGAACGGCACGCCCTATCGTTTCGACGACCAGGCGCAGTTGTGGGTCAAGGAACCGATTCAGCCCTACGCCGTGCTGGGCCTTCCAGGCATGGAGAGCGACTCTGACGGCGACGTCTGGATCGCCGCCTGGTTCGACCTGCACCATTGGGACGGCACGGCCTGGACCAAGGTCGCGCTGCCCTACGCGGACTACTTCTTCGACAAGGGCGGTATCTCGAGCTTCGCGATCGGCCCCGACGACACGTTCTACTTCGGCACCGTGGACGGGCTGGTCACCTACGACGGCGCGACCTTCCAGTTCTACGAGCCGAGCAACTCGCCCCTGCCCGCGGGCCAGGTGCCGGGCATCGACGTGCGCGCGGACGGCCTGATCGGCCTGACCTCGCGCGGCAACGGCTCGAACGAGCCCAGCACCGTCTGCCTGATCGACGGGCCCATCGCCGACGCGGCCAGTTGGACGGTCTACGCCTACGGCAGCTCGCCCCTGCCCCACTGGCAGACGACGGCCTGCGCCTTCGAGCCGACGGGTGACCTGTGGGTCAGCGCCCTGAGCGAAGGCGTGGCGGTGGTGCAGTGCGGTGTCTGGGAGGACCTCGGTCTTGCCCTCGAAGGTTCGGGCGGCGAGCCCTACCTGCGCGGCTACGGCGTGCCCACGGGCGGCGCCGCCATCGGTCTCGAGGTCGAGCACCTGCCGGGCGCTTCCATCGGCGTACACGTGGTCGGCGGCTTCGCGGTCGGGATCCCGCTCTTCGGCGGCACCCTGGTGCCCGACCCCGCCCTGCAGATTCCCTACCTGTCCGACGCCGGCGGCCAGGCGGGCCTCGCCATCACCTGGCCGGCGGCGATCCCGTCCGGGACGAGCATGTACGTGCAGAGCTGGACCCTGGACGGCGGCGCCGCGCAGCAGGTCTCGGCCTCGAACGCGGTGGTGCTGTCGGTGCCGTGACGAGTTCGCTGGCTGCCGCGGGGCGCCCGCCGGGTGCCTGGCACTCGACGCGGGCCCCTCGGCTAGCCCTCCCGCGGAAACTGCCCGTCGCGGGTCAGCACCACGGACGGCTCGTCGCGGGCGCGGTCGAGCAGCCAGGTGAGCCCGGCGCGGACCACGGCCAGGGGCAGCTCGCTGCCCGGGGCGCAGGCGAACTCGAGTTGGGTCGAGAGGGCCTCGCACTGGACGAACAGGCGTCGGGGGACGTCCCCCGCCCCCTCGCCCAGGTCTTCGCGCACTCGTGGCCGGGTCTCGGAGTGGCGCAGGTCGAAGGTTCCGTCGGCGGCGTTCCAGCGGACTCCGGGCGGTAGACGGCGATGGAGCCAGCGGGCGCGCAGCAGCTCGCGCAGGAGCTTGCGGACTTCGTCGCGCCCGGCGCGCTCCCACATCTCGCCGCCGGACTCGGGGCCGAGCTCGCCGCCGCCGCGCAGGCGGGCCGCCAGCGACAGCAGCGGGCAGTCGACCTCGATCGGCCCGCTCGCGTGCTCGGGCAGGTAGGTGACTCGCAGGTCGCTCCCGCGGCGTTCGAGGGACCAGGCTTCGCC
Source organism: Engelhardtia mirabilis (assembly GCA_007751255.1). Classification (GTDB taxonomy): domain Bacteria; phylum Planctomycetota; class UBA1135; order UBA1135; genus Engelhardtia; species Engelhardtia mirabilis. The sequence continues at coordinate 1,192,072 of CP036296.1, forward strand.
CCGTTGGACCAGGCGTGTGCGCTGCAGCAGCAGCTGCCACGTGCGCGGTGCACGCTGGCGCAGGGCCTCTTGCACCTCGGCCGGGGCGTGGACCTCGAGCTGCGCCGCGCCGGCAGACTCCAGGGACGCCAGCAGGCCTTCGACGAGGTCGGGCAGGGGCTCCCAGCGCCAAGTGTCGGCCGCGTCGCCAAGGCGCGTGACGCCCGGCCAGCGGCGCAGGGCGCGCAGCCCGTCCGCGCCGCCCTCCTGGATCACCCGTGCGTGGGCGAAGGCTTCGGGCATCCTCGCCGAGTCGTCGACGGCGCCGCGCGGCGTGCGCGGCAGGCCGTGGGCCAGCTCCAGGCGCAGGGTCGTGGCGGGCTCGCTCACGGCAGCGCCCCCTCGAGTTGGTCCAGGTTCTCGACCAGGAAGCGGCGCAGCTCGACCAGTCCGACGAAGCTCGCGCCCAGGCCCTCGACGCGGTCGAACACGAGCAGCCAGTAGGGCTGCAGGCGGGCGTCGACCACGGCCAAGAGCTCGGCCACGGCGTCGGGCGAGTAGCGGGCGGTGGTGTGCTCGAGCAGTCGGCGGTCGTCGCCGCGACGCAGCTCGATGCGCCAGCGCAGGTGCGCGCCGTCGGTCTCGGTGGAGATGGACATCTGACAGCCTCGCACCTCGCGCGGCCCCGAGCCGTCACCCAGGACCTCCTCGCGCAACAGGGCGCGCAGGCCGTCGACGATCTCGCTCGCATCCTCCGGCTCGAAGTGCATGCCGTCGCGGGCGGGCGCCGACAACCAGTTCTCGAACAGGGCAGGGCCGCTGTGTTGGATGCCTAGCTCGGCCAGGAGTGCGAGCAGCGCCGACACCTCGGGGGCGACCGCGCCGATCGGGCGCAGCCAGGGTCCGTGGGGCGCGCCGCGCGAGGCGAGCACCGCCCCCTCGCGCCGGCCCGGTAGGGCGAAGGCGGCCGAGCGCACCTCGAATTGCCCGCCGCCCGGGGCCGGCCAGTGGGCGTCGAAGGCGCTGGCTGCGAGCCCGATCAGGCGCAGGTCGACGATCCGCGGCACGGGCTCGGCGCCGAGCTCGGGCAGCGGCAGCAGGTGCGCCGCGACGTCGGCCAGGGCCGACTCGTTCGATGCGGCGAGTGGAGACAGGAGGGCGCCGAGGGGGGCACGCCGCCCGCGCACGTCGCGCTCGGAGATGCGCGAGGAGTCCGGCAACAGGTAGATCCCGGCGTCGGCCGCGGGGTCCCGCTCGATGGCCGCCAAGAGTCGCGGCCGATCCTCGAGGTCGGCCGCGAGGTAGAGCAGCGCGCGCGGCGGCGCGGTCATGCCCCGTTCCCCGCGCCGAAGCTCACGAACAGCAGTTGATAGTGTCCGCCGGGACCCGTGACACCGTGCACGGAATCGACGCCTCGCACCAAGCGCAGAGCCGTGCCCTCCTCGTCGGCGGTGCGCCAGGGCAGACGCGCCTGGCGGCCGTCGAACTCGATCGGGGCGCGCGTCTCGAGATCGGGGTGTCCGTACTCGGTCACGATGCCCTCCCGAGTCTCGAGCAGCACGACGAAGCGCGGCAGGCCGGGCTCCTCGGCATCGACGTTGGGGCGCGAATCCAGCAGCAGACCGAACAGACGCGGGCGTTGCTGGTTCGGACGGTGTTTGCCGAACAGGGCGTTCTCCTCGGCGTGTAGGTCGCGCACCGGCAGGCTGTCGACCTCGGCGAAGACGCGCTCGCCCAGGCCCATGTGCCCGGCGGGGTTGAGGGGCTCGAGGAAGGTGCGCAGTTCCGCGTGACCGCCGCTGGGCACGGGGCCGTTGGCGTGCAGCAGGCCGCGCTCGCGGAACAAGACCAGGTCACCCAACTGCTCGGCCAGGGGCACGCGCGGGTCGGTCGCGCTCTCGAGCGTGCCGCGTGCGCCGATCCGCAGGGCGTCCGTGCCCGGCGGCAACTGCAACCAGACGAGCTTCTCCGCCAGCAGCGGATCGCGCATCACGGCCAGGACGCCCAGGAACGGGTGGGGGGTCTCGCGGTCGGTGTAGCGGCGGCGCCAGACCGGATGGAAGCGCGCGAACCACAGGCGCTGGGGCAGGCGTCGCGAGCGCAGGAGTCCGGCGACGAGGACACCGAGCGGGATCAGCGTGACCAGGGCGTGGATCGCGGCGACCGAGGTGAAGGTCGTGGTCTTCGCGGCCTGCAACAGGAACTCGTCGCTGCGTTCGAGCAGTCCCTCGGCGCCGGCGATCCAACCGGGCAGCCCGGCCAGGTCCAGGGGTTGCTCTTCACCGAAGGTCTCGACCGCCGACTGGGTGGCGATCGCGAAGACCAGCACCAGCGTCACCGCGTGGATGCGCGGCGCGCGCACGCACAAGAGGTAGATCACGGCCCCGCCGACCCCGGCCGCGAAGTCGTAGACCACCGGCGCGTTGTCGGCCAGGGCCTCGAGCATATACATCACCAGGGCCACCGCGGTGGCCAGGTGGTACAGCCCGAACAGCAGACGGTGGTACCACGGCCGGATCGTCTGGCCGGTGAAGCAGCAGTAGGGCCCCAAGCGGGGCCGGTCCTCGACCCTCAGGACGGTCAACGTTGGTCGGCGTTCGACCCGTCAGGGTGCCGGTCGGAAGAATGAGCGCTCTCGGCCTCGAGCTCGATCTCCGCACTGGCCTCGGCCGGGGCCTCCGGCATGATCCGCGGGACGGGCTCCAGCTCGATGGTCGACAGCTCGACCGCAGCCATTTCGTCGGCGACCTGGGCCTCATCCAGCTCCAGGGTCAGGGCCGCCGGGTCGGCCTCGTCGTAGCGCTCCTCCAGCTGCTCCATGGCGCCGGAAGCATCGTCCAGGCGCGAGCGCAGGGTTTGGAGCCGATCGGCCAGGGCCTCGAGCTCGCCGAGCTGGGTCTGGACGCGGTCCAGGCGCTCGGCGGTCGAAGCGCGGTTGGCCTCGATCTGCGCCACCACGGCGGCGATCACCGCGTTCGAGTACTCACTGGCCATGTCGGCGGCGACGCGCTTCGAGACCTCGTTGTAGGCGCCGTCCACGCGGCCGTGAATGGCCACGTGCAGCCACTCGCGCCCGGCCTCGCCCAGGCGGCGGGCCTTGTCGCCGCGGCTGATCGACCTGTCGGGCTTGGCGAGGGGACCGATCAACCGCTGCCGCACGGAGGCGACGCGGCGGAACAGGATCCAGTCGAGCAGCGAGCGGCGCACCGGCAGTTGCTCGAGGTCGAGCTCGATCTCGAGGCCGCGGGCGTGGGTCGCCGGCAGCACGGCCACGAGGCCCGAGCTGGCGAAGTCGCCCAGGCGCATCCCGACCGTGTCCAGGTCGCGCGCCGCGCGCTCGTCGATCAGCGCGCCGGCGGTGGAGTTGTGGGCGCGCTCCTTCAGGCCACCCTCGGCCAGGGTCGCGAAGTTGGTCTGGAAGGCGCCGACCACCTCGCCCAGATCCTCGCGCATGAGGGCGGCGACGCTCTTGTCGCCCTCGAACCAACCGTCGATGGCATTCGAGACCGCGCGCAGGCTGCGCTTCCAAAGTCCCGCGCCCTCGCCGTCGGCGTGGGAGGCGAGGTGCGCCGGAAGGTCCGAGAAGGCGTCCTTCCAGTCGAAACGGGTCAGGCGATCCAGCGCGGCGAGAGTGTCCTGCAGGTCGTCGCGCTCGCCGGCGAGGGCCGTCACCCGCCGTGCTACGTCCGCGACCACCTCGTGGCCGGAAAGCTCGCGTGCGCGGCCGATCAGGTTCGAGCCGTGGCGCAGGCTGTCGCCGAGGAAGGCCACCAGGTAGTCGGTGGAGTTGAGGTAGTCGGTCAGGTCGCCGAGGAAGGCCTCGAAGTCGGCGCGCCCGGCATACTCGTCGGCGGGGCCGCTGTTCTCGCCGGCCAACTCGTGCTGCAGGCGCGAGCTCGCCGCGCGCAACAGGTCCACCGGGTAGATCTTGAGCCGCTGCTCCTCGACCGCCTGCTTGAGCTGGGCGCTCATGGAGAGGGTCTCGAAGGCCTCGATCACCCGCACCGGATCCTCGCGCTCGAGGCTCGGCGCCAGGCTGCCGTCGGGCCGCAGGTCCATCTTGTTCGTGTCGACGTTGACCACGAGGAAGATGCGGCTGAACAGGCTGAGCAGCGACTGGAACTCGGCAAAGACCTGCTCCAGGAACAGGTTGTCGGTCTTGACCACGAAGATCGCGCAGGCCGCGGTGTCGCGGAACTCGCGGGTCATCTGGTCGTAGCCGAACTTCATGCGGCTGTAGAGCCCGGGGGTGTCCACCAACACCGCGCCCGACTCGGCCAGGGCGGCCGCCGGCACGCGCACGTCGATGCGCCGGATGGCGTCCGGGAAGTGCAGGGCGGGGTCGAAGTCGGTGCCCCGGTTCTCCTCGGCCCGGATCCGGTCGGCCAGCTCGGCGTGGTCGCGGTTGACCTGCATCCGCATCGAGGCCGGGGCCGCGAAGGACTGCTCGTCGCCGTTGTAGCGGGTGACGACGAACTCCCGGGTGTCCGAATGGGACACGTAGACCATGCAAGGGTAGGCCGGCAGGGCCGTGACCTCGCTCACGTAGGCGGCCCCGATGGCGTTCATCAGGGTCGACTTGCCGCTCTTGAGGGGGCCGAAGATCAGGACATAGGCCTGCTGCTCGGCGACCTTGTCGGCCAGGACCCGCAATTGGTGGCTGACGTCCTGGAATCCCGGCAGAACCTCGCGGCTGACTCCGGCGCCCAAGTGGGTCTCGGAACCGGCCACCAGGGTCTCCACGAAGTCTTTCAGGGGGGCGAGGAGCGGCCGCACGGCGGCCTCGAACTCCTCGCAGAATTGGCTCAGCAGGGTCTTCATGGGAGGTGCTACGTCGATCCGGGGGGGGCGAGGCCCATGCTAACCGCCGCCCGTCCGCTGGCGTCGGCGGACCACCGCTCTTGTGAACGGTGATTCGAGCCTGCGACGGACTTCCCGCAGCGCCGCTTCCCGGGGGTAGAATCCCGGGCTTCGTCTCACCCCGTCAGGCTCGCCGGAAGCGGGCCCACGACCCCCGATCCGATGACTCCCAAACCGCCCTCCGAGCGCGATCCGGTCGACGCCGACCTGGAAGCCGCGCTGGCCGACGTCGGCAGCCTGCTCGACATCGACCTCGATCCGACCCCGTCACAAGTCGCGTCTTCCAAAGGCTCCAAGTCCAAAGCTGGCGCCGGGCGCCGCGGCCGGTCCGAGGACGACCTGGTCAAGGGCAAGATCGCGGGGGTCAGCGGCGACGACGTGATCGTCGAGATCGGCCCGCGCATGCAGGGCGTGATCGACGCCGGTGAATTCGACGCGCCCCCGACCGAGGGCGAGGTCTACGAATTCACGATGCACGGCCAGAAGGACGGCCTGTGGCTGCTCAGCCGCCGCCGCGCCCGTGCCCTCGCCGCCTGGAACGACGTCTCCGTGGGCTCCCACGTGGAAGGCATGGTCAGCGCCGTCAATTCCGGCGGCCTCGAGGTCCAGATCGGTCCGCTGCACGCCTTCATGCCCGCTTCACAGGCTTCCGGTGGTCACGTCGAGGACCTCTCGACCCTGGTCGGCCAGAAGCTCGTGGTCGAGGTGATGGAGGTCGACCCGGGCAAGAAGCGCTTCGTGGTCTCGCGCCGCAAGGTGCTCGAGCGCGAGCGCGCTTCCCTGCGCGATCAGATCGTCGGCCACCTGCACCCGGGCGACGACGTCCAGGGCAAGGTCTCGCGCATCGAGACCTTCGGCGCGTTCGTCGACCTGGGCGGCGTGGACGGCCTGGTGCACGTGTCGCAGATCAGCCGCAAGCGCGTCGACAAGGTCGACGAGGTGCTGAAGGTCGGCGACGTGGTCCAGGCCAAGGTCCTGGAGGTCAAGGAGGGCGGCAAGCGCATCTCCCTGTCCATGAAGGCCTTGGAGCCCGACCCCTGGGACGACGCGGCCATGCGCTTTGCCGACGACACGGTGATCGAGGGCACGGTCACGCGCCTGCAGGAGTTCGGAGCGTTCGTCGAGATCGCGCCCGGCCTCGACGGCCTCTTGCACGTGAGCCAGATCCTCGGCGGCGGCCAGCGGGTGAACCGCCCCGGCGACGTGCTCAAGGTCGGTGAGAAGGTCACCGTGCGGGTCCAGTCCGTGGACTCCGGCAAGCGCCGGATCTCGCTCACGCGCCTGGACGAGCGGGGGGCGATCCTCGGCTCCGAGGAGGCCGTCGACGCGGCCGAGCTCGACCAACTCGTCAAAGAGAAGGTCAAGAGCAGCGGCCCCCTGGGCACGAACCTCGGGAACCTGTTCAAGAAGGCCCTCGGGGACAAGTAGGCCCGGGGATCGGGGGGGGGGCGGGGAGTCACGTCACCCCCGACCGATCCGTCGGGGCCGACGCCGCTGACGGGTGGCGCCAGCGCCGACCGATTGCGACCGAAGGCAACCCGGTGCTCAGGCCCACGGTGCTCTCGTCCGCTCCAGCCAGGAGCCGAACCCACGCTCGCGCCATGGAACGGCCCCCGGATCGCTCGGCACGATCCGGGGGCCGATGGTGGCCCCGGAGTCAGGGGGTAGAGGTCAGGGGGTCCCGAGCAGCACCGGCCCGCCGCTCGCCTGGATCGTGATCCGCTTGGTGCCGAGCCCACTCGTGAGGACGGCGACAAAGCTCGCGTTGCCGCTCACGAGGTTCAGGACTCCGTCCTCCGGGGTCTCGGCGACGGCCTTGGGCAGGCCGTCGAGCAGACTCAAGCTCATCGAGTAGGGACTCAACTTGGAGCCGACCACCAGGCCGCCCGCTGTTGGCGCGGCCCAGACCCCGAGCGCGCGATGGACGTCCAGCATGCCGCCGGTCACCGTCTTGCCGGCCAGCGTCGGCTGAGGCCGCGCCGCATTGAGAAGGCGGCCCTTGACGCGCCACCACTCGAGGTCGGGGTAGCGCGACAAGATCAGCCCAGCGGCCCCCGCAACGTGCGGCGCGGCCATCGAGGTGCCGGTCTTGTAGCCGTAGCCGTTGCTGTTGACGGTGCTGAAGATGTCGTACCCCGGGGCCCCGAGGTCGACGGTGGTCGGACCCCAGCTGCTACCGCCGAAACAAAAGACGAAACAGTCCTAGTAGAGGTCACCGTCGTCTTCGATGTTGGCGACGCTGATGATGTTGTCGAGGTCGTAGCAGGACGGGTACAGCGGGGTGACGTCCGTGTCGACCCAGTCGTTGCCGGCCGCCGCGACCACGAGGTGCCCGAAGGCCTGCGACGCCAGGATCAGGTCGTACGCTGCCTGATTGAAGCTCGGTCCGCCATAGCTGTGATTGGACACCCGAGCGCCGTTGGCCACGGCGTAGTCGAGGGCCAGGGGTGCGTTGCTGATGAAATTGCAGTCTCCAGGGGTCTGGCACTTCAGCGCCATCACCAGGCAGTCCCAGCTGACGCCGACGACACCCACGTTGTTGTCGCCCTGGGCTCCGACCGTGCCAGCGACATGGGTCCCGTGGTCGGAGCAGTCGGGGAGCGGGATGTTGTCGCCAGGGAGGCTGCTGAAGTCCCAGCCGTGCAGGTCATCGATGAACCCGTTCTTGTCGTCGTCCTCGCCGTTGTCGGGGACCTCGAGCGAGTTGGTCCGGTGGTTGCCGGCCAGGTCCGGGTGGACGAAATCGACGCCGGAGTCGATGACCGCGATCGTGATGTCGTTGCTGCCCCGGTGCTCGTCCCAAGCGAACTCGGCGTTGGAACCGCCGTGGCTCGGACCCTGTCCACCTTGCATGCCCCACTGGGTTCCGTCGACGAAGGAGGGGTCGTTCGAGTCCAAGCCCGGTCGAGCTCGGTAGCTCGGCTCAGCGTAGAGCGTGTCGGGATGGTCCAGGTAGCGCTGGATCGTCTGCTCGACGTCGAAGCGGTCGACACGCACGAGGTGCAGGTCGGACACGAGTCGTGACGTCCAGAGGACATCGCCGATCCCGGCCAGGGCGTGGGCCGCCCCGCGAGCTGTATCGGGCGTGCCGGGTAGGAAGCGCACGAAGGCGGATTCGGGCTCGTAGTCGTCTCCCGCCAGCACCCGGAACGACCGCTTGTCGTAGACCGGCGCCTCGTCACGGATCCAATCGAGCCGCGGCTCGAGGCCCGGGACGTCCTGACGGACCGCCTCGGCGCGGGAGAACTGGAAGATCTGGGCCTGGGCGGGAGTGCCGTGCCCAGCGCACATGGCAACCAGTCCGAGCAGGACGATGGAGGGACGGAAGGGAGGCCGGGAATGCCGCGGTCTGGCGGAGATCTTCCGCGACGTGCAGGCGTGGATCCCGGGGCCATCGAAGGTCTCGGACGGATTGGACTTCATGCTGGCCGCAGCCTGGATCCAACTCGGGAAGAGCTCCATCGTCGCGACGGCCGCCGCGCCGCCCGGGAGCAGGCTGGCTCCGCCGTAGGACTCATCACTCGACGCGAACCGCGCCGCCCGACGAGATCAGCCGCGCGGGCGCGCTGAAGAGCGTTGCGGGCTCGGCATACGTCCCGCCGGTGATCGCGACCGTTCCTCCGCCGGCGACGCCGATGCCGCTCGTGATGGTGTCCAGCGGGGTACCGAAGGACCCGAAGCCGCCCCGACTGCCGAGCTGAGCGCTGACGTAGGCGGCTGGCAGGATGGGGGCGGGGCCCGCGCCGTACTCGAATGCGCCCATGTCGATGACGGGCTCGCCGGCCGGGCCGAGCGTGCCCGTGTCGACCGTCGCGACATCGTCGTGGTAACGCGGGTTGCCGTCTCGATCGACGAGCACCGCGGGGTCGGTAAGCGCGGCGAGCGACGCCGAGTCCCCGGCGTCGATGCAGGGTGACGTGGCGCTCAGGCGATAGTCCATCTGCAGCTCGGCAACGAACTCCGGATCGGCGTAGATGTTGCCGCCGGGAGTGATGTCCCCTTTCGGGAAGTTCGAGTACGTGGCGCTCGTCGTCCCCAAGAACGGGTTCTTGGACTGGCCGACCGGGGTGGCGATCGAGCCGACGACGCTGCAATTCGTCCCCCCCCAGGCGTAGACCGAGTCGCCAAGGCCAGGGCCGCTGTTCTGGCCGTGCGATCCGGTGGAACCGCCCGCTGAGCTACAGAACAGGCCCGTGGCCCCCGCCCCGCCCGGGCCCCCGAAACCGCTGCTACCGCCGTACCCCGCGCTGGCGGACGTGAAGACGCACTGCCGGATGTCGACGGTCCCACCACCTGTACCGACTGGGCTGACCAAGACGCCTCCTCCGTATCCGCCGACGCCCCCATTCCCGCCCTTGCCACCGGACGCGCCGTCTGCCGTGCAGTCGATGGAGTTGGAGTATGCGTCCCCTCCAGGGCCCCCGGCTCCGCCCGCGCCACCGTTGCCGGCCGAGTTGAGCCTGAAGACGCATTGGTGGACGAGCATGTCGCCGCCGCTCACGAAGATTGCTCCTCCGTCGCCCCCGTGGCCTCCGGCGCCACCCGGTCCTCCTGAGGTCGGATTGTAGATAGCGATCAGCCCGAATTCGCCGTCGAAGCCCGCGCCGCCCGCACCGCCGGGGCCTCCATCCCCAGCCCGGTTCTCTGCCAGGATGCAGTTCACGATCCTCGGGCTCCCCGGCGACGACGCGAAGATTGCCCCGCCAGCCTCCCCGGCGCCTCCGTCCTGTCCTGGCCAACCGGAGGTCGTCGCCCCACTGACCGAGTCATAGATCCCCGGCAGCCCGGGAAGGCCGAAGAACCCGTCCGGGGCCCTTCCGTGCGTGAGCGTGAGTCCGGAGATCGTCGGAGACTCGGTGATCAGCATCACGCGCCCCATGTGTTTGGCGTCGATCACCGTTACCTCGGGGCCGAGCACGCCTTGGATCGTGATGCTCTTCGCGACGACCAAGTCGTGCTCGTCGTAGATCCCGGGGGACACGAGGACGGTGTCGCCGGTGTTCGAGGCATCGATCGCCGACTGGATCGTCGCGTACTGCATCGGCACGAAGCGGGTCGTCTGCGCGAGCGCGGGGGCGCCGAGAGTCGCCAGGGACAAGAGGGGCACGGCGGCGCGCGTCAACGAGAGTTTGCGGAGCATGGGAGAGCCATCCGGCTGTCGGTGGTGAGGGACCTGAGAGCTCGACGCGCCCTCTACTTGGATCCACGCAGTGCGCGAGGATTCGGGCAGCGATTCTCGGGTTTTGTCCTGTACGGCGCGGCCGAGGGACCACGCGCCGGAGCGTGCGCCGCGGGCGCCATTCGAGACTTCGCGGATGCAGCGACCCCGACGCTGCTCGACACGCGGATCGGCACCTGGGGGGCCAGGTGTCCGAGTACCTGCACTCCAGAGCCGCCCGCGTGTTCGAAGCGGCCGTTGAGCTTTCCGCAGGGCAGCGCGGAGCGTTCCTGGACCAGGCCTGTGCCGGGAAACCGGAGCTGCGCGTTGTCGTTGAGCGGCTCCTCGCGCACGATTCTGACAGCAGCGAGTTTCTCGGCGAGCACGAGGTCGCGTCCGCCCGCGAAGTTCGCGGAGCCTGTTCGACGACGACCACGATTCGCTGCTCACCGTCGAATGGGCCTCCGAGGGCCCGGCGTCGGACCAGTAGACGGCGAGCGAGGATCGCTAAGGTGCGCCTCGCCCGCCGGCGAACTCACTCGATGCGGATCGACCCCTCGAGCGTGCGCAACTGGGTGGGGAAGTCGATCAACCCCAGAGGCTTCGCGTCGTTTCCGGCCTCGAACTCGATCAGGGTCGGCTTGTAGATGAGCGGAAGCAGGAGCAGCGCGCTCGTATCGAACGAGCTCACCTGGCGTTGCTCTCCGCCGTTCAGCAGGTGCATTCCAAACCTGTTCCACAGGAGATCGGGCGTGCGGACCGACAGGCTCGCGACGTCCTGGATGAAATCGGGGTAGGCGTTGAGGTTCGCCAAGGAGCCGATGCCGCCGAGCGGAAGGTCGTCCTCGTCAAAGCCCTCGTCTTCCCAGAGTTTGACGGTGACTCCGGGCGGCAGGCGCCAGCTCAGGCTCTGCACGGCGTTGGAGAAGTCGCACGGCGCCCCGGCGCAAGGGCCGGGCAGGGTCGAGAAGTGCGTCCAGTCCTCGTAGTAGAAGTCGACGGGGTCGAGCTCGACGCGATGACCCTGGAAGTTCTCCTCCGAGTACAGCGTGACGGAGCCGCTCGCGATCGTCGGTGGGGTGAGGTACGGACTGCGCGGCGCGTGCCACTCGCCAAATGCGACGTAGTCCATGTTGTCGGACGGCCACGTCGCGACGTTCCAGTTCTCGACGCCCACGCCGTAGTGTTCGATCGCATCGAGGAGCAGCTCGCCGCTCGGGCTAAGGGATCTGTGGCCCGGATTCGGGGGCTGCCTCACATTGGCACCGCGCGGCGAGGGCGTCAATCGACCCCCAACACGGCCGCCCCTCCGTTGGAAGTCCATTTCGCCTTCTGGGTCAGCTTCATGCTGCCCGCGTAGCTTCCGGGGGACAGCTGCACCCCTTCGGCGCCCGCGTTGGGCATCCCCGCCGTACCGGGGAAACGCGTCGCCAGCGCTTCATCGGCATGTCGGGGATCGGGGAAGGGCTGATAGGAAGTGCCATAGCCATGACTACCGGGAGGCAAGTCAGCAACATGCAGGATGTCGTCGCCAAATGACACGATGTCTGTCCCACCCGTAGTCATATAGCCGCTTGCGCTGTACCGGGTGAGCCTCAGCTGATTCACCGCATTCATCTCGATTCCGGCGAAGACTCCCCAATCCACAAACGAACCAGGCTCCTCGTCTCCAGAACCTCGCGCCGCACCCAGAATGTAGTTTGGAATCACCTTCATGGAGCCTGCGGGGGTTGGGTCGGCCCAGTTGTACTTCCAATGCTGCTTGTCATGATAGGCATTGGTGTGGACGTGCCCTGACAGGATCGCCGCAACGTTGTACGGCTGAAGCACCTCCCAATAGGCCAATCGCTCGCTTTCGGAGATGTCCAGATGTTGCCCTTCCGAGCATGAACCGCACCATTCTTGCTCCGATGCAAGGTGGTAGTGATGGATGAGAACGACAGGCCTCCCCGAAGTGCCCACGTTGAGCAGCAGGTCCGCCTGCAAGAAGGCAAGGCTGTCATAGGTCGGGAGTGGGCTGCCATCATGATTGAAAATCGTCCCCTGCGAATCGCCCATTCCGGGCGCCAGCCCGAGCTGAACGAAGTGGACATCGTGCCAATCCCACGAGTAGTGCGGCGCCTTCACGGGGATAGGGTCCTGCGGGAACGGCATTGGGAAGAACACTGCATCGACCGCAGAAGACATGGACCGGCTCGTAACTCGGTTTCGCTCTGTCAGGTTGGGGATGACCTTGAGCGGGTTCGAGAACGTGAACAAACCACCACCGAGCAGGTCATGATTCCCGACTGAATCAAAGACGAATCGGTCTAGACCGATGAGTGAATCCAAGTAGGCGTCAAATTCAACCGACCTGGCGTTCTGCGTCAGGTCGCCCGCCATGACGATCCCTCGATATGCCGGGGACTCGGGCGGCCCCAGCAGGTTGAACATCTGCTGATGGGTGGCATCCGCGATCTCCTCCCAGACGAACTGATCTTCGTAGAACTGGCAGTCTGCGGACCCAAGAAACTTCACGTTACGAACCGTGTCCGATCGATGTGCATCCGAAGTCGCGTACTCCACGCCAGTGCCGTCGATCGCTGACAGGTACAGCCCACCGAAGAGCCACGGCGTCGATTCACTTCTCAGCGCAACGACGCCCTCGTTCTGCAGGCCATATACGATCCCTTCGTAGTCGAAGTAGCTCCCGGAACCTAGAAACGGGTCCAGGTCCGTGCGCGCTCGGAGCGCCAGGCCTGTCACGTCAGAGAGTATCCAATGAACGCCACCAGCAGGCACGAAGATGTCACTGGAGAAGACGCCCATGGAACCGACGCTCATGTAGACGTCGGCAGAGCTTTGGTTGGAGAAGAGGACGTCGGCCTGGGCAGTCAGGGTCAGGGTCGATCCCGCGAGCAAAGGGCCCAGCAAGCCGACTGCGCGTTGCATGCAGGCCGTGACCTTTGGATGCTCCCAAAGCCACCGAGATGAGGTGTGGGGCCTCTCCATGTCGCCAGTGAACTGTTGATGAGCCATGGTTCGTTGTCTCACTGGAGGTTGACGAGCACGAGCACGAGCCCGGTGCCCTCGTCGAGGTTCGACATTGCCTTGCCCAGCACGGCGCCGTCCCAGCGCTCTCCGTGGGTAGCCTTCATCGCATGGCCTGCGAGGCTCGCGGTCGTCAGTCGATCGCCGGCGCGGATCGCACCGTTTTCGTCGCTGGCGTGGACCCACACGCGACCCGTCATCGCGACCTTCGTGTCGCCTTCGAGCTCGCCTTCCTGGGACAAGCACAGGCCAGCCTGCACGCCTCCGGCTCCGGAGACGACGCCCGCGACCTTGCGGTCGTACGGCTCGCTCGAAGCGACGAGTTCGCCGGGGTTGTCCGCGTCGATCACGACGACCGTGCCGGGCTCCAGGACCGGACCGCTCGTCTCGAAGCGCTCGACGATGTCCGCGCCGCCGCGGATCTCGAGCACGTTGACGCTGAACAGGCTCGTGCCGTTGACCGAGAGCTCGTCGGTTGCCGATGAGTACATCATCCGCGCGCCGTAGTCGGACTGAGTGCTGGACTTGAAGTCGATGAAGGACGGACTGCCGGACGGCGACACGATCTCGATGGCGCCATTTCCGGCTAAGTTCTTGCCGAGGTGGACACCCGCGACGGTGGGGTTGTCAACGATGCTTCCGGTGAGCTGCGCTGGTCCGGATACCGACATCGTGCCGGCGACCGCCACGTTGCCGTCGAGCGTCGCCGCTCCGGAGGCGTGGAGCGTTCCGGCAACGTCGAGTCGGTAGTTCGGACTCAGCGTCCCGACGCCGAAGTCTCCCGCAGGAGTAAGGGCGGCGTTGCCGAAGCTGTTGTTGGTGAAGAAGATCAGCGGGCTGTTGGAGAAGGTGCCGTACCAACCGCCGGATCCGTTCGCGTAGCTGCCCACCGAGACCGAGCCCGCGCGCTGCACGAATCCGCGCTCACCCGAGTTCGTGGCGACGGTGAGGCGTTCGCTGGCCGTCGACGTTCCGATCGCCACGTTGCCCCCGCTGTAGAAGGCGTTGGAACCGCTGAGGCCCCACACGGACGTGCCGGCCGGCCCCATGGGTCCGATGGGCCCCTCCGGACCGATCGGGCCGGTCGGGCCCTGCGATCCGGCCGGCCCCTGCGGACCCTGCGCACCATCGGCTCCCGCCGGACCCTGGGGGCCATCGGCTCCCATCGGGCCGACAGGGCCCTCCGGGCCAGCAGGCCCGACCATGGTCGCGGTCGATTGCAGCGTGCCGTCCGGGAATTGGAAGCCGCCGAGCCCGGAGCGGACCGTGCCGTAGACGTCGAGGGTCGTCGTCGGGGTCGTGCCGATCCCGACCTCGCCGGCGCTGGTCACGATGACCCGCGGCTGATCGTTCGTCTCGACGACGAACGAACCATCGAGGTCCTGTCCGATGTCGACGTAGTCGGGGCTCGCGCCATTGAAGCGCAGCTGCGGACCCGCCAGCTCACTCGTCAGCCCCGCGACGAGTTGGCTCGCGCCGTCATCCGGGAAGTCGAACAGCCGCAGCTGGCCGCCGTTGGGGCCCCTCACGTCGAGCAGGGCGGTGGGAATCCCGCCGATGCCGACGTTGCCCTGGTCGTAGTAGACGTCCGTGAAGATCTGCTGGAACGGCGATGCCCCCTCCGGTCCTTGCGGTCCTTGCGGTCCTTGCGGCCCGATCGGGCCTTCCGCACCGTCGTCGCCCGCGGGTCCCTGGGGACCGATCGGGCCGGGCCCGCCGTCGAGGCCGGCGGGGCCCTGCACACCGGCCGGACCCGGGTCGCCCTGCGGCCCCTGAGGACCAACCGGACCGATGAGGCCGCTGCTCGAGCCGATCCACGCGCCGCTGGCATCGACGACCGGCAAGCCGTTGATCGCGATCGAGTTCGGGTTGATGTCGAGCGCGTCGACGCTCAGGGCCTTGCTCGCGGTCTCGGCGTGGATCGCGTACGGGGCGCTGGTGAGCCGCTGGCGCGGGACCGACTCCGAGTCGGTGCCGTAGGTCACGCCCAGGAAGAGGCTGGCGTTGGTCTCGAACAGGGCGGCCGGAAAGGCGACCTGGCTGCCGAGGGCGGCCGACAGCAGGCCGTCGGTGACGGCCAGGGACTGGGTCTCGCTCCAAAGTGCCGTGCCGCCGATCGCCAGGTCGTAGACGGCGAAGGTGACGTCGAGCGCGGGATCGTCGACCGGCGCGCCGCCGCCATCGAGCAGACGGCCTTGGAACTGGAGCAGGCCCGGGGGGTCCCCGGGAGTGGCGCTTGCGGGCGAGGTCAGCTGGAGGGCCAGACCGAGGGCGAGGGAGGCGGTTCCGAGTTGGCGCAGGTGCATGATCGTCTCGAATCGAGTTGGGGGAGTGACCGGTCAGCCGCCGATCGGGGTCGACAGCCGGTTCGTGAAGGACCCGGTGAGAGGGGCGAAGTTCGTCAGTTCGAAGCCCTGCCACTGGAAGGCCAGACCCACCAGGTTCGGGTCCTTGGGCAGCGGGAAGCCCCACACCTGCGGCTCGGGACCCGCGAAGGTCGAGGAGGTCGGAGACAGGAAGAAGCCGAGCATCTCGAAGGCGCCGTCGAGGCCGCCGATCGGCAGCACGACTCCGGGAATCGCCACGCCGATGTAGAGGTCGATCAGGGCGCCCGGAGTGGCGTACATCGCGATCTCGTACGGGGCGCCGATGCGCAGCTCGGCCGGCGCGGTCAGAGCCGGCGTGTAGACGTAGGCGTCGGTGGCCGTGGCCGTGGTCAGGCCGTCGCCGACGGTCACGTCGGAGGCGCCGAGCGGGTTGCCGTAGACGTTCACGCCCGGCGGGGTGACCAGGCTCAGCTCGGTGTCGCTCACGACGGTGACGCCGGAGGCCGCCGCGCCGCCGACCTCGACCGAGATCGGGCCGCCACCCAGGAAGCCGGAGCCGACGACGGTGACGGTGTCGCCGCCCGCCTTGCTGCCGCTGCCCTGGAGGACGCCGAAGACCGCGGGGCCCGGCGGCGCGAAGCCGTTCTCGCTCCACAGGGCGCCGCCGCGGAAGCTGTAGTTGGCCGAGCTCGAGGCCGTGGCGCCGCCGGCGAAGGCCAGGCTGGTCTCAGCCGCATAGCCGGCCGAGCCTGTGGCACCGCCGGCGCTGTTCAGGTTGCCCGCCGGCGCGATCGAGGACTCCGACCCCGAGACACCCGATTGGGCGCTCACGATCGGAGCCAGGGCGCTCGCGGCGCAGATCAGGAAGAGTGACTTCATGGGATTCCGAGTGCGTGTCGTGGATGGAGAGCCGTCACGGCCTGCTCCAATCCAGCCACGGAATCCGCGCCGGCGGGGGGCAGCGGCGGCGCGGCCGATTCGCCGCGCTCGGCCTCAGCCCCTTTCGTGGACGGGGGTTACAATGCGAACTCGTGTCAGCCGACCCCCCCCAGCAGCCGGCCGCTCGGCCCACCTCCGTGACCGCGATCCTCGCTGCGGTGGCCCGCGAGGACGCCGGAGCCGCGGATGCCCTCTTTCCCCACGTCTACGAGGAGCTGCGCGCCCTCGCCGGGGCGCTCTTCCGGGGATCGGGCTCCGAGCACACCCTCCAGCCGACCGCCGTCGTGCACGAGGTCTACTTGAAGCTCGTCGGGGACGCCGGCGACTGGAACGGGCGTGAGCACTTCTTCGCGCTGGCGGCGACGGCCATGCGCCAGGTGCTGATCGACCACGCTCGACGCAAGCGTGCCGACAAGCGCGGCGGTCGCTGGGACCGGGTCAGCCTGGACGATTCGGCTCCCTCGAGCGACCTGGCACCCTCGGTGGTCGAGCTCGACGACGCCCTGGCCGAGCTGGAGCGCGAGAATCCGCGACCGGCGCGGGTGATCGAGCTGCGCTACTTCGGCGGACTCAGCGTCGTCGAGGCCGCGCGAGTCCTGGGGGTCTCCGAACGCACGGTCAAGTCCGAGTGGCGCTTCGCACGCGCCTGGCTCCGCGCTCAACTCACCCCGGACGCCTGATTCGCGATGACGCAGGGCTCTCGCGCGCGCCTGGCCGCGGTCTTCGCCCAGGCCGTCGAACTTCCGGACGCGGAGCGTCCGGCCTTCCTCGAGAGGGCCTGCGGCGACGATCCGCAGCTGCGCGCCGAGGTCGAGCGCCTGCTGGAATTCGACTCGGCCAGCATGGGCTTCCTGGGCGAGGACCAGATCGACTCCAGTCGCGAGCAGCTGGAGTCGGTGCTCGAGGGAAGCCGGCAGCTCGTCCGGTCGGCCGATCCCGATCGGATCGGACCCTATCGGGTCCTGCGCCGCGTCGGGGAAGGGGGCATGGGCATCGTCTACGAGGCCGAGCAGGATTCGCCCCGCCGCCGCGTGGCGCTCAAGGTCGTGAAGCCGTTGCTCGCGACGCCGAGCCGGATGGCGCGCTTCAGGCAGGAGGCCGAGCTCCTCGGCCGGCTGCAGCACCCCGGGATCGCCCAGGTGTACGAGCTGGGGACCTTCGACTTCGGGCACGGGCCGCAGCCCTACTTCGCGTTGGAGCTCGTCGACGGTTCCGACCTGGCGACCTACGTGGCCGAGCACCGCCTGTCGGTTCGCGATCGCTTGGCCCTGCTCGTGCAGGTCTGTGAGGCCGTCGATCACGCGCACCAGCGGGGCGTGATCCACCGCGACCTGAAGCCGGAGAACATCATGGTGGATGCCGAGGGGCGCCCCAAGGTGCTCGACTTCGGCGTGGCTCGGGCGACCGAGGGGTCGACGGTCCTGACGACGCTCGTGACCGAGGAAGGCGACCTGCTCGGGACCATCGCCTACATGGCTCCCGAACAGCTCGAGGGTCACATCGAGGAGATCACCCCCAGGACCGACGTCTATTCCCTGGGGGCGGTCGCCTTCGAGCTGCTCACCGGCCGGCCGCCCCACGAGCTGCTCGGGCTCCCGCTCGCCGCCGCCATTCAACTGGCCCTCGCCGGTGACCCGCCGGCACCGTCGACGCTGCGCCCCGAGCTGGCGGGCGACGTGGAGACGGTCGTCGTCCACGCCCTGGAGAAGGAGCCGGCGCGGCGCTACGCGAGCGCGGCGGAGCTCGCAGCGGACCTCGAGGCGGTGCTCGAGGACCGGCCGATCCTCGCGCGGCCGCCCAGCCGTCGCTACCGCGCGTTGAAGTTCGCCCGGCGCAACCGCGCGCTCGTCGGAGGAGTGACCGGGACGTTCCTCGCGATCTTGCTCGGGCTGGCGACCTCGCTGCACCTGTGGGGCCGCGAGCGCGAGCAGCGGGGACTGCTCCAACTGGCATCGGCCGAGCTGCGCAGGGGCGAGGCTCAGCTCGTCGGCGGGGTCATGGCATCTGCGCGCGAGGCCCTGGAGCAGGGCGACGTCTGGGGCGCGGTGAAGCAGCACTCGCGCGTGCCGGAGAGTCGACGCGGCTGGGCCTGGCGTCTGTTCCGGCGCCGCCTACCGGTGCTGCTCGACCTGGAGAGCGACGTCGCGATCCTCCCCGAACCGGCCCTGCCCCGCTGGCGATTTGCCGGCGACGATCATCTCTATGCCCTCGATCTGGCGCGGGACGCGGTTCGCCTGATCCCGCTCGATGGGCCCGAGCAGGAGTTCGAGCGAGAGTTCGAGCGATTCGCCGGCATGGGCCTGAGGTGGGTCGACGTGGCCACGCCGACCGGCTGGGCGCTCGGCTGGGCCGATGGCGAGACCGTCTTGCTCGATCTCTTCGGGGGTCGGGTGGTGCGACGGTGGTCGACCCCCTGGAACCGGGAGCTGGGCCAGGCCTCCCACGACGGCGAGGTGGTCGTGGTCCAGCAGGGCCCGGACCTCGCGACCGTCTTCGACAGGGGCCGGGCCATCTCGAGTCTCGACTGCGGCGGCGCCGACTCCGCCATCGCCCAGCGTCACTGTCGCCTGAGCCCAGCCGGGGATCGAGTGTTCGTGAACCGGCTGTCGGAGGTCGCGATCGTCGACTTGGGGACCGGTGTCGAGCGAGTCCATCGGCCCGGTCCCGGATTCGACCGGATCCTCGGCGAGCCGATCGATGGCGGCTGGGTCAGTCACCAGTGGGTCGAGACCGAACGCGGGCGCACGGCCTCGCGGATCCAACTGGAAGAGGTGCCCGTGCTGGACGAGTGTCTGCTGATCACCGAGCACACCGGCCGCGCGAGCTTCGCCACGCCGCGCGACGGACGCTTCGTCGCCATCGGCTCCCACGGCTGGGTGGAGCTGCGCGACACGCTCGCAGCCGACCCGTACGTCGTCAGTCGTTTCCAGGACCAGGACGGGCGGCTCGACCGGGGCGCGGAGTTCTCCGTGGTCGGCGAGGTCTCTCCCAGCGGCAAGCGCCTGTTGGCCTTGGCCCACGGCGACTACCGGCCGTGGCTGGTCGACCTCGCGGAGTCCGCGATCGGGGCGGACGTCGATTCGCGGTCCCGCTCCGTGCAGATCCACGACCGCGTCCTCTACCACCTGGCCGTGTCGCCCGACGGGAGTCTGGCTGCCGCCACCGGGCCGCGCATGGACGCGGTCCTGGTCTGTGACGCCACGACGCTCGAGCCGCTGGCGCGGCTCGAGCGGCGGGCTGTCGACTTCGGCAGCCGCGACGCACTGCTCGCCTTCTCCGACGACTCGCGTCGCCTGGTGATGTCGACCCCGATGGTGGGCTTCGACGGGGTGGTCGTGGTGGAGTGGGACCTGGTCGGCGGCGGAGTCACGGTCACCGAACCTGGGGTCGAGGTGACCGGCGGCAACCACGTCCAGCTGCTCGACGAGTTCATCGGGCGCCTCGAGCCGAGCGAGCGCGCGCGCCTGAGCCAGAAGGTGCAGATGGCCGGGCCGCGCGCCGTCGCCGTGAACCGAGCGTACGAGCGTAGCTCCGATTGGAAGGAGAACCCCTCCGGTGCCGGGCGTCGCTGGGCCACCCTTGCGACGCCGGGCCGGGCACCGCGAGCGGACTTGACGGCGCTCAGCGTGCACCCCTTCGAGGACCTGGTGGCCCATATCGCGGGCTACGAAGTGAACCCCGGCGACTCCGCGTCGTCGGGCCAGCTGAGCGTGCGACGTCTGGACGGCGGCGAGCTCGTGAACCAGGTCAAGCTCGATCACAAGCCCTGGTGCGTGTCCTACTCCCCCGACGGGCAGACGCTGGCGGTGGGCTGTAGCGGCGGGTGGATCCAGATCTACGAGACCGAGTTCCTGGCCCTTCAGCACGAGTTCCGAGCGACCCGAGGCTACGTGTACTCGCTCGCCTTCCTCCCCGACGGGGAGCGGCTCGCGTCAGTTGGGGAGGACGGCCAGCTGCGGGTCTGGGACCCGCGGCCCCAGCGGGTCCAGGACGCAGCGCGCCAAGCCTGGTCGGAGCGTCGCGCCGAGCTGGCGGCGCGTCCAGAGCTCGAGGCGGAGCTGCCCTTGTTGTCCGGCGAGGAGCGCGCCGCCGCGCTGATCGGGCTGATCCGACGCCGCTGGTCGTCGGAGCCGCGGGGCCGCTGACCGGCCCGCGGCGTTCGTAGGCGGTCGGCACCGCGAGACGCAGCTTGCCCCGCTCGGCGGCCAGCGTATCCAGGTTCCGCTCGAGCTCGCCCTTGGTTTCGTCGATGCGGCCGCGGTCACAGATCGCTCGGCAGCCTTCGACGAAGCCAAGGCGCATGAACCCGTGCTCCAGTAGGACTCGAGCGCCCGCGAAGCGCAGGCTGAAGTGGCCGTGGTCCACCGATTCGATCCCGCCCAAGCCGGCGGCGCCCAGCATGGTGACCAGGGCGTCCGCACTCGCGCGGTGGTGGACGTGCTCCTGGAGAGCCTCCACGCGATCGGACTGACCGAGTCGTCGCACGATGCGCCACCAGGATCGGCGGCCACCGGGCGCCGCTCGGACCTGCCGGGCACCGATCCCGGCGGCGTACCCTGCGACGCCTCCCTCGTCCGCCGGCTCCGCGCCTTCGTCCGCCGTCCGACCCTCTACCAGCTCCCGAGATGCTCGAGAACCCCCACGTCACCTCCACCGCCCGTCAGCCCACGGCCGTGATCCGCTTCACCATCCCGCGCGACGAGATCCAGGCGGTGATGGGGCCGGCGATCGGAGAGGTCATGGCGACCGTCAAGGCCCAAGGTCTGGGCCCGGCCGGTCCGGTCTTTAGTCGGCACTTCCGCATGGACCCGGAGGTCTTCGAATTCGAGGTCGGCGTCCCGGTGCCGCGCGCCGTCGAGCCGGCCGGCCGCGTGGTCGCGAGCGAGCTGCCCGCCACGCGGGTGGCGCGCGCCGTGTACCGCGGCCCCTACGAGGGCCTCGGCCAGGCCTGGGGCGAGTTCATCGCCTGGATCGAAGCCCAAGGGCTGGAGCACGGGCCGAGCCTGTGGGAGTCCTACGTCGCGGGTTCCGAGTCCGGCTCCGATCCGACCGCTTGGCGCACGGAGTTCAATCGGCCGCTCGTCGACTGAGACGGGCGACGGCGGCGCCGCCGAGCCGAGAGTCGCTCTCGACGCCGACTGAACCCGCAGTTTCGCCCGGGGCGCTGGGCCCCGGGCGCGTTGCGTCAGAAGCCGTAGCCGATGGTGACCGCGTTCGTCAGCGCGAAGCCCGCCGGGTAGCCCGGGTGCACCAGCAGGGCCTGTTGCGGGATCGTGAAGCCGGGGATGGCCGTGGTCCAGACGGTCTTGTCGATGGCCACGCTGCCCTCGCCCTCGGCGCCGGGCGTGCCGCCCAGGACTCCGGCGTAGATCTGGTAGAGCGGCGCGATGAACACACCGGCACCCGGGAGCGGAACGTCGACCAAGTTGACCTCGGTCGTGCCCCAGTAGACGAAGTAGAAGGCGCCGCCTATGCCGTGCACGATGCGCAGCTCCGCCGAGGGCGTCCCCGGCACGAAAGGCCCCTTGGCGCCGAGGACAGGTGCCACCGGCCCGCCGCCGTAGCCGAAGCCGTACTGCTTGACCGAGCCCGAGGAGGGCGTGTCGAACGTCGTGGCCTCGATCAACAGGTTCGAGATCAGGTCGCCGTCGCCGTCGCCGTCCAGGTCGGCGATCGAGTAGGAGTTGGGACCGAAGTAGGACTCCAACTCGTAGACGCCGCCGGTCGCGGTGGCGAGCCACAGCTCCAGGCGAGTA
This sequence comes from Engelhardtia mirabilis, assembly GCA_007751255.1. GTDB lineage: Bacteria > Planctomycetota > UBA1135 > UBA1135 > Engelhardtia > Engelhardtia mirabilis. The sequence goes on from CP036296.1 coordinate 1,214,121, forward strand.
CCGAGTGAGCCCTGCTGGTCCCTCCAGCCCAACAGGTCGGCCAGACCATCGCCGTTGACGTCGCCAGCGGCAACCCGCTCGTAGCCGCCCACCGAGGGCAACATCTGCAACGGCGCGGTGTAGGCGCCGCCACCCAGGTTGAGCGCCACGGTCAAGCCGGACGTGGTGGTGCCGCCCAGGGTCGCGAAGCACAGGTCGACCAGCCCGTCGCGGTCGAAGTCGAACAAGAGCGGAATCTCGCCCATGGGCACCACGAGCTCGAAGGTCTGCACCTCGGTGAAGTTGCCGCTGCCGTCGTTCTGTTGGAAGTGCCAACTGCTGGTGTTGCCGAAGGTCTCGCGCATCAAGAGGTCGGTGTCCCCGTCGCCGTCCAGGTCCGCGATTGCGCGCGGTTCGCCGCTGAAGCCCGCGACCTTCGCTCCGAAGTGACCGGCGCCATCCCCCGGGTACCAGCCGCCCGAGCCCAGCACGTCCAGGTCTCCGTCACCGTCGAAGTCGGCGGAGTCGATCAGGCCCGAGTACTGGGCTCCGACCGCGATGCCAGCCACCGCAACGCCTCCGTCCACGTAGACCCCGTCGGCCTGGCCGCGCAGCAATCGCGTGCCCAGGAACTCGAAGGTCGGGTTGAAGGGGAAGGTCTGAATCAGCTGACCCCATTCCACGGCCAGGTCGCCGTAGCCGTCGCCGTCGAAGTCGCCGCGCGCCAACACTTGGTCGACCAGTTCGGTCCCCGGCAGTGGAATGCTGAAGGCATCGACCGCCGGTCCCTTGCCGGTGCCGTCGTTGATCGTCACGTAGCGCGAGCCGCCGGACAGGTCGAGGTCGCCGTCGCCGTCCACGTCGACCGCCTCGGCCGTGACGGTCGCGCAGCAGCCCTCGGTCAGGATCGGCTTGCCGACCGCCTCGATCGTGCCGGAGCCGAGCAGCACCGCGGAGCCGGCGGCCACGTCCAGTCGCCCGTCACCGTTCAGGTCCGCGACCCCCGCGATGCCCCAAGGTTGCGAGGCGCCGGGCCAGCTCCAGTAGGTCGCGAACTCCACCGTCAATCCCTCGGAGCGGCCCAGATAGATCAAGGCACTGCTGAACTGCGACGAGAAGTCCAGGTACATCAGGTCGTCGTCGCCATCGCCGTCCCAGTCGACCATGTAGCCGGGGCCGATCCACGGTGTCCCGCCGATGCCGCTCTGCCCGGGGCCGGCGACGAGGGTCCCGCCGCTGTTCTCCAGCACGAAGGCGCCAATGCCGCCGGTGGTGTACTGGGTGAAGACCAGGTCATCGTCGCCGTCGCCGTCGACGTCGCCGGCGGTCAGGGACGAGGCGCTGCCAATGTAGGTGGTCACTTCGAGCACCTGGACCAGGCCGGGGTTGGCGGCGGCGTCCCAATCCACGAGGTAGAGGTCGGCGCCGCCGGGCTCGAAGGCCGCGCGGGCCACGGCCACCTCGTCGGATCCGTCCCCGTCGCGGTCGAGCACGGTCAGGTGTCCGGCGTAGGTCGGGAGCGACTGCGACGGTGCAGCCAGCGGCGTCGGGCCGTCGAGGATCCACGCGTTGACCTGGTAGTCGGTGCCCACGCCGAAGACGGTGTCGGTGTCGTAGGTCACGACGTCGAGGGTCCCGTCGCCGTTGACGTCACCCAGGACCAGCTCCCAGGTCAGCTCCGGGCCCGGCAGTTGCAGCGGCGGGTCGAAGCTCCCGTCCCCGCGCCCGGCGTAGAGCCGCACGCCCGACGTCCCGGCCGAGGGCAGGTCGTTGTAGCGCACCACCAGGTCCGCCAGCCCGTCGCCGGTGACGTCGCCCAGGGCGTTGTACTCCTGGCCGGAGAGTCCCGGGATCGTCGCACCGAGCGTGGGGTTGGTGCCGACGTCGAGCACGCTGAACCAGCCGCTGGCGCTGCTGACGACGCCGTCGACGGTGCCGTTCTGATCCAAGTCGGCCAGGGCGACGTAGTTCTGGTCGCCGCTCAACTCGTAGCGGGGGGCCCGGAGGATTGACTGGGTATGGGCCGTCGACGCCAGGGTCAGGGTCGCGAGGGAGAGGTGAAGGGGAGCGGCGCGCATGGGAGCTCTCGGGGGCAAGGGGTGGGGAGGTGCGAGCGCGGTCGCAGAAGGCCACGCTGTCACCCGCCCCCTATACCCCCGAGAGTCCCGCCGGCGGGGCTCAATCCGCGGGAGTTCGCGACGCGCGGGGAACGTTCCGCCTCCCCGCTGCGTCGCGCCGCACCGCCGTCGCGTTCGACTTCGGTCAGCGGCGCCACCCCGACGCGAGGCCGGGGCGCACCCTCGCCCGCCTCAGAGCCCGTGCACCATCCGCAGGCCCTCCGTAAGCCCGAGCACGACTTGCGTCCCCGGAGTCTGGTCGAGGATCGCACCCTGTACGAAGAACGGCAGGCCCAGCGCCGAAGGGTCGCTCGTGATGGCGATGCTGATCGGCACGGGCTGACCCGGCGCGGCCCACAGTCCGGCGACCTTGGTCCAGGCCAACAGGCCCGGGGTGTAGTTCAAGAGGAACTCACCCGGCGCGCCGTTGCCGGCGAAGCCGAAGCCGGGCAACACCAGGCCGCAGGGACCCAAGGGCTGCGTCGCGAAGCTGAGGCTCAGGAAGGCCAGGGAGAGGGGCGCTTGGGTCCCCAAGGGGTTGTCGATCCCGAGCAGCATCGACGTCCCGAGCTGCGGCGAGCCGGACAGCACCGTGAGGCTGCCGGGCGTGTTCGTGCCGCACCCCACCAGGGGCTCGACCACGGCCGCCGGGACGTACTCCCGCGCACCGATGTCGACCGCCGGCGAGCCGCTGCCCGTGTTCGCCGTCTGGGGATCGTCGATCTTGCGCAGGTGCCCAGTCAGGTCCTTGTTGGCGGCCGAGAAGGGGAGCCCTGCGAGGGCACTGGTCGAGCCCGCGTCGATGCACTGGGACCCGGCCTGCAAGCCGTAGCCCACCCAGCCCAGGGTCGTGTCGGCGAACAGCGGGTTCACGCTGATGTTCCCCGCGCCGCTGTAGGGGCTCTGGGTGCAGCAATAGCGCACGACGAACGACCCAGCGACCTTGGTGCCCAGCTGCGATTGCACCGTCGAGTTGCCCCAGATGATCGTGTTCTCGATCACGTCGCCGCCCTGGTAGCTGTGCAGCACGACGCCGTCGCGCAGCGCCCCGGCCGCGCCGTCCGAGCTGCCAGTGCCCTTCGCGCCACCGGCGCCGAGGGTCTGCTGGGTGAAGGTGCAGTTGACGATGCGAAAGCGGTTCGACGCGTTGAACAATGCCCCGCCCTCGCCGCCGACACCGCCGTTGGCACCGTCTCCGACCGGACCCACGTCGCCCTCGTGCGAACCCAGTCCGTCGCCACCGTCGCCCCCGGTCCCGCCGTTGCCTCCCTTGCCGCCCATGCCTGAGGTGTTGCCGATGAACAGGCAGTTGACCAGCAGCGGGTAGCCCGACGACGAGCCGATCGCCCCGCCCGAGCCACCCTCGCCGCCCGTGCCCCCGGTGCCGCCCTTGCCGCCGTCACCGACGAAGATCAGGAAGCCGTTGGGTCCGCCCTTGCCACCCTTGCCGCCCTTGCCCCCGGAGCCTCCCGCGCCGGCTTGGTTCTGGTAGAAGACGCACGACTCGATCAGGGGCGTGCCGCTGGTGATCCAGATCGCGCCGCCGTGACCACCGCGCCCGCCGACCGTGCCCTTGCCGCCCTTGCCGCCGTCGTCGCCGGCCTCGGTGGCGTCGGTGCCCTTGGAACCCGTCGAGCCAGGCCCGCCGGCGGCGGCCTGGTTCCCCTGGAACACGCAGCGCTTGATCGTCGGCGAGGCCGAGTTCGACATCAGGATCGCGCCGCCGTCGCGGGTCTCGTCGGGTGCGAGGACGTCGTTCCCGTCGCCGCGGCCGTCGAAGAAGGTGAAACCCTCGATCACCGTCCCCGGGCCCTCGAAGTCGTCGAAGACCATCAGTCGGCGATGCTTGTCGCCGTCAAGGTACGTGTTCAACGCGCCGTCGCTGCTCTTGAACGTGATCGCCTTGCCGGCGAAGTCGAGCGGCGCGGCCGGCATCCAGGAGCCGGGGCCGACCAGCACCGTGTCTCCGGGCGAGGCCAGGTCGATGCCCGCCTGCAGGGTCGCGGCGTCGCCGGGCACGTGCCAGGTGGTCTGGGCCGCGGCGGGCGCGGCGAGGAAGAACAGGGAGAGGTGTCGAAGTCGCATGCTTCCGTCGGGTTCGAGGTCGGGGAGAGACCCGTCGTCCGGGCCGTCCCCTGCAACGCGTGAAGCGGCCTCGAGGTCGGAAGTCGAATTGCGATCGATCTGAATCAGCGGGCTAGGATTCACCGATGAGCGCCCCCAGAGAGGACTGCGCCGGCCCCGCGGACGCCGATGGGGGAGGCCCGGGCGACAATCCGTCGAGCCGCGGGCAGCGTTCGGCGCGGCCGGACCCGGTCGAGCGCAGCCGCTTGCTCGAGCTGGCTTACGCGGAGCTGCGCGGCCAGGCCGCCGGCCTGCTGGCGCGCGAGCGCGGCGACCACACGTTGCAACCCACGGCCCTGGTGCACGAGGCCTGGCTGCGGGTCGCCGACCAGACGCGAGTCGCCTTCCAGGGCCGGCGCCACTTCCTGGCCGTGGCCAGCCAGGCCATGCGACGGGTCCTGGTCGACCACGCCCGCGCCAAGGGCACGGCCAAGCGCGGCGGCGATTGGTCGCGTGTCTCCCTGGGGGGCACGCCCGCCGCCCCCGACGAGGAGCAGCTCGACCTGCTGGACCTGGAGCAGGCCCTGGTCGAGCTGGAGGCCGTCGACGAACGCCGCGCCCGCGTGGTCGAGATGATCTGGTTCGGCGGCTGCACCGCGGAGGAGGTCGGCGAGGCCCTGGGTGTCAGCGCTCGAACCGTCGGCACCGACTGGCGCTTCGCGCGCGCCTGGCTCTTCGATCGACTCTCGCGGGACGGCGAGGTGGAAGCGTGAGCGGCGCGAATGACGAGGTCTTCGGTTGCGACGCTCGATCCGCCGCTGCGGACTGGCGACGTGACCCGGCGCGGAGCGCCCGTCGACTCTCGCGGGACGGCGGTGGGGCCGCGTGAGTGGCGCGGACCACGATGCCTTGGCGGCGGCGTTCGAAGGCGCGCTCGAGGTCGAAGGTGTGGAGCTCGCGAACTACCTGGCGCAGCTCGAGGCCCGCAGCCCCGACCTCGCGCGGCGCGTCGCGGCGCTGCTCGAGGCCGACGGGGCCGCGGGGGCGCGGCTGCTCGACCGGCCGGCCTCGGCCCGCGCGGCCGAAGCCCTCGACGACCTGGCCCGCGGCGAGAGCGCCCAGTTCCCCGAGTCGATCGGCTCCTACCGCATCCTGCGCGAGCTCGGCCGCGGCGGCATGGGGATCGTCTACGAGGCGGAGCAGGAGCGGCCGCGGCGACGGGTCGCGATCAAGGTGCTGCGCGCGGATGCCATGGACGCAGCCCACCGGCGCCGCTTCGAGCTGGAGGGGGAGGTCCTGGCGCGGCTCGAGCACCCAGGCATCGCGCGCGTGTACGACGTCGGCACCGCCGACGGCCCCCACGGTCCGCGGCCCTTCATCGCGATGGAGCTGGTCGACGGCCCGCGGCTCGATGATCACGCGACCCAGCGGCGTTTGGACCTCACCGCGCGAGTGCGCCTGCTCGTTCGCGTCGCTGACGCGGTGGCCCACGCCCACTCGCGCGGGATCGTGCACCGCGACCTGAAGCCGGGCAACGTGCTCGTCGACGCCAGCGGTCAGCCGCGGGTGCTCGACTTCGGGATCGCGCGCGCCCTCCACATGGACGGCGACAGCCTGCGCACGCGCACCGGTGAGCTGTGGGGCACCCTGGCCTACATGAGCCCCGAGCAGGCGGCGGGTGACGGCGCGGCGATCGGCACGCCGAGCGACGTCTGGGCCCTGGGGGTGATCGGTTACCGCCTGTTGACCGGTCGATTGCCCTTCGAGGTCGACGGCCGGTCGCTGCCCGAGGCCCTGCGCGCGCTCGAGCGCGACGATCCGCCCGCGCCGTCCAGCTTCGCGCGCGAGGTCCGCGGCGACCTGGAGACGATCCTGCTGCACGCGCTCGAGCGCGAGCCGGAGCGGCGCTATGCCACGGCGGCGCAGTTCGCCGCCGACCTGCGGCGCTTCCTCGACGACGAGCCGATCGCGGCCCGGCCGCCCAGCGCGACCTACCAGTTGGCCAAGTTTGCCCGCCGCCATCGGCCCTGGGTGCTCGGCGCCGCGGCGGCGGTGCTGGCGCTGCTGGCCGGGACGATCGTGAGCACGGCCCTTTTTGTCGAATCGCAGGCGCGCGGCGAGCGCCTGGCCGCAGCCCTCGAAGCGGCGCGCGAGGCCACGGCCGAGGCCCAGACCCAACGGGCGGAGGCCGACGACCAGCGCCGCCGGGCCCAGTCGTCGGTCGACGAGTTGCTCGCCTCCGAGCAGTTCTTCGACGAGATGTTGGGCAAGGCCTCGCCCTACGAGGACGGCGACGCGGTGCGCGTGGTCGACGTGCTCGAGCGCTCGGTGGCGGCCCTGCACGGGTTCACCGGACCGCCGCTGCTGCGCGCGCGGTTGCTGTCGCGCCTGGGCGGGACCCTGCACTCGATCGGGCGCTCGCAGGAGGCCGTTCCGCTGCTGGAGCAGGCGATCGACCTCTACGTCGAGCGCGGCGAGGGCCAGTCGGTGCAACGCGCGCGCGCCGAGGGCCTCCTGGCGCTGGCGCGCTGGAACCGATCCCAGGCGCCGGAGGTGCTGGCGGACTTCCGGCGGGCGCTCGAGTTGTACGAGGACATCGGGCTCGGCGGCGACGCTTCCGCGGTGCGCCTCCGCATGGACCTGATCAACGCCCTGACCGTGTTGAGCTTCCTCGACCAGGCCCAGGTCGAGTCCGAACGGGTGATCGAGCTGGCCAGGGTGCTGGGGCCCGAGTACGGCACCGACCTGGCCCAGGCGTTGCTCTCGCAGGCCCATGTGGCCATGGCCCAGGGTCGCTTCGCCGCGGCCGAGTCGAGCGCGCGCGAGTCCGTCGAGCGGATGCGGCGCGCGGCGGGGCCCGAGAGCGTCGAGACCTACGGCGCGGAGCACGTGCTCTCGGCGCTGCTCTACTACCGCGGCGAGTGCAGCGAGTCGCGCGAGCTGGCCGAGCACTCCCTCGCCGGGCTGCGGCGCGTGATCGGCGGCGACCACCCCGAGCTCGTCGGCCACCTGGAGGTGATCTGCGTGGCCTCGCTCGAGCTCGGCGATCTCGAGCGCGCGGCCTCGGCCATCGACGAGGCGGTCGCCATGGCCGAGCGAATCTACGACGCGGACTCCGTGCGCCGCGCGAACCTGTTGGTGCAGCGGGCCGGCGTGCGCGAGGCCAGTGGCAACGACGTGGCTGCCCACGCCGACTACCGCGAGGCCATCGCGACCATGCGCGCGAGCGGATCCTCCGTGCCCCTCGCCGCGGCCCTGGCCCTCGAGGGCGCGCTCTACCAGCGCCTGGGCCAGTCAGCGGAAGCGATCCCGCTCTTGGAGGAGTCGATCGCGATGCACGCCGCCCTGGTCGATCCGCTCGACCTGCGCCTGGCCGATTCCCTGCGCACCCTGGGCCTGGCCTACCAGGCCCGCGGCGAATGGGAGCCGCTGCTCGAGACCCAGCAGCGGTTGGTCGAGAACCTGCGTCTGAACGAGGATCTGGTCGGTCGCGAGGCGCGGGTCGAATCGCTCGCCGCCGTCGGCGAGGCGCTGTTGGAGCTCGGGCGCAACGCCGAGGCCCTGGAGGAGTTGGGCGGGCACTGGCCTTGGATCGAGTCCGTCGAGGACGCCGACCTGCGCGCGGTCTTCGGACTGCAGTACGGCGCGGCGCTGTGGCGCACCGGCGATCGCATCCGGGGTGCGCAGCTCGTGCGCGAGTGCGCCGACCAACTCGACGGCCTGCTCGGCCACGGCGAGCGCCGCACGCGCAGGCTGGCCGAAGTCGAAGCGGCCAGCGGCGTCCCGGAATGACGCCGCTGGCCGCGGTTTGAAGTCGAGCAGCCGAAGTCGCGCGGCTCCAGCCGAGCGGGGCTCCGGCTGGCGCGGGGCTCCGGCTGGCGCGGGGTGACCTCGGACCTGCGCCGCTACTGGATGCCGCTGATCGCGACCACGTTGCCCTTGTCCGCGTCGAACTCGGGGCCGAGCTGGGCCACGTAGAGTCGGCCGTCAGGACCGAAGGTGCAGGACACCGGACCGCGCAGGGCGTGAGCCAGGATCTTGACCCGCGCCTCGCCGCCGCCAGGAGCCAAGCTCACGCGCCCCAGTTGCCCGGACTGGACCCGCTCCAGGTTCCAGTTGTTGTCGACCACCGCGAGGTCCGACGTGCCCGGGATGCGGGCCATGCCCATGGGGTCGGCCAGGCGCGGCAGGGTCCACTGGGCCTTCGGCGTGCCGTCGGCGTTCCACTGCACGATCAGGCCGTCCTCCACGCCGCCGGCGCCGGAGTAGAGCACGAGGATCGTGTCGTCGTCCCAGGGCAGGGTCTGCATCGGCGAGTTGATCGCGATGCCGTGGTCGTCGGCCGAGGCGAAGGTGGCCAGCTCGAGTTCTTCCACATCGCAGGTCAAGACCCAGGTCTTCGCGTCGGCACCCTGGCCGCAGACGAAGATGCGCGCCCCGCCGGGCGAGACCGAGAAGCCGGTCAGGTTGCCCTCGCCCTTGTCCGCGGCGTCGTCGCTGGTCGGGCCCACGCTGTTGGAAGCGCTGCCGTCCGCGGCGGTGCCGCTGCCGTCGAAGAAGAGAATCGTCTCGGCGCCGTCGCCCAGGCCGGCGTTGCTGACCGCCAGGCGCCCGTCATCGAGCCAGGCAGCGCCGAGGGGACCGACCTTGAAGCGATCCGGAGCGCCGTCCTTGCCGACCTTCCAGTACTCGGTGGGGAAGGCGGTGATGTAGTCGCCGACGGAGCCGTCCTGCCAGATCTGCACGATCCCGTTGCCGTTCTCCCGTCCCGTGCCGGCTGAGCAAATCGCCAGGCGCCCGTCAGACGCGAAGGCGAGGCCCGCCGGGTTGTTGAGGCCGTCGAGGATGCGTTCGGCCGTGAGGCCCGCCACCAGTCCCAGGTTCTGCACTGGCTTGATGGAGGTGGCAGTCAGGATCACGGAGCCCGCCCCGCCGCTCGTGGGCGAGACCTTGACCCCGCAGGCGGAAGCGGTGAACACGATGGAGGCGGTCAGGGCGAGGGCGAGGGGTTGGCGCATGGGGTTCTCTCCTACAGGGGGTCGGACCGTCTTGTAGCACAGGGCCACCGTCGACCCCAGGGCCCCGGCCCCGGGCGTCGACTCGCTGGCGAGGGGCGATTGGGCTAATCTCCCGCCTGCGCGCCGCCGAGCGCCCCAACCATGAACGTCAAGAATCTCAGGCGCGAGGCGCAGCAGTTGCGCGAGCTCTGGTCCCCCAAGGTCGTCGGTCGCGTGAACGACCAGTACGTCAAGGTGGCGAAGGTCCAGGGCGAGCTGGCCTGGCACGCCCACGAGCACGAGGACGAGCTGTTCCTCGTGCTCGCTGGCGAGCTGGTGATCGAGTACGAGGATCGCCGGGTGGTGCTCGGTGAAGGCGACTTCCACGTGGTGCCCAAGGGCGTGCGCCACAATCCCGTCTGCGAGCGCGAGTGCCTCCTGGCTCTGATCGAGACGGTCACGACCAAACACACTGGCGAACTCGAGATCGCGGCCACGCGCTCGATCGCGGAGCAACTCGGGGCAGAGGGGGACCTGTGAAGGTGCCATCGAACGATCTGCTCGAGGGCGAAGAAGGCTCCTGGTGGCTGTCGATCCCGCCCGGTTGGAGCGAGGTCTCAGACCCCGACTGCGCGACGATCGTCAGCGAGGGCGAGCTCGGCACCCTGCAGATCAGCGCCGCCTTCGCACCCGGCGACGTGACCGACGCGGACCTGCGTGACTTCGCGCAGGAACACATCGACGCCGGCGCGCCCACCGCCGACGTGGTCGCCGGCGACTTCCGCGGCTTCGAGATCGCCTACGACGACGGCGAGGCCTACTGGCGCCAGTGGTACCTGCGCGCGGGCAGTCAAATCCTGTTCGTCACCTACGGTTGTCCGCTGGACGCGGTTGGCGTGGACGATGCCGCGCTGGAGTCGGCCTTGGGGACCCTGGGCGCCGTCGGCGCGCACTGAGCCGAGGCGACCTCGCGCTACGCCCTTTCACCCTCTCTCGCTCGGAGTCGGCCCTTGAACCCTCGCTCGAAGAACCTGATCGGCCTCGCGATCGCGCTCGCCATCTTCGCCCTCGCCGCCCAGTGGTGGATGCACTGGCCTCGGCAGTCACTGCAGCGCTTCATCAGCCTCGCACGGGACGGGAGCTACGCGGAGGCGAGCGCGCTGCTCGATGGTTCGGGCTCGATCGAGTCCGCCGACGGCGGCGGCTTGCGGATCCTCGACACCCACGGCCGCGAGGTGCTCCTGCCGCCGAACCAGCAGCGCTTCGTGGCGGGCGAGGCCGTGGAGAAGCGCCTGCCGCCGCGCCAGTTCGCCGATCGCCTCTTCGGCCGCGATCGCGCCGCCTTGACCGCCCTCGGCCCGAGCACCGATGGTGTGGCCGAGGTGCCGCCCGTCACGATCTACCTCTCGGTGGAGCGCGGACGACTCGCCATCGAGAGCGTGGAGTGACGCACGCAGCGGTCTGAAGCTTCGCCCTCGCTGCACCGCTCGGCTGCCGCGCGCTTCAGGACTCGAGCAGCTCGATCAGGCTCGTGACGCAGCGATCCGCCTCGGCGCGGTGGGGGAAGTCGCCGCTGGGATCGAGGTAGATCACGTGGGCGCCCGCCCGCCGGCCGGCTTGTAGGTCGAAGAGGAAGTCGCCCACCAGCACCGCGTCGCCTGCCGCGGCTCCCCAGCGTCGCATCAGCGCCACCGCGCCGGCGGGGTCCGGCTTGGGCGGCGCCTCGTCGCGACCGATCACGAGCGCTTCGGTGAAGAACCCGTCGAGTCGCGCTGCTTCCAAGGTCGCCAGGGCGATGGCGCGCGTGTTGCGGGTCAAGATCCCCATGCGCGCGCCCCGCGCCGCGAGGGTCTCGAGCAGCTCCCGCGCTCCAGGTTGGGCCATGGACTGCGCCGCGACGTCGCGCTCCCAATCGGCCAACCGCACGTGCAGCGAAGCCGCCCGCGGACCGCCCATGGCGTCCAGGGCCTCGAGGATCGGCACGTCCGGCGGCAAGCCGTGGGCGCCCTTGAACGCGTCGAAGTCGTGCATCGCGACGGTCAAGGTCCCGTCGAGGTCGAAGATCCAGTGCCGGCGCGAGAGGGTGTCCACGGGGCGGAGTCTAGCGTTGCCGGCTGACTGCGATTCGGGTGCAAACGGCCCGATTCGCGGGTGCCCCGCGCCGCAAGGGCTTGCGCCGACCGTCCTCGCGCCAGCCGACGGTGGCGCACGGAACGCTGTTGTCGGACCCGGGCGAATGGAGCATCCAGGCAGCGGGGGCGAACCGTACCCGTCTGTGTCCAGTTCTGCCCGAGGGCGAAGTGCCCGACGGTTCTGGACAGCGATTCCGATCAGTGGCTCGCCCCGCGATCCGCAGGTCGTCTCCCGAACCAGGAGCCTCCTCCATGCCCACCTCTCGCCTGTTTGCCCTCGGGCACGGCGCCGCGGTCCTCGCGCTGCTGCCCGCGTCCGCCTTCGCCCAGTTCACGGTCAACACCACCGCCGACACGCCCGACGCGAACCCGGGCGACGGCATCTGCGCCGACGCGGCGGGCAACTGCTCCCTGCGCGCGGCGATTCAGGAATCGAACGCGCTCGGCGGTGGCGTGGTCCTGCTCGCGCCCGGAGCCGTCTACTCCCTGACCCTGACCGGAGCGGGCGAGGACGGCGCCGCGACCGGCGACCTGGACGTCACCGGGCGCTTGGTCCTGCGCGGCAATGGGGCGACGATCGACGGCCTCGGCGCCGACCGGATCTTCGACGTGGCCTCCGGCGCGTCGCTGCTCGTCGCGGGGCTGACGGTGACCGGCGGTGGCGTCGTCGGGGAGAGCGGTGGCGCCTTCCGCAACCGCGGGAGCCTCGCCGTGCAGCGCTCGTCGATCACGAACAGCGTTGCCAGCGGCGCCGGCGCTTCGGGGGGCGGCATCTTCAACGAAGGTGGCACGCTGCGAGTGCTCGACTCGTCGATCGAAGGTTGTTCGGCCGAGCGCGCAGGCGGCGCGATCGAAGCCAATGCGGGCGATGCCGAGCTCACGGGCACCCTGGTGCAGGCCAACGCTGCCGGGCCGAATCCGGGCAACGGCGGCGGCTTGCACCTGACCGGCGCGGGCCAGGTCCGGGTGCTGGACAGCAGCTTCTTCGGCAACACGGCCGAGGCCGAGGGCGGCGGACTGTGGAACTCGAGCGACGGCAACATGACCGTCGACGACACGGAAGTGCGCTCCAACGAGGCCCGCGGCAGCGCCGCGGACCAGGGCGGCGGCGGCCTCTTCAACGACGGCGGAAGCCTGACGGTGCGACGCACCCTGGTCCGCGACAACCTCGCCGTCACCGGCTCGGGCTCGGGCGGCGGTCTGCTCAACGATGGCGGTCAGGTCAGCGTCGAGCTGTCGATCCTGCGCGCGAACCGCTCCAACCGCGCCGGTGGCGGCGTCGAAGCCAAGGGCGGCACGACGACCCTCTTCAACTGCGAGCTCTCCCAGAACGAGACGGGCGCGTCGCCCGGCAACGGTGGTGGCCTGCACCTGACTGGCGAGGGCCAGGTCACGGTCGAGCTGACGGACGTGATCGGCAACCGGGCCGGGGCAGAGGGCGGCGGCCTGTGGAACTCCTCGACCGGCACGATGACGGTCCGTCACAGCGTGGTGATGAACAACTCGGCCAGTGGCGACGCCTCGGACCAAGGCGGCGGAGGCCTGTTCAACGACGGCGGCGAGCTGCGGGTCGAGAACTGCACGGTGTCGGGCAACGCGGCCGACGGCGCGGCGGGTTCCGGCGGCGGCCTGCTCAACTTCGGCGGGCTCGTGACCGTGGTCGGCACGCGCATGGAGGGCAACGAGGCCCAGCGCGCCGGTGGCGGGATCGAGGCCAACGGCGGTACCACCGACGTGGACGGCGGCGTGCTGTGGATGAACCGCTGCGGTCCGGCCCCGGGCAACGGCGGCGCCCTGCACCTGACCGGCGCCGGCACGGTCGACGTGACCGGAACCGCGGTGCAGGCCAACGAGGCCGCGGCCGAGGGCGGCGGCCTGTGGAACTCGGCCGTCGGAACGATGACGGTCACCGACTGCGACGTGTCCGGCAACCGCGCCAGCGGTGACGGGGCGGACCGGGGCGGCGGGGGCCTGTTCAACGACGGCGGCCTGTTGACTGTCAGCGGCGGGACCTTGAGCGGCAACGAGGCCGACGGCGCGGCCGGTTCGGGCGGCGGCGTGCTGAACGACGGGGGCGAGCTGGTGCTGAGCGGCGTCACGATCGCCGGCAACCGCTCCCAACGGGCCGGCGGGGGCGTCGAGGCCAAGCTCGGCACCACCAGCCTCGAGCGCGTGCGGCTGCACGGCAACCAGACCGGCCCGGCGCCCGGCAACGGCGGGGGCCTGCACCTGACCGGGGCCGGCTTCGTCGACGTGCTCGACTCGTCGGTCACCGAGAACGTGGCCTCCAACGAGGGCGGCGGCCTGTGGAACTCGTCCACCGGCGTGATGACCGTGACGAGCTCGCGCATCGGCGCCAACCTGTCGCTGGTCGGCGACAACCTCTTCAACGACGGCGGCAGCTTCACCGTCGACGGAGCGGACGTGCCGCTCGGGGGCTGAGGTCGCAAGGGTCCGTGAACGGCGAGGGCCGCGGTGGAGGGAGTTCTCCACCGCGGCCCTCGTCGCTTGCGGCTCCAGGCGCGCCGATCGCCTGGGCCGGCCAGGCGGCGCGGACTTCCGCGAGAGTTCGGAGCGCGGTTCCGCGGAGTTCCGGGTCAGGCGTCCGCAGGAACGCGCGGGAGCTGCTTCCGAGTCGGGACCTGCCCGTTTCGACGGTCTGCGTGCTGTCGACCTCCGTCGCTGACTACAGCCCGTAGCCCAACCGATCGCCCTTCTCGGGCGTCTCGACCGGATCCAGCTGGTCCTGCCAGCTGTAGAGACCCAGGTAGCTGTCCCCGAGCAGCAAGCCGTGGGAGACCTGCCCCACCTGCCCGGCCTTCTTCCCCAGGTCCTCGAAGGGGGCGCCGATCGCCAGGTTCCCGTTCTCGTAGTAGCCGACGAAGAAGTCGTCGCCGTCGTAGGGCAGGCCGTAGTTCGCGAGGGTGTAGCCGAAGCGGTCGCCGCTCTCGGAAGGCTCGGCCCCACCGTATTCCGAGTCCTGGGTGATGGTGATGCTGCTCAGGTCGAAGATGTTGAACCAGAAGGTCTGGATCAGGCGGGTCAGCACGTGCACCGCGCCGGCGTCGGTGGCGCTACCGACGTCCTCGAAGGGAACGCCGATGGCGAGGGAAGCGGTGCCGTCCCCGCGCACCGGCGCGGCCAGGGAGTAGCCGAAGGCGTCGCCGACCTCGAGCTTCTCGCCCCAGGCGCCGTTCATGCCCTGGTGCAGGAAGGTGCTGAAGTCGTGCACCAGCCCCTTGGACGGGAAGCCGTACAGCACGTGCACGGCGCCCGCGTCCTCGACCTTGTCGGGGTTCTCGCCGGGCACGCCGATGGCGAGGTCGTCGGCGCCGTCGGGCTGGTTGAGGCCGGGGAAGTGGAAGTCACCGGCGGCCAAGGACCAGCCGAAGTTGTCGGCGTACTCCGTCTCGTCGACGATGCCGGGGGAGTCCTGAGTCCAGAATTGCTGATTGTCGAAGTCGAGCTTGCCGCCGTAGAAGGGGATGATCTGCACGGCGCCGGCATCGACGGCCTTGTTCACGTCCTCGTGCGGGATGCCCACCGCCAAGTCGTCGTAGCCGTCGCCCCGGAAGTCCCCGGCGACAAGTTCGAAGCCGAAGAAGTCCCACACCTCGCGTTGATCGAGCAGGCCGCCGACGCCCTGGCGGTAGTAGGTCGCGCCGTCGCCGGTCAGGCCCACCTTCACTTGGCCCAGCAGCACGTGCACGCAGCCTGAGGCGTCGATGGAGTCCGTGTCCTCGAAGGGCGCGCCCACGGCCAAGTCGCTGATGCCGTCGCCGTTGAAGTCGCCGCTGGCCAAGGACCAACCGAAGCCGTCCGACGCCTCGGCCTCGTCCTCGACGCCGAAGGTGTCCTGGGTCAGCGCGTCGCCCTTGTCGTGGGTCAGACCGAACTTGCTGCCACGGAAGAAGGTCACCACGCCGGCCGCCGCGATGCCGTTCACGCTGGCCGCGGGAGCCGCCACGGCCAGGTCGTCGAAGCCGTCGCCGTCGAAGTCCCCCCAGGCGAGTGCCTGGCCGAAGTTCGCATAGGCCTCGGGCCCGCCGTTCCACTGCGTCGCGGGTTGGACGAGGTTCTGACGGTCGCCGTCGCCGTACAGCACGCTCACGGTCCCGGCCTGCTTCAGGTTGGCGAGGGTCTCGTAGGGCGCTCCGGCGGCCAGGTCGCTCTGCCCGTCGCCGTTGAAGTCCTGGGCGCGGGCGAGGGGGGCGAGGGTGGCGAGCAGGACGAGGGCGAGGGTCGGAGCGGAGTTGGACTGCTGCATGGTCGGGCGGGTTGCTGGGGGGGCGTCGGTCGAACACGACCCCATCCGTCGTCGCGCGCAGGTGTGGCGACCGATCTCGCGGCAGGGGCGGAATCCGGGGCCGGTCCCGGGCGCGGGCGCGAGTCGGTGACGGCGCCATGGGCTCGGTGGGGTGCCGACCGCACTCGCCCGCTCGATCCCGGGAAGGAGTTCCCATTGACCTGAAACACCCGCTCGGCGGCGGGGCACCTCACGGGCGAATCGCGCGCCCAAGCGCCGAGCCACCAGTGTGGTGGCCGGTGTTCCGGTCTCCCGGCGGCGCGCCGTCAATCGAACCGCCACAGCCCCACCGCTCCAATGTCTTGCAACCACCGATGGCTCTTGCCCGTGGCCCTCGCGGCCTGTCCGACCCTCGCCGAGGCCCAGTGCATCGCCCAGGACCTCGTGCCCGCGCCCCCCTTGCCCGAGTTCAGCCAGCTCGGTCAGTCCGTGGCCTTCGACGGGCAGACCATCGCGGTCGGCCACACCTTCGTCCCGGCCCCCAGTGGCGAGATTGGCCTCGTCAACCTGTTCGGACCGGGCTCGGGCGGTCTCTGGATCCCGACGGCGACGGTCCCGGGTCCGGCGACCGATCCGCAGAGTTGGTTCGGGAGGGCCGTGGCCGTCGACGGCCGTTGGCTGGCCGTGGGCGCGCCGATGGAGAGTGGGACGCTTCCGAACAGCGGGGCGGTCTACGTCTACCAGTTGATCGGCGGTCAGCCGGTCTTCTTCGAGAAGCTGCGCTCCACCGGCCGGCAGTTGGGGCGCTCGCTGGCGCTCGAGGGCGGGCGCCTCTTGGCCGGCGGTGACGACGCGGCCCACGTGTTCGAGCTGGGCCCGAACGGTTGGATCGCGACCCAGGATCTCTTCGCCCCGCCGAGTCCCGGCGCGGCCGAGTTCGGCGCCAGCGTGACTTTGGACGGCGACACCCTGGCGGTGGGCTCGCCCTGGTTCGACGCGGGGCCGAGCCTCGGGCAGGGCAACGTCGGCTCGGTGCGCCTCTACGACCGGGTGGCGGGGCAGTGGCAGTTCACCCAGCAGTTCGAGGGCGAGCTCGCGCAGGGCAACTTCGGCCAGTCCGTGTCCTTGTCGGGCGAGCGCCTGGCGGTGGGCGCCTACCGCGGAGGTGCGGGTGCGATCGGCGCCAGCCACACGGGCGCCGCCTTCGTCTTCGATCGCAGCGGCGGGGCGTGGGTCCAGCAGCAGAAGCTCTTGCCCTCGGACTCCGCGCCGGGCGACGACTTCGGTTGGTCGGTCGACCTCGAGGGCGATCGCTTGCTGGTCGGCGGAATCAAGTCGTCGGGCCCGGGTCGGGCCTTCGTCTTCGACCTGGTCGGGTCCACGTGGTCCGAGCAGCAGGTGGTCGAGCCGCTGGCCCTCGACGGCAACGGGTTCGGCGTCGCCGTGGCCCAGAGCTCCGGCCGTTGCGTGGTGGGATCGTTCAGCAAGTCCACCCGCACCCAACTGCTCCAGCAGGGCGAGCCGCTGTTCGCCTGCCCGGACTCGATCTCGGTCGCGAGCGGCGGACGTCAGGACCTGTTCGTGGACGGCGGAGCGGCGTCGGCGGGCCTGATCTACCTCGTGCTCGGCTCGGCGAGCGGGACCTCGCCGGGGATCCCGTTGGGCGGCTTCCTGCTCCCGCTGGTCGCCGACGGCTACTTCCAACTCACCCTGTCCGAGCCGAGCAGCGGACCCCTCGCGGGAACCCTGGGGGTCCTCGACGGATCGGGCTTCGCGACCGCGGGCGTCCAGGTGCCGGCGGGCCTGTCCCCGGCCCTGGTCGGGGTGCAGTTGAGCCACGCCGCTTGCGTGCTCGACCCCGCCGGGCCGCCGGTGGTGACTCTGGTCAGCGACGCGGCGTCGCTGCAGTTGCTGCCGTAGCCCCGGGGCTCGTCGTGGCCGAGCCGGCGCCGGGAAGCGACTCCCGGCGCCGGCGCCGTCCGAAGTGGGGGTCGTCGCGGGACTTGGGGGACGGGCGCGGGGTTCTCCACCGGACCGGAACAGAATCCGAATCCGAGGCCCGAACAAAACGCTACCTTCGGCGCCATGCAGCCCCGCCGAGACGCCCTCGAGTCCCTTGTGCGCCAGGTCCGCGTGTTGGAGCGCGGGGCCGAGCGTCCCGAGCGCCCGCCCCTGGCCACCGGCTGGCCGGGGGTGGATCGGTTGCTCGGCCAGGGGGCTGGTGGGGAGGTGGGCGGCGGCCTGGCCCGCGGCGCGGTGCACGAGTGGCTCGGCCTCGACACCCCGCGCCTGGCCCACGGTGCCGGTGCGGAGAGCACCCGCGGCGGGAAGGTCGGTTGGACGCCGCCGTTGTTCCTGTTGGCGCACCTGGCCTGGCGCGCGCTGACGGCGCAGGGGGAACTCGAGGCGAGCGGCGCGCGGGACGAGCGTTGGGTGCTGTGGATCGGCCGGCGCGTGTGGCCCTACCCGCGCACGCTGACGCGCGAGGGGGGCTTGTTGGAGTGCGCGGCGAAGTGTGTCGACGCGACTCGGTCGACCGCTCCCCTCGAAGGCGCGCGCTTCGAGCTCGAGCTGGGCGACGCGCCGCGCGCGCGCCCCGGCGGCGCGACCTCGGCCCGCGCCCTGCTCGACCGCTCGCTCTTCATCGACCCGCCCGACCGCAAGGGCCTGTTGTGGGCCGTGGACGCAGCCCTGCGCTGCCCCTCGGTGGCGGCGGTCGTAGCCGACGGCTCGAACCTGACCATGCCCGCCAGCCGCCGCCTGCAACTCGCCGCCGAAGCCGGCTCGGGCCTGTGCCTGCTCGCCAAGCCCCCCGACGAAATACGCCAACTCTCCGCCGCCGCCACCCGCTGGCGCGTGCGCCGTGGGGGCCCGGTGTCGGCGGCGGTGTCCACCCGCGACGAGGATCCGGACGACCTCACCACCGACCCCCTCGACCCGAACGACCGCCCCCGCTGGGAACTCGAACTCGTGCGCTGCAAAGCCGGCTTCGCGCGGGTGACTGTGGGGATAGACGGGGCCTGCGTGCGCGCGCGTCCTGGGATCTCGAGGAGGGGCCCCGACCGCGCGCCCGAAATGCGTCCGGCGACACCCCGTGGCCATCGGCCCGTGGGCACCTCGGCCCGGAACGGGAGCCTGGGGTCCTGAGATGCCCACCTGGCCCGGACCCGCCTCAGCGGCTCCAGGGGCGGGCCTAGGGCCGTCTGCGGCGATTGGGCTTCCTAATCGCCGCAGGATCTGCGGCGATTAGTGGCCCCAATCGCCGCAGCGCGCCGATACTCGGGGGCCGGAGCCCCACCCTGCCCTACATCCACCAGCACCCCGACTGGCCCCGGTTCACCTGGAGCGCCGAGGCCCTCGCCAACCGACTCGCGGCGGTCCGTCACCGGCAGGGCGTCCACCTGGGGCGGATGCAGGCCCTCGGCTTCGACCTGCGCGCCGAGGCCAACCTGGAGGTCCTGGCCACGGAGGTGGTGAAGTCCTGGGCGATCGAGGGCGAGGCGATCGACCGCGACGAGGTGCGCTCGTCGCTCGCCGAGCGGCTGGGGCTCGAGCTCGCCGGGCTGCCGCGGCCGAGTCGGGCGATCGAGGGGGTCGTCGCGATGATGCTCGACGCCACGCGCGACTTCTCGCGGCCGTTGACGGCCGAGCGCTTGTTCGGCTGGCACGCCGCGCTCTTCCCGACCGGCCGCTCCGGGCTCGATCCGATCACCGTGGCCGCCTGGCGTCCCGAGTCGGCCGGGGCGATGCAGGTGATCAGCGGGCGCGTCGGCCGCGAGCGCGTCCACTTCGAAGCGCCCGCCGCCGATCGGCTGGCGGGCGAGATGGCGGCGTTCCTGGACTGGTTCGAGGGTGGCGACGACGTCGACCCGGTGCTCCGCGCGGGCCTCGCCCACCTGTGGTTCGTCACGATCCACCCCTTCGAGGACGGCAACGGACGCATCGCCCGCGCCATCGGCGACCTGGTCCTGGCCCGCGCCGATCGCACCGGCCAGCGCTTCTACAGCCTGTCGGCGCAGATCGAGGCCGAGCGCGGCGACTACTACCGCGAGCTCGAACGCGCCCAGCGCGGCGGCCTGGACGTCACCGCGTGGCTCGAGTGGTTCCTCGACATCCTCGAGCGGGCCATCGCGGCGTCCGACGGGACCCTCGAGCGCGTCCTGCGCAAGGGCCGGCTCTGGCAGCGAGTGGGCGACCGGTCCCTGAACCAGCGCCAGCGGAGGGTCCTCGAGCGGGTCCTCGACGTCTTCGAGGGCAAGCTGACGTCGTCCAAGTACGCCAAGCTCGCGAAGTGCTCCGCCGACACGGCGCAGCGAGACATTCGAGACCTCCTGGAGCGCGGTCTCCTCGCCCGCAACGAGGGGGCGGGGCGCAGCACGAGCTACCGGGTCCCGGACGACGTCTGACCGCGGCGCCGGCGCGACCCCGGCCCTTGCCGAGCGCGCCGCCCCGCACGACTTGCGAAGCCCCGCCCGCGGACCCTCGCGGCGGGCGCGGGATCGACCCCAGGGCCTTTCGGACCAAGGGCTTGCGTCGGAGGGCGCGCGGCGGGTGGGGGGCCTCCATCTCGGCGCCGCCGCGACGCTAACAAAAGCCTACCATCGGCCGGTCAGGCGGATCGGGTCCGGGGGCCGCCCCGGGGAGGAGGCCCGGTCCCCGCGACGGTCCCGTTCGCCCTCCAACCCCTCCCCACGGTGTCTGTCCCCAAGCTCACCCGCTGGCTCGCGATCCATCTGCCGCACTGGTCCGTCGAGCGCGTTCGCAGGCGGCTGAAGAGCGGGCGGCGCGAGGGATCGCCCGACCTCGCGATCCTGCTGGTCGAGACCGTCGCCGAGCGCAGCCTGGTGGCGCGTTGTTGCGGCGTCGCCGGGCGCTGCGGCGTGCGCCCGGGCATGACCGTGGCCGGGGCGCGGGCGCTCTTGGCGGGGACCGACTGCCACGTCGAAGCCCACGAGCCCGAGCGCGAGGCGGCGGCCCTCGCGGCGTTGGGGCGCGAGTTGTGGCGCTTCACCCCGCGCGTGGCGGCGCGGCCGCCGGACGGGCTGTTGCTCGACGTGGCCGGTTGCGAGCGGCTGTTCGGCGGCGAGCGCCCGCTGCTCGAGGCGGCGGTGGGGCACGTGCGCGCCTTCGGCTTCGGCGCGCGCGCGGCGGTGGCCGGGACGGCGGCGGCGGCGCGGGCGGTGGCGCGCTTCGGACCGCAGGCACTGGCGCAGGTGGCCAGCGGCTGCGAGCGCGCGGCCCTGGAGCCTCTGCCCCTCGAAGCCCTCGACCTCGCACCCAGGATCCTCGCCGGCCTGCACGAGCTGGAGTTGGCCAACGTCGGCCAGTGCCTCGATCTGTCGCGCGCGCAGCTCGCCACGCGCTTCGGCGAGCCGCTGCTCGCCGCCATCGACCGCGCCCTCGGCGCGCGGCCCGAGACGGTCGAGGTGCTGCGCTACGCGCCGCCGCCCTCGGTGGAGCGCGAGCTCGAAGGCGTCACCGACGACCTCGAGACCCTGCTGACCTGCGTGCGCCTGCTACTCGACGATCTCTGCGCGGTGCTCGAGGCCGAGGACGCCGGCGCCCTGGCGCTGATGGTCGAGCTGTTCCCCACCGACGCGCCGCCCGCCCGCGAGCTGGTGGCCCTCAGCCATCCGAGTCGCGACCCCGCGCACCTGATGGCCCTGATCGAGCCCCAGCTCGAGCGCGTGCGCCTGGGCTTCGGTGTCGACCGCCTGCGCGTGACCGCCCCGCGCACCTCGACCCTGCGCCCGCGCCAGGGCACCGGCTTCGGCCTGGGCGCGGACCTGGTGCCGGCCATCGACCGCGCCCTGGGCGAGCTGCTCGACGCCTACGCCGGCCGCTTCGGCCCGCGCGCCACCTACCTGGTCGAGGCCGTCGAGTCGCACCTGCCCGAGCGCGCCTTCCGCCCGCGGCCGGTGCCCCTGGGCAGCGCGCCCCCGCGCCTGGTCCGCGCCAGCCTCGGCGCCGGCGAGCGCCCCTCGGCGGTGCTTTTCCGCCCCGAGCCGGTGGAGGTCCGCACCGACCCCGAGAGCGGCGCCCTCCTGGCCCTACGCTGGCGCGCCGAGGAGCGCGCCCTGGTCCGCGCCCTCGGCCCCGAACGCCTGGCCGAGACCTGGTGGACCGCGCTCGAGCCCGTCGAACTCGAGGAGCGCCGCGCCCCGACGCGCATCGACTACACCTCCCTCGACGCCCCGACCCCACCCCCGCGCAAACCGCGGGTGGAACCCTCCCGCGACTACTACCGCGTGCAGGACTCCGCCGGCCGCTGGCTCTGGCTGTTCCGAGCGGGGACGCGCTGGTTCGTGCACGGGGAGTGGGCGTGAGGGCAACTAGCAGCGCCGTCGCCGCACCGAGCAGCCTCCGACCGGGCCTCCAGGAAGTGCCGCCGAACTTCGGGTCCAGAACCTAGGCTTGCACCGTCGCCTTCGTTCCGTGGCGATCACGCCAGACCAGCAATGTTCGCCTTCGATTCCTGCCGAGTTGAGCCGCGGCGTATGGGTGGAGCTCGGGTCGCCTCGATCTTCGTCCTGGCGCTCGTCCTGATCCTGCTCGCGGTCGTTGTTCGCAAGGGGATGGATCTTGGCCGGCCGAGCGGCGTTGCGAACCAGATGGTCGGATCGACCACGGAAGCCGACGTTGTCCGTACGGCTTCGATCGCCTTGGAACGCGGCTCTGAGCCCCACGAGCGGTTCGCCCTCGTCGCTGCCGGTGCCCTGTCGTTCGCCGTGATCCGCGGGGATCGATCGCCCTTCGGCCCGGGTTCGGAGATCTGGGGATGGCTGGGCTGTCCCATTGGAAGTGAGCCGCGGCACCTGGCGGACGTTGGAGAGGGCGGTCGTGCGGAGGTTGCCGATAGCGCGGCGGCTGAGGGCGTCTGGATCGCGGGCGTGCTCGAATCGGGCAAGTGGTTCGCACCGATGGATCCGCTCGTCGATCCGAATTCGCCGGACGTGATGGTCGAGGAGCTCGACGCGCGCGCCCTGTTCCTGGTCGATGGGGACTGCAAGGTCGAGCTAGCGGATTCTCTCCGACTGACTTCGGTCGAAGGGCCGAAGGCTCACCCCGTCGGATTCGTCGCGCCTGCAATCGAAGTCGCGAACATGGGGCATCAAGGCGAACCCCTCTCGAGCTTCGTCATCGGCTTGCCGCGTGAACTCGACGCCAGGGCAAGGCGAGAGCGAGTTCGAATCCACGTGGCCGTTGCCGACCGCCTTTCACAGGTCATCGAGATCCCCGAGAACTGGCCGTGGCTCTATCCCGTCCAGGTGGCCCCAGCGGGCACCTTGGAGCTCATTCCCGATCCGAACTGCGGTGAACGAGACGGTTGGCCTGGCGATGGATGGATGACGGTACGGGGCCAACCCTCGAGCGGCGGCGCGCCTTGGACTCTGTCGACCTCGATCACGGAGAACCTCCGCATCGGTTCGATCGAACCCGGGAGCTATGAGCTCACGGTGACCCTCGTCGACTCGATGAGCTCAGGTGGAAGACAGGCCGTCACCCGGGCTCGGCCGATCGAGATCGCCGTGCTGCCCGAGGTCCTCACGACCGCGCAGGTCTGCATGCTGGCGAGTGCCGAGAGCTCGCCCTGGGGGCGGATCGAGTTCCGTTTCGACGGGCTTCCGGCAGACCTGCCACGCGACGCGCTTCTGATCGATCGGGACTCCAACGAGGTGTTGGGGATCTACGCATCCGTCATGGCGTGCGATTCCGAAGTCCTACCCGGCCTGTCCACGAATTCGGTCTCGAGAACGTCCTTGCTGGGCTTCGATGGCGCTCGAACCTTTGCGGGCGGGATAGGCGAACTGATCGAGGGTCGCTACCAGGTCCGAATCGAGGGGCTGGATCTGGTCGGCGAGGTCCTAGTCGAGGGAGCGCAGAGCGTGCAGGTCGGCGGCTCGTTGGCCCGTCGCGCCCAGATCGCGCTGCGGCTCGTCGATTCACAGTCGGGTGCGGCGGTCGGTGGCTTGGTCGGTGTCGGTCAGCCGGTTCCCGGATGCGAGCCCGCTTCAGACATGGCCTTTGGAGCAGTCGAAGACGTCGGCCCGAGCGGGGTGGAGATGGAGCTACTCGAGGGGGCGGCACAGGCCTACGTCGCGGCGGATGGGTACCTCTCCAGACTCGTGGACTTCTCCGTGGAGCCCGGGGTGGGCACGGTCGCGCTCGACATGCATGCCATGCCGGTAGCTCGGCTTCAGATCGAGGGGCCAGGGATCACCAAGTCCCACGTCGACGCGACCCTGCGTTCCGAGTTCACGGCCGGTGAGTGGCGGGGCCTCGAGAATCCGTCGGAGTTGATCGAACTCCAGCGGTCAGGGGAGACGACGACGATGCTGGTCAGGTTCACCTTCGAGGGATCGACAGAGATCACCGTCACCTCGCCCGACGGCAGGGGGTGGAGCGCCAGCGTCGATGCGAAATCGGGCGAACCAGCGTCTTCCAGCTTCGTTGCAGTCGAGCCCGACTGAGGTGGCGGGCGTCGGCCGAATCGGTCGCCCGTCGGGAGAACTCGGGATCGAGTAGGGCTGATTGCTCCCGACCGGCGCCACTGGCGATCGCGCCACCGATGATCGAGCTGCCCGCAGGTGGCTCGGGCGCCAGCCGGGCTCTGGCGGACCCTGAAGCGAGGACCGGAGCCGACGACGAATCTTGCGCTACACACATCGCCTCGACTGAGCCGCGCGCCCGCCTTCGATCCAGCCAACCGAGATTCAGACCGAGACAGATTTTGTTCCGATTCCAGGCTCTGTTCGTCCGCTGCGCCGTGCTCGGGTTCGTCGTCGTGTCCGGCGGCGACGACCAAATGCCCGCAGCGCGGCCGCCCGAGGCAGTAGACACGACCTTCGAAGTCGCCCTGATCGCGCCGTTGGCGGAATTGACCAAGGTCGAGGTCTCGAGCGAGCCGCTTGGCTCCGAACTGCAACTCGTCCTGTGCGGCCAGCCGGCCCCGGTTGGTAGCTACGCATTGGGGTTCAGGGATGAACACTTCGCAGGGTTACGCCGCGAGGTGACGGTCGAGGCAGCCTCCCCTCGTTGGTCTCTCCGCGAGCACGGCCCGGAGATCGGCGCGATAGAATCCGGCGCGGAGCGACGGACGCGCGCGGCCGGATGCTGACGGGAACGATCGATGAACCGACGAATCATGCTCGTGGGGGCCGTGGTCGCGGCGATCGTGATTGCTCTGTGGCAATCGAGTGAGCGCGAGCGCGAAGCTGGGTTGCCGGGATCGGCCGTCGGAACGGGGGAGGTCGCCGGGGGAGCGGACCTGTCGGCGGTGGACTTCGCGAGCGCGAATCGCTCCGAGATCGACCTCGAGCGCCAGGGCGAGCGCGGCGATCTATCGGTCAGCAAGGTCACCTTTCGAGCTCGCGGCTCGACCGAGGGCCTCCGCGGCAGCGGCGAGCTTCTGCTCGGAGGACCTGACGGCGACCTGCGGCGCATCGACATCGTGGACGGTGTCGCCCGCCAGCCCGACGACTTGGCGATCGACGCTCCAGTGCTCGTTCTCGGCCTGCGGGTGGGCGGGACGGAGTACACCTACCTCGAGTTGGACGACACTTGGGAGGGGCTCGCGGCCAAGTCGCCGGTCGAGGTTCACCCCGGGCGGCCCGTGCCGGCACGGGTCACGGACGTAGCGGGCGACGAGTGGCGGGGTCCCGTCGACCTCTCGCCTCCGCTCAGCGGCGGAGTCGGCGTCGGCCTGGCGGTGTACCGCGGCCTGCGGGCGACGGTGACCTCGCCCCTGGCCCTGCCCTTCGATACGCCGGGCGCGCGCTTGGAGGTCCGGACGGAGGACCGCTGGGCCCAATTCGTGGTGCCGGCGCCGGTCGCGCCCCAGGCGTGGACCGGGGACTTCTTCGCAATCGAGCTCGAGGAGGTCTTCGACGTCGCGCTGATCCTGCGCGCCAGCGCGCCGTTGGACGGGCTGCAGTTCGCCGTGCAAGCGGTCGACCGACTCCTACCCGTCGGCGAGCGAAGTGGTGGGATCAGCGAATCGATCATCGCGAGCCAATGGGTCGAGACCCTCGAGGGATTCGAGCTGTCGATCCGTGCTGACGGCCTGCCGACGGGACGCTACCGAGCCTCGTTCGTCGGCATGGACGCCGCGAGCGGCCTCTACCTGACCCCCGAGGAGTTCGACGTCGGCCCGACCACCGGCGGCGAAGTCGTGCTGTGGGTCGAGGCCGCGCCCCCCGCGGGCCGGGTCGCCGGTTCGGTCCACCTGCGCTTCGCCGCGCCCCTCGACGAGGTCCTGGCCGACTGCGCTGGACAGATGAACGTGATGCTCACCGCGTCGGACGGCTCGCAACTCTTGGACGGCACGCCGCGAACCACGCACTTCCTGTTGGGCGAGCGCACGGCGGTCCGGGTGGACGAGTGGACCGCCGCCCTCAGCTCCGACGACGGCTTCGCGGCCGGTGACTACCACCTGGGCATTCGACCGATCGGGGTCAGCACGCGCCTGACCTTCGACCCGTCGACGCCGGTGGTGGTGGTCGAGGTTCCGCCCCTGGGGCTGGTCGAACTGCGCCCGGCGCAGGCCGACGCAGGCTCGAGGACGCCGGGCGTCTGGCCCGCGTCCGAGCCGCTCCCCGTGGGCATCCCCAACCCGGCCAAGGCGACCGGCAGCTCCGGCGAGAGCGCGAGCTACGTCCTGGCCTACGGCGACTACGACCTCCCGAGCCACGGAGGCGGTGGCTTCGTCGAGCCGGCGGACTTCACCGTCGCACAGCGCAACACCGTCGTGGAGTACGGCCGAGTCGCCGGCTTCACACGCGTGCTGGAGTGGGAGTACGAGGGCGAGCCGCTGAGCCTCCCGGCGGGCTCCCTGCGCGGCGCCGAGCTCCTGCGCGACGGCGAGGTCGTGCCGGACACGATGGTCTCCGCGGACGGCTACGACCTCGCCACGGGCCGGATGACCGGGCTGCGGTTCAGGACCCGCGAGCCGGGGACCTACGCCGTGGAGTGCCGCTTCGAGGGCGCGGACGGGCGGGACGTCGTTCAGCGCTTGGAGTCCTTCGAGATCTCCGCTGCGGTGCTGCCGGCGGTGGTGCTCGACGTGACTGGCGAGCTCTGAGTCGCGCGTGTCGCGGGTGCTCGAGCCCGATCCCGCGCCCCTTCAGTCGCCCCAGCGCCAGTCTCGAATCGACGGCAGGTCCACGCCCTCCTGGCGAATGTACCGCTCGTGCTCGGCCAGGCTGTCCGCCCCGTCGGCGCGCAGGGTCGGCACGCGCTCGACGACGTCCATGGCCAGGTGGAAGCGGTCCATGTCGTTGAGGACCGTCATGTCGAACGGCGTGGTGATCGCGCCCTCCTCCTTGTAGCCGCGTACGTGCAGGTTCCCTTGGTTCGTGCGTCGGTAGGTGAGGCGGTGGAGGAGCTGGAGCTTCATCAGGTTCACCACGTTGACCATCCGATCGAGACCCGTCTCGAAGGGATCTTGAAGTACCGAGCATGACGCTGTTCATCGCAGTTCATGCCCTCCCCCCGCGACTCAGTAGTATTCCCGACCCGTGCCCGCGCAGCGTGAGCAGGCCTCGGAGCTGTAGACGCGCCGCTTGCGCTTGTAGGTCTCCACCGCGTCGTAGCCCTTCATCCAGAGGCCCGTGCTCGTTGCCGTCGAGGAGACGTCGTAGTCGTCGACGAAGGCCGAGGTGTCGACCCAGCCGTCGCCCCCACAGCCTCCGCAGACGCGGCTCGAGTAGGTCGCCTTCTGCGGGGCACTGTCCCCCGTGGGGAAGGCCGTCTCGCCGTCGTGGTCCCACCACTTGAACAGGTCGCCGTACTCGGAGGCGACCTGCTCGTGCCAGCCGTCCTCCACCGAGTCCTGGGACTGGTCGAAGAAGCCGTCTGTGAACCAAGTGCTGCGCGCCTCGCCGACCGAGGCGACCACCGGCGCCGGGGGCGGCTGCTTGTGGCCGATCAGCTCCAAGCGACCGGCCGCGTAGCGCACCCCCGCCATCGCCTTGTCGCCTGGGTACAGGTGACGGCCGACGCCGCTGGGCAGTCCGCCCACGAAGGGGCCTTCGAAGCTGACCTGTTCGCGGTAGCACCAGGCCACGCCGCTCCCGTTCTCGCAGTTCCCCGCCAGGCCCTCGAACCAAAGCCCGTCAGGGACCTCGGCGTGGGCCGCGCGGTGGGCTGCGGTGAAGGCGTGCACCTCGAGGGCGAGGAAGGCCTGGCTGTCGCGCTGATACTCGACCAGCTCGACCCAGGGGTGCATGCCCTGGGGGCCCTCGGGCCGCGCGAACCAGTGGGTCTGGCGCGCGTAGGGGTCGTACACCGGGCCGGTGTTGCGGGTCGTGTCCTCCAGGAACCAGCCGCTGCCGAAGGTCGCAGCCAGGCCAGCCCGCACGGTCTCGACCAGCCCCTTGGTGGCGGCCGTGTCCGAGCCCCACAGCACGAAGCGCGCGGTCAAGAGCTGCCGGTTGGTCTCGAGCTCGAGCCGCTTGGCGAAGGTCGGCGGCAGGGTGGCGAAGTCGACCTCACCCGCGGCGACCAGCTCGCGCAGGAGCGCCCCGACCTCGTCCAGGTCCAGGCGGCCACCGCACACGGCCAGGGCCGCGGGTGGGAGCTCGCCCGCGACCTCCGCTGCACGGAGCTCGGCCCAGCGCGCGAGCGACAGGCGCGGCGGCGTCAGCACGAGCTCGGTGTAGCGACCGTCGCGGACCAGGTCGTAGCGCAGCTCGGACGAGCCGTCGCCACCGAACAGCCCGAGCAGGTCGATCGGTCGGCCGCCCTCGGACACGAAGCGATCGCTGGGCTGGACCCTGCCGGCCAGGGGGTCGCCGAGCACCTCGAGCACCGAGACCAACGGCTGCTCGCCGGCGGCGACGGCCGCGTTCCAGCGACCGAGGAGATCCTGGCCCACGGTCGCCTCGTGATCGGTCGCGATGTAGAGGGCCAGCTGATAGAGGTCGCCCTCGGGCTGGCCAGGGACGCTGACCGGGTAGACCATGCGATCGACGTAGACCCAGACCGGATGGCCATCGGGGCGCAGGCCGTCGAAGGTCGCGAGCCGCACCTGGAAGTCCTCCTTGCCGCCGGGCAGGTCCTCGACGCGCACGCGCCAGCCGTCGAGGGCGACGCCCAGGCGCTCGATCACCGCGTCCATCCACTGGTCCGCGGTGAAGCGCGCGGCCGCGTCCACGTCCGGCACGGTCAGGAGGCCCAGCCGCACGGAAGCCTCCGAGTGCCAGTCGTCCTCGACGGTCCAGAGGTAGTCGCGCAGCACCGCCGGGTCCGGCCCCGTCTGCAGGTGCGTGGTCAGCGCCTGGCGCGGGCCGGAGTAGGGCAGGATCGGGTCGTCGAGCGCGCGCACGTAGGTGGCCAGGTCGACCTCGCCTTGGAGCTCGGGCGTCGCGTGGCCCGCGAAGCCCGACGGAGCGTCGGCGACGAGCTCGAGCACGACGCGCTCGAGCTCGGCCGGCACCGGCGGCAGCTCGACCGGGTCCAGGAGGTCGGCGATCCAGTCCGCCCTGCCGTCTCCGGGCCGCGGCGAGCCCAAGGCCGTGCAGTCGAGATACAAGCTCCAGCGCTCGATGTCGCTCGGCTCGTGGGTGTCCATGTCGTAGCCGGACGGGTCCTTGCTGAGGCAGAGGCTGATGTGCGGCAGCCACGTGCCGTCGGACTGCTCGGCCCGCATGCCCGGGCCCGGCGACAGGTAGAGGCAGCGCGAGCCCTCGGGCCGCAACGAGTCGGCCTGGACGCCGCCTTCCACCACCCAGCCCCGGGCGTGGGCCTCCAGGATGCCGGCGAACCCCTCGAACCGCGCGTCGAGCTCGGCGCGCTGCTCGTCGGTCGGGTTGACGACCTCCGCGAAGCTGTAGGTCGCGTTCACATAGGACCCGAAGTCCGTCATGTGATGGGCCCAGCCCTCCGGGTCCTTGGGCAGCCCCTCGAGCGGCATCAGGCTCCAGGTCGGGGCACCTGCCTGGCGGTCGGAGAGCTCGCGGGGCGAGACCAGACCCTTGATGGGCTCGAGCCCCGTGTAGATCCCGGCCAGGATGGCCTCGACCGCGGCGGTGAAGCCGGCGTCCGTGGGAACACCTCGGAAGCTCGACGGCTCGTGCGCAATCCAAGCCGGCAGCTCTTCGGCCAGGCGGGTGTTGGCGATCAGCCGCAGCTCCCACCAGCCTTCCTCGCCCCAGCTCTCACCCCGGGTCAAGAGGACGCGGATGAAGGGCGGCCGCTCTTCCTCCGTCGGCCGAATCAGGTCGGTGGCCTTGGCGTTGCTCGAGGTGGTGCTGGTCTCCAGCCCCCAGTCCCCCGCGGCAGCGGACATCACCGCGCCGAGCTTCTGGTAGTCAGCCTCGAGGGACGCGATCTCTGCCTCGCTCGGCCTGTAGGTCCTCCGAAAGCTCAGCTTGATCACCCAGAGGTTGACGGTGCTGAACCGGCTGAAGGTGTGCCGGCGCTTGGTGGGATCCCGCGTGTCGTCATTGGCCATCCCGGCCGGCAGGACCGGCTCCCAGGACTCCTCGGCCAGGCGCGCGCCGCGCAGGCTGGCAAAGCCGTCTTCCATGCCGGCCTTGAGCGCCTCGAGGGTGGCGGTGAAGGCCGCGTCGTCGGGGACCTGGCGCGGGTACTCGACCTGGGCGGCGAGCGGCAGGCAGCACAGGGCGAGGGCGAACATGGAGCGCGAGAGGAGCTGGAGCATGGGCGTCTGGCGGGCTTGTGTCGGGACTCGCGAGTCTAGTGCCCGGCGACGAGGGCGCCAGCGCTGCTCACCAGCGCCTCAGGAGCCGTCACCCGATCGGTGGAGACTGCGGGCGCGCGGGCCGAACCCAGTCCTGTGGTCGCTGCTTCGGGGGCGAGCGGCTGGCCCTGTCAGCCCAGGAACTCCACAGCCGCGAGCAGGGCTGACAGCAGTAGCACCAAGAGCTCGAGCTGGATCCGGACCTGGCCGAGCCCCTTGGTGTTCGCCCGCTTCACCTTCCGATGGGATCGCTGCGCAGCGCCGACCTCCTGCGCGATGGCGAAGTCGTCCCTGACGCCCTCGTCCCCGCCGCGGGCTACGACCTGGCAACGGGCAGGATGACCGGGCTTCGGATCCGCACGCGCGCGCCGGGGACCTACATCCTCGAGTGCCGCTTCGAGGGCACCGGTGGACGAGAGATCGTGCAGCACCTCGAGAGCTTCGAGATCGCCGCCGCGACGCTTCCAGCGGTGGTTCTCGATGTGACCGGCGAGTTCTGAAGTCGAGGCGCGCAGGTCACCGCGCGCGGCCACCTTCGATCCCCGGCTGAGAACAGGGCTTGTTCAACCGGGAGAACGCGCCACGCATCCAGCGTCCGCGGACACTCCAGCGCCGGCACTCAGTCGACCCACCACCAAGCGAAGCCCGAGTAGTCGAGCGAGTTCGGAGGAAAGGCCGTTTCGAACTGGACCGCATCCAGGGACTGGAACGAGTCGAAGATCCCGTCGTCATCCGGGTCGTAGATCACGCTCTTGAGCAACTCGTCGGTCCCTGGAAACAGGCCGACATGGTGGAGCAGGTAGACCCGCCCATAGTCGAGATGGGTGCGTGGCACGATGGATCGGGCCGAGTCGAGCCCGATCAGGTCGGAGGGCCCGGCGACCTCGATCGGCGAGGCGCCGTCGACGGAGAGGTCCAGGGCGAAGATCGCGGGCGGACTCTGGGACAGGACGTGGATGAACCGGCCGAAGGGGTCGAAGGCGATGAAGTCGGCCGAGCCCAGTCCGGATCCGCGGTAGACCTCCTCGCGGACGATCGGCGGTCGCGCGGAACGACCCTGGGGTGGCACGAAGGATCCACCGCCGACGATCCCGATCGAGACTTGAAGGGATGACGATGGGTTGGGGACTCCGAGCGGAGTTGATGGAACCTGAGACGTGACGTCCCAGCCACCCGTCCAGCCGGGGATCGTCCACAGCTCGATGACCGTATCCCCGTTGCGAGCCGTCCCGGGAACGATCAGGCGGTTGCCGAGCTGGGTGCGGATCTCTCCGAGGTCGAAGCTGACCGAGCAGGTCACCGAGGACTCGAACCACTCGTCGGTCGCGGGGTCGAGTTCCCGACTCCACAGCACGATCTGACGCTCACCCTGAGCGTAGCGGACCTCGCGGGTGATGTTCGGCGAGTGCAGCACGCGGAGCGCGCCCTCGGGCGCGGCTTCGCCCGAGGGCGTCCGACTCGGGGCGGTCCACTCCGTCGGAGGCTCGGAGGACTCGAGCGGAGGCCTCGCACTCGGCGAAGAGTCGTCTTCCGTCCGAACTCCGAACTCCGATAGGACGAGGGCTGAGGCCACCGCGAAGAGGGCGGCCCCGACGACGCCTGCCCGCGCCGTTCCGCTCGAGGAGTGGGGCGGCGGGTTCCAACCGAGACCGATTCGAGATTTGTTCACTCCTGGCCCCCTTGGCAATCGATGTCGCAATGACCGCAGTCCGCAACCGGGCTGACGTTCTCGGGCCAGCCCCCTGTCGGCATGTCGGGCTAGCTGACCTGGCAGGCAGCCGGGTCGACATCGTTCGACGGGTCGTCGTCGCAGTTCAACTCCAGGAGCTCGGCCAGATCGTGGTTGTCGATGCAGTCCTCGGCCTTCTCCTTGTTCGCAGGCTCATTCCACTTCTCGGAGAGCAGGGCGATCTTCTTACACATCGCTTCGATCTGCCCCTGCTGGGCTGCCGTGAGCCCGTCGAGGCAGTGCGGCGGATCCCCCTCGAGCGCGCTGCCACCGACCTGGCCGATCGCCTCGCAGAGCAACTTCGCGGCGGAGGAGTCGATCGCGAGGTGCAGGCACGACGTCGAGTCGGTCCCTTCGTCGTCCTTCGGAACTCCGAGGCAGACATGCATGAGCTCGTGGATGATCGTGCCCTTGATCGCGCCCTGGGTATACCCCTCTGCCTTGGCCGGGTTGCCCGCGGCGTAGAGTTCGGTGATCTCGGGGAACGCGGCGGCGAAGGTGAGGGTGTACAGCGTGAGCGCCGGCTTGTCGCCCGAGAACGACGCCGAACCGAGCTTGTTGGTGTTGGTGTAGCTGTCCGTCGTGAACAGGTAGTCGCCGCCCGCGATCCCGACGAGTCCCTCTGCCATCTCCTTGCAGCCTGTCAGGGGAATCTGGAGCAGTGTCCCTGGGGCAGGCGGCGGTTGATTCTGGGCCGAGCTGGGGGACATCCACGCTGCGGCGACAATGAGGAGGGTGATCAGGCTCCTGGGCATAGCGAGTTCTCGAAAGAAGATTTGAGCCACGGAAGACAAAGTCCGGTCGACGAACTCCGTTGGAGAGTTCGGGCGATGGTCTCAACGTGATGGGGATCCGGATTCGTCGGCGAAATCACCAAATAGTTCGGCAGTCGTCTCGAGCGCCTGACAGGGGCCGAGGCTCGGTCCGGACTGAGGCCCCGATTGGATGCCGGAACCGGACCAGGCTTGGGTCCTATGCCTCGGAGCGCCCTTGCACGGGTGTCCGAGGGGCGGGATGGCGCAACCGAGGCGCTGGAACACCGCGTGGCCTCGACCGAGGTCCTGCGCGGGAACGGCGAAATCCTGCTCGGCAAACCCGCGGGCGAGCTGGGGTGTATCGAAATAGTGGACGGTCTCGCCCGCCCACCGGCCGACTTGGCGATCGACGCTCCAGTGCTCGTTGTCGGCATCCGGATTGAAGGCGTCGATTGCAGCTACCTCGAGTTGGACGGCACCTGAAAGGGGATCGCAGCCCAGTCTCCGGTGGAGCTCCACCGCGGCCGGCCCCTGCCAGCACGGGTCGTGGATGGCGCGGGCGACGAGTGGCAGAGTCCCGTCGATCTCTCGCCGCCGCTCAGCAGTGGAACTGGCGTCGGCCTGGCGATCGACCGCGGCCTGCGGGCGACGGTGACCTCACCCCTGGCCCTGCCCTTCGACGCTGCGGACGCGCGCCTCGTAGTCCGCGCCGACGATCGGTGGGCGCGGTTCGTCGTTCCGGAACCTGTGGAGCCCGAGGCATGGGTAGGGGACGACTTCGCGATCGAGCTCCAAGAGGTCTTCGACGTTGCACCGATCCTGCGCTCCGGCGCGCCCCTCGGTGGATTGCACCTCGCCGTGCACTCGGTCGATCGACTCCCGCCGGTCGACCAGCGCAGCGGCGGGATGCTCGAGTCGATCACCGAGAGTCTGTGGGTGGAGACACCCGAGGGGTTCGAGCTTCCGATTGGCGCGGAGGGCATGCCGGCGGGGCGCTATCGAGCCGCGTTCATCGGCATGGACGACGCCAGCGGTCTGTTCCTGAACCCCGAGGAGCTCGACCTCGGCCCGACGACCGGGAGCGAAGTCGTGTTGTGGGTCGAGGCCGCGCCCGCTGCGGAGCGCGTCGCCGTATCCGTCCATCTGCGCTTCGCCGCGACGCTCGACCAGGTCCTGGCCAACTGTGGCGGGCAGATGAACGTGACGCTCAGCGCGTTGGATGGGTCGCAGCTCTCGGGCGGCGCGCCGCGGATCACGCACTTCCTGTTGGGTGACCGCACCGCGACTCGCGTGGACGAGTGGACCGCCGCCTTCACCCCCGACGACGGCTTCGCGGCCGGTGACTGCCTCCTGGGCATTCGACCGATCGGGTTCAGCGCGCGGTTGACCCTCGACACGTCGGCGCCGGTGGTAGCAGTCGGGGTTCCGCCCCTGGGGCTGGTCGAGCTGCGCCCGGCGCAGGGCGAAGCCGACGCGATCGTCTCCGCCGCGGGCTACGACCTGGCCACGGGCAGGATGTCCGGGCTGCGGGTCCGGACTCGCGCGCCGGGCACCTAGGCCCTCGAGTGCCGCTTCGAGGGCGCCGACGGCGGAGAGATCGTGCAGCGCCTCGAGAGCTTCGAGATCCGCGCCGCGGCGCTTCCGGCGGTGATTCTCGATGTGACCGGCGAGCTCTCGGTTCCGCGCGGCGCGAACCACCCGGCGCGGCGAGGGGCCGCGCCGGGTCGTCGCCGACCTCAGCTACAGAAGGGCGGCGGCGGCGGGGACTCGGGCTCCGGCTCGCGCTCGGGTTCCGGTTCGGGCTCCGGCTCGGGCTCCGGCTCGGTGGGCACGTTCAGGGTCGTGTCGGTCGCGTAGGGATACAGCTCGATGCCGATCGGCAGCTCGACCTGGATCACCATGCCCTCGGCCAGGTCGGAGTAGGCGGCTGGGGAGCCGTCGGCGAACTGTTTGAAGGTGACCGCACCGGCGGGGAAGTAGACCGAGACGCCCAGCAGGGCCAGGCCCGCGGGGCCGATGCCCTGCACGCGCCCGGTCAGCTTGATCGTCGACTCGGCGTCCTCGCGGTTGATCTCCTTGGCGTTGAAGCCGCCGGCGGCGTTGAACTCGCCGTCGACGACGAGCCACTCACCGACGGTCAGGTCCGCCAGGGACTCGAAGCCGGCCAGGTCCGTCTCGGGCGTGACCTGGAAGACCAGGTTGCCCATGGAGATCGAGCTCGCGGTCTTCGCGACCAGGAAGCCGCGCACGTCGGCCACGCTGCCGGTGCCCATGGACAGGGCGACGTTGGCCGAAATGGTGCTCGTCACGGTCACGCGACTGGCGCCGCTGAGTTGCAGACCGGAGGCCTTGGCCGGATCGAGGACCGCGGCCTGGGTCGTGAACCCGAAGTCCTTCTTCAGCGTGCCGGCGGGCACGGCCACGTGGCCCTGGCCGGCCCCGTCGAGAACTCCGGTGAGCGTGCCGTAGGGCTGGGCGGGGTCCACGTGCAGGGTCCCGATGCCCGGCAGGGGCAGGCCGCTGCGCAGGTCGCTGCCGACCAGCACGAAGTAGGGGGCGCCAGGCGTGCCCTCGAGGGTCAACAGGCCCGGGTCCTGGGCGCCCATCAGCGCCTGCAGGGGGAAGGCACCCGCCTGGTGGTAGTTGACCAGCAGGCTGGCGTTGGGGTGGTTGGTCTCTTGGGCCTGGCAGATCGACCCGATCGCGATGGCGAGCAGGGCGGTGCGGACGGGGGAGAGTTGCATGGATGCGCCTCCTGGGGTGCGGTGGGTGGGGCCCGCGAAGTCGCGGGGGCAGGGAGGAGGGGGGGATGGGGCTCGTGATACGGCCATCTGCCGAGAGTGGGGTCCGGCGCCGCGGGGCGAGAAGTCCACGGCTGCTGTCCCGGCGCCGGATGGCGGCCCGGCATTCGAGAATCCGGGATTCGGCGGTGACGCCGTCCGCGTTCGGTGGATGGAGACTCTTCGGGGAGCCGGGCACCGACAGGCCCCCCTCCCCAGAACCTCCCACGCCCCAGTCCGCCGCTCCAGTCGCAACGGGGCGACGACCCAGGGGGGGGCGACGCCCCAGGACCATCGACGCCATGACTCGACTCGCCAGCCACGCCCCGCTCCTCTCGATCGCCCTCGCCCTGGTCCTCGGTGCCTCGTCGCCGGCCGTGGCCCAAACCGGGCCGTTCGTCGACGGCGAGCTGCTCCTGCGCGCGCCGGGCAGCGCGGGCCAATCGGCCCTGTACCGCATCAATCCGATCACGGGCCACGGTGACCTGGTCGTCGATCAGTTGTTCCCGAACTACAGCGGCGCCGGATGGGTGACCTACGACCCCTACCGCGACCGGCTCTTGGCCTACACGGCCTACTCGCCCCTGGGGGTGTTCTCGCCGCGGCTGTACGCCTTCGATTCCAACGACGCGCTCAGCAACCTGGGCTTCGACGGTCAGGCCTTGAAGTGCCTGACGCCGGTGGGGGACGGGCGCATCTACTGCTTCGACAACGGCGGACTGAAGTTGATCGATGCGGGCGACAACATTCAGCCGGTGCTGGACCAGGCCAGCCAGCCCGTGAGCCTGGTCATGGATCAGTTGGCCTACGACGCGTCGACCAACAGCCTGATCGGTGCCCTCCGCCTGCTCCCGAGCTCGCCCTGCTACACGATTCAACACATCCTCGTGTACCGCTACCCGCTGAACGGCGCGGGAACCCAGCTCAGCGGGCCCGTCTCCTGCAACAGCTACGACGTCGACGCCACGCCCTGGCCGATCGGCCTCGATCCCCTGCCCGGGGGCGACTTGCTGTTGACCTTGACTGGCGTCTCGCCCTTCAGCGACAAGGTCTTCCTGCGGGTGAACCCGGCCAGCCTCGCGATCTCGCTCTGGGGCGAGTCGACTCTGAACGACCTGGACGGCGGCGTGTGGAACCCGGCCCTGCAGCGCGCGATCGTGTTGGACGACCAGGCCAACGAGCTGCGCACCTTCTTCCCCGGCCAGGGCGGGACCGGATCCCTGCTGCCGGTGGACCTGGTGGTCGGCGACGGGACCACGGGGGTCAGCGCCGCCAACGCCATGGCGGACATCGAGCTGTTCGGCTCGGCCTGCGGCGGCTTCGCGGCCAGCTTCGGCGTCGGCCTGGCCGGCAAGGGCGGCATCGTCCCGGAGCTCTCGGCCTCGACCTGTCCGACCGTCGGCGCGCCGCTGAAGCTGAGCGTCACCCAGGGCCTCGGTGCGAGCGCCGCGGTGGTCCTGCTCTCGGCCGGCTCCGCGCCCTTCCCGCTGTTTGGCGGCACGGCCTACGTCCTGCCGCCCTACTTCCTGACCCTGAGCCTGCCCCTCAACGGACCGCAGATCACCGCGGGCGCCGGACAGGCAACCACGAGCGTGCCCACGCCCAACGACCCCTCCCTGGCGGGTCTGCAGTTCTACGCCCAGGGTGGCGTCCTCGACGCGGCGGCGCTCCAGGGGGTCTCCCTGACCAACGCCCTCGCGCTGCAGCTCGGCTGATGCGGGCCAGCCGGGCCGCGGTTGCATCTCAAGATCCGTGGTTCCTCGGGACGATGCCCCCGCGAGACCCATGACCGCGTTCGACCTCTTCCTGCTCCTCGGTGGGCTGCTCCTGGCCGTCGGCGGACCGCTCACCTACCTGCGCGAGCAGCGCGGTTGGGAGCGGCGCTCCCGCAGCGTCGCGGGCGTCATCGTCGGCGTCGAGATGCGTGACTCCGACACCGAGTCGTCGGTGCCCACCCGTCACGCGCGGGTGCGCTACGAGTTCGACGGACGCAGCTACGAGTGCGTCGCCCACTACGGCACCAGTTGGCGCAGCTTCGAGCTGGGCGAGGCGCGCGAGGTGCACCTCGATCCGCACGAGCCCCAGGACGCCCGCGTCCATTCGGACCTGGTGCGCCGGATCGAGACCGTGGGCTACCTCGGTGCCCCGGTGGTCGGTGCCGCGCTGCTGGTTGCGCTCCTTTGGCGCAACCTCGGCTGACGTCCCGCGACCTCAGGTCGCGTCGACCGCGAGCGATCGCCAGTGCCGGCAGGCCTCGACCAGCACCGCTGCGTCGATCGGCTTGCTGAGGTAGTCGTCGCAGCCGGCGTCGAGGCAGCGCTGGCGGTCGCCGTCCATCGCGTGGGCGGTGAGGGCCAGGATCGGCCGTTCGAAGCCGCCCTCGCGCAGACGCCGCGTGGCGCCATAGCCGTCGAGCATCGGCATCTGCATGTCCATCAAGACCAGGTGGGGGAGCTCATCGGGCTCGAGGGCCTCGATCGTCTCCACCGCAATCAAGCCGTTCTCGCAGATCGTGACCTCGGCACCGGCGCGCTTGAGGTGGAAGGAGATCAGGCGCTGGTTGTCCGGGCCGTCCTCGGCCATCAACAGGCGCACGCCGTCCAGCGGACGGCCGCCCGTCGCCGACGGGCGTTCGGTTCGGCGAGGGTGGGCGGGCAGGGGAGCGGCGACGGAGTCGGAGGGGTCGACCATCGCAGCCGACTCCAGGGGTCCGGTGGGCAGGCTCAGGCAGAAGGTGGTGCCCTCGCCCTCGGTCGAGTCGAGCTCGAGTCCGCCGCCCAAGAGGCGCGCCAGGGAGTTGGAGATCCGCAGGCCGAGGCCGGTCCCCCCGAAGCGTCGCCGCATGCTCGCGTCGGCCTGGGTGAAGGGCTCGAAGCGCGCGATCGTGTCGCGCTGTTCCGGCGACATCCCGATGCCCGTGTCGATCACCCGGAAGCTCAGCCGCTCGTTCCAGCGGTCGCAGCTCAGGGCCAGGGTGACGCTGCCGACCTCCGTGAACTTGATCGCGTTGCCCACGAGGTTGAGCAGCACCTGGCGCAGGCGCGTGGGGTCGGTCTCGATCCGTCGGGGGAGGGGCGAATCGATCCGCAGCTCGAGCTCGATGCCCTTGCCGTGGGCGCGGGGCGCGACCAGTGAGACGAGCTTCTCGCACAGCTCGAGGGGATCGGTGGAGATGGACTCCAGGTCCATCCGCCCGGCCTCGATCTTCGACATGTCGAGGATGTCGTTGATGATCGTCAGCAGGTGGTCGGCGTTGGTACGGATCGAGCGCGCGGCCGCGGCCGCTTGGGCAGGCTCGTCGACGAACTCCCGGTCGGAGCTCAAGAGGTCCGCGAAGCCCAGGATGGCCGTCATCGGCGTGCGGATCTCGTGGCTCATGTTCGCCAGGAACTCGCTCTTGGTGCGGCTCGCGGCCTCGGCCTCGTCCTTCGCCGCGATCAGGCGTGCCTCGTTCGCGAGTTGTTCGGAGACGTCGCGCACGATGGCGGTGAAGCGCCCATGGGCGCCGAGGTCGCGCACGAGTTGGAGCGAGATCTCGACCGGTGTGCGCTGCCCATCGCGGTGGGCGTGCTCGGTGCGGATCACGAGCGCTTCGCCGGCATCCTCGTCGAACGACCCCAGCAGCGCCTCGAACTGCTGCTCGTCGAACTCCGGCATGATCGCCACCGGGCTCATCCGCAGCAGCTCGTCGTGGTCGTACCCGACCTGCTCGGTCACGCCGCGATTGGCGTAGACGAAGAGCTTCGTGCGTGCATCGAACATGTAGACGCAGTCGATCGACGCGTCGAGGGCGGACTTGACCTCCTCGAGGGCCTCCGCGGCGCGCTTGGACGCGGTGATGTCGACCCGCAGCGAGATGAAGTGGGTCAGCACGCCCCGCGCGTCGAGCTGGGGGATGTTGATCGACTCGACCCAATACAGGGAGCCGTCCTTGGCGCGGTTGCAGACCTGGCCCCGCCAGGGCCGGCCCGAGCGGATCGTCGCCCACATCTCGGCCCAGAACGAGCTCGGGTGGTGGCCGGAGTTCAGCAGCCGGTGGTCGCGCCCCACGAGCTCGTCGCGCGAATAGCCGCTGATCCGGCAGAAGCCCTCGTTGACCTCGACGATCTTTCCCGAGGGATCGGCGATCGAGAAGAGGGTGTGTTGGTCCAAGACGTTCCACAGGCTGCGTGCCTCGTCGAGCGCGGCCTTCAAGGCCTGCGAGGACCGCTGGCCTCGGTTGATCAGGCGGTGACCGCTGACGACCACCCCGATCAGCATCAGCGCGATCGTGGAGCCGAGCACGTACTCGCAGGTGCGGATGCGACTCGTGAGGGCCGCCTGGTGCCCCAACTCGCGGCGTTGGATGGCGCGCGTCTTCGCCCCCAGCTGGCCGATCGCGGCGACGACCTCGGCCAGTGATCGGTCCATTCCGGCCATGTTGGCGGCCGCGTCGTTGCGCCGGCCCTGCTCGAGCAGCTCGAACGTCTCGGTCTGCAGCTCGAGGACGTCGGAGATCCGCTCGCCGACGGCGTCGACTTCGGGCAGCAGTTCCACCTGTGCATCGGGGGCGGTGTTCCGCTCGAGGTCCGCTCGCACGCGTTCCAGGACAGCGTCGAAGTCTGCCCGCGCTCGATCACGCGCGGTCCTGGCCGCTTCGACGTCGCCAGTCTCGAAGATGTCGTTCCCCGGCATCGCCACCCGGGCAGCGAGTCCGTTGAGGATGGAATAGCGCTCCTGGCGATCGGACCACTCGCGGTTGTGCAGGACCGATGCGTGGAAGCTCGAATCGAGCACGTAGCCCAGGTACAGGGCGCCGAGCATCGCCAGGACGTCCAAGGCCGCCAGCCCGATGTAGAGCGAGTACCACCTGGGCCGCTGCGGTACCGGGAGCTGGTTGGGTTGGGATGCCATGCGGTCGTCGGCCGCTCCCGACGCCCCTTCTCATCGGATCGAGAACGGGCGGACTGACGTGGAGTGCGCGGGTATGTCCTCCATTCGGCGCACCTCTTCTCCAGGGGAAGATGCCGGGGCCGCGCTGCGTCCGCGCACGCCTGGCTCAGGGAGCCTTGCAGAGCAGGCCGTTGCTGGCGGCGAAGCCCTGGGGCCCGCTGGGGTCGACGATCCAGGACTGGAGCCAGAGCTCGGTGCCGGGCGAGATGCCGACGGACCAGTTGCCATGGATTGCGGCGAGGCCGCCGGCCGAGGTCGGCAGGGGGATCAGGAGCGTCGCGGCCGGCACCAATCGCCCAGCTGGCCCCCGAGGGCCGAGCCCTGGTCGGTCCAGAGGCTGACCTGCGAGCTGCCGCGGTAGGCAGTGATCGAGTCCGAGTTCGTGTGGGCGTTGGTCACGGCCAGGTCCGGGTGGGCGTCGCCGTCGAGGTCCCCGACCGCCACACCGGTGGTCCACAGTCGGGCCGCGAAGCGCTGGCGCTGGGCGAAGCCGAGGCTGCCGTCGTTGACGAGCAGCTCGGCCGCTCCGCCCGTTAGTCGCCGACCGCCACGTCGCCGAGGCCATCCCCGTCGAAGCCGGTCGCCGCGATCGAGCGCGGCACGTCCG
Source organism: Engelhardtia mirabilis (assembly GCA_007751255.1). Taxonomy (GTDB): domain Bacteria; phylum Planctomycetota; class UBA1135; order UBA1135; genus Engelhardtia; species Engelhardtia mirabilis. The sequence continues at coordinate 1,255,160 of CP036296.1, forward strand.
AGGTCGGCCAGGTGACCGTGGCGCTCAGTCCGCCGAGGCCATCGGCGCGCACCACGTGGACCTGGGCCGCCGCGACGTCGGTCAGCACCACGTCGGCGACGCCGTCGGCGTCGAGGTCGAACAGGGCCAGGGGGCTGGGGGCCCCCGGCAGGCTCAGGAAGCTCTCGGTGCCCAGGCCGCCGGCGCCGTCACCGGGGAAGACCCGCAGGGCCGAGGGCGAGTTCTGCGAGATGACCACGTCGGGCAGGCCGTCGGCCGTCACGTCCCCCACGCCGCCCTGCTCGTAGACGTTCTCGCCGCCGCTGGCGACCACGATCTCGTCGACGGCGCGTCCCCCGCATGGCGAACAAAACCCTACCATGCGGAGCCGGCCACCCCGGGGAGTCCCCCCGATGCCCCCCGAACAGCCCGCCCCCAAGCTCGTCCAGCACCCGCGCCAGCGCTTCCGCGAGGGCTCCGAGAGGGTGGCCCTGGGCGCCCGCCGCCGGGCGGCGCGGGCCTACGCGGAGCTCGAGGTCTCCAGCAACTTCACCTTCCTCGCCGGCGCCAGCCACCCGGAGGAGCTGGTGCAGCGGGCCTCCGAGCTGGGCCAGGCGGCGATCGGGATCACCGACACCAACTCCCTGGCCGGCGTGGTGCGCGGGCACGTGGCCGCGAAGGAGCTGGGCTTCGCCTACCGCGTCGGCTGCCGGCTGACCTTCGACCGCGACGGCGACCCGGACCTGGCGCCCGACGGCCCCGGCGATCGGCCCGCGTCGGTGTTGGTCTACCCGACCGACCTGGCCAGCTACGGGAGCCTGTGTCGCCTGTTGACCCTCGGCAAGCGGCGCGCGACCAAGGGCTCGTGCTCACTGGGACGCGCGGACCTCATGGACCACGCCTGCGGGCTGCTCGCGATCTGCGTGCCGCCCACCGTCGCCGGCCACGCCCAGCCGCCGGACGCGGCCTTCGCGCGCCTGGTGACCGACCTGCGCGAGGCCTTCGACGACGACCGCCTGTCGATCGCCGCGCGCGCGCTCTACGGGCCCGACGACCGCCACCACCTCGCACGGCTCGCGCGCCTGTCCGAGCGGCTGGCGGTGCCCCTGGTCGCCACCGGCGACGTGCACTACCACGCGCGCGAGCGGCGCGAGCTGCAGGACGTTCTGACTTGCATCCGCCACGGCTGCACCCTCGACGCCGCGGGCCTGCGCCTGTTCCCCAACGCCGAGCGGCACTTGAAGCCGCCCGAGGCCATGGGGCGCCTGTTCGAGCCGTACCCGCAGGCCCTCGACCGCAGCCTCGAGATCGCCGAGCGCGCCGGCGGCTTCAGCCTGGACCAGCTCAGCTACGACTACCCCCACGAGGTCGTCGACGAGGGCTGCACGCCGATGCAGAGCCTGATCGCGCGCACCTTCGAGGGCGCCGCCGAGCGCTATCCCGGCGGCCTGCCCGACAAGGTGCGCGCGAATATCGAGCACGAGTTCGAGCTGATTCGTGACCTCGGCTACGCGCCGTACTTCTTGACCGTCTACGACCTGGTGCGCTTCGCCCGCTCGCGCGGGATCCTGTGCCAGGGGCGCGGGGCGGCGGCCAACTCGGCGGTGTGCTACTGCCTGGGCGTGACCTCGGTGGACCCCGCGCGCATCGACCTCTTGTTCGAGCGCTTCGTGTCCAAGGAGCGCGGCGAGCCGCCCGACATCGACGTGGACTTCGAGCACGAGCGCCGCGAGGAGGTGATCCAGTACCTCTACGCCAAGTACGGCCGCGAGCGCTGCGGCCTGACCGCGGTGGTGATCACCTACCGCTCGCGCAGCGCGATCCGCGAGGTGGGCAAGGTCGTGGGTCTGTCCCTGGACCTGATCGACCGTTTGGCCAAGGACGTGGACTGGTGGCACGAGGAGGTCGGCCGCGAGGAGCGCGTGCGCGCCATGGGCCTGGATCCCGCCGAGCCGACCCTGCGGCGCACGTTCCAACTGGTGGGGGAGCTGCTCGGCTTCCCGCGCCATCTCTCGCAGCACGTGGGCGGCTTCGTGATGACCGAGGGGCTGCTCTCGGAGCTGGTGCCGATCGAGAACGCGGCCATGGAGGACCGCACGGTGATCGAGTGGGACAAGGACGACATCGAGGCCCTGGGCATCCTCAAGGTCGACGTGCTGGCCCTCGGGATGCTGACCTGCGTGCAGAAGGCCTTCGACCTCGTCGACGCCGCCGGCGGTTCGGCCCGCGCCGGCCGCCCCCTGGCCCTGCACACGGTCCCCGCCGAGGACCCCGAGGTCTACGACATGGTCTGCGCCGCCGACACGGTGGGCGTGTTCCAGATCGAGTCCCGCGCGCAGATGACGATGCTGCCGCGCCTGCGGCCGCGCTGCTTCTACGACCTGGTGATCGAGGTCGCGATCGTGCGCCCCGGCCCGATCCAGGGCGACATGGTCCACCCCTACCTGCGGCGGCGCAGCGGCGAGGAGCCGATCGAGTACCCTGGACCCGAGGTCGAGCGCGTGCTCGGCAAGACCCTCGGCGTGCCCCTGTTCCAGGAGCAGGCCATGGCCATGGCGATGGTCGCCGGCGGCTTCACCCCCGGCGAGGCGGATCGGCTGCGGCGCGCCATGGCGGCCTGGAAGCGCAAGACGACCAAGCTGGAGGAGATGACCGCCAAGCTGAAGGTCAACCTGCTGGCGAACGGCTACGGCGCCGACTTCGCCGAGCGCTTCATCCGCCAGCTCCACGGCTTCAGCGAGTACGGCTTCCCCGAATCCCACGCCGCCAGCTTCGCCCTGATCGTCTACGTGTCGAGCTGGCTCAAGCGCTGGCACCCCGCCGCCTTCGCCGCCGCCCTGATCAACAGCCAACCCATGGGCTTCTACGCCCCGGCGCAGATCGTCACCGACGCCCGCGAGCATGGCGTCGACGTGCGCCCGGTGGACGTGTCGTTCAGCGGCGTGGATTGCCGTTTGGAGGGCGAGGAGCCCGGAACGCCCGCCGACGAGCGCCGCGGCGGCTCGGCCGTTCGCCTGGGCCTGCGATTGGTGCGCGGCCTGAACTCGGCCGACGCCGAGCGCATCGAGCGCGCGGTCACCCGCAGGCGCGCCGCGCGGTCCCTCGAGCACGCGGCCGTCCCCTTCGCCTCGATCGAAGAGCTGTGGCGCGAGAGCGGCGCCAGCGCCACCGGCCTGCGCCAACTCGCCTACGCCGACGCCTTCGCCTCCCTCGGCCTCGACCGCCAACGCGCCCTGTGGGCCGTGCGCGCCCTCGACGAACGCGCCCACGACACCGGCGGCGGCGCGCCGACCCTGTGGGACGTCTACGAGCAGGAAGCGCTGGTCGACTCGCCCTCCGCCAGCGCCGCCCCCATCGCCAGCGACGGCTCCGACGGCGCGGACCCGCTGCTACCCGAGGTCGGCCCCCTCGACCGCGTCCTGCACGACTACTCCGCCCTGGGCCTGTCGCTCGCTTCGCACCCCATGGCCTTCCTGCGCGAGGAACTCGCCACCCAAGGCGTGATCGCCACCGCCGAACTCGCCGACGAAGAGCGCCTCGCCCACGGCACCCCGTGCAGCGTTGCCGGCCTGGTCCTCGTCCGCCAACGCCCGGCGACGGCATCGGGCGTCGTCTTCATCACCTTGGAGGACGAAGGCGGCGTCGCCAACCTGATCGTCCGCCCCAAAGTCTTCGAAGCCAACCGCGCAGCCGCGCGGCACGGCACGGTGATCCTGGCGAGGGGCACGGTCGAACGCGCCGGCTCGGTCGTCCACGTCCTCGCCAAGGAACTCGAATGCCTCGACGACCGCCTGATGGCTCTGGCCTCGCAGTCGCGGGACTTTCACTGAGGACGGACGTCCTGCAGGACGGCGCCAAGCGCGAATCCGCGGCCTGAATGGAAGGCCGGAATGGCCCTTCGCGCCCATGCCGCCGCCCATCTAGGCCCTGGATTCGTGCTCGGCACCGCGCTTTCCGACTATCATCCCCTCCTCGCCATGGGGAGGAAGAAGGGAGAGTCCGTAGGGATCGAGGGGGACAAGATCGCATACATCCTCCGGGACCTGACTGTCGGGCACGCGGAGACGGCGATCGACAGCGCTTGTCGCAGGCCGCCGAAGGGTTGGGAGGTGCGGGACTGCAAGGCCGAGCTCGGTTCCGGCGAGGTCTTCGACGATGTGGTCCGACCCAATCTTGAGCAGGCCGATCTCGTGGTCGCCTTTGTTGACGAGCCCAACGCGAACGTGGCCTTCGAGCTCGGCTATGTGCGCGGACTCCTCGCCACGGCCGTCGGGCCGGGTCGGTTCGCCCTGGCAGTCGGGCGGACTTCAGCTCCCGATTGGGCGCGCGACGCCCCGCCCTACTCGGGTCTCGGGATCAAATCCGTTCGGAACGGCGACGAGCTCCGAGACCTGATCTCTAGCGGCGGTGGTGTCGCCTACTCCGAGGGGCCGACGCATGCCGGGGATCGGACGCTCTTCTCGGCGCCATCGAAGGGGTTCGGGTCGGACTACCGTGGCCACGCTGAAGAAGTAGCGAGAGACTGGGTCCACCCCAGCTCCAGCGGCTGGAACCTCAAGTCGATCCATCGACAGTTTGATGGTATCGGGCGCGTGGTCTGGGTCATCAGTGAGTGCGACCCCGATGAGTCGAGTCGCGATGGCATCGCCAACATCCAGGGTGCGGCTCTGGCAGGCTTCGCTCGGGCGCTGGGCTTGGACATCCAGGTGCTTGGGTCGAACAAGGCTCGTCGAATCGCCGATCTGGCGGGCGAGGTGAGGGTCTTCCACAACTTGGAGGAGTTCGAGGGACTCCTGCGTTCGTTGGAGGGAGTGTCGCGAGTCCAACCTTCGAGGCCGGCGAGACTGAATCCCGTCGACAGGATGCCAGGCCAGCTCGAGTCGCTGATCCAGGACTACGAGCGCCGACGAGCGAAGGGTGAGGACGCTCGCGAGCTGGCGGCGCAGATTCGTGCCGAGAAGCGCAAGCTCAGGCAGGCTCCGACGCTCCAGCCGAATTACGTCATTGGACGCGACGACCGCTATGCCCTCGAAGAGGTCATCGGTTCTGGGGGATTCGCACAGGTCTGGCGTGCATGGGATCGTCGCCGGAGTCAGTTCGTCGCGCTGAAAGTTCTGCACGGTCAGCACGCAAGCGACAAGAGCAGGGTCAGGCGCTTTCTGAGCGGCGCCCGGAAGCAGCAACGCTTGAATCACCCGAACATCGTTCGTGTCCTCGACATCGAGCCTGACGACGAGTCCGGTTGGGTTTTCTTCGCGATGGAGCTGATCGAGGGGACGGATCTCAAGGCCGCCGTGACCGAGGGCACGGTCGGGCGCGAAGACTCTCTGGCCGCCCTCGAGGACGTGGCGAATGCCTTGGGCTACGCGAATCGGGACTTCGGAATCGTCCACCGGGACATCAAGCCTGCCAACATCCTCATCGATCGAAACGGTCGAGCCCATCTGAGCGACTTCGATCTGGTTCATGCTCCCGAGTCCAGCCTCGGCACGATGGTTGGGCAGAGCATGGGGACCTTCGACTTCGGCGCTCCGGAAGTGCTGAACGGCGATGAGAGCACGTCCCACGCGAGCGACGTCTATTCTCTCGGAATGACGCTCCTCTGGACTCTGTCTCGTGGCAAGCCGATCCGACGAGGAACGGGCGGACAGATCGAGATAGCGTTCCGAGCGGCAAACCTCTCGCCGCCCGCCGAAGAGGCAATTCGCGCGAGCTTGAGCGACCGCCCAGACGCGAGACCTGCGTCGGCCGAGGACTTGCTCGCGGCTGTCCTGAATGGCGAGCGTGGCGCGGAGGGCGGAGCGCGGAAGGCCGAGGTCGAAACGCCGCGATTCAGTCGTCGTACCGCCCTTGTGGGGCTCGCGTCGGTCGGCGCGATCGGGTTGTCGATCGTGGGAGCCAAGCTTGCAAAAGGGGGGAGCGACGATCTCGATTCGATTCAGCGTCCTTTCGTAGAGGGAGAGTGGGATGGGGTCGACCTCGCGCGGCTGCTGAACCGACTTCGTCAGAGCGGCGTGGAGGACGAGTCGTTGAGAGGGAAGGTGCTCGACCAAGTCGCAGCGGATGTGGCCACCGAAGATCTCGGCCAACGGATGTACGCCCTCGAGGTCTCGGGCGTGGGCGTCGATCGCGAGGCGTTCTTCCGCCGCTGTGGGCGTTGGCCGTCAAGTGGTGCCCCGAATCCGCCGACGATGGTGCGAGTTCCGCCGAGTGGTGACACAACGGTGTCGTTCCAGATGGGGAGCCCCGACGGGATCGGATACAGCGACGAACGTCCGCAGCGCCAGGTGACCCTTTCGGCCTACGCGATTGCCGAAGCGCCGACCACTGAGGCTGAGTTCGCCCGGTTCGACCGCGCGAGGGGCGCGGTGGGCTCGAAGTTGCCCGTGGCGGGGGTCTCGTGGTGGGAGGCCTGGCTCTACGCACGCTGGGTGGGGGGGCGCCTGCCCACGGAAGCGGAATGGGAGTGCGCGGCGCGCGCGGGAACCAATGGACTCTGGTCTCACGGCAACGACGAGGCGGAGCTCGGCGTGTATGCGTGGTTCTCTGGGAACTCCGAGAGCCGCCGGCACGACGTCGGCACGCGGAAGGCCAACCCCTGGGGTCTCCACGATATGCACGGGAACGTTTGGGAGTGGTGCATGGACTGGTTCGGCGAGTACGACGGAGCCGAGACGGAGGATCCGTCGGGGCCCGCCGCCGGCGCCCGCCGCGTCCTGCGCGGCGGCTCCTCCTGGTACGGCGCGGCCGGCTGCCGCTCGGCCTTCCGCCTCTGGTACTGGCCCTGGTGGCGCATCGGCCTCGTCGGCTTCCGCGTCGTCCTCCCCAGCTCTTGACCTTGTCCTTGTTCTTGATGTGTCCGATCGGCGGCGGATTCGCCGGCGACGGCGGTATGGCGTCATGAGCGGCGAAGTGGCGTCCGGCCAGTGCACCCCCCCCCTCACCAGCCCATCTGGTCCCCCAGTCGAGACGCGAGACTGTCCTCCCAGGCGACGGTCGTCTCGCCGTGCACCGGTCCCCAGGCTTCCCGCGCCGCGGCGGCGGACAGGCGGCGGAGGGCCTCGGCGCTCGGCGCGATGCCGCCGTGCGTGATCCGGGCGCCCAGGCCGTGGAGCGCGCCTGCACAGGAGCGGACGCGCGCGTGGGGGACCTTCAGGCGCAGGTGGCGCTCGCGCTCGAGCCAGTCGCTCGAGTCCTCGCGGATCGCTTCCAGCCGTCTGCGGTCGTCGCCGAACAGGAACAGGTCGTCGACGTAGCGCACGTAGCCGCCCACGCGCACCTCGCGCTGGAGCCAGTGGTCGAATTCCCCCAGGACCACGTGCGCCGCGAGGACTTGGCTCGTCGCCGCGCCGATCGGGAGGCCGCGTCCCGCGGGGGGCCAGGCTCGGTCCATGCGGGCGAAGCGGCGCAGGTCGGACCGATCGTAGAAGCCCGCTCCCGCGTCGAGGACGTGCTCGATGACCGAGAGGAACGGCCGGTCGCGGATTCGGCGGGCGAGGAGCTCGCGCAGGAGCTCGAGGTCGATGCTGGGGAAGTAGCTCCGCAGGTCCAGGTGCACGAACCAGTGCCGGCGCCGCAGGTGCCGAAGCAGGGCCAGGCGCGCGCGATGCGTGCCCCCGCCCGGTCGGCAGGCGAAGCTGGCGGGGCTCGCGCTGGGCAGGAACACCCGCTCCAGCAGGCGTGCGAGGGCGTGCAGGACCAGTCGGTCCTCGAGGGGCGAGTAGGCGATCACGCGCGGCTTGGGGTCGCGGATGCAGAGCGCTCGGAACGGTCCGGGCCTCCAACGACCCGCTCGCAGGCGCGTCAGGAGCGCGCGGACGCAGGCTTCGCGCGTGAGCAGGAAGCGCGCCACCTGAGGCCGACGCCGACGCCCGCGGACCGCGTCGTCGACCGCGGCCTCGAACCAGGCGCGGTTGGTCAGGTCCGCGAAGAGGCCGCCGACGGACTTCATCGCGGGCCGTGGAAGGGGACCCCGCCGCCGTTTGCCGCGCGGGGCGGTGACCAGGGGGCGGGGTCGTGCCGGCGCGGGGGCCGGCCGGGCTCGGGCCTGCTCACTTCGATCCCCGGGACGCGGCCGTGGGCCGCCGCCGGTCGACGCGGGCTGGGGAGGACGACGCGGAAGCCGACGTTGTCGTTGCGCCTCCAGGGCCTGTTCCTGTTGCGGTAGGCCGAGCGGCAGTTGTCCGCGTCGTTCCAGTAGGAGCCGCCGCGCAGGACGCGGTGGGCGCCTCTTGGGCCCGAAGCCCTGTTCGATCGCTCGCTCGGCCGCGTCCGCGAGCAGTCGCCCGCCGCCACCCACCGACCATGCGGCCGAGCTCGTCCGTGGAGTCGAGGACGTACCGCGCCCGGTGAGCCTCGAAGGTCCCGACGGCGCCGGCCACGCGCGCGTGGATGCGGAGGCGCACCAGGCGGCGGTCGAGGGCGCGCAGGGTTCGGCGTCGCTCGCCGGGGAGCAGCAGCGCCACGGCCACGTCGGCGCACGCGTCGCGGGCAAGGGTGGCGACCTCGCTCCAGGCGTCGTGGGCCGGGCCGTCGCCCGCCTGCGCGCTCCGCTCGGCGCACCACACCGCGAGGTCCAGGGCGAGGACGTAGGCCGGCGCCTCGGCGCGCTCGGCGTCCGGGGCGGTCATCGCGCGGCACCCCGACGCTCGTCGAGGCGCTCGCTCCAGCGCACCAGCCCGCCGAGAGAGGGCAGCACGACCTGCTCGAGGCGATCGACCCAGGCGCCACCGGGACCGTCGCCCTGCGTATCGGGCTGGATCGCGAGGCGCGCCACCGCGCGGGAGAGGTGCAGGCGTGCGTCGAGGAACCCGTCGCGCTTGCGGTCACCCGCCCACTCGTGGGCGCCCCGGGCCAGGGCATCGAGGGCGCGGTCGAGGCAAGTGAGAACGCACGCAAGCGACCCATCCGTGCCCGCGGCGATCTCCCGCCGCAGCGCGACGGTGGCGGCGAAAGGCTCGAGGTCGAGGGCCGAGCGCCGACGCTTGCCGCCCAGCGCGCTGGCCAAGGCGCCGTCCACGCTGTCGCGGACGCGCCGGGCGCGGGCGAAGACCGCCGAGCGCTGGTCCTCGGTCAGGGGCAGGTCCGCCCGCCGCACCGTCCAGCGCCCACCGACCTTGCTGCCGCGCAGGTCGCCGCGGCGAAGGCGGTCGCGCAGGGTGCGCTCGTTGACGTCCATCAAGAGCGCCGCTTCGCGCAGGGTTAGGTCCATCGCTCTCCTCCTCTCGGGTTGCAGGTGAGGGAGCGGACGGGCGGTGGGGGCGTGCGTGAAAGGACGTTTGGCGGATCTCGCCGGCGGGATTCAGTCATCCCCGGCGGATCCGCCGCCGATCGGACACATCAAGAACAAGGACGAGGTCAAGAGCTGGGGAGGACGACGCGGAAGCCGACGTAGTCGCCGCGCCACCAGGGCCTGAGCCCGTTGCGGTAGGCCGAGCGGCACCCGTCCGCGAAGTCCCAGCAGCAGCCGCCGCGCAGGACGCGGTCGGCGCCTGCGGCGAGCCCCGACGGGTCCTCGGTCTGGGCCTCGTCGTACTCACCGAGCCAGTCCGCGCACCACTCCCTGACGTTCCCGTGCATGTCGAGAAGGCCCCAGGGGTTGGCCTTCCGCGTGCCGACGTCATGCCGGCGGTTCTCTGAGTTCCCATTGAACCACGCATACTCGCCGAGCTCCGCCTCGTCGTCGCCGTGGGACCAGCGTTCCGTCGTCCCCGCGCGCGCCGCGCACTCCCACTGCGCCTCCGAGGGCAGCTCGCACCCCACCCAGCGTGCGTAGAGCCAGGCATCCCACCACGAGACCCCCGCGACCGGATGGTTGGGGTGCTTGGCGCCCTTGCTCTTGTCGAACCGTGCGTACTCCGCCTCGGTGACCGCCGTCGCACCCATCGAGTAGGCGGACAGAGTCACCTGGCGCTGCGGCCGCTCGTCGCCGTGACCGACCCCGTCAGGACTCCCCATTGCGAACGACACCGAGGTGTCACCCGTCGGCGGAATCCGCACCATCGCCGGCGGATTCGGGACACCCGTCGACGGCCAGCGACCGCAGCGGCGGAAGAACGCCTCGCGCTCGACGCCGACCCCCGACGTCTCGAGGGCGAAGTAGCGGTGGGCGAGGTCCCGCGTCTCCATCGAAGGCGTCACCGGCTCGAGCACGAGGCGGCGCACTTCGCCGCAGTCCGCGCCATCGAGGCGAAGGTTCCGCAGGAGCTCCGCCAGGTCGACTCCGTCCCAGGGGGCGTCGTCACCTGACTCCTCAGCAGGCACCTGATCGAGAAGCTCCAACGCTTCCTCGGGATCGAGCCCCTCTAGCTGCGGAAGAGTCCGGTGCGCCAGGTCGTGGTCGCGGGTGACGATCGCCTCGAGCAGCGCGCCCCGCCGCGGGTCCTCCTGACCGAGCAACCCGACCAGCAGCGCCACCGTCTCGCCCCAGTGCCGCTGGCCCTCCCGCGTGTCGAGCAGCGCGATGAGACCGTCCACGTCGAGCCCCTCGTCGTCCGCCAGGGCCCGCGCGGCGAGGAACTCGCGCAGGCTGCGGTGCAGGTACCGCCAGTCGCCGCCCGGTCCGTCGTGGGGACCCAGGACGCCGGCGTTGCGCCGCACGTCCCGCAGGAACTCGCCGGTCTTGTCGCCCCAGTCCTGGCGCAGGGCCCGCCGCACCGCCGGCGAACCTTCGGCGGCCAGGGACAGGGCCTGGTAGACCTGGTCCTCCGTCCAGCTCTCGCCCCCGGCCCGCTGCAGCTCCAGGGAGAGCGGCGCGAGCACCGCGGCGGCGGCCTGGGGCGAGTTCATCTCGCGCCGCTCGACGCCGAAGCCGCGGCGCAGGAGCAGCTTCACCGCCTGGTCGTAGAGGGCGCCGCGGGTGGGGGGCAGGGGCGTGTCCTCGTCCTCGAGCTTGGCGATCAGGGTCAACAGGAACGGGTTCGCGGCCAGCTCCACCATGCGCGGCGAGCGTTGGATGCGCTCCCAGGCGCTCGCGGCGGCGCCCTCGCCGATCCAGTTGGCGAGGAGCTGGCGTTGGGCGGGCGCATCCAGGGGCAGGAGGTCGGCGGCGACGAAGGAGGCTTCCGGCGGGCCGGCGTAGGCGGTGCGCCGCGAGGTGACGACGATCGGGCAGTCGCCGAAGTCCGCCGCGAGGGCGGCCAGGATCTCGGGCACGCGCGGGGCGTCGGCCTCGTTCACCTCGTCGAGGCCGTCGAGCAGGATCCAGACCAATCCCTCGCGCGCCCGCTCGCGCAGGTCGGCGGCCAGCTCGGCGGGGCTCTCGGCCGAGGTCCGCGTCGCGTCGGCGGCGACCAGGTCGAAGACGTCCCGACGGTTGTCGGTGGCGGCCAGGCGGTTCAGCGACGCGAAGACCGGCAGGGGGCCGGCTTCGTCACGGGCCAGCTCGCAGGACAGGCGCCGGCAGAGGGTCGACTTGCCGCTGCCCGGGTCGCCGAGCAGGATCCAGCGGCCCGTGACACCGACCTCGAGGTTGGCGGGGATCCGAAGCAGGTCGCCGAGGGTCAGGCGCGCGGCGCTGAACAGGCTCTTGCGGCGGAAGTCCTCCTCGACGTCCGAGTCGCCGCGCATCTCGAAGTGGCGCGCCTGGTCGATGCGGACGTTGAGGCCGACGTAGACGTCCTTGAGCGCCTTCGCGGTGGTGCCGAAGAAGGGCACGGTCGTGGCGTGGGCGGACTGGACCCAGCGGCGGTAGGCGTCGAGGGGGGCGACGGTCGCAGGCGCCGCCTGGTCTGCGCCGCGGCCCGTCTCGCCCGCGCGCACCTTCGATGCCGCGAGCACCGCGGCGCGGTCCGCCTCGAGGGTCTGGTCCAGCTCGTCCATGAGCTGCATGAACTGGAGCGCGCCTCGGAACTCCTTGACCTGGCGGCCGACGTCGACGACCTCGCGAGCGGACTCGAAGCGGTAGGGGCACACCTTCAGGCCCTGGGCCGCAGCGAACCCGGCGATGGCCGCGTGGGCCGCGTTGGCCTGGCCGTCGCGCTTCTCCACGTCGGGGTCGAAGTCGAGCAGCACCCAGACCACGCGCCAGGCGCCGTCGAGCTTCTCGACGAGGTCGACGAGGTTCCAGCCGCTGGGGTCGAGCACGGTCCAGTCCGGGCGCTCGGTCCGGACGCGCTGGATGATGCCCCTGCCCAGGTTCGGCGCGGGGCAGAGCAGGATCGTGCCGTTGTCGAGGGTCGCGCGACCCTCGACCACGGTCCCCTCGCCCGCGACCATCGCCGCGAGCTCGTCGCGGTCGGAAGCGCGGTCGCGGATCACCCCGATGAACGGCGCGCGGGTCAGCCAGGGCGGCGCGGCGGAGCGCGCCTGACCCCAGAAGCAGGGCTTGCCGCGACCCAGGGCGAAACCCAGCTCGAAGCCCACGTTGGCGTTGGCGTGGTCGACCATGCCCACCACCGCGTCGGCCCGGCCGATCTCCGCCTCGATCGTCGACCACAGGTCGGGCCCGCGTGCGGCGCCCTCCGCGGTGCGCGGCTGCACGCCGTCGGGGGGAGCGTCGACGAAGTCTTCGAGGACGGCCGCGACCGTCTTGTCGGTGAAGTCGAAGGCGAAGAAGACCCGCTTGGGGTCCTCCTCGTCATGCGAGGCGGCAGGTGCCTCGACAGCGTTCTCGGTCATGGCTCCCTCTCCCTGGGTTGGCTCCGGGGGAGTCTAGGGGCAGCCGGGCCGGCTGTCAGGGGGGGGCTGGCTCGCGAGCGGGATGGCGGCCTCTCGCGTGGCGGACTGCATCGTCCAGGCAGTCTGGCACGCCGTCGGCAAGGGGCGTCTTCCCACCGGCTTCCCGAGCCATGCATCGCCGAGCGGCGATGGTCACAGGGCAGTGGAGGTTCTCGGTGGCGAGTCGGTCGCTGCGGATGGTGGGTCGGGGGAACTCGTGAAGGAGATCCACAGCGCACCCTCGACTGGCGGTTCGTCATCCCCCCGATGGGGTACTCGAGAGGCGGACGTCAGGTGCCATGGGCGAAACGGCCGCCTTGACTCACGCCCGTCGATCCGCTCGTCACTTGCTTGCCGGCCACCGATCTTGCTGCCGCGCAGGTCGCCGCGGCGCAGGCGGTCGCGGAGGGTGCGCTCGTTGACGTTGATGAGAAGCGCCGCTTCGCGCAGGGTCAGGTCCATTGCTCTCCTCCTCTCGGGTTGCAGGTGAGGGAGCGGACGGGCGGTGGGGGCGTGCGTGAAAGGACGCTTGGCGGTTCTCGCCGGCGGGATCTGGTCATCCCCGGCGGAACCGCCGCCGATCGGACACATCAAGAACAAGGGCGAGGTCAAGAGCTGGGGAGGACGACGCGGAAGCCGACGAAGTCGTCGCGCCCCCAGGGCCAGCCCCCGAGGCGGAAGGCCGAGCGGCAGAAGTCCGCGTCGTCCCAGTAGGAGCCGCCGCGCAGGACGCGGTGGGCGCCCGCGGCGGGCCCCGGCGGATTCTCCGTCTCGGCATCGTCGTAGTCGCCGTGCCAGTCCATACACCACTCCCAGACGTTCCCATGCATATCGAGGAGGCCCCAGGTGTTGGCCTTCCGCGTCCCAACGTCATGCGGGCGGTTCTCTGAGTTCCCATCAAACCACGCGTATTCGCCGAGCTGCGCCTCGTCGTCGCCGTGGGACCAGCGCTCCGTCGTCCCTGCGCGCGCCGCGCACTCCCACTGCGCCTCGGACAGCAATTCGCACCCCACCCAGCGTGCGTAGAGCCAAGCCTCCCACCACGAGACCTCCACGACCGGGCGGTTCGGGTGCTCGGCGCCCTTGGTCGTGTCGAATTGTGCGTATTCCGCCTCGGTGACCGCCGTCGCGCCCATCGAGTAGGCGGAGAGCGTCACCTGACGCTGCGGTCGCTCGACGTCGTCTCCGACCCCGTCGGGACTCCCCATCAGGAACGACACCGTCGCGTCACCACTCGGCGGAATCTGCACCATCGTCGGCGGATTCGGGGCACTACTCGACGGCCAACGACCACAGCGGCGGAAGAACGCCTCGCGGTCCACCCCGACCCCCGACTTCTCGAGGGCGAAGTAGCGGTGGGCGAGGTCCCGCGTCTCCATGGACGGTCCCACCGGCTCGAGCACGAGGCGACGCACTTCGTCACAGTCCGCGCCATCGAGACGGAGGTTCCGCAGCAGCTCCGCCAGGTCGACTCCGTCCCAGGGGGCGTCGTCGCCTCGCTCCTCAGCGGGCACCTGATCGAGCAGATCCAACGCTTCCTCGGGATCGAGCCCCTCGAGCTGCGGCAGGGTCCGGTGGGCCAGGTCGTGGTCCCGCTTGACGATCGCTTCGATCAGCCCTTTGCGGCGCGGATCCTCGCGCTCCAGGAGACCGACGAGCAGCGCGACGGTCTCGCCCCAGCGGGCGCGGCCCTCCTCCGTCTCAAGGTGCTTCACGAGCGTATCGGTGTCGAGATCCGCTTGCGCCTCGAGTGCCCGCGCCGCGAGGAACTCACGCAGGCTGCGGTGCAGGTAGCGCCAGTCGCTGGTCGCCCCGTCGTGGGGGCCGATCACCCCGGCGTTGCGCGCCACGTCTTCGATGAAGTCCCCAGTACCACCGGGCCAGTCGAGGCGCAGCATGTCGGCCAGTTCATCACTCGCGCCGGCGGCGGCGACCAGGGCCTTGTGGATTGCCTCGCGCGGCCAGCTCTCACCGCCGGCCTCCTGCAGGGTGAGCGAAATGGGCACCAGCAGGGCCTCGGTCGACTCCGGCGAGCGCATGCGCGTGCGCTCCACCCCGAAGCCGCGAGTCAAGAGCAGCTTGATCGCCTGGTCGTACAACGCACCGCGCGTCGCCGGCAGGGGCGCGCCCTCGCGGTGCAGCTCGGCCAGGAGCGTCAACAGGAACGGGTTGCGGGCCAGGTCAGCCAGGCGCGCGGAGTTCTGCAGGCGCTCCCAGGCCAGGTCCGCCTCGGTGGCGCCGAGCCAGTTGGCGAGGAGCTGGCGCTGGGCGCGCGGATCGAGGGCCAAGAGATCCGCGGCCACGAAGGCCTCGTCCGGGGCGCCGCCGTAGCCGGTGCGACGGGAGGTCACCAGGATCGGGCAGTCGGGGTAGGCCTCGGCCAGCTTCCGCAACAGACCCTTCACACGGGGTGCGTCCGACTCGCGTACCTCGTCCAGGCCGTCGAGCAGGATCCACGCGCCTCCGTCCGAGGCACGCTCGCGCAGGGCGTCGGCGAGCTCCGCCCGGGACGTCGCGTCGCTGCGGGTGGCGTCCTTCGCGACGAGGGCGAAGGGGTCGTCCGTGTTGCCGGCGTCGGCCAGGCGTGCGAGCGACACCAAGATCGGCAGCGGGCGCGACTCGTCCTGGGCCAGCTCGCAGGCCAGGCGGCGACAGAGGGTCGACTTGCCGCTGCCCGGATCCCCGAGCAGGACCCAGCGGCGGGTGATCCCGAGCCGTTTGTTGGCGGGGATCGCCAGCAGCTCGTCCAGGGAGAGGCGGTCCGCTGCGAAGCCGCTCTTCATTCGCAGGGCTTCGTCGGCGTCGGAGTCCCCGCGGGCCTCGAAGCGGTGGGACTCTGCCACGCGAATGTTCAGCCCGACGAAGACGTCCCGCAGGGCCCGTGCGGTGTCGCCGAAGAAGGGGACGGTCGTCGCGTGTTCCGAGGGGACCCACTTGCGGAAGGCGGCGATGGGGTCGGTGACCTTGGGTGCGATGACGGCTTCGCTTCCGACCGAGGCCCCCTGCCCGTTCCCGCGCAGCCGCTCGATCACCGCGGCGCGCAGCTCCGGCCCGTCGCGCTTCTCCATCTCGGCCACGCGGCTGAGGAAGTCGTTCTCGGTCGTGAAGCGGCGCGCGTCGACACCCACGTCGACGATCTCGATCGCGGCCGTGCTCTTGAACACGCGCAGCTCGAGCCCGCGCGCCTTGGCGAAGCCGGCCACGGCCGCGTGCCCCGCGTTGGCGCGCCCGTGGCGGCCGGTCACGGTCGGATCGAAGGGCAGGACCACCCAGACCACGCGCCAGCAGTCGGCCAGGACGTCCTCGAGCTTGGCCAGGCTCCAGCCGGAGACGTCCGGCACTTTCCAGTCGTTCTCGAAGCCCTCGACCGACTCGAGCAGGTCCTCGCCCACGTAGTCGCTGGGGCACAGGAACAGGGTCCCCTCGCCGGGGGCGATCGTCGTCTCGACCACCTGGCCGTCCCTGGCGATCAGGTCGACGATCTCCGAGCGCTTGCTGGCGGCTCCGCGCAGCAAGCCGCCGAACGGCGGACCCTGGATCCACTCCGGCGCGCCGCTCCTCGATTGGCCGAGGTAGCAGGGCTTGCCGAGGCCCAGGGCGAAGCCGTACTCGAAGGCGACGTTGGCGTTGGCGTGGTCGACCAGGGCGGCGACCTTGTCGGCCCCGCGGATCCTCGCCTCGACCTTGCCCCACAGGTCCCCGAGCTCGCCCCCGGCGACGCTCGGCTCGAAGGCCGTGTGGCGACCGTCACGGTGGCGGTCGACGAGTCCGTCGACCACCGGGCGGAGCGTCTTGTCGTTGAAGTCGAAGGCGAAGAAGACCTTGTCCCCTGCGCCTGCCGTGTTCGGCCTGTCGGCGGCCGCCTCGTCCCCAGCTCCCATCGTCATCCTCCTGTCGATGGCCGCAGTCTAGGACCGCCAGCGCCGGGCGAGGGCGTAGGACCCGCTAAGGAACGATCGCGAGGGGCACCGGCACGCTGACCAGGAGCAACGAGCCGCTGAGCGGATCGAGGCCGACCCAGGCGTGGTTTAGCTCCAGGCCAGCGAGGGCGGGCGGGCTCGACGGGGGCAGGGTGATCGTGGCCGTGGCGCGGCCGAGGTCGTCGAGCAGACCGGCGGTCTGACCGAACGGCCCCTGGTTCGCGAGGGACAGGGAGGCCAGCAGGTAGCTGTCGAGGTTGAGCGGGACCTGGACGCCGCCCAGGTCGAGGCCGGGCGCGGTTCCGGAGGCGGAGCCGGCGACGAGGTAGAGGTCGCCGGCGAGACCCACGCCGCCGCCCAGGTGCAGGGCCTGCTGGCCGCCCGCCGAGGCGGAGACCGCGTCCTGACAGGCGTAGAGGTCTTGCGAGGATGGCAGGCCGAAGAGGGTGCCGTTGGCCGATGCCGCGCCGCCGCCCGTCAACAGGCGATCGGGACCAACGTCGATCGATTCCCATTGGACCGTGCCGGACGAAGTCGGGTGGGTGACGATCTGCGCCAGGCTCCAACCGGTCGCGCTGCGGTCGAAGACGTAGGCCCGCTTCTGGTTCAAGGCTCCGACGGCGATGCGATCGCCGTGCACGGCGACGTCCCTGCCGAAGTAGGCGAAGGGCGTCGAGGCAGTGGGGTAGAGCAGGGCCGTCTGCATCCAGGCGCCGCTCGGCTGTTGCCGCTCGAAGACGTAGGCGGCGCCGTTGGTCTGGCCGGTCAGGGCGTCGTCGGAGCTGGCGCCGACCACCGCCACGGAACCGTCGAGGTCGACCGCGTAGCCGAAGGTGCTGACACCGATTGCGCCACTGGGCACCAGCTTGGCGGCTTCCTGCCAGCCGGTCGGGCCGCGCTCGAAGACGTAGACCGCGCCCTCGGTGCCGAGGTCGCCGCGGGCGCCGACCAGGATCGTGTCGCCGTCGACGGCGACGCTGTAGCCGAATCCGGGGGGCGCGGCGACGTCGCTGGTGGCGAGGACGGCGGTCTCGATCCACTGGCCGGCGACGCGCTCGAAGACGACGGCGACGGTCGGGCCCGCGAAGTAGGTCTCGCGACCGAGCACGGCGACCCCTCCGTCGAGGGCCACGGCCGCGCCGAAGTGCAGGCCGGGCTGAGCCACCGACGGGACCAGCTCGGCGGCCTCGATCCAGCTCCCGCGGACCTGCTCGAAGACGAAGGCGGCGCCGCCGTCGATCGCGCCGCTGTCGCGGCCCGGGGCGCCGGCGAGGACGATCGAGCCGTCGACGTCGGCCGAGGTCCCGATCCCGTCGTTGCTGTTGGCCGTGACCGGGTACAGCTCGGCCAGCTCGCTCCATTGGCCGACGAGCGGGCCGTAGACGTGCACCGAGCCGGTGAAGAGGCCGGGGACGCCCCCGAGGCTGTTGCCGACCACCGCGCGATCGCCCGACAGGGCCACCGAACCGAAGGGGGCGAAGAGCGGTGACTGGAGGGACACGACGGCGCAGGGGTCGAGGGGCGAGCCCGACTCCTGCGAGGTCAGGTGCAGCCACCAAGCGCGGAGCTGGCCGACGTCCTCGAGCTGGCCGTCGTAGACCGACAGGCGCCAGGTGCCCTGGGTACCCATGCCGTCGAAGGTGCCAAGGGCCGTGCCCGAATCGGTCGTGAAGCGGCCGGGGCCCTCGAGCGTGCCGACGGTCGCCGGGGCCTCGTCGTCGAGGGTGACCGAAGAGTAACCGGTCGAGAAGAAGCCTTGACCCTGCAGCAGCTTGGGCGCGATCACCTGGGGCCCCGAGAGGAAGAAGCTGACGTCGGAGGTGAAGCTGTGGGTGACGTCGAAACCCAGCTCCACGTCGAGGACCTCGAAGTCCTCGTCCACCTGCACGAACGCCTGGGTCGCCTCGAAGTCGAGGATCGGCAGGTCCAGGTCGGGCGACACGTAGGTCCGCCCGTTGAACGCCAGGCTGTAGCTGACGATCGAGCCGGCGTTGCCCGGTGCGAGGTCGTCGACCACGAGCGTCCAGGTGCCGGCGGCCGGCTTGCCGTCGAAGGCACCCAGGTCGCCGATGGGGCGAAAGCTCGCGGCGAAGGGCGGCGATCCCGAGGCCAGGCTCGCGGCCGCCTCGTCGTCGAAGGTCGTGAAGCGCAGCTCCATCCCCGACGCGTCGCGATCGGCCAGCAGCACCGAGCTGCCGTCGGAGCTGCGCAGGGAGAGGCGCAGGTCCGACAGGCGCTCGTGGTCGAGCATCGCGATCACGTTCACGTCGGCGACGTCGAACGCCGCCTGCATGTCGAGGGCCAGCGAGGCTGTCCCCACGGGTGGGATCGGGGTCGGCGCGGCGTCGGTGGTGAACACATCCGCGAACGCCGGACGCGCCGCGACGAGGGTGAACAGGAGGGCCGGGGTGATGAGCGAGCGCACGGGCCGATCCTAGGCCGGAGCCCCGGATCGGTGGGAGCGCAATGGCGAGACCACGCTCGTTCGGTCGCCAGCATCCCCGTCAGGCTTCGCATCCGGACCTAGCCCGCTCCGGCGTTTGCGGCTCGCGGAGCACCTGCAGGCTCGTCATCGACGGGAGAGGGCACCTGCAGGGCGGTTCGCTCCACTTCGGCGCCCGTCTACCGGCGGGACGCTAGGAATGGAGCATCCGCAGGCGCGGCGGTTGCGTGCTTCGAGACTCGGCGGGTGACCTAGCCGCCGCCCGCCACGGCCCGGTGATCTCCCCCCGTGGCGCCACCCCCTTCCCGTGCACCACTGCGGAGCAGTCCGGGCTCTGGGTCGCGAGCTTCCAGACGAATCGTCGTAACGCGGGTGGCAGGTCCGCTCGCGAAGCTGCCTTCCCAGCGACACGAATGGGCGCCTGCCGCACCCGGGCTCCGCCCCAGCGGTAATTCGTCGGTATCGAAGTGACCACTCGAGCAGGAGCCCGGTTATCTCCGGGTGTCCATCCTCGCGCAGACCCTTGCCGACCCTCCGATGAAGATCTATCGCCGCGCCCCCGTTGCTCTACTCATGCTCGCCGCGTCCGCCCTCGCGCAGTCGCCTGTCGAGAACATCAATCAGGTCCCGAGCGGGCCGGCGTCGTCGTCGCCGAGGGAGCTTGCGGTTGCCGGCGATCGCCTGTGGTTCATCGCGGACGTCGCGGGGCACGGATCGTGCCTGTGTCGGACCGATGTCGCGGGAGGCACGGTCGAGTTCCTGCACGAGCTCGAGCCCGGTGATGGAGAGCTCGCCGACAGCTTCGAGCGGATTCGCGGGCTCTCCGATGGTCGGGTGCTGCTCATGGTCGACGGTGACGACTCCAGTGAGCAGGTGTGGATCTCCGACGGCGCGACGTCGGGCACGGTGCCGCTGCTCGTACCTGGTCCGTCGGGCTCCCAAGAGGTGCTCGACTACCAGACGACGAACGTGACCGTCGCGGAGCACGCGGGGCAGGCCTACTTCTTCGCGAGCCCCGGCTACCCGACGCGGTCGGTCTACCGGACTACGGGTACGCCGGGCGTCGCCGAGCTGGTCTGGGACTTCGGCGGGGCCAGCGACTTCGAGCTGGATGGCGAGGAGCTGGTCAGCTGCGGCGGCGAGCTGTGGTGCACGGTGCAGCTCGGTGGCCAGCTCCACTTGCTGCGCAGCGCCGATCCGATGGCGGGCTACACGACCGTAGCGATCCTCCCGGTCGACGCCACCCAGTGGGTGGGGCTGTACGCCGCCTCGGCCGGGGTCGCGATCACCGCGGTGGTGCCGGGTGAAGGGCGCGAGCTGTGGGTCAGCGATGGCACCCCTGCCGGTACCGCCATGGTCGACCTCCTTCCCGGCGCCGCCGCGTCCGACCCGAGGAGCTTCGCGGAGTTCGGCGGCGAGCTGTACTTCTCCGCCATCACGCCCACGTCGCAGGGCGAGCTGTTCCGGACCGACGGTACGGTCGCCGGCACGGTGCAGGTCTCGGCCCTGCCCGACCATTCGTCCGCTGCGGTGCGGCCCTTCTTCCTCGCCGCTGCCGGCGACCAGCTCTGGTTCCAATACTCCACCGATGGCGAGGGCGTCGAGCCCTGGCGCACGGACGGGACCTTCGGCGGCGCAGTGCCCGTGGCGGACCTCGCGCCCGGGAGCGCGAGCAGTCTGCCCCGCGGCTTCGTCGAGGTCGGCGGCGCGGTGTACTTCCGTGCCGAGACGCCCGCGACGGGTGCCGAGCTCTACGTGAGCGACGGGACGCCGTCGGGGACGGTGTTGGTCGCCGAGCTGGAGCCGGGACCGACCGATTCGATTCCGGCCAACGCGCCGTTCGCCGCCTTCGGGGGGCGGGTCTTCTTCGCGGCTAGTTCGCCGACGACCTCCGAGGAGCTGTTCGCGAGCGACGGCACGCCGGCGGGGACCCAGCTCGTCGTCGACCTCACGCCCGACGACGCCGATGGGGACAGCGCGCCGTGGGAGTTCACTTCCCTGGGCGACCGGCTGGTGTTCACCGCCAACGACGGGGTCACGGGGCGGGAGCTGTGGGCCATGGAGGACCCGACCCTCGGCGCGGAGCTGGTCGTCGATCTCGACCCCACGGGGCTGCCCTGGAACGAGCCTGGCGGCCTGACGCGCTTTGGCCAGCACGTCTACTTCAGCGCCAACGACGGCACCAGCGGCATCGAGCTCTTCCGCACCGACGGCACGGCGGCGGGGACGACCCTGGTCCACAGCTTCATCGCGGGGCCGGGTGGCGGCGCCCCCGACTTCCGCGGCGTTTGGCGCGGGCACCTGTACTTCACCGCTGGCCAGGGGCCCACGGGGACCGAGCTGTGGCGCACCGACGGGACCAGCGCGGGCACCCAACTCGTGCACGACATCGCCCCCGGCCCGGCCTCTAGCCTGCCCTCGGCGCTGGTCGAGGGCGGCGATTGGCTGTGGTTCAGCGCGGACGACGGCGAGGTCGGGCGCGAGCTGTGGCGCACCGACGGTACGGCCGCCGGCACCGAGCGGGTGACGGACCTCGCGCCGGGAGTGGCGGACGGCCTCGGCGACCAGTTCGAGGCTGGCTGGCTCGCGGGCAAACTCTACTTCCGCGGCGCCCTCGCGCCCTTCGGGTCCGAGCTGATCGTCACCGATGGAACGCCAGCGGGCACCGCCCTCTTCGCCGACCTGGCCAGCGGGGACTCCGACCCCGCGGCGTTCCACCGGGTCGGCGCGCGCCTCGTCTTCCGAACGCAGGCCCTCGGCGGGGGCCGGCTGTATGCGACGGACGGGGCGTCGGTGGTCGACCTCCTGCCGGGGACGATCGGTTTCCTCTTCGACACTGACCCTGTCTTCGCGAGCTCGACCCACGCCTTCGCCTTCATGGTCGAGGGGTCCTCGAGCAGGTTCCTCGTGGCCACCGACGGGACGATCGCGGGGAGCGGAGTGATCGGGGCGGTCGGTCTGCCGGCCAAGCTCGCGGCGGCGAGCCTGCCTACCAATCCATTCAACGGCGGGTTCGAGGCCTTGCAGGTGAGTTTGGGGTCCCAGGTCGTGTTCACGGGGTTCACGCCGGTGCACGGCAACGAGCTGTGGATCACGGACGGCACGCCCGGCGGGACCACGCGGCTGACCGACGTCGCTCCAGGTCCGCTGCACTCCGGCGTCAACGCCATCGGACGCCTGGGCGCGGAGCTCGTCTTCCCGGCCTGGAGCGCCGACGCGGGACTCGAGCCCTACAGCCTTCCGATCGCCGCCTTCGGCGGCTGGGTCGCGGAGGCCTTCGGCCAGGGCTGCCCCGGCTCCAGTGGCCTGGCGCCGACCATGCAGGCGAGCGGAGCCGCGTTGCTGGGCAACGTGCTCAACGTCGAGGTCGGTGAGGCCGCTCCGGCCTCGGTCGTCGGCCACTACTACTCGCTCGGATATGCCCTGGGCAGCCTCGGCACCTGCGAGCTGTACCTCGCCGCGCCGGTGCCCTTGGCAGTCGGCGCGACGGACGGCTCCGGCTCCAGCAGCCTGCCGATCGCGATCCCGAATGTTCCCGCCCTCGTCGGCCAGGGGCTGTGGATCCAGTCGGTCGTGGTCGACCCGGGCGGCGCGCTGCTCGGCGTTGCAGGGGTGACGCCCGCACTCGAGGTGATCGTGGGGGGCTGACGGCAAAAGGTGCGTCGCCGCCCCGGCGCCGTGCCCGCAAGTCGCCGTACCCCATGCAGGCGGGAGGCTGATGGCATTGCTCCCATCAGCCCCTCGCCTGCTTCTCGTTCTCGGGCGCCGCGAATCGCCCGCGATCGGGTTACTCCCGTGTAAACCGTCCGTCGACCTTCGCGGCGATGGATGACGCGCAGCGGTGAACTGGCGCAGTTCCCTCGTTGGAGCTACCTTCGAGGAGTCCCCCCCGATCGAATTTCAACTCCAGTTCCGCAGTCCCGCTGTGGTCGCCCATGAAACCCGTGATCTCTTGCCCGCTCTTCTCTGGCAGCCTCCTCCTCGCCGTCCTCGCAACGTCGGCGCCAGCACAGGAGCTGGTCAAGGACATCAACCAGACGCCCTTCGGCGGCGGCTCGTCGTCTCCCCAGTGGTTCGCCGAGGCCACCGGGCGCCTCTACTTCTCGGCGGACACGCCGACCACCGGTCGCGAGTACTTCTGGATCGACGGCACCGGCGCGCCGCCGAGCCTGCTCGCCAATCTCGCGCCGGGCGCCGGGTCGAGCTATCCAAATGGCTTGGTCGAGCTGCCGAGCGGCCTGATCGCCTTCCGCGCAGCGCCCGGCGGCATCGTCACGCCCTTCGAGCTCTATGTCAGCAACGGGTTCGCAGGCGGCACGCTGCAGTTGGCGGACCTGGTGCCCGGGTCGGACTTCGAGGCGATCGGCCGCATGGCGCTGCACCAGGGCCTGCTGTACTTCTTCGCCACCGACACCGCCACGGCCTCGCGATCGCTCTGGAGGACCGATGGCACCGGAGGCGGAACGGTGAAGGTCGAAGACTTCGGGTTCGTGTCCGGCACGGGCGCGGACTCAGAGCAGCTCGCGTCCACGGCCGGCGAGCTCTACTTCGCCGTGGGCTACGTCCTCGGCTTCCAGAAGCGCTGGCAGCTCTATCGGACCCCGGGGACGCCCGGAGCAGCGGTGCCGATCGTCGACGTCGAGGCCAGCAGCTACCACGGTCTGGATGACATGGTCGGCCTGGGAACCGGAGTGGTCTTCAGCGCCAACTCGGCGACCGAGGGCAAGGAGCTGTGGGTCAGCGACGGCACCACGCTCGGAACCGCGGTGGTCGACATCCAGATCGGTCCGAACGGGTCCTCGCCGCGCAGCTTCGCGCCGCTGGGCTCCCACGTCTTCTTCATCGCGAACGACCCAACGGCCGGTCCCGAGGTCTATCGGACCGACGGCACTGCCACGGGCACGGTCCGTGTGACCGATACCGGCGGCGGGCCGGGGACCTCCTACCTGACCGACCTCGTGGCCATCGGCGGGAAGCTCTACTTCGCCGCCGCGGACACGCAGCTGGGCGTGGAGCTGTGGACCAGCGACGGGCAGGTGGGGGGCGAGTCGATCTTCGCCGACATCATCCCCGGCTCCGGCGGCAGCTACCCCGATCGGATCGTCGGCTTCGGGGGTGAGGTCTACTGCTCCGCCTACTGGCCCGGCGGTGGCACCGAGCTGGTGGCGACGGACGGCACGCCGGCGGGCACGCGCCTGGTCGACTTCGAGCCCTTCGGCGCTTCCGATCCCTACGAGAAGGTCGAGTTCGCCGGCAGCCTCTACTTCTCCGGCAAGGGCCTCTTGGTCGGCCGCGAGCTGTTCGTCACCGACGGTACCAGCGCCGGCACCGGGCTGGTCGCGGACCTTGGACCGACGACGAGCACCGTTGGCTCCGGCCCCACCGGCCTCGTCGGCATCGGCGGGCGTGCGGTGTTCACGGCCGAGGACGGGACCACCGCCGAGCCGCGCCTGTGGGTCAGCGACGGCACCGCGGCGGGGACCCACGTGGTGGGCGAGTCGCCCGCGGCGACCTTCCCGGCCTTCTTCGCCGCTGGGCCCTTCGAGGGGTTCGTCCTCGGCGGTCGAGCCTTCTTCGCGCCGGATCAGGAGGACACCGGCCGAGAGCTGTGGGTGACCGACGGCACGGCCGCCGGAACGTCGTTGTTGGCCGACATCGCGCCGGGCACGGCATCCTCGCAACCCCTCCCGCTCGCGGTCTGGAACGGCGAGCTGTACTTCACCGCCCAATCGCCGACCCAGGGGCGCGAGCTGTTCGCCACCGACGGCACGGCAGCGGGCACCCGTCTGGTCGCCGACATCCGACCCGGTGCGGGCGGGAGCAACCCCTCTGGCACGGCGATCCACGCGGGCCAGCTCTACTTCAGCGCCGAGACCGACGCAGCCGGACGTGAACTCTGGCGCACCGACGGAACCGCGGCCGGTACGGCCCAGGTGATCGACTTGCTGCCCGGGGCGAGTCCAGGACTGGTGGTCTTCAGCGCCGCCAGTCTCGGCGCGCACTTGTACTTCATGGGCCAGGGCAGCTCCGCCAACAGCGAGCTGTGGCGCACCGACGGGACGGCGGCGGGCACCAGCCTCTTCGCGGAGATCAATCCGGCGGGTGGTTCCGCACCGGTCGAGCTGACGAGGATCGGCGACCGGATCGTCTTCACCGCCTACGTGAACTTGAACCGACAGCTCTTCGCCACGGACGGGGTCTCGGTGGTGCAGCTCACCGCACTACCCCTGCAAGTCCAATCGGAGGCCTTCAAGCTGTTCGCCAACGACTCGAAGGTCATGACCTTCATGCGTAAGGGCAGCTTGGAGACCGTGCTGGTCGCGACGGACGGAACGGTGGCTGGGACCAGCGAGCTGGCCAACGTGCAGCCCGACACCGATGTGGTGGGCGAGTTGTTCGTCTGGCGCGTCAGCTCCGGACCCCACGTCGCCTTTGGCGCCTACGAATCGGGTCAGGGCTACGAGCTGTGGGTCACGGACGGAACCAGCGCCGGAACCGGACCCGTTACGAGCATTCCGGGGACCAGTGTGGGGAACGCGATCGAGAGTCTGACGCGCGTTGGCAACCGGCTCCTGTTCGGCGCCCTGGACTCGAGCCTTGGCGTCGAGCTCTTCAGCCTGCCCATCGCGTCCTTCGGCGGCTGGGTGGCCGAGCCCTTCGGCTCCGGCTGCCCCGGCTCGACCGGGCAGCCGCCGTCGATGGCAGCCAGCGGCGCGGCGTTGCTGGGAAGCCAGTTGACCGTCGAGGTCGGCGCTGCGGCGCCCGCATCGGTGGTGGCTCACTACTTCTCCACGGACAACGCCTCGACCGGTCTCGGGGGCTGCGACTTGTATCTCGCGGCACCGACGTTGCTGGCGATGGGCGGGACCGATGGATCGGGGTCGACCAGCCTGCCGCTGGCGATCCCGAACGATCCGGTCCTGGCGGGCCAGGGCCTCTGGATCCAGTCCGTCGCGATCGACCCGGGTGGCGCCCTGTTCGGCTTGGCGGGCCTCACGCCGGCGCTCGAGATCGTTCTGGGGAGTTAGTGACCTGAACGCGGATGTCGGCTGCCGGGCGCGAAGCTTCGCGTCCGGCTCCAACGTCCGCCCCACGGACCTCGCCCTACGTGACGCGAATCGCGCCGAAGGATCAGAACGGACAGACGAACGACAGGTGGTGGCTCGGGCCCATGCTGCCGAAGTAGGGGGGGCTGATCGGTGAGCCGAGTGGGACCGAGTAGTTGTCGACCATGTCCGTGAAGCGGTCCGAGGGTACGAGGAGACTGACGAGCGCCGGATAGCCCCCCTCCGTCGTCGCGCCGAGCTTGACCTCGACATAGGTCACCGGCGGCCCACTTACGGTGCAGGCCTCCGTATGGAGGAAGACTCCCTCGTCTACCCACACGTGCTCGGCGCCGGGGTAGCTCGTGTCGTTGGACCAGCTACCGATCGAGGTCGAGACGACGTCGTACCACGGCAGGGCCGGGAAGAGGTTGATCGACTCGAACGATGACAGGGTGCCGGCGATGGCCTTCATGTGGCGGGCCGTTGCGTGGGGCGCGGTGAGTGCCAGGGGACAGAGGCATCCGCTGGCGATGTTGGAGTTGTTCCACAGGGCCGCCGCTTCGTTGGCTTCGCAGGTGGGGGACGACGCGTTCACGTCACGCAGACCGTCGTAGAACCCGGCACCGCTCCAAACACCACCCAGGGGAGCTTGGTCCGAGGGCACGAAGGGGTTGGACGCGAAGTCCGGAGCCACCAGGGCGAAGGACCGGTTGCCATGGAAGCTGCCCGGGCGCGAGGAGAACGAACCTCCGTGTTGGAAGCGATCGCAGCCGTGGTACAGGACCAGCGCCGTGTCCCAGGTCGCGGTGATGCAGTCGAAGGCCTAATCCAGGTAGCCGTAGTAGAACGCCGTCGGATGGGTGCCCAGGCAGTTCGGCACGTTGCAGCCGAAGTTGGTGTTGCCACGCTGGAGGTCTGCCTTGACCACGAAGCGCCAGACCTGCTTCTCGGATCCGGTGCCGACGATCTCCCTCCACGTGCGCGTGTAGTCGAGGTGTAGGTTGCCGAAGAGCTGCAGGTTGCTGTTGCAGTCCTCGTTCTTGAGGGCGACCTCGTACTCCGCGCACTGCAGTTGCGTGGGCGCGGAGAGGGAGACGACGCCACAGCCCTGCCCGGCGAGGACGCAGCCGTCCCAACAGATGGATTGAGCCGGGAGCAGGGCCGGCGGGAAGGCCGGTAGGGTCGAGAGCGCCGTCGTGCAGGGCAAGCCGTCGAGGCCGTCGGGTTGGTAGCACTGGGCCGAGGCCCGGCCTGACGGGATCAGGCTGGCCACGAGGAGGGCGAAGGCGAACACGAAGCTGCTGCTGCTGGTCATGGGCATTTCTCGCGGTTGGCGGACGCGCCGGGGTCGCAGGTCAAGGGCCTCCGGCGGGGGCCCTTGACCTCCCAGCGACAAGCGGTCCTTACCTGCACGCGATCGCAGATCCTCGATGCAAGGTCGGGGCCAGATCGGCAACTGCGTGACCGCGAGCCGGCCCACCGATCTGCGATGGAGTGCGCACGCGGGGCCCATGCCCGCGCCAGCTCGTTGGCTGGGGGGCCGCAGAAGGGGCATTCGTGATAGACCAGACGCTCGCCGAATTTCTCTCTTGACCATTTCGGACAACGCCATGCGTACGAACGCCAACTACGGCGCCCTCGCGGTCAGCCTCCTCTTCGCGGCCGCCTCGACCGCCGCGTCCCAGGACCTCGTCGCCAACATCAATGTCCAAGAGGCCCCGGCCCTCGGCTGGGTGCCCGACTCCGATCCGGGCGGCTTCACTTCGATCGGCGCCCGTACCTACTTCTCTGCAGCCGGCTCGGGGCTGGGCCGCGTGCTGTACTGGACCGGTGCGCCGGGGGCCGCGCCGCAGCTCCTGGTCGACGTCGACCCGAGCGCGGGTCCGAAGGACCCACAAGACCTGATCGAGCTACCCAGCGGTCAGTTCCTGTTCACGGCGCAGACCCCGGCCACCGGCCGCGAGTGGTTCGTGAGCGACGGCACGTCCGCGGGAACGACGCTGCTGACCGAGATGGTGCTCGGCTCCTTCGACGGCTTCATCGGCCAGCCGACCTTGCACCAGGGCGAGGTCTACTTCTTCGCGACGGACGCGAACTCGCCGTCGCGGGCACTTTGGAAGACCGACGGCACCGCCGCGGGAACCGAGCGCCTGGAGGTGCTCGGCCTCGGCGGCGGACTGCCTGTCCCCGGCGAGCAGATCGTCAGCGCCGGCGGCACGCTCTACTACGCCTTCAACGACGTCGGCACGAGCGGCCCCTTTTGGGAGCTGTGGTCGACGAGCGGCACCGTCGGCGGCGCGAGCAAGGTGATCGAGGTGCTGGAGAGCTCGTTCAGTGGCGTGCGCGAGCTGACCGCTGTCGGATCGAAGCTGGTCTTCGTCGCCCAGGGGCAGGGCACCGGATTCGAGCCCTGGGTCAGCGACGGCACTGCCCTCGGCACCTGGCCGGTGCAGCTGATGCCGGGCGCCGCCGGATCGGCGCCGTCGGGGCTGACGGCCCTCGGCAACCACGTGTACTTCGCGGCCGACGACCCGACGGTTGGGCGCGAGCTGTTCCGCCTGGACGGTTCCGCCTCGAGCCTGAAGTTGGTCGAGGACCTCAACCCGGGCGCGGCGGGCTCGAGCCCGGACGAGTTGGCGGTCTTGAACGGCGCGCTGTACTTCTCCGGCGACGACGGCGTGCACGGCGACGAGCTGTGGAGCACCTCGGGCGCGCCCGGCGCCGCGAGCCTGTTCGCCGAGTTCGCGGCCGGCGCGGCGGGGAGCGCGCCCAGAGACCTCGTGGCCCTCGGCGCCCAGATCCTCTGCGTCGCCGGCAGCGCGAGCACCGGCGCCGAGCTCTACGCCAGCGACGGAACCGTCGCCGGCACCGGCCTGGTGGCAGACATCGTCCCCGGCTCGAGCTCCTCGAACCCGGTCGGACTCTTCTCGAATGGCGCGCAGGTCTTCTTCGCCGCGACCACCGAGGCCACCGGGACCGAGCTGTGGCGCTCCGACGGAACCGGCGTCGGCACGCTCGAGACGGAGATGGCGACGGTGCCCTTCGACCAGGGCTCGGACCCGCGCTACCTGACGTCGATCGGCGGGCAGCTCGTCTTCGTGGCCAACGACGGCCTGAACGGGATCCAGCCCTGGGCCAGCGACGGCGCGCCTGGCGGCACCGGCCTGCTCGCGACAGTGCCGAGCCCTTCCAGCCCGCCCATCGTCGCGGGCGAGTTCCGCGGACGTGCGTACATCAACGTCAACTCGGCGTTGAACCAGTGGACCCTGTACCAGTCCGACGGCACCCCGGCCGGAACGGTGCCCGCGAACCTCGGCATCGGCTCGGGCTTTGCCGGCGTGAAGCTCGTTTTGCGCGACCGGCTCTTGTTCACGATCGGGATCGACTCGGACCTCTACTCCACCGACGGCACCGCCGCGGGGACTGTCCTGCTGGCGCAACTGTCCAATCAGACCGGCGCGTTCTTCGCCGCGGGGGACTACGTCTACTTCCGCAACTGGACCAGCCAGACCGGCAAGGAGCTGTGGCGCACGGACGGCACGCCCCAGGGAACCCAACTCGTCGCGGACATCTGGCCGGGCCCGCAGTGGGGAGTGACCGACGATTTCTACTTCGAGGCCGGCAGCCTGGGGGGCCTGCTCTACTTCCGTGCAGAGACTGCCGCGAACCAGACCGAGTTGTGGCGAACTGACGGGACTGTCGCCGGGACCGAGCTATTCGCCGATCTGAATCCGCTCGGCGGCTCCTACCCGAGTGACTTCAGGACCGTAGACAATCATCTGTTCTTCAGCGCCTACGTCGACGGGGGCCGTTACCTCTTCGCCACCGACGGCGTGAGCGTCGAGCAGGTGCTCGACGCGCCGCTCGAGCCCGGCATGGACGGGTTCGCCAATGACCAGGTCTATTTCGTGATCCAGAGCGTCGGCGGAGAGCCGAAGCTGCTGTCGTCGGACGGCACGGCCGCGGGCACCGGCATCGTGGCCGATCTCGGCGACGCTCCCGTTGTCTTCCTCCGGGGCGCTTGGAAGGTGACCTCGGGCGCCGAAGTCCTGTTCTCGATCTATGGAGGTGGGATCAGCGCCGACTTCTGGGTTACCGACGGCACTGCCGCGGGCACCTACCAGGTGACCGAGACCCTCGACACCTCGATCTTCGAGGTGGACGCCCCTGACGAGCTGGTCCGAGTCGGCAGTGAGATCTACTTCCGAGCCTGGAACCAGGACCTCGGGGGCGAGCTGTTCAGCCTGCCGATCGCGGCCTTCGGCGGCTGGGTCGCCGAGCCCTTCGGTGTCGGCTGCGCCGGATCGAGCGGACTTGCGCCGACGATCGGCGCCAGCGGCGAAGCGAGCCTGGGAAGCACCTTGACGGTCGAGCTCGCCGGCGCCGCCGCCAGCGCGCCCGTGGCCCACTACTTCGACTTCGACTACGGCCTGGGCGCGGTCGGTGGGTGCGATGTCTACCTGGCCGCTCCGAAGCTGCTGCTCTTGGACTCGACGGACGCCGTCGGTGCGGTGACGCTCTCGTTGGCGATCCCGAACGACCCCGTCCTGGCCGGGATCGAGCTGTGGCTGCAGTCGGTCGTCGCCGACCCCGGCGGTGGCCTGGCTGGCGTCGGCGCGCTGACCCCGGCGCTCGAGGTGATCGTGCGGGGGTGAGGCGGCCGTCAGGTGCCACGGACATCAGGTGCCAGGCACAAAGCCCCCGCGTAGGCGGCGGTTTTGTGCCTGGCACCTGACGTCCGCCTCACCCCCGATGAACCGGGCGCGATTCGTACCGATCGCGCTCGAGATCCGGGTCGTCGGCGGTCGATTGGACTCGGGCCCGCAGTGGGCCTCCCAACGACCCTTGCCGGCGGCCTCGAAGTCGCCCTTCCCAGGCGATGCTCGACGATCAACTCCGCGCCAGCGCGACGAACAGCAGCACCTTCGCCCAGGGCACCCAGGGCGCCGACCGCGCCGCCACGGCGGCCGAGTGCGTGTCCATCGAGGCCGCCATTGCCATCGACGGGCCCAAGCCGAAGGCCGGCCTGGCCTACCGGGTGAACCTGGTGGCCGTGGCGCTCGCGATGGTCCTGCTGCCGATGGTCTACGCCGGCTTGGTCCTGGGCCTGGGGCTCGTGACCATCTGGTACCCGCTGAACGCCGGGGATCTGCTGCCCGCGGATCTGCCGGTGCGTGGCAAGGCCCTGGCCTACGTGCTGCCGACCGTCGCCGGGCTCGCGGCGACCCTCTTCCTGCTCAAGCCCCTGCTCAGCCGCCGCCCCAAGGGCCGCGGGCGACGCGAGCTCAAGCGCGAGCAGGAACCGAAGCTCTTCGCCTTCCTCGACGGCCTCGCCGACGGCCAGGGCGCGCCGCGGCCGGTGCGGGTGGAGGTCGACCTGCGGGTCAACGCCTCGGCCTCCTTGGTCAGCGTCCGCAGCCTGGTTCGCGGCGACCTGGTGCTGACCCTGGGGCTGCCCCTGGTGGCGGGCCTGGACGTGCGCTCCTTCGCCGCGGTCGTGGCCCACGAGTACGGTCACTTCGCCCAGGGCACCGCCATGCGCGCCTACTGGGTCATCGCGACCGTCCACGGTTGGTTCGAGCGCGTGGTCTTCGAGCGCGACCAGTGGGACGAGCGCATCGAGTCCGTGCAGCAACGCACCGATTGGATCAGCCGCCGGATGGCGCTGCCGATCGCCGGCGCGCGCGGGATGGTCTGGGTCTCGCGCCGGATCCTCCTGGGGCTGATGCGCCTGGGTGAGCTGGCCACGGCCGCGCTCAGCCGCCAGATGGAGTTCGACGCCGACGCCCACGCCGTGCGGGTGGTGGGCACCGAGGTCTTCGAGGCCATGCTGCCCGAGCTGTCGGTGATCGACAGCGCGCGCCGCAACGCCGAGCACGACACGGAGATGGCCTGGCGCGAGCACAGCCTGCCGGAGGACCTGGTTGCGCTGACCGTCGCCAACCTGCGCCAGTTCAGCCCCGAGGCGCGGGACGAGCTGCGCGAGCACGCCCTGGCCAGTGCGCCCAGGTGGTACGCCAGCCACCCCCCCGGCGCCCAGCGGATCAAGCGCGCCCGCAGTCGCGGCGGCGACTGCCGCGTCAACCTCGACGGCCCGGCCAGCCGGCTCTTCGCCGACTTCGGAGCCCTCTCCCGGGACCTGACCATCAGCCAACACCGAGCCGTCCTCGGCGGGTCCTTCGACCCCCAGTGCATGGTCGCGGCCGAGGACATCCTGGCCGTGGGCAACCGCCGCTCGGCGGAGCGCGGCGCGCGGGGCTGGCTCTTCGGCGAGGGCTTCCGGTTGCCCGAGATCGCGTCGGCCAGCCTGCGGGCGGCGACCGACGCCCTGGGCATCGATCCGAGCGATCGTTACGAGCGCGAGGAGGTCGTCCGGCGGCGCTTGGCGGGCCACGCCCTCGCCGAGAGCGGCATCAAGTTCAAGCCGTCCCTGCTCGACCTGGACAGCGGCGAGCCGCTCCTCGCCCGGGGAGACCGTCGGACTTGGGACGAGACGCGCCAGGGCCAGGTCGGTCGCGAGGCGGCGCCGATCCTGGGCGACGTGCGGGGCTCGCAGGAGTGGCTGGCGGGTGCGGGCCGGGACGAGGAGGCGCAGGCCCTGGGCGGGCTGATCGACTTCGTCGAGGCCTTGGGCTCCTGCTGGCCGGCGGTTCACGAGCTCGGGCGCTGCCTCGATGTGCTCGACCGAACCCTCGACGCCTTGACCGATCAGTTGGAAGTGGATCGCGACGCGGCGCAGGCCCAGATCGATGCTCTGGCCGGGATGCTGCGCTGCGCCTTGGACGATGCCCGCGACAGCCTCGGGTCCCTGGTCGTGCCCGCCGACGCTTCGGTCGGCTGCCTCTGGCCGGAGGACGCAGAACCCGCGGACCTGTCGCCGGCCGCGCTGCTGCGACTGGCTGGCGAGGTCTGGTCCCAGCTCGAACGCGGCTACGAGGAATGCCTCGGCGCGCTGGCGGTGCGGGTCAAGGAAGTGGCGGTCACGCGCCGCAACTCCCTCGACGCCGCGGCCTGAGCCCGTCCCCTGCCTGGGGCGCCACGCCCAACGCAAGGCTGACGGAGATCGTCGGAACCGGCGGCCACCTCGCGCGCTCCAAGGGAACAGCGAGAGGGGCCAAGCCATGGGAACGACGAACCGACCGCAGGTGATACCGACGTTGCAGCCGGCGCGGGCTGCGAGCGTCCACGGGCGCGCACTGGACCTCGCGGTCTGGTGTGCCGATCAGACCACCGACGCGTCGACCCGCGCGGCCCGTGCCTCCTGGACCCCGATCCGCGAGGCGGCCTCGCAGGTGGCCCTGGCGGTGGTCGAGGCGCTCTTGCTGCCGCGCCGGCGCGAAGCCCTGGGGCGGGCCGAGCGCAGTCTGGAGGAGCTGCGCGAGCGCGTCGTCTCGGGTGCGACGGCGGTGGGGGTCAACCTGGTCCAGGTGAGGTTCCTGCTGGACGAGATCGACGCGGTGGAGGGTCAGGTGGCGGCCCTGCGCCGCGGACCCGTGGAGCTGAGCGTGGTCAGCGAGGGCTGACGGCTTCCGGAGGGCCTCAGGTCCCGAGGTGCGTGCCTTCCGGCTGGCTGTTCGCTGCCCCGAGCACGGGGCGTTCCTGACAATGGCGGGCTCCACGCTCCGTAGAGCGCCCTCGCGGACGAGCGCTCCGAAACTCCCGCGATTCGTCGCTCCTGTCGGGAACTCGGCGGTCGCGGGGCACTAGCACCATCAGCGGGGCATTCGCGGGGGCCTCGGCCCCTCCAAGAACGCCCACCCCGCTCGCTCGACGGGAACCGCGCCCCGACCCACCTCGTTCGTCCCCGTGCACCGACCCCCTGCGGTGCGCGACAGCTCGAGGTCTTGTCATGCGTCGGCTTTTCGCGCTGCCTGTTGTCGGCCTGTTCCTTCGTCGTCCCCGTCGGTCCACGCCAGGCCTCGGCCTGCTCGGCGCAGCGCTCCTGCTCACGCTCGGGGCCCACGGCCATGTCGATCTCGCGCCAGATGGCGCCGCCCCGTGGGAGCTCGACTTCCAACCGGTGAGTGCCCTCGCCGTGCAGCTCGTGGGCGGCGTCCAGGATCCCGGCCTGGTGCGCGCGCTGGTCCTCGGCGCCGGCGCAGCGCCAAGGTCGGTGGAGAGCTTCCATGCGCCCGGCTGGCACCGGGTCGGCCTCGGCCGAACGGTCCACGCGGGCGAGCTGCTCGGCGCAGTCGTCGAAGTGGCCTCCGACCCGCGGGTGCACTTCGCCACGCCCCTGTGGACCATGCCCGACGGGCGCATCGTCGCGCCCACCGCCGAGATCCTGGTGCGATTGAAGTCGCCGGGCCTCGTGGGTGAGTCCGCACTCGGACGCCTTGCTCCCGACCTGCGCGTGGTCGAGTCGAACCTGGGCGGCGTGGCCGGAGCCTTCCGCGCCCGTCCGGACCTGGTCGACGGGTTCGCGGTGATCGAGCGCGTGCGCGGGTTGCGTCAGTCCGAGTCGATCCTTTGGGCCGAGTCCGACTGCCTGTTCGAGGGCAGCAGCGCCCACGCGGGCGCGACCCAGGGCAACGGCCCGGTGATCGCGCCCAGTGATCCGCTGTTCGGCCTGCAGTGGGCCCACGAGAACGACTACCCCTCGTCCAAGGGCTTCGACATCGATCTGGATACCCAATTGGCGTGGGCGCTGACCAAGGGATCGCAAGCAGTGCCGGTGATGGTCATCGACGTGGGCGTCGACCTCGCGCACCCGGACCTGACGGTGACCCTCGGCGCCGACTTCACCGGAGCCGGCGGCGGTGGTGGGCCGGTCGAGCCCTGCGACAAGCACGGCACCGCCGTGGCCGGTTGCATCGGTGCGATCCACGACAACGGCCTCGGCGTGGCGGGCGCGGCGCCGGATGCGGCGCTCTTCTCGGCGCGTTGCTTCGTGACCCTGCCCGATTGCACCGGCGCGTGGACGACCCAGTACTCGTGGACGGCCGCGGCCCTGGCCTGGGGCGCCGACAACGGCGCGCGGGTGAGCGTCAACAGCAACTACTACAACCAGTACTCCTTCGCGATCGCGAACGCGTACGAGCAGACGCGCGGTCAGGGCATGGTGCACTTCGCCTCCGCGGGCAACAGCTCCGGCGCGATCACCTGGCCGGCGTCCCTGCCGGAGGTGCACGCGATCACGGCGATGACCGACTACGGCACGCTCGCGAGCTTCTCCTGCAAGGGGCCCCAGGCCGGCTTCTGCGCGCCGGGGCAGGGGATCTGGACCACGGACGTGAGCGGCGACGGGGGCTACGTGGAAGGGGATGTGTGTCAGGTCTCCGGCACCAGCTACGCGGCGCCCCTCGCTGCTTCAGTGGCGGCCCTGGTGCTGGCCATGGACCCGACCCTCGAGCCGGACCAGGTCGACCAGATCCTGCGCGACACCGCCGGCGACCTGGGCGCGCCCGGTTGGGACCCGAGCTTCGGCTCTGGCCTGCCCCGCGCCGGCGACGCGGTGCGCCACGCGGTCGGCCTGCTGCGCCTGCTGCACTCCGAGACCGAGATCCTGACCCTGGTCGCGGGCGGTGTGCAGGAGCTCGAGTTGGCGGCGGGGCCCCTTGCGGGCGGCCTGCCCTACTTGGTGCTGGGGGCCGCGAGCGCGGCGGTGCAGCCCAACTCCGGCGAGGGCATCGGCTCCCTGCCCCTGGCGATCGATGCCTACACGATCGCGTCGCTGCAACTCACCAACCAGGGGCCCTTCGTCGGCACCTTCGGCCTGCTCGATGGCACGGGCCACGGCCTGGCCGCGATCGCCGTCCCAGCCGGCTCGGATCCGGCCCTCTCGGGCCTGGTCCTGACCCACGCCTACCTGGTGCTCGAGCCCGCCCTGGCGGGCATCGACGGAGCGGCCAGCGAGGCGGTCGAGCTGTGCCTGGTCGGCTCGCCGGCCGAGCTTCCGGACCCGACCACGACCTTCGATGCGCCCCAACTGCACGGCACGTCCGTCGCCGGACCGCCGCCGTCGGTACATGGACCGACCCATGCGGAACTGATCGCAGCCGCGACCAATCCCTGACGCGGCGCCGACGATCGAGTTGGTCGTGGGGGCCGCGGATCCTCGTGACCGGTGTCGGCGCGGCCTGCCTGGAACGGGGCCGCGCCGACTGATCTGTCTACGGCAGCTTCAGGTCCTCGACGATCCAGCGGTCGATGCTGCGCGCCAGGTCCGCGGCGCAGGGCTCGAGCATCAGGTCGTGCCCGGCGTCCTCGAACAGCTCGATCTCCGCGCCCAGGGCCCGGGCGTACTCACGCGTCGCGTCCAGGGCGAAGCAGGCGTCCGCGGTGCCCGCGAAGACGCGCATCGGCATCTCGAGCAGGCGTTCGCGCAGGACGACTCCGTCCTTGAGCTGCTCGATCAGACCCATGGACTCGGGCACGATCAGGTCGTGGAAGCTGGCGTCGTCGATCGTCGCCTTGGGACCCAGGAGCAGCTCGCGCGCGAGCTTCGGCGTGCGCACCCAGTGGTAGGGATTGCGCTTGAGCGTGCCGGTCAGGGTGTTGATGCGGTGGCGCTTGGCCAGGCGCTTCAGCATCCCCCCCGCGCCCGTGAGGGGCATCGGGGCGATCAGCGCCGCCGCCGGCAGGTCGCCGACCTCCAGGCTCTTCTCGTCGCGCGTTTCGAGGGTCTTCATCAACATCGGCGCGCCGATGCCGTGGGCGATGACCACCGGCCGCGGGTTGATCCGCGACAGGCGCCGCGCGAACGGGTTGATGTAGTCCTCGAGGTTGTAGAAGTTCAGCTCCCCCTTATGCATCGAGCTCTGGCCGTGGCCGGGGAGGCTGATCGCACGGCACACGTAGCCGAGCCCGTTCAGGTGGCCGATGAACGACTCCCAACAGCGGACGTCGTGGAACAGGTCGTGCTGCAGGAAGAGGGGGGTGGCGCGCCGAACTTCAGCGGGCTTGCGAACGATCTGCTCGATGGTCTCCATGGGGTCGGCCCGCCGTGTGGGGGACCGGAGGGGCTGAGGTTCTAGCAGATCCGAGCTGGGAGGTCCGCTCCGGCCGCCGATCGGGTGCGGCCGCGTGGGCCCGCTCCCGCCCCGTTCGGCGGGAGCCCGCACACGCCCGCTTCCCCCAGTTCCACCCCGAGCGACCCGTCGGACCGTGAGCCGTTCGCGCGCTGGGAGCGGCGCCGCCTCGCGCGTCCCGCCGGCGAGCGCGGGCGGACCGGCCACCGCGCCCGCCGGTCCGGTTCCCCCCACCGGTCCCGGGCGGGCCCTCGACCCTCTGGCGCGCGACTCACGTGAATCGACGCGGAACCTGGCCTTCGAGTCCGGCGTCCCACCTCACCCGGGACGCCCCGCGCGAGCGGGGCTTGCAACGGCGCCGGCTGGGGAGAGCCCGCGCCCGCGACCTTGTCCTGCCTGAAGGGAAGGAAGCGAGCGGCCGCCCGTGGTCAGGTCACGGGCGGCCGCACTCGTTCCGCAGCCAGTGAGCGAATGGAGGGCGATGGGAGGGCTCTCGACGGGCGGTGAGATCTCGCCGCCGCGTCGGCCTCGAGTTTCACTCCGAGAGCCGAGCGCGGCGGATCATCCGTCCGCTTGTGGCGTCGGTGCCTAGCGGCGCTCGGGACTGACGCGGAGTCCACGAGCCCGATGGACTAGGACATGCGAGCGTGCTGTGTGGTCGCACCGCCGGGCCGTGGCGCCGCAGCGCGGCTGAACTCCCACTACGGCCGCGAGTAGAAGCGCTGCGATCCCGCACCGTGGCCGATCAAGTGCCCGGCGCGCTCCAGCTTGACGAAGGCGCGGCGCGCGCGGACGGTGCCGATGTTGCGGGACTTGGCGTAGGCCTGGGGCGTGCAGCGGCCCTGGGAGTCGGTGCCGGCGTCGCCTTGGCGTGCGACCCATTCGAGCACCGCCCGTTCCAAAGCGTCGAGGCCGGCGGTGCCGCTCGGGCTGCGGCCGCGGCGCAGGGCTTCAAGGGCGGCGCCGCGCGCGGCGCGGGTCGACGAGCCGAGTCGGACCGGGATCTCGACCGTCCCGTCCTCGCGGTCGACTTCGTGGGGGCGGCGATCGGAGAGGGGCACCGAAGCCACCACGACCGGACGGCCGTCGAGCTCGAGGATCTGGACGGTGGGCCGCAAGGCGGGGCGCACGAAGTGCGCGGCGATGTCGCGCAGCTCGCGCGCGGTGTCGGGCGGATGGGGCGCGCCCGGCACGCCGCCGCGGTCCTCGACGCCGACCAGGAAGTGGCCGCCGCGGGTGTTGGCGAAGGCGGCCAGGGTGCGGGCGACCTTGGGCGCGCGGGGCAGGCCGCGCTTGAACTCGACCTTCGAGCCCTCGCCGGCGGCGATCAACGCGCGTAGGTCGTCGAGGTCCAGGTCCATCGGGAGCGAGGTTAGCGGACTGGACTGCCGCCGTCGCGCGCGGGCGCGGCGCGCGCCGACGTCGACCTCCGCCGCGGGACCGATGTGAGCGCAGCCAAAGCCACGGCTCCGTGCGGAACGCAAATCTCGCCCTGCGCCGCGCGGCTGGCCTGGGACCCGCGCGGAGTGCAAGGGACGGGCCCGGTCGCCCGATCGGCGACCGGCCCGATCCACCTCGCCTGCGCGGTCAGTTCGTGGAGGGCGAGGCCGCGCAGCTCGTCAGTGCCGTCGCGGCGGCGCTGACCGTCGCCGCGATGCGCACCGCGTCTTGGATCTGCAAGGAGCTCACACCCCCCGCGGCCAGGACCGCCTCGTGGGCCTGGACGCACATGCCGCAGCCGTTGACGGCCGAGACCGCCAGGGCCCACAGCTCGCGATCGAGCTTGCCCTCCTCAGGCCCGCCCAGCGCTTGCATCCGCAGGCGCGCGGGGAGCTGCGAATACTCCGGCTTGCCCAGCAGGTGGACGAAGCGGTAGTAGACGTTGTTCATCGCCATGGTGGTGGCGACGGACTTGGCCAACTGCAGGTCGGCCTCGGACAGGTGCTCGGCGGCCTCGGCGTCGATCGCCGCGGCCAGCTCGGGGCAGCGCACCGCCAGGGCCGTGGCCACCAGCGTGCCCCAGAGCTGACGCTCGCTGAGGTGCTCCGAGCGGCTGACGTTGCCGAGGTTGAGGCGGATGTCCTTGGCCGTGTCCGGTAGGCGTTCGCGGATCGAATCGATGTTCATGGCGTCTCCTCTCAGGCCACTTGAATGGTGTCGTCGCCTTTCTGCCAGTTGCAGGGGCACAGCTCGTCGGTCTGCAGCGCGTCCAGGATCCGCAGAGTCTCCTGGGGGTTGCGACCCACGTCGAGGCCGTTGACCGACACGTGCTGGATCACGCCCTCGGGGTCGACGATGAAGGTCGCGCGCAGGCACACGCCTTCCTTCTCGTCGAGGATGCCCAGGGCTTGCGACAGCTCGCGCTTGACGTCCGCCAGCATCGGGAAGGGCAGGTCGCGCAGGTCGTCGTGGTTCTGGCGCCAGGCCAGGTGCACGAACTCGGAGTCGGTCGACAGGCCCAGGATCTGGGTGTCGCGATCGGCGAACTCGCGCTCGAGCTTGCCGAAGGCGGCGATCTCGGTGGGGCAGATGAAGGTGAAGTCCTTGGGCCAGGCGAAGATCACGCGCCACTTGCCGGGGTGGCTCTCGTGGGTGATGCGAGCGAAGGCCGTGGAGGGCTTCTCGATGTCCACGGTGGCCTGGAGGTCGAATTCGGGGAGGCGGTTGCCGACGGTGAGCATGGTGGGAGTCCTGTGGCGGTTGGTTGGTGGCACGCTTCGCAGCGCGCCGTGCAGGAGAAGATCGGCCATGATCGGTGATAAATCCAATCGCTTCGATTGCGAGTCAGGATCGCTTTGGGTTATCAAGGCCCCATGGCCGACCACCGCCGTGATGGGACCCACTCGCCGCCCAATCGACCGACCGTGCGCCAGCTCGAATACGTCCTGGCCGTGGCGGAGCACCTGCACTTCCGCCGCGCCGCCGAGGCCTGTGGCGTGACCCAGCCGGCCCTCAGCGCCCAGATCCAGACCCTCGAGGAGCTGCTCGGCGTGCAGCTCTTCGAGCGCAATCGGCGCCAGGTGCTGTTGACGGCGACCGGGCGCCAGGTCGTGGCGCGGGCGCGCGACATCGTCTCGGCGGTCGACGGCCTGTTCTCGGCCGTGGCCTCCGGGCGCGAGCCCCTGGTGGGGACCCTGCGGATGGGCGTGATCCCGACCATCGCGCCCTACCTCCTGCCGCGGGTGATCCCGGGCCTGCGCTCGCGCTTCCCCGAGCTGCGCCTGTACCTGCGCGAGGAGTTCACGCACCTGCTACTCGAGCGCCTGGGGTCCGGCGAGCTCGACGTGGCCCTCTTGGCCCTGCCGGTCACCGGGGACTTCGAGGCCCAACTGCTGTTCAACGACGACTTCCACGTGGCCCTGCCGCCGGACCACCCGCTGGCCAAGCGCCGGCGCCTCAAGGAGTCCGACTTGGCGAACGAGGACGTGCTGCTACTCGAGGATGGGCACTGCCTGCGCGACCAGGCCCTGGCCCTGTGCGGCAGCGCCGGCGCGGTGGAGAACATGCAGATGCGCGCCACCAGCCTGGGGACCCTGACCCAGATGGTCGCGGGGGGGCTGGGGCTGACCCTGCTGCCCGAGATCGCCATCGACGTGGAGTCCATGCACGGGGCCGCGATCGAGGTGCGGCCCTTCACCCACCCGCGGCCGCACCGCGAGGTGGGCCTGGTCTGGCGCCGCGCGTCCGGTCGGTCGGAGGAGTTCCGGCTGCTCGGGGAGACGCTGGTCGAGCTGCTGGACGCGGGGAGCTGACGGGGCGCGGGGGGCCTCGAATCGACGCTCAAGCGCCGGCGGGGGCCTCCGATAACCACCCCGCATGCACCCCTCGGACCTGATCCCCTCCTCCAGCCGTCCGGGGGCGCCGACCTCCGAGGACCTCTTGCGGGCCGGTGAGGCCAGCCTCGTCGCCGGTCGGGTGGACGAAGCCCTGCGGCTGTTCGCGACGGCCGTTCGCGTCGATGGCCATTCGAGCCAAGCCCTGACCGCGTTCGGCGGGGCACTGGCCCAAAGCGGTGACCTCGCGCGGGCGCGGTTGGTGCTGGAGCGCTCCCTCGCGGCGGACCCCCTCCAACGCGAGGCCTGGCTGGCGATGGCGACCCTGGAGCTGGACCAGTCGCGGCCCAGCGCGGCCCTCGGTGCCATCGACCGCGCCTTGGCCCTGGGTCCGATGACGGCCGAGCTCCTGGGCATCCTGGCGCGGGCGCGCCTGGCCTCGGGTGATGTCGACGGCGCCCGCCGGGCCGTGGACCACGGCCTGGGTCTCGCGCCCGCCGATGCGACCCTCCACAACGTCGCCGCCGCCATCGACCGCGCCAGCGGCAACGGCGAGCGGGCGGCCCTGCGCCTGGCCCGCGCGGCGTCCATGGACCCCATGGGTCAATCGCGCGCTTGGTACGAGTTGGCGCGCGCCGGCGAGCCCCTGGACGAGGCCGAGCTGCGCGCCGAGTTGAGCGCCGCCAGCGCCGCGGGGAACCGCGTGCGGCTCGCCAACCTGCACCACGCCCTGGCGGAGGTCCTGCGCGGCCGCGGCTTGCCCGAAGCGCTGGTCCAGGCCGCGGCCGGCAACGCCCTGACCGCCACCGGCGACGCGGCGACCTCCATCAGCGCCCAGGTCGACCAGACCATCGCCACCTTCGACGCGACCTACTTCGCCCAGGCGCGCGGCGCGGGGCTGCGCGGCTCGGCGCCGATCGTCGTGGTCGGCACGCCCAGCGCGGCCCTCGACCACGTGGCCGGCCTGCTCGGCAACCACCCCTCGACCGCGCGCACCGAAGCGGGACACCTGGCGACCCTGGCGGCCCAGGTCGAGCCCACGGTCGGCCTGCCCTTTCCCTTGGGCTGCGAGCGCTTGGAGCGCGGGCACTGGGCCGGCATGGCCCACCGCTACGTGGAGCTCGTCGGCAGCGCCGCGCGGGGCCAGCGCACCCTCGACGTGAGCGCGGGCAACGGGCTCTACCTCGGTCTGGTCGCGAGCTGCCTGCCCGACGCGCGGGTGATCCACGTGCGGCGTGACCGCCGCGACGCGGCACTAGAGGACCTGCTGATGCACCGCGGCGTGGTCGACCTGTCCTGGAGCGGCTCGCTGGCGGAGATCGTCGAGCACGAGGGCGATGCCGCGCGCTTGATGGAGCACTGGCGGAAGGTCCTGTCGTTGCCGCTGCTCGAGGTCGACGCGGCGGACCTGGTGCGGGAGCCGAGCATCCAGCAGCGGCGCCTGTGCGAGTTCGCCGGGCTCGCACTGCCCGAGCGCACATCGCCGGCGCCCGCGGCGGAGCGACTGCGGGTGGGCGCCTGGCGCGCCTACGAGGCCGAGCTGCGGGCACAACTGCCCGAGCACTGGTTCGCGAGCGCCATCGGCGTTTCGTGAACGGGCCGCGATAGCCCCGACGCCGGCTGTCGTTCGACGCAGGTAGAGCAGACGGCTCGCGGCGCGATCTCGAGGTCGGGCGCTGCGTCTCGGTCCATGGCGACCGTCGTATCCCCCTGCCGAGGATCGCGGAGCAGACGAACGGGAACCGCGACCGTCCGGGACTGAGTCCTGGGCCGCCGAACTTTCGAACCGGAGATCTAGGATGAGCGTGACCGCGAACGCTCCTCCCCGAGACCCGCCCATGATGCTCACCAAGCTGCTGGTTCCCCTACTGCTGTGCGCCGGTACCGCCGCCGCGCAGACCTATCCCCTTCCGGCGACCACGGGCAGCACCACCGCGACGGAGGGCACGGCTCCCTTCCTGCTTCCGGCGGGCGTCACCCAGACCAAGATCGCCGACCGCCTGACCCTGACACTCCAGGGCCTGCCCGCGACCTTCGGCAATTGGGACATGATCGCCCTGGATCCGACCAGCCGCTTCGTCTTCGTGCCGGCGGAGGTCTCCCAGGGCTCGGGCCTGTTCCGCTTCGACACCCAGGACTCGAGCTTCGAGCTGTTGATGGTCGGCGACAACAGCGGCGTGCGTGAATCGGACCCCGCCCAGTGGAGCGCGGCCACCGACGACTTCGGACGCTTCGACCCGGCCACTTGGACGCCTTGGGGGTCAGTGCTGACTGCCGAGGAGACCACCGGCGGGCGCCTGTTCGAGGTCCGAAACCCCCTCGCGACCGGCGGCCCCTACGACGTGGTCTGGCACTCGGGGATCCCCGCCCTGCGCCACGAGGGCCTGCGCCTGGACTCCCTCGGCAACGTCTACATGGTCGACGAGGACAACTCGGGCTCGATCTACAAGTTCGCGCCCAAGACGCCGGGCGACCTGTCGGTGGGCCAGTCCTTCGTGCTGCGCGTCGACGCCTACGCCGCCAACCCCCTGGCCAACGCGGCCCTGGATTGGAGCGCGCCGGTGAACCTCTCGGCGAGTCGCTTCGGCGCCGCGACTTGGGTGCCCATGACCGACGCGGACGGCGTTGCCCTGACCGCGGCGGATCCCTTCGCCTTCGTGACGACCACCGGCGGTCGCAACGCGGCGGACGAGCTGAAGGGCACGCCCTACGGCCGGCCGGAGGACCTGGAGGTGTCGTTCCTCGCGAATGGCCACGAGGTGCTGTTCTGTTCGCTGACCTCCGAGAACCGCGTGGTCTCGATCGAGTTGAGCGACCCGACGCACTGCACGGTGCGCGTCTTCGTGGACTTCGACACGCTCAACCTGGCCACCGGCCTCGACGTCAACCCCTTGCAGCAGAGCCCCACGGTCAGCCCCGGGCCGGACACCGCGACCAACTTCGACGATCCGGACAACCTGGCCGTGGATGCCTTCGGCGACATCTACGTGGTCGAGGACCAGAACCCGGGCGACGTGTGGAAGTGCGTCGACGCGGACCGCGACGGCGTGGCCGAGGGGATGGGGATCTGGCTCAGCCTGGGGGTGGCCGGCACCGAGCCGACGGGGCTGATCGCCGATCCGAACGACCCCTACCGCTTTTGGCTGTGCGTGATGCACCCCGACAGCGCCAACGACGCTCTGTGGGCGCTGGACACGCGGCCCTATCCGGGATCGGACGATGACCTGGTGCTGCGCACGGGCGTGAACGGACCCGCGGTCGCCCTGCCCGGTGAGTTCGTGAAGGCCGCCGGCGCCGGCGACACGGTGGCCCTCGAGGTCGAGTCCCCGGGCGGGACGCACCTGGGCGAGCCGTACATCGTCTTCGGCCAGGGCGCCCTTGCGGGTGGCTTGATCCCGAGCCCGTTCATCGCGGGGTCGTGGCTGAACCTGCTGTGGCCCGCGGTGATCCTGGATGGCACCACCAACTTCGTCGCGCCGGTGAACCTGCCCGGCGGCGGCTCGTCCGCGAGCCTGGTGGTACCCAGTGGTCTGGCCGGCTT
Organism: Engelhardtia mirabilis; assembly: GCA_007751255.1. Classification (GTDB taxonomy): domain Bacteria; phylum Planctomycetota; class UBA1135; order UBA1135; genus Engelhardtia; species Engelhardtia mirabilis. Next base: position 1,299,489 of record CP036296.1, read on the forward strand.
CTCGATCGCCATTCAAGCGGTGACGATCGGTGCGGGTGGATTGACCCTGACCGAAGCGCACGAGTTGACGGTCGTCAACTGACGCGCGCGCGCGAGAGCGGCGGGGTGTGAGGCCAGTGCGAATGGCGCGCGAAGCTGCGGTCGTTCGTGGGTCAATCGCACACCAAGCGCGTGGCCCGAGTGTGTACGGATCCTTGCGCGCACTTCTCGCGTCGCTGACCGGGCGCTGCGCGGGACTTGATGTCGGACAGCGAGGCTGTGCGCCGTGACGACGGGTGAGTTCGCGCATCGACGCGACCCGTCGTCCTTCGTGCATCCGCCCACTTGGGCAGTCCGACTCCCGACATGCTGAAGTCTCAAATTCTGGTCCTGGCGACGATCCCCGCGAGTGCGAGCATCGCCCTGGGCCAGACGTTCCCCCTGCCGGCGACCGCCGGTGACACGACTCCGACCGAGGCCACGGCGCCCTTCCTGACTCCGACCAGCGTGATCCAGACCCTGATCACCGATCGCGACACGCTGACACCCCTCGGCCTGCCCGCCAGCTTCAGCAACTGGGACATGGTCGCCTTCGACGAGACCAGCCGCTTCGTCTTCATCCCCGCCGAGGTCTCCAGCGGCGCGGGGGTGTTCCGCTACGACACCCAGGACGGGACCTTCGAGGTGCTGCTGGAAGGCAATGGCTCTGGGGTTCGTGAGTCCGACCCCCTGGCCTGGAGCGCCACGAACGACGACTACGCCCGCCTCGACCCGGCCACCCTCACGCCCTGGGGCTCGGTCCTCACCGGTGAGGAGACCACCGGCGGCCGCCTGTTCGAGATCCTGGATCCGAAGTCCGCCACCCCGACCGTCGTCTGGCGCTCCAACATCCCCGCCGTGGGCCACGAGGGGCTGCGCCTGGGTGCCGGCGGCGAGGTCTACTTCGTCGACGAGGACAACTCCGGTTCGCTCTACAAGTTCGTACCGAAGGTCGCCGGCGATCTCTCGGTGGGGCAGAGCTTCGTGCTCAGCGTCGATGCCTTCGCCGCGGACTCCACGGTCGATGCCTCGGCCAACTGGGACAACGCCGCAAACCTGGCGGCTGCGCGCTTCGGCGCCGCCTCGTGGGTGGCGCTGACCGACGCCGACGGCGTGGCCCTGACCACGGCCGATCCCTTCGCCTTCGTCAATACCACCGGCGGGCGCACGGCGGCCGACGAGTTGGTCGGCACGCCCTACGGTCGCCCCGAGGACCTGGCCGTCGGCTTCCTGGCGAACGGCAACGAGGTCGTCTACTGCACCCTGACGAGCGAGAACCGCGTGCTCTCCATCGAGCTGACGAGCGCGGACACGGCCTTCGTGCGCGAGTTCGTCAACTTCGACACGATCGACCTGGCCACGGGGCTCGACGTCAACCCGACCCAGAACGAGCCGACCACCAGCCCGGGTCCGGACTCGGCGACCAACTTCGACGATCCCGACAACCTGGCGATCGACGCCTTCGGCTCGATCTACATCCTCGAGGACGAGGGCCCCGGCGACATCTGGAAGTGCGTCGACGCCGACGGCGATGGCGTCGCCGAGGGCATGGGGATCTTCGCGAGCCTGGGCGTCGACGGCTCCGAGCCGACCGGCCTGCTCGCCGACCCCAACGATCCCTACCGCTTCATCGTCTGCATCCAGCACCCCTCGAGCGGCAACGACGCCCTGTGGCAGCTCGACGCCAAGCCCTACCCGGCGGTCGGCGGTGACCTGGCGCTGCGCACGGGCGTCAACGGCGCCCCCAACGCCTTCCCCGGCGAGTTCGTCAAGGCCGCGGTCGCCGGTGACGTCGCCACCCTCGAGGTCGCCTCGCCCGCGGGCTCCCTCGAGCTGCAGCCCTTCGCGCTGTTGGCCCAGGGCGTGGTGCCCGGGACGGTCCAGGCCAGTCCCTTCTTCGCCGGCCTGTGGCTCGACGCGCTGCTGCCCGTCGTGACCCTCGACGGCGCGCTGAACCTGATCAACCCGGTCAATCTGCCCCTGGGCGGCTCGTCGGTCGACGTCGTGATCCCCGCCGGCCTGGCCGGGATCAGCATCGTCGTCCAGGGCGTCTCCCTCGCCGCGAGCGGGATCGTCTTCACCGACGCCCACGAGCTCGTGATCGAGGGCTGAGCTGATGGTGGGGCGAGGTCGCCGGGTCAGTCGTCTTCGACCAGAAGGACGGCCTCGGCGACCTCGCCCTCCCGGACCTGGACCGTCTCCTCGTGCACGAGCCTGCGGGGCTCGCCGCTCTCGTCGAGGCCGCCCAGGTAGCGCGAGAAGCGCACCGTGACCTGCCCGAGGGGGGCGGCGAGCAGTTTGTTCGTGCCGCTGCGCACGCTGTCGAACGTGAACGAAACACCGTCCTGCTCGATGTAGACGACAGCGGTCTCCTGGGGGCCCTCGTAGTGCACGCGCACCTCGCCGCCGGGAGCGACCGGAACCTCGATCGTCTCCAGGGTCTCGCCCGCCCTCGACTGCAGGCCGCGCACGACGCCCAGTCGACCGTCGTCGGCGATCCCGCTGAGTTGGTAGGTACCCGGGACCAGACCGCCGAATCCAGTGGGTTGCGAGCGCTGGGCGTTCCCGTGGCGGAAGTCGAGGGGACCAGCCTCGAGCCAGAGGTCGCCCGCCAACTGCTCGCCGGTGATCGGGTCGACCAGTATCGCGCTCAACTGAGCCCCGACGCGGAACTGCAGGAGCGCGTCGGTGGTGCCCGTCGGCAGGTCCAGGGGATCGGGCGGCGCCGTGAACCCGGAGGAGATCTGCCTCCAGGCTTGCACTCGCCACAGACCCGGGAGGAGTGGCCCGATGCGGAAGGTGCCGTCCTGCTTGGCGACCGAGAAGTGCGCCCCCGCCTCGCCGCCGATCTTCGAGGCGATGACGGTGAAGCCGCCGATGGGCTCGCCCTCGTGGTCCACGGCGCGGCCGGCGATCCACTCCCCACGGTGGACCACGACGCGGGCTTCGACCTCGCTGTCGCCGGGATCGACGTCGACCCTCGTCAACTGGGGCGCGATGGCGCTCTCGTCGGCGATGCCCGGGAGACTCTTGGGGGCCACGCACCAACGACCCGGCTGAACCCCGTGGAACTCGACCACGCCGGATGCGTCGGTCGAGCCCGAGTCGAGCGGGTCGGCTTGCCGGGGGGCAAGCTCGACCTGCCAGGACGCAGAGCCCGGGTAGAGGTGCACCAGGACGCCCGATTGGGGCACACCGGTCCCGTCGACGGCCGTCACCCGCACCGTCGCGCCGGATTCCACCGACCAGTTCAGCTCGCGTCTTTCGCCCGGCTTCAGCACCAGGTCCTGGGGCGTGCGCTGGAGCACCTCGCGGCCGGCGCGCAGCTCGATCTGCAGCGGCTTCTCGGGTAGGAGGCCGGCCAACTCGAAGGAGCCGTCGACCGCGTCGACGGGGGCCTGCCAGACGAGATCACCACCGTTGTTGTTGGCCTCGCCGCGGACTCTCAGGTGGTGCGCGGCGCAGGTCGCGGTGATCGTCGCGGGCTCGTCCAGCCCGCGGATGGTGCCGACCAGCGTTGCGGCGAGCTGCATGCGGATGAGCAGGGGCCGCTCGGGGTCGAGCCCGTCTTCGTCGACGCGGAACCGGACAGGGACGCGCTCCGCGGTCGTTGCAGTTGCGGACCCGTCGCCGAACTTGGCGAGGTCGAAGGTGAAGCGCCCGGCGGAGTCGGAGCGGGTGACGCCCGCGTCCGCGTCGCCACTGGCCGCGACGGCGGGGCCAGTCGCGGAACCGCGGCGACGCGGAGGCACCGGGCGGATCGAGACGCCCGCCAGGGGCTGCCCGTTGACCGCATCGACCACCAGACCGTGGAAGGTCCCGCTCGGTCGCTCCACGACGAGTTCCACCTCACGCGTCTCGCCGGGGCTGAGGGTCAGCCAGGTCGATTGGTTCGGGCGGTAGTAGGCCCCCTCGGGCCCCTTGGCCGAAACGAGGAGCCTCTGGTCCGGCGGGACTTCGACCAGAACGAGTCCGTCGCTGCCCACGATCAGGTCCTTTTCGACAGCGCCGCGACCGGCCGCTGGCGGCGCGAGTTCGCTATCGACTTGCTCATTGAGATTGACTCGCACCGATGCACCGGCGAGCGGCGCGCCGAACCCGTCGATCACTCGGATCGCGAGCAGAGTCTCGACCCCGGCCGCGGCCTGAGCTGCTTCGACCCGAGCCGCCGTGGTCCCATCCGGAACCAGGTCCAGCTCGGCCATGGCTCCTTCGGTCTCGGTCGTCGCGGTGAAACTCGGCGCAGGGGGCACCGTCGGCAGCGCTGCACGGTTCGAGCCCGTGTTCCGATCGAACAGGATCAGGGCGGCGACGACGAGGGCCACCGCGACGAAGACGGGCACGATCGAGCGCGTGAGTCCGCGTTGACCCGGATGAAGTCGGTGCATCACTCGTCTTCAACCCGATAGACCACCTCGGCGACCTCACCCGCGCGGATCTCGACTGACTCCTCGTGCACGAGCTTGCGGGACTCGCCGTTCTCGTCGAGGCCGCCGAGGTAGCGGGAGTAGCGCACGGTCACCTGTCCGAGCGGCGCAGCGAAGACCTGGCTCGTGCCGCTGCGCAGTCCGTCGCTGTCGAACACCACGCCGTCCTGCTCGACCTTGACGTTGGCGTACTCCTGGGGGCCGGTGTAGCGCAGCAGCACCTCGCCCACCGGCGCGACGCGGACCTCGATCGGTCCCGGGTTGTCGCCGGCCTCGAAGTGCAGGCCACGGACAGCTCCGCGGCGGCCGTCGGCCGCGATGCCGAGCAAGTTGTAGCGGCCTGGGATCAGGCCGCCGAAGCGGGTCGGAAGTTCGGGGTCGGCGAGGCGGCGGTCGAAGTCGAAGAAGTCGATGGCCTGGACCTCCAGCCGTCCCCCCAACTGCTCGCCGCTGGTCGGGTCGATCAGGACAGCGGTCACACTGCTCGCCTCGCGGAATCGAAACTGCGCGCCGTTGGTGCCTGCGGGGAGGTCCTGGGGCTCGGGCGGGGCGGGCCCACTTGACTTCGTCGAGGTCGAGGCACTCACGCGCCACAGCCCCGGCACGAGGGGGCCGAGGCGGAAGTTGCCGTCCGCGTCGGTCGTCGCGCCCGCGGAGGCGGCCTCGCCCCCGATCTTGGCCCCCGAGACGTAGAACCTCTCCATGGGCTGGCCGTCGGGCCCTTCGCATCGACCGGTGATCCAAAGGCCGCGGTGGACGGTGACGCGGACGTCGACGGATTCGGCGCCGGGCGCGACGTCGAAGAACGTCGCAAGGGACGCCACCGCCAGTTCGTCGGGAGTGTCCGGGAGGTGCCCGGGTGCCACGACCCATCGGCCCGGTTGGAGGTCGCGGAACACGATCGTGCCCGAGTCGTCGGTCTCGCCCGCGGCGTGGGTCGAGGCCTGGTCGGGGACGACGCCCGGACGCGGCACCTCGGGGCCCGGATAGAGGCGAACGACCACTTGCGGCTGGGGTGCACCGTTCGCGTCGACGGCGATCACCCGCGCCGTCGCGCCGGAGGCTACGGACCAATGCACTTCGCGCCGCTCGCCCTGTTCCAACACCAGGTCCTGCGGCACACGCAACAGGCTCGTCCGACCGGCCAGCACCTCGACCACGAGCGGTGTCTCGGGCAGCAGACCCCCGAGCTCGAAGGACCCGTCGAGCTCGTCGATGGTTGCACGCCAGGCGATGTCGCCACCTGTGATGACAGGCTCGCCGCCGGCGTTCAGGTGGTAGGACGCACACGTCGCCGTGATCGTCGCGGGTTGCGCGAGGCCGTCGACCGTGCCGACCAGGCTCGCGCCACGGTCGAGGCGAATCAGGAGCGGGCGGGCGGGATCGAGCCCCACCTCGTCGACGCGGAACTGGCCGGGCACGTGGTCGACGACCTTCGCGGTCGCGAAGCCGTCGCCCCAATCGGCGAGGTCGATGACGAAGCGCCCGGATGGGTCGGTCCGAGTGACCTCTTGCCCGAAGTCTTGGCGATCGATGTAGCTCGAGCCACCGAAGCGCATCATCGTCGATGCAGGCCGGGCATGGATCGCGACGTCGGCGAGCGGTGACTCGTCCACTGCATCGACCACCAGGCCGTGGAAGCTCCCGCGCGGCCGCTCGATGCGGATCTCGATCTCGCGGATCTCGCCCGCCTCGAGGGGCGGCACCGTCGAACGCTTGATACGGAAGTTGGTTCCAGTGGCGCCATCGGCCGTGACCTGGAGGTACTCGCCGGGCGGGACGTCGACCACGACGCGGCCCTCGGCGTCGGCGAGGAGAGTCTCGGCGAGCGCTCCGTGTCCGTCGACGCGCACCACTGGCGGGGCGTCTTCGACCTGCTCGCACCAGACTCGCACCCGGGCGCGCTCGACGGCCTGGCCGTCGCCGTCGAGGACTCGCACGTCGAGGGCCGTTCCTACCGATCCGGCCGCCGCGGGCGGCGCCGTAGTCGGGACCTCGACCCGGGCCTCGGCAGCCGGGGTCGGAGCGACCTGCGACTCGAGCTCGCTGACTTGGCTCGAGCGGCCCTCGACCGCGCTCGCGAGTGCCGCACCCGGCGGCGTAGCCGACTCACTTGTGGCGGGCGGTCGATCGAACAACAGCACGCCGGCGACCACGAGGGCCACCAGCAGGGCGATGGGGACAATCAAGCGCATGGGAATCCGACAGCCGGGGGACGGGCCCCAGGCTAACGGACTCCCACGCCCCCGGCTCAGGTCCCCGCGAAGTCGACGCCGTCGAAGACCAGCGTCGGCGTGCGGAAGGTGCTCCAGGGCAGGGGGTCGTTGCCCACGGCCACGAGCTGCTGCAAGAGGTCCTTGTAGTTGCCGGTGATGTTCATCTCCGTCACCGGCTCGGTCAGCTCGCCGTGCTCGACGAGGTGCCCCGCGAAGCCGAAGGAGAAGCCGCCGCTGGTCATGTCGGCGTTGCCACCCAACCAGGACTCGACGCAGATGCCCTGGTCGATCCCGCCGAGCAGGCCGGCCAGGTCCTGGTCGCCGTGGCCGAAGACCAGGTTGGTGGTGCAGCCGCCGTTGGGCTTCCAGCCGAGCTTCTTGCCGTAGTAGGAGTCGATGTAGAAGGTCTCGAGCACGCCCTCGCTGACGATGCGGCGCTCGGCCAGGGCCACGCCGTCGCCGTCGTAGGTGCGCGAGGCGCTGGAGCGCTTGCGGAAGGGATCGTCGGTCATCGTCAGCAGCGGGCTGGCGATGCGTTGGCCCTGGGCGTCGGCCAGGAAGGTGCGCTTCTGCTGCACCGCGCTGGCGGAGATCGCGCCCAGCAAGCGCCCGAGGAAGCTGGTGCCGGCCTCGGGGGTCAGGATCATCCGACCGCGCCGGCTCGAGACCTTGCGCGCGCCGATGCGCGCCTTGACGCGGCGCAGGGCCTCGGCGCCGGTCTCGCTGGGCGAAGGCAAGTCCGCCGCGTGGGTGTCGCCCACGTAGCGATGCGCCTCCGGGCGACGCTCGCCGTCGCGCATCGAGACCTCGGCCCCGTACCACAGGCTGGTGCTCTCGCGGCTGGCGCGAAAGCCGTTGGACCCGACCAGGGCCGCCGCGCCGGCGCTGTCGAAAACCATGCAGTTGGAGCCGATCACGGCGTCGTCGGCTTCGGCCGCCGTGGCGAGCTCGCCGGCGATCGCCATGCGGCGGTCACGGTCGAGGCTCGTGAGGCTCGCGTCGACCTGGTCGAGCTCGACGCTGCGCAGGCCCGCGAAGAGCTCCCGCGCCGCGATCTCGCGGAACGGATCCGGCTCCAGGGCGCGGGTCAAAGCCACCGCGTCGGTGAGGAAGCGCTTCAGTCGCCCCTCGTCGAGGTCGTTGGTCGAGTGGGCCGAGTAGCGTCCGCCCGCGAACAGGCGCACGGACAACTCGAGGCTGTCGCTCTCCTGCACCTTCTCGACGGCGTTCGCGTGCCAGCCGAGCTCCACCGAGCGACCCCAGGCCACCGCCGCCAGGCAGTCGTCGGCGCCGCAGTCCTTGGCTAGTTGCACCGCGCGCGCCGCGCGTTCTTCGAGCTCACTGCGCATTGCTGCCTCCCACCGTCAGGCTGGAGACCAGCACGGTCGGCATGCCCTGGCTGACCGGCACGCTCTGGCCCTCCTTGCCGCAGGTCCAACCGCCGGTGTCGAGCTTCATGTCGCCCGCGACCATCGAGATCCGCCGGATCGCCTCGGGCCCGTTGCCGATGATGTTCACGTCCTTGATCGGCGCGGTGATCTTGCCGCCCTCGACCAGCCAGCCGTTCTTGACGAAGAAGGTGAAGTCGCCGGCGCCGATCTGCACCTGGCCGTTGAGGAAGTTCTCGCAGATCACGCCGCGATCGATCGACGCGATGATCTCCTCGCGGGTGTGCGGTCCGTTCTCCATGTAGGTGCAGCGCATGCGCGGCATGGGCACGTGGCGGAAGGACTCGCGACGCCCCGAGCCGGTTGGCTCGACGCCGTAGTGCTTGGCCGAGATGCGATCGTGCAGGTAGGAGCGCATGACGCCGTTCTCGACCAGCACCGTGCGCTCGGTCGCCTGGCCCTCGTCGTCGACGCCCAGGGCCCCGCGTTCGCCCGGGTGCAGGGCCGAGTCGACGATGGTGACCTGGTCCGGTGCGACCGTCTCGCCGATCTGCCCGGCGTAGATCGACATGCCCTTGCGGTTGAAGTCGGCCTCCATGCCGTGGCCGACCGCTTCGTGCAGCAGGATGCCCGAGGCGCCCGCGGCCAGCACCACCGGCAGCTCGCCCGCCGGAGGCCGCCGCGCCTCGAACAGGATCAGCGTGCGCGCGACCAGGTCCTTGGCGAACTCGGTCAGGCGCGCCTCGGTGTACCACTCGAGCCCGCGCCGGCCGGCGAGGCTGCCGGAGTTGAACTGACGCTCGCCGTCCTTCAGGCACGTGACCGCGACGGTCAGGCGCGTCATCGGCCGCCGATCGCCGAACAGGTCGCCGTCGCTGCTGGCCAGGAGCACGCGGTCGTCGGAGTCGCCCCAGGAGACCGAGACCTTCTCGACCGTCGGGTCACAGGCGCGGACCAACTGCTCCACGTGGCGCACCAGGGGCAGGGTCTCGTCCACCGTGACCGAGGCGATCTGTCGCGTCAGTGGGTAGAGCTGCGGAATCGCCCGGTGCTGGAGAGCTTGGGGCGCGACCGCCTTGCCGCCCGCCGCGATGGTGGCCGCCGTGCGCGCGGCGGCGAGCATCGGCTCGAGCTCGAGCCGCTCCGAGTAGGCGTAGCCAGTCTGGTCGCCGACCACCACGCGCACGCCGACGCCGCGATCCACGGAGCTGGAGGCGCGGCTGACGAGTCCGTCCTCCAATCCGATCGAGCGCCCGCTGCGGTGCTGGAAGTAGAGGTCGGCAAAATCGGCGCCCCGTTCGAGGGCGACCGCCAGGACGCGCCGAATGGCGTCCTCGTCGGTCTCGAAGAGGTCGAGTTGCTCACGGACGTGGTCCGCGGTGGCGATGGTCGATTCGGTCAAGGCTGCTCGGGGGAGAAGAGTGGACCAGTGGCCCAGGTGATACGAGGCGTGCCCCTTGTATCGTCCCTGGGGTCGCCGATGGCCAGGGTGCTGCCGCGAATGGCCGGGGATAGGACCCCGTGCTGGTTCAGGCGCGCGGCCTGGCTCACCATGGCCACGTGACTCGTCTCTTCGTCGCCGTCCACCCGCCCCTGGCCATCGCCACCGACCTGCTCGCGACCCTGGATGGGCTGGACCTGCCCGATCACCGCCTCACGCGCCCCGACCAGATTCACCTGACGGTGCTCTTCGTGGGCGAGGTCGACGAGCGGGACGTGCCCCTGGTGGCGGAGTCGGTCGAGCGCGCGGCGGCGGGGGTGCGCGCCTTCGAGCTGGCTCCCGACGGCTGGATGGCCCTGCCGGAGCGCGGCCCGTCGCGCCTGATCGCGGCCGGTGCCCAGGCCCCCTCGGCCCTGGCGGAGCTCCACCGGCGCCTGGCCGCGCGGCTCGTGGTCAAGGGCCGCAAGCCGCGCAGCTTCCTGCCGCACCTGACCCTCTGCCGCTTCACCCGACCCACGCCGTTCGAGTTGAGCGCGCCCTTCCCCGGCGTCGCTCCCTTCGAGATCGGCGAGGTGTCCCTGATGCGGAGCGTGCTGCGGCCCGAAGGCGCCGAGCACCGCCAGGTGGCGCGCTTCGCCTTGGCGGTCTGAGAACGGAGATATCCCGGGGCCCGCGGGTGCCGTGAGCGCCGCCGTGATCGCAATCCGGAGGGTAGAGGGGCGCGGTCTCGAGCGGAATCTGCCAGGGTAGGTGGGTGCGACTGACTCGGCCTCGGATTGAGCCGCCGCGCGATTGAGTGCCCACGAAGAATCTCCGAACGAGTGGAACCATGATTCTCCGCCTCCGATTGCTCGCTGTCGTGCTCCTGTCCAGCGCCGCCCAGGGTCAGACCCTCGTGGCTGACATCAACTCGTCGACCGTGACCGAGGAGTACTCGTCGGATCCGGTGCACCTCGTCGAGTCGGGTGGTTTCGTCTACTTCAGCGGCGAGGACACGGTCCACGGTCGCGAGCTCTGGCGCACGGACGGCACGGAGGCGGGGACCGAGCTCGTCGTCGACCTCCGGACCGGTGCAGCGTCGTCCAATCCCGAGCACATGGTTGTGCTGGCCGACGGTCGAATTGCCTTCGCGGCGACCACGCTGGCGTTTACTCGTGACCTGTGGATCACCGACGGCACCGCCGCTGGAACCTCCATGCTGGTCGACCTGGATCCGACGGTCGGGGACGCCCCCTCTAGATTGACTCCACTCGGCGACGGCCTGGTCTACTTCGGCGAGGCCGTCGGCCGCAGTCTGTGGTTCTCCGACGGCACGCCGGGGGGGGCGGTTACGCTGCTCGCGGACCTTCCGGGGGGGCAGAACGAGGTCACCTCCGGTACGGCCACGGGCTCGGGCGGCGCGAACTCGTGGACGATGCAGCAGATGCCAGAGGTCAACGGGACCCTGTACTTCGCGATCAACGGCGGCAGCCCCAATTGGAGTCTGTGGAGGACCGACGGCACAGTCTCGGGCACCGCAATGGTCACGGCGCAAAGCGGTGGTGGCTTCTCCGACAATGAGGTCGAGTACCTGACGGCGTTCGACGACGCCGTCTGGTTCACCGCAGGTGACGGACTCTCCGCGGGAACCAAGCTCTGGCGTAGCGACGGAACCGCCGCGGGAACGGTGCCCTTCCTCGATGCCGTGGGAGCCCCCGCCATCTTCGAACCGAAGCTCCTGAAGGTCGCTGGGAACAAGCTGTACTTCAGTGGACTCGTTGCTGGTGCGGGTCCTGAGCTCTGCGTCACCGACGGCACCGTCGCGGGAACCCACCTGGTCGCCGACCTCAACCCGGGACCCATCGGTTCCGGTCTCTACGAGTTAGGCACCTTTGGAGACCGACTCGTATTCAGGGGCCAGAGTATTGGGCTCGGCGCGGAGCCCTGGATCTCGGATGGAACAGCGGTGGGAACCTACGTGCTCGGTGACATCGATCCCGGGGCCTCCTTGCCGAAGCACTTCATGGAATTCGGAGGCAAGGTCTACTTCCAGGCCTCGCGGGCGGACGTGGGTTACGAGCTCTGGTCGAGCGATGGAACTCCGGACAGCGCCGAGCTGGTCAGCGACCTCGAACCCGGCGTAGCCGACTCGTTTCCCCAGAAGACGTTCGCCTCGAGCCTCGGCCTGTTCTTCAGCGCGGACTTGACCGGCCTCGACCGCGAGCTCTGGATCACGGACGGCACGTCGGCGGGAACCAGGCTGGTGAGCGAGATCAACGTGCCGCCGGCCAGCGCCAGTTCCTCTCCGGGGAACTTCGGCGCGCTGGGCGACCGCCTGTACTTCAGCGCCGACGACGGTTCCACGGGGCGAGAGCTGTGGGCCAGCGACGGTACGGCCCAGGGGACCCAGTTGGTGGCCGACATCATGGCTGGACCCGAGGGGGTCGATCCGAGCGCGATCCGGGCCCTCGGTGACCTGGTGGTCTTCGGCGCCGACGTGCCGGGCTTCGGCCATGAACCCTGGGTCAGCGACGGCACCGCCGCGGGGACGCAGATGCTGGCCGACATCGCGCCCGGCCTCGGCGACAGCCAGTACGTGCCCTTGGGCGTGGTCGGGGACCGACTGCTCTTCACGGCCGATGACCAGGCAACTGGCGCTGAGCTCTGGTCCACCGATGGAACGCCCGCTGGCACGCAGCTGCTGTCGGACATCAACCCCGGTTCGGCCGGTAGCTCGCCGGCCGCGCTGGGGCAGCTGGGCGACCTTCTGCTCTTCGCGGCCACGGACGGCTCCACCGGGGTCGAGCCCTGGATCACCGACGGCACGGCCGCGGGAACCTCTCTGTTGGTGGATCTGAGGTCCGGCCCGGCGAGTTCGAGCCCGGAGTTCGGCCTGACGGTGGGGGACCGGGTCTACTTCGCAGCGATCGATTCGAACTCAGGGGCGGGAGTCGAGCTCTGGGTCACCGACGGTACGGTCGCGGGTACGCAGCTCGCCGTGGACGTCCAGCCTGGCTCCTTCAGCTCCCATCCGCACCCGCTGGTCGCGATCGCCGATCGCATCTACTTCTCGGCGCGTGACGCCCTCAGCCAGCGCCAGCTCTTCGTGACGGATGGTTCGGCACCTGGCACCGTCAAACTCACCCGCGTGGAGAGCGACCGGACCGACGGTCCGATCACCGACCAGGCCGTGTCCGCGGGCGAGGGCGTGTTCTTCGTCGTGGAGGAGGTCTACTCGGAGAAGAAACTGTGGCTCACCGACGGAACCCTGGTCGGGACGAAGCCCTACGTCACCGACGGTGTGACCATGACGGTGCTGTCCCTCGACTTGCTGGAGAAGCCTGGGCTCGGAACCCGCGCTTTGATCACCCTCGACGACGGGGTCTCGGGAGTCGAGCTGTGGGTGGTCGGAGAGGACCTCCTGGCGCCGGTGCAACTGGCCGACCTGAACCCTGGGATCGCGCCGAGCCTGCCCAGCGGGGCAACCCTGGCGGGGGACCTGGTCTTCTTCGCCGCCGACGACGGCGTCAACGGTCGCGAGCTGCACGCCCTGCCGCTGCCCGACACGGGCAACTGGAAGCTCGAGTTGATCGGGGTGGGCTGCGGAGCTTCCGCGGGCGTGGTCCCCACGATCGATGCCTCGGGCTCGGCGACGGTGGGGGACGCGTTCAAGGTGGCGCTCAGCGACCTTCCCGTCGCGGCGCCGACGACCCTGTTCCTGGGCTCGGGCCCGGCCTTCCTGCCGCTCGGCGCGGGCTGCGCGATCCTGGTGGCCGACCCCCTCGCCGTCGCCAGCGGCACGAGCGACGGCGCTGGGACCTTCTCGGTCGACCTGGTGGTGCCCGCGATGGGCGCCCTGGCCGGCGTCGAAGTTCCCTTTCAGGGCTTCGTCTTCGACCCGGGCGGGGCGGTGCTCGGGTTGGGGGCGCTCACCCCCGCGCTCTCGATCCTCCTGGGGAGCTGACTGCCCGGGGCCCTCACTTCGCCGCGTCCGTCGCGGGCGCGCACGCGATCGAGCCCCTGGCCGAGCTCCTCGACTTGCTCGGCCAGGTCCAGGCGATCGGCGTCGCGCTCGGGCGCGTTGGGTGAGGCGACGCCTTCGCCGACGGTGTCGTAGCTGTCGAGGCGCGGCGCTTGGCCCGGGTACAGGTCGGCGTGGACCAGCAGGTCGAAGGTCAGCACGCACGAGGGCGTGGTGCATTCGACGAAGACGTAGCCGCGGCGGCCGCTGCCGGTGGGGACGGTGCGCGGGAGCTCGGCGAACTTGGCCTCGGCGAAGACCAGGTCCACCGCCGACTCGGGCCCGAACGCGCGGCCGCCGAGGGAGTCGTGGACCACCTCGCCGGCGGTGACCACGTCCAGGAGCGTGCTGCGCCCCGAAGGCGCCGAGCACCGCCAGGTGGCGCGCTTCGCCCTGGGCGTCTGAGAGGGCGAGTTCGCTCCGTGGCCCAGGGCCCGGCGGGAGGGTGTGCGGTGGAGATTCGGCAGCCGGCGCACCACGTCACGCCAGCGCGCGCCAGAGTCGGAGGGTCGGCCGGAACGGCCTCCAATCGGCCCGCCCGCCGCTCGGACATCCCGGACACCTGGAGAGATGCGTCATGAGGACTTCCCACCCGTGCCTGCTCGCCGTCGTCGCCCTGGCCGCCAACGCACAGGGCCAGACCCTGGTCGCCGACATCGACCCCTCGCCCTTCACCGGCGACCACTCCTGCGCGCCCGCCGGCTTTGTCGAAGCGGGTGGCCAGGTCTACTTCGCGGCCAGCGACGTGGTCCACGGCCGCGAGCTCTGGCGCACCGACGGCACGGCCGCGGGAACCGTGCTCGTGGCCGACCTCGTCCCCGGCGCGGCCAGCTCGGCACCCTTCGCTCTCACTGCCCTGTCAGGCGGTCGCATCGCGTTCGCGGCCGAGACGCCGGCCAGTGGCCGCGAGTTGTGGATCACCGACGGCACCGCCGCCGGAACGCAGTTGGTGGCGGACCTGTTCCCCGGCGAGGTCGGCTCGAGTCCCGACGGGCTGACGTCCCTCGCCGGCGGCCTGGTCTTCTTCGCCGGGGACGCCGCGCACGGGCGCGAGCCGTGGTTCTCCGACGGCACGGCCGCGGGCACGCTGAGGCTGGCGGACATCGCGCCGGGGGCCACCTCGTCCTCGTCGGGCGGCGAGCGTATGGCCGTCCTGGGCGCCGAGGTCTACTTCGCCGCCAAGTCGACGGGCTTCGGCGGTTGGGACCTGTGGAAGAGCGACGGGACCCCCGGCGGCACCGCGTCGGTCGCGCCGGTGACCGGGATCTACTTCGAGACGATCGGCGACCTGACCTCGTTCGCCGGGGCGATCTGGTTCACCGGCGAGGACGCGACCCTCGGCAACGAGCTGTGGCGCAGTGACGGAACGAGCTCCGGCACCCAGGTCTTCGTCGATCACCAACCGGGCAGCGGCGGCAGCGACCCGCGCGACCTCACGGCGGCCGGTGGACGGCTGTACTTCCACGCCTACCGCGCGGACACCGGTCGCGAGCTCGTCTCGACGGACGGGACTCCGGTCGGCACGCAGGTCGTCGACCTGGTGCCGGGCGCCAGCGGGTCGAACCCGCTCTACCTGACGGCCTTCGGCGGCCAGGTGGCGTTCCGCGCGACCACGCCGGGCGAGGGCATCGAGCCTTGGATCAGCGATGGCTCCGTGGCGGGCACGCACCTTCTGGGCGACATCGTGGCGGGGGCGGGGAGCTCGTCACCCTCGGAGCTGGCGGTCAGCGGCGGACGGGTGGTCTTCCGCGCCTTCCGCGCCGACGTCGGCAATGAGCTGTGGTCGAGCGACGGTACGCCCGGCGGGGTGCTGCTCGCGGGCGACCTCGAGCCGGGCACGGCGAGCTCCGCGCCCCAGACCCTGGTCGGCACCGGCCTGGGAGTCCTGTTCGACGCGGACGTCACCGGTCTGGATCGCGAGCCCTGGCTGAGCGACGGAACGCCCGGCGGGACGGCGCTGCTGCGCGAGATCAACGTCCCGCCCACCAGTGCCAGCTCGTCGCCCGACAACTTCGCGGCGGTCGCCGATCGACTGTTCTTGCGCGCCAACGACGGCTCCACCGGGCCGGAGCTGTGGGTCAGCGACGGAACGCAACCGGGAACCCACCTGGTCCTCGACGGCATCCCGGGCGCGGCCGGCCTCAACCCGAGCCGCATCGAGGCCCTCGGCGACCTGGCGATCTTCGGCGCGAGCGCCCCCGGTCAGGGCTTCGAACCCTGGGTCAGCGACGGGACCGCCGCGGGGACCCACCAACTGGCCGACATCGCGCCGGGCGTCGTGGGGAGCCTGTTCACGCCGCTGGGGGTGGTCGACGACGAGCTCCTGTTCATGGCCCTCAACGCGACCCTCGGGCGCGAGCTGTGGACCACCGACGGCACCTCGGTCGGAACCCACCTTGTGGTCGACATCTATCCCGGCGCGGCTTCGAGCGAGCCGACGGTGCTGGGGCGTGTGGGTGATCGCATCGTGTTCGCGGCGAACGACGGCGTGGCGGGTCGGGAGCCGTGGATCACCGACGGCACCGCAGCGGGGACCACGTTGCTGGCCGACCTCGGCTTCGGCGCCAGCGGTTCGTCGCCGGCCTACGGTCTGGCGAGCGGGGGCGTCGTGTACTTCGCCGCCGACGACCAAGCCGGCGCCGGCGTCGAGCTGTGGGTCACCGACGGCACCGCCGCTGGCACCCAGCTCGCCGTCGACGTGCGCCCCGGGATCGCCAGCTCGGAGCCGCGGCCCCTGGTCGCGATCGGGGATCAGCTCTACTTCTCGGCCCTGGACGTGAGCGAGCTGCGCCAGCTCTTCGTGACCGACGGCACGGCCGCGGGCACGCTGCAACTGACGAGCTTCACCAGTGACTGGAACGGCGGCCCGATCCCCGGCGCCGCCGTGGCGGCGGGCGACCGCCTGTTCTTCATCCAGCAGGAGGTGTTGGCCGAGCCCGAGCTGTGGGTCACGGACGGCAGCGTGGCGGGGACGCAGGCCTTCGCGGCGGACGGGGTGTATGCATCAGTTTTCGGCTTCGAATCCCTGGCCAAGCCGGGCCTCGGCACGCGCGCGCTGATCACCCTCGACGACGGCGTGAGCGGTCCTGAGTTGTGGGTCGTCGGCAGTGACCTCGGGGCGCCGGTGCTGTTGGCCGACGTGAACCCCGGCCTCGGCGCGGGCCTGCCCGGTGGCGCGACCCTGGTTGGCGAGTTGGTCTTCTTCTCCGCCGACGACGGCGTCAACGGTCGCGAGCTGCACGCCCTGGCGCTGCCCGATGTGGGCAACTGGAAGGCGCAGGTCTTCGGTTCGGGCTGCGGATCACCGGCGCCGACGATCGCCGCCGCCGGGTCCGCGACGGTAGGCGACCTCTTCACCGTGACCGTCGACGGCCTCGCGCCCCTGGCCTTCACGAACCTCTACCTGGGCAGCGGTCCGTCGAACCTGCCCCTGGGCGGCGGCTGCTCGATCCTGATCGCGAACCCCACGCCCTTCCTCGGTGGCTTCGCTTCCTTCGGTGGCGAGTACGTCCAGAACGTCGCGGTTCCGGCTACGCCGGGCCTGGCCGGCATCGAGGTCTGGTTGCAGGCCTTCGCATTCGAGACCGGTGGGCCGGCCCTGGGCCTGGGCGTGCTGTCGCAGGCCTTGGCGATCCTGCTGGGGAGCTGACCGCTCGGGGCCCTCACTTCGCCGCGTCCCCTTCGGGCGCGGCGAAGGAGAGGGTCACCTGCGAGCCGTAGACCGGATAGTCCACGCGCACGCGGTAGCCGCGGAACTGCGCGGCGTCCCAACCGGTGCGCGCGAAGACGTGGCGCAGCAGGCCCGCGTAGTCGGGGATGTCACGGGCGCGCACGCGATCGAGCCCTTGGCCGAGTTCTTCGACCTGCTCGGCCAGGTCCAGGCGATCGGCGTCGCGCTCGGGCGAGTTGGGTGAGGCGACGCCTTCTCCGGCGGTGTCGTAGATGTCGAGGCGCGGCGCTTGGTCCGGGTACAGGTCGGCGTGGACCAGCACGTCGAAGGACAGCACGCGCGAGGGCGTGGTGCACTCGGCGAAGACGTAGCCGCGGCGGCCGCTGCCGGTGGGGACGGTGCGCGGGAGCTCGGCGAAGTTGGCCTCGGCGAAGACCAGGTCCACCGCCGACTCGGGACCGAACGCACGGCCACCGAGGGAGTAGTGGACCACCTCGCCGGCGGTGACCACATCGAGCGGCGCCGGCGGTGCGTGGCAGAACTGGTCCAGGCGCAGGCTCTGCACCTGGGCCGCGTCGACGGGATCGCCGTCGAGGGTGCGGGGCCGGCGGTCGCCACCGCTGCCGCCGACGTTGCGGCGGGTGGCGAAGCGCGCGCGCGCGCCGGGGCGCAGCCGCCGCAGGCCGAGCATGCCGATCAACCAGATCACGTCGATGTGCTCGCCGTCGTCGTTGGGGTGCAACAGGACCGTGGTGAAGTCCACGTCGGCGCTGACCCCGCGCAGCTGGCTCATGGCGCGCCAGGCTGTCTGCTTCGAGCGCAGCTCGTTCTCGCGGCGCGCCTCGGGCAGCCAGGCGGAGAGGATCGAGTCCAGGTAGCCGCGGTCACCGACCTCGACCTTGATCAGTCGCTCGAAGTCAGCGATCGCCGCCTCGGCGGCGGCCAGGGCCAGGGTCGCCGCGCCCTCGCGCCGCGCGCCGGCGAGCACCCGAGCCAGGGGCGCGGGCCCCGGGGCATAGTGGACCACGGCGATCGGGTCGCGGGCGTCGAGGGCCTTCAGCAGGCGGCTGGTCAGGACCTTGTCGACCCCCAGGCGATCGGCCAGGGCCTGGGGCCGGCGGGTGGCTCCGCCGAGGGAATCGAGCAGGGCGTCCAGGGAGGCCCGCAGCGCCAGGCCGACCTCGGTCACGCGCCGCTCCAGGTCCGCGCCCGCCTCGGGGGCGGTGGGCGGGCTAGGCTCGACCTGCGTCGGGGGGTCGGTATGCGCGGGAGTCATGGGCCAGAGGGTGGCGAGGGGGCGGGCTCGGATTCCAGTCCTGGTGCCGATCGAAGGTTACCACGGAGTTTCCTGGAAACTCTCGCCCCACGGAGTCGTAGTTCTCGTCCACAGTGGGTCGCTGCCGGCGACGGACCCTCGGAGGGCGCCGATCGAGCGCTGACTCCGGCCCGACCCGCCCGCGATCCCGACCCGCCTGGCCCCCGGCCGTCCGACCCCAGACCCAAACGCCCCAGCCCACCATGTCTCTGTTCCTCGCCGGCGCCGCCGCGCTCCTGACCCTCCCCGCCCTCCCTGTCGCCCAGATCGGCGACGGCATCTCGGTGGGCCCCTTCGGGGGCTCCGTGATGTCCGTCAACGCCGACCCGTCCGACCCGAACCTGGTCCTGGCGGGCTCGATCTCCCTGGGCCTGGTCCGCACCACCAACGGCGGCGGCAGCTTCGCGCCTTTCGGCGCCGGCCTGCCGCCGGCGAGCTTCTCGTCCTTCGCCGCCGACCTCGAGCGCGACCCGACGGACGCGGACCACCTCTTCGCCGCGGTCGGCTCCCAGGTCTTCGAGTCCACCGACCGCGGCCTGACCTGGTCCGCCAACAGCCTCGCGCCCGACGGCAGCGTGCGGGGCCTGACCTGCGACGACACCGGCGCGATCTGGCTCGCCAACACGACCAGCACCCTCTACCGCTCGATCGATGGCGGCGGCTCCTGGAGCCCCGTGTTCAGCGGGTCGAGCGTGACCCGCGCCAGCTTCTCGGCCACGGAGCCCGGCCGCGCCTACGTGGGCACCTTCAACGGCGTGTTCACTTCCATCGACGCCGGGGCGAGTTGGAGCAACCTGAGCGGCGAGACCACCTGGGCCAAGGCCGTGCTGGCCGACCCGAACACGCCCGGCGTGGTCTACCTGGGTGGCTGCTGCGGGACGCTGCGCAAGAGCACCGACGGCAGCCTGTCCTGGTCGACCTTGAGCGGACCGATCAACAGCTCGACCCAGTTCCTGACCGCCGATCCGACCACGCCGGGCCGCATCTGGCTGGCCTACCTGGCGGCGCTCTACTTCACCGACAACGGCGGGACCACTTGGATCAACGCCGGCGCGAGTCTGCCCGCGTCCCAGCCGATCCTGATGGACCTGGCATTCGCGGCGGGGGGCGATCGCTACCTGGGCACCGAGGGCGGGGGCATCTTCCGCGCGGCCTCCGGCACGTCCACCTGGGTGCCCGTGGGTCTGCCGACGGTCGAGCTGTGGGACGTGGAGATCACCGCGGCCGGCGGCGCGCGCCTGTTCTCGAGCGGCAAGGGCCTGCACGACTCGGGCGGCCCCGCGCAGCAACTCCAGCAGAACCCCTGGTACTTCGACTTCGGCGCCCACACCAACGACATCGTGGTCGACCCCAATGACCCCGATCGCTGGATCCTGGCCGGAGTCGGGGCTTTCGTGGACAACGCGACGATTCGCATCGCCACCAACGGCGGCAACACGATCACCACGCCGGTCGAGAACTTCGGCGCGGGGCAAGCGACGTCGATCGCGATCGATCCCCTGGACCCGACCCACATGCTGGCCAGCTTCTCGCCGGCCGGCTTCGGCAACCCGGGCCTGATGGAGAGCATCGACTCGGGCGCGACGTGGACCGGCTTCCCGGCCAGCAACGGTGGGGCGGTGAGCCACGTGGCCATCGATCCGCACCAGAGCGGGCACTGGCTGGCGGCCACCCTGTTCGGGAACTTCATCGAGACCACGAACGGGGGGGCCAGCTTCGCGCCCCTCACCACCTGGCCCGCCAGCAGCGCGCCGCAGTTCGTGGCCTTCGACCCGTACACGGCGGGGGTGGTCTGGGCCTCGGACAGCGTCGACGGTCTGTACCGCAGCCTCGACGGGGGCGCGACCTGGTCCCTGCGTCACGCGGGCGGGCACGCGCGCTCGGACGTAGAGTTCCACCCGACCGCCCCGGGCGTGCTGTGGTTCGGTGACTCCTCGGGTCGCCTGATGCTCTCGGGCGACGGGGGCGACAGCTTCGTCCAGGCCTGGTCGAGCCCGGCCGGCAGCGCGATCAACGGCCTGGCCTTCGACCCGGCGGTGGAGTCCCTGGTGGTCGCCACCGGCGGCGAGTCGGGCTTCGAGGTCTTCGGCGTGAACCCCTACGTGGGGCTCGGCGGCGGCTCCGCCGGCACCGGCGGCCTGACCCCGCGCCACTTCGGCCAGGGCCTGCCCCAACTCGGCAACGCCGGCTTCAGCCTCGAGGTCTCGGGCGCCCTGCCCGGCGCCGTGGCCCTGATCCACCTGGGCGCGAGCGACCTGGGCCTGCCCTTCGCGGGCGGCGTGCTCCACACGGGCCTGCCGACGGTGGCCCAGGTGGCCGCGGTGGTCGCGGGAGCCGGGGACGCCTCGATGGCGGCCCCCGTCCCCGCGGCGCCGGTCCTCGCGGGGCTCCAGCTCTTCAGCCAGGCCTTCGTGATCGACGGCGCCGCCGTCGGTGGCCTGGCCCTGACGGACGGCCTGGCCCTGCGGATCCTGCCCTGATGCCCCCCAGCCGGCCCCGCCCGCTCGGATTCGGTCCGGCGGGCGGGGCGCCGGCCAAGGAGCGGCCCTACGGGGTTGTCCCCGGCGGCGTCGCCGGTAAGCTACGCGGCCCTATTCGCCGGGCAGTCGCGCCGGCACCGCCCAGCGGAACGCTGCGAAGCGTCCCCCGCGCCCACGAGTCCACGCACTCAGCTCGACCAGAGACATCCCATGGCCCGCGTCTGCGAAAGCTCAGGAAAGCGCACCCGCGTCGGTGGCAGCATCTCCCGCCGCGGCCTTCCCAAGAAGGTCGGCGGGATTGGTCTGAACATCACCGGTCACACCAAGCGCAAGTTCAAGCCGAACATCCAGAAGGTCCGGGTCGTGATGCCCGACGGCAGCGTCGAGCGCCTGCGCCTGTCGACCAAGGTCATCAAGACCGGGATGATCAACCTGGAGCGCAACGGCAAGAAGATGCGCTTCCCGCTCGTCAAGGCCGTCCGCGGCACCGGCCGCACCGCGGTCGAAGCCTGAGAGCCACGAGGTACTGAATCGTGAAGATCAAAGAACGCTACGTCTGGCTCGTCTGTGGCGAGTGCAGCAACCGGAACTACACCACGCACAAGCGGCTCAAGGCTGCGTACAAAGTCGCCAAGGCCAAGTACTGCAAGTTCTGCCGCAAGCACACCGAGCACAAAGAGCGCAAGCTCTGAGCTCTGGGGCGGGTGAGTCCGCCCTGCGCTGACCATCGAAGGCCCGCCGTCACGACCCGTGGCGGTGGGCCTTTGGCGTGATGGGGGGGCCTTCGGCGTGGGGGCCTTTGGCGTGACGGGTGATCGATTGGTGCGAGGTAGGCGTTCGTCCGGTGCCTGGCACCGTACGAACGCCTACCTCGCAAGCGTCAGGCGAGCACCCGGCGCAACCAACGCCCGACCTCGTCGATCTCCTCGGCGCAGACCTGGTGCTGCATCGGGTAGCTGTGCCACTCGACGGCGTAGCCCAGCGCCTCCATGCGCTCCCGCGCCGCCTGGCCGCGACCGATCGGCACCATCGGGTCCTGGCTGCCGTGGCACTGCAGGATCGGCACCCCCCGGTTGGCCTCGCTGGCCTGCGCCTCGAGGCTCTCGCCCAGGACCATATAGGTCGACAGCGCCATGATCCCGGCCAGGGGCTCCGCGTGGCGCAGTCCCGCGTGCAAGGCGATCGCCCCGCCCTGGCTGAAGCCCGCGACGACGATGCGCTCCGAGGCGATGCCCTGGGCCCGCTGATCGGCGATCAAGGCTTCCAGCCGGCGGGTGGACAGCAGTACACCGGCCTCGTCCTCGCGGCGTTCGAAGTCCATGCCGAGGATGTCGTACCAGGCGGGCATGACCATGCCGCCGTTGATCGTCACGCCGATCGCCGGCGCATGGGGGAAGACGAACCTGACGCCGAGCTCGGTCGGCAGGCCCAGTTCGCGCACGATCGGCACGAAGTCGTGACCGTCCGCGCCCAGGCCGTGCAGCCAGATGACGCACGCAGTCGCGCTCTTCGCAGGTTCGAGAACGATGCGTTCGAGCAGCGTCGGTTTGGAATCGTCGGCCATAAGTCGTGGTGTTCGAGGCGAGTGACTCGCGGGCGGCGCAGTGGCTTGCAGTCGGGCCATGGGATGCTCGCCGGCCCAGGGCGCGGAACGTATCATCCGCCGCTCGCGCAGCCCAACGGGCGGCCGTCACCCCATGGTCGATCCGCAGCTCCAAGCCACGCTCGACGGGCTCAACCCGCAGCAGCGCGAAGCGGTCGGCACGGTGGTCGGACCGTTGCTGGTGCTGGCCGGCGCCGGGTCGGGCAAGACGCGCGTGATCACCGTGCGCGCGTCGTACCTGCTCTCCCAGGGGGTCGACCCGACCTCGATCCTGTTGGTGACCTTCACCAACAAGGCCGCCGAGGAGATGCGCGAGCGCCTGCAGGTCATGGTCGGCGAGCACCGCGCCGAGGCGCTCACGATCGGCACCTTCCACTCCTTCTGTCTGGCCGTCCTGCGCGAGCACGGCGAACGCATCGGCCTGCCGCCGCGCTTCACCCTGTGCGACGCCGCGGACCAGCTCTCGGGCGTCAAGCAGGTGCTGCGCGAGCTGCGCGTGGCCGAGACGGCGATGCAGCCGCGCACTCTCCAGGGGCGCATCTCGCTGCTCAAGAACCTCCTGATTCCCCCCGCGCGGGCACTTTCGAGCGTGCGCGACGACGAGGAGGAGCTCGTGGCCCGCGCCTACGCCGCCTACGAGGAGTGGCTGCGCCGCTCGCGGGTGCTGGACTTCGACGACCTCTTGGTCAAGACGGTCGAGCTGATGCGCGACCACGACGACATGCGCTCGCTCCTGCGCGACCGCTATCAGTACGTGATGGTGGACGAGTACCAGGACACCAACGAGGCCCAGTACGAGATGCTGCGGCTGTTGGCGGGGCCCGACGGGAACATCTGCGCGGTGGGCGACGACGACCAGGCCATCTACGGCTGGCGCGGCGCCGACGTGCGCAAGATCCTGGGCTTCGAGCAGGACTTCCGCGGCGCGACTCTGGTCAAGCTGGAGACCAACTACCGCTCCACGCCCCAGGTGCTCGAGGCGGCCAACAAGGTCATTCGCAACAACACCACCCGCCACGAGAAGACCCTGCGCGCGCACCTGCCCGACGGCCTGCCCGTCGAGGGCTTCGCGGCCGAGGACGACGTGGGGGAGGCGGACCACATCTGCCTGCAGATCGAGACCGAGGTGCGCGAGCGGCGGTCCCTTTACTCGGACTTCGCGGTGCTGTTCCGCACGGCCATCCAGCCGCGGGCGATCGAGGCCCAGCTCCGCGCGCGGGCGATCCCCTACGTGCTGATCGGCGGCATGAGCTTCTTCGATCGCAAGGAGGTCAAGGACGTCCTGGCCTACATGCGCGCGGCGCTCAACCCCGACGACGAGGCGGCACTGCTGCGGATCCTCAACCGACCGCCGCGGGGCATCGGCAAGAAGTCGATCGACCGCACGCTCGAGTTCGCGACGGCGAACGGCATCACCGTCGGCGCCGCCTTCGACCGCGCCGACGAGATCGAGGGCCTGCCGAAGGCCGCCGTGCGCGCCGCCCAGGCCCTGCGCGCCAACCTGGCCGAGTGGGTCGAGCCGGAGCCCGAGGACAACTTGCCCTCGCGCATCGAGACTCTGTTGGAGCTGGTCGGCTACCGCTCCGAGGTCGAGCGCACCTATCCCGACGAGTTGACCCAGACCCAGCGTTGGTCGGCGGTGGACGAGCTGGTCCGCTACGCCCGCGCCCACGTCAAACGGCGCAAGAAGCCCTCGCTGGGGCGTTTCCTGACCGAGCTCGCCCTCGACAACGGCGAGTCGAGCAAGGACAAGCACGAGGGCCGCGACGTGGTCAAGCTGATGACCCTGCACTCGGCCAAGGGCCTCGAGTTCCGCACGGTTTACCTCGTCGGTCTCGAGGAGGGCATCCTGCCCCACGGACGCTCGGTGGCCGAGGACCGCGTGGAGGAGGAGCGGCGCCTGGCCTACGTGGGCATCACCCGCGCGCGCGAACGCCTGGTGCTGTCCTACTGCACCAAGCGCGCCCGCGCCGGCGGCTACGTGGAGTGCCACCCCTCGCGCTTCCTGTTCGAGATCAAGCAAACGCCGCCGCCGGCCAGCTGGCGCGCCGCGGACGATTCGCGTCCGGCCGTCTCCGCGGGACGCGGTGGCAAGGGACGTGGTGGCAAGGGACGCGGTGGCAAGGGACGTGGCGCGGGCGGGGGCAAGGGACGCGCCGCGGGCTCGCGCCGCGCCTGAGCCGCGCTCGACAGGACCGTACGCCGGACCCGAATCGGGAGGTCGACCAGGCGCGGGTGGCGGGGTCGGGGCAGACGGGGCTAGCATCCAAGCCCCCGTCCCCCGCGAGCCCCACCCGATGCCTGACGCCCAGCCCCCCGTCGTCCTCAGTATCACCGGTTCCGACTCCTCCGGCGGCGCGGGCCTGCAGGCGGACCTGAAGACCTACGAGCGCCACGGGGTCTTCGGAACCACGGCCGTCAGCCTCCTGACCGCCCAGAACACCGTCGGCGTCAGGCGCGTGGAGTTCGTCGATCCGCAGTTCATCGTCGAGCAGGCGCGGGCCGTGCTCGAGGACTTCCCCGTCGCCGCGATCAAGACCGGATCCCTGGGCGCTGGTGCCGCGATCCGAGCGGTGGCCGACCTGCTCGACGAACTCGACCTGCCCGTCGTCACCGATCCGGTCCTGGTCAGCAAGCACGGCGACTCCCTGGGCGACGACGAGGCGGTGGCCGCCTTCGCCGAGCGCCTGGCGCCGCGCGCGACGCTGATCACGCCCAACCGGCACGAGGCCGGTCGCCTGGTGGGCCGCACCCTCGAGTCGATCGACGACTTCCAGGCCGCGGCCCAGGAACTGCGCGCTCGCGGCACCCGCTGGGTGCTGGTGACCGGGGCCGATCGACCCGGAGACGGCGACGCCGTGGACGTTCTGGTGGGCCCGGACGGCGAGCGGACCTTCGTCCATCGGCGGGTCGATCGGCCGAATGTCCACGGCACGGGCTGCGCCCTCAGCGCCGCGGTCGCGGCGCGCCTGGCCGTCGGCGAGTCGGTGCCCGTGGCCGTGGAGAAGGCGATCAAGTATGTGGTCGCGGCCATCGAGGCGGGCCCGGACATCGGCAGTGGCGTGCGGCCCCTGGGTTTCGGGGTCGATCCGGTCCCCTGAGCGCGGCGCGCCGTTCCAGCCGCACGTGTCGCGAGCTCCTCGACCCATCCGATCGGCGCTGCGCCGGCGGTGGCTACCCCCGGCCTGCCTGCGATCGATCGAGCAGGCGGATCCGAGGCGGCCCAGCCCGTAGAATGCCGGCCGCCCCGCCTTCGGCTCCCCCGACCCCGATCAGCAAAGCCCCGTGAAACGAGAGATCGAGTTCCTGCCCCTCAAGACCTTCGTCTTCGACGACGCTGCCGACGCGGCCGAGTCGGCTGCGCGGGAGATGGCCAACTGGGTCCGCACCCGCCGCTACCAGCGCGCGGACGCGGTGCTCGGTTTCTCGGCCGCCGACTCCCTGGGGATGCTGTACCAGAAGATCGTCGAGATGTCGGTGGACGAGACCAAGGGCGGTTTGGCGGTCTCCGGCGTGCGCACGATCGTGCACGAGGAGCTGATGGGATTCGCGCCCGGCTCACCGGGTTCGATCGGGCGCTGGCTGGACGAGCGCCTCTTCGGTCGATGGCCGGCCCAGGCCAAGCACCGCTTCCAACTGGACGGCTCGCTCGAGGGCGAGGCACTCGAGGCCCACTGCGCGGCCTGCGAGGAGTGGCTCAAGAACGAGGGTCCGGTCGACGTGATGCTGGTGCCACTGCGCTCCGACGGGAGCCTCGGTCTGAATGCGCCCGGCACGCCGCTCAACGCGCGCACGCGAGTGGTCGATCTGTCCGACGCCCTGCGCGCCGACGTCAGCTCGTCCCTGGGAGGTCTCGACGTGCCCGCGCGGGCCCTGACCCTCGGCCCGGCGTCGATCCGCGGCTCGAAGCGGGTGCGCGTCTACGCCTTCGGCGAGGACAAGGCCGAGCTCGTGGAGCAGGCCATGCTGCCCGACCCGGATCCGGCCCATCCGCTCTCGCTGATGGTCGGCCACAAGGACTTCGAGCTGTTGCTCGACCCGGCCGCCGCCAGCGCGCTCGAGTAGGCGCTGCAGATCAGCGACGTGCAGCTCGGCGACGCTGCTGCCGCGAGCTCGCGCCGCTACAGGTACAACTCGACCGGCAACTGCGCGCGCAGTTGTTCGGCGAGGGCCTCGACCCAGCCCCGCTCGGGGGCCGTGATCGTGCCTGCCCCCGCGCCGGCCACGGGCCGGTCGGGTGCGACCATCTGCACCCCGGCCAGGGGCACGCGCGAGATGACGAGGTTGCGGACGAAGGCCACGTAGGCCTCGCGCTCGGCCTCGTCCAGGCTCGGCGCGCCGCCGCGCTCGAAGACGCAGGTCTGCAGCCAGGTCGGCATGGTCTCCGCGGCGACCTTCAGGTAGTTGCGCACGTGGCGCAGGATCAGGTCGCTGTCGCAGATCGAGCGCTGACCCTCGCGGGTGGCGCTGTCGAGCTTGAGCCAAGTGTGGCCGCCGAACTCGGCCAGTCGGGCCAGCCCGATTCGCACGCGTCGATCGCTGCACTTCGAGCCGTTGGTCAACAGCACCGGGCGCACCGCGCCCTGCAGTCCGCGGGCCGCGAGCACGTCGGTGACGACCTCGACCGCGTCGGGGAACTGGAAGCTCTGGGTCGGCTCGCCGTTGCCCGAGAAGTGCACCCCGGCCAACTCTTCCAGGGTCGCCGGGCCGCCGTCGAGCTGGGTCACGCGGTTCAGGGCGGCGTCGAACTCGGCGCGCAGGCGCTCGAGGTCGATCTCGGGACCCTCACCCTTGCTCAGTCCTTCGACGTCGCAATAGGTGCAGGCCCAGTTGCAACGGGCTTGGCTCAGATCGATGCCGAGCACCACGCCACCGGCGCGGCGCGACGGGGCGGCGTAGACGTAGAGCGGCTCGGAGCCGCCGTCGCTGGCGAGGGGGAGTCGCACGGGCTGGCCGATCAGACCTTGATGTTCTTCCAGGCGATCAACGTGCGACCGCGCAGGAAGGCCACGCCCGTGTTGCCCTTGACCAACAGGTCGTCCTGGACACCGCGGCCGGGATAGCGGAACTCGCCGTTCTCGCCGTTGTCGAACTCGAGTTGGAAGTAGTAGGTCGTGCGGCCGCCGGCCCAACTCGCAGTGGTCTCGCTGCGGCGGTCGGCGACCAGCGCCGCGCGGCGCTCGAGGCCGTGGGCCAGGACCTCCGAGCGCTGTTTGCCGCCCGCGAGGAACGCCCGGGCCGCGAACACCGCGGCGGCGATCGCGATGGCGCCGAAGACGACCTGGCCGGCGAGGCCCTCGCGGGTCACCGCGAGCGCGCCGACGAGGGCGGCCACGACGGCCAGCATGGCTCCGCGCCTGGTGCTGCGCGCCGCGGCCTCGAGGTCCTCCTCGGTGGGCGGCACGTGCTCCAAGGCCTTGGGATAGTCCTTGTGCTCGTGAATCCGGGCCAGGCGCTTCATGAGCGCCGTTTGCTTGCGGTTCTGGGTGGCGGTCTGCTCGGACATGGGCGTCGGTGGGGGGCGGCGTCGCGCCGTGCGCAGGGGCCCAGGCGGGGCGGGGGGCGGGGAGCGTTGGAGAAGAGGCGCAACAGTCTACCCCGCTTGATGGGCGGGGGTCGTGGCCCTCCGGGCCCTCCTGCGGGCGGAACGAGTCCATTCCGTTCGCCGCCAGGTTCCGGCCTCGTTTCGACCATCGATCGGGCCAGGCCGTGTCGTAGAGTCTTCGCCCCCCTCGTCCGGCGCCGGTCCCCCGGCTCGCCTCCGGGGAGGCGGACCCCGGCCGGGTCCCTCGAATCGACCGCACGCGGACAGGCGATCCTGCCCGCACTCACGACATCCGCTCCAGCGTCCCGTGCTCGAGCCCCCGACACTCCAGGCAGTCCCGCGATGATCCTCGACGCCAACCGCTCCCTGACCGCCGCCGCCGGCGCCGCCGGCCTGGCCCTCCTCTCCGGCTGCTCGGCCATGGGCGTTGCCCGCGATCCGGTTACCCCCCAGCGCCCCACCTTCAGCAACGACACTCGGACCACCGGTTTCGGCTCCTTCGAGATCGAGGCCGGCGCCGAGCTCGACCCCAGCGACCGTTACGGGCTCGAGACCCGCGTGTCGATCGGTCTCTCCGAGAGTTCCGAGTTCTTCGTGGGCTGGCTGCCCTACCAGAACATCGATGCGCGCGGCGTCGATGTCGAGGGCCCGGGCGACGTCCGCCTCGGCTGGAAGCAGCGCCTGATGGACGAGACCGAGGAGCTGCCGGCCACGGCCATCCAGCTCAGCACCAGCCTGCCGGCGGGTGAGGAAGAGCCCTTCATCAGCTCGGGCTTCGTCGACTTCTACGGCGCCATCATCGCCGATCGCACCTTCGGGCGCCTGGGCCTGACGGGCTTCTACCAGCTCGGCATCCTCGGCACCGCGGTCCCCGGCGACAACGACACCGAGCACACCTTCTCGCTCGGCGGCACCTGGGCCTACGACGACCTGTGGAACCTGGGCCTCGAGACCGCGGTCATCTACGAGCCCGAGATCGGCGAGAACCCGTTCCTCGGCACGGCCTACGCGCAGTACAAGCTCAGCGAGTTCGTGGTCGTCGACGGCGGCGTCCGCCTCGGCCTCAACGCGGACGCGGACGACTTCATCCTCTTCGTCGGCATGACGACGAACCTCGGCCGCTACTTCTAGGCCGAGCGGAGCGGGTCCGGACGGCCCCTCGCAGCGCCCCTGCGTGACCGATGCCCCGAGGCGTCGAAGCACGCAGGGGCGCTGCGCGTTCGGCGTCTACTCGCCGCCGCCGGCTCCGCGATCGCCGGCTCCGTCGCTGCCCGCCTCGCCCTCGGCGGCGAGCCTCGCGGTGCGCTCGACCAGCTCGGGCGCCAACTCGTTGGGCACCGCGAAGCTCATCACGTAGTGCACGATCCGCCACTCACCGTCGATCCGAACCAACGCGCCGGAACCGCGCAGGTGGCCGTACTTGGCGCTGACCAGGTCCTCGTAGAAGGCGGCGCCGTCGCCGCCGATGGGGTCCACGTGGCGATTCTGCGCAGCGTAGGTCCAGCCGCGGCCGGCGTCGAAGTGGGGCTTGGCGTAGGCCTGAAACTCTTCGACCGTCCAGACCTCGGCGGCATCGGTGCCGACGAACAGCGCGCCGGGCGCCAGGTGCCCGAAGTAGCGCTCGAAGTCGGCGGCGGCGGCGGCGGCGTGGAAGTCGTCGAGGACCGCGCCGATGGCTGCCAGGTCCGCGGAGGCGCTGTCTCGGTCGTCGCCGCTCTCTTGCGCGGGCGGACCGGGAGGCGCCACGGGATCTCGCCCCTCGGCGGGG
The DNA here is from genome assembly GCA_007751255.1 of Engelhardtia mirabilis. GTDB lineage: Bacteria > Planctomycetota > UBA1135 > UBA1135 > Engelhardtia > Engelhardtia mirabilis. The sequence goes on from CP036296.1 coordinate 1,329,360, forward strand.
GCCTCGCGCCCGGAGAAGGCCGAGGCTGTCGAGATCACCGCCAACACGGCGGCCAGGAGAGTGACGACGAAGAGGACTGCGATGATCGGGGTTGGGCGGCTCACACGGGCCAGGTCTATCCGTAGCGCTGGATTCGAGCAAGGGCGCGTGGTCGGACGCTGCGCGGTCGAGCTCGGCTGCGGTCTCCGGGCTCGACGCCTCGCGAGTGCCCCGGTCCGATTGGATCCTCGCGCCCCACGACCCGAGCCGTATCCTGCCCCCGCGCTTCTCCCTGACGGTTGAGCGCGGAGCTATCGCCCCTTCCCCGCGTCCAACCGGACGCCCGCCTCGACGATCATCCATGGCCCTGCTCGAGCTGCGAGACCTGAAGAAGAGCTACCGCGCGCCCGACGGAACGGTGCAGGTCGTGCTCGACGTGCCGGAATTCACCCTGGGCGCGAGCGAGCAGGTCGCGATGGCCGGCAGCTCCGGGTCGGGCAAGACCACGCTGCTCAATGCGATCGCGGGGATCCTGACGCCGGACTCGGGCTCGATCCGCCTGGAGGGCACGGACCTGGCTCAGCTCTCCGAGTCCCAGCGCGACGCCCTGCGCGCGGCGACCATCGGCTACGTGTTCCAGACCTTCAACCTGCTGCAGGGCTATACGGCGCTCGAGAACGTGACCCTCGGCATGGCCTTCGGCCCCGGGCCGGACCGCGCCTTCGCCAGCGAGCTGCTCGCCCGGCTCGGCCTCGGCGATCGCCTCGACTACCGGCCCCGGCAGCTCTCGGTTGGCCAGCAGCAGCGCGTGGCCCTGGCGCGGGCCCTCGCCAACCGGCCGCGGCTGGTGCTGGCGGACGAGCCCACCGGCAACCTCGACCCGGTCCGCGCCCTGGAGGCCCTGGACATGCTGCGCGAGTTGTGCGGAGAGCACGGCGCGGCCCTGCTGCTGGTCAGCCACGACCGCTCGATCCTCGATCGCTTCGAGCGGGTGGTCGACCTGGCGCAGATCAACCGCGCGGCGGCTGGCGCGGTCGTGGCCGGCGCGACCGTCGGGGGGAACGCTTCGTGAAGCTCTTCGGCACGCTGCTCCTGATGGTGCGCCGCAGCCTGCGGCAGCACGCCCTCTCGACCGCGGTCACCGTCGCCTCCACGGCCCTGGCCATCGCCCTGGTGATGGCGGTGTTCAACGTGAGCCAGCAGGCGGAGCGCTCGTTCACCGCCGGAGACCTCGACGTGGAGGCGGTGCTCGGCGCGCGCGGCAGCGAGGTGCAGCTCGTGCTCAACTCGATCTACCACCTCGAGACCAGTCCGGGCAACCTGCCCTGGAGTCTGTACCGCGAGGTCGCGGAGGATCCCGGCGTGCGCTTCGCGATCCCCTACGCGGTGGGGGACAGCTATCGCACCTTCCGCGTGGTCGGCACGACGACCGATGTGTTCCGCGACCTGCGTTTCGGCGACGGCTCGACCCTCGCCGTGCGCCGTGGGCACCAGATCTTCGACCCGCGCAACCGCGAGGCCGTGATCGGCTCGACGGTGGCCGAGCGCACGGGGCTCAAGCGCGGCGACTCTTTCAATCCGACCCACGGGGTCGGCGTCGGGGCCGACGGTGGGGTGGTGCACGACGAGCGGTACCTGGTGGTCGGTGTGCTGGAGCCCACGGGGACGCCCCTGGACCGCGTGCTCTGGATTCCGATCGAGGGCATCTTCCGCATGGGCGGTCACAAGCTGCGCGGCACCGGGGAGGAGTTCGAGGCCGAGGCCGGCGTGGACATCCCCGACGAGCACAAGGAGGTCAGCGCGGTGCTGCTCGGCTTCCGCAACCGCAGCACGGGCTTCCGCCTGTCCCAACTGATCAATCGCCAGGGCAAGATCGCGACCCTCGCCTATCCCGTCCAAGCGGTGATGGGCGACATCTTCAACAAGCTCGGTTGGGTCAACCGGGTGCTCGAAGTGATCGCGTACCTGGTGGTCGCGGTCGCCGCCGGTTCGATCCTGGCGTCGATCTACAACACGATGAACGAGCGGCGCCGGGAGTTCGCGATCCTGCGCGCCCTGGGTGCCCGGCGCTCGACGGTCTTCGGCGCGATCGTGCTCGAAGCCGGAGCCATCGCGGGCCTCGGTAGCCTGGTCGGCCTGGTCGTCTACCTGGCGATCGGCATGGCGGTGGCCGAGATCGTGCGCTCGCGCACCGGCGTGCACCTGAACGTGCTGGCCTGGCATCCGATCTTCGTCGCCGCGCCCCTCGGGATGGTCGCCCTCGGCGCGGCCTCCGGATTGCTGCCCGCGCTCAAGGCCTACAAGACCGACGTGGCCGAGAACCTCGTGCCCCAGAGCTGAGCGACGCCGCCCGCCCGCCGGGTCAAGCTGGACCGAACCATGAACTTCGATCGAATCACCGCACTGGGCCTCGTGTTGGCCCTCGGACTCGCCGGATGCGGCGACCACGCTCACCACGAGGGCGACGGCCACGACCACAGCTCGGAGGGCGGCGGTCACACCCACGCGGCGCCCCACGGCGGGCTCCTGGTGGAGCTGGGGGACCACGAGGCCAACGTGGAGCTGCTGCTCGACGCCGAGGCCGGCACCCTGACCCTCTTCGCCCTCGGGGCCCACGCTGAGCAGCCCGTGCGCCTGTCCGCGGCGGGCATCGACCTGACCCTGGAGCTGCCCGAAGGCCCCGTTCAGTTCACCCTGGCCCCCGTCGCCCACGGGGTGACTGGCGAGACGGTGGGGGACACGTCGGAGTTCAAGGTCCAGGACCCCCGCCTGGTGGGTCTGACCGGGCTGGTGGGTTCCCTGCCCGCGATCGAGGTGCGGGGGGCCCGATACACCGACCTCAGCTTCGGGGGCGCGCGCTGAGGCGGGGCTCGGTGTCCCGGGACCGACCTGGCGAGACAGCCGGGGTCCCCATGGGTGATTCGGCCCCTCCTGGTGCCGAAATGCGCCCGGGTCCGGATCGCAGCCCTCGATCCCGGCCCCGAGCAGGGCGATAGGGTGATTAGACTGGCGAGCCTCCCCCAACTGATCGAAACATGCGTCTGATCCCGATAGTCCTACTCACTTCCGTGGGCATCGCCGGCCTCGTCTTCGGTGCGGGCCTCCTGACCCAGCACGACGAGGATCAGAGCTTCGAGCGCGATGACCTCCCGCCGATGCTCGTGGGCACGCGGCTCGACGCGGTCGAGGTCCCGGTGGCGACGTCCCAGAGGCCCGATTCCACGATCGAAGGCACCTCCGCCAAGGGTTCGAACGCGCTGGCGTCCTCCGACACGGCCGGTGAGGCGAGCCCTGCCGAGGGCGGTGGTGCGGCGGCGGCGGATCTCTTCGCGCCGGACACCAATCAAGCCGCCGGCGGGGGCGACGACATCATTCCCCTGGCGGGTCTGCCCGGGCGCGAGCACACCATGGGGGCCTACTCCTCCGGCAGCGGGGCCTCCGACCTGCCCCTCGAGGAGGGGGTCGAGCTGGTCGCCTTCGACGACCTGATGCTGCCCGACTACGTGCCGCCGGCCGTGCTCGACGGTGACGACGACGAGCAGCGCGACGCCGCCGACCTGTTCCCGGAGGAGATCGCCTCCCTCGACGGCGAGCGAGTCGCCCTGGAGGGGTTCATGATGCCCCTCGAGTTCAGCGGCAACCGCGTCACGGCCTTCGTGCTGTCGCCCTACCCGCCCGGCTGCTGCTTCGGCGGCATGCCGATGCTCGACGAGTGGGTTGACGTGTCGCTCACCGACGACGAGGGCGTGGAGTACTTTGCCTACCGCGTGGTGCGCGTGACGGGTGACTTCTCGGTGGGCGAGGAGCTGGACGACTGGGGGTACGTGACGAGCCTCTATCGCATGCAGTCCGACAAGGTGGAGAAGCTGTGGTGATGAAGAACACTCGAGCCCTGTCCCTCGCTGGCGCCGTGACCCTGGTTGCGGCACTGAACCTCTCCGGCGGAACGGCACTCGCCGTGCCGGGCGCGAGCGACCCGCTACGAGCCGACCTGACCCTCGATCAGGTCTGCGCCCTGGAAGAGGTCACCGAGGTCGACATCATGACCCTGACCTCGATCGAGTGGGAGCCGGGCGCCGACCTGCCCGCGTCGATCACCGACCTGTCGGGCAAGCTGGTGCTGATCCGCGGCTACATGCATATGAGCATCACCGAGGAGACCAGCCGCTTCCCCTTCGTCTCGGACGCCTGCCAGTGCGTCGGACGCCTGATGCCCCACCACTTCATCGACGTCTCCCTCGGCGAGGACACCACCGAGCCCAAGCCCGGTCAGTTCGAGATCCTCGGTCGCTTCAACGTCGGCGAGCGCACGGACGAGGACGGCTTCGTCACGAGCCTCTATCGCATCCGCGGCCGGGTCTTCTGAGCCGCACGCTCGTCCTTGACGTCGGCGCAACCAACGCGCGCGATCGCCGCGCCGTAGTAGCGTGATGCAGCCCGGAAAGACCATGCGGACCGCATTCGTCACCGTCCTGGCGCTCGTCTTCGCGGCCTGGCCCTGGCGCTTGGCGCCGGCCCACCAGGAAGCCTCCGACGGGGGAGTCGCCACCGAGCAGGCGGAGCTCGAGTCCAAGCTCGACCGTTTCGTCGACCTGGCCATGAACGGCGCGCCCGCCGTGCGCCCCCAGGCGGCCGATCGTTTGACGCGCATGGGCGCCGCCGCGGCGGAGCGGCTGCTCGCCGAGTGCGGCGAAGGCCCGGCGGACATGGCCCACTTGGGCACGGACCTGGTCGAGGTCCTGGCGCGCTTCGACGAACCCCGCCTGCGGGCCAAGCTCTGGGAGGCGGCCGCCGACGCCGACTTCCCCTGGCGCCCGGCGGCGGCGCGGTCCCTGGCGATCACACCCCTGGAGCGCGAGCGCGAGGGCTTCCTGGACCTGACCCAGGATCGCCTCGCCGCCGTGCGCGTGGCGGCCCTCAGCGCCGTCGGGACTTGGGAAGGGGACGCGGGCGAGCGTCCCTTGACCGAGGCCCTGCGCGATGAAGACGACCGCGTGCGCCGCGCCGCGGCAGAGCAGCTCTACGCGCGCGGTGCGACCTGGGTCCTGCGCTACCCGCTCGAGGAGCTGAGCCGCGCCGACCACTTCTTCGACATCGACACGGGCCGCATCGCGCGCTTCCAGGCCGCGCGGGTGCTGCGCGGCGTGCTCGGCGACCTGGATGGCTACCAGCCCCAGCTTCCCCCGGACGATCCGACAAATTTAGCGGCCATCGCGACCATCACCGAGCGGGTCCGGGCACTGATCGACGGTCCTGCGCGCGAGCTGCCGGCCGTCGCGCGAGTGGGGGAGCCGGTCCCCGCTGGGACCATCGGCCTCGAGCTGCGCTCTTGCCGCGCCGGCGAGTTGTTCCTGCAGTGGGGGCCCGGCGACGTGCTCTACGTGGGTCTCGGAAACCCTCGCCGGGTGTCCCTGGCCGATGGCCATTTGGATGAACTCGCGCCGATCGCCGAGGCCGCCGCTCTCCAGCTCGGCGACGCGCGCGTCTTCGGCGAGCCCGGCTGCGACCTGGAGTGCCTGCGGGTGACGCGCGCGGACGGTACGGTCGAGACGATCTACATGCGTAAGGGCCCGGAGGCACGACCGGACCTGCGACCCGCCGCCCTCGATGGGCTGATGCGCGCGCTCCTCGGCGGTCTTCCGCCCGGTGAAGAGGCTCTCGCGCGGCGTCTGAGGGACGCGCTGACGGCCGTCGGCGGTCCGCCCGACGACTCCGACGGCCTGTCCGACGATTGACGGGCGGCTGCCGCCCCAAGATCGCAGCGGGGCGAGCGCGACGACCGTCTCGAGCGAGCGGGCAATGCGGGTTGCGAGTGCGCAGGGCCAGGGGCCCGGCACTACCTCTACGGGTGCCGATCGTCGCTGACGTCGTCGCGCCACCAGGCGAGGATCGCATCGGATCGGCGTCGTCGAACGGGCCTGGCCACCGACGACCGAACCTCCGGGAACGGAGCCCGAGGTCCTGAACCAGGGCATCAGGGGCGCCCGAGCCGGAAGGCGGAATCGGGACCGCCACCAGGGGGCCGCGAGCCGCGCCAGCGTGAATCCCCCATGACGGTGAAGACCTTCCCGCCACCGGCCGCCGCGGCCGCTGCTATCCCTGGGGCACTTCCTCGCTCGCCGACCTCGACGTTTCCTTCCAGGAGAGTCTCGTGCCCCGTTCCTTCCTTGCCCTGGCAGCCCTGGTGACGCTCGCACCTGCCGTCGACGCCCAGGTCTTCCTCGAGAACACGACCGCGATACCCCAGGACGCTCCGGCGAACAACTCCAACAGCGAGGAGGTCGAGTTCTCGGACGTCGACCTCGACGGCGATTGGGACGCGGGCTTCGCCGACGGCGGGGACTACTTCAACGATCAGAACCGGCTGTGGATCAACCAGGGTGGTCTCCAGACCGGCGCCTCGGGGACCTTCGTCGACGAGACCGCGACGCGCTTCCCGACGGTCAACGACGCGAGCCGCGACCTCGACTTCGCCGACATCGACGACGACGGCGACCCCGACGCGTACATCGCCAACCACGCCGGCATCGTCAACCAGACCAGCAAGTTCTGGATCAACACCGGCGGCGAGCAGGCGGGGACCCTGGGCTATTTCGTCGACGAGACGGCCAGCCGCTGGGTCGGGCTCGGCGGGCCGGGGTCGTCGATCGCGCCGACCCTCGTGCTCCCAGGCGGGGGCTTCATCGACTGGTCCGCGGACGGCGACTTCGCCGACCTGGACAACGACGGTGACCTGGACCTGATCCACACCAGCTACGGCGGAGCCTTCGGCGGACAGGTGCCCACGCGCCTGTTCCTGAACGATGGGGACGGCTACTTCACCGAGTTCAATCCCAGCGGCTTCCAGTTGGCGAGCGTCAACATCGCGACCGGCGACCCGGCCCTGTGGGCGGACGGCGTTCAGCTCAACAACACCACCGACACGACCGGGGTCGAGGCCGACATCACCACCAACGGAACCGACGCCGAGGTCTACGACATCGACGGCGACCTGGACCTCGACCTGCTCTTGGGCGCGGTCAATGGCCCGCCGCGCTTCTTCGGGAACAAGCTGCAGGAGACGGGTTCCCTCGGCTTCCGCGACGTGACGGCCGTGGTCCTGCCCCTCGACGATATCTCGCCCAACGGCAAGTACGAGGTCGAGGTCGGTGACCTGGACGGCGACCGCGACATCGACATCATCGGGATCAACTGGGGACAGGGGCCGTTCGGCTACAACGAGGGCGTCTACGAGCTGGTCGGGACGTCCTACACCTACCTCGGTGACCTGCCCAACTCCTGGTCCGACGACGAGGAGGGCGAGCTGCTCGACTTCGACAACGACGGGGACCTGGACGTCTTCATCGCCAACTTCTCGGGGATCGACCGCCTCTACGAGAACGGCGACAGCGGCCCGGTCTTCGGGCTGGTCGAGGTCCCTGCGGCGGAGGCCGGCCTGGCTTCGTCGCCCGGCGTCAGTCGCGACGCGGACGCGGCCGATGTGGACGGTGACGGAGACCTGGACCTGTTCGTGACCCTGGGTACTCCGGGATCGAAGAACCGCTTCTTCGAGAACCTGACCCAGGTCCCCGACTCGACGCCTCCGAGGGTCTTCGGTGGCGAGGACCTGGGCGATGCCCCCGCGGCGCCAGGGGTGCGGTCGATCCGGGTGGCGGTCCTCGACAACGCGCCGCAGCTCGTGACGGCCGCCGCGACCGTGGAGTTCACGGTACGGGTCGACGGGGTGACAATCGCGGCGGCGCCGGCCAAGTGGAGCGGTGGTCAGGTCTTCCGCGCCGAGGTGCCCGCCAACCTGGTGGGGCCGGTGACCCTGCTCCCGCGGGCCATCGACGAGGGCGGCAACCAGGGCTTCGGCACCGAGGTGAGCTACCAGGCCTCCGGGTCGGCGGGAACCAGCTTCGGCGCGTCGACGCCCAGCTCGGCTGGGACGCCGAAGCTGCGCGCCCTCTCGGTGCCCTTCCCGGGCGAGGACCTCTGGCTCGGGGTCAGCGACCTGGAGAGCGCCTCGGCGGGCTTCTTCGGCCTCGGCACCCAAGCCGTGCCCGGCGGCCTGGCCCTGGGCGACGGTCTGGTGCTGAACGTCCTGGGGAGCTTCCTGGTGTTGCCCGCCCTGGCCTATCCCAACGGGGATGCCCTCTTCGTGGCACCGATCCCGCCGGGCCTCCCGTCGGGGGTGCAGTTCCACGCCCAGTACGTGGCCCTGGGCGGCACCTTGGGCGCGACCTTCGCCAGCTCCGCCGGCCTGACCCTCACGATCCCCTGAAACGGTCGGCGTTCGGCGACCATTGCCAGGCGTCCCCGCCCACCCTCGACCCGTGGAGATACCCATGCGATTCCGTGCCCTCGCCTTGTCGACCGCCGCCTCCGCGACCCTGTCCCTCGCGGCTCCTGCCAGCGCGCAGATCTTCGTCAACGACACCGCTGCTCTGCCGGCGACGGCCGGCTCCAACAACTCGAACACCGAGGAGGTCGACTTCGCCGACGTCGACCTGGACGGGGACTGGGACGTGGCTTTCGCCGACGGCGGCGACCTGGGCAACGACCAGAACCGCCTGTGGATCAACCGCGGCGGGCTCCAGCTCGGGGTGGAGGGGACCTTCCTGGACCTGACTGTCGAGCGCCTACCGGCGATCTCGGACTCCAGTCGTGACGTGGAGTTCGCGGACATCGACGACGACGGCGATCCGGACCTATTCATCTCCAACCACTCCACCTCGTTCAGTCAGACCAGCCGTTTCTGGATCAACGTCGGTGGCGACCAGGGCGGCACGCTGGGCTTCTTCGTGGACGAGACGCAGAACCGGTGGGTCGGCGTCGGCGGCCCCGGATCGTCGGTCTGGCCCGGCATGGTGCTGGCCGGCGGCGGTTTCATCGACTGGTCGTCGGACGGCGACTTCGCCGACCTGGACAACGACGGCGACCTCGACCTGGTCCACACCAGCTACGGCGTGTCCTACAACGGAAACAGCCCCACGCGCATGTTCCTCAACGACGGCGCGGGCTTCTTCAGCGAGTTCAACCCCAGTGGCTTCAAGCTGACAGGCGCGACCATCGTCGAGGGCAACCCGGCCATTTGGGCCGAGGGCCTGCAGAGCGCGAACACGACCGATACCACCGGCGCCTTCGCCGACATCGCGGAGACCACGGTGGACGGGGACCTGTTCGACGTCGACGGCGACTTCGACATCGACTACCTGTTGGGCTCGCGCCAGCTGCAGCCGCGCTTCTTCCAGAACCGGCTGGAGGAGAGCGGGACACTGGCCTTTCGTGACGTGTCCGCCGCGGTCCTGCCCCAGGCCCAGATCGTGAGCAGCGGCAAGTACGAACAGGAGGTGGGCGACATGGACGGCGACGGCGACCTCGACCTCTACGGCCTCAACTGGGCCACCTTCGACGATCGCGTCTATCGCAACGACGGGGGCATTTTTAGCTCCCTCGCAAAACTGCCCGGCTCGAGTAGCGACGACGAACAGGTGGACTTCCTGGACTTCGACCAGGACGGCGACATGGACGTCTACGTGGCGAACTTCTCCGGCACGGACAAGCTCTACGACAACACGGACGGACCCCTTGCGTTCGGGATGGCGCTGGTCGGTACCGGCCTCTCGGGCCTCGGCGCGGGCAGCACCGTCAACCGCGATGCGGATGTGTGCGACCTCGACGGGGACGGCGACACCGACGTGATCGCCGGTGACAGCTCGACCTTTGCGCCGTCCAACGTCTTCTTCCGCAACCAGACCAACGTCGCCGACACCTGGGGGCCGCAGATCGTCTCGACCGAGGACCTCGAGGACGCGCCCGCGGCGCCCGGCGGGCGCCCGGTGCGCACGGCGGTGCTCGACAACGCCTCGCTCTACATCACGGCCTACCAGCCGGTGTGGTTCGAGATCTTCGTGGATGGCATCGAGATCCAGTTGGCGACCACCAACTGGAGCGGCGGTCAGATCTTCCGCGGCGTGCTGCCGGCGGAGCTGGTCGGACAGGTCCAGTACCAGGCGCGCTCGGTGGACGAGTACGGCAACCTCGGTGACGGGCCGCTGATGGGCTACACCGCCGCCGGTTCGCCCGGAGTCGGCTTCGGCGGCTCGACTCCGAGCGGCGTGGGCACACCGAGCCTACGGGCCCTCTCGGTGCCCTTCCCGGGCGAGACCCTGTACCTGGGCGCCGACCAGCTGACGCCCCTGTCGATGGGGATCTTCGCCCTGGCGACCACGGCCCTCGCGACGCCGATCGACCTGGGCAGCGGCCTGCTGCTGAACGTGCTCGACCCCTTCGTCCTGGCGAGCGCCAAGGCCAACGAGGCCGGCGCGGCGGTCTACCAGGCACAGGTTCCGACAGGCCTGCCCTCCGGTGTGCAGATCCAGACCCAGTATTTCGGCCTCGACGGAGCCGCGGGCGCGGTCTTCACGAGCTCGAACGGGCTCACGGTCACCGTGCCCTGACGGGAAGGGCGGCGCGCGCCGGCTACCGCACACCCGCTGTCGACCCAACTGACAGGGGGGGTGCGGTAGCGCCTTTCGCCGCCGAGTAGCGGCGCCCTATGGTGGCGGATCCAATGAGATCGCTCGTCATCTTGGGCGCCTTGCTCCTGGGCGCCGGGCTGTTGTTCTGGGCGCTGGTCGGCGTGAATGGCCCGACCGATCGTAGCGGCGCGTCCGCGGCGGCTCGGCCGGATGGTCGGACGACGGCCGGCGGGCCACTCGTGCCGGTGGCGGAGCTCGAGCCGTCGGGCGATGGCGAACGGGCGGCGGCTGTAGACGACGTGGCGACGGACGCGGTCGCCGCAGCGCAGATCCCGTCCCGCCTGGGTCTGCGCTTCGTGGATCCACGGGACGGCTCCGCGGTCGCGGATCTCCCCTACGTCGTCTTCAGCGAGCGACGCCCGGGCTTCCTGGCCGACAGCGGGCGCAGCGGCGCCGGGGGCCGCGCCGAGGTCGACCGCCTGCCGGGTGACGCCTGGCTGGTCCTGACCGAGCGCCGTCCACCCTTCGCCGCGACCCTGCGCGCCTTCTGGCTCGAGCCCGGGGACGAACGCGAGGTCGACGTGGAGTTGGACCTGGGAGGTTCGGTCGTCGGGCGCGCCGTGGACGACCTCGGTCGACCGGTGCAGGGCGCGGTCGTGCGCCTCACGTCCCTGCCCACCCGGGCCTACCGACTGGCGCGGGAGCCTCGCGGGTTGGGGGAGCTCGACGACTCCCCGGCAGCCACCACCGACGCCGACGGTCGCTTCAGAGTCGACGCGCTCCTCTCCCAGCCGCTATCCGTCTGGATCGACGACCAGGGCAGGGAGCGCCCCGAACGCCTCGAACCGATCGCTCTGCGGCTGTTCGACCCCTCGGCCCTGGACGGCCCGCCCCTGCACTTCTCGGCCCACGCCGCCTCCGGTGAGGTCACCGATGTGGGCCCCCTGGTCCTGCCCCGGGCGTCGCGGGTCTCGGGCGTCGTGGTCGACAGCTTTGGGGTGCCGATCGACGGGGCCTTGGTGATCGGCGGCGAGGAGAACCGCTGGGACGAGCGCTGGTCGGAGCTGCCCCTCGAGGCCGAAGCAGCGTCGTGGTACGCACCGCTGGCCGATCGGCCCGGCGCTTCCCTCACCGACGCCGCGGGGCGCTTTGCGTGCGACCTCCCGGGGACGCTCGCCGACGGCGCGAGCACGATCCGCCTGGTGGTGCTGACCGACGTCGGCTATGCGATCGGTCCGGTGCTGATCCTCGAACCCGGAGAGGTCGTGAACGATCTGCGGATCGAGGTCCCCCTGCGGCCGCTGGTCTCCCTCGAGGTGGTCGGCCCGGACGGTCGGCACGTGTCGTCGCTCGGCGCGGTGCGCGTCGGCGCAGACCGGAGCGTAGCGATCGTCCAGCCCAAGGCCGGCTTCATCTACCGGGTCGATCTGGCCCTGCACGACCGGACGGTCTACCTGGAGGCGCGCGCGGAGCAGGACATCGGTGCGTGGGGTGCCCAGCTACAGCAGCTCCCGGGCGGCTTTGCCCGTGGCGTAGCCGACCGCTGGATCGATCGGCCCTTCGAGGTGGTGGTCTGCCTACCCGGGTTCGCGCCGACGCGGACGACGTTGACCCCGGCGGTGGGCCACGTGATGGGCGGCAGAGCGACGCTCGAACCCGCGCCGCGGCGGACGCTGCGCTTCGTCGCCGCCTCCGAGCCCGCGGTCCGATCGAGGACGGAAGTGAGGCTCGACGGCGTCGTCGAACTGGACGGCGAGATCCGTCAGTGGAGCGATGCGACGTCGCTCTGGTCGGACGACCTGCCCTTCGACCTGGACCTCGTCGGGTCGACGGAAGAAGTCGGGTCGGTCGAGATTCACCTGGGCGCTGGGGTGACGCGCACCTTGGACTCACTCGAGCCGCGCGCGGAGCCCTACGTCGTCGAAGTGCCCTTCGGCGTCGATGCGCCGCAGTTGGGCGATGCGTCGATGCCCGACGAGCCGCGGTCGAGTGGTCGCAGCGTCGAGCCCGCCGTACTGCGGATCGAAGTCGTCGACGGAGTCACGGGCCAGCCGGTACGCGGAGCGAGGGTCCAGCCGAGCGCGCGCGAGGTTTACGAGGGCGGCTTGGTGCCCCATACGGGCTTCCCGTCGGAGACCGACGATCGAGGGCGCACCTACGTGCGGGTGTCGAACTTCGGACCCCTCGACGTGATCCTGCGCAGCCCCGACCACAAGACGAAGCTGCTCGATGTGCGCGCGTTGGTCCCGGGCGAGGACCGCGATCTCGGAATCGTCTCCCTCGAGCCCCGGCCGCGGTTCGAAGTCCAGGTCGTGGGCGAGGGCCACGCTCCGCTCGCCGGCGCCGTTGTCCACTTCGACTTTCTGGACGGGACCACCGACGAAGAGGGCCGCTGCTCCTTCCCGATCCGCGAGGGTGACGACGATCCCAGGCTCCTGGGCGTGGCGCTGCCCTTCGTCGGCGACGAGTTCCTCGAGCGGATCCACTTTCAGACCTGGATGGCTCCACCCGAGGCCGGGAGCGTGACGCCGGTCGTCGCCACCGACTGGCGGCTCGTCGAGGTCCACGTGGCGACGGCCGATCCGCCGCGCTGGCTCGAGGCCTCGACCCCCTCGCCCTCGGGCGAGGTCATCCGTTGGGGCAGGGGCGCGGTCGCGGGCCTGCCCCTCGCCAAGGACGGCCGCTTCCTCTTCGCCCTCGGCCTCGGGACCTGGGCCACGCCGATTGCCTGGGGCGACGACAGCCCCTCGACCTTCGTGGTCGAAGCCGGGAGCGGCCGCCAGGTGGTCACCGTGGGCGACTAGAATCCTTCGTGTGCACCGGCTCCGGCCCATCTCCCGCTGCGTCCTCGTCGCGAGCCTCGCGGCCCTCGGCGCCTGCTCCGGCCCCGAGCCCCCCGCGCGCCCGACGGTGGTGCTGATCACCCTCGACACCACCCGCGCCGAGAACCTGTCGACCTACGGCTACCGCCGGCCGACGGATCCGTTCCTGCGATCCCTGGCGCAGCGCAGCCGCGTCTTCGAGCGGGCCTACTCCACCGGCACCTGGACCCTGCCGTCCCACGTGTCGATGTTCTCCGGCCTTCACCCGGCCGAGCACGGCTGTTGGTTCCGGCTCGACAAGCGCGACGGCGAGACGCTCTTCCCGGTGGTCGGCGACGACCTGCCCCTGGTCACCGGCTCCCTACTCGACGCCGGCTACTCCCTGATCGGCGCGGTGGGCGGGCCCTTCACCTCGTCCCAGTACGGCCTCGCGCGGGACTTCGACGAGTACATCCAGCCCAGCGGCGTGGACGGCGAGTGGCAGCTCGCGGGCAGCGCGATCAATGCGCGCCTGTTCCCGCTCCTGGCCGAAGTCGACGCCGCGCGCCCCCTGTTCCTGTTCGTCAACTACTTCGACGCCCACGCGCCCTACGACCCGCCGCAGGATCGCGTCTATCCCTTCCCCGCCGTCGGCGAGCTCGAGTTCATGGAGGGCCAGCGCGAGCTGCACCCGATGCCCGACATGACCGAGTGGCAGGCGCAGGGCTGGGAGATCCTCGAGCAGCACGAGCGCCTGGCGATCGCCAACTACGACCAGGAGCTCCTGCTGCAGGACGAGGCCCTCGAGGCCTTGATGGGGGAGTTGGAACGGCTCGGCCGTCTCGACGACGCATTGGTCATCGTGACCGCCGACCACGGCGAGATGTTCGGCGAGCAGCGCGGCGCCTATGGCCACTCCTGCCGGCCTTGGGAGCCGGTCACGCGCGTGCCCCTGGTCGTGTACCGCTCTGGCGGACCAGTGGATCGGCGGCGCGAGCCGGCATCGGTGGCCCAGATCGCCGCGACGATCCTGGACGAGCTGGGCCTGACTCAGCTCCCGCCCGGGGCCGCGGGCCCGGTGCCGAGCCTGCTCGCCTCGAGCCCGACCCCGCCCGAGGCGCTGGTGGAGTTCCGCACGCCCGACGAGTGGGTCGGCGCCGTCCACGCCGGCAACCTCAAGCTGGTGGTGGATTGGCACGCTCGCGACTCCGCGCTGGGTGAGCGCGACGCCCTGCTGATCGATCTGGACTCGAATCCGAGCGAGGATCCGGACCGTGTTCCGCGCACGACGGCTTGGAATGCCACCCGGGAGCCCCTGCTCGAGCGCGCCGAGGCGCTGCACGCGAAGTGGCTGGCCTGGCCGGAGATGGCACGGCTGGAGGTGCTCGACGGCAACCAAATTGCCGGCCTCGCGGCGCTCGGCTACCTCACCGAGCGGGCCCCGGAGACCGTCGAGGGGGCCCCGCCCGTTCCCGAAGCAACGACCGGCGACTACTGACCCGCGCCGTCCTCGCGGACCGTCGTCAGCCAGTCCAGGCGTCGCACGCCACCGCGCGCCATGGAGCGGAACATCAAGAGCGCGGCCGCGAAGACGGCGGCCGTGAAGGCCACGACCTGCGGCGTCTGCTCGATGATCACCAGCCCCGCGATGAACTGCACGCCGATCGCCACGTACAGGATCGAGGCCACGAACAGGCGCGAGCGGTCGCGGATGAAGCTGGCGCCGAAGGGCGCGCCGACCACGACGATCGGCACGCAGACCCACCAGTAGGACCACGCCTCGGCCGCCATCCCGCCGCCGGCCGAGGCCTTCCAGGCGAAGCCCACGCAGGCGTTGATCGCCATCAGGATCACCGAGGTCGGCGTGGCGATCTTCTCGCTGATGCGAAAGCGCAGCACCAGGAGCGAGAAGGTCAGGATGTCCAGGCCACTGCCGGTGATGGCCGAGATCGTGCCGCCGATCAGGCCGGCGCCGAGCAGCAGCGTCGCGTGCCGCGCGCCGAAATGCTCGATGTCCAGGCGCACTTCGCGCTCGCGGTAGCGGTTGATCCAGAACAGGGCGAAGGCGAAGGCCAGCCAGACCGCCAGGAAGGTGAGCTTGGCGAAGGTCGGCGACAAGCGCGGCGCGACGAACTCCAGCCCGACGATCATCCCGATCGCCCCGCCCAGGCTCGACCAGATCAAGGAGCGGTGCTCGACCGGAATGCGCGAGCCCAGGATCGTCAGCGCCGCCGAGCTCATGCCGACCGACTGGATCATCAGCGAGAAGTCGCGCGCCACCGGGGGCGCGATCTGGAAGCCCAGGGTCATGACCGGGAAGGCCACGGCGCCCCCGCCCTCGCTGGTAGCGCCGGCGACGAACGACCCGAAGGCCATCGTGATCGACATGAACCAGCCCTCCCGGAACAGGCCCCAGTGGTCGCCGGCGACCATGCCGATCAGCCAGGCAGTCCAGACCACCAGGGCGGTTCCCAGGATCCAGCGGCGGGCAGACGGGGGGGGCGGGCTCTCGCTCATGGTGGGCGCGCGCAAGGTTAGCCCGCTCGGAGCGGCCGGGCGACCGGGGAGGCCGGTGGTTCTTGCCCGGCTATCATTCTCCCGATGCCCCCCGACGAGCCTGGTCGCACCGCGCCTCGAGCCGGACGTGGAGCGATCGGCGCACTCGACGGGTTGCGCGCCATCGCGGTCGCCCTGGTGCTGCTCGAGCACCTGCCGGAGCACCTGCTCTTCGCTCCGCTGGCGAGCTTCGCGAAGGCCGTGCCCTGCGGCTATCTGGGGGTCGACCTGTTCTTCGTGCTCTCGGGCTTCCTGATCACGCGGATCCTGATCGTCGACCGTGCCGAGGGCGTGCCGGTGCGCTGGTTCCTGGCGCGCCGCGCCCTGCGAATCTTCCCCGCCTTCTACCTGCTGGTGGCCGTGACGTGGCTCACTTGGGGCGGGCCGCAGATGCCCTGGGTGGCGACCTACACGGTCAATTACTGGATCGGTACCGGCCACAGCGCCGCGTTCCTGCAGCACACCTGGTCCCTGGCGGTGGAGGAGCACTTCTACCTCCTATGGCCCCTCGCCATGGCCTTCGGTCCGCGGCGCCTGCTGCTGCCCATCGCCGCCGCGGGCCTGATCCCCCTGGCCATCGGTCTATCCCTGTGGCTGGTGCTCGCGCTCGAAGTCCCGACGGGCTTCAACCTGGTGATGTACGGCACCCAGAGCCGCATGCTCTCGCTCCTGCTCGGCGCCTGCCTCGCCTTCCGCGAACAGGCCTGGCGCGGGGCGGGGCGGGGCGCGGACCTCTTGGCGGCCTGCGCCGTGGGAGCAGGTGTGCTCACCATCAGCCTCACGCGCGGCGAGCTCGGGGTCGCGCTCGCGATCGGGCGCTACCTGGGCTCGGCCATCGGTTGCACCGGCGTGATCGTCCTGGCGGTGCGCTCGGCCGACCGGCGCGGCCTCTCGGCGCGCGCCCTCGACTGGCGCCCCCTCGCGCACCTCGGCCGCATCAGCTACGGGATCTACCTCTACCACAACCCCGTGATCTTCCTGATCGGCTACCAGACGGTGAAGCGCGGCGGCGAGATCAACTCGTGGCACGCAGCCGGCGCGGTGGCGCTGACGCTGATCTTCGCGGAGCTCTCCTTCTGGCTCTGGGAGCGGCCGTTCCTGCGCCTCAAGCGACACTTCTCGGCGAACGGACGTTAGCCGCCCATCGGCCGCGGTCTCGATCGAGCCTGTGATCCGGGATCTTCGGCGCGCGCGGACGGTGGCGGAACGGCGGACGCAGCTCGATCCGGCACGGAGGCGAGCGCGCCCCGGGGCAGCGCGCGGACGCAGGTCGCTTCAGCGCACCCGTAAGTGCGCCAAGGCGTAGCGCGCCGCGCGGCGGCCGTCTATGGCCGCGGAGACGATGCCCCCGGCGAAGCCCGCGCCCTCCCCGGCGGGGTACAGGCCGCCGACCCCGAACGCCTCGCCCGTTTCACGATCGCGCGCGACACGCACCGGCGACGAGGTGCGGCTCTCGGGTCCGTGTAGTTGGCCGATCTCGGAGACGAAGCCGGGGATGCGGCGGTTGAACTCGGCCAGGCCGTCGCGCAGGCGCTCGGCCATGCCGCGCGGCAGCAGCTCGTCGAGGGCGACCGTCGTGACCCCCGGGCGATAGCTCGTGGGGATCGCGTCCGGTGTTGCGCGGCCGTCGAGGAAAGCGTCGACGCGCTGGGCTGGGACGCGGTTGCCGCCGTCGCCCAGCACGCAGGCGCGCCGTTCGATGGCCTCCTGCAGGCGCACGCCGTAGAGGGGGTCGTCCTCGGGCCTCGCGGGCGGCGGCGGGAGCTCGGGCAGCCGCTCGCGCCAGCCCCAAGCCCGCGCGCGCTCGCCGCACCAGTCCTCGGGCTCGATCGCGACCACCAGGCCGCTGTTGGCGAAGGGCGAGTCGCGGCGCGCCAGGCTCATGCCGTTCACCACCACGCGATCGGTCGCGGTGGAGGCCGGGACGATCCACCCCCCTGGGCACATGCAGAAGCTGTAGACGCCGCGACCCTCGCTCTGGGCGACGAGCTCGTAGAAGGCCGCCGGGAGCTCGTTGGCTGCGCGCAGGCCGCCGTACTGGTGGTCGTCGATGAAGCCCTGGGGGTGCTCGACGCGCAGGCCCATGGCGAAGCCCTTGGGCTCGAGCAGGGCGCCGGCGCGCGCCGCGAGCTCGAGCGAGTCGCGGGCGCTGTGCCCGCTGGCCAGGACAACCGCGTCCGCGTACAAGCGCTCGGGCCTCTGGGGCGCTTCGTGGGACGTGCCGACGCACTCCACGCCGGCCACCCGCCCTTCATCGAGCACCAACTCAGTCGCCCGCGTCTCGAAGCGCACCTCGCCCCCGCCGGCCAGGATCGTCTCGCGCAGGGCGGCGACCACCTCGGGCAGCCGGTTCGAGCCGATGTGCGGCCGCCAGCTCGAGAGGATCTCGGGTGAAGCGCCGTGGGCGACCAGTTCGGCCAGAACCTCGCGCACCTCGCGCTTGCCGCCGCTGCGCGCGTAGAGCTTGCCGTCCGAATAGGTCCCGGCACCGCCCTCGCCGAAGCAGTAGTTGCTCTCGGAGCCGGCCTCGTGCCCACGATTGAGCTCCGCCAGGGGGCGTCGGCGCTGGCGCACGTCGCCGCCGCGCTCGAGCACCGTGACGCGCGCCCCGCCGCGCAGCAGATCCAGGGCACAGAACAGGCCCGCGGGCCCCGAGCCGATCACGACCACGTGGGGCGCGTCCGCGGGCGGCGGCGCGATGGGCACCGGGCTCGTGGCCGGCGGCGGCGAGGGGCGTTCGCCCCGCAGCCACACATCGAGCACGGCGCGCCAGTCGCGCTGGCGCCGGCGCGCGTCGAAGGACACCCGCCGGGTGCGCAGGGTGGTGATCGCGTCCGCGTCGCAGCGCAGGGTGCGAGCGGCGAGCTGCCGCAGCCGCGCCTCGTCCCGCGGCAGCACCGGCTCGGCCCCCGGAGGCAGGCGCACGACCACCTCGTGGGGCGGGTCGTACGCGTCGGAATGCTGTGCCTCGGAGGCTGAGGTTCGGTCCATGGACCGAGAGGATAGTCCATGGGACGCGCCGCGCCCCACGGGCAGCTCGCCCGTCAGCGCGCGAGCTACGGCACGAACTCGACCGACACCGGGTTGCTGACGGCGATCGGGAACTGGAGGCTCGGCACGATCTGCCCCGCGCCCCACGCGTACCAGATCTTCAGGCCCGCGATGGCCGGGGAGGTCGCCGGCGGCACGGTCAGCTGGGCGGTCGCGCGTCCCGCGCCGTTGAGGAGACCGAACGCCGGCGTGAGTCCCATCAACCCCGGCGACTGGACTGCGCCCCAGAAAAAGTTGTCGGCGACCAGCGGGATGGTCAGGCCGCTGAGTCCGAAACCGGGCGAGGTGCCCGAGGCCGAGGCCATGAACGAGTAGGCCTTGAAGGCCAAGTCAGGCGAGCCGTTGACCTCGAGGGACAGGGTCCCGCCCGCGGAGACGGACAGGCTCTGTGCGGTGGCCCACAGGGGCGGGCGCTTGACGACCGCGACCCAGTCCTCCTGGATCGGGTCGGGCGCCGAGGGCAGGTCCGTCCAGCCGCCGCCCATCAACATCGTCGAGCCGCTCTGGAACTGGCCGCTGCGCGGGTCGTACCAGGCCAGCTCGAAGGTGCCTGGGTAGCCGCCCAGGTCCAGCTGGATCGTGCCCTGAGTGTCCGCGTTGGGCAGGTAGATGGCGTAGGCCTCACCGGGCAGGGCGAAGACCTCGCCGCCCCCGTGGTCGAGAGGCTCGCCGGCCAGGGCCTGGTCCATCGGCTCCATCAGGTGGAACGGCAGGGTCTCGAGCACCTCGCGGGCGTACTTGGTGGCCAGCCAGATCTCCTCGCGCGTGCGGAAGTCCTCGACCGAGAGGTCGCCGCCGATCGGTGGCGCATGGGCGCCCAGGTACCACTCGAGCTGGCCGCCGGAGAAGTAGATGTCGTAGAGCACCTCCTTGCGCAGCTCCTCGGCGTTGTCCGGGCCGGCCCCGATGTCAGCGGGGTTGTTCTCGTCCATGTCGATCACCCATGGCTTGCCCGCGGTCTGGGCTCGCCAGTACTCGACGGTCTGTCCCGCGGCGGCGGGCAGGTACTGGATCGACGTGGCGCTGAAGTCCGGGTTGCCGAGCAGGGGGCCGTAGAGAATGCCTTCGGCGAAGGGCTTGTTGTGGACGGCGATGGCGTGGTCGTACGCGTCGAGGCCGGCCAGGTAGGCGGCCATCTCCTCGAGCACCGCCTGCGGATAGTCGTTCTCCTCCGACAGGCACCACTTGATCGCGTTGTGGTGGGCGAAGCGGGCTACCAGCTCGCGCATGAACAGCTTGCGTTCGACGCCCAGGGTTCCGAAGTCGAGCCAGGTCTCGTTCTGCGGCTCGGTTTCGGCCAGCACCATCAGGAGCTGGATGCCGCGCTCCTGCGCGTGGCGGAAGACCGCCTCCCACTGGTACAGGCGTGCGATGTGGTAATGCGTCTTGTCGTAGGCCGTGTTGGCGTGGCCGATGAAGGGCGACACGTCCTGGCCGTCGCCGCCCAGGTTCATGGGCAGGAAGTAGACCGAGTTGACGCCGACGCTGGAGAGGTAGTTGAGCGCGCCCATCAGGTTGCGGGACACGCTGACGTCCGCGCCCAGGTCGCCGGCCAGGGGCAGCTCGCGATCTTGCAGGGTCCAATCGGAGGCGTGGGACTCGTAACGGTGCACGAGTCCCTTCGACCCGGGTGCCTTCTCGACGTCCGCAAAGCCGGCGAAGGACAAGAGGTTCTCCGGACTGTCGGCGCCACTCTTGATCCAGAAGCCCCCGTCGACCTGGCGGCGGTAGTGAAGGCCGACGTCGTCCAGGCGTCCGTCGCGCAGGAATCCCGGCGCGGCTAGGTCGCGGGGCGCCACGGTGAACACGCCACTGGCCCCGTCGAAGGACACAGGCGAGCCGGCGAGGGGGTCCGCGGCGACGGCCACGTCGTCGCCAGAGCGGAAACTCGCCTCGAAGGTCCAGACTCCGGCCATGTCCGGCGTGAGTCGGACCTTCCATGCCTGGCCCACGCCGCCCCCGAAGCCGTCGCCGTCGAAGAACCCGGGCACCTGCAGCTCGGAGCCATCCGGGCGCAGGAAGGTCACGTCGAGCCGATAGTCGAGGAACGGGTTCGGCGAGTCGAAGGTCATGTTCGACAGGGGCCCCTTGAACCACAGCTCGGTCGGGTGCCACTTCATGGGCTTGCCGAAGAGCAGGGCCTGGCCGATGTTCACGCCCAAGTTGGCGTCGCCCCGTCCGGCGCCGTCGGACTCGCCCTTGGGGCTGAGGATGAGTTGAACGTCCAGGGGGTCAGCGGCGCTCACCTCCAGCGTCGGCTCGGGATCGGTCGGGCCCGAACCCGCGGCGAAGCTGCCCCCGGAGATGGTCCAGTTGAAGTCGAACTGGCCGGGATCGATTGCAGAGCCGTCCGCGTGGGTTGCCGCCAGGTCGACGGCGGTGGTCGTGCCGATGGGCACGGCCACGGGAGAGAGGGTCACCCTGGGCTTGGGATCGACCTGCGGGCTCGCGGCGGCCAAGGCCGTCGACAGGAAGACGAGGACCGCAGTGCGGGCCCCGAGGCTTGCATCGTGCATGACGTTCTACGTGGTTCCGGGATGGGACCTGTGATCGCGTGCACCCGATGGCAAGGGGGGAGCGGGCGCGAAGCGTGGCAAGTGCTTCGACAGGTGGGGAGCGCGGAATGAGGGGGAAGCCCACTCCGAAACACAGCCTGTTCACCAAGCAGGAACGAGAACGCCGTATGTCCTCGATTTGACCGCGGCCTTACTCTGGCTGGGACAGCCGTCGCACTCACGCGCCTGACATTCCGTTCACCCTGTCGGCGGCGATCACGTCGCGACTTCGAGAATCAGATCGACTGGAACATTGACAAGCCCTGCTGGATTCGATCCCGAGGCCGCGCCGCGCTTCGTTCCCTTCGAGGATCGCTATCAACCCGCCGAGACTCCCGAAGCCGCGGCACGCGCCTTCTACGACGTGCTGCGGCGGCGTCGGTCCGTGCGTGAGTTCTCGGACCGGCCCGTATCGCGTGAGACGATCGAGTGGATCGTGCGCAGTGCCCACTCGGCGCCCAGTGGCGCGAACAAGCAGCCCTGGCGCTTCGTGGCCGTGTCGGATCCGGGCTTGAAGCACGAGATCCGGCTGGCGGCCGAGGCGGAGGAGCGCGAGTTCTACCGCCAGCGCGCCAGCGAGCGTTGGCTCGCGGACCTCAGTCCCCTGGGCACAGACGAGGACAAGGCCTACCTGGACGTGGTTCCTTGGCTGATCGTGGTCTTCAAGCTGTCGCGCACCGACGACGACGGGCAGGTGTACTACGGCGAGGAATCGGTCGGCATCGCCACCGGCTTCCTGCTCGCCGCCGCCCAGCACGCTGGCCTGGCGACCCTGACCCATACCCCCAGCCCGATGCGCTTTCTCGGCGAGCTGCTCGGCCGACCGGCCCACGAGCGCGCCTACATGTTGATTCCGGTCGGCTACGCCGCGGACGATTGCCAGGTGCCGGAGCACGCCCTGTACCGCAGGCCCCTGGACGAAGTCCTGATCTTCGACCGCGAAGGTCGCCCGCGCGCCTGAACGGCGCGCCTGCTCCGATCGGACCCATCGTGATCAAGTACCTCGGATCCAAGCGACTTCTGCTGCCGGCCATCGTCGGCGTAATCGAGTCCCTGCCGGGGGTTCGTCGCGTCGCCGATCTCTTCTCGGGTACGGCCCGGGTGGGGCACGCGCTCAAGGGCGCGGGCTTCGCGGTCCATGCCAACGACCAGCTCAGTTACGCGGAGCACCTGGCGCGCTGCTATGTGCAGGCGGACGCCGAGGTCTGGGGGGAGCGCGCGGAGCGGCTGCTAGGCGAGCTGCGGCACGCCGCGCCCCGCGCCGGTTGGTTCACCGAGGACTACTGTGTCGAGGCGCGCTACTTCCAGCCGGAGAACGGCGCGCGCATCGAGGGCGTGCGCGAGGCCATCGCGCGCCTCGAGCTCGAGCCGGAGCTGGAGTCCATCGCCCTGGTTTCGCTGATGGAAGCAGCGGACCGCGTCGACTCGACCACCGGCGTCCAGATGGCCTACCTGAAGCAGTGGGCCCAGCGGGCGGGCAACCCGCTCGACCTGCGCCTGCCCGCGGTGCTGCCGCGCGCGGCCGCCGGGCCCTGCACCTCGAGCCGCCGCGACGCCCTCGAGCTGGCGGCCGAGGTCGACGCCGATGTCGCCTACCTCGACCCGCCGTACAACCAGCACAGCTACCTCGGCAACTACCACGTGTGGGAGACGCTCGTGCGATGGGATCGACCCCCGGTCTACGGGATCGCCCGCAAGCGCGTGGATTGCCGCGAGCGCAAGAGTCCCTTCAACCGCAGGCGCGAGGCGGCACCGGCTCTGGAGCAGGTGATCGACCGGCTCGCCACGCCCTACGTGGTCGCCTCGTTCAGCAATGAGGGGCACGTCAGTCGGGACGAGCTCGAGGCGCTCCTGGGCCGCGAGCGGCGGGTGCACGTCCTGGCCCGGGACTATGCCCGCTACGTCGGCGCGCGGATCGGCATCCACGACCGGCAGGGGCGCCGCGTCGGGCGCCCGGGGCACCTGCGCAACACCGAGTTCCTGTTCGTGGCCACGCCGTTCGACGTGGATTGGCAGCCGGCGGGTCTGGAAGGCTTCGAGCCCTCTGGTGGGCCCGTCGACCCGGTTCGCGAAGCCTGAGGACCCTGCCGCGGGGATCGCTGCGGCCGCGGCTGCCGTCCAGGGGCAAGGCTGTTCCCGCGAGGGAGCGCTCCGTGGCGAGCGAGGATCGGTGGCAGGCTTCGCAGTGTGGGGTCGAGGGCTCGGCACGGCCCTTGCGATGGGTCGGGCGCATCGACGGGGCTGGACCGCGGGCCGAGTTGGGGAACCGACTCGCGGCAATCCGGCGCCGCCCGCGCCCCTGGGGGTGCGGGCAAACTCGGGCCGGCGCGGACACGTGGGGTGACGCGCTGGCCACCTTTCCTCCGAAGGGCCAGGCCGCCCGGATCGGGAGGGCCGGGGCAGCTCGCGCCGGGGGCTCGTGCGGATCGCCGAGATCGTGGAACTTGGGGCGCCCCCGGGGCGTAACCCCCGCGACGGCCCCCCCCTTGGAGTCCCTACCGACCCCGACCGACGAGGCGCTCGCCGAGCGCGCCCAGGACGGTGACCTCGATGCATTCGAGGCGCTGGTGGTGCGTCATGGGGGGGCGCTGATCGGAGCCTTGGAACGGATGTTGGGCGACCATCACCATGCCTGCGACGCCGCCCAGGACGCGTGGATCAAGGTCCACCGCGCCCTGCCGAGCTACCGTCGTGGCGCGCGCTTTCGTCCGTGGCTCTACGCCATCGCCCTCAACCAGGGGCGCGACGCCCTGCGGGCGCGCAAGCGGCGACCGGGGGGCTCCGACGCGACGCTCGAAGTGCTGACGGCTCACCCCGGCAGCGACCCGGACCTCGGCAGCCCCGAGCGCGCGGCGATCGCCGCGGCCCTGGGACAGGTCGACACGTCTTACCGCGAGGCCGTGATCCTCGTCGACGTGCTCGGGCTCGGCTACGCGGAGGCGGCCGCAGCCCTCGAATGCGCGGAGGGCACGGTCAAGTCCCGCGTCCACCGGGGCCGGGTGGCCTTCCGCGACGCCTACGAGCGCGTGACCGCGCCCCCGCCTCGGCCCGCCGCGCTGAGAACACTTCGTGGAGGCAACGCCTGATGAACTGCGACGAGATCCGCGCCTGGCTCCCGGCCCTGCGTGACGACGACCTGGCCGCGCGAGATCGGTCAGAGGTCGAGGCCCACCTGAGTTCGTGCTCCGCTTGCGCCACCGAGCGGGTGCGGCTGGACGAGCGCATCGACCTTCTGGCCGTGGACGTCTCGGCCACGGCGCCCCGCGCCCACGTCGATGCGGTCATGGCCGCCGTGGCGCGTGAAGCCCTCGGGCGAGATCGCAGGCGGCCGCGGTGGTGGCTGGTCACCCACGTGGCTGCCGCTGCGGCGGGGATCCTGATGACCTGGAGCGTCGGTCGATTCGGCTTCGATTTCGGGGTGGGCGCCGGGAATGGGGGAGATGGGAAGCAACAACGCTCGCACGACGTGGCGGACTCCGACGCCGGTGCGGAGGTCTCCACTGGCGCGAGCATCGCCATGGGCGGAGACCGACTGACGGTCCAGGGCGCGGTCGCTTCGGATCCATTGCAGGTATATGAACCACCGCGGTCCCCCGCCCACCCAGGGGGGACGGATGGAGACGGCACGGGTTACACCCCAGGTCTCGCAAATCTCGTCGCGCACCACCCGACGCAGCGTCGATCGAACGCGGCCGCTGAGTCCGTTCACACGCGCGTGGTGACCGTTCCCGTTCCCCTTTGGCTCGCCGCGCCGGGTCGCGGGGTCGCATCGGCGCCGCCTGTCGCGTCCGACGCCCGTGCCGATGTCAGCGAAGCGGAGCTCCGCCCCTACCTGGAACCCCTGCTCGCGGAGGGCGTGGCTCTGCTCGCTCAGATGGCGCGGGCCGTCGAGCGCGCGACCTTCCCTCCCGAGGGGGTCGACCCGACCTTGCCCGACGATTCGGAAGCTGCACTGGCCCGGAGCGGGCAAACCTCGGCGCCGCGCCCGATCAACGGCCTGCCCAGCGGCAGGCCGAGCCCGAGCCTGGCCGACGTCGAACTCGAACTCGAACCTCGGCGCGGGCCGGTCACGGTGCGGCGCGATGGCGATCGGATCGTGCTCGGAACCCGGGGTGAGCTGGACGAGGTCGTGCCGGCACTCCTGGCGCTGTTGAGCGACGCGGACCCGGCGGTGATCGAGGTCGTCGAAGGGCGCCTGCGTTCCATCGCCCGCGATCTGGATCGTCCTGCACCCAGTACCGAGCTCCTGACGGGAGACGACGCCGATCCCTGGTGGCGCTCCGCCCGCGCCGCGGTGGCCGACCGGACCCTGCCCTCGCCGGAGTTGGCTGCAATCGATCGGGCCGACGCCTGGGAGGGTTGGTGGCGCAGCGTCGATCGAGCCAGCGGCCGCTCCGCGCGGAGTTTCTGACCGGCCCGCGCCCGATCACCCGACTTCCCGGGAACCGTCGAAGGCGCCGTCGCGTACACCTGCTGTTCCCCGAGCCCCCCGCTGCCACCGACCGAACCGGTCGGAGGGCAGGTCCCCCGACTCAAGAGATCGCCGTGTTCCGCATCCTCGCCATCTGTCTCCTGGCCCTCTCCCAGATCGCCTGTGTTTCGTCGCGCTCGATGCGCTTCTCGACGGACGACACGCTGCTCGGCGTCGAGAAGCGCGACGACGGGTCCACGGTGACCTGGCGCCTCAGCGTCGGGCGCAGCGGCGGACCGAAGGTCGAGAAGACCGTCACCGAGACGCGTGAACTGGCGCTGCTCGGAGTTCGCAGCCGCTCCATCGGCGCGACGAGGGCGGATCGCTACGGCATCGATCCCTGGAGTGGCGTCTGGCTCGATCGGGTCGACACCGACCTGCCCGCCCACGATGCCGGACTGCGCTCGGGCGACGTCCTGATGAAGATCGGCGACGTTGCGATCTCGTCGCCGGACCAGATGACGGAGGTCGTGGAGCAGGCTCTGGTACCGGGTACGTCGACGACCGTGACCTACATGCGGTTCGTGGGCGAGGAGCAGACGAAGGAAGTCCGCACCGCGGAGCTGACGCCTCAGGCGAAGGAGGTGACCGAGTCCTCGACGGATTCGATCGCCCTCGAAACCTCGGTCGCGGTGCAGAACCTGACCGGGTTGCGGGTCGCCCACCTGCCGGCGGACATCGCCTCGCACGCGCTGAAGCTCGATTCGGGCACGATGTTGATCGCCGGCGTTCTGCCGGGCTCGCCGGCCTACATGAAGGGCTTGCGAGCCGGCGACCGCATCATCGAGGTGGATGGTCAGCCCGCCGACTCGCTCGGCACGCTGGTCGCCGCGGTTCTGGCGCGGGCGGACGAGAAGGGGCTCAGCATCGCGACCGACGAGCGCAAGGGCCTGCCCGGACCGCGCGCCGGGGACGGCCCGGTGGGGCTGCGAGTCGAGGGACCCCTGGGGGTGCTCAGCACTGAGATCGACATCAGTGGTCGGTTGTCCGAGGAGGGCGAGATCGACATCCCGATCCTGTTCGAGTGCGACTCGGACATCAGCTCCACCCGTTGGTCCTTCCTCGACTTCATCTTCCAGTTCGGCGCGAACTACCGCGGTTACTACCTCGAATCCCAGTCGCGCAAGCCGGCCAAGTACACGTTCTTCTCGATGCTGCCCTTCGGCTTCTTCGAGGTCGAACGCCAGCCGGGGCACTCGCGCTACTGCATCTTCTGGTTCATCGAGTGGGAAACGGGGCATTGAGTTCGGCGTGCTGAGGACGCCGCGTTGCGCGCGTAACGTCGGTCCCGGTGCATCGATCGCGGCGCGTCGGTCCGTCGCAGCGACAGGAGACTGCGTGAGGCGGCCGGTTCCCCAGGGGGCCGGCCGTTCAGCATTGGGGAGGGCGAGATCTGCTGTTCTGGGCCGTTCGGGTGTAACCACGGAGCGTCCCGTCCGTCCCCCCCTGGTGGGCGGGCGGGGGCCCGCGGTTATTCTGATGCACGAACGCCGCGGAATTGCGCTCGCCATTCCGGACGGAGACCTGCGCGGCCATCGAATCGACAGTCAAGAGGAGACAGGGAATGCGTTCGACTGCGTCCATTGCGGTAGTGACCCTCGTGCTCGGCCTGGTCGTCGGCGTCTTCGTCGGCAGGGTCGTTCTGGGCGGTGGCGTCAGCGCGGCGAACGCCTTGGTGGAGGAGTCCCTGGCGGCGGGCCCGGCCATCGCGGCCGGCCCCCGAGCGGGCGAGCAGGGCACCGGCGCAGCACTCGCGGCACCGACCTCCGCCTCCGGTGCGGTCCCTGTCGGATCCGACCTTCCGCCCGTCGACGACGTCGCGGCGCGAAGGGCGGCGGAGCGGGCCATCGCGCGGGTCGAGGTCGAGGCGAGCTCCGCGGCCACCCAGGGCGATGGAGCGATCTGGGGTAACGTGCGCAACGATCGAGGTGAACCACTCGCGGGCGTACTGATGCGCCTCACGCCCGGTTCGCGCCTGGGGATGGTGCAGGCGGCGGACTCGACCCTGGGTGCAGCTCCGGCGCGCTTCTCGGCGGACACGCTCGAGGCCAGCGCGCGCCGACAGATGCAGAGCGATCGCGACACGCGCGAGACGCTGACCCTCGTCGATGGCAGCTATCGCTTCGAGGGTTTGCCGGATGCAACCTGGGGTCTGGGTGGGTACCTCGAGGGTTGGGGCATCGAGAAGCTGCACCGACGCGTCTACTCCGTCGTGACGGGTAAGCCCGTGGATTTCGTCGCAGTCAAGCGCGTCCCGGTGTCGGTGCGAGTACTCGGGACCGATGGCTCCGAAGTGTCCGAGGCCCTGGTCTCGGTCGTCGAGGGCGAGTCCTCCCGACCCTCGAACTACGAGCTGACCGGCACAGCCTCCACGCTCTATCTGGCGCCGGGGGAGTATGAGTTCGTCGCCTCCAGGGACGTGGAGCAGGCCTTCTTCAACGCCGGGGTGGTCCTGGCGCAGGAGCGATCTCCGAGCGTCGCACTGCGCCTGCTGGCGGACCAGGCCGAGGCCGAGGTGGAGTTGGCGCTGGCACCTGCCAGTGCGATCTGGGGCTACGCCACTTTCGCAGTGCCGAACAACGACATGGCCAGGGTCAGTCTGGTGGAGATCGGGGAAGACGACGATCCCCAGCAGGCGCCCCAACCGGACACCTCATCGCCGCAGTTCCTGGAGGGTGGAACGGGCTTCGGGTTCGTCGACGTCGAGCCTGGCCGCTACGTTCTGATCGTCTCCCTGGGATGGAACTCAGATCCCGCGCACCGCGAGGTCATCGAGTACGCCGGCGGCCTGCTGCGGCACGACTTCGTTATCGACAACGAATCGTCCACCGCCGAGCGCGCCCTGCGGATCACGGCGCTCGGGCCGGAGGGTGCGCCTCTTCGATCCCTGACATTCACCGTCGGCTACTCCAGCTCGAGCGGCAGGTCTTCGTCGTCGGGGATCAGGTCGACCTACCTGGCGGGCATCCACTCGATCCTGATCCCGGAGAGGTTCGCTACGCCGGGCGAGAACGCGGGCGATACCCATTGGGTCGATGTCAAGTCTGCGGGGTTCGGCACCCAGCGCGTCGTCGTCGAGCCACAGGTCATGGACTACAGCGTCAGCTTCGGCGAACCCGCCTACATCGTGGCGACGGTGCGCGGTAGCAACGAGCGCCCGGCGGCGACGAAGCTCGCGATCCAGACGACAGCCGTGAACGAGCAGTCGAACAATCGCTCGAGCTTCGGCGATTCAATCGACGTGGGTCGAGACGGGAGCGCGCGGATCGGACCCTTGACCGCCGGACTCTACCGAGTCGAGTTGCAAGCGGTCGACGGCAGTGGGCCCTTCGGCGGTGGTCGACTCACCCTGCTCGATTCGCTCGAGATTGAACTCGGTGCGGGAGACAACGCGCTCAGCCTGGTCGCGCCCGCGATCCACCGCCTGACCGTGAATGCGCCGGACCTCGGGAGCGAGGGCCATTTCGCCCTGGTGGCGGACGAGGGCGCCGGTGCTCGACCCAACTACGGATGGGCCCAGATCGAGGATGGGAGCGCGACCTTCGAGTCGGTGGTGGCCGGTAGCTATCAGCTCCTGTTGAACGGCAGGCGCGAGCGGTTCATGGACATCACGGTGCCGCCGACGGAGGTGACCTTCGTCGGATCGACCGCCGTGGCCATGGAGGTGCAGATCAGCGATCCGGGCGCTCGGCTGGGCCTGCTCGGACTGCGGAGCGGTGATCGGATCGTCTCCATCGACGGCAAGTCCGCGGCGGAGGACGACTGGCAGGGCCTCGTGGAGGGGTGCCTGCGAGTCACCTCGGGCGAGTACACGCTGGGGGTAGAGCGATCTGGCTCGAGGATCGAGCTGACCTTCGACGCCAGTGAAGTCGAGGAGACCTCGTTGGGGGGCAATCTGGTGCCGCGGGCCCAGTGAACCCGGTGGTTCGGCCCCTCACGCGCCGGTTCCCCGGACGTTAGGCTCTGCCCTGCCATGAGCCAGAAGATCCGCGTCGCGATGCTCGGCCAGCAGTTCATGGGCCGAGCCCACTCCAACGCCTTCCGTCAGGTGGGTCCCTTCTGCTCCCCGCCGTTGTTGCCGGAGCTCCACACGGTGGCCGGTCGCGACGGGGCGAGCTTGACGGAGTTCGCGGCACGTTTCGGCTGGGCCAACACGACCACCGACTGGCGCACGGCCGTGGTGGATCCCGAGGTGGACCTGGTCGACGTGGCCACACCGAACTTCCTGCATCGCGAGCCCTCCGTCGCGGCCCTGGAGGCGGGCAAGCACGTGCTGTGCGAGAAGCCCCTGGCCGGCAGCTTCGAGGACGCGCGGGCCATGCGCGACGCCGCCGCGGCTGCCGCGGGCCGGACCTTCGTGTGGTTCAACTACCGCCGCTGCCCCGCCGTAGCGACCGCCTGGAAGTTGGCCCGCGAAGGGCGGCTGGGGCGGATCTACCACGTGCGCGCCACCTACCTGCAGAACTGGGGCGGGCCGCAGACGCCGATGAGCTGGCGTTTCGATCGCGAGCTGGCCGGATCGGGCGCCCACGGGGACTTGAACGCGCACCTGATCGACCTGGCGCGCTTCCTGGTCGGCGAGCCGATCACCGAGATCCACGGCGCCACATCCAGGCGCTGGGTCGAGTCCCGGCTCGACGGCGCGACGGGCGAGCGGCGCCCGACCAGCGTCGACGATGCGCTGCTGTTCACCGCGGGCTTCGCCGGAGGGGCGGTGGGGAGTTTCGAGGCCAGTCGCCTCGCCAATCCACACCAGAACGCGAACTCGATCGAGCTGAACGGCGAGCTGGGCTCGGTGCGCTTCGACTTCGAGGACATGAACCTGCTGCATTTCTGCGACGCCTCCGACGGGGCGCGCGAGGGCGGCTGGCGCCGGATCATGTGTACCCACGCGGGCGAGCACCCCTACGTGGAGCACTGGTGGCCCGACGCGCACCTGATCGGTTACGAGCACACGTTCACGAACATGGTCTCGGACGTGCTGCGGTCCCTGGTCGGCGAGGAACCGGTGGTGCCCCTGTGCGATTTCGCCGACGCCTTCGAGACCCAACGGGTGCTCGAGGCGGCCCTGCGGGCGGTCGACGAGCGGCGCGCGGTGATGCTCGACGAGGTCTCCTGAGCGAGGGGGCTCGAGGACTGGTCAGGTGCTCGCGTGGCGGACCGCCAGGGCGGCGGGGCGGGCCGGCCGGACCCATCGACGACGCGGAGTTTTCGAGAGCTCGTGCGTAACCTCGGCGGCTCCGATCCGTCCCCCCCGACGGGCGGGCGGGGGCCCGCGGCGGTCAAGGCGTCGCGATGATCGCCGCGCAACCGACAAGCGTCGCAGCGTGAGAATCCCCGGTCGGATGAAACGCTTGGCTGTTGGGCCGGTACCTGTTTCGGGGCGTTCCACTCCACCTCCTGGCCCGAGCCTCCTCACCGAGACCGACGGATGATCTTCACCTCCGCTCTGCTGCTTTCTCTCTGGCCCATCGCCCCCGCGGCCGTGCCCCAGGAGCTGCTGGTCAGTGGCTACAACTCCGACGCCCTGCACCGCTTCGACCTGGCCAGCGGAGCTCCGGCCGGCGTTCTGGGCGCCGTGCCCGGGGCGCAGTCGGCCCGCTATGGCCCCGACGGAGACCTGTACGTGGTGTCCGAGAAGTCCTCGCGGATCCTGCGTTTCGACGGGCATACGGGCGCCGCGCTGGGTGAGTTCGTGGCGGACGACCCGCTGACGCCGATCGACGAGACGGGGGGGCTGACGGCGCCGACCGCCGCCGCCTTCGGGCCGGGGGGCGACCTCTTCGTCGCGGACTTCGCGGGGGACTGCGTGATGCGCTACCGGGGCAGCGACGGCGCTTTCCTCGGGATCTTCGTCAGCGCTGGTGACGGCGGCATCGATGGCCCCGACGCGGGCATGGTCTTCGGCCCCGAGGGTGACCTCTACGTTCCCGGCTTCAACTCGAACAACGTGGCGCGCTTCGATGGGCAGTCCGGCGCATTCGTCGAACAAGCGATCCCCGCCGGCGGCGAGTTGGCGAACCCGCGCGCGATCCGCTTCCGCGACGACGGGTGGATGTATGTGGCCAGTTGGGCCAACAGCCGAGTGCTGCGCGTGCCCCCCGGCGGAGGACCGGCGGAGCTCTTCGCCCAGACCCTGCGACCCACGGGCTTGGTCTTCGATCCCTTGACTGGCGACCTGTTGGTGACCAGCGATCAGCACAACGGGGTTCGACGCTACGCGGCGGACGGGACCTACTTGGGGAAGTTCATCCTCGGCAGTGCTTCAGGTGTCGATGGCGCGACGTGGCTGGCGATCCTGCCTGACCCGCGCCTGCGCCTCGGTTGGCTCGAGCCGGGGAGCGCCGGAGTGCAGAACGAGATTGCGATTCGCAATGGGACGGCCGGTGGCGCGCTGCTCCTGGCGCTGGGCTTGGCGGGGGATTCCCTGGGCCTACTTGGCTGCCCGGGTGCCTACCTCGGCGTGGCGTCGCCGGTGCTCCTGCCGCTGACGGCCGATGGCGAGGGGGCGGCGGTCGTGACGGCGTTGCTCCCTGGCGCCCTGTCTGGCACGACCCTTTGGCTGCAGGCCTTCGACGGGGCGAGCTGCCGCACCTCCTGGGCCGTGACAGCCTCGCTCTGACAGCCCGAGAACCCGGGCGCGGGCTCAGGTGCCGATTCGGGCGTTGAGGGTGTCGCGCTCGACGACGCGCCGCGCGCTCCCGCCCACGCCCGCAGCCTGTTTGGAGCGCGAGACGATTGGGAAATCCTCGGCGCCCTGGGCCAGGGCCAGGGCCTCGCAGGCCAGGTCGTAGAGTTCGCCACCCCGCATCAGGATGCCTGGCTCGGCGCTTGCGACGCCGATAGCGATTTCCCCGGGACCTGCGACGCGATCCGCCAGGGGCAGTTGATCGAGCTGGGCGAAGACACGCGCGGCCGCGGACTCCGCACCGCCCAAGGGAGTGCTCGGCATCAGGACCAGGAACGACCGATCGTCGAGCTGGCACGGGAAGTCCGTGTCGCGCGACTCGTTCCGAAGCACCCTCGCGACTCGGGTCAGCCCTTCACGCAGGGGCGACTCCTCGATCGCGAGCAAGATGCAGGACAGGGACTCGCCGAAGCGCGTGGCGCGGCGCGTCTCCTCGTAGAGCTTGTAGCTCAGGAAGTCCTGGTTGTAGAGACCGCTGTCGGAGTGGGTCAGGGTGTCGATCAGCGACAGGTGACCGGACTCGATCGAGGCCAACTCCATCAGCTCCTGGCGCGGGAGCCAACTGTGCCGAAAGTGTTGCATGGGGGGTCCCTCAGGGTGCAGGGGCAGGGTTCCCAGGAGGCGAACTCGTAGCAAGCACTTTCGTACAACGCGAGCCGATTCCCAAGCTCAGCCCGGGGCCCGGAATTCGAACGTTAGCGGGCAAGATTGCCCGATGCAGAGCCGAAGGCGGCGCGGTGACCGGAGCGCTAGAATCCCCCGTCGGCTTGTGCCCGTCGTGGGACAGCCGCCTCCCCGCGATCCGAGCGAAGTCACGACGATGACCCGACCTGTCTGCCTGTTCACCGGCCAATGGGCCGATCTGCCCCTCGAGGACCTGGCGCGCAAGGCTGTCCACTTCGGCTACCAAGGTCTCGAGTTGGCCTGCTGGGGCGACCACTTCGACGTGCACCGGGCGGCGACCGAGGCTGACTACTGCAAGGGGCTCTGGGAACTGCTCGGCGACCACGGCCTGGCCAGCTATGCGATCTCTTCACATCTGGTGGGTCAGGCGGTGTGCGACCGGATCGACGAGCGGCACCGGACGATCCTGCCCGAGCACGTCTGGGGCGATGGCGATCCGGAGGGGGTCCGCGGTCGAGCGGCCGAGGAGCTCGCGTTGACTGCGCGCGCGGCGAAGCGCTTCTTCGACGCGGCCCCGGCACGGGTCCGCGAGCACCTGGCGGCCAGCGGGCGCTACGTCGTCAACGGCTTCACGGGCTCGTCGATCTGGCACCTGCTCTACTCGTTCCCGCCCGTGTCGCCGGCGATGATCGAGGCGGGCTTCGCCGACTTCGGCGAGCGCTTCGGCCCGATCCTCGACGAGTTCGCCGCGAGCGGAGTCGGCTTCGCGCTCGAGGTGCACCCGACCGAGATCGCCTTCGACATCACCACGACCCACCGCGCGATCGCCGCCGTCGGCGGCCACGCGGCCTTCGGCTTCAACTTCGACCCCAGCCACCTGGCCTACCAGCAGGTGGACTACCTGCGCTTCCTGCGCGAGTTCGGGCCGCGCATCTTCAACTGCCACGTGAAGGACGTGTGGTGGTCGGAGTCGATGACGGCCACCGGGATCTTCGGCGGGCACACGGACTTCGGCAGCGACGGGCGCGCCTGGGACTTCCGCTCGCCGGGGCGCGGCCGCGTCGATTTCGAGGGCCTGATCCGAATGCTGAACCACATCGACTACCGCGGACCCCTGACGGTCGAGTGGGAGGACCCGATGATGGACCGCGAGGCGGGCGCCGCGGAGGCAGCGGCGTTCGTCAAGGCCCTGGACTTCCAGCGCTCCACGCGGGCCTTCGACTCCGCATTCGCGGAATAGGGTCCGGTCGCGGCCGCTCGAATCGTGTCCGGCCTCGCAGGTCGCTACCATGCGGCGGTCCCCAGCCCCTCCCTCCCAGGCCTCCCATGACCCAGTCCAGCTCCGGGCGCAGCGTGACCTTCCGCCTGTGCCTGATGATGTTCCTGCAGTACGCCGTTTGGGGAGCCTGGCTCCCGGTGGCGGCGCGCTACATGTCGGCTCCGGTGGCGGAGGGCGGCCTGGGTTTCACGGGCATCGAGATCGGGCAGATCCTCGGGTGGGCCGGTTCGATCGGCGCCATCTCCGCACCCTTCATCGCCGGGCAGATCGCGGACCGCTACTTCCGCGCCGAGCGTTTCCTGGCTCTGCTGATGGTGGTCGGCGGGGTGCTGAAGTGGTTCACGGCCGCGCAGACCAGCTTCCAGGCCTGGCTCTGGCTGTCGATCGCCTACGGCGTGGTCTTCATGCCGACCCTGGCCCTTTCGAACTCGATTGCCTTCGCCCACCTGCGTGACGCGACCGGCGAGTTCCCGAGGATTCGTGTGTGGGGCACGATCGGCTGGATCGCCGCGAGCTGGACCTTCCCGATGATCTGGCTCCAACAGAACCTGGATCTGGGCTGGATGCCGCCCTTCCTCAGTGGGCCGGAGGTCGAGGGAGTCACGTCCAAGCTGGCCAACGCCCTGCGCTTCTCGGGCGTTCTGGCCTTCGTCTACGCCGGCCTCTGCATGCTGCTGCCCGCCACGCCGCCCAAGCCGGGAGGAACTGACACCCTGGCCTTCGCGCGGGCATTCAGGTTGCTGAACAAGCGCTCGTTCATCGTATTGGTGGTAGCGAGCCTGGCGATCAGCACGATCCACCAGATCTATTTCCTGCAGACCGGGCCCTTCTTCAGCTCGATCGGTCTGCTCGACAGCGAGATCGGTCCGGCCATGACCATCGGTCAGTTCAGCGAGATCCTGATCATGGCGTTCCTGGGCTGGATGCTGATGACCTTCGGAATGCGGAACGTGCTGATGCTGGGGGGCGTGGCCTACTTCCTGCGCTACGGCATCTGGGCCATGACCGAGCTACCGCCCTGGCTGCTGGTGTCGAGCCAGTTGCTGCACGGGGTGTGCTACGCCTGCTTCTTCGCCTCCGCGTTCATCTACGTCGACCGGATCGCACCCGCCGACGTGCGGCACTCGGCTCAGACGGTCTTCGGGATCATGATTCTGGGCGGTGGGCCGGTGCTAGGCGGATTCCTCAGTGGCTACTTGGAGTCGCACTTCAGCGCCGGCAACGAGTCCTACTTCCCCGGCCTGTGGCTGACCCTCAGCCTGATCGGCCTCGCCGCGACGGTGCTGCTCTTGTTCAGCTTCCGCGACGAGAGTGAGCACATCGATCCGACGATCCCCGACCCCGAAGCCGAAGCCCTCGCCGGAGAGCTGGGATGAGCGCTGACCCCTGGGGTCAATTGCTGGAACTGTTCGAGGGTGGTGACGTCGGAGCGCTGCGCTCGGCCCTGAGTGAGCGTCCGGGGCTCGCGCGAGCCGCCGGGCCCTCGGGCGAGAGTGCCGTGATGGCCGCCCTCTACCGCGGCAGGCGCGACCTGGCTGAGGCCCTCGCCGACGCCAAGACCCCCCTGGACCTCTTCGAGCGCGTCGGTCTGGGGGACGGCCGCGGGGTCGAGGCGTTGCTGGACAAGTCCGCCGACGCCCTCGAAGCGGTCAGTCCCGACGGATTCACGGCGCTGCAGTTGGCCTGCTACCTGGCGCGCCCGTCGATCGCCGACATTCTCCTGGCGCATCGCGCGCCGGTCGACGCGGTGGCCACCAACGGCAGCGCCCTGCGCGCGATCCACGCGGCCGTGGCTGGCGGCGAGTACGAGTGTCTGCGGATGGTGCTCGAGGCCGGGGCCGAGGTCGACGCGGCTCAGAATGGTCGCATCACTGCCCTGCACGCCGCGGCCCATCGCGGCAACGCGCCCATGGTCCAACTGCTGCTGGGGGCGGGGGCCGACCCGCGCCGCCGGGACGACCAGGGGCGCTCGGCCATCGACCACGGGGCCGGGCACCCCGATGTGCTGGCGCTCTTCAATTGATGGCCCCGATTCGCTGACGGGCCCGTTCGATCGACGGGCCCAGCCCGAGCGTCGGTGGACTCGCGCGGGCGGGTCCCTACCGACGCCCAGGCTCGGCGCCGCTCTCTGGTGTCCTGGATCAGAAATTCGGCGTCACTTCCCGGGCTCCGATCGATGCTGGCTGGGCGCGCCGACGACGCGTATCCGCTGCGATCCTCGGAGGAGGCGCTGGCGACGCCAGCGGCGATCGGAGCCCGGGAAGTGACGCCGAATTCTGATCCAGGACACTAGCCCTCGATGGGCTGGGCGAAGGTCTCGGCGCGCGTCGCGTACTCCTCGTACTCCGGATCCAGTTCGCGGCAGCGCGCCGCCAGCTCGATCGCCGTGCGCGAGTCACCCGAGTAGTAGTGGGCCCAGGCCAGGCCGTCGACGTACCGCGCGAGGTAGGCCTTGTACGCACCCTCCGAGCCCGTCCAGCAGCGCTCCGGCGGCACCTCGTCGGACTCACCCATGTGGAAGCCCTCGATGAACTTCACGGCCTGGGCCGCGATGTCGACGGCGAAGGCGTAGTCCTTGGACGTGAGCTCGTCCTCGGAGCGCAGGAAGTACCAGGTGACCTGTTGGGACCAGTTGCACAGATCCGAGTCGGGCACGAACTCCCGTGAAGCCACCAATGCCTTGCGCGAGGCGGGCATGTCGCCACGGTTCGCCTCGAGGTTCGCGGCGCGGTTCCAGGCCTGGTAGCGCACCGTGTCCTGCTTGGACTTCTTGGCGAGCTTGTAGACCGGGTCCAGGTCCCACTGCTCCGGCTCGAGTTCCTCGCCGTCCTCGTTGACGGTGATCGACGCGACGACCTCGTCGAGCAGCACCTCGGCGCCGCTCAGGGTCTTGCCCTTCGGGTCGTCCTTACGGATCGACTGGCGCAGCGCCTCGGACTCCTCGAGCACGCCCACGTCCGTCAACTTTGCTGCCAGGGTCAGCCGCGCGGCGAACTGGCCCTCGCTCATGTCCTCGGTCTGCGCCAGGGCAGTGCGGAGGGCCGTGACAGTCCCTTCGCCCTTGAGGATGCGCTCGATCTCCCAGGCGAAGGCGTCGGGCGGGGCGTAGCCCAGGATCACGTCGTCGGGCTGGCCGTCGGGCCCGAGCACCAGACAGGTCGGCATGGTCTGGACGCCGAAGCGACGCATCAGGGCCGAACCCGGGCCGTCGCCGACGTTCGCGCTGACCAGCACCAGGTCGGCCAGTGCGGCTTCGCCGAGTTCGGACTGCAGGGTTTGACCGTACATGGACGCGCAGTGCTGGCTGCCGTCGGCCCAGAAGTAGATCAGCACCTGCGTCTCGGCGTCTCGGGCTTGGCCGATGGCCGCGTCCAAGTTGCCGTGGTGCCACTCGAGTTCGGGAGCGGGGCTGGCGGCCAGGGCCAGCAGGATGGATGTGGTGAGCATGGATCGCCTCGTCGGGGTTGCCGCGCCTGGCGCGGGTCTCGGGGGTTGTCTCGTCCGGGGGGGCATCCGGTGGGTGGCCGCTGGCCGCGGCCGGGGACTCAGGCGCCCCTCGATCTTCGCGCGATCGGCGCGCCGCGGCCTCCCCGGGTCTCGAAGTTCCTCGAACGGCGCGAGTCCCGCGCACGGCGGGCGGCCACCTGGCACCTTGGGTGGAGCTGATCGGGTCCGCATCAGCCCTCCCTCCTCCCGTGAGCTCCGCCGAATACGAACAGCTCCTGTCCCAAGGCGCCTGGGTCCGCGACCTGGCGCGTCGGCTCGTGCGCGATCCCGACCTGGCCGACGACCTGGCCCAGGAGGCCTGGCTCGCCGCCGCTCGCATCCGTTGGAGCGAGGTCCACTCGCCCCGGGCGTGGATGGCGACGGTCCTGCGCCGCGCCCTGCGGGAGCGGCTGCGGGGGGAGGAACGTCGCGCCCTGCGCGAGCGGTCGAGCTCGCGACCCGAGGCCGTCGACGCCGACCCCGCGGACATCGTCGCCCGGGCCGCGGCCCATCAGGACGTGGTCGAGGCCGTGATGCAGTTGCCCGAGCACTACCGGCTGGTTGTGCTGCGGCGCTACTTCGACGGTCAGAGCCCGGAGGAGATCGCGCGCGCGACGAACGTGCCGGTGGCGACGGTCAAGACGCGGCTACAGCGCGGGCTCGCGGCCCTGCGTGAGCGGCTGGACCGCAAGCACGGGGGCGATGGTCGCTCCTGGGCGGTGGCATTGGCGCCCCTGGCCTGGCGCGGTCACGAGCCCTTTGCAGTCCTGTCGCCCGCGGCGATCGTGGCAGCGGCGACGGCGACGGTCGCCGCGGTCGTACTGGCCCTCTTCTTCGCGCTGCGCCCGCCCGCGAACCTCCCGGCCGGAGCGAACGCGCCGGCCGCGACCGCCGCGCTCGCGGAAGCGCCGCCGACAGTGGTGAACTCCGTACCGCCGGGATCCGAGGACGCGCGCCGCCGGGCCGTTGCTGTTGCGCCGACGGAGGCGGGACCGGTCGGAACTGCGGCCCGCGGCTTGGCCCTCGACGCGGGACCACGCCACCCGATCACCGCCGACGTGCGCGACTTGGACGGCCGACCGGTCGCCGGCGTGCTGGTCCGCTTCGAGTCCGAGCGCGCCACCAGCACCGCGATCGCCCTGTCCGACGACCAGGGCCGCGCTCGCTTGAGCACCGCGTCGCCCCCCGGGACCCTCGACTGCGGCGACTCCGCTTGGGCGGCCGTGGCGCCGTTGCGGATCACCGAGCTCTCCGAACGGCGCGTGACCCTGATCGTGGCGAGGCGGATCGAGCGCACCGGTCGCGCGGTCGACCACTTCGGCGTCGGCGTCGGTGCCGCGGAGTTGGCCTTCGAGCTCCCCGCGCCCGCCGGCCCCGGCGCGAGCGAAGCCGTCGCGGCTCGCGCGACCACCGACCCGAGCGGGGCCTTCGCCTTTGCCGCGCCCGACGCCCCCGGCGCCGTGATCGCGGTCACCGCACCGGGTCGCGAGACCCTGCGCTTCCCCGTCGCCGAGCTGGGTCCGATGCCCTGGACCCTGGTCCTGCCCTCGCCCGGAGACCTGGCCCTGCGCGGCCGCGTGTTCGACGGCGCCGGTGCACCGTTGGCCGCCGCACGCTTGGCCCTCGACGGAGTCCTCGTGCCCCTGGCCGCCGATGGCTCCTTCGCGCTCACCGCCCGCTCGGGCGAACTCGTGGCCTGGGCGCCGGGCTACGCCAGCGCGCGGACGGAGATCGACGCCGACGCCAGCGCTCCAATCGACCTCGAGCTCTTGCGCGCGCCCGACCTGGTCGGGGTGGTGCGCGACCGTGCGGGCGAGCCCGTGCCCGGCGCGCTGGTCTGGGACAGCCTCGCCGTGCCGGTGCTGTGGGACCAGGACCTGGGTGACGTGCTGTGGCTCTCGGCCGAGGTCGGCGCGGCCGCGGCGCAGGCCCCGGTGGAGTTCCCGAGCCTCGGCGCGGCCGAGGTGGAGACGGGCTCGGGTTGGAAGCCCGTCCGCGCGGACGCCGCCGGCCGCTTCGTCCTGCACGGCGATCCTTCCCGCGCCCGTCACCTCGTGGCCCTCGCGACCGAGAGCCACGACGTGGGCGAGTTCGACTTGGCGGCCGGCCTCTCCTTTCCCTGCGAGCTGATCCTCGACGAACCGGCGCGCCCGGGCGCCCTCGAGGGGCGCGTGATCGACAGCACCGGCGCACCCCAGCGCGGCGTGCAGGTCGAGTCGATGGCCCGCGTCCTCTCCGCGCGCTGCGGCACGCTTCAACTCGAAGTCGGCCTGGTGCTCGAGCGAGGTGCTCGAACCGACTCCGCCGGTCTGTTCCAGATCGACCGGCCCCAGCCCGTGGGGCACCTGTTCCAGTTCATCGGCGAGCGCAGCCTTCCCCGACGGGTCGACTCCGGCCTGGCGCAAGGCCCCGATGCGGAGATGGGTCGCCCCCTGCGCGGCTTCGAGCTCAACGTCTACCGCGCCGTGCCCCTGGACCTGCGCGGGGACTGGCCCGCGGGGACGCGGCTGTTGGCGCAAGGAAGCGAGGGCAACCCGCTGTTCATGGCCCACCGCCGCGGACGCCACGTGGAGTGGTTTCGGGGCAGCGTGCCCGCGGAGCTGGGACCGGCGAGCCTCATGGGCGAGCCGACCCTGGCGCGCATCGCGGTGGAGGGGACCGGCCAGTTCATCGACGTCCTGCCCGAGGCCGTGATCGAGGTCTCGCCGGCCGCCATCGACCGGTCCCGCTGAACCGAAGCCAGGGGCG
Source organism: Engelhardtia mirabilis (assembly GCA_007751255.1). Taxonomy (GTDB): domain Bacteria; phylum Planctomycetota; class UBA1135; order UBA1135; genus Engelhardtia; species Engelhardtia mirabilis. Next base: position 1,370,061 of record CP036296.1, read on the forward strand.
AGGGGTGGCGCCCGCGTGGGATTCGGCTTATCCCTCGGGCATGAGCGGCCGTTCCCAGTTCGACATCGACCGACTGATCCTCGTCGACGGCGAAGACCGGGTGGTGGGCGAGGCCGGCAAGGCCGAGTGCCACCTGGAGGGCGGTCGCAAGCACCGCGCCCTGGCCGTCGTGGTCTTCGATGGCGAGGGTCGCCTGCTGCTCGCGCGCCGCGCGGCGGCCAAGCCCCTGTGGCCGGGCTCCTGGGACGCGACCATCGCCAGCCATCCGCGCCCGGGTGAGGACTACGTGGTCGCGGGCCGGCGCAGGCTGCTCGAGGAGTTGGGCGTCGAGCTCGAGGCCGAGCTGCTCGGGCGCTTCGACTACCGCATCGAGTTCGAGGCCGTGGGCGTCGAGGACGAGGTCTGCGCGGCGCTGATCGCGCGGCTCGGAGGCGATCCGCCGGCGCCGGTCGCAGCCGAGGTCGACGGGATCCGTGCGGTGACGCTCGAGGCCTTCCTCGACGAGGCCGCGGACCCCGCGGCGGGCATCTGCCCCTGGGCGCCATTGGCCGTGCTCGCCGCGAGCTTGGCGCCGTCCCCGCCGGCGGAGCTCGCCGCACTCGCGCGTCCGGCCCTGCGCCAGCGCTTGATCGACGCCGCCGACGCCCACCTGGGCATCGGCGGCTGGCGCATGCTCGACGCGGGCTGAGTCCGCTGCCAGAGCCGGGCCGCAGTCGGCACCGACGACCGCGCTGGGATGCGCGCGCTCAGACGGTCGGCTTGTAGCCCAAGCTCGGGCTCAGCCAGCGCTCGGTCTCGAGCATGTCGGCGCCCGTGCGGCGCGCGTAGTCCTCGACCTGCTCGACACTCAGCCGTCCGATCGAGAAGTACTTGGCGGCCGGGTGGGCGAAGTACAGCCCGCTGACGCTCGCCGCCGGCATCATCGCCATCGACTCGGTCAGCTCGACGCCGATCTCGTCGCAATTCAAGAGGTCGAAGAGCTGGCGCTTGGGCCGGTGGTCCGGGCAGGCGGGATAGCCGAAGGCCGGGCGGATGCCGCGGTAGTTCTCGGCGATCAAGTCCTCGTTGGCCAGGGCTTCCTCGGCTCCGTAGCCGAAGTGCACCCGCGCGCGGGCGTGCAGCAACTCGGCGTAGGCCTCGGCCAGGCGGTCGGCCAGGGCCTTGGTCATGATCGACTGGTAGTCGTCGTGCTCGGCCTCGAAGCGCTTGGCCAAGTCGTCGGCGCCGATGCCGGCGGTGACGCAGAAGGCACCGATGTAGTCCTGGTAGCCCGAACCCGAGGGCGCGACGTAGTCGGCCAGGGATCGATTGGGGCGCCCGTCCGCGTGCACCGTCTGCTGGCGCAGCATGGGGAAGCGCGTCAGCTCGACCTTGCGCGACTCGTCGGTCCACAGGACCACGTCGTCCCCGTCGCTGTTGGCGGGCCAGAAGCCGTAGACCGCGCGCAGTTTCAGCAGCTTCTCGGCGGCGATGCGATCCAGCAGAGCGCGCCCGTTGTCGTACAGCTCGCGCGCGGCCTCGCCCAGGCGCGGGTCGTCGAGGATCCTGGGGAACTTCATCTTCAGGTCCCAGGCCGAGAAGAAGAAGGTCCAGTCGATGTAGGGCGCGACCGACTCGACCGTGTCCTCGAGCACCACGCGGCGACCGGTGAAGTCGGGCTTGGCTAGCTGCGCGCGGTCCCACACGATCGGCGTTGGATTCGCGCGCGCCTCCTCGAGGGTGCGCAGGGGACGCTCGCCGCGACCGGCGTACTCGGCGCGCAGGCGTTCCTGGTCCTGTGCCACCTCGGCCCGGAACTTGTCGCCGCGTCCGGTCTGGTCCTTGATCTCCGAGACCACGCCCACGGCGCGCGAGGCGTCGAGCACATAGACGACCGGCTGGTCGTACTCGGGAGCGATCTTGACCGCCGTGTGCTGCTTGGAAGTGGTCGCGCCGCCGATCAAGAGGGGCAGGGTCATGCCACGCCGCTTCATCTCGCGCGCCACCGAGACCATCTCGTCCAGCGAGGGCGTGATCAGCCCCGAGAGTCCGATCATGTCGGCGCCGACCTCGACCGCGGTGTCGAGGATCTTCTCGGTGGGCACCATCACGCCCAGGTCGACCACCTCGTAGTTGTTGCAGCCCAGCACCACGCCGACGATGTTCTTGCCGATGTCGTGCACGTCGCCCTTGACCGTGGCCATCACGACCTTGCCTTGGCTCGAGCTCTCGCCTTCGCCGCGCTCGGCGTCCATGTAGGGCTCGAGGTAGGCCACCGCGCGCTTCATCGCGCGGGCGCTCTTGACCACCTGGGGCAGGAACATCTTCCCGGCGCCGAACAGGTCGCCGACGATCTTCATGCCGTCCATCAGCGGCCCCTCGATCACCTCGAGCGGGCGGCCGAAGCCCTGGCGGGCCTCCTCCGTGTCGGCCTCGATGAAGTCCACGATGCCGTGCACCAGGGCGTGGGCCAGGCGGTCGCCGACCGACGCCTCGCGCCAGGAGAGGTCGATCTCGCGCTTCTTGCCGTCGCCGCGCACGGACTCGGCCAGCTCGACCAGGCGCTCGGTGGCGTCGGCGCGCCGGTTGAAGATCACGTCCTCGACCCGCTCGAGCAGCTCCTTGGGGATGTTCTCGTAGACCTCGAGCTGGCCCGCGTTGACGATGCCCATGTCCATCCCGGCCCGCGTGGCGTGGTACAGGAAGGCCGAGTGCATGGCCTCGCGCACCAGGTCGTTGCCGCGGAAGGAGAACGACAGGTTCGAGACGCCGCCGGAGATGTGCGTGCCCGGGAACTCGCGGCGGATCTGCTCGCAGCTCTCGATGAACGACTTGGCGTAGTTCGAGTGCTCCTCGATGCCCGTCGCCACGGCCAGGATGTTGGGGTCGAAGATGATGTCCTGGGGCGGGAAGTCGAGCTCCTCGCGCAAGAGGCGGTAAGCACGCCGGCAGATCTGCATGCGCCGTTCGGTGTCGACCGCCTGGCCCTCCTCGTCGAAGGCCATCACGACCGCGCCGGCGCCGAAGCGCCGGATGATGCGCGCCTTCTCGAGGAACTCCTCCTCGCCCTCCTTGAGCGAGATCGAGTTGACGATGCCCTTGCCCTGGACGCAGCGCAGGCCGGCCTCGATCACGCTCCACTTGGAGCTGTCGATCATGATCGGGATGCGCGCGATCTCCGGCTCGGTGGCGACCAGGTTGAGGAAGGTCGTCATGGCCTCCTCCGACTCGAGCATGCCCTCGTCCATGTTGACGTCGAGGATGTTCGCGCCGCCGCGAACCTGCTCGAGCGCCACGTCCAGGGCCGCGTTGAAGTCGTCGTTCTTGATCAAGCGCCGGAACTTCGCCGAGCCGGTGACGTTGGTCCGCTCGCCGATCATCTGGAAGTTCGACTCGGGCCGGATCGCCAGGGGCTCGAGCCCGCTGAAGTAGCTGATGTCGCCCCGCCCGGCTTCGCGCCGCGGGCGCGGCGTGCGCCCCTGCATCTGCTCGACGATCGCGGCGATGTGCGCGGGGGTCGTGCCGCAGCAGCCGCCGACGATGTTGACCAGGCCGGACTCGGCGAACTCGCCCACCAGTTGGCCCGTGCGCTCGGGTGCCTCGTCGTACTCGCCGAAGGCGTTGGGCAGGCCGGCGTTGGGGTAGCTCGACACGTACGCGTCGCAGATCTTCGCGAACTCGGCCACGTAGGGCCGCATCTCCTTGGCGCCCAGTGAGCAGTTGACGCCCACCGAGAAGGGCCGCGCGTGGGCCACCGAGTGGTAGAAGGCCTCGACCGTCTGGCCCGAGAGGGTGCGCCCACTGGCGTCGGTGATGGCGACCGAGATCATCAGCGGCAGGTCCGTGCCCAGCTCGCGCTGGACCTCGTCGATCGCCACCAGTGCGGCCTTGGCGTTGAGCGTGTCGAAGATCGTCTCGACCAGCAGGATGTGGACGCCGCCCGCGATCAGGCCGCGGGTCTGCTCGGCGTAGGAGGCCTTGAGCTCCTCGAACGTCACCGCGCGGAAGGCCGGGTTGGCAACGTCCGGGGAGAGCGAGAGGGTCTTGGACGTCGGCCCGAGGGCGCCGGCGACGAAGCGCGGGCGGTCCGGCGTGCGCACGCTCCAGGCATCCGTGGCCTGGCGCGCCAGCCGCGCGGACTCCAGGTTCAGGTCGTAGGCCAGGGCGTCCATGCCGTACTCGCCCTGGGCGATGCGCGTGGCCCCGAAGGTGTTGGTCTCGACGATGTCCGCACCGGCGGCCAGGAAGGCCTCGTGGATGTCGACGATGACGTCGGGTCGCGTGATCGACAGCAGCTCGTTGTCACCGGCGAGCAGCGCCGTGGACTGGGGCAGACGACTGGAGTGGAAGTCGTCCTCGCGCAGCTTGCGCGCCTGGATCATCGTGCCCATGGCACCGTCGAGGGCGAGCACGCGCCGGGACAGGAGCTCGTCGAGCAGGGGGCGGACCTGCGCGGGAGTCGGCACCGCAGAGGTCGGCGCGGCGGAGGCCAGGGCGGCGGCGTCACCGCCGGGCGTGGATTGGGTGCTCATCGGGTCACACCGGTCCCCGCCGGGCGTTGGCCAGCAGGGTCATGAAGTGGGGGGGATGGGGGTCGCGGGCGACGCGCTGGACGCGAATGGCGTCGAAGCCGGCGCGGGCGAGGTGGTCGGTCAAGCCGGCCTCGGTGAAGCCGAGGTGGCGGTGTTGGAGCTTGTCGCGGACCCAGTCCTCGCCGTGGGCGAGCAGGTCGAGCACGAGCAGCTGGCCGTCGGGGCGCAGGATCCGTCGCGCCTCGGTCAGGGCGTGGACCGGATCCTCGGCGTGGTGCAGGGCCTGGCTGAGGACCACGACGTCGTGGGAGGCGTCGGGCAGGGGGAGATCATCGAGCTCGCCGACCACGTACTCGAGGTTGCCGAGGCCGGCGGCGGTCGCCCGCGTGGCGAGCTGGTCCAGCATCTTCTCGGACAGGTCGACCGCGGTGACGGACTCGGCCACCTCGGCCAGCATCAGTGTCAAGAGCCCATCGCCCACGCCAAGGTCGGCGTAGCGCGCGCGGGGGGCGAGGCTCAGAAGGCCCCGGGCCAGGCCCTCCCAGGTGCGCCCGGGCAGGGCCAGCTCGCCGAACTTCGAGGCAACGCGGTCGAAGTAGGAGCGGTCGGCCTCGCGCTTGCGGCGGATCAACGCCTCCAGGCCGGCCAGGTCGGCCTCGAACTCCGGCGGCAGGGAGTCCTCGGCGATCACGCGGCCCAGGAGTTCGGCCGGCGCGTCCGGGTGGATCGAGTAGAGGCTGCGCCGACCGAGGCGCCGGTCGACCACCAGGCCGACCTCCTTGAGCAGCGCGAGGTGGGCCGAAACCCTGCTCTGGCCGAGGTTTAGGATCTCGACCAGGTCCGAGGTCGAGAGCTCGTCGCGCCGCAGCAGGTGCAACAGGCGCAGACGGTTCTCGTCGCCCAGGGCCTTGAGCAGACGGGTGGTTTCGGAGAGGACCAGCATCGACGTATCCAGATTAGTTGATGTATCGGTCCTCGCCGTCCTCGAGGTGAGAAAAGCTTCCGTGGACGTGAGGCGTCTCGCGGGGTCGCATCGCGGCCGCACTCGGTCGCTGAGCCGCCGCCAACGGCTGAGTACCCTGCGCCCATGGCGCCGCTGTTCGACCCCGTGGCCGAGGCCTATCGGTCCTTCCGGCCGAGCTATCCGGCCGCGCTCCTAGATCGTCTGGATCAGCTTTGTGGACCACCTCGGGGTCCGGTCGTCGATGTGGGTTGTGGGACCGGGATCCTCGCGCGCCAGCTGGCCGCGCGCGGGGCGGTGGTGATCGGGATCGACCCCAGCCGGCCGATGCTGGCCCAAGCGCGCCAAGACGCCGCGGGGCCGATCTATCTGCTGGGGGAGGCCGAGGCCCTGCCGATCGCCGACGGGAGCGCCGGTCGGGTCACCGCGGCCCAGGCCATGCATTGGTTCGACATTCCGGCCTTCGCGGTGGAGGCGCGCCGGGTCGCCCGTCCCGGAGCTTGGGGGCTCGGGCTCTGGAACCGGCGCCAGGACAGCGGCCTGGCCGGCGACTACGACCAGATCATGCGCCGCTCGAGCGAGCGCTATGCCCGCCACCGGCACGGGGCGCCGACCCTCGACCAGCTGCGGGCGGCCGTCGCGCCGACCGAGGTGATCGAGCTGCGCCAGGCCTGGAGCGACCCGCTGAACTGGGAGGCCTACCTCGGCCGGGCGCGCTCGACCTCCTACATGCACCACGCCGAGCGGGATCGCGCCGAGCTGGAGGCGGATCTGCGCCAGAGCTTCGAACGCTGGGCCGGTCCCGACGGCCGCGCGCCCCTCGACTACGAGGCCGTGGCCTACGCCTGGCCCCTGCTTCCCGCGGACTGAGGCGGCGGCGCGCCTACAGCACGGCCATCACGTCGGGATGGGCCCGCAGCGCGTTGAAGATCGCGTGGCGCTGGTCCTTGTCGTGGACCACCATCCGCAGGTGCAGGGACAGGTACTTGCCGGTGCGGCTGCGGTTCGAGTCGGTCAACTCGTGCTCGATGCTGCCGACGACGAAGCGCACGGCCTTGCGCAGCTGGTCGGGGTCCACACCCATGACCTTGTAGCTCCACATGCAGGGGTACTGGATCTCGGGTTCACGGTCTCCGAAGGTCGAATCCAAGGCTTGTCTCCAGCGGCTGGGCGGCGGTCGCGGGAGTGAGTATAGGACCGGGTTCCAGTCCCTTCCGCGCCGGGGAGAGCTGCTCCCCAAGGAGCCAGGGCTGGGTCTGAGACGGCCGGAGCCTGCAAATCGGCTCCACCCGGCGGGACCGGGCAGCCGATGGAGCGGGGAGTTCGCACAGCCCGCGGCCAGGGACCTGTCTGTCCCGGCCGGGGTGGCACCCGCGCGCCCCCCGACCCACGACGTCATCGATGAAAGCCCTCTCAAGCACCCTCATCCTTACCCTGCCCGCCCTCCTGGCCGGCTGCCTCTCGGGCAGCAAGCCCGCGGACACGGTCGAGGTCAAGACCACCGACCCGACGGACTACACCGGCTTCGCCACGATCGTCGAGACGGTCGGCAGCGGTGGCTACCACACCTCGGCCCAGACCTTCGCCGCCGCCGGCATGGTCGAGATGCTCACGGGCGACGGGCCGTACACCGTCTTCGTCGTCCGCGACGAGGCCGCCGGCGCCATGGCGCCCGAGCAGCTCGCGGCGGGCAGCTCTGCCTTCGACCTGGACGGTCTCGCCGGCTACCACGTGATCGAAGGACGCCACTCGATCAAGGAGCTGATGAACTCGCCCACCATGGAGACCGTCGGCGGCCAGCGCCTGACCTTCTCCCACTGGAACGGTGAGGTCGAGATCGCCGGCTGCGGCAACGCCGACTTCGGCGTCGGTTCCGCGCGCGTGGTCGAGGGCGACCTGCAGTGCTCGAACGGCGTGATCCACGTCATCGACCAGGTCCTCTTCCCGAGCTTCGACTCGCTCGCGGACCAGATCGAGGGCACCGAATCCTTCAAGACCCTGGTCAACGCGGCCCAGGCCGCGGGCGTGCTCGACCTGCTCGACTCCGACGGGCCCTTCACCGTCTTCGCGCCCACCGACCGCGCCTTCGCGAACTTCGATCGCAGCGCCGTCAGCTACTTCATGGCGCCCGAGAACCGCGCCGAGCTGGTGCGCCTGCTCCAGCACCACGTGGTCCAGGGCCGCTACTACGGCGACACCATGCACCACCAGCCCCTGACGACCCTCGGCGGCGACACGCTGCAGGTCAAGTGGCAGTCCGGCGCCGCCTACATCGGCAACGCCGAGGTGATCGCCTCCGACTTCCAGGCCACCAACGGCGTGCTGCACGTGGTCGACACGGTGCTCATGCCGACCAACTGAGCTCCGCTCGATCGATGTGCCGCGGGCGCGCCGCTGACTCCCCGGGAGTCAGCGGCGCGCCCGCGGCCGTTCGGTCGGGCTCCGACGATCAGCCCATGGCCCGGTGCCCTGGCTGGGCGGCAAAGCGCTCGAGCCAGGCGCGAAGGGCCGGGAAGGGGGCCAGGTCGTAGCCGCCTTGGTCGGCCACGTGGGTGTAGGCGTAGAGGGCGATGTCGGCGATCGAGTAGCCGGCTGGACCGAACCAATCGTGCTCGGACAGGTGCCGCTCCATCACGCCCAGGGCGTCGGTCCCGCGCTCGAGCCAGATCTCGAGCAGGTCCGCCGAGACCTTGGACGGATCGCCCTGGGTCATCACGAAGCGCCGCGTGGCGATGTGGGGCTCGTGCAGGTTCTGCTCGAAGAACATCCAGCGCAGGACCTGGGCCCGGTCGAACGCGTCCGCCGGCACGTAGGGCGTTCCCTCGGCCAGGTAGCACAGGATCGCGTTCGACTCGGTCAGCACGCGCCCGTCGTCGAGCACGAGCGTCGGGATGCGACCGATCGTCGAGAGGCTCTTGACTGCCGCCCGCTGGGCTTCGGACTCTGGCTGGCCGAAGGTCACGTCGATCAACTCGACGGGGCGGGCGAGACGGTGGAGCAGGAGCTCCACCTTGTAGCAGTTGCCGGAAATGGCGTTGCGATGGAGCTGCAGCATGGCGGCAGTCTGCCGCCCGCCGCGGCCGCGGTCACTGGCCTCGGTGCAGATCGAAGAAGTCGAAGATCAGGGGCGTGGCGGGGGTCGCGTGGACGGATGCCAGGGGGGAGGCGGGTCCGGGCGCGGTGCCCGGCCAGGAGTGCCCGCCGTCGAGGGCCAGGTAGTAGATCGTGTCCGCACCCCGGGCCGGGCCCGGGGCCACGAAGACCAGGGCCTGGTCCAACTCGATCGGGCCCGCGGGAAGCGCGCCGCCGTTGACCGCGACGAAGGGCAGCAGGCTGTCGAGCTGTGAGGCGTAGTCCGTCTGGCTCACGCCGATGCCGACCCCGCCCCAGAACGGCACGTTCTCGTCCAACAGGCCGTGGATCGCGAACAACGGCACCGGACCCACCGGCGGCGTGTCGATCCCGAGTACGCCCGCCACCGGCGCGGCGGCGGTGACCAGGTCGGGGCGTTCGGCGGCGAGTCGGTAGCTCATCATCGCTCCGTTGGACATGCCGGTGACGTAGACGCGCTCGGGGTCCACCGCGGCGCTGCCGACGAGCTTGACGACCATGGCCTCGAAGAAGGCCACGTCGTCGATGCCCTGCTCCTGGGCGTAGCTGCAACAGTTGCCGGCGTTCCAGGTCTCGAGGCTGAACAGGGGCGGGCCGCCGAGTGCACCGGAGCCCTCGGGCGCGATGGCCACGTAGCCCCGTGCCAGGGCCTCGTCGATCACGCCGTAGGCACCGGCGGCCTGCAGCGCGTTGCCGCCGCCGCCGTGGAACAGGAAGACCACCGGGTAGGGGCCGGCCTCGGGGTCGTAGCCCGGCGGCAGGGCTTGGCGGTACCAACGCAGCCCGTCGGGCGTGAGCACCCACTCCAGGGTCATGGGCGGCGCATCGGCGGTCGCCCGCGCCCGCGCCACCAGGGGCAGGGCGACCACGAGGGTCAGCGCGGCGAGGCCGGAGAGGGCGGCGGCGCGCGCGAGGCGGCCGATGAAGGGGCGGCGGTGTTGTTGCATGTCGGACTCCGGTCCAGCAGTCGCCGCTGGCCCGGGTACGTGAAACCGATTCCGCGAGAAACGGTTCCGGCCCCGACTCAGGTCACGACGCTCCAAGTCCACCAGAACAGGGCGTAGCGGTAGCTGATCATCGCGATCAGGAACCAGACGCCCAGGAGCAGGCCGGACAGGACCGCGCGCCACCAGGCGTAGCTCCGCAGCCGCCGCAGGGCGCAGGCGGCCCAGAGCACCGAGATGCCGAGGGCCGCGCCCTCCGTCATGACCCAACGCAGAGGCCCCTGCTCCAGCTGCAACGCCTCCAGTACCAACCGGGTGACGAAGGCCCAGGCGAGGTGGACGGCGAGCAACACCGCCGCGGTGTAGTGCAGCGAGAACACCAGCCAGAAGCTCGGTCCGGCCCGCGGGGTGACCAGGGCCACACCGAGTGCCAAGAGCGGCACGAGCAGGATCAGCGCGGCCTTCGACAGCCCTTGGAAGGTGCGGTCGAAGCGGGCGTTCAAGAGCTCGTCGGCCATGGCCTCGGCAAGCTCGGGTTCGACGCCCTTCGCCGCGAGTTCGCGGCTCCTCTCCGCGCGCCAAGTGTCGACGGTGGGGCGGATCGATTCGCTGTAGCCCTGGAACTCGAGCTGCACCTGCAGCGTGCTCGCGAAGGCGTTGAAGGAGGTGAAGGGCTGCAACAGGAAGTACAGCACGTTGCAGACCACGAACAGCTGCAGGGGGCGCAGCCAGGGTTGGCGCCGGCCACGCAGATAGTCGTCGGTTAACAGACCCGGCCGGAAGACGGCCGCGGCCATGGTCCTCCAGATGCGGCCGTCGGTGCCCAGGAAGTCCCCGAGCCAGGTGCCGACGACCTGGTGCAGGCCTTCGCCCTGCTCGGGGATCCAGCGCTCGCCGCAGGCGGAGCAGAAGCGCGCCTCGACGGGCGCCCCGCAGGATCGGCAGGTCCGGCCGTCGACCGACATCAGCGCAGGAAGACCAGCACGTAGGCGATCGCGAGGGCCACGTGCAACGCGGCGAAGGGCGCGGCGCGCTTGACGAAGTCCACGAAGCCCAGGGGGATCCCGTGCCGGTGCATGATCGTCACCGCGACCAGGGTCGAGGCCGAACCGATCGGCGTCAGGTTGCCGCCCAGGTTGGCGCCGAAGATCACCGACCACCACAGGGGCGAGTCCGGGTTGCCGGCAACCCCGGGCGTGGACTCGAGCACCTTGGCCAGCACCGCCGCCAGGGGGATGTTGTCGGTCACCGAGCTGGCCAGGGCCGAGGCGGCCAGGATCGCCGCCGAGCCGCCGACCTCGCCCAGCTCGATCACGTGGGCCAGGCCACCGCCGATCAGCTCCAGCACCCGCGCGTGCTCCAGCACGTCCACCACCACGAACAGGGCGGCGAAGAAGGCGAGCAGGTCCCAGTCGATGGCCTTGTAGAAGCGGTCGGCCACGGCCTTGAACTTCAAGAGCACGATGCCTGCGAAGGCCAATGCCACGTAGCCCAGGCCCAGCTCGTCGATCCACGGCAGCACCGACGCCGACGCGATGGTCCCGATGAACAGGGCCAGCATGACCGCGCCGAAGACGAAGAAGCCGCGACTCTCGATGCCGTCGCGCTCGTCGAAGCCGGCCACGCGCGCGGCGGCCTCGGCGCGCTCCTCGTCGCTCGCCAAGCCGTGGATCTGGCCCAGGCGCGAGCCCAGCCACAGGGTCGCGGCTGTGGTCACCACCACGTAGGGCGATGCGCTCAGGAAGAAGTCCACGAAGCTGATCCCCGCGGCGCTGCCCACGATGATGTTGGGTACCGACGAGATCAACGTCAGCAGCCCGCCCACGTTGGTCAGAAGGCCCTCGATCAAGAGGAACGACAAGAGCAGCGGCTTGCGCTCGAGCTTGTCCAGGGACACGGCCGTGAGCGAGCCGACGATGATCATCGCCGTGACGTTGTTGAGCACCGCAGAGAAGACCACGGTCATCAGGCCGTAGAAGAACAAGAGGCGTCGCGGATCGCCGCCTGAGGTCTTGGTCAGCACGATCGCGATCCAGGTGAACAGGCCGGACTTGGCGACCACGTCCACGAACAGGCTCGAGCCCAGGATGATCGCCACCACGTTCCAATCGATGCCCGGGATGTAGACCGGGATGGACTTGGCGTGGCCGTCGATCAGGACCGGGCCGAAGGGCAACAGATGCAGCGCCGTGCCGAGCAGCAGCGCGACCAGGGCGAAGCTGCCGACGATGACCGACTTCTTCGCGTGCAGCTTCTCCTCGAGGGCCAGGCACGCGATCATCGCGATCAACAGGCCCAGGAACAGCAGCGTCACGCCCTGCGGGACGGCGTGGGCGTCGGGCTGCGCGCCGGCGACGCCGTGCTGCACGGTCGCGGTGGCGAGTGAGAGACCGTTCGCGAAGGCCATCACAGGAGCAGCACCGGGATTGCGCGGATCTCGACCGCCAGGGCGTAGGCCTGGCCGTGCATGGCCAACTGCTCGTCGTCCCGCGTGTGCATGGCCAGGAGCTCGACGCCGCGGCCCAGGATCGCCTCGCGGATCTCGCGCAGCCGGTGGCCGACCGTGACCAGGGTCTCGACTTCCAGGTCGAGCCCCGCGGCCGCGAGCCCGCTGGCGCAGCGCTCGGCGTAGTCGCTCGGCTCGTTGAGCAGCCGCCCGCGGATCTTCTCTCGCGCCGTGGCGGTGTCGATCTCGGCAATCTTCGAGATGGCGTCCATGTAGCGCTCGAAGACCGCGTCGTCTTCCACATGGGCCAGGATCAGTTGGCCGCCCGGCGCGCACAGGGACGCCGCCCAGTCCACCAGGTCGGCTTCCCCAGTCAGGTGCCCGGACAGGGCCATGGTGCGCCGCGGCGTCCGGGTGCCCGCGCCCTCGCGCGCCCGCCCCGCGGCCGGGTGTGGCATCAACAGCACCGGACTGGGCGCCACTTGGGTCAGCACGTCCACGTGCTCGCCCAGGCTGTGGGGGAAGCGCCAGGCTTCGCTGCCCAGATTCCGGTAGGTGCAGACTAGGTCCGGCGCGGCCTCGGCGACGTTCTCCAGGAGCCCTTCGAGGGTCCGGAAGTCGTCCACGTGGGCGTCGCGCCACTCCACTTCGCTGCCGAGCGGCTCGAGGAAGCTGCGTACGCCGTGCCCGAAGTCCGTGGCCGGGGCACCGTCCAGATCGCTGACCACCAGCACCCGGCGGACCGCCGGCCGCTCGAAGCTGAAGGTCGCCTTGTCCGCCGAGCGGAAGGCGCTTTCGAACGCGTCGACGTTGGTCATGGGGGCGAGGATAGGGGTCTGCCGGCCGCGATCCAGGCTCACCCCGGGGACGGCCGAGGGCTTCGGGCCAGCCGGCGCGGCAAATCCCACGGATTGCTGCGCAGGATCGCAGCCGAGCGGGGACTCCCCTTCGATGACCACGCCCGACATCACCGACCTCAGCCCCGAGCAGCTCAAGAGCGAGCTGTCGTGGCTGCGCGGCCTCGCCTCGCGCCTGGTGCGCGAGGCCGACGTGGCCGAGGACCTGGTGCAGGACACCCTCGTCGTCGCCCTCCAGCGACCCGGGGGCGGTCGGCCCTTCCTGGCCGGTGTGCTCCGCAACCTCTCCCTGCGCCGTGGGCGCGGGGAGGCGCGGCGGCGGGTGCGCGAGCGTCGGGGCGCACGGCCGGAGGCCGTGGACAGCGCCGCCGAGCTCGTCAAGGAGATCGCCAACCAACGGGAGCTCGTCAGCGCCGTGCTGCGCCTGGACGAGCCCTATCGGGAGACGCTCCTTCTGCGGTTCTACCGTGACCTCTCGCCCAAGCGCATCGCCGCGCAGTCAGGCGTCTCGGTCAACACGGTGAACAGTCGGCTCCAGCGGGGCCTGGCGCAGCTGCGCTCGGGTCTCGACGCGGAGTACGGCGACCGCCGGACGTGGTGCCTAGCCCTCCTGCCGCTGGTGGATCCTCCTCCGCCCCCGGCTTGGCCCATCGTCGGAGCCGTCACCGTGAAGACCACCCTCGCCGCCGCCGCCCTCGTCGCCGCCGTCTCGGCCGGCGTGTTGATCCCCCTGCTCTCCGGACCCGAGGAGGCGGCGACCGCGACCGGAGCGCTGACCGCGGATCTGGCTGTCGCCTCCGTGAGCCAGCCTTCGGTGCTCGACGGCTCCGAGCCCCTGCGTCCGGCGGACATGGAGCGTTCCGTCGGCGCGGGCCGCACGGCCGTCGTCCGCACCGGGCTCGCCGCGGCGGACGACGGGCAACCCCAGCCCGCCGCGACACTGGTCAACGTGCGCGGCCGTGTGGTCGACGTCGACGGCCTGCCCGTTGCGGGCGTCACGGTCTCCGCCCGCGCCGACGGACGCACCCAGCAGGCCACCAGCGGCGACGGCGGCGCCTTCGTGCTCGAGGCGACACCCGAGGACCAGGTCACGATCCGCGTCGAGGGCGACGATTGGGTCGCCCTGCGCGAAGGCTTCTGGGATACCAGCCGGCAGTTCGAGCCGATCGTGCTCGTGGCGCGGCCCCTGGAGCTGGCCGGTCGCGTGGTGGACGTCTTCGGCACGCCGGTGGGGGAGGCCCGCCTCGACTACCGCCTGCCCTCCGACCTGACCACCCGCGTCGGCCTGGACCTGGACTCGACCGTCGAGCGCACCTGGCAGGCGCGCACGGATGCCGACGGTCGCTATCGGCTGAGCGCCGTGCCGCGGGTCGAGGGCGCCCTGGTGGGCGTCGTGCACACGGGCTACGCGGCGCGCTTCCTCGACGCGCCCCTTCGCTCGGCGGAGAACTTCGACGTGGTGCTCGAGCCCGACGCGATGCTCTCGCCCCTCGCCATCCGCGGCCGCGTGGTGGACGGAGAGGGGCGGCCGGTGGAGGGTGCCCTGGTCTCCCTCGGGGCGACCGTGGGCAGCACCGATCGCGTCGGCGTGTTCCAGCTCGATCCGGTGCGCGCCCTGGACACGAGTGTCTTGAAGGCCGCGCGCGCCGGCTTCCTGCCGGCCGCACTCCAGCGTCCGGGAGAGCCGTCGGACGATGACACCGGCTGGCCCTCCTTCACGACCCTGACCCTCGGCGGCGCGAGCCTCTCGATCGCCGGCGTCCTCGTGGACCAGGACGGCGAACCCGTCGCCGGCGCGCGGGTCTGGGTCGACGACGGTGAGCCCTTCGGCGCCGTCGGCGCCTACCCCTTGCAGCTCGAGGCGATCCTGGCCGGCGGCGCGCCGCCCGCAGACGGCTTCGGGATGCAGGCGCAGATGCCGACCGCCGACGGGGACGAGCGCTTCGGTTGGTACACCCTGCCCAGCGAGCCCGACGGCATGTGGTTCTACACCACCACCGACGCGGGCGGAGCCTTCGTGCTGGAGGGCTTGACCGACCGCGACTACACCCTCGCCGCAGTCCTCGACGAGCCCCTGGCGCGGGTCACCAGCGGCCCCTTCGCCGCCGGCAGCGAGGGTGTCGTGGTCGAGGTCGACGTGCCCGAGGTCCACACCACCCTGCGCGGCCGCGTGGTCGACGAGCGCGGCGAGCCGGTGTCCGACATCCGCCTGCAGCTCTACGAGATCACCGAGACCAAGCGCGCGCGGGTCCTGGGCGGCTCCACGGAGATGAACCTGCTGGTCTCCCAGATCCCCGAGGGCACCGACGAAGAGGGCCGCTTCGAGCTCCCCATGGTGCCCGTGGAGGGCGCGTACCTGTGGGCTACCGGCGACGGCATCCTGCCCACGCCGCGCTCGATCCCGGCCGACGTGGATCCCGAGAACTGGGTGCTCGAGCTGCCCTGCCGGCGCCGGCTCCAGGTCGAGCTGGCCCTGTCCGAACGCGCCGACGGTTTCGAGGTCCTTGCCGCCGACGGCTCCCGCCTGCCGCTCTACGAGACCTCCGCCTCCGCCGCCCGCTCCACCTGGCGCGCCGCGATCGTCGAAGGCGTCTCGTCGATCCAGAGCGTGGGCCTGGCCGCCCGCACCCTGCGCCTGTGGAGCGGTGAGGAGTTGGTGGAAGAGGTCCCCGTGAACCTCTCGGCCGAGGGCGTCAACACCATCCGACTCTGACCGCACGGGGGGGCGCCGCGCGCCTCCCCCCGGTGCGATGCGTCGATCACCGGCTCAAGCGGAAGCCCACCGAGAACACACTGTCGTCGTCCACGTCGAAGGGCAGCCGGCCGGTGGCGTAGCTTGCATAGACCCCCGACTCGTCGCTGAGCACGAACTGGAAGTAGTTGGAGGCGTCCAGATCGGCCGCGCTGACGCCGCTGCTCGCATCGAGTTCGTGATAGAAGCGGTAGTCGAGCGAGGCCTTGAGTGTCCGACCCTGGATCGTCCCAAAGGTCGACGTGTAGCCAACCTCGGCGCGCAAGCGCGGGTAGGGATCGGCGTCCTCGCCTGCGGCGCGCCGACCCAGGTCCTGGTCCGGGTCGACCAGGTCGAGACCCAGGTTGATCGCCGGGAAGGGACCCATGCTCGGAACGGGCTGGTCGTCGCCGGTCAGCCACCGCGTGAGCGCGAAGGGGTACTCGGCGAGGTTCCAAGCCGCGACGCCGGGATCGCTCGACCAGAGCTGGCCTCCAAGCTCGACACCGTAGACGGCTTGTCGATTGGTGAAATCCTGATCGCTCTCATGGCCCACGCGCAGGTCGCCGTGCCAGGCCCAGATCGACTTGTCGGGGGGCACCGCGGTCGGATTCTCGAGGACGAATCGCCTGAATTCAGGAGTCTGTGCGGCATCCAACGAGGTTAGACCGAGGTCGCTCGAGAGCTGCGAGATCAGCTCGTCCGCGTCAGCGCGGAGGTCGTACCGTTTCTCGACCGCATCGGGGTCTCCCGCTCTCGCGAGGCCGTCCAGCGTCTCGATGCTTGTCGTTGTGCGACCGAAGTAGCTCGCTCGCAGAGACGCCTCAAGGAAGTCGAAGGGGTTCTGCCGCTGTTCAGTGAAGACCTGTCCGCGGGCATCCAGCGAGAACGCTACGGCGGAGCGGCCGTTCGCGAGGGTCAGGGGATCGACGAGGTCCTTGTTCAGCTCGAAGCGCAGGCCGAGCCCGGACTCCCGGTCGGTGTCGCCTGGAGCTGTGGTGATCAGCTCCAGCTCGAGCCCTTCGAAGAGCCGGCTGAGGCGGCCGTTGGCCACCCCAACGAGCTCTTCGCGCAGCTCGTCGTCGATGACGTCATTGACCTCCTCGAGTGCACGGTCCGGCTTGGTGCCCTCGGCGTCGTCGCCGGGCTGCTGGAGCGGATCGATTCGGACGGGAGTGGCGGGGGCTGCAGCGGCAATTGGAAGGGCTTGCTGTGTTAGTCCGTTCGCTGCGGTGAAGGCCAGGGCGAGTAGAGCCCGGGTCGCCCCGAGGGGAGCGCAGTGCTGGGCGAACATCAGTCGGCCTCCCGGCGCATCCTGTAGAGATCGTCCGCCGTGTCGGCGAGATCCTTGACGGTGCGGGTCCTGCCACTCTCGAGCACCGAGAAGAGCTCCGAGATCGCCGAGCCGAAGTCGATCCCCGCCTCGTAGTGGGCACCGAGCCATTCCGTGAAGCGCTCGTCGATCCGCAGGGCCAGGGCCTTGGCGGCGGTTCGGCGGGAGCCGTCACCGACTTCGTTCCAGTACCGCAGAGCCGACAGCTTCGTCGCGCCCGCCTGGGCGAAGGGGGTATCGAGCCCCTCGAACTGACCGAGGAAACTGAATGTCGCCATGTAGGCAGGGACGTCCAGCCCCCAAGGACGAGCTTGCCTCCCGGCTCCAGTGCCGCCGCTCGATCCGCCGCTGTCGTCGGTGCCGCGGGGTGTCGTCGCCTTCTTCTTCGTCGCTCGCTTCTTCGCCATCTCGTTCCTCCGTTGGATGGGGTGGTTACCCGTGAGAACGAGATCCGTGGGGAGACCGGCGCGCGGACTTCCAACTTTCCTCCGAGCACCGCCGGGAGCACTGCTGCGGTGTTCGTCGCTGTTGGCGGTGCGCGGGCCCAACCAGGGCAGGTGCCGAGCCGCGGGGTCGCCGGCGCCGCACCGCTTGGGATTCGACGGTCCGCTGTTTCGCCCCCGCGGCACTTTTCTTTCCGGCCTCGCCTAGCCCGGGTGCCCGTCGTCCATTGCGCGCGGGCGCAAAATCGGGCCCTGCCAGGGGGGTTGTCGTCGCGCGGCGAGATGCTCGACTACTGGGGTAGAAGTCCCGCCGTCCCCGGCCTCGCCGCCCAGCTCGAAAGCCGCCCCATGTCGCTCGCCCTCGGCGCCCTCGCCCTCGGTCTCGCGTCCCTCGGAACCCCCGCGCCGCCCGATGCGGACGAGGACTACCAGTACCTGGCGGGCCTGGCCCAGCGAGGCCTGCACGAGCTGGTCGTGCCCGAGGCGCGCAAGTTCATCGGCGAGTACCCGAGCGACTCGCGCTTGCCCCAGGCGCGCTATCGCCTGGGCGACGCCCTCTTCGCCCTCGATCGCTTCGAGGAGTCCCTGGCCGAGTTCGAGCGCCTGGACCGGGTCACGGGCTTCGACCTGGCCTTCGAGGTCGACCTGCGCCGCGGCCAGTGCCAGCTCGAGCTGGGCCGGCCGGAGCTGGCGATCGAGCCCCTGCGCTCGGTGGCCGACGGGGGGCCGCAGTACCTGGACCGCTCGGCGACCTTCCTCTTGGCCGAGGCCCTCTTGCGTTCGGGCGACGCGGAGCGAGCCGACCGGCGCTACGCCGAGGTGCTCGAGGACGGCGGCGGCGACCTGGCCGCCGACGCCTGGCACGGCCGCGTCTGGTGCGCCTTCGACGCCGGTCGCCACGCGGACTGCGCCGAGCGCGCGGCCGAGTTCTTGCGGCGCTTCGAGTCCGACCCGCGTGCCGACGAGGTGCGTTTCCTCGCGGCCGAGAGCGACCTGGAGCGCGGCCAGGCCGAACGCGCCCTGGCGGGCTTCCTGGCCGTGCGCAGCGGCGACCAGGTCGACGCCGCCCTGCGCGGGGCGGGCTTCGCCGCTGCCGCTCTGGACCGACACGATGAGGCCGCCGGCCACTTCGCAGCCCTGCTCGAGCGCTTCCCGGACAGCCGCTTCGCCGCGGAGTGTGCCCTGCACCGCGGCATCGCCCTGTTGCGCGCGCAGCGCGTCGACCAGGCCCGCGGCGCCCTCGACGACCCGCGCGTGCCCGCCGGGGCCGAGGCCGAGTACTGGCGCGCTCGCGCCTCCGCCGCCGCCGCCGACCACGCCGCAGCCTTGAGTCACGCCGAAGCCGGCCTGCGGACCAGACCTGAGGGCGAAGTCGCGCGCCGGCTGCAAGTGGCGCGCGGCGACGCGCTGTTGGCCTTGGGGCGCAACGCCGAGGCCGCCGACGCCTTCGAGGCCGGGGGCGGCGGCTACGCCCTCTACTCGGCGGCCGTGGCGCACCTCGAAGACGGGCGCGCCGAGGAAGCCCTGGCCCTGGCCCAGCGCGTCGCGGCGGGTGGCGGCGAGGAAGCCAGCGCGGCAGCGGTGTTGGTCGCCGAGGCCCAACTGGCCCTGCAGCGCTTCGACCAGGCCGAGCAGTCCTTCGCGGCCCTGGTCCAGAAGGAGGGCGACGCCGCCGAGCGTGCGCGGCTCAGCGTGCGCTTGGGTTGGGCGCGCATGGGCCGGGGCGACGCCGCGGCGGCGCGCGAGGCCTTCCTCGTCGGGACGCGCGCGCCCGAGGGCAGCGACGTCCTGCCGGAGGCGACCTTCATGGCCGCGCGCTGCGCCGATGAGTTGGATCGCGGCGAGGAGGCCATCGACGGCTACGCGACCTTCCTCGAGCGCTGGCCTGCCGCTGGGCGACGCACCGAGGCCCTGGTGCGGCTCGCGCGCTTGGTACCCGGCGAGGACGGTGAGCGGCTGCTCGAGAGCGCGGCGCGGGACGCGGGCGAGCTCGGCCTGCGCGCGCGCTTCGACCTGGCCGAGCGCCTCTCGGACCGCGGCGAGTTGGCGCTGGCGCGCGGGCACTACGCGGCGCTGGTGGGCGCGCAGATCGAGCGCGAGCTGCGCCAGAGCTCGACCTACGGCCTGGCTTGGTGCGAGTTGAATCTGGGCGAGGTGGCAGCCGCGGCGGCGAGGCTCGATGCCCTGGCACGCGAGCGCGATGTCGAGCCCGAGTTGAAGTCCTCGGCCCTCGAGCTGCTGGTCTGGGCCGCCCGCTCCAGCGGCGACGCCGCGGCGACGCGCGAGGCCTATGCACGCTTCGCCGCGACCAAGCCGGACGACGCGCGCCTCCTGGCCGCGGCGCGTTTGACTTCGGCCGCGCTCACGGAGGCCGGCGCGACCGAAGCGGCTCTGACCCTGCTCGGTGAGGCGAACCGCGGTTTGGCCAGCCCCGAGGCCAAGGCCGGTGCCCTGGTCGAGGCCGCGTGGGTGCGGCTCGACGCCGGCGAGGTCGAGCGCGCCGAGGCCGAGTTGGCCCAGGCGCGCAAGCTCGCGCCGGCGAACGCCTCCCTGGCCGAGGCGAGCTTCTTCGTGGGCGAAGCGCGCTTCGAGCGCGGCGAGGACGAGGCGGCCGCGGCCGACTACGCCCTGGCAGCGCCGCACCTGCCGGCGGAGTTGGCCCCGGCACTGCTCTACAAGTGGGGCTTCGCCGAGCTGCGGCGCGGCAACAGCGCCGCGGCGGAAGCGCGCTTCGCGCAGCTCCTGGCCCAGCACCCCGACAGCGAATTGGTGGGGGAGACGCTGTTCCTCGTGGGTGAGGCGCGCTTCCGCGACGAGCGCTTCGAGCAGGCCATCGCGCCCCTCGAGCAGGTTCTGGCCGAGCACCCGCGGCACCAGGTCGTACCCAAGGCGCGCTTTCGCCTGGGCGTGGCCGCCTCCCGGGCCGGTCGTCACGAGCGCGCGGCGGAGGTGCTCGGCGAGCTCGCCCGCCGCAACCCCGACTTCGAGCACCTGGCCGAGGCCGACCTGTGGCGCGGCCGCTCGCTCGCGGCCCTGGCCCAGACCCGCGCCGCCCGCGCCTGTTTCGATCGCGTGATCGCTGCCGACGACGGCGTGCTCTCGGCCCGCGCGCGGATCGAACTCGGACGACTCGACACGGCCGCCGGCGAGCTCGACGCGGCCCTCTCGCACTTTCTGAAGGTGGCGGTGCTCTACGCCCTGCCCGAGGAAGTGGCCGAGGCCCTGTTCCTGGCGGGGCAGGTGCTCGAGGCCCAGGACCGCGCCGACCTGGCCAAGGCGCGTTACGTGGAAGCGAGCGAGAAGTACCCGCAGACAGCCTTCGGTGTGCGCGCGGCGGAGCGCCTCGCCGCCATGGGCTCGCGCTGACCGACCGCAAGGGCGAAACGACCATGACGATTCAGACGATGACGATGCCGCTCCTCGCGCAAGGCGCTCCCGACGACCTCGAGTCCATGTTCGAGCTGGTCGTGGCGGGCGGTCCGATGATGGTCCCGATCGCGCTCTGCTCGGTCGTGGCCGTGGCCTATTCGGTGGAGCGTTGGTTGCGCTTCCGGCCGGGTCTCTTGGGTTCGCGGCGCTTCGGGCGCGACGTGGTCGCCGCCGTGCGCGAGGGCGGCGTCGAGGGCGGCCTGACCCTGGCGCGCTCCAAGCAGAGTCCCCTGGCGCGCATTCTCGCCCTGGCCCTCGAGCGCGCGGACGAGCCCTTCCTCGACCGGGAGAAGATGGTCGGTGACTTCGCCTCCAACGAGATCCGGCGCCTGGGCAACAACCTGCGCCCGCTGCTGCTCGTGTGGTTGATCGCGCCGCTGCTCGGTCTGCTCGGGACGGTGTGGGGCATGATCGAGGCCTTCGGCGAGATCGCCGGCAGCGCGGGGATCGGGCGTCCGGAGCTCCTGGCCAGCGGCATCTACCAGGCCCTGACCACCACCGCCGCCGGCCTGGCCGTGTCGATCCCCGCGGTGGTCTGCTACCACCACCTGCGCGGGCGGCTGGACGCCTTCGGCCGCCGGGTCGAGGACCACGCGCGCGATCTGGACGCGGCCCTGCGCGAGCGCAGGGCGGAGCTCGCCCCGGCCCCGGTGGTCGAGCGCAGCAAGGCCCCGAGCGCGAACGGCTCGGCTCACGAAGCGCAGACCGCCCAGACTCCGCCGGTGCCTGCATCCGTTCCCATCGGTACCGAGGCCTGAGCCATGCAGATCGACGACGGCCGAGGCGAGGAGGAGCTGCAGCTCAACCTGGCGCCGATGATCGACGTGGTCTTCCTGCTCTTGATCTTCTTCATGGTCGCCACGACCTTCGTGGAGCCCGAGAAGCAGATCGACCTCGAGCTGCCCCAGGCCGAGAGCGGTTCGGAGCCCGAGGAGCTGCCCGACGAGCTCTTGATCCAGGTCCTGCGCGACGGCCAGATCCTGCTCGGCACCGTGGAGCACACGCGCGAGTCCCTGCGCGCCGAGCTCGAGCGCACGGCCCGCGCGCGTCCCTCGACTCCGGTCACGGTGCGCGGCGACGAGGCCGTGGACTACGGACGCGTGGTGGGGGTGCTCGACCTCTGCCACTTGGTCGGATTGACCGACACCAGCCTGATCGTGCGCGAATCCGCTGACTGAGGGCCGCCGGAGGCATCCATGGAAACGCAACGCAACAGGCACCTGGGCAAGGACGTGGTCGTCGTCCTGGCCCTCGTGGGCGTCGGTTTCCTCCTGGCGTGGGTGCGCTTTCGGCCCTACCTCGGCACGGAGGGGCAGTACACCGACGGGATCGCCAGCTACGACGTGACCGAGGTCGGCTCGGTGCGCTACGCGATCTGGGAGGCGCCCGAGTCCCTGGGTGCGGAGGTTGCGACGGCCGACGACGAGGGCCGCGCGACGGTCACGCCGGACGGTCGCCAGTTGGTCTTCGCGGTGGGCCAGCGCGGCCAGGGCGCGGACCTGTGGACCTGCGACCTGATCGACGGTGTTCCGCACGGGGCGCGGCCGTTGCGCGCGCTCAACACGCCCTCGGACGAGCTGGCCCCCTGCTTCGGTCCCGGCGGCCTGTACTTCGCCTCCGACCGCCCCGGCACCCACGGAGGCCTCGACCTGTGGCGCGCGCCCTTCGACGGCTTCGACTTCGGAGAGCCCGAGCTGCTCGGCGGCGACCTGGCTTCGGCGGCGGACGACACCGACCCCGCGCCCCTGCCAGGCGGCGGGTTGGCCTTCGCCTCCAACCGCGACGGCGGGCGACTCGAGCAGTTCGACCTGTTCCTGGCGCGGCCGAACCCCAGCGAGCCGGGAGCCTTCCTGGTCGAGCCCCTCGCACCGCTCAACACCGGCTTCGACGAGCGCGAGCCCGCGGTGGCCGGCGACGGTCGGGTGCTGTTCTTCGCCAGCGACCGCGAGGGCGGCCAGGGGAGCTTCGACCTCTACCGCAGCGGCCTCGACTTGGACGGTTGGAGCACGCCCCAGGCCCTCGAGAACCTGAACGGACCGGGGGCGGACCGGGCGCCGGCGCCGTCGGTGGACGGCTTCACCCTGGTCTACTCGAGCGAGTTCGAGGGCAGCGGCGCGGACCTGATGCGCGCGACCTCGCGCGAGCTGTTCCGGCGCGAGGGCGATCCGGTGGGCTTGAAGGAGCTGTTGCTCTTGGTCCTCTTGCTGCTGCTGGCGCTGTTGGCCTGGGGTGCCAAGCGATGGCGCGGCCTGGACGTCGTCTACCGCTGCTTCCTGATTTCGCTGTTGTTGCACCTCCTGCTCTTGTGGTGGTTCCGCGAGGTCTATCCGGAGTCGAAGGAGCTGGAGCTCGCCGCGCGCGAGGACGGGGTCAAGGTGCGCCTGGTCACGCGCTCCGACGGCGCGCGCGAGGGCAACGCCGAGCGCGCCGGCGAGCTCGCGGTCGAGCGCAGCCGAGCCGAGGCCGCGGGCGAGCCCCAGCGCGCGGCAGCCGAGACCTCGGCCCTCGCGGCCGCGGCGCCCTCCGCGGCAAGCCTGTCGCGGCGTGCGGCGGAACTCGGCGCCGAGCCCGTGCGGGTCGCGGCCGAGGCGGAGCGTCAGGCGCAGTCCACGGCCGACCGGGCCCAGGTGGCCGCGCCCCGCGAAGAGTTCAGCCAGCGCAGCGGCGCGGCGGAGGCTCTGGCCCTGGCGGCCAGCGAAGGCCCGGCGGCGCAGCGCGTCGAACCCGCGGCGCCGTCCGGTGAGGCGATCTTGGCCGGGCTCGCAGCGGCTGCCGCGGTGCCCTCCGCGCGCCCCTCGTCCGCGGCGATCGCGCGGCCCAGGGGCGCGGACCTGGGCGCGGCCCCCGAACGCCGCTCGGCCGAGGCGGAGCGGGTCCAGGACGGGCGCCCCGCACCCGAGGTCGCCGTCGCGAGCTTGGAAGAGACCTTCGTGCGCCGCGCGGACGCGGGCAGTGGGGAAGTCGCCCTCGAGGCCTCGAGCCAAGTGGCTTCGGCCAGTCGCGGGGCCGTCGCTGCTCCGGCCCGGCGCGAGGTCGCAGAGCCCGGTGGCTTCGCCTCACCCTTGCCCGGCTTCCAAGCCTCGGCCGAACTGGCGGGCGGGGGCGACGACGGGGCGACGTCCATGCGCGCGGCGATCGACGTGCAGCGGAGCGATTCGGCTTCGCAGGACGTCACCGTGGCCCTGCCCGACGACGCGAGCGAGCTCGTTCCCCGTGCGACGGGCGGCGGCGAGGCGGCGCCGGAGCTGGTCGCGATGAGCTTCGAGAGCGCGCGTCGCGAGGTCGATTCAGGCCCGTCCCGGTCCGCCACGATCGGGGACGACCTGAGCCCCTTGGTCAGCGCGACCGCCAGCCCCGCGCGGGCCGCGCGACTCGATGCACCGGCCGCCATCCCCATTCCCCGCCGCGGCCTCCCGGATCTCCCCGCGCGTCACTCCCAGTCGACCGAAGTCGCCGTCGCCGTCGCCGCGCCCGACGACGGCGGCCGGCCCGACACAGGCGTCGCTGCTGCGGTCGAGGCCAGCGCGCCCGCCAGCGCGGGGAGCAGCGCCGCCCTGGCCCTCGTACCCACCAACCGCGTCGCCGAACGCGCGGGCACCCTCGAGCTGCCCCGCCGCCGCGGCAGCGACCTGGACCTTCCGTCCACGGCTCCCACGGGCCCGCGCTTGCCCGACCTCGGCGGCCTCGCCGCGGCTGACACCGATGCGCCGCGCCGCCGCTGGGAGCACACCCCCTACGCCAGTCGCAGCGGCGCCGCCAAGGTGCGCGCCCTCGACCTGCTCGGGGGATCGCAGGAGACCGAGGCCGCCGTCGCCTCCGGCCTGGCCTACCTGGCCCGCATCCAAGCCCGCGGCGGCTGGTGGGGTTCCGAGGACGACTACGACCGCAAGTACCACCACGTGGTGATCGGCAAGACCGGCCTGTGCCTCCTGGCGTTCCTCGGCGCCGAGCACACGGCTGACAGCGCGAGCGAGCATTCCGACGTGGTGCGCCGCGGCATCGACTTCCTGCTCGGCGTACAGGACGAGCGCTCGGGCCACTTCGGCGATTGCACGTCCTACGGCCACGGCATCGCGACCTACGCCCTGGCGGAGGCCTACGCCATGACCGGCGAGGAGCGTCTGCGCAGGCCCCTCGAGCGCGCCGTGGCCCACATCGTCGCCGAGCAGAACCGTCGCGACGACGACCGCCTGCGCGGGGGGTGGAGCTACTACTACCCGGACGGGTCGACCTTCGACCGCTGGCCGCGGGTGTCGATCAGCGTGTGGCAGATCATGGCACTCGAGTCCGCGCGCTTCGGCGGGATCGAGGTCGACGACGAGGTCTTGGACCTGGCCAAGGGTTTCGTCGAACGCGCCTGGGACTCAGAGCGCGGCGCCTACCGCTACAGCCACGACCCCTCGCGCCTGCGCCAGACCTACGCGATCCTGCCCGGCTCCACGCCGGCGGCGCTGTTTGCACTGTCGCTGTTCGACGAGGACATCTCGTCCCGCGAGTACCGCGAGGCGCGGGAGTTCATCTCCGAGAAGGCGCCCCGCGGTTATCGCCACACGGGCACGGACGACTTCGTCTACCGCGCGCGGGGCAACCTGTACTTCTGGTACTACGGCAGCCTGGCCCTGTTGCGCGCCGGTGGCGACGACTGGCGGCGCTGGAACGAGGCCATGAAGGAGACGCTGCTGCCGAGCCAGAACCCCGACGGTTCCTGGGAGCCGATCTCCTCCTACGCCGACTACGCCGGCGACGACAGCCGCGACAAGAGCTACTCCACGGCCATGTGCGTGCTGACCCTCGAGGTCTACTACCGCTACTTCACGCCGCTCTTGTCCCAGGGCGAGGGGCCTGGGGCGGCGCCACCCGCTGGCAGCCGCGGGCGCTAGGGGGGCTGGACCGCCCGCGGGGCTCGAGTCGAGGGCCGCGAGCGAGAGGATTGCCGCGGATACCGTCTTCGAACAGCGCGCCGCCGGCGTTCGCGGTTCTGATGGGAGCTGGCTCATTCCAGTCCATCAGACACCCATGCACCACGCAGTCCTTGCCCTGCTTGCAACGATCCTCGCCGCGGCGGCTCACCCGGCGAGCGCGGCGCTCCAAACGCCGTTGGCCTCCGGCGCCAAGCTCCAGCTCGACTACGACCCGGGCGACGTGCTGGGGGCGATTCCCCAGGCGACCCTCGCGAACCTGGTCTACCCGCCCGCCAAGGGACCGGTCGCCGACGGCTATCCGGTCGAGCCCCTGCCGGTCTTCCTGACCGTGCGCGGCGGCAACACCAACCTGCTGCAGGTCGGGGTGGTGAGCGTGGGCGCCATCGAGGCACAGATGACGGGGCTGGGCTTGGTCGCGATCCAGATCGACCATCCGGTGATCGAGCCGGGGGACGACTACCGCGTCTCCCTCGACGGCGTGCGGCGCGCGGTGCAGTACCTGCGAGCCAACGCGCCGACGCTCAACCTCGATCCCGAGCGGATCGTGATGCACACGCGCTCCATGGGCACCTACCTGGGCTATGGCGTGAGCTTCAAGGAGGACGTGGCCGATCCCCTCGCGACCGATCCGGTGGCGCGGGAGTCCTCGCGGCCGGACTACCTGGCCGCGCGCATCGGCGTGTCCTCGCTGATGTGCTTCGACCTGGCTCCGGGGCCCTGGACCTCGTCCCTGTCGCAGATCGTGTTCCCCGGGCTGGCCTTCGGCGATTCCACCGCGGAGCAGCGCCTGGAGGAATCGCCGACCTGGTGGCTCCTGAACCCCGGCCTGTTCGGTCGCGAGCGCACGCCGCCGATGTTGATCGTCATCAACTCGCAGCACGGCGACGCGTGCGGAGCGATGACCAACATCCACAGCGGTCTGTTGGGCGAGGAGATGCTGCGTGCCCTCGACGATTGGGTGGCCCAGTCCGGCGACGAGGACCTGCGCCTGCGCTCGACCTCGGTCGACAAGCTCGTCTGGCCAGCGGTTGAGGAGCCGATCGCGGACTGGACCCTGGAACGCATGGCGGAGGACTTCGGCGGTCTCTACGTCGCGCCGCCCGCTGGCGATCTGACGGCCGCGGGGGGCGTCCTGAACCTGAGGGCCTTCGGCGCCGAGCTGGGGTCCCTGGTGGAGTTCCGCGGCGGGAGCGGCTGGAGCGCAGCCCCCCCCGTCGGTTGTCCAGGCGCCGTCGGCAGCTTCGCCGCGCCCGTGCTGTTGGGCAGCGCAGTGGCAGGGGCCGATGGGATGGCGCAGGTCGGCGTGACGATCGCCACGCACCAGATGGGCGGGGTGCTCGAGTTTCGGGCCCTGGCGCCGTCGAGTTGCGAGTGGAGCGCTCGCGGCCTGCACCTGCTGATCGCGGGGGCGCAGCAGTGAAGGGCCCGATTGGGATCGCAGCGGTTGCGCTGGTCTTGGCGGTGCCTTGCCCGCCGGCGCATGGCCTCGCGGTGTCTTCGGCGAAGTTGCTTCGTCCTCCGGCGACTTCCCCGGCAGCGCCTCCCCTGGCATCGACCTTGTCGCCGGTGATCTGCGCCGCAGTGGCATCCGCAGTGACATCCGCAGCGGTGCCCCAAGTCGGGCCGCATCACCGCTTCACCTTGCATGGCGCGGAGGTGCTCGACGGGTTGGGCAGTGCGGTGCAGTTGCTGCCGGACCTGAACGGCGACGGTCGTGCCGACTTCGCCGTGGGCGCGCCCCAGCCCGATCGCTTCGCCGCGGGTTACGTGGAGGTCCACTCGGGCGCCTTGGGCACCGAGCTCTTTCGCATCGACGGGCCCGCCTGGAGCGGACCCATGGGCGACCGCTTCGGCGCGGCCCTCGCGGTCTTGGGCGACCTCGATGGCGACGGTTTGCCGGAGCTGGCGGTCGGCGCGCCCGAGGACGACGACGCAGGACTCGAGTCCGGAGCGGTCAGCATCCACTCCGGTGCGGACGGGGCGCTGCTGCAGCGAGTCGCGGGCCTGCAGGCCGGAGAACGCTTCGGAGCGGTCCTCGCGAGCGTCGGCGACGTGAACGGGGACGGGCTCGACGACCTGCTCGTGGCAGCGCCCGGCGGACACCTGCACCCGGGTGCGGCCCCGGGCCGCGTCGAGCTGCTGTCGGGAGCGTGGATCGCCCAGACCGTCGCCGGTCAGCCGACGAGCGGTCCCGCGGCCCTGCTGGACGTCGCCGGCCCCGCGGGCTTCGGCTGGGCGATCGGTCCCGTGGGCGACATCGGCGGCGACGGGTCGATCGACCTGGCTGTCGGATCGCCCGGCGCGGGCGCGGGCGGCGAGGTCGTGCTGATCGACGGCGGGACGGGTGCGGAGCTCGCGCGGCTCTTCAGTCCGTTGGCGGGCGCTCGCTTGGGCGAGGCCTTGGCCGACGCGGGCGACGTTGCGGGCGGGCGGGAACCCGAGCTGCTCGTAGGCGCGCCCGGCCACGGGGGCCTCGGCCGCGTGCGACTGGTCGACGGCGGAGTTCTCGTGGGGCTCAGCGGCAGCGTCGACATCGACAGCCTCGCGGTGCTGCGAACACACGACGGCGCGTTTGCGGGCGAGCGCTTCGGCAGCCGGCTCGCATCGGGGGGCGACCTGGATGCGGACGGGATCGTCGACTACGTCGTCGCAGCTTGCGACGGAGCGTTGACCCAAGGCGGCGGGCGCGCGGCGGCCTACTCGGGCCAGAGCGGAGCCTTGCTGTTCGAACTCGCGGGCAGCCAATCGGGCGAGCTGGCCGGCTGGTCCTTGGCCCTGGGAGGCGACGTCGACGGCGACGGCCACGGCGACCTGGTGGTCGGCCTCCCACGGGCCCAGACCTGGCGCGGCGCGGCGGTGGTGCTTTCGGGTGGGGAGGCCACGCTGGTCAGCGACAGTCACCTCTTGGCCCTCGACGCCGGCGGTTCGGTGGGCTTCGAGCTGTGGGGCGGACCCGCCCTCGCCGCGGACTTCTACGTCCTGGTCGGGAGCCTGTCGGGGACCTCGCCGGGTACTCCGATCGCCGGCGTCGTGCTGCCGATCGTGGTCGACACCTACACCCTCTACAGCCTCGCCGCGCCGCCCGAGCAGTCGGGCTTCATCGGCGTGCTCGACGCGGCCGGGCGCGGGAGCGCGACGATCGTGCTGCCGCCGAACACCCCGCCGGCCCTGGCTGGGGCGACCCTGCACTACGCCTGGCTGGCCGTCGACGGCGCGCCCGGTCTGCCCGGCAGCCACGCGAGCAACCCCGTGCCCTTGAGTCTTTCGATCGACTCCTGCGCGGTGCTCGATCCGCAGCTCGACTGCAACACGAACGGCCAACTCGACGCCTGCGACCTGCTGCAGGGGCTCGAGCTCGACTGCAACGACAACGGGGTCCCGGACAGTTGCGAACTGGCGGCCGGGACGGCTGTGGACGCGGACTTCGACGGGCTGATCGACGCCTGCCAGTCGGTGGTCTTCGTCGACGGCGATGCGACCGGCGTCGCTGACGGCAGCAGTTGGGCCCATGCGTACAACGACCTGTCCCAAGCCCTGGCGGCGGTGCCGGAGTTCGGGCAAGTCTGGGTCGCCGAGGGCGTCTACCGCCCGGGCCCGGTCGGATCGGCGCCGGAGACGACCTTCAGCCTGCGCGAGCATGTGGGGCTCTACGGTGGTTTCGCGGGCGGCGAGTCGAGCCTGGCCCAGCGCGACTCCCAGGCCAACCCGACGATCCTCGACGGCGACCTGGCCGCCGACGACGGCACCCTGGGTGGCACGCTGATCGAGAACGTGTGGAGCGTGGTCACGGCGCCCGCTTCGGTCGACCGGTTCGCGGTGCTGGACGGCTTCACCGTGCGCCGCGGCGCCGCGGACGAGTCCGCCGAGTGCGATCCCGTGGTGGCCATGTTCGACAAGTGCCGCGGCGCCGGACTCTATTGCCTCGGCGCGCCGACGGTGCGCGACTGCGTGTTCGAGGACCACTTCGCCGCCTACAACGGCGGCGCCCTGTACGTGGCCGCCGACGCGCTCTTCGTTAACTGCACGGTCCGTCGCAGCGTGGCCCTGCGCGGCGGCGCGGCCTACGTGGACATCGGCGCCGCGCCGACCTTCGTCAACTGCAGGCTGGTGGGCAACCAGGCCTACGAGGGCGGTGCGCTGTTCGCCAACGGCAACCCCGGTCAGGGGCCGATGCTCGTGAGCTGCGTGGTGCACGGCAATGGCGCGGCGACACGCGCCGGTGGGCTGTTCGTCACCGGTGGCCAGGTGACGCTCGCGGGCTGCACCGTGACCCACAACTCGTGCCTGGGCCCCCTGGCCGGTGTCGGCGGCGACTTCGGCGGCACCTGGCAGATCGATGGCTCGATCCTGTGGGGCAACGTGGGCCTGTTCGGTAGCTCGAACCTCGGCGGCGAGGGCGCTCAGCTCGATGGCAGCGGCGTCACGATCGCGCGCTCGTGCGTCGAGGGCTGGAGCGGGGCCTTGGGTGGCACCGGCAACATCGGGACCGACCCGCTGCTCGCCGATCCGGACGGCGTGGACGGCGTGCTGGGAACGGCCGACGACGACGTCTCGCTGTTGGCCGGTTCACCGTGCATCGACGCCGGGGACGGGCCGGTGCTGGGGCTCGATTGGCACGACCTCGATCTGGACGGCATCATCCTGGAGTCGATGCCCTTCGACGCCGCGGGCAACGCGCGCTTCGTCGACGCGCCGTCAGCGCCGAACAGTGGCCTGCCGCTCCTCGGCAAGGTCCCCGACATGGGGGCGCTGGAGCGGCAGAACTAGTCGCGCTGGTAGTCGGGGGGAGGGGGCGCAGGGCGGCGCGGGACGTACGGTGGCGGGACCATTTGTCCCAACGGCGCGCAGCAGCGCCGGCGACGCCGGCGCTGCTGCGCGCCGTTGGGACAAATGGTCCCGCCACCGTACGTCCCGCGCCGCCCTGCGCCCCGCCACCACCCGCCCGACGACTACTCCCCGCTGCGGTAGCGCTCGAAGAACTCGTAGATGCGCCCCAGCCGATCCACCCGTTGGTGCGGATCGCCGGTGCGCGACAGGTCGTGACCCGACCCGGGGTAGCGCACGTACTCAACCGGCCGCTCCAGCACCTTCAGTGCGCGAACGAGCATCTCGGACTGGCTCACGCCCGTTCTCAGGTCCTCGCTCGCGTGCATGACGAGTAGCGGCGTGTGGATGTCCGCCACGTAGGTGAACGGTGACTCGCGGTCCAGGATCTCGCGCGTCGCCGGCTCCCAGGGGTAGCCGCCGAAGCAGTAGGGCACCAGGCGCCAGGCGTTGCCCTCGCCGAAGAAGGTCGCCAGGTCGTACACGCCGCGCTGGGCGACGGCGGCCTTGAAGCGGTCGTCGTGCCCGACGATCCAGGCCGTCAGGTAGCCCGCGTAGCTGCCACCGGTGACGAAGAGCTGATCGGTGTCGATCCAATCGAACTCCGCGGCGGCGGCGTCCATGGCGGCCAGGGCGTCGGAGCAGGGCCCCGCTCCCCAGTTCTGGTAGTTGCCCTTCTGGAAGGCGAAGCCGTAGCCGTTGGAGCCCCGTTGGTTGGGGTAGACCACGCCGTAACCCCGCGAGCAGAACCACTGCCACTCGTGCCACATGCTGAACGAGCCGGGGCCCCACATGACCATCGGGCCGCCGTGCAGCGAGAGGACGGTGGGGTAGCGCTCGCCGGCCACGGCGCCGATGGGGGGCATGACCCAGTACTGCACGCGCGTGCCGTCGGGCGCTTCGGTCCAGCGCCACTGCACCGGGGCGACCTCGGTCTCGGCCAGCCAATCGCTGTGGTGCGCGGAGATGCACCGCTCGCCCTCGGGGCCCACGGCGAAGAGCTCGCCGGGGTTGTCCGCCGTGGACAGGGCGTAGACCTGGACCTCGGGCGTGGCTTCGAAGGACAGCACCGCGCCCGGCCGATCCAGGGTCTGCACCAGCTCGCCGGCAGGGGACAGGCCCCAGGTCATCTGCTGGCCCTCGGAGGGGCTCGAGAAAACGACCCATTCACCGCCCCCGGCCGCGGGCACCACGTGCAGGCCCTGCACGTCGCGATCGTGCTTCGGAAGCAGCCGCCACCACGCGCCGCCGGCGGCGGGAATGCTGGCCAGCTCGGTCTGGGCGTAGGTGGGCTCGCGCTCGTCGTCGGCGGTGAAGTAGAGAGTCTCGCCGTCGAGTGACCAGCGCGGGCTGCCGAAGGACCAGTCCTGGTCGTCGACCAACAGGCGCGGCTCGCCGCCCGACGCGTCGATTAGCCAGATCGACGAGCGCTGGATGCGATCGGGATGGGTCGTCACCGGCGGCAGGCCGACGAAGGCGATCTGGTCGCCGCCCGGCGCGATGCGCGCGCCCCCGTGGCCGCGCCAACCGCCGGCGAGTTCGGTGGCCTCGCCCGAAGTGGCGTCCACGCGGAACAGGTGCGCGTAGCGCGCCTCGCCGGCCAGGCCCTGCTCGCCCAGGAAGTCCAGGTCGAACAGCACGCTCGCGGTGTCGTCGTCCTCTTCGCCGTCGAGGAAGCGGCGCAGGGTGTCGAGGTCGGCGTCGGGCGCGCCCTTGGCGTCGTCCTCGGCTGCGGTCTCCTCGGCGGCCTCGTCCTCTTGATCGTCCTTGGCCTTGGCGTCGCCGAACACGCGCCCGGGCCGCTCGTAGTCGAAGGGCGGCTGGCCCTCGAGCTTCGACTCCGGCACGGAGCTGGTGACCAACAGGCTCTCGCCGCCGGGGAACCACTGGGGCGACGAGGCGCCGTGCTCGAGCTCGGTCAACTGGCGCGCCTCGCCCGGCTCGGTCAGGGACAGGAGCCAGACCTGGCGGCTGCCCGCGCCCTCTCTGCCCTCGTCGCCGCTGCGCACGAAGGCCAGGGTGTTGCCGTCGGGGCTCAGTGCCGGCGAATCGCCGCCGCGCGAGCCGAAGGTCAGGGGCCTGGCCATGCCGCCAGCCGCCAGGTCCGCGAACCACAGTTGCGTGCGGTAGCCGACCTCACCGTCGCGGTCCGTCACGTCGCCGTGGACCGAGCGCACGGTGTAGACCACCTTCGAGCCATCGTCCGACACGTCGATCGAGCCGATCTGGTGCACGCGGGCGAGGTCGGCGAGGGCGATGCGCGCCGGTGCGTCGGTCGCGACCTCTGCTTCCGCGTCCGCTGCCTGGGTCGGGGCGGGAACGGCCCCGCTCGCCCCGGTGAGGACAAGGGGCCAGGCGGTCAAGGCGGCGAATGCGCGCAGGGTCTTAGGGCTGAGCATGGACGCGGGATGGGGTCGAAGCCTCGGCGGACGCGGCAGGGGCAGGGCGCCCGACCGCGGGCCAAGAGCTTAGGCTCGCGTCCGCCGACCGGACGCTCCGAGCGGCCCTTCCTCCGTCGACGCCACCTTCGGCGCGCGCCAGACGACCCACAGGCTGAGTCCGGCCATCAGCAGGGCCGCGAAGAAGATCGACTCCGCGCGCAGACGGTCGGTGAGGCTCGGGCCCGGCAGGGCGAAGGCGTCGCCCATGAGGTGCAGGGCCAGGGCGGCCTCCACGTCGCCGATCAGGGGCTCTTGGATAAAGGGGCGCACGGCCTGTTGGCGCAGGTAGGTGGCCACCTGGGAGAGGTCGACGCCCTCGGGCGCCCCGAGTCGGTTCATCGTCTCGACCGCCTCGAGGGTCGCGGTGGTGGTGGGGTGCAGGTGCGGCGCGTCGGCTCCGTCAGGCTGGACGATGTTGCCGAAGCCACCCGGGACCGCATAGCTGGTGCCCTCCGAGCACCAGGCTGCCAACAGGATCGCGTGGATCCGACTGCGGTGGCGCTCACCGAAGTCGCCGATTCCCAGCACCTTCGCGCAGTCCAGCGCGATGCGAGCCTTGGTCACCGCGCCGAAAGTCCCGGGTTCCGGCAGGGCGTCTTCGACTCCGGCCCGGAAGACGGCCAAGCGCTCGTCGGTCAGAGAGCCGTCGGCGTGCATGGCCACCAGCTCGAGCAGATCGGAATCACGCAGGTAGCTCTTCACCGAACCGTCGCGCAGGTCGTTCCGGATCAACAGTTCGGTGCGTCGATAGTCGATCAGGTCCTCGTCGTTCAACAGGCCGCAGCGCCAGGCCCCCAGCGCGGTCATCGGGTGCAGTCGTTCGCGCTTCGGCGGCAACACCTGGATGGCTTCGGCCGCGCGGCTCGTGTCGAGCCGGTCGAAGCGCTCCGGGCCCAGGGTTTCGCGGGCGTGACCGAGCGCGGCCCATTCCATCAGCGCGGACGTGGGCTCGTCGAAATCCTCCACCCATTGCTCGAGTTCGGCCACGTCGCGGCCGAAGGGCACCTCGATCGCGTAGTTGGCCAGGAGTGGAAACGCGACCGCGAGGAGCAGCATGAAGGGTCCGGCCCACCTGGCGCGTCGGCGCATGGGCCGATCGCCCATCAGACCGATGCCGACCAGGCTCACGACCAGCAGTGGCGGCAGGCCGTAGGTGGTCAGGGGTCCCGCGTGGCCCTGCAGCATCATCGGCAGCATGAAGGCGATGCCCACGAACTGACCCAGTCCCGCTCGGACCACCGTCGCCACCGTGGTGCGGTCCGCGATCCCCGCTCGGCTGAGCGACAGGGCTGCGGCGGCGACGCCCACGGCCAGGAGCAGGAACACGAAGCCGACCAGGTCCCATTGGCTGTGGAAGATCGCGAAGAGCAGCAAGCCGAAGGGCGCGAGGAACAGCAACGCGGAGAAGATCGCCGCCGGGCCGCGGGTCGCCAAGTTGCGGTTCCCACGGCGCAAGAGGCCCGCCGAGTTGGCCGCGCTGAGGGTCGAGGTCAGCCGCATGGCGCCGGCCAGGCTGGCGGCGGCCACGAGCAGGATCGCCCAGGGCGCCGCGATCCACAGCCAAGCGGGCGCGGTCTTCGCCGCGCCGCCGACCGCGGGGCTCAACTTGCCGAGCAGCGCGATGTCGATCACGCCGGGGGGCAGGATCGCGGCGGCGCGGCGCAGCCAGGTGGGCAGCGGGCGGCCGTCGGGGTTCGACGACGGCGCTTGTTCGAGTGGCGCGCTCAGAAAGGCCGGCGGGCAGTCGGATGCACCGGCGCTCTCGCGCTCGGCGATCCGCGCCCGGACCCCGGCCGCGAAGTCACCCGGCTCCGGCCGCTCGGGCGCGAGCGCCTGCTCGATCCGCTCGTCGGGGATCAGGTCGGTCTCGGGCGCGCTCATCGCGTGGCCTCCTTGGCGGCGTCGGCTTCCAACAGTCGGGCGAGCTCCCTGCGGGCGCGGTACAGGCGCCCTTCGATGGTCTTCTCGGTCACGCTCAAGAGGGCGGCGACCTCGCGCACGGGGGTGCGCTCCAGGTAGTGCATCAGCACCGCGGCGCGCAGCTCGCCGGGCAGGCGGTCGATGGCGGCGCGCAGGTGGGTGGACGAATCGTCCGCCGGCTCGGCGGGCGCCGCCGGCTCCGGGGCGGACTCGAGGGGCGCCCCGCCGCGCTCCCGCCGCCGCCCGGCCGCGGCGCACAGGTTCCAGGCGATGCCCCGCAGCCAAGGCCCGACCTGGTCGGACGCGCCCCAATCTCCGGCGAAGCGACCGCGCGAGATCCAGGCCTCCGCGAACACGTCCTGGGCCAGCTCCACCGGTTCCGCCGCCCGCCAGGCCTTGAGCAAGCCGATCAACGGCCCGCGGAAGCGCTCCATCAGGTCGTCGAGGTCGGGCTCCCCGAGGACAGCCTGGGGGCCCTGGGCTTGGAGTCGGCGCGGGGACATCGAGGGGGATTGTCGCCGGCGCGGAGGATCCCACGGGAAACCGGGATAAATCCGGGCGGCTCGTGTCGGATGGCGCTGGATCCTGCCGAGGGCGCTGGAGAGTCCGACCGAGCTCTCAGGCACCCCGCAAGGATCGCCTCAGGAGCGAGGCCGCTACGGCGGCGTAGGCTGCGAAACCCAACAGGGCGGACTCGCGCAGGATCCAGGGCGGCACCGCCGGTTGCGGGTAGTCGGTCAGGCGTTGCAGGTGAGCCAGGCATAGGGCCGCGACGACCTCCCCAGTTCCGACTTTCCAGCGGATGGTCGCGATTCGCCCGCGGCGCAGGTGGCGGGCGAGGAGCTCGACGTCGACCTGTGGTGGCACCCCGACCTGCTCCATCAGGCACAGGGCGTCGGCCGTGGCATCGAGTGAGGTGTGGAGCTCGCGCAGGCCGGTCTCCTCGTCGGTGTGCCAACCCCCGAAGCCACCCTTGTTGCGATCGGCCGACGACGACCAGCCCTCGACGAGCAGCTCGTGCAACCCATCGGCGTGCCGCTGGCCGAAGCTGGCGTCGCCCAGGAGCAGCGCGGCCAGGGTCGCGCGTCGCGCCGACTCGAGCTCCATGAAACTCGGCGGCTCGGACACGCACTCGTCGAGGCGAGCGAGGATCCGCTGTCGCTCGACCGCGTCGATCCGGCCCAGGCGAGAGCGCGCGGCAAGCTCGACCAGATCGTCGGCCATCAACGGGACCCCCGCATGCGCGCCCGAGAAAGTGCGCGCGGAGCGACCGGCCTCGCCCAGCCAGCGCTCGGCGTCCCCGTCGTCGAACAGGCCCGTGCGGACCAGGGCCTCGTCGATCCACATGTTGGTGCCGCCCTCCGCGCGGTACCCCGCGGCCTCGTCTCGCCAGGCGTCGAGATCGAGCTCGCCGAAGCGCTCCGGACCCAGGGCTGTTGCTGCCAGGCCGAGGGTCGACCAACGGGTGGCCTCGGGGTCTCCGAGGCGACCTGTCAGATCCCCGGGCCAAACGCCCACGACCCGACCGAACAGGAACGCACAGATCAGGACCCCGGGCAGACCGAGCCACAGGGTGACCCACGCACCGTACCGGCCGCGTTCGCGCTCCGCTTCGTCGCCGAAGCGCCAGCGCACCAGCGGGATCAGGAAGATCACGCCCGTCGGAATCGCCAGCCTCGCCAGGAGGCTCAGGTGCTCGACCGACCAGCGGGAGCCCATCGGCGCAAGGAAGTCGGGCGCGATGGGTACCAACGGCAGGAGGAAGAGGCCCAGCGCCTTGCGCTCCGGAAGGGTCGCGGCGGGGGGCAGGGCTGCGCGGAAACCGATCAGGAGCAGGGCCGCCGTCGCGAAGAAGAGCGCGCCCGCGAGATCGCCCAGCCCGAGCTCCAGGGCACCGATGCGGGCTGCGGTGGGGAGCACGCAGGCGGCCGCGAGGAGCGCCGTCCCCTGTCGCGGCGAGAGGCGTGGACGGGATTCGTTCGCGGCGGAGAGTGCGTGCAGCCAGTTGGGCGTCAGGCCCAGCACGAAGCTGGCCACCGCCATGGACAGGCCGATGGACACCAGGTAGTCCGGTTGAAAGTGAAGCATCGATTCGAAGGGGAGCAAGGCGGGCAAGAACCGGCGCAGCCGGCCGCTACTGGGGCGGACCCGTCGCGACCGGTACCTGGACCGTCAGCGAGTCGGGGGCCGGGCTCGGGACCGTGAACTCGACCCGCGTGCCGGGGAGCGCTCGGAAGTCCCCGTCGGTCGACTCGCCGAGGGTCGCGACCCAGTCGCCCGGGAGCAACGACAGGGCGTAGGTGCTGCGCCCGCGGTGCAGCTCGAGCCAGTTCGCATCCAGGGTCGGAAGGAACGGCGGCCGAACCTCCAGCGAGCCCGCGTAGCGATTGCCTAGCAACGCGATGCTCTCCCGGTGAGACTCGAGCTCGAACCAGACCTCACACCGCGTCCAACTCTCGAGCCTGCGCTGCTCGCCCTCGCGGACCCCGATGGCGAGCACCTCGGCGTTCGGCCACTCGACCTCGAAGTAGACCGGGCCCTCGCCGGTTGACGCGACGGCGTACCAGGCGCCCTCGAGCTCTCGAGCCGGCTCGCGAGCGTCCCGATCACCCCGGTGAACGGATACCCGGCGGCCGTCGTCGGCGCCGATCTCGTCCGAGCCCCAGGGGTTGCCAGGGGGCAGGACGACGCTGGTCGCGACCAGCTCGAGGCGCGTCTCGGCACCCTGGTCGAGCGAGGCCAGGGGCCACCAGCTCCAGTGCAGGGTCCCCCGTCGGTCGGGAGCGATTGCGAACGCGCCCTCGAACCGCCCGCCGGGGCCCCGAGCAAGGGTCAGATGCTCGCGCCTGATCGGGGATTCCTCGCCGTTCGGCGCGATCTCGAACAGAAGCTCTTGCACCCGGTCGGGGATCCCCGCGATGCCGAGCGACAGGGTGTGGCGCCAACCCTCGAGGGGCTCGAGCTCCAACGTCGTGACGGGGTCCTGCGCGTCGACGTCGCCGGCAAGGATGGAGACTCGCCGCGGTGCGTAGCCGTCCGCCTCGACCAGGATCTCGGTCGGGCATTCGAATGGGGGGCCGAGCAGACCCCAGCGCGAGAAGTCGTCGAGCAGGGAGTCGCGCGTGGCCTCCATCTTCGGTGACCGACCGAAGGGGATCGAGTCCTCCGCGACCGCTTCGCCGTCCGGCAGCTCGAGCGGACGGCCGTCGAGCTCGAGGATCGTCGTCCGCGGGTAGAGCGGCGAGCCGTCGAGTGCCGAGACGAACTTGAAGGGAGGTGCGCTCCAACGGACCTCGAAAGTCGGCACCAGCGGAGCCGAGCTGCCCGCGAAGTCGCTCGGTCGGATCTCCGCCTGGGGGAAACCGCCGAGCCAACCGAACCAGACCCGCGCCGTCTCGCCCTCCTGCAGGTCGAACTCGTCCAGGTCCACCGCGAACGGCCCCGGTCGCCCCGGCTCGATCGGAGGGCAGAGGACCGTACGGATCACCCGCCCGTCGGCGTCGAAGGTCGTCAGCGCCACGGCCCGCAGATGATCGATCTGCATCGCCGGGTCCAAGGCGACGAGGCCGATGGAATCGTCGGCAGCGAAGTCTGCATGAGGCTCTCGCTCGTTCACCGCCGCCCACAGAACGATCGCGGCGAGGGCGGCCGCGCAGATCGCGAGCAGCAGCTTGATCTTTGGACGATTGGGCATGGGTGCGATGGCTGAGAGTCCTCGAGGTCAACGGGCCGGCCCGGTAGGCGTCGGGACTCGCACGACGATAGGCCCGGCGGGTTCCTCCGGCACGCGGAAGGCGACCGTCGACCCAGGAAGGTCCTTGTCGTTCAGCGCCGTCGCGTCGAGGAGGTTCGCGCGGTACTCGCCGGGAAGGAGTTCGTATTCGATGCGGGTCGCCTCCGATTCCAGTGTGCGTCGCCACCCTGGATGGAAACTCAGCCCTCTCGGCGCGAGTGCGACGACGAGCTTGGCGTCGGGTCCGAGCAGGTCGAGGCAGGCTTGAAGGTCTTCGAGCCGTACTTCCACGTGGACACCCGTGGACGAATCGACGACGCGGTGTGAACCGGCAGCCACGGGCACGATCGCGACGCCGTCTGGCTCGCCGGGCCGTTCCGCGGGCCACTCGATCTTGAAGGCCGCATGGCGAGTGCCGAGGCTGCTCAAGAGGAACCACTGACCGTCGGCCAGGCCGGCCCGCATCCAAGTTCCGAAGAACCGGGTTGATCCGGTCACCCTCGCGGCCGAGGCGCCGGGCGTCCCGAGTGGACCCCAGGGGCCGAGGTCGGAGATCGCGACGGTGGTCGCCATGGCACGGAATCGAAAGCCGGAGTCGTCGCGCTCCGCAGTGTCCAGCAACTCGGTCTGCCACCGCAACTGAGCGTAGTCCTGGCCGCCGGTCCTGACGCTGCCCGTGAAGGTCCCCGACTCGGAGCGGTGCAGCACGATCGCGCCCATCGTCGCCTCGCAACGCTCGTCATCCCCCAGGCGGATCTCGAAGTTCAACTCACGCACCGACGCCGGAAGGCCTGCGGCCTCGAGCTCGACCGAGCGCTCGTGCGGGTTCAGGGCGTCGAGGGTCACGTCGAGGAACTCGGGCTTGTCCCCACCTGCCGCGGCGTGCCGGATCCGTCGCGGTCGGTAGCCCGGAGCGGAGACTTCGAACTCGGCCGAGATGGGCACGCGCGGATGAACCTGAACCTGCCAGCGGGACCACTCCGGGCGCTTCTCGCCCGAGGTCTCCGCGCGCGCGAGCTCGTGACCCGCCGAGTCGATCATCACCAGGTCATCGACGGCGGTCAGCGTCACCTCGGGATCCATGACCCTGGCCCGGTCGACGGCATCGAAGGTCCGCACGTGCAGGCCGCCCTGCACTCGGTTCACCTCGACGCCGCCGAGCGGCGCCATGCCATGCAAGGCCGGCCCATCGAGCCGATCACTGGCCAGGACCTCCGCGCCGCGCCGAAACCAGAACACGGCCCTCTCGGTCGACGTCAACTCAGTCGCGCCACTCGGGACCTCGAACCGAGAGGCCGGCGCATGGGGAGCGTGGCGGCAGGGCATGGAGCGGCTCGAACCGTGGGAGTCGTCGACGATGGTCATGACGACAGTCGTGGGGACATCGAGGCTCGTGCGCGATCGAATGTCGATCCGGAGCGGTTCGAGCTCCGCCTCGGCTGCCACTTCGCCCGAGGTCGGCCGCCGCCGCTCCACGGGTCGTTCCCCGGGCTCCGAGACCTCGCGAGGCAGCTCCGCGACCTCGGCGTCGGCGACGTCCGTGGCTACGGCGGCGTCGAGCTGCCGATCCATGCGCGAACGACCCAGCAGGAGAGCCGTCACCGCGAGGATCAGCAGGGCAACCGCGACGCCCGCTGCACCCCACCATGTGCCCCGTTCATGTCCCTGTCTACTCATCCTCTGGCGTGAGCTTGGCTGGAGTTCAGGACGGGTTCGTCGCAGGTAGGGGATCGATTGCGCCGGTCTTGAAGGTCGTACGACTTGCGGCGCATCGGTTCAGGTGGGGCTGCGGCCAATGCCTGCGCGCGCGGGGATTCGAACGGCGACGAGCGCGGCGATGGCCACCAATAGGCCCGGTAGCCAGCGCAGCCAGTCGGGGACGCCACCGATGTCGAGTTCGTGCGCGAGGATCCACAGACCCGTTCCGGCGAGCAGGTCGTCGTCCCCGACTCCGTGCAGGAACGAGATGGGGGCGGTGCGGTAGAGGCGGTCGCGCACGAGCTCGAGGTCGATCCCCTCCGGAACGCCGAACTTCCGCATCAGCAGCAGGGCGCCGACCGTCTCGTCGGTGTGGGGGCCGAATCGGACCCAGACCACATCGGGGCGCGGGACGTCGAGCTTCAGCCGGGCGAAGCCGCCACCGATGGGGGTCCAGGTCTCGAGCAGGCGCGTGCGGACCAGCTCGGCGTCGAGCTCCTCACCCAACAGCTCCAGGGCCCGGTTCCAGTACCACAGGGCGAGCAGGTTGTCGGCCCGCGCGGCGGCGGCATGGATCCTCTCGGCCAGGATCGGGGCCTGGCCCGCATCCCCGTCCAGGCCTGCGCGAATCAAGAGGTCACACACGCGGACGGCGGACCGGGGGTCGGAGGGCCCCCGCGGGGTCCAATCGGGCCAGGTCCTATCGGCACCCGTCGGTTGGACCAAGGGCTCGGCGGCGACGTCGTTCGTCGGTCCGACGGAGAGCCCCAGGCTGTCGCGAATGAGCGCGTCGCCGAGGACGCGGCTGTCGCGCCCTGCGGTCGTCCGATCCAGGGCCTCGCGCACTCGCTGGCCGCCCGCCTCCGAGGCCAAGATGTCGACGTTCCAAGCGGAGGTCGACACCGCCTGACTGCCCGCGCCGACCGCGCCGATCGCGCGCGCCAGGCCGGCGTCGGCGACCATCCGCACCTTGCCCCGCAAGCCGTGGGCATTGCTGGCCACGGCCGCCCCGTAGAGGGCCAGGATCACGAGCGACGTCCGCGCCCCGGGCCGCAGCGACACCGGTCCGCCATCGACACGGAGCGAGCCCATGGCATGGGCGCCGAGGATCAGGGCCCCCGTTCCGATCGGTACGAAGCCCCAGTTCTCCGCGAAGATCGAGAGCGTCCCCAGCCCAAAAGCGAACAGCAGCACCCCGCGGGCGAACTCCGTCGCCGGCGCGTGGGGATCCGATCGCGCGGCCCTTTGCGCGGCGAGGCTCAGGGCCAACAGCGCGCCCGCCGTGATCAGCGCGGCGAGGAAGCTCGCAACCTCACCCATGAAGGGGCCGTGCAACGCCACCAACAAGAGGTCCACCAACGCCAAGAAGACGATCCCGCGAGCGCCCGGCATGCGACCGGTGCGGTCGGTCGTTCCTGCGCTGGCGAGCGCGGTGAGGATCCCCGCGCCGAGGCGCCTTCGATCGCGAATGCCAGACGACGTACTCGCGATCGATCGGCCGTCGACGGAATGGGTCATGGCAAGGACTCCGAATCGCGAAGGAGCCCTCGCGGCTCCGAATCGACGGATTGAAGTCTAGCGGTGCATCGCTCCGCGGTCGGTCGAGCGCTCGATTTCGTCAGTGAGCCCGAGTCCAGCGTGCCAGGTCGCCGCTTGCTGCAGTGACCGGGTGCCCCGCGTCGGGCCAGGACTGGGGGACGCGGCGCAGGTCTGCGGGGTCGTAGCCCATCTCGGCCAGGCGCAGCTCGAGGGCCTCGAGGCGCTCGTCTGCGATCTCGGGGTTGCGGGTCATGATCCAGGCGTAGTCGCGCTTGGTGCGGGCGGAGAAATCCGGCTCTCCTGCACCTCTAGTGGAAGCCGCGAGACCTC
This sequence comes from Engelhardtia mirabilis, assembly GCA_007751255.1. Classification (GTDB taxonomy): domain Bacteria; phylum Planctomycetota; class UBA1135; order UBA1135; genus Engelhardtia; species Engelhardtia mirabilis. The sequence goes on from CP036296.1 coordinate 1,412,234, forward strand.
AGAAGGCCCTCGTTCCTGCAATGCCGCCCGGGCTGGCCTCTCAAGCCCCCAGGAAGGGCGCGCGGATCGCGGTCGCCCGGTTCGATCCTCTGCCGCTCGACGCTCCCCTGGATCGCGGGCCGTACCGAGGAATCTTCGACGGGCGAGGCCCCCCGCATCCGGTCGTTCAAGGCTGTCATCCTCGTTGGCTGCCCCCGCCGCTACGACCCGTGGGTGGTCTACCGGATGGGGCCAAGAACCATCGATCGAAGGAGCGGGAACGCCAGAACTTTGGGGCGCCTTAACCCGAACCGAAGCCACGGGTTAGGCCCAGGCCCAGGCCCAGGGTCCCGAAGTGATAGGTTCGAGCGCACGCGCGACGGGAGAACTGAGGCTCGGCAACCGTTGCGCCTACCCGTCGCATCTCACCCACGGAACAGTCCGGAACGACCTGTGCCGTGCCCACCGGCTTCCACTGAAACTGCAGGAGTGCAAGAAATTGTTGAAGGCAATCATCACCTCGATCGTCGTCCTCACCGTGACATCGCAGTCCTTTGGACAGACAGTGCTCCCCTGCAACCAGTCCACCTTCGTCGAGCTGAACAGCGGCCCCCTGTTGTTCTGCGGCCCGGATATCATCGGCCAGGCGGCCGCGGCCATGTCAAGTGCTGCTCTGGCAGGTACGCAATGCGCCGAGGAATGTGAGGATGTCAATGGTGTTCCCTTTCGCTGTGCAAAGACCGGTACAGGGCCTGTTCCGCTCGACGCATTCACCATCGATGACATCTTCGTCGATCCAAGCACCGGGCAGCTGTGCGCAACGGGGAGCTTCCAGGGCCAAGTTGCCGTAACTTGCGCGAACTGCCCTAGGATAATCGAAGCGTGAGGCTGATCGTCCGCCTGTCGGGCATGTGGTCATCCGGCCAATCGCTCCGAGATTCGCGCAAGTTCGCCCGGCGAGCGGAACGGACTAAATGACTCGTCGGCAATCTGAACTGACGGAGACCTGTTTGGATCTTCACGTGGCCGTGCCGGATCGGACCAGTCGACGGCGCATGGCCGTGGGAGCAACCTGCGTGATAGTCGCCATTCTCACGGCGCTCTACCTGACACGGGTGCCACACAAGCCGGAAGCGGCAATCGCAGAGTCAGCTCCGACGCGGTCGGAACGCGGCGATCGTGTCTCAGCTCTGTCGAGTCCATTGTCGTCGGCGGAGAGCCGTCGCGCAGTCTTGATGGGCGACGAGGGGCGAGGGCCACTGCGGATTCGACTTGAAGGGGTTCGCGAGGCGAAGCGGCTGCTGGAGGACGGCCCCGGCGTCGCCGAGTATGCGGTCGACGCTCCCGGGGCTTCTGTCGAGTTGGCGCCGATCCTTGGGCGCGAGATTCGAATCCCCGCCGAGAAGGTTGGATTGGAGGTTGGGGCCACCCGAATTTTCTTGGGAGCGATCGAGATTGCGGGGCAGACGTTCACATACCCTCAGGTGTGCTTGGATCTCGGCGATGCTGCTTTCGACGACGGGGTGCGCACTATCGACGTCGCAGTTGGCAGCCCGTCTCTCTATTCGGTTGGCGATTCTGAAGGTGAGATCGCGATTCGCAATTACCGCGATGGCGGCTTCGGAGTCGGTGACCGCTACTTCGGCACGCTGCGGGTTGCGGGTGCGCTCTTTGCGCTGCCGTGGGAGTCCGACTTTTCCTCTTCGTTTCGCATCAGTGCCGATGGCGCTGTGCCTCTCGATGTCGAGCCGCAGCGTCCACTCAACTTCCCCAGCACTCGCAAGCTCACCTTGGAGCCGTCGACCGGGCTTTCGTTGCGATTGACGTCTCCGACGCGGCCCGGAAAGGTGGACGTCGTCGTAACGAGGCCGGGCGCAGGGGAGCCCGTGCTGGGTGCCGCTGCTGTGCTCCTGACGGACTGGAAGCGTGACCGGACGGCCTTCACTGACGTTCGATGGTTCGCCAATCTCGAGTTCGATGGACTCCCGGTCGCGAGTGTCGCGGTCAATCTGTCGCTGCCCCCTTCTGGCGAGTCCCTGGCAATACGGGAGTTCGTCTTGCAGGCGGTGGAGATGAACTCGCAGGCTATTCAGCTCGATGGGAGGGCAGCGCCTGAGCCGGTCGCCGCAGCGGTCGAGCTGAGATTTGATCGGCGGATCGTGGATCTTCAACGAATGCTCGATCAGCCCCTGGCCGTTCGTTTGGACACGGCGGACTCAGCTGCGATCGCGGCAGGCCAGATGCCTGTTCTGCACAAGTTCATCGGCTCGGAGGTGCAGGTTGGGCCCGATGGGGCAAGTTGTGTGTTTCGGAATCAACCGACTGGTCTGTTTCCGGGAGAGTATTGCCTGGTCATCCCGCAACTCGCTTACTCCGAGACTCTGGTAATCGTGGAGGGTATCGAGAGCTATGTCCTGCCCGAGATTCGGATTAGTGACCTAGTCGTGCAGCTCTCTGGTTCCGAGGTGGCGCGTGCTACAGCCGTGACGCTAAGTCCGGTGGGGTGCGGCAGCCGCCTTGTCCCACTGTCGAAGTCTGTGCCCAGCGATCGCACGCTCTACTTCCTCGTGGCTGCCGGGGAGTTCACAGCGACGGTGCACCCACCGACCCTCAGAATGGTCGATCGCACTGTCAATGCCGACCCCGGGCCTTCGTTGCAGGAGCTCCGGCTGGAACCGTATGCGCGAGCAAGCCTGCGTTTTGGTGATCAGGTTGACGGGCGGCACTCGAGAGCGTCGATGACCGTTCTTCCGCAGGTTCACGTTGCAGACCTTGCCGGGGAGAAGGTCTCTGCGCTTGTAAGGGGGACCGGCTTCGATCTGGCGACGGGTACCGTTGACGGCTTCGAGGTGTTGTTCGAAAGCGAGTCGGCGCTGCGCGTGACCCTGCGGGGAGCGCAGACGAGTGAGTCGGTCTCGATCGTCACCTCATTCGGCCCGCCTGAGCCGACTGTCCTGCCGTCGGGCTGGCTCGAAGGTAGCGATGGCTAGACTGGGGTTGCGCCCTTTTGGAATGCCATGTGCCGGGGTCAGAAGGGGCGTTCGCCCAGAGTTGAGAGCCGGCGATGGCGACGAGAGGCAGTGGGCAAGCAGAGGCGTCGCCCGCTGATGAGTTGGACGCAATGGGCGCGAGTCCTGGTGACCGATGCGGGCGAGATGCGTCGAGTCGCCTGGCCGGCGTGTGCCCGATAACGTCAGTGGTCCCGGGTCCAGTGCGCCAGGTCGCCGCCGGCGTCGCTCGCCGGGTGCCCCGCGTCGGGCCAGGACTGGGGGACGCGGCGCAGGTCTGCGGGGTCGTAGCCCATCTCGGCCAGGCGCAGCTCGAGGGCCTCGAGGCGCTCGTCTGCGATCTCGGGGTTGCGGGTCATGATCCAGGCGTAGTCGCGCTTGGTGCGGGCGACGATCGTCGCGCTGTAGTCGTCCGCGAGCCAGGCGATCAGGTACTCGGCTTCGAAGGGCCAGAGGAAGCGCATGCCCCACGTCGCGTTGGTCGCGTCGTCGCGCACGAAGCCGACGGGCTCCATGGTCTTCAGGGGGCCGTCGAAGGCGCCCTTGCGGAAGACGTAGCTGGTCAGGATGCGGCCGTCGTCGCCCAGGGCGTAGGACTCGACCGCGTTGTAGGCCTTCTTCTCCGAGCCGGCCGGGATGTGGGCCTGGACGTACCAGTCGCCCATGAAGCGCGGCAGGTCGACGCTCGAGACCGTGGGCAGGGGCGGGTGGGAGGCGCAGCCGAGCAGGCCGAGGAGGCCGGCCAGGAGCGGGGTTCGGGGTGCGTGGGATGAGTTCGCGAAGGCCATGTGTGGGCCTTCGCTCGGCCGGCGGGATCGGATGCGCCGGGCTCGGCCCGCGGCGGGGTGGTGCCCTCGCGCCCGGCTCCCACTATCTTCAGCCGATGCTTCGAGTCGCCCTGATCGCCGCCGCCGTCGCCTGCTCCCTGGCCTGCAGCTCGCCCCGCAGCGAGTCGGACCTCTACCCGGGCCCGCCCCTGGTGGTGGGCTGCGACTTCGCCAACCCGCCATTCGCCTCGCGCGAGGGGGCCCTGCCGCCGGTGGGGCGCGACGTGGAGATGACGCGGGAGCTGGCCCGCCGGCTCGGACGACCGCTGATCTGGCGCCAGCTGCCCTTCGACGAGCTCTTGGACGCAGTGGAGGACTGCGAGGTCGACGCGGTGGTCGCGACCATGGGCGTCACGCCCGAGCGCGAGGCGCGGGTGCCCTTCAGCGAGCCCTACTTTGTCACGGACGTCCTGGCCCTGGTGCGCGTCGGCGACGGCCAGCCGCGGACCCTGGACGAGCTCGACGGGCAGGCGGTCGCCGCCGGCGCGGGCACGACGTCGGAGCGGGCGGTGCGCCTGTGCCTGCCCAACTCGACCATCGCAGTAGCCAGCGAGAAGGGCGACACCAGCGTCGATCGGCTCCTCGCTGGCGAAATCGCGGCGGCGGTGATGGACGGCCCCGACGCGCGGGACCTGGCGCGGGAGAATCCGCGCCTGACGTGGATCGAGGAGCCCTTGGCCGAAGAGCGCTACGCGATCGCCCTGCGGCCGGACGATCCGAACCTGCGGAAGGAAGTCGACGCGGCCCTTGGAGCGATGCGCGAAGAGGGATTCCTCGCGCTGCTCGACCAGCGCTTCGGGCTCGCGGGAGTGACGGAATGACGTGGGGAGCGGTTAGGCGGACGTCAGGTGCCAGGCACAAGACCGCCGCCTAGGGCAGCGGTTTTGTGCCTGGCACCTGACGAACGCCTACCCGCGGCTCTCAGCAGCCCGGCTCGAAGCAGGGCGGCGAGGGGCCCAGGATCGTCAGGCACTCGGCGTTGGTCAGGCGCAGCGGACCGACCGGGCCGATGCTCTGGCGGGTGCCCTGGAACCAGATGCTGAGGCCGGTGACCGAGGGGCCCGACGGGACCGTGAAGTCGAAGGTTGCGGTGTCGCCGAACAGGAGCCCGGCGGCCAGGAACTGCGGGTTCGAGATCAACAGCGTCGCGTCCGGCAGGATCGGTAGGAACGCCGGCGCCAGCGAGTAATACAGCGACCACTGGCCGATCTCACCGCTCGGGCCGACCCGCAGGCGCATCGGGCAGCCGGGCACCGCGTTGCCGCACTTCACCAGCGTGGCCTGGGGCAGTTGCGCGGTCAGCACCGACAGGCTCGCGCAGGGGCCGGGTGTGTAGGTGCTGGTGTACTGGATGATCTGGCCGACGAACGGCGACAGGTCGACGGTGAGGCTCCTGACGTGGATTCCGTCCTGGGACCCGGCCAGGGGACCGGAGCACTTCAGGTAGTACTTGGCGTCGTTGCAGGGGCCCGGCCCCGGCAGGGATTCGATCACCCCGGTGAAGGTCGCGGGCTGGGCGGCAGCCTGGGCCGGGCCCTGGGCCGCAGCGGTGCCGAGTTGGGTGGCCGCGGCGATCGCGACCAAGATCGCGTAGCGAGCGATGTGAAGCATGGCGTCCCCTTTCAGTTGACGGGGGAGTGCCGCCGGCGCGGGGGGGCGCGAGCGACATCCCCTCGCCACCTAGCCTGCCAAGCCGCGCCGATAACGGGGCTACAGCCTCGGGCTCAGTTCTGGAACAGCGACACGCACTGGATCCGGCGGCTGCCGGCGCTGTCGTGAACCGCGAACGAGCCCCCCGGACGCATGGAGGCCGAGCCCCAGGCCCCGTCCTTGCGGACCGCGTAGAAGCTCACGTTGAAGTTCGGCTCGCCCTTCTCGTTCAAGAGATGCGGCCGCCGCGTGCGGTCGGCGATGCGCTTCAGCACCGCTAGGCAGGCGTCCGTGGGCGCCAGGCCGTTCTCGAGCTCGCGCACGATCGAGAAGGCCCCGCAGGACTGGATCACCGCCTCGCCGCGGCCGGTGGCGCCGGCCGATCCGAAGGCGTTGTCGCAGTACATGCCCGCGCCGACGATGGGGGAGTCGCCCACGCGGCCGGGGATCTTCCAGGACAGGCCGCTGGTGGTCGTGACGCAGCCGATGTCCCCGGCGGCGGTGACCCCCGACGCGTGGATCGTGCCGGTGGTGTAGGGGATCTCGAGCTGGCCCTCGGTCTGCAACTGCTGGTCGGGGTCGAGCCAGTCGTCGTCGGGGCTCAGGCGCGTCTTCCAACGCAGCCACGCCGCGCGCGCCTGGTCGGTCAGCAGGTTCTGCTCGGGGAAGCCGTGGGCCAGGGCGAAGCGCTTCGCCCCCTCGCCGACGATCATCACGTGGTCGGTGCGCTTGAGCACGAGCAGCGCCACCTGCGACGGGTGCATGATGTCCTCGATGCAGCCCACCGAACCGGCGCGGTGGGTCGGGCCGTGCATCACGCTCGAGTCGAGCTGCACCACGCCGTCTTCGTTGGGCAGCCCGCCGTAACCCACGGACATGTCGTTCGGGTCCGCCTCGACGATGCCGACCCCGGCCACCACGGCATCGAGCGGGTCCGTGCCCGCGCGGATCAACTCCATCGCGCGGTCCACCGCCGCGACGCCGTTGCCCGACGCGATCACGCAGGCGCCGCGATGGGCGTGGCCCTGTGCGACGTAGTCGTCCTGGGCCGCGGTGAACGGCCGGGGATCGTCGGCCGCGCGCGCGCGGGCACCGAGGCTCGCGAGTCCGAAGGCGGCAGCGGAAGAGGTCAGGAGCGAGCGGCGATCGATGGGCATGGTTCGAGCGTTGAGCGTGTCGGGATGGGCCGCAGATCCTACTGGCGACGCGCGAGCCTTGGCGGCCGGGCCGCACGATCGAGACTCAGGGTCTGGTGACCAGTGCCGGTCGTGGTCCGCGGATCGTGACCGCGCCGGTATCGCTCGACGGCACCCGCTCGAGCACCGCGGTGGGAGCGTCGACCCAGCCCATGGCCGCGCGCACCTCGGCGGCCCGTGGCCCCGCCGGGTCAGCATCGGTCAGCGCGGCCCACTGAGTCGGAGTCGGGTTGCCGGTCGCGACCCACCAGGTCCGGCCGCCGTCGTCCACGACCCGGGTGAAGTCGAGCGCGGGCCTAGTCCGTACCTCGGCGCTCCCGTCGAGGCCCTCCACGGCTCCGGTCAACACGTGGGCGAAGCGGCCGGGGCGCTCGCCTCCCCCTGCCACCAGACCCAGGGGCGCATCGGATTGGTCGCCGCCGGCGCCCCTCGACTCCAGCGCGCTCGAGAGTCGCGCCCACGTCGCGATCATCCCGCGCCCGTCGCCGGGGCGTGCGGGACCGTCGAGGACCAAGGTCAGGTGCTCGGCGTCCCCCGGGGCCCCGATGCTCCGCAGCAAGTCCCGTTGGCCGACGAGGCGTTCGACCTGGGCGCAGACCTCGGCCGCCGCCGCTCTCGGCGCGCCCGAGCCCCCGGCCAGGGCGTCGGTCGTCGCCGTCACCAGGCGCTGGGCCGCTCCCGTGGTCGGGCCCGCGAAGTCGGCGGACCAGCGCGCCTCGGCGGCCACGAAGTAGTTGCGTTGGGCGACGAGGCCGATCACCGCGGCCGCCAGGGCCGTGCCGGCCAGGACCTGCAGGGTGTGGCGCCGCGCCCAACGCGCCGCGCGTCGCGCCGGGCCGGGACGCCGCGCGCGGATCGGGCGCCCCTCGGCGAAGGCGCGCAGGTCCGCGGCGAAGTCCGCCATCGACGCGTAGCGCTCGTCGCGGACCTTCTCGAGCGCGGTGGAGCAGATCGTGCCCAGGTCCGCCGGCAGGCGCGTGACGATGTGCGAGAGGGGCGTGGGCCGCTCGTGCAGCACCTTGTGTTGGATCAACTGGGCCGAGTCGGCCTCGAAGGGATGCACGCCTGAAAGCGCCTCATAGAGGCAAATGCCCAGGGAGAAGACGTCGCTGCGTCCGTCGATCGCGTAGAGGTCCGGGTTGATCTGCTCGGGGCTCATGTAGCGCGGCGTGCCGACGCGCTCGTGGGTCTGCGTGCTGCCCAGTCGATCCAGGGCCCGCGCCGTGCCGAAGTCGGTGATGCGCGGCCGCCCGTCGTTGCCGATCAGCACGTTGCGCGGCTTCACGTCGCGGTGGACGATGTGGTGCTCGTGGACGGCGGCGAGGGCCTCGGCCAGCTCGGCGAAGAACAGAGCACGGTTGCGAAAGCTCTCCGCGCGCCGACCGCCGGTGAGCGACGCACCGGCCTCCAGCGTCTGGGGGCCGTCGCCGGCGCCGAACTCGTTGTCGATCACCGAGCGCAGGGTGCGCGCGCCCTCGACCAACTCCATGGCGATCCACAAGAGGCCGTGGGTCTCGCCGCTCTGGTAGACGCGCACGATGCCCGGGTGCTCGCAGCGGGCGGTGGCCTTGGCCTCCAGCTCGAAGCGATCGACCTGGCTCTGGGTGCGCCCCTCGACGGCCACGATCTTGAGCGCCACCGGCCGCTCGACCACCGTGTCGAAGGCCTCCCAGATCTCCCCCTGTTGGCCGCGGTCGAAGAAGCGGATCAGGCGGAAGGGTCCCAGGTACTGACCCGGATGGCCGCAATTCGGGTTGTAGGCCTCGCCGGTCGCCTCGCCGGCGCGGGGGGCGTCTTGGCCCGGCAGCACTTGGAGCGGCAGGTTGTCGAGGAAGCGTTCCAGGTCCTCGGCCAGGGCGTGGGCCGAGGGGTAGCGCAGGTCGCGGTCCTTCTCGAGGCAGCGGGCGCAGATCGCCTGCAGCTTGCGCGGCACCCGCCGGCGCGGGTCGGTCGGCGGCTCGGCGTTCTTGGTGACGATCTTCTCGAGGATCTCGCGCCGGGCGTCCTCGGGGTCGGGGAGGCGACTCTCGAAGGGGCGGCGCAGGCTCAGCGCCTCGTACAGCATCACGCCCAGGGAGAAGATGTCGGTGCGCTCGTCGAGGCCGTAGACCTGGCCGGCGACCTGCTCCGGGCTCATGTAGCTGGGCGTGCCGGTCATGCCGTACTCGCCCCGCGCGCGCCGCTCGCCGTGCAGGGTCTCGCGCAGGAGCGCCAGCCCGAAGTCGGCGATCTTGGGCTCGCCGGTCTCGGTCACCAGCACGTTGACCGGCTTCAGATCGCGGTGCAGCACCCCATGGCTGTGGGCGTAGGCCACCGCGCGGGCCAGGGCCAGGAAGAACACGACCGTCTGGCGGTCGAGGCCCTCGGGCGGCTCTTCGCCGGCCTCGAGCGCCCTGCGCCGCTCCTCGAGCAGGTCCGCGAAGCTGCGTCGTCCGTCGACCAGCTCCTGGGCGATCCACATTCGTCCCTCGCACTCGCCCGTGTCGTGCACGGTCACGATGTGGGCCTGCTTGAGCCGCGCCATGGCCCGCGCCTCGCGCTCGAACAGGGCGCGCGCGCGGGCGCTGGCGGCGTCGCGACGCAGGATCTTGAGCGCTACGCAGCGGCCCAGGCTCTGTTGGTGAGCCTCCCAGACCTCGCCCATGGCTCCCCGACCGATAGCGCCCAGCAGCGTGTAGTCGCCGACCACGGCACCGGCCTCGAGCGCGCCGGGCCCATGGCGGTCGAGCAGCTCGTCCACGTCCTCGTCGCTGAGCAGGCCGAGCAGGCCGTCGATCAGGACCGAGGGCGATTCGGCCCGTCGAAGGTCCTGCCCGTCGGGCGGCGGCGCGTGGAGAGTCGACTCGCCCCCGTTCTCGGTCGGCCTGCGCGCCGAAGCCCGACCTGCCGACGAAGCTCCACCTGTGAGCGGGTCTCCAGCCACCGAAGAGCCGCGGTCGCCCGGGTGCTGCGGGCCCTCACCCTGCCGGGTTCCGGAGTTCACGGCACGCAGGCCACGGCGCATGGGCCACGGGACCACATGCGTCGTGCTCTGATTCCAACTTCCTTCTGGGGGGGCATGTCCGGCGGGAGGACCGTGACCTCGTCGATGCGTCGAACAGAACGGGAACCGACACCTGAAGGAACGCAAACCGACTTCCAAGCCCCGGGGAAAGAACCGAATTTGTCGCTCCTGGTCCGGAAGTCCGGCGCAACCCCGGCGCAACCGCCGCTCGTTATGCTGCGCGGCCCCGAGGACCCCCATGCACCTATTCGCACACCTGACCGTCATCGCGGCCCTGGCCGCCCCGTCCCACCTCCAGGAAGCGCCGGACGCGCAGGCGCAGACGATCCAGCGCCTGACCATCGAAGACGTCCTGCAGGGGGTGGGCTGGACCACCCGAGCCGAGGGGGTGCGCTGGGCCTGGGACGGGCTGCACCTCGCGGTGGGCGAGGGGGATCAAGCTGTCTGGCTGGACCCGGCGACCCTCGAGGAGGTCCCGGCCCTGGCCGAACCGGAGGAGGTGGAGGACGAGGCGGCGCGGCCGCCGCGCCTGCGGGTGCGCGAGAACGAGCTGGTGCTCGAGCGCCCCGGGGCCGGTGAGGACGGCGAGACCCAGCGCACGGTCCTGACCACGGACGGGGGCAACAAGTCGCTCGCGACCCTCAGCCCCGACGGCAGCCGAGCCTCCTACGTACGCGACGGCGACCTGCTTGTCGTGCCGGCCACGGGCGGCGAGAGCTGGGCCGTGGCCGCGGCGTCGGGCGAGGAGGTCCTCGAGGGCGTCCTCGACTGGGTCTACCAGGAGGAGATCTACGGTCGCGGCGACTTCCGCGGCCACTGGTGGAGCCCGGACAGCGCCTCCCTGGCCTTCCTGCGCCTGGACCAGCGCGAGGTGCCGGTCTTCCCGATCGTCGACCACATTCCGAACGACTTCCTGCAGGGCCAGCGCGGCGCCGAGCTCGAGTTGACCCGCTACCCCAAGTCCGGCGATTCGAATCCCGTCGTCGGCGTGGGCCTGGCGCGCCCGGGCGACCGCACGGTCCGCTACATCGACCTGTCGGCCTATCCGGAGGACCTGTTGGTGCTGCGCGTGGATTGGGCCCCGGACGGGCGGCTGCTGTTGACCCTCTCCGACCGCATCCAGACCTGGGCCGAGCTCGTCGCCGTGGACCCGCAGGCGGTGGATTCGCAGACCGTGCAGCCCACCACCCTGCTGCGCGAGGAGTCGGAGACCTGGGTCAACCGGCCCGAGCCACCCCTGTGGTTGAAGGACGGCTCGTTCCTGTGGCAGAGCGAGCGCAGCGGCTACCGGCACATCGAGCACCGCGCCGCGGACGGCTCGGTGGTGCGCGCGATCACCTCCGGGGACTGGCAGGTGCGCCGCATCCTCGAGGTCGATGAGGAGGCCGGAGTGCTCTGGTTCGAGGGCACCCGCGACGGGGCGATCGGCTCCAACGTCTACCGGGTCGGCCTCGACGGCCAGGGGCTGGTGCGCCTGACGCCCGGCAACGGCTGGCACTCGGCCCGCTTCGACGACGCGCGGCGCTACCTGGTCGACACCGTGTCGAGTGTCTCCGAGCCCCCGCACTCGCGCTTGGTCGACGGCGTCAGCGGCGAGGTTCTGCGCGAGTTCGCGCCGGCCAAGGTCGTTGCCGATCGGTCGTTCGTCGCGCCCCAGCGCTTGACCATCGTGGCGCGTGACGGCTATCCCTTGGACGCGACCGTGATCGTCCCCGCGAGCCGAACCGAGGGCGCGCGCCTGCCGGTCTTCCTGGACACCTACTCGGGCCCCGACGCGCCGACGGTAAGCAATCGCTGGCAGCCGAGCACCTGGCACCAGTTCCTGGCCCAGGAGGGCGTGATCGTGCTGCAGGTCAACGTGCGCACGGCCAGCGGCCGCGGACAGGCGCACACGGGGCTGGCCTACCGCCAGCTCGGGGTGGTCGAGCTGCGCGACCTGGAAGACGCCGTGGACCACGTGGTCGCGGCCTACGGCGCCGACCCGGCCCGGGTCGCGATCAGCGGTTGGAGCTACGGCGGATTCATGGCCGGCTTCGCCCTGACCCACTCGGACAAGTTCGCCCTGGGCTTCGCCGGCGCCGGCGTCCACGACTGGCAGCTCTACGACACGATCTACACGGAACGCTACATGTCGACGCCGATCGACAACCCCGAGGGCTATGCGGCCAGTTCGGTGATCGGCGCGGCCGGTGACCTCCAAGGTCACCTGGTGCTCATGCACGGCACCATGGACGACAACGTCCACATGCAGAACACCCTGGGTCTGGTCGACGCCCTGCAGCGGGCCGGCAAGGAGAACTTCGAGCTGATGCTCTACGTCAACTCGAGGCACGGCGTTCGCAGCCCGCACCTGACGCGCTACCGCTGGCGCGTGTTGCGCGAGCGCTTCGGGCTCGGCCAGGACGGGCTCTGATCCGGGGCGCTCGGGCGCGGGCTGGCGCGGCGTTCAGTTCGCGGGGTCCGGGACCCCTGCGCGGCTCTGGTTCTCGGTGTGTGCCACCACGTCGTCCAGGCGGTGCTCGTCCACGTCGGCCGGGTCCTGGTGCACCAGCACGTCGCTCGAAGGGTAGACAGAGCGCACCCGCGCGATGACCTCGTCGGCCACGTGGTGGGCCTCGCCGAGGCGCATCTGGGGGTCGAGTTCCAAGTGCAATTCGATGAACATGCTGGCGCCCGCCGCGCGGGTGCGAAGGTCGTGCAGCCCCTGCACCTTGGGCACCGACCGCACCAGGTCCTCGATGCGACTGCGGTCGGAATCCGGCAGCTCGCGGTCCATCAATTCGTCCACGGCGCGGCGCGCGACGCCCCAGGCCGTCGCGGCCAGGTAGATCGCGACCAGGGCGCCCATCACGGGGTCGATCCAGGGCGTGTTGGTCCAGTGCTCGACGGCCAGGGCCGCCATCACGGCGAAGGCCGAGAGGAAGTCGGTCACGTAGTGGGCCAGGTCGCCGCTGATCGCGATCGAGCCGGTCTCGCGCACCACGTGCCGCTGGTACAGGACCAGGGCGCCGGTCAGGACCAGGGACAGGACCATCACGCCCAACCCCAGCCCTGTCGACACGACGGGTTCCGGATGACTCAGTGAGCGCCAGGCCTCGGTCACGACGAAGACGGCGGAGCCCGCGATCAACGTGGCCTGGACCAGGCTCGACAGGGCCTCGGCCTTGCCGTGGCCGAAGCGGTGGTCGGCGTCGGGCGGCCGCTGGGCCTTGCGGACGCTGAACAGGGTCAGGGCCGAGGCGGCCAGGTCGGCCAGGCTGTCCACCAGCGACGCCAGGATCGAGACCGAGCCGGTGATCAACGCCGCCCCGAGCTTGGCTGCCACCAGGGCCGAGGCCACCGTCACGCTGGCGCGGGCGGCGCGGGTGCGCAGCTTCGCATCGCGCGCGAGCGCCGCGTTGCCTGGGCGATGGGGGTGGAGCACGGCGCCGGTCATCGGGACAGTCTGGCAGACCGGGCCCACAGCTCGAACCCTCGACCCGGGGGCCCGGGCCCGCGCCGCGGCGCTCGCGACGCTGCGCGAGCGGGCGCGCGAGGCGAGTGGGTGCCATCGGCGGCCTCGAGCGACTCCGCGATCGCGGCCTTCGGCACCGTCGTGGGGGCGGTCGATCGCGAGCCAGCCCCGAACGCGCCCCGGGGCTCAGTACGGCACGCGATCGGAGAAGCGCGCCCAGGCCTCGAAGGGGCCGCGGCCCTCGTCGGCCAGGCGGCGTTCGGTGGCCAGGCTGCGCTCGCCGGCGGGCAGGGGCAGCTCGTCGTAGAGCCGCGCGTCGTCGAAGCCGGCCGCCGCGGCGTCGTCGCGCCCGCCGGCGAAGACCAGGCGCTCGAGGCGCGACCAGTAGATCGCGCCCAGGCACATGGGGCAGGGCTCGCAGGAGCTGTAGAGCGTGCAGCCGGCGAGCAGGTGGGTCCCCAGGGATTCGCAGGCGGCGCGGATCGCGGTGACCTCCGCGTGGGCTGTCGGGTCGCAGCCGCTGACCACGCCGTTGGTCCCGCGGGCGATCACCTGGCCGTTCTTCACGATCACGGCGCCGAAGGGGCCGCCGCCCGAGCCAGCGGATTCGGTGGCGAGGCGCAGGGCTTCGCGCAGGTGGAGATCGTCGTCGGAGGGAACGGGCATGGGTTTGGCACAGATGGCGGCGAGAGACGTTAGCAGGACACGGAGCCCGAGAAACCCTCGCCGTGGCCGGAGCAGACTCCGGCTAGCATTGGCCGGCCCCGCCGCCAGGACGATTCCATGCCGAAACAAGCAGCCACCGAGTCTCATCGGAATCCATCTCCGGGACCCAGCCGGGGCCTGGTTCTCCTGCTCGTCACGATCTTCGGCGTCGGCGGCGGGATCAGCTGCGCCGGCTGCGCCAAGGCCGCCGATCCGGTGGTCGAGCACGGCGCTCCGACGGCGACGGGGCCGGGTGCGGCGAATGGCACGGGGGCGAATGGCACGGCGGCGAATGAATCGGCGGGGGGTGGTGTCGCCGAGCCCGTCCAACCGCAAGCGCCCCAGCCGGCCGTGGGCCCCGCGCCGGTGCACGGCTATCGAGTGCTGGCGGAGTTCACCCACGACTTCCGCTCCTTCACCCAGGGCCTCGTCTTCGCCGAGGGTCAGTTGTACGAGAGCGCCGGCAAGTACGCCGCGTCCGACCTGCGCCGGGTGGACCTGGTCACCGGTGAGGTGCTCGAGCGTCGGCGCCTGGCGGGGAACTACTTCGCCGAGGGACTGGCGGCCGTCGGCGAGCGGCTGATCCAACTGACCTGGCAGAACGGCAAGGCCTTCGTCTACGACCGCACGACCTTCGAGAAGATCGGCGAGTTCCCCCTCGCCGGCGAGGGTTGGGGCCTGACCTACGACGGCGAGCGGCTGATCCTGTCCGACGGCACCGAGTACCTGCGTTTCCTGGATCCGGAAACCTTCGCGCAGCTCGGGACTGTGCGCGTGACCGACGACGGCCGTCCGATTCAACGCATCAACGAACTGGAATTCGTGCGCGGCGAGGTCTGGGCCAACATCTGGCAGACGAATCGCATCGCGCGCATCGACCCGCAGACGGGTCGCGTCAACTCCTGGGTCGACCTGACGGGCATCATCGACGTGAACCCCGTCCTCGTGGGCGGCGAGCCCCAGAACGTGCTCAACGGGATCGCCTTCGAGCCGATCACGCAGCAGCTCTACGTGACAGGCAAGAACTGGCCCAAGCTGTTCCAGATCGAAGTCGTCGAGTGAGCGTGGCGCGCGCGGGCGAGGGAAGTGGGCCGCGCGGGGCCATTCGGCGTTGGACGCGCCGCTGTGTGTCGGTCGCGCTCGGGCTGGTACTGGGAATGCTCGCCCTGGAGCTGGGCGTGCGCCTGCTCGACCCCCTTGGAACGAGCTACTACCGCTCCACCAACCAGTACCTGCAACAGTCGGTGGTGCTCCCGCCCGACGCCGGTCGGCCCGATGGCCGGTTGTTCGAGAACGCGCCCGGTCGTTCGCTCGATTGCGGCACGTCGACCTTCGCCACCGACGGCGCGGGGCTGCGCGCGGCCGACGCCGACCAGCCCGCGCCCCGACCCCGCGCCCAGGCCACCGACGTGGGCCTGCGGATCCTGTTCCTCGGTGATTCGGTCACCCTCGGATGGGGGGTCGACTTCGAGCAGACCTGGGTCGCCACGATCGCGCGCGAAGCGCGCGCGCCCGACGGCCGCGCGGTGCAGACGCTCAACGCCGGCCACCTGCAGTACAACACCGTTCAACAGGTCGATTGGTTCTTCGCCCACGCCCAGGCCCTCGAGCCGGATCTGGTCGTGATCACGGCGGTGATGAACGACCTCGACGACGCCTACGCCTTGTACCTGGCGTACATGGACCAGCTGGCGAGCGCCGAGCAAGACTCGCCGACGCTGCTCGAGCGCTGCACGACGGCCTTCCACACGCACTTCCACGGCTTGGCCGGCCTGCTGCAGTACCGGCGCGAGATGCGGGCGCCGTCCGCGCCGGCGCCCTCCGCCGGGGTACCGATCGAAGAGCGGGAGGACTACCGCGCGGGCTGGCCCAAGGCCGAGGCGGCGCTCGATCGGCTGCGCGGGGCCTGCGTCGCCGCCGGGGTCCCGCTGGTCGTCTTCGACCACACCACGCCGCGCCTGCCCGGCTACCGCGAGTGGTGCGAGCGGACCGGAGTGCCCTGGTACGACCTGGCCTTCACGCCGGAAGAGTGGGCGCGCCCGATCCGCAACTCCGCCGCCGACGCCCACGCCAACGCCGCCGGCAACCGGCTGCTGGCGGACAAGGCCCTGGCGGCCCTGCGGGACCTCGGCGCGATCGCCCGCTGAGAGCCGCGGTTCAGTTGCCGGCCGAGACCGACCAGGGCCGCGCGATCCCGCGGTCCGCGGCCAGGCGGGCCTTCTTCTTGGACTCGGCCACCGCGGAGGCCCGGGCCCGGGCCAGGGCTCGGCCCTTGAGCCCCTTGAAGGGGACGTCGGCCTTGGCGGCGCGCCGGTGCAGGACCTCGACCCGGCGGCGGTAGCGCGACTGGACCTCGCGCTGCAGGGCGCGGCGCTGGCGCCGACGTGGGAAGTGGGGCGTGCCGACCAGGGCGATGGCCGAGCCGCCCGGCGCGCCCTCGGCGATCAGCCCCGCCGCGCGCTGGCGCTCGTGGACGCGTTCGCGCAGCTGGATCAGGGCCAGGGTGCGGGGCGAGGGTGCGATGCTCTGGAAGCCCGCGCGCTCGACCACGACGCCCCAGGGCTCGAGCCAGCGGGCCATCTTCAACGCCAGCTCGTCGTCGATCTTCTCCGACACCCGCAGCTCGGCGCGGTCCCGCTCGCGCAGGACCTCCCAGACCGAGATCGCGAGGGCGTCGCGCATGCCCTGCTGCAGGTCGCCGATCTCCACCAGTGAGCGGGTGATGTCGACCGTGCGCCAGACCAGGGTGGCGTGGACGCGGTAGACCAGCCCGTCGAGGGTCGCCACCTTCTGGTCCTGCAGGTCCAGGGTGCGGTGCCGGGTGGGCATGATCCGCACGACCTGCAGGAAGGGGATCAGGAAGTGGAAGCCGGGCTCGATCACCTTCCTGGCGCGGCCGAAGCTGAACAGCAGCCCTTGGGTGCCCGTGCGCACGGTGACGCCCATGGCACGCATCAGGGCGTAGACGGCCGCGAAGGCGGCCAAGGGATGCTCGCGGGCCTGCTCGATGACCCAACTGAGCACCAGGTCCGGCAGGCCCCGCAGGAAGCTCTTGAGCTGCAGCAGGAAGCCGGGCTCCGCGGCCGCCTCGGGGTCGTCGACGGGAACCAGGACCTCGGGCGGTCCGCCCGTCTGGGCCCAATTGCGATTCACGATCGGCTCGCGCCCGCGCCGTCGGAGGCGCCTTCCTCATCGTCCTCGGAGCCGTCCTCGCCCTCTTGCAGGTCGCTGCGATCGACCTTCTTGGCGCTGCCGGCCTCGGCCTCGGCCGCGATTCGGGCGGCCTCCGCGGCCAGGGCCCGGCGACCCTCCCGCAGGCCCGGGACGTCGCGCTCGGGGTGGGTGGTGACCACCGCGCCGGTGACCAGGGCCACGGCGGCGTCCCCGGGGAGACCGCTGGCGCTCAGGTGCCCGTAGAGCTGGAGCCGCTCGCGCGCCAAGAGGTCCAACTGGGTGATCTCGAGGGTGGCCGGCGACGGGGAGAGGTTCGAGAAGCCGAGCTGCAGGATCTTCACACCCCACTGCGCCTCGACGATGGCCAGCTCGCCGCGGATGGCCTGGATCATCGCGTCGACGTCCCGGATCGTCTCGCGGGTCTGGGTGCTGACGATGCGCTGGATGGCCAGCACCACCCGATTCTGGAGGCCCTGGACCACGTCGTCGATCTCGATGATCGCCTTGTGGAGGTCGACGATCTGGTACAGGACCTTGGCGTCGACCTCGTAGACGAGGTCGTCCGAGAGCTGGATCACCTGGGGTTCGAGGTCCAGGGTCGTGTGGCGCGTGTCGGCCAGTTGAAAGCGCTGGACGATGGGCCACTTCCAGTGGACTCCCGGGCCGACCACGTGCTTGGCCCGGCCGAGGGTGAACTTGAGGGCGTGCTGGCCGTCGTAGACGACGACGAACACGCCGGTGATCGCCTGGAGGAAGTCGAGCAACACGCTGTGGGCAGTGGGTGGGGTTGGGAGAGCCGGCACGAAGGCTCGGCGCGGCTTCGGGAGCCCGGGATTCTGGCCGATGGGGGGGCCGCGAGCGAGACCCGGACCAAAGCTCCGCGGCTGGGTGTGGGTCGCGTCCGTTGACGGGGGGAGCCGCGGCGCTAGACTTTTCGGCTCGATTTACGGCGCGCGGTCCCCGGGACCCCCCTAGCTGGGGCCCTTGGTCCGCCCGTGCCGTGTCCGAGAGGATTCCCGTCGGTCGCCTCGCCGCGTGCCGGGAGTCCGACCGAGTCCGACCCGCCCCCGACCCGACCGAGCAGATCCCGACCCGGGCGCTTTCTCAGCCCGGCCCACTTCATCCTTCGGCTGGCCCCTTGCGGCAGCCCCCCCCGTCTCCCCGTCAATCCTCGGGGCGATCGATCAGCCCCGAGCCGTACCCGATCATGAGCGCCAAGCGTCTGACCAAGCACCGCAACATCGGCATCATGGCCCACATCGATGCCGGTAAGACCACCGTCACCGAGCGGATCCTGTTCATCACGAACAAGATCCACAAGACGGGCGAGGTCCACGAGGGCGCCGCGACGATGGACTTCCTCGAGGAAGAGCAGAAGCGCGGGATCACGATCCAGTCCGCCGCCACGACGACGGAGTGGAAGGGCTACACGGTCAACATCATCGACACTCCCGGGCACGTGGACTTCACGGCCGAGGTGGAGCGCTCGCTGCGCGTGCTCGACGGCGCCATCGCGGTGTTCGACGGGGTGCAGGGCGTCGAGGCCCAATCCGAGACGGTCTGGCGCCAGGCCGACCGCTACAAGGTCCCGCGTATCTGCTTGATCAACAAGCTCGACCGCGTCGGCGCCGACTTCGACTACTCGGCCGGCACCATCGCCGACCGCCTGGGTGCGCGCCCGGTCTCGATCCAGATGCCCGTGGGCAAGGAGAAGGACTTCAACGGCATCATCGACCTCGTGGAGATGAAGTACTACGAGTTCGACGAGGAGGCCAAGGGCAAGAACTTCCGCGTGCTCGAGATCCCGGCCGAGCTGCTCGACGAGGCGAAGATGCGTCGCCACGACGTGTGCGAGAACGCCGCCGAGTTCGACGAGGAAATGCTCGACCTGTTCGTCGAGGACAAGGAGATCTCCCCGGAGATGCTCAAGAACGCCCTGCGCCGCGGCTGCCTCTCGATGGAGATCACGCCCGTGCTGTGCGGTTCGGCCCTCAAGGACAAGGGCGTGGCCCTGATGCTCGACGCGGTCATCGACCTGCTGCCGAGCCCCCTGGACGTGCCGCCGGTCGTGGGCGAGGTCCCGCGCAGCGAGGGTGAGATGGTCACCCGCAAGGCCGACGAGTCCGAGCCCATGTGCGCCATGGCGTTCAAGACCGTCGCCGAGCCGACGGGCGACCTTACCTTCGTGCGCGTCTACTCCGGCACGCTCGAGAAGGGCACGACCTACCTCAACCCGCGCACGGGCAAGCGTGAGCGCATCGGGCGCCTCTTGCGCGTGCACGCTGACAAGCGCGAGGCCATCGACTCGATCCCGGTCGGCGACATCGCCGCCGTGATCGGCCTCAAGAACACGATCACCGGTGACACCCTCTGCAACGAGGACCACCCTATCGCCCTGTCGAAGATCGACTTCCCGGACGGCGTCATCGCGATGTCGCTCGAGCCCAAGAGCTCCCAGGACCGCGACAAGCTCGGCGACATCATCGGTCGCATGATGCGCGAGGACCCGACCTTCCGCGCCAGCACCAACGAGGAGACCGGCGAGCTGGTGATCTCGGGCATGGGCGAGCTGCACCTGGAGGTGCTCGTCAACCGGATCCAGAACGAGCACCGCTGCGAGGTCATCACCGGTGCGCCCAAGGTCGCGTACAAGCAGCGCCTGACGCGCGTGCTCGAGACCGAGGCGCGCTTCGTCAAGCAGTCCGGTGGCCGCGGTAAGTTCGCCGTCGTCAGCGTGCGCTTCGAGCCGACCGAGGACCCGACCAAGGTCTACGAGTTCGTCAACGGCGTGAAGGGCGGCAACGTCCCGCGCGAGTTCATCCCCAGCGTCGGCCACGGCATCGACCAGGCCGTTTCCGGCGGCGGGCGCAACGGCTACCCCTACGTGGGCGTCAAGGCGACCCTGTTCGACGGCAAGGCCCACGACGTCGACTCGGACCAGCTGTCCTTCGAGCAGGCCGGCATCCTGGCCTTCCGCCAGGCCAGCGAGAACAACACGACCCTGCTCGAGCCGGTCATGAAGATCGAGGTCCGCGTGCCCGAGGAGTTCCTCGGCGCGGTCGTCGGCGACCTCAACTCCCGCCGCGGCGAGATCGGCGAGGTCGATGCCCAGGGCGACCTGCGCGTCGTGCGCGGCATGGTTCCGATCGCCGAGATGTTCGCCTACTCGAGCTCCCTGCGGGGCGCGACCCAGGGCCGCGGCTCCTTCTCGATGGAGCTCGCCGAGTACCGCCCGGTCCCGCGCAACATCGCCGACAAGGTCCTGGCCGGCGAGTGAGCGGTTGGCGGCGGCTGCCGCCGGATCGGGGACCGAACTCTTACCGGGGTTCGACCCAGCGCGCGCCCGCGCTGCCGCCCGGCAGCGGGGGCGCGCGTCGTTCGGGCAACCTCGATCGAGGGGGGGGCGCGCGCTCGCGGAGGCCGGTTGCGGTGACTAGACTCTGCCCACCATGACGCGCAGTGCCCGTAGAAGATGGACAGCGGACCTCGAGTCCGAGATCGACGGTCTCGCCCTGAGCGCCCAGGGACCGGTGGTCCTGCACGTCTACGACCCGCCGGCCGGCGGCAAGTGGATCGACGACGCGATCCCCGGCAAGGTCGGGGCCTTCGATCGCCAGACCGGCGAGCGCCTGTGGGTCTCGCCCTGCGAGGTCGGCTACGGGCGCGGTTTCGGCGCCGGTATCGGCGAGGAGAGCGAGCTGGTGATCCTCGGCCCGAGCCAGGGCGGACATCGGATGGTCCGCATGTCCCTGGACGACGGCGTGCTGCTGGGCGTGGAGTCGGTGCCGGAGTTCGACGAGGCCCTGGTCTCGCCGGATCTGTGTATCTGCGTCGGCCTGAAGGCGATCACCGCCGTGCACACCACGCCGATGGTCGAGTCCTGGCGCGTCGCCGGCGCCGGGCGCCGCTTCCACCGCGCGGCGCGGGCCGGAAACATGCTGTATGTCGTCTATTCGACCAAGGACAGCCGCCACCAGGGCGTGCTCGCCATGCGCGTCGACAACGGCAAGCTGATCCGCGAGCTGGTCGAGCCCAACCAGCCGGCGATCCACGACCTGTGCGCCGGCGAGGGGGTCTTCGCGATCGTGGTCGAGGACCTGGAGTCGGCCCTGCCCCCCGAGGCGGCCCGTGACTTCGCCCTGCGCCAACTGACCCGCGAGGACGTCGACCACGACTTCGCGGCCAGCGGCCCGACGCCCGGCCTGGTGGTGCACGAGGCCGATTCGGGCGAGCGCCCCATGTGGTACGAGCCGCTCGGCGCGACCCCCGCCGGCGATGATCTGGGCGAGGCGAGCGTGGCGATCGACAGCGGCAAGCTCTACCTGGCCCGGGGCGCCTTGCTGTCGGTCCGGGACGTGCTGACCGGGCGCCTGCTGGGGGAACTGGCGGTTCCCGGTCTCGACGAGCACGTGGCCTGGAGCGTCAAGAACGGGGCCTTCCTGCTCGCCGAGGAGACCCGGGTCTCGGTCTACGAGATCCCCGACTGATTCGGTCCAGGCAGGACTGACGCCGGGCACGTCCGTCCCGCGGCCCGACCTGGCGCCCGTGCCGAGTCCGTGCCGGCGCGGTTCACGGCGCGGCGCGGCGGCGGTCCAAGCGGGTCGCTCCCAGCGCCGGGCCCCGGATCCTCCGCGAGGGTTCGCAGCCGTCCGCCCCTGGAGCCGGCGCGGCGCTACCATGTCGGGCCGCATTCCCTAGACGGCCGCGCTGCACGCAGCGTGGACCGTGGGCCCAGCGCTCCACTGCGTCTCGGGCTCGTCAACGCCAAGAGAGTCTTCCAAGTGACCTCGACGCCTATTCTGGACACGCTGGCCAAGGAGTTCTCCTCCGACGCCGAGCGCATCCGACGCATCCTCGACCTGCTCGCCGCCGGTCTGCTCCCGCACCACATCGCCCGCTACCGTCGCGAAGACGCCGGTGGATTGAGCGAAGGCCACCTGCGCCGACTCGTGCGGCGCTACCAGGAACTCGAAGAGCTCGATCGACGCCGCGCGTCGATTCGGCGGCAGTTCGACTCGCTCGACGAAAAGCCGAGCCGGGTCGTCGAACTGCTCGAGCGAACCGTCGACAGGTTCGAACTCGAAGACCTGTACCTGCCCTTCCGCCGCCCGGAACCCGAAGTGCAACTCGCGCTGGACCGGGGCCTGGGGGAGTTGGCCGACAGGCTGGTGGCCAAGGTCCCGGCGACCAAGAAGCGCGGTGCCGATTCAGACGGTGCCGATTCCGAAGGTGCCGACGCGGAGGGTGACGCGCAGTCCACTTCGAGTGAAGGCCCTGCGGTCGAGACCGCGGTCGCGGATGACGGCGCCGCTGTCGCCTCGGCCGAAGTTCAGAGTCCGGTTCGAGGTGCAGCCGACGGCGCACCCGTCGACGCACCCGTCGACGCACCCGTCGACGCACCCGTCGACGCACCCGTCGACGCTGCCCCGGAAGTGATCGAGCCCAGTGTCGAAGCTGCCGCGGAGTCGGTTGCCGAGCCCACTGCAGTCAGCTCCCCCGAGGTCCACGCGCCCGAGGACGAAGCTGCTGCCGTGGCGGAAGCTCCGGCTATGGACGCCTCGGCGAATGGTGCTCCGGCCGACGGGGCTGTTGCGACCGAAGGCGGCATGCTCGCCGGCGAGGGCGCAGAGCAGGCAGCGACAGAGCAGGCAGCGACGGGCGCCGAGGGTGTTGCGTCGCAAGCTGCGGAGGCCAAGGCTGAAGCGTCCAAGGCTGGCGCAGAGCTTTCGCCCGAGGCCCAAGGTACGGCCCCCGTGGACCGTGGCCACGCGGCCGAGACGGTCGAGCTGACGGCCGAACTCGCGCGCCTGTGCAGCGAGTTCACTCGCCCCGACCGCGGCGTCCACACCGAGGACGAAGCCCTCGCAGGCGCCATGCGCGTGCTCGCCGATCGCCTCGGCCGCGACGCGCAGTTGCGAGGGCAGGTTCGCAAGGTGCTCCGCAAGCATGGGGTGCTCAGCGTTCGCGCCGGGTCGAACAGTCAGCGCGTGGGGCGTCACAAGGCGCTGCTCAAGGTCTCCCAGCCCATGCGGCAGATCCAAGGGCACCGCCTGCTGACGATCCGCCAGGCCCAACGCGAGCGTGCCGTCACCACGGTGGTCGAGTTCGACCAGTCCCGCGCCCTGCCCAAGGTGCGCGCGGCCCTGGGGCGTCACACCGACGCGCGCTTCGAGAGCGTGCTCGACACGGTCGCCAAGAACGCGCTCGATCGCCGGCTGTTGCCGATGCTCGAGGCCGATGTGCGCCTCGAGCTGAAGGAGCGCGGCGACGAGGAGGCCCTGCGCTTCCTGAGCCAGCACCTGCGTCAGATCCTCCTGACCCCGCCCCTGGCGCCGCGACCGGTGGCCGGGTTGCACGTGGGCGCGAAGCAGGAGTGGACGATTACCCCGATCGACATCCACGGCAATGCCGTCGGCGAGCCAGTGATGCTCGAGACAGCCGGCGTCGAGGACGTCGACCTGGCCGAGCAGCTCGGGGCGGCCATGCGCGAGCGCGACGCCCACTGGATCGCGGTGGGCAGCGGTCGCGAGTCCCGCCCGGCGGTGCTGCGACTGCGCAAGCTGATCTCGATCCTGGGCGCCGACGCGACGGTGGCCGTGGTCAACGAGGGCGGGCTCTCGGGCTACGTCAACGGCGAGGCCTGCCGCAAGGAGCTCGACGGTCTCACCATGCAGACCCGCTGGGGCGTAGCCATCGCGCGCCGCTTGTTGGATCCCCTGACGGAGCTGCTGAAGGTCGAGGCCCGTCACCTGGGTCTGGGCTTCGAGCAGGGCTTGGTCAGCAAGGCCAACCTGAAGCGCGTGCTCGAGGAGACCAGCGAGTCCTGCGTCGCGCTGGTCGGCTGCGACGTCAACCGGGCGCCGGAGCACTTCCTGAAGTGGGTTCCCGGGCTCGACGATGCCGCCGTGGCCCGCATTCTTGCGGCGCGGGCCGAGCAGCCCTTCACCAGCCGCGACGACCTGCGCGAGCGCGCGGCGATTGACGAGGTGCAGTGGCAGAACGCGGCGAGTTGCCTGCGCGTGCTGTCGTCGAAGGAGCCCCTGGACCACACCTCGATCCACCCGGACCAGTACGCCATCGCCAACCGCGTGCTGGAGGCCACGGGCCAGCCGGCCGATCAGGTCTTCGGTCGACCGGGTGGCCTCAAGGGGCTGCGCCGGGTCGATTTCGAAGTGGACGAGGGCACCTGGCGTGACCTGGCGCGGGAGATCGCGCACCCCGGACGGGACGCGCGACCGCGGCTCTTCCCGCCCAAGCTGCTCGTGCCCGATACCGATCCGGCGACGCTCGAGAAGGGGCAGGTGGTCGAGGGTTTCGTGACCAACGTCGCGAACTTCGGCGCCTTCGTCGATCTGGGCATCGAGCGAGAGGGCCTCGTCCACATCAGCGAGATCACCTCGCGCTACGTGCGCGACGCCCGCGAGTTGCTCTCGGTCGGCCAGGCCGTGCGCGCCCGCGTCAGCGAGGTCGGCGGTCCGCGCATCGCCCTGTCGCTCAAGGATGTGCCCGATCGTGAGCGGCCCCCGCGCGGGGACCGTCGCGGCAGTGGTCCGCGCCGGGATGCTCGCCGTGGCGAGCCCCGTGGCGAGGGACGTGGTGACGGGCGCGGCGACTCCCGGGGCGGTCCGCGTCGCGGCGGTCCGCGCGAGGCCTGGCCGGAGCCCGATCGTCAGGTGCGCGTGGCCCGAGTGCGTCGCGACGGCATGCCCGGCAAGGGCGACAGCGGCCGCGGGGGTCGCGGTGGGCCCGGCGGTGGCGGTCCTGGCGGTGGCGGGCGTGGTCCTGGCCGTGGACCCGGTCGCGGCCGCGGTGAACGCAGTGACGGCGAGGGCGGGCGGCAGGAAGTCGCCGCGTACTTGCCCAAGAAGGGGCAGGCCGACAAGGGCCACAACCCCTTCGCCCGCTTCTTCGTCGAAGGGCAGAAGCCCGGCGACGAGTCGAAGGACTGAGCGCGAATGCGACGCGGCCGCACAGGTGCGGCCGCGTCGTCAATCCTGATCGCCGCGCGGGCGGCGACCCGCGGGGCACAGCGCTATTGGCCCAAGGTGCGCTCGTCCTCGAGGCTGTGCTCGCTCCTGCGCGGGCGGATCGACGGAACCGAGTCCACCGAGATGGGCGGCGGCGGCTCGGCATAGAGGTCAGCGGGGTGGGCGCGCGGCTGGCCGTCGTCGTCGATCTCGGCCAGCAACCCCAGGGAGAGGTCCTCGATCGGGGCGGCGGCGGGCGACGCGGGCAGCGCCTGTCGCGGCGCGGCGGGCGCTTCGTCGACCTGTACTTGTGCGACGGGCGGCTCCGCGACGGGCGCAGCCTCGACCACCGGGCGCGCCGGCGGAGCCTGCTCGACCATCGGCGCCGACGGCCCTCGCCCGATTCCACCGGCCGAGCGCGCGGCGGCGGCTTCGACCTCGGCAACCATGCGGTTCTCGCTGGAGCGCAGCCGCTCCTCGAGGGTGGCGACGTGCTCGTCGGTGGCGCGGGACAGCTCCTTGGCGATGTGCTCCTCGAAGCTCTCCAGCTGTTGGGCGAGTCTCGAGTCGAGCTGGGCGCGAACCTGGTCCATGCTCGCCGCCAGGCGCCAGATCGCGTCGTTGGCGCCGTCCTCCTGGGAGATGGCGTCGCTGGCCGCGGCCAGGGCCAGCTCGAGGTTGTCGATGCGCTCCACCAGGGGCGCGAGGGCCTCGCGGACCGTGCGCTGGACGCTCTGTTCAGTCGAGACCAGGCTCACGTGCAGACGCTGTTGAGAGTCGTCCAGGCAATCCAGAGCGTGGGAGTGATCGGGGGCCATCTCGAGCAGGTCGACGCTGCGGCGCACGGCGCGCAGCACGGTGCTGCCGACGGCTCCCAATGCCGTCAGGAGGGTTCCGCCCACCATGAGTAGCCCGGGCGAGAGGCCCAAGCTGGAGGCTTGGCGGGCGTAGTCGTCGAGCGGCGGCTCACCGGCGACGATGGCCCAGCCCGAGGCCACGCCGACGCCGAGGACGAGCACCCCCAGTGCCGCGACGGCACCTACGGTCGCCGTGCGAGGGGACTCCTGCACCTGGGCCAGGGCGTCCAACCCGTCGTCGTACTCGATCTCTTCGATCCCGTCGTCCGCGTTCATCGTGGTAGTTCCCATCGCCCCGATCGTCTCGGACCTCCGGCGAAGGTCCGCCGGTGGCTCCGCAGGGGGGATCGGGAGGGGGCCGGCCGCTTCTTGAGGGGAAGCGGAGATCTCGGCCGATGCGTCCTCGGGCCGGGGCTCGAACGCCTGGGGGTGCCGGCGCTCGGGTAACCTGTGCGCCCCGCCGGGCTGCCGCGCCCGGCCGCCCGCTCCCACCGATCCACCGATGCCGACCAGTCGCAGCATCAAAGGCGTCGCCGTCTCCATGGGCCTGGCCGAGGGCCCGGTTCACATCGTTCGGGCGGGCAAGACCGAGGTGCCGACGTGGTCCGTGCGCGAGGACGATCTCCCCCAGGAGTTCGCGCGGCTGGCCGCCGCCCTGTCGAGCGCGGCCGAGGAGCTGACCGATCGCCAGCGCGCGATCGCGCGTCAGGCCAGCGAGAAGGACGCGGAGATCTTCGCCGTCCACCGCATGATCCTCCAGGACCCGAGTGCCCTGCAGACGATCGAACGGCTGATCCAGGAGGAGCGCATCAACGCCGAGGCGGCGGTCTCCAAGCTGATCGAACGGGTCGTGGGCCGGGTCAACAGCATGGAGGGCGCGAGCGTCCGGGACTACGCCAACGACCTGGCAGACCCCTGGCGGCGGGTGCTCGAGCACCTGCTCCAGCGCGACCAGGAGTCGATCGCCCAGAGCGAGGCCAAGGTCATCCTGGCGGCGGCGGAGCTGACGCCGAAGGTCGTCACCTTCCTGCCGCGGGAGCGGATCCTGGGCGTCGTGACCGAACAGGGCGGGCGCTTCTCCCACGCGGCGGTGCTGGCTCGCTCGCTCGGTATTCCCTGCGTGGTGACCCTGCCGAACCTGCTGGCGCGCCTCGAACAGAACATGCACGTGACTGTCGACGGCGACCACGGGCTGGTGCAGTTGCGCCCCGGCGAGCAGGACCTGAACCGCTTCCGGCGCATCGCCGCCAAGCGCGGCGAGCGGCGCCTGTCGATGCTGGCCTACGCCCCCGAGCCCGCGGTCTCCCTGGACGGGGCGAGGCTGCGCTGCGAGGTCAACATCGAGTCCATGCGCGACTTCGAGACCTTCGACGTCGCCCACACCGATGGGGTCGGATTGCTGCGTACCGAGTTCCTCTACATGGAGCGCTCGAGCTTCCCCTCGGAGGAGGAGCAGTACCGCATGTACCGGCGGGTGGTCGAGACCATGGCCGGCCGCACGGTCACGATCCGCACCCTGGACGTCGGCGGTGACAAGCCCCTGCCGTACTTCAAGGTGCCGCCGGAGCCGAACCCGGCCCTGGGTTGGCGGGGCTTGAGGATCCAGCTCCAGTGGCCTGACCTGTTCCAGGCCCAGGTGCGTGCGATGCTGCGGGCGGCGTCCGAGGGGAACCTGCGGATCCTGCTGCCGATGGTGGGCTCCCTCGAGCAGGTGCGCCAGGCGCGGCGGGTGATCCAGGAGGTCGGCGAGAACCTGCGCGAGCAGGGCTACGACGTGCCGGAATCCGTGCCCCTGGGGATCATGATCGAGGTCCCCTCGCTGCTCTTCGTGCTGCCCCAGGTGATGGCCGAGGTGGACTTCGTGAGCGTCGGCACCAACGACCTGGTGCAGTACCTGCTGGCTGTGGACCGCGACAACAGTTGGGTCGCGCGGCTCTACCAGCCGACCGATCCCGCGGTGATGCGGGCCCTGGAACAGGTGGCGACTGCGGCCAAGGCGGCCGGGGTGCCCTGCTCGGTCTGTGGGGACGTGGCCAGTGATCCCGTCGCGGCGGTGCTGCTGCTCGGTCTCGGCTACGACTCGGTGTCGGTCGCGCCGCACTTCGTGCCGGCGATCAAGTTCGCCGTCCGCCGCTGCACGGTCGAGGGCGCTCGCCGGTTCGTCCGGGAGTTGCTCGAGTGCTCGACGACCGAAGGGGTCAAGCAGGCCTTGGGTCGGATGCGCGAGCAGCTCTTCGAGGGCGTCGACCAGGCCTGACCGCTCGGGGAGGGGCCGCCTGGCCCCGGGGATCCGTCCCTGGGGCCGATGGGGAGCGATCCGGGGCGAGCATTCCTTTTTTTTGCTCGAGATCGCCGGTAACGCCCGGCCTCGGACCGCGTTCCGGTCCCGCGAAGGCGCACGGAGCCGTCACCGCTCGCTCCCCAGAGCGGTGCGTTCGGCGCGCGGGAGACCCCATTCATTGAACGCGTTGGGCAGCGACACCCACAAGAACGGACGCCGCGAGCTGCGGCGAGGACGTTGGACCGATGACGAGGTCGAGCGCCTGCGGCTGATCTACGGCCTGCGGAGCGACGAGACCATCGCTCGGGACCTGGGTCGGACCGTGGACGGCGTGCGTCGGATGGCGGCGCGGATCTTCCAGCCGGCCGTCGACCGCGGCCCTTGGGACGAGGACGAGGTCGAAAAGCTGAAGCGCTACATCGGCGGAGCGTCGACGGAGGTCATCGCCCGGGTGCTCGGACGCAGCGAAGATGACGTTCAGGGCCAGATCGACCTCTTGGCCCGGGTTCGTCGCACGGGGCGCTGGTCGCGGGACGAGCTGCTGCTCTTGCGGCAGATCTACGGCACGCGGACCGACGACGACCTCGCGACGGTCTTCGGGCGATCGGTGGAGTCCGTGCGGCGCGCGGCCAGCAAGTTGGCCCTGTCCAAGGACAAGGCCTTCGTGCGTCGCCTCGAGGGAGAATCGGCCACCCGCATGCCGCGCTGGGCCTCCGAGGAGCTCGACCTCCTGCGGGAGCTCTACCCGACCTGCCCCAACCTGGACATCGCCCACCGGGTCGGTCGATCGGTGAAGAGCGTCGTCTCGAAGGCCCACCACCTGGGGCTGCGCAAGGATCCCTCGCGGCTGCGGGAGATGGGGCGCGAGAACGTCGCCCAGCGCTATCGCGGGGCCCGCCGGCAGGTCTGAGGGCGGGGCCCGGGGGCCGATGGTTGAATCGACCGTCGGCAGGGCCCAGGTACCGAGGGTTATCATCTGCCGCCGCACGCCGTCGTGCGAGCGCTCGATGACCGCCCCAGACGACCCCCCGATGATCGATCGAGACCTGCTCGAGTCCGGTATGGCCCAACCCGAGGCGAGCGTCGAGCTCGTGCGACCGTCGCGCGAGCAGGCCGAGGAGGCCGTCCGCACCCTGATCGCCTGGGCGGGTGACGATCCGACCCGCGAGGGCCTGCTCGAGACGCCGGCGCGGGTCGCGCGGGCCTGGGAGGAGTTCTTCGCGGGCTACGGCATGGATCCGGAGGAGGTCCTGCGCAAGACCTTCGAGGAGACCGACGGCTACGACGAGATGGTGACCGTGCGCGACATCCGCCTGGAGTCGCACTGTGAGCACCACCTGGTTCCGATCGTCGGGCGGGCGCACGTGGCCTACCTGCCCGATCGCCGCGTGGTCGGGCTCAGCAAGCTCGCCCGCGTGGTGGAGATCTTCGCCAAGCGCATGCAGATCCAGGAGAAGCTGACGGTGCAGATCGCCGACTCGATCGACCGCGTCCTCGCGCCCAAGGGGGTGGCCGTCGTGATCGAGGCGGCCCACGAGTGCATGACCACGCGCGGTGTGCGCAAGCACGAGTCGATGACGGTCACCAGTCGCATGACCGGCGAGTTCCGCTCCAACCCGGCCACTCGGCGCGAGTTCCTGGCCATGATCGGGCATCGCTGAGCGGGTACTGAGTGGCGTGCCGAGCCGGGCGGCGGACGAGGCCCAGGTGGATGGGCCGGGGGCGGTCGGGTCGTACCGCAAGCGGCGACGCGGCGTGGCGAGCGCGGGCTCCGATGCGAGTTCGTTGACGGCTCCCCGATCCGGGTGTTGAGATCTGCGTCCCCGGGCAGGCCCCTGACAACACGCTGCACGAGCGTGTGATGCGTTCACGCGAGGGAGCCGCGGCCGGAGCAGGGCAGGATGACGCGACGGTCTTCGTCGCACGAGCGCTGCCGACGCCGGATCTCCCATGACGCCACTTCCGCGGATCTCGACTGCCCTCATGCTCGGCCTGGCCGTCACCGGCCCGGTCGAGGCGCTGCAGGATCCAGTCGGGCTGGAGAATCGCGGCTTCGGGCTACGGCACTGGACCGTGGCGTCGGGACTGCCGCAGGACACGATCACCGCGATCGAACAGACTCGGGACGGCTACCTGTGGATCGGGACCTTCGGTGGCCTCGCTCGCTTCGACGGACGTGAGTTCGAACAGGTCCTGCGCGTTCTGACTCCCGGGCTCCCGGACGATCGCATCACCGCCCTCGAGTTGGACGGCTCGGGAGCGCTCTGGGTCGGCACGCAGTTCGGCGGCGTCGCTCGCCTGGTCGACGGCAACTTCATGCGCGTGCCCGCGCCGGCGGTGGATTGCCGCGACCTGTTCGCGGCCCCCGACGGTCGCGTGTGGGCGGTGCTCGACGAGGGGCTCTACACCTGTTCGCCAGGTGAGTCGAAGTTTCGACCGGTGGAGGACTTCCCCGCGCGGCCGGAGGGCGTGGCTTGGTCACGGACTCGCGGGATCGTCGTCAGTGGCGCAGAAGGTCTATACCAGCAGTCGGACGGTCGCTGGCGGCCCCTCGGTCCCATCGGCTTGCCCGACCGGACGCGAGTCCCGGTGGTCGCCTTGACGGACGGGGCCATCGTCGTCGGTACTCCCCAGGGTGCCTACCTGCCGTCGCGTTCGGACGAGCTCGACAATCTCGGACTCGAGCCTGCGCCCGTCGACCCTTGGTTGGTCGAAGCGCCGCCGCGGGAGCGCGGGGCCTGGTTGGGCTCGATCGGCGTGAGCCTCTTGAGTTTCGGCGACAGCGGCCTGATCAGCAGGCTGGTCGTGGACGCTCTCGACGGCTACGAGATCCGCGCCCTGTTCGTCGACGACGAAGACTCGCTCTGGATCGGGACCACCGGCGACGGCCTGTTCCAGCGCTTCCGGACGCCCCTCGAGTCGGTCGCAATCGGAACCGGGGAGTTCAAACAACTGGCCTTCCCCGACGGTCGGACGATCGTGGCGCTCGACGCCCGGGGCCACATCCATCGGCTGGCTCTGGACGGGGGCGAGGTGGACAGTCCCTCGACCGACCTGGTCTACGGTGTGGCAGCTTGGGGCGACGGCCGCCTGCTGGTCGCTCACGACGGTCGCGTCGATCTGTGGGACGGTGATCGGGTCGAGGTGCTCTTCGACGCGGCTGCCAGCGGTTTCCCGCCCGAGCTGCGCTGCATCTGCACTGCACGGATGCCCGATGGCACGACTTGGATGACGGCCCCCCAGGGCCTCGTCGAGCTGCGACTCGACGGGACCTCGAGCTTCCATCCAGCGGGCACGGACGGCTTGCCGACCGGACTCTCATCGGTGCGGGTGGCCCCGGACGGGGTGCTCTGGGTCGGCGGCTTTGGCGGGCTCAGTCGTCGCATCGATGAACGCTTCGTGCCCCTCTCGAGCCCGACGGAGGTGCCACTGGAGGTGGTGCGGACGATCTCCTTCGACCATCGCGGCGTAGCCTGGATCGGAACCTACGGTCTCGGGCTCTGGCGCGTTGAGGGCGACCGGGTGTTCGGCTACGGCAATGCCCACGGACTCGACGACCTGATGTTGTCGGGCGCCCTGCCGGACGGTCGAGGCCGACTCTGGGTCGCGGGCAATCGAACGCTCCTGGCCCTGGAGCTGGAGGATCTCGACGCGGTCGCGGGCGGCGAGAGGCGCTTCATGACCCCGATCGTATTCGGTCCGAACTCCGGCATGAGCGAGGCCAGCGGTGGCAGTCCTGGTGCGGCGGTCGTCGGGTCCGATGGCCGGCTGTACTTCACCACCGTGTCCGGTGTGGTCGCGGTCGACCCGGAGTTGATCGACGAGCTTCCGGCGGCCAAGCCGCCAACCGTCGAGCGCGCGCGCCTCAACGGCGAGGCCGTGGCCCTGGGCGACCTGACCAACCTGGGTCCGGGCAGGGTCGATCTCGAGTTCGAGTTCGCGGCGCCCACCTTCGTGCTGCCCCAGGCGGCGGCGCTGGAGTATCGGCTCCAGGGCTACCGTGACGAGTGGCAGCGCGCTTGGAGTGACGACCAGGCGCGCTTCACGAATGTGGGGAGCGGGTCCTATCGATTCGAAGTCCGTGCCCTTGGGGAATCGCGGGCGACCGCGGTCGAGGTCAAGGTGCAACCGCGCTTGGTGGAGCGGCCGTGGTTCCTGGCGCTCACGACGGTGCTGGTCGGGAGCGGTGGGTGGTTGCTCGTGCGACGGCTGCAGTTGCGCGCTCGACGGCGACGTGCGGAGCTCGAGCGCCAACGCCGACTGACGTCGATCGGCTCACTTGCCGGGGGACTGGCCCACGACCTGAACAACCTCCTGGCGCCGATCATGGGCTACTCGGAGTTGGTCGCCCAGGCGCTCGATCCGGACGATCCCCTGCGCGGCAGCGTCGACCGTATCCACGAGGCCGGTGCCCGCGCCAGCGAGCTCGTGCGCGAGATGCTGGCCTTCGCTGGCAGGGGCGAGCGCAAGCGCTCGCGGGTCGTCGTGGCCGAGTTGCTCGACGAAGTGCTGCGAGTGCTCGAGCCGCGGCTTCAAGGGAGCCGCGAGCTGGACCTCGACGACGTCGACCCCAGCGTCTCGGTCGAAGGCGACTCGACCCAACTGCACCGCGTCTTGATGAACCTGTGTTCGAACGCCCTCGACGCGATCGAGGAGCACGGTGGCCTGCGGGTCGCGGTGGTCGTGCGCGAGGCCGAGCTCGGGCCGTCGAGGGCCCACAGCCTGGGTCTCCTCGGACCGGGTGCGTACGCCGAGATCGAAGTCACGGACGATGGCGGCGGCATCGCGAGCGGCGCGCTGGAGCACATCTTCGAGCCCTTCTTCACCACCAAGCTCTCCCACCGAGATCGGGGCCGAGGATCCGGTATGGGTCTGGCCGTGGTCCACGGGCTCGTCGCGGCCCATCAGGGGGTCGTCGAAGTCACGACCGAACTCGGCGTCGGCACGACCTTCCGCCTGCTGTTGCCGGCGGCCAACGCGCAGTCGGAAGACCGAGGCCAAGCCCTGATTCACCCGGTCCCGCCCCCGCCGTTCCGAGGCCGACTGCTGGTCGTGGACGACGATCCGGCGGTCGGCCCTCTGGTCGCGGACATGGCCCGCCGCAGCGGCTACCAGACCCTCTACTCCCAAGATCCGGTCGACGCCCTGCTCCAGGTCCGGAGCGGGCGCTTCGCGGCCGTGGTGGTCGACCTCGACATGCCCGACCTGGATGGCTTGGAGGTGGCGCGCCGCTTGCGGTCGGAGTCCTTCGAGCTGCCGATCGTGCTGATGACCGGGGCCCCGGGCCGTCTGGTCGTCGAGGATCAGGAGGAGCTGGCGCGGTTGTTCGCGGCGACGTTGACGAAGCCCTTCAGCGAGCGCGACCTGATCGATGCCCTGCGTCAGCACGTCGGCGTCCCGAGCGACGAGTTGACCGGCGGCGCCAATCCCTGAGCCCCTCGTTCAGCGGCCGTCGAGAATGGCGGTGAGGATGCGACCTCCGCTCGGCTCCACTTGGAAGTGGTCGAGTTCGCGTCCATCCCGCTCCAAGCTCAGGCGGCTGGCACCCGGCGGCAGGGCGATCTCGCGTCGGCCGTCGATCAACGCCACAGCCGAGCCCGCGAGCGTCGGAGCAGATCCGGTCGCCCACAGCTCGAGCTCCACGTAGCATCCCGCGGCGTCCACCGCCCGCAGGCGATCGCCCGGCTGGGCACCGGTCACCTGCACGCGCAGGGGCGTCGACGCCGGGTAGGTGATCCGGACGTCGCCTCCTACCGGGATCCACTCCACCGGGATCCCCGTCGAGGGCAGGTCGTCGCCACCGACCCCGACCCAGGCGTTCGCGACGGGCACGCCGCCGAGCTCGAAGCGGCCTTCGGCGTCGCAGGCGACGATCGGGCCCAGGCCATTCATGGTCCCTCCCCCCGAGCGGTTGATGAAGGTGTTGAAGGCCACCGCGACACTCGCGCCCTGGACGGGGCGACCGTCGCGGTCGACGACCTGTCCGCGCACCAACCGCTCGAGCGCCGCCCGGGGCACGACGATCTCGACCGATCCGGGACCGGCAGCAAGCGGTTCGGTGACGTGGAACAGGGGCCGCTCGGCGTCGAAGACGCGAATGCGGTAGGCGCGCGATCCGAGCCCGGTCAACTCGAAGAGCCCGTTCGCGTCGGCCTCGACGTGGCGATCGCGACCGCCCGCCAGGCGCTCCATCGACGAGAAGCTCGTGTCGGGCAGGGTCGGGTCGAAGAGGTTGAGGGATACGCCGGGCAGGGGCCGTCCGTCCTCGTTCACGACGCGGCCACGCAGGGTCAGGGACTCACGCACGAAGCTGAGCTGCTCTTCGATGTAGCGGTCGGCGTCCGCCAGCAGTTGCGCCCCCTGGGCCTCGCGGAACAGCGCTTCGTAGGGCGGATGGACGACGCCCAGCGTCGCCGCCGGGGCGATCCCGGCGAGCTCGAAGCGGAAGGACCCGTCGGGGCCGGTGGACTGGCGATTCTCACCCAGGAAGATCGTGACGCCGCCCAGCCCGATCCCGGCCGGGTCCGTGACCTTGCCGCAGTACACCAGCGGCGCGCTCTCCAGTGGGCGCAGTCGGATGATCAGGTCGCGATCGTCGCCGATCGGAACGGCCGTCGACGTCGGCTCGAAGCCGGCCGCGCGCACCTCGAACTCCAGGCCCGGCGCGCTGGGCACGTCCCGCAGCACGAAGCGTCCCGACCCGTCGGAGCTGATCGGCGGCGGCTCTTCCAGCTTCAGAATGCGCGCAGCCGGCGCGACCGCTTGCAGGGCCGCTCGAGCCGTCGGCGCGAGGGATACGGTTGCCCGCGGTACCGGCTCACCGTCGGGATCGAGAACCACGCCACCGAGCTGCACGCAGGGCACGCCCACGAGGGTCGGGATCGCTTCCTCGTCCGGCCCGTCGACGAGGCCCAAGAGGGTCCAGTTGGCGTCGGCCAGCAGCAGGCCGCCGAGCACCTTGGCCGTCTCGAGTTCGAAGCTCCCCTCGCCGTCGGTGCGGAACTCGCGCTCGGGGATCGGATCGCCGAAGAGCGTCGCGCGCCACTCCTGCTCGTAGTCCCGCTGGGCCAGGAACTCCTCCGCGAAGGCCGGATCCCGGCGCAGGCGGTCCTGGGTCTCGAGGTCGATCCTCAGCGTCCCGCCGCCCCCGTTGATCCAAACCGGGTCGCCGCCCTGCCAGACGGCCTGATGGGCTCCCGGCTCGCGCAGTCGCATGCCGGCCAGGGGGCGACCGAGCAGGTCCACCAATCGAAAGCGCGC
This sequence comes from Engelhardtia mirabilis, assembly GCA_007751255.1. GTDB lineage: Bacteria > Planctomycetota > UBA1135 > UBA1135 > Engelhardtia > Engelhardtia mirabilis. The sequence goes on from CP036296.1 coordinate 1,447,596, forward strand.
CAGGACCGAGGTCGCGGTGGCATGACTCGGGTCCGCGAAGGGCCGGATCGTCATCTCCTGCCCAGCGGGTTCGACCGCCCGCTGCGGTCGGCGGCCACCGTCGTCCGAGGGCGATTGGATCGGCGTCGGCGTCGGTCCGCGCGCGAGCTCAGGCGTCGCACCGACGGAGGCGGCGGGCGTTGCGTCGTCGCGGCCTACGAGGATCACGAGGGCCACGGTGGCGGCGATACCGCCCGCGAGTGTCAGGGCTTTCATGGTCAGAGCGAGGCCGGTTAGGAGGGGCGTCGGTCGAAGAGCGGCTGTCGGGCTTGGAAGGGACTCACCGAAGGTCGGCGCGAGCAGCGGACCGAGGGCCAGACACCAGCGACCCCGGTCCCCGTAGCGACTCTCGAGCCGCTCGCGCAGCCGCGCGTGCCCGCGCTGCAGGCGTGTGTTCACGGTGGCCAGGGGGACACCGAGACTCCGCGCGATCTGCGCCGGCGCGAGTTCTTCGAAGTGGCGCAGCAGCAGCACCTCTCGATAGATCTCGTCCAGGGCGAGCAGCTCGCCGACCACCTCGCGCTGGAGGCTGGCCCGTTCGACGGTCTGGGCGGTCGAGGGCTGCGCCTCGGGGCGCGCGGCCCACTGCTCGCGGTGCGCGCCCTCCCGTTCACGTCGTTGGACCCGACGAGCCGTGCGGCGCACGACCTGCCCCAGCCACCCGCGCAGGTTGGCGCCGTGGCTCGGCGACCGACGCAGCGCGGCGAACCAGGTCTCCTGGACCACGTCGTCGGCCAGGGACGCGTCCGTCACCAGCGACCGAGCCAGGTGGCGAACCCAGGCCGATTGGCCCAGGAGCAGCTCGACGGTGCTCTCGGTTTGGTGGTGGCTCATGGTGCTGCCCGTCCAATGCGCCGGTGCACGGGGGACGACTCGATGAACTTGCGAATTCCCATCGCGAGTCGCGTCCCGCTCCGCCGGCGTGGATACTGGCCGATCCCATGGCCACCGCGCGCGCAAGGAATGGGCTCGGTCTCACCCCTCCGATGATGGAATCGCCCCCCGAGCGCGTTCGGATTCCGAGGCGCTGTGTCGAGATCCTCGCTGGGATGGCCCGCGACTCGGATCCGCACGAGGCCTGCGCCCTGCTCGAGGGCGCGCTGGAAGCCGGCGCGGTGCGGATCGACGCCGTCCACCCTGCCGCCAACATTGCCACGGAGCCTCGGACCGCTTTCGAGGCCGATCCCGGCGCCGTGGTTGCCGCACTGGCCCAGGCCCGCGCGCGCGGCCGGATCATCGTCGGACTGTGGCACTCCCACCCCCGCGGACCCGCCGTTCCATCGGAGCGGGACCTGCGCGAGCTCTGGCCCGGTTGGTTGCTCTTGGTCGATGGCGCGAGCTCGGGGCAAGGCGCGCCGCGCGCCTTTCTTCGCGGCCCCGCGGGTGTGCGGGAGCTGATTGCGGCCCAGGGCTGAGTTGCCCGCCTTGCGGGGCACGGCTGGGCCGGATATCACCACTGGGTGCATCGACCGACTACGCAACTCATGGCGCTCGCGACCGGCCTCGCGGGGCTGGGCGTTCTGGCCACCCCGCTGGCCGCCCAGATCGACCCGCCGACCCAGGCTGGCTACCGCGGCATCCTGGTGGTCGGCCAGTCGAACATGGTCGGCGGCAACACGGGCCCCCGCGACGCGACGCCCGGCGGTGTCGATGAGCTGCCGCCGAACGTCTACTGCTTGGATCGGACCGATCAGGTCGCGCCCTGGCACTTCCCCTTCCCGTTCGCCCTTCCGGGTGTCGAGTCGGGTACCTCGGCGAACGTCAACGCGGCCATGTCCCTGGCCAAGCAGCTGGGCGAGAGCTTCCCGCAGGATCGCTTCTGCGTGGTCTTCTGCGCCCAGAACGCGAGCGGGTTCAACTCGATCGTCTCCGATCCGCTGCGCAACTGGGCGGCCCCGGCCAGCCCGAACCACCTGAACGGGAATCTCTACGACCTCGCCGTCGAGCGCTGCATCCACGCTGCGGCCCAGGGCGTCGACGTGGAGTTGTTCGTCGGACTGATGGGGGAGTCGGACGCCCAGGTCATGACTGTCGCCGACCTCGCCCAGGAGTACGAGTGGTTGGTTGAAGGCCTGCGCGCCGACGTCGGGCCCGGCCCCGCGGTCTTCGGAACTGCGCCCCAATGGACCGATGGAGCGCTCGGCGATCTCTCGAGCATCGACGCTGCCCTGACCCTCGTCGCGGCCAGCGTTCCCGACACGGTCCTGGCCTGGGCCGACGGACTCTTCCACCCTCCCGCCGACCCGAACCACTTCGACGCGCCCTCTTGCCGGCTGCACGGCCAACGCATGTTCGACGCCCTGACCGCGGCGGGTCTGATCGGTCCCGCCGGGCCGACCGCCGGCGGCCCCTGGTTCCAGCCCGGCGCGACGCCGCCGGGGGGCGAGACAGGGATCGTGCTGCGGCAAGACTTCACCAGCGGGTCGTGGTTCGAGTCCTTCAGCGACGCGCTCGATGGTGGGGCGATTGGTCGCGGGCACTTCAGCCGCTTGAATGACTTCGAGCGCTTCCGGCGCGCCGACGGCTCCTTCGTTCTGACGGCGACCTGGTCCACCGGTGAGTCGATCACCTGGACCCAGACCTCGAATCCCCTGCTGACGCCGCGCGACGTGGTGCAGGGCTTCGCGCCGCTGGTCGACCCCCTCGGTCTGGCCAACATGGGCCTTGTTCAGGGCCTGTGCCGCACCTCGACGACTGGTGCGCTCCTGTCCTTCCGGCCGGGGGTGAGCACGCTGAGCGGCCCCCTGGCTGGGCTCTACCTCTACAACGAATACGAGTTCGCCAAGGCCCTGGGCATCGCGGCAGTCCTACGCTCACCGCTGGGGCTCTCCGCAACGTCGGTCACGATCGTGGCGCGCTAGGTCCACCTGCGGTTGGGCCGCTGCGGCGCCGATCGGCCGCGCCCGAGTCTGCGGCGCTGAAGGCCGCGACGATGTTGGCCAGGGCCCAGCTCGCCTCGGCGACGAGGGCGGCGTCGCCTACGTCGGCCGCGTAGCGCAGGGCGTTGAGATTCGTGACCGTGGCGCGCAGCCGTGCCACCTTCCAGCTCGCCTCGTCGATCGCACCGTAGGCGCGGCGAAAGACCGGGTGGGCGTCCGGCGGCAAGAAGCCGTGGGCCAGGGCCAGATCGACCGTGCCGTCGCCGCGGTGCAGGTCGCCCCAGTCGATCACGCCACACGGTCGCAGTCCGTCGTCGACCAAGAGGTGTCGGGCGTAGAGGTCGCCGTGGCAGAGCGACCGTTCCCGTGGGCGCCAGGTGGGGGGGGCGTCCGCGATCACAGCCGGGAGCACCTGCGCGACTCGCGCCTCGACCAGCCCGGTAGCTGCGGCCAGGGCCTCGGTAGCCTGGGTCGCCCGGTAGGGGACGTCCAGGCGTCGGACGTTGTCCGCAGGTGCGCCCCAAGTGGCCGCGCGATCCGCGGGGATGGCATGCAGGGCGGCGAGGAAGTGGGCCAGGGGCTCGGCCGCAGCGCGGCGCTCCGTAGGGCCGAGCGCGGCGCGGCAGGCGGTGATTCCGGCGACGAACTCGAGACCGAGGAAGGGCCAGGGAAAGCGGGGGCCGGCCGCGCCGATGAAGAGCGGCACGGGCACGGCCAGGGGCAACAGCCGTGACATCTGCGGCAGGCAGCGCCGCTCGGACTCCAGCAGTCCGACCGCCAACTGTCGCCGCGGGAAGCGGAAGACCCACTTCGGGCCGAGGGCGAAGACGGTGTTGTCCCAACCGCTGCCGAGCAGGGTCAGCGGCCAGTCCGCCAGGTCGGGGAACTGCTCGTCGATCAAGGCTCGGGCCAGTCGGACGTCGACGTCGACTTCGGCAATCCAGGGATCGGTCATGGTCTCAGGTCGGTCCGGCACAGGGTCGACGCGGTAGGCCAGGTGCCTGGCGGCCTCCCGCCCCGCTCGGAGGAAGGGTAGTCTGCATCCATGTGCGGCCGCTACGTCCTCAGCACTTGGGTCGACGTGCTCGACCTGCTCGGTCTGGATTCCGCCGACGCGAGTTGGTTCGAGCCTCGCTTCAACATCGCTCCGACCCAGTCGGCTCCGGTCTTCCTTCAGCGAGATTCCGCGGCCCCCTTGCTCGACGAGCGGCTCCGGTGGGGTCTGATTCCCCACTGGGCCAAGGAGCGGTCCTTCGGAGCGCGCTGCATCAACGCGCGGGGCGAGACGGCCCACGAGAAGCCGAGCTTCCGAGAGGCCTTCGCGCGACGCCGATGCATCGTTCCCGCGACCGGCTTCTACGAGTGGCAGCGCGAGGGAAGAGAGCGGCTGCCCTATTTCGTGCACCGTTCGGACGGAGAGCCGATGCTGTTCGCCGGCCTGTGGTCGTCGTGGAGCGAGCGCACGACGGACACGATGTTCGAGTCGGAGTCCGTGCTCGAGACCTTCACGATCGTGACGCGTGCCGCCGAGGGACCCTTGACTCGCATCCACGACCGCGCACCTCTTATCTTGGACCCGATACTCGCACGGCAGTGGGCGACCCTCGGACACCTCGACACGGCGGCGGCTCGGGAGGTCGTGGCCGAGGCTCCGACTCCCGAACTCAGCCTGCGGCCGGTGGCCAAGGCCGTGAACAACGTCCGCCACCAGGGGGCCGAACTGGTCATCGAGTGTGTGGGCCACGGCGTCCGCTAGTGTCCTGGATCGGAAATTCGGCGTCACTGCCCGGAGGTCCGATCGATGCTGGCTAGGCGCGCCGACGACGCGTATCCGCTGCGATACTCGGAGGAGGCGCTGGCGACGCCAGCGGCGATCGGAGCCCGGGAAGTGACGCCGAATTTCTGATCCAGGACACTAGCTCGGCCTCAATCGCGGGAGCGCGCCAGGTCCACGCGCAACGGCCTCCCTGCGAGCAGCTCGCCGTCCAAGGCTGTCGCGGCTCGCTCGGCGGCGTCGTCGGAGTCCAGTTCGAGGAATGCGAATCCCCGTGGTCGTCCGGAGCTGCGGTCGACCGGGACGAAGACGTCGGTCACCACGAACCCGAGCAGCTCGGCTGCCGTGCGTATGTCCGAGGCCCTCGCCTCCCAGGCGAGGTTCCCCACGAAGAGTCGATTGGTCATCGGATTGCGGTCACGGGGTTCTTGGCGTCGAGGTCGGTCCCGATGCCCTGCGACCTACGGACGGGCGGGGGGGTCCTCGGTTACACCCGAACTCGATTCTCCCGCGGGGCCGCCGACGGGCCCTGTGGCCCCTGGGACAGCCCCGAGCTGACTTTGGCACCGATCCGTCAACCGGGCCCCCCCGCGCGCCGTCCGGGGCAGGGGATCGGATACCCTCATCCGGCGCCGGGAGGTACTCCCGCCTCAATAGGCGCAAGTTCGGCTCCCCTTGTCACTCCCATGATTCCCCTTGAACGGGCATTCGCTGAGCGAGACGGCAACGTCCTGCTGCGCGCTGCTCTCCACGATTCGCCCGACGCCGTTGTCGTTGCCGACGATGATCGTCGCGTCGTGGGCCTGAACGAGGCCGCGGAACAATTGTTCGGCTGGAGACTGGCGGACGTCGTCGGCCGAACTCTCGACGTGTTCCATGCGGAGCCGGCCCACGGACGCGACCTCGAGGAGTCTTCCGACCCTGGCACGGCCGGCCGTGGCGATCGCCGCCTGCGTCGGTCCGGTGGGGAGGTCTTCATCGGCGAGACCGCCGAGACGCCCATCTGTGATGACGGCGGCCGTTCGATCGGAATGCTGGTGACGATTCGCGACGTCACCAACGATCGCCGCACCCTGCGGGCCATGTCCGAGCTCTACTCCGTGATCTCGTCGCGCGAGCTGTGCTACCAGGACAAGGTCGAACGCATCCTCGAGATCGGTGCGGCGACGTTCGGGACCTCGAGCGGCATGGTCTGTCGTGTCGACGGCGAGGCCGTGACCGTCTGTCACACCTACGACGGCGAACAGATTTACCAGCCCGGACAACGGCTCTCCGCCGCGCGCAGCTTCTGCGGCGAAGTCCTGCGTCGTAACACTGCGGTCGCCTGCCACCACGTGGGCGCGAGTGAGCTTCGCCACCAACCCTTCTACGACGACGGTCTGGTGGAGTCGGGTATCGGAGCGCCGCTGAACGTCGACGGCGAGCGCTTCGGCACGGTCTCGTTCCTCTCACCGGAGCCGCGTGCCTGGCCCTTCTCGGAGCAGGACGTCGACTTCGTGCGGCTCCTCTCGGAGTGGATCGGCAACGAGATCGCGCGGGAGCGGGACCTTCAAGCCTTGCGCGCTGCGCACGAGCGCCTGCGGGCCCTGGCCTCCACCGACGAGCTGACCGGGGTCGGCAGCCGACGACACTTCATGGACCTCGCTCGACACGATTGGGAGCGCACGCGGCGCAACGGACGCCCGTTGAGCATGCTCGTGGTCGACCTCGACCACTTCCGGAAGGTCAACGAGACCCATGGTCACGCGGCCGGGGACGAGCTCTTGGCCGCGGTCGCCGGGGCCTGCCGCCGCGTTCTGCGAGCGGCCGACGTCTTCGCACGCATCGGCGGTGAGGAGTTCGCGGTGCTGCTCCCGGAGGCGGGCGAAGAGCGTGCGCTCGAGGTCGCGGAACGTCTGCGAGCGGCGATCGGTGAGGTCACGGTCGACGGGGCCGACGCGGGGGCCTCGGTCACGGCCAGCATCGGCGCGGTCACGGCCGGCGAAGCCGATAGCGACGTGCGCGCACTCATGGCGCGGGCGGACGAGGCTCTCGAGCGCGCCAAGGAGCGGGGCCGCAACCGCGTCGAGACCATCTGACCTGCGGCCCTCACGGAGGGCGACCGTGGGCGTCGGCGCACCGGGTCCGCTTCGGGGTCCGTCAAGGTCCGCGCCGCGACGGTCCCCTCGGCGGCGCCGCATCGGGCCGCCAGTGCCGAGGGTGGGAGCATTGCTGAGCCTTCGCCCGATCCGATTCCCAGGATAGGGGCGGCACCGAGACCTCGGACCACGAAGGCTCTCGGGGGGAATTCCGAGTTGGTAGGTAACGGCTAGCGCAGGGCCGCGTTCCGAACGTGTGAACGGGCAGCTCGCGCCGTGCGTGCGACTCCCCCAAGCTACCCATGCCGCCGATTGATCCGTCGACCAGCCTCCGCGCCGCCCTCGACCTCTACGTCGAATGGCCCACCCACGGGCGCTCCCTCCAGCTGGGCGAAGTTCAGGTGCGGGAGGGAGAGCCCACCGAGGCCATTCCGCAGCGTGTCTGGACGGAGCTGCTCCGAGTTGCCGACTCCCTCGGTGTCTCGAGTCCCTGCCTGTTCCGGGCGATCCGCTTGGAGTGGCCTTCGCGAGGCGGCACCGCGGGTCGGCTGTTGCTGCATCCGAACCCACGTGAGGGTGCCGGCGCGCTGCGGCGCGAGCTGGCCTCGGCCCTGGGAACCGAGCTGATTCAGTTCGGTATCGACTGGGGGGGGCAGCGCGAGTCCGAGGCCGAAGTCGATGCGCCGGGGGGACCTGCAGCGCAGGCGCATCCGGCGGGCGCGCACGATCAAGGCGCGACCAAGGACAGGCGGCTCCGGATCGGACTCGACGGTGTCGAGATCCGCGACCGAGCCGAGATGGCCTGAGTCTCGACGACCGATCCGATCGCGCGGGGGGATCAGTCGGATTCGGACGTGGCCCCGCGTTCCAGCAGTGCCGCGACTGCTGCCACCAGGTCACCCGGCTGGAACGGCTTGCGAAGCAGGGCCGCCGCTGGAATGCGCTCGTCGAGTTCGAACTCCGGCGCACCGGTGATGATCAAGACCGGCAGCTGCTGACCCGCGGCCCGCAGGCTCGCGACGCAGTCGGCGCCGACCATGCCGGGCAGGTCGTGGTCGAGGATCAAGGCGTCGAAGCGGTCGGGAGCGGCCAACACCTCGGCCAGGGCACGATCGCCGGCCTGGACCGCATCGACCTCGAGGCCGCACTCGCGCAGGGTGCGTTGGGCCAACTCCGACAGGCGCCGATTGTCCTCGGCCAGCAGCACCCGGCCGTGCAGCACTCCGCCGGTCCGCGGAAGCTTCACGTTGCTCTTGCTCCGCGGGTGGGGGCCCACGAGCCTCGGGAGCCACACGGAGAAGGTCGTCCCCTGTCCAGGCTCGGACTCGACCTCCACGCGACCGCCGTGACCGCTCACGATGCCGTGCAGGATCGAGAGACCCAGGCCCGTGCCCTTGCCGCGCGGCTTGGTCGTGAAGTACGGCTCGAAGATCCGAGCGTGGAGTTCGGGGGCAATGCCCGGGCCGTCGTCGTGGATGCGAAGCACGACCTCGTCATCCAGGGTCTCGAGCGTGCAGCGCAGCTCGCCGCCGTCGGGCATCGCGTCGCGGGCGTTGATGGCCAAGTTCATCAGGACTTGACCGAGCTGGTCGGCATTGCCGAGGACTCGGGCGTCGACGGCCGCGGAGGTGTCGACCTCGATGGCGATCGACGCCGGCAGGGTCCGGTGCAGCAGCCGGCCGGTGCGTTCGACGACCTCGGTCAGGTCGACCGGCGTGGCTTCGCTGCCCGGGAGCCTCGAGAAGGTCAAGAGCGCCTTGGCCACGCCCTCGGCGTCGCGGGCCGCCTCGAGCACGGTGTCGAGGGCCTCGCGCGCGGGGTCTTGCTCGTCGATGGCCAGACGAGCCAGCTCCGTGTAGCCGGAGATGATCGTCAGCAGGTTGTTGAAGTCGTGGGCCACGCCGCTGGCCAGGCGACCGATCGCGTCCATGCGCTGGGCGTGCCAGAGCTGTTCCTTGCGGTCGCGTAGTTCGGCCTCCGCCGCGAGCTGAGCCGTCACGTCTCGCAGGACAACGTGCAACACCTCGCGACCCTCGAGCAGGATGTGCTCGAGGGACATGCGAACCCGTCGGCGCGGCCCGGACCGCGGTTCGATCTCGAGCTGCGAATCCTCCGCGGAGGTCAGGCCACGGGCCGCACAGGCGCCGGCGAATGCCATCTTCGAGCCCTCCGCGATCAGGTCGAGCAGGGACTCCCGCAGCAGTTGCTCGCGGTCGCCGCCGAGTAGCTCCACGGCCCTCGAGTTCAGGCGAATGGGCACCAGGGTCCGCGCATCGAGCACCAGCGCCGCGTCGGGCAATTCCTCGAACAGGGTGCGGTAGAGCGCCTCGGCGGCCAGCAGCCGCTCCTCGGCCAACCGCGCCTCGGTCACGTCTCGCGCAGTTCCGATCATGCGCTCGGGCTGGCCCGTGGCGTCCGAGAGGACGCGGCCGCGGGCCTCGATCCAACGCAGACTCCCATCACTCCGCAGGATCCGGTGTTCGGTCTCGTAGGGCTCGTTGGTGTGCAGTGCCGTCTCGATGTCATGCCCGGTCGCGCCGCGGTCGTCCGGGTGGATCAGGGCCCGGTAGTGCTCCACGGTCCCGCCGAAGTCGCCTGGCGCGATCCCGAAGATGCGCGCCGTCTGCTCGGACCAGGTGACCTCGCCGGTCTTGACCCACCACTCCCACAGGCCGACGCCGCCACCGTCCATGGCCAGTTGCAGGCGGGTGCGACCGGCCTCGACCTCGAGCTCGGCGCGTCGGCGCTCGGTCACGTCGCGGCAGTTGGCCACGATCGCCGTCACGTCCGGGTCGTCGAGCAGGTTGGTGGCAACGACTTCCATCCAATGGGAGGCGCCCTGCCCGTCGATCAGACGCACGGTGAACAGCGACGACGAGGCGGGTGTGGCACGCACCCGCTCGAGCTGTTCGCGCGCGCTGGCCCGGTCGTCGGGATGCAGGGTTCTGAGTACCGAGCGGCCGATGGTCTCTTCGGGAATCGTGCCGTAAAGACGCGACGCCGGACTGCTCACTTCGACCAGGTTGAGCTCCGCATCGATCTGGCAGACCACGTCCCAGCCCTGCTCGATCAGTCGGCGGAAGTGCCTCTCGCGGCGCGACAGTTCCTCTTCGGCGGCCTTGTGGTGGGAGATGTCGGAGATCGTCCCGCAGACCAGGGAGCGCTCGCGGTCGGGGAACCGCACCAGTCGCACCTCGCACGGCAGCGGCCGACCCTGCTGGTCCTGGTGTGTCCATTCGAACCGCGGAGAGCCGCCCTCCAGGGCCTGGATGACGTACTCGCGAGCTGCATCGTCGGAGCGACGCCCGTCCGGCTGGTGGGTCGGACTGACCTGCGCCGGCCCCTGTTGAAGGAGTCTCTCGCGTCCGAGGCCGAACAGCCTCAGGGCCCGGGCGTTGGCGTCGACGAAGCGGCCGGTTTCGGAGTCCAACACCACGATCGCCTCCGGCAGTGCTTCGAGCAGTGCGCGGAAGGGGTCAGAGGCCGCCTCGGAGGCATCGGGGATGTCGGGTCGATGGGAAGCGATGCTCCCATGATGAACGCGCGACCCCGGTGCTGGCCAGCCTCTGCTTCAGTCGTCGTCGAGGTCGATGCCGGCCTCGCGTGCAGCGGCTTGCAGCATCTCGAGCAGCGCGGTCCGCTCGGCCTCGTCGAGCTCGGGCAGCTCGCGCACGCGCCGGATCCTATCGCGCAGGATGGTCGCCGGGTCGCGGGGCGCGGTGGGCGCGGCGACCGGGGGCGGGGCGCCCTCCCCGGGCGCCGGCTCCGGCACGGGGATCCGCGCCCCGGGTGGCGGCGGTCCCAGGACCGCCTGGCCGATCACCGTCATGGCCAGGATGCGGCTGGCCTCGCGGCGGCCCTCGTCGTTGAGGTGGGACGGGTTGGCGAACAGCCCCGGGGCACGCAGCTGGCCGAAGCGGTTGAGGTCGTGGTACTCGAAGCCACGGGCCCGCAGGGGCTCCACGATCTCGCGCTCGTAGTCCTCGAGCTGCCGCCACTGCTCGCGGTCGAACGCCTGCAGGACCGGCATGCGCACGAAGACCACCTTGCAGGGCAGGTCCTCGAGCACGTCGAGGAGGGAGATGAACGTCTCCACGTCGAAGCGGCGCAGCTCGGCCTCCTCGATCGTGGCGCCGCGCTCCTGGATCTCGTCGCGCACCGCGCGCGCAAGGCCGAACTCGCGCCGGCTGAGCTCCTTGAAGTTGCGAAGCGGCAGGCCGCGCGTCTCGTGCAGGTGCTCGATGTAGCGGCCGGCGTCGCTCATCAGGAACTGCGGCAGGGTCCAGGGTGCGCGCACGCCGCGCAGTGGGGCCAGGGACAGCTCCTGGAGTTGGGCCGTGGTCAGGGCACCGAGGTCGATCTGGAACAGGTCCGAGGTCGAGGCCAGCATCTGGAAGTCGAGCGGTCGCGCCGTCTCGTCCGGCAGGACGTAGAAGAAGCGCGCCTCCAGGCCGATCACGAGCAGGTCGCGCGGCGGTCGCGGCTGGACCAGCTCGCGCACGATCTTCGAGAGGGTCCACGAGCGCATGCCCTGGACGGGCAGGCGCACGACCTCCACGGGGCGGTCGGGCTTGAACGACAGGATCTGGGTGATGAGGTTCGGCTCGATGCCCGCCAGCACGCGGCTGGAGCCCAGGATCAGGACGTCCTCGGGCTCCTCCCGCAGGGCGTGGGCCAGGAGCTGGATCTGGTTCTGCTCGACCTGGGGCGGGACCATCAGCCGCAGCGGCGTGAGGCCGAGCAGGAAGTCGCTGAACAGCACCATCCCGACGAAGCCCGCCGCGATCAGGACCTGGCGACGACCCAGCCCGAAGCGCGGCTGCTCGGCCACGGCGCCCCCGCCCGAGGCCTCGCGGCCGTCGGATCCGCTGCCGGTCTGCGCTGGATCGTGTCGTGTTTCCACTGGTTCAGAACTGGAAGTAGATGAACGGCCGGTCGAGCCCGGAGGCGTTCAGGATCAGCCCCAGGACCAGGGCGTAGATCGCGCCCTTCACCAGGCCGGGCAGGCCCAGGAAGCTGCTGCGCAGGGCCTCGACGGTCGCGCGCGGAGCCAGGTGCGTCGCAAAGCCGAAGCCCATCGCGACCAGCACCCAGGGCTCGATCACGGAGCTGCCCTGGGGCGCGAAGAGCGAGCCGAGCACGGCCCAGGCGTCGGACGGCGTGGCGGAGCGGAAGAAGACCCAGCCCAGGCACACGAGCTGGAACATCACCGCGCGGCGCAGCCAGACCCCGGCGCCGGTCTTCGGCTCCGGCAGGTCCACCAGTCGATCGACGATCAGCAGCAGTCCCTGGTAGGCGCCCCAGATCACGAACATCCAGGAGGCCCCGTGCCACAGGCCGCCGAGCAGCATGGTCAGGGCCAGGTTGCGGTAGGTGAACCACGGGCCGCCGCGGTTGCCGCCCAGGGAGATGTAGAGGTAGTCCCGCAGCCAGGTGGACAGGCTGATGTGCCAGCGGCGCCAGAAGTCCCGCGGAGAGGTGGCGCAGTAGGGCTTGTCGAAGTTCTCGCACAGCTCGAAGCCGAGCATCCGCGCCAGGCCGATGGCGCAGTCGGAGTAGCCCGAGAAGTCGCCGTAGATCTGCAGGGCGTAGGCCCAGATCCCGAGCACCGAGGCCAGGCCGCCGTAGCTGGTCGGGTCGTTCCAGAAGTCGTCGACCAGGGTCCCGCCCAGGTAGTCGGCGATCACGACCTTCTTGACCAGGCCCCAGAAGAACAACGCCAGGCCGGACTCGAAGGCGGGCGCGGTCAGGACCGGCCGCGTTCGCATCTGCGGCAGGAAGTCGCGCGCCCGCACGATCGGCCCGGCCACCAGCTGCGGGAAGAAGGCCACGAACAGCGCGAAGCGGCCGAAGTCGCGCTCGGGCTCGAGCTGCCGGCGGTAGATGTCGAGGGTGTAGGAGAGGGTCTGGAAGGTGTAGAAGCTGATCCCGACCGGCAGGATCACCTGCAGCGTCGGCAGGTGCGCTTCGAACCCCAGGGACTCGATCATCCGCGCGGCTTCGCGGGTGAAGAAGCCCCAGTACTTGAAGAAGCCCAGGGCGCCGAGGTTGCCCGCCAGGCTGATGCCGACCAGCATCCGGCGCCGGCGTTGGTCCTGGGCGCCGTGCAGGGCTTGGCCGACGACGAAGTCGAGCAGGGTCGACGCGGCGATCAGGGCCAGGAAGCGCGGGTCCCACCAGCCGTAGAAGAAGTAGCTGGCCGCCAGCAGCCACCAGATGCGCGCGTGCTTGGTCCCGCTCAGCAGCCAGTAGACCGTCCAGACCGCTGCGATGAAGAGGGCGAACGGGTAGCTGTCGAAGAGCACGGGAGGGGGGAGCGGCCGGGTCGGAGGGGCGCTGGGGCGTCAGGATACGACGAGGCCCGCGCTGGTGCTCGCCCTCGAACGGCTCGGGCCCGCGCTCCGTCGAATCGACGGGGCGCGGGCCCGCGAGCTCCGGCCGTCCCCAGGGGGGCGCCGGTGCCGAACGTCGCCGGTCAGGGCAGCAGGTCGACCGAAACGGCGTTGCTGACGACCTCGACCGAGACCCCCACGGGGTTGATGGTCAGGAAGGCGTGGTGGACGGTTAGTCCGGCCAGGGCCGGGTCGGTCCCCGGCGGGACGCCGAAGGTGGCGGAAGCGCGACCGTTGGCATCGAGCACTGAGAAGGCCGGGGAGACCGGTCCGCTGTAGGGGCTCGTCAGGGTGTAGTTGAAGTAGGCGTCGAAGTTGAGCGGGATGCTCAGGGGTCCGAACTGGGTGCCGGGCGAGTCGCCCGAGAGAGAGCCCAGGATCACGTAGAAGTGACCCGCCTGGTCGTCACCGGCCCAGAGGCTCATGGCCTGGGCGCCGCCGGCGCTGAGCGAGACGGAATCCGGACCGGCGATCAGCGGTCGGCGGATCGTGGCGCGGTTGCCGACCCCGGTGACCTGGAAGTCGTCCAGCACCAGCAAGCCGTCCGCGTCCGTCGTGAGGCGGTCGCTGGCGACCACGCTGCCGCTCGCGATGCTCTGGTTGGCCCAGACGTAGAGCGCGCCGGGCTCGGCCACGAACTGCTGGGTGCGCCGAGGCGTCACGTCCAACGTCCGCGAGCCGCCGTCCGACGAGCGCAGGCTGATGCCCCATTCGTCGACGGTGTCGGTCGGCAGGCCGTCCCAGTTGTCCCAGGAGGCCGACCACGAAACCGTGTCGGCGTAGAAGGCCGACTTGCTCGGCGGGAAAGCCGGGTCGTCCGAGAAGTCGCCGCAGCCGGGGACCGTCTCGCTCATCACCACGTTGAAGCCGTGGAACGGCAATCCTGCGTTGGGCTCGAGCGGCACCGGCACCGTCGAGAGGCCCGAGGCCTGGTGCAGGGCGTTCTGGATCTCGCCCGCCCAGCAGGCCAGGGCGGCGTCGATCAGCCCGTAGACCGGGGCGCCTTGGGTCGAGAACTCGATCACCAGGTCCTGCAGGCCGTGGTCGATGCCGAAGGGCACGAAGTCGTCGCCGCGGCGATCGACGAAGGTCTGCTGGTGGTTCTGCCAGTCCCAGACGGGCGTGCCGTCGAACTGCTGCAGGTGGTCGGCGAGGCCGTCGGGACCCCTCGAAACGATCGGCAGGCCCTCGGCGATCGACCCCCACTTGATCTCCACGTTGGGGCGCCAGTCGTCGCCGCCACCGTCACCGGAAGTCAGGTAGTTGGTCATCGGCTGGCTGGCGTGGGCCGCAGCGAAGACGTTGGGATACCGCAGGGCCATGGCCAGGGTGCCGCTGCCGCCCATGGAGTGGCCGTACAGGAAGACCCGGTCCAGGTCGACCTTGGAGCCGTACATGGGGTCGCGGGCCAGGTCGTGGACCATCCGCAGCACGCGTTGCTCGGTGAAGTTCTCGATCGTGTCCGTGGGCGGCACGTCGAGGCTCTGGCGGTAGTCGTGGTCGCGCGCGTAGCCGAGCCACCAGCTGTTGCCGATGTCGAGCGGGTACAGGCGGTAGGCGGGGCACCAGGTCGGCTCGGGATCGGCCGTCAGCGGCCGGATCTGATTGCCGCTGTAGCCGTGCAGGCGCACGACCACCGCGTAGTCGCTCTGGCCGGCGCAGCCGTTGAGCTCCGGCGGGAACAGGACGTAGGTGAACGCGTAGTTGACCGCGTTGGCGACCGCGGGATCGAGGCTGTTGAGCCCGTAGTACTCGTTGTCCGCGTTGGGGGCGGTGAAGGTCTCGTTGAACTCACGCAGGTCCAGGTACTGGATGTAGACCTGCCCCTGGTTGCTGACGATGTTCTTGGTGCGGACGGGCGAGGGGTTGCCGATGCGCTCGGAGATCGCGGCGGTCGCGTTGTCGGCCGAGAAGTCGGTCACGTTCTCGAGGCCGCTGGAGTCGACCGAAGTCACCGCGTAGAAGCCGTCGGCGATCAGCAGCCCACCGAGGTCCTCGGTGTGGATCGTCCAGACCAGCAGCTCCTTGCCCGCCGGAAGTTCCGGGCCACCGTTCTGAATCACGTAGCGGGAGTGGTAGCGCGGACCCCAGGTGTTGGCCACCGGCATGTAGTAGCGCTCGGCGAGGTAGTCGCCCGAGCCTTCCCAGCCCTCCCAGATCATCGTGGCCTGGGAGAGGTTCCCGGCGTCGATCGCGGAGTCGTGGCGGTAGATGCGATAGCGCTCGACGTCGCTGTCGACGCTGCCGTCCCAGGTCAGGAAGGTCTGCCCATCGCGGTGCAGCGCGGCGATGTTGGTCGGCTGCGCCGGAGCGACCGCCGGAGAAACGACTGCGGTCGACGCAACGGCCGAGGATCCGGAGAGGGAGCCGATCAGGCCGGCGAGCAAGAGGAGGTCGGGCGCGAGGCCCACCCCGTGAGCGGAAAGTGCTGCCATTTTCGTTCTGGTGAGGGGGGGTCTGTTTGGAGTCTCGGTTCGGTGAGGGGGGCAGCCCCTCAACGGCTCAGAATCCGGGATCGACGCTGGGCGGGCGTCTACCGACTGAAGTGTGACCTGGGATCGGGAACCGTGCGTGAATCTGGGAATCGTTTTGATCGCGGTGGGCGAAGTTCTCGGGCGGGTCCTGGCCAAGGGGCCGGAGACCGCGGTCGATGCTCCACGGGTAGGGAGCCTGGCCGAGGGTCCCTCGCTCGAATCGTTGACCGACATAACTGACTCTTCGGAAGCGGGTTGCGGTGACGGTGTTGCCCGTTTGCCGGGACCCTGAGACCTCCTGGGGGTCCAAGCGACGATCGCACCGCGATCGCACGCTCGAACTCGGGCCGGGCGGGCAGGATTCTGCATTTCCGCCTCGGGTGCCCCCGCTCGGGGGCCACTGATCGGAACGGCCCACCGTTCCGGGGCCGAACGAAGATCGGTGTGGCTCCCTGCCGTCGGCATGGGGGATGGCCCGGGCCGACCCTTCGGATCGATGGCGAGGCCGTCTCGGTGCCTGGTCCGTCGGGGAGGGTGCCCAGTCACCGGCCGTGCCACCCGCCGATGCAGCCGGCCGTCGCGGGAGCCAGGTTACGGGGCCGGCCCCATCGTGGACGCCCGCCAGGGGCGGTCCGCTCGACTCGCGCCGAGGCCGTCCCGGACGGCGGCTGCGCGGGCGACCCTGAACGACCGTCGAGCGCGCCGGCGATCGCTGAGCGTCGACGGGGCCGAGAGCCTGCGTTCACTTCCCTGCAGACTTCGACGACCGCGCGTTCGCGGCTGGAGCTGGCGAAGAGTCAACCCGATCCAGGGGCTCGACGCGTACGCGCTCTCCCGAGGCGTCGAGCGCGCCCGGAGTGTCGCGTCCTGCCACAGGGAGTTTGCATCGACTTCACGTTTTTCTGCAGCCGATGCGCGCGAGGTCGTGCGCCGGTGATTTCGATTGCATCGACCGACTGCTCGGATTCGTCGCGTTCGGAATCGGGAAGCCCGGCACTTCAAGGGTCGGTGACCCGACGTCGAGACGTCCGTTCGAAGTCGCGAACTGCGTGGAACACTTCCTGAACGTCACCGCTCTAAACCCACTGTCCGGCGCGGCGCCGACCAAGTGCGCCGCACACGAACCAAATCAAGTCATCGGTCGGCGCTCGAATGAACAGCGATCGTCTTCCGAGACGAAGCTGGAGATTCGAATGCTCGCCATCGCAGGTCCGAGGACTGTCCGCCGTGTGCTCGCCGATCGATCGCGGTCGCCTGCCGCACTTGTTTGTTGGGTGTCGCTCGCGGTGCCGCTCAGCGCACCGAACTCCGCCGCGCAGAATCCGACCGGTCTGAACCTTTTCGGCGGTCGCGTAGTCGTCCAAGGCGGGGGCGGCGGTGGCAACCCGACGACGCCACCGCCCGTGGTCGCGAACAACGGAGAGGTCGAGCTCACCGCGGGAACCAACCCCGAGTCACTCTTGCCCGGCGCCATCGCCGCGCCGCTCGTGATCCTCGACAACCTGTCCATCGCGGGCACAGCCGATCGCTTCATCCTGGTCGACGAGGGCTTCTGGGAGCTGACCTTCATGGAGTTGTCCACCGGTGCCATCGAGCGTGTCTTCTCCCAGGACTTCCCGGTGCTGCCGGCGGTGATCTCGGGTCCTGCAGGTAATCAGAAGGTGACCATGACCTGGCCCGAGGTGTCCGCGCCGACGCTCGGACTGGGTCCCGCGATGGTGCGCCTGGAGCTGCGCTTGAAGAGCAGCGCGTTCCTCGAGCTCCAACTCTTCGCCGCGCCGATCAACCCCACGACGCCGATCACCTGGACGATCCAGTCCGGTGGGCCTTCCTACCCCATTCGTCAGGACCCCGAGTACGCGGGCAAGCACACGTTGCTGACGCCCCTGGGCGATCTGATCGAGGACCCCGTCGGGACCATCGGCAGCCAGGCCTCGGGTTCGAACACCTACGAGCTCAGCAACTTCTCGGTCAGCCAGGTCTTCGCCTTCCAGCGCAACGACGGCTCCGGCCTGTGGGGCGCCCTGCTCGACCCGGGCGGAACGGAGCTGCGCCGAGTCGCGTTTCGTGCCGATGTCGCCAAGGACCTGCTGATCGCGACCCAGGTCAGCTACATGGACGGCGTCTACATCGACGGCACCGATCTCGGCGACGTTCCGATCGACGCATCGCACCTCTTCTTCGCGAGCCAGACGGCGACTTTCGGCGTGATCGAAGGTGATTGGTGGGATGTGGCCGCCAGCTACCGCGACTACTTCGAGGTGACCTCCATGGCCGCCGGTGGGCACCTGGTGGACCGCACCGACATCCCCTCGTGGTCGAAGGACCTGCAGGGGGTGCTGGTCTTTCCGACCGGGACGCCGGCGGTGTTCCAGAAGAACGGGCAGACCATGACCCTGGCCGACCACGTGGTGCAGTACGCCGACCACTACGGAATCCCGCGTCAGAACCTGTGCGTGATCTTCTTCGGCTTGGCCTGGACAGCCGGCGCGCCTTACACGGCCGCCGGTGAACCCGTGGGGACCTTCTCGAGTTGGCTCGCGGGCTCGAAGATCCCGGACTACGACGCGCACGTCGACTCGGATCCCGCGCTGGACTACCAGGCCCTCTTGCTGGATCTGGATGCCAAGGGCTTCCGCACCGGCGTCTACATGCTTGACTCCCTGGCCGTCAACTCGAGCGCAGACTGGTCCGCTGGCGGAACTTGGAAGGACCACGGCATCGTGCGCGCGAGCGGCGAGGACACGGCGGCTGGTCTGCTCAAGGCGCCGCTGACGCCGGCCCAAGGCGTTCTGGTCTGCCCGTCCCTGACGGCTTGGCAGGATCACCTGGCCCAGGTCGCGGCCAACCTGAATGCTTCCCTCGGCGTGGACCTGATCTACCTGGACAATTTCATCCCTACCGAGGCGGACGCCGACTTCGCCGAGGACAACGACCACGTGCCCGGCTACGGCGGCTACCAGATCGAGGGCTACCTGGATTCCCTGCGGGCGATCGTCGACTCGGTCATCGTCTACGACGCGACGGATCCCCAGCTGGAGGTGGACCGCGCGGTGGGGGTTTACACCGAGGCGCCCCAGGAGTTCTACGCGGCTACCGGGTTCATGCCGCCGTTCATGGACTTCACCGACCTGGTCAGCGAGGACGAGCTGGTCTCTTTCGTGCCCCTGCAGTCGGCCCTCTACCACGACTGGGCGGTGATGGGGCCGGCGCGGGCCGAGTGCTTCCTGTTCGGCAAGTACTGCGGCGGGGCTTACCCCGACATCACCGACCCCGGCACCGCGCTCGTCGCGCGACGCAGCGCCCAGTACGCCTACGCGCTGGCCCTGGTCAACGGAGCCAGCCTGTGGGTGCCGGAGCTCGGCGTGCAGTTGCCGTCCCTGGGTTGGGGCTTCGAGGTGGACGACATCTACGGCGCCTCCTCGCCACTGGCCCTGTCGATGGTCGAGATGCGCGGCGGCCTCGACTTCGTGGGCGGGCTGGTCCGCTACCGCGGCGAAGCCTGGTCCGGCGACTACCTGCGCCTCGGACGACGAATGCGCGACGTGCAGCTGGAGCTGTTCGACGACGAGACCCCCAACCTGGCCCAGGCCCTGCCGATCCAACTCGCGGGCGCCGTGGTCGAGGTCGGCGGCGGCATCAACGGGGTCGAGTCGAACATGAAGCAGAGCGCGGTGCAGGGCGTCTGGGCCTCGTCGGACGGCTCGAAGCGCGGGATCGTGCTGGTCAACTACGACCACCTGGCGGACATCGACGCGCGAGCGACGTTGGACCGCGACGACCTCGAGTTGGGCAGCGGCAGCTTCACGGTCGAGGTCCTGGACGAGGCGGGTACCGTGGTGGTCGGTCCCTTCCTATGGGGTCCGGGGGCGGTGCAGTTCCCGCTCGACCTCGACCTGCCGGCCGAGGCGGTGAGGCTGATCGAAGTGCGTCCGTAGCCGCTGCGGGTCGCGAGCTTCGGCGAGCGTCCCCTGCTGCGATCGCCCATTCCGGGCTGTCCATCGGTCCCGGTCGAGCTGCGCGGGCCCCAGGCTCAGCGCAGCTCGGCCGGAAGTCCGGTCAACAGGGCCAGCTCGCGCGGGCTCTGCAGCGAGCCGTTGTCATCGGTCTCCCAGGCCAGCTTCTGGTCCAGGAGGAACTGGTTCAGGCACCACCCGTCGGCGCGCCGGTAGAGGTGGGCGATGGTGCGCCCGAATTTCCCGCGCACTCGTCCGTTGCGGTCAAAGATCAGCGACGCGACCACGACTTCGGTCCCCGCCGGAAGCTCGTCCTGGACCCGTTCGGTGACCCAGCGGCCCGCATCGCGCTCGTCGCCCCGCATCTCGGGCGTGTTCACGTGTTCGAGGCGCAGGCGCTCTGTGATCCAGATCGACCAACCCAGGTCGATCTCCACGTCGAGGGTGTCGCCGTCGACGACCTGCAGGACGGTTGCGTTGCGGAAGAACCGCTCGTGGGGCATCGGCGGGAACTGGACCATGGTTGGCTCCTTGGTTTGGTGGGCGAGATCGGCGCCCTGGGGAGCGCCAACCGTATGAACGGGAGTGCGACCCTGCAGCGAGCGTGGGGACGAGGCAAAACCGGGCCGCCGTCGATCGCGACGGTGGATGCGGCGCTCGAGGCGCGCTCCGGGGCAGCGGTTCGGCCGCATGACTCCGCCGTCCGCCGGCTGATCCTGCCGCGCGGCGTGGCCGGCGCCGTAGACTCCCCGGCAGATGGCCCTCGCTAACCGCCTCGCGCTGGTCTGTGCCGCGCTTCCGATTGCCTGTGCGGGCGAGGGGGGGCCTGCGCCGACGTGGACGGCCCGGGCCCTGCAGCGGGAGATCCTCCTGGGCGAGCCCCAATGGGCGATCGAGGCCAACGGCAGCGCTCCGATCGAGGTCGCCATGGCGACACCCAGCCCGGCCCTGCGGGCGGACAAGCACAGCCTTCCGGCGCTCCTGCTCGGGCCCGGTGGAGAGGTGTCCTTCGGCCTCGACGTGGAAGGTGCGAGTCGTTGGCGCCTGGTGGGCGCCCTGGGTGCCGACGGCGCGGCCTGGGACCAGCTCGACGCGGAACCCGAACTGGCCCTGGTGCTCGAGGTGCTGGTCGACGGCGAGCTGCGCGCCGCGCGCCGGCTGCGGGGCGGCGACGACCGCACCTGGCGGCCCCTCGCCGACGAGCCCGCGCCGCCCGTCGCCTTGGCGGCTTCCGGATCGAGTCGAGATCGCGGTCCGTTGGGCGGCCTGCGCGTGGATGCGGGCGCCGAGGTACGGCTGCGCTGCACCCTCGAGGGCGCAGCGGCCATCGACCAGCCGCCGCCGCGCGGGGCCTTCGCCCGCCTGGCCTGGGTCGAGGAGCGCGAGCTGCCCGAGCAGCAGGCCAGTCCCGCCCGCCCCAACGTGGTGCTGATCGTGGTCGACACACTGCGCGCGGACCACGTGGGCGCCTACGGTCACGACCGCCCCACGACGCCGCGCATCGATCGCCTCGCCGCGCGCGGCACCCTGTTCGAGCAGACCTACGCCACGTCCTCGTGGACCTGGCCTTCCACGGCCTCGATCTTCACCGGACGTACTTCCGCGGCCCACGGCGTCACCAGCTCGCTGAGCAGCTATCTACACGGCGAGCTCGAGACCCTGGCCGAAGCCCTGGCCTTCGGCGGCCTGCGCACGGCCGCCTTCGCTGGCAACCCGCTGATCGTGCCCCAGCAGAACTTCGACCAGGGCTTCGAGACCTTCCGCCACACCACGGCGGGGGAGATGCTCGACGCCGACGTGCTGGTGCCCGAGGCCATGGAGTGGGTCGGCGCCCACGCGGGGAGCCGCTTCTTCCTCTACCTGCACCTGGTCGATCCCCACGAGCCCCACGAGTGGCTGCCGCGGGCGGAGCAGCTCTTCCCCGGGCAGAAGCCGCGCGGCTATCCGCCCGGCGGCATGGTCTCCCTGCGCGCGCGCGCCCTGCGCGGGGCCAGCACCTTCGATGCCGAGGGCAACTCGCGCCTCGCCGCGGCGATCAGTCCGGAGCAGCTCGCCTGGGCCCTGACCACCTACGACCGCGCGATCTGGACCGCGGACCGCTGGATCGGCGACCTGCTCGACCGGCTGGGCGAGCTCGGCCTGACCGACAGCACCCTGGTGGCGGTGACCTCCGACCACGGCGAGGAGTTCCTGGACCACGGCGCCCTGCTGCACGGACACACCCTCTACGAGGAGGTCGTGCGCGTGCCCCTGGTGATCGCCGGGCCCGGCGTCGGATCGGGGCGACGGTTGCCCGAGCCCGTCAGCAACCGCGACCTGGCGGCGACCCTCTGCGACCTGGCGGGCGTGCCCTTCGGTGGCGACGGCGTGGACCTGTTCGCGCCGCGCTCCCCCTCGCCGCCCACCTTCGCCAACAGCGCCGGCCATTGGCACGACCGACAGCAGATCCGTCAGGTGGGCGCGCGCGAGGGGCGCTGGACCCTGATCCACGCCATCAACGGTTCGGCTTGGGGAGCGCCGCCCCTGCCCCTGGACCAGGCCGACCCGGCGCGCACGGCCCTGTTCGACGTCCTGGCCGATCCGGCCCAGACCGTCGACCTGTCGGGCGAGCAGCCAGAGGTGACCGCAGCGCTCTTGGACGAGTTGTTGCGAGCTGAGACGGCGGACGCCCTGCGTGTCCTGCCGACCCTCGGCAGCGCGGGGGCCGACACCCTGGCGATGCTGCGCGAGCTGGGCTACCTGGACGCCGACGAGTAGCGCAGCGCCGGCGCCGCTCGCGGGGAGTCGAGCTCGACTTTCGCAGAGACTGGGAGACGTTCGCGATCACTCATGGATGGACAGGACGGGGTGGAGCCGAACTCCCCCTGCGCGGCCGAGGTCCGAGTGGGCACGGGTCGCGTCCCCGACGTCCAAGGTTCTCAGGGGAGAACTCCATGCAACTCAAGCTCGCCGCACCGGCCCTGTTCGGCCTCTTCCTGGCCCTCTCCGCCGCAGCGCACGGCGAGGGAGTGGACATCGCCGCGCTCGCCAACTCCGCGCTTGCGGTGCCCTCGCCCAGTGGCGCACTCGTCTCCACCGACGCCTTCGAGGCCTCCTTCGACCAGCTCGGCGTGACCTACACGCCGATCCTGGGACCCAGCGCGCCGCGCACGGAGTCCCTGCGGATCGTCGCGCGCAGCATCGGGCGCGGCGGCCCCGCTGACCTCATCCTCGCGCCCGCCTCACCCACGGTGGAGGGCGACCAGGTGCGTTACGCGCGGGGGTCGGGCGTGACCGAGGTCTACGCCGTGGGTGCCGAGGGTATCGCCCAGAGCTTCGTACTCGCCGCGCCGCCCGCGGGCGGGGGCGAGTTGATCGTGCGCTGCGACCTCTTCGGCACCCTCGCGCCCCTCGCTGTCGCGACCGACGACGGCGGCCTCGACTTCAGCGGTCCCTCAGGTGGCGCGCGCATGGGCGGCGTGACCGGCGTCGACGCGGACGGCCGCACCTGCCCCGGCGAGCTGCGCGCCGCGGATGGCCACCTCGACCTCGTGCTCCCCGCGGACTTCGTCGCGACCGCTACCTATCCCCTGGTGGTCGATCCACTGATCGGATCGGTGTTCGGCATCAACAACGAGACCTGGGACGACGGTGATCCCGACCTGGCCTACGACGCCACGACCGACACCTATCTGGTTGTTTGGCGCCGCGCCTTCTCTGCCAGCGACGTGAGGATTCGCGGCCAACGGGTGGGCTCCGCGGGGAACTTGATCGGGCCGGTGGTCTTCTTCGGCCAGGACGCCGGCGGCACGGGCTCGGCGACGGGCGCGCCGCACGTGGCGAACGTGACCTGGTCCGATCGCTTCCTGGTGGTCTGGAGCCGTGACGGCGTGTTCGGCGAGGACCTCGTCGCGCAGGCCTGCCTGGCCGCGGACGGGAGCCTGTCGAGCACGGTGACGCTGTTGGTCTCCTTCTCGGCAGACGGTATCGGCGAGTTCGATGTGGCCGGCGAGGCCCAGAACAAGGCGAAGTACACGGACGCCCTGGTCACTTGGCACCGCAAGAGCTCGAGCGCCGGCATCTACACCCGCCCGGTGAGCGTGCCTCCGACCGGCAACCCCGTCGGCGGCGCCACGGTGCAGATCACCGACAACGACGTGTTCTTCACCAACATGGACTCTCCGTCGATCGCCGCCACGGGGGGCGCGATCGGCGTGGTGCTCTTGGCCTACCGCAGCTTCAGCTTCATCGATGGCGACTGGGAGGTCCGCGCCGTGGCCTTGGACCGCGCGGGTCAGCCGACCACGAGCTCCGTAGGACTGACCTTCAACAGCGTCGACGAGCTCGCGCCGCGCGCGGACGGCGGCGCCACCCTGGGACCACAGTTCGTGGTGGCCTACGAGCGCGAAGCCAACCCGACCCTGCGCGAACTCGAGATCAGCTCTCTCGCGATTCAAGGCGGCCAACTGGTCGTCACGGGCTCGAGCGTGGTGACCCAGTCCTTGACCGCCCTGTCGGACTACGAGCTGGCCTGGACCCCCGGTCGCGCCACCCTGGTCTGGTCGGTCAAGTCGTTGTTCCAGAACACCTGGACGGTCCTGACCCAGGACTTCAGCGCCACCGATGCGAAGCCCTGCGGAGCATCGGCGACGGTGACCGCCTACACGCCGCCCAGCGGCGGCGTCGAGCTGGGCATCGCGTCGGTGGCCTCGGGCGGTGTGCCCGGCCAGGGCGAGGGGCTGATCGTCTTCAGCTACGACACCGTCACAGCGGGCGGCAACGTCGGCGGTCGACGCTTCGACTCGCTCTCCGGCGGCAGCCTGACGGACCTGGGCGGCGCCTGCGGGGCCGGCGGCACGATCGTGCCGTCCGGCAACCCGACGATCGGCAACGGCTACTTCCAGCTGACCCTGGTGGGGGCGGAGCCGACCTCGCCGGCCACGGTCCTGAACCTGACCGCGCCCGCGACGCCATTCTTCTGCGACGCCTGCGCCTGGCTGCCTTTCCAGGCCACGACGGTCTACCCGACCTTGAACGGGGCGAGTCAGGTCGTATTGCAGGTGCCCTGTGAGGCGTCGCTGGTCGGTCAGCCCTTCGAGGCGCAGTTCACGACACCGACGCCGGGCTCGACCCCCTGCGCCCTCGCGCCGCAGTTCTCGGTCTCGAACCGGCTCCAGATCGTGCTGGGGTCGTGAGTTCCCTGCGGGCGTCGGCCAAGCGGTCGGCGCCCGCTAACCTGGGGCGCAGACCTTCATCTTCCCGCTCCGGCCCGAGTCCGCCCATGCCCGACCTGCCCCTGGTCACTCGCGAAGACAACCGCGCCTACCTGTTCGATCGCTTCGCCCAGCGCCTGTTGGAGCAGGCGCCCGGCTCGGTGCTCGACGTCGGATGTGGGCGCGGAGGTCTGCTGCGGCGCTGCGAAGCGGCGGGCGTCGCCGCGGTCGGGTTGGAGGAGGACGCCGAGCGCGCCGAGGAGTTGGTGCGAGCGGGCCTCGACGTACGCAGGGGCCGCGCCGAGCAACTGCCCTTCGAGGACGGCGCCTTCGAGTGGGTCACCATGCGCCACGTGCCGCACCACCTGGTCGACCCCCCGCGCGCGGTGGCCGAGGCCCTGCGCGTGGCGAGCGTCGGCGTGCTCCTGGCCGAGCCCTGGTACGACCGCTTCCAGCCCTCGCAGGACGTGGGCTGGCGCATCGACCAGTGGCTGCGCGCCGACGACCGCCGCGCCGGCATGGTCCACGGCGAGGGCTTCGCCCCGCTGGAGTTGGCCGCGCTGATACTGGCCGCGGCCCCGGACGCGACGGTCGAACTCGAGACGCACTTGAAGCCCGCGGTCGAGGATCTCGCGGCCCTGTCCGCGTCGATCGGCGCGCGCCTCGCGTCGGTGGGCAGCGACCACCCCGAGGCCGCCGTGATCGCGGCGCTCTTGGCGCGGGCCGCCGAGACCGGTGCGGGTCTCGGCGGCTCGGCCTTCGCCTGGGGCCGGCTCAGTTCGCCAGGGTGACCCGGGCGCCTTCGGTCAGGCCGATGCCGGTCGGCCCGAAGGGATCGATCAGCGCGCCCTGCACGTAGAAGACCAGGCCCGCGAGGACGCAGTCGAAGGGCACGGCGATGGCGATCGGCGCAGGGCTGCCGGCGCCGGCCCAGGCCGGACCCACGAGGGTCGGCTGGATCAGTTGACCGGGCAGGGTCGAGATCAGCAGTTCGCCGGGGAGTCCCGGGCCGCCCATGCCGAAGCCGGGGAT
Organism: Engelhardtia mirabilis; assembly: GCA_007751255.1. Classification (GTDB taxonomy): domain Bacteria; phylum Planctomycetota; class UBA1135; order UBA1135; genus Engelhardtia; species Engelhardtia mirabilis. The sequence continues at coordinate 1,473,412 of CP036296.1, forward strand.
CGGCGTCCCGCAGGGGAAGCCGGGATCGGGCGAGAGCGAGATCAACAGCAGCGAGATCGAGCCCACGGTCTGGTTGCCGGTCGGGTTGTCGACGCCGAAGACCAGCGTCGCGCCGACCGTCGGGTTGCCCGACAGCAGTTGCAGGCTGCCCGCCGGGTTCAGGCCACAGCCGTAGGCCTGGACCAGTGTCGCGCAGCCGCCCACGAAGCTCTGGCCGGCGTTGACCGCGCCGGGCGTCTGCGCCGTGGGGCCGGCCCAACCGCCGAAGTCCCCCGCGCTGAAGCCGCTGCCCGTGCGCTGCAGAGACAGGCCGGCCGGCGTCGAGTTGGTCTCGGACACGCCGATGTCGGTCGAGAGCATGCCGTCCGCCGCTCCGCCGGACGCGGTGAAGCTGCCCTCGTAGGAGATGAACTCGACCGCGTTGCCCTGGGGATCCACCAGCGCGATCCCGTCGGGCGCGCCGTTCTGCAGACCGGCGAAGGGGAAGGCCAGGGCGCCGACGCAACCGGCTTCATCCGCGATCGTCCCCGACAGGTTCACCGACGAGTAGCTGACCTGGGTCGAGCCGTTGTAGCCCACCAGGATCCAGCCATTCAGGTCGAGACCGGCCGGACCGGCGACCTCCACGAACTCGCCGTCGTCGGTGCTCTCGTCGTCGTAGTGCAGCTCGTTGATCCAGGGCGTGCCGGCCGCCCCGCCGCCCTGCACGCCGATGGCGAGCTCGGTCGAGAAGTCCGACTCACCGCTACCGTCGATGGCCGTCACGACGTAGTAGGCGGTCGTGCCCGAGCTGGCGCCGGTGTCCAGGTAGGTCGGCGAAGTCACGGGGCTCCCGGGCAGGGGCACGTAGCCGAAGCCCGAGAAGCTCGAGCGGTAGACGCCGTAGCCGGTGACGCCCGGATCGAGGCTCCCGGTCCAAGTCAGCTTGACCGCGCCGGCGCAGGACACGCCCGCGAGCCCGGTGGGGGCCGGGGGGCCCGTGGGAGCCGTGCATGCGTCGCCGAAGACCTGGCCAGCGTTGAGTGCGCCGGGGGATTCGGCCTGCGGCCCGCCCCAGGCGAAGTCGGCACCGGTGGTGCCCGTGCCGATGCGCGCGAGCGCGAGACCGAGCGGCGCAGCGGCGGACTCCTCGACGCCCACGTCAGTGGAGGTCAGACCGAAGGCCGGACCGTCGGTGGCCGTGAAGGCGCCCTCGTAGCTCCAGAACTCGAGCACGTTGTCGAGCGGATCGACCAGCGCGAGCCCATCGGGCGAGCCGTTCTGCAGGTCGGGGAAGGCGAAGGAGACGGTCCCGAGGCAACCGCCGGCGTCGGGCACCAGGCCCACCAGGTCGACCGAGCCGTAGGGCGCCCCGTCGCCGCCGTTGTAGGCCAGGATGCGATAGCCGGCGAGGTTGAGGCCGGCCGTGCCGGCCACCTCGACGAACTCACCGACGTCGGCGCCGCCGTTGTCGTAGTGGAACTCGTTGATCCACAGCTCGCCCGTGGCCGTGCCGGTGCCCCACAGGATGTCGATCCACTCGGGGTGGTCGATGAAGGGGTTGCGGTTGCCCTGGAAGGCGAAGACCGCGTCGTTGCGCGCCAGTTCCTTGGCGTCGACCGGATCCTCCGCGGCCCATTGCAAGAGCACGTCGCGGATGCCCATGTAGGCCACGCTCTCGTTGTTCCCGGTGGCGCTGGCGATGATCAACGCTTCGTCATTGGTCACGATCAGGTCGGGCTCCGACGCGCCGGTGCCGCCGTGGGTGCCGCCCTCGTAGCGCACGTCGAGGTACAGGATCGCCCGCGCCACGTCGCCGCGGCGGCCGTTCCACGTCTCCCAGGTCCCCGCGGTTTGAAAGCCCGTGGTCCAGTTCGAGTTGCCCGGGTAGCTGCCCGAGCCGCCGCCGGCGCCGGCATTGGGGTCGGTGGGCCACTCGGCGCAGGTCGGGTCGCAGTTGCGGTAGGGCTTGTTGCTGCGCGCGCCGTTGTAGGCGTCGTCACTCAGGAACAGCCCGTGGCAGTCGCTGTAGGGGTAGTTGGAGCCGGAGTCGTTGGGGAAGCCCAGCGAACTCGGCCAGGAGTGCTCGCGCGAGTAGAAGGAGTTCCCACCGCCCTGCTTGGGGTAGCTCGCGTTGCGGTAGACGTCGAGAATCCTGCCCGCGTTGCCGGGGTCCTCGTCGGCCAGCTCGAGGATGTCCCAGGTGTCGGTGCCGCCCGAGGTGAAGGGGAAGCGCTGGTGGTCGTCGATCACCGCGTGCAGGGAGGACCGCAGGGTCGCGGCGGAGGAGGCGTCGACCGTGTCGTAGTAGCCGGCGGGGGCCTGGGCTGCGGCGAGGGGGGCGACGAGGCACGCCACCAGGGCGAGCAGGGCGGGGCGCAGGGAGCGGGGGCAGGTCACGATGGGAGAGTCCTCGGAGGGCTTGGGGGAGCCCGCAAGTCTGTCACAGCTCCGCGGACGGGTGTCCGGCCAGGGCCCTGAACGCTAAAGTGGACTCGCGGCTCCGAAATGCGCCGCCACCGGCCCAGAGGCCCCTCCGAACCCACACCAGGTCCCTCCATGAACCGCCCCGACTCCATCCGTCGCATCCTCGTCGGCGCCGACACCCGCGGACTCTCCCAGGACGCCCTGGTCCGGGCCTTCGACCTGGCCGGACGCTTCGAGGCCGAGCTGGACGTCTTGCACGTGGTCGAAGCGCCGCTCCCGCGTGGGCCGGTGGTGCGCAAGGAGGAGCTGGCCAAGCTGAACGGCGAGGCCTTCGCGAAGGCGCGGGCCGAGGTCGAAGAGCGGGTGGCGAAGGCCCGTGCAGCCAACAGCGACGTCAAGCTGACCACCTGCGAGGTGGAGACGGTCCCCGGCCACGTGGCCGAGGCCCTCCTGAAGCGCGCCGAGGCCACGGGCGCCGACCTGCTCGTGATCGGCCCCCACGCCGAGCGCAAGCTGTTCGAGTTCGGCTCGACCACCCGCGCCGTGCTCGGCCACTCGCCGATCCCCGTCTGGAACCAGACCGCCCCCGTCGAGCCGATCGAGCGCGTACTGGTGCCGATCGACTTCTCCGACCACAGCCGCGCGGCGGTGCACCACGCCATCGGCTACTCGGTGGCCTTCGGCGCGCCCTTGACCCTGTTGCACTGCTACGTGCCCCCGAGCTTCGCCTACGACCCCGACGGCTCGGGATTGGCCGGCGCGAATTACGTGGTCGAGGCCGATCGCGACCAGGAGCGGGGCGAGCTGGAACGCTGGATCGCCGAGCTCGAGGAAACCCCGGCCGTGTCGCTGCAGTCGATCTTCGCCGAGGGCGATCCGCGCATCGCGGTCTCCGAGGAGCGGCGCGCCGGAGACCTGGTCGTGATGGGCACCCAGGGTCGCAGCGGCTTCTCGCGCTTCCTGCTGGGCAGCGTCGCCCACGCGACCGTGCGCGACACCGAGGGCGCCGTGGTGGTCGTGCCCGGCCCCGAAGCGGACTGAACGAGTCCGCTCCGGGGGAGGTCGCCGCGCCGGCGATCAACCGTCGTTGCCGTCGTCCTGGCCCAGGGGGCGGCGGCCGTCGGCGCTGCGGGTGGCGGGTCCCACGCGGTCGAAGGGCGCCGGCAGCAGCTTGTCGTTCGGCAGCACGTCGAGGGCCGCCTGGACACGGTGGGCGAGGTCCACGCGCTCCGCGCGGTTGGCGCGGTAGCGCAGGGCCTGGGCGGTGGCCACGCCCGAGAGGTTGAGGCCATCGAGGGCATCCGCCGCCTGGGGCCGGCGCGCGAACGAGGCCTCGATCTCGGCCACCGCCGGCTCGAGCCTCCCCAGCTCCATCAAGACGCGGGCGCGACCGGCCAGGGCCATGGCCGCGTAGTGGTCCGCGCTCTCGAGGTTGTCGGGGTTGTTGGCCACCGACTGGTCGTAGTAGTCGATCGCGCGCGAGTAGGCGGCCAGGGCCTCTTCGCGCTCACCGGACCGGCGGTGGAACTCGGCCGCCGTCAGCGAAGCGAAGCCCGCGTACCAGGGCGTGTTGGGCGAGGCGTACTCGGAGGCGAGCATGGCCTGGTAGGCCGGCTCGAGGCCGCGGTAGCCGAGTTGATAGAGCACCTGCGCGCGCTTGCGACCGTGCAGGTCCCAGGAGTCGGGATAGCGCATCAGGCCCTCGTCGAGGGCCGCCCAGGCGCGATCCACCGCGCCGAGGGTGCGCAGGAAGTCCACGTGCTTGACCACCGACGCCTCGGTGCCGAGGGGGTGACGATTGATCACCGAGTAGGCGGCGTGGACGTCGGTCAGCCACTCGCGGGGCCAGTCGTTGCCCGCGGCCACGGCCTCGGTGATCGCCTCGCGCCGCGCCTCGGCGAAGATCGAGAGCACCGAGATCGCGCTCCAATCCGCCTGGCCGGGCGGCATCTCGCCCACGGCGGCGTCGGCGCGCGTGCGCGCCTGGGCGATGTCGCCCAGGAAGAAGGCGGCGATGGCCACGGTGGCGTCCACGCGCCAACCGGTGGCGCCCAGCTGCTCGGCCTCGAGCGCGGCGCGCCGCGCGTCCTCGAGCAGGAGCTGCTGGTAGCTGCGCACGACGCCCCCGCCGTTGCCGAGCACCGCCGCGGCCTGGGGATCGACGGCCAGGGCCAGGGAGGCCTCCGCCAACTCGAGCTTCAAGGCCGGATCGGTGGGCTGGGCCTTGGCCGCCGCGCCGCCGTACTCGAGGCGCGAGACCACCTGGACGCGATCGCGACGCTCCATCGGCGCCTCGGCCCCCTCCAGGGCGCGGGTCCAACTGTCGACGTCCAACGACTCGGAGCGCGTGGCGAGCCCGCGGTAGACCGCCGACAGGGACTTGGCCCAGGGCGTGTGCGCGTCCTGCCGCTCGAGGGCGGCCAACAGCGCCTCGCGGTCGTCGGCCGGCATCGGCACCCGCAGGGCCTCGGCGATCAGGTCCGCCGCCTTGGGGTTCGAGGTCTGCACCAGGGCCTCGCGGGCCAGGTCCGCGAGCTCCGGATCGAGCCCGTAGATCGCCAGTCGCAACAGGTCGATGGGCGCGTCGCCCCCGGCCTCGGTCGCTCGACGCAGGAGCGCCCGCCGCAGGTCCGCGTTCCCGTCGACGTAAGCGCGCTCGACCATCTCCATGTCGTCCGACGCGCGGCTGGTGACCCGATCGAGCAGCGGCCGATCGTTGCCCGTGTCCGGATAGGGCTCGCGCGTGCGCGTGGCGATGCCCTCGCGGATCGTGTCGAACACCGAGGCCGTGTCGAGGGCGTAGTACACGTCGTAGACCTCGTCGCCCTCCAGCTCGATCATGATGTGCCGCGGCGACACGCGCACGTCGTCGAGGAAGCGGTCGTACAGCTCGGGCTCGTTGAGGATGTGCTCGCCGCAGGTGACCGTGCCGAAGCGCGGGCAGGGGATGCGCCGGCCCTGCTCGTCGTAGTCCCGCGGCGTGTGCCGGTAGACCGAGGCGATCACGCACACGTAGGGCTCGTAGAGCGAGGCCACCTCGGGCTGGCGGTAGCGCACGCCGGCGTAGTGCTCGCTGGCGATCTCGCCGTCCATGTTGACGCAGGCCAGAATCGGCTTGCCGGTCGCGAGGGACACGGCGATGGCGTCGTCGAAGGTCCGCTCCCATGGGATCAGGCAGGGCTTGGCCCAGTCCTCGGCCGTGGGCGCGGCCCACATCTGCTCCCGCTCGAGTCCCTGGTTGCGGCGGTCGCCGACCGTCGGCGCCTGCGTCGCAGCGGGGGTTGCTCCCTGCTCCGTCTCGGCGGGCGCACCGAGCGGGTCCTGGTCGGTGGCGGAGGGAGCCAGCTGGGCGCGCGCCGGCAGCAGCGTGACCAGCCCGGCGAGGGCCAGCGTCGCAAGGGTGGGGGAGGCGGCAGTGATTCGCATGGTCGGACTCGGAAGGGGTCGGGATCGGGGCCGCGCTAGCCTAGCCGGATCGGTTGTCGCGATCCTCGGCTGGTGGACCCGGCCCGGTCCAAGGGGGCGACCCCGGGGGTCGCCACTCGCTCGGGGCGCGGCCCGTGCGAAGATCGTGCCCGGTCGCCGACCTGGCTCGCCTCTTGCAACCGGTCAGCGGCGCCCTCGGTTCTCGTAGGATCCGCGCCCGCTGGCGCAAGCTCCGGCTGCCCAGCCCGCCGGGAAACACCGTCCCCCTCGCCGTTCACCTGTCCCCCCACGTCGGATTCCCTTCCGTGCCCGTGACGTCGGTCCTCATCGCGGCGCTCTGCTTTGCGCCGGTGGCGCCGATCGCCGCGGCTCAGATCGATGCCGCGGACGCGGCGTCGGTGACCCTGTCGGTCCCGAGCCGGCCGCTCTGGGTGGGCGAGCTGGTCGAGTTGAACGTGGTCCTGGACCTGGACGTGGCGTTCTTCGAGACCTGGTCCGTGCCCCTGGTGCAGCGCGAGTTGGACCTCCAGGTGTTGCTCGGAGCGCCCTGGTTCGAGGGCATCGAGGGCCTGCTGGTCCCGCTCGACGGTGAACTCGGCGGCAGTGGGCCGAGCCTGGCCCTGGGCGGCAGCGTCGTGCGGGCCGACCGGTCGCAGGACCGCGAAGTGGACGGGCGCCTGCGGCGCTCGGTGACCGTCGCGCGGCACTTCCGCGCGGAGGGCGCCGGCGCGGTCGACTTGACCGGGCCGATCCTGCGCTTCGCCTACGCCACCGAGTTCGGCGAGAGCTTCCTGGGCGGTCGCCAGCCCCTCGATCACTTCGAGGCCTTCGCCCAGGCGCAGGCGGCCACGCTCGCGGTCCGCGACCTGCCCGAGCAGGGTCGGCCGCCGTCGTTCATCGGCGTCCTGGGTGATCTGACCGTGCAAGCTGGTGCGAGCCCGCGGGACCTGACCCTGGGCGAGAAGTTGGAGCTGCGCCTGACCCTTGGCGGCGCGGACCTCGGGGGCTTCACTTCGCCCCCTCATCTGCCCTCCTCCGCCGGCCTGCGCGCGAGCGATGGCACGCTCACCCGCGGCGCGACGCAGGTCGAAGTGGTCTACACCATCGAGCCCCTGCGCGAAGGGGCCCTCGACCTGGCGGTTCCGCAGGTCAGCTCCTTCGATCCCGTGGCCGGCGTCTACCGCACCGTCGCGCTCGACCCGATCCCGATCGTCGTGCGGGCGGCTCCTGCATCCGGTACCGCGCTGGACCTCGAGTCGGGGGCTGACGAGCCCGCGAGCACCGCAGCAGGCTCTGGCGACGACTCCGACACCGTTCGCAATCCCGGCCTGCTGGGAGGCATCGCGGCCCTGGCCCTGGCAATCGCGGCCGCCGGCCTGTGGGCCCTTCGGCGCCGCGGCGCGCGGGCAATGGCGCCCACCGAGGTGCAGGTGCGCGCGCAGCGCACTCGGGAGCGGGCCCGCGCGGCGCGAGGCGAGTTGGATCGCGCACTGCAGTTGACGGAAGGCCACGCGGACCGCGACGAATCCGCCTCGGCGATGGTCGGCTCGGCCCTGATCGAGTTCCTGGCCCGCGCCCTCGACTGCAGCGTGGCGGCCGTGGTCGGACCGGACCTGGACCTGCGCCTGCGATCAGCGGGAGTGGCGGCCGCCACGTCCGGGCGACTGGCGGCGCTGGTGGATGAGTTGGTCGCCGCCCGCTTCGGCGGTGTGGCCCGTGACGAGGCCGCGGAGCTGGCGCGGATCCTGGTCGACGAGGCCTTCTGAGCACGGGCGGCTCAGGGCCTGCCGTCGCGCATCCAGCAGGCCACGAACAGGAACTGCGGCACCCAGTGGGTCACGGCCTCGAAGCCCTCGCTCCACAGCTCGGGCCGCGCGACGATTCCGGCCAGGCGCCGATCGAAGTCCGCGGCGGCGGCCCCGTCGCCCCGAGCGGCCAGGGCGCCCAGGGCCCACAGGCGCGTGACCTCGAGGCCCAAGGGATGCACGTTGGCCGTCGTCAGTCGCTCGGGGATCGGAATCGGTGAGCCGACCTCGAAGGGGATCGGTGCCAGGCCCGCGGGGCTCAGCTCCTCGACCAGGACCTGCAGGCTGGGCAGCCACAGGAAGTCGTAGTCCGAGTAGTCGGTGTGGGCCGCCACCGCGGACCGTTGCGGCAGGATGCGTTCGACGCGCTGGGCCTCGAGTCGCGTGGCGGCGTCGGCGCAAGTGGGGCCGGCCAAGCGCAGCTGGATCCACGTGAACAGCCAGGACTGGTAGTAGCCCACGAACGGTCGACCGCCGAGCACCTGGGGGTCGCGGGTGGGGTTCTCGGGGAAGGGGCGGTGCTCGAGCCAGTCGAGCAGCTCCGCCTCGAGTCGCGCGCGCAGCTCGCCCAGGGCCGCACGGTTCGCCGACCCGTGGCGTTCGAGCTCGGCCAAGAGGCGCAGCAGCCAGGCGCGATCGTAGGGGTCGGTCGCGCGCAGCCGCGGATCGACCTGCTCCAAGTAGCCGAGCTCGCGGGCCAGGGCCGTCGGCGTCAGCTTCGCCGCGAGCTCGACGGACAGCTCCTCGTCGCCGGTGGTGCGCGCGATGACCAGCAGGGACCAGTGGGCGAAGACGCAGGAATGCCAGTCGTAGGAGCCGTCGAACAGGGATGGGACCGCTCCCTGCGCCGTGGCCAGGCGCCGGACGAAGCTCATCGACGGCGTGGGCTTGGCGATCCCTGTCCGCATCAGATCGCGCAGCCGCAGGACGAGCTCGTCCCGGTCGACTGGCGGCGCGGCGTCCCGGCGCGGGTCGCCCTCGTCCCCTGCACCAAGCGAGCCGAAATGCGGCGTCAACGCGGGCAGGGCGGCGAGCAACAGCAGGGCAGCGAGGGATGCCATCGCCGGGCATCCGCGCCGGCTGGCCGACTATTGCCGAATCGGCGCCGGACTCAGACCTCGGTGGGATGGGGGCGGTACAGGACCTCCGCCTGCACGAGGGCCAGGGTGGCGGCGCGGGCCTCGGCCTCCGCGAAGTCCTCGCGCACCAATGCCTGTACCAGGTCCAACCCGAGGAAGGGCACCGGGGTCTCGGTCACCAGGGCCACGGCTCGCGCGGCCGGACCCGGCCCCAGGCGCAGGGGCTCGCCCCGCCGCACGCGAACGCTACAGGACTCGGTGCGTGAGGCTCCCCGCAGGAAGCGGCGCTCCGACTCGAAGCTCGCCTCGGGACTGACGCACAGGATCGCGCTGTCGAGCTCCCCCGCGGTCAGCGGCGCGCGCGGCGCGTTGCCCGCCCGCGCCGCGAGGAGCTCCAGTCGCGGTCGCCAGGTGAGCTCGTCGACGAGCTTCCACTGCTGCCGCACGGGCCGCTCCAGCGCCCGGTCGCGCGAGGCGCCCGGGGGCAGGACCTCGCGCAGGTCCCAGTCCCGCGGCTCGGTCCAGCGCACGAAGTCGAGCCCGGCCCCGGTGACGAGCTCCAGCACCCCGTCGACGTCGTAGCTGGTCTCGTTCACGTTCAAGTAGCGGTCGACGAACTCGACGTCGGCAATCTCCGCCAGGTCGGCCCAGGGACCGGCGAACAGGGGTCCGCTTTCCATGTCGCGCACCAGGCGCCGGCCGACTTCCAGGCGCTCCTCGAGGGGGCGGTCGCGCGGAACCAGGGCGTCGATGGCGCGCACCAGGCGGTACAGGGCTTCGCGACCCTTGGTGCCGTACACCATCAGGCTCAGCACCCCATGGGGCGCCAGCACCCCGGCCAGGTGCGCGAGGCCCCGGGCGGGATCGGACAGGTGGTGCACGACGCCGGACGAGTAGATGACGTCGAAGCCGCCCTCGGGCACGGTCAGACCGTCCAAGGTCATCAGGTCGACCTTCTCGATCGACACGTTGTTCAGACCGCGACTGGCCGCCGAATGGGAGGCGGCTTCGAGGGAGCGATCGCACAGATCGATGCCGGTGAACTGGACGTCGCTCTGGAGCACGGCCGCGCCGATCAGCCCGACTCCACAGCCGCAGCCGGCGTCGAGAGCTCGGATCGGGCCCGCCGCCGGGCGAGCGCGGGAGACCGTGGCGAGCAGCGTGCGGGCATCGGTCCCCTGCCGAACCAGGGGCGGGCCGGCCGGGTACGGGAAGCGCTGGTATTGCTCTCGTACGGCGGCGGTGACGGCATCCATGGGGTGCTCATCGACCCCAGGCCGGAGGGGCTTGGGCGCGAGGCCGAGCGATGCCCGGGATCGGGATGGCGGCAGCCTGGAACGAAGTCGGGGCCCGACCGCGATCTGAACGCGGGCGGGCCCCGAAGGCCTTGTGGTGTTGCGGATCGGAACCGCGGATCAGGGCTCAGTCGTCATCGTCCCCCCAGCCCCCGCCGTCGTCATCGTCATCACCATCGCCGCAGCCGCCGCCCTGGCCCTCGCCCTGGATCAGCAGGTAGCGACCCTGGAGGCTGCCGAGGGTGACCTCGATCGACGCAGGACCCGCGGTCAGATCCAGGGGCTCGGCGAGCTCGACGATCTCACCGGTACCGGCCAGGACCTCGCGCACGGTGTAGACGGCCGGCGCCAGGTCGTAGTCGTCCGGATCGATGGTGACGTGGATGGTCTGCGGCCCGGGCGTCGTGCCCAGCTCCCACAGGGGCAAGCCGAAGTTGGGCTCGAACAGGGGATCGGCGGCGTCCGTCCAGTTGGTCAACAGGATCCCGATCGGGCCGTCGGGCCCGGGCGTTCCGTAGGCCGAGGCGTACACCACCGGCTGGGTCTGCTCGAGCGGGTTGAGGTCGTTGACGATCAGGAACTGCACGTAGGAGCGTCCCGAGTCGGTCTGCGGACTGCGCAGCCGCTGTCCGAAGACCGCCGTGTCACGCACCGCGTCCAGTGCCAGCAACTGCGTGTGGTCCCGCGCCAGGCCCAGGTGCTTGGCGAGGGCCGGGAAGAAGGCCGGGTTCGTGCGGATCGCGAAGGTGAAGGGCGAGACGCGCGTCGTGGCGTAGGGGGCGTGCCCCATGAACAGGTTGGCGTCGAAGATCTGGCGCGCGGAGAGCCAGATCGACGCATTGAAGATGAAGGGCGAGCTCGGCGGGATGTCGAGGCTCAAGATCGAGCTGGTGCGCTGGTAGTCGTGGTAGACCGACTGGTACAGGGGCACCACCCGGCGCACCCCGTCGAGGGTCTTGACCCCACCGTGGTAGCCGTAGGTGAACTCTACGTCGCCGATCGCCGGCTCGAACGGCGACTCGGTCTCGACGAAGTACTCCGAGTTGCCGAAGTCGTTGCGCAGGGTGCCCCGGAGGGTGTCGAGCACGGTCAGCGCGCCATCGCTGGCGTAGCGGCCGCCCCCGCGCTGGTGGAAGCCGTCTTGCTCCACCGCCTGGGAGTAGTTCAGGCGCGCCGCACCCTGCAGGACGTCCAGGTAGATGCCCGCCGGACGACCCGCGCCGTAGGCCTCGAGCTGGGTCGCGATGTAGCGCGTGTACTCCACCGCCCAGGGAGTGCCCGCGTCGATCTGCACGGTGCCGATCACCTCGGGCAGCAGCTGCGGGTTGCAGGAGTCGATGTTGTCGCAGTGGATCTGCTGGGTGACCTTGATGTTGCCGTCGACGTCGGTCACGGCGAAGTCACCCACGAAGCGGCCTTCGAAGCCCGGAACGTCGGAGCTGAAGTAGGTCGGCTGCGTGTTGTCGTAGGTCAGGTAGTTGAAGTACGGCGCCCAGGTGATGCCCGCGGCGCCGGCCTGGGGCACGAAGTACTGCTCGAAGAAGCTGTTCGCCGGCAGCCACTCGCCCCAGTTCGCGGCGAGCGAGTTGCGCTCCCAGTTCGAGGCCTGGTAGACCACGTCGTCGGTGCCGAAGAAGGCCTGCAGCTCGAGGACGTGCTGCGCGGCGAAGATCCAGTTGCTGGGGTCGCTCTGGCGCATGCCTGTGATCGCGCAGGCGGGCGGGTCCACCGCGCAGAAGTCCTGCCCGAGGATCCCGAACAGGTCCGCGTCGAGCATCGTCTGGGAGAAGTCCGGGTTCTCGCGCATCGTGCCCTTGGACGGGCCCGGCTGGTCGAGGGCCCAGTCCTCACGGTAGAAGCGCGCCGCGTCGTACCAGTCCCCACGCAGCACCCCGACGGTGAAGGGGAACGGCGTGGCGTGGTCGATGCCGATCGAACCGTTGCCGACCGGCACGTGCTCGATCGACAGGCCCAGGTTCGGAACGGGGTCGAAGGGGTTCGGATCGATGCGGAAGCCCTTGGGGAAGCCACCGCCGTCGCGGGTGGCCCAGTAGAGCATCGCCTCGCTCGGGTCGGACTCGTCGTAGTAGGCGAGCCACTGCATGTTCAGGGGCCCGGGATGCCGCTCGGGCGGAAGGAACTGCGAGGCGACGAACAGGTCCGAGCTGCGGATCGGATCGTCGTAGAGGTTGCCCTGCCAGTAGGGGATCACCAGGCGCTCGCTGGCGCCGCTGGGACCCCCGACGATCTCGACGCGCGGGAAGCGCTGCATCAAGACCTGGGACGCGAAGGGCTCGACACCGCGGATCGCGATCTCGAACTGGACGTAGGGCTCGTCCTCGGGCGCCGTCAGGCGCACATCGACGTCGAAGGCCTCGCCGTTGGGGAAGGACGGGTGGGTGACGCCGATCCACTGCAACAGGAGACCATCGTCGTCGCCACAGTGGCCGTCACCGCCGCCCCAGCCGCCGCCGCCCCAGCCGCCGCCACCTCCATCGTCGTCGTCATCGCCTCCCCAGCCACCGCCATCGTCGTCGTCATCGTCGCCGCCACCCCAGCCGCCGCCACCATCGTCGTCGTCGCCGTGGCCCCCCCAGCCGCCGTTGCCGTCGTCATCATCGTCACCGCCGTAGCCCCCATAGCCGTGGTCGTCATCGTCGTCGATCGACGAGACCACGAAGTCGAACGCGAAGCCGAGGCTGCGATCGGGCAGGGCGACGAGTTCGACACCGGGCGCGGCGGGATCGCGGAACTCGATCTCCCACAGGTGGGTGCGAACCAGGTCGTAGGCCATGGGATCGGCCTGGTCGCCGATCGCGATCAACGAGAACCCGAGGTCCGGGTCGTCGGGGTCGAAGTGCAGGATCGCGCCCCCGTCCTCGATCGACGTGGGCAGGGGATCGCCATCACTGTTGGCCGCGGCGCTCGCGGCCAGAGCGCCGCTGGCCAAGGTGGCCGGGCCGAGAAGGGTGAAGACGGAAACGGGAGCGAGCACACGGGCAGTTCGCCCGATCCAGCAACGGGTCATAGATTCCTCCGGTTGATGGGAGGCGATCGAACGGCACCAAGTGTGGTCCCCGCGCCCCCCGCGACCGAGGATCGCCCAGGACGCTCCGACACGCAACCCGCGAGTCGGGCGTCACGCTCCGGCGACACGCGGGCCGCGCCGCAAAACGCGTCCCGATTCGCGCTTCGAGTTCTAAGCTCACATTCATGCGACATCCGAACCGCGACGAGCTCGAGCGGCGCTGGACATCGTGCGCCCCGTCGCCGATCGAAACGGGCTCGGTCGAGTTGGTGGTGCGCCGACCCGAAGAGGGCCAGCGCGAGGTGCTCGAACACGGGTTCCTCGACCCAGTTGAAGGCCTTGTTGGTGATAACTGGCAGTCACGTGGCAGTCGAGCGACCGCCGACGGCAGCGCCCACCCGGAGCTTCAACTGACCTTGATGAACGTCCGCGCGGCCGAGGCGATCGCCGGAGACCGCGCGCACTGGCCCTTGGCGGGGGATCAGCTCTTCGTCGACCTCGATCTGTCGGAGTCGAGCCTGCCGCCAGGCACTCGGCTGCAGGTGGGCACGGCGCAGATCGAGATCACCGCACCGCCGCACACGGGCTGCGACAAGTTCGTCGCGCGCTTCGGCTCAGCGGCCATGGCGTGGGTCAGCGCACCCCAGGGACGCAGTCAGCGGCTGCGGGGGGTCAATGCCCGCGTGGTGGTAGCAGGGGCCGTGGCCCCCGGTGATCGGATCTGTAAAGCCTGAGTGATCGGGCTCGAGAGGGCCCGGAATCCCCGACGCGCGTGAAGTTCGCGCCCGGCTCGCTCCGACCAGGGTTCGAGCGGTCGACCGTGGGGGTCGAAGGGATCACTCCCGTGGGGGGAGTGGGGTCGACGCCGGCGGGCCGCTCGCACGAGATCACGCTCCCTATGCGCCTGAAGCCCCTCTTGTTCGTCGCCGTTCCAATCGCCGCCACACCCGCCCTTGCATCCGAGTCCGTCGACATCCGCGCGGTCCATCGCAACAACTTCGCCACCGGTTCGGGAGTCCAGGCCGGAGACCAGAGCGAGCGCGACGGATTCGACCAGCTGGTTCCGAGTTGGGGGTCGTCGCTGGTCGTCGACCTGGACGATCGCCTCGGCGCAGACGTCGTCGATTCCTGGTCGAACTTCTCGACCTTGCTGGGACCCGACGGCTTCGGAGCTGTAGTCGACGCGCGCTCGAAGACAGCGCGCGGCCAACGCGGCGCGACGGGCACGGCCGGCGCCGAGTACCGCGTCGACTTCGACGTGCGCGACACGGTGCGCTTCGTGTTCGCCGCCGACGTGCGCAGCACCCGCGGCGACAGTGGCGCGGCGGCGCGAATCCGTCGCGGGGATGCGCTGCATCTGGAAGTCGTGACCCGCTCGGGCGGCCAGGAACACGCGCGCCGCTACGGATGGCTGCAACCTGGAGCCTTCCAGTTCGAGGGCCACGCGCTGGTCGTGGCCAAGGGCCAGGGCGCGCGCGTGGACCAGGAGGGCGCTAGCGCGAACTTCAGCCTGCGCTTCCTCGATGCCGCGGACACCGACCTCGATGGCGACGTGGACCGCGAGGACCTGGTGCTCTTCGCGCGCCTGATCGGTGCCGGCAGCCGCTTCGCGGACTTCGACGGCGACGGGCGAGTCGGACAGCTCGACGCGCGCGGCTACATGGGGGCCTACGTCGCCGCCCAGACCGAGCTGCGACCGGGTGCTCGCGAGACCGCCGGGCGGGAGCGGCGCCCCGTCACGGCGGAGCGCGACGAGCTGCGACGCGGGACCGAGCACCGGGTCGAGGAGCGCGCGACGCGCCATCGGACCGAGGTGCGACCCACGACCACCGAGCGCGCAGCTCGCCAGCGCGACGCCGGCGAGCTGCGCGCTCGTCGCCGTGGCCGCTGAGCCGGCCCGCGCCGAGCAGGCTCGCTCACGGGAGCCTGTTCTTCAGCGCGATCCGCGCGAGCCCAGCAACCTGCGATCCCTGCAGCGTCGCGCTCATCCGCGCGGTCAGCGCAGGTAGCCGAGGGCCTCGAGTTCCTCGACCACATCCGAATCCAGTTCGACCGGCGCGCCCGCGGTGCGCTGGCCCGAGCTGAGACGTTCGAGTTCTGCCGACAGTGCCTCGACGAGGGCCGGCTTCGCTTCCGCGAGGTCGGCCCGCTCGCGTGGATCGGCGACTAGATCGAAGAGGGCAACGGTCCCGTCCTCCGAGTGGATCAACTTCATGCCGCCGCTGATCAGCGCGCGCCGCTCGACACCGTAGAGGGTGTTGGTCACCAGAGCGGTGCCCGAGTGCGGCGCGCTGGCGACCTGCGCCAGGTCCCGGCCCGCCATGCCCGGCGGGGGCGGCACTCCGGCGGCGGCCAAGAGGGTCGGTGCCAGGTCGATGTGGCGGGCCATGTCCGTGCGCACCGGGCCACCGCGCGGCGTTGCGCCGTTCGCGGGCCAGCGGATGATCAACGGCACGCGCACCAACTCGTCGTAGAGAGTGTGGCCGTGCTCGAAGCCGCCGTGGTCCCAGAACTCCTCGCCGTGGTCGCTGGTGAAGACCACGATCCATTCGCGGCCATCCTGTTCCAACGCTGCCAGGAGCCGACCCACCTGAGCGTCGGCGAAGGCTACCTCGCGGTCGTAGAGCTCGCGCACCCGCGCGCGGAACTCCGGCGGCGAGCTGGCCGAGCGCTCCCGATCCCACAGCTCGCGCAGCATCAGGTTGAGGGCGCGGTCGGGATCGTCCTCGTCCGCCAGCCACTGCGGGCGCAGCTCCCCCGGCGGGTCATAGCCCATGTGCGGGTCGAACAGGTGCACCAGCAGGAAGGTCGGGCCGTCGTCGCCGTCCGCCAGCCAGTCCAAGGCCGTGTCGACGATGCGATCGCCGCGCACCTTGCGCCCGCGGCCGGGCTCGCGCAGGTGCACGTAGTCGTCGAAGCCGCGACCCAGGCCGAAGGACGGTGCGAGGTAGGGGTTGGTGACCACGGCGCCGGTCCGGTAGCCGGCCTGGCCCAGGATCCCGGCCAGGGTCGGCAGGCCGGGATCGATCCCGGTCAGCTTGCCCTCGCCCGCGTTGCGCGCGCCGTGTTCCCGCGTCGGCCGGCCGGTGAGGATCGCGGCCACCGAGGGCAGGGTCCACGGCGCGGCGGAGAAGGCCGCGTCGAAGCGTTGGGCGCGGGTGGCGAGGTCGTCGATGTGGGGCGTGCCCGGTCGGGTCGCGGAGGCCGCAGTCGCGCCGTAGGCGCCGAGCGCGTCGCGCCGCAGGGTGTCGCAGACCACCAACAGGATCGAGGGCGGCGCGGCGTTCATCGGCGGGGACGCGCTCGGAGCGCAGCCGACGACCCCGAGCAGGACCAGGGCGATCCATTGAACGACCCGCGCCCGCGGCTCGATCGCGCGTCGACCGTTCCCGCTGCACGCAGCTCCACTGCGAGAAAGTCGTCGGCGATCGCAGTGGTCCATGGGCTGACTCGGAGGGACGGGCTTCTCGGGGCGAAGGTTAGCATGTCGTCCTTCGCGGCCCGCGCCGGTGTCGCCGCTCTCGAGTTCATGTGCGACCGTCGACGATTCCCGATCCGCCCGTACCCGAGTTGGCCGGGGAGCCTGCTTCCAGCGGTCGATGTGCCCGAGCTCGCAGCGCCTGGGGCGCGGGTTCCCGCGGCGGCAACCAACTCGGCAGTAGCTCCCGCATCTGGAGCCACTGCGGCCCGGTCGTCGACGCTGCTGCGGTGTGCGGCCCTGCTGGGTCTGGCCGGCGGCCTCGTGGCATGTGGCGCCGAGCCGTCGCCGCCGGCGTTGATCGTGATCACGATCGACACCCTGCGCGCGGACCACGTGGGCACCTACGGCTACTTCCGCGACACCACGCCGCGGCTCGACGAGTTCGCGGACCAGGCCCTGGTCTTCGACCAGGCCTTCAGCGGCATGGCCACGACCCTGCCGGCGCACACCTCGCTGTTCACGGGGCTCGCGCCCCTGGAGCACGGGGTCCTGGCCAACACGACCCGCGCGGCCGGCGGTAGCGCCTTCCGCTCGAGCGGGGACGTGCGGCTGTTCGCCGAGATGGCCCACGATGCGGGCTGGGAGACGTCGGCCTTCGTCAGCGCGACACCGCTCGAGGAGCACTGCGGCCTGGCCGAGGGCTTCGACGTCTACGCGGCGCCGGAGGGCTTCGAGCGCCTGGGCGAAGAGACCGTCGACCTGGCCCTGGCCGAGCTCGCGCGTCCGGTGCGCGGGCCGCGTCTTTTGTGGCTGCACCTCTACGACCCCCACGCGGACTACTCGCCGCCGGCGGGCTTCGACCTGTTCGAGACCGACGCCGAGTTCGAGCGCTGGTTGACGGAGCGCGCCATCCCCGACTCCGTGCTCGACCGCGGCAGGCGCTTCCATACGCGCTCGGCCATCAACCGCTACAACGGCGAGGTGCGCTACGCCGACGCCCAGGTGGGCCGCTTCCTCGACGCCCTGCGCGCGTCGAGCTGGTGGGACTCGGCGGCGGTGGTGATCGTGGCGGACCACGGCGAGGGGCTGGGGCAGCACGACTGGCGCCAACACGGGGGCATCTTCCGCGAGCAGTTGCAGGTGCCCCTGATCGTGCGCTTCCCGGGCGAGGGTGGGCCGCGCGGACGCACCGCGGTGCCGACGGAGCTGCGCGACGTGCTGGCCACGGTGCTGCTGCGCCTGGATCCCGCCCTGGCGGAGCCGTTCGCGGCACAGGCGACCGGCATCGACGTGCTCGCCGGCCCGGTTGTGCCGCGCGCACTCGTCGGGCAGCGCACCGGCCGCGACCTGGGATCCGAGATTGGGCCCCTGTATGCGTTGACCAACGACCAGTGGCGTTTCCACCATCGGCCCGACGAGGGGGACGCGCTCTTCGCCCGCGACGCCGATCCCCACGAGCTGGCCAACTTGCTGGAGCAGCGCCCGGAGGTGGCGGACGAGCTGCGCGGCGAACTGCTGCGAATCCTGGGCGAGCAACGCACCTTGGCCGAGCAGTTGGGCTTCGGGGACGCGAGTCGCGCGAGCCTCGACGAGTCGATCCTGAGCGAGCTCGAGGCGCTGGGCTACACCGAGGAGTGAGGCACCGGCGCGCTCAGCGCAGGTCGCCGGTGAACCAAGGCGTGACCGGGGCAGCGGCCCCCAGGTTCCAGGGGGCTTGCACGCGGTTGCGGAGGGTCGTGCCGTAGGCCGTGAAGGTCACGTAGAGCACCGCGGCGACGACCAGGCCCGCAGCGAGGGCTCGGCGCGCCGCGGCACCGGCGGGACGGCCCCAGCCCAGGCGCCCGAGCGCCACGTCGATGGCGTGTCCTGCGAGCACCGCCAGGGCCGGCACCCCGGGCACCAGGAAACGGTCGTGCATGAAGAACAGGATCGGCACCACCAGGACCCCCGCAGCCATGGCGCTGACCGGCAGGGTCCGGCGGTTGCCGCGCGCACGGGCGGAGATCCAGCCGCAGAGCGCGAGGAGGAGCAGCGGCCAGAGTTGGCGCTCGGCCAGGAGCAGCTCGAGCTTGGTGCGCTCCAACGCCAGCCAATCACCGGTGTGCTCGAGGATGAACTCGCGGGCGATGGCCGTGAACTGGCTCGGATCGACGTCTTCGGGCGGATTCTGGTAGGTCCCGTCGGCGTCGGGGTTGTTGCCGATGTAGACGTTGACGGCGCCGTTGGAGGTGATCGGCACGAACTCGCCACTGACCGCGAAGTTGCGCACGGTGACCGGCAGGACCGTCAGCGACGCCGCCACCAGGAAGATCGCGGTCCGTCGCAGGCGCGTGGACCACTCCCCGCCGCGCAGGGCGAACCAGGCGGCGACTGCGAGCAGGAACAGGCCCAAGTTCGGGCGCGCGAGGATCGCCAGCGCCGCCGCGACTCCGGCCAGGGCCAGGTTGCGCGCTGACGGCAGGGCGCGCGCGGCCACGGCGCGGTCGATCGCGAGGGTGGCCAGGAAGGTGGCCAGGGCCGCGATGAAGGTCGTCCACTCGTAGTAGGCCAGGAACGGATAGAAGGCGCACACGAGCCCCGCTGCCCAGCCGGCGCGCGGCGAGAAGACGCGTTGCCCGATGCGGAAGGCGAGGCCACAGGTCAGGGCCCCCAGCACGTTCTGCACGAGCACCACGTGGCGGAAGTCCTCGCCCACGACCAACATCGTCAGGGCCAGGAAGTAGCGGTAGAGCGGCGCCCAGTAGTAGGCGTGGCCCGGGGCCATGGGATCCTCGAGCACGATCCGCAGGGCGTGGGAGAAGTGCAGGTAGTCGTCGTTGCCGAAGCCCTGCATGATCCCGCTGTGCGGCTGGCCGAAGTACACGGCGTGCACCGCGAGGCGCAGGGCCAGGGCGATGGCGGTCACGCCGAGGAAGCCGCGCACCGGAGCCGCGGCGCGGCGACTGACCAGCAGGCACGCCAGGGCTCCGACCAGGACCAGCGCGCGGGCGGGCACCAGCGCGAGCGCCAACCACGAGGCCAGGGCGTCGAGGGTGCGGCGACCGGGAATGGTGGGGCGCGGCGACAGGGATCGGCGCGGCACGGGCTCGAGCCCCTCCTCAGCGCTGCCCCACAAGAGCTCGAAGCGCGTCGGCTGGGCCGCACCCTGGGTGTTGCGGATCGACAGGTCGTAGCTCTGTCCGGCGACCAGGTCGACCGCCTGGGTCGCGTCGCGGCCCTTGGCCGCCTGCTGCCCCTCGAACTCGAAGCGCGAGCGCATCCCGCCCTCG
Source organism: Engelhardtia mirabilis (assembly GCA_007751255.1). Taxonomy (GTDB): domain Bacteria; phylum Planctomycetota; class UBA1135; order UBA1135; genus Engelhardtia; species Engelhardtia mirabilis. Next base: position 1,493,141 of record CP036296.1, read on the forward strand.
GCCCGCAGCAGGAAGTGCCCCGTCTCCGGCGCCGTGAAGACACCGCGCCAGACCACCTCGAACTCCGGCCGCACCCGCGGCGAGGGCCGGAAGCGCTCGACCGCGTCCGGGTAGTCCAGGTGCACCGTGGGCCAGCGTCGATCCCAGGCGATCGCGAAGCGGCGGTGGTTGAGGAAGCTCAGGGGCCAGCGGCGTACGAAGGCGCCGCGGCTCTCCTCGTCGAAGGAGAGGAGTTCGTCGACTCGGGTCTGGCCCTCGAGTTGGCGGTAGGCGACGGAGCGCTCGCCGGCCTCGGGGGACTGGTCGGTGCGGTAGGTGGCCGCTAGCCCGTGCTCGAGGGCACCCAGGCGCGCCGCCGTGAGGGCCAGGGCCAGGGCTCCCAGGGCCAGGGCGACGCGCCGCGCCGCGATGACCTCGACCAGCCGCGCCCGATCCCCGACCAGCAGGCCGACCAACAGCAGGGGCAGGACCAGGCCCACGGCGTAGGGCCAGCCGTGCAGGCTCTCGACGAGAGCCCAGGCGTAGACGCACGCCGCCGCGGCGGGATGGACGGGGTGGGAGGGGGAGCGCACCGGGCTACAGGCTAGCCCGCAGCGGTGCCCAGGATCCGCGGCCCTTGCGTCCAAGTCGTTCGATGTCGGCCCCGCGCGGCTCGGTCGCGCGTGTGCGGAGCATCACTCCCCGGGACTGTCCGATCCGGAGCTCGATCCGGTCGCCGCCGCGTCAGCGCAGCAGCGGGTACCAGATGCGCCCGTCGCGGCTCGGCCGCCCGTCGCCGGCCGGCCCACTCCACACGCTGCCGCCCGCCGAGCTGGCCGCGCCCGTGTCGGGTCCGCTGTCGAGGCCCTGGTAGTGGGGGCCGTGGTTCCAATCGGTGGCCCAGATCGTGCCCTCCACGCCGACGTAGTAAGCCGGCTGCTGGCCGGTCACCTCGCTCGCCGGCCAGGCGTAGGCGCACCAGCGTTGCTCGGCCTGGTCGGTCTGGATCGCGCCGGGCCCGGCGAACTCGATCGACACCGCGTCGGACAGCGGCGCTCCCCCGCGACCCGGGAGCCAGACCTGGAAGACGTAGTGCCCGTCCAGGGCGGCGCGGTGGCCGCGGGTGTTGACCACGGCGGACGTCAGCGCCGTCCCGATCAGCGACGGCCGCGGCCGGCCCGCGGCACCGCGCGTCAGGTTGCCCCCCAGCTCGCGCAGGAAGCCGTACTCGCCCAAGCCGTCGTGGTCCTCGTCGATCGTGCCGTCGGCGGCGAAGCGGGCCTGGGCGGCGGAGATCGTGCGCAGATTCTCGATCGCCTTCAGGGACAGTTGGTGCGCCTCGGCCTCGTCCACGGAGCTGGGCAGCTCCAGCAGCATCTGGGCCCCGAAGAAGGCCAGCGCCAGGCAGGAGCCCAGGCTGACGACGGGGAGCCAGAGGCGGTCGAGACCCGGGAGCATCGTGGGGCCATCGGCGGCGCCCGTCGCGGCGCTGGAGCGATTCGCTCGGATCTAGGGCGCGCGTCCGCCCGCGGCGCGGACGGGCCTACTCGTCGCCGCCCGTGTAGCCCAACTCGATCAGGGCTCTGGACGGGGCCTCATCCAGCTCGGCGGGCGCGCCCACCTGGGCGTGGATCTGCGCCGTCGAGGCGAACTCGTCCCACACCCCGCGCAGCCGCTCGACCTCGCTCGGGTAGTCCTCGGCGAGGTCGTCCAGCTCGCCCTAGTCCCGCTTCAGGTCGAACAGCCAGCGCACCTCGCCCCGTCCGTTCACGTCGGGATCGCGCTCGATCAGCTCGAGGTCGCCGCGGACCACCGCGCGCAGCTCGCCGCCGCCCAGCTCGTCCAGTCGCGTGCGCATCGAGAACACCGGCCGCTCCTCCGCGGGGGGGTGCGGGGCCGCGTCGTCGGGCACCCGACAGCGACGCACCTGGGCCTCGTCGAGGGTCTCGTCGCCGAGCAGGTCACGCAGGGTCGGCAGCAGGTCCACCGTGCTGACGTTGGCCTCGACGCGCGAGCGCAGCCGCGGCCGCGTCGGATCGACGATCACCAGGGGCACCCGCGTCAGCTCCGAGAAGAGCTTGAAGCCGTGCTGGGTCTGGTCGCTGCGCTGCAGCAGCTCTTCCCCGTGGTCGGAGGCGAAGATCACCACCGTCTCCTCGTCGACGTGCAGCAGCTCGAAGGCCTCGCGAATGCGCTCGTCGCAGTAGCGGATCTCGCTCGCGTGGGCCGCCTCCACGAAGGGCAGGGCCACCTCCCGCGCCGCGGTGCGGAGTTGCGCGGCTTGGGGCCCGGCGGCCGCTCGTAGTTGGGCTCGCGCTCCTGGTAGAGGTCGTGCGGGTCCATGTCGTGCAGGTACACGAAACCAACTGCCCTCGCCGAACACGACCTCCTCGGCCCAACTTGCGAGCTCGGCGTCGACCTGGTCGGAACCGGTGTTCTCGAAGGTCGTGAAGCGGTCGAAGCCCCGGTCGAGGCCGATCTGCCAGCCGATGTTGGGGTTGTCCGCGATGCCGAAGGTGCGGTAGCCCAGGCGTCCCATGGTCTCGGGCAGGGTCTCGAGCTCGTCGGGGATCCGCATCACCTCGAGGCCGTCGACGGCGCCGTCCACGAGGACGCCGACCAGGCCCGCTCGAAGAGCACGCCGTGCCGAGCCAGGTTCGCGAGGAACGGCGCGGTGTCGCGCTCGTACCCGTAGAAGGGCAGGCGATCCGCGCGCAGGGTGTCGACCACTACCATCACCACGATGGGGCGCGCGCGGCCCAATCGGCCGAGTGCGCGTCGACGGGAGCGGGGGCCGGCCGGGACTGAACTCAGAGGTAGCCGAGCTCGCGCAGCATCTCGATGGTGTCGGCGTCGAGGTGCTCGGTGGAGCCCTCGACACCGCGCACGGCGCCGCGCCGCTCCAACTCCGCGCGCAGGGCCCGCGCGACCGGTTGGTCGGGGGTGAACAGGTTGCGGGTCTCGCCCGGGTCCTGTTCCAGGTCGTAGAGCTCGTGGTTCTCGCCGTCCGGGCGGTGGACGTACTTCCACTTGCCGGCCGTCAAGGAGTAGAGCCGCGTGTCGCGTCCCTGCCCGTCGTTGGGCGCGTGGTGGGCTTCGGCGTAGACCTCCGCCGGTTCGTCGGGGACGGTGCCGTTCAACAGGGGCAGGATCGAGCGCCCGTCCGGAGCGAGGCCGTCGGGGAGGTCCACGCCCAACAGCTCGACCACGGTCGGGAACAGGTCGACCAGCCGCACCCGCTGCGCCAACCGCGCGCCCGCGGGCAGGCCCGGTCCGGCCATCACCCATGGCACGTGCAACTGCTCGCCCCACAACAGGCCATGGGTCCAGAAGTCGTGTTGGCCGAGGCCCTCGCCGTGGTCGGCGATCAGACAAACGAGCGTGTCGTCGGCGCGCCCGGCCCGGTCGAGCGCCGCGATCAAGCGCGCGAGCTGCGCGTCCTGGAAGGCGATCTCGGCGTCGTAGAGCTCGATGCGGTCCTCGTCGCGACGCACCTCGCGCAGGTGCCCGCGCTGGTCCAGGTCGCCGGGGAGGTCGAAGCTGACCCGGGGCGCGAGGAACTCGCGCGGAGGGACCAGGGTCGCGTCGTGGGAGTCGAAGAAGTGCACCATCAGGGCGAAGGGCCGGTCCTCGCCGACGGCGCCATCCAGCCACTCCAGGGCCAGGTCGGCGGTGTCGTCCGCGCGGCGCTGGTACTCGTTGCCCAGGCCCATGGCGGCCCGCGCGCGGGCGCCCTTGCGCGTGTCGTCGTTCCAGGTCTGGAAACCGCGATCGAGCCCGTAGCGCGCGCCCATGGGCGGCGCGCTGACGAAGCCGGCGGTGCTCCAACCCTCGTCGGAGAGCAGCTCGGCCAGGGTCACGACCTCGCTCGAGAGCTCCTCGCGCCCGACCATGTAGAGGCTGCGGACGCCGGTCCGGTAGGGGTAGGCCCCGGTCAGGAAGCTGCTGGCCGAAACGGGCGTCAGCGACGCCTGGGACCAGACCTGTTCGCAGACCAGCCCGCGCGCGCCCAGGGCGTCGACGGTGGGGCTGGTCTCGCGCCCGTAGCCGTAGGTCGACAGGTGGTCCGCGCGGGTCGTGTCGAAGACCACCAGCAAGAGGTTCGGACGCTGCGCCGGCGCCTCGCTGCCGCAGGAGCCGACCAGCGCGGCCAGCGCGGCCAGCAGCAGGCCCGCGGCGAGGTTGGCGGTGGAACGGCGTCGATCGGTGCTCATGGTCGGGATGCCACGCCGTGGGACGCGGATCGCCGCCGATCATAGCGGGCACCCCGCGCGCGACGTTGCGGGCGGCAGAGCGTGGCCGCAGACTGCCCGGGCCGATGGGGGCCAACGACCACAGGGAAGCGGGCGCGGGGCCGCTGCGCAGTGCGGCGCTCGCCCTGGTGCTGTTCGCCCTGGCCCTGGCCTGGTTCCAACTGGGCTCCGCCGCGCCGCCGGATTCCTTCGACGTGGACGAGGCCGAGTGGGTCGCGATCGGCGTCCACACCTGGCAGCTGGCCACCACGGGCGAATCCCGCGACGCGGGCGCCAGCGAGGCCGAGCTGGCCGAGGCGGCCGCCAGGCCCTGGCGCCTGGGCATCCAGGAGTCGACCTTCGGCTGGATGAACCCGCTCCTGCCGAAGCTCGCCTTCGGTGCGGCGGCGGCGGTGGCCGGGATGGACCAGTCCTCGCGGCGCGTCTACCCGCGTTTCCACCCCGACGGCATCGACCGACCGAAGTCGGACGCCACCCGCGCGCGCCGGCGCTTCCTGCCCGCGGCCGACGCGGCGCGGCTGGTGACCTCGATCGTCGCCGCCGGTCTGGCCGCGGCCCTGTTCGCCGTGGCCCGCGCCCAGGCCGGGCTCGCGGCGGGGCTGGCGGCCTGGCTGCTGTTCGCGGCCTCGCCCACGGCTCGCACGGTGGCGGTCTACGTGCGGACCGACCTCTTCCCTCTGTTGTTCGGAGTGCTGGCGCTGCTCCTGGCGTTGACGCGGGCGCGCGACCTCGGCGGAGCGCGCGGCTGGCGTCCACTCGTCGCTTGGGCCCTGGCCCTGGGAGCCCTGTGCGGCGCGGCCGTGGGCAGCAAGCTCAACGGCGCGCTCGTGTCGTTCGCGGTGCCCCTGTGGCTCGCGGCGGCCTGGTTGGCGATCCCGCGCGGCGAGCGCCCGTCCATCCTGCGTCCGCTGGCCGCGGCGGTGACGGCGGGCCTGGTCTGTGCGGGCCTGTTCTGGGTGACCCTGCCGGGGCTGTGGGGCGATCCGCCCCTCGAGGCCGTGGGCGAGTTGCTGCGGACCTGGAAGAACTCCCTGGCGCAGATGTCGCGCTTCGGTCCCGCGGACCTGGCGGCGCCGAGGGACTTCTTGCCGCGCCTGGGGCTCTCGTTCCAGCGTCTGTTCTTCGGCAACGAGCCGCTGTTCGAGCTGACCGGGGTGGCCCTGGGACTCGCGACCGTGCCCCTGGGACTCGCGGTTCTGGTTCGCTCCGCCTGGCGCGGTTCGATCGCCGCGCGGCAAGTGCTGGCCTTCGTCCTGGTGGTCGGCGCGGGCAGCTCGATCTGGGTGCCTCACGATCGCCCGCGCTTCTTCCTGCCGCTGCTGCTGGTGGCGGTCCTGGCCCAGGCGGCCCTGGTCGGCGCGTTGGCGCAACTCGCCGTGCGCCGGCGCGCCGCAGCTCAGTAGTAGCCCAGGGCCCCGAGCCGCTCGAGGTCGCCGGCGGACTCCTGCACCGCGCCGCCCTCGGCACCCAGGCGCGGCCAAGCGGTGACGATGGACTCGAGCGTGTCGCCGAAGACGTCCTCGTACCTTGCGAAGTCGCCGTACAGGTCGCGGGCCTCGGCGGGATCGGCGCGGACGTCGTACAGCTCGTGGTCGCCGTCGCTGGAGCGGATCAGCTTGAGGCCGTCGGCGTAGAGCACGCGCCGCACGCGCTGGAAACGGGCGCCGAAGCGCTCGTCGAACAGGTCCTTCGAGCGCGAGAGGTAGTTCTCGGCCACGACCAACCGCGCGCCGGCCTCGACCGGGCCCAGGAGCAGGGCCGGAGCGCGCTCGCGCGCCGTCGCGCGCAGCGCGTCGCCGAGCTGCTCGAAGATCAGCGCAGGCACGTGGGCGATGCTGATCGGGTCGGCGATCCTCGCGGGCACCCGTTGCCCCGGCGCCTTGAAGATCAACGGCACCCGCAGGGCCGGCTCGTAGACGTCCTTCGAGTGCTCGATCAGGTCGTGCTCGCCGAAGTACTCGCCGTGGTCCGACGTGAACACCAACACGGCGTCGTCGAACAGCTCCAGGCGCTCCAGCTCGTCGAACAGACGCCCCAGGGCCTCGTCGAGGTTGGCGATCGACGTGTCGTACTGGTCGATCAACTGCCGCAGGCGCTCGGAATCACGGGGCTCGGTGCCGGTCAAGACGGGCCCGTACAGGTCGCGCAGCAGTTGGGCCGAGCGGCGCCCGACCGGCCGCGGCAGGAGCCCCGGACGCTCGACCGAGTTGTAGGGCCGGTGCGTGTCCATGTAGTTGAGGAACAGCAGGAACGGCCCGTCCCCCGGCTGCGCCAGGAACTCGAAGACCTGGGCCTCCAACTGACCGGCGGGCTCTTCGCGCACCGTCCACTCGTCGAAGCCCTGGGCCAGGCCGTACTTGGGCTTCAGGAAGGCGCCGTTGGCCGCGACGCCGAAGGTGCGGTAGCCCGCTTCGCCCAGGACCTCGGCCAGGGTCACGGCGCGCTCGTCCAGTCCGCGGGCGTTGCTGCCAGGCCGTTCGATCGCGACGGTGTGCGCCCCGTGCTGCAGGGGCAGGAGCCCGGTGAAGAGCGACGCGTGGGAGGGCAGGGTCCAGGGCGCCGTGGACCTGGCCGTCTCGTACACCGTCGCGCGCGCGGCCAGGGCGTCGAGGCGCGGACTGGTGGCGACGTCGTAGCCATAGGTGGAGAGGTGGTCCGAGCGCAGGGTGTCGGCCACGATCACGATCACGTTCGGCGGCGACGGTTCGCTCGAGCCTCCGCAGGCGGCGAGCGCCGCAGCGGCCAAGCCCCAGGCGCCAAGGCCCCTCAATCGATGACCTCGTCGATCCGGATCGGGCTGGTCCAGACCACGTTGCCGTCGCGGAAGACGATGCGCGCGTAGACGGCATCGCCGGCGGCGAGCTCCAGTCCCTCGATGGTGGTCACCGGCTGGGGATCAGCCAGGGGCACGCCGATGCGCCAGACTGACTCGAGGCCGTTCTGCAGGTCCGCGAGGCGGTAGGCCCGCCCCGGGTCCAGGAACTTGAACAGCACCCGCTCGCGGTGCTCGTTGAAGCGCATCGTCACCGCGCGCGCCTCCTCGTCCCACTGCACGGCGAGCACCACGTCCGCGCGCTGGCGGTTGGACCACAGGCGCAGGGTCTGCGGATCGACGATCTCGAAGCCCGCGCCCTCGCGCTCGCCGCGGCGCAGGGCGCCGGACAGGATGCGCCCGCCCTTGAAGTTCGCGAGCAGGGGCATCTCCTCCCGCGCCGGCCGGTTCTGGGTGCCGATCACGATCAGCTCGGCGCCGCCGCCCTGGCTGCCGTCCTGGTTGCCGTCGAGTCGCCGCACCACCTGGCCCCCGACGACGAGCTCGATCGTCGCCACCGGAGCCGCGCTCGAGACCACCTCGACCACCGCGGTCGCCAGGGCCGGCGCGGCACCCATCTCGCCCCCGCGCAAGTCGCCGATCGAGAGGCTCGCGGCGCAGCGCGCGGTCGAGGCGATGGTGCTGCGATCCACGAGCGCGCCGATCACCCCTTCGCGCGTGGGCTCGGCCCCGATCAGGGCGCAGTAGCCGTCGCCGCTCTCGCCGTGGTCCGACGAGCCGATGAAGCCCAGGGGCCCGCCGACCGCGAGGAAGTGCTCCACGAACGGCCCGGCCGGGTGCATGTCCCGCGCGCCGTAGGGCAGTTGCGGCCCCTCGTAGGACCCGCGCGTGGCCTGGTACAGCTCGATCACCGGGTGCAGGGCCGAGTCCATGAAGGCCGGCAGGAAGCGGTTGCTGGCCGAGGACAGCATGTGCGGGATGGCGACCACGCGCCCGGGCTCGAGCGAGCTGGCGTGCTGCGCTTCCATGTTCCACCCGTCCTCGTCCACGCGCGCCTCCTGCGGGTCGAGGTAGACCAGATTCTGGTGACCCCAGCCCGAGACGTTGCGCTCGATGCCGGGCAGCACCACCAGACCCGGGGGCGCGTGGAAGCGCTCCACATCCCGCAACGAGCGCCACCAGGACCACTGGGTCAGGTGTTGGAAGTGATCGTTGATCGAGACGAAGTCGAGCCCGCCCGGACCGCGCGCGTAGCGGTAGTTGTCGAGGCCGGTGCCGTCCGAGGGGCCGGCGCAGCGCGACAGGTGCGTGTGGCGGTGCAAGTCGCCGAACAGCCAGCCGTCGACCTTCGGCCTGCGTCCCGTGGCGGTCGGGCCCGCCAGGGGCGCGGGGTCCAACGCCTCTCCCAGCTCGGGCCAGCCCGTCGGCGCGCCGAGCTCGGTCACGCCAACCCGCCAGGGCTGCTCGATCGGCACGTTCCACAGCTCGATCGCGTCGAAGAAGCGCTCGCGGTCGTCGCTGGCCTGGACGCAGAACACTCGACCGTCAACCGACACCATGCGATTGGTGGCCTCGTTGTCGCCGATCGAGCAGGGCACCGGCTCGGGCCCGGCGGCCGCGTCGCCGAACCGAATGGCCCAGGTCCGCCAGGAGTGGTGGGTGCCCGACAGGTTCTGGCTGCCCTTGCCCTCGCGCGGCCGGTAGGGCGGGTCCAGGCGACGCACGGTCATGACCAGTCCCTCCGCGCAGGCGAACAGGTGCGGGAACTGGCTGCGCGCCGCAGTGTTGTCGGGGAGGGGGACCGAGCGCACGCGGCCGTCCGGGTCGACGCGGGCGAGGTTCGTGGTGCGGCTGTCGCGCAGGGGCCCGGCGTGGCCGAAGTCGCGGAAGGACTCCCAGGCGACCCACGGCTGCCCGTGGCCGTCGACGACCAGGGACGGGTAGCCCTGGTACTCGGGACCGCCCGCCAGGCACAGGGTCCGGGATTCGGCCGCGCCCAACGGCCCGGCACAGAACACGTCGAAGGTGTCGTCGACGAAGGCGTCCCAGGCCAACCAAGTTTGGCCGCCCGGTCCGCTGGCCACGCGCGGGGACCACTCGTCCCAGGGCGTGTCGGTGGCGTTGACCGCCGCGGACCAGGCGCCCCCCGGCGCGCGCCGACGCCAGTGGATGTCGTACTGGCCGTCCACGATCGCCTGCCAAGCGAGGGTCAGGCGGCCGTCGGGCGCGACCGCGAGCTGCGGCTCGAGCCCGCCCGGTGCGAGCTCCTCGGCGGGGCCCAGGGCGATGCGATCGCCGTCCAGCTCGAGGCTGCGGCCGACGACGGACGTCCCGCCGTCGACGCGGGTCTCGAAAACGCAGAAGGCCCCGTCGCCGAGGGCCGCGAGGCTCGCCAGGCCCAGGCCGCGGTTGCCGTCGGCCACGGTCGCGCTGGCCAGGCTTCGCCAACCCTCGGCGACACGCTCCAGGCACTGGACCTCGAGCCGCGGCCCGTCGTCGGTCCAGGCCATCCACGAAGCCCACAGCCGACCGGCGCCGTCGACGCAGGCCGCCGGCTCGCCGGCCGTCTGACCGACCGGGGTCAGCCAGTGGTGACCTGGCACGGGGCCGGGCGCCGGCGACTCGGGCGGCGGCTCGACCACCGCCGGCCGATCGTCTGCTCCGCCTCCGCAGGCGCCTAGAGCGAGGGCGACGGCCAGGACCCTGCTCGGTCGTTGAGGAAGACTGCGAGGGCACATGGCGAGGCCACCCAGCCTACGGCGCCGCGCGCTCGGACGGAGGGGGGCGGGGGGCGGAACAGCCGCTCGGCGACCCAGGGCCGGCGACGCAGCGCCGAACTCAGTCGAGGGAGAAGGTGATGAACCAGGGCGGCGCCAGTTGCAGGTTCACGCCGTCGTACTCGAGCGACTGGTAGGACAGCATCAGCCCACCCAGCACCGGGTCGGCCGGCGAGCTCGCGACGTCGCTGCCCAGGCCGTCCTGGTTCAGGACGATCGGCGCGTGGTTCACGATCAGGATCAGGTCGAGCAGCAGCACGCCCTCGATCCCGGGCAGGGGGATCGGCGTGCCGGTGTAGAGGGCCAGCCACCAGAAGTGGATCGCGCCGGGATCGCCCTCGAGGAAGACGCCCTGGTCGACGCCGACCTTCGGCGTGGGGTCGGCGATCCACATGGACGGCAAGCGATCGGGACGCGGGTTGGTCTGTGCGCCCGACTGGGCGACCACGGCGATCTGCGTCGCGCTGTTCGGTCCTTCGCCGGGGGCGAAGACGACGTCCGATCCCCAGCGGGCGGAGCTGGTGCCGTCGAGGAAGAGGGCCGCGCCCGCCAACAACTGACCTGCGGGGCCGTCGGCGTCCGCGTCGCCCCCGGCTAGACGATTGGTCTTGCCGCCGTGCAGATCGAGGGTGCTGGCGACCAGGTGCAGGCCGTCCCCACCCGTGAGCGCGCCGGGGGGGCCGCTGCGGTTGCCGGCCTGCACGTCGCACAGGGCCAGGGTGAACTTGGAGCCGATCAGCTCGATGGCGTGGGCACCGGGGACCTCCAGGGCGCCCGCGTCGGTCGGCGCGCGGCTCGCCTCGAGGCGGCCGTCGCTGAACCAGACGTTGCTGCTCTGGGCGCGCAGGGCACTGAGGGGAAGGCCTCCGAGGTCGCTGCCCGCGGGCCCGGCGGTGGTCACCACGCGCACCGAGGAGAGGAAGGTGCGCGTGCAGCCCGCAAAGTCCAGGTACGCGCCACCGGTCGGGTGGGCGTCGTGCTCGGCGCGCACGATCTTGAGGTCGCAGAACTCCATCGGGCCGAGCACGCCCGTCGCACGCACGAAGGCCGGGGGCGAGGCGTCGACTCCGGCGACGGTGCCGAGCTCGAAGTTGCTGAGGCGCACGAGCAGGCCACTGCCGTTGCCGACGATCTCGATCGGGATCGAACCGGCCGGCGCGAGGATTCGCGTCTGGCTCGAGCCGCGGCCGCTGAGTTGGAGCGGCTTGTCGATCAGCACCGGACCGTAGTCACCGGACTCGACGAAGACGCGGTCCCCGGGCTGCGCGGCGTCGACAGCGGCCTGGATCGTCTGGTACGGGTGTCCGCTGCCCGGGGGGCCGACCCAGTGGTCTGCAAAGGGTGCCGGAGCGAGGGCGAGTGCGAGGCAGGCGATGGGGAGCATGGAAAGTTCGTTGTCGCTGGCGGAGAGGGCCGCTCCGAGCCTAGAGCACTTGCCCCTGGGCGCAACGGCGTGGCAGCCGCGATCCCTGCAGCGCCGACCGCGAGGGGTCGACTCGCCTTGCCCGCGTCCGGTCACCCGAGCGTCTCCGACCCACGGTGGCGACCGCCCGCGCGCGGGTCGGGGCAGTAGGTCAGGAAACGGCGGGGGACCGACGCCCGCCGTCTCACTCCGAGCCCCCGGGGATTGCGCCGCCCGCTCGCAGCCCGCAACCTGACCCCGACCATGGACCAACGAGGCCAGTTCGTAGCCGGCTTGATCGACGCTTCGCGGCGCGCGCTCGCGGCCGGGGCGGCGGCGCGACTCGCCGACGAAGGGGGTGGCGTCGCGGTCCAGGATTGGGGCTTCCAGCGTCTGGTGAGCGACTTGCAGGCACGGCTGCACGCCCTGGCGGAGGCCCTCGCGAGCGGCCGGCCGGAACTCTTGGAGTTGGATCTCTCCTGGCTGGCCGCGGGACTTTGCGGCCGTGGCCTCGAGCTCGACACGCCGCGCGCCGCCCTGAACGTGCTCGTCGACGAGTTGCGCGAGGGCCTGCCGGACGGCGCCGGTGACCTGGCGGCCGACTGCCTCGCCCAGGGCCTGCCGGCCCTGCGGGTGGTCGATTGCGTCGAGCCCGTCGCCCTGGACGGTAGCGGTCCCCACGACGACCTCTTGCGACGGTTCGTGCTCGCACTCCTGGAGGCGCGACGTGAGGACGCGGAGCGGCTGATCCTCGACGCTCTCGACCAAGGGGTGTCGGTGGCCGAGATCCACGGCCAAGTGCTGACCACCACCCAGCGCGAACTCGGTCGCATGTGGGTCGCCGGCGAGGTCAACGTGGCCGAGGAGCACTACGCCTCGCGAGTGGTGGAGGGGATCCTGACGCTCCTGCGCCACCGTGCGCCCTCGGCGCCGGCGTCGGGGCGAACGGTCCTGTTGGCGTCGGTCGAGGGCAACCTGCACGACCTCGGCGGCCAGATCATCGCCGACCAGCTCGAACTGGCCGGCTACCGCACCGTCTTCTTGGGATCCAGCGTGCCCACCCCGGATCTGGTCGAGGCCCTGGGTCACTTCGGGGCCGACGTGTTGGGCCTCTCCGCTGGCCTCGGGCTGCACGTGCGTGCCACCGCGAAGCTGGTCAAGTCGGCGCGGGCCGCGCACCCCGACTTGCCGATCCTGGTCGGAGGCGGCCCGTTCAACCTCGTGCCCGGCCTGTGGCGCACGGTTGGTGCCGATGGTTGGGCGCAGGATGCACCGGGGGCCGTCGACGAGGTGCGCCGACTCCTGGGGTGAGCGGCGCGGGCCAACTCCAGAGGAAGCCTCGAGGCGTCGACCGGGAGAGATTCCGTTCAAACGTCGATTGAACTCAGACCGGCCCCGGCCCGCGGCCGATCCTCTCACATCAGGATGCCGGCCTATCTGCAAACACTCTGGAGCTCCCTCGTGGGGCTGTTCGGTGCCAAGTCCGCGCCCCCCGCGGTGGCCAGGCCCAGGCCGTCGTCGATCGCGCCTCGCGCCACGGCCGTCGACGAGGCGGCCGCGGAGCAGTCGACCCAGCGGGGCGTCGGCAACCTCGACGACCTGAGCGGCAAGAACGCGTCCTTCGGTGCCAAGGACGTGGCCATCGTGCGGCGCATCGAGCTGCGCATGCGGAACGGGGACCTCGAGGTCCCGCAACTCTCGTCGACGGCGATGACCCTGCTCGAGATTCTCAACCGGCCGACGGCGGAGATGAGCGAGATCGCCGACGTCTTCGCCACGGACCCGTCCTTGTCGGGTCAGTTGCTGTCGGCCGCCAACTCGGTCATGGGTGGCAGCCGCGTGGGGCAGACTTCGATCAAGGCCTGCGTGGTGCGCGTGGGCATGCGCGGACTGCGGGGCATGATCCTGGCGGCTTCGATGCGCTCGCATCTGTTCAACGGCCGGGTGGCGAACATCTTCGCCGAGATGGCGTGGCGACAGGCCCTGTCGGTGGCCGGCATCGCGCGGGCCATCGCGCCCCAGTTGGGCGAGGATCCGGACACAGCCTTCACCGTGGGGCTCTTGCACGACATCGGCAAGATGCCGCTGCTCTCGATGTTGGCCACCGAGGCCGGGGAGCGATCCATCGACCAGGCTCTGGTGGGGCTGTTGTTCATGCGGCTGCACGAGGCCGCGGGCGCGGCGGTGGCCGAGGAATGGCAGCTCGGTAGGGACCTGATCTCGGTCTGCGGACGTCACCATCAGTTCCAGAAGAACCTCGAGTTCACCCGCCAGGCGACCATGGCGTCCCTGGCGCACCAGCTCGACCTGTACCTGTCCCTGGCCGACGAGGTGGGCTTCCGGGCCCTCAAGCGCGCCCAACAGATGGAGACCCTGGGCCTGTCCGACGGCCAACGCGAGGCCGTGCTCGCCGCGGCGCGCAAGGCCTTCGTGGCCGTGACGGATAGCGACGCCCCGGCCGCGAAGCGCGCGGCCTGAGTCGGGTACCGGCGCCCGGTCGTCCTTCAGTCGAACTCGACCCGCAGCGGCTCGTCGCCGACCGCTATCGTGCGCGACTCGACCAACTCACCGTCGATCGAGACCTCGATGGTGTAGTCCCCGGGGGGCAGGCGCACGGGGCGTTCGGCACCCCAGCGGCCGAGGGTCGTCGCGGTCACCTGCAGGCCGGCCGCGTCGAGGACATCGGCCCGTGGCCAGGGCTCCCGCTCGACCTGGGACACCAGCATCACGTTGGTGGTCTTCTGCATGGAGAGCTCGACGCCGTCCACCGACTCGACGCTGGCGTCCGCCACCACTGGCCGGGCCACCAGGGCGTCATCGGCCCACTTCGGGCCGCGCGCGTCCAGACCCGGCGAGCGCACCAGGTAGCGACCGGGAATCAGGCTGCCGATCAGGAAGCGGCCGTCGGCGCCGCTCACGTACCTGCGGTTCGGCGGCCAGGCGATCGAACCGTCGGCCGGGTCGATCCGTCCGCACTCGATCAGCGCCACGATGGGATCGCCATCGGGGTCGCGGATCGTCCCTTTGATCGACACGGCGAGGGGTAGCTCCACGTCCCCGAGGTCCAGGACCTCGCCCGGGCCCAGCTCGATCCGCCGCACCAGGAAGGCCCGCCCCGGGGCCCGGGCCAGGAAGTAGCGCCGGCCGACTTGGACCTCGCTCAGGTCGAAGGTGCCGTCCTCGCCAACGGCCGTCATCCGGCCTCGGGGGAAGCCCTCCTCGCTCACGTCCACCTCGGCCACGACGCCGGCGCCCGTGGTGGGGTCGATCAACCGGCCGCGCACGCGACCCACTTGCGAAGTGAAGACATCCGGCGCGAGCTCGAAGGTGATGCGCTCGGTCTCTTCGTCGAAAGGCTGGGAGGCGACGACCTGGTGGGCGATCACGTAGCTCATCCAACCGCCGCCGCGATCGGTGATGGTTACGGTTCCGATGTGCCCCGGACCCAACGAGGGTGAGCGCCAGCCGGACTCCCAGAAGTTGCCGATCCCGAAGGTGTTGTTGAGGCTGCCCACGACGCCGTCGAAGGTCGGCCCGGGATGCTCCCGCGTCGCGACGGGTACCGCTTGGATGCGGCCCTTCGAGGAGAACGTCTGCACCTGGGACAGGGTCGGCTCGCCACTCGGCGTCAGGAGGAAGATGGCGATCTGCTGCTGGGGGACCAGCACGAAGTCCTGGCGCAGGGCGTCGTTCGCCAGCTCGAGCACGGCGCTGTCGTCGTCGAAGTCCATGGCGCCGGCGGTGACGGTCCAGGTGCCCGGATCCAGGGGACCGAGCACGTAGCGACCCTGTGAGTCCGCGCGCGCGGCCATGCGATCGCCCTCGGGGAGCTGCGTGCTGATGTAGGCGTCGGGCAACGGCGAACCGTCGGGCAGGGTCGCGAGGCCCCACACGACGGAGCCGGGGCGCGGCGCTTCCGGAGCGGGTGGGGTGGGCGCCAGGTCGCTTCGCAAGCTGCCCGTGTCTTTGGAAGGGACGATCGCAATGGCGGCCGGCTCGGGTTCGGCGACGGGCGCTGCTTCGGGGACCTGGGGCGCGCCCAGCTCGGCCACCTGCTCGGCTTCGACGCCCGGCGCCGGCTCCGCCTGAAGGGCTGCGCCGGCATCTACGCCGTGGTCGGGGAGGGCGATCCACAGGAGGGCGAAGCCGGCCGCGAAGCCGAGGGCTGCGCCGATCGCGTTGCTGGTCCTGCTCATCGCTGCTCCCAGCGCACCACGGTGCGATCCGTTCCCACGTTGAACGGCTGTGCGGTCGACACCCCGTCCGCACCCCTGCGGGTCAGGGTGTAGCGGCCCGGGACGAGCCAGGTCTGACGTCGCAGGTAGGAGCCCGCTAGCAGCGGCAGGCCGTCCTCACCCGCGACGACGTAGGTTTCGCCGGGAGCCAACAGGAACGGGAAGACGACCTCGGTGCCGCGCGGAACGACGAGCTCGATCTCGGACTGAGCGGAGGTCTCGACCTCGCGCGCGATGCGCGCCCAGCCGTCCTTGCCGCCGACGCGGAGCAGCGTGCGCCCTGCTCCCAGGTGGTTGAAAGTCGAGCGACCGTCGGCGTCCGGGCGGGTGGACACGCGCTGGTCGAGGTCGCCGACGCCCGCCAGGATCTGTGGCCGGGCCGCTTCGACCTGTAGGTCGAGGGGCTCGCCGCTGGTGTCGACGACGCGCGCCGTCCATTCGATCCTCGGTCGCACCTCGATCGTGCCCAGGTCGACGAGACTGCGGGGGGGGATCTGAACGGACCGCTCGATCCACTCGAAGTCGCCGGCCCCGACGAGGCCGCCGCCGACCAGGTCCAGGGTGCCGGGGGGCACGTCCGTGAAGACCATCTGGTTCCCGCGCCGCGCGGCCTCGATGGAACGACCACCGGAGGGGTGGGCCAGGGCGACCTCTTCCAAGAGCGCGCCGGTCGTGGCGTCGACGACTCGGACTCGCACTTCGCTGCACTGATCGGCGAGGGTCTGGAGGTCGACCACGAAGACCAACTCGCTCTCGTCGCCGACGAGCTCGCGAGTCTCGAGCACCACGTCGCGATAGACGAGGCTGGCCCACAGGGGGGGGGCCGCGTTCAGTCGAAGCAGGCCCTGGTGGCGTTCGCCCAGGTCGGGGGGCGCGCGATCGTCGCCGCGTCCCTCGAAGGTCCCAGCCCCGTAGCGCGACGCCGTGCGGGAACGGACGCCAGGCAGCACCGCTCGCGGGGGATCGTCGGTCCCCACGACGCAGAGGAAGCTCGCGGGGTCCTCCGAGAAGGGCGCGACCTCCAGGGCCACGCCCTCTGCATCCTCGAAGCGCACGGGGATCGAAAGCGCCCTCGCGAGCACGAAGTCACGCTGCCATTGCGCGCGCGCGGGCAGCTCGATCGACTCCTCGAGACCCACGAAGCCCTTGGCGGTGACCGAGAGGCGATGGGGCCCGGGTGCGAGTCCGAGCAGGGCCCAGCCTCCGTCGGCTGCGCTGTCGGTCGACTTCAGGTTGGCGTCGTCGTCCTCCAGGACCAACCGCGCCTGGATCGGCCGACAGTCGGGGTCCGAGATCCGGCCGAAGGCGATCAGCCCCGCGAGGGGGTCCGCGGCGGGTTCGACCTCCACCGTCGCCCGCGCTGTCGACGCGTCGTGGACGAGGTCGAGCTGCGGCGTCGCGGCGGGTGCCACGTGGTCCGCGGCGATGGTGGAGCGGGGCGGGGTCGGACTCGCCGCCGCTGCCGACGCGGGGGCCGAGCTCGGTCGCTCCGCGAACCACATTCCGAGCGCAACCAGGGCGCCGCACACGGCGCCCCCGAGTGTCCAAGGCAGACTCATCCTCAAACTCCGGGTCCGGGAAATCGATCGGGGCCGCCGCGCTGATCCCAGCGCGGCGGCCCCGACCATAGTCCCTCGCGCGGCGAGCGCGAGGACCGACTTCGACTGGCTACTTCAGGCGCAGGCGCACGCGCCGCTCCTCCTGGCCGTCGAGGGTCAGGCTCTTCTTGGCGCTGAGCCCGTCCGCGGAGGTGGCCACGAGTTGGTAGGTACCCGGGGCCAGGGGGCCGACGCGCGTCTCCCGGCTCGAGATCCCTCCGCCGGTGAGGGCGGTCATCAGGTCGCTCATCGACCACAGGCCGTTGACCTGACGCCCGTCGGGCCCGGTGACCTCCACGTTGCAGCGCACGTCCTCGCCCTGCTTGTCGGTCAGGGTCACGACGACCATCGTGCCCGCCGCGACGGAGACGGTGACTTGCGTGTCGTTGCCAGCGGCAATCGAGGCGCTGACGGGCTCGGAGGTGACCTGGCCGCTCGTGCGCGCGGTGACGCGGTAGTTGCCGGGATCGAGGCCGCCGTAGACGAACTTGCCGGCTGCGTCCGACTGCACCATCGTGATGCGGTCGATCGAGTTCCCGGCGGCGTCGCGCAGGAAGATCGCGGCGTCGCGCACGGGTTGACCTGAGGCGTCGACCACGTTGCCGGTCAGTCGCCCGGCCTCGTTCAGCTCGAAGTCGATGCCCGAGAGCCACTGACCCTCGCTGATGTTCAGGTCGCGCCGCACCTGGCGTCCGAGTACCTCGCCGCCGATGTCCCCGAACATCCCGCCGAGGAACGAGCCTCCGGCGGCGACGGTGTAGTCACCGGGACGCAGCCACTTGAGCGAGTACTCGCCCTTGGCGTCGGTCCAGACCTCGGAGTAGTTGCCGCCGGTGAACGAGCCATTCGGGATCGGGCCCTCGATGCCGAGGGTCACGCGCGCGTTGACCGCCGGCTCGCCGTCGGAGCCCGTGACGCGGCCGGAGATGCCGCCCACCGGCAGGTCGATCTCGAGCGCGTGGGTCTCGACCTCGGGGATGACCTCGAAGAACTCCACCGACTGCTGCTGGCCAGTGCCGTTGACCTGCTGCACGTTGATCATGTAGCCGCCCGGCTTGTTCAGCTCGGTCTTGAAGCGCCCGTCCTTGTCGGTGCTCATCAGCTTCATCGACTCGAAGCCTCCGCCGCCGTCGGCGAAGAAGGTCAGCATCGCGCCGGCGACGGGCTCGTCGCCGATCAGCACCCGTCCGGTGACCTTGACCGCAGCCTCGGGCTTGGCGCCCAGGGCGACCTCGGTGTCCTCGCCCTCCACGACCGTGGCCATGGTGAACTTCATCTGCTCCATCATCGCGGCGAAGTCGCCGGCACCGTCGTCGCCGGTGCCGCCACCGCCGGTGGGCAGGGTCATGACCTGGTACTGCCCCGGCGCGAGGTCGGCGAAGGTGAACTCGCCGTCGTCGTCGCTGTTGGCCCAGAGTTGCGAGGAGGGATCGATCGGGTTCTGGCACATGATCGACTGCCCCGGCATCACCTCGCCTTCCTTGTCGAAGATCTTGCCGAGGATCCGTCCACCGACCCGCAGGGTCAGGACGATGTCCGTGGCCACGCCGGCCGGAGCGACCTCCGTGGAGACCGACTCGCTGGGAGCGTGCCCCTCGGCCTTGGCCACCAGCAGCACGGTGCCCGGGGTCAGACCCTCGAGGGTGAAGCGACCTGCGGCGTCCGTCGTGGTCGAGGGGCGAGTGAAGTCGCCACTCGCCATGCGGCCGAAGTCCTTCAGGGTCTGGGGCTGCGACACCTTGGCCCCGGCCATGGCGCGTCCGTTGGAGGCGACAACTGTCCCCGAAACCGACGCCGTGCGCTCGAGCGTCAGGGTCACGGTCGCGTCCTCGTCCATGGGCAGCTCGACGAGCAGGGGCTCGGCGAGGCCGTAGCCTTCCGCGGCGGCGAAGAGCTCCCACTCGCAGGCCCGTAGGCCGCCGAGGAAGAAGACGCCGGCCTCATCCGTGAAGCTGTCGCTGTGGGACTCGGCGCCCAGGCCCGAGAGCATCCCGCCGGTGACGGTGCGCGCGTGGACCTTGAACTTGGCGACCGGTTCGCCGAGGTCGTCGACGACACGGCCGACCACGCCCAGAGGGCGCTCGAGAATCAGCTCGAGGGGGTCGGAGGTCGGTCGAACGCCATCGGCCCGGGCGCGCCAGGGAGCGTTCTGCCCGAGGGAGCTCGAGTCCACGCTCTCGGCGAAGGGGTCAAAGTCCTCGAGGTCCGCCGCCTCCGCGGCGGCGCGCGACGGGTCCTCGCCGTCCTCCTGACCCTCGACCTTCGACTCACAGCGCACGGTGAACGGGCCCTTGCCCAATCCGGTGACCACGAACCGGCCTTCCGCGTCGGTCCTGGCCTCGCCATCGGCACCGCGCATGGCGTTGAAGGCCTCCATGCCGCCCAGGAACGAAGCGTCGAAGCCCACGTTGACCTCGACGTCCACCGCGGGGCGGCCGTCGGGCCAGATCACGCGGCCGGTGATGCTGTTGCCCGAGTCCAGGACGATCTCGAGCCCCTCTCGGAACTCGCCCTCGCCGAGGTCGAACTCCTGGCTGGAGTCCAGGTAGCCGTCGCGCTTCACCCGCATCGACAGGTGCCCGGCAGCAACCGCGCCGAGGACGAAGCTGCCATCGGCCTCGGACTTGCCCTCGCGCACTTCGAAGCCACCGGCGCCGAAGACCATCGGGTCCTGCTCGATCTCGATCTCGGCGCCCGCGATGCCGACCCCGTTCCCGTCGACGACCACGCCCGCGAGGACTGCACCCCGCGTGACCGGCAGGTCCAGGACCACGTGCTGGCCGGCCGTGACCTCGAACGGCGTGCTGCTGAAGGCGGCCAGGTGCTTCGGGCCCACCCGCAGCTTGTAGCCCTGGGAGGGCCGCACACCGCGGAACTCGAAGCGGTGCTGGTCGAGCTCGTCGGCCGACGCCTCGCGTCGGCGCGGCCCCTCGTAGTCGAGGGCACCCATACCCATGGCGCGGGTCAGATCAGGGTCGAGGCGGATGTTCTCGCCCAGGCCTTCGAGCTCGCTGGCGGTGGCGCTCTTCGGCGGCCGAACGTTGCCGGTGACCCAGGCCCCGAGCTTCGCCGGGAGTTCGACGGGTTGCTCGGCTCCCGGAAGGGCGTGAACGGCCTCGCTGACGTAGATGTAGCGACCGCGCAGCAGCAGCCAGACCTCGGCGGTGTCCGCCGGGACCCGCGCCAGGAACCGACCGCGGGCGTCGACCTCGGTCGCGCCCAGGGCCAATTCGTCGTCGATCAGGTCCTCGGTGGAGTCCCCGAGCAGGGCGCGCTCTTGCCAGGGAGAGGGCTCGGAGCGCAGCACCACCACCTCGAGCAGCTCGTCCCCGGGCAGGTTCGCGGGCAGGTTCACGAAGCCCTCGATGGCAAGGCCGAGCTCCTCGATCGAGCGTCGCGCGGAGGCGGGGGCCTCGGTGACCTCGACGGTGTCCGCCTCGACGACCGGTGCTTCGGGGGCCTGCGCCTCGGGGGGCCGGACCTCGCGGGGCGCGGCAGTCTCGGCCGGGGACTGACTCGGGGCCGAGGCTGCCGGGGGCGGAGTCGTCGAGCTGTCAGAGTGGATCGAGGCCGGCTTGAACCACAGGACTGCGGCCATGCCGCCGAGAATGAGCGCGGCCAGCAGGCCGAGTGCGAATCGTTGCATCGTGTCGACTCCGGGGGCGCGAAGCCCCAGGGGGGAGGAGGAGTCGGCGGCGGGACTGGGTGCCGCGCGCGCCTGGGCCTTACACGAAGCAAGACCCCAATTATTCATGGACGGGGCGATGCGCGCCGGGCGCGCGTTCGGCGCTCGCCCGCGGTCCGCCCGGGCGAACGCCGGCGAACGCCGGCGGACGCCCAGCGTCAGCGGAAGCCCTGCGCTCCGAGCCCCACGCCGAACGACGCGCGGCGCGACCGGATTCGTCCGATCGCGCCGCGCGGCCCTCGGGGCAGACTCCCGTCAGGAGCGGCTGGTGACCTCGAGCAGGTGGTAGCCGAACTGGGTCTTGACCGGGCCCTGCACCTCGCCGACCGGCGCACTGAACACGACCTGGTCGAACTCCTTGACCATCTGGCCCGGGCCGAACTCGCCCAGCGCGCCACCCTTGGCGCTGGAGGGGCAGGTCGAGTGGGCCTTGGCGAGGGACTCGAACTCGGCGCCGTTCTCGAGCTTGGCCTTGAGGTCGAGGCACTCGGATTCGGAGGAGACGAGGATGTGGCGAGCGGAGGCGCGGGGCATGGTCGTTTCTTTCTTCGGGTGCGGGATTCGGTGGAAGGGCGATCTCTGACTCACGCCGAGGCTAGCGCTTCCAGCTCTTCCCAGCGTGCGTAGACCCGCGCGAGTTCGACTTCCATCGACTTCAGCTTGTCCGTAGCGGCCGAGATCTCCTCGCCGGGACGGCGATAGAAGTCGGGATCGCCCATGGACTTCTCCAGGGTCGACTTCTCGGCCTCGAGCGCCTCCAGCCGCTCGGGCAGCTTCTCGAGCTCGAGCCGCTCGCCGTAGGTCAGCTTGCGCGGCTTGGCGGCCTTGGGCTCCTGCTTGGCGGGCTTGGCCTTCTTCGCCTTCGGCGCAGCCGCCCGCTCGCTCGCGCGGCGGTACTCCTCGTAGCCGCCCACGTACTCGCGAAAGCGTCCTCGCCCCTCGAACACCAGGGTCGAGGTGACCACGTTGTCGAGGAAGGCCCGGTCGTGGCTGACCAGGAGCAGGGTGCCTTGGAACTCGGCCAGGAGCTCCTCGAGGATCTCGAGCGTCTCGAGGTCGAGGTCGTTGGTGGGCTCGTCGAGCACCAGCACGTTGCAGGGTCGCGCCAGAAGCTTCGCCAGTTGCACGCGGTTGCGCTCGCCCCCGGACAGGTGCTTGATCGACCCGCGGATCTGCTCGCGGGTGAACAGGAAGTCCATCAGGTAGCCCATCACGTTGCGCGCGCCGCCGCCCACGAAGACCGTGTCGCCGTCGCCGCAGACGTTCTCCTGGATCGTCAGGCTGTCGTCGAGGGTCGAGTGCAGCTGGTCGAAGCGCGCCACCTGGAAGTTGGTGCCGTGCTGCACTGCGCCCGCGGTGGGGGACAGCTCCTTCAGGAGCAATTGCACGAGCGTCGTCTTGCCGCAGCCGTTGGGCCCGACCAGGCCGATCCGATCGCCGCGCTGGATCTCGATCGAGAATTCGTTCACCACCGGGCCCGCGCCGAAGTCCATGGTCAGGCCATCGGCGCGCATCACCACCTGGCCGGTGCGGTCCGCCTCGGTCAGGGCGACCTTAACGCGACCGGCCTCCTTGCGTCGTTCGGCGCGCTCCTCGCGCAGCTTCAACAGCGAGCGCACGCGACCCATGTTGCGGGTGCGGCGGGCCTTGATGCCCTGGCGCAGCCAGGCCTCTTCCTTGGCGAGCTTCTTGTCGAACTCGGCGCGCTGGCCCCGTTCGGCCTCGAGTTCGGACTCCTTGCGCTCCAGGTAGGTCTGGTAGTCGCAGTCGTAGCGCCGCAGCGCACCGCGGTCGAGGTCGACGATCGAGGTCGCAACCCTCTGCAGGAAGGTCCGGTCGTGGGTCACGAACAGGGCCGAGCCCCCGCGCCGCAGGAGCAGCTCCTCGAGCCCGCGGATGGCCTCGATGTCCAGGTGGTTGGTGGGCTCGTCGAGCAGCAGCACGTCGGGCTCCATGACCAGTGCGCGGGCCAGGAGCACGCGCCGCTTGGACCCCGCCGACATGTCGGCGACCTTCTCGTCCGCAACCAGGCCGAGCTTGGCGGTCACGTCGCCGATGCGCTGCTCCGCCTCCCAGTCCCCGGCGACCTCGACGTCCGCGAGGGCCTCGTGCAGCAGCTCCGAGACGGTTCCCCGCAGGGTCTTGGGCACCTCCTGGGCCAGTCGCGCCACGACCAGCCCTGGCCGGCGGACGATCTGACCCTCGTCCGGCACCAACTCGCCCGCGAGCAGCGCCATCAGCGTCGACTTGCCCGACCCGTTGCGCCCGAGCAGCCCCAGCCGCTCGCCCTTCTCGATGTGTAGAGCGGTACCGTCGAGCAGCGGCGCGCCGCCGCGGGAGAAGGTCAGGTCTTGGAAGCCCAGTTCGGCCATAGGGGCGGGGAGTCTATCCGCTGCGGCGGGGTGGCCGCGGCCGGTCGGCTAGTCTCTGCGCCGATGCGACTGGCGATCCTCAGCAACTCCGGCTCCAGCAAGTCGACCCTGGCGCGGCGGCTGGGCGCCGAGCACGGGCTCGACGTGCTCGACCTCGACACGGTCGCCTGGGAGCCCGGGCTCGAACCCGTCCTGCGCCCGACGGCAGATGCCGCGCGCCGCGTGCTCGAGTTCTGCGCCGCCCGCGAGGGCTGGATCGTCGAGGGCTGCTACGCAGGCCTGGTCGAGGCGACCCTGCACCTCGGGCCCGAGCTGGTGTTCCTGGACCCCGGCCTCGAGGTCTGCCTGGCCCATTGCCGCGCGCGCCCCTGGGAGCCCCACAAGTACCCCACCAAGGCCGCCCAGGACACTAGCCCTGTTCGCGGACTACGCCGGTCCGAAGCGTCGGCTCGCCGGGCCGGATCGCCACGGATCCGAGCCGCTCCTCCGGCGCCCAGCGACCCCCCGGGTGGGCCTCGGCGATCCCGCTTCGCCCGACTTGCCGCGAGCCGAATAGGCTTTCCTTGGCCGCCAGCGGTCGCGAAGTGACTGACCGGCCTCGACTTCAGTGACCAGCCGCAGCAGCCGTAGCGGGCCGACCCCTATCCAATGTTCCGCCAATGGTCCTCAGCTCCCGATTGATCCCGCTCATTGCTCTGCCCGCTCTCGCCGCCGCCCAGGCCCAACAGTGCCTGCCGACGGACGTCCTCGATCCCGACGGGACCAACCTCAACGACGACTTCGGCTTCGGCGTCGCCGTCGACGGAGCGCGAGCCTTCGTCGGCGCGCCGGGCGATCAGAACCTCCAGGGGACCAGCTCCGGGGCCGCCTACCTGATCGACCTCGTCTCCGGTGAGGTCGAGCTCGTGCTCTCGATCTTCGGCGCGCAGACCGGAGATCGTTTCGGGGAGTCCGTCGACATCTGCGGACCGCGAGCGGTGGTCGGGACCAAGTGGGGTGGGGCCACCTCGTTCATCGGGGCCGCACACCTCTACGACCTCGAGGCCGGCACCAAGATCGCCAAGCTCTCCGCCATCGCGCCGGTCGTCGTCGACCACGGCTTCGGGCGGGTCGTGGCCATCACGCCGACCCGGGTTCTCGTCGCTCGACCCTTGGACAGCGTCCCCGGCGGCGCCTGTGGGGCGGTCGACGTGTTCGACGCCCTGACCGGGGCGCCGCTCCAGACCCTGCTGCCGGACGATCCGGGCGGCCTCGGCGCACTCGGCCAGTTCGGCTCCGCCATGGCCGTGGACGGAGAGCTGGTCGTGATCGGTGCGCCCCGTGACGGAAGCCAGGGCGTCGCCGAAGCCGGCGCGGCCTACGTCTTCGACCTCACGACCGGCCAACGCCTGACCAAGCTGTTCCCCCCCGCGCCCGGAGCGGGTGACCGATTCGGCACCTCGGTCGCCATCGAGGGAGGGCTGGTCGCGGTCGGTGCACCCCTGGCCGACGTGGTCTTCCCGGACACCGGACGGGCCTGGACCTTCGACGCCGCCACCGGGGCGCCGCTGGCCGAGCTGATTCGTCCCGGCGCGGATGCCGGCGAGGAGTTCGGCACGGCGGTGGGGATCACCGCCGGCGTGGCCCTGGTCGGCGCGCCGAAGGCCTACGGCTACCGTGGCGTGGTCCAGCGCTTCGATGCGGTCACCGGCGCGGCTGCCGACGCCCTGGTTCCTTGTGACTCCGACGGGGGCGACCGGGTGGGCTCGGCGATCTCCACGTGCAGCTCGACCGTCGTGGTCAGCGCGCCCACGGGAGGGCCTGGACCGGGCACGGGGGTGCTGCACGAGTTCGCCCTCGATCTCGGTCACTGGAGCAGCCTGGGCAGCGGCCTCGCCGGCATCAGCGGCGTTCCGAGCCTCTCCGGCACCGGCGCCCTGGAGCCGGAGTGCTTGGTTCAACTGGTCGTCTCGAATGCCGCGCCGAGCGCGCCGGCGGTGTTGGTGCTCGGCAGCTCCGCGCTCTCCCTGGCCCTGCTCGGCGGGCAGTTGATCCCGTCGCCCGACGCGGTGGTCGCAGGCCTCGTAACGGAGCCGGACGGGACGCTCGAACTCGGCTTCCAGCTCGTTTCGGCGATCCCGAGCGGGCTCGACCTCTACGTCCAGGCCTGGGTCCTCGACGCTGGCGGACCCCAGGGCTTCGCCGCGACGGCGGGCCTCACGGCGACGGCTCCGTAGCGTTCGGCCCGATGCGCTACGGCCTCAGCCGCCCGGCGCCAGCTCGTACATGCCGTCGCGACCGCCCTTGAGGCGGCCGAGGCGGACCAGCTCGTCCCAGGTGGCGCGGGGGTAGCGCTCGGGCGGCGTGATGGCGACGATCGACGAGCTGCGGCCGCTGCTGAAGGCGCCGCCGCCCAGGGACGACTCGTCGTCGAGCAGGGTCACCTTGAGGCGCTTGCGGAAGGCCTTGATGGCGCGCTTGAGCACGGCCTTGTCGTGCTCGAGCGCATTGCGCTTGCCGGCGCGCCATTGGCCGAGGATGTCGCGCAGCATGTCGGCGTCCTCCTCCTCGAGCACCAGGCTCAGCTCTTCGTCCTCGATCTCGCCGCAGGCCGCGGCGGCGGCGCGCGCCTCGGCCCAGGTGGCCGCGGGCTTGCCGGTGGTGGCGGGGTCCTCGACGACGGCGTGGAGGACGGTGGACAGGAGCTCCATCTGAGGGTCGAACACGGGCGGAGGTTAGCACCGCGGCGTCCGCGTCGCGCGGTCCTGATTCCGGCTCGGGGGCGCTCGCGACCGGCACGGGCGATCCGGACCGAGCGGGCGCGCCGCCGATGTCCGACTCCGCGTGGTCATGAATGATCCAGGACACTAGCCTGGGGGCGTGAGGTCCTTGCCTTTCATTGGTGCCGTCGCGCTTGCAGCGGCCGCCCTGTGGAGTTGGAACGAGCAGCGACGGCCGTTGAGAGTGGCGCCAGCCGCAGCGCCTGTTCCGGGAGCCTTCGACGACGACCATTTCGAAGGCTTGCGTCGACCGGACGAGGTAGCGGACCGCCGGGACTCCTCCATCGCGGGGCCCCAGCTCGGCGCAACCGCTAGCGTCGCTCCGATCGAGACATTCGGTGACTACCTGGCCGCCGAGTATCCGCAGCTCGACCCCACTGCGGTGATGGACCGGATTTGGCTGACCCAGCCCTTGCCCGAGCTGCAACCGTGGGAGGAGGTTCGCGAGGAGTTGGAGGCGGACCTCTTGCGCGGCGCGACCGGGCGCGCGCTGGCCACGGACGATCAGCTCGTGGCCATGGCGCTCACGAACTCCACCAACGGTGACATCCGCCGTGCCCTGCTCAGGCTCGCCGACGGGCGCGTCCCCGACCGCTGGGACCTGCAGGGTCCCGAGTTGATGCGGCGGGCGATGCGGACCTCGGTGTCGGTGGCGCGCACCCAGAAGCAGATCGAGCACGCCCGCCTCGCAGCGCTGACCGCGAAGGTCCGTGAGGGGCGCTACGAGCAGGAGAAGTACGTCCTGACGGACTCGGGGGCCCCGCGACGATCCGGGCGGTCGCTCGAATCGAAGTCTGCCGTCCGGGGCGGCTGGGCAGCGCGGGCGGACCTCTACGACTCCGACGTGCCCGATCTGGCGGGGCTCGAGGCTCGGCGCAACGAGGCCATCGCGGCCTGGGTCGACGCCCTGTTCGACTGAGCAAGACGGTGCGCGGCGCCGTATTGCTGCGTCACCGTATTGCTGAGGCTTGAATCGCGCCCCCGCGATCACGGAATGGAGCTAGATCCCACTCGCAGGGACGGGCGCGGTCCCCAGTCGCACCTCGCCATCCAGATCCATCGAGACCCCGGCATGACCCTGACGAGCGCCTTGAACCCCTCTCGCCGCACCCTCCTGACCGCGGCCGCCGCTTCCGCCGGATTGGCCCTGCCCGGCGCTCTCGACGCCCTCGCGCGACCGCTGTCCGCCGGCGCGCCCAAGCGCCTCTTGGTCCTGGGCGGCACGCGCTTCCTCGGGCCCGCGGTGGTCGACGCGGCCCTTGCGCGGGGCTGGGAGGTGACCCTGTTCAACCGCGGTCAGTCCGACCCCGAGCGCTACGCGCAGCTCGAGACTCGCATCGGCGATCGCGACACCGGGGACATCGCAGCCCTGGCCGAGGGCCAGTGGGACGCGGTGGTCGACACCTCCGGCTACGTCCCTGGCCACGTTCGCAGCGCCGTCGAGCTGCTGCGCGATCGGGTCGGTCAATACGTGTTCGTCTCGACCGTTTCGGTCTACGCCGACACGGCGGGAGAGATGATCGGTGAGGACACCGCGGTGGCCACCGTCGAGCCCGAGGTCGTCGAGCAGGTGACGACGATTCGCGAGTCCTTCCCCTACTACGGCGCCATGAAGGCCCTGTGCGAGCAGGCGGCGGAGGCGGCCATGCCCGGGCGCGTCCTCAACCTGCGCCCGGGCCTGATCGTCGGCCCGGAGGACAGCTCCGACCGCTTCACCTACTGGCCGGTGCGCGTTGCCCGCGGGGGCGAGGTGCTCGCGCCCGGAGATCCGAATGCGGAGGTCCAATACATCGACGTGCGCGACCTGGGCGAGTGGATCGTGCGCACGGTCGCGGACGGCACCACCGGCGTGTTCAACGCCGTCGGCTTCGACTACCGCCAGTCGTTCCAGGAGCTCTTGCACGCGGCCAAGCTGACCCTGGGGGCGGACGCCTCGTTCACGTGGGTGGGGGAGGAGTTCCTGCTGGAGCGCGAGGTCGCGCCCTACCGCGACCTGCCCCTGTGGCTGCCCGCGGGGATGCGCGGGCACTTCGACGTGAGCCGGGCCCTGGCCGCGGGCCTGGAGCTGCGCCCGGCCACGGACACGATCCGCGATACCTGGACCTGGGCCGCCGCGCGGCCCGCGGACCACGTCTGGCGCTCGGGGATCGACGCCGCCCGCGAGGCGGAGCTGCTGGCCGCCTGGCACGCACGCTGAGTCGGGGGCGGCTTTGGGTTAGGCTCCCCGGCCAACTTCTTGCCCCGACCCCGAGGAGCCCGCCATGTCCGACGCCTACGTCTCGACCTTCGACCGCCCGATCATCGAGCAGAGCGAGCAGGTTCGCGCCCGCTTCATCGTGCGCACCTACGGCCACCTGTTCGGGGCCATCGCCGCCTTCGTGTTGATCGAGGTCGGCCTGTTCCAGTCCGGAATGGCCAGGCAAATCGCCGAGGCCATGCTCGGCACGAGCTGGCTGCTTGTGCTGGGCGCCTTCATGGTCGTCTCCTGGCTCGCCAGCCGCTTCGCAGGCACGTCGAACTCGATGCCGGTCCAGTACGCGGCCCTTGGCGGCTTCGTCCTGGCCGAGGCCCTGATCTTCGTACCGCTGCTCTACATCGCGGACGCGACCGCCCCGGGCGTGATCGCCAGCGCCGCCGTCGTGACCCTGGCCGGCTTCGGCGGCCTGACCACGATCGTGTTCTGGACCCGCAAGGACTTCTCCTTCATGGGCGCCGCGATCAAGTTCGCCATGGTCGGCGCCCTCCTCGCCATCCTCGGCGGAGCCCTGTTCGGCTTCCACCTCGGCACCTGGTTCAGCGTCGGCATGGTCGTGGTCGCCGGCATGGCGATCCTGCACGACACCTCGAACGTCCTGCACCACTTCCCCGCCAACCGCCACGTGGCCGCCTCGCTGCAGCTGTTCGCCAGCGTCGCCCTGATGTTCTGGTACGTGCTGCGCCTGTTCATGTCCTCGCGCGACTGAGCGCGACCCAGTTCCAGATGGCGAACACGTGCCGAGCCTGGTGGAGACGGATCGCGCCGCTCGCGCTGCTGGTCGTTCCTGCTGTGGCGGTCGCCGCGCAGGGAGGCGGCACGGACGGACCCTCCAGCCAGGAGTCGACGCGTCGTCCGATCGACGCGGGAGTCCCGGTCTCCGTGCGCGACGATTGGTTCGGCTACCCGGCGCCGGGCGTCGAGGTGACCTACTTCGACACCGCGGACCTGGACGAGGACGACGCGGCCAAGGTGGTGACGTCGAAGCTGCGCCGCAAGCGCCTCTGGCGCGAGGCCACGACGGTCCTGACGAATCTGGACGGCCAGGTGCAGCTCCCGGCTGCGCGGGGCGAGCTGTACGTGCAGGTCGGGACTGGACCGCGGTCGGGTTGGGCCGCGACTAGCGGTGATCCGCTCGAGTTCGCCCTCGAGCTCGACGTTCCGATTCCCGTTCGCCTGGTCGGCCCTGACGGGCGTCCTGTGGCCGGCGTGCGCTTCGGCAGGCTGATCGACGCCGAGGGTATGGCCCTCGACGACTTCGTGGGCTCGATGCCCGACTGGGCCACCGATCCGGTGACCGGTCGGCCCGTGTCCGGCGAGTTCTCCACGGGTACCGGTCCGGACGGCCGCTGCCTGTTGAGCGAGTTCCAGATGTTGTCCATGCGCCAGATGCGCGCCATGGTTCCGGAGCTCGGGACCTCCCTCGAGCGACTCGGCGGTGGATCGGCGCAGGAGTTTGATCAGGCGAAGCTCGATCAGCTCGTCGCGAAGCTGTCGGCGGCCCATTCGCCGTCGATGCCGTTGGACTGGACGGCAAGCCACTGCTCCTGTCGCCGGCCGACGCGAACGGCGTCGAGCAGGTCTTCGTGCTTCCGCCCCACGGTTCGATCTTGATCCGGATGGCGGATGTCGCTGGAGGTCCGGCGGCCGCCGGCGCCGGAGTCTACGTGGTGCCCGAGGGCGACGAGCTCGACCCCCGCGACGAACGCATTCACGACGGCAGTGGCGAGCTGCGGATTCCCGTCGTCGGCTTGTCGCAGCGTTTCGACGTCCACAGCTCCGTGGGCACGATCACAGTCGACGGACCCACCGTGGACGGCGGCGAGGTGGTCGTGGAGCTCGTTCAGCCAGCGGCTGCGGTGACCCTCTCGGGCAGGTTGGTGGACACGGCGGGGGCGCCGGTTGCGGGCGAGTTCTTCGCTGGTTACGCCTGGCGGCAGGGCGGCGAGTGGCGCGAGGTCACGGACGTCGATGCGATCCTCGTCGCGGCGGATGGCCGCTTCAGCGTCGACGGGGCCTGGAGGTCAGGGGCTACAGCAGAGGCTCGCGAGCTGCGCTTGCGTGGTCCCCTGACGGCCGAGGCCGACGGTGGTTGGCGATACGCCGCGGGATCGCTGCCCCTGGATCTGAGCCCCTCCGGTGTCGGCGCGGCGAACGTCGACGTCGGGGAGCTGGTGGTCGTCGGCGCGAGCGAGAGGACCGAGGGCTCGGTTCTCGAAGCTGGAGGGCGGCCGCTCAGCGGGATGTGGGTCGAGCTTCGCAACGCCGATTCGGTCGGATTCACGATCGATCAGCGCCGCGACCTACTCGGCGTCGCGGTCACCGACGAGCTCGGTCACTTCAGCATCCTCCACGTCCCACACGTCGCCGGGTCGGAGTACTTCTTCGCCGCGGCCTCACCGACGCGGACGGTGGGGTACGACCGATCGATCCTCGCCGAGGTCGGCTCGGGCGGCAATCGGCTGGAGCTGCCTGACAGCGCCTGGGTCGCGATGCAGATCGAAGCCGTCGGCGACGTCGATCTCGCCGGTGCGACGCTAATGGTCGTGCAGGGCGACGGTGCAAGCAGCCATCTGGTCCTGCCCGAGGTCGGCCGCCGCGTTCGGCTTGATCTGGAGCTCGAGGGGGAGGTCGACTTCCGGGTGCTCAACGCGGATCGAAATGCGATCCTGGCCCAGGTTCACGGGGTCCAACTCGTCCGCGGCGAGTCGACCCTCGACGGCCGGCTGATCCCCCTCGTTCTCGGACAGGGGATCGGCCGCACCCGTGTGACGATCGCGGCGGCAGAGGGGCGCCGGGCGTGGCCCCGCATCAGCTTCAGCTACTCCGACGGAGCCGGCGGCGAGTTCGAGGTCGGCATGGGGATGACCAGCCCCGAAACAACGGCGAACGTGCTCCATGGGCCCGATGCCGTCGCCTTGATCGTCCGGGCGCCGGGCTTCTTCGACCGACGCCTGGAGCCGATCGAGCCCGACATGCGGGTCGAGCTCTCGCCTGCAGGGAAGATCGAGTTCGGCGCGGGCGAACTACCGAGCGTCGACGGACTCATGCTCGCGCCCTGGCTGCGGTACCCGGGGACGAACGAATCGGGCCCGTGGGTCAAGCGCGACGGGGATCGGTTCGAGTTCTCACCCAATCGGCCCGGCTGGTTGGAAGTCGTCTGGCGTTGGTCGGAGGCGGAGACCGGTGAGCTCGTGGCCGAATTCGTCGGCGGCGAGCTCTTGGTCGCGGAGACAGCCGAGGACCAGGCCTTCGAACTGCCACCGGTCAAGGTCCCCGTGTGGCCGCGCTAGGGGTAATGTCGTGGCAATGCGGTGCGGCACCGGCCTGTTGCCTAGCAACAACGTGGCGTGCGGCACCGAATTGCTAGCTGAATCGCAATGACGACGAAGACCACCCCGGGGCTCTCCCACGGAGCGACCATTCTCGTGTTCGGCGTCGCGTTGCCGCTGGTGCTGCTCCGCTTCGACCCAGGGCTGTTCGACGGGCGAGTCGATGGCTCGATGACAGGCTTCCTCCGGGTCGGCGGCATCACGGCCATGGTCCTGGGCATGGTCTCGGCGGTCGCATCGGTCCTGGGCGGAGGGCGGTCGAGTCTGGTATCGGGCGGCTTGCTCGGCGGTGCGATCTTCTCGTTCACCTTGGGGACGGGGCTGTTCTTCGTCGTCGTGGGCCTCAGCGTGTTCAGCTCGAGTCTGGCGATGTTCGCCTTCACCCTGCTCGGCCTCGCCCCGCTCGCGGTGGGGCCCGTTTACCTGTCTCGATCCAGGCTGGTGCAGAGCCGCGCCGCGGCCCTGGGACGACACCGCGGTCGGGCCCTGGCTTGCAACGCGTTCGTCGTCGTGTGCCTGGCCGTGCCGACGGCCGCGCTCTGGGCCCTCGGCCGAGGCATGGCCGACATCCGCGAGGGGCGCACCGACGACGGAGTCGAGGCCCTGCGCCGTTGGGCGCTGGTGGTCGACTCCGATGCGCTGGTGCGAGAGTGGATCCGCGAGCGGGACGAGATGGTGCAGGACCGTATCGAGCGCGCCCACTGGTCGTTGACGGGGAAGTCCGTCATGGAGCGGCGCTCGGAATTCGCGGACTGATGGCGACGGGGGCTGATCCAGCTCGCTCTGGCTGGCTCGCGGGCGCTCTCCGGGGCGGTTGCTCACGGCTGGCGTCGACGAGCTGACTTGGGAATGGTCGGATCGCAGCGGCGCTAAGCCTCCTCGACTACAGCCCGCCGGCTGCATCGAGCTCCGCCGCGTCCGCCGCGACCGGCGCTTCGAGGTCGAGCCGCCGCCAGCTCAGGAATGACGCCATGCGACTTGCCGCAATGTTCGTGACCCTCGTCCTCTCGCTGAGCGTCGCTGCTTGCGGAAGTGGGGAGGCGGAGAGCACTGACGCCGCGCTGCCGGCCCTCCCGGGTGACAGGGCGCCCGCGGCTGCCAACGCCGAGCTGGCCAAGATCGCGGAGGACGGGGACGCTTCGGCCGTCCCGTCGATCGCGGGCGCTTCGGTCCAGCCCGCGATCGCGGCGGTAGCCGAGGGCGCCGACGCCGGTCGCGCCGTCGTCGACACCTCGTCGGTCTTCGTGACCGTTGTCGACGCGACCCTGGGCCTGCCGCTCGCCGGCGTGGAGGTGCGCGCCTTCGACGTGGCGGACCTCGACGAGAGCGATGCGGAGAAGGTCGTCGACTCCAAGCTGCGTCGCAAGCGCTTGTGGCGCGACCTCGCGCCGAAGCTCACCGGCGAAGACGGCACGGTCCACCTTCCCGCGGCACGCGCGGAGCTCTACGTCGTCGCGGAGCTGGACAACCGCGAAGCCTGGGCGCGCACCCGCGGCGCTGACCTGTCGCTCGAGCTCGACGTCCCGCGCCCCGTGCCGCTGCGGCTGATGGGGCTCGACGGGCGCGTCGTCGCCGGGCTCCAACTCGAGCTGGAGACCGATCCGGACCGTCGCGTGCTCTTCGCCTCGCCGGACCGCGACCTCTCGCTGGAGCCCACCGACGAGCGCGGTCGCACCGAGGTCACGCAGTTGCAGGACTATCGCAGGCGTGTGGCCGAGCGCACCCTCGAGTCCAGCGCGGACCCGGACTCGGACGACACCCGGCCCGAGGGCCTGGGCCTGGATCTGTTGCTGCTGAAGCCCCTCGCGCCCGGGCTCGACGGCCCCCCCCTCGAGGTGCGGTTGTCGGACTTCACGCCGCCGGCGCTGGACGTCGTCCTGCCACCCCACGGCTCGCTCCGCATCCGTCTGGGCGGCGCCGGCGGTCGAGACGCCGCCAGCGGTCAGGACATCGAGATCCTGTCGGTGGGGGACCGGTCTTCCGATGCAACGTCGTTTGCCGCGGACGATCGAGGCGTGGTCTCGATCCCGGTGGTCGGACTGGGCCGACACTTCCAGGTCTCGTCGGTCCACGAGACGGTGACGGTCGCGGGGCCCATCGCGGATGGCCAGGTCGTGGCCGTCGAGTTGACCGGCGCCACAGCAGCCGTAGTCATCGATGGTCGGGTCGTCGACGGCGACGGGGCCGCGGTTCAAGGGGAGTTCGCCGTGAGCTTCGCGGCACAGGTTGGCGGGGTCTGGACCGAGGCCGCTGCCAAGGACTCGGTGCGCTCCGACGAGAACGGCCGCGTCGAGATCGCCCAAGCCTGGGTCGCGGGGCTCGAGGCGGAAGCGCGCGAGCTGCGACTGCGCTCGGCGTCGGAGATCTGGAAGCCGGAGAGTGGGGTCTACGGCCGCGCCGCCCTGCCCGTCGACCTGTCGGCCGGGGGCTACGAGAAGGGGCGACTGGACGTCGGCGACATCGTCGTGGCCGGGCCTGCCTCGATCACGGCCGGCTTGGTGGTCGAGGAGAGTGGGACCCCGATCGTGGGCCAGGACCTGGACCTGGTCCGACTGCTGGAGCCTTCGGAGGCAGTGGATTACTGGAGCACTCAGACGGTGGGTAGCTCGACCACCGATGCCTCCGGCCACTTCAGCTTCACGCACCTGCCGCGTCGGGCGGGCGCGAAGTACGAGCTGCGCCCGGCAGGGCGCTCGGGTCCACTGAGCGAGGGCTCCTGGGCCGTGCGGGTGGGCGCGCAGGACAACCGCATCGAAGTGCCTGACAGCGGAGGGATTGCCCTGCGACTGGAGGCCGTCGAGGGCTTCGAGCTCGGTTCGTGCTACCTGACCGTCTCAGCGGGCGGCCGCGACGTTTGGAGCGGCATGCTCGGACAGCCGATGACCGAGACGGTCATCCGCGTGCCCTACGAGGGCGAAGTCTCGCTCGGGCTGATGGACATCGCCAATCGTCTGATCGTCGCCAACGTGCAGGGGGTCGAGGTGCGCAGGGGCGCGACCACACGCGATCCGCGACTCTTGCCGCTGCGGGTCGGAGGCGGCCTCGAGTGGATGACCGTCACCGTCGTCGACCCCCTGGGCGCGCCGATCCGGGGGGTCAACGTCACCCTGCTGGTGCCCACCGGCGACTCGGGGGGGATGACCGGTGTCGCAGCAGAGACCGACCGCGACGGCCGGGCCGAGCTGCTCTGGTCTCCGGATGCCGTGTCGCTGTTCGTCAACAAGGCAGGCTACTTCCGCCATGAGGCGGCCGACCTGCAGGCGCAGATGCAGGTCACGCTGCGGCCTGGCGGGGCGCTACGGATCGAGGTCGATGGCGACCTCGACGAGAGCGGGGGGCGCTTCCAGGCCTATTGTGCTCGAGCATCGATCGAGAGCTTGGGGCTGAGACTCGAGCGCAGCGGCAACGCCTTCGAAGGCGCCTTGTACGGTCCTGGCGACTACACGATTTCCTGGAGCTGGCAGGAGCAGGGCGTCGACGCGATCACCCTGATCGAGGGCGAGTCCACGATCGAGATGCTCGACGTGCCCGGGCAGCAGACCTTCGTCGTCCCCGCGCCCCAGCCCCCGTCGGGCAACTGAGCGATCGGGAGCAATACAGTGCTCTTCACCTTTCACGCTCTGGCAGGCGGGGCGTCCGCCCGAGCATGCGCCATTTCATCGCCCCCGCCGTGGTCGCCGCCGCGCTCTTGGCCCCCGACGTCGCCGCCCAGATCGGGCTGACCGTCGCCGATCCGCACCTGGGGACCAGCTCCGGCCTCGGCGCCACCCTGGACGCCTGCATTGGCTCCGAGCTCGACTTCCAGCTCCAGGGCCCCTTCGGCCAAGTGGGCCTGCTCGCCATCTCGGGCAACCCGGCGGCACCCGGCGGCGGCATCCCCGGCGGCTTCCCGCTGGTCGTCGATCCGACCACGGCCATCTTCCCGGTGGCCGGGCCCTTCAACGCCCTGGGCCACCTGAACTGGTCGACGCCCCTGCCCGTGAGCCTGCCGGCCGGGGCCAACCTCTACTGCCAGGGCGCGGGGATCGAGCCCGCGACCGGCGCGCTGTCCCTCAGCAACCCGGTGGTGCTGACCACCTTCCTGCCCGAGCCCGGCGACCTGCCGCTGCTCTCGCCGGGCACCCACGTGGGCCTGATCTACAGCGATCCGCCCCTCTCGGCCTTGGCCGTGATGGACGCCGCCTGGAGCGAGTGCCTGGCCGCCGGCGTCGACGGGTTCGAGCTCGCGATCTCCTGGTCCGACATCGAGGTCGCGCCCGGCATCTACGACACGACCTACCTCGACACCCTCTTGATCCTGCTGCAGATCGCGGGGCTCGAGACCTTCCTGAACGTCGCCACGATCGACACGGTCAACTTGTCCCTGCCCGCGGACCTGGTCGACCCGAGCGATCCCCAGGAACTCGCGCCTGGCCTGACCTGGGACCACCCCCTGGTCGTGCTGCGCTTCCGCGAGGTGCTCGACCGCGTGGCGCCGCTCTTGGTGGAGCGCGACGGCTTCTTCCTGTCGGTCGGCAACGAGGTCGACACCTATTTGGGCTCGAGGCCGGAGCAACAAGTGCCCTACGCCAGCTTCGTGGCGGCGGCGGCGGACTACACCCACCAGCTCGAGCCCAAGCTCGGCGTCGGCTCGACCGTGACCCTGAACGCACTGTTCCAGACCCCCGCGCTGTTCGAGCTGCTGCGCCAGGTGGGCGACAACGTGCCCTTCACCTACTACCCGGTGAATGGCGACGGCACCGTGATGGACCCCTCGGTCGTGCCCGGCCACATCGCGGCCATGGCCGCCGCCGTGGCGCCGCGTCCGCTGATCCTGCAGGAGCTCGGCTACCCCTCGGGCTGGCAGCAGTTGGGGGGGATCGGCTCGTCACTCGAGAGGCAGCGCCAGTTCGTCGAGAACGCCTTTGCGGCATTCGCGAGCGCGGGCAACGTGCGCTTCGCGTCGTTCCTGCAGCTCGGCGATTGGGGCCCGGCCGAGCTGGCCCTGTTCCAGCTCTACTACGGCATCACCGACCCCCTGTTCCTCGAGTTCCTGGGCAGCCTCGGCTTCCGAGAGCACTTCACCGGCGCCCCCAAGCCCGCCTACGACCAGTTCCTGTTCGGCCTGGCCGGGCTGTAGCGCCCGGTCTAGGCTGCGGCCCATGCCCACCGACGAAGCGCAAGGGATCCTCGATCGCCGCGCACAGCTACGCACCTCCGCCCGGCGCCTGCACGGCCAGGGACGCACCCGTCCCCACGAGCTGCTCGAGGCCGCCGCCGCCTGGTGCCGCGAGCACGAGGTCGAGTGGGACCACTACGGCCGCGGCGCGATCCTGCAGGACTTCGAGGCCAAGGTCGCGGACCTGCTCGGCTTCGAGGCGGCGCGCTTCATGCCCTCGGGCACCATGGCCCAGCAGATCGCCCTGCGGATCTGGGCCGACCGGGCGGGGAGCTCTCACGTCGGCATGCACCCGACCGCCCACGTGGAGCTGCACGAGGAGCGCGGCTACGCCCACCTGCACGGGTTGCGGGTGAGTCTGGTGGGGCCCGAGCGCACGCCGCTGTTGGCCGAGCACCTGCGCGGCCTGTCCGAGCCGATCGCGGCGCTGCTGGTCGAGCTGCCGATCCGCGAGGCGGGCGGTCAACTGCCGACCTGGGACGAGCTCGAGCAGCTCAAGTTCGCCGCCGCGGAGCTCTCGGTGCCCCTGCACCTGGACGGCGCGCGCCTGTGGGAGTGCGGGCCGGCCTACGGCCGCGCCCTGTCCGAGATCACGCGCGGCTTCGCCTCCTGCTACGTGTCCTTCTACAAGGGCATCGGCGCCCTGCCGGGCTCGATGCTGCTGGGAGCCAAGGACTTCGTCGACCAGGCCGCGGTCTGGCAGAAGCGCCACGGCGGCAACCTGTTCAGCCTGGCGCCCAACGCGGCGACGGCGGCGATGCGCCTCGACGAGCGCCTGGCGCGCATGCCCCTGTGGCTCGAGCGGGCGCGCTCCATGGCGGCGACCCTGAATGCCATCGACGGTGTGCGCACCCTGCCCGACGTGCCGCACACGAACCTGTTCCACCTCTACCTCGACCTCGACGCGGAGCGCGCCCTCGCCGCCCGCGACGCCGTCGCCGAGCAGTGCGGCATCTGGCTCTACGAGTCGATCGAGCCCGCCGACCGGCCCGGTACCTCGCGCTTCGAACTCTACGTGGGCGACGCGGCGATGGCGCTGAGTGACGAGGAAGTGGGCGAGGCCTTCGCGATGCTGTTGCAGCGCGACTGAGGCCCCGCCCATTTGACATCCAGGGCACGGCGCTCAGGCGACGGTGCCCGAGCGTCGATCACGGCGAAACCGCGCGCAGGCCGTTGCTGGCGGCGACGCCGAAGGCACTCGCCGGATCGACGACCCAGGCTTGCACGAACAGCTCGGACCCCGGCGCAAGGGCCGCGGGCCAGACGAAGGGCGTCGACGCCGCGCCGCTCCCGTCGACGGTCGCCGGCGGCAAGAGGAGCTGCGGCGTCGGCACCAACAGCCCGCCGAACAGGGGCAGGGACAGCTCCGCCGTGCCCACGACCATCACCGCTGGCGCGCCGGGCAGGGCGCCGGTGAGCGTGACCGCGCCGGGCTCCGCCGGGCATAGGCTGCCGGTCCCCGCGAGCAGGGGCGTGCCGACGCTGCCGGGGACCGCACCGCCCAGGTCACTCCAGGGAGCTGCGGGGTCGCCGAAGGGACAGTCCGCGAAGAACAGGGTCAGGCGCAGGTCGGTGAACTCCCCGTCGAGGGGGCCGTAGCCGTCGCCTCCGCCGGGCAGGCTGAAGGGCGAGCCGCCGGTCCAGTGCAGGAACCACGACCACAGGGGCGTGCCCGGCGGCGGCGTCACGAGCCCGTTCAGGGCGCTGGTGTGGAACGACTTGGTGAAGGTGCCGGGACCGCTCCAGCCTTCGAGATCGCTCGAGAAGCCGTCGAGCCCGGTGGGCAGATCGAAGGTCAGCCCCATGGACCAGGGCCCGGTCTCGTGGACCACCAAGGTCGCGTCGATGCGCGCGTCGACGATCTCGCCGACTTCGCTGGAGACCACCCAGACCTCGCCCGCCACGGCGAAGGGGGTGAAGGGGGAGAGGTCGAAGACCAACTCCTTGCCGGCCGCGTCTGCCACGGCGGGTAGCAGGGCGACGGCGGCGGCGGCCGTGAGTAGGCGCGCGGTGGAGGACTGAACGAGGCTGGCGTTGCGGCGATTCGACACGTTGCTCTCCTGGGCTGGGATCCGGGTCCGGTCAGGTGGCCGGACGACGACCCTTGTTAGCGCGCCGAGGGGCGAATGTTTCGCGAATGCGTCGTCCTGTTCGCGTGCCGCCCGCGGGGCGATCAGGGTGCGTCGAAGCGCACCAGGGTCTGCTCGCCCACGGTCGTCTCGATCTCGATCTCCTCCAACTGCTCGCCCAGGGACTCGAGGCGGACGATCAGAAGTCCGGGCGGTACGGCGACGGTGCGCGGAGACTCCGCGGAGACCGGCAAGCGGCAGTAGAGTCCGCCATCGGGTAGTTCGACGAAGACTCGTAGGCCCTCCGCGTCGCCCGCCTCGACGCGCAACTGTGCCGCGGGCAGGATCTCGACGCGTTGGTCGGTCAGCTCGTGACCACCGGCGATCAACACGCCGCGGCGCAGGCCGTACCACTGGTGGTCGAGCGAGTCGAAGCGCAGGGAGTAGCTGGAGGGGGCGAGGGTGGCGACGGCGAACTCGTCGCCAGCGAAGAGCGGGAGCACCACGCCAGCCGCCGGCTGGAGCCCATGCTCGTCCTGCAGGACATGCAACCAACCCTCCATCGACGTCTCGCTTCGCGGTTCGATCACGCTGCCCGAAAGGGACCCGCCGACGTCGAGGATCAACTCCACGTCGCGCGCCCCGGTCGCGACCCGCAGCGCTCTGAAGAGGCCGAACCCCGCGGGGGCTGCCACGGTAGTCAGGACGTACTCGCCGGGAGCCATGGCCTCGAGGCGAAAGCTGCCGTCTTCCCCGGTCTCGGTGGTGAAGCTTCCGGCGAGGTCGTCGCGCTTGGCCATCAAGGCGACGTCCGCCGCGGGGCTCCCGTCTGGAAACAGCACGCGCCCCGTGATCTCGTGGCCCTGGAACACTCGAACCGTGGTCTCGACCAGCGCGCTGCCGATGGGTACGTCGAGTGACTCGAGCACGGTCGCGGCCGGATGACGGATCCGCAGCCGATAGGGGGTGCCGTCGTCGCGGTACATGTCTTCGAAGATCCTCCCGCTTGGTCCGACCAAGTAGCGTCCCGGCTCGATCGGCTCGAACTCGAAGCGACCCTCGACGTCCGCGCTGCAGAGGATCGAACCATCGCCCTCGATCGCCCGACGCGCGATCTCGCTCGAATGCCGACCCCGTGGGCGGATCATCAGCTCCGCGTCGGGAACCGGTCGCCCGCTCGCGTCGACGGCGACACCCCGCACCGTGCAGTGCAACTGGACCTGCCAGCGAAGGGGGCCGTTCTCGCCAGCCGCGAGGCGCAGGGGTGCGGGCTCCGTCCGCCACAGCTCATCTCCGCGCCACAGGGCCAACTCCAAATCGCGGCCGGCGGGCAGCCCGGCGAGGGCGACGCGACCGTCCTCAGTGCTCGGGGCCGACCACTGGCGTCCAGACCCGTCGCGCAAGCGCAGCTCGAAGCCCGGTACCGGGTTCTCGCTCTCGTCGACGATCGTGCCCTCCAGTGTGGCGCGCGGAGTCGCGTCGGGCGTTGCCGGCGCGCCTGCGGTCCGCTCGGCCGGTCCGGGCTCAGCGATTGGCGCCAACTCGGACCCTGGCCGCTGGGGGACCATGATCGCGACGACGGTCGCGGAATCGGTTTCAGGGCGAAGCGACGAGGTAGGGCGATCCTGAGTCAGGAGCACCAGCCCGAGGACGACGACGGAGGTCAGGACTGCGGCACCGACGAGGATCTTCATCGCAAGAATGGGGAACAGGGGCGGGGACACCGACGCGACCCACGACGGTCGCCGAATCCCGGGGGATACCAATGGCGCGAACGCCCCGAGCCAACCCGCTTCGCCCCCGTCGCGTTCGAGCCGTTCGCGCAGGGCGGCGTGGGCTCGGTTGAGGCGACGACTGACGGTCTCGGGCGAGGTGCCTTCCCGGCGCGCGATCTCGCGCGGCGTGAGCCCCTCGAAGTAGCGCTGCAACAGCACGAGCCGGTGCCCCTCGCCGAGGGCCAGCACGTGCACCACCAAGTTGCGGTGGGCCTCGGCCTGGTCGAGCAGGTCGGCGTGGGTGGCGACGCGCTCTTCTCGCGCGACTTGCTCCTCGCGCCAGCGGCGGCGGTTGTCGGCGCGCAGACGCGAGCGCAGCTTGTTGCGAACGATCGCCGCCAGCCGCGCGCTGGGCAGGAGCTGCCCGCTCCAACCCTGGCGCAGGGCGTCCAGCAGCGTGTCCTGGGTCGCGTCCTCGGCCAGGGCGGGATCGTCGACCATGCGGCGCGCCAGGCGCAGGATCCACTCGCGCTGGCCGAGCAGGTCCAGGTCGGAGGGGTCGAAGGCGGCGGAGTGGGGTCCGTTCACGGGGAGTCTCTCGCCGCCGGGCGCGCAGACTGGACGGTGTATTCGCCGAAACTCGACGGGTCGCGGCGCAACGTCCCGCCCGCGCGGGCGGCTCTCAGTCCACCGCCGCGTACTCGCCGCGCATCAGCGTCGTCCACTCCCCGCCCTCGGGGGCCATGGCCATCTCGAACACGGTCAAGCCGTCCTCGAATGTGTAGGCGTAGCGGTGCTTGCCCATGGGCGAGGAGTTCTCGAACACCAACCGGTTGCCGTCGAACCCACCGCGTGCCGTGCCGCCCTTGCCGCCCATCGAATCGAACCAGTACATCAGGCACTCGTCCGTCTCCGGGTCGACCGAGTAGACCCCGTGGCCGCGGAAGGTGACCGCGCCCGAGTCGTCGGTCTGTTCGTACTCGGTGATGACGAAGAAGCCGTCGAGCATCCGTCCGCGGATCGCGCCGCGGCGGGTCTGGGGCTCCGGGCTCCAGGGCGAGGGCTGCATGTGCTCCGGTCCGGCCCAGTGGCCGGTCAGGGCGCCGAGGCGTTGGTGGAGCGGGCCGGGCGCGGGCATGTGGCTGTCCATGGGGATCTCCGGAGGTCGGGTGGGTGGAGTTCCGAGTCTAGTCCGGGGTCGAGGCGCGGGATCCAGATTGGGGCGCAGGGGCGCCTGGCGACCCGGGAGCGGACCCCGCGCCGCGCGGGCGCCGCTAAACAGGGGCGTGACCCTGCCGATCGATGCAAGCTAGGACGGTAATCCTTGCGGCCCGGTCCCGGGCCGCCTTCCACTGGCATTCGGAGAGAACGATGCTCACCAAGAAGATCACGGCCCTGGGCCTCAGCGCCGCCCTGATCGGCATGCTCGGCGCCCCGCCGACGCTCGCCGCGCCCGGGTGATGAACACCCCCCTCCAAGGGACCGAGTTCGGCTCCCAAACCTGCTCCCGGCAAGGGCCCGGTCGTCTCCGGTGGCGGGACACGACCCACGCCCGGACTCACCGGATCGACGCCTCCCGCTGCCACCACCCCGGCCCCGGTGCCCCTGCCCGTCACCGCGCGCGGACCCTCGGCCCGCACGGTGCTCAACATCGACTGGCAGTTCCCGGTCTGGAAGGCCCCCGAGGTCGCCGACGACGGTGACACGGTCGCGCGCCAGGTGCGGCGCGCGCTGACGCGCGAGGAGGCGCTGGCCTACATCGCCGGCGACGACCCGCGGCCGCTCTTGGTCCTGCGCGAGTGCAAGGTCTGCAACGGCACCGACGCCGCGCTCCTGAAGTTCGGCGCCGAGAACGAGAAGACCTTCCTGCTGTCGACCTGGTTCCACTGCGTGAAGCTGCCGGTCGACGTGATGGAGCAGGACCATCCCTTCCACAACCTGTTCCAGGTCGAGCCCACCGAGCACCTGTTCGTGGCGACTCGGGACGGTGCGACGCACAGGGCGCTCGAGTCCGAGACGTCGCGTACGGAACTGTGGAAGTCGATGGGCGAGGTCATGAAGCTGACCTACGACGACAAGTCGGACTCTGCCCTGAAGGCCGTCGGCAAGCTGCTCGACAAGCTCGACGCCGCCGATGAGCGGTGGAACGAGTTGTCGGATCGGCGCGACGAGATCCTCGAAGAGGACGGCCCCGGATCGCGCAAGCTGCCGAAGCTCGAGGCCAAGATCGCCGAGCTCGATGCGGAGCGCGGCGAGGTCTTGAAAGAGATCGCCGAGGCCATGAAGCTGAAGCTGAAGGCGGTCGAGTTGGACGAGGCGGCGTCGAGTGCGGGCCCCGGGCCCGCGGACCCGCCGGGACCGAGTCCGCCCGGCGGCGCTCGCTAGCCGAATGACTCGCCACTGAAGGGGCGGCGGGCGCATGCGCTCGCCGCCCCGAGTCGTAGCGGGGAGCCGCGTGGTGCGTCCCTGCCCCTTCGGAACCTGCACTTGGATCGACACAGCCGCACGCGATGACCGCGACCATGCCCCGCCACCGCTCGAACAACTACCTCCGGCTCGCTCTCGGTCTGGGCCTGGCCTTGGTACTGCACGCGCCGCTGGCGCCAGCGCAAGACGATGAAGGCGACGAAGAGGGGCGCGAGAAGTTCGCGCAAGTCGACCCCTACACCGAGGGCCAGCCGGAGGCCATGCAGGCCCTGGGTTATCGCTCCTTCGGGCCGTTCCTGTTCCTCGGCAACGACCGTACGGACTTCGTCCAGCGCGAGATGGGGGGCAGCCAGATGCTCTTCGTCGAGACCGAGCACTTCAAGCTCGGCTCGAGCCTGACGTCCTACGCCTACTCGGACGATCGCGAGGAGAAGAAGAAGCTCGCCGCGGAGGTCAAGGCCCTCGGCGAGCTGCTGGGCAGCAAGCTCAAGGCACCGCGCAAGAAGATCGACGGCTGGCTGCGCCTGCACCTCTTCGCCCGCAGGTTGGAGGCTTCCTACCAGCGCTTCCACGAGCTCTTCGGCATCGAGCCCGCGGACTACGAGGCCCAGGGGACCTACCTGGGCCAACCGAACAAGTTCGTGGTGGTGCTGTGTCAGCGCTCGAGCGAGTTCGGTCGCTTCGAGCGCCACTACCTGCAGGTCGAGACCCCGGTCAGCTACCGCTGGTACCTGGAGGGTGGCGGCATGGGCGTCGTCCTCGACGTCGAGGGTCTGGCCCAGCAGATGTGGGCCGACGACGAGACGCCCCTGGACACCGTCCTGCACTGCTTCGCGATCCAGGCCCTGGCGGGCAACTTCGCCAACGCTTACCGCCGCAACAACGGCGCCGGACCCTACTGGTTGGAGGCCGCCCTGGGGCACTTCGTGGTGCGCGAGGTCGATCCGCGCTGGGTCGCGTCCTTCGGGTTGCGCGAAGGTGGAACGATCGACGACGACGACCACGAGTGGTCGCAGCGAGTGTTGAACCTGGTCGGCAACGACTTCTACGCGTCGCTCGAGGACATGTTCGCCTGGCGCGAATACGCTGAGCTGAACCACCGCGACCACATGGTCGCCTGGTCGAAGCTGGAGTTCCTCTTGACGGAGCTGCAGGGCGACCGGCGCGGATTCCTCAACGCCGTCAGCGCGGCGGCGCCGGTGGGGGACGAGGCCCAGGCCCGCGCGGCCGCGATCGAGCGCCAGGTGGTGGCCCTCGAGGATTGCTTCGAGTTGACCCCGGCCGAGTTCGACGAGGCCTGGGCGAGCTGGGTCGAGAGGACCTACAAGAAGCGTTGATCGAGCGCGTCCTGCAACTGCCGCTCGAGCTCGAGCGCATCGACCTGGCTCCGCTCGAGATGCTGACGCCGTCCGGCTGGACCCGCCGCTCGACGGTCGTGCGGCTGCGCGGCGGCGGCGCGACGGGCGAGGGCGAGGACGTCACCTACGACGCCGCGGCCCAGGGCACCTTCCAGTCCGGCGGACTCGAGGCCCTGGGGGCCCTGGTCGGGAGTCGAACGGTGGGGGAGTTCTCGGAGCGCCTCACGCAGGTCGACCTGCACCCCGGTCCGGCCCGCGATCAGTGGTCGCGCCACTACCGCATCTGGGCCCTGGAGAGCGCGGCCCTGGCATTGGCCCTGACCCAGGCGGAGGTCGACCTGGGCCAGCTGCTCGGCCGGGAACCGCAGCCGGTGCGCTTCGCCATCTCGACCGGACTGGGCACGCCCCCGAGCCTGGCGACCCTCGAGCGCTTCCTGGACGCCTATCCCGAGGCGCGCTTCAAGGTCGACCTGGGGGCCGATTGGACCCGTGCAACGGTCGCGGACCTGGCGGCGCTCGGGCGCGTCGACGTGGTCGACCTCAAGGGCCTCTACCGCGCCGACTTCGCGGGGCCGCCCGCCGACGCCGAGCAGTACCGCTGGGTGGCCGAGTTGCTGCCGGACTGCTGGCTCGAGGATCCCGAGCTGACGCCGCGCACCCGCGCGGTGCTCGAGCCGCACATGGATCGCGTGACCTGGGACGGGGCGATCCACGGGCTCGCGGAT
Source organism: Engelhardtia mirabilis (assembly GCA_007751255.1). Classification (GTDB taxonomy): domain Bacteria; phylum Planctomycetota; class UBA1135; order UBA1135; genus Engelhardtia; species Engelhardtia mirabilis. Next base: position 1,538,012 of record CP036296.1, read on the forward strand.
CTGGACGGCCTCGAGCGCGCGCCGCGCTGCGTGAACCTCAAGCCCTCGCGCAGCGGCACCATCGCCGAGTACCTGCGGGTGGTGCAGGCCTGCGAGTCGCGTGGCATCGCCATGTACGGCGGCGGGCAGTTCGAGCTGGGGCCCGGTCGGCGGCAGATCCAGGCCCTGGCTGCGATCTTCCATCCGCGCGGCCCGAACGACGTGGCGCCGGGCGGCTTCAACCGCGCCGAGCTGCCGCGCGACCTGGGGCGCAGTCCCCTCGCGCCGCCGCGCTTCGCCGGCGCTTGAGGCTTCCTTTGCGCGGCCTTGAGGTTCGCGTTCGCGGTCGGGTCGAGAGCGCTTGAAGTCGTTGGTCGGCGCCGACTTCGGTCGTGTCGTGAGGGGGGGCGCAGGTCGTCACGGAAGCCTTGGGCGCGCTTGACCTTCGGTTGAGAAAGCGCCCCTAACCTGCCGCGCCAACGAGACGGGATCGGGCTCCGACCGAACCCGCCGAAGGAGGCCCAAGCGGCCCCCGCTCTGCTTCCCAACCCACGACTCCCCTGCCCCAAGCACACGTGAAGACCCTCACCACCATCTCCGCAGCCCTCGCGCTCGCCGGCGTCGCCAACGCCGCCGACGTCCAGGTCACGGCCGACATCACCACGTCGACCGTCTGGACCGCCAACAACAAGTACGAGCTGGTCGGCCAGATCTACGTCCGCAACGGCGCGACGCTGACCATCGAAGCCGGCACCGTGATCGCCAGCAACGACGGTGGCAGCCTCGCCATCACCCGCGGCTCCCAGATCTTCGCCAACGGCACGGCCACCGACCCGGTGATCATGACCTCGACCGAGGACGTGGCCACCTGGACCGGCGGCAACCCGAAGTCCGGCCAGTGGCGCGAAGGCGCCAACGAGTGGGGCAACCTCACCATCATGGGTGACGCCTACATCGCCGAGGACGCGGTCGGTGCGAACACCGCCACGCCGAACGCCAACAACGTCGCCAACATGGAGGGCCTCGTCCTCCAGCCCGGCCAGAACGCCCAGGACGTCCAGTACGGCGGCGGCGACGACGACTACGACGCGGGCACCCTCAGCTACGTGTCCCTGCGTTACGGCGGGCGCGTGGTCGGCCTCAACAACGAGCTCAACGGTCTCTCCCTGGGTGGCCTCGGTCGCGGCACCGACATCCACCACATCGAGATCATGAACAACGTCGACGACGGCATCGAATGCTGGGGCGGCACGGTCAACTTCAAGCACATCTCGATCTGGAACGTCGGTGACGACAGCTTCGACATCGACCAGGGCTGGCGCGGCCAGGCCCAGTTCGGCCTGATCGTCCAGGGCTTCAGCCTGGACGCCTCCCAGGGCTCGGGCGTCGGCGACAACGCCATCGAGCACGACGGCGCCGAGGACTCCGACTACCAGCCGGTGACCACGGGCCAGATCTACAACTTCACCGTGATCGGCCAGCCCGTCGACGGTGACGGCCTCACGGCCTGGCGCGACAACGCCCGCATGCAGTACCGCAACTGCATCTTCATGGACTGCGGCGAGAAGGTCGTGCGCTTCGACGGCGACGACGGCGACGGCGCCAGCGGCTACGGCCACAACGGCACCCTCGACTGGCTCTCCACCTGGAGCACCGCGGACACGGTCACCTCGACCGTCAACGCTCCGGCCAACCCGGCCGCGTTCTACCAGGCCCAAGAGGGCGGCAACCTGGCCGAGATCTCGGACTCGGTCTTCTTCCGGAACTTCAACTCGGACGCCTACACCGAGGCGATCAACGTCGGCGCCGTGACCAACGGCTCCGTCGGCGCCCAGGCCAACAACAACGTGATCGCCGACCTCTCGGCCTCGCCGATCGCCTCGATCGTGCGCCACAGCCCGCAGACCAAGGGCGGCAAGATCATGGTCCGCGTGGTCAAGCTCGACCCCCGCGCCACCAACGACGCCCTGGTCAGCGCTGGCTCCGCGCCCGCCGACGGCTTCTACACCCCCGCCAACTACCGTGGCGCCTTCGACTCGACGACGAACTGGGCGGAGGGTTGGACGGCCGCTGACGCCTACGGCTTCTTCGACGTCACCTCGGCCCAGGTCGCCCAGCGCACCAGCCCGAACAACGTCGCCGACAGCATGAACCTGACCCCGGCGCCGGTCCTCGGCGCGTCGGTCGCGTTCACCTTCGACCCCGCCGGCAACTGCGGCGTCTCGGCCGGCCAGCTGTACTTCCTGTACTACGGCCTGCCCGGTGCGGCGACCCCGCTGCCCTTCTTCTCGGGCTGCTCGGCCTTCCCCTTCGGCGACCTGCTGATCGGCCTGGTCGGCTCCAGCAACCTGGCCAGCGGCGCCTACACCGGCATCCCCGGCTCGGTGCCGGTGACCCTGCCCCTTGCCGGTGAACTCTGCGGCGCGACCCTGTCGGCCCAGAACATCTACGTCAGCCTGACGACCTTCGGCACCACGGCCGGCAACGCGGTCGACTTCACCTTCGGCATCTGATTCCGAGCCTTTGAAGACGGCCCGCGGGGGTGAACACCCGCGGGCCGATCCGGTTGCGCGGTCCTCGGCTCCTTGCCGCCGAGGACCGCGTCGGCCGTTGCCGGACCCTGACGAACATCCCTGGCCGAAACCCGCCGGGGCAACCGACTCCCAGCGACTCGATCGACATGCTGTCCCTGATTCACGGTTCGACCGCCCTCCTGCGCACGTGCGGCGCCGCCGCCCTGTTCCTGCCCCTCTTCGCCGGCCTCGCCCTGGGCGGGGTCCAGGATGGCGACGAGGTCCCGGAGTTCGCGAGCCTGGCCACCCCCGCGGTGGTGCTCGACGCGGACCTGCCGGTGGACGCCGAGCTGGCGCCGTTCCAGCTCGAGCTGCTCGGCATGGCCTTCAATGCCGTGTCCCAGCTCCCGCTCCAGCCGCACATCAAGAACCGCGCACTGGGGCAGCAGGCCGTGGTCGAGACCTGCCTGGAGCTGGGGCTGCCCCAGCGCGCCCTGCGCTACTCGCGCGAGATCCCCAACTGGCGCAGGGGCTTCGGCTTCGCGTCGCTGGCCTACTGGTGCGCCGAGCGGGACCTGCGCTCCGCCTTCGAGCGCTACGAGGACCTGGCCCTCGAGGTGGCCGAGACCGATCAGGACTGGCGCCGCGACCGTATTCGCGTGCAGGTGGCGCGGGCCCACGAGCTGCTGGGTGACTCGGCCCTGGCCGAGGCCTTGAGCGCCGACGCCATCGACGCCGAGGCGGGCAAGCTGCGCGCCGAGCGGGCCGCGAAGGCCGGCGGCGAGGAGTTCGAAGAGATCCTGGCCTTCCTCGAGGAATCCGCCCGGGTGCAGTCCTTCGACCTGACCGGGGCCGGGATCGAGGCCTGTCTGCGGCTCTTCGATCGCTTCTACGACGACGAGGAGCGCCGTGAGCAGGTGGTCGACGCGATCGTGGCCTCCTGGCGCGGCGTGCCGCTCGATCGGCGCATCGATGCCCTGGTGTCCCTGGCCGATGCATCCGTCGCCCACGGTGACGAGCAGCGTGCCCGCGCCTTCGTCGAAGAGGCCCTGGCCATCGTCGACGGCGGCAGGTGGACCCTCGAGCACGAGGTGCCCCTGCGCGCGCAGCTCGCCGCGGCGCGCTACCGTGCCGGCGAAGGCGACCGCGCCCGTGCGGAGGCCGCCGACACCCTCTCGCGCTACAAGGCCGGCCGCGAGGAGCTGGCGACCATGTTCCGCGCGCGAACCCTGCGCCCCTTGGCGGAGGCCCTGGCCGAGATGGGGGACGGGCCCGCCGCTGCGACGGTGTTCGAGCTGACCATCGAGGACGGCGCGCTCAACGCCAACTCGCGCCCGCGCGCCCTCGACCTGGCGGACACATGCCTGGCCATGGCTCGTCACGGTGTGGAGCCGAACGAGGAGTTGTGGCTGCGATTGCGCGCGATCCACGCGGGACTCGGCGATCCGTGGTGATCGGCAGTCCTTCGCCGTCGACTCGGAACACGAACTGCTGATCCAGGACACTCGATCGAGTCGCCGACCGCCCCGCGGCCCGTTGTCGAGATCCTCGACAGCGGGCCGCTCGCATGTGCGAGGCGTGTTCGCGCGCGCTGGCTTGACCCACTCTGCAAGGCCCATTGATCTGCGCTTGATCCGGCGTCTTTACAGTCCGCGCCCGATCGATGGAGAGGCCTTCATCGAGTCGACGAAACGCGCGCGACCCCAGCTCTTGACGAGAGCGACGCGCCGCCCTGGATCCACCCGGATCCCCCGAGCCCGGGACCTCCGCGCGCGCCGCGAGCGCTGCGAACAGGGTCCGGGGTCCGTCCCGGGTGGGCCGAAATCCGCCCGCCCCCCCAAACGTCCTCCCCCTAGGCGTGCATTCACGAACCGTGTTCGTTCGGCTGTCCACCTGCGTCCAGCGCAGCAAAGGAACGGCCCTGTGGAGCCTCGGCCTCGCGCTCTTGGCCGCCGTGGAGCTGACCGCGCCGCTCTCGGCCGCCAGTCAGGACGGCGCCGGCTCGGTGCGCGGCACGGTCCTCGACCGCGACTTCGAGGCGCCGTTGCAGGGAGCCACCGTGCTGGTGGTGGAGACGGGCGCCCAGGCCGAGACCAGTAGCCAGGGCACCTACCTGCTGTCGGAGCTGCCGGCGGGGACCTACACCCTGGTGTTCTCCAAGGACGGCTACGTGCGCCAGGTCAGTACGGTCGCGGTCGGCGCCGGTGCCCTGACCGAGGCCGACACCGCGCTCAAGGGCGACTTCACCGAGATGGAGGAGTTCATCGTCCAGGACGTTCTTCAACTGGGCGGCGGCGCGGAGCTGGTGCTGCTCGGCCTGCGCTTCGAGAGCTCGTCGCTGATGGACTCGATCGGCTCGGAGCTGATGAGCCGCGCCGGCGCCAGCGACGCCGCCAGCGCCTTGCGACTGGTCCCCGGCGCCACCGTCAAGGATGGCAAGTCGGCGGTCATCCGCGGCCTGCCCGACCGCTACATCAGCTCCCAGCTGAACGGAGTGCGACTGCCCTCCGCCGACGCGGAGAAGCGCGCCGTCGACCTGGACCAGTTCCCCTCCGCGGCGATCGAGAGCATCCAGGTCTCCAAGACCTTCACCCCCGACCAGCAGGGTGATGCCTCCGGCGGCGCGGTCAACGTGGTCCTGAAGGGCGTCCCGGACGAGTCGATCCTGCAGTTCAAGGCCCAGGTCTCGAGCAACACCAACGTCTACGGTCGCGACGACTTCCTGACCTACGCGGGCGGCGGGGTCGACGCCTTCGGCGTCAACGCCGGCAACGACGTGCAGGGCGAGAACATCGGCGGCGACTGGGACGGGGCCGTCGGTACCTCACGCGGCAGCGCGCCGGCCCAGTACAAGCTCGGCGCGGCCATGGGCGGCAGCCGCGACCTGGACTCCGACTGGCGCATCGGCGGCTTCCTGGGCCTGTTCTACGAACGCGACAGCAGCTTCTACGACAACGGCATCAACGACTCCTACTGGATCGACGGCGGTCCGGGTACGCCCCTGACCCCCGAGGCCAAGCAGGGCTCGGTGGGGGACGGCGACTTCAAGACCGCCCTGTTCGACGTGACCAAGGGCTCGGAATCCGTGCGCTGGGGCGGCCTGGCGACCTTCGGCGTGACGTCCGAGCTGAACACCATCGGCCTGTCCTACCTGTACTCCCGCACGGCCGACGACACCGCGACCCTGGCGGTCGACACGCGCGGCAAGGAGTACTACGTCAAGGACGTCCTGGGCCAGCCGGACTACGACCCGAACGATCCCATGGATCCGGGGCACAACACGAACAACATCGATGCCGCGCCCTACCTGCGTAGCCAGACCCTGACCTACACCGAGCGCTGGACCGGCTCGCTGCAGCTCTCCGGTCAGCACTCCCTGGGTCGCGACGAGCTGGGCGAGGCCGCTGGCGCGTCCTTCGGACCGCCCGAGCTGGAGTGGTCTGCGGCCCTGAGCTCGGCCAACCTGAACCAGCCGGACAGCCGCCAGTTCGGCACCTTGTGGAAGCCGGCCTCCTTCAAGCCGGGGATCCCGGGGATCATCCCGGACATCACCACCGACCCGGTCTACGCCCCCTTCAAGCCCGGGGCGAACATCAACTTCGGCAACTTGCAGCGGGTCTTCCGGCGCATCGAGGAGAACAGCGAGCAGCTCGCCCTCGAGCTGCGCTTCCCCTTCGAGCGCGGCCAGGGGATGGACGGCTTCATCGAGTTCGGCGCCTACGACGACAGCGTCGAGCGCAAGTACGACCAGGACACCTTCACCAACCCCGGCGACTCCGGTGACGAGTTCGTGGCCGGCTTCGACGAGTTCTGGAGTGACGCCTGGCCCGACGAGATCGACCACGCGATCATCGCCTCGGATACCGACGTCGACTACGACGGCCAACAGGACATCTTCGCCTGGTACGGGATGGTCGACTTTCCGCTGGACGACCACTGGAGCCTGATCGGCGGCGCGCGCTTCGAGTCGACGCAGATCGGAATCCAGAACCTCCCCGAGGCGGACGTCTTCTGGGTTCCGCCCGGCAAGGACGCGCTCGAGGTCCTGACGCCCGGCGCGGCGGACGTGGACTTCCAGCGGGACGACATCCTGCCCGCCCTGGCCCTGGTCTGGGAGCCGTCGGACCGCTGGACCCTGCGCGGATCCTGGTCCCAGACGATCGCGCGCCAGACCTTCCGCGAGCTGACTCCGATCATCCAACAGGAGTTCGTCGGCGGTCCGATCTTCATCGGCAACCCGAACCTGGGCATGAGCTCGCTCGAGAACTGGGACCTGCGCGCGGACTTCCGGCCCTACGAGGGCGGCCTGCTGTCGGCTTCGTGGTTCTACAAGGACATCGACGACGCGATCGAGTTGATCCAGGACCTGTCGCCCAACGGCTTCAGCTTCACCACGCCGGTCAACTACCCGAAGGGGACGCTCAGTGGCTTCGAGTTCGAGGCGCGCCAGGACCTTGGTCGCTACGACCGCGACCTGAACGGCCTGACCGTGGGCGCCAACGCGACCTTCATCGAGTCCAACGTGATCCTGCCCAGCGAGGATGCGGCGGAGTTCGCGGACCTGGGTTTCCCCACCGAGCAGCGCGACCTCCTGAGCGCTCCCGAGTACCTCTACAACCTGTTCCTGACCTACGACGTCGAGGGGCACGGCACCCAGATCGGCCTGTTCTACACGGTGCAGGGCGACACGTTGGTGGCGGGCGCGGGCATCAGCAACAACAACTACGTGCCCGACGTCTACGCCAAGCAGGTGGGAACCCTGAACCTGAGTCTGCAGCAGCCGATCTCGAAGTCGGGCGTGCTGCGGATCCAACTCAAGAACCTGACCGACCCGGCGATCCAGGAGGTCTACCGCTCGCAGTACATCGAGGGCGAGCAGGTCAAGACCTCCTACACCCGCGGCATCGAGGTCTCCCTGGGCCTCAGCTTCTCCTTCTAGCTAGCCCTGAGAACACAGAGAGCTCCGCGCCAGGCGCGCGGACCACGACCATGAACAACACCACACAACAACGCCCCGGTTTCCGCAGGATCACGATCGCCTCGGCGGTCGTGACCGGCTTGGCCGCCGCCGCCCTCGTGGGCGCCGCGGTGCCCGTGCAGGACGGCTCTCAGCTGGAGAGCACGCGCACGGCCCTGGAGAGCTGGGTCCAGACCCGCCGGCTGATCTCGTCCGAGCGCGAGCAGTGGCGTCTGGGTCGCGAGCTGCTCACCAGCGAGGTCGAGCTGATGCGCGACTCGATCGCGTCGCTGGACGAGGATATCGCCGCCGGTCGGGCGCAGATCTCGGAGACCGACACCAAGCGCGAGGAGCTGGTGGCGACCCACGAGCGGCTGAAGGAGTCCTCCGCCGGGCTCGCGGCCGGCGTGGAAGCTCTGGAGGGCCGCGTGCGTGAGCTGCTCGTGCGCCTGCCCGATCCGGTCCTCGAGCGGGTGCGGCCCCTGATCCAACAGCTCCCCGAGGCGGGGGCCGAGACCAAGCTGGGCCTGGCCGAGCGCTACCGCAACGTGGTCGGGATCCTCGACCAGGTGGGCAAGTTCAACCGCGAGATCTCCGTCACCAGCGAGGTGCGCGAGCTCTCGAGCGGCAACAGCGCCGAGGTCTCCGCCATGTACCTGGGTCTGGGCCAGGCCTACTTCGTCACCGGCGACGGCAAGTCGGCGGGCGTCGGGCGGCCGACCGCTCAGGGCTGGGTCTGGACGCCGCGCGACGACGCGGCCCCCGAGATCGCGGCAGCGATCGAGGTCTACAAGCAAGAGCGGCCGGCGTCCTTCGTGCGCTTGCCGATCCAGGTCGACTGACGCGCGCGGAGCCAAGCACCATGGACATGCAACACAACGTGGGCGTCCTCGCCCTGACCCTTGCCGCGCTGCTGGCGCAGGGCCCCCGGGCCACGGCCCAGGTCGACCTCACCACGGACGCTCCGCCGGTGGGCGGCTTCGTGGAGGCCGCCGAGTCGATTCAAGCGGAGCTCGAGTCGAGCGTCGCCGAGTTGGAGGCCCTGCAGACGCGGATCGTCGATGAGAAGCTGCCGCTCAGCCGTGAGCTGGCCGAGCTCGAGCAGCGACGCCGCGACGCCCGCGCCGAGTTCGACCAGGTCTCGCGTACCCTGGCCACCCGCGCCCTGGACCTGACCCGGCTGACCGGGCAGATCGAGGACCTGGAGGACGAGACGGCCTTCCTGTCGACGCTGCTGGTCGACTACATCCGCAATTTCAAGGCCTCGCTCCACATCGCCGAGCGCCAGCGCTACGAGGAGGTCCTCGAGGCCGCGGGCCTGGCGCCGGAGAACGACGCGCTGACCAAGCAAGAGGTCTTCCTCGAGCAGTCGCGACTGCTCGACGAATCCATCGATCGGCTGATGGAGGCGGCCGGCGGCACGCGTTTCGACGGTCGCGCGGTGGGTAGCGACGGGCTGGTCGAGAACGGCACCTTCCTGCTGGCCGGGCCCCTGGCCCTGTTCCGCTCGCGCGACGGGCGTCAGGTGGGGACGGTCGAGGACCTCGCCAAGTCGACGCAGCCGCGGGTGGTTGCCTTCGAGGAGCGCGAGGATGCGGCTGCGGCCGAGGCTCTGGTCACCGCTGGCGGCGGCCTGTTCCCGGTCGACACGACCCTCGGCAACGCGCACAAGATCGCGGCCACCGAGGAGACCTTCATCGGGGAGCTCGAGAAGGGCGGCACGGTGATCTGGCCGATCCTGGGCATGGCCACCGTGGCCCTGGTGGTCGCGATCTTCAAATGGCTGTCGCTCTCCTTCGTGCGGCGTCCGTCGAAGGCGCAGCTCGCGGGGCTGCTCGACGCAGTGCGCTCGCGCGACGTCGAGGCCGCCGAGCGCCAGGCCCGCAAGATGCGCGGCCCGGTCGGTCGCATGTTGGCAGCCGGCGTGGAGCACCTGCGCCAGCCGCGGGAGCTGATCGAGGAGGTCATGTACGAGACCGTGCTGACCACGCGCCTGCGCCTGAACCGCATGCTGCCCTTCATCGCGATCTGCGCCGCCTCGGCGCCGCTGCTCGGTCTGCTGGGCACCGTGACCGGCATCATCAACACCTTCAAGCAGATCACGCTGTTCGGATCCGGCGACGTGAAGATGCTCTCGGGCGGCATCTCCGAGGCGCTGATCACGACCAAGTACGGCCTGATCGTCGCGATCCCGTCGCTGATGTTGCACGCGTTCCTCTCGCGCAAGGCGCGAGGGATCGTGGGTGAGATGGAGACCTCGGCCGTGGCCTTCATGAACGAGGTCAGCCGCATGCCGTCGAAGCGCCGCGGCGGTTCGTCGGGCGGCGACGGCGAGGACTCGGTGACTCTGATGCCCTCGGACCCCGAGCTGGTCCGGCGTCAGGTGAGCGAGGTGCTGAACGACCTGCTCGGCCCCCTCGTGGACGAGAGCGAGGCCGCGGGCCGCTCGTCCGGCGCAGGTCGCGTCGTGCCCCCGGCCTCGAGTCGTAGCTGAGCGCCATGGACGAGTTCTTCCAACGCGCACTCGGTCAACTGGGCCTGATCTGGCAACAGGCGATCGACATCTGGACCCAGGGCGGGCTGGCCATGATCGCCATCGCGGTGATCGCGCTGGTGATGTTCGCCATGGGGGTGCACGTGCACCTGCGCCTCGAGGAGACCGGCTTCCAGTCGGTTCCCGAGCGCACCTGGCGCGACTGGATCGACCACCCGGCCCAGCGTCGGGGTCCGATCGGCGACCTGCTCGACCTGGTCACCGGGGGGTCTTCGATCGAGGAGACCGCGGTGTTCTTCAAGCACATGCGCGCCACCGAGACGATCCCCTTCGAGCGCGACTTGAAGGTGATGAAGATCTGTGTCAGCGCCGCGCCGCTCGTGGGCCTGCTCGGGACGGTCACCGGGATGCTCTCGACCTTCGGCGCCCTCTCCTCGGGCGGCGGCGGCGACAAGACCATGGGCATGGTCGCCGCCGGCATCTCCGAGGCTCTGATCACGACCGAGACGGGACTCGTGATCGCCCTGCCCGGGCTCTTCTTCCAGTACCAACTGCGGCGCCGCTTCGAGGGCTACAAGGCCTTCCTGGCGCACTTGGAGACGGTCTGCACCCAATCCGTCTACCAGCGTACGCACCGGAAGGTGAAGCAGCGCGCCCGTCGCGAGGCCCTGGCGCGCGTGGCCCAGACCCTGCGGAACAGCCTGTCCGCGCGTGCGGCCGCTGGGAGCGCCGCCGGGACCGGTGGCGAGGCCGCGGGCTGAGCGCCCTCCGAGACACCAACGACCAACCAACGAGCACTGACCATGGGACGTTTCAGCGAATCCATCGCGGACGACGAGGGCGAGACCGGCATCGACATGTCGCCGCTGATCGACTGCGTCTTCATCCTCCTGATCTTCTTCATCGTGACCACGGTCTTCGTGGAGGAGACGGGGGTCGAGGTCGATCGCCCGGAGGCGGCTTCGGCCTCGCAGCTCGAGAAGACCAGCCTCTTGATCGCTCTCACCGCCGCAGGCGAGATCGTCTACGACGGGCGCAACATCGGGATCGGCGGCGTACAGCCCCTGGTGCGTCAGATGCTGCAGAAGGATCCGGTGCCGATCATCGTCCAGGCGGACAAGAACTCCGGTTCGGGCCTTCTGGTGCAGATCATCGGCGAGGCCAAGGCGGCGGGCGCCGAGAAGGTCAGCGTCGCGGCTCTGGCCACGGGGGGCTGAGGGCGCCATGGTCACGGAATCCCGCGACGTACCCCTGCGCGAGCGCCTGTCCCATGGCGTCCAGGTCCTGATCGGAGCCGTGGTCTCGACCACGGCGATCTTCTTCGTGCTGCCGCTGCTGCAGGCGATCACCGACCGCGCGCCGCGCGAGAGTCGCATCGAGGCCTTCGAGGTGGCCGAGGTGCCGCCGCCCCCGGCACCCGAGGAGGAGCCGCCGCCGCCGGAGGAGGAACCGGAGGAAGAGCCGCCGGAGCTCGAGCCCGAGCGGCAGCTGCTGGATCTCTCGCAGCTCGAGCTGGCGCTCAACCCGAGCTTCGGCGACGGGCTGCTGCAGGGCGACTTCGAGATCAAGCTCGGCGGCTTCGGCCAGGGCGGCGCCGACGTGGCTGAGCTCTTCTCCCTGGCCGACCTCGACCAACGTCCCCGCGCCGTCTACCAGACCCAGCCGGTGCAGGACGCCAAGACGCGGCGCCTGGCGCCCGCCACCGTCTACATCATCTTCATCGTCGACGAGCAGGGGCGCGTGGAGAACCCGCGCGTGCAGTCGTCGCCGGACCCGGCCTTCGAACGGCCTGCGCTCGCGGCCGTGCGCCAGTGGCGCTTCGAGCCGGGCAAGCGCGGCGGCCAGCCGGTGCGCTTCCGCATGCGCGTCCCGATCACCTTCCCCAAGTCCTGAGGCCAAAGACCATGCAACGACTCCAAACGACCGTCTCGCGCAGCGCCGCGGGGCAGACCGCGACCTCGGGGCAGGGGCGCCTGGTGGGCATCGCCGCGGGACTCGCCTGCCTGCTCGCCTCCTGCGCGGGGACCTCGACCCAGGTGCGCGACTTCGCGCCCCTGGCCCAGGCTGCTCCGCGCGGGACCGCCGCGGCCTCGGTTCCGACCGCGGCGGCACTGACCCGCGCTTCCGTCGGAAGCGCGGTGGCCGCGATGCCCCAGCGCCGTCTGGAGCTGCCCCTGTGGACCGACCCGAAGTTCCAGCGGCGCTTCACCGAGAGCTACATGGCCCAGACCGAGGTCGAACCCCGGCTGACCGAGCTCGAGCGCGAGACCATGCAAGAGTTCCTCGACCTGATGAGCGCCGACAAGGTCGACCAGGCGGCGACCTTGATGCGCGAACAGCGTGGTGACGCCTCGAGCGCGGTGTTCGACTTCTCCCTGGCGAACATCCACTTCCAGGCGGACGAGCTGAATCAGGCGGCGTCGGCCTACGAGGCCGCGGTCGAGAAGTTCCCCAAGTTCCTGCGGGCCTGGAAGAACCTGGGCCTGGTGCGCGCGCGCCAGAGCGAGTTCTCCCACGCGGCGGCGGCCTTCACCGAGGTGCTGGAGCTGGGCGGCGGGGACGCCACGACCTACGGCCTCTTGGGCATCGCCCGCATGAACCTGGGCCAGGACATGGCCGCGGAGTCGGCCTTCCGCATGGCCACCATGCTCGATCCGGTCACGCCCGACTGGCGCATGGGGCTGGCGCGCTGCTTCTTCAACCAGAAGCGCTTCGCCGAGGCCGTTTCCCTGACCGAGTCGATGATCGCGGAGGACCCCGATCGCGCCGAGCTCTGGCTCTTGCAGGCCAATGCCTTCATCGGCCAGGGGGACGCCGGCCACGCCGCCGAGAACTACGAGCTCGTCGACCGTCTGGGCGGGTCGACCGTCGGTAGCCTGACCACCCTGGGCGACATCTACGTCAACGAGAAGCTGTTCGACATGGCAGCGGACGCCTACGCCCGGGCCCTCGACATGGACCTGTCCGGTGAACTCGCCCGACCCATGCGAGCGGCGGGCATCCTCGCCGCCCGCGGAGCCCTGGAGCCCACCCGCGAGCTGATCGGGCGCATCGAGTGGCGCTTCGGCGATGCATTGGACGACGCGGGCCGCGTCGAGCTGCTCAAGTTGAAGGCACGCCTGTCCCTGATCGAAGGCGCAGGCGACGAGGAAGCGGCGATCCTCGAACAGGTCGTGGCCCTGGACCCCTTCGACGGCGACGCGCTGCTGCTGCTCGGCGACCACGCGCGCCGCAACGACGATCCGCAGAAGGCGATCTACTACTACGAACGCGCCTCGAACTTGGAAGAGTTCGAGGCCGAGGCCAAGGTGCGCCACGCCCAGGTCTTGGTGGACAGTGGCGACTACGCGCCGGCCCTGCGCCTCTTGGAGCGGGCCCAGACCCTGCGCCCCCTCAGCAGCGTCCAGGACTACTTGGAGCGCGTGGACCGCGTCGCGAAGAACCGCTGAGCGGCCGAGTCGTGCACGCCCGCCCGCGCGTCATCTCCCGGCGCGCGGGCGCCAGTTCGATGCGAAGTACTCGCCGTCGATGATCTGGTCGGCCGCGATCCGGGCGCGTAGTGAGTCGCGCCGCTCAGCCGCATCCGCGTCGCCAGCGTGGGTCGCGACGGTGTACCAGCCATAGGCGGCGATCGGGTCCTGTTCGACGCCGCGGCCGAGCTCGTACATGGAGCCGAGCTTGGTCTGGGCCTCGACCAGTCCGATGTCGGCGGCGGACCCGATCCAGCGCGCGGCGAGCTGCTCGTCCCGCTCGAGGAAGCGGCCCTGCAGGCACATCAGTCCGAGGTTGTACTGGGCCACGGGCTGGCCGCTGGCCGCCGCCAGCTCGAGCCAAGCCGCAGCCGCGCCGTCATCGGGGGACGCGGTGCGACCCGCGAGGTGCATCAGACCGAGGTAGGTCTGGGCCGTGGTCAGGTCTGCCTCGGCAGCGACCGTGAACCAGTGTTCGGCCGCGGCGTCGTCGGGATCGGTGCCCTGACCGAGGTAGGCCATGCGACCGGCCTCGAGGGCGGCTTCCGGCGAGCCGGCGTCAGCGGCGCGGGAGAACCACCGGAAGGCGGCCTCCTCGTCCGCGGGCAGACCACGCCCTTCGGAGTGGGCGCGGGCCAGGCGCAGCTGGGCGTCCACGTCTCCCTGCTCGGCGGCCAGGGTGAACCAGCGGGCGGCGACGCTCTGGTCCTGGCGCACGCCGACGCCCTCGTCGTGCATCGAGCCCAAGAGGCGCTGGGCCTTGGCGTCGCCCTGCTCGGCGGCGTAGGCGATCAGCTCGTGGGCCTGCTCGAGGTCCCGGGGCCCGGATTCGCCCAGCAGCGCCATGACCCCCAGGTTGCAGCGCGCCGGGGCGAAGCCCTGCTCGGCGGCGCGGCGGAACCACAGGCGGGCCTGGTCGAAGGACTGCTCGACACCCAGGCCTTCGTAGTAGAGCAGCCCGAGGTTGGTCTGGGCCGGGGCGTGGCCCTGATCGGCGGCCTGGCGGTACCACAGGGCCGCGCGCTCGGGATCCACGGCCACCCCGTCGCCCTGCTCGTAGGCCAGACCGAGCAGGAACTGGGCACTGGGGTCTCCCTTGCGGGCTTGGGGCACCCAATTCACCGCCGACGTGGCGCTGCCAGCCTCGGAGACGGGGAGCCAGCCGCCGGCACCCGACGAGGCGCAGGCTGCGAGGGCCAGGAGGGCGACCGGGGCGGCGGGACGAAGCAGGCGGAAGGGGGTGGTGCGGGGCATCTTGGGCCTATCGGAGTCGATCGCGGCTGCGGTTGAGGCGCCACCGGTGTCCGCCGAGTCCCGAGTTCCCCCTGTGGTTCCGGCCGCCGATTGCTGCTGCGTGAGGGAGATTGATCTGGGGCGCGCCCAGAGCTGGCCCTGTGAGCCTTGCGGGTCCGGCCGACGTCGGAGATCATCGAGGCGTCTGTGCCCCCCATCCCGACGGACGAAACCTGCCCCCGAATGGATCGATGACCGCCCAGCCCCTGCCCAAAAGCTGTGCCCTGCTCGCGCCGGCGCTCCTCGGTCTCGTCGCCGGTTGCTCCGGTCAATCAGACAGCTCCACCTTCCAGGCGGAGTTCGTGCCCGAGACGACGTCGGTCAGCGTGCCGTCCCTGCCGGTGACGCCGGTCGGTCCCGTGGGTCCGGCCCTGCCGACTGCTCCCCTGTGGGGCTACTCGGTCAACCCGGGCTTCGTCGTCTACCCGCCAGGGGACTTTCGCATCCTCCCGCTGGGGGACTCGATCACGATCGGTTTCGGAGGCATCGCCGGCTATCGCTTCCCACTCTGGCTGCTGCTCGGCGCGACGGGCTTCAAGGGGGTCGACTTCGTGGGCGCGTCCACGGCGGGCTCGCCGATCTTCGTGCCCGATCCCGAGCACGAGGGTCACTCCGGTTGGAGGGTGCGCGACTTCTCCGATCACAGTGGCGGCGGGACAGGGCCCGACTCGACGATCGAGTTGATCCTGGCAGCGCAGAAGCCGCGGGTGATCCTGCTGCACGCCGGCACCAACGACCTGTGGAGCACCCTCGATTGGCAGGACGCGCCGGGCGACCTGGGTGAACTGCTCGATCGCATCGACGCCTACGATCCGCGCGTCGTCACCGTCGTCGCCAAGATCCTGCCCACGATCAACGACCCGGTGAACCTCAGCGTGCACTGGCTCAACGACCGCTTCCACGAGGTCGTGTACCAGCGCTGGCTCGCGGGGCAGAACGTGCAGCTCGTCGACATGTCGGCTGCCTGCCCGGTGCTGTCCACGGTCGACGGGGTGCACCCGGATCCCTATTGCTACAACGCCATGGCGCTGACCTGGCTCAGCGCCATCAGCTCGCTGGGTTCACCGGTCGAAGCACCCGCGGTGCAACAACCGTTCATTCCGGGCGTGGTCGCGTCGGCGACGTCGGAAGAAGTCAGCTACGCGGCTGCCTTGGCCGTCGACGGCAGCGGACTCAACGCGGAGCTGCACGACGACGAAACGGTCGCGCCCCTGGCCTGGCGCTCCCAGCCCTTCGATCAGGTGGTCGTCGATGGTCCCGATGTCCTCGGTCCGTCGGGCGTCCCCGAGACATTCACCCTGGACCTTCCCGCCCCCTACGACGTGGTGCAGGTCGAGCTGTGGAACGGCCGCAACGACGAGATCGTTCCCGGCATCGAGTGGAAGAACCTGGAGTCGATCCGGCGCATCGGCGTCGAGACGTCGGTCGACGG
Source organism: Engelhardtia mirabilis (assembly GCA_007751255.1). Taxonomy (GTDB): domain Bacteria; phylum Planctomycetota; class UBA1135; order UBA1135; genus Engelhardtia; species Engelhardtia mirabilis. Next base: position 1,554,150 of record CP036296.1, read on the forward strand.
CGTCGTTTGGGACGACCGCGGTGAGCTGGCCCTGGTCCAGGGGCCGCCGCGCGACGTGGTTCCGCCCCAGGTGATCGACGTGGATTGGCCCGGGACCCTGGCGGTGCGCTTCACCGTGCTCGCGACCTACGCCAAGCTGCCCTTCGGCCAGACCCACGTGAGCAGCGCGGTTTCACTCTCCGAAGTGCGCCTGCGCGGCACGGCCGCGCCCTGACGCAGGGGTGGGCTGTCCGTCCGTGACGGGCGACGGGGCGGCCGGTCGCATCGCGCGACGGTGAGGCGTGGACCGCGGCGACTCGTCTCTGGGGTGGCGCGGCGAAGGCCGTCGATCCCGCCATGGTCGGCGCCTAGTCGAATGGCGCACCGGACTCGCAACTCCGACCAAGCCATGACCACGCTCCTCCTAGCCGCTCTCGTCGCCAGTTCGTCGCTCTCGGGCGCCCAGGCGCAGGCCGAGACCTACTTCCATCGGCTGTCCACCTTCTCGGCCTTCGAGAACACCGACGTCGGGGTCGAGACGGTGGCGGAGATCGTCGCGGCCGCGGCGAGCGGGCAGGTGCTCGTCTACACCGACAGCGCCACCGGCAACATCGGCTTCGTCGACATCGCCGACCCGAGCGCGCCTGCGCCGCTGGGGGTCGTGGCGGTGGGGGGCGAGCCGACCTCGGTGGCGGTCGCGGGTCCCTGGGCCTTGGCAGCGGTGAACACGGGCGAGGACTACGCCGCGCCGACCGGTGACCTGGCGGTGATCGAAGTCGCCAGCCGCCGCATCGAGCGGCGCATCGACCTGGGCGGACAGCCGGACTCGGTGGCGGTCAGTCCCGACGGGCGCTTTGCGATCGTGGCGATCGAGAACGAGCGCGACGAGGACTTGGGCAACGGCGAACCGCCCCAGAGTCCGGCCGGCTACCTGATGATCGTGGACATCGTCGGAGAGCCGGCGGACTGGACCACGCGGCGGGTAGAGCTGGTCGGCGTGGCCGAGCTGTTCCCCGCGGATCCCGAGCCGGAGTTCGTCGACATCAACGCCCGCAATGTGGCCGTGGTCACGCTGCAGGAGAACAACGCCATCGTCTTCGTCGACCTGGCCTCGGGCGAGGTCGTCGGCGACCTGTCGGCGGGGACCGTCGACCTGGACGGCGTCGACACGGTCGAGGATGGGCAGATCGACCAGACCGGCTCACTCACCGGCGTCGCGCGCGAGCCCGACGCGGTGGGTTGGACCTCGGACTGGACGTTCGCGACGGCGGACGAGGGCGACCTGTTCGGAGGCAGCCGGGGTTTCACTCTGTGGTCGGTCTTCGGGCGCACGACGTTCGAGGCGGGCAACGCTCTGGACCGCGCCGCCGCGCGGGTGGGGCAGTACCCCGAGCACCGCTCGGAGAACAAGGGCTGCGAGCCCGAGGGCATCGAGTTCGGCCAGTTCGGCGATCGGCGCCTCTTGTTCGTGGGGGCGGAGCGCGCGAACCTGGTCTTCGTCTATGAGCTCGACGCCGAGTCGCGCCTGGCCGCGGCGCAGCCGCGGCTGCATCAGGTCCTGCCCACCGGTGCCGGACCCGAGGGGCTCTTGGCGATTCCCGAGCGCGGCCTGTTCGTGGTCGCCAGCGAAGTCGATTCGCGCGCGGACGGTCTGCGCTCGTCGATCATGGTCTACGGCCTCGGAGCCGAGCCGAGCTACCCGACGCTGGTCTCGGCCGACCGACCTGGCGGGGCGGGACCGATCCCCTGGGGCGCCCTCTCGGGCCTCGCCGCCGATCCGGAGGGCGACGGCCAGGTCGCCTGGGCCGTGCCCGACCGCGCAATGGGCCCGGCTCGCGTCCTGCGGATCGACCTGCGTACCCAGCCGCCGACGATCGATGCCGAGATCGCGCTGAACGACAGCGAGGGAGTTCTGGTGGCGGCTCTGTGGGCGCTGAAGTCCGTGCTACCCGGAGCCGCCGCCCTCGACCCGGCGCTGATCGTCGGTGGCGACGGTGCGGTCCGCCTGGACCTGGAGGGCATCGCCCTGGGGGAGGACGGCCACTTCTGGCTCGCGTCCGAGGGGCGCGGCCGGTTGGTCGACGGTGTCGATGCGCCCGACGAACCCCTGGAGCTGCCCGACCTGCTGATCGAGGTCGACAGCGACGGTGCCGTGGTCGACGTCGTGCCGCTGCCCGCGTCGCTGGTCTCGAGGCAGGACGGCGGAGTCTTCGAGGGCGTCGCCGCGGATCGCGGCGCACTCTTCGTCGCCTTCCAGCGGCGCCTGGAAGGCGAGTCCATGGCACGCATCGGGCGCTACGACCGCGCACTCGGCGGCTGGAGCTTCGCCCACTACCCGCTCGACGAGCGCTCCGCCCACGCCGGTGGTCAGTCGAGCCTGTCCGAACTGACGGCCCTGGATGGGGGCGAGTTCGCCGTGATCGAGCGCGACGGCCGGGCCGGCACCGATGCGCGCATCAAACGCATCTACCGCTTCGGGATCGAAGGGGTGACCTTCGTCGCCGATGGCGCGGGAGCTCTGCCAGTGCTCGAGAAGCACCTGGTCTTGGACCTTGTTCGCGACGGGAGCTTCGGCGCAACTGGCGGTCCGATCCCGGAGAAACTCGAGGGCCTGGCTCTGCATCCCGGCGGTGCAGCGCTGCTCGCCAACGACAACGACGGGGTCGAGGTCTCGAGCGGCGAGACGGTCCTACTGCGGCTCGAGCACCTGTTCGACTGACGCCGCGCGGGTCTTCGCATTGCATTGACGTGGTCCTGATCGGGGGCCTGGGGACGGCTCCTAACCTCTCGCGCGAATGGGCCCCGCGGTCGGACATGACGTCCCGCGCAGCGGCCCGGCGGCGGTGCGAACAGTCCGCACGCCGCCTTCGCGGATCCCCACCCAAGCCCCCGGAACCATGCGTCTGTCCAAGAGCGCGACCCTCGTCGCCGCGTCCGTATCCCTGTTGGCCTCCGCCTCCGCCCAGAGCGCAGCGCCGGTCGGCGCCGACAGCCTCTTCCGCCGCGTCTCCAGCTTCGAGGTGTTCCAGAACACCAGCGTCGACCAGGAGACCGTGGCCGAGATCGTCACCTACGCCAACCGTGGCCAAGTGCTGATCTACACCGACAGCGCCACGGGCTCGATCGGCTTCATCGACATCGCCGATCCCCACAACCCGGTCGCCGGCGGCGTCGTCGCCGTGGGCGGCGAGCCGACTTCGGTCGCCGTGCGCCGCCGCTGGGCCCTGGCCGCGGTCAACACCAGCGCGGACTTCGTCAAGACCTCCGGCAACCTCGAGGTGATCGACATCACCACGCGCCAGATCGTGCGCACGATCCCCCTCGGCGGCCAGCCGGACTCGGTGGCCGTCAGCCCCGACGGGCGCTACGCGATCGTGGCGATCGAGAACGAGCGCGACGAGGATCTGGGCAACGGCGAGCCGCCCCAGGCGCCCGCGGGCTTCCTGGTGATCGTCGACCTGGTCGGCGCCCCGGCCGCCTGGACCACCCGCACGGTGGACCTGGTCGGCGTGCCGGACCTGTTCCCGGAGGATCCGGAGCCGGAGTTCGTGGACATCAGCGCGCTCAACATCGCGGTGGTCACGCTGCAGGAGAACAACTACGTGGCCTTCGTCGACCTGGCCTCCGGCGCCGTGCTGGGCGGCTTCTCGGCCGGCACCGTCGACCTGGACGGGGTCGACATCGACGAGAACGACCTGATCGAGCAGACCGGCTCCCTGACCGGCGTGCCGCGCGAGCCCGACGGGGTGGTCTGGACCTCCAACCTGACCTTCGCCACCGCGGACGAGGGTGACCTGTTCGGCGGCAGCCGCGGCTTCACCAACTGGAGCGTCTTCGGCCTGCCCCAGTTCGGTCCCGGCGCCGCCTTCGACCAGCTCGCCGCGCGCCTCGGGCACTACCCCGAGGATCGCTCCGAGAACAAGGGCTCCGAGCCCGAGTCGGTCGAGTACGCCCAGTTCGGGTCCCAGCGCCTGCTCTTCGTGGGCAGCGAGCGGGCCAACATCGTGGCCGTGTACGAGCTCGTCGCCACGCCCCTCTTCGGCGTGTCGGCGCCGGTCCTGCGCCAGGTGCTGCCCACTGGCGTCGCGCCGGAAGGCATCGTCGCGATCCCCGAGCGGGGCCTGTTCGTGGTCGCCAACGAGGCGGACGCGCGCGACGACGGCATCCGCTCGACGGTCATGGTCTACGAGCTCGGCGCGACGGCGAGCTACCCCACGGTGACCTCCGCCAACCACGCGGGCACCAGTGTCCCGATCCCGTGGGGCGCCCTCTCCGGTCTGGTCGCGGGCGAGGGGGCGGACACCCTCCACACGATCCACGACAGCTTCTACCGCAAGAGCCGCATCTACACCGTCGACCACAGCCTGACGCCGGCGCTGATCACCGACGAGCTGCCCCTGGTGGACACGAACGGCGTGCTCGCCGCCTCGCTCGACGCGCTGAAGCTGCAACTGCCCGGGACCGACGACTTCGACCCCGCGTCGCTCATCAACGGCGACGGCACGGTCAACCTGGACCCGGAGGGCATCGCGCTGTCCACGAACGGCGGCTTCTGGCTCGCCTCCGAGGGCACCGGCAACCTGGTCGGCGGCGTCAGCGATCCCACGGACCGCCCTTTCGAGTCGCCCAACCTGCTGATCGAGGTCGCCGCCGACGGGACCATCGTCCAGGTCGTGCAGCTGCCCCTGGAAGTCATCCAGAACCAACTGCGCTTCGGCTTCGAGGGCGTGGCCGTGGACGGGGACGTGCTCTACGTCGCCTTCCAGCGCGCTTGGCAGGCGGCCGGCGATCCCTCCGATCGCGTCCGCATCGGCCGCTACGACACCCTCTCGGCGAGCTGGTCCTTCGCCTACTACCCCCTCGACGCGGTCGCCTCGCCCAACGGCGGTTGGGTCGGTCTCTCGGACCTGACGGCCCTCGGTGGCGGTGACTTCGCCCTGATCGAGCGCGACAACCAGGCCGGTCCCGATGCCGCGGTGAAGCGCCTCTACCGCATCTCCGTCGCCGGCGTGACCTTCGTCCCCGAGGGGCCGGGCGCGAGCTTCCCGCTGCTCGCCAAGACCCTCGTCAGCGACCTGCTGGCGGACGGCGCCTTCGACGCCAGCGCCGGGCCGATCCCCGAGAAGCTCGAAGGGCTCGCGATCGTCGGCGGCACGACCTTCGTCGTGAACGACAACGACGGCGTCGACGACAACAACGGCGAGACGCTGCTGCTCGAGCTCGACGGGCTCTTCCGGTAATCGACCCATGGCAAGGGGACCCCGCGGCCATCCGATCGGCCGCGGGGTCCCGTGCATTCGGGGCGGGCTCCCTGCGGCCGCCGCGGCAACCCAATCAGGCCGCGCCGGGTTCACGGAGCGATCGCCGAGCCCCAGCGACTGCGGCACCGGGCCGCACAGGGCGCCGGCCCGCACACCCGCCCAGCCGAGGTCACCCTGCTCACGCCGCAGCTTCCCGTCGAGGGCCAGGCCAGTGGTTCCACCAGCCGCGGGCACGGGGCATCTTGCGCAGCCCGTTGTGGTTGGCTGCGAAGGATCGTTTGCCGCTGGGCGGAGCACTCTCAGCCCTGGCGGCCGCGGCCCTTGTGGCGCGGCGCCCAGGGTCGAGGCCTCAGTCCGGGAACAGGAGCTTGGCACCCCTGTTCAGTCCGCGAGCCCCCGTGGACTTCGCCGTGGCGGCAAAGGGCGCGAAGACGTCGTCCGGCAACTCGTCGCCGATGTCGGTGTTGAGCCGAATGATCTGCGCCAGGGTCACGCCGGAGATCTCGTCCGCCAGGTACGACGGCAGGTAGGACTCGTACCAGAAGCGGTCGCCGTCGCGCAGGCGGGTGAACTGGTCGCGCAGGACCTGGGCCAGGGTCTCGCCGACGAAGGCACCGGGCAGGTGCGGCTCGGCCAGCAGCCCGACCCAGGCGTCGAGCCGCTCGACGTCGCCGTAGGCCGCCTCGAGGCGCGCGACCACGACCGGGTCGATGCAGACCTCGCCGAAGCTCGTGGCCGGGGCCAGGCCGAGGGCGCGACGGATGCCGTTGTAGCTCGGCAGGCCGTGGTCGCGACCGCGCTGGATGTTCAGCGACGCCAGGTCGAAGCCTCCCGCGCCGGGGGGGCCGAAGAGGAAGTTTCGCACTGAATCGATGACCATCACGTCGACCTGTTGAGCGCGCTGGGCAGCCAGGCCGCGCAGCACGGGCTCGATGCCGTGGGTCGCGACTTCGCGCGGAGCGAAGAAGGCCTTGGCCAGGGGCAGGTGACCGGCCGGGTGCTCGAGTCCATCGGCGTCCAGGCGCAGGATGCGGTCGGAGAGCATCGTGTGTCCGACCCGATAGGCGGCGGTGGCGAAGACGTTCGTCACCGTCGGGTCCACGTCCGGGCGATAGCCGGCGTAGGGCGGCAGGGCGTCGGCCCCCAGCAGGCGGGGCAGGAACTCGCCGTAGGTCACGGCCTGCAGCTCGGCGGCGACGATCGCGCGGGCGAACTGGTAGCGCTGGTCGCCGGTCAGGAAGGGCAGGCGCGTGCCCACCAGCGTGGCCACGCGGTTGTGCTCGCGGACGAACAGCGTGTGCATGGCCGTCAGGCCGACCTGCTCGTTGGCGCGGATGTCGCCTGCGAGGAAGAAGCTCGGAGCTGCCGAGGTCGGAGCGTTGTCGAGACCGAGCGAGTTGAAGGGCAACAGGTCGCCGGAGCTGGTCGCGAGGCGACCGGTACCGTCGAGGGTCCGCAGGGCCCGTGCGCGCCCCGCATCGGAGCCGTAGACCTGGGATCCGTCGATCGCCGCGGTGATGTTGTTGAGCTGCTCGCGCACCCCTTCGACCAGGCGATAGGCGGAGCGATCCAGGGGGATGGTCACCGCGCCGGTTCCGTCAGGGTCGAACCAGGGGTCGCCCGCCGGCACCTCGATCTCGAAGGGCTCACCCGGGTCGGTGACCGGTGTCTCGGTCAGGTCGTGGTCCAGGAACTGGCCCCACTGCCAGACGAAGTCGGACAGGCCTTGGTCGTTGGGTCGGTCGGCGCTGCCCTGGGCGCAAACCAGGTTGCTGATCAGGCGCGCGCTCGGGCGGTCGGCGCCGGCCGGGGACGAGGCGCCGTCGGCGTAGTCCGGCGGTGCCAGTCGGGCGAGGTGCGCGCCGCTCGCTCCCCAACGCGGCTGCCCCGAGTTGCCCACGCCGTCGATCGCGCGAAACTCGAGTGGGAACCGGGCTGCTTGGCCCGAAGCGTCCAAGACCTCGGGCACCGCGGGCGGAACCCGGTCGCCGCGCTGGACCGGGGAGCGGTCGTCGGGTGCGGGCCCCTGCGTCCGTTGGCCCGCCGCCGCGTCGCTGGAGAGGGCCAGGGTGCCGGCCCCCACGAGGGCCGCGATCAGTTCGAAATGAAATCTCATGAGAGCCTCCGAATCGGTTCTGGTTGGCTCTCCCCGGTGTCACTCGGGTCGGGGGTCCGCGATCGATCCGCGCCGTGCCGGGCTGCGTACCCCCTGGTTGCAACAACCGACTCGTCCGCGGGCGGTTCCCCCTCCGCCACGCAGAAAACTACCCCGCGGTCCGTCGGCGGAGCGGCGACCGGAGCCATGACGAGCAAGCGGCGGTCGGCGACGGGCGCGGCGGCGTAGCCCGGCCGTGGAGACCGACTAGCGCGGCGAACTACGGCTATCGCGCCTGGGGCCCGTTTCGCTCGCGTGCCGAGGCCCACGCGCGCACGCTCGGGCTCGAAAGGAGTTTCTCGCCGGCGAGCAGGGCGTCTTCGAGAATCCGTTGGCCCGCGCCCGAAATCGACTTGGTTCGGGAGGGTCGCCGAAGGTGCCAGACGAGGTCTCGCCCTGCGCCCCGGCACTCGAGCGCGACTTCCAGGGCGGATGTCGGGCTGCTGCCGCACGCGGTCCGAGAGCCCCAGTGGATTCGGTTGACCAATCGCCCCCCGCGGGCGCAGCCAACGTCGCTCACCTGGCGTGCGCCGGGACCGGTTTCGCCGGGGTGGCGCCGCAAGCCGCGCTCACCAGTCGCGTCGGTGTCGTGCAGCTCGCGCCCCAGCGGAGTTCGCGACGCTGGGCTCGCCGTGACTATTGCGGAGGAAGCTTGGGCGCACCTGTCGCCGCGGCGGGCTCGATGGTGGTCTCGGGCTCAGCGCCATCTTCCAACTCGTCCAGGTCGCCGTCATCGGACGGGTCGTCGAGCGCTGTCGGAACGGTCACCGGCCGAACCATCGCGACCATGGGCTGACCCGCGCCCGGGGGCTCGCCGCCCTTCAGGTTGCTCTCGGCCCGCGCGAGGATCGAAGGCACGAGCTTCTCGGAGAAGCCCGCGATGAAGCACCAGGCCACCAGCAGGGCGACGCTTTCGGACGAGAGCGGCGCCCGGGAATCCGGGGCGCCCTGACCCTGCTCTTCACCCGGGGGCGGGGGACCGATCAAGCCCGTCGACATGGCGCCGATCGAGCTGTCGGAAGCGCCGTCGATGTCGGGGATGATCGAACCCGACAGCAGCGAGGACTTCATCAGGTACATCAGGATCAGCGCCGCGCCCGCGCCGACGAGCACGCGTGAGCCCATGATCCAGCGGTTGCTGAGCAGCTTCAGGTTGTCGAGGCCGCTGTCGCCCAAGCGCTGATTGAGACCCAGCATCATGCTGAAGCCGGCGCCGAAGGCCCCGGCGCCGATCGAGAGCACGACCTCGTCCAGCCAACTGCCGGCCAGGCGGTCCCACTCCATCGAGAGTCCGAGCACGGCCACGAACAGGGCGATGCTGGCCACGAACAGGAAGGCCGTGTTGCGCGTGATCCTTTGGGTGAAGCCGCGGCGGGTCTCGCGCATCTTGTAGCGCCACTGCAGATCGTTCACGAGCCGACTCAAGACGGCGCGCTGGGCAGCCGCGTCGGTGCCGGCGGTGACGACTTCGGCTTGGTACCAGGCGCTGAGTTCGGGGGAGAGGGTCGAATCCGCCTCCAACAGCCGCACGCGCAACTCGGTCCCCAGGGTCATGGGGTCGTAGAGGTCGACCAGGTACTGCTCGACCTGGTAGGCGTGGTCCCAGCTCGCTCCGGAGTCCGCGGCCTCGTGCAGGAGTTGCTCCACATCGAGCCACAGCCTGCGACGCACCGCGTCCTGTTCCGCCGGTTCGGGAAGGCGCTTGAACGAGGCGCGCAGGGTGCAGAAGAACTGCTCCGAGAGGGCGGCCACCTGGATCGGCCGCGGCCCGCCATCGGCCCCCGTCAGCAGGCCTGCGGTTCGCCGCATCCCGGCCGTTGTGGCGCCGGTGATGGAGCGCAGTAGGGGCCGGCTCGCCGGCCGACCCGCCGACGACGTCTCTCGCTCGGGCTTCGGCGCAGGTTCCGCCGGAGAGCCGCTTGTCGGAGTCGATCTCACCGCCGCCGTCTTCGCGTCCGATCGAGGCACCGCTCGCTCACTTCCTGGGGCTCGGGAGCCCTCGGCCACCGCGCCACCGGGCTCGCCGGCCGCACCACGCAGCGCCGGTCGACCCGCCGGGAAGCGGGCCAAGCGCTCCGGCATCCCTTGGAACGGGGAGCGTGGGCGCCGCGAACTCGACCGCTGTGGGCGAGCCCTGTTGCGACTCCCGGAGGGCCTACGACTGGATCGTGACTTCCAGGGCGTTGGTCAGCGGCAGGTTGATGAAGTCGATCGTCGCACCCTGGGCGAACAGCTTGATCCCGATCAGGACCGGGTCATTCGGGATCTGGACCGCGAACGGCACGCCCGGGAACTGCACGAAGAAGGCCGGGCCGACGGGCGGGACCATGATCGTCCCGTCTATCGAGGGCAGGTTCAGGAGCACCGCGCTGACGCCGAGGATGTCGATCGTCCCGGCCGGAGCGAAGCTCGTGTGATCGATACGCGGGTCCCAGGTCTGGCCGATGGCCGGTCCGTTGGTCGAGCCGAGCAGGGCCAGGGGGTTGGCCGGGTTGCCGAACAGGTTCAGCTCGGCGGGCTTGTCCATCAGCACCACGTCGTCCACGCGCAGGGTCGCGGCGCCGGTGGCGCTGAAGACCGCGCGCATCTGGGTCGTGCCCAGGGGGCTGGTGCCGACGAGCGTGAAGGAGGTCCAATCGCCCGCGACGGCGAGGGGCAAGCTCGCCTGGCCCAGCAGGCCCGACCCGGCGTCCAGGAACTCGAGGCGCGCCTCGGCGCTGCCGGCCCCGGAGCGTTGGAACAGCCCGCGCAGGGTGTAGGTCTCCCGCGCGACCGCGGTCGCGAGGTTCGAGGCCGAGCCGCTCTGGATCTCGATCGACGGCGCGGCGATGCCGCCCATCGCGGCCAAGGCGACCGTGCCGTTCGAGGTCCATCCGCCGAGCCCCGCGTCGAGGTCGCCGTTGGTCACGAGGTTCGAGGCCGAGGTGCCCAGGGAACCGGTCACCACGAACTTCTCCTGGGATTTGAGCTCGGGATTGCCGCCGGGTGCCCCCGCGCCGCTGGCTGCGTAGACCGTGTCGCCCAGGATCACCGCGCCACCGGAGTGGCGACCGATCAGCAGCTTGGGCAGGTCGACCCATTCGAGGGTGCCCACGTCCAGGGCCTCGACCTCGTCGTGGGCCTCGACGGTGCTCTCGCCGCCGACCACGATCAGGTGCTCGCCGCGCGCCACGGTCATGGTGCCGGCGCGTTGGGTGGGGATCGGCTCCGGCGCGGTGCTCCACGTGCCGGCGGTCAGGTCGAAGATGTCGGCGGGGCCGACGGTGCCCACGAAGGGGTTGGGTTGGGTCGTCTGCCGCCCCGCGGCGGCGATCAGTTTGTTGCCGATCACCGCGGTGGTGAAGTGGTCGCGGGCGTGGGGCGCGTTCGGCAGCACGGTCCAGGTGTTCAGCGCCGGGTCGTAGCGATCGAGCCACGGCACGTAGCCGCCGTTGTGGCCCATGGTGTTGCCGCCCACCAGGTAGATCTGGTCGTGGTACACGGCCGCGGCCGACGAACCGCGGTTGCGCGCCACGGGCATGGCCGGGCCCTGCGCCCAGGTGTTCAGGACCGGGTCGTAGATCCAGATGTTCGGGATCGGCGTCTCGTTGGGGAAGTCGCCCTCGAATGCGCCCAGGACCCAGATCCGATCGCCCCACACCACCGGCTGGAAGTGGTGCATCTTCAGCGGCGGGAAGCCGAGGTTGGTCCAGGTCTCCGTGACCGGGTCGAAGCGCTCCACCGGCCGGAAGCCGCGCCCGCCCATCAGGTAGAGCTGGCCGCCGAACTCCACGTAGGCGGCTTCGTGGCGTCCGGTGAGGTTGCTGCCGTCGGTCGAGTCCTGGATCTCCCAGCAGCCGCACTGAGCCGCTGATACGGCGGCGGAGCCGAGGACTGCGGTCACGGTCAGGAGTGCGGTGGGGAGGACGTTCTGCAGTCGCTGGACGAGCTTCATTGGCACTTTTGGAGGGCAGGGCAGGGCCCTCGCGATACATGGAGATCCCGAGCAAGCCTACCCCCGAGGGCCGAACCGGGGCGGGCGAGGTTCCCGCCGGCCCGGCGCCCACAGGGCTGGGGGCGGACCGCGGGCCCCGGATGCCCCGGTGAGGCCCCCAGCGCCCATCGGGCCGTCGCCACCCCGAAGCGATTTCCTGCGAAACCCTGTCCCCCTTCGCCCGGTGAAGACAACCGGTCGGACGGAGACACGATGGAACCCAGCCCCTTGAACGAGTCCGACCGCATCGATCGAACGCCCCAGGTGGGGCGCGCCCTGTTCGAGGCCCTGGTGCGCGAGCACGGCCCGCGCCTGCGCCTGTTCCTCGGCGCGGTGGAGCGCGACCCCCAGGCCCGCGAGGAGCTGTTGCAGGAGACGCTGCTGGTGGCCTGGCGGCGGCTCGAGAGCTTCGATCCGGACCGCTCGTTCGGCCCCTGGCTGCGGGGGATCGGGCGCAACCTGGTCCTGGCGCGCCAACGCGCGCTCGGCCGGCGAGGCGTGATCGTCGACCCCAGCGTGCTCGATCAGCTCGAGGGCCTGCTCGACGCGCCGGCGCAGGCCGAGGTCGAGCGCATGGAGCTCGAGCTGGCGGCCCTGCGCGCGTGCCTCGAAGGCCTGCCCGCGCAGCAACGGGCGGTCGTCGATCAGCGTTACCGTGAGGGCCGGCGGGGCGCGGAGTTGGCGCGCGGACTGGGCCGCAGCCTGGAGTCGACCAAGAAGTCTTTGCAGCGCGTGCGCGCGCGGCTGCACGACTGCGTGACGACGAAGCTGGCCGCCCAGGGGGTGCTCTGATGGACGACCGAGATCACGACGGTGAGCGGCGCACGCCGCTCGACCTGGACGGCTTCACGATCGAGGCCGAGGTGAGCAATGCGCGCGTCCAAGCCGAGGTCCTCTGGGTCGACGGCCTGCTCGAGCGCGCCCTCGGCGTCATCGAGGACGACCGACGCGCGGTGGAGGTGGCGCTGCAACGCCTGCGCTTCGGCGATGGTGCGACCGGGACGAAGGCGCCCGGGCAACGGCGCTGGGGCCTTGTGGCCTCGGCGGCGGGGTTGCTGGTCGCCGTCGGGCTGGGGCTCTTGATCCTGGTCGGGCCGGGTGCGTCCAGCGCCCAAGCCGCCCTGACCCGCGCCCTGGAGCGTGCGGAACGGTCGGAGGCGCGCGCCTTCGCCGCCGTGTTGCGGCGGGCGGGCTCGGGCGAAGTCGTGCGCCGGGCGGAGCTCTTCACGGGCGGCGCCGACGCCTTCGCGATCAAGGTCGCGGCGCCCTTCGGCGGATACCTGTGGGCCGGCGCGGACCAGGACGGCGCCTGGTTCGTTCCGGCGCTCGAGGCCCTGCCGATGATCGAGACCGACCAGCGCTCGCGTCTGCTCGAGAGGCTCGAAGAGCACGGCGCGAGCCTGCCCTACGTGGATGTCCTGACCCTGCTGCGAGCCTGTTCGGAAGACTTCGAGCTGAGCTTGGATCGAAGCGAGCGCTGCTTGAGCGGTGTGCGCCGATCCTCGGCGCCCCCAGGCCCCGACCGTTTCGAGTTGCAGCTCGATAGCCAAGGCGAGCTCTTCACCGCGCGCCTCGAACGCGACGTCGACAGCTCCGCAGGCGCTTGGGTCTTCGAGCTCGAGCGGCTGGACGTCGCCTTCGATCCCGCGCTCGTCGAGCGTGCGTCGCACCACGCACCCGGGCGGCGCGTGCTGCGGCGCTGAGCCGAATCGGCCGCAATCACTCGGCGGCCGCCCGTTGCCGATCAGACGACGCATCCGGGTCAGAGGTCTGTCCGCACCTCGCGGGGATCCCACGTCGTCCGACTCCGATTCCTTCCGAGAAGTCCCCTTCGACGAGAAGCCCCACCATGAGAACCTTCGCCCTCGCGCCCCTGTTCACCGTCGCCCTGCTGGCGGCCACGGCTCCGGCACAGAACGTCCTGCTGGTGATCGCCGACGACCTCGGCACCGACAAGGTAGGCCTGTACGACCCGCAATCGCCGCCGCCGCCGACTCCGACCCTCGACGCCCTCGCCGCGCAGGGCGTTCAGTTCCAGAACGCCTGGAGCTGCCCGGTCTGCTCGCCCACGCGCGCGACGCTCTTGACCGGTCGCTATCCCTTCCGCACCGGCGTCGGCACGGCGATCCCCTTCGGCCCGCCCCTGCCCCCCGACGAGCTGACCATCGCCAGCATCCTCGACCTGGCGGCGGCCCAGGGCGGAGCGCAGGTGGCCACGGCGGCGATCGGCAAGTGGCACCTGGCGGACATCGCCGGCGGCAGCGTCGATCCCCTGCGCCGCGGCTTCGACCACTGGGCGGGCTCCAATCTCGGCGCCCTCGCCGGGCCCTTCGACTACGAGTTCTGGCCGCAAACCGTCGACACTCAGACGGACCTGTCGACCACCTACGCGACCACCGCCGCCGTCGACGCCGCGGGGGCCTGGATCGCACAGCAGACGAGCCCGTGGTTCTGCTACCTGGCCTTCAACGCGCCGCACACGCCGTTTCACGCGCCGCCGGCCGAGCTGCACGGCCAAGTGCTGCCCGACGTCGATCCCGAGTCGGACCCGGTGCCCTTCTACGACGCCATGGTCGAGGCCATGGACACCGAGCTCGGGCGCCTGTTGGCGCAGATGGACCCGGCCGCGTTGGCGGCGACCACGATCATCGTCGTCGGTGACAACGGCACGACCGGCGACGTGGTGCTGCCGCCCTACGACCCCGAGCGTTCGAAGGGTTCGCTCTATCAGAACGGCATCCGCGTGCCCCTGATCGTCAGCGGCGCGCAGGTCGCCGCGCCCGGGCGCCAGGTCTCGGCGCTGGTCGACGTGTCGGACCTGTTTGCGACGGTGCTCGAGCTGCTCGGCGCCGATTGGGTCGCAGCGCTGCCCGACGAGCGGCTGATCGATTCGGTCAGCATGCTGCCCTACGTGGTGCAACCGGTGGCCCTGCCCCAGCGCGAGTGGGTTCTCTCCCAGTCGATCTTGAACCTGCCCGGCGGTGGGGGCGGCGGGCCCCTCGGCGGCGGGCTCGGCACCGCCGGAGTCGGTCCCGCCACCACCAGCCTGGCGAGCGGCGGCCTGATCGCGGGCGCCGCCCTCGAGTCGGGCATCGCCATCCGCAACACCGGCTTCAAGCTGATCCGCCGCGACGACGGCGGCGAGGAGCTCTACAACCTGCTGCTCGACCCGACCGAGAACGTCGACCTCTTGACCCTGCCGGTCCTGCCAACGCCGGCGGCTGGCGCCCTGGCGGAGTTGTCGGCGGTTCTGGACGGCCTCGCCAGCGAGTAGGCGGGTCCCTTCCGGCCGATGCGCCCGGGTCGGGGGTCTCCGACCCGGGCCGCCGGCCGACGATCGCCGCCGGACGACACAGGGCATGGGGCCCCGGCGGCGCGCAGGGCTATCCTCCGTCCATGCGCGCCAGCGGCCCAGGCACCTCGATCGATGCGCTCCTGCCGGGCGTGGGCGACGCGGTCGGCGCGCTGTTCGGGCGCGCGGTGTTCGTGGTCGACGCCCAGGGGCGCGTGCGCGGTTGGTCTGAGGAGGCGGCGCGCCGAACTGGTCTGGCGGCGGCCGACGTGGTCGGCCGCGCGATCGATCCCCTCGACGCGGGGCCCGGGCGCTTGGGCGCGAGCCTGCGCGAGCGTGCTGGCACGGGCGACCGCACGCCCTTCGAGCGGGTCTGGCATCTGGGCGCCGGAGCCCAGGCCGGGGCGCGCTTCGTCGCGCGCTTCGCACCCGTCACCGGCGCCGCCGCAGCGCCTTGGATCGGTGTGCTCACGCCGGTGCCCGCCGGTGAGGGCGGCGAGGTCGGGATCGCCGGTGACAGCCGCGCCCTGCGCGAGGCGCTACGTCGGCTGCGCCGGGCGGCGGAGTCCGAGGTCACGGTCCTGATCCGCGGCGAGTCGGGCACTGGCAAGGAGTTGGCCGCCCGCGCCCTGCATGCCTGGAGTCCGCGCGCCGCTGGACCGTTCGTGGCGATCAACTGCTCGGCGATCCCCGAGGCCCTGCTCGAGTCGGAGCTGTTCGGCCACGTGCGCGGCGCCTTCACAGGAGCCGAGCGCGACCGCGCCGGAGTCTTCGAGCAGGCGCACGGGGGCACCCTGTTCCTCGACGAGATCGGCGAGCTGGCCGCGGAACTCCAGGTACGCCTGCTGCGAACCCTGCAGGAGCACGAAGTGCGACCGGTGGGCAGCGACCGCTCGATCCCGGTCGATGTGCGACTGGTGTCCGCCACCAACCGCGACCTGGCGCGCGACCTCGAGAGCGGCCGGTTGCGCGAGGACTTCTACTACCGCATCTGCGTCTTCGAGGTGGTCATGCCGCCCCTGCGCGAGCGGCGCGAGGACGTGTTGCCGATCGCACGGGCGCTCGTCGAGGCCCTGGCCCGCGACCACGCGCGTCCGGCGCCGACCATCGGCGAGGACGCCCAGCGCGCCCTCTTGGCCCACAGTTGGCCCGGCAATGTGCGCGAGCTCCGCAACGCCCTCGAGCACGCCTTCGTCCTGTGCGACGGCGATGAGCTCACCCCCGCCTGCCTGCCGACGGAGTTGCGGCGCGAGGGACGCCAGGTCGCACCCCAGATCGGCGCCCTGGGACTCGAGGCCGGGTCCGACGCGGAGCGGGATCGGATCCTGCGCGCGCTCGAGAGCCACGCCTGGAACCGCACGGCGACCGCCGAGGCCCTGGGCATCAGCCGCGTGACCCTGTGGAAGAAGATCCGCAACTTCCGACTCGACCAGGGCATCTTCCGCGGCCGCTGACGCCCGCAGCGGGGCGTTAACCCCCTGAACGCCCGCGGCCGTCGACAGGGGTGAACGCAACGCCAGCGGCGATCTGCGGGACTTCGCCCGCGCTGTCGGAAGTGGCGACGTGCGAGGCCCTTGTGGCCGGTTGCCCGAGTCGTCGGAAGGCTTGGCACGGCTCTTGGACTGACCCGGCTGCCCAGCCAAGCTCGGTCCATGCAAAGCCACGCTTCGATCCCCTTCGCCCTGCCCCGGCTCAACGAACCGGCGCCGTACTTCATGGCCGACACGACCCACGGTCCCCGGGCGCTGGAGGACTACGCCGGCCGCTGGCTCTTGCTGTTCAGCCACCCGGCGGACTTCACCCCGGTCTGCACCTCGGAGTTCGTCGCCCTGGCCCGCGCCCAGGCGCAGTTCGACGCGCTCGACTGCGCGCTTCTGGGGCTCTCGGTGGACAGCACCTATGCCCACATCGCCTGGGTGCGAGCGATCGAGGACAAGTTCGGCGTGCGGGTCGAGTTCCCGATCATCGACGACGCCTCCATGGCCGTCGCACGGCTCTACGGGATGGTGCACCCCGGCGAGAGCGAGTGTGCGTCGGTGCGCGCCGTGTTCGTGATCGACCCGGACGGGATGGTGCGCGCGATGCAGGTCTACCCGATGACCACCGGGCGCAGCATCGACGAGCTGTTGCGGCTGGTGCGCGCCCTGCGGATGAGCGCCGACACCGGTCTGGCGACGCCCGAAGGCTGGCAGCCGGGTGACGACGTGGTGGAGGTGCCACCGCGCACCGTGCAAGAGGCGAACCGGGCCCCCCAGGCGGGGGTCGAACGCCTCGATTGGTACTTCGCTCGCAGGCCCGACCCCACCCGGGGCGAGCCCGCGTCCGACCCTGTCTGAACGGAAAGACCCATGATCCTCGAGCAGTACTACCTCCAGTGCCTGGCCCACGCCTCCTACCTCGTCGGCGACGAAGCGGCCGGAGTGGCGGCGGTGGTCGATCCCCAGCGTGACGTGCAGCAGTACCTCGACGACGCCAAGGCCAAGGGCCTGCGGATCGAGTACGTGCTGCTGACGCACTTCCACGCCGACTTCGTCTCGGGGCACCTGGAGATCGCGCGCCGCACGGGGGCGCGGATCGCGCTGTCGGCGCGCGGCGAGACCGAGTACCCGTCCATGGGCCTGGCGGACGGCGAGTCGATCCAGCTCGGCAAGGTGCGGATCCAGGGTCTGCAGACCCCCGGTCACACGCCCGAGAGCATGACCTTCCTGGTCTTCGACGAGGCCGCGGGGGGCGACGTCCCCTATGCCGCCCTGACCGGCGACACGCTCTTCATCGGCGACGTCGGACGACCGGACCTCCTGGCTTCGATCGGCTTCACCCGCGAGGAACTCGGCGGGATGCTCTACGACTCGCTGCACGAGAAGCTGATGAAGCTGCCGGACGAGACTCTGGTCTACCCGGCCCACGGCGCCGGCTCCATGTGTGGCAAGGCCCTGTCGAAGGAGACGGTCTCGACCATCGGCGAGCAGCGGGCGAACAGCTACGCCCTGCAGCCGATGAGCAAGCAGGCCTTCATCGAGCTGGTCTCCGAGGGTCAACCCGAGGCGCCCAAGTACTTCGTCCACGACGCGATCCTGAACCGCAAGCTGCGCAAGACCCTGGACCAGAGCCTCGAGCAGGGTCTGCGGGCCCTGCGACTGGAAGAGGTCGTGCGCCTGGCCAACGCCGGCGCGCAACTGGTCGACTTGCGCGAGGCGGACGAGTTCGCCGCCGGCTTCCTGCGCGGCAGCCTCGACATCGGCCTGTCGGGCAAGTTCGCCACCTGGGCGGGCTATGTGCTCGACCTGGAGGCGCCGATCATCCTGGTCGGCGACCGCGAGCAGGTGGAGGAGGCAGCGGTGCGGCTGGGCCGAGTCGGTCTGGACCAGCTCGCGGGCTATCTCGACGGTGGCTTCGAGGGGGTCCTGGAGCCCGAGCTGGTGGGCCGCTTCGAGCGCCTCTGCGTGGCAGGCCTGCGCACGGCCCTGAACTCGGACCAGGCGCCCTTCCTCGTGGACGTGCGCACGGCCAGCGAGTTCGCCGAGGGGCACTTGGACGGGGCCTTGAACATCCCGCTGAACCACATCGAGGAGCAGCTGGACGAGATCCCGCGCGACCGGGACGTGGTCCTCCTGTGCCGCTCGGGCTACCGCTCGGCCCTGGGCGCCAGCCTGTTGCTGCGCGCCGGCTTCGATCGTGTGCGTGACCTGCAGGGCGGCATGCAGGCCTACGACGGCGTCGCCTGCACCGCCGGCGCCTGAACCCTCGCCATCCGGAGCATCACGTGACCGAATCCAGACCTGCGACCCGCCACCATCACGTCGTGATCCTCGGAGGAGGTAGCGGCGGGATCAGCGTCGCCGCCCGGCTCGCGCGCGGCCGGCGCGGGCTCGACGTGTGCGTGATCGAGCCCTCCGATCGCCACTGGTACCAACCCCTGTGGACCCTGGTCGGCGGTGGGGAGGCCAGCTTCGACGAGAGCGAGCGCTCGGAGGCCAGCCTGATCCCGCGCGGGGTCGAGTGGCTACAGGACAAGGTCACCGCGATCGTCCCCGAGCGGAACATGGTCAGGACCTCCGACGGTCTCGAGGTGACCTACGACCACCTGGTCGTGGCCCTCGGCATCCAGCTCGACTGGGAGCAGATTCCCGGCCTGGCCGGCAACGTCGGCAAGTACGGCATCTGCTCCAACTATTCCCGCGAGCACGTCGAGGACACCTGGCGCACGATCCGCGAGTTCCAGGGCGGCAAGGCCCTGTTCACCCATCCGAGCACGCCGATCAAGTGTGGGGGCGCGCCGCAGAAGATCATGTACCTGGCGGACGACGAGTTCCGCGCGCGGCTGTCGCCCGCTGACTACCAGGTCGAGTTCTGGTGTGCCCTGCCCAACTCCTTCGCCGTGGAGCACTACGCCAAGGGTCTGGACAAGGTAATGGAGCGGCGCGGCTGCACGCCGCACTACCGCCAGGAGCTGATCGAGCTGCGTCCCGAGCAACGCGTGGCCGTGTTCGAGCACCTGGACACCGGTGTGCGGAGCGAGGAGCGCTACGCCATGATCCACGTGACGCCCATGATGAGCGCGCCGGACGTGGTGTCGCGGTCATCCTTGGCCAACGCAACCGGTTGGGTCGACGTGGACAAGCACAGCCTGCGCCACACGCGCTTCCCCAACGTGTGGTCCCTGGGCGACTGTTCGAGCCTGCCGACCTCCAAGACGGGCGCCGCGATCCGCAAGCAGGCGCCGGTCCTGGCGGCGAACCTACTGGCGGCCCTGGACGGTCGCACGCTGCGGGCGAGCTACGACGGCTACACCTCCTGCCCCCTGGTCACCGGTCGCGGGAAGCTGATCCTGGCTGAGTTCGACTACGACAAGCAGCCCCAGGAGACGTTCCCCTTCGACCAGTCGAAGGAGCGCTGGAGCATGTACCAGCTCAAGCGGCACATCCTGCCGCAGTTCTACTGGCACGGCATGCTCAAGGGACGCGCTTGATGTCCGGCCACGGGAGACCGAAGCCATGTGGATAGCCTTCCTCGGTGCGGCGATCGTGGGCATCAGCCTGGGACTGCTCGGCTCCGGCGGATCGATCTTCACCGTGCCAATCCTGCACTACGGTTTGGGTCAGCCCGAGAAGATCGCGGTGGCGGGTTCGCTGTTCGTGGTCGGCACCGTGAGCCTCGTGGCCGCACTGCCCCAGGCCGCGGCCGGACGCGTGCGTTGGGGCACGGCCGCGCTGTTCGGCATACCCGGGATGGTCGGCACCGTCGGCGGCGCGGCCCTCTCGCGCTGGGTGCCGGGGACGGTGCAGCTGGGCCTGTTCGCCCTGGTGATGCTGGCCGCGGCGGTCTTCATGTTCCGCTCGCCCCCGGCCTCGGCGGGGCCGGTCGCCCGCCGCGCGCGCTGGAAGGTCGTCATCGACGGCCTCGGCGTCGGTGTGTTGACGGGATTGGTCGGCGTCGGCGGCGGGTTCCTGATCGTGCCGGCCCTGGTGCTCTTGGGTGGGCTCGAGATGCGCGCCGCCACGAGCACCAGCCTGGTGATCATCGCCTTCAAGTCCCTGGCCGGCTTCGCGGAGTACCAACGGGTGCTGGACGAGCTCGACCTGGAGCTGGACTGGGGCACCCTGGGCGTCTTCGCGGCGCTCGGAGTCCTCGGCAGCCTGCTCGGCGGGCGCCTGTCGACGCGCGTGCCCCAGACCGCCCTGCGCCGCGGCTTCGCGGGGATGTTGGTGGTGATGGCGGTCGCGATCCTGGCGGTCGAGCTGTCCGGCAGCAGCGACGCCGGAGACGAAGCGTCGGGCACGCAAAGCGCCCCTGCGGCGACGGTTGATGCCGGACACAGTCTCGACTGAGTTGCGATCCCGTCCCATGGGTTCACCGTCCCTCGGACCCTTCAACACCATGCAGACCACCGACGTCACGACCCTCAAGCAGCGCCTCGACCAGGGCCTGCCCGTGCGCCTGGTCGACGTGCGCTCGCCGGCGGAGTTCCGCGCGGTCCACGCCCGCGGCGCCGTTTCGATCCCGATCGATCGCATCGACCACCAGAGCCTCGAGGCCCTGCCGGGCGAGGGGCCGATCTACGTCATCTGCCGTTCGGGCACGCGCTCGGAGCAGGCCTGCCGCAGCTTGGCCGGCAGCCCCGTGGCGGGCGAGGTCGTGTCGGTGGACGGCGGCACCCAGGCCTGGGAGCGCGCCGGGCTGCCGATCGAGCGCGGCGAGGGCGGAGCGATCGACATCGAGCGCCAGGTCCGCATCATCGCCGGCTTGCTGGTGGTGCTCGGCACGCTGCTGGGCTTCACCGTGTCGCCAGCCTGGCACGCCCTGTCCGGCGTCGTCGGCGCCGGCGTGGCCTACGCCGGCATCACGGGCTCCTGCGCCATGGGAATGGTCCTGGCGCGCATGCCCTGGAACCGCTGAAGTCGGCCCCATGCCGACGCTCCTGATCGCGGTCGAGCCCCTGGTCTGGGCCCGCTCGCAGATGGCGTTCACCCTGGGCGCCCACATCGTGCTCGCTTGCCTGGGCGTCGGACTGCCCGCGCTGTTGGCCTTCGCCGAGTTCCGCCACTGGCGCAGCGGCGACGAGGGCTGGGGCCGCCTCGCCCAGCGGTGGGCCAAGGCCTTCGCGGTGCTGTTCGCGGTAGGGGCGGTGTCGGGCACGGTCCTGTCCTTCGAGCTGGGCCTGCTGTGGCCCGCGTTCATGGGCACCTTCGGGTCGGTGATCGGCCTGCCGTTCACCCTGGAGGGCTTCGCCTTCTTCGTGGAGGCGATCTTCGTCGGCGTGTACCTCTACGGCGGCGCGCGCCTGAGCCCGACCGGGCGCCTGCTGTCGGTCGTGCCGATCGCCGTGGCCGGGGCCGTGTCGGCCTTCTTCGTGGTCACCGCCAACGCCTGGATGAACACGCCCCGGGGCTTCACCCTCGGGTCCGACGGCCGGGTCCACGACGTGGCGCCCTGGGCGGCGATGTTCAACCCGTCGACGCCCCACGAGACGGTCCACATGATCGTCGCGGCCTACCTGGTGACCGGCAGCCTGGTGGCGATGGTCTACGCCGCCGCGATCCTGCGCGGACGCTCTGGCGAGCACCACCGCCGGGGCCTGGCCCTGGGCCTGACCCTGGCGGCGATCGCGGCGCCCCTGCAGGCGGTCACGGGGCACTGGGCGGGCGATCGAGTGGCCGAGCTGCAACCGCTCAAGCTGGCCGCCATGGAAGCGCACTTCGAGACCGGCACCTGGGCGCCCCTGCGCCTGTTCGGCTGGCCCGACGTGGAGGCCCGCGAGGTGCACGGCTCGATCGACATCCCCGGAGCCCTGTCGCTCTTGGCCCACCGCGATCCCGCTGCCGTGGTCCTGGGGCTGGAGGAGTTCCCCGAGGACGAGTGGCCGCCGGTGCCGATCGTGCACGTGGCCTTCCAGGTCATGGTCGGGATCGGTACGGGCCTGATCGCGCTGTTCGGCTTCGGAGCCCTGGGTCGCTGGCGCCGCGGGAACTGGCCCACGGAGCGTTGGTACCTGCGCGCCGTGGTCGCTGCGGGCCCGGCGTCGATCCTGGCCCTGGAGGCCGGTTGGGTCGTGACCGAGGTCGGGCGCCAGCCCTGGATCGTGCGCGGCTTCATGCGGACCTCGGACGCGGTCACGGACGCCGCGGGACTGCACTGGCTGTTCCTCGCCACGCTGCTCCTGTACCTGGCCCTGTTCGTGGGAGCCTGGTCGGTGCTGCGCTACCTGGCGTCGAAGCCCCTCGATGCGGCGCAGGACGGTCCCCTGGCGCAGGAGTCCGGCGATGACGCCTGAGCCCTTCGTCCTGGCGCTCTTGCTGCTCGCTCTGGGGGCCTACGCGCTGCTCGGCGGTGCGGACTTCGGCGCCGGCGTGTGGGAGTTCCAGCTCGGCACGCGCCCCGCGCCCGCCGACCGGCGCTTGATCGCGCGGGCCATCGGGCCGGTGTGGGAAGTCAACCACATCTGGCTGCTGTTCCTGTTGATCCTGTTGTTCACCTGCTACCCGCCGGCCTTCGAGCGCCTGTGCCGCGAGCTGTACCTGCCCCTGCTCTTGGCCCTGGCCGGGATCGTGGCCCGCGGCGCGGGCTTCGTGTTCCGCTCCTACGGGCCCAGGGACCTGGGCAGCCGCACCCTGTGGACGGCGGTCTTCGCCTTCGCCTCGACCACCACGCCCTTCTTCCTGGGCGCGAGCCTGGGCGCCGTGGCGTCCTTCGAGCTGGGCGTCGACGACGCGCGCCCGGCTTGGACCCACCCGCTCGCGATCTACTCGGGCTTCCTCGGCGTCGCGATCTGCGCGTTCCTGGCGGCGGTGTTCCTGGTGCGCGAGGCGCGGCGCGGCGGCGACTCGGAGTTGGAAGAGTCCTGGCGCCAGCGCGCCCTGGTTTCGGGCGCCTGGGCCGGCGCCGCCGCGGGCATCGGCCTGTTGTTCGTGCGCGGCGCCGCGCCCGAGCTCGCCGAGCGCCTGTACCAGCACGGCGAACTCTGGATCGGTCTGTCGATTTCCTCGGGGCTCGCGACCATGGTCGCCCTCGCCCTGCGTAGACCGACCCTGGCCAGCGCGACCGCTGCCGGGGCGGTGCTGGGCGTGCTGTTCGGCGTGGCCCACGCGCTCTACCCGCAGATCCTGCCGCCGACCATGGACCTGGCGTCCGCCCGCGCGGAGGACGTGGTCCTGTGGACCGTGGTCTGGGGTGTGGCCTGTGGCCTGGTGATCCTGTTGCCTTCGCTCTGGTTGCTCTTCCGCCTGTTCAAGTCCGATGCCCCGCCAAACCCTTGAGTCTGCGCCTCCGAGTGGGGGCTTTCCGATCGTCGCGCTGCTGGTCGGCGGACCGATCCTCGTGTTCGTGGGCCTGGGTCTGATTCAGGCCTTTCGTTTCCTCGGGCCCTGCCTGTTCGGCCATTGCACGCCGGGCGGAACGCCGGCGGTTCAGTTGACGGCTTTCGACGGTCTGGGGCTCGCCCGGCGCGAGATGGCAGTGATCCCCGGCGTGGGCGACATCTCGGACCTGCGCCTCGTCGAGGTCGACGGTCGCGAGCAACTCCTGGTGGCCGGCACGTGCGGGTTCGCGTGGGTGGATCCCACGAGTTGGTCGATCCTCGCTGGCGCGGCCTTCGAGCTGGACTGCCCGCCCTACCTGCCCAGTCGTATCGTCGACGCGGGCGGAGATGGCGAGTTCGAGTTCGCCCGCTTCGGTCAGGGCTGGGTGGGACCGGTGGCGCTGCTCGATCACCGTGGCCGCGTGCTCTGGAAGCGGTCCGAGCCGAGTCGAACCGAGCACCTGCTCGACGTCGATGGGGACGGTGCGCCCGAGTTCTTGGTCGCGGCCGCCAACTCGAACAAGGTCGAGCTCGTGGACGCGCGTGGCCGAATCCGGTGGACCAAGCGCCTCGCTCGCGATCGCGCCATCGTCCCCTTCGACATGGACGGCGACGGCCGCCAGGAACTGCTCACCACCGATGACAAGGACCTGATCGTGTACAGCAGCGAAGGCGACGAGTTGCTGCGGACCCGCCCGCCCGGCGGCGGCTACGTCAACGCCATCTCGGTCGACACCCATGGGGGCACCCCGCGGATCGTCGTCGGCGCCTACCGCAAGGACGGCGACGAGCCCGGCCAGTGGTACCACTGGTTCGAGCGTGACGCGCGAACCCTGGTCGAGAGCCGGCCCGCGGGCGAGCTCTCGAACCTCGAGCCCTGGGGCGAGTTGAGGCCCGCAGGCAGCGCGGGTCCGATCCGGCTCCTGGCTGCAAACCTGAAGGAACAGGGCGCGTGGGTCGGATTCACGGGGTCGACGCTGATGCTCGTGGCCGCCGACGAGAAGGATCGCGTCCGCGCGCGCTACCTCTTCGACGGCCCCGAAGGCGGTGCCGTCGCCGACGGCGCGGCGCTGGTGCTCGACCCCCAGGCCCCGCGTGTGCTCGTGGGCTACGCCGACCGCCTGTGGCTGCTGGAGCCGCTGGCCGCACCGGTCACGGAAGCGCGAACGGACGCAGAGTGAGCTCGTCCTCGTCGAGGGCCAGCAGCCGCTCGCCGTCGGCGGACAGGCCCAGGGTCCAGCGGTCCTCCGGCACGCGTCCCTCCAGGGTGATCGGCGTCAAGCGGCCGTTGTCGGGGTCGACCAGCAGGGCCACTTCCTCGAAGGATGAGGACAACAGCACGCGCTCTCCGCTCACAGCCAGCTCGAGGCTCAGTCGGGAGACCTCCGGCAGTTCGACCGACCACAGGGCGCGTCCCTGCGAGTCGAAGCGGGAGAACCAGGTATCCCGCTCGCGAATGGTGAAGTTCCAGGGGTAGTCCTCCAGCAGGTACAAGCCCCCGTCGTCGCTGACGGCGAGGTCGAGCACGCCTCGAATCCAGCGGCCGTCCGCGCGCCGCTCGATCCGGTCGAGGACCGCGCCATCGCCGTCCTCGAGGGTCGCGCCCCCCGCGTCCCTCCAGGTCCAACGCCGACCGGTGGCGTCGAGGAAGAGCGCGTGGGATCCGGTCTCGACCACCCGCGTCCGCTCACCGGACGAACTCCAGAAGAGGTGCGCGCCCTCGCGTGACTCGAGCACGACCGACCCGTCGGGTAGGGACGTCAGGTCGGGTGAGCCGAAGCCCCTGAGGACGTCGCCCGGCGCCGTGGGGCCGATCCAGAGCCTTTGGCCATCCGCCGACCACAGGTGGAGTGCGCCCGTGTACCGGTCGACCATGGCGATGCGATCGCCGCCCAGGATCGCCCTACCAGCACTGTCGTGCAGACCACCGCCCTGGTCGGGGAAACCCAGCGTCTCGACGACTTCGCCCGTCGAATCCAGGCGCAGGAAGGCGAAGTCGTCGAGGGTCCACAGGCTGCCATCGGGAGCGAAGTGGTAGTCCTGGGGCCTGAGCCGCGGCCCGCCTGGGAAATGGGGTAGCAAACGACTCAACTCCACTCCATCGCGGTCGAGGAGCTGGAGTGGCTCGTTGTGAAACTGGCGCCGGAGCGAATCCCGACCGACCAACACTCGACCGTCGGCTGCTTCGACCCTCAGGTCGCGACCTCGCTCGACCCGTGCGTACTTGGGTTCCCTCTGCGGGTCGACCGGGATCAGTCGCCCCGTCTCGTCATCGGCGAGGTACGTGTCGGAGCGCTCGGGCCGATTCCAGCCGTTCTTGCAGTGGACGAACCAGCCGCCGCCCTCGAGGGGGTGCCAGGTGACCTTGACGTCGTCCCGAACGCCCGGCACCGGCTCGAACTCACGGCGACTGGCCTCGGTCCCGTCGCGGCGGAGCACGACGCGCTCGTAGCGCAGGCCATCCAGTCGATGCACCAGGTCGATGCGGCCCTCGGCGTCGATGGTCCACTGCGCGAGCTTGGCCGTGGCGGGCAGGGGGCCGACCTCGCCGCGCTCGAGGCTCACCGGTTCGAGGGCGGTGAGGGTGAGCGCCTCCGATTCGGGGCTGGGCGCGGAGGCAACCGGGTTCGGCGCATGGGTGGCACGCGCGAGCTCGCTCACGACCGTCTCGCCGTCGAGCTGCTCGGCGCGGAAGGTGACCCGTTGGCCTTCGCCGGCCAGCCACAGCTCGAACACCCCGTCGGGGCGAATGTCGAGCAGGCCGTCGCCGTCGCACAGTTGCGTCTCGACCGCACTCTCGAAGCCGTCTGCGTCTTCCACTCCGGTGCCGAAGGGGCGATCGAGTCGCCAGACCATTCGACCCTGCCAGTCGAACAGGGCGAAGAAGTGACCGCCGTGGGGGAACTCGCTCGGCCGGTCGTCCGCGCGACTGGAGACCCATCCGTGGAGCAGGAACAGGTCGAGATCTCGCAGGCAGCCGACCGTGTACGCGTACTGACCGCGCGAGGAACCGTCTTCGCCGTCGGCGAGTGGCGAGATGTTCGCCAGTCGCTCGCCGCTGGCGAGGTCGTAGCAACGCCAGCTCGAGCTCGGGCTGATGCCGAGTCGCTCAGCCCCGATCCAAACCAAGGCCTGACGTCCGCCCTCCGGTAACAGCACGCCCCTGGCCCAAGGCAGCTCGGGACCGTCGATGTTCCCGTAGCTTCGCGGCTCGCGCTCGAGCACGCGCACCTCGCCATCCGGCTCGACCAGCGCCACCAGGAACTCGCCCTCGCCCACAGGCCCGGTCTCGGAGAACCCGAAGGCCCGCCCCTGGGCGTCGACCGCGGCCTGGTGGAAGGTGAAGGGCAACTCTGTGCGCCAAACCAGCTCGCCGTCGCGCGAGAGGGCTACCTGCGACGCTCCCCAACCGTGGCGCTGGCCGGGGTCCACCGCCAGCTCGAAGTGACCGTCCGGCGAGGCGTAGCGCGCCGGATCGAGGAAGTGCGGCTCGTAGTCGACGGGGACGCTGGACGCGACGAGGGCAAGGACGGTCGCGGAGATCATGGGTCCAGCATAGGCCGCGCCTCGGAAGGACTGGTCGTGGCGTGGCGGTCCCGGCGGTCCATCCGCGACCGCGACCGCGACCGTGGGCGGCCAATCGGCCAAGTCGGCGCGCACACTGGCGACCGGGAGGCGGGCTCCGACTTCGCTCGATGCCTGCTCGTCCTGGTGTCCTGGATCAGAAACTCGGCGTCACTTCCCGGGATCCGATCGCCGCTGGCGTCGGCGCGCCTAGCCAGCATCGAGCGGACCTCCGGGAAGTGACGCCGAGTTTCTGATCCAGGACCCTGGCTCTCGCCGGGGGAGTGGCCCCACGTCACGGTGCGACTGGCTGGGCCGCGGGAGCCGACGACCCATCCTCGGGTCCGCACAGGCCCTTGGTGCCCGTGGTGCGGCGGATTCCGTTCGAAGGGGTGGGCCGTGCCGTTCTCTCAACTGGAGGGCTGGGGTCAACTCGACGCCGGATCGGTCGTCGAGACCTGGTCTCCGGCGCGCGTCGCCGGAGCTCGCCGGTGCTTGCACGGCGCGGTTGGTCGGGTCGGGCCAGGTCGGCGACCTGGCGATCGCGACCGGCGCGGCTCGCAGGTTGAGCCCTCTCTTCGACCTGCCGGACCTCTCGGGGCCGCGGGCCGCTACTCACGCACAGACTCCAACGGCTGAACCATGGCGACGAACTCGAAGGATGGATCGCTGGTTCCGGCGTCGCTGATGCTGGTAGTCGGGGCGGCGGTTGGCGGGGCGCTCTTGTACGAGAAGCCGTTCGAGATCTTCCGGCCCTCGGCGGCGGCCAACTGGTCGGCGCCGCACCTGTCGGTCGAAACAGTGCCCGCGCGGCTGTGGCAGGATCCGATCCACGCGGTGGTCAGCGGGACCCACGCCTTCGTGACCCGCGACGAGGTCCCGCGGGCGGACTTGGTCGTTCCCGTGCTCGTGCCGGGAGCGGGGCGAGCGGAGGCGATCGAACTGCGGCTGCGCGCGCGCTACGCCGTGGTGGCGGGCTTCGCCGTGGAGGGCTGGCTGCCGGTGCAACAGGAGGCCATCGGCTGCCTGCGCGTGGACGAGTTGTGGCACGAAGACGGCGGGCTGGTCCACGACCACGAGTTGGCGAAGTCGGAGAGCAAGCCCGAGCAGGAGAGCTGCCTGATCCCCTTCGAGCGCTTCCGTTCGCCGGACGGCGAGCGCACGGCCCTGGTGCTGTGGGTCGCCGAGAGTCACTTGGGTACGAAGCCGCTCGAGGCGCTCGAGGCCATGATCAGCGGCAGCCTGCACGAGACTCCGGAACACGATGGCGAGGTCGAGGATGCCACCGACCTGGCCCAGGGATCACAGCCCGCTCCCGCGGCGCGACCGAGTTCGGCGGCCCTCGCGCTGGAGACGGATGGGCTTGCGGCCGCGGCCTCGATCAGCGAGGCGGGCATGTCGTCGAGCGCCGATCGCGGCGCGCCCGCGGGAGCCGAGCACGCGACTTCGCCGCCGCGCCCCCTCGGCGACGCGGTCTGCGTCCTGGGACCGACCAGCTCGAACGGCCTGCTCGACATGCTGAACGAGGTGACCACGGTCGAGAAGGGTCGCTTCGAGGGCTGGCGGTTGATCAACTACCGGGCCACGGCGCCCGAAGCCCTGCTGCTGCGCGAGGTGACGATCCCCGGCGAGAGTCGCCTCGATCCGCCCGACTCGCGCATCCAGACCGCGCGGGATTGCATGGCCCGCGCCGGCATCGACTACACGCGCGTGCTGTGCACGGACGACGAGCTGCTGCTGGCCCTGGTGTCGGAGCTCGAGCTGCGCGGCGTCGACCTCGTCGAACCGGACGTGGGCCTGGCACTGGTGTCCGAGCTCGACACCCTCTACGGGCGGTCGATGGCGCGGACCCTGAGCGTGATCATCGGGCTCGAGCAGGAGCGCCGCGATCAGGTTCCATCGTCCGTGGACGGGCTTGCGCCTC
The DNA here is from genome assembly GCA_007751255.1 of Engelhardtia mirabilis. GTDB lineage: Bacteria > Planctomycetota > UBA1135 > UBA1135 > Engelhardtia > Engelhardtia mirabilis. The sequence goes on from CP036296.1 coordinate 1,583,092, forward strand.
TCGAGGCCCTGCGCGCGCGCCTGCGGCTGACGTCCGACAACGAGCAGAACGACTCGGTGCGCCAGGTCAGCTACCTGCGCGGGCTGGACGGGGTCACGCCCCTGGCCGAGCTGAAGGAGCAACCGGCCAGCGGACGCAGCGCCATGGACGCCCTGCGTCAACCCATCGGGCCCAGCCAGCTCGACTACATCCGGCGCCAGGCCAAGTCGCTCCTGCGGCGGGGTTGGCGACCGGGCGGTGGGGGTCTCGAGGCCGGCGGACCAGTGGTCAAGGCGATCGGCGTCGTCGGCACCGATCCCTACGACAAGCAACTCGTGCTCCAGGCCCTGCGGCCGACCTTCGAGGAGTTGCTGTTCTTCTCCACCGACCTCGACGCGCGGCTGTTGCACCCCAGCCAGTACCCCTGGACCCGCAACGTGGTCGTGGCCACGGCCTATGGCCTCGAGCTGTCCGAGACCTTGCAGGGCGAGGTGCCGCCCTTTCGCGACGGCTACCAGACCGCGACCTTCCTGGCCGGACGCCTGGCGATCGCGGAGGAGAGCCTGCTCGGTCGGCTGGGGGAGATCGGCCAGCTCGACATGCAGGGGCGCTTCGACCCGCCGCCGCCGAAGATCTACGAAGTCGCGCGCAGCGGCGCCTGGGACATGGCGCGCGAGGGCGACGGCTTCCATCCCCTGCCGCCAGCCAAGCGCTTCGCGAGCAACAGCGGCTTCTGGCACCGGGCGCGGGTGGTGTCGATCGTGGTACTCCTGGCCGCGCTCTACGCCGCCACCAGCCTGGTCATCGGCCGCTGGCACAGCGTCTCGACCGCGGTGGACGAAGTGCGCGGCCGCGACTGGCTGGTCGCGCTGCTGCGGCCGCGGGCCATGTTGGCGGCGGTGGCCGTGGCGTGCCTGGTGCCGGCCCTGGTGCTCTTGAGCTTCAGCGGCTTGGCCGAGCCCTTCGCCCTGGCCGAGGGCCTCAGCGTCTGGCCCACCGAAGCCCTGCGCTTCATCGTGATCCTGGTCTCGATCGGCGTGCTGCTGTTCGGCCTCGCGCGCCTGTCGATCAACGCGCGTGAGATCGAGGATCAGTGGGGCCTGCGCGGGAACAGGACGTCGGTCGAGGTCGCCCAGCGGGCCGAGGACGCGCCTGGGCCGACCCGTGGCGGGTGGTCGCGGTTGGTGGAGAGCCTGGGTTGGTCCGTGGGCATCGAGCGGCACGACGGCCAGCGTTCGGCGGCCGCCTTCTGGGAGCGCTACATGGAGAACGCCCGGCCGACGCGGGTGGCCCTGCGGGTGGGCATCGCCCTGGCGCTCGTGGCGACGCTGACGATGGTCGCGATCGCCGACACGGGCTGGCCTGCGTCACCGATCCGAGGCCACGGGGTGCGCCTTCTGGACCAGGTGCTCGGGATCGCCTCGCTGGTGAGCTTCACGGTGCTGCTCTTGTTCGTCAGCGACGCCTCGCGTGAATGCGCGACCCTGATCCATCGCCTGACCGCGCGGGAGGGGCTCGAGGCCCTCGAGTGGCCGGCCGAGTGCAAGCTGCGCGACGAGCTGCGGATCGGCACCGGCGGTCAGGCCGAGCTGATCGAGATCCGCCTGATCGCGCGCCGCACCAAGGCCGTCGGGCAGTTGATCGTGGGGCCCTTCTTCGTGTTGCTGCTGCTCGTGCTCTCGCACAACAGCTACTTCGACCATTGGACGTGGTCGCCGGCGATCGTCTTCGTCTACAGCCTGCTGCTGCTGCTCGCCGTGGGGGCCGCGATGCGGATGCGGCACCAGGCGGAGCGCGCCCGTCGTCGCGTCGTGGCGCGGCTCGAGGACCGACTGCTGCGATTGAGCGGTGAGCCCGCGCCGGCGGAGAGGGCCGGCAAGGGCAAGGCCAAGGCCGCCGATCCCGACGCGGGTGAGAACCCCAAACAGTTGGCCCTGGCCCTGGAGCAGATCCGCTCCCTGCGCGAGGGGGCCTTCGCGCCCTGGTTCCAGAATCCGGTCATCCGGGCCGTGCTGATGCCCTTCGGTGGGGCGGGGGCCCTGGCCCTGGTCGACCTGATGGTTCAGTCGGGATTGACCTGATCGTGTTGGAATCGAGCCTGCCGATCGGCCGGGAAGACGGCCGACACGACCAATGGACCGGAGGAACAAGACCTTGAACGCTCTGCATCGACTGACCCTCGCCTTCGTCGCCGCGACCGCCGCGCTCGTCTCGGCGGCCCCTGCTGAGATCGATGCAGCGCCGCCGACGACCGCGCACCTCAGTCTGGTGCAGGACGCCGCGGCCGGGACGCTCGAGCTGCGCCTGAGCGGCGCGGCCGGTGAGCGCTGCGCGCTCTCGGCGGGATCCATCGACGTTCCCGGCGTGTGGCTGCCCCTGCCGCTCTTGGACCTCGACCCCGCGGGCAGCGCGAGCGTGAAGATGCCCGCGCCGAGCGCGCCGCTCGGAGGCCTGGTCCTGCGCGCGGAGTGGCTCGAGGACGGCCGGCTTCGATCGACGCAGTGCGTGCCGATGTCCCTCGAGCAGCCCCTCGGTGACATCTGGGACATGGGCGTGGCCTTCGATGGCAGCTCGCTCTCGGCTGGCGATGTCGTGTCGTCGAGCCAGCCCTGGTCGTTCTTCGCCCAGGTCAGCGCCAGTGCGGGCGGGGCTCCGGCGGCCGCTGTCCTCTTCGACGACGCCGGTGGCGGGCCGGACAACGGACGGGTGCTGGGGATCGTCAGCCGCGGGGCCGCGCCGACCGCGGGCGCGCCAGCGGGCGGGGGTGCCGGGATCCTGCGGGTCGACTTCCCGGGTCCGACGTTGATGACCAAGGTGCGCGTGGTCGACGTGGTCGGCAGCGGAGCGATGCTGCGCCTCTTCGACGGCGCGTCCCAGGTGTACCAGCAGCCCATCGCCGACATGGCGGGCGACGGCTTCGTGGATCAGTACGTTCCATCCCTGGTGGTCTCGGCCTTCGAGCTCGTCCTGCCGGTCGCCGGCGCCATCGCCGAGGTGCAGTTGATGCCCTGGGAGCTGGTCGTCGACTTCGATCGCTCGACCACGGGTGTTCCCGTCGACAGCCTGGCCGCGGGTGGGGAGGTCGACTCGGGCTACGAGAACATCGGGATCTTCGGCGGCTTCGTAACGGCCTCGAACGCCGCCGAGTCCCACCCCGACAAGGCGATCCTGTTCGACTCCGCAGCGCCCAGCGGCGGTGACCTCGATCTGGTTTGCCCGGGCCCAGGTCTCGGCAACCGGGTGGCCCGCGAGAAGGTCCTGATCATCGCCGAGAACGACCTCGACCTGGACGCCGACGGTCTGGTCGACGACCCCGACGATGAAGCGGCCGGCGGCGTGCTCACGATCGACTTCGTCACCAACACGGTGCGCTTCCGCAGCGCGACGGTGATCGACGTGGACGACGATGGCGCCTCCTTCGTGCGCGTCTACGACGACCTGACCGGGGCGCCCCACGACTTCCCCCTGGCCAACCTGGGGGACAACTCCGTGCAGACGGTGATGGGCGACCTGCCGACCCGGCAAGTCGAGCTGCACCTGGCCGGATCCGGCGCCCTGGCCGAGCTTCGCTTCGGCCCGATCCCGTTCCCGCAGGAGTGAGTGCGGCGCTTGCGGGCGCTCCGCCAGGGGGCGCCGGCGATCGTGCGCGCTGCACGGTGACGTGGCGCCCCTGGGCGCAGCGTCCGGATCTGGGCCGCACGTCCCGCCGCAGACGGTTCGCCTCGCCGGGCGGCGCCGGCTAGCCCCCTTCGGCGTGGATCCGAGGGACCGCGGGGGGCTAACCTCACGCCGTGCAAGCCGGTGACAAGATCCTCCACTACCGCCTCGAGAGCGAGTTGGGCCGCGGGGGCATGGGCACCGTCTGGCTGGCCGAGGACGGCAAGTTGGGGCGGCAGGTCGCGCTCAAGTTCCTGCACGGCTGGGTGGGGCTCGACGGCGACGCCGCGGCGCGCCTGGAGCGCGAGGCCCGGGCGGCCTCCAGCCTCGACCATCCCGGCGTGGTCACCGTCCACGCGATCGAGTCCGGCGAGGGCGGGTCCTTCGTGGTCATGGAGCGCGTGCGCGGCGACCGCATCGACCGCCACTTCGAGACCCACCCGCGCGATCCGCGCCAGGTGTTGAGCGTGATCGCCGAGGCGGCCGAGGCCGTGGCCGCCGCCCACGAGGCCGGCATCATCCACCGCGACCTGAAGCCGTCGAACCTCTACGTGGACGAGCGCGGACGGGTGCGCGTGCTCGACTTCGGCCTGGCGATGGTGCGCGACGCGCCCCAACTGACCCAGACCGGCTCGACGGTTGGGACCCTGGGCTACATCGCTCCCGAACAGCTGCGCGGCGAGCGCGTGGGGCCGGCGGTCGACGTCTTCTCCCTGGCGGTGGTGCTGTTCGAGCTGCTCACGGGGCAGGGGCTCTTCGACCGCGGCCAGGGGGCGCCGGGGGTGCTGCACGACGTGCTCGAGCGCCGGGCTCCCAAGCCGAGCGATTTCGTCGACGGCTTGCCGGCGGGGACCGACGCCCTGGTGGCTCGGGCCCTGTCGAAGGACCCCGCGGACCGGCCGGCCGACTGCGGGGTATTCGCGCACGAGCTGCGCGCCCTGGGCGCTTCGGATTCCTCGGCGGCGATCGAGGCCCTGGCGGAAGAGCGCGCCAAGGCGCGCCTGCGCCCTTGGCTCATTGGGCTGGGACTGGCCCTGGTGGCCGCGGTCGCGACGATCGGCCTGTTGCGTCCATGGGAGGTCTCGCCGGGCACGGCTACGGACAAGGACTCCGTCCCTGCCGCGCCCGCGGCCTACGCCAATTGGACCCAGCGGGGCGCAGGCATCTTCGCCGAGGCCCAGCGCGACCCGAGCTTCTCGCCGGACGGTCGACGTCTCGCATTCGTCGGCGCCGTCGACGGCGTGGGGCAGTTGCAGGTGACCCTCCTGGACGATCCCGCGCCGCTGGTCCTGACCACCGAGCCGCGCCCGGTCTCGGCGCCGCGCTGGTCGCCCGACGGCGAGTCGATCCTCTACCACGTCGAAGGCCCGACGGGAGCGCCCGACGAGACCAGCGTCCACGTGGTCGGCGTGCTCGGCGGTCAGGCGCGGCGCGTGCTCGAGGTCGGTCGCAACGCCCGTTGGCACCCCGCCGGCGATCGGCTGGTGTTCGAGTACGACGGTCGGGTCTCCACCGTCGAGCTCGGGCCGGGCGGCGCGGTGGGGCAGCCGGTCGCGATCGAGGGCGTCCCGCGGCGCACCGGCGTGGTCTTCGACCGCATGCCCTGCTATTCGCCCGACGGCGCGTACCTGGCCTTCGCCACCTCCGAGCTGGGCCCCCTCTCGACCCTGTGGGAGCTGCAACTCGATTCGGGCGAGCTGCGGCAAGTGATGGGGCAGCGGGCGCAGGTGCAGGATCCGGTCTACTCGCCCGGCGGCGAGCGGATCCTGTTCTCGTCGAACCTCGGCGGGGGCATGACCCTGTGGTCGCTCGATCGCGTGAGCGGCGAGCTGACGGCGGTGACCACCGGCGTCGGCACCGACCGCCGCGTGGCGCCGTCCCCCGACGGCTCGCGCCTGGCCTACGTCAACCTGCGCGGCGAGTTCACCCTGGGGTTGCACGACACCGCGAGCGGCGAGAGTCGCGTGCTGCAACGCTCGCGCAGTCCGATGCTCGCGCCCGAGTTCGATCCCCGCGGCGAGCGCGTGGTCTTCTTCGGCGGTGGCGGGCCGGGCACCGAGATCTACAGCCTGTCCGTGGCCGGCGGCGCGCCCACGCCCATCGGCCGCAACCCCGACGAGCTCGAGATCTTCCCCCAGGTGGATCCGAGCGGTCGCTTCGTCTACTGCTACACCGAGGGCGTCGACGGCTCGCGCTTCGTGCGCCTGCCCCTCGAGGGCGGCGCGCCCGAGACCGTCTTCGACGGCTGGTCGATGCAGGACTTCTCCTACCCCGACATCGACCCTGGCGGCGAGTCCCTGGTGGTCTTCGACGTGGCGGGCCTGCGGACCAAGATCTTCCCCCTGTCGGGCGGCGAGCCGCGCGCGGTCGACGCGTGGATCTTCCGCAGCCGCTGGTCCCCGGACGGCTCGCACCTGGTGGGGGTCCAGGGCCAGGGGCGGGTCGTCGACCTCGACCTGCAGACCCTCGAGACGCGCACCTTCGGCCGCGGCGACACGCCGACCTACGGGCCCGGCGGCGAGATCTGGTTCACCCGCGTCGACGGCGAGCGGCGCCACCTGTTCGCCGTCGACCCCGCCACGGGCGCCGAGCGCGAGGTGACGACCCTCGGCCTGCCCTGGGCCGAGGTCACCGACGGCTTCGACGTCAGCGCCGGCGGCCTGGTGGTCTGGAGCGAGTACGCCGAGCTCGGCACCGAGATCGTCCTGCTCGAGCGTCCGTCCGAACGGGACTGAGCCCGTGGCGCGTCGGCGCGGCGGCTCTTTCGGCGCCCTGCACGCGAGAACTGGCCGGCGGAGTGCCACGGGCGCGGCTCAACCCGGATGGGGACCTGGGGGCGCCCGCGGTGGGCACCCGATCCCCTGCCCGGAGCCCGTCATGTCCTTCACCCTCGACCGCCTCGCCCGTTCCCTCCCGCCGTCGGTGCGAGCCGCCTCCGTCCTGGCCGCGCTCGCCACGCCCACCCTGGCCCAGACTTGGGTCCCGCTCAGCGCCGACGGTCCGCAGCAGCCGGGTCTGCCCGCCCAAGTGGTCCTCGACGCCGCCCAGTCGACCGCGGCCCTCACCACCATCAACGTGACGATCTTCGGGTTCTGGAGAGAGAACGTCACCGGGGAGGACGGCAAGGTCTACCAGCGCCTGACATTCCCCGGCCTCGAGCACATCGAACAAGTCGGCGCGCCGGACCTGCCGGCCGTGCGGGTCAACATCGCGGGCGGCAGCAGCCTCGGCCAGCTCAAGCTCACGGGCGTCAACGTGCTCGACACGGTCGCTTTCGAGGGGCTCCTGCCGCTGCCGACCTTCGTGCCAGGCGAGGACGAGGACTACGACCCGACCGCGGATCCGGGTCCGGGTGACACCAAGGGCAGCGACCCCCAGTGGGCCTTCGACTCCGCCATCTACGGCGGCAACCAGGCCTGGCCTCTGGTGTCGGCGGAACCTTCGCCCGTCGCGACGAAAATGCTGGGTCCGATCAAGGGCGCGACGGCCACGGCCTATCCGGTCACCTACAACCCGGGCTTCGGACTGGTGACCGTCAAGCGCTCCTTCTCGTTCACCTACAAGAGCGTCGGAACCGGGCAACCCCTGACCGTGACCAAGCTGCACGACAAGCAGGCCCAGGCGCACTTCATCAACTGGCAGTCCTCCAAGACCTTCTGGCCCCTGAATCCGGTCCAGTACCACTCGCGCTACCTGATCGTGGCCCAGAGCATGTGGTGGGACACGCTGACGCCGTTCGTGAACCACAAGAAGGCCCAGGGCTTCCAGGTCTCGATGGTTCAGGTGGCGCCGGACGTGGACGCGATCAGGACCACGATCGCGAACTGGTACAACCTCGGCGATCCGGGCATGGACCACTACTGCCTGCTGATCGGTGACACCAACTGGGTTCCGAGCGTGTTGATCTTCGAGCCCGGCGTCGCGGTCTACTCGGACGACCCCTACGGCTGCGTCGGCCCCCTCGACACATCCAAGGAGGTCTACGTCGGCCGCATCTCCGCGGACAACGAGGACAGCCTCGGTTGGCAGCTCGACAAGATCATGGAGTACGAGCTGTCGCCGCCCGCGGGCGACTACAGCAAGGCCGTGCTCGTCTCGCACAAGGAGGAGGCCCCGGGCAAGTACACCGGATCGCACATCAAGGTGCGCGACGCGAGCTACTCGCAACCCCCGCACTTCGTGACCCTGTTCGGCGAGTCCGGGGTCGACAACCAGGACGTGATCGACGCCTTCAACGGCGGGGCCGGCGTGGTCGCCTACCGCGGCCACGGCAGCACCACGACCTGGTCGAAGTGGAACAACTTCGGCGAGAGCCTCCACAAGAACGACATCGGGCCCAGCATGGTCAGCCCGATGAACCCGGTGGTCTGGGCGATCACCTGCACCAACAGCAACATCCGCTGGAGCGAGGACACGGACGACGATTGCATCAACGAGGTCTGGATGGAGGCCTCGGAGGGCGGCGTGGCGGCCTATGGCGCGACCCAGACCACCAGCACCACGCCCAACCACAAGCTCAACGAAGAGCTCTTCCGAATGGTGTTCGACAAGGGCATCACGACCCATGCCAAGGCCATCGAGCTGGCCGAGCAGTCGATCTGGGCCACCTGGCCCGGCCACAAGAACCCCTGGGCCTACATGCTGCTGGGGGACCCGTCGATGACGATCCGCCGCGGCCTGGTGCTGAACCTCGGCTTGCTCAACGTCCCGAGCAAGATCATCCTGGGCCAGCAGGGACCCCAGGGGGAGCAGTTCCTGTCTCTCAAGGGCACGACGGTCGCTGACGGTTTCAACGACGACGGCCTGGTCTCGGCCTACAAGGCCTCCTTCCTCGCCGGAGCGCCCGACGAAGTGCTCGGCGCCTGGTGGCTGGACGGCCTCGGCAACGTTTCGGTGCCGGTTCCGATCACTACCCCGGGCACCCTCTACCTCACCATCCGCGACGGCAACGGAAACATGACCCGCAAGGAGGTCGTGGTCGAGATGGGTACGGCCTGGAAGGACCTGGGCAAGGGCATGAACGGTGAGTTCGGCAAGCCCACCCTCGTGGGAGTCGGCGACCTGGTCGGCGGCCAGCCCTGGTCGCTCCTGATGACCGACGCCCGCCCCGGCGCGCCGACCTTCCTCGGCATCAGCACCGGCATCCTGAACCTCGAGTTCCTTGGCGGCCTGCTGATCCCCGACGTGGCCACGGCTGGCGTGATCGTGCCGTTGTCGATCGACGAGTACGGCGACTGCGTCTTCGGCGGCAACTGGGTCGCAGGCGTGCCCAGCGGAGCGAAATTCTACTTCCAGCACTGGGTCCTCGACGCCAGCGGCCCCTTCGGCGTGGTGTCGAGCAACGGCCTGCGAGCGACGGCGCCCTGAGCGCCTCGAGCCCGGAGCGCGGCGGCTTCCGCCTGCGCTCCGGGCTCGTATCAGTCGGCGGTCCGGGGCCGCAGATAGGCCGTCCAGTAGACCGCCGCGACGAGGACCGTGCCGCCGACGATGTTGCCCGCCGTGACTACGATCAGATTGAGCGCGCAGCCGCTGGCGTAGCCGTCGATCCGCGCGGCGCCCAGGAGCGCGGCGTAGGGCAGGAAGAACCAGTTGGCGATCGAGTGCTCCAGTCCCAGGGCCACGAAGGCCGTGATCGGGAACAGCACGCCGAGCACCTTGTCCGTGACGGAGCGGCCGCCGAGCGAGAGCCACACGGCGAGGCACACCAAGGCGTTGCAGAGCACGCCGCGGAAGAAGGCAGGCAGGGGCTCGAGCTCCGCCTTGGCCAGTCCGATCGAAAGGGCCGTCTCGCCCACCGCGCCATCGCCGAGCAGGTGCACCTGGGCCAACCACACGGCCAGCGCGGTCGCGCTCGCGCCCACGACGTTGCCGACATAGACAAGGACCCAATTGCGGAGCAGCTCGCGGCTCGAGATCAGCCTCGAGGCCCAGGCCATGGCCACCAGGTTGTTGCCGGTGAACAGCTCTGCTCCCGCGACGACCACCAGGATCAGGCCGAGGCTGAAGGCGACACCTCCCAGCAGGCGTGTGACACCGAAGCCCAGCTCGGACCCGGTCACCACGACCGTGAAGAAGGCGCCGCCGAGGGCGATGAAGGCCCCGGCCAGGATCGAGAGCAGCAGCACGCTCAGCACGTCAGCGCGGGCCTTGGCGACTCCGATCGACTCGACCCGTGCAGCGATCTCGCGCGGGGCGAGGGCGTCCGTCGTGTTCGGGGCGTCGCGCTGCTGGACGGTGCTCATGGCGATCGGCCAGGGAGCATAGCAGTGGGAGACACGGAGTCCGGCGGGCTTGCGCCAGCGGCGCCGGCGTTCTCGCGGGCGTCAGCCCTGCGACGGTCGCGGCGGATGTGGGGCACGGCGGCGATCGAGCGCAGCAGGCGCAGAGCACCGGGTCACCCGCGACGCGACCGAGCGCCGACCGTCCCGCCAGCACAGCATCCGGGATCCCCGTAGACTCGGCGCCTATGCGTCCCTTGCTCGCAGTCATGGTCCTGGCCGTCGCTCTGGCCTGTCTTTGGGCCCTGAACGACCACACGGAGCCCGAATCCACGCTGCCGAGCGCGTCCGCGCCTGCGCCAGAGTTCGCGGCTGCTGAGCAGGAGGCCTCGACCGTGGCCATGCCGGCGGAACCCATCGTCTCCGAGATCGACGCGGGCGGCGAGTCGCGCCGCGCGCCGGTCGAAGGCGAGGGTGACGTCGTCGGAGCCGAGGCCGAGGATGGGGCCGAACTCGAGCCCCTCGTGATCGAAGTCGTCGACGATCGCGGCCGCGCCCTGGACGGGGTCGAGGTCGTCGTGCTCGACCGCGAGCGCTACGACCGCCGCGCCTTCCGCGACGCCGAGCGCGAGCTGCCGGCGGATGCACCCGCCCTGACCCTCGAGCGGCGCTTCGGTCAGACCTACTCGACCGATGACGCGGGCCGCGCCGTCCACGGCTGGAGCGGCCGGCGCGCCGAGGTCTTCGTGCGTGGGGCGGCGGGGACGACCCACGAGCTGGCGCTGCCCTCGCGGGTCGAGGACGGATTCCTGCGCGTGGAGGTCGAGACCCCGGAGGCCATCGTCGAGGTCTTTGGGCCCGACGGCGGTCCCGTCGCGGGCGTGCCGGTGCGGCTCGTCGAGGAGGCCATCCTCTCAGGGGGCCGGGCGCGGCTGTACTCCGACTCCGGAAAGCGCGAGTCGGCCTACACCGACACGGTCGCCTTGCTGCCGCACGCCGTGACCGATGCCGAAGGGCGTGCCTTCCCGACGATCGGGGCGGCGGCCCTCGATGTGACCGACGAGGCCCTGGCCGAGTTCCGCTCGGCCGCCGCCGCCCTGGCCGAAGTCGTCGCCGGCGAGTACGTGGGCACGCCCCTCGTCGATGGCCGGGCGACGCTGGTGCTGCCGCCCACGGGCAGCATTCGCGTCGAAGTTGTCGACCACGAGGGTCGCACGAGCCCCGAGCCCGAGCTCCAAGTCTGGGCGTCCCCCGCGCCGGTGGAGCCGTCCAACGTCTCCTGGACCGACCCGGCTGCGGCCGTCCAGCCGGTGCCCCTGGTTGCGGCCCTGCCATCCCAGGGCGCCCTCGCCCTGCCCTTCGTGGAGGTCGGTCGAGAGGTTCACTTGATCGTCGCCACGGCGGAGGGCTTCGAGCTGGAACGGCGGGTGGTCGCCGGTCCCGCGGCGGTCCGTGACGAGGTCGTCGTCCAGCTCGAGAGTGCAGAGCCCTATCGCGTCGAGTTCCGACTTGTCGACTCCGACGGCCAACCGGTGGCGGGCGAGCGTTTCGACGTCAACCTGATGCATGAGCAGGCCACCCGGCCGAGTGACGTGGTCGAGCTGGGCCTGCGGACGGACAAGGCGGGACGCGCGTCCTTCGAAGTTCCGGATCGCTGGTTCTGCACGCTGGAGGGGGAGCGGGCACGGCTCAACGTGAAGGGTCGCTTCGACGGCCTCACCCGTAGCGTACGGGAGGAGGTCGCGGTCGACTTCGTGAGAGGTCTCAACGACCTCGGCGACCTGCGACTCGAACCGCTTCCGGTGATCGCATCCGGCATCGTTCGCGGTCCGGACGGCGCGCCCCTGCGCGCTGCAGTGGTCCACGTGTGGCCGTCGCCGCTCGCTGGTGCCGACGGAGCGTTCGAGCGCGCTCGCGACTATGCCATCGACTACGACAGCCGCCGAACCCTCGCCGACGGCACGTTCCGGCTCCAGGGCGAGGTCGGCAGCGTCGATCGAGTTCAACTCACCGTGCTCGGGGTCGACGCGAGGACGTCCGAGGCGGTCGAGGTCCCGGTCGGTTCGACCGATGTCGAGCTGCGAGTGGTGGCGACGGGGCGCCTGCGCGCCCGGGTCGAGTTGCCCCAGCAGGTCGATTTCGGGGTCTACTTGGCCCTGGTGCGATCGGGTCTCGACGTCGACTCCGGGAGCCGAATCGAGCTCCAGCGTGGCGTCGCCGATTGGCGGATGCTGCTACCCGGCACCTACGACCTGCATGTCGCCATCCACCGAAGTGCCGAACCGGTGCTGCGGATCGAGGGCTTGATCGTCTCGGCCGATGAGCCCTGTGACGACCCCCGCATCGATCCGATCGATTTGTCGGCGAACATGAAGCGGGTCGAGCTCGACGTGCGCGGCGCCGACGGCGAGCGCGTGCCGTGGTTCTCGTACAGGCCGCTCGGAGAGTCCAGCGTCTATCGACCGGGGTCCACGTTCACGGAGGGCGAGCTGTGGATCGCCCGGGACCATCCCCGTTCGATCGTGGTCGAGACTGGGGAGTACGCACCAGCGTTGGTGGAGGGGCTCGATGCCGACCGGGTCGTCCAGCTCGAGCGTGGATGGGTCGTATCGCTCCGTATCGACGACCCAGAAGAGTTCGGCGCCCTGCTCCAGCTCGAGCTGCTTCCGAGGTCTGGCGATCGCAGCCGGTCGGTGCTGGTCTTGTACCCCGAGACCCAGGAACTTGACGTGCACCTGCCCGGTCCCGGCAACTACGACGTCATCTGGCGCGAGGACAGCCACGTCGTCGGCCAAGCGCGTCGCACCTGGGATGGCGGCTCGATCTCCGTGGATTCCCCCGGGACGACTTTCGAACTGGTTGCACCGAGCCTCGACTGAAGCGGGCCGAGTCTGCACAGAGGCACACAAGGGAAGTAGCACAATGTCGGCAGATCACAGGATGACCGCGGCGGGACTCGGGGAGCGGCGCGAAGAAGAGGGGGTCGCAGCTTCGACTCGTTCCACGAGCCAACGCCGGCCGTGGGCGCTGCTGGTCCTGGCCTGGTCGCTTCTCCCCGCTTGCGGTTCGCAGGCATCGGATCCCCAACCGCGCCAGGTCGACCTGGCTCTGACCGACGTCGCGTTGGTCGACCTCGACGCGGGAGTGGTGTTCCCCAGCCGGACCGTCCTGGTCGACGCGGGACGCATTGTGGTCGTCGGTCCGGCCGGCGAAGTCGCGGCGTTCGCGGCGTCGACGACGATTGCGGGCGAGGGCGCCTACCTCCTGCCGGGTCTGTGGGACATGCACGTCCACGACAGCGACGACGCGGTCGTGCTCGCCGCTCACCTGGCCGCGGGGGTCACCGGCGTGCGCGACCTGGGTGGCCCCGGGTCCGCGACGGTCGTGGCCCGCGACAAGGTGGCGGCGGGGCAGTGGCGCGGGCCCCGCATCGTCGCCGCCGGTCCCCACCTGGACGGGCGTCCGGACGTGATGGGCGACGGATCACGGATTCAGATCAACGACGAAGCCCAGGCGCGGTTGGCGGTCGCCGATCTGGCGCGCATGGGCGTGGACCTGATCAAGGTCCACGACGTGATGACGCCCGAGGTCCACCGCGCGGTGGCGGCGGCCGCGGCGGAGTTCGGGCTGCCGGTCGATGGCCACGCGCCGCGCGGCGTGCCGATCGCCCAGGTGACCGAGTTTCAACGCACGATCGAGCACGCCACGACCCTCGGCGAGCAGGCACTTGGCCGCGACGCCCTCGAATCGGCCGCGACCTTCGAGCGCGATCTCGAGGCTTACCTGGCTGCGGACGGGCGCGGCGCCGCGTTGATCGCGGCGCTCGTGGCGAGCGGGACGGCCTATTGCTCGACGCTCGTCGCCGGTGAGGGGCTGGCCCGGGCATCCGCTCCCAATACAACGGTGTGGGACGACCCGCGATTGGCGGCGGCCCCTGAGGGCACCGCCGCTCGCTGGCGCGAATGGTTGCCGGTAGAGCTGCTGCCGGCGAACTTCCACGCCGAGCGCGTCGCCGTCGAACGCGCCGCTCGGCGGATCGTGGGCGCCATGCACGAGCGCGGGGTGCTGCTCCTGGCCGGGACCGACGCCGGTGCGCCCCACGTCTATTGGGGCTCGGCCTTGCACGAAGAACTGGACCTCTTGGTCGAGGCGGGTCTCGAGCCCGTCGAGGCCCTGCGCTGCGCGACGGTCAACCCCGCGCGCGTGTTGGGGCTCGAGGACGAGTCGGGCGCGATCGCGCCCGGTTACCGGGCCGACCTGCTGTTGGTGGAGGGCAATCCACTGGACGACCTCGACGCGCTCCAACACATCCGAGCGGTCATCGCGCGCGGTGCGGTGGTCGTGGACCGGACGGAGCCACGTTGAGCCTATTGAGCGTTCGCGGTGTGACGTTGAGCTGGGCGGGCGTCGGGCCGTCGCCCCGCTGGGGGCATCCGGCGCTGGCCTTGCTCTTGCTGCTCGCGGCGACCCTGACCACCGGCTGCCGCACGATCCTGCGCGCGACCCCGCCCGAGGAGCGCGCCACCCTGACCCTGACCTTCGACGACGGGCCCAGCCCCAGCGTCACCGATCGGATCCTCGACGTGCTCGCCCGGCACGGGGTGAAGGCCTACTTCTGCCTGATCGGCGAGAACGTGCGCGCCAGCGCCGAGCACGAAGAACTCACCCGCCGCATCGAACGCGAGGGCCACGTGATCGTCAACCACGGCGACACCGCGACCTGGGCCACGCGTCGCTTCACCGCCGCGGGGGTCGCCGCCGAGATCGCCGCCTGCGACGCGACCCTGGCGCGGGTGCTCGGGCACGAGCGGCCGACCCGGTGGTACCGACCGGGCGGCGGTTGGATCTGGGCCTGGCAGTTGGGAGCGGTGGCCCGCGCGGGCAAGACGATCCTGCCCCTGGACCGCTACGACTGGGACGCGCTCTACAGTCCGATCACCGCCGATCGCTTGCAGAGCGAGCTGCTGGCAGGCATCGAGACGCGAGGTTTGGGCTGGATCGTGATCCACGACGGGATGAATGGCCAGGCGGAGCTGGCGCGGCGGATGGCCGAATCGCCGCGCTACGACCGCTCCTTCGTGCCCGAGCTGGTGGATGCTCTGATCACGGGGGCGCGCGAGGCCGGGCTCGAGGTCCGCTCGGCGGTGGCTGCGCCGCCGACGCGCGAGCAGTGGTGAGCGCGGCTGCGCGTCTCCGCGCGCCGAGCAGGACCTGTGGCCGGTGGTAGTATTGGTGGCGGAGATACCACTATGCATTTCAAGTCCACCGTCCTCGCCCTGTCCCTGACCGCCACCGCCGCCACCGCCCAGGTCACCGTCGACGTCGGACCCGATCCGGCGCCGACGGGCGCCACGGTCTACGCTTCGGTGACCAACGACACTGAGCTGATCATGTCCATCGGCGGCTGTCCCTGGCGCATCGTCGACGGCGATGGGCTGGTGGTCTTCGACGCCGACTGCCTGATCACCGAGTTCCTGATCGGACCGATCGGGACCATCGACTACGGCTGGGATCAGCGCAACCAAGCTGGCGTTCAGGTGCCCGCCGGGAGCTACCACTTCCAGGTCATGACCGCGGTCGGGATCATCGACACGCCGTTCACCGTCGGCGGCGTCGACGCGAATCTCTTCGTGCAGGGCACCGCGGCGCTCGGCACCGACATGATCGGCTTCGGCGGACGCGAGATCGCCCTGGCCTCGCCGGCGGACCCGGGCGCCTTCTACCAAGTCTTGCTCGCGGGCTCGCTCGGCGGGGGAGTCGACCTGTGCGGACTCACGATGCCCCTGGCCATCGACGGATTGTTCACCGCCACCCTGGGCGGCGCGACGATTCCCGGCGCGTTCGGCCAGCTCGACGGGACGGGGCAGAGCCTCGAACCCAAGCTGCCGATCCCCGACGCACCCGGCCTCGTTGGCATCGACCTCTACCTGTCGATGTTGGTGCTCGACCCCCTGGCGTCCTGCCCGGTGGTGCGCAGCTCGCCGGCGTTCAAGACCACGATCGTCCCCGGACCCCAGCCCTTCGGCTCCTGAGCCGAGGGCGCGTCAGCGATCGCCGATGTGGCGGATCGTGCCGCCCGACGAATTCTTCGTAGCCGGGCTGACACCGCCCACGGTGCCCGATCCGCCGCCCACGGAGCGGCCGCCGTCTGTGATCTCGATCTCGCCGGCCTCGACCATCTTCACCAGCGGCGGGTACTCCGCGGCCTTGGGGGTGATCTGCCCGGACTTGCCCGGGACGAGGAAGAGCTTCTTCCCGCCCGGCAGGGGGATCTTCAGGGGGCGCTTGGTCTTGTTGACGATCTCCATGGCGGTGCGGCTCGTGCTGGTCGGTGGGGGGGGCGAGAAACGTTGTAACCGCCCGGCGGCGCGGCGGCGACGAGGGCGTCGCCGATCCGAGGTGCGAGGCGCGAATCGGTCGACATCGCGCGTGGCGGCCGGCCCCCGAACTCGGCGCGAGGCCCTGATTCCCCGTCGGACCCCATGCGGCCACCCGCGAGGGCTGTCTGTCTCGAGGGCCGGCTGCTCGAGGTTCGGTCGGGCGCCGAGTGCCGCCTCGACCGCAGCGCCGGCGCCCGGGGCCAAGGGGGTATGCCTGCTGTAAGGGGTGCCTCGGCCGGGGATCCTCGGGCCCATGATCCACGTCAGGACCCGAGGGGGCTCGTCGACGCGACCCACCGGAGTACCGAACCATGCCCGCGACCGTCTCGAAGTGCATTGCTGAATGGAGTTTGGGACGCGGGGCGGCGAGGCGACTCGGCTCCGTCCAGCTCCTGGCCCCTGCGCTTCTGGCGATCCTCTCAGCGGGCTGCGGCGGCTCAGGCTCCCCGACCGGTGCGCCGGCGCCCACAGCTCCCGCCCCGCCCGAAGCGCCCTTCGTCAGCTTCGAGAGTTCCGCCACCCAGCCGATCGCGGTCTCCGCGGACGGCTTGCGCCTGTTCGTCCTGCAGCCGGTCGGAGGCACCCTCTCGATCTTCTCCCTGCAGGATCCCTCGCACCCGGTGCTGCGCTCCCAGGTGCGGGTCGGGCTCGAGCCGGTCGCCGTGGCGGAGCGCGTCCCGGGCGAGGTCTGGGTCGCCAACCAACTCTCCGACAGCGTCAGCGTGGTGGACGTCGACCAAGGGCGGGTGATCGACACCGTGCAGGTCGGCGATCAGCCCTCCGACGTGGTCTTCGCCGGCGGCCTGGCCTTCGTGACCCTCGCCACCGAGGACCGCGTGGCGGTGCTCGACGGCGCGAGTCGCGCGCTGTCGGCCATGATCGACGTGCCGGCGGAAGAGCCCCGCGCCCTGGCCGTGGGCGACAACGGTCAGTCGGTCTGGGTCCTGGTCCGCCGCTCGGGCAACGGCACCACGATCCTGCCCGCGAGCCTGGCGCCGGAGCAGCCCCTGCCCGACGACCCGAACCTGCCCCACCCGCCGCACACCGGTGCCATCGTCCGCGCCGACGATCCGGCCTGGCAGGACGCCTTCTCCTACTCCCTCCCGGACCGGGACCTGTTCCGCATCGACGTGGCCGGCCTGACGATCGAGCCTGTGGCGACCGCGCTCGGCACGACCCTCTTCGACCTGGCCGTCGATCCGCTGGGACCCACGGTCTGGGTCGCGGGCACCGAGGCGCGCAACACGATCGCCTTCGAGCAGCAACTGCGCGCCCGCGCGATAGAGCACCGCATCGTCGCGGTCGACTCCGCCAGCGGCGACGTGAAGGCCACCGTCGACCTGAACCAGGGCGTCGAAGTCGACCTGCTGCCGGATCCCGCGTCGCTCGCCGTCGCCCTGGCCGAGCCGACCGGCCTGGCCTACGAACCGGCGACGCGCCGACTGTGGCTCGCGGCCCAGGGCACCGACCGCGTCGCGTCGATCGACGTGGACAGCGGTGCGATCTCGGCGCGCGTCGAGCTGGGCTCCCCCGGCGACACCACCGTGGATCGCCGCGGACCGCGCGCCCTGGCGCTGCATCCGGGCGGGAACTGGCTGTACGTCTACAACGGTCTGTCCGACACCTTCTCGGTCGTCGACGTCCAGTCCGCGACCGTGGCCCTCGAGCAGCCGGTGTCGTCCCGGGACCCGATGCCGGCGGCAACTCGTGCGGGACGCAAGTTCCTGTTCGACGCGCGCCTGTCGGGCAACGGCACCATGAGCTGCGCCTCGTGCCACGTGGACGCCGAGACGGACGGTCTGGCCTGGAACCTCGGCGATCCTGCCGGGGAGCTGTTCGAGGTGCCGATCGAGCTGCAGCAAGGCGCCATCCCCGGCGTGGCGCCGCCTGTCTTCCCGCCCCTGCACCCGATGAAGGGGCCCCTGGTGACCCAGTCCCTGCGCGGGTTGATCGAGCCCCTGCACTGGCGCGGGGACAAGCCCGCCTTCGAGGACTTCAACGGGGCCTTCGACTCGCTGCTCGGCGGGCACGAGCTGGCCGATGGGGACATGGCCCTGTTCGCCGATTGGGCGCGTTCCGTGCGCCACGCGCCCAATCCCCACCAGCAGCTCGACCGCTCCCTGCCGACCACGCCGCCGGACGCCAACGCGGCTACCGGATCCGAAATCTTCCACGACACCTCGGTCGACGGTTCGTCGTGCATCGACTGCCACGCCCTGCCGGAGGGCAGCACCGGGTTCATCTCGCTCCTGGCCATGTCGTCGCCCCAGCCCATGCGGGTGCCGCCGCTGTTCGACTACTACCGCAAGGACGGCTTCGACCCCGATGCAACGGGTCCGCTGGCGTCGGGCTTCGGTCGCTTCAGCGACGGTCGCGTTGGTGACCTGGTCGAGCTCGCGGGCGTGCAGGACCTGTTCGCGGCGGACGTCGGCGGCTCACCCCACGTCGACGCTTTCCTGCGGCAGCTCGACACCGGCACGGCGCCGGCCACCGGGCGGGAGGTGGAGCTGGACCTCCTGTCGGCCACCGAGCCCGAGGCCGTCGCCCTGCGCGCGCTCTTGATCGAGCGCGCGGGCCTGGGTGAGATCGCCCTGGTCGCGCACGGACGCATCGAGGGCGCGCCGCGCACGCTGCTCTATGACGCCGAGGCGCAGCTCTGGAGCCTCGACACCGAACTCGACGAGCCGCTCACCACCGCGCAACTCGAGGGCCTCGCCGCCGCCGACGGGGCGGACCTGGTCTGGACCGCGGTTGCGCCGCAGCTCGGCCCCGTCTGCTCGGTGGACGCCGACTTCGACGGACAGCTCGACGGCGACGTCGCAGCCGTTCTGGTCGGCACACCGACACCAGCGGCTTGCCACGTCCGACCGCGCCTTTCGGCCAGCACCCTGCCCCGGGTCGGCCAGAAGCTCTTCTCGGTCGTCGTTGACGGCGTCGCGCCGTCTTCCGTCGGGAGCCTGTTGGTGAGCTCGACCCTGGGCAGCACCCCGGTGGGGGAGCTGCAACTGTTGGTGGGTCTCGACACGCCGCCCCTGGAGCTGGTGCTGCTGGCGGACGCCCTGGGGGCGGTCAGCGTCGCCTTCCCGATCCCCGACGACCCCGCCTGGGTCGGCGCCGTGATGGTCTTCCAGGCCGTTTGGTCCGCGCCCGCCTGCAGCGGCGGGATGGCGGCGTCGGCGGCCTTGGTGGCGACGGTCGCTCCCTGAGCTACGCCAACTACGCAGATCAGAAGAGGACCCGATGCGCGTCGGACAGGCCGATCCCGCAAGGCGCACGAGGGTCGAAAGCCGCCATCTGCACCGTCATCGACTGGCCGAGCAGCTCGGGTAGGACCGTGAAGGAGAGCCCCACGCCGCTCCCGGACAACAGGAACAGTGGGCTCGGCGCCGGCCCCAGCCCTCCGATCAGCTCGGTGAAGGTCCCCAGGTCGACCCAGATGGGCGTGTCGGTCCCGCACAGCCCGATCGGTGTCGGTGCGCCGAAGGAGGCAAAGGCCAGGAAACCTTCGCCGTCGCTCGGGTTGGTGGGGGAGTAGGCGCCCTCGGCGATGCCCGAGCAACTCGCGAACTGCGAGCACGGCAGGGAGAGGTCCATCGAACGAAACCGCATCTGCACCGTCTGCCCGACCGAGGCCAGGTGGTTGCCGGTCGGATCGGTGACACCATCGACATCCAGGGCCAACTCGAAGTCCGAGCCGTTGCCAGGATAGTCGGAGAGGGTGCCGTGCAGCACGCCGGCGAGCTTGGCTTCGGAATCGAGGTCGCCGTAGGCAATGCGGAGTGCGTCGATACGCGCGTTGTTGGCTACGTCGAGCCGCACGGTCGAGACCTGCAGCGTCGAGAAGAACGCGGGGATGTCCAGCGACGTCAGCGAGGCATCCGGCGGACCGAGTCCGCTGATCCCGGAGGTCAAGTCGGTCGGGTTGATCCATGCATCCACGGAGGGCTCCGCGTCCAGAACCATGCGCGCGATCACCAGGTACAGCGGGCCGCCGTGGAGGGGGCCGGTGGCTTGGAATCCCGCACAGTCGGCTCCACCGTTGCAGACCCGCGCTGAGACCACGCCAGACGCCGGCGCAAGCATGACCTCGTAGCCGCGCGACGAATTGCAGGGGTCGTAGTTGCTGCGGTCGCGCAGGGAGATCAATGCCGAGTTGGAGGAGCCCGCAGTGCTTCGCATCAGGAACGAGAGCCAGATCTCGCCGCCGACCCACTCGGGCAGGCGCCGCACGTTGTAGCCATTGAAGTGGATCACACGCCCGAAGCCACGATTCGAGTAGTCGAGGTAGCCCGGGGTCGCGCCCATCTGCTCGGAGGCGACGTTCTCGATCTTCTCCGTCTTGTTCGCGAAGTTGCGGTGCCAGGTGCAGGGGAATCCGCGGCCCGTGCTGTGTAGCCACAGCTCGAAGCTCGTCTCGCCGGGGTGCACGTCGGTGCGGAAGTCGTCGGTCAGAAGTGTCGGCGCGAGCGCGGTCGGCCCGACGGACGACTGGGGCGCGGAGTTGGCGGCGACGGCGAGCGTCAGGGCCGCAGCGAGAACGAGCGTGGCTCTCATGGGGGGGGCTCCGTGGTGTGGGTTCAAGGGGTCTAACGGCGATTTGGCCGGGACCGCATGGGATTCGTCGGGTGGCTCGCCCCTGTCAGCCGAGCGACGGAGGGCTCTGGGCCGTGCCCCGTGGACGAGAAACCGCCGCGAGGGGAGCTGTGGTCCCATATGCAACGAGCGACCTCCCAATCCACCGGAGGAAGAAACACGCGGCGGGGCCAGGGGTATAGTGGCCGGACGCCTTTCGCCGAGCCCCTCGGGGTCGTCGCCCATTCAGGAGAACGACACGTGGCCATCACCCTTGCCGCAGCCGCAGCCGCAGCCGCAGCCGCAGCCGCAGCCGCAGCCGCAGCCCTCGCGGTCGCGCCCGCCCTTCCGCTGGAAGAGCTGGTCGGACTCGAGTACCGCTCCTACCGGACCTGGAATATTCAGCTCCCGGCCCAGGCCTTCCAAAAGATCTCGGGCTCGATTCCCGTGGCCCACGCGGGTGGTTCCGGCTTCGCGGTCGAGGCGCGCTCCGGCGGCCTGGCGGTGGACACCGACGGCGACGGCACGCTGGAGAGCGTGATCGAGGGCGTCGAGGACCCCGCGACCCTGGAGCGCACGGCCCAGGTCGTCTTGACGGGAACCGACTTGAACGGTGAACCCCTGCGCTACACCGCGCGCCTGTGGAACAAGGGCGACGGTTGGATGTGGGCCGCGGGTGGCGCGGTCGTCGGCACGCTCGAGGGCACCAAGATCACCCTGGTCGACCTGAATGGCAACGGGCGCTACGACGACGTCGGCGCCGACGCCATGGCGATCGGGACCCGCAAGGTGGCGACGTTCCTTTCGGACGTCGCGCTGATCGGTGACAGGCTGATGACCCTCGTGGTGGATCCGGCGGGCAGCGAGCTGCGCGCCACGCCGTTCACCGGGCCGACCGGCGAGCTGGACTTCCGCTCGGAGCTCGAGACCAAGGGCAAGCTGCTGCAGGCGATCGTGCGCAGCACCGACGGCCGTCACTCCTTCGACCTGGCCGCGAGCCTCGAGGGCATCGCGGTGCCGATCGGGACCTACGAGGTGGTCACCGGCCAGTTGGGCCTGGGCGCGGCCACGGTGCAGGTCGAGACCGGCGCCATGCAGCCCCTCGAAGTCAATGTGGCCGACACGACCGTTCTCGACTGGGGCGGGCCGGTGCGGGCCGAGTTCCAGTACGACCGGCAGGGCGACCAGGTGTTCCTGAGCCCGGACAAGGTCTGGTTCATCGGCGCCGCCGGCGAGCAGTACTTCGGCTGGAACCCGCGCGGCAAGTCGCCGGAGTTCACGATCCGCGAGAGGGGGCTGGGAACCGAGCTGCTCAAGGCCGTCTTCCCCGGCTCTTGTTGAGGCCGCGGTTTCGTACCGGCCGCCGTGAGCGTGCCGTCCAACACCGCGATCGAGATCGAGATGACCGCCAGCACCTGGGCATTCGGGGAGATTCCCGGAAGCTTGCGCCGGGGTGCGGCGTCCGACGCGGTGGCCCGCTAGTGTCCTGGATCCGAAATTCGGCGTCACTTCCCGGGCTCCGATCGCCGCTGGCGTCGTTGCGCCGAGCCAGCGTCGATCGGACCTCCGGGAAGTGACGCCGAATTTCTGATCCAGGACACCAGCCGAAGGTGCCGGGGGGCCACTGCGCCTCTGCTCGCAGCACCGCCCGTCGAAGCACCGTTCGTCGTAGACCCGTCCGCCGAAGTACCGTCAGCCGAAGCATCCATGGGGGCAATGTCGGAGCCAGTCGCCAGACGGCTGGCGCGGGGAGCACGCGTCGCGAGTCTCGTCCTGTGCGTTGCGGCTGCGGGCCGAAGCGCTCGAGCCGCCGCTCCCGGGAGCGCCCAGGTCCCGAGCGGAGCCCTCGGAGGTTCGATCCCGGTGCAGGTCGTCGCGGGGCGCTTGATCGTCTCCTGCGACATCTCGTCACCCACGAACCGCCTGCCGGTCAACCTGCTGGTCGAGTACGAGGGGCTGCACGGGCTGCAACTCCACAACCGCGCCGCCGCGGGCCTGCGCGCCGAGACCGCCGACGGGCAGGCCGTGCCCCTGACGCTGCACTTCCCCGACTTCGACCTGTCCGTCCCGCGTCGCGAGCTCGGTGACGAAGACCTGTACGAGGACTTCACCAAGTACCACTCGATCGAGCTGGGCGAGAACGCCCTGGTGGGCTCGATCGGCGCCGAGCTGCTGGAGCCGTGGAAGGTCACTTTCGACCTGGCCGCCGGCCGCCTCGACCTGGCGCCGCCCGGTTCGGCCCAGGCCCCGCCCTCCGGCCCGGTGATCGACGGCGACGGGTCGGTGACCGTCCCGATCTCGCTGATCAACGACCGCGCCTGGCTGTCGGTGCGCTTCGGGGACGGCAGTCCGGGCGCGATGGCGATCGGTACGGGTCTGTACGACACGCTGATCGACCGCGTCGTCGCCGAGCAGCGCGGCGCGCCGGCGGGCGACATCGGCGCCCTGCGCGTGGGCAACATCGACCTGTGCGAGTACGTGGCCCTGCGGCCGGAGGACGTGGTCGAGGTGCACCCGGACGGAGTCGCGGGCGTGCTCGGAATCAACGCCCTCGAGCACCTGAAGGTCGAAGTGGACCGGGTGCGGCGCACCGCCCGCATCGAGCGCACGGCTCCCGCGGTGCCGGCCTCGATCGAAGCGGACCGGGCCTTCTTCCGCGCGCGCGCCGCCGAGGAGACCGGGCCCCTGATCGCGTTCCTCAACGAGTTCGAAGGCGCCCGGCTCGCGCCCGAGGCGGCCAAGCTGCTGCTCGACCTGACCCTCGACTTCGGCGGTGACGGAGACGAGATCGCCGCCGCCGTGAAGTGGATCTTCGAGACGACACCCGAGGACCTGCGCACCACGCGCATGCTCGACCTGATGGTCGAGATGAGTGACCTGGGCGAGGACGAGGTGGTGCTCGCGGCCGGCGCCCTCGGCGTCGAGAGCGGCCGCGACGACCGCTACCCCAACGCGGTGCACGAGGTGCACGGACGACTGGGTCGCACCTTGATCGAGCGGGGCGAGCGCCGCGACGCCTGGCGCCACCTCTTGTCGGCGGCCTTTGGCCTGCCCGAGGACGGCCGCATCAACTACGACCTGGGTCGCTTCTACGAGCTCGAGGGTCGCAACCAACGGGCCTTCTCGCGCTACGTGCAGGCCGTGATCCGGCCGGAGACCGGCGCGGAGGCGATCGAGGCCCTGGGGCGGGTACAGCCGCTGCTGGAGGATGGCGAGGCCCTCTCGGTCGACACGATCGAGCGCATGATAGCGGGCAAGGTGCGCAACTTCGGCGCGGCCTCGCGCTTCGAGCCGGACCTCGAGCACCCCGCGCAACGCACGGTCCTGTGCGAGTACTTCACCAACGCCTACCTGGGCGACGAGACCGCTGGCGCGATCGGCGGAGCCCTCGGCAACGAGGGCCTGATCAGCCACTTCGACCCCGAGTACGTGGTGTTCCTATCGCACCACCTGCCCTCGCCCCAGCCCGACCCCCTGTGCACCTCCCTGGCGCGGGCGCGGGCGGAGTTGTTGGGCGTGGGCGATCCCGTGGTGCACGTCTTCGACGGGGGCGTGCGCGGCCCCGGCGCCGCCCGCTGGCGCCAGGCCGAGGCGGTCTACCAGAGCTGCCGCGAGCTGGCCCTCGCGCGGCTGACCCAACCCACCGACTTCCGCTTCGAGATCGGAGCCGAGGTCCTGGACGGGCGCCTGCGCGGCACCGTCACGGTCACCGGACCCGAGCTCGACGACCTCGTGGTGCAGGTCGTGGTGGCCGAGAAGGGCGTGCTCTTCCCGGGCAAGAGCACGGTAGTCGTGCACCGCTGCGTCGCGCGGGCGGCGCTCACCGGCGACGACCTGGGCCTGCCCTTCACGCCTGAGGGCGGCGTGATGGACGTGGACTTCGACGTCTCCTTCGACGAGCTGGCCCAGCGCCAGGAGGACTTCCTCGAACAGCTCGAGGCGGAGGGCCTCGGCTCGGCCACGCCGATCTCGACCCAGATCGACCCGCGCCAGGCGCGCGTGGTGGCCTTCGTCTTCCGCCGCTCGAGCGGCGCCGTCCTGGGCGCGGCCCAGGCCGAGCCGAGCCTGCCCGAGGAGCTGCGTTGAGCGGCGATCCGAGTCGCGACCTCGACCAGCTCGCCGCGCGCGCCACCGCGGCGATGCGCTCGGCCGCCTCGCGCGAGGGCCTGCACGAGGGCCTGCGTCGATCCTTGCCCCTGATCGCCGTGGTGCCGGCGATCGCGGCCGGGGTCGCCGCCCTGCGTTGGCAGTCGGGCGTGGCACCGGATTGGGTCCCGCCGGCGATCGTGGTGTTGACGGCCCTCGCCCTGCCGCTTGTCGCCGCTGCGACGGCGTCGGCCCGCGCCTGGACGCGGCCCGTGCAGCGTGACCAGGCGCTGGGCCAGGTGGATCGCCAGTTGGGCCTGAAGGACCGCCTGGTCACCGCCGACGAGTTCCTGCGCTCGGGTCGCTCCGGTCCCTTCGAGCGCGCGGCCATCGCCGATGCGGCCGCGCACCTGGCGCGGGCACTGGCCCAAGCGGTGGTGCTCGAAGTGCGTCCTTGGAACGTCGCGAGACGGGCCGCGGGTTGCGGGGCTCTGGGCGCCGTCGCACTCGCTGCCTTCCTGTGGCTGGCCGCGCGCCCGGTGACGTCTGCCGGTGGCCTGCAAACCGAGGAGGTCGTCGCGGCCGCGGCCGGGCCCGCCCTGACTCCGGCCGACGAGCCCGTCCAGGACGAGCCCGAGCGCGCCGTGGCCCCGGAGGACGAGCGTCCCACGGATCCGCCCCGTCCGCGCGAGAGCCGCGCCGGTGAACGCCCAGCGAGCGCGCCCACGCCCGAGCTCTCCGACGTGGTCAAGGAGTCCGCCGGCAAGAGCGGCGCCGGCCGCTCGGCGGGTGCCCTGTCGTCGAGCTCCGCCAGCCAATCGCGCAGCGCGCCCTCGACCCAGGGCCAGGCCTCGAAGCCCAGCGAGCGCAAGCTCGAGGCCAAGCCCTCCCAGGCCAAGCGTCCCGAGCCCGAAGAAGCGCCCGAGCCCCCCGAGAGCAAGGAGGACGACGAATCCGGCGCCACCGCCGGCCGCGGCGCTTCGAAGGGCTCCAACAAGAACCCCACGGCCTCCGACTGGCGCAGCCGCGACCAGGTCACCAACGAGGACGACCAGGACATCGACGACGACGAGGACACGGCCGACGACGAGGAGGAGCAGGAGTCGCGCGGCGGTGTCCAGCCCAACCTGCGCGACCGCCGTCCGCCCGTCAGCCGCGACCTGCAGATCGGCTTCGGCAACCGCGCCAACCCCGACGCCAACGGGCGCGGCGGGCCGTCCCAGCCCAAGAAGTCCCGCGGGGTCGCGTCGTTGGTGTTGGGCGTGCCGATCCCCGATCGCGTCAAGGGACGCCCCGGTCCCGGGCCTACCAAGATCACCCAAGAGCGCATCGAACCCGAGGGCGAAGAGGCCGTCGCGATCGAAGCCAGCGCGCGCACGCCGCGCCGCGGCCCCGCGGGGCGCCTCTCCTCACCGGACCTCGAGCCGGCCCTGCGCGACCTGGTGCGCGCCTACTTCCTCACCTTGAGAAGCCACGAAGGAACTCCATGAGCGATTCACTACAGGGCGGCGCCGAGCTGGCCCACGGAGCGGCGGCCGAGTTCCGCGAGGTCTTCGGCCGCATCAAGGCCGAGGTCGGGCGGGTCATGGTCGGCCAGGACGACGTGGTCGACGGTGTGCTCACGGCGCTGTTGGCCGGCGGTCACGTGCTGCTCGAGGGCGTGCCCGGCCTGGGCAAGACCATGTTGGTCTCGTCCCTCGGTCGCGCGGTGGACCTCTCCTTCTCGCGCATCCAGTTCACGCCCGACATGATGCCCGCGGACGTGCGCGGCACGTCGGTGCTGGTGGAGGGCGAGGGCGGCGGCCACGAGCTGCAGTTCGAGGAGGGTCCGATCGTCGCGCACCTGGTGCTGGCCGACGAGATCAACCGCGCCACGCCCAAGACCCAGTCGGCCCTGCTCGAGGCCATGCAAGAACGCCAGGTCACCGTGGGCAAGCGCACGATCGTCCTGGAGGAGCCCTTCTGCGTGATGGCCACCCAGAACCCGGTGGAGCAGGAGGGCACGTACCCACTGCCTGAGGCGCAGCTCGACCGCTTCCTGTTCAAGCTGATCGTCGGCTACCCGCGCGAGGACGAGTACGGCGCGATCCTCGACCGCACCACGGGCGACGTGCAGGTCGAGCTCCAGAACGTGTCGTCGGCGGCGGAGGTTCGCAAGCTGCGCCACACCGCGCGCCAGGTGCCGGTGCCCGAGCACGCGCGCACCTTCGCGGTGCGCCTGGTGATGGCGACGCAACCGGGCAGCGACTACGCGCCCGGCATCGTCAACCAGTTCGTGACCCTGGGCTCGAGCCCGCGCGGCGCCCAGGCCCTGCTTCTGGGGGCCAAGGTGCGCGCCCTGCTCGCCGGGCGCTTCGCCGTGGCCTGCGAGGACATCCGCGCGGTGGCGCCGGCCGTGTTGCGCCACCGGGTGCTGCTCGGCTTCCAAGCCCGGGCCGAGGGCGTCACCGCCGACTCGGTCGTCGACGAAGTGTTGAAGACCGTGCAAGCGCCCCAGGAGGCCGCTCGGTGAAGGCGGCCTCCGAGCCGGCGCTCGACGGACTGTTCGACGCCGACTTCCTCGAGTCCGTCCAGCACCTGCGCGTGATCGCCAGGCGCGTGGCCCCCCGTGGTCGCTTCGCCGAGCAGCGCTCGCGCGACCGCGGACACGGCCTCGAGTTCCAGGACTACCGCCCCTACGTGGCCGGCGACGACCTGCGCGCCATCGATTGGACCGTCTACCGCAGGCTCGGCCGAGTCTTCCTGCGCCTGTTCGAGGAGCTCGAGGACCTGCCGGTCTACCTGCTGCCGGACGTGTCGCGCAGCCTGTGGCTGGAAGACCCGCCGCGGGTGCGCGCCGGGTTGCAGTGCGCCCTGGCCCTGGGCGCGATCAGCCTCGGCCACCACGACTCGGTGGGGCTGTTCCCCTTCTCGGACGACGTGGCCACCCTGCTGCGGCCCCAGGCCGGCAAGGCGCGCCTCTACAACCTGGCGGACCGTCTGACCGAGGTCGAGCGTGGCGGCGTCACCGATCTGCGCCGCAGCCTGTCGCGCTTCGGCGCCCTCGGCCTGCGCGAGGGCCTGGCGGTGGTGATCTCCGACTTCTTCGACCCCGGCGGACTGGCGGCGGTGACCGAAGCCCTGCGCGGCGTGCGCCACCGACTGCTGTTGGTGCAACTGGTGCGGGGCACTGACCGCACGCCCGCGGCGATGGACGGCGACCTGCGCCTGGTCGACTGCGAGACCGCCGAGGTGCAGGACGTGTCGGTCACGCCGGCCGTGCTCGAGCGCTACCGCGACGCCTACGACCGCTTCGCCGACGGCCTGCAGAGCTTCGCCCGCAGCCGGGGCGCGGGCCTCCTGGCAGTCGACGTCGAGCGCCAAATCGTGCCCCAACTGGCCGAGCTCTTCGAGCAGGGGAGGTTCACGGTTTGAACCTGACCACCCTCGGTCCCCTGGCCTTCGGTCTGGGCCTGCTCGGCCTGGCCGCTGTCCTGTTCGCGCTGCAGCGACTGCGCGTGCGCCACGAGGAGCTGCCCGTGGTGACGACGCTCTTCTGGCGCGAGGCGGTCGAAGAATCGCGCGCGCGGGTCCTGACCGAGCGCTTCCGGCACCCCTGGGCCTACCTCTTGGCCCTCGCGATCGCGGGCCTGTTGTGGTTCGCGGTGGCCGCGCCGCGGCTGTTGGATGACGTCGGACGCCACTACACCGTGCTGCTCGACGGCAGCGCGGGGATGGCCCTCGTCGACGCGGACGGCGGCGCGCGCTTCGACCGGGCGCGGGCGGCGGCGCTCGAGATCGCGGCGCAGTTGCCGCGCGAGCGCACCGATGTCGTCTGGTGCGGCGCCAGTCCGCGCACCCTGCTGGCGGCGGGGGAGGCGGGCGCGCTGCTCGAGCGTCGAATGGACGGTTTGGCTCCGGAGGCGGCCCCCGCGAGCATCGAACGCGCGCTGCGCCAAGTGGCGGTCGAAGCCCAGGACGAGCTTGGACGAACGGTAGTCGTGGTGGGCGACGGACCGGTGGCCGCCGACCTGATCGAGCGCCTGCCCGGGCAGATCGAGGTGCGCCGCGCCGAGTTGCCGGCCGTCGCCGGCGCGGGAGTCGGCATCGTCGCCCTGGGCGTGTCGCCCGCGGCTTCGGGTACGTGGACCCGCGTCGACGTTCTGGTGGAGCTCGCGGGCGAAGGCGCCCCTGGCGCCGAGCTGAGCGCGAGCCTGGACGGCGTGGCCCTGGTCGCCGGCGACGGGTTGCACGGCTCGATGGATCGAAGCAGCGCGGCCCCGGACCGCTCGCAGTTGCTGCTGCGCGATCTGCCGGCCGACGGCGGTCGGCTCGAGTTGCGCCTGGGGTCCGGCGACGCCACGCCCCTGGACGACGTGGCGCGCCTGGACCTGCCGCGCCGTCCGCGCATCCGGGTCGACGTCGATCCGGGGCTGGAGGCGATTGCCGCGGTGCTCGCCGCCGACGACGCGGTGCTGTTGGTCGCACCGGGCGCGGCGTCGGACCTGCGCGTGGTGCGGGGCGACGGCGAGGTGGACGGGCCGGCCCTGGTGCTGGCCAGCTCGGAGCTCCAGGAGGAGGCAATTCTTCTGACCCACCGCGAGGGGCTCGACTCGGGCGCGGCCCTGCGCGCGGCCCTGGGTGAGCTCGGCCTCGACCGCATCGACGCCACCGAACTCGCGAGCCGCGCCGGCCGCGCGATCAGCGTCGGCGCCCGCCCGGGGCCGGAGCGGCAGGTAGCCCTGTGGGAGGAGCTGCTCGATCCGGAGCGCTTCGATCTCGTGGAGAGCCGCGCCTTTCCGGTGCTGGTCGCGCGGTCGGTGCGTTGGCTCGCAGACCAGGACCCCTTCCTGCCCTACCTCGCCGCGGACCGGCCCCTGCCGCGCAGGCTCGCCGACCCGCGACCGCAGCTCACCTGGCAGCTCGCGCCGGTGCCCGCCGTGGCCGGCGAACTGCAACTCGCGGACGGCTCTACCCACGCGGTCTCCCTGTTCGACCAGAGTGCGACCTCGTTGCAGCCCGCCGACCTGGCCGGGGTCGTCACCGCGCCCGACGGCTTCGACGCGGTGACCTGGATCCTGCTGCTCGCCCTGGCGCTGACCGCGCTCGAGTGGTGGCTGGTGCGGCGGGGGAGGATGCCCTGACCATGGACGTCCAGTGGCTCCAGCCCGGCTTCGGCCTGGTCGCGCTCCTCGCCCTCGTGCCGTGGATCGGCCCCCTGCGCACTCGCGACCGCCTCCACGCCGGCGTGCGCTCGGTGTTGATCGTGCTCCTGGCGGTGGCCCTCGCGCGACCGGTGCAGGTGGTCGCCTCCGGTGCGTCCCACCGCGTGATCGTGTGGGACCGCAGCGCGAGCGTCACGCCCGACGCGGACCAGACCGCGCGGCGCTGGCTCGTGTCGGCGCTCGCGGTCGCCGACGGCGAGCGCGTGACCCTGATCGAGCTCCCCGGCTCCGGCCGTGAAGCGTTGGAACTCCCCGAGGGTGTGCGCCACCTGTTGCTCGCCACTTCGGAGTCGAGTCCCCTGGGCGAGGCCATCGCCATCGGCGCGCGGGCCGTGCCGATCGGTGCCGCGGGCCGCCTGACCGTCCTCAGCGACGGCCTGGCCACGGACGCGGACGGCGCGCGTGCGGCGGAGGAGCTGCGCCAACGCGGCCTGCCGCTCGATTGGGTCCGCCTCGAGGGAGCGTCCGGCGACCTGCGACCGGTGGGTCTCGCGCTGGACGGCGAGGCGCGGGTCGGATCCACCGCGCGGGTGCTGGCGCGGCTGGTGGGCGGTGGACAGGTCGTGGACTGCCGCTTGAGCGACGGCGCCGGCGAGCTGGCGCGCTCGGGTCCGACGGTCGTCGACGGCGCGATCGAGGTCGCCTTCGAGTTCGAGCCGCGCGCCGCGGGGTTCGTCGAGTTGGTGCTCGAGGTCGAGGTGCTCGAGGGCGTCGACCCGCGCGGCGGGGACGAGCGCCTGGCCACCACGGTGGCCGTGCAGGACCCCCTGCGCGTGCTCTACCTGGGCGAGCGCGTCCGCGGCGGCGCGGGCGAGCTGGCGCGCCTGGTCGGCCCCGGCTTCGACGTGCGTGACGGCGGCGACGACCTCGGTCCCGACGCCTTCGGCGAGACCGACCTGGTGCTGCTCGACGATCGCCCGGCCGCGCGCCTGTCGGAGGAGCTGCAACGCTCCCTGAGCGAGGGCGTGGTCAACCGCGGCCTGGGCCTCCTGGCAGCGGGCGGCGAGGCGGCCTTCGGACCGGGCGGCTACCACGAGCAGCCGCTCGAGGCGCTCCTGCCCGTGGAGTTCGTCCAGAAGGAGGAGAAGCGCGATCCCAGCACGACCCTGGTCGTGATCCTCGACACCTCCGGTTCCATGGGCGGCGAACGCGTGCAACTCGCCAAGGAGGTCGCGCGCCTGGCTATCCGGCGCCTCTTGCCCCACGACAAGGTCGGCATCGTCGAGTTCTACGGGGCCAAGCGCTGGGCGGCGCCGATCCAACCGGCCTCCAACTCGATCGAGCTCGAGCGCGCCCTCAATCGCCTCAATGCCGGGGGCGGAACCGTGATCCTGCCGGCCATCGAAGAGGCCTACTACGGCCTGAAGAACGTGCGCACGCGCTACAAGCACGTGCTGATCCTGACCGACGGCGGCGTGGAATCCGGAGCCTTCGAGCCGCTGTTGCGGCGCATGGCCGACGACGGCATGAACGTGTCGACCGTGCTGATCGGTCCCGACGCCCACTCGGAGTTCCTGGTCAACATCGCCAACTGGGGCAAGGGCCGCTTCTACTCGGTGCCCAACCGCTTCAACCTGCCGGAGATCCTGCTCAAGCAGCCGGCCAGCGCGAAGTTGCCCGCCTACCGGCCCGGGATCGTGTCGGTCACCGGGCGCGGCGGTCGCGGCTGGTGGGGCGACGTGGATCCCGCCGGGCTTCCGCCCCTGGCCGGCTACGTCGAGACCCGCGCGCGGCCGGGCGCCGAGCGCGTGATCGAGACCACCGACGAGGCCCACCCGCTGCTCGCGTCCTGGCGTTACGGCTTGGGTCGGGTGAGCGCCTTGACGACCGAACCCACGGGCCCGGGCACCGAACCCTGGCGCGACTGGGACGGCTACGGCCCGCTGCTGGCGCGGACCCTCGCGCGCACGGCTTCCGACACCGCCGCGCCCTTCGTGTTCGAGCTGATGGCGGACGCGGACGAGTTGGTCCTGGTGGCTGAGCGGCGCGGGGCAGCCGAGTTGTTGCCCGAGGCGGAGTTTTCTGGCGCCCCGTTGCCCGGAGCCCAGCCCCGCGCGCTCGCCTTCGCACGGGTCGCGCCCGATCGCTTCGAGGCGCGTTGGCTACCGGCGGCCCGCGAGCCGACGCAGGTCGTTGCCGGGGCGGCCGGCGGCGTCGGTCCGCGCACGCGCCTGGCCCACGCGCCCCTGGCCGATCCGTCCTTCGAACGACTGGTCGACCCGCGCGTCGACTCGCGCCTGGTCGAGTTGGTGGAGCGGACCGGCGGTCGTCTGCGCGACGCGAGCGCAGTCGGCTCCACCTCACCCCTGGGCGGCGGCGAGCGTCCGCTCGGGCTGCGCCGCCTGTGGCTCGCGGCGGCCCTCGCGGCCCTCTTCGTCTACCTCGCCGATGTCCTGGTCCGGCGGCGTCCGCGCCTGACCGCGGTCGTGACCCCATGAAGTCCATCCTGTCGACTCTGCTGGCGACGGCCCTGGCCGCCATCTCGATCTGCGGCGCGCCCCGGGCCAGCACCTCGGGAGTCTGGGGCGAGCCCCTGGATGCCCAAGTCGAGTCGCTGTTGCAGTCGGCGCTCGACGCCGGAACGCAGGCGGACGTCGAAGACCTGTACGTGGCCTGCATGGTCGAGCACGGTGAACTCGAGCCCCTCGCGAGGCGCCTCGACGAGCTGCTCGACGGCGCGGTCGAAGGTGAGCGGCGCCGGGCGGCGCTGCGGCTCGACGGTTACCTGGCCTGGCGGCACGGGGAGCTGGACCATGCCCTCGAGCGTTTCGAGGTCCTGGTCGACGACGAGAACGCGCTGGGTCTGACCGACAACGACGCGCGCTTCGCCCGGGCGCGCCTCTTGGACGCCCAGGGTCGCACCGAGGCCGCGCTCGAGGCCTACGGCGAGTTGGTGTCCGAGCTGGACGATCCGGAGCTGACCACCCGGCTCCTGGTTCGCATGGCCCTGATGAGCATGGAGCAGGACGACGAGGGCGGTCGCGACGCCCTTTCGAGCTTCGCGCGCGAGGAGGGGCGTTCGGTCGACCTGGTCAACCGCGCGGCGATCGTGCTGGCGCTGTTGGGTCGGCCGGCGGACGCGATCGAGCTCTACGTGGTGGCGGGCGACGAGAAGGAGCGGGCCCGGGGCCAGTTGCGCGTGGCGGAGTGGGCCCTGCGCGCGGGCGACCTGCAGCGCGCCGAGACGGCGGCCTGGGAAGCGGTGGACCTGGCCAACGTCGCGCGCGAGCGCCGCTACGCCCTGACCCTGTTGACCGAGGCCCATCGGGCCGACGGAACCCTCGAGGCCCTGGTGGCGCGCTTCGACGCGGGGCAGGACGACCTGTCGTCCGAGGCGCGCGAGGTCTGGATCGAGCTGTTGCGCGAGACCGGGGCCTGGGACCAGGCCATCGCCATTGTGTCGACCGAGGGCGGTGCCGAAGCGTTCACCGACGACGAGCGCCGGTCCCTGCTCGAGATGTACCGCGAGGCCGGGCGCGAGGAGCAGATGATCGCGGCCTACCGCGAGCGCATCGCCCTCGACCCGCGCTCGACCGTGTGGCGCGAGGGGCTGGCCCAGACCTTCCTCGAGCGCGGTGACCGGGCGGCGGCGGTGGCGGTCTGGGAGGACTGGCTCGGGGATCTGGGCGCAGGGTCCCGGCTGCTCGGCGCGCAGGTGCTGCGCGACATCGGCCTCGACGACCTGGCCGAGCGCAGCGCCGAGAGTGCCGTGGAAGAGGGCGACGACGTCCACGCGGCGCTCCTGTTCCTGTTCGATCTGCACCGCGTTGGCGGGCGTTTGGACCAGGCCCGGGCGAGCCTCGAGCGGCTCGACGCGATCGCCGCTCCCGACGCCGCGGTGCGGATGCAGTTGGCCGAAGCCCACGAACGCCTGGGCGACAAGGCCCGGGCCGTGGCGATCCTGGGCGACCTGGTGGCGGCCCGGCCCCCGGGCGAGGCCGGCGAGGACGTGGAAATGCGCCTGGCCTGGCTCCTGTCGGAGGTTGGCGAAGAGGAACAGGCGCTGGTGGCCTGGCGCGAGCTGTGGGAACGCGTGCAGTCGGTTCCCAGGCGGCGCTACGTCGAGGACCGCATGATGACCGTGGCCGCGCGCCTCGGCTCCCTGGCCGACATCGTGGTCGAGCTCGAGGAGAAGCTGCTCGAGGGCACGGCCAGCGAGCGCGACAGCGGCCTGCTCGTGCGGATCTACACCAAGGTCGGGGACGCGGTCTCCGCGGCCGAAGTGATCGAGGAGTACATGCGGCGCTCGGGCGGGGCGGAGTTGCAGTCGCTGACGGAGAAGGC
Organism: Engelhardtia mirabilis; assembly: GCA_007751255.1. GTDB lineage: Bacteria > Planctomycetota > UBA1135 > UBA1135 > Engelhardtia > Engelhardtia mirabilis. The sequence continues at coordinate 1,617,472 of CP036296.1, forward strand.
GCGCGTCTACCTGAGCTGCAACGACTACTACCACTACGAGCGGGCCGTCCGCCGCTTGATCGAGATCGACCCCGAGGGCGAGGCCGACTACTTGCAGCAGCTCGCCATGAGCCAGCTGGAACGGGGCCGTCCGGACGAGGCGCGCGCGGTGCTGACGCGGCTGGCGAGCCTCGACAGCGAGGCCTCGTCGGTGGAGTTCGAGGCCGGCGTGTTGGCCCTCTCGGGGATGCGGGCCGAGGCGATCGCCGCCTACCGCCGCGGGCTCGCGGCCCATCCCGAGCGCATCGACGGCTACCTGTTGATGTCCGGGCTGATGAAGGAGCTGGGCCAGAGTGACCTGGCCTTCGGCATGTTCCAGTACCTGGCAGAGACGGCGGACGGCGACGACCTGTTCACGATCGCCATCGACGGCATCCTGAACCTCTTGGTCGAGGCACCGCCGCGTCCGAAGGTCCTGCAGTGGGCCCGGCGGGTGACGCTCGAGCGCCTGGCCACGCGCCACGACAAGGCCTACCTCTACCAGCTCCTGGCCGACCTGGCACAGGAGAGCGGGGACCACGAGGGTCACCTGATCGCCCTGGAGAACTCCCTGGCCTCGTCGGGCCCGCGGCGGGGCTCGATCCTGCGCGAGCTGATGGACCTGTGCGCCGAGCAGGTGGCGACCTTCGGGGTCGAGGGTCGCGAGGCCCAGCCGGAGCGGCACCTGGCCTACGGTCGGCGCCTGGTCGGTCTGGCCGAAGCCGTGCCGCCGCAGGTCTACCTGGACCTGGGGGCGGCCTTCCTCGAGGCGCAGGACGAGGACAGCGCGGCGCGCACCTTCGACCTGACGCGCGACCTACCCGACGGCGTCCTGTACCAGCGTCAGGCGGCGGGTCGCTTCGAGGAGGCCGGCTACATCGAGCGTTCCACCTCGACCTACGAGTCGGTCCTCGCCACCCAGCCCGGGGACGTGTCCCTGTTGGTCAAGGTGGGCGAGCTCCACGAGCAGTTGGGCGAGGACGGGGAGGCGGCGAAGCTCTACGGCCGCGCCATGGACCTGCTCCTGCGCCGGCGCACGCTGGTCAGCGGGGCGACGAAGAAGAGCGAGGCCGAGAAGGACCCCTACGCCTGGGCACCCCGCAACCTGGACGACTTCGGCCAGCACTACGAGCGGGTGCTGCTCGGCCTGTTGTCGACCGTCGAGGACGGCGGGCCCTATCTGGAGCTGTTGGCCGAGCAGGTCGCCGCCTTCCGTGTCGAGCTGCCCGAGGCCCTGGCCCAGCGCGCGGACATGGACGCCGCAGCGGGTGACGAGGCCGCCGATGGGGATGGCCAGCGGGACATGCCGCTGCTGTCGGAGTTCCCGCGCCTGGAGTCGCGCGCGGCGTTCCATCGCCGCGCGGCCCTGGCGGCCGGGCGACTGGGCCTGGCCGACGACTTCGATCGCGAACTGGTTGCGGCCTTCGCCGGCGACGACGACCTGATCGAGGCCCTGGTGCGTGAACGGCTCCGGTGGGGGCTCGGCGATTCCGCGCGCGAGTTGATCGAGGCCAGTGACCGCAGCGAGGAGCAGCGGCGGGCGCTCTTGGTCAAGGTGGGAGAAGAGTTCGAGGCCGAGGCGAGCGGCCCGGTCCCCGTGGCCGAGGCCAGCCGGCGGATCCTGCCGCTGGTGATGGAGGGCCGCACCGACGAGTTGTCGACGCTGGTGCGTCGCGCCGATCTGCGCAAGGTCGAGTCCGCCGAGCTCGGTCACTTGACCGTGTTGTTCGCAGCGGCGCGTCTGTTGGGTGACGACGGTCTGCTGCTGCGGATCGGGCGCGAGTGGCTGCGCGCGCAGTTGTCCCAGAACCGCTCGTCCTACTACCTCGAGTCCACCCTGGACCAGATCGGCGCGGCACTGAACGGCGACTCGGAGCGGTCCCTGTACCGCTACTTCGTTTCCCTGGTGCTCGAGGACGTCGAGCACAACGCCCAGTTGGTGACACTGCTGCCGAAGCTGGCTGGGCGCTTCGACGAGCCGATCGTCGACCAGGAGGAGGTGCTGTCCCTGCTCGACGGCTACGGCGAGCGCTACGCCTGGGGCCTGGGCCCCGTGCTCGAGCTGCTGCCCTCCGCGGAGCGCGCCGGGGCCCTGCGCGGCATCTGGGACCGGATCGAGAAGACCAACCGCGCCACGCTGCTGGTCGATCTCGTGGCCGAGTTCCAGTCGGACCTGGGTGACGAGTTGGGCGCCTTCGCCACGGACGCCTTCGCGGCCTCGTTGGAGGACGCCGAGGACTACATCACCTACTCGATCTCGGACATGCTCGAGGTCGAGCGCAACCGCGAGGTCGTGCTCGCGATGGCCGAGGCGTTCGCGGCGGAGTACCCGACCAACGAGGCGGTCAAGGCCGTGATCGTGATCCAGGAGCACGCCCTCGGCATCGAAGGGGCGACCGAGCGCGCCGCGCGGACCTGGGTTGCCCTGGGCCGCGACGAGTCCGGCGACTACTACGTGAATCGCGCGCGGACGCGGCTCGCGGAGGAGTTCCTGCCCGAGGCCCTGGACGTCTTCGCCGCGGCCCTGGACGGGCGCGAGGACGAGGACGGCGCCTCGGCCGAGGTGGCCCTCGCGCGCATCGAGCTCTACCAGGGCGCCGACGAGGACGAGCGTGCGGACGAGCTGTTGGGCCAGGCGCTCGAGGCCTACCCGGAGGACCTCCCCCTGCTGCGGCGCCAGATGAGTCGGTTCAACGGGGAGGGGCGTCGGGCCCGAGCCTTGGAGTTGCAGGAGCGGATCGCCCGGTTGACCGAAGGAGACGACGACCGCAAGCAGGTCTGGGTGCGCGTGGCCGACGGCTGGGCCGCGCTGCAACAGCCCGAGCGCGAGCTGGCCGCGAGGCTCGAGGTGGAAGCACTCGGCGGCACGGACGAGAACACCGACAACCCCTTCGGGATCGTGATCCCGCCCGGGGTGACCTACTTCATCAACGGCGTGGCCTATCGCGGCGGCGAGACGGCCAAGGGGCTGCCCAAGACGATCGAGGACGTGAAGGAGGCGCTCGATGCGGGCGACGAGCAGGAAGCCCGGGTCGTGCTGCGACGTCTGTGGCGCAGTTTCCTCGTGGGCGAGACCGCCGATCGCTTCGCCTTCTTCGGCAGGTCGCCCATGGCATCGCTCTCCTGGCCCCACGACCCAAAGGAGCCCGACGCCGAGGAGGCGCCCTCGCGCGGTGGCCTGGACGCTTTCCTCGAGTCGGAGCGCAAGGCGCTCGAGAAGGAGGTCGCCGAGGCCACGGGCGAGACCGAAGAGCAGGACGATCCCCTGCCCACGGCCTACGAGGTGATGGCCGAGAGCGACGTCCTGGTGAGCGAGATGGAGCGCTTCCTGCGCACGCGGCAGCCGCGTGAACTCGACTCTCTGCAGCCCCTGTTCGAGGGTCTGTTGGCGGCGAAGTGCCGGACCGTGGGCGAGGACGAGACCCTGGCGGCCCTGCTCGTGCGCATGAGGTCGGGGGCCGCGCGCAAGGGCGAGATGATCCAGCTCCTGGCCGCGCTCGACGAGCGGCCCGACGTGGCGGCGCAGGCCGGCGACGTGGTCTCGTCCCTGGTGCGGACCCTGAACCCCCAGGACGTGGCCCAGGTGCGTCGCCTGGCGCGCGTGTTGGTGCGCGCAGGTCGCGCCCGGGAGGCCCTGGGCTTGTACCGCTGGTGCGCCGTCCGAGCCGACGCCGGGGGCGGCCGCATGGTGGTCATCGGCGACGACGTCAGCTCGTCCGTGTCGGTCAATGAACTGGTGGCCGAGGCCAAGGAGCTCTTCGACGGCGAGGACCGGATCGAGCTGATCGAGGCGGCCCTGGCCTACGCGCAGCCCGGGGACTATCCCTGGTTGCGTGAGAGCTTCGAGCTGCTCGTGCTGAACACCTGGGCTGAAACGGTCGACGCCGATCAGGCCCTGGCGCGCACCCGAGCGATCTGCGATCGAGCGCGGGACCTCTCCACGGGCCTGCGCCGCACCGTCGCGGTCCGAGCCGCGGCGATCTACCTCGGTGCGGGCGAGCTGGAGCCCGCCCTGGAGGCGCTGGAGGTGGGCATCGCCAAGCTCGATCCCGAGCTCGTGGCCCAGCCCGAAGAGAGCTGGTACCGCACCGATCCCGAGCAGCCGGGCTACCTGTCCACGGGCGACATGCGCCGGCTCTTTCCGAGCGACTTGGCGGCGGTTCCGGATGCTCTGCGTTGGCTGCGGATGTGCGCTACCACCCTCGAACAGTGGCTCGACGAGGACCGGGTCAACGAGCTTCCGGTGCTCCAGTCCCTCTACTTGATCGCCCTGCGCCTCGACGCACTGGGTCAGTCGGACGAGGCCGCGGCCCTGGTCGAGCGCCTGGCAGTCCGGGAGGGCGCGCCCTTTGCGTTGGAGCTGTGGACCATCGACGCCCTGCGACTCCTGGGCAGGACGGACGAGGCCGATACCCGCGAGCGCCGCTTGCTGGAGGACCGCCGCCTCCACGTGCAGCGGATCCCGGAGGTCATCGCCCGCATCCTCGAGCGGGAGGGACCCGAGGCGGCCCTGGCAGCGGCCGAGACGATCGCGGACGACACCCGCATGCCGGCCCTGCTCGATTCCCTGCTGGCGGCCGCCGAAGCTGCCGGTGACGAAGCAGCGCTGGCGCGCTGGCGCGGGGCCCGGGCGGCAGCCGAGTCGGCCCGCGAGGAACTCGAGGCACTCGAGGACGACTGAGAGGGAGGCGCTGACCTCCTCGATCAGGGGCCTACCTGGCCCTGGGGTACTGACTCGCGGAGTCGCATGACCTCGGCCTCGAGGTACTTGGCGTAGCCGACAAGCGCCCGGCTCACTGGGTCGGTCAGGCCCTCTTCGCGCAGTACCAGGTCGATCGGGCCGGGATTGATGGAGCGCTGGAACTGTAGCGCGGCCGCAACCTCGTCGGCGGTGCAGTAGCCCTCGCGCACGGCCAGGTCGCCGAGTCGCGTGAAGGGCTCGCGCTTCTGGATCGCGAGCAGGCCGACGAGTTGCTCCATCCGAAGGTTGCCGCGACGGATGAGTACCGAGCCCAGGGGCAGCCACTGGGGGGACTGGCTCCGCGTGCGGTAGTCCTGCGCCAGCTCCGGGCTGAGGGCTCGCTCGTCGATCAAGCGCTCCCAGAATTCGTCGCTCAGGTCCTCGTGGGTCTCTGTCACGGTCGGTCTCCTCGGTCAGGGCAGGTGGAATCTCTCCGCTCCGGTTCCGCAGCCCTTCCCGCTTCGGCCATCAGGCCCCCGCGCTGAAGCGGGATCCGGCCTTCGGTGGGCGCGTTCTCGCCTCGCGGGACAATTGCGACATTGTCGACCTCGGGCACCCCCGGCGCCCGCCGCAGTCCCATCTGCTGCGGTGTCGGCGAGCGCTCTCGGGATCACTTCTCTGGAGACGCGCGCCTCGCGGCGGGCCCGCCGCGGGCGGGCGATCCTCCCAGGCGCGCGAGACCTCTACTGCGGCCGGACCGTCGCCCCCAGGGCCGGCCCCGCGAAGACACCCAAACGCAGCGACGCGGAAAGGTGCTCGAGCAGCCGTTTTCCGCGCACGCTCGTCCCACGATGGTCGACCGGCGGCGACCAGACGGCGATCCCCATGCGTCCCGGCACCACGGCGACGATCGCTCCCGAGACGCCGGACTTGGCGGGGATGCCGACGCTCCAGGCGAATTCACCAGACCCGTCGTGGAGGCCGCAGGTGTACATCACGCTGAGCGTGTCGCGCACGGCGCGCTGGCTGAGCAGGGGCGTCACGCCGGGGGCCGGGCGACCGCCGGCTGCGAGCAGCGCGCCCATGCGCGCCAGCCGAACGCAGTCGACTGTCACGCAGCACTGCTGGAGGTAGAGCTGCAAGGCAGCCTCTTCGTCGTCGACGCAGCCTGCCGCGCGCAGCAGGGCGGCGATGGCGCGGTTGCGATCGCCGGCCGTCCACTCGGCGTCGAGCAGCTCGGCGTCGACCCCGACTCGCTCGCCGGCCGCGCTGGAGAGGAACTCGAGCAGGCCCCGCAGCCGGGAGGCCTCGTCAGCGCCGGGGGCCAGGCCGGCCACGGTGATGGCACCGGCATTGCCCAGGGGGTTGAAGGGGCGCCCGCTGCGCTGGTCGAGCTGCACCGCGTGGAACGGGTTGCCGCTGGGTTCGACCCCGACGCGGGCGTGGACCGCCTCTCGACCGAGCAGCTCGGTGGTGCGCGCGTAGGCGAAGGCGTTGGCCGTGGCTTGCATCGAGAAGCGCTCCGCGGAGTCGCCGCGCGCGACGACGGTGCCGTCGACGGTGCAGATCGCGACGCCGCAGCGCTCGGGGTCGACGCGCGCCAGCGGTGCCGCGTAGCTCGCCACCGTCCCGCGCCCCGCGACGTGGGGCACCTGTTCGAGGGCGTCGTCGATGGCCCGCTCCAGGTCCGCGGCCTCGTCGGTCGGGTGGTAGGCGGCGCTGCGCGGCCCGAAGACGTGCAGGCCGAGGCGCTCGTCCAGTTCGGCCAGGGCGGCGCGGGCGCGCAGGCTGGTGCCCGCCGCGTCGATCGGCGGCGAGAAGGCCGCCAGGCCCAGGCGGCCGGAGGCCACGGCGATCAGACCGCCGCTGACGCCGCTCTTGGCCGGCACGCCGAGGTCGAACAGGAAGCGGCCCATGGCGTCGTAGAGACCGCAGGTAGACATGACCGCCAGGACGCGCTGGTTGGCCTCGGGCGAGAGGGCCTGGACCCCGGTGGTGGGGCAGCGGCCGTGGTTGGCGAGGGTCCCGGCCATGACCGCTAGCTCGCGCACGTCGACGAGCGTCGCGCACTGGCGAAAGTAGAGGTCGAGGGTGGCGTCGACGGGGGCGGTCAGCACGCCGAAGTAGCGCAGGAGGTGGGCGATGGCTCGGTTGCGGTGCCCGTGTTCCCGCTCCGAGAGCCAGACCGGCACGTCCACTCCCAGGGGGCCGCGTCCGGCGCAGGTGCCGAGGAAGGTCAGGAGGCCCGCCAGGTCCGCTCCGGCCTCCAGCAGCAGGCCGGTGACGGCTATGGCCCCGGCGTTGACCATCGGGTTGTGGGGCAGGTGGCTGTCCTGCTCGAGGCGGATCATCGAGTCGAAGGCCTGGCCCGTGGGTTCCACGCCAACGTGGGCGTGGACCACTCCTTCTCCGAGTTGGTCCAGGGCCCAGCCATACAAGAAGGGCTTGGAGAGGGATTGCAGGGTGAAGGCGTGGGCCTCGTCGCCCGCGCTCGCAGCCGGTCCGTCCACGGAGCAGGCCGCGACGGCGAACAGCTCCGGGTCCACGGCAGCCAGTTCCGGGATGTAGGCGGCGGGCGCACCCCCGGCGGCTCCCGCGTGGTTCCGGTGGACCTGGGCCAGGAGGGCGCGCAGTCCGTCGAGCTGGTCGTCCATGGCGCCGATTGTCGCCATCGGTCCGGTCCGGCGCCATGCGGGCGCAGCGTCGCTTGGTGAATCTGCGGGAACTCGTCTAAGCTGCGGCCCTGATGGGAATCCGAGTCGCAATCAACCACAAGACGGTCTACCGCTACGACCGCTCGATCCGACTCGGGCCGCAGGTGGTGCGGCTCCGGCCGGCACCGCACTGTCGGACGCCGATCCTCTCGTACTCGTTGCGGGCGGAGCCGGCCAAGCACTTCATCAACTGGCAGCAGGACCCCCAGAGCAACTACCAAGCGCGCCTGGTCTTTCCGGACAAGACGCGACACTTGGAGCTCGAGGTCGACCTGGTGGCGGAGTTGGAGGTGGTCAACCCCTTCGACTTCTTCCTGGAGCCCGCGGCCGAGACCTATCCCATCGAGTACGACGAGGGCCTGGCGCAGCAGCTCGTGCCGTACCTGAAGTCGGGGCCCCAGGGCGAGCGCTTCGAGCGCTACCTGGCCAAGTTCGACCGGGCCGAGGTCAAGACGATCGACTTCATCGTCGGCTTCAACCAGCAGGTCAACGCGGACCTGAGTTACGTGCTGCGCTACGAGCAGAACCTGCAGACGCCGGAGGAGACCCTCGAGCTGGGCCGCGGCGCCTGCCGGGACTTCGCCTGGCTGCAGGTGCATCTGCTGCGGCGCCTGGGCTTCGCGGCGCGCTTCGCCTCGGGCTACTCGGTGCAGTTGGCCCCCGACATCAAGTCCCTGGACGGGCCCTCGGGTGTCAGCGCCGACATCGTCGACCTGCACGCCTGGGTCGAGGTCTACCTGCCCGGCGCCGGCTGGATCGGTCTCGACGGGACCTGCGGCCTGATGGCGGGCGAGGGGCACATCCCCCTGGCCTGCAGCGCCGAGCCCGAGGACGCAGCTCCGATCAGCGGCGCCCTCGACGAGTGCGAGGTCGAGTTCGAGATCGTGATGACCGTCGAGCGCATCGCCGAGAGCCCGCGGCACACGCGCCCCTACTCCGAGGAGACCTGGGAGCAGATCCTCGAGTGCGGGGCGGCGGTCGACCGCGAGCTGGAGCGCGGCGACGTGCGCCTGACCCAGGGTGGCGAGCCGACCTTCGTCTCGATCGACGACTACGTCGGCGAGGAGTGGACCACCGACGCCCTCGGCGATCGCAAGCGCTTCCTGTCCGAGGAGCTGGTGCGCCGCCTGCGCGAGCGCTGGTCCCCCGGCGGCGCCCTGCACTACGGACAGGGCAAGTGGTACCCGGGCGAGTCCCTGCCGCGCTGGGCCCTGGCCTGCTACTGGCGCACCGACGGCGAGCCGCTGTGGAAGGACCTGCGCTGGCTGGCCGCGCCCGACGACGCGGGCGCCGCCGGCGCCGACGAGGCGGGGGAGTTCGCCCGCGCCCTCGCCGCGCGCCTGGGCGCCGAGGTCGACCACGTGATCCCCGCCTACGAGGACCCGATCTACTTTGCCTGGCGCGAGGGCAAGTTGCCGATCAACCTCGAGCCCGGCGACAAGCGCCTCGAAGACCCGGAGGAGCGCGAGCGCATGCGGCGCACCTTCGACCGGGGCCTCTCGGTGCCGGTGGGGTGGGTACTGCCGATCGAGCGCGTGGCCCGCGGCGACGGCATGGTCTGGCGCAGCGAGCTGTGGATGCTGCGCGCCCAGCGCGTGCTGCTGGCGCCGGGCGACTCGCCGGTGGGCCTGCGCCTGCCCCTGGGCTCGCTGCCCTGGACGCCCCCGTCGAAGCGGCCCGTGCCCGCGATCCCCGATCCCCTGGAGCCGCGCCAACCCCTGCCGCCGCGCGAGGCCCTGGGCCAGCTGCGGGTGTCGGCGCACCTGGAGCCGCTGGAGCCCGGCAAGCAGCCGGAGCCCGAGACCCACGGCCGCGGCACCGCCGTCCCGGGCGAGATCCGCTCGGCCCTGACGGTGGAGTCGCGGGGCGGGCGGGTGCACGTCTTCCTGCCGCCGACACACACCCTCGAGGACTACGTGGACCTCCTCGCCTCGATCGAGGAGACGGCCGCGGAGCTCGAGCAACCGGTCATCGTCGAGGGCTACGAGCCGCCCGCCGATCCGCGCCTGCGCGTGTTCAAGGTCACGCCCGACCCCGGCGTGATCGAGGTCAACGTGCAACCGGCGGCGAGCTGGGACGAGCTGGTCTCGATCACCACCGAGCTCTACGAAGAGGCGCGCCAGAACCGCCTGGGCACGGACAAGTTCATGGTCGACGGGCGCGTCGTCGGCACCGGCGGTGGCAACCACGTGGTGATGGGCGGCGTGACGGCGGCCGACAGCCCCTTCCTGCGGCGGCCGCACCTCCTGCGCTCGATCCTGGGCTTCTGGAACAACCACCCGTCGCTCAGCTACCTCTTCTCGAGCCTGTTCGTGGGGCCGACCAGCCAGGCGCCGCGCATCGACGAGAGTCGGGCGGACGGCATCTACGAGCTGGAGATCGCCTTCGCCCAGGTGCCCGAAGAGGGGCCGATCTCGCCCTGGATCGTCGATCGCATCTTCCGCGACCTGTTGGTGGACTCCTCGGGCAACACCCACCGCTCCGAGGTCTGCATCGACAAGCTCTACTCCCCCGACAGCAGCAGCGGCCGGCTGGGTCTGGTGGAGTTCCGCTGCTTCGAGATGCCGGCCCACGGGCGCATGAGCCTGGCCCAACAGCTGCTCCTGCGCGCGATCATCGCTCGCTTCTGGGACCGGCCCTATCGCGCGCCCCTGCGTCGCTGGGGTACAGCCCTGCACGAGCGGTTCCTGTTGCCCTGGTTCTGCTGGCGCGACCTCTTGGACCTGTTGGCCGAGGTCTCCGAGGGGGACCGCCGCCTCGACCCCGAGTGGTTCCGTCCGCACTTCGAGTTCCGCTTCCCGCGCATCGGCGCGGTGCAGTGGGATCGGACCGAGCTCGAGCTGCGGATCGCCCAGGAGCCCTGGAACGTGACCGGCGAGGATCCCGGTGGCGGCGGCACCGTGCGCTACGTGGACTCCTCGGTGGAGCGCGTGCAGGTGCGGGTCACGGGCTTCGACGAGAGCCGCTACGACGTGGCCTGCAACGGCGTGCGCGTGCCCCTGCACTCGACCGGATCTCCCGGCGAGTTCGTCGCCGGAGTCCGCTTCCGCGCCTGGCGGCCGCCGCGCTGTCTGCACCCGACGATCGACGTGCACGCGCCGCTGGTGTTCGACCTGGTCGATCGCTGGTCCGGCCGCGCGGTGGCCGGCTGCACCTACCACGTCAGCCACCCGGGCGGACGCCACCACGAGGAGCCGCCGGTCAACCACCTCGAGGCCGAGACGCGCCGCCGCGAGCGCTTCTTCGCCAACGGGCACACGCCGGGGCCGTTCGAGCCCGTCGATCTGGAGCCGAGCGCCGAGTTCCCGCTGACGTTGGATCTGCGCCGGCTCTAGCCGGGATGGATCTGCGCCGGCTCTAACCGGGATGGATCTGCGCCGGCTCTAACCGGGGCGGATCTGCGCTGGGGCCAGCCGCGGGGGAGCCCGCTTCTCTCCGGTAGCGAACCGCGGGGGGCAGGGTGCCCCCCCCGCGACCTCGCGCCTCAGTCCGCCTGGCGCTCGACGCGCACTTCGGTCATGAGCTGCTCGGTGCCGCCGCCGCGGTAGATCGTGCCCGAGGTCGGGGTCGCGTCGCGGTAGTTGCGCCCGCAGGCCACGCGCACGTGGTCCAGCTCCGCCAGGCAGCCGTTGGTGGGGTCGAAGCCCTGCCAACCGAACCAGGGCAGGTAGACCTCGGCCCAGGCGTGCGAGGCGTCGGACTGCAGGGTGTTCTCGTAGTCCTTGCTCGTGTCGATGTAGCCGACCCGGTAGCGGGCGGGCACGCCGATCAGTCGCGCCAGGCAGATCAGCAGGTTGGCAAAGTCCTGACAGACGCCGCGGCGCGTGGTGTAGACCTCGAACGGCGTGGTCTCGACGGTGGTCGAGCCCTGCACGTAGGCGTAGTCCTTGTTGATCGTCCGGTTCATGTCGAGCAGGGACTCGGCCAGGTCGTAGTCCTGGCGCTCGACGAAGCCCATGGCGTACTCGAACAGCTCGCGCAATTGCGTCTCGGGCAACTCGTGGGACAACAGGTACGGCGTCATCATCTGACGCTGCCAGGGCATCCACACCAGCGGGATCGTGCTGCGCCGCACCGGCGAGTGGATTGTGCGGCGGGGGTCGACTCGCACCCTCACCAGGCTGGTGCTGACCAGCTTCAGGGCCGAGTAGGGGCGCTCCAGGTCGAAGCTGGCCACCTCGTTGCCGAAGACGTCCTCGTAACGGTGCAGGCTGGTCTGGGGCTCGATCGCCAGGTCGTACTCGAGCAACTCCTGGAAGCGATCGACCACAGGCCGCAGGCGCAGGACGTGAGTGCTGCGCTCGATCGGCTTCTCGTAGCTGTAGCTCGTCTCGTGGTGGACGCGGTACAGGCGCGACTCGGAGTGAGAGCCGACCACCGTGCCGCCGGCGGAGTGAACGACCGGCGCCACGCCGCCCATGTTCTGGACCTGGACCAGGTTGGTCGCAGGCAGGGGCTTGGGCGGCAGGTTGCCCGTGGCGGACTGCTGGTGGGCCTGGGCGCCGTGCTCGGGACCCTGGGCCGTGGCGGGCGCCGACGAGGCCACCAGCGCCGGAGACGGAGCGGGCGTCGGCAGGTCGAGGCCGGGGGGCGTCGCCTCGGTCCCGGAGCTGTCCCACTCGATACCACCCCGGCGCAGGACCAGCATCTGTCCGGGCTGCAGGCCCGTCCACTCGTCGTCGGACAGCGCCGCCGTGGCGACGATGATCCCGGTCCGGTTCTCGTCGCGGGCGTCGGAGAGGTCGAGTTCGATGTCGTCGTTCTCGAGCACGGATGTCGCGTGGGGCGGCTTGCGACGGATCCAGTGCATCGGGTTGTAGAGGTCCTTGTCCTGGTAGACCAACAGGTCGAGACCGTCGCTGATCACGATGTTGGCGGTCCCCAGTTGGTTGACCTGGGTGAACCAGCCACGGATCCGCTCCCAACCGGCGTCGGCCAGACGACGCGCCCCCGCCTCGCGCAGGCGATCGAGCAGCCAGCACAGGATGTGCTCGCTGTCGGTGTGCCCGACCGGCCCGTGGACCTGGTCCAGGCCCAAGGGCAGGTTCGCGGCGTAGTCGCCGTTCAGCCAGCCGTTGTGGGTCAGCACCCAACTGCGGCCCGCGAAGCGTCGATCGAAGGGGTGGGTGTCCTCCTGGGAGACGCGCCGGGCGGCGCCGCGCAGGTTGCCCAGGAAGATCGTGGAGCGGAACCGCGGCCATTCACGCAGCATGGCCGTCATGGCGTCGTCGCCATGGGAGGTCGGATCCTTGATCGTCACGACCTCGAGCTCGTCGGGTGGATACCAGGCGACGCCCCATCCGAACTTGGCCGAGGAGCCGCCCGTCTGCTTGGACTGCCAACGCAGGGTGATCCTCGGCGTGGCCGGGGCATCGAAGGACATGGCCAGCAGGCGCGTCATTGGGGGCTTTCCGGCGCGCTGAGCGACGCCTCGTCGAAGTCGAAGAACTCCACGTGCACCGCGTTGCAGACCTCGGCCAGGGAGTCGATCACCCGCGTCAAGGCCTCGTGCAGCTCGCCTTCGCGCATGTCCGCGACCTCGAGGCTGGAGACCATCGCGCGCAGTTGGCCGAGCATGCGGGGCGTGTTGCGCTGGGGCATCAGGACGGTGCTGCCCACCTCTTCGGCCAGGATGCGAGAGAGGGCATGCTCGGCCCGCTCGATGCAGTGCAGGATCGAGCGCGGGAAGGCCGGATCGCCGACCAGGAAGGTCGCGATGTTCTTGCCCGAGAAGGAGCGGCCGCGCTTCAGGAAAGCCTCGATGCCGCTGCAGGAGCGCAGGATCGCGTGCCAAGGGCCGAAGTCGACCACGGTCGACTCGTCCGCGTCGGCCACCGCTTCCATGTGGTAGCGCACGTCGAGGATCCGCGAGGTCATGCCGGCACGCTCGAGCTGCATGCCGAGCCGCATGAAGTCCAGGGGCTCCTCGTGCAGCATGGTGTCGGGCGCGGTCCCGCGGAAGCCCTGGATCGAGCGCTCCAGCGCCTCGAAGAAGTCGCTGCGGTCGACGTCGTAGCTGCGCTTGCTGCCAGGGCCCTGGAGCCAGAGCCAGATCAGGTTCACGCTCTCCCACATCTCGCGGCTGATCGTCTCGCGGATCGTGCGCGCGTTGTCCCGCGCGGCGCGGATCGAGCTGATGATCGAAGCCGGGTTCTCCTCGTCCCAGGTCAGGTAGCGCTGGACCAGCTCGCCGTCGGACGCGGCCCCCTCTCCGAAGCGCTCGCGGAAGCGCGGCATCTCGCCGGTCACCACCAGCACCGGCTCCCAGGACTCGGCCACGCCTCCGCCGGAATCGAGCACGTGAGACAGGTTGACGCCGATCGCTCCGGCGGTGTTGTCCGCGCGCTCGAGGTAGCGCAGCATCCAGAAACAGCTCTCAGCGACTCGCGAGATCACGCTTCCACCTCGTCCTTCAGCACCCAGGTGTCCTTGGATCCGCCGCCCTGGCTGGAGTTGACCACGTAGGAACCCTCGGCCAGGGCGACCCGCGTCAGGCCGCCGGGCATGACCCAGGTGTGGTCGCCGGTCACGACGTAGGGGCGCAGATCGACCCGGCGCGCCGCAATCGAACGGCCGGCGTAGGAGGGGCAGGTGGACAGCTCGATCAACGGCTGCGCGACGAAGCCGCGGGGCTCGGCCTTGATGCGCTCGGCGTAGGCCTTGATCTCGCTGCGGGTCGCCGAGGGACCCATCAACATGCCGTAGCCCCCCGAGCCGTCGACCTCCTTGACCACCAGCTCGGAGAGGTGTTCGAGCACGTAGCGCAGGTCGTCCTCGCGGTGGCAGAGCCAGGTCGGCACCTGACCGAGGAGCGGTTCCTCGGAGAGGTAGAAGCGAATCATGTCCGGCACCAGCGCGTACATGGCCTTGTCGTCCGCGATGCCGTTGCCGAGGGCGTTGGCCAAGGTCACCCGGCCGGCCCGATAGGCGTCGAAGAGGCCGGGGACGCCGACCAGGCTGTCCTTGCGGAAGGCGCGCGGGTCGAGGAAGTCGTCGTCGATCCGGCGGTAGATGACGTGGACCGGCTTGGCCCCGTGGGTGGTCTTGACGAAGACCTGGTCGTCGCGCACGAACAGATCGCCGCCCTCGACCAGGGAGCAACCCATGCGGCGGGCCAGGTAGCTGTGCTCGAAGTAGGCCGAGTTGAAGGGGCCCGGCGTCAGGACGACCAGGCGCGTCTCCTCCGCTGCGACCGGCGAGCAGGAGATCAGGGCCGAGCGCAGGCGGCCGGGGTAGTCGTCGACGCGCCGCACACGGGCCTCGCTGAAGACGCGCGGGAAGACGCGCTTGAGGACCGCGCGGTTCTCCAGGACGTAGGAGACGCCGGACGGCACGCGGGCGTTGTCCTCGAGGACCAGGAAGCTGCCATCGGCGGCCCGGATCAGGTCGATCCCCGCCACGTGGACATAGGTGCCGCCCGGGGGGCGCACGCCCTTGGCCTGGGGCAGCCAGCTCTGGGAGGTCTCGACCAGCTCTCGGGGCACGATGCCCTCGCGCAGGATCCGTTGGTCGCCGTAGACGTCCGCCAGGAAGGCGTTCAGCGCCGCGACCCGCTGGATCAGGCCACGCTCGATCCCGGCCCACTCGGAGGCGGGCAGGACCCGCGGAATGGTGTCGAAGGGGAAGGTCTTCTCGACCCCGCGTTGGTCGGAGTAGACCGAGAAGGTGATCCCTCCTCGCCGGAAGGCCTCGTCGGCCAGGCGCTGGCGGCGTCGGAACTCGTTCAGACCCAGGGTCTCGAACAGGTCGATCACCCTCCGGACGTCCGCTCGGGGGTCGCCCTCGGGCGCGAAGAGCTCGTCACGGGTGCCGGGCGGCGGGCAGTAGCCGTCGAAGAGTGCGCCGCGGAGGGAGGATTGGCTGCGTTCGCTCATGGGGTAGATGCGGGGGCGAGTATAGAGTCTGGCCCTGATCCGACGGCCAAGTTCGCGGCGCGAGGCGTCGGCCCGCTCCGGTGGTCCCCACCTCGGCGCAACCGGCGCAATCGCATCGATCGACCTGCTTGGCCGCCAGTCGAAAGCGCCGGCGTGGATCGCTGCGGTCGGTCCGGGCTAGGCTGCTGCGACGTGTCCCGAGCCTTCCTGCAGCTCCAGTCCGCCTTTCACGACCCTCGGGCTCGCTCGAACCGCATCGTCGAGGCGACGATCTGGTCCCTGATCCTGGCGTCCATCGCCCTGATCGTGGCCGACGCGAGCCTGGCGCCGGGGAGCCCGGCGCGGCCGCTCCTGGGGCTCGTGGACCGTGCGCTCCTGGGGCTGTTCGCGCTCGAGTACGTGCTACGGGTCGCCACCTACCAGCCCCCCGATCTACTCGTCTTCCGCCGACCGCGCGCCGCGCGTCTGCGGGTCCACGTCACCGCGCGGGTGCGTTTCGCCCTGCGTCCGATGATGCTGGTGGACTTGATCACGATCGCGGCCCTGGTGCCGCAGTTGCGTGGACTGCGCGCCCTGCGACTGCTGCGCCTGCTGAGGACGGTCAAGGTCTTCCGCTATGGCAACCCATTCAGCGGCCTGCTCCACGCCTTCGAGCGCGACCGCTTCCTGTTCGCCCTGGCCCTGTCCTTCCTGGCCCTCCAAGTCCTGTTCGGCGGCGGCAGCCTGTTCCTGATCGAACGTGACCTCAACCCCGCGATCGACACCTTCGGCGAGGGCTGCTGGTTCGCCATCGTCACGATCACGACCGTCGGATTCGGCGACCTGACGCCCCTCTCGACCCTGGGCCGGGTCGTGACCAGCGTCCTGATGGTCGGCGGCATGTTCACGCTCGCGCTCTTCGCGGGCATCGTCGGTCACAGCCTGCTCAACGCTGTTCTCAGCGTGCGCGAGGAGCAATTCCGCATGGGAAGCTATTACAACCACGTCGTCGTCTGTGGCTACGAAGAGGGGATGCACCTCTTGATCGACACCCTCGTCGCCGAGTACGACCCGGACGAGACCAAGATCGTGCTGATCGCCGATCTGGAGCGACCGGCGGAGATTCCGGCAGAGCTCTATTGGGTGCGCGGGGATCCGACCAAGGAGAGCGAGCTGGACAAGGTCCGCATCGATCGCGCCGCCGCCGTAGTGGTTGCCGGGGCGCGCCGCAGCAGCCCCCAGCAGGCCGATGCGGTGACACTCTTGACCGTCTTCACGATCCGCTCCTACCTGGCCAAGCGCGCGTCCGACGCACCGCGCCAGAACGAACTCTACCTGGTGGCCGAGATCCTGGATTCGGAGAACGTCGAGCACGCGCGCGCGGCGGGGGCGGACGAGGTAATCGAGACCAGGCGCCTGGGCTTCTCGCTCTTGGCCCATGCCATCGAGCACCACGGAACGGCTGACACCCTGAGCCAAGTCGTCTTGCGCGGCGAGTCGTCGCTCTTCGCGGGCGCGCTGCCGGAGGGGCTGGACAGTGCAACCTACGGCGAGATGACCGCGGCGCTCGGCCTGCGCGCCAAGGGCGGGTTGGTGATCGGCGTAGCCCACACCGAGACGGGCGACGAGCGGGTCAATCCCCCCGAGGAGCTGCGCCTCGAGCCGGGGATGCACGTGCTCTACCTGGCATCGGAGCGGCTGCTCGAGCCGCCGAAGGCTCTCAGGCGGACCCGCCCCCGGCGGGGCGAGTCGGCCTGAAGCGCGGACCGCAGGGCGCCGCTCTCCACGCCGCGACGGACCCGACGATCAAGTCAAGTCGAGTCCCATGAAGGCGCTCGTCGGGCTCTCGACGTAGTCACCGAATGGGCCGCAGGTCTCGAAGCCGAGCTTGGAATAGAGGGCCCGCGCGGGGGCGAAGGCGTCCATCGCCCCGGTCTCGAGCAGCAGCTGGCGATAGCCGCGATGGCGAGCCTCGCGGATCAGATGGCGGGCCATGGCCTCGCCGATTCCCTGGCCTCGCTCGCTGGCCAGGGTGTGCATCGATTTGAGTTCCCCACGGTCCTCGCCCAACTCGCGCAGCGCCCCGATCGCCACCAGACGCTCCCCGCGCCGCCCGCCGAAGAGGGCTACGGAGCAATGGTCCAGACCGGCTCCGTCCAGGGCGTGGACGCCCTCGGGCGGAGTTGTTGCCCGGGCAAAGCCGAGGTGGACCTCGACCAGGGCACGCACGTCGTCGGCCTGCGGGCTTACGGTCGCGATCTCGAGGTTGTCCATGGAGCGGTGGGGGGGAGCCTGGGGTCCAAGTGCAGCGTCGGCGTGGGGGCGCCCTGCTGGGGCGACGCCGGGGCAGCTTACACGTCCCAAATCGAGGGCGGGAAGGCTCTGGCTCAGCTACCGGGTGTGCGTCGACGGGGTCGAGTCGAACCTGGACAAGCCAATGCCGGACCGAGTTCGGGACTAGCTCGAGACCTGATCCGGGAATGGCCCAGGGGCGATAGCTGACTTCACGTTCGCTATCGCTTAGCGGATAAGACATCCTTTTTGCCCGGGTCGGCCACTGTGTCGATTCGCTCTCCCCTACATCTAGAGTCCCCCTCTCTCATTCTCTCCACGGAATCAACATGCCCCAACGTGATATCAAGTCCGAGATCTCCGACCGTTTGAACGCCGTCATCGACGAGCTCTATGACCTGATCGCCGCCGCTGCCTCCGACGCCGTTCAGGAAGTTCTGGGGACGGCAGGTAGCTCTTCGAGCAGCCGCGGCACCGTCAAGCGCTCGACGAAGAAGCGCTCCGCCAAGAAGGGCGCGAGCAAGAAGCGTTCGACCAAGAAGCGCTCCGCGAAGAAGAGCGCGAGCAAGAAGCGCGGAACGAAGAAGTCCGGGCGCCGAGTGCGTCGCTCGACCGCCGACGTAGAAGCCGTTTCCAGCGCCATCGCAGCGCAACTGCGCCAGACGCCCGGCGTCAGCGTCAGTGAACTCGCCGCTTCGATGGGCGCCGACTCGGTCGACCTCAAGCGCCCGATCGCGCTGATGCTCGATGCCGGCAAGATCCGTAAGACCGGCGCCAAGCGCGGCACGAAGTACTTCGCCAAGGGCCGTAAGTAGGCCCGACCGGCGCTCGCCGGAATGATCGAGTTCCGTACATCGGAAGGCTCGATCCCCTCGAGTCCCAACCTGAGGAAGCTCGGAACGCAGCGCGCCGGATCAGCCGGGGCTGCGCCGGGCTTCCTGGCGTTCGGGGGCACGCTGGGACGAAGGGCGTGACGCCGGTCGAGCGAGCAGCGAGCGAGGGATCGCAGGGGAACCGAGGGAGCCCGGACGTCGCCACCGACGCCCGGGCTCCATTCACGGCCCTGCGGGATCGGACCCGCGTCAGTTGATGCTGAAGCTGTTGACCGTCACCGGAGCGAAGCCGCCCTGGATCGTCGAGATGCCGAACCCCTGCTCGATCGGGCCGAGCGGGATGGTGATATCGGGCAGGTCCACCTGGAGCGCCGCGCAGAAGCCCAGCTCGACCCCGGCGGCGAAGCTGAGGTCCCCGAAGTTGAACCGGAAGCCATCGAGCAGGGCGATCGTGCTGCCATTCGGCAGCTTGACTCCGACGGTCAGGCCGGCGATCCACTCATTGCCAGGATTGACCGGGATGGTCTCGGTCCAGTAGGCGTTCAGGTAGATCGAGTCGCCGCCCGAGTAGGCGCCGGGCGCGGTGGGGCAGGGCTTGGGGTTGAAGGCACAGCAGGCGCCGACCTCGACGAGCGAGTTCTCACCGCTCGGGTTGCTCGGGCCAGCTCCGATGCCGAGGGCGACCGTCTCCGCCGACGCCGGAGCGATCGGGAAGACCCGCGTCTTCAGCAGGCCCACGCCGAGGCCGGGGATCTCGACTAGCGTGCCTGCGTCGGCGTCAACCAAACTCACCACGGGCCGTGCGGCGCGGTCGGTCGGCGCCGGCTGTTCGGCTGCGACAAGGGCGGCGGCGAACAGCAACGATCCGGCGGCGAGGGCGAGGGATGCAAGTCTCATGGGGTTCTCTGCTTTGGAGTGATGCGAGTAGAGAGGAACGCGGGATCAGACTAGCGGCCCGCCGCATTCTGGGGCGTGCTAGATTGCCCACCTCAGAACTCCCCCGCCGGCCGAATGCTCCACGAAACCGCCCTTGAAGTGGCCGCAGCGAACCTGCGCCAAGTGCTCGACCACGCCATCGAGCACCGGCCCGAGTCTGGCGCTCTGGTGGTCTGGGACGGCGAGTCGGAGCTTTCCAACCTGCTGGCCGAGGCCTACCGACGCTGCCTGCCCCAGGCGCAGTTCGTGCGCTTCGACGGCGCCGATCCGCAGGCCGTGCGCGAGCTCTTCGAGGGGCTCGGCGCCGGTGACCTGGCCGTGCTGATCCAGTCGACCAGCTTCCGCCTCGACGCCTTCCGCATCCGCATCGAGCTGTTCAAGCGCGGACTGAAGGTGATCGAGCATCCGCATCTCGCGCGCATGACCGGCCCGCAGGCGCGGATCTACGTGGACGCCCTCGCCTACGACCGCGACTACTACCGCGGTGTCGGCCACGCCTTGCGCGAACGCATCGATCGGGCCACCCGTTGCGTCGTGGACAGTGGAGCTGCGGATGGTCCCCACGACCATTTGATCTTCCCCGTCGGCTTCGAGCCGGCGAAGGTCAACATCGGCGACTACACGGACATGGCCAACGTGGGCGGGCAGTATCCGATCGGCGAGGTCTTCACCGAGTCCGCCGACCTGGAGGCGGTCCACGGCCGCGCCCGCATCGCCTTCTTCGGTGACACGGCCTTCACGGTCAATCGACCCGAGCGACCGATCACGCTGGTCGTCGAGCGGGGGCGGGTGGTCGGCGCCGAGGGGGCCACGCCCGAGTTCGAGCGAGTCCTGGACCAGATCCGCGTGGACGACGGCGACGTGCGGGTGCGCGAGCTGGGCTTCGGCATGAATCGTGCGTTGACCAGCGAGCGCACGGTGAGCGACATCGGCACCTTCGAGCGCATGTGCGGCGTGCACCTCTCGCTGGGGGCCAAGCACGCCACCTACAACAAGGCCGACATCCGCAAGAAGTCCGCTCGGCACCACGTGGACGTCTTCGTGATCACCGAGTCGGTGCAACTCGACGGCGAGGTCGTGTACCGGGATGGAGCGTGGACCGTCTGAGCCGCCAGTCCGCGCGCCGCCGAGAGAAACCCGGCGACGCGCGGTGGAGAACTCAGGGCGTGTTGGCGTAGATCAAGTGACGCGAGGGTAGGGCGCTGCCCGTGAACGGCGGCGCGATCGCGGCCGGCAGCGCGACCGAGAAGTTGCTCGCGGTGTCGATCAGATTCTGGGAGAGCAGCGAGGTCACCGCCCAGCCAGCGGCTGTCGAGCCTCCGTAGTGGAACTCGAGGAAGTTGCCGGTCGACGTACCCGTGACGGCGCAGCTGTCGTGGTAGCCGAAGACCCCTTCCTCGACGAAGGCGCGCTCGGGGCCGGGGTAGGAAGCCGTTCCGGTCCAACTGCCGATGCTGGTGGTCAGCATGTGGATCCAGGGATAGCCCAGGACTGCCGTGTCGAGCGAGTCGAAGCGACTCGGCAGGCCGTCGGTCCCGAGGCAGCTACCGATGCCCGTGTAGAGGCTGATGGTGTTGCGAAGGCTCCCGAAGGCGAGGGGGCAGGTGCAGACCGCGATCAGGGGGGTCAAGCCGCCACTCGTCAGCCGCTCCTCCGAGACGCAGGTCGGGCTGCCCTGGGCCGCCACGCGAACGGCCTCCGAGAACAGCGGGCCCCCCGGGCGCGGCGAGGCCGAGGGCACGAAGGGGTTGGTGGTCGAGACGGGCCCGACGATCGAGTAGGTCGTGGTGGGGTGGAAGACGCCCGGCTTGTCCGAGTGGAGCGGGTCGTGGATGTACCGATCGCAGCTGTGGTGCAGCACGATCGACGACTCGAAGGTGTTCGTGTCGCAGTTGAGGGCGTAGTCCACGTAGCCGTAGTAGAACGCCGTCGGATAGGGGCCGAGGCAGGGGGCCGCCAGGCAGGTGGGCGGGGCGCCGGCCACCGAGGAGACGTCGACCTTGGCAGCGAAACGCCAGACCTGGTAGTTGCTCCCGGAGGTCGACGTCTCGTTCCAGGTGCGCGTGTAGTCCAGGCGGATCGGGAAGCCCGAAAGCAGCGGGTTGTCGAGGCAGTCGAGGACCGAGAACTGCGCGAAGAACTCGCCGCAGCCCGCCAACTCGGGCGGCGACAGGATGATGCGGATGCACTCGGAGCTGACCACGTCGCAGCTGTCGGTGCAGAAGCCACTGCCCTGGAAGTCGATCGGCGGGAGCAGCGGCAGGTTGGCGCTCACGTCGCTCCAGCAGGTGGAGCTCGATAGCCCGTCCGGGCCGAAGCACTGCGCCTGGGCCGGTGCGGCCCAGGTGAGCTGGGCCGCGAGGGCGACCGAGAGGGCGAGCGGGCGTGCGAGCGGAGGGAGGGGCTGGTAGGTCATGGTTCTCTCGGGAGTCGGGGGGCGGACGATCGGTCGTTCAGATCTGCACGTCACCGATCGTGATCGAGATCCCGTTGGTGGTCACGAACTGGGGCGGCAGCAGCACGGCCTGGGCGTAGATGGTGACGCCGATCAGCACGGGGTCGTTCGGAATGGGGATGTTGTGCGTCTGCTGGAAGTTCGGGATCTGACCGAAGAGCACACTGAGGGCCGGGGTGAAGCCCAGCAACAGAGAGCAACCGGCCAGCGGAATCGAGCCCGGAGCGATGTCGATCCCCAGCGCGTAGCTGGCGTTGAAGGTCGGCGACACGATCTGGTAGCCGAAGGCCCAATTGCCGATCTGGGGCAGGTTGCTGCGCAGGGCCACCCAGGGCGGACCACCGGGGCCGCCGTTGGAACCGTAGGGCGTCAGCGTCGCGGAGCCGGACGGACCGGCGCAGGCGGCACCGTAGGCGCTGGAGGAGATCGGCGAGGGCGCGCCCGAGACGCGCTTGGCAGAGGTGGGTGTCCAGAAGGCCGAGCCACCCAGGTCCTTCAGCGTCACGTCGGTGCGAGTCTTCGCGATCAGGTCCCCGACCTGGGCGTGCAGGTCCAGGTGGAAGTCGCTGGTGGGGAAGGGCACCCCGAACTGGATCGGCGCGATCAGGGCCGCGGTCACGAAGGTCTCGCCCGGCAGCAGCTGCGCCAGCAGCAGCGGGTCCGCGTCGCCCGCGGCCTCGCCCGGCTGGAGGGTCAGCCCGGCTCCGAAGGGATCGAGTAGCTCGAAGAAGAAGCTGCCGAGAAGCTGGGACGACTCCCCGTACCAGAGCCCGCCCTCCCAATCGTCGGTCAGCGAGAGGGGCTCGGTCCCGGTGTTGACCACGATGCCCCAGCGGGTCGACGTCTGGAGTGCGAAGTTCGGGTCGAGGTCGATCCGGTCGAACGTGATGTAGTCGAAGGACTTCTGCAGCGCCGAGGCGGCCGGCGCGGAGATCGACAGGGTCAGGGCGATCAGGAGCGTGGACGTGGTCGCGGAACGCATGGGGCAATCCGGGGTCGAGTGACTGTCGTAGGCGGAGGAGCCCGCGTGGGTGGGGGAGGCGATCCAGGCTAGCCATCGCGGCTAGGACCGTGCATCTGCATGCGATCTTGGCTGGTGGATCGAGGAGGGGGGAGCGAGAAGGGGCACGCGACGATCCGTCCCTTGCCCCTCGCCGCGCACACCGTTGCCCGGGCACCGCCATCGACGGGCCCCTGTCGATCCGCCGCGGCGAGGGATTGGTCCCGTCCCCGTGCCCCTCGAGAGCTACGATCCTCGCTCGCCGGCCGGCTCGATCTCGCCCTCGGCGCGCACCACCGCCGAGGGGCTCCCACATGATCGAGACCGACGTCTGCATCCTCGGCGGGGGGCCTGGTGGCCTCGCGGCCGCCGCCAACCTCGCGCTCCACGGGCGCAGGGTCGTCGTGGTCAACGCCGGACCTCTGATGGGTTACGGCATCGAGGGCGCTTTCCGCTCCAAGGCCGCGTTCGAGATCACGCGACAGTACGTCTACGCATCCCTGCGTCCCGACGTATTCGAGGCCGCACGGCCGCCGTCGCTCGAGGCGGTCCTGCGCGGAACCCAGCGGTCCGCCGAGGGCCTCAACGTTTCAGTGGTCGACCGGCTCCAGCGCCTGGGTGTGGAAGTGATCGAGGGCCGCGGCGTGATCGAGGACGCCCAGACCGTCCTGGTGGGCGGGCGGCGCGTGCGGGCCAAGGACTTGATCATCGCCACCGGCTCGCGCCCGCGCGTGCCCGAGGGGATCGTGCCGGACGACCGCCGCGTGCTGACCAGCGACACCGTCAACCGTTGCATGGAGCTGCCGCGCACCCTGGCGATCCTGGGCGCCGGTGTGATCGGCTGCGAGTACGCCAGCATCTTCGCCGCCCTGGGCTCCGAGGTGACCCTGGTCGATACCCAGCCGCGGGTACTGGGTTCGGAGGATCCCGACCTCTCCGCCTTCATCACCCGGGCCTTCGTGGAGCGCGGCATCAAGGTGCTCTCCTCGACCCGCTTCCAGGGTATCGAGCGCACCGCCGATGGCGTGCGGACCGCGCTGCCCGAGGGTCGCGTGCTCGAGACGGGCGCCGTGCTGCTGGCCATCGGCCGCGTGGCCTGCACCGACGGCATCGGCCTGGAGCGCATCGGGGTCGAACGCGCCAAGGGCGGTTGGATACCCACCGACGGATCGATGCGGACGAACGTCCCGCACGTCTACGCGGTCGGCGACGTCGGCGACCGCGGGACGCCGGTCGACCTGGCCCTGGTGCACGTGGCCCAGGCCGAGGGGGTCTGCGCGGCCCACCACATCCTGGGCGAGGAGTTCGACCAGTCGATGGACCACGTGCCCTACATCATCTTCACGGTGCCGATGATCGCAGGTGCCGGCCTGTCCGAGACCGCGGCCCGCGAGCGACATGGCGAGGTGCGCGTGGGCAAGTACCCCTACGGCCGCAACCACCGCGCCCACGCGATGCACCCGGCCCTCGGCTACGTGAAGCTGATCGTGGGGCCCGTGGGCGACGACCGCATCCTGGGCGTGCGCGTCGTCGGGCGCGACGCGGACACCTTGATCGCGGCCGCGTCGATCCTGATCGAGCGCCAGCTGCCCTACACCTACCTGATCACGTCGATCATGCCCCACCCGTCCCTGATCGAGTGCCTGCAGGGCGCGGCGCACATCATCCAGGGTGACGCGCTGACCTACGAAGAGGGCGAGGAGTACGACTTCTTCGACCTGATCCGCCGGCAGTGAGAGGCGTGCGGTACGGGCCGAAGCCCGTACCGCGCACCGAGCCGTCGGCACCGTGGCGCAATCGGTCCGACGACTGTTCGAGATTCCCCGACGGTTGCCGGGATCCGCGTCCAGCGGGCGAGAGGCGGCCCCACACCGCCGCTCGGACGTACCGCACGCGGATGCCGGCGACCGCAGGGAGACTATTGGCCCAGCACGACTTCGAGTCCGTTGCTGAGCGCGCCGAGGCCGAGGAACGGTCCCGCGAGTTCCAGGCTCAGCGCCTGGAAGTCGACCACGGCACCGGCCAGGCTCGGATCCAGCGGCACCGTGAGGGGCAGTGTGGAGCCGCCACCTGCGTCCGTCGGCGTCGCGAGCAGGAGCTTCGGCGAGGGCAGCAGCACCCCGCAGTCACCCGACGGCGCCAGGGCGCCCAGGGACCCATCGAAGAACCAGAGGGCACTGCCGAGGGGCAGGGCGTTCTCGATCGCGAGGGCGAAGGATCGGCCCAGGGACGCCGCCCCACTGGCGAGGGAGAGGGAGGGGACACCTCCAGCGCCGGCGCACCCGGCACCGATGGGCGTCACGGCGAAGCCGCCGGTGGCGCTGAGCGGGATCGAGTGGAGCTCGACGCCGTTCAGACCGTCGGTGGCCGCGAACAGCAACCGGTTGCCCAGTTGGATCCCCGGCCGCGGCTCCGAGCTCTTGGCTCCCAGGGCGATGTCAGTCAGCGCCTGCGTGCCGGCGGCGCTGCCGTCGGTGACCCACCACTCCTCGCCATTGGCGTCTTGGTTGGTGAAGAGCAAGCGCTGGTCGGTACCCGCCGCCCAGAAGTCGGCCAGGCCGGCAGCATCCAAGGGCGACGGCAGGTCCACCGCCAGCTGGGTGCCCGCGGGGGTGCCGTCGGTCACCCACAGTTGCCCGAAGTGGAACGAGTCCGGGGGTGATTGCACGGCGAAGAAGGCCCCGTTGCCGGCGACCGTGAACTCGAGCGGGAAGCCCGAGCCCGGCCCCGGCTGGGTGTCCGCGAGCAACATGGTTCCGGCGGCGGTGCCGTCGCTGACCCAGGGCTCGCGCCCGTTGGCAGGGGTGGTGACGCTGAACAGCACCAGATCTCCCAGGGTCGTCAGCTCGCCGAAGCCGCCCTCGCCGGCGCCCAGGGTGAAGAAGTTCACCGTGCCGGCCGGAGTCCCGTCGGTCTTCCAGAGTTCGCCACTCGAGCCGAAGGCAGGCGTGAAGTAGGCCAGGCTGTCGCCCACCGCGATCTGGGCCAGCAGGGTGTCGTCCGGCCCCGGGGTGAGATCGGCCAGGAGGGCGGTCCCGGCCACGGTGCCGTCGCTCGACCACAGTTCGAGGCCCTCGGGCCCGTCGGCCTGGAACAGCAGGCGGTCACCGATCCGCTCGAGCACGCCGAACTTCGAGCCGGGGCCGAGGGGCGAAGTCGCCTTGATCTGAGTGGTGCCGAAGTCGTCGACACGCCACAGGGCGCTGCCGCCGTTGCCATCGGCCGCCAGGAAGAACAGGGCCTCGCCCATGGGCACCAAGTCGTTGAAGAAGAACGACTCCGAGGAGCTCGGGCCGGGGACCAAGTCCACGACCAGCGAAGTGCCGGCCTCGGTGCCGTCGGTCGACCAGAGCTCGATGCCGAAGTCGGGGTGGTTGGCGCGGAAGAAGACCCGGTCGCCCACGAGGGTGAGGTTGTGGGGCTTCGACCCGGGGTCGCTGCCGAGCGGCCCATCGTTGAGCGGGTTGATGTCCTTGACCAGTCGGGTTCCCGCGGTCGTGCCGTCGGTGATCCAGAGTTCGGCCCCGGTGGAGCCCTCGAATGCCTGGAACAGCACACGGTCGCCGAATCGCAGGAACTCGGTCGGGTCCGAACCGTCGCTCAGCCCCTCGTCGCCGATGTTGAGCAGCAGGCCGGTCTGCACCCCGTCCGTGGCAGCGGGTTCGATCCCGAAGACCGGGAAGTTCTGGCCGAAGACCACGCCGCCGCTGGCCGGCAGGATCGTGGGTTTGGAACCGATGATCCCGACACCCGGTCCGGGGGTGAGATCGGCCACGAGGGCGGCGGTGGCGCTGATCGGATCGAAGCTCCAGATCTCGGTGCCATGCACGCCATCGTCGGCGCGGAAGAAGATCTGGCCGAGGGTGGTCACGAACTCGACCGGCAGGGACTGCCCCGTCGGGTTGATCTCAGCGGCGAGTTGGGCGAGGGCGCCGCCCCCGGTCGTGCGGCACAGCTCGAAGCCGCTGCCGCCCACGTTGCCGGAGTAGAAGAGGTCGTCGCCGAGCGCGACCCCGGGAAAGTAGTCGACCCGCTGGCCGCCGGACTGGCCCGACAGGTTCACGGGCTGGGTTCCGCCGGGCGTGCCGTCGGTCTCGAACAGACGCGGCGTCGAAGCCACGTTGCCGGCCGTGAACCAGACCTTGGTCGCACCCTGCACCGACCAGTAGGTGTTGAAGGTCGGTTGCAGCAGGAAGGTACCGCCCGGCGTGCCGTCGCTGGACCACCAGCCCGTGGGGTTGGTGCCGGATCCGGCGGACGCGAAGATCACCCGCGAGCCCACTTCGGCCTCGTGGCCGAGGCTGGCGTTGAACGAGTGCAGGGTCAGGGTGGCGACGACGACGGCGCCGCCAGGGGTGCCGTCGGTGGCCCACAGATCGGTGGTCCCGGAGCCTGCGAAGAAGAGCTTGCCGGCGCCGGCGAACAGGTGCTGGACGCCCGAGGCCGGCCCTGGCTCCAACTCATGGAACAGCGCGGTTTGGCCGCTGGCCAGGTCGTGGCGCCACAGTTCGGTCCCGGAGTCCTCGAGGCCAGCGAGGAACCACACCGCGCCGCCGAAGACGGTCAAGTCGTGGGGCTCGTCGGTCCAGTCGAGCGGCGCGGCCACCCGGACCGTGCCCGCGGGGGTGCCGTCGCTGCGCCACAGGCCGACGCCGACGCCCAGCTCGTCGATGGCGCTGAACAGGTCGCCGTTGGCCAGGAACGTGCTCTCGTGCTCGTTGAGTGCGGCCGGGTGGAGCTGGATCGTCCCCGCTGTCGTGCCGTCCGAGCGCCAGATGCGGTAGCTGACCCCGGTCTCGGCGTCGATGCCGCCGAAGTAGACCAGGTTGCCGTTGCTCGCGAAGCCGCCGTTGTAGCTTCCGACCACGGCCGGGTCGGTGTTGATGTCGGAGACCAGGGTGCCTCCGATCAATTGCGCGTGGAGCGGCGAGGCCAGGGCGAGACTGGACGCGAGGATCAGGGTCGATCGCAGATGCATGGCAGGGGCCGATAGGGACGTGGAAGGGGTCCAAGGCCGCGCGGAGCCGGGAGAACTCCCGCGGCACCCCCGCAAGCGACCTCCCGCTCCGACCCTCGCGGGGAGACTTCCGATCTCCTCGCACCCCCCCCGCCCCCGCGCCCGCCCCGACGCCAGGAAGGACGCGGCCCGCTCGGAAGCCCGGGGAGTTCGTCGCGATGAACTCGTCGACCACGTTCGCCACGGCGCCATAGGGGCCCGTCGCGGCCCAGTAGCTGATCGTCCGCGAGAGGGCGACCTTCCTTGCCCTCGGCCAGGGTCAAGGTCTCGAGCGGGATGTCGGCGGCGCCCGCGTCCTGATCGGGCAGGCTCGAGGCCCCGGCGACGATCAGGTCGACTAGCGGTTGCTTGGCGGCACGGGAGCCGATGTTGGCGGTCTGGACGTCCACGTCCAGGTTGCCGAAGGGGTTGTCGTCACGCTTGGCGATGGTGACAAAGCCGCTGTTGTAGGCCGTCAGGTGCTGGTGCACCGAGCCGGCGAAGACCAACCCGGTGACGTCGTAGACGACGACGGGCTCGTTGACGAGCAGGCCCGCGGGGACCGCGGTGTCGGCGGGGACACTGGCGGCCGAGCTGGGGTGCCAGGACCAGAGAAGGACTGCGGCGGCGGCGAGCTGGGTCAGGCTGCTGAAGCGGATCATCGTTCCCTCCGCTCGCGCCCGCCCAGGCACCCGTCGGGCGGGGCATGTGACTCGGCCGGTCTTCGAGGCCGGCGCCCCGCGCGGCCGGCTGGGCGCTGTCGTCGGTGATCGGCCGGAGCGGCGAATCAAATGCCCCTGGGCCCGTGCCACGGCCGCAGCCGTGGCCCAGACTCGGCGCGCCCATGGATCCGCGCCAGACCCACGCCACCGTCGGCGACCGCTGGACCGCGCCGGGCGCGGGCGAGCACTACGCCGGCGGCCGCTGGCGCTCGAGCCGGGCCGCCGGACGCGATCCCCGCCTGGTTCGACGAGCCCTGCTGCGCCACGCGCGGGGGCTGCGGCTCGAACGCGTGCTCGACGTGCCCTGTGGGGCAGGGCGCCTGCGACCCGTCCTCGAGGGCACGGGCGCGTCGACCGTCGGTGTGGACGTCTCGCCGGAGATGTTGGCCGCGGCTCCCGCGGGTCTTCGCATCCAGGCCTCAGCCTGGGCCCTACCCTTCGCCGACCGCAGCTTCGACGCGGTCGTGTGCTGTCGCCTGTTGCACCACGTGGCCAGTGACGACGAGCGCGCCGGCCTCCTGGGCGAGCTGGTGCGGGTCAGCCGCGGCCTGGTGCTGGTGTCGTTCTGGGATTCGAGTTCCTGGCACGCTTGGCGGCGTCGAGCGGGCCTGCGCCGCGCGACCCATCCGGACACGCGCGTGGCCCTCGAACGACGGACGCTGGAGCGGCTCATCGAGGGGGCCGGCGCACGGGTCTTGGGCTTCGAGCACAGCCTGCGCTTCGTGTCCCAGCAGGCCTTCGCGATCGCGCGGCGGGAGGCGGACTGAGTGCCCGAGCTGCGCCACGGGATCGAGCAGGGCGAGCTGCGCCTGCGGGCCGGGCGCGGTGCCGCGGCGCGCGCGGAGGCCTTGGCCCTGGGCGCGCAGCTCGCGCGCGCCGACGAGCACCGCGCCGAGTTCGTGCCCTTCGCCGGGGAGCGGGCCTACCTCAAGGCCAGTCCCCTGCGCGGCCGAGCGAGTCGGCGCCACGCCCTGCGCGCGGGGCTGTTGCGCGCCCGTGTTCCGCGCATGGCCGAGTACGCCAACCTCACCTGGCTGCGGCGCGCCGGCTTCCGCGCCCCCCAGCCCCTCGCGGCCGGGGTCCTGTGGCGTGGCGGCGCGCCGCGCTTCCAGTTCCTGCTGACCTGTGCCGTCCCGGCGAGCGTGACCCTCGACGTCGCCCTCGCCGCCGCCGCGGACGACGAGCGCGGGCTCCTGGTCGACGAGCTGGCGCGCGAGGTCGGTCGCCTGCACCGGCTCGGCTTCGTCCACCGGGACCTCTTCCCCCGCAACCTGCTGGTGGTCGAACCGGTTGGCGGTCGGCGCCTGGTGCTGATCGACTGCTGGGCCGGGGGGCGCGGCTGCCAGCGACGCGGACCCCTCTACGACCTGGCCTGCCTGATGCTCGAGGGCGCCGACCTGTTCACCGTGGCCGAGCAGCGGCGGCTGCTTGACGGCTACCTGACCGAGCGTCGCGCGGGCATTGGGCTGCCGCAGCTCGTGGGCGGGGTCGTTCGTCGTCGCGACACCCTGGTGCGCGGCCTGGAGCGCGATCCCCGCCGTCTGCGCGGCAAGCCCATGCCCGGCCCCTGGCCCCCGGCGGCGCTGACGGTCCGCGGTTGAAGCGCGCCGGACGCGCCCCGCGTCAGTCGGTGCCGCGCGCCGTCCCGTCGACGGCCTGCGAGCGGCTCCTGCGCGGTTGGCCGATCAACGCGTCCGAGATGCGTCCGAAGCGCCGGTAGGCGCGCATCATCGCGTGGGCCTGGGGATCCATCAGGCGCATGGCCAACAGCCCCGGCGCCACCAGGCTCGGCCCGGGCTCGATCCGCAGGCTCGCCGCGAGGGTGTAGTCCCCGGGCAGGGTCTCGACCGTGTGCCACCAGAAGGCGGGTACCCGCAGCATGTCGCCGGGCCGCAAGTCCGCCTGCACGCGCGGGATCCCGAGGTAGCCACCGAACCCCCGGCGGCGTTGGATTTCGTCGGACTCGCGCACGTCGATGTTGCTGCCGGTGTAGTTCGTGCTGCGTTTGACCCGCGGGCGCATGGCCGGCGAGTAGATCGGATCGGTCAGGGTCCAGCGTTTGCGACCCCGCGCCAGCACGAAGAAGTTGTCGCCGC
This sequence comes from Engelhardtia mirabilis, assembly GCA_007751255.1. Lineage (GTDB taxonomy): Bacteria > Planctomycetota > UBA1135 > UBA1135 > Engelhardtia > Engelhardtia mirabilis. The sequence continues at coordinate 1,648,068 of CP036296.1, forward strand.
CCTCGGTGTGCCACAGGGAGTAGGCGCGTTCGGGTTGCACCAGGAGCTGCGCGCTGAAGACCTTGCCCACGGCCAGGCGCGAGCGCAGCCAGTGGCCGCGGTTGCGCTCCCAACCGCTGATGCGCTCCCAGTGGGCCAGGTCGAGGTCCCGCAGCAAGCTGCCGCCGTCCGCGTGCATCACGTCTTCGGCCACCACGAAGCGCGCGGGACCGCCGCGCCGGATCGACTCGGCCACCTCGCCCAGGGTGCCCAGGCGGAAGTCGTAGTAGTGGTGGGCCTTGGTGGGGCGGGTCTGGATCGGGTCCGGACGATCGAGGGCGGCGTTGATCGGCCCCGTGCAATGGCCCCAGCCGCGCTCGAGGTAGTCGAGGCTCCAATCCATCAGCGGCAGTCCCCGGGCGGCCCCCCGGAGCACGTAGGGAATCCTCAGCCGCGTCAGGAAGTCCTGATCGATCGGGCTGACCTCGTCGGCGCGAAAGACCGGCACCGGGATCGGTCCGAAGCGCCACGGCTCGCTCGCCAGGCGCCGGTTGATGCGCTCCAGTTGCTTGTCGTAGCCGCGGCGCAGGAACCCCTCGGCGTAGCAGGCGTCGCGGGTGGGCGAGTAGACCGGCGTGCCCCCGTGAGCGAGGCCGATGTAGTAGAGCCAGAAGCGCAGACGGTCGACGAGGGGCACCTCGACCGCTCGGCTGGCCGCGCGGAAGCGCTGGGCTCGGGCGCGCAGGGACCAGTCCGGCCCCGCCGCCTGGAGCGGCGTCGCCGCGGCCGACGCGGGCCCGTGCGAACGCGATTCGCTCGAGTTCAGGTCGCAAGCGTTGGACTGCCCGTCGCCCTCCGCGCCGTGTCGGTCGACCCCCACGACCGAGGAGCGAGGCAGCCCGAAGGGGGGCGGCTCGTCCATGCTGTGAACGCTAGGCCGGCGGCGTGAAGCCGACTACCGATCGAGCGAAGGCAAATGCGCGCTCAGCCCCGAGCGGGGCCCGCCGGGCCCGTAACAATCCAGTAGCGCCGCGCGGCCGGTCCACTCAGCGCGGCGCCTGGTGGGGGTGCTGCGGGTCCCCGTCCAGGTCCATGCGCGCGTGCTGCATGAAGAAGCGCCAGTGCATGGTCAGGGCGCACAGGACGGCGACGTGCCACAGCTCGTGTGCCTCGAAGACACCGGGCCACAGGTTCGGCCAGTCGAGGGCCAGCATCACGGCGCCCGCCGAGTAGGTCACCCCGCCGAGGATCAGCAGCCGCACGTCGGCGCTCCCCGCGCGCCGCCAGACCACCAGGCCCGCAGCGCCGGCGATCCAGCCCATGGTCAGGTAGACCGAGGTGGCGATGCCCCTCGGCAACGAGTCGTAGTAGACGGCGAAGAGCGTGATCCCCGTCGCCGCGACCAGCCACATGGCAGCGAGTACGCCCCAGCGGCGGAAGCCACGGAAGAAGAAGGTCTGGATCGGCGTGTGGGTCCCGGCGATCAGCGCGAAGATCCCGGCCTGGTCCAGGCGCCCGAGCACGTCGCGTCCGGTCGATTCCGTCGACAGCAGGTGGTAGACGCCGCTCATCGAGAGCAGGAAGACCGAGGTGAAGGCGAAGACCGAGAGGCTGAAGGTACGCCGCCAGTCGCCGGACGCGCGGCGCAGCAGGGGCACGGTCAGGACGGCGAAGACCACGGCTCCGCCCAGATGGCTGATCGCGTTGAAGGGCTCGTGGAAGCCCGGAATCGAGGTCACCTGCGCTGTCATCGCCGCGAGATGCTAACGCGGCTCGCGGCAGCGGCCGGGATCGGTCTCGGACGGGTTGTCAGAAGCTCGCCGGGATCAGGCTGGTCGCGCTGGGCGCCCCCAGGAAGAGTTCGAGTCCGGTACTCAGATAGAGACCCTGTAGCCACAGGTTGACGCCCGCCGCGCCCGGCACCGAGGCCACCGGAAAGGAGAAGGTCTGCTCACCGCTGGCCGGCAGGGCGCCGAGCAGCGTGAACACGCTCGTGATCGGATCCACGACGAACGGGTCGAGTTCGCCGGCGAGGGGCACCGAACCCGGACCCAGGGCGACCGCCAGCAGCACCAGGTCCCCGCCTTCACCGGTGAGGTCGAGCTGCACCTGGCCGCCGAACCGCACCGGTGAGGACGCCACGGACGAGCGCGCCGTGCCGGGCAGGGGCAGGTGAACGCCCGCCAGCAGCTCGATCTCCTGGCCCGGGACGCCATCCACGCAGGTGGCCAGGGTCGCCTTGCCGAAGTCGCCCGCGCCGAAGGTGCAGTCCAGTGCCAGGAACGCCGGCACGGGGATCGTCGCGCTGGGCTCGAGCAGGATGCCGCTCCCGCCGTCGCCGGCGTCCTTGCACTTGGTCATGAACTGGGTCGAGATCGTGACCCCGTTGCCCCCGTCGCCGGGCGCGAACGTGCAGCCGCTTGCGAACAGCACCCCACCTGTCACACGGGCCCCGTGCCCGCCGTGGCCGAGCTCGCCGAGGGCACCCTGGGCCCCTTGGAACAGGCTGTCGTAGGCCTGCACGAAGGCGTTGAAGGACTCCAGCCCGCTGCCGGCGCCGGGGAAGCCGGCGGGAGAACCGCGGAGCTCACAACCGGCGAACACGACCTGTGCGCAGTCGGTCAGCGCCAGGCCCTCGGGCGCGAAGCCCTGGCCGATGTTGCCGTTGCGGATCACGCAGTCGACCCACTCCACCGTGCCGAGGGTCGAGGTCACGCTCGAGCCCGGCTCGAACAGGGGCGTGCGCAGCTCCAGACCGCGGATCAGGATGTCCTGGCCGGCCGCCGTGCCCGAGATCTCGGCGCGCCCGACGACGACCGGCGCGGCCCCGGTGTCGGCGACGATCGTGAGCCCCTTGGCGCTGATCGTGAAGCTCGAGTAGGTGCCGTCCTCGACCAGGATCAGGTCGCCGTCCTGGGCCGCGAAGATCGCCTCCTGCAGGTCGGTGAAGGCACCGGGCGCGCCGCTGGCGTCGACCACGTGCACCTGTCCGAGGGCGAGGGCCGCCGCGGGGAACGCGAACATCGACGTCAGGGCGAGGACCTGGATCGAGGGCATGGTCGGGCCTGGGGTTGGATCGGTGGGACGGATCGGTCGGTCGCCAGTCTAGGGCCGGCGCGCGCGCGCACTCTTGCAGGAGTTCTACCCGGGCCCGCGGTCAGGCGCGCTAGGCTCGCGCGGCCGCCTGGCACCCTGACCATGGGCACGAATCGAACCCCGACCCTGCTTCTTCTGGCCCTGGCGGCCCTGGTACTCGGTGGCGCCTGGTGGTTCATCGACGGCAGGGACAGTGAACCGTCACAGCCCGGCCCGACGCCTGCGATCGAGTCGGTCGGCGGGGCGGAGCGCTCGGACCCGCCGCTGAGCGCGCCAGCTTCGACCGCGATCGAGGGGGCGCGCGGGCAGCTCCCGGCCGAGGCCACACGCGCATCCGAAGCGCCGGACCCCAACCAGGCGTCCCCGAACGTGCACCCGCAGCGACGTTTCCGGGTTCACGTCCTCGACCAGGACGGCGCGGTGCATGGGGCCGAGAGCGGGACCTTGACCGTCAACGTGTGGCATGACGACGTCGGGGACTACGTCGACGTGCAGGTGCGGGAGGGGCTCTTCAGCCTCGACGAAGCGCCCGACACTCGCGTCACCGCCAACTCCGGTCAACTCGGCGGCCGGGGCGTGCTGCCTGTCGAGCCCGACGCCGCCGATCAAGCGCCCGACCTGCTCCTGGTCCGCTGGTTGCCCGCGACCACCCTGCGCGTGGTCGACGCGGGCAGTGGCGCCGACCTCTCGAGCGTGGAGCTCTACCCGCGCGGCGGCATGCGCCTGATGCTGCCCTTGCACCCCGGACCGGTGGCGCCGGAATTGTTGATGCACGGCGACTCGCCGATCGAGTTGGAGCTTTCCGACTTCCAGTTCGCGAGTCCCCTGGCCGCGGTCTACGCGCGCACCGCGGCCCACGCCTGGGGCTTGACCCAGGTCGACCTGCAACGGGGCGGCGAGACGCGCCTGGCGTTGATCCCCGGCGGCGACCTGGAGGTGAGCCTCGTGGGCGATCGGCCGGCACCGGGCTCCTTCGTGCGGGTGCGGATCCGCGAGGGCGCGCCGCCCATCGCCGAGGCGATGATCCTCGGCGAGGGGCGGCCCGTGACCTTCACCGGCATGCCCGTGGGCGACCTCTTCGTCACGGTGGAACTCGGCGATCGGAGCGCGAAGCCCGTGCTCCAGGGTCAGGGGCAGGTGGAGATCGTCGCCGGCGCCATGTCGCGCCTTCAGATCACGGTCGAGCGTCCGGCCGACGTCGAGCCCGCGCCCCTCGCTGGCGTCGTCGTGCTCCCGCCGGGTTGGGAACTCGATGCGAAGGTCCTCGCGCTCGGACTCGTCGGTGGATCCATCTTCGACCCGCAGGAGAACTTCAACCTCGACCTGCCCGCCGAGCCCCGCCTCGGTACCCAGGACGAGTACCCCTTCGACGCGGGCCTGCTGCGGCCGGGTCGCTGGGTGCTCTCGATCGATCCCTTGGGGATCGCCATGGCCGTAGACCTTCCGCCCGAGGGTCTGCGCGACGTGCGCTTCGAGGTCGGCGCGCCGGGGGAACTCTTGGTGCGCGTGGTCGACTCCCAGTCGGGTCTCGAGCTCACGCCGCTGAGCCTGACCTGGCACACGCCGCGCCCGGAGAACTCGGGCGGCTTCTCGTCCAGGGGCGCGGTCTACGACGAGGAGCGCGGCGGCTACGTGATCCGCGCGCCCATCGGCGAGCTCGTGATCTCGGCCCTCTTGGACGGCTACGCCGCCCCCGACGAGACGGTCACCGTGGGACCGGGCTCGCGCGTGCACGTGCTCGAGCTGGAACGCCTGCAGGGGGTGCGGATCGTCGCGCGCGAGGGGGAGCGGGAGTTCCCGGTGAACCCCTGGAAGACGACCGTGCGTGCGATCGACCACGAAGGTCGCATGACGACCGCCGGGCAGACCAGCACACTCGGTGGCGATGGCTCGGCAGTGGGGTTCGCCGCCGTGTACGTGGACCGTCCGGGCGAGTACGGCGTGACGGTCCCCGCGATCCCCGGCTTCCTGCCCCCGGGCGAGCGGGTCGTGGAGGTCCGCGCCCACGAGTTGACCGAGCTGGTGATCGAGCTCGAGCGCGAGCCCTGAAGCCTGCTGCTCGGGCGCGCGCGGCGTAGAGTGCCTGGATGCTCAGCCTCGCCCTCGCCCTGACGCTGCTCGCGCCCCCCGTTCAGGAATCCGCCCCCGCGCCGACCAAGGTCTTCCTGCTCGCCGGTCAGTCGAACATGGAGGGCTACACCAGCTCCGCGTGGGTGCGCGAGTACGCCCCCGAGTTGGTCGAGCCGCGCGACGACGTGTGGTGTTCCTGGCGCGGTGCGTGCGGCCCCCTCGCGCCGGGTACCGGCTATGAAGTCGGGCTCGAGCTGAGCCTCGGCCGCGCCCTCGGCGAGCGCTTCGAGGCCCCGGTGCTGCTGGTCAAGGTCGCCGTGGGCGGCACGACCCTGAGCGACGACTGGCGTCCGCCGAGCACCGTCGCCCGCGTGGGCGGGGAGATCGGCTACCTCTACAAGGCCATGGCCCAGCGCCTGCGCCGCGTCCTGTCACAACCCCAAGCTGCCTGCCCCGAGGCCCTGGCCGGCGGCTCCTTCGAGCTGGGCGGCTTCGTCTGGCTGCAAGGGGAGAGCGACAGCTTCGAGGGGCGCGAGCATGGTTACGAGGCCTCCCTGCGCGAGCTGATCGCCGACGTGCGCGCGGCGACGGCGACGCCTGCCCTGCCGGTAGTGGTCGTCCAGATCAACGACTCCGGAGCCTGGGACGACAACGGCGGCGGCGGTCCGGTGGTGCGTGCGGCCCAGGCGGACGTGGTCGCGGCGGACCCCCGTGCGGCGCTGGTGGTCACGTCCGACCTGGACCCGGGCTACCACTACACCGACGGCGACCACGTCACGATCGGCTACCGCGTGGCGCAGGCCCTGTGGCCCCTGTTGGAGGTGCCTGCGCCCACCGATCTGGAGGCGCTGCACGCCGCTTGGGCCGAGCAGGAACGGCTGTTCTTCCCCGGCCGCGGCCCGCGCCCGCCGCTTCCGCAGCTGCACCTCTCGGACCTCGATTGGCTCTCGGCCACCTCCGGCTGGGGCGGCGATCCGCGCCGCGACCAATCGATCGAAGGCCGGCCCCTGTCGCTCGACGGCGAGGCCTTCGCCAGGGGCATCGGCACCCACGCCGAGTCGGACATCGTGTTCGCGCTCGAGCCCGGATATGGCCGTTTCGTCGCCGTCGCCGGCCTCGACGACGAGGTCGCCGGACGCGCGGTCTGCAGCGTGGTGTTCCAGGTCTTGATCGACGGTGAGGTCGCGGTGAGCTCGCCGACGCTCCGCACCCAGGAACGCTGGCACTTCGACCTGCCGATCTTCGAGGGCGCGGAACAACTCACGCTGAGGGTGTTGGAGGCCGATTCCGGCATCGACAGCGACCATGCGGATTGGGTCGACTGCGGCTTCATCGCGCGTTGATCCTTCTTGGCATCCGAACGCTCGAGCGTCGACGACTCGATCTGTCGACGCCCATCGGCGGTGTCCTCAGGGAGCCGGGTTCAACAGGAGGGCCGCGCGCCGCATGGCGTCCGCGACCCGTTGGGCTGCCTCACTGTCGGCGTGGGAAACGCGCAGGTCGTGGCCGACCTGGAAGTAGCCGTCCCCGATGCCCAGGCGTTCGCGCTCCCGGGCGAAGCGCCGCTTGAGAGACTCGTCGCCGAGGGGCAGTTCGTGGCAAGCCTTGCAGTTGCCGAACAGGGCCCGGCGCGCGTCGCGGTCCATCAGTCCCCCTGCATCGGCCACCATCGCCGCAGTCGAACGGGAGTCGAGGGCGAGCTCCACGAAACGCGCGGCGCCGTCGTCGAGCAGGGCTGCCACCGGCGTCGCGAGCTCGGCGACCCGGCCGTACCGATCGGCCAGCATCTCCGCTCGCTCCTTCAGCGTGAGCGGGTTGGTGTCCGCGGGGATGTTGAAGACCGAGGCCTGCTCGTGCATGCAGGCGAGCAGGTCGAGTAGGGCCACGGTCAACCGCGCGTCGTCACTGTCGTCGCCCTCGCAGCGCTGCCGAATCGTCGCCAGCTCCGTTCGCGGCCGAGCGTCCGACAGCCGCGGCAGCCGGGCGAAGCGCAGGTTGGCGGCGAAGCTCGCCCAAGCCTCGATCGGTTGCGTGGAAGCGTCGACCACGGCGGCGCCGGCGAAGGCGCGCTCCTGGTCCAAGGCCAGGATCGCCGTGGCGGCCGGCGCCAACCCTTCGAGGGGCTGGCAGGCGATCACGAGCGACGTCGAATCGGCGGGCGGAGCGAGCCGCGCCCGGAACAACCGCACCTCGCCCGTCGAGGTGGTCCCGGTGGCACGGTCCACCTGGGCCAAGCGCGCCTCGCTGGCGGGCTCCATCGGCGCGAACTCGACAAGTTCGAGACCGAGGGCGGCGCCAATCCGCTCGCACTCATCGGCGCCATCGGGTTCCGCGGGTCGCAGGGCGAGCAGCGGCGGCAGGGCGGAACACAGGAGCAGGCAACTGAGGGCGCTCTTCATCGGTGGTCGGGGTCGGGCGGCCGGGGGAATCCAGGGTGGCGGCCCACGCTAACCGCGGCGGATTCGCCAGGGGTCCGCCGATCTCCGAGCCTTCTGGTCCGCGGATCTGCCGCGGACCGCGGCTTCGAGCCTGCCGCCGTGGGATAGGCTCGACGCTCGGCCGCGCGCGCGCCGCCCCATTGCCATGGCACGAGCACCCATTCCGCAGGCGCAACGACGGTCGACGCCGAGTGCCACGACCGCGGGTACGGCCCTCGCGGTGGGGCCGCGCACGATCAGCTTCGTGGGGCTGCTCCTGCTCGCCGAGTTCGCGCTGAGACACCTGGGCGGCTACGGGCTCCAGACCCTGTTCGAGAATTCGCCGCGCTACAGCTGGCAGTTGATCCCGCACCAGGCGCGGCTCGGGCAGACCCTGCGGGTGCGGGAGTACGTCAACGGTCAGGGCTTTCGGGACGGTCGCGACTGGTCCGAGCTGTTGGCGCCCGATGGGGGGGCAGGGCCGCTGCGGGTCGCCGTGCTCGGCAACTCGCTGACCTACGGAACTGGCGTCGAGGTCGAGCAGACCTGGCCCCGCGTCTTGGAGGCCGCGCTGGACGGAGCCCTGGGTCCGGGGCGCGACGCGGTCGTGATGAACTTCGCGGTCGCCGGCTACACCTTCGAGCAGATGGCGCGCGTGTTCGACGACCAGGTAGCACCGGGCCAGCCGGCGTTGGTCCTGTGGCCCGTCACCGCGCGGGACATGGGGCTGATGGCACCGACCCGGGAGTTGGCCGACTATCCCCTGCGACGCCTGGTGGTACGGACCGCGATCCACGACATGCTGCTCGACTCGCTCCTACGTAACCGCATCGCAGACATCCGCAGCGAGCCCGAGCCCGGTGCGGACGGGGTGCGTCGGGGGTTCTGGGTGGCGTTGCTGGACGCCACTTCGGCCGTGATCGCGGACGAGCTCGAGGCCGGGGTCCAGGCAGCGGCGATCGCGCAGCTGAAGGCAGCGGTCGGGGTCGCCTGCGCCGGCGCGCCGGAGACGGACGTGCCGGGCATCCTGGTGTCGGTCTTCGAGCGCTTCGCGCGCGATTGGGCACCGGACGACGCGCGTGGGCTGCTGCTCTCCCTGTGGTCGGCGTTCGAGTCCAGCACGCCCGCCGAGGTGTGGGACTTCATGCACCACGACTTCATCCAGGACCCACACGCGGCGCGCCACGCCGGGCTGCGGCGGATCCGCGGCGCGCGCCTGGCGGAGATCGTGGAGCGGGTAGAGGGTTGGGGCGGAGGTCTGGTCGTGATCGGTCTGCCGACCACCGACCAACTGGTCAGCGAGGCACCTGGTCCGACGGCCTACTGGCGCGACGAGTGGCTGCCCGCCCTTGCGTCCGATGGCGCGAGCGCGAGGGTCGTGGACGCGGCGGCGGCCTTCGACGCACCGATGGCCGAGCTCGCCGCGGCGATCCGCGAGCGGGGTTACGTGCGCGCGGGCGAGATCGAGCGAGTCACGGCCGACTACGCGGGGTCGGGGTCGACCTTGGTGCAGCTCGACGATCCGTGGCACTACAACGCCGACGGGCACCGCTTGGTGGCTGCGGCGGTCGCGCGGGTCGTCGGACCGCTGCTCGACCTCGAGCTCCCCACGACGGACGGCGAGGCGACCACGGCCCGGACCGCGGACTGACCGGGTGGGTCGAGACGTGCCGTCCGCCTCGGCCAATACTTAGGTATTGACCTAACTGAAGTCGCGGGGCAGTATCGCTCCCCGTGAGCCCCGCCACCGAGTCCCTCGACCGAGTCTTCCAGGCCCTGGCCAACCCCACGCGACGAGCGGTGGTGGTGCGCCTGGGACGCGGACCGGCCCCGGTCAGCGAACTCGCGGCGCCCTTCGACATGTCCATGCCCGCCTTCTTGCAGCACATCCAGGTGCTGGAGGCCAGCGGCGTGGTGCGCACGAAGAAGCGTGGGCGAGTACGGACCGTGAGCGTGGTGCCGGCGCGCCTGACGAAGGCCAGCGCCTGGCTCGAACAGCAGCGCAGCCTCTGGGAGGCGCGCCTCGATCAACTCGACGATTACCTCGGAGAGATGCAGGCGAACCCATGAGCGAACTACCCGTGACGGACCCCGAGTTGGACCTCGTCCTCGAGCGCGTCGTCGACGTGCCGCCCGAGTTGGTTTGGAGGGCCTGGACCGAGCCCGAGCACCTCAAGCGTTGGTTCACGCCCGCGCCCTGGACCACGGTCGAGTGCGAGATCGACCTGCGGCCTGGCGGCGCCTTCTCCACCGTGATGCGTTCGCCCGGGGGCGAGGAGTTCCCCAACGAGGGCTGCTATCTGGAGGTGGTTCCAGCGAGACGCCTGGTGTGGACCAACAGCCTCATTCCGGGCTACCGTCCCGCGCTGCTGGATCGGCAGGACGACATGTCCTTCGCCTTCACTGCGTTCATCTTGCTGGCACCCGAGGGGACCGGTACCCGGTACACGGCCATCGCCATGCACTCGACGGCTGCGACGTGCTCGAAGCACGAGCAGCTGGGCTTTCACGAGGGTTGGGGCAAGGCACTCGACCAACTGGTGGCCTTGGCGAAGTCCATGTGAGCCGGGAGGGCGTCGGGGTCGAAGGTCCCATTGGAGGGGTCGACCCCGGCGCCCCCGCGGCCCGCGGGGTCTGCTAGGGTCGTGCCTCGGGGGTGTGACGATCGAGCTCCTGTAGCAGCTCAGACGCCTGCTCCCTCTTGCCCCCGGGGTCACGGCCCCGCAGCCTTGGAGTTCCCATGCAACGTGTTCGCCTCGCCCTCGCGCTGGTCGGTCTCGGCCTCGGTTCCTTCGGCGAGCCTTCGCAGGCGCAGCAGTTCTGCTCGGGTCCGGTGCATGGCTCGCCCCTGGCCGAGTCGGGCGCCTTCGGGGGCAACCAAGCCCTGTACGTCGTCGGGACCGTGCCCCAGGGCGGATCCGATCACCGCGTCGCCACCTTCGACGGCAGCGCGTGGACCCTGCTCCCCGGCGGGTTCGACGGGGCGATCGCGGCCCTGGCGGAGACTTCGCTCGGTCTGGTCGTCGGCGGCTCGTTCACCTCCGTCGACGGGGTCGCGGCTGCGCGGGTCGCGCGCTTCGACGGCGTCCTGTGGCAACCCCTGGGCGCGGGCATCGGTTCCGCCGGCACGGACGAGGTCCGGGCGCTGCTCGAGTTGGGGGGCGAGCTCTACGCGGGTGGTATCTTCGCGACAGCGGGCGGCACGGCAGCGTCGAACATTGCGCGCTTCGACGGCGCCGCCTGGCAGCCCCTCGGGCCCGGCCTGGACGGCAGGGTCGAAGACCTCGCCACCTTCGCCGGCAACCTGGTCGCCGCGGGGTCGTTCTCAGGCGTCGGCGGCGCGGCTTTCCAGAATGTCGGCCGCTGGGATGGCCTGACCTGGGCGCCCCTGGCTCCGACGAACCTGCCCGCGGTGTTCGACCTCGAGCGCAGCGGCGATCGCCTCTACGCGGCCGCGGGCGGCGTCTACCGTTTCGGAGGTGTCGATTGGAGCGACCTGGGGCAGATCCAGCTCTCGACGTCGATCGCGGCCAGCACCGTGGCCGTGCGCGACGGCGTGCCCTTCGCGGCCGGCGAGTGGAAGACCTTCTGTCAGGCCTTCTCGGGCGGTCCGTGCCTGCAGACCGCGCGTCTGGTGGGCGGTATCTGGCAGCAACTCGGCCACGACGAGCTACAGCCGGTGCTCGCCAACCTCTCCCTGGCGACGTTCCAGGGCGCCGTCTACCAGTCGGGTAGCAGCGACGGCTTGACGAGCTACTCCGCCGAACCGCACCTGTCGTTCCTGAGTCCGAGTTCGGCCCTTTGGTACGAGGACCGCACGATCAGCCTGTGGGGGAGCTGTTTCGACCCGGTTCAACCGGCGACGGTCACGTTCGGGAGCTCGCCCCCGCTGCTGGGGCAGGTTCAGAGCGCGAACCAGGTCCAGGTGACGATCCCCGCGGGGCACCTCGTAGAAACGGGGCAGCTCGACGTCACGTTCGACCACGCGGGTACCTCCGTCGCGATTCCCGGCGGCCTGCTCGCGGCGCCCGGGCTCACCGCCTCGGTCACCGAGTTCATCGGTCTGCAGGCGAACCTGATGGTCAGCTCGGGCGGCGCCAGCGGGACGGCCTGGCTGTTGTGGAGCCCGAACCTCGCAGGCCCCCTCACGATCCCCGGTGTGCACGGTAGCTTCGGCCTCGATCCGCTCTTCTACGGTGTGCTGGGCACCGTCTCCCTGAGTTTTCTGCCGAGCCTCGCGGTGCCCATCCCCGCCGGCGCGTTCCCGTCCGGCACCGAGTTCCACGCCCAGGCTGCCGTGCTCTGCCTCCCGCCGGCTGGCCCGCAGGTGGCCTTCTCCAACACAGCGACGATCGTCCTTCCGTGATCGATCCGGGGTAGCAACCGCCGAGCCACCAACGACTCAGGCCGGACCCCGAGGGGTCCGGCCTGATCGACTCAACCCAGTCGGCTACGAACCGAGGTCGCCCGCGAGCGGGCGAGCAGGACTCGCGGCGCAATCAGACGTCGAAGCGGTCGAGGTTCATGACCTTGTTCCAGACCGCGACGAAGTCATTGACGAACTTCTGCTCGCCGCCCTCGCTGGCGTAGAGCTCGGCGATGGCGCGCAGCTGCGAGTTCGATCCGAAGAGCAGGTCCACCGAGCTGCCGGTCCACTTGACCTTGCCGTCGACGCGACCCTCGAACAGGTCGCCGGAGCCCGACGCCGCCTTCCACTCGGTCCCCATCGCCAGCAGGTTGACGAAGAAGTCGTTGCTCAGGGCGCCGGGCCGGTCGGTGAAGACGCCGGCCTTGGAGTCCGCGGCGTTGGCGCCGAGGACGCGCAGACCACCGACGAGGGCAGTCATCTCCGGGGCCGAGAGGCTCAGCAGTTGGGCGCGGTCCACCAGCATCTCCGTCGGGCGACGGTAGGGGGAGTCGCCCACGTAGTTGCGGAAGCCGTCCGCGGCCGGCTCGAGGGCGGCGAAAGACTCCATATCCGTCTGCTCCTGCGAAGCGTCCGCGCGGCCCGGGGTGAAGGGCACCAGCACGTCGTGGCCGGCCTGCTTGGCCGCGGCTTCTACCGCGGCGTTGCCGCCCAGCACGATCAGGTCGGCGAGGGATACACGCTTGTCGCCGGTCTGGGCGCCGTTGAAGTCCGACTGGATGCGCTCCAGCGTCCCGAGCACCTGCGCGAGCTGCGCCGGGTCGTTGACTTTCCAGTCCTTCTGGGGGGCGAGTCGCACGCGCGCGCCGTTGGCGCCGCCACGCATATCGCTGCTGCGGAACGTCGAGGCCGAGGCCCAAGCGGTGGCGATCAGGTCCGAGGTCGAAAGACCCGAGTCGAGGATCTTCGACTTCAGAGCCGCGATCTCGCGGTCACCGATCAGGGCGTGGTCGAAGGTCGGAATCGGGTCCTGCCACAACTGGGGCGGGGCCACGTCGTCGCCGAGCAGGCGCGAGACCGGACCCATGTCGCGGTGGATCAGCTTGTACCAGGCCTTGGCGAAGGCGGCGTTGAACTCGTCCGGGTGCTCGTGGAAGCGCTTGGAGATCGGCCCGTAGATCGGGTCCAGCTTGAGCGCCAGGTCCGTCGTGAACATGATCGGCGCGTGGAACTTCCCGGGGATGTGGGCGTCCGGCACGTTCTTCGGCGCGGAGTCACCCTTCGGGGTCCACTGGTGGGCGCCGGCCGGGCTCTTGGTCAGCTCCCACTCGAAGTTGTAGAGGTTGGCCAGGTAGCCCTGGGACCATCGGTCGGGCGTCGAGGTCCAAGCGCCCTCGAGTCCACTGGTGATGGTGTCTTCGGCGTTGCCCTTGCCGTAGGTGTTGATCCAACCCAGGCCCTGCTCCTCGAGACCAGCGGCCTCGGGCTCGGGGCCGACGTTGCCCTGGGGCGTCGCGGCGCCGTGGGCCTTGCCAAGGGTGTGACCGCCGGCGATCAGAGCCACGGTCTCCTCGTCGTTCATCGCCATGCGACCGAAGGTGTCGCGGATGTCCTTGGCGGCGGCGAGGGGATCGGGCTTGCCGTTGGGGCCCTCGGGGTTGACGTAGATCAGGCCCATCTGGACCGCGGCCAGGGGGTTGGCGAGGTCGCGATCACCGGAGTAACGCTGGTCCGCGAGCCAGGTGCCCTCGGGCCCCCAGTAGACGTCGCTCTGGGGTTCCCACACGTCCTCGCGGCCGAAGGCGAAGCCGAACGTCCTGAAGCCCGCCGACTCCAAGGCGCAGTTGCCGGTGAACACGATCAGGTCGGCCCAGGAGATCTTGTTGCCGTACTTCTGCTTGATCGGCCACAGCAGGCGACGCGCCTTGTCCAGGTTGGCGTTGTCCGGCCAGCTGTTGAGGGGCGCGAAGCGCTGGGTGCCGTCGCCGGCGCCGCCACGCCCGTCGGCGACGCGGTAGGTGCCGGCGCTGTGCCAGGCCATGCGGATGAAGAACGGCCCGTAGTGGCCGTAGTCGGACGGCCACCAGTCCTGCGAGGTCGTCATCAGCTCCTCGATGTCGGCGCGCAGGGCCGCGACGTCGAGCTTGGCGAACTCCGCGGCGTAGTCGAAGTCCTCACCAAGTGGATTGCTCGCCGGCGAGTTCTGGTGGAGGACGCGCAGGTCGAGCTGGTTGGGCCACCAGTCTTGGTTGGACATCGGGTCTTCATCGGCATCGCCGTAGGAGGCTTCGTCGACGTGGTATTCAGCGGTTGATGAAGCGTTCGCCTCGAGCGATCCGATGGAGCGAGAATCCTGGGGCGAGGCGCAGGCGGCGATCAGCAGGGCCGCGAAGCTCGCCGAGACGCAAGTGAGTTGTTGGGTGGGGGTCATGGTCGTTCCGTTGGGACGCGGTGGCTGGAGGGCGCTCCCTGCCAGATGTGGAGGGGGCCATGCCCGTTCCGAGCGATCGCAGCCAGGGTCGTAGGGCGCCGCAGGCATGGGTAGCGCGCGTCGTGGGCGTCATCTTGGGCCACGAACGGTCCGCAATCCTGATCTGATCCCCTTATGGTCCTGAGTACTCGGTCTGATGGGCCGGTCGCCGGGGCAGAGGCCCGGGGCCAGCGACTGTCGAGGATTGCTACGGCCGGCCACGGGTCCCGCGGGATCGGAGCTGGGGCGGACCGTGTGGGTACTCGGCGTCGGGATCTCGCGTCCGGGGTGGGCGGCTCCAGGACACTAATTCCCCGGCGGACCCTCGCCTCGACGCCGAGGCGGGCTTCGCCGTGGCGACCGGGAGCGCTGACACCAGCGGCGCACTCGGCTCGGGCCGGCCGGGGGGCTTGGAGAGCCGCACCTGTTTCGGAACCGGGGACACATCGCGGGGGCGCGGTGGTCCCACGGGGGCAGGCCTGACCCGCCTGTGGGCCCGCCCGGTCCCTACCGTTGGACGGTCGACCGCTGCTCGCGCTCGTAGAGACCCTGGACCACCGGCCGGATGTGGTCGGTCCAGATGGCATAGCCCGCTTCGTTCAGGTGCAGGCGGTCTGCGCGGAAGTAGCGCGCATCGGGCCGGCCGTCGGCGTCCGCGAGGTCGGCGGTGGGATCGATGAACTCGAGCCGCTCGTCCGCGTCGCACACGGCTCGAATCCGCCTGTTGGCGTCGCGGACCGTCTCGATGTGCTGCTCACGGGCCAGGGTCGGGGTGATCGCGATGTAGACGATGGGCAGGTCAGCATCGGACGCGCGCAGTGCCTCGACCAGTAGGCGGAAGAGCTCGACGACCTCGTCAGCTGACTTGGCGTCGCTGCCAGCGAGGTCGTTGGTCCCGCTGAAGACGACCGCCAGACTCGGATCGTGCTTGCCGACCAGGACGTCGGAGTAGCGCACCGAGTCGGCCAGCCGCGATCCACCGAAGCCGCGGTTGAGGACGGGGACCGGATCCATGTCCTCCTGCAGGCTGCTCCACAGGCGAATGCTCGAGCTGCCTACGAAGACCACGCCGCCCTTGTCGAACGGGCGCTCGAGGTCCTGCCGTTCGAACGCCTCGATCTCCTGAGCCCAAGGGGTCGGGGCCTCCTGCGCCGGTGCGGGTAGGGTTCGGTGGGATGGGCGGCAGGCCGCGGCCATCAAGGCGGCGACGAGCGCGATGCGAAGGAATGCAGGCACCGGGTCAACCTAATGTCCGGACTCAGGAACTTGGCATCACTTCCCGGACCCCGATCGCCGCTGGAGTCGTTGCACACTCCTTCGAGTGTCGCAGCGGAAACGCGTCGTCGGCGCGCCTGGCCCACATCCGTCACCAGGATCCGCGCCCAGCACGCCCAACGGGCGGCCAGCGGCCGCCTCTCACCGGCTGGCGGCACCGTGAAGACCGACCCGTCCTCAGCGGGGCGTGAAGCCTCAGCCGCGGGCCCTCGGCACCGCGACCACCCACGACCCCACCAACCCAAGCCAAGTCCCCAAGCCTCCGGGCATCCTCGGCATGGCTAATCCCGGCCCTCAGCTGGCTCCGAAGACCCGACCACCTCTTGGCCCGTGCCTCCCCGGACGGTCGTGCCCGCCAAGGTCACCTTGCTCTGCCCGGTGACTTCGAGCGCATCTCCACCCCAGCCGCCCATGGCGGAAGCCCCGTCCGGTTGGGCCGGGCCGCCCTCGATCAAGCAATCCACGAACACTACCCGCGACGCGCCTTCGACGTGGGCCGCGTCGGCATTGATGACCTCGTGGACCGTGATGTTCGACCGGAAGATGACCAATTGATCGACGTCGAAGGTGTTCAGGGCGCCGTCGAGGTTCACGTCCGATACATCGCAGTCGTCGATCTGGGACCGGCCGGGGATGGCCTGGGGCTTGACCGAGTCGGGGCTCAGGTGGGCCAGGTCGAAGCGCGGGATGTCCTGGATCACCATGTCGCCGAGCGCCGGACGCGGGCCAGCAGGGTTGCCGATCAAGCTCAGTTGTCGTCGATCGTGGTGCGCGCTTGGGCACCCGGTTCGATCAGCAGCATGTTGCCCGACGAGACGAACGCGACCGCGGCAGCTACCGAAGTGAAGTCGGCCTGTCCGTCATCGTCGACGGTCCTGGTGGTCTGAGCCGAGGCCGGCAGAGCGGTGTCGGCGCAGGCGAGCGGGAAGGTTGAAGTCGAAGTGAGGCTTGTCTGCAAGGGGAAGGGCTTGGGAGTACTCTCGGCCCAGCCGAAGGGCGATTGCGGTCTTGTAGAGAGCCGGAGTCCAGGAGAACGGGCTCGCCCCAGGGCTTCCAGCGGCGATCGGGGTGGGCTGCGCCCCCTCCCGAGGCCATTCCCTGAAGGGGGCACGTCCCCCGAGGGGCCAGCGCGGTGGGCCACTGCCGTGGATGCCCGCGCACGCCAGCTGGTTCCGGCCCGGAACGAGAGCGGGGGTCCCGACTCGAGTTCCGATCACAGGGGGTGGATCACGAGGCAGCTGTGGACTACTTGGCTCGAATCAGGGCGGCCTGAGTCGCCGTCCCCGTCCCCCGAATCGAAGCGTCCCCATCCATGCGAAACCCTCTGATCGTCCTAGGCGCGATGCTGGTCGCATCCTGCGCCGCCCTGAGCACTGGCCACTCCAAGGAGCTGGTCTACGTCGTCGAAGCCACCGGCGG
Source organism: Engelhardtia mirabilis (assembly GCA_007751255.1). GTDB lineage: Bacteria > Planctomycetota > UBA1135 > UBA1135 > Engelhardtia > Engelhardtia mirabilis. The sequence continues at coordinate 1,665,160 of CP036296.1, forward strand.
CGCCTGAAGCGCTGGAGTCAAGGCCCGTGCGGCCATGAACAGCGTCGAAGGCATCGATCGACTCCACATGAGCGGCGCCCGCGCCGTCTTCGTCCTCGAACCCGGGAGCGACCTGGACCAGGCGGCCATCGCTGCCGCCTTCGAGGACCGCGGCATGCAGCTCGAGTCCCTGGAGTACGTCCAACGACCGCGGGCGCGCGGGGTCGTGACGGTCGACACCGGAGTGACATGAGCGGTCACCGCTGGCAAGGTCCGTGCGGCCTTGATGAACGAAACCGGTGCGATCGACGTCTACTTCGAGGATCAGATCGAGATCCTCGTGGCCAACCCCGATGACTTCTCCGTGGACGCGGTCCGCGAGGTGCTGACCGCGAACGAGATCGAGTTCAGCGAGGTCAAGACGGCGGGCTGAGAGCCGACGGGGCTCGAGTTCGCACCAGAGGGAGCGGCGGTGCTTGGCGCCGCCGCTCCTTCTCGATCAGGGGCGAACTGCGGGCGGCGGACGCCGGATCCGAAGTCGGTGGAGCTGGCTTCCGAGCGTCGCCTGCGGGCGGGCCGATGTCCTTGGGGTTAACCTGCATCCCAATGACCTCACTGCCGTACTTGGCGGGCTACTCGGAGTCGCTGCGAACCCAGGCCCTCGAGCTGCTCGAGGCGGGGGAGCTGGCCGACCGACTGCGCGCGCGCTATCCCGATCGGCACGACGTGCGCTCGAACAAGGCGCTCCAGGTCTACGTCCAGGAGCTCAAGGCGCGCCACATGAAGACCTCCGCGCCACTGGGGCAGGTGCAGTTCGACGACCGACTCCACGTGATCCACGGAGCGCTGGGCCTCCACACCACGAGTACGCGAGTCCAGGGCGCCAAGCTCCGCAAGCGCCGCTCGATCCAGGTGGCGAGCCTGTTCAAGGACACGCCGCCCGAGTTCCTGCGGATGATCGTCGTGCACGAGTTGGCGCACATGAAGCACGGCGAGCACGACCGCGCCTTCTACCGTCTGTGCGAGCACATGGAGCCGGAGTACCACCAGCTCGAGCTCGACCTGCGTCTCTTCCTGACCGCGAGTGAGTGGGCCTAGTGTCCTGGATCAGCAATTCGGCGTCACTGCCGGGGCTCCGATCGCCGCTGGCGTCGCCAGCGGCGATCGGAGCCCGGGAAGTGACGCCGAATTGCTGATCCAGGACACTAGGATCACGGCCTGCCGAAGGTCGCAGTGGGCGTAACGAGTCCAGCGATCGTCCGTCGCGCGCCGGCCCTTGCTCGAGTCGGCCGCGGATTCGAAGGAGACTCACGCCCAATGATCCGAAACATCCTCGCTGTCGTCATCGGCCTCGTCGCAGGCATGGCCGTGAACATGGCGCTCGTCTTGCTGAACGTCTACGTGCTCTATCCCATGCCCGAGGGCACGAGCATGCAGGACCCCGAGCAGTTCAACGCGTACCTCGGCACACTGCCGGCTACGGCCTTTCTCGTCGTGTTGGCGGCGCACCTCGGCCAGTCCTTCGTAGGGGCGTGGACGGCCGCGCGGCTGGGTGCTTCACGACCGATGGCGCTCGCGATGATCGTCGGCGCGCTCTCGCTGGCGGCCGGCGTCGCGAACATGATGACCGTCGACGGACCGTCCTGGTTGTCCGTCGAGCTGCCGCTGTACCTGGTGGTGGCCTGGCTGGCCGGCCGGATGGAGGTCCGGCGGCGCGCCGCTGCCTAGTGTCCTGGATCGGAAATTCGGCGTCACTGCCCGGAGGTCCGATCGATGCTGGCTAGTGTCCTGGATCAGAAATTCGGCGTCACTTCCCGGAGGTCCGATCGATGCTGGCTAGGCGCGCCGACGACGCGTATCCGCTGCGATACTCGGAGGAGGCGCAACGACGCCAGCGGCGATCGGAGCCCGGGAAGTGACGCCGAATTTCTGATCCAGGACACTAGGCGCGCCGACGACGCGTATCCGCTGCGATTCTCGGAGGAGGCGCTGGCGACGCCAGCGGCGATCGGAGCCCGGGAAGTGACGCCGAATTTCTGATCCAGGACACCAGGGGAGTACGGCAGCGCTCGATTCGAGCGCGAGCTCGACCGTGTCGCAGCCGCCGGGATCGGGCGCAGCGACCTACAAGGGCTTCCTCAGCGCCTGCCCTGCCGCGTGACGATCGGCACGTAGCCGACCTCGAGGCCCTTCGGCGGCTCGACGATCAGCGCGGGATCGAGCGATGCCAGCTCGCCGAGGTCGGGCGGCGGCAGGTACTCGCGGTCCCGCGTCCAGGCGCGGTGGAGGAGTTCGACTCGGTCCTGGAGCTGCTCGCGCTCCTCGTCGGACAGGTCCGCGTTCAGCAGTGCGGGCTGGTCGGCGAAGCGGTACCAGTGGTACGTCACCACGCTCCCGTCTCCGAGCTCCGCCTCGAACGGCCCCGCCACGGGGCCGGGCTCCGACCAACAACCGTCCTCGGGCGTGGTGTACGGGGCGGGATCGTGGGCCTCTGTCGGCACGAAGGAGGCACGCTCCAGGTCGCGCCGCACGGGCACGGCGTTGCGGCGAACCGGGTTCCAGATCGGCCCGCCATCGCCGTCCTCGAGCTCGAAGAACTCCGGCAGGGTGAACAGGGGGGCGTCCTTCTGCTGCTTCGGTCGAGCGACCCACTCCTGCGACCAGCGGTAGCCGAAGGTGTGGTCGTCCAGGGCGACCGGCTCGGCGAAGGAGCTCCACGCGATCGTCCGCTGCTCTTCGTTCGGCGTGTCGTCCGCGTGGATCTTCCAGGTCGACCAGCCGTGGCCGGGAATGGTGTGGAGCCTCCCCGCCTCGGGCGCGATCGCCCCGGAGGCCGGCTCGCCGCCGTCGAACCAGGTCTCGACCGCATCCCAGAGGGCGAGCCGCTTGTACGACGTGATGCGATGGACGAGGACCGACGCGTCGTCCCCGTTGAGCGGGAAGCGAGTCGGCGCCGAGCGCGCGTAGGCCCGCTCGCGTCGATCGAGTTCCAGGGTCGCCGGGATGTACTGGGTCTCCATCTGCAGCGCCCGGCCCGGATCGGACGGCATCGCGTCGAGGAAGATGCCGGCGAGGTCCGGGCGATCGATCGTGTGCTGGGAGAAGAAGTAGGGCGTGAAGAACGCCACCGGCCCCTTGAAGTTGGCCGTGTTCAAGAAGAGCGTCCAGCTCTGGTCGCCGGTCGGGACCGGATGTCCGGCGGTCGTCGCCTTCGGCTCGGTCAGCGGCAGCGGCAGGTAGCCGTAGCCGAAGAGCTCGCCGCAGGTCCCCTGGGCCAGGTTCAGGCCGTCGGGCGGCCAGATCACCCAGGGGCTGAGCTGAGCCACCCCGTACTTACCCCGCGGCTCGTCCCAGTCCCGTCCCTTGCCGGCGCCCGGTCCGTTGGCCCAGGTCGCGAAGTTCAGGGTCACGCCACCCATGATGAATTTGGGCGTAGCCGTCGCGAAGCGCGTGTCGCGCCACCAGCCGAGGCCGCCCTCGATGTCGGAGTACAGCTTGCCCTCGAGCTCGCGCTCGGGCTTCTGGGCGAACATCCAGGTGCCGAACAGCCCGGTCTGGAAGCGATTGCCGGGCCACTCTTCCAAGAGCGGCCAGGCCGCGACGTACATCGAGAAGCCTCCGCCGTACTCTGCCGAGGGCGCCTCGTTGGGGACCCCGAGGTAGCCGTGCATGAGCTGCCCCGAGGCGGGGGCCGCGAGCGCCACGGCGATCGAGGCGCAGATTGCGAGCGAGGTGCAGGAACGATGCATTGGGGGGTCAGGCTCCGAGGGGGGTCATCCGCGACCCAGCGCAGGCATCGGCGGCGAGGCGGCGCGAGGATCGTAGCTCCCCTTCTGGACCGCTGGGGGTGTGCCCGGCAGGCCTGCTCGATGGGGCGTCCGTCCCCGCGGTGGCGAGGGGGGCCACAGGCAGCCGGCTCTGGGCGAGTGTGCCTTGACCGCTACCTCGACGACGGTCCAAGGACGAGTCCCCGGCGTTTGCTCGAACTCCTCTGACGGTCCCTCGACGCGACCTCACCCAGCCCTCCCCCGTACTCCCAAGGCTTCTCCGCCTCGAATCCGCCTTATCCGAGAGAATCGTGTCGGCAACTGGCACGCGAATCGGGATGGACCCTTGGACGCGCCCGGCCCCTCGCGGAACAGGTCCCGACGGCTGACGGCGCGCCGAGCCCAACCCCACTTCGAAAGAGACTCCGTGAGACTCCTGCCCCCCAGCGTCGCCGCCCTCGGCCTCCTGCTCCTCCTCGCCCCCCAGGCACCGGCCCAGTGGACCTCCAGCGGGCTCTCGGTCGATCGCGCTGCCGTGGCCAGTGCCGCCCTGGGGGACCTGATCTTCTTCGGCGGCGGCCTGCTCGACTGGTCGGGTGGGGGGCACATCGTGGGCAGCGACGTCGTGGACATCTACGACGCGGCGACGGGGGCCTGGTCCGTCGCTCAGCTCTCGAGCGCGAGGGGTGAGGTCGCGGCCACGACCGTCGGCCAACTCGTCTTCTTCGCCGGTGGCGGCAACGTGGTCCTGTCGAGCGATGTGGTCGACATCTACGACGCCTCGGTCGGACCGCCGAGCTCGCCGGCCGCGTGGTCGACCGTCCAACTCTCGAAGGCGCGCAGCGGAATCTCGGCCGTGACCGTCGGAGATCGAGCGCTCTTCGCTGGCGGCCGGGCCGAGGATGGCGTGACGACCCTGGTCGACGTCTACGACAGCAGCGTGGGGCCGCCCAGCGACGCCGCTGCGTGGTCGACGACCGACCTCTCCTCGGCACGCCAAGGCATCGCCGCCGTCTCCGTCGACGGAGTGGCCCTGTTCGCAGGTGGGCGGGTGCCCGGTGTCGGGTTCTCGGCCACGGTCGACATCTACGACGGCGCCACCGGAACGTGGTCCACCCAGTCGCTCTCCCAGGCGCGATCGCTCGGCCTCCACGCGGCCGCGCGGGTCGGCCATCGGGCGTACTTCGCCGGCGGAGTCGTCTCGGCGTTCATGCCGGCCATCATGTCTTCGGTGGTCGACGTCTACGACGCCCAGTCCGACAGCTGGTCGACCCTGACGCTCGTCCTTCCGCGCGACTCCATCTCCGTGGCCGGAGTCGGCGGCCGCGTGCTGTTCGCCGGAGGTCTCCCCGCCAACGCCGGAGGCACCGACCTGGTCGAGATCTACGACGTCGGGAGCGAGTCCTGGCTGTGGCCGGCCCAGCTCTCGGAGCGTCGCCACGAGGCCGCCCGCGGCGTGGCCCACGGCCGCGCGGTCTTCGCCGGGGGCAGCCCGGGTCCGCAGGTGCCGGCGACGGCGAGCGACGCCGTCGACATCTACACCCCCTGCACGCCGGTCGGGGCGCTCGAGACCGTGCGTCTCGGGACGCCGCCGAATCCCGCGGCGCTGCTGCCTGGCACCACGAGCGCTCCGGTGGTCGCGGAGACTTGGGACCCCGTGATCGACCACAGCAGCTTCCTCCCGGGCGCCGTGCTCGACTTCGTGGCGATCGGACTGACGCCGTCGGATGTGCCCTCGCCGCTGGGCACCCTGCTGTGCGGCGCGGCGCCGATCTCGATCGTCACGGGTGCGCCCGGTGAGCCCTTCGGCTTCGAGATCCCGGCCGACTGCGGCTTGGCGGGCACGGTGCTCTGCACCCAGGGCGGTTCGATCGACGCCGCGTTGGTCGTCGGGCTGACCAACGCCCTCGACATCACGATCGGTACCTTCTGAGGTCTGTCGCCGTGTCGAGCTTCGCAGCCCAGCTCCCGGCCTCGGGTGATCTCGCCCAGCTCCAGTTCGCGGTGGCGCCGGCCGGCCGGTCGGGAACTCAGGCTAGCCGCCCGGGCGCGTGCCCGGGCGGCGGCGGCGTGGTTCGGCGGCGCGCTCGGTCCAACACGGTCCGGCGGCAGCCATCGAGCTGGAGATCCGCTTGCGTGAACCTCGCTTCGCACTCAAGACTGGGAGCGATGTCCGATCCGCGCAGTCCGCAGCCCCGACGGGACCTGACCCGCTTGGTCGGCGCCCTCGACAACGGCGAGCGTGAGGCCGCCCAGGAGCTGCTGCCGCTGGTCTATGGCGAGCTGCGGCGGCTGGCCGCCTCGCGGTTGGCCAAGCTCTCCCCGGGCCAGACGCTGCAGGCGACGGCGCTCGTCCACGAGGCCTACCTGGAGCTCGTTGGCACGGCGGATCCCGGCTGGCAGGGCCGCGCGCACTTCTTCGGGGCGGCGGCGCGAGCCATGCGGGATCTGCTCGCCGACCATCTCCAGCGCAAGGGCAGCCTCAAGCGCGGCGGGCACCTGCGGCGGCTCGACGCGGACGTCGACCTGGAGCCTGGGCACCGCGGGCCGAGCCTGGACGACCTCGCGGTGGAAGATGCGTTGCAGGAGCTCGAGGCCGGCTATCCACGGCAGGCCGAGGTCGTGACCTTGTCCTTCTTCGGTGGGCTCTCGTCCGCCGAGGTCGCTGAAGTCCTGGGGCGCTCGACCCGCACGGTCGAGCGCGACTGGCGCTTCGCGAAGGCTTGGCTGAACGCGCACCTGAGCGATCCCGATGGTCGTCCGGGCGTCGATCTCGATCAGGTGCCGCGCCGTGACTGACCCCCTGGACGCACAGGATCGCGAGCGACTGGTCGAGCTGTTCGACGTCGCGGCGGAGTTGACCCTCTCCGAGCGCGAGGACCTGATCGAGCGGGAGTGCGGTTCGCGACCCCAACTGCGCGGGGAGCTGGAGAAGCTGATCGCCACACTGGATGGGGAGGACGTGCTCGAGCGCATGCGGAGCGGCGGCGCTCCGTCGGTCGGGGCCCTGAGCGGCTCGAGCGTCGGGCCCTATCGGCTGGGCGATTTGATCGGCGACGGGGGAATGGGGGAGGTCTACGCCGCGGAGCGCCTGAGCCCCATCGTCCGCCGCGTGGCGCTCAAGGTCATCAAGCCGGGCCTGAACTCGGTCGAGGTCCTGGCGCGGTTCGAGGCCGAGCGCCAGGCGCTGGCGCGGATGTCGCACCCCAACGTCGCGTGCGTCTACGACGGCGGCGCGACCGATCAGGGTCGTCCGTACTTCGCGATGGAGCTCATCGACGGGGAGCCGATCACGGGCTACTGCGACCGTCGGCGCCTCTCGACCCGGGCGCGCATCGAGCTGTTCCTCGACGTCTGCGAGGGCGTTCGCCACGCGCACCAGCGGGGCATCATCCATCGGGACCTGAAGCCGTCGAACCTCCTGGTGGCGACCGAGGACGGAGTTCCGGTCCCGAAGGTGATCGACTTCGGCATCGCCCGCGCGACGACGGGCCGGCTCGCGGAGCGCACCCTGCAGACCCAGCTCGGTCGGGTCGTCGGGACGCTGGACTACATGAGCCCGGAGCAGGCCGACCCGGGCTCGGCGGAGATCGACACCCGCTCGGACGTCTACTCCTTGGGAGTCGTGCTCTACGAGCTGCTCAGTGGCCTGCGTCCATTCGAGCTGACCAGCGCGGGAGACGTGCCCCTGTCCGACCTCCAGCGGCGGATTCGGGAGGACGATCCGCCGACGCCGAGCACGCGCCTGCGCCGCCAGACGGACACGGCGACGGCTGCCGGGCCGCTGCGTGGCACCGACGGGCACGCGCTGATCCGCCAGCTCGCGGGGGATCTGGACCACATCTGCCTCCGCGCCCTGGAGAAGGAACCCGGCCGGCGCTACCAGTCGGTGGGCGAGTTGGCGGACGACCTGCGGCGGTACCTCGCCCACGAGCCCGTGGTCGCGACTTCCGCCGGGGCCCTGTACCGCGCGCGCAAGTACGTGCGTCGCCACCGCGCGGGCGTCTCGGCGGGTGTGGTGGTGGCCGCCGCGATCGGCGTCGGGGCCTTCGGCTTCGTCAGTGGCCGGCTGGAGGCGGCGGCGAAGGGCCGGCAGCTGCTGGAGCTGGAGGATGCGCGCGTGCTGGCCCAGCTGGTCGATCGAGCGGATGACGAGCTCTGGCCGCCCTATCCCGGCGGGGGGCGTGTCGAGGAGATGGGAGCGTGGGTCGATCAGGCCCGTGCCCTCGCAAACCGCCGCGATCGCCACGTGCGCGCGCTGGAGACGATTCGGGCGCGCGCGCTTCCGGCGAGCGAGCCCGAGGGTGACCGGCGCGATTGGGGCTTTCAGAGCTACGACGACCAGCTCCTCCACGACATGCTCGCGGACCTCGTGAGCGGGCTGGAGGTGCTCGAGAGCGAACTGCTTGATGACCGTCCGCGCAGTGAGGTCGAGGCGCCAGGCCCGCACGGCTGGAGCGTCCCGCAGCGGATCGCCTACGCGGGGCTGATCGAGGCCAGCCTGGCTCCAGGTGGCGAGGTCGCAGCCGCCTGGGAGGCCGCGCTGCCCGAGATTCTCTTGGACTACCCGGGACTCGAGCTCCAGCCGCAGCCGGGGCTCTTGCCGATCGGTCGCGATCCGCGATCCGGTCTCTGGGAGTTCGCGCACCTGTTGACCGGCGCAGCGCCGACGCGCGGCGAGGACGGCGTGCTCGAGATCGATGCAGAGACCGGGCTCGTCCTCGTGTTGCTGCGTGGCGGCACCTTCTGGGCGGGGGCGCAGCGGGAGGACCCCGAGTTGCCCAACTACGACCCCCAGGCCAACCCCGGCGAGAGCCCCGTGCGAGAGGTCGAGCTCGCGCCGTTCTTCATGTCGAAGTACGAGATGACTCGCGGGCAGTGGGCCCGCTTCACTGGCGATCAAAGGAGTCTCAGCGAGGCCAACGGCCCGCAGGCGGCCGAGCGGCCGGCCCAGTGGGTCAGTTGGAACGACTGTGATCGGGTGACGGCTCGCCTCGGACTCGAGCTTCCCGACGAGCAGCAGTGGGAGTACGCAGCGCGCGGAGGCACGGATTCGCCCTGGTGGACCGGCGACGAGGAGGGCTCCCTCGAGGGTCGAACCAACCTGCTCGACAGCAGGACAGCCGCGCTGTGGCCGTATTGGGCGAGCAGCTCGCATCCCGCACCCTGGGACGACGAAGACGTCGGGACTGCTCCGGTCTGGCGCTCGTCGCCCAACGGCTTCGGACTGCACGAGGTGACCGGGAACGTCCTCGAATGGACCTCGAGCCTGGCCTTCCCGGTGGAAGCGGGATCCGGCGTGGATCTGAGCCGTGTCCCGCGCCGCGCTCGCGGAGGCTGCAACCGGATGGGGACCCACGCGGCCCGCTCGGCCTTCCGCGAGCTGGGGAACATGCCGGACTTCGCCATGGGCACGCTCGGGTTGAGGCCGGCGATGTCGATTGTGGCCGACGGTTGACGTCGGTGGGCGATCCTCGCGATCGCCGCAGACGCCGTCGGGCGAGCCGGAGACGCTCCCGTCCATTCGGGGCCGCGTGGCCGCTACACGCCGGAGCTGAAGACGCCGACCACGGCCGACGACGCTAGGGGCGCGAGCAGGGTCCCCAGGCGCGCGAGCTGACCCGACCAAGAGATGGAGAGTCCATTGCGCTCGAGCCAGGCGTCGGGGTCGTCCGCTGCCGCGCTGGCGGCAGCACCGAGGCGGCGGCCGACGACCTCGAGCGCAGCGGCGGCGGGGAGGTAGATCGCGGCGAACATCAGCGAGTAGTAGGCTCCGGCCGACAGGGTGCCTGCGGCCACGAGGCCGTCGAGCCCTGCTGCGCCGCTCCCATCGACGCCGTTCATGAGCGCGAGGAGCCAGGTGTAGGCCGACTCGGTCATGAAGCTGACCAGGGCGCCCATCGAGCCCACCTGCCACGGGGCCTGCCGGACCGCGGCCGCGATCGAGGTCGAGGCCACCAGGCAGGCCGCGGCGCAACCGCCGATCAGCAGGAAGACCGCCACTCGCCATTCCACGTGGGCCACGAACTCGGCCGAAGAGAAGGCCGCTGCCCCGCTTCCGTCGAAGGATTCACTCAGCGCCGGCCGGATCGACGCGGCGCGAGCTTCGAACGCCAGCGCGACGACGTAGACGAGGGTGGCCAGGGCCAAGGCGCCGGGGCCGACCCATCGAGCGCGGGGGCCGAGCGCGACGGTCGGCTCGGGTGCGTCGGTCGTGGCATCGGGCTGCGTCGTCTGCGGGCGTCCCTCCCCATCTCGCCATGAGTAGCCCTCCGCGGAATCAGGATCGAGCCCTGGGGTCGGAGTCGCGAGGCTGGCGAGCGATCTGGCCCCGGAGGGGGCGGTCGAGAGACCCTCGTCGGGCTCGGATCGAGCTGGCCAGGGGGATCGATTGCGAGCCTCCTGCCCGGCTCTGGCCTTCGCCGCGGCGATGATCGCGGTGCTCCCTCCCTCATCGGGGCCGGGTCGTGTAGCTGGGCCGAACCTCAACGACGACGCTCGACTCCGGATCGAACGTGTGGCAGCTCTCGATGTCGCGTCCGTAGGTGTGCAGCGACAGCGTCAACGCGTCGGTCGGGTTCTCGATGCGGTGGTACTCGTCGTGCGGCGGAAGCACGCTCGTCACCGCGCCCTGTTCGGCGCGCAACGAGCAGGTCGGCGCCAACTCCGCGCGATCGGGGTCGCAGCCGTCGTCCAGGCGGTCGTAGGTCGTGACCTGCAGCGCGCCCTCGACGACCGCGACCGTGCCCCAGGTGCCGTGGTCGTGGGGGAGGCTGTCCCCGCCCGGCGGCCAGGCCATGACGATCACGACGATGCCGCTGCCGGGATCCTCGTACAGCAGGTGTCGACCGTGCCGAGCACCGTCGGGGGCGCGCACGCGCTGGTCGAGGACGAAGCCTCTCGCCAGCAGCTCACGCATCGCCTCCTCGACGGCGCGGACCGTGGACCTGGGCGAGCGGTGCGCAGCGCCGATCTCGGCGATGCGGTCGAAGTAGCGAGTGAGTTCCGGATCCATGTCGGTTGTCGTGTTGCGGCGGCGCTGGATCCTCCGGCGCAGTCCGTGCGATCGTCAACGGTCGCGCGGGCGAATCGCCGGCGCCGTTCGGACGCTCACGTGAGGGGCTGCTGGCCCGGGACGGCACGGCGCCGGCCCCCGCGCTGCTGGCTGGGCGCGGCCCCCCCTGGCGACGGGCAGCCCGGGTGCTCGCCGTCTGCCGCTCGACCGACTTCGGTCTGCCGGGACCGGCTGCCCACTCGCTGCCGAGGAAGGGAGGACTCGGCCCTCGTTCAGGATGGAGCACCGTCCGACGCGGCGGGCCCGGGGGCCGTCCGCGGTCGGCTCGGCCTCCGAGCGGGCCGGGCTGACGTCGGCGCGTGGGCGTCGCGAGCCGAGCCATTGCTCGACCGGCGTCAGGAGCGCTGCTGCTCTCGGGGACCCTCGAGCCCGTCTCGTCGGGGTCGGAGATCGGGGAGCTGCCGGCGTTCGGTCCGGATCCGGCGGGCGAGGCCCTAGTGGGCTCAGGGCGACGGTCGATCGAAATTTCGCTGCAATAAATTGCAACCCTGCGGTCGAGCGAACGTAGCCGGGCGGTGCCCCTGCCCTGGGGCCGACCTTCCCCGCAGACTCGACTCCTCGAGGCTTCCAGACATGACGTCCACCCTGCTGATGCGTCCTTCGTCCCTCCGTCTCCTCGCCCCCGCCCTGCTCGCCGCCCCTGCCCTCGCCGGCCAGGGCTGGGTCGCCACCTTCGGCGGCGCCGGCTTCGATTCCGTGGAGGAAGTCGCCGCCACCCCGGACGGCGCCTTCGTCGCGGTGGGTAACACCACCTCCTTCGACCCGTCCGGGGACGTCTGGATCGCCCGCGTGGGTGCCGGCGGCTCCGCGGCCTGGGAGCGGATCCTCGGTGGCGCCGGGGCCGACTCGGTCCAGTCGATGGTGCCGACCGCCGACGGCGGTGCGTTGCTCGTGGGCAGCACGGCCTCGTTCGGCTCCGGCGGCTGGATCGTGAAGGTCTCGTCCGCGGGCAGCATCGCTTGGCAACGGACCTACAAGGGGACCAAGCAGTTCAACGCCGTCGAGCACTCGCCCAACGGCTACTACGTCGCCGGCTCGATGGATCAGAACGGCGTCTACAACGACGCCTGTGTGCTCGAGATCGACCCGACCGGGGCGCTGCTGTGGCAGAAGCGCCTGGCCGGTGATGCCGAGGACGTGGCGGCCTGCCTCGCGGCGTCTGACGACGGCGTCTTGGTCTCGATCCAGTCGAGCTCCGGCTTCCCGGGCTCGCCCAAGGTCGATCCGGTGCCCTTCACCCGCCCCTGGCTGGTCAAGCTGGATCCTGCGGGCGACGTGCTCTGGCAGAGGGTCTACAACATGAGCGGCGGCGACGTGATCAACGACATCGTCGCGACCGACGACGGCGGCTACGTCGCCGTGGGTGAGATCCTCGCCATGGCCTTCTTCCAGGGCGACTCCTGGACCATGCGCCTGGATGCGGCCGGCGACCTGCTCTGGGACCTGCGCGCGGGCGACAGCTTTTCACTCGCCTTGGATCAGGGCTCCCAGGTCGTCGCGACCCAGGATGGTGGCTTCGTCGTGGCCGGCTCGACGGCGACCGCGGGCGCCGGTGGCGAGGACTTCTGGCTGCTCGGCTTCGACGCCGGCGGGACGCTGGTCTGGAACACGACCCTGGGCAACACGGGCTTCGACCGCGGCCAGGCCATCGCGACCGCGCCGGACGGCGACCTGATCGTGGGGGGCTACGCCCAGGGCTTCGCGAGCGCGTCGATCGACGGCCTGATGATGCGCGTGTCGCCCACCGGTCAACTCGACGCGGGTTGTCAGCTCGCAGGCGGGGCAACGCCGAACGAGTGGACCTCGCAGCTGAGCATCGGCGTGCCTGCGGTGACCCCGTCGAACCTCGCGCTGGTCCCCACCAGCCCGCTCGGAGGCACCCTGCCCATCGACACCTGGTCGTTCCTGTGTGCGCCTCAGGCGGCGGTCGAAGGGCTCGGCTGCGGCGTGAACCCGGCCGGGAGTCTGGCCGTGTCGGGCACGCCGGACCTCGGCGGGTCGTTCTCTATCGAGCTCGACAACCCGCTGGGCACGCAGACCGCGGGGTCCCTGCCGCTCTTGGCCCTCTCCGCGGCCCCCGCGGTGGCCGGCTCGTCCTGTGGCATCCAAGTGCCCGGCTTCGGCATGGCGGGCCCGGGAGCGGTGGGCGAGCTGCTCGTCGCGCTGCCCTCCTTCCAGACCCTGCCGGGGACGCCCTGGGGCGGCGCTGGCTCGCCGTCCACGGTGGCTCTCTCGGTGCCGAACGATTCCGCACTGCTGGGCATCTCGATCTTCGCCCAGGGCGTGCTGATCGACGCCGTCGGGCCGGTGACGATCGGCCTGACCGAGGGTGCCGAGCTGCAGCTGGGCAACTGAGCTGATCCTGACCGAGCGATCGATCGACGCGGCGAGTGGGCCGCGTCGCTCGTGATCGTTCGCAGGGGCGACCGGCGCTGCTCTCTCGAGAAGTTCAGTCGCGGCCGCCCGGAGAGGCGCTGGAATCCGTAGTGGGCGCGGGCCAGGCGGCCCGATCGCGCGGCTCCGGCCGACGGCTCGACCGATGGCGAGTACAGGCCGTCCTGCCTCCGGAACGCAAGGCGGCGTCGCACACCCCTGGGTGTGCGACGCCGCTGCACTGGAATCAGTAGCCGACGGTCAGGCGCAGGCCGTTGGTGGCTTCGACGCCGTCGCCGCTCTGGGGGAACAGGTGCAGCACGCCGGCCTGCAGGAAGAGCATCGCGCCGTGCAGCGACGGGTCGTTCGGAACTCCGACAGAGACCGAGCTGCTGCCGTTGGCGCCGAGGATCGGGAGCTTCTGGGCGTAGAACAGGTCCACTAGCAGCGTCTCGCCCAGGAAGGGCACTTCGGTGGGAGCGAGGCCCCAGAAGAGGAAGGGCACGCCGAAGGGCTCGCCGCCCTCGACCGTGAGGGTCGAGGACTCACCAGGGACCGGGGGCGAGTCGATCGCGAGGCTCGGGCCGGCCGTCGGGCCGCCGCTGGGCCAGTAGATCTCGGCGGTGGCGAGGACGTCGGCCGGCGCGTTGCCACCGGCGAGGGTGGTCGACGTCAGGGAGAACAGGAACGCCGCGCCCGGGTTGAGGCCGGGCCCGGTGCCCGTGCTGTAGGCCCCGGCGAGGACGTGCTCGCCCTCGACGGCGACGGACGCGCCGAGCGCCCCGGCGTCACCCACGTCGGTGGGGAGCAGGGTCTCCTCGACGATCCAGGTGCCCTGGTCGTTGCGGACGAAGGTGTGGACCAGGCCGGGCATGGCGATCTCGCCCACGTGGGCGAAGCGTGCGCCGACCGCGAGCCGCGCGCCCTGGACATCCAGAGCGTCGCCGAACTTGGAGTTGGTTGCGTGGGCGGGCGCCGAGAGCACCTGGGCTAGCTGGACCGTGGGCAGGAAGGGCGCGGTGTCCACGTCGTAGATGTGGACCGCGCCGTCCTGGAAGCCGATGCCGTCGACGTTCTGGGCCCCCACGAAGAGCTGGTCGCCGTCGAAGTCGAGCGCGCAGCCGAACAGGTCGCCGGCGTCGAGGGAGCCCGGCTGGATGGTCGGGCCGACGAAGGGACCGATCGAGGTCAACAGGAAGTGCCGGACGGCGCCAGCGCTCGACTCGAGCTGGGGTGACGTCGCCCCGGGCTGGCCCACGAACAGGTCGGCGGTCTGGCCGCCCGGGCGGGCGCGCAGGGCCAACTCGACGTTGTAGATGCCGGTGTCGAGGCCGCTCACGAGCTGGTCGAACTGCCAGTTGCCGTCGACGTGGCGGTAGATGAAGGCGCGACTGTCGTAGGTCGGCGCTTGCTCGAGGGTCGAGACCGCGAGCCAGTCGCCGTCGGCCGAGAGGGCTGCTCCGAAGCGGTCCTGGAAGGCCGGGGCCGGCGCCTCGATCACGCCGGCGGCGAGCCATTGGCTCCCCGACCGCTCGAAGACGTGGACGCGGCCCTGGTCGACCTGGGCGCCGTCGGCCCAGGTCGCCGACACGAACAGCCGGTCGCCGTCGAGCTCGATCACCTTGCCGAAGCGGTCGCCCGACTCGGGGCCGTCGGGACTGGTCAGGAGCTGGGTGGGCACATAGGTCGCGCCCTGGCGGCGGTAGACCTGGACGGCCTGACCGCCGGTCGAGCTGACGAAGGCCCAGCCGTTCTCGAGCTGGACGTCGGAGCCGAACAGGGTCATCTCGGACCCATCGAGCGTCCACGGGGTGAGGTGGCACCAGCCATCGGCCAGGGCCGGGGCGGAGCCGAGGAGCAGCGCCCCGAGGGCGCCGGCGAGGGCCGGAAGGGTGCGGGACTGGATCACGGTCGATGCCTCTGGGCGGGGGGGGGTGGAGTCTGTCGAGGCCGACGTGTTCGGCCTTCACCCCGCTACGCCGAGACCGCCGGCTCGGACCGACACGCGGAATGGGATTTCTTGCGGCGCACCCTTGTGGCGATCCCACGCCGAGGGGGTCCGTGGATCCAGACCTGATGCGCGCGGCGTCGCCACACTGGCCCAGCCCCGAACTCGAGGGGCGTGCCGGGTGCGAGCAGGCTCGCGCACTTCGATCAGCCCGCGCGCTTGGGGAACGCTTGGCGAGCCATCGGCCTCACCAAGCAGCCGTCGCGGACGAGGGCCGTCAGCCGGGAGCCCACAGCCAGCTCGGGGCTGCTCCCCCTCGGACCGCGAAGTCCGGGAAGATCGAGGGCGTCGCACCGTCGTACCGCCCGTGACGGCACCCACGCCTCGACAGCTTGTCTGCCTGCTCCTGTTCATCGGGCCCGCGGCGAGCTGTGGGGGAGATCGAGCGCGGGGCGGGGACTCGGCGGCGGCCGCGGAGAGACGAGCCGCTGACTGGGCCCTTGCGCAGGTCGCCGGCGTGGTGTCGTCCGGAGGTCTGCCGGTCGAAGACGCCTTCGTCGAACTCGTCCGGCCGAAACCGCACGCAGTCGAGGCCGCCTTGCCCGGGTTCCGCAGTGGGCTCGACTACTCGTCCTCGGATCCCGTCGCGACGGATGCAGCCGGGGCGTTTCGACTCCCCGTGGAGTTTCCGAGGATCCCGTGGCACCTCCGAGTCTGGCGGCCAGGCTATGCCGAAGCCGTGATCGGCCCGGTGGAGCCCGGGACGACGGGATTGGTCATCGAGCTCTCGCGGGGCCGCCGAATCGCGGGTCGCGCAACCCTTCCGGGCGCGGAGGCCGGGAGAGCGGCGAAGGTGATCCTGTACCGCTCCCCGCTGGATCCCGAGCAGCCCGACGTTCCCGACGGGCGAGTGTTCGTGGCCGCGACCGACGTGAACGGAGCCTTCGATCTCGACGGCGTCTCGCCAGGGGCGTGGTTGGCGCACGTGCGCCCCCAGGGGCCACCGAGTCGGCACGTGGGTTGGCCGCCCGATCAGCGTCGCCCCCAGCCCTTGCCCTTCGTCGTGGACGTTCCCGCGCAGGGGCGATTCGCGGGGGCTGTGACCGAGATCGCTGGCGAGCCGTGCATCCTCCGGGGCCAGCTCGGGTCGGACGAGTCCACGCCGCTGGGGCTCGCGGAGCTGCTCCTCGTCGGAGACCGAGCGCTCCAGGTCGACTCCTGCACCATCGACGAGAGAGGAATCTTCGAGTTGGCCGTACGCGAGCCCGGTCGCTATCGACTGGTCCTACATCGCGGGCCGCATCGGGACTACAGGAGCGTCTTCCACGACCTCGTCGAGCTCTCGGAGGGCGAGAACGCATGGACTCGGTGGCTCTCGGTGGCGGACTGGCCCCGAGAGGGTCTGCGCTTCGACGAGTCGGATCCATCAAGTCCCGAGGTTCAGTGGCGGTCGCGCTAGCGGACTGATCGAGTCGCCGTGACGCGCGACCTCGACTCCCTCGACGATCTATCAGGCGGTCATCAGGCACCACGCTCAGTCCGTCTGGGCGTTCGGGTTGCAGCTGCCTCTCGTCCGCTGCCGGCACCGTGCATGCCGAGCCGTCCTGAGCGGGGCGCGAAGTCCTGCCCGGGATGGGCGCCCCGCACGCACGAGCAGCGGCTCGGTCCTACGCACTGGCGCCGGAACCCCGTGCCTGGTCCGGGCTCGGCGTCGAGTAGCGTTGGCCACGCGATGCGGCGTCAGCGCTCCGCATTCTCGATGCCGCGCGCCGGCCTGATCCCGATGGTGTAGTCCGGCTGATTCTCCCAACCGAAGTTCCGCATGCTCGAGCGCGCGTTGGTCGCGCCGAGGTCGAACGAGCCTCCGCGGAAGACGCGGACGTCGAATCCGTGCTTCGGAGCGACGGGATCGCGGGTCGGCGTGCGGGCGTAGAAGGCGTGGTCGAACTCGTCCAGGCACCACTCCGCGACGTTGCCGTGGAGTTCATGCAGGCCGAAGGCGTTGGCGGGGTAGTGACCCACCGGCATGTGGATGATGCCGCCGTCCTCGTGGTCGGGCCACAGCACGATCGCGGGCCAGACGGCACCGTCGTCACTGGCGGTCTTGTCGGCGATGTTGATCAGGCCCTGCAGTTCCTCGCGGGTTGCGCCGAACGACCACGGCGTGTCGGTGCCCGCGCGGGCGGCTTGCTCCCACTGGGCCTCGGTCGGCAGGTCCAGGCCGAGGCGCCCGAGCGACTGGACCGCCGCGTTCCACGAGACCTGTTCGACGGGGTTCAGGAGCGTCGTGACGAGCCGGCTCGGCCACTTGTTGTGGCTGGGATTGTCTCCGGTGGTTCGCAGCCACTGGCCCTGGGTCATCTCGTACTTCGACACGAACCACGCCGAGAGCGACACTCGGTGGACCGGGAACTCGTCCTCGTAGGCCTCGGGGTCATAGTTGCGCGCGGCCGGATCGAGGGGCTGGGCCCCCATCCAGCACTCACCGTCCGGCACCAGGACCAGGACGACCGCCGACTCCTCGGTCAGCACCAGGGAGCCGGACGCCCCGCGCTCGGGGGGCTCGCCGGTCGCGAGGTGCGCGAACTCCCAGAGTCCGGAGTCCGGGTCGGGGCCCAGGGGCACCAGCCCGAGCTGAGCCTCGAGCTCGAGCCCGGGATAGGCGGATCGAATGGCCGGTAGCGCCCGTTGCCAGGCGACGTCCAGGTCGCCCCCGGGGGCATGGCCCGCTTCGAGCCTCGCGGCGAACCGCAGGCGCTTGCCCACGCTCCAGCCGTAGGCCGCACTGGTCGCGTCGGGGGCGATCAGCTCGCGCTCGGCGGCCTCGAGGTCGCCGATCAGATCGGTCAGTTGGTTGAGCCACCAGCGCGCCTGCTCCGACTCGGCCGGGAACTCCAGGGTCACGCGGTCGGTCCCGGTGCGGAGCTCGTCGATCTCGGCTTCCAGGGCCGCCAAGGCGACCTCCTCGGCGGCCAGGCCCGCTGCCGAGCTGCGCGAAGCGATGCCGGACTCGATCAACTCGACGTGCTTCGTGAGCTCACCTCGCTGGATGTCGGGTGCGGCGTCGCGCGCGGCAAGGCTCGCCTCGCGCGCACCCACATCGTCACCGATGGCGAGGCGGCCCCACGCGATCGTCTCGAGCAGCGCTGCACGATAGGCGCCCGTGCTGTCGTCGACGACCGCCTCGGCGATCGCGACGCCGCGTGGCTCCTGTCCCAGGACGGTCCGCCGCGGCGTCACCAGGCTCCAGGCCACCGCGTTCCATTCGAGTGGGTCGTCGGGCAGGGCGCTGCGGTCCAGGACGTGGACCGGCAGCTCGGCCTCGTCGCGCCGGACCGCGAGGGCCTGGCGTCGGACGGCGAGCTCGCTCTCGAGCGCCGCCTGACGAGCGTCCCGGCGCGCACGCTCGTCCTCATCCGTCCGAATCCGCGCGAGGGCACGCAGCTCGTCGCGCTTCGCCCGGTGGAGCGGCAGGTCGGCGACCAGTGTGTTCGCCCGCGCCAGCCAGTCACGGAAGGCCCCGAGGTTCTCGGGGTGGGGCGGCCAGAGCTCGGCCTGTTCGGCGACCAGGTCTTCCAGATCCTGGGCGGCGGCGAGGCGCAGCACGTCGTCGCGCTCGCGATCGGCGTCGGCGGCGAGTGTCGCGTTGTGATCGGCGAGCCCCGCGTTCTCCTCCGCCTGCCGCGCGTTGATCGCGAGCAGGATCGAGACGATGACCAGCGCTGCCAGGCTGACCGCCGTCACGGCCGCGGGGGTCGGATTGCGGCGCGACCACTTCACCGCGCGGGCGAGGGCGTTCGGGGCCTGGGCGACGATCGGGCGATTGGCCAGGTGGGCGCGCAGGTCAGCGGCCAGGGCAGCGGCGGTGTCGTAGCGCGAACCCTGCGACTTCTCCAGCGCCTTGCCGCAGATGACGCCCAGCTCGCGCGGGCACTGGGAGCGCACCTTCGAGGCCTCCGGCGGCTCGAACTTGGCGATCTGCTCGGCGATCTGCTGGGCCGTGTCGCCGTCGAACGGCCGACGCAGCGCCAGCAGCTCGTACAGCACCACGCCGAGGGAGAAGATGTCGGTCCGGTGGTCGATCGCCGAGCGATTCGCCGCGACCTGTTCCGGGCTCATGTAGGCCCAGGAGCCGGCCACCTCGCCGGTCATCGACAGGACCGACTCGTCGCTCACGCGCGCCAGCCCGAAGTCGGTCAGCTTCGGCCGGTCGTCGATCGTGATCAGGATGTTGGCGGGCTTGACGTCGCGGTGGATGACCCCCGCCGCGTGGGCGGCGGCGAGCGCGTCGGCGACCTGCGCAACCAGGTCGGCGACGTTGCGGTAGTAGCCCTCGGGCACCACGTCCTCGGAACGCACGGACTCGATGAAGTCCTTCAGCGTCCAGGAACCCTCGACGAGCTCCTGGGCGATCCAGGCGAGCCCCTCGTCCCTGCCCGAGGCGAGCGTGGTGACGATGTTGGGGTGCGCCAGTCGGCCGCCGGCTCTGGCCTCGCGGGCGAAGAAGTCGACGGCGCGGGTGTCGAGCAGCTCCGGCAGCACGAGCTTGAGCGCGACCGTGCGGCGCAGCTCGGTGTCCTCCGCCACCCACACCTGGCCCATCCCACCGCGGGCGATGAACTCACGCAGGACGAAGTGCGCGACGCGCGCGCCCGGCCGCAGCTCGGCGGAGCCGGGGCGGGGACTCGAGGCCTTCGCGGGAGCGTCCGAGGAGCGGTAGAAGAAGCTGCGGTCGCTCTTGTCCGACGGGGCGGGCGGCGGGGAAGCGGGCATCGGCCGCCAGCATGGCACGAGCGAGCCCTCTCGGTCGGCAGGTCCGGGGTGTTGCCTGCGGTCCGCAGCGCCGGCCGGGGCGCTGCCGCGCGGGTCCTGGTGCCGTGACGGAGGCAATGGCCCTCACGCGGGTGGATAGGTGTCGCGCGGGATCTGCGAGGGCGGGTGGCTGGTGCGGGCCAATCCGATCCACCGCCGGCCCGGGGCTGGAAGACCTCGGACTCGGGATCGCCGCTGAACAGCAGGAACGCGACCAGGTCCTTCAGCTCCCGCGAGATGAACCGGTCGACCAAGCCGAGGGGCATTCGGGAGATGGAACGCTCCTCGATCGATGCGATCGCGGAGCGCAGGAGCACGGCGGGCGGGGTCCCCAGCGCCCGCGGATGGACGGTGACCTGGTCGGTGTCCTCCACGAGAATCCCCACCGCGCGGCGTCCGTCGGTCGAGGAGCGAGAAGTCGTTGGCGACCGTCGTGAGGTCGGGCCCCATCGCGCGGCCCTGGCCGTCGAACCGATGGCACACGCTGCAGGCGGTGGCGCGGTAGAGGTTCTGACCGGCCGCGAATTGAAGTGCGACAAGCTCGCGACCCACCGTTGCGATCGCGTCGTCGCGCATGTTCTCGAGGAACTTGGCGCAGCTGTTGCCGCCGGGATGCGTCGAGGCCGAGAGGAAGAACTCGAAGTACTGCTTGCGCAGGGGCAGGGTCCAGCCCCGCGTGGCGTTGCGCAGGAGGAAGGCGTAGGCGATGCCCGGGACCGGCGGCATGTCGGCCAGCATCTTCGCGATCGGACGGCCGTAGGTGTCGTTGCGCGCGATCAAGTCGGCCCACTCGGGTAGGCCCTCGCCCTCGCCAGAGCGGATCAGCTCGAGGGTCTCGGCGGAGGCGAGCATCTGCGCTGATGCGGCGACGCGCATCAGCGCATCAGCGCATCAGTAGGCACTCCCAACCGCGTCCACCCAGTAGCGGACCAACTGGAAGGGGCGACGACCGGGGACGTAGCCCGTCGGGACGTTGTCGGCGTCCGCAGTCCTTCCGTAGGTCTCGACCACCAGGCCCCACTTGTAGCGCCAGGCCTCGTACTCCGAGGGGGCGGCGATCGAGCCCACGGTCGTCGTGAACCGGCTGGTCTCGGAGTAGGTGATGGCGTAGGAGCTGCCCGACTCCGAGCTCTCCGCGCCGGAGACCTCGACACCGATTCCAACGCCCCCTTCGACCTCGACCGAGACGGTGCGTTGGGTCTCCGTCGTGTCCTCGTCGAGGAAGGCGATCTCGAGGTCGTTCGAGCCGGCGCCTTGGCCGACGTCCTGCTCGGCCGGGTACTGCCAGTGCAGACTCCCCGTCACCGCGTCGTCGAGCTCGCCGAAGGTCGGGTAGGACTGGATCTGGCCGGGGACGTGACTCAGCACGTCGTCGCCGATCCGATCCTGCGGGGGCATGTACGAGTTGAAGTAGTCGAGCGTCCAGTTGTAGGTCAGGGAGTCGACCGGAACGTTGACGGTCATGAGCTGTCCCACGGCATCGGGGTCGGGAGCGCTGACGATCCGGTACTCGTAGGCCCGGTTCAGGGTGCCCTGGAAGATGATCGTGTCGGCGTTCGCCGAGCCGCTGTAGCCGCTGACGTAACTCACCTGAGTCGTGTCCAGCTGGGTGGTGGTCAATGTCTTCGCGATCGTGGCCTTGCCGCCGGCCTTGATCAGACCGAAGACGTCGACGTCAAAGCCGACAGCGGCGGCGACCGTGGTGCCGGTGGTGACGCCCCAGGTCTGCGTGGTGCTGACCCCCGTCTCGTAGCGCGTCGACGTGTCGGCATAGTTCTGGCTGATGCCCGCGCGCGTCGGCGGGGCGCTCAGCACGGCGATCGGAATGGGGCGATCCAGCGTCAGGAATTTGTGCCCGGTCGATTCGACGACCACCCCGTCCGCGTCCCAGTCGCCGGCAACCATCACGGGCGTGCGACTCTTGATGATGGCCCCGGGGAAAGTCCGATCCGGCAGTGGGGACCACCCGATCACGGGGCTGGTGCCCAGGACCCAACGCTCGAGGACGGCCTCCGAGCTGTAGCCCCGCAGAAGGCCGCACATGAGCCCTTCGGTCCCGTCCCCGTTGAAGTCGCCGGCACAGAGGGTCGGGTTCTCGCCGTCGTAGGCCTCGCCGTACAGGGGCAGTTGGAACTGGCTCCAGGCGTCGGTCACCGGCTCGTAGTTCAGGATCGACACGGTCCACGGTTGGGCGCTACTGCCGAAGCCGTGGGGCGCGATGACGGCCAGCTCGTCGTGTCCGACCTTGCGGTCGAAGGCGGTCATCGCCCAGTAGTGGTCCCCGGGCTCGTCCACGTCTCCGATGGTCGCGAAGTTGCGTGAGGCGATGGTGCCGTCGGCCTGCCACTCGTGCAGCAGGATCCCGAGCTGCCCCCCGAGGATGGAGGTCTTGCCCGTGGCGATCTCGTCCTTGCCGTCGCCGTCGAAGTCGCCCACCGCGGACTTGACCCCCAGGGTCAGGTAGTCCTTGGACAGATAGATCCAGTCGTGGACCTGGACCATGGTGGTGGCCCCCTCGGGCAGGTCGTAGAGGCGCACGGCGTGGTGCCCGGCATGGGTGGTGTCCCCCGCGAGCGAGACCACGACCTCGGGGCGGCCGTCCCCGTCCACGTCCGCGGGCCAGGCCCACAGATCGATGTGCGAGCCATCCCGGTCCATTCGCATCAGCTCCGACGCTCCGTGCTCGGGGTCGTCGAAGACCAGCACGACGGCCTTGCTGGCTTGGTTGCTGAAGTAGTTGGAGCGCGCCACGACGATGATCTCGTCGCGGAGGTCCCCGTCGATGTCGGCCAACTGCACCCGCGCATCCCGGAGCGAGTACGAGCCCGGGTCGAACGAGAGGATCTGCGTGGTTTGTACGCTCCCGTCCTGCTGGCGGTCCGCGCTGTAGAGCGCGGCCTTGGTGCCCGAGTTCGTGATCGCCACGGCGACCCATTCCTTGGCCCCGTCGTCGTCCAGGTTGCCCGAGGCGGCGCCGCGCAGCGCCAGGCCGGGGCCGAACAGGCCCTGGGAGCCCGGCGCTTGGGCGAAGCTCTCGTCCTTGCCCTCGTCGATCCAAACCTGGGTCTTGGCCCCGCCGGTGCCGTACCCGCTGAGCTGCTCGTCGTAGGGCACGACGACCATCGTCTCCGCCAGCTCGACGAGGACGGTGCTGGCGGTCCCCAGGGGGTGGAAGGTCGGCGGGTGCGGGTCGGTGTA
The DNA here is from genome assembly GCA_007751255.1 of Engelhardtia mirabilis. GTDB lineage: Bacteria > Planctomycetota > UBA1135 > UBA1135 > Engelhardtia > Engelhardtia mirabilis. The sequence goes on from CP036296.1 coordinate 1,688,312, forward strand.
GGTGAAGGCGTCCGGGGTGTAGCTGCCCTCGTTCAGGCTCGGCGCCGGCGCCGCGGGCTGACTGCCGGAGCAGGCGCCCATGACGCCCAGCGCGAGAGACAACCCGAGCGCGGTGATGCACCGGGAGCGGAGGAGAGGGCGATCGAGGTCGGCTGCGGGATTCATGGGTCTCCTCAGGAGCTCCAGTGCGGTTGCGAGGCGGATCGGGGAGGCTGGGGGCGAACCCCGCTTCCCCTCCCAGAGCCGGTTCCGGCGGGGTCCCCAGCTCGCGGCGCCTTTCTGCGATTCCCGCGGCAAAATCGTCGCGACCCAGGCCCCGAGGCCCCCCCCGGGCCTCAATCCCGCGCCGCTTCCCACTCCAGCTCCATCGCGACGATGGAGTCGACCTCGGCGCCGATGGCGGCCCACAGGTCCAGGGCCCGCGCGGCCACCCTCTCACCGTCCTCGCCCAGGGCGCGCAGGGCGTCCAGTTGGGCCTCCCCCCGCACGTCCTCGTAGGAGCGGTGCGACTGCATGCGGCGCAGGGCGGTCGAGGCCGCCCGGAACGAGCCCTGGGGATCGGTGCGCAGCTCGAGCTGCCAGCCCTCGAGATCCTCGCTGAGCCAGTCGAGGGCGCGCTGCGCGTAGGCGACCCGCTCCCCGTCCCTGAGGCCCCCGAGCTGGCACGCGGCGGCCGCGGACCCCGCCAGGCTGCGGCGGTACTCCGCGCCGGCTTCGGCGGCCAGGTCGGGCACCCGCACGAGCGCCTGCTCGTAGGCGCGCACCGCGAGAGGGTGTCGCTGGGAGTAGCTCGCAGCGAGGGCCAGCAGGTAGGCATCGAGGTCGGGGTCGGGCTGCCACAGGCCGCCCTCGAAGGCGTCGAGCCGCGCTGCGAGGTGCAGCAAGCGGTCCGCACCGGATGCCCAGGCCTCGGTCGGGACGGACCACGCTGGCTGAGCCGAACCCAGCTCGTGGCCGCGCCGGTAGGACGTCCCCGCGCCCGCGAAGTCCCCCCGTTCCTCGAGGGCCATGCCCAGGTTGCAGTGGGCGAAGGCGTTGGACGGGTCGAACCGGATCGCGGTGCGCAGCGCTCGCACGCTGGCCTCGCGCTCTCCGACGCGCCCCATCAACAGTCCGTACTTCATCCAGCGATCGCTCTCCGCGATCCGTTCCCGCTCGGACTCGACGCCTTCGACGTCCTCGACGAGGAAACCCTCGTAGAGCGCGATCGCCTCCTCGTAGTGGTCGACGAAGAACAGGGACTTGCCCAGGGCGCGAGCCATCGCGAGCGAGTCTGGGTCGGCCTCGAAGCTCCGCCGGGCGGCCTCGACCTGCGCGCGCCGACGTCCGCGGGACTGCTCGATCCGAGCCAGGACGTGCCAGGCGTGGGAGTCCTCCGGCGCCAGCTCGAGGGCGTGTCGTGCGGACTCGAGCGCGTCCCATCCCCGTCCCAGGTCCAGCAGGCAGTCCGCGATGTGGCTGCGAATGTGTCCGTCGTTCGGCACGACGCGCGCGAGCGCTTCGAACTGCTCGAGCGCGTCCTGCATCCGATCCTCGCGTCGGAGGAGTCCACCGAGCAGGTGCCGCGCGCCCCAGGTCCCTCCGCAGGAACCCAGCGCGGCGAAGGCGTGCTCCAGCGCCTCCGGAGTGCGCTCGTCGCCCCGATCGGCGAGCAGCTGCGCGAACTCGTGGTTGAGCCAGCAGTCACCGGGGTGGACCGACAGCGCGCGCTCGTAGGTTGCTTCCGCTTGGTCGAGCGCGCCTACGATCCTCAGTCCTCCCCCAAGGAGAGCGAAGGTCGGCGCGGCGAAGTCCAACGACGCGTCGGCGGCGGCCAAGGACTCGAGCGCCCCTCGATCGCGGGCTCGAATGGCGTCACGAATGGCTACTCGTGCGAGATCCGGATCGAGTTCGTTGCCACGCTCGAGCATCCGGTTCGCGAAGTCGCCTCGCTCGTCGCCCGGTCGCCCCGAGTACACGAAGTAGTACAGGGCCCATTGTCCTAGGGCGTTGGCCAGTTGGGTCGCGATCGCGCTCTCGCGCGCTGCCGGCGGGATCGGAGACTCGAGTGCCAGCCCGTAGCTCGCGAATGCCGCAGCGAGGTCCGCATGGGCGTTCGCGAAGTCGCTGCGCACCATGGGAACTCGTACGCGCTCCAGCCGATCCAGCATGAGCCGATCGCGGTCGAGTTCACGCTGGACCTCGTGAGCGCGTTCGGCACCGGCGCGGGCTCGATCGCGCAGGTCCAGGACCTGCTCAGCGAGTCCGGCCCGCACCTCACCCGAGTTCAAGAGACGCCCCGCCTGCTCTGCCTCGAGTAGGGCCAGGTCCCAAGTCGACGGGTCCTCTTGACCGGTCGCCTGGGCGCGCGCGAGGGAGGCCAGGGCCGAGTCGTGGGCTCCCTGCACCGCTGCGGAGCGACGCTCGACGCGCGACAGTTCGTCTTGATGGCGCACCCAGAGGCCCGCGCCCGCCGTGGCCAACGCGACGAGGACGGCGCCCGCGAGCGCGAGGCCGAGCTTGCGCCTGCGGCGCTCCTCACGGGCCTCGACCCGGGCTGCGGCGGCAGCGACCTCGGCCCGGCGCGCCGTCTCGTCCTGGAGCGCGAAGTGCGCGGTCAGGGCGTTCGCGAAGGCCATCGCATCACGCGGGCGGTCCGTTACGTGCTCGGCCAGGGAACTCTGGGCGAGGGAGAGCAACTCGGGCTCGGCGCCGCAGTTCCTGAGCGCCAGCAGCGCGGGCTGCAGCTCCCCTGCGCGCGCGCTCCGCAGGGCCTGCACTCGGTCCCCACGGAACGGCGGCTCTCCGGTCAGGATCTCGCACAGGAGGGCGCCCAGGGCGAACACGTCTGAGCGCTCGTCCATGAGCTCGACCTCGCCGCGCGCCTGCTCGGGCGGCATGTACCAGGGAGTGCCCATGACCCTGCCGGCGAGGGAGTGCGGGCTGTCCGGCCGGGGCGCTGGCTCGCGCCCGGGCTCGAGGCCGCACGCGGAGCCGAGGGGCGGGTCGGCTTCAGGCTGATCCAGGAGCTTCGCCACCCCCCAGTCCATGACCTGGACCTCACCGAAGGCTCCCACCATCACGTTGGAGGGCTTGAGGTCCCGGTGGACCAGTCCCTGGGCGTGGGCGGAACCGACGGCCTGCGCGACCTGCTCGAGGACCACCAAGAGGCGCCGCTGGGACGCCCTGGCCTCGACGGCGCTCGGCTCCCGGCCCCCTGCACGCTCGAAGAGCAGTTGCGTCAGCGTGCGTCCCTGGACCAGCCGCATGACGTAGAACGGATCGCCGTCCACGGTCGTGCCGCACTCGTGTACCGGCACGAAGCAAGGGTGCGCAAGCCGTCCGGAGACGAGCACCTCCCGCCGGAAGCGATCGCGGGCCTGTGCGGCCTCGTGCGGACCGGCGCGCAGGATCTTGAGAGCGACGTCCCGCTCCAGGTCGGGGTCGTGGGCGAGGTGCACCACCCCTCCACCGCCACGCGCGATCTCCCCCAGGATGAGGAAGCGGCCCACCTGCACGGGCGGCCGCACCTCTCCTGCGCCCGACGGTAGGCCGAGGCCTGGCTCGCAGCCGGAGCGGGACTCGGAATCGAAGGCCACGGCCAGGGCGCGCTCGAGGAAGCTGGGCGGAGGGGCCCCGTCGTCTGTGTGCTTGGCCATGTTGGGTGGGGGCGCAGGCCGTGCGTTCGCGCTCCGCCCCATACAGGTTCCGAGTGAACGAGGATCTCGCGCGGAGTTTCTGGCTCATTCGTCGATCAGCTCGACGAGGCGCTCGCTCTCCAACTCGATCTGCGCGGCCGTCGCTCCGGGGTGCTGCGAGCCCACGATCTGGAGCAAGTGCCGGTGGAACTCCCGCCGGGCCGTGGCGTACTCGTGGTGCAGGAAGGCCGCGTCCTGCCCCCCCTGTTCGGCGATGACGGCGATGGACTTGCCCTCCCCGAAGCGCTGACGCAGGAGTTCGAAGCGCGCGGCCTGGCGGCCCCCGTGCGCGCGGGCCGCCTCCTGGTGCAGGCGTAGGGCCGCGCGCAGGACGCCGATGGCGAAGGCGCGGTCGAAGGCCTGGGAGAGGCTGCGCTCGTCATCGGGTTGAAACTCCGCATGGAACGTCCCCCGCTCGAGCCGATCCGCCCGCCGGCGACCGCGCTCCTCGACCCGCTGGGCCACGTTGCGCACGACCCCGTAGAGGTAGCCGCGGAATCCGCTCGCCGCCCCGCGCTGCACACGCTCGAGCACGCCGCCGTCCTTGAGGCACTCGACGAAGACCTCCTGCTGCGCGTCATCGACCTCCTCGACCAGGGCTGAACTTCCCCAGCGCGCAAGCAAGTACGCCCGGATGGCCGGAAGGTACAGCGCTGCAAAATCCTCTCGCGCGCGCCCGTCTCCGTCGCCGGCGGCCTCGATCAGGGTCCAGCAGGTCTCCCGTTCCACGATTTCGAGTTTGGACGGTGCCTATCCGGCGCGCAACCAGGCCGCTGGGTGTCCGCGACGATGCGGAGCGGCTCGGGGCTCAACCTGTTGTTCGACCGGGACTTGAAAGCTCTGGACTACGCCGTGGCGAGCCCTCGCGAAGCGGCGGCCGAGATCGCGGTGCGCCCGCAACCTCGAGGGCGCAGGGGGGCGACCGCCATGCGCCACCTACTGGACGCCGAGCCGCGACCAAGAGCCTCGGCCTAGTCCGATCCGCCACCGGCTGGGGCCTGGAAGAGCTCGGACTTCGGATCGCCGCCGGACATCAGGTAGGCGACGAGGTCCTTCAACTCCTCGGGGTTCAGGCGGTCGACCAGGCCTTGGGGCATCTGCGAGACGGAAGACTCCTCGATCGAGGCGATCTCCGCGCGTTCGAACTCTACCGGCGGGGCCGAGAGGGCCCGGGGATAGACGGTGACCTTGTCCACGTCCTCGACGAGGATGCCCACCGCAATGCGCCCGTCGTCCGCCACGACGGTGTGCGAGCCGTATTGGTCCGAGATGACCTTGCTGGGCTCGACGATGGCCTCGAGCAGGTCGGGGAGCGAGAAGTTGTTCGCGACCGTGGTCAGGTCCGGCCCCATCGCGCCTCCCTGGCCGTCGAACCGGTGGCACATGCTGCAGGCCGTGGCGTGGTAGAGGTTCTGACCGGCCGCGAAGTCACGTGCGACCAGCTCGCGACCCACCGTTGCGATCGCCTCGTCGAGCGTCCACTGCCTGCCGGGTCCGACTGGGGGCGTCACGTCCGCCGGCAGGGCCGCGACCAGGGACTGCCCGAGCAATGGCGCGAGGGAGCGCTCATCGGCTGGGCTCAGCTCGGCGGCGGCGTCGTCGCGCATGTTCTCGAGGAACTTGGCGTAGCTGTTGCCGCCGGGGTGCGTCGAGGCCGAGACGAAGAACTCGAAGTACTGCTTGCGCAGGGGTAGGGTCCAGCCCCGCGTGGCGTTGCGCAGGAGGAAGGCGTAGGCGATGCCCTGGACCGGCGGCATGTCGGCCAGCATCTTCGCGATCGGACGGCCGTAGGTGTCGTTGCGCGCGATCAAGTCGGCCCACTCGGGCAGGCCCTCGCCCTCGCCGGAGCGGATCAGCTCGAGGGTCTGGGCCACGACCTTGGTCGAGTCGAGGTAGACCAAGAGCCGCACCAGCTCCGTGTTGACCGCCGTGGAAGACGAGGGGAGCAGCGGCTCGAGCTGGGCCAGGATGCGCTCGCGGTCGGCCTCCGCAGGCTCGCCCTGGCGTGCGAAGGCGACGGCGTAGGTACGCAGCGCGGCCAAGAGCCAGGGCTCGTCGAGCGCACCGGCGTCGATGCGGCCCAGGGCCCCGACGATCGAGGAGAGGTCAGACGCTGAACCCTGACGCGCCAGGGCGAGCAGGGCTTCGATCGCGGCGCGTAGATCGGACTCCATCAGGGCGCGGGCGCGCCAGGTCTCGGCCGGCTGGTTCTCGACCGCGATGCGCGCCGCGAATCGAACGAAGCGGTCGTCGCTCGACAGGGCAGGCCAGGCGGCGTCGAGGGCCTCGGGATCGATCCGGCCGTGGAAGGCCTCGAGGGAACGGCGGAGCTCGCGTGCCGCGGAGCTCGCGTCGGCGTTCGCGGGACCGGCGGCCGCGGTGGACGCCGAGCCGGTGTAGCGAACCCGGTAGAGGGCCGACTGGGTCCCGCGGCCGCCGACCGCGAAGTAGAGGGCCCCGTCGACGCCGACGGTCGCGTCCGTCAAGGCCAGGGGCTTGGCCCAGACGAACTCTTCCTTGGTCGCCGTGTAGCTGGCTCCGGCGGGCTGCAGATGGACTGCGTAGATCGTGCCGAAGGTCCAGTCGAGGGCGAAGAGCGCGCGCTGGTAGCGATCAGGGAAGGCCAGGCCGGTGCCGAAGAGCAGGCCCGTCGGCGAGCCCGGGCCGATGTCGAGCGTCGCGGGCAGCGAGTCCTCGTAGTACGCGGGCCACTTGCCCGTTCCGCTGCGCCAGCCGAACTCGCTGCCGCTGGTGGCGTGGCAGATGCGCGTGGGGCGATACCACGGCAGGCCCAGGTCCCACTCCATGTCCGCGTCGTAGGTGAACAGCTCGCCCTCGGGGGAGAGGGCGATGTCGTACTGGTTGCGGTAGCCGTTGCTCACGATCTCGACGTTTGTGCCGTCGGGCTCGCAGCGCGCGATCCAGCCGCCCGGCGCGAGTCGTCCCCGGGCGTGGCCGCTGGGGTCCCACTGGCGCGGCAGGAGCAGGTCCTCGCCCCAGTTGGACGGCGCGCGCGAGCCGTCGAACTGCGGCGGACGGGTGTGGTTGCCCCCGATGAAGTACAGGCCCTGGCCGTCCTCGGTGGGCACGATCGCGTGGGGGCCGTGTTCGCCCGAATCGGCGATCTCGATCAGGTGCTCGGCTCCGTCGAGTTGATCGTCGCTGTCGGTGTCCTGAACGCGCCAGAGCCCCTTGCCGCTGACGTTCACGTAGAGGGAGTCGAAGGCCCAGCACAGCCCCTGCGCTCCGCTGAGGTCGACGGGCACCCGTTCCACGACTGTGGTCGCCGCCGGATCGCCGACCTGCGCCGGTGTGATCCGATAGAGCCCGCGGTCCCGTTCGTCGCTGGCGTACAGCCGCCCCTGCGGATCCGACGTGAGCGAGACCCAGGAGCCCTGGGAGCCGCCCGGCACCGTGTACAGCAGCTCGGCCTCGAAACCCGGCAGCAGGGTCAGGTCCTTTGCCAACCGCGGAGCCTGGGGGGCGCCGGTCTCCCCCCGGGAGATCCCGTTCGCGCCGCGAGCGAAGCTGTCGAGCGTGATGCGCGGGCTCCAGGGCAGGCCGCCCTCGCCGACCCTGCCGAGCACCTGGACGCCCGACTCGGAGGACGACCGGGCAGGTGCGACGCGCCACGACGCGTCGGTGACGACCGAGCGTCCGCCGCCGAGGTCCAGCTGCAGGACGAGACCCCCGGGTCCCGACTCGTTGCGCGCGCCCACCTCGAGGGTGTTCTCGCCCGGCGCGAGGAGGTCGGACACGTCCCAGGCGACGAGCTCCTCCCAACGGTCGTGGCTGCCGACGCGCTGGCCGTTGATCAGGACGTCCATCCGGTTGTCGCAGGTCCCGATGAGGACGGCGTCGCTCGGCGCTTCCGCGAGTTGGAAGGTCTTCTCGAAGCTCAGCTCCTGGTCATCGGCGGTGACGTCGGACCAGATCCAACTCGGCGGTGCCGGCGCGCCGCCGGTGGACGAGAGGCCGGAATCCACGGGGCGATCCGGCGCGCAGGCCGCGAGGATCAGCGTGGGGAGCGCGGCCGTCAGTGCCTTCGAAGTCTTGGTCAAGTTCTGCTGCTCTTCGCAGGGGGCCACTTGCGTCGGTGGGGGAGGCAAGCAAGCGTAGCGAGAGGCTGCTCGTTCGACACGCATGGCGCGGTTCGCCCCTTGGCGAGCTCACCTCGAGCTGTGGTGCCGGGCTACCAGCTGTTCGAGGAGCCCGGGAGCGGGCAATCAGGCCGATCGGCGACGTCGAGGCGGCCCCGAAGCTGGGGATCGACGTGGACCGGCCCCCAGCGACGGCCACCCCCGACTCGAGCGCGATGCCGGGCCAGGTGAGGCCCGCGATCGGATCCAGATGCGAGATGCGGGCACCGCTTCCAGCGGCGAGAGGGTGTCCGGCGTCGCTCGCCACCATGCCGCACAGTGACGTCGTTCACGCAGCCGACGACGACGGCGGCGAGGCCGCTCCAACCTGGTTTCATTCGCCGCCACGTCCCGATGGACGGCGGGGCAGCCGAATCGAACCGATCGAGTTCTTGGAACAGCCGAGCTCGCGATCCGCGCAAGGTCGAGCACTGACGCCGCCCCAGCACACGATCGGGCGCTCGTCAGCGAGGGCCGCCGCCGCCCGGATGGATCCCACCCGCCCCGAGTGGCGACTCCGGTTCGACGCGCTCGATCTTGTGGGCCGGAACGCCGCCGTAGACCGAGCGAGGCTCGAGCGCGCGGTGCTTGGGGACGACGCTGAGAGCTCCGACTTGGGTCTGGTCGCCGATGGTGACGCCGATCCCGATCACGCTCTTCAGACCGACCGTGACGTAATTGCCGAAGTGAATGCGCGCGGTCTTCACGACGCCGCCCTCGACCAGGTGTCCCGACGCATGGGCGTCCGAGCCGATCACGACGTGGTCGCCGAACTCGAGCAGGTTGTGGTCCATCAACGAAATGGTGTTGATCCACACGTCTCGTCCGACCTTGGCGCCATTCAGCCGGTGGTACCAGCTCCAAAGGGGGGTCGCCCTCAGCACCGTACCGGCGAAGAGCCGGACCAAGTGGATCGAGACCGTGTACCGCACCCAGCGCAGGAGCGGCCAATCCAGATCGTCGATCCGCATCTCCGCTGCGTCGGGCGTGCGCCAGCCCATCAGCCGCATCGCCAAGGCCGAGAGCACCATCAGCGCAATGCAGAACAGGAGGTAGGCGGGCATGAACGCCATCGAGAGCACCACGATGCGGACGTAGGCGTTGCCGAACGTCCAGTTGAAGTGCCAAGTCCAGAACAGGGCTCCCGGCAGAACGGACAAGCCGAAGATGATGCTCTCGACCACGAAGCCGGAGAGCACGGCCCAGGTGACCCGCAGCATCCGGTGGAGTCGATCGGTGCGGGTGCGACGTCGAGCTGTCATGTCGGCATTGTTCCGAGCGATCGGTGGGGCACGCAACGGACTCGCGTTCGAGACGGGCCATCGGCTCGCCCTGGGCCGACCCGGGCGGCGAATCGGCGCTCTGGTCTCGATCGAGTGGCGGAGTAGCCGCGCCCCGGCTGGACGTCGCCCGCAGGGCCCCCGGCCGACGGAGGTCGAGCTGCGGACGGCGTGGCACGGGTCCGCTGCTTCTCGGCGACAGCCGGCCAGTGGTGGCGTCGTGGAACGGATGCAGCGCCCTGGCTCCCTGGCCTGTGAGGGTCAGCGTGCCGCTCGAGAGCTGTGGGGCCCATGTCGGTCGTCGACCCAGTCTCCTCGAGCCAGGGCGATCACCGCGATCGGTGCCCGATCGAGCGGATGTCGAAGCTGACTGCACGTCCGCCGGCCCGGCGCTCGGACCTGGGAACGGGCCTCGCTCGGGTCGAGGACGTCCGGCCCCGGGACCGGGGCTCCGGCCGAGCGCAGCCGTGGTCAGTGGGCCAATCGACCCTGGCCCCGACAGCTCAGGCGAGCTGCCCACTAGACTGCCGGGGGGCGCTGCGATCGAGCACCGGCCCGACGGCTCCATCTCCCACACCCTCGTTCGTCTCCTGCCGTGCAAGAATCCAACGTCTACGACGTGATCGCCGCGTTCTGGTGGCCCGCGGCGGTCCTGCTGTCTGCGGTCATATTTCGAGCGCCCCTGACGACCCTTCTTCGTCGCAGGGAGATTCGGGTGCGGTACGGATCCATGGAGCTGGTCGTTCCGGCGTCGGAGACCGAGTCCGCGCTGCAGGATGTTTTCGCCGGCTTTCTCGAGCAGTACGAGAGGCTCCTGCGGCCCTTCCATCGCGAGGTGATGGAGACTGTCCTGCGATCGGTCGAGCCGCGCCGAGTCGACGAGGTCATCGAGGGCTTCGACCGCGACGATCCCGAGCACATCGGATGCCTTCGGGCCCTGAGAGGCCTGGGCCTGGTGGTTCCGGCGGGCGGCGGTGCCTGGAGCTCGGAGACTCGGATCGAGGTCACGGCGTTCGGCCGTTCCTTGACCAAGTACCTGCGGTCGCGCCGCGCGGAAGCGTGACCGTCGACAGGGCTCGGCCGAAGAAGGACGCGGGCTCGGAGCTGCGGACACTGCAGGCCAGCCGACACAGCCGATCTCGATTGCAAGAGCCAGTTCGGCCGGCGGCCGTTCGTCGTCTTGCGAGCGATGGTCGCTGCGGATTGGCGATCACGATGCGATCCGGACGGGCGGGCGGGCGGGCGGGGGCCCGCGGTTGTGGCGGCCAGAGCTTCGAGCTGCGCGGTCCGCTGGAGTACGGCCGAGGGCGTACGACGCCAGCTCGACAGACAGGGTCGATCAGGCCACGGTGCGCCGCGCGTCCGTGAGCGGACGCGGGCTCGACCCTATCGCAGCCCTGTCGAAGCTCTTTGCGACCCATGTGATGGAATTCTGGAGGCTCATGGGCGGCTGGGCGGCTGGGCGGCATCGGGCTGTCTTGCGGCTCGACCGAAGCGCTGACGATCTTCGCGGGCAAGCGGATCAACCGCGGGCCGAGGTTTCGTGCCCTGCATCAGGGGCCTTCGCTAACCTCGACCGAGACGCGAAGCAGATCTACGGCTGGTGAATGGCCGAGGAGGTGTTCACCACGCGTGGATCAAGCATCCGGGAGAGAGGGCGTCTGCCGTCTTGAAGACCGAGGAACCGAGGCTCCGAGAGCGGTGGTCCGGGCCGTCGTCGTTGTTACTTGCGATCCGAGCAGTAGCTTCGCGGCTGCCGATGTCAGAAGACCGGGAGTCGAGCCATGAGCTGCTACTGGGCGTTCGATCTGTCGTGCGGAGCCACTACGTGTTGGTTCGAGTATCAGCTTCCCGCGACGTGGAACGGGGTCGAGCCGTTCACGTTCAGCTTCTGGATGTGGGTCGAAGACCCGACCCATGTGGCAGAGTCGATCTTCAGCATCGGCGATCGAAGGCCATCGAATGGTCGCCGAGTCTTCTCGCTCGCAGGGCACTACGGCAATGAACGCCTCTTCGGAGCCTTCACCGGCTTCGTCGCGGGGGCGGTAGAGCAAGCCCCGTGGATCGACCTGGTCGGTCGCACCTGCCGGTGGATCCACTTCGCGGTGACCTACGATGACAAGCAGAACGAGTTCCGGATCTACGTGGACGGCAAAGCCAGCGCGTCCTACGCACCCGTGGCCGCACCGCCAATGCCCGGCCCCGTCAGCTTCGGGGCTACGCCGTTCAAGGCGTTCTACACCCCGCAAACCAACGTCCACTCGATCACCGGTCTCATTGATGAGGTCCGCATGTGGGACGTCGCATTCGATGCCGATCGAATCGTCGCAAGCATGTACGGGCGTCTCGTCAACCCGCAGGACGAGAGGGGCCTCATCAGTTACGTCAACGTGCCGCCCGGCGTGGTGCAGGGAATCGGCGCACCCGTGCCCTCGCTGGAGGACCACGTCAGCGGCCAGAAGGTCTCGATCAAGCCCGGCGTACAGCTCATCCCTGCCTCGATCCCTGACGGCGGCGCGCTGCGGCTCGCGCTGGAGGGCGAGGCCGTGCTCTTTTCGGACCCTGACTTCCAAGGTCATTCCTGGCTCCTCGGTGGGAGTCCCGACCGATCCGACGCGCGCGGAGACCTCCGACACTGTTCACCACGCTCCATGCGAGTGGGGCCCAACACCGTCGTCACCCTCTTCAGCGAAGTCGGTGGTCAGGGGGTCACGCAGCAAGCCGTTGCTGACTTGCCGAACTTCGGCCATACCCGACTCATGGCAGCCGCCGATGTGTCGACTCCGTTGTCGGTCAGGATCGACTCGACTCGCGACAGGGTGTCGACGGCTCCGTGGGCCATAGGGACCAGCCAGGAAGGTGTCTACCTCTGCGCTTCGCTGCGAGACAGCCCCGGCCGCAATACGCTCGGATTGAAGCTCGCACTGACGACCACCTCGTGCATCTCGGCGAAGCCTTCGGCCGTCCGTAAGCCCCATGAAGGTCTCCTGGCGATCGAGCCCCTGGATCAGCCCCTCGATGATCCGCGCGAGACCGCCGTCGCCATCTACGCGCCGAGTCACGAGGGCCACGCGACGAGCATCGATGACTGGTTCGGGATCGGCTCGCCGGCGACACCCTTCGCCGCCGTCGAGGAGGGCGACGGCGGGAACTTCTCGCTCCGATGCCTCGATGACGGCCGCTGGCTGACCGTCGGCGACGACCGCTGCCGTCTTTCGAGCGATCGCGAGGCGAGGGGTCTGTTCCGGCGCGCGATCTGCGGAGCCGAGGACGAAGGCCAGGTCCCGGAGCTGCAGGTCGGAGACATCGCGTTCTATGCCGAGCCCGGCTATTGGGGCCGTGCCTGGGTCTTCCGCGAGGGCCAGCCCGACCTGGCCAAGCTCATCGAGGGCTTCGCGCCCCAGTCGATCCGCCTAGGGCCCAGCACGCTATTGACGCTGTCATCGCGGACCAACGATGCCTCTGGGAAGGGCACCGTCGACTTCCTCGTCGATGTCCCGGAACTGATCGCTTCCGACTTCGGCAAGGCGGCGCCCCAATCCTTCACTCGTCGGCGCATCGTCGCGCCGGGCGCGGTCGGACTGGAGTGGAGATCGGAGTTGAGCGAAGACCTGTGGCTGGTCGACGGGCGCGCCGAGCGCTACGCGGCCTACCGCACCAGCCTGCGCCTTCCGAAGAACGTCCACACGGTCTACGTCGGCGTGACCGAGGACGCCGTGCTCGCGATCGACGGACAGGCGCCCCTGTCCCTGACCGCGGGCGAGGCACTGAAGCCCGTCTCGGCCGGTGCGACGGGGCGCTTGATCATCTCGAGCGAGGCCACCGGGCTCGCGACGGCCGGTCTGGTGCTTCGCACCGACACCATGGCGCGCAACGCCGTCGTGACTCTCTTCCCGGCGACCGACGTGCACACCAGGCTCGCCACACTGTCGGACGGCGAGCTCTACGCTGCGGAGGTCCACGGCAAACGGATCCTGCGCGAAGGGGTCAGTGTCGAGGGTGCGGCGAATGCGCAGAACGCGATCAAGGCCATGATGCGCTCCGTCCGCTACACGGAGGAGAAGCTCGACGCGCAAGTCGACGGAGGACCGGTGTCGCGGCTGTCGTCGCCCGGGATGGCGCACTGCGAGTGCTGGGAGTGGAAGTGCTGCAGCGAGAGCATCACCCACGACTGCATGGAGAACGAGGGCTGGTCCATCGCCTTCGACGGTTCCGTGGGCCTGGGTGCTCGCGCGACGTCGACATCGACCTACGAGGTTTTGGCGAAGACGCAGGTGCAGGAAGGTGGTGGTTATTGGAAAGCTGAAACGGAAGGTCCGTTCTGGACCGAGGGACTCACCGCTGGCCACGGTGTCACGGAGTGGTGGAAGGCTGTGGTGAGCCACGCCGAGCAGGTCGTCCGAGTCGTCGTCCGAAAGGCGGTGGACCTGGTCGATCGACTCGAGGTCCAGATCCAGCTGATCGGGGATCGGGTCAAGAACTTCGTGATCGATACAGCCACCAAGGCAGCGGCAGTAGCCCAGGCGGTCCTCGCCAAGATCGCGAGCGACGTCGCGATGGTCGTCGATTGGCTGTCTTTCCTCTTCGATTGGCACGACATCCGCGTCGTCCAGGCGCGGCTCGCTCGGGACATCGACCGGACGCTGACTGGCTTCTCCGAGCTTATCCTCGCTCAGAAGCCCCGTTTCGAGAACGGCGTCGACCAGTTCTCCGACTACCTCGTCGGCATCGCGGAGGAGCTCAAGGGCTACTTCGCGACGAAGCCCATCGCTACGAACCGGCAGCTCGCTGCGTCCCGACGGCATCCGGCGGCGGAGGAGAAGGTTCACTGGTTCCTCGAGAAGTTCTCGAGTCCCTCGGTCTTGGCCTACGACACCGGTGTGGCGATCGGGATGGGCGGGCCTCCCGAAGCGGTTGCGCGTCTGATCCAGGGCATCGAGGCGCTGCTGGACGACGAGATCCAGAGCACACTGATCCGCTCCCAGCTCGGCCAGGCGCGGACCTACTTCTATGACGCCTTCAACAGCGACGCCAACATGGGGCTGGACATGGACCAGTTCATGGCGGGGATTGTCACAGTCCTCGAGATCGGCATCGAAGTTGCGCTGGACTTCGCGAAGGTGGTCGTCGGCTTGTTGTTCGAGCTCGTGGCGGACGCCGTCCTCTGGGTCCGCGAAGCGCTGGAGGCTCCGATCGACCTCGGCCCGGTCCATACGCTCTGGGATCTTGTCACTGCGGACAACGAGCTCGGCGAGCTGAAGCTCAATCTCCTGAACCTGATGACGCTGGGCGTCTCGATCCCCACGACAGTCATCTACAAGGCCATCTCGGGCAAGTCGCCCGCGAATGTGGCCGACTACGAGCCGTTGCAGAGCGGATCGCGGGCAGATGTGGCTGCGCCACTCGACGAGTTCCACGATCTCAAGCTCTTCAGTGCCATCGTCTCGAGCTGCTTCGCCATTGTCGGTGGAGAGCTCTCGCTGCTACTCGACGCAGAGTCGGCGTGCCAGATGGCCGCGAAGGTGAGCAAAGCTGCCGGGAAGAAGGTGGTCCTGATCGATCCGGGGCAGGAGAGCAAGCTGGCGACGATCGTCCCGAAGCGTCCTGCTGCATGGGCCGAAGGCTTCGACATGGCTGAGCAGACGGTCTCGAGGCTCGAGTGGATCGCTTGGGGCTGCGACTTCGGTGGCCAGGTCTTCGGTTGGCCGGGCGGATTCCCCTTGGCCAAGCCGATCAACGGCGAGTTCTTCCCTGTTGACGATCAGCCCGAGCTTCTCGCCGACGTCCTGTGGTTCAGCGAGTGGGGCCTCCTCGTGCTGAATGCAGTCGCGATCAAGTGGGACGTGATGGGCAGGCTCCTGTCCAAGAGACAGCTGCGGCGGAAAGACGACGTCTGCCTCGTCGCAGACAATGTCCTGGCGTTGCTCCATCTCGGGCTGGCCCTTGCCGTCTGGCACTCAGAGGCGAATCACAAGGACCCGTGGTATCTCGAGCACGTGCTTCTTCCCAAGAACATCGCGACCGTTGCGGGCCTGGTGCCTGACGTCCTGGCCTTCCTTCAGTTGCCAGTGCTCACGATCGATTCCGAGGGGGTGACGCTCGCCGCCTACCTCGCGCTCGAGGCGATCGCTACCGATTTCCAGGTCGGGCTCTCGATGTACATGGGGATCGCCGGGCTGATCGATACGCCGGCTGGTGCGAACTTCAGCGCCTCGACGACGAGTGGGCTCGCTGGCACCAAGGTGTCTTTCACCGACCGATCGACAGGGCCGGTCTCCAGTTGGAGCTGGGAGTTCGTCGACGGCGCCGGTACCCAATCGCAACGCCCGAATCCGGAGTACACCTACCTGAGGCCAGGCGTCTACACCGTCACCCTCACCGTGACTCCTCCGGGGACCGACAGCGTGATGGCGAAACAGCGCTACATAACGATCACCGGTCGGAGTGGATGAGTTGACCTCGAGCCGAGGTCGTCCAGGCCGGGCGAGCCTCGGGTCAGCCGAGGGGCTGCGAGCGCGACCGAGCTCGGCCCGGTGGAGTCGAGCTGGTGGGGCGGTGCTTTTGCGGCCGTGCTTTGGCGGCCGTGGGGGAGTCCTGATGCGTGGGTTCATGGTGCATCGATTCCGCCCGCGGTCGTGCTTCAGGTCGTGACAACGACCAGGGATCGCCCGTCACCTGAATGCCGTCTTGCTCCCTACGCTCCGCGGGATCTCGATCTGTGTCTGCTTCGCTCTGCTCGGCTGTCAGGCCCCGCACACGGCCGGCCCGAGCTCCGTCCACTCAGCGTCCGAGAGCTACCTCGACTACTCCGACCGCGACGACCGCCTGAACGGCGGCGTCAGGATGGTCCCGATCGAGAAGCCGAAGGGCAGCTTCGAGGTCTGGAACAAGCGCGTGGGCAATGCTCCGAAGATCAAGGTGCTTCTGCTCCACGGCGGTCCCGGGCTGACCCAGGAGTATCTCGAGGCCTTCGACAGCTTCCTGCCCGCCGCCGGCGTCGTGTACTACTACTACGACCAGCTCGGGTCTTACTACAGCGATCAACCCGACGAACCGGAGCTGCGGGAGCTGCCTCGCTTCGTCGACGAGGTCGAGCAGGTGCGCCAGACGCGCGGCCTCGACGCGGACGAGTTCTACCTCTACCGCCATTCCTGGGGCGGAATGCTGGCGATCGAGTACGCGCTCCGGCGTCAAGACCATCTGAAGGGCTTGATCGTCTCGAACATGATGTCCAGCATTCCGGCCTACAACGAGTACGCCGAGAGGTTCTTCAAGGAGACGATGGATCCAGAGGTTCTCGCAGCGCTCCAGGCCTTCGAGTCCGCGCAGGACTACGAGAACCCGCGCTACATGGAGTTGCTGTACGAGCACCACTACGTGGAGCACTTCCTCCGTGTGCCCCTGGAGCAGTGGCCGGAGCCGGTCAACCGCGGGTTCGATCACCTGAACGCCGATATCTACGTGCCTATGCAGGGCCCCAGGGAGTTGGGGGCGAGCGGCAAGTTGGCCACCTGGGACCGCGCCGCCGACCTCGACCGGATCACGGTGCCGACCCTGGTGATCGTCGCCCGTCACGACAACATGGATCCCGTGTACCTGGAGTGGATGGCCCAGACCGTTCAGAGGGGGCGCTTCCTCTTCTGCCCCGACGGCAGTCGTTGCGCCCTCTACGACGACCAGCAGGTCTACATGGACGGCCTGATCCGCTTCCTCCAGGACGTGGACGCCGGCGCGACTGCGCTAGCCGTCACCTAGGCTGCGACGGAGCCCCCGTTCGTGGTTCGAGATGCGGCCGCACTCGTGCGGTGAGTGCTCAGGGCGCATCCCTGGAGAACTCGCCGAGGGTGCTCTTTCCAGCCAGGCCGCCGAAGGCTCGCAAGCTTGATCTGGCGCGAGAGCAGCGCTGTTCGTGGGCAGGCCTCGAGTTCGGTAGGAGCGCGCCCGGTCCAGTCATTCCACCGTTAGAGCACTCCGACGATTCTGGAGTCCTCAGTGCCGACGTGACTCGTGATCGCTCCCGAGGTATCGCTCGGTGGTGGGCCGACTCCATCGGCGCATCGCCGGCGATTCGCCTGCGCGAACCCGGGGGCAGCCGGGGTCAAAGGCTGCCCTGAATCAACTCGCGGCCAGCGCTGGAGAGCCCTGGGGCGTGCACGCGCGGGGTGTAGGGCTCCTGGTGACCCCGGCGCAGCGGGCCGACGCAGAGGGGCCGAGGCCCGCAGATCGGTCCTAGGGCAGCATGGCCCTTCCAGTCGGCGGATCCTCGACACCCGAGGAGTCGTTCGCTCGCTAGGATGCGAAGCTTCTGGGACACAGGGTCTTACAGGTGACACCGATCGCGGGCAACGGCCGACACCAGTTGGTGACCGAGTTGATCAAGACTGAACAGCGATCGGGGCAGCACCGGCGACTCCCGATGACGGCGCTGAGCCGGCGGCCGCGATACGAAGCGTGCAGAGTGCCGCATGTCCACCATCGGACCTGAGGAGCCCGAGGCTGACGCGCTCTCCGGCGCTCCGGACACGAACGAAGTCGTGCGTGAGATTCGAGCGGGCGACGAGCAGCGCTTCGACGAGCTCTATCGGCGCGTAGCGCCAGCACTCTACGCTTGGCTGAAGCTTCGACTCGGCGCGCAGGTCCGGCGCCAGGTCGATCCGGAAGACGTGTTGCAGGAGATCTGGTTGCGCGCCCTGCGCGCCTTCCCGCGCTTCGATCCCGAGCGAGCCTCGTTTCGTGGCTGGATCTTCCAGGTCATGAAGTACGAGCTGCTGGACACCTTTCGAAGCTCCGCGGGGGCGGCGGCCCAGAGTCTGCGGGGCGGGCATACGGAGGCCGGGTCGAGCGGTGGAGGGGGTGGCTTCGCGCGTCTGTCCGAGGTTCCCGACCCGGTCACTTCGTTCACCCGTCGGATCGCGCGCGACGAGGGTATGGCCAGTCTGGTCGAACACCTCGCCGGCCTCCCGGAAGAGGAGCGCGCGCTGGTGGTGCACTGCGGACTCGAGGGCCGCCCGGCGTCGGAGGTCGCCGTGGTGCTCGGCTTGAGCCACGAGGCGGCCCGCAAGCGCTGGCTACGACTGCGCGACAGCCTGCGAGAACGCGCCTGGGCTCGCGAGCTGCTCGCGGACGCCGGCTGAGCCTCAAGGTGGGGCTTGGAGTGTCAGCGCTACGCACTTGGCGCGCGCGACCGCTGCCGGGTCCGTTGGCCACAGGCGGGCGGTACCGTCGGCGGAAGCCGTGAGGAAGCACGTGCCGTCGGGTGAGAAGGCGGCGCTCATGACCGGGCCGGAGTGGCCCTTCACGGACGCCCAGGCCGACATATCTTCGGTCGTCCACAGCAGCGTCGACCCGTCCGTGGCAGCCGTGAGCACCAGCGCCCGATCCGGCGACGTGTCGAGCGCCAGCATGCGGCCCATCACGGTGGGAAAGACCTGGGTGAACTGGAACGTGTCCAGGCTCAACGCCTGGATCGAAGAGGACCACTTCGCCATGCACGCGATCCGTTGCCCCTCGTCGAGCCAGCGCAGGCGCCCGAATCGGGTCACGGGCCCGATGCTGCGCTCGAGGTCACCCCCGGGCAGTCGGTACTGGCGGACGCAGCCGTCCTGGGAGGCGGCCACCAGGCTCCTCCCGTCCGGATGGAAGAGGACGGAATCGACGTTGCGTTCGGTTTCATAGGCCGTCGGCAGCCACTCGCTCAGCACGTTCAGACAGGCGCCCGTGGCGAGGTCCCAGACGCGCGCGGAGCGGTCCGCCGCGCCGGTCGCTACCCACGCGCCGTCGGGCGAGACGTCGAGGCAGCGGAGCTCGGCTGCGTGCCCGCGGAAGACGAGCCGGCCCGCTCCACCTAGGTCGAACCGAAACAGGTCCGCGCCTGAGGACACCAGGAATCCAGCGCTGTAACTCAGCATGGCAAGCAGCGCAACCGGTTCGTCGCCGACGGCCAAGTCCCATGCGCACCGACCGCTGTCCACGTCGAACTTCCGACAGCGCCCCGCCTTGGATCCGGTCAACAGGTGCCGCTCGTCGTACCAAGCAAGCTGGAGCACCGCGTCCGGCCCGGCCTCCAGACGTGCGAGCAGACTGCCCGAGCGAGCGTCGTGAACCAGGGTCACTCCGTCGGTGTCCGCCGTCGCCACACGCGCGCCGCCAGGCGAGAAGGCGGCTGCCACGATGGGGGCGGCGTGCCCGGTCAGCCGCGGCATCCCGACGTTGCCCTCGGGCTGGATGACCGACAGGCTCCACTTGTAGCGCACGAAGAGCTGCCCTGAGGCCGACCAGCGGACGCCATTCACGATGCCTTCATTGGCCCGAATGCAGGCGAGCTCCCGTCCGTCGGTGCTGTCCCAGACGCGTGCCGTCCCGTCGTAGCAGCCGGTGGCGATGCGCTGCCCGTCCGCGGTCCAGTCGATGCTGGAGACGGCCCGCGACTCGTGGCCCGAGAGCTCGAATCGCAGGCTGCCATCGGCCAGGTCGAAGACCCGCGCACCCCCGGACTCGGAGAAGCCCGGCTCGCCGGGATCGAAAGCCGTGGCCAGCTCCTTCCCGTCGGGACGGAAGGCGAGATCCTTCACGCTGCCGGGGTGCTGGAACAGGTACTTGCAGCGCCCCGCGGGGAGCTCCCAGACGCGAACCGTCGCGTCGTCGGAAGCGCTCGCGAGCAGCGTTCCGTCGGCAGAGAAGCGCGCCATCGTCACCCGCGCCTGATGCCCCTCGAGGGTTGCGGCGAGCCGCCGGCCGGGGACGTCCCAGAGCCTTACGGTGGGGTCCGGGCGGTCGGGAAGATCGCGTAGCTCCTTGACCCAACTCGCCAGCCAGCTTCCATCCGGTGAGAAGGCGAGCCCGCAGGGCGGACCGAGGGAACCCGCGAGTGTGCCGACCTGCCTGTCGGTCTCCGTGTCCCACAGGTGCACGAGGTCGTCGTCGCGGCCGCAGGCGAGCAACGAGCCGTCTGGCGAGAAGGCGACCGATCGCACCGCTCCCTCGCCGGCCGCGAGGACGCGCGCCTCGTACCCGTCGCGTCGGTCGTACAGCAGCGTGCGACCGTCGATGAGTCCGATCGCGACCTGCGTCGCCCCGTTCGTGACGTCGACGGCTTGGGAATGACCCGGCAGGGTGAGATCGAGGGCGGGACGTCCCCCGGGCAGATCGATCACGAGTAGGCGATTGCCTCGGTCACCGAACATGGCCATGGAGCCGCCATCGGGGCTGAATGCGGCCGCGTTGGCGACGTCCGGAATGAGGATCCGCCGTTCGACCTGCAGGTCTGCGAGGGCGCGAAAGAGGGCCGCACGGCTGTGAACCCCAGGCTCGAGATCGTGGGATGCGAGCGCCTGCTCGAGTGCCCCCACGGGGTCGCGCTCGAGCGAGGTGAGCGCCGCCGCGGCCAAGTTGCGACTCTCGGCGAGGCGCAGCGCAGCCTGCGTCTTCGCGCTCTCGAGCGAGAGCCCGGCGAGCGCGGCGGAGAGTCCGATAGCGGCCAGGGTCAGCAGCAGGACCGTCATCGCGGCGACCGGGTTGCGTTGCGTCCAGCGCCGCGAGCGCAGGAGCAGGCTCGATGGGCGGGCGTGGATCGGTCGCCGCTCGCGTACGCGCGCCAGGTCCTCGGCCAGGTCGAGGGCCGTCGCGTAGCGCCGGCGCACGTCCTTCTCCATGGCCGCGGCCAGGACCACCTCGAGTTCCGAGGGCAGGCTCGGGTTGTAGCGCGAAGCGCGTGGCAGGGGATCCTCGCGAATGGACCGCTCGAGCTGGAGCTGGCTCGGCGCGTCGAAGGGACGCCGCCCCGTCAGGCATTCGAACAGCGTCACGCCGAGCGAGAACACGTCGGTGCGACGATCGAGCGCCTCGGGCAGCTCCAGGAACTGCTCGGGCGACATGTAGGCGGGCGTGCCGAACAACTCGCCGGTGCGGGTCACGTGGTGCCCGCCGTCGTCGAGCGGGCGCGCGAGACCGAAGTCCAGCAGCACGGGTCGCCCACCATCGCCGCAGACGATGTTGGCCGGCTTGACGTCTCGGTGGAGGATGCCGGTTTCGTGTGCCGCGTGCAGGGCTCGGGCAGCGGCCTCGAAGAAGGCGAGCAGCCGTTCGAGCTCCTCGCGCTCGGTCGGCGTGCACTCGATAGAGCCCGAGGGGGCTCGGCCGCTGGGCCCGTCTCCCGTGAGCAGCTTCTCCAGCGTGGGGCCGGCCACGTACCGCATGGCCACGAACGGCGGGTCGTGGTCGAGGTGTGCCCGGTAGACGGCGCAGATGCCGGGGTGATCGAGGCCGGCGAGGATCCCGACTTCTCGCTCGAACCGGGCCCGCTGGGTCGCCGTCGGCCGCCCGAAGGTCGTGCGCACGACCTTGAGCGCGACCGGACGGGCGAGGTCGAGGTCCTCGGCCAGGAAGACGGTGCCCTGGCCCCCGTGACCCAGCTCGCGCAGGACTCGGTAGCCCGGCAGGTCGGGCAGCGGGATCGGGCTCGCGGCCGTGCCCGTCGACCGGGCCCGCAGGGCCTCGAACTCGCGCGCGACCAGCTCCTCGTGCCCCGGGAAGCGCCGGGTGTAGTGCTCGAGCTCCCTCGTCGAGCCCCGCTCGACGTCGGCCACGTAAAGCTCGAGGAAGTCCACCAAGCAAGCGGCTCGAGCGAGTTCGTCGTGGTCCATGGCGCTCGCCGGATGGGGAGGCCGGTAGGAGCGCCTCGATGCTATCCGGTCCCCGGCGGCTGTCCAGGGGGGAGGGCGCGGCCGGACGGGCGCCCTGGGGGGTGGCTTCGGGGCGCGCCGGAGGTGGGGGGCGAGGGCCTGCGAACAACCCGGAGATTCCTGTCCCACTGGTCCGCGCGCTTACGACCAGTCGTCTGTACGCCCCGGCCGACAACCCCCGATTCAGCCCACCAACATGCGTGGGACAGGAGTTCTCCCCATGAAGATCATCGCCCTGCTCACCTGCCTCCTCGTCCTGCAGGTTCCCGACGCGATCGCCCAGGCGAGCGATCGTTCCATCGAAGCTGTTCAGTTCCTGCCGGGATCGACGCCGGGAGAGGTCTTGGTCGAAGTTACCGTTGGGCTCGATTCTTCCGATGCAGGTCAGCCCAAGGACCTGAGTTTCGTGCTCGACGTCTCAGTGCCAGGCATTCCGGCTTGGTCGGGACTTGTCGCTGCCTCTGACATCGAGAACAACTGCAGTTCGTTCCAGTGCGAAGCGTTGCTTTGCAAGTACTTCACTGTTGGGTCGGGCACCGGTGCCATCGTCGACGCTCCATGCACGCCTCTCGTTGTTGGAGGGTCCGATTGTGGCTGCCTGGGGAAATTCAGCGCGGGCCTCAGTACGAGCATGCAACCCGGTTCGTCCGTGACCGTGCAGGTCATCGCAGCGCCGTTCTCCGAGCCGGACACGGACAGCTCAAACGACGTCTTCACGCTGCCCTTCGACAAGTGGTTCGGCCTCGAGGCCCTCTCGACCGACAGAATCACGGTTCCCCTTACCACTGGCGGTCCCCAGGTCCTGTACCTGGACGCCGGCGCCGCCCACGCCGGTGAGATCTACCTCGTGATCGGATCGGCCAGCGGGACGAGCCCCGGGGTCGTCTTCGGCAACGCGACGATCCCGCTCAACTTCGACGCCTACCTGCAGACGACCCTGCAATCGATCAACACGCCCGTCTTCGCCGGCACCTTCGGGATCCTGGACGGCACCGGCCAGGCGTCCTGCTCGATCAACGTCCCGGCCGGCCTCTCGCCGAGCCTCGCCGGCCTCGGGCTGCACCACGCTGGCCTCACCTTCGACTTCAACGGAGCGCTGAAGTTCGCCAGCAACCCCGTTCCGCTGACGCTGACCGGTTCCTGAGCGGCCAGCCTTCGGGCGACCTGCGGCACTCCGTCTCTTCCGAGGCGGAGTGCTTCCCGTTCGGGCTGGGTCGATCGACGGCACCGACCACGACTTGGGCGGGTGCTTCTGCGGTCGCCGCTCAGGCGCCTGAGCAATCTGGCGGTCTTCTGTCCCGGTCGTCCGCGCGACCGCGAATGACCTCTTGGAAGCACTCTCCGATCCTTCAACCCAGGCCGCGATCGACGCGGCACGGAAGACCTCGCCATGAAGACCATCATTCGCCTTGCGGCTCTCCTCGCCACCTCGACCCTGTTGCTCGGCAACGCGCAAGCAGTTCAAAGTTGTGAGCCGGCGCTGATTGTCTCGGCGATTCCGACCGGGAACTGCTGCTTCGACTTCGCCCTTTCGCAATCCTGTGGCGGCGGCGGCGACTTCGTCACCATCACCGCCACGGTCTTGACGCCGGGTGCCAACCTGACGGCGGCCAGCAACTCCTGGGTGCCGGCGCCGACCTTCGGCAGCAAGCAGGCCAGTTGGACCATGGAGTCGGACTTCGGTCCAGTGGCAGGCAAGACCGTGTCGGCCTGCTTCCAGTGGAGCGCGTCCAACAAGATCCTGGTCCGCTTCCAAGCTCTGGGCAATGGCGGCGGCGTCTGGTACTTCGGCACCTTCGATGTCGAGCTGACCCTGCCGCTCTCGTGCCACTTCCTCTCGACCATGGAGATCAGCGGGCTCCCCTGCGCCAACTACCTGGGCACCCCGATGGAGGTCTCGGGCAAGGGCACGACCGAATCCGGCAGCGGAACTTTCGAGGTCGTGCTCGATGGCGCACCGGCTTTCAGCCCTGCCTTCATGATGCTCGGCACGACGGACCAGTGGCTGGGCCTGCCCCTGCCCCTCGAGCTGACGGCGTTCGCCGGACCCGCCTTCCAGGGCTGCACGCTCTACCAGAGCGCGATCCTGATCACGCCCACGGTGAGCGACGCGAGCGGCCACGCCGCCCTGTCGATTCCTATCCCCGCGGATCCGAACCTCATCGGCAAGTCGGTCGGCGCCCAATGGCTGGGCTTCGACCTCGCGAGCCAACTGCCCGGAATGAGTGCCTTGGGCACGATCCTGATCGGCGCGCCGCAGCCCTGAGTGGCGCAGTGCGGCCGCGCGATGGTGCGGACCGCGGATCTGCTGAACGTCGGGCTGCCGGACGTGCCGGACTACGGATCACCGTGGGTCGGCATCGGGGTCGTCTTCGACCTCTCGATCCCCAACTCGACCTCGCTGATCGGCCTGACCGTCTTCCTCCAGGGGGCCTTCGTCGGTCTCGGCTCCGCCTCCATGCCGTCCCCCTGCACGGGCGGCAAGGCGCTGCGGTTCGAGGGCCGTTGACGCTGGTGAGAGTCCGTGCCCACTCGACGGGGCGCTGGTACCGACCTCGGGCCGGCCGGGGCACCCTGGGGCCCCATCCTCACTCGGCTCAACTCGCCGGCGCCCGCGATCCGAGCCAGCGGTGGCTGAGCAGCCAGGGCGCTGCGCCGCGCGGCGATGGTGGACTCACGGGGTCAAGCACACGAGACCGTTCGAGGCCGCGACGCCGGCTGGCGCGGCGGGGTCCAGGATCCAGGCCTGGGACCACAGCGGCACGAGATCGGGAAGGCCGGCCGGCCAGGTGGCCGCGACCACATGCTCGCCCGCGGCACTGGTGATGAAGGGCCCGAGGAGCAGCTCGGGTGCGGGCACCAGGGTGCCACCGAACAGTGGGATGTTGGAGGCGTTGAAGCCGAGTACGAAGAAGGCCGGCGCACCCGGGCGGGCCGACGAGAGCGTGATGGAGACCGGGTCGTTGCCCAGCAGCAGTCCGGTCCCCGTGAGGACCGGCGTGCCCGACGTGCCGGCCAGGCCCGCGCCGACGTCCTTCCAGGTCCCCACCACGGTCAGGCGGCAACCGAGGTCGGAGTCCGGGTCGGTGTTGTCGAACCAGAGCGAATCGTGGTTGCCGAGGAACAGGTACGCGGCGCCGACGGGGATCTCGACGATCGCGCTGGGCTGGATCGCGCTGGTGATGCGGAAGTCCTCGGGGATGTCTGTGGGCTCGGCCCCCGTCCACGTGGGTGACGAGAGGAACTCGGGACCGGCGTCGATGGCGCCTGGCACGCGCTGAACGAGCTCCGGTCCGAGCAGCGTCGCGTCGGACGAGAAGAGCCCGATCAGGCTCAGGATCGTGTCGCCCGCGGCGCCGTTGTCCATATCGCCAAAGCCCGCCATGAGCAGCGACTGCCCGGGCAAGGCCCCCAGCGCCGACAGGGCGACCGAAGTCGCAGGTGCGGCCGAATCGGTCGCGTGGACGTGCAGGTAGCAATCCTGGGGGCCCAGCGGGACGTCGATGGACTGGGCCCGGGCGCGATCGGAGAGCGCGAGTGCCGAGGCCAGCAGCAGCGACCCCGTGGCAAGGGGACGGAGGGGGAGGTTCAGGCTGAGGCTGGAGGTGCGGTCGAGAAGTCGCATGGCAGTCGTGGAGGTGGTTCGCGAAGTCGTTGAAGGCATGTCCCTCACCGGCCTGATGCCGATGAGGGACCCCGCAGGGGGCGGTGGCGGGCCTGGGTCAGGGGACCAGCTGGACCGCCACCGCGTCGGTGGTCGCCGAGACCACGAAGGCCGTGAAGTCGAGCACCACCGCGGCGTGGTTGGCGGTCAGTCCCGCCAGGGAGGGATCGAGGCCCGCAGCGAGCGTCAGGGCGCAGGACGCCGAGCCGTCGCCGTCAAGCAGTCCGGTGGTGCCGCTGAGGCCAAAGGCGGCCGGCGCGGTCAGCGTCCCGATCGTGTAGGCGTCGGGGTTCAGGGGCAGCGTGAGTCCATCGAGCACCAGACCCGGCTGGGTTCCGCTCAGGCTCCCGAGCAGGACGTAGGTGTCGCCGGCGTAAGCGGCACCGAGCAGCAGGCTCAGCTCCTGAACGCCGCCCACGGCGGTCGAGATCGACGACCAACTGGCCGCGGTCCACTCGGACTCGAGGGCATTGCTGCGCTGGTAGAGGGTGGCGAAGGGGAAGGCGCCCACGTCGGCCCGCGAGCCGTCGGGGTCGAGAGCTGTCGGGTCGCCGGCGTCGATGCACGGCGACGTCGCGCGCAGGTGCAGATCGGCCGAGTCGAGGGCGTCCGCGAACTGCGGGTCGGCGTCGAAGTTGCCGATCCCGGCCGCGCCGCCGGCCACATCGGACCAGGTCACGACGGGGTCGACGCCGAGCTGGTCGGGCAGGTTGTCGCGCACGATCGAGTTGCGCACCACCGCCGCGCCCCAGATGCCGCCGGCCTCGGCCTTGTTGGCGGAGGCGCTGTTACCGACGATCGTGCAGCCCTCGATGGTCGTGCCCGACGTGGCCCAGACGCCGCCGGCGTAGCTGCCGAAGACGTTCCCGAAGCCGACGTTCTCGACGATCAGGCAGCCCTTCAGCAGCACCTGGGCGCTCGAGTGCACGGCGACGCCCGCGCCCTTGGCCGGATCACCGAAGACGATGCGGTTGCTCGCGATCACGCAGTCGACGATCGACGCGCTGCCGCCGGTCAGGTAGAGGCCGCCGCCCTGGGCCGAGGAGGCGGTGTTGTCCGCCACGATGCACTCGGTCATCTGCGGCGCGCCGTAGACGCCGCCGCCGTGGGTCAGGGACGCGGAGTTCTGCAGGATCGAGCAGCGCGTGAGGATCGGGTTGCCCGAGATCCCCCCGCCGAACTTGCCGCCGTTGCCGCGCACGATGCAGTCCTCGACGGTGGGTGTGGCCCCACCGGCGTTGATGCCGCCGGCGCCGAGCGAGGCGAAGCCGCCGGTGACGGTGAATCCCGCGAGGCGCGCGTCCGTGCCCTGGCCGGGCTGGAAGCGGACGACCGGTCCGGCCCCGCCCCCGTCCAGGGTGGTCGCCGCGGCGCCGCCCAGGCCGAGGACCTCGATGGCCTTGCCGGAGAAGTCGATCTGCCCGGTGTAGACGCCGGGCTGGACCAGGACGCGGTCGCCGGGGGAGGCGGCGTCGATCGCGGCCTGGACGCTCTGACCGGGAACCACCAGGAGGTCGGCGGCGCCGGCCAGGCCGTGCAGCGCGGCGGCGGCGGTGAGGGTCAGCAGGGCGGGGGTGAGCTTCATGGGAGGGGTCTCCGATCGAGTTGGCGGTTGCCCGACGCCCCTGAGGGGCGCAGACCGGGCACTCAGTAGGAGGCACGGATCAAGATCTCGGTACATGACAATCCTGATATCTCGTCTTTCCGCCAGTTGCCCGCTCGATGGGTGCGAGCGTCCGCTCGGCGGGACCGACGCCATCCAACTCGCTGGCGCGTGGCGACCGACTACATGGACTCCTGGGGTGTCCGGGTCGAAGACGCGAACCAGATCCTGGTGTGCCGTGGAGTCGACGATCCGCTCGACTTCTCTGACCATGCGTTCGTCCGTATCGACGTGGACGAAAGGGGGGGGCTCGGCGAGACGGTTCTCTGTCGGCAAGGCCATCTCCTTCCCGGTCAGGCGGAGATCGTCAACGACGTCAAGTTCAGCCCGGCGGCAAACGCCTTCGACGAGGGCGGCGAAGTTCACTTGCCCGTGGACCGGGAGGGATCGTCCGCTGATGCCCCTCTGCCGGAACTGGGTCCGATCGGACAGCCGCACGCTCCATCGCCGGGTCTGCTTCGCCACTGGTATGACCTCGGCCGCGACAAGGTCGCACTGATCGTCGTGACGACACCCTCCGCTACGGAAGGCTCGACGTCATGACGGTCGCGGTCCTCGCGAAGAACGGCGGGCTCTTCGCCGGAGAGGCACCTTCCTGGGGGGGGCTGATCGCCGCGCCGCCGACGGCCGTTGGGGCGGATCTCGACCGTGGTCTGCGCCAGGGCGAGACCGGGATCGACGAGCGTGGGTGGGGTGGACGGTCGAAGCCGCTCGACCGAGCGCCTGGCTCCCCCCTCGGTCGCGACTCCCACCCGATCAGGGAGCTCCCAGGGCAGCCCCGTGGGAGCCGGTATCGTGCTTCCGAGATCCTCGGTGCTCGCGATCGAAGCGCACCAAAGGCCTTCGCATCACCTAGTCTCCGTCGGTGGCTGCGCTGCAACTCCTCCGAGTCTCGACGAGCGCGGATCGGCGGTCCGCATCGAAGACACCATGACCTTGCTTCTGACCTTGCTCGGGTTCCTGATCGGCCTCGCGAGCGGAAGCACGGCGACGGGCCTGATCGGGGCAGCCGCTGGCGCCGGACTCGGCGTCGCTGTCGCGCAGCGCAAGACGATCGCTGCCCTGCAAGAGGACGTGCGGCGCCTGCGGGAGGACGAGCGGTCGTTGAGGGCGGCGCTCGACGAGTGGGGGCAGCGCTTGCCGGGCGAAGGTGCCGCCTCGGGTCCGCCCAAGCAGCCGGCGAGCGCAGTCCCCTCCAACGCGGAGGTGGAGGCCCCGACGGCACCCGACAGCCAGCCGACCGCTCCGCCGTCCGCGGCGGCGCAACGGCCCGGGCCGACCTCTCGACCGCGGCCCGCTCGGCGGGAGTCGGTCGTGAAAGACCTGTCTGGGGAGGCCCGGGAGGCGAGCCCCACCGTCACGCTCCGGCCTCCCCCGCCGCCGGGCCCCTTCGACCGAGCCATCGAGCGCGCGACCGCTGCGGTGCGCGAGTTCTTCACCGGGGGCAACACGGTGGTCCGCGTGGGACTGCTGGTCTTGCTCGTGGGCGTCGTGCTGCTGCTCAAGTATTCGGCCGACCACGCGCTGTTCCCGATCGAGCTGCGGATGGCCTCGGCGGCCCTGCTCGGCTTCGCTCTGATCGCCACGGGCCTGTGGCAACGGGTGGCGCGGCCGAGCTTCGGGTTGCCGCTGCAGGGTGCGGGGGTGGCGACGCTCTACCTGGTCGTCTTCTTCTCGCTCAGGGCCTACCAGCTGCTGCCGGCGCCCCTGGCCTTCGGTCTGATGGCCGGGGTGGCCCTCGCCAGCGGGGTGCTCGCCGTGGCCCAGAACAGCCTGGCCCTGATCGTGATCGGGGTCTTCGGTGGCTTCATGGCGCCGATCCTGGCCTCCACCGGCGGCGGCGATCACGTGGTGCTCTTCAGCTACTACCTGCTGCTGAACCTGCTGATCGTGGCCGTGGCCTGGTTCCGGTCCTGGCGCCCGCTCAACCTGCTCGGCTTCGCGTTCACCTTCGGAATCGGGACCCTCTGGGGCGTCACGAGCTACCGGCCGGAGCACTTCGCGAGCACGGAACCGTTCCTGATCGCGTTCTTCCTGCTGTATGTCGCCATCGTCGTGATCTTCGCCCTGCGGCGGCCAGCCGACCTGAGGGGCTGGGTGGACGGCAGCCTGACCTTCGGGACGCCGCTGGCCGTCCTGGGCTTGCAGTATGCCCTGGTCGAGGACCGCCCCTTCGGGATGGCGTACACCACGTTGGCCATGGCCGTCGTCTACGTGGGCCTGGCCTTCGTGCTCTACAAGCGCGCGCCCAGGGTCATGCGGAACCTGGTGGAGGCCTTCCTGGTGCTCGGCGTCGGATTCGCGACGCTGGCCGTGCCCTACGGCTTCAGCAACCAGTCCCTGGCGGGCGCGACCTGGGCCGTGGAGGGCCTCGGCCTGTTCTGGATCGGCGTCCGGCAGAAGCGCGCGCTGTCTCGCATCGCAGGCGTCGCCCTTCAGCCCATGGCCGGCTGTGCCTTGGTCTGGAGCCTGCTCGCGGGCCAAACGCCCTCGACGCAGCCGATCCTCAACGCACCCTTTGCAGCGAGCACGCTGTTGGCCCTCTCGGCGCTCGGGATCGCCTACCTCGCCGATCGTCATCGGGGGACGCTCGGCAAGTTCGCGAAGGGCCTCGTCGTGCTGATTCCGTGGGCGCTGGTCTGGTGGTACAGCGCGGCCATCCGCGAGGTAGGGCTACATGTCTCCTCCGACTACCGCAACACGGCTCTGGTCGGCGCGGTAGCGGTGACGGGCCTGCTGTTCGAGCTGAGCGGGAAGCGCCTGAACTGGCGAGACGGGCGCATTCCGGCCCTGCTCTCCGTTCCGGCCATGCTGCTGCTGCTCTTGCAGTACGGCCTCCAGATCTTGGCGGTCAATCCGCCGCGGGTCGATCTGGACGCCGTGGCCGGCATGGAGCCCGCGCTGATCAGCAGTCTCTTGGATCGTGGAGGCTTCGTGGCCTGGCCGTTGTACGGCTTGGTCGTGTACTTCACGCTCTTCCGCTTCTCGCGCGATCACCCTGCCCTCGGGAACCCGCTGCACGCGCTCGCGCTGTGGGCCGTCGCCATTTGGGCGGCGCTGCAGTCGGCGCATTCGGTGCGGGCCGTGGAGAGCCTCGGCGGGAGTTGGCCGGTGGCCGCCGTGGGGGCCGGGTTGCTGCTCGTCGCCCTCGGCGGATTCAAGCTTCGCCCGAGGCTTCGGTCCGAAGAGCTGCAGGCGGTCTATCGCGACGTCGCAAGCGGCGGCCTGGCTCTGTTGATCGCCCTCTGGCAGGTTCGCACCAACGTGGTTGCCGCCGGCGCCGTCGAGCCGCTGCCCTACTGGCCCTTGCTGAACCCCTTGGACCTGACCCTCGGGCTGGCGTTCCTGAGCTGTTGGTTCTGGGTGCGTTCCGCGTCGGTCTCTGCCGAGCCCCTCCTGATTGGGATGGCCTTCCTGTGGTTCAACGGGATCTTGGCGCGCACGGTCCACCACTTCGCTGGAGTCGCCTACGAACCCGCTGCTCTGTGGGGCTACTCCCCGATGCAGGTCGCGGTCTCGGTCAGCTGGACCTTGATCGGATTGACAACGATCCTGTGGGCGACACGCTCGCGCAGCCGCAGCGTGTGGTTCGCGGGCAGCGTCCTGTTGGCCGTCGTGGTCGGCAAGCTGTTCCTGGTGGACATCGCCCATCTGAATCCGGTGGCGAAGATCGGCACCTTCCTGGTGGTGGGGGTGCTCCTGTTGGTCGTTGGCTACTTCTCTCCCATCCCGCCCGGGTCCTCGGAAGTTCCCGCGCCGGAGCCGGGCTCCGACGGTGACGCCTCATGAAAGACCTCGCGCTAGTCGCGGCGCTCGTCCTGCTCGATCCGTTGGCGACGAGCTCGAGCCAGTCGCCCGCAGACACGCTCCGGATGGGCGACTTGGCCTACGGCATCGAGCTGACGACGACGGACCCCGGCCCCGTCCAGACGCTGCTCCTGCCCGAAGAGGTCTACCGAGGCATCCACGACGCGGATCTGCGCGACCTGCGGGTCTTCAACGCGGACGGCGAAGAGGTGCCCCATGCGGTGCGCGCGCTGACCGAGAGCACGACCCAGGAGCACGGCCCGGTGTCCCTGCCGCTCTTCGCCGTCCATGGGGGGCCGACGGTGCTCGGTCCGGGCAGCGATCTCGCGCTGCGGGTGCGCCGGTCGCCCGATGGTCGTGTGCTCGAAGTCAAGGCCAGTGACAGCGCGACCGTCGGCGACCTTCCGAGTCGCCCCGTTGCGGCCTACATCCTGGACGCGGGCCAACTACAGCGCCCCGCAGTCGGACTGACCTTGGAGCTCCCGCAGGGGACCGAGAGCTTCCTGACCGTATACGCCCTCGAGGCCAGCCAGGACCTGACGACGTGGTCGACACTGGTCCCGGAGGCCACCGTCGCGCGGCTCGAGCAAGAGGGCGCGCTGCTGCAGCAGGACCACGTGGCATTCCCAGCGGAGAGCAGGCCCTATCTCCGCGTGCGCTGGCTCGACGAGCCGCCGCCGATGGCGATCGCCGGGGTACGCGTCGAGCTCGCTCCGCAGCAGGGCGACGTGGAGCGGCGCTCGATCCGTCTCGGGGGCAGGCCACGGGAGGCCGAGCCGAACGTCTACGACTTCCCGAGCGCCGGGCCCCTGCCCGTCAATGGCGTGCAGGTCCATCTGCCCAACGACAACACGTTGATCCAGGCGACGCTCGAGAGCGCGAGGAGCGAGGCTGGGCCGTGGTCCGAGGCCTTGCGTGCCAGGTTCTACGCCGTCTCCGAGTCCGCGGACTCGGTGGGGGAGATCGTCGACGTCTCTGCGCAGAACCCTCCCTACGACATCCGAAGTCGAACGGACCGCTGGTGGCGCCTGCTCGTGGAGCCGCAGGGCGGCGGTTTGGGGGGCGGAGAGCCCGAGCTCGAGCTGTTCTACTACCCCCAACAGCTCGCCTTCGTCGCCCGCGGTGCTGGGCCGTTCACCTTGGGCTTCGGTGCTCGGGAAGCGCCCGCCGCTCGCTTCGACTGGAGCGCGGTGACGCAGGTGCTCTCCGATGCCGAGCGTAGCCAGCTGCCTCGGCAGAGCGTGCAGTTCGGTCCGCTCCGAGATCTCGGTGGTCCCTCGGTCCTGCAGGCGCCAATCGAGAGCTCCAGGAACACGTACATCTTGTGGGGCGTGCTGATCCTGGGAGTCGCCTTGCTCGGGCGCGCCAGTTGGAACCTCGCCCAGCAGCTCCGATCCAGCTAGCGGGTTTCAGCGAGCCGCGGCTCGCAGGACGTTGCGCGCTCCACGGCGAGCTGCGGCGCCGCCGCCGGAGCTGGGCGTGACTCGCTCGACCTGGCGGATCCGTCGGGGCCCCGCCGACCGAGTTTCCGGGCCCTTCGGGATGACGGTGAGGAGCGCCGATCACAGGATGGGGGGAGCGGGGCGTAGAGCCCGACGGAGAAGGGAGAGCAGCAGACCGACCCATGGATGCTTGGACGATTCTCGTCGACCTCACGGTGCTCCTGAGCGCCGCCCTCGTTCTGGGCGCCCTGTGCGAGAGGGTCCGGCAGAGTGCCATCGTGGGATATCTGATCGCGGGGATGCTCCTGGGCCCCAACGCCCTTCAAGTGATCAGCAGTGGCACGGAGGTGGACCTCCTCGCGGAGTTGGGCGTCGCGTTGCTGCTGTTCGCGATCGGCCTCGAGTTCTCCTGGCGGCGATTGCGGGCCATGGGCTTCGTGTCCCTCGGTGGGGGCGTGGCCCAGATCATGGGGACCGCGGCCGTCGGGGCCGGCTGCGCGGCGGCCCTGGGTCTCTCTGGCAAGGAGGCCATCGTCATCGGAGCGATGATCGCACTGAGCAGCACCGCGAGCGTGTTGCGAGTGCTCCAGGCCCGGAACGAGCTCGAGAGCGTCCACGGGACCCACGCCCTCGGTGTCTTGTTGGTGCAGGACCTGGCCGTAATCCCCTGCGTCCTGCTGGTGACGGTCCTCGTGCAGGACGGCTCCGGGGGGTCGATCGCGATCAACCTCGCCCAGGCATTCCTGCTCGCAGCGCTGGCCGCCGTGGCTCTCTACGTCGTGTTCACCTTCGTCGTTCCCCGGGTCCTCCAGCTCGGCTCGGT
The DNA here is from genome assembly GCA_007751255.1 of Engelhardtia mirabilis. Taxonomy (GTDB): domain Bacteria; phylum Planctomycetota; class UBA1135; order UBA1135; genus Engelhardtia; species Engelhardtia mirabilis. The sequence goes on from CP036296.1 coordinate 1,721,487, forward strand.
GAGCGCGAGCCGCGAGCTGTCGGTGCTCACGGCCATCGTCTCGGCCTTGGGGGCGATCCTTCTCGCCCACAAGACGGGCCTCTCACCCGGCCTCGGCGCCTTCATCGCAGGAATCCTGCTCGGTGGCTCGCCCTTCGCGGCTCAAGTGCGGGCGGACATGTCGGCCCTTCGCACGCTGTTCGTGACGGTGTTCTTCAGCTCGATCGGCGCGCTGGGCGACCCCGTTTGGATGCTCGCGAACTGGCAGATTCTGCTCCCGACGGTGCTCGCGATCCTGCTGACCAAGAGCCTCGTCGCATGGGGCGCCCTGCGCCTGTTCGGCGCCGGGGCGGCGAGCGCCCTGGCCGCCGGTGTCTGCATCGCGCAGATCGGCGAGTTCTCCTTCATCATGGCCGAGATCGCGCGCGGGACCCTGCTCTCCGACGAGGTGTTCCTGCTGCTGGTCTCCGCCACGGTCATCACCATGTTCCTGACGCCATTCCTGGTGGCGGCGGCCCCCAAGGTGGCGGGCTATCTGCTGCGCTCGAGTGGTTCGGACCTGGGCAGCGAGCCGGAAGGTGCCCCGCCCCAGAACCAGGTGCTTGTCATCGGCTTCGGTCCGGCCGGGCGCGTGGTCGGCGACCAGGTGCGTGAGGGAGGGGGCCAGGTCGTGATCCTCGACCTCAACCCCCACGGGGTCGCCAGCGCACGCCGACTCGGCTTCACCGCTTTCCTCGGTGATGGTCAACACGAGGACATCTTGCTCCACGCCGGTGTGCGTGATTCCAAGGTGGTGGTGGTCACCGTTCCGGCGCCGGCCGTGGCGGTCGACATCGTTCGCATCGTGCGCTTCATCGCGCCAGAGGCGGCGATCGTCGCGCGGGCCCGCTACAACCGCCACTACAGTGAGATCGCCGACGCGGGCGCCCAGGTCGTTCACGACGAGGAGACCCATCTGGGCATCCTGCTGGCCACGTCCGTCCTGGAGGCGCTCCAGCCGGCCGAGGCCGTGGATGGGGGCGTGTCGCCCGAGAGCGACAGCAGCGACGCAGCGCAGGATTGAGGCGCCGGTGCACGGATCGGTGCTCGGGGCGAGCTTCCGATCCATCGGCCGACGGCGGGTGGAGGGAGTGCCGTGGCCGACTCCGGTACCTCGGCGATCCGGAGTGTTCGCTGAGCAGTCCCGAGGGTCCCGGATGCCGGCGAGGTCGCTGCGAAGCGGATAGGCTGGGGCCCATGCTTGGACGAGCGAGCGGACGGTGAGCGAGGGCCTCTTGCCCGAGGACCGCGATCGCCTGGTGAGCCTCTTCGATCAGGCGTGCGAGCGGGCGCCCGTCGAGCGGGCGGCCTTCGTCGAGCGGCAGTGTGGTGGGAACACGCCCCTGAGGTCGGAGCTCGAACGTCTGCTGTCGGGACTGGCCGGCGAGGACGCCGTCACGCGGCTCGCCGGGGGGGCTCCGCTAGTTCCCGGCACCCGCATAGGACCCTACGAGCTGCTCGAGCGAATCGGCCAGGGCGGAATGGGCGACGTCTACGCCGCGCAGCAGACCGCCCCCGTCGTGCGGCGCGTAGCCCTCGAGCTGATTCGGCGGGGGATGGACAGCGCGCAGGTCGTCGCGCGCTTCGAGGCCGAGCGTCAGGCCCTGGCCCGGATGTCGCACCCGAACATCGCACAGGTCTTCGACGGCGGTGCTACGCAGGAGGGTGGCCCCTACTTCGTGATGGAGTACGTCGACGGGGGGTCGATCACGGCGCACTGCGACCGCTACACCCTCTCGACCCGCGAGCGGGTCGAGCTCTTCATTCGGGTCTGCGAGGGCGTGCAGCACGCCCACCAGAAGGGCCTCGTCCACCGCGACCTCAAGCCCTCCAACCTGCTGGTCGCGCGGCGGGACGGCGAGGACGTGCCCAAGATCATCGACTTCGGCGTTGCTCGGGCCACAACCGGGCGCCTGGTGGACCGGACGCGGCACACGATGGTCGGGCAGATCGTCGGCACGCTCGACTACATGAGCCCCGAACAGGCGGATCCGACCGGCGTGGACGTCGACACGCGCTCGGACATCTACTCGCTGGGCGTCGTGCTGTACCAGCTCGTGAGTGGGCTCCTGCCCTTCGACTTGGGCTCGGTCGGGGACCTGGGCTTCTCGGAAGTGCAGCGGACCATCCGCGACCAGGAGGCGCCGACGCCGAGTACGCGGCTCAGACGCCAGATCGGCACCGCGACGGCGATCGCCCCGCTGCACGGGACGGACGAGCGCGCGCTGGTGCGCCAGCTGTCGGGCGACCTGGACTGGATCTGCCTGAAGGCGCTCGAGAAGGAGCCCGGGAGGCGCTACGCGTCCGCGTCCGAGCTGGCGCAGGACCTGCGCCGGTACCTCGATTTCGAGCCCGTCCTGGCCGGCCGGCCCGGAGCCCTCTGCCCTCCCGAATCACGGCGGGCGGGTCGACCACCGAGATCGCCGATGCAACGGGAGATGGCCTGGGTAACCCGCTCGGCGACCCCATCAGCATCGCGGTGGAGGCCGCGGGCAACGTGCATGTGGCGGGCTTCGATACCCACAACGCCTTCCAGATCACGCCGAGCGGGCTGGTGACCGAGATCATCGACGGGACGGGCGACGGTGCGGGAAACACGCTCTCCAACTCCCGTGGCGTCGCTGTGGACGGCGCGGGGTTCGTCTACGTGGGCGGCCGCTTCAGCAGCAACGCCTTCCGCGTCTGCGCGCCGGTGGAGGCGAGCGAGGTGGTCCGGCTCGGAGCTCCTCCCAACCCGGCCGCGTTCCTGCCCGGCGTCACGAGCGGACCGGTGATCGGCAGCATCTGGGATCCCGTGATCGACCACACGTCCTTCCTGCCCGGCGCGACGATCGACTTCCTCGCCGTGGGAGCGGTCGCCAGCGACTTCCCCTCGCCCCTCGGCACGGTCCTGGTCGGGATCTCGCCGCTGTCGGTCGTGACCAGCTCGCCGGGCACGCCCCTGGCGGTGCCGATCCCCGTCAACTGGGACATCGTCGGTGTGACGCTCCCGACTCAGGGCGGATCGATCGGCTCCGGGCTCGAGATCGTGCTCGCCAACGCGCTCGACATCACCATCGGGACGTTCTAGCCGGTGGTGGAGAGTGAGGGAGGTGGCGCGAGGGGCGCGCTCGGTGCCTCCCCCGTTGCTCGTTGGTCGCAGGGCGCTCTCGCGGGCCCCTGGATGACGCCAGCCGATCGCAGATCCGAGAAGTTCGTGAGCCTGAATTGGGGGTTGCCTCACGGGCCACCATCAGTCGCCCTGATCGCAGTCGAGGAGTAGCGATTGGGCCGCGGCCGTCACCTCCGCGGTCGCTACTTGATCCAGGACACTAGTCGAACTCGTTCAGCCTGGCTGAAGACCGCGTCCCCAGCTCGCGAGCATTGCGAGCGGCGTCGATCGGGCGTTGGGCTCCGCAGCGAAGGACTTCGACCACCGCGGCTGGTCAAGAGTCGGGCCAGGGGCCATCGATGAGTGACCGCCGATCGTGCGCGACCCCAGGGGGCTCGGATCGCCGGTCGACGGCCAGAGCCTCGGGCTGCCTGTGCCCTCGCCGCCTGGCCGCTGCGAGCTGGGGAACCGGCGAACTCGCGTCGGGGGGGGGGCGACCGATCCGCGCATCACGGGGCGAGATGACAAGGCTGTCATCCGACCCCACGGGCGGAACCTACCAGGCTGTCCTGAGCGCGATGCAGCCGCGCGTCGCTCCGCGGCGGTGACGTCGCTCCAGCGCGCGAGTGGAGGTGCCCAGCACAGGGCGACCACCAGCGTCCTTCGAACCCCCGACCCGCCACCATGAAGCCCACCAACACCCCCCTCATCGCCGTCGCCGTGTTCGTCTTCAGCGCCTCCGCGAACGCTCAGTCGAGCGCGGTCTCCTTCGCCCTGCAGGCGACGCCGGACCTGTCGTCCTCGTCGCCTTTCGACACCGCGAGCGGTGACTTCGACGGCGATGGGCGGCGCGACGTGGCGGTGGCGTGTGGGGGCACGGACAGTGGGTTCGGCGTCGTGAACGTGCTCCTGAACGACGGATACCCGAATTTCGATGACAAGAGCCTGTCGACCGGCGGCGCGCCGTGGGGCGTCTGCGCGGCGGACTTCGACGCGGACGGGCTCGACGACCTCGCGGTGGTCAACGGGGGCAGCTCCTCGAGCGACGTGCGGATCTTCCTCTCCCAGGGCGGCGGTACGTTCGCGGTGGGGCAGACGCTGCCCTCCGGGAGCTTTCCGCTCGCGCTGAAGTCCGCCGACTTCGACGAAGACGGCGACCTGGACCTGGCGGTCGCCTGCAACGTGTCCGGCGGCCTGAAGATCTACCTCGGCGGCGGCGACGGGACCTTCAGCGCACCGCTCTCCCTGGCCGGCACGCACCTGACCGACGTCGCAGTCGGCGACGTCGACGGGGACGGGCACATGGACGTCGCGTTCTCCCACTACGACGGGGCGAAGGTCTACCGAGGGAACGGCGACGGCACCTTCGCGAGCGACTATGTCCTCGGGACGGGTCAGGTCACCGAGGCGATTGCCCTCGGGGACCTCAACGGGGACGGCAAGGACGACCTCGTGGCGGTCGAGCTGTACTCGAGCGTGATGCGGGTCGCGTTGTCCAAGCCGAGCGGCGGGCTGGGCCTCTCGGCCCAGTACCCCCTCGTCGGGGATCTTCGAGAGGTGGAGATCGCGGACCTGAACGCCGACGGTCTGCTGGACGTGGCCGTGGTCAGTGAGAGCCACGACCGGATCTCGGTCCTGCTCGGCCTGGGCGGCGGCGCGCTCGCAACGAAGATCGACTTCTCGACACCGCTGCAGCCTCGGGCGCTGGCGGTCGACGACCTGAGCGGCGACGGCCGGCCCGAGCTGGCCGTGGCCTGCCGCAACTTCGGCGAGACACCGCCCCTCGCCTGCTTCACGAACCAATCTGGTGCGCCCGAGTGGAGTCTCGTCGGTCCGGCCCTTCCGGGCTCCGCTGGAGCGGCCGTGTGGACCGGAACCGGAAGTCTGCAGGCCGGTGCCTCCGTCTCGTTCTCGCTCACCGGTGGCGCCGCGAGCGCGCCGGCTCTGGTCGTCGTCGGCCTGAGCGCCGCGAACCTGCCACTCTTCGGCGGGCTCCTCGTACCCGCCAACGACGGCCTGGTGACCGGCCTGACCCTCGGGGCCTCGGGGGCCTTGGCGATCCCGTGGACGTGGCCCACCTCGTTGAGTGCGAGCGGGTCGGAGCTGTACACGCAGGTCTGGTACATCGACCTGGGCGCCCCCCAACTGGTCGCGGCGTCGAACGGGCTGCTGGGGCGAACGCTCTGAGCCGGAGCTCCGCTGCGGTTGCGCTGCGAGAGAGCGCCCAAGTGCTCCCCACCTCGATCGGATCTTCAGGGCTCTCGCCGCGCTCGTTGTCTCCAGCGCGCCGCCCGATGGCGGCCGACGACCCGGTCGCTGTCCAGGTGGGCCTCGGCGCTACTTCGAGCCGTGGCGCGACCGGGCGGGCGACGGAGCCCGAGCTACCGGATCGCGGACGACGTCTGGCCAGCGGAGCTGGGCCGCGCGGCTGGCTCATCCTGAGGCTCGCTCGACCCGAAAGTCCGTGTCTGAAGGCGACGTGGGGCGGCTCCGCCGTGGCCAGGTCTCGCGCTTGGATCGGCAGGACTGCTGACGCGCTCGATCGGGATCGGGTTCTGCGATCGGGTTCTGCGATCGGAGGGGGGTGGCGCGCGCACCGGTCGTCGTCGCGCTGGCCGTCGCGGGTCACAAGGGGACAATCGAGTCTTCCGAGAGGCTCGCGTCGAGCCCTGGTCCGGCGCCGGCCCAGGTGGCCGGAAGCAGAGCCACGGCGGCGGAGAGGATCAAAGCTCGAAACAAGGTGGGTCTCGTGTGGACGTTGACGGGGACCGGTACAGGAGACGCGGCACCCGTGAACAACCTGTGAACGATCGTCCTCGGTCAGAGCCTGGGGTGCCGCGCACCAGGGGCGAGCCGCCAACCGCGTTCAGCAGGAGCCTACGTACTGCGCCCCAGGCGAGGGACCGCGGATTCGCTGCTCGAAGGGGCGGCGGCCGAGGCCAGTGATCGGCTGCAAGGTCTTCAACCGGATCCACGAGCTCGCGCAACCAGGCTTCGACCCCATGAGCGCTCGAGAACCGCCGAAGGGGCGGCTGGCAGCCGCCGTTCTGCGGTATGCAACCGCGCTCTACTCCCCGCGCCCATTCGACTTCACTGGCGGCGCTCGATCGGTCGATTCACTCGGGGTGTTCGTGCGCCATCACATGACCCGCGAGTCGGTGAGCCTCGAGCCGGGAGTGCGTGCGAGCGCCGCTCTCCGGCAGCTGCGGGCCGCCCGCATCAGGCATGCGCCCGTGATTGAAGGGGGCGCGCTGGTGGGCATCGTGACGGACCGCGACCTGCTCCGCGCTCTTCCCGCGACCGTCGGACAGGCCGATAGGACGGACGCCTGGGATCCGCTGGTTGCGAAAGTGATGACACGCAAGGTCATCACGATCGGACCCAACGAGCATGTGGAGGACGCGGCCCGTGTCTTCCTCGAGCATCGGATCCACGGGCTGCCCGTGGTCGACGACAGTGGGCTTCTCGGCATGCTTACCGACACCGACCTGTTCCGAGTCTTCGCGCGCCTGCTGTCACAGCCGGCGGAACATCGGCTGACGCTGCTTGTCAGGCCCGAGTGCAAGAGCGCGCCCAAGACCGACCTGGTGCGGAGCGCAGTGGCCTGCGGGTTGGAGGTTGCGAGCCTGGCTACGGAGGATCTGGCCGACGGCGGCGCCGTGTCGGCGATCGCGCTGAACGGCTCCGGCCAGGCGATCGAGCGCTACCTCGAGCGGCTTGCCGCGGCCGGAGTGACGCCGCTCGACATGCGCCGGGGAGCCCGCAAGAGCGCCTGACGCAAGAGCTCGCCAGATGTGAGTCCGACGAGGGGTGCAGGGACTGCGCGTCGGACGACCACCGGGGCGGCGTCTCTGAGGTTCCGGCCGACGAGGTCGGCAGGGGAGCCAAGCAGCATTGGTCCGATCGATCCGTCGCCGCGTGCGTCGGGGCGACTCGGGTCCAAGGGAGAACGGATCGGCCGTCGGCTCCTGATGTAGGTCGTCGAGCCTTGCTTCTGGACGCGTGCTCACCTCGTAAGCGCTTGCGCCATCAGTGACATGCCGCGGACCCTCCGAGGGCGCAGACCCTGGCCGGTCCGGCGCGCCGCAGGTGCTGCGTCGCCAACTGTTGCCACAGGCACTTGACGCTGCAGGTGATGCTCCCCTGCCATCTACTGCATCGACGATCCGTCCGGACGACCCGCTCTCACACGCCCCTCGGAGTTCTTCATCAGAAGGTCGATGCCCGTGATCGGCGCGAAGAACCAGCCGAGGAAGAACCACAGCCAGGCACTGCGCTCCGTCTGCTGGGCCCAGTACGCGCAGAAGAGGCCGAAGAGGTAGAACACGAGACCGGTGCTGGCGTAGTCGTCCATGGGCAGATCCTAGTCTGGATCGCTCGGTGGTCGTGATCCAACCCAGGGGCTCGAGGGTCGAGAAGGGGTCGACCTGGCCAGGTGAGTATTGACTCGAAGACGATCAACATGTCCTACGTCGAGCGGCTGAACCCGACCATCCGGCGTTCCGTCGCCTGCCTGCAGCCGAAGTCGACGGCCATGTGCCGCTCCGAAGCGAGCCTGCGCGAGCGCTCGAACTCCTGCGCTGATTCGAAGACCTCGTCCGCCCGCACTCGTCGCTGAAGTTCGGGAGGAAGAAGCGGACGCTGGCTCTGCAGGCTGGGCCCGTCTCTGGGCCCCTATCTTGGCGCCGCATCCTGTCCGCCCGGATCCTCGGCGCCCCGGGAACCAGCCGGGGGGCGGAGGTCGAGCATGGGCGATCCAGGCACATCCAGTCAGGGGCACTGGTAGCAACCGTCAGCGAGCGCCTCGACCAGGAGGGGGCGGCGAGCGGGGCATGGACCCTCGCCCGCGCACCGGAATTCCGAGTTTTCCTGTCGGCCCCTGCCCTCCCCTGCGGCGTAGGTCCATGCCTGCGATGGTGTAGGCGTCAAACAAACTCGAGAGATTCATCATGTCGTCCATTCGTCGCTTCGCTCTTCTCTTCGTCCTCCTCGGATCTCTCCTGCCTGGTCTCGCCCGGGCAGAGGACCTGGGCCGTCTCGGCATTGTTGGTCGGACTCTCTTCGGGCCGACCCAAAGTGGTTCCGCGGCAGTAGGGCTCGACATCGAGGTCGTCTGGACGGCGTTCGTCAGTGAGGCCTCCTCGGAGACCCTCGACCTCTCGACCGACGTCGAGATCCGGGTCGGCAACTACTCCGAGACCCGGACCGTTCGGGTGCTCGCGAATCCCGGCGCCGGCGTCTGCTCCGAGGACAACTATGGACAGCCCTGCGGAACCGGCTTGGTGGACGATCAAACCGTCGAGCTGATCTGCCTGGGAGATGGCGTCGTCCACGGCCAGTTCCCGTGGATCACCACGAAGTTCCCCGCCGTCCCCACGTCGATGTTCGAACCGGGGGATCAGATCTTCGTCACCTTGACCCCGGCCGCCGGCGCGGAGCCTGAGCTCGACACGAGCGACGACTTCGTCGTCGAGACCACCGCCAGCCCGACCTTCTACGACCGCTCCTTCAGTTCGGTCGAGCTGAAGCCGGTCGCGGGGATCCCGGACACCTACGACATCGTCGTGGAGTACCGCCAAGCCTTCAACACCAGCATCCCGCCGCTGGACCTGCGGACCGACATCGTCATGGAGCAGGGCGGCAAGACCACCGTGTTCGAGACGTGGTGCGGACCGTGGCTGATCGCCCCTTCGTCCGGCTGTGGAGATGCGTGCGTCGAGCAGACGTGCGCCGTGATCAGCTGCGGCGGCGAGACCGTGGCCAAGATGTTCTGCCAGCCGGTCGAGAATGCCTGGGGCCAGTTCTCTTGCGCCTGCATCAGCGAGCCGATCCAGTACACGATTCCGTCGGTCCAGCTGAAGGCCGATGACTGTCTCGTGCTGTCCCTCGCCGCCCCTGCTGGCGCGATGTCGGATCCGGCGGGTCTGGACCACGATCAATGGGTCGTCTGCAGCAACGAGGCCCAGTCCGCGACCTACGGCAAGGGCAAGGCGGGCACGCTGGGTGTGCCGACGCTCGACTCGATCGCACAGCCGGTCCCCGGCCAGATGGTCGGGATCAAGATGAAGGAAGCCCTGCCTGGTGCGAGTCCGATCCTCTTGCTCGGCTTCGAACCGATCGAGCTCCCCTTCGACGACGGCCTGCTCCTCGTCAATCCCGTGTCGGTGATCTTCCTCGCCACGCCGGTCGCCGGCGATGGATCGCTCACGCTCAAGTGGCAGATGGAGGCCAACCCGGACCTGTGCGGAGTCGGTGCCTACTACCAGGTCATGTTCATGGACGCGGGCGCGGCCGGCCCGCTCCACCTCGCGATGACCAACGGACTGAACCACGTCTTCGGTTGGTAGGCGCCGCGGCTTCCACGGCAGAACATGACGAGCCGCTTCTCTCGAGCAGGGGGGCGGCTCCCTCCATTCTCCGGGGCCCCGCGCCTCGTCGCGATTCCTCCCACCGTCGGCGCTCTCGACCGGCAGAATGACCGCCGCCACCCCCCTCGGGAGACTCTCCAATGATGCGCTACGCTGCTCTCGCGCTGCTCCTCTTCGCTCCGGCATGTGCGGACCGTGAACCGGCCCCGTCGCCGCACCGGATCCGGCTCTTCGACCTGATGGACAGCGCGACCCTGGAGACCCCGTCGCGACCGGACGCCCCGCCTGCTACCGAGACCGTCGTCCTGGCTGACTTCGAAGACAGGACCATTGGACGCATGTGGATGGTCGTTGACGAACCGGGGTCCGAGGTCGTCGACGACGACGGGCGCCTCGGCATCGGCGACGGGGCAGGCGGGATGGGGGCCGGCCTTGCCGTCGGTCCCCTCGCTCCCGGCGAGGCCGGAGCCGCCGTCCTCTTGGTCCCGGCTCACGGCTTCGCTCGCTACGACATCACGGGGCGCGTCCGACTGGATCACAACGGACAGCAGGACTCCGCGTCGACGCGCGAGGCGCTGCGCGTGCTCGAGCACCGGGGCGAGGTCGAGGACCCGGGAAGCGTCCAGTCGTTCATTCGAAGCCTCGCACCGACCCACCGAGTCTCACGCCAGAGCGATCCCTCCGGGTGGGATCGGTTCTCCGTCTCCTTCGTGACCCGGTCCGAGACAGGCACCCTCGAGCTGCAGCTCCGACACCAGGACGATGGCAGCGGCCAGTCGGTCACACGCTTCGACGACCTCACGGTGCGGCACACACCCCTCACCGAGGCGGACCTCTGGGATCACTTGCGAGGGCTCCACGCAGCCCGGGACGGCGAGCAGGTTTCGACCCCGTGGCGGATCCGTGCCTTGCTCCCGCGGGCCGGCATCCGCGCGGAGGAGGCCCGGGATGCGGTGCTGCTCCCGCCGCCTTCGACGCTCTCCTTTCCGCTCACCCTGCCCCCGGCGAAGACCGCGCCCCGACTCCGCTTCCACTGCGGGATGCTGCCTGACGCTTTCGAGGCGCCGGGCGACGGCGCGCGGATCGTCGTCCGTTTCCGACCCGACGGCGGCGAGCTGACCGAGGTCGGCGCAGTTGACTTCGACCCGAAGCAGAATGAGAAGGACCGGGGTTGGCAGTCCGTGGAGCTCGATCTGACCGCCCATGGCGGGCAGACGGGAGTGCTGTCGTTCGAGAGCCGCGACGCCCCGGGGAGCTCGAAGGACCCGTTGGACGCGGTGGTCCTCGGGACCCCGCGTATCGAGCCGGGGAGCGGGGCGCCGGACGCCCTCAACGTGCTGCTGATCGGGGTCGACACCCTCCGTGCCGATCGAGTGAGCGCGCTGGGGTACGAACGTCCCACGACTCCTCAACTCGAGCGCATCGCCCGTGAGGGGATCCGATTCCAGAAGGCCCGGTCGCAGGCGCCGTGGACGCTGCCCTCCTTCGCGTCGATCCTGACCTCGCTCTACCCGTCCGCGCACGGGGCGGGCCGCGGCGGTCACGGGGAGTGGACCGGGATCGACCCCGGCACCACGTCCCTCGCCGAGCTCCTCGCGCGCGCCGGCTACGAGACGCACGGCATCGTGGCCAATGGTCTGCTGTCACCCAGGTACGGCCTCGACCAGGGCTTCGAGGGGTATCACTTCAGCTGGGCACGGGAGTCGGCGAAGGACGACGCGAGCCTCGCTGCTGAGTTCATCGACGCGCACCGGACGACGCCCTGGCTCCTGTTCTGGCACGTCATGGATCCCCACCTGCCGTATGCGACGGAGCCGTCCTTCTGGGAGGAGTTCACCGATGCGGACTACGTCGGCCGCTTCTCCGCACGGAGGTCCGTGCCCACCCAGGCCCTCCACGAGCCAGGACGGCGGGCGTTCGAGGGCCCGACGCCGGCGCCCGAGCTCTCGGGCGCCGACCGGCGCTTCGTGAGCGACCTGTACGACGCCGAGATCGCAGAGACCGACGCCGCCATCGGCCGGGTGCTCGATGCCCTGGTGAAGAGTGGCCAATGGGAGCGCACCATCGTCGCGCTGGTCGCGGACCACGGCGAAGCGCTCGGCGAGCGTGGCTACTACCACCACGGGTACACGCTCTACGACGACCAGGTCCATGTTCCGATGCTGCTGCGGATCCCCGGTCGGGACGAGGGCCGGGTCGTCGACACCGCGGTGGCCTCCATTGACCTCATGCCGACCGTCCTGGCCGCCTTGGGGCTCGAGCGGCCCGATTACTTCCACGGCGTTGACCTGCTCGCGCGAGACTTCGAGGAAGAGCAGTCGTACTTCATCGAGAGCCCGACCTACGACAGCTCGGCGCAGAAGGCCTGGGTGCTGGGCGACTTCAAGTACTTCCACGACCCCGTCTTCCGGACCGAGGCCCTGTTCGATCTGGCGCACGACCCCGGCGAGGTCACGGACGTGGCGGCGCAGCATCCGGAGCTCGTCCAGCGAGCGCGGAGGGAGCTCGAGCGGTTCCGCTGGGAGCACCTCCAGCTCGGGCGCTACCACCTGCGCGTCGTCGGCCGACCGGGTCAGCGCCTGACCGTCTCGATCGGGACCGACGACGTCTTCGACGCCAACTTCACCACCCGACCCGCTACGCCCGAGGCCGACGTCGAGCTGGACCTCGACCGCCGGAGCCTGGTCCTCGACACCACCCTCGAGGACTCGCGCTGGGAGCTCGTCTTCTGGGGCCGCGGGCAGCAGCTAGATGTCGACGTCCGCCTCGACGGTCAGCCCCTCGAGGCCGGCGCCCTCCTCGGCAACGCGGACCGCTCTCGATCGCTTCCGCTGGCACTCACCCGGGACGAGATCCCCGCCCTCGATGCGGACGATGTCTCTGGACCGAAGCTCGACCAGGCCCTGCTCTGGCTCGACGCCGGCGCCTCCACCGAAACGTCGACGCTCTCTTCACCGGACGAGCTCGAGATGCTGAGGCAGCTCGGCTACGTGCGGTAGGGGAGCGCGGGACTCGCCTGAGTCTCCGGACCCCTCGAGCGAACCCGAGTACTGCACCAAAGCCGGGCAGCGGCCGGACGACGGCCAGCACCTTGCTAGCCTGGCCTGCATCGCTCTCAGGGGAGGGAGTCCAGCGCCCTCGATGACGACGACGAGATCATGAACAGACGGCTCTTCTTCCAATCCGCACTGGCTGTCGGTCTTGCCGCCACGACCGCGACCAGGATCGGATGGTCTCGGGCGCAGGAGGGCGAGCGCCGGGCCGGAAGCCCGAGCCTCTTCACCCCGCTCCAGCTCCGCGGGGTGACCCTGCGTAACCGGGTTGCGATGTCGCCGATGTGCCAGTACTCCAGCGAGGATGGCTTCGCGAACGACTGGCACCTCGCGCACCACGCCGCGCGCGCCGTCGGCGGCGTGGGGTTGCTGATTGCGGAGGCCACCGGCGTGGTGCCCGAGGGACGCATCACGCCGAACTGCCTCGGCATCTGGAAAGACCAGCACGTGCCCGCGCTGCGCCGCATGACCGATTTCGTGACCGCGAACGGCGCGGTGCCCGGCATCCAGCTCGCGCACGCCGGAGTCAAGGGGTCCCGCCATCGCCCGCTCCACCCGCAGCGGAACCGGTATGTGCCGCTCGAGGAGGGCGGCTGGCTACCCGTCGGCCCGACGGCGAAACGATACGGCTCGGACGGCCCGGTGCCACACGAGCTGACCGTGCCTGAGATCCACGAGGTCACCAACGCGTTCGCGGCGGCGGCCGAGCGATCGATCGCCGCGGGCTTCCGCGTGGTCGAGCTGCATTTCGCGCACGGCTACCTCGGCCACAGCTTCCTGTCGCCGCTCATGAACGAGCGCGAGGACGACTACGGAGGCTCGTTCGAGGGCCGCGTGCGGTTCCTGATCGAGACGGTCCGCGCGGTCCGCGCGGTCCTGCCCGAGGACGCCCCGCTCTTCGTGCGGCTCTCGTGCACCGACTGGGTCGAGGGCGGCTGGTCGCTCGACGACTCGGTGGAGGCCTCCCGTCGCATGAAGGAGGAGGGGGTGGACCTCGTCGACTGCTCCACCGGCGGGGCCACGCGGGACGCCAGCATTCCGGTTGGACCGGACTATCAGGTGCCGTTCGCGGAGCGGATCCGGAAGGACGCCGGTATCGCGACCGGCGCCGTGGGCCTCATCACCGAACCGGCCCAGGCCGAAGCGATCGTCGCCGAGGGACGCGCGGACCTGGTCCTGCTGGGCCGCCAGCTCTTGCGAGAACCGCACTGGTCGCTCCGCGCATGGGGCGAATTGGGGGCGACGACACCTGCGCCCATCGCGCCGGAGTACGCCTGGGCGCTCGCCGAGACGCGCCGGTGATCGAGGGTGGGTGGGTCATGGGGTCCATCGACTCGGCCCGAATCGGAGCGGCTGGCAGATCACCCGTAGCTGAGACAAGAAGGGCAACCGCGGCGATCGCATCGACTCCTGGTCGGAACTTGGGGAGGAGGTCACCGCTCGAGGTTCAGGGGAGCTGCCGCCTGCGCCTCACCGACGACCTGCGCCGGCGGCTCGCCGCCGAGGTCCAGAGCCTCGGCCGGTGTCAGCGGGAAAGGCGTGTCCGCGCGTCAACTCGCACCGTCACGCACCGCATCGATCCACGGCCGCCACCGCCGCGGGAGCGTGGACCGGGTGCTCGGACGCCAAGCGCTCACCTTCGCGGCTACGGGGATGTGTCCAGCGGGCCAGACGGCGGCCGGATCGTCCGTTGGATGGGCTCCGCCTGACGAGGCCGTCGTGCCCGCGCCGCCCGATAGCGGCGGTCTCGGCTGAGAGTCGGCGCAGACCGGGTGTCGATCGTGCGAGCGAGCGAGTGATTGGGGCCGGATGGCGCTCAGCCGAGTCCCCGCAACTTTCGAGCGGCACGGGAGCGGGTCGGACCGAGACGGAGGCCGCGCGATAGGTGGACTGATCGACCTGCGACCAACGGAAAGGGCTGCTGCGGGGTGTGGCTCCGTCGGCAACCAGGCCGTCGGCTAGTGTCCTGGATCAGAAATTCGGCGTCACTTCCCGGGCTCCGATCGCCGCTGGCGTCGTTGCGCCTCCTCCGAGTATCGCAGCGGATACGCGTCGTCGGCGCGCCTAGCCAGCATCGATCGGACCTCCGGGCAGTGACGCCGAATTTCTGATCCAGGACACTAGCCCGGACTATTCATGAAGACGTGCTCGAAACTGCCCAGCTCGGTTCCTGCCGGCACTTTGCGGACGGCGGCCGCGCAGGCGACCCCTACGGGTCGTCGAGCACGCCGGCGTTCGCATAGTGCCGGCAGGGGCCGAGAGGCCGGCACGGCCGGCCGATTGGGCTGTTTCGAGTGCGTGTTCATGAACAGTCCGGGCTAGAGGCCGAAGAAGTCGATCCCGTTGCGGACGCAGGAGATGAACATCCACACCAGACCGACCCCGACGAAGGCGATTCCAGCGACACCGATGATCGTACTGTCCGTCGCTCGGGCGAGCGCCAGGAGGCCGCCCCCACCGAGAACGAGAAGGAGCGGAGCCACGAAGCCCCGCACAAAGCTCTTCAATTCTCGACCGTCATCCATCTGTTTCTCCGTCGGTCGAACCTAGATCGTCTAGAGGGGGCGGGGCCGCCGTGGCATGGCCCGATCTTCAGCACCGGAGGATTCCGGCGCGACGACATCCGCGCATCTCGCAGACCCGGCTCGATTGGGGGGTGGGCAGCGCACAGCGCGACGTCGCATCAAGTCCGCGAGAGGGTATCCGCCGCGCGCGCCACGGTTTGTTAATTGGGGACTCGGTCCTGGGCCATCAACTGTGGTCGGCGGCTCGCAGCCCAGGTCGTGCGAGGGGCTTACCGCTCGGCCAAGACTCGGCCGATCACCCCCTCTCGCGCGACCCCGCCCGGCCCAGCCCCTCGATCCGTCGACGCCCGGCCCCGTCTGCCCGTCCCCGACCTTGCTTGGCTTTCCTGAGCAGTTGTGGTTCGAGCGGCGGGGTGTAGCGATCGCGCCATTCCCTATGACCATGATCTTGTCTGGGCTTGCGGCGATCAGAGTTCGGCGGCGCTGTCGAGAGTGTCGGGGCTACATGGCTTCGTTTGGGGTGACGAGCCCCGGCCTACTCATGCGCCCTATGGTGGCGCCACGGGCCTTTGCGCCGAGGAATGCCTCTGGGACTCACTTCGGCTGCCGATTGCAGGACCGAAACGGGAGGCGGCTGTCTTGAGACGTTGGCCGCGCCCCCAGTATCGAGACCCGAGGCCGTGGACGCCCAGGTCGCCGATCGGTCGTTGAACGAACGGCAGCGCAGGATGCTGAACCGGCTCCTCGACGGGTTCGAAGGCAAGCTCACGTCGTCCAAGTACGCCAAGCTCGCGAAGTGCTCGAGCGACACAGCGCTGCGCGACATCCGCGATCTTCTGGAGCGCGGCCTCCTCTCCCAGAACGAGGGCGGGGGGCCGGAGCACGAGCCACCGGATCGCGGACGACGTCTGAGCGGCGGAGCTGGGCGGGGCGGGTGATGCTCGCGGATGCCAGATCGATCCAGACCAGGCAGCCCCGGGACGCTCGTGAGAGGTGGCCAGCCCCCGGGGCTATCCGGCCGATTCCGGGCCGCAGGTGCTGAGCTACGCGGCATCCGGCAGATGCTCCGGCTCGCGGCGAAGCCGCTCCGATGGATCGGTGGTAGCCAGGTCAAGACGCCGCCGGTAGGCGCGAGGCTCGGCGAGACCTCGACGGCGCGTTGTGGGTGCTGCGGTCCGGTGAGCAGACCGGGATGCCGATCCCGCGGTCGATGCTCTTCGCTGGCCCGCAATGCCTCGAGCTCTGTGTCCGCGACGAGGGCAAGCAGTGCCAGCTGATCTATCGGTTGGATCGGCACTTCGCAGGCGCAGGTCTCCAAGCTGGAGGCGGGCTATCCGTCGATCACGGTCGATCGGATTCTGAGGGCTCTCGCTGCGCTCGGTGTCTCCTGGCCGGCGATCGTGCGCGCGCTCTCGTCGGCGCCCTGACGTCGCGATCGAGATTCACCGTGGCTTCGATCCTCCAAAGCCAACTGCCGCTCGGCCTGGTGCAGGTCCTGTTCGGGAAGGGGCCCCTTGGAGCCCCTTCCCGGCGGCGACTAGGTCTTCGAGGCTGAGCCCGCCGAGGGCCGACTGGCCCGGACGGTAGTGAGCCACCGCGATCTGCAGGCTCGTAGGCAGCGCCAAGGCAAGAGGGGTCGAACCCAGAACCCACCTCAGCGACGTGCCACGACGCAGCTCGATCGAGAGCGACGGTATGGGTGGCCCGAGTGGGGTGCTCATAGCCCGGGCTCGCTACCTCCCTACTGGAAGGTCAGCGTCCACACGTTGCTGCTGTACCACTCGAACGGGGAGCCCTGGTAGAGCTGGAAGGCCTGCAGTCCGAGCGAGACGCCCGAGACCGCCGGTGACGTCGTGAAGGGCAGGGTGTGACTCCCGGCGCCATCCGCGATGAACGGTACGGAGACGAGGGGGCTGGGGAGGATGCCGAGGATGGCCCAGGGCCCGAACGGGACCCCTAACCCGGTCGGGAGTCCACCGACGAGGTAGACGCCGAGGCTCCCGGCCTGGCCGTCGGCGAAGTAGAGGTTCGCGCCCGAGCCCGCGACGAGCGGCCAGTCCGAGCCCACGAACGGAGTGATCTGGGGCGAGGCGACCGAGCGGACGTTGTTCACGATGCCGGCCTGCGCCGAGTCGGCCGTGATGCCGGCGTTCAGCACGAACGGCACGCTGCTCCAATCGACCCAGCCGGTGGAGGCGCCGTAGGCGCCCTGGTTGCCGCCTCCGGAGAAGAAGGCGTCGATGCGCAGCTCGTAGGTGGTTGCCGTCTTCACGCTGAGTGAATCGGAGACCACGGTGAAGGGAATGCCGCCGCTCGGGGAGTAAGGCTGCGAACTCCAAACCGGGCCCAGACCGTTCGGATCGATGAACGTCGCGGTGATGCGCAGCTTCGCGCTGCTCGGATCGTTGCCCGAGAGCAGGTCGACCGCGGCGGTGAAGTCGAGCGCGACGGACGTCGGGTTGACCGCGCCCGGGCTCGCCGTGTCGGTGAAGACGACGTCGGTGAAGACGTAGCTCGCGATGCCCTGCCCGGTCGCTGAGACCGCGGGTTCCGCATAGCCCAACCCGTAGCCACTCAGCCGATCAGGGGCGCTCGTGGCCCCCGCTCTCTCCTCGTACTGCGTTTGGGCGCAGTTGAACGGGGAGAAGGGCAAGCCGTCGCAGGCTCCGCTGATGGAGGCGATGAACGGCGAGGTCATCGACCCTCCACTGACGAAGCCGCTTCCCGCGCCGATCTCCCAGGTGATCTCGGCTCGGTAGGGGGATTGCGCGTGGGCCGGGCTCGAGCCCAGTGTCAGGCCGGCCAAGGCGGCGAGGCAACCGAGGAGGGGGGTCATCTTCATGGTGAGGTTCTCTATAGATGTGGGGTTTGGTGGGGAGGCGTCGCCGAAAACGATTCCCGACCAGACACGTCCTCAGGAGTCCTCGTTGTCCGCGCAGTGAAGCCCTCACGCTCGCTGCGATTGGGTCTGGCCTGTGGGTGCAAGTCATTGACTGAAAAGGCCTTGAGGCTGCCTGCATAGGAAGGCGGAAAGTGGCCTCGCCTGGTGACGCGGTCGGCCCCTCGGCCTCGAACCCGTGGCGCGAGGGGGCTTGCGGAGCAGACTGTTTGCTGCGGCGGCGGGCCGCAGTCGGCGGCTTCGCCCGAGTCACGGACACGAATCGACTTCCCGACCGGAGGCGTGCCGGTCCTGCGCTACTGCGCATTCGCCACAGCACGATCGCGGCAGAGCTGCGGCTTCTCGTCCTCCGCCTCTGCATCCGGGGCTCCCGAGCGCGCGTAGCCAGCCTTCGAGCGTCGACCTCGGCGCGAGTTCCATCGCCACCGGGGACGAGGCTTCGCTCGCGCCTTCCGGCAGATCACCTCCGCTTCCGCAGAGGGGTCCCCGTCATGGAGCCCGTAGCTCCCTCAATCGAATCTGCGCGGGGTCCACAACACGCTGCAAGAAGAGGCCTTAGGATGTCTGGATCCGGTGCCCTCCCAGACCCATCCGGTGCTCGACCGACCGTGACTCTCCCGAATTCGACCAACGGCT
Source organism: Engelhardtia mirabilis (assembly GCA_007751255.1). Taxonomy (GTDB): domain Bacteria; phylum Planctomycetota; class UBA1135; order UBA1135; genus Engelhardtia; species Engelhardtia mirabilis. Next base: position 1,740,077 of record CP036296.1, read on the forward strand.
ACACGCGGACCGATTCGCAGCTCTACGAAGTGCTCGCGGCTCAGCTCAAGGGCCTAGCGAGCGCCAGCCTGCGCCGGCAGGCGCCGGGGCACACGCTGCAGACGACTGCGCTGGTGCACGACGTGTGGCTCCGGCTCTTGGGACCTGGCGGATCGGAGTCGGAGGGAGCGCCGCGCACCTTCGCCAGCCGCGAGCACTTCCTCGCGCTCGGTGCACGGGCGATGCGCAGCGTGCTCGTCGACCACGCGCGGCGGAAGGGCCGCGACAAGCGCGGGGGCGATCGCAAGCGCCTGCCCATCGAAGACGCGTACGAGATCTACGACGAGCGCTCCGTCGACCTCGTCGAGCTGGACGACGCGCTGCGCAGCCTCGCGGAGCGCGACGCACGCCAGGCGCGGGTCGTCGAGCTGCGCTTCTTCGGCGGGCTCACGATCCGCGACGTCGCGCGAGCACTGGAGATCTCCGAAGCGACCGTCGAGCGCGACTGGCGCATGGCGCGGATCTGGCTGCTGCGCGAGCTTGGCGAGAGCTGAACGCGGGGATCAGTCGGCGGTCCAGAAGCGCACCGTGCCTTCGCCGCCGCACGAGACCAGGGTGTCGCCGTCGGGCGTGAACCGCAGCGCGCCGACAGGGCCAGAGTGGCCGCGCAGCAGCACCAGCGTCTCGAGCCGCTGGCTCTCGAGAACGCGAATGTCGCCGTTCTGCTGCCCGACGAAGAGGCGCTGCTCCTGCGGATGAAACGCGAGCGAGCGGAGCTGCGCCGCGATCGGCACGCGACTCGGCGGTCCGTCCGTGTCGGGCTCCCAGATCGCCAGGAAACCCTCGGCCGAGCCGTCGCTACAGCCGGCTACGAGCCGACCGCTCCCGGGCTCGTACGCGAGCGCTGTCACGGCTCCGTGCTCGCGATCGCGGCAGGCCTCCCACTGTCCGAGATAGGCTCCCGACGGCAAGCTCCAGCGCAGTACCTGCCCCGACCGCGATGCAGCGAGCTCGCCCCCGTCAGGCCGCATGGCGACGACGCCCGACGTGCTCAGGGCTTGCCCCCCCTCGTCGACGAGCTCTGTCCGCCGGCCGCTGCGCAAGTCGACGAGCAGCGCGTCCGCGCCGAACACCGCCAGCAGCGGCGACGCCGGCACCGGCGCCACGGCGATCGCTCGGTCCGCATTCGTAGAGCGGGCGACGCGCGCCAACGCGGTTCCGTCTTCGACGCGACGCAGCTCGTAGGCGTCGCGCTCGAGAGACAGCGAGACGAGTCCGTCCACGCCCCAACCCAGCGTGGCGCGGTGCCCCACGGCACCCCCGGTCGACGGCGGCAGGTCGGACCACTCCAGCGGCTCGCCCGCGCTCGTCCAACGACGAATCCTCCCGTCCCCGCCGGTGATGGCGACCTCCGTTCCGTCCGGCGAAAGGACCAAGGCCTTCGAGTACTCACACGAAGATCGCGTGGGGACGTCCTCGTCCAACAGCGACCAGCACCGAACGCCGTCCGTGCCAGCCGTGACGAGTCGCCCACGCACCCCGTCGACAGCGACATGCTGCACCAGACCTGTGTGGCCGATGAGGCTCGTCACTTGCTTGCCGCTGTCGAGCATCCAGCGCAGAACCTGGCCGCCGTAGCCCACGCTGATCGCCTCGGTGTCCCCGGGTAGCACAGCCACGTCGCTCACGCCGCCCCGATGCAGCCGTTCGCGCACCAGCAGAGCGCCGCTGTCCGCGTCCCACACTCCCACGGTTCCGTCGAGCGAAGAGGTCGCGATCCGCTCGCCGTCCTGGGTCCAGTCGAGCCCCGTGACCCAGCGCTCGTGGCCGCGCAACGTTGCGAGATGCCGTCCGCTGGCGGCTTCCCAGACCTTGACGTCTCCGTCCCACGACGCGGAGGCCAAGCGATGCCCGGTCGGCGAGTAGCGCAGCGTGAGCTGACCGCGTCCGTGGGCCTGCCAGCGCGCGAGCTCTACGTTGCGCTCGAGGTCGTGAACCGCCACCGTCCCGTCGTAGCTGCCCCAAGCGAGGTGCGGCTCGGTGGGGGCGTAGACCACGTCCACACTCAGGGTGTCCGGCACTGCGATGGTCCCCACGACGCTGCGGCGCACTGGATCCACTAGCGAGACTTGGCCCTGGCCCCCAACCGCGAGCTCTCCGCCGTCCGGTCGCCAGGCGGCCCCGCCGGCGACGGACAGCTCGAGCGCTTCCTCGCGGCGTCCGGACTCGAGATCGATCCACTCCAGACGGTCGTGTGCGAGAGCGACGGCCAGGCGCGCGCCATCGGGGGACACCGCCACGCCGCTCGAGACCTCCGAGGTGACGATCCCCGTCCAACGGTGCAGACTGCGGTCCGCGCGCGTGCTGAGGTGGCGCCACTCCCAACCGCGGAGCTCCGGCGACGCGTCGCCAAGGGCCGCAGCCGCCACGCCCGCCGCGCTGCGCTGCAGCTCTCCCTCCGCCGCGACGAGCGACGCACGGTAGGCTGTCCGCGCCTCGGTCGCTCGCGCCCGGAGCGCATCGCGGTACAGCACGAGCGCCACCAGCAGGCCCGCGCCAAGCGCGAGGATCGTCGCCGCCGTGCCGGCCGTCAGCCCGCGATGGCGCTCCACGAAGCGACGCGCACGATAGACGCGGGACTCCGGCCGGGCGGCCACCGGTTCGCGCGCGAGGTGGCGCCGGAGGTCGTCGGCGAAGTCGCCCACGGTCGCGTAGCGCCGGTCAGGCTCCTTGCGCAGCGCCGCCAGCAGGATCCAGTCGAGGTCGCCGGTGAGACGAGCGCGCAGTGATCTTCGGTCGGGCAGGCCGCGCACCACCCACGGCGGCTCGTCGTGCCCGCTCGCCTCGATCACGGTGCTCGGGCGCGCGGGATCCTCCTCCAGCGTTGCTCGCTCGAGCGCGAACTGCGACGAGCCCTTCGCGGGACACGGCGCGTACCCAGTGAGCAGCTCGTACAGCAGCACCCCGAGCGAGTAGACATCCGCCGGGGCGCTCGTGGGCTCCCCGCGCACCTGCTCGGGGCTCGCATAGCGCGGCGTGTACAGTCGCTGGCCCGTACGGGTCACGCCGGGGCTCTCGAGCCCCTCGATCTGGCCCACCTCGCCGACGACCTTGGCAATCCCGAAGTCCACCAGGCGCGGCGAACCGTCCGCGCCGACCAGCACGTTGCCGGGCTTCAGGTCGCGGTGCAGCACGCCGCGCTCGTGTGCGTGCTGCACCGCGTCGCACACTCCCAGAAAGAGCCGGATTCTATCGTCGAGCGCCAGGCGCCTCCTGTCGCACCAAGTGTCGATGGGGTCGCCGTCGACGAACTCCAGCACCAGATAGCGCGTGCCATCTTCCGAGCGCCCCCCGTCGAGCAGCCGTGCAATGCCCGGATGCTCGAGCGCGGCCAGGATGCGCAGCTCGGCGTCGAAGCGCAGCTCGCGGTCGGCGAGCCCGAGGCTGATCTTGAGCAGCTTGACGGCCACGCGCATCGAGAACGCACCGTCCGCGCGCTCGCCGCGCCACACCACGCCCATGCCGCCCTCACCGACGCGCTCGATCAGCCGCCAAGGCCCCAGGCAGGTGCCCGGACTTGCGCTCTCGACGCTATCGAGCGCGCCCACCAGCACCTCCGCCGTGGGCGGAAGGAGCCGCTCCTGCGCATCGGCCCGGCGCTCCATCGCGATCAGCCGCAGCACTTCGTGCGCCTCATCGGGCCGAGCCTCCGCCCGCAAGAAGGCCGCACGCTCCGCCTCGGCCAGCCCGAGGCAGCGCTCGAGCAGCGGCTCGATGCGCGTCCAATCGGGGCGGGGGCGTGCTTCCATCGTCCCATCATCATGGGCGCGTTGCCTAAGGGCAACCAGCAGGCCTTTCGATGGCAGCGCGCGGCTTGGATCAGCCCCTTGCCCCTCGCTCGCAAGTCGTCGAGGGCGCGCGCGTCGCCGCATGGCGCGGGGGGCCTGCGGGATCTCGAGGAAGCGCCTGGGCCCGGCGAGGCGTCGGCTCCGGCGCGCTGCGATGGACGCGGAGGTCTCCAACGCTGCCAAGCTGCTCGAGGTCTCCGCTGCCGAGCCTCGATCAGACGAGCTGGAGGCCCGCACCGATGGGCGACTGACGCCGCAGTGGACCCACTCGGCCGTGGAGATCTGGAGCCAGGTGTGGCTCACGTCGCCGATGGGGCGCTGGACGCTGCGCAACACGCTGTTTCACTCTCGCGAGGCGCGGTGGAGGTGGGGCCGATCCCGGAGCTGCGTCGACCGCGCCGTCAAGAATGGCCACGGCGTCGGAGGAGTCGGCTGGCCCGAGGCAGAGCGATTCTCAAGTTGATTGTCGGGTCCACGGCCTCGGCCATTGGCTCCCGAGCCCATTCGAAACCTTGCGTCGGACGGGACGGCGTTGGCTGACAACGGGGAGCCGATGGTGGCGAGCGAGCCTTGGGCCGACCTGGTGCTCTGCGTCCTGGTCGTCGAGGCCTCCTGCCGTGCGCACGCTCATCCTGGAGGGGCATGCGGAGGCAGTTGCAAGCAGCCCAACTCGCGAGGGCTCGAGCGCTCGCGGGACCGGCGCGCCGCAGGTGCTGCGTCGCCAGCTCCTGTCCGCGGTGCCCGCCTCGGTCAGCGACCTGGACGCTGGTGGCCCCCTGGTGCGCGGGCGCTGTGCGTAAGACGGGGGAGCCCCGAGTGGCCCCTGGGAGGAGCGGGAGACGGGGGCGCCGACCTCCCCAGTCGGATTTCGGGGAATTCGACTGTTGCGGTTGCTGCGATTGAACGACACGCCTTCTCAGCCCCCTCAGTGAGGACGCATCATGGTCTCCAACGACACCCCTGAGCTGACCGCCCGCCCCCCTGACGAGGCTGGGATCAACCTGGCTCGCGAACTCACCCGGAGGCTCGCGCCGCCGTCGCGCCGGCAGCTGAGCACGTGGCTCGCGGAGGACGGCGAAGCCGAGGAGATCGCCCTGTCGCCCCACATCGTCGAGCTGCTCCTTCAGGTGCTGACCGAGACGGCGAAGGGCAATGCGGTCACGATCGTGCCGATCCACGCCGAGCTGACGACCCAGCAGTCCGCCGACCTACTTGGAGTCTCCCGGCCCTTCTTGATCGTACGTGTCCGGTGAGCCCATCTTGCGCGTCCGAAGGGAGACGGGAGGCTGCGCGGGATGAACCCCAACTCGAACTCCGTGCCCCGTTCAGTCCCGGCCGAGGAGGCACTCGCGCTGCTGAAGGAGCACTCCAGGTCCGATGTCAGCTTGGCCGCGTTCGCCCGCTCCAAGGGAGTGAAGCCCTGGAGCCTCTACAACGCTCGGGCGGCCGAACGTCGCCGGGCAATGCGTCCGCGACCGGAGCCCTTCTTCGAGTTTCGGCTCGAGGAGCCGGCCGCAACTAGGTACGCCGACGCAACCCTGATCGAGCTGGTGCTGCCCTCGGGCCTGACGCTGCGCCTGCGGCGTGACTTCGACGAGGTTGCGCTTCGTCGCCTGCTCGGCGTGCTCGGGTCATGCTGAGCTTTCCGCCCTCACCGCAGGTGCGGATCTTCGTGTGTCGCACGCCGGTGGACATGCGAAAGAGCTTTGACGGGCTCAGCGGAGCGGTGATCGACGTCGTGGATCAGGACCCGCAATCGGGGCACCTGTTCCTCTTCTTCAACAAGCGCCGCTCGATGATGAAGGCGCTGGTCTGGGAGGCTTCGGGGTACTGGGTGCTCTCGAAGCGACTCGAGGGTGGTCGCTTCCAGGTCTTCGACAGCGCAGAAGCGGTCTGGCCAACCGGAGCCACGGGCCAAGCTATGCTGGCGGGTGCCAGGAGGAGGGGCATCAGTAGCCAGATGAAGCGGAAACGCAGGACGCACAGCGCCGAGTTCAAGGCGCGAGTCGCGATGGAGGCACTCAAGGGCATCAAGCCGGTGCACCAGATCGCGGCCGAGAACGAGATCCACCCAGTCCAGGTGTCGCAGTGGAAGAAGGAGCTGGCCGAGCGGGTCGGCGAGATCTTCGAGCGCAAGAACGCTCGCTCGGACGAGGCGGTGGACGACAAGCGGCGAATCGCCGCGCTCGAGCGCAAGCTGGGCCAGGTAATCATCGAGCGGGACTGGCTCTCGGAAAGGTCCAAGGAGCTGGGGATCGACTGATGAGGAAGCAACTCATCGACCGAGGCCATTCCCAGCTCAGCATCCGCCGGCAGGCGGACTTGGTCTCGGTCAATCGGAACCGAATTGAGGTGAGCGAGCGTCGGCTGAGCGCGGACGACCTCATCCTGAGGCGGGCGATCGACGAGCTGCATCTCGAGTAACCCGTTTTCGGGTCGAGGCGGCTGGTCGTGATGCTCGAGCGGAGAGGGATCGTGGCGAGCCGTGACCGGGTGAGGCGAGCGATGCGCGAGATGGGGCTCCGGGCGACCTATCGCCGCCCGCGCACTTCGGTCAAATCGCCCGAGAACCGCGTCTACCCGTACTTGCTTCGAGATCTGGCGATCGAGCGTCCGAACCAGGTTTGGTGCTCGGACATCACCTACGTCCCCATGGCTCGGGGCTTCGTGTACCTCGTAGTGATCATGGACTGGCACAGCAGAGCTGTGCTGTCCTGGCGCATGTCGAACACGCTGGACACGGACTTCTGTGTCGAAGCGCTCGAGGCGGCTCGCGAAGCGGCGGGCAGCTGGCCCGAGATCATGAACACGGATCAGGGCTGCCAGTTCACCCGTTAGGACCGCCGCAGAAGCGTCGGCCGAGTATTCGGACAGTACGGTCTCAATGGCGCGACTGGGGCAGTTTGCCAAGGCCAGGTCCCCCTTGGTAGACGCCTTGGTTCCGCCAAAGGGCCCTGCGTCCGGGGTTGCCTGGTCGGCATCGAGGGAGGTCCAAAATTTTTCAAGCGATTCCGACTCAGCCATGGCGCCCATGCGTTAAAGGGGACGAGCAGTGAGATGGCCCATGGTGCATGTGCAGCAAGTGGTGGCCGGCGACGAGCGAGCTGTCTACCCGCCTCGGCGGGGCCGCTGACGCCAGCGCCGCGGCGTCGCCGGCAGGATCTGACGAAGATCTATGGGTATGACCGCCCGCCGAACTTGACGGCCTATCCAGTACAGCACTTCGAGCGACCTGTTCGATCTTGCTCTGCATCCCGTTGCTATCGGGCAGAGACCGCAGCTTCGGACCTCGGTTCCCGGCCCTTGACGATTTCATCCACAATTCCTCCTCGACCTCGCACCTGCAGATCGAAGGAGCCTCCGATGTCAGCTTCGACACCCCACGACGGCGGCCGCGCCGTAATAGCGCTCGCCTGTCTGCTCGCCCTCGCAGCTCTCTACGCTTGCGAAGGTGGGGGGAATTCTGTGAAGGCAACGGCGGCTCCGCCCTCCTCCACGACTGGCCCGACCCTCGACCAAACGGCTTCGCCAACCTCGGCCACGTCCGCGACTGTGAAGGGCGTCGCCTTGAAGATGGGCAGCACGATTCGGATCGAGAGCAGCCTCGCGCTTATGGAGGTCGCCGCCGCTGCGGACAAGTCCTTTGAAGTGGTCGTCGATCTACACGCCAACGCCGTTAACCACTTCGTGGTGACCGAGCTGTTCGCCGGCGGCGGCGTGAGCCCCGCGGTAGCCCTAGAGGTCGTGCAGGACGGGCAGCCACCCAAGCTGTTCATCGACTTCCCTGCCGACGGGGAGGTGCTCTCCGCGCCCAAGACCAACGTCAGCGGCCGGGTGAGTGACGTCCTGAGCGGCTTCCTCGGGCTCGACGTCTTCGTCAACGGTCAACCCGCCGCCGTGAACGTCGGCATCGGGACTAATGCGACCTTCGAGTTCCAGAAGCTCCCACTCGTCGCCGGGGCGCCGAACCAGATCGTCGTCCGGGCCGTGGACGCAGTGGGGAACGAGGTCGAGAAGGAGATCACGGTCCAGTACGAGGCCCCCTCAGGCAACCTGGTCGAGAAGCTCTCGGGCGACGACCAGAGTGGCTTGGTCGAGACGCTACTCGCGGAGCCGATCCGCGTGAAGGTTCGGCGGGCAAACGGTCTCCCGTTCGCCGGAAAGGTCATCTGCTTCGCCGTAACAAAGAGCGACGGACAGCTCACGCCCAACGGGAACGGTCCGGGGAAGACCGCATTGAGCGTCTTGAGTGATGCGTCGGGAATCGCGGAGGTCTACTGGCGCCTCGGCTCGGACGCCGGATGCGGCAACAACCGCCTGGCGGTGACGAGCAAGGACGTCAGCGGCACGGTCTACTTCTGCGCCTCCGCTCTCGCCGCGCCGCCCGACCAGGTCAACGTGGGCAGCGGCAGTGAGCAGGTGACTCAGGTCGGCGGTCCGGCTCCGGAAGTCTTGCGCGCGTGGGTCAGCGACGGCTGCAATGGCGTCGCTGACGTGCCGGTCACTTTCAAGGTGACTCAGGGCGGCGGATTGGTGTCCGGGGGAGGAATGTACAACCAGACCTTGGTTACGGTCACGACCGGGCCGACGGGACACGCGCAGGTGACTCTCATCGTGGGCCCAAAACCGGGCAACAACCGCGTGGCGGCGACAATCGAGGGCTCCTCCACGCCCGCGGTCTTCGGCGTCGTCGGCGTCGAGGGCGGCGCCGACGAGACCCGCTTCGAGGGCCAGGTCCTCGACAACTCCGGGCAGCCGATCCTCGGTGCTACGTGCATGCTCGAGTTCAGCGACGGGACCGAGGAGACCACGACGACAAGCGAGGAAGGCTGCTTCGAATTCACGGACCTCCAGTCCTCGGGCCTCGCCCACCTCCACATCGACGGCTCAACCGCGACCGAGGTCGGCGGCCCGACGGAAGGGGGGACCGTGCCGATCGACCCCGAGCTTCTTCGCTTCCCCGCGCTCGCGTACGAGCCGGTCGTCATCGCAGGAGCGGTCAATTCGCTCCCGCGTCCGATCCTCCTGCCTCGTCTCGACCCCGCAAATGACGTCGTCTACGACGGCCTCGCGGACGTTGAACTCGGCGTCGAGGGTATCGACGGCTTGAGGATGTTCGTCACCGCGGGATCGATGACGCTGGCGGACGGGACGGTGCCCGACGAGCTAGGCCCCGTCACCCTGTCTTTGAACCAGGTGCACTCGGACGACATCCCGATGCAGCCGGGCGACGGCGCCGCGCCGCCCTTCGCCTGGACGCTCCAACCCGCCGAGGCGCGGTTCGATCCGCCGGTGCGCGTGTCGTACCCGAACATCTCCGGCCTCGCGCCAGGCGCGGTCTCCTTCTTCCTCAGCTTCAACCACAGCACTGGCCGGTTCGACATCGTCGCCACAGGGTCGGTGAACGACGACGGTTCGTGCATCGAGACCGACCCCGGATCCGGCATCGAGGTCTCTGGTTGGGGCTGCAATTGTCCTCCGTACTCGGTCGCGGGGAGCGTGGTGGTCCCCAATGTCGAGATTTCGGGACCGGACACGGTCACGGCCGCCGCCGATGCGGAGTCCACCTTTACCGCCGCCGGCTTTCCCTCGCCGGGCACCTACGCCTGGACGGGCGGGGCGGCGGTCGGGTCGACGACGGGCGCATCCTACAAGACCAAGTTCCTGAGCTCGGGGACGGTGGCCGTGACGTACACGTGTCAGAGCGGCGCGACCGCGACCGACTCGGTCAAGGTCGATGTCGACACGCCGGTGAAGGTCAAGATCGACGATCCGGCTCCCAACCCGCTCTACACCTGTCCGTCGACCCAGGTCACCTTCAAGGCCACAGGGTCACCCGCGGGCGGCACGTGGTCGTGGTCCGGCGGCACGGCGGTCAGCGGAGCGTCGACAGCAAACTACACGGCGGAGTTCTCCAGCGCCGGCTCGGTGAAGGTCAAAGTGACCTACACGGGACCCGGCGGCACGTCAATGGACACTGCCGACCTAACCGTCGAGGTCGAGAGACCGACCAAGGTCGTCGCATTCACTCGCTCGCGTCACCCCAACCTCGCGAGCCCGAACGACCTCCAGTCTCTCTTCGACTCGGGGGCTGCGCTGGTCAAGGGCGACGACGACGGACCCGGGGACGGGGGATTCGACGACGACGTCTGCCTCGACCTGTCCTTCACGCTGACCGTGGCAGCGCAGGCGACCTTCCCGGACCAATCGGCCGGGACTTTTCCCCCTGCGGAGCAGTACGATTACACGCTGCCTATCTACAACGACATCCCCAACTCGACGGCGAAGTCGCAGCTCCTCGCCGCCACCTTCGCCAACCTGAAACAGGTCAACTCCGGCCAGAACGGACCGGGCAAGGTGTTTACCGCGTCGGCCAAGAAGCCCGGGAAGTCGATTGTTTTCACCCAGATCGCCGTGGCCGCCACGACGGTACACGAGTGGGGTCACAACGCCGGTCTCGGCCACCGTCCGGAGACCGACGACCAGAAGCCGGCAATCCTCTACTTCTCGAACGTCCCGGGTCGCAACGAGATCAACCGCGACGAGCGCAAGAAGATGGAGGCGTTCTGATGGCTGCCCTGACGGCTCCCCGAGGCGCCCTGCTCGCTGCCGGCGCTGCCGTCCTCATGGCGGGCGCCTACTACGTCGCGTTCAGCGCCGGAGCGGGAGAGCGGAGACATGCAGCGACCCGCGACGGAGGCTCGCTCGTCGACCTGCTCGTCCAGCACCGCGGCCCCGAGGCGTCGGAACGGGTCTGGGCGCTCGTCGATGAGGGCGGTGCCGATGCGCTGGAGGAACTCGAGGGGCTCCATGACCACGACTACGAAGGGCTCCCGCTCGACAACGAGCAGGAGGGGGTCCTGATCGAGGCGGTGCTCGGTCTCGGCGCCCTGGCGCAGGACTCCGACCTCGCATACGCGCGCGTCCAGGCGATGAGCGATCCCGAGTTCTGGGCGGCGCACTGCACCTGGACATCGGGGCGTCGCGACTACGCGCCCGACTTCTTCACGAGCTTCGGCATCCAGTCGCTCGGCGTCGCGGGCCGCCCCGACCTCGACGAGCAACTCGGACGCCTCCGCGCGCGCGACGCCAACTTCCTCCACCGCTTCGCAGGCGACGTCGTCCAGTCGAGCTTTTACGGCGACATGCGCCGCGAGCTCGGCGGCGAGTTCCTGAGCTGGCTGCGCGGCAGCTCGCACGAGCAGGATGAGGACTTCGAGGCTTGGACCGCAACGGAGAGCGGACGAAATTGGTTCGAGTGGGCCAACGCCTGCATGCGCGGCCCGCGCCCGCCTGCGAGTAGCGAGGAGGGCGGAGGGTGACCTCGGCCATGGACCGGCACACTCCCCTGGGAGAGGACGACATGCAGCAGGTACAGGGAATCCCGTGCTCCGAGGTCCGCGCGTTCGGCCGAGGAGGGCCGTTCGCGCTCCTGCTCGTGGGCGCGCTGCTCGGCGCTCCGGGCGGGCTCGAGGCGCAACAGCTCGACGAGACGTGGACCTTGACCGTGAACGGTCAAGCCGCGCAGGTGAACCCCGACGGGACGTTCGAGATTCCGAACGTCTCCGCCGCGGACGAGTACGGAGCGGGGGGGCCGGGGACAGCACCCGACTTCCTAAGCGACGAGTTCCTCCGCCTGACCGGCGTCAGCACCGTCAACGGAGTGGCGACGTACGTCTTCAGCGAGTTTTTCCAGATCGCGCAGAACCAGGCGTACGCCGTCTTCCCTCTGACGTTCACGGGTGACCCGCCCCCGTTGCCGGTCTCCCTCTCCATGGCGCTCGAGTCGAGCTCGCTCGCCGTGGACGAGGGCACCCGGGCTTTAGTCTACGCCGCGCTGGCCGACGGGAGTGTCGTCGACGTCTCCCTATCGACCGAATGGACCGCCTACAAGACCTCGAACCCGAATGTCGCGACGGTCGACTCCGACGGCAACGTGATGGGCATCGGCGGGGGCGAGGCGTTCATCACCGCGATCAACGGCGGGGCGACGGCTGTGCGCAAGCTCGTCGTCTCCCCGGCCGCGTCGCTGACGACCGTGGTCGGCTTCGTTGAGTACGAGGACGGCTCGCCGGCGGTGGGAGCGGAGGTCCGCGTCGCCGGGCAGCTCGCGATGGCCTCGGTTGGGTCGGACGGGGGCTTCCAGCTCGCGAACGTGATCGTCGACGGCGCGCCGATCTCGGTGATCGCAACGGTCTCGACGCCCGAGGGAACGTTCTCCGGCGCCTCCGGCGACCTCCAGGGGGTGCCCGGAGAGTTCACCGATGCCGGCATCATTACGGTCATCATGGCCGACTCGTCGGGCAGAGACTTCGCGTTCTGCTTCCCGCGGAACTTCATCGAAACGCCGACCTTGACCGTCTTCATCGCCGGAGACACGGCGACGACGGGGGAAGTGCGCGTCCCCGGGATCGGCTTCAAGGAGGCCTTCGCCGTGAGCCCCGGCAACGTTACCGCCGTGACCCTCCCGGCGACCGCTCAGAGCACCCAATCTGACGGAGTCGATGCCCGAGCGGTGCTGGTCAGCGCCGAGAACGACGTGTGCGTCTACGGGCTCAGCCGAATCGCGTTCACGACCGACGCGTTCGCCGCCTTGCCGGTCGACACCTTCGGTCAGCGCTACCGCATCGTCAGCCACGCCGCCTTGGGCTCCTCCCAGAACGCGACCGGCTTCGCCGTCGTTGCGACCGAGAATGCGACCACGGTGACGGTCACGCCGAAGACAGCAGTGGACGGACATCCCGGGAGCGTTCCGTACGACATTGAGCTAGACGCCGATCAGGTGTACCAGTTCCTCAGTGCGAGCGGCGACGCCACGGGTACGCTGGTCCAGTCTGACAAGCCGGTCGGCGTCCTCGGTGCTCACTCGTGCGCCCAGATACCGGTCGGCTTCAACTTTTGCGACCACCTGATCGAGATGCTCGCGCCTGTCTCGACCTGGGGCGACGAGGTGCTGACGGTCAACCTCGCCCAGCGACTGAACGGCGACTTCTTTCGCATCGTGGCGGACACCGACGGAACGACGGTCGAAGTCGCGGGGGTCGTGCCGGCGTCTTTCACGCTTGACGCTGGCGAATTCGCCGAACTAAACCTGGGCGGAACCAACCAGATCACCGCGAGTGCTCCGATCCTGGTCGCTCAGTACGCGACAGGCTCGACCTTCGGGGGCAACCCGGGGGATCCGTTCATGATGACACTCCCACCAGCGGACCAGTACCAGAACTCCTACGTCTTTAGCACCCCGGCGTCGGGGTTCAGCGTGAACTATGTGAACGTCGTTGCGCCGACGAGCGTGGCGGCCTCGGGCGGCGTGTTGCTCGACGGAACGCCGATCCAGGCCGGTCTGTTCGTCCCCATCGCGTCAACGCCATTCCAGGGGGCACAGGTTTCAATCGCGCTCGGCAGCCACGACATCGCGAGCGAGTTCCCGATTGGCATCTTCGTCTATGGCTTCAACAACGACGACTCCTACGGCTATCCGGGAGGGATGGCGCTGAACGTGAAGTAGCGCCGAGGATCGGCGTTGGTGCATAACTCAGCCCGCCCTGGGCCCCGTGAGGCCGTATTGTCCGAATACTCGGCCGGCCGCTGGTTGCCCCCTGGTGCGCGGGCGCGGGGCGCAGGTCGGGGGAGCCCCGAATGGCCCCTGGGAGGGGCGGTAGAGAGGCCGCGCCGACCTCCCCAGCCGGATTTCGGTGACTTCGACTGTTGCGGTTGCTTCGATTGGGCGATACGGTTCCTGAGCCCCTCAGTGAGCACGCATCATGGTCTCCAACGACACCCCTGAGCTGACAGCCCGCCCCCCTGACGAGGCGGAGATCAACCTGGCTCGCGACCTCACCCGAAGGCTCGCGCCGCCGTCGCGCCGGCAGCTGAGCATGCGGCTCGCGGAGGACGGTGAGGCCGAGGAGATCGCCCTGTCGTCCCACATCGTCGAGCTGCTCCTTCAGGTGCTGACCGAGACGGCGAAGGGCAATGCCGTCACGATCGTGCCGATCCACGCCGAGCTGACGACTCAGCAGTCCGCCGACCTTCTTGGCGTTTCCCGGCCCTTCTTGATCGGCCTGCTGGAGAAGGGAGAGATCGAGTTCCGGCGAGTGGGGACCCATCGCCGAGTGCGGTACCAGGACCTGGCCGCCTACGCCGAGCGCCAGCGGGCAGCGCGCAAAGCCGCCCTGGACGAGCTGTCTGCGATCGGGCAAGAGCTGCAGCTGGACGATTGATCCTTGTCCACTTTCACCGCCGTCTTCGACGCATGCGTTCTGCACCGAATGACGGTCACCGATCTGCTGATGCAGCTCGGGGCCACGGGGCTCTTCCGCGCGCGATGGACCGATGAGATCCACGAAGAGTGGATTCGGTCGCTGCTGAGGGTCAGGCCCGACCTGAGCCGAGAGGCGCTCGAGAGGCGGAGGCGGGCCATGGACCGAGCTGCCGACGGATGTCTGGTAGAGAAGTGGTCGAGTCTTCGGAGCCAGCTGAGGGCCGGGATTAGCTATGCCGAGGATGCCCGGAGGCTTGGGGACTTGGCTTGGGTTGTTGGGGTCGTGGGTGGTCGCGGTGCCGAGGGCCCGCGGAGGCCGTAGGCCGGAGCGGGCCCTCGGCACCGCGGGTGCTCGTTAGGCAGCGGGTGCCTTGGCCTGCGGCGCGTAGACATCCATCGGCGTTTGCCAGCCGAGGGATTGGTGAGGACGGTCGTGGTTGTAGTGGGTCAGCCACCGGTCGAGTCCGACTTCGAGCTCGGCCAAGTCCTGGTAGGCCCTGAGGTAGATGTCCTCGTACTTCAGGCTGCGCCAGAGGCGCTCGACCATCACGTTGTCGATCCAGCGTCCCTTGCCGTCCATGCTGATTCGGACACCGGACTCGCGAAGCACAGAGGTCCAGGCGTAGCTGGTGAACTGGCAGCCCTGATCCGTGTTCATGATCTCGGGCCAGCTGCCCGCCGCTTCGCGAGCCGCCTCGAGCGCTTCGACACAGAAGTCCGTGTCCAGCGTGTTCGACATGCGCCAGGACAGGACAGCTCTGCTGTGCCCGTCCATGATCACTACGAGGTACCCGAAGCCCCGAGCCATGGGGATGTAGGTGATGTCCGAGCACCAAACTTGGTTCGGACGCTCGATCGCCAAATCTCGAAGCAAGTACGGGTAGACGCGGTTCTCGGGCGATTTGACCGAAGTGCGCGGGCGGCGATAGGTCGCCCGGATGCCCATCTCGCGCATCGCTCGCCTCACCCGGTCACGGCTCGCCACGATCCCTCTCCGCTCGAGCATCACGACCAGCCGCCTCGACCCGAAAACGGGGTACTCGAGATGCAGCTCGTCGATCGCCCGCCTCAAAGTGAGGTCGTCCGCGCTCAGCCGACGCTCGCTCACTTCGATTCGGTTCCGATTGACCGAGACCAAGTCCGCCTGCCGGCGGATGCTGAGCTGGGAATGGCCTCGGTCGATGAGTTGCTTCCTCATCAGTCGATCCCCAGCTCCTTGGACTTTTCCGAGAGCCAGTCCCGCTCAATGATGACCTGGCCCAGCTTGCGCTCGAGCGCGGCGATTCGCCGCTTGTCGTCCACCGCCTCGTCCGAGCGAGCGTTCTTGCGCTCGAAGATCTCGCCGACCCGCTCGGCCAGCTCCTTCTTCCACTGCGACACCTGGACTGGGTGGATCTCGTTCTCGGCCGCGATCTGGTGCACCGGCTTGATGCCCTTGAGTGCCTCCATCGCGACTCGCGCCTTGAACTCGGCGCTGTGCGTCCTGCGTTTCCGCTTCATCTGGCTACTGATGCCCCTCCTCCTGGCACCCGCCAGCATAGCTTGGCCCGTGGCTCCGGTTGGCCAGACCGCTTCTCCAGTTGCCAAGGTGAATGACCCGCTCGCCGCCCGCTCTCGATGGATGCGTTCACTAACTGTTGCTGCCGTTGCCCCTGATTCGATGCCCCTGGATCGCGCATGCCCTGCCTCCGTCCCGCATCGTAGCGAGTGGGCTTCGCCTCGGGGTGCCCAGGATCCGGGCTGACAGGATGCGGCGCCAGGACAGGGGCCCGGCGACGATCCCGGCCTGCTGAGCCTGTGTCCGCTTCTTCCGCCCAAACTTCAGCGACGAGTGCGGGCGGATGAAGTTGTAGTAGCAGCGCAAGAGCTCGAGCTGCTCGCGCAGGCTGGCTTCGGACCGGCACATGGCCGTCGTCTTCCGCTGCAGGCAGGCGAGGGAGCGACGGATGGTCAGGTTCAGCCGCTCGACGTAGGACGTGTTGATCGTCTTCGAATCCTCCGACCGCCCCAGCGCCTCGTCGAGCATCCAATCCTGCCCGAGGACGAGCCTGCGTTCCGCTCGCACGACCCGCCCCTTTCGGTACCGCTTCTCCACCTGGGCGTGCACGCAAGTTGGGCCGAAGACGCGCGCGATCACCCGCTCGTTGTACTTGAAGGCATCCGTTGTCACGAGCGTGCGTCCGGCCTCCACGCGGCACCTCCACCGCGCCTCGCGAAAGTGCAGCAGCGTGTTGCGGACCTCGGGGATCGGGTCAAAAGCGGCCAGTTGTGATCGGGTCAAATGCGGCCAGTTGGAGCGACCGGGACGGGTGTCGGTTTAGCGGATTTCAGTCGTTCAAGGCAAGCACGGGTTGATCCGTTCTTGCGCAGGCCCGCTTCTGAGTGCGCCAGCTCTTGGGTCCACACTTCAGGACGTGCGCGTGGTGCAGCAGCCGATCGAGCAGTGCTGTGACAGCCGCGGTGTCTCCTAGGAGCTTGCCCCAGTCGTCGACAGGCCGGTTCGAGGTCAGGATGGTGCTGGTCCGCTCGTAGCGCCGGATGATGAGCTCGAGCAGATCCTCGGCCGCGGTATGCGGCAGCTTGCGCATGCCCAGGTCGTCGACGATGAGCAGTGGGACCTTCTCCATCTTGGCCAGGTACTCGCTGCGGGCGCTGTCGAGCGTCGCGTCGGCCATCTCCTCGATCAGGACGTGGGCCTCGCGGTAGGCGACGGCCCAGCCTTGCAGGATCGCAGCCTGCCCGATCGCCTGGGCGAGATGACTCTTGCCGGTGCCGGGGGGGCCCAGGAAGAGAGCGTCCTCAGCCTTCGAGACGAAGCGAGCGGTCGCGAGATCGAAGACCAGCCGGCGATTCATCTCCTTGTTGAAGTCGAAGTCGAAGTCGTCGAGCCTTCGATCCGCATCTCGGAAGCGGGCGTACTTGATGCGGCGCTCGATCAGTCGATCCCCTCGCCGCTCGAGCTCGTCCGAGACGAGTTGGGAGAGGAAGTCGATCGGAGGCATGCGCTCGGTCTGGGCTTCGAGCAGTCGTGTCTCCAGGGTGTTGGCCATGCCCGAGAGCCGCAGCTTCCTCAGGGCCTTGTCGATCTCGATCCTGTTCATTGGGTTCCGGTTTCGGTTCTAGAGTCGATCAGGTCGCGGTACAGCGAGAGTTCGCGGATCAGCGGATCCACCTGCCGCAGCGAGAGCGGCGCCGGTGGCTTGCGGTCGATCCACTTCTTGACGAAGCGGTAGTTGGGAGCGCCGACCTCGAGGGCGACGGCGCACGCCTTCTCGATCGGTGCGTCGCCGTACTTCTTTACGAGGGACAGCACGCCCTGGATCTGGCGCACGCCGCCTTCCTCGCGCCTCTTGTGGATCTCCTCGCACAGCGCGCCCACGGATGCACCCGCGCCGCGAGACCTGGCAAGCAGTTGCAGCGTCGTGACAGGCGTCTTAGCCGGACGATCCGACGGATGGACCGAGCGCCATCCTCGACGCTTCTTGCGATGCTCGCGCAGGAGCTCGCCGGTCCCGAGGTCGAGCAGACGCACCCAGCTACAGCTCCACTGCACCGCGACCTGGCGACCGATCCAGCCGGGCGGCGCTCCGTAGTAGGCGGCATCGACTTCCACGCAGCCGTCCAGGTGGACCGTGCGTGTGCCGTACTGGTAGTAGCCGAAGGGCTCGACTGGCAGCGCTTGCAGCGTCGGCTGCTCCTCGGCAAACATCGCGGCGACCTGACGCTTGGTCGTGCCGTGGATGCGCGTGTCGGCCCAGCGTTCCGTCCAGCGATCGAGATGAGCCTGAGCTATCTCCAAGCTCTCGAAGCGCATCCCCTTGAGCGCCGTGTCCTGGGCGTAGCCGACTGAGCGCTCGACCTTGCCCTTGCGATCGGGATGCCGCACGCGCGCAGGCAGCGCGACGACGCCGTAGTGCGCGAGCATGTCGCGGTACAGCGGGTTCAGATCGGGGTCGTACACGTCGGGTTTCAGCACGCCTTCCTTCAGGTTGTCGAGCACGACCGTCCTCGTCGTGCCGCCGAGACGGCGGAAGGCGTCTTCGTGCAGCTCGCACCACGTCTGCGAGCTCGACTTGAAGCACAAGAGCCACACCGCCTTGCGGCTGCACCCGAGCGTCAGCGCGAAGAGCCGTGTCCGGCGGTACTTGCCCGTCTCGGGGTGACGCACCATCGGGCCCGTGCCGTAGTCCACCTGTGCTTCCTCGCCCGCCGCGGTCACGATCGTGGGGTGGGCTTCGCGAGCGACGCTGCCCCGCAGCTTGTGCACGAAGCGCCGTACGCTCTGGTAGCCGGCCTCGAAGCCGTGCTCGTCCACCAGCTCCTGCCAGATCGACTTCGCATTACGGCCCCTCGCCACAGCCGCTTCGATCTGCTCGCGGAAGGCCTCGCACCGGCTCGCCATCGGACTCCAGCCTGGAGCCGGCGCCCGCTCGAGGTCGGTGGTCACCTGACTGGCCGCTCTTGGATCCGGCCCGGGGTCGGTGATCGGGTAACTGGCCGCATTTGAATCGGCCTCGGAGTCGGTGGTCGGGCAACCGGCCGCATTTGAATCGGCCTCCAGGCGCCGCTGACGCCGCCCCCGGACTTCGATCCCGGCCGCCTTCAGATGACGGCTCACCGTCTCACGACGCACCCCCGTCGCATCCTCGATGCGCCTCATCGACCAGCCCAGCCGGCCCAGTGCTCGGATCTGCTCTTGCTTCTCGTGCTTCAAGACGTTGCCCATCCGGCACGAAGAGCACACGCCCTCCTGCCGCGTCAACGTCCCGGGATCACCCCTTCAACTGGCCGCTTTTGACCCGATCACTACTGGCCGGTTTTGGGTGATCCCCAAGGCTGGAGGGAGCGGCTGCTCAAAAAGCGGGGGCAGGTGGGGTGAGGGCTGGCGGGGTGGTCGTGGAACGCCTCGTACTGGCCCGGTAGCCTTGTCATCTACAGGAAGGCTGATGGAGTCGATGACTGGCAAGTGGCGGGGTAGTGACCAACAGCGAACCGATGATCCATTGTTGAAGATCATCGATCGTCACGAGAAAATGCTGGGCATGTTAAAGAAGTTCACCATCGCTGCTGCGGCTCTGCTGCTGTCGGCATGTTCGACCGTGACTGCCTCGTATGAGCCGCCCACGCCGTCTACGGACCCAGGGGACTGGTCGAGGGTGATCGACCTTCCTATGGATCCTGTGTGGGAGGCGCTTGTGGACCACGTTTCTGGGACCTACTTCGCGATTGACAACTTTGAGAAGGCGTCGGGGCTCATGACGCTGTCGTTTGGGGCGTCGAACGTCGGTGATTTCGTCGATGGCGGGACGTGGGACTTTAAGCAGACGCAGGGGCAAGTTGGGGCTACGGGTGAGGTACGTCAGCGGCTGGTCTTCAACGGCAACTATGCAGAGTTTCTCGAGCTGTACCGGAGTGGCGATCTGTCCGGGCGGATGAACCTCTTCGTTCGGGAGGTCGGAGAGGCGACGACTGAAGTGAAGGTTCGCGCTAGGTACGTCGTGGAGTCCTTAGGCGAGTCGGGCGGAAGCGTCATACGCAGCTCGTGGGCATTTGATACTGGCGGTTCAGATACTCTCGCCATTGCGAATCCAACTCGCGGCGCTGGGCCAACGCGAACGATGTGTCCGACGCATCTTGCTGAGCGTTCGATCCTTAATGCGGTTGAGGCGCTCGCGGCGGACGGCTGAAGCACCATGATCCACTTTCGCCTTCCGCACCCATCGACTTTGTTCGTCCAGCGTCTATGCAGCTTCACCCTCTGCGCCTGCGTCCTCGGCTGCATTTCAGTTCGGGGGCCACAGTTCGATCTGGAGGACGCTAAGCGCGTCGAGCTCGGCATGACAAAGGCCGAGGTGGTCGAGATCCTCGGCAGCGAGCCCTCCGACACAGCAATCGATGCAACAGGCGAACTCTGGATGTGGATCCGCGTCGTTGTGACGCCTACGTCGTCAAGCGCGAAGAGCTTCAGCGTCAAGTTCCAGGGCGATCGCGTTGTTTTCATCAACCGCTAACCGTCCCCCACCCTTGGTGCATGGAGTTCGAAGTCGACCTAGATGTGCTTCGTCGAACGGCGGAATGTCACCATCCTGCGCGCAATTGTGTCCCTCCGGCGGAAGGCCGCGGCAATGTGGCGATCCAAGGAGAGACAGCGCAGGCTCCTGCACCGCTACTACAACTTCATCCGCCCGCACTCGTCGCTGAAGTTTGGGCGAAAGAAGAGGACGCCGGCTCAGCAGGCCGGGCTCGTCGCCGGGCCCCTGTCCTGGCGCCGCATCCTGTCAGCCCGGATCCTGGGCACCCCGAGAAGGAGCCCGCTCGCTACGATGCGGGACGGAGGCAGGGCATGCGCAATCCAGGGGCATCGAATCAGGGGCAAGGGCAGCAACAGTTAGTGAACGCATCCATCGAGAGCGGGCGGCGGGCGGGTCATTCACCAGTTGACGAGAAACAATGTTGAGTGAGCACGAGCAGCCCCCGTACCTCTACCGCTTCCTCGATCTCTCGACCGGATTCGAGGGGTGGTTGTCGGAGCTGCTGCTTGCGCGTGTCTGGCGTCTTCGGCCGCTAGCATGGCTGAACGACGCGTACGAGGGCCAGTTCACGGTCGAACAGCCGACCATCGACGATGGGCGGAGGTTCATTGAGCGCCATCTTGATCCAGATGCTAGCGAGCTCGAGGTCACGGATGAGATGGCGATGACGGCGGCCGGGGCTCTTGATCAGGGTCGCAACCAGCTCGTTGCTTCGCTCCGGAAACACGCAATGACTGGCGTCGCGAGCATGTCGTTGTCCGAGAGCCATGGCTCGGCAGTTCTCTGGTCGCTGTATGCAGGCGGGCACTCCGGGATCGCGATCCGCGTCCGAACTGGCGTCCCGTCTGGTCTCTTTGAGACCATCTCGCAAGTCCAGTACTCCTCCGCTCCTCCTCGTCTGGAGTCCGATGTCTTGGTTCGGGACAGGGACTCGGCTTGGTGGCAACAGACGATCTACCGCGCATTCACTACGAAGTCCGCCGAGTGGAGCTACGAGAGGGAATGGAGAGTCCTCTTCTCCGACGAAAGCGAAGGTCGGCGTGACGCAGACATCTGGAAATGCTCGGGCGAGGGTGAGATCAGCTCGATCCTCATCGGTGTACGCGCACAGCCAGCGATCGCGCGCCAGGTCTATAAGCTCGCTCAAGAGGCTCCGGATCAACCAGATGTTCAGGTCGTTGTTCAGGGCGTGGATGACTACGCTCTCTCGACTGTGCGAGTCGAGAATCATGCGACGCTTGACGCGCTTCTCGGCAGCGCGCGAGACTCGCCCGACAGCCTCCAGAAGTCCTGAGGTACCCTCCGAGTCCGGGTCAACCTTGTGGTGCTCAAGAAACTCGTGCCAGCTAGCCCCAACGGTCGCAAGTCTCGCTACCGGCCTGAGCACGATGTGATCACGCCGTAGGTCGGACCGGGCCTGGTGGACCACGGGATACGCCTGCTCTAGATTCTCCAGTGGAACGGGTGCCACGGACGGTCGTCACCCGCTAGCGTCGACCTCTACAGGAAGGCCGATGGAGCCCACGACTGGCAACTGGCGGGCTGAGCACCAACAGCCAACGGATGAAGCATCACGCGCGGCGCAGAGCGCGGGAGACTGGCCTGATCTGGCAGGGATCAGCGGGAGAGGTGTGCCTGCTCATCAGATCGACCGGATCAAGCACGACCTCGACGCCCCGTCAGAACTGCCGGAGAAGCGTTGGCGGAGTATTCGGGCAGTACGCCTTCGGGCTCGAACCCGCGACATTCAGAACGTCCCTATGGTGATGTCTAGCCCGTTGGTTAGTGCGATGGCCGTCGCATTGATCGAGACGCCTTGAGTGCAGAGGGTGACCCCGACGAGGCTGCAGTCTGATGGGACCAGAACGCTGAAGGGAATCCCGGCCGCCGACTGGACGAGTTGAAGGGGCCCTGCAGGATCACATAGCAGGGTACCGAGCGGCGGAGCGGGGATGTTGACGGGACCGACGCCGAGCGCGAGGACGTCAACTAGAGCGCCAGGCATGAACGTCGTGTGGTCGATGACCGGATCCCACATCGCTCCGATCACTGGTCCACTCGTTTGGCCGGGCGAGAGTGCCGCGGGGTTGGGCGGGACTCCCTGGCGTATGGTTTCGCTGGCAAGCAAGTGGGTCGCCGTAGTCGCGTAAGCTAGATCATCGATCAAGACGCCGTCGATGTTCGCGCCAGTGGCGAAGTGAATGTCGACCGCAGTGAAAGGCACAATGCTGACGACGCCTAGAAAAGAAAACGTCCCCTGACCTTGCGGCGACGAGAACGCAACGTCGGGTAGAGCTGCGCCGAGAGACAACCCGAGCCCGGTCGATGCGAAGTCCGCCTCGACGTCGATAAAGATGGCGCTGACTGCTCTGACGGGTTCGCTGAAACTCACGCGAATTACGCCCTCGCACGATGGCGTGCATGCGGGCGAAAGCATGTTCGGAGGGCTCGGCGGGTTGGGCACTTGGCCGGGCGCGGGGTTGCCGACGAATATCCCGTTCCCGGATGTGTCTGTAAGAATCGGGCAGGAGAGCTCGGCCAAGAACTCGTTACCGACGATCGGGACGGAAGTCGATCCTGCGACGTTGTCGAAGTCCAGAGTGACGACCGAAGACCCCGCGGTAGCGATCAGCCAACCAGACGGGTCGTTTTCATACACCGTGAGCTGCGCCGCCGCAGTTGTGACTACGCGTAGCTGGTCAAGCTCTTGCACTACCGACAGGGATAGCTCGAGGGTGTGCAGGTCTTCTGAGATCCAGACTGCATCCTCTTGTGCTGAGGTGTTCAACTCGAGTCCGCGCTGGGACGGAGCTATTGGATAGGCGACCTCAGCAAGTCCAAGCACTGAGTCAGTAGCGTCGAGTCTTGAGGTCGTGAGGATCAGACCAGCCACCTCGCCTTCGAAAGTAAGGTGGATCGACCCTGGCCAAGAGTCCAGGTCTACCGGGTCATAGTGGACGAGGTAGCTCGAAACAATCTCTCCAGCCCCAATTTTGCCGGGTATTAGGTCGGCATCTGTATCGAAGCAACCGGCCCCTGCGGCGTCGAGCAAGAGCGGTGCCTCTAGGAGTAGGTCCGTGCGTTCCTCGATCACCCGGACCGAGTACCCCTCATACTGGTCCTGTTCGATGGACGGAGGAGGCAGGCAAACCGGAGACACGGCACCGGCAACCGACAGCAGCCCGGAGACACACAACTCTGGATTCGAGGCGAGGGGCTCGAAGGGGATGCAGTCCTGCATCAGCGTCGGAGTCAAGCCCGTGCAGGCCGATGCCAAGGCGATGGTCGAGAAGATGTTCATGGCAGTGCGAAGTCGATGTTGGCTCTCGTCGATTGGAACGAAAATCGCGGGCCTCGAGAATCAAGATTGCTCAGGTTTCCTGTGGTGTTGACGAAACTCCTTCTACCCTGTTGTAACTGCTCGATCCACTGCCGACGGTTCGTGAGGTGAGTCCTTCGTGCTCAAGCGCGCCGAGGATTGCTTCGCGCACGGCCCTCCGACGAGCACGACCACGGGGAGAGCCTTGCAGGGCCGCCTCGATCGCGCAAGCCACTCGCGTTTGTAACTTGGCGCGGGTCGTGCATGCGCTCCAGCGGGGCAGTGCACGGTCCATTGCGGAGGCCGTCAGCCAGCCCCGACTGCGCCGCGGGCGGTGATCGTCGAGCTGTCAAGGTTCGGCTGGTCAGGTCCACCCTCAGTTCGGCCAAGCTGGTCCAGCTCAGTGCCCTCGGAAATCAGTCATTGAGTGCTCGGCAAGGGAGGTTCGGAGCGCCAGAAAGGGGCGCCCAGGAGGGGCTGGAAAAACAGATCCTCCAGTTCGGCCAAGCTGGTCCACCTCGATCGGGGCATCAGACAGCCTCGCGCCCTTTGGTCGGCGGGTTGCGGTAGGAGCTCCCTTCCATCACCAGGACGTGCGAGTGGTGGAGCAAGCGGTCCATCGCGGCGGAGGCCATCAGGTCGTCGCGGAAGAGCGGGTACCACTCCTCGATGGCGCGGTTCGACGTGACCACGATCGAGCCCCGCTCGTAGCGAGCTCGGATCACCTCGTACAGGTCGATCGGCTCGTCACCTTCGAGCGGCCGCAGGCCGAGGTCATCGAGGATCAGCACGTCCGGCGTTGTGTAACGCAGGAGCCGCTTGTCCCAGCCTTGGTCGGCCCGTGACGACCGCAGCTGGGTGAGCATCCGGTGGGCGGTCGTGTACAGCGCTGAGTGGCCAGCGCGGCAAGCGCGTTCTCCCAGCGCCTGGGCGATGTGGCTCTTGCCGACGCCGGCAGGCCCGATCAGCAGCACGTTCTCCTGCTTCGCGACGAAGCCACAGGTCGCGAGGTCGATGATCTTGGTCTTGGGGATCTGCGGGTTGAAGGACCACTCGAAGTCGTCGAGCCGCTTGGTGGTTTCGAAGGTCGCGCGTCGCAAGCGCATCTCGAGCTGCTTCGAGTCGCGCCGCTCGACCTCGTCGCTGCAGAGGCGGAAGAGGAATTCGGAGTGGCTGAGATCCGCATCGACGGCTTCCTTCGTGCGCAGGTCGAGCGTCTGAAGCACGCCCGAGAGCCGGAGCTTCTTGAGTACGGGGACGAGGTCATCGGCGATCGCCATGGGTCTTCTCCTGGATTGCTGTGAGCGTTTCGCTCGGGTTGCGGGCGAACATCGATCCCTGAGACCACGCTCGCCCGGACTCCTCCGGCAGGGGCTCGAGGTCGAGCCCCTGCTTGAGGATGCTCTTGATGCTGCGGTACTCGAGGCAGCCGAAGTGCAGCGCGCGTCTGGCCGTCGCGCGTGCGCGCTCGCGCGGAAAGCCCTCGAGATGCGTGACGACCGCCTGCACCTTGCGCAGCTGGTAGAGCACATCGTCGGAGTCGAAGATCGCGGCAGCGAGCACTTCGACCTCCTCACCGATCACCCGAGCACGCACGATCCAGTGCTCGCGGCTGCGGTGCCGGAGGTCACGGCGGTGCTCGGGGAGATGCGACTCGATCGTGCTGCGCTTGCCGCGCGGCACACGCGAATGAGCGTGAAGACGGCAGTCCTCGGCGTAGATCACAATCGAGTGCGTCGTGCAGCGCAGCCAGAGGTCTTGGCCCAGCAAGGTCCACGGCGCGGAGTAGAAGGCGCCGTCGACCTGGACGTGGCTGTCACGATGCAGGCGTGCCTTCTTCCAGATCACGAGCTCCCACCGCGACTGCGGCAAGCTCAGCAGGGCAGCGCGCTCTTCCTCCTCGAAGTACTCGAGCGGTGCGCGGCCAGTCGTCCCGTGCCGGCGCCGCCCTGCGATCTCCAGCGTCCAGCGCCGCAGCGCCCGCCGGTCCTCGTGGATGTCGACGGACTCGTGCGTAGCGAAGAAGTTTCCCTTCGTGTAGCGCACTCCGCGCTCGACCTTGCCCTTCTTCTCCGGCGCGCGTGGCGGCGTCGGGTCGATCTGGAATCCGTAATAGCGTGCGAGTTCGACGTACGTGCGGTTCAAGACGGGTTCGCCGTCCACGCCGAACGAGGCCCGAATCACTGCCGCCTTCAAGTTGTCGGGCACGATGACGCGCGGCACGCCGCCGAAGTACTCGAACGCCTCGACATGCAGCCTCACCCAGGTCTCGATCTTCTGGTCGAAGACGATCTGGGTGTGCATGTGGCGGCTGCAGCCGAGCGTCATCACGAAGAGCCAGCTCTTGCGCAAGACGCCGCGCTCGGGGTCGTAGCGCTTCCCGACGTAGCCGAAGTCGACCTGGGCCACCTCGCCCGCGGTCGTCTCGACGGAGATGGCTACGTCCGTCGGCTTGGGACCCTCCGCGTCGGCGAGTCGCAGCACCAGACGCTTGATGGCCGAGAGGCTGCCGTCGAAGTCCGGCTCGTTCAGGCGTAGCCAGTCGTGGATCGCACTCGGCCCGGCCCCCTTCTTCCGCAGCCGCTCGATCGTCGCGACCCACCGCTCGACCGAGGAGCGCTGCTGCGGCGCCTGCCTCGACTGGACGTGCTCCTCGACTGCCGCTCGCAGCTGATCGAGGTCGGGCAGCTCGTTAGGCGCGCCCTCGAGCAGCCCCGCCGTAGCGAGCGCGCGCATGTAGGCACGGATCGTGTCCCGCCCAATGTGCAGCTGTCGCGCGATCCCTCGCGATCCCTGCCCCAGCCTGTGCAGGCGGAGCATCTCCTGAAGTCTGTGCATGTCGGTCCTCCTGGCGCCCATCCATCCTCCTTGGCTCGTGGGAGCCGAAGAGGATGAGGGCGGTCAGTAGACCGGCGGGAGGACCTTCGGGACTGGCGGCGGTGGACCAGCTTGGCCGAGCTGAGGTGGACCAGCTTGGCCGAACCAGGGTGGACCAGCCTGGCCGATCTCACCCGCCCATCACCCCGCCGCCGGGGTGGACCAGCTTGGCCGGGCTACAGGTGGACTTGATACCCCGAGCTGCAACATCGAGCCGATGACGGGCGGCCTCGAGCGCGACCAGGCATCCATCCAGGTCGACCACGCCGCCCTTGTGCCTCGACCTGTCGCCGCAGCCACGCAGTCCCAGGCCGGCTTCGCGCTTCAGCTCGCCGACGCCGTGTTCCGCCCACGGTAAGCGTCCGGCAGCCCCTCGGAGCGATGCTTCATCCGCTCGTTGTTGGTGACCCGTTCAGGCTAGTGAAGCGCCCTGGCCCGCGATGAGGCGAGGGCAGCCTTAGCTGAGAGCGGTGAGCCGATTGCGGCGAGCGAGGTCTGGGCCGACCTGGGGCTCTGAGTCCTGACCGTCGGGCCGTTCTTCTGGACACGCGCTCACCCCGCAAGCGCTTGCGGAAGCGGTGGCATGGCGCCGACCCCCCCGAGGGCGCATGCTCTGGGAGGTCCGGCGTGCCACTGGTCCTGCGCCGGCAACTGTTGCCGTCGGCTCGCAACCCAGGCCGGGCCGGGGACTTGCCGCTCGACTGAGAGTCGGCCGATCAGGCCCCCTCCCGCGAACCCTCGGCCCAGCCCCACGATGCCCCGACGCCCGGCCCCCGTCTGCCCGTCAACACCGCGTTCATTGGGCGGTTGAACCTCACCATCCGCCAGAGCTCAGCCTACCTGCGCCGCAAGGCCTCGGCCCACCCGCGCTCGATGCGGCGGCTGTCTGGGAGACTCGAGCTGCTACGGGCCTGGTACAACTTCTGCCGACCGCACCGCGGGCTGAAGTTCGGGCGCGAGTGCCGGACTCCGGCGCAGCTGGCGGGGCTGGCGAGCCGTCGAATGCGCCTGCTCGAGATTCTCCGTTGGAAGGCGTGCCACGGCCGGTCGTCACCCGCTAGCCTCGACCTCTACAGGAAGGCTGATGGGATCCACGACTGGCAACTGGCGGAGTGGCGACCAACAGTGACCGGGTGAAGCATCGGACGTTGGCACGATGGAAGAACCGACCAGATTGATCAAGCGAGCCGCCGGCGGCGACCTCGAGGCCTACGACACCTTGTTTGCCATCCTACGACATGACATGGAAGCGATCGCCGGGTCCCTGATGCGTGGCGAGTCCCGTGAGATCACGCTCGAGGAAGGCGTGCTCCTGTCAGAGTGCTATCTGCGACTGCGCCACCTGTTCGAGCAACGCGGCGAATCCGAACGCCTGCCCAAGCCCGACGATTGGCAGAGCCGTGAGCACTTCCTGCGCTTCGCAGCGCGCGCGATGCGCTCGGTCCTGCTCGATAATGCACGCCGCCGCGGTGCACTGAAGCGGGGTCGGTATGCCTCCCCTGCTCGGATTGACGAGGCGGCGATATGCGTTCATGCATCTCCGGACGACGTCATCTTCGTTGACGAGGCGATCGAGAGACTCAGTGCTGTCGACGCGGACTACGGTGCGCTGCTCGAGTTGGTCCGTTTCGGCGGCCTCCGGCCACGCGAAGCCGGTGTCGCATTGGGCCTCTCACGAAAGCGCTTCGAGGCGGCTTGGGCCTACATTAGGGGCTGGTGGATGCGCGAGTGCGACCAGCGCGGTAAGCGGGCGCACAAGGGAACTCCCGAAGGGGAGTCGCCAGAGTGACCGCTCATTCGAGCAGCTCGCGGTAGACGCGCGCGCGCTCACCGAAGCCCTGGTCGGGGCGCATCGCGTCCAACCCCTCGAACAGCTGAGCGGCGAGTGCGTAAGGCTCGACTAGCTTCGCGTGGCCAGGGGCGAAGCGCGCTTCGTAGATCGCTAGCGATGCGTCGAGCGCCGCGAGAGCCTCGTCGAGTTGAGCTAGACCAGCCAGGGCCACGACGCGCCTGAGCAAGAGCTTGGCGGTCACCTCATGCCCCACCGGCAAGTTCAGGTGGGCCAGCTCCAGGCTCGCGTCGCACAGCGCCAGGGCCTCCTCGCAGCGGCCGAGCGTCGCTAGAAGCTGGACTCTTTCGGCCCTCAATTGCAGCGACGTTGGATGACCGGCGGTCGCGCGGGCCTCGTGCCCGAGCGACGCCCGGTCCATCGCCTCAAGCGCCCCCGCGAAGTCCGCTGTCGCCTGTCGCGCGCGGGCCAGGGACGAAAGGGCGATTGTGGTTCGATCGTCCTCGACTCCGAGCGTCTGACAAAGATCCTCGACGATCTCCTCGAGCAGCACCCGCGCGCCTTCGAGGTCGCCGAGCGCGCTCCGCGTGCGCGCCAGTCCGATCTCGGGTCCCCGCCCGGGGAAGTCCGACGCGAGGTGCCCCTCGGTGACCAACTCTACCGCGCGCTCGTAGGCCTCGAGCGCGCGGGGGTGGTCGAGCCGTCCCTCGTATACCGCCGCGAGTGAGACCCAGGCGTTCACCGTCTGCCGATTGGGATCGATGCCCGGGGCCTCCAGCTCGGCCAACAGTTCAAGCAGGGCGGGCTCGGCCTTGTCGGGTCGGCCCTCGTCAATCCACACCTGCGCTAGCCCATAGGTCCCGGCGCGCCGAGTGTCCGCCCCCAGGTTGCCGCCGAACGAACGCAGTCGTTCAAAGTAGGTTCGCGCACGCTCGAGCTCACCCGAGCGCCGGGCCACGTTGGCCAGCTCGAGCAGCACATTCCTGGTCTCTGCGGAGTTGGCTCCATAGACCGCCTCGATGAGGCCGAGTGCTTGCTCGGCCAGCTCACCGCGCTCGAAGTCGAGGCCGAAGCGTCGGCGCGCCTCGATCATTGAGACCGCGAGCTGAGCCGTTTCTGCGCGCCCGCTGCCGAGCTCGGCCTCGATAAGCGCTTGTACTGGATCAAGCACCCCGCGCGCGATCACGCTGCGCGCCAGCGCGACCGGATCGATCGCCCGCTCCACCGCCGCGAGCAACATCTCCCGGTCCGGCGAGGGAGGCAGACGCACCGCGAGCTGCTCGAGCAACTCGCCCTCGAGCGCAGGCGCGAGCGCTGCACCTTCCAGGTTGTCGAGCAACGAGGCCTGGAAGCTGACCGTCGCCTCGAGTCGCTTATTCGCCTCCCTTGATAGGGCACGCCCGTGTTCGGCGGAGGCTAGTACCCCGGCCAGGCCGAGGAGGAGGGCCGCCGCGGGAATCAGAGCCGCGCGATGGCGCCGCAGCCAGTAGCCGCTCTGCTTGACAATCCCCGGCGGTGCGGCGAGGACGAGTTCGCCGGCGAGATAGCGCTCTACGTCCTCGCGCAGCTCCTGGGCCGAAGGGTAGCGGTGGTCGTGATGGGTGGCGCTCGCTCGTCGCACAATGGCGTCGAGCGCCTTCGGCACCGGGTCGACGCCGCGGACGCGAGCCTCGCGGCGGGGGCTCGGAGCGTCGCGCATGAACAGGTCTTCCAGGGCCTCGAACTCAAGGCCCGACGGGACGTTGCCGAGATCGACGGCTGGCGAACCGACGAGCAGGCAATGCAGCAGCCGACCGAGAGCGAACACGTCGGAGCGCGCGTCGACCGCCGCCCCGCCCACGCCTGCCTGCTCTGGGCTCATCCAGAGCGGGGACCCGATTCGCCGACCGTCCTCGGTCCGACTCGCGCCCGGATCGTCGTCAGCGGCGAGAACCGACGCGATGCCGAAGTCAATCACCTTCGGACGTGGCTCGCCGTCCTCCTCCAGCACGAGCACGTTCGAGGGCTTGAGGTCGCGATGCAGAATACCCCGGTCGTGGGCGTGCTCTACCGCGCGGCAGACTCGCACGAACAAGGCCAACGTCGCGGCTGGTTGAAGCTCGGCCTGCCGGACGTAGGCTGTAATCTCCGGGCCATCGACGAGCTCCATAACCAGGTACGGCCGGCCTCCGTCTGAACGTCCCGCGTCCTTGATCGAGGCGATGCCCGAGTGCCCAAGCTGTGCGAGGACATCGCGCTCGCGCCGGAAGCGCCGGAGGACCGCCGCAGTATCGGTGCCGGCCTTGATCAGCTTGAGCGCAACGTCGGGCATGCCCTCGGCCGTGGTCTGGGCGCGCCAGACGCGTCCGAAGCCACCCTCGCCGAGCACCTGCACAAGCCGGTAGCCGCCGACCAGATCGCCCGCCTCGGGCTCGGGGGCGGGGCGCAGCTCCATCTGACGCTCGTACTGCTCGAGGAACGGCAGCAGCTCGCGCACCTCGGCCGCCAGTCCTGGAGAGGCCTCATCGAGGCTGGCCAGATAGGCCTGCTGCTTGGGCCCATCGAGCGCCGCGGCCTCGAGCAGCGACCGCCCTACGCGGTCGGTGGGGGGCCCCGAGGGCGGTTCGGGAGTGTGATTCGGTTCGTCGAGCATCGCGAGCGGAGCGGGTCCCTGTGTCAGTCCTGAAAGTCGCCTCGGTCGGCCCGACGAGAAGATCGGGCTCTCAAGCAGTCGCCCAGCCGGACCGGTGAGGGAGGTCGAATCCCAACGGGTCGGCGCGATGGGGCGCTGAGCAACGCGAACGCGGCGCTTTGCCAGACAGTGAGAGCCGGAGCTCCCCTGAACGCGCGCCGATCCATCAGCAGACCTAGATCTCGGTCACCGCGCCACGGGTTTCTCGAAGTCCCGGTACACACTGGGACGCGACTCGCGTCCTTGACGGTGGAGCCCCGCTCGACGCCCGCGTTGCCTGCTGATGCGCGGCGTTCCGACCCACGACCCACGACCCTCATGCGCCCCACTTCCCGACTGTACCCAGCCGGAATCCTCGCGAACTCGATCCGCCTCCTGCTCGTCCTCGTCGCCCTTGCAAGTCTCGTCCGCCCCACTGACGCACAGGTGCTCGTCAACGGTAGCTCGGTAGCCGGCCAGATCACCGTCCCAGGCGAGGTCGACACCTGGTTCTTCACGGCCTCCGCAGGTGAGTCGGTCGAGGTTCGCGCTACGACCACTCCATCGCCGTCCTTTGCCCCGCGATTGGAGCTCATCGATCCGCTCGGGCAGTTGATCGGAGCAGACGAGAGGTGGCACGTAGCTGCCGTTGGTGGAACGCTCTCGATCGACGGCGTTTACACCGTCACGATTCGTCACTGGGGATACTTCTCAACGAAGACCGGCCCCTACCAGATCGAGTTTGTGCGGGCCCCAGGGGCGAATGAAGGCGGCCCGCTACCCAACGGTGGGTCGATCACGTCTGATCTTGACGTTGGCGATCTCGACAGTTACACGTTCGACATAGCGGCGGGAGAATCCTTCGCAGTGCGTCTGGCCGAGCTTCCGGGTGGGTCTATGGTGCCTACACTGGCCGTTTACGATCCGACCGGCGCCCTAGTTGGTTCTAAGGCGGCTAGTCAGGTTGCGAATCTGGGTGGCATAGCGTCGGTCCCCGGTACCTACGTGGTGCTGGTGTCCGATTCAAGCTGCTGTAGCCTCGGCCCCGATGGCAGCGGGCCCTATCGGCTGTGGTTCGTGCGAGTGCCGGGGGCAAATGAAGGTGGGACGTTACAGAATGGTCTGCCGGTGACCAATACGCTCGATGTCGGCGACCTCGACAGCTATACGCTCGAGATGACCGCTGGTGATTACTACCTACTGCGGCTGGCGGAGCTTCCGGGTGCGAGCATGATTCCAACCTTGTCTCTCTATGACCCGACCGGCGCTCCCGTCGGGAGCAGCGCTCTCAGCGCCGTCTCGGACTTGGAAGGCGTCGCAGCTCTGTCGGGGACCTACACGGTTCTGATCTCGGACTCGTCTTGTTGTAGCTCGGGCCCCTACGGCAGCGGCCCCTATGCGCTCCACGCCCTGACGCTGCCCGGACCGAGCGAAAGCGGCCCGCTGGCGAGCGGAGGCGTGGTCTCAGCGGACCTCAGCCTAGGCGACCTCGACAGCTATGACTTCGTCGCTGAATCCGGCGAACGAGTCCTCCTCCGCCTGGGCGAGCAGCCCGGCGCGGCGATGACGCCCACAATGAGAGTCTTTGACCCCAACGGAGCGCTTCTCGGGAGCAGCAGCCTCAGCACGGTCTCGGTGCTCGAGCTAGTAGTGGCGTCCACAGGATTGCACACGGTGGTCGTCTCCGACTCGAGCTGCTGCAGCCAGGGCCCCAATGGAACGGGCCCGTACGACCTTCACTACCTGCGCCTGCCAGGCCCGACCGAGTTCGGCCTGCTCGCGGCTGACTCCGAGCTCGCGGGAGAGATCACGGTCGGCGATCTCGACAGCTACACTCTGAAGCTTGCGGCCGGCGAGTCGTTCGAGATCACCCTCGCTGAAGTCGGTGGCACTGCCCTGGCGCCGGCCATGACCCTCTACGACCCGAGCGGGACGCCGATCCTCGCTGACGGGGACGGCGAGGTCGCGGGGGTCTTCGGTAGCGCTGCGACGGCCGGGGAGCACACGCTCGTCTTGAGGGACACGAACTGCTGTAGCTCTGGTCCGTCCGGATCAGGGAGCTACCTGCTCCGGGTGGTGACGGTTCCCGGGGCGAACGAAGGAGGAACTCTACTCGACGGCATCACGATCTCTGACTCGATCGACCTCGGAGACGTGGACAGCTTCACGCTGCTGGCCGATTCGGGGGTCGCCGTGAGTGTTGATGTGACTAAATCGGGCGCTACGTCGCTCGCTCCAAGCCTCAAGATTTACGGTCCGAGCGGACAGTTCCTCGCCGGAGACCTCGATGGAACTCAGGCCGTTGTAGGCCTCGTGACTCAGGGGGCAGGCATCTACACGGTCGTCGTGCGCGACGGTGGAACCTCACTGGTCGGGACTGGTGGCTATGGCGTGACACTGACTGGAGCGGTCCTGTCGCCGACCTCGACGCCGAACGTCCTGCTTTCCGCAGCCAGTTCTACCGACCCGGCTCTGTTCGATATTGGCGGCGATCCCCTGCTCGGACCGCGAATCGGCGACCTAGACGAACCCTTCAACTTTGCGCTCGACTGCAGCGGGACTACCGGATCAACTTTCTTCTTACTTCGTGCCACTACCGAGCTGGCCTCGGTTCCGATCTCGACGGGCGCCGGTACCCTGTACATCGCCGGGGCGCCCATCCTCGAGTCTGTCGGCTTCCAAGATCAGTCGGTCGTACTTTGGTTCCCGATCTCCGGCGGACTGGAGGTCCCCAACGACACGGCTCTCGTCGGCTTGAGCTATGTAGTTCAGGGATTCTGCGGCGATCTACTCGGCGGCGGCCGGCTCAGCAACGGGCTGATGCAGGAGATCGGACTATGACCCGCAGGCCGTCCCGAAGTCTGAGCGGATTCTTCAGCAATAGGGCACCGGGATGCTGCGAGCCTCCTGCGGCGGAGTCGGGGCTGCCGACGACCGCCGAGATGGAATGCGACCTGCCGCACCGGAGCGCCTGGCCGCCCTGCTGGAAGTTGCATACGAGAGTGGCTCGCGCGATCGAAGTGGCCCTGCAAGGCTTGTCTCGTGGTTGTGCTCGTTGGTGGGCCGTGCGCGAAGCGAT
Source organism: Engelhardtia mirabilis (assembly GCA_007751255.1). GTDB lineage: Bacteria > Planctomycetota > UBA1135 > UBA1135 > Engelhardtia > Engelhardtia mirabilis. Next base: position 1,773,914 of record CP036296.1, read on the forward strand.
CCTCGGCGCCCTCGAGCACGAAGAACTCATCTCACTTACCGTCGGCAGTGGATCGAGCAGCTACAGCAGGGTGGAAGGAGTTTCGTGATCACCACAACGGGGCACGGTCTTCGAATCTCGCCCCATCTGTCACTAGAGGCGAGCCGTAGGGGAACCCATAATTAGTAGGATCATGTGGTCCGTCTCGGATTAGATCTAGTACTCGTTCAAATATGCGAAGGCGAGCGCTGTAGGGATGCGCAGCTGCTCGGGAGAGTTCAGGGCCTAGTTCGTTAGCCCTTCAATAATCGAGGAGATCCGTCGTGGCGTCACATCGCTTCAAGTTGGTCCTAGTACACTTCACAATCACGCTCTTCTCTATTTCTGGTTGTCGGACAGCGGAGAGGGAGCCTGCGGGTGGCGGGCGGCGTCTTGGCGATAGTGGCGAGGTGGGGGGGGGAGGCAGCGCGATTGGTCAATCTGCGCGCTCCGCTGCCGACATCGAAGGCTTTCACTCAATTCTAGACATGGTGGAGCAGATCGAACCGCTTCGCAATAGGCAGATTACGCTTGAAAGCTGGCAAACTGACGGAATGGAAATGATGGGGCCATTGCGCCCAGAGGACCGCAAAGCCCTCGAGGAGCGTATTGCTGCTGGGCTCGCAGACGTCGTCACGCGGCGGATTCAAGCCCACACTGCGAAGATCGGCAGTCTCGGCGATGGGGTAGCCGCGGTTTCCCAGGGCAGTCAGTGGTACCGAGAACTTGTTAACGAGTTTGAGCAATATAGAGAACTCCCGGAGTACGAGGCGGCCATAGACGCCTTTCAGTCTCGCCGGGCCGGGGACTACGGGCGCTCAATGGGCATGATGGTTAGGTATATCGATGCGTGTTCGACTGAAGAGCTTGAGGAGCTAGAACGCGAGTGGTTTGCTTCTGACTACGACCTGGCGTTGCCCGCTCGAGAGGTGGTTCATCAGGCCATCGCGGATCGGCGGTCAAGCTTGGCTTCGTCATGGGGCGTCAGGAGTGTTGAGGCTGCAACTTTGGCGCAAATGGAGGTTGCTGTAGACCCGAGCACCGCTTTGCGTTACATCGACTTCAGTGGTTTCCCGTCCGCGGACTTTCTCGAACTGATCTACTACGGCTCGAGGGGGAACACGAGTGCCGCGGCCCAGCTGATGGAACTTTGGATTGCCGAACTAGTGACCCCGTTGGATGTCGCATTTCTGCTAGCGGACATGAAGGCCGCGTGGCGCATGTACCATGTGGCGTACTTCGATCGGTTTGGCTCCACGGAGCGGCTCCGAGATGAGTCAGGGGAGGTCTGGGTAGAGACTTCGCTCGGCGAAGGGGGAGGAGGCGACATCTTCGTTCGGAGTCGCTACATCGAATCCTATTCGCGGGCCAGGTCGACCGAGTTCACGGGCGGGTTGCTGATCTTGCAGGCTGCGTCACGCGCCGAAGGGGTGGATCCGACAGGTTCAAGTGGGCCCGGTCCGCTGCTCGATGGCATGATTGATGAGAGCTTCGGGAAACAGCTGAGATACTTCGAGGCTTGCGCGTCCTTCCTGGATGCCTACGCCGAGGAATATCCCGCAACAGTGCAGCACTTTGAAGGGAATCTCGAGCGTGCTTCAATGCTGCAGGCGTTGCAGGTAATTGAGAGGCTGGAGGTTCAACGCTAGGTGGGTGCCTGGTCGTTGTCGGCAATTTGGTCGGCAATCGTCTGCATCGCCTCAGCTTGGAGCCTAACGCTCTGCGCCAATCCGCGTGGCGCTCAACGGAACACCTGCCAACTAGTCCCAGCCGTAGCACAGCTTGTTCCCTGCCTCAGCACGCGGTGACAGCACCACAGGAGCGAGGACATGGAAGACCGAGCATTGAACCCGAGGCAGCCCTGGGCGATGGGACGGCGGGGGCCGGTGCCCCGGCGTAGTCGGAAAGAACAGGCGCGTTTGCTGGATGGGCTGGCGAGCCGACGGATGCGGCTGCTCGAGATTCTCCAGTGGAAGGCGTGCCACGGCCGGTCGGCAACTGCTAGCCTCGATCTCTACAGAGAGGCCGATGGGATCCACGACTGGCAACTGGCGGGCTGAGCACCAACAGCCAACGGATGAAGCATCGGGTAAAGGAAGGATCGGAGTGTCCATGTTGAGGCACTGGAGTCGGATAGGACTAGGGCATGCTTAGATGGATCAGGAGTGAAGTTCGATCAGGTGTTCAATGGGCTATATTGGGAGGCGACATCGTGAAGGTGCCAGCTTGTCAGCTCCAGTGGATGGTTACGTGTGTCCTAGTGTTCAGTGGGTTCTGCGTGAAGGAGGCAGATGCCCAGGTGATTGATTTCGAGACGTTTCCAGCCGGAGGGAGCACCGGCGATATGGAGGAGATCTCGAATCAATACATGCAGAGTGCTGGAGTGTCGTTCGCAATCGTCGATAGCGAAGAGAAGTTCGTGCGATACCCCTTGATCGCCAAGGTGGGGCCACCGCTGACGGCCTTCTACGGCTGTCCGGGTGAGGACCAGCCGCTTCCCGGCCAAGGCGTCGGGCAGAGCTTCTTGACTGATGACGATCAGCTTGGATACACGGGGAGCCTCTTGGTTACCTACGCGGATCCGGTGGTCGAGGCTTCAGGAGTCATTCTCGATGTGGACATTCACAGTACTGGCCAGTTCGAAGAGTGGACAGTCATTGCACGGAACGCTGCGGGCGCGACAGTGGACTTCGATGTGATCTCGGCCCCTGTTGGTCCTGCGTACTCCTGTAGCGCAGGCGGCTTTCTCGGGCCTGGAGATAGCCTCGCTTTTCAGTGGACGCTTCGCTCTCCTGCGATGATCGCCGAGATTCAGTCGATTCTAATTGAGTTCACTGGCAATGCGACGGCCGTCGGGCTCGCTTTTGACAACTTCAGTCCGTCTTCTGTCGGTGCGGCGGCGACTTCTTACGGGTGCGAAGTGAATCCCGTCGGAAGTCTTACTGTATTGGCGGGGAGCTCCTCTGTCGGCGATGTGGTCGTGTTCGGCGTGGATAATCCGTTTGGGACGCAGTCCGTCGGGTCTCTGCCGTTGGTTCTTCTCTCGCTCGCCGCGGACGCTGCCTTTCCATGTGGGACCCAGTTTCCGGGGCTGGGGATGGCGGGGGCTGGCGCTCCTGGGGAGGTCTTGATCGATCTTGGTTCAGCTAACCTAGTTAAGCCTTTCCTGTTCAATGCCCTTTGGGCTGGGCCTGGCTCTCCAGCGCCTGTTCTTGCGGCGTTCCCTGAAGCGCCGGAGTTGGTCGGCCTGAAGGTCTATGCCCAGGGAGTTATTCTCGACCAGTCGCCGAGTTCCGCGGTGCCCATCGGCCTTACGAACGGAATGGCGATCGTGGTCGGTGGCTAGGCGGTCTTTGTGACATCAGCGTGCAACTCTCCTGGGTTTCTAGTGCGATCTTGGTTGTCGCTCATCGTTGAGGAGCCGCCCCCGGTGCGGACTACTCCCGAATATGGGCGTCACCAAGTCGTTGGTCGCATTCTCACAAGAATCGGACGGGTGACCGGGACGAGAGGGTCGGGGCTCGATTCGGCCAGAATCGGGCCACCGGAGGGCCATCGCTAGGTGGCCAGAATCGGGGTGTGAAATCATGGCGTGCTGGGGCGGATAGAGCCTCGAATCACGCCTGAAGACCCCGAGAAGGCCGATTCTGGCAGGAGTTTTGAGGCGCCCTTCGAGTGGGCCTTTGGCCTCTGAAAGGGCACCTGGGGAGGCTTGGTGCGGAAGGGCGCCCCTGGGCCAACGGTGGTTCCCGGTAGTGCTTGCTCCGACGCCGCGGTCGAGCGTCTATGGCGACATGGACTTCGCCACTGCGGTCACCCGGCACCGCGCCCAGCTCCTCGCCAACGGCCGCTCCCAGCACACGCTCGAGCAGTACCACCGGCACCTCCAAGCCCTGGCCCGTTGGCTCGCTGCGTGCGCACGCGACACGGGGGATGTCGCCGACATAGACCACCTGGCACTGGCTGATTTCCTGGCGAGCCCAGAGGCCCTATTACGGCCCGACGGGCGCGCGAAGAAGACGACCTCGGTCAACGCCCTTCGCAACAGCCTGCGAGGCTTCTTCCGCTACCTCCACAGCTCCGGAGTTCTGGCTGACGACCCTGGCCGTCTGCTCGCGAGGGCCAGGGCCGGCGAGGGGCCCCCGGAGGCCCTGGTCGATGCCGACCAGGAGCGGCTGCTGCAGGCGCTTGCGGCCGAGCAGTCGCCGGCTGGCCTGCGAGACCACGCCCTCTTCCGCCTCCTCCTCTCGACGGGGGTACGCCTGGGCTCGGCCCTGGCCCTGGAGGTGGGGGACCTGGATCTCGACCGCGGTGAAGCGCTGCTGCGCCGCTGCAAGGGCGGGCAGATCCAGCGGGTCTTCTTGCCCGAGGCAACGGTCGGGGCCCTGCAGCAGCACCTGGGCCCGCGTGCCGCCGGGGCCGTGTTCCCAGGTCAGGCCGGCGCTCCCATGACGGCGCGTCACGCCCAGCGCCGACTGGATCACTGGCTCGACAAGGCCGGCTGCCATCCCAGCTCGCCACACAGGCTCCGCCATGCCTTCGCCCTGGGGCTCTATGCCCGGACCCGCGATGTCCTGCTGGTCCAGCGCGCCCTTGGCCATCGCTCGATCGAGTCGACCCTGCGTTACGCCCGCGCCACGGATGACGAGTTGCGACTGGCCATCCGCGGGCGCTAGACGAGGGGTATACGCGGGCGTATAATCTCGCCAGTTCGCCGACGGGTCCCCTCCAAGGTACGTGTCCGGCCGTCCCATCTCGCCGCAAGGCGGAAGATCGAGTAGGAGCGGTCCTCAGGAATTCGCCTGAGCTTCGACGTCGGCCGCCTGACGAGCCTTCCAGCCCCACGGTGTCAGCTCAGCGATGCGCTCCTGCGGCGTTGTCGAGACCCGCTGGATCACGTCCTCGATGTAGGCGTCGGGCGGTACCTCGGCGAGCTTGCAGCTCATGGTGAGCGAGTAGAGCCGCGCGGCGACCTCGCCGCCACGTTGGCTGCCGAAGATCCCCCAGTTCTTCCTCCCGACGGCGACGTGGCGCAGGGCCCGCTCGGTGTCGTTGTTGTGGATCGGGAGGCGGCCGTCGCGAAGCATGGCCGTCAGCGGCTCGCGCTGATTGATGACGTAGCGGGCGGCTTTGCCGAGGCTGCCGCGCGCGCCGATCGATGCGTCCTCGTCGAGGGCGAAGACGACCTCGAAGATCGTCTCGAGTACGTGACGCGACCGCCGATCGCGGACCGTCGCGCGCAGTTGGGCGAGTCCGCCCAGCTCCAGACCGTCACGCTGCGCCCTGGCCACGACGGCGCGTTCGATCCAGAAGAGTCTCTGGATCGGTCGAAGCACGGCCGCGGCCTTCTTTTGGTTCGAGTCGAGCGCGTCGACGAATTTCCGTCGCGCATGGGCCCAGCAGCCCGCGCGCACGATGCCGTTGCGATCCGCGACCGGATTCACTCCGTCGTACCCGTCGGTCAGCAGCGTTCCGGACCAGTCACCGAGGAAGGCCGCGGGTTCTTTCGCCGACCGGTCGGGCCAGAAGTCGGCGAGGACCTTCTCCTCGGGACTGCCGCGAACGTTGCGCCAGGCCCAGAGCTGTCCTCGGCGGGTCCCCTTCTGGCCCTCCGTCTGGACCGCGATCGGCGTCTCGTCGGCCTGCAGGACCTCTTCTTCGAGGAGCTGGCGGCGCATCTCGCGCAGGACCGGCCGCGCGACGATCTCGTCGAGCCGCACCATGAGGTCCCACATCGTCTGCCGCGCGAAGTGGACGCCGTCGCGTTTGAAGATCGACTGGATCCGATTGAGCGGCAGGTGATCGGCGTACTTCGAAGTCGCCACGTGGGCGTAGACCGACGCCTCGTACTTGCCACCGTCGATGACGCCATCGGGCAGCGGCGCGACCTTGACGGTGTGGCCGTCCTTGCAAGCGTACTTCCGACGCTCGTAACGTTTCACGACGAAGCGCGCCGGGATCAGGTGGCCGCGCTCGGTTACCTCGACGCCAATCTCGTGCAGAGGTCCACTGCAGTCCGGGCAGCTGCGGTCCGCTTCGGGGACGTCGAGCGTCACCGTCTGGCGCGGGAGGTCCTCCGGGAAAGGCGCACGTCCGTGTCCCTTGGCGGGCTCGCGCTTCGGCTTGCGAGGCATCGCTGCCACTTCCTCCTCGAGCTTGGTCAGGAGGGCCTGGCTCGTCTCGAAGAGCCGCAGCTGGTTCGGGTCGATCGTTTCGCGGCGACGACCGAAGAGGTGTCGCTGCAGGTGGGCGAGTTGCTCCCGCAGCACGGCGATCTCTTCGCTCTTCGCGTCGATCGCCCGCTGCTGCTCCTCGACGGTGGAGTACAGCGTCTGAAGCTGGGCATTCGCTTCGTCGATGTCCGTCAGCGGCGTCACGTCCGCAAACTTAGCCCAGCGAGTCTCGCGGTCAAGCGCCGATTAGCTCCTTCACCTCCGCTCTTTGCATCACCCGCCGGGCGCCACGATGATCGATACCGTCGAGCAGCAGCGCAAGCTCATGGCTCGCGAGCTCGTAGCTCGTCGCGTTGCCCGATGCACGATCGAAGACCTGGAAGCGACCACCCTCGAGTCGCTTCGAGAGCACCCAGTAGCCTGAAGCCTCCCAGACCAGCGCCTTCATCATCGAGCGGCGCTTGTTGAAGAAGAGGAACAGGTGCCCCGACTGCGGATCCTGGTCCACGACGTCGATCACCGCGCCGCTGAGCCCGTCAAAGCTCTTTCGCATGTCCACCGGCGTGCGACACACGAAGATCCGCACCTGCGGTGAGGGCGGAAAGCTCAGCATGACCCGAGCACGCAGAGCAGGCGACGAAGCGCAACCTCGTCGAAGTCACGCCGCAGGCGCAGCGACAGACCCGAGGGCAGCACCAGCTCGATCAGGGTTGCGTCGGCGCCCTCCGTTGGGGCCGGCTCCTCGAGCCGAAGCTCGAAGAAGGGTTCCGGTCGGAGACGCTTTGCCCGGCGACGTTCGGCCGCCCGAGCGTTGTAGAGGCTCCAAGGCTTCACTCCCTTGGAGCGGGCGAACGCGGCCAAGCTGACATCGGACCTGGAGTGCTCCTTCAGCAGCGTGAGTGCCTCCTCGGCCGGGACTGAACGGGGCAGGGAGTTCGAGTTGGGGTTCATCCCGCGCAGCCTCGGGTCTCCCGACGGGCGCGCAAGATGGGGTCACCGGACACGTACTACGCAGGGCATGCGCGATCCAGGGGCATCGAATCAGGGGCATCGAATCAGGGGCAAGGGCAGCAACAGTTAGTGAACGCATCCATCGAGAGGCGGCGGCGGGCGGGTCATTCACCCATTCACCCTTTGACGTCAAGGTGGATGTGGATGACCTTGACCGGGTGATCCGCGCACACGAGGGCACGCTCTCTGGTGGATCGATCACGAGCCTGACGCGCGACCCCTGCAATCACTCACGGCGATCTTGCCTACTCACTCAGGCTTAGCTGGCCACCAAATAGGATCGAAGCGCATGTCAGACCGATCGTTCCCGTCGATACGAGCAAGCCGTATGCGAGCACAAAGCAAGCCTTCGACAAGGCCCGACTCAACCTCGGCCAGACCTTATCCGGATCGTAGGCTGCCCCGAGGAACAACTCTTGAATGGTAAGCCCACGCTGACGCCGCTTCTGCGATGCTGCCTGGGTCAACCAGAAGCCACCTATAATCTTCTCAGAGTGGGTCTCATTGGGCGCCGTCGCCACTACACGTTCATAGGTAAAAACAGCTACAAGAATGCCGTAGATGACCAGGCTTACCACACAGCTGGCGCCCAACCCGACCGAGACCTCAGTAAGAAGACGCACCTTAGCAGGATCGCGCATCCAGTACCAGATTGCCGCGATCCCAATTGCTGAGAGCAGACCCGTTGCCTTCCGAGAGCCACCTGGCAGATCCTCTTCAACTGGCTCCCATCGAGCCTTCCCTCTCCATGCCGCCGCGATCGCAGCCATTGCAGAGAGTAGAGACCCCGCGGCAGCAACAGTCTGCGCGAGCGGTCCATAGTCGGCATCAGCCAGGCCAGTCACGGCGCACTCAATGTAGCGGTGTGCCGGGGGGGGACGTCATACTCTCCGTGATCCCAGTACGTCAAGCCACCCGGCTCCTCCAGGGCGAAAATGTAACGTCCGGGCTGAAGCCACTGGACGACCGGAGATGTAGGCGATCCGAAGACCGTGTGCGGGCAGACGAAGTATGCCGGAGAATAGAACACCCGCAGACCGTTCCGATTCGCGTGAACAGTGAATCGCATGCCCGGGTCGCCAGAGATGTCTGATCGGCGTGCATCGAACCGAGCCTGAAGAAAGTCAACAAGTCGGCGTGAGAATGATCTTAACAACTCGCCAGAGGAGACCAACTGGGTCGCGGGGGTTGAGGGCGAAGAGAACCATCTCGACGCCAAATGATTCAAGAGGTCGGCGATGTGTCCCCTACGCAGTCCCAAGTCATGTGTGGAGAGTCGATTGGACTCGTAGAACCCAGCCATCTCGAGCTGCGTCGACCAGTCAATCGCAACTGGATCCCCTCCTGAACGGATAAGGCACGGGATCTCGCCAACTCCTGCTTCGCGCAGCTGATAGAGCATCGACCGAAACCGCTCAACAGATAGCTCAACGTCGGCAAGAAAGACATCACGCTTCCTGAGAAAGGCCGACGGGCCTCGAGCCGCGAAACCGAGAAGCTCCGCTGCTACTTCATTGGCAAGTCCCAAACTATCGTCCACCAGTCCTCCTTAGATTTGTTTCGCACGAACGAGATGGGGCGCTGCTACTCGCTCAGCAGGAGGTTACTCCGTGAGGATGAGCTGAAACTACCTCAGAGCGGGGAATTTGGGGCGGCGACAGAGGTCCTGTGAGTACGTGTCCGGCCGGGCCGTGCAGAGCTTTGAGTGATCGTCGACGACGGCGAAGACCCGCAGGGCTCGTCCATCGGTCATGGAGTCGGACAGGAAGTCCATCGACCAGCAGTCGTTCATGGCCTCCGCCGGCGGCTTGGCCTGCCTGGGGGCCTGTGAGGGGCGATTGCGGCGCCTGCGCCGCACAGCGAGCCCCAGGGACTGACACAGCCGCCAGATCCGCTTGTGGTTCACGAGGAAGCCCTCGCGGCGCAGCATGATCGTCAGTCGCCGGTAGCCGAATCGCGGTCGTTCGCCAGCGAGCTCGACGAGCCGCTCTACGAGTCCTTCGATCGGCTCAGCCACGCTCCGATACTGCTGGACCGACCTGGGCTGCCCCGCCAAGCTGCAGGCTCGGCGCTCGCTCAGGCCGAAGCGGGCACGGAAGTGCTCGACCACGGCCCGGCGCCCGGCGGGGCTCACCATTTTTTTCCGAGGGCCGACTTGAGAGCCTCACGGTCGAGCGAGAGGTCGGCGACCATTTGCTTCAGACGCCGATTCTCGTCCTCCAGCTCCTTCAGGCGCTTCGCCTCGTTCACCTCGAGGCCGCCGTACTTCGCTCGCCAGTTGTAGATCGTCTGCGTGCTGATCCCGTGCTCGCGGGACAGGTCGGCGACCTTCGCGCCGCCCTCTGCCTGCTTCAGAATCTCGATGATCTGAGCCTCGGTGAATCGACTCTTCCGCATGGGGCCCTCCGGACTGGTTCTACACCGAGATCCAAGTTCCGGGTGGCCCGAGATTCCGGGGCTGCCTCACTCTGGCGCCGTGATCACGGCCCGTCCAGATGGCCTGACCGGACCCGTACCCCGCTCCGGCCTACGGCCTCCGCGGGCCCTCGGCGCCGCGACCACCCACGACCCCACAAGCCCAAGCCAAGACCCCAAGCCAAGACCCCAAGCCAAGACCCCAAGCCAAGACCCCAAGCCAAGACCCCAAGCCAAGACCCCAAGCCAAGACCCCAAGCCAAGACCCCAAGCCACCGGGCATCCTCGGCATAGCTAGTCCCGGCCCTCAGCTGGCTCCGAAGACCCGACCACCTCTGTCAGCCTCGGCCGGGCCTACGCCGAAGTGCGAACACGATCATCCGTGTGTCGACGCGAGCCTGGTGGACGACTTCAAGTCCAGCTTGATCGAAAAGTGCTTGAAGGAGATCCAATCTAGGGGACCAAGCTCGAATGCGCTTCCTGGATACCTCATCGTAGAGATGGGCGACAATGCGATCACGTTCCACTGCATGCTTAGTCCAGGTGCTCAGAAGAAGCAGTCCTTTGGAGTCCAGAAGCTCCACAATCCGAGAAAGCGCCAATCTCAGCGATCGGTCACCATCCCAAGCAAGGTGGCTAATAGTGCCCATCATTGCAGTCACGAGCTCAAACGGGCCTGACAGCTCTGCCACTGAGGTATCAAACAGATCTACTGGCTCAATCCTAATGCTCATCGGCGGCGGCTCGTGTGTGAGGCATTGGCCCTTTGCCACCAGTATGCAATCGTCGTCGCTGTCAATTCCAGTAATCCGGCAACTCGGATCGAGAGCCTCGCTGCGCTTAAGGGCCAAGGGGTACCGTCCGGTGCATGTTCCGATGTCCAGGTAGCTCCTGAACTTGCCCCACATTTCCGAATCTCGAATCAATTGTAGGGCGGCCTGTAGCTCTTGGCTCTTAAGCTCGCGAGCATCCTGATCTGGAGGGTCCACGTAAAGTCCCAGTGCAGCCTGCTTCATGTCGATGCGCTGGTCGAAGTACCGGATCGCCTCGTCGAGCCGGAGAAGGAAGTCGCTAGCAGGCATGGCTGATTGCCACAGATCTGTAAAGTAGGTAGAGGCAACTTCGAGGATGCGATCGAACAGCGCGTAAGCGTGCGTGTACGCGCGAACTCCCGTGACGCGGCCCACCCGCCCACCGTCGAAGAGGTCAACTCGTTTTGAGTCATAAATTGCGAGTTCGGTGTCCCCTTCGACGAACCCCTCTAGCTCAGCGAGAAACCCTCCGTGCCGGTGCGAAGGAGGGGGGTAGGTGACCTTGGTGGTGCATCCCGCGTCCTCAAGCGCACTGATTCGGGAACGCAGGCGTCTGTGGGCGTGCCGGAGCTGCTGAATGGAAGGGTTGTCGTCAATCCGCCGGAAGTGTTCTAGCGCCGAAACCTGGAGCCGAAGCTCCGTGCGCTCGGGGGCAGCCAAGATGATCAGTCGTCGTGCGCTTCCCTCCTTTGCACTAGTGCGCCTTAGCATGTCCAAGTTTGCTTCAACGAGCCTTTCTGATCTCGGGCGCGTCCAGAATCCAGAGGTGAGGTATGTTGTCGTCCAAAACCGACTTTCTACAGATCCTAGTCCTCCGACATATGCATCGAGAGCGCACACCTCGGATTCGATGGCAATGGGTGCGCGTTGATCTGAATCGCCAAAACTTGCGGAACGGATGAATGCTTCAAGGGTCGAGTGTGCTGACTTGGCGTGCCTGAACACTGCGGGCGCGAGCCCCAGGCCCGAGTCGACTGGATTGCCGTACTCACGGGGCACGATGCGGCCCCATGCATCGGCGATCTCTTTGATGCTTGGGTCTAACGCCGAAAGGTGGTGAGGCTGCCCTGACTTAAAGTACGCTACGGTGATCCCCGCCATATCCGTAGGTGTGGCAACATCGCCTTCGCAGAACGCTCTAACGCGCTCTCGCGCAAGGGCTCCTACGAACATGCCGTACTCAAGTACCACGTTGTCTCTTGTGACGAAGTCGATGCTATTGCGGAATCCACGAGTGTCATCGGCCCCGAAAATGAGGACGGCCGCGTCAACCGTCCGGGCGAGTCGAGCAAGTCCCTCCATGGTTGATTCGCTGGGAGGCAGAGCGTTCCACCAAGGGTACACTTCAAAGGTGGGAGCAAGTTGGTCTGCGACGTACTCAGCCACAGGCCGTTTCTCTTGTGAGCTGCCAATAAACACGCGAGGCTTCATGAAAGTGGCACGGCAGTAGGTTTGTCGTTTCGGCCAGTTCTGAGGTGGTCGGGTCTTCGGAGCCAGCTGAGGGCCTGGATTCGCTATGCCGAGGATGCCCGGAGGCTTGGCTTGGGTTGGTGGGGTCGTGAGTGGTCGCAGTCCCGAGGGCCCGCGGAGGCAGTAGGTCGAAGGTCGAAGGTCGAAGGTCGAAGGTCGAAGGTCGAAGGTCGAAGCGGGCCTTCGGGACCGCGACCACTCACGACCCTACCAACCCAAGCCAAGACCCCAAGCCACCTGGCATCCTCGGCATAGCTAATCCCGGCTCTCAGCTGGCTCCGAAGACCCGACCACCTCTAGCTGCAGAAGGGGGAAGGAGTTTCGTGGGCGCAACACCCATAACCCAGGGAGGTGCGCGAGACTACGTGTCCCCCCAACTGCGCGAAAGGTGGTGTCCCCTAACAATGGGCTCACCGGACGCGTACGGAGGGGGCGGCGGGAGTCAGATTCGCGATCGTCGGACATGACCCATGAGCACGTCCGGGCTAGCTCACATGCCACTGGGGAGGTCAGAGGCCTGCTCGTGGTCTACTACGGAGTCGGTCGTCACCGTAGTGACTGTTCAGTCGCGGAGATCCACTCTCCAAGCCCCTTGCGAAGCTCACTTGGCTCAGTCCACGACAGATAACGAATCTGCGAGACATCAAAGTGGAGCTGCTTCGACTCGGCTCTCGGACCGTCGACGTGGTCGGACCTGATTACGTGATATGCACGCTTCCCAAGGCCGCGGGCCAGCCCTGATTCGAAGTAGACCCCCGGATTGTTGTATGTGAGGTCGGCAACTATGAACCGTGCGTTCTGAATCTCCGTGATGATTCTATCGGTGATGTAGTCGGTGTGGTCCTGACCGACGATGTTTGCCTCGAGCCCGCAGTCTTGGCATGCCCCCTTGATTGCCTCGAGTGAGTCCACTCGAAGAGACTCCTCGCCCTCTGGCCATTCAAACTGGGTCGCAACGAACACTCGGCGATCTTCGGAGGCTGCACTAGGTCGGATCTCCTGCCAGCCTTCGAACGTCATGCGATACTGATCTCGGATCTGGGCCGCAGGAAACGTCCGATCTTGGTTGTTCTCTCCCATCTCTGCGATGTGCCCCTTGTTGGCGAGGTAGTCAAGGGCGGCGCGGAGTTCGCTAGTCGATGGAATGCGAGCAAACGCAGAGTCTTGATAGAGGATTGAGGTCTTCTCCAATGCATCGCCACGCTCTAGTCGCGCTGCAATCGCGCGTAGAAGCTCGAAGGGTTTTCGAGAGTGGTCGACCCGCGAACTCAGCATCGGCTCGATTCCTATCGGAACCAAGCCTTCAGTCTCAAGGCGGCGACGAAGGCCTTCGTCGACTTCGCTCTCGGAAACCCAGAATGCCTGTGCGCTTCGTCCGTCGGAGGCAACATCTAGGCATGCCCGGGCGCAGTTTGCGAGTCCTTGTTTCGGCAGCCGGTCATTGAGGAAGGTGGTTTCGAGCAGAAACTCGTCGATTGCATACCGGCCACAAGCCTCTGATTCGAAGTAGGCTATTCGGCGCTCGAATCTGTCGTGTCGATGCGCAGGTGCACCGGTGAAGATGCACTTGGTGTTTTCCATTGCTTTGGGGGCTGAGGGCGGGTGAGGCAGCTCTCCCCAGAGAGGGCCACAATCTTCTTGGATCTGCGGCGGGATGCTCGGCGCGCCTTGGTGGTCGGACCGCTGAGAATCTGGGGTTCACCGTCCAGGGCGAGCAATGATGCCCGGACAAGTCCGGCCGAGCTACCAGCAAGTAAACGCCGACACCCCAATCGAGCGTCCGCAGCAGCTGCCCCCAACTGCCTCCCACCGGGCTAACATCTGGTTCGCAAAGTTGGAGCGGGCGATGGGACTCGAACCCACGACATTCAGCTTGGGAAGCTGGGTTCGCAGGGTAGGCACGAGCGGACATGTCGGCCAGAGGCGGACATGTCAAGGTTCGGCTGGTCAGGTCCACCCTCAGTTCGGCCAAGCTGGTCCAGCTCAGTGCCCTCGGAAATCAGTCATTGAGTGCTCGGCAAGGGAGGTTCGGAGCGCCAGAAAGGGGCGCCCAGGAGGGGCTGGAAAAACAGATCCTCCAGTTCGGCCAAGCTGGTCCACCTCGATCGGGGCATCAGACAGCCTCGCGCCCTTTGGTCGGCGGGTTGCGGTAGGAGCTCCCTTCCATCACCAGGACGTGCGAGTGGTGGAGCAAGCGGTCCATCGCGGCGGAGGCCATCAGGTCGTCGCGGAAGAGCGGGTACCACTCCTCGATGGCGCGGTTCGACGTGACCACGATCGAGCCCCGCTCGTAGCGAGCTCGGATCACCTCGTACAGGTCGATCGGCTCGTCACCTTCGAGCGGCCGCAGGCCGAGGTCATCGAGGATCAGCACGTCCGGCGTTGTGTAACGCAGGAGCCGCTTGTCCCAGCCTTGGTCGGCCCGTGACGACCGCAGCTGGGTGAGCATCCGGTGGGCGGTCGTGTACAGCGCTGAGTGGCCAGCGCGGCAAGCGCGTTCTCCCAGCGCCTGGGCGATGTGGCTCTTGCCGACGCCGGCAGGCCCGATCAGCAGCACGTTCTCCTGCTTCGCGACGAAGCCACAGGTCGCGAGGTCGATGATCTTGGTCTTGGGGATCTGCGGGTTGAAGGACCACTCGAAGTCGTCGAGCCGCTTGGTGGTTTCGAAGGTCGCGCGTCGCAAGCGCATCTCGAGCTGCTTCGAGTCGCGCCGCTCGACCTCGTCGCTGCAGAGGCGGAAGAGGAATTCGGAGTGGCTGAGATCCGCATCGACGGCTTCCTTCGTGCGCAGGTCGAGCGTCTGAAGCACGCCCGAGAGCCGGAGCTTCTTGAGTACGGGGACGAGGTCATCGGCGATCGCCATGGGTCTTCTCCTGGATTGCTGTGAGCGTTTCGCTCGGGTTGCGGGCGAACATCGATCCCTGAGACCACGCTCGCCCGGACTCCTCCGGCAGGGGCTCGAGGTCGAGCCCCTGCTTGAGGATGCTCTTGATGCTGCGGTACTCGAGGCAGCCGAAGTGCAGCGCGCGTCTGGCCGTCGCGCGTGCGCGCTCGCGCGGAAAGCCCTCGAGATGCGTGACGACCGCCTGCACCTTGCGCAGCTGGTAGAGCACATCGTCGGAGTCGAAGATCGCGGCAGCGAGCACTTCGACCTCCTCACCGATCACCCGAGCACGCACGATCCAGTGCTCGCGGCTGCGGTGCCGGAGGTCACGGCGGTGCTCGGGGAGATGCGACTCGATCGTGCTGCGCTTGCCGCGCGGCACACGCGAATGAGCGTGAAGACGGCAGTCCTCGGCGTAGATCACAATCGAGTGCGTCGTGCAGCGCAGCCAGAGGTCTTGGCCCAGCAAGGTCCACGGCGCGGAGTAGAAGGCGCCGTCGACCTGGACGTGGCTGTCACGATGCAGGCGTGCCTTCTTCCAGATCACGAGCTCCCACCGCGACTGCGGCAAGCTCAGCAGGGCAGCGCGCTCTTCCTCCTCGAAGTACTCGAGCGGTGCGCGGCCAGTCGTCCCGTGCCGGCGCCGCCCTGCGATCTCCAGCGTCCAGCGCCGCAGCGCCCGCCGGTCCTCGTGGATGTCGACGGACTCGTGCGTAGCGAAGAAGTTTCCCTTCGTGTAGCGCACTCCGCGCTCGACCTTGCCCTTCTTCTCCGGCGCGCGTGGCGGCGTCGGGTCGATCTGGAATCCGTAATAGCGTGCGAGTTCGACGTACGTGCGGTTCAAGACGGGTTCGCCGTCCACGCCGAACGAGGCCCGAATCACTGCCGCCTTCAAGTTGTCGGGCACGATGACGCGCGGCACGCCGCCGAAGTACTCGAACGCCTCGACATGCAGCCTCACCCAGGTCTCGATCTTCTGGTCGAAGACGATCTGGGTGTGCATGTGGCGGCTGCAGCCGAGCGTCATCACGAAGAGCCAGCTCTTGCGCAAGACGCCGCGCTCGGGGTCGTAGCGCTTCCCGACGTAGCCGAAGTCGACCTGGGCCACCTCGCCCGCGGTCGTCTCGACGGAGATGGCTACGTCCGTCGGCTTGGGACCCTCCGCGTCGGCGAGTCGCAGCACCAGACGCTTGATGGCCGAGAGGCTGCCGTCGAAGTCCGGCTCGTTCAGGCGTAGCCAGTCGTGGATCGCACTCGGCCCGGCCCCCTTCTTCCGCAGCCGCTCGATCGTCGCGACCCACCGCTCGACCGAGGAGCGCTGCTGCGGCGCCTGCCTCGACTGGACGTGCTCCTCGACTGCCGCTCGCAGCTGATCGAGGTCGGGCAGCTCGTTAGGCGCGCCCTCGAGCAGCCCCGCCGTAGCGAGCGCGCGCATGTAGGCACGGATCGTGTCCCGCCCAATGTGCAGCTGTCGCGCGATCCCTCGCGATCCCTGCCCCAGCCTGTGCAGGCGGAGCATCTCCTGAAGTCTGTGCATGTCGGTCCTCCTGGCGCCCATCCATCCTCCTTGGCTCGTGGGAGCCGAAGAGGATGAGGGCGGTCAGTAGACCGGCGGGAGGACCTTCGGGACTGGCGGCGGTGGACCAGCTTGGCCGAGCTGAGGTGGACCAGCTTGGCCGAACCAGGGTGGACCAGCCTGGCCGATCTCACCCGCCCATCACCCCGCCGCCGGGGTGGACCAGCTTGGCCGGGCTACAGGTGGACTTGATACCCCGAGCTGCAACAGACATGAGCGGGCAGCCTGACCGCCCGGGGGTGGACAGGAGGGGACAGGAGGGCACGGACTTCCGCCAGCAATGCGGCGACACGGGGGTCGCGACTCGGGGTTGTGGGTCGGCCGAGCCCGGCACCCTCGGTACTAGAGTGCGCAGAGCGCAAGCATCCAGCCTGCCGGCTCCCGGGGCCATGGCCGAGCGCCTGCAGGCGGCTGCGGTTCAGCGCGGGTCCGAGACGGGGCGGCCCCTCGGTCAAGATTCCGGTCCGGATCCCCCCAGCGCTTTCGCAATCGGCGCCGCGACGAAGGCCCAGACTTCCTCAATCACGCCAGCGAGCTCGCCTGGTGCAACCGAGATCGACAACCGGGCCAGGAAGCCGCGCCATTGCGAGATCTTCAGGCGATCGGCGGCGAAGGAGGGTGACAGCCCGGTGGGGCGGCCGAGCGGGAGGTCGGTGCCGCGGCGCTCGAACGTGGCGTGGATCGCTGCGCCGAGTGTGTCGGCATCGAGGTCGAATCGCCGGCCAATGATCAGCAGGTCGTAGAAGTCCTTCATCCGGCTGTTGGCCAGTCCCAGCGTGCAGATCGCCTCGAGCTTCTCGGCGACGACGGTCTCGGGCGGGTAGATCCTGAGCCGCGGCGGCTCGTGATCGAGCATGGCTGGCATCAAGACCAGCTTGGGAGCGGGGATGACTGCATCGCCGAAGCCGACGTCGACGCGAACTACCAACCGCATTTCACCCAGGTAGGCGTCGAGATCCACATGGATGCCGCCGTAGCTCTGTGCCTCGCGGATCTCGCGGGCAACGATGCTGCTCAGGTCGAATCCGATGCCGTCGGGGTCTACCGGCGTGGCTGCGATCGATCGAATGGCGGAGGCCATGGAAGCAGGAGTCGGGTCGCCGTGCCCGAGCAGGTCGACGTCCTTCGTCGGGCGGTGCAGGTCACCGGTCCAGGCACGGAAGAGCATCGCGCCCTTGAGCACGAAGCGTTCGGCCTGATCGGAGCGCGCGAGTCGGTAGAGCAGCCGCTCGATCGCGAACTGGACGCAGAGGGCGTTGAAGTCGGCGCCCTCCTGGCGCGCGCGGGCGAGGAGGGCGCGGTGGATAGCGCGCGGGTCGCCGCTGCCGGACGTCACGCGAGGGACTCCAGGTACGGGCGGATGACCGTCGAAACCCGATCTACTCGCGCGAGCTCGAACAGCTCGTCCATCGTCACGGTCCTCCTCGTCCAGGCGTCGCGGAGCGCCTCGATGGCAACGTCGTCGCCGATCCGAGAGCGGTACTTGAAGCAGTCGACGACGGTCTTCGCGACGCTGGTGACCCGCGCCTCGACGCCCTCGATCTGCTGCATCTGGACCCCTGCGGTCAGCGATTCGCCCGAGGCGCGGACAACCTGGAGACGTGGATGTTCGATCGCCGGCTTGCGCGCTTTCCGGTCGATCATGATCCAGACCTCGAAGGGGTTCTGGGTGGTGAGGCCGTGAAGGCGCAGTGCGGTGAGGAGGCAGAGCGTTGCCGACGGGACTCGAGTGACCACCTCCGCGAGGCTTGCGTTCTCGGACAAGGGCGAGCCGACGGGTCCGTAGAGGCCGCGTCCGCGTTGCGCGATCAGGCCGCGCTCGACGAGGCGCTTGAGCTGCATGCGGTGGTAGCCCAGCTCCTCGAGTGTCGAGGCGCGGACGAGGCCCCGCTGGCGGAGGAGGGCGAGGAGGTCGTCGGTGGAGTGAGGTGTGGCCATCGTGACGAAGTGTCGGTCATGGTGCGCGATGACCGACGAAAAGTCACGTCGAGATCGAGAAGGTCCTGGCTGGGGGCACCGGCCGGCTCGGAGCCTCCGCCGAGCCAGTCCAGGGCCATCAAACGTCCGACGCTCTCGCGAACCGGCTGGTGCCGACGTCCTCCTGCACGAGCGGCGAACCCCAGGCCGGTCGCGATGGACCCGCGATCGATCGATATTGCCGGCTTGGTAGGTGCGATTCACCGGCGAGGCCGACGGAGCGAGCGTCCAGGCGGGTGCGGCGAGCTGCAGGTGCTGCGCCAGAAACTGTTGTCGACCTCGCACAACATCCTCGGGCCGAGGCACTTACGGCTCGGCTAACACCTGGGCGATTCGACCCCCTCCCGCGACCCCCTGGCGAGCCCCGCCCAGATGCCCCGACGCCCGGCCCCCGTCTGCCCGTCCCCGACCTGCTCCGACCAGCCCGCTCGGACGATCCGGCACTCGATCCTGAGCACCCGCCAGCGGTCCCAGCGACGCTATCGGTGCCACGGCTGCGGGCGGACCTTCGCCGCCAACGCGGGCACCGCCTACCACCGCCTGCGACACCCTCCCAAGCTCTTCGATCAGGTCGTGTCCTTGGCGGTGGAGGGCTCGTCCCGGGCGGCCACGGCCCGAGCACTCGGCCTGTCGCCAAGCACGGTCCGTCGCTGGCTTGCGCGCGCAGCGGTGCACGCGCAGGCGTTCAACGATGCCAAGCTGCGCGAGGTCTCCGCCGTCGAGCTGCAATCGGACGAGCTCAAGGTCCGCACCGAAGGCCGACAAGCGCCGCTGTGGACCTATACAGCCGTGGAGGTCTGGAGCCGGCTGTGGCTCACGTCGCTGGTGGGCCGCCGAACGCTCCGCAACACGCTGCTACACTTTCGCGAGGCGCGGTGGAGGTGCCGCGTGGAGGCCGGACGCACGCTCGTGACGACGGATGCCTTCAAGTACAACGAGCGGGTTATCGCCAGAGTCTTCGGCCCAACTTGCGTCCACGCCCAGGTGGAGAAGCGGTACCGAAAGGGGCGGGTCGTGCGGGCGGAACGCAGGCTCGTCCTCGGGCAGGATTGGATGCTCGACGAGGCCCTGGGGCGGTCGGAGGACTCGAAGTCGATCAACACGTCCTACGTCGAGCGGCTAAACCTGACCATCCGGCGCTCGCTCGCCTGCCTGCAGCGGAAGACGACGGCCATGTGCCGGTCCGAAGCCAGTCTGCGCGAGCAGCTCGAGCTCCTGCGCTGCTACTACAACTTCATCCGCCCGCACTCGTCGCTGAAGTTTGGGCGGAAGAAGAGGACGCCGGCTCAGCAGGCCGGGCTCGTCGCCGGGCCCCTGTCCTGGCGCCGCATCCTGTCAGCCCGGATCCTGGGCACCCCGAGGCGAAGCCCACTCGCTACGATGCGGGACGGAGGCAGGGCATGCGCGATCCAGGGGCATCGAATCAGGGGCAGGGGCAGCAACAGTTAGAGAGCGCATCAGTCAATAGCCAGCAGCGAGTGAGTCAGGCACCCTGCCTCGCCATGGTCTACAAGCTCGCCAAGTCGGCCGAGAAGACCTGGCGGAAGCTAAACGGCCACGAACACCTCGGAGACGTCATCCGAGGAGTCCGATTCAAGGACGGCATCAAGGTCGCTGCGTGACCTCTCCAGGACTTCCATCCACAGCTCTTGGCGATATCTCCAGCCGCCAGAGACCAACCAAACCGACCACCCGCGACTGGGTCGAGGATCGTCAGAACGAGTTCCTCGGTCTGTACCGGTACCTGAGCGGCGTCGGAGGGGGCTGCTCCTATGCTGATTGCAGTTGCGACTGCGATTATTCGAGCGAGAGGGGTCCACGGATGAAAAGCCTGGCAGGTCGTTCTGTTGATTGATGTCACTGGTGGAGGAGGCCGAGGCCGGAAGCGCGGCAGTCGAGGCTCAAGGGATCGTCGCAGTCCTCGCCCAGGGCGCAAGCCCGAATCTTGCGCAGGGACGGAGTTGGCGGGCGTCGCTCCGACTGCGTCGGCAGCCGAAGCCCGAAAGGACCTCGCAGTGCTCGAGGGGCGGCGATGGGCGCCTGTAGGGAACGCGTTGCGACGGAGTAGACGTGCGTTCGCAAGCTGGCGCGATTCAGGAGAGGACCCGACCGACAAGTTCCAGTGGGGCATTGACGGATCGTTCACTGATGCCTAGCGTCGCCATGCAATGAAACTCCATACCCCCTCTGCCGTGGCCGGTGCCTTCGCTCTGGTCGGACTGATGACTTCGTTGACCTTGCTTGTGTCCTGCGGTGAAAGCGACCCGGGAGAGCGGGGTGACCGGTCGTCAGCTCAGCAGTCCATCAATTGGTATTCGGGCGGCTCTCTACATCAGGCTGATGGCGGCGATTGGAGGCAGGCAACCGAACCGAATCGGCTGGCGACCGCAGCTGACTTCGTCGCGATCCTGCACAGTAACGACAATGGCCAAGGCGCGCTGACCCGCGATCGACTCAAACAGAAGGCTCAGGTTCTTGTGAGCGAGCTTAATGCGGCGACCGAAGGAGGTGTGGCAGACTCGCAAGCAGTATCTGAGCTAGCCGCGATGATTTGGTTGATGAGTGAGGAGCTGCGTTCGCGATGATTCGTGTAATCAGAGAAGATGTTGGCGTGTCGTCGCGCAGGAACCAGGGGACGGCAGTGTCAGCCTAGTTGAGGCCGCGAGTGCCTATGCCGCGCCAAGGATTGGGGCCAATGCGGCATCGGAGCCCTGCGGTGCGGATGCTCTTGGGACGCGGCCTGCTAGTCCTAGCCTGTCTGCCTGTTTGTCCCGGGGTTGCGCCATAGTTGGAGGCTACATACCTTCGTTCCCATGAAGCTCCATGCCCCCTCTGCCGTGGCCGGCGCATTCGCGCTGGTCGGGATTCTCTCGCTGGTGGCCGCCGCTCAGTTGACCCAGCCGGGCTCGGCGCTGGTAAAGGTTGACATCACGCGGCCTCTTGAGGTGAAGCCGTCCCCAAGGGACCTCGTCGAGATCCGAGAGGGTGACTCATACTTGGTGCCGCCTGGTAAGAGATTGGTCGTCACCGATCTTGGGGTTTGGTTGCCGATCTCCGGTGTCGATCAGGTGCATCTGATGTTGGAGGGAGCCGACCACTTCATTGTCAAACCGCTGCCCACAACGGAGGTTCGGTCCGGCATGGTGCACTTGAACCGTGGGCTCATCATCGATGCGGGAAGGGTCGTGACGGTTCGGGACAGTAGCGAGAGCTTGCAGTCGGCCGTCTTCTGGGGCTACCTCGGCGACGAGTGAGGGGCGGCGAGGGGTTGTGGCGCGTGCGCTTGGGGTGGCAGGATGACCAACCCCTGTGCTGCGCGTGCACTCTTCGGAGGCGAGTGTCACGCCGCGGTCCATCGAGGCTGTACTGCCGCGATTGTGGCCTCCGCCCCGACCCAGTTGCCTCAGGCCTGCCAGGGCGGCTCCCAGCGCCGCCAGCATCCAAGGGAGGTTGAGTTGGCCGATCTGAAGAAGGCGGTTGAGGCGGTCCGTGAGCGCATCGGGAAGCACCGAGGCGCGCGGCAGCTCAACGAGGAGAACACCAAGGCGACGCTGATCGAGCCGGTCCTGCGTGCCCTGGGCTGGGCTGTCGAGGATCTCGACGAGGTCCAACGGGAGTACCGGCGCAAGCGGAGCGACAAGCCCGTCGACTACGCGCTGCTCGACCTGCGGACCCCGCTGCTGTTCGTCGAGGCCAAGGCGCTCGGGCACGACCTCCAGGACCCCAAGTGGACGGCCCAGATCATGGGCTACGCCACGGTCGCCGGGGTGGAGTGGGTCGTGCTGACCAACGGTGACGAGTACCGAATCTACAACTCCCACGCGGCGGTGCACGTCGACGAGAAGCTCTTCCGCTCCGTCAGCATCACCGAGGAGTCTCAGGACCTCCTGGAGACCCTCGAGCTGCTCAGCAAGGCACGGATGCAGGAGAACCGCTTGCGGGTGCTCTGGCGGGCTCAGTTCGTCGACCGGCAGGTGGGGGGCGTGCTCGAGGAGCTCTTCTCTGCGGAGGGCGACATGCTGCTGGTCAACCTGATCGAGCGACAGACCAAGGACCTGACCGTCGAGGAGATCCGGTCTTCGCTGGGTCGGTGTCAGGTCGAGCTGGACTTCCCGCTGCCTCAGGAGGGGCCGCCTCCGGCGCTGCCGAAGGGGCGCAGGGTCAGGACGTCCCCGGGGACAAAGGCGGCCGTGTCTGACGGCGCCATGGGCGTATCCCTGGCGGACCTCTTGGAGGCCGGGCTCATCGCCGCGCCGCTCGAGCTGAAGCGGACCTACAAGGGCAAGGAACTCCGCGCCCGGGTTGAGGCCGATGGGGCGGTCACCATTGGGCGGGAGCGCTTCCAGTCGCTGTCGCAGGCAGCCGCAGCGGCTCGAGCGTCGGTCGTCGGGATGGGCAAGGACGGGAAGCTGCCGGCGACGAATGGGTGGGACTTCTGGAGGTGTCCAGGGACGACGGGCAAGGTGGGGCCGATCGGGAACTGGAGGGAGCGGCTGCTGAAGGAGCGGGGGCAGGTGGGGTGAGGGCTGGCGATCTTGCCGTGGAATGCCTCGTGCTCGCCCGCTAGCCTCGACCTCTACAGGGGAAGGCCGATGGGATCCACAACTGGCAACTGGCGTGCTGAGCACCAAAAGCCAGCGGTGTCAAGCATCCGGAAACTCAAGCCGTGTACTTGCTCAGTGCACAACTCACCGTTCCGATTCATCGTCGGGGTTCCGACGAGAACTTTGCAGAAGGAGATCAGGTGTTCGGAGAAACTCTCAGGTCGTCGTTCTTCGCGCTTGCCGTCGGCGCGGCGGTGGTTATCGCTGCCCCGGTCGCCCCTGCGCAGACCAATGAGCTGGTCAAGACCTCGGGGATCGGGTCAAAACCGGCCAGTTGTGATCGGGTCAAATGCGGCCAGTTGGAGCGACCGGGACGGGTGTCGGTTTAGCGGATTTCAGTCGTTCAAGGCAAGCACGGGTTGATCCGTTCTTGCGCTGGCCCGCTTCTGAGTGCGCCAGCTCTTGGGTCCACACTTCAGGACGTGCGCGTGGTGCAGCAGCCGATCGAGCAGTGCTGTGACAGCCGCGGTGTCTCCGAGGAGCTTGCCCCAGTCGTCGACAGGCCGGTTCGAGGTCAGGATGGTGCTGGTCCGCTCGTAGCGCCGGATGATGAGCTCGAGCAGATCCTCGGCCGCGGTATGCGGCAGCTTGCGCATGCCCAGGTCGTCGACGATGAGCAGTGGGACCTTCTCCATCTTGGCCAGGTACTCGCTGCGGGCGCCGTCGAGCGTCGCGTCGGCCATCTCCTCGATCAGGACGTGGGCCTCGCGGTAGGCGACGGCCCAGCCTTGCAAGATCGCAGCCTGCCCGATCGCCTGGGCGAGATGGCTCTTGCCGGTGCCGGGGGGGCCCAGGAAGAGAGCGTCCTCAGCCTTCGAGACGAAGCGAGCGGTCGCGAGGTCGAAGACCAGCCGGCGATTCATCTTCTTGTTGAAGTCGAAGTCGAAGTCGTCGAGCCTTCGATCCGCATCTCGGAAGCGGGCGTACTTGATGCGGCGCTCGATCAGTCGATCCCCTCGCCGCTCGAGCTCGTCCGAGACGAGCTGGGAGAGGAAGTCGATCGGAGGCATGCGCTCGGTCTGGGCTTCGAGCAGTCGTGTCTCCAGGGTGTTAGCCATGCCCGAGAGCCGCAGCTTCCTCAGGGCCTTGTCGATCTCGATCCTGTTCATTGGGTTCCGGTTTCGGTTCTGGAGTCGATCAGGTCGCGGTACAGCGAGAGTTCGCGGATCAGCGGATCCACCTGCCGCAGCGAGAGCGGCGCCGGTGGCTTGCGGTCGATCCACTTCTTGACGAAGCGGTAGTTGGGAGCGCCGACCTCGAGGGCGACGGCGCACGCCTTCTCGATCGGTGCGTCGCCGTACTTCTTTACGAGGGACAGCACGCCCTGGATCTGGCGCACGCCGCCCTGCTCGCGCCTCTTGTGGATCTCCTCGCACAGCGCGCCCACGGACGCACCCGCGCCGCGAGACCTGGCAAGCAGTTGCAGCGTCGTGACAGGCGTCTTCGCCGGACGATCCGACGGATGGACCGAGCGCCATCCTCGAGGCTTCTTGCGATGCTCGCGCAGGAGCTCGCCGGTCCCGAGGTCGAGCAGACGCACCCAGTTACCGCTCCACTGCACCGCGACCTCGCGACCGATCCAGCCGGGCGGCGCTCCGTAGTAAGCGGCATCGACTTCGACGCAGCCGTCCAGGTGGACCGTGCGTGCGCCGTACTGGAAGTAGCCAAAGGGCTCGACTGGCAGTGCTTGCAGCGTCGGCTGCTCCTCGGCAAACATCGCGGCGACCTGACGCTTGGTCGTACCGTGGATGCGCGTGTCGGCCCAGCGTTCCGTCCAGCGATCGAGATGAGCCTGAGCGTCCTTCAAGCTCTCGAAGCGCATCCCCTTGAGCGCCGTGTCCTGGGCGTAGCCGACTGAGCGCTCGACCTTGCCCTTGCGATCGGGATGCCGCACGCGCGCAGGCAGCGCGACGACGCCGTAGTGCGCGAGCATGTCGCGGTATAGCGGGTTCAGATCGGGGTCGTACACGTCGGGCTTCAGCACGCCTTCCTTCAGGTTGTCGAGCACGACCGTCCTCGTCGTGCCGCCGAGACGGCGGAAGGCGTCTTCGTGCAGCTCGCACCACGTCTGCGAGCTCGACTTGAAGCACAAGAGCCAAACCGCCTTGCGGCTGCACCCGAGCGTCAGCGCGAAGAGCCGTGTCCGGCGGTACTTGCCCGTCTCGGGGTGACGCACCATCGGGCCCGTGCCGTAGTCCACCTGTGCTTCCTCGCCCGCCGCGGTCACGATCGTGGGGTGGGCTTCGCGAGCGACGCTGCCCCGTAGCTTGTGCACGAAGCGCCGTACGCTCTGGTAGCCGGCCTCGAAGCCGTGCTCGTCCACCAGCTCCTGCCAGATCGATTTCGCATTACGGCCCCTCGCCACAGCCGCTTCGATCTGCTCGCGGAAGGCCTCGCACCGGCTCGCCATCGGACTCCAGCCTGGAGCCGGCGCCCGCTCGAGGTCGGTGGTCACCTGACTGGCCGCTCTTGGATCCGGCCCGGGGTCGGTGATCGGGTAACTGGCCGCATTTGAATCGGCCTCGGAGTCGGTGGTCGGGCAACCGGCCGCATTTGAATCGGCCTCCAGGCGCCGCTGACGCCGCCCCCGGACTTCGATCCCGGCCGCCTTCAGATGACGGCTCACCGTCTCACGACGCACCCCCGTCGCATCCTCGATGCGCCTCATCGACCAGCCCAGCCGGCCCAGTGCTCGGATCTGCTCTTGCTTCTCGTGCTTCAAGACGTTGCCCATCCGGCACGAAGAGCACACGCCCTCCTGCCGCGTCAACGTCCCGGGATCACCCCTTCAACTGGCCGCTTTTGACCCGATCACTACTGGCCGGTTTTGGGTGATCCCCAAGGTCAGCGGGGGAGGCGTGCACGCGATGAGTCCAGGTCAGGTTGAGCATCGCTCTCGAGCCAGCCGGGGAGCGCCTCAAGAGTGTGGGCCGAGTTTCCGGACAGTACGGGCCCAGGGGCCGGTGATTCAGCCCGCGCGGCAACCGCATTCGGGCGAGGTACCTCGAAACGAAGGCTAAGATCGAAACCGCTTGACAGAGCTGCGGGTGATGAGAACATCTCGAAATGATTCGAGTCCCCCTTGTCGCCACTCTCCTCGCGGTCGCCGGCTGCGCCACGACTGCCGCCGAGATGTTTGCAGGCAATGCGGAGGACGCCGCTACCCTCGCGTCCGCATATACGTCTGCCTTCGCCGAGAACCCACGGACTAGGGGGGTGGTCCCGACGCCTGGCCGCTTCGGCACGGATCTCGACTTCGAAGTCGCCGACCCCGATCGCCCGTTGACGTGGAAAGTCAGTTCGAGCTTCGCGACCAAGCATGGCGGCCTGCGAAAGGAGATACCGGCCTACCCGCTTCGCCTCACGAAGGAAGCTCTAGGCATTCTCGACGGTCTTTGGGAGGTGCAAGCCAACCTGCATGCGACTGGCCAGGGTTTACTGGCGGAGAAGGCGCGTGAGTCGGTCAACGCGCTCGTGCAGCGAACGCGAGACTCCATGCAGCAATTCGTCGACTGGAATAGCAGCTACAGCGGAGCGTACGGGGTCGTGTCCGACAGCGATCACGGGCCCTCGTTCACAACGGCCTTGGACGGATTCCTCGAATCGCTGTCCGAGGACTCCATGCGGAGGGCATACCGCGCTGCCGGGCTCTATGTGGAGATCGGCGAGGCCACGCCAGAAGAGCTCGCGGCGCAGGCCGCGGAAGAGGAAGTGGCTCGACGCAAAGAGAGCGAAGCGCGTCGAGTTGCAGACGAGGCAGCGCGGCTGGAGCGCGAGGCGGAAGAAATCGAACGCGCAGAGCAGGCTGCGCGACTTCGGGAAGAGCATGAGAGTGCTCGACTGGAGTCGAAGCGGCGCCGCGAGACTCGCGCATCCGAGCTCGGGATCAAGGCCAAGTACGCCAATGAGGTTGCATACCTCCAAGCGCGTCGTGCTCTCCACGATGGACAGAGAAGAGCGCTGACCGGCAAGTCTCTGACCGCAGAGCAGCACGCAGCGCCCGGCGAGATGGGTGAGCTCTTGCTTCTCGGCACAGATTTGGTCTTCGTCAATGCCGTGAATGACATATTCGATGGGCTGCCCGTCACCCTTCGAGTGACTGACGAGGAGTTTGCGCGGAGAGTAAGCGCTCAATGCGATGAGGTTCTCTCCATCCTTCGCAATGCGCCGTGAAGTTGTGGTGCTCAACGTTACTCCAGCCAGGTCGTCCCAACGACGGCAGAGCTCGCTCCCTGCTTCGCCAGGCAGTCGAGGTCGCATTCCTGGAAGTTCGCCGCCGCCGGGGTCGATGATGACGCGAGATGGCTGCGGCGCTCTCGCGGGCCAAGTCAGGACGCGCGGTCGGACTACCTGCAACTAAACGACGACACCTCTTGAGGCGTCATTCGGTCGTGCCGGCAACTGCCCCTCACTCACCCCACGAGTGCATCCCAAGTTGGAGCGGGCGATGGGACTCGAACCCACGACATTCAGCTTGGGAAGCTGACACTCTACCAACTGAGTTACGCCCGCTCAGATGGGGGCGCGAGTCTAGCAGTTCCGGGGTGGGGGTCAATCGGTGGGGTGGGTGGTGGCGGGCGGGCTTGGGCGACCGCTGGGGCGGCGCTCGCCGGGGGGGGGCGGTGCGGCCCGACTCAGGGGCGGTCGCACCGCCGTTCCCTCACCCCCAGAACCCGCCTCGGCCGCGCCCTCGGCCCGCCTAAGATGCCCGCGTGGCGGAGCCCGATCCCTTTCATCCTGATAGTGCCGCCACGGAGCGGATCAGGATCAACTTCGCTTGGCTCCTGCGTTTGCGCCGGGCGGGGGTCCTGGGGCAGCTGCTGACCATCGCGGTCGTGTCCATCGGGCTGGACGTTGACCTCCATCTGCTGCCCTTGCTGACCGTTGTGGCGCTCGGTCTGGTCCTCAACTTCGGGCTGCAGGTCTGGTACTTCCGGGCCCTGCGCGACGGCGACGACGAGAAGTGGCGGCGGGAGGGGACGATGCTGCTCGGGGTGACGATGTTGGCGGACGTGCTGCTGCTGACGGCGCTGCTCTTCGTGAGTGGGGGGATCGGCAACCCCTTCTGGTTCTTCTACATCGTCAACCTGGTGCTCGCGACGGTGGTGTTGGGCGGCGTCTGGATGGCGATCGTGTACGTGGCGGCGGTGGCGTCGGTTGGGGGGCTGCTCTTCTCGCAACTGCCCCTGTACGGCGTTGGGGGGCCGATCATCGACTTCGCGCCGCCGGGGGAGTTGGCGGGCATCGGGGACATCTCGCTGTATGCCAAGGGGGCTTTCGTCTCGTTCGTCGCGGTCGCGACGTTCACGGCCTACTTCGTGCGGACCATCAACGCCGAGCTGGCCCGGCGGGAGGGGGAGCTCGACCGTGAGCGCCAGCGGCGTGCCGATGCCGCTCGGCTCGAGGCCCTCGCGAACCTCGCTGCCGGGGCCGCCCACGAGCTGGCCTCGCCCCTGTCGACCATCGCCGTGGTGGCCAAGGAGCTCGAGCGCGCCCTCGAGCGCTCGGAGGACGTGCACCTGCGCGAGGACGCCCAGCTCGTCCGTCGGGAGGTAACTCGCTGCCGGGAGATCCTGGATCAGATGTCCCTGGATGCCGGCGAATCGGTGGGGGAGCAGCTCGTGGCGCTGCCGACTTCCCAGCTGATCGAGGCCGCTGTGGGCAAGCTCGAGGCCGGGGCGCGGGTGCGTATCAGCTTCGAGGGGGACGCCGCCGATCGCGCCCTCCTGGCCCCGCGCACCGCTCTCACCCGCGCCGTGCGTGGCCTGATCAAGAACGGCCTGGACGCCTCCAACTCCGACGCGGGGATCGCCGTGACCATCTCCCCCCTGGGCTCCGGCGTGACCATCGAAGTCGCCGACGCCGGTACGGGCATGGACGCCGCCACCCTGGAGCGGGCCGTGGAGCCCTTCTTCACCACCAAGGATCCCGGCTCGGGCATGGGGCTGGGGCTGTTCCTCACCCGGACCCTGGCCGAGCGTTTGGGGGGGCGGCTGGTGCTGGACTCCGAGCCGGGCCGTGGCACCGTGGCTCGCCTCGAGCTGCCCGAGAGCGGCGTCTCCGTGCCCGCCACAGCTCCCCGCCGCCGCACTCCCAGCGGGATCTTCCGTCCGCGCGGCTAGACGTTAATTAGAGTCTCCCCCGTGACAGACCCGGACCCCTCCCTCGACGCCACCCGCTCGATCCTGCTGGTCGACGACGACGCCGTCTTCCGCGACCGCCTGGCCCGGGCCTTCCGGGACCGGGGGCTCGAGGTCCGCACGGCCGCCAACGTCGACGAGGCCCTGATCCTCGCCGGCGACGAGAGCCCCGAGCTAGCTGTGGTCGACCTCCGCATGCCTGGCCGCTCCGGCTTGGACGCCGTGCGCGAGCTGAAGTCCGTCGACCCGACGACCCAGATCCTGGTCCTGACCGGCTACGGCTCAATCTCGACCACCGTCGACGCCATGCGCCTGGGGGCCACCGGCTACTTGCCCAAGCCCGCCGACGCCGACGAGATCCTGGACGCCTTCCGCCGCGGTGCGACCGGCGAGCCCGAGTCGGCGGCCGACGACGGCGGGGACCACGAGGCCCCCAGCCTGGCCAGGGCCGAGTGGGAGCACATCCATCGGGTGCTCTCCGACTGCACCGGCAACATCTCCGAGGCCGCTCGCCGCCTGGGCATCCACCGACGCTCGCTCCAGCGCAAGCTGCAGAAGCTCGCGCCTGAGTGAGCGCCGAGCTTCGATCCCTGGAGATCGAGCTTCTCGATCGCGGGGACTGGGGCCGCCTCACGACTCGCGCCAGCGCGGTGCGACGAACTGCCGCAGTGGCTCGGAGCGCGTCGCGTCGATGATCGGCGTCGGAGGCCACTGCCCCGCTCCTGGGTCGTGCGACATTTTGCCGCATTCAACGGCACCTCCCGCGTCCCTAGACTCTCGCGCCTAGAACGGCGTCCCACAGCCGCGAACCGTCCCCCCCTCTCAGCCACGAGACCGTCCCTCGGACTCGGAGAGAACAGCACGTTCCGGTGACCGCGGACTGTCCGCACCGGCCCTCCGGCCGGCCCTCTTCAGCCCTCATCGACTTGCGCCGTCCGCCGCGGGCGGCCCAGACACCGAGCGACACGGCATGTTCCACTTCCCGAGCTGGACCCTCACTCTCCGCGACATGAGCGGTGGTGTCCTCCTCCTTGCGCCGCTCTACGTGATCGGTCTGGTCTGGTTCGGCGCTTCGCCGAAGACGACCGACGCCGGCTACCAGCCGACGCAGCCGATTCCGTACAGCCACAAGCTGCACGCCGGCGACCTGAAGATCGACTGCCGCTACTGCCACAACACGGTGGAGGACGCGGCGCACAGCGCGGTGCCCCCGACCGCTACGTGCATGAACTGCCACTCGATGATCTTCACGGAGTCGCACAAGCTGACGCCGCTGCGCGAGAGCTTCGAGACCGGTGAGCCCATCGAGTGGGTGCGTATCCACGACCTGCCCGACTACGCCTACTTCAACCACTCCGCGCACGTGAACCGCGGCGTGGGTTGCGTGAGCTGCCACGGCCGCGTCGACAAGATGGAAGTCGTCTGGCAGCACGAGCCCTTGAGCATGGGCTGGTGCTTGGACTGCCATCGCGAGCCGGAGCTGCACCTGCGGCCCCAGAGCGAGATCACGAACATGGACTGGGCCCCGGCCAACCAGCGTGAGATCGGTCAGCGCCTCAAGGAGCTGAACGGCATCAACCCCCCGACCAACTGCTCGACCTGCCACCGCTGAGCATGAAAACCGAGACGCCCAACACGCGCTACTGGCGCAGCCTCGAAGAGCTCGAGCGAACCGACGAGTTCAAGGACTTCGCGTTCCGCGAGTTCCCTGAAGGCGCGGACAAACTCGACGGGGTCGATCGTCGACGCTTCCTCCAACTGATGGGCGCCTCGACCGCCCTCGCCGGCGCTTCGAGCTGCCGCTGGGAGAAGACGAACATCCTGCCCCTGGCCGAGCGTCCCGAGGATCGCATCCCCGGGGTGCCGGAGCACTTCGCCACGGCGATGGAGCTCGGCGCTGCCGCCCAGGGCCTGGTGCTGACCTCCTACGACGGCCGCCCGATCAAGGTCGAGGGCAATGACCAGCTCCCCGGCACCCAGGGTGCCGCGAGCTGCTTCGCCCAGGGCGCGATCCTCGAGCTGTACGACCCCGACCGCAGCCGAGTGCTCACGCGCGACGGCAACGAGCAGAAGGGGTGGGCGCCGTTCGACGCCTGGTTCGATCAGGAGCTGTCGCGACTGGAAGCCAAGTCCGGCGCCGGCCTCGCGATCTTGCACCAGCCCACCAGCTCGGAGACCGCCAAGCGCCTGGTCGCCAAGGTCAAGGCGCGCTTCCCCCAGGCGCGCGTCGCGGCCTATGCGCCGGTCGACCGCGCCACCGAGCGCGCCGGAGGCGAACTCGCCTTCGGACGTCCGGTGCGGACCCACTTCCGCCTGGACGGCGCCAAGGTCATCGCGACCTTCGACGGCGACCTCTTCTCCGGTCACCCCGACGAGCTGCGCCACGCGCGCGACTTCGCCAAGCACCGCCGGCCCGAAGAGGGCTGGATGACGCGCCTCTACTCCGTCGAGTCGCGCTTCACGAGCACGGGCAGCCTGGCCGACCACCGCCTGCCGGTTCGCTCCGAGAGCGTCGGTGCGGTCCTGGCCGCCCTCGAGGCGACGCTGATCGCCAAGGGCGCCACGGTTCCCAGCGGCTGGGGCTCGCCCTCGGCCGCGCCTAGCGGGGCCCTGCTCGACGCGCCGCGGACCAAGAAGTTCGTCGACGCCCTGGCCAACGACCTGCTCGCTCACCGCGGCGAGTGTGTGATCCAGGTCGGAGCCGGCCAAACTGCGCCGGTCCACGCCGTGGCCCACCGCATCAACGCGATGCTCGGGGCCATCGGCAAGACGGTCGTGCTGACCGACGAACCCGTGGTCAGTGGCACCGCCGAGCTGGAGGCCCTGGTGGCCGCCATGCGCGGCCGCCAGGTCGAGACTCTCTTCGTCCTCGGCGGTAACCCGGTCTACGACGCCCCGGCTGACCTCGACTTCGAGGCCGCCCTGGGTGAGGTTGGTAGCGTCGCGCACCTGGCGCTCTACGCCGACGAGACCTCCGCGGCCTCGACCTGGCACCTGCCCCAGGCGCACTTCCTCGAGAGCTGGGGCGACGCGCGCGCCTGGGACGGCACCCACTGCCTGACCCAGCCGCTGATCCACCCCCTCTACAAGGGCCGCACGGCTCTCGAACTGCTGGCCCGCATGGGCGGCGAGCTCTTTGCCGACAGCCAGGAGCTGGTCCGCGCGACCTTCGACGAGCGCTACGCCACCGACGATTCCGGTTGGCGCCGCGCCCTGCACGACGGCTTCGTGGCCCAGAGTGCCTTCGGGGCGATCACCCCGGCCGGCCGCGGCTTCGCGGCCCCGAGCTTCCCGCCCAGCGCCCTGGCCGCCGGGATCCCGGCCAACGGTTCGCTCGAGCTGACGCTCTTCCCCGACGCCAGCACCTACGACGGTCGCTACGCGAACAACGGCTGGCTCCAGGAGCTGCCCGAGTTCATGACCAAGCTGACCTGGGACAACGCGGCCCTGATCGGCCCGGCCACGGCCAAGTCGCTCGGCGTCAAGCATGAGCAGTTGGTGGAGCTCGAGATCGACGGGCGCAAGCTCGAGTGCGCGGTCTACGTGATGCCCGGCCAGGCGGCCGGCGCAGTCGGCCTCGCCCTGGGCTACGGGCGCACCCGCGCCGGCCATGTCGGCGGCTTGATCGACGAAGACGCGCCCTCGGTGGGCTTCAACAGCTACCGCCTGGCGACCTCGGCCGCCGGCTGGTCGGCCACGGGGCTCACGGTCAAGAAGACCGGCCGCACCTACAAGTTGGCGTCGACCCAGGACCACCAGGACATCGACACCACCGGTCTGGTGGAGCGCGAGGCCCGCATCGAGGACCTCGCCCGCCACCAGACCCTGGAGCAGTACACCGAGCATCCCGACGCCATGCAGCAGACGCTGCTCGGGACGCACTACCCGCCGCTGCAGTCCCTGTGGAAGGAGTTCGAGTACGCCGGCAACCGCTGGGGCATGTCGATCGACCTTTCGACCTGCACCGGGTGCAACGCCTGCGTGATCGCTTGCCAGTCGGAGAACAACATCCCGATCGTCGGCAAGGAGCAGGTCATCAACAACCGTGAGATGCACTGGTTGCGGATCGACCGCTACTTCGAGACCGGCGAGGCCGAGGAGCACTCCTACGCGCCCCACGAGTCCGCGAAGCCCGTCGAGCACCGCAGCCACGGGGAACTCGACGAGGACAACCCGCGCGTGCACCGCCAGCCGGTGGGTTGCATCCAGTGCGAGATGGCCCCCTGCGAGCAGGTTTGCCCGGTCGCGGCCACCGTCCACTCGGACGAGGGCCTCAACGACATGGTCTACAACCGCTGCATCGGAACTCGCTACTGCAGCAACAACTGCCCGGTGAAGGTCCGGCGCTTCAACTTCTTCAACTACCACAAGGACCTGAAGGACCCCGACAACGCGGTCAAGAAGCTCGGCTTCAACCCCGAAGTCACGGTCCGTCACCGTGGTGTGATGGAGAAGTGCACGTACTGCGTGCAGCGCATCCAGGCGGTCAAGATCGACGCGCGCAACAAGAAGCGCCCGATCGAGGACGGCGAGATCGTCACCGCCTGCCAGCAGACCTGCCCGGCCGAGGCGATCACCTTCGGCGACCTGGCCGACGAGAAAAGCGCCGTCCGCAAGAAGCACGAGCTGCCCCGCGGCTACGCGATGCTGGCGTACCTGAACATCAAACCGCGTACGGCCTACCTGGCCCGCGTGACCAACCCGAACCCCGAGCTGGTCTAGATCGATGGCTGGGAAGACCTACGCGCCCCTCAAGGGGATCGACAACACCGGCGACGTCCCCGGTCCGCGGACGCCGCTGATCCTCGAGAACAAGACCTACGGTCAGATCACCGAACAGGTCTGCTCCGTCGTCGAGGATCCCAAGGTGCACCGCACGTGGCTGCTGTCCTTCATGGCGGCGGTCACGTTCCTCGGAGTCCTGTTCAGCCTGATCGTCTACCTGATCGTCACCGGCGTCGGTGTCTGGGGTAACCAGATCCCGGTCGCCTGGGGCTGGCCGATCGTGAACTTCGTGTTCTGGGTCGGTATCGGGCACGCGGGCACGCTGATCTCGGCCATCCTGTTCCTGCTGCGACAGGACTGGCGCACGAGCATCAACCGCTTCGCGGAGGCCATGACGATCTTCGCGGTCGTCTGCGCCGGCACCTTCCCGGGCATCCACGTGGGCCGCATCTGGCTGGCCTACTGGCTGTTCCCGCTGCCCAACCAGATGTTGATGTGGCCGAACTTCCGGTCGCCGCTGCTCTGGGACGTGTTCGCGGTCGGTACCTACGCCTCGGTCTCCCTGGTCTTCTGGTACATGGGAATGATCCCCGACCTGGCGACGATCCGTGACCGCGCGCGGCACCCGCTCCGCCGCTTGGGCTACGGCATCCTCTCCCTGGGCTGGCGCGGCTCGGCGCGGGCCTGGCACCGCTACGAGCGCGCCTACCTGCTGCTGGCCGCCCTGGCCACGCCGCTCGTGCTCTCGGTGCACACGGTCGTTTCCTTCGACTTCGCGGTCTCCCAGCTCCCCGGCTGGCACACGACGATCTTCCCGCCCTACTTCGTCGCCGGCGCCATCTTCAGTGGCTTCGCGATGGTGGTGACCCTCGCGGTCCCGGCGCGGGCGTTCTACGGGATGCGGAACATCATCACGATGCGCCACCTGGAGAACATGAACAAGGTCATCCTCGCGACCGGTTCGATGGTCGGCTACGCCTACTCGATGGAGTTCTTCATCGCCTGGTACGGCGGGAACAAGTACGAGCAGTTCGCGTTCATGAACCGCGCCTTCGGTCCCTACGCCTGGGCGTACTGGACGATGGTCAGCTGCAACGTGATCACGCCGCAGATCTTCTGGTTCAAGAAGTGCCGGACCTCGATCCCGATCATGATGGTCGCCGCGATCCTGGTGAACGTCGGCATGTGGTTCGAGCGCTTCGTGATCACGGTCACGTCGCTCGCTCGCGACTTCCTGCCCTCGAGCTGGGGCTACTTCCACCCCACGATCGTCGACATCCTGATGCTGATCGGCAGCTTCGGACTGTTCTTCACGCTGTTCCTGCTCTTCCTCCGCTTCCTGCCGATGATCGCCATCAGCGAGGTCAAGTCGGTCATGCCCTTCCCGAAGCCGACTCAGAAGCAGCCCTCCGAGGTCGAGTCCGCTCCTGTCCCGTCGGTTAACTGAGGGGGATCGAACGATGGTGGAACTGCGATTCAAGAACACGTCGTCTGAGGACCCGAACTGGGTCCGCAGCCTCAACGAGCACGACGAGGGCTCCGAGCAGAAGCTCAGTTGCGTGATGGCGGAGTACGCCACCCCGCAGGAGTGGCTCGCCGCCTGTGCGAAGGTCCGTGACGCCGGCTACAAGCGCTGGGACGGACTGACCCCCTTCCCGGTCCACGGGATGGAGGAGTACATCGGGATCAAGCCCACGATCCTGCCCTGGATCACGCTGGTCGCCGGCATGACCGGGATGACCGTCGCCGTGGCGCTGCAGTACTTCACCAACGCGGTGCTGTACCCCTACCTGATCAGTGGCAAGCCCCTGTTCAGCCTCCCGGCCAACGTGCCGGTGATGTTCGAGCTCACCGTGCTGTTCGCGGCGTTCACGACGGTGTTCACCATGCTGGCGATGAACGGGCTGCCCCAGTGGTTCCACCCGCTCTTCCGGCGCAACAACTTCGAGCGCATGACCGACGACCGCTTCGGCATCGTGGTCGAGGCGTCGGACCCGAAGTTCAACCGCCAGCAGGTCGAGTTGCTGCTCGCCAATGCCGGGGGTGCCAACGTCGAGGCGATCTTCGAGCCCGCGAAGCGTGCGCCACTGCCCGTCGTGATCCACGGCGTCGGACTGTGCGTCACGGTGCTGGCGCTGATCCCCGCCGGGCTCGCGATCAAGTCGCGCTACGTGAAGTCCGACAAGCCCCGGATCCACATCATCCAGGACATGGACATGCAGCCGAAGTTCAAGGCTCAGGCGCCGAGCCCGATCCTTGGTCAGCTCTTCGGGGACATGCGCGCCTCCATGCCCCAGGTCGAGGGCACGGTCGGTCGCGGACAGTTGCGCGAGGACGACCACTACTACCGTGGCCGCTTCGGCGAAGGCGAAGAGGACTACTTCGACGGCATCCCGCCCCAGGCCCTCGAGCACTTCGGCAGCGCGACCGCGCTGCTCGAGCGCGGGCGCGAGCGCTACGGCATCAGCTGCGCGCCCTGCCACGGTCTGACCGGGGTCGGCGACGGCCTGGTGGCGCAACGGGCCGACATGCTCCAGCAGGGCACGTGGGTGCCGCCGACCTCGTTGCACGCGGACACGGTCGTGCCCCAGGCGGACGGCCGGATCTTCGAGACGATCTCCCTGGGCCGCAACAACATGAAGCCCTACGGCGCATCGGTGAAGGTCGCTGATCGCTGGGCGATCGTGGCCTACGTCCGCGCCCTGCAGCAGTCGCAGGCCGCCACCTCCGACATGGTTCCCCCCGCCGAGCTCGAGGCACTGAAAGACTGATGGCACACGCTCACACGCAAACGCTGACGGAAGAGCAGACGCGCCTACCCGCGCGGGTCGCCAGCCTGGCGCCCGGGATCATCTTCGGCGGTTTGGTGCTGATCCTGGCCGCCCTCGGCTGGGCCTTCGCCACCGAAGACGGTCTGGTGCACTTCCAGTACGCCTACCTGACGGGCTTCATGGCCTGGCTGATGGTGGCGCTCGGGTCGCTGATCTTCCTCTGCCTCCAGCACGTCTTCCGTGCCGGGTGGAGCGTCGGGATGCGCCGCATCCCCGAGATGATCGTCAGCAACTTCTGGCCCTGGATCATCGTCGCCTTCATGCCGATCTTCATCCCGATCTGCATGGGTGACACCACGGTCTACAAGTGGCTCGACCCGGCCATGGTCAACCCGACCTCGCCGCTGTTCGACCAGATCCTGGCCAACAAGTCGGGCTACCTGAACAAGGGCTTCTTCATCGGCCGTCTAGTCGCCTACTTCGGCATCTGGACGCTGATGGCGCGCTTCTTCGTCAAGAACTCCGTGGCCCAGGACGCTGACGGCGATCCCGCGCGCACGCGCCGGATGGAGATGCGTGCCGCGCCGCTGATCATGGTCTTCGCCCTGAGCCTGACCTTCGCCGGCTTCGACCTCTTGATGTCCCTGGACCCGCACTGGTTCAGCACCATCTGGGGCGTCTACCTCTTCGCCGGCTGCATGATCAGCTCGGTCTCGTCGATGATCCTGCTGCTGATGTTCATCCAGAACTTCGGCGGCATGAAGCACATCGGTCCGGAGCAGTACAGCGACCTCGGCAAGCTGCTGTTCGCCTTCGTCTTCTTCTGGGGTTACATCGCGTTCAGCCAGTACATGCTGATCTGGTACGCGAACATCCCCGAGGAGACGACCTTCTTCCACTTCCGCCAGGCGGGTGAGTGGGCGAACTTCTCCCTGCTGCTGCTCTTCGGGCACCTGCTGCTGCCCTTCCCGGGCCTGCTCTCGCGCCACATCAAGCGCGGTCGCAAGACCCTGGCCTTCTGGGCGATCTGGATGCTCGTGTTCCACTTCGTCGACTTCTACTGGATGGTCATGCCCTACCTGGCCAAGAAGCTGGGCCACGGCATGGAGGTCGTCTTCCATCCGATGGACGTGCTGATCTGGCTGGGCCTGGGCCTGGGCCTGTTCGGCCTTACCCTCTCGCGGGCGAAGCGTCAGTCGATGGTCCCGCTGCGGGATCCGCGCCTGCCCGAGTCCCTGGCCTTCGAGAACTACTACTAAGCCATGGCAGCCGCACCCGATTCAGTCAACGCAGGCAAGCTGGCCGTCGTCGGCTTCGCAGGCATCGTCTTCACCTACTTCTGCGTGCTGATGCTGCAGGGTCTCTACTTCCGAGAAGTGGACATCCAGTGGAATGACAAGGTCGTCGACGTGCCCAACGAGGTCTCGGACGCGGCCCTGGCCGAGCAGATGCACCGGCTTCGTAGCTACGCGGTGGTGGATGAACAGGCCGGGACGTACCAGATTCCTATCGAGCAAGCGATGAAGACCGTCGCTGACCAGATCGGCAACTGACGGATCTCGGCCAGACGCCTCGATCAAGGACTCCAACGACCATGAACGCCTTCACCCGAACCAGGACACTCCTCGCCACGGTCGCACTCGCGACCGCGGTGGGGCTGTCGTCGCCAGCCGTTGCCTACGGGCCGGTGCGCGCGGTTCAGGTGAACGACGCCGTTCCGGAGGACACCGCCGGCGTGGGCGTGGAGCAGCGGCTGGGTGAGCAGGTCCCGACGGACGTGCCCTTCACCGACCACCTGGGGGAGCGGGTCACCTTCGGGGACTGCTTCCAGTCCGGACGGCCGGTGATCCTCACGCTGAACTATTCCGACTGCCCGATGCTCTGCGGCATGCAGTTGGACGGTCTGATCGACGTCCTCAACCAGCTCGGCTGGGTCGTGGGTGAGGACTTCGACGTCGTCACCGTTTCGATCGACGAGAACGAGCTCTTCACCAAGGCCGCGGCCACCCGCGAGCACTACCTGAACCGCTACGTGCATCGGGCCGAGATGCCCGACGGCGACGGGGGCTGGCACTTCCTGGTGGGGCAGCAGTCGAGCATCGACGCGGTGGCCCAGGCAGTCGGCTTCGGTTACCGCTTCGTCCCCTCCACGGGGGAATTCGCACACGAGGCAGCAATCATGCTGCTCACGCCCGAGGCGGTGGTCTCCCGCTACCTCTTCGGTGTCTCCTTCGAGGAGCCCACCCTGCGGCTGTCCCTGGTCGAAGCCTCGGACGGCAAGCTCGGCGGCATTGCCGAGCGGATCACGATGATGTGCTTCGTGTACGACCCGACCAGCGGGTCCTACGTCGCCGAAGCCCTGTCGGTGATGAAGCTCGGCGGTCTCGTCACCGTCGTGGTCCTGGGCGGCTTCCTCCTCATCTTCTGGCGCAAAGAACTCATCGGGGTCCTGGGATCACGTCGATCCGGACCGCGAACGGAAAAGACCCTCGAGGGCGTTTCCTGATCATGAACGGACTGTTGAGTCTCGCCCTGCAGGGCGCGGGCCAGAGCTTCTGGTTCCCCGAGCAAGCGTCGACCGTCGCCGGTCGCATCGACGCGGTCTTCTACTTCATCCTCTGGGTGTCGATCATCTCCTTCGTGGGGGTGGTCGGCGTGACCCTCTGGTTCGCGTGGAAGTACCGCGCGCGGCCGGGTCACTCCGCCGTGAAGACGTCCAGCCACGACAACACCCTCGAGGTCACCTGGACGATCATCCCGACGATCCTCGTCGCGGGCATGTTCTGGGTCGGCTTCAAGGGCTTCCTCGACCTGCGCAATGCGCCCGAGGGCTCCTACCAGGTCAACGTCACCGCCCAGAAGTGGTCCTGGGAGTTCCAGTACCCCAACGGCCACCTCTCGCCCGAGCTGCACAGCTGGGTCGGGCAGCCGACGCGGCTCCTGATGACGTCGACCGACGTCCTGCACAGCCTCTACATCCCCTCCTTCCGCGTGAAGCAGGACGTGGTGCCCGGCCGCTACACCAGCCTGTGGTGGGAGGCGACCAAGCCCGGCGTCTACAACCTCTTTTGCACCGAGTACTGCGGCGACCAGCACTCGGCCATGATCACCAAGTGCGTGGTCCACGAGTCGAAGGAAGCCTTCGACGCGTGGATGGAGAAGGACGCAGACATCATCGGCAACTCGCCGTCGCTCGTGGCGGCCGGTGAGACCCTCTACAACCGCAAGGGCTGCACCCAGTGCCACCTGACCACCGCCGAGACCCTGAAAGGCCCCGGGTTCCTGGTCCTGTCGAAGGCCTGGGCGGACGGGAAAGCCCTGCCTCTTGACGGTGGCGGCTCGGTGATGCCCGACGAGAACTACGTCCGCGAGTCGATCCTCGTTCCCGGCGCGAAGATCCGCGACGGGTTCAAGGGTGTGAACATGCCTGCCTACCAGGGACGGATCAAAGACGACGAGCTCGGCGCGATCAGCCTCTACATCCAGTCCCTCGCCACCGACGGCAACTGATCGGACCCCAACCATGGCCACTACCCAAACTGCGGGCGTCGAGGTCCATCGGCCTGGTGTGACCCCGTCCAAGGACAACTACCTCAACCACTCCAAGGGGTTGATGTCCTGGCTGTTCACCCTCGATCACAAGCGGATCGGGGTGATGTACACGATCGCCGTGCTCGCGGCCTTCACCCTGGGCGGGTTCTTCGCCCTGGCGGTGCGCACCGAGCTGGCGGCCCCGAACACCGGTGACGGCGCCTGGCAGATGCTGCCCAGCGGCGCCGTCTACAACCAGATGTTCAGCCTCCACGGCGCCATCATGGTGTTCCTGTTCATCATCCCGAGCATCCCGGCGGCACTGGGCAACTTCGTGTTGCCGATCATGTTGGGGGTGAAGGACGTGGCCTTCCCGCGCTTGAACCTATTCAGCTTCCACCTGTGGATCCTGGGCGCGGCCTTCTTCCTGCTGGCCCTGGCCACGGGCGGTCTGGACACCGGCTGGACGTTCTACACGCCCTACAGCCTCGAGGGCCACTCGACCAGCGCGGTCATCGCCGCCACGACGGGTGCCTTCGTGCTGGGCTTCAGCTCCATCTTCACGGGTCTCAACTTCATCGTGACCCTGCACAAGATGCGGCCGACGGGGATGACCTGGTTCCGCATGCCCCTGTTCCTGTGGGGCCTCTACGCCACCGCCGTGATTCAGGTCCTGGCGACCCCGGTGCTCGGGATCACCCTGCTGCTTCTGATCGTGGAGCGCGCCTTCAAGATCGGCATCTTCGATCCGAGCCTCGGCGGGGACCCGGTGCTGTTCCAGCACTTCTTCTGGTT
Source organism: Engelhardtia mirabilis (assembly GCA_007751255.1). Taxonomy (GTDB): domain Bacteria; phylum Planctomycetota; class UBA1135; order UBA1135; genus Engelhardtia; species Engelhardtia mirabilis. The sequence goes on from CP036296.1 coordinate 1,814,816, forward strand.
CTACAGCCACCCGGCCGTCTACATCATGGTGCTGCCGGGGATGGCGATCGTCTCCGAGCTGATCGGCACCTTCAGCCGCAAGCACATTTTCGGCTACCGCTTCATCGCGATGTCGTCGGTCGCCATCGCGATCTTCGGCTTCTTCGTCTGGGGCCACCACATGTTCACCAGCGGCCAGTCGGCCCTGGCGTCGACGGTCTTCTCCGGTCTGACCTTCTCCGTCGCGATCCCGTCGGCGATCAAGGTCTTCAACTGGGTCACGACCATGTGGAAGGGTGACATCCACCTGAAGACGCCGATGGTCTACGCCCTCGGCTTCATCCTGCTGTTCATGATCGGTGGGGTCACGGGCCTCTTCCTGGGGACCCTGTCCACCGACATCCACCTGCACGACACCTACTTCATCGTGGCCCACTTCCACTACGTGATGGTGGGGGGGACGCTCTGGGCGTTCCTCGGCGGGCTGCACTACTGGTGGCCGAAGATCAGCGGGAAGATGTACAGCGAGAAGGTCGGCGTCACCGCCAGCTTGATCGCCCTGCTGGGCTTCAACTTGACCTTCTTCCCGCAGTTCATGCTGGGATCCCAGGGCATGCCGCGGCGGTACTTCGACTACCTGCCGGAGTTCCAGGCCTACCACGTGTGGTCGACCATCGGCGCCTACGTGCTGCTGATCGGCCTCGTGATGGTCGCCTACAACCTCGTCATGTCGATGATCAAGGGCAAGCAGGCCCCCGACAACCCCTGGGGCTCCAACACCCTCGAGTGGAAGTGCTCCTCGCCGCCGCCGCACCACAACTTCGAACACCAGCCGACGGTGGGCGACCCCTACGACATCGAAGGCTACGTCTACGAGCCGTCGATCGACGGGTACGTCCGTCCGGATGAAGCCGCGGTCGAGACCGCCGGTAGGAGCTGAGCCCCATGTCCTCGACCCAGGCCCCCCCCGCCGCCGCCCACGTGGCGCACGACGACCACCACGACCACCCGGCTCACCTCGCCCATCATTTCGATGACGAGGAGCAGCAGTTCGACGCCGGGAAGCTCGGGATCTGGTTGTTCCTCGTCACGGAGATCCTGTTCTTCTCCGGCCTGTTCTGCGCCTATTCCATCTGGCGTCACGAGCACCCGGAGGTCTTCCTCTACTCGCACTACTACCTGAGCACCTTCTGGGGCGCGCTCAACACCTGCGTGCTGCTGATCTCGTCGCTGACGGCGGCGTGGGCGGTTCGCACGGCGCAGTTGGGGGACAACCGCAAGACGGCGTTGCTCTTGGGTCTCACGATCCTGTGCGCCTTCGGGTTCCTCGGGATCAAGTCGATCGAGTACGGCGGGAAGTTCGCCCACGGCACTGGTCCGGGCAAGTTCTTCAACCCGCACCCCGAGCACATGATCGTGACCGCCGAGAACTACACGGTTCTCGTCGGCCACGCCGGCCACATGGCCGAGGGTCGCTTGGCGGAGATGCAGGCGGAGCACCCCGAGGAGTTCGACGCCCTGTTCCACGAGTCACGTGAGCACGTGCTCGAGGAGGCCTTGGCGGCCAAGGCTGCGAGCATGTCCACGGAGAAGGACCCGGTGACCGTCGCCGACCTCTCCGACGCGGTCAGGGCCGAAGTCGAAGGCGCGATCGACGCCGATCACGCTGCTCACGGCCATGGCTTCGAAGCCCACGCCGCGCCCGAGGCCCACGTTCCCGGCGCCCACGGTCACGAGGGCGACGTGCACGCGGCCGACGCCCACGAGTCCTCCGCCGAGGTCGAGCACTCGAGGATCGAGAAGGCGATGCTCCACCACGAGTCGGAGGTCGTGCTCTCCGAGTACGAAGAGCGCCCCGCCTCGGTGCGGACCTTCTTCTCGATCTACTTCGCGATGACCGGCCTGCACGGGATCCACGTGGTGGCCGGCATCATCGCGATCGGCTGGGTCATGCGACGCGCCATGCGCGGCGAGTTCAACCCCGGGTACTTCGGTGCCGTCGACTACGTGGCGCTGTACTGGCACCTGGTCGACCTGATCTGGATCTACCTGTTCCCGCTCCTGTACCTCATCCACTGATCGACGGAGACTCCAACATGTCGCACGACGAACACGGCTTCGCCCACGTCATGTCGATCAAGATGCTGATCGGTGTGTGGGCTGCTCTCATGATCCTGACCGGGATCACCGTCTGGTCCGCTCAGCACCACTTCGGTGCCCTCGACCTGCCGATCGCCATGGGCATCGCCACGTTCAAGGCCCTGCTGGTGGCGCTCTTCTTCATGCACCTGAAGTACGACCGGCCCTTCAACGGTCTGATCTTCCTGGCCTCGATCATCTTCGCGGGCGTCTTCGTGACGATCTCGATGATGGACACCGGCCAGAACCAGGGTGCTATCCAAGAGCTGCGGACGGCCACCGGGACGACCGCGGACGGCTGATCGCCGGATGGCGCGGATCGGAGGCCTCACGGCTTGATCCCGCGCTCCGTCTGTCCCAGGACTCAGCGGGCCGAGGCACGGGACTCCCGGGCCTCGGCCCGTTCTCGATGGGGGACCCGGGCCGGGGCCGATCCCGCTAACCTGGTCTCGCCCCCGATCCTCCCATTCCGTTGCGACGCTGACTCCGGCCTCAACGGTGCTCCGATCGTCGACGGTGGCCCCGCCGCGACAGTGCGATGGTCTTCCTCCAACTCCGCCCAACAGGCTCCTACGACTTGAAGTCGGACGATCTCGAAGCCATCCGTCGCGCCGGCGACCAGAGCAAGGGCGTCGGCACCCTCGGTGTGAAGCTGTTCCTCGCGAGCCTCAGCTTCCTCTTCGGCGCCAGCATCCTGCTGTACCTGGTCGTCCTGCTGCCCGCGGCTCCGCCCGAGCAGCCGGTGCTGCCGGTGGTCGGTCTGGGTCTAGCCCTGTCGACCATGGTCATGCTCGCCAGCTCGTTCACCTACTGGCTCGCCCTACGGGCCATCGGCGAGGACGACCGCCAGGCCTTCCGGCGCATGATGACCTGGACCCTGGTCCTGGGACTCGGCTTCATGGCGAGCCAGGGCTACAACTGGTGGGAGCTGGTCGCCTCGGGTCTGCCGCTGGACGCCAGCAACCGCTACAGCGCTCTGTTCCTGGTCATGACCGTGCTGCACGCCCTGCACGTGGTGGGCGGGCTGATCCCACTGGCAGTGGTCACCGCCAAGGCCCGCCGCGGCGAGTACACCGCGAAGAGCCACGAGGGCGCGACCAACGTCTCGCTCTACTGGCACTTCCTCGATGTGGTCTGGCTGCTGATGCTGGTCGCGATCGTCATCGCGACGGCTTGATTGCGGTTGCACGGCCTCCGATGGCGTCCGTCCAGAGGCTCCGGCCCCGTGCCGGGTCAGGACGGTGGGCGTCCGGATGGCCGACCGCTGGGCGGCGCTCATCAAGGGGCCTGGGGCCCGGGCCGAGACTGGACCTGTCCATCGGGACCGATGATTTCGCCCACACGCGCGGTCTCGCGATTGCCGTGCGGCGCGTCAGGGAGTTCGGCGAGTCGAGTTGCGCGAGTCGTCGCCTGGAGGCAGCAAGTCCTCGAGGAAGAACGCCGAAAGTTCATGGCGGCCACTGACCCCGGCCTTCTTGTAGATCGCCGCGGCCTGCTGACGCACGGTCGCCTCGACCACCGAGCGCAAGAGGGCGATCTCCTTGTGGCTGAAGCCCTTGAGAATGAGTCGCGAGACCTCCCGCTCGGCTTGGGTCAGGCCCCACCGCTCGAACTGGCGGTCGATGAGAGCGCCCAAGCCCTGCAGGAGCTCCTTGGCCTCTTCCCGCCAGCGCTGCGCCTCCGCGAAGGAGTTCTGAAGCCGCTCTGAGAGAGCGCCCGCCTCGCGCTCCAGTTCCCGCGTGCGCTTCTCGAGCGCGAGGACTCGGCTCGCGCCGAAGCAGAGGCCCAGTACCCCCAGGGCGGCGGTGGCGCCCTCGAGGATGACGTGCTCCGGAGTCGCTCCCTGCCGCAGGTCGACGGCGAGGTCGAAGATCGCGATGGCGGCCACGACTGCAAACGCCCCGGCCATGAGGGCGAAGCGCCGCTGCTCCGACCTGACAACCGTGCGATCCACCATCCCTAAGTCCATGTCTGAAGCGCTCCTATCGCACCTGTCGGATGGTCCTCGGGCCAGCAAGGGGCGATTGTCGGTGCACGCGGACTGCACGGGCAGTCCCGGCAACCCGGAGATTCCCGACATGAACACGACCCCTATTCACCCGCTGATCGTACACCTGCCGATGGCCCTCGCAGTCCTGATGCCGCTGGTCGCGGGCGGGGTGTTCGTCGCCTGGTGGCGCGGCTACTTCCGCAAGCGGACCTGGTCGGTGGTGTGCCTGCTGCAGGCGGCGATGCTCGCCTCCAGTCTGGTGGCCATGCGGACTGGGGAGAGCGACGAAGAGCGTGTCGAGCAGGTCGTCCCCGAGGCGGCGATCGAGCGACACGAAGCGGCCGCCCAGCTGTTCACCTGGGGGAGCGGCCTGCTCCTCGTCGTGAGCCTCTTGCCGCTCCTGTCTCGTAGCCCGGGCCGAGCCCGTGCTGCGGGGCTCGTGACCCTGGGGGGGACGCTCGTGGTGTTGGGCCTCGGCTACAAGGTGGGCTCGGCCGGTGGCCGATTGGTCTACGAGCACGGCGCCGCCGCCGCGTTCACCGCCACGGACCAGGGCGCGCCGAGCCGCCCGCCGGCGAGTCACGGCGACGACGACCGTTACTGAGCGTCAGTCGCTGGAGGCCCCCCGTCGTCGGACGGTGACGCTCCCCACCTCCCCGAGGCCGTCGGGGCAGGTGGAGAGCAGCTGGCCCGCTTCGCTCACCAGGATCCGTGCCCAGCACGCGAGTCCGAACTCTAGTTGCTCGACTCGTCCGCCACGGTGCGGTCGCTGGCCTCGAGGCCGCGGCGGCGCATGGCGTCGAGCAGCTTGCGGCCGAGCACTTCCAGGCTGGTGGCGGGCCAACCCACCGCTACCGTCCCGTCGCCCTGCTCGAGGACGACGACGCCGGCGTCGGACAGGGCGACGTCCGTGAGGGCCAGGCCGAGGGCCTCGACCAGCTCGGGATCGTCGAAGGGCAGATCGCCCACGAGAGCGTCAGGAACCTGAACGCGGTCGAACATGGAGCGAGCCTAACCCTGAATGCCACCGATTCCAGGGGCGTTCCGCGAGGCATTGCCGCGGGCCGCCGGAGAGGGCGCTCCCCGGCTCCGTGGCCGGGCACTCTCGTCCCCGGACGGGCAGGCGCAGGGGCCATTGGGCCCCGGCCATGCACGTCCGGGCCGGGCGTCTCAACCCCGGACCTTGGAGCTCTTGCGGCGCAGGTTGCTGTCGAGGATCCGCTTGCGCAGCCGCAGGCTCTGCGGGGTGACCTCGAGCAGTTCGTCGTCCTCCACGAACTCGAGTGCCTCCTCCAGGGACATGACCCGGGGCGGCGGCAGGTTGGCGGAGTCGTCCTTGCCCGAGGCTCGCATGTTGGTGAGCTTCTTGGCGCGGCAGACGTTGAGGTCGAGGTCGCCGGGCTTGGCCGTCTCGCCGACCACCATGCCCTCATAGACGTCGTCGCCGGGGGCGACGAACCACGTGCCGCGGTCCGACAGGCCGTCCAGGGCGTAGGCCACGGCCGGGCCGCTGCGGTCTGCGACGAGCACCGCGCCGGTGCGGCGCGGGATGGCCCCGCCATCGGGCCGCCAGCCGTCGAAGAGGTGGCTCAGGATCGCCTCACCCTGACTCAGGGACAGGAGCGACGTGCGCGCGCCGATCAGGCCGCGCGCGGGGATATCGAACTCGACCCGGGTCATGTTGCCCTGGGTGTCCATTTCGATCAGCTCGCCGCGGCGGCGGCCCATGAACTCGATCACGCGGCCGGCGAATTCGGTCGGGACTTCGACGGTGGCGCGCTCGAAGGGCTCCGAGCGCACGCCGTCGACCTCCTTGATGATGACCCGCGGCTTGCCGACGCAGAACTCGTAGCCCTCACGCCGCATGTTCTCGATCAGCACGCCCAGGTGCATCACGCCGCGGCCCTTGACCTCGGTGCCTTCGGTCTTGTCGGTGGGGGCCAGGGAGAGAGCCGCGTCCCGCAGGGCGGCGCGCTCCAGGCGCGAAAGCACCTGACGGCTCGTCACGAACTTGCCCTCGCGTCCACACAGGGGCGAGTCGTTGACCTGGAAGACCATCGAGATGGTCGGCTCGTCGATCTCGATCCCCGGCCGGGGGTCGGGCGCGTCGATGGGGCAGAGGGTGTCGCCGATGGACAGGTCCTCGATGCCCGCGACGACGGCGATGTCCCCGGCCACCACGACGTCCGTGGCGACCTTGCTCAAGCCCTCGTAGCGATAGAGGTTCTTGACCATCGAGTTGATGGGCTTGGGGCGGTTCGGGTGGCACAGGGCCAGACGCGCACCGACGCGCAGGGTTCCGCGCCAGACTCGACCGATCCCGATGCGACCGACGAAGTCGTCGTGGTCGATCGTCACCGATTGGAACTGCACCGGTCCATCGGGATCCATCGGCGGCGCGTGCACGTGCTCGAGCACCATCGCGAACAGGGGCCGCAGGTCGTCGGCCCGCTGACCCAGCTCAGCCACGGCCCAACCGTCGCGGCCGGAGCCGTAGCACACGGGGAATTCGAGCTGGTCATCCGTGGCACCCAGCTCGACGAACAGGTCGAAGACCTCGTCCAGGACTTCCGCCGCGCGCTCGTCGGGTCGGTCGACCTTGTTGACCATGACCATCGCTCGCAGGCCGGCCTCGAAGGCCTTGCGCAGCACGAAGCGCGTCTGGGGCATGGGCCCCTCGTAGGCGTCGACCAGCAGCAGCACCGCGTCGGCCATGCCGAGCGTGCGCTCTACCTGTCCACCGAAGTCGGCGTGACCGGGGGTGTCGACGATGTTGATGCGGACGCCGTCGTATTCGATCGCCGTGTTCTTGGCCAGGATCGTGATTCCGCGCTCGCGCTCCTGGGCGTCCGAGTCCATCGCCCGCTCGGGGATCAGCTGGTTGTCACGGAAAGTCCCCGCGAAGCGGAACATGGCGTCGACCAGGGTGGTCTTGCCATGGTCGACGTGCGCCACGATGGCGATATTGCGGATGTCGGTAGTGGTGCGGGTCATGGCCTGGGAGGGACAGCGGAAGCGGGTACGCGGCCGCAAATTGGCCGCACATGATATCCGCGCCGGGGCGTCCACGCCCTCTCCGGCATTCCTCGGTCACGATCCACCGCCAAGGGAGACGACCGGATCCGCCTAGCTTCCCTGGCCGGTCCGACCTCCGAGCCCGTCGCCAAGCGCAGATGGCGCGCCCCGCGATCGACCTCGGGGCGACGGTGGGGCCCGCTCGCAGCTCGCGATCGGACCCCGCGCGAGTCAGGCTCGATCAGGGCAACAGGTTCAGGGGCAGGGCGTTGGTCACCAGGGCCGGAACGAATTGGCCGTCCAGAATGACTCCAGCGTGGTCCACGTGCAGGCCGGCCAGGGTCGGTGCCGACCCGACGGGCAGGCTGAAGTTGGCCGAGCCCTCACCCGCCGCGTCGAGGGTGCCGACGCCGTTCTGGAGCGGGGACCCAGCGCCGCCGGCCAGGGTCAGGCTGAAGTAGGCGTCCGGCACGAGCGGGACGGTCAGGCCGCCCCCCAGGGGCAGCCCGGGCGAGGTGCCGCTCACGCTGCCGGCCAGGACGTGGATTCCGCCGCCGAAGCCCGCGCCGGCATCGATCTTGATCGATTGGTTGCCGCCGGTGGCCACGCTGATCGAGAAGCTGCTCGACTGCAGCACGCCCAAGAGCGGGTAGGTGCCCACGTCGCTGGTCGTGCCGTCCGCATCGACCGGCGCCGACGGATCCCCGGCGTCGATGCACGGCGAGCCGGAGCTCAAGTGGTAGTCGCCCCCGGCCGCGTCGACGAAGAGCGGGTCGGCGTCGAAATTCCCGCTGCCCGGGGTCGGTTCGGAGACGTTGGAGTAGCTGACCGCGCCGGTGAGCAGCAGCTGGCCAGGGACGTTGCCGCGCACGATCGAGTTGGTGATCGGACCGCCGCCGTAGATCCCGCCGCCTTCGCAGGAGCCCGTGCAGGGGAGATCGAGGATCTCGTTGTCCACGACCGTGCAGTGGTCCACGCTCGCCGGCTCGAACAGACCAGCGCCGCGCACGGGGATCCCGCCGAACGGCTGGACGCGATTGCCCGCGACCAGGCAGTAGGACAGGCTCGCCGGCCCGGCCACGCCGCCGCCGGAGTAGGCGTCGAAGCCCGTGAGGTTGTCGACGATCTCACAGTCGGCGATCGTGCAGGGCCCGGTGGCGAAGACGCCTCCGCCCTGGTTGTAGTAGCTGAGGTTGCCGGCGATGCGGCAGCCGTAGAGGTCGGCGTCGCCGTAGACGGCACCGCCCGCACCGCCGACGTTGTCCACGAGTTCGCAGTCGATCAGGATCCCGCCGCCGCTGAAAGCGCCGCCCAAGCTCGCATGGTTGTCGCGCACCACGCAGCCTTGGATGATCGGCGTGGCGCCCATGGCCCACACCGCCTGGCTGGTGATCATCGAGTCGGACCCGGTCACCGTGAAACCGGTCAGCCGGGAGCCGGCCGTCTCGCCGTCGTCGAAACGCACGACCGCGTCGGGTCCGGGCGGGCCGTCGATCACGGCCCCGGTGCCGTCGATGATGGTGGCCTGGGCACCGGCGGCGCTGATCAGTTCGATCGCCTTGCCCCGGAAGTCGATGCGCTCGTTGTAGGTGCCCGGCTGGACCAGGACCGTGTCCCCGTCGAGGGCGACGTCGATCGCCGACTGTAGGGTCGGGAACTGGCCGGGGACGTTCAGGACCGACTGCCCCAGGGCGGGAGCGGCGATGACGGCCAGGGCGAGTAGGTGGGCACAATGGGGGCGAATGGGCTGCATGGGGCTCCTCCGGACTCCTCGGGTTGATTCGGAGCGACTCGAGGCGACGTGTAGGGCCACGCCGAGACCCGGGGCAGCGGGTCGGGTCGCTCGAACACGATCGTAGCCAAGGGAGCGAATTCTGGCCGGAGCCCAGGGCCTGCGGCGCGGCCCTCCCGACCTCAACCCGCCAGCTTCTGGAAGCGCTCGAGCTCGCGTAGGGAGTCCAGGTCGGTGTTGCTCCAGAGCTCGCTGCGGACGTAGTAGCCCCGGGACTGCGCTTCCTCGAGGGCATCCATCGACTCGTCCTCGCTGCCGAGCAGGGCCAGCACGCAGGCGATGTGGAACAGGGTGTAGCCGTCCTTCGGCGCCCGGGCCCGGGCGCGCTCGCACTCGGCCCGCGCTTCGTCGTGGGAGCCCATCCGCGCCAGGAGCAGCGAGAGGTGCAGCCGCGCCTCCTGGTCGTCGGGCACATCGCGCAGGTGGGCCCGCGCGGCCTCGATCCCGCGGTCGGCGACCTCGAGCCCCTCCTCGTAGCGATCGAGTCGCTGCAGCACGTTGTAGAGGTGGTCGTAGGAACCGATGTGCGTGGGCGCCAGGGCGATCGCGCGGCGCAGGAGGGGCGAGGCCGCCTTCAGGTTGCCCTGCCGAGCCAGTAGCGCGCCCATGAAGCGGTGGGCCAGCCACTCGTCGTTGTCGCGCTGGATCGCCAGGCGGTACTCGCGCAGCGCCCCGTCGGAGTCGCCGCTCATGGCCAGGGCGAACCCCAGTGAGGTGTGGGCCTCGGCGCAGGTCGTGTCGACCACCAACGCCCGGCGTGCGGTCTCGAGCGCCTCGTTCAGGAAGCTGCGGTCGCCATCCCAGTAGAGGTACTTGCGGACCAGGGCCTCGGCCAGGCCCGCGTGGGCCAGGGCGCAGCTCGGGTCGGCCTCGATCGAGCGCCGGAAGGTGCTGATGGCCGACATCAGGTGCTTGCTCGTGCCGCGGTGCAGGACCTCGTGGGCCTGGTGGGCGAGGGCCGCGCCCAGCTCCGGGTCGCGCTTGCTGTCGCCCTCGGCGGCCGACGGCAGGGTCTGCTCGGTCAGCTCCTTGCGAACCCCGCGGATCACGCTACGCACGATCTGCCCTTGCAGACCCCACTCATCGGCGTCCACGTGCTCGGCGACGCCGGTGACCTGGGCCTCGGTGCTGCCCGGCCCGACGCGGCGCAGGCTGTACTCCATCGTGCCGTTGTGCCCGTCGAGCAGCAGTCGCCCGCGCAGCAGGTAGCCCTCGATCTCGATCGTCGCCGGGTCGTCGGACCCCACCAGCTCGACCTCGAGACCCGTCGAGCGCACCAGCTCGGCGGCCAGGTCGCGACGGATCCCGCCGGCGAAGGACGCGGTGTGCTCGTTCTGGGGCTCGGCCCCCAGGGGCGCCAGGAACAGTCGCCCACGAAGCTCGTGCGCCGTGGCGGCGCGCCCGCCGCCGGAGACGTCCTTCTCGACGCTGATCAGCGCCGCGTGCACCGCGGTGCCGTCGGGGTAGCGGTCCTCCGGCTTGCGTGCCAGGCAACGCAGGATGATCTCCTCCAGCGCCGGCGGAAAGCCGCTGCGCAGGGCCGAGGGCCGGCGCGGCTCGCCGTCGAGGATCGCCATGCAGACCTCCGGGAACGACTTGCCGCGGAAGGGCAGGTGTCCCGTCAAGGCGTGGTACAGCACCGACCCGAAGGCGAACACGTCCGAGCGCACGTCGAGCTCGTGCCCGCGCACCTGCTCGGGGCTCATGTAGAGCACCGTGCCCACCAACATGCCCTCCTGGGTGATGTTGGTCTCGCCGGTCGAGCGGCAGATGCCGAAGTCGAGCAGCTTCACCGTGCCGTCGGCCAGCAGCATGATGTTGGCCGGCTTCAGGTCGCGGTGGATCAGCCCGCGCTTGTGGACCAGCTCGAGCGCGTCGCCCACCTGCAGGGCCACCCGCAGGCCCTCCTCGTAGCCCAGGGTGCGGTCCGCCAGCACGCGGTCGAGGGCACGACCCTCGAGGTACTCCATCACGATGTACGAGGTGCCGCGGTCCTGGCCGTACTCGTAGATCGTCGCGATGTTCGGGTGCTCGAGGGCGCTGGTGTGCTTGGCCTCGCGCTCGAAGCGGGTCACCGCCTCGGGGTCGAACTCCACGTGGGGGCGCAGGATCTTGAGCGCCACGGTCCGACCGAGGCGCGCGTCCACGGCGCGGAAGACCTCGCTCTGGGGACCTTCGCCGAGGCGGTCGGTCTCGGGCTCGAACTCGAAGTTGCCGAATTTCATGGGGCGCGTCGGACCGGGGGGAGTCTGCGGCCGGCGTATTCTAAGCAGCCCCGGTGGCTCGATTCGCCCCCGGACCAGGCCCTCCGCCCACGCCGATCCCATGTCGACCGAGTCCACCGCCCCCGACGCCGAACCGCGCGCGCAGACCGGGGAAGTCCGCTTCGCCGAGGGCGACTTCCACGCCCTGTCCGACCCGCTCGACCGCGACCGCCAGTTCGACGACGCGCGCCTGGCCACCCGTCGCAAGCTTCTGGCCCTGGGGAAGCGCTTCGTGAAGGCGAGGGCCGAGGAGGGGCCCAAGCTCGACTGCCGAACTTCGATCCACCACCCGCGGGCCTTCAACGGCATGCGCGTGCGCAGGCTGTGGACCTACCTGATGCGGCCCAAGGCCGAGAAGACGCGCCTGCGGCGCACGATCGGGGCCGATCTGGCCAAGGACCTGGATGCCGCCTACCGCAACGCCTACCTGTGCCTGGCGATCGAGTCCGACGCCCTGGAGGTGAGCTTCCGGATCCATGCGGACGCCTGGTTCGACGGCCAGAACCTGCTGCGCCGGGTGAAGGCCGAGGGGCTCGACTCCTGGCTCGCGCAGCTCAACCGGTTGGACGGCTTCCAGCTGCGAATGCACGACTGGAAGGGCGAGTGGCGCTGCGGCCAGCTCGAGCCGGAGAAGCTCAAGGAGTACCTCTCCTACTACACCCCCGGCGAGCACAGCCTGGCCGTCGAGCGTCGCTTCCCGGCCCCCGCGGGGGCGCGGGACCACGCCTTCTCGGCCGATGCGCCGGAGCTGCTCCTTGCGGAGCTCGAGCGGTTGGTGCCGCTGTACCGCTTCGCCACCTGGTCGCAGGAGAGCGACTTCCTCTTCGCGGACTGACCGTGGACCGGCCCGCGTCCGCTCAGTTCGCGTACTTGATGCCGCAGCCGTAGGAGCGGGTCTCCTTCGGCTCGACGTCATTGCCCTGCAGCAGGGCATCGAGGGTCACCGCGACGTAGTTCGTCGCCCCCTCGAGGGTCGCGGGGCTGGGCGAGGCCTGGTCGTCGATTGCGCCGCGGTAGACCAGGCGACCCTCGCCGTCGATCACGCACATGTTGGGCGTGGTGCGAGCGTCGTAGGCCTTGCCGACGATGCCGGTCTCGTCCAGCAGCACCGCGGTTGCGGCGATGCCCTGGTCGGCGATGGCGGCGTTCCAACCGGCGCTGTCCAGGTGCCCCTGCTTGCCCGGGCCCGACGAGCTGATCGTGAGCCAGGTGACGCCTTCGCCCGTGTAGCGTTCTTGCAGCGCCTGCATGTTCCCCGCGCCGTAGTGCTTCTTGACGAAGGGGCAGTCCAGGTTGACCCACTCGAGCACCACCGGCTCGCCGCGGAAGTCCGAGAGCTCGTGGCTGACGCCCGCGGAGTCGACCAGGCGGAAGTCCGGGGCGGCGCTGCCGAGCTCGGCGACGCGGACCTCTCCGAGCAGGGCCGGCGCTGCATTCGAGCCGACCTCGAGCGCCTCGCTGTCGGCGGAGGATCCGTGGACCTGGCCCGCCGCGCTGCGGGGGGCGTCTTCCCCCGACTTGCAGGCGGTCAGGGTCAGGGCGAGTGCGGCGGCGAGGGTCGTTGCGCGGAGGGTGTGCTTCTGCATGGTGGGGCCGATCTGCCTCGGGAGGGGGGCCGCATCGGTGGGCCGCTGGGCGGCCGCGGTACCAGAGGCGCCGAATCGGCTGCCATACAGATAGATCCACCGGACGCCCGCGTTCCAGGCCCCAAGGGCCCGATTGGGCCCTCAGTGGCCCGCGGAGACCGTGGGCGCCAGGGTGGCCGCGGGCTGGACCGGCGAAACGCGCCCCTGGTCCAGCGGCAGGTCCTGCACCAGCCCCGCCGTCGGCCAGCGCCTGCTCAGCTCGTCGGCGATGCCCGGCATGGCGGCCAGGTGGACGGTGCTCCCGTCGTGCAGCAGCACCCGCGGGTCCAGGGCTTCGAGCATGCCGGCGGCGCCCAGATCGCCGTACTTGGCGGAGAAGACCTGGGTCGCCAGGTAGGCGTGGAACCCGGGCACGAGCTCGCGCCAAGCCTCGAACTCGGCCGGCCCGAGCAGCTCGGTGGGGGCGGAGCGCAGAGAGATGACGTCGTCGATCCCGGCCGCCTCGGCCAGCCACTGGTAGGGCACGACGGTGTGGCCTTCGTCCGCGGCTCGCAGGCACAACTCGTGCAAGTAGCCGAGGCCGTGCCGCTCGCGAATGCGCTCGACGACGACGAAGCCGATCCCGTAGAAGCAGTCGGGCAGGCGCTTCCAGCGGCGCTTGAGCGAGAGCGTGTCGTACGACAGCAGCTCCTCGAGGTTCACCTCGGCGCCGCCGCGGTCGTAGTGGAAGTCGATCTCGAGCCGGCCGTCGTGGGGGTCGCCGGGCGGCGCGTCGTACTCGACCGTGAGCGGCATGCGCCCGCAGAAGATGCTGCCCTCCACCGCGCGCAGGGCGCGGATGCGCGCCGAGGCCTCGGGGGTGAGCTGGGCCGCGACGACGTCGCACAGACCTTCTTCGAGCGCGCCCGGGAGGGTCTTCCAGTCCGGACCCACCAGCGCGTGGACCAACTCATGGGCCAGGAACCACTGGGGGAACTCGGTGTCGCTGCGCAGGTGGATGCGGCCGCGCTGGTTGTCGTCGCCGACGAGCGTGAAACCCTTGACGGTGCTCGGCACCACCTGGCCCATGCGGTGCCGCAGCTCGTGCTGCACCCAGACCTCGGTCTCGCGCTGCTCGGTTCCCGGCAGGACCTCGAGGATCCGCGGCTGCAGCTCGCCGACCAGGTCGCCGAAGCGCACGGCCTCGGCCTGGGACTCGGCGCGCACCAGGCCCCAGTCGTGGCTGACCGCCATGGGCGGGGCCGGAGCGGCGCAGGCGCCCAAGAGCGCTGCCCCCGCGAGTGCGAGGGTCAGTCGGCGCAGGCCCGCGATCCTGGTGTGAAGCTTCCCCATCTCGACCGGGCCCCGAGGGCACCCGAGGAATCCTACCCCCCTGCGCCGCCCACGGATGCTCGCCCGACCGCGAGTACGTTGCTTGCGAGGTCGAGCGTGGCCCCGGGCGGGAAGAACTTTCGCGTCCCGCGCCACCGGTCGGGCCCGCCGTCGTCGGCCGGCCCCCGGGGTGGGGCATTACAGCGCCTGGTTCAGGATCACCAGGGCGGTGCCTGGAGCCAGGGCCAGCTGTCCGGATTCGACCTCCACCAGCACGCCCTGCAGCGGCAGGGTCGCCCCGCCGAAGCCGGGGGCCTGCAGCGGCACCGGGATCGGCTGGATGGTCGTGCCCGACCCGGGCAGGGTCCATGGGCCGACCAGCGCGAGAACCTGACCGAGCATCAGCGGCGCCGGCTGGACCTCGAGAGGCAGCCAGGCCGCCGGCGCTCCGACCAGGCCGAAGGCCAGGTCCCCGGGCTGGCCGCTGAACTCCAGGCGGGCGTTGTTGCCGCCGCGCACCGGGCCGTTGACCGAGAAGCCGCGCGCCGAGCCGGCGAGCTGGACGACCTCGTGGGGTGCGCCCGATTCGATCAGCAGCGCGTCGCCGGCACCGCCTGGTCCCGCGCAGGGCGACGCGCCCCCGCCGCCGCCCGCCGCGGAGTGGTCGCGCAGGGTCAGCTCACTGCCGGACTCGAAGAAGGGCACCCCAGTCGCCGCGACCGCGCGAACCCCCGAGCCACCATCGCCTCCGTCGCCGCACTCCAAAGGACCCAGCGGCGGGATGAACACCTGCCCCCCCTGGCCGCCGGAACCGCCGGCCGAAGAGCCGCCCGCGACGAAGGCCTCCGACGAGACCAGGCGCAGGCCGTCGCCGCCGTCCGCGCCCGACGACGAGCTCTCCGCGGGCGCGTGCCCGCCGTTGCCGCCGACCAGGTCGCAGTCGAAGACGGCCAGGCGCGAGCCGCGAACGTGGACCGCGCTGCCACCTGCCGCGGGCGGGCCCACGAAGCCGGTGGTGATGCTGTCCCCGGCCGTCACCGTGCAGCGCGCCAGCAGGACCGCCTCGGATTGCTCGATCCGCACGGCGTCCTCGCCAGCGCCGGTCGACGCCGAGGCGACGAGCAGGCAGTCCTCCAGCCACACGCTCCCCGCGCAGCCCAGGATCTCGACCACCTTGGCCCCCGACACGCCCACTTCGAGCCCGCGCAGCACGACCAACTCACCGGTCGGCACGCCGCTGACGATCCAAGGCGCGGCCACCCGAACCGAGGCGTCCGCATCGGCGACCACCGTCAGCCCCACGCCGTCGATCGACAGGCTCCCGTAGTCCCCCGCTCGCACCAACACCACGTCCCCCGGCCCGGCCGCGTCGACCGCCGCCTGCAGCTCGGTGAAGTCCACGCCGCTCCCACCGTCGTCATCCACCACCCAAACGGTCCCAGCAGCGGCCACCGGGACATGTGCCGCCGTGCAGCCAGCGATCAGGAGTCCGGTCCAAGCGCGAGAGTCGAGTGCATTCATCGAAGTCTCCGAGGGGTCGAGGTCGAGCGCCAGCGGTCAAGCCCGCAACGCCCCCTGGTCGCCCCGAAGCCCCCCGTTACGCCCGCCCAGCCACCAACGGCGACCCGCGGCCACGAGCGACCCGCCGGCGATCACCAGCCAGCCGTCCTGACCCAACTCCCGCGCAAATGCCGGGCGACTCCAGCCGCGTCGCCCTGCGAAGACCATCCGGCGACCCGCCACCGATCGCCGCCCTACCTGAGGAGTGGGGCACCGGCGGCAGCGCGCTCACGACGAACCGCGACCGAGCGCCATCAGCCGTGAACCGTAGCGCCTCTTCCGCCAGCACCGATTCGCCCGCCGCGCAAGATCATCGCCGAGAGATCACGATCGCCCGCTCTCTCAGATCACCAATAGCCGGGCCCACACCGTGAGTCGCACGCAGTCGCACGCAGTCGCACGCAGTCGCACGCAGTCGCACGCAGTCGCACGCAGTCGGGCGCGAGCCATGCACCAACAACCACCAGCGCTCCGCATTCCGCATTCCGCAGTCACACCAATGCTCCAACGGCGCCAGCCGTTGGGCCAAGAGGCACCGTCAGGCGTGACGCCGTCGGCACCGACCAGCAGACGGCCCGGCGACAGCTCCGCTGTCGCCCAGCCGTCAGCTCGTCGGCGCCGACGGGGTCACCCCAATGCTCCAACGGCGCCAGCCGTTGGGCCAAAAGGCACCGTCAGGCGTGACGCCGTCGGCACCGACCAGCAGACGGCCCGGCGACAGCTCCGCTGTCGCCCAGCCGTCAGCTGGTCGGTGCCGACGGCGTCACGCCTGACGTGTGGTCGAGCTCGATCTGATCCGCCTGCGTCTGGCGGGAGAGCTTGACGTAGACGTCGAACAGCTTCTGCTCGATCGGGAACTGGTAGTTCCCCGTACGAAGGCGCCAGCCGGAGATGTGCTTCATCGCCTTGCGCACGACGTTGGAGCCTTCGCTCACGAGTCCGTCGTAGAAGGACGAGGTCGAGCCGTAGCGCTTCCAGGTCTCGATCACGTCGTAGGGCAGGCCCACGTCGTCGACCGCGTACTTGTACTCGAGGCAGGAGCCCCATTCCTCGAGGGTCGTCGGCGGCTTGTAGCCCATCGCGACGGCCTTGTTGTACTCCTCCGACCCGGGGATGGCGCGGAAGGGGAAGACGTCCGAGGCGGAGCCGGGGAACTTCTCCTTCATCAGCGCGGCGCGGCGGATGGTGGCCATCATCTCCTCGCGGGACTCACCGGGGTAGCCGATGATCCACGTGGTGCCGGTCTGGATGCGGCGGTCGTAGATGCGACCCAGGGCGAACTCGAGGTTGTTCTCGAGGTCGATCTTCTTCTTGATCCGTTCCTGCCCCTCGGCGGAGCCGGCCTCGGCGCCGAGCACGACCAGGTGGCAGCGGCTCTCCTTGAGCAGGTCGACCGACGGCTCCTTGTAGCGCGCGATGGTCTCGATCTCGTAGGTGGCGTTCCACCAGAAGGGGCGTCCGGCCTCGAGCAGGGTCTCGCACCACTCGTTGGAGCGCTTCTCCGCCACGCCGAAGTTGGCGTCCTGGAAGCGCATCACGTTGAAGCCGAAGCGGTCTTGCAGCTCGAGGATCTCCTCGGCCAACTGGCGCCCGGGGATCGCCTTCCAGCGTCGTCCGGTGACGATCGGCGAGCAGCAGAACGTGCAGGGCTCGGGGCAGCCGAAGCTCGAGAAGTGGCTGAAGCCGCGGTACGGCGTGCCGCGCGGCATGTCGAAGGGGTCGGGCAGCTTGTGCCGCACCTTCGCCAGGCCGGGGTTGTTCTGGCGGTCGACGTAGGCCTCGTAGTCGAGCAGGTGCCACGGCACCGGCGCGAACTCCTCGAAGCCGACCACCGGGCGGTGGTCGGTCATGACCATCTTGCCGTCGCGCCACAGGGCCAGGCCGGCCACGGCGTCGAGGGGCTCGCCGGCGTCGAGGGCCAGGACCACGTCGCGGAACAGGGTCTCGCCCTGGCCGATGCCGACCGCGTCGGCAATTCCGGAGCTGAGGTACAGCTCGGGCGCGACCGAGGGGAACCAGCCGCCCCAGATCATCGGCAGCTTGGGGTACTTGGCCCGGATGCGCTGGGCGACGCGCGCGCCGTGGGTGACCTGGAAGCCGAGGATGCAACTGCTGGCGAAGAGCAGCGCCCCGTCGCACAGCTCGTCCAGCCGCTCCATGTAGTCGTCGTGGATCATCGCGTCGACGATCTGGACGTCATAGCCCTCGGACGCGGGCCAGGCGGCGATCTGCAGCAGCTCGAGCGGCAACAGATCCGCGCTCACGCGCACACCCTGGTCGGGGTCGGCGCGGTGGGGCAGGAACAGGACGATGCGCTTGGAGGACTGACGGATCATCGCGCGGGCTGGGCCAGGGGAGGGGCGGCGTGGTGCGGAGCGGCGCGTTGGCGCGCGGCTCGCTTCGGATCGGCGCGAATCACGCCGATCGGGGCCCCGGCCGGGCGGGGCCCCAGTAGTTCTCAGTTCGCGGCCGAGGCCATCTTGGCTCCGTGCGACTCCGGCTGAAGCTGCTGGTAGTCCTCGGAGACGTCTTCGGCGGCCGCTTGCCGCTGCCCGGACACGCGCACGTACAGGTCGAACAGCTTCTGCTCGACCGGGAACTTGTAGTTGCCGTTCCGCAGACGCCAGCCGGCCATGCGCGACAGGGACTTGCGGACCCAGTCCCAGCCCTCCTGCACGTGCATGTCGTAGATGGCCGCCGTGTTGTTGTAGCGGCGCCACTCCTCGCGGATGGCCTCGGGCAGGGGCGTGTTCTGGGCGTTGTACTTGTACTCGAAGCACATGCCCCACTCGTGGAAGTCCTTCGGGGCCTGGTAGCCCGCCTTGACCGCCTCGTCGAAGTCGTGGGTGCCCGGGATCGGACGGAAGGGGTAAACCTCCGAGCCGGCGATCGGGAACATGTGCTTGATCATCGCGGCGTGCTTCAGCGTCGCCGCCATCTGCTCTTCGGTCTCGCCGGGGTAGCCGATGATCCAGAAGGTGCCGGGGATGATGTTGCGCTTCGCGAGGGCGCCGATCGCCTCGGGGATGTGCCCGAGCTTGATCTTCTTGCCGATCTGCGTCTGCATCTCCTGGTCGCCGGTCTCGGCGCCCAGCCACAGCAGGTGGCACTTCGACTCTTCGAGGAGATCGAGCGTCTCCTCCTTGTAGCGCATGATCGTTTCGATCTCGATCGTGCCGTTCCAGTGGATCGGGACCTTCAGGTCGACGAGGGTCTCGCAGAACTCCTTGGTGCGCTTCTCGGCCACGCCGAAGTTGGCGTCCTGGAAGCGCAGCACGTCGAACTTGAAGCGCTGCTGCAGCTCGGCGATGTCCTCGGCCAGCTCCTTGCCGCCGATGGCCTTCCAGCGCCGACCGGTGAGGCGCGGCGAGCAGCAGAAGGTGCAGGGCTCGGGGCAGCCGAAGCTCGAGAAGTAGCTGAATCCGCGCGGCGGGTTGTCGGGCGTCCAGTGGCCGGGCAGCGGGAAGCGGTGGCGCACCTTCATGCGCGTCGGCGTGGTCTGTTTGACGGCGTACTTCTCGTAGTCGAGCAGCTCCCACGGCACGCGCTCGAACTGGTCGAAGCCGACCACCGGGCGGTTGTCCGTGTAGACGACCTTGCCATCGCGCTTGATCGCGAGGCCGGGCACGGAGTCGAGCGGCTCGCCGCAGGCCAGGGCCTGGACGACCTCGCGGAAGGTCAACTCACCCTGCCCCAGGCCGACCGCGTCGGCGATGCCGCTCTCGAGGTACATCTCGGGGGTCACGCTGGGGAACCAGCCGCCCCAGATGATGGGCAGGTCCGGGTACTTCTCGCGCACGGCCTTTGCGACGACGTAGCCGTCGTAGACCTGGTAGCCGAGGATGCACGAGCTGGCGAAGCAGAGGGCCCCGTCGCAGGCCTCGAGGACCTTGGCGATGTAGTCCTCGTCGACCATCGCGTCGATCATCACGACCTCGTGGCCGTCGGCGATCGGGCCGGACGCGATCTGGAGCAACTCCAGGGGCAACAGGTCGGCGCTGAAGGTCTCTCCACGCGAGGGGTCAGCCCGGTGGGGAAGGAACAGGACGACTCTCTTCGACTTGGCCTGGATCATGAGTTGGGGGGGTCGCGCTCTCACTGGGCCACCGCGTCCTGGCGGACCGGCGCCGATACATGGGCGCCCGGCCGCGGGCAGCGGTCGGGCCCGTCTAGGCGGGTCTTGCGCAGATGCGGGTGGGCGGTAGACCCTTCCGTCCACGTCAAACTACTCGGCCCCTCGGCGCACTGGCGGATTTTTCCACCGAATGAGGTGCTGCGAAGGGCTCATCGACCGCGGCCGCGGCGCACCCGAAGTCGATCGTCAGGACGCGACTCGGGGCCCGCGAAGTTGCCCAGTCAACCGTCCGGCGGCGAGCGCGGCCGACTCCGCTCGGATCGGGTTCCCCGCCTCGCCGCGATCGCTCAGCGCAGGGGCTGGCCGATCCCCTCGTCGCGCTCCGGCGGAGGCGTCTGAGCCAGCTCCGCCGCCGGGCTCTCGACCCACTCGAGCCAAGCCGAGTCGAACTGGGCGTAGGTCATGCCCAGGTGGGTCTGGAAGGCCTCCCGGTGGTGGTCGAGCATGTTGCTGCCGTCGGGGATGTGGTCCTCGCTGAGCAGGCCGGTCAGGTCGCCCAGGATCTTGGCCAGGGCGTCGGGGTGGACCTCGGCCAGGTACTGGGCCTTCGACCAGCAGGCGAAGTGCAGGGGCAGGTCGAGCTCGCCGTAGCCGCGCAGGCGGACCATCTTGGCCATGCTCGGCAGCTCGTCCTTCTTGATCAGCTTGCGGGTCTCCCCGAGCCAATCCGATTTCGTTGTCTGGACCCCGGCCGAACCCTCGTCCCCGTCGAAGGTGTTGAAGACCGGGCTGACCTCGCGCTCCAGCAGGTGCCCGATCCCCTCGCGGATCCAGATCGGCAGCTCGTAGGAGTAGTGCTTGTAGCCGTCCAGCAGGTTGATCGCGAGGTTGAAGGCCATGTGGCAGTGCATGCCGGTGTCGTCCTTCAGGTCGCCGTCGTCCACCACCAGCACCGCCACCAGGGAGTCGCGCTCCAGCACGTTCCAGCGCTGCGATTGGTAGACCTGCAGGCCGAAGTAGTGGGACAGGAAGTCGTTCCCCATGCCCTCGCTGGGGACCATCAGCACCTCGTACTTGTTGCGCTGACCGAGGTAGGGCCCCATCCCCATGAATTTGGAGTTGATGTCGAACATCTCCACCGGCGGGGGGAACATCGAGTCGTCCACCTGCAGGATCTGCTGCATGCGCGTGTAGATCGCCTCGGCGCGCCGCGCGAACAGGTGGGCGCGCAGCCAAGGATCGAGGCTGCGCGGCTTGAGCGGGACCTCGGGCAGGACCAGCTGCAGCTCCGCCAGCTCCGCCTGGATCTTCTTCTTGTCGGTGCGCCCGGGCTTGTAGGGCCCCAGGGCCATGCCGATCTGGAAGTGCTCGGTCTCGATCCAGCGGATGTCCGCCTCGGCCATGTACTTGTCGACGTCGGCCGTGTCGGTGGTGCCGAACTCGAAGCCGCCCAGGGACGTCAGGCCCGCGGCCGCCAGCAGCACCGCATCGCCCTGGGTGTAGGGGTCGGTGCTGGGGTGGTTGGGCGGCAGGTCCTCGTCATCGCCCTGGGCCCAGGTGGGCGTGGCGGCGGCGAGGACCAGGCAAGTGGCGGCGAGGGCAGCAGTGGAGCGGATGTGGTCCATGGTCGTCACGGTCATCACTGTTGAGCCCCGGCGTCGGCGGAACTCGTGGCGGTGTCGTCCGAGGCTCGGTCGGAGTCGGTCTGCATGTTGGCGCGCCAGGCCAGGGGCACGATGCGCTCGTACTCAGGATCGACGATGGTCAGCTGTGTGTCCCAGGTCAGGTCGGCCAGGGCGTCGCGATCGGTGCCCGGGGGCACGAAGGGGAAGTCCCTGACCTCGATCTCGAAGTGGTCCAGGCCCGGGTGGGGGCCGGGAGCGTGGTCGAGGCAGCGCGCCAGGCGCAGGCGGCCGATGCCCGCGATGGGGCCGATCCACTCGCCCAGTGGGGCGTCCTGCAGGGCGGCCCAGACCTCCAGGCCGATGGTGCCCCAGTCGCCGACGAGCGCCAGCGCGGGGTCCGGCTCGGTCGGCTCGGCGCGCAGCTCCGCGAGCAGGTCCTTCGCCTCGGCCAGGGCCCCGTCGCGCGCTGCCCCGAAGGCGGCCTCGGCGGTCAGCCGCGGAAACAGGTGCCCGGTGAGGGCCCGGCGCCGGTGCTCGCGCGCCGAGACCCCTGGCATCACGGCGGCGACCCACGCGGTGACCTGATCGACCTCGGCCCCGGAGAGGGGCAGCCCATCCACCGCGAGCACGGTCCCCGCCGGCCACTGCTCGCCCGCGGAGCCGCCCGACCCGCAGGCTGACAGGACCGCCAGGAGGCCGGCGGCCAGGGGGGACAGGGCCCCTCGCGCCGCGGCCGAGCTCACCGCGCGCTCTCCTCGAAGCGGGCCAGGAAGGGCAGCACGCGCCTGGTCGTGAACTCGTAGGTCTCGTGGACCCGCGCCTCGACCGCCTCCAGGCCCCCGGCGACCACCAGCGGCGGGAAGGTCCCCTGGCACTCGATCCACAGGGAGCGGGGGTCCGACGGCAGGGACTCGATCCGCACCCCGAAGGCGCTGGGCTCGTCCGGCCGCGGGGTGAAGACCATACGGATGCCCAGGGCGCCCGCCGGGCGGCCGATCTCGGCCAGCTCCTCCTCGACCCCCAGCAGCCCCGCGCCCACGAACTCGATCCCGGAGTCGAAGCCGAGGGGGTTCACCAACATCCGCACCGTGACCGCCTGGGCCACGAAGGCGGACAGCCCGCGGGCCTCCGCCATGGGCTCGGAGGTCGAGCGCACCCGCGAGGCGAATTCGTCGGCGGTCAGGCCGGTCAGCTCCTCGACGAAGCGGAAGCGGTCCTGCAGGAAGGCGGCCTGGCTCTGGGCGCCTGGCCGCTGGACGGGGTTCGACAGCACGGCGCCCTCGTGGGTCACCGTGAAGCTGCGGTAGGTGGGGTCGCCGGAGCGGAATTGCGTGTCGTGGAGCCTCTGGACCGGTGCCGGATCCGGGGTCACCGGCGGGTGCAGCAGCTCGCAGAGGAAGGCGATCGTTCGGGGTGCGTGGGGCATCAGACGGGCATCCTACGCCGGAGGCGGTCGGTGGGGCCGAGGTGGGCGACACCGGCCCCGCGCGAGAGGTTCGATTCCGATGGTGAAGGGCCCGGGGAACGGAACAGAAGTCCGAGCCCGCGCGTTCCCGGACAGTGGCTGCTCCGCCGTCCGCGGACACCTTCCAGGTGGCCGGGCCCAGCCGGGACCCGTGTACCATGTTCCGCCCTCCGAGCCGGGGGGGAGGGCTTCCTCCCCCAGAGCCGGCGGGCTCGGCGCCAACGCCGGCCTCCCCTCTCCCGTAGCCCCCTCGAGCGTCCCTGTCACGCGGCCGTCCGGTCGCTTTCGTCCTCCGTGCGGGGACTTCCGCCTCGCCCCGCCGCGAGCCAGACCCATGAAGCAGCTTCCCTTCCTTCGCCGCCCGCTCCTCGCAGTGGGCGCTTGCCTCGCCACCGTCGGGCTCGCCGGCGCGACTCCTTTCTTCGTCGCGAGTCCCGTTGCGGCCGCACAGGAGGCTGGCACGCAGGCCGCGGCGGTCCGCCTGGACGCCCTCGCGGTGACGCGTGCGGTCGAGTCGGCCGGTGGCACCGCCGCGGCCCAAGAGGCCCTGGTGATCCCCGAGTCCGACGTCCATCGGGCCCTGGTCTACACCCTCGGCTCGACCGAGCTCGAGTCGCGCAAGGTCAACGTCTACATCGACGAGGAGATCCGCCGCCAGGTCGCCGAGGGCGCCGAACGCTCGGCCTTCGACGTGACCGACGAGGAAGTCGCCGCGGCTGTCGAGGACACCCTGCGCCAGATCAAGGAGCAGTACCCGACCATGGCCGAGGAGTCGGTGCTGGCGCACAACGGCATCCAGATGGAGAGCCTGGGGCGCATGACCGCCCAGTCGAAGCTGTTCGAGCGCGTGTTCCTGCCCGACGACCCGTCCGAATGGCCGGCGACCACCCGCGAGGCGATCAAGGCCAGCGCAGGTGACGAGTTCCTGCAGCGACTCGAGGAGTCCCACGCCCAGCGCCAGGAGCTCTTGGCCAGCGGCGACGAGGCCGCCGCGGCCCAGCAGGAGGCCGGTCAGGCCATGTTCCGCATGTTGATGCGGCAGATGGTGATGCAGAGCCTGAACTCCAGCAGCGAGATCGAGACCGCCAGCGACGGCCTGCCCGAGGGCGTGGCCATGCGAGTCAACGGCGTCGACATCAAGACCGAGGACATCTACGCCTCGATCGCCGGCCGTGTCACCGACCACGACCGCCACCTGGCGGAGCAGTGGGTCACCAAGTGCGCCTTGCTCGAGCGGGTGCTGAAGTCCACCGGCAACTACCTCTCCGACGAGGACTTCAAGGCCGCCTACGACGCCTATGAGGAGCCCTACAAGGGCTCGCCCCTGAACCTCGAGGTGATCGTGCGCAGCTTCAAGCGCTTCCCCTCGATGGAGGCCTTCCGGCGCTACTTCCGCCTGATGAAGTCCTACGAGGCCATGATCGGCGAGGAACTCACGGACGAGACCCTGACCGAGCACCTGCCGCGCGCCAACCGCTTGATGGGCGTGGGTTCGATCGACGTCGAGTTCATCCTCTGCAGCGCCTTCGACTTCGCCAACAAGCAGTGGCTCGAGGGCGGCTGGAGCCAGGCCGCGGCGGAGGCCCGCACCGTGGCCCAGGGCCTGGCGGACAGCGCCGGCGAGGACTGGGACGCCCTGCTCGCGCAGCACTCGGACTTCTGGGACCCGCCGCTGTCGACCACGCCCCAGCAGCAACAGCCCAAGCGCAAGAACCAGGGCCGCTTCGGCGCGCTCAACCGCAACGAACTGCTGCAGTACCTGGAAGAGAGCGACTACACCTGCTTCCTCGAAGGCTGGTCGGTGGGCGACGAGGTCTTCTTCAGCCTCGAGCCGGGCCAGCTCGGCGGTCCCTGGATCGGCCCCTACGGCTACTACTTCGCGCGGGTCAAGCGGCGCATCCCGCCCAGCAAGATCCAGAGCCTGGGTGACCCGACCTTCCGTGACATGGTCGTGCAGGACTACGTGGCTGTGCGCTTCAACGAGTTCGCGCGGGACATCTACGAAGCCGCGACGGCCGAGGGTCAGTGACGCCTGAGCGTCCGTGAGGGGCGTGGGGAGGGCCAGCCCTCTCCCATGGCCAGCCGGGCGAGCTTCGACTGCGACCGGGGGATCGGCGTCCAGGACGCCGATCCCCCGGTGCAATTCCGGCCGATGTACCTGCCCGCGGGCGGAATGCCGCAGAGCGCGTGAGAGATTCGCCCCCCGCCTCGGCCTATCCTGTTGACCCCGTGGACAGCGATTCGAACCTCAAGAGCTTCTGGGCTCTGATCAAGCCCCACGCGCTGCCGCGCCTGCCGTGGCTGGTGGCGGTGATCCTGCTCAGCTCGGTCGGCAGTGCGGGGCTGGCCTTCGCGTTGCTGCTCGCGAAACCGATCCTGGGCGTGCTCTTCCAGGGCTCGACTTTCAACACGATCGGACTTTCGACGGCCGGCGAGTCGAGCTGGTTGGACAACAACCTCGCCAGCCTGGCCCAGTGGATGGCCGACGCGACCGGCGCCGTCGACGGCAGTGCCCTGCCGATGATGCTGGCCATCGCCGCGGTCCTCTGCGTGATGGGCCTGGTCTCGGGCGCGGCGACCTACGGGTCGATCGTCATCGCCCGCTGGATCGGCCTGCGCCTGGTGATAGACCTGCGCCTGCGCCTGGCCCGTCACCTGATGGGTCTCAGCGTGCGCTACCACGGCACCCGGCGCTTCGGCGACCTGTTGAGCCGCATCAGCGCCGACGTCCAGCAGACGTTGATGACCGTCGACCTGGCGCTCAAGGAACTCGTCCGCAATCCGATCGAGGCGCTGTTCTACATCGTCGTCGCGGTGATCGTGGCGCCCCAGCTGACGCTTGCTGTTCTGGTCGCCATGCCGGCACTCGCGCTACCGGTGGTGCTGCTCTCGAAGCGCGTCCGCAAGGGCTCGACGCGCAGCCTGACCTCGTTGGGTGCGTCCGTCCAAGCGCTCAGCCAGATGTTCCAGGGCGTGCGCACGGTCAAGGCCTTCCGCGCCGAGGAGCGCGAGCTCGCCAGCTACCGCGAGCACAACGAGGGCTACCTCCGCAACGCCATGAAGATGGTGCGTGCGGTGGCTCTGACCCAGGGCTGGACGGTGCTCATCAGCCTGGTCGGCTTCGCCCTGATGTTGGTGGGGATCGGCCTGTTGGCCGAGTACACGTCAGCCTTCGAGGGCGATCCGGGCGTGTTGATGGTGTTCCTGGTCGCGATCTCCCAGGCCTACAACATGATCAAGCGCACCACGAACGCCGTCACTCGGGTGCAGGAGTCCATGGGCGCTGCGGCACGCTTGCAGGGCATCCTCAACGAGCCGGTGGACGTGGTCGAGAGCGCGAACCCGCAGCCCATCTCGGGCCTCGGCGCCGGCGTGCGCTTCGAGGGCATGACGTTCAGCTACGCCGAGACTGACCGTCCGGCCCTGCGCCACATCGAGCTCGACATCCGGCCGGGGGAGAAGCTCGCCATCGTGGGCGCCTCGGGCTCGGGCAAGAGCACGTTGATGGACCTGTTGGCGCGCTTCATCGATCCGACCGAGGGTCGCATCACGGTCGACGGGGTGGACCTGCGCGATGCCTCTCTCGACGACTGGATCGCTCAGTACGCGATGGTCGGCCAGACGCCCTTCCTGTTCCACACGACGATCGGCGAGAACATCGGCTACGGCAATCCGAACGCGAGCCAGGAAGAGATCGAGCGCGCCGCCCGGGCGGCGCACATCCACGACTTCATCCTGAGTCTGCCCCAGGGTTACGAGACCGACGTGGCCGACGCGGGCGCGCGCCTGTCGGGTGGCCAGCGCCAGCGCATCGCCATCGCGCGGGCGGTGCTCAAGGGAGCGCCGCTGCTGCTGCTCGACGAGGCCACCAGCGCCCTGGACTCCGAGTCGGAGGTCGCGGTGCAGCAGGCCCTGGACGAGTTGATGGAGGGGCGCACCGTGGTCGTCATCGCCCACCGGCTGTCGACGATCCGCAACGCCGACCGCATCGCCGTGCTCGAGGACGGCGACCTGATCGAGCTGGGCTCCCACAGCGAGCTGCTCGCGCGCGACGGCGTCTACGCGCGGCTGCACGCGCTGCAGACGACACCCTGAGCGGCGATCGCGCGGGGCGAGCGCCGCTTCGCGCGGTGCTGCGACCTGCGCGCAGCTTGGCGCTGGGACCTGCCTGGAGCCGGGCGGTGCAACCTACGCCGCAACCGGCGCCGCGACCCCTTTCAGCGCTCGAGCAGGCAGACCGCCTGCACCGCGACGCCGCTGCCGCCCGCCAGGGCACCGAGGCCCTCGAGGCTCTTGCCCTTCACGTTGACGGCGTCGACCGCGAGGCCGAGCAGCTCCGCCATCTTCGCGCGCATGGCCGCGCGGTGGGGCGCGATGCGCGGTCCCTCGGTGGCGATCACCACGTCCACGTTGATCGGCCGCCAGCCGGCGGCGCCCACGCGGCGCACGACCTCGGTCAACAGGGCGCGCGAGTCCGCACCCCGCCAGCGCTCGTCCGTGTCCGGAAAGAGCGTGCCCAAATCGTCCAGGCCCGCGGCCCCCAGCAGGGCGTCCGCCACCGCATGCAGCACCGCGTCCCCGTCCGAGTGCCCCGCCGGCCCGCTGGGGTGGGGGAGTTCGACCCCGCCCAGGATGCATGGACGACCCTCGACCAACCGGTGCAGGTCGAAGCCGGTGCCGACCCTCGTGCTCATGCCCGTCCTCCACGCGAGGCCAAGAGCGCCCGCGCCAACTCCAGGTCGGGGGGCGTGGTCACCTTGAAATTCGTCGGCAGGTCCTCGACCAACTCCGGCGGGCCCTCGTAGCGCTCCCACAGGGCCGCGTCGTCGGTGGCCCGCGCGCCCTCGCCGATGGCCGCCTCGAGCACCCGCCGGAAGGCGTCGGCGCGGAAGGCCTGGGGCGTGTGCGCCGCCCACACGTATCGGCGCTCTAGGGTTCGCGCGACCCGGTGGCCGTCCTCGGTCCACTTGAGCGTGTCGCGCGCCGGGATCCCCAAGAGGGCGCCGCCGTGCTCCAACGCGGCCAGGACCACGGCGTCCACGCGGTCCGGATCCACCAGCGGGCGCGCCGCGTCGTGAACGGCGATGACCTGCACGTCGGTGGGGCAAGCGGCCACCCCCGCGCGCACGGAGTCGGTCCGCTCGGCGCCACCGGGAACGATCGCAACCACGCCGGCCATGGAGGGCGATGTGGTTCGGAGTTCCTCCAAGAGACCTACATCGTCAGGGTGACCGACCACGATCACGTGGCCCACGGTTCGAGCCGCGGCCAAGTTGGCGCAGGCGTGCTCGAGCAGGGTGCGGTCGTCGAGCAGCAACAGCGGCTTGCGCGCGCCGCCTTCGCCGGCCGCGACCATCCGTTGCGACGAACCGGCGGCGACGACAACGACGGCAGCCACGGCAGTGGTGCGGTCGGCGCTGGGTTGCGACTTCGAATCCGAGGGAGCGGGACTCGGCATGGGGAATGGCGGACGACTGGATGCTCCAACCGCGGCCTCGAAGAGCGTACGGTGCCGCCATGCTCGCGGGGAAGCATCCGACCGGTCCGCTGGACGCCAACCGAGCAGGTCGGGTCTCGCCCCCGCGTCAGCTCTCCTCAACGCAGCAGTCCGATCCGACTGCGGCAGTCGTCCGCTTGGCGACCCCCGCTCCGACGGTGCCCGCTCCGACGGTGCCCGCTCCGACGGTGCTCGGCATCGACCCCGGGACCCGGGTCATGGGCTACGGCGCCGTCACCGCTTGCCTGCCCGTGCCGGTCTTCGTCCGAGCGGGGGTGATCCAACCGCGCAAGACTAACGACCTCCCCGGGCGCTTGGCCGTGATTGCCATCGAGCTGGAAGCGCTGCTCGAGGAGCTGCACCCCTCGGTGGTCGTGGTTGAACGCGCCTTCACCGGGCGCAACGTCCAAAGTGCTCTGCGACTCGGCGAAGCCCGGGGCGTGGCCATCGCCTGCGCGGCCCGCTCGGGAGCCATGGTCGTGGAGATCACCCCCGCGGCCGCCAAGCGCGCCGTGGCCGGCAGCGGATCGGCCGACAAGGATCAGGTGGCTGCGATGGTCATGCGGATGCTGGGCCTCGTGGACCCCGGTGGCCCCCGCGACGCCACCGACGCCCTGGCCATGGCCCTGGCCCACGCCCTACAGATCGCCGCCCCAGCGGCCCAGGCCTCGGCTCTGGGTCGGCGCACCCCGGGGGGCTTGCGATGAGTCTTTCCGAGGCGAGTCGCCCGTCGTCCCGGGGCGGCCGGGGAGTTCTCGTCGGGGAGTCACATCGGTGCGACTCGAGTGGAGGAGGAACCCTTCGGTCGTGCCGCGTCCGATTCGTCTTCAACCCATTCGGAGCTAGCAAGACCCGGCAATTGACAGCTCGTCAATGGGTTTTCCTTAGGCCCTGGTCGTTCGGCGACGAGCCCCTGGTCCGTTCAGAGCGGCGTCGCCCGACTCGATTTCCATCAACTTCGCAATCGCGGAAATCGCTAGTAGACTTCATCGTCGGCCGCATCCCCCGCAAGGGACTGCGACCCTCGGCGATCTCCAGGGACTCCGCAACGAGCCAACGGGGGGCCGACGCCGGCCAGGAAGGCGGGAGTCGATGACCCATCCCCTAGTGCCCTCGGTGCTCCGAGCGGGCGACAACGCGGGTGATGACGCGGTCCAAACGCGTCGTCGACGCGTCGTGCGGCCGCCCTTGGACCTGGGCCTGGACCGACACCAAGACCGCCAAGCTTTGGATCCCCCCTACCAGGAGCCTGCCGAAGGCCAGCAGCACGTCGACGCGTTCGCCGTGCGGGGGGATCAACCGCTGCTCGACGCGATCGGAGCGGTCATTCCGGGCTTCGAACTCGTCGACGAGCAGCTCGAGCTGGACGCGGGCCCGCGCGTCGACCTGATCGGCGTCGACGGCATGGGGCAGCTCTTGTTGGTGTTGCGGGTGTCCGGTCACGGTCCCTCGGCGGTGACCGCCGTGTTGGACGTGATGGCCTTCCTCCAGCGCCATGGGGGCGTGCTCTGCCGCCACCTGGCGGTCCCTCGCCTGCGGCCCGAGCTTGTCGGCAAGGTCGTCGTCCTGGCGGAGCACTGGGAGCCCGACGTGCGACGTCGCCTCGGAGCCCTGAAGGGCTGTGGCGTCGAGATGATGGAGGTCGGAACCCTGCGCTCGGCCGCCGGCGACCGACTCTTCGTGCTGCCCCTCGAAGGCGAACCGAATCCGACCGGTCAGCCCCTGCGGACCGGTCTCGAGCCGGCCCTGGCCGACCTCGCCGACGAGCAGCGCCAGAAGATACGGGCCATCGCCCGCCGCCTGGAGCGCCTCGACGACAGCCTGCAGATCCAGGCCACGCGCCAGAGCGTCTCCTGGTTCCTGGGCGCCGAGGTCGTGGCCCGCGTCGACTTCAGCGCCGACGCCCCGCCGCGTGGGCTGATCCCGGGCCGCAGTGCGCGCAACCTGGGGGCGCCCCACGACGTGGAGCTGTTCCTGGACGAGGTGGTCGCCTCCTACGTCGACCGAGCCGAGCTGGCCCCGCGCGTCGAGCTCACGCCGCGCCCCGGTCGCGGTTACGCCGGCGGCGACGACTGAGGCTCGCGGGCCGGGTCGCGATCGATTCGGCCCTGCTCGGTCGCTCTGGTCGTCGCAGCGCCGCTCCCATCCGCGCCGGGCGCTCCCTCGTCGACCCGCGCCACCGGCACCAACTCGCCCTTGGGGCGGTAGATCAGCATCAGGTTCCGCACCTGCACGAAGGGGCCGATGGCGAAGCCGGCCACGTAGAGCGGATCGGCCAGGTGGATCGCGTAGGCCAGGAGCAGCGCGTTGCCCGCCAGGCTGGTCCACCAGAAGGAGGGCGGGAAGTGGCTCGCGCCGCTGCGTTCGCTGGCCCACCACTGGAGCAGGAAGCGCGAGGACCAGATCGTGGTTCCCACGCCACCCAGGACCAGCCAAGCGTGGCTCTCGCGCAGGTCGGCGCGCGGTTCGAAGGCTCCGCTCAGCCACAACGCCACGGCCGCGGCCAGCCCCAAGAGCGCCGCGATGCGGGGCCCGATCAGCAGTTTCCCGCGGCTCTCCCCGGCCAAGAGCAGGTTGCGGGCGTAGATCGCGCTGTTGATCGCGAAGACCGGCAGCAACACCGCCTCACCGCGCTGGAAGGTGTAGCCGCCCACCAGCACCGT
Source organism: Engelhardtia mirabilis (assembly GCA_007751255.1). GTDB lineage: Bacteria > Planctomycetota > UBA1135 > UBA1135 > Engelhardtia > Engelhardtia mirabilis. The sequence continues at coordinate 1,845,777 of CP036296.1, forward strand.
CCCGACCAGGGACAGCCACCAGAAAGAGATCGGCGCCACGCTGCGCCCGGCGCGCTCCGAGTGCCACCACTGGACCAGGAAGCGCGAGAAGAACATCGCCTGCCCGGTCCAACCCAGAGCGATCCACAGCCAACTCATCGCGCTTCGCTCCCCGCCCCGTGGGGCGGCGTGACGCGCCCGACGGGCAACTCGACGATGCGCGAGCGCATCCAACGCACGGCCAACAGGTCCAGGAAGGCGCGCAGGGCGCGGTTGCGCACGCCGTACTTCGACACGCCGGCGACGCGCGGATGGTGGTCGACCGGGTGCTCGAGCACCTCGAAGCCGTGGTAGCGCAGGAGCGTGGGCAGGAAGCGGTGCACGCCGTTGAAGAACGGCAGGCTGCGCACGGCCTCGGCCCGGAAGACCTTCAGGGAACAGCCCGTGTCGCGGATCGAGTCGCGGCTGATCCAGTTGCGTATGCCGTTGGCCAGGCGCGAGCTGATCCGGCGCACCAGGCTGTCGCGGCGCTTGAGCCGGTAGCCGACCACCGAGTCCGCCCCGGAGCGGTCGAGCAGCTCGACCATCGCGGGCAGGTCCTTGGGATCGTTCTGCAGGTCCGCGTCGATGGTCGCGACGAGCTCGCCGCGCGAAAGGCGGATCCCGGCGGCGGTGGCCGCGCTCTGCCCGCAGTTGTGCTCGAAGAAGATCCCGCGCACCCGCGGGTCGCTGGCGGCCAGGGCTTCGATGCCCGCGGTCGAGCCGTCGACGCTGCCGTCGTCGACCAGCAGCAGCTCGTAGTCGATGCCAGGCTCGAGGGCCTCGCGCACTTGGTCGGCCAGGCGCTGCAGGTTGTCGACTTCGTTGTAGACGGGGGCGATCAGGCTCAGCCGGGGACGCGGGCCTGCCGCGTCGGAGTCCACGGCGGCGCGCACGGCCTTGTCCCGAAGGCGCGGGTAGCCGCCGAGGTCGGGGCAGCGCGGATCGGAGAGGGGGTTGTGAGCGGTGATCGACATGGTCCGAATGCGGCGATTCTGTCAAACGCCCGCGGGCCGGTGAACCGAGCGAGGGAGGGAGCGCAGGATTCCGGGCATTCCCGTGTCACCTTCGCCTCCAGAGCCGGTCCATGTCGGGTGCGACCTCTCGAAAGCTCCCCGATCGGCGTCCTGGCCCTCTGTCTGCTCTTCTCGGGCCTGGTCGGAGTGGCCGGCACCCTGGGCGGGGCCCATGGCGGTTCGGGCGGCGATTTCGGCGGTGCGGGCGGAGAGTCCGGCGGCGCGGGCGGGGCGCTTGGCGCTACGGACAAGAGGTCGCTCGACGCCTCCATTGGTGCGGCCAGCGCCCGCGGGGGGTGGGCGAATGCCCTTTTCGGTGGAGCGCCGACCGTGGCCGAGGTCCTCGTCCGTTGTCCCTTGGCGCGGTCGGCGAGCGCTTCGCCTCGAAGTCCGGAACGGGCAGCTCCGCGTCTGTTGCGGGCCCTGTCTGGGCTGGGCGAGCGGCGGGCAAGGTCCGTGGCGGAGGCCCGATGGCGAGCGGGGGGTCACTTGCCGATCCCGCTCTGGTCGACGATCGACGGCATCGGGCCGGGCACCCTGGAAGCCGTGCAGGCGGCCGGGAGGTAGACTCCCGGCTTGATGAACACGCGCGCAACCAACGCTCGCGCGATGGAGCGTCCCCGCGCCCCCTCGCCTCCCTCCGAGCCCCCGCGGGCCGGTCGGGCGGTGTCGCCGTCCACGGCGGAGATCGACGTGGTCCTGATCGCAGCCCTGGTCGAGGACCTGGGGCTCGATCCGGCAGAGCCCTGGGATCCTCGGGTCGCCCTCGAACGCGACCTGTCCACCGCGGCCTCGGTGGACCCCGAGACGAGGGGCCTGGCGCGCCTGGTCTCCAAGGGCAGCGGGGTGGTCTGCGGCCTGGCGGCCTTCGCGCGGGCCTTCGAACTGCTCGACCCCGGGGCCCGTTGCGAGCTGCGGGTGGAGGACGGCGCTGGCGTGGAGCCCGGGACCCTGGTCGCCACGGTCAGCGCGCGCGCCCGCGCCCTGTTGACGGCCGAGCGGACGGCGCTCAACCTGGTTCAGCGGCTCTCGGGAACGGCGACGGCGATGGCCGACCTGGTCGCGCGAGCCGCGACCGGCGGGCCGGCGCGGCTGCTCGACACGCGCAAGACGACCCCCGGCCTGCGACTGCTCGAGAAGTACGCCGTGCGCTGCGGCGGTGGCGAGAACCACCGCTTCGGCCTGTTCGACGAGGTCATGCTCAAGGACAACCACCTGGATCTGGCGCGCGCCGCCGAGGGGCTCGACATGGGCCAACTCGTGGCTCGGGTTCGCGCGCGGGTGGGGGGCGAGGTTCGCATCACGGCCGAGGCGCGCGACCGGGCCGAGGCCGAGTCCGCCCTGCGCGGCGGCGCCGACGTCTTGCTGCTCGACAACCAATCACCGCAGGAGCTGAGCGAACTCTGCCCGCGGCTGCGTGCCCTGGCGACGGAGCTCGGGCGCCGGGTCGAGCTCGAGGCGTCGGGTGGCATCGACGCCTCGACCGTCGCGGCCTATGCCGCCTGCGGCGTGGATCGGCTCTCGGTCGGCGCGCCGACCCATTCGGCTCCGGCCCTGGACCTGAGCCTGCGACTCGAGGTGGCCCCGTGAGGCTGCCTGCCCGCGCCGACGGGCCGCCGCGCGAGCTGGTCCTCGAGCTGCCCGCGACCCATGGTGCCGTGCGCCAGGCGCGCGCGGTGGTGCGCTCCTTCGCGCGCACCGATGGCGTCGCCTCGGACGAGGTGGATCGCATCGCCCTGGTCCTGACCGAGCTGCTCGGCAACGCCGTCGACCACGGCGGCGGCGGCGCGGCCATGACCACCGGGGACCTGGACGGGGACGTGCGGATGCGCTTTCGGCTCGAGCTCGAGGCCCAGGGTTGGATCCTGGAGGTCTCCGACGACGGCCTGGGCGGAGTCACGCCGCACCCCAAGGCCGCACCGGCGGCGGAGTTCGACCCCGCGTCGCTGCTGGAGATGTCGGAGGAGGAAGTCGCCGCCGCCCTGGAGGCCAAGCTCCACCAAGCGGAGGAGCACCTGGTCCCGGACGTCGAGGACGAGCGCGGCCGGGGCTTCTTCCTGGTGCGCGAGATGGTCGACGAGCTCGAGGTCGTCGAGCGCGAGGACGCGCCCGGGCGCACCGTGCGCGTCGCGCGGCTGTACGGCGTTGACTGACCCCGCGAGCCCCGTGTCGGTCCGCGCCCATAGGGCGGTGTTGGTCCGCGCCCATAGGGCAGTCGGGCGGGCCCTCTTGCGACTGCCGCGCCTGGGCGGCGCAGTCTTGACCGCGGTCTGGGCCGTGACGATCTACCTGCTCTCCGACTCCAGCAACCCATTGCCGGTCGCGCCGCCGGTGCCGCTGTTCGTGAACAACATGGCCCACGCGCCGCTGTTCGGGTTCCTGTGCTTCCTGGCGCTGGTGGCCGCTCCCCGCCGCATGGAGCCCTTCCCCTGGCCGCGCATCGACCGGCGCACCTGCACCTGGATCCTCGCCGCGGTGCTCTGCTACGCCCTGTTCGACGAGTGGCACCAGTCCTGGGTCCCGGGCCGCGACTCGTCCCTCGGCGACGTTCTGACCGACTTGACGGGGGCGTGCAGCGTGCTCTGGGTCGCGTCGGGCCTGGGGCGGCCGTCGTTCAGGACGCGGAGCCTGGTCATTCGCTTGGTGCTCTGCCTGGCCGCCTGCGCCTCGGCCGCGGCCATCGCCACCTGGGCCATGCCTGCGCCCCAACCCCGGTAGGCGGACGTCAGGTGCCAGGCACAAAACCGCCGCCTACCGGCGTGCGGTCGTCCCGGGCCTGACCGATCGCTAACGTGTGGGGTCTCGCCCGGCGCTCCGAATCGCGCGACGCCCTCCACACGAGCCTCCGCCAGAGCCCCCCGTGAACGACCACGACAACTACCAGAGCCCCCTGGCCTCCCGTTACGCGAGCCGCGAGATGCGCGGGCTCTTCTCGGCCCGCCACCGCGCGCTGCAGTGGCGGCGGCTGTGGATCGCCCTGGCCGAGGCGGAGCAGGAACTCGGGCTGGCCATCAGCGACGAGCAGCTCGACGAGCTGCGCCGCACCGCGGACCAGATCGACTTCGACGCCGTGGCCGAGCACGAGCGGCGCCTGCGACACGACGTCATGGCCCACGTGCACGCCTGGGGCGACGTGGCGCCGAGTGGCCGTGCGATCCTGCACCTGGGGGCGACCTCCTGCTACGTCACCGACAACGGCGACCTGGTGATCCTGCGCGACGCGCTCGAGTTGGTGCGGCGGCAGGTCGTGTCGGTGGTGCGCTCGCTGGCGGACTTCGCCAAGGCCCATCGCGCCGTGCCGATCCTCGGCCTGACCCACTACCAGCCGGCCCAGGCGACCACCGTCGGCAAGCGTGCCTGCCTCTGGATCCAGGACCTGCTCGGCGACCTCGAGGACATCGACCACGCCCTGGGGCACCTGCGTTTCCGCGGGGTCAAGGGCACGACCGGGACCCAGGCCTCGTTCATGGAGCTGTTCGGGGGCGACCACGCCAAGGTCCGCGCCCTCGACGAGCGCGTGACCGAGAAGCTGGGCTTCGAGCGCCGCTTCGCCGTCACCGGCCAGACCTACCCGCGCAAGCTCGACTTCCGCGTCTGCCAGGTGCTCTCGTCGATCGCCCAGTCGGCGCACAAGTTCGCCAGCGACCTGCGCCTCTCCGCCGGCCGGCGCGAGATGGAGGAGCCCTTCGAGCAGGGCCAGATCGGATCCTCGGCCATGCCCTGGAAGCGCAACCCGATGCGCTCCGAGCGCATCTGCGCCCTGGCCCGCTTCGTCATGGCCAACCTGGACAACCTGGCGCAGACCGCCGCCCAGCAGTGGTTCGAGCGCACCCTGGACGACTCCGCCAACCGGCGCCTGGCCCTGCCGGAGATGTTCCTGGCCACCGACGCGATCCTGGCCCTGTACCAGAACGTGGCCCAGGGGCTGGTGGTGCACGAGGCGGTGGTCGACGCCCGCCTGCGCGAGGAACTGCCCTTCCTGGCCTCCGAGGCCCTGATGATGGAGGCCGTGGCCGCGGGCGGCGACCGCCAGGACGTCCACGAGGCCCTGCGCCTGCACGCCCGGGCCGCCTCGGAGGCGATCCACCGCGGCGAGCCCAATCCCCTGGTGGGACGGCTGCGGGCCGATCCGAGCTTCGCGAGCGTCGCCGGGCGGATCGACGAGCTGCTGGATCCCAAGCGCTTCGTCGGCCGCGCGCCCGAGCAGGTCGACGAGTTCCTCGCGGAGGAGGTCGAGCCCGTGCTGGCCCGCTTCGCCTCGATCGAGACCGTAGCAGCCGAGATCCACGTCTGATCCGTGGGGCCGGGCCCGCGGGCTTGTCGCAGGGAAATCCCCGCAGGCCGAAGCATCGGGTGCCCGATCCAAGTGGGGGGCGGCCCGGTGCGGCGCGCGGCGCAGATGCGGGTCCGCGCAGCCCGTCGCCGTGCGATCCGCCCGCGTTCATTGGCCTCGGGCCGGTCTACCGGCTAGCTTTCCCAGGCGCTTGCCCCGGCCTGTTCCGGATGGCGCTCCGACGTCCCATGCCCGGGCGCCGGAGTTGATTCCCCCTGCCGCGATCCGCCTCCCATCGACGTGACCGCTCCCGGCATTCCCAACCCCTTCTGTCTCTCGACCTCGTGCTTCGGCGCGCGGTTGACGAGTATCCAGGACCAGGTCTTCGCGGCCGTCGGCATGGGCTTTCGCAAGCTCGAGCTGGGTCTGACGGACTCTCCGCCGTCCATGGACGGTCTGGAGGAGTCCCAGGCCGAGACCGGCACCGAGTTGATCTCGATGGTCGCCGGCTGTCGGGACACGCAGGGCAGGGACCTGCCCGCCGCCCGCCTGGCCAGTCTGGACGAGAGCATGCGCGAGCGCGCCGTGAACTCGATCCGGCGCCACGCGCGCCTGGCGCAACGCTGGGGCGCACCGCGCCTGGTGGTGCGCGGCAGTCAGATCGAGGACAAGGCCCTCGAGGCCGAGGCGCGGGCCCTCGAGGCCGAGGCCCTGCGCGACGGCGTCAGCTCGGAGCTGCGCGAGCGCGTGGGCGAGTACGTCCTGCGCGTCCAGCAGGCCGGCCAGCCCCAGTTGCAGCTCCTGTGCCGCTCGCTGCATCAGCTCATGGGCGAGTTCCCCGAGCTGAAGGTGGCCCTCGAGCCCGGACGCTACATCGACGACCTGCTCGGCTTCGACGCCATGGGTTGGGTCCTCGACGACCTCTCCAAGACAGGCCTGGGCTACTGGCACGACGTCGGTCGCATCCACCTGCGCGAGCGCCAGGGCCTGCCGCCCCAGGCGGAGTGGCTCGAAGCCTATGGCTCGCGCATGGTCGGCATCCACCTGCAGGACGCCGCCGAGGACGAGACCGCCATGCCCCTCGGGCAGGGGGAGGTCGACTTCAAGCTGGTGAAGGAATTCCTGCCCAAGTCGGCCGAGCGGGTGGTCGAGCTACACCACCGCCACGGCCGCGCCGAGATCCTGGGTTCGGTCCAGTTCCTGCTCAGCCTGGGCATCTGACCGAGGCTGGCTCGACGGGCCCAAGCGCCAACCATCCGGGGTGGACACCCTTGCGCCGGGAGGCGCAGGGCGGTCAACCTGACGGGCCGCGCCCGACCGGGCGCGATCCCATGGAGCCCCCCCAAGCCCGCCAGCCCGCCGATCGCGGCGACGCCCGTCCCCCGGTTCCACCGCCCGCCGGGGAGCGCTCGGCCGACTCCCTGTGCGCGGCCATCCGAGCCGCGGCCACCGAGCGAGGAGTCGAGCGGGTGCTGGTCCTGACCCACCGCAGCCCGGACCCCGACGCCCTGGCCTCGCTGATGGGCGCCGCCGCGCTGGTGGAGGGAGCCCTCGGCTTCGAGGCGCAGATCGCGACCATGGGTCGCATCCACCGGGCCGAGAACCTGGCCATGGTGCGCGAGCTGGCGCTGCACTTCGACCGCTACGACCAGATCGACCCGGCCCGCGTCTGCGGCGCGATTCTGGTCGACAGCCAGCCGACCTTCACCCACACCGTGATCCCCGAGGGCATCGACCTGGTCGGCATCATCGACCACCACATCCCGCCCGAAGGTTCGAAGCCCTGGACGGGGTTGCACCGCGACGTGCGGATCGACGTGGGCGCCACCTCGAGCCTGGTCTACGAATACCTGCGCGATGCAGGCGTCACGATCGACAAGCGCACGGCCACCGCCCTGTTCTGCGGCGTGCGCTTCGACACCGCGGACCTCTCGCACAACGTGGCGCCCCTCGACGAGGAGGCCTACTTCGAGACCTTCCGCCGCGCCGATCGCCCGATGCTCGCGCGCATCCAACGCCCGCGGGTACCGGCGGACTACTTCCGCGAGTTGGCGCGCTCCCTACGCATGGCGCGGCGCTACGGACCCGCTGTGGCCGCCTTCCTCGGGCCGGTCAAGAACCCCGAGTCCGTGGCCGAGATGGCGGACTTCTTCCTTCGCATGGAAGGCTGCAAGTGGAGCTTCGTGGGCGGCGCCTACGAGGGCCGCTACCACGTGAGCCTGCGCACCCAGGTCGGTGGAGCCGAGGCCTACGGCCTGCTCGATCGACTCCTGGCGGACGAGGGCTCGTTCGGTGGCCACGGGCGCGTGGCCGGCGGGCAGGTGGCCCTGGGCGAGGAGGGCGAGGCGCTCACGCGCCTCGAGCGGCGTCTGCGCGAGCGCGTGATCGGCCTGATCGACCCGGACGGCGACCTGGACGAGGACGAGCGCCTCGGGACCGCGCTGGCGTGAGCCGCGGCGACGGCCCGCGCGTGTTGGTCTGCGCCGGACGCGACCCGACGGGCGGAGCAGGCATCGACGCCGACGCCACGGCCCTGGCCGCGGCGGGCGCGCGGGCGGTTTGCGTCGTGACCACCGAGACCGACCAGGATGGTCGACGGGTGCGGTCCTTCGCCCCGCGCGCGGCGCAGCTCTGGCGCGCGGAGGCCGAGGCGCAGCTCGAGCGCGGCGACGTGGCGGCGGTCAAGTTCGGCCTGCTGTGCGACGGCGATGCCCTGCGCGCCGCGGGACACCTGGTGGAGCGTTGGGCCGCACCGCTCGGGCTGCCGGTCGTCGTCGATCCGGTCCTGGCCGCTTCCGGCGGCGAGCGCTTCCTGCCGGCGCGGGAGCTCCCGACCTTCGCCCGCGAGCTGCTGGCACGGGGCGTCGTGGTGACGCCCAACACCCTCGAAGCAGCCGAGCTCAGCGGGCTGCCCCGGTCGGATCTCGACCTGTTGGATGGGCGCCTGGCCGCCGCGCGCCGGCTGCTCGCCGCGGGTGCCGGTGCGGTGGTCCTGAAGGGCGGCCACGGGGCCGAGGACCCGGTCCGTGACCTGATCCTGGCCGCCGGTCGCGATCCCGAATGGGCGATCCACCCGCGTATCGCCGGTGGGGGAATCCACGGCTCGGGGTGTCGACACGCGTCGTTCCTCGCCGGGCGCCTGGCCGCTGGATCGGCCCTGGCCGATGCGGCGCGAGAGGCCGGAGCGTGGCTCCGCAGCCTGATCGAGCGGGGCACCTGACGGTCGCCGGCGGTTTCTCCCCAGACCCTTGCAACGGTCGTGCGCCCTGGTATCTTTCCTCGCCCGCCCGTCGCCGGAACGACACCGATGACGTGGCCAGAGCGGCTGTAGCTCAGTGGTAGAGCGCAACCTTGCCAAGGTTGAAGTCGTGGGTTCGAATCCCATCAGCCGCTCCATCTCCCCTCTGCTCGTAGCTCGTGCTCGCAGGTCCGGAGAACGGAGCGGCTCCCCGGCGCGCGCGGTGCCAGACCATTGCGGTGGGCTCCAGAGGGGGCCTGATCGAGCGCGGTACCAACACCTCGTGGTGGTGATCGTCTGCGGCATTCGACTGCTGCTCGCCGCGTTCCGCCCGTCGCTGCTGCGGCAGTAGACTTCGTCGATGGTGATCGGAACGACGGAAGGGTCGGCCGTCCCCGCTGGGCGATGGGGCTGCCCGTCGGCGAGCCTGTGGCGGCCCTTGGCGGCGAGCTTGGCGCTGCTCCTTGCCAGTTGTGGCAAGCCGGTTCCGCCGGGACCACCGACGGCGATCCACCTGGATCCGCGTCTGGACGGCGGCGTCTCACCCGCGCGCGCCTTCGCCGACGCCGAGCGCTTGGTGGGGGAGTGGGTCCTTGGCGAGGACCCCGCCAGTTTCGGACCCTGGCGCTTGGTCGGTGCCGCCGCGACTCCCGGCGTGCGCTCCAGCGGCGTCCTGATCCGCGGCGAGCTGGATCTCGAGTCGCACCCCGCGCTGGAGTACGTCGGCGCGGCGGATGCGGCGGCTTTCAACGTGATCGAAGTCGACCTTGTAGTGGGGCGGACGGTGCGTTCCTCCCTCGCGTGGTACCTCCCCGGCGGCGCGCGGGCGACCCAACAGGCGGAGTTGCGCGGCAGCGCCCAGGTGCAGACCCTGCGCCTCTCGATGGTCGAGATGCACCAGTGGCGGGGCGAGCTCTCCAACCTGCGGCTCGAGCCCAGCAGCGGCGTCCGAGCGCCGATCGAGCTGGTCGCGATCCGGCACATCCACCGCAGCTTCGAGCCCGGCGCCTCACCCTCGGACCCCTCCGGCGAGCTCAGCGGCGACGGCGGTGTGATCGACATCGACGGCGAGGCCTACCGCGCCTGGCCCATGGCCTTGGACGATCCGCTCACCTGCGAGGCCGTCGTGCCGCCCGGCGGTCAGTTGGTCTTCGCCACCGGACTGCTGGGCGGCGCGCTCGAACTGCCCCTCAGCCTGATCGTGTCGGTCGCACCGGTCGACGGCAGCTCCGGCCGGCGCGAGCAGGTCCTGGTGCACCCCTACCCGCGGCCCGGCGAGCACCGCGCCTGGCACCGTTGTAGGGTCGACCTGACTGCCCTCGAGGGTCAGTCGGTCGAACTCGAGTTCCTCGTGCGGCTCGACGGCGAGCTGCGCGAGCGGAGCCTCGATCGTGCCCTGGCGGTGATCGGCTCGCCGCTGCTGGTCGGCGAGTTCGGCGCCGCGCGTCCCCCCAACGTGGTGCTGGTGACCCTCGACACCACGCGCTTCGACGCCCTCGGGTCGTCGTTCACCGGCGAGGCGCCGCAGCCCGGCGTCCACACGCCCTTCCTCGACGAGCTGGCGGCGCGCAGCCTGGTCTTCACCGACGCCTGGAGCGCCGGCAACTCGACCCAACCTTCCCACGCGTCGATACTCACGGGCCTGTCGATCCAGGACCACGCCCTGTTCGACAACTACGGCGTGCTGGATCCGTCGGTCACGACCCTGGCGGAGATCCTGCGATCGCACGGCTACTACACCGCTGGCGCCGTGTCCTTCGAGGCGATCGGCGAGTCGTCGGGCTTCGCCCAGGGCTTCGATCGCTTCGGCCCGCCGCAACCGGGCAGCAACCTCGACGGTCGCGACGTGATCGACGTGGCGCGACGTTGGATCGACGAGTGGGACGAGGCCGGCGAGCGGCCCTTCTTCCTGTGGGTCCACCTGTACGACCCGCACACGCCCTACCTGTTGCCCGACGGAGCACTCGAGGACTACCTGCGCGGGACCGGGCTCGAGCTGCCGCCGCGCCGGGTCGAGCCGCCGACCCTGTTCGAGCCCGACATCTACCCCCCCGACCTCGACTTCCTCCAGGGCATCAACAGCCGCGAGCACGTCGAGTTCCTCTATCGCGTCGAGGTCGCCTATGCGGATCGGCTCTTGTCCGAGCTGTTCGGCGCGATCGACGCGGTGGGGCAAATGGACCGCACCCTGGCCGTGATCACCGCCGACCATGGGGAGCACCTGGGCGAGCGTAAGACCTACTACAGCCACCGCGGCCTGACGCCGGAGACCCTACACGTGCCCCTGCTCGTGAAGTTGCCGAACAGCGTCGAAGGCGAGTACGTGGCCGAGCGCGTGACCACCCGCGACGTGGTGCCGACGATCGTCGCGCAGCTCGGTCTGGACCAGGTCGACCCCCGTCGCGACCTCGTGGCCGTGGCGCGAGCCGGCGCCGATCCCGAGCGGGTCTTCTGGTTCGAGCACGCCAGCGGGCACCAGGTCGGTTGTCGCGACGACCGCTACCACTTCATCACGACCCTGCGCGACGGTTTCACATTCGGCGTCGAGATCGACGAGGTGGAGGGGCGCACCGTGATGCGGAAGTTGCCCCTGCCCAACGGGAGCTGCTCGCTCTACGACTGGCGCGCGGACCCCGGGCTGACCCACGACCTGGCGCCGAAAGAGCCGGAACTGGTGGCCGAGTACCTGGCCAAGCTGGAGGCCTACCGGGCCTCGGCCCGACCCTTCGAGCGCGCCGCGCGGGACCTGACCGAGGCCCAGCAGGATCAGTTGCGGGCCCTGGGCTACGCCGGGGACTGATCGCCTCCGGTCCCCGGGACTCGGCAGCCCACTCGAGTGGGGGAAGTTGCACGCGGCCCGGAGGCAGAATGTCACTGGAGGACGTGAACCGAACGCCCCCGCGAGTCGTTTGGCGCTGACGCACGGATCGATCGCCGACCCCCCCTGACCCGCCCGCCTCGATGCTCTTCGCCGCCCCCGTTCTCCTCGCCCTCCAAGGAACGTCCGCCGTCGACCAGGGGCCAGCTCCCGCAGACCAGGGGCAGGTACCCGTCGGCCAGCGAGCCGGGGTCGTCGAGCTCGAGCCGATGGTGGTGCGCGCGCCGCGCTCGGACCGCACCGCGACCCAGCCCTCGACCCAGGTCTCGGTCGCCACGGCCCAGGAGCTGGCCGCCACCGGCGAGCGCAGCCTGCCCCGCATGATCGGCGCGGCCACTGGCGTCTGGATCCAGGAGACCAACCTCGGCGGGGGCTCGCCCTTCGTCCGCGGGCTGACCGGGAATCAGATCCTGATCCTCGTGGACGGGGTGCGGCTGAACGACTCGACCACGCGTTTCGGTCCCAACCAGTCCCTCAACTCGATCGACCCGACCACGGTCGAGCGGGTCGAGGTGGTCCGCGGGCCGGCGTCGGTGCTCTACGGCTCCGACGCCATCGGTGGGGTCGTGGCCATCTGGACCAAGGGGCGGCGCCCGGAGCGGCTGGGAGGGCACGACGGACTCGAGGGGAGCGTCGGCACCGAGCTGCAGAGCGCCTCATCCGGCCTGCGAACCTGGGCCCAGACCAGCGGCGCCAGCCCCGACTTCGGCTGGCTCGTGGGCGGTAGCTGGCAGAAGTGGAACGACCTGCGCGCGGGTGGCGGGGAGATCCAGGACTTCACCGGCTACAGCGGGTTCAGCCTGTTCGGTGCCGGTGAGCTGGCCTTGGACGACTACAGCTCCCTGCGCTGGACCTCGCGCCTGCAGCGCGAGGACGACGTGCCGCGCACCGACAAGTTGGTGGTCGGCTTCCCCACCTCCGTGGGCGGAGCACCGACCCCGGCCTCGTCGCTGTTGTGGGATTACGACCTGCAGCAGTACCAGTCGCACGTGCTGGCCTACACCGACGAGCACCGCGGCGGCTTCGCCGACCGCATGCAGTGGCGCTTCTCGGTGCGCGAGCGCATCGAAGAGCGCGAGCGCATCGACTTCTCGAACACCGACCGCTTCCGCTTCGAGTCCGACGAGGTGCTGACCCTCGGGGTCGCGGCCGACTGGCGCAAGCAGCTCGGCCCGGAGCACCTGTTGACCTGGGGCTTCGACCTGGACGTGGACGACGTGCAGTCCGAGCGGGTCGACACCACGATCAGCACTGGGGTCGCTACGGCCAAGGACGGGGCCTTCCCGCCCGACGCCGATTACCTGCGTAGCGGCATCTTCGTCCAGGACGAGGTCTCGAGCCTCGATCCCGTCGACCTGACCCTGGGCCTGCGCTACTCGTACTTCGATTTCGGCTTCGACCCGCTGACCTCGGATCCGGTGGGCCTGCCGGTCTCGGGTGGCGGGTCGGGGAGCTTCGACGAACTGACGGCGAGCGCCCAGGCGGCCACGAACGTGGCCTCCAACGCGCGCCTCTCGGCGACCCTGGCCCAGGGCTTCCGCGCGCCGAACCTCTCGGACCTGTCCAAGGTCGATTCCTTCGGCGGTGGCGTCGAGGTCGGCAACCCGGACCTGGACCCCGAGCGCAGCCTGTTCCATGAGCTGGCCCTCGACATGTGGGGCGAGGGTTGGGACGGCGGCATCGCGGCCTTCTACAACGACGTGTCGAACGTCATCGGGCGGCGCTTCGATCCGACCCTCACGGCCGACTACCAGGCGGCGACCGGCTCGACCGACGACGTCTACCAACTCGCCAATCAGGACAACCTGGTGGTCTGGGGTCTCGAGGGCCGCTGGCACCAGCGCCTGGGAGCGGTGGACTCGCCCTGGTCCATGAACGGCAACCTGATGTTCGCCCGCGGCCGCACCTACGGCGTCGACCCGCTCACGGGCGACGACTCCCTGGACGACCAGCCCTACAGCCGCATCCCGCCCTTGCACGGCCAGTTGGGCCTGGGGTGGTCGCCCCTCGAGCGCGTGGGCAAGTTCGTGGAGACGATCCGCTTCCAGTCGGTCTTCGCCGCCCGCCAGGACCAGCTCGCGCCCAGTGACATCGCCGACCCGCGCATCGACCCCACCGGCACCGACGGCTGGATGGTCTTCAACGTCGGCTTCGAGGGCGTCCTGGGCTCCACCGAGGGCCGCTGGTCGCTGCTGCTCAGCAACCTGACGGACGCCAACTACCGCGTCCACGGCTCCGGCTTCGACGCGCCCGGGATCGGCGCGACCCTGGGCCTCTCCTGGAGCTTCTGATTCGGCCAGATCCAACGGGCTCGAGCGAGCCCCGAACGAGAGCAGGCCCCGCAGCTTCGGATCGAAGCTGCGGGGCCTGCCCCTGTCGGGTGCCTGTCAGGCGTCGATCAGCGGTTCTTCTCGAACCAGTCCGCGTTGATCTTCGTGTACTCGGCCCACTTCTCGGGCAGCTCGTTCTCGTCGAAGATCGCCTCGACGGGGCACTCGGGGGCGCAGGCGCCGCAGTCGATGCACTCGTCGGGGTTGATGTAGAGCATCGTGTGCTCCTCGAAATCGGCCGCGTCCTTGGTGGGGTGGATGCAGTCGACCGGGCAGACTTCGACGCAGGCGGTGTCCTTCGTCCCGACGCAGGGCTCCGCGATTACGTAGGTCATGGCTGCAGGTGGGGTTGGTCTGGTTCTCGTTCAGGGGGAGCGGGCCAACTCGGCGGACGATTGTCCAGCCGGCGGCCCGGGCGGCGCGATGGTCGCCGCGGTGGTGGCCCTGAGCGGACATAGCGCGCCGTGGGCGGCGCCATCCTAGGGACCACTGGACCCTTTGCAAGTCATCCGGGCCGACGGATGCGCCCTGCGAACTCCCCTGGGCCGCGGGGCGCCGGGGGCCGGTCCTGAGCCTGGAGCAACGGCCCGATCAGCGGTCTCGGCTCGGCGGCCGATCCCCGCCCCGGCTGCGGACTCCCGGCGATCGTCCGGATCAGGCCTGACCCGAGGCCAGCGGCGCAGGGGCGACACCACGGCCTGAGCGGGGAGTCCGCGCGAAGGCACCAGCGCTCTCGATTCCGATCAGTCGACCGAATCGGCGCCGGTGGGGTGGGCCAGTCGCTCGCACCGCCCGCCGACCGCTGCGCCCGCCGAACCCGCGGCCCACCCCGGCCGCCTCTCGGCGGCCGGGGTGGGCCGGACGGGGTCGACTTCTCGAATCTCGGTTGGCGCACACGGCGCGGCGCGGGTTCAGGGCGCGAACGGCGCTTCCAGCGCGTTGCTGAACTCGATCCCTAGACCACCGAACACGACGACGGCGTGGACGCCCTGCAAGGCGATGGTCAAGCCCACCAGCTCGGGTGCGTTCGGCACCGGGATCGCGAAGTCGACGGTGCCCCCGGAGGTCGCCACGGAAGCCGCGGAGACGGGCGCCGGGGCGAAGGCCAGCAGCAACTCACCGATGCCCGGCAAGACGGAGCCGCAGCCGTTGCCATCCAATCCGAGTTGGCCGGCGTAGAGGACCGCGAGGCCGGTGCCGGTCTGGGTCGGCTGCAACGCGAACTGGGCAACCTGGCCGATCGCGAGGCACGGCGAGCTGGCGCTCAGTTGCGCCGGGTTGCCGCTGCAGCCCGCGATCGCGGTGAACGGGCCCGGTCCGGGGCAGCCCCACTGGGCGAGGAAACTGCTGCCGGTCGGCGACTGGCCGAAGGAGCCGGCGCAGATCAGCTGCGCGGCGGCGCCGCTGCCATCGTCCCACGAAGCCATGGCGGTGACCCCCGAGCCGAGCCCCGCACCCAGGGGCGACCAGGTGCTGCCGTCCCACTTCGCGACGCCGCCGGCGGGGACACCTCCGGCAATGTTGAACACGCCGCCGGCGTAGAGCGCGGGCCCCGAGCCGCTCCCGTCGTCGTGGACGACCAGGGATTGGACGTACGGCGCGGTGGGCGAAGTGATGTCCATGCCGCTACCCAAGGTCGACCAGGAAGTGCCATCCCAGGCGGCGATGTGGGCAGCGGGCAGTCCATCGACGCTCGTGAAGCGGCCGCCCACGATCAGGGCCGGGCCCGGTCCGCTGCCATCGTCGAAGACGTCCAAGGCGAGCACGATGTCGTTGGTGCCTGCACCCAAGGCGGACCAGGACGATCCATCCCACTTCGCGATGCCGCCGGTGGGTTGGCCCGCGATGCCCGTGACGGAACCGCCCGCGTACAGGGCGGGGCCTGCTCCGCTACCGTCGTCGAAGACTCCCAGGTCCAAGATGCCGAGGAAGTCCGTGGTCAGGCCACTGCCCACCTGTGACCAGCTCGAGCCGTCCCATTTCGCCACGCGAAGAGCGGGCGTCGCGCCGGAGAACTGGAATGCGCCAGCGGCGTACAGTTGGGCTCCAGCACCGCTGCCGTCGTCGAAGGAAGTCAGCGAGTTGACCTTCCCACTGAGTCCCTCACCCATCGGCGACCAGGTCGAGCCGTCCCACTTGGCGACGCGAAGCGCCGGGTTGCCGCCGGCGGTGGTGAAGTTGCCTCCGGCGTACAGGGCAGGACCGGAGCCACTCCCGTCGTCGAAGACGTGGAGCGCATAGGTCGCGAAGTTCGTGCCGCCGCCGACCGGCGTCCATTGGCTTCCGTCCCACTTGGCGATCGACTGCGCGGTGATGCCTCCCAGGTAGAGGAAGCCGCCGGAGGCGTAGAGGGCCGGGCCCGATCCACTCCCGTCGTCGAAGATGGCGACGTCCTGGATGTAGGCGTTCGGCCCGTCGCCCAGACCCGACCAGTGGGCACCGTCCCAGATGGCGATGCGGCGACACCAGATTCCCTCGGCCAAGAACAGATCGCCCCCGGCGAACAGCACCGAGCCCGCGCCGCTGCCGTCGTCGAAGCTCGCCAGGGCGTAGGCCGTTTGATCGACGCCATCCCCCAGGGCGGTCCAGTTGGATCCGTCCCACTTGGCCAGGCGGTTCGCGGTGGCGCTCCCCGCCGTCGTGAAGTCCCCGCCGGCGTAGAGGGCCGGACCGGCGCCGCTGCCGTCGTCGTGCACGGTCAGGGCGTTCACACCGAATGTCCCCGAGACCCCGCTGCCGACCGGCGACCAGGCGCTCCCGTCCCACTGCGCGATGTGGGACGCCGGAGCTCCCCCTGCGAGGGTGAAGTCTCCGCCGGCATAGAGCTTGTCGCCGGATCCACTCCCGTCGTCGAAGACCGCCAGTGCTTGGATGCCGATCTTGAAGAGGGTGAAGCTCTTCGTTCCCGCGCCCAGGGTCGACCAGCTCGTGCCGTCCCACCTGGCGATCTGGCTCGCGGCCATGCCGCCCGCGTTGGTGAAGCGTCCCCCGACGTACAGGGCGGGCCCCGCGCCGCCCCCGTCGTCGTGGGAGACCATCGCGTAGGCGATGTTGTTGACTCCGGACCCCAGCGACGACCAGGTCGTGCCGTCCCACTTGGCGACACGGCTGGCGGCGACGCCGCCCGCCGCCGTGAAGCGTCCGGCCACGAAGAGCGCGGGCCCCGACCCGCTGCCGTCGTCGTGCACGACCAGGCCCTCGACCTTCTCGTTCAGGCCGGTTCCCAGGGCAGTCCACGCGTTGCCGTCCCACTTGGCGATTCGACTGGCGGAGGTGCCCCCAGCGAGGGTGAAGGTTCCTCCGACGAAGAGGGCGGGACCCGAACCGCTCCCGTCGTCGTAGACGACCATTTCATGGACCGAGTTGTTCAAGCCCGCTCCGAGGCTCTCCCAGGTCTGGCCGGTCCACTTGGCGACTCGATTCGCCGAGACCGGGCCCGCGGAGGTGAAGGACCCCCCCGCGAAGAGGGCGGGCCCCGATCCGCTCCCGTCGTCGAAGATGGCGAAGGCATAGACGGGGTCGCTCATGCCGGGCAAGCCTCCGAACGAGGGGATCCACTCCGGCTGGCAGGCGCTCGCGCTGGTGAGGAGCAGGTCGCCGACGTGGGTCGTGCCACCGGCGACGGTCGCTCCCTGAGTCCGTGTCCCGAAGTAGTTGCCGCCCTGGATCGAGATGGCCGCGGTCACCGTCAGGCCCGCGCCGGCGGGCGGGGCGACGAGCGTCAGCTCGAAGTGTCCCTGGGCGTCCGTGCTGGTCTGTCCACCCCGGTTGGTGAAGACCACGGCACCGGAGACCGGATCGCCGCCGGCATCGACGGCGCGCCCGACGAGGGTGGTCGAATGCCGTGCGTCGCCGACAGGCTGCGTCGGCGCGACCTGCATCATCGGGGGCTGGGCGTCCGCTCGAGAAGCCTGCGCCGACGCGGGCGACAGGTGCGCCGCAAGACCGGCGAAAGAAAGGGCCAGGGGGAGGAGCTGTGAGAGTTTCATCGAGGGAGGGGAGAGGGCCCAGGTCGGCGGTAGCGACGGCCTGGCTCGGCAACCGCGGTCGTCGGGGAGAGGTTTGGATCGGACCGGAGCGCGGGATCGATCGCACCGCGGGGCGTGGTCACGGGAAGGGAGGTCGGCGAGAGCTGTCTCGCCGAGGGGGTCGAGTTCCCCGACCCCGTGGCCGACGGCAGCACGGGGCTGGATGGCCCGCGGACAGGGCGCGACCGGCGAGAGTCGGCCGACGATTCGACGGGTCTGATCCGCGCCGCCCACGAAAGTGCGTCGCGGCCACGAGCGGGCCGGAGTCCTTCCACATCCCGGCAGACCCAGTTGGAGCGCCGCGGACAGAGGTCTCTGGCGGCGCGAGGTCGGTCATCCGCCAGTCGAAGTCGCAAAATCCGACTTCCTGCTTCGGACTCGTCACCGCGGCTTGCGCCCTGACTGGCCAACTGGCTGACCTTCGACGACCCGCTGCGAGCCTCCGGCGGGGACCGCTCCGGTGAAGTCCCGCCAGGAAAGGACCTTGCTTGGTCGGCCCACGATCGTGGGGTCGATCCGGCCCGACGCCAGAGCCCGGGGCCAGCGCGCGGCGCTCGGGTTGCGGTACGGGCGGCGCTATAGTCGCCGCGCCGGTGGGCCGGAGCGGTCGTGGCGCGCCGAGGGCCGTGCGACCCAGGAAGACGCCCCGACCCCTTGCAACCCCTCCCCTCCGACCCGAGTGCTCGGCAAGCGCCCCCTGGATCGGGGTCCCGCCCCGACGTGGTCTGGGCCCTGGGCCTGGGCTCGTTGACGGCCCTCTGTGCCTGGCTCCTGCGCCAACCTCGCCTCTACGGGGACGGCTCCGGCCTGGTCAGCTTCGCCGCGCTGGGTGGGGGGGAGAGCTACCACCACGTGCTGGTGGTGCCGCTCCTGCGTCTGGCCACCGAACTCCTGGGTCGCGGACCGGCGGGAGTCCTGTTGGCCTCGCATCTGGTCGTCGCGTCGGCGGCTGGCGTGGCGGTCGGTTGCCTCTTCGCCGCCCTGCGCTGCCTCGGCCTGTCGCGCTCGCGAGCGGTCTTCGGCGCGGCGCTGTTCGCGACCACGCCGGGCGCCGTGTTCTTCGCGACGACCTTCGAAGTCCACGTGTTGCACGTCGCGGCGGTGCTCGCGACCGCCCTGGTCGCACTCGTCGCGCCCTGGCGCCGACCGGTACTCGGCGTGGGGTTGGTCGGAACGTGTTTGGCGATCACCTACGGAACCCACGTCTCCACGCCGCTGATCGGCTTCGGCGTGCTCGGCCTGTGCCAACTGGGAGCCCGGCGCGTCGGTCGCCGCTTCAGCCTGCCTGCGCTGCTCTTCGCGGTCGGCCCGGCGCTCTTGACGCTGTTGGTCGTCGGGATGGGCCTCGCTGGACTGATTCGTACCGGCCGCTTCGATCCCCTCGCGGTCGATCGTGAAGTCGAGATCGTCTCGAGCTTCTACACCGGTCATGCGGGCGCCCTGGCCCTCGCCGTCCACAACATCGCCCTGCCGCTGCTGCTCTTGACGCCCCTGGCCATCGCGGGCCTGTTGCTCGGGCGCCTGCGCGGATGGCACCTGGCGACGTGCCTCGCGCTCGTCGTCCCGAGCTGGGTCTTCTTCCAAGTCTGGGGCGTCAACGAGCGCGGAGCCTACCTGCTGCCCACGGCGGCGTTCTTGGCTTGGCCAGCGGCCCTGGCCTGGCCCACTGCGAACCGAGGCACCTTGGCCCGAGCCCTGGCCCTCGTCGTGATCGCCATTCAACTGACCCTGGCCCTGGTCCAGTGGAGCGCTTGGAACCGCGGCTGGAACTACGACGAGCGCGTCGCGGCGATCGACGCCGCCCTACCCGAGGGCGGCACCGTGATCCGGCTCTGGATGGACGCGCCCGAGGTCACCATCTGGCGTCCCGACGTGGCCGAGCTCGACGTCTCGCGCCAGATCTCCGCCACGATGGTCTCCGGCGCGCCGCCCGAAGCGATCGCGGCCGCCGCCGATGCGATCGACGTGATCCTGGCCGTGGAGCCGGTCGCCATGGACGTGAGCTACACCGCGCGCCTCGACTTCCACGAGGCCGCCGGGCGACTGCGCTACCTGTCGGCGTTGGAGGAGGCCGTGCGCCAGCGCTTCGACGTGGTCGAGCATCGCCTCGGCCTGTGGCGCTTCCTGACGGTGACTCAGCCGGCCGGCTCGAGCGACAGGTGACCGCCGCGCACGACCAGCGCGCCCCAACCGGGCGGAACGATGGTCGTGCCCGAGAACTCCTCGACCAGGGCCGGGCCGTCGATCCGATGCCCGGGGGCCAGGGTCGCGCGGTCCAGCACGGGCGTTCTCACCCAGCGCCCGAACCAGGCGCGGCGCTGGCCGATCGTGGCGGCTGTGGGAGCGGGTCGCCGCCGCGGCCGCGCCGTATCGGCTTCGGAGCGCCCGCCGCGGATCGAAACGCGCACCCGCAGGCACACCAACTCCACGCCGCGCTCCGGTAAACGGTAGCCGTAGAGCTGTTCGTGGGCGTCGTGGAAGCGCGCCGTCAGTCGCGCGGCGTCGGTCAGTCGCAGCTCGTAGGCCTGGCCCTCGTAGCGCAGGTCGACCTCCAGCTCCACGTCGGTCGCACCCCGCGCGCCGCTCGCCGCGAGCTCCGCGCGCGCGTCGGCCACCAAGGACCGCAGCTGTTTGCGACGGCGCGTCGCGGGCCAGCGTTCCAGGGACTCGAGCACCGTCGCGGCGCGGTCGGCGCTGGCCACGGCGCGGGTCATGCCCCAGGCTGACAGGGCACCGGGATGGCGCGGAACCAGCGCGCCCGGCATCTGCAAGCTGGCCGCCAGGGCCGCGGCGTGCAGCCCGCCGGCGCCGCCGAAGGCCACCAGGGGCAGGCGCCGCGGGTCCTGCCCACGCTCGAGGGTCATGACCGAGACCGCCCGCCGCATGGCGGCGCGAGCCGCGTCGAGCACGGCGCCGGCGGCGCGGTCGGCGTCGGTGCCCAGGCGCCGGCCGAGGTCCTCGAAGGCGCGCGCGACGGCGTCGCGGTCCAACTCGAGGGCGCCGCCCAGGAAGCGGCCGCCGGCCACGTGCCCGAGCTGCACGTGGGCGTCGGTGACGGTCGGCTCGTCGGACTTGCCGTAGCACACCGGACCGGGGTCGGCGCCGGCGCTCTCGGGTCCGACCGCGAGGCCGCCGCCGCCGTCCACCCGCGCGATCGAGCCGCCCCCGCAGCCGACCGTGTGCAGGTCGAGGCAGGGTACGCCGATCGGGTGGCCGGCGACCTCGGGCAGGTCGGTCGAGGCGCGCGCCTCGTCCGCGGCGAGGGGCGCGGTGGCGGCGAAGGCCACGTCGGTGCTGGTGCCGCCCATGTCGAGCGCGACCAGGCGCGCGAAGCCCGCGTCGCGGGCCGCTTCGACTGCGCCGACGACGCCGCCGGCGGGGCCGGAGAGGACGATGCGAACCGGCTCCGCCGCCGCGCGTTCGGCGCTGAGCAGGCCCCCGCGCGAGCTCAACAGGCTCAAACGGGCGGGCGCCAGGGCCGCCGCGAGGCGCTCGAGGTAGCTCGCCACCACCGGAGCGAGGGCGGCGTTGACCAGGGCCGTCTCGAAGCGCTCGAACTCGCGGTGCTCGGGCAGGAGCTCGGCGGAGCAGGTCACCGGCAGGCCCAGGGGCGCCAGGGCGTCGGCGACGCGCCGTTCGTCGGCCGGGTCCGCGTAGCTGTGGAGCAGGCACACGGCGATGGACTCAGGGCCCGCTCGGCGGATCCGGCGCACGAGCTTGGCCAGGTCCTCGTCGCTGGCGGTGGCGATGCGCTCCAGGCGAGTGGGGTCGTCGGCCGCGGGCCAAACGCGCTCGTCCACGGTGAAGCGCAGTTCCCGCGCGACCAGGGGAGCCGGCCGCTGGGGCGAGAGGTCGTAGATGTCCGGCCGGGTCTGGCGCCCGATCTCGATCAGGTCCGCGAAGCCGCGGTTGGTGACCAGGGCCGCGCGCGCCACGCGTCCGGTCAGAAGGGCGTTGAGGCCCACCGTCGTGCCGTGCACCACGCGGGTCCGCGCGTTCAGGGCGTCGAGCACGCGCGCGCCTTCGGCCACTGCCTGGCCTGGATCGGCCGGAGTGGAGGGCAGCTTGTGGACGCGCTCCTCGCCGTCGCCCGCGAGCACGAGGTCGGTGAAGGTGCCGCCGGTGTCGACGCCGAGGATCGGGGCAGGCATGGGCCGGCGCAGGGTACCGCCCCGCGGCCCCGGTGCGAGTCGGATCCGAGCCTGGCCGGGAGCCGGATCCGGACCGGGTTCCAGGGGCGGCAGGCTGATCGGACGGGCTTCGCACCCGGCCCTGGGCTAACCTCCTGGCCCGCGATGCCGCCCCTCCCGGACTTCACCTCGGCCTTCCTCGGCGCCCTGCTGGTCTCCTACCTGCTGGGCTCGGTGCCGTTCGGATTCACCCTGGCGAAGCTGCTGCGCGGAGTCGACATCCGCACGATCGGGAGCGGGAACATCGGCGCCACCAACGCCATGCGCGTGCTCGGCAAGCCCCTCGGGATCGTGGCCTTCCTGCTCGACTTCGCCAAGGGGGCGGTGCCGGCCGCGGTGATCGCGCCCCTTGCCGTGCCGCCGGACCAGGTCGGTGTCGCGGCGGTGCTCTGCGGCTTGGCTGCGGTGCTCGGCCACGTCTTCCCGATCTACCTGCGCTTCAAGGGCGGCAAGGCCGTCGCCACCGGTTGTGGGGTCGTGGTCGCGATCGATCCGGTCGTGTTCCTGATCAGCGGCCTGGTCTGGCTGCTCCTTTGGGGTACCACGCGCATGGTCGCCCTGGCCTCCATCGGTCTCGGCCTGGCCCTGCCCATCACCGCCGGTCTGCGAGCCGGTAGCGGCGGCGCCGAGCTGACCCTGTTCTGTGTGGGGCTCTGCCTCCTGATCCTCGTCCGACACCGATCGAACATCCGCCGCATGATCGCCGGCACCGAACCGCGCGGCGGTCACAAGCCCCCTGGAAGCGATGGCTGAGAAGACACGAATCCTGGTCCTTGGTGATGGAAGTTGGGGCACGGCCCTGGCGCGACTGTTGGTGCAGAACGGCGCCGACGTGGTGCTGTGGAGCGCCTTCCCGGAACGTCTGCGCGAGATGTCGGAGCGGCGGGCCAACGAGGCCTACCTGCCCGGGATCTCACTGCCGCAGGCCCTGCGTTTCGAGGCGGATCCCTTCGCGGCCGCGCGCGGCGTGGACCTGTGCCTGTCAGTGGTGCCGACCCAACACCTGCGCAAGGTGGTCACGCGCTTCGAGGACGCCCTCGGCGGCAACGTGCCGATCGTCAGCGCTACCAAGGGCCTCGAGATCGAGACGTTCCAACGGCCGACGGAGATCATCGCGTCCGAGCTCGGCGACCGACCCCTGTGCGTGCTCGCCGGCCCCAGCCACGCGGAGGAGGTCGCTCGCGGGCTGCCGGCTTCCCTCGTGGCGGCCTGCGACGACACGGCCGTCGCGGAGCAGGTCCAAGCGGCCTTCAACTCGGAGACCTTCCGGGTCTACCGATCGACCGACCCGATCGGCGTCGAGCTGGCCGGGGCGCTCAAGAACGTGATCGCCATCGCCGCCGGGATCTCGGACGGACTGGGCCTGGGCGACAACGCCAAGGCGGCCCTGCTCACCCGCGGCCTGGTCGAGATGGCGCGCTTCGGCGTGTCCCGCGGCGCGCGGCTCGAGACCTTCTTCGGGCTGGCCGGCATGGGTGACCTGATCACCACCTGCACCTCCCGGCACTCGCGCAACCGCGCGGTGGGGGAGCACATCGGCCGCGGCAAGACCCTCCAGGACGTGCTGGCCGAGATGTCGATGGTGGCCGAGGGCGTCTGGACCACCCAGGCCCTGTTCGGCCCCGAGGCCGAGGGCGTCGCGGTGTCGATGCCGATCGCCGAGCAGGTCCACGCCGTCCTGTTCGAGGGAGTCGACCCGGAGGAGGCCGTGCGCACGCTCATGCAGCGCTCGCCGACGGCCGAGATGGAAGGGTTGCTGCCCGGTTCCAGCGGAGCCTGATCCCCATCGCCGTGCTTTCACCTACCGCCGGATTCCTGTCGTTCCTGGGCCTCACGGTCGTCCTTTTGGTCTTCGTGACCTGGACCGGCCTGCTCGGGCGGCGCGCGCTGCACATCCCCCTGGTGGTCACGACGGTGCTGAGCCTGGGCGCGGCGATCTACTACGCCAAGCAGCTCGGCACCCTCTACGACATCGAGTCCGCCGGCCTGATCACCCCCGTGCACCTGACCCTGGCCAAGGTCACGACGGCGCTGTACCTGGCGCCCCTGGCGACCGGCATCGCCACCCTGCGCGGGGCCGACGTGAAGCGCTGGCACCGCTTGACGGCGTTCACGGTCCTGGGCCTGACCCTGATCACGACGATCACCGGAGCCTGGATGATCCTGGCTTCGACGCCGTTGTAGGCGGCCGCCTCAGCCGTGGCCCTGCATCAGCCAGGGCATCGAGAGCAGGCTGGCGTTGGCGAACAGCGGCACCGCCGCCATCCCCAGCCACAGCCGGCTGCGCCCCCGGATGGAGAGGAAGGCCAGGACCAACCCCGCCACCGCGAAGAAGGAGGCCACCGAGCTGACCAGCGCGTAGTTGGGCACGAAGTCCGGCACCGTCCGTGCCAAGAGCAGGTCCAGCCACCAGCAGGCCCACCCCAGGGTCGCCAGGCTCATGGACAGCATCCAAGTCCGATGCCGCCGCCTCGGCCGCCCCTGGGGCTCACGCAGGGTGCGATGGATCCGCGGCATGCCGAGATTCTCGTCCCTCCCGGTCGCCCCCTCAACTACCCGACCCGCCGATTGACCTCCCCCGGGACGCCCCGTATCCTGCTCGACCTCTCGGTCGGGGCGTGGCGCAGCATGGCTAGCGCGCTGCAATGGGGTTGCAGAGGTCGGAGGTTCGAATCCTCTCGCCCCGACCATTCTTACTTGAGTTCGATGCCGCACTTGCGGTGAACCTGCCTTCACGGGCAGCGCGACTCGAGGCACTTCGATCCGTGGAATTCCACGTGGACAACCACGTGGCGTCTCCGCGGCGACACCTCGCTTCGCCCGACATCCGTGAAGACAGCCAAGATCCCGACACTCAAGAGAACCAAGCGCGGGTACGCCTATGCCCGCTTCAACGGCCGCCAGCAGTGGTTCGGCCGCTACGACGACCCCGCGGCGCACCAGGCGTTCCAGGAGCACCTACAGCGCTGGCTCGCCAATGGGGGCGAGGACCCAGACGCCGAGCTCGGCGACCTGACCGTCGCGGACCTCGTTGCGAGGTTCCTGCTCCACGCCGAGAGGTACTACCGACGGGCGGACGGTACGCCGACCCAGACCGTCGAGGCGTTCGTCTACGCCTTCCGTCCGCTGATGCAGCTCTTCGCGAGCACGCGCGCGGAGGACTTCTCGCTGCAGTGCCTGAAGCTGGTGCGGGAGCGGATGCTCGATGACGCGCTGGCCCGCAAGACGGTCAACATCCGGGTCTCACGCCTCGTGCAGCTGTTCAAGTGGGGGGCCGAGGAGGAGCTCGTCTCTGCCAGCACCTACCAGGGGCTGACCGTCCTGCGAAACCTCCAGGCGGGCAGGAGCCGGGCGCGCGAGACCGAGAAGCGCCGGCCTGTGTCACGCGCGGACGTCGACGCCGTCCTTCCGCACGCCTCCCGGCAGATCGCGGCGATCGTGGAGCTGATGTGGTGGAGCGGGATGCGGTCGGGGGAGGCGGTGGCGATGCGTCCACGGGATCTCGAGCGATCCGGCGAGGTCTGGTTCTACCGGCTCGACCACCACAAGGCGGCGCACCACGGGCACGTTCGTCGAGTCGCGATCGGCCCGCATGCTCAGGAGATCCTCCGGCCGTTCCTCGACCGGGTTCCGCGGCCCGACGACTCCCTCCCGCTCTTCAGTCCCCGAGAGGCGGAGGACGAGCGCAACGCGGCTCGGAGACGACGCCAGGGCTCTCGGCGCCGCCGCGCCGACCTGCGTGACGCCTACGGTGTCCCCGAGCTGCGTCGTGCCGTCCAGCGCGCCTGCGACCAAGCCGGCATCGATCGCTGGACGCCTCACCAGCTACGGCACGCCGCCGGGACGCGCCTGCGTGAGGAAGCCGGCCTCGAAGCGTCACAGCTGATCCTCGGTCACCGCAACGCGAACACCACCGAGATCTACGCCGAGGTCAGCGAGCGGCGACGGGTCGAGTTCGCCCTCCGGTTCGGCTGAGCACGGCACAGACCGGCGACGAAAGGGCCCAGCGGCCATCGAGTCGTTCCGATGGTTCGCTGGGCCGCGCTAGGGCCGGTCAGGTCTCGTTCGAGCCGGCCTCGGGGCTCAATCCGTACTTGTCCAGCACCGACCTCGTGCGACCGCTAGGCCGCGAGGTGGTCCTCTTCGTCGACTCATGGCGCTTCCGGGAGCTCGCCCGTCGCGCGTCGTTCCTCCGGTTCGTGGTGGCCGCGATGAAGTCGCAGACCCACCTGGCGGTGGTGTAGAGGTGCTTCCCGTCCTCCACCGCCCTGAGATAGATGCCACCCTGACCGTCGAGCACCCACCGACGAAGCGCTCGAGTATCGCGGCGCCTCTTCAGCAGCTTGCATACGGCCTCGAGGGGGATCAGCTCCTCGAGCGTGAAGTCATCTCCGGAGTAGGTCGGCGGACCGTCGGTGCGGCCGCCTGGTGAGTCGTCGTGACCCGGGGTATCCGGGACTCGCTCTTGCATCGGATTCCGTCCGAATGCGCGAGGTCGTCCGCCTCGGTACCCAGGCCCTGTGTGAAGTTGTCGAATTCAATGGCGCTGGATAACCGGCCGAGCCAACCGCGGAGTGCGGCCACCGGCCAAGAAGAACATCGCTGATGACTAAGCCCGCGCGCGAAGCGCGGACTCGCCTGCCTTGCGCCGCGGCGGCCACAACGGGTCATGCCACGGGGTCTGGATGGCGTTCTCGCCACCCGGGGTTGGCGGGGGCAGGCAAGGGTCTCGGTCCACAGTCGAGGCAAAGGCGCAACCTCAGGCAAGCCCCCAGAGGCCGTGCTACGTCCCCGATAGCCCCCTGGTGCTGGAGAGGTCCGGGGGAGGAGGCCGTGTCAGTGCCCGTATCGCAACGCAGGCCAGGAACTTAGGTGCGGCGCGCCTTGGTCGTGCAACGTGCGGGATTCGGGGCCCGGGATTAGGATCAGTCACGACGCCGACGCGGCGTTGCCGTCGAGGCGGCTCTCGCCCGACACCCGTTGCCACGACTTGATCGAAGTTGACGATGAGACTCATAGCGGCCCTCGCCCTGCTCGCGCTCTTGCCCGCGGCTCACGCTAAACAACCGGGTCTCGCCGGCGTTTCCGACGAGGTCTCCGAGGGTGCCGGGGCCTCGGACTGGGCGAGCATCCGCGCCATCCGCGATGACGGCAACATCCTGGCCGCGAGTCGCCTGGCTGGCCATGCAAACCCTCGGAGGACGATGCGGGTGTACGCCCACGCCTTCGACCACGACATGCTGTCCGGCGTCCAGGCCCTCGCCGAGCACCTGGACAGGTCCGTCGGGGAATCCTTCGACGAGCTCTTCTCCGAGGACGAGTAGTGCCTCGAATCCGATCCACCAGCAGGGAGGAGCTCAAGGAGTGGTTCGATGAGGTGCTCATCCTCGACATCTTCCGCTTCGACAGGGCGTATGGCCTCCTCGAGACCGTTGGCACCCACGCAGACCGAATCAACGCCGACCCGACCAACTTCGGCGAGCTGTTCGGGACGATCCAGGATCTGGCGAAGACCTCGGCACTCGTCCACGCCGCTCGCCTCTTCGACAGTCCAAGAGGGAGGAATAGGCCACGATCGCTGGTCACGTTGCTCAACGACCTCGCGGACGGCGATACCGAGCTGCCGGCCCTCGAAGCTCGAGAGGAGCTCATGGACTTCCTTCGCCGGACTGGGATTCGCAACGACGCAGGGTCAGATCGCGAGCTCCTTCGATTGACTGGCGAGGCGATGGGGGCCCAGCTCGACGAGGAGCAGATCAGCGCTCGACTCGACCGCTTCCGCAAGATCCGCAACAAGCGGATCGTTCATCACGAAGGCGCAGCATTCCACGTGCGTCAGTCGTGGAAGGATGTGCATGCGCTGGTCGACGAAGCTCGGAGCATGCTCGGAGTCCTTGGCTTCGCGTTCTTCCGCACCGTCTACATCCACTCAGGACACGAGTGGACACTGTGCGGCGACGCGACTCGGCCCTCTCGGGCACTCGAGCTGCTCCTGACCGACCTGGAGATCATCGAGGACGAGGGACCGCACGGCGCGCACATGCATGAGCACCGGAAGAAGAAGATCCGAGAGCAGCGATCCGAGCGGAGGGGGCAGGCCGACGGCGCTAGCGACGCCTAGGCCGAGCACGAGACTGGGATCAACTCGCCTCGTAGCTCGCCTGCAGCAGCGGCTTGGCTCGCTCGAGGTCTTCGCGCGAGTGCAGACCCACCTCGAGATCGCCGGTCCCCAAGTGCCCGATCTCTCGAACGTTGCGCGTGAAACCCTCTTCGAGCGTGATCGAGTTCGGATCGAGCTTCAAGTACACGGTGAGCCGTTTCTTGCTCGGGTAGACCTCGACGCACGCGAAGTTCTTGATCCGCTTGAACGCCACGTAGTACTTCAGCGTCTTCTCCTGGACGTCGTCCCCGAGAGCCTGCAGGTAGGCACGCAATTCCGTGTAGAGGTCAAGCAGATCGCCTTCGATGGCGTCGAGGACGTCGGAGATCGTCCTGTAGGTGGGCTTGGTCCCGGACGGTTCTCCGGTGGGCTCCTCGACAACGATGGCCTCCGTGGCGGTCGTGGCGTTCACGAGCTCGAGCAGCAAGAGCTCGCCGCCGAAGTACCTGTAGCGGATCAGCTCGATGTTGCGGTTCATCTGCTGGACGGCGTGCTCGTCGTACCGCGTGAACCCGCCAGCGATGCACAGCAGTCGGGGCGTGGTCCAGTCAATCGCCTCGGCCGCCTCCTGCCCGAGCCGCTCGATGACGAGCAGCTTGAACTCAGCGCGGTGATCGAGGAGCCAGTCGAGGTAGAACAGGCCCTGGTTGATGACGTTCTCGTTCGTCGAGCGCTTGTACTCGATGATGACCGGACAGCCGTTCTCGTCGATCCCGAGCGTGTCGATCCGCCCGCGATGCTTGGCCCCAGTCGAGTACTCGCTGCCGAGGAAGCGCACCCCGAGGAGGGTCTCGAGGTTCTGCTCCATGAGCGTCTGGAGGGAGCGCTCGAGTCTCGCGGCCTCCCCCGAGATCTCGCGGGCGTTCCCGGAGCGGATGTCGAACAGCTTGATGTCGCTCATTGGTGGACGTTCTGGCCAGGCCTGCGCAATTCCCTAACCCGCGTTCAGCTCGCGAGACCGAGCGCCCATCGGAGCTCGAACCCGTCGACGCCATCCTACTCCGTTCAGCCTCGAGGCTGAATGTGGCCGCGACCGAGCGGTCTCTCCTCGGAGTCCAGAACGAACTGGACGCGATCTTGGCTCAGGCCGAGAAGCCGACTCCGCTCGCCCGAGACGGTGACGAGCCTGCCCGTCGGGGCCGTGACGCGCGTCACTGCCGTCAGTGCCCTCACCGCCCCTAGCTCAGGCACGCGGAGGGGAGGTGAGAAATCGAGTCGCTCGGCGAACCTCATAACTCCGTCTTCCTCTTCGACGGCCGACGAGCTACTGACATCGAACGCCGCCAGGTGACCAGCTTCTGATAGAGCCGAACTTCCTACGTGCAAGCCGGTCCACTTGCAGACTTCGTACTCATCCGCCAGGCGTAGCCGACCGTCCCATTGGCACCTTGTCACGTTCTCCGGGCGACTTGCACGACCGCTCACGTCCGAGGTTCGTGCCTCAGACTCGATGATCCAACTTCCAAGATCGAGCGCGTCTTCGACCATCTCGGTCTTCATGGCCATCCGACCTGATACGGCGCATTCGACCAAGAGTGAGGGGCGAACTCTGCGCCCGCTCACGGCGGACTCAGCTAGCTCGGAGGGCAGCAGGAGGTCTCCCGTCACGCTACAAGGTTCCAGCTCGTCGGCAAGCGCGAGCTGACCCGACATCTCGCTGGCCTTCAGAAGCCGCTTGTCCACCAACAGGTTGCTCACGGCAGATCGTTCGAGCTCGCTCGGAAGCCCCGCGACTCCCGATCTCTCACACTTCTGCAGGATGTCCTTCCGGCAGCGCGTTCCGGAGATGGATGACGGAGCGAGCAGCTCTCGGTCGACCAGCTCGTGTGTAACCATGCACTCTTCTACCTCATCGATGAGGAGGGTCCTCTTCGTCGCGCGACAAGTTGCCTGTTCGTCAGGTCCGCCTAGCCGTCCAGATCGCTCAGACTTCACGGCGATCGAGCGATCGAAAGTCCGACCGCTGACGTCGGAGGTCACCGCCTCCTGTGGCAGGATCCGTTTGCCCGATGCCGCGCACTCAACGAACTCGGACCTGTGTCCGAGGAGATCGGCAGCTCCTCCCCGAGCTCCCTCATCCGCACGGAACTGTCGGCCAGAGACCTCGCTCTTCAGGATCTCGTCGAGCAGCACGACCGCTCCCGTGATCTCACATCGCACCATCTCCTCCGCGAGGCCAGACCGACCGGACGTCGCCGAATCTTGAAGCAATCGGAGGTCGGCCACCTTGCCCGAGTAGGACGATCGGCCCAGCTCGTCCGGCAAGAGCCGTACTCCAGTTACCTCACAGCAATCGAACAGACTCGACAGAGCCTGGCGCCCCGAGCACAGCGAAGTCTCGAGAAGGGAGCGACGAACCGATTTGCCCGTCACCTCGCATTCTCCGATGCAGGTCGACGGCAGGACTCGCCCGGATTCTTCGCATTGCCTCGGCTCGGGAGCTCGGACGACGCGGCCGAGGGCAGGTGCGATCCGAAGTTCCTGCAGGTACTCCTGTTTGTCGAAGTCGAACCGTGCTTGCACGTTGACCAGGTTCTGGAGCGCGCCGGTCGCACCAACGACCTTGGTGGAGACCCTTGGAGTGAGGGAGTCACGGTGCAGCTGCTCCAGCGCTGGGTCGCCCCCAGATCTCTCGACCTCTTCGTCCATGCGATCGACGTAGAACGTGGCGAAGTTTCCGATGTCGGTGTCGATCTCGATGCCTTGGAGGACCGCTACTTCGAGCATCTCTCCCTGAACGACGTCGGCTGCCAGATCTATCGGCTCATCGATGATGCCGACACCATCGCCGCTCGGCGGTGCCTCGATGCCCGGTGGCTCGATGGCGACTTCGATGAGCTTCTCGTACTTGTCATGGGCAACCGACACAGCCGCTCTCACAACGACCTTCCCTTGGAAGGAAGAACCCGTGCCGTTGATTACGATCGAGTGGAACTCCAGGTCGCGTCCGAACTTGGCGAGCCAAGTACGGGCGGCGTCGGCACAGAGACCTTCGTCGATGCTCCTGTGGTCGTAGACCGCATGCTGTGCACGTCGACGCCAGATCTCACCGAGTTTCTCGAACGCTGGCTGGCCGGGGAGGTAGACACTCACGCGGGGCCCTCCAGCAATAGCCGGCGCTACCCACCCCCTGCTGCCGGGACGCTCGAAGACGACCTCTTCTGGAGCGTAGCCGCGTCGTCGATAGACCAGGCGGCCGTGCTCGGCGTATTCGAGGGTTCCCTCCCCGGCCTCGAGGGCGCGGGTCACAAACGTCTTCGTATCCAGCCTGGGCTCGACAGGAGTGAGTGTAGGCCTCGGCGGCCCTTCGTCGTGCATCGAGTCGAGTCTCCCCAGGTTCTCCTCGACTGCCGCCTTCTCACGCTCGTAAATCTCCTTTGCGCGATCGATGCTCGCCTGGATGCTCCTCAGGCTCGCTTCGACGTCGCGTCCGCGCAGCGATCCGACGACGAGCTCGTTGATCTTCCGGACAAGCGGCTCCTCGTCTCCACCTCCGGAGTCCATGCCGTCGAGGATTCCCTCGATGTCACCGATCGAGTCGGCGATGACAGCGAGCTTCTCGACGAGGCGTGCGACGACCTTCTCCTCGACCGAGCCTTTCAACACCAGGTTGAGAATGACGACCTCGGCATGCTTGGATCCGAGCCGTTGAACACGACCGATTCGTTGCTCAAGAACCATCGGGTTCCAGGGGAGGTCGAAGTTGACGAGGACGTTTCCTGCTTGCAGGTTGAGCCCCTCAGTTCCCGCGTCCGTCGAGATGAGAACCGATACGGTCGGGGGGTCCGATACGTAGCCAGCAATCGCACGCTGATTCTCGGAGTGACGTCCGCCACGAATGAACCCGACCTGGCGGGGATCTAGCGTTCGGCCAAGCACCTCGCCGATCGCGTCCTGCGTCTCCTTGCGACCGGTGAAGATGACGAGGCGCCAGTCCGGCCCTTCGCTCTGCAGCTGCGCGACAAGCTGGACGAGAACGCGCTCCTTCGATGTCTGCTCGATCTGACTCGCGATCGCCGCAGCTCTCGTCGCGTCTTTCACTGACACGGAGCCTCGGTCGGCCATGTTCTGCAGCTGGGTCGCGAGCGCCCTGGGGCTGCTCATGAGCGCTTGGGCGACCGACGACTGCTGTAGGCCGTTCAGCCCTCCGATCACTTCTCCGACGAGCGAGAAGAGGGCTGACTCTCCAGGTGTTCCGTCGCACGGCAAGACTCGCAGGCGTCTCGGAGGGAAGACGAGCTTCGCGTCTGCCCGTCGTGTCCGGACCATGTACTCGCCTAAGATTCGCCGGAACTTCACCTTGCTCCGCGGCTCGAGCTGGCGGGCGGAGCTACGTGTATCGGCGATGTAGTCGTGGAAGAAGGCGTCGGGACCACCGAGGGGATTCTCGTGCCCCTTCGCGGCGGTAAGGAGGTCCACGAGCGAGTACAGATCCCACAGCCGGTTCTGGATGGGCGTTGCGGTAAGCATGAGGACGTACCGGAACATCCTCTCACGTAGCACGCGCTGGAACTCGACCGCCGTCCTCGGCGGGTTGCTGACGCCGTGCAGATTCCGCAGCTTGTGAGCCTCGTCCAGGATCAGCATGTCGAATGCGCCATCTTCGATCCTCGAAAGTCGATTGCGCGCGCTGTCGTAGGTCGTGATGACGACATCGATCGAGCGATCTCGAAGGGCTACGTCGAGTTGGGCCCCGCGAGCTGTGGTCGAGTCGATCGCGAACCGCTCGTACAGCTCACCCTTCCACTGGTCGAGCAGTACGGCCTTGGGCACGACGATCAGCGTTCGGTTGACCTTGCCCCGGACGCGGAGCTCACTGAGGATGAGTCCTGCGCTGATTGTCTTGCCGAGGCCTACGTCGTCGGCAAGCAGGGCGACCGGAGCACGGCGGCAGAAGGTGATGAGGTT
The DNA here is from genome assembly GCA_007751255.1 of Engelhardtia mirabilis. Lineage (GTDB taxonomy): Bacteria > Planctomycetota > UBA1135 > UBA1135 > Engelhardtia > Engelhardtia mirabilis. The sequence continues at coordinate 1,878,816 of CP036296.1, forward strand.
TTGGATCTGATGCTCGAAGGGCTCGAGGACGTCCTGCCAATGGACCCGAGCCTGGATGTCTGCGGGTCCATTGATGAGGATGGCGGGATCCATGTCCCACTCGCATGCCGCAAGATGGAGCTCGAAATGCTCTTCACTTCCGGCTGGCTCAAGCGCATCGACATCGGCGCTGGCGATTTCCCATCGAGTGGGATCAAAGGCCACTCGCTCAGCGACGGTTGGGCCGATACTCGCAGCCGTGGGTGTGTCGAACGATGCTGCTCGGAGTCCGACCTTCGACTCGATCGGGGCGCTCGACGCACCATTCTCGGCCCCTCGCACTTTGCCGTCGGGAACCTGCGGCTCCATCGTCGAGCGGTGGGGCTTGGCCGTTGGGTCTGGAGCTCCATTAGCCGATTCGCCGATCTTCGCGATCTCGACCGAGTCATCAGTACCCCACGTCGTGACTGCCTGTGGAGTCGGGCCCTGGGCGCGCTGGCTATCCATGCCCGCTCCGAATCGCTCGGCGTCCTCGTCGGTGCCGGTCCCATCATCGAGGTCGTCGAGCCGCTCCAGGACCCGCATCAAGAGCCTCCTGGCCCGACGGGTCTTCCTCAGCGAGAGCTCGCTCGCCATCGAGTTCAGCGAGTCGACGGTCTGCTTCTCGTACTCGAGTAGCGACTCGAGTGCCTCTATGTCCAGCTGTGCGTAGGGGCGATCCAATGGAGGCTGCGCAAGAGGTTCATTGAGTCCGGTCGGGCCGCGACACCGACCGATGGTGTCCACAGTGACAGCAAGCTGCGCCGCCCCAAGCGAGCTGTCTCACTGTGGGGCGAGGGGACCTACTTCCTTGGAGGCGGTCAGTCAGGTACCTAGGTCTGCGAGGATACCCTCGATCTCCTCGAGCGCCGCGCGGAGGTCGTCGGCGATCTCCTGGGCCAGGACCTGCGGCTCGGGGAGGTTCGCCGAATCCTCCAGGCTCTCGTCGCGGAGCCAGAAGAGGTCGAGGCTGACCTTGTCGCGGGCGAGGAGGTCGTCGTAGGTGTAGGAGCGCCAGCGGCCGTCGGGGGTGTCCTCGGACCAGGTCGGCTCGCGGTCCTGGCGGTTCTCGGGGTGGTAGCACTCGACGAACTCGTCCAGGTCGGCGCGGGTCATGCGCCGGGTCTTGAGGGTGAAGTGCTTGTTGGTCCGCAGGTCGTAGACCCACAGCTGCTTGGTCCAGGGGTCCTTCGCGCCGGGCTTGCGGTCGAAGAACAGGACGTTGGCCTTCACGCCCTGGGCGTAGAAGATGCCGGTGGGCAGGCGGAGCAGGGTGTGGACGTCGCACTCCTTCAGGAGGTTCCTGCGCACCGTCTCGCCGGCGCCGCCCTCGAACAGGACGTTGTCGGGCACGACCACGGCAGCGCGGCCGTGGATCGCGAGCAGGGACTTCACGTGCTGGACGAAGTTGAGCTGCTTGTTCGACGTCGTCGTCCAGAAGTCCGGGCGGTTGTAGGTGATCGTCTGCTTGTCCGACTCGCCGGCCTCATTCACGACGGTGATCGAGGACTTCTTCCCGAAGGGCGGGTTGGTGATGACCACTTCGGCGTGGGACGACGGCTCGTCGCGCAGGGCGTCGTCGGTCTCGATCGGCGGGTCGTGGTCGCCGGCGGCGTCGGGGCCGATGCCGTGCAGGTAGAGGTTCATCCCACACAGGCGCGAGACGTTGGGGACCAGCTCGACGCCGCGCAGGGCTTCGTAGCGCAGGTGGCGCTTCTGATCGCGGTCGGGGTTGAGTCCCTTGAGGAACTCGTGGGCAGCCAGCAGGAAGCCACCGGTGCCGCAGGCGGGGTCCATGACGACCTCGCCGAGCTGGGGACGGATGCACTCGATGATCGCGTCGATCACCGGCCGAGGCGTGAAGTACTGACCCGCGCCGCCCTTCACGTCCTGGGCGTTGCGTTCGAGCAGGCCCTCGTAGGCGTCGCCCTTCACGTCGGCGGACATCGACGACCAGTCCTCGGCGCCGATCAGGTCGACGATCAGCCGGCGGAGCTTGGCGGGGTCCTGGATCTTGCTCTGGGCCTTCTCGAAGATCAGGCCGAGCATTCCGCCTTCGCGGCCGAGCTTCTCGAGCGTGTGACGGTAGTGCAGCTCGAGCTCGACGCCTTCGAGCTGAGCCGACGCGAGGTCACTCCAGCGGTAGCCCTCGGGGATTGCCTGCTCCTCGCCGGTGAGCGTCTCGCGCTCGTCGGCCATCTTGAGGAAGAGGAGGAAGGTGAGCTGCTCGAGGTAGTCCTGGTAGGACAGGCCGTCGTCGCGGAGGACTTGGCAGTAGGACCAGAGCTTCTGGGTGATGTGATCGGACTGGCGGCTCATGTGACTATGCGATCGATGCAACGGGCTGCGCGAGGTCGGAGGACTCCTGGTCGACTCTGGAGAGGAGAGTTCCTCGGAAGGCGGAGCCAAGGAGGGAAGCTCGAAGTGTTTGTATTCGGCTCACGCAGATCTTCAACGATCCGCCAACCTGGTCGGAGTGCGAGAGCCCCGCGTCCACGACATCGACGATCCTCGCGAGTTCAGCGATCGGCGGGAGAGGCACCACTGTCGCCTTGACCACTGTCTGGCTGATGTTCTGCTGCGTCCCACCCTTGCCTTGCCGGACGAGATGAGGACGGTGCGCGAGGAGCCACGTGAAGAGCATCCGCGATGTGAGCAGTACAGGATGCGCGAACGCGATCGCCTGGTTTGTTGCCATCTCGATCGTCGAGATACCGAGCTTGCCGATCGAGCCGTACATCGCGAGCAAGACTGAATCGGACGGCAAGAGCTTGGCGGAGCTCTCGGCGAGCCCAAGGGGTGTGATCGTCGACTCGGTGGAGCCGACCGGCCCGTCGGTGAGGTCTCCGATCACAGCCCAGGGTATTTCGCCGCCGTAGTACTCAGCCTGCCCACGCTTCGGTGTGCCGCCGCTACCCCAGACCGCGATCTGTTCGAGCGATGTCCAACACCACCCCTCCGGCAGCTCGGGGAGGCCGTGGAGGTCGGGTTCGGCGGGCTCCTTGTACTTGGCCTTCCACTTGTCGTTCTTGGGCGGCTTGCCCTTGGCGAGCATCTTCTCGAGCTCGGCTTCCTCCCAGCGGCGGCGGCGTTCGGCGAGGATGCGCTCGAGGAGGACCGAGGCGGGCTCGTAGTCGCGGCCCTCGGCGCGGGCGAGCTCGGCCTCGGTCGGGACCAGGCGCCCCTCGACGGCGGCCTTGAGCACCGAGGCGCGGTAGCGCTTCAGGTTGCGCTGGACCCGTTCGAGGTTGGCGACGGCGTCGTCGAGGCGGGAGAAGTAGGAGTCGAGGGCGGATGCGATCGCTTGCTGTACGGCGAGCGGAGCTAAGGGGTACTTCACGGCCTTGAATCGCGCGAGGCTGATCTTCCGCTGGGCGACACCCTTGGTCTGGTCCAAGATCTGCTCGCGCACTGCCGGAGACCGAGTGGCATATGCCAGGAAACGCGAATCTGCGACGCTGGGATCGACGCTCCACTTGACACAGTCGGCGGTGATGATCGCGTCCGGTGCGCCATGCGGGTAGATCGCAACGTCACCAGGCGGGTCGCCCATCTTGGTTATCAGGATGTCTCCTCCTGATGCTCGATGGGCTGCAAGTTCTTCGGCCTTCGCTGGCGACACGCACGGCTCATCAGAGCGGCAAAAGTCCTTCGCGCGAATGTTCCGTACGAAGACCAGAGGTACCCCGTGGTCCACGTAGTCGACCACCTTGAGGTTGCTTCCGAAGGGGCCGATCGCGAGGGCGTGTCGCCCGGACGTAGCTGTATCGGTCGGCGTCACCCATCTCCAGCCTTCAGGCAAGTCATCGCTCATGCGGTCAGCACCTGGTTCAGCTCATGGAGTAGATCCTCAAGCTGTGCTCCGAGAACCCGCCGGACCGCACCCAGCCCGCCTTCCTCAGCGAACGGCGCGAAGTCGAAGTCATCGACCGTCACCTCGGCACTGGTCTCGATGTGGTCGCGCATCATCTCCAGCCAGCGGAGCTGCTCGTCGGTGAACTCTCGGCCCGAGTTGCGCTGCTGGGCGACCCAGTGGTCGAAGCGCTCGTGGACGCGGGTCGCGAAGGGTACCAGCTCGTCGTCCCGATGCAGCGCCACGCGCACGAGCGACACGACATCGGTCAGCATCCGCTTGCTCGACCCTCCGCCGCGGACGCTCTTGCCCATGGCTTCGTACGCTCGCCAGAGCTTCTCCGGCGTCCACGACCGCGGCGGTGCCTGGATCGCCTCGGCCAGGGCTTTGATGTCGGCGTAGGTCAGCCGCTTCTGGTATGGCGCGCTGTAGAAGACGCGCAGAGCCTCGTATTCGTCGCGGTGCTCCTCCAGGAACTGCTCGAAGTCCTGCACGAGCGCCTTGGCCTTCTCCTTGGCCTCGGGGCTTGCCCCAGCCTCGAGCAGCTCGTCGCGTGAGACCTCGTCGACGAGCTGCTCGGTGTCGCGCTTGACGTCCTGGATCAGCCGGCGCAGCTCGGGGTTGTCGGCGAGGGGCCGGGTGGCCTGGCGCAGGAGGTCTGACGTGGCGCTCTGGAGGGCCTCCTCGGACGGCTCCTCGCCCTCGGGCACCTCGGTCGCCACGCGGGCGGTCTCCAGCCTGCGGTCGGGGTCGAGGGCCTCGATGATCCCTCGCGAGAGGTCACCCAGGTCGGCGCCGCCGGAGGCCAGGACGATCCGCGCGCAGTCCTCGGGCTCGACCTGCTTGTCCAGGCGCGCGAGGCGGCTGGCGAGGGAGCTGAGGTAGTCGGGGTTGGTGCCGCCCATGGCGACGTGCTCGAGCAGCTTGGCGAAGGCGACCGACTTCGCCCGCTCGAGGGGCTGGGTGTCGGCGATCTGGGTCTCGGTCATCCCGACGCAGTCGACGATCACGAAGTGTGTCTTGGCGCGGGCGTCGGGCGTGACGGCCTTGAGGGCGTCGTCGTCGATGGTGCGGACGCCGCGCCCCTTCATCTGCTCGAACAGGAGCCGGCTCTTCACCGCGCGCATGAACATCACGATCTCGATCGGCTTGATGTCCGTGCCCGTCGCGATCATGTCCACGGTGACGACGACGCGGGGGAAGAAGGAGTTGCGGAACTCCTGGATCAGGCTCTTCGGGCTGACGCCGGTGACCTTGTAGGTGATCTTCTTGCAGAACTCGTTGCCGCGGCCGAACTCCTCGCGGACGGTCTCGACGATGTCCTCGGCGTGGTTGTCGTCCTTGGCGAAGATCAGGGTCTTCGGAACCTCGCAGCGGCCGGGGAAGATCTCGGTCGTCACGCGCTCCTTGAAGGTGCGGATGATCGTGCGGATCTGGTCGCGCGAGACGGCGCGGCGGTCGAGCTCCTCGGCCGAGTAGGAGACGTCCTCATCGGGTGTGTGCCAGCGCTTCTGGCGCGTCTCACGGTCGCGGTAGTGGACCTGGGTACCGGCCTCGACGGTCGAGCCCTCCTGGCTGATGCGCGTCAGGATCTTGTAGACCTCGAAGTCGACGTTGTTGCCGTCGGCCACGGCGCGCTCGTGGTCGTACTCCATCACGAGGTTGCCGCCGAAGAACCCGTAGGTCTGGGCCGAGGGCGTCGCCGTGAGGCCGATCAGGAAGGCGTCGAAGTACTCGAGCACCTGGCGCCAGAGGGTGTAGATCGAGCGGTGGCACTCGTCGACGACGATCACGTCGAAGTACTCGGGCGGGTAGTTGGCGTTGTAGACGACCGGGAGCGGCTCGTTGATCAGCGGATCGGCCGCGGTGAACTTCGACTCCTCTTCGTCGTGGGTGAGGAGGTCGGGCTCGCCCTTGAGCATCGAGTACAAGCGCTGGATCGTCGTGATGACGACCTTGCTGGCCTGGTCGATGGTGTTCGACTGCAACAGCTGCACGTTGTACAGCTCGGTGAACTTGCGGTTGTCGTCGGCGGTGCGGTAGCCCTGGAACTCCTTCTCGGCCTGCTCGCCGAGGTTGGAGCGGTCGACCAGGAACAGGACGCGGCGGGCGCCGGCGTACTTGATCAGCCGATAGATCTGCGTGATGGCGAAGATCGTCTTGCCCGAGCCGGTCGCCATCTGGACCAGGGCGCGTGGGCGGTTGTCGCGCAGGGACCGCTCGAGGTTGCCGATCGCCTCGACCTGGTTCGGGCGCAGGCCGCTGGGGTCGAGGGGCGGGAGGGTCGGGATCCGCGAGCGGAACGAGGACGGGCGCGTGTCGTCGTACTCGGCGTCGTAGGCGTCGGTCGACTCGGCCACCTGGTCGGCCCAGCCGCGCAGGGTCTTGGACGCGAGCCACTCGGCCAGGGTCGAGGGCCGGTGGATGTGCGGGACCGTCGACAGGGTGCGGGTCCGGGGGTCAGGGTCGAGCCGGTTGATGAAGGCCGTCTCCACACCGGTGCTGAGGTAGAGGAACGGCAGCGGCCGGACCGGGGCGGTCAGGTCGTCGGGGAGCCCGGCGGAGTAGCGCTCGGCCTGGGTCTCGACGCCTGAGAGGGCGTGGCCGACCTTCTTGGCCTCGAGCACGCCCACGGCCTGGCGGTCGACGATGAGCAGGTAGTCGGCGAAGCCGTGGCCGCTGGCCAGCGCGAACTCGCGGACGGCGACGCCTTGGCCGGCGGCCAGGTTGATGTCGTCGCGGTTCTGAACGACCCAGCCGGCCTGCGCGAGGGCGGCGTCGATCTGCTGGCGGGCGAGCTCTTCGGGGGTGGGGGGCATCTAGAGAAGCATCGAGCGTCCAGGCATGGTGGGGGGGCGCTCGGGGGATGACAAGGGAGCCGGAGCACAGGGGGCCGAGGCAGTCACAGGGCGTGGCGGCGCGCAGGGCTACCGGCGCAGAACGCCAGCGTACCGGCGGCGCGTTCGGGCGCTCAAGGGCCTTGGGTCGGCGGGCGAGCAGGGCGTTCGGCGAGGGCCGAGGTGAAGCGGTAGGGCTTCACCATTGAGCGGCGTGCCACGGGCCGTGATAGCGACGTTGACGGGACGGCCTCTCGCGGGGCGCTTGGGTGGAGCCAGCGAGGGTGGATGAGCCCCATCGCGGGTCACGCCAACGCAGCTCGGCCGGCTCTCGCAGCTGCTCCGACGTCGGCTACCGCCGCGCTCGAAGGGCCCGTGAAGTGATATAAGTCATTGACCAATATTGGCTAATGGTAACTCTGGCTGCTGTCATTCGGGCCAGCCAGGCGACGGTCTGTCGCGCTCGGCTCGACCCACAGCGCTCCGAATTGGCGACCGCGCCTCCCCGGCTGCTTCGAAGACCCCAGTCGGGCGTGATGGCGCAGCCCTCAGGTGCCGGGTCCGAGCGCGCGAAAGGTAATCGCCACCTGCCGCAGGGCTTCCGCCGCCCCGCTCGCTCCTAGCCCTCGTCCCGTTGGGTCGAAGCCTCGGCGATCCAGGTCTCCACGTCACTGCGCCGCCATCTCGGGTATGCACCGAGGTAGAGCGGCTCGATGAACTGGCCCGACTCTCGAAGTCGATCGAGGCTACGCATCGAGACCCGGAGCGTCTGCGCGACTTCAGAGCGTGACAGAAGCGCAGGGCGCAGTTCAGGTGCTAGGAGTCCACCGATCTCTCGCTCCTCGAGCGCTCGCCGCAGGGCGTTGTCCAAGATCGCTGAAGGAAAGGTGAGCGTGATCGTCGGGTGCTTGCTGGGGTGATCCACCGTGATGTACCTCGTGTCTCTACCTCCAGTATGGGGGCTCGGACACGACGAAGTGGACTGTGCTCGTCCCGACACGCCGGTCGCCGCTGGCGACGCGCGACGCGTTACGCAGGGACGCGCGCAGCGCACCATCGTGAAGGTGCTGGCACGGCCGCCGTAGCGAGGCGGCCTCCCACCGCATATTGGGGTCAGGCTGCGCCGAGGCTGGAGGTCGGCATCAGCTCTTCCTCCACGCTCGTAGACTTTGGGGTTTATCGATCGCCTAGGGGGGGGGCGGCCAGATGTGGTAGTAGGCCTTTACCACTAATGGCCGCCCCCCCCCAGTGGCGGGGCGACGGCCGCGGCACGCGGTTGGACTTCGCGCAGGGTGATCCCGTGATCCTCGATCGCGTGCGGGATCGCGGCCGGGTCGGCTTCGTAGGCGTAGAGCGTGAGCGAGCCGCTTGCCGTGACGCAATCGAAGCACGTGTACGGCGAGCCGAACGCGGGGTCGACGGCGACATCGGCGACCATGCGGCGTAGTGTCCGGTCGTTCATGGTCGGCGAGGCAACGTACGGGCTGAACGAGTAGGCCGTCTCGCCCATGCCACCGGCGGCGGATAGCTCGTGGCACTCGACCTGCCGGATTGTGATGGAGCTGATCGGCTGACGGTTCCGGCGGCGTGCGGTGAGGAGTGCCCGCGTTCGCTCGTTCGGCGCGGTCCGCGGCCGCCCCATCGGGAGCTCTATCACCTCGTACTGGTAGTCCCGCCACTCGCAGGGGAGCCTGCGGCCGAGGTGGATCAAGGCTTGTGGCCTAGTCGCCCGGAGCGACCTTGCTCGGCCGTGCGCCTGGACGAGGAGCGCCTGCACGTGCTCCTCGATCCGACGGCCAGGGTGAAGGTCGAGGAGCTCGGCTTCGATCGACGTCGAGCCAATGTTCGCGTAGGGATCTCCGACCGTGATGAGCGCGTCGACACCCTCGAACCGGTTCGTACCCCGGTCGTCCTTGCCGTAGTAGCCCACGGTCCAACGGCCGCACAGGACCTCGGGCAAGCGCCGCTCCAGCTGCTCGACGAGGGACTTGTGGGTGATCAGACCGATCTTCACATCGGGGCGCTCTAGGCGCTCGACAACATCCTTCGGGAGCTGGCGGAGCATGTTCTTGAGGGCGGCCGTCACCCGACCTGCCGGGTCGCCTTCCTTGCCCAGCTGCGTCTTCGACATGCTGCCCGTCTTCACGTGGAACCGGCGGTGCCCCAGTGCGGGCTCGATGACGCGGAGACCGAAGTGCCCAACGGACTCGCGGCCGACCAGCGCCTCGAGCAGCGATCCGTTCAACCCGCCGGTCGCATCCAGGATTACAGCGCGGTCGAGCGCCATGACCACGCCGCTCGGGCGGCGCAAGACCCATTCAATGCCGTTCTCTCCTTCGCGCAGGGTGATAGCGCCCGCGAAACCGACTTCCTCGCTGGCTTCATTCACTTGTCCGGACGGATCGGTCATCCGGGCAAGTACGCTCCAGAGGCGCGCTGTCGAGGGATGTTGCATCGTTGCCGGATCGGCGGACGAGGTGCGCAGCTGCTCACCGTCGGGCTTGTCCAGCGTGCTGACCAAGTTCAGCGTCAGGCGGAACGTCGCTCCGAACTCGGTATCGGCCTTGAGGGTCTCTTCAAGCCAGCGGATCGGCGTCTCGCGTTGTCTTGTTCCGAGCCGGGCCATCTCCGCACGTCCGCGATTCTCGAGATCGACCAGTTGCCGGTTTAGGGCGTCGATGACCCCTGGAGGTGTGCCTGGCACTCGGACTTGGCATCGTCTCACGTCGCCCGCCGGGATCGCTTCCTCGTCGAGCACATCCGGGAACTCGTCGACGATCACGAGCCACTCGTCGCCGAGCTTCTCCCGTACTGCGCCCAGGTTGTCGTGCGAGGTCACGACGAGGTCGACCTCTCCGGGGTCCTTCCAGGTCTCGCACTGGTCCTTCGTCGGGACTTGGTGCTTGCAGCCCTCGCATGCGGTGTAGCGCCAATCTCGGCGTGCGCCGTACCTTCGGAACGCGTCGGGAAACCGGCACGCTGTCGGGGCGCCCTTCGCGTGCCAGACCCTGAAGTCACTCTCACTGAACGGCTCCGCGAACTCCGCCGCCAGGTCGTGGTTCGGGGCGGCGTAGATGACTTGGCGACCCTCGCGGACGAGTTTGCGGATCAGCCGTGTCTTCCCCGAGCCAGTCGTTGGCGCAAGTAGCGCGACCCGGGAACGCGGCGGGGCCTCCTGGTCGGACCCGGCTCCTGGTACGGGGGAGTCGATGAAATTGAGTGCCTGGTCGAAGACGTCACGAAGGCTGCCGGCGTCGGACATGCTGCGGCTGGTAGCTGTCGTGCCTGGCCGGTAGAGCTGCACCGACTTCGCTGCCTCCCACTCCGCCAGCAGGTCAGGTGCGTGATCCGGTAGGACGAGGGGCACCCATTCCTCGAAGGGCAGTCCGGGCTCGGAAGCCTCGCAGTTGCCCCGCTTGCAGACCAGGTGGCCTCTACCTGGCTGGACGTGCGCGGTGCCGAGGTCGTGCCCAGGGGACTTGGAGCGCCTGCCCGCACAGACCGGACAGCGGTCGAAGATCGGCAGGACGAGATCCTTCACCTCTCCTCGGATGGGCCAACTCTGCTGAAGCGCCTCGACGGCTCGTCGGACGACAGGGTTGTAGGGGCCCGCACGTCGAGGCCCAGAACTCCCGCTTGATCCGCCGCTGGGGGGTAGCTCACCGTCTTCGTCGGCTTGCTGCCAGCCGAGTTCAGCGACCCATTCGAGGTCGGCAGGGTTGTACGACGCGAACGAGCTCAGCTGGCGAACGACTCGGATCTGGAAGTCCTGCCCGTAGTCGGGCTTGTGGTGGAACCCGCCTGCCAGCATCAGCACGCGAGCCATCTCCTGGGTCCTATCGAGCTTGAAGCCACGAGGGCGCAGCTGCGCCCGGTAGTACGCCTGGAGCCCGTAGGAAAGCCGCTCGGCGACCGCGCGGTCTTTGGCGTCTCGAAGGTCCAACGGTTCCTCGAGCGCCCAGAAGACGTGGTACCCGCCGCCAGTGTTCGTCACGATTGACGGTTGGATCGGGAAATCTGCGAGGAGAGGGGCGGCTACCTCACGCGGTGGGTAATCGCCCCTGTCCTTGCAGTCGACGTCCATCCAGAACGCCTGGAGCGACACCGCCTGGCCGTTGCCCCCCCGATTCCCGTTCTCAAGGTCAGAGGGCATCGTCGCCATGCCGATCGAGCGTGCCGTTCCCGCGACGATCTGCTCGACGAGTTCGTCGATGGTGTGGACGCCTCGCCAAGGGCCCCGGGGCGAGGTCGCAACCATGATCACGGACCCCTCGGGGGGGCCTTCACCAAAGACCAGTTCGGCGGCCAGCCGAGCCTCCTGTCTGCGATCACGGCTGGCGTCCAGGTCGCCGAAGAGCTCGTCGTCAGTAATGAAGTCGTTGTCCAAGTGCAAATCTGGGCAGTGGCGGTGCTCGCGCCGCGAGTCGCCAGGTCTAGTCGTGGTCCCTCCGAGAGCAGTCTAGGGAGGACACCAGCCGCCAGATTCGCTCCTGAGTCCTGGCGCTGACTAAAACCGAGGAGACCTGACGGCCACCTCGGCGCACCTCACCGCCGCGGCGGCAGGCGCTTGGCCCCGTAGTACTGCACCAGGGCAATGGCCACCGCACCGGCGATGACCTTCGCGAGCTCCTTCGCATCCGCCTTCGCATCCGCCTTCGTCATGCCGGCACCTCCAGCCCGTGGTGCTGGCAGCAACTGCTGATGGCAGGGCACGAGGGCGAGCACAGGAAGCTCGGCCGAGGGAGCAGCTTCCCCGACCGCACGTCGGCCAGGTAGGCCCGCACCATCGCCATGAAGGCCCCGAGCCCCCGCGTGGGGATCTCGGTCACCTCCAGACGGCAGAGCTTGCCGCGGATCAGGCTGCGGATCTCCGCCACGGCCAGGGCCGCCTCCGGTCGGTGTGCCTGTAGCAGGTACCGGTAGGCGTCGATCTGGAGCTGGTGGCCGAGAACCGTCTGGAGCTCCCCCGAAGCGCGCGCCGTGGTCTTGATGTCCACGACCCGGCCGTCCGCCGTGATCAGGTCGACCACGCCGGTCAGGTCGGCTCCGAGGTCCTCGCCGGTCACAGGATCCACCAGGGCGCTGTGGAGCTTGATTTCCGCCGCTTCGACGCCCTCGTCGGGGAATCGGTCCAGATAGTGCGCGGTGAGCTCCCGCGCATGGAGGAGAGCCTTCTCAAGCTCGCTCTGCTTGAGGACCGCGCGAGCGGGGTCGGTCGGTGCCGACGCGTCCACGTCCTCCGCCAGCACGGTGTGCGCGCCGAAGACGTCAACAAACACGGCCACAAGGTCCTCGGGCGCGCGCCCCAGCCACCGCGCGCGGTGCAGCTCCTCCAGGGCCGCATGCAGGGCCCGCCCGAAGGCCATGGCCGGCGTCATCTGCAGGGGCTTGCCCTCCAGGTAGACTGCCGCCCAGCGCAGGGGGCACATCAGCCAGGTCTTCAGGCGCGAGGCGCTGACCTGGATCCTGGAGCTGTCGTTCACAGTCACGAGTCCCTCCCGCCCTGCAGGGCCGTGATGACGCGCGAGGCGTCGAACTTGGAGAGTTCGTGGCTGGGGTGCCCGGTGGCCTCCAGGCAGAGCTCCTCCAGCCCATCCCGGTCGAGTCGCTTCGAGTGCGCCAGCCGATGGATCAGCTGGAGCTGCTTGTCGGTCGCTCGCGGCGTGCCGCCCGCGGCCCCGTTGTAGGCAGCCACGCGGTTGGGCGGCTGGGAGCGTCCGTTCGCAGTAGCAGCTACTGCCACGGCTTGGCGGGGAACGCCGTCGAGCCCGTCGAGGCGCTTGGCGTTGTCGATGGCCTCCTTGGCGCGGCGGAACAGAATGTCCGCCTGGCCGAGCAGCTCGTCCGGGTGCTCGATCGACAGCTGGTCGACGGACACCAGGACGGAGTAGTTGTTGGGTTCGTACTGCGAGCGCGCGCTGATCTTCTCAGACGCGCTCACTTCGAGCCGGACGATCATGGGATCGGTTCCTTCGGGTCAGGGTGGATACGAAGAAGGCCCGTGGCACCAACGGGTGGTGTCACGGGCCTGCCAGGGAGCCGGGTGAGAGCTAGAAGCCCATCCGGCGACGAAGGGAGACGAACGAGCCGTCTCCCATCACGAGGTGATCGAGGAGTGGGATGCCGACGAGCTTCCCGACCTCGAGCAGCCTCCGGGTCACCTCGAGGTCCTCGGTGGAGGGCTCGGGGTCACCCGACGGGTGGTTGTGGGCGACGATCAGCCCGGCCGCGCCGAGTCGGATCGCCGGCCCGAAGACCTCACGCGGGTGGACCAGGGACGCCGTGAGCGTGCCGACCGTCACCTGCGCGAGTCCGAGGACTCGATGCCGCCCGTCGAGCAGCAGCACCCAGAACTCCTCCGTGGGCCGGTCGTCGAGCACCGGCCGCAGGCAGGCGTAGGCCGCCTCGGGGGAGATCGCGTCCGAGCCGTAGCTCACGACCTCCGGTCCCTCGGCGACCACCTCCTGCAGCCGGCTGACGACGCGGCGAAGGCGTCGAGCCGGCACGGCTCAGAGCCACCGCTCGCCTCGCTCGGCGAGGTCGAGGATGCGACCGCCGAGCTGCTGGAGCTCGGTGCGGTCCGTCAGTTCGAGCTGCGGCGCGTTGCCAGCCCGCGTGACCGCGTTGATCACGTCGAAGAGGCTGTTGCCCGGCTCGATCCGGTAGGCGTCGATCAGGGCTCGACCCAGGTCCGGACCGAGCTGGTACCGAACCGCGATCCGGTCGAGCGCGGCTTCCGGGTCGGGCACACGAACCGATCGGACGGCCTCGAAGCGGCCCGGCAGCCGGCTCGCGGTCTGCCACGCTTCTCGCGCCATCGAGCGCGCTTCGTCAAGCGTGTCGGAGGCGCGCTTCGTGTGCCGGCGCCGCAGAGTCGAGGCGCTGTCCATCAGGATCAGCCCGTTGAGGCAGATCACGCGGTAGACGAGCGCATGCAGCTCGACGACGCGGTGCCCGGTCTCCGAGTTGCCGAGGTAGAGGCCGCCGTGCATGCCGTCGTCGGACAGCGCGGTGGGGGTGAGGACCTGCGCGACGAAGTGCAGCGGCGAGAGTTCGTAGCGCGCCGGGGTGTCGTCGGGCACCTGCTCGAGCACAGTCCGTACGAGCGAGAGGTGCGACACCGGCTGGTACCGCGCTGAGAGCACCGCGCGGACCTCGTCGCCTTCGATACGTATCAGTAGCTCGCCGCTCAGGCGCTCGAGCCAGCGGTTGACGTTCAGCGCGACGAGGTCGTCCGGACACCGATGCAGATAGGTCGCCGGGATCCGTACCCTCGCCGCGAGCTGGTCCAGCGCTTCGCGACGCATCGGATGCGGCACGCCTTGCACCCGCAGCATCCGCGCCGAGTCCATCCGGACTTCGTCCGCACGGACGGGAAGGTCGAGCTGCCGGTCAGCTGCCGCCGAGAGCTCCGCTTCGAGTTCTCCCAACGCGACCGGCGGCCCGTAGAGTCTTGCCACCATGAGTCCACTCCTGTGGGTTGTGAGCCGGAACAACTCCGGTCACAGGACTCATGACGGATCACCTGGGCTGTTTAGCAGGTGTTCTTCTGCCGGGTAGCACAGCTGTCAGCAGGACGCAGCTGTCAGCCGGAAACGGCCTTCAGTTCGGCATGGAGCCTGTGCGATGCCGCTTCGCTGGATACTCCAAAGTGCGAAGCGAGCTTGTCAGCGATTGCGTCGAGTCGGATCGCATCCTGTTCAGCTCCGAGCTCGGAGAGCGAGCGGCGAGCAATCTCTTCAACACAGGTGTTGAACTCCGGTGAGGGCATTAGGACGAGCGCTGCAAAAGAGTTCGCCTGAATCTCAAAGTATCGGTGGGAGTCGCCGTCCATCGTGGAGTACAGGCGCTTCCAGCCCTCGACAAGGTAGTATCCACGTCCCTGGTAGAACCGCTCGTGCAGGACGATGTGCCCGGCTTCATGCGCGAGGGTGAAGCGGTATCGATTCGTGCTCTCAGCGTGATAGATTCCCGCGTCCACAACGATGTCCTTGCAGTCGCCTGATGTGAATCCGTCTACACGTAGTCGAGACATCAGCCCCTCTTCAGGGACGATGTTGATTCCAAGGTTGAATTCGACGATGTCTTCGATCGGAACCGGAATCTCTCGATCGGGATTGTGCCGGTCGAGGAAAGCGGAGGCTGCGTGCCGCACGTCCTCGTAGCTGAGATAGTCAGGCTTGAACTCTTCCAACTTCGTTCCAGCCTTTCAGTCTTCCGCTGAGTCCGATTCGCAGTGCCGGCGCACGACGTCAACAATCTCATCCAGCTGGTGTTCGTCGATCGCCGCGTTCCGCAAAGTTCGGAAGAACAGCGGGAGCTTCGCGACCACATGCTCCTCAAGCCCCTCTGGGAGGCGATGGGCCTGAATCGATGCAGCATCAAAAAAGGATTCCCAGTCCTCAGTGCCTCGCTCGAGGTGGAGGGCGCCAGCTAGGTGTGTCAGCGTGGACTTCGAACTCGGAGGCGGCGCAAGTCCTCTTTCGATCCTGCTGATGCGTGCCGGGTCGAGGTTGTTCTCTCGACAGAAGCTTCGAAGCGACTTCCCGTGCTTGTGGCGAAGCGAGCGAACTAGGTCGCCGAAGAGGTTGCTCGTGGTCATTCCTGCTCCTTGTCGGTCAGATGACGAAGTCGGTGTGAAGGGCTAGAGGGGGGGGGACTGGGTGTTGTACGACGGGCACAACGTTGTGTGTTGAGTACAACGCCCAGAAACTTGCGCATCTGGCATCCTTGAGGGTCGGAGGGGACGCCTCTGGTTTTTGCTAAGTGTTTTTGAATTCGACGTTTAGGGCGGATGTGGCCGGTCAGTGGCATCCGCCACGGTGACGCTGGCGACTCGCGTCAGAGGCCAGCCAGAGGCCCAGGCTCTATCTGCAGGGGGCTCGAAGGAGCGAGCAACCCAACAGGGTAGGGCGCCCCGGTTGACCGAGTGCGCTGGGTGAACCCCAAAGTCGCGTACGCGTCCGGTGAGCCCATCTGGCCGGACCGCCTCGTAGCCGGCACGGTCAGCAGGGCAGCAATGGTCCCGAAGGGGCAAGTCGCCGCCGGCCGACCGCAATCTATCCGGTTCTAGGATGTCAGAATCCGCCCGACAATGCCCTAAGTAATTGTGGGCAAGAGGGTTGAGCGCTCTGGCGTTGTGGGGGCGGCTGTGTTCTGCAACCCCCCTTGCGGACCTGCAATGGCGCTCGGGAGCCCTGACCGCGGCCTGAAGGAGCGTATTCGGACCACGGGAGCTGAGGCTGCTGGTCACCAGGTGGCCGTCAGCGATCCGAGACGGCCCTCTTCCGACGTTGCTTCGCGGGAATGGCCGTGGAACGTCCACGCCCAGGGTGCGCGAGCCTGCTCCTGGACGCCTGCAGATGCCTGTAGATGCGTGGACTTGCGGCCACCGACGCGCCGCGCTACCGTCGCCCAAGTACATATCCCGCTTCGAGTTGTGGCGCCGCGAAGGCCCCTGTTCAGCCCGCGATGGGGTTGCAGAGGTCGGAGGTTCGAATCCTCACGCCCCGACCATCTTGATGGCCATCGAGCCGCTCTGCGCTACGATCGAGCGGCCATGACCGAGATCGCTCCGCGCATCACCGTCGACCCCGAGCAGTGCGGCGGTCGGCCCTGCATCCGGGGGATGCGGATTCGGGTCACCGACGTGCTCGACCTCTTGGCGGCTGGACTAAGCGCCGAGCAGGTGGTCGAGGAGCTGCCTGACCTCGAACTCGAGGACGTCTCCGCGGTTCTCAAGTACGCGAGCAAACGGCTCGATCATCCGTACTTCGCGGCGTGATCCTCTGGCTCGACGCGCAGCTGCCGCCGGCGCTCGCGCCGTGGTTGGCGAGCGAGCTCAACGTCGAAGCCCAGGCCCTGCGTGATCTTGGGCTGCGCGATGCGTCCGACCAGGTGATCTTCGATCGAGCGCGGGAGGCTGGTGCCGTCGTCCTCACCAAGGACTCCGACTTCGTCGAGCTGGTCGGCCGACTTGGGCCTCCGCCTCAGATCGTATGGCTCACGATCGGCAACACGACGAAAGAGCGGCTTCGAGAGGTGTTCGCCGAGCACGGATCGAGGTTGGTGAAGGCGCTGCGCGCTGGCGAGGATTTGATCGAGATCGGGAAGTCGCGTTGACGGCAACTGTCCGCGTGAGCACCCCGCCGGAGCCGGTCGCGTCTCCACGTGTTGCGAGTCGAGTCGGCCGGTGAATTCGGCCGTCGGCGTGCATGCGCGCCGGCGGCACGGGCAGCGGATCTGGGCACACGCGCGCGCTGCGCGGGGGAGGCGCTCGTGCGCTCACTCGCGATCGGGCCTCGAGGTGCCTTGGCGGCACGGAGGCCGAGGTTTTCGTTCCGTGCCGCCGGCGAGTTGTTGTTGCGGTTCGCCGAGTGTGCGTTGCGGGCGGTGTCGTCGAGTCTGCCGCCGCGGTTGACGCGGTTGGCGGAGGCGGGAATCCGCTCCCCAGGAGGGTGAGGGCCGCGCGCGCTCACGAGGCGAGCGTCTCCTCGGCGGTCAGCGGGAAGAGCTGGGCGCGACGCAAGTCGAGGGTGTCGCCGTGCCCCAGGTGGCCGGCGACCGAGGCCACGGCGGCGCGGTAGGCCTCGGGCGCGAGGGTCGGGAAGGCGCTGAAGGCGAACGCGCCCAGGTTGTTGTAGAGGCGCACGCTCGTCTTGTTGGACACCGCGACGTCGAGGTCACCGTCGCCGTCGATGTCACCGAGCGCGACCCGACTGGGATACGAGCCCGCGTACAGGCTGCCCGCCGCGGTGAAGGATCCGTCGCCCAGGCCCCGCAGCAGGGTCATGGAGCCGGCCAGATAGTTCACGGTCACCAGGTCTAGCGCGCCGTCCCCGTCGACGTCGCCGAGGTCGACGCCGGTCAGCTCGGCGTGCCCCACGGCGAAGGGGTAGTGGATCGGCGCGCTGAAGCCGCCGGCTCCGTCGCCCAGGAGCACGCTGACGCCGAAGCCCTCCCACTGGTCGAGCAGGTAGTTGTAGCAGCCGCGGTTGGCCGTCACCGCGTCGAGCGCGCCGTCGCCGTCGAGGTCCCCGAGAGCCACCTCGTTCGGGCGGGATCCGGCGGAGTGCGACAGGATCGAGTAGTCGGTCCCCGTGCATTGCGCGGTGGCCGTCGTCGAGAGGGAGAGGGCGAACGGGACGATCAGAGCGAGGCGGCCGAGTGTCATCGAAGCTCCTCGATGGGTGAGCTGGCGAGCGATGGCCTCAGACTCCGAGAGCTGGCCGACGGGCCTGATGACAATCGATTCATCGGGTCCCGTCTCGACCCTTGCTCCAGGGCGACGGTTCACTGGAACCGGCGCGCGGCGGATCGGGAGCGAGGCACGACGGGCGAGGCTGTTGCTCCAGGCAAGATGCCGCGAGGCGGCCGAGCGCGGCATCGATGGCGCACGATCGGCGGGCGGGGGCAAGCCCTGCGCCGACCTCGCAGCCGTTGGGCTGAATCGGGCAGTGCCGCGCCAGCTGGGCCGCCTGGTCGCATTCGGCTACTCCGCGACGACCCTCCTATCGTCGCGAGTCTCGAGCCATACCGGCGCAGGCCCGGCGAGCGTGCCGAGGAACGAACCCGAGACGGCGACCGTGACGCCCGGAGTCCTGAGTCCCCCGGTGTGACGTCATCGGTCCCGCCCTCGATCGAGGCCGCTCCCGCCAACGGCGACGGGCCGCTAGCGCCGCTCGTCGAGCTCGGTCAAGCGGCGGATCGACTCGAGCGTCTGGGGGTGCTCGTCGCCGAGCACACGGCGTCGGCCGTCGATCGCCTCACGGTAGTAGGTCTCGGCCAGGTCGAGGCGGCCCTGGGCCTCGTACAGGACAGCCAGGTAGTGGATCGAGGCGAGGGTCTTGGGGTGCTCTTCACCCAAGACGCGTCGCCGCCCCTCGAGGGCCTCGCGGTAAAGGGGCTCGGCCTCCTCGAGCCGTCCCTGGGCCTGGCGCAGGAAGGCCAGGTTGGTGATCGAGGCGAGCGTGTGGGGGTGGTCGTCACCGAGCGCGCGCCGGCGGCCCTCGATGGCCTCGCGGTAGAAGGGATCGGCCTCGTCGAGCCGGCCCTGTTGCTCCATCAGGTAGCCGAAGTTGTCGATGGCGAGCAACGTGTCGGGGTGGTCGTCGCCGAGCGTGTGGCGCCAGCCCTCGAGGGCTTGGCGGAGGAGGACCTCAGACTCTTCGAGTCGCCCGAGGGGACCGAGCACGGCGCCCACGTTGTTCATCGCCTTCAGGGTCTGGGGGTGCTCGTCGCCGAGGATCCGCCGCCAACCCTCCATCGCCTCCCGGAAGTGCGCCTCCGCCAGGTCGAGGCGTCCCTGCGCATGGTAGAGGCCGCCGAGGTTGTTGATCGCTTTCAGGGTCTCGGGGTGCTCGTCGCCGAGCAGGCGCCGTCTGCCGTCGAGGGCCTGCTGGAAGTAGGGCTCGGCCAGGTCGAGGTGGCCCTGGGCCTGGAGCAGGCCACCGAGGTGCAGGAACGACGACAGGGTGTCGCGGTGCTCGTCGCCGAGCTGTCGGCGACGGACGTCGAGGGCCTCTCGGAGCAAGGGCTCGGCCTCGTCGAGTCGACCGACGCTCCTCAGCAGGGTTCCCAGAATGTCGACCGAGCGGGCGGTCTGCGGGTCCTCGTCGCCCAGGAGGCGGCGCCGGACTTCGGCGACCTCCTCGAAGAGCAGCACAGCCTCGTCGTATCGCCCCTGGGCTTGGAGCACGTTCCCCAGGTTGACCAGCGGGCCGAGGGTCTCGAGCTGGTCGTCCCCATGCAGGCGGCGCAGGCCGTCGAGAGCCCCACGGAGCGCCGTCTCGGCTTCTTCGAAGCGCCCTTCGTCGTACAGCTGCCGGCCCAGCTGGTAGAGCGACTCGAGGGTCGCGGGGTGCGCGTCGCCGAGCTCCGCGCGCCGGATGTCGAGCGCACGCCGGGCTGGAGCGCCCGCGGCCTCCGGTAGCCCCAGGGCCTGGAGCGTGCTGACCAAGGTCGCGAGCAGTCGGGCGCGGATCAGCGGCTGCGTCGCGAACTGCGCGTCGATGGCCTCGACCGTGCGCTCGAAGAGGTTCTGCTCGAGGGCTCGCAGGGCGATGGTCGAGAAGTTGACCGGCGCGAGGCCCGCGGACAGCGCCTCGCGCTGGTCGTCGGGGACGGCGTCGAGCAGCGAGCGTCGCAGGCGGATCCCCATCAGCGCGACGTCCAGCTCGGCGAGCTGGCTCGACTGGAATGCCGTCACCCGCTCGAGCTCGTCGGCCCGGGCGAGGGCTTCCTGCTCAGCCTCACGGGCGCGGGCCGCGCTCTCCTGGGCCAGCCCGCGCTGCCGCTCCTCTTCCGCTAGCGCATCGTCCTTCTCCGCGAGCGCGTCGTCCTTGGCCTCGAGGGCCTCGCTCAGCGCCTCGTTCGCGCGCTGGGTGTTCCACCAGCCGACGCCGGTGCCGATCGAGCCGCCGACGAGCAGGAACGCGATCGTGGTCACCGCCACGACGGTCTTCTTGCGGCGCCGTACGAACTTGCGCAGGCGGTAGACGCCGCCGGGCGGCGCCGCGAGGACCGGCTCGTCGCGCAGGAATCGCGCGACGTCGGCCCCGAACCCGCTGGCGCTCTCGTAGCGTCGGTTGCGGTCCTTCTCGAGTGCCTTCATCACGACCCAGTCGAGGTCGCCGCGCAGGCGCTTGCTCAGGTTCTCGACGTTGACCTGCCGGCCGGCCGCGACGGGGGAGGCCTTCGCGCCCATTGTCGAGACGCGGGTCGAGGGGCGCTCGGGATCGTCCTCGCGGATCGTGCGCAAGAGCTCGTCGAAGCCCCGCTCGAGCACTTCGCGGATGTCGAAGGGGCGCGTGCCGGTCAAGAGCTCGTAGAGCAGGACGCCGAGGGAGTAGACGTCCGCGCGAGTGTCGATGTCGAGGCCGCTCAGCTCGGCCTGCTCGGGGGCCATGTACTCCGGCGTGCCCAGCATCTGGGCGTGCTGGGTGAACATGGTCTTCTGCGTCAACTCGGCGCTGGTCGCCTTGGCGATGCCGAAGTCGATCACCTTCGGCACGGGCACGCCGTCGTGCAGGGTGACCAGTACGTTGCCCGGCTTGAGGTCCCGGTGGATGACGCCCTTCTGGTGGGCGTGCTGGACGGCCTCGCAGACCTTGACGAACAGCTCGAGCCGCTCGCGCAGGCCGGCGCGGGCGGTGTCGCAGTACTCGGTGATCGGCGTGCCCTTGACGAGCTCCATCACGAAGTAGGGCCGCCCGGAGCGGGTCGCCCCGCCGTCGAGCACCTTGGCGATGTGCGGGTGGTCCATCAGCGCCAGGGCCTGGCGCTCCGCCTCGAAGCGGACCACGACCTCGCGCGTGTCCATCCCGAGCTTGATGATCTTGAGCGCGACCCGGCGCACGACGGGCTCGCGCTGCTCGGCCATCCAGACGGTGCCCATGCCGCCCTCGCCGAGCTCCTGGAGCAGCTTGTAACGGTCGATCGTGTCGCCGGCCCGCTCGCCGATCGCGGCGGGGGCGGGGGGCTCGACCCCACCCTGCTCGGCCTCCGAGCGCGCGGCTCGGATGGGGTCGCGGCCGGCGTCGGAGTCGCCGATTCCGTCGGGTCGGGGTGAGTCGTGCATGGGGGAGTTGTGGACGGTGCCACCGCTACCGGGTCCGTCGAGGGCTGCGCGGCACCCACGATCTTGCAATCTCTCGGCGGGCTGGGGGCCCGCCAGGAACCGAGAAGCTCGCGCAGCCGGTCGAGGGGCCGGGATGGAGCAGGTGCACGGAGCCGCAGCTGCGGCTGTCGACCACCATCGACCGCGCGACGGTTCGGGACGCGGGTACGGGCGAGCTGGTGTGGCAATCGCCGAGCGGGACCGGCGGGTGCACCACCGCAGCGATCTCGCCCGACGGCCGCTTCGCCTTCACGGCGGGTCCGAGTACCGATCCGTTCCTGCGGCGCTGGTCACTGGAGGGCGGCGGGATGCTCGCCGAGCGGCGCATCGAGGGCCTGCGAGTCTCCGACCCGTGGGCTCTCTCGCACGAGGGCGAGCTGGTCGCGCTCGCGCCCGGCCGGCAGGAGATCCTGCTGCTGGATTCGGGCCTCGAGCGAGAGGTCTCCCTGGCCTTCGGCGCGCTCTTCACCGGGACCACCTGCGCCGTGCACTTCGTGGGGCTGACGGCCGGGCGGCAGGTGGGCGGCGGCGCGATCGCGTGGCCCTCGACGGCCTACGCGGCGGAGCTCTTGGCCTGGGACCTCTTCCTCGGCCTGGCGCTGGTCTTCGCTGCGGCCGCGATGGACGCCGCGTGGCTCGGAGCGCGACGTGCGCTGGTCGCGAGCGGCGTCCTGTGCCTGGCGGGGACGGCGGGGCCCGCGGTGGGGGACATGGGGCTGCAGAGGGTCGGCGTCTTGGGCTATGCCGTCGTCCTTCCCCTGGCCGCGTTGCTCCTGGCGAGGGGCTTTGCAGGAGGACGTGGAGTCGCCGCGGCCGACTCCCGGCCGAGGTTGATCGAGCGGGGGATTGAGCCCGAGCTCAGGTCGGCGCGGCTCAACCAGCGGGCGAGGGAGTGAGTTGAAGGTAATGGCAACGTTCGAGATTTCAGAGTGAACTGAAACTTCTGAACTGGGTGCTAGGCTGGCGCGGCCATGTCGAATGCCGATCAGGTCCGTGCTGAGTTCACCGAGCTCTGGGGGCAACTCGCCAGCTTCTGGGGCATCTCGCCCGCCGCTGCGCGGGCCTTCGCCCACCTCTTCACCCTCGAGGAGGGCGCCACGGCCCAGGAGCTGCGGGAGGGGCTGGCGATGAGTGCCGGAGCGGTCTCGACGGCGACCAGGGAGCTCCGGGAGTGGGGCCTGGCCGCTCCCGTCAGGCAGCCGCGCTCGCGCCAGGTCCAGTGGCGCGTGGAGACCGACGTCGAGCGCGTCGTGCGGACGATCGTCGCGACCCGCAAGCGGCGAGAGTGGGACCCCATCCTCGAGCACGTGGACCGTTGGCTCCCCGAGCTCTCGGGGTCGAAGGATGCGGAGTCCGTGCACGTCCGTGAGCGTCTCGAGACGGTCCGGGCGATCGTGAAGGTGGCGGACGACATGGCCCAGGCCTTCCTGCGCGGGGGCGTCGTCGAGAAGCTCGGACTGAGCCTGCTGGTCAAGGCCACCAAGCGGCGGGCGAAGCGGCCGAGCTGAGGCATGGCGATCTCCGAAGCCAGGGCCGCGACGCCGTGGATCGATCGACGCGCGGCCGCTCCAGCCCGAGAGGCGGATTCGATCGCCAGCGGCGCGAGCGACGTGGTCGTGCTCGGCGGCGGCATGGCGGGGCTGGCCACCGCCGCCCGCTTGCAAGCGCGGGGCGTCTCCACGGTGGTCCTCGAGGCGCACGCGACGCCCGGCGGGTGCGCGGGCTGGTTCCGTCGCCGCGGCTTCACCTTCGACGCCGGTGCCACCACGCTGGTCGACTTCGGACCCGGCGGCGTAGGGGGCGAGCTCCTGGATGAGATCGGCTTGGGCGCGGTCGACGGAGAAGCCCTGCCCGGCTACACCGCTTGGCTCCCCGACCGCACGGTCGACCTCGATCGAGATCCGGACAAGTGGAGCGAGACGCGCTTGGCGGCCTTCGGTAGTTCGGCGGGGCACCGCCGGTTCTGGGAGACGCTCGACGCCATCGCGAGCACCTTCTGGAGGGTCAGTCGCCGGGGCGGCTCCCTGCCGATCCACGGACTCGGCGACCTCGCCCGGGCGGCGCGCGCGGTCGGTGTGCGCGAGAGCCTGCGGGCGCGGTACCTGACTTGGACCCTCGGCGACCTCCTCCGGCGTCACGGCCTCGACGCCGACCGGCCCCTGAGGGCCTTCCTCGGAATGCTCGTCGAAGACACCGTGCATGGGAGGGTCGACACGGCCCCGCTTGTCAATGCGGCACTGGGGATCACGATTCGCGGCGCCGGCCTCACGCGCGCGCGCGGGGGCATGGCCGGCTTCTGGAGGCGGTTCGTCGCTCACTATCACAGCCTCGGAGGCCGGCTCGTCACCCGCTGCCGGGTCGAGCGCGTGTCGGCGGCCGGTCGGTCCTTCGTCGTCGACACCAGCCGCGGCACGTTCACGGCTCGGCAGGTCGTCAGCGCGTTGCCGGCCGAGCTCACGGCGCGCGTCGCTTCCGAGCCCGTCGCTCGGCGGCTGGCGCCGCACCTGATGCGGAATTCCGAAGCGGTCGGCGGAGCCGTCGTGGTGTACCTCGGCGTCCCCGAGGCGGAAGTGCAGGGCCCCCGCTGGACCCACCACCAGTTGCTCCACGACTACGACGCTCCCCTCGGCATGGGCAACAACATGTTCGTCTCGGTCTCCGCGCCGGGCGACCTCGCCAGCGCCCCTGCGGGCCACCGGGTCGTGATGGTGTCGACGCACTGCGAGCTCGATGCCTGGGAAGGGCTCGAACCGCGAGAGTACGCACGGGCCAAGAAGGCAGCCAAGGAGCGCCTGATCGGCCTGGCGCGCCGCGTCTACCCCGACCTCGCTCGCAATCCCGTGGTGGTCGAGACGGGGACCCCGCGCACCTTCCTGCGCTTCGTCGGCCGGCCGCGAGGGGCCGTCGGCGGGTATCGGCTTCACCTCGGCAACGCCAACCTACGGGCCATTCCCCAGGACATCGGAGTGCCGGGGTTCCACCTCGTGGGGGACACGACTTGGCCTGGACTGGGCACCGTGGCCAGCGTCCTCGGCAGTCGAGTGGCCGCGAGGAACGTGCTGGCCGAGCTGGGGTCGGAGGTCGGGTGAGCGCTGGCGTTCGCGCGCCCGCGGCCTCGCAGCCGCCGTGGCTCGAGTCGCTGGGGAACGACCTCCTGGCGACGAGTCGGCGGCAGCGGTGGAGGACGCTCTCGCGCCCGATCTGGCTGGTTGCCGCCTATGTGATCGCCGCGGCGTGCGGCCACTACTGGGCCCTGCCGCTGATCATGGTCCCGCTCTTCCTTTCGGTCGTCACCGCGGCCCACGACGTCGTCCACGGCGCATTGGGCCTCGACCGCCGTGGGACCGAGTGGGCACTGGCCCTACTGGGCGCGGTGCTCTTCGAGAGCGGCCACGCCTATCGATGGACCCATCGTCGCCACCACCTGGTGTTTCCGGGGTCGGACGACCCGGAGGGGGCCCCGGCCAAGGGGAGCTGGCTGGGGGCGATCCTCGAGGCCCCCTGCTTCCTGCCGCGCCTGTGGTGGTGGGCCTTCCATCGGGCGCGGGGCCGTCGAGCCGAGCGAGCGTGGTTGCTGGCCGAGGCGAGTTGGTTCCTCGTCGCCGCCGTGGCGGCCGTCGTGGCACTCGGTCGCTGGCCCTCCGCCTCGGCGTACTTCGCCATGGCCCTGGTCGGGAGCTGGAGCTACCCGTTGCTGACGGTGCACCTGCCGCATCGCAACTACGGCGACACCCCAGTCAGCCAGACCCACACCCTGCGAGGTCGGCTCGTTCCCCGCCTCCTGCTCGAGCTGACCTACCACCTCGAGCACCACCTCTACCCGAGTGTGCCGAGCCACAACCTGCCGATCCTCTCCGAGCGCCTCGAGCCCTGGCTGCGGGAGCAGGGGGTTACGCCGAGGCGCGTGCCGTGACCAGGTCGAGACTGCGCCAAGGCGCCGGCTCGCGGGGTTGCCAACTCGTGTCGCCGCTCTGAGGGAGAGCCATGCGACCGCTTCCGAAGTCTGCGCGGCGAACGTATTCCAAGAGCCAGTTCGACCGGTCCACCGGCCTTCCTCGAGCCGAGCCGCCTCCGAACGCCGCGCACCTCGCCGCTGCTGGGCAGCGACGAGGTGCGCGTCTCTCGATGCTCACGTGCCTGGCACCCTCTTGTTGCTGATCAACAACGAGGTGTGCGACTCCGTATGGTCAGAAGCCGACCGTGAAGCGGATCCCGTTCGAGGCCTCGACTTCCAGCCCCGGCAGGGCGAAGGGATCGACGAACCAGAACTGGGCGAAGTACTGGGCGCCATAGAGCAGGGGATCGTTCGGCACGGTCCAGCCGGTGCCCACACTTCCGAACTGGGTGACGGGGGGCAGGGTCAGGATCACGGGATCGGCGACCAGCAGCAGCTCACCGAAGATCGGCAGCGCGGTCGGCGCGGTGCCGCCGACCACGAAGGGCAGGTGGCCCGGGGTGGCCGGGGCGACGCCGATGACGGCGGTCTGGCCTGCGACCGGCAGGGTCTTGGCGCTGAAGATCGGGCCGGAGGTGGGGCCATAGGAGTCGGCGGCGGCCAGCACCGAGGCCGGCGCCAGGCCCTGGGTCGCCTGGTTGGAGTTCAGGGAGAAGATGTAGGCCGCCCCGTCGGAGCCGTTGCCATAGCGGGCGCCCGCGAGGACCCAGCCGCCGGAGACTGCGACGGACATGCCGAGCTGATCGCCCCATTCGCCGCCGGTGTGCCACAGCTCCTCCTCGAGGTCGAAGCCGTCGCCGAAGATCTCCGGGCGGTAGACGAAGACCTGACCCGGCTTGTTGTCCGGCGTGGTGTAAGCGTAGGGAGCGCCGACGAGCAGGCGGCCGGTCTCGGGATCCAGGTCGAGCTCCTTCCCGAAGCCTGCGCTCGCGGAGCCCGGGGTGAGCTGCTCCACGAAGGTGAACTGCGGCAGCAGCCCGTTCGTGTCGGTGGTGTAGACGTAGACCGCGCCGTCGTCGACGTCGTTGGCCGTCACGCCGTCGGCGCCGACGGCGAGCATGTCACCGGCGAAGGCCAGGGTCTCGCCGAAGCGGTCGTGGGCCTCGGAGCCCGCGGCCTCGAGCGCGGCGCCGGACCAGACCTGGCCCGGGGCGACGAAGAAGGGCACGACGGCGCCGGTGTTGGGGGTCTGGGCCGAGGCGTCGAAGTAGGGCACGCCCGCCAGCACCTGGGCCGACTGCCCGTCCTCGGCGGCCTGGATCGCCACCGACCATCCGAGGTTGGGCCCGTAGGCGCTGGCGAGGTCCGCTTCGTGTTCGTAGGTCCCGTCGACCTCGCGGAAGACCGCCACGTGGCCCGGCTGGCCGTTGGCCTGGCGGACCCCGACGGCGAGCCACGGGCCGTCCGCGGCCAGCGAGTTGCCGAAGTAGTCGTCGCTGTCGAGGACCGTGTCGAACAGAGACTGGGACAGCTCCCAGCCGTCGTCGCCGAGGCGGTAGACGCGGACGGCGCCGACATTCTCGGCGACCTCGATGTCGAAGGTCGCATCGGCGACGAACAGGGTGTCGCCCCGCTGGAGGATCTCGTTGGCGAACCCCATCGAGGTCGGTGCGGGGCTGGAGAGGGTCTGCACCGGTACGAAGGTCCCGCCGTCCCGGCGATAGACCTGGACGGCCCGGGCGCCCTGGTCTCCGCCGGAGGCCGACACGAAGGCCCAGTTGTTCGAGATCTCGACCGCACCGCCGGCGGAATTCGAGCCTTGGCCGAGGTCGGGCGAGAGGGGCTCGAGATGGAACCAACCGTCACCGGCCAGGGCCGTGGATGAGAGCAGCAGCGCCGCGGTGGCGGCAGCGAAGGGAGTGTTCATCGATCTGGGGGGATGGGAGTTGCGTTGGGAATGCCGGGTCTTCCGGCGCCACCCCTCGACGCCGCTTGTGGCCCTGGCTGCCGACAGGGTTTCCCGAGAAAGATCCCGACCCGGAGCCAGGGACCATCCGCGGCCCCTGGTCGTCCATCGCTCGGACGTCGGGGCGCGCCCTTGCCAGGGGCGGTACCCCACCCATGCCTCGGCGCGCGCAGGGGGCCGACCCTGGGGAGGAGCGGCCGCGCCGTCGCTCTGGGTAGCGGGGCGGCTCGTGCGGATTTCGAGGAACTCTCCGCTGGGTCAGGTCTCCAAGGGGGTCGACGGCGCCCGCGTGCGGCGCCACCCCACCAGCACTAGCACCGGATCCACCGCCATGCTCTCGAAGCTACTCCCCCGCAACGAACACCCCCTCGAACGCGCGGCCCGCGTGGCGATCGGCCTCGGGTTGATCGCAATCGTCTTCGTCGGTCCCCGGACGTCCTGGGGCTGGTTGGGCGTCGTGCCGCTCGTCACCGGGCTGCTCGGCAGTTGCCCGGTCTACACGCTCTTCGGCCTGAGCACCTGCCCGGCGCGCGCCTGAGCCCCGTGGCAGTCGCGAGCGGCATTCCCCCGTCATGGTCGACCGCTGGAGTGCGCCGGCGCGTCGAACGCCCGCTGCAATCGGCTCCAGCGGCGTTCGATCTCGCGCTCTGGCGCGTCAAGTCCGAGCGCGATCCACGACGACTCCGTCGCGTACGACCAGGAGCGTGCCCTGCTCGATCGGCTCCCACGGCGCCGACGTGAGCGGCACGCTGGCGACTGCGGCGACGGGGCCGTTCCTCGCCGCGTGTCGAATGCGAATGCCAGGGACGTCGACGGGGTGAGGAGCGGTCTCGAGCGGATGGGTCAAGACGTGCAACCCGGGCCCGCGTCCTTCGCTGCCGTCGGCCGGCTCGCGCCAGTGGGCGTGGACGAACAGGGCGTCGCCGTCGGCGTAGAGGAAGTTCGCCTGGCCGAGTTCGGCGAACAGGGAAGCGCACTCACGGACGGCGGCGGTGCGCTCCAACAGCGGCGGCACCCCGACAGCTCCGAGCCACATGGGCTCGAGAGCCGACAGCAGGTAGCAGAAGGCGAGTTCCGAGTCCGTCTGACCGATGGGGCGGAAGCGGCCGAGACCCTTGGCCAGCCGCCCAATCTCCTGGCCCAGGTCGCCGTTGTGGCAGAAGACGTGGGACGTCCCGCCGAGCTCGCGCTCGAAGGGGTGGGTGTTGTCGAAGGAGATGTGCCCCTGGGACGCGTGGCGGATGTGTGAGACGACGAGCCCGCTCGCGTAGTCGTGCACCTCGATGAAGCGCACCAACTCGCTGTCCCCTGCCGGAGCGGGCTCCTTCATCAAGCGCGAGCTGCGTCCCGGGTAGTAGGCGATGCCCCAACCGTCGCGGTTCTCACCGCCGGGGTCGCCGTGCTCGGCGAACGCCTCGAAGGACAGACTGACCCTCGTCGGTTGGCGGCTGGACAGGGCGAACAGCTCACACATGGCGAGGTCGGGCCGGGTGGGGATCGACCTCGGGGCGAGCGCGGTGCGTGGCTTGCCCGCGCGTGTCCCCCAGCTCGCGCGCGTTCTCGAGGATCGCGAGGATCCGGCCGCGGGTCAGCAGACCTACGACCTGTCCGCCCCGGACCACGGGGACCTGGTTGACCCCGGCCTCGCCCAGGAGCTTGAGCGCGTCCCAGACCGAGGCGTCCTCGGAGACCGTGACGAGGTCGGACAGGCCCAACATCACGTCGCGCACGCGGGCCGCGGCGCGCTGCGCCCTGGGGACCTCTTTGATCTGATGCAGGGTCACCAGGCCCTCGACCTGTCCCCGCTCCGCGACGAAGAAGGCTCGGCGACCCTGGCTCAGGACGACGTCCTCCAGCGCCTCGTCGAGCGAGGCATCGCCGTCCACCGCGGGCTCGACCGGCTCCATGGCGTTCGCAACGCTGACGCCGCCGAGCTCGCGCTCCATGAGCACGCTGCGGGCGCTCCCCTGGGCGGCGCTGAGCAGGAACCAGCCGATGAAGGCCAGCCACAGGCCGTTGAACAGCGCGCCGAAGAAGAGCGCGATGACGATGCCGCCGCCGATCAAGAGGTAGGCGAAGAGGGAGCCGACGGCGCTCGCGGCGAGGGTGGCCCGATCGAAGTCGCCGGTGACCCGCCACACCGCGGCGCGCAGCAGTCGACCACCGTCGAGGGGGAAGCCGGGCACCAGGTTGAACGCGGCCAGGACGAGGTTGGTCGTGCCCAGCCAACCGAAGACCACGCCCAGGACGCCGGCGGCGCCGGCGTCGCCGCCCAGGAGCGCCGCCGCGCCGAGGAAGCCCAACCCGAGCAGCACGCTGACGGCCGGACCGGCCGCGGCGATCAGGAACTCGTCCCGCGGTCGCTCGGGCTCGCCGCTCAGGCGCGCGAGACCGCCGAAGATGAACAGCGTGATCGAGCGCACCGGCAGGCCCAGGGCCTGGGATGTCACGCTATGACCCAACTCGTGCAGCAGGATCGAGGCGAAGAACAGCAGGCTCGCGAGCAACCCCGCGCTCCAGGCCTGGGCCGGACTCCAGCTCTCGCCGTGGGCGAAGCCCTGGGCCAGGGAGAAGGTGATCAGCAGGAAGATGAACAGCCAGCTCCAGTCGAGCCCGATCTCGATCCCGAACAGTCGGCCGAGGGGAATCGCTGGGCGGCCGGCAGCGCGCTTCGAGGTTCCGCCCGATCGCGCCGAGGAGGAAGTGGGGCGGGGCTCGGGCGTCGGAGTGGTTTGTGGGCCGGTCATTGGGGTCGATTCGTCGGGGGACGCGATCAGGGGACACAGTCAGCAAGCGCGGCCAGGCCTGCGCCGCCGCAGCCGATTCCGCTGACCGGTACGGGCTAAGCCGGTTGGGTCTCTTGGACCCAATCCCGCGCTGCTTCGAGGTCGGACAGGGGGAAGTAGCGCACTTGCGCCGTGGTGAACGGGCGGCAGAAGATCGCCATTCCGTGCTCCCAGCGCTTCTCCCCGACCATCGCGACGCGGCGCAGGTCGCGGAAGTGCGCCAGGTCGAACTTGAAGTCCTCCCACATGGCGCCGGCGGTCCAGCCGTGGAAGTCGCGCATCACGAACAGGATCCGTAGCTTGCCGTGCTCGCGAATCTGCTCCTCGAGCAGCGGCACGAACTCCTCGTAGACCTCGCGGGACAACTTCCCACTCACGTGCACCTCGACGAGATCGTCGGCGGCCACGACGTCGACTTGGCCTTGCACGGCGCGCTCAGCCCTTCCCCGAAGCGGCGCGGGCCGCCTCGGAGGCTGCCTCGTGCCGCAGTCGCTCGAGCGCCGTGTGCGCGGTGGTGGGTAGTTCCACCTCCCGACGCGGACTTTGGAAGGCGAGCAGGACGGGTCTTGCGACGGAGTCGAAGCCGGCCTTGCTCAGTTCGTCGAGGGCGTGGTGCACGGCGCGCAGCTGATGTTCCTCGCCGGGCGGATCGAGCAGGATCTCCAGCACCCGTCGCAACCCTGTCTCTCCGAGCTTGCCGAGCCCCTCACCGGCCGCCCAGCGGCAGTCCGATTCCTCGTCGTCGAGGTGCTCCACGAAGGTGTCGAGTGCCTCCGGGTCGCCGATTGCGGCCAGGACTCTCAGCGCCTCGTGGCGAGCCCCGGGACCGGCAGGCTTCAGGAAGCGGACCAGTTGCCCGGTCGCCGGCCGCCCGACGGCCTCCAGCGCCTCTCGGGCGTGCTTGCGGTCCTCACTCGAATCGCTCTCCAAGCGCCTGATGGCGGCGTCGATCGTCGCGAAGTTCGAACTCATCGTTCCCACGTCCCTTTCTTCTACCGGGTGTTCACTCTCACGTCGCGCGGTGCAATGTACGAGCCCGGGGACGCGATGTTGGAGCTGCCGCTCGAGCGGTTGTTCGATGCGGCGAAACTGACGTTGCCGTCAGCGTCAGCATCCGAGGCACCGTGCTGAAACACCGTGCTGAACCGCCGTGCTGAAACACCGTCCACGACCTGGCACACCTGCCGTCCCCGGTCAGATCGGCGTGCATGACGTACAGGACCGCCACGGATGTCGCCACGATCACCGGGACGGCAGCGGCGCCGCTGCCCCCACACAAGCCTCCCTTGCGGAGAAGCGGACCGCTTGAACGGTGTCCCTAGAGCGATCGTTCTGAGCCGGGCTCTGCGAGCAGGACGAGGCCGACGAGTGCTTCCATCGACGGAACCGGTGAGAAGACCTTGGCGCGCCACGACGGAGCGCCATTCGCTGCGTCAGGGGGTAACCGCACGGAGGCCGTTCGACGCGGCGAGCCCCGCGGTCGCCATGGGGTCCACGATCCAGGCCTGGAACCAGACCGAAAGTAGCTCGGGCAATCCCGCCGGCCAGGTCGCGGGCAGGACCCAGTCGCCCGTGCCCGAAGTGGGCAGGGGACCGAGGATGATGTCCGGAGCGGGCACGAGCGTGCCGCCGAAGAGCGGCAGGTCCAGCAGTTGGAAGCCCATCACGAGGAAGCTCGGCGCATTCGGCCGCGCGGACGACAGGGTGACCGACAGCGGATCCCCGCCCTGAAGCAGGCCCGTCCCGACGAGCTTGGGCGTGCCCGCGGTCCCGGCCAGGCCAGCGCCGTGCTCGGTCCAAGTCCCGACAACGGTGACTCGGCAGCCGAGGTCGCCATCGGGGTCGCTGTTGTCGAACCATTGGGAGTCGTGGTTCCCGATGAACAAGTACAGGGCGCCGACGGGGATGGCGACCACGACGTTCGGTTGGGCCGCGCTGGTGATGCGGAAGTCCTCGGGGATGTCGGTGGGCTGGCCGCCACTGAGAGTGGGAGCGGAGATGAACTCCACTCCAGCGTCGATCGCACCCGGGACCCGGTGCAGGAGCTCGGGCCCGAGCAGGGTCGGGCTGGAGGAGTAGAGGCCGATCAGGCTCAGGATCGTGTCCCCCGACGGGCCGTTGTCGAGGTCGCCAAAGCCCTCGAGGAGCAGCGACTTGCCCGGCACCGCTCCCAGCCCGGCGAGGGGCACCACGGCGGCTGAGCCGGCCGAATCGCTCGAGTGCACGTGCAGGTAGCAGGCCTTCGGCCCGAGCGGCACGTCGGTGGACTGGGCCTGAGCCGGGA
Source organism: Engelhardtia mirabilis (assembly GCA_007751255.1). GTDB lineage: Bacteria > Planctomycetota > UBA1135 > UBA1135 > Engelhardtia > Engelhardtia mirabilis. The sequence continues at coordinate 1,911,072 of CP036296.1, forward strand.
ACGAGGTCAAGCAGGCGGTCGTGGTGAGGCCAGCGAGGGCTGCGCGGCGCGAGAGTCGCTTCATGGTGGTGGTGCCGGGTGAGGAGTCGGGGGTGGCGTCGGCCGTAGGGGGGGCGCGTCCTTGGGATCCGGCCTGCCGCGGCTGCGTCCCGCTGCCTTCTGGAGAACTCATGTCGGTGACGTAGGTCCTGCGGAGCAGCTCCCCCTGGGATGTTGCAGCAGCATGGGCTTCGAACCGTGAAGACGGTCCCGCCGGGCCTCGGCTTGTCGTCCGCCGGTGACTGACTCGAGACCCGGGAAGGAGCGGTTGCTCGGACGGCTACCGATTCGCCGACGCTCGCCCGGCCACTTCGTGCCAGCGACTTCTGCCGTAGCGCGGCGCCGTCTTGAAGGCGGGGCCTTGCGGCGCCCGATTCTGCCCCTACAGATCCTCCCCGTGCGAAATCTACCTGTCTGGTGCCCGTGAAACCGCCCGAGCGGATCGCGCGGGACCAGTTCCTGGCAGATCGGCACGGCAAGACCTTTGCGGACGTCCTGAACGAGCCGGGCACCCCCTTCGACGAGGTGCTGTCGTTCTTCAACCATGCCGAGCGCCAGCAGCGCATGGAGGACGCCGAGATCCACCACGATCGCGCTCCCCTGGCCGGTGTGGTGCGAGAGCTCGAGTCCGAGCCAGTGCTGGGGCGTTTCTTCGAGACGGCCGACCGCCGCCGCAGCACGCGCTTGCGCCAGGCCATCGGTGTGCTCGTGAGGCTCATCATGGAGCGGCGTGGCTGGGTCACGACGGGCAAGAAGGGCTCGCTCGGCGTTCGAAGCGCCACGGGTCCCTTGTCGCAGGATCACAACACGGGCGGCCTCGCCCTGTGGTTCATCCGGGCCGAGCGCTACCACCGCGTGGGCGGAGTGCATTTCCGCTCGACCCGCGAGCGCTGCGCGGACCTCGGCGGCGTCGGGCATCACAGAGAGCGCGAACGGACCGAGGGCGGAGCTCCTGCAGCCGATGCGGGCCGCCAACCTTGACCACGAACCCCAGCAGTCCCTTGCGATCCAAGGGCAGAAGAGCGCGGAGCCCATGGAGACTTTGAGAATCCCCCTCGCAGCCAAGCAGCAGTACGCCAAGGCGCACGCAGAGCACTACGGCGAACACGACCTGCTCGCGGCCCTGCGGGACTACGAACAAGTGATCGTGGTCTATCCGGAATCGCCCGAGGCCCACTACGCGCGCCGGCAGATCCTCTGCATCGTCAACAGGGTCGTTCCAGAGCAGGAGCTTCGGTTGGCGCAGGAGGCCCTGGCCGAGAACGCGCTGGCCCTTCAAGACCTGCAACGGGAGCGCGACGCAGCGGCGATCGCGAACCCGTCATGAAGTCCGGCCAGCCGAACGGATCCGTTGTCTCCATCGCAAGGGAGCGGCAGTCGTCCCTGTGGAATCTGCCGGAGGCGCAGGGCGACCCGGAGCGGACGTCCCCGTCGCCCCCCCGCGCGATCAGCAAGATCGCCATGATCGGCAACCACATGCCGCGTCAGTGTGGGATCGCCACGTTCACGACGCACCTGAGCGATTCGATCGGTGTGGCCTTCCCGGAGGTCGACTGCTTCGTGCTGGCCATGAACGACGTGGTGCACCGGCACGTCTATCCGAGCCGAGTGCGATTCGAGATCGCCGAGGGCGACCTGGCGTCGTACCACCGCGCTGCCGACTTCCTGAACGTCAACACCGTCGACGTGGTCTGCCTGCAGCACGAGTACGGCATCTTCGGCGGCCCGGCCGGGAGCCACATCATCGCCCTCCTGCGCGACCTGCGGATGCCGGTCGTCACGACGCTGCACACGATCCTCGCCGAGCCGAACGCTGCCCAGCGGGCGGTGATGGACGAGCTGTTCGGCCTCTCCGAGCGCGTGGTCGTCATGAGCGAGCGCGGCGTCGACCTCCTGCGCAGTGTCCACCAGGTGCCGGACGGCAAGATCGACCTGATTCCACACGGGATCCCGTTCTTGCCCGACGGCCGCTCCAGCAAGCAGCGCATCGGCGTCGAGGGCAAGCGCGTGCTTTTGACCTTCGGCCTGCTCTCGCCAGACAAGGGCATCGAGTACGCCATCGACGCCCTGCCGCAGATCCTCGAGCAGCAGCCGAACACGGTCTACATCGTCCTGGGTGTGACGCACCCGCACGTGAAGGACCAACACGGTGAGGCCTATCGCCTGATGCTCCAGAATCGCGCGCGGCGCCTCGGCGTCGGGTCGAGCGTCATCTTCTACGACCGCTTCGTGAGCCAGGACGAGCTCAACGACTTCCTGTCGGCCGCGGACATCTACGTCACGCCCTACCTGAAGGCCGAGCAGATCACCTCCGGGACCCTCGCCTACGCGGTTGGGTCCGGCAAGGCCGTGATCTCGACGCCGTACTGGTACGCCACCGAACTGTTGGAGGAAGAGCGCGGGGTGCTCGTCCCCTGGCGGGACTCCGCCGCGATCGCGAGCGCCGCCATCGAGCTGCTCGGCGACGATGAGAAGCGTGGCGCCATCTGTCGACGGGCGGCAGCCTACGGCCGCGACATGACCTGGCCGGCCGTGGCCCTCGAGTACGGCCAGAGCTTCGAGCGCGCGCGCGTCGGTCAGGAGCAGCGCATGCGCACGGTCTTCCACGCGAAGACCTTGGCCAGTCGCCCGGTCGAGCTGCCGGCGCTCGTGTTGGACCACCTGCGGCACATGACCGACGGCACCGGCCTGCTGCAGCACGCCGCCTTCACCGTTCCTCGCCTCGAGGACGGCTACTGCCTGGACGACAACGCCCGAGGCCTGGCGGTCATGGCCCTGGCGGAGGAGGCCGGGACGGGGGATCGAGAGCTGATCCGCTCCCTGGGCTCGCGCTACCTGGCGTTCGTGCGCTACGCCTGGAACCCCGAGATCGGGCGCTTTCGCAACTTCATGTCCTTTCGTCGGAGCTGGCAGGAGGAGTCGGGTTCGGAGGACAGCCACGGGCGGGCCCTCTGGGCGCTGGGGACCGTGGTCGGTCGCTCGGCGGGTCCGGGGCGGCGCTCCCTCAGCGGCGACCTGTTCCACGCGGCACTCCCGGTCCTGTCCGAGTTCACGAGCCCGCGCGCGTGGGCCTTCGCCCTGCTCGGTCTCGAGGAGTACCTGCGCGCCTTCCAGGGCGACAGTCGGGTGGAGGCCGTGCGGGAGCTCCTGGCCGAGCGCCTGCTCGACCTTTTCAACCGCACCAGCGAACCCGATTGGCCTTGGTTCGAGGATAGCTTGACCTACTGCAGCGCTCGCATCGCCCAGGCCCTGCTGGTCTCGGGCGCGCGCATGGGGCGCGGCGACTTGGTCGAGGTCAGCCTTCGAGCGCTCGAATGGCTCAGCGACGTGCAGCGCTCTGCCGGGGGAGACTTCGCGCCCGTCGGCTCCGACGGCTTCTATGTGAAGGGCGGCCCCCGAGCGCGCTTCGATCAACAGCCCGTCGAGGCTTCGGCGATGGTCTCGGCCTGCCTGGCTGCCGGTCAGGTGACGGGCGACTCGAAGTGGTCGGTCTACGCCAGGCAAGCCTTCGACTGGTTCCTCGGCCAGAACGAGCTCCAGGAGCCGCTCTACGACGCGAGTACCGGCGGTTGTCGCGACGGGCTGCACGAAGACCGCGTCAACGAGAACCAGGGCGCCGAATCGACCCTCTCCTTCCTGCTGGCACTGCTCGAGATGCGAGCGGCCGATCGCATCGTGGGTGCGAACGCGAAGGCCCATCCGCTCACGGCAACGGTGGTCGCCAATGGCGACACCACACGGATCCCCAGATCGCGCGACATGGCTGCCTCGGCAAGCCAGGAAACCTCATGACCCCGACACCTGGCTACGAAGAGCTCTTTCACCGGCACGAAAAGAATCCGATCCTGACGGCGGCTGACTGGCCCTATGCAGTGCACTCGGTCTTCAACCCAGGCGCGACGCGGCTGGCCGACGGCACGACGCTGCTGCTCGCGCGCGTCGAGGATCGACGCGGGCTCTCACACCTGTGCGCCGCCCGCTCCGTGAACGGCGTCGACGGCTGGATCATCGACGAGCAGCCGACCCTGGCGTCGGACCCGGCCAAGCATCCCGAGGAGCTGTGGGGGATCGAGGACCCGCGCATCACCTTCGTCGACGAACTCGGCAAGTACGCCGTGGCCTATACGGCGTTCAGCGAGGGAGGGCCGGGAGTTGCTCTGGCCCTGACGCGCGACTTTCGGGAGTTCGAGCGGTGTGGACTGGTGATGCAGCCGGACGACAAGGATGCCTGCCTGCTGCCGCGCCGCATCGATGGCAACTACGCCCTGATCCACCGGCCCGTGCACGATCAGGGGGCGCACATCTGGATCTCGTACTCGCCCGACCTCCGCAACTGGGGTGGTCACAAGGTCATGCTCCAGGCGCGCAAGGGCGGCTGGTGGGATGCGAACAAGGTCGGCCTGTCCCCGCCCCTGATCGCGACCCCAGAGGGCTGGCTCATGATCTACCACGGTGTCCGGAACACCGCCGCCGGCGCGCTCTACCGACTCGGTCTGGCGCTGTTCGACCTCGAGCGTCCGGAGGTCTGTATCGCCCGGGGTGATTCGTGGGTCTTCGGTCCGGAGGCGAGCTACGAATGCCACGGGGACGTGGGTAACGTCGCCTTCCCGTGTGGCTACACGATCGGCGCGGACGGTGACACGATCTTCCTCTACTACGGCGCCGCGGACACCAGCATCGCCCTCGCTACCGGAAGCGTGCGCGCGCTGTTGGCCTGGTTGGCGAAGAGCTGAGGGGCTGGACCTGGCTGCGGCGCAAAGCACCCACGCGAGGTGCGACGGGCGGGGTTCGGTGGTGCCGACGGATCCCAAGTCGCATCCCTGGTGGTCTCGGGTCCTCGGTGACGAACCAGGCCGCTTTCGGCGAGCGGCCATGGGGAGCCTCGCGTGGAGGTCCAGGGCTCCGGATTGCGGGTCCGCGCGCGACCGATTCGACAAGCAGTCCCACATCCCCCGGCGCTCCCGGGCACTTTCGCCGCCCTACATCCCCGGAGGGGACACTAGGCTTGACCCTCTCGCAACGAACTGGCCGTTGCCACCTCAGCCTGTCTCCCGGCCCTACCGGGCTCGCTCGGCGCCGCCGACCAGCAACCTTTCGGACCATGAGATCACCGTCACCTGTCGCTCTCTCGACGCTGACCTATCCGACGCTGGCGCTTGCTCTGGCCCTGTGCCTGCCTGCGTCCCGCGCCGTGGCCCAAACGACGTGGCATGTGGACGGCAGCGTGGCGGGCCCGGGTAGTGGCAGCGCGGCAGATCCCTTCGCCTCGATCCAGGCCGCGATCGACAGCAACGCGGCCGTCGACGGTGACACGATCCTGGTCGGTCCAGGCACCTACGCGGAGCTGGTGGACCTGGGGACCAAGGAGCTGGTCCTGCGTAGCTCGGCGGGCGCGGACCAGACGATCATCGACGCGACCATCCAATGGTCGCTCGAGCAGAGCGCGATCAAGATCCGCGGCGGTCAGGGTTCGGCCTGCCGCGTGGAGGGCTTCACGGTTGTCGGTGGGGAGGGTACGCAGCTCGTGGAGCCCCTGTTCGGCACGACCGTGTTCGCGGGGGGCGGATTGCTGGTCCTGGGCACGTCGCCCACGGTCGTCGACTGCGTCTTCCTGAGCAACACGCCGGGGATCGGCGGGGGCGCCTACATTCGCGACGGGTCGCCCGCCTTCAATGGCTGCAGGTTCGACGGCAACACGACCTTGCGCGAGGGCGGAGCGATCCAAGCGACGAACTCGGACCTGACCCTCGTCGACGTCGAGCTGCGCCAGAACAAGGCCGAGGCCGGGGACGGCGGAGGGATCCACCTGGTGGGCGGCAGCTTGACCATGGTCGGTGGGCTCTTGGAGGGCAACACGGCCTGGAACGGCGGCAGCGGCGGGAACGTCGCCCTGCGCCAGGGCGCAGCGGCCCAACTGGTCAACGTGTCGATCAGGGGCGGGCGCACGCTCGACGGGAACGGCGCCGGCCTGTGGGTCGACGCCAGCAGCGCCCAGTTGCTGCAGTGCGAGTTGTCGACCAACTTCGCGGGCGATGTCTTCAGCAACCGCGAGGGAGGCGCGGTCTACGTCCTTTCCGGCGAGCTCGAGCTGCGGTCCTGCACCTTGACCGGGAACTCGAGCGCGCGCGGGGGCGCGGTGTTCGTGCAGGACAGCACGGCCACCGCGGTCGACTCGAGCTTCGTGGACAACGTCGTCGTCTCGGGCGGCTCGTTCTACTACGCCGACGGGGGCGGGCTCGGCGCCAGCCAGTCGGCGGTGGTCCTCGACCGCTGCGACTTCGTCGGCAACCGGGCTTGGAACCAGAGCCCCGACAGCTGGGTCCCCATCGCCCGGGGTGGAGCCCTGTGGACCGACTCGGGGAGCGTCGTCGCCCTCGACTGCGCGTTCCGCCAGAACGAGGCCTACTACGACGCATGGGCTGATGCCAGTGGTCAGAAGCCCGTCCCGGGCGCCCAGGGCGGCGCCGTCTTCGGACCCGCGACGATCGTCGGCTCGCGCTTCTTCGCGAACCGTGCCCACTCGAATCCTGCGGTGTTGACCGGGCGGGCCGAGGGCGGCGCGGTGTTCGGCGCACGCTTGCGCGGCTGCCTGCTGGTCATGAACGAGGTCCAAGGCGTGGGGCCGGTGCCGGACGTCGGCCCGGCGGCCCAGGCCGCGTCGCTGCGCTGCTGCGTGCTCGGCGTCAACCTGCCGTCCAGCCTGCCCCCGCTCGGGCCGCTCTGCGTCGAGCAGACCTGTCCCTGATCGGTCGTCGGGGTCCCAGCCGGAGCTCCGGACGCCGATTGCCGCAGGGTACGGCGTTCGACGGCGCGCCTCGGCTTCGCGGCTGGTACCACCGCCTCCCAGACCACAACCCCCAGCCGCACCCCATGCGAATCCGCCCAGCGCTCCTGGTCAGCACCCTGTTCAGCTTGCACCTCATCGGCTGCGCGTCGACGCACGAGGTGGGCGCCGGGGGCTGGACCGAGCTGACCTTGGAGGACTTCGTCAACGTCAACGGTGACACGAACACCTGGACCGAATCCGACGGCGTGATCCTGTGCAGCGGCCGACCCCTGGGCGGTGCCCGGACCAAGCAGATCTATCGGAACTTCGAGTTGACCCTCGATTGGCGGCACCTGGAGCACGCTGGGAACTCGGGGGTCTTCCTCTGGTGCCCGGAGTCGGCCTTCACCGACCTGCCCCCGGGCACCCTGCCGCGCAGTGGGATCGAGGTGCAAGTGCTCGACCTCGGCTACGAGGAGAACTGGGAGGCCTCCAAGGGGGCGCCCTCCGATTGGTTCACGAGCCACGGCGACGTCTTCCCGGTGGGGGGCTCGTCGATGGTCGCGCGCACGCCGACGATCGACTACGTCGACGACCGAGGCGAGGCCTACACCGTGGGATCGCCGACCAGCTCGCGCAGTTTCCCCACGGCGCGCTTGGTGCGCCCAGCCGGTGAGTGGAACCACTACCGGATCGTGGCGATCGACGGAGCCGTGCGCCTGTGGGTGGGCGGCGAAGAGGTCAATGGCGGCTCGCAGTGCTCGCCGTCCGAGGGCTACCTGGCCCTGGAGGCCGAGGGCGCTCGGGTCGAGTACCGCAACCTCAGGCTGCGCGAGCTGCCCTGACGCATCCCGCAGCGCTCCGAACGCGGCCGCTCTCCTGGCATCTGGATTGCCACCAGGCCAGCGGCCGCGCGACTGGATCTACGGGATGACTTCGAACCAGAGGCCGTCGCTCAGGCTGGCCGAGGTGCCGTCCGCCTGCAGCGGGTCGAGGCCCAGCACCTGCACGTGCAGTCGGGTGCCCACGCCCAGCGAAGCGAGGGTCGCGGTTCCGACGGTCAACGAGACCGCGCCGTCACAGGTGCCGGGGTCGCCCGATCCGTGGCTGGCGGTGACCGGAATGAAGGCCCAGGGGCCACCGACCAGCAGGGTCCCCGCCAGGAAGGGGACGTCCGCCGGACCGGGTCCGACGATCATCACGCCCGGTTGGTCGATGACCTCGTTGTCCGCTCGTAGGGTCAGCCCCGAGCCTCCGATTGCCGGGCTGCCAACCTTGCCCATCGTGGGCAGGCAACCCAGGGAGTTGAGCTTGGCGTCACCGTAGCGCACGACGACGCACTGGCTGATGCTCCAGTTCACGCTGCCCGTGGTGAGGTCGGCGGTCCACGGGTCGTCGAGGCCGTCGCCGTTGGTGTCGGCCAGGTGGGAAGCGTAGACCTGCGACGAGGTCGGCAGGGAGGTCGCGAGGGCGAAGCTACCACCGCCGTTGTTGACCAGCATTCGAGCTGCGCTCGAGCCTCCGGAGACCGCGAGCAGGTCGGGGCTTCCGTCGCCGTCGATGTCGCCGGTCGAGAGCCCGCGGAGGTAGTAGCCCAGGTTGGTCAGGGACTGGCCAACGGTGGGGAAGCTCCCGCTGCCGTCATTGATGAAGGTGGTCAGGCCGTACTTGTAGCCCGTCGCCAGATCCGCGTCCCCGTCGCCGTCCCAGTCCCCAGCGACGATGCCACCGGCATAGATCCCGCCGCCCAGGCTCGGACCTCCATTGACGAAGGTGCCGTCCCCGACCCCGTAGGCGAACTGGATCGTGGGGCTGATCGACGAGGTTCCGCCGAGGTCCGCGAAGTCCAGGTGACCGTCACCATCGAAGTCGGCCATGCAGACCTCGGTCGCGGTCGTCGGAAGCATGTGGATCGGCTGCGGCGTGATCGCCCCTGCTCCGTTCCCGGTGAAGACCCAAAGGCCGCCCGAGAAGTGCAGGGAGTCCGGCGTGTACTGGCGCAGCGCCACGGCGGCGTCGAGGTCGCCGTCGCCGTCGAGATCCTCGAGGAACGCCGCGACGGGACTGCTGTCGAAGAAGCCCGGGAACTCGAACAGCGCGCCGCCCGTGAAGTGCCCGGCGCCGTCGTTGGTCAATAGGCGCACGCCGTCCTGGGCGTAGTAGTTGTAGCCCTCGGGAGTGATCTGCAGGGTCCCGCCGAGTGCCACGAGCGCGTCCAGGTCGCCGTCGCCGTCCATGTCGCCCAAGGCGACATTCAGGGGCCTGGACCCGACGTTGAGCTTCGTCGTGCTGAAGCCGAGCCCAGCTTGGTTCTCGAACAGCCACAGCCCTGACGCGCCGGCGACGAGGGTGTCCAGGTCGCCGTCCTGATCCAGATCGCCCGTAGCGATGTCGGCCGCGGAGCTGCCCACATCCAGTGAGCCGGACGTGTAGATCTGTTGCAGGCACTCCTGGCCTGCATGGGCCGAGAGCGGGACGAGCGACGAGGCGAAGAGAAGCGGAATGAAGGTCGTTTTAATGGTCATGGCACCGGTTCCTATTTGGGCCCGCCCAGCCAATCTGCGTGGGCATCTGGATCAGCTTGGTGGTGGATCGAGCCCGGTCCCGTGACAGTCGGTTCATCTGCGCGAGTCGGTGACGCGCATCGTGCGGACTGGGGCCGGCCGCTTGCTGCAGGTCCAGCTCCGGTCCAGCTCCAGTCCAGCTCCCGGCTTCGACTACTTCGCCAGACCGCGACTGGTGGTGGGGCGCACGGTCGTGGCCGGTCGCCCTTGGAGTCATCATTGCGCCCTCTCGCCGGCAGGCATTCGGCAGGTGGGCGACGCGGGGGGGGCCCGATGGGACCCTCTGGAGTTCAATCGAGCCGTCGACCGGCCAGCCGATTCGCGCCAACGCTGCGAGGTCCTGGTCCAGCGGCCGACCCACAGATTGCGCACGCGCTGGTACGACGGCGATAGGAGCGGACCCCGACGGCCGCCGGTTGAACCGAGCCGATGCTTAACCGGTGATGAAGCCGAGGCAGCGGCGATCTCTGTGGATCTGGCCGTCCCCGTCTCGCCGGGTCGTGAGAAGTTCCGCCCGCGAATGCGTGGATTGGCCCTCGGCACCGGGTCCGAAGGACCGTATCCCGTGGAAGAGGCTAGGGTCCTCGATGATCACCTCCCGGACGCCCGGTGGTCTGTTCCCCGTCGCGCCGACAACGCGTAGCCGCCACGACACTCGTCACGAGGCGCAACGATGCCTGCGGCGACCGGAGCCCGGGAGGGGACGCCGGATCTCTGAGCCAACGCACTAGGATCGCGCGCGCTCCGGCCGCGCGCACGACCACCGATTCCAACGCTCCACCATGACCACACCGCCAGCGCCCGTTCTGTGTGCCAGGGGGCTTCGGTCCGGCAGCGGACCATGGATCCGATCCATGGTCCCGGTGCTCCTGGCCGCGCAGGTCGGTTGTCAGGTCTATTCGCCGGAACCACTCACCCGGGACGCGGTCGATGCGGCCTTGGCGTCGCCTGCCTACGGGGAGCTCGGCGCGGTCTGGTCGGCGCGCCTACATCCGCTCTTGCCCGCGGTCGAGATCGACCTGGCCGACGGCCTCGATCCGACCGAGGCGGCCTGTCTGGCCGTCGTGCTCAATCCGGACCTGCGAATCGAGCGAGCGCGGCGCGGCATCGCAACGGCGGCGACGGTCCAGGCGGGCCTTCTGCCGAATCCCCAGCTCGGAGCGACCTTCGACCGGGTTTCAGGCGGACAGACCGCCGGTACCGTCAACGCTTGGGGACTCGCCTTCGGTTGGGATCTGGGTGCCCTGATCGAGCACGGAGCCCAGCTCGAGGCAGCCCGCGCGTCCGATCGTGCCGCTGGATTGGACCTGTTGTGGCAGGAGTGGCGGGTGGCCTGCGCCGCGCGCCTGGCGTCGACGACGGCCTACTGGCAGGAGCGCATCTGCGAGGTGCTCGCGGAGACGGTCGAGCGGCAGCAGCGCACTCGAGATGCCCTGTCCGACGCCCTGGAGTCGGGGGATGCGACGCGCATCGAGTACGAGATCACGCTGGCCGACCTGCAGAGTTCCCAGATGCAGTTGCGGGCCGCACGGCGAATGCGAGACCTGGCGCAGATCGAGGTCCGGCGCGCGATCGGGCTGGCTCCGACGAGTCCGCTCGAGCCTGCGGCGCCGCCCGATCCGTGGCGCTCGGCCCTGCCGAGCCTCGACGAGGCCTTCGCCGCAGCCCGCGCTGCGCGAGTCGACTTGGCCGCTCTGCGCGCCGGCTACGAGGCCCAGGAGGAGCGGGTCAAGGCGGCGGTCCGCGGGCAGTTCCCGAGGCTCAACGTCGGACTGAACACCGCGCGGGACACGGGCGCCGTGGAGACCGTCGGCGTGGGAGTCACCATCGACCTTCCGATCTTCGATCGCGCCCAGGGTCGCATCGCGTCGGAGCGCGCCAACCGTTCGGCGCTCCTGGCCGAGTACACCGCGCGCGAATTCGCCCTGCGGGCGGACCTGGCCGCGATTCTGTCGGAGCTCGAGCGACTTGGGCCCGAGATCGAGGCGCAGCTCAGCTACTGGGACGATCGAAGTGCTTCCCTGGCCGAGCTAGAGCGACTGGAGTCGAATCAGATGATGGACCTCTTCGGTGTCGAGTCGATGCGGATGACCACGGCCACCGCACACCTGGACCTGATCCGGCTGCAGCAGCGCCAGGCCGAGCTGCGCGTGGGGCTCGAAGCCGTGACGGGGCGATTCGACGGGCAGGAGCTGGAATGATGCGCCCGATCGGCATCGCGGCAGTGGTCGTCCTGGTCGGGTTGGGCGCGGGCGTCTGGGCCGAGCGGCAGGGGTTGGTGCCGGGCTGGCTCGGTGGGGCCGCAGCGCCGGATCCGGCCACCGCGCCCTCGGGCCGCGACCAGCCGCAGGCTTCCCGGGTGGACGTCTCGACCGTCCGCGCCGGAAGCCTCGGGGTGACGCTCGAGATGCTCGGAACCGCCACAGCCATGCCCGGCAGCGCGGTCGCGGCGACCCTGGCGAGTGATGTGATCGTGGTGCGTCGCATGGCAACACCGGGTGATCACGTCGAAGCGGGCGCGGCCCTGCTCGAGGTCCAATCCACGCCGCGCCTGGCGAACGATCTGCTCGTCGCCGAAGCGGCGATCGAACGAGCGCGGGCGACGTTGGAGTCCGTGCAGGGGCGGGTGGAAGCGAAGCTGGCGACTCGCGCGGACCTGTTGTTAGCGCAGCAGGCCCTGCAGTTCGCCGAGCTCGACCTGTCGACCAAGCGGGCCTTGGTGCCTGCGGACAACGGAATCGTGCGCGCCACCGTCAGCGGCAGCCTGACCGCGTTGGACGCACCGATCGGGGGCCTCGTAAGCGCGGGAACGGCGCTGTGCCAGATCGCGCCCGACGACGCCCTGCGGGTGAGGTTCGGGATCCCGCTGCGGCGTGCACAGGACCTGCCCGTCGGTCTCGAGCTCGAAGTGGTCGACCTGCTGGGGGGCTCGGGCGCGGTGGCGACGGTCTCGCTCGCGCGGATCGAGGCGGAGGTCGACGGCTCGACCCAGACGCTGGTCGGTTGGTCGGAGGCCATCGACCCGCTCCTGATCGTGCCCGGCACACCGCTGCGGGTCACGGCCCGGGTGCAGAGCCCGGTGGCCCTACTCGTCGACCGAACAGCGGTGGTGCTTTCGGACGATGGGCCCTCGGTGTTCACGGTCGACGCCGGAGTCGCCCATCGCCACGCGATCGAAGTGGTCGCCGGCGACGCTCGGACCATCTGCCTGCGCTCGGACGACCTGGCCACCGGCGACGAGGTGGTCGTGCTCGGTGGCTACGAGCTCGAGGAAGGCCTGCCAGTCGAGATCGAGGGCCGCCCTTGAGCCTGTTGGAACTGGCCAGTCGCCGCGGCAAGGCCCTGCTCGCGCTCTTCGCGGCCGTGGCCGTGGCCGGGGCGTTGGTCGCCACGCAGCTCCCGGTGGCCCTCTTTCCACAGGTCAGCTTCCCGCGGATCGTGGTCTCGGTCGACGCCGGCGATCGCCCTGCCGATCAGATGTTGGTCGCCGTCTCGATCCCGCTTGAAGAGGCCCTGCGCGCGCTGCCCGGTGTTCGCAACGTGCGCTCGAAGACCAGCCGGGGCAGCGCCGAGTTGTCGCTGGACTTCTCCTGGGGCGACGACATGACCAGCGGTCTGCTGCTGGTCGAGGCTGCCATGACCCAAGCGGTCGCGGACCTGCCGCCCTCGACGCGCTTCGTCGTGCGACGCATGGACCCGACCGTGTTCCCCGTCGTAGCGCTCTCGCTGGTGTCCGACCACGAGCCCGGCACCCGGCTGTGGGAGCGTGCCTACCGCGAGGTACGGCCGGCCCTTCTGGCACTCGACGGAGTGGCGCGGGTGAGCGTGATCGGAGGGGCGCGCGAGGAGTTGCAGGTGGTGATCGACCCGGACGTGCTGAGCGCCAATGGGCTGACGATCTCCGACATCGCCGGCGCGGTGGGGAGCTGGAGCACGACCCTGGCCCTGGGCCGGGTCGAGGACTTCTACAAGCTCGATCTGATTCTGACAGCACCCCAGGTCACCGACGCGGCGACGCTCGAGTCCCTGGTGCTGAAGGCCGAACCGGGCCGCCTCCTGAGGTTGCGGGACGTGGCCACGGTCCAGTCGGCGCCGGAGCCGGTCTGGACCCGGGTCACCGCGGACGGGCGCGAGGCGGTCCTGGTGCAGGTCTACCAGCAACCCCAGGGAAACACGGTCGCCATCTCGGCCAACGTCGAGCGGACCCTGGAGCGCATCCGGGCGGGCCTGCCCGCCGGCAACCACCTCTCGGTCTGGTACGACCAGAGTGACCTCGTCAACGCCTCCGCCGCCAGCGTGCGCGACGCCGTGCTGCTGGGGACGCTGCTGGCCGGGCTGGTGCTGCTCGCCTTCCTGCGTGACCTACGCATCACCCTGGTGGCGATGGTCGTCGTGCCCAGTGTGTTGGCTTCGTCCTGCCTGCTGCTGTTCATGCTGGGTCAGAGCCTGAACATGATGACCCTGGGCGGGATGGCGGCCGCGGTGGGTCTGATCATCGACGACGCAATCGTCGTGGTGGAGCACATCGTCGCGCGCCTCTCGAACCCCGCCGACAGGGACCTGCGGCGGAGCTCGTCGCCGGTCCTCGCCGCGGCCAGCGAGTTCAGTCGGCCGCTCTTGGGCGCGTCGCTGGCCACGATCATCATCCACCTGCCGCCGGTGTTCCTGACCGGCGTCACCGGCGAGTTCTTCAAGGCCCTGTCCTTGACGATGGCCCTGAGCCTGATCATCTCGTTCCTGATGGCCTGGCTCGCCATCCCGCTCTTGGCCGGGCGGCTGTTGGATCTGGAGCGGATCAACCTCCAAGCCTCGGGCAGGGTCTTCTCCCTCGTCGAACAGGCCTTTGGCTGGTCCCTGCGAGCGGCAACCCGACTGCGCTGGGGGATCCCCCTGCTCTGTGTGGGCTGGCTGGCCCTGGGCTGGATGGCCCTCGGACGGCTGCCCAGCGGCTTCATGCCGACCATGGACGAGGGCGGCTTCGTGCTCGACTACTTCGCGGCTCCCGGGACGTCGTTGAGCGAGACCGATCGCCAGGTCCGCAAGGTCGAGCAGATCCTGCGCGACACGCCCGAGGTCGACACCTACTCGCGGCGCACCGGAGTGCAGCTCGGGGGCGGTCTGACCGAGGCCAACGAGGGTGATTTCTTCGTCAGGCTGAAACCCCAGCCGCGGCGACCGATCGAGGAGGTCATGGCCGACGTGCGCGGCGGCATCGAACGCGCGGCGCCCGGCCTCAACGTCGAGTTGCTCCAACTGATGGAGGACCTGATCGGGGACCTGACCGCCGTGCCCCAGCCGATCGAGGTCAAGCTCACCGCCCGTGATCCCGCCCTGCTGCCCGACCAAGCGGTCATGGTGGCCGAGCGCCTGGCCCGCCTGCCCGGCATCGTGGACGTCAACGACGGGCGCAACATCGCCGGCGACGCGCTCGAGGTCCGCCTGGATCCGCAAGCGATGTCGATTCTGGGCCTGGATCCGTCCAGCGTCGCGACGCAACTGCGAACGCTGCTGGCGGGTGACGTGGTCGGCACCGTGATCGAGCAACCCCGTTCGATCGCCATCAGGCTCTGGTCCCACGAGGACGATCGAGGGGTCGAGGACGACGTCGGTCGACTGCGGCTGACCAGCGCCAACGGATCGACGGCCCTGCTCGCCGAGGTGGCGACGATCACCCGCGTCGCAGGCCAGCCGAGCATCAGCCGCGAGGGCCTGCTGGAAACGATCTCGGTCACGGCCAGGACCGACGGACTCGACCTGGGCCGGGCGATTCGGCTGGTGCAGGGCGACCTCGATCAGCCCGGAGTCCTGGGCGAGGGCGTCTCCTACCGGCTCGGCGGCCTGTTCGGGGAGCAGCAGCGGGCGTTCAAGTCGCTGACGGCGGTCTTCGGCGCGGCGGTGGTGCTGCTGCTGCTGTTGATCCTGTTCATCTACGACAGCTTCCGCATCGCCCTGCTCCTGACCGGAGCCTGCCTCTTGACCATGCCGGCGGTGGCCCTGGGCCTGCTGGCGACCGGCACCGAGCTCAACATCTCGTCGATGATGGGGTTCGCCATGATCGTCGGCGCGGCGGCGGAGATCGGCGTGTTCTACACCTCGGAGTTTCGAGCCCTCCTCGCCAAGGGCGTCCCGAGGGCCCGCGCACTGACCGAGGCGGCTACCGTGCGCCTGCGACCGATCACGATGACGACCTTGGCGGCGGTGTTGGCCCTGGCGCCCTTGGCCCTGGGCATTGGCGAGGGCGCGGCGATGTTGCGACCACTCGCGATCGGGATCATCTCGGGCTTGGCGGTGCAGGTGCCGATCATCCTGATCGTCTTTCCGTCGCTGCTGAGCTTCGGCCGATCGACGCCGGGGCACGGTTAGTACGTCGGACGGAGAGCCAGGATCCGCACGAACGTCGGCCGGCGCCGAGCGCGATCCGGCCGACGTCCGAGCCTCCCGGTCTCAGAGATTCTGACCGCCCGAGACCTCGATGCGTTGCCCCGTCACCCACTGGTTGCCGCCCAGCAGCAGGCTCGCGATGGCACCACCCACGTCGTCGGGCAGGCCGACCCGCCCCAGGGCCGTGTTGGCGGCGATGAATCGATTCAGCTCCGGGTCGTCGCGGACCACGCCGCCGCCGAAGTCGGTCTCGATTGCCCCGGGCGCCACGACGTTGACGGTGATCCCGCGCGGACCGAGCTCTTTGGCCAGATAGCGGGTGAGCACCTCGACCGCGCCCTTCATGGCCCCGTAGGCCGCATAGCCGGGCAAGGCGAAGCGCGTCAGGCCCGACGACAGGTTCACGATCCGGCCCCCGTCGGCGATCAGCGGCAGGAGGCGCTGGGTCAGGAAGAAGACGCCCTTCAGGTGGACGTTCATCAACTGGTCGAACTCGGCCTCGGTCGTTTCGGCGAAGGGCTTGTGGACGCCGAAGCCCGCGTTGTTGACCAGGAAGTCGAAGGTCCGCCGGCTCCACTGGCGCTCGAGGGTCCGCGAGAGCTCCCGCGCCGCCGCCTCGAAGCCGGCGGTGTCGCTGGTGTCGAGTTGCAGGGCCGCGGCCCGACCGCCGCGGGATTCGATCTGGCCTACCACCTCGGCTGCCGCCTCGGCGTTCTCGAGGTAGGTCGGCACGACGCCGACGCCCTGGTCGGCCAGGTGGAGCGCGGTGCTGCGGCCCAATCCGCGGCTGCCGCCGGTGATCACGGCGATCTTGTTCGTCATCGGTCGTGTCTCCATGGGATCAGCTGTGCCGAAAGATCGCAGCCTGCTCGTCGCTGCAATGCTCCTCAACGCGCACGGGCCAGCAGCGTGCGCGGTGGCAACCATGGCGCCAGAAGGGAAACTACCGGCTGCCGCCGCAGGGGTGCCGGCAAGGAATGGAGAATGCGCCCCTGTGGCTCGAAACCCGCGCGGTCGAGCAGGCCGATCAGGTCCGGCTCGGTGAAGCGGTGCAGGTGTTCGGGATGGGCCCAGAAGGCTCGCGCGCCGGGGGTCGCCAGGGCCAGGGCGCGACGCAGTCGGCCGCGCTGCGGCAGCACCCACTCGGCCACGGCGACCGGCGTTCCGGCCGGGGTGATCGCGCGCAACTCGGCCAGGAAGGCCCCCGGATCGGGCAGGTGGACCAGGGCGTCGCACAGCCAGACGGCCTCGAAGGCGGGCAGCCCCGCGCTCCAGCCCGCGGCGCTGAGATCCCTCTGGAGCACCTCGCACCCGCGAGTCCGCGCCGCCGACAGGACTGCGGCGTCGCGGTCCAGACCGAAACTACCCGGCCCGAAGTGGGCCAGGTAGGTCCCGGGTCCACAGGCGGCGTCGAGCACGGCCCGGTGACCGAGGTCGAGGACCGCCTCGATCGCTCGCAGCTTGCGCGGTCGTCGTGCGCGATGACTCAAGGGAGCGAGGTCAAGTGGTCCGTCCGATCGTCGCCCGATCAGGCCTCGAACGGCGGTTCGCCCTCGGCCTGGTAGGTCACCTGGTAGATGTCCTTGCGGCGGTCGTTCCAGTTCTGAACGGTGCCCCGCAGGCGGTGGCGACGGAGCTGCTCGATGTCCACGTCCTGGACCACCAGCGTCTC
The DNA here is from genome assembly GCA_007751255.1 of Engelhardtia mirabilis. Classification (GTDB taxonomy): domain Bacteria; phylum Planctomycetota; class UBA1135; order UBA1135; genus Engelhardtia; species Engelhardtia mirabilis. The sequence goes on from CP036296.1 coordinate 1,928,494, forward strand.
GATGTTCGGCGTGCACTCGGCCGCCACTCCGTCGCGCGCGAAGGGCACGTCCGACGGCGTGAAGATGCCCGACTGGGCGTAGTGCACGTCGGCGTTGTCCACGAAAGGCAGGTTGCCGGTGCAGCCGGACAGGACCGCGTACACGTGGTTCTCGATGCAGCGCGCCTGGGCGCAGGTGCGCACGCGCAGGTAGCCGTCGCGGTCGTTGGTGTTGAAGGGCACCAACAGGATCTGGGCGCCCTTGGCCGCGGCGATTCGCGTCAGCTCCGGGAACTCGACGTCGTAGCAGATCTGGATCGAGACCATGCCGCGGTCGGTGTCGAAGACCTCGATCGTGTCGCCGGGCGTCGCGCCCCACCAGCGCCGCTCGGAGGGCGTGATGTGGATCTTGTACTGGCGGTCGATGCCACCGTCGCGGTGGAACAGGTAGGCGCAGTTGCGCAGGTGGTCACCCTCGACCACGAACTGCGAGCCGCCCACGATATTGACGTTGTACTTGATCGCCATCTGGGTGAAGAAGTCCAGGTAGCGCGGGGTCATCTCGGCCAGCTTGCGAGCCGCCTCCTGGGGGCTCTTGTGCTTGCCCATGAAGGACAGCATCTGGGTCGTCATCAGCTCCGGGAAGACCACGAAGTCGGCTTTGAAGTCCGAGGCGGCGTCGATGAAGAACTCGCACTGGGCCTCGAACTCGTCCACCGACGAGATCGAGCGCATCAGGTACTGGACCGCGGCGATGCGGACCTTGTGGACGCGCTGGAAGCTGCGCCGCGGGTCGGCCACGTAGTCGAGGTTGGTCCACTCCAGGAAGGTCGCGTAGCCGCAGGAGGCCTCGTCGCTGGGCAGGTAGTTCGGGATCAGCTGCTTGAGCACGAAGCCGTTGGCCGTCTGCGTGGTCAGCACCGGATCGTAGATCTGGCCGTCGCGGACCTTCTCGGCGTACTCCCGCGCGCTGAGCTGGTCCGCGTACTTGTGGTAGTTGGGGATGCGACCACCCACGATGCAGCGGGCCACGTTGTAGTGCCGCGCCAACTCCCGCCGGGCCTCGTACAGCCGCCGCGCCAGCTTGAGGCCGCGGAAGTCCGGGTGGACCATGACCTCGATCCCGTAGAGGGTGTCGCCCTTGGGGTCGTGGTTGCGAATGAAACCGGCATCGGCGATCTCCTTCCAATCGTGCCACTCGTTGTAGTCCCCGAAGTCGACGATCAAGGACGCGGACGAGGCCACGATGCGCCCCTCGTACTCGACGACCTGCTGTCCTTCGGGGAAGACCTCGAGTTGACTGACGATCTGCTCACGCCCCCAAGGCAGCATGCCCGGGAAGCACAGCTGCTGCATCTCGATCAGCGCTTCGAAGTCCTCGATCGTGAGGGAGCGAACCACGATCTCGCGTTCGAAGTCCTCCAGGCGCAGCTTGATCTCGGGCTTGTTGAATCGATCTTCGGTCATCGGTACTCGGTGCTGGCTGCGCTGGGGGGAGTAGGGGACGGGGTGGGCGCGGGGATCGAGCGGCCAGCTCGGACGAGTCGCGAACCCGTCGCCGGCGGAGACGGAGTCTAGCGCCGGCAGTGGCGGCTACAGCGTCCAGCGCTAGCGTCCAGCGCCAGCTCCGCCACGGGGGGCCGGGACGGGGCCGGGGCGGGTCTCGATCGGTCCTACGGGAGCTCGCCGCGGGAGGCCTGGGCGCCAGGCGACGCGGGGCGCGGCGTCGGCATCGAAGCCACCGTTCCCGATGGTGCGAGGAGCAGCAGCAGGGGCAGCGCCAGGACTCCGACGCCAGCCATCGCGACCAGCGTTGAAGCGTAGCCATGCACGGCGATCAAGCCGCCGGCGACGGCCACCGCCCAGGATTCGCACAGGTTCGTGGCGCTCATATAGGCGCTGAACTGGGTGGCGGCCACCCGGGGATCGGTCAGATCCATGAACAGGGCGTAGCTGGCCGCCGTGAACGCGCCGATCGTCGCGTAGGCGAAGGTCAGGTGGGGGACCAGGGCGCCGGCGGAGCCCACGCTCGAGATGCCCGCTGCGGTCGTGAGCACGGCGACGGCCAACAACACGCCGACGAGGCCCGTGGCGCGGCGCGCGCCGATGCGGTCCGCGACTGCCCCGCCCACGAGACCACCCAGGGCGGCGGCGACCACCGCGTGAATCAGGAAGAATTGGCCGGCGACGTTGGTGTTCCCGTCGGCCAGGTCGCTCAGGATCGGTCCGGCGAAGGCGCCGAGGGCCTCGAAACCCGCGCCCGCCGTCGCGGCGAAGGCCAAGCCGACCCAGGTCCGGCGCTGACCGAGGCAAGCCAAGAGGATCGGAAGCAGCGCGGGAGCCGGTTGCGTCGCAGCGCGAGAACCGACCGCATCGGCCTCGCGATAGAACGCTGCCAGGACCAGGCCGCCCAGGAGTACCGCCAGGAGGGTCGCGACCAGGGCCCGTTCGCCCACCGCCCCGACCACGAGCAGCGCGCCGCCCCCAAGCAGTGAGCGCCCGGTCAGCATCCCGAGCTGCATCCAGCCGCTCAGGCGGCCGCGCTCATGGGGCGCGGTGTTGCGGATCATCAGGGCGTCGATGGCGGCGTCCTGGGTCGAGGCGCAGACCGCGTGGGCCACGAGGGCGACCACCAGCAGCTCGAAGTGCGCCAGGGGATCGACCCGCAGCAGCGGCAGGAGCGTCGCCGCCATGGCGATCTGGGCGCCCGCGATCCAGCCCCGCAGACCCCAGCGGCCGTTTCCGAGCCGGTCGATCATCGGCGCCCAGAGCCACTTGAAGGCCCAGGGCAGGACCAACCACGCCAGGAGGCTCCCGATTCGATCGGCCTCGACCCCCCTGGAGCGCAGCAGCGTCGGCAGGGCCCACCACAGGAACCCGATCGGCGCACCTTCGCAGAGGTAGAGCGCCGAGAAGAGCAGGCGGCGGCCGCCACGGGACTCGAGCAGGTTCATCGCCCGAACTTCGCGCTCCGGGGGCAGAGGTGTGCCGCTGTGCTCAGGGTTGAGATCATCGGAGCGGTCCGATGGCCGCCGCGGCCGAGCCTAGCCTCCGTTGGCCTGACTCCGCAGCCCGGTGCGTCCTCGCCGATTGGCGGCGTCGGACTTCAGGAGGGCGCCCCCGCCCCGGGCGAGACGCGGCCGACCTCCGCCAAGGCGCGCTCGACGGACTCGTGCAGGAGGTCCATCTGCTCCACCGCCATCCGTTGGCCGGCGCGGGCGACGAGCCACAGGGCCCCAGCTACCGCGGCGAAGCCCCCACACAGCCAGAAGGCGAGCGGGCTCCGCCCGAGCTGCAGTTGGGTCAGGCCCCAGATCGCGGAGAAGAAGATCAGGACCCCGCTGGCGAGGTAGGCCATGACGAAAGCGGACCACAGACTCGGGTGGGGCGTGTAGAAGCCGCGCACGTAGCTGCGCGCGGGCTCTGGGCGGCCTTCCTCGCTGCGGTGGGCGACGACGTGCAAGTGCAGGAACGGCGACCAGAAGTGGCGCGACTCGGGCGGCACCGTGAGCATCAGGTGGTCGGAGAGCGACTTGCCGACGAAGGGCGCGGGGCCGCTCATGTGCTGCTCGACGCTGCGACTGACCACCGTTGGGGGGGCTTCGACCGTGTGATCGAAGCCGGGGCGAAAGGGCCTGGGTCGCATGGGCCGAGGTTAGCGCAGGGCCGGCGATCGCGCAGGGGGCTCGATCGACCCCACGGATTGCGGCCCGCGCCGCTCGGAACCGAGGCCTGTCCCCCGCAGTCCTCGCGGCCCCCGCGTGGAGCACTCCGACCGACCCGGGGCTACAATCCCCGCCAATCGCCGCCCCAGTGCTGCATCCCCGCCAATGAGCCAAGCCCTCAAGATCCTGCTCTGCTTCGCCGCCTTCCTCGCAGGAGTGACCCTTCTCCACGGTTGGCTCAATCTGGCCTGGTTCGAGCCCTCCAACCGTGAGCAACTGACGGTTGCCCACTTGCCGGTGACATGACACCTCACCTGCCCGGTCACCAGTTGGGTGACCGAACAGTCCACCGAGGGCACGATCTTCCACTCGAAGCGCTACACGAGCTGGCCGTCGATGACCGAGGACATCGACGCGGGCAACCTGCACGCGGCGTTCATCCTGGCGCCCCTGGCGATGCAGATGGCGCGCCAGGGCAAGACCAAGGTCAAGATTGTCCACCTGGGCCACCGCGACGGGACCGCGATCGTGGTGCCGACGGACTCCAAGGTGGAGTCGTTCGCGGACCTGCGTGGGACTCGAATGGCGATCCCGCACCGCTACGCCAACCAGCGCATCCTGGTCGAGCGGATGATGGCGGAGTACGGCTTCAGCGAGGACGACCTCAAACTGATCGACTACCCCCCGCCGGAGATGCCGGCGGCGCTCAAGGCGGGCGCCTTCGAGAGCTACATCGTCGGTGAGCCCTTCGCGGCCAAGGCCGAGATGGACGGCTTCGGGCGGGTGCTCTACCACACCAAGGACATCTGGCCGAACTTCATCTCCTGCGTGCTGATCGTGACCCAGGACCTGATCGACCGCGATCCGGCCCTGGTGCAGGAGCTGGTCAGCGGCATCACGGCCTCGGGCAAGTGGCTCGACGAGGGCGACGAGCGGTTGCTCTCGGGCCTGGTGATGGAGAGCGCCTCGAACCAGGACGACGTCGACTCCGGCAAGGTGATCGTGCCCGACGAGTTCGGCCGCACCCCGCGTCTGCAGGCGGCCGTGATCGCCGCTCAGCGGCGGTACTACAACCAGAACCCCGAGCTGCTGAAGTTCGTGCTCACCAAGCCGCCGGACCGCGTCAAGTACACCGAGCTGGAGCTGGCCCGCGACGAGTTCGCGGAGATCCAGCACTGGGCCGAGAAGTTGGGCTTCTTCGACAGCCGACCGGTGACCGAAGACGATCCCTTCGACTTCCTGGACTACTGCGACCCGCGCTTCGAGCAGGGGCGCCTGCGGGACCTGCCCCTGCAAGACCTCGCGAGCGCCGCGGCGGAGGGTGCGCAATGAGTCCCCGTGCCCTGCTCTTGGGGACGGTCGGCTTCGCGATCTTCATCCTCTCCTGGCACCTCGCCACCCTGGGCAATCAGATCGGCGACCTGCCCGGCCCGGCCATGACCGTGCGCGGCCTGGTACAGATCGCCGGCGAGGGCGTCCTGTGGGAGAACGTGGTGGCCTCGGTCTTCCGCGTCGCCTGGGGCTTCTGCCTGGCCGCCGGCATCGGCATCCCGCTGGGCATGGCCTTCGGCTGGTACCCGCGCCTGCGCGAGACGTTCAACCCGCTGGTGCAGTCCCTGCGCCCGATCTCGCCGATCGCGTGGTTGCCCTTCGCCGTGATCCTGTTCGGCGGCATTCGCATGTCGAGCGACCTGGCGGCGATCTTCCTGCTGTTCCTGTCGGCCTTCTTCCCGATCGTCACCGCCTCGACCTCGGCGGTGGCCTCCCTGGACCTCAAGTACATCCGCTCGGCCCGCAACTTCGGCGTCGACGGCCTGGCCTTCTTCCGCCGCGTGGTCCTGCCAGCCTCCCTGCCCCAGATCCTGACCGGACTGCGCCTGGCCCTGGGCATCGCCTGGGTCGTCGTGGTCGCGGCCGAGATGCTCGGCGTGGAGAGCGGCCTGGGCTACCAAGTCATGGACTCGCGCAACGCCCTGCGGATGGACTTCGTCTCCGCCGCCATGGTCGTGATCGCGGCCATCGGCTTGATGCTCGACATGGCCATGGCCAGGGTCGAGGCCACGGCCCTCGCCCGGCGGGGGATGAGCCGCCGATGAGCGCGACCGAACCCGAGGCCCGGCAAGGGGCCGAACCGCGAACCATGCAAGCTGGCGCCAAGATCGTCGTGCGCGACGTCCGCAAGACCTTCCCCACCAAGAAGGAAGATGTGAACGTCCTGGACGGCGTCGACCTGACCGTGCGCGAGGGGGAGTTCCTCGCGATCGTCGGTCCTTCGGGCTGTGGCAAGTCGACCCTGCTCAACTGCATGGCGGGTTTCGAGCGCATCACCTCCGGATCGATCCGCATCGACTCCGAGGAGATCGAGCGACCGTCTCCCAAGCGCGTGTTTGTCTTCCAGGAGACGGGGATCTTTCCCTGGTACTCGGTCTGGGACAACATCGGCTTCGGCCTGGGCAAGATGCCCTTCGACAAGAAGCACGAGATCGTCATGCGCTACATCGCGCTGGTCGGGCTCGAGGGCTTCGAGAAGGCCTTTCCCGCGGAGCTCTCGGGTGGCATGAAGCAGCGGGTGGAGTTCGCCCGCGCCCTGGCCGTCGAGCCGGACGTGCTCTTCCTGGACGAGCCCTTCGGCGCTCTGGACGCCTTCACCCGCCTCGAGATGCGCCGCGAGATCGTGCGCATCTGGAAGGAGACCGGGAAGACCTGCATCCTCGTCACCCACGACGTGGAGGAGGCGGTGGAGCTCGCGGACCGCGTGGCCGTGATGACCCGTCGGCCCGCACGGATCCACTCGGTGCTCGACAACCCCCTGGAGCGACCGCGCGACTCGGACCAACCAGTCTTCCGCGAGCTCAAGGACCAGATCTTCGAGATCCTGGGCGTCGAGCGACGGGTCTGAGGTCGGTCGAGCCCGGGGATTTGGGGCGAGCACCCCATCCGTGCGACTGGCGCGGATGGGGCGATGGACCTGGCCCCAGCGATCAACGCGGACCGGCGATGCGGTGGGGGACTTGGCCCAGGTCCCAGTCGATCACCAGGCCCTTGGCGATGCCGTCCGCCGCGCGCTTGCCGTAGAGCAGTTCTGCCAGGTACAGGGCCGGCTCGAAGGACGGCGCACCGCCCACGGACGTGATCGCCCGCCCGTCGTGGACGAAGCGCGCGTCGTGGTGGACGGTCAGGCTCGGGAACATCTCGGCCAGTCGTTCCCGATCGGCCGGAAAGGTCGTCACCTCCAGCCCATCAAGCAGCCCCGCCTGGGCCAGGACGAAGGCCCCGTCGCACAGGGACATGACGTAGTGCGCGCCGCTCCCCCGTTCGCGCACGAAGCCGATCAGCGCGGCGTCGTCCAGGTCCGAGTCCATCGAGTGCTCGGCGCTGGGCACCACCAGAACGTCGATCGCGGGGGCCGACGCGAAGGTGTAGTCGGGCAGCAGCCGCAGCCCCTCGAAGCTGGTCACCGGCTCCAGGTCGTGCGCCACGGTGAAGACGCGCAGGGCCTGGTCGGCGTGGAAGACCGAATGGTGGAGGATGTCGAAGGGAGCCGTCAGCTCGGTGTTGTAGACACCGTCGACGATGACGAAGCCCACCGACCACTCGCGATCGGGGCGGACCGCCACCGGAGTTGCGGCGGTCTCGGTCGCGCGGGCCCGATCGAGACCGGAGCAACCGCAGGCGAGCAGGGCGGGCAGCAAGACCAGCCAGGTGCTGTGGGTCTTCATGGCCCGGAGTCTAGGGCCCGTTCCGGGTCCGGGTTCCCAGCGCCCGCCGCGTTCCGTCGTCCCGAACGGCCAGCGGTCGACCCGAGACGTGCTCGGATCGACCGCTGGCCCGACTCGCTAGCCTCTCAGCTCTGGCTCTCGACCTCGACCTCGTCGCCCGCGATCTCGCGCAGGGCGTCGATGAAGCCGGCGTAGCCCGGATCCTCGTTGCCGATCGCCAGGGCCTTGCGGGCGTACTTGGCGGCTGCCTCGGCGTCTTCGCCGAAGCGCGAGCCCCAGGAGGCCGCGTTGCCGTACAGCATGAAGGCGTCCTCGGCGTCGTGCAGCTCCAGGCCGTCGAGGACGGCGATGGACTCGACGAAGGCGAGGGCGGCATCCTGGCTGGCGACGCTACGCATCTGGGCCACGAGGGCCTTCTCGATCAGCCCCTCGGCGTTGCGCGGGTCGAGCTCGATGGCGATGCCCTTGATCTCGTCGTCGTAGACTCCGGCTTCGAGCAGCGCGCTCAGGGCGCGCAGCTTCAGGCCGGCCTCGTTGGCCGCATCGATCGTGAAGGCCTGGCGCACGATCGGGGTCACGCGCGAGACGAAGGGCGAATCGCCATCGAGTTCGGCGAGCAGCGCGAAGACACCCTCGAGGGCCTCGGCCTTCTTGTCCGGCTGCGCGTCCTCGAAGGCCTTGATCACCGTGTCGACCTTCGCCATGGCGGCGCGGCCTTCGGCGCGAATCTCGGTCAGGTGCTCGACGTACTTCTCCGGACCACCGTCACGGTAGCCGGTGGATGCGTAGGCCGTGCCGTCGGCGGTCATCAGCAGGACCGTGGGGAACCCGCGGATGCCGTAGAGCTTGCTGAGCTCGTCGTTGCGATCGGGGTTCGGGACCTTGGCCTTGACCTCCTCGGAGTTCGGGAAGTCGAGCTTGAGCAGGACGAACTGCTCCTGGGCGGGGGCCAGGAACTCTTCGTGCTCGAAGACCTCACCGTCGAGCTTGATGCACCAACCGCACCAGTCCGAGCCGGTGAAATCGACGAACAGGTCCTTGCCCTGCTCCTTGGCGGCGGCGGCAGCGACGTCGAAGTCGGCGTACCAGGGGCTTTCGGCGGCGGGCTCTTGGCCGGCGATGGCGAGGCTGGGGGCGATCGCCAAGGCGACGACGCCGAGGTTGAGGCGCATGGGGTTCTCCGGGCTGATAGTGGGTTCTGCGGACCTCGAGGAGGGTCTGGAGCCCTCGCACGGTAGTGCGAGAGCCTACGCCGGCCCCGCCGCCCCGTGACCCTCTCGGCGGGTGAAACTGATGTTGGGTCGGGCCGGGGCTCAGGCCGGAGCGATCCGCGTTCCCGCGAGTCCGCCGCCGGCGACCCAGCGTGCGAATTCCGTCGGTGCCTTCGCCGGAGCGGCCGCGTCGGCTCCGAGGGCCCGCTCCCAGAACTCCACCGCGTGGTAGTTGCCGAACTTGACCCCGGCCCGCTCGACCACGCCCACCTCGCGGTAGCCCAGGCGGCGGTGGAGGACGCGGCTGGGCTCGTTGGGCAGGGCGATCCCGGCCACGACGCAGGTGAAGCCCTGACCGGCGAGCAGGTCGATCAGGACCGTGCCCAAGAGGTGACCCACGCCCCGACCGCGATGGCCGGCGGCGACGTACACCGATGACTCACAGGTCCAGTCGTAGGCCGGTCGGGCGCGAAAGCTCGTGGCGTAGGCGTAGCCGGCCAGCAGCCCCTCGGCGTCCTCGGCGACGATCCATGGGTGGGTCGCGAGAACGGTCTCGAGCTTGTTGGCGAACTCCCGTTCGGTCGGCGGCTCGAGTTCGAAGGAGATCGCGGTGTCGCGCACGATCGGCGCGTAGATCGCGAGCATCGCGGCCGCGTCCCGGGGCCGTGCGACCCTCAGCCGCAGGGTCGGGTCCTCCGCGGTCAACGCCCGCCCTCGCCGGCGACGGCCCGACCGATCAGCAGCGAAGCCAGCTCGTCGCAGGCCTTGCCCGCTGCGTCCCCCGCGACGTTGGTGGTCACGATCGCGGCGAAGCCCTCTTCGGGAGCCGCCCAGACCACGCAGTACCAATAGGTGTTGCTGCCCGCGTGGTTCAGAACCGGACCCTTCGACCAGTTGCGCCGCAGCTTCAGCCAGCCCAGTGCGTAGTCATCGCCGCGCACCCGGTGCAGCGACTCGAAGGACGCCGCCGTGAGCGGGTCGCCCTCACCCGCGCCGCGACGCAGGTGCAGGCCCAGGAACCGCGCCCAATCGGCCATGGGCATGTGCGCGGTTCCGGCGGGGGCGATCGCCGCAGGGTTGTCGGCCAGGGCCGAGGGCGGCATGGCGACCAGCGCCTTCGAGCCGGGGCGATGCCCGCGGGGCGCGTCGTCACCGACGGGCGGACCGAATCCGGCGCCCTCGATCCCCAAGGGCGCGAACAACTCGCGCTGGATCAAGGTCTCGAACGGCGCGCCGCCCACCGCTTCGATCATCGCGCCGGCCAGGGTGTAGCCGATGTTGGAGTAGAGGTACCCGCTGCCCGGCGGCATCTCGGTGGGCTCCGACAGGATCTGTTCGACCAACCGCGCGCGCGCGTCCGCGGGGGCGCCCGTATCCATCTGCAGGCTCACGGCCAAGGCGCGGCCCGGAATGTTGGCCACCACTCCGGCGCGGTGGGAGAGGAGCTGCTCGAGGGTGACCTTGCTCCAACTGGGGTCGATCGTCTCGAAGCGCTGCGCGAAGACCTGGGCCGGACTGCTGGTCCATGCGAGGTTGCCGGACTCCACGTAGCGGGCGGCGAGGGTCGCCGTCATGGCCTTGAGGCACGATCCCAGGTGCCAAGGCGAGGCCAGGGTGACCGGCGTCGTCCCGCCGTATTCGGTCGTCCCGGCCACGCCCGCCAGCTCGATCGTCCCGTCCGCGCGCACCAACGCACAGCCCAGGGCCGGCAGGTCATGCGCCGCGCGGATCGCCTCGACCTCGTCCGCCAGCGGCCCCCTGTCCGGGGTCGCGGCGGGGACGGGGACGGGGCTCTGCGCGGTGGTCTGCTCCTGGGCAGACCCACCGACGACGACGGTCAGCGCGAGGGCGAGGGAGGTCAGGTGCGCGACGGTGCCCATGGCGATGCTTGCTGAAGTGGGGGTGAACCGGGCCGTCAGGAGGTTGGCGGCCGATCGAAGAGGGCGCGGCGGTAGTAGCGCAGCTCTTCCAGGGACTCGCGGATGTCGTCCAGGGCGCGGTGGGCCTCGCGCTTGGCCGGCGCCGCCGCGAAGACGTCGGGGTGCCAACGCCGCGCCAGCTCCTTGATGGTCGACACGTCGATCAGGCGGTAGTGCAGGTAGCTCTCGAGCCGGCCCATGTACTTGGTCAGGAAGCGCCGGTCCTGCCAGACCGAGTTGCCCGCGAGGGGCGCCGTGTTCGGATCGCAGTGCTCGGCGATGAAGGCCAGCAACTGGTCCTCGGCCGCCTGCTCGCTGACCGTCGACTGGCGCACGCGCTCGGTCAGGCCCGACGCGCCGTGGTGCTCGGTGTTCCAAGCGTCCATCGCGGCGAGCAGTGCGTCGTCCTGGTGGACCACCAGCTCCGGTCCCTCGGCGATGATTTCGAGCTCGCCGTCGGTGACCAGCACCGCCGCTTCGAGGATGCGTTCGACCTCCGGGTCGAGTCCGCTCATCTCGAGGTCGATCCAGACAATGCGCTGTGCCCGTGAGTCCTTCGCCATGGGCTCGGACGTTACGTCTTGGACCGCCGAATAGGAACCGCGCGCGGCGGATCCGCGGCCTGCTGTGCGCGGTCCCTCGGTCAGGGTCGCGCGAGCGTCGTGTTCGAACGCCGAGCGAGCACGCCGAGCACTGCCGGCGCGCTCAGCGCCGAATGCGAACCATCGCGTGTTGCAGCACGAGCGTTCCCGCCCCGGATTCGAGCTGGATCCACAGACGTCCGCGGTGGTCCGCCTTGGACCCGGCCGGGGCAGCCGCGGTGCCGCTGGTCACCGATTCCCACTCGATCGGGACGCCGTCGGAGGCGGGCTCCGTGGGCGAGACCGGCCCGGCGCCGACTCGCAAGGTGGGTGCCGCGTCCGATTCGAAGCCGAGCCCGACGGTCATCTCGACGCGGTAGGCAGCGCCGGCCTCGAGCCCCTGGAGCGGGCGGACCAACAGGGCCGGCCCGGCGATGGTGAGGCCGTCCGGACCGACCGCGGCCTCGCCGGTCACGGCCCGCCAACCGGCGGCGGAGCCGTCGAATTGGAACTCGATCACGTCCTCGACCCGCAGGTCCAGGGCCGGCGACACGTCGTGGGCGCCGGTGAGCGGATCGATGGTGATCGCCTGGGCCACCATGTGGGTGCCGAGGGGCAGGCCGTCGGGCACCACCAACTCGGTCTCGTAGGTCCCGTCGAGCCCGATCGAGGCCGCGGGGTCGACCGAGCCATCCGCGATCCACGCCAGACCCTGGGGGCCCAGGACCAGGCCCGGGATCTCTGCCAGGACCGTCGACTGCTCCGCTGGCGCGAGACCCAGGAGCACCCGACGTCCGGGGTCGCCGGTGACCGTCAGCCGCACCCGGCGCAAGCGCGCGAGGCCCATCTCGGCCGGAGCGGCGGCCGGGGCGGCCCCGTGGGGCTGGATCGCCGAGAGCCCCGCGTCCAGAGCCCCGGCGGCGGCGCTCGTGGGCCCCGCGCTGATGGGGCCCGCGGCGACGAGGACGGCGGCGGTGAGGAATTCCGGCGCTAGGAGCATGGCGGCGAGGCTGGGGGCAAGGGGGGTCCGGGCGTCGAGCGGGCTCGAACCACCCCGGTCTCGGGTTCCATCGGAGCGTAAGCACGTTCCGCACCAGTGGGAACGCACAATCCTGTCACGTGTGGCACGACCCTCTGCGGTCCGCACTGACGACCATTCTCGATGCCCACGGCCACCTCGCCTTCACCCCTGCGCGCCAGTGCCGTGCTGCTGGGCATCACCGCCGTCTGGGGCCTGACCTTCCTTTGGGGGCGCGACGCGATGCTGGCGGCCGAGGCCACCGCCGAGGCGGCCGGGCTGCGGCCGGGCGCCCTGCGGGACCCCGCCGCGGCCGGCTTCGTGGCCCTGCGTTTCGCGATCGCCTGGGTCGGGCTCTGGGCTGCCGGCCGCCTGCCGCGCCTGGGTTGGCTCTGGCCGCCGGCGGATCGCGGCGCCGGGATCACGGGAGCCGCGGTCGGCGGCCTGCTCCTGGCTGGGTTCCTGCTGCAGATGACGGCCCTGGCCGAACTCGACGCATCGGTCACGGCCTTCCTGACCAGCCTCTACGTGGTCTTCACCGCACTGCTCGCGGCGCTCCTGGCCCGCCGCGTCCCGCGCGGCACGACCCTCCTGGGGGTGATCCTCGCGACCCTCGGCGCGGGCTTCATCGATGGGCCGCCCCAGGTCAGCTTCGCCCTGTCGGAGTGGTTGACCGTGGCCTCGGCGGTGCTCTTCGCGGGCAGCATCTTGGCCACCGATCGCTTCACCAAGGTCCACGAGCCGCTGGTCTTCACCCGCGTCGGCTTCGCGACGGTCGCCGTGGGTGGAGCGGCGTGGTTCGGGGTGACGCTGATCGGCTCCGAGCCGGGAACCGTCGCGGCCTTGGGCGAACTGCTCATGCTGCGCGCCTTCCTGTGGCCGCTGCTGTGCTGCGCGCTGCTGGCGACGACGATCGCCCTGACGCTGATCAACCTGTACCAACGCCATGTGGACCCGGTTCGGGCCGCGGTGCTCTACGCCCTCGAGCCGGTTTGGGCCGCCATTTGGGTGCTGGCCCTCGAGGGGGGCGTGCCCGGTCCGTGGCTGCTGGGGGGCGGAGCGGCGCTCTTGGCCGGCAACTTGGTGGCGGAGTTGGCGCCGCGCCTGCGCTGAGCGCCCGCCGCCTCAGCGTTCGACGTAGCCGAGGGCGCGCAGCTCCTCGACCGTCTTCGAATCGCTGGCCCGTAGGGTCACCACCCCGTTGCCGTCGCGCAGGATCTGCTGGCGAATCCCCTCGAGCTCCCAGAAGTGCTCACCGAGCAGTTGGGCAGGACCCGAGACCCTCAAACTCACTCGATCCGTGGTCCGCAACTCCCGCTCGAAGATCGGCGCCTGCTCGGAGACGTCCGACGCTTCGTAGCTGGTGACCATGTGTCGACCGGTCCCACCGTCCTCGATCGACTCGATGAAGGTGAGGTCGGATGTCCGCAGGGAGCGCTGCCAGGGAACCGAGGCCGTGGAGGGGTGGATGTGTTCGTTGGTCGAGGCGAACGAGGGCCTGCCGCCGTCGACTTCGCCGCGACCCAGGGCCAAGAGGTCGATGCCTCCAGTCCACTTGGCCGGTTCGAGCCCAGCCGCGCGCAGCAGGGTCGGGTGCAGGTCGATCAAGCTGATCGGCATCGTGACCACGCGACCCGCCTCGGCGCCCCCGGGCAGACGCAGGATCAGCGGCACGCGCAAGGTCTCGACGTGGAGCTGCTTGTGGCCGAACTCGCCGTGCTCTCCGAACTCCTCGCCGTGGTCGGACGTGACCGCGATCAGCGCGTCGCGCTCGATCAGCGCGGGCCACAGGCGCGCCAACTCCGCGTCGGCGTAGGCCACCTCGGCCTCGTAGAGCGAATGAAGGAAGGCCACGTCGTCCGCCGTGAAGCTCTCGCGCCCCAGCAGCATGCGGCGGCCGTTGGGCCGCGCGCCCGCCTGGGCCTGCTCGGCGCGAACCTCGTCGAGGGCCTCGAGGAGTGGTCCCTCGTAGTCGCCGGCGAAGCGCTCCAGGTAGGGCGCGGGCGGGAGGTAGGGCTCGTGCACCTCGTAGGTGTGCACGAACAGGAACAGCGGCCGATCGTCGTCCTCGTCCAGCAGCTCGAGCGCCTCGTCCACGCGCTCGGCGACGTCCTCGAACTGCGCGTGCACCGTCTGGAAGCCCTGCAAGAGGTCCCAGCTCGCGCCCAACGGACCCCCGTCGGTCAAGGCCGCCGTGTGGTAGCCGGCGTCGGCGAAGTGCTCGGCCAGGGTCACGAAGTCCGGGTGCAGGCCGGGCGTGCCGTGCTCGAGGCTGGAGATGTTGGCCACGCGGTGGGTCCAGGGCTCGAGGCCGGTGAACAGGGTCGCGTGGCTGGTGGCCGTGTTGGGGGCCTGGGACAGGACGTGTTCGAAGCGCAGGCCGCCGGCGGCCAAGCGGTCCAGTCCGGGGCTCGTCCCGCGCGGGTTGCCGTAGCAGGACAGGGCGTCGGCGCGCAGGGTGTCGATCGACACCAGCACCACGTCGCCGCCGGGCCACACGCCCTCGGGCGCGCCACAACCGGCGGCGAGGCCGGTGACCAGCAGCAGCGCGAAGCGGTTGGCGGCGGAACTCACGCCTCAAACATAGCGCTGGGCCGCCGCGTCGCCCTCGAGGCGCGTGAATCCGCGGTCGAGGTAGGTGCGGAAGTAGCGCCGCAGCTCGGCCGCCGACCAGGCCCCACCGTTGTCGCCGAACTTGGTCAGGAAGGGATTGAAGTCCGGGTACATGGCCCCGGTGCCGCGCCCATGCCAGGCGCCGTGCAGGGTGCAGCGGGCGAAGTTCGAGATCAGCACGTCGTCGAAGATGCGCCACTCGACGGCGGTCATCAGGGAGTGCCGCGGGACCTCGAGGGTGAGCCCGCGCTCGGCGTGGTCGGGTGAGATCTCGACCCGGTGCACGCGGCCACCGACCTTGAAGTCGATCCAGCCCAGGAACCCGCGCCAGTGCTCGACCCGGCCCAGGTAGGCGCGCAGGCGCTCCACGTCGGCGGCCTCGAGCGGCTCGGACCAGTCGTCGCCGAAGTCCTCCGGGGGAAACAGGTCCTCGGAGGCCGGTCGGGGGTCGAGCCCGTAGACCTCGTCTCGGGTGAAGTCCACGTGGGCGAAGGGCGGCAGCAGCTCACCGCGCGTGGCGTCGAAGCCGCGGGCGTGTTCGTCGAGCCCGGTCAGGTACTCGTTGGCCCAGGCCGAGTCGGTGCGCTGGTAGCGGTGCATGGAGCTGAAGGGGACGAAGCTCTTCAGCCCGAAGTGGTCGAGGAGCCCGTTGATGCCGGGGCCCAGGGGCTCCTTCGACGCCGCCGGCGGCACCACGCGCGCGCCATGCTCGTCGAAGAAGTTGATCAGGTCCGCATCCCCGTGGCCGGTCAGGGCCAGCAGGTAGCTGCGGTCGAAGCTCCGCGCCGCGCGCCGCAGGAGGTCGCCGCCCCCGCGATCCCCCGCGTCGTTGGTGTCCGCCACCAGCCGCCCTCCCAGGTCCATCAGCAGGGATGCGTCCTGGTAGTAGTCGGCCATGGCGAGCACCCGCAGGCGCGGCGACAGCTCGGTCCACTCCCCGTCGGGCAGCACGCGCACGTCGAAGCCCTCCGCCGCCAGCTCGCGGGCGATGCGACCGCCGACATGGTCGGCCAAGAGGACCTGCTTGCCCTTCATCCGCGCCAGGGTCGCGTGGCACAGGTGGTCCGGATGGCCGTGGCTGATCCACAGGTAGCGGCACTGGTCGATCGCTGCTCGCTGGGCCTCCGGGATCTCGTGGCTCAGGGTCCAGGAGCCGAAGTAGGCCGGCCCGTCGAGCCAGGGGTCCGTGGCGAGCACCGGACCGCCGTCGTAGGCGATCACGGTCGCGTTGCCGATCGTCTCGAATCCGAGGTCCATAGGGCGTGGAGGTGGGGGGCGAAAGGCGATCTCCGAGTCCGGATTGGGGAGCAGGATAGCCGGCCCCGGGACAGGGTGGAAGCCGGGTCGGCGGGCTCGGCGTCGGCGCTTCGCGGGAGCGCGGTGCAGGGCGGGCGTGGGCTCGACTATGGGATCGCTCCCGGTGTGCCCCCGACGCCGCCAGGACGGACACGGCTCTCACCGAGCGCCAGTTTTCAGTGATCGCGCGAGTGATTTCGGCCCTCCGCGGCATCTACCTGTCAGGAGCCGCGATCAACGCGGCGGGAAGACCTTCCAGGTCTGGGCGTCGAAGGCTGCAAGACAGAGCCTCAGATCCCCAACAAGGAGGTGTCCCGGGCAGCAGCCCACGACAATTCACGGATCGACCCAATGGAGCGGACCCCGGCGGCGTAGTGCCAGGGTCACGAGTTCACCGGAGCAGCCGGCGAGCTCACTCCGCAGGAGAGTGGAAAATGGCGGTCAACGTTTTGGAATTCGGACTCTGGATCGTGCGGCAGGTCATCGAACTGGTGATCGGCTGATCCCTGCCCCCGCGAGGGGGCGACCCTGGGGACAGGTCCACGGACCTGTCCACCCGCAGACAAGCAGACCCGGCCCGGACCTCTCGCGCCCCGTCCTCTCGCGCCTCGGCCTCTCGTTCCTACCCTCGCGGTAGAGACACCTGGAGGCCGACGCGGCGCGACGGGTCACCGAGCTGGGCTTGCTCGGCCCAGGCCGGAACGGTCCAGCCGGTACCGCCCAGCCGGTACCGCCGGCACGACGACGAACAACACGGGTCTTCGCCATCGAGGAAGACGACATCGGGGAACACTCGCGCGTGGACAACGGACGCCACCGCGAGACACAGGTTGGCCACGAGTGGGCAGACCAACACGTTAGGGATGACGGGGCGCTGCGTGGTTCCGCACTGATCGGCGGTCGAGCTGGGGGGCTCGGACCGGCGGGAGCGGCCACGCCACCCTCAGCCCGAAGGAGCCGGTCTGGCAGGACCGGCTCCTTCCTTCTCAACGACGGCTTGTCGACTCCGGCCGTTCTTCGATGGCCGCGACCACGCGCCGGCCGCGAATCCCCACCGGCCGCACGTCATCCCCCGGCGCCGTCCGCGAGACCTGGCTCAGCGGTCGAAGGCCATGCAGCGATCGATCCAGGCCCGCGTGTTCTCGCGACCCTCGCCCAGGCGCAGGTGCTCGCGGAAGTAGGCGTGCAGGGGGCTGCCCGCAGCGGCGGCCTCGGGGACGGCGGCGTAGTAGAGAACCGGCGCGCAGGTCAGGTCCGCGGCCGTGACCGCGTCACCAACCAACCAGGGCGACTCAGCCAGGCGCGCTTCCAGGTCCGCCGTGCGCTCGTGGGTGGCCTTGCTGGCGGCTGCGCTGGTCTCGGCATCGGAGGTTCCCGCCAGGAACAGGCCCAGCAGTGCTCCGACCGCGCTGACCATTTCGCCGGAGCGCCGCTCCCACTCCTCGATTGCGCGCATCCCGTCGCGATCGGGAGAGAAAAGGCGCGGGCCTTGTTCCGGGAAGTTCGCGTCGATGTAGCGCAGGATCGCGCCCGAGCCGAACAGGCGCACGTCCCCGTGCTCGATGGTCGGCGTCAGGGGCTGGCCGGTCAGGGCCAGGACGCCGGAACGGTCCATGGGGTCGACCGCCACCAGCTCGTGCTCGAGACCCTTGAGCCCCAGCGCCAGACGGATCTTGATCGAGTTGGGAGAGAAGGCGATCTGGTGTAGGCGCAGCTTGGGGGTCATGGTCGGTTCGGGGTTCGGTGGGGAGCGATCGCGTCTGGACGCCCGCGGGCGCCGCGAATCAGACTAAGTCCCATGGCCGAACAACGGATCAAAGTCGTCGTCGGAGACATCACGACCCTCGCAGTCGACGGAATCGTCAACGCGGCGAACGAATCACTGCTCGGCGGCGGTGGGGTGGACGGGGCCATCCACCGGGCGGCCGGGCCGGGGCTGCTCGAGGAGTGCCGCGCCCTGGGGGGCTGCGCCGCCGGGAGCGCCAAGATCACCGCTGGCCACGACCTTGCGGCCCGCTACGTGATCCACGCCGTCGGGCCGATCTGGGAGGGCGGCGACGACGGCGAGGCGGAGCTCCTCGCCGGCTGCTATCGCACGGCCCTGGAGCTGGCGCGGGACCACGACCTGGAGACGATCGCCTTCCCCGCCATCTCGACCGGCGTCTACGGCTTCCCCAAGCGGGCCGCGGCCGAGATCGCGGTGGCCCAGTGCGTCGCATTCCTGGCCCGCTCGGACCGACCGGCGCGGGTGCTCTTGTGCTTCTTCAGCGAGGCGGACGCCGAGTTCGGTCGCGAGGCCCTGGCCCGATCTCGAGGCTGAGGAGCGGGCCGCGGGACGGTCCCCACCGCGCCCGCGGGCGAGTTGCCGCGCGGGCGGCGCTGCGCTCTCCGCCGTGGTCGGCACGGAAGCCATGGTTGCTAGGTTCTCCGCCAGTGCCGCAGCGGCGCCTCGCGAGCAGACCACCGGCCCGCGGGGTCGAATTCCCGGCCCTCGACACTCGCCGCGAATCCTGGCGATGGAAGCGGGCTAGACTCCCGCCCCGCGACGCCGCCGAACCGCAAAGCCCATGACCTTCGACTTCCCCACTTGGGACCCGGTCCTGTTCGACCTGCCCGGCCCCGTAGACGTCCGTTGGTACGGGCTGATGTATATCGTCGGCTTCGTCATCGCCCAGTGGATCGTGACGCGACTCGCGCGGGCGCGCTTCCTGCCGGTCGACCCCCAGCGGGTGGGGGACCTGATGGTCGCCCTGCTGATCGGGGTCATCATCGGCGGTCGGATGGGCTACGCGCTCTTCTACGACCAGGGCCTGGTGGATCCGATTCGGATCTTCGAGCTGTGGCGTGGGGGCATGTCCTTCCACGGCGGGCTGATCGGCGTTTTCGTGGCCTTCACCTGGTGGTCGCGCAAGAACTCGGTGCCGTGGCTGCGGCTGGGCGATGCCTGCGCCCTGTGCGTGACGCCGGGCATCCTGGCCGTGCGCTTCGCCAACTTCATCAACGGCGAGCTCTACGGCCGCGTTACCGAGGCCACGACTTTCGGCGCGATGCGCTTTCCGACAGATGCCGTCGCGCTGACCGAGCTGGGCCTCGCGGGCATCGAGGACACCCGCTCCAAGGAGCTCGCGCTCCAGGTCGCCGTGGGCCACCGCCCCTGGGAATCGGTCGCCGACCGCCTGGCGCCTGCCTACTCCGACGGCACGCCGATCCCGTGGGACGCGATCCGGCCTCGACTCGACTGGGAGCGCGCGGCCGAGGCCGTGCCCTTCCGCCATCCGTCCCAGCTCTACGAGGGCCTCAGCGAGGGGCTCTTGCTCGGTTTGGTGCTACTACTCGCCTACCTGTTGCTCCGTCGGCGCCCCCTCGGTCCCGGTGGCTACGGCGGGATCTTCCTCGCGGGCTACGGCGTCGCGCGCTTCCTGCTCGAGTACGTGCGCCAGCCCGACTCGCAGTTCACGTCCAGTGACGATCCGGTCGGCACGGTCTTGTTCGGGATGACCATGGGTCAGACCCTGTCGAGCGCGATGGTGCTCACTGGGGCCTACTTCATCTGGCGCGGGCTGCGCACGCGCGCGAACGCGGGTCCCGATTCGCCCGCGGGCATCGACGTCGAAGCGGCCACCTGAGGGCGGCAGCTGCCGCCGCCCCGCGCTTGGGCGGGGACTGGCGTTGCCACCAAGTCGAGCCGAGCCCGAGCGCGCTCAGCGAACGCTCGCGAAGGTCAACGGCTGGCCCTGGGCCTCACCGACGAGTTCGCCGGCGACGCACGCGAGTCGCCCTCGCACCACGGTCGCCACCGGCAGTCCGGCCAGTTCGACGCCGATGAACGGGTTGCAGGGCGAGCGACTGCGCAGCCAATCTGCCTGAAGGGGGCCGGTGATCGACGGATCGACGATGGCCAGGTCGCCGTCCACGCCGACTTCCACCAGGCCCTTGCCCTCGATGCCGTAGACCCGCCGCGGGCCCTCGTTGACGCCGCGCAAGAGCCCGGCCCAGTCGAGCCAACCATCGCGCACCGCCGTCAGGAGTAACGGCAGAGTGGTCTGCACCCCGGGGATGCCGGACGGCGACTGGGGGTAGGGCCGCGCCTTCTCCTCGGCGGTGTGGGGCGCGTGGTCGGAGCCGATGCAGGCCGCGAGACCGTCCGCGAGGGCCGCGCGCAGGCGATCGCGGTGGCGCGCGTCGCGCACGGGCGGGTTCATCTGGGCCCAGGACCCGTGCTGCTCGTAGCAGTCCGGCGCGGCCAGGAACAGATGGTTCGGCGTCAGCTCGAAGGTCACCAGCTCGCCCAGGTCGCGCTCGCAGATCAGGTCGACCTCGTCGGCGGTCGAGACGTGCAGCACGTGGACCGGGCGCCCCGTGCGCTCGGCCAGGTCGAGCAGGCGCGTGGTCGAGCGCACCGCCGCCTCGACGCTGCGCACCTCCGGGTGGCGCGTCACGGGCTCGTCGCGACCCAGGGCGCGATAGTTGGCCTCGAGGGTGTCCTCGTCTTCGGAGTGGAAGGTGACGCGCCGGGTCCCGCTGCGCAGGACGCGTTCGATGGTCGCGTCGTCGCGCACCAAGAGGCCGCCCGTGGACGAGCCCATGAACAGCTTGATCCCCGCGCAGCCGGGCAACTGCTCGAGTGTCCCCAGCTCGTCGGCGTTGTCGGCGGTGGCGCCCACGAAGAAGGCGTGGTCGCAGTGCACGCGGCCGGCCGCGCGTTCGAGCTTGTCTTCGATGGCCGCCGCATTCACCGTCGCGGGCTTGGTGTTCGGCATCTCCATGAAGGAGGTCACGCCGCCCGCGAGCGCGGCGTGGCCGCCCGAGGCCAGGTCCTCCTTCTTTTCGAGGCCCGGCTCGCGGAAGTGGACCTGGGGGTCGATCGAGCCCGGTAGGACCAGCTTGCCGGAGGCGTCGAAGCGCTCGATCCCCTCGGGAACCTCGAGCTCGGTGCCCACGGCGCTGATGCGCCCGTCCCGGATCAACACGTCGGCGCGGGCCGGACCGGCGGGGCCGACCACGCGGCCGCCGAACACGAAGAGATCGTTCATCGAGGGATTCAGGGCAGGCGCAGGTCGACCCGCCGCGGCGGGTAGCACTGGCGGTCGTCGCAGACTTGGTAGGAGACGGAGAGGCGCACTTGTTCGGGGTCGCCGAGGTCGCCGCGCAGGGCCAGGGGGATCTCGATGCGGCCTTCGAGCACCAGCAGGATGACGTCGTCGAGGGGGCCGGTGAAGGGCTCGCCGTCGGGGAGCGTGGCCTCGAGCTCGACGTCCGGCGCGCCACTCAGCTCGAGCTCGAGCCCCGCGAGGCCGATGGCCCCGGGGTCGGGCGCGTTGATGTGGAAGCCCTCGGTGATCTCGAGCGTCAGGGTCAGCTGCGAGTGGTCCGCGGCCGTCCGCTCGAGGTAGAAGGCCACTTGGCTGTCCCGCGCGGCGGGTAGGGACGGCGGGGCCGGCATGCGCTCGGGTGCGAACTGCAACAGGCGCCGGATGGCGATCACCGCGCGGGGCATGGACGGGGGATTCGACGCCAAGGTCGTGGAGAGGAAGCGGATCGCCGCGGTGGCGTCCTCGAGGAAGCGCTCCTGCTCGGTGCGCCGGGCGAGCTCGACTGCGGCCAAGAGCAGCTCCGAGTTGGCGGCTGGCGTCGCCCCGTCGCCGACGGTCTTGGCGCGGATCGGCAAGAGGTCGTGGCCGCCCGGAGCTGAATCGAACCAGCCGCCGCCAATCTCGTCCCAGTAGAGCGTGCGGGCCTCGTCGTAAACCTCCACCGCGCGCTCGAGCCAGGCCTCGTCGCCCGTAGCCGAGTGCAGAGCCAGTAAGCCGCGCAGCAGGAAGGCGTGGTCCTCGGACACCGCCAGGGGACCCAGTCGCCCCGCGCGCCAGCTTCGATGCAGGCGGCCGTCCCCGTCGCGCAGGCTCGTGTCGACCAGCTTCAGGGCCTGCGCGGCGCTCGCGATCGCGTCGCTGTCTCGAAGGCTCGCGCCGGCCGAGGCCGCGCCGGCGGCCATCAGTCCGCTCCAGCCGGCGAGGGTCTTGTCGTCGGTGGCCGGTTGGTCGCGGAGCCGACGCACCGCCAGCAAGCGTCCCATGGCCGCGGCGAAGCCCGCGTCCTTCCACAGCGGTGTCTCGCCCGCGTCGGGCGGTACGGCGAGGCGCAGCACCGACAGACCCCGCTCTGCGGGGTGGTGGGGGTCCACGAAGTTGCCGCCTTCGGTCAGGCCGAGGTCGGAGATCACCGCGACCACGACCTGCGGGTCGAAACCGTCGAGGGCCGCGCGCATCTGCTCCTGGGACCACAGGAAGCTCTGCCCCTCCCGTGCGTTGACCTCGGCGTCCTGGGCCGAGAGGTAGCGACCGTTCTCGCCGGTCAGTTCGACGGCGACGTAGGTCAGCACGCCCTGCGCGACCCCCGCGAACCACGGCCGCTCGAACGACTCGGCCCCGGTGGCATAGAGCGGCGCGAGCTGCCCTTGGGTGTAGAGCATCTTCTCGAAGTGCGGCACGGTCCACGTCGCGTCGGTCGAGTAGCGGTGGAAGCCGCCGCCGAGCTGGTCGTGGATGCCACCCATGGCCATGGCTTCGAGCGTCCGCTCCAGGGCGCGCGCGGCGTCCTCGCGTTCCCCCGCGACCTCCGCCAGCAGCTCGAGTTCCGGCTCGGACGGGAACTTGGGCGCCGTGCCGAAGCCGCCGTTGATCGAGTCGTAGCGGGCCAAAACGCGATTCACCGCCAGGTCGACGATGGACCCGTCGAGGGGCGCCGGAGGCCGCGGCTTCGACAGCACCTCGCGCACCGCGTTCCCCAGCCGCCGCGCGTCCTCGAGCAGCGGCACGCGCGCGGCCTCGCCCTCCGCCCAGCGTTTGCCGAGCACGGTCACGATCGTTTCCATCCCGGGCTGCGCCTCGCTCCCGCGCGGCGGGAAGTAGGTGCCCCCGAAGAACACGTCCAGGCTCTCGGGATCCAGGAACAGGCTCAGGGGCCAGCCGCCGCTGCCGGTGCGCAGTTGCACCGCGGTCATGTAGACGTCGTCGACCGTGGGCAACTCCTCGCGGTCGACCTTGATCGGTACGAAGTATTCGTTGATCAGCGCGGCGAGCTCCTCGTCCTCGAAGGTCTCGCGCTCCATCACGTGGCACCAGTAGCAGGTCGAGTAGCCGATCGAGAGGAAGATCGGCTTGTCCTGCGCGCGCGCCAGCTCGATCGCCGCCGCGCCCCAGGGGTGCCAATCCACCGGGTTGTGGGCGTGCTGCAGCAGGTAGGGGCTCGACTCCCCGGCCAGGGCGTTGGTGTGCCGGGGGCCCTGGTCGGTCTGGGGAGCGGTCGCCTCACCCGCCGTCGTCTCCTGGGTCGCGGCGGCCCCGCAGGCGACGGGCGCGAGCACCAGGCCGATCCCGGTGGCGAGTCGGGCGAGGAGCGTCGCGTGCTGGCCAGGTCGTCCCATGGGCCAGAGCCTACAGGGGACGGGGGCCTGCCCGGCGGCGACCCGCGATGACTCTGATCCCCGCCCGAACGGGCGGCGGCCCCGGCCCGGGGGGATCCCGGGCCGGAGCCGCGCTGCTCGGACTCCGGTCAGAGGGTCGCCGAGAGGGGCGTGCTGACCGCCAGGACCTGGTTCAGGTCCGGCGCGAAGCCGTCGAAGACCAGCGCGCCGAACTCCAGGGTCACCCCTGAGAGGGCCGCGTCGATGGGCACGGCCACAGGGATCGGCGAGGAAGCCCCCGCTCCGTTGAGTGTGCCTACCCAACCCGGGGTCTGCAGCAGCGCCACCGCGAGGGCGTCGATCGGCGCGGGCAGGGCGAAGCCGCCCGGCAGGCCGCCCGTGGCGCCGGGGCCCGCGGAAGCCCAAACGGCGTAGGCACCCAGGCCACCGTCGTAGGGCTCGACGACCTCGATCGATGTCGCGACGCCCTGGGCGATGGCCGGCGAACCGTCGGTCACCGCCAAGTGCGCCGTGGCCGTGTCCGAGCGCGAGGACCAGGCCACGGTCAGGGGCTCGGTCTGGCCGTCGAAGCGCTGCTTGGTCAGGCGCACGGTGTAGGTCCCGCTGTAGGGCGGCACGAAGCTGGTCAGCTCGAAGGGGTTGACCGCGCTGGCCGAGGCCGCGAACACGATCCCGCCGGGCCCGACCACGGTCAGGTCCAGGTCCATCTCGAGCAGGTCGGTGGACAGGGCGCTGTCGGGGTTCGAGAACCACAGGGCGATGACCCGCGTCTCGTCCCCCTGCTCCAGCTCCATCGGCACGTCGAGCATGTCCGCGGTGAAGTCGCTCGCGTCCACGACGTCGTGCCACCACTGGCCGTCGCGCACCGCGGCCCAGGCCGCCGCCGCGTGGACGCCGCCGGCTCCGTCCTTGTCGGACAAGAGCGCCGCGCCGTCGACGTTGTGCCAGGCCGAGACCATCAACATGGCCTTGACCGTGGTCATCTCGGCCAACAGCTGGGGCTGACCGCTGGCGAGCAGCGTGGCGACCCCGGTGGTCAACGGACTGGCCGAGCTGGTCCCGCCGAAGCAGGAGGTGATGCCCGAGCTGCCGGTGGTCGTGGTCGCGACGCAGGTCCCGGGGCTGGCGACCTCGGGCTTCTCGTGGCCCTCGACCGGGTTCCAGTAGGACGACGACGAGGCCATGGCGTCGTCGCTCCAGTCGTCGTTGTCGTTGTCGGAGTAGGCTCCGGTGCAGATCGAGTTGTAGCCGTTGCCGGGCGTGGTCGCGTAGGGAGTCGACCCGCCGCCCTGGTTGCCGTTGGACTTGAACAGCATCACGCCCATGTCGCGGATGGTGGCGTCGAACCAACGGTCCAGGAACTCGATCGCGCCCTTCTGGAAGTTCCACCAGGAGCAGTTGCCGAAGTCGATCCCCATGGGAATCGCCTGCTCCCACAGTTGCGGCGCGGTCACGTCGCCGGTGCCGGAGGCCGACAACAACGACGGGAGGCCGGACGCCGCGGCGAAGTACGTCGGATGGTTGTTGGCGATGTTGCCGGCGACGCTGGTGGCGTGGGTTCCGGCGCCCCCGCCGTTCAGCAGCACGACCGCGGGCAGGTACTGGTTCGAACCGTCCACGTGCGCCGTGTCGTTGACCATCACGCGCACCGGGCTCGCCACCGCGGTGAGGCCTTGGAACTTGGCCGTGGGTGTCCGCAGGGTGCCCTGGGCGTTGTTGCCCTCGTGCTCCCACTCGGGCATCGAGCGGTAGACCTCGTCGACCCGCGGATCGAGGGCCAGGGCGCGGATCGTCGTCGCGTCCGCGCGCAGGAAGACCACGGGGGTCGAGCGGGACTCGAAGAAGGGCTCGGCGCCGGCAGCGGCGGCGTCCGCGGCAAAGGCGGAGGTCAGGGGCGCGTAGGCGGCGGCCTTCTGTCCCAGGTTGTCGACCCGCGCGGATTGGATCGCGTCGGGGATCTGACTGGCCGGCAGGCCCGCGGTCACCTCGCGCAGGCGGCGTTCGAAGGACACGCTCGCGAGCGGGTCCCGCAGCCAGACGGCGACGTCGGTCAGCGCGCCTTCCGCGAGCTCGTCCAGGTGTGCCGCGAGGGACGCAGCCAGGTTGCCGCGGGAGCTGGCGGCAGCCTCGTGCTCGGCGGCGCGCAGGGCGTCGAGCCACGCTCCGGGGTGTTGCGTGCCGGCCTCGTCGATGGCGGTGCGCTGGACGACGCCGTCGGCGCCGACCGTGCGCACGTCGGTGACCTGGCGGTCGAGGTGGGGAAGCTCGAAGGTCCGCTGTTGGGTGGCGGCAGCCTGGAGCTGGGGGACCAATGCAAGGGCGAGGAACGCGGAGCAGCTCATGGAGATCTCGGTGGTTGGGCGGGGACGGGGGCGCTCAACCATAGCGCGAGTCGACCGCAGCGTGGCGGCCGGACGGGCACGGGCGCACTCCGCCGCCGCGGGGCGTCTCACCCGCGGCGCGGCTCAGCGCACGTCGCGCCAGGCGTAGGCCCAACCGCGCTCGACCCGTCCGTCGATGCGCGCGACGATCTCCCAGCGGATGCGATCGCCGAAGCTCTCGAGCAGGCCCGGACGCGGCGTCCAACTCGGTCCCTCGAGCTGCGGGCTCGTCAGGCGTCGACCGTCGTCGGCCAGCACGATCACGGTTGCCGTGTAGCCGTCCAGGTCGGTGCCGATCCACTCGAAGTGATCGAAGGCACCGACGGAGCCGACCGGATACAGGGCGTGGACCTTGCCGCCCCTCACGTCATCCTCGCCGCCGCCGGTCTCTTCCTCCAACAGCGGGTCGGACCAGAAGAAGATCGCGATCAACGCGGCGAACAGAACCACGTGCACCAGGTGGCGCAGGCGACGGAAGCGGTCGACCAGGGACCCCGACCCGTGCCGCCGCGAGCGGTGGTGGGGCAGGACCGGTTCGAGCAGCTCGAGTACGTCGAGGTCCTCGACCAGTGCCTCCGGGTCCGCGGCCGGCAGCCCCGGCTCGACCGTGCGGCGCGTGAGCTCGAGGGCCCAGGTCTCGAGCGGCCGGTCGCCGGTGAAGTTGGGGAGGCTGCGCCCGACCTCCGCCAGGGCCGCGCGGACCCTCGCCAGCAGATCCCCGCCGTCCCCGCCGGTCAGGCGGGCGACCTCCAGCGGGACCACCCGCAGGTTCTCGGCCAGGACCACGCGCGCGCCCTCGTCGCCGTCCAGCGCGGCGCGCACCATTCGCAGCTCCGCCGCGTCGGGCGGGTCGTCGTCGTCACTCGCGCTCACGGGAGGCCGAGTGTAGCCTGCTCGCCCTCCACATCCGCCACAGTCCCCCCGAGCAGCGACTCCCCATGAAGCGTCTCGTCGAATGCGTCCCGAACTTCTCCGAAGGCCGCGACATGGCCGTGATCGATCGGATCACGGCTCGGATCGCCGCCGTGGACGGGGTCGAGCTGCTCGACGTGGACCCGGGCGCCGCCACCAACCGCACCGTGGTCACCTTCGTCGGTGAGCCGGAGGCCGTGATCGAGGCGGCGGTCGAGGCCGGGCGCGCAGCCGCGGAGCTGATCGACATGCGCGGCCACTCGGGCGAGCACCCGCGCTTCGGCGCCATGGACGTCTGCCCCCTGGTCCCCGTCGCCGGGCTGACCATGGAGGAGACGGTGCCCTACGCCCACGAGCTGGCGCGGCGTTTGGGCGAGGAGGTCGGACTGTCGATCTACTGCTACGAGAACGCCGCCAAGCGCCCCGACCGCAGGAACCTGGCCACGGTCCGCGCCGGGGAGTACGAGGGCCTGCCCGATCGCATGGCCTCCGGCGACCACACCCCCGATTACGGTCCGAAGACATTCCAGCCGCGGACCGGCGCCACGGCCGTGGGCGCGCGGGAGTTCCTGGTGGCCTACAACGTCAACCTGAACACGACCTCGGTGCGCCGCGCCAACGAGATCGCCAGCCGCGTGCGCGAGCAGGGTTACTACGAGCGCGAGGGGGACGAGCCCTGGGGCGAGATCGTCAAGGACGCCCAGGGCAAGGCCGTGCGCACGCCGGGCCGCCTGAAGCACGTCAAGGGCATCGGTTGGTTCATCGAGGAGTACGGCATCGCCCAGATCTCCATGAACCTCACCAACATCACGGCGACGCCGGTGCACGAGGCCTTCGATGCCGTGGTCGAGGAGGCTGCCTCGCGCGGGGTGCGCGTGACCGGTTCCGAGCTGGTGGGGCTGATTCCCCTCTCGGCCATGCGCGCGGCAGGGCGCCACTACCTGCTCAAACAGCGCCGCTCGACGGGTGTCTCGGACGCCGAGCTGATCAAGATCGCGATCAAGTCCATGGGGCTCGACGAGCTGGGCCCCTTCGATCCGGCCAAGCGCATCATCGAGTACGCCATCCGGCCCGCGGGCAAGCGCCTGGTCGACCTGACCCTGCGCCAGTTCGTGGAGGAGACCGCGTCGGAGTCGGTGGCGCCGGGCGGCGGGTCGGTCGCCGCGGCCCTGGGAGCCATGGGCGCTGCTCTCGGCACCATGGTCGCCAACCTGACCAGCCACAAGCGCAGCTTCGAGGAGCGTTGGGAGACCTACTCCGAGTGGGCCGAGCGCGGCAAGCGCTGCCACGACGAGATGCTCGAGCTGATCGATCGCGACACGGACTCCTTCAACGCGATCATGGCCGCCGGCCGCCTGCCGAAGGGCACGGCGGAGGAAGAGCGGATTCGCGCCGAGGCCATGGAAGAGGCCACCCTGGGCGCGATCGCGGTGCCCTTCCGCACGATCGAGGTGGCGGTGGAGGCGCTCGAGGTCTGCAAGGCCATGGCGGAGCTGGGCAACCCCGCGTCCGCGTCCGACGCCGGCGTCGGCGCCCTGTGCGCGCGGGCAGCGGCCCGCGGCGCGCACCTGAACGTGCGGATCAACGTGCCGTCCCTCGCGGACCCCGCCAAGGGCGAGGACTTCGTGCGTCGCGGCGCCGAACTGGTCGCGCGCACCGAGGAGCTGGAGCGCGAGACCCTGGCCCTGGTCGAGGCGAACCTGTGATGGAGCGGCGGTGGTGAAGCAGCCCGAGCAGCCCGAGCGACCCGGCCTCGCGCGCGAGGTCGTGGACGGGGTGAAGCAAGAGCTCGCCGACGAAGCCCGCGCCTGGGCGGCCTGCGCCAAGTGGGGCGGCCTGGTCGGCGGCCTCGTCGGAGCCGTGGCGGCCTACTTCATGCTCGGCGGTCCGGGCGTCGGCATCGGGCTCTTGGTGGGCATCCCCCTCGGCGCGCTCCTGGGCTGGCTCGGCTACCTGGCCGTGAACTCCGACCTCTCGCCCTTCTGATTGCAACCCGCGGCGCCCCCAGCGCGGTGCGCCCCAGCTCCACCCGACCCATTCCATGTGCGGCATCTTCGCCCTGATCGGGCACCGTCTCCCGGCCGCCGAGGCCCGGGCCGTGGC
This sequence comes from Engelhardtia mirabilis, assembly GCA_007751255.1. Lineage (GTDB taxonomy): Bacteria > Planctomycetota > UBA1135 > UBA1135 > Engelhardtia > Engelhardtia mirabilis. The sequence continues at coordinate 1,957,317 of CP036296.1, forward strand.
CGTGCGCCAGGGCAGCCTCCTGCGCCACCGCGGTCCCGATTGGTCGGGCGCCTTCGCCGACGAGCGCTTCGCCCTGGCCCACGAGCGCCTGTCCATCGTCGACGTGCACGGCGGCGCCCAGCCCCTGCGCGGTGAGGACGGGCGGCTGCTGCTGGCGGTCAACGGCGAGATCTACAACCACACCGAGCTGCGCGCGGCCAACCCCTGGCCCTACGCCACGGGCTCGGACTGCGAGGTGATCCTGCCCCTGTTCCGGTCGAAGGGGCGCGAGCTGTGCCGTGACCTGCGGGGCATGTTCGCCTTCGTGGTCGTGGACACGGTCAGCGGCCACTGGATGATCGCGCGCGACCACGTGGGGATCATCCCGCTCTACGTGGGCCGCACGGCGACCGGCGGCCTGGCCGTGGCCTCGGAGATGAAGGCCCTGATGGAGGTCTGCACCCACGTCCAGGCCTTCCCGCCCGGCCACGTGCAGACCGACGCGGACGAGGCTCCGCAGCCTTGGTACGTGCCCGAGTGGCGCGACTTCGACGCCGTCGAGGCCGCGGCGGGCGACGCCAGGCCCGATCCGGCGGCCCTGCGAGAGGCCCTGTGCGAAGCGGTCCACAGCCACCTGATGGGGGACGTGCCCTACGGCGTGCTGCTGTCGGGCGGGCTCGATTCCTCGGTCGTCGCCGCCGTGGCCGCGCGCCAGGCCGCGACCCGCGTGGACACGGGCGACACCGAGCCGGCCTGGTGGCCGCGGGTCCACAGCTTCTGCATCGGCCTGGAGGGCTCGCCGGACCTGGCCGCCGCCGAGGGCATCGCGAGGCACATCGGCACCGCCCACCACGGCTTCACCTTCACGGTCGAGGAGGGCCTCGACGCCCTGCGCGACGTGATCTGGCACATCGAGAGCTTCGACGTGACCACGGTGCGCGCCTCGACGCCCATGTTCCTGATCGCGCGGCGCATCAAGTCCATGGGCGTCAAGATGGTGCTCTCGGGCGAGGGCGCGGACGAGATCTTCGGCGGCTACCTCTACTTTCACAAGGCGCCCGACGCCCGCGCCTTCCACGAGGAGACCGTGCGCAAGGTCTTCGATCTGCACAAGTTCGACTGCTTGCGTGCCAACAAGTCCATGAGCGCCTTCGGCGTCGAGGCGCGCGTGCCCTTCCTCGACCGGCGCTTCCTCGACTACGCCATGGGCATCCCCGCGCGGCACAAGATGGTGGGCGAGCGCAGGATCGAGAAGGAGCTCTTGCGCCGCGCCTTCGACGGTTGGCTGCCCGATTCGCTGCTGTGGCGCCAGAAGGAGCAGTTCTCCGACGGCGTGGGCTACTCCTGGATCGACAGCCTCAAGGCCCACGCCGCGCGGGTGGTCTCGGACCGCGACATGGCCGAGGTCGCCGAGCGCTTCCCCGTCTCGACCCCGAGCACGAAGGAGGGCTACTTCTACCGCACGATCTTCGACGAGCTGTTCAAGCTGCCCTCGGCCGCGGCGACGGTGCCGTCGGGACCGAGCATCGCCTGTTCCACAGCGGCCGCGGTCGAGTGGGACGCCTCGTTCAAGCTGCGCGCCGACCCCAGCGGCCGCGCGGTGGCCGGGGTCCACGACGACGCGGTATCGGACGCGGCCGGCTGAGTCTCACTCCTCGAGCTGCACGCCCAGCCCGTCGACGATGCGGTTGGCGTAGGCGTAGTAGGCCGCGCACTCGACGATGCCGAGGATGTCCGCGTCGCTGAAGCCGGCTTCGCGCAGGTGGTCCAGGTCGGCCCGGACGAGGCTGGCCGGATGCAGGGTGAGCTGCTCCACGTACTCGAGCAGGGCCCGGCGGCGCGCGTCGAGGCCCGCCGCGCGCCAATCGGCCTCGATGCGCGCCAGGAGCGCATCGTCCTTCAGCAGCCGGCGCAGACCGCGCCGGTGGTGGGTGATTCAGTAGTGACAGCCGTTGAGCTGACTGACGGAGAGTGCGATCAGCTCGCGATCGACCTTGCGCAGCCCCCGGGTGCCCGCCATGGCTGCCCCGTAGACGGCCAGGTGCCCGCGCAGCCCGCGCGGGTTGAGCGAGTGCACCAGGAGCACGTGATCGACCTTTCCGGTCTCCCGATCGGCGCAGGTCCCGCGCAGCTCGGCCAACTCGCCGGTCCAAGCCTCCGCCGGCACGGTCTCGATCCAGGCGGGCTCGGACGATTCAGTCATGGCCCGGTCGAGACTATCGGGGAGGGTTGGCCGTTCGTACGGTGCCAGGCACAAAACCGCCGCCTACGGAGGGCCCGCAGCCGCCGTTGGCGGCTGCGGGCCGCCCGTAGGCGGCGGTCTTGTGCCTGGCACCGTACGAACGGCTAACTCGTGCGACGACTGATCACGATCCCCATCAGCCACTACTGCGAGAAGGCGCGCTGGGCGCTCGATCGCGCCGGCGTCGACTACGTCGAGGACGCGCACCTGCCGGCCCTGTCGGCGCGGCTGACCCGCAAGGCCGGCGGCAAGGCGACCACGCCGGTGCTGGTGGCCCCCGAGGGCGTCTTGTCCGATTCCGCGGACATCGTGCGCTACGCCGACGAGCGCGCGCCAGCCGATCTGCGCCTCCTGCCCACCGACGGCGCCGAGCGCCGGGTGCAGGAGAGTCTGGAAGCGGAGCTGAACGACGTCTTCGGCCCCCACGCGCGGCGCTTGGCCTACTCCTTCGTCCTCGACACGCCTGCGCTCCTGGTCGAGTGCACCCGCGGCCGCGTGCCCGCGTTCGAGCACCTGCTCTTCCGCACCCTGCGCCCGGTGTTCCTGGGGGTGCTCGTGCGCTACCTGAAGATCACCGAGGAAGGGGCGGAACGCAGCCGCGGGACCGTGCTCGAGCTGCTCGACCGCACCGACGCCCTCTTGGCCGACGGCCGGCCGAACCTGTTCGGCGAACGCTTCGGCATCGCCGACCTGACCTTCGCCGCCCTGGCCGCACCTTTGGTCCTGCCCCCCGAGCACCCCGGGGGCATGCCGCCGGTCGAGCGCTGCTCCCCCCGCTTGCAAGCCTTCGTGTCCGAGATGCGCGCGCGACCGAGCGGGCGCTGGATCCTCGCGGCCTACGAGTCGAGGTAGGAGCGACTGGAGGCCAACGCGGCGCCGGTCGGGCCATCGGTTCAGCGCGCGGATCCATTCCATGACCCTGGGGCCAGGCCCCCCGCGGGCGCCGACCGTCGCCGCCATCGAACAGGTTCGGCGAGCGCCCTTGACCTCGTCTTGATCGAGGCCAGGTCGTCCGGTGCCCTATTCTTGCCGCCCGAGCCTCTGGGCGAGCGTCGGGAAGCTGACGCCGCCGCTACGGACCCAAGGCGCTGGATCGTTCTGATTCCCGCTCCGCCAGACCTGTCTCTCTTTCGCGATGCAGCCGGACTCGGACAGTCGCAGCCAGTACAGGGTCTTCGCCACGGTGACCGGCGCCTACTGGGCCTTCACCCTGACCGACGGGGCCCTGCGCACGTTGGTACTCCTGCACCTGCACGCGCTGGGCTTCGCGCCGCTCGAGATCGCGTCGATGTTCCTGCTCTACGAGGGGCTGGGCGTGGTGACGAATTTCGTCGGGGGGTGGCTGGGCGCGCGCTTCGGGCTGCGGGCGCTGATCCTCGCGGGGCTATCGCTGCAGGTCGTCGCCACGGCCGGCTTGGCGCTGCGAGCGGGCGAGCTGACCGTAGCTGTCGTCCTCGCGGCTCAGGCGCTCAGCGGCGTCGCCAAGGACCTGACCAAGACCGGCGCCAAGAGCTACACCAAACAGGTCGTGCCCGGCGGTGAGGCGGGACCCCTGCTGCGGGTCGTCTCGCGGCTGACGGGTTCGAAGAACGCTCTGAAGGGCGTCGGGTTGCTGCTCGGCGGCGTGCTGTTGGGCAGCGTCGGTTTCAAGGCCGCCTGCGGGGGCATGGCGGTGCTGCTCGCCGCGGGCCTCACGGGCGCAGCCCTCGGTCTGCCACGGCGCGGGGCGACCCGAGCCGTGCCCCTCTCGGCGATGTTCGCCCGCGACCGCCGCATCCGATGGCTCTCGGTCGCGCGCTTGTTCCTGTTCGGGTCGCGCGATGCGTGGTTCGTGCTGGCCCTGCCGGTCTACCTGCGCGAGTCGCTGGGATGGAGCTTCACGGCCGTGAGTGCGTTCCTGGCCCTGTGGGTCATCGCCTACGGCACGGTGCAGGCCTCGGCGCCGCGTTGGATCGCGCGCAGCTCCGATCCCCGGTGCTCCGGCGTCGGCGGCTGGACCTGGGCCCTGCTCCTGCCCCTCGCCGCGATTGCAGTCGGCCTGCCGATGGGCTTGGCCCCGGCGCCCCTGTTGGTCGCGGGCCTCGGTCTCTTCGGCGTGCTCTTCGCGAGCCTCAGCGCCCTGCACAGCTACCTGATCGTGGAGTTCGCCGAGCGCGACCGGACCTCACTCGGGGTCGGCTTCTACTACACCGCCAACGCTGCCGGGCGCCTGGTCGGGACGCTGATCTCGGGCGTGCTGTTCCAGGCGCTGGGGGGCGGTCGCGACGGCCTGGTGGCGTGCGTCCTGGCCTCGATTGTGCTGGTGGTCTGCGCCGGGCTCGCGAGTTCGAGCCTCGCTTCTCACCAGCGCGCGCGCATCGCCACGCGGTGAGGCGTGGACGCGGGGCTATGCTCTCGCCCGTGCCGCCCCTGTTCGACATCGCCGTCAACCTGCACAGCTCACAGTTCGACCGCGACCGCGACGACGTCGTCGCGCGGGCCGTCGGCGCGGGAGTCGAGCGCATGCTGGTCCTGGGCACCAGCCTGGCGGAAAGCGAGACGGCCCTCGCCCTGGCCCGGGCCCACCCGGGGCGACTGTTCGCCACGGCGGGGGTCCATCCCCACGACGCGAAGGGTTGGAACGACGAGACGGAGGCGGGCCTGCGCGAACTGCTGCGCGCGCCAGAGGTTCTCGCGGTGGGGGAGTGCGGCCTGGACTTCGACCGCAACTTCTCGGAGCCGGACGTCCAACGCCGGGTCCTCGTGGCTCAGGTCGAGCTGGCCGCGGAGCTGCACCTGCCCCTGGTGCTGCACGAGCGCGAGGCGGCCGACGCCCTGCTGGAGATCGTCTGCCCCGTCCGAGACCGGCTCGGCCCGGTCGTCGTGCACTGCTTCACGGCCGACGGGTCGACCCTCGACCGCTACCTCGACCACGACTTCCACATCGGCATCACCGGTTGGATCTGCGACGAGCGTCGCGGCAGCCATTTGCATCCGCTGGTCGGGCGCATCCCGCCGGGCCGCTTGATGCTCGAGACGGACGCGCCGTACCTCTTGCCGCGCAGCCTGCACCGGGACGGGACGGTGGCCAAGAAGTCGCGCCGCAACGAACCCATGTACCTGCCGGCCGTGGCCGCGGAGGTGGCCCGGCACACGGGGGAGAGCGAGGACGCCCTCGCCGCACGCACCTGGGCCACGACCCTGGCGTTCCTCGGCCTGCGTGACTAGGACACCAGGCCGGGCAATTGGCCCGCCCGCTCAGCTCCGCCGGCGCCAGGCGTCCATCACGAGCAAGTTCGCGATCGTCCCGCCGTCGGCGTAGGTGCGATCGACGACCAGGCGCCAGTGGTCGGGCCCGCCGAGTTCGTAGCGTCGCTGGTCCTCGAACGTCCCGCGTGCGTCGACGCCGCGCAGGTGTTCGACGATCGAGTTCTCGGCCAACTCGATCTCGCCGGACAACGAGGCGCCGCCAGTGGACTCGAAGGCCACGGTCCAACGCTCTGAAGCGGCGTCGAAGCGCCGCTCCGACGTCACCTCGTAGCTCAGGAAGTCGTCGAATGCGGCCGTGGAACGCTCGTCGAAGCCGTTGTGGTCGCCCGCCAGGCTGACCTCGAGCTCGCCGCGGCCGGCGACCTGCACGCCGCCCGGGCGCACCGCCAGGAGCTCCGTGTGCCAGTGGCCCAGGCGAAAGGCCAGGGGCTCGAGCGCCGCAGGGACGTCGACCTGCGCGCTCCCCTCGATCGCCGTGACCCGGCGCATGGGCAGGGTCGTCTGCCGCGCCCAGGTCGTGCCTCCGTCGGTCGACACGTCCCACTCGAGGGTGAACGAGTTCGCGCGCGGGTTGGCGTAGGTCGAGCGACCGATCTCACCCGGTCGGGTCCGCAGCACCGGCTGGTGCAGCACCATCTGGCCGCTTTCGAGCCCGCCCTCCAGGATGTCGTGGTCCCCGAAGCGGCTGACCCAGCTCATGCGCCAGAGGTCTTCGTCGGCGACGTAGGAGAGCAGCGTGATCGCCTGACTACTGCGAATCTGCAGCACCTGGCCGTCCATCTCCCACTGGATCTTCTGGTTCCAAGGGTTGCTCGGACTCCCGGCCACCTGCCACTCGCCGACCATCCAATCGAACTGCGCCCGCGGCGGCAGGGCGCTCACGTCGACGGCTGGACCCAGAGCTCGTTCGAGTCCATCGACGATGTCCTGCAGGCGCGGGTCGTCCTGCAGCAGCGCGAGGTCCGAATCGGAGTGCAACAACTCGACGCCGTAGAAGCCGGCGTCCACGGCGACGGTCAGCGCAGCCAAGGCGGCATCGGCCTCGCCGAGACGACCCTTGGCGCAGGCCACGTTGTAGAGCGCGATCGGTCGCATCGGTCCACTGACGGCTTGGAAGGGCGCAATCGCGTCGGCCGGGCGTCCGACGGCCAAGTAGGCCATGCCCAGCTGGAACTGCGCGCCGGGGGCCTGGGGCGTGCGGGCGATCAGGGCTTCGAGGGGAGCGATGGCGGCCGCCTGGTCGCCGCGGGCGAGGGCGGCATTGGCCGCCGCTGCCAGTTCCGAGGGAGTCTCGGTCGGAGTCGATTCGGTCTGAATCGACGTCGGGGACAGCGCGGTCGCGGACATCGACGCGGCGCGGGCCACGCTGCCAGAAGTCGCCGCGACGACAAGCGGAAGGAAGAGAGCGAGGGACGGCGCGATTCGTGTTTGCATGCGATCGGTGTGTTGGGTGGGAGGCTGACGCGGCCTCCAACCGTCCGATCCGGCGCGCTATTTCTGCGGCTTTCGCGAGTCCCCGAATGCCCCGTCGGCCACCCGCGCGGTGCGCGGGTGACGCGCGAGAGTTCAGTCCGAATCTTCGACGAGCCAGGCCAGGGCGCGCTCGAGGCTCGCGGCGGGATCGGGCATCGCGAAGCCGTGTCCGCCGTCGAAGGGCGCGAGGCGAACCGCGGCGCCCGCGTCCGCGAGCGTCGTCGCGGCCTCCTGGGCGAAGCGAAAGGCAGTGACGGTGTCGGAGCGACCCTGCTCCAGAAAGAAGCGACGATCCGACGCGCGGCGCAGGTCGAGTTGCTCGGGCTTGAAGACGCTGGACAGCACGTAGGCGCCGGCGAAGGTGTTGTCTCGGTCCAGGACCGTGGCGTAGGTCGCGGGACCACCGGAGGACCAGGCGAAGAGGAAGGCCCGGTCCAGGTTCCCGTCGGCGGCGCGCAGCTCGGCGGCGACGCCCCGCGCGAAATCCTCCACGGCGAAGCGCGCGCGGTACTCGCGCTTGGTGCGCTCGGTCACCCAGACGACCTGGGCGGCCTGTTCGTCGCTCCAGACCGGCGCCGAGAGCACAGCGAAGAGGTAGCGATCGGTGAGCGGCTCGGTGAGTTGGCGCAGCCAGGGCAGGAAGTCGAGGGCTTGGCCCGAGCCCCCGGCCATGATCACGACGAGCTGACGCGGGCCCTGGACCTCGGCATCGGCGCCCAGAACCAGGTAGAGCTGCTCGGGATCGCCGCCGCAGTAGCGGGCGTCCAAGGGCGGACGCGCCCGCAACTCGCGGGCCAGCTCCGGCAGGCGCGGTTCGGCGGCGGATGCCAGGGCTTCGAGCAGCTCGTGCAACTCGGCCGCGCGCCCCTCCTCGATGTAGAGCCGTTCGAGGGGCTCTGGATAGAAGGCCTGCAGGCGGACGTCGTCACGCACCGTGGAGACGAGCAGTTCCCGCGCAGCCTCGGGGTCGTCGCCCTTCAAGGTGGACGAGGCCAGCTCGACCAGCAGGTGGTGGAAGCTGCTCTGCTTGAACGGCTGAACGTAGTCCACCTGCGGGTAGGTGGCGAGGGCGTCCTCGAGGGCATCGCGGGCGCCGTCAGCGTCGATCGGTGCCAGCACCCGCGCGCGCAGCTCGTGCAGTCGCCAGGTGAGGCCCGGTTCGTTGACTTCACCCGCGCGCTTGGCGAGGGCCTTGTCCAGTCGCTTGCGGTCGCGCTCCTTGGCCCGCTCGCGCTCGAGCATCTGCTCGAGGTCGGCGACCAGGCGCGCCTTGTCGCGGTAGGGGGCCGAGCTCAGGTCGCTTCCCGCGAGGTTGGACCAGGACTCGTCGACACTGACCAGCACGGCGTCCACGGCGTCGGGGCGCGAGGTCGCGCACGCGGCTTCGGCGGTTCTCGGGGCCATCGCTCCGAGACCGAGGCAGGTGGCCAGCAACACCGAGGTCTGCTGGAAGGTGATTCGGATTCCCATGGGGTTGTTCACGCTCTGGAGGGAAATGGGGACGGACGTCGGACCTCGAGGCATCGAAGGTCCGGGCCAAACGGGGCAGCGCCGAGTCAGCGGGCGCGCGCGTCGATCGCCGCTTGCACTCGCTCGCGGTTGCTTTCGAGCCAATCGAGCCAGAAGGCCGCGTCCTGACCCTCGTCGTAGTCGACGCCGGTCAGGGGCGAGAGGGCCAGGTAGCCCAGCAGGTAGCGCGTGCGCGAATCGTCGTGGCGAGAGAGGAAATCGACCAGGTCGGGAACCACTCGCGGGTCGCCGATGTCGCCGATGGCCTCGAACAGCTCGTCCTCGCGCAGCCAACGCCCGGGATCGCGCTGCAGGCGCAGGGTCAGCTCCTGTGCGACCCAGTCCTGCCCGGACTGACCCAGGGCGTGGAGTGCGGGTTCGAGCAAGGGCTGTTCGTCGTCGTCCTCGTCGGTGACACGATCGACGAGGGTCAGCACGTGGGAGCGCAGGAAGGCCTCATCCGGCTCGGTGACCGCGATCCAGCGCAGGGCGAGATCGATCCGCTCGGGGTCGTCGCCGTGAAGGCTGCGGGCCAGGAGGTCTTGGAGGCCCGCCTCGCGCAGGGCGGCGGGCAAGTCGATGCCCGCCGCGGCGCCGATGCGCGGGTCGGGCTCGTCGACGCGGTCGAGCTCCTGGGCCAACACGTCGGGTGACAGCGCGGACAGTCGGGTGACGAGCTCGTCGATGCCCTCGCGCAGGACGTCGGCCAGGGGGCGACCGGCCGTGCGCTCGCGCCAGGACGGATAGCGGCCCGGATCGAGGGAGAAGTCGACGAAGGCGTAGGCTTGGAGGTAGTCCCAAGCCCAACCCTGCACCGCCAGGGACGGGTCGTTCGCGGCCAGGTCCAGGATCTCGAGGGCGTAGGGCTCGCCGCCGTGGAAGACGAAGGACTTCAGCACCTGTTGGCGGTGGTCGACGCTGGGCAGGCGGTGGTAGATGGCGCGCATCAGCGCGAGAGCCTCCGAGTCGGGCAGGGCCGCGACGCGGTCGCCCAGGGGCACGATCTGACGCCAACCCTCGGCGGCCGTGAAGCGCGCCAGCCACTGGTCGGCGGTGAGCCCGCCGTAGAGCGCCTCGTCGGGATCGACCGCAGCGGAGTCGCCTCCCGTCGCGTCGGGTAGGGGCGCGCGCATGTCGATCGACGTGATCGTTCTGTCGCCCGCGGTCGACTGGGTCCGGCTCGACGCGAGGGCGGGCGCAGCGGCGGCGGCCTCGATCGGGCCTTCCGCGCGGGGCGCATCCCAGGGACCCAAGGTCACCACCAGACCTGCGATCGCCGTCAACGATGCGGCGGCGGCCAAGGACTTCCAGGCCAGGGCGGCGCCCACGCTCGCCGGCGCCGTGATCGTCGCGCCGCCGTCGCCGGCGATCTGCAGGACCTCGGCGCGCAGGCTCTCGAGACCCCGCGCCCGGTTGGTCGTCAGGGCGCCGCCCAGGGACGCGCCGACCGGGAGGGCCCGGCGCAGGAGCTTCAGCCCGCGGTGGATTCGCACGTGCACGGCCCCGGCCGAGAGGCCCAGGCCCTGGGCGATCTCCTGGGCCGAGGCCCCCTCGGTCAGGTAGCGGCGCAGGGTGGTCGCGTAGGTCTCCGGGAGCTCGTCGACGCGCTGCTCCACCAGGCTCCGCAGCTCGGCGTCCGCGGCCAGGTCGGCCGGGTCGGCCACCTCGCGCTCGGGCAGGCGCGCCGCCAACCGCTGCGGGTCGGGGGTCCGCCCCGCGCGCTCCCGAGCACGCCTGGCGTGGATCGCCAGCACCCCGAGCAGCCAGGGCATCACGGCCCGCTCGCCGTCGTGCTCGCCGGCCTTCTCGATCGCCGTCTCGAAGGTCGCCTGCACGGCGTCCTCGGCCTCGGCCTCGTCCCCGCACAGGTGGCGACCCACCCGCATCAACTCCGGCGCGGCCAGGTCGAAGACGGTGGCCAGAGCGCGCACGTCGCCCGTCCTGGCGTAGCGGCGAAAGTGTCGGTCGAGCTTGGAGAGTCCCATGGCAGCCCTACTCCCGACGGAGCGGGCGGGACTTACCGGGATTCTGGCCGAAAATGCGCAGGGCGAGGCCGCCGGGTCCGGTCCAACCGGGATCCGGCGGCCTCGCGCATTCAGCGGACGGGGGCCTGGGGCCCGCCGATGCCGACGCTGAACCCGATCGAGGCGATCAGGTCCGAGTCGCCCTCGAAGCTGGTCTCGAAGTCCGAGCCGAAGCTGGCCACCAGGGCGTACCCCTCGGAGACCTGGAACTCGAGCACCGCCGCCCAGCGCTCGGTCTCGTCGTCGCCGCCGAGGTTCCGCAGCAGGTACTCGGTCGAGAGGTTGATGTCCTCGCGCACGCGCCAGATCGCGCGAGCACCCACGTCGAGGAACTCGTCGTTCCGATCGTCGATGCCGTCCCAGATGTAGCGGGCCACGCCAAGGAACGTGAGGGAGCTGGCAACCCGACCACCACCGCTGCCTTTCGTCGATGGGGTGTAGCCCGCCGTGAGCCAGCCGGCCGTCCGCGTGAACTCCCCGTCGCCCGCGTCCCCGTCCACGAAGTCGACCGCGCCCGCCGACGCGAGCTCGACGGTCCAGCCGTAGCGTTCCTTGTCGAGCTCCCTCAGAGCCGTGGCCGCTCGGTCGACTTCGGCCTCGGCGCGGGCCCGAGAGCCGGCGAGATCATCGGGATCGAGGCCATTGCCCCTTAGCTCCGTCACGATCTTCGCCTCAGCCACCTCCTTGTCGGCCAGGTCGCGGAGGCTCGAGGACAGATCTCGTTCGAGCGCGTCGAGTTGAGCCGTGAGTCTGGCGCGTTGCGCCCAGAGTTCCTCGCCGACGGTCGCGGCCCCCGCGATCTGCCGGGCAACTTGCTCCAGTTGCGCGCGCAAGTTGGCGAGGGGGTCGGACATGGAGGCGATGAGCGTGACGACCGCCTCCTTCTCCGCCCGGAGATCAGCCAAGTCCGAGGACAACAGCACGTCGACCTGTGCATCACGGAGCCCTTCAACCTGCTTCTCGAAGGCTCCGAACCCTTCAGACACCTGCTTGCATGGCGTCCCGTCCATGAGGAGCAGCCGCGTTCCTAGTCCCAGCCTGGTTCCCCGCTCGTTCGGCGCCGAAGCTCGCGCCGCGATCTCGGTCGTCGCGATCGAGATCGAGAAGGTCTGGATCGCTGTCTCCCAGGGGTCTCGCTCGTATCGCTCCTTGTAAGTCAGCTCCTTGTGATCGAACCACCAGTAGGGCGAGAACTCGAGCGCGAGGTCGGTCGGAACGTCGCGCGTGCCGGCGTCGAGGGACGAGACGATCGACGTGAAGAAGTCCCTCGGAGCGATCGGTCGGTCGATGTTGGTGGGCGCGACACCGAGCAGGGTGAAGGCCGGGGACGAGGGGACGCGGAAGGGCTCCAGGTCGATCGGCTTCTCATCCTGGACGGCCCGGACCGGCGCAGCGATGGACGTCGCAGCGATCAGGGTCACCACAAGGAGGCCGCACGAGCGGGCACGGATTCGGAACTGCATCGCGCTCAGCCCTTCAGGTTGAAGATCGCCCGGAAGAGCATCGAGTCACCATCGTTCTCGACCACTCCGGTGGAGACGAAGGTCTGGTCCTGGGCGCCGCCAGCCAGCTTGTAGGTGACCGTCAAGCGGTTGGTCTCGTCCCGCACGTCGGTGACGACCGACTTGACCCGGACCTTCTTGCCCTTCAGCGAGCCAGGCTTGCCGAGCTCCAGGTCGCCGATGTCGCCGCGGCACTTCTCGGCCGAGTTGAGACGCACCAGAGAGGTGCCGAACTGGCCGTTTCCAATGGTGACGGTCAGTAGAACGGGTTCGGCGCCGAGCTGATAGTCGGCCTCCAGAGCTGCCTCGCGCATGATTCTCCTCCGTATTCGGGGACGACGGGTACGAGTTGAAGAACGCAATCGAGCGGAGGCGCGGCGCTGTTTCTCGCCGAAATAATGATTCTCTGGCCCGCCGCCAGCGGTGCCAACGCACCACGGCGAAGCCGTTCGGAGCGGTCACCCTTGGTCCCAACCGGAGGGATCGAGGCAGCCCTGGGCCGGCCCGGGGTGATGGCGCGCATCGGAGCGGTCGAGTCCTACCGCTGCCGGGCGCTCTTCGGACCGGGTCGTTCCACCTGCGCCGGGAGTCCCAGGCTCTCGCACTCCTGCGGGAATCGCCAGATTCCCTGGGACAGCTCCGCGGCGTTGCGGTTCAGTCGCCTTGGATCGAACCGAGCCGACACCAGCCCCTGCCGAGCTCGCAGCCCGGCCCACCCCCGAAAGTCCATCCGGAATGAAGACAGTGACATCTCGAGCATCGATAGGTCGATCCGACCAGCCACGATTCGGCCTGCGGTCGGTCGGGAGCGGGCTTCTACTCGGACTCGCCGTCGCGACCGGCGCGGGCGCGTCGGCGCAGGAGTTGCTCGTCAACGGCAACGCCGAAGTCGCGTCCCTGGCCGCTTGGAGCGCGACGCCGGAGGTCAAGATCGTCGCGGCCCAGGTCCAGACCGCGGGTACGGTGACTCCCTTCGAGGGCGCCCTCTTCTTCACCTTCGCCGGGAAGGCCAGTGGGTCGGCGTCGATGGTCCAGGGCGGTACGACGGGCCTCTCCGCGGGTGCGCTGTTCGTGCTGCGCGGGCGCGTTCAAGTCGAGTTCGGAGACCTGGCCGAGGCGCGGGTGCGCTTCTTCCAGGGCGCTGCGCTGCTCGGCTCGGCGACCACCGGGCCGATGAACCCGGCCACCGGCCTGTGGGACACGTTCGAGCTGCCGGCCGTGGTCCCCCTCGGAAGCGATCGCTGGGAGGTCGAGCTGCGCGGCACGCTCGTGACGGGCACCTTCGTCAACGTGTTCTACGACCTGCTCTCGCTCTCCGCCTGCAACGCCAGTGTCGCGGCCGCCGAGGTCGTGCGCCTGGGCTCGCCGCCGAACCCGAGCGCGCTGCTCCCCGGCTTGACTTCGGCGCCCGTGCTCGGCGCGACGTGGGACCCGGTGATCTCGCATGCCTCGTTCGCGCCCAACGCGACGCTGGACCTGCTCTGCGTCACACCCGGACCGACCAATGTGTCGCTGCCCGGGCTCGGCACACTGCTCTGCAACACCGCACAGATCCTGATCCTCCAACCGGTGCCGGCCGGCCAGCCGTTCCAAGTGCCGGTACCGGCGAGTTGCGGTCTCGTGGGAGTCGGGCTGTACACGCAAGGGGCCTCGGTGGACGCGAACGGCGTCATCTCTTTGACCAACGCGCTCGACATCACGCTCGGGACGTTCTGATCGCGCCGCCCCGTGCCACCCCGGTGTCGTGGGGGGGGCACGGAGCGGGCGCTGTCGATCAGGGCAGGTACTCGACCTGCAACGCGTTGCTGAAGGCCACGAGCACCTCGGCCGAGTAGTTCAGCACGATCGCCTGGGCGTAGACCGTGGCCGGACCGATGCCACCCTGGAGCGGGCCGAGGGTGACCACACCATCGAGGTCGGTCAGGCCCAAGACAAGTACCTGCGGTGGGCTCGGTACCAGGTTCCCGCCGAACAGCGGCGTGGGGTTGGCAGCCGTGCCCACCGCGAGCCAGGCCAGGGTCGACGCGGGCGCGCCCGCCACAGTCAGCGTCGCCGTCCCGCCGGTCGCGAGCTGGTCGCCGCAGATGGTGAGGGTCAACTCACCGGGGCCGGCGAATCCGAGCGACGTCTGGCATGTGGCGATCTCGAAGGGTTCGCTGCTGTGGGCGAAGAACGGATCGCCAGGGAAGACGCGCACGACGGCGTTCTGGGTCGTCGGCCCGGTGACCGTCCAGTTGTACGAGCCCGTGTTGGGCGCCTGCAGGACGATGTCCTCCCACGGACCTCCGTCACGCGAGACCTGGATGGCCTGCGCGGTGGAGAACTGGGTGGGGACCCACTTGACGGTGTGGACCTGCCCCACGATCCAGGTCTCACCCAGGGCGGGGGCGGTGACGACGCCTGCCGGCGTACTCGTCTGGGCGAAGGTGGTGACGTCGATCTCGTCGCAGCAGTCGGTGACCTTCAAGCGGTAGGTCTTGGTCAGGTTCTGGTGCGGGGAGGTCGTGAGGGTCGAGTCGGTCGACAGGATCGGACCCAGGGCTCCGCCGAAGTCGGTCAGGATCTCGCGCCACTCGTAGAGCAGCGGTCCGCCCTCGGGATCCGCGCTGGCCGATCCGTCGAGGATCTTCGGATCGAACGGCGGAACCACGGCTTCGCCCGTGATCGAGGCCACCGGCGGCAGATTCTGACTGCAATCGCAGGGCAGTACCGTGGACGGTGCCAATGTCACGAGTCGCGTCGTGGACGCGAAGTTCTCACAGACCGTCTTGCGCTGCCAGGTGATGAAGACCGAGCCGTCGCCCAGGATCAGGGGCGTGCGCCCGGTGATGCACTGCCCAGAAATCGGGTTGAAGATGAACTTGATGGCGCCGCTGACCGGCGAGAAGCCGATCACCTTGTCGTCCCCGGTCCAGGTGTAGAGCGTGTCATCGGCCCCGGCTACCGGAACACTCCACTCGTCGAAGCCCGTCGGGAAGGGGATCGAGCTGACGAGCTGACCGGTGGGCGAAACGCGATAGAGCTTGTTCCAGAAGGCGACCACGTCCCCGTTGGCTAGCAGCACCGGCGAGGCCACGGCGTTGGCGACGGAGTAGATGCCGAAGGGGCCGCCGAAGGGCACGCTCCAGACCACCGCGCCGGTGTCGGCGTCGAAGGCCACGAGCAGCGCCTGGGTCGGCGCGACGGGCCCGCCCTTCGTGGCGCAGACGATGACCAGGTCACCGTGGATCAGGGGCGGACTGACCACGCGCTCGAAGGCGCCACCGGGTACCGACCACAGGATCGCGCCGCTGTTCGGGTCGATGCGTCGCAGGCGCTGGTCGCCGCCGGTCTGGTACAGCCTGCCGTCGGTCGACAGGGACATGGGCATGGCCGTGGGCTGGCCCGCCACCGTGGAGTTCCACAGCAGGTTGCCCGCCGGGTCGAGGGCGAAGCGCACCGAGCTCTCGAGCACCGGCGACTGGCTGGTGTAGACGTTGGACGAGCCGTAGATCGTGCCGTCGGGGGCGACGGTGACGGGGGCCCGCGGACCGCCGGGGGTGGGCAGGGTGAAGGTCCAGTCGAGGGTCCCGTCGGGCTGGTAGGCGCGCACGTAGCCCGGGGTGACCGTGTCGCCCAGGGATCCGCTGGCCACGTACAGGCGGCCATCGGGGCCGACCGTGGTGAACTTGCCGGCGTTCGGGACCGACCACAGCTGGGCACCCGACGCCGGATCGATGGCTCGCAGGATCGAGAAGGTGTTCAGGTAGACGGTGCCGTCTGCGCCGACCACCGGCTCACTGTCGAGCGCGGTGCCGCCGCCGATGGTGAGCTCCGGGTAGAGGACATCGGAGGTTTGGGAGGCGATCACCGGGCTGCGCCCGGTGCGTTGGTTGTCGTGCCGAACCGTCGGCCAGGGCGAGGTCTGGGCCAGGGCCGCGGAGGCGGCCAAGGGGATCAGCAAGGCGGAGGAGAGGGTCGCTCGAAGCATGGGATGAATGGGGTGGGGGTCAGCCGTGGTTCCCCAGCCGGGGCCACAGGTGCGTTGCGCCGGGGGCCCGTGCGCAAATGGCGTGCCCGCAGCAGCGGGGTGGACTGGGGACCGCAATCCCGTGCGGCGCTGCCTCGGCGGTCTGGATCGGGGACCCGGGTCCAGGACCTGGACCGGAAGTCGGCCCCGCAGGGTGGGTGGGAGGTCTCCCGCGCCGGGCGCCGCTGCCCCGGCTCAGGTCGGCAGGTCGCCCGGTTCCAGGCGCTCACCGGCCGCGAGGCGCGCGTGCACGTGCTCGAACACGCGCCGATCGAGCTCGCGCTGCTGGGGTGCGCGGCGCTCCAGCGAGCGCAGGGGCATGGCCACCCGTTGGTTGCCCTCGAGGGCCCCGGCGTTGCGGTCCAGGAAGGCCCAGTAGAGCCGCGTGACAGGGCAGTTCCGCTTGGGGTGGAAGGCGCAGTCACCGCAGTGGTCGCCCATGCGGTCGATGTAGGCCGCGCCTGACACGTAGGGCTTGGTGGTCATCAGCTCGCCCACCGCGAAGGTGCCCATGCCCAGCACGTTGGGCTCGACGACCCAATCGTAGGCGTCGTCGTAGGCGACCCAGAACCAGTCGGTCAGCTCGCGGGGCGAGATGCCCAGCAGGGTGCCCAGGTTCGCGAGCACCATCAGGCGCGTGATGTGGTGGCCGCTGCCCGTGCTCCAAACGGTCGCGACCTCGTGGTCCAAGCAGCGCAGGCCCGACTCGCTACCCCAGAAGGCGGGCGGGAGCTCGGCCGTGGTGTCGAGGGCGGAGGGCGCTGCGCCGCCGTCGAGGCCCTCGACCGCTTCGGACGACTCCCAGGCGCGGCCGGACCAGCGCGACCAACCGCCGTCGCCGGGGGACCGGGCGATCGCTCCATCCATGCCGGTCGAGGTCCGCAGGCCGTCGGTGGCCTCGTGCACCTGGTGCACGAACTCGCGCCAGCCCAGCACCTGGCGAATGAAGCCCTCGGCGCTCTGCAGCGGCAGGTCCATGTCCAGCACGTCGTCCACCACCTCGCGCGGCAGCAGTCGATGCAGGTGCAGGAGCGGAGCGATGCGGGTGTGGAACAGGTTGTTCGCCCGGGTCGACATGGCGTCCTGGAACGGGCCGAAGTGCTCCAGGCACTCGCGGCGCGCCCAGGTCCACAGGGCGCGGGCGTCGTCGCGCGTGGCCGGCAGGGTGTCGGCGTCGATCTCGCCCGGGTGGTGGGCGAACTCGCGCTCGACGAGCTCGAGCACCTCGCGCGTGACCGCGTCGGGCTGGAAGGTTGGAAGCGCGGGGGCGGGGGGCGCGCCGCTCCAGGTGCCGCGGTTGTCGGCGTCGAAGCTGTACTTGCCACCGACCGGCTTGCCGCGCTCGTCCATCAACACGCCGGTGCGCTGGCGGACCTCGCGGTAGAAGCGATCCATGCGCCACGGTGCGCCGCGTGGATGGGCGCGTTCCAGGTCGGCAGGCTCGGTCAGCCAGCCCTCGTGTGGCCGGAGCTCCAGCGCCCCGGTGTCCACCAGCGGCTGCAGGTCCGCGCGCAGCTCGCGCTCGGCGGGCCGCATGCAGACCAGCGGCCCCAGCTCCCGCGCCAGGGGGGCCAGGGCCGCGCGGTAGGGGCCCCGGGCCACCACGTGCCGGACAGCCACACCACGTTCGGCCTGCTCCAGAGCGAAGTGCCGCTGGTTGGCCAGGACCAGGGCCAGCTTGCGGCGGT
The DNA here is from genome assembly GCA_007751255.1 of Engelhardtia mirabilis. Classification (GTDB taxonomy): domain Bacteria; phylum Planctomycetota; class UBA1135; order UBA1135; genus Engelhardtia; species Engelhardtia mirabilis. The sequence continues at coordinate 1,974,992 of CP036296.1, forward strand.
GGTAGGGCCTCCGCGCCGCCTTCCAGGGACTCTCGACCAGGACGATGCCTGCGCGCTCGGGGCCCAGGGACGCCAGCGGGCCGATGCGATCGGTCAGTTGGTCGTAGGGGACGAAGACCCAGGTCCGACCCTCGGGGTCGGCGGAGCGGTCGTCGAGGGCCTCGCGGAACGCTCCCATGGGGGAGGCCTAGGTCAGGGGGATGACGCTTTCGAGGCCTGTGGGAGGGGTTGGCGCCCCCGCCAGCGACTTTTTTGGCCTTAAGGGAGTTTCGGGTCGTGAGATTGGCTGTAGCGTTGCGCCCCTCGGGCCAGGGCCAGGCCGAGACCGCGACAGCGCTCGGCCGGCAACCCCCGGGGCTCCCGACCCCCTCCCCTCCCCTGACACCTGATGCGCTCCATCAAGCTCCTTCCCCTTGCAGCGCTCCCGCTGCTCGGCTGCGCTGCCCCGGCCCAGCTCAATGCCTCCGCACCGGCCGGCGTCGCCCTGCCCGACCCCGTGGCCGAGCCCCAGCCGTTCACCTCTTCGGCCCCCTTCGCGGCGGCTCCCCTGGCTGCCACTGACGACGGCCTGTTCTCGGCGCGCTGGGCCGACAACCCCTGGAACGGCCGGCTGACCGACCCGGTGACCCAACCCTATTGGTTCGAGTCGCCCCTGCACCACACCAGCGTGCGGCCCGTGATCATCCGCCACTGGTTCCCGAGCGACTCGGTCTTCAAGGGCGGCACCCTCGACGTGCTCGCGCTCCAGGCGCGCCTGGCGATCACCCAGCGCTTCTCGGTCATCGCGACCAAGGACGGCTACTTCAACCTCGAGCCCGACGAACCCGCCCTCGAGGGCGACGGCTACGCGGACATCGCCGGCGGCGCCAAATACGCCTTCATCGACGACCCGAGTGCGGGCTACCTGCTCACCGGCGGCCTGGTGTTCGAGTTGAGCCAGGGCACGCGCGAAGTCTTCCAAGGCAACGGCGACGGCGTGCTGCGGCCCTTCGTCAGCGGCGCCTGGGACCGGGAAGAGCTGGACCTGCTCTACACGCTCGGGCTGAACTACCCGCTCGACGACGACGCCGAGAGCACCTCCTTCGACTTCCACCTGAACGCGACCTACGCCGCCACCGAGAACCTGCGGCCGATGATCGAGTTCAACGGGATCCACTACATCTCCGACGGCTCGGCCGCACCCTTCGACTTCGAGGGCGTCGACGTGGTCAACCTCGGGTCGAACGATGTGGCGGGCAACACGATCGTCACCGGCGCCATCGGCGGTCGCTGGCTGATTGGCGACAACGCCTCGATCGGCCTGGCCTACGAGTTGGCCCTATCGGGACGCCAGGACATCTTCGACGACCGGGTCATGCTCGATCTGATTCTGAAACTCTGACCTCTTCGAGGTCGAGCCGCGCGCAGCTCCGTGATCGCGCGCGGCCAATCGAACCCTCCGTCCGCAGTCGTCGTGTGGCGGAGGTAACCGAGGGACGGTGGGCCCCGTCGCGGCAACGCGGCGGGGCCTCTTCCTTGTCCGACGCGAGCGCGCCCGTTCAGGCCGTCTCGGACGGTTCGAGCTCGGGCCGCTCGATGGTGGGCTCGAAGCGCGCCAGGCGGCTCGCCATCACGTCGATCGCCTCGGGCCGCGAATCGACCAGCAGGCAGCGCCGATCGTGCAGGGCCGCCGCCTCGCCGGTGGTGCCGCTGCCCGCGAAGAAGTCGAGCACCAGGTCACCGGGACGCGAGTGGACCTTGACGATGCGCTCGAGTACGCCCAGGGGCTTCTGGGTCGCGTAGCCCGTGCGCTCCTTGCCGGTCGGGCTGACGATCGTGTGCCACCACACGTCGGTGGGCGTCTTGCCCCGCGCGGTCTTCTCCGGCCCGACCAGGGTGGGGGCCATGTACGGAATGCGGTCGACGGCCTCGAAGTCGAAGGTGTGGCGCTTGGGATCGCGCGTGTACCACAGGATCGAATCGTGCTTGGGCGACCAGCGCCGCTTCGAGCGCGCGCCGTAGTCGTAGGCCCAGATGATCTCGTTCTGGAAGCAGTTGCGCCCGAAGACCTCGTCCAGGGCCACCTTGCAGTAGTGGGACTCGCGGTAGTCCACGTGCAGGAAGAAGCTGCCGGCGGCGGTCAAAAGGCGCCAGGCGTGTTCGAGCCGCGGGCGCAGGAAGGCCTGGTAGTCGTCGAACTGGTCCTCGTAGCCAGAGCGGCCGAGTTCGGTGGTGCGGTAGCGATGCCCGCCGAAGCCGGTGCGATCGCCGTGCTCGTCGCGGACGGTCTTCATCCGCCGGCGCACCTGCTTCTTGCCCGTGTTGAAGGGCGGGTCGATGTAGATCAACTCCGCCATCGCGTCCGGCAGGGTGGCCAGGAAGGCGAGGTTCTCGGCTTGGACGATGCGGAGGTCGGTTCCCATGGAGCGCTGCTCAGGTTAGCGGGCAGGGCAGAGGCGTTCGTACGGTGCCAGGCACAAAACCGCCGCCTACGGGGGCCCGCAGCCGCCGACGGCCGCTGCGGGCCCCCCCCGTAGGCGGCGGTCTTGTGCCTGGCACCGTACGAACGCCTCTGCCCTCAGTCGGACTGCAGGCCGACCCAGCGCGCGATGCGCTCGGCGAGCTCGTCCTGCACGGCTTCCGGCGTGCGTCCCATGCGTTTGGGCAGCTCGAAGGAATGGTCGCCGCCCTCGATCACCTCCAGGGTCACCGGCCCCGGGATCGATGGCAGGTGCTCGCGCAAGAGCTCCAGCCCCGCGAGAGGGTCGCGGTCCCCTTGCAGGAACAGGCAGGGCACGGCCAACTCGCCGAAGTGGTCCACGCGCAGCTTGTCGGGCTTGCGCGGCGGGTGCAGGGGATAGCCCAGGAACGCGCAGCCCAGGCACTCCTCGCCGGCCGCGGCCAAGAGGCTCGACGCACGCCCGCCCATGGATTTGCCCGCGAGCACGACCGCTCGGTCTGGAAAGCGCTCGCGCAGGAATGCCAGCACCTGCCCATGTGCCACCAGCAGCTTGGCCATCGGGTTCGGCGGAAAGCGGCGCCCTTCGCGATGCATGCGCGTCGCATAGGGATAGTCGAAGCGCAGGGTCGGCAGGCCGCGCGAGGCCAGGCCGACCGCGACGCGCTCCATGAACGGCGCGTCGTGGGGCAGGCCGGCACCGTGGGCCAGCAGCACCACGGGTCCGCCCGCATCGTCCTCGACGTCGAGCGCGGCCCGCACCTCGCCGGGCGGGTCCTGTTCGACCCGGATCGTCAGTTCCTCGCGCGCCATGGGCTCAATGTCCCAGCTCGCCGGCGGTCCACATGGCCCGTCGCCCGGCGTGCTCGGCGCGCAGCGCGCGGACCTGCTCCGGCGACACCGCCGAGGCCCGGTTGCCCCAGGCGGAGCGCACGTAGGTCAACACGTCGGCCACCTGCTCATCGTCGAGCAGCGCGCCGAGGGGCGCCATCGAGCCGCTGAACTTGACCTTGTCCACCTCGATCGGACCGGACAGCCCGTGCAGCACGATGCGGATCGGCACGTCGGGTTCGCCCATGGCCCAACTGGACCCGGCCAGGTGCGGGTAGGCGCCGGGGATGCCGCGACCGTTCTCCTGGTGGCACGCGGCGCACTTGGCCTGGAACACGACCTGCCCGGACTGGATGCGCTCGATCGACGGGCGCGAGGACTCGGCTGCGAGGGCGGCAATCAAGCTCTCGTCCGCGGCGCCGGGGGCCTGGGCCACCTCCCGCGCCAACTGGAGCCAGCGACCGAAGGACGGCTCCATGCGCTCCTCGAGGGTCGCACCGTCGAGCAACCGCGCCAGGCGCGGTGCGGTGGCGCGGGCGGTCTGCGCGTCCCACTCGGCGACCGGCACCGCCGCGAGCGCGATCGCGGCCGCGAGCTTGAGATCCTCGGCGTCGCCCTCGATCCAAGCGGAGACCTCACCCAGGTCCAGGCGCTCCGGCGCCACCGCGGCGAGGGCCTCGACCGCCTTCGCGCGCACTCCGCGGTCGCCGCGCAGATCGACCAGGTAGGAGCCCATCTCGCCCGGTGAAGGCATGTTCTCCTCGCGCCAGACGATCCCGTCGGCGGCGTCGTAGAGGGTCAGCGAGAACCCGTCGAGGCGCTTGTGGTAGGGCTCCTCGGTGCGGTTCCAGACGCGGATCTCGTCCACCGGCGTGGGCTCGCCCAGGTCGATCTCGATCCACGGATCGGTCTCCTGGGCCGTATGCGCCATGATCCCGCCGCCGCCGAAGCTGCCCGACTTCACGCCGTCGACGGCGACCTCGGGCGGACCGGACCAGTCGGTGGACGAGCTGGTCGCGGGCTTGCCCAGGGCGACGTTCATCCCCCCGTCGAGGACCTCGATCTCCGACAGGTTGATGATCTTGTCGTCGCCGGGTACCAACAGGCGCAGGCGCACGGGCAGGAAGTCGTCGGTGGGTGCCGCGTCCGCCGCTTCGACCTCGGCCAAGAGCGTCGCAACCGCCGGGCCCCAGCGCGAGAGGTCCTCGAACTCGGCCTGGGCCGCCACGGCATCCAGGAGATCGCCACGCCGCGTCGCCGACGCGCCGGCGGCGGCCAAGAGGCCCGAAGGGTCCGCGCCGCCGGTCACTCGCGTGCGCCAACCGATGCGCCGTACCTCGGGTTGGGGGTGGGTCAACAGGGCGTCGATGGCGCCCGCGGCCTCGGCCAGGGTCGAGGCGTCAGCTTCGACCAGGAGCGGCACCAGCGCTTCGAGGGCCGCTACGTCTTCGGGGCTCTTCGCATCGGCCAAGAGCGCCGCGACCTCCGCAGCCTCGTTCACGGATCCGCCCGCGGCCAGGGCGCGCAGGACGTCACGGCGCAGCTCTAGGGGCGCTTGGGGGGCGCGCAGCAGGGCCCGGTTCACCGCATCGCTCGGCGGCAGGGCGCGCAGGGTCTCGATCGAGATGCGGTCCAGGAGCCAGGCCACGCCGGCCACGGGGGCGTCGAGCGCCATGCCCGCCGCGAGCTTGGCCACGGCCCCCGAAGCCAGGGGCGCCACGGCCTCGTTCCACACGTAGACCAGCTCGGGGTAGGCCTCGAACTCGCGGCCGAAGACCTGCAGGGCGGCCTCGGCTGCCTCGGGCGAGCCCCCGTGGAAACTCAGGGACAGCACCGCCTCGAGCCGCACCCGCGGCGACTCGTCCGCGGCGCGCGCCGCGAGCAAGGCGATCGGATTGGCGACTTGGGGCAGGGAATAGCGCAGCAGGTGCGTGGCGCCGGCGCGTACGCGCTCGTCACTCGCCTCCAGACAGCGCTCGAGCAGGTCGGCGTCGACTGCGTGGGCACCCTGCAGCACCCACAGGGCCTCGAGCCACAGGCGCTCGCGCTCGGGACCCGCGGACAGCCCGTTGGCCCACTGGAGCGCGGCGGCGGCGACCTCCTCGCGATCGCGCGCGCGCAGCTCGCGGCGCGTCCGATACCGGGCGCGGTCCTCGGGCAGCTTCAGGTTCTCGAGCAGCTCGGCGACCGACGCACCCGCGATCGGCGGCGGCTCGACCAGGTCGCGGCCCTCGTAGGTCACGCGCCAGATGCGCCCGTGGCTCTTGTCGCGCCGCTCGTCGAACAGCGAGTACTGCATGTGGCCGATCAGCGGGTTGAACCAATCGACGATGTAGAGCGCGCCGTCCGGACCGAAGCGCAGGTCCACCGGCCGGAAGTTCGGGTCCGACGAGGACAAGAGGTCGGGCAGCTCCTGCGAACCCCAGCCGGCGCCCTCGCGGAAGATGCGGTGGCGCTTGATGCCGCGGAAGCCGATCGTGTTGTCGATCAGCAGGTCCCCTTGGATGTCGTCGGGGAAGTGCCGCGAGGCGACGATCTCGGCGCCGGCGGTGGGGCGCACGCGGCTGGTGAAGGGCGCGATGCGGCGGTGGGTCCGCGGCCAGGCCAGGTTGCCGGAGATCTGCGTCCCGAAGACGTTGTCGCCGCCCGAGGCGTCGGCGATGAAGTGGTCGCCGAAGCGGTCGTGAACCTGACCCCAGGGGTTGGCGAAGGGGTAGCGCACCAGGGCGTCGACGCGCCGCGAGTCGGGCTCGTAGCGGATGATGCCGGCGTCCTTGAGGCGCGTGGTGCCGAAGGGCGTCTCGATCTGGGTGTGGTGGAAGGTGCCCTCGGCCATCAACAGGCCGCCGCCCGGATCCCAGGCGAAGGCCGAGAGGGCGTGGTGGGTGTCGGTGGTCGCGAAGCCGGTGAGCTGCAGCTCGCGGGTGTCGGCCACCCCGTCGCCGTCGGTGTCGCGCACGAGTAGGAGGTCCGGCTGGCTGGCCACGAACAGGCCACCCTCGCCCAGCTCGAGGCCCGTGGGCAGGTTGAGCCCGCGCACGAACACGGTCGAGCGATCCGCCACGCCATCGCGGTCGGTGTCCTCGAGCACCAGCACGTGGTCGTCGGGCACGTCCCCCGGATCGACCATCGGGTAGCTGGGCATGCAGGCCACGAACAGGCGTCCGTCGCCATCGAAGCACAGGGAGACCGGGTTCTCGAGCTCGGGGAACTCGCGCTCGGATGCGAACAGCTCGATGCGGTAGCCCTCGGTCAGGGTGAACGCGGCCAGGGCCACGTCCGGGTCGGAGGAGGTCAAGTCGACCTCCCCGCCGTTGTTGGGCTCCTGGAGCGCGGCCGCGGGGGCGGCGAGCAGGATCAGTGCGTGGGCGAGCTTCAACGGACACCTCCGACGGCGTTCCAGATGTCTTCGTCGGCGGCGACGAGGCGTTCGGCCAGGGCCGCGAAGCGTGGTGGGAAGTCGTCCACGCCGAAGGGCTTCACGCGGCGGCCGTGGACGTACTCCGAGTTGCCGGTGCGAAAGCGGGCGAACCACAGGTGGTCCTTGGCGCGGGCCAGGGTGGCGAGTTCGTCGAGGTCGGCGCCTTCGGCTTCGGCGACACCGAGGGCCTGCGCGATCACCTCGGCGCAGAGCCGATAGCCCGCGGCGTCAGGGTGGATGCCGTCGCTGGTCAGCGGACCCTCACCGGCGTCGATCGCCGCCCGGGTCGGGGCGTAGAGGTCGACGAACAGCAGGTCGCGCTCGCGCGCGACGCGCGCCATGACCTCCGTGTAGCGCGCGACGTCCCCGTCGTGTGCGCTGCCGTCGGGCATCGGGAAGCCCAGGCTCTCGTGGGCGACGGGCGAGACCAGCACCACCTGGGGCTTCGACTCACCGCCGTTGAAGGAGCGCCTGTCGAGCTCGTCCAGGAAGTGGTGCAGGTCGGCCTCGAAGTCGGCGAGCCCCGCCTCGCCGGCGAAGGACTCGCTCATCCCGAAGCAGGCCAGGATCGTGTCGGCGCCGACCTCTGTCAGCCAATCTTCGCGCGTCGGCACGCCGAAGGGTCGCGTCTGGGGCTCGAAGTCGTCGCCGCTCCAACCGCGCACGATCGAGCCGCCCCCGAGCCCGGGGTACTCCAGATCCGCGAAGCGCGTGACCTCGTCACCCTCCCAGCCCAGGTTGCGCAAGCCGACGTTCATCTCCGCCAGCCCGGCCTGCAGCCTGGCTTCGATCTGCCCGTCGAAGCGCGTGCGATCGGCGAAGCCCCCGCCGACCAGGGCGATCACGTCACCCTGCGCCAGCTCGAAGGACGCCGACGAGCCCCGTCGCGGCGCATGGGGGAACAGGCCCTTGCGGTAGACCTGGCCGAAGCCCGAATTGCTCGGGTCGTAGTCCGGCGCTTCGACGGGCACGCCGTCCTCGCCGATCAGGTCCTCGCGCTCCAGGGCCCACAGCATCCCCTGCACCGCCAGTCGACGCATGTTCTCGTCGCGGAAGTCGTAGGGGTGCCCGAGGGTCGTGAAGAACACCCGCGCGTAGCCGCCGGGGAAGCGGTGCGACTTGGTCCAGGCCACCGGGTTGACCTTTGGGAAGCGCTCGAACTCCGCCTCGTGGCTGCTGCGCAGGGCCTCGCCGAACAGCAGGGGCTCCGCGCTGATCGGCAGGGTGTCGCCGCCCCCTTGCACGTGGTACAGCCACGAGAAGGCCTGGAACGGCTCGACCCCGCGCAGGATCGAGCGCTGCTCGGCCCCGGGCGCGATGGTCACGTCCGTCAGCGGCTCGTCGCCGTCGTCGAAGTGCCCGTGGTGGGTGATCCACTTCTGGCCGAAGACCCGCTGGGGCCAGATCTCGTTCATGGCCGCCGCCCGCGGATGGTCGTCCGGATAGCGGAAGGCGTGGGTCGAGGTGCGCAAGCCCACCAGCGGCTTGCCGGAGTCGACGAAGGCCAGGATGCGGTCCAGCTCCTCGTCCGGCAATTGCCGGAAGCGCGTGAACAGCACCATCAGGTCCGCGTCCTCGAGGGCCTCGAGCCCGTCGATGTGATCCAGTCGGTTCGGGTCGATCTCACCCTCTTCGGAGAGGGCGTAGCAGACCGTCGTGCGGAAGCCGAACTCGCGCTCCAGGATCGAGGCCAGCATCGGCATCGACTCCTCCGAGCGGTACTCCTCGTCTCCGGTGACGAAGACCACGTGGGGCGGGACGCTGTGCTGCTCGGGGGCTGACCCCGCTTCGGACTCGGGGGTAGGGGAGGGGGCGGACCCGCCGCAGGCGGCGAGGAACACGAGGGGCACCGTGGGAAGTCGCATCACTGGGGCGCCACCCTAGTGTCTCGGGCTGCGGACGGGAGGGGGCCTGGCCGCTCCGCGGCGCGCCGGCGGGCCCCGTGGGACCGGGGGGGTCCCGCGCGGGGGAAGGAGTGTGTCCCGCCGGCGGTCGGGGCTGGGGGGCGCCGCGAGCCATGGTCGAGGCACTCTCCGGCGGCGCCCGCGGAGCGCTCCCGAGCCATGACCCACACCTTCTGCGTCTACCCCTGGATCCACAGCCACGTCGGGCCCAGCGGCCTGGTGAGCCTGTGCTGCTTCGCCAGCGCCGAGCCGCGGCCGGAGCTGGTCGACGAACGGGGCCGACGGCCGAACCTCCAGGACGTGGCCTTCGGGGAGGTCTGGAACTCCGACGCCATGCGCGAGATCCGCCGCAAGCTGCTCGCCGGCGAGCGGGTCCGCGAGTGCTCGCACTGCTACCACAAGGAGGCGGTGGGGGGCTCGAGCCCGCGCAAGCAGGCCAACGGCGAGTGGCTGGTGCAGCACCCCCGGGCCGCCGAGCTGCGCGCGCGCATCGAGCGCGCCGAGGCGCGCGGCCACCGGGTGGAGGAGGGCCTCACCTACCTCGACGTCCGCCCGGGCAACGCTTGCAACCTGGGTTGCCGCATGTGCGGCGGGATGGCGTCGAGCTTCCTTGCCAAGGACGCGGTGCACGCGACCTGGGAGCTGCACGGGGGCGCGCCGGTGGACGAGCTCCGGGTGGTCGCGACGCGCAGGGACGGCGGACGCTTCGCCAGTGGCAAGCCCTGGCACCGCCACGAGGCCGAGCTGATCGAAGAGCTGCTGGGGCGCCCCGAGAACCTCGACAAGGTCTACCTGGCGGGCGGCGAGCCGCTCTTCAACGGGACCGTGGCGGCGATCGTCGAGCACCTGGTCGACTGCGGGGCGGCGCGCCACGTGGACCTGAGCTTCTCGACCAACCTGACGGTCTGGAACGAGGAGCTGATCGGCTCCCTCGAGGCCTTCCGCTCCGTGGTGTTCCTGGCCTCGATCGACGCCGAGGGCGCCACCTACGAGTACCTGCGCTACCCCGCCGGGTGGGACACCGTCGTCGACCACGTCGAGCGCCTGCGCGCCCTGCCCTTCGTGCACCTCGAGCTCACGCCGACGGTGCAGAACGCGAACGCCCTCGACCTCGCCCGCCTGCTGCGCTTCGCGGAGCTGATCGACGTGCCCTACAGCCTGGCCACCCTCTACGAGCCCACGCATCTCTCGGTCCACGCCATGCCGGCCGCCGCCCGCGAGGAGGCCGCGACGCGCCTGGAGTGGTTCATGGCCCGCTCGCGCCTGGCCGAGCACTACGAGTACCTGGTGGACTCCGCCAAGGTCCTGCTGGCCGACATGCGCCAGCCGTCGCCCGCGCCCTACCGCGAGCTGATGCGCACCTTCAACCTCTTCACCAACGACCTCGACGCCGACCGCGGCCAGAGCCTCGCCGCCTCCTGCCCCGAGCTGTGGCAGTACATCCGCGAGGACCCGGACTACACCTGGACCGACGAGCGGGTCTACGCCCCGCGCGCGCAGGGCGCGGAGCCCGCCGCCTGAGGCCCGCGAGCGCGGGGAGCTGCCGCGCAGCCCTCCGCCGACTCATGGGGCGGACCCCGCGCTATGCTGCGCCGGCGACGAGTCGTCGCGTGGGCCCTTAGCTCAGTCGGTTAGAGCAGGCGACTCATAATCGCTTGGTCCAGGGTTCGAGTCCCTGAGGGCCCACCACCCGATCGCCCGCGGGATCTGAAATGTAGGGCCTCACCTCCCCCGCGTGGGGCACTGTCGCGACGCCAACATCGCTTCGGCGATCGAACGGACGGCGTCCTCCTCCGGTTGTGGAGTCAAAGCGGTCCGTTCGGAATCGAAGCGGTCAAGAGTCCTCGGGGGGCTCGGGCTCAATCGGCCGGGCATAGACTCGAGCCGCACTAGTTCCGGAGCGAGCCGTCATGCGACGAGCCAGGTCCGTTAGGGCGAGTGTGCAGACGCTGTTGGCCACCTGGGCCACGGGCCCTAGGCCCATGGCGTTCAGGGCGAATCCCATGAACAGGCCAGTCGTGGCGCCGAGGGCCCTGGACACGTAGCGCTTGCGCGCGAACCCCAAGATGCCGACGTTGGTGCTTTGGTCTTCGTAGGCGACCTCGCACAGCTTGCGGCCGTAAAGCTGCAGCGCTTCCGCGAAGTCGCACGCCGCGGCTTCGGTGGGGGAGACCATCCAGGCTCTCAACGCCTCGACGTAAGTCAGTGCTTCGGCGCTGGCACGAAGGAGCTCCAGATCGATCGAGGTCAGCCTCTCCAGCGCCTTGGTCGACGGCAGGGCGACTTCGCCCAAGAGCGTGCCACCCTCCACACCGGATGCGTCGTCGCGGGGGCCTTGGGTCGCTGCGGCGCAGTCGTACTCGAGGTTGACCGATGCACACTGACACCGAATTCGACTAGCGAAGTTCTGGTCGTAGACCTCGGTGACGATTCGGAAGAACAGATTGAGATCCCGCTTGGCGACGGGATCGTCGACGCCATCGATCAAGCTGGAGACTTCGATGAACTCGCCGCTCAGGTCGCGAATGCCGAGGGACTCCCGGGCTTCTCGGAGCAGATCGCTGACCCGAAGGCCCCGGTGACCATCTTGTCGGGTTCGCTCGGCTGCCCGGTCCAGCCAGTTGGTGCGCCAATCGGCTCGGCGGTCCCAGAAGTCCAGCAGCGCCCTCCCGGTCTGCTGGGGCCCGAGGTAGTCCGACCATAGGGGAAGGGGGCGAGTGATTCGATCAGCGAGGCGCAATTGGAAGGTCTCTCCGAACGCGCGCGTGTCGACATCAACCGCAATGCTCCAAGGTGCTCTCCTCACCACACTCAGCGAGTCCAAGCGGGCTCCTACAGCCGCCGACTCAGGGTGGCCGGCGGCAAAGCGAGATAGACCCTCACCGATATCCCTGAGGGAACGCTCGTCGCGAGTGCGAACGACCACCCATCCGTTTCTCAGTCCGCGCTCCAGCCAACTGGTCCCCGGACCGGCATTGAGGTGCCTCAGGAAATAGGGGTGGGCGAGCAGACCACCGTCAGCAATGTGCAGTTCGGGCAGCAAGAGCAGCGAGATACCCAGCGCGCCGGTCCAATCCGCGTAGGTGATGTGGAATCGCGAGGTCGGCTGGGACGCGGCGAAGTAGGTGCCGATCGGAACTCCCGACTCTCCATCGCTGTTCTTCATGCGGTCGCGCCCCTCAAATTGGGCGCGACCTGATACGCCGTACCTCGCTGGGCATTCTGGGGGCGGACGACCTAGCGCAACAGTGGCATCTGAGGCCGTCCAAGCGCCCAGGACGCGAGCACACCTTTTCGCAAGTTGCGCGGGGGGGCTCCGATTGGGGACGCCCCCCCCGCGCTCGGTCGCTCTAGTGTCCTGGATCAGAAATTCGGCGTCACTGCCCGGAGGTCCGATCGATGCTGGCTAGGCGCGCGGACGACGCGTATCCGCTGCGATACTCGGATGAGGCGCTGGCGACGCCAGCGGCGATCGGAGCCCGGGAAGTGACGCCGAATTTCTGATCCAGGACACTAGCTCGATTTGGACCTCAGCCCCGCCGCGGCTTCGTCACCACCAGCGACGGGATGGTCGGGATGGGCGGGTAGCGCAGGGACATGCGGAAGACGCGGAAGTCGTCCAGGTTCCAGTCCAGGCGCTGGCAGACCTTGCCGAGCATCTCGGTCCAGCGGGGGACCTCGTTGCCGCCGAGTTGGTCGCGGCCGGGGCCGAGCTCCTCGAGGCGCGGCGGGACCGGGAGCAGGTAGGGGCTCTGCTTGTAGCTGCCGCCGCCGACGCCGATCTCCATGCGGCTCGTCACCTCCACCCGGGGCGGCAGCTCCCACGGCACGTCCTTGTGGATCAGAAGATCCATGGTGGCGAGCTCGGTGGGGGTGTTGAGCGGGATGTTGTAGGCGACCGAGGGCTCGTCGTCGTTGCCGTAGACCGACTGCTCGCGGCGCACGAACCAGGCGAAGGCACACGAGAACGCGGCGGTGTTGCCGACCTCGCCCTCGGCCAGCTCGTAGACGGTGCCCAGGGGCACCTCCACGGCGCGGATCTCCGGTAGGGGGTCGGTGCAGTGGTCGAGCAGGAAGGCCGGGCCGTCGCGCCCCTCGAGCGAGCGCTCGATCGGCTTGGCCACGTCGTCCTTGCGTCGGCCCTCGCCGTCGTAGCGCACGTTGAACGACAGAGGCCACTTGGCGTCACCGCGCAGGCGGCGGAAGTCGCACAGCCCGCCGATCGACGCGTAGTCGATCACCGTCGGGTCTTCGGCGCACGGCGCCACGAATTGGGCGCCGAAGCGCACCCGCGCCTGGACGCCCCAGGTGGAGCTGTTGCCCTGGAAGGACAACTTGCGGTTGGCCTCCTGCAGCGGACTCTCGGCGCCGCCGGGGAAGCTGCTGCCGACCATCAGCTCGAGGGTGCCGCGGTCGCCCGCGTGCAGCTCGACCATCGTGTCGAAGGCGTCGCAGGCCTCGCGCGCGGCGCGCAGGGCGTCGGTGCTGGCACCGGCGCGCTCCATGGCCTCCAGGAAGATCTTCAACCCCGCACGACCTGGAACGTGGGGGAGGGCCTCGGCGGCGTCTGGTGTGGACACGATCTTGGCCGCTTTCCAGGCCAAGTTCTTGTTCACACCCAGCTGGCGCGCGAGGCGGCGAGGAACACTGGGGTCGGCCTCGACCGAATCGAGCAGCTCGGTCAACGCATTGCGCAGACCGTGCATGGCTTGTTCCAGATGGCGCTGGAAACTCGACGATTGGCGCGGGGGGGCGGCCTGTAGAGTTTTGTCAAACATGGGCAGATGACCGGGGCAAGAGTTACCCGGGTCGGGCGAGCCTAGGCGAATCCCCCCGTGGCGAGAACCACGGGTTGGCGCGTCTGGGCTGAGTGGGGTCTGAGGGCCCTGGGGAAGGGTCCGAGGGGGAGGCGGCCTTGCCCGCCCCCCACCCGAGCCCGCGCCCCGAAGGGCACCCCTCGGCCGGCTTCAGAGGGACGGATAACGTCCCGGGAAGCGGTTCTGAACGTCGGCGACCAGACGATCCCGCGTGCGGTGCGACTCCCCTTCGGAAAGCAACAACCAGGGCACGATGGCCTCCTCGACCTGGCTGTCAGTCAGCTGGTTGGGCTGCCAGCCAACCGCGCGCCAGAAGGGGTCGTTGCCCTCGTCGCGGCGCTCGAAGAGCGACTCGAGGGCGGCTTGGAAGGCCGGATCGCTGGCACCGCCCAGGCGCACGATCTGGTTCACGCAGGCGTGGGCCGAGTAGTCCGGCTGCTGTTCGAGCGCGGGCAGCAACTCGAGTCCCGCTCTGATTGCGTCGTCGCCGCCGGCGCGCAGGCGCAGGGCCGCGATCTGCAGCTCGCCCACCTCGCGCGGATCGAGGGCAGCCGAAAGGCTGGCGGCGTCGCGCGGACTCAGCATGTCTACCGCGCGGCGGAACGACGTCTCGTCGTTCGCCAGCAGTTGCATGTACTCGACACGCTCGTGCTCCTCGACGTACAGCACGTGACCGCTGAGCTGGGAGCGGAAGTCCTGGGTCAGCTCTTTCTGGTCCGTGGATTCACGGGACTCCAACTCGCCGAGCTGCGCCACGAGCGACTCCGCGTTGGCGCGCCAATCGCGGTGCAGCAAGAGCGAGGCCGCCCGCGCCCGCGCCAGGGGCGCGACCTCGGGGTCGGCGATCAGCACCTGGAGCTCGGGCTCGATCGCCAGCGAGGGCTCGGTGGCCCAGGCTTGCATGAGGCGGATCGAGTCGATCTGGTCGGATTCGCCGACGATGCGATCGCCATTGCCGCCCTGGGCTTCGACCAGGCCCACCAACAGCTCGGGCGTGGCGAAGCGTCCCAGATCGTCGAGGGCGACGAACAGCACGCGGCCGTTACCTTCCGAACCGGTGACGAGGCCCAGGGCGCTCGCGATCAGGTTCGTCGGCGTCCACGGCGCGAAGTCCGCGGGGGAGATCTCCGCGTCGATCACCGCCCGGTTGAGCAGGGCCGCCAAAGCCATATCCAGGTGCCGATCGGCTCGCTCGTCGGCCATGAATTCCAGCAGCCTCTCGACGCTCTCGGGCCCGCCTGCGAGCCATTCGTCGATCAAGACTCGAGCGCGATGCTGATCTCGGTCGGTCAGGGCCTTGGCGAGCTGCTCGAGCAGCTCGCCGTCGCGCTCAACCGTCGCAATTGTTTCTCTCACGGCGGGGCGACGGCTGCTGGTCTCCAGGGGAGCCAGTTGGTGGTTCACCTCAGGGCTGGCCAGCGGGTGCTGGGGCTGGCTCTCGCCCGCGTGACCGGTGCTCACAGCAGCGGGGCCGAACAACACCGCTGCCACGGCGCCCACGAAGATCGACGCGAGCAGTCGCGAGCGCCGATCGATCTCATGTTGCTTTCGGATCATGGGGCTCATCAGTTCGAACCTCCGATCAGGCCGTCGCACTCGATCTCGCTGAAGGTCTCGAAGGAGTCCGGCGAGACATCCTGGTCACCGTCCTTGACGCAGTAGGGCGTGAACGGCTGTCCGGCGCAGTAGTAACTCTGGAACTGGTAGAAATCGACTCCGGAGGTCAGACGCCTGAAGCCGTCTTTGGGGGCACGACCCATGTGTGTCGGCTTGATCTTGATCTTCGAGGGGCACTTGGGCTCGCTGTGAACCACGTCGTTACCGTCCGCGTCCTGACCGATCACGCTGTCGACCAGGCTCGCGTCGGCGCAGGCGTCGGGGCCGACCCAGACGACCGCTGCGGGCTGCGACGCGGCGCCCTCATTGGGGCAAGCGCTGCCGGGCTCTTCCTGATAGCCGCCGGAGGGGGCCGTTGCGTTCTGGCTGTGACCGGTGGGGGACGTCGCCGAGAAGAGAGCGAGCGCGCTGAGGGCTGCGATCGCGTGGGAGGAACGGAATCGAATCATCGAAGGATGGAGGTTGGGCTCGAAGGCTGAGGGGGACACCTTTCGGGGAGCACCCCGTTCCAACGAGGCAGCTCCTTCACCGCGTCCGAATGGACGCAGTGACTTCGAGCGACGACCGGGTACGGCCTCCCGGCGGCGCCCTGGTCCCTACCCGTCGCGGCGGATGGCCCCGCCCGTACGACGCGAAGTGACCAACTCCTCCAACTGCTGGTCTGTCAGACGCTCGCGCTTCAGGAACAGCGTCGCCAGTGCTTGGATGGCCAAGACGGCGCCGCATCCGGAGGCGAGCCAGGCGCCCGGCGCGACGTATCCCGCGAGGCCTTCGAGCCACCACGGGCGTGTTGCGAAGGCCGCAACGACGAGGCCGCAGAGCACGTCCACCAGCGCTTGGATCCGGTGCGCGTGGTGGGTGCCGAGGACGATCCGGAGACCGATCGGCAGGACCAGGAAGGCCGCGATCAGCGCACCCAATCCGCTCTCCCAGCCGGTGTACGGTCCGCTCTCCGAACGGATCCAGACCATGCCGAGGGAGGCGATGCCGACGGCGCAGACGGCCACGGCCAGCCAGGACTGGCGCACGGCCAACTCGTTGGCCGCGGCGCGCGCGGCCAGCACTCGGGCGGGCTCCCGGCGCGCCTCGGTGACAGGGCGGTTCAGTCGGCGGATGGCGCTGAGTGTGTCGCCGATACTGCTGGTGCGGCTCTCAGGATTCGGATCCAGGGCGCGCAGGATCGGCTCGTCGAGCTCTTCGTCGACACCCGCGGTCGATGACGGGGGCGAGAAGTTCCCGACCGAGAGGCTCCCGGTCAGCATCTCGTAGACCACCGCGCCGAAGGCGTAGACGTCCGCGCGGGTGTCGACGGTGGCGCCGATCTTCATCAGCTCGGGCGCGATGTAGACGCGCGAGCCGAGGGTCTGGTTGGTCTGGGTCAGGGACTCGAGGTCCGGATCGAGCACCTTGGCGATGCCGAAGTCGGCGACCTTGACGTGACCTTCGTCGTCGATCAGCACGTTCTCGGGCTTGATGTCCCGGTGCACGACATTGCGCTGGTGGGCGTGTTGCAGAGCCGCGCCGAGCTGCGAGGCGATGTCCAGCACCTCGGTCTGGGTCAACTGTCCTTCGCGCAGGAGCTCCCGCAGGTTGGTGCCGTTGACGTACTCCAGCACCATCCAGGCGAGCTCATCGTCCTGCCCGAAGTCGAACACCGTGAGGATGTTGTCGTGCTGGAGCTTGGCCATGGTCCGCGCCTCGGCCTCGAAGCGCTGACGCCATTCGGAGGCACGCGACGGGTCGGAGGGGGGCAGCAGGACCTTGATCGCCACCGGGCGGTCGAACTTCTTCTCCGTGGCCAGGTAGACGGCTCCCATGCCGCCCACTCCGAGCAGTTCCTTGATCTCGAACCCGGGGAGCCGCTTGGCCAGGCGCTGGCCGTAGTCCTCGAGGTCGACGACCGGCCGACGCTCGAGGGCCGTCGTGAGGACACGAATGGCCCCCGCTGCGGACGCGCGTCCGACTTGCTTGGGGGGGGTCATGGTCGCGAGCATGGGAGAAGTCCTGTCTCGACCTCCCAGGAACGCAGTTTCCCGCGCCCGTTACGGTCGGGAGCCGGGATTTCGCAATTCGCCGCCCAGGTTCTCCCGGCGGAGGCAGCGAGCGCCGCTATGGCGGGGGAGCTGCCCTTCCGGCGGCGATTCCCCAGGGATCCGCAAGCGCCAGTTGGCGGGGCCTTGGGTCCCGATTCGCGGTCGATCCGGCCTTGTCGGCAGCGGCCGCGGGGGCGTCGACCCCGCCGATGGGCGCATCGGAACCAGGGGGGGCCGGGTCCGCTCTGGCTGGCTCGGTCCAGCGGCGGGCCGCGCCGGGACGCCCTGCGAATCGGCCCGCCCGACGGGCGGCCGGCTCAGCGGCCCTTGGGCCCTTCCAGGGCCTGGATCAGCTCGCGCAGCTCCTCGTCCTCGTCCAAACCGGACCCCAGGGTCGCCCGAGCTTGGGTGCGGAGCTGGTTGGCGAAGCGTTCTCGCAGGCGGTGGCGGGCGACCCGCATCGCCACGGGGGTCATCTCGAACTCGGCGGGATCGACGCCGGCGGCCCGGTCTCCGGTTTCGAGCTCCGATGACAGGGCGTCGAAGAGCCGCCGCTTGCCCGCGCGGATGTATTCGGTCTGGAGCGCGTCCCGGGCGCGATTGATGACCTCGAGCGCCCACTCCTTGCGGTAGAGCGCCTCGGCATCGAGCCCGTCCTCGGGCTCCAGGCGGTAGCGAGCTTCCGCGCTGTCCAGGTCGAGGGATTGCGGCACGAATCCGCCGCCGCGCTTGATGCTGGTCGCGCGCCGGTATTCGTCGCGCAGGTAGTTCTCCAGAGACGTCAGCAGCCAGGAGCGGAAGCGGCCGTTCGCCTGGTCGAGGCGCGAGATACCGCTGCGGCTCAGCAGGGTCGCGAACAGCCCCTGGACCGCGTCAGCGGCGTCGTCCATCGACTTGCCGCGGCGCCGCAGGTAGGCGTACAGCGGATACCAATAGATCTCGATCAGCGTGCCGAGCGCCGCTCTGCCGTCGTCGGAGCCCGAGTCTCCGGCTTGGCGGACCAGGTCCCAGTGGGTGGTGTGGAAGTTGCTGTCGAGCTGCACCGCTGCGTTCTCCTCCCCGGGCGGAGCGCCCTCGGGGATCGCATCAAAGACTACCCCGCCCGGAGCCGATCGGGTGCGCCAGGGTCGCGCCTGCCTTGAACCTCGGACGCCGACGACCGCACTCGTCCCGGACCACCGCGGTTCCACCTGCGCTCGGCCCTTGACCCCGGGGACACGATTGCGATCCTGAACCGGTGCAGATCCAGCTCGACGGCAATCCGGACTTCGGTCGCGCGTCCCTGGTCCTGGGCTCGCACGAGGTGGTTCGGACCGAGTCCGGTGCGATGAGCTTCGCCGATCCTGGTCTCGACCTGCGGGTCGTGGTCCCCGGCGGACTGCTGGGGGGCCTCGCCCGTCGGCTACTGGGGGGCGAGAGCTTCTTCCTGGGCGAATACCAGGGGCCCCGCGGCGGGCGACTCGGCATCGCCCCGAGCCTGCCCGGCGAGGTCATCCACCGGACCCTGCGCGGTGAGACCCTGCGCCTCACTGCCGGCTCGTTCCTGGCCTGCTCCGAGGGGATCGCCACGCGCACCCGCTTCGGCGGCTTGCGCAGCCTCTTCTCCGGTGAGGGAGCCTTCCTGATCGAGGTCAGCGGCGAGGGCGAGCTGCTGTTCAACGCCTATGGCGCGATCGTCGAGCGCGAGCTGGACGGCGAGCTGATCGTCGACACGGGGCACCTGGTGGCCTTCGAGGAGTCGATCGAATACGAGATCTCCGGCTTCGGCGGGCTCAAGAGCACCCTGTTCTCGGGCGAGGGGCTGACCATGCGAATGCGCGGCCGTGGTCGCGTGTGGTTGCAGACGCGGACGGTGCGCGGCACGGCCGGTTGGGTCACGCCGTATCTGCGGGGCTGAGCGCTGACACGTGGAACCCATGAAGATCACCATCGACAGCGTGGGAGCGTTCGGATCGGCGTTGGTGGCGCTCGAGGGCGACGAGCGCTTCGTCAGTGAGTCGGGCGCCCTGTACCGCTCGAGCGTGAACGTCGACGTCGACGTGACCACCCGCACGCGTGGCCGGGGCGGGCTCCTCGGTGGACTGGGACGGCTCTTGGCCGGCAACAGCTTCTTCCTGTCGACCTACACCCTGACCGATGGCGGCGCGGGCGAAGTGGCCCTGGCGCCGACGCTCGAGGGCGAGGTGCGGCGGATCGACTTGAACGGGGACCGCTGGACCTGCGCCGGTGCGAGCTTCCTCGGTGCCGGCAGTGAGGTCGGCCTCGAGACGCGCTTCCAGGGTCTGCGCGGCATGGTCAGCGGCGAGGGCCTGTTCCTGGTCGAGGCCCATGGCACGGGCCCCCTCCTGGTCAGCGCCTTCGGTTCGATCCACGAGCTCGAGGTCGAGGACGAGTTGGTCGTCGACACCGGTCACCTGGTCGCCTTCGAAGAGGGCCTCGATTACACGATCGACCGCGCCGGTGGTTCGTGGATCCAGTCCTTCCTCGGCGGCGAGGGCTTCGTCCTGCGCCTGCGCGGTCGCGGCCGAGTCCTGCTCCAATCCCACGATCCCGGTCGTTTCGGCGCCCTGATCGGCAAACTGCTCCCGCCGCGCAGGCAATAGCCCCGACAGCCGTGCAGCACCGCATCACCCACCGTCCGGCCTATTCGATGCTCGAGTTCGACCTCGAGGCGGGCGAACACGTGGTCGCCGAGGCCGGCGCCATGGCTTGGATGGACCCCTGCATCGACGTGCTGACCTCGACCCGCGGCGGTCTGCTCAAGGCGCTGAAGCGCCAGGTCCTGGCGGGCGAATCGCTGTTCCAGAACACCTACACCGCGCGCGGCGCGGGCAGCCTGACCCTGGCCCCGGGCGCCGCCGGCGATGTGATCGCCTTGCCCCTCGACGGTGAGCTGCTGCTCGAGCGCGGCGCCTACCTGGCCCACGCGGGCGAGATCGACATCGACGCGAAGTGGGGCGGCTTCAAGGGCCTCTTGGCGGAAGGTCTGTTCCTGCTCCACGCCCAGGGCCGCGGGGACCTGTTCTTCGACAGCTACGGTCGCATCGAGGTGCTCGACGTCGACGGCGAGGTCACGGTCGACAACGGTTTCGCCGTGGCCTGGGAGCCGAGCCTCAGCTATCGACTGACGCGGGCGCGCAAGATCCGTTCGTTCCTCTTCGCCGACCAACTCCTGATGCGCTTCAGCGGACGCGGCCGGCTGTGGGTCCAGAATCGATCGACGCCGGGGTTCGCCAACTGGGTGCATCCCTTCCGGCGCGTGCAGTCCCGCAAGGATGGGGACTGACCGGTGAGCACCGACAACGGCGCCATCGGACCGGAGGTGCGGGCCGCGATCGACGCGGGTGACGCGGACGCCCTGGCGCGTCTGATCGCATCGGACGAGCTGGCCGCCAGTTGCCAGATCGTGTGGGGCGAGCCCGGGGACGACGGCGAGGCGCCCAATCGCTGCTCGGCCCTGCACTACGTGGCGAATGCCCGCTTCCACGGCACCTGCTTGGACGGGGACCCGGTCGAGCTCGCGACCCTGCTCTTGGACGCCGGAGCCGACGCGGACTGGGGCGGGCGCGTGGCGATCGGCGAGACCGTGCTGCAGACGGCGGTCAGCCTCTACGAGCGCGACCTGGCCGAGCTGCTGCTCGATCGCGGCGCGAGCCTCGAGACTCTCGGGGGCTGCGTGGACAACGGCACTGCCCTGGCTCTGGCCGCCCACTTCGCGGCCACCGAGGCGCTCGAACTGTTGGTCGAGCGCGGCGCGCGGATCTACAACCTGCCCCTGGCCGCGGCGGTGGGGGAGCTGTGGCGCTTCGTCAAGCCGGCGGGGGTCCTGGCCACCGCGCTCCAGCGCCATCCGGCCGACCCGAACCGTCAACCCCTGTACCGCGACCTGGGCCAGGCCCTGGCCCGCGCCGTGCACTACGCGGCGATCCACGAGCGGGCGGAGGTGCTCGACCGCCTGATCGAACTGGGCGCCGACGTCAACGCGGTCGAGGGCGGCGCTACCGCCCTGCACCGGGTGGCCTGGTGGGGGCGCGAGGTCGGGGCCGAGCTGCTGCTCGAGCGCGGCGCGGACCGCAGGCTGCGCGACGCCGGCCACAAGACCACCCCGGCCCAATGGGCCGAGGTGCGCGGTCACGGGGAGCTGGCGCGGGTGCTGGCGCGCGGCACCTGGTAGGTGCCGACCAGGGCGCCGAGGAGCGCGCCGACCAGGCCCCAGACCACCGGCAGGAAGCCCAAGAGCGACGGCCGCATGGCGGAGTCGAGTCCACCGGCCGCGAACAGGGCCGCGAAGTAGCAGCCGTTGCCGACCAGGATCGAGAGCACCGCGCCGCGGGCGTTGAAGCGCTCCCAGCGCACGCCGAACAGCATCGTCGGCACGAGCGTCACGTAGCCCGAGAAGGCCACCGAGGCCAGGCTGTAGATCGACGCGCCGCCCACGCGCCAGAGGGCGAAGACCACCAACGCTAGCAGGCCGCCGAAGAGCCGGCCGCGCAGCACGTCGACCTCCTCGCGCCGGTTCGGCATGAGCGGATCGAGCACGTCGCGGGTGACCATCGAGCCCAGGGTCAGGATCTGCGCGTCCAGGGTCGACATGACCGCCGCGAGCACCGCCACGAAGCTCAGGGCCTCGAGCCAGGGCGGCAGGAACGCGCCCGCCATGGTCGCGAAGATGCGGTCGGAGTCGCGGCCCACCAGGCCGGGGAACTCGAGCGCGCCGAAGGTGCCGATCAAGACCACCGGCAACCACAGCAACACCAGGGCCAGGGGGTACAGGCGGCAGACCGAGCGCAGGCTGCGCTCGCTCTCGGCCGCCATCAGCCGCACCAGCATGTGCGGGAAGGCGATCACCGTGAGCGCGATCGCCAGGCTCCAGGAGGCGAAGGCGCGGGGCTCGAACAGGCCGCCCTCGGGCAGGGTCGTCAGCTCCGGGCGCTCCTCGACCAGTCGCGCCATGGCGCCGGCCAGGCCGCCGTCGCCGCCCACCGCGCGGGCGTAGAGGAACACGGCCGCCAGCACGAAGCCGAGGAAGATGACCCCCTGCACGACGTTGGTCCAGGCGGTGGCGCGCATGCCGCCGATCGACGTGTAGCACAGGGCCACGGCCAGAACCGCGGCGCCGCCGAGCCACTCGGGGATCGCGCCCTCGGTGGAGCTGGCCAGGGTCACGGCCGCGCCCTGCACGGCGGTGACCATGTAGGGCACGGTGTAGAGGGCGAAGACGCCGAACAAGAGCAGGCCCACGCTGCGCGAGCCCAGGCGCTTGGAGTACAGCTCGGCTGGTGTCAGCGCGCCCAGCTCGCGGCCCAGGCGCCGGGCCGGAGCGCCGATGGCCCAGAAGGTCAAGGGGATGCCGAGGGCGATGATGGGGGCGTTGATGCTGAAGATGCCGAGGCCCGAGTGGTAGGCCTGGCCCGGCACGCCGACGAGCACGAAGGCCGTGCAGTTGGTGCCGAACAGGGCCATGAACAGCACCGCGGTGCCCAGGCCGTTGCCGGCCAGGAAGTACTCCCGCGGCGAGCTGCCCGAGCGGCGCGCGGCCAAGAGACCGACGGCCAGCACCACCGCCACGTAGAGCACCAGGCCGACCACCAGCGGCCTGTCGACCGCGGCCAAGACCGGCAATCCGAGCTCGAGCGGGCTCAAGCCTTGCCCTCCCGCTCGCGCCAGACCCGCGCCGTGAACCAGAACAGGTAGGCCGTGGCCAGGACCATCCAGGCCAGGCGCCAAGCCAGTTCTTCGGGCACCAGACCGGCGATCAACCGCGGCTGCGCCGTGCGCCAGAAGTCCAGGTGCAGGGCCACGAGGACCAGGGCCCCGGTCCAAGCGACGTAGTCGACGGCTCGGGTCGGCCTGGCATGGTTCGGTTCAGCGCGGTTCGGCATGGCGTCGGCATTCTGGCGAATCGGCAGCGCGCCGTGCCCGTGGCGCGGGCGGTGGAATCGACCGCGGGGGCTCGACAGACTTGCCCCCATGCTCCGACCCGCGTTATTCGTCGGCTTCACGCTCGCCGCCGCCCACGCCGCCGCCCACGCCAGCGGCCAGGACGCCGCCGAGCCCCGGCGCTCGCCCAACGTGGTGCTGTTCATGGCCGACGACCTGGGCTGGGGCGAGGTGGGCGCCTACGGCCAGACCAAGATCCGCACCCCCGCCATGGACCGCGTGGCGGACGAAGGCATGCGCTTCACCCGGGCCTACTCGGGCAGTCCGGTCTGCGCGCCGTCGCGCTGCACCCTGCTCGGCGGGCTGCACACGGGCCACTCGATCGTTCGCAACAACTGGGAGGGCGGCGGCTGGGGCCGCGATGCGGTCGAGGGCCAGTACCCCCTGCCGGAGGGCACGCCGAGCCTCCAATCGACGCTCCGCGCCGCCGGCTGGGCAACCGGGGGCATGGGCAAGTGGGGACTGGGCGGTCCGGGCACGAGCGGCGCCCCGGAGCTCCAGGGCTTCGACCACTTCCTGGGCGTGCTGTGCCAACGCGTGGCCCACAACTTCTATCCCACACACCTGTGGAGCGACGGCGAGCGCCTGGACCTTGTGGGCAACGAGTGGTTCTCCGCCCACCAGAAGATCGATGCGCCGCTCGAGGACGAGGCCGAGTACGCGCGCCGCTACACCGGCACGACCTACGCCACCGAGCCGATGATCGACGCGGCGCTCGAATTCGTGCGCGCGCACCGCGAGCAGCCGTTCTTCCTGTACTACCCGACGCCCCTGCCGCACGTGGCCCTGCAGGTGCCCGAGCCCTACGTGGACGCCTACCCGCGCGAGTGGGACACCGAAGCCGCCGGTGGGGGACCCTACCTGGGCCAGGACGGCTACCTGCCGCACCCGCGGCCGCGCGCGGCCTACGCGGGCATGATCTCGCGCGCGGACGAGGAGCTCGGCCGCATCCTCGACCTCTTGGACGAACTCGAGCTCGCCGGCGACACGATCGTGATCGTCACCAGCGACAACGGACCGACCTACGCCGGCGGTGTCGACCACGAGTTCTTCGACAGCGCCGGGGGCCTGCGCGGCCTCAAGGGCAGTCTGTACGAGGGCGGCATCCGCGTGCCGTTCATGGTGCGTTGGCCCGGGCAAGTGGCGGCGGGCAGCGCCTCGGACCAGCCGCTGTACTTCCCGGACGTGGCGCCGACGGTGGCGGCCCTGGTCGGGATCGATTGGAGCGCCGCGACCGACGGGGTCAGCGTCGCGCCGACGCTCCTGGGTCAGGGCGTGCAACAGCCCCGGGACTACATGTACTGGGAGCACGGTCCGAAGCAGGCCCTGATCGCGGGGCCCTGGAAGCTCTTGCGCACCGAGCTGCGCTCGCCGTCGCCGACGGTCGAGCTCTATCGCCTCGACCGCGACCCGAGTGAGTCGACGGACCTCGCCGAGTCCGAGCCCCAGGTGCGCGAGCTGTTGCTCGGGCTCTTGCGCGGGGCCCACGTGCCCTCGCAGCCCTTCCCCCTGCCGCTCGCGGACGACGGCCAGTGAAAGTCCGCGGCCCTGCGCGTCAGACGCGATAACGCCGCGAGCGGCGCGCCAACCACAGGGTCTGGGCCAGGCCGGCCAGGGTGAAACAACCCAGCGCCACCGCGACCCCCGGGCCCGGGTCCAGGTGGACACCGGCCGCGAGGAGCCCCGCCGCCAGCACAAGGTACAGGGCCACCGCCTCGGTCACCGGCCGGGTGTCGCCGCGGGCGACGAGGATGCCCTGGTAGAGGCTCTGGAAGGCCTGGTAGCCCGGCATCAGCACGGCCAGGATCAACACACTGCCAGCGAGCTGCGCCAGCTCCGGGCTCAGGCCCGTCAGCCCCGCGAACCACAGGGAGTGGAGCGGCGTGAGCGCGAGCAGCGCCAGTCCGCCGACCAGCGTGCATCCCAGGATGCGCGTGAAGCGCACCAGCGCCGCCTGTCCGCCCGGCTCGCGCACCAGGGCCACGACGACCTCGTTGAGGGCGAAGCCGGGGCTGCGGAACAGGAACACCAGGCCGTGCAGCGCCGGCCAGACGGCCAGGGACTCCAGGTCGCGCGGCATGCGGCTCATGGCCGCCGCGCCGATCGGTTGGATCAGAAGCGTCAACAGCGGCGTCATGGCCAGGGGCACGTAGAAGCCGAGGAAGCCGCGCAGAGTCAACAGCGCCTCGCCGTCGGATTTCGGCAAGCGTTCGCGCCGGATCTCACCCACGGCCCAACCGGCGAAGATCGCCTCGGCGCTGACCGCCAGGGCCACCGCCGTCGCGCCGACCGCGATGCCCACCGCGCCCGGCACCCGCATGCCGACCTGCAAGGCGGTCACGAGCGTCACCACCCGCACCACGGTCCCGACGCCCACCGCGCGGCTGGCGCCGAAGCGGATCATCACGCCCTGCTGGAAGCGCCGGTAGGCGATGGTCCAGGTCCAGGGCGTCATCAAGAGCAGCCCCAGGCGGCCCGGCTCGAGGATCTCCGGCGGCACGCCGATCAGATCGCGCGCGATCAGGTCGTAGAGCGGCGTCAGCGCCACCAACAGGTGCAGAGCGGTCAGCGCGGCGCCCGCCGCGTGCATGAAGCGCGCCACCTGGGCGTAGCGCGCCCGCGTCGTGCACAGGGCCGTCGAAGCGGCCAGGAGCATGATGATCGGCGCCTCGATCACCAGGCAGATCGGGAACACCAGGGCGCCGTAGGCCGCCAGGCTGACCTCCGGCTCCGCCAGGCGCGCCATGTGGGCGGAGACGAGCGGCAGCTCGACGCCCATCAACATCCAGCTCGCCGCGAGCGGCCACCAGGTGCGCCGCACGCGGGCCAGGTCGACGGGTTCGCTCACACTTCGCCGCGCACGAGGTCGATCAGGCGGCCGAGGACGCGCTCGCCCTCCACGCGCAGGCCGCAGTGCTCGAACTCGTCCGTCAACCACACGCGGCAGCCGCGAATGGCCTCGGCGGTCTCGAGCGACAGCTCACGGTCGACGAACATGTCATTCGCATAGACCGCAGCCGCCACCGGCACCTCGTTCCTCGCCAGGACCTCGGGGTCGTAGAGGCGCGGCCAGTCACTCTTCTGCGCCAGCAGGTCAGCCGCACCGAGCAGCGGGCGCAGCACGCTCGAGTCCTCGAACGTCCAGCGAAAGACCATCTCGCCCGTGAAGGGGAAGGGCTCCGCATCCGGCGCCAGGTCCCCGAGGGGCTCGACCGTGCGCTGGGCAGACCAGCGGGTGGCCGATCCTTGCGCGTAGCAGGCCTCGTGCACCAGGGCGTAGAGCGGATTGGTATCGAAGGACTGGATGTTCTCGACCCCGCGCAGGAAGGCCCGTGACAGGTCGCGCTGCGCCCCGCGGCCGGACCAGGCCGACTCGAGCAGGTAGTGGATCTTGGCCGGACCGTCGCGGAAGCCGAGTTGGATCCCGAGGGACTGCAAGCGGCCAACCGTGAAGTGATCGCCGCCGGGCAGCATCACCGGCGAAGCGGCCAGGCGCGCCGCGATCAAGCGCAGGCGCTCGGCGTCACCGGGGAAGCGAGCGTGGTACTCGGCCGTCTTGCGACGCAGGGTCTGGGCCGTGCGCGCGTAGACCGGGTCCGGGTCGTCCACCAGGGGCGGCAGGCCGCCGGTGATGAAGGCCTCGCGCAGACCCTGGGGCGCGAGCGAGAGGTAGGTGGTCGCGCAGAAGCCGCCGAAGCTCTGACCCAGGACGGACCAACGCTCGACACCGAGGGCGCCGCGCATGGCCTCGAGGTCGCGGACGATCGAGTCGGCGCGGAAGTGCGTCAGGTGCGTCGCGATCGCGTGGTCGTCGCCCAGGGCCGCGATCACGCGCGGGTCCAGGGGCGTGCTGCGCCCGGTGCCCCGTTGATCGACGAGCAGCACGCGGTACTCGCGCGTCGCCCGCTCGATCCAGCCGCCGCGGGTCTCGGGGCGCGGGGCCTCGAAGCCGGGTCCGCCCTGGAGGAACACCAAGAAGGGCCGCTCGGCCGCGCCGGCCGCCAGGGCGCGTACCTCGCGCGCGTAGACCTCGATCGAGCCCCCCTGGGCCAGCGTGTGGTCCAGGGGCAGCTCGAAGCGGTGGTCGACCAGCTCCAGCCCGGGCAGACGCAGGCTCGGACCGCTCGTGTGTCGGATGTCGACCATGGCTCGATGGGTGGCGCTACTCGCGCTCGAGGTAGCCGAGCTCTTCGAGCTGGGCCCGCCGTTCGGGGCTCATGTCCTCGGCGAGGGTCAACTGGGACGCGCGGTCCTTGTCCTCGGCGTTGAGGGCCAGGATGTCCTCGATCACGGCGATCAGCTCCTCGCGCTTGGCCCACTCCTCGTCGGCCAGGTTCTCGAGCTCGAACGGATCACTGTCGAGGTGGTACAGCTCGTAGTGTTCCCCGAGGCGGCGATCGAGCTCCTTGCGGACCTCCGGGTGGTCGCCGAGCCAGTCCTTGATCTCGCCCGCCGACATCATCCGGCCGACCAGATCGGGCGCGAGCTGCTCCATCCAATCGGCGGGCAGGCGCCGGTGGCGGATCTTCGACTGGGGCGAGGCGAAGCGGTCGTCGGACCAGATCAGCTTCCAGCCGTCCAGCTCCACGCAGTGCTGGCGACCGATGCCGCCCTCGCTCCACAGGGGCACCGGCTCCAGGGCTTCGCCCCGCATCGCGCCGGCCAGGGAACGTCCGCGCAGGAAGTCGTAGACCGGCAAGCCCACCAGGTCGAGCAGGGTCGGGTAGAGGTCCACCAGTTGCACCGCCGTCTCGACCTCGGTGCCCGACTGCGCGCCGCCCGGGAGGCGGAAGATCAGCGGGACGTGCAGGGTCTCGTCGAACAGGGTGGCGTGGTCGAAGTAGTACTCGTGGGTCAGGATCGACTCGCCGTGGTCGGCGCTGAGCACGATCAACAGGTCGTCGTAGATCCCGCGCTCCTTCAGGGACGCGAAGAGCCGGGCCAGGGCGTCGTCCACGTGGCGGATCTTGCGGTCGTAGGCGTCCGCGAACAGGCGCGTGCGCATGGACGCGGGCAGCTCGCCCTCGGGCACCTCGCCCCGGGCCACGTGGTCCGGGATCACGCGGAAGGACTGGATCTGGCCGATGCCGACCGGCTCCTGGCGCTGGGCGTCGTAGAGCTCGTCGCCCGCGAAGAGCTCGGAGTACTCCTCGCTGACCACGTAGGGCGCGTGGGGGTCCAGGGCCTGCAACATCGCGAAGAAGGGGCGCTCGTCGGTCCGCTCGTCGAGCCAGCCCTCGAAGGCCGCCGTGATCCCGTCGATGCCGCCCGAGGTGTCCCACAGGGGAATCTCGACCATCGAGCGGTCGAACAGGTCGAAGCCCTGCTCCATGCCCAGGGCGGGCTCGAGCCAGGGGTTGTCGACCCAGGCGGCCGTGTCGTAACCGGCGGCGCGCAGGGCCTCGGCCACGGTCCAGCGGTTGGGCGCGAGGTTGTACTGCTCGTAGATCACCGGCGCACGGCGCATGGCGTCGATGTCGCGCTTGTGCGCTTCCGGGTAGAGCCCGGAGAACTGCGCCATGTAGCTGTAGGCCGTCCACGGCGCGTTGGCCACGCAGCGCTCGAACTTCACGCCGTCCGCCGCCAGGGCGTCCATGGCGGGCGAGGTCGGCCGACCGTAGCCGTAGGTCGACATGTGCCGCGCGGAGAGGGTGTCGATCGAGATGAACAGGATCGACGGCCGCGGTGGGGCCATGTCGGAGTCGACCGCGGCGCGGCGCAGGTCGAGCCGCCCGCCCTCGTCGGAGAACCAGCGCAGGGTCAGGGAGGTGACCGAGTCGGTGTTCTCCGGGATCTCGAGCGTGGCCGCGAGGGGCCCGGCGTCGACCTCGACGATCTGCGAGCCCAGGACTCCGGGCTTCAGGGACCCGTCGGCGGGGTTCAGCAGTCCGAACTCGACCACCAGGTCACCGGGGCGATTGCAGTTGCCGGCCAGCTCGAGCCGCGCCGCCGGGGGCAGTTGCACCAGGTAGCGCAGCGCCGTGCCGTCGACCAACTGGGCGCTGCCGCGCCGCTCGTCGAGCTCGACCCGACGGGCCTCGCCGTACTCCACCGAGATCAGCCCGAAGCCCACGTCCGCCGCCGGCTCCGCGCCGCGGTCCAGGGGCCGCAGCTGCTGCGCCTGCAGGCGCAGGGCATTCTCGCCCTCGCGCCACAGGGGCGCGTGAGCCTCGAGGCGGTACTTGGCCGGCTCTCGGCCCAGGATCAACTCGCCGATCGGCAGGTCGTTGAGCTCGACCGTGACGCGGTCGGCCACCTCGCCCTCGGCCCGGTCCGCGCCCGGGCTGCACAGCTCGAGGGTGATGACTCGATCCTGTGCCGCGACCGCGGGGAGCTGCAACCAGACGGTGCGCGCGCGGCTGAAGGAGTGCTCCCCGACCCCCGGCACCCGCGAGCGGATCCACTCCGACCCGGCGCCCCAATACAGGGCGTCGCTGCCGAGCACGTCGCCGTCGAGACTGCCGAGCTGCTGGATGACCGAATCCGGCTGGCGGGCCAGGAGTTCGATCCCGGAGCCGGCCGGCGCGGGCTGCGGGGGCTTGCTGCAGGCGGCGAGGGCCGCGAGACCGGCTGCGAGGAGCAGCGGCGCGGGTCGACGGCCGCACCGGCGAGTTTGGGCGTGGGACCCGGACATGGGGAGAATCTGGGATACCGGTGGGCCTGGATCGAGGGGTCGCCACGCTCGCCGTGGGACTCGGGCCAGGAGTCTAGCCCGCAGCAGGCAACAGGATCGGCGCCCAGCGGACCCAATCGTCGACCCGCGCTCCCCGCTCGTCCGCCGCTGGCACCCTGCGAAGCGACCGGTTCTCGGTGGAGCGTGGCGCCCGACAGCCGAGGATGGTTCACGGGCCGTTGTCGGCGATCGCGTCGGCGGCATTTGCCGCGCGTCCCCCGTGGGATGGGGCGCGGCGGTTTCGCTCGCGGCGCTCGGACGCCGAGGCCATCGACCTGCCGGGCCCGGCGGACCCTCGCCCCCGGGTGGAGCGGCGCCCTCGGCGGTCATGCCGGCGCCGTCGCGCGCCAGGGTCCCCATGGCGCATGATGGGCGCCATGGCGGGCAGGACCGGGAAGCGATTGGAGCGGGCGATGGTCGTCGCTGTCCTGTCGTGCGCGATCACGGCCTGCTCCGATTCGAGGGCCGGGGGCGATGCGGCCGGTGGTTCCACACTGTCGGGGGGATCCTCGACCGATGGTGCTCCGCCGAATGGTGCGGCTCGCGGCAGCGCCTCCGAGGCTCTCTCGGATGACGGGGCGCGGCTCGGCGGTCTGGGCGACCTGCCGCGACCGGCTGCCGCGGCGCCGCGCATCCTGGAAGGCACCGACCGCGACGACCACCTGGGCCATGCCCTGTCGGCCCCCGGGCGGATCGCCCCGGGGGGCGCGACGATCCTGGCCGTGGGCGGCGGCACCAAGTGGGAGGAGTCCCGGGCCGAGCGCAACCTGAAGCGCGATTGCCTGGCCCTCTTCGCCCTGGGTTCCGGAGCCCCCGACTTACCCCTGCTCACGATCGAGGGCGTGCGCGGCGGGGATCGCTTCGCCTTCGACCTGTGCCTCGCGCCCGGGCTGCTGGGCGATCCGGGCCTGACCGATCTGGTCGCCGGCGCGCCACGCGGACCGGTGGTCAAGCTCGGCGACGAGCAACGCCCGGCCGAGCGCGGGGCGCTCTACATCTTCGCGGCGCAGACCTTGGTGGCCGGGCGCGGCGGCGAGTTGACCTCGGCCGAGGCCGACCTGGTCCTGGTCGGACCCAGCGACGGTGGCCGGCTGGGTTACAGCGTGGCTGCCGCCGGTGACCTCGACGGCGACGGCATCGGCGATCTCGTCGCCGGCGCGCCCGGCGGCCCCCTGGCTGCGGCCGACGGGGGCCGGGTGCTCCTGATCTCGGGCGCGCGGCTGCGGGCCCTGCGCGAATCCGGGCGCCGCCGGGTGGCGGTCGACGACGCGGAGCTGGCGGCGCGCACCCTGTGCGTCGGCGCGCCGGGCGATCTGCTGGGCAGCGACGTGGCGGTGGTCGCCGCCGGGAGCGGGCACGGGTTGATCGCCGCGGGCGCGCCCCAGTGCGCCTGGGACGCGGAGGCCGACACCTTCCTGGCCACCGGCGGCGAGGGCCGCGGCTACGTCGTGGTCGCGGACGGGTCGGCTGAGGGCGCGGGGGCCCCGCGACGCATCGGGGGCGGCGATCCGCTGGCCTCGTTCGGCAAGGCCGTGGCCTGGCTCGCACCGCCGGGGCGCTCGCCGCTCCTGGCCGTGGGCTCACCCCTGGCCGCGGCGGAGGCGGGTGCCGACTCGGGCCGCGTCGCGATCCACGACCTGGATCGGGCCGAGGCCCTCGCGGTGCTCACCGGCGAGCGCGCCGAGGGTCGCTTCGGTTGGAGCCTGGCCGCATCGAGTGACGGTGCCTGGCTCGCGGTCGGCGCGCCCAACGACTCGATCGCACGCACGGGCGAAGAGGCAGCCATCGGCTATCGGCGTGGGACGGTCTCGTTGGTGCCGGTGCCGGCCTCCGGAGTCGTCGGCGAGCGGACCGCCTTCCACGGCCAGGACGCGCGCGACCACTTCGGCTACGCGGTGTCGCCCCAGGAGGCGCCGGGGAGCTTCTGGGGCGGCGCCTTGGCCTGGCCCGGGGAAGGCGGCACCGAGGTCGGTCGCGTCTACGCCCTGACTGCGGACGGCTGAGGCGGGCCCGCCAACGGCGAGGTCCCGTTCGCCGACGACCGGGCGCTGTCTGTCGACGTCGGCAAGCTGTCCAACGACGGCTGGGCTCTGTCCGCCGACCAGCGGGCTGAGTCCTCCGACCGCAGGGGCTCGCCGGCCGACGGATGGCTCGGCATCGCCGCGGCGGGTCTCGGCGCTCCCACGGGGGCTATACTCGCGCGCCGCGGCAGCGCCCGTCCCCCCGATGAACCCGAGTCGCCAGTGCGCCCACGCATCGTTCCACCTCGCGCGTGGACCGGTCGACCCAACGGGTGGGCGACGGACGGTCGTCCGAGACCAATCGTGAGCAGCGCCGAGTCGCAGATCGGAACGGGCACCCTCGGGCTCGAGGACGCGGAGCCCGACGGTTCGCGCCCGGTGATCCGCGGGCCGATCCTGCGTCAACTGCTGGCGGTGCTGGTCGGCGTCCTGGTGGGGATGGTGCTGGTCGATCAGCTCGTGGTCTGGTGGGACATCGACCAGGAGGGCGACGACGAGAACCGCCCGATCATGCAGCACGAGCACATCGGCTGGGTGAATCGGCCGCACTTCGTGAACCCGGAGTTCGAGACCGAGCTCGACCGCTTCGGTCTGCGCAACCCGGAGATCCCCGAGGACTGTCCGCCCGACGAGGTCCGACTGGTCGGCTTCGGCGCCTCGCGCACCTTCGGGGCCGGCGGCGCGATGCAGTCGTGGTGCTGGAACTACGCCCTGGAAGAGCTGCTGGCCGGGCGCGGCTTCCGCGTGCTGAACGGGGGCGTGAGCGGCTACTCGCTGTTGCAGTCCTGTCGCCGCGCGGAGGCCTATCTGGACCCGCTCGAGCCGGACCTGGTGTTCGTCGTGGCGAGTCCCGGGGCCCAGTTGATGCTGGACTCGTCCCTGGCGCGGCGCTGGGTGCGCGCCGGCGACGACTCGGACGAGATGATCCCCGCGGACGTGGTCGAGGGCTGGCCCGAGGCGCTGGTGCCCCTCGTGATCGACGCGCACCGCTACCTGAACTCGGTCTCGGGCATCTACCGCCGACACCGCGCAAAGTTCCAGACGGGCGGCAACCGGGTCGCGTCGGTGCAGCGCTGGATGGTCAGCCGCGACGAGCCTTCTGAAGTGGCCGCGCAGATGCTGAGCGCGACCCTGGACGAGGCCCAGGCCCTGGGCGCGGCCTGCGCCGAGCGGGGCATCGAGCTGCGGATCCTGGTCCTGCCCGAGATCTGGCAGGACTCCGCCGTGACCTGGCGCTCGTTCCTGCGTCGCAACCAGCAGGCCGGCGCCCCACCGGTCGACACGCCCCGGCGCGAGCCGACCACGGTGCTGGAGGAGCTCCTGCAAGAGCGCGGACTGGCCACCTGGAACTTCTTCGACGAGGTCGACCGCATGGGGCGCGACCGCGAGCGCTTCGTCATGGGCGACAACCACCACTGGTCCAAGGCGGGCCACGAGGTGATCGCCCGCGGGATCGTGGAGCGCCTGCGCGAGGAGGGGCTGTTGCAGTCCCTGCGCGAGCGCCGCGCCGCGGCGCCGCGCACGCGCCCCTTCGGCGAGAACCCCTTCCCCGACACCGGGGCTGACGGGAGCCGCACGCCTTGAACTTCCACAGCGTCGGGTTCCTCGCGTTCCTCGCGATCGTCGTGCTGCTCTTCTGGGCCCTGGCCAACCGCCGGGAGCTGCGGCTGACGATGCTGTTCGCGGCGTCGCTGGTCTTCTACGGCAGCTACGAGGCCTGGTACCTGAGCCTGATCCTGTTCTCGACCCTGCTCGACTACTGGTGCGGGGCGCAGATCCACCGCGCGGCCCAGGCGGACGACTCGCGGCGCAAGCGGCGCTACCTGCTGATCTCCCTGGTCGGCAACCTCGGCGTGCTGGGCTTCTTCAAGTACACCGACTGGATCGTCGAGAGCGTCCAGTTGCTGTGCACGACGCTGGGTCTCGAGGTGGACCTGTGGGCCGCGCGCACCTCGCTGCTGCCGGCGGGGCTGCTCGACTCGAACTTCGGGCGCATCATCGTGCCCGTCGGGATCAGCTTCTACACCTTCCAGACGCTCAGCTACACGATCGACATCTACCGCGGGGTGCTCGCCCCGGCCAAGAACCTGCGCGACTTCGGCCTGTTCGTGGCCTTCTTCCCGCAGCTCGTCGCGGGCCCGATCGTGCGCGCGATCGACTTCCTGCCGCAGCTCGAGCTGCGTCCGCGCTTCGATCGCCAGCGCCTGCGCGAGGGCCTGTGGCGCATGGTCACGGGCCTGCTCAAGAAGGTCGCCATCGCCGACATCCTGGGCGCGTACCTGGTCGATCCGGTCTACAACAGTCCCGGCGACTACTCCTGGGTCGTGCACCTGCTCGCGGTCTACGGCTTCGCCTTCCAGATCTACTACGACTTCTCGGGCTACTCCGACATCGCCATCGGCGCCGCCAAGCTCTTGGGCTTCGACCTGCCCGAGAACTTCGATCTGCCCTACCGCTCGCGCTCGGTGCGCGAGTTCTGGCGTCGCTGGCACATCAGCCTGTCGACCTGGGTGCGCGACTACATCTACTTCCCCCTGGGCGGCTCGCGCGGCAGCGAATGGCGCGTGGCGCGCAACCTGCTGATCACGATGCTGGTGATCGGCGTCTGGCACGGGGCCAGCATCCTGTGGGTCATCTACGGCCTGATGCAGGGCCTCTCGATGATCGGCGAGCGCTTCTTCGAGCGCCTGCGCGGCGGTCGGCCCTGGGCCACGACGCGGGCCAAGAGCGCCGTGTCCTGGTTCCTGACCTTCAACTTCACGGCCCTGACCTGCATGTTCGTGCGCGCCCTCGATGCGGACCAGATCCTCGGCGTGGCGACCGAGTTCGGCGACGGCGCCCTGGGTGCCATCGGCGAGTGGGGCTGGTGGGCGCTGATCGGCGGCGCCCTGCTGCACTGGTACCCGCCGGCGATCACCGAGGCCGTGCGGCGCGCCTTCCACCGCGCGCCGACGCCGGTGGTCGGGATCATCACCGGCCTCGCCGCGGGGTGCGTGGCGGTGCTGGTGGTGGGCGAGACTCCCTACATCTACTTCCAGTTCTGAGCGCGCAGGCGCTCAGGCGTCCTTCGGACGCCCGCCCGGCAGCCACAGGTCGAGGGTGATCAACACCAGCCCCAGACCCAGGCCGATGCCGAAGGCCGCGCCGCCACCCAGGATGGCCCAGACCAACGCGGCGTGCTCGCGCGCCAGGAGCTGGCCGCCGAGGTCCGCGAAGGCGCCGAGTCCGCCGGCGAGCAGCGGCAGGCAGCGCAGGGGCGTCCAGAAGCGCGTCGCCGCGGCCAGCAGCCCGATGATCGCGACCAACATCCCGATCGCGGTCGCGTGGGTGTGCATCGACATGATCAGGATGTCGCGCGGCACCGGGATGATCTCCTTGTCCGAGACCATGCGCGACACGTCCTCCCAGTAGACCAGGGGCAGGGACTGGGCGCCCACGACGCCGCTGTCCGCCGCGTGGCACTGCACGCAGGAGCGGGCCATGATCTCGGCCGGCGCCATGAAGTCGAGCTCCAGATCGTCGTAGCCGTCGATCAGGTTGTCGCCGGCGAGCCAGTCCTCGAGGGCCTTGCGTTCCTCCGCCGGCAGGTTGGCGGGGTGGGAGATCTCGCGGGCCAGGACCGCCCGCAGGGGCGCCTCCACCCGCACGCCGTGGTACGCGCCGAGCACGTCCTCGAAGGACAGCCCGGGCTCGCCGTCGTTCTTCTGGTGGTGGGTCTCGAGGTGGCGCATCGACGACCACAGGCCGATGGCCAGGGCGCCGACCACGCCCGTGAGTCCGAGGCGGGCGAAGAAGGGCAGGCTGCGCAGGCGGAAGCTGGTCACGGATCGAATCGGAGTTGGGGGGAGGGGGAGCTCGCCGCGCGCGGCTCGCGTTCAGTCTTGACCCGGGGTGTCACCGCCGGGGGGGTCACCAACAGGGGCGGCGCCGCCATCGTCGCCATCGCCTCCAGCGCCGGCATCGGCCGCACCATCGGCTGCCTCACCACCGACCTGATCGTCCGCATCGTCCTTGACGTCAGCCGGATCGACATAGCCCAGCAGCGCCAGCTCGGCCAACACCGCTTCGGACATCTGGTTCTCGCTCTGGTCGAGCTCGGCCAGGAGCTGCGACTCGACCGTCATGGTCTCGGAGTGGTCCAAGAGGGCGCGCAGGGTGGCGACCATGTCCGGCCGCGCCGAGGCCAGGTCGTGCTCCTCCAGCGGGTCGTCGGCCAGGTTGTAGAGCCGGTACACCGGACCCCGGTCCTTGAAGAACATCTTGGTCTGCCAGAAGACCTTGGGGTGCCGCTCGTCGAAGGCCTCGAAGCGCTGCTGGTCGTAGCGGGGCGGCTCGCTCAGGTCCGTGGTGCCGGCCAGCTCGGCCGCCAGCTCGGGGAAGGCCTCGGCCCAGGGCTCCCACATGTAGTCCCAGGTCAAGGCCGACGAGAGGTTGGGGATCATCCACGGCTCGACGAAGATGAGCTTCCAATCCCCGTGCAGCACGGCGCGCTGGTTCTTGAAGGTGGTCTGCACCACCACCGGTCGCGGCTTCAGGCTCTCACCGCGCAACAGCGGCACCAGGGAGCGACCGTGGAAGGAGAAGGGCTCGGGATCCAGCCCGGCCAGCTCCGCCAGGGTCGGCATCAGGTCCACGAGCTGGACCCGGTCCTCGACGCGCACTCCGGCCTTCTGGGCGCCGGGCAGGTCGATCAGCAGAGGCACGTGGATCGACGGCTCGTAGACCGAGCCGTGGCGGAAGTACATCCCGCGCTGGGTCGTGACCTCGCCGTGGTCGGCGGAGAGCACGAACAGCACGTCGTCGCGGAGGCCGCGCTCGGCGAGGGCGTCGAGCAGCTGCGCGATGCGCGCGTCCATCTCGAGCACCTTCTCGTCGTAGGCGTCGAGGATCGCGCCCACCGGCGCCACGTCGGTGCGCTCGAAGCCGAGCTCCTGCGCGCCCAGGGCCACGTAGTCGGGCACCGACCCCCGCGCCGTCACGAAGGTCCCGGCCAGGGGCGCCAGGGGACCCTGCTCGGCGGACTTGAACGTGCCGCGCCAGGGGGCGGTGGTGATGTAGGGCCCGTGGACGTCGAGCACTTGCAGGAACAGGAACAGCGGGCGCTTCTGGTCCCACCCGTCGATCCACTCCAGGGCCGTGCGATTGACCAACTGGATCCCGCCCTCGAAGTCCTTGAGCTCGCGCTCGGAGGGCGTGATGTCGAAGCGCTCGAAGCCCTGACCGACGCCGCGCAGGTTGGCGATGAAGGGGTTGTCGACGATCGCGCCGGTCTCGTAGCCGGCGGCGTTCATCAGCTCCGCCATCGTCAGGCGGTTCTGGGTCAGTTGGAACTCGCTGTAGATCGTCGCGTCCTCGCGCCGCTCCGCGGTGGTCACCCGATGGGAGTTCGGCAGCAGGGCGGTCAGCTGCGAGATGTAGCTCGGCAGGGTCCAGCCCGAGTTCGAGGTGGCGCGGTCGAAGACGAACGAGCTGCCCGCCAGGCGATCGAGGCCCGGGGTCGTCTCGCGGCCGTAGCCGTAGAGCGACATGTTCAGGGCGGCCAGGGTGTCGACACTGAGGAAGATCACCAGGGCGGGCGGCTTGCCGGTCGCGCGGTTCAGGTCCGCCCGCACCAGCGTCGCGGATCCGCGGTCGTCGTCCGGGTACCAGCGCAGCTCGAGTTCCGCCAGGGGCGGCGCGTCGCTGGGCAGCTCGAGCTCGGACGTGGTCAGCTTGCCGGGCGAGACCCCGACGGCTTCCTCGAGGGCCACGCGGCCGGCCAGGCCCGTGGTCGGGTTCAGCTCCACGAGTCGAATCAACAGCTCGCCTCCGACCTGCGCCTCGAGCGCCACGGTCAAGCTGCCGCCGGCCGTTCCCGCGACCTGCATGCGGACGGCGTCGGCCGCTCCGAGGCGCTCCGTTCCGGGGGTCGCCGACCCGGGGGAGGGCTTCGGCTCGGCCGCCCCGGCGTCGTCAACGGCGTCCACGTGCACCGACGCCACGGCCAGGAGACGACTCTCCTGGTTGCCCTCGGGATGGGCCTGCAGGACCAGGCGATTGCCACCCTCGGTCCAGTGCTTGGCCGGCACCTCGAAGCCGTACTCGCGCCATTCGCCGGACAGCTCGCCCAGCTCGAAGTGCTCGCCACCGAGCTCGGCCGAGAGGGTCGCCGGCTCGGCGCCCTCGAGCCCGGGCCCGCGCGCGGCCTCGAAGGTGATCCTGCGGTCCCGAGGCTGGCCGGCCGTCAATCGCAGGCGGCCGAGGCCGTGGACCGTGATCACGCAGTCGCGTCCCTGGTGGACCTCAGTCAGGTGTCGCCAGCCCCCCAGGCCACGCTCACCGAAGCCCTCGGCTTCGGGCTCGTAGGCGGCGACGTCCGCCACGCGCTCGAGCGACGCGCGGGCCAGCAGGGGCTCGACGAATTCGTCGGACTTGGAGAGCACGCCGGGTTGGCCGGGCGTCACCGGGCCGTTCGAGCCGCCACAGGAGGCGGGCAGGACGGCTGCGAGGGCCACCAAGAGCAGGCCTCGCGCCGGGTCGTTCAGTTGCATGGGGAGGATTCTACGGCCGGCAGTCGCCGGAGATCGGGCCCGGGCACCGCGCGGGACCTGGAGCGCTACAGGTGCGGCCCGGGAAGATAGCGGCACCCGCCTGCCCCGGGGTCTTCGCGGCCGGCCGGTGAGCTGGATTCGTCGCCGCGGGGACGGCAACTGAAGTCGGCGCACAAGTGCGCCTCAACCCTGGCCAGTGTCGGACGCGGCTGCCGGCTCTGTGGTCGAGGGCTCGCCACCGACCGGCGGGCTCGCCTCCGGCCCGTGCGGCCCGTCCGGACTCGGCGCGGGGTCGTCGTCGCCGTCGAGGTAGCCGAGGGCCTCGAGCTCCTTCAGCGCCTCGTCGGAGAGGTGCTCGATCAAGTCATCCGGGGCCACCGCCGCGCGGGCGCTGACGGTGAGCTGCTCACTGATGCCCAAAACATCGACCAGCGCATTCATGACCTCCGGGTGGGCGGCGGAGACGTCCGTGAGCTCGCCCGGATCCTGGGCCAGGTTGTAGAGCGAGACACTCGGGCCGAGTCCGTGGAAGAAGTGCCGCGTCGCGCTCGCGACCTTCGGATGTCGCGCTTCGAAGGCGTCGAAGCGTTGGCGGTCGTAGATCGGCGGTTGGCTCAGGTCATCGCTTCCGACGAGTTCGCGGGCGAGCTCGGGGAAGCGCTTCGCCCAGGGCTCCCAGTACTGGGGATAGGTCAGGCTGGTGGCCAACTCGGGCATCAACCAGGGTTCGGACAGCACCAGCTTCCAGTCGCCGTGAATCACCGCGCGCTGGTTGCGGAAGGTGGTCTGGATCACGATCGGCCGTGCTTCGAGGGCCTCCCCGCGCAGCAGCGGCACCAAGGAACGGCCGTGCTGGGCGAAGGGCTCCGGGTCCAGGCCGATGAACTCGGCCAGGGTCCCCATCAGGTCCACCAGTTGAACGCGGTCCTCGATGCGCCGACCTTCGAGTTGGCCGGGCGGGTCGATCAGCAGCGGCACGTGCGTTGACGGTTCGAAGACTGGCCCGTGGAAGAAGAGCATGTCCCGTTGGGTGGTCATCTCTCCGTGATCCGCGGACAGCACGAAGAGCAGCTCGTCGCGCAGGCCCCGCGCTTCCAACTCGGCCAAGAAGGCCTCGATGCGGGCATCGATCTCCAGCACCTTCTCGTCGTAGGAGGCCAGCAATTGGTCGATCGGCGCCATGTCCTCGGCTCCGTCGAAGCCCATCTCCCGAGCGCCGCGGGCGATGTACTCGGGGACCGAGCCGCGGGCGCTGCTCTGGGGGCCGCTGATCGGAGCGAGGGGGCCGGGCTCCGCGGGGCGGAACGTGTCGCGCCAGGGCGCGCTGGTCAGGTACGGCCCGTGGACGTCGAGCACCTGCAGGAACAGGAACAGCGGGCGCTCGCCGTCCCACTCGTCGATCCACTCCAGAGCCGTGCGGCTGATCTGGACCATGCCGCCTTCCAGGTCGTAGTGACCCTTGTCCGAGGGGGACACGTCCAGGCGGTCGAAGCCCTGGTCGAGTCCACGCAGGTAGGCCAGGAACGGATTGTC
Source organism: Engelhardtia mirabilis (assembly GCA_007751255.1). GTDB lineage: Bacteria > Planctomycetota > UBA1135 > UBA1135 > Engelhardtia > Engelhardtia mirabilis. The sequence goes on from CP036296.1 coordinate 2,014,749, forward strand.
GACGATCGCGGCCGTGCGGTACCCGGCCGAGTTCATCAACTCGCCGAGCGTGAAGCGACCCGAGCTCAGTTGGTACTCGCTCCAGATGGTGCGATCGATGCGCTCGTCGGGATCGACCAGGCGATTGGAGTTGGGCAGCAGCGCCGAGAGCTGCGACACGTAACTTGGCAGGGTCCAGCCCGAGTTCGAGGAGCAGCGGTCGAAGACGTACGAGGAAACGGCCAGCTGCTCGAGGAAGGGCGTCGTGGGGCGCTCGTAGCCGTAGAGGGACATGTTCTGGGCCGAGAGGGTGTCGACGCTCAGGAACACGACCAGGCGCGGGGGTGCGGGCGTGGTGCGGGCCAGGTCGGCGCGGATCAATCGCGCCGCGGAGCGCTCGTCGGACGGGTACCAGCGCAGCTCGAGCTCGGCCAGGGGCGGCGCCGCTGCGGGCAGGCCGATCACGATCGGCCGCGGCGCTCCGGCGTCGATGGCGAGGAACTCCTCCAAGACCGTGTCACCCAACAGGCCGGTCACGGTGCTGCGCGGTGTCAGCCGCACCGCCAGCTCGCCATCGCCGGGCGATTCGACCGCCAGCGTGAGCTGCGCCCCGTCGATCCCCGTCAGCGGCAGGCGCACGGCCTCGGAGGGGCTGAAGAGTCCGATGTGCTCGGGGTCGGTCGACCCGTCCGAGGCCACTGGCTCGACGGTGTCAACGTCGAAGGAGTCAGCCGAGTCGACCGCGCCCGCCGTGCCGCTCGGCAGCACGCGCACCCGTGCCACCGCCAGGAGTTCCTGGGGCTCGAACTCGTCGCCGGTGGCGTCGAGGGTCAGTTGGTTGTCGCCCTCGCGCCAAAGGGCGGCCGGCGCCTCGAAGGCGTACTCGCGCCACTCTTCAGTGAGCTGGCCCAGCTCGATGGTCATGCCGCCCAGGGTCGCCGACAGCGGCCCGGGAACCTGATCCTTGCCGCCGCGCTTCAGCTTGCCGATGCGCGCCACGATCTCCACCCGGCGGTCGCGGGCATCGGCCGCCGAGAGGCGCAGCCGTCCCAAGCCCTGGTTCGTCGCCACCGCCGATCGTTCGCCGATCTCGTCGGTGATGTGGCGCCAGCCGCCGAGGTCGCGGTCGCCGAAGCCGCCGTCGTCGCTGGGTAGGTAGTCGACCACATCGCGTACGCGCTCGAAGCGGGTGCGCGCGAGCAGCGACTCCACGTTGGACTGCTCGGGCTCAGCGGCCGCCTCACCTGCGGCGCCGGACGAGGGCCGCGGCGGATCCGAGGCGCCGCAGCTGCCCAGACCCCAGGCGGTCAAGAGCACAAGGCATCGGGCGGCGACTTGGCGGACACTCATTCGGACATCCTAGCCCCCGATCAGCGCCTGCATCCGAGGCCAGTGGTCCAACCCTTCGGCCGGCGCCGCCCCGCGGACCGATACTCCGTGCGGGACCGCCAGGGGGCGGGCCGCGCCAGTCGTCACCGGGCGGCGGGCGGCGAGCGACGGCCGGCGGACGACGGCCGCGGAGCCGCCGCCCGACCCTGCCGGCTCTCAGACCTCGAACAGGCCGGGTTCGATCGTCAGCTGGTCGCCCGAGTCGATGGCGCGCTTGGCCACGATCGCCACCGCCGCCGCGCGCAGGCCTTCCTCGGCCGAGCACTGGACCTCGGCGCCCTCGGTGACGCTCTTGAGGAAGCTCTCCAAGCCGTAGTAGATCGGCGGGTAGGGCAGGCCGACCCCGTCCTTGAGCTTGTCCTGGGCGGCGAGCTTGGTGGCGTCCGCGATCAGGGTGATGCCCTCGTCGTTGTGGAACTGCTGGCGGTTGGCGTAGACCTCCCAGCCCTGGGTGGCCGCGTCGGCCTCTTTGAACAGCCAGCCCCAGCTCCACGCGAGCTTCATGGTGCCCATCGAGCCCTCGATCAGCTCGTAGGTGCTCTCGAACGAGTTGGCGATCGAGGCCGAGTACTGCAGGGTCAGGCCGCTCTCGAAGCCGAAGGTCGCCGCCACCGTGTCGTGCACCTCGCGACCGTCGTCGTGCAGCATGATCGCGCCGCGGCCGGAGACGGAGGTGGGGTAGGCCTCCAGGAACCAGTGGTAGACGTCGAGCTGTTGGGTGCCGAGCTCGCCGATCAGGCCCAGGCTGACGCTCGGGTCCAGTCGCCAGTTCAGCGCCGGGTCGGAGCCGACCCGCCAGGACGTCTTGTCGTGGCTCTGGGCGCGCAGGGCCACCGCATTGCGGATCGAGCCCGTCTTCCAGAACTTGTGGGCCAGCTTGTAGATCGGGTTGACCCGGCCGAGCATCCCGGTCTGGAACACCTTCCCACTGGCGCGCGCCGCACGGACGATGGCCTTGGCGTCGTCGATCGTCGAGGCCAGGGGCGACTCGCAGTAGACGTGCTTGCCGGCGGCGAGGGCCGCTTCGGCCACCTCGCGGTGGGTGTGGGTCGGCGTCGCCACCAGGATCGCGTCGACCCCCGGCTCGCCCGCCAGCAGCTCCTTGACCGTGGCGTAGCCCTTGGCGTCGCGCACCCGGCGCTGACCGCTCGACAGGCGCGACTCGACCGTGTCGCAGACCGCGACGACGGTCACGTTCTCCATCTTCGCCAGCTCGGCCAGCATCTCCCGCCCCTGCCGCCCGCAGCCGACCAGGGCCACCGAAACGGGGGCGTTCGCGCGGAACAGAGCCGCCGCCAAATCGAGCTCGGAGGCCAGGGCCAGGGCGGTCGCGCCACCGAGGCTGGTGCGCAGGAAGGAGCGGCGATCGGTCGGAGTCATGGTCGTTCGTGGGCCGGGTGTGGGCCTTGGGAGGGACGGCGAAGGCGACAGGCTAACCGCAGTCGCGCCGGCCTCGGCGCTCCGCGCGCGGCGGAATCAGGTCGCCGATTCGGACGGCTCGCCCCGATCCAGGGCGAAGAGTTCGATACCCATGCTGCGCGCGGCCTGCTCGGCGCCCGGATCCACCACCAGCGCCGTGGACCAGGCGTCCGCGGCCGTGGCGTTGGGGGCTCGCACTGCGATGGGCCCGAGGTCGGCGGCCGGCCGCCCGCGCCGCGGATCGCGCAGGTGCCCTTCCGCCGCGTCCGCCCGCCGGCCGTGTTGGGCCGAGACCGAGAGGGCGCGGCCGTCGAGCCGGATCGTGCGCGCGCCGCCGCCGGCCAACACCCGCACACCCCAACCCTCCTCGCCGGGGGGCGAGCCCAGCGCCAGCACCGTGGACGTGCCCCCGTGCAGCAGGGCGCGCTCGATGCCCTCCTCCCGCAGGACCGCGATCGCGCGGTCGATGGCGAAGCCCTTCCCGATCGCTCCGAGGTCGAGTTCGACCCCGGGCCGCTCGAGTCGCACGCTGCGCTCCGCGCGATCGACGCTCAGCCCACCGCCGGAGCGGTGGGCCACGTCGAACGCGCCGCCGCTCGCGATGCGCACGTCGTCGCAGACGTCGAACAGCTCGAACGTCTCGTCGTCCAGCTCGATCGCGCGGGCGTGGCCGTGGCGCTCCAGGTGGGCCACCAAGCTGTCGCGGCGGTAGCGGGTGAGGCGACCCTCCCAGAGGGTCACCTCGTCCAACGCCGCCTCGCCCACGGCCCGCAGGAACCGCTCGTCGTCGCCGTCGAGGACGAGTTCGAAGCGGGTGGCCATGGCCGCCCGAGCGAGGGTCAGGATCATCGACTCACCCTCGCGGGCGCCTGGGGTCAGATCGCGGTGACGACCGCTTCGGCGGGGTCGTAGGCGAAGGCCTTGCGCTCCCACAAAGAGCGCGTGCCGAGCTCGACCACGACCATGTGCTTGAGCGCGAAGGCCGTCGTCGAGCGGTTCTCCTCGCGCGAGCGCACCGAGCCGAGCCAGTCGCGGCGCAGGGCGTCGTGGGTGTTGCCGCCCTCGGTCGCGATCGTGCGCGGGTCGACGTCGTCCACGTAGGGCGCCTGGGGCACCAGCTCCACGTTGCGACCGCCGAGCAGCAGGTCGCCGCGGTGGCCGCGGATCATGACCTCGAGGCCACGGTCGTTGATCGTCGACCCGGCCACGACCATCGTGTGGTCGCCCTCGAATTCCACGGTCAGGAAGACCTGGTCGTGGTTCTCCATGTCCTTGTCGATGTAGTGCCCGCCCGAGCCGGTGACGCGGATCGGGAAGCCGAGGTCGAGGGAGTAGATCAGCGGGGTCATCTGGTGCACCAACAGGTCGCCCAGGATGCCGGTGGAGAAGTCGCGGTAGCGGCGCCAGCGGTGGTAGATCTTGGTGTCGAACTCGTGCTCGCCGAGGGGCCCGCACCAGGCCTTCCAGTCGAGCATTTCGCCCGGCTGCACCTGGGGGTCGATGCCGTAGTAGTTCCACTCGCCCGAGGGCGTGTTGCGGCAGTAGCTGGTCTGGCTCAGGGTCGGCTTGCCGATCGCGCCCTCCTTGATCAGCTTGCGCGCCTCGACGTACTTGGGGTCCATCATGTACTGGGTCCCGACCTGCACGACCTGGTCGTTGGCCTGGACCACGCGGTCCAGCCACAGGGCGTCGTCGAGGCGCAGGCACATGGGCTTCTCGACGTAGACGTCCTTGCCGGCCATCACGCAGTCCACGGCGTGCTGCGCGTGCCAGTGCTCCGGCGAGGCGATCAGCACCGCGTGGATGTCGTCGCGCCCGATGATCTCGCGGTAGTCGCGGTGGGCGGTCACCTCGACCCCCTCCTGGCGGCTGCTGCACTTGGCGTGGGCGCCGTCGAGGCGCGGCTTGCAGACGTCGGCCAGGGCCACGATGTCGACCAGCTCCTCACCCCGCTCGCGGAAGCCCAGGAAGGCGTCCAGGTGCGCCCCGCCCATGCCGCCGGTGCCGATCACCGCCATGCGGATCGGCTGGTCCTGGGGGACCTGAGTGAAGCTCTTCCCCTTGGCAACCGGCCGCTTGGCTCCCTGCAGAACGGTTGACTTGGCGGTGCCCGCCAGGCCGACGAGGCCGGCCGCGGCGGCCGTGGTGGAGAGGAAGTCGCGACGCGTGGGCTTGCGATGGGTCATCGGGCGCTGTGGGGGTAGGGACTTCGGAACGGGACGGCAGTTCCGCGAGAGAGGGCCCGAGGCTGGGGGGCCCCGAGAGCGGCGCAGATCCTAGCACCCGTCGGCGCAGAGGGCCGGATCCGGCGCGTGCGTCTGGCCGGGTGCGAACCTATCCTCGGGCTATGGCCCGCTACGTCGCCCCCAAACCCCCCCGTGGCCGGTCGGCCGCGGGGTACCGCAGTCCCAATCAACTCCTCGGTCGAGGCGTCGACTCCGCCGGGGAGGGGCCGCGCGCGAAGCTCGAGGTGCACGGTCCCAAGGACATGCACGTGGGTGCCGGGACCCCGGCCGTCGTGGCCGTCGACTCGAGCTCGAACGGGGCCCGGGCCGCCAGCGCTCGGGTGGACGTGGCCCAGGCCGATGCTGCCGCCAAGCAGCGCATCGCGGCCCTCGAGACGGAGCTGAACGCGGCCCGGGCCCTGGAGCGGTCGGCGGTCACGCGCCTGGAGCGGGCTGAGGCCGGCTCGCGCTCCGAGCGCGAGGTGATGCTGGTCGAGGCGCGTTCCGAGCGCGAGCGCCTGCAGGAGGAGCTGCGACTGGAGCGCGAGCGCCACGACCGCGAGGTCGGCAAGCTGCGCGCACTGGTGGATCAGCGCGAACGCGAGCTGCGCACCCTGGCCCTGGAGATGGGCAAGGTGCAGGGCCGCCTCGAGGTCGCCGAGCGGCGCCTGGTCGACGCTCGCGAGGGTCCGGCCGCCCGCGCGGGTGCCGGGGCGATCTCGGTCGCCTCCAGCGGACAGCGGATCGAGCGCTTCGTGCTGCTGCCGATCCTGGCCGCCGTGACGATCCTGATCGCCGTCGTCGGCTGGCGGCACTTCAGCGCCGAGACCCCCGAGGTGCACGCCTCCGGGTCCCTGGGCGCACTCGCCGACTGAGCGGAGGACCGGTTCGCCGAGCGCGTGTCCGATACGCGCGCGCGCAGCCTGGATCCCTGGTCGCAACGACACGTTGCGACCCTTCGGACTCCCGCCGCGCGCCGGGCGATCGAACCGACGCCGAGCGGTCGTCCATTGTGCAGACCGTCGGCGCGCCGCAACCTGACCGAGGACCATGGACGCGCGACCAAACGGCGAGGAACGAGGTGGGCTGGCCCCGGCGACCTGGCGCTGGACCCGGCGTCTGGCCCTGGCGCTGCTCGTGGGCTCTCTGGGTCTCGAGTTGGCCCTGCGACTCGTCGGCACGGCGGCGGTCGACGGGCGCTTGGCTGCGGCACTCGCGAGCTTCGACCGGCAGTTGCCTTGGGAGGTCGCCGATCACGGAGACAGCGCCAAGGACGAAGCCTTCGCCCACCCCTTCCTCGGCTATGAAACGGTCGAGCGACACGAGCAGCTCACCGGCCAGCTCGCCTTCCTGGCCGACCTGGGGCCGGCGCGCGAGGCCTGGGAGGCGCAGCATTTCGTCGTGCTGCTCGTGGGCGGGTCGGTCGCTCGATTCGTCGGCGATCCAAGCGTGGGCGGCCTCGACGCCATGGGGGCCGAGCTCCGCGGGCTCCCGGCCCTGGGCGGTCGCGAGCCCTACTTCCTTTCGGCAGGTCGTCAGGCCTTCAAGCAGCCCCAGCAGCTGCTGCTCGTGGGCTACCTCGCGACCCTCGGCATCGAGCCCGACGCCGTGGTCAACCTCGACGGCTTCAACGAGGTCGCCCTGGGGTCGTCGAACCTGGACTACGGCCTGCATCCGATCTGGCCCTCCCACTACCACGCGGCGCACCTCGGCGGTCTCGACGTGCGTTCGGCGCCGCAGGTCGAGGCGACCGCGCGCCTGTGGAATCTGGCCGATCGCGCGCGCCACATCGGCCGTCGAGCGCGCTCGGCGCCGCTGTCTTGGAGCGTCCTGGCGCGGTTCGTCGCGGCCTGGCGCATCGAGCGACTGGCCGACGCCGCCGAGCGGGCCCGCGCGGACTTCCGTTCTGCACGTGCCGCGGACGACGGTTGGCGACAGTCCGAGGCGCTCCCGGCCCCGCCCGGCTCCGAGCTCGGTCTGACCCAGTGCGTCGACGTGTGGCGGCGCGGCTCCCTGGCCCTCGCGGCCCTGTGCGAAGGCCGCGGGATCGCGTACCTCCACGTGCTGCAGCCGGCGCTCGGTCACGATGGTTCGAAGGTGCCGGCCCCGGAGGAGGTGGCGATCCTGGCCGCCGCGGAGGCTGAGACTGGTTGGGCTGCCGCGGCCCTCGCCGGAGTTCGCGCCGGCTATCCGCGTCTGCGGGCGGCGGGCGCCGAGCTGGCCGCCTCGGGGGTCGCCTTCGTGGACGCCACCGACGTCTTCGCCGCGCGCACCGACGCGATCTACTACGACCTGTGCCACTTCCACCGCCCCGGCACCGAGCTCGTCGGCGAGCGCATCGGCGCGGGCCTGGCGGAGCTGTTGTCGAAGCGTCAGTCGCGCTGACCGTGCCAGACCCCGATCCAGCGCTGGACCTCGGCGCGCTCGGCCTCGTCCAGGTCGCCCGAGTCGTCGCTGTCGGCGACGCGCAGCAAGAGCTCGGGCTGGTCCCAGATGCCGTCGACCAGCAGTGAAGCCGCGGCGTCCTCCTCGGCGTCGAGGGAACCGTCGCCGTCGGCGTCGAACTGGTCGACCAGGGCCTGCCAGACCCGGTGCTCGTTGCCGGCGCCGCGAACGGCGTCGACGAGCGCCTCGCGCAGCCGGCCGAAGGCCTCCGCGTCCCGCGCGACGACGTGGCAGAAGACCTCGGCCATCTCCTGGTCCGAGCGCGCGCCGAAGATCACCCGGCGCGGTGGCCGATGGGGGTTGCGCGGGTTCGAGGCGGAGTTGTCGAGGGTGAAGGCCAGCTCGACCGCCGTCCCGGCCGGCAGGATCGGCGGGTCGACGAACCAGTAGGTCGACTGCCAGGCCGGGTCCCAATCGTCGATGGCGATCAGCGATCGGGAGTCGCCGTCGGGCAGCCGAGCGGTGATCTCGAGCCCGCGGCACACGTAGTGGGCGTGGGGTGTGATCGCGATCAACTCGGTCTCCACTGGCAGGGTGGTGGTCGAGCGCACCGAGTAGTCGCGCTCGCCGGGCAGCACGTGGATCGCGCCGCCGGTCAACTGGATCACCCCGAGCGGGCGCTCGGGCGGCTCGGTCGCGAAGTGCAGGCCCAGGCTGGTGCGGATCTCCTCCGGGCGGCCGGTGGTCACGAAGTGGTGCTCGAAGACCAGATCGGCGCCGGCGGGGAGCAGGGCGGCCGTGTGGTCGGGGAAGGCGCGCGCTTCGATGCCGGGGATCCAGCCCCCGAGGATCTCGCCCGGCGCCGCTTGGTCGACCTGCACCAGGCTGCCGGGTCCGGCCGCGCCCGCCTCGGCCAGGTCCCGCAGGGAGCCCTCGGGATCGATCCACAGGATCACGTGGTGGACCGGCTTGGCGTTGGCGTGGCGGATCTCGACGCCGCGCAGGTAGCGGTCGCCTCCGAAGTCGGTGGACACGGCGAAGGAAGCCCACAGCTCGCCGCCGTCGGCGGGCACCAGGAAGGGTTGGTCCATGGTCAAGACCACATCGGGATCGCCCAGGGCCCAGCCGGGGGTGGGGGCCTCGAGCGCAATCGCCTCCGCGCCCTCGCCGGCAGCAGCGCCGTCGCGGCTCCAACGGGCAAGCAACCCACGCTCGTCGGCGGTCAGTCCGCGCGCACCGTGGAACACGTCGCCACCGGCCCGCGGCTTCCACGGCGGCATCGAGCCGTTGGCTGTGACCTGCGCGATGGGCCCGGCCTTTCTGCGCGCGTCGTCGTAGTCGAGCAGCGCAAAGGGAGCCGAGCCCTGCGGGTTGTGGCACCCCACACAGTGCCGCGCGAGGATCGGAGCCACGTCGTCGACGTAGGTCACCGGCGGCGGGTCGGCGCAGGCGGCGAGGGCTGCGGCAAAGGCCAGTTGCAGGGCGCGCTGCACGGCTAGTCGCGGGCTCCCTGGGCGGGGAGGTCCGCCAGGCGGCAGCCGACCGCCGGGGTCCGCGCCGGATCCGGAGCGCGGCCGGCGAGGATGCTCTCGAGGGCCAGCTCCAGGTCGCGCCGACCGGGCCCGGGGCGCCGGACGCCGAGCGCCACCGCGCGGTCGTCCACGCGTCCGCGGTAGACCACGTCACCGTCGACGATCACCGCGGCCTCGGGCGAGATCGTCGCGCCGAAGCGCTCGACCCAGACGTGGCCGGGATCGCGGACGGCCACGGCGTCCAGCGCGTAGTCGCGGGCGTGCTCGCGGATCGCTTCCACGGTCAGCGTGCGGTCCGGGTAGACGTGCCGGAAGGCGATGCCCTCGGGTGCGAAGCGTGCGCGTAGGCGTTCGAGCTCGGGCGCCATGGCGTTGGCGACCGGGCACTCGGTATCGAGGAAGACGAGTACGGTCGCGATCGCCCCCGGCTCCTCGGCGCGCACGGTCTGGCCCGCCAACCCCGTGGGTCGAGGCCGGAAGGGCGCGTCCTCGAGGTCCCAGTCCGCGGGGTCGCACAGGCCTCGAAGCGCGGACGCCGATTCCGCCGCTGGCGGACTCGCAGCGGCGCCACCGTCGCCGCAGCTCGCCACGAAGATCGACGGGCCGATCGACAGCAGGGCGAATGCGATTCGGCGAAGCGTGGGCAACGTATTCGTCCTTGGTGGGGAGGGCTCACCGTCCTCGAACTCGAGCCCCCGGGGCCGTCCTGAATCCCCAGACCCTAACGCGTCGAGTCCATTCCGCAATCGAACCACCGACGGCGCCTGGGCCCGTGGCGGATCGTCGCCCGCGGATCTAGGCTCGACCCGATGAATGAGTTCCTTTCCCCATCCCTTTCCGAACCCCTTGCCGCAGGACGTGAGCTGGTCGTCGGCCGCTACCTCCTACGCAACGTCCGCCCCGGCGACGAGGTCGGACTCGTGCGCCTGTTTCGAAGCTGCTTCCCCCCCGATCCTGGCGTCTTCCAACCGAGTTCCGAGAGCCTGTGGCGCTGGAAGTACGGCGCGCCCGAAGGGCCGCTCTCCTGCCTGGCGGAGACCCTCGACACCGGCGAGATCGTCGCCCACGTCGGAGGTCTGGCCATGCCCATGCGCTGTGACGGCAAGCGACGCCTGACCGTGCAGTGCGCCGACCACATGGTGGATCGTGAGCACCGCCGCTCGCTCGAGGGGACCAGTCTCTTCACGCGGCTGATGTACCTGTGGATCGAGAACCACTGCGGCATGGGCGGTGCATTCCTGGCCTGGGGCTTTCCGTCGCCACGGGACTCTCGAATCGGCGAGCGTCAGCTCGGCTACCGAGCGCTGCAACCGGTGCGTCCTCTGGTGCGCGGAATCGACCGGGGCGCCGGGGCCAGGTCGGCCTCGGCGGGTGTCGTCGACCGATTGCCGGCCGACGCGGGCGAGCTGTGGGAGCGCACGAGCACCCTGGTGCGCCACACCGTCGAACGCAGCCAGTCCTACCTGGAGCGTCGCTATGGGGACGGGACGGACAGCCCCTACCGCGTCGTCGCCCTGCCGGGACGCGGGCTGGCGGTAGTTCGGCCGGGCGGCCTCGAAGATCGGGTCGCCCACGTGCTCGAGTGGATCGTGGACCGCGACGACCACGAGGCGGCCGAACTCCTGCTCGACGGGATCGACCGCGTCGCCGGGGCGCTCGACTGTCCACAGACGGGAACCTGGCTGCCCACATGGGACCGAGGGCACGACTGGTTCCGTTCCCAGGGGGCGGTGGTTCACACCATCGCACTGCGACGCACCGGACGGTCCTGGGATCCCGAGCTGCCGATCGAGGAGCTCGACGCCGGCGCCTACTTCTCCCTGGGCGACATCGACTTCCTCTGATCCGCTGGCTCGAGGCGCCGCTGATCGATCGCGGTCAGGTGCCGCGGTGCAGACCCGTCAACGGCGCGTAGCTGGGCCGCGCTCCCTGGCGACGGGGCCCAAGGCGCGCGGCGATGGCGCGCCAAGGCGCCGATCGTCCGGCTGCGGCGCGCAGGTTGCGTAGCGCCGTACGGGCGACGAACGCGCGCTCGAACAGGCGCCAGTCCAACCACAGGCCGAAGCGGCGGCCCTCGTAGCGCCACTTGCACCAACGGCGTAGGAGTCGGAAGTAGGGCCGCCAGGGCAGGCCGGGCTCGGCTGCGGCGTAGGCCTGGTAGAAGCACCACACGATCGCCTGCAACTCGCGCCGGTCGGGGCGGAAGACACTCCTGGGCGGCGGCGGGTAGTACCAGGGCAGTTCGAGGAACAGCGGCTGGAGCCGCGCGTGCTCCTCGAGGGTCGCCGGGTCGGTGAGCTGGCCCTCGTCGATCAACCGGTGCCAGAGCTCCGTGCCCGGCGCCGCCATGAACATGTACCAGCACACGTCCATGTCGGGCTGGATGGCGTGGATGCGCTTGAGCGTTTCGAGCGAGCGGACCAGGGACTGTGGCGTCTCGCCGGGCAGGCCGACCATGAAGTTGAGCGACAGGTGCAGGCCCACCGCGGCGAATCGCCGCGCGGCCTCGTAGACGCTCTCGACATCGATGTCCTTGTGGACGCCGTCGGCCACCTGTTGGTCGCCGGTCTCGTAGCCGACGTTGACGCTGCGGCAGCCCGAGGCCACCAACAGCCGCAGTTCGTTCTCGTCGAAGGCCAGGACCTGGTCCAGCCGGCCGTTGCTGTACCACTCGATCCCGAGGCCAGATTCCAAGAGGCGCCGGGCCAGGTCGACCACCCGCGCCTTCTGGGTGAAGAAGTTGTCGTCGTAGAACAGCACGGTGCCCGAGCCGCGCTGCTTCAGCTCGGCCACCTGCTCGACCACCAGCTCGGTCTCGAGCGGCCGGAAGGTCCGCGTCCCGACCGGGATCCCACAGAACCCGCAACGGTGCGGGCAGCCGTGGCTGGACATGTAGTTCACCAGCCCCTGGGCGGTGATGTAGGCGTCGGGGTCGTCGATCAGGTGGTAGGGCAGCAGGGCGTGGCTGGGATCGGGCGCCGTCGGACGGTCGGGCTCACGCACCAGGTCGCCGCCACCCGAGCGGTGCGACAGCCCCGCGATGCCATCCAGGCCGCGGCCGTCGCGCAGGCGGTCGGAAAGCTCGACCGCGGTCACCTCCGCCCGGCCGCGCACCACCACGTCGACCCAGGGCGCCAGGTGCGGCGCCTCGTAGAGGTGGGCGAGCAGGGTCGGATTCCAGCCGCCCCAGACGATCGGGACGTCCGGCCAGCGGCGACGAATGCGCCGCGCCAGGGACAGGCCGGTCCGGATCTGCCAGCCACCGATGATGCTGAGACCGACCCACAGGGGGCGCTCCATCGAGCCCAGGCGCCCGGCGATGCCCGGGTCCACGTTCTGGTCGACGGCGAGGACGTCATAGCCGTGCTCGATCAACGAGCGAGCCAGGGTCAGCGGGGCCAGGGGCAGGCCGAGCAGCTTGTCCCGGTCCGGCTGATCGGGCTCGACGCGAGGAAAGAGGAGCAGTATTCGAGCGGTCATGGCAAGTGCCCCGCAATGTACTCCTGTCCGAGTCCAGTGCGCGGTCAATCGCTCCGCCCGGCCGATCTCTTCGCCCGGTCGGCCCGCTGTCCCGCCGACCCGGCCGTGCGGCCGGCGGATGAGTGGCTCAGACCAGGCCGTAGGCGACCATCGCGTCGGCCACCTTGACGAAGCCGGCGACGTTGGCGCCGCGTACGTAGTCGATCGAGCTGTCCGGGCGCTCGCCGTAGTCCACACACTTGGCGTGGATGCCGGACATGATCTGTTGCAGGCGGCGATCCACCTCGTCGCGGTCCCAGAAGTAGCGCTGGGAGTTCTGGCTCTGTTCCAATCCGCTGACTGCCACTCCACCGGCGTTGGCCGCCTTGCCCGGGGCGAACAGAACCTCTTGGGACTGGAAGTGGTGCACGGCCTCGTTGGCCGTGGGCATGTTGGCGCCCTCGCAGACCATGCGAATGCCGTTGAGCGTCATCTGGCGCGCGGCGTCCAGGTCGATCTCGTTCTGGGTCGCACAGGGGAAGGCGGAGTCGGCCTCGAATTGCCAGGGCTTGGCGCCTTCGTGGTACTCGATGCCGTCGAAGTGCTCGGCGGCCTCACTGATGCGGCCGCGGCGGACCTCCTTGAGGTCCATGATCCAGGCCAGTTGAGCCTCGTCGATGCCGCCCGGCGCGTAGATCGTCCCGCCCGAGTCCGAGAGGGTCAGGACCTTGGCCCCGAACTGCTGCAACTTCTGGGCGGCGTAGGTCGCCACGTTGCCCGAGCCCGACACGAGGCAGCGACGGCCCGAGAGGTCCTCGCTGCGATGGCCGAGCATCTCGCGCGCGAAGTACACGGCTCCGTAGCCCGTGGCTTCGGTGCGCACCAAGCTGCCCCCGTAGGACAGGCCCTTGCCGGTCAACACGCCTGTGTAGCTGTTGGTCAGGCGCTTGTAGTGACCGAACAGGAAGCCGATCTCCCTGGCGCCGACGCCGATGTCGCCGGCCGGGACGTCGCGGTTCTGCCCCACGTGGCGGAACAGCTCGGTCATGAAGGACTGGCAGAAGCGCATCACCTCGCGGTCGCTCTTGCCCTTGGGATCGAAGTCGCTGCCGCCCTTGCCGCCGCCCATGGGCAGGCCGGTCAGGCTGTTCTTGAAGATCTGCTCGAAGGCCAGGAACTTCAGCACGCTGAGGGTCACCGACGGGTGGAAGCGCAGGCCTCCCTTGTAGGGCCCGATGGTGTTGTTGAACTGGATCCGGTAGCCGCGGTTGAGCTGCACCTCGCCGCGGTCGTCCTCCCAGGTGACCCGGAAGCTGATCACCCGGTCGGGTTCGGTGATGCGGTCGAGGATGCGCGCCTTCATGTAGGCGTCGTTGCCGAGCACCATCGGCATCAGGGACTCGACCACCTCTTCGACCGCCTGTTGGAACTCCAGCTCACCGGGGTTCCGGTAGCGCACGGTGTCCATGAAGGTATCGAGGTCGGTGGGGGTGGTAGCGGTGGGCATGGGCGCTGCGGGTTGCCGAGGTCCGTCGAGTCGGGTGGGTCCGGGAGGTTAGGTCACCGCTCGGGCCGGTGGAAGGCTGGCTCGAACGGTCCAGGAGGACGCATCGCGTCGTATCGCTCCCCGTGCCGTCGACCGAGTCGGACCCGAACTCCACCGCCGCGACGCCCAGACCGGTGCCGTTCTCCTGCGTGGGAAACTCCTGCCGCCGTCATCTGGCGGGTGCCCAGGCGCGGCGGACCCTCGCAGAGTGCCTCGCGCTCCACTGCGCTGGTCCGACCCACACGGGGTCGACCCCCCGGGCCCGCTCCGCCCGGGGGCGCGCGGGTGGGGGCATGCCCGACTACGATCGCGTGCGCGGCGAGATCGCCCGGCTGGTCGCGCGCCCGCCCTTGCTGAGGGGCCAACGAACCGAGGAACCGAATCCATGACTGACCGAGATCACGAGCGCGACGCCGATGCCATCCGAGCTTCCGTGGCCGGGGGCTACGGGGCTATCGCGCGGGGTGAAGCACTCGCCGCGTCCGCCGAGGCCGAGGCACCCGCGGCGAGCTCCGGTTGCTGCGGGCCCGCTGCATCGGCGACGTCCCCCGCGGCGGGGACCGAGGCCGCAGGCGGCGGCTGCTGCGGTCCGACCATGGCCGTAGACGAGTTGGCCCAGGCCCTGGGCTACGACCCCGCGGAGCTGGCGGCCCTCCCCGGCGGCGCGAACCTGGGCCTGTCCTGCGGCAACCCCGCGGCGATCGCAGCCCTGTCCGAGGGGGAAACCGTGCTCGACCTCGGCAGCGGCGCCGGCTTCGACGTGTTCCTGGCCGGTCCGAAGGTCGGCGCCGCGGGTCGCGCCATCGGCGTCGACATGACCCCGGACATGCTGGCCCGCGCGCGCAGGAACGTCGCCAGCTACCGCGAGCGCACCGGACTCGACAACGTCGAGTTCCGACTGGGCGAGATCGAGCACCTGCCCGTGGCCGATGCCAGCGTCGACGCGGTGATCTCCAACTGCGTGCTCAACCTCGCGCCGGACAAGCGCCAGGTGTGGGCCGAGGTGGCGCGGGTGCTGAGGCCCGGCGGGCGGGCGGCGATCAGCGATCTGGGCCTCTGCGAGCCCCTGCCGCCCGGCACCGTCGATCACCTCGAGGCCCTGATCGGCTGCGTCGCCGGCGCGGAGTTGGTGGATGACACCTGCGCCCACGTGGCCGCGGTGGGGCTGGAGCTGGTGCGACTCGAGCGGCACCCCGCCTACGTGGACAGCCTGGTTGGCGCCAACGACCCGCTCTACCACAGGCTTCAGGCGTCCCTGCCGCCGGGCCGGCGCATCGCCGAATACGTGACCAGTTTCGTGGCGGAGGTCCGTCGGCCCCGCGGCGGCTGCTGAGCCTGGACGGGACTCAGAGACCCGTCTGGCCGAGCCGCGTCGGGTCCAGCTCGAGTTCGGCAGTCAACTCCGCTCGAAGCTGCGGATAGAGGGCGAGCTGGCGCCAGGAGATCGGCGCACCGCGGTCGACTTCGATCTCGAGCTCGAGGGCGTCGATGAAGGCCTCGGGGGTCGTGGCCAACTGGGACTCGCCGCTGCGTAGGGCGCGATAGGCCCGTGCCAGGCGGGGCCACAGGTCGCGGTGGTCCACCAGCCACAGGGCGTCTTCCGGTCGCAGCGGTGGCCGCAGCGCCAGTCGGCGCCCCTCCGGCGTCGTCGCCCCCGCGGCCTCCATGATCCAATCGATGGGCACTCGCGCCAGGCCCTCGGCCTCGGCTCGCAGGCACAGCCCGTGCAGGGCCCCGATCCCCCCGCGCCGCACGATCGTGTCGACCAGGGCCAGGCCGACGCCGTACAGGCGCAGCTTGGCGGCGCGCCCGGAAGGGTAGAGCTCGTCGCCCAGGGGGTAGGCCAGGATCTCTTCGACCGAGGCGTCGGAGGCCGAGGCGATGGCCAGGGTCAGGGCGCGGTCGGGCAGGGCCACCGGAGCGCCGGCGAGCACCGCGCCGAGCTCGATGTGTGCCATGCGATCGGGGGCCGCGGCGAGGAGCTTGGTCACGCGCTGGTAGCTGCGCGGCTCGATCTGGGTCGCGACCCATGTGGCCAGGCCCTCCTCGAGCGCCGTCGGCAGGCTCTGCCAGCTCGGCCCCAGCAGGGCATGGACCAGCTCGTGTGCGATCAGGTTGCGCCGCTCGGCGTCGGTGCCGGGGTCGGCCGGCAGGTGGACCCGCGGCGTGCGGCTGCCGCCCCAGGTCAGGGTGTAGGCGTCGGCCCAGCCGTCCTCCTGACCGTGCTCGCGCAGGGTCGGTCGCTCCTCGAGCCAGATGTTCACCGGCCCTTCGCGGGTGTCCGGCAGGAGCGCGATGATCTCGGTCCGGAACTCGAGGAACTCCGGCGCGAGGATCGCGGCGGCGCCCCGATCCGTGGCCCGGATCACGCCGAAGGGGGTCACCTCGGCGATCGGCGGCCCGCTCGCGCAGCCGGCCAGCGCCAGCAGGGCGACCTGGGCCGCGAGGGCCAGGGGGCGTCGGAATCGGGTGGGGAACGGCATGGCGGTTCGCTGGGGCGCGGGGCCCCAGGGGCCTCGGCTACCGCCCTCCGCAGGGCATCGACCAACGGCACCACCGATCTCTAGGCTGGCTGACCGAGACCTCACAGGCCTCGCTCGACGGCCCTGCCCGATGGAGGTGCCGGACGGGTTCGCTGGACGGAATCGCTCCGCGGCTGGGCCCGGCGGCCCCGCTGACCGGCTCCGCTCGACGGCCCGCCTCGAGTGGATTCCTCTCAACGCGTGCCGCAGGCCGAACTTCGCCATCCACCTGGAACGATCAGGGCTTCCCCCGCCGCTGCGCTGGTCACGACGACCGGACCGTGGACTTCCTCCTCCCGATCCGACTACGGGTCCGCGGCGCGACAAGTTCCCCGCCCTGCGCGTCCACCGACGGCTCATGCTCCCGGGGAAACGCGTCCCCGAGCAGACGCCATTCCGCGCGGGTCGACGGCAGGGCCAACGGCGGGCTCAACGCCCGTAGAACTCGACCAAGTCCTGGCGCAGCGCCAGCAGCTCGGCTTCGCGCACGTACATCATGTGTCCCGCCTCGAAGTAGCCCATGGAGATCCGGTCGCGGTCCTCGGGCTCGAGGAAGAGGTGATCGAACGTGTACTCCGTAGCGAAGTAGGGCGTGGCCAGGTCGAAGTAACCGTTGGCAACGTAGACCCGCAAGTTCGGGTTCGAGGTCATCGCCTTACGCAGGTCCTCGCCGACGTTGAGGTACTCGTTGGCGACGTTGGAGTAGTTCCAGGGTTGCACCCGGCCGGTCAGGATCTCGTAGGGCAGGTCGCTGCGGTAGCCGAGCACGCGGCGCACGTAGGTGTTCAAGAGGGTCGAGTAGGGTCCCTCGATCGCAGCCATGCTGGGATCGAACTCGTAGCGCTCGCCGGCCGCGTCGCGGTCGCGGCCGGTGTAGCGGCTGTCGAGGCGCCCGACCGTCGTGCGCTCGTCGCGCCGCAGCTCCTTGCAGAAGCGGCTGATGTTGATGCGGAGGTTGGTCTGCAACAGATACTCCGCATCGAGACCCGTGAAGCGCGCCAACTGTGCCGCGATCCGCGCGCGGCCCGCCGGGTCGAGTCGGTCGCCCGCCATCAGCGCGCTGGCGTACTCGCCGCGGGCGAAGGCCTCGACCTGATCGAGGGTCGCGCGCAGGTCCGCTTGCAGCTCGGGCGCGAGCCGCCCGTGGAACCAGGCGGTGGCCGTGTAGGTCGGCAGGAACAGCACGAAGGGCAGGTCGTTGCCCACGTCGAAGCGCGCGGTCGCGAAGTTCAGGATGGCCGAGACCAACACCAGACCGCGGGGGTAGATCCCGAAGGTGCCCTGCAGGTGGTCAGCGAGGGCCGCGGCGCGGGTGGTGCCGTAGCTCTCACCGGCCAGGTAGATCGGGCTGGTCCATCGATCGTTGCGCGCCAGCCACAGGCGGATGAAAGCCCCGACCGACTCCACGTCCTCCCGCTGCCCGTGGAACTCCCCGTCGTTCACCCCCTTGGCGGCGCGACTGAAGCCGGTGGTGACCGGATCGATGAACACGAGGTCGGTGAGGTCCAGGAGCGTGCCGGCGTTGGGTACCAGCTCGTAGGGCTGGGTGAGGTCGAAGCCCTCGGGCCCCAGGTCCACGCGCTCGGGGCCGAAGGCACCCAGGTGCAGCCAGACCGACGAGGACCCGGGCCCGCCGTTGAAGCAGAAGGTCAGCGGGCGTGCGTCCGTGTCCTCGACGCCCTCTCGCAGGTAGGCCACGTGGAAGAAGTGGGCGCGGGCCTTACCGTCCTCGGCGGCCAGGGTCGTGCGGCCGGTGACGCTGCGAAACTCGACCGCGGTGCCGTCGACCTCGATCGAGCCGAAGCGCTCGACCAGCTCGTTGTCTGGAGTCGGGGCGGAGTCGGACGGCGCAGCGGCGTCCGACGGCGCAGGGGACTCGTCCGCCCCCCAGGTCGGGGGCTCGGGAATCCCGTCGAAATTCTGGGCCGCGCGAACCGGCAGGACGAGGACGAGTGAGGTCAGGGCCGCGGCGGCGGTGCGCAGGATCGATTGCATGGTTGCTGGTCGTAGCGGTCGCGTCAGGTGGGCTGGCATCGTAACCCCGTCCGACGGTCGCGCCCGCAGGGCCGGTCCGCTTCGCGCACCCCCGACCGAGCCCGCAATCCCATGGCCACGACCCAGCGCACCGATCGACTGACTTTCCCCAACGGCCGCGGCGAGGAGCTCGCGGGTCGACTCGAATGGCCGGATGGCGAGCCCCGCGCCTTCGCCCTCTTCGCCCACTGCTTCACCTGCTCCAAGAACGTCACCGCCGCGACCGGGATCGCCCGTGGCCTGGCGGCGCGGGGCATCGCCGTGCTGCGCTTCGACTTCACCGGACTGGGCAACTCGGACGGTGACTTCGCCAACACGACGTTTGCCTCGAACGTCCAGGACCTGGTCGCGGCGGCGCGTTTCGTCGAGACCGAATACAGCGCGCCGCAGCTCTTGGTGGGGCACTCCCTGGGCGGGGCGGCGGTGCTGCTCGCGGCCCACGAGCTGCCCTCGGTGCGGGCGGTGGCCACGATCGGCGCACCCAGCGAGCCGAACCACGTGAAGAACCTGATCGAGCCGGTCATCCTCGAGCTGCGCAAGCACGGCGAGGCCCAGGTCGAGCTGGCCGGGCGGACCTTCCGCATCAAGGAGGAGTTCGTCGACGACCTGGACCGTCACGGGCTGCGTGGCGGCCTGGGGGACCTGCGCGCGGCCCTGATGGTGATGCACTCACCGATCGACGAGGTCGTGGGCATCGAGCACGCGCGCGAGCTGTTCGACGCGGCACGGCACCCCAAGAGCTTCGTCTCGCTCGACTCGGCCGACCATTTGTTGACCCGCCGGCGCGACTCGCGCTTCGTCGCCGACGTGCTGGCGGCCTGGGCCAGTCGCTACCTCGACGAACCCGACGGGGCGTCGTCCGAGGACGCTGAGTTGCCCCACGGCACCGTCGAAGTGACCGAGGCCGTCGGCCTGCGCCAACGAGTTCGTATCGGCCGGCACGAGCTGGTCGCCGACGAGCCCGCGTCCTCGGGAGGGACCGACGCCGGACCCGACCCCTACGGCTTCCTCCTTGCATCCCTGGGGGCCTGCACCTCGATGACCCTGCGGATGTACGCGCGGCACAAGGGCCTGCCCCTGGAGGGCATCAGCGTGCGCCTGGAACACGACCGCGTCCACGCCCGCGATTGCGAGGACTGCACCTCGACCGACGGTCAGGTCGACCGCATCCGCCGCGAGCTGACCCTCGACGGCCCGCTCGACGCGGCCCAACGCCAACGCTTGGTGGAGATCGCCGACCGCTGTCCGGTGCACCGCACCCTGAGTGCGAACGAGGTCCGGGTGACGACCATTCTGGCGAGCGTCGATTGAGCTCGGGACCGCCGAGGCCTGGCGCGAGCTGTGTCGATCCGGCGTGACCATCGCCGGGACCGGGTGCGCCGGGCCGAATCTCGGTGCGCACGGATTCGCGGACTCCAGGGCCCATCGGCCCGACGGGTGGGGTCGGCACCGCGCCCACGGCCATCGCCCTGACGACTTCGAGTGCCCGCCAATTGGCCTCTCCTTTCCCCGGAGCGACCGAGCATCCGGCGACCGTCCCGCGGCCGAAACTGGTCGCCATCACCGCCTGTTGTGGGGGGCCTGTCCGCTGGCACCTGCGCGCGGACAGACCCCGCGAGGTTCCGCCTTCCCGGATTGGTCTCCGGGCCTACCATCGGGCCTCGGTTCTCGACGTCGGTGCCCCGAGCTTCTGTTCGGCGAGCAACCGGCCTCGAGACGCTCTACGGACAATCAGCGTCCGGTGGCCCCGCGACCGGCGCCCGCGTGAGCGAGCACCCGCCCGGGGCTCGACAGGGGGCGATGCCAGATGGCGTCGTCCCCTGTCGGCATTCGGCGGGTGCGTGCCCGCCTCGGATCGGCGGCGCGATCAGATCATCTGTGCGCGCAGCTCGCGCGCCAGCTCGATGAAGACCTCCGACAGGGTCGGGTGGTACCAGGGCATGGCGATCAGGTCGTCGACGGTGCCGCCGAGGTGCATGGCCGTGGAGACCACGTGCACCAGGTCGTCGGCGCGCGGGCCGAGCATCTGGCAGCCGACGATCCGGCCGCTGCCTCGATCGGCCATGAGCTTGACGAAACCCTCGTCCGGGTAGACGCCCATCACGATCCCGCGACCCTGGTTGGCCAGATTCTTCTGGGCGCTGATCACCGTGTGGCCGCGCGCTGCGGCCTCGCGGGCGGTGAAGCCGGCCTGGGCGTAGGGCGGGTGGGTGAAGATCGCCCGCACGGGGGTCGCCTCCTCCCAGGGCACCAGCTCCTCGCCCTTCGAGTGGCAACGCAGGTTGCGGGCCACGTGGCGACCCTCCGCGTTGCCGGTGTGCAGGATCAGATCCCGTCCCGTCGCGTCGCCTGCGGCGAAGACGCGCGGGTTGGTGGTTCGCAGGGCCTCGTCGAGTCGCAGCACTCCGTGACGGTCGAGTTCGATCTGGGCCGCCTCGAGGTCGAGGCCGCGGTAGTCGGGCACCCGACCTGCGGCGAGCAGGAGCTGCTCCGCCTTGAAGATCCGCTCGCCGCCGTCGGGGGCGATGGCGATCACTTCGACGCCGTCCGCGGTGCGGCGGGTCTGCTCGAGGCCCATCCCCAACTCGACCCGCACGCCGGCGCGCTCGACCACCCGTCGATACTGCTCGGAGAGGTCCGGCTCCTCGCCGCGCTCGATCAGCGGCGAGCGGGAGACCAGGGTCACCTCGGTGCCCAGGGCCGCGAAGAAGGTCGCGAACTCGAGGCCGATGGCGCCGGCGCCGAGCACCAACAGGGAGGCCGGCGCCGATTCGAGCTCCATCAGGCTGTCACTGTCGAGGTAGCCGACCTGGTCGAGCCCGCGGATCGGCGGCACGGCCGTGCGCGAGCCGGTCGAGATCAGGAAGGCACCGGCGGTCAGCTCGCGCCCTCCGACCTCGATCGCATCGGGGCCAACGAAGCGTCCGCGCCCGTCGATGATCTCGTAGCCGCCGGCCTGCATGCCGGCGATCTTGGCCCGCTGGAAGCGCGCGACCTGCTCGCGCTTGCGCTCCATGATCGCCCCGAAGTCGATCTCCGCCGGGGGGAAGCGCAGGCCGAAGCGGTCTGCGTGGCGCGCCTCCAGGAGCGGCTCGACCGCGTGCAGCATCGACTTGGTCGGCATGCAGCCGCGCAGGATGCAGAGCCCCCCGAGCTCGCCGTCGTTGACCAGGGCCACCCGCTCGTGGCCGCACTTGATGGCTTCGGCGGCACAGGCGGAGCCGGCGCTGCCGCCGCCGATCACGATCAGGTCGTAGTTGGAGTCGCTCATGGTCGCGGGGCCGGGTCGGGGCCGCGCAGCATAGCGACGGGGTCAGGCCGCGTCGCTCGCCGCTCGGCCGGCATGCGCGCCGCGCGGAGCGAGCTGATGGATCAGGTAGGCCGGCAGCCAAAGAGCGGAGGCGACCAGGTGGGTCCAGATCCAGATCGAGCGCCAGCGCTCTTCGACCGTCACCTGCAACAGGTAGCCGCTGGCGATCATCGGGAAGACCGCGGCGGCCAGGGTCACGCCCGTCGCGCGGCGGTGGGGGTAGCCCGAGCGCAGCCGACCCCAGACATGACGGACCCACAGGAGACCCGCCGCCAGCACCAGGATCGGCGCCGAGAGCACGTGCAGGTGCAAGAGGTGCGGCTGCCAGGGGTGGTTGACGATCGCGAACTCGTCCACCGGCTCGGCGAAGTACAGCATCCAGGCGTAGACCAGGCCACTGGCGCCGACCACGACCGTACCGAGGTGGGTCGTCCAGGCTTCGCCGCGCGTCACGGATGCGACCCGTCGACTGGAGCGGGCGGCACGGGTTTGGGCTCCGGCTCGGGCACGGGTTCGGGCACGGGTTCGGGCACAGGCTCCGGCTGCGGCGCGGGGAACAGGATCGTGTGCAGGGCCAGCGAGCGGCGCGCCGCGTCGACCGTGGCGCGGGCCGAGAGGGTCGCGCCGGCGATGGGCTTGATGCCGCGGCCCAGCTGCAGTTCCTCGTCGAGGCCGCGCCCATTGAACTGGGCCATCCAGCGCGCCGGCGGCAGGTACTCGCGCGGCTCGCCGAAGGCCAGGACCTCTGACCGGCGCAGCTCGACCGCGGGCGTGACCACGAACATCAGGGTCTCGCGTTGGGTCCGAACCCGGTGGCTGTCGAACCAGGCCACGCCGAGCAGCTCGCCCTCGGCCGTGGCTACGTAGGGCCGCGCGATCCCGCTGGGCAGCTCGTCGCCGAGCAAGGCCTCGACCGCGGCGCGCTGCTCCTCGGTCAGGTAGACCGTGCGCTTGTCGATCTCGGCCTCCTCGCCGAAGGCCAGGGCCAGGGCCTCTTCGACCGAGAGGAAGACCTGCCCCCGCAGGGCGGCCTCGGAGCCCGCGCGCAGCTCCGGCGCGGGAGCGGTCGGGCTCGGCGTTGAGGGGGAATCCCCGTCGATCCCCGTGGCCGCGGAGGCCCCGAGGACGATCAGGTTCGCGAGGCGAAGCAGCGTGGGGCGCATGGTCGTGGTGCAAATGGCGCGTCGCGCGGCCCGGTGGCCGACGCGACGCGGGGCGAGCAGCCTCAGAGGCTAGTGTCCTGGATCAGAAGATGTATCCGAGGGACAGGCGGAACAGGTCCTGGCCGCTGTCTGCACCGTTGTCGGCGTCGACGTAGTCGGCCTTGACCACCACCTGATCGATCGGTTGCCAGGCCAGACCGAAGGTCCAGGACTCGCGATCGCCGGCCGGATCGTCGATGGCGCCTCCGAGCAGGTCGCCCTGCTGGGTGTCGAAGCTCTCGAAGCGCACGAAGGGCGTCAGGGACTGGTCGCCGCCCTCGAGCACGTCGTAGCCGGCTTCCAGGTAGTAGCCGCCCATCTGCTCGCCGACGTTGTTGCCGAAGGCCGCGTTCAGGGCCGCCGTGTCGTCGATCTCGGCCATGGCGTACAGGCCGCGCAGGCGCAGGGGGCCGGTCTGGTACTGCACGTGGGCGTCGTAGATCGTCGTCGACACCGAGCCCACGCCCGCGGCGCCCTGGCCCGAGGCGCCGTGGTAGGCCGAGACGCCGGCGAGCAGGCCCGTGGTGCCCACGTAGTCCGCGCGGCCGACGATGGCCCAGTCCTCGGCCTTGGCCTTGCCGCCCTTCTGGCGACCGCCGCGCAGGCCGTCGCTGGAGAAGCCCTCGGCGTCGAAGCCGTTGACGACGTAGACGCGGTATTCGAAGTCCTCGCTCGAGCCGGTCACGCCGATGCCGTTCTCGCGCCAGGTGGAGGGGATGATGCGTTGCTCGAGCTCGGGGCGACCGGCGCTGAAGAAGGTCGTGGGCTCGTGCAGCTCGTTGACGAAGCCCATCGGGATCAGCAGCAGACCCGCGCGGACCGAGAAGTTGTCCGTGGCCAGGTACTCGACGTAGGCGAACTCGACCGAGACCGAGCCGGGGGTGGTGTCGCCGCTGCCGTCGTTGTTGTCCTCGACCGTCGCGTGCTCGAACTCGAACTCCGTGTTCAAGAGCCACTGGTCGTCGAACTTGTAGCCCACGTAGAGGATCGCGCGCAGGAAGTCGAGCTGGTCGGTGCCGGTGCCCCCCTGTTCGTTGGTGTAGACCATCTCCCCGTAGCCGCCGATCGAGAGGGGGCTACTGGCGTAGTAGACCTTCGACGCCGCCGGCGCGAGCCCGCGCGTGCCGTCGCCGACGGGGGTGAACAGGCCACCCAGGTCCACGGCTTCGACGTCCTCACTGAGCAGGTCCAGGCGCCGATTGAGCTCGGCGTTGTTCGCCTCGAGCTCGGCCACGCGACGGGCCAGGGCGCCGAGGTCTTGGGCGCTCGCGTCGGAGGTCGTCGCGGTCGCGGATTGGGGCGCGATCGCCGCGGGTAGGAGGGCCAGGGTCAGGGTGCAGAGCATCGCTTCGATCACGGCACCGCGCGGGTGCCGCTTGGGGGGCTGGGGTGGGTGGGGGACGGACTTGATGGGGGACGGATGGAGACGGTGCGCGGTCGCCGTGCGGCAGACCTAGGGGGGCGACCCACTGCTCGGTGGATCACTGCGCGGTGGATCACTGCGCGGTGGATCACTGCGCGGTGGATCACTGCTCGGTGGATCACCGCGCTGGGGGTCGATGACGGGCGCGGTCGTGGAACTCTCGGGTGGCGAGTCGATGCGCTCGAAGCGACCGACGAGGCCGCTGGAGCAGCGCAGTTGCAGGTCCGCGCCGGTCCGGGCGCGCTCGAGGACGAGCACGTCGACGCCGTCCAATCGCTCGGCGGCGGCCAGGGCCGCGTCGGGACCGAGGACGAAGAAGCCGGTCGACAACACGTCGGCCGCCAGGGCACCGATGCCGCTGCTGGTCACGACGGTGATCGAGCCGAAGTCCCGCGCCGGCCTGCCACTGCGCGGATCGAGCAGGTGACCGCGCACGATCCCGGCAGCGTCGCGGGGCCGTTCTGAGTTGCCCGAAGTGGCGGCGGAGACCGTGTCGGCGGGCAGGGCGAGGGCCACGACCGGGCGCGCTCTCTGGTCGGGGTCGGCCACCAGCAACCTGCGCTCCGCGGCTCCGAACCAGGCCATCTGCCCGCCCAGGTCCAGACGCGCGCCGTGGGCCCCGCTCTCGGCCAGGGCGGCGAGGGCGGCGTCGAGTCCGGCGCCCTTGCCGAAGCCGCCCTCCTCGAAGCCGGCCTCCGCGTGCAGGCGCGTGGCGGAGCGATCGGCCCCCGCGACCGCGATCGCTTCGGGTCCGACCGCGTCCCTCGCCGCGGCGAGCTCCGCGGCGGTCGGGACCCGGCCGACTCCACGCAGGTCCCAGGCGCGCACCAGACTCGCGCAGACCGGCTCGAAGGCGCCCGCGCAGGCCTCCGACCAGCGGCGGGCGGCCTCCAACTCGCCGGCCAGGGCCGGACTCAGCTCGAAGGCCTGGCCCACCGGCGCCCGGTTCAGCCGCGACAGCTCGCTGTTCGGCGTCCAGGTGGAGAGGCGCGCCTCGGCGGCCTCGATGGCGCGCAGGGCGGCCTCCGAAGCACCCAGGGCGCCGGGTCGATCGGTCCCGTCGACCTCGATAGTGAGGTCGGTCCCCATCACCGCCAGGTGCCGCTCGACCCGGACCGCGTCGCCGCTCTCGGCGGGTTGCGGGGTGGTCTGCGCCATCAGCGCGGTGATCAGGAGCGGAGTCAGCATGGGGCGGCGAGCTGGGCTTCAACTGGAGATGAGACCCAATCTCATTTGAGAGCGGAAGCATAGCCGCGACGACGTGGATGGGAACCCCCCTGCGCCCAAAACTGCGCCGCCCGCACCTTCGGCCCTGCGCCGTCGCCGCCGAACGCCGCAAGGCGACCCCGCAGTGCCAGGTCCGCGCTCGGGGCTGGTAACCTCCCGCACCAAGGCGCGCAGCCCGACACGACCCATGGAGCACGAGCGACTCGAACCCGGCACCCACCTGCGGAAGAACCAGAAGCAGATCCTGGCCATGCTGCGCGCCTCCGCGGCCCGCGCCGGCCTCGTCTGGGATGCCAACCAGCAGACGGGCAGCCGCACCGCGGCGGTGGTGCGGCGCGAGGAGGGCGGCGACGAGCTCGCCACCGCGACGATCGAGTTCAGCACCGACGGCGTGCGCTACGGCGCGACCCCGACCGCCGGCGAGGCCGTCGAGGCCCTGGCCCTGTACACCGACACACGCTGGATGATGGAGACCCACGAGGCCCTCTTGGCCGCGGTGGGAGGCTCGTGAAATCGTCCAGTTGGATCGGCGCCGTCGTGCTCCTGATCGCCCTGGTCCTGGCCTTCCTCTTCCGAGGGGTGGGCGAATCGACCCTGCCGGAACTCACGACCCTGCCCGCGACCCCCGGCCACCTGGACGTGCGCGTGGCCTGCACCGATTGCGGTTGGCCGGAGCTCAATGCCTTCACCGAGCAGATCAGCAACCTGCTCGTGCGCGAGCTGCGAGTCAGTCCCGCGGACATCGCTCACGGCTACCCGTCGATGATGATGGGCGGTCCGTTCGGGAAGTCCGCCGAGTCGAGCCTGACCTGCCCAGTGGCCGCGGTGGATCTGTCCTTGATCGAGCCGGCTCTGTTGGGTGCGGCCATCGAGAGCTTCAGTTGGGTCGATGACCAGCGGCAAGTCCTGGTGCGACTCAGCCTGACCGACGCCTCGGGCCAGTCGAGCAGTCGCGACCTCGTGCGCAGCGACGGTCGGGTGCGGTGGGTCGACACCGTCGCCACACCGTGAGCGGTCTGGGGCGCCGGTGGCGCCGCGTCCTGCTCGCGACCGCGGCCCTGGTGACCCAGGCCTGCGCCGCGACGCGCCCCGCGCAGACCGCAGGGCCGGTGGGCGATCGTCCCGCGGTGATGGTCAAGACCCTGCGGATTCCGACCAGCGAACCCTGGTACACGCGCTTCGCCAGCCACACCTGGATCGACGTGCGCGAGCGCCGCGGCGGCGCCTGGCGGCGGTTGGAGATCCCGACTCCCACGAGCGGCGCCGTCGACGCCCCGATCGCCCGCGACGAGGCCTTCGAGGACGAGCGTTGGGGGCGGTCGGTGCGCGTACTGGCGCTGATCGCTGGCGACGACGCGAGCGCCGTTGCGACGCAGTTGCGCCAGCGCACCGCGAGCTACGACCAGACCTACCGCGCCTGGCCGGGCCCCAACTCGAACACGTTCGTCGAACGGCTCCTGCGCGAGACCGACGGCATCGCGGCCCAGCTCGACCACAACGCGGTCGGCAAGGACTGGGCCTTTCCCGGTCGCATCGGCGGCACGGCGAGTGGCTGGGGGGTCGAGCTGGAGCTGCCCGGCCTCGGCGTGCAGCTGGGCCTGCTGGAGGGCGTCGAGCTGCACCTGGCCGGGCTGACCCTGGGCGTCGGTATCTATCCCCTGTCCCTGAAGCTGCCGTTCCTGCCCGCCCTGGCGCTCGCCGAGCGCCCGAACCTGTCCTACGGTTGGTCGCCCGCGGCCGAGCCCGCATCCGAGCCCGCATCCGAGCCCGAAGACGAGCCCCCCCAATGAGCGACGCGACCCCCGACAGCGAGGCCACCGGGCCCCTCGGCCTCGACCAGGCGGACGTGCGCGAGTTGCGCTCTACGGGCCTGCTGGGCATCGCCTGGGCGGTGCTGCCCGGCGTACTCGGGATCACGCTGCTGTACCAGCTCGGCCCCGTCTCGGAGTGGCTCGACGCCAGGCCGGAGCTGGGGCTGTTCCTGTACCTGGTGGCCTTCTCGATCACGGCCGGCCTGGGGCTCCTGCCGACCTACGCCCAGGCCACCCTGGGCGGCTGGGTCTACGGCTTCGGCGTGGGCTTCTCCGGAGCGCTGGTCGGGTTCACGGTGGCCTCCGCCATCGGCTACGGCGTCGCACGCCGGGTCTCGGGCGACCACGTGCGGCACGTGCTCGCGCGCCACCCCCAGGCCAAGATCATCGAGCGCGAGTTGGTCGGGCGCGGCGGGCTGCGCGCGCTCCTGGTGGTCACGCTGCTGCGGGTGCCGCCCAACTCGCCCTTCTCCCTGACCAACCTGGCCTTCGCCGCCGTGCGCGTGCCCCTGCCGATCTACCTGGTCGGGACCCTGGTCGGCATGGCCCCGCGCACCGCCGTCTACGTGGGCTTCGCGGCCGCGGCCAAGGCGGCCGGCGCCCAGGACATCCAGTCCTTCGTCTCCGACGGCCCCGGCTGGTGGGTCTTCGTCGGCGGCATCGTGCTGATGGTCGCGGTCTTCGCGATCCTCGGTCACATGGCCAACCTGGCCCTGGCCAAGTACGGCGGCGAAACCCAGCCCGGTCCGGGGGACGTCGCGCCGTGAGCCGGCTGGGGTTCGAGATCGACCCCGAGGTGAGCCGGGCGCAGACGCCGCCCGCGCGCTTCTATCGCGACGCCGAGCTGCACGCGCTGGTCGTCGAGCGGGTATTCGGGCGGTCGTGGCAGATGCTCGCCGACACCCTCGACGTTCCCGATCCGCGTGGTGTCCTGCCGGTGACGCTGTTGCCCGGGTCGTTGGACGAGCCACTGGTCGTGACCCGCGACGACGGGCAACTGCGCGCGCTGTCGAACGTCTGCACCCACCGGGCCCTGTGCGTGGCCGAGCGCGCCTCGGCTGCCCGCGACCTGCGCTGTCGCTACCACGGTCGCCGCTTCGGCCTCGACGGTCGATTCCTCGCTGCGCCCGGCTTCGAGGGGGCCCAGGACTTCCCGCGACCCGAGGACGACCTGCGCGGCCTGCAACTCGAGCGGCGCGGACCCTGGCTGTTCACGTCGCTCGATCCTTCGGGGCCCTTCGACGGCTGGTGGGGCCCGATCGCGCGGCGCAACGCCCATTTGCCCTGGGAGCGGCTCACGCGCGATCGGTCGCGCGACCGCGACTTCGTCTTGGACGCCCACTGGGCGCTCTACGTCGAGAACTACCTCGAGGGTCTCCACATCCCCTTCATCCATCCGGGCCTGACCCAGACCCTGGAGTTGGGCCGCTACGACTACGAGTTGTTCGACTCCGGCGTCTTGCAACTGGGCGAGGCGGGCCAGGGCGACGTGGCCTTCGAGTCGCCGCCCGAGGGCCATCCGGACGCGGGTCGCAGCGTTGCCGCCTGGTACTGGTGGCTGTTCCCCAACCTGATGGTGAACGTCTACCCCTGGGGCGTGTCCACCAACGTGATCGAGCCCCTTGGGCCGGCGCGCACCCAGGTCCGCTTCCGCAGCTACGTCTGGGATCCGTCCAAACTCGATACGGGCGCCGGCGGCGATCTGGTGTCGGTGGAGCTCGAGGACGAGCAGGCCGCCGAGAGCGTCCAGCGCGGCCTGGCCTCGCGCCTCTACGGACGCGGCCGTTACGCGCCCGCCCACGAACGGGGCACGCACCGGTTCCATCGTTTGGTGGCGGCGGCGGTCGAGGGCGGTTGAACGCCGCGCGGGTGCCGGCTCGCCGGAAGCGGCGCGGACCCCCCGCTCGCGGAGATTCGGTTCACAATGCTACGCCTGCGAAGGGGCTCGACGCCCTGGCCACGGCTCCCGATCGCCGATGGGATCGCTCGACCCGCGATCGACCTGGGCCAGCGCCGTGGCTCGCCGACGTTCGCATCGGCGAGGCCGTCCGTTCCCTCGAAGTATCGCGTCGACCCGTGACTGCACGTACACGACTGCTCAGCCCAGCGAATCCAATGCACGCGTCCGCTCTGATCGTTCCCGCCCTCGTCGCCACTGTTCTCGACGTCGCCGCGCCCAGTCTCCACGCCCTGCAGGCTCCCATTGCCGAGGTGGCCAAGGTCTACGGCAGCGCGACGGGTTCGTCCGACCTGGCGGGCATCTCGGTGGCGATCTCCGGACCCACGGCCCTGGTTGCCGCCCAGTCCGACGGCAGCGCTGCCCCGGGGGCCGGGTCGGTCTACAGCTTCGATCTGCAGCCAGACGGCTCCTGGCTCGAGACCCAGAAGTTGACGGCGTCGAACGCGGCCGCGGGTGACACCTTCGGTCGATCGGTGGCCATCTCCGGCGTGCGCGCCATCGTCGGCGCCTCGGGCAAGGACGGAAGCCTCGGCGGCAACGAGGGTGCGGCCTACGTCTTCGAACGCGTCGGTGGCGTGTGGGGCGAGGCCGGCGCGTTGGTCGCGGCGGGGCCCATCGTCGGTCAGGAGTTCGGCTGGTCGGTCGCCATCGACGGCGACTTTGCCGCGGTGGGGGCCTACCGCAACGCGACCCAGGGTTCCTTGGCCGGGGCGGTCTACGTGTTCGAGCGCATCGCGGGCAACTGGACCCAGACGCAGGTGCTGTACGCCAGCGACGCTTCGGACGGCGCCCAGTTCGGTTGGACCCTGGCCATGGACGGCTCGACGCTCTTGGTTGGCGCCGACCTGCAGGGCCCGCCCGGCAACGGTGCCGGGGCGGTCTACGTGTTCGAGTACAGCGGCAGCAGCTGGGTCGAGACCCAGCGCCTCAAGGGTTCCGACACGATTCCGCTCGATTACTTCGGTTGGTCCGTGGCCCTGGAGGGTGACTTCGCGGCCATCGGTGCCACGGGCTCCGAGTCCGCCGGCGAGCCCTTCGGCAAGGACGAGGGCGCGGTATACGTCTTCCAACGGGTCGGGAGTTCTTGGGTCCAGACGGCGAGGCTGGAAGCGAGCGATGCCGCCGCGAGCGACGAACTCGGCTACGCCGTGGGCATCGCCGAGGGCCGGGTCCTGGCCGGCTCGCCGGACCAGGACGAGCTCGGCAGCAACGCCGGCGCGGCCTACCTCTTCGAGCGTGACGTGTCCGGAACGTGGGCCCAAACGGCCAAGGTCCTGGCGTCGGACGGGCAGTCCGGTGACCTGCTCGGAAGGGCGCTCGGGCTGTCCGGTGACCGGGCGATCGTCGGTGCCCGCGGCGACGACGACCAGGGCTCCAGTGCCGGCGCGGCCTACCTGCTCGATCTGGAGCCCCTGAGCGCTGCGGTGATTTCCATCTCCCTGTCGGCGGGTGGCTTGCAGTCCCTGACCCTTGACGCGGGGCGCGACCACGGGGGCGAGATCTACCTGCTGTTGGGGTCCCTATCCGGAACGGCGCCGGGCGTCCCGCTGGCCCCGGGGGTCGCGCTGCCCCTCAACGTCGATCCCTACCTGCTCCTGACCCTCGACAACCCCAACCAGCTCCCGCTCTTGTCGAGCTTCGCCTCGCTCAACGCGGTGGGCCATGCCAGCGCGATCTTCGCTGTGCCTCCGGGGAGCAGCGGTGCCCTGGCGGGACTCGTCGCGCACCACGCCTTCTTCACCATCGACCTGACGACCTTCGGCGTCGCTTTCGTCAGCAACGCACTGCCGGTCGGTCTGCTTCCGTAGGCGGCGCGGCGGCCGCTCCGACGAGAGAGCCCGCGGTCCCTCGACTCGTGTCGAGGGACCGCGGGCTCTGCGCGTCGGTGGGCCAGTTTCGGTGGCACTGGCTCAGTGACACCGTTTCAGTGGCCCGTCTGGGCGGTCGAGCATCAGGGACCGACGACCACCTCCAGACCGGAGCTCGCGTGCAGTCCGGTGACGTCGATGGTCACCGCTTGCACGTCGAACTCGAGGCCGGCGAAGGCCGGGCCCAGGAGCACCGGCAGGGAGAAGGAGCCGGCGCCGTCGGTGAAGAAGGGCACCAACAGGGCGAAGGGCTGCGCCACGCGCAGGGCGCAGTCGCCCACCAGGGGCTCGAAGGTCTGGGCGGTGCCGACCGCTATCAGGCCGGGCAGGCCCGGGGCCACATCGCCGACGGCGAGGGCGAAGGGCTGGTCGACCTGGGGCATGCCGCTGACCGAGAGGCTCGGTGCGCCGACGCCGCAGGGGTTGCCGTAGGGCTCGGCGACCCATTCGCCCAGGGCAGTCAGGTTGGCGACGTGCAGTTCCTTGCCCGTCACGCCATCGGTGGCCGTGAACAGGACCTTGCCGCCGAGGCGGATGACCTCGGCCGGAAGGGACGACGCGGCACCGGGGGCGACGTCGAAGAGCACGCCGGTGCCCTCGGCGCTGCCGTCCGTCGACCACAGCTCGTACCCACTGGCCCCGTCATTGTTGGGGAACAACATGGTCGGGCCAGAGGCGATCTGATTGAAGTCCAGGAAGTCGGCGCTGAAGGTCGGGGGCGTGAGCACTTCGATGAGCTGCGTTCCGGCGACGGTTCCGTCACTGGTCCAGAGCTGGATGCCGGTGGACGACGGGTTGATGCGGAAGAAGGCGGTGTCGCCGTTGCTGTTGAGACCGATCAGCACGCCGAGGGGTTCGTCCGTCAACTGCACCGTCTGCGCGGCGGTGCCGTCGGTGGAGAAGACCTGGAAGAAGCCGGCCGCGTCTCGGGCCATGAACAGCAGTCGGTCGCCGACGACCGCGAACTCGCGCGGCGAGCTCGGGTCGCTGCCCGGGGCCAGGTCCGCGACCAGGCTGGTACCGGCTGCGGTGCCGTCGCTGCGCCACAGCTCGAAGCCGGTGTTGCCGTCGTCAGCGGTGAAGTACACGTCGCCTCCGAACTCGATCAACTGGTCGGCGATGGCCAGGGAGCCCTGTTCGCCGGGCAGCAAGTCGATCACCAACTGGGTGTTGGCCGGGTTGCCGTCGGTGCGGTACAGCTCGGTGCCCACTCCGTTGGGAACTTCCTGGGCCGAGAAGTAAAGCCAGTCGTCGGTCGCGAGGGTCGGGCCGACGAAGAAGGCGAAGGTGTCGCCGCCGAAGAAGAGCTGCGTCCCCTCCGAGGTGCCGTCGGTCACCCACAGGCCGAAGCCCTGTTCGGTGAGCGCGGTGAAGTACAAACGGCCCTCGAACACGGTGTTGCCAATGCCGGCCCAGAAGGAGTCGACGGGACCGGGTGTGAAGTCCTTCAGCAGCGTGGTGCCGGCGGCGGTGCCGTCGGTGACCCAGAGTTCGGCGCCGTACTCGGGTGTGCTGGCAAGGAAGACAGCCCGGTCTTCGAGGGCCACGAAGGAGTTGGCGGCGGAGCTGAACTCGCCGGGATAGAGGTCGAGCAGCATGTGCGTGCCCGCCGCGGTGCCGTCGGTCACCCAGGGTTCGGAGCCGTGGACGCCGTCGTCGGCGCCGAACAGCACGATGTTGCCGAGGCGAGTCAGCGAGCGGGGCTCGGAGCCCAGGGTGGTCGCCGGCGGGAAGATCTCGAGCACCAGGTCGGTGCCGGCCGCGGTGCCGTCCGAGCCGTACAGCTCGGTGCCGGTCGTGCCGTCGTCCGCCGCGAACCACAGCTTCCCGTCGAATGCGTAGAGCGAGCCGATCGACGACGGGTTCGTCCCGGGCTGCAGGTCGGACACCAGTCGCGTTCCCGCGGGGGTGCCGTCGGTGGCCCACAGCTCGGTGCCGTGGACCCCGTCGTAGGCCGGGAAGTACAGCTCGCCGTCGAGCTCGGCGCTGGAGTCCTCCAAGAAGATGCCGACCGAACTGCCCGAGAAGGGCGAGAGGTCGCCCAGGAACTGGGTTCCGGCCTGGGTACCGTCGGTGATCAGCGGTTCGCGCCCGGTGGCCGGGGTGCTGGCCGAGAACACGAAACGGTCACCCAGTCCGCCGATGGGCTCGGGATTCGACGAGTCGAAGAACAGTCCGCCCGAGGCCAGGTCGGCCACGAGGTGGGTGCCCGCAGAGGTGCCGTCGGTGACCCACAACTCGGTGCCGAAGCTCGGCTCGGTCGCGGCGAAGAAGACCTGGGTGCTGGTGGCGAAGAGCCCCGTCGGGTTGGCGTCGCCTGCGGGATTCAGATCCACGATCGGGCCCGTGCCGGCGACGGTGCCGTCGCTGACCCACAGTTCGCGTCCCAGGCCGTTGCGCGCGGAGAAGAAGTACTTCCCGCCCATCTCCACGACCTCTTCCACCGACTCGAACACGGCGTTGTCGAGGCTCGCCAACTTGATCGTGTTCTGGATCGAACCGTCCGTGAGCCACACGCCCCAGCCGGCGCCATCCACGTGGCCGGGGACGAGCAGGGTCTGACCATCGGTCTCGATGTCGCCGAGCTGGGTGAACGCGTCGGCGCCACCGGGCCCGACCTCGATCTCTCCCACGAGCTGAGTTCCGGCGGTGGTGGCATCGCTACGCCACAGCTCGTAGCCGTGTACGCCGTCGTTGGCCCAGAAGAAGACCTCGTTGCCCCGCGCCGTGAGGTCGGTGGGGTAGGAGCTCGAGGGTCCGGCGTTGATGTCCGCCACCAAGCTGGTTCCAGCGGCGGTGCCATCGGTCACCCACAGCTCGACCCCCTGGCCTGTGGCGGTGGCCGTGAACAGAACCCGCCCGTCGGGCAGGGCCGTCAACTTCGCCGGCGAGGAGGAGGTCGAGCCGGGCGACAGGTCGACCAGCAGCGTGGGCTGGGTCGCAGGCGGCTGCAGGGTCCAGAGCTCGCGGCCGTGGGTCAGGTCGGTCGCGGAGAAGAACAGCCGGCCGCCGGCCGTGACGAAGTCACTCGGAGTGGCGCTCGGGTTCACCTCCGGCGGACCGGTGTTGATGTCGACGAGCAGCTCCTGGGGCGTGAAGCCCTGGGCGACGGGTGCGGCCGCGGCGAGGGCGGCCAGGGCAAGATGGGTGGGTCGGGGTGCCATGGTGGCGGTTCTCAGAGGGTCCAGGAAGGAGTCAGCGGGACCGGCGCATGCCGGCCTCGGCGAGGCAAGCGGCGGCCCCCGCGGTGCCTCGCGCGGCAAACGGCGTTCCTGTCGCGGCTGCCGATCTTCCGCCGTCCGGCCCTGCTTCGGGGCATGATTGGGGGTCTTCAGATTTCCCAGGGTTTGTGCGCGAGGGCGCCGAGCGCGGGACGCTCGCCCCCCTGGAGGCCCCGCGAAGCCGTCGACCCCCACCCGGACCCGATCCATGAAGCTGCCCGACCTTCTGCTCGCCTCGACCGCCGCCGTGGTCCTCGCGACCACCGCCAGCGCCGAGGCCTCGAAGCTCTACGTCGTCGCGCCCTCGGGGAACGTCTACTCGGCGCCGCCCAAGAGCGGCGTCTTCACCCTCGAGGCCTCGAGCCACGTGCCCCTGCACTCGGTGGTCCAACTCGACGGCGCCCTGTGGCTGGGCAGCCCCAGCGGCGAAGTCCGCCGCTTCGACCTGACCTCACACACCCTCTCCCTGGCCTTCACCGTGGCCAACGACGCCAAGTCCCTGGCGGTCCACGGGGGGGACCTGTTGGTGGCCGGCAGCAACGGCACGGTCGTGCGCGTGGATCCGGACACGGGCCTGGGCAGCACGATCCTCTCGGCGGGCCAATCCATCGCGGCCCTGGCCGTGGACGGCGACACCCTCTGGGCGGGCTCGCCAGTAGGTGAGTTCCAGCGCGCCGACCTGGCTCTGGGCAACGGATTCGAGCTGGCAGGAGTCACCGGCGGCCCGGTCGAGTCCATGAGTCAGACCGCTACCGAGCTCTACCTGGGCTCCTCCGACGGCAACGTCTGGGTCTTCGACAAGCTCTCGGAGCTCGCGGTCTACGCCTACCCGGTCGACGGCGACGCGACAGCGATCGTGCGCGACGGTAACAACTTCTTGATCGGTGGATCGAACGGCCTGATCCACCGCGTCGTGCAAGTCTTCGGCTCCGTGGTCGAGACCTACGTGGCTCCCGAGCCTGTGGCGGCACTGTGGCTGGAGCAGCCGCTGGGCGTGATCCATTCGGACACGATGTATGCCTCGACGGTCGCGGGCGCCCAGGTCGACTTCGAGCTGGGCGTCCCGCTGGAACAAGCCGGCGCGTTCTACCTGCTGCTGGGATCCATGTCCGGCACCGAACCCGGCGTGGGCACCCCTTCGGTGCACTTGGACTTGAACCCCGACGTCTACTTCAACCAGCTCATCAACACCGGCGGCGTGGGCCTGATCACGAACGCCATCGGCGTCTTCGGCAGCACCGGCGCGGCCACGGCGAGCCTGACGATTCCGCCCGGTGCGGCCACCAGCCTGGCGGGTATGCAACTGCACCACGCCTTCGTCGTGCTCGACCCCTTCGCCTCCGACCTGATCGTGGGAGCGAGCGATCCCGTCGTCCTGTTCCTCTTCTGATCGAGAAAACGGCCCTTGCGGGTCGGCGGACGCCGGCGTCCCCCTCTTCCCGGGGGGCGCCGGGGCCGCATCGCGGCCGATGGGGCGGAGTGGCCGCGGAATTGGGTTAGCGGCCGCGCTCGAGGAACGAGATCGCGCCGGCCACCCACTCGACGTCCAACTCGCCGCCATCGCGCTTGCGCGTCCCCAAGGTGGTCTGAATGCCCCAGCGCTCGAGCTGCGCGAAGGTGCGCGACAGGTAGCCCGAGGTGCTGAGTTCGGCGGGCATGCCGTCCGGGCGACGGGCGGGATCGGCCAGGATGGCCGCGCGCAGTCCCAAGTTCCCCAAACGCGGCACCAGGTCCTCGATCAGCTCGATCGGCACCGAAGCGTCGACCATGAGGCAGCCTCGGAAGAGTTCGGGCGAGCGCACCGCGATATGGAAGGCCAGGGTTCCGCCCAGGCCCTCGCCTGCGATGAACACCCGCTCGGGGTCCAGGGTCCACTCGCGGCGCACGACGGTATCGGCCGTTCGCACGGGGGCCTCGTAGTAGCGGCTCTGGGCGGCGTAGCGGGCCAGGCTGTCGGTCCACAGCATCCCCAGCTCCGGGTCCAGCCGAGCCGGGATACGTCCCGAGGGCGCCACCAACAAGAGGCCCAGGCGATCGGCCAACTCGCGCCAGGGGCCGGCGAGCACCGCGTCGGCCGTGCTGCCGTCCGCGTGCAGCACGTACAGGGCCGGCACCGGTCGACTCGCGTCGAGACCCGCGGGCGCCCAGACGCGCGGCTTGGCCGCGAAGGCCTCCGCGGCGTCCACCAGCCCCTGCATCCGCACGATCAGACGTTGGAAACGCGGCTCGCCGCGCAGGTTCGCGAGGTCCGGATCGGAAGCGGTCAACTCCACCGCGCGCTCGCGGAAGGCGTAGCCCCGCTCGACGCTGCGCTCCAGGGCCGCGAGGGCCTGGGCCGTCTGCCCCAGGTGGGCGTGGGCGCAGGCTGCGTTGTAGGGCGCCACCGGATCGTCGGGGCGCGCGGCGGCACACAGCTCGAACGCGCCGATCGCGTCCGCCCAGCGCTCGGACTGCAGGCAGGTGATGCCCTGCTGCATCGAGGCCGAGTAGGTGTCCTCGAGCAGCGAGCGGTAGTCGAGCCCGACGGTGGTCGAGCTGTCCCTCCCGCGCCGCTGCTCGAGGTCGGTGGCGCCGGCGAGCAGCTCCTCGGCTCGCCCCGACTCACGCAGCTGCAACAGCAAGAGGGCGTTGCGCCGCAGACGCTCGGGCAGGTCGCGGTCGGCCGCCGAGGCGCGCTCGATGCGCTGGCGGAACCACAGGGTCAGCGCTTCCAGGTCGGTGCCGAGCGAGGTGCTCGCGCTGCGGTCCGCGCGCGCCAGGTCCAGACCCAGTCGCGTCTCGAACAGGTCGTCGACCCAGCTCGCCTCGGGCGAGGCCATGCGCGGCAGGCGCGCCGCCTCGGCCAAGCACTGCTGCGCCTCGGCCTCGCGGCCCTCGAAGGCGGCCACGCGCGCCAGTCCCACCAGGGCCCGTCCGCGCAGGCTGACCGCGCCTTCGATCCCGTCGGCTTCGACCAGAGCTCGCTCGAACGGACCGCGCGCGTCGGACAGTCCGAGTTCCAGACGGTTCTCGCCCAGCAGCACGCGGCGCTCGAGGGTCAACCGCCGGCGCACGGCGTCCGGGTCAGCCTGCTCGGCGTCGAGGGCGAGCAGGCGCTCGAGCAGCTCCGCCGTCCCCGCGTCGATCGCTTGCCCCGACTTGCGGCGCAGGTCCAGCGCCCGCTCCAGGGCCAGGGAGGCGTCGCCGGCGCGAGCCAACGCTTCGTAGGCGCGACCCAGCAATTCGAGGCCCTCGACGGCGTCGAGCCCGTCGGGGCTCCAACCATCGGAGCTGGCGTCGACGCTCTGCTCCAGGGCACGCGCGGCCGCGGCGGGGTCGCCGAGTTCGAGGTACAGGGAGCCGATCGAGCGCAGCACCCGCGCCACCGCGGTCTCCCGTTCGCGCGGCAACTCGCGGTAGCGTGCCACCGCGGCCTCCAAGTGCCCCAGTGCGTCGCCCCCGCGCCCGTCGATCCGCGCCAACGCCGCCAGGTTCTCGTCCGCCAGTGCCCGCGCGCGCGGCGCCTCGTCGAGCACCGCGATCGAGCGCAGTCCGCGCTCCACCAGTCCGCGCGCGCTCAGCACGTTGCCCAGCTCCAGGTGCAGGGCCGCCAACTCCTGCAGCGTCTGCGCCGTCTCGAGGTGCCCCTCGCCGAGCTCCGTCTGGCGGATCGACAGGGAGCGATCGAGCAGCGGCACGGCCTCCGCCTCGCGCTCCATCCCCACCAACACCCGCGCCACCGTCGCCAGGAGGCTGGCGCGGGTCAGGGGCCGCAGGGAGTCGACCGCGGCGAGTCGCCCCTGGGCGATGGCGATCAGCTCGCGCGCGGCCTCGCGGTCGCCCTCGCGACCGGTGCGTTCGAGGCCCAGGATCAACGACTCGAGAAAGCGCGAGACCTCCAGGTTCTCCGCCGCCTCGCGTCGAGCCTCGGCCGCCGCCTTCTCGGCCACGTCGCGCTGCTGACCGATCGTGCGGCTGTGCTGCCACAGCCCCAGCGGCGTCCCCAACAGGATCGCCGCGCCCAACACCGTCGCCGCCGTCGCCGCGCGGTTGCGCCGGGCCAGGCGCGCCAGACGCTCGACGCGACCGATGGGCCGCGCCAGGACGGGTCGGAAGTCGAGGAAGCGCGTCAGGTCCGCCGCGAGCTCGGCCGCGCTGGCGTAGCGCCGCGCCGGGTCGCGCTCCAGGCAGCACGAAACGAGCGTTTCCAGGTCGCGCGGCGCCCAGGGCGCCACGGCGCGCAGCCGCGGCGCGTCCGCAGTCGCGATCTGACGCAGGATCTCGGGGCTGCCCGAGCCCATGAACGGCGGTCGCAGGGCGAGGGCCTCGAACAGGGTCGCGCCCAGGCCCCACAGGTCCGTGCGCGCGTCGATGGCACCGGACGGGCCCACGACCTGCTCCGGCGCGGCGTAGTGGGGCGAGCCCGCGAAGTCGCCGGTGTGGGTCAGCCGCGTGTCGTCGACCAGGTGCGCCAGGCCCAGGTCGAAGAGGTTGCCGCGGCCCCTGGCGTCGATCAGGAGGTTCGAGGGCTTCACGTCGCGGTGCACGACGCCGACCGCGTGAACCGCTTCGAGGCCCCGCGCCACATCGAGCACGATGCGGCAGACGACCTCGACGTAGCTGCGTCCGGGCAGGGTCAGGGGTGGACGGGCGGCGTCCCGCTGCCAGGCCGCCGCGAGCTCCTCGATCGACGGCGCGCGACCAGCCTCGCCGCCCTGGCGCAGGTGCGTCAACAGGGCGCCGAGGGTCGCGCCCTCGACGAAGGGCATCGTGAAGTAGGGCAGGCCGGCGCGCTCGCCGACCTCGAGCACACCCACCACGCGCGGATGGTCCACGCGCCGCACCGCGTCGATCTCGCGCCGGAAGCGCGCCCGCAGTCGATCGGTCAGGGCCAGGCGCGGATCGAGGGTCTTGAGCGCGACGACGCGTCCGTCGCGGCGATCGCGCGCCCGGTAGACCACGCCCATGCCACCCGATCCGAGGGGACCGAGCAGCTCGTAGGTGTCGTCGTTCTCCCTCGGCGCCAGCTCTGGCGGCAGCATCCCGAAGCGCTCGAGTCGCGCCAGGTGGCTGCGGATCGAATCGGC
This sequence comes from Engelhardtia mirabilis, assembly GCA_007751255.1. Lineage (GTDB taxonomy): Bacteria > Planctomycetota > UBA1135 > UBA1135 > Engelhardtia > Engelhardtia mirabilis. Next base: position 2,054,327 of record CP036296.1, read on the forward strand.
GCAGGCCGGCTCCTCGTCGCAGACCCGCTCGATGGCCGCGGGGCCGAGCTCGAGCGCGAGCTCGCACACGCGCGCGACCAGGGCCTCGATGCGTTCGTCGTCGGGTGTGTCGCCTTCCATGTGTTGCGTGGGCGCCCGGGCGGGTGCCGACACCTAGAATAGGCCACTCCTGGCTGCCCATGACCTCACAGGACGAATCGCCCCCCGAGCCCGACCGCACCGCCGCTCTGGTTGAGCGCGCCGGTCGCGGTGATCGCGAGGCCATCGAGGCCCTGCTCTTGCAGCACCTCGCGCGCCTGCGCGCCTTCGTGCGACTCAAGATGGGGCCGGTGGTCCGCGGGCGCGAGTCGTCCGAGGACCTGGTGCAGTCCGTCTGCCGCGAGGTGCTCGAGGGCCTGGACGGCTTCGAGTACCGCGGCGAGGCTGGCTTCCGTCAGTGGCTCTTCCGCCGCGCGGAACACAAGGTCATCGATCGCGGCCGCTTCTGGCGGCGCGACAAGCGCGACGCCGCGCGCGAGGTGCCGGCCACGCCGCTGGGGGACGAGGGCGAGACCCTGCGTGGGCTCGAGTCCCTGTTCACCCCCAGCCGCGACGTGGCCGCCCACGAGGAGCTGGGTCGCCTGGAACGGGCCTTTGCCGAGTTGCCGCCCGACTACCAAGAGGTGATCCTGCTGGCGCGGGTGCTGGAGCTCGGCCACGAGGAGATCGCCGAGCGCATGGGACGCTCGGTGTCGTCGACCTGGTCGCTGCTCTCGCGCGCCCTGGCGCGACTGGCGTCGAAGCTCGAGGACTGAAGACCGATACCCGACGCGTTCGCCACACTCGAACCTGAAGTAGCGCAAGAGCCCGATGAGCCATTCCGACGACCACGGCCGCATCATTCACCACGACCTCAAGACCACCGACGTGGGGCGCTCGATCGCGTTCTTCGAAGCCCTGCTCGGTTGGAAGGCGGTCGAGGTCACCCCCGGCGGTCCCGAGTCGACGCACTTCCAGATGCGCGTGGGCGACCGCATCGCCTGCGCGCTGATGGGCTTGGACGCGGACCTCGGCGTGCCCTCCCACTTCGTGCCCTACATCGCCTGCGACGACGTGGACGCCGTCTGCGCCCGCTTCGCCTCGGCCGGCGGCGAGGTCCGCATCGGACCGATGGACCTCGGCGAGCACGGCCGCTGGGCGGTCTGCAGCGACCTCGGCGAGGGTCTGGTCTCGCTGTGGAAGGGCACGGACCCGCCCGCGCCCCGCGACGAGACGGCGATGCCCTTCGGACTGTTCTGCTGGGACGAGCTGCTCTCGACGGATGCCGCGCGCGACGCGGAGTTCTACGCGGGCGTCTTCGACTACGACGTCAAGACCATGCCGACGCCGGACGGCGATTACCTGGTGCTCGAGCGCGGCGGCCTGATGCACGCAGGAGTGATGCAGAAGCCGGCCGAGGCTCCGGGACCGTCGACCTGGCTGTCCTACGCGCGCGTCGAGGACGTGGACGCCATGACCGAGAAGGCCAGGAGCCTCTCGGCCCAGGTCTGGGTCGACCCGCGCGACATCCCGAACATCGGGCGCTTCGCAGTCATGGCCGACCCGACCGGGGCCCTGTTCGCGCTCTTCCGTGAGGCCTCGACCGCGAGTTGAGAGTCGTGGAGCCGATTGACCGGGTCTTGATCGGTGCAAGGGCTCGAGTCGTCCGCGGCGGGCCCTAGGGTCGAGCCATGCCCGCCTGGGGCAGGACTCGAGGGTCCGAGGAAACAGCGATGAACAGAGGATGGCAGCGGGGATCGACGGTGGCGGGGATCGGGGTCGCGGCTCTGCTGCTCGGTGGCGCTTGGCAGGTGGGGCGGGCCGCCCAGGGAGGCGCTGACGGAGGTGACCCTGCCCGCGAATCGTCGTTCGATGAGCCCGTCGAGCAGCCGAGCGTGGGTGAGCTGGAGCTGCGCTGTGAGCTGGCCATCACCGACGGTCCGCTGCCCGCTTCGATCGACGTGATCGCGTGGGAGACCTGGTCGAAGGACGGGCGGATCCGGCGGCGCTCGTCACTCGATCGGGTGCGGGTGCAGCCGGCCGTGGACGGCTCGCTCGTTAGCCTGACTGTTTCGCTCATCCACCGCGCGTCGGGCGCGGACCTGCCCGACGGAATCGAGCTCGAAGCGCGCGCCAGCGTGCAGCCCGCAGGCGCCTGCCGGGTGGAGCGTCCCTTCCCGGTCGACGGGAGCGTCCTCGACTTCGGTGAGTTGCGATTGGAGCGGCCGGCCCTGTTGGTCGAGGGCCTGGTGGTCGACCGCGGCGGGGGCCCGGTCGAGGACGCACGCGTGACCGTTCGCCATTGGCACCCTCTCAGCCACAGCTGGATGGCCGTGCACGGCAGCCCGGACGGTCGCACCGCTGCGGACGGGACCTTCAGCTACTTCGTCGACCCGCTCCAGTTACGGGGCGCGGACGCAGCGCCGATGGTCGAGGTCGAGAGCCCCGACGGCCAGGTCGGCGCGGCCTCGATCCGGGCCGCAGGCGAGGAGCTGATCCTCGAGCTCGGTACGCCCCTGGACTTCGAGTTGCGGGTCCCGCAGCTAACGGGCATCCGTTCCCGCCTGGAGGTCTTCGCCATGCCGCAGGCCGCGGTGCGGACGTTGTCTTGGCGACTCGTGCCCTGGAGGGTGGAGCGCGGCATCGACCGACTGGCCTTCGAGGGCCGAATCCCCTTCGAGGGCGACGTCGCGTTCGCCATCGGTGGGCCGGACTGGGTCGGGGAGCCCGCCCCCCTGCGCGTCGTGCCCCGGCCCGATGGTGATGGCAGGCAGGTCGTGCTCGAGCTCGAGGGTGGACTGTCGAGCGCGGTCGTCGACCTGATCGAGTCCCCGGGCGGCGGGTCCCTGCCCTTCGAGATCCTGGCCGGCCGTCAGCGTGAAGCGCGCCGCATGGCGGGTCCCCGTCGGGTGTACTTCGGCGGCGAAACGATCCAAGCGACCGTGGTCGCGGCCGACCGGCGCGGGCTGGACGTCGAGTTGACCTCCGGCAGCACGGTCACTGTCGAACAGCCCAGCGACTGGTAGGCGCCGCGGCCCCGTTGGGCGCCCTTGCCCGCGGAACCGACCGAGCGCCGATCGCTCACGAACGACGCGAGGCCGTCGCGATCGCCCCAGGCGCTCGCGACGGCCCCGTCGCCGAAGTCGGCTCAGTCCTCGATCGCGATCACCTGCACCAGGAAGACCAGGTCCTCGTTGGGGCCGATCATCGGGCCGGCGCCCCTGGGTCCGTAGGCCAGGTCCGAGGGGATCCAGAGCAGCGCCGTGCTGCCGGCCGGGAGCTCGAGCAGGGCTTCGGTCCAGCCCGGGATGACCTGGGTCACGCCGAAGGTCGAGGGCTCGCCGCGTTCGAAGGAGTTGTCGAACAGGGTGCCGTCGGAGGCCAGCCAGCCGGCGTAGTGCACACGCACCTTCTGGTCGGCGCGCGCCGGCTTGCCGCTGCCGGCGATCACGGTCTGGATCACCAAGCCGCTGTCGGTGATGTCGGAGCCCTCGCGCTTCGGTTCGACGAACTCGGGCACCGGCAGGGGCTCCAGCACGTCGAGCAGCTCCAGGCGCCAGATGGTGCTCGCGCCGGGCTCGATGCCAGGCGGCTGGCGCTCGCCGAAGCTCTGCTCCGGCGGAACCTCGGCCACCAGGACGGAGCCCGGCGCCATGGTGAGCGGAAGCTCCTTCATGAAGGGCAGGAGCAGTTGATCGGCCTTGGCGGTGAGGGAGCCCTGGGGCGTGTTCAGGCTCGAATCGATCAACTGGCCGTCGGTGGTCCAGTAGGTGAAGCGCAGCTTGAAGGTCTGCTCCGCGGTCGGCGGCGCGCCCTCGCCGGGCTCGAGCGTGAGGCAGCGGATGCCGCTCTCGGTCACGGTCGCGCCCTCATCGGGCACCGGCACGAAGTCGGGCAGGACCGGGTTGCGCGCCACGTGCAGCACTTCGATGCGCCAGATCGTCGAGTCGCCCTCGCCGATGCCGGGGACAGCCGCGTCGCCGAAGCCCGCGGAGGGCGGGACCTCGACCAGGGCCACGGTGCCCGGCTTGACCACCGGCAGCAGCTCCTCGATGAAGGGCAGGGGAGCCTGTTGCGTCGAGCACATCAGAGGACCGTTGTCCCACTCGCTGCAGTCGATCGGCTGTCCATTCGGTCCGTACATGGCGAACCACAGCTTGACCGCCTCGTCGGGCGCCGGCGCCTCCCCGCTGCCGGGTTCGAGCACCTGGTAGCGGATCCCGCGCGCCAGCATGATCGCCTTCTGCGGGTCGAGGGGCTGGAACGCCGGGGGCCGCTCGCCGGGCGTGAAGCCGATCAGCTCCACGTCGAAGATCAGGGTCGATCCGGGTGTGATCTCGCCCCGCGACTGGTCGCCGTAGGCCAGGTCGGCCGGCACCGTCAACTTGAAGCGCGAGCCCGGGCTCATGAGCTGCAGCCCCTCGTTCCAACCCGGGATCACGCGTCCCAGACGAAACTTCGCGGTCTCGACCTCGCCGCCCGGCTGCCGCGCCACCCGCGAGTTGTCGAAGATCGTCCCGTCGGTCAGCCAACCGGTGTAGTGCACCTCGACCATGTCGCCGAGCGCGGGCTTGGGCGAGCCTTCGAGCCCGGGCTCGAGGATCGAATAGACCAGGCCTGACTCGGTCGTGACCGCAGTCGCGCCGTCGGCGGGGATCGCCGCGGGCCCGTCTTGAGCCGCGGGCTCGTCCTGGTTCGTTCCGTCCTGGATCGAACCGGCGATCGGCGCACCCGCGACTCCCGTCGGCGTGGCCGCGGTCGTGAGCGGGATCGAGCCGCTGGCGGCGCCGAAGTGGGGCGCTGCCAAGAGGGTCAGCGCAGTGAGGGTCGAGAGAGACATCTGGCGTCCTGAGTGACTTGGGGCGATCGATCGGTGACCCCGTGCGGGTCGACCGTTGCTTGGGGGCGAGGATCCTAACGGCACCTGGCAGGTCGGTACGCCCCCGGCGCCGCGGAGTTGGCCCCGATGGGCCGCCGGGGTGATCGGAGTCCGAACGCGAGCCCGTGCCCGGTCGATCGTCGGGCGCGACGGCGTGGACCGCACCGGCTCGGAGCCGTCGCGCGAGCGCCGGGCGTGGAGCCCTCGGCCCCTCAGCGCTCGCCGAACGAGATCGCCAGGGCGCTGCGCTGGGCGTCCGTCGCGGCGCGCCCGGAGATTCGCAGCTCACCCTTCAGATCCACGCCGTCGGCGAGGAAGACGCGCCCGTTGGGCTTGGGTCCCGGGCGGTCGCCGGTGTACTCCGGCTCGAGGTCGAGGGCCACGCCGAATGCGCCGGCTTGGAAGACGTTGTCGGCCTCGATCACGACCCGCTCGCAGGCCGAGATGGCGACCGTGGCGCGGTCGCCACAACCCTCGGCGAAGCGGAACTCGTTGGAGCGCAGCACCAGCGAACCGTTGGGGAGCTTCTCGCCGCCGTCCCAGGCCACCAACGCGCCGGTGCCGTAGGGCGCGCCGCCGCGGGTCAACTTGCGGAGGCGTTGATCGAAGCCGGCCTTGTACGTGTTGTCCTGGACCAGGATCGTGCAGTGCTGCAGGCCTCCCGCGAAGGTGAAGGCCGTGCCGCCCTTGAAGTCGTCCCACTCGGACAAGCCAGTGTCGGAGACCTTGTTGCCTCGCACGACGATCAAGCCGCGACCCGGAGGACCCGAGCGCTCGCGCGCGGTGATCTGCACGAAGCAGCGCCCCAGGCGCGTGCCATCGATGTTCTCGAGGGTGATGTCCCCGCGCGGGCTCTGCAGGTAGAAACCGTGTTCCAGCCGCACGTCGCGCACGAAGGCCCGGCCCTCGCGCCCGGCGAAGACGAAGTCGGCCAGGTCGTGGCCGAGGATGCCCCACTTGCTGGAGTTGCCCGTGCCGGCCACGTGGTCCCAGCCGCCGTCGATCCCGCAGTCGTAGAAGTGGAAGCCGGTGTGCTGTTCGTTGTCGGCCAGGTCGTAGAACATCACCGCCGAGCGCGTGCCGGCCTCGATCACCACCTTTTCGAAGGTGATGTGGGCGACCGGGAACTGCTGGGAGATGCCGATGGTGTCGCCGCGGCCCTGGGCCTTGAAGCGCACGATGCCGCGCCCGCGTACGGTGATCGGCAGCCCGGGTTGGCCGCCGACCGTGCGGGCGTTGGAGGGGTCTTGGTTGTTGAACCCGATCATCAGCGGCGCGTAGTCACCGGGCTGCAGCTCGATCAGCGCGCCCGGCCCGGCGAACTCGAGGGCCTTGGCCACCGGGTAGGGGGTCTCGATCCGACGCGCGCCGTCGACCTCGACCCAACCCGGTCCGCACACGATCAGTCCGCCGATCGACCCGCGCTCGGGATCCTGGGGCGCTGGGCTGGGGGGCAACGCGGCGGCGCCCGACGGAATGCCGGCGACGAGGGCCAGGAGGGCGGCGCCGGCACGGAGCGAGGGTCGGGGGCGGATCTGCATTGCGATGGTCGTCGGCGTCGCGGCGGAAGGGCTCGAGCGGAGGCTAGCGCAGGGACGAGGCCCGACCGGGCACAGTTACGGACAGGTCACTCGCCGTTTGTGCGCAAAGCGTCAGGATCCGGTCGCCAGGGCGGGGGTACCAGGCGGCGCTTGCCGTCCGGGGAGCGCCGGATGGCCCCGTCCGAGCCCCCGGGGTCGGCGGCCTCGAAGTCGCGGTCCCAGAGTTGGCAGGTGACCTGCTGGTGGCGCTGGTCGAGGGCCTCACAGTAATTCGTGAACAGGCAGCGGCGGGTCTGGGCGCCCTGTCCACGTTCCATCTTCAGCCACCAGTCGGGGTCGGCCAGGCTCTGCCGCGCGGCGGCGATCACGTCGCAGTCCCCCTGGGTCAGGGCCCGCTCGGCCAGCTCGAAGGAGTTGATCCCGCCCGCGCCGACCACCGGCGTCTCGAACCCGGCGGCCCGCAGGCCCTGGCGCACCGCACGGGACACGGGCAGGTTGCGGCCGAAGGGCCCGCGCTGGTCGATGCGGACGGTGGGCATGCACTCGTGGCCGCTCTCGCCGGTGTAGGGGTAGGCGGCCTCGCCGACCTTGGGCTGCTTCGCGTCGTCGAACTTGCCGCCGACGCTGATCGACAGGAAGTCCATCCCGGCCCGCGCGAACTCGGTGCCGTAGTAGACGGCGTCCTCGACGCGACTGCCGCCGGCGATGATTTCGTCGCCCAGGAAGCGGCAGCCGACGCAGTAGTTGTCGCCCACGCGTTCGCGCACGGCGGCCAAGACCTCGAGCGGCAGGCGCACACGGTTTTCACGCGATCCCCCGTAACCGTCCGTGCGCCCGTTCGTCCGACTGAGGAACGAGGACATGGTGTAGGCGTGGGCGTAGTGCAGCTCGACGCCGTCGAAGCCGGCCTCGCGGGCGCGCCCCGACGCGTCGGCGAACAGGCCGGGCAGAACATGGGGGAGGTCCGCCACGTGGGGCAGTTGCAAATCGTCGACGCGCTCGCGGTAACCCATCTCGAGGTCGGAGACCTCGCGCGGGCTCAGGATCTCGAGCAGTCGTTCGTGGGGCAGGGCGAGCAGCGCGGCCCGTATCGCTGCGTCGTCGGCGTCCGGTGCGGTACCGGCGTCCGATGCGGTGCCTGCGTCCGATGCAGTGCCTGCGTCCGATGCAGTGCCAGCGTCCGATGCGGTGCCGGCGTCCGATGCGGTGCCTGCGTCCGATGCAGTGCCTGCGCCGGGCGTGGCCGCCAGGCCGTCCCGGTGACGCGTTGTGATTTCCAGGAAGCGCTGCACGAACTTCTCGACCGTCGGTCGCCGCTTGATGGCGAGGAAGTCGATGCACTGGATCAGGAGCCGGGTCTGCCCCTCGGAGCGACGTCTGACCGTCTCGACCAGCTCGCGCAGACCGGGCAGGAAGCGGTCGTGCCCGATCCGCAGCAGGGGGCCGCTGGGGACGTCACGGATGCCCGTAGCTTCGATCACGAGCACGCCGGGTCGCCCGTCGGCGAAGCGGCCGTACCACTCGAGCACCTCGGGGGTCACGAAGCCCTCGTCGGTGGCGCGCCAGGGCACCATGGCCGGGACCCAGGTACGCGTGCGCGCGCTCAGGGGGCCCAGATCGACGGGGGAGAAGAGTCGGCTCGACCGCGCCTGTTCGGCGCTGGGCCAGACGGCGGGAGCGATCTCGTGCCGGAACGGCGTGCGGGGAGTATTGGCCATCGTCGGCGCCGATCAGCCCTGGTCCGGCGCCTGGGTCGATGCGGCGAAAGGATCGTCTTCGACTTGCTCGCGGACCAGGGGGGCGGGGCGCTCGAGGGTGTAGACGTGGTCGAGGAAGGGCTCGAGCGCTGCCCAATAGGCGCCGCTGTCCTCGAAGCGCGCCCACAGTGCTCGCGATCCGTGGTTGCCCTCGGTCTCGGGCAGGAAGTACCAGCGACCCTCGTTCGGAGTGGAAGGCAGGTTGTCCCAGATCTCCTCCCAGTTGCCGCGCTCGCGGCGGGCGGAAGTCAGGAAGCCCGGTTGGGTCACTCGCAGCGCGGCGGATGCGATCCAGTCCTTGGGCTTGCCTTCGCGCTCGAAGTAGTCGCCGGGGGCGAAGGCGACCCAGGCGTCCACCAACTCGGGGTGGTCGGCGGCCAGGCGCAAGACCAGGGCCGAGGAGTAGCTGCTGCCCCAGGCCACGAGGGTGCGGCCGTTGGCGAGGTGCCGGCGCACCGCGGCCAGGGCGGCGACCATGTCCTGCTCGGCATCGGTGAAGCGCGTCGGCAGTTCCGCCGCCACCGCGCGGGCGTTGGTGGCGTTGACGACGTCGTTGACCGCGCCGCCGGAGCGCTGGTCCACGGCCAAGCAGTCGAAGCCCAGGAGCACGAGCTGGGGGGCGATCTCCCGGTACTCGCCGCGGCTCCAGCCGGCCTGGTGGAAGAGGACGATGAAGGGCCGCTGCGAACGTTCCTGGGGCGAGGAGACCTCGCCGACATAGAGGTCGGCGGTGATCTCCAGGCCGTCGCCACTTTGGAACGTGACCGTCCGGTACACGGTCGCCGGTGCGGACACCGCCGAAGGGGCGGCTGCCGGGGGGGCGGGCTCCTGGGTCGTCGCGGCGAGGGCCGCGGCGGCCACCAGCGTGATCAGCGATGTGAGTGCCATGGTTGGGGGAGAGATCCTACCGCCCCACGGACTCGGGTTCGGGCCAGCCCCGACGGCTTCGACATGGAGCTCCGCGAGGGCAGTGGTCCCGATCGAGTCCCGGATGGGCCGCTCGTGGACACGGGCCGAGGGCGCGATCCTCGTCGCGACCGGCCGAGCTCCCATCGGGCGAGGGAGCTGCGTCCGAGCAGCCCGGGCTCGGGTCGAGGACTACTCGAGACGGTCACTGGGGGGCGCAACTACGTGTCGCCGGGCACCCGACGCCGAGCGGTCTCGCAACCCGCGCTTGGTGGTGCCAGAATCCCGGCCATGACTCAGCATGTCGCGCTCGTCACCGGCGGCAGTCGCGGCATCGGCGCCGCGATCGTCGAGGAGCTCGTCACAGTGGGGGCCGCGGTGATCGTGGCCGCCCGCGGTCTGCAGGACTGCGAACGGCTCTGCGCACAGATCGAGGAGGCGGGAGGTTCGGCGCGGCCCCTGGCTCTGGACGTGGCGGATCGCTCCTCCCTGCGCGCGGCCCGAGTTCGCATCGAGCAGTTGGCCGGCGAGCTCGGTCCCGTCGATTGGCTGGTCAACAACGCCGGGATCGCCATCAGCGCGCCGCTCCTGCGCGGCACGACGGACTCGGGAGAAGACCTCTACGAGCGGCACCTGGCGGTCAACTTCCACGGCCCACGGCTCCTGGTCGAGGCGCTGTTGCCGGGCATGCTCGAGCGGGGCGCCGGCCGCATCCTGGCGATCGCTTCCTCCGCCGGGCTGGTGGGCTATCCCTATGTCAGCGCCTACTGCGCGTCCAAGCATGCCCTGCTCGGCTTCACCCGCGCCGCCGCGCTCGAGGTCGGCCCCAAGGGCGTCGCCTTCGGCGCCATCTGTCCGCACTACGTCGACTCGCCCATGCTCGCCGCCTCGATCGCCAACGTCGTGGCCAAGACCGGCAAGTCCGAGGCCGAGGCGCGCGCATTCTTCGCATCACAGAATCCGGGCGGCGCCCTGGTCCAACCGTCGGAGGTGGCCGGAGTCGCTCGCCAGTGGCTCGAGTCGGGACCGAACGGCGCGGTGATCGAGTTGGACGGCGCTCGTCAGCACCTGCGCCAGTAGTGGTCCAGGGCACCAGTCGCAGAGGGAGGGGCGCCGTGGCGGAGCGACCCGCCCGCCCAGCTCGCGGTGGAACCAGATAGTTCTGGTCCAGCGCCGCGAACCCCGAAGTTGCCTGCGAGGTCAGAGCGGTGGGGGGCCGGTAGGGCGCTTGGAGCCCCTCCCACGAGTTCCGAGACTTGATTTGACAGGGCTAGACGACCGGTCTATTTTCCCGCCCCCATGTCTCGCCCGAAGACTCCCCTGGACGAAGGAGCGACCTCCGAAGCGGTTGGCACGCAGGAGCGAATCCTCGCCTCCGCCCACGACATCGTCAGCGCCAAGGGCTTCAACGGCTCGGGCCTGAACGAAATCCTGCAGCGCGCCGGCGTCCCGAAGGGCTCCTTCTACCACTACTTCGCGTCCAAGGAGGCTCTGGGGGTCGCGCTGATCGAGCGCGCCCGCGATGAGCACCTCGAGCACATGGGGCCGCTGCTCTCGGACCGGGGGATGACCCCGTTGCAACGGCTGCGGGCAGTCTTCGATTCGGGCTTCGAGGAGTGCAGGGACAGCGGCACATCGTGTGAGTGCCTGATCGCCAAGCTCGCCCTCGAGACGTCGAATCTCAGCGACTCGGTGCACGCCGCGGTCAAGGGCGCCTACCAGCAGTGGAGCACGGGGCTCGCCGGAGTCCTGAAGGAGGGGCAGGCGGCCGGTGAGATCGCCGCGCGGCACGACGCCGACCACCTGGCCAACGTGCTGGTCATGCTCTGGATCGGGGCGACCACGCGCATGCAGATCGAGCGCAGCCTGCAGCCACTCGAGGACTTCCTCGACTTCGTCTTTGGGACCCTGCTCCCGCATTCACCCTGACGACCACGCATTCCAGTCGGTGGGGCAACGCGCACCAAGATCATCGACCCAGTCGACTTGCATACCCATGACTCACGCTTCCCTAGCGCAAGAGCCGCGTCCGTCGAGCTCGGCTCCCGTCGATCGGGAGGCCGATTCCCGCGACCTGCCGAGCCCGCCGCGTTACGCAGCCTGGATCGCCTCGCTGCTCCTGCTCGCCGTGATCGTGGGCGGTGGTCTCGGCCTCACGGCCTGGCGCCGAGGCCAGATGGCGGCGGCCGCGGCAGTTCAGCAACCCGAACCGGTCGCCGTCGTGACCGCTGACCTGGCTCGCATACTGCCCTACCAGCGCACGAGCACCGCGATCGGCACGGTGCTCGCTCTGCGCTCGGTGACGCTTCGCAACGAGGTGGCGGGCACGGTGGTCGAATCGCGCCTCGAGGCCGGAGCCATCGTCGAGGAGGGAGAGCTCCTGGTCGCGCTCGACGTGAGCGTCGAGCAGGCGGAACTCGCCGCGCTCGAGGCTCGAGCGGCGCTGGCGGCCACGCTGCTGGATCGCACGGAGCGCGCGAGCGCCAGCCGGGGCGCGAGTCAAGCCGACGTCGATCGTGCTCGCACCGAGCGCGAGGTCGCTGATGCCGATGTCGCGCGGACGAAGGCGGAGATTCGACGCAAGACCCTGCGCGCACCCTTCAGGGCGCGGATCGGCCTCTCGGACGTGCACACAGGTCAGTACCTGGACCAGGGAGCCTCCCTGACCACGCTGCAGGGCGCCGATGACGCGGTACACGTCGACTTCTCGGTACCCCAGGACACCGCCGCCGGCCTCTTGGTCGGGCAGCAGGTCTCGGTCGTCGCGGGACCCACGGAGTCGTTGGTCGAGGCCCGCATCGTAGCCATCGACGCGCGGGTGGACCGCTCGACCCGCAACAGCCTGGTGCGGGCGCGCATCGAGGGGACTCCGGCAGCCCCCGGCTCCTCGGTTCGCGTGCGGGTCCCGCTCGGGCCCCCGCGCGACGTGCTGACGGTGCCCGTGAGTGCGCTGCGTCGGAGCCCCGCGGGTGACCTGGTGTTCGTGCTGGTGGACGACGGTCAGGGCGCGACCCGCGCCCATGAGCGGCGAGTCGACGCGGGCGCCGTCCTGGGTGACGCGGTCGTGATCGAGAGCGGGCTCGTGGCGGACGAGCGAGTCGCGGTGATCGGCTCGTTCAAGTTGTACGAAGGGGCGCGCGTCGACGTGGCTCAACAGTCCCCGGCCGCTGGCGCGAGCGCGGCGAATTAGAGGTCTCCCTTGCGCGCTTTCACGGACATCTTCATCAAGCACCCGGTCCTGGCGGTCGTCGTCAACCTGGTGATCGTGCTCGTCGGTCTGCGAGCTGTCTTCTCGCTGCCGATCCAGCAGTACCCCAAGCTCGAGAGCTCGTCGGTGATCATCACGACGGCCTACCCGGGCGCCAGCGCCGAAGCCGTACGGGGCTTCCTGACCACGCCGATCGAACGCGCGGTCTCGGCGATCGGCGGGGTGGATCACATCGAGTCCACCAGTCGGGCCAACCTCAGCACGATCACCGTGCACCTCGAGCTCGGTCACTCGACGACCGAGGCCTTGGCCGAGGTCACGGCGCGGATCCAGCAGGTGCGCTCGGAGATTCCGGGCGACGCGGAGCCGCCGCGAATCGAGGTTCAGCGCGCGGACCGGCCCTACGCGACCTTCTACATCAGCTTCTCCTCCGAACGGCGAAGCGTGTCGGAGCTGACCGACTGGCTGGGACGGACGATCCAGCCGCAGTTGGCCACGCTGCCGGGGATCCAGCGCGTCACGAACTCCGAGGGCGGGCGCCCGATCGCGATGCGGGTCTGGATCGATCCCGACAAGCTCGCGGAGCTCGATCTGTCCCCGGGCGACGTCTACGGCGCCCTGCAGCGCAACAACTACCTCGCGGCTGTCGGTCAGACCAAGGGCCGCGAGGTCCAGGTCGACCTCTTGGCCAACACCGATCTGCGGACCGTCGAGGAGTTCGAGGACCTGATCGTCGCCGACCGCGACAGCGCCGTCGTGCGGCTGTCCGACATCGCGCGCGTGGAGCTCGGCGCGGAAGAGGCGGACCTGATCGCCAAGTACAACGCGCAGCCCAGCGTGTACCTGGGCGTCTGGCCCTTGGTCGGCGCCAACGAGATCGAGGTCGCCGCCGGCCTGCGGGCGGAGATGGAGCGTCTGCGTCCGACCCTGCCGGCCGACGTCGAGATGCGCCTGGTCTGGGATGGCACGGTCTTCATGCGCGACGCGCTGAAGGAGATCACCAAGACCCTGGCTGAGACGATCGCGATCGTCGGCCTGGTGGTCTTCCTCTTCCTGGGCTCGCTCCGCACCGCGCTCGTGCCACTGGTCGCCATGCCGGTGTCGCTGATCGGTGCGGTGATGGTGATGATGGCGCTGGGGTTCAGCCTGAACCTGCTCACCATCCTCGCCATTGTTCTATCGGTGGGCTTGGTGGTCGACGATGCGATCGTGGTCGTCGAGAACGTCGAGCGGCACGTGCACCTGGGCAAGACGCGCGTCGACGCCGCCATCGCCGCGGCGCGGGAGCTTCTGGGGCCGATCATCGCGATGACGATCACCTTGGCTGCGGTCTACACCCCGATCGGGTTCCAGGGCGGCCTGACCGGCAGCCTGTTCCTCGAATTCGCGATCACCCTGGCGGCGGCGGTAATCGTCTCGGGCATCGTGGCGCTGACTCTCTCGCCCGTGATGAGCTCGCGCTTCGTCCGCACGAGCGGCAAGGAGAGCCGGCTGACCAAGCTCGTGAACAAGGGCTTCGATCGCGTCCGGCGGATCTACGCCTGGTGCCTCGCGGTCGCGCTCGACATGCGCGCCGTGGTCGTCGTCGCCGCGCTGCTGGTCATGGCCGCCGCCTACCCGCTCTACTCCCTCTCGAGCCGCGAGCTGGCGCCGGTCGAGGATCAGAGCCACATCAGCATGTTCTTCGACGTGGCGCCCGACGCCACGTTGTCCGCCGTGGACGAGGGCTCGCGGCAGGTCGCGACGGCCATCAATGCGCTCCCCGAGGCACGCTTCATGTGGTCCCTGGTGGGCAACTGGGGCGGGTTCGGCGGGGTGGCGATGAAGAACTGGAAGGAGCGAGAACGCTCGACCGAGGAGCTCTACGGCCAGGTCTACGGCGTGGTCTCGCAGATCCCTGGCGTGCGCGTCTTCCCGCGGCTCGATCCGCCCCTGCCCACCTCGGGTCAGTACGACGTCGAACTCGTGCTGCAGAGTGACGCTCCCTTGGAGGAGATGCTCCCGCTGGTCGGGGCCGTCGTCGGCGCGGGCTGGCAGAGCGGCAAGTTCCTGTACGTCGATACCGACCTCAAGGTCGACCGGCCGGAGGCACGGGTGATCATCGACCGCGAGCGGGTCGCGGACCTCGGGCTCGATCTGGCTGGCGTCGGACGCGAGCTCGGCATCCTGCTCGGCGGCGGGTACGTGAACCGCTTCAACCACTTCGATCGCAGCTACAAGGTGATCCCCCAACTGGGGGACGCGGAGCGCGCGACGGTGGGACCGCTGCTGGACCTGAAGATCAAGACGCCCGCCGGCGACTTGGTACCGGTGTCCACGTTCACCCACATCGAGTCCAGCGTGGCACCGCGCGTGCTCAACCGTTTCCAGCAGCGCAACGCCGTGCGGGTCTTCGGCGGCGTGGCTCCGGGCGTCACCAAGGAGGAGGGCCTCCGCACGCTGGAGTCGGCCATCGCCAAGCTGGGGCCGCGGGGCGTCGAGACGGACTACGCCGGCGAATCGCGCCAGATCCGCAAGGAGGGTTCGGCACTCGTCGTCACCCTCGGCTTCGCGATCGTGCTGGTGTACCTCGTGCTGGCGGCCCAGTTCCGCAGCTTCCGCGATCCGTTGGTCGTGCTGCTCGGATCGGTTCCGCTGGCGATCTCGGGGGCCCTGCTGTTCAGCTTCCTGGGCCTGACGACGATCAACATCTACTCGCAGGTGGGGTTGATCACCCTGGTCGGCTTGATCGCCAAGAACGGGATCTTGATCGTCGAGTTCGCGAACAGTCTGCAGGAGAGTGGCCTGGAGAAGCTGGTTGCGCTGCGCCAGGCGGCTGAGATCAGGCTGCGCCCGGTGCTCATGACCACGGCGGCGACCGTCTTCGGTCACCTGCCGCTGGTGTTCGTCACCGGTCCCGGGGCGCGAGCCCGCAACAGCATCGGGATCGTGTTGGTGGCGGGCATGGTCATGGGCACGGTCTTCACCCTGTTCGTGGTGCCGGTCTTCTACTCCCTGATCGCTGTCGATCACCGCGCGCGCAACGCGCGCCAGGCGCAGGCGCAGGAACGCGAGCGCCGCATGTTGCCCACGCCGGCCCTGGAGCCCGCCCGATGAGTTCACGAACCGTCGACGTCCGAGCCCTGCGTCGGGTGCTTCCGCCCGCGTTGCTGCTTCTGGCCGCCTGCACCACGGTCGGCCGCGACTACGAGCCTCCGACGCTCGAGGTATCCGAGGGCTGGCGCGAGGCGCGGTCCGCGGGCCTGTCGGGCAGCGAGGTCGATACCGCCCTCTGGTGGCAGCGCTTGGACGACCCTCTGCTCGACGAGCTGGTGGCGCTCGCGGTGAGCGACGGATTGGACCTCCGAGCGGCCCTGGCGCGCGTGCGCGAGGCCCATGCACTGCGAGGCGTGGCCCTGGGGGAGCGCTACCCCGCGGTTCAGGCGACGGGATCCTACGCTCACAGCCGAGCGAGCGAGAACACCCCGTTCGGCGCCTTCGCGACGGAGACCGACATCCACTCCATCGGCATCGGAGCGTCCTGGGAACTCGATCTGTGGGGCCGACTGCAGCGCTCCTCGGAGGCGGCGAATGCCCAGTTCGAAGCGAGCCTCGAGGACGCACGCGCCGTTCGTGTGGCGGTGGCCGCCGAGATCGCCTCGGCCTACGTCGACCTGCGCGCGTTCCAGGCCCGCCTCGCCATAGCGCGCAGGAACGTCGAGCTGCAGGAGCAGACCTTGTCGCTGGTCGAGGCGCGCTTCGACTCAGGTCTCGTGAGCGAGCGCGACGTCGCCCAGGCCGGCACGAACCTCGGGTCGACTCGCGCGCGTGTCCCGGCCCTCGAAGCGGGCCTACGCGCAGCCGAGAACCGCCTCGCCGTGCTGGCCGGCGTCCCGCCCGGGGCCCTCGCCGCGAAGCTGTCCGCCGTGCGCCCGATTCCCGTTCCGCCGCGAGACGTCGCGACGGGCCTGCCGGCCGAGTTGCTGCGTCGCCGGCCGGACATCCGGTCGGCCGAGCGCCGCTACGCGGCCGAGGTGGCACGCGTCGGGGTGGCGGAGGCGGAGCTCTACCCCCGCTTCGAACTCACCGGCATGCTCGGCCTCTCGTCGAATGGCGCCGGCAAGCTGTTCGAGAGCAGCAGCAGGACCTACGACTTCGGACCGTCCATGACCTGGACCCTCTTCCAACGCGGCCGTCTGCGCCAGCTCGTGGAAGCCCAGGACGCGCGCGCCGATCAGGCGGCCATCGCATGGGAGCAGACCGTGCTGTCCGCGCTCGAGGAGACCGAGAACGCGCAGACCGCGTTTGTTCGGGAGCAGACCCGTCGGGAGGCGTTGGCGTCGGCGGCGGGCCAGGCCTCGCGGGCGGTCGAAGCCGCTCGCAGCCAGTACACGGAGGGCTTGTCCGACTTCCAGGCGGTGCTCGATTCCGAACGCGCGCTGGCCGAGCTCGAGGACCAAGTCGCGGCCTCGACCGCAGCGATCACCTCGAACCTGATCGACCTCTACCGCGCCCTGGGCGGGGGCTTCGAGGCTCAGACGGACGGCACGCCGGTCGGTGAGGCCGATTAGAGCGTCGCGCACCAGGGTGACGGGTTCCGGGCCATGCGGCCAGTCGCGGTCGGAGGTCGGGAAGCGTGCGCGGGCCCGCAGGGGGGTAGGGAGCGCGAGAGGGGCGGGCTCGGCTCGGCGCCGATCGAGCGCGCGTCGAGAGGGCCGCCGCCCGCTGACGCGACTCGGACCGGGTCGCTCGCCGGGGGGCGCAGCGCCGAGGTCGCGCGGAGGTCGACGACCGACGCGGGCCGGCGGTAGGACCCGAGGTTGTGGCGCGACGTCCGCCTCGACTTGCGGCGCATCGACGCTCGTCGGCTCTTGACTGTTCCGCGCTGGCGCGTCCCTGTCTCGCCCGCGCAGGGGCGCGGCGCCGTCTCACCGAGCCGAAAGTGCTCGCAGCTCGAGATTCGAGGTCGGCGCAGTTCGGTCCGATCGAGGTGGGACGTTCACAAGCACGAAGCCGCCGATCGGAGTCGGCGGAGTGAGCGCGGACGAACGACTGACTACCTGGGGAGGTCCTGGGGGAGAGCGTCCGCGGACTGTCCGGACCCGATCCGCGCGAGGGCGCGCGGCTGGCGGCGGCTTCGTCCTTTACCCATGCAAACTCAGACTCTGTTCCGTTCCGTTCCCACCTGGCGGGGCCTCGCGGCCGGCGCCCTCTTGGTCTCCGCCCACCTCGCCGTGCTGCCGGTGGTCGCAAGCGCCCAGTCGATCGAGGGCTTTGACGTCAGCGCCGCCGCCCAGGAGCGTTCGGGTGACGTCCAGTCGCCGTTGCGCGCCAGCCAGTTCCGCGCCGCCGGCGCCGAACTGCTCGGCGTCGACGCGTCGAACGCACAACTCATCCTCGACCGCATCGAGGGTCCCGTCGTGCTGCCCGAGACCGGTCGCACGCTCTGGATCGCTTCGGTTCTCCTCGGCGACGAGCGCAAGGTGACCGTGGCCCTCGACGCCCTGGGGCAGAGCGTCGACCTGGAAGCGGCGAAGATCGCCGAACGCGTGGTGGCCTTCCAGCGTCGCGGCAAGTTCACCGCAGCCCTGGCCGAGCGCATCGACCTCGCCCCCGGCGCGACCGTGCGAGTCGCCGCCTGGATCGACGTCGAGGACGTGGACGCCGCGCGCCTCGAGCACGCCGCTGCCATTGAGGCCCTCGACGAGGCCGGCCAACTGACCGAAGCCGACGTGGACTACCACCTGGCCGAGATCGCCCGCAAGGTCGCAGCCACGATCGAGCCCGAGACCGCTCGCTTCGCCGAAGACCTGCGTGGCCTCGGGATCGTCGCCGGCGCCGATACCCAAGCGCCCCTGGTCTTCTTCGAGACCGACCTGGCTCGGTTGCAACAGATCGCCGACGACCCGCGGGTGCTCGTCCTCGACGCCGCGGACACCGACTTCGCGCCGCGTCTCGAGAACGCCTTCGAGGAGGTTCGCGCGGACAAGGTCTACTCGAACTACTCGTGGGCGAACGCGGACTACAGCCGAGTCGGCATCGTCGAGGGCGGTCGGCCCTGCGCGGGCAGCTTCCTCGACATCGTCGAGTTCCGGCAGAGCGGCAGCAACTCGAGCCACACCACCGGCGTCGCCTCTTGCGTCGCCAGCTCGCACCCGACCGAGACCGGGGTTGCCAAGGGCGCGCGCCTCTACGCTGCCAACGGTGCGACTTTCTCGTCGAACCAGACCTTCACCTCGGGCTTCCAGGGTTCGGTCGACGCGATCACCTGGGCCATCTCGCGCGGCTGCCACATCATGAACCTGTCCTACGGCGCCGGCGCCCCGGGCAGCAACGTGACCGGCTTCGACAAGTACCTGGACTACGTGGCGCGCTACAACGCCCGTACCCTGGCCATCGCCTGCGGAAACTCCGGCGCCTACGCCGGTGACCCCGGGGCCGGCTTCAACCAGATCGCCGTCGGCAACTTCACCGACCAGAACGACTACAACTGGACCAGCGAGTCGATGGCCAGCTCCTCCTCGTGGCAGAACCCGACCACTGGGGTCGAGACGCCTCAGGTGGCGGCGCCCGGCACCGGGCTGACGATGCTCGACTGCTCCAACGGCACCAGCTACAGCGCCAGCGGAACGTCCTTCTCGTCGCCCATCGTCGCCGGTATCGCGGCGCTGATCGTGGATCGCGTGCCCAGCCTCGGGAGCTGGCCCGAGCCCGTGCGGGCGATCGTGATGGCCACCGCGTGGCACAACATCGAGGGTTCCAGCCGCCTGTCGTCCAAGGACGGCGCCGGCGGCGTGAGCGCCTACGCGGCCTTCCGCGTGGCCGGCCGCGGCAAGGGCAACGGCTACCAGTACGGGACGCTCTACCCGAGCAGCTTCGACTCCAGCGGGCTCTACACCACCAACACCGTCTGGGTCTCGGCCGGAACCAAGGTGCGCGCGTGCCTGTCCTTCGACTCGCAGGTGAAGAAGAGCTCGATCTTGTCGTTCACCTGGTACGACAGCACCCTCGACAGCGACTTGGACTTCCGCTGCTACAGCCCGAGCGGCGCGCTCAAGTCCAGCTCCTCGTCGAGCGTGCAGCCCTTCGAGATGCTCGAGTTCACGGCGACCGAGAGCGGCTACCACACCTTCAAGGTGCGCAACTGGAGCTTTGGCGGCTCCAGCGAGTACTTCGGGACCGCCGTGTCGCTCTCCTACGAGAGCGGCGAGTGAGGCCGATCGGCGACGCTCAACGAGCGTCGCCGCCCCGTGCTCCTGCTCGTGGCGGTCGTGCCGGGTGCAGGGGTGGGAGTCGGGATCTGATGGCCTGACTCCGCAGCTCGTCGCGGCCGTTCGAAGGCTCGGCCTCGCCACCGCCACGGGACGTCGGATTCCGCTCCGGTCCTGGGTCGATACCTCGACGTCCCGCGGCGGATCGACGCTGGTGAATTCCTCCGTCAGGAGTCCCCGCGGACAGCAAGCCGGGCCGCCGGGGGCTCTGACCGGAGACAGTCTCCGGCGACAGCGATTCCCGCGCCCC
This sequence comes from Engelhardtia mirabilis, assembly GCA_007751255.1. GTDB lineage: Bacteria > Planctomycetota > UBA1135 > UBA1135 > Engelhardtia > Engelhardtia mirabilis. The sequence goes on from CP036296.1 coordinate 2,074,136, forward strand.
CCCCGATGGACGGCGAGGGTCACTTGGTCGCGGCAGCCCCTCGAGGTTGCCGCGACCTCTCGCGTTCGGGGCGGGGCCCTTCGACTTCGGTGCGAGAGATCGAGGGCCGACGTCGCTACGCTGCTGCCGTGGCGATGCGATTCGCACGGAGCCTCGGAGCCCTGGCCGCCGACCGACCGCGGTTGGCGCCTTTGCTCGTGGGCTCCGGCGCAGCATTGGCCGTCCTGTGGCTGCTCTGGGCTCTGCGCGCAGAGGTCGGGGTGAACGTGCGCAGCTCCCGAGCCACGGTCGTGGTCGAGCGAGGTCGATTCGATCTGGTCGCCTCCGTCGAGGGACGAGTGGCGAGCGCGTCCCTGGAGCTGGGTGCCAGCGTTGGCGCGGGCCAAGTGCTTGTCGAGTTGGAGGCGGGTGATCTGGACCTGCGCGCCGAACGTGCGGACGGGCGCCTCGTTTCAGCGCAGGCGGAGCTCGAGCGCGTGGATGCCGAGCGCGAAGCGCGCGAGCTGGCCCTGCGCGAGGCGAGTGCGAGCGCCACCGCCGCGGTGGCTGCCCGCAGTGCCGGTCGTGAGCGCCTGGACCTGAATGCTCAACTCGCCGCCGAAGAGCTCGAGCGCAAGCAGGGGCTCTCCGCCAGCGGCGGGGTCTCGGAGCTCGAGTTGTCGGTCTACCGCACGAGGCTGGCCATGGCGCGGGCGGACTTGGAGGTCGATCGGAGCGAGTCCGAAAGTTCGGCCGCTGCGACGCGACAACAGGACGCCGAGCGCGGCGCCGAACTGGAGGCGCTGGCCGGGCGCCGCGAGCAGCTCGCCGGCGCGATCGCCCAGGCTCGGCTGGATCGCGCCCAGGTCGAGATCGAGCGGGAGTCGCGCCGGATCCGCGCGCCCAGCGCCGGTCGCCTGGCGGAAGCGCGACGCCTACCCCCGGGAAGTTGGGTCGCCGCGGGCGAGACCCTGGCGACCGTCGTCGAGGCCGGCCCGCTGCAGGTCGTGGCCGAGCTGCCCATCTCCGCCGCGGCCGGGCGAGTCAGGGTCGGCCAGCAGGCCGAGATGGAGCTCGACGGATTCGCCTGGAGCCGCTTTGGCCGCCTGCCCCTGGTCGTCGCGCGCGTGGCCGCCGAGCCGCGCGACGGCGCGATCCGAGTCGAGCTCGCCCTCGACGGCGAACCACCTGCGGGTCTGCCACTGGAGCACGGCCTGCCGGGAACCGTCTCGGTGCGCGTCGAGGAGCTCACACCGGCCGAGTTGCTGATCCGGTCGGCCGGGGGCGGGCGATGACCGACCGGCGACCGGACCCGCGTGCGCGGCGCTGGGTTCCCGAGGTCGTGCAGACCTCGGACCTGGACTGTGGACCGGCGGCCCTCGCGGCCCTGCTCGAAGGCTGTGGCATCCCGACCTCGGCAGCGCGTCTGCGCGAGGCCTGTCAAACCGACGTCGATGGCACGTCGATCGAGGCCCTCGGCGAGGTCGCGAGGCTCATGGGCCTTTGCTGCGAACAGCAACTGGTTCCGCTCGACGGCCTGCTCGATCGAACCGAGGGCGTCGCGCCGGCGATCGTCGTCACGCGCGGGCCGGGTGGGGGCTTCCACTTCGTGCTGCTCTGGGGCACTCGCCTCGGTCGGGTGCAGGTCATGGACCCCGCCGTCGGTCGCCGTTGGTTGGGCGCGGACGAGTTCCTCGGCGAGGTGCACCCGCACCGCGCGCGCCTGTCGGAGGAACGCTGGAGAGCCTTCGCCCAGGGGCCGACCTGGCGGGCCCTGGTCCTGCGGCGCCTGGCCAGCCTGGGCTGCGGCGCCGGCCTCGCGAAGCGCCTGGTCGACCAAGCGCTGGAGGACACCAGTTGGCACGGGCCGGCGCGTCTCGAGGCCGCGATCGACTTCGGTCGCCGACTCGTGTCCGTGGGCGGTGCGCGCCGCGGGCGCGAGGTGCTTCGTCTGGTCGAGGCGACCCTGGCCGAGGCCGCGGCCGAACCCGAACACGAGTTGGAAGTGCTGGGCGAGGCCCACTGGGCTACGCGGCCGACCCCCGGTGTCCCGGGGGAGCTGCTGGTCCGTGGCGCAGTCGTGCTGCGTGCGCTGGGTCGGAGCGATGCACCAGCGCCGCTCGGCCTTCCAGCCGCTGCGCGGGACTCGCACGGGCAGGCCGCGACGGAGGACGACCGCCCCGGCCACAGGCATGAGCCCATGCCCCGCGAACGCCCGGCGGCAGCGGCCTCCCGCTCCGCTGCCCTCGCCGCGGCCCGGAGCGAGCCGCGGCCGCGACCCTGGCGGGCGATCTGGAACGCCCTGGCCCCCGATGTGCCCAGTGTCCTGCCTTGGCTCGTCCCGGCCCTGCTGTTGGCTGCGGCGGCTGTGATTGCCCAGGGGCTGCTGTTCCAGGGCCTGATCGAGGTCGGGCGATCCCTGGGCGGGACCCTCGAGCGCGGCATCGCCGTCTTCGCCCTGGTCCTGTTCCTGATCGCGGCGCTGCTGCTCGAAATTCCGGCGATGTCGTCCCTCCTGCGCCTGGGTCGACGGCTCGAGGCTCGTCTGCGCCTGACGTTCCAGGAGCGCCTGCCGCGCGTCGCTGAACGCTTCCTGGCGAGTCGTACGACCTCCGACGTGTCGGAGCGCGCCCACGCGGTCACAGCCCTGCGCCAGCTCCCGATGGTGGCCTCGCGCGCGGTGCGCGTCACCGCGCAGCTCGTGTTGACGGCCGCGGGGCTGGTCTGGCTCGACCCAGCCAGCCTTTCGCTGGTGGTGGCGGCCTGCCTACTCGCTCTGGCGATTCCCGTCCTGGCCCAACGCACCCTCGGCGAGCGTGATCTGCGAATGCGCTCCCACGGCGGCGCGCTGACTCGCTTCTATCTCGACGCGTTGCTCGGCGCGATCCCGATTCGCACCCACGGCGCCGGCCGGGCGCTGGCGGGCGAGCAGGAGGCGCTGCTGGCGCGATGGCAGCGGGCCGGCCGCTCGCGCCTGACCGCCGGAGTCTGGGTCGACGCGGTCCAGGCGGGACTGTCCCTCGGGATCGCGGCGACGCTGGTGCTTTCTCACCTGCTGCGCGACCCCGGTTCCCCCGGCCTGCTGCTCTTCGCCTACTGGTCCCTCGGGCTGCCGACCCTGGCGGCCGAGCTGATCGCGGTGGGGCAGATCCTCCCGGCCATGCGCGCGGTGGCCCTGCGTTGGATCGAGCCGCTCGGTGCGCCGGAGGAGGAGTCGACCGTGGACGTCGAGTCCGTCGATTCGATCGCCGCGAGCGACCGAAGGGGTCTGCCCGCGGGCGAGACCGGCCTGCGAGCGGCGGGGGCCAGCGGCGCAGCGACGATCTTGCCGGGTCCCGGCTCGCCGTCGACCACGCCTGGCGTGGCAACCGGGGTCGCCATTCGGTTCGAAGGCGCCGCGGTCATGGCCGGTGGGCGCTCCGTGCTCGAAGCGATCAACCTCGACATCGCCGCCGGGGAGCACGTGGCGATCGTGGGCGCTTCGGGGGCGGGCAAATCGACGCTGCTTTCGCTGCTCCTGGGATTCTCCTCGCCCAGCGCTGGTCAGCTTCACGTGGACGGCGCCAGCCTGCGGGGCGAGCGCGTCGCGGAGCTGCGACGCGCCACGACCTGGGTCGATCCCGAGCTGCAGATCTGGAACCGCTCCCTCGCCGACAACCTGCGCGACGGCCTCGCGGGTGGCGTCCCCGCGGACCTGGCCTCGGCGATCGATGCCGCTGAGTTGGAGTCGGTGGTGGAAGGGCTGCAGGGCGGACTGCAGGAGGCGCTCGGCGAGGGCGGGCGACGCCTCTCGGGTGGCGAGGGCCAACGGGTTCGACTGGCTCGCGCTTTCCTGCGCGACGCACGCTTGGTCCTTCTGGACGAGGCCTTCCGCGGACTGGATCGCGCCCGGCGTGTGCGCTTGCTGGCGACGATGCGAGCGCGATTTGCCGGCTCGACCCTAGTGTGCGTGACCCACGACATCGACTGCGCCCTCGATTTTCGGCGGGTGGTCGTGCTCGAGGCCGGGCGGGTGGTCGAGGACGGCGACCCGCGCGAGCTCGAGCGCGCCGATTCGCGCTTCGCGGAGTTGCTCGCCGCCCATCGCAGCTTGGTGGAGCGCTTGGGTGGAGACAGCGGCTGGCGCCGGTTGGTGCTGCGCGACGGGCGGCTTCGCTCCGAAGGCGCGCGGCAACCCTTGGATCGGCGCGGCACCTACGAGGTTGGTGCTGCCGGAGACGACGGCCCGCCCGAGGACGGGGAGCCGCGGTGAAGCACGACGTTCTCGTGACCTGGGACGTGCGCCGAGCGGGCGAGGCCCTGGCAGCGCTGGCGCGGGTGGGCGGGCTCGAGTGCGACGGCGTCGAGCGCGCCGCAGGAGGCGGGGCTGCCCCCGCCGAACGTCGCGAACTCGACGTGTTCCTGCGCCGCGAGGGCGCGCGGCAGGCCCTCGACGTCGAGTCGCTCGAGTGCACGTGGCGAGAAGTCGCGGACGCCGCGCGCTTCGCCGCGCCGTGCCTGGTCGAGCTGCCCGACGGCGAAGGGGGACTGCGCCTGCTAGCGCTCCTGGGGGGGCGCGGACGCCATCTGCGCGTGGTCGAGCCGAGCGGGCGGGTGCGCCGGGTGTCGACGCGAGCGGTGGTCGACGCCGTCCGCGCCGGACTCGACGCCGTGCACGGGCCGCGGGTCGAGGCGCGGCTCGCCAACGCAGGTCTGCGCGGGCATCGACTGCGCCGCGCGCGGGAGGAGTGGCTGGCCCAGTCGCTGGGCGCCGTGCCGCTGTTCTTCGGCTGGGTCCTGCGGCCCCGTCCCGGGTCGCCTTTCCTGCGCCAGTTGCGGAGCTCGGGCGCCCTGGCCGACCTCGCGCGATCGGTCGCGACCCACGGGTTGGCCCACGTGACCTTCGTGGCGGCTTGGATCGCACTCGGTCGCGGCGCGCTGACGGGCCATTTCGAGCCGGGTTGGGTGCTGTTGTGGTTGCTGCTGCTCGCGACCCTGCCCCTGCTCGGCGCCCTCGAGTCCCTGTGGGACGGCTTGTTCGGCCTCCGCGCGGGGACCCTGTTGAAGCGGCGCCTGCTCCACGGGGTCCTGGCGATGGAGCCTGACGAGCTGCGCGCCGAGGGCGCTGGCCGCGGCTTGGGTCGAGTGCTCGAGAGTGAAGCGGTCGAGCACCTGGCCGTGGCCTCCGTGACTGGCGTGCTGTTGGCGGCGATCGAGCTGCCCGTGGCGTTCTGGGCCCTGGCGGCTGGGCCGACCGGTGGGCGCGGGGCGGCCCTGCTCGCCCTGTGGGTCGTGGGCTCGGTCGCCGCCAGCGCCTGGGTCCTGCGCGCACAGGTGCGCTGGACCCGCGGTCGGCTCGCCGCGACCGAGGACCTGATCGAGCGCATCGGTGGACACCGGACTCGCGTGGCGCAGCAAACTTCCGACCGACTGCACGCCGGCGAGGACGAACTGCTCGATCGCTACCTCGCCGCCGGAGCCAAGCTCGATCGGCGGGTCGTGTTGGGCAATCAGCTCCTGTCGGCGACGTGGCTGATCGTCGGCTTGGCCGTTCTGGGGTCGCACTTGGCTGCCGCAGGGGTCGGGGCGACCGCGGTCGCCGGCGGACTCGGGGGGTTGCTGCTCGGAGTGCGGGCCCTGGCCAGGGTCGGTGCGACGGGAGGCCAGGTGGCCGGCCTGGTCGCCGCCTGGGACCTGGTGGGTCCGCTCTTCAACGCCGCGGCCGAGCCCGAAGCCGCGGGCGACCCAGCCGCCGTTCCGCACCCACAGCGCCGCGACGGTGGGGAGCCCGCCGAGTGCGCGCCGCGCACGCTGCTGTCAGTGCGCGGCTTGGGCTTCGGTTGGCCCGGGCGCACCCGCGCGCTGTTCGAGGACGTGGACCTCGAGCTGCGGCAGGGCGATCGCGTGCTCCTGGAGGGCGCATCGGGCGCGGGCAAGTCGACCCTGGTCGGAGTCCTGTTGGGCCTGCGGCGACCGACGTCGGGCGTCGTCCTGCGTCCCGAAGGGGATCGCGCGACGGTGGGCGCCGAGGGGTGGCGCCGCGGCTTGTCGGCCGCGCCCCAGTTCCACGAGAACCACATGTTCGCGGCCAGCCTCGCCTTCAACCTACTGATGGGGCGCCGATGGCCGGCGAGCGACGAGGACCTGCGGGAGGCGGAGGAGGTCTGCACCGAGCTCGGGCTCGGCCCGCTGATCGAATCGATGCCCGGCGGCCTGCAGAGTCAGGTCGGCGAGGGCGGCTGGCGACTCTCCCACGGCGAACGCAGCCGCGTCTTCCTCGCCCGCGCGTTGCTGCAACAAAGCGACGTCGTCGTGCTCGACGAAAGCCTCGGGGCGATGGACCCGGAGAACCAAGAACTCGCGGTGGCCTGCGCGGCCCGGCGCGCGCCGGCCCTATTGGTCGTCGCTCATCCTTAGAGTCGTCCCGCGCTTGGCCAAGCGCTGGCCCCAGGGACGTCGAGTTGCGCCACGTGCGCGAGTCCCGGTCTCAGGCCGCCACGGGTGGTTGATGGGCGCGGATCCTGGTGACCGAACCGGGCTACAATCGCGCGCACCGCTGCAGCCCGACTCGAAGTCCCCGGCGCGCTCCACAGGTGTGGCGTACCGACCGGTCCGGACTTCGGGGCTGCCTCCCGCGGCGTTCCCCAGTCGCGGAGCGATTCGATCGCGCCGCAAACCCAAGGAGTGACCAGGATGGAGAAAAGACAGGACGAGCCCTTCTTCGCGCGCTTTCTCGAGGGGCAGTTCCCCGCCGTCGAGAGCAACTTGAGCGCCGGCAAGAAGGGTGGCGGAGGCGGCGGTTTCCCGCCCGTGACGACGATGAAGTACCCGTCGGACGACGACGAGGAAACCACGATGAAGTACCCGTCCGACGGCGACGAGATCTGAGCTGAATCCGTCTTCTCGGTCCAACTCCGAGATGCTGAGCTCGCTCAGGACGCAGGGGCCCTCGCAGCGATCGGTTCGCAGCGGGGGCTCCTCGCATGGATCCGCGACCGAGCTGCGGAACTGAATGCGTCAGTGAACGGCACAGTCGAACCGCGTCTTCGATCGATGCATTCGCAGCGAGTCGTGGGGCAGGCCGCGGGAGGAGGTCGAACCCCGCCGCTGCTGACGGGTTCACGGACGGGTCAGTGGGTGGATCCGGGCAGGAGCTTCGATGGGCGGCCCCAGGGGGGGACGACTGCGATTCGGGGGGGCGCACCGTCCCCGGGGACGCAGCGTGCGTGCGTGCAGTCTTGGCTCACGTCACGCCCGAACCCCGGCGCTGGCGAGGAACCTGCGGCAGGCGTAGTCTCCACCGGTCGCGCGCCCCTGGCGTGTGCAACCCGCGTCCCCACGCGATGCGTGACCCCCGAGACATTCACGTCTCCAGGTCATTCGAGCGCGGGGACCTCCCGCGATGCGGCTGGTCCGCATCCAGAAGAACCGGAGATCCACATCCCATGCAGAAACCCGAGAACAAGCCCTTCTTCGCTCGTTTCCTCGAGGGTCAGTACCCCGAGGTCCAGACGGACATCCAAGCCGGCAAGGGCGGCATCTGGAGCACCAACAAGTACCCGTCCGACGCCGACGAGGACGTCACGATGAAGTACCCGTCGGACGGCGACGACGACGGCCCGACGAGCTGAATCCGGACCGACCGATCGCCGCAGCTCATCTGCGGCGAGTCTCCGATGCCGCGCGTCGCGCTCCCCGCGGCGCGCGGCATCTCGATCGATGCACTGACGCAGAGTGCGCGTCCCGCGTCGCGAAGCTCCCCACCTGATCCGATGCCCCCCGAAGCGCGAGATACCGTGTTGGTGCTGACGCACAGTGCCGACGAGTACGTGATCGATCGCGTCGATGCGGGCGTGCGAGCGAGGGGTGCGCGGACCTTCCGGTTCGATACGGATACGTTTCCCGGCGAGCTGCGCCTCTCGATGCGAGTCGGCGACCGCTGGCGGCGTGTCGCGCGCGACATGCGCGGCGGGACCCCGCGGGAGCTGGACCTGGAGCGGGTCTGTGCGGTCTGGTCGCGCAAGATCTGGCCCGGCAAGGGCGATCCGAAGCTCGATCCGGCCTACCGCGCCTCTTGCGACGTCGAGTCACGCGCCGCCTTGACCGGCTTCCTCGATGGTCTCGACCAGGTGCCGTGGATCAACCGGCCCGCTGCGGCCGCGCTCGCGGCGGACAAGCTGCGCCAGTTGCGAGTTGCACGGGAGGTGGGTCTGGAGATTCCTCCGACCCTGGTGACGAATGATCCGGAGGAAGTGCGCGCGTTCGCCGCGGACGTCGCGCGCGGGGGCGGGAACCTCGTCGCCAAGTTGCTGACGCCTCTGAGCATCTCCATGGGAGCGCCGCCCGTCGCCGTGCGCACCAGCCGCGTGCCACCCGCCGCCCTGGAGCGCGAGGCGCTCGAACAACTGCGCCACGCTCCGATGGTGTTCCAGGCCGAGATCCCCAAGCGCACGGAACTGCGCATCGCCGTGGTGGGCGAACGGGTCCTGGCGGGCGAGATCGTGTCGGACGGCGACGATACGCCTGGGATCGACGTCGACTGGCGTCGCGGCGATGCGAAGCGCGGGAGCTGGCGTCCCGCCGAGGTGCCGGTGCATGTCGCGGAGGCCTTGGCCCGGCTGCATCGGCGCCTGGGGTTGGTCTACGGCGCCGTCGACCTGATCGTCACCCCCGACGAGCGCTGCGTCTTTCTCGAGACCAATCCCGGCGGCGAATGGGGCATGCTCGAGCGCGATGCCGGTCTGCCGATCGGCGACGCGATCGCGGCGGCCCTGCTCGAGCCGTCGACCGGGAGCCGAATCGAAGTCGAACCTCAACCCGAGAGCTGCCCTTGAAGGTCCTGATCCTCACCAAGTCCGACGACAATCAGTCCATCGCCGACGTCACGCGCGCCTTGAACGAGCGCGGGGCCGAGGTACTGCGGTTGGACACCGATCACTTTCCGGGCGAGGTACGCATGTCCGAGCGGGCCGGGGCGGAGGGGGTCGAGCTCGAGCTGACGACCCCCGCCGGATCGGCGCGGCTGTCCGAGGTCGACGCGCTCTGGCACCGCCGCCTGGCCTTCGGAGCTCGGCTGCCCGAGGGCATCGACCACCAACAACGGGTGGCGGCGATCGAAGAGAGCAAGCGCAGCCTGATGGGCGCACTCGGCGCCGCGCCCTGCTTCAAGGTCGATCCGATGTGGCGCATCCGGCACGCCGGACAGAAGTCGCTCCAACTTGCGGTCGCGCGCGAGGTCGGACTCGATCTGCCGCGGACCCTGGTCTCCAACGACGCCGACGCCCTGCGCGAGTTCTGGGATGCGTGCGACGGCAAGGTGGTGGCCAAGATGCAGTCCTCGTTCGCCATCTACGACGACGATGGCAACGAGAACGTCGTGTTCACGAACACCCTGTCCCAAGCGGACATCGACGACCCCCAGGGTCTCGAGCTCTGCCCGATGACCTTCCAGGAGAAGCTGGAGAAGCGCTTGGAACTGCGCGTCACCGTGGTCGGCGACCGGGTCTTCAGCGCCGCGGTGGACTCGGCCCGCATGGAGGGCGCCGAGGTCGACTGGCGCCGCAAGGGCGCGCAGTTGATCGGTGCCTGGAAAGAGCACCAGCTTCCGGCTGACGTCGAGCGCGGCTGCCTGGACCTGATGGACCGGCTGCAGCTCAACTACGGGGCGATCGACATCGTCGCTACGCCCCAGGGGCGCCACGTTTTCCTCGAGGTGAACCCCTCCGGGGAGTTCTTCTGGCTCGAGCGCGAACCGGGGCTGCCGATCGCCGCTGCCCTCGCGGATGTGCTCACAGGTCGCGCACCGCGGCGCGAGGAGCTGCACGAGACGATGTCGGGGGCGGGGATCGCGGCAGTCATGCCGCAGCGCGCCTGAGACCGCGGCGGGGGCGCGGGGGGGGCGCGGGGGCGAGGTCCGCGGCGACTCCGGGGTGAATCCCGAGGCCAGCCGCGGTCCCGCAAGGTTCACCGCGAGCGCCCGTCGTCGAGCGCCGCGACTCTCTGGGGTCGCGGCGCCCCCGAAGGTGCCTACGGGCCTTCGAATCGGGCGCCGATCGAAGCTCGACTCCTGCGGCGGATCAGTGGATCGGCCACGAGAGTCCACTCGTTGCGGCGATCCCGGAGCTGGCGCCGCCGTCGACGACGAACCACTGGCCGGCCAGTCCCAGTCCCACCAGGGCCGGGGCATCGGGAAGCGGCAGGGGCACGGTCGCGTGGCCGAACCCGTCCGGCCCGGGAGCGGTGGCCGTCGCGGCCGCAACCAGCAGCTTGCCCGGATCCACGTAGACCGACGCGTCGAGCAGGGTCGTGCCGAGCGGAGCCTGCGAGGCAGAGATCGCCAAGAGGGCGGTCGTACCGGGCAGGGCCTCACGCAGGCCGAGCTTGAAGTCCGGGCTGCCGGCGGCCGCCGGGGCGGTGCGGATCCAACGCGGTGTCACGCCTCCCGTCCCAGGGTGTCCCGGCCCGAGCTCGACCAGCTCCGCGGCCACGCGTTCACTGGCTAGGACCGGCCTGTCGAAGGGGAACAGTTCGTTCGCCACCCGCGGGTCGGTCAGGCCGTTGGCCAGGAACTCGACCACGTCGGGCAGGGCCGGGGGCGGGATCTGAACCGCCTGGACCAGGGGATCCTGGTTGAACGGGAACTGCTGTACGCCCGGGCCGTCGACGTAGAAGTCGAGCACCTCGGCCAGACTCGCCAGTTGGCCGTTATGCATGAAGCGCGGCTTGAGCCCGACGTTGCGGAGCGTCGGGACCTTGAAGCGACCGCGGTCGGCCGGGTTGCCCGTGACCTCGAACCGGCCGGGATCCTCTTGCCACGGGCGCAGACCGATGTTGCGGAAGGTCTGGTCGGAGAACAGCGGCCCCGAGTGGCACACGTTGCAACTCGTGGCCGTGAAGGCCGTGAAGCCGGCTTGCTGGCTCGGTGTGAGCGCGTTCGGATCCCCCGCGATGAAGGCGTCGAACGGCGTCTGGTCCGGGATCAGCGTGCGTTGGTAGGTGGCGAGCGCCCGCCCGATACGGTCGGCGTCGATGGCGGGGCTGCCGAAGGCGGCGGCGAACAGCTCGGGATAGGTCGGGTCCGCTGCCAGAGCCGCCGCCATGTCCGGGGGCAGTTCGGTCGCCAGGGCCATTGGCCGCACGGCCGCGAGCTTCGAGCGCACCTGGTCCCAGGTGCGGCCCGCGTGGGCCATCTCGACCTCGGACAGGATCGGCCCTACGGCCTGGGATTCGAGGGCGGCCGCGAAGTTCAGGGAGATCGCGCCGGTCTCCGGATTCACGAACTGGTTCGGCGCGCGGCCGTCCCAGAACAGCTCGGGCGAGTAGGCCGCGCCGATCATGGTGGGCGCGGTGCGCGGGGTGCTCTGCTCGTCGAGGCCGAAGACCGCGTCGGGCTGGTAGTCGTTGTTCGCGTCGGCGCGCACCACGCCCGGCGAGCCGAGGGCGTCGTCGAAGGGGCCAGGGAGCGCGCCGGGGTCCAGACTGAAGCGCGGATCGGCGCCGCCGCTGGCGGGCAGGTGACAGGTGGCGCAGGCCACGGTGTCGTCGCTGGAGAGCTGCTCTTCGAAGAACAGCAGCTTGCCGAGCACCCGCTTCGACTCGGTGATGGGGTTCCCCGGCGGAACCGGGACGGGCGGGAGCTGGGCGGCGACAAGGGAACCCGAGGAGAGCACCGCGAGGCCGATCAGAGTCTGGCGAATCATGGGGATGGTCGGTCGAGGGTCGATCGACCTCGCGCCGGTCGCGGGCGAGGTCGGTGGCGGAGTGGTCCTGGGGTCTCGATCGGCGTTGAACCGCTTCCGGGAGGGCGGGTTCCGATTGGGTTTGTCCGGGCGATCGGTAGTCGATGGTCCGCGCACCAACCCCTAGTCTCCCCGCGTGAGTCACCTCGCCCTCGTCACCGGCGGCAGCGCCGGCATCGGTCGCGCGATCTGCCTGGCCCTGGCTGCGCCCGAGCGGACCGTGCTGGTGGCCTCGCGGCGCCTCGCGGCCTGTGAAGCCGTCGCCGAGCAGATCCGCTCCGTCGGGGGGCGTGCCGCCGCGCTGGAGCTGGACGTGACCCGCGCCGATTCGATCGCGGCGGCGGCGGGGCGCGTGGCGGAGCTGGAGGACATCGGCGGGCCACTGACCGAGCTGGTCAACAACGCAGGCGCGGTCGACGTACACGGCGCCTTCGAGCAGCCGGCGGGCCTAGCGGGCGATGTGTGGAAGCGGCAGTTCGACGTCAACTTCCACGGTCCGCGGCGCCTGATCGAGGCCTTCATCGGGCCCATGCGCTCACGCGGGATCGGTCGCATCGTCAACGTCGCCTCCGCTGCGGGTCTGCGAGCCTTCCCCTCGATCGCGGCCTACGTCGCCGCCAAACACGCCATGGTCGGCTACACGCGCGCGGCGGCCATGGAGCTCTCCGGCAGCGGCGTGACCATGGCGGCGGTCTGCCCCTACTACGTCGACTCGCCGATGATCGACCGCGGAGCGGCCGAGCTGGCCGCGGACCGGGGCTGGAGCCGCGAGCGCGCCTTGGCCGAGTTCGCCGGGCGCAACCCGGGCGGGCGCCTCTTGTCCATGGATGAGGTGGCCGCCGCCGTGGTCGACCTGTTGAAGTCCGGCTGCAACGGTCGCGTGCTGGTGCTCGACGGTGGCCCCCCGCGGGAGGCTTCCGAGGAGCCGGAGCCCTAGCCGGTTACCATCCCCCTATGGAACTCGAGAGCATTGAGCCGCAAGGCTGGGCTGCGCCCAAGGGCTACAGCAACGGCGTCCGCGTGCGCGCGGCCAGCGAGCTGCTCTTCGTCGCCGGACAGATCGCCTGGGATGCCCAGCAACGGCTCGTCGGACGCGGCGACTTCCACGCCCAGTTCCGCCAAGCCCTGGAGAACGTCTGCGCGGTGGTCCGCGCAGCCGGCGGCGAGCCCGCGCACATCGCACGCCTGACGATCTACGTCACCGACAAGCGCGCCTACCTGTCGGACCTCAAGGCGATCGGCGCCGCCTACCGCGAGACCATCGGCCGACACTTCCCCGCCATGGCGCTGGTGCAGGTCGCGGACCTGCTGGAAGAGGGCGCGATGGTCGAGATCGAGGCGACCGCGGCGCTCGGCTGACGTCGGGCGGACGGTGAGTTTGGTCCGTGCGGTGGGGCGTACGGTGCCGTGGGACGTACGGTGCCGGGAACAGTTGTCCCAGCGGCGACTAGCGGCGTTGCGGAACGCAACGCCGCTAGTCGCCGCTGGGACAACTGTTCCCGGCACCGTACGTCCCACGGCACGGACCAATCACCGCACGCAGCACCCCTCCCGCGGCGGCGAGTCGCTCCCGGGCCCGCTCGGGCGTCTCCCCCGTGCGCGCGGCGACGACGGCGGTCTTCAGCTCGCCGTCGCAGCGCGCGAGTAGCGCCTGCGCCGCAGCGCCGTCGATTCCGCCGATCTCGCCCAGGATCCGCAGCACCCGCCCACGCAGCTTGGCGTTCTTGGCCTGCAGGTCGACCATCAGGTCGCCGTAGGTCTTGCCCAGCCGGACCATCGCGCCGGTGGAGAGCTGGTTCAGCACCAGCTTCGTCGCGGTGCCGGCCTTGAGGCGCGTCGAACCGCTGACCACCTCGGGGCCGACGACCACCGTGATCGCGAGTTCCGCGGCGCGCGACAGGTCGGACCCCGCCACGCACGACAGCCCGATCGTGAAAGCGCCCCGCTCGCGCGCACGCGCGATAGCGCGCAGGACGTAGGGGGTGCTCCCGCTGGCCGCGATGCCCACGAGGACGTCGCGCTCCGACAGCTCGATCGAATCGAGGTCGCGCACGGCCGATCCGCCGTCGTCCTCGGCGCCCTCGACCGCGCTGGTCAGGGCCTCGCGGCCGCCGGCGATCAGGCCGATCACCTGTCCCGGCGGCGTGGAGAAGGTCGGCGGGCACTCGCTGGCGTCGAGCACGCCGAGCCGGCCCGAGGTGCCGGCGCCGATGTAGACCAAGCGCCCACCCCGCCCCAAGCGCAGGGCGATCGCGTCGACGCCGCGCGCGATCGCCTCCGAGGCCTCGCCTACGGCGGCGGCGACGCGGGCGTCCTCGCTGTTCATCAGCCGCACCAGCTCGAGGCTCGAGAGGCCGTCGAGTCCGGCTGCGGCCGCGAGCCGACCTTCGGTGGTCGCGAGCGCGACGTCGTCGCTGGGGGAATCGGTCATGGAAGTCGTCGCGCGGGGTCGCCATGCTCGGCGCGGCTCTCGATCGTACTGCGACCGAGCTCCCGACCATGACCCTCGGCGCGATCGACTTGGCCGTCCTGGCCCTCTACATGGCGGGCGCCCTGGTGCTCGGGCTGTGGGTCGGTCGCGGTCAGCGCAGCGTGGACAGCTACCTGGTGGGGGGGCGCGACCTGCCCTGGTGGGCGATCCTGGGTTCCATCGTCGCGACCGAGACCAGCACGGCCACGGTGCTCTCCGTGCCCGGCCTGGCCTACGCCCAGGGCACCGGCGACCTGCGCTTCCTGCAGTTGCCCCTGGGCTACCTGGTCGGGCGGGTGCTGATCACCCTGTTCCTGCTGCCGGCCTACTTCCGCGGCGCGATCGTCTCGGCCTACGAGATCCTGCGCGAGCGGTTCGGCGGCTCGACCGAGCGCACGGCGTCGCTGATCTTCCTGGTCACCCGCAACCTCATCGACGGCCTGCGGCTGTTCCTGACGGCCATCGCCCTGGAGCAGGTCCTGGGCTGGCCGCTCTTGACCTGCGTGATGCTGATCGCGTCGGTGACGATCGTCTACACGGCCTTCGGGGGCATGCGTTCGATCGTCTGGAACGACTGCGTGCAGTTGGTCGTGTACCTGCTCGGCGGCGTCGCGGTCCTGTGGGTGGCGGTCGACGGCTTGCCCGGCGGCTTCGACGAGTTGGCGCGCTTCGGCGCCGAGACCGGGCGTTGGCGGGTGATCGACCCCACCTGGTCCCTGGCCGATCCGATGGTGCTGATCGCCGGGCTGGTCGGCGGCACGTTCCTGACCCTCGGCGTGCACGGGACCGACCAGATGCTCGTGCAGCGTTACCTCTCGGCCCGCAGCCAGCGGGACGCGGGCCGAGCCCTGATCGGCAGCGGCTTCGTCGTCATCGCCCAGTTCGCCCTGTTCCTGGTGGTCGGCGTGGCCCTGGCCGCCCACGAGTCCGCCCACGGCGTCCAGCCCGTCTCCGGCGACCGGGCCCTGGCGCGGTTCGTGGTGGAAGAGCTGCCGCGCAACGTCGGCCTGGTCGGCCTGATCCTGGCCGCGATCTTCGCGGCGACCATGTCGACCCTCTCGAGTTCCCTCAGCGCCAGCGCGTCGACCCTGGTCAGCGACTGGATCCGGCCCCTCTGCAAGCGCGAGCCCGAGCCCCGGCGCCTGCTGGCCTGGACCCGCGTGGCCACGGTGGCCTTCGCGGCGCTCCAAGTCGTCGTGGTCCTGGGCGCGGTCGGCATCAGCCGCAGCGTGGTGACCGAAGCCCTGGCCGTGGCCGGCTTCTCGGCGGGCCTGTTGCTGGGCGTCTTCGCCCTGGCCCTCTTGGTTCCGCGCGCGGACCAGCGGGCTGCGCTCGTCGGCCTGGTGGCCGGCACACTCTGCTTGCTGGGCGTGCGCTTCGGCCTGCCGCACCTGGGGCTGGCCGTCGCCTGGCCCTGGTATCCGGTGGTCGGCTCCCTGACGGTGGTCACCGTCGGCGTCGCGTCCGCGGCTCTGCGACACAGGGACGCTTGACCACCTCGACCGGGCGCACCACGCTTCCACCCATGGACCGCGACCTCCGTCCCTTCGTCCCCGTCCACGAGGGAGGCTCGCGCGTCGCCGCCGGCTGCATGACCGGCACCAGCATCGATGCGCTCGACGTGGTTTGGATCGAGGCCACCGGCTTCGGCCTCGACCTGCGTGCGAAGGTCGTCGACTACCGCCGGCGCGACCTCGGTCCCCTGCGCGAGCCCCTGCGCAGCCTGTGTCGCCAGGAGCCCGCCACGGCGCCGGCGATCGCGCGCCTGGCGCGCGACCTGGGCGCCCTGCACGCCGACGTGATCGCCCCCGAGGACCGCAGCGGCGCGCCGCCGCACCCGGACCTGATCGTCGTGCACGGCCAGACCGTGGCCCACGACGGCGAGGCCTCCTGGGCCCTGTTCGATCCACGGCCCCTGATCGCGCGGGTCGATTCGACCGTGGTTACCGACCTGCGCCTGGTCGACCAGGCCTGCGACGGGGAGGGCGCGCCGATCACGCCCCTGGCCGACTGGATCTTCCTGCGCGGGCCCGAGCCGCGCTGCGTGGTCAACCTGGGCGGCTTCTGCAACGTGACCTTCCTGCCCGCCGAGGACGAGCCGCACTCCCACGTGGAGGGGCGCGACGTGGGGCCGTGCAACCAGCTCCTGGACGAGGCCGCGCGGCGCTTCCTGGGCGAGCCCTTCGATGTGGACGGCGCGGCGGCCGCGGGCGGACAGGTCCACGGCGACGTGGCGGCCTCGCTGGTGCGCGGGCTGATCGCCATCGGCGGCCGCGGTCGCTCGTTGGGCACGGGCGACGAGGGCTTCCACCTGCTCGACGCCCTCGAGGTCCTGCCGCCCGGCGACGCCCTGGCGACCCTCTCCACCGCGGTGGCCCTCTCGATCGCCCGCGGTCTGGTGGGGCGCGGGCGGGTGCTCCTGTTCGGTGGGGGAGCGCGGAACCTGGCCCTGGTCGACAACCTGCGGGGTGCCGTGCCGGACCAGCCGGTGCAGATCGGCGACGACGGCGCGAGCGGCCTGACGCCCGAATCGCGCGAGGGTGCCGCCATGGCCGTGCTCGGCCTCCTGGCGGCCGACGGCGTGGCCGTGACGCTGCCGGCGGTCACCGGTCGCGGCGAGACCCTGCACCTGGACGGACGCTGGATCCTGCCGAGGTAGCCGCCAAACGCCTGCGCCGCGATCCTTCGCGCGTGGTTGCCTCGGCCCGCCACCCGGGCGGCTATCCTCTCCCGCGCCCATGACTCCCAAGCACTTCGAGTTCGAGCAGGCCGACGGCGTCGGCATCGTCCGCCTCAATCGTCCCGAGCGCCTCAACGCGCTGACGTTCGATTCCTACGCCGAGTTGCGCGACTTCTTCGTCGAGCTGCGCACGCGCGATTCGGTGCGCTGCGTGATCCTGACCGGCACCGGCCGCGCCTTCTGCTCCGGCGGGGACGTGAAGGACATCATCGGCGCGATGATGGACATGCCCGAGTCGGAGGTCTTCGCCTTCACGCGCATGACCTGCGACCTGATCGAGAACATGCGCCTGCTCGAGAAGCCGATCGTGGCGGCGCTCAACGGCACCACCTGCGGCGCGGGGGCGGTGATGGCGGCGGCCAGCGACATCCGCATCGCCACCGACGCGGCCAAGATCGCCTTCCTGTTCACCAAGGTCGGCCTGTCCGGCGCCGACATGGGCGCGGCCTGGCTCTTGCCTCGCATCGTGGGCCTGGGCCACGCCTCGGAGCTGTTGATGATGGGCGACTTCATCAGCGCCGAGCGGGCCCACGAGATCGGCCTCTACAACCGCGTGGTGCGCGAGCACGCGCTGATGACCGAGGCCGGGCGCTGGGCGCGCAAGCTGGCCGACGGGCCGACCATGGGCATGGCCGTGACCAAGCGCATGCTGAACCAGGAGGCCTCCATGACCCTGCGCGAGGCCATGCAGGTCGAGGGCTGGATCCAGGCCGAGTGCATGAAGCACCCGGACTATCGCGAGGGCTACGAGGCCGCGCTCGAGAAGCGCGCCCCGAACTTCCGCAAGCACGGCGGGTCCTGACCGTGGGTGCCGCCGAGCAGATCGACGGACTGCGCACGCGCGCGCGCGTCCTGGGTGCCGCGGCCGATCCCACCGGTCACGGGACCGACGCGGCGGCCGCCGCTCGCGGAGCCCTGGCCCAACTCGCGGCCGCCGGCCTGCTCGGCTCGACCGTCCCCGCGCGGGATGGCGGCGCCGCCCTGCCGGAGTTGATCGGGCCCGAGGGCCTGACCGTGCGCGGGCTGTGCGTGCTGCGCGACGAGCTGGCCTACCACGACGGCCTGCTCGACCTGATGCTCGTGATGCAGGGTCTGGGGAGCTTCCCGATCGCCCGCGGAGGGCAGCCGGAGTTGCGCGCCCGGGTGCTGCCCGAGGTGGCCTCGGGCGAGTCGATTGCCGCCTACGGCCTGACCGAACCCGGCGCCGGTTCGAGCCTGGACGAGATCGCCACGCGCGCCGTGCGCGACGGCGACGGCTGGCGCCTCGACGGGCACAAGACCTACATCTCCAACGCCGGCATCGCGGACTTCTACTCGGTCCTGGCGCGCACCTCGGGCGAGCCCGGCGATCGCGGCACCGACCACCTGTCGATGTTCTTCGTGCCCGCGGACGCCGCGGGCCTGCGCGTCGAGCCCTTCGAAGTGATCGCGCCGCACCCCATCGGTGAAGTCTGCTTCGAAGGCGTTCGCGTGCCCGATGCCCAGCGCCTGGGAGCGGTGGGCGAGGGACTGGACCTGGCCCTGGCGACCCTCGCCACCTTCCGCACCACGGTCGCCGCCGCCGCCAACGGCTTCGCCCGCCGCGCCCTGGACGAGTCCCGCGCGCACCTGTCCACGCGCAAGCAGTTCGGTCGCCCCCTGGGCGCCAACCAGGGCCTGCGCTTCGACCTGGCCGAGATGGACACGCGCCTGCGCGCGGCGCAACTCCTCGTGCGCGAGGCCGCGGAGCTGACCGACGCCGGCGACCCGTCCGCGCCCCACGCCGTCGCCCGCGCCAAGCTCTTCGCCACCGAGGAGGCCGGCTGGATCTGCGACCGCGCCGTCCAACACCACGGCGGCTCGGGCGTGCGCCGCGGCGTGCTGGTCGAGCAGCTCTACCGCGAGGTCCGCGCCCTGCGGATCTACGAGGGCGCCAGTGAGATCCAGAAGGTGATCCTCGGCAAGGGCGTCCTGGCCCGCGAGGGCGCGACGCCTGGGGGGTGAGGCGACGCCACCCCTGGACGGGCGCGATGTCGCCCGTGATCCCCGCCGAGGGGGGCCACCGAGATCGCTCCCTTGGGCGCGAGCTGTCCGCAGAAAGGACAGTCGTCCAAGTCCTGGACCCTTGGCCCCGGGGAGCTCCCGGGGACGGTGGTCACCGAGCGAGCTGCGCGGCGGCACGGCAATTGTGAGCGGAGTATGGTTGGCCCGACCCTCCCCCTCAGAACACCGCCCCGATGTCGACTGTCTTCATCCTTCGTTCCGTGGCTGCACTGCCCGCCACCGTCCTCCTCGCCGCGCCGGTCCAGGCCCAGTTCTCCTCGTGGCGGAGCTACGAGGTGGGCTCGCCTGACCAGGCCAAGCTGCCGACGGACGGCCGTCTGGCCGACCTGAATGGCGATGGTGCCCTCGATCTGGTCGCGACCCACTGGTTCCAGGCGCCCGCCCTGTCGGTGGCCCTGGGCGATGGACACGGGGGCTTCGAGGCTGCCCAGCACTACCCGGCAGCGGCAGCCAATCACCTGGTCCTGGCCGACTTGGACGGCGACGGCGACGTCGACGTCGCAGTCAGCGAATACGGCAACAACGGCGAGAAGACGACGGTCGGGCTCTATCGCAACCAGGGAGACGGGAGCTTCACCGGACCCTTCCCGATCCCGGTCGGTGCGGGCCTGCAGGGGCTCGTCGCGGCCGACCTGGACGGCGACGGGGACCAGGACCTCGCGGTCTGCCGGCACGGGACGCTGGCCTCTCCCCAGAACTCCATCGCCGTGCTGCTCAATCAGGGCGCGGGGAGCTTCTCCTCCACGGTCACCTATCTCGCCGCCGACCCGAGCTCCCTGGTCGGGCTGTCGATCTCGCCCTGGCGGATCGAGGCCGGCGACATGGATGGCGACGGTGATACCGACCTCGTCGTGGCCTGCAGCCGCCAGCGACTCAGCGTCCTGCTGAACAGCGGCAGCGGCACCTTCGCGGCTCCCCTGACGGTCGCGGCGACCGGCGCGATCCCGGATATCGACGCCGGCGTGGCCCTGGCCGACGTCGACGGCGACGGCGATCTCGACGTCTTCTACTCGAGCACGGAGACTACCGTTCCCAGCGGCTCGTCGGGAGGCGGCAAGGGCTACGTCCTGTTCCACAACGACGGTACGGGTCAACTCGCATCGCCGATCGGGATCCTGCCGCCGACCGGGACCAACGGCAACGCCCGCCTGGCCAGTGGCGATGTCACCGGCGATGGCGCGCCGGATCTGGTCGCCAGGTTCGGCGATGGTTGGGGCGTGTTCGCCAACTCAGGGACGGGGAGCTTCGCGCCCGCCGGTTGGCTGCCGACGGGCGAGGACCCCTTCGCGGTGCGGCTGGGTGACGTGGACTCCGACGGTGACTTGGACGTGGTCAACCTCTGTCGGGGGTCGCTGGTCGCTGCCGTGCACCTCAACACGGGCAACGGGGACTTCTCGCCGCCGCCCTCGTTCCTTGCCGGTGGCCTCGGCAACCGCCACCTGGATGCCGGTGACGTGGACGGCGATGGCGACGTGGACGTGGTCGTGGTCGGTGGACTGGGCGGTTTCGGCGGATGGGTCGACTTGCTGCGGAACGACGGCAGCGGCTCCTTTGGTGTGGCGCAGAGCTACGGCATGCCACAGGTCGGGCGCAACGTGAAGCTGCGCGACCTCGACGGCGACTCGGACTTGGACCTGGTCTGGGCCGACGACGTCGACGCGCCGCCCTACGACCTCAAGACGCGCATCAACGACGGCGCGGGCAACTTCGGGCCGCTGCAGAACTGGACCGTGGGCACCTGCGGCACCTGGGACCTGGAGCTCGTCGACGTGGACGGAGACGGCGACCTGGACGCGGTCCTGGCCGAGGCGCTGGCGTGCTTCGGGTCCTTCGTCCAGTACCTCTACGTCAGCCGGAACGACGGGAGCGGCGCCTTCGGCCCGCCGCAGATCGTCGCGGGTGACACGACCGGTCTCTGGGGCGTCGCGGGCGGCGACCTCGACGGGGACGGCGACAACGACTTGGTGGCCACCACGACCCTGGGCCTGGTGGTGCTCGGGAACCTGGGCGGCGGTAGCTTCACTCCGGCCGTGCAGATCAGCCTGCCGGAAGGACAACGCGAGGTGGCCCTCGGCGACATCGACGGCGACGGGGACCTCGACGTCGTGACCCAGCAGCAGACCAGCACCACCGACCCGTCGGTCTGGGTGCTGCGGGGCAACGGCGACGGGAGCCTGGCTCCCGCGGTGCGCTACGGCGTGGCTTGGTCCGCCAGCTTCGGGGCTTCGAACCTCGAGTTGGTGGACGTCGAGGCCGATGGCGACTTGGACATCGTGGTCAGCGCCTATGGTCCACGGGACGTGACCGTGCTGGTCAATGGGGGCGACGGGACCTTCGACCAGAAGCGGCGCTACGGCGGTCAAGGAGAAGTACTCGACCTGGCCGCGGCCGACTTCACCGGCGACGGTGCGGTCGACTTGGTGGTCCTCACCAGCCTCGCCCAGGACGTCTTCGGGAGCATCAGTGGGCAGGGTGTGGGCCTGATCCCGAGCCTGGCCCCGTGGGTCGACGTCGGCGGCGGCCTGGCCGGGTCGGGTGGACCGTCGCTCCTGTCGGGAACCGGCGGACTGGTCACCGGCGCGCAACTCGACCTGCGACTCGAGGACGCGCCGCCCGGGGCGCCGGGCGCCCATGTGATCGGTGCAAGCACCGTCGACCTGCCGCTCTTCGGCGGACTTCTGGTGCCGTCGCCGGCCCTGTTGACGCCATTCGTAACCGATTCGCAGGGCGCGGCCGCGCTGTCGGCGACCCTGGGAGTGGTCGGCTCCGGCCTTCAGTTGTGGGTGCAGTCCTGGTTCGCGGATGCCGGTGGGCCGGCCGGGTTCGCCGCGTCGAACGCCGTCACCCAGAGCGCGCCCTGAACTCGGCTGGGCGAGCGGGGATCGTCCCCGCTCGCCCGGCGTTCTTTCGAGGGGCTGGTGGAATGGTCGGCGGACCTGTGCGATGGGTCCCGTCATGACTCGAAGCTCGACCTCGACGGCGGGGCCCTCACCCTTGGCCGCCGCCCGCGCGCTGCACCTGCTCGACCACATGGGGGTCGGCGGTATCGCACGCTCGGCGATCGAGCTGGTGCGCCATGCGCGCATGGATGGGATGGGCGACGAGATCGTCCTGGCGGGACGGCCGCTGGACGTCGACGTGGACTTTGCGGCGCCCGCGACCCCGGTGCACTTCCTGCCGGCGCTCGATCTGGGCGAGCGGGCCGCCGCCCAGCGTCTGGTGGACCTGGCCGCCTCGAGGGGAGCGCGGAGCTTGCACACCCATTCCACGGCGACCCTGCGCCTGGGAGCGCGCGCGCGGCGGGCGGGTGCCGGTCTCGCGCTCCTCGCGACCCTCAACGAAGCGCCGCCCACCGAGCTGGGCTTCGTCGCTCGGCGGGCCCTGCGCCGGGACCTGCGCTCGGCTGACAGGCTCATCGCGCCGTCGCCGGAGCTGGCCGAGGCCTGGAGTCGGCTCGGCGCGGAGGTCGAGCTGCGGCTGGCGGCGGTCGACCTCGGGCGCTTCCGGCCCGGGGCCCAGCCCTCGGCCTGGCGCTCGAGTCGGGGCATCGGGCCTCAGACCCTGCTGGTCGGCTGCCTCCTGCGGGCCACCGACGACAAGGACACGGGCCTCGTGCTCGACGCCATCGCCGAGCTGCGCGAGCGCGGCCTCGACGTCGCCGTTCAGTTCGTGGGCGACGGCCCGCAGCGCGCAGCACTGGTGGAGCGCGCCCGGGGTCTGCACTGGATGCACGTGCGACGCCGAGTCCTGGACGTGCCGAGCTGGTACGCGATGGTCGACGTGGTGGCCTTCGCCTGCGAGGCGGAGTTGGTCCCCTTCGCGTTGATCGAAGCCATGGCCAGCGGCCGGGCCGCGGTGGCCGTCGACCCCGGTGGGCTGCGTGGCCTGGTGGGGGAGGCGGCGCACCTGGTCGCGCCCGGCAACCCGTCGGCCTACGCGGAGGCGCTCGGGGCCCTGGCGGAGCCCGAGGTGCGATCCCGGCTCGGTCGAGCGGCGCGCCAGCGGGCGATCGAGTTCCACGACCTCTCCTCTCTTCGAGCGGCGCTGGCACCCGCCTACCATGGGTGAGCGCTCGGCCTCGTCAGGCCGATCTTCGTCCGCCGGCTTCGTGCGAGCCCCCGACTGCGTCTTCCCCGGACTGTGCCCTCCCCCCGACCGTGCCCTGCCCCCGACCGTGCCCTCCCCCCGACCGTGCCCTCCCCCCGACCGTGCCCTCCCCCCGACCATGGCCAAGTTCGAACGTCACCTCTTCGTCTGCACCAACCGTCGCCCGGATGGCAGCCCCCGGGGCTGCTGTGCCTCGAAGGGTGGTGAGGAGATCGCCGCGGCCTTCAAGGCGGCGACGTTCGAGCGTGGACTCAAACGCGTCGTTCGTGCCCAGAAGGCCGGCTGCCTCGACCAGTGCGACCGGGGCGTCACCGTCGTGGTCTACCCGGACGAGGTCTGGTACGGGGGCGTGACCCTGGCCGACGTGGACGAGATCGTCGACAGCCACCTGGTGCGCGGCGAGCCCGTCCAGCGGTTGGTGATCCCCGACGACCAGCTGACCGGCATCGAGCGGCCCTCCGCGTAGCGCCGGAAGGGTCGCGCCAAGACCCTCGGACCCTGGACGCGCGGCCCGTGTCGGCGGCCCGAGGCGAGCGACGGATCCGGCTTTGACTCGGCCCCGCGGCTCGGGGTCGCTAGGCTCGTACCTCCGCGACGTCCCCCTACCCCAACCGTCGCCAGCGCAGGAGCCCCCCATGGTCTTCCAGTCAATCTCCGAGATCGGAGACCTCGTTCCCGGCAAGCGTCTCGCCGACCGCTTCGAAATCGTCAAGGCCAACCGTCAGGGTGGGCTGTCGGTCGCATTCGAGGTGCTCGACCTCGCCAGCCAAGAGCCGCGCGAGATGCAGTTCTTCCCGTCGAGCCTGTTCGACGGCGAGCGCGAGGCCCGCGAATTCGCCTCGAGCTGGGAGCCCTGGCGTCGGGTCGACTCGCCCCACGTGCAGGCCCTGCGAGAGGTCCTGCCCCTGGGGTCGTCGAGCCTGTTCCTGATCCACGACCTGCCCGCGGGCGTCTGCCTGCGGGACCGCGTGGGCAAGGGCGAGCGGGTCGAGGCCGGCGAAGTGGTGGACCTCGGCCTGCAGTTGCTGGACGGCCTCGGTGAGATCCACGGCCACGGCCTGGTCCACGGCGACGTCAAGCCGACCACGGTCTTCGTGCAAGCGCTTGAAGGTGGGAAGTCCGGCTGGTCGGCCCAACTGGTCGACGGCGGCACGACCCACGGCCTGTGGACCGCCAAGGACCTGGGCGAGCGCACGGCGCTGATCGGGACGCCCTACTACGCGCCGGTCGAGCAGTTCGGCGGCGACCCGCCGACGGTCCAGTCGGACCTCTACAACGTCGCGACCCTGCTGTTCGAGCTGGTTTCCGGTGCCCAGCCCTGGGCCGGCAAGTCCTTCCTCGAGGTCTTCCAGGCCAAGCTCGAGCGCAAGCCCCCGTCGATCGCTTCGCGAGCGCCGGGGATCGAGGTCGACCCCGCGCTGGAGGCGGCCATCGCCGGCGGCCTCTACGCCGACCTGGACAGCCGCTACGCCTCGGCCCGCGAGTTCCGCGACCGGCTGGCCGCCTGCGCCCGCTGAGGCAGCTTCGGCGGGCCCTTGCCCGCCCTTTGCGCTCGCCCACGGGTCCACTACGCTCTGACCGCCGAGGCAGGCGATGCAGACCCAATCCGACCTGATCCCGGGCCCCTGGCCCGAGCGTTTCAACCTCGCGAGCTACTTCCTCGACGAGCGCCTCGACGAGGGCCGCGAGGGCAAGGTGGCCCTGCGCTGTGGCGACGAGCTGCGGACCTACGGGCGGCTGATCGACCGCTCCTGCCAGGTGGCGGCGGCCCTGCGGCGGGCTGGGGTGCGCCCCGAGGACCGGGTGCTGATCGCCCTGCCCGACGGGATCGAGTTCGCGAAGACCTTCTTCGGCATCCTGCGGGCCGGGGGCGTCTTCGCCATGGTCAACCCGCTGCTCAAGCGCGAGGACCTGCGCTACTACCTCGACTACACCAAGGCGCGCGTGGTCGTGGGCCACGCCGAGTACCTGGACGAGCTGGCCCCGGCCTTCGAGGCCGCGCGGCACTGCAAGGAGCTGTGGGTGGTCGGCGGGCACTCCCGCGAGTACACCTCCTTCGAGGACGCCCTGCAGGCCGAGGACGCGACCGGCGTCGCGGCCGAGGTGGAGCCCACCGGGCCCGACGACCTGGCCGGCTGGCTTTTCACCTCGGGCTCGACCGGCAAGCCCAAGGCCTGCGTCCACACCCAAGCCGACTTCGCCTTCTCGACCGAGACCTACGCCAAGCACGTAGTGGGCTATGGGCCCGACGACGTGTGCCTCTCGGTGCCGAAGCTGTTCTTCGGCTACGCCACCGGGACCAACCTCATGTTCCCCCTGCGTTTCGGGGGCTGCGCGGTGCTGTTCCCCGGGCGCTCGACCGTGGACGAGCTCCTGGAGCAGATCGCCGTGCACCGGCCGACGCTCTTGACCGGGGTGCCGACCATGTTCTCGAACCTCCTGCGCTCGCCGCGCATCGAGGAGCTGGACTTCGGGCCCCTGCGCGCGACCCTCTCGGCGGGGGAGGCCCTGCCGGCCGAGCTCTACCGCGAGTGGAAGGAGCGCACCGGCGTGGAGATCCTGGACGGCATCGGCTCGGCCGAGATGTTCCACATCTACATCACCAACCGACCGGGCGACGTGAAGGCGGGGAGCCTGGGGCGACTGGTGGAGGGCTACGAGGCCCAGATCATCGACCCCGAGGGCCAGGTGCTCGGCGACGACGAACCCGGGCGCCTGCGCGTGCGCGGCGGCTCGACCGCGATCTGCTACTGGGGCGACCGCAAGAAGTCGATCGAGACCTTCCAGGGCGATTGGTGCACCTCGGCCGACGTGTTCCGGCGCGACGCGCAGGGCTACTTCTACTACGAGGGCCGCAGCGACGACCTGATCAAGGTCAGCGGCATCTGGGTCTCGCCGCTCGAGATCGAGAACGCGCTGCTCACCCACGACGCCGTGGCCGAGGTCTGCGTGGTCGGGCGCGAGGGGGACGACGAGTTGGTCAAGCCCCTGGCCTACGTGGTGCCCGTGGCCGGCGTGTCCGGCGACGACGAGCTGGCGGCCGAGCTGGTCTCGCACCTCAAGGCGACCCTGGCGCCCTACAAGTACCCGCGCTGGTTCTGCTGGCGCGAAGACCTGCCGCGCAACGACCGCGGCAAGATCGCCCGCCGCGTGCTCGTCGACGAGGCGCGCAGCTTCCAACCCTGATCGGCGCAATTTGACCGGCAACGACGAACTGCGCCTGACTCGGCGCACCTGGCCCGAAGCCCGCGCGCTGTTCGGACCCGACCTGGTGGCGATCGTGCCGGTGGGCTCGACCGAACCCCACGGGCCGCACCTGCCCCTGGACGTGGACGTGACCATCGCCGACGCCCAGGCCATGCGGGCGGCGGAGCTGCTGGTCGAGCAGGGCGTGTCGGCGATCGTGCTGCCGCCGGTCAACTACGGCGTGACCTTCTTCACCGACGGCTTCGAGGGGCGCGTGACCCTGCGGCCGGGGACCCTGTGGGCGGTGCTCGAGGACCTGGTCGACTCCCTCTCCGAGCAGGGCGTGCGGCGCGTGGTGCTCTGCAACGCGCACTTGGAGCCCGGACACATCAAGGTGCTGCGCGGGATCGCCAAGGACTACGCCGAGCCGCGGGCGGAGAAGGCCGTGGTGGTCTTCCCCGACAACACCCGCCGCCGCTGGGCGGGGACCCTGGGCGCCGAGTTCCAGAGCGGCGACTGCCACGCCGGTCAGTACGAGACCTCGATCGTGCTGGCCGCGGACCCCGGCGGCGTGCGCGCCGAGGCCCAGAAGTCCCTGCCGTCGGTGCAGGTCGACCTGGTCGAGAAGATGCAGGCGGGCGCCCAGAGCTTCCGCGAAGTGGGTGCGGTCGACGCCTACTGCGGCGATCCGGCGGCGGCCACGGCGGCCGAGGGGCGTGAGCTGATCGACGCCCTGGCCGAGATGGTCTGCGTCACGGTCCGCGAACGATGGCCCGACCTGTTCGAGCGGGCGGCGGAGTCGAACCGATGAGTGGCCAGATCTTCACCTGCCAGCAGCAGGTCCGCTTCGGCGACGTGGATCCGGCGGGCATCGTCTACTACCCGCGCATCTACAACTTCATCCACGCCGCCTTCGAGGAGGTCTGGGACATCCACGTGGGCGAGCGCTACTACTACCTGATCCGCGAGAAGCGCATCGGGTTCCCGCTCGTGCACTCCGAGGTGGACTTCAAGAACCCGCTCTACTTCGGCGACCGTCCGATCGTGAAGGTCACCGCCTTCAAGGTCGGCCAGTCCTCCCTGGGGCTGCGCTACCGCTACGAGGTGGGGGACAAGGTCTGCGTCGACGCGCGCATGACCACCGTCTGCGTGCACCTCGACACGCTGGAGAGCTTCCCCTTCAAGGACGAGTACCGCGCCAAGTTCAACCAGTTGCTCGAAGGGGCCGACGACCAATGAGAATCAGCCAGATGCACGGGCTGGGAGCCCCCGTCTTCAGCTTCGAGTTCTTCCCGCCCAAGACGCCGGAAGCGGTCGAGGAGCTGGTCAGCACCGTCGCCGAGCTGCGCGACATGCACACGCCGGACTTCGTGTCGGTGACCTACGGTGCCGGCGGGTCCACGCGCGAGACGACCCTGGCGACGATCGCTCGGATCCAGAACGAGCTCAAGATCACGGCCATGGCCCACCTGACCTGCGTCGGGCACACGGCCGCCGAGTTGAAGACCATCGTCCAGCAGCTCGTGGACGCCGGGGTCGAGAACATCCTGGCCCTGCGCGGGGATCCGCCCAAGGGCGAGACCGAGTTCACGCGCACGAGCGGGGGCTTCGGCTACGCCTCGGAGTTGGTGGGCTTCCTCCAGCAGAACTTCGACGTCTGCATCGGCGGCGCCTGCTACCCCGAGTGCCACCCGGAGTCGAAGACCCGCGCCGACGACCTGGACTACGCCCGCCAGAAGGTCGCCGCCGGCGCCAGCCACCTGACGACGCAGCTCTTCTTCGAGAACCGCGATTACTTCGAGTACGTCGAGCGCGCGCGCAAGATGGGGATCGAGGTCCCGATCGTGCCCGGGATCATGCCGATCACCAACGTCAAGCAGATCCAACGTTTCACCAAGATGTGCGGCGCGCAGATCCCTGAGGCGCTGCTCGGGCGTCTCGAGCGCGTGGCCGACGATCCGGGCGCCGTGATGGCGATCGGCATCGAGCACGCGATCCTGCAGTGCCGCGACCTGATCGCGGGCGGCGCGCCCGGCGTGCACTTCTACACGCTCAACAAGAGCTACGCCACACGCTCGATCCTGGCGGCCCTGCGTGGACTCCGTACGCGCTGAGGACCGCGCGCCGCGCTTCTGGCGGCGAGTGGGGCGCTGGGGAGCGACGGTCCTGGGCCTCTTGGCCGCGGCCTCCGGCGCCGTCGTGTACACGGAGGCGGCTGCGATCGAGCGTGCCACCGAACGTTGGCACGCCAGCGGCGATCCGGCCACCTTCGACGACCTGCGGCGCGCGGACCAAGGCGTCGGTTCGGACTTCCTCGCATTCGACGCGGCCCTGCGCCGGGCCGACGGCGAGCGGCCGATCATCACCGACCTGATCTACGACTACCCGGCATCCCTTGCGCCGGGTGGCGAGGGCGAGGGTCTGTCCGCCCGGGCTGCGGGGCTCGTGGCCCGCGCCGCTGAGGTTGGCTTCGGCGAGATCGAGCAGGTCTTCGGCCGAGAGTTCTACGGCGACCTGGGCGCGGCCTACAGCGGCTTGGAGCGGACCCTGGCACTTCCCGCGTCCGACAGCGCGGAGCACCTGCTCGTGCAACTGGCCCTGCTCGAATCGGAGCCCGTGCTGGCCGCCTACGACCGGCTGGAGCCCGTCGCGCCCCTCGATCCGATCGTCGGCTTGGCCCAGAGCGAGTCGAAGACCGGCTTTCCCCTCGAGCCAGGGCTCTACTTCTACGTCGAACTCGCCCAGGGACTGGCGCTGCGGGCGACGGATGCGGCGATTACCGGCGGCGACCCGGCCGCGGACCTCGAGCGACTCTGGAACCTGATCGAGGGCTTGCGCGGCTTGCCCTTCGGGAACAGCTTCATGCTCCGTCTGCTCGGCTTCGAGCGCTACTTGACGACGGTGGCTGTCTGCGGGCCCGTGCTGGCTCGCAGCGACCTCGAGCGAGCGAGGGCCAATCTGGCCGCCGTGAATCTGCGGGCCGAGCTGCGCGCGGTGCTGTGCGGCGAGCGGGTCCTGGGCCACCACGTGTACCGACTGATGCGCGGGCTGCTCGAGCCCGACGACCTGATCGACAGCTACCCGCCGGGACACACGGCGCGGATCTTCCTCGAGGGCCGAGGCGGGCTCGACTGGCTGCGGAGTCTGGCCTCCCACCGCCTGTTCCTCGAGCGCGCGGCCGAGGCCCTGGAGCGCCTCGATGCCTGCGGGCTCGAAGCGCACCTGGACGGGGACTTGACTGAGCTCCCGTTGCCGACCCGCTCGCGCTGGGTCTCCGAGTGGGAGCCGCTGTTCGGGGCCAGCTACTCCAGGATGGCCGAAGCTCTGGTCGCGACTGAGACCCGCCGGCGCCTGGCCCTGTGCGGTCTCGCCCACGCGCTCGATGGTGAGGCTGGGCTGGCGGAGGCACTGTTGCGCCATCCCGACCCCCACGACGGCTCGACCTTCGCGCGGACCCCGAGGGGGCCGTCGGGCGAGATGCTCCTGGCGGCGGGCATGAGCGCGGCCAGCGGCGGTCGCGATTCCCGTTGGCCCTTGTGGGGACGCTGATGTCCATGAATCCCAGCTCACGCCGCCGAGTCGTTCTCCTGGCGGTGGTCGCGCTCGCCGTCGGTCTGCCGTCGCTCGTCCTGTGGCGCGAGCACGCGCGGGTCAGCCGCGCCCTCGATGGGTGGCGCGGCTCGGGCCAGGCGATGACGATCGACGAGTTGCTCCGCGAGCCGGTGGGCGCTGGGCGACCCTACGTCGAGTTCGACCGGGCGCTGCGGATGGCGCAGGGCGCCTGCCCGAGCCTCGCCGACCTGCTCGCCGGTCCCCCGTACCCGTGGGATCAAGTGGACGAGCCGCTGGTCCTGACCGAGGCCCAGGTCGAGGGCATCGAGCAGGCCCTCGGCGACCTGGTCGGTGACCTCGACGATCTCGGCTACCTCCCCGACGAAGATCCGCTTCCGCAGTTGCGGCCGACCGTCCCCAGCGCGACCTCGGCCCTCGCCGCCTCGATCGCGGAGCGCCTGGGGGAGGGGCCCGTGGTCTTCCTCGGGCAGCAGCTCGAGCTTCCCAATGTCTACGCGATCGCCTACACCCTTCGCGACCGCGGGACTGTGCCGGCAGAGGACTCGATCGACGCGGACCTGCTGCGCCTGGCCCTGCTCGAGTTGCGGCCCTTGGCCGCCGTGGTCCACGAGTTCGGCCAGCCGGCCGCGCCCGATTGGAGGGCGATCTTCGCCGACCAAGAGCGCCTGGGTGCCTTCGCGGACGGGCGCGCGCTGACGGGAGTCGTGTCGCTCGATGCGTGGTTGACGCTGGCGACCGCGCTCGCGGCCGTGGAGGCGGGCGAGGGGTCGTTCCCCGGGCTCGCCGCGGCGGAGCTCGATCGGCGCTGGTCCATGGCTGGCCTGTTCGAGGACTCGCCCGTGGGCGAGGGGCTCGGGTTGCGATTGGTGCTGTTGCGCTTCTATCTGAACGCGCTCGAGTCCTACCAAGGCCGGCTCGACGGCGACGCCCTCGCGGCCGAGAGCGCGCGCCTGGCGAGCCTCGACCTCGCCCGCGAGGTGCGGCGCGCCGTCGAGGGCGAACGGGTCCTGGGTCATCGGGGCTGTCGCCTGCTGCGCGGGGACCTGGGCGCGGACGAACTGCTGGGCGAGTACCGCGAGGATCACGCCGCGCGCGCCCTCGGCGGCGGCTTCGCCCCGTGGCGCAGGCTGCGGGCCCTGGGCAACCACGGGCGCTTCCTGGCCCACGCCAATCGCGCGAGCGCGGCCCTGCAGTCGGCGGGACTCGAGCTCTTTCGCCCCGGGAGCATCGTGGACCTGCCCGACCTCGAGCTCGAGCCCGTGGTCTGGCTCTGGGCGCCGACGCGGGGTGACGAGCTCTGCGACCTGGCGGTCAATGGAGCCGAGGTGGAAGCGCTCCGCCGCATGGCCCTGTGCGCCCTGGACTGGCGAGAGGGGGGCGAGCGGGCCCTCGAGGCCTCGCTCGCGGAGCACGTCGATCCCCTGACCGGCTTCGAATTCGAGCGGCTCGACGACGGCGCGGGGATCACCACGCTCCACTCGGCCGGACTGGCCGTCTCCGAGCCGGAGGGGGTTCGCAGGTGGCGCCGGTCGCTCGACTGGACCCTGCCCCGGCCCTGACCGGGTCCAGTCCGGGCCGAGCGCGGCTCCAATGCCTCTCGCCACGAGTCCGTGAGCCGGCGCGAATTGCGCTCGGTCCTCGAGTGGCATCGGCCTGCCGCGTCGGGATGTTCGTCGGGCGCGGCCATGCACCGACGTCGCGGCAGCAACGCGAGCTGCGCGGCGGCGCTGGCGATCCCCCTTGTGACAAGCCCACTCCTGTTCTTGAAACTAAGAGACCAAGCTCAACCAGAACGCCGCCCGATCTGGGACTCGCCGCCACGGCTCGATGCGGCTAGCATGGCCAGTCAAACGTACCAAGCGGCCGCGGTGCGGCCACCCACCTTGTGCCGTCGACTCGGAGCCATGGGGGAGCCGCGCGGACAGGCCCGGATAGTCATCCCACTCGTAGAGAAATTGGAACAGCAATGACCCAGCACGCAGATTCCCGCGACTCAACGTCTCCGCCCGCCGCCCAGCCCCCGAAGCCCGCCCGCCCAAGTCGTCCTAAGCCAGCCCCTACGAACAATCCGGGGACACGCGGCGTTTCTCCGGGGACAACAGAATCTCGATGAAGAGCACCGAAGTCTGGGAGCAGTACCGGGAGTACACAGAGGCTCTCTCTGAGAACTGTCGAAAGCTCGGGTTCGCAGCGGTTGCGATCTGTTGGGTCTTCAAGGGTTCGGGTGTGCTCCCAGCTGTCCAGCTCCCCGCAAGCCTGCTCCTCGCCCTAGGTTTGGTCTCATTTTACTTCTTGTTCGACGTGGCTCAGTATGCCGTCGCGTCTGCCCTGATTGGGGGATGGATGCGGCGCCAAGAGCGTAGTCAATGGCATGTCAGGGGAGTCTTGGTCGAGGAGGTTGAGAAGCCTGCTTGGATTGACGCCCCCGTTGCGACCCTCTTCTGGGGAAAGCTCGTTTTGATTGTTCTTACCTATTTGGCCATTGCCTTTCACGCCATCGGCCGCGCGGTCGTGGTTTGACGGGTCTGACGGTGTCGCTTCTTGTCCGTATACGGACCGTGAGTACGAGGTCACTCGGGAGTGTATCGAGAGCCTTCGTTGAGCTAGGCCGGTGCCTTGCCGACGCTCGAATGGCCGCGCGTTCACATGCTCCTCCAGCAAGCCGACTTCGGAGTAATCTCTGGCGTTGGCGCGTGGCCGGAGCATCTGGGTGATCCTATCTCTGCAGGATCGCCCGCCTTTGAGGCGCCCCGCTGCAACTTGCCTGAGCGGTAAGACCCGGCTGTTGCATAGTTGCGAGTCGCGATCCTCGCGGATCTGCCGCTGCGGCCCGAGCATCCAGTGGATTGCTGGCTCGCCGTGATGTCAGGGTAGCTAACCGGTGGTGAGATCCAAGGGCACGCAGCAAAGCTTATGAAGTCGATCGATAGATGAAAAAGGCGGGGCTTCAGGGGCTCGTGTGGGATGGCTGCCTGCCGGCCCCCAGGGACGGCCCTGGACAGGTGGAGTAGCTTGTCCCGGATGCAGAGCAGCGAGATCTACGCCCAGGTCCTCGGGCTGAAGGAACCCTGGGGAGTGTCGAGCGTCGATCTGGGCGCAGGAGAGGAGGAGGTGAGGGTCTCCATCGAGGTGAGGCAGGGAGCTCGACTGCCGTGCCCGAAGTGCAAGAGAGAGTGCGGCGTTCACGACCGACGGGAGCGAAAGTGGCGTCACCTCGACACCTGCGAGTACCGCACGGTGATCATCGCCCAGGTGCCGCGCATTCGCTGCTCGGAGCATGGCGTTAGGCAAGTCGCCGTTCCCTGGGGCGACCCCGGTTCGCGGTTCACCTCTGCCTTCGAGGCGTACGCCATCGGCTGGCTGCTCGAGGCGCCGATCGCGGCAGTGAGTCGCCGCTTGCGAATCTCCTGGAACCAGGTCGACGGGATCATGCGGCGGGCCGTCCAGAGAGGTCTTGAGCGTCGAGAGGATGTCGCGCCTCGTCGCATCACTGTGGACGAGACCTCTTTCCAGAAGCGCCACGAGTACGTGACGGTCGTTACCGACATCGACACCGGTGGTGTGCTGTACGTCGCCGACGATCGGCGGAAGGAGAGCCTCGGCAACTTCTTCGATCAGTTCGATCCCTCCGAGATGATGGAGATCGAGCCGTCTCGATGGACGTGTGGAAGCCCTACATCGCGGCCACAGAGTTCTTCCTTCATCGAGCTGACGAGAAGATCTGCTTCGACCGACTCCACGTCGCGCAGCATCTCGGCGACGCCGTCGACCGTACTCGACGTGGAGAGCACAAGGCGTTCCTCGCCGAGAGAGACCGAACGCTCGTTGGCACGAAGTACACGTGGCTTCGGAACGCGAGCGACATGCGCGACACCACCCGTCGCAGCTTCGAGGCCGTTCGGCGGGTCGCCATCAAGACGGTTCGGGCCTGGAGTATCCGCGAAGCGGCGAAGGGGCTCTGGAGCTACCAGAGCAAGACCTGGGCGAGGAAGGGCTGGACCAAGTGGCTGGCATGGGCGAGGCGCTCCAGGCTGCCCCACATCGTTCGTGTCGCTCGCATGGTCAGCGACCACCTCTACGGGATCCTCAACGCCGTCGTCCTCGGCGTGACCAACGGAGTGGCCGAGTCCGTCAACGCCAAGATCCAGCGCGTGGAGCGCATGGCATGCGGATTCCGCAACAGGGAGCGATTCCGGAACGCGATCTACTTCCACCTCGGCGGGCTTGATCTCAAGCCTTCATCCCACATCAAACCCTGAATCCCCCTCGAAAAAAAGTGCGCTCGCATCTACTACCCGCTCTTCGCCGTCATGGCCCAGACCGGCCAGGCGTACGACATCCTGCATCGCGCAGGCAACTGCCACGACACCCGAGGCGCGCTAGAGTTCATGCTGGAACTCCAAGATCGCCAGCGTGAACCCGGATTCGTGGGCGCGCTCGAGCTGCGTATCGATGGCGCGCACTACAGCGACGCGACCTGTTCCAGCCTGCACGGGACCGGGATCGAGTTCCCGGTGAGCGTGCCCTTCGAACGCATCTCCGAACTCGAGGCGATCGTCAAGGACCGGCGGCTCTAGTGGCGAATCAACGACGAGTGGAGCTACTTCGTCTTGTTGTGGCGCCCGAGCAAGGAGTCGCGGAGGTCCTACTGCTGCGTTGTCTATCGCCGAAGAGTCGCCAAGCTTTGCCAGATTCGGATCCAACTCGACCTGTTCGAGCCGGTCGAGCGCGACTTGGAGTACAAGATCGCGATGGCGAACAAGCGTCTGTCGCACGCGGCGCTGCTGCTCTTCCACAACGGTCGCGGCTCGCAGGAGGCTACCTGCGCCGAGGATAAGTCCCAGCTCGCGTTCGCCTACCTCCGTCGCGCCTGCAGACCGGCAACCAGATCTACATGCTCTGCAACCTCATCGCGCACGCCCTGGGCCGCGAACTGCAGATGCAGGCCGTCCAGTCGCGCACAACGAAGAACACGACGACGAGGGCATGCCTTGGGCGTTGGAGCGAATCGATACCGTTCGCAAGCGACTCATCGAGCGTGTCGCGCGTTTCATCCGTCCGCACGGCCGCCTCGTGCTCACGTTCGCCAGGTGCGACGACGCCGAGCGAGACCTCAGGCGCTTGCTTCATTGGCTTCCACCGGCGGCGTGAGGCCAGGACAATGCAACATCAGGGAAGAGTTTTCCATATCTGAAGCCTCAACATCACGATAACGGCTGTAAATTGGGCTATGTGGTAGATCTTGATTGGCGGGATCACCCACGCGACTGTAATCGACAGCCCCCCCCAGCAAGATATCCTCGACTCGGCTTGACCAAATGTCTCGGAAGGAATTCGCGAAGCTGAAGGCAACAGGTCACCTCCCCTCGCCTAGCGGCGTCGGCTTGCGCATTCTCGCGCTCACGCAAGGGGAGGACTGCTCGATCGTCGAGCTGATCGAGACGATGGAGGCCGACCCGGCCCTCACCGGTCGGATTGTCAAGCTGGCGAGATCGGCGCAGGGCGCCACCGGTCGTCCCATCTCGAACCTCAACGAGGCCTCGATGCGCCTGGGGCTGAAGACGGTTTCGACGGTCGCGCTGGGTTTCACCCTGGTGACCGGCAACCGGTCTGGCATCTGTGCCCGCTTCGACTACGACGGCTACTGGTCCAAGTCCCTGGCACGCGGGATCGCCGCGTCCATGCTCAGCCGCGAGATGGGCCGCGCGGACCCGGCCGAGGCCTTCACCTGCGGCCTCATGGCGGGCATCGGCGAGCTAGCCCTGGCCAGCACCCACCCGGGGGACTATGCCCAGATCCTTGACCGCATGGCGGCGGACCCCAGCACCGATCTCAAGCTGCTCGAGGGCGAGGCCTTCCGCATCAACCGCAGCAAGTGTCAAGGTTCGGCTGGTCAGGTCCACCCTCAGTTCGGCCAAGCTGGTCCAGCTCAGTGCCCTCGGAAATCAGTCATTGAGTGCTCGGCAAGGGAGGTTCGGAGCGCCAGAAAGGGGCGCCCAGGAGGGGCTGGAAAAACAGATCCTCCAGTTCGGCCAAGCTGGTCCACCTCGATCGGGGCATCAGACAGCCTCGCGCCCTTTGGTCGGCGGGTTGCGGTAGGAGCTCCCTTCCATCACCAGGACGTGCGAGTGGTGGAGCAAGCGGTCCATCGCGGCGGAGGCCATCAGGTCGTCGCGGAAGAGCGGGTACCACTCCTCGATGGCGCGGTTCGACGTGACCACGATCGAGCCCCGCTCGTAGCGAGCTCGGATCACCTCGTACAGGTCGATCGGCTCGTCACCTTCGAGCGGCCGCAGGCCGAGGTCATCGAGGATCAGCACGTCCGGCGTTGTGTAACGCAGGAGCCGCTTGTCCCAGCCTTGGTCGGCCCGTGACGACCGCAGCTGGGTGAGCATCCGGTGGGCGGTCGTGTACAGCGCTGAGTGGCCAGCGCGGCAAGCGCGTTCTCCCAGCGCCTGGGCGATGTGGCTCTTGCCGACGCCGGCAGGCCCGATCAGCAGCACGTTCTCCTGCTTCGCGACGAAGCCACAGGTCGCGAGGTCGATGATCTTGGTCTTGGGGATCTGCGGGTTGAAGGACCACTCGAAGTCGTCGAGCCGCTTGGTGGTTTCGAAGGTCGCGCGTCGCAAGCGCATCTCGAGCTGCTTCGAGTCGCGCCGCTCGACCTCGTCGCTGCAGAGGCGGAAGAGGAATTCGGAGTGGCTGAGATCCGCATCGACGGCTTCCTTCGTGCGCAGGTCGAGCGTCTGAAGCACGCCCGAGAGCCGGAGCTTCTTGAGTACGGGGACGAGGTCATCGGCGATCGCCATGGGTCTTCTCCTGGATTGCTGTGAGCGTTTCGCTCGGGTTGCGGGCGAACATCGATCCCTGAGACCACGCTCGCCCGGACTCCTCCGGCAGGGGCTCGAGGTCGAGCCCCTGCTTGAGGATGCTCTTGATGCTGCGGTACTCGAGGCAGCCGAAGTGCAGCGCGCGTCTGGCCGTCGCGCGTGCGCGCTCGCGCGGAAAGCCCTCGAGATGCGTGACGACCGCCTGCACCTTGCGCAGCTGGTAGAGCACATCGTCGGAGTCGAAGATCGCGGCAGCGAGCACTTCGACCTCCTCACCGATCACCCGAGCACGCACGATCCAGTGCTCGCGGCTGCGGTGCCGGAGGTCACGGCGGTGCTCGGGGAGATGCGACTCGATCGTGCTGCGCTTGCCGCGCGGCACACGCGAATGAGCGTGAAGACGGCAGTCCTCGGCGTAGATCACAATCGAGTGCGTCGTGCAGCGCAGCCAGAGGTCTTGGCCCAGCAAGGTCCACGGCGCGGAGTAGAAGGCGCCGTCGACCTGGACGTGGCTGTCACGATGCAGGCGTGCCTTCTTCCAGATCACGAGCTCCCACCGCGACTGCGGCAAGCTCAGCAGGGCAGCGCGCTCTTCCTCCTCGAAGTACTCGAGCGGTGCGCGGCCAGTCGTCCCGTGCCGGCGCCGCCCTGCGATCTCCAGCGTCCAGCGCCGCAGCGCCCGCCGGTCCTCGTGGATGTCGACGGACTCGTGCGTAGCGAAGAAGTTTCCCTTCGTGTAGCGCACTCCGCGCTCGACCTTGCCCTTCTTCTCCGGCGCGCGTGGCGGCGTCGGGTCGATCTGGAATCCGTAATAGCGTGCGAGTTCGACGTACGTGCGGTTCAAGACGGGTTCGCCGTCCACGCCGAACGAGGCCCGAATCACTGCCGCCTTCAAGTTGTCGGGCACGATGACGCGCGGCACGCCGCCGAAGTACTCGAACGCCTCGACATGCAGCCTCACCCAGGTCTCGATCTTCTGGTCGAAGACGATCTGGGTGTGCATGTGGCGGCTGCAGCCGAGCGTCATCACGAAGAGCCAGCTCTTGCGCAAGACGCCGCGCTCGGGGTCGTAGCGCTTCCCGACGTAGCCGAAGTCGACCTGGGCCACCTCGCCCGCGGTCGTCTCGACGGAGATGGCTACGTCCGTCGGCTTGGGACCCTCCGCGTCGGCGAGTCGCAGCACCAGACGCTTGATGGCCGAGAGGCTGCCGTCGAAGTCCGGCTCGTTCAGGCGTAGCCAGTCGTGGATCGCACTCGGCCCGGCCCCCTTCTT
This sequence comes from Engelhardtia mirabilis, assembly GCA_007751255.1. GTDB lineage: Bacteria > Planctomycetota > UBA1135 > UBA1135 > Engelhardtia > Engelhardtia mirabilis. Next base: position 2,112,054 of record CP036296.1, read on the forward strand.
CCGCAGCCGCTCGATCGTCGCGACCCACCGCTCGACCGAGGAGCGCTGCTGCGGCGCCTGCCTCGACTGGACGTGCTCCTCGACTGCCGCTCGCAGCTGATCGAGGTCGGGCAGCTCGTTAGGCGCGCCCTCGAGCAGCCCCGCCGTAGCGAGCGCGCGCATGTAGGCACGGATCGTGTCCCGCCCAATGTGCAGCTGTCGCGCGATCCCTCGCGATCCCTGCCCCAGCCTGTGCAGGCGGAGCATCTCCTGAAGTCTGTGCATGTCGGTCCTCCTGGCGCCCATCCATCCTCCTTGGCTCGTGGGAGCCGAAGAGGATGAGGGCGGTCAGTAGACCGGCGGGAGGACCTTCGGGACTGGCGGCGGTGGACCAGCTTGGCCGAGCTGAGGTGGACCAGCTTGGCCGAACCAGGGTGGACCAGCCTGGCCGATCTCACCCGCCCATCACCCCGCCGCCGGGGTGGACCAGCTTGGCCGGGCTACAGGTGGACTTGATACCCCGAGCTGCAACAGCAAGGTCGCCGCGTACCTGATGGCCGACTGGGGGCTCCCCGAGCGCTTCCAGGACGTGGTCATGAATCTGGAGGACGAGACCGGCGAAGACCTGCTGGACGAGAGCTCGATGCAGCTCCTCCAGGTGCTGGTGGACGGCTCGATCATAGCCAATTACTGCGTGGCCGGACGCCAGGCCGATCCGGCCCTGCTCGAGCAGCTCAACCTGCTGCGTCGCCGTCTCTACGCCTGTGACATCGACCTGGCGGAGCTTTGCGACGAGGTCGTCGCCGACTGGGTCGAATGGGGCGCGGTGCTCAAGCTGCCCACCGAGGATATGGCAGAACGGGTGCGCTCGGCCAACCTTGAGCAGCAGCTGTCCGGCAACAAGCAGCTGTCCGGTAATAGAGTGGTCGAGCCCTTCGAACCGCCGGTGCGCGTGCTGGCGGTGGACGACGACCCCCTCTCGCTCCGGGGCCTGGTCCGGCACCTGAAGGAAGCTGGTCACGAGGTCCACACGGCCCGCAATGGTCGCGAAGCCTTGGCGGTGACCCTGAAGCTGCGCCCGCAGGTGATCGTCACTGACCTGAACATGCCCGACCTGAACGGGCTTGACCTCTGCATGGCTCTGCGCCGCTCGCGCTTCGGCAAGCGCATCTACATACTGCTTCTGACCGGCGACAGCAACGAAGAGCTGGTCCTCGAGGGCTTCGAGGCGGGCGCAGACGACTTTATCACCAAGCCCTTCATCCCGCGGGTGCTGCTCGCGCGGTTGCGGGCGGGGATCCGCCTGGTGCGCCTGCAGGAGCAGGTCGAGCGCGACCAGGAGATCCACATGAAGAACGCCATACAGATGACGCGCCTCAACCGGCAGCTCAAGGAGGCCGCCAACACGGACTTCCTGACCAAGCTGCCGAACCGGCGCTGCGCCATGGCGCACTTCGAGCGCACCTGGAAGCACGCCATGGATACGGACACGTCGATCTCGGTCGTGGCCCTCGACATCGATCACTTCAAGCGGGTCAACGACGACTACGGCCACGACGTCGGCGACGTCGTGCTGCAGGAGACCTCCCGGGTCCTCCGGCAGTCCCTGCGGCGTCAGGACCTGGCGGCGCGCATGGGCGGGGAGGAGTTCTTGGTGATCTGCCCGGGCGCCGCGATCGATGTGGCCACCCACACTGCCGAGAGGGTGCGATCGGCCGTAGAAGAGAACGTGGTCGAGTTTGGCAGGTTCAGGCGCAACGTAACGGTCAGCGTCGGCGTGGCCGAGTACGAGCCGGGAATCCTCGACATTGAGCATCTTATACGCATGGCCGATGGAGCCCTTTACTCGTCCAAAGAGCTCGGGCGCAATCGAGTCACCATCGCGTCGCATTCGAGCACTGATTGAGAGCGTTGGCGCGGCCGCAGGTGAGGCAGCACAGCCCGGATACGTCACTCTCCATTCCGCAATCGCACCATCAGGGCTTCTGCAACTTCCCTGTCTAGCCGGCCCAGGGTTGCCGCTGCCCGTCGAACGACGTAGCCCTGGATGTATCGGACACCGAGAGCGTACAGGTCCTCGATTCCCAATAGGCTCTCACCGTCGACGCCCTCAACTATCACTCTTGCAGGTCGAAGCCTCTCTTGACCCGCCAATTGCAGTACAAACTGGATCGTCGCGGCAGCAAACCTATTCTGAAGGACGCTTCGGTCGACCTTTACGCACTCTGGAGACAGGCCGGTTAGCCTCTCGATCGAACCTTCGCCGACTCCGAAGTCGTCGATTGCAAAGCTGACGCCTAATCGCGCCACGAACTCACTAAGTCTAATCCGGAATCGAGCCAGGGTTTCGCCGCGGTCGGCCCCCGCCATTGGTATCTGAGTGCTTTCGGATATTTCAAGAATTAGGCGCTCGGGAAGGATCAGGCCGTCAGCGAGGATGTCTTCAAGCGCATCTTCGTAGGCTGCTCGATTTAGTGTGGAGGCAAATACGTTTACTGAGAGATCTTGAACATCCTCAGGGCGCCGTTGATCCCTGGTCGCCGATCGGGCCTCTCGATATGACTGCACCGCCTTCCTCAAGAGCTTGAGGTCGAGCTCGGTAGAGAAATCCACACCCCAAAGTTTTGCGGCTTCGAATAGGTCAGTTGGGGCGACGAGGGACAGTGGATCACGCGCAAGCGCTTCCCATCCGCAAATATGAAGCTCCGTCGGGCTGAGGCGGACAATTGGTTCGAAGTGGATGATGAGTTCATTAAGGCGGTCCGTGAACAGCTCAAAGCGCCTATCAATGTGTGGCTTCGGTAGGAATCCGTAGGTGGACTTGAGCTGGTCGAGGGCGTGGCCTTCGATGAGAGCTGGGTTGATAGACGTAAGCTGCCTGCTCGATTCGTACACTGCCTGAACGAGACGGCCGAGCCAGTCGGACTTGATTCCGAATTCTGCTTCCTTCGAGCATAGGATCGCAGCCTCTCGCGGGTTCTGGCTGGTTAGCGGGACACCGAGCACCTCGCCTTTGTCGGGATGCCGAGCGATGATTCCGTGCTGGAATCGTGAGAATAGAGTTCCATTCTCAAGGCTAGGGCCGATTGCGCGGACAGCGCCCTCAAGCAGGCTTCCTCGGTTGCCTTCCGCGACGTCGTTCGGGCTCCGACCTCGTACGGCCCACGTCTCCCGTTCCTCGCGCAGAATGAAGGTTAGGGAAGCACCAGCGCAGGCGGATAGTGCACGCAAGATAACTGCATCAAGGTTAGCGCCTTGTTCAGCAGACGCCCGGTCGAGCTCGCCTCTGAATCTCGTGCAGAAACTCAGTGAGGAGTCGAGGTGGTGACTGAGCGGCGTCACAGCTGGCGCGTCACCTGGAGCTCGCTCGCTGGAGATTTGGAATCGAATTGGCGCAGTTGATGGATCAGTCCTCCCTGTTCCCGGACGGGAGAGGACAATCCTTCCAAAATCTTGACCATAGCGGCCCGGAGGCTGATCGGCTGGAGTCGATGTGCGGACATGAGCCAGGAGGCTATCGACGGTGACTTCGCCGGTGTCGATCTCTGATGCGGCACCCCGCAGCCCGCGAATAAGAAAGTGTGTAAACACGCCGTTCTCGAGTGAGGGACTCTCCCTTGAGACCGCATCATGGGGGCACGCGACAAGGGCAATGCGCCCGGTTCCGTCGGCCAGGAAGCCTCGGTCAACCAGGTCGGTGCCGGTCTGATCGGCTGATCGACGGAGGGTCGCTGCAGGTGCGTAGAGAACTCCGTCGGACCCAGACTTTGTGTCGCGAATCGGTGCGGGGACAATGGACCCGCTATTGCAGCAGTCCAGAATACAGATCACTCGATCTGCTGCCCCCTGTAGCAATATCTCACGATGGAGGAAGTCCATTCGAAGGCCGCGCTGCGGATTCGTCAGGAGGGATCGGATTGAAACGTCGTGCGTGGCAATGTACGCGTGCCTGCGGCCGCCAATGTCACGAGTGAATCCATGCCCCGAAAAGTAGACAAGAACCGTGTCGCCCGCTTGGCGTTGACTGACTACAGTTCGATGTAGAGCCGTCTCTACAGCGTCGGTGGTCGCGTCCTCGCCAAGCAAGAGTTCGATGTTGGATGGATGGAAGCAGCCCCCGGCTGGATCTCCTAATGCGTCACGTAGATCGGAGCAGTCTTTCTCGGCAAAACTCAGGGGGGGCAGTTGTGGATCGACATACCGGTTAACTCCAATAAGCAGCGCGAAGTAGCGCTCATTCATGCTCAGCTCCCTATGGCTTTCGGGTTCCTGCAAGCGGGCTACCGCAAGGGTAGCGCGAATTGCGCAGCCCCCCAGTTTGGGCTACGAAATCCTTGGACGCTCGGCCGCGTGCTCTGCTCCCCATCTTCGGTCCAGGGCCTCGAGAGGGGGCGTGGGTCCTGGGGTTGCTTGTCAGATGGCTAGACTCCCCGCAGCACCAGCCCTTCCGCCGGCTGGATACGTGGCCGGCGGAACGGACCCAGCGAGGAATGGGGCGCATGGGACAGTAGTTCATCCGCCAGTCTTTGAGGACGTTGTGGGCGGGCCGGAGGGGTGGTCGAGTCGCTGACGCCGGTTCAGGGCGGCCCTGGCTAGGAGCCTGCGGATGATGCTCTGTGCCCTGGCCGGGTTGAGGGGTGGCGAGCCGGCCTTGGCCGCCAGCCTCGCCTCGCGCACGGATCCCTTCACCGGGCGGCCCTTCGATCGGGTCAGCCTGCCGAGCGGTCGCGAGCAGCTGCGCTCGCCCGCCGGGGGGCGCGAGCTCACCTGGCCCCTGCGGCCCTGATCGAGTCCCCGGCGCCCGCGGGGCTGCGATGTTCGTATCGTGCTGGCGCCCCCCGCGATCCTCTCCAACTGGTGCCGACCGTGAACAGACTCCAAGCCTGCGTCCTCGCGACCCTTGCCCTCCTCCTCGGGGCGTGCAGCTCGACCTCCGGACAGCTGGAGGAGATCGGCGAGGTCACGGTCAGCTCGATCCAGAAGGCGGGCATCGCCCTGCCGGCCAGCGGGACCTACTCCTTCGCCCGCGGCTCGGGAGTCCGCTGGTCGGTGGACTCCGAGCGCCAGGCCGTGGACCAGGCCTTCCGCGAGGCCTTCGACGCGGCCATGGTCGACCGGCGCTGGCGGCGCATCTCGTCGGAGGCCGCGACCCTGCGAATCGCCTACGTGGTGGGCTTGGACGAGGAGCTGAAGCCGGACGAGATGCCCGATCGCTTCGGCCTCTCCAGCGACTGGGTCACCGAGCCCTCCGAAGGCCGCGCGAAGGGCTCGATCGTCGTCCTGGCGGCGGACGGGCTGACCGGAGACCTGCTCTGGCGTGGCGCCCTGACGGGCATGGCCTCCCGCACGATGCCCCTGGAGCAGCGCGTGGCGCGGATCCGCGAGCTGGCCGCGCGGATGGTCGCCGAGCTGCCCCTCGGCAGTCGGTGAGAGTGGGATCGCGGTGAGCGCGGACTTGCACTGAACTCACGACCCGGGGCTCGTCGGCCGATAATCTCTGCCGCCATGACCGCGACCAGCACCCCCCGGGCCGCCGCCGACCTGCGGCAGATCACCACCCTCCAAAGTCACATCCTGGCCGAGGAGTTCAAGCACCCCGGCGCCTCGGGGACCTTCTCCTGGATCCTCTCGGCCCTGGCGGTGTCGGCCAAGATCATCGCTTCCAAGATGCGTCGGGCCCGGCTCGAGGACGTGCTCGGCGCCCTGGACTCGGACAACGTCCAGGGCGAGCAGCAGCAGAAGCTCGACGTGATCGCCAACGAGGTGCTGATCCGCGCCCTCGGCAACCGCGAGGGCGTGGCGATCGTCGCCTCCGAGGAGAACGACGAGCCCCTGGTGATGCGCGACGATCCCAGCGGCCAGCGGCGCTACTGCGTGCTGTTCGATCCCCTCGACGGCTCGTCGAACCTGGACGTGGCCGGGGGCGTGGGCACGATCTTCTCGATCCTGCGCCACGACCGTCGCGCGCCGAGCGCCACCGCCTCGGTGCTGCAGCCCGGGGTGCAGCAGGCGGCGGCCGGCTACATCCTGTACGGCTCGTCGACGGTCTTCGTGCTGACCACGGGCTCGGGCGTGCAGATGTTCGTGCTCGACCCCAGCATCGGCGCGTTCCTGTTGGTGGAGCCGAACCTGCGCGTGCCCCAGACCGGCAAGACCTACTCCTGCAACGAGGGCAACCGCAAGCAGTTCCCCGAGGGCTACCAGCGCTACCTGGACTGGGCCCAGGACAACGGCTACTCGTCGCGTTACGCCGGGGCGATGGTGGCGGATGTCCACCGCACCCTGCTCAAGGGCGGCGTGTTCCTGTACCCGCCGACGAAGAAGGCCCCGAACGGCAAGCTGCGCCTGATGTACGAGGCCAACCCCATGGCGATGCTGATGGAACAGGCGGGGGGCAAGGCCCTGGCGGGAGCGGGTCGCCTGATGGAGATCGAGCCCACCGAGGTGCACCAGCGCACGAGCGTCGTGATGGGCAGCGCGGACGAGGTCGACCGGGTGGTGAGCTTCCTGTAGCGAGCGGGCGGGCGGCGGCGCGGGCGTACCGGGCGTACGGTGGCGGGACCATTTGTCCCACGCAGCGGGCCCCCAGCATCGCCGTCGGCGATGCTGGGGGCCCGCTGCGTGGGACAAATGGTCCCGCCACCGTACGCCCGGTACGCCCGCGCCGCCCGCTACTGCAGGATCGGCAGCTCCGAGAACTCACGCACGGCCACGCGCTGGGCCAGCTTGCCGGCGATCTCGCGGAAGATGCGCGCCTCGAGGGCATCGGGGTCCGCGATGATCACCGGGTCGCCGCCGTCGCCGCCCAGGCGCACGATCGGGTTGAGCGGGATCCGACCGAGCACCGGGAAGCCGTGCTTGTCGGCCAGGGCCTGCGCTCCGCCGGAGCCGAAGACGTCGACCACGGTGCGGAAGATGCCCTCGGCGTCGGTGGCGACCTCGAGGTTCCCGAGGCCCGTGCGGATCGAGACCTTCTGGCCCGCGCCGGCGCCCTCGATTCGGCCTTCGACGGCATAGCCGGCCATGTTCTCGACGATGCCGAGGATCTCCACCCCGACCTGGGCGAACATCCCGATCGCCTTGCCCACGTCGAAGGTCGACACGGCCTGGGGCGTCGTGACCAGCACCGCACCGGTCAGCGGCACGATCTGCGCCAAGCTGAGCTGCGCGTCACCCGTGCCCGGGGGCATGTCGACCAGGAGGTAGTCGAGCTGGCCCCACTCCACGTCGGAGAGGAACTGTTCGATCAGCTTGTGGACCATCGGTCCGCGCCAGACCACCGGCTTCTCGTCGGCCAACAGGTAGCCGATCGACATGGTCTTGACCCCGTGCCGCTCCTTGGGGATCAGCTTGCGATCGGGCGTTGTCTGCGGCTCGCCCTTGAGGCCCATCATCATCGGCACGTCGGGGCCGTAGACGTCGCAGTCGACGATGCCGACCTTGGCACCGGTCTGGGCCAGCGCCACCGCCAGGTTGATCGTCGCGGTGCTCTTGCCCACGCCACCCTTGCCCGAGGACACGGCGATGATGTGCTTGACCTCGGGCGCGATCGGGCGCGTCTCCTTCTGGCCGCGCACCTCCGCGGTCATCTCCACGTTGACCTGCTTGACGCCGGGCAGGGCGCGGATCAGGTCCTCGGCCTTGGCCTTCATCTGATCCTTCACCGGGCAGGCCGGCGTGGTCAGGTTGATCGTCACGCCGACGATGCCGTCGCATTCGGCGACCTTGGTGATGAAGCCGAGGCTGACGATGTCGCGCCCCAGGTCGGGGTCGATGATCTTCGCCAGCTCGGCGAGGATCTGGTCTTTGGTGGCGGTCATTTGGGGAAGGGCTCGGGAGCGGGTTGCCAGGCAGGAGCGGGGTCGCAGCGCAGCGTTTTGGGCGCAGGACTGTAGGCCGGCGGCCAGTGCCCGACAAGGCGACCGGGCTGGCGTGGGCGGCTTTCGGGGAAGCGGCGGCGCCCAGCGTCGTCCCAAGCCGCGAGGCGGCCAATGGGGAGTCGCCTGCCCTCGTCGCGTCCTTCAACCGGAGATCGAAATGAACTCACCCCTGGCCGTTGCAAGCGCCTTCGCCCTCGCCCTGCCCCTCGTCGCGCCGTCGCCGCGAGCTCAGGTCGAACAGGCGTCGCTCCCGGTCCTTACTGCCCTGCTGGAACCCCAGGAGGTCGCCGAGGCGAGCGCGCCGGAACCGGTGCTGCCCCTGCCGAGCGGGCCGCTCGTGATCGGAGCGGGGCGCGCGAACCTGTCCGAGCTGGTGGCCCAGATCTCCCAGCTCACGGGTGTCTCGATCCGCGCCTCGGCGTCAGCCCTGGGGCGCCTGGCCGAGTCGCCCACGGGTCTGTTGGCGGACACACAGATCGCACCGGAGGCCGCTTGGTCCTTCTTCGAGAGCCTGATCTCCCAGGAGGGCTTCCTGATGGTCGAGCTGCGCGCCTCGAGCCCGCGACTCTTGGCGATCATCGACAACTACAACGGGCAGAGCCGCAACGGGCCGCGTCACTACCGGGCGATCCCGGGCGAGCGCCTGGACGACTACGCCGAGCACCACGCCCTCCTGATCGAGACGGTCCTGCACCTGGAGTACGTGGACGTGCGCCAACTCTCCAACTCCCTGCGGTCGCTCGTCACCGACCAGAGCAGCCTCAACATGGTCCCGGCGGGAACCTCGGGGAGCCTCCTGGTCCAGGGCACCGGGGCCAACCTGGCCGAACTGGCGCGCATGCTGCGCACCGTCGATACCGCGGAGAAGGCTCGTTTCGCACGGGTCGGCGAGTCCGGGGACACCGCCCCCACGGACGGCACCACCAACGGCTGATCGCACTCGGGCGGACGTCGTTTCCCCTCGCCGCCGAGGCTATCCTCGGCGGCGATGGACGATGCAGCGAAGCGGCCCGCCGCGGTGTGCCTGGCCTCGGGGGGCATGGACTCCGCCGTGGTCCTGGCCGAGGCGCGGGCCGCCGGCTTCGAGCCCCACGCCCTGAGCTTCCGCTACGGGCAGCGGCACGCGGTCGAGCTCGACGCCGCAGTACGGGTCTGCGCGGCGCTCGTGGTGGCGGACCACCGGGTGGTCACGATCGACCTCTCGGCCCTCGGCGGCTCGGCCCTGACCGACGCCATCGACGTGCCCAAGGACCGCAGCGACGAAGAGATCGGTCGCGGCGTCCCGGTGACCTACGTGCCCGCGCGCAACACGGTCTTCCTGTCGGTGGCCCTGGGCTGGGCGGAGATCCTCGGCGCCAGCGACCTGTTCATCGGCGTCAACGCGGTGGACTACTCCGGCTATCCCGACTGCCGCCCCGAATTCCTGCGCGCCTTCGAGAACTTGGCGCGCCTGGCCACGGCCGCCGGTGTCGACGGCCGCTCCAGCTACCGCGTGCACGCCCCGCTGATGGACCTGTCCAAGGCGCAGATCGTGCGGCGGGCGGCCGAGCTCGGCGTGGACCTGGGTCTCACGCACACCTGCTACGACCCGCGGGTCGACGGCGAGGTCGTGCTGGCCTGCGGACGTTGCGACGCCTGCCGCCTGCGCCTTGCGGGCTTCGAGCAGGCCGGCGCGGTCGACCCCGTGCGCTACGCGGAGGCCGAATCCTGACCGGTGTGCGCCACAAACTGAACGCGCTGTTGTCGCCGGCCCCAGCGGGCTCGCGCGGCGCGAGCCACGCCGTCGACGTCGCCATCGTCGTGGTGATCCTGCTGGACCTCCTGTTGTTCGTGATCGGTGCGGAGAGCGGTCTGCCGCCGGCCGTGCACCGCGTGGTGATCGGACTCGAGGATCTGATCGTGGTGCTCTTCGCGATCGAGTATCTGGCGCGGCTTTGGTCCTGCGTCGAGGACGAGCGGTATCGGGCGCCGGCTGGTTCCCGGCTGCGCTACTCGATGACGCCGATGGCCGTGGTCGACCTGCTCGCGGCCCTGCCGGTCTTGACCCTGATCCCCGGCCTGGGGCTGGTGTTCCCGCTGGGCATGAGCACGCTGCGGGGCTTTCGGGTCCTGCGGTTGGTGCGCGTGGGCAAGCTCGTGCGCTACTCGCCGTCGATGCGAGCGTTCGGGCGGGCGATCCACCGCGTGCGCGAGGAGCTGATGGTGGTGCTCGTGTTCGTCACCGTCCTGGCGTTGACCGGTGCCAGCCTGATCGTCTACTTCGAACGCGACATGCAGCCCGGCGTCCTGGGCGACTTCGCCGACGGGATCTGGTGGGCGATCGTGACCATGACCACCGTCGGCTACGGGGACGTGGTGCCGATCACGCCCTCCGGCCGGCTGGTGGCCGCCGTCCTGGCGATCGCCGGGATCGGGGTGTTCGCGGCGCCGGCGGGCCTCTTGGCCGCAGCCTTCGGTGAAGAGATGCAGCGGGACCGCTCGCGGAGGGAGCGGCGGCGCGAGCGTGAGCGCCGCGACCGCGAGGAGCGTCGCCTCGGTCTCCTGGTGGAGGAGGCCGTGGAGCAAGCGATCGACGAGACCCTGGGCGGTGCCCTCGACCCGTCCCACACCGGCCGGGTGATCGCCGCTGCTCGGGCCGCCGCCAAGTCGGCCTCGGCGTCCGTGAACTTCTGCCCCCACTGCGGCGAGTCGATCGGCGACCACCGCTGAGCCGGCCAGGGCGGGTCGCTAACCTGGCGCCAATGAGCGCTCCCCGCCCCCTCGAGCCGGTCCCGTCCACCCCCGACCCGCGCACGGATCAGCTCCTGCGCCTGATCCGCATCGTCGAGCGGCTGCGCGCGCCGGACGGCTGCCCCTGGGACCGCGAGCAGACCGTCGAGTCCCTGGCGCCGACGCTGATCGAGGAGGCCCACGAGTTCGTCGAAGCGATCGAGTCGGGCAACAGCCGCGCCTGCGAGGAAGAGGCCGGGGACGTGCTCCTGGTGGTGGCACTGTTGTGCCAGGTCGCCCAGGAGGACCAGCGCTTCGATCTGGAGTCCGCTGCGCGTGGGGTGGGGGACAAGCTGATCCGCCGCCACCCCCACGTCTTCGGCGATGTCGTGGTGGACGATGCCGCCCACGCCATCGCCAACTGGGAGCAAATCAAGCAGGCCGAGCGCGCCGCGCGCAAGGGCGACGACGCCAGCGCCCTGGCCGGCGTGCCCCTGGCCATGGGGGCGGTCCAGCGCGCCCAACGCCTGGGCGCCAAGGCCATGGCCACGGGGTTCAAGTGGGCCGATGCCCGCGGCGCCATGGCCAAGCTGCGCGAGGAGCTCGACGAGTTGGAAGAGGCCTTCGAGAACGCCGGTTGCGCCGCAGACGGCCGGGCCCCGCTTCCGGGCCCCGAGCGCGATCGCGTGGAGGCCGAGCTCGGCGACGTGCTCCTGGCCGCGGCGCAGCTCGCCAACTACGTGGAGGCCGATGCGGAGGCCGTCGTGCGCGCCGCCGCGCGCCGCTTCGAGGCGCGCTTTCGCGCGATGGAGAACGAGCTCGCCGGCGACCTCCGCGGCCGTTCCCTCGACGAGCTGATGGCCGCCTGGGGCCGCGCGAAGATCGCGACCGCGTAGGAGCGCGACACAGGCGCCCTCCTGCTTGCCAGGCGACAGGCAGGACGACGACCGCGGCCTCGACCGCGGCCCCGGCCTCGACCAGCGGCGTGTCGGGCGCGGTGCTCGCCGGCAAGCCCGCTCCGCTGAGGCCGCCGGAGTTCTGCACGTGGACGATGCCCGCACCGCCACTGCCGCCGGCGCCCAGGGTCACCGGGTTCTCGCCGCAGTGGGATTGGCATGGAGGTCGGGACGATCTGGGCACCTCCGTCGACCTCGGGTGTTCTCTCGCGCGGAGATTGTTCCAAGATGACCGGGATCCCTGCGGGCGTGGGGGCGCCAGCCCCCGCCCAGCCCGCTCCGCCCGTCGACAACGACCCCAGGCCTCGCTCCCGTGACCACTCGCAGCCGCATCGACGAGTCCTCCGACCAATCCGGTCTCGACGACCGCAAGCTCAGCCGAGCCTTCCTGCTCCTCTCCCTGCCTTTCGGGGTGCTGTTCGTCGTGACCCTGATCACCGTCTGGATCCTCGACTTCGACCGCGAGACGGCGGGGGTCGTGATGGGGGACGTGGTCGAGCGCCGCCAGCAGGGCCTGATGGACACGCCGCCCGAGGACGCCGCGGCCCTGATCGCGGTGATGCAGGTGCCCCAGGGGCCCTGGGACGAGGACCAGGTGGCCGCGCTGCGCCGGCTCCTGGTGCGGACCGGCTGGCCCAACGGGAGCGACGCCGAGCAGGTCGTTACCAACTCGCGACTGACGTCCACGGCGCCCTCGGAGTGGAATCCAGCCGAGCGCGCGGTCGCCGTCGAGATCGTGCGCGAGTTCGAGCGCGCCTGGTTCAGCCACACCCCGCGCTGATCGCGGCTCTCCGACTCCTCCTCAACCCACGCTGCCAATGACTGCCTCCGTCGCGCTTCAGGGCGTCTTCAAGTTCCACGGGCCCTCGGGCTCCCAGACGCCGATCCTGCGCGAGGTCAGCTTCGAGCTGGGCCAGGGCGAGTTCCTGTGCGTGATGGGTCCCAGCGGCTCGGGCAAGTCCAGCCTGCTGCACCTGATCGCCGGCCTCGACTCGGCCTCCGCCGGCACGATCGAGCTGGCCGGGAAGAACCTCGAGGCCCTGCCCCAGGCCGAGCGCACGCGCCTGCGCCGGGAGCAGATCGGCTTCGTGTTCCAGTTCTTCAACCTGCTGCCGAACCTCAACGTGCTGGAGAACGTGGGCCTGCCGATCGCCATCCGCGGCGAACGGCCCGAGCGCGAGCGGGGCAAGTTGAGCGGTCTACTCGAGCGCTTCGGCGTGGGGGGCAAGCAGCGCTCCCTGCCGCACCAACTCTCCGGTGGCGAGATGCAGCGTGTCTCGATCGCGCGCGCGTTGGCCGGGGACCAACCGGTGCTCCTGTGCGACGAGCCCACCGGCAATCTCTCGCAGCAGGCGGGCCTCGAGATCATGAAGACGCTGCGCCAGGTCTGCGACGAGGACGGCAAGAGCGTGCTGCTGGTGACCCACAACCCGCGCGACGCGGCCTTCGCCGATCGGGTGCTGTTCCTCGTCGACGGTCAACTCGACCCGGCCCACGCCCTGCACGGCCCGAACATCCCCGTCGAGGACGTCCACCGCACCCTCGCGGAGCTGCACATCTGATGGGGCTGTCCCTGACCGTCGCCCGCGGCAGCCTGCGCCGCCGACCGGGGCGCGCGATCTTCTCGGTGCTCGGCGTCGCCATGGGCATCGCCACCGTGGTCGCGATCTTCACCGTCGACTTCAACACGATCGCCCACAGCCAGCGGCCCCAGGGCGACGCGGGCTGGAAGGCCGACCTCGAGGTCCAGGCCCGGGCGGGCGTCGACGATGCCGGCACGCGCCTGGCGACCATGCCCGGCGTGCGCGGCTCGACGGCGGTGTTGCGCGCCGAGGGGCGCCTGGTCACCGCGGACGACCTGGCCGATGGCCAATGGCGCGGCGCGGCCGTGCAAGTCTTGGCCGTCGAGTCCGCGACGGCGGCGGCCATGGGCGTCTATCGCCTGGAGACCGGCGAGGGGCTGCCCCTCGACCCGGAGGCCCGCGGGATGCTGCTCGGGCGGCGCGCCGCCGAGCGCGCCGGGCTGGCCCCCGGCGACCAGGTCTTCCTCTCACGACCGCCGCGGGCGCCCAAGAAGGTCTGCATCGAGGGTCAGGTGATCGAGCGCCAGGCCGAGGGCCCGGCGCCGCGGCCGATGCGCTTCACGGTCACCGGCATCCTGGCCTACGAGCAGCTCGGTCGGACCGCCAACGGCGACGTGGCCGTGATCGACCTGGTCAACGGCCAGAACGTGTTCGAAGGCGTGTTCGTCCAACCGTCCTTCTGGATCGCGCGGGATCCCGAGGTCGACCTCGAACGCCTGCAACAGGGCCTGGGCGAGGACTTCGCCTACGACCTGCGCCAGGGAGCCGCGGTGGGGCAGGCGGCCGACGAGCGCGCCTTCCGCAACGGCGTGCGCCTCTCCGGGCTGATGGCCCTGGCCCTGGGTCTGTTCGTCATCTTCCACACCCTCTCTATGTCCCTGGTCGAGCGCCTCAAGGAGGTCGCGACCCTGCACGCCCTCGGCACGTCGCGGGCGCGCATCGGTCGGGCGTTCTTCCTCGAGGCGCTGTTGATCGCGGGCTTTGCCGGGGCTCTGGGGCTGTTCGGTGGACTGCTCCTCGCGCGGGAAATGCTCGAGCACGGGATCACGTCCCTGGGCATCACCCACACCGTGGCCGGCCAGTTCATCGTGCCCTGGACCCAGGTCCTGCCCCTGGTGGCCCTGGGGGTCGCGATGGCGCTGTTGGGCTCGGTGTTCCCGCTCCTGCGGGCCGGGCGCGCGGACACGGTCACCGCCCTACGCGGTGAAGAGAGCGGCACGGGCCACGGGGTGGCGCGCGGCTTCCACCTGTTCGCGGCGCTGCTGCTGGTGGGCGTGTTGCCGATCACCTTCCTGTCGGTCGTCGACCTCGTGGGGGAGAGCAGCCGCGAGCTGGTCGGCGTAATCCTGTTGGGCGTGGGGGTGTTGGCGCTCCTGGTCGGCACGCCGCTGGTGGTGCCGTCGCTGATGGGGCGCATCTCGCGCTGGGTGGCGGAGCCCTTCCGGCGCGCCGCGCCCTTCGCGGGCCTCTTGGCCGGGCGCGCCATCGAGCGCGGACCGACGCGCGTCGCGGCCTCGGTCGCCGCGGTGGCCCTCGTCACGGCGGCCTTCGTCGGCCTGCGCGGCATGACCCACAGCCTGTACCTGGAGACCGACGTCTGGGCCACCGAAGCCGCGGTCGACAAGGTCTGGGTCTCCGGCCTGCCCGGCGGGACGTCCTGGCGCAAGGTCGCGAGCGAGCTCGAGCAGTACCTGGGCGTCGTCGGCGTGGAGGTCGGGACCCACCGGCTCAGCGCGCCCTTCCGGATCCTCGGCGTCGATCCCGAGCAGGTCCGCCGCTACGGGCCCCTGGCCAAGGACAGCTCCCTGGTCGCGGCCCTGGGCGAGGCGCGCGGCATGATCGTCAGCCGCCGCCTGGCCAAGCAGCGCGGGCTCGAGGTCGGCGACCAGGTACCGGTCGCGACCCCCGACAGTGGGGTGGTGACCTTCGACGTGATCGCGGTCACGGATGCCTACGGCTACCACCCCGATCCCCACGAGCGCGCCTACGGCCTGATCGCCAATCGGCACGTGGAGCGCTACTTTTGCGTGGACACGGAGGTTGCCGATCGCATCGCGGTGCGGCTCGAGGCGGGAACCGACCCCCTGGTGGTCGAGACGGCCCTGGCAGGCTTCATGGCGGACGGGCGCGAGCTCGGGTTCCGCTCGGGGCGTGAGATCCGCGCGGTGGAGCTGGCCGACATCAACCGGGACTTCCTGGTCTTCGACGTGATCCTGCTCCTGACGGCGGTGCTCGCGGGGCTGGGCGTGCTCAACGGTCAACTGCTGGCGGCGACGGAGCGGGCCAAGGAGCTGGGCGTGCTGCGTGCCCTGGGCGCCAGCGCCGGACAGATCGCGGGCTCGGTGATGCTCGAGTCGACCGTGATCGGCGCGGTTGGCGGCGTGCTCGGGACGGTCCTCGGCAGCGGCCTGGTGCCGGTCATCGTCCGTGCCCTGCGCGTGCTGTCGGGCCTCGACCTGCCCCAGGCGGGGCCGGGCCTGGCGGTCCTGGCGGCACCGGTCGCTGCACTCTTGGTGACCTGGTTGGCCGCGCTCTACCCCATCTGGCGCATGGGTCGCATGGACCCGGTCGAGGCGGTTCGCACCGGCTGACCGTCGGGCGCGGGTGAAGGCCTGCGCTCGCGGACGGATTAGGTCCTGAAAGGCGTTGACCCCCCCGGCGGGCCCTGTTTAGAGTCCTCGCCCCAACGGTGGGGGCGTAGCTCAATTGGTTAGAGTGCCGGCCTGTCACGCCGGAGGTTGCGGGTTCAAGTCCCGTCGCCCTCGCCACCGTTTCCCCTCCTCGCCCGCGCCCGCCTGGTGCGCACGACTGGGGGAGCACGCCGCGATTCGTCGAGCGCTGCCTACACGGCGCTCCGAAGTGCCTGCCTGAACGGCGCTCCGAAGTGGCGGCGAAGAGGAGCTGCCATCAGGTTGTGAGGTGGCGCCCCTGGGACGGGTGCTGTGCTGATTGGCGCCGTGGCTGATTGGCGCCGTGGCTGATCGGCGCCGTGGCTGATCGGCGCGCTGATGATGAGCGCCCGCCGGTCGGCGCCCCGCCCCGAGCCGCCCGAGATCGAGCGGCCTCCGGGGGTCCGAGGAGAGGGTGGATCGGAATCGGCGAAGGTCTGTACCCGCCGGCGCGCCGATTGGAACATGGTGCACCCGGACGGCGACGTCTTCGAAGGGCTCTGTTTTCGAAGGGCACTGTCTTCGAAGGGCACTGTCTTCGAAAGGCGCCGTCTTCGAAAGGCGCCGTCTTCGGAGTGCAATGCGCTCGAGCGAAGCCGGGTCTCGAGCCTCCCGCGTCCCGGTACTCTTCTGCGTCCCGTCTTTGCGCCCTCTTCGGTCCATCCCACGCCAAACTCTGCTGCCTTGAGCCTTCCTCCGCCCACCTACGTCGACGACAAGCGGTCGTTCAATGCCCTGCTCGATCGTCTCGACGACGTCGACGAGCTCGCGGTCGATACGGAGGCGGACTCGTTCTTCAAGCACCGCGAGCGTGTATGCCTGATCCAGATCACCGCGGACGGCGAGGACTTCATCGTCGATCCCCTGGTGGGTCTCGATATCGAGCCGCTGGGCGAGGTCTTCGCGGATCCGCGCCGGGTCAAGATCTTCCACGACAGCGAGTTCGACGTGCTGCTGCTCAAGCGGCACCACGGCTTCGAGTTCGCGGAGCTGTTCGACACGCGCGTGGCCCTGGCCGCCATGGGCTACGAGTCCCTGGGCCTGGCCGCAGCGCTGCTGGACCAGTTCGGGGTCAAGCTCGACAAGACACAGCAGCTTTCGGACTGGGGACGGCGGCCCCTGACGGATAAGCAGATCGGCTACGCGCGGCTCGACACGCACTACCTGATCGAGCTGCGCGAGCGACTCGAGGTCATGCTCGACGAGGTCGGTCGGCGCCACGTGATGGAGGCCGAGTGTGACCGCCTGGAGCGTCTCGAGCCGGTGGACCGCCCCTTCGAGCCCGACGAGTACGTGCGCCTGAAGGGCGCGCGGACCCTGGATCGAAGCCAACAGGCGGTGTTGCGCGCGCTGTTCATCGCGCGCGAGCGCATGGCGCAGGAGCGCAACGTGCCGCCCTTCAAGGTCCTGGCCCACGGCGGGCTGGTCGACCTGGCTCGGGCCTGCCCGAAGGATGCCGAGGGCATCTCGCGCGCCGCCAAGATCAACTCCAGCGCCGCGAACCGCCTCGCCAAGCCGCTCCTGGCGGCGATCCGCGAGGGCCTGGACGCCGGACCCATCGACTCGATGCCCCAGTTGCCGCCCAAGGACGGGACCCTGGGCTTCGACGAGTTCGACCACGAGCTCCACGACCGCCTGAAGACCCTGCGCAAGAAGCTCGCGGAGCGGGACCGGATGGACCTGTCCCTGGTCTTCAACCGCAAGACCCTGCTGGACCTGGTGCGGTCGGGCGCGCGGGATCGCGAGGCCCTGGCGCGGGTCGAGGACCTGGCCGCCTGGCAGCTCGAGGACTACGGCGCGGATTTGATCCGGGTTCTGGAGAAGTTCGACCGGGACCGCGCCAGCGGAGCCCTGGACGCCAAGCCTCGCAAGCGACGGCCCGAGCGGCGGCGCTGAGAAACAGCCGCTGGGTTGCGGGCACTGGTCGCGGCTGTTGGCGTTCGTACGGTGCCAGGCACAAAACCACCGCCTAACGGGGCTCCCGCGGCCGCCAACGGCGGCCGCGGGGCCCCGTTAGGCGGTGGTCCTGTGCCTGGCACCGTAGGAACGGGCACCGTACGAACGCCAACAGCCGCGACGCCCGGGTCGGGCATCGCGGCTGCTGTTGATCGGGTGGTGGAGACGATGGGACTCGAACCCACGACCTCTGCGTTGCGAACGCAGCGCTCTACCAGCTGAGCTACGTCCCCGAACGCGGGGGAGTCTAGCGCCGCGCCTGGGGCGAGGGAAGGCCTTGTGAGGGCCTGGCGTTCACGCGGGCCCTGTCCCACTGCTGCCCCAGGCGGCTGAATCCGGTGGGCCGTGTCACTAGACTGGCTGCCCTCGAAGTCGGGTACCGCCCCGCGCCTCCGGCGCCCGACAGTCCCTTCCGAGACCCCCGGAGCGCCCCCCGCGCGGGCGCCACGCCCCGCGCGAGCAGCTCCTGCGAGCCGCTTTCCTGCACCGCCCATCGCACCGTCCAATGACCGACAGCTTCAGCGCCCACAAGTCCTTCGAGCACCAGGGCAAGACCTACCGCATCGCCAGCCTGCCGGCCCTGCGCGAAGCGGGCATCGACGTCGATCGATTGCCCTTCGCGATGAAGGTTCTGCTCGAGAACCTCCTGCGCCGCGAGGACGGGGACGTGGTCGACGCCGACGCCGTGCGCGCGGTGGCGAATTGGCAGCCGAACGACGGCGAGCGGCAGGAAATCGCCTACATGCCCGGGCGCGTGCTGCTGCAGGACTTCACGGGCGTGCCCGCAGTGGTCGACCTGGCCGCCATGCGCGACGCCATGGTCAAGCTCGGCGGTGATCCCCAGCGCATCAACCCGCTGCAGCCGGTGGAGCTCGTGATCGACCACTCGGTGCAGGTCGACGCCTTCGGCCGCCCGGACGCACGCACGATCAACTCCGACCTCGAGTTCACCCGCAACCGCGAGCGCTACTCCTTCCTGCGCTGGGGTCAGACGGCCTTCGAGCACTTCAAGGCGGTCCCGCCGGACACGGGCATCGTGCACCAGGTCAACCTCGAATTCCTGGCGCGCGTGGTGATGACCGACGAGGCCGGCGGGTCGAACTGGCTCTACCCGGACACGGTGGTGGGCACCGATTCGCACACCACCATGATCAACGGCCTGGGCGTGCTCGGCTGGGGCGTGGGGGGCATCGAGGCCGAGGCGGCCATGCTGGGCCAGCCCGTGTCGATGCTGATTCCGGACGTGGTCGGCGTGAAGTTGACCGGCAAGCTGCCCGAGGGCGCGACCGCGACCGACATGGTCCTGCGCGTGACCGAGATGCTGCGCGCCCACGGCGTGGTCGGCAAGTTCGTCGAGTTCTTCGGTCCCGGCCTGCCCGAGATGTCCCTGGCGGACCGCGCCACGATCGCCAACATGGCACCCGAGTACGGGGCGACCTGCGGTCTGTTCCCGATCGACGCCGAGACGATCTCCTACCTGCGCTTCACCAACCGTGTCGCCGAGGCCGAGCTGGCCGAGGCCTACGCCAAGGTCCAGGGGCTCTATCACGATTCGAACTCGGTCGAAGCCGAGTACACCGACCGGCTGGAACTCGACCTGTCGACGATCGTGCCCTCCCTCGCGGGTCCCAAGCGTCCCCAGGACCGCGTGGCCCTGGGTGATGTGAAGGCCAACTTCGCCGAGGTCCTCGAGGGGCAGATGGGCGCGCCCGCGCGCACCGGCGGTGTGCCCACCGAGTACGCCGGTCGCTCTTTCGATCTGGACAATGGGGCGGTGGTGATCGCCGCGATCACGAGCTGCACCAACACCTCGAACCCCTCGGTGATGTTGGCCGCGGGTCTCGTCGCCAAGAAGGCCGTCGAGCGCGGCCTGACCACGGCGCCCTGGGTCAAGACGAGTCTTGCGCCCGGTTCCAAGGTGGTCACCGCCTACCTCGAGCAGGCGGGACTGCTCGGCTACCTCGACCAACTGCGCTTCAACGTGGTCGGCTACGGCTGCACCACCTGCATCGGGAACTCGGGTCCCCTGCCCGAGCCAATCGCGGCCTCGATCGAGAGTGGCAAGCTGGCAGTGACCTCGGTGCTGTCCGGCAACCGCAACTTCGAGGGTCGCGTCCACGCCTTGACCCGCGCCAACTACCTGGCCTCGCCGCCGCTGGTGGTGGCCTATGCCCTGGCCGGTCGGGTCGACATCGACCTCACCACCGAGCCGATCGGCACCGACAAGACCGGCAAGGAAGTGTTCCTCAAGGACATCTGGCCCAGCCAGGCGGAGATTCGGGAGACCGTGCGCTCCAACGTTTCGGCCGAGCAGTTCGCCCGCATCTACGCCGACGTCTACACCGGTAGCGAGGCCTGGCAGGCGATCCAGATCCCCGAGGGCGCGACCTACGCCTGGGACGCCGGGTCGACCTACGTCCAGCACCCGCCCTACTTCGAGGGGCTCTCGACGACCGTCGACGAGGTCCACGACATCGAGGGCGCGCGCGTCCTGGCGCTGCTCGGGGACTCGGTCACGACCGACCACATCTCGCCAGCCGGTGCGATCAAGGCCGACAGCCCGGCGGGCCGCTACCTCCAGGAGCACGGCGTCGAGCCCGTGGACTTCAACAGCTACGGCAGTCGCCGAGGCAACCACGAGGTGATGATGCGCGGCACCTTCGCCAACATCCGCATCCGCAACCGCTTGGTGCCCGGGGTCGAAGGCGGCTACACGGTGCACCACGGAACCGGCGAGCAGATGTCGATCTACGACGCGGCCATGGCCTACAAGGACGCCGGCATCCCGTCGATGGTCATCGCCGGCAAGGAGTACGGCACCGGTTCGTCGCGCGACTGGGCCGCCAAGGGGCCCATGCTGCAGGGCGTACGGGTCGTGATCACGGAGAGCTACGAGCGGATCCATCGCTCGAACCTGATCGGTATGGGCATCCTGCCCCTGCAGTTCGCCCCCGGCGACAGCGCGGAATCGCTGGGACTCACGGGGACCGAGACCTTCGACGTGCGAGGACTCGCAGCGCTCTTCGCTGGCCGTTTTGCCGGGGGCGGGCGCGTGGCCGTGACGGCCACCGGCACTGACGGCAAGGTCACGAGCTTCGAAGCCTTGGTGCGGATCGACACGCCCAAGGAGGGTGAGTACTACCGCCACGGCGGCATCCTGAACTACGTCCTGCGCAGTCTGGTCGACTGAGCGCACTGGCCGACCGAGCGAGTCGGCCGAACCACCCGCCAAGGAGCCCCAGACTTGCCCAAGTTCGCCGAACTCGACTGGTACGAGACCCCGCGTTGGTACGACGCGATCTTCGACACCGACACGCCCCAGGAAGTCGACTTCCTGGAGCAGGTCTTCGCCAAGCACGGCACCTGTGATCCGGGGCGACGCAAGCCCAAGGTGCTCGAGCCCGCCTGCGGCAGCGGTCGTCTGATGGTCGAGATGGGCAAGCGCGGCTGGTCGGTGGCGGGGTTCGATCTGTCGAAGCCGATGCTCGACTACGCCCGCGATCGGCTGCGCGCCAACGGCCTGCGGGGCAAGCTCGCGGTCGGGGCCCTGGAGGGCTTCGACCTGGGCACCGGCTTCCACCTGGCGCACTGCCTGGTTTGCACCTTCCAGTACGTGGCCTCGGAAGAGGGCGCGCGCAGCCACCTGCGCGACGTGGCCAAGGCCCTGGCCCCCGGCGGCGTCTACGTGCTCGGCTTCCACCTTTCGGACTACACCGACGAGCGGGTGGCACGCGAGCGCTGGACCGCGAAGGCCGAGGGCAAGGACGTGATCTGCACGATCCAGGGTTGGCCCGCCGACAAGCGCACGCGGACCGAGCAGGTCCGCTCGCGCCTGCGGGTGGTTGCGGGCGACGGATCCGAGCAGCGCTCCGAGACCAACTGGACCTTCCGCAGCTACGACGCGCGTCAAGTTCGGAAGATGCTGAAGGGCGTCCCCGAACTTGAACATGTCGCGACCTACGACTTCTGCTACGACATCGACAGCCCCCGGGAGCTGAACGACGAACAACTCGACGTGGTGCTGATCCTACGCAAGCGCGTCTGAGCCTTCCGGGTTCGCACGGCTGGCGTCATTTGGCGTCCATCCGGGGGATTCCGGGCCGGATCGAGGTCGGGCCCTGGTCGAATAGGCCGATCATCCCCGCGTAGCGGGGACCACTGCGGCGCCCGACCGGGCGCCGAGCTTCTGCCCACGGATCCTGCGCCGCGCCTCTCGTTTGCGGCGCCATCTCCGGCCGCCCCGCGCGGTGCCTCCCTTGCCGCCCTCCGGCGGCTACCCAACTGCCGCCCGCGACTCGGTCGCCGGGCGGAACCGACCATGAGCGACCAAATACCGGACGTCTTCCCGCCCGAAGGTCTCGGGGGTGGTGATCCGCCCCGCAGGGGGCCCAGGCCCACTTCCGGCGGGGGCGGCGGCCCTCGCAATCCCGGGGTCAAGCTGCCGATCCGCGCGGTCGTCGCCCTCGCACTGCTGTTCATGCTGTTCACGGTCGGCGGAGCGATGGCGATCAGCGGTCGCCTGGGCTTCACCACGATCGACCCCGAAGAGGTCGCGGTGAAGGTCAACTACCTCACCGGCAAGACCACGGTCATCAACCAGCCCGGCTATCAGATCTTCCTGCCCTTCGCGGAGGAGATCTTCAAGCTGGACCGGACCTTCCAGAGCTTCGAGATGCGCGGCAACGAGTTCGTCGGGCAGTCGGTGGTGCCCAAGCTCACCGTGCGCGCCAACGACGGCTCGAACTTCCGCTTCGAGTTCCTCTCGATCCAGTACGCCCTGGTGCCCTCGGCGGCCGCTGTCGTCCTGGCCGAGAGCGGGCCCGGCGACGGCTTCAAGGCCGAGTGGATCAAGGCCCACGCGCGCTCGATCCTGCGCGACGAGTTCGGGCGCTACACGGCCGAGGAGATCGCCGACCCGGCCAAGCTCCAGACGGCCTTTGCCGCGGGCAAGCGGCGCCTGGACCTCGCGGTCCAACCCTTCGGCCTGCGCGTGATCGAGATCCCCCAGAGTCGCCCGAACTTCGACGACGAGTACGAGCAGGCGATCGAGGAACGCAAGGTCACCGACCAGGACGTGGAACGACTGGTCGCCATGGAGGACCAATTGCTCCAGGAGCGCGAGCAGCAATTGGCCCAGGTCGAGCGCGAGAAGTCGATCGAGATGGAGTCCCTGAAAGGCGACCTCGAGAAGGCGCGCCTGGGCGCCGAGCGTGACGCGATCCAACAGAAGAAGTCGGCCGACGCCTACGCTCTGGAGCGGGTCGCCGACGGTCAGGCCGAGCGCGCGCAGCTCTTGGCCAAGTCCCGCGGATTGACCGAGCGCTACACCAAGGAGGCGGAGGGCGTCGAAGCCCGGGCCACCGCCCTGGCGGAGCGCGGCGAGGTCGTCGTCCGCGAAGCGATCATCGACAAGCTGCGTCAGATCCGCTTCACCTTCGTGCCCTACAGCCGCGATCCGGCACCCCAGCGCCTCGAGCACTCGGGGGACGCGGGCGGATCCGATGCGTCCCGCAAGTCGTCCGTGGAGGGCAACTGACATGAAGAACATCAAGACGATCGCGATCCTGGCCGCCCTCTTGGCCTTCCTGGGCGTCGTGGGCAGCGGGATGCTGCTCGAGCGCATCGGCCCGGCGACCATCGGCGTGAAGCAGAATCTGCTCGGCGGTGGAATCGTCCAGAAGGCGTACGGCATGGGCTACCACGTCGGAATCATCGGCGTGCACCGCTGGCACCGCCTCGACGGGCGCGTGCACTTCCTGAACTTCACCCAGGAGTCGGCGTCCAAGCGCACTCGCAACGGCAACGTCGAGTTCGCCAGCGCCCTCGACATCCGTACCAGTGACAACAACACGGCCTCGCTCGACGTGACCGTGCTGTACGAGATCATCGATGAGCAGGCTTGGATGCTGGTCAACGAGGGCCTGACCCTGGCCTACCAGGACCGGGTCCGCCAGGCGGTCGAGGGTCTCTTGCGCGAGGAGCTCTCCAAGCTGAGCCCGGAGGACTTCGTCAACACCGACGTGCGCCTGGCCAGGGCGGAGGAGTCCCTGCCGCTCTTGCGCGAGACCCTGCGGCAGTACCACGTCGAGCCCCTCGGGATCCTGATCCGCGCCGTGCGCTTCCCCCCGGAGTACGAGGAGAAGCTGCAGCTCAAGCAGCTCACGCGCCAGAACTCGATGCTCGCCACGGCGCGCCAGGCACAGGAGCGCCAGCAGCAGCAGACCCAGTCGATCGAGAAGATCACCGAGGCCATGGAGAAGGAGGCCCGCGGCGAGTGGGACAAGCGTCTCCAGGAGGCCCAGTCGGAGAACCAGGTGCAGATCGCGCAGATCAAGGCCGAGGCCGAGGTCTATGCGCGCACGACGACCGCCGACGCGGACGCCACCCAGGTGACCTACCTGGCCGAGGGCCAGCTGGCGGTCGAGCAGGCCGAGGCGCTGCGGGACGAGCTCCGCAACCGGGCGCTGGACACCGTCGGTGGACGCATCCTGCTAGCGCGCCAAGCGGCCGAGAACCTCGACGTGCGCGAGGTGACCCTCAACAGCAACGATCCGGCGGTCCCGACGATCATCGACGTCGACCAACTGGTTCGTCTGTTGGTGGGATCCGGCAACTGAGGTCTGGGCTCAATCGTTCGGCGGCCAGGCTCGGGAAGAACTCGAGCAGGGCCGCCGAACTCCGTTGCCGGAGCGCGCCGGGGCCACGGGCCGGCATCGATCGAGGTGACTGCAGACGGCCGCTCGAGTTCCGGTTCCTCGCGCGGAGCTCCTGTGCGCGGCCCGTTGTTTCACGGCCCGTCGCGACACGGCCCGTCGCGACTCGCGATCCGCGCTTCGCCAGCGCGCCGTCGCCAGGACGTCCGTGCAAGGTCCGAGAAGTGCGATAGGATCGATCGGCAGTCGCTGGGGCGAGCCCCCCGTCCATTCCCATCGATCCGAGCGAACCATGAACCTGATCCGCGGACTGATCTCGATCCTCATCCTGTCGATCCTCGTCCTGAGTGGCTTCGGCATCGCTTGGTGGGGGAATCCGCCGGCAGCGATTGCGGCCTACGCCGTGGGCGGCAAGGTCATCCTGGGCGTGCTGATCGCGCTCGGAGTCATGGGGCTGGTCGTGCTCTGGCTTCCGCAGCGCGAGCCCGGCCTCAGTACCTGATCGGGCACAGCCAGCGGACCCGATCGAGCACGGCTCACTGCTGCTCCAGCGCTCGCGCCGAGCGGTCGTAGCTGCGCTGGGCGGCCAGCATCCGGATCCAGATGCCCCCGACGATCAGGAAGGGGAAGGCGAACCACAGGATGTCGAGCGCGCCCAGTCCCGCCGGCGTGACCTGGAGGTCGTAGTCGAGCTGGCCGAGCGGTTCGTCGCTGTCGACCTCGCGGATCGAGAAGTGGGTGGGCCAGGTGCCGCGATAGGCGAACTCGAGGTTGCCGATCTGTTGGAAGGGTTCCTCGGGCTTCGCGGCGCGGCTGGCGGAGACGACCCGAGGCGATCCGTCGTCGGCGGGGGCCGCCGAGAGGGCGATCCACAGGTCCTCTGCGGAGCGGCCCTCGGGCGGATCGACGTAGAAGTAGAAGGTGCCGGTGCCAACGTCCGGATCGGTCCAGATCGACAGGGTCCAGGAGCCGATCTGCTCGTCCACGAAGATGGGATAGGGCGGTCCATCGTGGGCGTCGGCGAGCGATGCCAGGGACGCCGCTGCCAGGACGGCCGCGGTGAGGTGACAGGGGAATCGGAGCCGTCGTTTCACAGGTAGGTGCCTCGCATCTCCATCGGTTGGGCCAGGAGCCAGAGTGCTGTGCCGGCCAGAGCCAGCAGCAGGGCGGCCCAGGGCAGGAAGGCGCGCGGCGCGAGGCGCCCGAAGTCGCGCTGGGCCAGTCGCCATGCCAAGGCCAGCGAGCCCGCGCCGCCGAGCGCGAGGAAGCCGATCTCGATCGGCCAGACCTGGGTGTCGGTCAGGCCGCCCAGGCCCCACTTGGGCCCGCCGAGCAGGCCGACGCCGAGGCGCTCCAGGGCGAGCTGGGTGACCGGTACGAAGGTCCACAGGCCGGTCAAGAAGTGGAAGCTGTAGTGGGCCAGCCACACGCCGAAGCCCAGGGGCGCCAGGCAGTAGCTGAAGCGGCGGGCGTGGGCGAGGGCCGAGGTCCCGGTGCCCAGTCGCACCGTCCACGTCACGAGCCCGATCGCCAGGGCAGGCACGAGCGCGAGGCCCAGCGCGAACAGGATCGCCAGCACCAGGAACTCGCTCTGGGTGCCGAGCGACTCGGCCAGCCAACGCTGGAAGGCGTAGACCGGACTCACCATCCCGAAGGCGTTGAGCAGTGCACCGAAGCTGAACAGCACGACCAGCGCTGCCAGGTCGTTGCGCCGGCTGATGCGTCCGATGCCGGAGCGCACCGGATCCACCGCCAGCTCGTCAGCCGGCAGTCGAGAGCCGATGGCGACGTTGTCCTGGGGGCAGGCGTGGACGCAGTCCAGGCAGAAGGTGCAGTCGATGTTGCCGACCTTCTCGGGCAGGAACAGGGCCAGCTCGCAGCCGCGCTGGGTGACGCGCGCGGGCGCCTCGGGGGCCCGCGTGCCGCGGATGCAGTCCTTGGTCGCGCAGGAGTCGCAGGTGCTGCGCTCGCGGATCTTGACCTCGAAGGGGGACAGGGTCGAGGCCACGAAGTTGAACTGCCCGATGGGGCAGATCCACTTGCAGAAGGGCGCTCCCTTGAAGAGGGCGTCCACCAGCAGGGCGGTGGCGAAGTAGACCAGGATCAGGATCGCCGTCGCCGCTGGGCTGGCCCACAGGTCGAGCCACTCGTAGGTGAACAGGACCGCCACGAGCAGGCCGAGCCCGAGCCACTTGCGCCGCAAGGCCCGGGGCAGACGACGGGTCGGCGCGCTGATCCTGCGCGCGAGCTCCCGGGGCAGCACCAAGGGGCAACCCATGCAGAAGACGTTGCCGACCGCGAGGAGTGCGATCACCAGCAGGCCGCGCCAGTGGACCCAGACCAACAGGGTGGCCAGGTTCTTGGGGGCGAGCTGCGGTCCGAAGAGGCCGTGCAGGACCAGCACCGCTGCCAAGAGCAGCAGCGGGACCTGTAGGCACAGGCGCGCGTGGCGCCAACGCAGGAAGGGCCCGAGCAGCGGGACGCGGAGGAGATCGAAGCCCCGCGCCGCGGGCGAGCCGCGGCGCGGGGGCGAGTGAGCGACGGTCATCGCTGCTCGCTGTCGGTCGTCGTCCCCGGGCGCCTGACGCTGACGGCAGGAACGTCGATGACCCGCTCGAGTTGGCGTCCGTCGGCCAGGTCAGCCGACACCACGACGAACCAATCGCCGCCCATGGTGAACTCGAAGGGCGCTTCGTAGCGCCCCGCCGAGGCCTCCACGGCGTCGCCGAAGACGGGCACCATGCCCGCATGGCTCATGTTGCCCTCCACGTGGACCACCGCACCCGCGACGGGCTGACCGTCGGGGCCGCTCAGCTCGACGACGCAAGTCGTCGGGCCCGTGCTCGCGGCCGGGTCGAAGGACAGGGCCACGTCGATCTCGTGGTCGCCCGCGTCGTCGCGGCCACAGGCTCCCGTCGCCAGGACCACCAGCAGCAAGACCCCGGCGGTGCCTGACCGCGAAGCCCACGAAGGCGCCTTGCGAACAGGCCCCGAAGCCTGTTCGTCGCCGAACTGATTGGCCATGGGATCAGCTCGCCGTTCTCGCCGCCGAAGCGCGCTTCTGCTTGGGCTTCCACGCGCAGCTACAGACCGCGCCGTGGGTCACCTCACCGGCCGGCGGGAACATGTGGAAGTACATGCCGATGGCCATCGGGATGAAGACCACGGTGTTGTAGAAGAGGTGCAATTCGACCCTCGGCACCCACAGTTGGATGATGCTCATGGGGACCGGCTTGTCGAACAGGTTGTGGCCGACGAGCGCCTGGCCCTGGAGCAGCGCGTGCTCGATGTGGTGCCAGAACTGGATCCAGAAGGCGATCATCCACCAGGTGCGCGAGCGGCCGGTGAAGCCGGTGCGCAGGACCCACAGGCCGATCAACATCACGATCGCGTAGCCATAGTGCAGGGCTTCGCTCCTGACCAGCCATGGGTACCAGAGGCCCAGCACGCCGCGTGATTCGGGCACCGGCCAACCCAGGGCGTAGATCTGGATCGCTTGGGTCAGGTGTTCGGCCCAGTGGGCCAGGACGACCAGCATGTAGCCCTGGAGGGCGCGCTCGTGCCAGTTGGAGTTGAGCTTCTCGAGGAAGCTACGAGAGCTCGGGGCGGCGAGTGTTGCCGCTGCGGACGGATTGGACATGACGCTGTCGGGGCGGGCCGGCGCTGCGCCGGCGGTACATGTGTGGATCCGCGCGTCCGCTCCGCGGAATCCACGGAGCCGGCGCACGGGAGACGAAGGAGGAGGACCTGGATCCGCGCTCAGCGCGCGAATCGAGCCGTCAGCGGCTGGTGCTCCTCACCGACGAAAAAACCCTGCACGGGCATGAATTGCTCACGAGCAGGGTTCCTTCGCGGAGTCTCCCTGCCGATCGAGTTGACGCTGGTTCCCACGGCCTGGCGTGGACTCACCTTCGCGGTGAGCGGTCCAGCGGCAACGCGTTCGGCGCGCCGGCTGGACCCACGGAAGGGTGGGATCGCAGAAAAGGATCGAGAGCTGTAGACCTCGAGCTTCCACATGGCTGGTTCGTTCGCGACCGGAGGGCCGCGACAAGGGGATGGGTGGTGGCCGCGCTGGCGCGAAGGCCAGGAATCGGGGACACCAGTCGAAACCTACACCGACCGGCGCGGGCGCGCAGCCCCCTGGTGGCGATCAGCTGCCCCGTGGCGACGGCGGCCGGGGGCCCATCAGAGGCTCCGAACGGGCCTCAGAGCTCGAATGAGCGCTGGATCCAAGCGGGGCGGCTGAAGTCCCAGTTGGACTCCGCCATGGCGCCCACCAGGGCCGGGTAGACGCGCTCGACTGCCCGCTGGTACTCGGACGGGAGCTCGAGGCGAGCTGAGTAGTCCGCCAGCGCACTGCGCTCGAACTCGCGCAAGGCCCCGTCTCGCGCCAGGCGCCAAGCCCAGGCCACGGTCGAGTCGGCAGCCTGCTTGCGGTCGTGAACGATCAGGTTCAAGAGGTCGAAGTAGGGCAGGTCCGACAGCTCGTGGCTGCCCCAATCCATCAGGCCGAGCACGGAGCCGTCCGCGCGGACCTGGACGTGCTTCGCGCGCAGGTCCGCGTGGTAGAGCACCAGTGGAACGGCTGCCCCCAGGGCCAGGTTGCGCGCTTCGTCGAGCAGTTGCCCCAGGCGATCGGAGATCCGCGAGTTTCTCGCGTGGCGTTGGACCAGCTCGACCTTGGCGCCGAAGAGGGCGTCGAAGCGCTCGTCGTCGAGGACCACGGGGGCGTCGGTCACCAGCGAGGCGAACTGTGCTACGAGGTCGGCGTAGGTCCGCTGCGCCGCCGCCAGGTCGCCCGTGAGCTGCGGGGCGGAGAGGCCCTCGAGCCGCTCTTCGACGTTGACGTACTGGTCGTCGACGGTGCCCTCCCACACCGGACGCGGGGCGGGGAAGGCCGCAAAGCGCTCGGCCAGCAGTCCCAAGGCCGAGTAGTGACGGCGCGATTGGCGCTCCTGCGCCGGCGAGAGGGCCAGGTGCATGGCCCAACGGGCGCCCGTCCCCGCGGTCAGCACCACGCAGGTGTTGCCGCGAGTGGTGATCAGGTGCTCGGGATCGGGAGTGGGGACGCCGACCGCCGACGCGACCGTTTCGAGCAGCCGGTCGATGCGCCGTCCTCGCAACGGGTCGGACCCGGCCCGCAGGGCATAGCTCGGCGCGAGCAGGGGAA
Organism: Engelhardtia mirabilis; assembly: GCA_007751255.1. GTDB lineage: Bacteria > Planctomycetota > UBA1135 > UBA1135 > Engelhardtia > Engelhardtia mirabilis. The sequence continues at coordinate 2,141,609 of CP036296.1, forward strand.
AGAGCCCTGCGCGGTGGGCCGCCATCTTCACCACGTTGCGGCGCTCCATGGGCCCGACCGTGAGGTGCGGACCGCGGCCGTTCAGATCGACGGCGTGGCTGAAGTCGTGCCGGTGGGGGTAGAGGGCCAGGGACTCCACCGCCGGGTGGCCCACCCGCGCCAAGGCGCGGCGCCAAGCCGCCGCGCTGCGCTCGCCCAGGGGCGGCGAGAGCGCTGCACGCATGAACTCCAGGGGCCGCAGGACGTGGAAGTCCGCCCGGCGACCGGAGGAGCGCTTGTAGGCGAAGCGGTTGTCCGCGACCACCAGCAGCTCGCCGCGCGAGACGCGCGCCAGCTCGGCCAGCTCGGCGTCATCGGCTCCGCCGCGCTCGTCGACGACCAGGTCGAAGCTGCCATCGGCGAACGGCAGACGTCGGCGCGGATCGGCGGCCACGAAGTCGGAGGCTCCATCCACCAGCGCCCGGTCGCGATGCCGGCACCAACGCAGGCGGCGCGGCTCCGGGTCCACGACCGTCAGGTCGAAGCCGTTTCGGGCCAGCGCCACCGCCGTCCCCGAGAGGGCGTCGCCCACCAGTAGCGCTCGCCCGCCCCTCGCGCCGATCAACGGCAGCCATCCGGCGCGCCCCTCGCGCACCCGCTGCATCAGGATCTGGGCTCGATCGTCGGGCAGCCCGCGCAGCAGCTCCTCGAGGGTTGCGCGCCAGTCCCCGCCGGAGTCCAAGCTCGCCAACGCGGACTCGAGCTCCGCTCCGTCGAGGGTCGGCAGGCGAGGGTCGTCGAGATTCATCGCCCGACGCTCACTGGGGCGAGTTCCCGCCCAGCCAGTTGAGCAGCAGGAACAGCCCCGCATGGACGGCCGCGGCCACCGCCATGGGGCGCCGAGACGGGCGGGGCACGACAAGGATCAGCGGCACGAGGGCGAGGGCGGCGGTGACGAGCATCCACGGTCTATCGGCGACCACCTCCAACCCGCCGGAAAGGCCCGCAAGCACGGCCAAGAACCAACACCGCCGGTCACCGAGCCTGGCAGCCAGGCCCGCGAAGACCGCGGCCGGGAGCATCATCAACCCCATGGCGAGTCCCACGACGACCCAGGTGGATTGGCCGGGTGGAAGCGCCCTCTCGTTCTCCAACAGGGTCGCGGCGCCGGCGGCCAGGACCAGGGTCATCGACCGCCGCTGAAGTACTCCCACTGCACTTGCGCGCAGGGCGAATGCACACGTCCCCGCGATCGCCAGGGACCAGAGGGCATCGTCCAAGGCGCGCCGGCCGCCGCCCAGCAGGAACGGAGCCATTGCCACGGCGACCACACCCAGACTCAGGCCGGCAGCGGCCAGGGGCCTGACCCCGTGGCCGTCGGGATCGTCCGCGCGCAGCGGCCTGCGCGGACGCATGGCCCGGGGCCCGAGCCCTCGCAGCCCGAGGGCCAGGGCGACGGGCAGGGCCAGGATGGCGAGGGTCCAAGCCTCGTTCGCGTGGACCGCGGTGGCGACGGCCCGCAAGAGGCTGCCGAGCAGGAACGAAGCCGCGAACGCGCCTGCGATCTCGGTTCGCTCGCCCAGCCCGGGTGCACCCGGGGGCAGCAAGCTCAGCAAGCAGGCCCCCGAAACCAACCAACCGAGCGCCGCGACGATCGAGTCGGGGCTCCAGGCCAGGGCTTCAGCAGCGGGACCGATCGCGGCGGGCGACATGGCGACATCCTACTCACGCGGGCCCGGGTCTCGCACTCGGGTCAGATTCGACTTCGGGCGCGAATCGCCCGCGCGACAGCGGCGCCGATGACCTGTCCGTGGCGGGTGGGGACGACTGCGGATTCGCGGCGTTCGCCGCCCGTCGAACGTCCCGTTCGATGTCTATGTCGAGCGTTCGATCCCAACCGATCCCGCGCGACGACCGTGACCCAGACGCGCCGGTGGTGCGTCGGCCGCGAGTCCGTGGGGGCACGGAAGGGGAACCCAGAAGGAGAGTGAGACATGGCTGACAAGCCGTCCGGCTTCGTCGCTGCGCTGGTCAAGGACCCCGCGCACCCGCCGAAGACCAAACTGTTCACCGGCTACGTCGGTGAGTCGAGCAAGCCCAAGCACATGCGGATCTATCTGGATCCGGAGCTGGCGAGCTTTGTCGAGGTGCCCGATGGCGCCGTGCTCTACCGCACGGAGGCTGCGGACGCTGCCGGCCTGGGCGCACACCACGTGTGGGTCGACGCCAAGCTGCTGGACGAGATCGACCTGGGCTCGGGGCAGAAGTTGACGCCGATCTCGCCGGTCTTGCCGACCTGCCCGACGACACCGCCGACGTTGCTGCCGGTTTGTCCGACCAGCTTCCCGCCTGCCTGCGGCTCGGGCTTCACGCCGGTCTGTCCGACGCAGAGCCCGCTGCAGTGTTTCACGCAGACTCCACAGCAGTGCCTGACACAGCCCCAGGTCTGCTTCCTGACCCAGTCCGGTCCGCTCTGCCCGACGAACGGCCACCCCATCTGCCCTGTGGCGTCGCAGCCCGGGCCGTTGTGTCCGACGGCGGGCAATCCCATCTGTCCGACGAACGGCAACAAGTTCTGCCCGACCGGTGGCAGCCCACTGTGCCCCACGGCAAGTAGCCCGCTCTGCCCGACGAACGGCAACCCGATCTGCCCGGTGGCTTCGCAGCTCGCCCCGCAGTGCCCGACCGGAGGCAGTCCGATCTGCCCGACCGGAGGCAATCCCTTCTGTCCGGTGCAGACGACGACGGGGCCCGCCTGTCAGTTGATCACGCAGAATCCTGCGGTCTGTGGCCTGCAGACGGCGAACCCGCTCGCCTGCAACCCCGGACCGTCGGCGGTCGACGCTTGTCCCTCTGCACCCGGTGGGTGTTTCGACCTGACGCCGCAGTTCACGGTGACGCCGGTCGCGAACGCGACGGCGAACTTCACGGCTCAGTTCGGCGGTGCGTTCAACGTCACGCCGGCCTTCCGCCAGCCCGGGACGATCGGCTGATCGCGACCCACCGCGGATCGCGCGGCGCGCGCCGTCGAATGGCGCGCGCCGCCTTGCCCGCACAGCACGAACACACGAAGCTCCCATGCAGCTCTCCACTCCCGAGTTGATCGACTACCTCGTCGAACGTCGCTTGGTCGATGGCCGGGACTTGGTCGATGGCAAGGTGGTCGTCGCCGACGTGACACGCCGCAACCGCAATCGCCGGGTCGAGGTGGAGGGGGCCCGCGGACTGTTCATCAAGCAGGCGGGGGAAGACGATCAACGCAAGCGCGACTCGCTGGTGCGCGAAGCGGTGACCTACGAGTTCGCCGTCGCCGGGGGCGAGCTCGAGGGACTCGAGAGCGTGACGCCGCGCTACCTGGGCTTCGACCAGCAGGCCGGGCTACTGGTGCTCGAGCTGCTCGACGCCCATGCGAGCCTGGGCGACGAGCTGCGCGCTTCCTACGGCGTGCGGCCCGAGGTCGCGGCCGCCTGCGGGGACGCCCTTGCCGTCGCCGCTCGCTCGGGGATGGGGGTCGCCTTGGGAGGTGGAGCGCCGGCGCTACCCCGGGCCTTGCCCTGGCCCCTGGTCTTCCACGGCGCCCAGCCGATGCCGGGGGTCGAGGGGTCTGCCGGTCAGTCCCAGCTCCTGGCGGTCGTGCGCGCCGACGCCGCCCACGTGGGAGTCCTGTCCGAGATCGCTCGGGGCTGGCGGGTCGAGGCCCTCGTCCACGGCGATCTCAAGTGGGACAACTGCGTCGTCGTCGACGGCGGCAAGCGCTTGGTGCTGCTCGACTGGGAGTTGGCCGACCTCGGCGACGCCGCCTGGGACCTGGGCTGCCTGCTGCAGGGGGCGCTGTCCCAACTGATCGTCACCTCGCCCCAGCAGAACCTGGCGGCCTTCGCCTCCGGGCAGCCGGGGCCGCAGGTTGCCGCCCACCTGGCGCCGTCCAATCGCGCGCTGCTGGAGGGCTACGCCCGCACGGCGGGGCTGTCCCGCGAGGCCTTCGCGGACCTGCGCCTGCGCGCCCTGCGCTACGCAGCCGCGCGCATGGTGCAAACCGCCTACGAGTTCTCGATGGGGGCCGCCGAGCCGCCGCCCCAGGCCTGGGCGACGCTGGCCTGCGGCCGCGCCCTGGCGCTCGAACCGCCCGCTGCCGCGCGTCTGCTCTTGGGGGAGGGCAACTGAGATGGAAACGACCACCATGCAGGCCGCTGGCACCGTCGCGGGCGAGGCGGGGACCAGCCGAGTCGAACGCGAACTCGGGCCGCTGCTCAGCGCCCTGAGCCTCGACGACACCGGCCGGCCGGCCGTGAATGGCGAGCCGATCGCGGCGGTCCATCCCACCGCCTACGGCGAGCCCGCGCCGTCCGATCCCCAGGCGGGGCTGCTGCAGCAGCTGACCTACGCCATCTACGCGCGCTTCCATTGCGCTGCGCCCGGGGAGCCGCCGGCGGCGCAGGGCGCTCCGACCACGGCGGCGCAGTGGGCGGAACGCACCCGCGCCTACCAGGCCGCCAATCGCGGTCGCGACGGGTGGGACGCGGGATGGACCGTCGAGGGGCTGGAGCCCGATGGCGCCGTGCGATTGGCCAAGGGCGATCGCCGGCGGCGTGAACTCCCCGGTCGCTTCGCCGCGCAGGACACGGGACGCCCGTGGCTCCAACCCGGCGACCTGGTCTCTGTCGCGGCGCCGTCTAGTTCGACGGCGGTGCAGCCCGGGTTCTTCTTCCTGCTCGGTCAGCGCGCCGGATCGGCCGACGACGAGCATCGCATCGCCCGCATCTACTGGAACCTGTCCGCCGAGGGCGCGGAGCCCTGGATCGCGGCCACGTCCCACGCCCTGCAGCGGGCGGGTCTGCCCTTCCGAGCCAAGGTCCTGATGGATCCGGTCGGGTTCGCCCGCTGCGACTCGGCCGTGCTGTACCTGGCCCGGCGGCACTTCGAGGCCTGCCTGCCCCTGGTGCGCGAGATCGCGGTCCAAGTGGGGGATTGGCTCGGGGAGCGGACGCCGCCCTTCACCCTGCGCCTCGCTCCCGGTGTCGCCGTGGCCGAGGACCCTGGCGAGAGCTTCGGTCTGCACCGCGCGCGCCTGGTCGCCGAGGGCCTGCTAGCGGCGCGGTCGACCGGGAGCGACGCGGATCGAGCGCGAGCCGTGGTCGACGCCTTCCGACGCGCGGGCCTCGATCCCGATCGTCCCTACCTCAATCCCGGCAACTTCGATCGCTACCAACAACATGCTCACCACGATCTCAACGCGACGATCTGAAGCCCCGTCGATCCCGGCCAGCGTCCCGCAGTCGGACAACGAGCAGCGCGGCCGCGACCTCGGCGTGGCGGCCTCGATCGGTTGGCGACTGGTGCGCGAGGCCCATTGGGACGGGCAACGCTGCAACTGGATCGGCGCATCGATGGAGCTGCGACCCGCCGGTTGGCAGGCCGTCGAACGCAGCTTCGGCCCGGACCTCTACGCGGGCACCTCGGGCATCGCGGTGTTCCTCGCCAGGCTCTACGCCCTGACCGGCGAGGCCTGTTTCGCGCGGACGGCCCAGGGTGCGATGTCGCAGGCCCTCTCGCGCTTCGATCGCTTCGAGGGTCCGCTGGGTCACGGCTTCTACGCAGGGAGCTGGGGCGTGGTCTGGGCTGCCCGGGAAGTGGGCTCGATGGTGGCAGACGGCGCCCTGGTCGAGTGGGCTGCGGATCGAGTGCGTCTGGGCTTGCACGCGGACCTCTCGGCGGCGCCCACGGACCTGATCGGCGGCGCGGCCGGAGCGATCGGCGCGTTGCTCGATCTGGAAGGCGAGTCGAAGGACGGCTCGGCAACGGCCCTCGCGCTGCGCTACGGGGAGCACTTGCTCTCGAAGTCGCGGGCCGATGGTGACGGAATGGTCTGGGACACCATGGAGCAGGGCGTTCTCGCGCCGCTCTGCGGCCTGGGGCACGGGGTCGCTGGCATCGCCTGGAGCCTGTTGGAGCTCGCGCAGGCGACCGGCGATGGGCGCTTCCGGGAGGCCGCGCGGGCCGGACACCGCTACGAGCGTCGATTGTTCGACGAGTCGCGTGGCAATTGGCCCGACCTGCGCGATCACAGCGCCTTCGGGGGCGCAGCCGGGGAGCCGTCGTTCGGCGTCGCCTGGTGCCACGGCGCCGTTGGCATCGGGATCGCGCGGGAGCGGTCGATGCGGCTCGATTCGAGCGATCACGAGCTCGCACGCGAGTACGCGGTCGCCGCTCGCACCACCGCGGCCCACATCCACCAGCTGCTCGACGCGGGTGGTGCCGACGCCTCGCCCTGCCATGGCTTGACCGCGGGGGTGGAGCTGCTCGCGAGTCTGGGCGAGGCGGCTGGCGACCTGGATCCGCGCGATGGGGTCAGCCGCTTTCGGACACTGGGTCTGACCCACGAGGCCGAGGGGCGGGCTTGGCCCTGCGGCGTGCTCGGCGGGGGCGAGGCTCCGGGCTTGATGCTGGGCCTGGCCGGGATCGGGCACGCATTCCTGCGCCTGGCGGATCCCGTCGGCTGCCCGAGCCTCTTGCTGGTCGGACCGCGCTGAGCGGCGGGCTGGGCTTTTGGCGGACTGGGCTTCTAGCGGACTGGGCCTTGCGCGTGCTGGGCCATTCATCGCCTGCGTCGCTCGAGCTCATTTTCGTTCGCGGTCAGCGCCGCACGCGGTCGGTGTGATGGCGAGTAGAGTGCGCCCGTGCGGATTGGAGCCTGGCAATTCGATGTGCGTCGCGGAGAGCTGGCCGCCAACCTGGCCGCTGGCATACGCGGCCTCGAAGCCGCGTCGCGCGCGGGCCTCGAACTGGTCGTCCTGCCGGAGATGTGGCCGACCTCGTTCCTCAGCGCAGGTGGCCCGGCACCGGTCGAGGCGGACCGCAGCGCCTTGGACGCGGCGGTCCGCGCGAGTTCGGAGTCCGTCGCGCGGTTGGTCGAGCGCGCCGCCGAGCTCGGCGTCGCGGTCGCTGGGAGCGCCTACGGTGCCGCGCCGGAGGGGGGCCTGCCGCGCAACCGCTTCAGCCTTTGGTCCCGCGGCGAGGAGCTCTCGGCCTACGACAAGGTGCATCTGTTCTCCGTGACCGGGGAGAACCTGGGCTTCTCCGCGGGCGAGCAGGCACCCGCGGCCGTCGCCCTGGGCCCGGCCACCGTGGCGGGGGTGATCTGTTACGACCTGCGCTTCGCCCCGGTCGTCGAGGCGGCTCGGCGGGCGGGCGCCGACCTGTTGTTGGTGCCGGCCCAGTGGCCAACCCCGCGGGCCAGCCACTGGTTCTCGCTCCTGGCCGGGCGCGCCGTCGAGGCCCAGGCCTTCGTGTTGGGGGCCAACCGCACCGGCGTGGAGCTGATGGGGCGGCGGAAGCGGGCGCTTGCCTTCGGGGGCCACTCGGCCTTGGTAGGTCCGGATGGCGTGACCCTCGCCCGCGGCACGGGAGTGGGAGCCGAGGAGCTGGTCTGGGCCCACGTTGACCCGGACCAGGCCCGCGCCCTGCGACGGGAGGTGCGGGTCGCCGACGACCGCCGGCCCGAGCTCTACACCCGCTGGCAGGGATAGGCCCCGGCCGGGCGCAGGAGAGGGCAGCTCCTCTGGACCCTGCGGATGAAATCCCCACGGAGAGGCCGGATGAAACCCCTGCGGAGAGGGCCGCCAGGGCCCTTTCGGCCCTCGATCGGGCCGGGCCCGTCGGCGCCGGGCTCCGGCCGAACGAAATGAGCCGGCGACCCCGAAGGAATCGCCGGCCTCTCACTGTCTCTCTCAGGGGGGCTTCTAGCAGTCGCCCGCGCCGACGAAGAGGCACTCGGCCCCCTCGACGGGTGGTTCGGCGAGCAGTCGCCTTCGACCCACCTGCGCCTAGTGAGCCGGATCGGGCCCCCGGCCCGCAACGAATTCTCCACCATTTTTCCACCGATCTCTCCACTGTCGCGCAGTCGGCGCGACGGCCTCGCGGGGCTCGCCCTAGTCCTCGGTCCCCCATGGGCGAGGCGCGCTCAGGCGCTTATGATCTTCCGCCCTCAGGGTCCTCTTCGCCCGTCCGACGCCCCCCGGGTCGGACTCGACGACGGCCTCTCCCCCCCTCCTCGCGACCGCTCGATCCACTGCCCCCGGCGGTTCCGAGCGAATTCGCCGCGCGCCTTGCCCGGGCGTCGCGGTGGACGCGGGGTCGTCCCCGGTCCTTGGACCCCAGAACCCGTTCCACTCAGGAGACCCGGTGAAGGAAGCGGTCATCGTCAGCGCCTGCCGTACGCCGATCGGCAAGTTCCAAGGAGGCCTCAGCGGCTTCCGCGCACCCCAGTTGGGGGGCTTGGCCATCGCCGAGGCCCTGCGCCGCGCCGGAGTCGACGCCGGTCTGGTCGAGGAAGTCATCATGGGCAACGTGCTGCAGGCGGGCTTGGGTCAGAACCCGGCGCGTCAAGCGGCGATTGCTGGCGGTGTGCCGACATCGGTGGGATCGGTCACGATCAACAAGGTCTGTGGGTCGGGACTGAAGGCCGTGATGCTCGCGGCGCAGGCGATCCGCGCAGGTGATGCGGACGTGCTCGTCGCGGGCGGCATGGAGTCGATGACCCAGGCGCCGTACCTCTTGCCCGAGGCTCGCGCCGGCGTGCGTCTGGGGCACGGCAAGTTGCTGGACTCGATGGTCAACGACGGCCTGTGGGACATCTACAACGACTTCCACATGGGCATGACCGGCGAGCTCGTCGCCGACAAGCACGACATCAGCCGCGCCGCCCAGGACGAGTTCGCTGCGAACAGCCACCGCAAGGCCGCGGCGGCCACCGAGGCGGGTCGCTTCGACGCCGAGAAGTTCACGGTCGAGGTTCCCCAACGCAAGGCGGACCCGATCGCCTTCACCACGGACGAGACCATTCGCGCCGGTATGACGGCGGACTCGATCGCCAAGCTGAACCCGGCCTTCAAGCGCGACGGCGGAACCGTGACCGCCGCCAATGCCTCTGCGATCAACGACGGCGCCTGCGCCCTGGTCGTGATGAGCGCCGAGAAGGCCGCCGAGCTCGGCTGCAAGCCCATGGCGCGGATCACCGGCTACTCGACCGGCGGTCTCGATCCCGAGTGGGTCATGATGGCGCCGGAGGTTTCGATCCGGAAGCTGTCCGAGAAGCTCGGGCGCAAGGCCTCGGACTTCGACTTGCACGAGATCAACGAAGCCTTCTCGTCGGCAGCCTGCGCGCTCACGCGCGTGCTCGACCTCGATCCGGAGAAGGTCAACGTCAACGGTGGGGCGGTCGCACTGGGCCACCCGATCGGCGCGTCCGGAGCGCGGATCCTGACCACCCTGCTCTACGCCATGGCCCAGCGCGGCGCCCAGACGGGCATGGCCTCGCTGTGCCTCGGCGGCGGCAATGCCGTCTCGCTGGCCGTGGAGGCGCTCTGATGGGCTGCACCTACAAGCGCGTCGCCGTCATCGGCGCGGGCACCATGGGCAACGGCATCGTGCAGACCTTCGCCGCCGGCGGGGCGCAGGTGACGATGATCGATCGCGACGACGCCGCCCTCGAACGCGGCGTGGCGACGATCGGCAAGAGCCTCGCGCGCTTCGTCGCCAAGGAGAAGATCGACCAGGCCACGGCCGATGGCATCTCCGCTCGGATCTCGACCTCGACCAGGGTCAAGGACGCCGCCGACGCCGAGCTGGTGGTCGAGGCCATCGTCGAGCGCCTGGACGCCAAGTCGGCCCTGTTCGCGGAGCTGGACGCCGTCTGCAACCCGGGCGCGATCCTCTCCAGCAACACCTCGTCGATCTCGGTCACGGCCCTCGGCGCGGCGACGAAGCGCCCCGACAAGGTCGTCGGGATGCACTTCATGAACCCCGTGCCGCTGATGAAGCTGGTCGAGATCGTGCGGGCCCAGGAGAGCTCGGACGAGACCGTGCGCGCGGTGATCGAAGCCTCGGAATCCCTGGGCAAGACTCCGGTGGAAGTGAACGACTACCCCGGTTTCGTGTCGAACCGGGTGCTGATGCCGATGATCAACGAGGCGGTCTACTGCCTGATGGAAGGCGTGGCCGAGAAGGAAGCCATCGACACGGTCATGAAACTGGGGATGAACCATCCCATGGGTCCCCTGGCCTTGGCCGACCTGATCGGATTGGACGTCTGCCTGGACATCATGAACGTCCTGCACCGGGACATGGGCGACAGCAAGTATCGTCCCTGCCCGCTACTGCGACGAATGGTGACCGCAGGGAGGCTGGGACGCAAAGCCGGCAAGGGCTTCTACGACTACGAGTGACGCCTGCGTCGGCACCCCCCGACGCGACGACCCCACAAGGACCGGCGAGAACGAGCAATGGATTTCGACCTGAACGAAGACGTCCAGATGGTGCGCGACATGACGCGGGATTTCGCCGACGGCGACTTGATCCCGCGCGCCACCCAACACGACCGCGAGGGGACCATCTCGAAGGAAGTCTTCGAGAAGATCGCCGAGCTGGGTCTGTGGGGCCTGACCATCCCCGAGCAGTTCGGCGGCGCCGGCCTGGGCAACGAAGCCCTGACCGCGGCATTGATCGAGCTCAACCGCGGCTGCGCGGCGACGGGCGTGACCCTTTCGGTTCACAACAGCTTGGTCGGCGCGCCGATCAACAAGTGGGGCACCGACGAGCAGAAGGCGCAGTGGCTGCCGCAGCTCGCGACGGGCGAGATCATCGGGTCCTACTGCCTGACCGAGGCCAACGCGGGCTCGGATGCCGCCGCGGTCCAGACCAGTGCGGTGCGTGACGGTGACGGCTGGGTCATGAACGGCACCAAGCTGTGGGTCACCAACGGCGGTTGGGCCGGCGTCTTCCTGGTCTACGCCCGCACCAATCCGGACGTGTCCAAGGCCAAGGGCATGAGCTGCTTCATCGTCCCGAAGGACACGCCTGGCGTGCGCGTCGGCAAGACCGAGCTCAAGGCCGGCATCCGCGGCTCGTCGACCACCGAGGTCGTGTTCGAGAACGTCAAGCTGCCGGCCTCCGCGGTGCTCGGCGAGGTCGACAGCGGCTTCAAGGTCGCGATGGACACCCTCGACGGCGGCCGCATCGGTATCGCATCCCAGGCGGTAGGTATCGGCCGCGCCTGCCTCGAGGCGTCGATCAAGTACGCCGGCGAGCGCGAGCAGTTCGGCCGCCCGATCGGGCACTTCCAGGCGATCCAGTGGAAAATCGCCGACATGGCCTCGCGGCTGGACGCGGCCGAGCTGCTTTGCTTCCGCGCTGCCTGGCTGCGCGATCGCCAGCGACCCTGCACCCGCGAAGCGGCCCAGGCCAAGCTGACCGCGTCGCTGGCCGCGAACTTCGCGGCCGATGAGTGCCTACAGATTCACGGCGGATTCGGCTACACCGATCACAGCCACGTCGAGCGCCTGTTCCGGGATGCGCGAATCACCGAGATCTACGAGGGCGCGACGGACATCCAGCGCCTGGTGATCGCCCGCAATCTCATGGGTTGAACCCCCCCGAAGGTCGGAGCCGCGAAAATCCGCCAGGCCCGGCCGGAGACGCTAAGGTGGGAAGCGGCAGCCAGGCGGCGCGCTTGCCCGCGACCTGGCCCCTTCGGTCCGCCGCCTGCCAGGGCGGAACGGGGGGAAGCGCTGGACGACCCACGACGGCGGAATGAAGTGACTCGGTTCGCTCCGCAATCGACGACGGTCAGCCTGCCAACCGTCCACCGAGCCCCCCCCACGAAGAACCGAGACGGCGCACTGGAGCGAGAAGCCTTGCGATGAGCGGAAGCAACGACCCCGACATCCTCAACATCGAGCAAGCCGCGGCCCTCTTGGGAGTGAGCGTGAAGACCTTCAACAAGGTGCTCCACTCCCAGGACCTGCCCGCCCGCAAGATCGGCCGCGAGTGGAAGTTCTCGCGCAGCCACCTGATCGACTGGGTCGGCGCGGGACGCAGCAGCGAGTTCTACAAGGACAGCCAAGCGGACAACGCCGACATGGTGAGCCCCCAGCCGCCGACCTCGAGCAATGGCACCAGCCAAGCGGAGTCTCCTGCTGGGCGGCGCAGCTCGGAGCCGTCCGAAGAACGGCGCACCTCGGGCTGGCGCCTCTCGCTCGACTGACCTAACTGTCTCTTCTTGAGTTCCAGCTCTTCTTGAGTTCCGGCTCTTCGTGAGCACATCGTCCCCCCGATCGCTGCCTCTGCGGAGCTGCGCGAACTTGGGAGGAGCGGCCCCGGGGCGACAACCCCGGGATCTCGAGCCCGATCGGGCCCTCACCTGATGACCACCGTCTCCCCCAGCACCTCCGATCTTCCCTCCATCGCCCACGGCCTCGAGTTGACCGAGGACCAGCGGATGATCCGCGACATGGTCCGCGAGTTCGCCCAGGCCGAGGTCGCCCCGATCGCCCACGAGATCGACGAGGAGCACCGCTTCCCAGTCGAGATCTGGAACAAGATCGTCGAGCTCGGCCTGCCGGGGATCCCCTTCTCCGAGGAATACGGCGGGTCCGGCGGCGGCACCCTGGCCTACGCGATCGCCGTCGAGGAGATCGCCAAGGTCTGCGGCTCGACCGGTCTGACCCTCGCGGCCCACGTCTCCCTCGGCACCTGGCCGATCTACGCCTTCGGCAACGACCGGCTCAAGCAGCTCTACGTACCCAAGCTGATCGCCGGCGAGTACATGGGGGCCTACGGCCTGACCGAGCCCAACGCGGGGTCGGACTCCGGTGGCACCCAGACCACGGCGGTGCTGGACGGCGACGAGTACGTGCTCAACGGCCGCAAGTGCTTCTGCACCAACGCCAACCACGCGGGCGTGTTCATCGTCACGGCGGTGACCGACAAGTCCCTGGGCTCCAAGGGCATCTCGGCCTTCGTGGTGCCCCGCGACACGCCCGGCTTCAGCCTGGAGAAGGGCGAGGTCAAGCTCGGCATGCGCGGCAGCGACTGGGCCAGCCTGGTCTTCGAGGACGCGCGCATTCCGCGCGACCACCTGCTCGGGCCCGAGGGCCAGGGCTTCAAGACCTTCATGAAGACCCTGGACGGGGGCCGCATCTCGATCGGCGCCCTGGCCCTGGGGATCGCAGAGGGCGCCTACGAGAACGCCCTGCGCCACGCCAAGGAGCGCGAGGCCTTCGGCAAGACCCTGGCCGACCAGCAGGCGGTGGCCTTCAAGCTGGCCAACATGGCTCTCGACATCGAGGCCTCGCGGCACCTCGTCTACCACTCAGCGCGGGTCAAGGACGCCGGTCAGCCCTACACGCTCGAGGCGGCGATGGGCAAGCTGCACGCGTCGGAGACGTCCATGCGCGTGACCTACGACGCGATCCAGATCTTCGGCGGCTACGGCTACTCGCGCGAGTACCCGCTCGAGCGCATGTGGCGCGACGCGAAGCTGTGCACGATCGGCGAGGGCACCAGCGAGATCCAGCGCCTGATCATCTCGCGTCAGATCCTGCGGTGAGCGTTTCGGTCGGGGCCGGAGCGGTCGCGGCGGGGGCGGGCGAGACCCGCACCGTCGGCGGCTGGACGGTCACGGCCCTGTCCGACGGTGAGTTCCGTCTGGACGGCGGCGCCATGTGGGGCGTGGTCCCCGCGAACCTCTGGCGACGGATGACCCCGCCCGCGGACGACAACACGATCCGCATGGCGCTGCGCCCGTTCCTGGCGCGGCGCGGCGACGCGGTGGTGTTGATCGAGGGCGGCGTCGGCGACCGCTGGAGCGACAAGCTGCGCGGCATCTACCACCTGGACGGTGGCGGCTCCCTCGCCGCCAGCCTGCGCGCGGCCGGGGTCGAGCCGGGCGAGGTCACCCACGTGGTCGCCTCCCACTGCCACTGGGACCACATCGGCGCCCTGGTCGACGCGGACGGTGCGCCCCTGTGCCCCAACGCTCGCCACGTCGCTCCGCGTATCGAGGTCGAGCGCTGCCTGAAGCCCGACCACGTGCGCCGCGGCTCCTACCGCCCCGAGGACCTCGAGCCGATCGTCGCCGCTGGGCTGATGGACCCCTTCGACGGCGAGGTGGAGCCGGTGCCCGGGCTCACGGTCCACGCCCTGGGCGGCCACTCCGACGGGGTCAGCGTGGTCTGCCTGCGCGAGCCGGGCCGCGACCTGGATCGAGCCGGCCGCGACGCCGCGGTGTTCTGGTCCGACGTGGTTCCGACCACGCACCACGTCCAGCCGCCCTACATCATGGCCTACGACATCGACGTGGAGCGCTCCTTCGAGCAGCGCAGCGAGTGGATCGCGCGCGCGGCCGAGGCGGGCTGGCTGGGGCTCTTCTACCACGACGACGCGCAGCCCTTCGCGCGCATCGAGCGCGGCGAGAAGCGCTTCGTCGCGACGCCTGCCTGAGCCCCGCGCGATGCGCGTCGTCTCGCTCTGCCCGTCAACCACGGAGACCCTGTTCGAGCTCGGCGTAGGCGCCTCGGTCGTGGGGCGCACCAAGTTCTGCGTCGAGCCGGCGGGGCGCGTCGAGGCCGTAGCGGTGGTGGGGGGCACCAAGGATCCGAAACTCGACCGCATCGTGGCGCTGAAGCCTGACCTGGTGCTGCTCAACGAGGAGGAGAACCGCCGCGAGGACGCGGACTCGCTGCGGGCGCGCGGCGTGCCTGTGCTCGTGACCTTCCCGCGCGACGTGGCCGAGACCGCGGCAGCACTACGCACGATCGCCGCCGCGGTCGGCGCCGTCGAGGCGGGTGAGCGCATCGCGGCCCGGATCGAAGCGCTGCGCGGCGAGATCGCCGCGCGCGCCCGAAACCGAGCGCCGGTGCGCTTCGCCTACTTGATCTGGCGCAAGCCATGGATGGCGGCCGGCGCGGGCACCTTCGTCGACGCGCTGCTCGCGACCGCGGGCGGCGTGAACGTGTTCTGCGCCGGCGAGGAGCGCTATCCGGCCACGACCGCCGCGGACCTCGCGAGCCGCGCTCCCGACGTCATCCTGCTCTCCAGCGAGCCCTTCCCCTTCGCCGCCAAGCACATCGACGAGCTCTGCGAGCAGACCGGCCTCGCGCGCGAGCGCTTCCAGCTCGCCGACGGCCAACTCCTGTCCTGGCACGGCTCGCGCACGCTCCTGGGCCTGCCCCACGCCGAGCAGTGCCTGGCTCTGACGAGGCCCGCGGGGGCACGCCAGCGGATCGACGGGGAAACGTGAGGCAACGCGTGTCGACCTCGGAGGTGCAGGCGACCTCTCGGCGGCGCTTCACGAAGCGCTCGGTGCGCCCCTGTCCGACACCTGCTGGCTGTCGGAGGCCTTGTCGAATCCGGGGGGGGTAGTCTCGCGTCAGAACGGCTTGTCCGTGGATGAAGTCCGCTGGCCCAGTGATCAGCGCACTTGCAGCCCAGACCCTCTCCGGAGTGTTTTCGATGTTGTCCGATCGCGTTCCTTTCCTCCCGAGCCTCGGCGCCTTGGCCTGCCTCGTCTCGCCCGCTGCGATCGCGCTCAGCGACAACCCGTGCCCTGGCTGTGAGATCTCGATCACCGACAATGCGCCCATCGCGAGTTTCGGGGCTGGAAGCCAGGCGATGAACTACATCTCCATGGTGGACCATGGGGACTGCTTCCTGCAGGTACTCGAAGGTTGCAAGGACGGCTCACCGTGTACCTTCTTCCACCAGTGGTCTTTCGCGTCGGGGACCTGCGGAGATGCCCAGGCAGGCTGGGGCTATCGGTACTGGGACATCGACGATCCGGGCCAGAGCCATGGCGCCACGGACAGCGGAACTGGCCAGACCACGGGCTCCAACTCGATTTGGATCGCCTGCAACTCCGAGTACGAGTCGGCGATGGTTGTCACCAATGCCTGTGATCCTCCTCAAACCTGTTTCGCCCGTTCGGCTGCCAAGTGCTCGGACTGCGTAGGATCTTCGAAATGAGGACCAAGTGGAGAGTCGTCTCAGCGCTCGGGTTGGTGGCCTTTGGCGCTGCCTTGGGAGTCCTGTTGACCAAGGGGGCGGGCGCCGGAGGTGGCGAAGCTCCCCACCCGAGCGCGGCCGGCGGTCCTGAGCCTGCGGGGAACGTCGAGCTGGCTGGCTTGACGGGCGCGTTGCGAGCGCCCTCCGGACCCGAACCGGCGGCCGACGAGCCCGAGGCGAGCGTGGCACCGACCGGGCCCGCGTGGATCTCCGATGGCTCGCAGATCCGAGTGCGCGGCCGGACCATGGAAGACGTCATGCGCGATTGGCACGGCGCGGACTGGCCGCTGGTCGAAGAAGTCGTGCTGAGGTCGCTGAACGATCCCGAGAACATCGGCCTCGATCGACCGCTCGAGCGCGACAGCCTCGGCGACATGGACGGGTGCCTGGAGCGCGCGCCGGAGCTCGCGCTGAAGTGGTACGACAATGGGCCCGCACCCGTGGCGATCAAGCGCTTCCCCGGCTCCCACGTCCCCTCGACGTTTCCGGCCGAGCTCCTCGCGCGGCGCCTGGTCCGGGAGCCGTTCCTGTTCCCGGGTCAGCTCCCCTCGTCTCCCGCTGCGGCGGATGTCGACATGGAGCACCCCGACTGGGATGCATTCGTGCAGTGGCTCGCTGGCGAGCGAGAGACCTTCCTCGACCTGGGCAACTCATTGATCGAGGCCCAGCGAACGTGCATCCGCGAGACGCTGGAGGCGACTACGCGCTTCGAGCGACCCGCCCATGGGGAGCTGTACTTCGCCCCCTTCATCACGCCGCACTCGCCGCAGGCGGACCCTCAGGATCCCGCGTACGAACCGCCCAACGGGATCGTCCTGCTCATCGGCGAGGGGAACGGCCCCTGCGGGATGTTCGGCGGGATCTACTACCTGAGCTTCCGCGAGGTGCCGGCGGTCGCCGGGATCCTGGCCGACTGGCGGGCCTACAGCGCGATCCTGTCCGAGGAGCTGTTGGCCCGGGTGGAGCAACTTCCGCTGCTCTAGGCTGCTCGAGGGCTGCGTGCCGAGCCGAGTCAGGTAGGGGCGAGACCGTCAGTCGTCGTCGGCCTCGTCCCACTCGACCCCGTCGGCTACACGCGTCCGTCGGGCGCGCGCGAGTCGACCCGCGGCGCGGGCTGCCTCAGTGGTGGTCTTCGGAGACCAAGTTCCGGTTCCAGCGGGGATCTCGACCGCCGCGTCGCAGCTACTGCTTGTCAACGAGGGCTGGCGGGTGGCCCACAACCTCTGGATGGACTTGTGGTTCACCGGCCAGCCCTCGTTGACGAGCAGTCGGTGGATGCGTCGGTAGCCGTACCAGGGGTGCGCCATCGAGAGTCGCCGCATGTCCTTGACCAGCACGAGCTCGTCATCGGGAACTGCGAGCTCGCGCCACTGTGTCGATCGAGCCTGCCCGACGAGTCGGCAGGCCGCCCGTTCGCCCATGGAGTGATCCTCCATCGCGTGCCGGACAGGCCGACTTCTGCTCGTCGGGCTCAAGAGTTTCCCTCTGCGATGTCCTTCAGCACCTGGTTGTCCAAGGCTTGCCTCGCCACGAGTCGCTTGAGCGCTGGGTTCCCGCGCTCTTCCGCGTCGCGGAGCTTCGCCAGGATCTGGTCGGGGGTGTGTCGTCGTTGGGCCATGCTCGGTCCGTTCTGCCGAAGATGGGGCAGTTGGACTCGAACAGTGGCTGGGAGCGTTCTTGGCGGTCATTCCACTGCGTTTCCGCTTCATCTGGCTCCTGCTGCCCCTTCTCTTGACAGCCGCCGGGATTGCTTGGCCCTTGGCACCGGTTGGCCAGACCGACTCTCTCACGGCGGCCAATTCGCGGACTGATTACCATCGGCCAACGAATGGAGCATCCCCGGACCTGGTTGCGCCTGCCACACAAGCGTTGTCCCTGGAGACGCTGTGCATCGCCGAGAGGTTGGATCTTCTGCGTCATTCGCAGGTCACCCCTCGCTCAGCCTCGATAGACTTCGAGAATCGGGAGGGGTTGGTCGGCTTGTCCGCCGATGGTGACCTTTGCCCTCCTTTTCTTATCGCTCCGTTCGATCGTGAACACCTCTTGGGCGGGCCCCTCAATAACCGGATGCCATGTTCCAGTCGCTACTTGCCCTGGCAGGACCGACCCTCAGTTCAACGTCAGTCACGCCAGTTGAGGCTCAGGGATTCGTCGATATCACCTCTGGCGTTTACGAGCTGTCCCAGTCTCTCGTTGTCGACTTCAGTGGAAGCGGGCTGCTCGAGAACACCTTGAGCCCGTCGATCTTCGTCAACGGTTTTGACGTTTCTTCGTCAGCAATGATCACCTGGGGCTCACAGGAGTTCATAGATGACGACGGCGATGGCCTGGCAGAAGAGTGCTCAGCTGAGTTCTCATTCGACCTGTCGCTTCTCAGCCTCGTGCCTCGTGACGTGATACGAGTCGACGTCACCGCCGGAACGGCGACAGGCCCAGATACATGGGCAGACGCCGCCAGCGTACATGCCAACGTGGAGGTTCACGGCTCTTCCAGGCTGTACGACGGCGAGGCCGACTACGACATCGCCGTCTCGCTGTACGCGCTGGAGCACGTCTCTGGTGCCTACTCGATTGAGGTCAATGGAGTTGACATCTCGAGCTTGGTCCCTGTCTATGACGAGGCGGCGCTCTATGACAACGCCGATGCAGCAGGCTTCAGTCGAACCAAGTTCCTACGCGCCCGACTCGACTTCTCGTCTGTCACAGTCGTGGAAACAGACTCCGTCATTATCTCTTACTCCGCAGCTACCCCGACCGCGACCTCGACAGGCCACTTCGAGGTGTCACGGATTTCTGATCCGGTGCCCGGCCCTCCCCCTTGTCCGAAGGAGAAGGTCGAGGAGGCAATGGACAAGCTGGAAGAGGCAATCAACGAGGTATGACCAGAAGCGGTGGACGGTGAACTGAGAGGAAACGCGACGTACCCTTGGTGCTCGACATCACTCGACACCCAAGCCCCCAACGCGGGGGAAGGACACGCCGCATGAAGCAGCCTAGCGACTCGATCCAGTTCCAGCCAGACGCCCCGACCGCGGACATCCTCCAGGACGTTCTCCGAGAGGGCGCCCGGAAGATGCTCATCACGGCCCTGCAGGCGGAGGTCGCCGAGTACATCGACGCCCACGCGGACCAAGTGGACGAGCAGGGCCGCAGGCTCGTGGTTCGCAACGGCTCGTGCCCCGAGCGCACGATCCAGACCGCGTTGGGCGACATTCCGATCGCTCGTCCTCGAGTCGATGATCGTCGCTTGGACGACGGCGGCAATCGTATCCAGTTCACCAGCAAGATCCTGCCCCCTTACCTGCGCCGCTCGAAGACCATCGAGGAGCTGATCCCGTGGCTGTACCTGCGCGGAGTCTCGACCGGCGACTTCGGCGAAGCGCTCGGTGGCCTCCTCGGCGAGGGGGCCGCCGGTCTCTCGGCCTCGACCGTGGTGCGCCTCAAGCAGGCGTGGGAAGAGGAGCACCGGACCTGGAGCAAGCGCGAGCTCGCAGGCAAGCACTATGTCTACCTGTGGGCCGATGGCATTCATTCGAACGTGCGCCTGACGGACGAGCGCGCCTGCATGCTCGTGATCATGGGCGCCACGGCCGACGGCAAGAAGGAGCTGGTGGCCGTCCACGATGGTGAGCGCGAGAGCGAGCAGTCCTGGACCGAAGTGCTGGTGGACCTCAAGGCCCGTGGCCTCTCGATCGCTCCGAAGCTGGTCGTCGCGGACGGCGCGCTCGGCTTCTGGAAGGCCAGCGCCAAGGTCTGGCCAACCGCGCAGGGGCAACGCTGCTGGGTCCACAAGACGGCCAACGTCCTGAACAAGTGCCCGAAGTCGATGCATCCCAAGATCAAGGCTTCGCTGACCGAGATCTGGAACGCCGAGACGCGAGAGGACGCCGAAGCGGCCATGATCCTCTTCCAGTCCATCTACGGCGCCAAGTACCCGAAGGCGGTCGAATGCCTGCTCAAGGACCGCGAGGCAATGCTGGCCTTCTACGACTTCCCGGCCGAGCACTGGCGCCACCTACGCACCACCAACCCCATCGAATCCACCTTCGCGACGATCCGGCTGCGAACCAGCCGGACCAAAGGCGCAGGATCCCGAGCCGCCTGCCTCGCCATGGTCTACAAGCTCGCCAAATCGGCCGAGAAGACCTGGCGGAAGCTAAACGGCCACGAACACCTCGGAGACGTCATCCGAGGCGTCCAGTTCAAGGACGGCATCAAGGTCGCCGCGTGACCTCCCCGGGAATTCCATCCACAGCTCTTGGCAATACCTCGCAATCAACCCAACGAGTGATCCCGAGCCTTCCGATGAAGAACGCGCCGAGGCAATCAAGGCCGCTGTGGCAGTGCTCTTGGACGATTGCCCAGGCCTGAGAGATCGCAAGGTGAAGCACCTGGAGGGCACAGACTCGGACAGAACCCTCGGAATAGATCACGACAGCAACGGTTCATCGTCGCTGACCAGCGATGACGATTTTGTGATCTCGGTTGGAGGGAACCGCGACGACGACCCTGGCGGCGACGGGCACACGGCATCCGCAACAGCGACCTCGGATCATGGAGCGGCTATTGCCTGTGGCGGCAACGGAGGTTCCGCCGATGGAGCTGAGCCGGCAGGAAAGGGTGGCAAGGGGAAGGCGGTCTCGGCTGCCGGGGAAGCGTTCGCCGCTGGCGGTACTGGAGGAAGTGCCTGGACCGGCGGACAGACGAGCACTCCTGGCGGCCAGGGCGGAACGGCATGCGCCAAGTTCGACAACGGAGACGACGCCGGACAGGCTGGTCAGATCGGAAGCCAGTCGGGGGGCGGGGGCGGATACTTCACGATGAAGTCGGCCACCAATCCAATGTCGGGGTTCATGCCGACTAGCTAGGCACCTACCCCGGCTTGACAGGGAATGGAGGCGTGCGACTGAACGGAGTTGCACGCCGACTGCTTGTTGGCTGCCCGGCGAGTGGCGTTGGTGCGTTGATGAGAGCGCCCCATCCGTCTTCCCCGTCTCCTCGACGTTCCCGGCCGAGGTCCTCGCGCGGCGCCTTGTCCGGGAGCCGTTCCTGTTCCCGGGTCAGCTCCCCCCGTCTCCCGATGCTGCGGGCGTCGACATGGAGCAGCCCGACTGGGATGCATTCGTGCAGTGGCCCGCTGGCGAGCGAGAGACCTTCCTCGACCTGGGCAACTCGCTGATCGAGGCCCAGCGAACGTGCATTCACGAGACGCTGGGGGCGACCACGCGCTTCGAGCCGCCTGCCCATGGAGAGCTGTACTACGCTCCCTTCATCACGCCGCACTCGCCGCAGGCGGACCTTCAGGATCCCGGGTACAACCCGCCAGACGGGGTTGTCCTGTTCATCGGCGAGGGCAACGGTCCCTGCGGGATGTTCGGCGGGATCTTCTGCCTGAGCTCCCGCGAGGTGCCTGCGGTCGCTGGGATCCTGGCCGACTGGAAGGCCTACAGCGCGGTCCTGTCCGAAGAGCTATTGGCCCGAGTGGAGCGGCTTCCGCTGCTCTGAGCTGCTCGAGGGGGCAAGCGAGCCGCGCCAGTCAGGGGCGGGACGCAGCCGACGTCCGACTCGGCCCAGGCGCGCGCCTCGCTCGCGACTCGGCGCGCGGCGCGGCCCCGCTCAGTGGTGGTCTTCGGAGACCAGGTTCCGATTCCAGCCCGGGATCTCGACCACCACGTCGCAGCTACCGTCGGGGACAGTCTGACAGGCCAGACGCGACTCGGTGGTCAGACCGGGCGCGTGGTCGAGCTGGTCCTCCTCGTCGTCGCTGGCCTCGTTGCAGCTCTCCAGACCCTCGCGAATGATCACGTGGCAGGTGGAGCAGGCGCAGACGCCGCCGCAGGCGTGGTCGATGTCCACGCCGTTGCCGCCGGCGATTTCGAGCACCGAACCCGGCAGCCCGTCGCGGGAGTAGGGCAGTTTCGAGGGATCGACTTCCACGACCTTGCCCTCCGGCATGAAGGTCATGCGGTAGGAACGGGTGGGCAGCCGAGTCTCGGCCTGCCGGATGAAGGGGTTGGATCCGCCCATGGGGGTGTGCTCAGTCGTCGGTCGAGGGGTCAGAGGCCGGCGCCGAATCCACCTGCGCCAGAGTCGTCGGACTTGCGAGGGGCCCGTTCGGATTTCTCGCCGGCCGAGCGGCGCGGGCGCTCAATGCGCTCAGGACGCTCCTGGGACTCACGGCGAGCGGCACGCTTGGGCGGGGAAGGCGACTCATCGAGGCCCATCCCGAAGCCGCCACGCGCGGGGGCCGATTCCTCGGAGCCAGTTCTCGGACGCTCGCGCCGCGGAGCCCGGTCGGCCGACTCGCGCCGGGGACGCTCCTCACGCTCTGCGCGAGGAGCCTCATCGCGGTTGCGCCGGGGCCGCTCTTCGCGCTCGGCGCGCGGCGACTCGTCACGACTGCGACGCGGACGCTCCTCACGCTCTGAGCTGGGAGCCTCGTCACGACTGCGACGGGGACGCTCCTCCCGCTCGGTGCGGGGCGACTCGTCACGACTCCGGCGCGGACGCTCCTCACGCTCTGCGCTGGGAGCCTCGTCACGACTGCGACGGGGACGCTCCTCCCGCTCGGTGCGGGGCGACTCGTCACGACTGCGGCGCGGACGCTCCTCACGCTCTGCGCTGGGAGCCTCGTCACGACTGCGACGGGGACGCTCATCCCGCTCGGTGCGGGGCGACTCGTCACGACTGCGGCGCGGACGCTCCTCACGCTCTGCGCTGGGAGCCTCATCACGACTGCGACGGGGACGCTCCTCCCGCTCGGTGCGGGGCGACTCGTCACGACTGCGGCGCGGACGCTCCTCACGCTCTGCGCGCGGCGACTCGTCGCGACTGCGACGCGGACGCTCCTCACGCTCAGAGCTGGGAGCCTCATCGCGGTTGCGGCGGGGCCGTTCTTCGCGCTCGGCGCGCGGCGACTCGTCACGACTGCGGCGCGGACGCTCCTCACGCTCTGCGCGCGGCGACTCGTCGCGACTGCGACGCGGCCGCTCTTCACGCTCGGCGCGCGGCGACTCGTCGCGACTGCGACGCGGACGCTCTTCACGCTCGGTGCGCGGCGACTCGTCGCGACTGCGACGCGGTCGTTCTCCGCGCTCCGCTCTCGGCTCTTCGTCGCGCGAACGACGGGGGCGCTCTTCCCGCTCAGCACGAGGCGCTTCATCTCGACCGCGGCGCGGGCGTTCCTCGCGCTCGGGCTCCTGGGCGGGTGCTTCCGCGGCGCCGCGCTCCAGCAGGATCTCGGGATCCGTGAACATCACGCGGCGCAGGTCGCGCTCGGCGATCTCGTCGACGGTCCAGGTCATGCGCCCGGCGATTTCGCGCCAGCGGCGGGTGTCCTGGTTCGGAACGAAGGTCAGGGCGTGGCCGCTGCGACCGGCCCGGCCGGTGCGGCCGATGCGGTGGGTGTAGTCGGAGACCTCGCGCGGGACGCCGAAGTTGATCACGTGGGTCACGCCGGAGACGTCGAGGCCGCGCGAGGCGACGTCGGTCGCGATCAGGGCGCGGACTTCACCGCCGCGGAAGGCGGACATGACGCGGAAGCGGGCCGCCTGGTCGTAGCCGCCGTGCAGGGCCTTGACGCCGAAGGGCAGGCGCTCGAGGCGACGGAAGAGTCGGTCGACGTCGGTGCGGCGCTCACAGAAGACCAGGAACAGGTCGTCCGGACCCGAATCCATCAGCAGCCGTCGCATGACGTTCGCGCGGTCCTCGTCGTTGACGAAGCACACGTGCTGCACGATGCGATCGACCGTGGCCACGCCCTTGGCGGTGGCGAGCTCGACCGGGTTCTTGGTGTGCGAGCGCGCCAGTTCGAGCAGCGGCGGGGGGAAGGTGGCCGAGAAGAGCAGCGTCTGGCGCTCCTCCGGCAAGAGGTCGAGGATCTTGCGGACGTCGTCGAGGAAGCCGATCTCGAGCATCTCGTCCGCTTCGTCGAGAACGGCGAATTCCGTCCACGGGAAGTTCAGGAAGCGCTGGCCGGCCAGGTCGAGCACCCGCCCGGGGGTCGCGACCACGAGTTGCGCGCCGGCGTGGAGGGCCTTGACCTGGGGCGGGATCGGGTCGCCGCCCACGAGCAGCGCGACCTTGATGCCCCGGGCGCGGCCGAGCTCGGTCAGCACTTGGGCCACCTGTTGGGCCAGCTCGCGGGTGGGGCACAGGACCAGACCGAGGACGGTCGAGCGGGCGGGATCGAGCTTGGCGATCATCGGCGCGCCGAATGCCAGGGTCTTGCCCGTGCCCGTCTCGGCCTTGGCGATCACGTCGCGTCCCTCCAACACCGGCCCGATGGCCAGCTTCTGGATCGGGGTGGGCGAGGTGATGCCCATGTCGGCGATGGCCTGCTGGACCTCGCGCCCCAGATCCCATTCGCTGAAGCTCTCGATGTCCGGGGGCTCGTCGTTCGGGTGGAGCTCCTCGACGGGCTCGGCGGATCGCTTGGTCGCGCCGCCCGTGCGGCCCTTGCCGCCGCCGCCACGTCGCGGGCCGCCCTGCTGAGGGCGCCCCTTTCGCATCTGGGTCATTGTCGATTCCTGAGTCGGGTGTCTACCCGAGATCTGCGGACAGCGGCCCGCGATCAAGCCGAGCAGTATATCGCCTGGCACCCCCGGTCTGGAGGGCCGGATCGAGCTGGTTGGGCCCTTGGCCCCGATCTCGGGGGGCGAGCGGGACGCACTGGCGGCCGCTGACCGCTAAGCTCCCGCCCATGCGCTGCGCGACCTGGAACGTGAACTCGATCCGCGCCCGCCTTCCGCGGGTCCTGGAGTGGCTGGAGCGGCAATCGCCCGATGTCGTCTGCCTGCAGGAGACGAAGTGCCTGGACGAGGTCTTCCCGCGCGAGCCGATCGAGGACCTCGGCTACAACATCGAGACCTTCGGTCAGAAGACCTACAACGGCGTCGCCATCCTGGCCAAGGGCCGGATCGAAGAGGTTCACCGCGGACTGCCGGGTGACGAGTCGGACATCGAGGCCCGGGTCATCGGAGCCCAGGTGGAGGACTTCCTGTTCCTGGACCTCTACGTGGTCAACGGCCAGGAGGTCGGGGCGCCCAAATACAGCTACAAGCTCGAGTGGCTCGAGCGCGTCCGGCGCCTGATCGACGAGCGCTACGACCTGTCGGAGAAGGTCGTGGTGACCGGCGACTTCAACATCACCTTCGACGACCGCGACGTGTACGACCCGGAGAAGTGGCGCGGGAAGATCCTGTGCTCCGACGCCGAGCGCGAGGCCCTGGCGCGGATCATGGACCTGGGCCTGATCGATGGCCTGCGCCAGCACACCGAGGAGGCCGGGATCTACACCTGGTGGGACTTCCGAACCAGGGGCTTCCAGCGCGGCAACGGCCTGCGAATCGACCACTTCCTGCTCTCGGAGGCGGCCTCCAAGGTCTGCACCGCGGTGGAGGTCGACACCGAGGAGCGCGGGCTGGAGAAGCCCAGCGACCACGCGCCGGTGATTGCGACCTTCGAGTAGCGCGCGCCGCTCAGTCGCTCGCGAGGTCGAGCGCTATCTCCGCGCGGCGCTCTGCGTCGAGGGTCGAATAGAGCTGCTGCCAGGTCTGGTGGGGCGGGTTCAGCCGCAGGGCCAGGAGGTCGGCCAGGCAACCGATCGGGAGGTTATCGGGCAGATTCAGCAGGTCCTCGCTGCGGGCCAGGATCGCGCCGGTGAGCTTCTCACGGAGCTCGCTTTCCCGCGTCACCGGCGCCGGGGTCTCCTCCAGCTGCGCCGCCGAGACGAGTCGGTACTCATGGTCGCTCTCGCACTCGGCGATGCGGACCCGCGACTTGCCCAGCAGCATGATCAGGAAGCGTCCATCGGGCAGTTTCTCGAACTGCACGATTTGCCCCAATCCCGCCACGGGATGCACCGGAGGCGCGTCTTGCATGTCGGACTCGTGGCCCTGGACCACGGTTCCGAGCACGAGTTCGCCGGACCCGTCGAGCACCGCTTCGACCATGGCGCGATAACGCGGCTCGAAGATATGCAGCGGCATCACGGCGTGGGGCACGAGCCACACGTTTGCCAGGGGGAACAGCGGAACGACCTGCTCCTTCGCAGGCAGATCGTCGGGCGGCGGCCAGCAGTCGGGGACGTCGATCAATGCAGGTGCCTCAGGCGCTCTCGGGATCGGCGTGGGGGTGCTGGCTGCGGCTGCGTGCGACCGTCTCGGCCACACGCCGCAGTTGGCGCGCGGTGCCGTCGTCACCGCGGACCGTGTGGCCATTGGCGAGGTTGAGGACGTGGCGCTGGAACAGGGCGGCGTCGTCCGCGTCGCGGAACCAGTCCGGGCGCGGCGCCAGGCCGCGGCGCATCAGATAGGAGAGGCACTCCTTGCGTGTGCGAACCACCCCGGCGTGGAAGGGATCGACGAGCATCGAGCGCTCACCCGCGTGCAGCCGACACATGACGTGCCCGGGGAGCGGCACCCCGGTGGCGTCCAGGCCGGCGCGACGGGCAGTGAAGATATAGATCGCCACGAGGGTCAGCGGCAGCCCGCGCCCCAGCTCCAGGGCCCGATGCAGATGCACGTGGTCGGTGGCGTGGTAGTTCTCCCCGGGGCCGCGCAGCCCCTCCTCGCCGGCCAGGACCGTGACCAGGGCGTGGGCCTGGTCGAGGCCGGGCTCGCGCTCGGCGCTCCGCTCCCGAACCCGCTGGCCGAGGTCGTCCAGGCGCCGACGGGTGGCGCGGGCGTCGAAGTGGGGGTCGTCCACCGCGGCCAGGCGGTAGAGGGCGGATTCCAGGTCGTCGATCCCCCGCCCGGCCTGGGACAGGAGTCGGCGCAGGACCTCCCGCCGCTCCATCTGGGCCAGGATCGAGCGCGCGCGGGCCCGCCGGCGGGGCGCTTGGCCCCGGGCCGCCCGGTCGAGGGCCGGTCGAGCGCGGCGTCCGGCCGACAGCAGCTCGGCTCGAACCGCCTCCCAGGTCGCCGGGGCATCGTCCTCCAGGAGGTCCACCAGGGCCGTCAAGCGCGCCTTCTCGACCCCGGCCAGGCTTCCCGAGGGGAGCTGCGACGGGGTCTGTGGATCCAGAGCCAGGGTGGGGCGCTGGAGCCCGCTGGGGTCGACGGAGGGCTTGCGGGGGCTCGGGGTCATCGCTGGGTGGTCTCGGCACCCTCGGTCGGACCGAGGGATAGGAGCTCGTTTATAGGTGCAGACGGGCCCGGGCTGTAGCGCCCGATCGGCGGGATGGTCGTCCTGCGGCCCCGGCGCGGCCATCGGCCCGCCTTGCGTGCCCCATTGGACCCCCCTATCCTGGTCCGCCTGAATTCGCGGCCGATCCCGTCGGTTGGCCCGAATCCCCTCCGAACGGCCCCGGCGCAACACCCAGGTGGTGCCAACCGGCGTCGCGATCCAGTCCATGACGTCCAATCCCTCGCCCACCGCCGGAGCGCGCTCCGCGGCCTCGCCGGTCGTGATCACCCACGCCCTGCGTACGCCCATCGGCAAGTACCTCGGCGCGTTCGCCGAGTTGAGTGCCGCCGACTTGGGTAGCGGCCTCGTCGCCGAGCTGCTGCAGCGCTCCAAGGTCGAGCCCGGCGAGGTCGGTGAGCTGATCTTCGGCAACGGTCGCCAGGCCGGTGGCGGACCGAACGTGGCGCGTCAGATCAGCGTGCGAGCCGGGCTGCCCGTCGAGGTTCCGGCGCTGACGATCAACATGGCCTGTGCCTCGGGCCTGAAGTCCATCGCCCTGGGCGCCGACTGGATTCGCCTCGGCCGCGCCTCCGCCGTGGTGGTGGGGGGGGTCGAGTGCATGAGCGGCCTGCCCTTCTTCCTGCCGAAGATGCGGACCGGCTATCGCCTCGGACACGCCAAGGTCGTCGATGCCATGTACCAGGACGGCTTCGACTGCCCCCTGGCCGAAATGGTCATGGGCGCGACCGCGGAGGGTCTGGCGCAGGAGCTGGAGATCTCCCGCGACGAGCAGGACCAGTTCGCCCTCGACAGCCAGCGCAAGGCGGCCGCGGCCGTCGAGGCCGGGCGCTTCGCCGACGAGATCGTCCCGGTTGCGGTGCCCCAGCGGCGTGGCGACCCGCTCGTGGTCGCTGCCGACGAGCACCCCCGGCCCAGCACCAGCCTGGAGTCCCTGGCGAAGCTGCCGGCGGTCTTCGCGAAGGAGCACGGCACCGTCACGGCCGGCAACGCCTCGGGCATCACGGACGGAGCCGCGGCCCTGATGCTGATGACTGCCGAGCGCGCGGAACAACTGGGGCACACGCCCCTGGCCTACGTCGGCGAGTGCGCCGAGGCCGGGGTCGATCCGCGCCGCATGGGCATCGGCCCCGTGCCGGCCATGCGCCAACTGGCCGAACGCTGCGGGCGTCGCCCCGGCGACTACGATCTGATCGAGTTGAACGAAGCCTTTGCCGCCCAGGTGCTGGCCTGCCACCGCCAGGAGCCCCTGCCCCTGGACCGGCTCAATGTGAATGGCGGCTCGATCGCCCTGGGGCACCCGATCGGCGCGACCGGCGCGCGGATCGTGGTCACGATGCTGCACGAGTTGGCCCGGCGCGGCGGCAGCCACGGCCTGGCGACCCTGTGCGTCTCCGGCGGAATGGGGCTCGCCGCCGAGTTCCATCGAGAAGGCCTATAGGGCTCGCAGCGCGACTGAAATCGCCCTACTGAGCCCTGAACCTGGCTGAGCGCCCGCTGCGCCCCCCGGCTGCTCGCCCCCCGAATCCACCCATCGCCCGCCCGCCTGAACGCGGTCGGCGCGGACTCGAGTCCCCAACCCCACCCCGCAACAGAATCCTCCTCATGGCAATCAAGAAGGTCGGCGTGATCGGCTGTGGCCTCATGGGTCACGGCATCGTCCAAGTCGCCGCACAGTCCGGCTTCGAGGTCGTAGCCCTCGAGTCGACCCAGCCGGCGCTCGACAAGGGCCTGGCCCGCATCGAGAAGAGCTTGGCGAAATTCGCCGAGAAGGCCGTCGAGAAGGGCAAGCAGACCGAGGACCAGGCCAAGGCCTTCGTCGAGGCGGCGCGCGGTCGCATCCTCGGCTCGCTCGACAAGCAGGACCTGGCCGACTGTGACCTCGTGATCGAGGCCATCGTCGAGGACCTGGACGTCAAGAACGCGCTCTTCGCCGAGCTCGGCAAGATCTGCAAGCCCGAGACGATCCTGGCGTCGAACACGTCGTCGTTCCCGATCTCCGAGATGGGGGTCGCCTCCGGGCGCCCCGAGCGCATGGTCGGCCTGCACTTCTTCAACCCGGTGCAACTGATGCGTCTGGTCGAGGTCGTGCGCGGCGAGCAGACGGCTGAAGACGTCTTCGCCCAGGCCAAGGCCTTCGGCGAGGCCGTCGGCAAGACGCCGGTTTCCTGCAAGGACACCCCGGGCTTCGTGGTCAACCGACTGCTTGTGCCGTACATGAGCCAGGCCCTGTTGATGCTCGATCGCGGCGACGCGACCAAGGAAGACATCGACGCGGCCATGCAGTTCGGCTGCGGCTACCCCATGGGCCCGTTGACGCTGACCGACTACGTCGGGCTCGATACGACCCTGTCGATCCTCGAGGGCTGGGTCGAGCGCTACCCGAACGAGCCCGCATTCGTCATTCCGCAGATCCTCAAGGACAAGGTTGCGGCCGGGAAACTGGGCCGCAAGTCCGGTGAGGGCTTCTACAAGTGGGAAGGGGACAAGAAGTCATGATCGCAACAGCAACCATCGCCGCCCTGGCCAGCGCCCTTGGGGCCCCCGCGTTCGCCGCTCCGGCCCTCGGAGTCGAACCGACAGCCGTGGCCCAGGAGCAGGCTCCCGTGGTGACCTTCGAGGCACCGACGATGTACGTCGCCGGGATGCCCTACGTCGTCGACGTGCGGATCCAGGCCCCGGCCGAGGGCGCGTCGGCCGCGGGCTGGTGGCTCTCGCCCGCCGGCTTCCTGATCAACGGCGAGCCGGCCCAGCGTCGCGAGAGCGAGGCGCTGATCAAGCTGCCGCCCAACGCCTTGATGAGCCTGAGCTTCGACCTGGGGCCCTTCATCACCGCCACCGGCAACTTCGAGTTGTCCTTCGCTCGGGCGGCCTACGAGGGTGGGCCGGTCGCGGTCGACTACTTCGTCGCGGTGCCCACCGAAGGCGAGGCCAAGGTCGACTTCATGACCATGCCCCTCGAGCAGTTGGACGACTACCAGGTGGTGCTCGAGACCAACCGGGGCACGATGGTCGCCGACTTCTGGCCGGAGGTCGCGCCCAACCACGTGCGCAACTTCCTCGACCTGTCCTACACGGGCTTCTACGACGGCACGCTGTTCCACCGCGTGATCCCCGGCTTCATGATCCAGGGTGGCGATCCGTACACCAAGGATCCGAGCAAGTCGCGCCTGTGGGGAACCGGCAATGGTCCGCGGCAGCTTCAGGCCGAGTTCAACGACCGCCAACACGTGCCCGGCGTGCTCTCGGCGGCGCGCTCGCAGGACCCGAACTCTGCCTCGTCGCAGTTCTTCCTGATGCACGCCCGCTCCACGCACCTCGACGGTCAGTACAGCGCCTTCGGGCAACTCACCCGCGGTCTCGAGGTGGTCGACAAGATCGTCAAGTCGCCGCGCAACGGGCAGGATCGCCCCGATCAGCCCCAGCAGCTGATCCACGCCATCGTAGTCAAGAAGAGCTGAACGGAGAACCAAATGGGAAACTACGACGACGTGACCGCGGTGCTCGACACGACCGCCGGCGAGATGAAGCTCGAGTTCTTCGAGGACAAGGCCCCGGGCCACGTGAAGAATTTCGTCGAGCTGGCTGAGAAGGGCTTCTACGACGGCACGATCTTCCACCGCGTGATCCCCGGCTTCATGATCCAGGGCGGTTGCCCCGAGGGCTCGGGCCGCGGCGGCCCCGGCTACCAGATCAAGGCCGAATTCAACGACGTGCCGCACACCCGCGGCGTGCTGTCGATGGCTCGCTCCCAGAGCCCCGACTCGGCGGGCAGCCAGTTCTTCATCTGCCACGGCGACGCCGGCTTCCTCGACCGCCAGTACACGGCCTTCGGGCGTCTGGTGGAGGGGGACGACACCCTCGACGCGATCGCCCAGGGCGAGACCTTGCCCGGCGGAGAGAAGTCGAGCCCCAAGAACCCGGTCAAGATCAACTCGGTTCGCATCGAGCGCTCACAGGGTTGAGTTTGACTGGACTGGGCCCGACTGGATCGGGCCCGACTGGGCCGAGCAACGAGTCGCCTCGAGGTCGTCGCTACCTGGCACGAGCCGCCGCAACGGGCGCGCCCGGCCGACGGTAGTGGCGGCCACCCGGCGCGCCGCCCCGCGGCCGCTCGGGACCCCCTCGATCCAACCACCGCACCCCGCATCCCGATCCGAGATCAAAGTGAGCTACGAGAACATCCTGCTGGAGGCCGCAGAGGGCATGGCGACGGTGACGATCAACCGTCCCGACAAGATGAACGCCCTGAACGACGCCACGCTCCACGAGCTGGCCCACGCCTTCGACGCCGTCAAGGCTGACGACGACGTGCGCGCGATGATCCTGACGGGCTCCGGTGACAAGGCCTTCGTGGCTGGCGCCGACATCAACGAGCTGGCGAAGATGAAGCCCCTGGGCGCCAAGGACCTGGCCTTCTTCGGCCAGAATGTCCTGAGCCGCCTGGAGACCATGGGCAAGCCGACCATCGCAATGGTCAACGGCTTCGCCCTCGGCGGCGGGCTCGAGCTGGCCCTGGCCTGCACCCTGCGGACGGCTTCCACGTCGGCGCGGGTCGGCCTGCCGGAAGTGAGCCTGGGGATCATCCCCGGCTACGGCGGCAGCCAGCGCCTGGCGCGCATCGCCGGGCCCGGTGTGGCTCGCGAGTGGATCCTGACCGGCGACATGTTCGGTGCGGAGGAGGCCCACCGCGTGGGCGTGGTCAACCGCCTGTTCGCGCCCGAAGAGCTGCTCGAGGGCACGCACAAGATGGTCAAGACGATCCTCTCGCGCGGTCCGATCGCGGTGCGCCTGGCCCTCGAGGCCATCCGTCGCGGTACCAACATGAGCCAGGCCGAGGGCGAGTTGATCGAGACCGACATGTTCGCTCTGGCGGCGACCACGCAGGACATGCAGGAGGGCATGACCGCCTTCCTCGAGAAGCGTCGCCCCGAGTTCAAGAACAACTGATCCCGCCAGGGACCTGAAGACCAAAGACCCATGAGCAAATCAATCGTCCTCGTCGGCGGCGCTCGCACGGCCATGTGTGAGTACAGCGGCACCCCCAAGTTCGGCAAGTTCAAGGACGTGTCGGCCATCGACCTGGGCGCCCACGCGGCCAAGGCGGCCCTGGAGCGTGCCAAGGTCGGCGCGGACACGGTCGACCACGTGGTCATCGGCAACGCGCTGCAGACCTCGAACGACGCCATCTACGGCGCGCGTCACGTGGGCCTGAAGGCCGGCACGCCCCACGGGGTCCCGGCCCTGACCGTCAACCGCCTGTGCGGGTCCGGTATCCAGTCGCTGATCAACGGCGCGCAGATGATTGCCCTGGGCGAGGCCACCACGGTCCTCGCCGGCGGCATGGAGAACATGAGCCAGGCGCCCTACGTGCTGCACGGTGCGCGCCAGGGCTTCCCCTTCGGCACCGCGCCGCAGATGGAAGACCTGCTCTTCGCCAGCCTGCAGGACCCGTTCTGCGGGCTCTACATGGCGCAGACGGCCGAGAAGGTCGCCAAGCGCCTGGGCATCAGCCGCGAGGAGCAGGACGCCTACGCCCTGCGTAGCCACCAGCTCGGCGCAGCGGCGGTGAGCGAGGGTCGCTTCGCTGAGGAGATCGCGCCGTACACGATCCAGACCCGCAAGGGCGACGTGGTCGTCGACACCGACGATCACATCCGGCCCGACACCACCCTCGAGGGCCTGGGCCAATTGCGCGCGGCCTTCGGCAAGGACGGCACGGTCACCGCGGGCAACGCCAGCGGCATCGTCGACGGAGCCGCCGCCGTGGTGATGACCACCGCCGATCGCGCTGCTGCCGACAAGTTGGACGTCTTCGCCCGCGTGCTCTCCTACGCCACGGTCGGCGTGGACCCCTCGGAAATGGGCATCGGCCCTGTTCCGGCCATACGCGCCTGCCTCGACCGGGCCGGCGTGGCCCTGGGTGACGTGGATCGGATCGAGATCAACGAGGCCTTCTCCGCCCAGTACCTGGGCTGTGAGAAGGAGCTCGAGCTCGACCGCGACAAGGTCAACGTCAACGGCGGCGCGATCAGCCTCGGGCACCCCCTGGGCGCGACCGGCAGCCGCCTGATCCTGACCCTGATGTACGAGCTGCGCCGCTCGGGCAAGCGCTACGGCGTGGCCAGCGCCTGCATCGGTGGCGGTCAGGGCATCGCGATGCTGATCGAGAACCCCGACGCCTGAGACGCGAAGCGACGCGATTCCAAACGTCGACCGGAAGGTCGGCGGTGTCCGCAGCGCCGGGAGCCGCGTGCTCCCCGGCGGAAGGTTTGACCCCTCCGTGAACTCTCTGATCCACACCCACGACGACGGCTCTCGGGTCGTGAAGCTCGACCCCGACCACAGGGTTCTGTTCCTGTTCAAGGACCTCGAGCAGATCCGCCGTCAGCTCCGCGGCGAGGTCGCCTTCCGCATGGCGGACATCGACCCCGCGGACCTCCTGGACGACATCAACACCGACGTGATGACGCCCGCGTGGGTCTGCTTCCGGCACAAGCCCGAGGACATCGCCCTGGACGCCTACGCGGGTCTCCTGGATGACTCCGGCGAGCGGGTCTTCGGGACCCGGGCGCTGATGGATGGCGGCTTCAAGGCGATCGTGTCCGGTCAGCGCAAGGGCACCGGGTCCAGCCGCGAGACGGCGGTTCAGTGCGAGAAGTGGTCGGGCATCGAAGCGGTCTTCGCCTCGTCGTTCGCGCCGATCCACGAGCGCAACAACCTCAATCTGGGCCAGCTGCTGGGTGGCCACGAGTTGATCGTGCGGCTGCAGGCCGGCGAAGCAGTGCCCCTGGCGGAGTTCACCGGGGAGTACGACCCGGTCACGCGCACGATCGTGGAGGCGGGCGGCCTGTTCGCCTTCGCGGCCAAGTACGAGGCGGGCGAGGCGACGGTTCCGCTGCCCGACACCGCCCGCCGCCCGATGACCATCGCGGAGAAGATCATCGCTCGGCACCTCGTTGGCGCCGATGCTGCCGCGGAGCGCTTCGTCGCCCCCGGCGACGCCTGCCTGGTCAGGGTGGACGGCGGCTACAGCCACGAGTTCACCACGGCCCAAGTGCACTACTTCCTGCAGTCCGAGTACGGCGACGACTACGGCATCCCCGACGCCTCCAAGTTCGCGGTCTTCGAGGATCACCTGCTCTACGCCGACGGCGTGGCGCGCATGGCGCCCTTCGCGCCCCAGATCCAGACCCTGCGCGACCTGCAGCTCGAGTTCCAGCGCCACACCAAGGTGCGCGACTACTCGGCGAAGGATGGCGTCAGCCCGGGTATCTGCCACCAGGTGGCTCGCGAGCACTTCGTGGACCCGGGGGACTTCATCCAGGCCACCGACAGCCACACCTGCATGGGCGGTGGCAACAACGCCCTGACCTACGGCGTGGGCGCGACCGAGTACGCGGGCCTGATCTACTCGGGCTTCACCTTCGTGCAGGTGCCGGAGTCGATCCGCTTCGAGCTGGTCGGCGCCCTGCGCCCGGGTTGTACCGCCAAGGACGTGATCCTCCACATCCTGCGGACCCACGCGGTGGCAGAGGAGACCCTCGACCGCTCGATGGAGTTCGGCGGTCCCGGGCTGGCCTCGCTCGACATGGACGAGCGTGCCACCCTGACCAACATGGCCACCGAGTGCACCGCGAAGACGGGCATCTGCGAGGGCGACCGGATCACGGCGCAGTGGTTGGCCGCGCGGCGCCCGGGCCAGACCATCGAGCAGATCGAGGCCAGCTTCGTCAGCGCCGACGAAGGCGCGACCTACGACGGCGGCGTGCACACCATCGATCTCTCGACGATTGAGCCGATGGTGGCCGAGCCCGGCGACCCGACCTACGGGAAGAACATCGAGGACCTGGGCGAAGTCGCGATCGACATCGCCTACGGCGGTTCCTGCACCGCGGGCAAGGAGCGCGACCTGGACTTCTACGCCGAGGTGCTCGCCGAGGCCCTGGACGCCGGTGCGCGCATCGCCCCCGGCGTGCGGATGTTCATCCAGTACGGCAGCGAGAGTGTCCGCGACTACGCCCGCGCCAAGGGCTACGTGGAGATCTTCGAACGCGCCGGTGTCACGGTGATCGACCCAGGCTGTGGAGCCTGCATCGGCTGCGGACCGGGCGTCTCCGACGACGCCGAGCAGGTCACCGTGAGCGCAATCAACCGCAACTTCCGAGGCCGCAGCGGCCCCGGGAAGCTGTACCTGGCTTCACCTCTGACGGTCGCGGCCAGCGCCGTGGTCGGACGCATCGCGGCTTACCGGCGCGGCATGTTCGCCGCCCACGCGACCGGAGTCTCCTGACTCGAGCCCCGCTCGAGTTTCCAACAGAACACCCCCCACCCGGATCGTCGGAGACGCATCTTCGCGCGCCCGTCAGGATCCCCCCAAGACCCATGAAGCAGTACGACATCGCGTCCATCGGTGGTGATGGCATCGGCCCCGAGGTGACGGCCCAGGCCATGCGGATCCTCGACGCGGCAGCCGAGCAATTCGGCTTCTCGCTGAAGATCCAGGATTACCCCCTGGGGACCGACTACTACCTTGCGAACAACGAGATCTTCCCCAGCTCGATCTTCGAGGAGTGCAAGCAGCAGCACGCGATCTTCCTCGGGGCGATCGGCGATCCGCGCGTGCCCGTGGGCATGATCGAGTTCGGCATCATCGCCAAGCTGCGCTTCGAGCTGGACCTCTACATCAACCTGCGTCCGGTCAAGCTTTACGACGCGCGGCTGTGCCCGCTCAAGGACAAGACGCCGGAGGACATCGACATGTTGATCGTGCGTGAGAACACCGAGGGTGCCTACTCGGGCATGCACGGTTTCGCGCACAAGGGGCAGCCGCTCGAGGTCGCGACCCAGACCATGGTCTACACCCGCGAGGGGGTCGAGCGTGCGGTGCGCTACGCCTTCGAGCTGACCAAGACGCGGGCCGAGCGCAAGGTGACCCTGGTCGACAAGGCCAACGCCATCCGCGCCCAGGACATCTGGACCCGCACCTTCGCCGAGGTGGCGGCCGAGTACCCGGACGTGGCCACCGACCACGCCTACGTGGACGCCGCCTGCATGTGGATGATCAAGAACCCCGAGTGGTTCGACGTGATCGTGACCCCCAACCTGTTCGGCGACATCATCACCGACCTGGGCGCCAGCTTGCAGGGCGGCATGGGCATCGCGGCCAGCGGCAACATCCACCCGGGTCAGGTCAGCCTGTTCGAGCCGATCCACGGCTCCGCGCCCAAGCATGCAGGCAAGAACGTGGCCTCGCCGGTGGCGGCGATCATGGCCGCTTCGATGTTGCTGGACTACGTCGGCGAGAAGGAAGCTGGCGCCGCGATCGAGACCGCCATCGTGGACCTGGTTCGCGACGGCAGTATCCGCGGCGTCTCGACCGCCATGCACCGCACCGACGAGGTCGGGGACATGGTGCTCGAGCGCATGCGCTCGACCGCGGGTGTCTGACCGCGACGAGACCGAGCCAGGTGAGGCCTGGCGGTGAAGGGACCCGGGGTGATCTGCGATCGCCCCGGGCCCCTTACCATTGGCCCATGTCCGCCTCCGAACCCCTGCCCGGGGCCAGGTTCCACCTGGCCTTCCCGGTCGACGACCTGGCCGCGGCCGAAGCCTTCTACGCCGTGCTGCTCGGGTGCCCGATCGGTCGGCGCTCACAGGCCTGGATCGACTTCGACCTGGGCGGGAACCAGCTCACCGCCCACTTGGTGAGTGGGACGGAGCAGGGCGTGGGCAGCAACCCGGTCGATGGAGACCAGGTGCCGGTGCGCCATTTCGGCTTGGTGCTCCCATGGGAAGTCTGGGAGGCCCTGGCCGAGCGCTTGGCCGCCGCGGGCGCCGCCTTCCAGATCTCACCCCGCGTGCGCTTCGTCGGTGAAGTGGGGGAGCAGGGGACGTTCTTCATCCACGATCCCGCCGGCAACGCGCTCGAGTTCAAGGCCTTCCGCGACCCGCGACGGCTCTTCGCCCGCTGAGTTGGCCCGCGAGCCGCTCGCCTGGTGGTGCGACCTCGGTCAGGGCGCCAGGCGGAAGGTCGCGAAGGTCAGGTCGTCGGGCTTGGACGGAGCCTGGCCGCCCGGTGCGTTCATGCGCTCGGTGGCGACCGACTCGAGCTGCTGGCACACACTGGCCAACTCGCCGCCTCTGGACAACTCGCTCAACTCGGCCAGGGTCAGGTTGTCGAACAGCCCGTCCGTGGCGAGCAGCACCGTGTCGCCGGGGTCGAGCTCGATCGCCGACGAGAACTCGATGTGGATGCGCTCCAGTCCGAGGCAGTTGAAGATGATGTTGCGGTGGTCGTGAAAGAAGGCCTCGGCTTCGGTGATCAAGCCCGACTCGAGGGCATAGCCCACCGGCGAGTGGGCCACCGTCTGCAGCCTCAACTCACCGTCAGCGTCGAAGATCAGGATCGCGCTGTCGCCCGCGTGGTAGGTGCGAAGCTGCCGGCCGAGGATCTCGACCGCAGCCAAGGTCGTCGCACCGCCGTCGCCCGTCTCGCGGATGGCCCGGTGTGCCAGCTCGATGCCGTCGAGCACCGCGTTCCGCAGGCGGCTCTCGGTCACGTCGCCCCCGAGTTCGCCGAGGGTCCGACCGATCTCCTCGAGGGCTCGGGTCGAGGCCATCGCGCCGCCCGGTAGCCCGCCCACGCCATCGGCCACGGCGATGACCACCGCATCGCCGACCCGGAAGACGGCCGCGCCGTCCTCGTTCCGATCCGGATGCAGGGGCGAGGGCGAGGTGTAGACGACGAGCTCACCCGCGGTGAGATCGATGCCCTCGCAGATCCGCCGGTTGCAGCCGGTGTAGAAGCGAGTCGTGAACGCGTCCTGCGCGGAAAGGGGAGGTCCGGGGAGCATTGGGCCTCATGGCCTTGATTCGGTTGGGGAGTCCTGGCTCGATCGCCAGTCAGCGACGAAGTCAGGTGCAGATCGGAGTCGGGGCAGGTTGGTAGGGGGCAGGTTCGTCAGGGAGCATGGGCATGAACCCCGTCAGCGGAGCTGCCCGGATGTCATGGCCGGGGAAGGGCTGGTAAGGCCACCGCTGTTCGCGCGGATTCGGCCGCGAGTCGTCGCGTCGGCGCCCTCGCGTCGACGGTCGATGACTCGGAAGGCGCAGTCGAGTACGAGTTCGCCACGGCGCGCGATCCCGTTGGGCGCGGTGACTTCCAGGCTGTGGACGATCAGCGGACCGAGGCCCACCTGCCCGCGGGCCAAGGGCTGGCGGTCGATCAGCCAGCTCAGGGGGTGCGGATTGAGGACTCGACCGCCCTCGGCCAGGAACAGCTCGGCCTGGCGCGTCGAGACGAACATCGAGCGCTCGGTGCGCGGACCGGGGGTCGCGCGAATGCACACCCGGCGCGGGCCGGAGCGAACTTCGACCTCCAGGTCGCCCCTTGCGGTCTCGTTCCACTGGGAGTGGCGCGGCGGACGCTCCGCACTGCGCGGGACGCCCCAACGCTCCGGCCAGCCGGCGCCGATCCGCGCGCTCGACCAGCGGTCGAGTACCCACAGGCCGCGGGCGCCGTCGGCGCGCGACACCGGCACTCGCCAGGCGATCAGGGCGACGTCGCCACCCAGGGGCAGATCGATCGGCGCGGCGCAGGCGAGCTCCAGCAGAACCCAGCCCTCACGCTCCACCGCCGTCAGATCGCTGGGCAGCGCTTCTCGAAGCGCGCGGGCGGGTGCGCGATAGAGGATCGAGACCTGGCGTGCCGGCGGTCCCGCGAGAGCGGAGAACATGCCCATTGCGCGACACTGTACCCCGGGCACCCGCTCCCGGTGCAAGGGGGCCAGGGGGCGGCCATCGAGCCCGCGAGTACGAGTTGGCCGCCGCAGGGACACACTCGATCCGCGCCAGGCCCGACCCACGCCCGGGGACGGCCGTGGCGGCCCTGGCACGGTCGATCGGAGTTCAGTCCGCCGTACCGGATCCGGTACGAGTCGTGGGCACGGCACTCGGCTCCGCCACGGCCAGGCCGAAACGGCGCGCCCGATCGAAGAGGAACTGGACCGGCTCCAGCCCGGCGGCCCGCAGCTCGGCGCCCACGTCCGACGGCGAGAATTTGCCCGAGACTTCCACCCGCAGGTACTCGCCCCGCTCGAAGTCCAGGGTCAGGTCGAGGGCCTCGATCCGCACGGTCATGGCCGCTGTCGCCACCAGGCCGATGTCCATGCGACGCGCGGCGGCGTCCCAGGTGCCGCGGTAGCGGAACCGTTCGGGGTCGAAGTCCGCGCCATAGTCGCGGTTGAGCACGACCAGCACGTTGCGGATGAACTCGCGGGTGACCCCGGCAGCGTCGTTGTAGGCGGCCTCGAGGGCCTCGCGGTCCTTGACCAGGTCGAAGCCGAGCAGCAGCGCGTCACCGGGTCGCAGAAGGCTGTGGACCTGCTTCAAGAACGCTCGGCGCTCGGACTCCATCAGGTTGCCGATGGTCGAGCCCAGGAAGGCGACCACGCGCCGACCGGGGTGGGGCACGGCGTGGAGGTCGGTGTGGAAGTCACCGACCACGCCGCGCACTTCGAGCTCCGCGTAGTCGCGGCACAGCACGTCCGCGGCCGCACGCACCGCGTCGTCACTGACGTCGAAGGGCACGTAGCGCGACCCGCCGTGCTCCAACATCGCCTCGAGCAGGGCGCGCGTCTTGCGCGACGAACCCGAGCCGATCTCGAACAGCTCCTCGGGCCGGTAGCGCTCCATGATCGCCGGCGCGTGCTGCTCCAGGATCTCGGCCTCCGAGCGCGTGGGGTAGTACTCCGGCTGGCGCGTGATGCGCTCGAACAGCTCGGATCCGTGCCCGTCGTAGAGCAGCTTGGGTTGCAGCTCCTTGGGACTTCCCGCCAGGCCCGCGCGCAGCTCGTCGAGCGCCTCGCGCTCCTGCTCCTCGGGCCCCTCGAGTCGGCGAATGATCAGGGTCGGCGTGGAGTCGTCGCTCATGGTTCCGGCGGGGGAGGTTCGCTACTCCGCGGGGGGGCTCGGTGCACCGACTTCGAGGGCCACCGAGCGGAGGGACTCCGCGGGCCGATCGACGCACATCCGGACTTGGGTCTGGTCCGGAACCGGCTCCCAACTCGCCGGCGGGCTCTTAGTCGATCCCGGGTCCGGAATCGAGCCTTGCAGGGGTTCGGAAGCGATCTGCGCGCTCTCCGCTTCCTTGTCCGCCCGAATGTACAGGCTGTTCGGAGGCAGGCCAACCGCCGAGCGGATCGCGCTCAGGCTGCCCCCGTCGACCGCCACCGAGACCAGGTTGGCGCGTACCCCGGCGGCGACGCAAATCTCGGCGAGCTCCGCGGTGGCCGCGGCGTGGGCCTCGGCGAGCCCGGCCGCGGGACGCTCGCGCAGGTGGCGGCGCAGCAGCGCGAACAGCACCAGGGAGTCGGTTCGGACCTGCAGCTCGCCGAAGAGGTCGTCGGGCAGCCGCGCCAGGACACTCCTCGCGACGGCCCGCTCGAAGTCCTCGACGAAGCCGTTGTGGGCGAAGGCCACGCCGTCGGCGACGAAGGGGGCCACGGCGGCGGCGCTGAAGGGCATGCCCGGCGTGGCCGAGCGCACCGCGGCGAGGATCACCTCGGCCTCGATTCGCGGCGCCAGTGCCGGCAGGTTCGGATCGCTCCAGGGCGGCCGCTCGGTGACGTAGCGCAGGGGCTCCCCCGCGCCGCGCCGCGGCCACCAGGCAACGCCGGTGCCGTCCACGTTGACGTGCCCCGAGCACATCTCGCGCGGCCGGTAGGCCTGGACCTCGAGCGAGTGCTCTGGATCGTAGAGCAGCGAACTCAGCGGGACCCGGACCCCGACGTGAGCGCCCAAGCGGCACATGCTCAGGCGTCCCAGGCCAGCCGGCAGCCGGCGAAGATCTGGCGTCGTTCGGGCAGGTCCCAGTTGCGGTAGGTCACGCGCGCCAGGGCCCCGGCCGCGGCCCACGACGAACCCCGCAGGACCCGATAGCCACGGTCGAAGAACACCTGACTGTACTCCGGGTAGGGGAAGGGCTCGAAGCCGCGGTAGCCGTCGAAGCTCGACGCGGTCCACTCGTGCACGTCCCCGAGCATCTGCTCGATTCCAAGGGGCGAAGCGCCGCGCGGGAAGCTGCCCACCGGCGCGGGGCCGTCGCGCCGGCCGTCGCAGTTGGCCCGCGCCTCGTCGATCTGGGGCGTGCCCCAGGGATAGGGGGCGCGGGCGCCGCCGGCTGTGGCTGCGTGCTCCCATTCGAACTCGGTGGGCAGGCGTGCACCGACCCAGGTGGCGAAGGCCTCGGCCTCGTGGCAGGAGATGTGTTGCACCGGCTCGCGCGGATCGACGGCGATCTGCCGCCCGAAGCGGCGCACGCTCCAACGCCCGTCGTCGTTGCGGGTCCACCCCGCGGGCGAGCGAGCGCCACAGCGCGCCAGCCAGGAGCGACCCTCAGCGGTCCACAACTCCGATCGCGCGTAGCAGCCCGCTTCGACGAAGGCCAGGAAGCGGCGGTTGGTCAGCGGATAGCGATCCAAGGCGAAGGGGGCCAGCTCGACCGCATGGCGCGGCCGCTCGTTGTCGTAGGGGCCCCATTCGGTCTGCCCACCGATCACGACCTCGGCGCCGGGCAGTTGGATCCGCTGCTCGTCGTCGACGGCCGGCGCCTGCTCGGCTCGGGGCTCTCCGGCCATCGGATCGGCCGTCGGAATGGCGACGCCCAGGTGTTGGAGCGACTGAAGCAGGGTCTCCTGGTGCTGGGCTTCGTGCTGCACGAGCATCGACCAGACGTAGCCCGATCGCACGAGGTCGTCGCCGTCCGTGAGCCGCGCCCGCTCCAGCCCCTCGAGGGTCCGCGCGCGTACCCGCTCGAGTAGTTCGAGGGCACCGTCGCGATCCAGGAGAGGCAAGTCACAGCGCTTGGACCTGGGCTGCTCGAAGGCGTCGTAGAGCTCGTCGAGCTCGGGGGCCGAGACCCGCTCGGACTCGCCCAACACCCGCCGCACGCCCCACAGGTCCTCGAAGCTGGCCAGGTGGCCGAGATCCCAGATCCCCGGACCCAGGGCGGCGTCCGCGCGACGGGCCAGATCCGCAGCCGAGGTCGCTTCGACCAACTCGAGGGTGCGACGGCGCGCAGCGGCCAGCTCGCGACGCAGTCGCTCCCGCAGGGCGTCCATCGGCGTCAGACGGCGGCGCTGCAGCCGCTGCCGTCGGCCCAACGCAGTGCCGCCGCGGGGCCCACGGCTACGGCGGCGCGCAACTCGTCGACCGGGGCCGCGGTGCGCGCGAAGAAGCGCTCGGCGAAGGCGCGCGCATCCGACATGTGTTCCTCGCGCATGAACTGCGGGCCCAAACGCTCCATGCCGTCGAGGGCCGTGCGCCACAGGAAGTCGACCTCGTCGCGCAGGCGCGGGATCTCGAGTCCGCGCTCCGCGCTGTCGCGCCAACGTTGGTCGAGACCGGCCAGGCTCGGCGCGAGCCGCTCGAGGGCCAGTCCGCGCGCCCGCTCGTCGTAGAGCAGGCCACAGACGAAGGCCACGGCCGCCGGTCGCATGCAGTAGGGCAGGGCGTCGATGCCGCGCAGCTCGAAGAACCCCCGCGGACGCACCTCGAAGAAGAGCGTCGTCAGGTGGTAGTCGAGGTCGTCGATCGTCGGCCAGCCGTGGACCGGGTGGCCGCGCTCGATCCAATCGCGGAAGCGCAGGCCGGGCTCACCCGTGACCGCGTGGCCCGCTTCCGTGCGGAACAGCAGCACGTCGGCGTCCAGAGCCGCCGCGGCGTACTGGCGCTCGGGCCCCTCGAGGCTGCCGTCGAGGAGCCCGGCGGGGAACCCCGTGCGGGTCGGGTCGATGGTCTGCCAGACGCGGGCGCGCCGGCAGTGGAAGTAGTCCTCACCCGCACGTTCGGGCGAGGTCGAGAAGATGCCGACCAGGGCCGGGCTGAGCAGGTTGCCCAGCAGCCAACGCTCGTCGCGCACTTGCCTGGAGCCCAGGTCGACGTTGACCTGCAGGCTGCACGACAGGCGCATCATCCACGGACCGCTCGGGCCGCGGGCGTCGAAGTAGGCCGCCATCGATCGGTAGCGGTCGGCATCGAGCTGTTGCGGCACGTCGCCCGGTCCGAACCAGGGGTCGAGGCCCAGGGAGATCAAGGCCACCCGGCGCGGACCGAAGACCTCCTCCAACTTGGACACCACCGCGCGCACGTCGTCCAGGGCCGCCGAGGCACTGGGATGGACGGCGGTGGAGTGCTCGATCTGGGCACCGGGCTCGAAGGTCAGGCTGCCGCCCTGGGTCAGGCCCACGGTGGGCGGGACCCGCTCGGGGTCGCGGGCCTGGATCAGATCGTCGCGCCCGGCGACCTGATCGATCGCCTCGAGTACGCCGCCGGGACCCGCGAGGGGTAGGCGTCGCAGGGGTCGCCCCTGGGCGTCCATCTCGATCGCGAAGCGCTCCGGCTCGAGGCCCACGTCGCGGGCACCGGCTCGGGACTCGTCGATCTCGGGGAAGGCGCGGGCAGCGGCCCGCTCCAGCGCCTCGTCGACGGTGATGGTCAGCTCAGGGTCTTTGG
Source organism: Engelhardtia mirabilis (assembly GCA_007751255.1). Classification (GTDB taxonomy): domain Bacteria; phylum Planctomycetota; class UBA1135; order UBA1135; genus Engelhardtia; species Engelhardtia mirabilis. The sequence continues at coordinate 2,185,085 of CP036296.1, forward strand.
TGGGCATGCGAGTTCTCGGGAGGGCCCATCTTAGGTGGGCTCGGTGGGACCTCAACCGAGGTGCTACGAACTCCGGTGCCCGGCCGGACTTCGATGTGGAGCCCGGTCCCCTCGGACCCGACCCGGGCCCGATCCTGTGGCCTCGCTCATGTCCCCCGGGACCCGCGCCACTCGGCGGGTTAGTCTGTGGGCGACCATGCGAATCCTGCTCATCGAGGACTCCGAGCGGCTCCAGCTCGCCCTGACCACCGGCCTTCGCAAGGAGGGCCATGGGGTCGACGTCGCGGGGGACGGCGAGGCTGGCCTCAGCTACGCCCGCAACAACCAGTACGACGCCATCGTGCTGGACCTGATGCTGCCCAAGATCGACGGGTTGACGGTGCTCCAGACCCTGCGCGAGGAGGGTAACGACACCCACGTCCTGGTCTTGACCGCCAAGGACACCGTCGACGAGCGGGTCACGGGCCTGCGCCGCGGGGCCGACGACTACCTGGTCAAGCCCTTCGCGTTCGACGAGCTCCTGGCCCGACTCGAGGCCCTCGGGCGGCGGGTCTACAACGCCAAGAGCCCCGAGGTCACGGTCGGGGACCTGATGATCGACACCAGCGCCAAGTCGGTGGAGCGCGCCGGCCGCCGCATTGACCTCTCGACCCGCGAGTACGCGCTGCTCGAGTACCTGGCGCGGCGCCTGGGCGAGACCGTGTCGCGGATCGAGATCGAGGACCACCTCTACGACGAGACCAGCCTGCCCACCAGCAACGCCGTCGATCGCGCGGTGTGCAGCCTGCGGGCGAAGATCGGCGGGCCTGACGATCTGCCCCTGATCCACACTCGCCGCGGGCTGGGTTACGTGCTCGAGGCGCGCGAGGACCGTTGAAGACCCTCGTCGGTCGCCTGACCCTGTGGTTGGTCGGCGGGGTGGGGGCGACCCTGCTGCTGGTCGGGCTCCTGATCTGGACTCGCGTGGACGCGTTCCTGATCGACTACTTCGACGACAACCTCTACACGCGGGTGCTCTCCCTGGGCGCGGCCGCGCAGTGGGACTCCGACGGGATGGTCTCGCTCCCCTACGAGACCGCCCTCTACAAGGACTACGAGGGGCCCTTCGAGCGCGACGTGTTCCAGGTCGTGGATCTCGAGGGCGAGGAACTCGCGCGCTCGCCCACCCTCGGCGTCGGTGCCGACATCACCCTGGATCCCGAGCGCATCCAGCAGGCCTGGGCCAGCAACAGCGCGGTGACCGCGGACCTCGAGCTCCCCGGCGGAAGCTCTGGACGGGCGGTGGCCATGGTGCTCGAGGTCGCGGACCCCGAGGGTGAGCCGCGCCGTGCACTGTTCATCGTCGCGACGCCGCGCCTCATGCTCAGCCAGGCGCAGAAGTCGTTGTTCGTGCCCCTGTCCCTCGGAGCCCTGGCGGCGTTGATCGGGCTCGGGGTGTGGGTCCGCGCCGTGGTTCGGCGGGGCCTGCGGCCCCTGGAGGACATCGCCGATCGCCTCGGCGACCTCGACGAGGACACCCTCGAGCGCCGTCTCCCCGTGGTCGACCTGCCGGGGGAACTGCGTCCCATCGCCGGTCAGGCCAACGCCCTGTTCGACCGCCTCGACGCCGCCTTCGAGCGCGAACGGCGCACCACCAACAACATCGCCCACGAGCTGCGCACGCCCATTGCGGAGCTGCGCGGCCTGACCGAGGTCGCCCTGCGCCTGGGTGATGACCCGGAGTTCGCTGCCAAGACGGTCGCCGAGGCCTACGCCATCGCAACCGAGATGGATCGCATCGCGACGACCCTCCTGCGCGTGGCGCGGGCCCAGGCGGGCGAACTCGAGGTCAAGCGCGAGGTGCTGAGTTCGTCCGCGGTGCTCGAGCGCGCGATCCGCTCGGTCGGCGAGAGCGCCCGCGGCCGCGGGATCGAGTTCGAGCTGAAGTTGCGCGACGACCTGGAGCTGGCCGCCGATCCCGACCTGCTCGACCTGATCCTGATCAACCTGCTGTCGAACTCGATCCAGCATGCACCCGCGGGGGACCGGGTCACCTGCGAGGTCTGGCGTGGCCAGGACGACGTGCAGTTCGTGATCGAGAACACCAACCCCGGACTGGAGCCCGGGGACATGAAGCACCTGACCGAGACCTTCTGGAAGAAGGACGACGCGCGCACCGACGCCGTGCACACGGGTCTCGGGCTGGCACTCGTCGATCAGCTCGCGCAGACCTGCGGCTACAGCTTCAGCATGGCCCTGGCAGGCGACCGCGTGCGCGCCCGGGTCACCGTTCCGCTCGACTGACGCGGCCCGGGAGGGCCAGGCCTCCAGCCTGATCGGGCTAGTGTCCTGGATCAGAAATTCGGCGTCACTGCCCGGAGGTCCGATCGATGCTGGCTAGGCGCGCCGACGACGCGTATCCGCTGCGATACTCGGAGGAGGCGCAACGACGCCAGCGGCGATCGGAGCCCGGGAAGTGACGCCGAATTTCTGATCCAGGACACTAGGCGCGCCGACGACGCGTATCCGCTGCGATACTCGGAGGAGGCGCTGGCGACGCCAGCGGCGATCGGAGCCCGGGCAGTGACGCCGAATTTCTGATCCAGGACACTAGTCCGTGATCGGGCGCAACAACCGCCGCACCCGGTGGTCGTCGGTCAGGTGCAGGGAACGGGCCTTGCGCACGAAGGCGTAGCTCTCGTGGCGGCCGACGTCGGACGCGAGCAGAAGCCGACCGCGCGCGCTGCTCCAGACCCCGCGGTCGCCGGCGTCCTGGCCGGTGAGTCCGTCGCTGGGCTTCGCGGCCGGATCGGCGGGACCGCGGGCGAAGTGACCCTCGGGCGCTAGGAGCAGCAGCACGGTGTTGGTCAGGGCGAAGCTGGTTTCGTCGCCGTGCTCCGTCCAGGCGTAGAGACCGACCAACTCTCGGTCGCGGGGCGCGGACTGCGGTGCGCGTCGCAGCCCGGGGACGGCGACGTCCTGCTCGAACCGCCGCCGAGCACGCGGCGTTCGCTCGAAGGCGCGGTGGATCGCGTCCACCAGCTCGCCCAGATGGTTGGCGCGCCGTGGGTCCGAGATCAGCCGCCCGATGCTGAGCAGCTCCTGTTCGCTCGGCTCGTTGTCCAAGGCGATCGCGAGCTGCTCGAGATCGTCGGCGCAGGGATCCAGTCCGGCGTCGATGCGCCGAATGCACGCGGCGATGAGGGGGGCGAGGGTCGGCATGGAACGATCGCGAAGCTAGCAGAAGTCCGCGTCGGGCGATTCAACGTCCCAATGCTCGCGCCGACCGGGCACTGGGGGTCGCGGGAAGTTCGGACCCAGGGACGCCGCCCATTGCCGCCCCGCATCCGGGACGGCGACGGGGGCCAATTCGGCCTCAGCCAGGGCCATGGGGCCGCTGTCGGGGTCCAGCGGTCACTGCACGGCGCGATCCACCCTCGGACGGCCCGGCAGCAATCGCTGGACCAAGCCCCGCGCGTCCTCCTGGATCAGGTAGAGCGACGGCACCAGCCCGAGGGTGATGAACGTGGCGAAGGCGACCCCGAAGGCCAGGGAAATGGCCATCGGAATCAGGAACTTGGCTTGCACCGAGCGCTCCAGCATCAGCGGGGTCAGCCCCGCGAAGGTCGTCAGGGAGGTCAACAGGATCGGCCGGAAGCGCGTCCGACAGGCATCGATCGCGGCCTGTGAGGCCGACTTGTGCGGGTGGGCGATGCGTTCGCGGTTCACGAAGTCCACCAGCACGAGGCTGTCGTTGACGACCACACCGCCCAGGGCGACGACCCCCAGGACCGAGATCATCGAGAGCTGGTAGCCGGTCAACAGGTGTCCACCGACCGCGCCCACGAGGCCGAAGGGGATCGCGCTCATCACGATCAGGGGTTGGAAATAGGACCGGAACGGGATCGCCATCAGCGCGAAGATGCCCAAGAGGGCCACGGCGTAGAGCCGCGCGAGCTGCGAGATCGTCTCGGCCTGCTCCTGCTGTTCGCCCACCATGGACCAGCGGCTGCCGGGGTAGGCGGCGACCAGGCGCGGGAGGATCTCCTCCTGCAGCCGCGCGCGAACCGCGTTGGGGTCCGCCATGGCGTCGTCCACGTCGGCCGTGACCTCGATCGCGCGCATGCGGTCCGCGCGCATGATGGTCGAATCGCCGCGCGTCTCGAAGGCGGTGGCGACCTCGCCGAAGGGCACCTCGCCACCGTCCGGCGTGCGCACGCGCATGGCCGCGACGTCGGCCAGGGACAGCCGTTCGTCCTTGGGGTAGCGGACCATCACGTCCACGTCGTCGCGCCCGCGCTGGATGCTCTGGGCCTCGTCGCCGTAGAAGCCCTGTCGCACCTGCCGCGCCAACTCCGCGCGACTCAGACCCAGGGCCTGGGCCTGGGGCTTGACGTCCAAGCGCAGCTCGCGCTTGCCCTCGCGGAAGGTGTCGGCGATCGCGAAGACGCCGGGCAGGTCGCGCAGCTCCGCGCGCAGGTCGTCGGTCAAGGCACGCAGCCGCGACGTGTCCGTGGACTGCAGGCGCACGTGCACCGGCTTGCCGGAGGCGATCAGGTCCGAGTCGAACTCGAGCTCGATCGCACCGGGGATCTCGCCGACCAGGTCACGCCAGCGCTTGGCGATCTCGAGCGAGGGCACCTCGCGCTCCTGCGCCGGGGCCAGCTCCAAGGTCACCTCGGCCAGGTGCTCGCCGGAGAAGCTGCCGCCGATGCGGCCGCCGTTCGAGCTCTGATCGCCGCGGAAGGGCTGGGAGCCGACGGCGGTGAACCAGTGCCGGATCAGGTCGGGCTGACCCTCCGCCGCCAGCTCGTCCTTGAGCTCCACGATCGCGGCCTCGAGCTGGGCCGCCGCGGCGGCCGTGCGTTCGATCGGCGTTCCCAGGGGCATCGACACCTGCGCCGCCACGTTGTCGGCCTCGACCGGGGGCATGAAGTCGAAGCGGATGTGCCCGCCCGCGACCGTCTCGAGCGTCAGGGCCAGGGCCACGAGCCCGGCGCTGAGCGTCGCGTAGCGGAAGCGCAGCGCGGCCCTCAGGGTCGGCGTGAAGAAGCGGTCGACGAAGGTCTCCTGGCCATCGGCGATGCGCTTCTGGAAGCGCACCCACCAGACGAAGGGCGGGCGCTCGGAGAGGCGGTCGAGCAGGTGCGAGCTGTGGGCCAGGTGGGCCGGCAGGATCAGCAGCGACTCGATCAAGGAGAACAGCAGGGTCGGGATCACCACCGCGGGGATGATGAACCAGATGCGCCCGCTGAACCCGTCGAGCAGGGCCATGGGCACGAAGGCCAGCACGGTGGTGAAGATCGCGAACTGCACCGGTTGCGACACGTCCAGGGCGCCGCGGCGACTGCCCTTGATGCCGCCCTCACCCCGTTCCTGGAAGCGGTGCACGCTCTCGCCCACGACGATCGCGTCGTCGACCACGATGCCCAGCACGAGGATGAAGGCGAACAGGCTGATCAAGTTGATCGAGCCACCCAGGTGGGGGAGCATCGCCAGGGCGCCGAGGAACGACACCGGGATGCCGAGCGCCACCCACAGGGCCAGGCGGAAGCGCAGGAACAGCGCCAGCACCACGAACACCAGCCCCAGTCCACTCAGGCCGTTCTGGATCATCACCCGCAGGCGATCGCGGAGGATGATCGACTGGTCCTGCCAGGTGTCGATGTTGAGTCCCTGGGGCAGGTCGAGGCGCGTGCGTTCCACGTAGTCGCGCACGGCCGCGGCGATCTCGAGCGCGTTCTGGTCGCCCACGCGGTAGACGCGGATCTGGGCCGATGGCAGCCCGTCGAAGCGCGTGCGTTCGTCGGTGTCGGCGAAGGCGTCGACGACCTGCGCCACGTCGCCCACCGTGAGCCGACTGCCGTCGGGGGCCGTGCGCACGACCAGGGCCTCGAAGGCCTCGCGCTCCTTGGCGCGGCCGGCCGTGCGCAGCAGGATCTCGCCGCCGCGGGTCTTGACCGAGCCGCCGGGCAGCTCGATCGAGCCCCGCCGCACGGCGGCAGTGACCTCGTCGAAGGTCAGCCCGAACTGGCGCAGGCTGTCCTCGGAGACTTCGATCGAGATCTCGTAGGGCGGCGCGCCGGCCAGTTGGGCCTGGCTGATCTCGGGCAGGGCCGAGAGCTCCTCACGCACCCGCTCGGCCAGGCGCCGCAGGGTGAACTCGTCCGTGCTTCCGAAGACGGTCACGTCGATCACCGGCTTGCGCGTGACCAGCTCCGCCACGATCGGTTGCTCGGCCTCGTCGGGGAAGGTGTCGATCGCGTCCACCCGGACCTTGACGTCGTCGAGGACCTCGCGCGCGTCGGCGTCGCTGCGCACCTCGACGGTCACCGTGGCCATGTTCTCGGCGGCGGTCGAGGTGATTTCTTCGACTCCCGAGACGTCCCAGATGGCCTCCTCGATCCGCACGCAGATCGACTGCTCGGTCTCCTCGGGCGCGGCACCGGGGTAGGGCACCTGGATCGTGACCATGTCGGAGGAGAGCTCCGGGAAGACCTCCACCTGGATCGTCGGGATGGTCACCACGCCGGCTACCAGGATCAGGGCCATCAGCAGGTTGGCGGCGACGCCGTTGCCTGCGAACCAGCGAATCCACTTGTCCATGGCCTGGCCTCAGTTGCGCGCGGGAGCGTCGGGTTGCTCGACCGCGACGGCCATCCCGTCGACCGCGAGGTCCAGGGCGGAGGTGATCACCCGCTCGCCATCGGACAGGCCGGACTCGATCACGACATCGTCGGTGCCGCGTTGGACGACCTGCACCGTGCGGCGCTGCAGCCGCTGGTCGGCGTCGACGATCCAGACCTGATCGGCGCCACGCAGGGCTTCGGTGGGAATCGTGGCCGCGCGCTCGATCTCGCGGCCCGCGATGCGCGCGCTTGCGAAGGCACCCAGCCGCAGGGGCGCGGAGCCCTGGTCCAAGGGGGCGTCGATGCGCGTGATCGCCATTAGACTCCTGGAGCGGGGATCGAGCTGCGCCGCGGTGCGCACGACGCGGCCGCTGAAGGTCGCCGGTCGCCCGTCGACCTCCACGCTCAACTCCACGGCTGGGCCGTCGATCTCGCCCACGCCGAGGGGCTCGAGGCGCGCCAGGTCGGCCGCGCCCAGGGGCAGGGCCACCTCGTAGGCCTCCGTCGCGATCAGTTGCGCCAGGGGCGTGCCCGCCGCGATCACCTGCCCCGCGTCGACCAGGCGGCGATCGACGACCGCGTCGAAGGGCGCGCGCAGCACCGTGCGCTCCAGATCGAGGAGCGCCTTCTCGCCAGCCGCCACCGCGGAGTCGAAGCGCGCCTGGGCCCGGGCCAGTTGCGGCTCGCGGCGCGCGAGGGCGCTGGGTTCGTCCACGCCCGAGGCCAGCAGGTCGCGGCGCGTGATCTCGGCTTCGGCCTGCTCGAGCTCGAGCGCGGCGCGCGCTTCCGCCACGGCCGCGGACGCCGCAATGCGCGCGATCTCGAGGTCGCGGCGATCGAGCTCGACCAGCACGTCGCCCTGGTGCACCCGCGCGCCCGACTCGAGCGGGGCGGCGATGCGGGTGATGCGGCCACCGACCTCGGCCGCGATCGTCGCCTCGCGCGCCGACTCGACCATGCCCTGGCTCTGGACCTCGAGCACCAACGGCGAGAGCTCGATCCACTGGACTTGGACCAGGGGCACCACGGCCTCGCGCGGCTCGACCTGGACCTCGCCACGGGAGGCGACCAGGGCGCTGACGCCTGCGGCGCCCAGGGCCAGGATCACGGCGCACAGGGCCACTTGGAACAGAACCGGCTTCACTCCTGCACCTCCGCGGTGGCGTCGAACCCGCCACCCAGGGCCAGGTGCAGGTCGATCCGGTTCTCGAGCCAAGCGCGCCGCGTGTCGAGCCAAGCGCTCTCGGCGTCGAGTCGGGTGCGCCGCTCGATCAAGAGCTGCAGCAGGTTCTCGAGACCGGAGCGGTAGCGCTCGTCGACCAGCGCCTCCGAAGCGCGTGAACTCTCGACCGCCGACGCCAGGTGCGTCACCTGCAGTGCCAGGTCGTCCTCGGCGTCCAGGGCGATCTCGACCTCGGCGCAGGCGCGCAGCACGGCTCCGGCGAACTGGGCGCTGGCCTCGCTCGCGAGCGCGTCGCTCGATGCGATCTGCGCGCGGATGCGACCGCCCTCGAAGATCGGCTGGACCAGGTTGCCGGCCAGGCTCCAGACGCGGAAGTCGCCGTCGAGCAGGTCGCCGAGCTCGTTCGAGCTGGTGCCGCCCGACGCCGTCAGCGCCAGCCGCGGGTACAGGTCGGCCCGGGCAGCTTGGAAGCGCTCGTCAGCCGCGCGCAGGCGCAGTTCCGCGGAGAAGAGGTCCGGGCGCCGGGAGACGATCGTGGCGGGAATGCCGACCGGCGGGCGCTCCGGCGGGTTCGGCAGGCTGTCCGCCACCTGCAGATCGCCGGAGGGATAGCGGCCCATGAGGATCTCCAGCCGCCGGATCGAGGCCTCCGCCGCGCGGCGCCGCCCGGCGACGAGGGCCTCCGAGTTCGCGAGCTGGGTGCGGGATTGCTCCAGCTCGAGCCGCGGCGCGAGGCCGCCCTCGAAGCGGTCCTGGACCAACTGCAGCGAGCGTCGGCGAATCTCCACTGCGTCGTCGGCCACCCGCAGCTGGGCCTTTGCCTCCACCGCGCTCACGTAGGCCTTGGCCACCTGACCCGCGATGGACAGGCGCACCCCAGCGAAGTCGGCGGTGGTGGCGTCGCGCTGCAGCTCCGCGGCCCGCTCGAGCGCCGACAGTCGGCCCCACAGGTCGAGCTCCCAGGAGAGGTTGAGCGACAGGCCGAAGGTCGTCGCAGTCGAACTCAGCACCCCGCCCGAACCGGGGATCGGCAGGCCCACGTAGTTGCGTCGCGAGCGATCGGCCGAGAGCCCGGCGCTGACCTGGGGCCGACGGGAGACGCCCGCGAGCTCCGCCTCGGCGTCGGCCTGGGCCACCCGCTCGAGGGCCGCGCGCAGGTCGTAGCTGCGCTCCAGGGCCTCGACGATCAGCGCGTCCAGCTCGGGTGTTCCGAGCTCCTCCCACCAAGCGTCGGCGGCCTGCTCGGCGGCGGGCGGGGCGCTCTCGTCGGCCACGAACACATCGGGCAGGGGCGGCGCCTCGACCCGAGCTCGGGCCTCGGGCGGATCGATCGCGGCGCAGGAGCCGAGGGCCAACAGGCCGAGCAGCGAGGTCGCAAGTTGCTTCATCGGTCGGAATCCAGGTTCGATGGACGGCCGGCACGGGGACCGGTCGGCGAAGCGGTGGCCGGGGCGCGCAGGCCCGCGGCCGTGAAGGAGACGATCTGCTCGACGACGGTGCCCACGTCGTCCGGATCGCACAGGCCCCCGGTCGCCAGTCGCAGGCGATCGGTGTCGGACAGCACCATGCAGAGCGAGGCCAGCCCGAAGTGCAGGCGCCAGACCAGGTCGGCGGTCGAGAGCTCCGGGCAAAGCCGCACGAAGACCGGCATGAACTCCGCCTTGACCCCTTCGAACTCCCGTTCGATGGTCTTCCAGTGGGGACCGTCGGCGCTCAGCGAGCGTCCGATCAGGCAGGCGAAGGAGCGCCCGGCCGGCGTGGCCCGCAACGCCGCCGCGGGTTCGACCAGGGCGCGCAGCACGTCCTCCAGACTCGGCTCGGCGGGCGCGGCCGCGGTGAGCAGCGCGCGCAGCCCTTGCAAGCGTCGGTCGTTGACCGGTCCGACGCGCCGGTGGAACACCGCGCGGAACAGCTCGTCCTTGGACCCGAAGTGGTAGTGGACCGCGGCGATGTTGGCGTCGGCCGCTGCCGTGATCTGTCGCAGGGACGTCGACGCGAAGGTGCGCTCGGCGAAGAGTCGCTCGGCGGCGTCGAGCAGGCGCGTGCGGGTGTCGCGGCTCACGTCGGACGACGGATCGACCTGCCCCCGGGCGGGCGACTCGGCCGCGGGCGAGGCCGGGGGCTGAGCGGGCGGCTGCTGATCGTCGGAGTCCAACATGTGTTTCAAACGATCGTTTGATAGCGGGCTCCAGGTGCGCCTGCAACACCAAATTTCAGCCTGGGGGCCGGATTCCGCCGGCGGCGGCCGGCAACCTCGGGAGCCATGAAGCGCCTTCGCAGGTTCCCCCGAGGTCCCTGGACCGGGGTCGACGGCTGCCGGGCGGGCTGGGTCCGGGCCCGGCTGAGCCCCGCGGGTCGGATCGAGATCGACCTCGTCAAGTCGGCTCGGGCCCTGATCGCGGACCCCGCCGATCCCCTGGTGATCGACATGCCGATCGGCCTCTTCCCCGGCGGCCGCGCGCGCGCCCGGGACTGCGACCGCGCGGCGCGCGAACGCCTGGGCCCGCGCCGCTCGAGCGTCTTCAACCCGCCGACCCGCGCGATGCTCCGCGCGCGCGAGCACGGCGAGGTGGGGCGCCTGGGCCTCTCGATCCAGGCCTTCCACCTGATCCCCAAGATCGCCGAGCTGGATCGAGCTCTGAGCGCGGACGACGCGTCCCGAGTCCTCGAAGGCCATCCGGAGCTAGCCTTCGCGTGCCTGGCCGGCGCGCCGCTCGAAGCCCCCAAGCGCACCACGGCCGGCCGGCACGCGCGCGCGCGCCTGCTCGAGGCCGCGGTCGCCGGATCCCTCGACGCCTTCGCGGACTTCGCCGCCGCGACGCGGCGCAAGGACGTAGCCCTCGACGACATCCTCGATGCGATGGTCCTGGCGGTCGCGGCCCGCGACGTGGCCGCGGGCACGGCGTTGCGATTGCCCGAGGGCGAGCTGGACCGTGATCGACGCGGCCTGCCGATGCAGATCTTCGGCGCGTCGTCGGTCCCGACGCCGGTCGACGATCAGCGAACTCGGATCGACACCCTTCGCCCGTTCGGAATGGCGCGACGGCCGGCTGTGCGGGGCCAGACGGACGAGCGCAGAGCACGCGTCCTGGCCACGGTCGACGCGATCCCATCGGGGAAGGTGGCGACCTACGGTCTCGTTGCGACCGAAGCGGGGCTCCCGCGTCGTGCGCGCTTCGTCGGCGGTTGCCTGCGCGACTTGCCCCCGGGCACCTCGCTGCCCTGGTGGCGAGTGGTCAACGCCTCGGGTGGCATCAGCCCCCGCGGCGACGGCTCGAGCACCGGTGAACAGCGACGACGTCTCGAGCGCGAGGGGGTCCAGCTCACCGGGGGTGGGCGCGTCGACCTCAGTCTCCACCTCTGGCGGCCCTGAGGCGGTGTCCTCGAGGAATCTCGCGCTGGGCTCCAGCGGCGTCACGCGCCGCGCCGAAGTGGCGTGCGGGACCAATCAAAGGGGGGCCCACATGTTTCAAAGAATTCCTGCCCCGTTGCCCGGGGACCAGGCGCCGCGCCCGATCTCCGAGGTGCGGCAAGTCGATCAGGCGGCTGGGGGGCCGCCGGATCGGCGGACGGCTGGTGAGCTGCCGAAGGCTCGGCGCGTCGACGAGATCGCCATCTCACGTGAGGCGGAAGACCGCCTCTTGCGCGAAGATCAGTCGCGCGCCGCCGCGACCCAGCGGGACGGTACGTCATCCCTGCGCGAACGCCCGCAGGGGACCGAGGCGCGCGAGCGCACCGAGGGTATTCAAGCGCGCGAGCGACCCGAGGGCGTTCAGACGCGCGAGGGACCCGAGGGGCCCGTGGAGCGTGAGCGCCCCGAGGGGCCAGCCGCGCGCGAGCGGGTGGATCGCCCAGAAGCCCGCGCTGAACAGGCGCGGGAGCGAGAGGTGAGTCGAAGCCGGCCCGATGACGGGGTTCGGACGTCCGCTTCGCGTGGCGAGGCGACAGATCGCTCCGACGCTGCGCCGCAGAGGGACGCCGAGGGCCCGAGGGCACCTCGGGAAGTCGCCACGGAACGCATCAACGAGCGGATCCAGGCCGCGCGCGCGGACGAGGAGACCCGCACCGAATCGCGCCAGGACGTGGTCGCACAGCAGCGTGCCGTGGTGGAAGAGCGAGGGATCGGGGGCGATGCGCCCCGCGGTGTCGCGGCCGTCGACGAGGCGACTCGCATCGACAACCAGGCCGCCGACCGGGCGCGCCGGGGCGAGGCCGACACCTTCGAGGTCGAGCGCAACCGAGACAGCGTCGAGCTCGTCCGCGAGGACGTCGAGCGCGGCATCGAGCGGCAGGCGTCGACCGAGCGCCAGATCGAATCGGAGGCTCGCCTTCGGAGCGACGACGTAGCCGTGGACGAGCGGTCGAGGGAGGGCAGCGAGCGCGTGGCCGCCGAGCGTTCAGAACGCGAAGCGGCGACCCGCGACGGGATCCTGCGCAACCGCCTGGACGAGGCCAGGGCCGTGCGGCCGAGCGATTCGCGCTCGGTCGAGGCCACTGCGGTGCGCGGCGACGATCTGGACCGACTGCGGGAGTCCGCCGCGAGGCAGCGGGTCGCGGCCCAGGCCGAGTCGCGCCCGAACGGGGCGATGGGGGAGGAGCGTCAAGACCGCGAGGTCAAGCTGCCCTTCCCGGACGGCGGCCGTACCGACTTCGGGCCCGATGCGGCGACGCTGCTCGAAGAGCTCGACGGTCGACCGGATCCGCCCGAGTCGACGCTGCCCGAAGAGTTGTTCGGCTGAGTCGCGACGACGGCCGGCGCGCGGACCCAACTCCCCGCGTCGGTCGTCGTCGGTGCCGATCTCGCCGCGGTCGTCGTGCCACTCGCGCGGGGCGCCCTGTCGCCAGCGGTGGCCCGCGCCTGGCCCTGGCCGTCGACGCCCGATTCCAGGTCACCGGTCCGCGTCGATCCCCTGGATCCACAGCCGGCGAGTTCGGCTGGCCCCGCGGGGTTGTCCCGCGGATCGACGAGCACTCCGGAGCGCCGTCGAATCCAGCCGGGCTCGGCTCGCGGACCTGCGCCGGGCGCGAGGGTCGGCAATCGAGACAGGTCGAGCCGATCGACAGCCAAGATCCACTTCGCGACCGCCCAGGGGCGTGCCCGAGAGTGCCAGCCGTTCCGGGCTAGTGTCCTGGATCAGAAATTCGGCGTCACTTCCCGGGCTCCGATCGCCGCTGGCGTCACCAGCGCCTCCTCCGAGTATCGCAGCGGATACGCGTCTAGCCAGCATCGATCGGACCTCCGGGAAGTGACGCCGAATTTCTGATCCAGGACACTAGAACCCAGCCGCGTGACCGTCCTTGCGCGACTCGCTGGCACCGCGCAGGACACCCGTCTGCGGATCTCGCCAGATGGCCTGGTAGCCGCCGTAGGGGCCTCGAGCCCATTCGATCCGGTGACCGCGATGCATCAGCTCGCGCACGACCTCGGGCGCGAAGCCGCTCTCGAGGTTGACCACGCCGCCGTCCTCCATGCGCTCGCCGGTGGGCTGCGACGAGCCCGAGTGGATCAGTCGCGGCGTGTCGCCGGCCTCCTGCAGGCCCAGGCCGAAGTCCACCAGGTCGACCACGATCTGCGCGTGCATCTGCGGTTGGGTCGCGCCGCCCATCACGCCGAAGGCCATGCGCGCGCCGTCGGCGCGGGTCAGGAAGGCGGGGATGATCGTGTGGAAGGGACGCTTGCCGGGGGCGTAGCTGTTCGCCCGCCCGGGCGTCAGGTCGAACAACTCGCCGCGATCCTGCAACACGAAGCCCAAGCCCGTGGGGGTCATGCCGGAACCCATGCCGCGGTAGTTGCTCTGGATCAGCGAGACCATGTTGCCGGCGGCGTCGGCGGTGCAGAGGTAGACCGTGTCGCCCTGGTCGGGAAAGCCCGAGGGCAGGTGCTTCGACGCCCGCTCGCCGATCAGGGCGCGGCGTTCGGCCGCGTACTCGTCCGAGACGAGCCGCGCGATCGGGGTCTCGAAGAAATCCGGGTCCGCGTAGAGCCGCGCGCGGTCCTCGAAGGCCAGCTTCTTGGCCTCGACGAACAGGTGCAGGTACTGCGCGCTGCCCAGGCCCATCGCGGCGATGTCGTAGCCCTCGAGCACCTGCAGGATCTGCTGGGCCGCGATGCCCTGGCCGTTGGGCGGCAGCTCCCACAGGGTGTGGCCGCGGTAGTCGACGCCGACGGGCTCGACCCATTCGGAGTGGTGCGCGGCGAGGTCCTCGTAGGTGAGGAATCCGTCGTTCTCGGCCATGAAGGCGGCGATCGTGCGGGCGATGTCGCCCTCGTAGAAGGCGTCGCGACCGCCGGCGACCAGGACCTCGTAGGTCCGTGCCAGGTTCTCGTTGCGCCAGATCTCGCCCTCTTCCGGCCCGCGCCCGTCGATCGTCATCTGCTCGCGGAAGCCCGGATAGGGGTGCAGGATCCGCGCGGACGCCTGCCAGTAGTAGGCGATGGTCTGGGTGACCGGGAAGCCCTCGCGCGCGTAGCCGATGGCCGGGGCCAGGATGCGCTCCATCGGCAGCTCGCCGAAGCGCTCGTGCAGCGTGAACCAACCGTCCACGCAACCGGGCACGCTCACCGGCAGGGGACCGTGGGGCGGGATCGATTTCAGCCCCCGCCGCTCAAACTCCTCCAGCGTCAGGGAGCGCGGACTGCGACCGCTGCCGTTGAGCCCGAAGAGCCGGCCCTCCTCCGCGTCCCAGACGATCGCGAACAGGTCGCCGCCGATGCCACTGCCCGTGGGCTCGGTCAGGCCCAGCACCGCATTGGCCGCGATCGCCGCGTCCACCGCGTTGCCGCCGGCGCGCAGGATCTCGAGCGCGGCCTGGGTCGCGAGGGGTTGGCTCGTCGCCGCCATCCCACCGGTCGCGAGAACTTCCGATCGCGTGGCGAAGGGCGCGCCCGTGATCCGGTCCTGGGCCGCGAGGGCGGTGGGTACGAGGAGCGCGAGGCCGAGGGCGATCGACGTGGGATTCATCGCCGCAGCCTAAGGATCCGGCCCGCAGGGCCCCACGGGGTGGAGACAATCGGGCCCGCGGTACAGGTCCCGGGGCGTCCCGGCGTCCGAGTCCGCGCCCGCCATGTACGGCATTCGGAGACCTCCGTTGCTCGGCCCCGATCGCCAGCCGCGGATCGTGACCGGGGGCTCCTCCGCGGCCAGCCTTCAGTGGGCGGTCGTCCGGGGCCGGACTTCAGCGGCCCTCCTCCAGCGTTCAGTCGTCAGTCGCCCAGGCCCTTGGGCACTCGCAACTGCACCGGCCCACGCTCGTCGCTCGAAGGCTTCTCGTCGTCTCGACCGAAGTTCGGCACCGCGACCTCGGGAATGGCGACCTCAAGCAGCCCCGAGGCGGTCCCGCTCGCCATCGAGTGTCTCTCACGCTCGGGCCCGGCCTCCGGCGCCGACGTCAGCTCGACCAGGGCCGCCACCGCACCGATGGCACCGAGCAGGATCAGGATCTTGTTCTTCATGGGGTTCTCCGCCGCGCCGGCCCGCGAGGAATCGCAGCCGCGCGGCCACGGTCCGACGCCCCTCGCGGTCGCATCTTCCCGAAGAAGTCGGGGCGCCGGACGCGGCGCCTCAGCGCGGCGCTCCGCCCTCGCCAATGTCCGCATAGCCCGTCAGCTCGACGAAGCCCACGCCGCGGACCGGGCGGCCGGCGCGCGTGCCTTCGATCTGGACGGCGCCTTCCCAGTAGACGACGGAGAGGGGCAGCTCCTGGTCGGGCAGGAGCGGTGTGATCCGCAGCTCGAGACCCTTCTCGGGCACCACGGCGGTCCAGCCGCTGGGGTAGGGCGCGCCCGAGCGCGGGCTGTGCCAGGTGTCGGCCGAGCGGAGCGTGTAGCCGCTGCCCTCGAGCTTTGAGTGCGAGCCGTCCTTCTCCGTGATCGATCCGTGACTGGTGGCGTCGACGCCCCCGTCCGCTAGGCGCATCTGGTACAGCATCACGTCGGTGCCGTCGTCCAGTTGCAGGGCGAACCAGTCCCAGCCGACCTGGCCCTGGCCGAGCACCGAGGTGCTCCACTCGCGGTCGAGCCAGGCGCTGCCGTCGACGGCGAAGGTCTCGCCGCCCACTTCGACGGAGCCCGAGGCCGTCAGCCGAGTCACGGCGTAGTAGTACGAGGCCTGGCCGGGCGCTGAGCCCTTGATCGACAGGCCCGCGTCGCCCTGGAGCACCGCGGGTTTGCGCGCGGCGAGGTTCAGCTCGAGGGCGTCGTCCCCAGCGCGGGCGACCAGGCGCAATCGCGGCAGCTCGCCCGCGCCGAGTCCGTCGACGAAGGCCAGCTCCCAGTCCTCGAGCCAGACGCGCAGTTGCGAATCGCCAGCACCATCGTCGCTCCACGCCGCGCCTGCCAGCCCGCCAGCGCCGCGCGCGGTCCGCTCGTGGGCGTGGACCTCTCGGCCCGCGCCGTCGGCGATCGCGAAGTGCGCCATCCACAGGTCGCTGGGGGCCAGGTCGCTCGCGCGACCCTCCGGCTGGGCCAACCCGCGGCGGAAGAGCGTCAGGTGGAAGCCGAACGGGCGGCCATCCGCCGAGGTCAGGTTGCCGGTCACGTACCACCACTCGGTCCGAAACCCCGGGTGGGGTCCGTGGTCCGCGGGGAAGGTGAAGTCGCGTGGTCCGTCCGCGCGCGCGAAGCTGGCCGTGTCACCGGCTCCCAGGAGGTCGGACAAGGCGACCGCCGGTGTCGAGGGCTTGGAGCCGCCGCAGGCGGACAGGGCCAACAGAGCCAGAAGGAGTGAACGTCTACTCATCGCGCAGGGCCTCCACCACGGACGAGCGCGACACGCGGCGCGCGGGCCAGGCTCCGGCCAAGACCGCGACGACCACGCTTCCGACCACCGCCGTGGCCACGGCACCGTAGGCCGGCTCGAGATCGAGCAAGGTCCAACCGAACGCCTGTCGATTGATGACCGCGACCATGCACCAGGCCAGGGCATAGCCGAGGGGGATCGCGTACAGACCCGCCGCGGCGCCCAGGAGGGCGTGTTGAGTCGACAGGGTGCGCCACAGTTGGCCGGGGGTCATGCCCACGGCGCGCAGGGTCGCCAGCTCGCGTCGCGCGTCGAGGCCCAGCGCGGACAGGGCCGAGAAGACGCCCACCAGGGCCACCACCAGGGTCAGCGCGCGCAGGACCGACGTCACCGCGAAGGTGCGATCGAAGACCCTCAGGGTCTCGGCGCGCAGGGAGCGGTTGGAGCGGATCTGCAGGTCCTCGTCGGGAGCGAGTCGCTCGCGCAGGCCGGCGATGACCGCGTCGACTGAGGCGTCCTGGGCCACTTCAAAGGTGAACGAACTCAGGCGCTCGTCCTCGAGCAGTCCGTTCAGCAGCTCCAGGTGGACCACGACCACGCCGCTGTCGGAAGCGTAGTCGCGAGTCACCGCCCCGATCGGCAGGGTCAGCGCGCCGCCCGGCGACTCGATCTCGAACTCGTCGCCCAGGCTCAGGCCGTGGTGGAAGGCCAGGGGCTCGGTCACCACGCAGGCGCGCCCGGCCGCGAAGTCGTCCCAAATGGCCGCGCTGCCCTCGGCGAACAGGTAGCGCTCGAAGCGGGCGCGGTCGATGCCCACACCGATCACCTGCACGCGGCCCACGGAGGTCTGCAGCACTCGACCGCGGAAGGTCTGGGTGCCGACGATTCCCGGCGTGCGCTCCAGCCGTTCAACCAGCGACGGATCGATGCTGCCGGTGGTGCGGGTCGCGGTCAGGCTGGGCGAGGTCACGAAGACGTCGCCGACCAGGGCGGAGTCCAACCAGGTCACCACCGTGGCCCGGAAGCTGGTCACGAGCACCGCGACGCCCAGGCTTGCGGCCAGGGCCACCGAGAGGGCCGCGACGGCAACGGAGGTGCGCGAGAGAGAGCGTCTCGCCCCGCGCGCCGCCATGCGTCCGGTGCCGCCGAGCAGGCGCGCAAGGGGACCCTCGGCAAGACCCAGGAGCAGGTCGGTGGCGCGCGGCGCGATCAGCGCTGCGCCCACGAGGCCGGCGAAGAGGCCCGCGTAGCTGATCTGGATCGAGCGGCCGGCGGCGGCGATCACGGCGGCGCCGAGGATCAGGAGCACGGCGCCCAGCACCAACCCCAGTCGCGCTCGGGATTGGGCGCGTTGCTCGAGACTCGAGCGTTGCAGTGCGCGGTGGGGCTCGATTCGCAGGGCCTCGCGCAGGGGAGCGAGCACGGCCACCATGCTGGTGACCAGACCGAGCACCGCAGCCTTGCCGAGGGACCCCGGCGCCAGGGTGCTCGCGCCGACCTCGAGGCTGAAGTAGAGATCGTTGATCGTGCGCAGCACCAGGTGCACGAGGCCCGCGCCCAGGGCCGTGCCGAGCACGAGGCCCAGCACCACGCCGACACCCGCCAAGAGGCCGGTCTCGATCAGTATCGCGACGCTGACCTGGGCCCGGGTCGCACCGAGCGTGCGCAACAGGCCCAACTCCTCGCGCCGCTCGACCACGGCGAAGGACAGGGCGTTGAAGACCAGGAACCCGCCGACCACCAGGGCCAGGAGCGAAAGGGCCTGGAGGTTCAGCCGAAAGCCGCGGGTCAGTCGGGCCAGGGTGCCGACGCGCGCTCCGGTGGATTCGATGCGCTCGCCGGGGCCGAGCAGGGCTTCGACCTGTGCGCGCTGGGCCTCGCCCGCGGGCCCGTCGTCGAGCACCAGGTCGATGCGGGTCAGACGTCCCAGGCTCCCGGTCAACTCCTGGGCCGTGGCGATGTCGCACAGCATCAAGCCCCGCAGCAGCTCGGCGTCGAACCCGTCGCGGGGCTCGAGCACGCCGATCAGCTCCACCGACCGGCGCTCGGCGCCCAGGCGCAGGTCGAGGCGCGCGCCGACTTCAACGCCCAGGCGCCGCGCCGTCTCGGCGCCGAGCAGCACGGCATCGGGCGAGGCCAAGAAGCGGTCCAGGTCCACCGCGAAGCCCGATTCGGCCGAGGCCAGGTAGGGGCGAAAGGGCGCTTCGCAGAAGGGATCCAGGCCGAGCAGGCGCAGGACCTCGTCGGGCGCGGGGGCCGCGGTCGACTCGGCCGGAGAGAGGGCCACGTCCCGCTCGACCACCGGCGCCGCGGCTCGCAGGCCGAGATCCGCCCGCAGGGTCCGCAGCAGTCGCTCGTCCACATCCGGCGATCCGACGACGGAGTGGGTCGCACGGCCCGCCGCTCGCTCGACCGACAGCTCCATCGCGCGCAGGGACGCAGCGTTGGCCAGGTCGATGCCCAGCACCACCGCCACGCCGAGGGCGACACCGAGGATCGCCAACAGGGCGCCGCCCGGCCGGCGCCGCGCGTGGCGCGCGGCGCTCGAGAGCAGCGCGAGCATCAGCCCCCGACCAGCCGGCCGTCGTCCATCTCGAGGGCGCGGTCCGCCCGGCCGGCGGCCTCGGCGGAGTGGGTCACGACCAGGAGCGTCACGCCACGCTCGCGCACCAGGCGCTCGAGCAGGTCGAGTACCCCGTTCCCGGTCTCGTGGTCCAGGTTTCCGGTTGGCTCGTCGGCCAGCACCAGGGCCGGCTCCCCGGCCAGGGCGCGGGCCACGGCCACCCGCTGCTGCTCGCCGCCGGACAGGCGGTCCGGGAAGCTGTCCGCGCGATCGCCGAGACCGACGTCGACGAGCAGCTCACGGGCCCGGGCGCGGGCCGCGCGGTCCGCGCGCCCGTCGAGCTCCAGGGGCAGCAACACGTTCTCGAGCACGGTCAGGGTCGGCACCAGGTTGAAGGCCTGGAACACGAACCCGATCCGCCGCCGCCGCAGGACCGTGCGCGCGGTCTCGTCGAGGGTGTCGACCCGCTGGTCGTCGATCCAGATCTCGCCCTCGTCGGGTGCATCGAGCCCGCCGAGCAGGTTGAGCAGGGTCGACTTGCCCGAGCCGCTGCGGCCCAAGAGGGCCACGAACTCGCCACGCTCCAGGCGCAGATCGACTCCCCGCAGAATCTCGCGTTCGACCCCGCCCTCGGACACGCGCCGCACGAGTCCGTGGGTCTGCACGGCCGCGGGTCCGCCGGTGTTGTGGATCTCGGGGGCAGTCATCGATCGGCTTCCGAGGCAATCTGGGGCGCCCGCTCGGCTCCCACAAGGACCTCCCAGCGATACCGCTCCGATGTGGCCTCGGCTCCTGCGACGCAAGCGAGCCGTCGTCTACGGAGGGTCTGGCTCCCGGCGCGACGGAGATCAACGCGCAGCGCCGCCGACAGCCGCTGCTGCGGGCTCGATGCCCCGCGGACTCATTCAGCCTCTTCGCGGTTCCACAGGGACGGTCCCTCGGCCGCGATGACCTGCTCGTAGCCCTCGCGGAAGGTCGGGTACTTGAACCGGTAGCCGGCCGCGCGCAGGCGGGCGTTCGACACGCGCTTGTTGCCGCCGCGACCCAGGACCGGTTGGGCCACGTGTCGCGGACGGGGCGCGTCGAGCCGGTTGGCGAGCCAGCTCAGCACCTCGCCGCGGGGCGCGGG
Organism: Engelhardtia mirabilis; assembly: GCA_007751255.1. Lineage (GTDB taxonomy): Bacteria > Planctomycetota > UBA1135 > UBA1135 > Engelhardtia > Engelhardtia mirabilis. The sequence goes on from CP036296.1 coordinate 2,205,306, forward strand.
CCCGTCGTCCACGCCGCAATAGATCGGGGCCGGCCCCTCGGCTTCGAGCAGGTGCACGGTCGCCAGGGCCGCGTCGTCCCGGTGGATGCGGTTGGTGTAGTTGGGGGGCTCGGCGCGAAAGTCGCTCTCGCCGTTGAGCACGCTCTCGATCAAGCGCGTGCGCCCCGGTCCGTAGAGGCCGCCCAGGCGCAGGCTGATCGGCGTGTCGACCCGCGCGCGCAGGTGGGCCTCGGCCTCGAGCAGGGTCGCGCCGCGGTAGTCGGCCGGGACCGTGGGCGAGTCCTCGTCGACCCATTCGCCGCCATCCTGGCCGTAGACCGCGGTGGACGACACGAACAGGGCCCGGGAGGGCAGCGCGCCCGCGCGCTCGAGGGCGTCCAGGACCCGCGCGAGTCCGTCCACGTAGATCGCCCGGTAGCCGGCCTCGCCGCGGGACGACGGCGCGGCCGCGAAGACCAGCCAATCGGCCGGCGCGAGCTCCAGCCCAGGGTCGGTCAGGTCCCCCCGCACGGGCTCGATCGAGTCCGGCAGGCCGGCCGGATTCCGGCGCAGGCCGCGCACCGGGTAGCCGAGGCGCGCGAGCAGGGCGCCGACGGTGGTCCCCAAGTAGCCACAGCCGGCGATCAGGATGGTCTGCATGGTGGTCGGCAGCCGATCCGCCCGGGCCGAGTGCCGCAAGGGCTATAGCACGCTCGGAGCGCGGATCCCGTGGTCATTTCGGCGCCCGGCGGATCCGCTCGGTTCGTGGCTTTCACGCGGGGGAGCCAGGGTCCAGAATCCCGGGGCGCGCGGGCGGGCCCCGGGGGTCCGCGCCGGCCAGGCCATGAACTTCTGCTCCCACTGCGGCGACGCCGTCGACCTGGCCGTACCCGTGGGCGACGACCGGGCTCGGCGCGTCTGCTCCGGTTGTGGGGCGATCCACTACGAGAACCCGCGGGTGGTCGTGGGCTGCGTGATCGAGGAGGGCGGCAAGCTGCTCTTGTGTCGGCGCGCGATCGAGCCGATGGTCGGGCGCTGGACGGTGCCGGCGGGGTTCCTCGAGCTGGAGGAGAGCCTGACCCAGGGCGCCGCGCGCGAGACCTGGGAGGAGGCCTGCGCGCGGGTGCGCGTGGCCGCGCCCCTGGCGAGCTTCGACCTGCTCCACATCGGTCAGGTCTACACGCTGTTTCGCGCCAGCCTGGCGGAGCCGGGCTTCGCGGCGGGACCGGAGAGCCTGGAAGTGCGCCTGTTCGAACCCGAGGCGATCCCCTGGGACGAGTTGGCCTTCCCCGTGATCGACTTCGCCCTGCGGCTGTACCTGCAGGACCGCGCGTCGGGGCGGCCGAACCTACACCTGGGTCACCTGCGCTGGAACGGCGAGGGGTCGCGCTTTCGGGCGGCCAACTACGAACTCGGCGACCACCGGCGCGTGGGATTGGATCCGGACGGCACATGAGCGGCCCGGCGATCGGGCACGCCCAGCCGCGGTCGGGGCCGGCGGCGCGCTTGCTGCTGGCTCTGAACGTGGCCAGCCTCGATGCGCCCCTGGTCGCCGTGGTCTGGGCCGCGCTGCTGGCGCGGGCGGCCGGGCGTCGGGCCGAGCCCGCGGAGTTGGCCCTGCTCGCCGCGGGGGTTTGGCTCGGCTACGCGGCCGATCGTCTGCTCGACGGCCGGCGGCTGGGAGCGCGGGCGGCCACCGCGCGCCATCGCGCCGCCGCGCGCCATCCCCTCGCGATCGGCAGCCTGTGGCTCGTGGTACTCGTCGCCGCGATGGTCGCGGCCTGGACCCAACTCGCGCCCCAAGTCCTTCAACGGGGCATCGCCCTGGCGGCCCTCGTTGCGGCCTACACCCTGGCGGTGGCCCTGTGGCCAGGTCAGGTGCGACGGCTGATTCCGCGCGAGTTGGTGGTGGGGGCCCTGTTCGCCGCGGGCACTTCGGTCTTCGCCTTCGGGGCGACCCTGCCCTCGGCGTCGGCGCTGCTGTTGGCCTCGGGGTTCACGGCCCTGTGCGTCGTCGATTGCGCCGCCGTGGCCCTGGGCGAGGCCGCCGGCGATCGTGCCGCGGGTGAAGTGTCGTGGGCCACGGAGTGGCCGGGCCTGGCGTCGGCCTTCGCGCCGGTGGCGGCGAGCCTCGGCTTCGTCGCGCTCCTGGCTGCCACCCTGGCGAGCGGATCGGCCGTAGCCACGGGCTGGCTCGCCCTCGCGGCGGCGGCGGCCGGCCTGGTCGCGTTACACCGCTCCAATCGGCCCATCTCGACCCTGCCCACGGCCGCCGACCTGTGCCTGTGTGTTCCCGCAGCACTGGCCCTGCTCCTATCCTGAGCGCGAAACTTCGGCCCACGAACATCGATCCATGCTGACCGCCGCCCTGTTTGTACTCGCCCCCCTCGTCGCTGTCCCTCAGGAGCAGGACTCGGGCTACCTGCCGGGGTACATGGACTTCCTCGACGGCGTCGAGTTGGTCTCGCCGTGGGCCAACGGCCTCAGCTTGGAGCTGGCGCTGGAGCGCCGGATGGAGCGCCTACAGGTCGGCCAGTGGACGACGGTCGGCGGCAAGTCGTCGACCATCGCCGTCGATGCCGTGCGGTCGACCGAGAACGGCCGCTGGCTGCTCGACATGACCCTGTCGAGCAGCCGCTCGCTGCTCGCCGCGCCCGGTGACGACGGGTCCCTGGCCCATCGCTTCGCCGCCCTGGCTGACGGGGTGGAGTTCCACCTGCTCTGCGACGAGTACGGCGTGCCGGACACCCTGGTCGAAGTCGAGGGCACGGTCGACGCGTTGAACCGGCGTCGCGGCGAGCTCGTGGCCGGTCTGCCCGCAGACCTCGGTCCTGTCGCAGCGGAGTTGGCGCCGACCCACGACGTGCTGGCAGCCGAGCTGATCGATCTGTGCGAGGCCTGGTGCATCCCGATCGGCTACTTCCTGGTCGCGGACGAGCCCCTGGACCTCGAGTACTACGAGTCGCCGGCCTGGTCCGTGGTCAGCTCGACCCGCACGCTGACGTACCGGCTCGAGGATCATGACGAGCTGACGGGACGGTGCCGGGTCAGTTGCGACGACCGTCCCAGCGCACAGGATTCGCTCCTGACCGAGCGGCTCGAGGACGCGGGCCTGGCGGGGCAGACACCCCTGGGTCCGATCATCCGCACCGAGTGGGACTTCGACCTCGACACGAGCCTGCCGACGCGCGTGAAGCGCGTCAGCCTGGAGTCCACGGGCGCGATCTCGACCCGCGAGACCCTGACCCTGAGCGTGCGCTAGGCGCACCCGATCGGGCCGACCCTGACCGCCGACTTCGACCCCGTGGCGCGGGCCTTCGCGCCCCTCGAGCGGCTGGCGTTCGGCGGCGCGATGCAGCGTTGCCGCGTGCGCTTCCTCGATCGGGTCGTTGGGGCGCGGCGCGCGTTGACGGTTGGGGAGGGCGACGGGCGCTTCCTGCTGGCGCTGCTCCGCGCGGCGCCGGGGGCGCAGGTCACCGTTGTCGACGCCAGCGCGCGGATGCTGGAGCTCGCCCGTTGCCGCCTCGAACGCGAGGCGCCCGACTGGCTCGCTCGGGTGGAGTTCGTGCAGGGGGATCTATCCGCGGTCGCGCTGCAGCGCGGGGCCTTCGATCTGGTCGCGACCTGCTTCTTCCTCGACTGCTTCGAGGGGGACTCCTTGACGGAGATCGTCGAGGGGCTCGACGCGGCGGCGGCACCCGAGGCCACCTGGATCGTGGCGGACTTCCACCGACCGCCGTCGGGCTGGCGCAGCCTGCACGCGCGGGCCTGGTTGGCGCTGCTGTACGCCTTCTTCGGCGTCACGACCGGCTCGAGCGCCCGCCGCCTGGAAGATCCAGCACCCCGCTTGGAGGCGCGCGGATGGCACCGCACCGCGACCCACGACGAGCGCGCGGGCCTGCTGCACTCAGAGGTTTGGCACCGAGCAGCGCGCTAGCGCGGCTCGCAGTGGGCACCGAGCAGCGCGCTAGCGCGGCTCGCAATGGGCACCGAGCAGCGCGCTAGCGCGGCTCGCAGTGGGCACCGAGCAGCGCGCTAGCGCGGCTCGCAACGGGCACCGAGCTGCGCGCTAATGCGGCTCGTCCGAACTGTCGTCGGCTCCCGCCTCTGGGGATCCGTCGCCGCTGGGGTCGGATTCATCGTCCTCGACTTGCCCGTCCTCGACTTGCCCGTCCTCGACTTGCCCATCCCCGACTTCGCCATCTCCGACCGCGGGTGGGCGCAGCGCCGCTTCCAGGGTGGCGCGGCCCCACTCGGCCAGGACGTTGTGTTCCTCGGGCGCGAACACCGCGGACACCTCCACCAGCAGGGGCCCGTTGACCAGCAACACGGTCGTGACCTCCAAGGAGTCGATGGGCGTCTCGACGGTCTTCATCGCGGCCAGGCCGCGTTCGCCGCCCTCGAGGGCGATCTCGAGGTACTCGGACTCGGCGATGTGGATCGGGCCCTCGGCCATCTGCTCGTCGCGGAACTTCAGCAGGGCGCGCTCGAGGGCCAAGCCAGCCAGGGCCTCGCCGGCCGTGCCGAACTGGAACAGGCCGATGCTCCGCATGGCGCCCGGCTGCTCGGGGTCCGTGGCCACGACCAGACGGCACTCGATCATGGCCTCCTGGAAGCGCCGTACCTGGAGCTCCGGGAGGCCCGCGAAGATCGCCCGGACCTGGCTAGGCAGCAGATTCAGCCGCTGTTCGCGCTGGCCCTCCTGGACCACCAGCTCGACGAACCGATCGAGGCCGCGTTCGAGGTCGATCTCCGAGGCTGGGCGCAGGCTGGGGTCCAGGTACCAATCGGGCCGCAGCACCTCGATCGGGCTGCGGGGCGGGGAGCTGAACAGCGCCTCGATGCCCTCCTGCCCGCGGGCCGCCGCGACCGCGTCCACGAGCCGCTCGCCGTCGTAGTAGGCGAAGGCGAAGGACTGGGCGGCGACCTCCATCGTCATGCGCGCGATCGGATCGTCGATCCCCGGCGGCACGGCGTCGATCAGGTCGGTGAACTGCAGGAACCCGGCGCTCCAGCCCTGATCGGCACAGACGGCGCGGGCGACGCGCTGGGCGTGGCCCTCGATCACGGCATTGCGCGCGTGCAGCGCGTCGACGTCGGACGAGCTGTTCAAGAACTCGGCCAGGTCGTGGGTGCGGCTGTCGTTGGCGTGAACGAACTCGTGCACCAACACGGCGCGCAGGATTCCGTCGTCGGTCAGGGACTCGTCCTCGAAGAGCTCGGCCATGAAGTCGAAGTTCTCGGGACAGACCAGGATGGCCTGCTCGGTCCAGCAGTAGCGCGCGAGGACGGCGAAGCCGATGGTCTCGGCGAAGCTCCGGGCCTGGTTGGCGGCGACCTCCTCGTCCTCGAACTGCATCCTCATCTGCGGTCCGAGGTCGACGGTCATGGTCGCCACCAGGCGGTCGCGGTCGACGATCTTCACCGCGACGGGCTCGGCCCGCTGCTGCTCGCCGTAGCGCGCGGCCACCGCGAGTCGGGCCTGTTCGATCAGCGCCAGCAGCTCGGGGTCTCGGGCCCGTTCCGCGTCGGCGACCGGGGCGGACGCTGCCGGGGGCGTTTCCTGGAGCGGCGCGGCGGGGAGCCACAGGAGCGGCAGGAGCAGAATCGTCGAGTGCAGTCGTTGCATTGCAGCGGGGACCTTCGGAGCTGGTGGATCGAGCCCGTATGCAGCGTCGGCGCGACGCTCGGTGCTGGGTCGAGGGCGCCTGGCGTCGCTCAGTCGTCGCTGGACTCGGCCCGGTCGAGGATGCGCTCCTTGATCTGCTCCGCGTCCGGCACGCCGACGAAGCGCACCTCGATGCCCGCATTGCCGGCCGAGGAGATGTCGATCGAGCCGATGCCGAAGATCCGCTGCCACACATTCTGGTGCAGATTCACCAGGCGGATGTCGCTCACGTGGAGCTCGGCGGTCATGCGCGTCAGGAGGCCGTGCTGCTCGCGCACGTAGCCGTCGTGGGTCAGGGCGTAGCGCGTCCCGAGGCGTCGGATCAGCGCGCCGCCCAGCAGGAACAGGCTGATCGCCAGTAGGCCGAGACAGACGTACCAGACCCACGGCGAGTGGATCTGCAGGCCGCTGCCCGCGGTCTGGGCCGCGACGGCTCCCTCGGCGGGTGCCGCGCCCTCGGTGCCCTCGGCCCCGGGAGCCCCGCCCCCGCCCAGGAGCAGATTCCAGATCAGCGGCAGCAGCGGCAGGACGGCGGCCAGGATGTAGCGCCACACGAAGTAGATGTGGCTCATGCGCCAGATGTGCTCCGTGCCCTCGGCCACCGCCGCCGCGCGGGGCGGCGCGCCCCCGTGGCTGGCGGGGCGGTCCATGGGGTGCCCGCAGTGGGGGCAGGCGGGCGCGGCGAGGGAGACCAGCCCGTCGCAGGCGGGACAATTGGTGGTCTTGGGTTCGGTCATGGCTGGCTCGAGTCTCGATGGGTTGCCCGGGAGGAACCGCGGGCCTACGCGCCGCCTTGGCGCGCATTCTGGCGCCGTCGCTCCACCGACGGCCCTGCCGGAGTCCTTGGGCAGACGGTCGTGCTCCTTGCGGCGGTCCGAGCCTAACCGGCGGGTGGGCCGGAACCACGGGCGTGGGCCGATGGCGGGCTCAGCGGCCCGCTCGGCCCACGGCGTCGACCAGCTCGGGGATCAGGGGCGCGGCGTAGCCCTGGTCGTGGAACCAGGTCACGCGCCCCTGGGCGTCCAACAGCAGTACGCGGGCGTTGCGCGGTCCCTCGGTGCCCGTGAAGCGGGCGATCTCCGCCGCGTCGCCGTAGACCGTGACCACGTCACCCCAGAAGCGCTCGGGAATCCCGCCGCGCATGCCCTCGTCGATGGTCCCGGACAACAGGCCGGGGACCAGCCCGCGCACCGTGGGCACCTCCACCGTGCGCACCGCCACCTGGGCCTGAATCAGCCCCAGCAGCCAGCGATCGATGTCGAACTGGGCGTCCTGCACGTAGCCCACGAGCAGTAGGGCCGGCTCGCCCAAGAGGTCGTTGGGCAGGGCCACTTCCTCGCCTTCGAGGGACTTGCCGACTGCGGCCGGGAAGAGCTCGCCGGTGGGGTCCCGACGGGGCAGGGGCGACGAGCAGGATGTGACGGTGAGCAACCCGAGCAGCGCCAGGGCAGCCGCACCGATTCCGACGCGAGCGAGTTTCGACATTGCCTGGGTATGGGCCCGGCGGACCGCTGATTCCAGTCTCTGGCGGGCGGCCGATGGCACGGCGAGTCCGCGGTGATTAGAACGAGCGTCGCCAGCGCTCTCTTCTTCCGAACTCGGCGCGCGCCCCTCCCAACCATGGACCGTCCCATCGGCCGACCGTTCGCCGCCCGCTCGACCGTCTACGCGCGGGGTGGTGTCGCCGCCACCAGCCAGCCCCTGGCGACCCAGACGGCGATCGAGCTGCTGCGCCGGGGCGGCAGCGCGGTGGACGCGGCCATCGGCGCCAATGCGGTGCTCGGTCTGGTCGAGCCCACGGGATCCGGCGTCGGGGGCGACCTCTTCGCCCTCGTGTGGGACGCGGAGAATCGCAAGCTCTCGGGCTACAACGGCAGCGGTCGGTCGCCCCTGGGCCTTTCTCGCGAGCACCTGCTGGGATTGGGCCTCGATCGGATTCCGGCCCACGGCCCCCTGTCGGTCAGCACCCCCGGTTGCGTCGACGGCTGGGTCGCCCTGCACGAGCGCTTCGGTCGCCTACCCCTGGCGGACCTCCTGGAGCCGGCCATCGCCTACGCCCGCGAGGGCTTCCCGGTCTCGCCGGTGATCGCCCACGAGTGGGCCGCAAACGCGCGGCGCCTGGGGGGCTTCGACGGCTTCCGCTCGCAGTTCATGCCCGGCGGTGCCGCGCCCCAGGCTGGGCAGGTCTTCAGTAACCCGAATCTCGCGCGCACCTACCGACGCATCGCGACCCACGGGCGCGAGGGCTTCTACCGCGGCGACGTTCCCGAGCGCATCGAAGCGGCCATGCGGGCCGAGGGCGGCTTCCTGTGCGCGCGCGACCTGGCCGAGCACCGGGGGGAGTGGGTCGAGCCGGTGGGGGCCAACTACCGCGGTGTGGACGTGTGGCAGATCGGTCCGAACACCCAGGGCATCGCGACCCTGCAGATGTTGGGGCTCCTGGAGCACTTCGCCCTGGACCGGCGTGGGCCCGACGACCCGCGCTGGCTGCATCTTCTGGTCGAGGCCAAGAAGCTGGCCTACGCGGACCGCGCGCGCTGGTACGCGGACCCCGACCAAGCCGAGATCCCCGTGGCCGAACTCGTCTCGAAGGACTACGCCGCGGCGCGGGTGGGTTCGATCGACGAGCTCCGCGCGGCGACCGACGTGGCGCCCGGCGATCCCCGCTTGGACGCGGGCGACACCGTCTACCTCGCGATCGGCGACGGCGACGGGAACTTCGTGTCCCTGATCCAGAGCAATTTCCGCGGCATGGGCTCGGGGATCGCGCCCGAAGGCCTCGGCTTCGTGCTGCAGGATCGGGGCGAGCTCTTCGACCTGGCCCCGGGACGACCGAACACCTACGCCCCGGGCAAGCGCCCGTTCCACACGATCATGCCGGGCTTCGCCACCCGCGACGGCGAGCCCTGGATGAGCTTCGGGGTGATGGGCGGCGCGATGCAGCCCCAGGGGCAAGTCCAGATCCTGGTCGGCCGAATCGATTTCGGCCTCGATCTCCAGGAGGCGGGCGACGCGCCCAGGGCCCTGCACGAGGGCGGACCGGAACCGACCGGCGCCGAGCGCCGCGGGGGCGGCCGCGTGTACCTCGAGAGCGGATTCTCCCAGGGGACTGTTCGCGATCTGCTCGCGCGAGGTCATCGTGTCGGCGCCGCGCGCGGCGTCTTCGGTGGCTACCAGGCCGTCGGTTGGGATCCGGTGGCGCGTGTGCTGAGCGGGGCCTCCGAGTCCCGCAAGGACGGCCACGCCGCGGGATTCTGATCCGCACCCCTTCCGACGATGGAACTCTCTCCCACCTCCCAGCTCGGGCTGGTCGCCGCCCTCGGCGTCGGCAGCCAGTGGCTCGCGACCCGCCTGCGGTTGCCCTCGATCCTGCTCCTGTTGCTGGTCGGCTTCGCCGTCGGACCGGTCCTGGGCTGGCTCGATCCCGACGAGCTGATGGGGCCGATGCTGTTCCCGCTGGTCTCGCTGTCGGTGGGCACGATCCTGCTCGAGGGCGGACTCAGCCTGCGGCGCTCGGAGCTGACCGAGATCGGCCCCGCCTTCAGTCGCCTCTTGACCATCGGCGTGGCGGTGACCTGGACCCTGTCGAGCGTGGCGGCCCACTGGACCCTGGGCTTCTCCTGGCCCCTCTCGACCCTGATCGGCGCCCTGTTGGTGGTCACGGGTCCCACGGTGACCCTGCCGCTGCTCAATTTCGTGCGGCCCAAGGGCCCGGTGGGCTCGCTGGTCAAGTGGGAGGGCATCGTCAACGACCCCATCGGGGCCGTGCTCGCGGTGCTGGTCTTCGGTTGGATCAGCGCCGGAGGGGGCAAGGCCGCGACCGGTGACGCGTTCATCGAGCTGTTCGCGGCCGGTGCCGTGGGCGTCGTGATCGGACTGGCCGTGGCCGAGGGCTTGGCCGTCGTGCTGCGGCGCCACCTGATCCCGGACTACCTGCAGAGCGCCGTGGTGCTGATGACCGGGCTGACGGCGTTCGCCCTGTCCAACGAGCTGGCCCACGAGTCGGGCCTTCTGACCGTGACCGTGCTCGGCATCTCCCTGGCCAACGCCAAGGGCGCGCGCATCGAGCACATCGTGGAGTTCAAGGAGAACCTGCGCGTGGTCCTGATCGGGACCCTGTTCGTGCTCCTGGCCGCGCGCCTGCGATTCGACGACTTCGCCCCCCTCGGTTGGGGCAGCGTCGGTTTCCTCGCGCTCCTGATCCTGGTCGTCCGGCCGCTGGCCGTGTGGCTCTCGTGCATCGGCACGGGCCTCAATTGGCGCGAGAAGGTGTTCCTCTCGGTCATGGCGCCGCGCGGGATCGTGGCGGCGGCGATCTCTTCCCTGTTCGCGATCGAACTGTCGCACGCGGGGGTCGATCGCGCCCGGGAGTTGGCCCCGGTGGTGTTCGTCGTGATCGTCGGTACGGTCGTCGTCTACGGCCTGCTCGCAGCGCCCATCGCCCGCAAGCTCGGCATCGCCGACATGGAGCGTGGGGGCCTCTTGCTGCTCGGGTCCCACCCCTTCGCGCGCCAGCTCGGGGTGACCCTGACGAAGTTGGGCGTGCCGGTGATCCTGATCGACACCAACCGCACCCAGGTGGCCACGGCGCGGCTCGACGGGCTGAAGGCCTACCACGCCAACGCCCTTTCGGAGTACGTCGACCAGCGTGTGCCGTTCGACGGCATCGGTCGACTGCTGGCGCTGACGCCCAACGATGAGGTCAACAGCCTCGCGGTGGCTCGCTTCGCCGGCCGCTTCGAGCGCTCGGGCCTCTACCAGCTCCCGCCCGAGTGGCTCAGCGACGGTGAGCCGCAGTCCGAGGCGGCCCGCAATCGCATCACCCAGGAGATGCAAGGGCGCCTGCTGTTCGCTCCCCAGGCGAACTTCTGGGAGCTGGATTCGCGCCTGGTCCAGGGCGCCCGCATGCGCGTGACGCCCTTGACCGAAGACTTCGACTTCGCGTCCTACAAGGAGCACCACGGGGACCGGGCCTTGCCCCTGTTCCGCATCGATCGCAACGGCGAGCTGTTCGTGGCCTCCGTGGACGTGCCCTTCGATCCCAGGCCGGGTGACCAGGTCGTCGCCTTGGTTCTGGAATCGGACACCGAGGTCACCTGATCCCAAGGGGGCCGTTGGAACCCGCCCGCCGGCCCCGGCAGGCGCGGTCGCCAGGCCGCCGGGGGCACCGGCGACCCCGGCGACCCCGGCGGCAAGCGGGTCGGGATAGGCTCTGGGGGCGTTCCGCCCAGGCGGTGGGAACCAAATCGTCCCCAGGACCTTCCAAGGGGACTCCCCTCGCATCGGGAGCGGCCACCGGCGGCTCTCACTCGAATCCCAACACTACCCACACGATCACGTTCATGAGATCCCACGCCGTCCTGGCGGCCCTCTTCGGGGCCGCCCTTTCTTCGTTCGCCAGCGCGGCACCGCAGCAGAACGTGATTCCGGGCACCGATGTCGCCCTCGGCTTGCTCAACGACCTGACCGCCGTCAACCGCTCGGGGACCTTCCCCGGGGGCATGAACGCCGTCGCCATGTCGACCACCTCCTGCAACAAGGGCACGGTCGACGTGCCCTGGCTCGCGCCGATGCAGGAGGACCACCCGATGATCGCCTTCCTCGTCGTGCGCCACGACGACTCGGGACGGATGATCCAGATCTCCGACTACTCCTACGTCAAGCACGGCTTCTTCGCCCTGGCCAGCAGCCAGTGCGACACCTGCACCGTGAGCCCCTTCGGCCACGACGGGACGTACCTCGGGATCGGTTGCTCGGACACCTACGCGGTGTCGAACAACAGCAACAACTTCTACCTCGCGCCCCCGGACGAGATCGATCCGTGGCTCGGGCAGTGGACCGCCCAGTGCTCGTTCTTCGACGCCGGACTGAACCCGACGCCGGGCACCATGTGCGACGGCAACCGCAGCTTCACCATGGGCCAGGCCGGCAGCCTGGGTCCGATCGGCAACCGCATCCACATCCCCGATGCGGCCTTGGATCCGGTTCTGAACCCCAGCTTCGCCTACTCCAGCTACTACGTGATCCGTGGTGAGCCCGAGGCCCGTCGCGGCAACAACCTGGGCTTCCGTCCGTTCAACCCGACCTGGAACGGTTCCAAGTGGAACTTCTCCAACACGGGGCCGCTGGTGAACGACACCGTGCTGTCGATCTGGCCCGGCGCGTCGGTCGATTCGAGCACCAACGGCAACGACGACGGTCGCGTCTTCGTGGCCTCGAAGGTCACCGGTCCGAACGCGAACGGCCTCTACCACTACGAGTACGCGCTGCACAACCGCGACAACGCGCGCGGCATCGACGAGCTGCGCCTGCCCCTGTGTGCCTCGGCCCAGGTCTCGGGCTTCGGCTTCAAGGACGTGGACCTCGACCCGGCCAACGGCTGGAGCTTCAACCACGTGGGCGGCGAACTGGTCGTCTCGACCGGCAACAACCCGCTCAACTGGAACTCGATCTACAACTTCTGGTTCGACTCCTCCGCGGCGCCCGAGTCCGGCCTGGCCTCCCTCGGCCAGTTCCTGCCCGGCACCGGCGCGGACAGCTTCGCCGTGGCGACCCAGGTGCCCACCGGCCAGTACGACCTCGTGCTAGGCCCGGGTTGCGGCAGCTCGAGCGTGCCGACCTTGGCGGCCAACGGTCAGGCGACCCTCGGCAACGCCGGCTTCGCCCTCGACATGACCGACAACGCCCCCGGCGCGACCTCGGTCCTGTTTGCCAGCCCCCTCGCGACCAACCTGCCCCTGGGCAGCGGCTGCACCCTCTACCTGGGTGGCGTCTTCGGTGCGCAGATCTCCCAGGTCGGCTCGGCGATCAACGACGGCGCCGGCGACGGTTCCTTCGCCCTGCCGGTGCCGAGCGACGTGGCCCTCGAGGGCGTCGACCTGAACTTCCAGGCCTTCACCCTGACCGGCAGCGGTCCGGCCTTCGCCCTGGGCGACCTGACCAACGGTCTGCTGGTGCGCCTGGGCAACAACACTGCCGGCTGCGCCAACTGAGCGCGGCGACCCGCTCCGGTGACCGCGCTCGCGCGCTGACCGAAGCGGGCGATCGACGGGGCCGCGTCCGGCACTTGCCGGGCGCGGCCCCGCGCCATTCGCGGTCGGCCGATCAGAGCTCGGAGGCGCGCGCCTCGTCGAGCAGTCGTACCAACCGGGGCTCGCCAGGGAAGCGTTCCAGGGCGCGCTCGAGGTTGGTGATCGCCGTGTCGCGATCGCCCAGGGCCAGCTGGATGCGCGCGATGCAGAGCCGGGGCTCGACCGCGTCGGGCAGCTCCTGGACCAGCCGCACCACCAGCGGCGCGCGGGCGGCGGCCTGGGCCGCGTCGGGCGGCGCAGCTTCGAACTGGTCCCACAGCACCGCGGCGGCTTGCGCCAGTCGCTCCTGCCGCACCAGCAGTTCGAGCAGGACCTCGCGGGCGACCGTCATGGTCGGGTCGGCCTCGACGGCGGCGCGCAGGTCGGCCTCGGCTTCCTGCTCGCGCCCCAGGCCGAAGTAGGCCTGACCGAGCTGGTTGTGAAGTCGCTTGGGCACCAGCAGTCCGAGGTGACGCGCGCGTTCGAGGTGTACCAGGGCCGACTCGATCGCGGCCGTGCGCTGCGGTTCGGCGCCGGGAGCCGTGCGCAAGAGGCGTTCACCTTCGATCGCGCTGAAGCGCACGAGCGCCGAGTGGACCGCCAGCAACAGGAAGCCGCAGCTCGCCACGAACGCCACGCCGCCGCGGGGCGTCCAGCGGCCATTCGACACGAGCACCGAGCGTTGGAAGCGCAGCTCGACCCGGCGGGCGAGGCGCAGGCCCAGCACCGCAGCGAGGCCGGCGAAGCCGCCCAGGGCCAGGGAGAGGAGGAAGGGCACTTGGTCGTAGAGCCCGCGGAAGGCCCAGACCGACGCCAGCGAAACGCTGCCGAGCAGGAACTCCTCGGGCCAACTGAAGTCGAAGGTGCGTGCCGGCTTCGCGCGCCCATCCGCGGGTCGCTTCGGTGGCAAGCTACCGAAGCCGAAGCTCAGCGCGTCCTTGGGACAGGCGCTGACGCAGTCCATGCACTTCATGCAGCCCGGATCGGTGACCTGGCCAAAGAGCGCCACCTCGCGGTGCACGACCACGTTGCTGGTGCAGACGGCGGTGCAGTGCCCACAGCCCTCGCAGGCGTCAGCATCGACGCGGATGCGCCCGGGCGCCACCCGATCGGCGAGCCCGAAGATCGCGCCGTAGGGACAGGCGTAGGTGCAAAAGCCCTTGGCGCCGAGCAGCCAAACCGCGACGAAGCCACACACGACGAAAGTCGCCAGGGCCACCGGCCAGTCCGGGAAGCGTGCCCACAGGTCGTCGGTGAACAGGTGCCACTGCCAGGCTGGACGCGGGCCGTCGCCGACCATTCGCAGCACGCTCGGCACCACGAACATCTCCAGGGCAGCGACGGCCGGGAGCCAGGCCAGGAGGCGCGAGCGCAGCGGCCGGGGGCGCAGACCGAGGCGCCCCAACAGCCACGCGGCGCCGTCCTGCAGCGCAACCAAGTGGCAGGCCCAACCGCAGAAGAAGCGACCCACCACCAGGGTGGAGAGGGTCAAGAGCACCATGAACACGAGGCCGGCGTTGATCACGCCTTGGGCCAAGGAGTGGCCCGCCTCCGAGGGTTCGAGGGCGCTGAGCGTGCGCTCGGTGGCCAGCCAATGGGCTACGCGCACCGCGATCACCGCGTGGACGGCGACCAGCACCGCCGCGCGCCAGCGCCCGCGGGTCGAGCGCGGGCTGGCCGGGACCCCGGCCTCGGGGCCACAGCCGGCGCGGTGCTCACTCGCCCGCGGCAGGTCGCGGGCCGTTGCGCTCGGCGTGGCGGCCATCGGCGCTACTTCTGCTTCGGACGGAAGACCTCGACCACCTCGGGGTTGCCCTCGAGCCAGGCCCCGCCGATCAGGTCGATGCAGTAGGGGATGGCCGGGAACACGGCGTCGAGGCAGACGCGGATCGCCGCCGGCTTGCCGGGCAGGGTCACGAACAGGGTCGAACCCAGGGTCCCCGCGGTCTGGCGCGAGAGGATCGCGGTGGGCACGCCCTCGTCCAGGGACGCGCGGCGCATCTGTTCGCCGAAGCCCGGGAAGAGCTTGTCGCACACCTCCTCGAGGGCCTCCGGTGTGACGTCGCGCGCCGAGGGGCCGGTGCCGCCGGTGGAGCAGACCAGCGAGCAACCCTTGGCCGCCAGCTCGCGCAGGGCGGCGCAGATGCCCTCCCGGTCGTCGGGGATCACCACCCGCAGGTACTCGCAGGGCGTGGCCAGGTAGTCGCGCAGGGCTGCTTCGATGGCCGGGCCGGAGAGGTCTTCGTACTCGCCGCGGCTGGCGCGGTCGGAGATCGTCAGGACGCCGATCTTGGGGCTGTCTTCAGTCATGGGGAGCACGGCCCTCGTTCCGGCCGGCGGCGCACTGTAGAAGGGGGGCGCGCGAGCCGTCCACCGCGGCGCGCCGGTCCAGCCTTGCCCCCGACCGAATCCAACCCCCAGCCCGCGACCGGGACCCCGGCGGTTCTCGAACGCAACGTCCTCGCTCTGCAGCGCCGCGCGCCGGCCCTGCTCGCGCGTTTGGATCTGCCGGCGCGGGAGGACCACCTGCGCGCGGAGCCCGGCGGCGTCGGGATCGACTGGCGCGGGACGTGGCAGCGGCTCGATCTCGAAGCGGCGGCCGCGGACGGCGCCACGCTGGACTTGGCGGCGCGCTCGGGCAGCCGGGCCGAAGGGAGCCTCCTGTTGTTCGGCGTCGGCCTGGGCGAGACCCTGGCGCGCGCCCTCGCGGGGCCTGCGACCCGGATCCTGGCCTGGGACCGCGATCCGCGCCTGCTGCGGCTCTTGATCGAGCGCCTGGACCTGGCCGAGGCCATCGACGGCGGGCGGCTCGAGTTGCTGCTGGGCACGGACCTCTTGGCCTGGACCGGCCAGCAGATCCCGGCGCAGGTGCGTGCCCACCCGATTCTGGGCTCCATGTGGGCCCGCGAGCGGCGGCTGGTCGAGCGCGGCGCCGTCGGTCGCCCGATCGCCCTGGGCGAGGGGCGCCTGTTCGTCGATCAGGTCGGGGAGTGCCTGGAGCGCCTGGGCTTCTGGCCCTGGACGGTCGACATCCAAGGCCTGGCCGTGGAGGAGATCGAGCACCAGGTCGACGCCCTGGACCCGGTGGCCCTGGTGACCGTCAACCACACCCATGGTGTGGCCGAGTTCTGCTCCGCGCGCGGGCTCCCCGCGCTGACCTGGGAGATCGATCCCTCGACCGACTCCCTGGCGCGGCTCGAACGCCCCTGCCCGACCAGCCATGTGTTCACCTACCGGCGCGCCCACGTGGACGCCTTCCGCGCCGCCGGCTTCGAGCACGTCACCTACCAGCCCCTGGCCGCGGACACCCTCGCGCGCAGGCCGGCGCAGCTCGCCGGCGCCGAGGCCGAGCACTACCGGGCGCCGGTGGCCTTCGTGGGCGCGAGCATGGTCGAGCGCGGGCGACGGGCCCAGGACCAGTTCCTCGAGCTCTACGGCGCCTGGGCCCGCGACGAGGGGGCCACGGACGCGAGCGGTCGCGCAGCCCTCGAGCAGGCCCTCGCGGACCAGCGGGGGGATTTCTCCCGCTACCGCCTGGCGACCCTGCTGCGCCCGACCTTCGGCAAGTTCCTCGACGACTGCGCGGCCGAGGCGGAGGCGGGGCACTCGACCCTGCGACCGGAGTCCCTCGCCGCCGAGGCGGCGGCCGCCGAGAAACGCCTGTCCTGGGTGGGTTCCCTGGCCAGCTTCGACGTCCAGGTCTGGGGCGACGAGGGTTGGAAGGCCCTCGAGCCCCACGGCGTGCGCTACCGCGGCGGGGCGGGCCACGCGCTCGAGCTCAACCGGGTCTACTCGGGCGCGTCGATCAACGTGGACATCGGACGCCTGTACCAGGCGGACATCGTCACCATGCGGGTCTTCGACGTGCTGGCCTGCGGGGGCTTCGCCCTGGTCGAGGCCTCCGAGGCCCTGGCGGAGTGCTTCGCGGTGGGGGAGGAACTCGCGGTCTACCGTGACCTGGCCGAGCTGCGGGCCAAGATCGCGCACTACCTCGAGCACCCCGACCAGGCCCGCGCCATGGCCGAGCGCGGCCGGGCGGCGGTGCTCGAGCGGCACGACATGACGGCGCGCCTGGCGTCCATGCTGCGCTCGGCCGGGGTCGATCGCGGCACCGGGGCGACCGATCCAGAGCCGGCCGGAGCCTGAGCGGGCGGGGAGCGGGTCGCCGCAGGGCTCCGCGACCCTTCGAAGTCGCTTCCGGGCACGGGGTCCCGGGAATCGGAGCCGAGGGTGGGAAATGGGTGAACTCCGGTGGGTGCCGCGGCCGATGCAAGGGTGGCCGTGGTGCGTCTGGCCGATTTCCCCTGATCAACTCTCCATGGCCCGAAGCAAAGTCGTCCCCGTCGACCGCAGTGCGGATTTCGACCTCTCGGAGCTGTTCTTCTCCACGACGGACCCGAAGGGTCGCATCAAGTCGTGTAACGACGTCTTCCTTCGCATCGCCGGTTACCCGGCCAGCGAGGCGATCGGCGCGCCACACAGTCTCGTGCGGCACCCGGACATGCCGCGCTGCGTGTTCCGGCTCCTGTGGAGCTACCTCGGCGCGGGCAAGCCGATCGGTGCCTACGTCAAGAACATGACCAGCAACGGCGAGTTCTATTGGGTCTTCGCCGTGGCCTTGCCGATCGAGTCCGGCTACCTCTCGGTGCGACTCAAGCCGACCTCGGGGGTGATTCCGGCCGTGGAGGAGCTCTACGCCAAGCTGCTCGCGACCGAGGCCGGCTTCGGCACGGACACGCCGGCGGCGATGGACGCCTCCACCGCCCAACTCGTCGAGGCCCTCGGGACCCTGGGCTACGAGAGCTACGACCGCTTCATGGTCAAGAGCCTGCGTAGCGAGATCATGTCGCGGCGCACGCTGATGCCGCGCACGAGCGCCGCAGAAGGTTCGAACAAGACGGGCCGCATGTTCGCGATCCTCGAGGATCTCGAGCTGCTCGATCACCTTCGCGACGTGGCCAACGACCAGGCCCGGTCCTCGGACGGCGTCAGCCGCTCGGTCAACCGCATCGCCCTCAACTCGAGCATCTGCGCGGCGCGCATGGATGAACGCGGTCGCGCCCTGGGAGTGGTCAGCGAGCAGACCTCGATCATCTCCGGGGACATCTCCCGCGAAGCCCGCATCCTGGAGACCGAGCAGTCCGTGCTCGACGAGACCATCGAGCAGACCTCGCTGCAGGTCTCGGTGGCGACGCTCCTGGTCGAGACCGAGGCCTACTTCCTGTCTCGATCGCACATCGCGGATGCGGACCGCGCCCAGCAGATCGAGGACTTCGGTGCCACCTGCGAGGAGCTCTCGTCGATGCTCAAGCAGAGCTACTCGGCGGTGGCCGGATCGGCAGCCGAGGGCGTGGCCCAGCTCCGCAAGTCCCTGCGCACCTTCGGGGCGATCACGGACCGCTTCAGCCGCATCCTGCTGACCGCCAAGGTCAACCACGTCACCGGGCGCTCGATCTCGGAGACGGTCGAGGGCGGGCAGCAGTTCTCGGGGCTCTTGGACGAGCTCGCCGGCGTCTCCAACGCCGCCCGCGCGTCCTTGGACGAGCTCCAGGACCTGGTCGATTCGGTCGACCGGCGCGTCAAGCGCTGGAACCTCCAAGCCGTCGGCGCCTGAGATCAGCCCGCACGCACCGCCGATCGCGCCCCCCTGGGATCGGTGGCGAGACCGCGGTGCCCCGACATCGGGGGCAGGGCGAGCGGAACCGTTGCCCGGCGCTCCTCGGCAGGGATCATTCGCCGCCTGCCCCGCCGACGACGAGTGCCGATTCCGTGCGAGGCGGGAGTCTCTGCCCGCCAAGTGTCCTGGATCAGAAATTCGGCGTCACTTCCCGGGCTCCGATCGCCGCTGGCGTCGCCAGCGCCTCCTCCGAGTATCGCAGCGGATACGCGTCGTCGGCGCGCCTAGCCAGCATCGATCGGACCTCCGGGCAGTGACGCCGAATTTCTGATCCAGGACACCAGCTCGATCCGCTCGCGCAGGACCGTTCCGAGTCGCTGGACGCCGACACCCTGGCGGTAGAATCCGCCCGCCCCCCTCCCGGCGCCCTTGGCCCGGGACCTGGATGGGCGCCCCATGGCACGCATCATCGGCATCGACCTCGGCACGACGAACTCCCTGTGCGCGGTCTTCGGGCCCGGTGGGCCGCGCCTTCTGCCGACCGCCGGCGGCGGACTGCTGACCCCCTCCGTCGTCGCCCTGCTCGACAGCGGCGAAGTGCTGGTCGGACAGGCGGCCCGTGAGCACCGGGTGGTGCAGCCGAGAGCCTGCGCTTCCTTCTTCAAGCGCCTGATCGGGACGCCCCGGCAGCTCAGCCTGGGCGACCTGAGCCTCGATCCGATCGAGCTCTCCAGCGTCGTCCTGAGGTCGCTCAAGGCCGACGCCGAGGCGGCGCTGGGCGAGGCCATCACCGAAGCGGTGATCACGGTCCCGGCCTACTTCAACGACCACCAGCGCCTGGCCACCCGTCAGGCGGGCAGGCTGGCCGGCCTGAACGTGCGGCGCATCGTCAACGAGCCCACCGCGGCCGCCCTGACCTACGGCTTCCACGACCGGCATTCGGAGCGCTCGCTGCTCGTGTTCGACCTGGGCGGCGGGACCTTCGACGTGACGCTGATGGACGTCTTCGAGGGCAACCTCGAGATCGTCGCCACCGCTGGTGAGAGCCAACTGGGCGGCGAGGACTTCACCGACGCCCTGGCCGCCTGGGCCCTGGAACAGTTCGACCTGCAAGCCGAGGCCACGGCCCTGGGCGAGCCCGAGCGCTGGGCACGGCTGCGGCTGGAGTGCGAGCGCTACAAGTGCGCCGGCGCCGCCGCGCAGGCGATCCGTCTACCCGCCGCCGACGGGACCATCGGGCCCGACGCGCCGAGCCTGGCGCCGGACGGCGAGGTCATCGATGCAATCTTCGCGCCTCTCGTCGAGCGGCTGGTGGGGCCCCTGACGCGGGTGCTGCGCGACGCCGGACGGCAGCCGCGGGAGATCGACGAGACGATCTTGGTCGGAGGCGCCACGCGCCTGGCCCAGGTTCGCGCCATGGTGGCGGCGTTCACCGGCGGCGAGCTCCTGCAGCGCTTCGACCCCGACCACGTGGTGGCCCTGGGCGCCGCGGTTCAGGCGGCCCTGATCGCGGACGATGCCGCGGTCGAAGACCTGGTGGCGACGGACGTCTGCCCCCACACCCTGGGCGTCGAGACGGCCAAGGAGATAGCCACCCAGTTTCGCAGGGGCTATTTCCTCCCGATCATCCACCGCAACACGACCATTCCGGTCTCCTGCGAGAAGTACGTCTCGACGGTCCATGCGGGTCAGACCTGCGTCAAGCTCGAGATCTACCAGGGCGAGTCGCGCCGCGTGGAGGACAACCTCCGCATCGGCGAGCTGGAGGTGCGGGGCATCCCGTCCGGGCCGCCGGGGCAGGTGGTCGGCATCCGCTTCACCTACGACTTGAACGGTCTGCTCGAGGTCGAGGCGCGCATCGAGGAGACCGGTCAGGTGTTCCAGACGGTGATCGAGCACGCCGTCGAGGGCCTCAGCGAGGCGGACGTGGCCCGAGCCGTCGAGCGCATGCAAGCGATCAAGTTCTACCCCCGCGACGAGCTGGCCAACCGCGAGCTGTTGGCCTTCGCATCCCGAGTGGTGGGGGAGGTCGAGCCCTTGCAGCGCGAGGGATTCGAGGGCGTCGTCGACGACTACGAGCAGGCCCTGGCCGGCAGCGAGCGCAGCACCTTCGTGGCCATGCGCGAGCAGCTCCTGATCGCCCTCTCGGCCCTGGGGTTCCCCTACGTCCCACCGCGCGCGCCCGATGGCGGACAAGACTGAACGCCGCCGCGCCCTGCTCGAGATCATCGAGGATCCCGAGCGCGACCCCTGGTCGTTGATGCGGCGGCACGGAGGCCTGCCGATGCTGCCGCCCGATTCCCGCGACGACGAGATGGGGGCCATGGTCGCCGCGCGCTTCGATCGCATGCAGCGCCTCGCGGACCTGCGCGAGCGGTTCGAGGAGCTCGACGCCGAGACCTTCCGCGCGCGCCTGGCCGAGATCGAGGTCGAACGCTTCCCCGACCTGTCGCATTGGTCGGCGCGCCTGGAGCTCGCGAATCGGGCCCGCCCCGAGTTGGAGCGCCTGGGCACCGATCGGCTGGTGGCGAGGCCCCTGGCCGAGATCCTGCGCCGGCTTCCCGCCGCCCCGTCGGACGTCGCCCGCGCCCATCGCGCGGACCGCGCGCGCCTGACCTCCGGCGACCGCTCCACGTCCCGTCAAGCGCTGATCAAATCGTCGGTGGCGCGCATCTCCCGCGAGTACCCCCACCTCGCGCGCCTCGAGGGGATTGGCTGCGCGAGCTGGCGCCGATCCCGGCGGCCGGCGTCGCGCCCGCCCTGGCGCCGGTGTTGCGACGGGCGGCGGCAACAGTCTTCTTCCTGCTGTGGGGGCTGGCGATCCCGCTCCTGCTCGTGGTGGCCTTCCTTCCGCTGCTCGCCAGCACTCTGGTGCGGACCTGGCGCCTGTTGCACGGTCGCGTCGAGGCGGCCCGAGCCCGGCGGAGGCTCCAATGAGCGCGGCCGAGGAGGCGCCGGAGCCGGACTGGAACTTGCTGCCCGACGATCCCCTGGGCTTCTTCGGACTGTCCTCGCCCCTCGACCAGCGCGAGTTGAAACGGGCCTACAACCGACTCGTCCGGCGGCACAAGCCCGAGCGCGACCCCGAGGGATTCCAACGCATCCGCGCGGCATTCGAGCAACTCAGGCAGGGCCCCACAGACCAGCCGTCGTTCGAAGCTCCGCCGCAGGTCGCGCGCGCGAATCGCGATGCGGAGCTGCGCCGAGCCGAGCTGCACGGGGAGCGCGACGACGCGGCCGAGACCGCCTGGCCCGCTGAGCCCGGGCAGAGCTCGCCCGCGCGTCAGTTCTTCATCGACTCCCTGCGTCGCGACATCGCCGCTCCGGATTCGGCGCCCTCCTTCGACGATTTGCTGGTCCAGGCGCTCGACCGTTGGCCCGACGACGGGGTGTTGCACTTCCTGGTCTGGAAACGCGCGCGCGGCGAGGACGACCCGGGGGACTTGCTGGCCTTTCTCGAGCGCGTCCAGCGGGTCCTCGGTTCGCGGCCACTCCTGCGTGGCGTCTGCGATCACCTGATGCGCACGGCGTCGGGCGCCGATCCGGACCCTTGGCAAGAGTTCGTCGACCGCCTTGCCGACGACCCGGAGCTGCGCTTCGACCGCTCGCGGGTGTCGTTCCTGCTGACGATTCTGCCCACGGCGACGTGGATCGCCGAGCGTACCTGGGTCGAGGCGCGCTTGGCCGAGGTCGACGAGGAGTTGGGCTTCGACGACGACAGTCGGCTGATCGATGTCGCGCTCCTGTTGGACTACCAGGCCGAGCGCCAGGCTTTCGTCGCACCCTCGGGGCGTCGCCACGGGGTCCATCCCCTCGTGGCCGAGCTGGACGAGTTGTTGCGAGAGCTCAGCGGTCCTGCGCGCCCGCGCGTGGATGAGCGGGTGGTCGCCCTCCTGGTCCAGGTGGCCGACGATCCAAGGCCGCTGCTCGACGCCGTCGGAAGCGGTCGGCCGGGCTCGGGGCGATTCGTGCCGGCCTTCGTGCACCTGGCCGCCCAGGCCCTTGACCGCACCGACGCCGAGGAACGCGAGCCCATCGGCTTCTCTTCGCAGCAGGCCGACGAGCTGGTCGAGGCTTTCCTGGCCCGGACGGAGCGCGCCCGCACGGACTCGCTCTCGTCGCTCCTGCGCTCGGCTCTGCTGGGGCTGAGCTCGCTCGCCGCGATCGTACTGGTGTTCAGGATCGGCTCGGACCTGGGCGACGTGCTCGTCGAAGCGATGCCCGACTGGCTGGCCCAGGCCCTGGCTTACGTCAGCGCCGTCGCCATCCTCGGCTTGCTGTGGCTGTTCGCGAAGGTCCGCATCGATGGGCTCTTCGGCCGTCACCTCTGGCGCAGATGGTGGCGTCCGATGCTGCACGAGTTCGTCATCCGATCGGGCCTGCCGGCGACCGAGATCCTGGCGCGCTTCGAGGGCTTCTCGAGCCCCCCGTTGACGATCTCGGAGCAGCTCTCGATCCACGCCGCGGACGACGAGGTCTTGGCCATCAGCGAACTCGCGCGGCGGGTCGTGCGCTGAGCTTCGCCCCGGTCACCGGATCCCGTCAGTGCTCGGTCGCCCTGCGCGCGGCCCGCACCCAGTTGCGGACCTCGCGGTCGTAGGGCGCCGGGCCGTAGCGTCGCAGCAGGGATTGGGCCACCGGTGTCGCGCTGCCCGCCAGGCTGACGACCCTGCGCCAGTCGAGTGCCGCGAGTTCGTGGGCGTTCTCGACGCTGATCGCGTCCAACCAGGCCACGCCCCGTGCTCCCATCAGGGCGGTGTTCATCAGCTCCATCTCGGACTCGGCCGCGGCGCGCAGTTGCGGCGGCAGGCTGCTCCATGCGGTGGGAGCGTGGTCCCCGTGGATCACGGCCAGGAGGTCGCGCACGTCGGTGTAGCCCGCGCGCGTCAGGGCCGTCTGGCTGCCGCTCGGCAGGGACTTCATCTCGCTCACCAGAGCCCGCGTACCGCGCACCACCTCGGCGTCGGTGGCGAACATCATCGGGACGGCCAGCACGGCGGCGGCCAGCGCACCGAGGGTGGCTCGGGTCGTCGTGGTGCGCGCGGCGTCCTCGGCGTCGAAGCCTTCATCGAAGGGCGGGCAGAGCCCGAGGGCGACGAGGATGCAGGCGAAGCTGTAGCACTCCAGGGCAAACGGCGGGAAGCCGAGGAAGCCCAGCAGCGGCATCTCGAACAGCTTCAGGTGCTCGAAGAACGGCACCGTGTACATCCACTTGGCGCCGGCGAAGAAGTTCCAGGACTCCCACAGGCCACCGGTGACGAAGCCCGCGGCGAGCAGTTGCAAGGCGGGGCGCGGATCCCCGGCGGCCAGGCACACGATCAGCCCACGCTGGCCACGGTGCACCAGGAAGGCCTCACCGAGGAAGAAGGTGGCGCCCCAGACGAGGGGGTAGAAGTAGGTGGGCCAGATCAGCGGCAGGGCGGTGAACAGCACGCCGCACAGGGCCAAGTTGCGCGACGCGCCGGCGCCGATCGGCCGCGCGCGCAGCCTCGCGCCCGCCGCGAAGCCCAGGGCGGCGATGCAGTCGCGGGTGACGAAGACCCCGGGCAGTACCGTCGCGAAGCAGACCGTCATGCCCAGCAGGCGCCCGGCGAGGGTCGGCATCGAGCCGACGTAGTACCAGTTGTCGAGGGCGATGTTGAGCACCTCGAACAAAAGCCAGAAGGTCACCGACCACAGGGTCAAGAGGCCGAAGGCGCGCGGCCTGGTGAACAGCAGCGAGCGCCCCGCGCGCGCCTGGGTCCAGCCGCTCGCGGCGGCGATCCAGCCCCACCAGACGAAGGCGTAGAAGTAGGTCCGGAAGGGCTCCACGCCCAAGGCCAAACCCACGGCGCCGACCAGGGCCAACAGCAGTCCGCCGCGCATGGCCCAGCGGGGGCCGGCTGCGGGCGGGGGCTCATGCTCGGTCGGGGCGCGGTCGCGGGCGGTGCCGTCGGGGGTGATGCGGTCCGGCGCCGCGGCGGGGAGGGTCTCGAGGGGAGTCATCGACCCGGATTGGATCGACCACTGGTGGCGTGGCGCTCCAGGTCGATTGGCCGCTCGACGATTCCGTTGCGGATCGGGAACAGATGCTGGTCGGGGCGACGGCGCACCGGGTGGGCGTGGGTGCCCGAGCCGAAGGCCGGCAGGACCAGGCCGCGCCCCTCGACCAGGAAGGCGGGAGCGCGGGGCGCGTCCCGTGGCCCCCCGAAAGTTGCCGCCGGGTGCAGGTGGCCCGCGACCCAGCCCGCCGGCGAGACTCCGGGATCTCCCGGCTCCGGCGGGTAGTGGTGCAGGGTCAGGGGGCCTTCGGGCCGTCCGGGCGCGTGGATGTGGAGACCGGGCGCGTCGCTCGGGTCTCCGGCGGCCTCGTCCTGGTTGCCGCGCACCATGTGGATCTCGAGTTCGCCTCGCGCGGCGAGCCACACCGCCAGCACCTCGTCCGCCGCGCCCAGGCCGGACGCGCTCGAGTGGCGCAGGTCCCCGAGGATCCAGAGACGGCGCGCCCCGAGCTGATCGAGCAGCTCGCCGAGGCGGGACAGATCGGCGGCGGCGGCGATCGTCGGATCCGTAAGGTAGGGGTCGTCGGTCGGCGGGCGGCCCAGGTGCAAGTCGCTCACCAAGAGGGTCGACTCCAGGGGCCACCAGGCCGCCCGCTCGGCCAAGAGCCACAGCTCCTGCCCGCCGACTTCGACGCGCCGGGCGCCGGTCCGCGGGGCGCGCCTGTTCTCGCGATCTCCCATGACGCGAGGTTATCGGCGGCAGCGGGGACGCGGGTCGCCGCGCCGTCGCGGGCCGCCCCGACCTGGGAATGCCCCACGACGAACAACGCCCCCACCGCGCACAGGCGCGATGGGGGCGGGGTTGGGACGCCCGCCGGGCCGCAGTCCTCACGGGGCGGTCCGGCGGGTTTCGTCGAGGCGACGGCTCAGATCGCGCGGCGGTCGATCTCGACTCCGCGCGAGCGACGGTGGGGCCCCGCTTCGGCCGGACCTTCACGGCGGCCGCCGTTCTGGGTCGGTCCGCGCCGCTCGTCGACCCGGGTGCCTTGTCGCAGGGCGTCACGATGGGATTGAAGGCGCTCGCGCAAGCGTTCGATCGCGGCCTTGCGGCGCTCGGTCGACTGGGTCTCGCGCTCCTCGCTGCGGGGTTGGTCGACCTGCCCCAACTGCTCGTCGTCACGTTGGGAGCGCCGACCGCGCGCGTCCTCGAAACGATCGCGCAGGTGTTCGCGGAGCTGTTCGCCCGGTTGGCTGCCCGCCTCGCTCCGAAGCCGGTCGGGCTCCGAGCTGCTGCGAAGCTCGGACCCACGCTCCCGTCCGTCGTGAGGCGCCGGGATACGGTCGGCGCGACCTGCCCCGAAGCCAGCCCGCCGGCCGGCCTCACGCCCGGCCGCGCCGCGTCCGATGAAGTCGCGTCCGATGACGTCGCGTTCGACCGCACCGCGCCCGAGCCTGTCGCTTCCGCTGACCCCACGATCATCCTCGCCGGGTCCCGTGGCACCGCGACCGCTTGCACCGCGGCCGATTTCACCGCGGCCGATTTCACCGCGACCGCTTGCATCGCGATCGAGTCGGCCGCGTAGGCCGGCACCACGATCGTCGACAGTGTGCCGAGACCGGCGATCTGTCAGCGGTGACGGCTCCCGGTCTGCGCCGCGAGGCCGCTCGACGCGTTCTTGCCGGAGGCTGCCCTGGGGGATGCCGAAGCGTTCGCGCAGTTCTTGAACTCGATCGCGGAAGCGTTCGACGCGCGCGTCGTTGCGCTCGCCTTCGGTGTCGGAGTCGAAGCGTTCCGCGCGCCGCTCGAAGCCGTGTTCGGTGCCCGGGCGTTGCTGGGCGTCGGCATGGCCTGGGGTCAGGGCCAAGAGGGCCAGGGCGATGGCGGTCGCAGGCCGGCGGAGTATCGCGGGCCGGCGGAGTATCGTGAGTCGGCGGAGCATCGTCGAATCCTCGTGATTCATGGCTGCGGAAGCAGCGTTGGTCTGATCGATGCCACCCTCAACCGCACGGCTCCGCGGCGGTTCCGGCGCGCCGCCACATTTGGATCGCTCAGGCCTTCCTGCGCCCGACGCGGTCACCCGGTGTCCACATCCCCTTGCCCAGGGAAGCGCCTCCGTCCTGGACGAAGACCTCGCCGTTGACGTACGCGCAGGCGGGGGAGAGCAGGAACAGGGCGTGGCTGGCGACCTCGTCCGGCGTGGCGAAGCGACCCAGGGGCACGCCGCGCAGGATCGCTTCGCGCACCTCTTCGCTGGGCCACAGGTTGGCCTCGGCGCCCTTGCTCTCGAAGGGGCCGGGGGCGATCGCGTTGACTCGAATGCCGTGGCGGGCCCACTCGACGGCGAGGGTGCGGGTCATGGCAAGGACGCCGGCCTTGGCCGAGGCGGAGTGCACGACTCCGGGCATGCCCGTCCAGGCGTAGGTCGCGAGCACGTTCAGCATCTGCCCACCGCCCGCCGCGATCATGTGCCGACCGAAGGAGCGGCTGCAGTAGAAGGTGCCGTCGAGGACGATCCCGAGCACCGCTCGCCAGGCCTTGGCGGACAGCTTCTCGGCCGGGCAGACGAAGTTGCCGGCGGCGTTGTTGACCAGGATGTCGACCTTGCCCTGCTTCTCGACGACGCGGTCGGCCAACTCGCGCACGCGGTCCGCCTCGCGCACGTCGACGGTCTCGGAGTAGACCCGCCAACCGGCGGCGTCGCCCTCTTCGAGCAGTGCTTGGTGATGCTCGGCGGAGCGGCTGGCGATCACCACGGTGGCGCCCAGGGCGGCCAGGCCGCGACTGATCTGCAGGCCCAGCCCGGTGCCGCCCCCGGTGACGACGGCCACCTGGCCGGAGAAGAGGTCGGGGGCGAGGAAGCGGATGGCCTCGGGCGGGTCGGACTGGCTCATGGGGGCAGGGTGACAGACTCGCCCTGGCCGTGGAAGCTGCGCCGGAAGGCGTGGGGGCGACGGCGGATTCGGAGGCGGGGTCGGATATCCTGTTCGCCCCCGCGCCCGGCGCGCCACCCCCCGAGAGCCCCATGATCAAGCTCGAGAGCTACCTCAGCGGCACCTGGCAGACGGGCCAGGGCGATCCCCAGGTCCTGGTCGATCCGGCCACCGAGATGCCCCTGGCCGAGTGCGCCAGCGACGGCATCGACCGCGGCGCCGCCGTGGCCTACGCCCGCGAAGTGGGCGGTCCGGCCCTGCGCGCCATGACCTTCGCCGAGCGCGCCGCGGCCCTGAAAGCCCTGTCCGGCGCCATCCACGAGCACCGCGAGGCGCTGATCGAGTTGTCGATCCAGAACGCCGGTTCGACCCGCGGCGACGCGAAGTTCGACCTCGACGGCGCCACCGGAACCCTGGCGGCCTACGCCAGCTTCGGCAAGCGGCTCGGCGACCGGCCCTTCCTGACGGACGGCGAGGGCCAGCAGCTCGGCCGCACCCCGCGCTTCTGGGGCGAGCACGTGCTGGTGCCGCGCCCCGGCGTGGCGGTCCACATCAACGCCTTCAACTTCCCGGGTTGGGGCATGGCCGAGAAGATGGCCTGCTCGCTCCTGGCCGGGATGCCGGTGATCGAGAAGCCCGGCACGCCGACGGCTCTGATCGCCTACCGCATCGCGCAGATCGTGGTCGAGTCGGGCGTGCTGCCCGAGGGCGCCTTCCAGTTCCTAGCGGGCAGCGCGGGCGATCTGCTCGATCACCTGGGTCCGATGGACGTGGTCGCCTTCACCGGCGGTTCGAAGACCGCGGCGCTGATCCGCGGCCACGAGAACCTCGTGCGCCACAACGTG
The DNA here is from genome assembly GCA_007751255.1 of Engelhardtia mirabilis. GTDB lineage: Bacteria > Planctomycetota > UBA1135 > UBA1135 > Engelhardtia > Engelhardtia mirabilis. Next base: position 2,233,397 of record CP036296.1, read on the forward strand.
CGCGTGAACATCGAGGCCGACTCGCTCAACTCCTCGGTCCTCGGTCCCGACGTGGACACGGACTCAGAGCTGTACGGCGAGTTCCTGGCCAATGTGATGCTCGACATGACCCAGAAGGCGGGTCAGAAGTGCACGGCGGTGCGGCGCATCCTGGTGCCCAAGGACATGGTCGAGAGCGTGGTCGCCGACCTGACCGCCGACCTCGAGCGTCAGAAGCAGGGTAGCCCCGGCGACAAGGACACCCGCGTCGGGACGCTCACCTCGAGTGGCCAACTGCGCGACGTGCGCGCGGGAATCGAGAGCCTGGCCGAGAACGGCCACGTGCGCTGCGGCGGCGCCGACAGCGTTGGCGATGCGGGCTACGGGATCCGACCGACGCTGATCGAGGCCATCGACGCCGACGCCGACACCTTCCACGAGTTGGAGGTCTTCGGACCCGTGGCCTCGGTCCTGCCCTACACCGGCGAAGCCTCCGAGGCCGTGCGCCTGGTCAACCGTGGCGGCGGTGGGCTGGTGGCGGCCGTCTACTCCGACGACGCCGATTGGACCACCGAGGTGACCCTGGGCATCGCCCCCTGGCACGGACGGGTCTGGATCGGCTCCAGTCGGGTCAAGGGTCAGTCGACGCCGCCCGGGTTGGTGCTGCCCCAATCGGTCCACGGCGGCCCCGGGCGCGCGGGCGGCGGCGAGGAGCTCGGCGCCCTGCGCGGGCTGTCGCTCTACATGCAGCGCACCGCGGTCCAGGGCTTCCAGGGTCTGGTCCAAAAGCGCTTCGGGGCACCAACCGCCGACAGCGAAGACTGAGCCCTCTCGCCACCCGGACGCACTGCGCCCCGTCGGTCACGGACCGGCGGGGCGCTGTGCGTTCGGATGCCCTGGCAGCTCGAGCGCGGCCGCTCGAACGCGCTCGTTCGGACGCACTCGATCGGACGCAGCCGCCGGGACGCGATCAGTCGGTCGGAGATCAATCCGGGGTGGTCGGCGCGGGCTGGTTGACCGGGTTGTAGGGCGAGTTCGCCCACCAGGCTTCCCAGTCCGACTTCTGGCTGCCGATGTCGACGCCGGCCAGGTGCTCGATCGATTGGCGCAGCACCTTGCGCTGCCGGGTCGACGAGCCGCCGCCCGAGACGCCGACGACGCGCACGTCCAGCACGGCGCCCGACACCAGGGTGTTGATCACCGGGTCGGCGATGGACGACCCCGTGGCGACCTCGACGTCGTAGTCCTGCACGTAGGCGGACTGGTTGCCAAAGAAGACGTAGCTGCGCGGCGGCGGCGCGTAGCTGCTCGAGCTCGAGGAGAGCAGCGCGTTGGTGAGCGGCGCGATCGCCTGGCTGTAGCCCATCGAGCCCAGGGCCTGGGCTGCATTGAAGCGCAGGTTCGCGTTCTTGGCGGAGAGGGCACGCACCGCCGGCGCGGCCACCGCTGGATCGCCAACGAGGGACAGGGCCAAGGCGCTCTGGCGACGAACGTCCTCGTCCGGGTCGAGCAGGCTGCGCTCGATCAACGGATTCGCATCCTGTCCCGGTTGTAGGCGTCGCAGCACCAGCGCCGCGAAGGCGCGGGTCGGAGCACGCTCGTCGCGCAGCTTCGCGAGCGCCGTCGAATGCACGAACTCCGGGTGCACGGCTTGTTCCAGTCGCCAGACGACGACTTCACGTGCGCTGGGCGGGAGCGGGCCGGCCTTGGCGAAGGCCTCTTCGATCGACGCTTCGAGCGCGGTCTCCTCGAGCTCCCAGACCCGCGGCGGCGCGGGGAGGGGCAGGTCGATGACCAGGGATTCGCGCAGCTCGGCGATCAGGTCCAGGGCGCCGGCATGGTCGGGCTCGAGGACCAGGGCCCGGTCCAGGAGCTTGATCGCGTCGACACCCAGTCGCGCAGCCCAGGCCTTCGCCGCGATGGCCGCGAGTTCGTCGGCCGAGGCGTCGCCCCGGCGCGCGACCTCGCGCACCTGGCCCCGCACGTCATCGGTCGGCGCGGACCGCTCCGCGCGCAACGCGATGTGGGCCGTCGATTGGGCAACCCGGCCCTGGGACGCCGTGGCCGCTAGGGCGTCGCCGGAGAGAGCTCGGCTCGGAGGAACCCCGCCGGGGGCGCCCGAAGCGGTGGTCCCGGCGGCGACGAGGGTGAGCACGCAGATGGCGGTGGGCTTGGCGCTGAACATGGCATTCGAGGCTAGTCGAGCCAGCGCACGGGGTTGTCATCGGACCTTGGTGCCGATTCGAGGACCGCGCGCAGGGGGCCCAGGGCGCCGGTGGAAGACCACCTCTGGCCCCTGCGGTCGAGCTCTCCGGCCATCGCTGGCCGCGCCGCGCCGCTGACCCAGACTTCCCGTGGCTCGACCTGGTCGAGCAGGGCGCAGACCGCGGTGCCGTGGGACCCGTGGTGGGGGAGCAACAGGATGTCGATCGGCGCCTGCAGGTGCCCTGCGGCCAGGCTGGCGGCCAGGCCCCCGTCCACCGCATCCCCGCACAGCAGCACCCGCCGACCACTCCACTGGACCAAGAGGCTGCAGGAGCCCTCGTTGCCCTCGCCGTCGCCACCGCGGATCAGGGTCAGCTCCAGGCCGCTCGGCGTGCACAGCCGCGCCTGTCCCGCCGGGCTCCCATCCAACTGGAGGTGTCGCGTGCTCCGTCCCTTCAGGTCGTCGTCCGTCCAGCCCAGGTGCCACTGCGGCTCGAGCCGCGTCGCGATCCACGGCGCCGCGCTGCGGTGGTCGTGGTCCGAATGGCTCAGGCACAGGTTGACCGACTGCACCTCCCAGGCGCGCATCAACGGCGCCAGGCCCTCGGACACGAGCCTAGGCCGATCGCGCGTCCCGGCGTCGAAGATCCAAGTCCCCGACCCCGGCGCGCGCAGGGCCACCGCCGTGCCATGCCCCACGTCGAGGGCAACGACCTCCAGTCCGCGCGGCCCCGGTCGCAGGGGCAGGACTAGCACCGCCGTCAAAGCCAGGGCGAACCCCGTCGTCGGAAGTCGCAGGCGAGTCGCCTCGCGCATCGCGAGCAGCGCGAACCAAGTCAGCGTTGCGAGCCAAGGCAACCAATGGGGACGGTCGTGCACCAGCCAAGGCGTGCCAGGCAACTGATCCATCAGGCCGAGCAGCGCGATCAGGCCGCGCTCGAGTGCGCCCGTGAGGTGAATGACCCAAACCCATCCGGTCCAAAGCGCGAGCCACAGCAGCGGCAGCAGCAGCGCGATGATCGGAACGCTCAAGACCGTCGCCAGGATCCCCACCGGGGCGATCTCGCCGAAGGCGTTCCAGGCGACCGGCAGGGTGGCGACCACGGCGGCGACCGAACAAGCCACGCCCGTCACGAACCACGCCTGCAGGCGGTCGCGGGCGATCGAGGCCGCGATGATCGGTAGTGGGCGGTGCCAACGCAGCACTGCGACCGTGCGCCGCTCTTTCCCGCGCCGCAGGGCGAAGCTCGAGCTCAGTCGCGTCGCCGCGAGGAGGATGCCGAGGGTCGCCGCATAGGAGAGGGCGACCGACAGGGACTGGACCGCGCGCGGATCGAGGGCGCACTCGAGAGCCAGGGCTCCGCCCCAGATCGAGAGGGCGTCCGCCTGGCGACCCTTCCACGGAACGCCTACCGGACCCGGCAGGTGTCGCGCGGCCAAGATGGCGCCGAGGGCCAGGGCTGCTCGCACGACTGGCGGCGCCGCCCCCGCCACGAGGGCGAAGCCGCAAAGCCAAGCGACCCGCGCCAGGTCCGCCACCAGCCGCGAGTGCCGCGCGCCGACCCCGACCAGGCGCGCGAGCCGCGCTGCCAGCGCTCCCAGGGGCCAGAGCACGACCGCGGCCAAGAGACCCACGTGCAGCCCCGACAGGGCCAATAGGTGCCGGGTGCCCGTGCGTGTGAACAGATCCGCCAAGTCGCGGTCGAGGTTGCGGCGGTCGCCGACCAGCAGCGCGCCGGCCAGCCCCCGGTCGGCGTCGAGGCCCAGCTCCTCACAACGCTCGACCAGGGCCCGCCGGACGCCGTCGATGCGTTCGCCGCCGGGCCGCCGGTCCGGCTCGCTGACCCGCACCAACTCGTCGATTGCCACGCGATGCATCCCCATCAGGTCCCCACGTCGACCCACGGAGCCCGGCTCGGGCCCTCGCACGAAGGCGCGCAGGTCCCCCGGGGGCAGCAGCAGCACCTCACTGCCCACCGCGGGCGCCGGTCCCTCGAACTCGAGCAGCCACGGGTGGGGTGGGTCGCTGCGAAGGCGCAATTGACCGCCCTCGGCGACGATGCGGCCGGCCACTGGCTCGGCCAACTGGACTGACCGGCTGATTCCCTGCTGGATCGGTGCCGGGGCGTCCACCGCCGCGCGGGCCGCGGACCCCAGCAGGCCTGCCAACGCCAGCAGCACGGCCGCGCGACCCCAGATCGCCAGTCCCAGGGCCAGGGCCGCGCAGCACACGAGCCAGATCGCGGCCGCGCCTCCGAGGAGCCGCACCCATTCGAGCCCCCAGGCCTGGCCCGCGGCCAGGACCAGGGCCGTCGTCAGGGCCGGCCGTGCGCGGAGCCCGCGCTCGATCCAATCGAAGACCGTATTCACACCCTGCGGACGGTCGGGAGCGCCGGTGGTTTCACCCGAACTTTCGATCCGTAGACTCGGGGCCCCATGGCCGACGCAACCGACCGCCCGAGCCACGCCCTGTTCCCGGGCACCTTCGATCCGCCGACCTTCGGTCACTTGGACCTGATCCGCCGCGGCCTGGCGCTCTTCGATCGGGTCACGGTCGCCGTGGCCGCGCACCCCAGCAAGCACGCCAGCCTCACCGCCGAGGAGCGCATCGCCCTCCTGGAGGCAATCACCGCCGACCTGGAGGGCGTCGTCGTGACGCGCATCGAAGGCCTGGTCGTGGACGCCGCCGAGCAGCTCGGGTGTTCCCAGATCCTGCGCGGCGTGCGCAGCGGCACCGACTTCGACTACGAAGTCACCATGGCACGCACGAACCGCGAGCTGTTGCCGCGCATCGACACGGTGCTGTTGGTTCCGGACGCGCCCTACGCCCACATCACCAGCACCCTGGTGCGCCAGATCGCGGGCCTCGGCGGCAGCGTGCGCGCGTTCGTGCCGGCCGCCGTGGCCGAGGTGCTCGAGGCTCGCCGCCCAGGCGCCTGAGCCGTGTTCGAGCGTCGACCTTTCCTGCGCCTGGTCGCGGCCCTGTGCCTGGCGCCCTTCCAACGTCGCGCGGCCCGCGCCGCAGACGATCCGCTTCCCATTCATCCGACTCCCCCCGAAGCTTCCCCCATGACCGAGCGCACCAAGATCCACTCCGACGGCGCCCCCGCCGCGATCGGCCCCTACTCCCAGGCGATCCGCGCCGGCGACACCCTCTACTGCTCCGGACAAGTGGCCCTCGATCCGAAGACCGGCGAGTTCCACGCGGGCACGGCCGCCGAGGAGGCGCGCCACTGCCTCGAGAACCTCAAGGCCGTGCTCGCCGCCGGCGGCTCGAGCTTCGACCGGGTGGTGCGCTGCACGGTCTTCCTGGTCGACATGGCCGACTTCGCCGCCGTCAACGCGGTCTACGGCGAGTACTTCACCGGCGACACGCCCCCCAGCCGGGCCTGCGTCGCCGTGGCCCAGCTCCCCAAGGGCGCGCGGGTCGAGATCGACGCCATCGCCCTCTGCGGGTGATGCGGTGAGGTCCACTTGAGCAGCCGCGCGGTCCTCGTCGCCTTCGCCCTGGCCCTGGGGATCGCGGTGCTGCTGCTCGCAGGGCGGGGCCCGTCGGAGGAGGTTCCGACCGGGCCCGGGCTCGAGGCGGCGCCCCCAGTCGCGAGCGGGACGGCGGCCCTGGCCGAGCTGCGCGAGCGTGCCGCCTCCGAGGCTGTCGGCGAGCGGCGCGCCCTGGCGGAGCATTCGCCGCAGGCCGTCCCGGCGGGCGAGGTCCGGCTCCGATTCCGCCTGGTCGACTCCCTCGGCGAACCCCTCGCCGCGGCGTCGGTCGATCTGCGCGCGTGGCCGCGGGGCGGCGGCCCCGCCGAGGACTTGAGGGCCGTGCTCGAGGGCGACGGCGAGTACAGCGTTCGCGTCGATCGTCGCTTCGAACGGGTCGAGTGCACGGCCCGTGCTCCAGGGCGCCTGTCGGTCCTGTTCGTCGCCTCGCCGCCCGCTCAGGAAGCGGAGCACAGCTTCGAGTTGAAGCTGGTTCCCGCCGCGATCGTGCTGTTCTCGATCGTCGACGCAGAGGGTCAGCCGATCGATCGGGCCCAGGTGTCCGCGACGGCTACCGGGAGTCCGAGCGAGGACGAGCTGAAGCTCTCCGTGGTCGACGCCGAAGGGTTACTGAAGGGCGTGGGCGGCGAGCACGTCCGCCTCGAGGTCGCGAGCCCGCGACACGGCCGCGTGGTCCAGTGGATCGACCTGCCCTTCGATTCCGAGCCACTCTTCCTGGGGCCGATCGCGATCGGCGGGGGACAGCGACTCGACGGGCGCCTGACCGTGGACGGCGGCACGCCCCTGGCCTTCGTCGGCGTGACCGTGCGGGCCAGCTCCGGCGCGACGATGGCCGGTCTGGTCGAGGCGACGACCCGCACCGACGGGCACGGGCGGTTCACCTTCGCCAACCTCGCCGACGCGAACTTCCGGCTCACGGTGGACCCGCAGGTCGACCCCCTGGGTCTGATGGACGCCGACGTCACGCCTTCCACCGAGCCCGTGGTCGTGAATCGCAGCGCGTGCATCCTGCAAGTGATCGGTGTCGATCGGATCGGCAATCGGTTGCAGCTCCAGCGGGTCAGCCTGGCCGAGACCGCGCAGGGGGCGAACCTGGCCGACCAGAGCTCTGCGCCGGACTACATCGGTCAGGTGAACTTCGTCCTGCCACTGGACAGCCGATGGTTCCTGCGCGGAAGGGTCGAGCCTGCCGGAGACATGCGACGGGAACCCGGAGCGTTCCAGGAGCTGTCCGGCGAGGTCGAGATCCATGCCGAGTCGCAGCTCGAGCACGTGTTGCGATTCGAGGACGGCGACCTTTCGGCTGCGGTGGAGTTCTCGGTCGAGCGCAATGGAGAGGTCGGGCCGCTCGAGCTCACCGTCGCGTTCGAAGCGGACGACGGACATTCCCTTTCGCGCACGGGACGGATCGGCGCCGAGGCTTCGACGCTGCGCTTTCGGGACCTCCCCGCGGGTGCCTGGCGCTGGACCGCGCGCGTGGTGGGCGCTGACGGGAGCCCGCTCTCGGCGAGTCCGCGCCCTTCGCAGAGCTGGGCGAGCTCACGCCCGCTCCCGAGGGAGCTGCGCCTCGAGGCTGGGCTGGTCTCCACGGCCTGGCTGAACCTGAGCCGGGAGGAGCGGCTGCAGATCGACCTGACCGCGGTCCCCCGGGAGTCAGCGGGAGTTCCCGTGCAGGTCAGCGTCGAGCGGATCGATGGCGATCGCGCAGGGCTCCAGCAGCTGGCCTTCTCGACGGCGCACACCTTCGCCCTGACCGTCGCCTCCGACGGCGGCGACCCCGCGCGCGGCCTGTTGACCACCGGCCAGCTCTGGCAGACGCGCACACCCCTGGCGGTGGGGCTCTATCGTGTGCGTCTCGAGCAGGCGGATCGGGAGCCGCTCGAGTTGGAGGTCGACCTCGGCGACGGTCGCTTTCCGCGAGTCGAACCGGGCGATTGGCTCCTGCCCGACGGACGCTGAACGAACATGCGAAAGATCCTGCTATCGCTCTTCGTCGCAATCGGCCTGTCCCTGGCTTGGCTGCTGTTCCGAGGATCGGGCGGCGATGAGCCCGCGCACGAGTCGCAGGCCGGCGCCGAGCGCGCGCGGGCGGGTGAATCGGCGGGTAGCGAGCTACCGACGCTCCGCGATGCCCCCTCGATCGCGACGCCCACGTCCAGCACCGACGACGCCCGCGAGGTGGTCGAGCCGGCCGGCGCCGTGGCGGCGAGCCGCATCCTGACCGCGCAGTTCGTGGATCCCGACGGCGCGCCCGTCGAGGGCGTCGTCTTGACCCTGCTGGCGAATACCTTGAACGCCGCCAGCCCAGACGCGGTGCGCCTGGTCGACCACCGGGTCGTGGACGGCGAGGTCGAGGTGCCGATCGGCGACGACGTGACTCACGTCGTCGCGGCCGCGAGCGCGCCGGGCTTCTGCCCTCTCAATCACGCCCAATCCGTGGCCCAGGGCCCGCGGCCGCGATTGCGGTTCATGTTGCAGCCGGGCGGTGCGGCCCGCCTGCGGGTGGTCGACTCCGCCGGCACCGCCGTGGCCTCGCCGCGCTTCCAGTTCATGCCGAGCCCTGGTAGCGGCAACCTGAGCTTCACGCACGGCGGGGGCGAGGGCGAGTTCGTGCTGTTCACCCGCGAGGGCGGGAACTTCGCCGTCGACGTCTCGCAACCCGGCTCGGGGTCGGCCCACCTCGACCTCCAACTGCACCCTCCGGACTCCCTTGACCTGGGCGACGTGGTCCTGGAGTCGGGGCCGACCTACCGCGGCCGCGTGCAGCTCGCCGACGGCACGCCGGTGGCGGGGGTGACCGTCGTCGCGGTCGACCCCGCGTCGCGGCCACCGCGCTTTCAGAACAACGGTGAGGCGCGGACGGACGCCGACGGGCGATTCGTGCTCGCCACCGACGCACCCGGTCCCTTCGAGGTCGCCGTCAGCGACGGCGACGATCCCTTCGCGACGACCTTCGTGATCCCGGACGCGGGCGACGGTGAGCTCGTGCTCAGCTCGCAGGCGATGTTCGTCGTGCTGCGGGCTCTGGGGCCCGACGGACCCCTACCCCTCGAGCGAGTGACGGGGACCTATCAACAGACCGACCTGCCCTTCCAGGAGTGGGGCACGCGGAGCCTGCCCAGCGGCCTGGACCGAGTGCTCGGCGGCGAGACGGAGTTTGCTGTGCTGCTGCCCACGGCGTTCCTCTGGAACTTCGCCGCCGAGGTCGCGGGCGCCGACGGGGGCTACTTCGGCAAGCTGGAGTTCGACCGCCGCTCGAGGCGGGTCGAGCTGGACCTCCTGCCGAGCCTCGGCGCGGCGGACGGGACGATCGCGGTCCAGGTCGAGTTCGCGCCAGAGCTCGGGCCCGGGACCTTCAGCGTCAGCTTGTCCTGCGACGAGCTCGGACTGCAGCGCAGCGCGTCGATCGGAGGCCCCGACGAGAGCATGGAGTTCACGGGGCTCCTGCCCGGCCGCTACGAGCTGTGGGCCTTTCCCCGCGAGAATGGAACCACTGGCCCGCGGCTGTGGACGGTCAACCCCGCCAGCCTGATCGTCGATCTGGTCGCGGGCGACACGGCCCAGGCCCGTTTCGCCGTGGAGCTCGGCGGTTGGCTGGTGCTCGACCTGACCGACTTCCCACCGGTCCTGCCCAACGGCTCGGACACCGCCTGGGTCACCCTCGCGGGCGTCGACGAGCTGCGCTACGACGGCCGCGGGCTGGAAGCCTTCGAGCGCTTGAAGGACGACGGCGAGACCGATCGCGCGGACCTCAGCGACTTCCCGCGCTTCGGGCAACGCTGGCGCTCGAGCTCGGTGATCCCACCGGGCCTCTACACGGTGCGGGTCGCGGCCCGGGGCTTCGAGTCCTGGAGCGCCCAGGTCGAGATTCTCCCCGGCGCCGCCATCACGGTGCACCCCGAACCCAGAGAGCAGAGCGAAGAATGAACGGCGGCATGCGGATCGGATCGGGTTTGGTCATCGCCTGCGTACTCGGTGGGGTCCTGTGGACCCTGCTCGGCGAGGGCGAGGAGGGCGCGGGCGAGGCGGCCGTCGTCGCACCTGTGGATGTCCCGAAGGAATCGCCGATCGAGGCCGAGCTGGCGACGCCCGAGGCGCGCAGGCCGGCGGCGCCCGTGCCCGTCGAGGCTCGGCCGGACGAGCCGCCGGAAGTGGCGGAGTCTGTTCCCCCGGGCGACGGACTGCCGCTGGCCGGACGGGTGGTCATGGTCGATGGTCGCGGGCTGCCCATGGTCGATGTGCACGCGCCCGCGCTCGATCTGCGCGCGCTGACCAGCGCCAGTGGCGAGTTCCGCATCGAGGGACTCGAACCCGGTGAGGTCGAGTTGGAGGTCGGTAGCTCCCGTTCCGGCACGGGCGACGGCTACGAGATCGTCGGTCGGCGCACCTTTCGCGCCGGTGACGAGGCCGTGGAGCTGGTCGTGCGCGCGTGTCTGCTGCGGGTGCGTGCGGCGGACGAGTCGGGTGCTCCCGTGGCGTTCAACTCGGTCGAGGTGACCGATGTCGGCGACGACGGCTACCTGAGTTCGATCCTGTCGTGGTCGTCGGGGGGCGGGGCGCAGTTCGCGGACCTGCCGGTGCCGGTGGATCGCAACCTGCGAGCGCGGGTCCAAGGGGCCGCTGGGAGCTTCGCCGGGCTGGTGCACACGCCAGTCGCGGGGGGCGCCGTGGAGGTGGTGCTCGAGGTCGACTCCCCGAGCATGGCGACCTTGGAGTTGGCCCTTGGCGGACCCTTGGACCGGGTCATCGGCGCACGACTCGACGTCAGCCTCGTGAACCTCGATCGAGACGACCGCATCGACCAATCCGACGCGCTCTCCGAGCGGATCCTCATCCCGGGCCTGACCACCGGGCTGCACACGCTCGAGGTCTCCGTCGCGCAGCCCCAGGGCACTCGCCAGTCCCAGATCTTTGCCCTGGTCGGCGCGCCAGCCGAGATCGAAGTGACCGGCACCGGGCGCATCCCGATCGCGCTCGAGTTGGTGCCGGGGGGGGAGCTCGAGCTGGTGCTCTCCGCCGACCTCGACTTGCTGCCGAGGGAGATGCTCCCCGTCGTGGTTCAGGTCGAGGTTCGCCCTGAGGGGCGTAGCGAGGCCCTCGACCTGCGCTGGACGGGTTGGCACGGCGGTGGCGCCGTGAGCCGTCCGACGATCGGCGGGGGCTGGGTCGCTGACCGCTCCCTCCCCCCCGGGCGCTACGACGTACGGGTGCAGGCCGAGGGCTTTCGCCCTTCGCAGACCACGGCTAGCGTGGTCGGGGGCCAGGCCTGCAAGGTGGCGATTGAACTCCTGCGGGAATGACCCGTTGGATCCAATGATGATGTCGAACAACCACAGGCGCACAGCGGGCGGCACGCTGGCGGTCATCGCGGGGTTGGTGGTCGTCGTGTCCTTCGCCATCTGGGCTCTGGCCGGCGCGGGACCCGGCGAGGGCGGATCGGCCGTCCCCGGCGCTGCGGCCGCGTCTTCGCAGCCGGAATCGGAGGCCGCTCTCTCCCCTCCGCTCGCGCCCAGAGCACAGGCCACGGCCACCATCGGGACTGGCTCTGCGTCTGCTCGCGTTGCAGCCGTGGTCGAAGACGAGCAAGAGGTCGTCGAAGCTCCGATGAGCACGCCGCCGCAAACCGCGGCCCTGGCCGGGCGGGTTGTGATGGTGGATGGCCAACCGGTTGCGAGCGTGACGGTCCGCGTCGAGGGGCTGGGTCTGCACCAAGCGGTGGCTGGCGACGGGAGCTTTCGCATCGAGGAAGCGCCGCTCGGTCAGCACCGACTGTCCGTCGGGACCGGCGAGCGGGACGGCGGCTTCGAGCTCATCGGTCCGGACCACTTCGACGCCGGCGACGAAGCGATCGTGTTGGTGGCGCGCGTGAGCCAAGTGACGTTCACGGCGCAGGACCGCGATGGCGCGCCCGCCCTGTTCCGCTCGCTCAGCCTGGAGGTCACGCCGCACGACGGCACGCCCATGGGCGGGGGCGGCGCCTACTCCTCGCGGGAGCGGTCGTCGACGACCAGGGCCCTGCCGCCGAACTGCACCGTGCGCGCCTGGGCCAAGGGCTCGCAGGGGATCTTCGCGGGGACGATCGAGACGCCCCTCGACGGCGGCGCGCTGGACCTGGTGTTGCGATCGGACTCCGAGGACACGGCCACCCTGGAGTTGCGGGTGAGTGGTGGGATCGAGCGCCTGGTCGAGCCCCGGGTTCACCTGCGCGTGAGAGGTCTCGATGCGCACACCTACATCGCGGCGGAGCAGGCCCTGGAGCGCACGATGTTGGTACCGGGTCTGGCGCCCGGTCGCTATTCGTTGGAGGTCTCGCTGATGCAGGCTTCGGGCACCGAGCCTGAAGAGGCCCTGGCCTTGACCGGTCTGCCCCGCGAGTTCGAGATCGAAGGACCGGGGCCGATACCGATCGACGCGGTCCTCGCACCTGGGGCGTTGGTCGGGCTGGAGCTGGTTCCGAGCGACTCGTGGACCGCCGAGGGCGGGGCCGAGGGCGCGGTGACGGTCGAGGTGACGCCGCAGGGGGCGGAGCGGCCGCTGGAGATGGAGTGGTGGCAGGTCACCGACGCGCCCTTGATCCAGTGCGCCTTCGACATGCCTCCGGTCGGTGTGCGCGTGCGCTCCGACCGTTCCCTCGCGCCGGGGGCCTACGAGTTGCGGGTCGAGGGCGAGGATTTTCAGCCCTTCATCCAGGACTTCGAGGTCGGCGTTCAAGGCGGGCTGGTGGAGCTGCTGGTGCCCTTGGTCACCAAATAGAACGGGGGTGTAACCGATCTCGAGCGGGTCGGTAGATTCGGAGCGAGGCCATGGCGCTCTTCACCCCTCCGCATTTGCCGCATCCGATATCGCTCGTACCGAGTGCGCTCAGCCGGGCATCGTCGGTGCGTGCTCTGCTCGGATCGTGCAGCCTCGCTCTCGTGGGCTGTCTATCGCCGGCCGATCCGGCGAAAGCTCCGCAGTCGCGCGACCAGGACGAAGCGGCGCCGGTTCGAGAAGGTGAACTCGACGGCGCGAGCGAGCAACCGGTTCCAGCCGCGGACCTCTGGCGCGGCGAGCGGCCCGATCGCATCGCCGGTCGATTGATCGACGTCGAGGGCGAGCCCCTGGCGGGGATCTGGATCGGAGCCAGGGCCCAGGACCTCTACCCGCGGCCGGGGCGACTGTCAGCGCACACGGAGACTTCGGCGACGGGTGAGTTCGCGTTCACGGGACTAGCGCAGGGCGAGTACACCCTGTCGATGCTCGCGCCTGGAGCACCGGTTGCGCTGACCGTGCGCAACGTGTCGACCGACTCCCTGGAGCTGGTCTTCGGGATCGTCGAACCGATGCCTGCCGACCCGCTCCAGTACCACTCGCATGCCAATCCCCTGAGTGGCGCGGTCGCACAGGTGGAGTTGGATGAGAACGGACGCGTCCCCGCCGACTTCGATCCACGCTCGGCGAGCTTGAGCTTCGAGTGGACCGCTGACGAACCCGGAAGGGGTCAGTTCCTCGAACTCGAGATCGAGGACCTCGCGTCGGGGATCGGCGGGCCCTACTTGGGCGAGCTGCAGCGCAACGGACTCGTGCAGCGGGACCTCTTGCCGGGTGACTACCGCTGCAGTTGGCGGTTGCGCGGCGACTGGCACGTCGGAATGACCTACGTCGCGGGGGACGCCGAGGCTCGGGTCAGCGTCGGTGCCGAGGAGCAGGCGCGGGTTCCGGTTCAGCTCGAGGTTGGTGGCTTGATCAGGCTCGACCTGGGTTCGGAAGCCAAGGCGGCACGGACCTCGAGCACGGGCACGATCGAGGGCTGGGCGAGGCTCAGGCCCCAGGGACAGGCTGATTGGATCCAGACTCCGATCACGGTCGCGGGGCGCGAGCTGTTCGTGGGCCGCGTGCATCCGCCTGGCCTGTGGGAGCTCGAATGGCATCCTCCATTGGGTGAGGAGCCGATTGTCGAGGTCCTGGAGGTCCGGCCCCGCGAGACGGCCGTGTTCGAGGTCGACTTGCCCGGGCCGCGCTGAGAGGGCGACGCGGCCCTCCGGCTGTGGTTCCGGCTGCCGCCCGGTCCTGTCGACAAGGCGTCGTCGCGGCGCAGCCGAGAGCGGGGTTCCCATCGAGAGGACGCGCCCACCGAGGCGCGCGAGGGCAGGGCCGATCGACTCCGGAGCGTGGATTGCGAGGCTTCGATGGCCTCGGGCGCGTCCGGGGCAGTTCCTCCATGCATCATGTCCACCATGGTCACCCGCTCAGCCATCGCTGTCCTGGCCTTGGCCCTCGCGCTTGGGCTGGGCTACCTACTCTTCTCTCCGTTCGGGGACGGCTCCACGGACGGCGCGGCCATCGGCGCGGCGCCGGACGTCGGTCGCACGTCGCGGACCGTCGAGGCCAGAGGCGGTGGGACGCCGGCCCTGCGCTCGGCGACGTCGCGGGAGCTCCAGTTGCCAGGTAACAGCGAGACCCAGCGCGAGGCGGCCCCCGTTGCGACGGCGGATGCTGAGCTCGCGGCGAAGAAAGGCGTCCTGGCGCGCATCGTTGTCGTGGATGTCGATGGCGCGCCCATCGAGGGTGCGTGGTTGGACGTGGCTCGCTTCAGCGACAGCTTCGTTCAACTCGACACACTGCTGTCGGCGGAACCCATACCCTCGTCAGGCCTTCTCGAGCAGTCCATCGACGCGCAACCCGAGGACCTGCTGGCGGTGCGCGCCGGTGCGCCGGGCTATCTTCCGCAGTTCGCGAGGCTGCCGTGGACAGGGGATCGCGTCGAAGCTCGCCTGGAGTTGAAGCGGGGAGCGACGGTGGTCGGCCGCATGGTCGACGTCGGCGGAGCCCCCCTCGGCGGGGGATGGGTGCGCTTCGATCCGATCGGTGAGGACCGTGATCCGATCTTCCGTCAGGTGATCATGCCCCGCGACGGCTACTTCGCGGTGCAGGCTCCCGATCCGGGGGGCTATCAGGTCAGTGCCGAGCTGATCGGTCTCGGCACGAGCGCGCAGGTGCGCGTCCGCATCGATTCCTCGGCCGAGAGTGACGTGGGCACCCTGACCCTGGTCGGGCCCGGGTCGATCGCCGGTCGTACGGTGTTCCCGAGCGGTGAACCGGTGCCCGGCTTCGGCCTGCGGCTCGAGGCGATCGGGGCGCAGGGCCTCGGCTTCCGGTCGGCCGTGGTCGAGACGGACGAGGAGGGTGGCTTCGTCTTCAAGGGCCTGGCCCAGGGGCGGTACGACCTCACGGGCCAGGACCCCAGTGTGCCGGTGGACGCGCCCATCGCATCGACCGGCATGGGGGACGTCGAGGTCGTCGTTGACGCCTGGCTGCTCACGATCGGAGCGCTCGACGAAGCGGATCGTCCGGCGCTCTTGGCCAAGCTCGAAGCCGTCCCGCGCTCGACCGTCGACGCG
This sequence comes from Engelhardtia mirabilis, assembly GCA_007751255.1. GTDB lineage: Bacteria > Planctomycetota > UBA1135 > UBA1135 > Engelhardtia > Engelhardtia mirabilis. The sequence goes on from CP036296.1 coordinate 2,248,462, forward strand.
GCGCCGTCCACCGCACTCGAGCTGCCCTTTCTCGCCAGGTCCCAGCTCTTCTCCACGCCCGTGGTGCAGACCGAGCAGTTGGTCGCGAGGCTCCCGCTCAAGTTCACCGCCGAGGACGAGGCCGGAGCGCACTACTTCGGGCAGGTGGACGTGGACCTGCTCCCCGGACGCCACGGGGTCGTGCTGAGGCCCTGGGATCCGTCCCTGGCTTCCTTGCGTGTGCGCGTCGGTGGCAGCGGCGTGCCCGAAGGAGTCGCGATCAGCGCCAGTCTCCAGCCCCTCGCCGAGGGCGCCTTCACCTGGGGGGCGAGTGACGAGGGGCAATCGGAGTTCATGCTGAGCGGCCTGACGCCGGGCCGCTACCTGGCGAACTTCTCCGTCTCGGGCGACGACATGCTGCTGCTCGAGGGCTCCGGCGTGGAGCTGGAGCTGACGGCCGGTAGCGAGCAGACGGTCGACATCGCGATCGTCGCCGGCGGTCAGCTCGAGTTCGAGTTCGCCGTGGCCGGACTGGACGACCAGGCCGCACTCGGACTCGAGCGCTCGGCGGTGGGGAGGATCCGTGCAGCCGGAGAGCTCGAGTGGCAGCCGCTGCTGCTGAATCTCGTCCGCGACGACGGCGGTGTCTCGGTCGTCGCCAAGGCCAGGTTGGGGCAACGCTACGAGCGCTACGGCGTGCTGCGCGCCGGCAGCTACGAGCTCGAGGTCGAGGCCACCGGCTTCACCAGGCACAACCGGCAGCTCACGGTGATCCCCGGCGAGACGAACGTCGTGCGGGTCGAGCTGGTGCAGGAACCCTGAGTCCAAGTCGGAGCGCACATCGGTGAAGAACACGCTCTACGGCCTCGTCGCGGCCGCGATGGTCGCCCTCTGCTGGTGGGCCCTGGCGGGGAGCCGTCCGGACGCCGAGGTCCCCGCTCGAGCCACGGACGCGGCCGTGCAGGGGTCTTTCGCGACCAGCGACGGTGACTCGGGCGGGGGCGGCGTCGCCCTGGGAGAGGCGAGCCTGGCCACGATCAGCCCGGTGGGCGACGCAGGGGAAACGTCGATCGAACGGCGCGCGACGACCGCGTCCCTCGGCCCCACGCCCGCCGCTGACGGCATGCTCGAGATCCGCGTGGTCGAGGCGGGTCGCGGCGTCGCGATCGGGAGTGCGCGCGTCGACGTCTACCTCACCGGTCCAGGCGGCGATCCCTCGGAGATGCTCGTCAGCGGCGGGACGGCCGCCGAGGACGGCACCCTCCTGATCGACGTCGACCTGCCCGCTGAAACAGCCCTCGCCGCACGCGCGGTGGCCGAGGGCTTCACGCCGGGTACCGCACGTCTACTCTGGCGCCCCAACCCCGGTTCGCCGAGGCCGCTCGAGGTCTCCCTCGCGCGAGGGGCGACCTTGGTCGGTCGATTGTTCGACGGGGCGGGCGAGCCGCTCGGGAATGGCCGCGCTCACCTGGAGCCCCTGGCGACAGGTGGAGACGATCACGACTTCAACCTGCCGTGCCTCCGCGACGGCAGCTTCGCGGTGGCGCCGCCGGCCCTCGGGGAATTCGAGCTGCTGGTGTCGAAGACTGGTCTGGGTACCTCGCCGCTCGTTCCGATCCGGATCGAGGCGGGTGAGCTGATCGACCTGGGTGACCTCGCGATCCTTGGATCCGGGGTCCTGGAGGGACGCGCCCAGTTCCCCGACGGCTCCCCTGTGCCTGGTCTATCCATCCGCGCCATGCCGAGCACGGGGCAGGCACCCGGCGGGCAGGGTTTCACCCGCGGTCAAGTGGGGACCCAAGCGAGCGGCGCCTTCTCGATCGCTGGCCTCGCACCGGGTCTCTACGACCTCGAAGCCAGCCCGCACACCCACGTCGCGGTACAGCGCATGGAGCGTGTGGTCGCACCCTCGCGCAATCTGGTGGTGACCTGCGAAGGCTGGCTGGTGGAGATCACCGCCCTCGACGACGGGGGCCAAGTCGTCGCCATGGACGAGCTCGAGATCGGTGCGATCGACCACGCGGCAGCGGGCTTCGGGGCCATCTCCAAGCGCCTGGGCTCAGCCACCAGTCACACCGCGCTCTTGCCCAGGACGGCACTGCTGCTGCGGGCCAAGGACACGCGGGGCCGCGTCTTCGTCCACCGGCTCGCGGCCGACCTGCCATCCGGTCACCACACCGTCGAGCTGCGTACCGACGACCCGACCCTCGCCAGCGTGCGCGTGCGAGTCACCGGCGAGGGCCTGGTCGGTGAAGAGCGCTTGTCGGTGATGCTGCTTCCAAGGGGTGAAGGGTCGATCGCCACGGAAGCCGGCTCCCCCGGCGCCTCGGAGCTGATCGTTCAGGGCCTGACTCCCGGCACCTATTACGTCCGCTCCTCCGTGCTCGACGCTCGGTTCTCGGTCGCCGACGCCGAGCCCGGGCAGATCGAGGTCCGCGCGGGCGAGCAGGCGACGATCGACGTGCCGACCTCCCACGGCGGTCGCCTGGAGTTCGTCGTTCGCCTGGCGGATGCGGGAGACGACAGTTCGCAGGCGGCCAGCCTGCCGGTCGAGATCCACCTGCGCGGCGCCGGGGAACCGGATTGGACGCGCAGCGCCGCCGAGTGGGCCAATGCCTGGGGCGGGGTGACCACGAGCATGTCGGGGCGCCTGGTGGCCCCCTTCGGACTGGGCCTGATGCTCGTGGGGGACTACGAGGTCAAGCTCGAAGTCGAGGGCTATCGCTCCGAGATCGTCGCAGGCAGGGTGCTCGCCGGACAGGTCACCCCGGTGGCGGTGGACCTGGTCCGCGCGCCTTGACGGGGTCGGCACTTCGACCCGCGGTCGCGCGAGACGAGGGTAGGATCGGCACCGGTGAACGAGCTCGTGATCAAACCCGCGCGAGGCCTCTTCAGCCGCGACCTCGAGGTCTCCTTGGGCGGCCGCAGCATCACGATCCTGGAGCGCCGGGCCTTCCAGCGATCGGCGCCCTTCGACCTGGCCGGCGCCACCTACGCCATCGCCCGCAAGGGCTGGACCAGCGGCCGCGTCGAGTTGACCCGCGCAGGCTCGTTGGTGGCCTTTGCCGAACGCAAGTCGGCCTTCTCCAGTCGCCAGCACGTCACCCTGCTCGAGCCCTCCGAGATCCCCGGAGGAGCCCTGGTCCTGCGCAGCAAGGGCTTCTTCAGCTCGACCAGCGTGGTCGAGGCCGGTGACGTGCAGCTGGGCGAGATCGTCCGTCGGGGCCTGTTCAAGTCCGGCCTCATCCTGCGTGTCGACGAGCGGGTGCCGCCGGCGGTGGCCGTGCTCCTCGGCTTCATCGCGACCGTGCAAGTGGAAGATCAGCAAAGCGGAGGCTGAGAGCGCCGATCCGCCGGCGCCGCTCGAATCCCCATCGAGGCCGTGCCCTTCGAATCGCGCGCGCCCGGCCGCGTAAGATCGGCGCCATGCAGAGCCTCGAGTTTCGCTGCCGCGGGCTGTTGGCCCGCCACTACGACGTCCTCCGAGACGGCCGCAAGGTCGCGCTGCTGGATCGATCCGTTTGGGGGGAGGGCGCGACGATCGAGCTGGAGGGAGTCGACTACCAGATGCGCGCGCGCGGCTTTCTCCGCAGCGAGATCGATCTGGCGCGAGGCGGCGAGTTCCTGGTCAGCGCCGTGCGCCCATCGGTTTGGTCTTCGACATTCGAGCTGCGCGACCTTCATCCCGAGCTCGCCTTCACCGGTACGGGTGAGGAGCTCGAGGACCTCATGCTCACCAGGTCGTCGCTCTGGTGCTCCAGCTACGAGATCAACTGTGGGCGCCGGCGAATCGGTTCGATGACCAGGACGAGTCTTTGGTCCCGCGGTGCGGTGCTCGAGTCGCGCGAGGAGCTACCCCTGGTTCTGGCGGTCTTCATCGGCTCCGTCGTGATCTCCCTGTGGGCGCGCCAAGCCGCTGTCGCGGCGACCTGAGGCAGGGGGAGGTCTGGCGTGCGGGCCTGGACAGGGCGAGTCGGCTGCACTGGGCTGGGCCGCGCCCAACTCTTCGCAGCCCCCTGTCCGCGCGCCGGCTCCGAAGGGCGCTGGGCCGCAGACGACGAGTCTTCTCGCAACTGCCGTCGACCTCCTCGGGGGTCGCACTAGACTCGCTCGAACCGGGGTCGTTGCGCGGTTCCGGGATGCTTCGAGTCAGGCCGTCGTCGGGTCGATCCCGGCGCCCCCCCTCGAGGCCGGTTGCCGGCCCTTCCGCCATGCGAATTCTCTGGGTACTGCTCGGCTTGCTGGTGCTCGTCGGCGCGTGCCTGCTGCTGCCGAGGCACGCTGGGGAGGAGCTCGACGCGGCACGGCCTGAATCCGGGGTGACCGCGTCCCGACCCCCCGAGCCTGAGGGGGCCTCGACGTCGGTTGCTCGTGGGATTCCAATGGTCCCGAGCAGCACGCGCCAGGTTGTAGCGATCGCGGAAGTCGGTGCACCCTCGCCGCCAACCTCGCCGGTGGTCGTCGAAGCAGGCGACGACTCTGCCACGGAGCGCGTCCCGCTCGAGTTGTTCCTGCTGGAGGTTCGCGTGGTCGACAGTCGGGGATTCGACCTCCCGGGGGCCGTTGTGGAGGCGCGAGCCTCGCACCAGACATCGACCAGCGTCTGGCGACTCGACGCCGAGGCCGCGGCGGCCTTCTCGGCCCGCACCACCGCGGATGTCTCGAGCGACGCAAGGGGTTGGACCCGGCTCGCCAGCAACTGGCGTCCAGCCGAATCCACGCCATCCACGAGCTACCGCTCCAGCCGATCTTCGCTGAGGGTCGAGGCCGGCGGCGTTCACCGCCTGGCCCTGTGCGCCACGGGCTCGCTCGAAGTCACCCTGCGCGCCGAGGCTCCCGGCTACCTGTTCCGCTCCGCTGAGCCGATGGTGATGGGGCCCTTCACCGAGCAGGTGCTGGTCCTCGATCGCGCGCCCGTCGTCCGCGGCCGGATCGTGGACGAGTGGGGGACCGCCTTGGAGGTGGGGGCCCTGCACGTCGCCTGCCAACCCGGTCTGCCCGACGACCCGCGGGCTCGCACCGACACCCTGCGCCTCGCCGTCGACGCGAGCGGCCGCTTCGAGGCCAGCTTGCCGGTTGCGAGCCGCGTCGACCTGCGCCTGTCCTCTCCCGGCCACGGCTACTCCGCGACGACCTCGATCACGGCCAGTCCGCAGGGCGAGTACGACCTCGGCGACGTGCAGGTGGGCGGATCGGCGGCCATCCGTCTGCGCCTCGAGTTGGCGGACGGCACCCCCCTGGCCGGGAGGCTGGTGCGCCTCGAGTCCCTCGACAGCCCTCCACGCCTGGCGCCGGTGCATCGCACCACGGACTCCGCCGGTCGGATCGAGTTCCGCGGCCTCGCTGCGGGCTCCTACGCGATCGCGCCCACGTCCCTGACCGGGCCGATCGAGCCGATCCGGAGGGCTGCGGTCGTCGGCGCACGCGAGGAGACCGCGATCGTGGACGCCCTGCTGGTCCAGTTCGAGCTCGCCGAGCAACCCGATGGGCGCACAGGTTCGTCGCCCCTGAGCCTGGTCGTGACCCCATTCGGAACCGGTGCGGGCGGCCCCTACCCGCGCACCATCAGGCTGGGAGAAACCCTGCTGCTGCCCGGCGGCGTCGAGATGCACGTCGCGGCCCAGGGGGTGACCGGGATCGGCTACGAGGGCATCGTCAACGCCGGGCTCCCATCGGGACGGCGTACGATCCTCTTGAGCAGGGTCGCCCGCGGCCCGCTGGACTCCGAATGATGCTCGCGCCGACCTTGTGCGGCGCACCCAACCAATCGAACCACCATGCTCTGCACGATCCTGCTGCTCGCTGTCCTCTCCTCGAGTCCGGTCCAGGACTCGACCCCCTCGACCACAGCTGAGCGCGCCATCGCCCTGGCCCAGGGGGGCGACTGCGCGGCCGCTTTGCCCCTGCTCGACGTGGCCATCGATGCCGCGCCCGACGCCGTCGACCTGCGGCGTTGGCGCGGGCACTGTCGCAACCTCTTGGGCGACTACGCCGCCGCGCTCGAGGACTACGACCGCGCCCTGGCCCTCGACGACACCGATCCCTGGACCCACTACGCGCGGGCCATGTCCCTGCACAACCTCGGGCGACTGGACGAGGCGGTCGCCGGGTACACGGCGGCGATCGAGCGCAGCCCCGACTACCTCAAGGCGATCCAGTGGCGCGCGTTCACGCAGATGCTCTCAGGCCAGTATCGCGCCGCCCTCGCCGACTACGACCGCGCCCTGGGGCTCGCGCCTAATGACGCGTGGACGCTCGAGAACAGAGCCCAGACCAAGGTGCGCCTGCGCGACTTCGAGGGGGCGGAGGGGGACTACACCGCGCTCGAGACCGCGTACCCCGACGAGGGGCTCTTCGCGCTGTACGTAGCCCTGGCCCAGACCCTGGCGGGGGAGCTCGACCAGGCGCGCGTGGGCTTCGACCGCCTGCTCCGGCGCGATCCGGAGGCGGACGGCCACGCGGCCCTGTGGCGCTGGTGGGTGGACGGCGATCGGGCCCGCGCCGAGCGTGAGCTGCGCGCCTGGCGGGGCGAGCGCCAGGGCTGGGAGGCACTGGTCGCGGATCTGCTCCTGGGCCAAGGCTCGATCGAGCGGCTCGAGGCCCACCGCCTGGCCCAGCCCGCGCAGGAACAGGCGGGCCTCGCCTGCGAGCGCGACTTCTACCAGGGCCTGGCACTGAGGGCCGCGGGACTGGGAGCGCGGGCTGTTCCGGCGCTGCAGGCGGTGATCGCCTCGAACCAGCGCGCAAGTTGGGAGTGGGACGCCGCACGAATCGAGCTGGGCTCCCTCGCGGCGGAGCTGGGACGCCCCTCGGCCCTGGGGTTCGAACTCGGGGAGGACGGGAAGGTGAGCCGCCTCGGGGCCGTCGCCGCCGGGGCGGGACTCGAGATCGGCGATCGAGTGCTCTCGCCGACCCCGGCCGCGCTGGCGGAGAATGAAGCCGGCTTCGGCGCGGGTCAGATCCTGACCCTGATCGTCGAGCGCGGCGACCGCTCCCTCACGATCGAGGTGCCGATGATCGTGGCCCGGGGCTGACGCTACACTGCGCGGCTCGGCCGACCCCGTCAGGGTCCGCGCTAACCCCTCCGCCAGCCCCTCCCGATCGCCCATGAGCCTCGCCGCAGGCATCGTCGGACTGCCCAACGTGGGCAAGTCGACGATCTTCAACGCCATCACCTCCGCGGGCGCCGAGAGCGCCAACTACCCCTTCTGCACGATCGAGCCCAACGTCGGCATCGTCGACGTGCCGGACGCGCGGTTGGAGGTGATCCACGGATTCATCAAGACCGATCGCGTCCTACCGGCCTCGGTCAAGGTGGTGGACATCGCGGGCCTGGTGAAGGGCGCCTCCACCGGTGAGGGTCTCGGGAACAAGTTCCTCGGCAACATCAAGGAGACCGACGCGGTGCTGCACGTGGTGCGCTGCTTCGAGAACTCCGACATCGTGCACGTGCACGGGACGATCGACCCGCGGGCGGACATCGAGGTGATCGAGCTGGAGCTCGGCCTCGCGGACCTCGAGACCTTGAACAAGGCCCACGAGCGCGTCTCGAAGAAGGCCCGCGCCGGCGACAAGGACTCGATCTTCGAGCGCGACACCTACGACGTGGCGCGCCAGCACCTGGAGGCCGGTGGCCAACTGCGCGCCCGCGAGTGGTCCGACCGCGAGCGCGCCGCCCTGCGCCCGCTGTTCCTGATCACCATGAAGCCGGTGCTGTACGTGGCCAACGTGGCCGACGACGACTTGGCCGGCGAGTCGCCCCTGGTCGGCGCGGTACGCGCCCACGCCGAGGCGACCGGTTCGGGCGTTGTGGTGCTCTCCGGCGACATCGAGGGCGAGATCGCCGGTATGGACCCGGCCGACCGCGCCGAGTTCATGGCCGACCTCGGTCTCGTCGAGTCCGGCCTCGAGCGCCTGGCCCACTCCACCTACGACCTGCTCGGCCTGCAGACCTATTTCACCGCCGGCGAGAAGGAGATCCGCGCCTGGACCATCCAGCGCGGCTGGACCGCGCCCAAGGCGGCCGGGGTGATCCACACGGACTTCGAGAAACTCTTCATCCGCGCCGAGGTCTACTCGGTCGATGACCTGGTGCAGTTCAAGACGGAGGCCGCCATCAAGGCCGCCGGCAAGCTGCGCGTCGAGGGGCGCGAGTACGTCATGCGCGAGGGCGACGTCTGCCACTTCCTGATCGGGAAGTGAGCCGGCCGGGGCGCTCGGATCCCCATCGGGGGCGGGTGGGGTGGTCGCAGATCGCCCCTGGCGGCGCCCAGGGGGCCTGGTCCAACCGGATTTCCAGGGCGCTCGCGGATCGGGCGGCAGTCGGCTAGGGTGGAAATCGACACCCGCTAGCCCCCCTCGACCGACTGCATGCAAGCAACTTCCATCCACCCTGCACCCTGGGCCGAGCTGCGACCGACCGAAGGGCGTGGTGAGGCCTGGCGACAGGCCCATCGCGCCGCCTTGGTCATCGGCGAGGTCGGGATGCTCTGGGGCCAGACCATGGCGGACCACCGCCACCTGGCCACGACCTACCTCCACGGCCCCCGCGCGCTGGTCGGCTGCCGGATCCGCGGCGAGCGCGACTTCCACGTGGGGCTGCGCCTGGCCTCGCCGGGCTTCGTGGTGCTCGACGACAAGTACGCCGTCTTGCAGACCTTCGATCTCGTCGGTCGGACGATCTTCGAGGCGCGCAAGTGGCTCCTGGAGCGGGCCGAGAAGCTCGTCGGCGGTCCGGCGCGCAACGAGGCTCACCTGGACGCGAGGCTCGACGCCCACCCCCTGATGGAGGGCGCGCCCTTCGGCCGGGGCTGTGAGGAGGGCTTCTGCGAAGTCGATCGGGCCTACTCCAACGCGGACGCGGTCCTGCGTCGGATCCTGGGCGACATCGCGCCCGGTACGGCGGTGCGCTGTTGGCCGCACCACTTCGACATCGCCGCGCTGGTGGAGCTGGACTCGGACGGCGACGAGCCCATGACGATCGGGCTGGGCATGGCGCCCGCGGACGATCGACAGGACCGCGCCTACCTCTACGCCTCGCCCTGGCCCCATCCGCGCGCCGGAACCGTCCTGCCGCCCCTGGCCCATGGCACCTGGCTCGAGGACGGCGCGCCCCTGGCCGTGCTGCCGATCTACAAGGTGGCGGAGGCCGGCAGCGGTGCCCTCCAGGCGCGCATGGCGGAGGAGTTCCTGCGCTCGGCCTACGAGGCCTGCGAGCAGGCGCTCGAGGGCTGAGTCGATCGCGGGTCTCGCCCTCGTCCGCCGCTCGTGTGAACCGCGCAGCGGCGGCGAGGGTGTACGCGGGCGGGAGCCGCAACGGCGCGGGCCTGCCCGATGCCGGAACCTTCGGCCCTTCGGGCTCTTCAACCGGCGAATGAGGAGGCTCGACGCCCACCGCCATGGCGAAGCTCGGCGGCGCGCGCGTGGCCCTCGAGGCCTTCGACGCGCGCCAGGCTGGCGGCGTCGTCGACGAGCACCTGGGCGGCCTTCGGATCGCTGATCCGAAGCTGGGTGCGGGCACGCAGGAACGTCGACACGCTGAGCCCGGCCTGGTGCCGCGCGCTGCCGCCGGTGGGCAGCACGTGGTTGGGCCCGGCGCCGTAGTCGCCGAGGACCTCGGCGGCGAGCTCGCCGACGAAGAGCGAGCCATACCTACGCAGGCGTGAGGCCACGGCCTCCGCTTCGCCGACGCAGAGCTGCAGGTGCTCGGGGGCGAGGCGCTCGCACAGGTCGATGGCCTCTTCGAGGTCCGCGGCTGCGACGCAGAAGCCGGAACCGATCGCCGCGCACGCGGTCGCCGCGGTGCTGAGGCCATCGAGTTGGCGTTCGAGCTCGTCGTTCACCGCTCCGAGGTCGCAGCCAGGCAGCGCGATCAGGATCGGCAGGGCGTCCTCATCGTGCTCGGCCTGGGCGATCAGATCCGCGGCCACGCAGGCCGGATCGGCGCCCCCGTCGGCGACGACCACCAGCTCCGAGGGACCGGCCAGCATGTCGATCGCGACGCGACTGGAGACGAGCTCCTTGGCGGCGGTCACGAAGCGATTGCCCGGGCCGACGATGGCCTCACAGGCAGGCAGCGGACCGGCGCCGGAGGCCAGGGCCGCGATGGCCTGGGCACCGCCGGCGGCGAGCAGGCCGTCGGCCCCCGCGATCGCGGCGGCGGCGAGGGTCGCGGGCGCGGGCTTGGGAGAGGCCACCCAGACCCGCTCCACGCCGGCCACCTTGGCGGTCAGCGCCGTCATCAGCACCGACGACGGCAGTGGGTGCCGGCCGCCGGGGGCGTAGCAGCCCGCGGACGCCAGCGGCACGAAGCGGTGGCTCGCCACGCAGCCGGGGATCGCCAAGTCCACGTCGGCCAGGGCTTCCCGCTGGGCGCGGGCGAAGGACTCGATGCGCGCGGCCGTCCGCTCGAGCAGCGCGCGAGTCCGCACGTCGAGTGCATCGCGGGCTCGCTCGAGGTCGGCCCGTGACCAGAACAGCCGCGCTCCGGGTTCCAGGTCGCCCAACTTCTCGGACCAGGCCCGAAGCGCGGTTTCTCCACCGCCGCGGACCTCGTGCAGAATCTCACGCGCCACCTCGCGGGCCGCCGGGTCGACGGGCTCGCGATCGAGGCCGGCCACGTCAGCGGGGGTGATTCGTCGCAGCATCATCGCTCGGCTCCGGTCCTGTTCGGCTTGGCGTCGCCCGGCCGGCGGCTGACGCGCAGGGCCCGCGCATCGAGGGCACGCTCGACATCGGCCAAGGGAACGCCGGCGGCGCGCAGCTTGGTCAGGGTGAAGAACAGCACGTCGGCGGCTTCCTGCACGACCTCGTCGCGACCCTCGGCGGCGATCAACTCCTCAACCTCCTCGCGCAGCTTGGCATCGAGCAGCGCCGGGTCGTCGAACAACCGAGCTGTGTAGGAACCGTCGGGCGCCGATGCCCGTCGTTGCCGAAGCGTCGTTTCGAGTGCCGCCAGGCCTGTGGCGTCCCCGAAGCAAGTCGCGGTCCCCCGGTGGCAGAAGCCGGCGCCGGTCTGGCGCACGATGAAGCGCAGGGCATCGCGGTCGCAGTCGACCTCGACGCGCAGCAATTCTTGGGTGTCGCCGGAGCTCGCGCCCTTGACCCACAACCCGCGCCTGCGCGAGTGGTAGGCGCCGACACCCCCGTCGATCGCCGCGCGGACCGACTGGAGATCGGAGTAGGCGAGCCCGAGCGCTCGACCCGTCTCGTCGCAGACCACAGTGGGCCACAGGCCGTCGGGCCGATCACTGGAGAGCGGCGCGGTGAAGCCCTCCGCCAGATCCAACCGTCCGGTGTAGAGCGCCATCCCGACCTGGGCGTCGATCCCCAGGCGGTCGAGCACGGCCACGTCCGCGGGCGTGGTGACGCCGCCGGCGTAGGTCAGTGAGCGGTCGCCGGCCGCAGCGCGCAGGCTGCGCGCCAAGGTCTCGTCGACGCCGCCGAGCCGGCCCTCGCGTTCGACCACGGTGACCAGGAACCCGGACACGAAGGGCGCCAGCTCGGCCATGCGTTCGGCCACTCGGGAGCCGGTGCCGACGGTCCAGCCCTCGACCACGACCTCGCCGTTGCGGGCGTCGAGGGCGGCGATCACTCGCTCGCGGGGCAGCTGGCCCAGGAACTGGGGTGTCGCGGCGGTGCCGACGACGACTTGCTCGGCCCCGCGGTCGAGCCAGCGCCGCGCCGCCTCGACCGAACGGATGCCGCCGCCGACCCGGACGGGGCCGAGGTCCACGAGCTCATCGATCAACGCCGTGTTCTCACCCGCGCCCAGGGCCGCATCCAGGTCGACCACGGCCACGGGACCGACCCGCGCAAAGCGCTGCATCAGCGGCCGCGGATCGCCCGCCTCGAGCTCGAGGACCGCGCCGCCGATCAACTGCACGGCCTGGCCGCCCTGCAGGTCGATGCTGGGCACGATCACGGCCGCACCTCCACGCCGCCCTCGAGCAGGACGCGCTTGACGTCGGCGACGGTGAAGTCGCCGTCGTGGAAGAGCGAGGCGGCGAGGAGCGCCTGGGCTCCGGCGCGCGCGGCGGACACGAAGTCCGCGGGGGTGCGCGCGCCGCCGCTGGCCACCACGGGCACCGAGACCGCCGCGGCGACGCGTTCGACGAGGTCCAGGTCGTAGCCCTCGCGCGTGCCGTCGCGGTCGATGCTCGTGAGCAGGATCTCGCCTGCGCCCATCGACGCGACCTCGCGCGCCCAGGCGACCGCCTCGAGCTCGACCGCCCGGGTCGCGCTGGCGACGCGTACGCGGTACGCGCCTTCGACGCGCTCGGCGTCGATCGCCACCACGATGCACTGGGTACCGAAGCGCTCGGCCAGGCGCCCGACGAGGGCAGGATCCGCGACCGCGGCGGAGTTGACGGCGACGCGATCGGCCCCGGCGTCGAGCAGGGCGCCGGCGGACTCGAAGTCGCGAACGCCTCCGCCCACGGTCAGGGGGATGCCCAAGCGCTCGCGCACGCGGCGCACCGTGCGCAGCTCTGCCTGGCGTTCCTCGATGGTGGCGGAGACGTCGAGCATCACGATCTCGTCGGCGCCGGCGGCCTCGTAGCGCGCGGCCAGCTCGGCCGGGTCGCCGGCGTCGCGGAGCCCTTGGAACTTGACGCCCTTGACCACTCGGCCGCCGCGCGTGTCGAGGCAGGGCACGACGCGGCGCGCCAGGCCCGAGGTCCGAGCTTCGCCTCCGACGATCACGAGTCACCTCCGCACAGGGCTGCTGACGCCGTGCGTCGGCGAACGCTCGAGCGCTCGAGCCAGCGCTCGATCAGCGCGGCGCCGAAGGCTCCCGACAGCTCGGGGTGGAACTGGCAACCGAGCACGGCACCGCGCTCGAGGGCGGCGATGTACGGCCCCCCGTGGTCGGCCCAGGCGACGCGCCAACCCACGGGTCGCTCGGTCAGGCGATAGCCGTTGGCAAAGGCGGCCCAGCCTGTCTGCAGCAGCTCGCAGTCCGGGTCCGCCTGGATCCGGTTCCAACCGATCTGCGGCCGCAGGACGCCGTCGGGGAAGCGATTGACCCGCAGGTCCAGCAGGCCGAGCCCGCGATAGCCGCGCGCTTCCTCGCTGGTCGTGGCCAACAGCTGCAGGCCGAGGCACACCGCCAGGGTCGGCGCGCCGGCGCGGATGCGGTCGGCGAGGGCCTGGTCCAGCTCGGCCAGGCGCAGTTGCTCCATCCCGGCCGCGAAGCTGCCCACGCCGGGCAGGATCAGCGCGACCGCATCGCGCACCTCTTGCGCCGTCTCCGCCACGCGCAGTCCGATTCCAAGGCGCGCGAATGCAGCACGCAGGGAGGCCACGTTGGCCACTCCCGTCCGGACCAGGTCTACGACAGGCGGCGAGGCTTCGGGTTCGTTCGAGTCGTTCACAATGATCCCTTCGCGCTGGGGACGGGGTTGGTCTCGCCGGCGAACTCGCCCGGCAAGGGGTCCGCGGCAACGGCCTGGCGCAGGCAGCGCGCGGTGGCCTTGAAGGCGGCCTCGACCTTGTGGTGATCGTTGGCGCCGCGCAGCACGTCCACGTGCAGGGTCGCGCGCATCGCCACGGCCAGGGATTGGAGGAAGTGCGTCGCGTTCTCGGTGGCGAGGGCGCCGATGCGCTCGCGCACCAACTCGAGCTCCACCCGCGCGAAGGGCCGCCCGGAGAGGTCCAGTGCGACCTGGGCCAGGGCTTCGTCGAGGGGCACCAGGGCCCAGCCGAAGCGCCCGATGCCGCGCCGCTCGCCCAGGGCCGCGTCGATCGCCTGACCCAGGGCCAGGGCGCAGTCCTCGGCGGTGTGGTGGTCGTCGACCTCGAGGTCGCCGCGACAGGTCAAGCTCACGTCGATGCGCGAGTGCAGGGCCAGGCTCGCGACCATGTGGTCGAGGAAGCCGATGCCCGTCGAGACCTCGGCCGCGCCGCTGCCGTCGAGGACCACCCTGCACTCGACGGAGGTCTCGCGGGTGCTGCGCGTCACCTGCGCGCTACGAGGGACGGTAGTCGCGCTCACGAGCGCGCCTCCAGGCCCGCGCGGGCTCCGCTCAGCTCGCCCAGGGCGCTGTCCAAGGCCGCGGCCAGGCGCGCCGACCCCGGATCGTCGACGGGCACCGATATCCGCAGCAGGTCCGCCAGGTCCGCGCGTCCCTCGAAGCGTCGCACGAGCACGCCCCTGGCGCGCAGGGCCTCGAAGAGCTCGGTCGCGCGAGGCGTCCGCACGCCGACGAAGTTGCCGCCGCTGGGCGGCGCGTCGATGCCGGCGGCGATCAGGCGCGCGCGCAAGCGCTCGCGCTCGGCCCGGATGCGTCGGATCGCCGATTCGGTCGGAAGCTCGAGGTCGATGGCCGCCCGGGCAAGGATCAGGGCCGGACTGGAGCAGGGGTAGGGCGGTGCGACGGCCCTGATGGCCGCGATCAGATCCCGCGGGCCCAGGGCGTAGCCCACCCGCAGCCCCGCCAGTCCCAGAGCCTTGGAGAGCGTGCGCAGCACCACCACGTTGGAGCGGCCCAGTGCCGCGGCCGTCGGGTCATTGGCGCCGAACTCGACGTAGGCCAGGTCCAACAGCAGCGGGTCCGGCGCGCAGGCGTCGGCGACGGCGAGGACATCGTCGATGCCGGCCTCGCCACCGGTGGGGTTGTTGGGCGTGACCAGGGCGGCCACGGCCCCGGGCTCCGCCGCCGCCTCGGCAAAGGGATCGCGGGGGAAGGCCCCGGCGCTCCACTCGACGGGGAACAGCGCGGCACCGAGCAGCTCGGCGCAGGCCGGGATCATGGCGAAGGTCGGCGCGGTGTGGACGAAGCGCCGACCCGGGACCACGAAGGCCGCAGCGAAGGCCGCGATGGTCCCGTCGCCGCCGGTGGTCACGAGGACCTGTTCGGGATCCACGCCGTGCAGTTCGGCCAGGCGCGCCTCGAGCTCCGACTTGTCGGGGTAGCGACGCAGGTCTTCGGGGTCGAGTGCGACCAGGGACCTCGAGAGCTCCGCGGGCGGCGCCGGTCCCTCGTTGCCATCCAGGCGCAGCAGCCCCTCGCCCTGGGGGCGGACGGGTGCGTCGTCCATGCGCGCTCGCGTGGTTCGATTCGAGTTCATGGCAGTCGAGCTCACGCGACGATCTGCGACAGGGCGGAGACGACCACGTCGCTGCCGCCGCGGGCCTTGCGCGCGGGGATCAAGCGCGGCAATGCGGAGCGCGGCACCGCCGCCTTGACCGCGTAGCCGCTGCCGCCGAAGAGCTCGGCGATGGTCGGTTGGCGCATGCAGGGCAGGACCTCGACCACGGCGTCGAGGCGATCGACGGGGACGTTGACCTCGAGCATCACGCGGCCGCGCGCCTCGATCACCGAGCCGATCACCAGGGCCAGGTCGCGCACGCGGGCGGCGCGGCCCTCGTCGTCGAGCACGGCGCGGCTGGCGTAGAGCCGGGTGCTCGATTCGACCAGGGTGTCGAGCACCACCAGACCGTTGGCGCGCAGAGTTGCGCCGGTCTGGGTGATGTCGCAGATCAGGTCGGCGTCCTCGGGCGGGAAGACCTCGGTGGCCCCGTTGGAGCGCACGAAGGTCGCGTCGAGACGGCGTCCTTCGATCCAGTTCGCCGTCAGTCGCTCGAACTCGGACGCGACCACCAGCGGCCGGCGGGGCAGGGCACCGTCCTCCAGCAGCTCCGCCGGGGCCGCGGCCACCAGGCGCACCGGATCGAGGCCGGTGTCGAGCAGTTCGACCACGTCGGCGTCCAGCTCGGCCACCCAGTCGGCCCCGGCGAAGCCGACGTCGCGCGTGCCGCTGTGCAGCATCTCGACCACGGTCCGCGGCTTGAGGACCTTGACCTCGAAGCCCGGGCCCACGGTGGGGCGGTAGTTGCGGCTGGAGGCGCGCACGGGCAGGCTGCCCTCGGCCAGGAGCCTCCAGATGCCCTCCTGCATGCGGCCCTTGGGCAGGGCCAGGCGCAGGTCGTCGTCAGCTCGTCGGGGTGCAGGGTTCACGGGGATCGTCGCTGGTCGGGGGTGTCGGTCGGTCCTGGAGCCGACGGAGCGCGACGACGGGCGATCCCCGAAACGCGCAACGCCGGCCCGAGGGGCCGGCGTTGCGGTGTTCGTGGGTCGTGAAGAGGACGGCCTACGCGCTCACCGGCGCCAGCCCGCAGAGCGCGGGATGGACGTGGTGATGGCGATGGGTCGGGGCGGTCTTCACGGCGCGAGAGGATGGGACGGGACCGGGAGCGGGTCAACCGCTCGAATCGAGATTCGGAAGCGTGGGCAGAACGGCACGCCCGTCACCTGGACAGCTCAAGGCCACTCGGGGACGGCGACGTCCGCTTCGAAATTGGCCCAGAACATCAGCTCGGTTCGCGTCTGACGGCCCTCGATCACGTCGAAGGGCGCCGACCGGGTCGTGCCTCCGCGCCAAGTCAGCTCCACGCGGTAGCTGCCGGGGACGAGCGGCAGGTGGGGCTCGACGAGCAGCAGTCCCTTCTGCGTCGGCTCGCTGTTGCGCGGACCGACGACGAATGCGGGGCCGTCGCCCATGGGAACCACGCGCAGGAGCCCCGCGAGGACCTCGGCGGGCGAGATGTCGGTGACGAAGGCGACGCCACCTGCCGGATTCAGGGTGATGGCGCGACTCACGGTCTCGCCGGCGGAAAGGGTCACATCGATCCAGTTGGCGGCGGCAGAGGACTCCCAGACCTCACCGGGGTCGGCCCACATGGCCGCATCCGACTGCTCCAGCACGACGCGGTAGCGCCCGGCGGGTAGCGACAGCTCCGCCCGGCCCGAAGGCGGCATGATCAGGTCGTCGGCCACCCAGGTCCCCGAATCGAGGTCGAGCACGCTGCAATCGACGTAGGAGCGCAGCCCCTCCGGCAGCTCCGTGTCGCCCGGGATGTACTCGATCGTCAACTGTGCGCAGCGCTCCGGCTCGGGAAAGCGCAGCACCAGCGGCGATGGAGGCAGGGCCCCGACGTCGACCGTCGCCGAGGCGACGCCCCGGGTCGGGCTGAACAGGCTCAAGCGGTGCCTGCCACCGGTGCGAAAGGAGATCCAAGTAGCGTCGTCGCCGTATCCGATCGCGCCGATCGACCCGACCTCGCTCAGCTCGCCGATGCCGAGCCGGGAACCGAGCTCGTCCCAGCGCAGGGTGATACGGTCCCCGTAGAGCAACGCCAACTCGTGGCCACCGATGCGGCCGATCTGCAGCCTTTGGCCGTCGTGGGTCTCGGCCCGCACCTCCAGGAGCAGCGGGCGAGCGACGATCGTCCCCACGTTCGACGGCGCCTCCACCTCGTGGGGCAGGAGCAGGGCGTACTGGTCGGCGAACGATCCGTCCGGGTCGGCCCCTGCCAGGCGATAGGGACCGGGGCGCAGGCCCGTGAACTCGAACTCGCCGTCCTCGTCGGTGGTGGCCGGCGCGCAGAGCCTGCCGCCCAGTGGGTGATCGTCGTCGACGCTGAGGGTGCCCGCGCCCAGGGCTTCGATGCCGAGGTCGTAGTCGGCCAGGGGCTCGCCCAGCCCGTCGACCACGCGCCCGACGACCGTCGCGCCGACCAAGCGCAGGACCACGGGTGCTTCAAGGTCGCTCGCATCGATCCACGCGGTCGAGCCGAGCCGGTCGTGGGAGGCCTTGAGCCGCGGGTTCTTGGCGCCGACCGCGACCTCGAAGCGACCACGGACATCGGTCTGTTCGTTGGCCAGCATGCTCAAGGGCTCGTTGCCCTCCAGCCACACGTCGGCCTCCGGCACCGGCCGCCCGGCGAAGTCGACCACCCGCCCGCGAACCGTGCGGCCCAGGGCCACCAGGAGTTCGACCAGGGGCGGTTCGTCTGCGGTGGCGGCGACCGCCGGAACCCGTTCAGCGCGAGTCGAATAGTGGCCCAGGGCGCGCACGTCCAGGATCGTCCCGTCCATCAGCGCCGCGCGCGGTAGCGCGAACTCGAGCATCGAACGCCCGGCGGCGTCCGTGCGCCCGTGTGCGATGGGGTCGTCGCCGAGCAGCACCTCGACCTCGACGTCGGGGCGCGGGATGTGCTGCTCGCGTCGACTGCCGCGGGCGAAGACCTCGATGTGTGCTGTGATCTGACCCACGGCGAGATCGCGGCGTAGTGCCTCCGAGGGGGCGGCGGCTGGCGACTCGGTCAAGCCGGCCATAGGCGCGGCGCCGCGCGAAGTGGGGAGGGCGGCAGTCGCCGAGGATGCGGGTGCAGCGTCTCCACCTCGATCGGCGAACCACAGGACGGCGACAAGGGCCAGGATCACCGCGGCGCCAATGAGGATTCGCGACGCCCTCACCGGATCGCCTCCGCTGACTGGCGGCGATGGGCGGGGGGCGTCGGCTCCACGGCGCGGAGAACCTCGGCGCGGAGAACCACGGCGCGGAGAACTTCTGCGCGGAGGACCTCAGCGCGGAGAACTTCTGCGCGGAGTACTTCAGCGCGGAGGACCTCTGCTCTGAAGACTCCGGCGCGAACGGGCGACTGTCGTTCACCGACTTTCGACGGCCCCATCTGGCAGGCCGTCGTAACTCCTCTTGGCGCGGTCTCACCGGGCGTCATCGCATACCCTGATGCGCCGTCGACCAGCCGACTCACCGTGGCGACACGGGTCATCACTGATTGCGGGCCTCCGACGAGGCGCTGCCACCGGCCGTTCCGGTGTCAGCCCGCAGGTGAAGTACGAGGCTGCGTACCTCCCCGGGTCCGAGTTCGACAACCTCTTCGGCCGTCGCTCCAGTTGCGAACAGGCCCTTCTTCGCTCGAACGCTCAGGGACCCGGCGGGCACGGCGACAGACGCCGGTCGACCGACGTAAATCACCTCCAGCGCCACCATCTCGCCCGATCCCGAGTCGCTGATCGTGACGACGGTCGGCGCCGTGGAGGGGGCGGCCGGGTCCTCGTCGACCTGCAGGTCGAGCCGAGCCGGGGCGTGTCGTCGCTCGAACTGCAACTCGATCGACTGCATCGAGTTCTGGGGGGTGACCAGGGCTTCGGCGATGGCGACGCCCCACTTCGGGTGGGCAGCGACCACTCGATAGGCGCCGGGTTCGGCGAGCAGGAACCGGGGCGGGCCCACGCCCGGAAGAACCGCAGGACCGGACCTGGCGCGCGACGAGTGACCTGTCGCGTTCGCTCCGGATGCAATCGGCAAGATGGTCACGATCGGCGGTCCGTCCTGGTCGAGGTCGTCGAGACCAGCAAAGCGCTGCGCGGACTCGAAGGCCAGGCTCGACCCGTCCCAGTCGAGCAGGTTGACCTCGATCTGCCGGCGCGCCACGACCATCTCGAGCGCGACGTTCGGCGGCCGGATCAGTCCGCCGTCGAAGACTTCGCTCTCACGGCCCCAACTCGCGGACAGCTCGAACTCGCCGTCACCCACGCGCGGTACCGAGAAGAAACCGTTCGCGTCCGAGGTCGTCTTGGCCTCGCTCGCGCCTCCGAAGGCCTCGAGCCGTTGCAAGTCGTCCCACTCGGCGCCAGCCGGTGTCAGCGTTACTCGCCAACCCGGGACGGCTCGCCCCAGGGGATCCACCAGGCGACCAGCGACCGAGTTCCAGCTCCGCAGCCGGATCTCGAATGTCGCGTGCGGATCGATGCGCTCGGGATCGACTGGAGTCAGAGCTGACCAACTCTCGCCCGGTGTGGCCTGGAGGAAGCGGACCCTCGGGAACCGCTCGGCGTCGAAGTGCATCAGGCCGAAGAACTTCTGCGACGAGAGCGCTTGGATCCACTGACCCTCAGCGTCGTAGGCGCGCACGGCCGAGGTTGCGAACGAGCGGCCGGACAGGTCCACCACCCGGAAGCGGATCGAGCCACCGGGCACGGCGCGGGCGGTGCCCGAGAGGCGCTGCACACCGCCGAGCTCCGGCACCTTGGCGGAAAGGGCCGTCATCCTGGATTGATAGCCGGGGGAGTCGACAACGAGATCCAGTTTCAGTGACTCGCCGCCGGCCGAGCTCGCCGGTGCCTCGAAGGACAGCGCCGCGCGTCCGGAGCGGTCGGACACCCCCCGCGCCATGGCGACGCCCTCGTGCTCGACGCGAACCGCGATCCCGCCCACGCGCTTGCGGAAGTCCTCGCCGGTGGTCGTGACCGACACTTCGATGCGTCGTTCCGTCGGAAGGGGCGCCCCCTCCGATCTGCGGAGGGTCTCGACCGTAGTCGAGTTCGAAGCAGGCTCGAGCCCGGCGGCGGTTGCCGCTCCGAGCACCTCGTCCCGGGCCGACTCCGGGAACGGACCGATCGGGCAAACCGGAGCCTCGGCTACGCCCCCGACCGGAGTCAGCCACAGGGCAAACCCGATCCAGAGCACCACGACGAGGGCGGTCATCAGGCTGAGCAATCGCATCACTGGCGCGCGTCGCGCACCGACCTTAGTCGCCGGGGGTCGAGGGCAACCGTCGGCGCCGCGGATTTGGGGTGCGCCACCCGACCGATCACGCTCCAGAGGCGGGTCCGCGCCCGAACCGAGCTCGCGGACCCGGCGCGCAGGCCCCAACCAGCCCGAGGAACAGCCAGCGAAGAGCCGGAGATGGGCCTGGCCGACCTCGATCGGCGGAACCAGGCCGAGGGCAAGGCGGCCGGTGTCGACTGCTTCGACGCTTCGGACTCGCGTCGACGCCCCGCTACGATCCGGACCTCGGTCGTCGTCACTCTCAGCGCTACACTCGTGTCCGCCTGTCTCCCCGTCACACGAAACCGCCACGCGCTCGCTGGTCAGGCCGAGACCAGCCATACGCTCAACACCATGCCGTCGCCGCTCAAAGACGCCGATGACCGACGTCCCGGTGAGTTCTACGAGGATTGCGCGTATCACCCATGCCTTTGCACGGCAACCGACATGGGGACAGTCGATGGGATTTCCCTCGTGGACGGCTCTTATCCGCGCAACTGCGGAGTTCCCCACTGCGGCGTTCGGAAACTGACCTTCGAGGAGGCGGTTCAGTGGCGCCTTCACGGTCCAGCAGACCTGCCGCCAGAGGTCGAGGCTCAGATGACCGATGCCCAGAAGTGTTGGCTGAAGCCCGCCAATGACAATCGCGTCTGACCATGGGCCGTGGCGAGCCGTTCCGGGCGCACACAGCCTGTGCTCGCACTCGCAGGCCGGCACACGTCTTCGTTCCGCGTAGGCGGTGCCGCGCTCCGGAGTCGCCGGAGGGCTTGCCAGAATGGGCGCACCGGGCGCGCCCGTGTTCCCTGCTTGCGAATCATCCGGGCCAGGGTCCTCACGCTCAGAAGCGGGCCAAGTCACGCAGCGGGTCGGGGTTCTGCTCGAGATCGACCCGCAGGGCGGTCGCTTCCCCGGCTCGGATCTCGACCGTTCCCGTGAATCCCAGGTGCCGCGGCACGCGTACGCGCAGTGCGTACTTCCCCGGGGGCAGGGTGACCCGTTGGGGGTGTAGGGCGGCGCCCCAGTCGAACAGCTCGTGCAGCTCCTCGGCCGAGAGTGCGTCGGCCAGGCTCTCGTACTGGGCCACCAGCGCGGTGAGCTGCTCGGGTTCCAGCCGCACTCGCGCGACGTCGAGTTCGAGGGTCAGGGGCGAGGCCGACGAGCCTAGAGGCGTCAGCACGACGTGCCCGTGCAGGTCGCGCGCGAACCAGCCGTGTCCGTCCTGGGCTCCGCCCGCCGGCGTGAGGTAGCCGGGATCGATCGGGGCCAGGGTCACGCCCAGGGCCAACTCACCCGCCGGCGGCAGGTCCGCGCGCACGGTGGTGATCTCGCTGGTGACGACCTCGAACTCGAGTCGCCGCCACAGTCCGTGGGTGCGCGAGGGGCTCCAGTTATCGCCGCCGCCGAAGCCCTCCGGGCTCAGCTCCACGTCGTAGGAGGCGTCGGGCAGCTCGAGCCGGGTGCCGGAGCGCGGGGCGAAGGTGCCCTCCTGGACGATGCGTTGGGACGGCGCGTGGCGTATGCGAAAGCGAACCTGGCCCGGGACCGCGACGTCCTCGGCCAGGCCCAGGTCGAGGGTTCCCGTTCCGGTCGGCGCGATGAGCGGCACGTCGAGCTCCAGGGGCAGCGAGGGCTCGATGCCAGCGGGGATGCGCGCGAAGGCCACGGAGCGGTCGGCGTTAAGGAAGGAGACGACCAGCTCCTCGCCCAGGGGCAGGAGCGCGGTCACGGAGCCGTCGGGCTGCTCGACCGCCCCGATCGGCGTGCGCTCGGAGGACGCGACGCGCTCGATCCGCAGCAGGGAGTAGCTCGCGTCGAGATCCAGAGACTCAGGTCGGGCCGAATCGACGCGAGTGGGCTGCCAGTTGCCCTGGCCGTCGACCGGACGGATGCTCGCGGGGCAGAAGTTCAGGCTCGCGTCAAAGCTGTCTGCATCGATGGCGAGTGGCGTGTCCGTCAGGAGCCTGCTGCCGAGCAAGGGGTTCGACGTGAACAGTTGGACCGCGTCGGACGCAGGCGCCAAGAGCTCGAAGGCTCCGTCGCGATCGGTCACCGCCAGGGGGTAGCCGTACAGCAGGCCCGCCTCGCGCTGCGGGTCGAGGGCGCGGCCCGACTCGATCAGCCAGGCCAGGTCCTGGGGAACCTCCGCGGGCAGGGCCACCAGCGTCAGGCCGACGAGGGGCTCGCCCAGGGCATCGGTCAGGAGGCCCGCGATGGGACGCCGCTCGCCGAAGCGCAGGTCGGCGCCGCTCGCACCGGGGGCGATCGTCACCGGACCGGCCAGACCGAGGCGCGCGCTGTAGCCGACCAGCTCCAGGCCGCGATGACCCGCCAGGTGCAGGCGAAAGCCGCCGGTCGCGCGCGACGGCGCGGTCGCCACCGCCGAGGGCCCCAGGTCGAGCGAGCCGGCCTTGCCGACCGCGGTGACCTGCACGCCCTCGACGGGCAGGCCGTCGGCATCGGTGACGCGACCCTGGAGCGTGACGCCGGGCAGGGCGACCACCCGCAGGGTCACCAGGCGCCGCTGACCGGCCCGCAACTGCCCGAAGCGCGGGCGCGCCTGCCAGCCCGGCTCGTCGACCATGGCGCGTAGGACCGAGTCGGGACCGATTCGGTGCTCGGGGATCGAGACGCGGGTGCGGGCCACACCCTGCTCGTCGGTGACGAGCACGGCCAGGGGCTCGTCCGCGAAGCTGAGGGACACCCGGCGGCCGGGCACCGGCTCCCGGCCCTCCTCGCGCGTGTCCGTGGTCAACACCACCACGTCGACGTCGAGGGAATCTTGGCGGCCGTCTCGAGCGACGGCGGCTGAGACGAGGGCGGCGAGCAGCAGCAGAACGGGAACGCGAATCATCGAGCGGTTGGCGGTGGGAGAGGCCCCGCCGCTCAGCGCTTCACGCGACTGCCCGGCACGAGGTCGAGCGCGCCCGATTCCTCGAAGCGCACCTGGCACTTGGTGCCGCCATCGTAGTCGCGGGCCTCCACCAGCAGGCGGGCGGGCTGGCCGAAGGCCGTGCAGGGCTCGTCGCGCAGGTCATCGACTCCGCGCCAAGCGCGCACGAAGGGGTTCGACTCCCACTCGGCGCCGATGGTGGTCTCGTCCACGTGACCCGGGTTGACCAGGGTGCCGTGGGGCAGGGCCATGAGGGTGCCCATGACCGACTCGCGCAGCTCTTCGAAGGTCCCGTGCCCCGGCGCGCGCGTGCCGCCGACGCTGCCCTTGAACAGGGTGTCGCCGGTGAAGACGCGGGACTCGTTGACCAGGAAGGCCAACTGGCCCTCGGTGTGCCCGGGGATGTGGAGCGCGCGCAGCACCAGGTCGCCCGAGCGCAGCTCCTCGCCCGCGGCGAGCTCGCGGTCCAGGTCTCCGAAGAGCTCTGCCTCCGCGGCGTGGCCGCAGATCGGGCAATCGAAACGCTGCTTGTAGTCGGCGTTGTGGGTGACGTGGTCGTGGTGGTGGTGGGTACACAGCACGTGGGTCACGGTCAGGCGGTGGGCCTCGATCGCGGCCAGGATCGGCTCCATCGGACCACCCGTGTCGATCAGCACCCCGTGCCCGCCGGGGCGATCGCCCACGAGCCACGTGTTCGAGAGCCAGCGGGGATCGAGGCTGCGTTCGACGATCATCGCTGTTGCTCCGAGGCGCCGCCGCGCAGGTGCTCCTCGAACAGTTGCAGGATGCGGCTGTACTCGTCGCGCCAGCTCGCGGGTTCCTCGAAGCCGTGGGCCTCGACCGGGTAGAGGGCCAGCTCCCAGCCGTCCTTGCCGAGATCGATCAACTTCTGCGCCAGTCGGATCGAGTCCTTGGCGAGGACGTTGTCGTCGACCATGCCGTGGCAGATCAACAACGGGTCGGCCAGGCCCTCGGCGAACTCGATCGGCGAGGAGCGCTCGAAGGCCTCGGGATCGCGCTCCGGCGTGTTGAGGATGTTGGCGGTGTAGCCGTGGTTGTAGTGGGCCCAGTCGGTCACGGGCCGCAACGCCGCCCCGGCCGCGAAGACCTCGGGCGCCTTGAACAGGGCCATCAGCGTCATGAAACCGCCGTAGGAGCCTCCGTACAGGCCGACGCGTTCGGGATCGACCCCGTGGTTCGCCACCAGCCACTCGACCCCGTCGACCAGGTCCTCGAGCTCGGGCGTGCCCATCTGGCGGTAGATCGCCGTGCGCCAGTCGCGGCCGTAGCCGGCGGAGGCGCGGTAGTCCATGTCGAGCACCACGTAGCCGCGCCAGGCCAGGAGGCTGTGGAACATGAACTCGCGGAAGTAGCTCGACCAGCCGTGGTGCGCGTTCTGCAGGTAGCCGGCGCCGTGCACGAACAGCACCGCGGGGCGCTGGCCCGCGGCGGCGGCGACCTCGGCGGGGGGCAGGTACAAGCGCGAATGGATCGGACGACCGTGGTTCGAGGGCACCGCCACGAACTGTGGTGCGACCCAGGGCAGGGCGGCCCACTGCGGCTCGACCGTGAAGGTCATGCGCTTGGCCTGGGCGCCGGGCCGCGCTTCCTGCAGGTACAGCTCGGTGGGGCGCAGGGCGCGGTCGTTGTCGAGCAGCAGCCACTGGCCGTCGGGCGAGAGCACGAAGCCCGTGCGCCCGTCCAGGTCCGTGATCTGCTCGGCGGCACCGGTCTCGGTGTCCAGTCGCCACACGTCGTAGATCCCCGGGTCGTCGACGTTGGCGCGGTAGTACAGGTGCGGCGTGGTCCAGGAGGGGCTCACTCGGCTGACCTCGAAGGCGCCGGAGGTCATCGCCGCGCCCTCGCCCGTGGTCGGGTCCCACAGGTACAAGTGGCTGTAACCGCTCGCCTCCGACAGGAACCACAGCCGCCCGTCGTCGAGCCAATCGCTGTCGCGGAAGCCGCCGTTGACCCAGGCCTCGTCGTGCTGGTGGTGGATCAGGCGCAGCGTCGGGGTGCTCTCCTCGCCGGGGGGAGGCGTCTCGAGCGCGACCAGCCACAGGTCCTTGTTGTCGTGGGAGCGCAGGGTGGTCACGGCGCGCCGCGAGTCGGGGGACCAATTCAAGCTCCCCGCGGTCACGGGGCGGGGCTTGGCGGCGGGGGCTGCGGCGGGCTCATGGCGCGAGTTGTCGCCCTCGGTCGCGTCGCCTTCATCGTCGCTCTCCTCCTCGCTCGCCTCGCCGGGCGGCTCCTCGTCGAGGAAGGCCAGGGGGTCGTCCGTGATCATCGGCAGGTCGCCGAAGTCGAACTCGTAGAAGCTGCGACCGGCGGCGTCGACGAGCATCAGGCGCGTGTCGTCGCGCTCGGAGTAACCGACGTGCGCGCGCACGGTGCGGTTCTCGACCCAGCTCGAATCGGTCACGAACTCCGGCATCGAGTCGCGCTTGCCGCCCGAGGACTTCGACTTGGTGACCTCCAAGGCGAGCCAGCGCCCGTCCGGAGACAGGCTCCTCGACAGCTCGCGCCAACCCTTGCCGACGTAGATCGGCCCCGGGGGGCGAGTGGGGTCGGCGTCGCGCAGCTCCTCAGCCCGCTCGCGCCGCCGCTCGTTCCGGGCGCGCTCGTCGCGCACGCTGGCCAGCAGGCGTTCCTGCTGGAGGGCCAGGTAGTCGCGGTCCTCCGCCTTCTCGTCGCCCTCGGCCTCGGGGTCGTCGGCGTAGCTGACGTCGACCAGCTCCCACTCGAAGCCGTCGGTCAAGTCCCGGGCCAGGAGGTCGCCGCCGCGCTCGAAGACGATCGCGTCGACGCCCTCGAGGGCGAGGGTCCCGTCGTCGAGGAAGCCGATCGGCCGCTCGTCGACGGAGGTGCGCGTCAGGACGCGCTCCTGCCCGGTGCTGCGGTCGAGCAGGATCAGGTCGCCGTGGCGCTCGAAGAGCTTGCGCGCCCGTTCGCGATCGAAGACCCCACCCCGGCCGGGGACCAGGCCCAGCTCCTCGTCGGGCAACCGCCGGGTCTCGCCGCTGATCAGGTCGACCTGGAACAGGTCGGTCAGGCCGAAGTCGTCGGCGCGCTCGCGTCGGTAGTAGAAGGACAACGAGTCGTCCGCCCACATGGCCCCGCTGGGGGAGCGAGCGATCCACGCGGGATCAGCCATGATCCGCTCGAGGGTCAACTCGCTCGCGGCCGCGCTGGCCGGAGCCTGCTGCGGCTCGGAGACAGCTGTTCCCTGGGTCGCCAGTGAAGCACAGGCCGGGAGCGGTGCCGCGCCGGCGGCGAGGACCATGAGCGTCGGAATCAGAGGGCGCATGGGCGGGATTGTGCCCCAAGCAACCGGTGCCGACGAGGTTTCGGTGGGGAGCCGGGGGCCGCTGTCCGGCGCTCCCCCCGGCCCTGCCCGCGCTCAGTCCGACAGGGCGCCGAGCAGCTTGAACAGGCTCGTGCCCACGAAGTAGTAGGTGCGGTCCTGGTCGACGCTCAAGTCCTGACCCACGCCGACGAACAGCAGCCCGTCCCAGAAGCGCAGCTGCACGCCGAGGCCGAACTCGGCGCCCTCGTCCACGTCCAGATCGACCGAGGCGGCGTGGACGCCGAGCCCCGGATCGAGCCAGTTCACGAACTTGCCCCAGCCGCTCTCCGGCTGCCGGTAGCGGTAGTGCCAGCTCGCCATGGCCGCCACGTTGGGCTTCCACTTCTGCGCCGAGTCCGGGCCGGAATCCCCGCGCACGAAGATGGCTTCGCCACGCACGCTGCGCCGCCAGCCCATCCAGGTCACGCGGAAGTCGAACTCCTCGCGCTCGAGCTGCTCGCCGTCGTCGCCGAGCGTCTGCACGACCACGCGTACACGGTCTCCGATGTCGACGTTCGAGCCCAGCTCGACCAGACCCTCGCGCAGGTCGTCGAGCCTGCGGGGCAGGCTGACGCCGTCCCCCGCTGCCACGGCGCTCGCGGCCGCTTCCAGGTTGCCGCTGGTCAGCTTCAGCACCGCGGCCGCCTTGGTGACGACGTCGACCCACGGCCCCACGTCGTCCAACCAGCCGTCGATCCCGACCCTGAGGGACTCAGGCACCAGAACGGCGTAGGCCGCATCGGCGTCCGCTGCGCTCAGCTCCGCGACGAGGTTACTCAGGTCGTCGATCTCATCGGGAACGTCCCGGGCCGCATCGAGGGCGGCTTTCAGCTTGTCCCTGGTCGCCTTCGCCTCGTCGATCAGCTTCTTCGCGAGGTCCGGCAGGGGTGAATCGTGGCCCTGGAGCAGGTCCGCGATCTCCCTCCTCACGTTGAGCCTGGTGATCTTCTTGCCCGTTGCGACCAGGGCGTGGACCGAGTCCGCGGCCTGGGCCGTGGCACCGACGAACGCCACCAAGGCGTCGCGAGCTTCGCGCGCAGCCTCGAGCGTCGGCGGCTCGCCGTCCGCCGCCGCGGGAATCGGAATGCCCTCGAGCGCCTGCTTGGCCCGCTCCAAGGTGAGCTGCACGGCGCGCAGCTCGTCACCCCCCGTGGCCGGGACCGGGATGCCCTTGAGGGTCTGCGACAACGCGTCGGCGAGTTCGTCGACTACGTCGCGCAACTGACCGCCGAGGTCGCCACCGGTCTCGACCAGCTCGCGAATGCGCTCGTCGATGTCGTCCAGGACCACCGTCGCCTTGCGCGCTTCGTCGAGCTCGCGCACGACCCGCTCGCGAGTCTCCGCCGAGAAGCTGAAGCCGAGGTTCTTCGGCGCCGTCGAGGACGCGCCTTGGATGTCGTCGTAGTTGCGAACGTGGAGTCGCACGACGTCGTCACCGGACCCGTCGGCGAAGGCCGAGACCATGACTCGCACCTGTCCGGCGTCGTCGAGAGTGTCCCTGACCGCGCGCCGACGCTCAGCGAGCCGCTCCGAGAAGTAGCCCGAGTAGCCGGCGAAAGCCGTGCTGCCGTAGGCACCGAGGAACTCGTCCAGGGGCGCAATGGCGGTGTCGTCGAGCTCGGAATCGTCCAAGAGCACGGATTCGTCCGCGAGGGCCCCGTCGTCGAGTGCCCCGTCGCCAAGACCGAAGAATGCCTTCTGCCGCGCCTCGAGTTCTGGCTCGAGCTCGAACAGTAGCGCCTTGGCCTCTTCCGCCAAGGGATCGATCGTCTTGACGTTGAAGTCCTCGGCCTCTTTCACCAATGCGCCGAGGGTTCCGCCATCGCGTGCGGCGACGATGCGCTCGGACAGGTTGGCCGATTCGACGGCGAAGGTGTCGAGCAGCGCGAGCCAACTCTGGATCGTTGTCCAGGTCTCGTCGGCGACCGGCGTCCGCCCGCGAGTGGGCCCATTGGACGCGAAGTCGACGACGATCATCGAGTTGCGGTCGACGTAGCCACCTGGCCGAACCAAAAAATCCTTGGCGTCGGCCGGAAGGTTGGCGGGGCGTTCGTAGAGCGCGAACTCGACCGGGCCGACGTGGCCGTCGAGCGTCGCGCCCGAGGGAGTGGACGCGCAGCCGCCGAGGAAGGGCAGGAAGCAGAGTGCGCCGACGAGGGGCGCGATCTGTGTTGCTCGTTGGGTCTGCATCAAACTGTCTCGGTGGCGAGCTTGTAGGCCTTGCGGAGCCAGGTATCGCTCAGCGCGCTGCGACCGGTCATGACGAAGGCGGTGGAGCCGCCCTTGTTGAAGAAGACACCCTTGGGAGCCGAGTTGCCGAGGGGCTCGCCGTTGGCCATGCGGCGATCGGACGTCCAGCCCTGGGGCCGAGCGGCATCGGTCCAGGTCAGGGAGTCGAGCTCCGCGGCGTCACTCAGCAGGAACAGATCGAGCAACTTGTGCTCGCTGAGGTGGAACTTGGCGGTCTTCCAGGCTCCGGAGGCCTCGTTCCCGAAGGTCACGTAGACGATGTTGGTTCCGCCTTCGATGGCGGCCGCGATGTTGGTGAGGGTCGTCATGGCAGTCGATTGGTCAGGCATCGCCGGTTGGTAAGGCGTCACAGCGAGCGTCAAGCTCAGATCGCGTGGTGTGGGCACGGAGGTCCGCTCACGATCAACTCTTCTAACGGTCGGCGTGGTCGAACCGATCGGGCCCGCGCCGATTTAGCCGCCAAGGCTGTCCCCCCGTGCGCGCTAGCGCAGGTAGGGATCCCAGGGGATTCCCATGCTCGGGTCGGTCAACTGCCGCACGTCCGGGAGCAGCAGCTCGGCAATGGCGCGCTCGACCTCCACGGCGGTCTGGCTGAAGCGATCGACGACGACCCGCGCCCCGTTGGCCTTGGGCCGCAGGAACAGCACTTCGAGGGCCTCGCCCTCGACCGGTTGGATCGTGAGCGTGGCGTCGGGGCGCTCGAGGGCGCTCGGTTGCACGCTGCGCGGATCGATCGGCGCCGCGAAGGTCGCGTGGGCCAGGAACAGCTCGAAGCCGGTGGCCAGCACCGGGTGGGCTGCCGCGGACTCGCCGGTCTCCGCGTCGACCACGGTCCAGGTGCCCGTTGGCCGACCGTCGGGGCCTGGGGGGCCCGGTGCGGCCTCGCGGCGCAGCTCGAAACCGGACCCGTCGGCCCGATCCACGAAGACCCGCGCGATGCCGCTGCGGAAGCCCGGCCAGGCGTTGGGGATCACGTGGCGGTCGATCAGCGGAGGTGTCGGCAGGCCGACGACCGGACGCGAGGTGAACCGCAGGCCGGCGGCCAGATCGCGATCGAGCTCCAGCACTTCATCACCGCCGATCCGACGCGCGAAGACGCCACCGCGTGCGAGGGAGCGCCCCAGGTCGACGGCGAACAAGACGTCGCGTTCCTCGTCCTTCAACACGTCGACGCCGTGCAGCGAAACGCGCACGCAGGCCCCGGCGTCCAACCCGTATTCGGCGAGGGTCGGATCGTCGGCCGCGAGGTCGGCCACTCGCACCACGCCCTTGGCGTCGATGACGCTCTGCACCAGACCGAGCACGGCGTCCTGGTCCGCTACCAGAGCCAGGTGTGTGGTGCAGCGCCACAGTCCCGACACGCGCGCGTAGAAGAACGACTCGCGGCCCCCGCGGCCGTCGGTGCGCTCGACGGTCACGGCGGCGACGGGGACCATCACCTCGCCACGCTCGTCGAACAGTCGACTCGAGGGGCGATCGACCAGGGCCGCGACTTCGCTCCCGCCGGCACGGCTGTCGGTGTCGCGTTGGGTCAGACTGGCGCTCCAGCGGCGCAGGCCGATGGCGAGCGCGGCGAGCGCGACCCAGAGTGCGAACAGGCGCAGTCGGGAGCGTCCCATCAGAGCGGCCCTCCATTGCGCTGCCGCGTGGCGCGACGCATCCGGGCGGCCGCCAGCAGTCGCAGGGCCAAGCCGATGACGAGCACCCCGGCGGGGCCGCCCGCGAGGACCGCGACGCGCCAGGCCAGGCGCTGGTCCGGCTCCACGTACTCGAGTCCACGGGGCACGTCGCGACGCGCCGTGAGCGCGGCGACCTCCGGCGGCAGGGTCAGGTGGGCGACCGCGTTGACCAGGAAGTGGTCGCTGCGGAAGCCACCCTCGAGCAGCCAGCGGTTCTTGAAGCACTCCGATGCGCCGATCAGGACCAGGTCGCCCGCTCCGGGCGCTGGCGCCAGGGGCGCGGGATCCTCGGCGGTGCCCGGTCGCAGGGGCTCGGCCGGCAGGGGAAAGCGGCCGCGCAGGCGCACGGCGAGGTTGCGCCGTCCCTCGTACTCGCCGTCCGGCGGACCTTCGAGCACGTCTTGGGGCAGGTCGCCGCCCTCCCAGTCGAAACTCCAACTGCGCTCGCTGGTCTCGATCAGGACCTCGCTCTCGAGGCCCAGGGCTGCCAGGCGCTGGGGGTCGAGGTCGATCGCGTTCGCGAAGGGCAGGGCCAGGTCGCCCACGCCGCCCATCATCGGCGAGTTCGCGTAGTCGGCGCTCGAGGCGCGGATCAGGAAGGGCAGGGCCGAGGCCTGGGCCTCGTAGTCCCGCTGGTTCGTCTCACGATTGACCTCCGTCGCCAGGTCGGCGCTGAACTTGAGCTCGTCGAAGACCACGGTGCGCTCGAGCTCCACGCCGAACTCCGGGAACCACAGCTCGTCGATGTCGGCGGACTGGGGCTGGGGCCAGTAGGCCAGCTCGAACTCGCGACCGCGGTAGCGCTGGGGGATGATCCGGAAGTGCTGCGCTGCGACCAGCGCCGAGCCGCCTCCATGCAGGTGGTTGGCGAGGGCCTCGAGGACGTACCGCACGTCCCGGCGCGGCTGCAACCAAACCACGGTGCGCGTGCCCTCGGGCAGGGTCAGGTGCGAGGGCCCCTCCGGCGCCGGCTTGTTGTCCACGTGCTCCACATCGAACCCCGCCCGCTCGAGGGCGCCCCGCGCCAGGCTGTAGACGTCGGTGCCGCTGGGCGCGAAGAGTTGGCGCAGTTGGTACTCGGTGTGGGCCTCGGCGGGGGAGAGGCGCGGCAGGTCGCTGGCCAGGGCGACGACGGGCCGCTCGCCCGTGCCCAGGCGCCAGAGGGCGAAGGCGACGCGGAACTCGGTGTCCTCGAAGGACAGGGCGTCGGGGAAGGCCAGACGCTCGACGCGCCCGCCCGCGCGCAGCTCGAGGGTCGCGAAGATCGAGCGCACGGTGGTCGCGCCACCGTCGGTGGTGCGCGTGCGGAAGGGCGCGATCCCGCGCTCGGCCAGGCCTCCGAGGGCATCCGCTTCGAGCTCTTCGGGCACCGTGCGGGTCAGCTCCACGCCCTGGGCCGAGCCCGCCAGGTCCGCCAGCCGACGGGTCGCCGAGCGGGCGGCGGCGCGCATGCGCGGCGGCAGGTCGGCCTCCCGCGACAGGATCCACTCGAGCTCGAGGCCTCCCGACGAGGCAGCCTGCTCGGCCAGCTCGATGGTGACCTCGGCCGGTCGATTGAGGCCGTCGCCGGAGAAGTCGGCTCCGACCCCCGCGGGCTCGAGCATTCGTCCGAGGCCTCCCAGAGCGAAGCCGACTGCAACGAGACCACCGATCAAGAGCAGCGGGCGCATTGAGCGTTCGACGCTCTGTCCGCGCGGTCGCAGGGCGCCGCGCAGGAGCGCGATCAACAACACCAGCGCGGGTCCCAGTCCGACCACCGCCGCGCGCCAGGCCAGGCGCTCGGATCCGGTCAACTCCGGCAGGGGTTGCGGGCGCGGGAAGTCGGCCCGCGCCATCACGAGGCGCTCGTCGCTGGTCAACTCGTCCAGCAGGATCGAGACCAAACGGCGGTGGGCGTAGCCGCTGGAGTCGAGGAACTCGTCGGCGAAGGGACTCGCGGAGGCGGCTGCGACCACCGAGCCCTCGAAGCTGGTCGGCGGCGAGAGCAGCACCAGCAGTGGTTGCTTGGGCAGGTTGCGCCCCGACTCGGGCACCAGGGCCGAGACGCGCAGGGGTTCGGGGTCGGTGATCTCGGCCAGGCCCGGCAGGGACCAGGACAGCTCGGAGCTGGTGGCCAGGACCTGAGCCTCGAAGCCGCGCTCGGCCAGGGCCTCACCGTCGAGCTCCAGGGGCGACGGCGTGGCGAACAGCAGGTTGCCGTTGGGTTGGCCAGGCAGCCCGCGGAAGTCCTGGTTGGGCGCGATGCAACGGAACAGGAAGGGCACCGGCACCGCTTGACCGTCAAGGATCAACGACTCGCAGCGGCGGTCGAAGACCGGGCTCTCGACCGCGCGCAGGCCGAAGGTCGCCCACAGGGCCTGGACGTCGATGTCGCGCGGTCGCAGGTCGACCGCGGCCTCGTCCTCCACCGTGCCGAATTCGCCGGCGCGCGCGCTGGCCGCGATCACGAGCCCGCGCCCCTGCGCTCGCCAACGCTCGACCGCGTCGAGCCTGGCGGCGGTGGGGGCCGTGGGCTGCATCCAGAACAAGAGGTCCGCGTCGTCGGGCAGGCTCGCGCCGCCGTCCAGGTCCACGTCGAGCACCTCGCCGCGCTGGGCCAGGGCGCCGCGCAGTTGCGAGAACCCGCTGGGCGCGGCGAAGGCGATGCGCGGTCGCGCCGGCTCCTCGAGCTGCTTCAGGTGCGCGCAGATCAAGGACTGCAGGCGCGGGAGGTGCTCGGGCAGGAGGCCGTTGACCACCGCCGCGTCGCGCGCGCCCAGGGAGATCTCGAGCGTCGACCAGACCTCGCGTTCGGTCCAACCGTCGCGCTGGACCGTGCGCACGCGGAAGGGCGCCAGGCGGCGCTGGGTCGCGAAGGCGGCGACCTCGGGCCGCTGGGCCGGGTCGACGATCTCGAACCGCACGCGCTCCGGCGCCACCTCGCGGATGGCCTCGAGGACCTCGAGCACGCCGCGCTCGAGGTGTCGCAGCTCGCTCGGCATGCTGGCCGGCTCGCTGGCGTAGTAGACGATGCGGACCGGATCGGCCAGCTCCTCGAGGAAGGCGCGGTTGCGGTCGTTGACGTCGCGCAGGCGCAGGTTGCCGACCTCGATCGAGGCGTTCTTCTGGCGCGCGACGTCCACGGCACCGCTCACGACGGCACCGAGCAGGCCGAGGGTGATCAGGCTGGCGAGGAGGGCTCCGGGCTTCATGCGCGGGAGATTCGCAGCACGAGGGCGTTGGCCCACAGCAGGGCCGCCGAGAGGCCGACGAAGTAGAGCACCGCGGGCAGCTCGACCAGGCCGCGCACGAAGCTTTCGTAGGGCGGCAGGACGGCCAAGGTGTCGTACAGCGTCGAGCCGATCGTGAGGCCGGGGAAGAGTCCGTCGAGGACCGAGACCACCCGTTCGTCGCCAACCAGCACCAGGGCGATGCCGGCCACCGTGGCCAACACGTAGGCGACGATCTGGTCACCGGTCAGGGCCGAGGTGAACATCCCCAAGGCCAGGAACATGGCGCCGAACAGCACCAGGCCCAGGTAGCCGGAGACGATGCGTCCGACGTCGGGGTCGCCGAGGACGCCGATCATGATCGGGATCGGCAGGGTGCAGGCCAGGAACACGCCGTACAGGGCCAGGGCCGCCGCGAACTTGCCGAGCACCGCTTGGGCCGGTCGGATCGGCAGGGTCAAGAGCAGCTCGATCGTGCGCTTCTGCGCCTCCTCGGCCCACAGGCGCATGGTGATCGCCGGCAAGAACACCGCCAAGAGCAGCGGCAGGAGATCGAAGAACGGCGTCATGTCCGCGCGGCCGGCGAGGAAGAACTCGTTCATGAAGATCGAGCCCGCCAGCGCCACGAAGGCGATCGTGTACACGTAGGCGATGGCCGAGTCGAAGTAAGCGCCGAGCTCTCGTGTGGCGATCACGCGCACGCCACTGAGGAAGCCGGGGGCGGGGCCGGTCGCGCTGGCGCGCCCCGTCGCGGATGCCGCAGACGGTGCAGTCGATTGCGCCATTGCGGTTGCCGCGCTCTGCGCGTCAGGTCGGGGGGCCTGGTCGCTCACGCCGCACCTCCACCGGGGCGCGCGCCGCCGCGCAGGGCCGCCTCGCGGCCGCCCGAGCGCTCTTCGACGATCTCGAGCACCAGCCGCTCGAGGTCGATGCCGCGCTCAGCGGCCTGGGCGCGCAGGTCGTCGAGCTTCGCGTCGGCCAACAGCCGCCCGCGGTTGATGACCAGGATGCGTTCGCAGATGGCCGCGACCTCCGACAGGATGTGGCTCGAGAAGAGGATCGCGCGGCCGGGTGCCAGCTCGTGGATGAAGTCGCGGAAGGCGACGACTTGCAGCGGATCGAGGCCGTGGGTGGGCTCGTCGAGCAGGAGCACCCGCGGGTCGTGGATCAGGCTGGCGGCCAGGCCGATGCGTTGGCGGTAGCCCTTCGAGCACTGGTTGACCCGCTGGCGCAGGACGTCCTGCAGCGAGCAGGAGGCCACGACCCAGTCCAGGCGCTCGGCCAGGCGCGGGCCGAACAGGCCCCGGGCCTTGCCCATGAAGCGCAGGAAGTCGAACACCCGCATGGTGTCGTAGAGGGCGTTGTGCTCGGGCAGGTACCCGAGCTCGCGCCGCGCCTCGAGGGCCTCGCGTTCGACGTCGAACCCGGCCACCCGCAGCGACCCCGAGGTCGGCGGAAGCCAGGTCGAGATCATCTTCAGGACGGTGCTCTTGCCCGCGCCGTTGGGGCCCAGGAAGCCGACGACCTCGCCCGCGCCGAGGCGGAACGAGACGTCGTCGACGGCAAGGGCGCTGCCGTAGCGCTTGGTGACGTGCTCGACTTCGATCATGGGAGTCCCGGCGGCTGAGCGCGGGGCCCGAGATCATAGGCGAGGAGGGCCTCCCGATCCCGTGAGCGCCGGTGTCAACGATGGTCGGTCGCCGATCCGGCTCGCCGAGGGTTGTCGGGTCAGGCTGCGCGCTTGCCGGTGCAGCCAGCCGCGCACCTCGCCCGCCGCTGCTCTCGACGACGGCGGACGAGGTCCGGGGCCAGCTCGAGGGGCACCGCCAGCAACAGGCAAAGGCCGGCCCCGAGTCCGAGCAGGAGCAGTCGCACGAGTCCCGGGCGGTCTTGCATGGAGGGTTCCCCGGCCGGCGCGACGCGCGCCGAGCCTTCGGAGCGGACACTACGGCGCACCAGGTCCGATCTGCCCCACGGGTCGGCGGGGTTACGGGCGGGTGACGAGATGCGGATCCGAGCGGTTCGCGGTCTGGCGGGGAGACGGCCGAGCATCCGGACTCGGAGCGACTCCTCCAGCACCGAGGCTGCTCGCTCGTGCCACCACGGATCGGAGCTCTCCGACGTGCTCGGCGCCTTCGATCGGAAGGCCGGGCAGCATCCGCGACCCGACCGCCAGAGGCCCCGTCGCGCCACCTCGCGAGGGCGCGACGTGGATCGGTCCTCGTGCACGCCTCTCGCGCTGCCGGAGCTCAGCTCCGCGCTGCGTCCCGGCCCCGGCGGCGGCGGTTCACCCGTGGGCCCCACAGCGACGACCCCTGCTCGGCACGAATAGCGCGGGTCGTCACGGACCGTGGTTGCTGCCGACGATCTTTGGAAACTGGACCCTAGACTCGCCAAGCATGTCCGCCGCGCTTTCCCAACGCCCGTCGCCCTGGCACTGCCGGGCCTTCGTCGTCCTCGCGATCCTGCTGCTGCTGATCGCCGGGCGCGGTTGGGAACGGGCGATCTCCGAGCGCGGCAACGACCTGACCATCTACTTGGACGCAGCCGCCGCGATGGCTGGCGGCTCGCTGGTCTTCGACGTCGACGGCTATATCTACCTTCCGTTCTTCGCCGCCCTCTTGGCCTGCCTCGCATGGTTGCCGGTGGCCCTACAGGCAGCGATCTGGCAGCTCGCCAGCTGGGCCTGCGCGGTGGGCGGCCTGGTCGGCGCGGCGCGGCTGGTTGACCCCGCCGGGCGTTGGCCCTGGCTCGGCTGGGTCACGACCCTCGTGACCCTGCGACTGTGGGACTCGAACCTCTCCTACGGCCAGGCCAACGCCTTCACCTTCGCGGCGCTGATCGGCGCCCTGCACTGGATCGTCGCCGGTCGTGGCGGACGCGCAGGGGCACTGATCGGGCTGGCGGCGGCCTACAAGGTGCTGCCGGGGATCGGGTTGGTTCTGCTGCTGGTGCGTCGCTCGGTGCGCGGTCTGGGCGTGGGCCTGGCGACCTTGGTCGGACTCTCGCTGCTGGTGCCGCCCCTGTTCCTCGGATGGGCGGGCTCGCTCGACGCCCATCGCGATTGGTTTCACGTCGTGGCGGAGCCCTACCTGCGTGGCGGCCAGGCCCTGCTCGAGGCCCGTCCCTACGTGGCCGGACAGAGCCTCTTGGCCAGCGCCTACCGCACCCTGGCCGCGACGCCGGTGACCAACTCCGATCCCGCGGCCCGCGCGGCCCTGGCCGAGTTGGATCCGGGGCTGGTGCATGGAGTCGTGCGCGGGCTGGTGGCGGCGCACTTCTTGGCGCTGTTGTTCGCGCTCTGGCGTCGACGCGACCGCACCGATGCCGAGTCCGTGGCCTGGGCCGGGGGCCTGACCCTTTGCACCGCGCTGATCGCGGGACCCCTGGTGCATAAGGCCCACGTGTGCTGGGCCGCCCTCGGCTTCGCGGTGTGCTTCGCCCGGGCGGCGGACGCCCGAAGCGCGCGGGCACGGGCGTTGGTGCTCGTGCCCCTGGGCCTGTCGACGCTGCTGATCTCGGCTACGACCGCGCTGCTGTGGGGCACGGACTCGGCCCAGCAGCTCGTCTCGCGCAACGCGATCTATCTGGGCGTCGAGCTGCTCTGGCTGTTGTTGCTGTACCTCGGCCCGCCGCCGCCGACGGACGGTCGAACTTGGAGCGCGACGGGGCACTCGCGCTCAGCCGCCGGCCAGCAGTCCTTGGAGCTGGTCGAGGTCGAGCACTGACGGCACGCCCTCGTCGCCGGGGTCGAGTTGGACCCGCTCGATCGTCAGGCCTTGTGCCGCGCGGCGCGCGAGGAACGCTTGTCCGCCGGGGCGGGCGAGGGACTCCAGGCGCAGGCGCTGTGACTCGGCCTGGGCGTCGGCGACGGCGCGTTGGCCCGCGGCTTCCGCCCGAGCCAGGGCGCGCTCGGCCTCGGCCTTGATCGTCGCGGCCTCGAGCTTGGCCTGGCCGACTCGCTGCTCGAGGTCGCGCTCGACCTCGGCTCGACGCTGCGCGCGTTCCAGCGACGAATCGGCCAAGAGGCGGGCCAGCTCGGTCTGAGCCTCCTGCTTCAGTTGCTCCAGCTCGCGTTGGACCCGCTCGACCGCGTCGGAGGCCTCGGCCCGGCGCAGGTTCTGGACGGCCGACTGCTTCTGCTGGAGCTTCTTGGTGTATTCGAGGCTGAACTCGACGTCGAGCAGCACCAGGTCCACCAGCTCCACTTCGAGCGGCGCGAGGGCCTCGGCCAGGCGCGGGCTCATCTCGTCGAGCACGCCCCTGCGCGCCGCGACGTCGAACCAGTCTTCCGAGCCCAGGCGCGCGAGCTCGGTTCGCGCCACGTCCTCGATCACGTCGCGCACGCGTTCGGGCAGGCGCTCGTCGAGTCCGCCGGCGACCACCGACCAGGCTCGGCCGGGCGCGATGCGCCACAGGGCACTGGCCGCGACGCGGGCGGTCTGGTCGTCGCTGGTGCGGATCTCGAGCGGCTGCCCCTCGTCGCCCAGGTTGAAGCTGGCGTCGCGCGTGCCCGCGGGCAGCAGACGCCATTGCGAATCGCCGGGTGCGACCCAGTGGCGACCCGCCTCGTACTCGACGGGGATCACCCCGCGGCTGTCGTCGACCAGTACGCCGACCATTCCCACGGGCACCCAATGCAGGCAGTTGGCGACCAGGGCTCCACCTGCGAGCGAGAGGGCGAGACCGCCCAGGCCTCCGGCCCACAGGACCCCTTCGATCGCGAGCCTCATCGGGCGTCCTCCTCGCCGCGACGCGGCGCGATCTCGAAGCGGACCATCGCGAGCCTCTCGACCAGGGCTTCACGTACCGCCAGGTCGCCGTGCTCGGCGAAGGCGTCGACGGTCGAAGCCAGCGACTCGGCCTGGGCCTGACCCTCGGCCAAGGTGTTGGCGGCCAGGGTCGCGAGCTCGGTCGTGCGCGACGCGGCCTGGAGGCCCAGGGCCGTGGATCGGCGTTGGGCCTCGTCGAGGATCTGGGCCACGGTTTCGTCCTGCTGGCCCTCGAGCACAGCCAGGGCTTCCTCCTGCTGGGCGGCCGCCAGCTCCAGCTTGGCGCGCGTCTTCTCGAACAGGGCGCCGCGCTGGGCGGAGAAGCCCTGGCGTTCCGTGGCCAGGCGTTCGGCCTCCTGCTCGAAGAGCTTGCGCTGCTCGATCGCCGTCTCGTACTCGCGGTCGAAGCGCGGCTTGGGCGCCGTGACCTGGATCAGCTCGAGTCCGTGTCGCTGCAGGTGCCGCGCCAGGTCGGCGCGGGCCAGCTCGAGCGCGTCGCGGGCGCGCAGGGCGTCCGCCACCTCCTCCGACTCGAGCACCCCGTAGGCGTCTCGCATGGCGCCGGCCGCCAAGGCTGCCACGCGGCCCGGCTGGTGGGGATCGCCGGCTCCGCCATCGGCGAGGGCCTGCGTGATGTTGTCCGGGTCGACGCGCCAATGGACCTCGAGCTCCTGCATTTGCAGCACGCTGCCGTTGCGCGCACGCACGCGCAGCGCCTCGCGCCGGTCGGAGCTGGCTTCGTCGTCGTTGGCATCGGCGCCGAAGACGATGCGTCGCGGCCGCAGGTCGACGACCTGCGCCTGGACGAGGGGTGCCAGGATCCGGTGATGACCGGCGCGGACCAGAATTCGCGGCTCGTCGCCGGGGGAGCCGGCGAGCACTGCGGCCTCGCCCGGTTCGAGGTCGACCGCGAGCCGAGTCTCGGTCAGAGCGATCGTCGTCAGGATCGTTCCGGGAACGGCGAGCGACAAGGCCAGGGCGATAGCGGCGACGGTTGTTGTCGTGGATCGGGACATCGGTGCCTCGAGCGAGTGGGGGAGCCCGCGGGGCGTGTGCCAGCGGTCGACCCCGACCCTAGGACCGTCCGAACCCGGACGCGTGCAGAACCTCACCTGGTTACCGGGAGGTGACGCGACGGCGTTACCAGCTCGTGACCTCGGCAGCGCTCAGCCGACGACCGATCTTCGTCACCCGAGGTGTCTCAACCCGCGGGCAGGAACACCGAGCGCGCGTAGGCGCCGATCAGGTCCGCCAAGTCACCGAAGGCGTCGCGATCGATCGACTTGACCACGTATGCGGCGACCTGTCGGTCATAGGCTCGGTCGATGTCGGCGGCGAGAGTCGACGAGGAGAAAACGAACACTACCGATCTGCGCAGCAGCGGGTCGGCGCGCAGGTGCTCCAGGAACTCGATACCGCCCATGCCCGGCATGTTCAAGTCGAGCACCAGCAGGGGCAGGCACTCGCGTCTTCGGCCCTGGTCGCGCAAATGCTCCAGTGCCCGTTGACCGTCGCTGGCGCTGGCGAGGTTGACCTCGTCG
Source organism: Engelhardtia mirabilis (assembly GCA_007751255.1). Taxonomy (GTDB): domain Bacteria; phylum Planctomycetota; class UBA1135; order UBA1135; genus Engelhardtia; species Engelhardtia mirabilis. Next base: position 2,288,486 of record CP036296.1, read on the forward strand.
TCGCGTTTGACCAGTGCTCGGCGCAGGGCCGAGACGTCGATCGGGTCGTCTTCGATCATCAGGACCGAGAGCTGGGTCTGGAGCTTTCTCACCCCAAGATTGTCGTCTGTTCGCTGCTTCCTGATCCGATCGGCCACAGGAAACAGAAACGGGCGCCCCTCGGTTCGGCGGGCTCGACCCAGATTTTCCCGCCCTGGATCCGCACGTCACGAGCCGCGAGGGCCAATCCCATCCCATCGCCGACAGCACCGTCGGAAAGGCGCGCGAACATCTCGAAAATGTGCTCGCGGCTCCCGGGGGGGATCCCGGGATCGTCGTCTTCGACCGTGAACCGATAAGCGTCACCTTCGCGGTTGGCGCCCACTCGAATCGAACCCTGGTCTCGATCGTGGTGGGCGACCGCGTTCGCGATCAGGTTCTGCAGTACCCGTTGCAGCGGAGCCCGGGGTGCCTCCAAGTCGGGCAGGTGCCCATCGATCTCGAGACGGAAGCCCGCTGGCGCGGCAACCTGCTTCCAGGTCTCCTGCACCAGGTCCCGGGTGCAGACACGCTCGAGCTCCACGCCTCCAGAACCCGAGCGTGAGTACTCCAAGAGGCCGCGCACCATGCGCTGCATCTGGAGCGAACGCTCGCGTAGCTGACGCAGATGCTCGCGGCCGGCCTCGGACAGGCTCTCGGCCTCGTCCTCCTCGATGAAACCCGCCAGCAGGTACATGCCTCGCAGCGGGGCTTGCAGGTCGTGCGCGGCCGCGGAGGCGAAGCGGTCCAGGTCGTCGTTGCGATTGGCCAGCTCGCGCCGGGCCTGCTCCCGCTGCTTGACTTCGCCTTCGAGCCGATCGGAAAGGGCTGCGCGGCCGGGGAGGTCGAGGGCTCTGGGGAGGGTCGTGATCAGCGCACCCACGGTGACCCCGGAGACGCTGGCCGTCACGACCTTGAACAAGCCGGACAGGCGGTACCACGGATGCCAGAAGAGCGTCGCCTCGATCAGGTGAGTCGCGCCGCAGGCGAAGATGAAGGCGACGAACAGCCACGCCACCCGCGGAAAGGGCAGGTCGCGACGTCGCATGGCAAAGACGGCGATGACCGCCGGAATGGCGAAGTAGGCGGCGAAGGTGGCCGTGTCCGCAAGGATGTGGATCCAGCCCTCCAGACTGGTCCAGTTCCCGCAGTGCCAGCGGGCCGGGAAGTCAGAGGTGTCGAAGAGCTTCGTGAAGAAGTCGACGAGCGAACCGGTGTCACGGTCGGCCATGGGGAAAGGGTCCATTGTGGACTTGGGGCTCAGGTCGCCCGAGCCGGAATGCCGAGCACTGTAGTGCGGACCACGGATTGCTACCCCCGAGACTCCCGGCCAGGGCTCTGCCCCGAGCAGGACGCAAGGGTTGGACGGATCCCGCGCCTTGCGCAATGTCTCTGGGGAAGGAGTCCGCAAGACAATCCATTTAGCGTCCAGGGCGCGGGGTCGAACCGGGCTGGCCTCAGGGCGCGCTGAAGGTGCCCTAGATCTTAGGATTGTCAACCTCACCCCGCCCCTCGAACCATGCCCGAGGCCAGCATCGACCGATCACGGGACGATCGACCCGTTGTGCTCTACGTCGACGACGATTCCGTCGACGTCGCGAGCGTCCGTCGCGCGATCGATCGCAGAGGGTTGCCGCTCGATTTCCGAAGCGCGCCCGATCTCGCCACGGCTCGGCGAATCCTTGACGAGTCGGAGGTCGCGCTGATGCTCGTGGATCAGAGCCTGGGGGATGGGCGCGGGATCGACTTGCTCAAGTCGATGCCAGGCATCGCTTCGATCATCTTGACCGGGGGCGGCTCGGAGGAGCTGGCGGCGGAGGCCCTGCGGCGCGGTGCGGCGGACTATGTTGTCAAGCGTTCGGATGGGAGTCACCTGGACGGCCTGCTGGGCAGCATCATGGCGACCCTGGGCAGCCTGCGCGCCGAGCGGGCGAGGGCCGAGGCGGCGCGGGACCTGGCCGACGCCTATCGAGAGTTGGAGGTCGTGACGCAGGGGCTGGATCGGGCGCTCAGCGCACCGTTGCAGCGATTGGAGGAGCTCGGATCGAGACTGCGAGAGCAGCTCCCCCCGCAGTTCGAGGAGGCGCGGGCGAGCACTGCCGAGATCGAAGCGATCGGACGTGGCGGCTTCGAGGTGGTGCGGCAGCTCACTCGATTGGCGACCCTCAACCCGAGTGCCGAGCAATCTTGTCGGGTCGAGTTCAGCGACGTCGTTCGTCGAGCCGCCCGCCGCATTGCGATCGACTATCCCGATCGCGTCGAGGTGATGTTGGACGCCTCCCACCCGATTCAGGCGCGGCCCAATCAACTGCAGATGGCGATCGAGAGCGTGTTGGAGTTCGCGGCCAAGCACCGGCACCCGGACGGTCGCCCGGTCTCGGTCCTGGCGACCTGCGAATGCGACGAGGACTGGGTCGAGATGCAGTTCATCGATGGTGGCATCGACATCGGCCGAATCGATCGCGACGAGGTCTTCACGATCTGCGGCCGCGGGGACCTCGGCAGCGCCACGCCCGAACTCGCCGTGTTCGATCGGGTGGCGCGGCTGCACGGGGGGACGGCTCGGGTCGACGACGGGATCGACGGCTTCGCCTGCTTCAGGCTCCGAATTCCGCGCTCGCCGCGCTGAACTCGCGTCGGAGTTTGCGTCAGTCGCCCAGACCGACCACAGCGAGCAGGGTCACCACCAGCACCAGCAGTGTGGCCGACTCGAGCAACAGACCTCTCAGGAGTGCGCGGCTCCCGCGCCGTTCCACACGGCGGGTCCGGGGCCGGCCGCGGGGGTCGCGTTGGGGCTCACCGTCGCTGTCGACAAGGGGAATCCTGCGACCGTTGCGCCACAGCAGCAGCATGGTCAGGGGCGAGGCCAACAAGCCCGTGGCGGCCGTCGAGATCCAGATCGACCACCAGACCGAGCGCATCTCGATCTGGTCGGGGGCGGTGAACGCCAGGCCGATCGCGATCGCGAGGCTGATCGTGCCCACCAGCCGCGGCAACAGCAGCAGGGTCGGCGAGAGGGGGTCGGGGAGCGGGGCCGGGTCGGTCACGTGTTCAGCGCGGTCGATGGGGAGTACGGGCGATCGGGAGCGGGTCGGTGCGCCTCAGCGCACCGCGGGCGGGTGGAGCTCGAACCACTTCTCGTAGGACGCGAAGTCGTCGCCGAAGTCGGCCTTCGCGAGGCGCGCGAAGTGGTGGCGGTAGGGCAGGGCTCCGACGGACCCGGCGTCCGCCCAGCGTCGGCCGGCGTCGAGCAGGATCGGCAGGCCCACCGGGTCCCCGAGCTGGGCCAGGGCACTGGCCGCCGCCTCGGACACGGCCGGGTCGCGGTCCTCGAGCGTCTCACGCAGGGCCGACTTGGCCTCGACCCCGCTGAGGTGCGCGACCACCTCGCAGCCGAACACGCGCCAGCGGGGATCCAGGTCGTAGAGCAGCGAGACGACGGCCGAGACCGCCCGCGGGTCGTCGGCGCCGTTGACCATCTGGGCCAGGTACAGGCCGGGAACGCCGTCCGGTGACACGGCGCCGAGGCTCGCGTCGCGCCGGTCGACCAGGGCAGCCAGGACCTTGGGAGCCGGCGGGCGGCCGGCGCGCTCGCTCCAGTCGCGGACGGCCCCTGTATCACTCGAGCTGAGGGACTGGACCAGTCCGCGCAGGTAGTCTCGCGCGGCCTCGAGCTCCGCGTCCGTCGCCGGCGCGGCGTCCATGGCGGCCAGCTCGGAGAGGCGTTCCCGGTTGTCGACGGGGTCGTCCTGCGACGCCGCGCAGCCGACGGCGAACGGCAGGACGGCGAGTCCGGCCAGGAGCGATCGGTGGGCGCGAGTCATGGGGCGATGTTGGCGTGGGGGCGCGGCAATTGCACCCGCCCAGGCGCGGTACCGGGAGCGTAACGACCCGGAAGCGGCGGCGCGCCGCGCCGCTGGGGGCGCTAGTCTCGACGGCCGTGGGTGGCCCACGCAGTGCGATCCCCGCGCAGAACCGATTGTCGAAGGAACGTCCCGTGATTCGCCGTCGCCGTCCGATCGCCTCGATCCCCCTCGCGCTCCTCCTGTGCTGCGCCTGCGCCGCGACGCCGCCGACGGACAGCGCCGGGGCTGCCTTCGACCGGGCGACGAGCTACGCCTTCACCGGAGCCGATGGAGAGCTGCATCCGGTGCCGCTGGACGGGGACGAAACCCTGTTCGAGGCCTGGGCCGGGGCCGTGGGGCAGGGGTGGATCGAGCGCTCCACCACGCGGCTCGTGCTGGTGCGCGGGGAGGGCGAGGACGCCCTGGTGATCGCGGTCGACGTGGCGCCGATGCTCGCGGGGGACACGACGTTGAACGTGCTGGTGGCCGCCGGGGATCGGATCGGACCGGACCGCTGAGGCGCGCGGGCGGCGGCGCGCTGGGGGCTCAGCCGCCGACCGGGACGCGCGCCTCCTCGAGCTGCACCAGGTGGCAGGAGGCCTCGCGGCGGCCCGCCCCGGCCAGGGCCGTCAGGTGCGGCTGCTCGGTGGAGCAGCGCTCGCCCTCGACCTCGCCGCGCAGGTGACAGCGCGGGTGGAAGGAACAGCCCGAGGGCGGGTTGAAGGGCGAGGGCACGTCGCCCTCGAGCACGATCCGGCGCCGCGCGCGCTCGACCACCGGGTCTGCGACGGGGATCGCCGACAGGAGCGCCTTGGTGTAGGGGTGGCGCGGGTTCTCGAACAGCTCGTCGCGGTCGGCGATCTCGACGATGCGGCCCAGGTACATCACCGCCACGCGCTGGCACAGGTGACGCACCACGGCGAGGTCGTGGGCGATGAACAGGTAGGCCAGGCCGAAGCGCTCCTGCAGGTCGGCCAGGAGGTTCAGGATCTGGGCCTGGATCGACACGTCCAGGGCGCTGACCGGCTCGTCGCAGATGATCAGGTCGGGCTCGAGCGCGAGGGCGCGCGCGATGCCGATGCGCTGACGCTGACCCCCCGAGAACTCGTGGGGGTAGCGGTTCACCTGACGCGGGTTGAGGCCCACCGCGTCGAGCAGTGCCAGGGCCCGCAGGCGCCGTTGGCGGGGCTTGACCGTGCGGTGGATGCGCAGGGGCTCGGTCAGGATCGAGCCTACCGTCTGGCGCGGATCGAGGGAGGCGTAGGGGTCCTGGAAGATCATCTGCATCTTCCGGCGGTAGGGCAGCATGCGGCGGCGCGAGAGGCCGACCAGCTCGTTGCCCTCGTAGCGGATCGAGCCGCTGGTGGCGGGGTGCAGGCCGACCACCGCGCGGGCGGTGGTGGACTTGCCGCAGCCGGACTCGCCGACCAGGCCCAGGGACTGGCCGCGCTCGACGGCGAAGGAAACCCCGTCGACCGCGTGCAGGTAGCCCGCGGGTTCACCCCAGATGCCCTTGTGGCCAACGGGGAAGTGCTTGTGGAGGTCGGTGACCTCGAGCAGCGGACGGCTCATCGTTGGACCTCTTCGGCGCTGTTGGTCGGGGCGGGCAGGGAGGCCCTGGAGTCGAGCAGCAGGCGGTCGAGCTCGAAGCAGGCGCTGTAGCGGCGATGGACGCCCTGGCCCTCGCCGGCAAGCTCGAGCGGCGGCTCGCTCTCGCGGCAGCGCTCGTTCGCCAGGGTGCAGCGCGGGGCGAAGGAACAGCCCGGCGGCAGGTCCGCCAGGTCCGGCGGCTGACCGTCGATGGAGAACAGGCGCTTACCCGGCGAGCCCTCCAGGGTCGGGATGCTGGCGAGCAACCCGCGGGTGTAGGGGTGCATCGGCTGGGCGAAGAGCGGGTCGGCGGGGGCCTTCTCGACCACCCGACCGGCGTACATCACCTGCACCCGATCGACCATGCCGGCGACCACGCCCAGGTCGTGGGTGATCAGCACGATCGCCGTGCCGTGCTCCGCCTGCAGGCGCTGCATCAGCTCGAGGATCTGGGCCTGGATCGTGACGTCCAGGGCCGTGGTCGGCTCGTCGGCGATCAGCACCTTGGGGTTGCAGAGCAGCCCCATGGCGATCATCACGCGTTGGCGCATGCCGCCGGAGAGTTCGTGGGGGTAGGCCGCCAGGCGCTGCTCGGGGTTGGGGATGCCCACGTTGTCCAGGGCCGCCGCGCAGCGCGCGCGCGCCTTGCGCCCGCGCAGGCCCTCGTGGATCGCGAGCACCTCGCCCAGCTGCTTGCCCACCGTCAGGAGCGGGTTCAGGGACGTCATCGGGTCCTGGAAGATCATCGACAGCGCGCCGCCGCGGATCTTCCGCATCTGCCGCTGGGGCAGGGTCAACAGGTCGCGGCCGTCGAACAGCACCTCACCGGACTCGACCACCGCCGGCGGCATGGGTAGAAGGCCCATGATCGCCAGGCTGGTGACGGACTTGCCCGAGCCGGACTCGCCCACGATGCCCAGGGTCTCGCCGGGCTCCAGGGTGAAGCTGACGTCGCGCACGGCGCGCACGGCTCCGATGTGGGAGTCGAAGCGCACGCCCAGGTTGCGCACGTCGAGGACGGGCTTGGTGTGGTGCACGGCGATCGTCGTTTGGTCGTCGGCCATGGTCAGTCCTTCCCTCGCAGCTTCGGGTCGAGGGCGTCGCGCAGGCCGTCGCCGAGGATGTTGAGGGCCAAGAGGGTCGAGCCCATGGCCATGGCCGGGAAGACCACGACCCACCAGAAGGTCTTGACCGCGCTGATGGCCTCGGTGCCGTCCACGGCCAAGAGGCCCCAACTCACCTTGGGTGGCTCGACGCCCAGGCCCAGGAACGACAGGAAGGCCTCGAATAGCATCACCGCCGGGATCGTGAGGGTCAGGTAGACGATCACGATCGAGAGCACGTTGGGCACCAGGTGCACGAACAGGATGCGCGGCGTCGAGGCGCCCAGGACCCGCGCGGCTTCCACGAACTCCTGGTTCTTGAGGCTCAGCACCTGGCCGCGCACGACGCGCGCCATCGTCAGCCAGTAGATCGCGCCGATGACCACGTAGAACACGGTCATGTAGCCGATGCCGTAGTCCGCCAGGTCGGTGCGGTACTCGTTGATCAGGGTGATCAGGAAGATCACCACGAAGATGAACGGCACCGAGTACAGCACGTCGACGATCCGCATCATCAGGTTGTCGGTGCGGCCGCCCACGAGCCCGCTGAAGGCGCCGTAGGTGACGCCGATCAACAGCGAGCAGAGGGTCGCGACCAGGCTGACCTGGATCGAGATGCGGCTGCCCCAGACGATGCGCGCGAGCAGGTCGCGGCCCTTGTTGTCGGTGCCGAGCAGCGGCCCGGTCTGCCACAGCCCGAAGACCTTGGTGCGCACCCAGACCAGGGCGCGGTCCAGGGGATTGAGGTCCCAGATGCCGTCCAGGTGGGACATCTCCAGCAGCGCCGCGCGCGAGCCGCGGGAGGCGATCTCGGCGCGCACGGCGCGGGCCAGGTCCGCGTGGTTGTGACCCTCTTGGCCGATGGCGGGGACCGCTTGGCGTCGCACGACGATCGAGCGCTCGCCGTCCTGGGAGACCACCTGGAGCTCGGACAGGTGCTGCAGGTCGATCTGATCGGCGCTCTCCAGGGCTGCCACGAGGTCGTCCGCGGCGTCGGTCTGACCGTCGAGGCCGGCGGGGTCCGCGCCGCCGTCGACCGACCAGCTGAGCGGCACCCGCTCGCCGTCGATTCGAAGTCGGGTGACGGTGATCCCGTCAGCGCCTCGGACCTCGGCCAGGTAGCGCCGGTCGCGCAACTGGTCGCCCTCGTCGCCCAGGGTGTAGACCAGTTCGATGCCGTCGCCGGAGGTGCGAACCTCGTAGGACTCCAGTGCCCCGCGGTCGAGGTCGACCTCGAAGTCGACCCAGGCCTCGCGCGCGCCAGCGTCGCGGCCGACGACCAGGACCTGGGCGGTGCCGTCGAAGCCGGTGGGGCGGTACTCGACCCGCGCCCGGTCGCCGTCGCGCAGGGGCACGGCGTGGCGCTCGATCACCGTGCCGGGTTCGTCGCCATCCTTGACGAAGACGGCGCTGGAGCGGCCCGAAGCGGCCTTGACCAGGTCGCGCAGCTCGTCGCCGCCCGGCGGCGGGTCCCCGGGCAGCCACTCCGCTCGCAGTTGGAAGTCGAGGAAGGTGCGGTGGCGCCAGGCGTTGTCGGCGAAGGCGCCCAGGGACGAGGTGGCGCCGGTTCCGAACTCGAAGCTGCGCCCGGGGGGCAGGTTCTCGGGCAGGCGCGGGGAGGCCTCCCAGGGCAGGAAGGGCGGCTGGGGCTCGGACTGGGGGTCCAGGGCCATCGGCGACGGCAGGGGCAGGACCGGCGCGAAGAAGCTCAACCCCACGAACAGGGTCAGGAACACGAGGCTCCACCAGGCGCCACGATTGCGGCCCAGCCGGCGCCAGGCGTCCTGCCACAGGCTCTCACCCTTGAAGCGCTTGGCCTCGTTCAACAGCGCCTGGAGCTGGCCGGCGTCGAGGTCGAAGCGCCCGCTGCCGGAGTCGTAGCCGGCGGCCTCTTTGTGCTTGGAGGCCATCAGGAGTTCTCCAACTCGATGCGCGGGTCGAGCAGCGTGTAGGCCAGGTCGACCAGGGTGTTGAGCCCGTAGACCAGCACCGTGTAGAGGATCGTCACACCCATCGCGAGGGTGTAGTCACGGTTGAGCGCGCTGCCCACGAAGTGCGAGCCGGTGCCCGGGATGGCGAACATGCGCTCGATCACCAGGCTGCCGGTCAGGATGCCGGCCGTGGCCGGGCCGAGGTAGGAGACCACCGGCAGGATGCCGCCCTTGATCGCGTGGCGCAGCAGCACCAGCCACTCGGGCAGGCCCTTGGCGCGGGCGGTGCGGATGTAGTCGGCGCTGAGCACCTCGAGCATGCCCGTGCGGGTCAACCGCGCGATGTAGGCCGCGAAGGGCGCTCCCAGGGCCAGCGCGGGTAGCGGCAGGTAGCGCGGACTGCCCCAGCCCGCCACCGGCAGCAGCTCGAGCTGGAAGGCGAAGATGATGATCAGGAAGGCCGCGATCACGAAGTTGGGCAGGGCGATGCCGACGGTGGCGAACAGCCGCATGCCCAGGTCGAGGGCCGTGCCGCGCCGCAGGGCCGAGACGATGCCCGCGGTCAGGCCCAGGGTCAGGGCGATCGCCATGGCCACCGAACCCAGGGCGATCGAGATCGGCAGGGACTGGCCGATGATGTCGTTGACGGTGTAGTCGCGCAGCTTGAACGAGGGGCCCAGGTCACCGGTCAGCACACCGCCGAACACATTCGAGTTGTCGCCCCCGAACAGCACCAGGCCCTCGTGGTCCAGGTTGAACGGGCCCACGTACTGCAGGTACTGCTTCCAGACCGGCCAATCGAGGTGGTAGCGCGCCTCCAGGTTGGCCTCGATCGCCGGGTGCAGGGCGCGCTCGTTGTCGAACGGTCCGCCGCGCACGGCGCGCATCAGAAAGAAGGAGATCGTGACCACGCTGAAGAGCGTGATCGCGAACCACAGGAGGCGTCTGAACAGGAACTGGAGCATCGTCCGTGGTGGGGCGGCTTGGTGGCGCTGCGTCGAGGGCGGGGGCGGGGCGGCTTCGTCAACCCGTCCGGGAGGGCCGCGATCGAGGTCTCTCGCGAACGGAGGCGTCCGCGAGAGGGACCGTCCGCGTCAGTCGAGCTGGAGGGGAGAGAGACTGCGGCGGGGATCACCCACCGGGAACACGCCGGCGGGGGCATTGGGCGGATAGAGGCCGTCGGCGGGCCCGGGAGCGTCGACCAGCTCCCACTCCGGGGGCTGGCTCGCCCGCGCGGCGGCCAGCTCTTCGTCGCTGCGGAAGTACCACCACTTGGGGAACTGCTCGTCGAGCAGGTTGCCCGGGAAGCCGCCGACCCGCGGGTTGATGATGCTCTGGGTGGTGTAGGAGTAGATCGGCAGGATCGGCAGCTCGTCGGTCAGCACGCGCTCGGCTTCGTAGAAGTACTCGAAGCGCTGCTCCGGGTCCGTCTCCCGCTTGGCGAGCTCGATCATCTCGTCGTAGCGCGCGTTGCCCCAGCCGGTCTTGTTGTTCTCGCCACCGGTCACGAACATGTCCAGGAAGGTGTTCGGGTCCAGGTAGTCGCCGATCCAAGCCGCGCGCGAGACGTCGTAGGAGAGGGTGTTCTGGGTGTCGAGGTAGACCTTCCACTCCTGGTTCAGGAATTTGACGTTGATGCCCAGGTGCCGCTTCCAGCCGTCGGCCACCAGCTCGGCCACGTCGCGGTGGGTCTCGCTGGTGTTGTAGTGGATCTCGATCGTGGGGAAGGTCTTGCCGTCGGGGCCGTAGCCCGCCTCGACCAGGAGCGCCTTGGCGGTCTCGATGTCCTTCTGCAGGCCGGACTCCCAGTTCTCGCCGACCTGCGCCGCGTGGGGTAGGGGCTGTGGCGTGTAGCCGGCCATGCCGTAGGGCACCAGCGAGAACCACGGCATCTGCCCCGACTTGGTCACGTACTTGGTGATCGCGTTGCGGTCCATGCAGAGCGCCAGGGCGCGCCGCACGCGCGGATCGTCCATCGGCGCCCGCGTGGTGTTGACGCGGTAGAAGTAGGTGCCGAAGTAGGGCGTGGGGTTGAAGTCCTCGCGCTGCAGCAGGCGTTCGATCAACTGGTTGGGGATGAAGTTGATCCAGTCCGCGTCGCCCTGGAGGTACAGGTTCAGGTTGGTCAGGTACTGCTCGACCGCCAGCACGTCGATGGTCTCGAAGGCGACGCTGTCGCGGTCCCAGTAGCTGTCGCTCTTGCGCAGGCGGATGCGATCGTTGACCCGTCGCTGGACCACCCGGTAGGGGCCGTTGGTGACGATGTTCTCGGGCCGCAGCCACTCGAACTGCCAGGTGTCCGGGTACAGCTCCTGGGCCTCCTCGATGCAGCGCCGGTTGACCGGGAAGAGGGGGTAGAAGCCCGTCAACTGGATGAAGAAGGGCGTCGGTTGGTCGAGGACCACCTCGAGGGTGTGGTCGTCCAGGGCGCGAATCCCGACCGTGTCGAAGGGCTGCAAGGGGTGGCCCTGGTCATCGAGCTCGGTGGAGTAGGCCTTGGCGCCCTTCACGTACCAGAGCTGGTAGGCGTACTCCGCGGCCGTGCTCGGGTTGAGGAAGCGCTCCCAGGAGTAGAGGAAGTCCTGGGCCGTGACCTCGTCGCCGTTGGTCCAGCGGGCGCCGTGGCGCAGGTGGAAGGTGTAGGTCAGGCCGTCCTCGGAGATCTCCCAGGTCTCGGCCATGCCAGGCATCGGCTCCAGGGTCGCCGGGTCCTTGACCGTCAGGCCCTCGAAGATCGCCCGCAGCACGCGGCCTTCGGGCACGCCGGTGACCGTGGCCGGGTCGAGGGTCTGGACCTCGGTGCCGTTGATGAAGGTGAAGTCCGCCGGCTCGAGCCGCGTGGTCGTCGTGATCCGCGTCCCCAGCGCGATGGCGCCGGCGAGCAGTGAGATGGGGACCACGGTGCGGATCCAAGCGGCCTGTCCCGAAGTACGCATGCGGTGGATGCTAGCGGGTTGACTCGCCATGGCTCTGCGTGAGGCGGCGAGGGAAGCGCGGGTGCGTGCCCGTTGTGGGCGTCTAAGTCGTTTGCATGGAGCGACTTGTGGCTACGAGTTCGCATCGGTGTGCCCAGGGCCGAGCGATCGTCGCGGGGGATTGTCGGCGGCCCGTCGGTCCGTGGGTAGGGCCTTGTGAGCGAGGGCTCGTGTTCGACCTCGGCCGACCCCTCGCCCGCGATCAGGGCGGGCAACGGGGCCGCCGCGCGCGTATCCTGTGGGCCCCCGCACCCCTCCCTGGGCACGCGAGACCCTCTCCGGCCCGGCCGACAGCCACGCCGACTCCGAACCACAACGCTATGTACGACGCCGCCCGGCCTGCGTCCTCGGCGCTGCGGCGCCTCGCGCCCGCTTCGCCCCTCCTGCTGCCGACCGTCCTGTTCTCGGGCTTCCTGAGCGGCTGCTCGTCCGAGGGCTGGGAGGCCCCGCCGGCGGTCACCCGCCAGGACGACGCCAACGTCGCGCTCGTGAACAAGCTCACGGACGTCATGGAGGAGAGGCAGCTCTGGGCCCTGGAGATCGAGGACGGGGCGGTCCGGGTGCACTTGGACCGCCGCGAGTCGGGCGGTGGCGGGATGCCGATGATGGTCGCGCCCGGTTCCTACGCCCCGGGTGGGGGCGCGGCGAACTCCGGGAGTTCGATCGCCGCGGGCGGCGCAGCGAGCAGCGGGGGCGCGGGCGGCGGGCGGAACACCGGCGGCACCAGGCCTGCGCCGGCCAAGACCACCGACGAGGCCGGCCCCGGCGCCGCCCCGGTGGACGTCTTCCACCCGGACAATCGCCTCCTGGCGGACGGCTCGACGCCGGCCCAGCCGGACCCCCTCTACGGCGGGCGGGTGATCGTGCACCTGTCAAACCTGCCCAAGCACACCAACTACGTGACCGAGAACTCCGCCGTCACCCGGCGGATGCTCTACGAGGTCCACGAGACGCTGGCCCCCCAGGACTGGGAGTACCACGATTACAAGCCGCGCCTGGCGACCGGCTACCAGGTCGAGGACATGGTGGTGCTCGCCGACGGTGCGGAGGTGCGCTACGACGACGCCAAGCCCCTGCGGGTGCGGCCGCTGGGCTTCGAGGAGCCCTTCGACGGCCACGTGCTGTACGGCAAGGTCACCGAGCTGGCGGACGGCGGCTGGCGCGTGGAACCTCAGACGGACGGTGGGTCGGCCCTCGAGTCCCTGATCGAGCTGCCCGCGGGCGACGTGATGAGCGTCGAGCTGGGCTGCGTCCTCACCTACCAGCTGCGCGACGATGCCCTCTGGCATCCGGCCGCGGGGGAGGCGAACGGTGCGGCCTACTCGATCGCCGACCAGAAGATGGACGCAGCGGACGTCTACTTCTCGTGGGCGCTCTACTCGAACATGGGCGTCGACTGCGACGAGAAGCGCTTCAACTTCGAGAAGGTCACCGACTGTGAGGTGCTCGGCGACCACGAGGTGCGCTTCTTCTACCAGGAGCAGTACTTCTCGACGATCCACACCCTGGGCGCGAACCTCACGATCCTGCCCTCGCACATCTACGACCTGTCGGACCCCGACTGCCCCTGGTACGACCCCGAGGCGACCGAGGCGGCCCAGGCCGAGCACATCAACGAGAACCCCCACAACCAGCTCTGGATCGGGTTGGGTCCCTACCGGGTCACCGACTGGAACCAGTCCTACGTGGAGGCCCAGCGCTTCGACGGCTACTTCGATCCCGACAACGGCGGCTACGTCGACACGATCCGCTGGCGCTACATCGGCGACGACAACTCCGCCTTCCAGGCCCTCCTGAACGGCGAGCTGGACTACTTCGAGCGGGTCAAGTCGACGGACTACTTCGGCGCGGCGACCGAGAAGCCCGACTTCGTCTCCCAGTTCTACAAGGGCTACAAGTACCTGGGGAGCTACGGCTACACGGGTTGGAACACCCAGCGGCCCTACCTGTCGGACAAGCGCGTGCGCCAGGCCCTGGCCCACGCCTTCCCCTTCGACGACTACCTGATCACCAACTACAAGAACCTGGCGCGCCAGATCACGGGGCCCTTCCCCTACAACTCGGCCGGCTACGACCACTCGGTCAAGCCCTTCCCCCACGACCCAGAGCGGGCGCGGGAGCTGCTCGAGGAGGCCGGCTTCTTCGACAGCGACGGCAACGGCATCGTCGACCGCGACGGCCGCGACCTGGTGATCGAGTTCATGATGCCCTCGGGCAACGACGCCTCGAAGTCCCTCGGCCTGGTCATGCAGGAGAGCTTCGGCGAGATCGGCGTCGGGCTCGAGTTCGCGGCGCTGGAGTGGGCGACCTTCCTCGACCGCATGAAGAAGCGCGAGTTCGACGGGTGCAACCTGGCCTGGGTGCCCGAGCTCGAGAGCGACCCCGAGCAGGTCTGGCACAGCAAGTGGGGTGCGCCCGAGGTCGAGGGCTCGAACAACTCCGGTGTCCAGGAGCCCGAGCTCGACGCGCTGATCCTGGCCGGCCAACGGGAAGTCGACTTCGACAAGCGCCAGGAGATCTGGAAGGCGATCCACCGCTTCCTCTACGACCTGCAGCCCTACCTGTTCGGCTACAACGTCCCGCAGAAGTTCGCGATGTCCAAGCGCATCCGCGGCTTCCAGGCCTTCGCGATCGACCCGGGCTATTCCATCCGGCGCTGGTACTTCGTCGACCCGAGCGAGCCGGGCACGCGCCCGAATCGCTGAGTGGTGGTCTCACCAGGGTTTCCCTTCCGCCACGAAAACGAGGTCTGACCCTTCGTGCTTGCGTTCATCCTGCGGCGTCTGCTGCTGATGATCCCGACGACGTTCGGGGTCGCTCTCGTCATCTTCGGGATCTACCACGCGGCCCCCGGTGACCCGGCCACGGTCATGATGGGCATGAGCTCCGGGGGCAACATGTCCCAGGGCTCCGACGCCGGCGCGCGCATCGACGCCTTCCGGCGCGAGTTCGGCCTGGACCGCAACGTGGTGGTCCAGTTCGTGAACTACATGGGGCCGTTCAACCTGCTGCGGGACGGCCATCCCTGGTTCTCGTCGCCCTACACGGAGCGCGAGTCCGAGCGGATCGAGGTCGACGGCGTGGGGCAGGTGGTGGTGGGCAAGGCCCTCGACATCGACTACCTGCCGGGCACCTCGGACGAGCGCCGCACGCAGATCGACACCGCCGTGAAGGGGCTCCTCGGCGCGACCGACACGGACGCCGCGGTGGCAGAGGTCGCCGGCTTCGGCGACGACGCGATCCCGGCCCTGTTGACCGAGCTGCACGCCGTGCGCCGGGCGCGGGGAGCGGACGTGCCGACCCGGGCGCGGTTGCTGAACGATGCCCTGGTCGCCGTCACCGGTCACGAGCCCGCTGTGCCGGTTTCGGTCGAGGAGGAAGCGCCCCGACAGCTGCTGATCGACCACTGGTTCGGCTGGTACTACACCGCGGGCGGTGGCGACCGCGTGAAGAACAGTGGCGAGAATCCCTGGGGCGGCCTGCTGTACTTCTTCGACCTCGGCAAGGAGATGCAGACCAAGACGCCGGTGGCCGAGGAGCTCGCCAAGCGCCTCAAGGTCACGGTGCCCCTGGCCCTGGTCTCGACCCTCTTGGGCTACTTCATCGCCCTGCCCCTGGGCATCTTCAGCGTCCGACGTCAGGGCACGCGCATCGACGCCCTCACCACCACGGGCCTGTTCATCCTCTACTCGATCCCGACCTTCTGGGCCGGTCTGATGCTGATCCTCCTGTTCGGCAAGACCGGCGTGGATCTCCTGCCGGTGATCGGGCTGCACGACAAGGACGCCGACACCTTCACGACCGGCCAGTACATCTGGGATACGGTCCTGCACTCGATCCTGCCGATCGTGACCCTGACCTACGTCAGCTTGGCCTACCTGTCGCGCCAGATGCGGGCCGGCATGCTGGACGTGATCCGCCAGGACTACATCCGCACTGCGCGGGCCAAGGGGCTGAGCGAGAACGTGGTCGTCTACAAGCACGCCCTACGCAACTCGATGATCCCCGTGATCACGCTGCTCGCGTCGATCCTGCCGATCCTGATCGGCGGCTCGGTCATCGTCGAGCTTGTGTTCGACATCAACGGCATGGGCAAGTACGCCTACGAGGGGCTCCTGCGGCGGGACTTCTACATCGTCATGGCGACGACGATCTTCGTCGGGATCATGACCCAGATCGGCATCCTGCTGTCCGACATCACCTACTCCCTCGTGGATCCGCGGATCCGGCACAGCTAGGCCAAGATCCATGAGCAGCATCGTCAGCGAGAGCCCCGATCCGGGCCCCCGTACAAGCTCCAGCCCGGGCCCGCGTGGGCCCGCACGGCTGATCGACGAGGGCGCGAATTACTCCAAGGACTACTGGGACCTGGTCTTCGAGCAGCTCGCGCATCGCGGGATGTTCAAGTTCGGCATGTGGGTCCTCGCGGTCCTCTACGGACTCGCGATCTTCGCGCCGCTGATCGGCAACGACCGGCCCTACAAGCTGGTGGCGATCGACTACGGCGGCTACGAGCGCGCGAACCGCGCCATCGGCGGCCTGGTCGGCGCCGCGGTCGATCGCATAGCGGCGGCGCAGACCGAGGCCGATCTGGAGCAGGCGGCGACGGCGAGCGAGCGCGAGCTCGAGGCGGTCTCGGTGCGAATCGAGACCATGCGGACCTACCTGCCCGCGCAGGAGCACCCTGCGCTCAACGATCTCGAGGCCGAGTTCCAATCGCTGGTAGCCAGCGCCAGGGAGGGCCGGGCTCCGCCGCAAGGGGAACTCGACAGCCTCGCGTCGGCCGCCCTGGCCGTCAGCGCCGAGTACGTCTCGACCGGCCCGAAGCCGACGGCCGAGAGCACCGGCAAGCGTCTGATCGCCCACCGCAGCTACCCCCTGGCCGAGGGCCTCGGTTGGGGCTCGGTGGTCTTCATCGTGCTCTGGGTGATGCTGGTCACCTACCCGGGCTGGAGCAAGGTGTGGAACCGCGGCTGGCTGGGCGGCGACCGTGAGCGCATTCGCGACCACAGGCGCTACAAGCTGGCGCTCGTCATTGGCGTCCCCGCCCTGGCCGGGCTCCTGTGGGCCGCGTTGATCGGTGGTGGCGCTCCCGCCTTCGACCTGTCGCCCTACAAGCGCGCACTGACCGACGGGACGATGGTGGCCGTCGAGCCCCCGCTCCTGGCGCCGGTGCCGATCGGCTACTCCGAGACCCACAACGAAGAGAACTTCCGTCCGCCTACCTGGCTCGCCAGCTCGCGACTCGACTCCAACGGCCGGTACATGACCGGCCTGCGGGTCGCCAAGCCGGACCCGATCACCGGCTACCTGCCGCCGCCCACGCCGACCGAGGTGCGCTTCGGCGAGGCCTGGCCCAACGCGCCGCACCGCCACCTGGCGGGCACCGACGAGCTGGGGCGCGACTTCTTCGTACGCCTGTTGTGGGGCGGTCGCGTCAGCCTGGCCGTGGGCATCCTCTCCGCCTTCCTGCTGACGGTCATCGGCGTCGTGCTCGGCTCCCTGGCCGGCTACTTCGGCGGCTGGGTCGACGTCGTGATCATGCGCGTGATCGAGGTGCTGCAGTCGATCCCGGCCTTCTTCCTGATCCTGGCCTCCCTGGCCTTCATCGACCCCAACAAGGTCGGCATCCCGCCGATCATGATCGTGGTGGTGGTGATCGCCCTGGTGCGCTGGACCGGCACGGCGCGCCTGGTGCGCGGTGAGTTCCTGCGCCTGCGTGAGCAGGAGTTCGTGCTCGCCGCCCGGGCCCTGGGCTTCTCGAACCTGCGCACGATCTTCCGCCACGTGCTGCCCAACGCCCTGAGCCCGGTGCTCGTGAGCGCCGCCTTCGCGGTGGCGTCGGGCATCCTGACCGAGTCGGCCGTCAGCTTCCTGGGCTTCGGCGTGCAGCACCCGGAGGCCTCCTGGGGCAGCCTGGTGAACGAGTCCAAGAGCCCCGAGTTCTGGTGGGTGCAGGTCTTCCCCGGGGTCCTGATCTTCGTCACGGTCACCTGCTACAACCTCGTCGGCGACGCCATCCGCGACGCCCTGGATCCGAAGATGAAGGTCTGACCTTGGCTTCCGAACAGACGACGGCCGCCGGACACGGAAGCGCTTCGGGTGAGAAGCGCGTTCTGCTCGACGTTCAGGGCCTGCAGACCTACTTCTTCTCCGACGAGGGCACCGCGCGTGCCGTCGACGGGGTCAGCTACCAGATCTTGGAGGGCGAGACCCTCGGTGTGGTGGGCGAGTCCGGCTGCGGCAAGAGCGTCACCTCGCTCTCGATCATGCGGCTGATCCCCGACCCCCCCGGCAAGATCGTGGGCGGCCACATCAAGTTCGAGGGCCAGGACCTGGTCAAGCTGTCCGAGGAGAAGATGCGCCGCATCCGCGGCGACGACATCGCCATGATCTTCCAGGAGCCGATGATGGCCCTGAACCCGGTCTACACGGTCGGGAACCAGATCATGGAGACGGTGATGCTGCACCGCGGCATCGACAAGCACGCTGCGCGGGCCCACGCCATCGACATGCTCGAGAAGGTCGGCATCCCCAGCCCCGAGCTGCGGGTCGACGCCTACCCCCACGAGATGTCGGGCGGCATGAAGCAGCGGGTCATGATCGCCATGGCCATGAGCTGCGATCCGAAGCTCCTGATCGCCGACGAGCCGACCACGGCCCTGGACGTCACGATCCAGGCCCAGATCCTCGACCTGATCCGCAAGCTGCAGGACGAGACGGGTATGAGCGTGCTGCTGATCACCCACGACCTGGGGGTCGTCGCCGAGACGGCGCACCACGTGGCCGTGATGTACGCCGGCAAGGTGGTCGAGTACGCGCGCGTCGAGGAGCTGTTCGGTCGGCCGCGGCACCCCTACACCATCGGGCTGTTTCGCTCCCTGCCGGACCTCGCCCCGCCGGGGCAGCGGCTGAGCACGATCCCCGGCATCGTCCCGGCGGCTACGCGCTTCCCCGAAGGCTGCCGCTTCCGGACCCGCTGCACCATCGCCACCGACCTCTGCGCGTCGGTCGAGCCGCCCCTGCTGCCGCTCGACAGCGACGGCGGTCACACCGTCGCCTGCCACCACCTCGAGGAGGCCGAGAAGCTGTGAGCGCCACCACCAAGACCGCCCCGCTGATCGAGGTCCGGGGTCTGAAGAAGTACTTCCCGATCAGGCGCGGTGTGTTGCAGCACCACGTGGGCGACGTGAAGGCCGTCGACGGGGTCGACTTCGACATCCACCGCGAAGAGACCCTGAGCCTGGTGGGGGAGTCCGGCTGCGGCAAGACCACCGCCGGGCGGACCCTGCTGCGGCTGCTCGACCCGACGGGCGGATCGGCCCTGTTCCGGCCCGAGCCGAACGAGCGCCCGATCGACCTGTTCGAGCTCAGCAACCGGGCCATGCGCGTCCAGCGCAGGAACCTGCAGATCATCTTCCAGGATCCCTTCGCCTCCCTGAACCCGCGCCTCACCATCGGCAACGCCATCGGTGAAGCCCTGGACGTTCACGGGGTCGCTTCGGGGCACGAGCGCGAGCGCCAGGTCGCGGAGCTGCTCGAGCACGTGGGCCTGCGCCCGACCGTGGCGAACCGGTACCCGCACGAGTTCTCTGGCGGCCAGCGTCAGCGCATCGGCATCGCTCGGGCCCTGGCCCTGCGGCCGAAGTTCATCGTCTGCGACGAGGCGGTCAGCGCCCTCGACGTCTCGATCCAGGCTCAGGTGATCAACATCCTGAAGGACCTGCAGGCCGAGTTCGGTCTCTCCTACCTGTTCATCGCCCACGACCTCTCGGTGGTGAAGTACATCTCCGACCGCATCGCCGTGATGTACCTCGGTCGCATCGTCGAGATCGGCGACACCAAGGAGATCTTCGAGTCGCCCGCGCACCCGTACACGAAGGCGCTGCTGTCGTCGGTGCCCGTTCCGGACCCGACGGCCAAGCGCGAGCGCATCTTCCTCAAGGGCGACGTGCCCTCGCCGGCCAACCCGCCCAAGGGCTGCCACTTCCACACGCGTTGCCCGGTTGCCGAGGCGCGCTGCCGCGAAACCTACCCGTCCCAGGTGGCGGTTTCGACGACCCACACGGCGGCCTGTCATCTGCTGACCTGAGGCGTTCGTACGGTGCCAGGCACGAAACCGCCGCCTGAGCGCCACTCAGATCACCGCCGAAAGCGGTGATCTGAGTGGCGCTCAGGCGGCGGTTTCGTGCCTGGCACCGTACGAACGCCTCAGGCCACGCGCGTGCCGCGTCGCGTTCACGTCGTGCGTTGGCGGGCGCTCAGTCGTTACCCGATCGAGCTCATCCAGCGAGGAGCGCGACCGCGGGCGGCTCAGAGCGGGACGGCGTACTCGTCCCGCAGTATCTGGCGGAGCTGCTCGAAGTCCGAGACCACGTGGTCGGGTTCGATCCCGGTGCCCTCGAGTCGGTGCTTCGCGGCGCGCTCGGACCAGACCGTGACCATTCCCAAGGACTTGGGCGGAGCGATGTCGTGCTGCGGGCTGTCGCCCACGTACATCACGCGCTTCGGCGGCAAGCCCATCTGGCGCAGCGCGGCGAGGTAGAGCTTGGGATTGGGCTTGGCGATCCCGATCTGGTCGGAGATGAAGATCGCGTCGGCATCGAGGTGGGGGACCAGGCCCAGTCGGACCAGCTTCTCCGCCTGCTTCGTCGTCCAGCCGTGGGTAACAATCCCCCGGCGCAATCCGGCGCGCTCGATCCCCTCCAGCAGGGGGAGCACGTCGTCGAAGGGCTTCAGCTCGCGGTACTTGGTGTCGTGGTAGGCCACGATCCCCGCGGCCACGATGATCGCCGGGTTGCGTCCGCCGAGCCCCTCGGGCTTGACCCGCTTGAGGAGTTGGTCGAAGTGGCGGTCGTAGTTCGATGAGAACTCGCCGATGATCTCGCCGAGCTCTTCCAGCACTTGGTCGGGGTCGGCATCGAGTCCCGCCGCGACCATGGCCTCGACGGACGCACGGCGCGCCCGTTGGGCGAACTCCGTGGTCGAGAAGAGGGTGTCGTCGATGTCGAACAGGACGGCGTCCAGTCGGGCCATGGGCAGCATGGTCCCAGGCGGACCCTTGGATTGCCATCGGCAAGGATCGATCCGATGCAGCTCTGACACAGGGCGACCGATCCTGCCTCGGGCCACCGTCTATGCGCCTCGCCGAACGCGAGCGGGGCCCGCTCCTCGTCTGAGGAGCGGGCCCCGCTCGGGTCGATGTCAGGAAGGGGAGCGGATCAACGCCGCTCGAGTCGGGCGATCTCTTCCTGGACGTCCGTGATCCAGGCCTTGAGCAGGATCATCAGGCTTTCTTTCTCGTCGCTGTAGCCCTCTTCCTTGAAGAAGAAGCCGACGATCGGGATCTTCGCCAGCCACGGCACTTCGGCGCGACGCTCGATGTTCCGCACGCGGCTGAGACCGCCGAGCAGGATCGAGCCGCCGTCCGGAATGACCGCCGTCGTGGCGATGTGCTGGACCTCGAGCTCGGGCAGCTCGAATTCCACCGGCTGACCGACGGTACCA
The DNA here is from genome assembly GCA_007751255.1 of Engelhardtia mirabilis. Taxonomy (GTDB): domain Bacteria; phylum Planctomycetota; class UBA1135; order UBA1135; genus Engelhardtia; species Engelhardtia mirabilis. The sequence goes on from CP036296.1 coordinate 2,309,455, forward strand.
CCCAGGTTGGTGGAGAAGGTGGTCAGGCTGACGACCTCGGCAACCGTGGGGCGGATCTCCATCCGGATGTACTTGCGGTCCTGGGTGATGGTCGGGCGAACCTCGAGCACGACGCCCTCGATCAGCACGTTGATCACCGGGTCGGCGATGGCCTGGGCCGTCGCGACCTCCACGTCGAAGTCTTGGATGTAGGCGCGCTGGTTGATGACCGAGACGTAGGAGCGCTGGGTGTTGAACACGCTCAGGGTCTGGTCGTTGACCACCTCGACCTGCTCGTCCTTCTCGATCATCCGAAGGATGAAGGAGAGTTGGGCGTCGTCGAGCACGGTCCACTGGGTGGTCATCCCGCCGACGGTGGACAGGGCCTTGCCGAGGGAGGTGCCGAAGATGTTCGACGTGCTGCCCTTGAAGTCGCCGTCGCCACCGTCGTCGTAGAAGAAGCCTGCGCTGGGCGGACCCGCGGCGTTGGAAACGTTGACGCCCCCGCCACCGTTGTCGAAGCCGGCGTTGGCGTTGTCGTCGAGACCGTTGGTGACGTCGTCCAGGTCGGTGAAGGGATCACCGGGGTTGTCCAGACCGCGCCACTCGACGCCGATCTCCTGGATGAAGTTGTCGGCTACCGTCAGGAACTTCGACTCGATGGTCACCAGCGACGAGTTGAACTTTCGCAGGTCGTCGAGGAACTGGCGAACTTCGGCCTGGACCTCGTTGGTGTGGACCGCGACGAGGTAGCCGGTGTCGAGCACCTGCAGGCTGACGCCGTCGTTGTCCCAAGTACCGATGGCGACGTTCTCGCGCACCAGGCCCTCGAGGGTGTCGGGCTCCATCAGGGTCTGACCCTCGGTGAGGCCACCGAAGGGACCGCCACCGTCGTCGTCCTCGATGTCTTCGAACAGGCGCAGGCGCTCGAGACGGGGGCTGAGGAAGTTGGTCAGCGCGAACAGGATGTCCTGGACGTCGTGGACCTGCGGGACGTGGTCGCCTTGGGCCTTCTCGATCGTCGTGACCAGGACCGCCTCGTGGCGCACGGTCCAGGTCACCTGCTCGCCGGCGAGGTCGGTGATCAGGTTCAAGACCTTGTCGACCGACATGGGGTTCTCGAGGCGCAGGTCGAAGATCACGCCCTCGTCGTAGGCCGCCTCTTCCGCGGCGGCGTCGACCACCAGGGCCAGGCCCGTGATAGCGCGCAGGTTGCTGATGACCGCGCTCAGGCTCTCTTCGTCCTGAACCACCAGGCCAGGGATGGAGCGCTGTGCGAGGTTGGCGCGCAGGGCCACGTCGGCGGCCGACGTCTGGCTGCCACCACTCAGGGTCGCCTGACCCCGGGTCTCGCTGATCTTGGCCCAGAACTCCGCGTCGGGCAGGCCGATGATCTCGGTATCCGCAATCCGCAGGGCGCGGATCTCCTGCTCCCAACGCTGGAACTGCTCGCGCTTGCGTTCGATGTAGCTCTCGCGAACTTCCTTGCGTCCTGCCTGGAAGGCCGCATCGCGAAGCTCGATCGCGCGGTCGTTGCGCGGATCCTCCTGCAGCACGCGGTCGGCGAGCTCGATCGAGGTATCGTAGGCGCCGGCATCGAAGGCTCCGATGGCCTGCTCGAGGACGGCGTTGACACGGTTGGCGCGGCGGGCGTCCTCGGCCTCACGCTCTTGGCGCAGCAGTGCAGCGGTCTGCTCCTCAGCCTTGGCGCGTGCGGACTCGGCGGCGTCCGTGCGTGCGGTGCGAGCCTGGGCCAGGAGCGACTCGGCCCGCTCGGCGATGCCGTCGTCGGCCATCTCGACCGGCGCGAAACGCGCGTGCTCTCGGGCGAGGACGAACTCGTTGATGGCGGCGTCGTAGTTGCCGCGGGCGAGTTCTCGCTGACCGTTCTCGAGGGCCGTCTCGGCCTTGGCGCGTAGCTCCTGTTGCTTCAGGTTCCAGCGCGTCTCGAGGTCGTCGGTCGCTGCCGAAGCCACGCCCTGGGTGTCTCCGAGAAGTTGCTTGACCTCCAGGAGTTCCTCTCGGATCTCCTGGTTGTCGGGCGTCAGCAGCAGCGCGCTCTCGAGGGCCTCGGCTGCTTCGTCGAAACGCAGGCGCGAGCGCTTGTCTCGAGCGGTGAGCAGGAGTTCCTCGGCGATGATGGCTCGCTTCTGATCGCGTAGTGCAATCTGGCCGATCTCCTTGTCGAGGTAGCCATCTTGCGACATGCCGCCGCTACCGGCCGAAGCATCGGTCGCGCCGGCGTCCGCAGTTTCAGCACCCTCCGCCGGCCCGTTCGAGTCGGTGGCTTCGATGTCGGTGCCGTCGCTGTTCGTGCTGCCGCCGTCGGGCGTACCGACAGCGTTGCAGGAGGCGAGGGTCAATGCGCTCAGGGACAGCGCGAAGGCGACTTTCCTCATCGGTTCTCGCATGGGGCTTCTGGGTCCGGTCTGGCTCGTCGTTCGCGGCGGTGAGGTGGGGACGTCACCGCGGTCCGCGATTGGGGGGACCGACTCGGGCCTTGGGGCACTCGGGGATGGGGTTCTGACGGGTGGCGATGGTCGCCTCGCAGAGCTGGACGATCGGTCCTGCTCTGCGTGTGGTCTGGCCGTTGGTGGTCCGGCCCTGCGGATGGTCTGACTCGGCGAGTCGTCTGGCTCTGCAGGAGGAGTCGATTCGGCCGACGCGGCCGGACCTCCTCGCGCCCCAGCGGGGCTGCTACGACTCGGATTCGTGCTCACGAATCCGGCGCCGCAGATCGGTGCCGTAGAGCGATCGATCGGGTCGCACACCATGCCACGACGCGCGCGTCGCGGCGGAGTGTTGCCACCCGTCCGAAGTGATGCGGACGATAGCAGTTGACGGTTGTCGTGACTAGCGTCGAGCCGCGAAATAAGGGCCGTCGTGTCAAGGGGTTAGAGCGATTGAGCGGGCCCGGCCTCGACTCTCGACGCGGACCTTGGAGCTACCCCTCCCCGACCCCTGGGTTTCGTTCCCAAGACACTTGTCAGGGGTCTTTCGAGTCGACCCTCGAGCTCCGGTCAGGGACGGGGCGGGAAACGGAGGCCCGCCCGAGCGCGGGACGCCACGGGCGACCGAAGAATTCGAGTCCCGACGGCGCGGGTGCGCGGCCCCGATCAGGGGGACACCGCTCCCGGTAGGTGGGCCGGGTCGGAACCACGACTCGGAAGACCAGCCTCGAGCAGTGAGCCGGAGCGGAGAGTCGGAGCAGAGGCCCAGTGCTGCGGGCGCGCTGATCGGCCGGGCCCCAGCCGAAGCCCGCCGGGGAGCCAGGAGGCCGAGACCGACCACAGCAGACGCGGATTTCGCATCCAAGGTGCAACCCACTCCGCGCCCGTTCGTCTCCCCGGGTGGTTGGGGGCGGAGGTGGGTCGGGCCCCCCGCCAGGTCCCCGGGGGAGTCGCAAGGTCGTTGTGCCTGGGTTGGTCGTCGTGCCTGGGTTGGTCGTCGTGTCTGGGTTGTCGGCTCTCCCGGAGCACGCGAGGCGTCGGGGTCCGACCTCACTCGGAGGAACCGGTGAAGGTGATCCCGTCCAGTCCGACGCGAGTCGCCAGGTCCACGACCTGAATCACGTCGGCGTAGGTCGTTCCGGGGCGGGCATCGAGCTTGATGCGCCGCAAGGGGTCCTGTGCGTGGAGCTCTCCTACGCGGGCGATGGCTCGCTCGGGCGAGGTGTACTGGCGGGGACCGACCCGGTAGGTGAGCTCGCGCGCCCCATCGAACTCGAAACGACCCTGACCGGTCCAGGCGACGCCGGTCCGCGGATCGACTCGCAGCCCCGTCGCCGCCACGCGGACCTCGATCGTGATCGGTTCAGGTTGTAGGGCGGAACGCAATGCCGGACCGGTGTCCTTCGGCAGGTAGGCGGCCAACCGCCCTTCCAGCGTCCTGAACTGGAGCGTGCACATGAAGAAGATCAGTAGTAGGAAGGTGACGTCGATCATCGGCGTCATCTCCATCTCTGCCTGCGGAGCCTTCTCGTTTCTCTTGGCCGAGCGGTCTCGGCGTCGCTTGGATGTTCCCAGCATCACAATCTCCCTTCGCGCTCCAGGGCGCGCTTCGGCGTTGTTCCGGCGATCGAGGACGGCGGCAGTCCCGGGGGCAATCGTCTCGCGTCGCAGGTCGAGTCAGGGCCGAGCCTCGAGATACGAGGCTCCTTGCCACCGATGAATAACCCACTCCCACCGAGCGGTTTCGCGATCCGAGCTCTGACCGACGTTCGAGCAGCTCCTGAACGGGAGCGGGGCGCCCTCCGTTCTCCGGAGGGCGCCCCGCGCCGCGATCGTTGGCCGGCCCCGGGTGGGGCGGCGCTGCCGGCCTACTTCTCGTAGGACCCCGCGAACGTGATCTCGCGGAACTTGGCCTGGATCGCCGCGTCGAGCACCTTGACCACGTCAGAGTAGACGACGCCCTTGCGGGGGTCGATCGTGACAGGGCGAGGGTCCGTCGGGTTGTAGAGCACGATCAACCGATCCTTGACCTCGGCCACCGTCGAGAAGCGGACAGGGCCGACCGAGTAGCTGAGCTCGCGATCGGCGCCGTACTTGTAGCGACCCTCACCCTCGTAGGGGCCGGTCCCCTTCGCGTTCAGCTTCGAGCCCTCGTTGGTCACGGTCAGCTTGATCTCGATCTTCTCGATCGGCTCGGCCTTCGAGGTGTTCACGCCGACGTCCTTGGGCAGGTAGGCGGCCAGCTTGCCCTCGAGCGTTTTGAACTTGATCGTGCACATGAAGAAGATCAGCAGCAGGAAGGTGACGTCGATCATCGGCGTCATCTCCATCTCGGCCTTGGTGGCCGTCGCCTCTTCCATCTTGCGCTTGCGTCGGTTCGCCATGGGGTGCTACTCGGTCTAGGTGCGGTCGTGGTCGTTCGAGGTGCAAAAACAGCGTGGGCCGGGTCAGATGCCCGGGCCTTCGTCGGGCGGCCGCGACGCAGCCAGCTCCACCTTCCAGATCTGGATGCCCTTCTGTCCGCAGAGCTCCATGATCTTCTGGATCATCTTGAAGGGCGTGTTCTCGTCGGCGCGGATCAGGATCGGATCGTCCGGCACCATGACGCTGAGGCCCTCGGGGGTGTCCTTGTCCATGAGCTGAGCCATGTCGACGAGGTACTCTTTCAGACGGGTGTAGTCGTCCTCCTCCGGCGTGTAGATCACCTCGCGCCGGACAATGATCGTCCCGTCCTGCTTGATGTTGACGATCGGACGACGCTCGTCCTTGTCGGGCTTGTCCTCGACTGCCTCTACGGCCACCGGCAGGACGAGCTGCTCCAGCTCCTGCTGGGTCAGGTCCGTGATGATCATGAAGAAGATGATGAGCAAGAACACGACGTCGATCATCGGCGTCATGTTCATCTCCATATCCGTCTCCGGATCGTGCTTGGACATCTGCATCGCGGTCTCCTTGTAGGGAGTCGGCCCGGGGGGGAGGGGGCCGTCTGGGTGGGGCCGGCTGGGTGGGGCCGTCTGGGTGGAGCACCGTCTTGGGGAGGTGCCGCCGAGTTGAGGCTGGATCCTTGCTGTGGGATCCATCGGGGATGGGGCCGCCGGCGGTACGTCCGAGCCGCGCGAGACCCGCGGCTCCCCGATGGCGGGGGACGGGTCCGGTAGGAAGTACCCGGAAGGTCGTGCCGGGCAACCGTCCTAGCGGGTTCGAATCGCCGGACGGTGCGTCGAGGGCGCGGGACAGCGAGAGGCCAGACCTGCCGGGGGGAGAGCAGGGGGCGACCTTCCAGGGGAGTAACCCATTAGTGGGCGCCGAAGGGGCGTCCGCGGCGGTCCCGTGCCGCGGACGCCCCCGGTCCAGTGAGACCTAGCCCTGGCTGGGGCGGAAGCGCTCGAAGAGGTCTTCGACGATCGCACCCACCTCGATCACGGACTTGATCAGGGTGTTCCGCAGGTAGGCGAAGGCCGCCGTGGTCGGGATGGCCACGACCAGACCGAACATCGTCGTGAGGAGCGCCTGGGAGATACCGTCGGCGAGCTCGGCCGGGGAGGCCTGACCGTTGGAGCTGGCGATCGTCTTGAACGCCAGAACCATACCGAACACCGTACCCAGCAGACCGAGCATGGGGGCGACGTTGGAGATCAGCGCCAGCCAACCGATCTTCTGGTGGAGGCGGATCGACTCTTCGTCGCCCATCTCCTCGATGGTCTTCTCGATCACCGCGAAGTCGTGGCCGATCTTGGAGATGCCGGCGCCACAGATGCGGGTGAAGAAGGCCTGCTCGGTCTCGCAGAGCTCCATCGCTTCCTGGAACTGCTCCTCGTCGAACAGAGCCTGGATCTCGTCGATCAGCTCCGGCGGGGCGAGCTTGTCGCGCTTCAGCGACACGAACGCCTCGATGATGAGGGCCAGGGCGAGGATCGAGAGACCGATCAGAATCCAGCCGAAGATACCGGAGTCGGCGATCAGGCCGCCGACCGAGAGACCCGGCTCGGGCGCGCTCTCCGTGTCCTGCGCCAGGACGGGGGATGCCGTCAGTGCGATTGCGGCCAGGACCGGAAGGGACCGCACAGCGGTCCGAACGACTTGGGGGGTTCTGAGCATCATGCTCGCGGGACTCCTTGAGGGTCTTGGACCTGGTGCCGGCCGAGGGAGTCGGTCCGGTGGGGATGGTCTTCGACGGGGCGTCGGTGAATGGGCGCCGCTGAATGGGCGCCGCTGAATGGGCGTCGAGATGGGGTCGACCCTGTGGAGCTGGCGTCACACGCCGGTCCAAAGAGTTGATTCGTTCTGCCGCTGCGGCGGCCGTGGCCGATGCTGGGCTCGGGCGCGCGGCGGGTCGAAGCAGGCGGGTGTCCTCGAGACGGGGCAGTCCAGTGGCGGCCGCCCGCTCGTGAGGCGCCAGAGTCTACAGATCGCGGAGCAAGGTGTGCGCTGCCGGTGCGGCCAGGGTGTCGCCTAATTCTCGCTGGATCTGTTCGAGGCATGCGCGGGCCTGTTCACGCCCGCCGCTTCCGGCTGCCAGAGAGGCCTCGGCCAGGCCCAGGAGGGCGTCGGCCAGGAGGTCGCGGTCTCCGAAGACGGTCGCGCTGACACCGGCAAACTCGATCTGCGCCTGGCGCGACTGCTCGAGGGCGAGCAGGGATTGGGCCAGGCCGAGGCGGGTCGCGGCGCGAACCGTTTCGGTGGCGCCCTCGGCGACTTCTAGGCGGGTCTGGAAGAAGCTCCGCGCCTGGGTCGAGCGACCCCGGGCCAGGAGGGTCACGCCCTCTCCCAGTTGGGCCAGGCCACGCAGATTCTGGAGCTCGGGAAGCCTGGGATCGTCCGCCTCGAGGTCCGAGATCACCCCCGGAAGGGCGCTGTCGAGCGCGGCGAAGAGGGTCTCGGCGCGGGCGGCGTCGTCGGCGGCCACTGCCGCATCAGCCGCCAAGAGACCCGCGCGATAGCAGGTCAGCACGTCGTAGCCCTCCGGCACCGTCGAGCCCTGGGCCTCGCGGAAGAGTGCTTCCAGGTTGTTCGCGGCTCCGGAGGCATCTCCCGCGAGGAGTTGGGCGCGGCCGAGAAGCAATCGCGCCTCGGGCAGGTCCCGATGGTTCGGATGGCTCGAGACGAACCGTTGGGCCGCTGCGACGGCATCGGAGGCGCGGCCGGGATCCGTGGCGGTCAAGCGAAGCAGGCTCTGGGCCGCGCGCAGGCGGGCGACCGCAGCAACCACCGGACTCGCATCCGAATCGTCCGCCGCCGCAGCGAATGCGGCGGCGGCGTTCTCGAAGTCGCCGGACTCCGCGCGAGCACGACCCTCCTTGAAGGAGTCCGGGACCTGGTTCAGGCTCACGCGGACCACCTCGTCGGGGCTGAAGCGTCGCTCGCGGTCACCGACGTCGATCACCACACCACTCAGGTCCGCCGAGATGACGACGCCCGTGACCGGTCGCACATTGCGGCGCTCACGCACGAAGACCTGGTCCGGCCGCCCGCTGAGTTGGGCACTCGTCGCGGACGCCGAGCTTGCGACCGAGAAGGACGCTGCTGAGGCCGGAGTCGCGAAGTACGTCGTGGTACCGACGGTCAAGGCCGTGAGCGCAAGCGCGACGGAGACAGTGGAGCGCTGGATGATCATCACGTTGGAGCGGGGGTGCCGTGCGGGGGTGCCGTGCGGGGGTGCCGTGCGGGGGTGCCGTGCGGGGGTGCCGTGCGGGGGTGCCGTGCAGGGGTGCCGTGCAGGGGTCGTAGCGACGTCGATGGGGTGCGGGTGAGAGACGGCTCGGTCGCTCACAGCTGCTGGTCGAGCCAACGGAAGAGGTCGCGCACGCGCGGATCGTCGTCGCAGTTGTCCTCGACGAGCGCGAAGCTCGAACCCGTCTCGGTCTTGATCACGCGCACGATCTGCTTGGCCACCTCGAGCTTCTCGCTGTCGAGCTTCGAGTACTGGTAGTAGTTCCAAGCTCGGTTGAACTCGGTCTGGTACCAGTCGCAGTCGAGCCACTTGGTATAGCGGTTCGAGATCTTGCGCCACCACTGGCCCGCCCGATCGAGCTGGGCCGCGTCGCCGACGCCCGGGACGATCGTCGGGTTGGAGGGATCGCCCTCGACCCAGCCAGCAACCGCGCGGCAGAAGGTCTCGATCGTGGCCTGGGCCGGGACCTTGGCTTCCTTGTCCTCGGGGTCGGGTACCAGCGGGACGAGCAGTTCGAGGGCCTCGGCGCTGCGGCGCTGCTCGATCAGGCACAGGGCCAGGTCGGGGATGACCGAACTCTCGATCGTGCCGGCTTCTTGGGCGTCGCTAGAGTTCGCGTAGTCACGCGCCAGGCCGGCGAAGATCACCTCGGCCTTGGACCACTCGCCCAGGTCGCGCCACAGGCGCGCTTCCTGCAGCAGCGAGCGGAAGGACGGCGTGGTGGCCAGGCTGTTGGAGATCTCGAGGTAGCTCGCCATCTCCCGCAGCATCTGCTTGGCGACCTCCACGTCGCCGGCCTGCAGGGCGCGATCACGGGCGTCGGCGACGTGGTTGAACAGGCGCGTCGCCCCGTTGCCCGTCCACTGGGCGGTGGGGAACTCCTTGACCAGCCGCTGCTCGAAGCGCTTGGCACCCGCCAGGTCGTCGAGTTCCAGGCTCGACTGGATGCAGTAGTAGAGCGTCGCAGCCGCGAGGTCGCTCTGGCCGGGGAAGCGGTCCGCGAAGTCGCCGTAGAGCTTGACGACGTCGGCGTGGCGCCCCTGGTCCCAGGCGATCTGGCCTTGGAAGTAGACAGCCTCCGCGGTGGCCTCGTCACGGGCGGCCTGCCTGGCCGTCTCGGTCGGACCGAGGCGGTTGCGCGGGTCGGCGACGAAGTTCTGCAGGTAGGCGTCCAACTCGGCCAGCGCCTGGTCGAGCTTGCCGGTCTCGTAGAAGCAGCGGGCAGCCTTGACCAGCGACTTCTCGTAGTTGGTGGCCTGGCTCTCGACCTGCTGGAAGGTCTCGCGCGCGAAGTCGAAGTCCTTCTCGTCGAAGGCGCGCATGGCCTGGGTGTAGACGATGTCGGTGTTGTCCCCGAGGCTGGCCTTGTAGGACTCGGCCTCCCGGAAACGACGCTCGATCTCCTGGTCGTCCTTGATCGTCCGACGCACGAGCTGCATCGCGCTGTAGTACCCGTTGGCGTTCTGGGCGTCGTACTCGGCGTCGCCGCTCCAGCGCTCGATACCCTCGCGGAAGGCCATGGCCGCCTCCAACTGGCGGTCGAGGCGCTGGAAGGAGCGACCGATGTACCACAGCACCTTGGGGTAGTGCAGGCGGCGCGCCGTCTCGTCCTTGGCGGCGGCCATCACCGAGCGGAAGGCGCCGATCGCGCGGTCGTAGTCCTGGCTGTTGTAGTAGCCCTTGGCCGCTTCGAAGAGCACGGTCAGGTCGACTTCGACCCCCGGACGACCGATCGCGTCGGCAATCAGGCGCTGGGCGCGGATCTGCAGCGTGTTGCCGACATTCTGCTCGTTGACGAGTCCAGCCAACTCCAAGGCCAGGTCGGCCGAGGGGCGGATGCGCCGGTCGTTGTTGCCCGCGTCCTTGGCGGCCTCGTAGGACTCGAACCAGGCCAGCTCCTCGCGATCGCCGCCGAGGAACCCGCCGACGTCGAGCAGGGTCCGCGCCACGGACAGCATGGCCAGGTAGCCCTGGGGCGACAGGTTGAAGCCCTCGCGCCGCCAGGTGTTCTGGAAGTGCAGGGCCGAGGTCAGGGCGCCCTCGGCGTCGCCGGCGGCGAGCTGGGCCTCGATCAGCTTCGGCGTTCCGAGTTCGACGAAGTACCACAGGCCGTCCAGGCGCGCCTGGGAGGGCTGGGCCTCGGCGATCCATGCCGACCACGCGCTACGGTCGAAGGGGATCGTCGTGTCGACGACGAAGACGTACATGTCCGCCGCGTCGGCCGGCGCACCCTGGGCCTTGTAGACGTCGCCCAGGACCAGATAGGCCGAAAGGCCCCAACCGCTGGTGGAGCCGAACGCGAAGGTCAGGTCCTCGACGAAGGTGGCTGCGCTGTCCAGGTAGGAGGAGTAGTCGTCACCCAAGCGCCCGTAGGTCAGGGCCATCTGGGCGCGGTAGAGCATCAGCTTGGCCAGCTCTTGACGTTCGCGCTCGGTCAGCCCGGTCACGGCGTTCAGCTCGGCGACCTGCTCGCCGGCGTACTGCAGCAGCTCCTCGAGTCGGTCGGCCAGGGTCTCGCGAATCCGCGTGGCCTCTTCGCCCACGGCGTCCTCGAGCGCCATCTCCATCGAGGCGATGTAGGCGGCCCCCAGGTCGACGTAGGAGCGCTTGGCGTCGGCGATCACCGGTGAGCGCTCGTTGTTGTCGATGTAGTTGCGGTACGAGTCCAGGGCCTGGACGAAGAGCTGCTCGCGCAGGTTCGGATCGGCGCTGTAGCGGGCGCCGGCGCCGTAGACTTCGCAGCGGGCGAGCTCGAGCTCCTGGCGCAGATCCCGGTCCAGCTTCGAGCTGGCGAGGCCCTCGAGCACGGACTCGGCCAGGTCGATGAACTGCCAGTCCGCCGCCAGTCCGCGGGCGAAGTCGATGTCCTCGCGCAGCTCGGTCTCGGTCTTGTCGACCGCCTGGCCGCCGAACGCGCTGGTGCTCGTCGGCACCATCGCGGAAGCGCTCGTCAACATCGCGGAAGCGCTCGTCAACATCGCGGAGGCGCTCGTCAGCATCGCGGAAGCGCTCGCCAGAGGGTTGGCCAGAGCCAGGCTCAGGGCAGCGGTCGCGGCAGTGCGGAGAGGACGGGAGATCGGAATCATGATCGTCGCCAGTGAAGGGTCGGCGGGTCGCGGCAGGCGACCGTTGGGCACGGGGTCCCGGGGGGGGGGAGGTGGACGGCGTGCGCGCCGTGGTCTGACTCGCGGTAGGGGAGCTTCGAAGCTCTTTGTCAGCGTTGACCGGCCGCCGAGCGTCACCGCGACGTTTCAGGACTCCGGGAAGAGGTCCCACGAGGTCCGGCAGCGGGGTTACTGGAGGGCTGGTAACGGTCCGGCGCCGGCGGGCATCTGGCCCTCACCGGCAGTTGTGGCGCATAGGTTACCCGAACACCGGCCGGTGGTTTCGTCCGAACCTCGCGCTGAGTCGATCGCATTTCGAGATCGCCTCGATTCATCTCCGGGCCTCCCCGAACGACCGCGGGCCGATCCCTGAAGGACCGGCCCGCGGTTCTGTCCCCGAGTGGGGGCGACGTCCTCTGCTCGAGGCTCGTCAGCGCGTTCCGGCGAAGGCGTTCATGGTCGCCTCGCTCGGCTCGAACTCACGCGGGATCACGATGCCAGCGGTGAGCAGGATCAGGAGCTTGCGGTTCGCGATGAACGTGCCCTTGCGCTCGAAGAAGAAGCTCAGGATCGGGATCTTGTTGAGGATCGGGACACCTGCGGAGTAGTTCTGCTCCGTGTGCACCTTCAGACCGCCGAGCAGGACCGTTCCACCGTCGGGCAGCGGGACCGTCGTGCGGACCTTCTGGATGTCGAGCTCGGGCAGCTGGATCGTGACCGGCGTCAGGTTGGCGAGACCCGTGGTGATCTCGCGGATCGGACGTTGGAGTTCGGCGACCGTGGGCCGCAGCTCCAGGGTGATGTAGCGGCGGTCGGCCGAAACCACCGGGCGCACGTCGAGCACGACCCCCTCTTCGACGACGGCGATGATCGGGTCGGCGATGGAAGCACCGGTGGCGATCTCGACGTCGTAGTCCTGGACGTAGGCCTGCTGGTTCAGCACCGACAAGTGCGAGCGGGCCGTGTTGAAGATCAGGATGCGCGGCGCGGTGACCAGCTCCTGACGCTCACTCTTGCTGACCGCACGCAGGATCAGTTCGAACTGCAGGTCGTTCAGGTAGGTCCACTGGAACGAGAGGCCGCCGGCACCGTTGAAGGAGTCGCTGCCGAGCCCGTTGTCGTAGAGGTTCTCGATGCGCGACTTCACGTCCCCGTTGCCGGTGTCGAAGAAGGCGCCGGTGTCGAGGTCGGTACCGATGATGTCGTCGTCACCGGCCAGGCCGCTGATCGCGCTCGGGTCACCGAAGTCGTTGAAGAACGCGTCCTGACCGAGGCCGGGCTGGCCCAGGCCGCGCCAGTCGACGCCGATGTCCTCGAGGAAGTTGTCTTCGACTTCGAGGAAGCGGGCCTCGATGTCGACCATGATGCCGCTGGAGTCGCGCAGGTCCTTCAGCAGGCTGCCGATCGCGGCCTGGACCTCGGGGGTCTGGTTGACGACCAGGGTGCCGCTGTCGGTGACTTCGATCGTGTTGCGATCGTCGTTCGCCCAGGACTCGGGGGCGATGTTGTTCTGGATCAGGTCGGTCAGGTCGTCGCCCGTGAGGACCAGGGCGTCGCGCTCGGGAAGATCCTCTTCCGGATACTCGATGCCCTGGGACGGCAGCACGTTGATCTCGCGGCTGACGTAGTCCTGGATCGGGGTGACGAGGTCCTTGACCTCGAACATGTTCAGGACCTGGCCCCCGGTCATCTCCTCGGCGACCACGAACTTGACCACACCGTCCTGGATCTTCCAGAAGAGACCTTCGGAGGTGTCGGTCATCAGCTCGAGCAGGCTGTACACGCTGCGCGCGGGCAGGTCGAGGGTGACCGTGGTCTCTTCCTCGTCGAGCTCGTCGATCACGCGCGGGCTGACGACGAAGTTGATTCCGGTGCGCTGCTGCAGGTAGGCGGCGACCACGGCCAACTCGGCGCCGTCGTCATCGGCGCCGAAGCGCGCCTCGACGCGGGTGTCGCGCAGAACCTGGAGCACGGCTTCGCGCTCGGGGTCCGCGTTGGAGCCGACGCCGCCGAACTCGTAGGCGGTCCGCTGGCTGACGCGGTACCAGCGCTCGAGGTCGTCGATCACGACCACGTCGGTCTGGGGGATCGCCAGGGTGTCCAGGTCCTCGAAGGTGCGGATCCACTCCTCGCGGTAGCGGCGGCGCAGTTCCGTGTCGGTCTTGCGGTGACGGGCCGTGCGCGCGATCTCACGCATCTCGCCCGCGGCCTCGTTGGCCGGATCCTGGAGCAGGATCTGGTCGGCGAGGGCCTCGGCGTCGCCGTAGCGCTCGGCCAGGAAGGCATCGTTGGCGCGCTCGTAGAGCGTGCGCAGGGTGTTCTCGCGGTAGCGACGCTCTTCTTCGACCTTGGCGGCGGCCGCGGTCGCAGCCTCCACGGCCCGGCGCTCGGCGGCCTCGAGGCGCGAGTTGTCGCGCTCCTGCTCCGCGGCGGCGACCAGGCGCTGGACGCTCTGCAGGTCCAGGTCGTCGGAGCTGATCAGCGGGTTGTAGCCCAGGATCAGTTCCGCGCGCTTGAACTCCAACACGGCGGAGTCGTAGTCGCCGTCGCGCATGGCCTGTTCGCCCGTGGCGATGGCGCGCTTGGCCTCGATGCGGGCCTGGGCCCGGCGCACCACCTCGCGCTCGACCTCGTCGTCGAGCAGGGAGCTGGCGGTGGCGTAGTCGTCGCCCATCAGACCTTCGACCCGCTGCAGGCTCTCCAGCGCGGTCTGGTCACCCGGAAGGAGATCCAGGGCGTTGGCGATGGCCTCGAGCGCTCCAGCGTAGTTCTCGGCCTCGATCTGGGCGGTGGCGTCGCGCAGGTACTCGTCGACGAGCACGCGCTTGCGCTGTTCGAGCAGAGCACGGCGCTGGGCGGCGTCCTCGAGGATGGAGTCCTGACGCAGCGAGACGCTGGCGGGCTGGGCGGAGGGCACGGCCGACGCGGCGGAGACCTCCAGCAGAGCTTCGCGCGGCTGTACTTCACCGGGATCCTGCTGGGCGACCGGCGCGGACGCGTTGACCCCGTCCTGCGCGGTGCCCTGCTCGGCGTCGCCGGGCTGGGTCGACTGGCAGGAGAGGACGGGGAGCGTCAGGAGGGACGGGACGAGGAGTGTGCGGAGGCGCATCAGTTACAGGACCTTCCTGTGGGATCCCTGCTCGAAGGTTGCGCGGCGTCGTGTGAACCGGCGCTGGCGAGTCGGTCGCGACCGGGTGCAGTCGAAACCGATTGGGGGGATGAGTCTGCACCACACCTGCCACGGGACCATTGCCGGAAGGGCAATTGTCCGCGGGGCGAGTGCGGAAGCGGGCGAGTGTCGAACTCGTCCGGACCGACCGGGGTGGGGACCCGGATGCGGCGCGGCCTGAACGCGTTGCAGGCCGACCGCGGAGCGGCGCAGTGGATGATGGGGAAAGAGCTGAGTCGAAGGTGTTCCTGACGGATGCATCCGTCGACCGACTCGAGGTGCCGTGCGCGGGTCCCAGGGTCGGCGCTCGCGAGCGCCTGTAGTGCCTGCGGCCCGGGCGGGGGGAGGATAGCCGTGCCCCAGGGGGGGGTCAACACGAGCGCGGCGCCAGTGCGGTCCCCACGGAGCAAACGCCTCTACCCCCGGCCGTCCTCTCGGCTACGCCGCGCTTGCGGGATCGGCAGGCCGATCTCGCGCATGGCGAGTTGGATGTCTTCCCAAGTCGCTCGCTTCTGATCCGGGCTCCGCAGCAGGTAGGCCGGATGGAAGGTGGGCACCACGGCCCGTCCCCGGTGGCGGTGGACCCGGCCACGCAGTCGGCCCATCGGTGCGTCGGAGCCGAGCAGGTGCTGGGCCGCGTGGCGTCCGAGGGGGATCAAGACCTGGGGGTCGACCAGCTCGATCTGTCGCTCGAGGAAGGGGGTACAGAGCCGCTTCTCCTCCGGTTGGGGGTCGCGGTTCCCGGGCGGGCGGCACTTGAGCACGTTGGCGATGTAGACGTCGCCGCGGGCCAGCCCCATGCCTTTTGTGATGATGTCGGTAAGTAGCTGCCCCGCTCGACCCACGAAGGGGGTTCCTTGGAGGTCCTCGTCGGCCCCCGGGGCCTCGCCCACGAACATCACCCGCGCCTGCGGATCCCCGTCGGCGAAGACGGTCTGGTTGCGGCTCTCGCACAGGCTGCAGGCCCTGCAGGAGGCCACGGCGCGGCCCAGGGCGTCGAGGTCCGCAGCCGCCTGGGCAACCGCGGCCGTCGAGGGCTCGCTGACCGGGGCCGTCACCGCCGGCTGGGGGGCGGGAGGCCGGGCAGCGGCGGGTGAGGGCCTGAGGAGTTCGGCCGGCGTAGCCTCGCCGGAAGAGACGGCCGAGGGCCGGGCGGGGGGCGCAGAGGCGGGCGATGCGGCGGCCACGACCGGGTCACCCGCTGCCGACTTCGGCTGGGGCCCGACATGGGCCCCGGGAGCCATGGCCTGGACCGTCGCTGGCAAACGCCGGCGGCCGCGATCGCGCTCGCGGCGCAAGTGGCGCCGCAGGGCTCCGGCCAAGAGGGCGAGCTCGCCCCGGTCGTCTTGCTCTGCGCTCATGGACGGGCTTCGAGGTTGGTGGAAGGGGGCCCGCCGACCGATCCGCCTGGCTGGGCCTGCGGGCATCGGACGGGGGACGCCCCGGGATATTACGCGGGCGCCCCGGCGCCGACGCCGCTGGGGGCAGGCACAATCGCCCCGTGGGATCCGCAGCGCAGCGCCGCGCCTCCGGCGAACTCGACTCTATCGTGGCCGAGCGAGTGGCCCTCGTGGCGGGGGTGCTGGCGGCCGCGCTGCTGGGCGGCGTGGCGACGCTCCTACTCGGGACTTCGGGGTCCCTGGGCCGGGGGGTGCTGGCCGAGAGGGCGGCGAATCGCTCCGGCCTGGTGGAGGCCACGTGGCGGCGCATCGCGGCGGATCGGGAGCTTTGGTTCGGGGAAGCAGAGGGAGCTGTCTCCAGCTTCGACCCCGCCGCGAAGCCGCCGGGCGCCGATCCCCTGGCGCCAGAGGACCTGGGCCCCGACGCTCCGGCCTTCTCCGCCCTGCTCGACGAGGCTCGGCGCCTGCGCTCGGCTGGAGTCGACCCACTGCGGGTTCACCAGGCACTCGATGGCGCGGCCAACCTGGCCCGCGGACCGGTACGGGCGGCCGAGGTGGGCCTGGAGCGGCTCCGCTTCGAGTCGTCCGAGCAGGTCTTGGCCCCGTCGTTCGACGATTTCTGGGCCCAGACTCCGCCAGCGGTTCTGGTCGACGGCTTGCCGGCCGTGGCCATCGGCTACTTGACCGTGGCCGAGCGCCTCGATCCCGATCGACGACGCGAGTGCGCCCGCCAGCTCGCCGAGTGGATCGCCAACGGCGCCCTGGCACTGCCGGAGCAGCCAGCACGTTGGAGCCTCCCGCGCGGTGGTGGGCAACCGACGCTGAGTCGGTCCCCCCGTGTTCGCTCACTCGTCGATTCGATCGAGGGGCTGGCGGGCGTGCCGCTCGAGGGTGCTCGGGCCGCGTTGGACTCCGCCGCCGTGAGTGCCGCGACCCACGAGCACTTGATCGAACTCGGTTGGACCTCCAAGCCTGGGCCGAGCTTCATGCCCGAGGGCGGGGGCTTCTGGGCTGCCGCGGCGCGCGCAGAGGGCGGGTTCGGGGCGCGCTGGATCTCGACCGGCGAGTTGGCCGCGAAGCTCCGCGATTCGGTCGCCTCCGGGACCATCGAAGACGGCGAGTTGGCGGTGGCGCTGGGTCCGGACGACATCGGGCTGGGCGCGGCGGTGGGGCCGCCGATTCGGCTCGCGGGTCTGCCGCTCGAGGCCCAACTGCGCCACCCCGACCCTTCGTTCATGGCGGCCTCCGGCGGAGCGCGGGTGCGGGCGATCGCCTTCGGGCTCTATGCCCTGGCGGCCCTGGCCCTCGCGGCCGGTTGGACCACGCGCAACTCGCTCATGCGCCAGCGGCGACTGGCCGCCCTGCGCAGTCGCTGGGTCGCCGCGGTGAGTCACGAGCTGCGCACGCCCGTCGCCGCCCTGACCCTGACCGCGGGGCGACTCGAGCGCACGCGCCTGGAGCACCCCGAGCGACTGCCGCGCTACCACGAGGCGATCCGCGCGGAGTCCGAGCGGCTCGAACGGCTGGTCGCACAGGTGATGGACATCGCGCGCATCGAGCGCGGACGCCCGCCGGCCCTGCGCCTGGAAGCGTTGGATCCGAGCGCGGTGTTGGAGGGAATCGTCGAGCGTGGCCGCCTGGCCCTCGCCGATCGGGGGCTCGAGCTCGAGCTGGATCGCAGCGAGCTGCCGGCGGTGGTCGTGCTCGACAGCCTGGCCCTGGGCCGCGCCCTCGAGAACCTGATCGAGAACGCCGCTCACCATTCCGGTGGCGAGGTCGTGCTCGTGCGCTGGCGCCGCGACGGGTCGAATCTCTTGGTGGACGTGCGCGACGACGGCCGCGGCCTGCCCGACGACTCGCGCCTGTTCGACGCCTTCCACCGCGGCGAGGGCGCGGATAATGCGCGAGGCGTAGGCCTCGGGCTCGGGATCGCGCGGGAACTCGTGCGGGCCCACGGCGGCGACTTGACGGCGCTCGCGGGTACGGATGGGCGCTTCAAGGGGGCGGCCTTCCGCATCCTCCTGCCCCTGCGCGCCGCGCCCGGCGACGAGCGACGTGATCAGAGCGAGGAGCGCAGCGCGTGAGCGAGCGGACACGGGTGTTGTTGATCGAGGACGAGGCGTCGATTCGGATGCCTCTGGTGGACGAGCTCTTGGACGCCGGCTACGAGGTGCTCGAGGCAGCCGACGGCGAGCTCGGTCTGACCATGGCCCTGCGCGAGGACCCCGACCTGATCCTGCTGGACCTGATGCTGCCTGGGCGCGATGGCTTCTCGGTCCTGCGCGCCCTGCGCGCCGATCGCGTCGTCGCACCAGTGATCGTGCTCTCGGCCCGCGGCGAGGAGTGGGACCGCGTGCAGGGCTTCGAGGTCGGCGCCGACGATTACCTGGTCAAGCCCTTCAGCGCCCGCGAGCTGCTCTTGCGGATCAAGGCCTTGCTGCTGCGCTCGCGCGGCGCCGCGCCGGGGGTCGCGGCCGGCGGCCTCGTGCGCCTCGGTGCGGCCACGATCGACTTCGGGGGCTACGGCGTCGAACGCGGTGGTGTCCGCCAGGCGCTCTCGCGTCGCGAGTTGGATCTGTTGCAGTACCTGCTCGAGCGCGAGGGCCGCGCCTGCTCTCGCGACGAGCTCCTGGATCAGGTCTGGGGGTTGGAGGCCGACGTGACGCCGCGCACGGTCGACCAGCACGTGCTCAAGCTCCGCAAGAAGCTCGAGCCCGACCCCGACGCCCCCGTGCACCTGCTCACGATCCGCGGCGTGGGCTATCAGTTGGTGCGCTGAGACGCAGCCTGCGCCGGTGACATGGCGTTGACACGGCGTGCGCCGGCCCGTGACGGCTCGCCCCTTCGATCGTCGTCCAATGCGCCCTTACGACTCCGCACGGGAGCCCGCACGGCGGGCCATTTCACACGAGGGGCATATGAAACGAATCGCAATCACGAGCCTGGCCGCGATCCTCTGGTTGGGGAGCGCCGCGGGGGCACAGGGGACCGACCAGCGCGACTACGAGACCTTCACCCGCTGGATGACGGCCCAGCCGGCCGTGGTCAAGCTGAACGAGAAGCTCCAGGCCTACTCGATCGGCACCGGGGAGTGCCGCGAGAAGCTGGAGGAGGAGCTGGCCGGGATCGAGTTGATGGTCGCCACCGAGAACGTATCCGCGTTCGTCGTGGAGCGACTGGAGCTGCTGCGTCTGGTGGCGTCGGCCGACCTCATGCCGTCCGCGCTGCGCGGCGAGCCGATCACGGACCTTGTCGGGCGCACGGCTCGGCTCGCGGCGCGGGCCCACATGGCAGTGGGGGAGGTGGACGCTGCGCGCGAGGTCCTGACCGAGTTGCTCCCCGACGAGGAGAGCTGGCGCAGGGCAACGGGGCAGGTCTTCGCGGGGGATGCGCCCGCAGACGTGAAGGCGCTGGCCCTGAGGGCGCAGGCACGCACCGGCCTGGATGCGCAGCTCGACGCCCAGCTCGCGCTGCCGGAGCACGCCGCACTCCTGGAGCGCGCGAGGTCCATGCAGCAGGGCGGCGCTCCCGACTGGCTCGGCGAGATCCTCGAGCCCTTGGCCGCGGAATGGGCGAGGGCGCATCTCGACGTGCCTTCGCGCGAGGTCTACGACTCGGTTCGCCAGATGGGCGTCTCCGGGGGTCGGGCCTTCGAGTCCTGGCAGATCGCGAGCGCGACGATCTGGATCCTGGCCACGGATCGGTGGGGGGCGAACTCCACCGACGTCTTGTTCGACAACCTGTGCCAGACGGATCCGGAGCTCGCTGGCGAGCTCGATGCGCTGATCGCGCCGAGGGAAGGCCTCGCCTGGCGTCGAGCCGCCGTCTCGGGGGCCTCTTCGGCCTTGGGCCGCAACACCGACGAAGCCTTGGTCCTGGCCCTGTCGCCCCTGGTCGTGAGGTTCCTGGAGGATGACCGACTGATCGGGGATCCCAAGTTCAAGAGCGTCCTGAGGCGCGTGGCCCAGGGGCCGGCCTTCGTCCCGGTGGAGCTCGTCGAGGCCTGGCGCGAGGCCATCCGCACCGGCTCGGTCGACGACGCGTTGTTTTTGATCTCGATCTGGGGGGCGATGCCGCGGGATCCGTGGGGAGACGCGCGCCCGAGGTTCCCCAAGAACGAGGACTGGAATCGGGACGTGCAGGCTGCGTGTTTGGAGCACCCTGCCAGCGAGATCCGCCTGCTCGCGGCACCGACCTTCATCGGCACTGGTGAGGGCGAGGCGATCTACGGTTGGGCGGGCGACGCGGACCCGCGCCTACGCCAGATGGCGCTCGAGCGCCTGCGCCATCGCAATGCGTTCTCGAGTTGGCCGATCGAGCCTTCGAGTGCGGAGTTCGAGGCCGTGCTGCAACTCGTGGCCGACCCCGAGCCGGAGATTCGAGGCGCTGCGGTGGAGGACGTGCTGGGTGCGCGCAATCCCATCCCGGCGTGGCTCGAGGCCGCGCTCGAAGCGGCGACCGACGAAGAGCGTCTAGGGCTTGTGGAGCGCCTGGTGAGGCTCCCCCTGGGCAGCGCTTGGAGTCTCACCCTGGCGCAGAACGGCGGGCTGCGGGCGCGGATTGCCGCCGACCCCGACCCGGCCGTGCGGGCAGCGCTGGTGGGGGGGCCGTGGCAGACCCCCGAGACGGTCAGCGAAGTCGTGGGACGCGCCGCCGCAGACCCCGCGCCCGAGGTCCGCGACGCGGTGGACGCTTGGCTCGAGTACTCGGAGAATTACGACGGTCCTTTCGGGGAGGTGCTGCTGGCTCGAATGCGCGACGCGATGTCGCCGTTCGACTTGACGACCCTTCCTCGGGAGAGGGCCTTCGAGCTGGTCGCTCGGTCGGGTGCCCTCGGCGAGCTGCTAGGCCTTGCACTCGATCGAGGTGACTCGCTGCTGCGTCAGCTGGTGCTCGAGTCGCTGGCGGCCACTCCGAAGTCAGCCTTCTCGGATCCTGACCGCAGGCCCGCGATCGTGGATGAGGTCGGCCTCGATCTGGTCATTCGGGGGGCTCGCGGAGGCTGGTCCTCGCTCGCACCTGAAGTGCAGGGCAAGCTCGCCTGGAGACTCGCGATGCTCGGTGAGAGTCAGGCGGCCATCGCTGCCGATCGAACCAATCCGCCGGAGCTGCGCTGGGCGGCGTTGACCCAAGCGCCGGAGGCGGACCGGCCGACGGCAGCCGAGTTCCTGGCAATGCTCGATGAGTCGCTCGCCGGTGAGAAGCCCTTCCAGGCCTTCCCGCCGGCGGAGCTCAGGCAGATGGTACGGGACAGCCGGCTCGCCGGGGCCAACCCCAATCTCGCCGCTTGGCTCGCGTCCCACCCGGCTGAACCGGCCGAGGCGCTCTGGCGGGCCGAGACCCGCGGTCTCGTCTACGCGCTGCTCGATGATCAGGGCGAGGGGGCCACGGAGGCGGCGACGGCGATCCTCTCCGACTTCTGTCACTCGTTATTCACGGGCGCGAACGGTGGCAACGCCATTCCCGACAGGCTGCGTTCGGTCGTCCTCGCGCACGGAGAGGACCCGCAGTTGATCGCCGAACTCGGGCGGGCGTTGCGAGAGAGGCCCGATTCGAGGTTGGTCGGTATCGCGGCGGCGGCGCAGTCGGAGGAGCTGATCGATCCACTCGGGAGCTTGGTGGAGATGAGCTTCGACCGCCTGCTCGAGCTGACTCGGTCGACGGAGGGCTCGGTTCGATCGGAGTTGATCATCGCCATCCAGCAGACCGCCGCCAGTGGGCTGCGCCGCTTTCCCGGCAACCCGCGGGCCAACGAGGCGCTGCGGCGGGGCATGCTCCAGGGGAGCGAGAGGTTGCGAGACACCTGCGCGGGTGTCTTGGAATCCCATGCGGCCTACCTCGAGCTCGAGCAGAGCAGCGGCCAGGTCGAGACGGTCGCGGGCGCCAAGGCGCGCCTGTTCGCGATGCTGAAGGGTGACGACGCCGCGCAGGCGGCCGAGGCGGCGCGGGCTCTGGCGACGATCGGTGCGGTGGAGGCCCTGCCGGATTTGATCGGGGCCCTGGCCCACCCGGACGCGGGGGTGCGAGCGGCGGCGCGGGAGTCGATCGATCGGCTGAACGCCCGGGAGCCCTTGCGCGAGGCACCGGCAGTCGAAGAGTCGAGGCGGACGGACGGGGACTGATTCGGACGGCGACGCGCGAGGCGACGACCGGCCACCCACGGGAGGTCGGGCGTCGCCTCGTTTCCGTTGGCGGCGGCGCAAGAAAGGCGCCCGCGGGCCAGCGGACCGGGCGCAGAATGTTCGCCCATGTTCGGCCGCCGACCCATCGCCCTCGCCACCGTCGTGACCCTCGGACTGCTGCTCGCCGCCTGTGATGGTGGGGAGGCGCGCGGCGCGGGGAACTCCGCGCCGACTCGCGTCGAGCGTTCCGACGACCCGCGCGCCGCGGCCCTGCGCACGGCCCTGGAACAGGGCCAGACCGGGGCGGCGCGGACCCTCTACGACCAGGTCGCGCCGCGGCTCGGGGCCGAGGGCCCGACCCTGGAGGCGCGGCTCTTGGTGCTCGAGGGCGACGTGCTCGGGGCCCTGCGCGTGCTCGAGGCGGCCAAGACCGACTGGCCCGGCGACGGGCGGCCCTTCGCGGCGGCTGCCGAGCTGTATGCGGGTCTCGGCCGGCTGCAGGCGGCCCAGGACGAGGTCGATCGCGGCCAGGCGGTGGTGGGGCGCACGCCGGCGTTGATCCGCGCCCTGGGGATCGTCGGCATCGCTACCCCCGGCGGTGCCCAGTCGGGCCTACAGCTGCTCGAGGAGGCGCGCCGCGCGGACCCGAACCTGCCCTTCTGCACCGAGCCCCTGGCCACGGCGCGCACGCTCGTGGCTCGGATCGCCCTGCAGCAGCCCGATCTGCCCCGGGCCGAGGCCCTGGCGCGGGGGGCCCTGGAGCTGCGGCCCGGGGACGCCGACGCGCGCGTGACCCTGGCCGACGTGCTCGAGGGCAAGGGGGACTTCGAACCGGCTGTGGTCCTGATGGAGGCGCTCTTCGAGGAGGGCGAGGTCAGCGTCGACGACCTGCGCGAGCTACTGACCCACGCGGCCACCGCGGCGATGGTGGAGCGCGACCTGGCGCGGCAGTTGGCGCATCTGTTGCGCGCGCGGGAGTTGGGCGCCACCGAGGCCCAGTTGGGCTTCGGCGCGACCGTGCTGCGTCGCGAGGCCCAGTCGGCGATCGACCGCGGGCGTGAGGCGCAGAAGGCCGCTCGACTGCTCGACGTCGAGGGGGCTGATGAAGAGCTGCGCGCCATGCGCGCCGAGAAGCTGGCCGAGGCCGAGGGGGAGTACCTCTACGCCCGCCGCCTGGACCCCGAGGCGATCGAAGCCTTCCACCGCCTGGCCCAGCTCGAGTGGGACCGGGGGGACTACCGCGAGGCCGCCCTGGCCTGGGAGTCGGCGGCGGCGCGGGTCCGCACCCTCCCGGAGGGCTCGCCGCGGCCCGCGGTGCCCCTGCACGAGAACGCCGCCCAGGCCTGGCGCAAGGCCGGCCGCCCGGACCTGGCCCGCGACACCCTGACGGGCTACCTGGCCGAGGAGCCTGAGGGGGAATGGGCCGCGAGCACCCGCGCGCTGCTGGTCGAGATCGAGGCCGCGGACGAATGAGCCCCGGTGGGTGAACCTCGGCGGCCCCCTGCGGGCCGCGGAGCTTCGCCCGGTTGACATCCGGCGGCCGCATCTCGAGGACCGGTCACCGGCGGCCGAGAATCGCGGGGCCGAGATTCGCGGGGCCGACGCCCGGACCGTGGGGGCCACGCCGCCCGGAGGGCTGCTCCGGTGGGGCCTCGTCTCGAGGGTCCGCGGGCAGAACTCCCCGCCATTTGCCTCTCGGGCCGACCTGACCGCTGCGAATGGGGGAAACTTTTGCCATCCGGGCCAGTGAGCCGAGTCCGGAGGGAACCTGGGGACGCCCCGCCGGGTCACTACGCTGTCGTTCCCCCGCGGCCCGGACTCCCCCGGGCCCATGAGCGCCTCCGCGGCGCATCAAGCCCGCTCGATCCACCGATCAGACCAAGCCCCCGGACCTACTTCGGTTCGCGGGTCGACCTCCCTTTCCAGGGCGGGATAGCGTTGATCGGAGGCTCTCGAGATGGGGCGGTCGTGCGACCACAGGTCACGACCTACTGCCAAACGGGCCACTGCCCAACGAGCCACCCCGCGGGGGGAGATACGGCGCCGGCGCGCCAGATTCTCGACTCCTTCGGATTCGGCCAACCGACCCGATCGAACACATGCTCGACGCCCGCATCAGCGCTCTCGTCGCCCTGGCGCTCTCCAGCAGCCTGGCTTCCGCTCAGATCAAGTCCGAGGGAGCCGCCGCGGCGGTCGCCTACGGACTGCCGACGGCCGAGGTTCCGACGGTCTTCGTCCAGCCCCCCGACGTGGGGGCCTACCTGGCCGAAGACGAGGTTCGCGGGCCGTTCCCGCTGCGCTACGGCGCGCTGATGGACGTCGACGTGGCCTGGGCCAACGACGGCGTCTGGGACCAGCTCGAGAACGGCGACTGGGCCTGGCGCTTCAAGGTGCTCTCGCCGGGCGCCAAGTCGATCGGCCTCGAGTTCGACGAGTTCTGGCTGCCCGAGGGCGGCCAGATCAACCTCTACGACGACACCCTCGAGACCGTCTTCGGCTCCTACACGTCGGTCAACAACCAGCCCCACGAGCAGATCCAGTTCGAGCCCTTCCCGGGCGAGAGCGTGATCTTCGAGTACGTGCACCCGGCGGGTGCGCGGGAGATGGCCAAGTTGCACCTGGGCACGGTGATCTACGACTACCGCGGCCTGTTCGAGCTCGAGAACCAGCTCGACGACGGCAGCGGCGGCGGCACCGGGGCCGGTAGCTGCCTGGTCAACGTCAACTGCCCCGAGGGCGACCCCTACGAGCTGCAGAAGCGCGCCACGGTTCGCACCCTCTCCGGCGGCTCCCTGTGCTCGGGCGCGCTGATCAACAACACCGCTTTCGACGGCGAGCAGTTGGTCCTCACCGCCTGGCACTGCGGTCAGGGCAGCAACACCGTCTTCCGCTTCAACTACCAGACCTCGGGCTGCAGCGGCGGCAGCGCGCCCACCGGGCAGAACGTGTCCGGCGCGACGAACCTCGCCAGCTACCAGAGCTCCGACGGTCGCCTGCTGCGGATCAACAGCAACATCCCGTCGAACTACAACCCGTACTTCGCCGGCTGGAACCGCACGACCCAGAACCCGACCTTCGCCATGTCGATGCACCACCCCAGCGGTGGTGTGAAGAAGATCTCGATCGACAACAACGGCGCCACCAAGGTCTCGGTCGGCTTCCAGGGCATCGGCACGGTCCAGGCCTGGAACTGCAACTGGAACGTCGGTGACACCCTGGGCGGGAGCTCGGGCGGGCCTCTGTTCGACCAGAACGGGCAACTGCGCGGGGGGCTGACCGGCGGCCCCGGCGGGAACTGCCCGATGATCGACTACTACGGGCGCTTCTACACGTTCTGGAGCAACACCAACATCGACACCTGGCTCGACCCCCTCGGCCTGGGTGTGACGTCGATCGACGGCTTCGATCCGAACAACCCCGGCGGAGGCCCGGGCGGTACCACCCCGCAGATCGACTCGATCTCGCCGGCGACCATCGCAGCGGTCAACCCGACCTCGCCGGTGACGATCACCCTGACCGGTGACGGCTTCGACGGCGTGACTTCGGTCGAGGTCGACGGCGTTCCGCTGAGCGCTTTCCCGCCGGAGTTCTCGGTCCCGAACAACTCGACGCTCGTGGTCACCCTGCAGCCGCCGTACAACGTCGGCACCAAGACGATCAAGGTTATCGAGGGTGCGCTGAGCGACGAGGTGGTCGTGCCGGTCACGTTCAACTTGACGCCGACCATCGACCTGGTGAACTCGGACCCGAGCTTCCTGATCTCGGCCTTCCCGCTGGAGGTCTACATGGGCTCGTTCCCGAACGACCTGGCTTTCCTCCTGGTGTCGACGAGCCTGGTGCCGTCGACCCTGCCCGGGATCTTCAGCGCCTCGATCGGTAACAACCTCACGAACCTGTTCCTGGTGAACAACTTCGTGATCAACCCGGCCACCGGCTACGCCAAGGTCGACATTCCGATCTCCGGCCTGCCGACGGGCACGAAGTTGTACTTCCAGGCCGGGGTGCTCAGCTCGGTCCTGCCGAGCCTGCCGCTCAACATGTCCAACGTGGAGTCCGGTACCGTCCTCTTCTAGGTATCGCTCCGCACGATCCTCGGGCGCTTCGCTACGGTGGAGCGCCCGATCCCGTTCTCTGGTGGCTGACGCACGACGCTGATTGGCGCGACAGGCGGCCACCCGAACCCCCCGAGGTCCGGCAAGGGACCTCCCCATCCGACCCGAACCCCCACGCCCGATGCAGTTGAACCAAACCGCTCGTATCGCCGGCCTCGCCGCCATGGCTGCGGCCGCCACGGCCGCCACGGCCAACGCGCAGATCAAGGAGGCGGGCAGCCCCGCCGCGATCTGGGCCGATCTGCGCACCGAAATGGTGCCGACCGAGTTCGTGCAGCCCCCGCAGGTCGAGAACCTCAAGCTCGAGGACGAGCTCAACGGGTACAAGCCCCTGCGCTACGGGGCCATGGTGCCGATGGACCTGACCGCGGATCAGGCCGGCATCTACGACGAGCTGCCCGACGGCACCCTGATCTGGCGCTTCCGGATCTACAGCCCCGGGGCCTACTCGATCGGCCTCGAGTTCGACGACTTCGTGCTGCCCGAGGGCGCGCAGGTCTTCATGTACGACGACACCCTGGAGACCGTCCTGGGTGCCTACGGGGCCATCAACAACCAGCCCAACGAAGAACTGCTGTTCGAGCCCTTCCCCGGCGATCATGTGATCTTCGAGTACCAGCAGAAGCCGGGCGTGATGGGCACGCCCGAGCTGAGTCTGGGCTACGTGGTCTACGACTACCGCGATGTGCTGAACATCTCCGACGCTCAGCTGGAGCAGTGGGGCATCGGTAGCGGCTGCGGCGATGTCGACGTGAACTGCCCGGTGGGCGACAACTGGGAGCTGCAGAAGCGCGCCACCGTGCGCACCCTCTCGGGCGGCGCCCTGTGCTCGGCCGTGTTGCTGAACAACACCAACGACGACGAGACCGGCTACGTCTACACCGCCAACCACTGCGGCCAGAGCAGCAACACGACCTTCCGCTTCAACTACCAGAAGTCGGGCTGCAACACCGGCAGCGCGCCGACGGGTCAGAACGTCTCCGGTTGCACGGTGCTGACCAGCACCTCGACCTACGACAACCGCTTCCTGCGAATCAACAACGCGATCCCGTCGAGTTACGACCCGTACTACAACGGCTGGACGCGAACGACCCAGAACCCGACCTACGCCTTCTGGATGGGGCACCCGGGTGGTGGCGTGAAGCGCATCGCCTACGACAACAGCGGTGCCACCAAGGGCACGCTCGGCGCGCCGAATTCGGCCTGGTTCGTCGACTGGGACGAGGGCTACACGCCCCCCGGCGCCTCGGGTGGCCCGCTGTTCGACCAGAACGGACAGGTGCGCGGCACGGCCTGCTGCGTGAACACCTACAGCTGCCCCGGGCAGGTGGCCTGGTTCGGTCGCTTCGACAAGTTCTACAGCGCCAACAACCTGGCCCAGTGGCTCGACCCGGCTGGTGTGAATCCCACCAGCTTCGACGGCTTCGACCCGAACAACCCCGGTGGCGGTGGCGGCGGCGGCACGACCCCGCAGATCGACTCGATCTCGCCGACGACCATCGCTGCGGTCAACCCGACCTCGCCGGTGACGATCACCCTGACCGGTGACGGCTTCGACGGCGTGACTTCGGTCGAGGTCGACGGCGTTCCGCTGGGCGCTTTTCCGCCGGAGTTCACGGTCCCGAACAACTCGACGATCGTGGTGACCCTGCAGCCGCCCTACAACGTTGGCAGCAAGACGATCAAGGTCATCGAGGGCGCGCTGAGCGACGAGGTGGTCGTGCCGGTCACGTTCAACTTGACGCCGACCATCGACCTGGTGAACTCGGACCCGAGCTTCCTGATCTCGGCCTTCCCGCTGGAGGTCTACATGGGCTCGTTCCCGAACGATCTGGCCTTCTTGCTGGTGTCGACGAGCCTGGTGCCCTCGACCTTGCCGGGGATCTTCAGCGCCTCGATCGGCAACAACCTCTCGAACCTGTTCCTGGTCAACAACTTCGTGATCAACCCGGCCACCGGTTACGCCAAGTCGGAGATCCCGATCTCCGGGCTGCCGACGGGCACCAAGCTGTACTTCCAGGCTGGGGTGCTCAGCGCGGTCCTGCCGAGCCTCCCGCTCTCCATGTCCAACGTGGAGTCGGGGACGGTTCTGTTCTAGGGCGCGCTGTCCTGGAGCGGTAGCGCTCCAGCGCGCGTCTCGATCGACGGAGCCAGCCGGGCTTCGGTCGATCGCAATCATGGCCCCCGTGGCGTCCTCGGATGTCGCGGGGGCCGACTCATTCGGGAACCCAAACGCATTTGGCCATTTCCACGGCTCCCGTTCGGGCTCTCGACGGTCAGAAGTAGTGCGAGACCCTGTCGTCCCTCCGCTCCCCCTACGGCGCACGTGTGGCCGTGCCGCGAAGGACCATCCAACCCGACCATCGACCATGCGATCGCTTCCGTTCGTTCTCGCCCTCGCGGCGACCCCTTCCCTGGCCCTGGCCCAGATCGAGTCCGACGGCACGCCCTGCGCCCTCACCGACAACCTGCGCACGGAGCTGGTGCCGATCGAGTTCGTCCAGCCGCCGGACGTGGGTGCCTACCTGGCGGAGGACGCCGCGCGCACCGAGGCTGGCCCCCTGCGCTACGGCGCGCTGCTCGAAGTCTCGATCAACCCCTTCGACAACGGGGTCTGGGACGAGTTGGCCGACGGGACCCAGGTCTGGCGCTTCAAGGTCTACAGCCCGGGGGCCAAGTCCATCGGGCTCGAGTTCAGCGAGTACTGGATTCCCGACGGGGCGCAGATCTACCTCTACGGCGACACCCTCGAGCGGGTGCACGGGGCCTACACGTCGATCAACAACCAGCCCCACGACCAGATCCAGTTCGCGCCCTTCCCGGGTGACAGCGTGATCTTCGAGTACGTGCAGCCGGCGGGCGTCGAGGGCCAGGCGCGGCTCGAGCTGGGCACGGTGATCTACGACTACCGCGACCTCTTCGCGCTGGAGGCCGGCCTGGACGCCACGGGCGGTCTCGTCGGCGGCAGTGGGGCGGGCAGCTGTCTGATCGACGTCAACTGCCCCGAGGGCGACCCCTACGACCTGCAGAAGCGGGCCACCGTGCGGACCCTCTCGGGCGGCGGTCTCTGCTCGGGCGCGCTGATCAACAACACCTCCCAGGACGGCACGCGCTACGTGCTCACGGCCTGGCACTGCGGACAGAGCAGCAACACGGTCTTCCGCTTCAACTACCAGACATCCGGCTGCGGCACGGGTGGCGCGCCCACGGGCCAACAGGTCTCGGGTGGCACCAACCTGGTCAACGATCAGTCGGCGGACGGCCGGCTGATGCGGATCAACAACAACATCCCGGCCAGCTACAACGCGATCTTCGCGGGTTGGAGCCGCTCGACCCAGAACCCGAGCTTCTGCATGTCGATGCACCACCCCAGCGGCGGTGTGAAGAAGATCTCCATCGACGGCAACGGGGCCACCAAGGCGACCGTTCCGATCGGCGGCATCGGCAACGTGCTGGCCTGGAACTGCAACTTCGTCGGCGGTGTCCAGGGTGGTAGCTCCGGGGGGCCCTTGTTCAATCAGAACGGTCAGGTGATCGGCGACTTGAGCGGCGCCAACTTGGGGGTCTCGTGCCCCCAGTCGACGTCCTATGGTCGGCTCTACAGCTTCTGGGCCAACGTCAACGTGGCCCAGTACCTGGATCCCACGGGCACTGGCCTGACGTCGGTCAACGCCTTCGACCCGGCCAACCCGGGTGGCGGGCCCGGCGGCACCGTGCCGCAGATCGATTCGATCGCCCCGACGACCATCGCCGCGGTCAACCCGACTTCGCCGGTGACGATCACCCTGACCGGTGACGGCTTCGAGGGCGTGACCTCGGTCGAGGTCGACGGTGTGCCGCTGAGTGCCTTCCCGCCGGAGTTCTCGGTCCCGAGCAACTCGACGATCGTGGTCACCCTGCAGCCGCCGTACAACGTCGGCACCAAGACGATCAAGGTCATCGAGGGTGCGCTGAGCGACGAGGTTGTCGTGCCGGTCACGTTCAACTTGACGCCGACCATCGACCTGGTGAGCTCGGACCCGAGCTTCCTGATCTCAGCCTTCCCGCTCGAGGTCTACATGGGCTCGTTCCCGAACGACCTGGCCTTCCTCCTGGTGTCGACGAGCCTGGTGCCGTCGACCCTGCCGGGGATCTTCAGCGCCTCGATCGGCAACAACCTCACGAACCTGTTCCTGGTGAACAACTTCGTGATCAACCCGGCCACCGGCTACGCCAAGTCGGAGATCCCGATCTCCGGGCTGCCGACCGGGACCAAGCTGTACTTCCAGGCTGGAGTGATCAGCGCGGTCCTGCCGAGCCTGCCGCTCTCGATGTCCAACGTGGAGTCGGGGACGGTGTTGTTCTAGCCGGTCACCAGGATCCGCGCCCAGCACGCCCAAACAGCGATCTGCGGCCGCCTCTCGCCCGCTGACGGCACCTTGCAGACCGACCCGTCGCGGTCGGGGCGTGAAGCCCCGACTGCGGGGACTCGGTCCGCAAGGCACCGCCAGCGGACGAGTTGGACCCACTGGACACGAATCCTGGTGACCGAAGCGGGCTGGGACCCAGCTCCGAGCCGGCGGCGCAAGCGGGGCTGACCGATGTTCCGCCCCCGCGCCGTTGGGAAACGGCGCGGGGGCGGTCCCGTTCAGGGGCAGCCCGTTCCCGGTTCAGGCGAAGTCCGGCCGGCTGAGGCATGCTGGAGCGGCCCCGGCGCAAGCTCCGCCCTTCCCCGCGCACTTCGGTCCACCGCCACCGCCCATGCGTTCGACCACGCTCCTCTTCGCCCTGTTGGCAGGCCAAGGTCTGGCCTCGGCCCAACTCGAGTCCGAGGGACTGCCCGCGGCGATCTTCGCCGGCCTGACGCCGGATCAGGTCCCGATCCAGTTCGTCCAGCCGCCGGACGTTTCCGCCTACCTGGCGCAGGACGCGGCGCGGACTGCCGCCGGGCCCCTGCGCTACGGCGCGCTGCTCGACGTCTCGATCGATCCCACGACCCACGGTGTTTGGGACCGACTGCCGGACGGCAGCTTGGTCTGGAGGCTGTTGCTCTTCAGCCCCGGCGCCAAGTCGATCGGGCTGGAGTTCCGGGAGTTCTGGCTCCCGGACGGGGCGCAGGTCCACCTCTACGATGAGTCGCTCGAGGTCGTCCACGGGGCCTTCACGTCGATCAACAACCAGCCCCACGGGCAGATCCAGTTGGCGCCGTTCCCGGGGGATCGGGTCGTCTTCGAGTACCTGCAGCCGCCCGACGTCCGGACGACCGCGCGCCTCGAGCTGGGCACGGTGATCTACGACTACCGGGACCTGTTCGCCCTGGAGACGCAACTCGCCGGGGCGACGCCGACCGGTGGCTCGGGCGATGGCGCTTGCCTGATCGACGTCGATTGCCCCGAGGGCGACCCCTTCGAACTGCAGAAGCGCGCCACGGTGCGGACCCTCTCCGGGGGAGGACTGTGCTCCGGTGCCCTGCTCAACACCACCGCCCAGGACGGTGCCGGCTACGTCCTCACGGCTTGGCACTGTGGTCAGGGCGCGAACACCGTCTTTCGTTTCAACTACCAGCTCGACGGCTGTGGCAGTGGCGCGCTCCCCGAGACCCAGGAGCTCGCGGGCTGCACGGTGCTCGCCAGCGACAACCCGTCCGACGGACGCTTGCTGCGGATCAGCACGGCCATTCCGGCGAGCTACGCGCCGTACTTCTCGGGCTGGAGTCGGTCGACGACGAACCCGAGCCTCGGGCTGTCGATGCACCACCCAGGCGGCGGGGTCAAGAAGCTGTCGATCGACGCCGACGGAGCGACCAAGACGACGCTCTTCATCATCGGGATCGGGAACGTGCCGTCCTGGCGCTGCGTCTTCTCCGGTGGCTTCCAGGACGGTAGTTCGGGTGGGCCCCTGTTCGACCAGGGTGGGCGCCACCGCGGCTTCCTCAGCGGCGGTCCGAACGTGGCCTGTCCGGTCGAGGCCTACTTCGGCCGGCTCTACACCTTCTGGGACAACGTCGACCTGAGTCCCTGGCTGGACCCGACCGGGACGGGTCTGACCGCGATCGACGGCTTCGACCCCGACAATCCCCGCGGTGGACCGCCGGGGACGGATCCGAAGATCGACTCACTCTCGCCGGCCTCGATCCAGGCGGTCGAGGCCGACTCGCCCGTCGCCGTGACCCTGTCGGGAACCGGCTTCGAGGGCGTGACCTCGGTCGAAGTGGACGGAGTCCCCCTCAGTGCCTTCCCGCCGGAGTTCTCGGTCCCCGACAACTCGACCTTGATCGTCACCTTGAAGCCGCCCTTCGACCTGGGCTCCAAGCACATCAAGGTCATCGAGGGGGCGTTGACGGCGGAAGTCGACCTGCCCGTGGACCTCAACGGCGAGCCGACGATCGACCTGGTCAGCTCCGATCCGAACTTCCTGATCTCCGCCTTCCCCCTGGAGATCTACATGGGCGCCCAGCCGAACGACGCGGTCTTCCTGCTGGTCTCGACCAGTCTGGTGCCGACCAGTCTTCCGGGCCTGTTCGAAGCCTCCATCGGCAACGGCTTCGCCGACCTGTTCCTGGTCAACAACTTCCTCGTCAGCGGCGCGTCGGGCTACGCGAAGGTCGAGATCCCGATCGCCGGACTGCCCACGGGGACCAAGCTCTACTTCCAAGCCGCGGTGCTGGCCGCGGTCGCGCCCACCCTGCCCCTGGCGATGTCGAACGTGGAGAGCGGGACCGTCTTGTTCTGAGTGGGGGGGCACTGTCACGAAGAGGGCCCGAACCGGGTGGAGCCGCAGGGGTCGCGGCCAACGGCGACCCTGGGGACAGCCGGGCCGCACGATCCGTTGCGGCGCGACGGGCACGGTCCCGAACACGAGTTGAGACCTAACAAGTCCGTTACCACTCGAGGAGTTCGGTCGCGTCAAGATCTGCACCACGTATTCAGTCGGTGTTCTGCGAGAATGCGCCGGTGACCTCGCTCTTCCCGAGGCGGCCGCTGAACCGTCCGCGCGAGTGCGGGGCTATCGCGCCCAGCCCTCCCAACCCAAACCCAATCAGCCCCATGCGAAAGCTCACGCTTGGCATCGGCCTCGCCCTCGCGGCGTCGCCCAGTCTCGCCCTGGCCCAGATCGAGTCCCCCGGGTCGCCGGCCGCGCTGCTCGCGGACCTGCGCACCGACGCCGTGCCGATCGAGTTCGTCCAACCCCCTGACGTGGGCTTTCTGAAGGCCGAGGACGCGACCCGCACCGAGCCCGGACCCCTGCGCTACGGCGCGCTGTTGCCGGTCGACATCAACCCCGCCGAGAACGGCGTGTGGGATCAACTCTCCGACGGCTCGATGGTCTGGCGCTTCAAGGTCTACAGCCCCGGCGCCAAGTCGATCGGTCTCGAGTTCAGCGACTACTGGATCCCGGAGGGTGCCGAGATCTTCCTCTACGACGACACGCTGGAGCAGGTCCACGGCGCCTACACGTCGATCAACAACCAGCCCCACGACCAGATCCAGTTCGCGCCCTTCCCGGGTGATAGCGTGATCTTCGAGTACGTGCAGCCGGCGGACGTCGATGCTCGCCCGCGCCTGGAGCTGGGCACGGTGATCTACGACTACATGGACCTGTTCGCCCTGGAGGCCGAGCTGATCCTCGAGAACGAGGGCCAGGGGATCGGCGCCGGCGCCTGCGACGTGAACGTCAACTGCCCAGAGGGCGACCCCTTCCCGCTGCAGAAGCGCTCGGTGGTCCGCACCCTCTCGGGTGGTGGCCTGTGCTCGGCCGTGCTGGTCAACAACACCGCGGGCGATCAGACGCGCTACGTGCTGAGCGCCTGGCACTGCGGTCAGAGCAGCAACACCGTGTTCCGCTTCAACTACCAGACGGCGAACTGCACCGGCGGCTCGGCGCCCACGGGACAGCAGGTCTCGGGCGCGACCCAGTTGGTCTCGAACCAGGCCTCCGACGGCCGGATCATGCGGATCAACAACAACATCCCGGCCAGCTACAACCCCTTCTACGCGGGCTGGAGCCGCTCGACGACGAATCCGTCCTTCGCCATGTCGATGCACCACCCCGGCGGTGGGCCGAAGCAGATCGCGATCGACGGCAACGGCGCCACCAAGGCGAACGTGAACATCGGCGGCATCGGTGTCGTGCCGTCCTGGCGCGTCGTCTTCAGCCCCGGAACGACCGAGGGCGGCAGCTCCGGTAGCCCCCTGTTCGACCAGAACGACCGCGTCCGCGGCACCCTCAGTGGCGGTCCCGCAGGGACCTGCCAGGCCGAGGGTTTCTACGCGCGCCTCTACGACTTCTGGAACAACGTCAACATCGCCCAGTACCTGGATCCCCTGGGTAGTGGCGCGACGGCTATCGACGGGTTCGATCCGAACAACCCCGGTGGCGGCGGCGGAACCTTCCCCGACATCACCAGCATCTCCCCGACGTTCATCACGGCGGTCAACCCGACCTCGCCGGTCTCCGTGACCCTGACGGGTACGGGCTTCGAGGACATCACCTCGGTCGAGGTCAACGGCGTTCCGCTCTCGGCCTTCCCGCCGGAGTTCTCGGTGCCCAACGACACGACCCTCGTGGTCACTCTGCAGCCGCCTTACAACGCGGGCACGATCAACATCAAGGCGATCGAGGGCACGCAGAGCGACAACATCGACCTCTCGGTCACGTTCAACACCACCCCGACCATCGACCTGGTCAGCTCGGACCCGAACTTCCTGCTCTCGGCCTTCCCGCTCGAGATCTACATGGGCGGCTTCCCGGGTGACTCGCACTTCCTGCTGTTGTCGACCAGCCTGATTCCGTCGACGGTGCCCGGGATCTTCAGCGCGGGGATCGGCAACAACCTGACCAACCTGTTCGGCCTCGGGGTCTTCACGGTCAACCCGGCCACCGGCTATGCCAAGGTCGAGGGGCCGTTCACCGGAATTCCCACCGGGACCAAGCTCTACTTCCAGTCGGGCGTGCTGAGTGCCGTCCTCCCGAGCCTGCCCCTGACCATGAGCAACATCGAGTCGGGCACGGTCCTCTTCTAGGGCCGCTTCTGCCCGAGTCGGTTCCCCGGGTCGGACTCTCGGGGACTGGGTTCACCGGGCCTTCGCTTCGAGGCCGCCCGCCTGAGCCCGGCCCCGAGGGAGTCCCACCCCTGCGCAACCGACCGACTTCTATCGGGCCCCGCCCCCTCCAGGGGGCGGGGCCCATTTTCGTACCTGCAACCCACTGAGCGGGCCTCGAGGGGCGTTTGACGGGTAGGTGACGGAATCGACACCTACCTGGCCCCCAATCCGGGCCTAGTATTCAGGATTCCACCGATTCGGGCGCGACTCTCGGGGGCCCGGTACCGTCCAAGCCGTGCCTGAGGAGCGAGACGGCTCCCCCCCGGATCGCCTTCCTGGCCGCCGCTGGCGGGGCCAGGTTGGACCGTCCGACGCCGTCGGACCGATCGCTCGGCCCTGGAGCCGCCCCCGCCGGGGGCACGCCGGCGCCCCGATCGGTCCAGAACAACTCTCTCCGCTGATCCCCATCGCCACGACCCAGTCAGCCCATTTCATGCGTAGCCAATCCTGGATCCTCGTCAGTGCCCTCTTGGCCGCCCCCGCGGCGGCCCAGATCGAGAGCGAAGGCTCTCCGATGGCCGTCCTCCAAGACCTGCGAACCGACGGGGTCCCGATCGAGTTCGTCCAGCCGCCCGACGTGGGCGCCTACCTGGCCGACGACGAGGTGCGGCCGCCCCTGCCCCTGCGCTACGGGGCCCTGATGCCGGTCTCGATCAACCCGGCCGACAACGGCGTCTGGGACGAGTTGGCGGACGGAACCATGGTCTGGCGTTTCAAGGTCTACAGCCCTGGCGCCAAGTCGATTGGCCTCGAGTTCGACGACTTCTGGCTGCCCGACGGCGCCGAGATCTACCTCTACGACGACACCCTCGAGACGGTCTTCGGGGCCTTCACCTCGATCAACAACCAGCCCCACGAGCAGATCGCCTTCGCGCCCTTCCCCGGCGACAGCGTGATCTTCGAGTACGTGCAGCCGACCGGCGTCGAAGACGGCGCGCGCCTGTCCCTGGGCACGGTGATCTACGACTACCGCAATGTCTTCAACCTGGAGGCCGAGCTCGACGCTCAGGCCGCTCAGGCGGGTGGCAGCGGCGCGGGAGGCTCCTGTACCGTCAACGTCAACTGCTCCGAAGGCGATGCCTGGGAGCAGCAGAAGCGCGCCACGGTCCGCACCCTTTCCAATGGCGGGCTGTGCTCCGGCGCCCTGGTCAACAACACCGCGGGTGACGGGACCCCGTACGTCTACACCGCCTGGCACTGCAACCAGGGCAGCAACACCGTCTTCCGCTTCAACTACCAGACGGCCAACTGCAACGGCGGGAGCGCGCCGACGAACCAGAACGTCTCCGGCGCCACCAACCTGGTCAACCACCAGAGCTCGGACGGGCGCCTCTTGCGGATCAACAACTCGATTCCGAACAACTACCTGCCCTTCTACGCGGGCTGGCGGAACACGAGCACCAACCCGACCTTCGCCATGTCGATGAACCACCCCGCCGGTGGTCCCAAGAAGATCTGCGTCGACAACAACGGGGCGACCAAGACCACGGCCAACTTCCAGGGCATCGGGAACGTCTCGGTCTGGCGCTGCTTCTGGAACGTGGGTGAGAGCCAGGGCGGTTCCTCGGGCGGCCCACTCTTCGACAACAACGGTCGGGCGATCGGCGCCCTGTCCGGCGGGCCGGGTGGCACCTGCGTCGCCACGACCTACTTCGGGCGGCTGAACGTGTTCTGGAGCAACGCCAACGTGGCCCAGTACCTGGATCCCCTGGGGACCGGGGCGACGGCGATCGCCGGACTCGATCCCTTCGGTGGTGGCCCCGGCTCCTTCCCGACGGTCGACTCGATCTCGCCCACATCGATCCAGACGGTGAGCCCCAACTCTCCCGTGGTCGCGACCCTCACGGGCACGGGCTTCGATGGAGCGACGGCGGTCGAGGTCGATGGCACGCCCCTCCCGGCGAGCGACTACGCGATCGTGAACGACACCACGATCACCGTCACGCTCTACCCGCCCTACAAGGTCGGGACCTACGTGATCAACGTGGTCGAGGGCCTGCTGGACGACAGCATCAACCTCGGTAGCTCCTTCGCGCTGGTCCCCACGATCGACCTGGTGAACTCGAGCCCCGCGTTCCTTACCAGCACCAGCCCGGCCGAGATCTACATGGGCGGCTTCCCGCTCGAGACGGTCTACCTGACGGGTTCGCTGAGCAACGTGCCGTCGGCCTTCCCCGGGGTCGTCAACCTCGGGATCGGCAACAACGGCCTGCAGCTGGTGATCATCGGCATCTTCACCGTCGATCCGCTGCTGGGCTACGCCAAGACCGAGGTCAACCTGCCCCTGCCGGCCGGCACGACGGTCTACTTCCAGGCCGCCAACCTCAGCGCGATCTTCCCGACCTTCCCCCTGACGGCCTCGAACATCGAGACCGGCGTGGTCCTGTTCTGATCGCGCCGAAGCCTGCCGCCTGATCAGGCGGCGCTGCGAGACCATGGCCCCTCCATCGCAACGGCGGTGGGGGGGCCTCGTCATTCTGCGTGCTCGGCGTGGACGCCTCGGGCACGGCCCGTTGCGACTCCATCGTGGTAGACACCGGGGCCCGGTTTCGATCGCCCGTGGGGCCAGGCTCGAATTCAGAGCTCTTCGTCGCCGCCGAGCGCGCGGTAGCGCTCGTAGGCGGCGGCGGAGTCCTCGGTGCGCCCGGCGTCGCGCAGGGCCCGGGCCAACTCGAGGTGAGCGCCGAGGAACAGCGGGTCCTCGGCCGCGTCGCTCGAAGCCACCGCCGTGAGATCGGCCAGGGCCTCGTCGTTGCGTCCGGCCGCGCGCAGCAACAGAGCCCGGTTGAGGCGCGGGCGCATGTCGGTGGCATCGCACTCGATGCACGCACCGTATGCCTCGATCGCTCCGGCTGCATCGCCGCCCAGGCGCCGCGCCTCGCCCAAGTGAAAACGAGCGCGGCAGTAATCGGGCTGGATCGCGAGCAGGGCCTCGAGTTCGGCCGCCGCGCGATCCCAGGCCTCCACCTGCATCCAACCCAGGGCCAGGCCCAGGCGCGGCAGGGGCTCGGTGGGGGTCTGGCGCATCTGGAGCCGCCGCACCCGCATGACCTCGTGCCATTGGCGCAGTTGGTTCGAGCGCTCGAGCAGTTCCTGGGCCTCGGCGCCGGCCCCGCGCTGGGCGGCGTCGCGCGAGAGCAGGTGCCACGCGCTGGGCGCGTCCTCGTGCAGGGGCGCCAACTCGAGGAAGCGCCGCGCAAAGAGCGCGGCCTGGTCCAGACGACCCGCGCGGGCCTGAACCCGAGCCAGCAGGATCCAAGCGGCCGGCAGTTCCGGATGGCGCAGGGGCGTGGTTCCGCCCGATTGATCGATCAAGAGCGCGCGCGCCTCGTCGAGCTGGTCGCGCTGCAACGCGATCCAAGCCCGTTCGAGGTCTACCCAGCCGATGGTGTCCGGGCTCACGCGGGCCCGCACCAGCAGGGCGTCCGCCTCGCTCTCGCGCCCGGCCTGGAACAGTGCCCGCGCGACCGTGGCCACCGCGCGACCGTCGCCGGCGAGCATCCCGCCCTCGGCCACCAGGGGCAGACCCAACTCGAGAGCAGGCCCCTGGAGCCCGAGTTCGAGCCTGGTGAGCAGCTCCTGGAGGGCCTCCACGGCGGCGCGGCTCTCGGCCTTCAGGGGCTGGTCCTGCGTCGCTCCGGACACCTGCGTCTCCGCGATCAGCGCACAACCGGGCCCCGCCCCCAGGGCGGGGGCGATGGGGGCCGAGGCCATGAACACGAGCGTCGCGAGGCGGAGTTGCATGGGGCGGTCGAGCCTACCGTGGCAGGCCGAAAGCGAGCCTGACGAACGGGCCGCTGAGGTATTCGCGGGTCGGGATCTGACTCTGGAGCAGGGGCCCGGTCAGGCCGCGCTCCAGGATCAGTCGTAGGGTCTCGGCCACCCCGGCGGCAGTGGTGGACTGGATCGCCCGCAGATGGCGTCCGCCGACCTCGATCGGATCGCAGACCCAACCGCGCCGCAGGGCGCGCCGGCGCCCCTGGGAGTCGAGACCCTCGACCGAGGCGAAGATCGCCACCTCGTCGTCGTCGCAGTGGGGGATGGCGGCTTCCATCCGCTCCTGCAAGCGCGCGGCGCGGTCGGTGCCCGCGCCGATCTCGGCCAGTTGCCGGTCCACCCAGGCGTAGTGCCCGAGGTGGCGCAGGGTCTTGTAGTCCAGGTGTCGCACCCGTCCTGCCAGGGCGGTGGGCAGGTCAGCGGCGCCCCCGGAGGTGAGGTCCTCCTCGAACTGTCGACCGTCGACCAACAGCGTGCGGCGTTCGGAGAGGGACTTCACGCGCAAGGTCTCGCCCTCGCGCACCACGATCGCGTCCTCCACGTACTCCGTGGCCACGCCCACCGGACTCCAGGTCCAGCCGTAGAAGTGCGGTGCGGTCGCGTGCCGGGTCAGCGCGCCCACGCGCATCGCGATCGAGTCGACCCCGTTCACCTCCCAAGTCTCGCAGGCGCGCTCGAACAGCGAGTTCGCGAGCACGTTGATGTAGCCGGGTGCCAGGCCGCACTGCAGGGCGAAGCAGGTCGACGCGCCCTGCGCCAGGCCTTGGATCTCCTCGGTCTCGCGCACGTACTCGGTCAGGTTGAGGTAGTGCAACCCGTGCTCGAGGGCCAGGCGCGCCATGCGCGGAGCCTGTGCTCCTGGCAGGCAGTCGATGATTGCGTCGGCGCTGGACAGGGCGGCGGTCAACTCCGCACTCACGCCGTCGGCCGGCATGGCGATCGCGACCGGCGGCGGATCCTCGCCGTCCGCAGTCGCGAACTCGGCCGCCGAACGCGCGGCGTCGAGGGAGAGGTCTCCGATGGTGACCGCGCAGGGCAGGGTCGGTTCGTTGCGCAGCAGGAGGGCCAGGGCGCGGCCAATGCCGCCGCCGCCGGCGATGAAGACGTGGTGTCGATCCGTGGCAGTCATGATCGCGCGGGTCGGACCCGCGCCGGACAGTTGGCGCCGCACGGGATCGCGCGGGCAGGGAATCCGCACGCAGGCGCGCGGCTGGATTGGAAGCGCTCGGGGCCTGCCCGAGCTTGGAAGTCGTGGCCGGAAGCCCTCAATGAAGGGGGCCCGCCAGCGCTGATCGAGCGCAACAGGTTAGCGACTAGCGCAGTGGCGAGTCCTCGACCAAGCCCTGGCCCTCACGGATCACCAGCCGGCGATCGGCGGCTCCCGGGCCGAGGCTTTCGACCCGACCCGAGGGCCAACGCACGTCGAGGCGCGCATAGCCCTCGAGGTCGCCGAGCCCGAAGTAGAGCTCCGGCGCCGAGGACGACTGGTAGCCCTGGGCGGTCATCACCTCGGCCTTGAGCGCGAACTGCTGGGAGTCAGGCGTGCCGCGCGGGAAGGCGGGCACCAGGATGACCGTCGCACCGTGACCGTCCGCTGGCGTGCGCGGGCCCTGCCCCTCGGCGTGAACGCTCGGCCCCAAGCAACGCACCACCAGGCGATGGGCGTCGGACCCGGTGCGGTTCATGCCCAAGGCTGCGGGCCCGTCGATCGTGACCAGGACCAGGTCGGGCGCGCCGTCCCCGTCCAGGTCGCCCACGGCGGTTCCGCGAGTGCCGACATCACGCGCCAGGATAGATTGCGCCGTTGCGGGTTCGACGGCCTGGGCCCGGGCGTAGGGACCCAGTCGCCAGAGGCCGTCGGGCTGCCCGTACTTGGTGCCGGTGCTGGGCTCGTCCGCCTGGGGATACACGTGCCCATTAGCGGTGAACAGCTCGAGCCAGCCGTCCCCGTCGAAGTCGACCAGATGCACTCCCCACGACAATAGCCGGCGCGTGGCGTTGCCGAGGCCGAGCCTGTAGGTCTGCGTCGTGAAGCCCACGTCGGCCCCGAACAGGACCTGGGTCGGCTCGTCCGAGAAGTTCGTCACCGCCAGGTCGAAGCGCCCGTCGCGATCGACGTCGCCGACCGCGACGCCCATGCCGGCCTCGGGCATCCCGTCCTGGTTGACGGCCACGCCGGCCGTGGGGGCGACGTCGCGCAGCCGCCCCGTGCCGTCGTTGATCAAGAGCAGGTTGGCCACCGAATCGTTGGCCACGTAGAGGTCGTCGTCGCCATCGCCCTCCGCGTCGAAGGCCACCACGCCGAGGGTGAAGCCCGCCGTGTGGTCGGGTAGCCAGGCGGCGGTCTTGTCCTCGAAGGTCCCGTCGCCGCGGCCGCGCAGAATGCGATCGGACTGGGCCACGAGGCCCCGCGGTCCGCAGTAGACGCTCAGGCCCTTCCATTGGCAGGGCACCGACAGCACGCCATCGCCCAGGGTCCCGATGGGGGGGGCGACCGGATCCAGGTCGAGGTACTGGCCCAGGTAGGCGTCCAGGTAGCCGTCGCGGTCGGCGTCGAACAGGGCCAGGCTGGTGGTCCACAGGGGCACCGAACCGGCTTCCCGGGGCTGGCCGACGACCAGGCGGGCGCCGGGGGCCTCGGCCTCGGTCGGCATGGTGCCCGGGTCGGCCACCGGCACGAGCCCGCCGGCCTCGCTCTGGAGCAGGACGGCCACGTCGCCGAAACCTCCGACCATCAGATCCGCGCGCCCGTCGCCGTCCAGGTCCCCGGCGCCCAGGCCTGTCCACCAACCCGAGAGTCCGGGGCCAGGGAGGGGCTCGAAGTGGCCCTCACCGTCGTTGACGAACAGCTCGACGTCCGCGCCGGGGCCGGTGATCAGACTCCCGAGCGTGTCGAGGCCCTGGGAGAAGGCCAGGTCCAGGTCGCCGTCACCGCCCAGGTCGAGCAGGGCCACTCCGGCTCCATTGGCCTCCAGGATGGTCGCCTTGCCGGGTTCGCCGCTGTGGTTGCGGTAGGTCAGCCCGCGGGCGGCCGCCTCGTCCGGAAAGCCCCGCGGCTCGGTCTCGGGGGACTTGTCCTGGACGCGGGCGGCCGTGCCGGTGTCCGTCACCGGGGCCGAGACCGGGTCCGGATCGGAGCAGGCTGCCAGGCCGGCCAGGGCCAGAAGGGTCGTCAGGCCGAGCGGGGCGGGGCTGTGTGAGGTCATGGGGAGTTGCAGGTCGCGGGGCGGCCGAGGATCCTAACTGCCGCTCGAGGGTCTCCGGCCGTTGACCGTCGGCGCTTCGGGGCCGTAACCTCTGCGGTTCGCTCCGCGGCTCGATGGTCTCCACGGACCCTCCCGCGACCGGTACCCGATCTCTATGGCACGCAAGGACCTGATGCAGGCCTTTCGCGAGCTGGAAGCCCAGCGTCGCGGGAGTGCTGACGGTAGCACCGACGGTGGCGCCGATCAGCGCGCCTCGGTGACGTCGTCCGCGGCGGCGCCTGGCGCGGCGGGCCCGTCGTCGGTAGCCGAGCCGCCTGCGGTCGCGCCGTCTCGTCATCAGGCCCCTGGCTCCGCTGCTGCCGGTGGCGTAGCCCGCGCCTCGCTCTTTCTCCCACTCGTCCAGCCGATCGTGCTGGCTTGCCTCGCACTGGTCTTCGCCCTGGGGTTCTTCCTCGGCAGCAACCGCGCCGCGGGCGTGTCCGCCGCTGGCCCGGATTCCGGTTCCGGATCCGCTCGCCCCGTCGAAGATCCGAACGGGCGCTCCCTCGACGACGACGCCTCGGGCGCGTTCTCCGAGGTGAATGCTGCCCTGCTCGACCGCGACAACCGCTACACGGTCCTGGCGATCACCTACGACACCAACTCCGCGCGCAACCGCGAGTTGGCGGGCGCGACCGTCCAAGCCTTCCGCGACGCGGGCCTCCCCGCTGCCCGGCCCCAGGCCAGTGGCGCGGCGCTGGTCGTGGTCGTCGGTGCCGCACCCACCCAGGAAGACCTGTTCGACCTGCGCGAGGCGGTGCGCGGTGCAGCCGCCCCCAGTGGCCGGGTGGGTGAGTTCTCAACTGCCGGCATCTACGCCATCGACAATCTCATCGAGCGCTAGATCTGATCGAGCGCTAGCTTCCCAGCCCATTCAGCCGTCGCGTCGGCGCCCCTTGTGGGCGACCACACGCGCGCGGCGAGCCTTCTCCTGACTGACCGACCGGTCCTCCGCGGCCGAGCGCACGCGACCCTTCATCGGCGCCGACGAAACACGGCGCCGACCAACCACAGCGCCGACCAACAGCCATGTCCATCCACAGAAGCCTCCGTGGCGTCGACACCCTCAAGGGTGAGCGCAGCGTCCTCACCCGCTTCGAGCGCATCCAGAAGATGATTGCCGACGGTCGACTCGACCCCGCCGGCGACTCGTCCTTCGGGCTCCCGAAGATGCGGACCAAATTCAAGATCGTGTCCGGCAAGAAGGCCAAGGCCCTCGCCGATCAGCGTGCCGCCGACGCCAAGGATGGCGACGAAAAGGGCAAGAAGGCCAAGAAGAAGTAGTCCGGTCCGCCGCCGGTGCGAGCCGGCGGCGCGCGGGCTGCGTGCGTGGCGCCGGGCGGCCGGGTCGCAGGACCCCCGTTCGGCGGGCGCTCAGCGAGTTGGACATG
Organism: Engelhardtia mirabilis; assembly: GCA_007751255.1. Lineage (GTDB taxonomy): Bacteria > Planctomycetota > UBA1135 > UBA1135 > Engelhardtia > Engelhardtia mirabilis. Next base: position 2,352,958 of record CP036296.1, read on the forward strand.
CGGACCTCCACCCCAGCGGCGGCGACGCGCAGGCGCGGCGCGCGTGCGCCGGTCCTGGAGGTCTTTGCCTCGATTCAGGGCGAGGGACGCTATGTGGGCGAGCCCCAGGTGTTCGTGCGCCTGCGGGGCTGCCCCCTGCGCTGTAGTTACTGCGACACGCCCCATTCGTGGCTCCTGCGCGAGGGCGATCGGGCCCATATCGCCGGTGGTGATCCGACCGACGACGCCTGGGCCAGCCCCTTCCAGGTGGCCTGCTGGGTCGCTCAGGCCGAGCCCGGGGTCCCCCGAGCGGTGAGCCTGACGGGCGGCGAGCCGCTCTTGTGGCCGGACTTCCTGGTGGAGCTGGCGGGGATGCTCGGTCAGCGGCCCCTGCGCCTGGAGACCGCCGGCGCCCACCCCGACGCCCTGGAGCGGGTGCGCGACGTGATCGCGCACGTGAGCCTGGACTTGAAGTTGCCCTCCGACCTGGGCCCGCCGGTCGAGCTACCGCGCGGGTCGTCGGCGCCGGAGGGCGAGCTGCGCCACGAGCCCGTGGACGACGCGGTGCCCCGCAACGCCGCCGAGTGGCGCGCGACCCGCCGGGAGACCCTGCCGCTTCTGCGCGGACGCGACGCCGTGGGCAAGTTGATCGTGACTTCGCAATCGCCGGTTGCGGAGGTGCTCGAGGTGCTCGAGGACGTGGCCGAGCTGTGCGCGGAGCTGCCGATCGTGATCCAGCCGGCGACGCCCGTGGCCCGCGCGGGCCAGCCCTCCGCGGCCGAACTCGACGCCGTGGTCGAGCTGGCCCTCGAGCTGGGCCTCGAGACCCGCTTGCTGCCCCAGCTCCACCGACTGATGGACCGGCCCTGAAGGCGGCCCCTCCAGGCCGCCCCGGCGTCCGAGCCTGATACCTTCCTAGGCCCGAATCCCCTGCCGACTCGCCCGTGACGGGCCCCGGCGCACTCCGATGTCCTCCCCCGATCCCTATCGCATCGCCATTGTCGGCCGACCCAACGTGGGTAAGTCGACGCTCCTGAACCGCCTGTTCGGTAGTCGGGTCTCGATCGTCGAGCCCACCGCCGGCGTCACCCGTGACCGCATCGGCGTGCGGGTGGAGCTGCCCTGCTACAACCGCACCCGCGTGGTCGAGGTGATCGACACGGGCGGCATCGGCATCGTGGATCGCCACGACCTGGGTCCCCACGTGGAGGAGCAGGTGCGCGTGGCCACCATGGCCGCGGACCTGATCCTGTTCATGGTCGACGTGCGCGACGGCGTGACGCCGCTGGACGTGGAGGTTGCGAGGCGCCTGCGCGGCCTGTCCAAGCCGGTCCAGTTGGTCTGCAACAAGGCCGACACCGAAAAGTTCAACTGGGAGGTCGACGCCTTCCGGCGCCTGGGCATCGTCGGCGAGCCGATCGCGATCAGCGCCCAGAACGGCGACGGCATGGTGGCCCTGGTGGAGCGCATCAACGAGCTCTTGCCGCCGGTGGAGGGGGAGGCCGAGCGCTTCCGCCCCTCGCTCAAGCTGGCGATCGTCGGGCGTCGCAACGCGGGCAAGTCGACCATGGTCAACGCCCTGGCCAAGGAGGAACGCATGATCGTGTCGGAGATCCCCGGCACGACCCGCGACGCGGTGGACGTGATCCTCGAGCGCGACGGCCACACGATCGTCGTGATCGACACCGCGGGCATCAAGAAGAAGAGTTCCTTCGACGACCCGATCGACTTCTTCAGCGACACGCGTTCCTACCGCGCCGTGCGGCGGGCCGACGTGGCCCTGTTGTTGTTCGACGCCACGGCGCCCCTCTCGGGTCTCGAGAAGCGCCTGGCGCGCTACGTCGTCGACCACCACAAGCCGCTCGTGCTGGGCGCGAACAAGTGGGACCTGGCGCGGGGCAAGATGGAGCCCGAAGCCCTCGAGACGTACCTGGCCACGCAACTGCCGGGGGTGCCGTGGGTGCCGCTCAGCTTCCTCTCGGCCAAGAGCGGCTGGCACGTGGAGGAGACCTTCCGCCTGTGCGAGGAGCTCTTCGAGCAGTCGTCCCTGCGGGTCGGCACCGGTGAGCTCAACCGCGTCCTCGAGCGCGCGTTGCAGGCCAAGAACCCCAGCTCGAAGGGCCACCGGGTGCAGATCCGCTACGCCACCCAGGTCTCCGAGCGTCCGCCGCGCATCCTCTTGTTCGTCAACGACAAGCGGCTCGTGACCAAGGACTACCTGCGCTACTTGGAGAACCGCTTCCGCGAGGAGCTGCCCTTCAAGGAGATCCCCATGCATTTCGTGCTGCGCGACAAGCAGGACGCCGTCCTCGAAGAGACTTGAAGCCGATGAACATCGAATCTGCCCTCGCGCGCCTGCTGTTGCTGGTGCTGCCCCTGTCGGTCTTCGTGGGCTGCTCGACCACGCCCAGGGAGCCCAAGCCGACCTGGAGGGAGGCCGAGGTGTCCGCGCCCAGCGAGAACGTGCTGCGCGTCATGTCGATCGGAGCCCTCGAGCGGCTCGGCTACAAGAAGGTCGAGTCCGACCCCACCGGCCTGCAGATCACCTCGGGCTGGCGCAACTCCCTGGCGCCCTTCAGCGGGGACGGCTACCGCGTGATGGCCGAGATCGAGTACGAGCCCCTGCGCGCCGGCGCCTGGAGCGTGCGCGTGCGGGTCAAGCGTCAGGTCAACATGTCGATGGTCAACCCCAACGATCCCGCGTTCGCCAAGTGGGAGTGGGGGCCCGACGACGTCCAGGAGGCGGGGGTGTTGCTGCAGCAGTTGCGCTCGTCCCTGGACCCGGTGGAGGACTTCAAGGTCGGCAGCGAGGTGGACCGCCGGTACCTGCGGTGACCGCTGAAGGACCTCGGAAGGGTGCGCGAGCCAGCACCTAGGTCGAGGCCCCGCCCACTCACGCCCCGGCTGCCAGAGACCCCCCCCAAGAACTTTCCGCAGAACCTTCGATGACGCCCCCTCCCGAAGCGATTGCCGTGGATGCCTCCGACGACGGTTGGATCACCTCCGACCCGCCCGGCCCGGCCCACGTTGTGCGACGACTGGTCGGCTTGCCGACGATGCTCGCGCGGCACCGAGACCTGATCTACACCTCCGTCCGCCGGGAGCTCGAGGCGCGCTTCACAGGGACCCTGCTCGGGTGGCTGTGGCCGCTCGTGTACCCGGTGTTCATGTTCGTCGTCTACTACTTCATCTTCGCGCGGCTCCTGGACCTCAAGCTTCCGGATCTGCCCGAGGGGCTGGAGGCGTCGATGGGCATCTACATGTTCACCGGCATCTTGATCTGGTCGGGCTTCGGCGAGGGCTTGGTGCGCGCCACCAACGTGATCGTCGAGAACGGCAACCTGATCAAGAAGCTGGCCTTCCCGACCGAGATCCTGCCGCTCAACATGGTCCTCACCCATCTGGTGACGATGATGTTCGGCGTGGTCGCCTACGTGGCCGTGCTGCATGGCTCGGCCCTCTTCATGGAGACGCCGATCTTCCCGCCGCCGACGGCGATGTTGGCCTGGATCCCGGTGCTGCTCTTGTTGCAGATCGTGTTCACCTTCGGCTTGGGCCTGCTGTTGGCGACGCTGCAGGTCTTCGTGCGCGACACGATCCAGGTCACGACCCTGCTGGTCACCATCTGGATGTTCATCACGCCCATCTTCTGGGTCGCGAACCCCGAGGTGATGAGCAGCATCGAGCCCTTCCTGGACTCCCTTGCCTTCAACCCCCTCTACCACCTGATCTACGCCTGGCGCGTGGTCCTGATGTCCCGCCAGCCTGAGATCGCCTTCGTGGGCGAAGACTCATTCATCGGCTCCCTGGGGATCTTCGCGGTCTGGTCGGTGGCCGTCTTCCTGGTCGGCTACACCTTCTTCGTCCTGTCCCAACGGCGCTTCGCCGACGAGGTCTGAGCGTGACCGGATCCATCTCGAGGAGTGACGGTTGGGCGATCGAGGTCGAGGGCCTCGGCAAGGCCTACCGCATGTACAAGCGCCCCCTCGACCGTTTCGTCGAGTGGGGCAGCGCCGGGCGCTTGCAGCGCCACGGCCAGTTCTGGTCCCTGCGGGACGTGAACTTCAAGCTGCGTCCGGGCTCGTCCATGGGCCTGTGCGGGGCCAACGGCGCGGGCAAGTCGACCCTTCTGAAGGTGCTCTCGGGCATCACTGCCCCGACCGAGGGTCGCCTCAAAATGCGTGGCCGCGTGGCCAGTCTGCTGGAGCTGGGCGCGGGCTTCCACCTGGACTTCACGGGCCGGGCCAACATCTTCATGAACGGCGTGATGATGGGCTTCTCGCGCCGCGAGATGGCCGCCAAGGTTGACGAGATCATCGAGTTCGCGGAGCTCGGCAACTACATCGACGAGCCGGTACGGACCTACTCGTCGGGGATGGGCCTGCGCCTGGGCTTCTCGATCGCGGTGGCCGTCGACCCGGACATCCTGATCATCGACGAGGTCTTCGCGGTCGGCGACATGTACTTCCAGAAGAAGTGCATCGACAAGATCTACAGCTTCAAGCAGCGCAACAAGACGATCCTGTTCTGCAGCCACAGCCTCTACGACGTGCGCCAGCTGTGCGACGAGGCCCTGTGGATGCGTGACGGTCGGGCCGCGGCCCAGGGTGATTCGGTTTACGTCACCAACGAGTACACGGCCTTCCAGCGCGACCACATCGGCGAGCAGAAGGAGGTCCTGGGTGACGAGATCCCCAACGCCTCCGACCACCTCGGAGCGAGCGTCAAGCTGCCGCGCATCCGCGACGCGCGGGTCTACCGCCTCGGCACCGAGGAGGAGACCTACGAGATCACCTCGGGCGACAGTGTCGAGATCCGAGTCTGGTGGGAGAACCCCGATCCGGCGGCGACGCCGATTCACCTGGGGGTGGGCTTCTTGCGCCAGGACATGACCACCTGCGGCGGCATGGGGACGCACCTGGACGGCCTCGAGCTCGAGGGTACCTCCGGCTGTACGGTGCTCGAGATGCCGAACGTCAAGCTGCTCGCGGGTCAGTTCCTGGTGCCGATCCTGCTGCTCGACGAGGGCGGCGTGCACAAGTACCAGGAGTTCCTGCTGCCGGAGAACCTGGTCGTGCGCTCGGTCACCCGCGACGTCGGCCTGTTCCGACTCGACCACGCCTGGCGTCTGAACGACGACCGGCCGGTCCCCGCACCGGTGGAGCGCGAGGCGGAGGAGGCCCGTTGAGCGAGGCGTCCGCCGCGCCGGCGCCCGAGGTCGGTGTGGGCCCGCGCCACCACCGGCGATTGTCGGCCCTGGTGGTGAACTACAACACCGGTGCCTTCGCCGTGCAGTGCGTGCGCTCGCTCCTGCGCGAATGGCGCGACGAGGGGCGACGGCCCGAGGACCTCGAGGTGGTGGTCGTGGACAACGCCTCGCCGGCCGACCAGAGCGCCGCCCTGGCGGAGCTGGAGTCCCTGGGCGTCGTGGTCGTGGCAGCCGGCGACAACCTGGGCTACGCCGGCGGCATGAACCTGGCCCTGGAGCACACCTCCGGCGGGCCCCAGGACATGGTCGCCCTGCTCAACCCGGACCTGTTCATCCTGCCGGGCGCGATCGGCACGATGCTCGAGTTCCTGGTCGACCACGCGGACGTGGGCGCCGTGGATCCGCGAGCCACGATCGATCCGGGTCAGGCCCTGAACCTGCCACGCAATGCCCTGCCGACGGTGGCCGAGCACGCGCTGATGAACCTGGCCCAGTGGCGGCCCTGGTTCACCCGCGCGTACAGCAAGAGGCGCACTCGCGCGGCGATCGAGTGGTGGACGGCAGACGGTCCGATCGACGCGGACATGCTCTCGGGCTGCTGCGTGATGCTGCGGCGCGAGGTCATCGCCGAGCTGCCCTACCCGTTGCTCGACCCGCGCTACCCGCTCTACTTCGAGGACACGGACCTGTTCCGGACCTTGAACCGACTGGGCTACCGCAACGTGCACCTGGGCAACGCGCGGGTGTTGCACCACTGGTCGCGCTCGGCCGGCTTCGGCGCTTCCTTCGCCGGCGAGCCCCAGCGACGCCAGCACTTGGCCCAGGCGGCCTACTTCAGCAAGTTCTACGGACGCCTGGGCGCGCGCCTGGCGGCCTGGCTGTCGAAGAAGGGCGCGCAGTGGGAGGGTGCCGGCGGCGAGCTGCACCCCATGGTCGACCTGGGACCCTGCGCGGAGCCGCCGGAGCTGGAGTTCGGCTCGCGCCGACGCTTCGTGGTGGAGGTGGGGCTCTCGCCCAAGTTCCTCCTGGCCTGCGGGGTGGTCGGCGAGGGCGACCGCTGGCGCTGCGCCGACGACACCTGGACCTGGTGGTTCGAGGGCGCCTACTACCTGCGCGCGCTGGACCTGGACACGGGCGCGCTGATCGGCGCGTGGCGCCTGGTCAAGACGGCGCCTGGGCGACTGGAACCCATGCGTGAGGACGAGTGGGAGTCCGCCGCCCGCACGGCGGACGGGGTGAGTCGATGAGCGAGCAACGCTCGCCCCTGCCCGAGGTGGTGGGGGAGCTGCGGCGCGGGCCGGTGCTGCTCCTGGCCCCGCACCCCGACGACGACCTGATCGGACCGGGCTGCACCGCCGGCCTGCACGCCGCCCAGGGCGACCAGGTGCACGTGGTCGTGGTCTACGACGGCGCGGCCGGCAACGCGGGAAGCGACCTGCCGCGCGAGGAGTTCATCGCCCTGCGGCAGCGTGAAGCCCGCGCGGGCGGCGCGCACCTGGGGCTCTCCAGCTACGAGTTCTGGGGCTACCCCGAGGGTCACGAGCCCGGCCCGGCCGAGTTCCAGGCCGGAGTCGAACGCCTGGCGGCGGTGATCGCCGACAAGCGCCCCGCGACGGTCTACGCCCCCTGGATCGGCGAGCACCACGTGGACCACCACGTGCTGGCCAAGGTGACCCGCGCCGCCCTGGAGCTGGCCGGCTTCCAGGGCGAAGCCTGGGGGTATGAAGTCTGGTCCGCGCTCGTGCCGACCCGCGTGGTCGACATCACCGAACTCTTCGAGCGCAAGGCCGCGGGCCTGCGCGAGCACCGCTCACAGCTCGCCCACACGGACCTGGTCCACTGCATCCGCGGCCTCAACGCCCACAGAAGCCTCTACCTGCCCCGCGGCGGGGAGGCCTACGCCGAGGGCTTCGCGCCCCTGTGAGGCGACAGAGTAGGCGGACGTCAGGTGCCAGGCACAAGACCGCCGCCAAACGGCGCGCCCCGTCCGGAAGCGGGGCGCCCGCCCGGGCCTCGAGACCGGCACGGCGGTAGACTTTGCCGCTCTCCCTGGCCCAGAAAGCGCTCTTGAAGCCCCTCTTCCCCCCCCTCGCCGACCCGTCCTCCCTCCCGCGGCGCGTGCTCTGCATCGCTCCCCACGCCGACGACGAGGTCTTCGGCTGCGGAGGCATGCTGGCCTTCCACGCCCTGCGGGGAGACGAAGTGCGCGTGGTCGTCCTGACCGACGGCGCAGCCGGCGACCCGGGCTCGAAGGAAGCCGACATCCGGGCGGCCCGCGTGGCCGAAGACCGGGCCGCCGGCGAGGCCCTGGGAGTCACCGACCAGCGCTTCCTGGGCCTCCCCGACGGGACTCTGGGCGCCCTTCCGGACCTGGTCGCGCGGATGTCGGCGGAACTCGAGGCGTTCGAGCCCGAGTTGGTCTACGGGCCCTCGCCCCAGGAGATGCACCCCGACCACCGCGCCGCGAGCCATGCCCTGATGGCGGCCCTGGCCCGCGGTCCCGAGCGCCGCGTGCTGCTCTACGGGGTCAACAACCAGGTCACCGCCGGCGTGCTGTTCGACACCACCGCCCAATGGGATGCGAAGGTCGCCGCGATCCGCTGCTTCGAGAGCCAGCTGCGCTACCACGACCTGGTGGGCAAGGCCGAGGCCGTCGACCGTGCGCGCACGGTGAACATCGAGGACGCCAGCGTGCGCTTCGTGGAGGGCTTCGCGGACCTCTCGAGCGACGACCTGGCCACCTACGAAGGCCGCGTCGGCGCGCTCCTGGACAGCCTGTTCGGGGCCGGCCACGGCCTGCCCTCCAACGCCGCCAACCCGGGGCCCTGGAGCGGCAACGCGACCAGCGGCCAATCGGTCGCCGCGCGCCGCGGCCTGCCCGAGACCACGGCGGTGATCTCCACCTGGAACAAGGTCGAGGACGTCTGCGCCAACCTGGACGCGATCCGGGCCCAGACCCTGCCCTTCGCCGAGGTGGTCGTGGTCGACAACTGCAGCTCGGACGCGACCGTGCGCACGATCCGCGAGCGCTATCCCGAGGTGCGCGTGGTGTCGATGCCGCACTCGGCCTACGGCGCCTGCGAGACCTTCAACATCGGCTTCGCCTGCGTCACCACCGAGCTGACCGCGATCCTCGACGACGACATCGTGATGCCGCCGGAGTGGCTCGAGAAGACCACCGCGCGCCTGCTGAAAGAGCCCGCGAGCACCGCGATCGTCTCCACCAAGATCGTCGAGCCGGGCATGCCCGAGAGCTACAAGAGCTCCGAGCGCGTCAACACCGAGCGCTACATGAGCACCTTCCGCGGCTGCGCGAGCCTGGCGCGCTCGGCGGCGATCCGCGAGGCGGGCTACTACGACGAGCGCCTGTTCATCTACGGCAACGAGCGCGACCTGACCTGCCGCCTGCTGAACCGCGGCTACCGCGTGCTGCAGTACCCGGGGGTGGAGACGTTCCACCGCACGCCCTTCGGCATCAAGATGGGCAAGCGCAGCCTGTACTTCCACGCGCGCAACGCCTGGCTGACGATGTTCAAGTACGCGCCCCTCGGTGACCTCGTGCGCCTGCCCTGGCTGGTGCTCACGCGGGTGCTGCTGCGCGGTTCCAAGTCGGAGGCCAAGGGCAGCGTCACCGACGCCACCGGGACGATCGGCATCGGCCGCTCGATCCGGGAGACGCCCGGTGCCTGGTGGGTGCTCGTGCGCGCCGGCTGGAGCGTGGTCGTGAACATTCCGTACTGCCTGGCCCACCGCGAGCCCGTGCGCGCGGACGACTTCGAGTTGCCGCTCAAGTGACCGCCGACGGACAGCCGGTCGCCGGGGGGGGGCGTGACCAGGGCGCACCCGCCGGGCCGCGCATCGCCGCCGTCAGCGCGGTCGTCTGCAACTTCAACGGCGAGACCTATCTGGCCGCCTGCCTGGACGCGCTGCTGGCCATGGGCGAGGAGCTGGACGAGATCCTGGTGGTGGACAACGGCTCCACCGACCGCTCGATCGAGATCCTGGAGCGCGATTACCCGAGCGTCGACGTGTTGGCGCTGGGGGTCAACGGGGGGCCTGGGACCGCGCGCAACGCGGGCATGCGGGCGGCGCGCAACCGTTGGGTCCTGGCCGTGGACAACGACGCGGTGCTCGAGCCCGATGTGCTCGCCAAGCTGCGCGCGGCCCTCGAGGCGGACCACGCCGCGGTCCTGGCCCAGCCCCGCTCGCTGGTGCATTCGGACCCCTCGACGGTCCACTACGACGGGGCCAGCTTCCACTACGTGGGTCTGTTCACCCTGCGGAACTTCTGGCGCCCCCTGGCCCAGGCCGAGGGCCACGGCACCGTGCCGGTGGACGGCCTGGTCTCGATCTGCGCCCTGATCGATCGCGATATCGCCCTCGACCAGGGCGGCTACGACGAGGACTTCTTCATCCTGTTCGAGGACTTCGACTTGAGCCTGCGCCTGCGCATCGCCGGGCATCGGATCCTGTCGGTGGAAGACGCGATCGTGCTCCACAACGCCGGTACCCCCGGCATCAGCTTCCGCAACGAGCAGTACCCGCGCCGGCGCGCCTTCTACCACTCGCGCAACCGCTGGATCCTCCTGATCAAGAACCACGGTTGGTGGACGCTGCTCTTGAGCTCGCCCGGGATCCTGGTCTACGAACTCGCGTGGCTCGTGTTCGTCCTGCGCTCCGGGCACCTGGGCGTGCACCTGCGCGGCAAGTGGGTCTTCGTGCGTGATCTGCCGACGACCCTGCGCAAGCGCCGCCGGATCCAGTCCGGGCGCCGCACCCGCGACCGCGACCTGCTGGTGGGGGGGCCCCTGACCCTCTCGCCCCAACTCGTGGCCAAGCCCGTCGCCGCGCGCCTGGCGGGCCTGCTCGACGGCGTCCTGCGCCTGTGGTGGGCGCTGGTCCAGCCCCTGGTGCGTTAGCCTCTTGGCCCCATGCGGATCCTCTTCGTCAGCCACAACTTCCTCCCCAAGCACCCCGCGGGGACGGAGATCTACACCTTCCAGTGCGGGCGCGCGCTGGCGGAGCGTGGCCACGAGGTGCACGTCTTCACGACCGAGAAGGACATCGGCCGCAAGCACCTGACGGTCAACGTGCGCGAGTACGAGGGCTTGCCGGTCCACGAGCTGGTCAACAACCTCTTCTACAAGGACTTCCGCAGCACCTGGGACAACCCGGCCATCGCGCGGACCTTCGCCGACTTCCTCGACGACCTGAAGCCGGACGTGGTGCACTTCATGCACCTGATGTACCTCTCGGTCGGCTGCCTCGAGGAGGCGGCCAAGCGCGCGCCGGTCTTCTACACCCTGCACGATTATTGGCTGCAGTGCGCGCGCTTCGGCCAGCGAGTGCACGCCGATCGCTCGATCTGCCACACGATCGACACCGATCGCTGCGGCCGCTGCATGGTCGACTTCAAGTTTCGACAGAGCGACACCCAGCGCCGAATGGCGAAGGTCATTGCCGCGGTCAACGGCGCGACCGGGATCGACCTGGGGCCGGCGGCGCGGCGCTTCGAGGCGCGGCTGCAGCCCTCCAAAGGCGCGCTCGAACAGGCGCCGCCGGGCTCCCTGCGGATGCCCGACGGCACCGAGCAAGCGCCCGTTGCCGCCGAGCCCCTCACGCCCGAGGAACAGGTCATGGCCGACTCGATCCGCGAGCGCGACGAGGCCCTGCGTGCGCGCATCCTGCCGGCGGTCACGCGCTTCATCGCCCCCAGCCGCTTCCTGCGCGGTTCCTTCGTCGAATGGGGCATCCCCGAGCAGCAGATCCTTCACATGCGGACGGGGATCGACCTGCGCCGCTTCGAGGGGCTCGAACGCCGCCGGGGCGAGAAGCTGCGTGTGGGCTTCATCGGCACGATCGTGCCGCACAAGGGCCTGCACGTGCTGTTGCAGGCCTGGCAGCAGCTTCCCGCCGACCTGCGCGCCAAGGCGGAGCTGGCCGTCTACGGTCCGACCGAGCACAACCCCCCTTACGTGCGCGCGGTGCGCGAGCTGGCCACGTCGATGGGGGTGCCCCTGCGCGGGCGCCTCAAGGCCGGCGACGTGGCGGAGATCCTGCGCGGGGTCGACCTGTTGGTCGTGCCCAGCGTGTGGTACGAGAACTCGCCGCTGATCATCCTCGAGGCCCTGGCCACGCGCACGCCGCTGATGGTCTCGAACCTGGGTGGCATGGCCGAGCTGGTCGAGCCCGAGGTGACCGGCTTCCGCTTCGAGGTGGGCGACCCGCGCGACCTCGGCCACCGGTTGCGGTTGATCCTCGAGGAGCCCGGCCAGCTCGAGGCGCTGTACCCGGACCACAAGCAGATCCGCTCCGCCGAGGACGATGCCGAGGCCCTCGAGGAGCTCTACGGGGCCGCCCTGCGTGGGACCGTCGACCAGGTCGTGATCGGAGGACCGGGTTGAAGGTGGCCCTGGTCCTGCACGGCTATCCGCCGGAGCAGGTGGGGGGGACCGAGCTCTCGGTCCGCACCCTGGCCCACAACTTGGTCGCCGAAGGGCTCGAGGTCGTGGTCATCGCGGGCACCCTCGATTGGTCGCCGGGCTTCGCCACGACGACTTCGATCGACGAGGGCGCGTCGCGTCCGATCACTGTCTACAAGCTCCATCGCGGCGATCTCTACTTCGATCACTGGCAGAAGGGACGTGAGCCCCGCGTCTCCCGCGCCTTCGCCGAGATCCTGCGCAGCGAACGGCCCGACGTGGTCCACGTGCACCATTGGGTGCGGCTCTCGAACGATCTGGTGGCTGTCGCGGCGCGCTGCGGCATTCCGGCCGTGGTGACCCTGCAGGACCTGTGGAGCACCTGTCTGTTGACCTTCCGCGTGCGGCCGGACACTCGCAGCTTCTGCGAGGCCGAGATGGCGCCCGACCCGTGCCTGGACTGCGCGAGCGTCCTGCGGCCGCGTACGCCGTGGATGTCGCGCGCCCAGGCCGAAGCTCGCTTCGGCGAGCGCACCGCGTTCCTGCGTCGCGAGCTCGACCTCGCGCGGATCCGCATCGCCGCCTGCGGCTCGCACGCCCAGACGGTGCGGCAGTTCCTTGGCGTGTCCGATGTAGAGATCGATCTCTTGCCGCCGGGGGTCGACGTCCAGCTGGCTCGCCGAGCGCCCCGCGCTCTGCCCGGCGAGGGGGAGCCGCTGCGCATCGGCGCTTGGGGGCACCTCGCGCCCCTCAAAGGAGCCGACGTCCTGATCGAAGCCCTGCGGCTGCTGCCGAACCCGAACGCTGTGCGGCTGGAGTTGGCCGGCGGCGAGGTCGACCCGGCCTTCGCGGCGCACCTGCGCGAGCGCAGCGAGGGCCTGGACGTCCACTTTCATAGCGCCTACGAACTGGCGGAGCTCGACCGCAACTCGGTCAGCGACGTGCACCTGATGGCGACTGGCACCCGCGCCCACGAGTCCTGGGGGCTCGTGCTCGACGAGGCCCTGCTGATGGGACTGCCGAGCCTGCTGCCGGCCGCCGGCGCCCTGCTCGATCGCGCCCAGGGCCGGGGCTTCGCGGCCCTGTACCGCCAGGGCGACCCCGCCGACCTGGCGCGGGTCATCGGCGAACTCTTGGCCGACCCCGCGCGCATCGAGGCCATGCGTGCCGCAATCCCGGCTCCGGACGATTGTCGTCTGACCGGCGTCGACCACGCGCGGCTCACGGTCACGCTCTACCAGCGCGCGATCACCGCCGGCGCGCCGGCAGTCGAACCCGTGGACGAGGCCGACGAGCAGCGCGCCATCGAGTTCCAGGACGCCTGGGACGAGGGACTCAAGGCCGCTTCCGCCGTGGAGCTCGGCTTCGAGGAGGAGCCGTCGTGAGGATCCTCGCCGTGGTCCACGACTACCTCCCGGCCCACATCGGCGGGACGGAGATCCACGCCCACCAGATGGCCTGCCACATGTTGGCCGCCGGCCACGAGGTGGCGGTGGCCTTCACCGAGCGCGATCTGAGCGCGCCCGAGGGCCAGGTGCGCCGCGGCGAGCTGGACGGCGTTCCAACCTTCGAAGTCGTGCACCAGCGCGAGTACGGCGACGTGCGCGAGACGTTCCGTCCGCCGGTCACGCCCAGCGTCTTCGCGCAGCTGCTGGCCGAGTTGAAACCGGAGCTGGTCCACTTCCAGCACTTCGCCCACTGGGGTGCCGAATGCGTGGGCCTCGCCCGGCGCTCCGGCGCGGCGGTGGTGGTGACCCTGCACGATTACCACCTGATCTGCGACGCGGCCACCCTGATGCGGCCCGACGGGTCGCTCTGCACCACGGCGTCCAGCGGCGACTGCAGCGCGTGCCTCGAGCGCTACCCCCACGCGGCCGTGGGTGAGCGGCCGGAGCTGGCGAGTTTCCGCTGGGCCGAGGTGGCCCGCGACCGCATCGAGACCCACCGCTGGTTCCTGCGCGAGGCCGACCGGGTCATCTGCCCGTCGCACTTCCTGGCCGCACGCATGGTCGAGGCGCGCATCCTGCGCGAGGACCAGGTGGAGGTCATGCAAGCGGGCTATCCGGGCACCTACCACCCCCTGCGCCCGGCGCGGCGCGGCGCGGCGCTGCGCGTCGGCTACATCGGCGGGATCTACCCGTCGAAGGGCGTGCACGTCCTGGTCAACGCCATGCGTCATCTGCCCGCCGGTGTGGCCGAGCTGAACGTGCACGGGATCCTCGAGTGGTTCCCCGACTACGTCGAGCGCCTGCGCGCCGCGGCCGAGGGCTTGCCGGTGACCTTCCACGGACGCTTCGAGCCGGCGGAGGTCGATCGGGTAATGCAGTCGGTCGACGTGCTCGTGGTGCCCAGCGTCTGGTACGAGAACATGCCGCTGACGATCCAGGAGGCCTTCCGCAACGGGGTGCCCGTGGTCGTCACGGGCTTCGGCGGCATGGCTGAAGCCGTGCGCGACGGCGTCGACGGCCTGCACTTCCCGCGCGGCGACGCCGAGGCCCTGGCCGGGGTTCTCACGCGACTAGCGGGCGACCGCGAGCTGCTCGAGCGCCTGTCCGCCGGCCGCCCGCCCGTGGCCACCGTGGAGCAGGTGGGCGAGCAGCTCGAAGCCATCTATCGCGCCAGCGTCGACCGTCGTCTCCGCGAAGCCTGAGGCTCCCCTTCGGCGGGCTGGGGACCGGCCGGGATGGCCTACAATCCCGCGATGGCAATCCTGGCAGGCGTCCTGGGTCGGAAACTCGCCGGCACCTCCCGGGCCGCGGGCGGCGATGCGCCACGCGCGCGGATCGCGGCGGATTCGAGCCCATGCCGCGTCATGCCCGGGACGACCCGGACGCCCGCGCACGACCGCGATCGAGTGAAGCGCGGCACTTCGCGCTCGCGGTTGGGACCGGCGGGTCTGCTCCTGGCCCTGGCCGCCGGCTGCAGCACGCCCGAGGGTCCCAAGCGAGTCTCATTCGACCAGCTCCCCCCCGAGTACCGCGCCGCCCTCGCGGCCTACGACGAGGGCGGGGAGACTTGGAGCGCGACGCGGGAGCAGGCCCTGGCGAACCCTGACTTGGCCCGGTTCCTGGTCGACAACCTCTCGGTCAAGATGGTGCGCTCCTTCGAGACGGCGAAGATGGGCTCGCCGGAAGCGCGCAACTTTCCCTTCCAGCGGGCCCAGTCGGAGCTGGTGCTGATGGCCCAGTACTCCCTGCCGTTGATGACCGGCATGGTCGCCACGGACGACGAGATCCTGGCGCACCTGGGGGCGGAGACCTGCGCTCGGATCGGGGTGTCGGCCCTGGAGCCCGCGATCGAGCTGCTCGGCCACGAGCGTTCCCAGGTGCGCCGGCGCGCCGCCGACCTCCTGGGTCGCCTGCCGAGCGCTGGCGAAGGCGAGCTGGAGCTGATCGCGGCCCTGGCACGCACCGCGAGCGACGATCCCGATTGGGTCGTGCGGGCCCAGGCGGTACGCGCACTCACCGCGCGCGCCGGACACCAGTTGCGAATCGGCGCCCTGCGCGAGGCCCTCGAACGGGCAACGCGCGATCGAGATCCGGCCGTGGCGGGGGAGGGTGCACGAGGCCTGGGACACCTCGGTGACCTGGAGGCGATCCCGACCCTGCTGAGTACACTCGAGCGCGCGTATGAGGACGGCGAGATGACCCTCTGGAACGACACCCAGGACGCGCTGGTCGCCCTGGCCGGCGGCCCCAAGCGCGATCTGGCGGGTTGGCGCCAGTGGTCGAAGGACCAACGCCGCCAGGACCGCAACCGACGCTGACGAACCCGCGGACCGATCCGCACGCGACCTCCCCGACAGGCCATGAGCCAATCCACCTGGAAGTACTCCCGCCGCCATCCCTCCTGCGTCGACTGCGAGCGGGAATTCGCCGATGGCGAGGCCCACTACTCGGTCCTGCGGGTCGACGACACGGCGGCGCTCCTGCGGGACGACGTCTGCAAGGCCTGCTGGAACGAGGAGCGCGAGGGCAGCGGAGACCTGTGGTGGAGGACACGGCGCCAGATCGAGCGCCGTGGTGGCCTGCAAGTCGACATGGAAGCTCTGGAGCACGTGTTCCACCAGTTGGCGGAGCGCGACGAGCCGCGCCTGCGCGAGCTGCGCTACGTCCTGTGCCTGCTGCTGATGCGTAAGCGACGCCTGCTCCTGGGTCGCGCGACCCGGCGCAAGGGCGGCGAGTACATGCTCGTCCGCCGGCCCCGCCGCAAGGAGGAGATCGAGGTCGAGGTCTTCGACCTGGGCACCGAGCGGCTGGACGAGGTGCGCGCCATGCTCCAGAGCCTCTTCGAGGGGGAGGGGCTGACCGAGGAGAGCCAGCTGACCGGCGAGGGCGAGCCTTCGGCCGACGGCAGTGTTGGAGCCAGCGACGGCGACAACAGCGACGACAGCGACGAGGCCGACGAGGCCGACGAGGCCGACGAGGCCGACGAGGCCGACGAGGTGGTTGCTGTTGCATCCGAGCCCGCGGATGCCGGCGACGGCTCCGAGGGGCGTCAGGACCTTCCGACGGGCAACTGACCCGGGCGCCGCGGAACCGGTCGGCCGGTCGCGGCGGCCGCGCCGGCAGCCGGGCCGTTCCACTTTCTGCCACCGCGCCGCGCGGGGACTGGTCGCGGCCTGGCCGCGAACGGCTCGTTCGGGCGCCTGGGCCTGGTCGAGTGCTCCACTTTGCCCCACCGCCTTGACGGGGTCGTGGGGGCCCCTCGCCGGCGCCCGGAGTGGCGCCAGCCGAAACCCCACCCCGGCCAGGTCCCCGGAATGGCCCTCGAATGCGGGATCTATTCCAGGACGAGGGGATTCCTACCACACGAGTTGGCGCTCGGTGGCATGATGTGCCGATAGGTGGTGGAGGGTGGAGCGAAGTGCTCAGCGCGTCTGGGCAGCCCCCGAGTGGGGCTCGCGACGATCGTTCCTGACCCGCCCGGCCGTGGGCGCCCCGACGGGGTGCCTGGACGTCGACGAGATCGACGGACGGTCCCGCGGGCCTGAACGCCGCCGCCCCCCCGACCCGGTCGGGATTCGCGCGCTGAAAGCCATTCGGTCGTGTACGGAAAGTCCACTCACAGTCTCGACGCCAAGGGTCGCGTCTTCGTTCCCAAGCGCCTGCAGTCTCACCTGCCGGTCGGGGACGACGGCCAACGTCTTGGAATGTTGTCTCGCGGCTTCGACGGCTGCCTGGCTCTGATGAGCCCGGAAGAGTTCGAGCGCGAGATCGCCCGTTTGGAGACCGGCCTCTTCGCCGGGCCCGAGGGCCGTCGTTTCCAGCGCATCTTCTTCTCGTCGACCTTCCCGGTCACCCTCGACAAGTCGGGCCGCCTGCAGATCCCCAAGGAGCTGCGGTCACTGGCAAAGCTGCCCGAAGAGTCGAGCGTCGAGCTGATCGGCATGCGCGGTCGGATCGAGATCTGGGGCGCCGACCACTGGCGAGACGAGGTCGAGTCGCACAGCGACGACTTCGATTCCATGGCCCCGCAGGTCTCCGATCCGTGGTCGTCCCAGAGCGGGACGGCTGGCGGCGGCGCGGGAGAGGGGGCGAGGTGATCGCCGTGGCGGAAAGGCAACCCGTCCACAGCCCCGTCCTCGTGGCTCCGATCCTCGCGGCCTGCGAGCGGGTGCTCGGCACCGATCCCCGGGGTTGGTTCGCCGACGCCACGGTGGGGGCGGGCGGGCACTTGACCGCCGCCCTCGAGCGCTTCGAGGGTCTCTGCGGTGTCGGCTTCGACTGGGACCCCGACTCCCTGGCGGAGGCCCGCGCGAACCTCGAGCCCTTCGGCGATCGAGTGCGCCTGGCGCGGTCGGCCTTCGCCGAGCTCGAGTCCGGCCTGGCGGCGACCGAGGTCGAGCGCCCCTTGGCGGTCCTGGCCGACCTGGGCGTGTGCTCCCTGCACTTCGACCGCCCCGAACGGGGCTTCTCGGCCCTCAAGGACGGTCCCCTGGACATGCGGATGTCGCCCGACGTGGAGCTGACCGCGGCCGAGATCGTCAACTCCTGGTCCGAGGAGCGTCTGGCCGACCTGTTCTTCATCGAAGGTGGCGAGCGCCGCTCGAGGCGCGCCGCCGCGGCGGTGGTGGAGGCGCGCCGGCGTGTACCCTTCCAGCGCACCATGGCCCTGGCCGAGACGGTCGAACGCGCCCTCGGCCCCGGCGGCAAGGTCCACGCGGCGACTCGCGTGTTCCAGGCCCTGCGCCGCGCGGTGAACGACGAGGGCGGGCAACTGGAGCACGGCCTGGCGGCCGCCGAGCGCGCCCTGGCCCCCGGGGGGCTGTTGGCGATCATCAGCTTCCACTCCGGCGAGGACGGCGTCGTGAAGCGCTTCCTCGCCGCAGCCGCCAAGGCCGGCCGCTTCGAGTCGGACGGGAACAAGCCCGTTGGGCCCGAGCGTTCGGAAGCTCTGGCGAATCCGCGTTCGCGCTCCGCGCGCCTGCGTACGGCCCGCCGCACCGACGTCCCCGCCCCCGCGGAGGAACGCCCGTGACCCGCGGCGTGCCCCTCTACCTGCTCGGAGTGTCCTGCGTCGCCTTGGGGCTCGCCGTGGCCTGGATCCAGTCCGAGAACCACGCCGTGGCCGACGAGCTGCAGCGCACCGAGCGCGCCAACCTCGACCTCGAGGTGCGGATCGAGGCCCTGGACAACGACTGCGTGATGGAAGTTCACCGGGTCCTGGCGGGCGAGCCCGCCGTCCTCGAGCCCGGCATCGACGGCGAGGTGATCCAGTGAGCCCCGCCCTGCTGGATCGTCGTCAACGCAACGTCACCGGCGCCGGCTTGTTCCTGCTGCTCAGCCTGGCCCTGGTGGGCGTGGGCGCGCGCATGGGCACCCTGGCCCAGACGGTTCCGACACCCGCCAAGCGGCTGACCCACGATCGCGGCGAGTTCAAGCAGCCGCCCTTCTTCACCCTGCTCGATCGAGACGGGCGCGCCCTGGCTCGATCCCTGCCGACCTACGCCGTCGAAGCGTCGCTCTACAACCTGTGGCTCGGCCACACGCCGGAGCGGATCATCGACGGCCTGGCCGAGGCCCTCGACCTGGACGACGCGGGCCGCGACGAGCTGCGCGACACCATGCTCGACCTGGACCAGGCGGGGGAGCGGCGTGTCACGCGCTGGCCCTTGACCCAGGTCGAGGCCCTGGCCCTGTCCGAGTGGATCGGCGCCGGGGGCCCCGGCGACTCCGGACGGCCCGTGCCCGGTTTCCGACTCGAGCGGTACGCGCCCGATCCTGACGTGGCCGACGCGGTCGCGCTCCTGGCCGATGTGTCCGGCCCCTTCTTCGAGCTCGTCTGGCGGCCCCAGGTGGTGCTGTCGGAGGAGACTCGCGAGCGCGTCTGCTCCGAGCTCGATGGCATGCGCGGAGCGGCGGCCCGTTGGGTGCGCGTGCTCGGGCAGGGCCTGGCGCCCTTCTTCGAAGCGGCGCGCGAGAGGGAGCTGGCCCTGATGCGCGCCAAGGGTGAGGCCGACGCACCCCGCTACCACGTGCTCGCGGCGGACATCGCCCCCAGCCGTGGTCTGGCCGCCGAGCTGCGCTCCATGCTGGTCGGCGACGCCAACGCTCCCGATCCCGACGAGTGGATCTTCGTCGGGCCCCTGCACGAGTGGGTCTTCGACGGCCTGATGCCCCGCCGCCACGCGGAGCTGGCCGCCCTGCTGCCCGTCGAGCACCTCGAGACGGTGCGCGCGTTGATCGAGTCCGAGGACATCTCGGCCTACCAGCTCTGGCTCCAACCCACCGCGGAGCGCGTCTATCCGTTGGGGGAGTCCGGCGTCGTCGGCTCCTGGGAGTGGTTGCCGCCGCTCGATCCCGAGCCCACCGTCGACGGGCGCGATCCCGATCCGGTGCTGCGTCCTTCCCGCGGCCTGGAGCACCTCGGCTTCACGGTGTTGCGCGCGATCGAGCAGAGCGAGGGCCCCGAGATCCCCCTGGTGGAGGACGGCCTGACCCTGCGCTTGGATCACCTCGTGGCTGGGGAAGGCGACGAGCTTCAGCGGCTCCTCTTGCGCCCGCGCCGACCGGGCACGCCGCGCGACTACTACCTCGACCGCCGCGACGGCATCCATCCCGCCGAGCTCGAGACCACACTCGACCTGGACCTGCAGGCCTACCTCGGCCAACGCCTCCAGCGCGTGGTCGAGGGGCAGGACGCGGCCCTGGTCATGGCCGTGGCGATCGAGTTGGAGTCGCGCGAGGTCCTGGCCATGGACTGGCGCTCGAAGTACGGCTCGATCACCTTCCCGCCGCTGCAGCACGGCTTCACGCCCGGCTCGACCTTCAAGCTGGTGACGATGGCCCTGGCGCTGCAACAGGGAGTCGTCACGCCGAATGAGTTGATCAACGTCGGCGAGGGGCAGTTCCAGGTGAGCCCGCCCGAGGGGCGTCGGGGCAGGGCCCGCATCATCCGCGAGGCCGAGGGCTTCGCGCGCGGCGTGATCACGGCCGCCATGTGCGTGGCGCGCTCGTCCAACGCCGGCATGGTGCAGATCGGCCTGCGCGTCCCGGTCGCCGTGTGGAAGCGCGCCACCGCGGACCTCGGCTACGGCACCGCGGCATGTCCCGAGCTGCTCGCTTCGGGCCTGCTCAACGTCGACGGGCAGATCGGCGAGAGCGACACCCGCGGGGGCGACCCCTGGGAGCGCCGCCGCAGCCACGCCTCGGTCTCCTTCGGCGATTCGATCACGACCACACTGCTGCAGCACGCCGCGGCCATCTCGGCCCTGCTCGACGACGGCGCCTGGCGTCCACTGCGTTTCGCCCGCGGGCTCGAGGTCGATGACGGCTACCACGAGCTCGTCGACGCCCGCAGCTGCCAGGTCGTGCGCCCCGAGATCCCGGGTCAACTGCGCGCGATGATGGCCATGGGCGCCACGATCGGAACCGGCAAGGACCTCGTGCGTCCGGCCGGCTTGACCCTCTACAGCAAGACGGGCACGACGGAGAAGCTGGCCTTCGACGTCTGCGAGCACAAATACCGCAGCGAGTACTCCCACGCCCTCGAAACGGGCGCGGACTGGGACGACGCCGCGGTGCGCAGCCGACTGCGCGGGGACTTCTCCCCGCGCCGGGCGTGCTACGTGCCTTCGATCGTCGTCATGGCCGCGCACCCGGAGACGGGGCGCGAGGTGCTGGTCATGCTGGTCGTGGACGACCCGCACGGCGACGAGAAGTTCGGCTCGAAGGTCGCGGGTCCCGCCGCGGTCGACGTTCTCTGCCGCGCGCTCGGACTGCGCGCGCCCTCCGAGCCGGTCGCGCAGGCGCAGGAGCAGCCGGTCCTCGATCTGGCCCCCGGCGCCGACTTGCCCTGGGCCCCCGCCGCCTCGGCCGCAGCGGAGGTTTCGCCGTGGTGAACCTCGGTCACCTCGTGCGCGACTTCGGCGGGCGCGCCGTGGGACTCGACGGGCCTGGCCCCGACGTGACCGACGTGCGCCTCGACAGCCGCCAGGTCACCGCCGGCGACCTGTTCGCGGCCCTGCCCGGTGCGGCCGCCGACGGGCTCAGCTTCGCGGGACAGGCCGTGGCCAACGGCGCCGTGGCGCTCCTCGCTCCCGAGGATGCGGGCGCGCACCTGGCCAGCGTCCCCGACCTGCGCGGCGTCCCGGTCTGGCTCCACGGCGAGGCCCGCCGCGCGGTGGGCGAGGCCGCCGCTCGCGTGCACGGCGACCCCTCGGCCAAGCTGGACGTGATCGCCGTCACGGGCACCAACGGCAAGACCACCGTGGCCTGGCTAGCCACGCAGTTGTTGCGGGCCGCCGGTCGCCGCCCGGCCTTCGTCGGCACGGTCGGACACGAGCTGAGCGCCGGGACCCTGGCGCCGACCCGCAACACCACCCCCGATGCCTGCGATCTGCAGCGGCTGTTGGCCGCGCACCTGGCGGCGGGGGGCGATTGCGTGGCCCTCGAGGCCAGCAGCCACGCCCTGGTCCAGGACCGCCTCGCCGGGTTGCACCTGGACGTGGCGATCTTCACCAACTTGACCCGCGACCACTTGGACTACCACGGCGACATGGCGAGCTACGCGGCCGCCAAGCGTCGCCTGTTCGAGTCCCTGCCCGAGGGCGGCACGGCGATCGTGCCGGCCACCGGGGAGTACGCGGAGTTCATGGCTCGCGCCGCCGCCGAGCGCGGCGCGCGGGTCATCACGTACGGCATGGGGTCCCGAGCGGACCTGCGTGCCACTCGACTTGTCGTGTCGCCCGAAGGTTCCACCTTCGCCATCGCTGGAATGGGGATTCCAACAAGCTCGGATCTGGTCACTGTCTCCGGGCGACACAACGTCGAGAACGCACTGGCGGCATTCGCCGCCGTGCTGGTTACGGGAGCGAGCCCTGACGCGCTGCGTTCAGGGCTGCGTTCCTGTGACCCCACGGCCTCTCACGACCGAATCTCTCTCTCTCTGCCCCCGGGGCGTCTCGAGCGCGTCTCGGCCCCGGGGCACCCCTTCCGCGTGTTGGTGGACTACGCCCACACGCCGGACGCCCTGCGCGCGGTGCTGACGGCCCTGCGGGAGGAGCTGGATGCTGCGGGCGAAGGCCGGCTGATCTGCGTCTTCGGCTGCGGCGGGAACCGCGATCGCGGCAAGCGAGCGCCCATGGGGAGCGTGGTGGGGGAGCTGTCCGACGTGGCCGTGTTGACCAGCGACAACCCGCGCGGCGAGACGCCCGAGGCGATCATCGACGAGGTGCTCGAGGGCCTCGTCGGCGCCCAGACGGAGCTGTTGGTGGAGGTCGATCGCCGCGATGCGATCGAGCGCGCCATCGGCCTCGCCCGGCCGTGCGACGCGGTGCTGATCGCCGGCAAGGGGCACGAGGACTACCAGATCCTGCCCACGGGCCGGATCGAGTTCGACGACCGCGCCGTGGCACGGGAGGTGCTCGGATGATTCGACTGACTTTCAAGGAACTGCTCGCGGCCACCGGTGCACGGGAAGTTCGGCCGCACCACGGCGAACCCATGGTCGGTGTCAGCACGGACTCCCGTTCCGTGCGACCTGGCGAGCTCTTCGTGGCCCTCTCCGGCCCCAACTTCGACGGCACGCGCTTCGCGCCCGGGGCCGCCGCGGCCGGCGCGGCCGCGCTGCTGGTGCGCGAGGGCGGCATGCTCGACCTCGAGGCCCTGCCGCCGGGCATCGGCGTCGCGGTGCACGACGACCCCCTGCGGGCTCTCGGTGACCTGGCGGCCTGGCATCGTTCGAGACTGAAGGCACCCGTGATCGCGATCACGGGTTCCTGCGGCAAGACCTCCACCAAGAACATCCTGGCCCAACTGCTGCAGCAGGCGGGCGAGACCGTCGCCAGCCCCGGCTCGTTCAACAACGCCATCG
The DNA here is from genome assembly GCA_007751255.1 of Engelhardtia mirabilis. GTDB lineage: Bacteria > Planctomycetota > UBA1135 > UBA1135 > Engelhardtia > Engelhardtia mirabilis. The sequence continues at coordinate 2,375,884 of CP036296.1, forward strand.
GCGTGCCCCTGACCCTGTTCCTCGCCGACGAGGACACGGACTTCGTGGTGGTCGAGGTGGGGACCAGTGGACCGGGCGAGATCGCGGCCCTGTGCCGCATCGCGCGACCGGACGTGGGCCTCGTGACGAACGTGGGGGCCTCGCACCTGCTCGGGCTCGGCTCTGTCGACGGTGTGGCCGAAGAGAAGTCGGCCCTGCCGGCCAGCCTCTCCGACACGGGCCTGCTGATCGTCAACGACGACTGCCGCTACTCGAAGCTGATGCGCTCGCGCAACCGCGGACGCACGATCGGGTTCAGCGTCGACGGCGACGGCGCCTCGGACCTGGACGCCACCGACGTGCTGTTCCACTCCGGAGGGACGAGCTTCCGACTGGACGGCGTCGAGGTGGCCTCGCCGCTCCTGGGGACGCACAACGTGCAGAACCTGCTGGCGGCTCTGGCCGTGTGCGACGGGCTGTCCGTCCCGCGCGCCAAGGTCCTGCCCGCGGTGCAGCGCCTGGCCGGCGCCCGTCGGCGCATGGAGCGCCACGAACTCGGTGAGCTGACCGTGTTCGACGATTCGTACAACTCGAACCCGTCCTCCGCCCTCGCCGCCGTGCGAGTGCTGGAGGGCCTGTTCGGCTATCGCCGCCGCGTGCTCGTGCTCGGGGACATGCTCGAGCTGGGGGAGCTCGCGGCTGAACTCCACCATCAGGTGGGAATGGAAGCGGCCCGCGCGGGCCTGGAAGTAGTCGTCGCCGTGGGGGAATTGGCGAAGGCTGCTGCAGCGGGCGCGCTCGAGGGAGGGATGCCACCGGAGGCGGTGCACCACCTCGAGCGCGCCGAGGATGCGGCGCGCGTCGTGCCGGACCTGGTCCGGCACGGCGACGCCGTCCTCGTCAAGGCCAGCCGCGCGCTGGCCCTCGAACGCGTCGTCGACGCGCTCATCGCTCGCCACCGCCGCGAGGCCTGCTGAAATGCTCGCGGAACTGCTCGGTCGCCTGTTCGGCTACTCGCTGTTCGACTACCTGTCGTTCCGCACGGCCATGGCGGCCATGACGGCGTTCGCCCTGGCGCTGATCACCGGGGGTCCGACGATCGCCTGGCTGCGCGCGCGCAGCGTGCGCGACAACGTCGACACGAGTGGTTCCGCGGACCTGGCCGAGAAGGCTCGGCAGGGCGGCAAGAACGACACCACCACGATGGGCGGGGCCTTCCTGATCGTCTCGCTCCTGGCGGCGGTGCTGCTGTGGGCGGACGTGACCTCGATGCCGGTCGTGCTGGCGGTGGTGCTGACCGCCGGCCTGGGCGCCGTGGGCTTCGTGGACGACTACCGCAAGCTGACCGAGCCCGAGAGCCGCGGCCTGACGCGTCGGGCCAAGCTGGTGGGCATGAGCGTGGTCACCCTGGCGGTGCTGGTGGCCCTGGTCCAGTTCGCCCTGCTGCGCGAGAGCGAGACCCTGCTTGCGCTCTATCCGCCCCTGTTCAAGGACGCGCGCATCGACTTCCTGGCCTGGGGTCCCTTGGGCTTGGTGGTCTTCGTCGGCTTCCAGTGGCTGGTGGTGGTGGGCACCGCCAACGCCGCCAACATCGTCGACGGTCTCGACGGCCTGGCAGCCGGCTGCATGGCCATCTCGGGCCTCGCGCTGACCCTGTTCTGCTACGTCACCGGTCGCGCCGACTGGACCGCCTACCTGAGCCTGCCCCACGTGCCCGCCGCCGGCGACATGGCCGTGGTCGGTGGGGCCCTGTGCGGCGCGTGCCTCGGTTTCCTGTGGTTCAACGCCTACCCGGCCAAGGTCTTCATGGGCGACTCCGGCTCGCTGCCCCTGGGCGGCCTGTTGGCCTGGATGGCCGTGGTCTCGAAGCAGGAGCTGGTGCTGCCCCTGATCGCGATCGTGCTGGTGGTCGACCTGGGCTCGTCTTGGTTGCAGACCTTCTGGTACCGCCGCTCGGGCGGCCGCCGCATCTTCACCTGCGCGCCCGTCCACCACGGCCTTCAGCTCTACGGCGGCGTCTTCAAGCGGCGCGCCGAGGGCATCCACGAAGTCACCGTCGTGATCCGCTTCTGGATCCTGGCGATCGTCGGCGCTCTCGCGAGCCTGGCCCTCTTGAAGGTGCGCTGAATGGTCCGCGTGCCCCTCCCCAGGTCGCGCCGCGACCCCGCCGCCGACAGCGGTCTGAAGCAGCTTCGCATCGGCGACGTGCTCCAGAGCGTCGTGCGGCATGTTGAGGACGCCGACCCCTCGCGGCCGGCCCGGCGCCTGTTCGCGGTGACCCTGGCGCTGCTGGGCTTCGGCCTGGTACTCCAGGCCAGCCACGCCGCGACGACCCTGGGCCCGGGTCAGTTCCGCGTGGACCTGCTCTGGGAGGTCGCCTTCCGCTCCGTGGCACTGGGTGTGCTGCTGGTCGCCGCCATGGTCGGTCCCGCGCGCCTGCGCCCGCTCTTGCCCCTGGTGATCTGTGGCGCCATCGCGCTGCTCGTCTGCGTCTGGGTGCCCGGCCTCGAGGCCCCCTACAACGGCGCCCACCGCTGGGTGCACCTGGGTTTCAGCCTGCAACCGTCGGAGCTGGCGCGCGTGGCGCTGATCCTGTGGATCGCCGATCGCACGGCCAAGATGGGGGACAAGGGGCGCACCTACGGTCGCCCTGTCTTCAAGACCCTGGCCCTGGTGACCCTCTTCGCGGGCCTGATCGGCCGTCAACCCGACCTGGGCGGGGCGCTGGTCCTTCTGATCTGCGCCTTCGCGACCATGTGGGAGGGCGGCGTGGACATCAAGCGCGCCGGTGCGCCCTTCCTGCTGCTGGTCGCCACGGTCTTCGGCTTCGTCGCCGCCGTGCGCCCCTACGTCCGCAGCCGCCTGGGCATGTGGTTCGGGGACGTCCAGAACGACCAGGTCGCCGCCAGCATCGAGGCCCTCTCGAACGCCGGGCCGGTGGGCACGGGTCTCGGCCTGGGCGTGCTTCGCAACCAGGGCTTCCACTACAACGACTCGGACTTCGTCTTCGCTCTGGTGGCGGAGGAGTTCGGTTGGTTCGGCATGGCCCTCGTGCTGCTGTTGCTGTTGGCCTTCCTGGCCTTCGCGCTGCAGCTCGTGGCCTCGATCCGCGATCGGTTCTGCGCGACCGCCGCATTCGGGCTGTGTATCTCGGTCCTGTTCCAGGCCCTTGTACACGTCCAGGTCGTCGCCGGAGTCGCGCCCCCCAAGGGAATGACGTTGCCGTTCTTGAGTGACGGCGGCACATCGTTGATCGTGTCCTCACTAGCGGTCGGTCTCGCCATAGGCGCCGGTCGCAGACACCGCACGGAGTGAAATCAGATGCAGGAGATCGAACGCTACGGACTGATCACGCTGCTCTTCCTCGTCGTCTCGGCGGTGGCCGTCTCCCTGTGGGACGGCTCCGACTCGAACGCGACGAGCGAGGGCGGGCCCCTGCCCCTCGTGGCTGACGTCGACCAGGCCCAGGTGGGCCGGGACTCGGCGGCGCGCGAGAACCGGCGTCGGGAGAGCGAGCGCCTCACCAGTGGGGCGCCGGTCGCTGAGCCCACGGGCCCCGCCGGCAACGCGAGTGCCCAGACCCGCGGAACGGCCGCAACGGCCGCAACGGGCGCGGGAGAGGAGCGGGGCCAGCGCGGACCTGGCGCGGCCGATTCCGAGGCCAACCGCCTGGCCAACGCCAGATCCGCGGGTGCGGTGCCCCAGGACGGGAGCAGGGGCGAGGCGCCGAGCCCGACTTGGTCGCCGGACGGCCGTCGCTTGACCCCGGCCGATGCCGACAAGGACCCGGCCCCGACCGCGTCGGAGCGCGAGGCACTCCTGGCCGCCCGAGCTGCCGCCGAATCGAACCGGACCGGCGACCGACGGGAAGGTCCCGTGTCTCCGGTGGGCGATGGCACTGTCGAGCGCCCGGGCGCCCGGAAGACCGCGGGAGCCCATGGCCTCGGGGGTGCCGCCAACGCGCCGCTGCAGGTCAAGCTGCCCGAGGGGGAGACCCTCTCCCACCTGGCCCAGCGCTACCTGGGCAAGGCTTCGCGCTGGCAGGAGATCGCTGCGGCCAACCCGACCCTGAACCCTGACAACGTGTTGGCGGGCACCCTGGTCACGATCCCGCGCACGGACGATTCCGTCCCCGCGGCAGCCCCGTCTTCATCCGGCAGGGACGCCGATTCCAAGTCGGCCGAGCCGAGTGCGTCCCTCGCCGAATCGGCGCGGGCCAAGACGGCAGCCGCCGACAAGGCCCAAGGCGCGGGCATGCCGTCCGGGACCCGCGCCTATGTGGTGGCCCGTGGCGACAGCGCCTGGAAGATCGCGGAGCGCGAGTTGGGCAGCGGCGCTCGCTACGTCGAGTTGGCCGCCCTCAACCCGAGCCTGAACCTCGATCGCCTGACCGAGGGCGCGACGCTCTACCTGCCGCTGGGGGCCGTGGCCTCGAATGGTCCCGGACGACGGAGCGGCGTCCGATGAGCCGAGGGCTCCTGACCGTCCTGCTGCTCGGTAGTGCGGCTGTGGTCGGCGCTCACCTGGGATCCTCGATCGACTCGGCCGCCGGCGCCGTGGCGCGGGCGATCGAAGTCGGTCGCGGTTCCACCGCCCTGATCGACGCGGCCCAGGCCCTGGGGCTCGGCGACGATCCCTCGGCGGCCGATGCGTCGGGGATCGAGGGCGTCGGAGCCGTCCTGATCGCTACCGAGGGCGAGAACGAGACGATCCTCGTCGCCAGCGCAGTAGAGCTCGACGGCCAGGGGTGAGTATCGTCGTGGCTTCGCAGCGCGCAGGCCACACCGAGACGCCCCCCCTCCGTCCTTGACCGCCTCCATCCAACCTTCGATCCCGACCCCCCTGCGGCTGGCCCTGGCCGGCGGCGGGACGGGCGGGCACCTGGCTCCGGGTCTGCACCTGCTCGACTGGCTGGTCGAGGCACGCGGCCTGGACGACGTCCTCTGGCTGGCCGGGGACCGTCGCGTCGACCGACGCATGCTGGCCGACCTGGCGGCGCGCCTGGACGGGGTGCCGGCGCGGGTTCGGTCCCTGGGGATCGAGGGCGGCCGCGACGCGGCCCCTTCCCACGGGACCCAATTGGTGCGGATGCCCGTCGCGTTCGCGCGCGCCCGTCGAGCGCTGGTGGAGCACCGCAGCGAGCTGCTCCTGGGCCTGGGCGGCTACGTCAGCCTGCCCGCGGTCCTGGCAGCACGCAGCCTGGGGATCCCGGTCGTGTTGCTCGAAGTCAACGCGGTGATGGGCGGAGCCACCCGACTCCTCTCGCCCCTGGCGGCGCGGATCCTGCACTCGGTCCAAGCGAGCATGCCCACCGGCGCTCCGAAGGACAGCCGTCACCGCGTCAGCGGCCCGCCCCTGGCGCCGGTCTACACCCAGGACGATGGGGCGGCTCAGGCGGAGGCGTCGGCCTTCGTTGCCGCGCTCGGACTCGATCCTGCGCGGCCCCTGCTGCTCGTGCTCGGGGGCAGCCAGGGGGCGGGTCCATTGAACGGCTTCGTGCGCGAGCACCTGGATCTGTTGTTGGAGGGCGGCGTGCAAGTCCTGCACCAGGTTGGACCCGGTCGTCGCGACGAGGGGGCGGCGGACCGGCCGGGCTACCGCGCCGTGGAGTTCGTCGATCCGACCCATCGGGCCCTGCGCGCGTCGACCGCGGTCCTGGCCCGCGCCGGCGCTTCGAGCCTGGCGGAGATTGCCGCGCTGGGCGTGCCCGCGGTGCTCGTGCCCTACCCCCAGGCCAGTGGCAATCACCAGCAGCTCAACGCCGCGCAGCTCGGCGCTGGCGTCGTCGTGCTGCCCCAGGCCCAGCTCGACGCGGAGCGCGCCTCGGCCCTGGCGCGCCTGATTGGCGAGGAGGGCGCAGAACGCAGGACCAGCATGGCCGCCGAACTTCGTCGCCGCGTGCCTGGTGACGGTTCCGCGCGACTTGTCGTCAAGCTCGAAGAGCTGCTCGGACGCACGATCGTCGAGCGCGCGCCCCGCGAGGTCGCGGTCCCCGCGGGGGGCGAGCCCCTGCACCCGGCCCTGCCGCGGCGCATCCACCTGCTCGGCGTCGGTGGCGCGGGCGTGTCGGGCATGGCCCGCCTGCTGGTTGCCCGCGGCCACCGGGTCAGCGGGCACGATCGCAGCCCGTCGCCCGCGCTCGAGCGGCTCGCCGCCCTCGGAATCGAGGTGCGCCACGGCGACTCGTCCGCCGACGGCCTGCCGCCTGAGGCCGAGCTTGTGGTGCGCTCCGCGGCCGTGCCGGAGGACGATCCCCAGGTCGAAGCGGCGCGGGAGCGGGGCATCCCGGTGCTGAAGTACGCGGCCGCCCTGGGGCGGCTGGCCCCGGCCGGCCGGACCCTGGCGATCACGGGCACCCACGGCAAGACCACCACCTCCTGGTTGACCCTGCACGCCCTGCGCGCGGCGGTTCATGAACCCACTCCCGGTGGGCTGATCGGCGGGGTGTGCCTCGACCTCGCCACCAACGCGATCCCGCCCGGACCCGACGGTTGGTTCGTGGTAGAGGCCTGCGAGTTCGACCACAGCTTCCTCGAGCTGCGTCCCACCGCCGCCGCGATCACCAACGTCGAAGCCGATCACCTGGACTGCTACGGCGACCTGCAGGGGGTGATCGACGGCTTCAGCGCCTTCGCGGCGCGGGTCGACCCTGGCGGACTGTTGGTCGTGGGGGCCAATGTGCCCGAGCGGGTCGAGCGGGCGGCGCGCTGCGCGGTCTGGCGCCTGGGGCGTGAGTTGATCGTGACGCCGCGCGGCCAGCGGGACGGCCACCACGCCTTCGCCCTCGCCGGGCCGGGCTTCGAGCTGGACCTGGTGGTGCCCGGGGTGCCCGGCCGCTTCAACGTGGAGAATGCGGCCCTGGCACTGGCCCTGGCCGTTCACGCAGCCGGCCCCGGCCGGGCCGCAGCGGCCGCCGAGGGCCTGGCGCGCTTTCGCGGTGCCGGTCGCCGCTTCGAGCGCTGGCTCGACGAGGAGGGCCTGGCCGTCGTCCACGACTACGCGCACCATCCGACGGAGGTCCGCGCGACCTTCGAAGCGGCGCGCGAGGTGTTTCCCGATCGACGCCTGGTGGTGCTCTTCCAGCCGCACCAATACAGCCGCACGGCGCACTTCCTCGAGGAGTTCGCGGCCGCATTGGCCCTCGCCGACGAGGTGCTCGTGTCCGACGTCTACGGCGCGCGTCGGCCCGCTCCCGGTGAGCCCTCCGCCGAAGCGCCGGATCTGGTCGCGCGAATCCAAGTGGCGGGCACCGCGGCCCTGGCGGCGGGTAACCTCTGCGCTGCCACCGAAGCCCTGGCCCAACGCTTGACGCCGCCCTGCGTCGCGATGGTCATCGGCGCGGGCGACGTGGAGTCCATAGCCCATGATCTCCTTGGAAGACTGGCCCTGCGCGGCGGTTCGCAACGCTGACCTCGCCGCTCGCACCACCCTGAAGGTGGGGGGCACGACACCCCTCTTGCTCGAGCCCGGCGATCCCGAGGAGCTGCGCCGCGCGGTGACCTGGGTGCGCGAGCGCGGCTTCGAAGTGCGCATCCTGGGCGGCGGTGCGAACCTGATCATCGCCGACGGCGAGGTGCCCGGCCCGGTGATCGCCACCGATCGGATTCGCCGCGCCTTCCGCTACGTGCCCTTCGAGCTGCGGATGGACCTGGGCGGCTCGCGCGAAGAAGAAGAGGCCGACCCCTTCGTCGAGGTGCAGCCGCGCCAGCACTTCCCCGAGTCCGAGCCGACGCCGCGCCTGGTGGCCTGGGCCGGCGCTTCGATGCCCGGCCTGGTCGGCATGTCCAAGCGCCTGGGTTGGAGCGGGATCGAAGGCTTGGCCGGGGTACCCGGCTCGATCGGGGGCGGCGTGGCCATGAACGCCGGCGGCTCGTGGGGCGACCTGTGGGACGCGGTCGAGCGCGTGCGCGTGATCGACGAGACGGGGGAGTTCAAGGATCTGCTGCGCGCCGACTGCCAACCGAGCTACCGCAACGGCAACCTCGGTGGGGCGATCGTGGCCGGCGTGGTGCTCGAGTTCGAGCCGAGCCACCCCAGGGTGGTCGACGAGGAGGTGCGCCGCTACCTGCTCCACAAGCGCCAGGTGCAACCGGTCACCGAGCAGTCGGCTGGCTGCGTCTTCAAGAACCCCGACCCCGAGCTCTCGGGCGGCCGCAGCGCGGGGCAGCTCGTGGACGAGGCCGGCCTCAAGGGTCGCACCCGCGGCGGTGCCCAGGTCTCCGAGAAGCACGGCAACTTCGTGGTCAACCGTGGCGGCGCGACCGCCGCCGACGTGCTCGCGCTGATCGAGGAAGTGCGCCAAGAGGTCGCCAGCCGCTTCGGCGTGGAGCTGGCCACCGAGGTCAAGCTCTGGGGCGTCTGAGCGCTCTGGCCCGGCCGCCGTGCGGGGCCACCGCGCGGGGCCACCGCATCCGGAGCCGCCGGTCGGAAACGTCGGGGCCGACGTCAGCCGGTGCCCGTGGCGCACCGATGGGAAGCCGGAAGCTCTTTGTATCGAGAGGGTTAGCGCAGCCAGTCCGGCAAGCGGGGCGCAGCGTGGACTGAACCACCAAGGTTCTGGGCCCAGCGCCCGATACCTGGTGTGCGGCCGCGGCACCCACCGAAGCCGACCCCCACCGCAGGGCGGACCGACCCCCACTTCCCCGTGTCCCCCCGGGCCCCGTCTCGCACGGAACCCATTGCCCTGCGACCCCCCTTTCGGAATCTCGCGGGTGCCGCGGCCGCAACTCCATTCGCCGGTCGGAGCTGATCGGTGCGGCGTCAGCCCTCCAGGATCAACGAGGTCGTGAAGGAGATCGCCAGCACGTCGCCGGCGCCGGGCACGTCGAAGACCAGGGCAGCGTGCCACAGGGTCGAGCCCGCGAGGGTCGCTGGGGCGCCGCTGGGCAGGGCGAAGGTCGCCGTCGCTGAACCGTCGGGCGCGAGGAACCCCGAACTCCCGATCAAGGGCGCAGTGCCCGGATGGGAGAGGGTGAGCAGGGTGTAGCCGTCGACCGTGAGGGGCAGGGTCAGGCCATCGACGAGGGGACCCGCGGCTGTTCCCGTCGCGCTGCCGAGCACCAGGTAGAAGCGGTTGCCCAGGCCGCCGCAACCGTCCAGCGAGAGGGTCTGGGTCCCGCCACTCGCGAGCGAGAGGCTGGCGGGTGCGCTCGACAGGGCCAGAGCCTGGGCGGCTGCGGTCCCGAGCACGTACACGGCGCCCGAGCGGGGCGCCGATGGATCCGCCAGCGGAGCGCCGACGAACGCGCCCAGGGAACCGAGGGCGACGGACCGTCCGAATTGATCCAGAGTCTGGGTGCTGTCCGGAACGACCTGCGTGTGTTCCGTGAAACCATTCGGCGTGCGCTCGAACAGGTGCGCCGAGCCCTGGCCGAGCGGACCGCCGCCCGGCGCGCCGGCCAGGATCCAATCGCCGCGGATGTCCACCGAGGTGCCGAGTTGGGCGTTGCCCGGCACACTGGTCGAAGCCAGGGTCGCGACCTCGACCCAGCCCTGGCCCGCGACCCAGTCGTAGACCGCGCAGGCACCGGACAGGCCGGCGGTGACGTTGGCGAGGGGCGCGCCGATGACCGCTGTGTCACCGTCCACGGCCACCCAGGCTCCGGCGAATGCGGGGCCCGAGGCCACCTGGGGCACCAGCTTCTGCTGCTCGACGAACAAGCCCGCCTGTCGCTCGAAGTAGTAGACCGCGCCGGCGTCCTCGCCGCCCTCGTCGTCGTGCCGCGCTCCCACCAACAGCCGGTCGCCGTCGAGGGCGAAGGACAGTCCGAAGTGGTCGTGCACGTGCGAGCCCGAGGACGCGAACGTCTGCACCAGTTGCCAACCGCCGGGCCCTGGCTCGAAGTGGTAGGCCCGGCCGGCTACAGGGGCTACGTCGTCGGCCACGTGCATCCCGACCAGGATCGTGTCGCCGTCGACGGCGCAGGACTCGCCGAAGCGTTCCTTGACCAAGGGCTGGGGGGCGACGAGCTTCGCCTGCTCGGTCCACGTGCGGCCGGTGCGCTCGAAGACGTAGGCCGCGCCCGCCTGGACCACGGTGCCGTCCGCCGTGTTGGCGCCCACCACCAAGCGCTCACCGTCGAGGGCGACCGAGTAGCCGAAGGTGTCGTTGGGCGCCGCGTCCGAAGCGGTCAGGACAGTCTCGAGGGTCCATCCCGGGGGGCTCCACTGGTAGACGTAGACCGCGCCGGCACCGGGGCCGGCGCTCGAGTCGAAGCGGGCGCCGACGACCAGGGTCGTGCCGTCCACGGCCAGGGCGTAGCCCAGTTGGGAGTTGAGGTCCCCGTCCGTCAGCAGGTCCAGTTCACACTGGGCTGCTGCAGTGGGCGCGGTCAGGGCAAGGGCGACGAGCAGGCTTCGGACCTTCGAGTGGCGCATGGCAAGAACTCCTGGATGCCGCGAGGCTAGGCCGTGTCGACGGCTCCAGCCAGGCCCCCGATCGCAGATCGCTTCCAGGTCAGGGGGCGAGAGGCCGCCGGGGGTGGGCTAGACTCTCACCCTCGCACGCCATCGGGGACGGCGTGCGACGTCGGCGTCCCAGGTGGGGGCGCGCGACGCGCCCAGATCCCCGCTTCATCCCGAAGGAGATCCGACATGGATCCCGCTTCTCAAGTCGCGTCCGGAGCCGAGTCGGCTGCCGGCGCTGACGCCTCGCAGGGCCCCTTCCCCCTCTCGACCCTGCGCCACTCGGTGTCGCACTTGATGGCCTCGGCCGTCGAGCGGCTGTACCCGGGCACGAAGTTCGGTTTCGGTCCGTCGATCGAGCACGGCTTCTACTACGACATGGAGCTCCCGGAGCCGCTCGAGGAGAAGGACCTCAAGCGGATCGAGAAGGAGATGCGCCGCATCGCCAAGCAGACCCCGCAGATGGTCTGCACGGAGCTCTCGCGCGACGAGGCCAAGGCCAAGCTCGCGGCCCAGGATCAGACCTACAAGGTCGAGGCCGTGGACCTGATCCCGGAGGACGAGACGATCACCTTCTGGTCCCACGGAGACTGGGCCGACCTGTGCGAAGGTCCCCACGTCGACCGGCTCGACCGCGAGTTCCACTTCAAGCTGCTCAGCCTCGCCGGCGCCTATTGGCGCGGCGACGAGAAGCGGCCGATGCTGCAGCGCATCTACGGCACCGCCTTCTGGACCAAGGAGGACCTCGAGGCACACCTGGCCTGGCTCGAGCAGGTCAAGCTGAGCGACCACCGCCGTATCGGCACCGACCAGGACCTGTTCTCGGTCCACGCCGAGGCCGGTGCGGGCTTCGTCTTCTGGCACCCGCGCCTGGGCGTCGTGCGCAAGGAGATCGAGGACTTCTGGTGGCACGAGCACCGCGTGCGCGGCTACCAGCCCGTGTACACGCCGCACGTGTCGCGCGAGGACCTGTTCGCCGTCTCGGGTCACCTCGAGAACTACGGCGAGATGATGTACGCCCCGATGGACATCGAGGACATCCCCTACCGGGTGAAGCCGATGAACTGCCCCGGGCACATCCTGATCTACCAGAACCGTGGGCGCAGCTACCGCGAGCTGCCCCTGCGTTGGGCGGAGCTCGGCACGGTCTACCGCTTCGAGAAGTCCGGCGTGGTCCACGGCATGCTGCGCGTGCGCGGCTTCACCCAGGACGACAGCCACATCTTCTGCACCCCCGACCAGCTCGCCGACGAGATCGCCGGGGTGCTCGAGCTCGTGCGCACGATCCTGGACGCCTTCGGCTTCAGCTTCACCGCCTACCTGGCCACCCGGCCGGAGAAGGCCATCGGCGAAGAGGACATCTGGGAGCGCGCCATCGACGCCCTGCAGCGCGGCGCGCAGAAGGCCGGAATCGAGCTCGAGCTCGACGAGGGCGGTGGCGCCTTCTACGGCCCCAAGATCGACTTCAAGGTCAAGGACGCCATGGGTCGCGAGTGGCAGCAGTCGACGGTCCAGTGCGACTTCAACCTGCCCGATCGCTTCGATCTGACCTACACCGACACGGACGGTCACAAGAAGCGGCCGATCATGGTGCACCGCGCCATCCTGGGCAGCTTCGAGCGCTTCGTCGGCGTCTTGATCGAGCACTTCAGCGGCAAGTTCCCCTTCTGGCTCGCGCCGGACCAGGTGGCCGTGATCCCGATCCGCGAGGACCACGCGGACTATGCCCGCGAGCTGACCGCGCGTATGGAGCGTGAGGGTTTCCGTGTCAACTGCATGGATGACCCGAGCCACATGAACAAGCGCATCAAGCACGCCCAAGGGGATCAGACACCGTTCATGCTGATCGTCGGCGAGCGCGAAGCGGCTGAAGGCACCTGCGCCGTGCGCCCGCGCGGCACCCGCGACCAGGTGGACATGCCCTTCGAGCGCTTCCTCGACCTGGCCCGCGACCTGCGCGCCAGTCGGGCCCTGGAGTTGCCGAACCTGTCGCCCGCGACGTAGCGGGGGTGAGACTCGGAGTTCCGGGTGCCTGACGCGCACCCGGAGCTCCGATTCTCGACCTTCGAGCTGTAACCTCGAGCCGCGCGACCAGTCCTGAGGCTGGAGACCTGACTTGAGCCTGTTCCCCATCTACGACTTGAGCTCGGCGTCGGTGGACCCCGAGCGGCCAGAGCCCGAGGGCACGAAGGCGAAGTTCTGGTTCGAAGCGACCGACGAACTGGCTGCCCGATTGGGTGTGCGCGTCGAGGACGCGGTGCTCTACAAGTTCCATCGCCTCGATCAAGGCCGCTACCGCGGCGAGGACTGGGCCGAGAAGATCGCGGCGGAGCTGGCCGGGTTGTTGGGGTTGCCCGCAGCTCAGGTGGACCTGGCACGCTACGACGGTCGTCGAGGTATCGTCAGTCCAAGCTTCCTGCGGCGCGAGTCACCCACGGGCAATCGCCAGTACGCCGCGCTGACATCGGGGGATCGACTGCTTCAGGAGGACGATCCGGACTATCCGATCGACCGTCACGATGGTCGGCAATTCCGCCGGGTCTCGAGGCATACGCTGGCGTCGATCCTTGCGGCCATCGACCGCCGCCCCGACGGGACCGAAGTGGGCGCACCTCGGACGGGACTCGCTCGATCAGACTCTGCCCCCGCCGGCGGGGGCGTTGAGGTCCGCATCCCGGCAAGCTTCTTCATGGTCGGCTACCTGATGCTCGACGCGTGGATCGCGAACACGGATCGCCACCATGGCAACTGGGGCGTGGTTCAGGAGCCGTCCGGCGGGCTGACCCTAGCGCCCACCTTCGACCATGCTGCGAGCTTGGGGGCGAGCCTACTCGAGGCGAAGCGGGCCGCGAAGCTGACCGGGGGGGTGACCATGGCGTCGAGGGATTCGCCCGATCCACCAAGAAAGGAGCCCGCTCAGCGATCTTCCTCTCTGAATGCGCGGAGGCTCCGGCATTCATGCACGACGTCTGGCGTGCGGCGTCTGAGCGCTACCCCGAGGCGGGCTCGCGGTGGCTCCAGGCTCTCGAGGCAGTGGAGCCCGAGGCGATTCGGACCCTGTGCGCTCGAGTCCCGGAGGAGTTCATGAGTCAGGACGCGCAGGAGTTCACCTGGCGGCTACTGGTCTACAATCGTCGGCGACTCCTCGAAGTGAACCAATGAGCGAAGCAACCCTCTATATCGCCTGGCAAGACGCCGAGCGGCGACGCTGGTACCCGGTAGCGCGTCTGGATCGCAGCGCAGATCACTTCGTCTTCGAGTACCTGCGCGGTGCTGCAGCCGCGGCGACCGAGAGTGAGTTCGGTGGATTCCTCGAGTTTCCGTCGACGTTGGATCGCTACCGATCGAAGGAGCTCTTTCCGTTGTTTCGCAATCGGATCCTCTCCAAGAGTCGACCGGAGTACGCCGACGTGATGCATTGGCTCGACCTCGAGGCAGGCGAGCTCGAGCCGATCGACGCCGAGCTGGAGGTTCTGGGGCGCTCCCACGGATTGCGTGGGACGGACCGGCTCCAGCTCTTCGCGCCGCCTCGACTCCGGGAGGATGGCCGGTGGGGCGTGACCTTCCTCGTACATGGCAGTCGCCACCTCAAACGGCGCGGGGGCGAAGTCTTCGAGGCGCTGGCCCCTGGCGACCGGCTACTGCCCATGCTCGACATGGAGAACGAGCAGGATCCCGGAGCGGTGTGCCTGCGGACGGACGATGGCCACAGCTCGGGGCTCCTGGTGGTGGGCTACTTGCCGCGATTCTTCGCGCCATTCGTGTATCGAGCGCTCGAATCGCAAACCGCCGAGATGCGAGGGCGGGAACCCATCGATGTCGCCATCGAAGTCGTGCGGGTCAACTCAGCGGCGACGACGCCCATGGCCTACCGCTTGCTCTGTCGGATGACGTGGCCGTCTGACAGCGTGGTAGGGGCGAGTATGCCGGGCGAGTCGTTCGAGAGCGCGGTGGGAGATGAGGGCGTCGCCGCGCAGCTGAATCCTCTGCGCCGGCATCCCGCGTGACCAGCACTTCCAGCGCAGTGAGTCGACGCGGTGAGGCGCCGGTCGTTGCGGTCCTCGCCGGGCTGCTGGCCCTGTCGCTTCCTGCCTGCTCGGCGGGGGATGATCCCGGGGCCGGGCGCGGGCCGGACATCATCCTGATCAGTCTCGACACGGTCCGTGCGGATCGCCTGAGCTGCTACGGGAACCCGGCCGAGACGACGCCGTTCCTCGATCGCACCGCGGCCCTGGGTGTGCGCTTCGAGCATGCCTACAGCTCGGCGCCGCACACGGCGCCGAGTCACATGAGCCTGTTCACCGGGCTCGATCCGATGGCCCACGGGATTCCCAACAAGCCGGCCGGGCGGGGGGAGCTGCGGATGGTCAATCCGGGGGTTCCGACCCTGCCCGAGGTGTTGTCGGCCAACGGGTACCACACCCTGGGCATCACGGATCGCGGGCAGCTCTCGCCGGCCATGGGCTTTGGGCGCGGCTTTGACGAGACCTACTTCAAGTACTCGAAGTTCGACGAGAAGCTCGACGCCTTCGGGGACCTGGTGGCCGAGGTGCCCGACGACGGCGCGCCGCTGTTCGTCTTCTTCCACAGCTACGAGTGCCACGCGCCCTACCTGCCGCCCCTGGCCGTGATGCGTCGCTTCTGCGACATGGAGTACCGGGGCGAGTTCCGTACCCGCTACGACAGCCTGCGGCGCAGTCCGACGGGCTTCCTCACCACCCAGGCGGGGCGCTTCCTGGAGCGCTTCCCCGGGATGGGGGACGAGGACCTCGCTTGGCTGCAGAGCCTCTACGACGCGAACCTGTCCTTTGCCGACAGCCAGGTGGCGGAGCTGTGGCGCCGGTGGGCCGAGCTGCGCGATGCGGACAACACGGTCCTCATGGTCGTCTCCGACCACGGCGAGGGCTTCGGCGAGCACGGCTTCCTCGGGCACCCCGCACGCCTCGAACGCGAGCTGCTGCGGGTGCCGCTGATCGTGCGCGGTCCCGGCGTGGGCGTGGGCGTGGTCGACGAGCCCGTGCCCACCAGTGGCCTGCTCGCGACGGTGCTGGAGCTGATCGGTATCGACGCACCGAGCCACGCCGAGCCGAGCTTCGTGGACGCCCTGCGCGATCCGAGCCGCGCCCCGGCACCCCGCGCCCTGCATCAGCAGCTCGTCGGCATCCCCGGCGACCGGCGCAGCGATGCGGTCGCCGTCGGCGGCGTGCGCCTCCTGCGCCGTCCGGGTCCCGAGGACGTGCTGTTCGATTTCCCCGGCGATCCGCTCGAACAGTCGCCCCTCGAGGCCGGCGAGGCGCGCCTCGAGCCCCTGCGCGAGGCGATCAGCGAGCGCAGGCGAGTGGGCATGGAGTTCCGCGACCGATTCCCAGCCGAGCTCGCCGATCCGGACGAGACAGATCGCGCAGACGAGCTCGAGGCCCTGGGCTACATCGAGGGCGCAGACGAGCGGTGAACTCGGGTTGTAGACTCGTGCCCATGATCCGGCGTCCCTCGACCCCTCTCGCCGTCGCCGCGCTCGGCCTGGTCAGTGCCTGTGGTGGCGGCGGCCCCGAGAGCCCGCCGGACATCCTGCTGATCAGCCTCGACACCCTGCGGGCCGACCGCGTGTCCGCCTACGGCTCGAGGCAGGAGACGACCCCCAATCTGGACCGCATCGCGGCCTCCGGGGTGCTCTTCTCCGAGGCCTGCTCGCCCGCCTCGCAGACCGCACCGAGCCACGTCAGCATCTTCTCCGGCTTGGATCCCTTGGCCCACGGAGTGCGCAACACGTCGCGCTACGACGAGAGCTCGACGCGCCTGGCCGACAATGCGCCGATGCTCAGTGAGCTGGTCCAGGCCGCCGGTTGGTACACCGGCGTGATCGGCGACACCGGCAACGTCCATCCGGACATGGGCTTCGACCGCGGCTTCGACTTCCAGGTCTTCGGGATGCAGCAGCTGCCCGCGAAGCTGCCCCAGGTGAACGACTTCTGTGACGAGGTGCCGGACGGCCAGCCGGCCTTCCTCTTCGTGCACACCTATCAGATCCACTCGCCCTACGTGCCGCCGGCGCGCTACTTCGGCAAGTTCGCCGACCAGGAGTACCAGGGGGTCTTCCGCCAGCGCTACGACCGATTGGTCGGCAAGCCGATGTCGGCGGTGTTCGGCGAAGCCGCCGAGTTCCTGACCGAGTTCGAGGGCATGGGGCCGGACGACGTGGCCTGGCTGTCGGACCTCTACGACGACAACGTGCGTTGGACCGACTTCGGCATCGGCAAGCTGCTCGAGATCTGGAGGGAACGTCGCGGCGAGGACTCGATCGTGATCGTGCTCTCCGACCACGGCGAGCAGTTCGGCGAGCAGGGCAACCTCGGGCACCGCACCGGCCTGACCCGCGTCTTGACCCATGTGCCGTTGATCGTGGCCGGCCCAGGAGTCGGTCGGGGCGTCGTCGATCGGCCCGTGAGCTTGACCGGCATTCCCGCGACCCTCTGCGACCTGCTCGGGCTCGAGATGCCTGCGGCCTTCCAGGTTGGCTCCTTCGCCGATGCGCTGCGGGATCCCGCCACCTTCGCGCCCGGCGGCCCGGCCTTCGAGCAGCTCCTGATCGGTCGCAAGGCCGGCTTCTTCGAGGGTGTCACCGACGACCGCTGGCACCTGGTGCGTGCGTCGGTGGACGGCGACGTGACCGAGAGCCTGTTCGACCTGGACTCGGACCCCAGTGGCCTGCTCGACGTGCGCGACCAGCACGAGGAAGTGGTCGGGTCGCTGCTCTCGGAGCTCTCCGACCGGCGGCGGCAGAACGTGGACCTGCAGACGCGCTTCGCGACCCTGCGCGGCCCCAGGCTCTCGGTCCAGCGCCAGCAGGAGCTCGAGGCCCTGGGCTACACCGATCGGTAGGGCTGCGGGCGGATCTGCCCTTCAGCAAGCACGATCAAGCACCGCGGACTTGGCCGGCCGAGGCTGGGGCCATGCAACAGACTCAGCCGACCGTGACCGAACCCCCCGCCCGCTCGGACCAGGACTATGCCGCCCGCATCCGGCGGGCCCAGCGCCTGCTCGAGGAGCGGTTGTCCGAGGACCTGCCCCTGGCCGAGGTGGCCGCGGCGGCGGGCCTTTCGCCCTTCCACTTCCACCGGCTCTTCCGCGGGCTCGTCGGCGAGCCGGTCGCGGCCCATGTGCGGCGCCTGCGCCTCGAGCGTGCCGCCCACCGGTTGGAGCAGACCGACGCCGACATCCTGTCGATCGCCCTCGACGTCGGCTACGGCAGCAACGAGGCCTTCACCCGGGCCTTCGCACGGCAGTTCGGCGTGGCCCCCTCGACCTACCGAGCCGAGGGTGCCTCCAGCGGTGGGGGCGGCGATAGGGAGGGTGACGGCGGAGGCGACGATCTGCCGCCGATCGACGTGCGCCTCGAGCCACGCGAGCCCGAGCGCGTGGCCTGCGTACGCCACGTGGGCCCCTACTCCGATGTCGCGAGCGCCTGGAAGACCCTCTTCAAGTGGGGTTGGCGACACATGATCTTCGGCCGCCCGGCGATGTTCGCCCTGTGCCACGACGACCCGGAGGTGACCCAGCCCGAGCGCTGCCGCTACGACGCCTGCCTGGTGGTCAAGGCCAGCGCGAGGATCGCCGGACCGGTCAGCGAGATCCGCCTGCCCGGCGGCAACTTCGCCGTCGTCCGGCACCGCGGACCCTACGACGGGTTGGGCCAGACCTACGCCGCCCTGTTCGCCCGCGTCGCCTCGGGCCCGATCGACGGCGAATGGCGCCGCCTGGGCGACCCGCCCTCCCTCGAGCGCTACCTCAACGATCCGCGCAAGACGGCACCGGAAGACCTCGAGACCGAGGTTTGGATGCCGCTGGTCTGAAGAACTCGCGGGTAGATCGAGGGGTCGCGCCGAGTTAGAGCAACGCCGTCGCGCGCGTCAGGCCCGGGTCGTCACCCATTGGCCCCCGCGGCCCCGGGACCTGTTCATTGCTTGCCGCCCGCGTTCCGAAGCCGATCCGATGCGGCCAAGCCGCTTTGATCGGAAGCCCTACGCGCAGCAGCCCTCGATCACCCGCCTGGTGCACCCGGCCAGGGAGAAGCGCTCCTCGTAGCCGAAGTCGCGCACCGCGGGCTCGATCGAATAGGTGTGGTCGAGGGCCAGTTGCTGGGCCACGAAGCGCGTCATCGGCGGCTCGCCCGAGAATCGCAGGAGCTTCCACAGTCCTTCGAGCGCGGCGCCGAGGCGGTAGGCCGCGGGGGCCGACAACCGACGGCCCGGGCGAGGTGCGCCGGCGGCGTCGAGGATCTGGCCGATCCAGTCCCACAGCACGACTTCCTCGCGCTGGTTCACGAAGTAGGCGCGGCCGGCGTGGGGGGCGTCGGGCGCCAGGCGCGCTGCCGCCTGGACGTGGGCGGCCGCGGCGTTCGCCACGTCGGTGATCGAGACGCGATTGCGACCGTCGCCGACGATCGCCAGGCGGCCGGCGCGGGCGCGGTCGAGCAGGCGCGGAACCAGATGGGGATCGCCGGGGCCCACGATCAGGTGCGGGCGCAGGGCGACCGTGGCCAGGTCGCCGCCGCCGGCGAGGGGGCTGCCATTGGCCGTGAGGACGCGACGCTCGGCCTCGGCCTTGGACTCGGGGTAGGGCGACAGGAAGCGCGTTGGGTAGTCGAGCTCGTCCGCGGTGGCGCCCAGATGGCCCCTGCCGCCGAAGACCACGCTAGGACTCGAACAGTGCACCAGGCGGACGACGCCTGCGTCGACGCAGGCGTCGAGCACGCTCTGGGTGCCGTCGACGTTGGTGGTCCAGAAGTCGGCCCGGCGGCCGAAGACGCCGGTCAGGGCGGCCACATGAAAGGCCGTGTCGTGTCCGGCGAGGGCGGCTCCGACGGCCGTGCGGTCACGCAGGTCCACCGCCGCGCACTGGGCGCCGAGGCGCTCCACGGCCGGATGCCTGCTGCGGCTGGCGCTGGTGACCTCGCAGCCGGCCGCGCGCAACTGGCGCACCAGTTCGAGGCCCAGGAACCCGCCGCCGCCGGTCACGAAGCAGCGCCCGAGTTGCGCCGACAGACTGCTCAACGCAGTTGCTCCGTGGCCCATTCGGCAAGCAGCGGGCGATCGATCTTGGCGTTGTGGCGCACGTCGACCGGGAAGCCGGGGTGGAACAGGGTTCGCGTCACGCGGCTCGCGGTCGCCACCCGATCGCGGCCGTGGGCCAGGATGGCGTCGGCCAGGGCCTCGGTCGGCCGCTCGCTCGGTTCCAGCTCGATCACCAGCACCGGCAGTTCGGAACCCCGTGCTCCAACCCCGACCAAGGCCGTGCGCCGCACCGCCGGATGGGTGTTGAAGGCGTTCTCGGTGGGCACGCAGGGCAGCACGCCCAGCTCCGTCTCCAAGCGGTGACTCTTGCGACCCTGGAACCAGAACCGACCGTCGCCGTCGACGCAGCCCAGATCGCCCATGCGGTGCCAGACGCCGCCGCGGCCGTCGTCGATCTTGGCCAGGGCCGTGGCGCCGGGGTCCTCCGCATAGGCCGGCGTCACCACCGGCCCGCGCACGCAGAGCTCACCCAACTCGCCGGCTGCGACCTCGAGCTCGTCGCTCCAACTCGCGATCGGTCCGTCGTCGATGCGGATCACGCGCAGGTCCATGCCCGGGGCCGGTCGGCCGATGCAGTTGCCGCCGCCTGTCTCCGAGTGGGAGCGGATCGAGGCGTCGACGATCTCCGCGCCGGAGACACTGGACACCGGCAGGGACTCGGTCGCGCCGTAGGGAGTGTGGACGTCGCCGCCGTCGGGCAGCACCGCGCGCAGCGCTTCGACCAACTGCGGCGGGACCGGGGCTCCGGCCACGAGCACGCGGCGCAGCCCGCCCAGGCGTTCGCCGCGGGCCGCGCACCAGGGCGCCACCCGGCGCCAGATGGCGGGCGAGCCGAAGGCCAGGGTCGCCCCGCTCTCGACCACCGCCCGGTGGATCAGGGCCGGATCGCACTGCGCCGGGCGCGTCGGATCCATGTCCGGGAAGACGCTCGTCATCCCCAGGGCGTTGTCGAACAGGGCGAAGAGCGGGAAGCAGGCCACGTCGACCTCGCCCGGCTGCAGGTCGTACAGGTCGCGCAGGGCCGCGACCTGGGCTTCGAAGATGCCGTGGGTGTAGACCACGCCCTTGGCCGGACCGGTGCTGCCGCTGGTGAACAGGATCGCCGCCGTCTCGCGGGCGGTGGTGTCCGCGTGGGTGAAGCGGCCGTCGCCGGCGGCTTCGAGGGCATCGAGGCGCAGCGCGCCGAAGTGCGGGCCGGGGCCGACGCCGACTCGCACGCGGCAGGTTCGGAAGGCGTGGCGGAAGAGCAGCCGAGCCACGTGGGCGCGGCGCACGCCGATCAGGGCCGCCGGCGCCATGCGCTCGACGCAGGCCAGGAAGGAGCTGCGGCCCATGCCCGGATCGATCAAGACCGGCACGAGCCCCGCGCGCAGGCAGGCGTAGGTGATCGCGATCAGGTCGATGCCGGGCTCCACCAAGAGGCTCACGCGGTCGCCCCGCACGAGCCCCTGGGCCAGGAGCCCGGACGCGATGCGCCGACTGCGCGCGGCGAGCACCGCGAAGCTCTGGGACTCCCACTGGCCCGGTCGCCTGCGCACGGCAGCGCGCACCGCCGGGCGCTCGGGGGCGTCGGCGGCGAAGCGGTCCAGGTGGCGCGCGACGTTGGCGATCCCATCGCCCGCAGTCCCATCGCCCGCAGTCCCTCGTCCCGAGCCGTCGGTGTCACCGCGCGATCGGCGCGGAGCCCCCGCCGGCCCGGTCACGCCCCGCTGGCCCCGGGGGCTGCCGCGACCTCGACCGGGTGGGCTTCGAGGAAGGCCGCGATGTGGTTCAGCACCTCTTCGGGCGCGTCCTCGAGCACCCAGTGCCCCGCGTTGGCGATGGTGTGGACCTCGGCGGCGGGGAAGAACTGCTGGTAGCGATCGCGGAACTCGGTGGTGAAGCACCAGTCGCGCGCGCCCCAGACGATGCAGGTGGGTCGATCGGCGAGCCCGCTGAGGGACTCCTCGATCGCGACCAGGTCGTTCCAACTGCGATGGGAGGGGTCCATCGGGATGTCGTCCACGAACGCCTGGATCGCGACGCGATCGGCCCAGGAGGCGTAGGGCAGCAGGTAGCCGCGCCGCTCGGCGCGGGTCCAGCGCTTGCGCTCCACCGCCCACATCAGGGCCAGGCGCGAGAAGAGCCCGAGGCCGCGGATGCCCAGGCGACCCAGGAAGGGCACGCGACCCATGGCGATGCGCCCGGGCATGCGCGTCGAGCGAAAGGCGCCCGAGTTGAGGATCACGAGGCGCTCGACCAGCTCCGGCCGACGCGCCGCCAGGCCGAGTCCGATGGCCCCGCCCCAATCCTGGACCACGAGCGTCGCGCGCTCGATGCCGAGCTCGTCCACCAGGGTCTCGAGCGAGTCGATGTGCCGCGCGAGGCGGTAGTCGAAGTCGGCCGGCTTCTCGGAGAAGCCGCAGCCGATCAGGTCCGGGGCCACCACGCGGTGGGTGAAGCGGAAGCGGTCGATCAGGCGACGCCAGTGGAAGGACCAGCTGGGGTTGCCGTGTACGCAGAGCAGCACCGGCGCGGCGGGGTTGCCCTCGTCGACGAAGTGCATCCACGGGCCCCCGTCCACGCGCACGAAGTGGGGCGTCACCTCGTACTCGGGGACCAGCTTGTTCTTGAGGCGGCGGCGGTCGTCGGCGAGGTCGAGCGGAGCCCGCTCGGCGCCGCGCTGACGCGACTTGCCTCCGGCCGGACGCACGGTGCGGCCCTGGGCGGCGGGCTCGGAGGTCGGATCGGTGGAGGGCATGGGAGGTGGGGGGGCGCGCAGAGGATAGCGGCCCGGCCGCCATCGGGAGCGATCAGACTCCGTCGGGTCGCGTGGCGCGGCTCACGATCTCTTGGTCGAAGTAGTTCAGCTCCATCCCGGCGTCGACCACCAGGCCCTGGCCGTTGAGGCCGCTGGAGCGGGGCGAGAGCAGGAAGACGGCCGTGTCGGCGACCTCCACCGTCGCCAGGCCGCGCTTTCTGGGGATGGCCGCCTCCGCGAAGAGGTAGCTCTCCAGGTAACCGGGGATGCCGGCGGAGGAGCTGGTCTTGAGCAGGCCGGCCTTGACGGCGTTGAAGCGCACCTCCGTGTCGGCCGAGAAGCTCTTGGCCAGGAAGGCCACGGACGAGTCCAGGGCGGCCTTGACCGGGGCCATGTAGCCGTAGTTCTCCGAGGCCATGCGGGTGGTCGAGATCGAGATCGTGACCACGGAGGCGTCGTGGGCGAAGAGCGGCTTGAGCGTGCGCGAGAGCTGCACCAGGGAGAAGCACGAGACGTTGATCGCCTGCAGGAAGTCGTCGCGGCCGGTCTCGTGGAAGGGCTTGGGGCCCTCCGAGTAGTTGGCGAAGGCGATCGAGTGGCACAGGCCGTGGAGCTGGTCCACGCCCGCGTCGCGCAGGGCGCCGGGTAGGGCCTCGATCTGGCCCTGGTCCTCGACGTCGCAGACCACCACGGGGCCGTCGCCGGGGAGCTTGGCGGCCAGCTCGTCGCGGCGCTGCTCGCTGCGAACGCTCCAGCAGACCCGAGCCCCGGCCTCGACCAGGCGCTTGCCCACCTGGAATCCGACGCTCTTCTTGTTGGCCACCCCGGCGATCAGGATGCGCCGGCCCGCGAGGCCCATGAAGTCGGTGGCGCTCATCGGTCCACGCGACCCATGGCGCCGGCGGCGCTGAGCACGAAGGAGAGGTCCACCGCCTTCTTGCCTCCGCAGCGCACCACGCCGCGCAGGATCCAGGCCGGGCCGAGGCGCTCGACCAGCTTGACCTCGGTCTCGACGGTCTCGCCCGGCAGCACCATGCGGCGGAAGCGCGCGCCCTCGAGCTTGGTGACCACGGGCACACCGTCACCGGCGTCGAAGCCCGCCAAGGCGCGGCTGACGAGCAGCGCCCCGGACTGCAGGGCGTGCTCGCACAGCAGTACCCCCGGAGTCACCGGCTGACCCGGGTAGTGCCCGCGGAACCAATCGGCATCAGCGGGCACGGTCCAGCGCGTGACGATGCGCTCGTCCTGCGCCTCGAGCACCTCGTCGACCAGCAGGAAGGGCTCGCGGTGGGGGATGGCGGCTTCGATCGCCGCGCGATCGGCGGGTGCCTCGAGTCGGGTGGACTGGGTCATGGGAGCGGTTCGCGCGGGGTCAGGCGCTGACTTCGGCCAGGGAGTAGAGCCAGGCGTCGACCTTGTTGGCGCAGATCGCGCCGTAGTTCGCCGCCCCGAGCCAACCGGACATGATGATCCCGACGCTGCCGGCGTGGAACAGGCCGCCGATCTCGTCGGGCAGCTGGGTCGAGACCTCGAGGCCCTCGAACTTGGTGCCGAAGGAGGTCCCGGTGGGGTGCTCGGTGTAGAAGGCGAAGGTGCGCGGCGTGGCGACCTCCACGTGGTCGATCAGTCCGCCCACCCCGGGCACGTAGCCCTCCAGGCAGGCCAGGGTGTCGGCGGCGAGCTTGTCCTTGGCGGCGTCGTAGGCGGCCTGGTCGAGCTCGGCCCAGTCCTCCCAGCGCGCGTTGGTGGAGCTGACCACGCTGTAGCGCGGACGACCCTGGGGGCGGGTCTTCGGGTAGTAGAAGGAGAAGGTGCGGCTCTCGCCGTGGAAGTCGCACAGGGACTCGGACGTGAAGGTCGGCCGTGTGGACGTGAACAACAGGTCCGTCACCCAGGGCAGCTCGGCGCCATCGCGCACGCCCATGTAGACCTGGCAGCTCGACGTGTTCAGGCGCACCTTGCCGGCCTTGGCCACGAAGTCCGGGTCGAAGTGCGCCGCGCCGACCAGCTTGTGGACGGTGGTCAGCACGTTGGCGTTGGAGACCACGGCCTTGGCGGCGATGAAGCGTCCCAGGGCCTCGACGCCGGCTACGCGGCGCTCACCCATGGGGCTCTCCTCGATCACGATCTTGTCGACCAGCACGGAGTTGAAGATCTCTACGCCGTTGGCGACCAGCTCGGCCTTCATCTTCTTGATCAGGGTGTCGGTGCCGCCACTGAAGGTGTACACGCCCTTGCTCATGAAGTTCGAGAAGACGATCCCGTAGCTGATCGCCGGGTCGTCGAGGGTCGAGCCGTTGGCGTAGCTGATCGGCTCCATCAAGAGCCGGTGGACGTCGTTGCGCCCGGGGAAGCAGCGCTCGAGCAGCTCGCCCGTGGTCTCGGTGGTCGGGTCGAAGAAGTCCATCCGACGCAGTTCGTCGTAGAAGGCCTCGACCTTCGCGCGCTCGAGCCCGAACACGTCGACCAGCTTGTTCGTGAAGTCGACCCGCGTGAACTCGGTCTCGAAGGAGAACTGCGGGTTGTCGAAGCGCACCCCGTCGAGCTGCTCGATCGAGTCGGCGATCTCCTGGGTCCAGTACTTGCGGCACGTCTTCTTCATCCCGATCGGGAAGCCGTGCAGGGAGATGTCGAACGTGTGCCCGCCCTTGCGGCGGAACCAGGTGGCCAGGCCGCCGAAGTTGTAGTGCTGCTCGAGCAGGGCCACCCCGTGTCCGGCGCGGCCGAGCACGTTGGCCGCGGTCAAACCGCCCAGGCCACTGCCGATCACCACCAGGTCGTAGGCGGAGGCGGCCCCTTCGAGGGGGTCCTTGGTCAGGGGCCGCTTGCCGTCGGTGCTGCCCTTGAAGTAGCGCACGTCGCGCTCGCCCCGGGGGCGCGGGATCTCGTCGGAGTGAGTCATGGCTGGAGTTCGGGGCTAGCGGGCGGCCATCGCGTGCTGGGTGGCGATCGAGATCCCCGAGACCGCCGCGCCGATCACGCCCAGGAAGCCCTGGTCGGTGCCGCAGAGGTACAGGCCCGCCACGGGGGTGGAGCCGTCGGGACGCTTGCGCGGGCTGCCGTAGATCGCGCCGCCGAGCTTGCGCGTGTACTTGGTGAGCGTGCGCGGTGTGAACACGTCCCGGAAGGTCTCGTGGGGGCGCACGTCGGCGCAGAAGGCGGTCGTGGCCTCGAGCGCTGCATCGGACAGGAGCTGCTTGCGGGCCACGTACTCGTCCTCTTCCAGCGCGACCCAGCGCTCGTGGTCCGCCAGCACCGTGACGCGGAACAGCGGCTCGCGCTCCGCCGGCGTGCCCGCGAAGTTGGTCGGCATCGAGATCACGCCGGAGCTCACGTCCACCAGGCGGTCGGGCCGCTCGTAGCGGAAGCGCTCACCCGTGGAATAGAAGATCACCGCTGCGTCCATGTCCGGCCCCAGCTCGTGGGGCCAGCGGTCGAGCACGCAGATCGTCTCGACGAACGACAGGCGGCCGGCGTCGCCAGGGCGCACGTGCTCGGACTCGAGCGCCTCTCCGCACAGGTGCATGGTCTCGACCCAGCCGGCGGAAGAGATCACCCGGTCGGTCGCCAGCCGCGTCCCGTCGGCCAGGACGACCGCGCGAGCCGCGCCGCCCTCGACTTCGATGCGCGCCACGTCGGACTTGAGCCGCAGCTCGGCACCGGCGGCGACGAGGCGGTCCTTGAACAGGGCCAGGAAGGGCCGGATGCCCTCGGCGGGCATGGCCAGGCCTTCCAGGAAGATCGAGCGGAACAGGATCACGAACTGGTCCCAATCCACGTCGTTCTCGCGCGCGCTGCCGTAGTAGCAGGTGGGCACCAGTAGGAGGTCGACGAGGTCGGCGTCGCCGAGGCGCGCCGTCAGGCGCTCGCGCGCGCTGGACGGGTCGGGCTCGCCCAGGGGGGCGTCGCGGAGCTCGTCGACCAGCGCGACAAAGGCGTCGACGCGCGCCGGGAAGCAGCGACCGATCTCCTCGATCAGGAGCTCGACCTGATTCGAAAAGCGCACGCGATGCCCGGCACAGACGACCTGCGACGTCTTCTGGGGCAACAGGTTCAGCTCGTCGTGGCTGATCCGCAACTGCTTGCAGACCCGGGCCAGGGGCGTGCCCCGGGTGCCCTTGGGCACGTAGTTCGTCAGGGCGTGCATCCCGGTGTCGAACAGGTGCCCGCCGCGCTTGTAGAACGAGTTGAGGCCGCCCCAGAGGTAGTGTTGCTCCAGGACGGCCACACGCTGGCCGAACATGGCCAGCCTGATCCCCGCCGCCATGCCACTCAGGCCGGCGCCGATGACGATCGTGTCGTAGCGCTCAGGGATCATGGAGAGGGACCATCCGCCGACAGCAGGCGCCCATTCGGCGCATGCTCCAACGCCGCCAGGCGTTGGGCCAACAGTACCTGCGCTACTCGGGCTATGCCCGAGAAGCGCAGTGAAGCTCTTTGTCCGCGAGCTTCGGGCCGAGGTAGTCGACGCAGCCCTGCAGGGTGCCGAGCTCCTTGTAGTCCTCCTCGGGGACCTGCACGCCGTAGAGCTTGCGCAGCTCCATGACGATGTCGAGGAAGTCCATGGAGTCCAGCTCGATCTGGTCGCGCAGGCGCTCGTTCATGTCCAGGCCGTCGACCTCCTCGTCGGGGGCGATGGTCTGGATGATGTCCTTGATGGCGACGACGACTTCTTCCGGGGTCATGGCGGTGGTGGGGTAGGCGGTCAGGGGTGGGGTGGTTCCAGGTGAACTCAGCCGCGGTGGTACTTCTTGACCACGACGGCCGAGTTGATTCCGAGCATCCCGAAGGACATGTTCATCACGTGCTCGACCTCGCCGATCCGGCGGGGCTCGTTCAGCACCAGGCCGCGCAGGTCGCACTCGGGGTCGAGGTCATCGACGTTGATCGTGGCGTGGACCACGCCGTCCTCGAAGCTGGGCAGGTTGCCGGCCAGCTCGAGGGCGCCGGCCGCGCCCATGGCGTGGCCGATGAAGCTCTTGGTGTTGTTGACGTGGACGCGCGGCTCGTCGCCGAAGACCTCGCGCACGGCTCGGCACTCGACGGTGTCGCCCGAGGGCGTCGAGGTGGCGTGGGTCGACAGCACGTCGATCTCGCCCGGCTCGATCCCGGCGCTCTCCAGGGCCAGGCGCATGCAGCGGTTCTGGCCGTCGGAGTCGGGCAGCACGAAGTCGGTGGCGTCCGAGTTGACCGAGTGCCCGACGACCTCGCCGTAGATCCGCGCACCGCGGGCCAGGGCGTCGTCCAGGCGCTCGAGGGTGTAGAGCGCGCCGCCCTCAGCCACGACGATCCCGTTTCGAGCGGTGTCGAAGGGTCGCGAGGCCTTGGTCGGGTCCGCGTGGGTGGCCAGGGCGCCCTGGGCGTTGAACGAGGCGAAGATCCCGAAGGTGTGGATCGACTCCGAGACGCCGCCCGCCAAGGCCAGGTCCACCTGCCCGAGCTGCAGCATCTGCATGCCCTGGATCAGGCCGAGGTTGCCCGCCGCGCAGGCGCCGCCCAGGCAGTAGGCCGGCCCGCCGATGCCGAGGTTCAGGGTCACCTCGCCCGCGGGGTTGTTGGCCACCGTGCGCGGGTTGTGGTGGTGGGACCAGTAGGAGCAGTCGTAGCCGTACTGGCTGATGTTGAAGACCTCGGCCTCGGTCTCCACGTTGCCGTGCTCGGTGGTGCCGATGTAGATGCCCACGCGGTTGCGGTCGCGGGTCTCGAGGTCGATCCCGGCGTCGGCCAGGGTCTCGTTGGCGCAGAACACCGCGATCGAACCGGCGCGGGTGCCGCGGCGGACTTCCTTGCGCTTCTGGTAGCGCAGGGCGTCGAAGTCGCAGATGCCGGCCAGGGTCTTGCCGAAGTAGCGGATCTCGTAGGGCTGGACGCCCGAGACGCCCGCGAGCAGGTTCTTGCGGTACTCGGCCAGGGAGTTGCCGTTGGGGCTCGTCAGCCCGATCCCGGTGATCACGACGCGGGGCAGGTCGATCACGATCGGGCCTCCTGCGGCTCGTCGTCGCCCGACGGACCCTCGAGGGTGGACTCGGCCTGTTGGCGGGCCTCCTCCTCGGCGCGGATCGCGGCCAGGGCCGGGGTGGCGAGGGCGACGAGGTCGTCGGTGGTAGCGTCCTTGCCCTTGCCGCCGAAGCCGACCTTCAGGGCGGCGTGGATCGCGCGGCTCAAGATCGACTGGCTGTCGCCGAGGGCGTTGGCGACCGCGCCCACGAGCAGGGTCATCAGAGCCTCCGCGATCTCGCAGGCCGAGATGATCGAGCGCAGGGTCAGGACCCGCGGGTCCCGCTCGCCGTAGCGCTTCTGGACGAACTTGAGGGAGCGGTCGGCGGTCAATCGGAACTGCTGGAAGGCCACCGCCTCGCGCCGGCGCAGGATCGTCGCCGCGATCGAGAGGGCGTTGCCGACCGGGCTGTGGAGGTGGCAGCGGCGGTGGCTGTCGAAGGTCCGCGTGACTGCGCCCCACTCGACCAACTCGCCCAGGGTGGTGCTGGCCGCCCCCTGGCTGATCTCGATCTGCTCGCAGATGTCCTTCGCGGACAGGTGCTGCTCGGAGAGCACCAACAGGCCCCAGACCCGGCCGTGGACGCGCTTGAACCCGAAGGTCTTGAAGAACTGCTCGAACGCCGGGAGCTCGGCCGCAAGCTCGGGGTCGAGCGGCGTCAATCCACCGCCGGTGGCAGTGGAGGGGGGGTGGAGGGTCGAGGACATGGCTGGCGGGGCCCCGGATTTCAGGAATCCCTGAAATCGGGGGCGGGGGTTGTCCCACAAGCCGGTTGCCCTGTCCACCGGTCCAGATGCCTTTTCCGCCAGCCGGGACCAGCACCCGGCGACGCGCCTCACCGGCCCGAGCAGCGGCCGGGACAGGCGCGGATGGCGGCTCGGCGTTCAGGGCACTCGGGCCTTGCCCCCGAGCCGGGGTGGGCCGGCAGGGCCCCGCCCCTGGTCAGAAGGACGGGGCTCGAGCCCCCTGTGGAAGCCCCCAGGTCCTGCGCCCCTCAGAACATCGAGTACAGGAACGGCGACAGCAGGGGGAAGGCCGCGCCGATGCCGATCACCGAACCGACCAGGACCAGGGCCAAGACGATCACCAGCATGTGACGGTTCTCGCGCCGGGTCGCTTGCCCCACCAGATCGGCGAGGGTGGAGAGCTTGTCCTTCATGCGCTGGGCTCCAGGGTCGCGCTTTCGGCCGGGACGGGAACCGGGTCCTTGGCCGGTCGAACGAGGTGGGGGTAGGCGGCGAGCAGGCCCAGCCCGCAGCGGCGGGCGGAGCGCAGGCCGTCGTCGAGGCTGTTGACGATCGGCTCGCCCGCGTCGTTGAAGCTGGTGTTCACCAGGGCCGGGATGCCGGTGAGCGCGTGGAAGCGGGCAAGGACCCGATGCAGCAGCGGTCCGTCGCAGGGTCGCAGGCACTGCACCCGCGCCGAGCCGTCCACGTGGGTCACGGCCGCCAGGCGCCCGCGCCACGCCTTCCGGGTCGTGACCGTGGCCAGCATGTGCCGCTCGAGCTCGCGCCCGGGGCACAGGCCCTCGAACAGCTCCTCGGCCCACTCGTCCAGGACCACCGGGGCGAAGGGCCGGAAGTCCTCGCGGTGCTTGACCATCCGGTTGAGCCTGCGCTGCTGCCCGGGCGAATCCGGGCGGGCCAGGATGCTGCGCGCTCCGAGCGCCCGCGGACCCCACTCGGCGCCGCCCTGCATCCAGCCCACCACCTCGTCGTCCGCGAGGGCCTGGGCGACGTGCTCGACGAACTCGTCCTCGCTCTGCGTTCGCTGGAACGAGTCGGAGCCCGAGTCGGAGCCCGAATCGTCGAACGTCAGCCCCGCGAACTCCGCGCTAGACACGTCCAAGCCCAGGAAGGGGCTGAACGCTCCAGCCGGTCGGTAGATGCCGTGGCTGGCGCAATAGGCCAGGGCCGCTCCCAGGGCGCCGCCCGCGTCACCTGACGCCGGGTGGATGAGCAGGCGCGAGAAGGGACCTTCCCGCGCCAGCTTGCCGTTGGCGACGCAGTTCAGCGCCACACCGCCGGCATAGCAGAGCACCGACTCCCCGGTCAGCTCCCGCGCGCGCTCGAACAGGCGCAGGAGCTCCTCTTCGAGCACCACTTGGAGCGACGCCGCGATGTCCGCGCAGCGCTGGAACTCGGTGCCCTCGCGCCCCAGCCGCAGTGGACGGCCAGGATTGCGAGGCGGGCCCAGGAGACGCTCGAGCTCCGCCGACCAGCCGCGAGTGACCGAGCGGTCGTGGCTGAAGTAGCGCAGGTCCAACTCGAACAGCCCATCGTCCGGGTGCCGGATCAGCTGCCGCAACTCCGGTACGAAGCGCGGCTGGCCGTAGGGCGCCAGGCCCATCACCTTGTACTCGCCCTCGTTGACGCGAAAGCCGAGGAAGGCGGTCAGGGCCGAGTACAGCAGGCCCAGGGAGTGGGGGAAGTCGACGGACCCGAAGACGTCGTAGACCATGGCCCCCTCGGCGCGCGACAGGCGACCCAGGGTCGTCGAGGTCCACTCGCCCACGCCGTCCACCACCAGCGTCGCCGCCGAGGGCACGTCGTGGGTCAGGAACGCCGCGGCGGCGTGGGACAGGTGGTGGTCGGAGAAACGCACCCTGTCGAGCGGGACTCCGAGGGCCTTGGCGATCTCGCTCTTGATCCAGAGCTTGCTCTCGAACCAGGAGTGCAGGGCGCCCTTGAAGGCGCGGAACCCGCCCGGCGCGTTGGCGAGGGACGTCGAGACGATGCGATAGAACTTGCGGAAGGGCTTCTCGTAGAAGACCACCGCGTCCAAGTCGGTGGCTTCGATGCCGCCTCTTTCCAAGCAGAACGACGCCGCGCGGATCGGCAGGCTCGAATCGCCCTTGCGCCGGGAGAAGCGCTCCTCCTGGGACGCGGCAATCGGGCGACCGTCGATCACGAGGGCTGCTGCCGAGTCGTGGAAGTGGGAGGAGAGACCGAGGACTTTCAAAGACGGCTCCGGGCTACTGCTCGGCCCAATAGGTCGAGTCGAGCTGAACGCGCTGGGGCGCCACCGGCCCGTCTGTTTCTGTTCGGCGTAAGCGGTCGCGACGGGCGAGACCCAAGAGTCGCAGGCCGAAACCATAGGGCGTGACGAGCAAGAAATAGAACAGGCTGCCCATCACCGCCGAGCCACCGACCTGGATCAGCTTCGAGAGGTCGACGAGGTCTTGCCGCGCGATGTAGACAGCCACGCGTGCGGCGCCCCTGATGCGCGCCAGGGGCGCGCGGCGAAACTCGCGCCAAGCGTAGTGCAGCGAATAGGCCACGTGCCGCTTCTCGTCCACGAGCACGCTGGGGATCCAGGTTCGGCAGCGCTCGTCGTAGCGGTTGAGCCACTGGTAGAGCTTGAACTGGATCACCGCCCGACTCTCCGACAGGAAGATGTAGAGCATGTAGTCCCCGAGCTCGGGCAGGCGCCGGTTGGGCGCGGCCTCCTGCTCCGCGGACCAGCGCACCGATCGACGATCGGGCTGCTCGACGCCATCGGGGTCACCGAAGTTGACGCCGTTGTTGTGCGAGGCCGTATAGGGCGCAACCCGCTGGGCCCACTCCTTGAAGATCTTGTAGTGGCGGCCCTCGTCGCTGGCGTGGCGCTCCATGGCCTCGCGCACCTCGCCCTCCTGCCGCCGCGCCACGGCACCGATGTCGTAGCTGGTGTACAGCTCCGTGTACGCGAACTTCAGTAGCTGACGACTGAAGCGCGGTTTCGACAAAACCACAGCGGGCGAAATCAACCCAGCAATGAACTCTCGGATGTAGATCATGGCGAGCGCCTCGTGTGCCCGGACCGGGCGGGGGGCCCGGACTGCGAGTTGGGCCATCCTAGGGGCGGCAGAGCGGTCCGTGTAGGGGTGGCCGTGAAGTCCCACGAGGACTCGAATTTCGGGCAAAACCCACCGCGCGCCGATGGCGAGCGTTGGTCTAGGGTGGGGCTTCGATGAGCGGCAAGATCCCTAATCCCAGGCGGCTTTCGGGCCGGCTGCTCAATCGGTTGGAGTCCAGGCTGGGGCGCGAGCGACTCCATTCCAAGCCGGTTGCCGTCGATGTCGTGTTGACCAAGGCCTGCAACCTGGCTTGCAGCTTCTGCCGCGACTACGAGCTGGTCGGTGCCAAGCGCATGACCGTCGAAGGCATGGAACTCCTGGCGGCGGAGCTGTTCCCCAATGCCGCCTGGGTCAACATCTGCTCCGGTGGCGAGCCCTACCTGCACAAGGGCTTGGAACACCTGCTGCTCCTGGCCCAGGGGCACGGGGCCCAGCGTTGGGTGCTCTCCAACGGCATGCTGCTGGAGGGTCAGCGCATGCAGTCCATCGTCGAGCGGGACCTGATCACGCTCCACGGCTTCTCGGTCGACGGTATCCGTGCAGACACCGTGGAGTCGATTCGAACCGGCGCCGAGCTGCCGCGCATCCTCGCCAACATCGAGCGCTACCTGCGGCTCGGCGAGCAGATCCACGGCCGTCGCTCGCGGGTGGTGATCCGCTACGCGCTGATGCGGCGCAACGTCGACCAGTTGGCGCAGGCCGTGCGCTACTGGGGCGAACGCGGAGTCGAGCGCATCGACGCGGGCTACCTGGCCCTGGCCAACGGGATCGATCGCAACGAGAGCCTGTTCTTCCACCAGGACCACATGCGGCGCGCCTTCGACGGGGCCCGCGCGGTGGCCGAGGACTATCCCGAGACCGAGCTGCGCCTGCCCCCGACGGTGGAGGAGGACCGTGCCCGGCGTGACTCGCCCAAGGCCTGCCGCGCGCCCTGGGAGTTCGTGATGATCGACGCGAGCGGTGCGGTGCTGCCGTGCTACCGCGCCTTCGAGGCGATCCAGATGGGGCACGTGCTCGGCTCCGAGGCGCGGCCGTTCAACGAGATTTGGAACGGACCCCTGTACCGCGAGCTGCGCCGGAACGTCAACGTCGATCGCGACACCGGAGACCCCGCCGCGCCGAACCGCAAGGGCTATGGCTACTGCCGTGTGTGCGAGAACCGCTTCGGTTGGAGCTCGATCGAGCCCCACCTGGGCGACGACACGTGGCAGCGGACGGCCATGGGCGAGGGGGGCCAGGCCATCGACCACCGACGCCAGGGATTCAGGGACTGGTCACCCGAGGCCAGGCCCGCTGGCGGGCCGATCGACGGCCAGCGGGATGGAGAGCAGCGCGCCTGAGGCGCGCGCGGTCGAGGGCGGCCGCCGACGGGAGCATCGATGCGTAGACGGACCTTCTTCCTGACCCTGGCGGCGATCTTCGTAGGTGGTCTCGGCGCCGCCGAGTGGGTCGTGCGCCTGCGGGCCCATTCGATCTACGGCGAGTACCTGGACATCTACGAGATCCACGAGCGCCTGCCGGAGCTGGACCTGATTCGTCCCCTGCCGAACCTGGACGTCGTGTTCGGCAAGCGCAGCCGCATCGAGACCGACTCCCACGGCTTCCGCAGCCCGGAGCTGGCCGAGCCCAAGCCGGGAGGGAGCCTGCGCCTGGCCTTCGTGGGCGGATCGACCACCTTCTGCGCCCAGGCCGAGACGAACTCCGGCACCTGGCCGGCGCGGGTCGTCGAGGGGCTGGGCGAGCGCTTTCCCGAGGTCCAATGGGAGTACCTGAACGCGGGCGTGACGGGCTACCGCACCGTCGACTCGCGCACGAACATGGCCCGGCGCATCGCGCCCCTGGAGCCGGACGTGGTCGTGATCTACCACGCCACCAACGACCTGGCCGTGGACAGTCGACCACTGGCGGTGGACGCGGGGCTGGTGGACGAGGTCGAGCCGCGGCCGCCGTCGGGGCCGTCGCTCCTGTGGAACCTGGTGGTGAAGAACCTGCGCTACATGGCGGCCCAGGAGGCAGGTCGCGACGATGGGCGCAAGTTGAGCTACGACGCGGGTGAGTTGGCGCGCACATTCCACGGCCACCTGCTGGAACTGGTGCGGGAGTGCCAGCGATCGGCAGACCTGGTCGTGCTGGTGACCTTCAGCCAGAAGGTCCGCCGGGACCAGCCGCGCGAAGACCAACTCGAGAACCTGCAGCAGGCTTTCACCTTCATGCCCTACTTGAGCGTCGAGGGCATCCTCGAGGGCTACGAGGCCTTCAACGCCACGATCCGCGCGGTGGCCGCCGAGACGGGCGCGCTCTTGATCGAGGGCGAGGCGTCGATCCCCGGCGATGACGCGCACTTCATCGACTCCGTGCACTTCACCGCCCTGGGCTGCGAAGCGATGGCCCAGCGGGTGCTCAGGGGTTTGAGCGAGTCCGGGGCTCTGTCTGCGCTCGCATCCGAAGCCGCGCGCCGCTGACGGCCGGCCTAGCGCTTCCGCACGGTCGCGCCGATGTAGACGCCGCCCGGGTGAATCGGGTTGGCGAAGTACCGTTCGACCTGATCGGGCGTCAGCACCTGCCCCAACTCGTCCACGAACGTCTCCTTGTCGGCCCTGGCCCTGTCCGCGAGGACCTCCTTGTCGACCCGGTCACGCCACAGTCGCGCCTGGTCTTCCTCGCGCGCGACCTTGGCATGCAGGACCGATGCCAGCCTCTCGGCCTGGTCCGAGGTGATGCCCAGGTCCTCTGCGAGGCGGGGCATGACCGTCTCGATCGTCGAGCGCTCCGCAGCGAGTCGGGAGAGCCACTTCTCCACGCCCTCTTCGTGCTCGAGCTCCTCGATCGCCGCGGCCACGCGCTCCCGGAAGCGCGCGGGATCCGCAGCTCCGTCGGTCGTTCCTGCATCGCGCTCGGTCAGGGCAGCCAAGAGCTCCGCGCGCAGGGCGTCGAGATCTTCGCTCGACGCGGCGTCCGGGGAGACGGCGACGCGGGCGCTGCTCACTGGGCGCAACTCGAGGGCGTCGAGCCGCTCGCGGAGGTCGCGATTCTCCGCGGCGAGTTGGTTGACGCGATCGAGCAGAAGGGGCTCCGGCACGGCAACGGCTTGATCGAGCGTGCGGACGGGAGAGGGGCGCAGGAGCGTCAGCGCCAGTGCGGCGCCGCCGAGGGCCATGGCGAGGGCGGATGCAGCGTGGGAAGGGTTCATCAGCCTGCTCAGTCGTGTGGGCGCACGGCCGGGCCTCTAGACCTCGACCCCCAGCATCAGGCACTGTAGCCCCGAGCCGATCCCCAGCAACGCCACCCGCTGCCCCGCCACGATGTGCCCCGCCTCGCGCGCCAGGGCGTAGGTCGCCGGAAGGGACACCGAGCCGATGTTTCCGAGCACCTCGACCGTCGGCCAGTCGAGCTGCGGATCGACGCCGATCGAGCCCAGCAGTGCGCGCCGGTGGGCGACGCCCACCTGGTGGGTCACGATGCGGTCCACGTCGCTCGCCGACCACTCGAGCTCCTCGAGGAACCGTGGCCAGGTCTCCGCCGCCAGGGCGCATCCGGCCACGAGCAGCGCCTCGCTGTCGGTTTCCATCAGCGGACCGCTCGCGCCCTCCACCCGGTCACCGCGGCAGAGGTGGTTGTGCTCGGTCGCCGCGCGCAGGAGGCCACCGCGCAGGCGCGCGCCGTCCGGGGCCAGGTCGGCGTGGCACAGCACCGCCGCCGCACCCCCGGAGCCGATGGTGAGCGAAGCGAAGGCGCGCTTGAGCTCCGCCTTGCCCACGGACTCGGCCCCGAGCAACTGTTCGATCGTGGCTTCCACCAGCGGCCCCCCGTCCTCACCGGCCACCACCAGCGCCGCCTCGAGGTCGCCGCGCTCGATCTGGCCCGCCGCCACCGTCATCGCGTGGGCGAAGCCCAGGCAGGCGTTGGACAGATCGAAGGCGGCGCAGTGGTGGGCCAGTCCCAGAGCAGCGTGGACCACGGTGGCCGTGGCTGGCTCCATGAAGTCGCGGCAGACAGCCGAGTGCACCACCAGACCGATTCGAGCGGGGTCGATCCCCGCCTCGCCCAGGGCCCGCCGGGCGGCCGCGATCGAAGCGTCGCTGGGCAGTGTCCCCGGATCCCAGAAGCGTCGCTCGCGGATGCCGCTCATCAGCTCCAGGCGCCCGACGCGCAGCCTCAGCGCCTCGTAGACCGGGCTCAGCCGCTGCTCGAGCTCCTCGGACGTGACCACCCGTTCGGGCAGGGCCGGGGCCAAGGCGGCGATACGTACGTCGCGGAAGCGCATGGGGGCGTTAGCTTACCCGGTTCCGCAGGGGAGATTCCCCAGCCGCGACCACCCCCCATGACTGCCGCCGCACCGGATCCCAAGATCCTCCACGTCGACATGGACGCCTTCTATGCGTCGGTGGAGATCCGCGATCGGCCCGAGCTGGCCGACCGGCCGGTGGCGGTGGGGGGCACGGCCGAGGGCCGCGGGGTGATCTCCGCCGCCAACTACCCGGCGCGCGAGTACGGCGTGCGCTCGGCCCTGCCCACGGCGCGCGCCTTGCAGCTGTGTCCGGAGTTGGTGCTGCTGCCGCCGGACTTCGACAAGTACACGACCGTCAGCCGCGAGATCATGCGGATCTTCCGCAGCTACACGCCGCTGGTCGAACCCCTCTCCCTCGACGAGGCCTTCCTCGACGTGTCCGGCTGCGAGCGGCTGCACGGCAATGCCGAGACCATCGGACGCAAGATCCGCTCGGACATCCTGCGCGAGACAGGCTTGGTCGCCTCGATCGGCGTGGCCCCGACCAAGTTCCTGGCCAAGCTCGCCTCCGACCTCGACAAGCCCGACGGCTTCCGCGTGATCCGCGGGCCGGAGCTGCGCGAGGTGCTCGACCCCCTGCCGGTCTCCAAGATCTTCGGCGTGGGCGAGCGCACGGCCAAGCGCCTCGAGTCCATGGGCGTGACCACCATCGGCCAGCTCGCGTCGAAGTCGCGCGACGAGGTCAAGGCGACCTTCGGCGCGACCGGCACGTGGATCCACGACCTGGCCCACGGCATCGACGACCGGCGGGTGACGCCCAACCGGGTCGAGAAGAGCCACGGCAAGGAGCGCACCTTCCCCGAGGACGTCACGGACCGCGAGCTGCTGCGACGCTGCCTGTACGACTTCGCCGAGGAGGTCGCCTACGACCTGCGCGACCGCGGCCTGCGCGGCAAGACGGTCTCGGTCAAGGCGCGCTTCTGGAACTTCAAGACGGTCACGCGCTCCAAGACCCTCGACTTCCCGACCAACCTGGGCCCGCGCATCTTCGCCACCGCGCGGGAGCTGCTCGAGCGCGTCCCGGCCGGGCCCCTGCGCCTGCTCGGCGTACAAGTCTCGAACCTCGAGGACGTGCGGACCCCGGTGCAGACCGGATTGTTCGACGACGGGGCCGCTTTCCAGGCGCCGCGGGAGGACACCCGCCTGGGCCGCGCCACGGAGGGCGTCGACCAGTTGCGGCGGCGCTTCGGCCGCGACGTGGTCAGGCCCGCCAGCTTGATCGACGCGCCCGACGAGCGGCGAGGATCGCGCGACCCGCGCCCCTGACCTTCCGCGGCGCAGAGTACCTTCTAGCCTCCCGCAGACTGCCGAGGCGCGCTTGCCCCGGCCGCGAGGGCGCGAGAACCAGCGATGACCCAGGTGGCGATTGGCGACGACGAACAGCAGCAGCTCCGTGCCCCGCGCGCGGCTGGGCTGGTCCTATTGGCACTGACCGCCCTGTGCGGCGCCCCGGCCTGCGGCGGTGGGGGTGGCGGAGGACCGGCCGCCACCAGCGTCGGTCCCGCGAGCCCCAACCCGCTGGGGATCTCGATCGTGCCGCCGCCCGCTGCGACCCTGGCCCCGGTGGTCGTCGTCGCCGGCAAGGCCTCGGCCGCGGGGAGTGCGGTCACGGTCCAGGGCGGCGCGAGCGAGGCGAGCGTCGTCGCGGGCACCGACCGTTCGTTCAGTGTCAACGTGCCGCTGGTCGCCGACCGCCGCAACGCCCTGTTCCTGCGCGAGACCACACCGACCGGCGAGGGCCTCCCGGCCGTGCCGCTCGAGGTCGTGCAGGACGGAACGCCGCCCCGCGTGGCGATCGAGTTCCCCGCCGACGGCGCCACGTTGACCAGCTCGACCACGGCGGTGAGCGGTCGCGTCGGTGACCTGTTGAGCGGCTTCGCTGGACTCTCGGTCACCGTCGACGGCGTCCCGGCCGTCGTCGACCGCGGCTTCGGGTCCGACGGGAGCTTCTGGCTCGATGGCGTGGTACTCGATCCCTTCGCGCCGACGCAGATCGAAGTCGTGGCCACGGACGCCGTCGGCAACGAGTCCACGACGAGCGCCACCGTCGTCTTCCAAGAGCCCGCCGGCTTCACCCTCGCGGCGGATGGCGGGGACGGTCAGACCGCCGTCGCCGGTCAGTTCGCCGCAGCGCCCTTGGAGGTGGGTCTGTCGCGTCCCGACGGCAGCCCCCTGGCGGGCAAGTTGGTCCGCTTCGAGGTCGCCGCCGGCGGCGGGAGGCTGGCGCCGGACGACGGATCCGGCGTGGATCCGAGCTCGCCCCAGCGGGTGCAAGTCCTGACCGACTCGATCGGCGTCGCGCGCGCCCGCTTCGAGCTCGGGTCCCGCGCCGGTCGCGGGGTCCACCGCGTGCGGGCCGACAGCGTCGACGTCGAGGGCCAGGCCTGGTTCCTGGCCTCCGCCGTCGCCGGATCCGAGCTGCAGGTGCACGCGGTGACGGGCGAGCTCCAGTCCCAGGTCGCGGGCGGCGTCGCGGGCCGCATGCTCGAGGCGCGGGTCACCGACGGGGCCAACCCGATCGCCGGGCGCGCCGTGCGCTTCCAAGTCATGGGTGGCACCGGAGTCGTGCGCAATCCCGCCACGGGAGTCCAGGCCGCCGCGGTCACGGCCAACAGCGACGCCACCGGCCTCGCTCGAGTCCAGTACTTCACGGGCGCCGAGCCCGGCATCGAACGGATCGAAGCGCGGCTCGACGGGCTGCCCGAAGCGGGCCTGACGCAGTTCACTCTCCGGGTCCTGGCGGCGGGGCAGCCCGCGACGTCTTTCGGCGGCTTCGTCATCGACGGTGGGCTGCAACCCCTCGTCGGCGGCACCTGTCGGTTGCAGCTCGGCGAGCTCGAACTGACCGCGGTGACCGACGAGCGCGGTCGCTTCCTCTTCAGCGGCATCGAGGGCGACGGCCCGGCGACGCTCACCATCGACGGCGATACGGTTTCGGCGGTGCTCGGCCCGGCGGGCTTCGTGCCGGTCAGCGTGGTCGCGCCCTACCCGACGGTCACACGCGAGGTCTTCATCGCGCCCGGGGTGGCCGGCAGCCTGCCGGGTCCCCTGGTCCTGCCGCGCCTGCCGTCCAGTGGTGGCCAGCTCTACAACGGGACCAGTGACGTGACGCTGACCCTGGCCGGGCTGCCGGGCTTCCGGCTGACGATTCCCGCGGGCTCCCTGACGCTCCCGCCGCACACGGTGCTGGGCGACGGTTCCTCGCTCGGCGCCACGGTCACTCCCTCGCCCGGCGATCCGCTGCCGGTGCCGGCGATCCTGACCGCGGTCCAGGTCGCCATCGACGACCTGCCCGCGCCGCTTCCGGACGGCGCGCCGGCCCTCTTGGGCTGGTACCTCTCGCCTGGTGGTGCGAGCGTCTCGGCGCCGACGACCCTGAAGCTGCCCAACCTCGGCGGCCTGCGCCCCGGCGCGCGCGCGGCGGTTCAGTTCTTCGACGAGGCGGGCGGACGCTTCGAGCGCTTCGCCCTCGCCACGGTCGAACCCGACGGTCGAAGCCTCGTGGCGAGTCTCGAGGGCGGCCTGGCGACGAGTGGCTGGATGGCCCTCTCCGCCGGCGGCGCCGCGGGGATCGCCGCGACCTTCGACGAGAGCGCCGCCGCTACACCGAAGTTCAGCCCCCTGTGGTCCATCCGACTCGGTGGCCGCGTCGTCCCCGGCGGGGCCCAGGGTGGCTTCGAGCTGCGCGACGTGCCCGTCCGCGACGGCATCGGCGATCAGGGTGCCGGCGGCGTCGCCGATGGCCTGGCCGATCGAATGCTGCGCGTCACCGGCGTGCGCGAGAGCGGCGGCGGCCTGCTCTTCGCGACGACCGCGCCCCTGACCTTCTCCGCCGGCGAGAGCCTGGCGGTCACCCCCGGCTCCCTCTCGAGCCTGCCGCCGAACCTGCCGGCCTCCCTGGCGTTCGGTCTGGACCTGACCGCCCTCGTCAGCGGCGGCGTGGCCTTCCCCAGCTTCGTGGCGACCCTCTCCAACGGCGCCAAGGTGAGCGTGGTCTCGGCTGCCGCGGGGGCGACCTACGTCAGCACCGATGCGCACGTCGCCACGGTCGACGACGGCGGGGTGGTCACGGCGACGGGCGCGGGCAGCGCCACCATCGGGGCCTTCAACGACGGCTTGGCGGCCTCGGTCGACGTCGCCGTGACGAATCCTGCGCCACTCACGGTCTCGGTGGTGGGGTCGGTCGTGACCGCGGAGGGCGCGCCGGTGCCGGGAGCCACGGTGAGTCTCGGTGGTCTGGGTGTTTCGGTTCTGAGCGCCGCGGACGGTTCCTTCGCATTGGCCGACCTGGTGGTGCAGCAGGGGGCGGGTTTGTCGGTGACCGCGCTGCTCGAGGTCGGCTCGAGCCTGCTCCTGGGCAGCGCCGCGCTGCCCGCACCGGTCGACGACGGAATCGTCGATGCGGGCCTGTTGTCGCTCCAGGTCGCCGACCGCGCGCTGGTCTTCGGCGAGCCGGTGGACGGGACCTTCCAGGCCGAGCTCGTGGCGGACGCCCTGACGGCGGCGGGTCTCTTCGCGGAGTACCTGCCCACCCTCCCGACCGACCTGGACGCCTATGCAGTCCTGTGGTGCGCGGAGACCTTCGGCTCCCTGACCCTGGCGCAGGAACAAGCACTGGTCGAGTTTGTCCAGTCAGGTCGGGGACTGCACCTCTCCGGTGAGCGCGATGCCTGCTGCTCGGCGGCCAACGCGTTCGTCCAGCGCATCTTGGACGGGTTGCTCGTGAACGGTGTCACGGTGGGCGGGGCGGGCGACGTCTCCGGGCCCTACCTGGTCAATCCCTCCGCCGCGGGCAACGCGGACAGCCAGCCCAACGACCTGGCGCAGCTGCCCCTGTGCGCCGCCGGCGCGCTGGTCGGCAGCATTGCGCCCAAGAACGTCCTGGCAGCCGGCGTCACCGATCTGGTCGTGGCCGCCGTCTTCGAAGGCAGCGACCTGATCGGCGGCCTGGGCCGGGTGAGCGTGGTCATGGACACCGACTGGGAGTTCCTCGCCGGCTGCGAGAATCCCAACGCGGACGCCTTCGAGGCCATCGCGAACATCGCGTCGTTCCTGGCGCCCTGATCGCGAGCGCGGCGCCGCGCGATGGGCGGCCTGGACCGGGGCCCGAGCTCGCCGGCGGACTCTGCCAGTTCCTGGCAGGTCGTCAGGTCGATGTCCTCGAACTCCTGCCTGCGCTCGGGGCGCGCGATCACCAGTGTCCCTTGCCGTCCAGGTCGATCCGGACATCGACCCCATGTGGCGCGGAGTTCGAGGCACGGCCGGGAGATCGGCAGCCCCGAACCGTGTTCACGACCGCGGGATGGAGCTCCCGTTGCTCGAGTCTGAATTCGACTCTTGCACCCAGGTCCGTGATCGGACTCCTGTCGCTCGGCCTGGCATTCAGAAGCGCGAACGAAGCGACTCCAGGACCCGAGCCGCTCGAGAAGAGGTCCACCGCCACTTGGATCCGGTTGTAACCTAGACCCGGGGACTGCTTCCTTGGAACGAGCTGACTTCAAGAATCGACTGGCGGCAGGCGTCGTCGGGGTTGCGCTGGGGCTCTTCGTGACGGAAGGAGTCGCCTCCTTGCTCGTGGGGACCTCGCTGCGGCAACTGCGCGTCGAGGTCGAGGGCAGCGGGCCCGCAGGGGTGCTGGGGGAGGCCGAGCGCCGGGCAGCCGGGGCACTCACGGAGGGGCCCTACCGACTCAGCGTCGACCCCCTGGTCTGCTACGAGTTCAAGGCCGACTGGAACGCCGCCTACTTCGGCGTGCCCGCCAGCACCGACGCCCAGGGACTGCGTTCGCGCCTTGGACCCGAGCCCACCGCCGACGCGCCTCGGATCGTGATTCTCGGCGACTCCGTGGCCTTCGGCATGGGGGTGCGAGATGACGAGACTCTCGCGCACCATCTCGAGGCGATCTTGACCGAGGCTGGTGGCGTCCGTCCCATCGTCCGCACCGTCGCATGCCCTGGCTGGAACTTGCTCAGTTCCACGGCCATGCTCCGCGCGCGGCTCATGGAGTTGCGACCGGACGTCGTCCTGCTCGTCCCGGTCGGCAATGACCTCAGCGATTCCATGGTGGTGACCGAGACGGGGCACCTCACCGTGGGCTGGAGCCCGGCGACCGGGATCGCGGCCCCCTACATCTCGGACGCCTTTCCGCAGTTCTTGTATTCGGAGCTGGCTGAGATCCTCCCCGCAGCGCAGTACCGCGAGCTGACGAGGCCGGCGATCAGCATCGCACTCATGGGGGCGGTGACGCCCGAGTCGCTGCGCCGCTACCGCGAGGCGGCGCAGGCCATCATCGGTCTCGAGCGGCAACTGCGCGAGTTGGACTGTGAGTTCGGACTCGTCTTCACATCGGAGGGCTACTTCCAAGAGCGGCTGCAGCAGGTGGTGGCGGCCACCGGCGCGACGACGGCTGTCCTGCCGGTCTTCGAGGGCTTCGACAATGCCCGCGACCGTCTCAGCGACAACGCTCACTTCACCTCCAGCTGCATGCGTGCGATGGCCTGGCGGCTGGCCGAGGCCCTGGTCGATAGGGGCTGGTACGAGCTGCCGCCGGGCGCCGCGCTGCCCCCCGAGGATGAGGACTACGTGGGCAATCGCGGCCGCTTCCCTGTCGGGGACGAGCTCGTGGCCGAGAGGCTTCGCATGGACGCGCAGGCCGCCGCCCTGCTGCGGCCGCGAATCGACATGACGACCGGGACCGGAATCGACCAGGTCTACGGCGGCCTTCGACCCGACGGCCACTTCGGTATCTCCTGCCTCGTGGCCCTCGCGAACCCCGGAGGGGGCCGCCTGCGATTCGAGCTCGAGCCCCTCGCCGACTCCCCGGGGCTGTATCCGCTGGAGCTCGCGATAAGCGTGAACGGTCAGTTGGTGGCGGCCATCGAGGTCACGGACGGATCCTCCGCCTCCCACTCTGTCGAGCTGCCACCGGAGCTGCGCGGGGCCCCCTCGTTCGACGTCTTGATGTCTGCGTCGGCCTGGATCCGCGAGAGCTATCGAGGGCTACAGCGGCTCGGGTCGGTCCGCTTGCTGCGGATCGAGGCCGAGTAGCGCGCGGACGCGTAGTGCCAGGCGGAGCCGAGCGCTGGCGCGAAGGCTCCGACGCCTGACGGGACCGCAGCAGGCCTCAGCGCGAATGGGCGGCGAGCCCGACCGATTCGCAGCTCTCGGCCGAACCTGGGATCGCGGGACGGTCACGATGGCGCCCAGGGCCGAGATCGAGAGCACGACCGGCGTCCGTCGGCGCGCGCCTGACTGGGCAGGGCCAGGTGTGCAGGCAGGACGGTCTTGGGCGTCGGCATGGGAGCGCGTCTCGGTGGACGGTCGGGCCGTCGCCATGGAGGCTCCCGCGTCACGCAGTCCCCATGGGCCGCGGTCACCGTTCGGGGCCGCGATGGGTTCGGCGCTCTTCGCGGCCCCCCGAGCACCGCTACTCGCTTCGACGTGCTGGCTCCAGCTCGATGGTCAGGTGCTCCTCGCCCCGCCGCAGCTCGAGCAGCAAGGTCGCGCCGCCGTTGAGCGCGGGGCCCAGTGCAGCCATCGGATCGGGCCAGATCGAGCTGCCGTCGGCCCCGACGATCACGTCACCGGCGCGGATGCCGGCCGCCGCTGCGGGACCGCCGGGGGTGACCGAGGCCACCACCAGGGACTGGGGCGGTTGGAACTCGAGCTCGAGCCCCAGGGTGAAGGGCGGCCGGGCCTCTGTCAGGCACAGCTCGGCGATCGGCTCGGCGACGCCCGCGAAGGCGTCCATGGTGTCGGGCCCCACGGAGTTGCTGACCACGAACATGTAGGTGTCGGGCCCCTCGGTGTAGAGGATCTCGAAGCCCCACATGTCG
This sequence comes from Engelhardtia mirabilis, assembly GCA_007751255.1. Taxonomy (GTDB): domain Bacteria; phylum Planctomycetota; class UBA1135; order UBA1135; genus Engelhardtia; species Engelhardtia mirabilis. The sequence continues at coordinate 2,420,037 of CP036296.1, forward strand.
CCGCCGTCGAGCACCGCGCCCGGCGGGGACCAGTAGCGGGCCAGGAACTCAGGGCTCAGGATCTTCCCCGCTCGCAGGGCACGGAACCAACGGTCCATGTCACGGGTGGTGGAGACCATGCCGCCCGAGCCCATCACGAGCCACGAGGTCGGTCCCCAGTGGGGCGGCTTGTTGACCTCGCCGGTGGTGCGGAACCCGTAGCCGACGGCGACGCGTTCGTCGGGCAACTCGACTCCGAAGAACTCGGTCGAGGCCATGCCCGCGGGGCCGAACAGGCGCTGCTTGGTGAAGTCGGGGTAGCTCTTGCCGCTACGCAGCTCGACGATCGCGGCCAAGAGGCCCCAGGCCGCGTGGCTGTGCTCGTTACCCGTGCCGGGTTCGAACAGGAGTTCTTGACCGAGGATCCGGCGCACGGCCTCCGCACGGTCGATCCAGAAGTGGTCCGGGTCCCGGTCCGTGGGCAGGCCGAGGAAGTCCTGCAGGCCCGACGCGCCGCTCATCAAGTGCGTGATCGTGATCTGCCGTTTGTCCGCCGGGACCCGCTCGCCGAAGAATGCCGGCAGCTTCTCGTCGAGGGTCAGCTTGCCCTCCTGCGCCAGGAGCAGGATCGCGGCCCGCGTGAAGTCGATCGGCGTCGAGCCGATGGCGAAGATCGTGTCGGGCGTGCAGGGGATCTCGTGCTCGCGGTCGGCCAGGCCGTAGCCGCGGTCGAGCACCACCTCGCCGTCGCGGATCACCAGCGCCGCGCCGCTGAATCCCGCGGCTTCGGCGGCCTCCAGGTGAGCGGGGAGCTGCTCCCAGGTGAGATCGGGGCCGCTCGCAAGGGACTGGGTGGGGTTGGCGAGGGCGAGGGTCGCGCCCAGTAGACAGACCGGTAGATACATGGCGGATCGCTCCATTGCGGTAGATCGGACTCGCGCGGCGCGCAACGCGCCGCGATCAGCGGGGACGCTCGGGCTCCAGGCGGACCTTGATCCGCCCGTCCTGTGTCTCGAGCGTGGTGGGGGGCGCAGGCGCTTGCGCGGCGCCCTCGGAGAGGCGCACCAGCAGCTCGAGGTCGAAGGCCTGCGCTGCACTCAGGTGCACGGCCAGGTCGCCGCCGTCGAGCAGCTCGCACTCCACCAGCGGCGCCGAGTCCGGAGGGAGGTCCGGCAGGCGGCTCGTGACCACGGCTCGGCCGGCGTCCTGGTGCGGCCGGAAGAGCAACAGGCGCGGGCCTGCGGGGCCGCGGTCCAGGTACAGCGTCGCCACGTGCCCCTCGGCGTCGCGACCGTCGAAGATGGGCGCGAGGCCGTCCAGGTCCCCGATCGAGACCCATTGGAGCTCGCGGACCGGCGCCCCGAACACGTCGTCGGACTCCTCGACCTCGACCCGGCCGTCCTCGCGGTGCTCGATCGACATCTGGCGGCGCGACCCGCCCTCGGGCAGGGACTCGTTCGACACCTGGACGCGGGCCTCGCCGCCGGAGTCGGTGGTGAAGAGCAGTGCCTGCTGCTCTCCGTCCCCGAGGGGCCCCTCGACGCGGGCGCCATCGACCTCGACCGTGACCCACAGGGAGCGCAGCCAATCGACGCCACCCCCGGCCGCGAAAGCTATGCCGGTCAGGGCGCTGGTCGCCACGAGCAGCGGCAGCAAACGCGGCCGGCGCCGGGTCCAGCGGTGCTGGGCGAGCAGGCGCACCTCGAGCGTGCGATCGGCAGGCTCCAGTCCTTCGGAGTCGCGCAGGGCCTGCAACGCGAGATCGACTCGATCCTGGCTCACGACGTCACCTCCGCGGATTGGACTTCCAGCCGCGCGCGCAAGAGCTCGCGGCCTCGGGACAGGCGCGCCTTGACCGTCCCCGGCCGGCAGCCCATGACCCCGGCGACTTCCAAGACCGACAGGCCCTCCAGGTAGTGCAGGGCCAGGGTCGTCTGGTAGCGCGCCGGCAGCGACAGCAATGCCACCCGCGCCGACTCGGCCGCGTCCACGGCCGGCGCCTCGCCAGCGTGGGCCGGCTCCGCGGTCTCCTCGAGGCCGCAGTGGCGCCGGTGCACCGAGCGCCGCAGCCAACGTCGGATCCCATTCGACGCCAGCCCGTAGAGCCAGGAGCGGAAGGGCAGGCCCCGGTCCCGATAGCGCCCGAGCTTGGCCAGGGCCGTCGCGAAGGTGTCGGCCACGAGGTCGTCGGCCGTGTCCCGGTCGCCGACGCGCCGCCGGATGTAGCGCGCGATGGCCGGGTGGTGCAGCCGGTAGAGCTGGCCGAAGCTGTCGGGGTCGGTGCGCGCCCGACGGACCAACTCGGCCTCGCTCGAAAGCCCCGGGTCCGGCAGGTTCCCGGTGCCCGACAGGCCTGGCAGGGTCGAAGGGGTGCTGGCGCGCATGGCGGTCACGCCCACCAGAAGCGCCGAGGCCCCTGCGAGGTTGCACGAAAGCTCGAAAATGGTCGATCGGGCGGGGTTCTTCCACGCCGCGCCGATCAGCCCAGGCCCGGCTCGAACAGTGTCTCGTAGGGCGTGAACGCGCCGACCGGGATGAACCGGAATTCGATCAAGCCCGCCTTCACGAGCGGGAAGGTGTCGGTGATCGACCGGGCCTGCTCGACCGAGTCGACCTCCATCACGATCAGCGCGCCGGGCTTGTCCGTCCGCAGGTAGTTCTCGCGGATGACGCCCTGCTTGTAGAGCTCCCAGGCATGGCGGGCCTCCTGCTTCAGAAGCGGCGCAACCTGCTCGAGCGTCACGCCCGGCTTGAATTCGTCGAAGGCGAATACCTTGGCCATCTCGAGCTCCTGTCGGCGCGTGGGCGCGGTCAGCGACGCAGCAGGCCCCACGCGAAGCCCCGCTCTTGTCCGTGCTTGGTCACCAGCTCGATCCAGAGCACGGCGTGGGGCTCCAGGAGCCGAGCGCTGGTCAGCTCGCCGACCTCGATCGCCTCGAAGCCCAGTTCGCTGACGAGCGCCGTCGTGGTCGCCCGCGCGTCGGCGTCGTCGCCGGCCACGAACATCACGGCCTTGCGACCCGCGAACACCGGGTCGGCCATGTTCTCGAAGCCCGTCTGGTTGAGGGCCTTGGTCACGCGCCCGCCCTTGGCCCAGGAGGCGATCTGCTCGGCGCCGGAGGTCTCGAAGCCGAGCTTGAGGCCCTCGCCCCAGACCCAGGGGTTGGTGCAGTCGATCAGCACCTTCGAGCCGAGGTCACCCAGGGACTCGACGGCGGCCTGCGCTGCACCCCACGGGACCGACAAGAGGATCACCGCGGAACCCGCAGCGGCGTCCTGCACCGTTGCGACCTCAACGGATCCCTCGCAAGCGCGGGCCAACGCATCCGCCTTCGCGTCCGGAAGCGACCGCACGCCGAGGGTGACCTCGTGGCCGAGCTCAGCCCAGCGCGCAGCCAGTGTTCCGCCGACGTTCCCCGCACCGATGATCGCGATCTTCATGTTGCCGCCTAGGAGTTAGAGCCCGAGCGCCTTGGCGACCGCTTCGCCCACGAGGCCGCCCGAGAAGTTGTTCTGGCCCGTGATCAGCCGGCCCTCGCGCGCGACGGTCAGGTAGGGCGTGAAGGGGTCGCCTTCGCTGTACCGGCCGCCCTTCTCGATCAGCGCGTCCTGGAGGTAGAAGGGCATGTACTTCTGGCCGATCTGCTCCTCGGCCATGTGCTCTTCCCGGTTCGAGAAGCCGGTCACCGACTGGCCCTCGATCAGCGGTCGCCCGTCGGCCTCGACACCGAGCAGGGCCGCGGAGCCGTGGCACAGGGCCGAGACGATCCCGCCCCGCTTCCAGATGGTCTCGGCGCTGCGCTTCACGTCGCGGCTCTCGGGGAAGTCGAAGATCGCCCCGTTGCCCCCGGCGAAGACGATCGCGTCGTAGTTCTCGAGCTCCACCTCCGACAGCTTCGCGGCCCCGTCGAGCAGGCCCGACTGCTCGGCCAGGAAGCGCTTGGTGACCTCGTCGTCCTTGGTCTTGCTGACCTCCGTGCCGGGGTCCGAGAAGGGGTCGATCGGAGGGCGGCCCCCGGCGAGGGTCGCCAGGTGGACCGAGGCGCCGGCCCTGGTCAGGGCGTCGAACGGATGGGCGACCTCGGTCAGCCACACGCCGGTCGGATAGCCGGTGGTGCCGAGGGTGTCGTGGCTGGTGGCGACGACCAGGACCTGCTTGGTCATGGGGAGCTCAACGGGTGACGGGGCGGGGGGATGACTGGATTACGATACGGTGCGGTATCGTAATGCTCAATGGGCGGAGCCGTAAGATCACCAGCCTGACCAGGAGCGGACTTGCCGAGCGAGAACCACCAACAGACCGAGCGCAACGCTCCCGGACGCCGCCGAGATCCGGACATCGACGAGGCGATCTTGACCACGACCCTCGACCACCTCGGTCGGATCGGTTTCACCGCCATGTCCATCGCGGGGATCGCCCGCGACGCCGGGGTGACCAAGCCGGCGATCTACCGCCGCTGGTCGTGCAAGGCGGACCTGGCAACGGCCGCCCTCTCGCGCCTGCAGGCCGCCGAGGGATCCCCGTCCACCGGCTCCCTGCGCGGCGACCTGATCGCCCTGCTCGACAACTTCCAGGGCTCCCTGACCCGACCCCAGGGCTTGGCGATGATCGGCATGCTGCTCAGCGAAGAGTCGCGCATGCCCGAGCTGATCGCGCACTTCCGCGAGCGCATCACGACCCAGCGTCGGGCGATGTTCAGGGAGGCCTTCGAGCGCGCGCAGCCCGACGAGTTGCCGCCGGGCTTCGACGTCGACGCCGCGGTCAACATGCTGATCGGGTCGCTCTACGCGAAGTACATCGCGGACGGTTCGATACCGAAGCGCTGGGCCGCGCGGGTGGTCGACACACTCCTGCCGCAGTCGGAGACCTGATCGCGGCGACCGACGCGGGCCGATCCGAAAGCGCGGCCCGCTGGGGGACGAGCGCCGACGCCCGCCGGGCGGCTCAGTGCGCCTCGAGCCAGTTGGCGCCCGTACCGATGTCGACCAGGAGCGGCACGTCCAGGGCGACCGCGTTCTGCATGCCGGTTCGCACCAGCTCGGAGAGGGCCTCGACCTCGGACTTCGGGCACTCGAACAGGAGCTCGTCGTGGACCTGCAGCAGCATCCGCGCCGAGAGCTCCGATGCCTTCAGCGCCGCGTGAACGTCGATCATGGCGCGCTTGATGATGTCTGCCGCGGAACCCTGCACCGGCGTGTTGATCGCGGCGTTCTCGGCGAACGAGCGCTGGCGCGGGTTCTTCGAGTCGATGTCCGGGATGCGGCGCCGGCGCCCCAGGAGCGTCTCCACGTAGCCCTTCTCGCGCGCCTCGGCCAGAACCCTGTCCATCCAGTCGCGCACGGTGGGGAAGGACTCGAAGTAGCGCTCGATGAAGGCCTTGGCCTCCGGCACGGTCATGTCGTTCTCGCGCGCCAGGCGCTGGGGCCCCATGCCGTAGAGCAGGCCGAAGTTGATCACCTTGGCGCGGCTGCGCATGGTCCGGTCGACCTTGTCGGGCTCCACGTCGAAGATGATCGACGCCGTCGAGGCGTGGATGTCCTGGCCCTCGACGAAGGCCTGGCGCATCAGCGCGTCGCCGGACAGGTGCGCCATCACGCGCAGCTCGATCTGGCTGTAGTCGGCGGCCAGGTAGACCCAGTCGGTCTCGCCCTTCGGCCCGCGGGGCACGAAGGCCTGGCGCAGCTTGCGGCCCTTCTCCGTGCGCACCGGGATGTTCTGGAGGTTGGGGTCGCTCGAGGCCAGTCGCCCAGTCGCCGCGGCCACCTGGCTGAAGGAGCAGTGCACGCGCCCCGTGTTCGGGTTGACGTAGCGCGGCAGGGCCTCCACGTAGGTGCTGCGCAGCTTGGAGAGCTCGCGGTACTCGAGCAGCACCTCGACGATCTCGACGCCCTCGTAGGACTGCTGCAACGTCGCCGCGTCGGTCGAGTAGCCCGTCTTGGTCTTCTTCGGGTTCTTGACCCCGGCGGCGTCCTGGATGCGGAGCTTTTCGAACAGGATCGTGCCCAGGACCTTGGTCGAGTTGACGTTGAAGACCTCGCCGGCCAGGTCGTGGATCTTCGACTCCAGGCGGTCGATGTCCGCCGTCAGCTCCTTGCCGAAGACCTGCAGCATCTCGGTGTTCAGGGCGATGCCGTTGAACTCCATCTCGATCAGGGTCGGCACCAGGGGCATCTCCAGCCCCTCGAACAGCTCCCGCGCCCCGGCCTCGTCCAGCTCCGGGTCGAGCACCTCCACCAGGCGCCAGGTGGAGTCCGCGTCCTCGCAGGCGTACTCGGCCACCGTGTCCACCGGCACCTCGGCCATGGTGATCTGCTTGGCGCCCGTGCCGATCAGCTCCTTGGTGGGGATCTTGCGCAGGTTGAAGTAGTGCAGCGACAGGCTGTCGAGGTTGTGTGCGCGGGTCGAGCCGGCGATCGAGAAGCTGGCGACCATCGTGTCGAAGTCCGGCGGCGGGCAGTGCACGCCCTTGCCGGCGAAGACCAGCCAGTCGTACTTGGCGTTCTGGGCGCAGCGCTCGAGCTGCGGGTCGGTCAAGAGGCCCTCCAGGCGCTTCAGGAGTGAGGCCGGCCCATCGGGATCGACCGGCGGGTCGAGGTTGAAGGGCACGTAGAAGGCACGGCCGGCCTGGCCCGAGAACGACGCACCGACGATGTCGACCTCGAGCGGCTTGAGGCCGGTGGTCTCGGTGTCCACCGCGAACTTGCCCAACTCGCGCAGCTCGGCCTCCATCGAGGCCAGCTCGTCCAGGTTGCGGATCGTGACGTAGTCGCGCTCCTGTTCGACCTTGGGCGCGTTGCCCCCGAGGTCCGCGAGCAGGCTCTTGAACTCCAGCTTGCCGAACAGCTCGGCCAGGATCTCCGCGTCCGGCTCGGCCGGGCCCACGACCTCGAGCCCGGGATCGAGGGGCACGTGGGTGTCGATCGTGACCAACTCGCGCGAGAGGGTCAGGTTCTCGCGGTCCGCCTCGATCTTCTCGCGCAGCTTGGGCGTCAGCTCGTCCAGGTGCTCCAGCACCCCGTCGACCGTGCCGTACTTCTCGATCAGCTTGATCGCGCCCTTCTCGCCGATGCCCTTGACCCCCGGCACGTTGTCCGAGCTGTCGCCCATGATCGCCAGCACGTCGATCACGTGGTCCGGCGTGGTGCCGAACTTCTCGGCCACGGCCTCGACGTCCTGGATCAACAGGTCCTCGCCCGCCTTGAACACGTTCCAGAGCTTCACGCGGTCCGACACCAGCTGCATGAAGTCCTTGTCGCCGGTGACGATGAAGACCTCGTCCCCGGCCGCCTCGGCCTCGCTCGCCAGGGTCCCGATCACGTCGTCGGCCTCGAAGCCCGGCACCTCGAAGATCGAGATCCCGTGGGCCCGAACCACGTCGCGGATCCAAGGCCCCTGGGCGATCATCTCCTCGGGCGCGCGGTCCCGGGTGGCCTTGTACTCGGGGTACTGCTCGTGGCGGAAGGTCTTGCCCTTGTGGTCGAAGGCGATCGCGATGCGGTCCGGGTTGCCTTCCTTGAGGATCCGCCGCAGCACCATCGTGAAGCCGTAGGTGGCTCCCGTGGGCTGTCCATCGGCCGTGGTCAGCCCCATCCGGGCGAAGGCGAAGTGGGAGCGGAAGGCCAGGGCCGTGCCGTCGAGCAGGAATACGCGCGCCATGGGCCGGAAGATAAGGGCGCGGGAGCCGCCAGCGAAGCGGAGTGACGAGTGAGATCGTCCGGCCGCCGGTCCCATCGGCGCGTGGGCCCCGTAGGCTCGTCCCACGGCCATGCAGGAACCCAGACCCCAGCGCAACGTCGACCGCGGCGAGCCGGCACCCGGTGACGGTCCGCGGCCGGTGGGCCAGCCGCTTCCATCGAGTGGCCCGCAGCCCCTGGGGCCGGTGGACCGTCGTCCGCGCCGTCCGACGGAGGCCGACCTGCCGCCGACCCGCGTGGTCGTGTTCCGCGGGCCGAGCCCGCGCTCCTGCTCGGAGCCCTCCCTGGTGCTGTCGGCGGTCGGGATCCCCAGCGAGCTGGTGCGGATGGACGGCACGACCCTGCTCACCGTCGCCGAGGAGGAGTCCGAGCGCGCGCGCTACGAGCTGCGCCAGTACATCCACGAGAACCGCCGGCGCGGGGTGGTGACGGAAGAGTTCCACCCCCTCTCGGACGGCGTGGCGATCGGCGCGGTCTGGTGCCTGTCCCTGATGTTGATCCGCGCGGCGGCCGTCACCGGCGCCGGGGGCTTCGACTGGAACGACCTGGGCGGGATGCGAGCGGGGCTGCTGCTGGAAGGGGAGTGGTGGCGCGCGATCACGGCCCTGTTCCTGCACGTGGACGCCCTGCACCTGGGCAGCAACCTGGTCTTCGGCACCGTCTTCGCGGTCTTCCTGGCCCAGCACCTGGGCGGCGGCGGCGCGGCGTTCACGCTCGTCGCCGCGGGCGCCCTGGGCAACTGGATGAACGCCCTGGTGCTGTCCCCCGATCACCGCTCGATGGGCGCTTCCACCGCTGTCTTCGCCGCGGTCGGCGCCTTCGTCACCGACGAGTTCCTGCGCCGCCGGCGCACCTCGCGCGAGGCCATGCGCCGCTGGGCACCCATGGTCCTGGGCGTGCTGATCCTGGGCTGGTACGGCGCCGGCGACGAGCGCACGGACGTCTCCGCCCACGTCTTCGGCTTCCTGGCCGGCATCGGCGTGTCGGCCTGGCTGGCCCTGATCGACCGCCACTGGTCCCTGCGCGAGCGCGGCATGCAGGCCCTGGGCTGGAGCCTCGCGGGCCTCGCGTCGACCGCCGCCTGGTTGTGGGCCTTGGGGTTGGTCTGACGCGACGGCCGCGGAAGTCGTACGCGATAGGGGGAGTGCTACGCTTCGTGGCCACGACCTGGAGCGATAGCCATGAACCTCAGCCTCGACTGGCACAAGCCGATCGCCGTGAAGCGAGTGACCGCTCGCACGCTGGAGTACGCGATCGACATCGATCTCGTGCCGCGTGAACCCGGCGTCTACATCTTCGCCAGGAGGTGGGGAGCGCGGTACGAGGCGCTCTACGTCGGCAAGGCGCGCAGGTTGCGGGGGCGGATCCAGAGCCACCTGAACAACCGCAGCCTGCTCAATCACTTGGCGGACGCTCGGACGGGCAAGCGAGTGCTGCTCCTCGGCCTGTTGCAGTCGCGGCCCGGCCAGCAGTTGGACCGCTGCCTGACCGTCGCGGAACGGGCGCTGATGCGGCACTTCCTCAGCGAAGGGCACGACCTGGTCAACATCCAGGGCACCAAGATCCGGCGGCACGTGGTCGAATCCACGGGACACGCGCCGAAGCGTTTCCTGCCCCAGGAAGTCCAACTAGAGGTGGGGCGCGGGGAGTGAGACCCAGGGCGCGGGTCTCGAGGTTCTGAGTAGGCGCGCCGTCGCACGTCGAAAGTCCGGACGGGATCCGAGCCGAGGCCTCGAGTGGCAATCGACCCGTCGCCCCCGGGGGCTGGCGCCCCGGACCGACGGACCGATCACCACTCGACGCCTCGCGAACTCAACCCGCGCCCATGCGCCGGTACGCGTCCCAGCGCGCCCTGTCGAGCTCGCCGCTCTCCAGGGCTGCGCGAACGGCGCAGTCCGGTTCGGAGTCGTGGCGGCAGTCGCCGAAGCGGCAGTCGGCGGCGAGGGCTGAGACCTCCGGGAAGGCCTCGTCCAGGGCGGCTAGCTGCTCGGTGGCCAGGCCCAGGGCGCGGATGCCGGGGGTGTCGATCAGGACCGTGCCGTTCGATAGGCGCCGCAGCTCGCTCGAGGTCGTGGTGTGGCGGCCCTTGCCGTCGCTCTCGCGCACCTGGCTCGTGACGCGCTCCGCACCCTCGGGGTCGAGGGCGTTGAGCAGGCTCGACTTGCCGACGCCGGAGTGACCGACGGCGACGATCGTGCGCCCGGCGATCTCGCGGATCAGCTCGTCGAGCCCAAGGCCGGCCGAGGCCGAAACCAGGTGCACGCGCACGCCCGCCTCGCGGTAGGGCGCGAGCCTCGCCTCGAGCTCCGCTCGCGCGTCCTCGTCCGCCAACAGGTCGACCTTGTTGACCACCATGCGCGGCTCGATGCCGCCGGCGATCAGGGCCACCTGGAAGCGGTCGAACAGGCCCGGCTTGAAGGGCGGGCCGACCACCGAGAGCACCACTAGGGCCAGGTCCACGTTCGCCGCCAGCACCCGGCGACGGCCGGGCATGGTCGGATCGGCGCGGGCCAGCTCGGTGCGCCGCTCGTGACGCCCGACCAACCGCGCGAGTTCAGTCGTCAACGGGATCACCCGGGCGCGGTCGCCCACGGCCAGGTCCTCCTCGCGGCGCATCGGCACCTTCAGGGTCTGGGAGCCGCACACGACCCGCGCGCCGTCGCGGGCCACGGCGATGACCGTGCCGTCGAGGGCGCCGGGGGTGTCTGGCGGACCCGCCGCCACGGTCGTCGAGGAGACCCTCGGCGCGAGGGGACCCTTGCGGCTGGAACCCATGGGCTGGAAGTCCTCCAGCTCGTCCCAATCGTCCTCATCTCTCACGCGCTCGCGCGCCCGCGGCTCGTCGCCGCTGCGGCGGGCCTTGCGTTCCTTGGCGCGCTGCTTGCGTTGCTTCTGCTCGTCGAGGCTCACGGCGCGGTCGAAGTTGGCCATCGCCCTGCGCCGCGTCTCGTCCTTCTCTTCGGGGGTCATCCCCCGTCCACGTTTTTCCAATGGATCGATACTCGTGCTGCTCCCGGATCTTGATCGATCGGCGGGGAGCGCGCACCGTGCGCACTCACCCGCGGCCCCAGCTCGCAAGCTGGATCGGGCGGCGCGATCGGACCGGTCGCGAGCGGCGGAGGAGGGAGCGAACCTCTGGCGCTGGACGAACGGGAAGCACGCCGCCGAATCGGCGGACGGTGCCTCCAGCGCGCGCGGACGGGACGGGACCCTCGGGGCCCCGGGCCAGCTCAGCGACGCGCGGAGGCGCGTGCGGCGGTGACTTGCTTGTTCGTCATCGGGGGCCTCCAGTGTGTTCGTCGGGTGCGGGTGGCGGGCCGCGCTGACTCGCGCGCCTCGCCGGGCGGGATCGCGACGCTCGCGATCCGACGGCCGCACGCTACCCCGAATCCGGGGCGGCGTCGAGGGGGCACTGGCGCGGGCGCGCCGCTATCCTGCTCGGCCCTCCCCCCGACCCGACCCCCGTCCGCGCGCCCCGCGCCCCCTCTCGATGAAGATCGGCCTCGTCTACGGCAGCACCACCGGCAACACCGAGGATGCCGCCGAGAAGATCCGCGACCACTTCGACGACCACGTCGACGAGTGCCTGAACATCAGCGGCCTCGACCTCGAGCGCCTGAAGGCCTTCGACGTGCTCCTGATCGGCATCCCGACCTGGAACATCGGCGAGCTGCAGCAGGACTGGGACGAGGTCTTCAACAAGCTCGACCCCGTGCGCTTCGACGGCATCCGGGTGGCCTTCTTCGGCCAGGGTGACCAGCGCGGTTACCCCGACAACTTCCAGGACGCCCTGGGGATCTTGCGGAACAAGCTGGTCCAGCTCGGCGCGCAAGCCGACCTCGGGCACTGGTCCACCGAGGGCTACTTCTTCCAGCGCTCCCTGGGCGTGATCGACGAAACGAAACAGCACTTCGTCGGCCTGGCCCTCGACGAGGACGGCCAGCCGGAGCTGACCGACGAGCGCATCGAGGGTTGGTGCGCCCAGGTCAAGTCCGAGCTGGGGCTGGAGTAGCGGCGGCGCGGTCCCTCCTCGACCGGTGCGTTCAGCTGGGGAAGTGCCGCGACGATGCTCACGGGGTAGGCGGCGACGCGCCTGCCGATCGACGCCGCACGGACGCCCAACCGACGAGGATCCCGGTCAGTCCGAGCAGCGGGTTCGAGATTCGCGTGACCAGCGGCTCGCGTCCGTGCTCGGCCAACGCGGCCATCACCTCGCGGGCGCTCGCGCCCTCGACCCGGGGCGGCGGATCGGGCCGTCCGTCGCCCGCGATGGCCGCTCCGGTCCCGAGCACCAGGACCGCCGCGGCAAGCACGCGCGCGGGCCCGGTGCCGCGTCCGATCAGGGTGCTGACGACGCCCGCGCACAGGGCGGCAACCAGGGTGATCCCCGACGAGATCGCGATCCACAGCGGGCTGGCGTCGTAGCTGCCAGGCCGCAGCACGCGCTCGAACCCCAGGGCCATGGAGCCCAGGGCGAAGCCGGCCATCACGACCACGGTCAGCACGAGCCAACCGGCCAGCACGGCGAGGACCTTGCGACTCATCGCTGCACCTCCCCAGCGGCGAGCAGGGCGGCGTGGGCAGCGCGCTCGGCCTCGATCGCCGCGAGGAGCTGCCCCCGGAGGGACGCGTAGAGCTCGAGGGCATCGTCCCGTGTCAACTCGCACTCGCCCGTCGCGGCCTCCAGCCGGCCGCGCAGCTCGTCCCGCTCCGCCTCGGCGGCTTGGGCGTCGAGCAGCTCCGCGTAGGTGTCGAGCATCTCGCAACCGGAGCGGATCGCGGGCACGTCGCACTCCGCGATGGACGCGCTGATCGTGCGCCAGCGCTCCGCCGCCGCATCGAAAGCCCGAGCCGCGGCGGCCAGGCGATCGTTCCCGGTCAGCGGCGCCGCCTCGCGCAGGAACTCGGCGTAGAGACCCCGACCGGCGTGGGGCGGGGTCAACTCGTGCTCGAGCCCCTGGTAGGTGCGCCGCAGGGCCAGGCCGGCCCGCGCACCCTCGGGGAACAGCGTGGGCCAACCCTTGGCGTCCTTGCGATCCACCAGCAGGCGCGCCCACTTCTCCATCCCGGCCAGTCCGAAGTTCGAGGCGAAGCCCTTGTAGGGCGATTCGGTGTAGCGCCGCGCACAGTCGGCGACGGCCGCCTCGATCGCCGCCGATAGGTCGCCGTGCCCATGTCCTGGCGCAGCCGTGACCATGTGGTGCTTGGCCTTCTTGAAGGCGGCCCGCGCCGCGGCGAACACGTCGGCGTGGATCAGCGCGGGGTCTGAGCTGCCCTTGTCGATCAAGAGGTCGTCACCCTCCCGACCGACGACCGCGACCAGGGTCGGCGCCGTGCCCAACATGGCAGAGGGCGGATCGGTCCGCGCCAGGGCCAGGGCATCGACCACGCACAGAGCCGGACTGCCGGCGTCGATGGCGGCGTCGAGGGCGGCGCGCGCCTTCTTGGCACTGGTCGTCTGCAACGAGTCCAGCTCCAGCCCCAAGCGTTCCACGGCGCCCAGGGCAAAGCGGTCGGCCGCCGAGTCGAAGCGAGTCAGCACCGAGAGCAGCGGTGGCGTCCCCGTGTACTCGAACACGATGTAGAGGAAGCCGACGCCGCCGGCGAGGCCGGTCAGCATGGCCTCGCTCAGCGGGTCGGCGCTCCCGGTTGCCCGCACGCTGAGCGCCGCGAGCCAGTTCCGAACCGCCCCGGTATCGCCGCACACGCCGGGCTGGAAGGGATAGCCGGAGCCCGCCGTCGCCTCGCGCGTGCGGTAGCCGAGCTTGGCCAGGACCTGTGCTCGGGCGGTGGTGTAGCGCTCGCCTGTCTTTTCCATACGCGCCCTCACGGCGCGCTTGAAACTCTTCGCTCTCGTCATCGGATCATCTCGCTGCGGCGAAATGCACCACGACCCGTCCGTCGCCGTGCCTCCGCCGGTGTGCTGGGTCGGCCGATACGTCGATCGACCGGACAGCTGGGATGATCGGTAGTGGCGAACGCATCCCGGGGAGTCGAGCTCCTCTTTGCTCCCGTGGAGAGGTCCTGGACGGCGGACCGTTGGGAGTTGGGCGGGGGATGGACCGCCGAGGGGAATGGTCGTCGGGGATGGCCCGAGCGTCAAGGGGGCCGTCGCACCGGACCCCGGCCCCCCAATCAACGGGGCGCGGCGTCGAGGGCCGCCGACAGGCGCTCCAACTGATCGCCGTCGGCCCGACGCATGTAGCGGACCAGGGGCCCGACCAGGAGTCGGCCGAGGAGATTGGTGGGCTCACCGGTGCAGTCCATGGTCAGGTCGGTGCCGCCTTGGCCGTCGTCTGCGAAGGTGTAGCGGTAGCAGCATCGCACGCCCATGGCGGCCGACGACGCGGCGTGGACGAAGGGCGGCTCGTGGCCCTGGGACGGGCCCGAGTGCTCGACGATCGAGATCTGTGCGGTGCACTCGCGCCGCCCGATCTTGCGCGTCTCGCGCAGCACTGCGCCGTCACGCATGGGCCCGCCGCCGACAACCTCGCAGGCGAGCACATCGGGGAGCCAGGTGCGGATCCGCGCCAGGTCCGTCGCGAAGGCGAAGACTTGGGCCGGGGGGTGGGGAATCGACTTCTCGAGGCTGAATCCGGCCATTTCCGCAGCGCAGTTCGCAGGGGGGGCGTCGCGATCCTAACCCGCACCAATCGGTGTCCGCGCCCAGCGCGCCTGAACAGCGGGCTGCGGCTACTCCTCGCCCGCTGACGGCACCCCTCGAGCCGACCCGACCTCGGCGGGTCCTCGGCCCGCAGGGCACCGTCACCAGACGAGCTGTGCGGGCTGGCTTCCACGTCCCCCCGTCTTTAGCTTCCTCGCCCCGTGTCCACCTTCCGAGCCGAGCTGCGCACCCAGGTCCGTCTGGCGGGCCCCGTGGTCCTGGCCCAGCTCGGAATGATGGCCATGGGGACCGTCGACACGGTCATGGTCGGCCACCTGCCCGCCGACGGCACGGCGCGCATCGCCCTGGCCGCCGTGGGCATGGGCAACGTGATCTTCTTCGCGGGCGCGTCCTTCGCCATGGGCGTGCTGATGTCCCTCGACCCGGTGGTGTCCCAGGCCCTCGGCGCCCGGGACCGTACCGCCATCGGCCTCGGGGTGCAGCGCGGCTTCGTGCTCGCGGCCCTGTTGACCCTGTTGGTGCTGGCGCCGGTGCCCTTCGCCGACCGCATCCTGGCCCTGCTCGACCAGCCCGACGAGGTCGTCCCGGTGACCTCGGCCTACCTGCGGGCCATCGCGCCCAGCGTGCCGCTGTTCCTGATCTTCGCGGTGCTGCGACAGTCGCTGCAGGCGATGCACGTGCTGCGGCCGATGCTGATCGCGATCGCGATCGCCAACGTCGCCAACGTGCTGTTCAACTGGGCGCTGATCTTCGGCAAGTTCGGCTTGCCGGCCCTCGGTGCGGTCGGGTCCGGTCACGCCACGACCCTGTCGCGGCTGGTCATGGTCGCAGCGCTCTTGGTCTTCAGTTGGCCGGTGCTGCGCGAGCACGTGCGGCCCTGGCACCGCCAAGCCCTGAGCCTGAAGCCGCTCTTGCGGATGCTGAAGGTCGGGGTGCCGGTGGGCTTCCAGAGCTCGCTCGAGTTCTGGGCCTTCGGCATGGTCACGCTCTTGATGGGGCGCCTGGGATCGCTCGAGCAGGCCGCGCACATGGTCGCGATCCAGCTGGCGTCGATCAGCTTCATGGTGCCCCTGGGTGTGAGTGCGGCCGGAGCGGTGCGCGTGGGCTACAACGTCGGCCGCGGCGACCCCCCGGCGGTGCGGCGCTCGGCGGCGGTCTCGCTGCTGCTCGGACTGCTGGTGATGAGCTTTTCGGCGATCCTCTTCCTGCTCCTGCCCGAGACCCTGACGGGGCTCTTCTCGAACGACGAACAGATCGTGG
This sequence comes from Engelhardtia mirabilis, assembly GCA_007751255.1. Lineage (GTDB taxonomy): Bacteria > Planctomycetota > UBA1135 > UBA1135 > Engelhardtia > Engelhardtia mirabilis. Next base: position 2,435,596 of record CP036296.1, read on the forward strand.
CCCTGGCCGCTTCGCTGTTGCCCTTGGCCGCGGCCTTCCAGCTCTTCGACGGCACCCAAGTGGTGGCCCTGGGCTGCCTGCGGGGCGTGGGCGACACCATGGCGCCGATGGTGATCAACTTGATCGGCTACTGGGCCGTGGGCTTCCCGGTTGGCTACTGGCTCGCCTTCCACGGGGGCGCGGGGCCCCACGGATTGTGGTGGGGGCTGGTGGCGGGACTCGCGACCGTGGCCGTGGTCCTGGCCCTGCGCGTGCGCTCGCGCCTGGCGGGGGAGCTGCGCCGGATCGACCTGGAGGGCGGCTCCGAATCCGAGGGCTATCCGGGCTGAACTCGGCTAACAGGCGATCGGCGTCGTGGCTCTAGGGGTTGGCGCGCCGAAGTGCCGCGCGCATCGATCCAACCCTGACCCGACGGAGTCCGCCATGCTCGCCCTGCTGCTCGCCACGCCCCTGGTCCTGCCCCCCGCTGCCGCTCCGACCCTCGGGTGTACGGCCTGGGGAGCAGTGCCGTCGCTCGTCGTGACCTCGAGGGTGGCACCAGCGAGCGCAGGCCCCCCCGGCCTGTGCTTCCCCTTCAGCCTGCCCCGTGGTGCAGCGAGCCTGCCCTTCGGCAACGGAGCGTTCGAGATCGATCCCGATTACGACCTGGGCCAGATGGTGGGCGACACCCTGGCGATCCTGCGGGGCTCGGACGATCCGCTGGTCCACGTGGAGACGCTGCGCCGCGCGATCATCTATGCGGACGGCAATCTGGGCGCGCCGGAGCGATCCTCGGCGCCCTCGCGTGCGTTCCTCGCCGACGCCCTGCGTGCGAGCCTGATGTTCGAGCTGCACGCATTCAGCGAGGACGTGGCCGCCGGACGCCGCCCCGCCGACGAGCGTCGATCGGCGTTGCTGTACTTGGACCTGGGTTACTTCCAGGGAGCGACCCAGCAGAGCGGCAGCCGCCGCTTCGACGACACGGGCGACCTGCTCCGGTCGGCCGTTGAGTTGGCGCCCGGCGACGGCGCCCTGCGACTGGCCGGCGCCATGGGCGGATTCGATGCGCTCGAGCGGCACGAGTTCGAGCGCTGGATGCTGGCCGCGCTCGACGGACCCGAGCGCGCCGACGGCCTGATCGCCGACAACGCACTACAGGTCGGCAAGCGCTTCTACGGGGCCGAAACGGTGGCCGCCCTGCGCGAGCGGCTGCGGAGGGAGATCGGCTGAGCCGAAGCGGGTGATCGAGGACGACGATGTCGCAGCGGCGCCCGTCGCCGACGAGGTGCGGGCGGCGCGGTCGGGAGACCGCGCCGCCTTCCGGCGTTTGTTGGCCCGCTTCGGCCCGGCGGCCCACGGAGCGATCGTGGCCCTGGCGGGCGTCGTCGAGGCGGAGGACCTGATGCAGGATGTGTGCTTGACGAGTTGGCAGAAGCTGGACGACCTGCGCGAGCCGTCGCGCTTCGGACCGTGGCTGCTGAGCATCGCACGCAACGCGGCGCGGCGCTCCCTGCGCGCGCAGGGCAGTCGCGTCGAAGTCGGAGCCGTCGAGGTCGAACCCGCGCAGCTCGCAGGGGACGACGATGCCCTCGCCGCGACCGAAGTGCTGGCACAGCTCGCCAAGGTGCCCGAGGCCTTTCGTGAGGTGCTGGCCATGCGCCTGGTCGACGGACTCAGCGGCCAGGAGATCGCCGCGGCCACCGGGCGCAGCCACGGCGCCGTGCGCGTCGCCCTGGCGCGCGGCATGGAGCGGCTGCGAGAAAGGCTGATCCAGGAAGGTTGGCGGGCATGACCGAAGAGCACGAACTCGAGCGACTTCTCGCGCGGCACGCATGGAGCGGCGAGATCCCCGAGCTTCCGGAGCGGGTGGTCGCGCCGGTCCGTCGGCCGCCCTCGCCCAGGCCCTGGCTGCGTCCCTTGACCCTGGCGGCGGTGGCCCTTGGCGTGGCATCGATCGGGCTCCTGTGGCTGTTGACCCGGATGGTGGAGCAGGTCGGAGAGGTCGCAATCGAGGGCCGCAGCTACCCCGTGGCCTACCTCGAGGGCGGCGCGGGCTCGCAGCTGCGCCGCATCGAGCGGGGCGACACGATCGCCACCGGCACCGGGGAGCGGCTCGAGATCGAAGTGGGGGACATCGGTCGGCTGTTCCTGGAGCCCGGTTCGCGTCTGACGGTCGCAGAGCCCACGGGCGAGGGCGCGAAGCACCAGCTGCGGCTCGATCTGGGTACGGCGCGGGCTTCGATCGTCGCCCAGCCGCGCGCCTTCCAGTTGGAGACGCCGGCGGGCGTGGCGGTGGACCTGGGCTGCGTCTACCGCACCGAAGTCCGCGTCGACGGGACGGCGCGCGTCGCGGTCGAATCCGGTCGGGTGGCCTTCGAGCGCTCCGGCCAGCGGATCCTGGTCCCGGCCGGAGCGGAGGTCGAGGTGGCGACGGGCGCGGTATTCGTGCTGCCGGTCTGGAGCGACGACGGCGACGCAATCCGTGAACTCTGCCGGCAGCTGGCGCGGCCCGCCGTCTCGCCCACAGGCCTGGCCGCTGGTCTGGTCCAGCTCGAGGCCGCCGGGGCGCGGCGCGGGAGCCTGGCCCTGTTCCACCTGCTCGACCATCCCGACCAGCGCGTACGCCTCGAAGCGTGGCGAGTTCTCACGCGCCTGGTCGATCCACCGGTCGAGGCCACTCGGGAGCGGACCCTGGCCGGCGAGGCCTCCGCGCGGCGACTCTGGGAACGCCGTTTGCCCTGGCCGGGCTGAGACGTAGACGTCCCCAGGGCCGCGGATCCCCCTCGTAGGGCCCGCGGAGCCCTATCTCGGATCGCCGGCACCGAGGTTGGCGGAGGAGGAGTAGTCTCGGTTCGGCCCGAGTTCCCTCGGCCATCAACCATCGGCGATGCCTTCCGCTTCCCCGCGGAAACCACGGATCGCCGGCCCCCCGTCCCGGTGCGCCCTCCAGCCCAGGGGCACTCCCAACCCCCACACCAAGCGATCGTGAACTCGATGCAGCTCCACACCCTCCGTGCTCCGAGCTTGATCTGGCTCGGTGCCCCGCTGGCCCTGATGGCGCCCTCCGCCATGGCCCAGGACATCACCCCCATCGGCTCCCAACTGGTTCAGGCCATCCAGACCGGGGTCAACCCCTACATCGCGGGCAAGTCGACCATGGCCCGCGTCGCGCTGAGTGTCGAGGGCACCCTCCCGGCCGGCGCCGGGGTCGACGCGCTCATGCGCGTCTTCGTCGGCGGCGTCGAGGTCGCCGAGTCCCCGTACTACTCGGTCAACGGCCCGATCGATCCGACCCTGTCCCCGGCCCAGACGGACCTGGACACCACGGTCAATTTCGAGTTCCGCCCGCCCCAGGGCACGGACGTGACGCTCGAGATCGAGCTCAACCCCTCCGGCCCGGGCCAGCTCTTCGAGACCGACTACTCGAACAACACCCTGGTCCTGGGTCCGATCAACTTCCAGTGCCGCGGCCTGCCCGAGGTCGTGTACTCGCCGATCGACTACCGCCCCAGCGGCGGCGCCACCCCCAACCCGCCGAACCCCCTGCTGATCGAGCCGGGCGTGGGTGACAACTTCATCCAGGGCATCTGGCCGTCGGAGGACATCGAGTACCACCGGACCGACGCGCCGACCAAGCTGTGGACCAGCTCGCTCTCGGGCTCGGGCTCGGCCCTGAACTCGTCGCTGCTCAGCGACCTGAACATGATGAATCCCCAGCCGGACTTCATCTACGGCTGGATCCCCGGCTCGCTGCCCTACAACGGCCAGGCGATCGGCATCCCCGGCAAGGCGGCCATGGGCAACACGGATCCGATCCGCCACCAGCGCACCTTCGCCCACGAAGTCGGTCACCTGTTCGGGTTCAGCCACATCTCGAGCAAGATCAGCACCGTCGGCATCGACGTCGAGGAGCACCTGGCGATCACCGAGGGCCTGGGCCAGATCAAGGTCTCCTCGCTGAACGACATCATGGTCGCCGGGCAGTTGACCAACACGGCTTGGATCTACTCCCCGAACTACAACTCGATGGCGGCCCACCCCGCCTTCACCTGCGCCGCGCCCGACTCGGCGGACGTCGAGCAGCGTGAGTCGTTCATGCTGGCCGGGGTCTGGAACCCGAACGCGGGTACGGTCGAGGTCGTCCACGCGGTGACCTTCCCGGGCGGTCGGGCGACCGCCAGCGATCCGATCGCGGAGTCGCAACTGGCCCTGCGCGCCTACGCCGGTGGCCAGCTCGTCAGCGAGGTCACCCTGCTCGCCAACGGCGCGCCGGACTGCGCGGTCAACGAGGTCGACCACGAGCACGGCGAGGCCTGCGAGCACGGCGACGAGAGTGGTGCCGACAGCGAGGTCGAGCTCCCCGACGTCGGCTTCTCGGTGGTCTTCCCGGCCTCGGTCGATCCGGCCACCCTCGAGCTGGTCGAGGTCGTCGAGCTCGCCACGGGCAAGGTGCTCCGCAGCCTCGTCGCCAGCGACAGCGCGCCCGCGATCAAGCTCGTCGAGCCGCGCCCCAGCGCCGTTCTCGGCGGTCAGGTCGAGGTCATCTGGGAGTCGAGCGACGCCGACGGCGACGCCCTGCAGCACTTCCTGCGCTACAGCCCCGACGGCGAGCGCATGGTGCCCCTGGCGTCGAACGTCGAGGGCAGCCGCTTCCTGGTCGACTTCGACCAGCTTCCGAAGCTGGTCCCCGGCCAGGGCTACCTCGAGGTCCTCGCCACCGACGGCCTGAACACCTCGCGTGCGCTCACGGTCGATCTGACCGGCGCCGGCCTGACGCCGGAGGGCGGCGGCAGCAACGCGCCCTTCTGTCACATCCTGACCCCCGACAGCGGCAAGTCCTTCCCCAAGGCGGCCAACGTGCTGCTGCACGCTTCGGGCTGGGACCTCGAGGACCGTGGCCTGCACGGCAGCTCGATCGTTTGGACCAGTGACCTCGACGGGCTCGTCGCCGTCGGTCGCACGACCGCCATCGCGACCCTCTCGGTCGGCGTCCACCAGCTCTCGGTGACCGCCACGGATTCGTCCGGCATGACCACCACCGACACCCACACGGTGACCATCACCGACCGGGTCGTCCCCGACGGTGGCGGCAGCGGCGTGACCTGCCAGACCGACCTGGGCTCCCAGGGCCCCGGCGGCGCGGTGCTGACCCTGTGCGGCGGCAACCTGTCGAGCGGCACCACCGCCGACCTGGAGCTCGTCGGCGCGGCCCCGAACTCGATGCTCTGGATCGTGCTCGGCGCGGGCAACAGCCCGACCCCGCTGTTCGGCGGCACCCTTGTGCCGACCGCTGACAACGTCCTGTTCGACATGGCCGATGCCGGCGGCGCCTGGATCGCCCCGAACATCCCCGGCGGCGGCGGCCCGGCGACCCTGTACCTGCAGGTGGTCTTCGACGACGCAGCGCTCGCGGGCGGCTTCGGCTTCTCGAACGCGCTGCAGGTCGACTTCCTGCCGTGAGCCCGATCGGTGGCTGAACGATCAGCCGCTTCGAGTGCAACGGGCCCCCCGCGGTGTGAATCGCGGGGGGCCCGTTGCGTTCTCGGGGTGGTCCTCGTGGAGCGGCCCTACTCGCGCCCGACCGCCCGGCGCAGTTGGCGCTTGATCTCGTCCGGCAAGGACCCGATCGGCAGATCCGCCAGCCCCGACTCGATCGCCCACAGGAGGTTGAGGGTGGGGGCGTGCCCCGCTTCCTCGACCGCCAGGAAGGCCCGGGCGGCGCCGGCTCGCTCGAGGGCGGCTCGGTCGCCGATGCCCGCGTCCTGGAGCATGCGGCGAGAGGCCGGGCCCAGGTTGCGGACGGAAGTCAGGCTGGCCGGCTTCGAGCTCTTGCACCTGCGCGCGGGTTTGCGCGCAGCGGCGGCACGGGCCTCGGCCAGGGAGGACTCGATCCACGGCCTCGCGCGCTCGGGCGAGTCGAGCAGCTCCTCGGGCAGCTCGCGGTAGGCCATCGGCTTGCCCTGGCCCATGGGATCGAAGTGGGCCGCGTCCACCGCGTCGAAGCGCGTCCGGTTGCCGTCGCCCACGCGCAGGAAGACGGAGCCGTCGTGGATCACGCCGACGAAGACCTCGTCGACCCAGAGCCCGACGCCCCCGAACATGCGCTGCAGCCTCGGCCGGCCCACGGGCGCGAGCAGCTCCCGCGTCGCCAGCACGATCGGATCGTCGAGGGACATGCCCATGGCGGCCGATGGTAGTCCGGGGCCCCGCGCCCCGTGGCAGAATGCCCGGCTCCGCCGAGCGCGGCCCAGACTCCCCGGTCCCCCCAGCCCACGCCCCCCGTGTCCAACGCTGATTCCCCCAGCGGCGCCCACGCGTCGACCCACGCCCCCTCACCTGCTTGGCGCACCGCGCTCGGCGGCTTCCTGATGGGCCTCGCGAACCTGGTTCCCGGGGTCAGTGGGGGGACGATGATCCTCGCCCTGGGGCTCTACGATCGCTTCATCTCGTCGATCGCGGAGCTGACCACCCTGCGTTGGTCGAAGTCGCTGTTCGTCTTCATGGCGTTGATCGGCAGCGGCCTGTTGGTCGCCCTCTTGTCGATGTCGGGTCCGGCCGTGTGGCTCGTCTCCGAGCACCGCTGGATCGCCTACAGCATCTTCGTCGGGCTGACCCTGGGCGGCGTGCCCGAGCTGATCAAGCTCTGCGGCGGCCTGCGCCCCGGGGCGCTGATCGCCGGCGCGGTCGGGGTCGCGATCATGGTCGCCCTGGCGAATTCCAGCGCCAGCAGCGTCCCGCCGACCTGGATCAACCTGGTGTGGATCGGCGCACTGGCGGCGTCGAGCATGATCCTGCCGGGCATCTCGGGCTCGTACCTGCTGCTGATCTTCGGCCTGTACGAGACGGTGGTCGGCAGTCTGTCGCTGCTGAAGGAAGAGCCGGTCGAGGCGATCGGGATCCTGGTTCCGGTGGGCATCGGCGCGGCGATCGGGATCGCGGCCCTGTCGAACATCCTCAAGGTCGCCCTCGAGAAGCGGCCGGTGTCGTCGCACGGCCTGCTGCTCGGGCTCCTCGTCGGCTCGGTGGTGGGGCTGTGGCCCTTCCAGGAGGCGGTGCACCCCGACCTCGCGAACCGTCCGATCCGCAAGGGCATCGAGCTGGTCGTGCTGGAGGGCGCGGACGCGGCGCAGGTGAACGAGGAGCGCGGCCTGGGCTGGACCGACGAGGACGTGGCACGCGCGACCGCTGAGTACGGTGGCAAGACCAAGAACGAGCTGAAGGCGCTCTCGAACGAGCTGCGTAGGTTCGCGCCGTCGGGCGGGCAGATCGCCGGAGCGGTGGGACTGTTGGTGCTCGGCTTCGGGGCGACCTTGCTGCTCGGGCGAGGACGCCCCGGGGCCCGGTAGGCGTTCGTACGGTGCCAGGCACAAAACCGCCGCCTAACCAGGATGGCCCCAGCCGCCGAAGGCGGCTGGGGCCATCCTGGTTAGGCGGCGGTTTTGTGCCTGGCACCGTACGAACGCCTACCGGATCCCACGCCCCAAGGGACTACCCGGGTGTGGCCGAGCCGCGGTGTCGGATGAATCGACTCATCGCGAGCCCCCAAGCTCCGCCGCCCGCGAGCCAGATGGGCAGGCTGGCCGCGGCCAACAGCGGCAGGTCGTCCCAACCCCAGTCCATGGCGACGATCATCAACGGGCACCAGACGATCCAGACCGGGAGACCCCACCACAGCACGCCGCGCTTGATCCACGCCTGGCGCCTGGCCTGTGCCCCCTGACTCTCGGACTCGTGAAGGGTCTGATCCATGTCCTCGCTCCCGTCTCTAGCTGATCTTCGGGTCGTCGCCGACCTGGAAGTCGAGCGCGATCAGCTCCAGGTTCGTCTCGCCGCGGAAGGTATTCCAACGCGGCGTGTGCACCAGGTGCAGGGGTGCGCCGAGGACCAGCTCGTCGGCGCGGTGACCGGCGGAGAAGGCCATGGCTTTCAGGACGTGGGCGCCGCTGCGCACGCGCATCATGACGTGACGCCGATCGGCCCCGACCAGGCGCGGCTCTTCCGCCAGGCGCACGTTGCGCGAGAGCAGCACCGGCTTCTCGTTGGCGGCGCCGAAGGGTTCGAGTCGATCGAGCTGACGCATCAACGTCGGTGTCACGTCGCCGAAGGCGATCTCGGCGTCGATGGAGAGCTCCTGCTCGGGGTGCTCGGCGCCCTCCAAGATCGACTTGGCGCGCTCGCAGATCGCCGCGCGCGCCGCTTCGATGTCGACGGCGCGCACTTCACAGCCCGCGGCCTGCTCGTGGCCGCCGTAGCGGCCGAAGATGCCGTCGGCGCCGCGCATGGCGTCGAGCACGTTGAAGCCGGGCACCGAGCGCGCGCTGCCGCGGCCCTCGTCGCCGTTCAATCCGATTACCAGCGCCGGCCGGCCGTACTCCTCGGTCAGGCGCGCGGCGACGATCCCGACCACGCCCTGGTGCCAGCCCTGGTCGGCGAGCACGAGCACCGGCGGGTCGCCAGCGGCCATCAGGGCCTGGGCCTGCGTCCGAGCCTGCTCGAGCACCTCGCGCTCGATCGTGCGCCGGCGGGTATTCAGCTCGTCCAGCTCCGCCGCCAGGCGCCGCGCCGTCGGCACGTCGTCGGCCAAGAGCACCTCGACCGCGCGCTCGGCGCTGCCCAAACGGCCCGAGGCGTTGATCCGCGGACCGATCTGGAAGCCGACGTCCTCCGCGGTCAGAGGGCGCCCGTCGATGCCCGCCGCGGCGCACAGGGCGCGCAGGCCGGGGTTGGTCGAGGTCCGCAGCGCCTTCAGACCCCAGTGGGCGAAGACGCGGTTCTCGTCCACCAGCGGCACCACGTCGCAGACCGTCGCGATGGCCACGTAGGCCATGGCCTCGGTCAGGAATTGGCGCAGGTCCGGCCGCACCTTGTCGGTGCCGGAGATCTTCTTGGCCAGGCCCCAGGCCAGCTTGAACGCCACCGCGCCGCCGCACAGCTCGCGGAAGGGGTAGGTCGAGCCGTCGAGCTTGGGGTTCACGATCGCCGCCGCGTGGGGCAGGGCGCCGTAGACCGGGTGGGGCAGGGGCGGCTCGTGGTGGTCGGTGACCACCGTGTCGACCCCGGCCGCCGCCAGCTCGGCGATGGTCTCGAAGGCGCTGGTGCCGTTGTCGACGCTGACGCCCACGGTCGCGCCGGTCTCCCGGGCCCGCGCCACGCTGTGGGCGCCGAAGGAGTAGCCGTCGGTCAGGCGGTTGGGGATGTGCCAGCGCGCGTCGGCGCCCAGCATCCGGAACAACCGCATCAAGAGCGAGGTTCCGGTCACCCCGTCCACGTCGTAGTCCCCGTGGATCAGGATCGTCTCGCGGTCCACGATCGCCCGGTGCAGGCGGTCGCAGGCGGCCTCCATGCCCGGCATCAGGTCGGGCTCGTGCAGGCCCTGGGCGCTGCGGGCCAGGTGCGCCGGGGCGGTCTCGAGGGTCTGGCCCCGCAGGACCATCAGCCGCGCGAGCAGCTCGGGGAGCTGGTGCTCGACGGCCAGGGCGCGGGTCAGAGCGCCGTCGGCGGCACGCAGCTTCCAGGTGACTTTCGTTTCGGTGGGCGGCACCGGGCCAGTGTCCCGTCCGTCGCGCAGGGAAGCGAGGGCCGTGGGGCGCGAAGCGCCGCGGGCGCCCCGAATCGTGGCGCGGGGACGGGTTTGCGATCGATCGCGCCGACGGACGCGCAGCGGCGAGCGGCGAGGACGGCGCGACTTCCCGGCGCCCTGGGCCCGGATTGGCCGCCGGCCTGTCCGACTGACGACGCGGTCCCGTAACCTCCGTCGGAACCCTGGCCCGCCGAGCTTGATCGCGCGCTGTCAGGGCCTAGGAAACCGACCATGCTGACGACTCGACTGCTCGCCGCCCTGGCTCCGATCGCCCTGACCCTCGCCGCCTGCGTCAACCAATCCGACGGGACGTCGGGGGTCGCGATCGGCGGAACGGCCAGCGGGAACGCCGCCGGCGGGGTTTCCGAAGCGAGCCCCGGCGAGTCCGACGCGCCGACTCGGCCCGGCGAGTTCGTCAAGCCCTCCGACCAGGAGCTGCGCGAGCTGCTCACGGACGAGCAGTACCGCGTCACCCAGCAGAGTGGCACCGAGCGCGCGTTCAGCGGCGAGTACGACAAGTTCTGGGAGCCCGGGATCTACGTCGACGTGGTCAGCGGTGAGCCGCTGTTCAGCAGCCTCGACAAGTTCAACTCCGGCACCGGCTGGCCCTCCTTCACGCGGCCGATCGAGGCCGAGAGCGTGGTCGAGCTGGAGGACCGCGACGGGCGCTGGGTTCGGACTGAGATTCGCAGCGCCAAGGCGGACTCGCACCTCGGCCACGTCTTCCCCGACGGGCCCCGCGAGGCCGGCGGCATGCGCTACTGCATGAACTCGGCGGCCCTGCGCTTCGTCCCCCTGGACGAGCTCGGCAGGCGCGGCTACGACGAGTACCTGGGACGATTCGAGGCGGCGGGTCTGGTGCCCGCGGCGGATTCCGCGACCGATCAACAGGCGACGGGCGAGCAGGCGATGGGTGAACAGACCGAGAAGGCAATTATCGCGGGCGGCTGCTTCTGGGGCATGGAAGAGCTCCTGCGGAAGATCGACGGCGTGCTCGACACCGAGGTCGGCTACTGCGGCGGCTCCAACGCGGATGCCACCTACCGGAACCACCCCGGCCACGCGGAGGCCGTGCTGGTGACCTTCGACCCGTCGAAGATCAGCTTCGAGCGGCTGCTCACCGACTGGTTCTTCCGCATGCACGACCCCACGACCCTGGATCGCCAGGGCAACGACCGCGGTTCGAGCTACCGCAGCACGATCTTCTACTTCGACGCCGAACAGAAGCGCGTCGCCGAGGACGCGATCGCCGAGGTCGGAGCGTCGGGCAAGTGGAGCGACCCGATCGTCACCACGGTCGAGCCGGTCAAGAACTGGAGCGTGGCGGAGCCCGAGCACCAGGACTACCTGGCGTCGCGGCCCAACGGCTACACCTGCCACTTCCTGCGGCCTTGGGACGAGGGCGTCACGAACCAGCGCTGAACTCGCGGACGAGCCGGGAACGCCCTGACCGCACCCGCGGATGGACGCTCCTGGGGCGCGCTCCTCTGGCTATGGTGGACCAATGCCGAGCGCTGCCGACAACCCCTACCGGGCCTTGCCGTCCGTGGACGCCCTCGCGGCCGAGCCTGCCCTGGCGGATCTGGCCGGTGAGTTCGGCCCCGAGCTCGTCACGCGGCTGATCCAAGGTGCCGTCGACCGCATGCGTTCGCAGATCCGCGAGCGGGACCTCGATGGATCCGCCGTGCGCGCGCGGGTCGATGCGGGCGACTTGGTGCGCGACGTGCAGGCCGCCGTGGCCCGCGAGCGCCGCGCCGGCGTCGTGCCGATCGTCAACGCCACCGGGGTCGTGCTGAACACGGGGCTCGGACGGGCGCCGGTGCACCCCGAGGCGGCGGCGGCCATGGCGGCGGTGGCGGGCGGCTACTGCGTGCTCGAGGTCGACCGCGAGAGCGGCAAGCGCAACCGCCGCGACGATCGCGTGGGGGAGTTGGTCGGACGCCTGGTCGGTTGCGAGGCAGCGATCGCCGTCAACAACTGCGCCGCGGCGGTCTACCTGTCCCTACAGACCTTCGCCGGGGCGCGGGCGGCGGTGCTCAGCCGCGGTGAGCTGGTGGAGATCGGCGGCTCCTTCCGCATGCCGGATGTGATGTCGCGGGCGGGAGTCAGGCTCGTCGAGGTGGGCACCACGAATCGCACCCGCGGCGCCGACTTCGAGCGCGCCCTGGACACCGAGCCCGACGTCGCGGCCCTGCTCAAGGTCCACACCAGCAACTACCGCGTGGTGGGCTTCGTGGAGGAGGTCAGCCCGGCGCAACTGGCGCAGATCGGCGCCGCGCGCGGCGTGACGACGATCTACGACCTGGGCTCGGGCCGCCTCGACGCGCCGGGCACGGCCTCCCTCGATTTCCTGGGCGACGAGCCCGACGTGCGCGAGGCCGTGGCCAGCGGCGTCGACGTGGTCTTGTTCTCCGGCGACAAGCTCCTGGGCGCCCCCCAGGCCGGGATCCTGGCCGGCAAGGCCGAGGCCATCGGTGCCCTGCGCGCCAATCCGATCTACCGCGCCGTGCGCCTCGACAAGGTCGGCCTGGCGGGCCTCGAGAAGACCCTGGAGCTGCTACTCGCCGGGCGCGGCGACGAGTTGCCGGCGCGCGCCCTGCTGACCGCCAGCGCGGCGCAGATCGAGCCCCGCGCCCGGGCCCTGGCGGCGGAGCTTGCCGGGCTGCCCCAGCTCACCGCGGAGGTCGTGGGGGAGCTCTCCCAACCCGGTAGCGGCAGCGCGCCGGACGTCTTCCTGCCCACGTTCTGCATCCGCGTGGTCCATGAGCAGCACTCGGCCGAGGCCCTCAGCCGCGCCCTGCGCCGCGGCGAGCCGCCGGTCTTCGCCCGCGTCCACGACGATCGGGTGCTGCTCGACCCCCGCACCCTGTTGCCCGGCGACGACGCGCGCCTGGTGCAGGCCTTCGCGATCCTCACCGGAGCCTGAGCCGTCGCGGATCCCCGCGAGCCACGTACGCCGCCCACGGCAGGCAGTATGCTGCCGACCCTTCCCATGCAAACCGAACCGAACAAGCGACTGACCGACTACGCAGCCTGCGCCGGGTGAGCAGCCAAGATGCCCTTGGGGCGGCTCGCGCAGGTCTTGCGTAGCGTCAATCGTCCGGGTGACGCCCGGTTGCTGGTCGGGCCTGACACGCTCGATGACGCTGGCGTCGTGCGCATTCCGAACGCGGATCCGACCGCGCCGGCCCTTGTGCAAACGGTCGACTTCTTCCCGCCGGTCGTCGACGACCCGTACTACTACGGCGCCGTCGCAGCGGCGAACGCCCTGTCCGACGTTTACGCCATGGGCGGCCAGCCCCTCTGCGCCCTGACCATCGCCGGGTTCCCCAAGGACTTCGACGAAGGGACCATCGGCGAGATCATGCGCGGCGGCTTCGAGAAGGTCGCCGAGGCGGGCGCGGTCGTCGCCGGGGGCCACACGGTCGAGAGCGACGTGCAGTTCGGCTTCGCGGTGACCGGCCTGGTCGATCCCGCGGCCGTGACCGCCAACACCGGCGCCGCAGCGGGCGACCGCGTCTACCTGACCAAGCCCGTGGGCATGGGCACCATGACCACCGCGGCCAAGCGCCAGGTCATCGACTGGCCCACGATGCTGCCTGCCGCGGTGCAGATGGCAACCCTCAACGCCGCCGCCGCCCAGGCCATGGTGTCTGCCGGCGCGCGCGCCGCGACCGATGTGACCGGCTTCGGCCTGATGGGCCACGGCCGCAACCTGGCCCGCGGCAGTGGCGCGACCCTGCGCCTTTGGCCCGCGTCGATCCCGGTCTTCCCGGGCGCCCTCGAGTTGGCCCGCCAGGGCATCGCCTCGGGCGGCTCCAAGCGGGGTCAGTCGACCCTGGCAGACGAGGTCTCCGTGGGCGCTGACGTGGACCCGGCCCTGGTCACGATCTGCTTCGACTCCGAGACCTCAGGCGGCCTGTTGATCGCGATCGCTCCCGAGCGCGCCGCGGACCTGGAGCGGGAGCTCGCAGCGCGCGGCGTCCCGGTGGTCGAGGTCGGCGAGTTCGTGGCCAGCACCGGGCGCCTGGTCGAGCTGGGCTGAGCGAGGCGGGGTAGCGGTGCCGAGCCGCGCCGAGCCGCGCCGATCGGCGCCGGTCGCGGTACGTCGCGCGTCCTCGCACCCTGCGCCGCGGCGTGCCGGCGCAAGTGCGCGCCGGCTGCGAGCTCGGGCGGCAGGGCTGCCAGGACCGCAGGGCTGCGTAGCCGCACGGCCGCGCCGATCACACCGCCGCGCAACCCGCACGGCCGCATGGACCGATCAGTGCCTCAGATCGGGCGGCAGAGCAGGGTGCAGAGGTCGGCCGGCACGTTGGCCGCGGTGATCGGCTCCAGTCCGTGGCCGCGTCCGTCCTCGCCGGGACCCACGCGCAGGGTCTCGTAGCCGGCCTTCCACAGGGGGCGCAGGGCCTCCACCGGGGCGTGACCGCGCGACAGGATCATGGGCGGGTGGAAGGCGAGCTGGATCACCGGGCGGACCTTGGACAGCAGTCCGGCCATGCCTGAGATGCCGGCCACCTCGTGGCCCTCGATGTCCATCTTGATCAGCTTCGGAGCGAGGCCCTTGGCCTGGCAGTAGTCGTCCAGGGACACGGCCGCGCGGGAGTTGCTGTCGGCGAAGTTGGTGAAGCTCACCGCTTCCCCGCCGGAGCCGATCGCGGCGCGCTCGACGGTCACGTTGTCGAGGCGGTTGTTCTTGGCGTGGCGCTCGATCTCGTCGGCGAAGTCCTCGAGGATCTCGAAGGCGACCACACGGCGCCCGGGGTTGTCGGCGGCGGCCAGCAGGCCGTAGTAGCCGATGTGCCCGCCGACGTCGAAGAACGTGTCGACGCCGGGCAACTGACTGCGGAACAGGCTGGTCTCCTCCGGCTCGTAGTCGAGTCGGCCGTCCGTCGAGTTGTGGAGCACGAAGTTGGCCGTCTCCCAGGTATCGGCGCGCAGCTTGACCGCGCGGCCGCTGGTCTCGATCTCCACCTCCCGGGGGCTCTCGCGGATCACCCGGCGGCGGGTGACCGTGTGGCTGTAGAGCCGCCGCATCGGGCCCACCAGGCCCGGGGCGGCGTCGTTCAGGAGTTCGAACAGGGTGCGGGCGGTCTGCTGCATGGTCGAGCCGGGGTGGTGCCGGGAGGGTGGGGCCTGCTCCTGGTTCGGCAGGCCGCCGCCCTCCCTGAGGGACCATCTCCCGCTCCGGGAGCCCGGGGTTCCGAGATCGAGACCCCGGGCGCCGCCGGGCGAGCTACTGGACCGTCACGGCGACCGAGTCGCTCCAGGTCCCGTCGAAGACACCGTCGGCGTCGTTGTCCACGTAGAAGTGGATCGTGTAGGTGCCCGCGGGCAGCACCGCGCCGTTCAGCACGCCCACGCCGGCGAAGTCGATCAGGGGGAACTGCAGCAACAGCTGGGGCGCGAAGGACGGAACCCAGGTCAAGGTCGGCAGCAGCCAGAAGTTGCCGAAGGGTGTCTCGGCCAGGACCCACCAGTCGGCGTTCTGACCGAAGAGGCTGCCCGCGTCGAGGCCCAGGGTCACGTTCAGGGGCGTGCCCGCCGGAACGGTCAGGGCCACGTCCGAGCCGTTGATCTTCACGTCCGGCTGGGGCACCGCGAAGGCGTAGTCGTGGACGAAGACGTCATAGAACCCGTTGAAGTCGTCGGTGACCAGATTGGTGGCAGAGGAGTCGTACGTGACGAACTTGCCGTCGGCCGAGATCTCGGGGTCGTAGCTGTGGTTGTTGGCCAGCACCGCGGTGGAAGAGACGGTCACCTGCTCGACCTCACCGGTGACCCGATCGAGGACGAAGACGTCCAGGTAGTTGGGACCCGCGGGCGGGCCGATCAGGTTGCTGGCCCAGGAGTGGAAGGCGACGTAGCGCCCGTCGTCCGAGAGCGACGCCGTGGTGCTCCGGCCGTTCGCCGCGGAACCGTCGTAGCCCTGACTGACCCTGGTCGTCTGACCTGTCACACGATCGCGCAGGAACACGTCGGGGAGGATGTTGGTGTCGCCGGGCACCAGGCTAGACGAGTACGAGTCGAAGGCCACGTAGCGGCCGTCGGCGGAGACGGTCGGATCCCAACAGTCGGAGTTCGCCTGCAGGCCGAAGGTGCTGATGCTGATCAGCTCGGTCGCCCCCGTCTGACGGTCGTACAGGAAGATGTCCTGCCAACCGTTGTTGTCGCCGGGAACGATGTTCGACGCATGGCAGGCGTAGACCACGTAGCGGCCGTTGGCCGAGACCGTGGGCTGGCGTGAGTCGCTGTTCGGGTTGACGCCGCCGACACCCTTCGTGACCAGCTCCGTCACGCCGGTGGTCATGTCGCGGGCGAAGACGGCCCACTGCACCGGGTCCTGGAGGGTCAGGTCGCTGGCGTGCGACAGGAAGACGACGACGTTGCCGTCGGCGGAGATGTCCGGCTCGTAGCTGTCCCAGTCGCCGACGGTGCCGTCGAGCGCGGCGCTGACCAGAGCCGTCGTGCCGGTGAGGCGGTCGTAGCGCACGATGTCGCGCCGGTTGTTGTCATCGCCGGGGATGATGTCGGTGGCGTAGGTCGCGTAGACGATGTAGCGGCCGTTGTCGGAGATCGCGGCCTCTTCGCAGCTCTTGTCCGGGTTGCCCCCGCCCGAGTCGCGGCTGACGACCTTGGTCGAGCCGGTCAAGCGGTCGTGGAGGTAGACGTCGAGGTAGAACTGTCCCGGCGTCGTGTCGCTCGGGTCGAGGTTGGCATTGGTCTGGAAGGCGACGTAGCGCCCATCGCCGGAGATCGACGGATGGTTGCTGGAGCCGGCGCCTTCGAGCCCGGAGCTGTCGACGCTGACGCGCGTGGTCTGGCCCTGGGAGATGGCGATGCCGGCCGAGAGGGCGACGGCGAGGGGCAGGCGGAGATACTGGAGACGGTGTGTGTTCATCGGGTCGGGGCCCTCCCTCGGGCCGTGGGTGTTCGCCCCCATATCCGCAGCCGCGCGCGCCCGTGGCACGGAATCTCGATCGAATCACGCCGCCGTGGCCCTCGGCTCGCTCGCGGAGCCCGCGCGCCCTGTGGCTCGGCCGCCGGCCCGGCCGTAGGCTCTGCGCCCATGCGCGAGGCCTCCGAGCTCGAGAGCGATGCCCCGCTCTTCATCCCGGGTCCGCCCTGGATCCTGGGCCACCGCGGCAGCCCGCGGGAGGCGCCCGAGAACACCACCGTGTCCCTGCGCCGCGCCCTGATCCACGGCCTGGACGGGTTCGAGTACGACGTCCACGGGACCATCGACGGGGAGCCGGTGTTGATCCACGACGACACCGTCACCCGCACCACCGACGGTCGCGGCGCGGTGGGGGACAAGCCCCTGACCGAGCTGTTGCAGCTCGACGCCGGCGGCTGGTTCCATAAGCGCTTCGCCGGCGAGCCCCTGCCCCTGCTCGAGGAGGTGCTGCCCCTCGAGCGGCCGGGGGATAGCGCGCTGGACCCGCCGATCCACATGATCGAGCTGAAGGAATCTGGCCTGGTCGATCGCGTGGCCCAGTTGGTCGAGGCCTTCGCCCGCGACCGCTCGATCCGCATCGCCTCCTTCCACCGCTCGGTGGTGTTGGCCGCCCGCGACGCGGGGCTGCCGACCATGCTCCTGGCCCACCGGCCCGACGAGGACGACCTGGGCTTCGTGCGCCGCGAGCGCATCGACGCCCACGGCCTCGAGGCGGGGGGCTGGGCCTGGCCCGGGGGCGATCGGACCTGGCCCTGCGAGCGCTGGGAGTGGAGCGTCGACGACCCCGGCGACCTCCTCGCCGCCTGCCGACGCCCGCTGTTCGGCTTCAACACCAACGAGGCCCGCCGCGCCCTGGCCGTGCGCGCCCTGTGCCACCTCACGCCCGACGACGAGGGCGGCTACCCCCTGGCCGTGCCCGAGCTCGAGATCCTGCCCGGCGATCCCTTCGCCCCGGCGGGGGAGTGGGCCGGGCGCTGGACCCTGGTGGCGTCGATCCGCAACCCCTTCCCCCACGCGGTCGACGTCGAGCTGGGCTTCGCCGGCCGCAATGGCGCCTTCGAGGTGGCCGCCGAGCCGAGCGCCATGACCCTGGCCGCAGGCGAGGCCCGTCCGATCGAGCTGCGCCTGGTCGGCGGCTCCTTCTCGCCCGGCGCGGATCCCCTGCTGTTCGCGCGCTTCGCGTGGAAGGCCGGTCCGGGGCGGTCGGCGGGGGCGCTCTTGCTCGACGCGCCCCTGACCCGGCTGCGGCGGGTCGTGCTGCGCGACCACTCGACGCGCCTGGACTGCCTGCGCGAGTCTCCGCGAGCCCGGGCCGCGTCCCTGTCCATGCGCCGCAGTGGGCGCTGGCTGATGCTCGCGATCGAAGACGCCGGCGGCCTAGCCGAGGCTCAGGTCGTGGCGCACCTGGACGGGCGCACCCATTTCGGCGCGCGCAGCCTGCGCCTGCCGCTCCCGGACGACTTCGACCACCGTCGCGGCGGCGTGTCCTTCAGCGCGGGGCTCGTGGGCCACGGGGAGGGATCCACCGATCCGCTCTACCGCCGCTGGGCCGGGGGTCTGCCCGCGGACCTCTTGTCGGGCTCGCCGGGGCGCCTCCTGCCGGCGGTCTGAAGCGGCGTCCCGGAGCGGCTTCCGCGGCGAGATGGAACAGGGCCGCGCCACGACGCTTGCCGGAGGCACCCCCGCGGGCGATCCTCCAGGCCCATGCGCGTCCCCGTCCGATCCCTGCTCGTCTCGAGCCTGGCCGCGCTGCCGCTCTGCGGGTGCGGCGTGGGCGGGGACGGGAGCCCTGGGCACGGGGTGCTTCTGATCGCGGTGGAGTCCCTGCGCGCCGATCACCTGTCGAGCTACGGCTACGACCGGCAGACCACGCCGGGGCTCGACGAGCTCGCGGCCGGCGGGGTCCTGTTCGAGCGCGCCCTGGCGGCCTCGCCCCTGCGCCTGCCCTCCCACGCGGCGCTGCTGACCGGTTCGGACCCGAACCTGTCCCGCCGCATGGTGCCCCAGTGGCGCGAGGCGACCCTGGACCAGGCCTGGAACATCCCGCGCGAGGTGCCGCGCCTGGCGGTCGAGTTGGCCGTGGCCGGCTACCGCACGGCGGCGTTCGTGGACGATCCCGAGCTGGCCGGCGGCTTCGGCTTCGACGCGGGCTTCCACACCTACGTGCACGGCTGGGAGGCCGACGATCCCCAGGCGCGCGGCATCGACAGCCAGTCCTTCCGCCTGCGTCAGTGGCTGCGCGGGGTGGACCGCGACGAGGACTGGTTCAGCTTCGTGCACCTGGCCGATCTGGAGCGCATCTGGATCGAGCCGGACGCCATGCGCGACACCTACTTCGAGCCGCGTCCGGAGCTCGACATGATCCCGCCGGTGGGGGGCAGCGACCCCTGCCTGTTCGCGATCCCGCCGTCCCGTTGGCTCGGCGGGTCGTTCACCCTCGGCCAGCAGGAGGCGCGCTACGACGGCTCCCTACGCAGCCTCGACGAGAACCTCGCCCGGCTCCTGCGCGACCTGGACGCCGACGGTCGCCTGGAGAACACGACGATCTGCATCGTGGGTAGCTACGGCGTGCAGTTCGGCGAGGCCGGGATGCTGCTGGACCACGGCCGGCTGTCCGCGGCCGACCTGCATGTGCCTTGGATCCTGAAGCCGGCCGCCGATCGCGCCCTGGCGGGCGGCGTGCGCGTGGACTCCGTCGCCAGCCTGTGTGACGTGGCGCCGACGCTGCTCGAGCTGTGCGGCGTTCCGATCCCGCCGCGGATGCTGGGGCTCAGCCAACTCGCCGTCGCGCGCGGCGAGGCCGAGGCGCCGCCACGCGAGTACGCCTTCGCCTCCTGCGCCATCCAGGGGGGCTACGCCGTCTTCGAGCACGACTGGGCCCTGGAGGTCGTCTTCCCGACCGAGGCCTCCGAGCGCCTGGTCGAAGCCTGGTACGGATTCACCCCCGAGCAACCGGGCGAGGTCCTCGAGCTGCACTACCGCTGGTTCGACGATCCCTACCCCGCGCTCTACGGAACACCGCCGCGCACGACCGCGCGCGCCCGCCTGCGCCGCGCAGGGAGCAGTTGGATCGGACACGTGGAGAACCTGCGCTCGGAGGTCCAGGTGGCGACGCCTTTCTTCCTGCCCGAGGCGCCGGAGGACGCGCCTTGAAGGACGGCGTGCGGCCGCTTCGCGTTCTGTTGGCCACCCTGCGCTACCCGCCCCACGTGGCCGGCGGGTACGAGCAGTTGGCCCAGGACGTGGCCGAGGGCCTGCGCGCCCGGGGTCACCGGGTGGATGTCCTGTGCGGCAACAGCGCCGATCTGGCCGGGATCGAGGGTTGTCATCCGCGGCTCGCCCCCGCGATCGACACGGACGAGAACCTGTTCGAGCTCGGCTATCGCAGCGGCAACCTCGAACGGCTCAAGCTGCACTTCCATCGCCCGGCCAATGCCGAGGCGACCCGGCGCGTGATCCAGGCCGTCCGACCGGACGTGTTCCTGTACCTCAACCTGGCGCTGGTCTCGCTCGCACCGCTCCTGGCCGCCAAGCGCGCCGGACTGCCGCGGGTCGGCATCGTCTGTGACCTGTGGCCGGGCAACCACTGGCTGCGCGACTGGCGCGAGCGCGGCGGCAAGACCGGGCGGTTGCGTCTCTTGGAGCTGGCCTGGCGCCTGTGGTCGCGCCACGTGGGTTGGGGGCGTGTGCTGACGCCCAGCGACGCCATGCGCGGGGCCCTCGCGGCCGAGGGACTGGACCCGGCCATCGTGGAGCGCCTGCCCACCGGCATCACCCCCGCGATCGAGGAGCGCGCCTTCGCCCATTCGATCGCCGTGCGCCGGCAGGGCGAGCCCCTGCGGATCGCGTCTACGTCCATGCTGTGGGAGGGCAAGGGCGTGCACGTGCTGCTCGAAGCGGCAGCGCTCGCCGTGGAGCAGGGCGTCGACCTGCAACTGCGCCTGGCCGGCGGCGGCGAGGGCGAGTACCTCCAACGCCTGCGCCGCCTCGCCGGAGTGCCGGCCCTCGGGGGTCGGGTCGAGTTCCTCGGCCTGCTGCCCCAGACCGAGCTCGACGGACTGCTGCGAACCAGCCACGTGTTCGCCTTCCCCAGCCTGTGGCACGAGCCCTACGCGCGCGGGCCCATGGAGGCCATGGCCTTCGGTCTGGCCCTGGTCGCCACCGACGCGGGCGGCACCCCCGAGCAGTTCGAGCACGACGCGAGCGGGCTCCTGGTGCCGGCGGGCGACCCCCGCGCCATGGCCGACGCCTTCGTGCGCCTGGACCGCGACGAACTCCTGCGCGAGCGCCTGGCAGCGGATGCCCGCGTCCACGCGCGCACCCACTTCTCGATCGATCGCTTCCTCGAAGGGCTGGAGGCGATCCTGGTCGAGAGCGCCGACGGGATCGGGGGGGCGAAGCGATGAGGATCCTCGTCGTCTCCAACGGCTTCCCGCCGCGCGGTCGCTGGGGCACCGAGTTCTACACGGCGCAAATGGTCGCCGGCCTGCGCGAGCGCGGGCACGAGGTCGCCGTGCTGCACCCCGATCGCTCGGGCTCGTCGCCGCGCTACACCGTCGAAGAGGTCAAGGGCGAGGGCGACGTGGACGTGTTCCTGCTCCACAACACGGGCGATCCGGGCAAGGCCTTCGACGATTCCTATTCGAACCGGCAAGTCGATCGCGTCTTTGGCGAGGTGATCGAGCGCTGGCAGCCCGAGCTGGTGCACTTCACCTACCTGCTCTGGGGTCTGTCGATCGGGATGCCCGAGGTCGCGCGCGCGCGCGGCCTGTCGACGGTGCTGACCACCACGGACTACGGCCTGTTGTGCCACCGCGGGCAGATGTTCGATTGGCACTACCGTCGCTGCGGTGGACCGCACCCGGCCGAGGTCTGCGCGCGCTGCGTGCGGGAGTTCTCGCGCGACGACGCTCCGCCGGTGGAACGCGCCCTGCGCCGCGCCCTGGTGGCCGGCTTGGCGGCGATGGGGGGCCTGGGCATGGTCGTCACCACCGCCGACCTGGAGCAGCGCGCCGCGCGGGTGGCCGAGGCCCTGGCCGCCGTCGACCACGTGATCCTGCCCACGCGCGTCCTGGGCGAGGCCTTCGCCCGCTCCGGCGTGCCGGCCGATCGCATGACCGACCTGGTCTACGGGATCGATGACCGCCCCTACCACGCCGCGCGCACGGCGCCGCCCGCGGAGCCAGTGGTCTTCGGCTACCTGGGGCAGTTCACGCCGCACAAGGGTCTCGACGTGTTGGTGGAGGCCGTCCACATCCTGCAGCACCGCCTGCCCGAGTCCGTCGAGCCGTGGTTCGTGCGCCTGTACGGTTCGGCCGCGGGTGGCCGCCACACGCGCTACGCGCCACGCGTGCTGGGCAAGCTCTCGCCGCGCATGGTGACCATGAAGGCCTTCTCGCCGGAGCAGGCGCCGACCGTTCTGGCGGAGCTGCACGCGCTGATCATGCCGTCCCTGTGGGACGAGAACGCGCCGCTGACCTGCCTGCAGGCGCGGGCCGCGGGGATTCCGATGTTGGCCAGCGACGTGCGCGGCATCTCCGAGGTCATCGAGCACGGGGAGCACGGGCTGCTGTTCCCGCCGGGCGACGCCGCCGCCCTGGCCGACGCGATGCGCGAGGTCATCCTCGGCCGCCTGGGCCGCCACCCGAACCCGTCCCTGCCGGTCGGACTCGACGAGCACCTGGACGTGCTCGAAGGGATCTACGACCGCGTCGCCCACTGATTCCCGCGCGCGCCGACGCGCCGCTCCGAGCCCCACTCCCAGATGCCCGCCGACACCTTCCAGTACGCCCGCGGCCGCGGCCTGAACATCGGACTGATCGCCATGGGCTGGCCGCCCGACGTGGGCGGCGTGCCCAGCCACACCGCCGACCTGGCGCGCGAGTTCATCGCGCGCGGTCACCAGGTCTACGTGCTGTGCCTCGACACGCGCGGCGAGCTCGAGCCCCTGTCGACCTTCGACAGCGACGTGGACGGCGTCGAGGTGCGGCGCGTGGCCTACGCCTACGGCGACCACGCGAAGCTCGCCGACCTGATGGTCCACGACGGCCTGCGCAACGTGATCCTGGGTTGGATGGCGGAGACGCCCTGCGATCTGATCCACGTGCACCACGTGACGGGCTTCGGCGCCAGCGCCCTGCACGCGGTGCACGACGTGGGCCAGCCCCTGGCCCTGACCCTGCACGACTACTGGCTGCTCGACCCTCGCGGGCAACTCTTCGGCAGCGACGGCCACGCGCGCGACGCGAACGACCTCGAGGGACTGACCGCGGACATCGCGTCGAGTTGGAAACACCTGTTGCCGTCGGGGGGCGGCGCGGCCGTCGGACCCCTCGGCGAAACCCTGACCGACGACCTGGCGGCCGTGCGTGCCCACCGCGAGTACGCCCTGGGGGCTCTGGCGCTGCCGGGCCTGTTGGTCGCTCCCTCGGAGGCGGCGCGGGCGGTGTACGAGTCGGCAGGAGTGCAGAAGGGGCGCATTCGCGTGGTGGAGAACGGAGTCGAGGCCGAGGACCTGGCCGCGGAGGTCGCCCGCCTGCGCGCGGCCGCGCCGCCGCGTCCGGCCGACGAGCCCCTGCGACTGGGATTGTTCGGCACGACCCTGCCCAGCAAGGGGGCCGCCGAGCTGGCCGAGGCCTTCGTCGAGGCGGACCTACCCAACCTGCGGCTGGTGATCGCCGGCAACCGGCCGAGCTTCCACGGGGACAACTCCTACGTGGAGCGGCTCGAGGCCCTGGCCGCCGCGCACGACTCGATCGAGCTGCGACCGGAGTACGCGCGCAGCGAACTCGCCGCGCTCTTGGCCGAGGTGGACGGTGTGGCCGCACCGTCGCGCTGGGAAGAGGTCTACGGACTGACGGTGCGCGAGGCGCGCGCCGCCGGTCTGCCGGTGCTCGTCAGCGACCGCGGCGCCCTGCCGGCGGTGGCCGAAGGGGGGCGCGCGGGGCTGGTGGTGCCAGCTGACGATCGCGCTGCTTGGGTCGATGCCCTGCGCCGGTTCGCCGCGGACGACGCCGCGCGCGCCACTTGGGGGTCACACGAGTCGAGCCTGCGCACGGCGTCGCAGATGGCGGCCGAACTCGAGGGCCTGTACCTCGACCTGGTGGAGGAGTCGACCGGCATCCGGCCGGACCTACGCCGCTCGGAGCCGGACGGGGGCGACGCGGAGCCCGCAGCGCCGAGCGCACCGGAGCAGCCCGCCAAGCGCGGCTTCCTGGGGCGTCTCTTCGGTCGCTGACGGCTACTCGTTGTCGGCGGGGGTCTCGAGCTCGAGTTCCCCGTCGCCCGACGGCCGCTCGCCCGAGATGGAGAAGTCGTCGGCCTCGCGGAAGCCGCGCAGGTTGGACTCCTTGGCGGCCGCGGCTTGGGCCGCCTCGGCCTCGTCCCAGGCCTGCTTGCCGGAGTAGACCGTCCACAACAGCCAACCCAGGCCGGCGATCAGGACGGCGTCGATGATCAGCAGGCGGCGGCGCCAGGTGGTGTCCATCACCTTGGGACCGTCGTGGGCGCTCGTGGAGGACATCGTGGGGGAGTGGGGGTCAGTCACGGGAGTTCTTGTAGCGGGTGGTCCGACCGGGCTCACCCCGCCGGCTGGGAAGTTTCGGGCCCGGTCCCCGCGGCGATGCGTCGCCACTGGGCCACCAGGTCGTGGGCCAACTCCGGCCATCGAAAGCGCCGCTCGGCCTCGATGCGACCGGCGCGGGCCAGGCTCGCGGCCTTGGACGGATCTGCCAAGGTCTCGACCAGGGCCGCGGCGATGGCCGCCGGCGTGTCCGCCAGGCGCAGGTGCCGGCCGTCCACGAGCTCCAGGCCCTCGGCTCCGACGCGGGTGCTGACCACCGGAGTCTCCATGGCCAGGGCCTCGGTGATCTTGAGTCGCGTGCCGCCGCCCACGCGCAGGGGCACGGCCAGGGCAGAGGCCCGCGCCAGGTGCGGGCGCACGTCGTCCACCGGCCCGACGATCTCGATGTCCGGCGCCGCCAGGGCCAAGACGTCGGGGTGCGGCGCGCGGCCGACCACCTCGAGCCGCGCAGCGGGGCGCGCAGCGCGCACCGCGGGCCAGACCTCGCGCACGAACCAGACCAGGCCGTCCACGTTGGGCGCGTAGGAGAGCGAGCCCAGGAACAGCACGCGGTCCGTCGCCCGCGGTCCGGCCAGGGGCGCGAAGTACGCCGGATCGAAGCCGTTGGGCACGATGCTGACGTCGAGTCCGTCGTGGCGCGCGAGAAGTTGGTGGCGGTCCTCGTCGCTACACACCAGGTGGTGCCGGAAGCGCCGCGCCGCCGCCCGCTCGAGCTGGGCGACCTTGGCCAGGTCGAAGCGCGCCATCAGGCCGCCGTCCGTGGCGGTCGAGCGTTGGAAGTCCAGGTCCAGCTTCGGATGGTGCAGGAGGGTGCGCGTGCGGTGTCGCCGGGGCAGGGCCCGCGCCAGGGGTAGCTCGTCGAGCTGAATCAGGTCGTAGGCTCCGGACTGGTCGGCCTCGCGCACGCGCCGCACCAGCTCGGCCGAGTGGAACCAACGCTCGATCTTGGGTCGCGCCGCCTGGCCGGGTACGCCGACCCGCGCGCGCGGGACGATCTCGAAGTTCGCGAAACGACCCGTCAGGGCCGCGCGGGCGCCCGCGTGGTCGACCTCTTCGTCCACCGCGAGCAGGTCGACCTCGACCTCCGTGGCTGCGTGGACGTAGAGCTGGTAGGAGCGGATGCGCCCGCCGGAGTCCTGGGGCCAGGGGACGAAGGGGGAGGCGATCAGGACTCTCACGGGTCGCGCCGGCTCCCTTCGTGCGCGTCCGCGGGCGGCGCCGACGGCATGGCGGCGAGGTCACCGGGGCGCACGCCCATGTGCTCGTCGCCGATGTCGTGGTTGCCCGGATCGGCGACGTTGCTGGCCAACAGGCGCCAGCCGTCGGCCGAATCTTCCAGGGCCACCGCGCGGCCCTTGTCGACGCGCAGGGCGAAGGAGCGCGCCGGCGGCAGGCCGAGGGCGCAGCCGGTCAGGACTCGGATCACGTTGTAGTGCGCGGCGATCACCAGCACGCCGTCCCCGACCTCGGCCAGGGCGCCGAGCACCAGGGGCCAGGCCCGCTCGGCCACGTGCCCGTCGCCCTCGCCGCCGTGGCCGTCGAAGTGCCACGGATCGGCGTAGAAAGCGCTCACCTCGGCGGCGCGGTCGCGGTGCAGGTCACCCACGTCCAGGGAGTGCCAGCGGCCTCGATTCACCTCGCGCAGGCGCGGGTCGAGGCGCAGGGGACAGGCGGCCTCGCGGGCGGCCCGCTCCGCCAGGTGGCGGGCGCGGCTCAGATCGGAGCTCAAGATCAGGCGCGGCCCCAGGCGTGCGACCGAACTCGCGAGCTCCGCGCTGCGCCGCTCGCCCTCGGTGGACAGGGGCACGTCCTGGTCGCCGCCGTAGGAGCGTCCGACCCAGTCCGCGTGAACCTCGGCGTGGCGCACCAACCACAGGCGAGCGCCGCGCGCAAGGCCGGGTCGAGGCCCAGCGAGGTGGGGCGGCGGGGGGAGCGGGGAGGACATCGGGGCAGGAGGGTAACCCCTCGGGCCCGATGCCGATCCGGTCGGGCGACCCACCCGCGCCGACAAGGCGAGGCCGGACTCGCCTTTGGCCCCGCGCGGCCTCGGCTTGCAGATCGCGGACGCACGGGGCACGATCCCGGCCGGCGCTCGCGCGCGTCCGCCTTCGAGAATCCCCACTGCCCCCCCGAGACAGATGCCCAAGATCACCTTCGAGCCCACCGGCATGTCCTACGACGTCGCCGCCGGCACCAGCTACCTCGAGTTCTGCCAGGACAACGAGGTTCCCCACGACTTCGGTTGCACGGTCGGGAGCTGCGGCACCTGCCGTTGCGTCGTCGCCGCCGCACCCGGCGCCGTGAACGAGATCAGCGACGACGAACGCGACACGGTCGAGATGGCCACGGACTTCGACGGCGCCCGCCTGGGCTGCCAGCTCGTGATCAAGGGCGACGTCAGCATCCGCCCCGTCGACTGAGAGCGGGGGGGGGGCACCGGGCTCACTGCTCGGGCCCACGGCTGGGCCGTGCTCGAGCCCGGGATGTGTTCCAGCCCGGGCCGTGCTCGAGCCCGGGCTTCATCCGTTGATTCCATCCCTCGAAATTCCATGGTCCGCGTCGGTGTCCTGTTGTCCGGTTGTGGCGTCTACGACGGCGCCGAGATCCACGAGTCCGTCCTGACCTTGCTGGCCCTCGAGCGGGCCGGAGTCGAGGTGGTCTGCATGGCCCCGGACATCGACCAACGGCACGTGATCGATCACCAGACCGGTGATCCTGCGCCCGAGACCCGCAACGTGCGGGTGGAGTCCGCGCGCATCGCCCGCGGGCCGGTGCGCGACGTGGCGGAGGTCGGCGCCGACGAGCTCGACGCCCTGGTTCTGCCCGGCGGTTTCGGCGCGGCCAAGAACCTGTGCAGCTTCGCGGTGGACGGCGCCGACTCGGTCGTCGATCCCGGCGTGGCGCGGTTGATGGGCGCCATGCTGGACGCCGGGAAGCCCCAGGCGGTGGCCTGCATCGCGCCGGCGGTCATGGCGACCGTGGTTCGCGATCGCGGCGAGAGTGTCGAGTTGACGATCGGCAACGAGCCCGGTGCGATCGCGGCCCTCGAGGCCATGGGCGTGCGCCACGTGACCTGCGACGTGCGCTCGGTCCACGTGGACCGCGAGCGGCGGGTGGTCAGCACCCCCGCTTACATGTTGGCGGCCAACGTCTGCGAGGCGGCCGACGGGATCGAAGCCATGGTCCGCGAGCTGCTCGCGCTGGTTGGAGCCGATGCCCGCACTCGCTGAGCGACCGGGGCGCGGCGGCGCGCGCGCGCTGCTGGCGAGCGTGACGTTGGGGGCGTCGCTCGGCCTGTGGGGCTGCGTGACGCCCGTCTGGCTCGTACCCGTGGACACGGTCTACGCCGACGAGGAGCTGGTGGAGGTCGAGTCCCTGACCAACGAGAACAAGACCTTCGCCCGGCACACCGCCCACATCTACGCCGTGGACGACCAGGTCTTGCCGGAGTTCGCCGACGCGGTCGTGATCGAGCCGGGCGAGCGGGAGTTGCGCGTGTCGGTCCGGCCCTGGCCGCGGACGGGAGCGGGGCTCCAACGCTTGAGCGCCCGGTTCGAGCCTGGCGAGCGCTACTGCCTCAAGGTGCGCGCCTCGGACCACGGCAACTCCACCGTGGTCGACGTGGTGCGGCGCGAGGGCGGGGAGCGCGTGGCCACGTCGGAGCTCCATCTGTCCGAGCTGGAGTCGGATCTGCCCGCCGCCGCGGCCCTGCCGGACGCCAGAGTCGTCGGCTACGGCGAGATGAGAGCGACCGGAGTCCTGCGCCGGTGGGTGACCGCCGAGGACGGGCGCGGCGTGCGCCTGCGGCTGCAGACCACGGCGCTCGAGGGTGCGCGCGCGCAGGATCGGATCGGGCCCGCGTGGCTCCTGGCGGGCGAGCTCGCTTGCTATGGCTTCGAGTTCGACATCGACGATCCGCGGACCCGCGTTCGCGAGAGCGGAGTCTGGTCGGCGGAGACCACGGTCGTGGACGGCAAGCGCAGCTTCGAGGTGTGGATCGCGAGCAACGGCCGCGACGTGGTCGTGGCAGAGGTGCCGAGCGGGCCGACCGCGCCCTTGCTGTTGGCGGAGCTGACCGGTCCGCAGATCGAGCGCCTCGCGCGGGCCGGGGCCGCGCGATGAGGCTCTCGGTCCTGGTCGCCTGCTTGGCCTCGACCTCGTGCGTCGCATTCGGGGGCAGTCTGGACGACGTGCTCGAGCCCGAGCGCCCCGCACTGGCGGGGGAGATCGTGGAGGGGCGCTACTTCGGTCCCGGGGGCGCCTGGTCCGTGACCTTGCCCCATCCGCCCCTGCTCGCCGCGTACGGTTCGATCGACGAGTACGACGCTTGGGCCGTTCCGATCACCGTGGAGGTCCCGGCCGAGGCCCCGATCCAGGCCGTGCGCTTCGCCCCGGTGACCAGGTTCACGTTCGAGACGGAGTTCTTCGTCGAGGTGGCCTGGTTGCCGCGCGCGGGCGGACCCACGTCCGATTTCGCGAGCTTCGAGGCGGCCGCCGTCTCGGGCTTCGAACAGGCCGCCGCGCGTCAGCCGGGGGGGCCGGCGCAGCTCTTGGTGCACGCACCCCTCGAACTGCCGGGCGGCCGGGGCTCGCGCTGGATCTACCAGCTCCATCGCGAGGGTTGGATCCTGCCGTACCTGCCCAGGGAGCGGTCCTTCTTCGTGATCCGGGACCTGGTCGAGTTCGAGCAGGGCTTCGCGGCCTGCATGGGCGTCGTCAACCTCGTGGACCTGGCGGGGCTGGAGTCCCGCGAGGACCTCGACGAGCTGCTGCCCACGGCGCTGGCGCGCTACGGCCCGACCCTCGACGCGGTCACCGCCAGCTTCCGGGTCCACCCCCAGCCCGCCGGTCCAACCGACTGAGTGCTGCTCGGGTAGGCGTTCGTACGGTGCCAGGCACAAGACCGCCTACCCCACCGCAAAACCTGCTCACGCTCCCGGCCGATCCGACCGATCGGACCTTGAGACGCCGAACACTCGCCTCCCATGCATCGCCTCTCCACCGTTCTCCCCGTGGCCTTCAGCGGCGCACCCGGTGCCTACAGCGAAGAGGCCGCCCTGCGGCACTTCGGGCCCGGCGCGCCGACCCTGACCTGCCCGACCGCCGCCGACGCCATCCTCGCGGTGGACGATGGAAGAGCGGGCCATGCGGTGGTGGCGGTCGAGAACTCGATCACCGGCCCCTTCGCGGGGGTCGCCGAGGCGCTCATGGACTGCAAGGTCTTCGCGGTGGGGGAGGTCATGCTGCCGATCCGCCACTGCCTCCTGGGCGCGCCGGGGGCGCGGCTGGACGAGATCGCCGTGGTGACCTCGCACCAGATCGCCCTCTCCCAGTGCCGTGACTTCCTCGCCCGCTGGGGCGTCGCCACACGCACCTCGCCGGACACCGCCGACGCCGCCCGCGAGCTCGAGCGGACGAGCGACGCCGCCTTGGCGGTGATCGGCAGCCGGGCCCTGGCGGACCTCTACGGGTTGCAGGTGCTGGCCGAGGGCGTCGCCGACCACGCGGACAACACCAACCGCTTCATGGTCATCGCCGCCAAGCCGACCTCGCCCGACGGCGCGCGGCGGACCGCCGCCCTGATCGGTCCCGGCGTCGCCCCCCGGTCCCTCAAGACCCTGCGGATCCAGCTCGAGGCCCACGGCGCCAGCCGCGTGCGCGCCCCCTTCCTGGGCTCCAGCGACGGCTCGCGCTACCTGGTCGAGTTCGATCATCGCGCCGGCTACGGCCCGGAGCTGGTCGAGCGGGCCTGCGCGCGCCTGCCGCACCGCTACCTGGGCTCCTGGGACCCCGAGAGCTGATCGAGCGCAGTCCGTCGGCGAGTCCGAGGCTCGCTCGAATACGACTTCGTTTCAATACCTAGCATCTCCAGGGAAAGTGGGCCCCAGCGGCGCGCCAGTTCGGCGAACCGTTCCTGGGGAGAGAAGGAGGCGGGCGCAAGCAACCTTTCCAGGGTCGCAATCTCAGCCCGCCAGCCACTCTCGAAGATGCTCAGCCTCCCCCTGGCGATTCTCGCCCTGACCCAGTCCGGACCTCCGCCCCAACCCGGGAACGGTGTCGCCTTCTTCGTCGACACTTTTGGTGCTACGCCCAACGATGACTCCGACGACGATGCCATCGCCATCCGGCAGGCGATCGATGCTGCGTCGTCGACCGATGACGACGTGATCGTCGTCTTCTCGGACGGCGTGTATCACTTGAAGTCGGCTGCACCCTCCGGCGGGACTTGCGGTGCCCACGCGCAAGCGTTCGAGATTGGATCTGGATTCGATCCGGCCTACGTCGCCGACTCCTTCCACTTCTCGGGCAACGGTGCCGAGTTCGTCATGGTGGACGGACCGGACTTCTGCGTGGAAGGTCTCGGGCAGAAGTCCATGGCCGACCTCAGCTTCATCCAGGTTCGAGTAGCCGAGAACTTCAAGGCGTCCGACTTCAGCCTGGACTATCTGGATTCCGCCGGCGATCCCGTGACCTCCACCATGGCGACGATCATCGCGGAGGCGAACAACGTGTTGGTTCCAGGCAGCAATCCACCCAAGTACGTCAGCACGACTGACGTGCAGATCCTGGCCGGGTACGGGCCGCCGGAGGTCGGCAGCTTCAGCAACTACTCGTTCAACGTGGTCATCGACCCGGCAACGCTCAGCGTCAAGCCGAGCTGCGGAAATCGCAGTGTCGGGCTGATCGAGACGATCGATGCACCGACCGGGCAGTACAGGCTCTACCACCAGAACATGGATCCAGGGTTCGACCAGGCAGCCGTCGGTGACCTGATCAAGATCCCTAGGCCCCAGATCGGAACTCAGGTTGCGATCAGGGTCGTACGCTCGACGGGAGTCGTGATCGAGGACGTCACCGTCCACTCCGCGCCGTTCTTCGCACTGCACTTCATCGGCACCACGGATACGGTCGTGGAGGGAGTGAGCATCGTTCCCGGCCCGACCCCTGCGCTGGCGACGATCCCCCGTCTGTTCTCCGCCAACAGGGACGGCATCCACTTCCAGAGCCCTCGTGGCGTCGTCGAAGTAGTGAATTGCGAGATCACGCACACGGGTGACGACGCGATCGCGATTCACGGCGCCGGGCTGATAGTCGACGGCATTGGCGCAGATCCCCACGATCTGATCGTCGATACCCAAGTGCTCGGTGGCGGCGCGGGGCCGATGGTCGGCGATAGTCTGCGCGCGTTCTTCGACTCGCCGACGCCTGGCGGGGACACGTACACCGACCTGACCGTCACGGCGTCGGCCTACCTCTCGGGTTCCACGTTCGCGATCTCGACTGCTCCAGCCCTGAGCTGGGGCGTCGGCACGTGGATGGAGAACTTCGATGCCATGGGTGTGGGCTACTTGGTAAGTGGCAACACCTGTTCCGAGATCGCAGGTCGCGGAACCATGATCCACTCGGGACCAGGGACGATCTTCGGAAACTCGATCGACCATACGGTCGGGACCGGGATCGCCGTTCACTCGGCGATCTACAACACCACTACCGACGCTCCGATTGCCGGTGTACCTCGCGGCGTCACGATCGACGGCAACTACGTCACCCACGCCGCCCTGCGCGAGGGACCAGAGGACTTCTACCGCGGTGCTATCTCGGTCTATCACACCACCACCAAGAAGCAGCCGCAGAACTGGACCTCAGCCGATCTGATCCAGAACGCGGTCATCACCGGCAACGTGATGCGGAGTACGCACGGCCCGGACCTGCTGATCTCGAACACCACGACTGCGACGGTGGTCGGCAATACGTTCCTGCTCTCGAACGTCCAGCCGCTCGGTGTGACGGATTCGTTCCGGATGGCGAACCTGGCGAGCCTGGTTGATCTCGAATGGGTGGACCAGATCCATTTCTCGGGCAACCATGTCCACGCATGGGGCAATCCCGGGGGCACGATCGTGGCCGAACGCAACACGTCGAGCGTGAGCCCGTCGCCCGCGAGTGGCGGATTCACGATCCACTGATCAAGGGGCTCGGAACTGAGAGCGAGGGGGGGGGCGGATCAGCCGCCCCCCCAGAAGAACTCGCACCCGGACGAGGGGAGCGCTTCGAGGCGACGGGGCCGACCCGAGCCGGGTCGTCAGGGGGCGACCGTCGGCGAAGAGGTGGTGCGCCCTGCGCAGGGGTCGTGGGCGTCCAACCGCCGGCCCGGGGAGGTCTGGGAGCGCCGAGCCGAAGTCCGCGTCGGACCGGCGGCTGACGGGGTTGCGACCGCTCGTGACCGAGCCTGAGTCTGGACAGCGGGCGCCTCCTTGCCTCAAAGGAGATATACGGGTCGAAAAAGCTGCTCAGAGTCCACGGGGCAGGCGATAGGGTTTCAGGCGACTTGGAGGTCTCGTTATCCAGGCGGCCGGCGGGCGGCCGCCGCGGACCTCCGAAGTGCCACAGCGCCAGTCCCTCATGGCCACCACCGTCCCTCCCTCGCCAGCGGTCGAGACCTTCCGCTACGACGACGACATCGTCCGAAAATTCGTCTTCGCCACCGTCCTCTGGGGCGTGGTGGGGACGTTGGTCGGGCTGCTCCTCGCTTTGCAGTTGGCCGCACCGGCCCTGAATTTCGACCTGCCCTGGTTGAGCTTCGGCCGCCTGCGCCCGCTGCACACCAACGCGGTCATCTTCGCCTTCGCCGGCAACGGCATCTTCGCGGCGATCTACTACTCGTCCCAGCGCCTGCTCAAGGCGCGCATGTTCAGCGACCTGCTCGGTCGGCTGCACTTCTGGGGCTGGCAGGCGATCATCGTCGCGGCGGCGATCACCCTGCCCCTGGGGATCACCCAGTCCAAGGAGTACGCGGAGCTCGAATGGCCCATCGACATCGCCGTCGTGGTCGTTTGGGTGATCTTCGCGATCAACTTCTTCGGGACCCTGGCGCGGCGGCGCGAGCGCCACCTGTACGTGGCCATCTGGTTCTACATCGCCACGATCGTCGCGATCGCGGTGCTGTACATCGCGAACAACCTCGTCCTGCCGGTCACGGCGACCAAGAGCTACTCGGTCTACGCCGGGGTGCAGGACGCGTTCATGCAGTGGTGGTACGGCCACAACGCGGTCGCGTTCTTCCTGACCACGCCCTTCCTGGGGCTGATGTACTACTTCCTGCCCAAGGCGGCAGGGAGGCCGGTGTTCAGCTACCGGCTCTCGATCCTCCACTTCTGGTCGATCGTGTTCATCTACATCTGGGCCGGCCCGCACCACCTGCACTACACGGCGGTGCCGGCCTGGATGAGCACCCTCGGGATGCTCTTCTCGCTGATGCTGTGGATGCCGAGCTGGGGCGGGATGCTCAACGGCCTTCTGACCCTGCGCGGCGCGTGGCACAAGGTCACCGAGGACCCGATCCTCAAGTTCTTCGTGGTCGGCGTGACCTTCTACGGCATGAGCACCTTCGAGGGCCCGATGCTCTCGATCAAGAGCGTCAACGCCCTCAGCCACTACACCGACTGGACCATCGCCCACGTCCACGCCGGCGCCCTCGGCTGGAACGGGTTCATGATCTTCGGGATGCTCTACTGGCTGGCGCCGCGTCTGTACCAGGCGCCGCTGCACAGCCGGGCATTGGCTACGACCCACTTCTGGATCGGCACGGTCGGGATCGTGCTCTATATCGTCCCGATCTACATCGCCGGCCTGACCCAGGGCCTGATGTGGCGCGCCTTCGACGCTTCCGGGGTGTTGTCCTACGGGGACTTCCTCGAGACGGTCCTGGAGCTGCGTCCGCTCTACGTGCTGCGCGCCGTGGGCGGGTCGCTCTACATCGTCGGCCTGCTGATCGGTGGCTACAACCTGATCCGCACCTGGGGCGCACGCCCGGCGAAGTACGCCGAGCAGGTCGCCGAAGCCGCGCCCCTGGCCCGCAACTTCGTCGATCCGCCGGTACCGGACAGCCCCCTGGAGGGCGTCTCCAACGTCGGCCGCAAGCTCGACTACTGGTTCCGCGCCGACTGGCACCGCCGCTGGGAGCGTCGCCCCCTGCGCTTCACGGTCTGGGTCGCGATCGCGGTCGTCTCCGCTTCGCTGTTCGAGATCATCCCGACCTTCGCGATCAAGTCGAACGTGCCGACGATCGCGTCGGTGCAGCCCTACACCCCGCTCGAGCTGGCCGGGCGCGACCTGTACGTGTCGGAGGGCTGCTACAACTGCCACTCGCAGATGATTCGGCCCATGCGCCACGAGACGGAGCGCTATGGCGAGTACTCGAAGGCCGGGGAGTTCATCTACGACCGGCCCTTCCAGTGGGGCTCGCGGCGGATCGGCCCGGATCTGGCGCGCGAGGGACAGACCAACACCTCGATCGCCTGGCACGTGCGCCACATGAACCGGCCTTCCGATACGAGCCAGGGCTCGATCATGCCGGCCTACCCGTGGTTGCTCGAGGACGACCTCGATTTCGAGGGCATCCAACGCAAAGTCGACGTGATGGCGGCCTTCGACGTGCCCTACGGCCCCGAGTTGGGTGATGCGCCGGGAATGGCGCGGGTCCAGGCCCAGGAGTTGTTCGACCGCTTCATCGCGGAGCTCTCGGAGAACGAGCGACCCGAGTGGGAGGGCAGTGGCCTCCAGGACAAGCAGATCATCGCCCTGGTGGCCTACCTGCTGCGCCTGGGGGTCGACATCAACAAGCCGATCCCCGGCACCAAGGCGGCCGAGCTGGCCGCTGCGGCCGCGAATGGCGCGTCGAAGGAGGTGCCCAGTGGTACTCGCTGATCTGACCGCCGGCCTGCCGGCCCTGCTCGGCCTGGTCTGGCTCAAGGACCTGGCCACGGTGCTGTTCTTCCTGTTCTTCGTGGGCGTGATCGTGCTCCTGGTGGTGCGCGGCAAGGCGCACTACGAACCCCAATCCAGAATCCCCCTCGAAGACGACGTGGTCGAGCCCCGGGAGGTGCGCTGACATGAGCGAACCCGAGAACGAACTGCTGCTGGACCACGAGTACGACGGCATTCGCGAGTACGACAACCCTCTGCCGGCCTGGTGGGTCTACACCTGGCTGGCGACGGTGCTGATCTGCTTCCCGTACGTCGCCTGGTTCCACGGCGCGGAAGGGCGCACGATCCAGGACCAGTACGAGCAGGAGCTGACCGACTTCGCCCAGGCCATGATCGCCACCTACGGTGATCTCGACGCCGACCAGGACACGATCCTGCGCTACATGCAGGACGACGTGGCCATGGCCGGGATGGCCAGCCAGTTCAAGGGCAAGTGCGCCACCTGCCACCGCGCCGACGGCTCCGGCAACGTGGGGCCCAACCTGACCGACGACTCCTGGATCAACGTTACCAAGGTCGAGGACATCGTCGGCGTGATCCGCAACGGCGTGCCGGCCAAGGGCATGACCGCCTGGGGCGGGACTTTCTCGGACACCCAACTGGTGCTGATGGCGGCCTACGTCGCCTCGCTGCGACTGCACCCGGTGGACGGCAAGGCGCCCCAGGGCAACGAGATTGCGCCCTGGCCCGAGCTGGCGCCGACGGCGAACGCCTCCGGCGCTCCTGCCGCCGACGCGGGGACGCAATAGCGCCCCGTACCCGGGCGGGCGTCACGACGACCGACGCCCGCCCGGGTCCGACCGATCCTTCTCGTCCGACCTCCCAGTCACCACCGTCCCTCCCGGGAGGAGGCCATCGTGAGCCCGCTCACCGACCACAACGCACCGTCGCGACCCCAGGATGGGGTCCTCGCAACCCTGAACGAGGACGGCAGCCGCCGCTGGCTGCGTCCGAAGCTGGCCAAGGGCCGCTTCCTGCCGCGCCGCGCGGTCGTGGCCTGGGCGCTGATCGCCCTGTTCACGATCACGCCCTTCATCAAGATCGACGGAACACCCCTGTTCCAGTTCGACGTCGCACACCGGCGCTTCACCTTCTTCGCGACGACCTTCAACGCCGACGAGACCCTGCTGCTCGCGCTGCTGGTGGTCTCGATCTTTGTCGGGATCTTCTTCGTGACCGCGCTCTTCGGTCGCGCCTGGTGCGGCTGGGCCTGTCCGCAGACGGTCTACATGGAGTTCGTCTACCGGCCCCTCGAGCGCTTCTTCGACGGCAAGCACTACACCAGCGGCGGGCGCACGCCCATGCCGAACTGGCGGCGAGCGCTCAAGTACGTCGCCTTCACGTTGATCTCGCTGCACCTGGCCAACACCTTCCTGGCCTGGTTCGTGGGCGTCGACGCCATGTTCGAGTGGACGCGGCAGTCGCCTTTCGAGCACCCGGGTCCCTTCGTCCTGGTCCTGGTGGTGACGGCGCTGATGATGCTCGACTTCTGCTTCTTCCGAGAGCAGATGTGCACCCTGGCCTGCCCCTACGGCCGGCTCCAGTCGGTGCTGCTCGACAAGGACTCGATGATCGTCGGCTACGACGCCCGGCGCGGCGAGCCGCGCGGCAAGCTCAAGAAGGGTGCGCAAGCCGAGGGTCGCGGCGACTGCGTCGACTGCAAGCTGTGCGTGCAGGTTTGCCCGACCGGCATCGACATCCGCGACGGACTGCAGCTCGAGTGCGTGGGCTGCACCCAATGCATCGACGCCTGCGACGGCGTGATGGACAAGATCGGCAAGCCCCGGGGCCTGATCCGCTACAGCTCCGAGAACCGCCTGGCGGGGATCGCGCCCAAGTTGCTGCGCCCGCGGGTGGTGCTCTACCCGATCGTGCTGGTCGTCATGCTGAGCGCCTTCGGCTTCGCCCTGGCCAAGCGCTCGCCCCTCGAGATCGAGCTCCTGCGGGTGCGTTCGACGCCCTACGAGGTGCTCGAGGACAGCCGGGTGTCCTCCAAGGTGCACGTCAAGCTGACCAACCGCGACGACGCGCCCCGCCGCTACAGCCTGGCCGTCGACGGCCAGGGCGCGGAACTGCTGGCGCCGGCCTTCCCGGTCACGATCGAGCCCGCCGACGACTTCGAGTCGACCGTCTTCGTGCTCGTGGACCGGGAGCGCTTCGAGCGCGGTCGCGCCGACGTCGTCTTCCGCGTGGTTGACGACCTGGGCCGCGAGACGCTGAAGCGGGGCTACGTGATGGGGCCGCTCTTCAGCTCGAGTTCGAAGGCGGGTGACCAATGAAGATCCAAGCACACCACCGTTGGGTCGGGATGATCGTGGGCCTGTTGGGCATGAGCTTCGTGATCCAGTTCACGGCCCTGTGGTTGGCGAACAGCGATCCGTCCTTCGCCGTGGTCGAGGACTACGAGCGCAAGGCGCACGACTGGGACGACTTCCAGGCCCAGGTGGCCCACAACGCGGAGTTGGGTTGGCGGGCGGACCTGCGCACGAGCCCCCTGGCCCGCGGCGTCGAGGTCGTGTTGACCCTGACCGACGGGGAGGGGGCCGCGATCGAGGGCGCCGAGGTGGCGCTCGTGGCCTTCCACAACGCACGCGCAGGCGAGAAGCTCCGCGTCGCCCTGCCGCACATCTCGGGCTCGCGCTACGGGATGGCCCTGCCCCTACAGCGCGCAGGCCTGTGGGAGTTCCAACTCGAGGTCCGCAGCGGCGATGACCTCTTCACCGACACGATCCGCAAGTCGGTTGCGGTGGGGGGCTGACCCATGTGGGAGCTGACCCTCGCAGTGGCCCTGGCGAGTCTGCTCGGCTCGGTGCACTGCGCCGCGATGTGCGGGCCGTTCGTCGCACTGTTGGCCCGGCCGGGCGAGCGGCGCCTGCCGGCCGACCTCGCCTACCAGGCTGGGCGGCTCGCGAGCTACGTGGCCCTCGGCGCGCTGGCTGGCGGCATGGGGGCGGCCCTCGACCTCTCCGGTGCGATCTTCGGCCTGCAGCGCGCTGCGCTCGTGATCGCGGGGGCGGGTCTCGTGCTCTTCGGCCTGGTCTCCCTGGCGCGCAACTTCGGCTGGCGGATCGGCTTCGGACACGGAGGCCGCCTCGCCCGCCTCGCCCGCGGGCTGCAGGTGCGCGCCGCCAAGGCACCGCCACGCCGGCGCGCGTTGTTCGTGGGCCTCGCGACCGGCCTCTTGCCCTGCGGCTGGCTCTACGCCTTCGTGCTGAGCGCCGCGGCGACTGGCGACGCTCTGCACGGCGCCCTGACCATGGCGGCCTTCTGGTTCGGCGCCCTCCCGGCCCTCAGCGCGGTGGGCCTGTCCGCTCGCCGGCTGCTCGGGCCAATGCAGCGTCGCGCACCCGCCGTCGGCGCCCTGGCCCTGGTGGCCCTGGGACTGGTCGCGCTCTCCGGTCGGTTCAGGGTGCCGGCGCTGAGCGCCCAGGGCGGGCGCGCCGGGGACCAATCGGCCCTCGGACTCGCCGAGGAGGCGGCGCTGGCCACTCCCTCGTGCTGCGCCGCCGATGGGGACGCCGTCGATGGCTGACACCAGCACGGAGCGACACCGAGTCTTCCGCGGCGCCGCGGTGCTCTGTGACCACTGCCGGCTGGTGGTCCCGCCGGGCCTCGTCGATCCGTCGGCGCAGTGGCAGTTCTGCTGCAACGGGTGCGCCACCGTCTTCGAGGCCATCCACGAGGCCGGCCTCGACCGCTTCTACGACCTGGCGGCCGACGAGGGCGAGGCGGCGACCGAGCCCGCCGCCCCCAGCGGCAAGCGCTACGACGAGTACGACGACCCCGCCTTCCGCGCTCTCTACGCGCGCGAGCTGCCGGACGGATCGAGCTCGATCGAGCTCTTCCTCGAGGGCGTCCACTGCGCCAGCTGCGTCTGGCTTGTCGAGCGCCTGCCGCGCATCGTCGACGGCTGCCTCGAAGTGCGCCTGGACCTGCGACGTCAGGTGGCGACCGTGCGCCACGACCCCGCGCGCGTGGAGCTCTCGGTCGTGGCCAGGGCCCTCGACCGCCTGGGCTACCCCAGCCATCCGTCGCGCGCGGCGGAGCACAGCGCCCTGCGCAAACGCGAGGAACGCGGGCACCTGCTGCGCCTGGGCATCGCCGGGGCCTGCGCGGGCAACGTCATGCTGGCGGCCTTCGCCCTCTACGGCGGCGCGGCGAGCGGCATGGACCCCTGGACCCTGCGCCTGTTGCGGGGCTGGTCCCTGGCCTTCACCCTGCTGGCGGTGCTCGGCCCCGGGCGCGTGTTCTTCGTGGGCGCTCTCGGCGCGATCCGCGCGCGCACCGCGCACATGGACCTACCCGTGGCCCTGGCCCTGACCATCGGGACCCTCTGGGGTGCCGTCAACACGGTTCGCGGCCGGGGCGAGGTCTACTTCGAGTCGCTCACGGCGGTGGTGTTCCTGCTGCTGCTCGGCCGCTGGTTGCAGCACCGTCAGAGCCGCGCCGCGGCCGAGGCGGTCGAGCTGCTGTTCGACCTGACGCCCTCGTCGGCCCGCCGGCTCGAGATCGGCGACGACGGAGCGGAGTCGGTGCGCGAGGTGCCCCTGGCCGCGATCGAGCCGGGCGACCTGGTCGAGGTGCGGCCCGGAGACTCGGTCCCGGCCGACGGCGTGGTCGCGAGCGGCCTGAGCCACGTGGACCTCTCCCTGCTGACCGGCGAGTCCCTGCCCGTGCCCCTGGGCCCTGGCGATCGCGTCCACGCGGGGACGGTCAACCTCGAGGGACGCCTGGTGGTCGAGGTCGAGGCCGCCGGGGCACAGACGCGCGTCAGTCGCCTGATGCAGTTGGTGGAGCGCGGCGCCGCCGACCGCCCGCCGATCGTGCGCGTGGCCGATCGGGTGGCGCATTGGTTCGTGCTCGCGGTGCTGGCCCTGGCCGCCGTGACCTTCGGCCTGTGGTGGAGGGTCGACCCCGCCCTGGCCGTGGAGCACACCGTCGCGCTGTTGATCGTCACCTGTCCCTGCGCCCTGGGTCTGGCCACGCCCCTGGCGGTCCAGGCGGCCCTCGGCCGCGCGGCGTCGCGCGGGATCCTGATCCGCAGCGGTGAGGCCCTCGAGCGCCTGCGCGGGACGGGAACGGTGTTGCTCGACAAGACCGGCACGCTCACCGAGCCGCGGCTCCATGTGATCGAGTGGATCGGCGACTCGCGCTGGCGCGCCCACGTGGCGGCGGCCGAGGCACAAGTGGCACACCCGATCGCGCGAGCCCTGGCCGCATTGCAATCGGAGCTGCCGTCGATCGAGGTGTGTGACCTACGCTCCTTCGGACGCGGCCTCGAGGCCCGTGTCGGTGATCACAGCCTGCGGGTCGGATCGCCGAGCTTCGTCGCGGCCCGGGCCAGCGCCGCGCCCCAGGCGATCGAGGCGGCCACGGCGACGTCGATCGCAGCCGGGCGCACGGTGGTCTGGATCGCCGTCGACGGCAGCACCGTGGCGGCCGCGAGTCTGGGCAACCCGCTCCAGGAGGGCGCGGCCCAGGCCGTGGGCGAGCTGCGACGCCTGGGCTTCGACGTGCGGGTCCTGTCCGGCGACGACGAGCGGGTCGTGCGCGCGGTGGCGGCCGAGGCCGGCATCGGGCCCGAGGCCTGCGAGGGCGGAGCCAGCCCCGAGCGGAAGCTGGCCGTGGTCTGCGAGCTGCGCGCGCGCGGCCCCGTGATGATGGTCGGCGACGGCGTCAACGACGCCGCGGCCCTGGCGGCGGCGGACTTTGGGCTCGCGGTCCACGGGGGCGCCGAGGCCAGCCTTGCGGCCGCCGACGCCTTCCTCTCGCGGCCCGGCATCGGCGCGATCGGCGACCTGATCCACGGAGCCCGGCGCGCGGTCCGCGTGATCCAGCGCAACTTCGCCGTCTCGCTGGTGTACAACGCCGTCTCGGCCAGCCTGGCGGTGGCCGGGATCATCCACCCCGCGGTCGCGGCGGTGCTGATGCCGCTGAGCTCGCTCTCGGTGGTGACCCTCTCCTACCGCAGCCGGACCTTCTGAAGGCGCGCCCGCCGTCGGCGGCGTTGTTCCCGCGGTGTCGCGTCGAAGCCGGGGCCTAGCAGCCCGAGGGTCGAGGCTCGACGCTAAGCCGCAACCTCGCTGACGCTTAGGGAAGCGCAATTAGAAGTTCGCATTGTTTTTTGGCCAAGCCGGGCTGGCGACCGCGTGGGGTTCCGTTCATCTCCAAGGACCCCAGCCCATTGCCGTCGTTGCCGTCCGAGTGTGATTCGGCGTGGCGCGACCACCGACAAGATCGGCGCCGAATCGCTCAGCGCTGCTTCGATCGAGCCCGTGTCATTCGAGGAGAGGGACGACCGGACCGTGACCATCTACGATCGACTCGCCGAGAGCCCCACGCCCTCCGACGTCCTGCTGAAGACCTTCTGGGGCACCCCCCCGCAGACGGATCAGTGGGCGGAGGTCGTCTACAAGCTCGCCTCCGACCTGTCGGGCTATCCCCACTCGACCCACGTCTTGATCCACGGGCGCTACGGGGTGGGCAAGACCAGCTTCCTGCTGAGCCTGCGCGAATGCCTGCGCGAGCGAGCCCGGGCGCGGGGCGCCGACGAGCCGCCGTTGCTCGACCTGTGGCTACACATGCCTATGGTGACGGCGAACTCCCCGGCGTCGGCGGCGTCAGTGATCGGAGCGATCGTCGAGAACCTGTGCGGACGACCGATCGTGCCCAGCTCGGGCATGGACGACCTGGAAAGCGTACGCAGCTGCGCGCCGGACGTGGAGGGCTTCTGCGCGCACCTGCTCGACGCCTTCGAAGAGCTCTGGAATCGGACGATCGAGAGCGGCCCGACCGTGGAGGCCACGTCGGAGCGCGAGCCGCCGCGGCCGACCCGCCTGGCGGGCAGTGAGGTGCGCCGGGCCAGCCGTACCTACCGCGCGAACACGATCGAGCAGCTGATCGAGCACCGCCTCGGCTGGTGCCCCGACGGCACGCAGGGGGCGCAGCTGGTCGTCTACCTGGACGACGTCGACCGCTGCCACGCCTCCGTCTCACGGGAGATCGTCGACCTCCTGCTGCGCTTCCGCGCCAACCGCGCGGTGCGCTTCGTGATCGCCTGCGACCGGACGCTGATGGAGAAGGGGGTGGCCGATTGGATGGAGAACAACGGGACCGTGGCCGACGGGCACCCGCTGGTCAACGCCAACTCGGCGCTCGAGAAGTACCTGGACCACATGGTCGAGCTGCCCGATCTCGGGCAGCACCCGATGGTCCCCGGCACGGCGCGCTTCGTGGCCTTCGACACTCGGATGGTCGAGCTGCTCATGACCCCCGTGCCGGGGGCCTCGGGTGGTGGCATCGAGCCGCTGATCCCGAGCGTCGACAAGGAGCTGTCGGGTCGTGGGCCGATCCTCGGGGACTTCCTCCTGACCTGGCTGATGCAGGACCTCGAGGAGGCCGACCTGCTGCACCGCACGCGGGAGGAGGAAGTCGACCGCCCGGGCTTGACCCTCCCCCAGAACCTGCCCGAGAACCTGCCCGAGAACCTGTCGTCGTCGGAGCAGGAAGACCTCGGTCCCCCCAAGGCGAGCGACCTCGGTTCCACAGTGCTGGAGCCGGAACTGGAGGCCCGAGTCGTCGAGGAGTTCGAGTCCATTCCGACCTCCGATCCCGAAACCGCTCGCAAGGACCGAGCTCACTCGGTCGAACAGGACGACGAGCCGAGGGCCATCACCGACCAGCATCGCTACGTTATCACCGACCAGCATCGCTACGTTCCCGAACAGAGCAAGGATGCGAGCATCCTCCGCAAGCCGCTGACGGCTCTCGCCGAGGGCCTTCGCAAGCTGTGTCGGATCGACCCGGAGTTGCGAATCCTGCGGCTCGTCGGTCGGTACCGGTCCTTGGCCTCCGTGCTGACGCCGAGGCAGCTCAAGGCCTACCTCCGCGCGCGGCTCTTCGGCACGACCTCGGCCGAGGACAACCCGGAGAGCACCCTGCTCCAGCAGGTCTTCCCGGCCTTCTACGAGCTCCGTCAGACGGAGCCGGTGCGCTTCGAGTACGCGACCAAGCTCGCGGCGACGACCGTCAAGTTCCGTCCACCGTCGGGGTTCCAGATGCAGGTCTTCGTCAGGCAGCTCGAGTGCTTGCTCGAAGACTCGGCCGTGCTGACCAAGGAGCGGCTGCGCACCGCCTGGCCCGCGAAGAGCAAGGAGCGGCTGCTCCTGATCTACCTCTTGGCCTTGATCGACTGGGATGGAGGCGCGGTCGCGGCCGTCGACAGCAGCACCGTCGGTGCCATCGACGGGATCGTGGGGGGGCAGGATCGGGAGTTCCTCGCCTGGGTCCAGCAGGCCGCGGGGGTCACTCCGGAGGGACCGACGCTCCAGGACCAGCTCTCGTCCTACCAGGACGCCGTCCTGGCGGCTTTCAACCGTGGTGACCAGGGGGCCGCGCTGACCGTCGCCGACTACGCCGGTCGCTTCGTCACCCGCCACATGCCCTATCTGGGTGAGCGTTCGGCGACGACCCTCTCGAACCTGGCCGTGTTGCTCAACGACCTGGAGCCCTACGAGGTCGAGTGCGACCGGCTGTTCGGCTTCGCGATCCAACTGGATCCGTCGGAGTCGCGCATCGCTCTCTACTACGCCGAGTTCCTGCTCGATGTGCTCGGGAAATCGCCTCGTCTGCAGCGGCTCCTCGGGGGCGATCGCTACGACAGCAGCGCCGACTTGATGGTCCTGATCGAGGAGCTGCTGCAGAGCGCCTCGCGCATCGGCGACCCGGTCAACCGGTTCTACCTCGAGCTACTGCGGCTGCGCCTGGCGGGACTCCAAGGGATGCCCCAGGCCAGCGTCGTCGATCGCATCGACGAAGTCACCCGGGAGCACATCCCGCTGCTGGTGACCACGGCGAAGAACTGGGACAACGAGCCCTTCTCGCGCTTGGTCAGCGCCCTCGATGAGGCTGTCCCGGCGAAGCAGGAGAACGCCGTGGCCCTGGCGAGAGTCTTCGGTCGGGTCTGGGGTGTGCTCGAACGGGTCGGGGCTCCCACGTGGGGGGCGATCAGCAACATCGCCAACTCGTTCATCGGCCAGAGCAGGGCCAACAGCCAGGAGGAGACCCTGGGCCTGCGGATGAACCTGGCGCTGATGACGGACCGGGACCTGATCGAGCTCAACAAGCGGCGCGTCTCGGCGATCTGGACCCAGTCGATCCTGACCTGGGCGCGCAGGTCGGCGGGCAAGACGCCGGAGTCCCGCCGGCGCGCGGCGCTCGGGATGTTGGCGTCGCTGGTCTACGGGATAGACAACCAGTGGGTGCCCCGGGCGCGCATTCTGTGGGACACCCTGGCGGGCACGGGGGAACCGACCTCGGAGGGGTTCATCCGGACGCTACAGGAGTCCGGCGATGTCGAGCGGTTGTTCGGCATGCTGAATGCGCTGCAGGAGGATCCGTCGAGCCCGGAGGCCATCGTCGAATTCGTGTTCGAGGGCGACCTGGGCCAGCCCCTGCACACGGTGGAGGAATTGGCGAGCGAGCAGGCCTGGCCGTTCTGGGATGAGTTGAAGCGTGAGATCGATAGCGACGCCGAGCGCTACCTGGAGCAGTCAA
Organism: Engelhardtia mirabilis; assembly: GCA_007751255.1. Lineage (GTDB taxonomy): Bacteria > Planctomycetota > UBA1135 > UBA1135 > Engelhardtia > Engelhardtia mirabilis. Next base: position 2,480,017 of record CP036296.1, read on the forward strand.
GCGGTGGCGACGGCGCGCCGGCAGAACTCGCAGAGCCGGAAGAGCGGGACTCGGAGGAGGAGACCAGTAATGACAACTGAGCGCGTGTTGCTCGACCGGACGGCCGTGCTCGGCCGCATTTGTGACAGCCTGGGCCTCGACGGGGACGCATCGGATGGAGCGGAGGCGCCGTGCCGCAACGTCCTGCTGGCCGGGCCCTGGGGTTCCGGTAAGACGACCATTCTCAAGCTCCTCGAGGCGCGAGCCGGCGCGGAGGAGACGGCGTACCACGTGCTGCGCTTCTCGCCCTGGGCACAGCTGGGCGACGAGGACCCGCGCCGGGGCTTCCTCAGATACTTGGCCACCCAGGTCATCTCGACGACTCCACCGCCGACGACCGCCGGCGAGGCCAAGCGGGCTTGGAGCATCTTCCGGGACTGGGGTGAGCGTTTCATCACGGACGGCTGGGGTCAGGCGGCCGTGGAGTCGATCGGGTCCATCGCCCCCGGCGCGCCGGTTGCGTTTGCGCTCGCACGCCTCGCCACCGACCTCGCCAAGGGCGGCAAGGAGCCGGCCGATGGCGATACACAGCCCCAGCTGCCGCCGCAAGGCGAAGCGCTGCGGAAGCAGCTTTCCGAGGTCCTCGAGACCCTGGCCGCAGCGAACGGAGCCAAGCGGCTGCTGCTGCTCGTCGACGACCTGGATCGGACGCGGCCGGAGTACGCCGTCGCGGTGCTGGAGCAGCTCCACCACCTGTTCCTGCCCCAGGAAGGCGAGACCGATTGGCCGCTCAGCAGCGTCTGGGCCGTGAACATCGAGGTCCTCGAGCAGTTCCTCTACGAGCACTATCGCCATCAACCCTCCTTCGATCCGACCGCCTACCTCGAGCGCCTCTTCGACCGCAGGGTGAACGTCCCGCCGCTCTTCCAGACCAAGGACTCCCAGGCGCCGAGCGAGCCAGAGCGGCTCTGGCGCGACTCCCTGGAGAAGTTCGCCGAGGACCTCTCGGCGCTCGCCGAGCGATCGCCCGAACGGAGCGAGGCCATTGCCGCCGCGTCCGAACAGTGCCGGGGATCGCTGGCCCGCGACCTCGCGGACGGCCTGAGCTACGCCTGCGTCGGGAACCTGCGGCTCTACGAGTCGATCCGCGAGGGCTGCGTCGACTACTGGCGTACCCAGCTCAAGGCCGGCGAGGAGGATTGGGACGCCGGGCGCTCGAAGCGACTGGTCGAGGACGCTCGGCGCATCACCCTGATCCTGGCCTACCCGGGTTTCCGGGAGAGCGTGGCGCTCTTCGACGGCATGTGGCCGTTCTTCGTGAACCGCCTCAACGACCGGATGTCGAGCACGGTCACCGAGGCCATCGTCCACCCCTCCTACCGGCACCTCGACGACCCGAACCTGGCGACCCTGCTGCAGGACCTTGGCGCGCTGCGCCACGAGGACAAGGCCGAGCGTTACGTGATTCAGTGGGAGGGGGTCAACCGGCTCTCGCGGGGGCTGGGCGACATGCTCCGGCAGGGGTTCTAGGCGCGGCCCCGACGCGGGCTCGCTGTCCCACGGCCGGCGGGGCCGAGCTCGAATCGCGGCAGTGTGGGAGCGACAGAGCGGCCCCGCTCGTGTAGAACGCGGCCCTGGGCCGGTCGCGGTTGCCGCGGGCGCGCGCTCCAGCAGGCGTCGTCCCCGTCGATGAATCTCCTCCTGATAGTCATTCCGATCGCGGGCCTGATCGTGATCGCCGCGCTGCTCGCCTTTCGCTGGGCGGTCAAGGACGGGCAGCTCGACGATCTGGAGACGCCGGCCCTGCGGATGCTGCACGACGACGAGCCTGGCCCGCGGCGGCGACCAGTCCCGGACCCCCCGCCCGGCGTGGCCCAGGAGGCCGATGACCCGGGCGCCGATGGCGGCGGCGATCCAGCCTCCGCGATGGTCGTCGCCGCGGTCCTGGCCGCAGGCGTCGAGGGAGATGCCGATTTGGACGGCGAGGCGAACGAAGGGGCGCCTGTCGGCGACGGGCCTGTCGACGACTCGTCGCGCGACTCTGGCGACTCTGGCGATGGTTCAGGCGGAGGAGACGACGAATGACCATCGTGCTCGCATCGATCGCCGTCGGCATGGTGGTCGCCATGCTCGGGGTCTACGCCGTCGCGCGGACCGAGATCAAGGACGGCCGCCCCCTGGGCTTCTCCTGGCGGCTCGGGTTGGCGTCGGTTCAGGCCTACATCTCCACCTGGGCGGTGGTGCAGATCGCCGCCGGCCAGGTCTTCGCCGGCGCGCCCTTCGACGAGCGCACCAACCAGCTCGTGACCTTCCTGCGCCGGCTGACCATGGCCGGGCTCGTGGGCTGGGCACCCTTCGCCATCGCGACGCTGACGATCGCGCTGCTGGCTGCCCGCCGCGGCGATCGGGACGCCATGTTCGCGCCCCTCGTCGCCGCCGCGATCTACGCCGTGGCGCTGATGGCCCTGTTCACGTCAGGCTGGCTCACGGGGCCGATTGGCTGAGCCTGCGCGCGTCCACCGCCAGAAGCTCGTCCGGCAGTCGGTAACTGCGCTCGCGGTAGAGGATCGACGGCAGGAGCGCGTAGGCCAGGGCCCGGCGCGCGAACTCGGGTTCGAGCTCGACAGGATTCAGGGCCTTGCCGTCCCAGAGGTACTGCGACGCGGGTAGCTGTGGCTGGTGGACGACGACCCGCTGCCCCTCCATGTAGGCCTGGTTCGAGCCGTACTGCATGATCGCTCGTCCCTCGGCGTCGTCGGGCAAAGCCGTCAGGTCGGTCCCGACCATCGGGTGGACGGAGTTGACCCCGATCAGGGACAGGAGCGTGGGCGCGAGGTCGATCTGGCTGACAACGCGCGAGTCCCTGCGCGGAGCGACATCGGTTCCGACGATCACCGCCGGGATGTGGAAGTGCTCGATCGGAACCAGGGAAGCGCCATAGACCCGCGAATCGTGGTCGGCGACGACCACGAACACGGTGTTGTCCCAGTAGGGCGCCTGACGTGCCGCGCCGAAGAAGGTGGATAGGGCGTAGTCTGCGTAGCGCACTGCGTTGTCGACGGTGGCCGGATCGTCGCCCTCGGTCTCGATGCGGCCTTCGGGGTACTCCCAGGGCGAGTGGTTGGAGACGCTGAAGACGACCGAGAAGAACGGCTGATCGCCGGCCGCGAGGAACGTCTCGTGGGCCTTGGCGAAGATGTCCTCGTCGCTGACGCCCCAGGAGCCCTCGAAGACCGGGTGCTCGAATTGACCGTTGTCGATGATCTCGGAGAAGCCGTTCCCGGTGAAGAACCGCTTCATGTTGTCGAAGTGGCTCTCGCCCCCGTAGATGAACTGGGTCCGGTAGCCCTTGCGGCGCAGCAGCTCGCCGAGGGTGAAGAAACCCTGTTGCGACAGGCCGAGCTTGACCACCGAGCGCGCGGGCGTGGGCAGGAACCCGGCGACCACGGCCTCGATACCGCGCACCGAGCGGGTTCCGGTGGCGTACATCTGCTCGAACCACCAACCCTCGTCGCGCAGGGTGTCGAGGAACGGCGTCGAGGGCTTACCGCCCAGGGTGCCGACGTATTGGGCGCCGAGGCTCTCTTCGAGGATCACCACCAGATTCAGGGGGCGCTCTCGCGCTACCGTGGCGATCTGCTGGTGCAGGGTGGGGATCGAACCTGGCACGAAGGCCTCGCTCGGGACTGTGACCATGGAGGCGCGAACCTCGTCGAACACGGCGGCCTCGCTCTCGAGCGAGCCGTAGACCGTTGCGGCGTCCTCCTCGTCCTTCATCTGCGCGACCGCGTAGGCCACCGAGTAGACCGAGCTGAGGGGCAAGTCGTTGAGCAGATGGTCGCCGCTGAAGGCCACCGAACTGGGGTTGGCCGCGCGGTGTTGGAGGCTCGACCGCGCGCCCAGGAAAAGGAGCGGCGCGAGGGCGACGAAGAGCAGGGCGCGCTTCCAGGCGGCGGTTGCGACCGTGGGTCGGACGTACCTGCCGTAGAGTCGCCAGACGAGCAGGGTTGCGGCGGTCGTGACGAGCGTCGAGACCAGGATCTCGAGCTTGTAGCCGCCGACGAGCATCGAGCCGACTTCCTTGGGGTGGACCAGGTACTCGACGAAGAGGCGGTTCGGTCGCGAATCGTACTCCTGGATGAAGGGCGGGGTCAGGACCTCCATGAACACGAACAGGGCCGTCAGCGCCGTCAGGTAGACGCGCACGGCGGCTGAGACCATGGGACCCGTTCCCGTGCGACCACCCGCGACCAGGGACAAGAGGAAGGCGGGGGCCACGGCGTAGCACAGGACGATCAGGTCCATCCGCACGCCCGAGACCAGGATCCTGCCGATACTGGCCGGATCGGGGACGCGCGCGCCGATCCAAGCCAGAAGTCCGAGCCGCGTCAGGGTCAAGAGCACCAGCAGCCCCACGACGAAGCGTGCATGGGCGCTGAGCAAGGCGACGGGGCGTTCGAGAGTTGGAGCGACGGTCTTGGTCGAGGTCATCGGAGCTCTCAGGACGATTCGAGAATGGCGATCCTGAGGGCCACACTGGCCTTGCCGACATGACGGGATCCTTAACCGCGCCGGATTGCACCGGGGAAATCCCTCGATCGACGCGTTGCCGGTCCGATGCGACGGTCGGGCGGGCCGAGCTGCAATCCGAGCGTCCCGGTTCTGTTCCTCGACCGACGGCTGCCCGCGAACCGAACTCACCACCCCGTCTCCGATCAGCTCGGCCGCCCCGGCAGGGGAACCGAGAAGACCGGTAGGTGCAGGACCCGGGCGGGGCCGTCCGCGGCCTCGACGGCTGCCAAGCCCCAGGCGCCGGCCGGTGCGAAGCGCGGGTCGGCGACCACGCGCGCCAGCCAACCGCCTGTGGCTTCGGTCTCCGAGTCCTCGAGCAGCAGCTCGTTGAACAGGGCCATCGAGGCGATGTAGGCCCAGAAGACTCCCCACGGCGCGAGGGGCAGCGCGAAGGGCACGGTCCAGTTCATCCAGGCGCCGTACCACCAGGCCGCCAGGTAGCCGCGCGGTTGCCGAGCGATGAACGGCAGGCTGCGCCGCAGGTCGAAGGCCGAGCGGAAGCGACCGGTCGAGCTCACCCGCAGGAAGCCCGCCGGTATCAGGAAGATGGCGGCGCTGAAGGCCGCAAGGAGCGCGGTGGCTTCCAACGGCGAGATGCGAGCCTCGCCCGCGATCGGGGAGGCGAGGAGCAGGCAGGCGGTGGGGAAGGCGAAGTTCGAGAAGAAGGGCAGGGCGACGAAGAAGGCGGCGACGCCCACCGCACCGAGGCCCGGTTGCCAGCCGCGCGAGAACGCCAGGGCGTAGAGCATCAGGTGCACTGGCGCCGTGTAGCCCAGGATCACGCCCATGGCGCGCAGGCCATTGGCCAGGTGCTCGCGATGGCGCCCGGTCCAGTCTGGCAGGCCCGTCGGCCGGTCCTCGAAGAAGTGCGGCGCGAGGGCCTTGCGGAAGCTGAGCAGCAGCGGCCAGCCGACGAAGGGCACGAACAGCAGCCAGCCGCCACGGCGCAGCTTGCGACGCCAGTCGGGATCGGCGAGCAGGTACAGGCTCGACGGGCGCGGACCGACGCTCACCAGTGTCGCCGCTCCAGCACGAACCAGATGTCGGCGATCGAGGTCGCCCGGTCGAAGGCCAGGATCCCGAGCAGGGCTGTGAACCACGCACCCCGCCGGCCGAAGCTCGGGAGCGCCAAGAAGAGCAGCGCGTAGGTCGGCCCACGCCGGAAGTGAATCACCAGCTCCGCCGGCGACTCGACCCACTCCCGCAGCCCGTGGAAGGCGGCGGTGTCCGTGGCGCCCAGGACGCCACGGCGAGCAGCGATCGGCTGGGGACTGTCACTTCATCCGAACCGGGCTCTCGGTCCTCACCAACCCCGCTTGCGCTTCGGGGCCCAGGTCAGCCACTGAGCCAGGCTCGCGTCGAGCACCAGGTCGAGCCCCAGGAAACGACCGGCGCCGGACATGAAGCAGCCGAAACAGCAGGCCGCCAGGAGCAGGTGCAGCAGCGCGGACTCCGCCGCGCCGAAGAGCCAGGCGTTCAGCATCAAGAGGGTCCCGATCGCGCCCAGGGGCCGCGTGAGGGCGCCGAAGACCAGGCCCAGGCCCACGGCCAGGACCAGCCACTTCCACAGGAAGGCGATGGCGTCGGGGTTCTCGAGCAGGACCGACTCACCCCACCAGCGGGCGAGGCCGGGCAGGTCCGGGAGGGCGGCTTCGACGCTGTCGCGGATGTAGGCGCCGCCGGTGGTCTCGCCAGGCAGGCCGAGCAAGCCGGCGCGGGTCAGGAGGGCGCCGGCGGCGACGCGGATCAGGACCAGGCCGGCGGTGGGGCGGGGCTGGGAGGAGGAGGCCATTGGGACGGATGCTAACGTGGCCCTCCGGCGGCAAGCCATGTGGACGGCCTTTGCGGTCCATTCGGCATGGTGATCCCCGCGATGCGTATCGCCCTCGGGCGGCGTTCCGGCCGCCACTGAATGCCCATGCACGATCAGAACAACGAGTCCGTGGCCCTCGCGGCCCAGGCCCTGCGCCGCCGAGCCCGCCTGGCCGCGGCCTGCGGCGAGGCTGCTCGCCTGGGCTCCTTGGCGCTGGTCTTGGCCGGGGCGGCGGCGCTGCTCGGCCGCGCGTTTCTCGGTTGGTCGATGGGTGAGGCCGCCTGGACCTTGGCGCTTCTCGTCGTCGTGCCGCCCGTCGCTTGGATCCGGGCGGCGCGGCGCACGCCGAGCCTGGAGTCGGCGGCGACCTGGCTCGACATCCACACCGGGGGCAGCGGCGCGGTCGTCGCGGCCCTCGAGCGCCCGCTCGACGGAGTCTGGGCCAGCAGCGCGGATTCGCGCCTGGCCGCCGGCCGCTCCGCCGGCGACCTGAAGCTGCCGCGCCTGCGGACGGCGCCGCTGCTGCGGCCTTCCGCGCCGGCTGCCGTCTTCTCGATCGCTTGCCTCTTGATCCCGCTCGGCTCGGGGCTGGTGGAGCCGCCGGACGCCAAGGCGGCCATCGAGCGGCGCGCCGAGGACCTGCGCGAGCAGCTGGAGGTCCTGGACGAGACCATCTCCCTCGACGACGACCGCGTCCAGGAGTTCGAGGACCGATTGCGCGCGGCCCTGGAGCAGGCAGCCGACGGCAACACCGAGTCCTCCTACGAAGCCATGGATCGGCTCGAGCTCGATGCGGAAGCCCTGGCCCAGCGCGCCGCCGAGGCCGCCGAAGAGGCCCTGCGCGCCATGAGCGACGCGGCCTCCGACATGGCCAGCGATCCCGCGGGCGCGCGCGAGCAGCTCGACGCCATGGCCGACGCGATGCAGGCCGCGGGCCTCGACCCCGGCGAGCTGTCGCCGGAGCTGTCGGCGGCGCTCGACGAGTTGGCGTCGCAGCTCGAGGCCCTGCCGCGCGGAGCGACCGGCGAGGAGGGCCTCGCGGCCCTCGAGCAGCTCGCGCAGGAGTTGGCCAAGATGGCCGAGCTCTCCGAAGAGCTGCGCGAGGCCCTCGCCAAGAAGCTGGGCGAGCTGGCCGAGGCCGGCCTGCTCGAAGGCGCCGCGCTGCCGAAGATGGAGATCGATCCGGCCATGCTCCAGGCCTTGATCGAAGCCCTGAAGAACATGGACCTGGACAAGTCCCTCTGCCCTCCCTCGCTCAAGCCCGGTGGGACCTGAATCGGCGGCAGTCTGGGCGGCGCCGGCGGCGCTGCCATCATGGGTCTGCAGGGACTCGCCCAGAACGAGGGGCCGGGGTCGGAGTTCGCCCGCGCCCTGGCCGAGAAGCTGAAGGCCGCCGGCGGCGGTGGGGTCTCACGCGGGCCCGGGGAGGCCTCCCTGGACTTCACCGGCGAGACCGCGCGTTTCTCCGAACAGTTCGAGGCCACGGCCCTGCCCAGTGGTCAGTACCCGGACCTCGAACACTCCCAGACCATCGGCATCAGCACCGGCGATCCCCAGGTGGACGTGGTGCGCCAGGGCGCGGCCCTGACCGAGTTCGGCACCGAGGGGGGGCAGTCCTCCTGGCGCCGTCGCCTGGCCCCGCGCCACCGCGACGCCGTACGCCGCTTCTTCCAGACCGACGAGAACCAGCGTTGACCGAATCGGCCGAGATCGACCCGTCCCAGCTCGCGCGCGCCAGCGAGCGGGCGAACGCCATCCTCGCGGCGCTCGACCGCACCATCCTCGGGCAACCGACTTTGACGCGGCTGGTCGTCACGGCCTTCTTCGCCCGTGGTCACCTCTTGCTCGAGGGACTGCCAGGGCTGGGCAAGACCGAGCTGGTCAAGGCGCTCGCGGCCTCGATCGGCCTGGACTGGCGCCGCGTGCAGTTCACCCCCGACCTGTTGCCCGGCGACATCACCGGTGGGGCGATCCTCGAGGAGCGCGACAACGGTCGGCGCGAGCTGGTCTTCCACCCCGGTCCGGTGTTCACCCACTTGCTGCTGGCGGACGAGATCAACCGCGCGAGTCCCAAGACCCAGTCCGCCCTGCTGGAGGCGATGCAGGAGCGCAATGTCACGGTGCTCGGTGAGACGCGGCCGCTGCCGCGTCCCTTCGCCGTGCTCGCGACCCAGAACCCGATCGAGCTGGAGGGCACCTACCCCCTGCCCGAGGCCCAGCTCGACCGCTTCCTGTTCAAGCTCGATGTGCGCCGCGTCGGCGCCGCGACCCTGGAGGCGATCCTTACCGAGCGCCGCGGCGGGGCGCCGCCGGCCCTCGAGGCGGTGGTGGACGCCGCCGAGCTCGACGAGGTCTTCGCCGCCGTCGATCGCATCTTCCTGCCGCGTCCGGTGGCGGCCTGGATCTCGCGCCTGGTGGAGAACAGCCACCCCGACGTGTCCCGCGCGCCCGAGGTCGTGCGCAACTACGTGCGCTTCGGGGCCTCGCCCCGCGCGGCGATCGCGATGGCCGAGGCCGCGCGGGCCCACGCCCTGCTGGCGGGCAAGCCCAACGCCGGCTTCGACGACGTGCGCGCCCTGGCGGCGGCCTGCCTCGGTCACCGCATGGTGCTCGACTACCGCGCGCGACTCGACGGAGTGACCAGCGCGGCGGTCGTCGAGGCGCTGCTGGACGCGACCCCCGAGCTGCGCGAGGATCTGCCCGCCGAGCTCGCCCGCTGAGATTCGTCGCTGCGCTTCTCACCGCCGAGTCGCATACCCCACGCCCCGCACCCAGCCTTGCCCCCTCTCAGACTCCTCCGCCAACTCCGTTCGGCGATCGCGCTGGTCGCCTTAGCGCTCGGGATCGCGCTCCAGCCCGCCCTGGCCCAGGGTTGGCAGAACTTTGCCCCACGGTTGGAGGCGCGTGTCTCGGTTGAATGGCCCGAGGGGCTCTCCAGCGGCTACGTGCCGGCCCGGGTGGAGTTCCGCTCGAGCCGCGCGGAGGAGGTCATCGTCGTCGCCCGCTCGTGGGCCGGCAACGACGTCCACTCGGGCACCACCAGCGTCAGCGGGATGCTGCCCCCCGGCGGCTCGACGACCCTAGAGCTGCCCATGCTGTCCGGGATCGTCGACGACCACGGCCTCAATGTCATGGCTTCGGTCGATGGCCAGGACGTCTACCTACACGCCTACGCGCGCAACCCGCGCGACGATCTGCGCGGGATCCTGGTCGTCAGCGAGCGCGCCGAGGGCGCCGGCTGGCCGGCCGATCGCGCACAGGCCCTCACCGGCGTCGTGATCCCCGACCGCGCGCCCTTCCGCGGACTGGCTCCGGCGTCGGCGGCAGCGCTGGCCTGGCAGATCGGTCTGCCCCTGCCCGAGCTCGTGCACCCCGCCACGCGCGCACCCGGACGTCCGGGCGCCCTCACGGGCACCTTCTCGGTGGCGCGGATCTCCGGTGCGTTGCTGCCCCGCAGAATCGAGAGCTACACCAGCCTCGCCGCGCTCGTGATCGACGGCGACGCGCCCCCGGCGAGCGCCGACCTGGGCGCGGCCCTGCGCTGGATGCACGCAGGCGGCACGGTGGTCTTCGCCGGCGCCGACCCGGAGCGAGCGGCACGCACGGTCCTCGCCGACGAGATTCTCGAGAATCGGTTCGAGCTGGCGCGCTTCGGCGAGGCGCGCGTGCTGCGGCGCGGCCTGGGCTACCTGATCCTCGCGCCCGGATCGCCCCTCGTGAGCCAGGACCAGGCGGACGCGATCTATTGGGTCGTCGAGCGCGCCGCCCGCTGGGTGCCCTCGGCGCCGATCCGCCACACGTCGTTCCGACCGAGCACGGGCATCGTCACCAGGCCGCCCGTGCTGGCGCTGCTGACGATCGTGACCCTGTTCACGATCATCGTCGGACCGCTCAACTTCGCCTACGCGCGCAAGCGGCGTCGGCCCGTGCTGCTGCTCGCGACGATTCCGCTGCTCTCGGTCTCGGCTGCCGTGCTGCTCTTGGCCTACGGGACCATGCGCGACGGATTCGGCTTGCGGACGGCGACGAGCTCCCTGGTCGTGCTCGATCAGCGCACCCACGAGCTGGCCGCGGCCAGCGCCCGTGAAGTCTTCGCGGGGCTCTTCAGCGAGCGCACCGCGAGGCCCCACGCGGGCACCGTGGTGCTGCCGGAGGTTCAGCGCTCCGACCTCGAGCGCCGAGCGCGCTTCCGCGTGGACTTCGGGACCAACACCGAGTTCAGCGGCGACGTGATCGGTACCCGCTCCGTGCGCCGCCTGCGCACGGTGGAGCAGCGCACGAGCCGACTGCGCCTTGACCTGCGCCCCGAGGGCGACGGCTGGCGCGTGACCAACGGCCTGGAGACGGGTCTGCGCGACCTCGTCTTCCGTGACGCCCAGGGCTCGCTGTTCACCATCGACCGCTTGGACGGTGGCGGCGAGGGGCTCTTGACGCCGTCGGGGGAAGAGCGCGCGCGGGACGTCCTGGCCTCCCTCGGCGTGGGCGATGGCGTGCCGCTCACGGACACGTTGTTGCCGGGTACCTACGTGGCCCTGGTCGAGGGCGGCGCGTTGATCGACGACCTGGGCCTGGGCGGCCGCTCGCTCGCCCAAGAGCACGGCTTGATCGGAGTCGTCGATTGGTCGACGGCGGGGGGGGCGGTCCGATGACGGCGATTCTCGAGGTCGAGCGGCTGACCAAGACCTTCGACGGTCTGACCGCGGTGGACCAGATCAGCTTCGAGGTCGGCGCCGGCGAGATCTGCGGCTTCATCGGGCCCAACGGCGCCGGCAAGACCACCACCATGCGGATCTGCGCCACGCTCGAGCTGCCCGACGAGGGCGACGTGCGAATCGGCGGCCATTCGGTGCTGGAGGAGCCGCGCTACGCGCGCCACCGGACTGGGTTCATGCCCGACCACTTCGGCGCTTACCCTTCGACCACGGTCGAGGAGTACATCGACTTCTTCGCCCGGGCCCAGGGCCTGCGCGGTGCGAAGCGCCTGTCGGCGGTGGGGGACGTGACCGAGTTCACGGGCCTCTCGCCCCTGCTAGGCAAGGCGGTCAGCGGACTCTCGAAGGGCATGCGCCAGCGCCTGTGCCTGGCCAAGACCCTGCTGCACGATCCCAAGCTCCTGATCCTCGACGAGCCCGCTTCGGGTCTCGACCCGCGCGCCCGGGTCGAGCTGCGCGAGCTGGTGGTGGCCCTGGCCGAGCTCGGCAAGGCGGTGCTGATCTCCTCGCACATCCTCACGGAGCTGTCGGAGATCTGCACCAGCGTGGCCGTGATCGAGCTCGGCCGCATCAAGGCCCACGGGAACTTGAAGGACATCCGCGCGCGGCTGTCCGGCGCGGGTCGTGCCTTCCTGCGCTGCATGGAGTCGCCCGAGCAGGTCGAGCGCGCGATGGCCGAACTTCCCGGCATTCAACAACTGGTGCGCGAGCAGGGCGGAGTCAGCTTCGACTACGGCGGCGGCGACGAGATCCTGGCAGGCATCGTCACCCGCCTGGTCACGGGTGGCCTGCGTCCGGTCGAGGTGCGGCAGGAGTCGGCGGACCTCGAGGACGTCTTCCTGGAGCTGACCGAAGGGCAGGTGCAATGAGCGACGAAGCCCAGATGTCCGTTTCGCGGATCGAGTTGCTCAGCGATCGGGTCAACCCGATCGTGGTCAAGGAGGTGCGCCAGGCCCTGCGCGGGGACGCCTTCTTCAAGTCCCTGTGGGGCGTGCTGATGCTCTCGGCCCTGGCCTGCATCGTGGCCCTGACCTTCGTCTCGAGTACGAACCAGGTGGAGCAGTTCGGCGTCGGCTTCTTCAGCACCGTCTACGTCTGCATGTGTATCGCGCTGATGGCCTTGACGCCCATCGGCGCCTTCCAGTCCCTGGCGGGTGAATGGGACGACGACAGCTTCGAGCTGCTCGTGGCCTCCGACCTCGGCCCGGGCCAGATCATCCGCGGCAAGCTCCTTTCGGCGCTCGTCCAGGGCGGACTGCTGGGCGTGGCCTTCCTGCCGATGCTCGCCGTCGCCCTGTCCCTGCCGGGACTCGACGTCCTCGCGGCCGGCAGCCTGATCCTGATGCTGGCGCTCGGAAGCTCCGCCGCCACGAGCCTGGCGCTGGGCATCGCCAGCGTCGCAAGACGGCGGCCGGTGCGGATCCTGGCTCTCGGTCTTCTGGTGGCCTTGACCCTGGCCCTGGCCGTGTCCCTGATCCAGTTCGGGGCGATCGTCATCGTCGATCCAGGGGAGCTCTTCGACTACGACGTCCTCGCGGCCCTGGCGACCCTCGGGAGCGCGGCGATCTTCTTCGCCGGCTACGCGGTGTTGGTGGCCCAGGCCCAGATCTCTCACCCGGAAGAGAACAAGTCGTCAGCGCTGCGGATCTGGACTGTGCTGGCGATGGTCTTGGGCGTGGCGATCTGCGGGCTGGTGCACCTTGTTGGCCCGACCCGGTCCGACGTGCTGGAGATCGCGGTTCCGATGGTGCTGGTGGGCGTATCGCCGGCCCTGTTCACCTTCGCCACCGAGTCCAAGCGCCTTCCGCGACGTGTCGAGTACGAGTTGCGCTCGGGCCGCGGTGGCCTGTCCGCGGATCTCTTGATGCCCGGTGGGGCGCGGGGGCTGCTCCTGGCCTGGGTGCTGGTGCCGATGCTGCTCTTGGTCGCCTCGATCTTCGGAGTCCTGTCCGGAGACCTCGGGGACCTCTCACCGACCTTCCTGATCGCTGTCTACTTACTGACCTACCTGTCCCTGGGCAGCTTGTTCGTGCGCCTGGTGGGTGGCAGCCGCCGGACCGGCAAGCTGCGCGTGGGCTTCGTCCTGATGGTCATCGCTTCGATGATCATTCCCTCGGTGATCGGGTCGACGCTGGGTAGCGATTCGATCGCGAGTGGACACCATGTCTTCAATCCCTTCTGGGTGCTCAGCGAGTACGGGGGACAGGACCTCGATCTGTTCGATCTCGCTGGGCCCCTGACGGTCTTCCTCTACATGGGGCTCGGCCTGGCGCTCCTCATCAACTTGCCCGGGATATTCGCAGCAATCCGGCACCGCAGGCGGCTGCGGCGGCAGGGCTGACGTGGCGGCGGCCCTCGAACCGGGACAGCGGCTGCGGCCGGGCCTCGCCGCGCGCGCCTTGCTCGACGCTTGGCGGCTGGTGCCGCCCCAGAAGCCGGTCGGTCGCCTTCCCGGCTCGGAGTTGGCATCGGGAGTCGGGGCCTCGCTCGAGATGCAGGACCGGCGCAGCTACGCGCCCGGCGACGACGTGCGCCGCTTGGACTGGGGCGCCTTCGCGCGGACCGACCAGTTGATGGTTCGCCAGTACCGCGAGGAGGTCGCGCCGAAGTTGGAGCTGCTGCTCGATGTGTCGGCGTCCATGGGCGTCGACGCGGACAAGGCCCAGTTGGCGGTGGACCTGGCCGCGTTGTTCTGCGGCCTGGCCCGCTCGGCCGGGGCCCCGGCGCAACTGGTGCTGCTCGGCGATCAGTTGACCCTTTCGGAGCCCGAGGCCCTGGACCACGGCGTGGCCTTCGAGAGCGAGCGCCCGGTCAGCGAGCTGCTGTCCGACGCCGCCGCCCACGCTCGCCCGACGGCCCAACGGGTGCTCGTCAGCGACCTCTTGAGCGAGGTCGACGCCAGCGGAGCCACGCGCTCCCTCGCCGGTCGCACCGAGCGCCTCTCGATCCTGCAGGTGCTGAGCCCCTCGGAGGTGGAGCCCGAGGCGTCCGGTCCCTCGCGCCTGGTCGACGCGGAGGGCGGCAGCAGCCTCGACGTGATCGTCGATCGCGGCGCGATCGAGGCCTACCGGCGCCGGCTCGAGCGCCTGCAGCAGTCCTGGCGCGAGTCGTCGCAACGCATCGGCGGGCGCTTCCTGAGCCTGACCTGTGGCCCGCCCCTGACGAGCCTGTGCCGCGAGCGCCTGGCGGTCGAGGGCTGGCTGGAACCGCGCTGACCGGCGTCTCCTCGCGCGCAACCTGCCGCGGTCGTGCGCGAACGTCAGCGATCGAGTCGCCGCGCCGATGCGCCGCGCGCCTTGCGCAGGGCGGACCCGAGGCTCGGTTGCTCGGGGCTCGGACGGGAGTCGGGAGCGGTCGAGGTCTCGACCGACGTCTCGCTCGGCGTCTGCCCGGCCTCCGCGTCAGGACCCGGCGCCGTCGCCCGCTGATTCGGCGTTCCGCGGATCGGCTGCACCCGGGCGCGCGCGCCGCGTCGCGGCAGCCTCACCAGGCCCCAGAGGTCGAGCCGTCGGAACCCGATCTCGATCAACAACACCAGGATCGCCGCGAGCAGCAGCGGACGACGCAGGGGGCGTCGGCCGGTGCCCGAGCGGGGACCCTCGAACAGCTCACCGGCCGCCGGTTCGACGCGGCCCCCGGAGAGGTCCGCCAGCCGCGCCAGGCGCCGCCGACCCACGTCGGGATCGGGTCCGCGCTCGAACTCCGGGGAGTAGGGCAGGCCGATCACGGGCAACTGCAGGGACCGGTCGTCGCCCAGGCTCACGGTGCCCACCACCACGCCGGCTTCGTCGATCGGGACCCGCGCCTCGAAGGAGCGCGGGCCGGTGCGCTCCAGCGCGACGACGCGGTTCTCGCCGCTGGGCAGGCGCAGGTTGGCCTCCAAGCGCGCGAGCTCGGTGTCCAGCTCGGCCTCGGGATCGAGCTCGACGGTGACCAGCGCCTCGTTGCCGCGGCGCTCCACGTCGGCGAAGACGCCCTCGGGTTCGCCCATGCCGACGAGCCAACGCACGATCGACGAGAACAACGCCTGGAAGCCGGGCCAGGCCACGATCGCGCCCCCGGACTCGCCGCCCACCTGCCCGGTGTAGGCCAGGCTGCGACCGAGCCCGTACCAGGCGTAGGCGATCACGGGCGCCTTGTAGTCGTCGGTCGTGACCGCGCCCGCGGTGGCCTCGGCCTGCAAGTAGGTCAGGTTGTAGCCCGCGAGGATCGGCAGGGCGTCGGTGGGCAGGTCGCCGATGCCGAGCAGCCCGGGCAGGCTGCGCACCTGGGTCGGCTCGTCGACGAAGCCCGAGCGCGCGGCGGTCAGGGTGTCCTGGCTGAACAGGCGCGGCAGGTCCTCGGCCTTCTCTGTGAAGTAGGCCTCGCCGCCGCCGGCCGTCGCAACCGCCTGCAGGAACTTCGCGTCGCTGTCGGTGTCCCGGCCCAGGGCGATGACCGAGCAGGTCATGCCCGCGCGGCGCAGGTCGAGCAGCAGCTCGACGCAGCCGTCTTGATCCTCGGAGTCGGCGGCGTCGGCGAACAGGATCAGGTGGCGGTTGATCTGCGGCGCCTCGAGGAGCGTGGCGGCCGCCGCCTCGATCGCGGCCTTGACGTAGATCCCGCCGCCGCTGGATTCGATCTTCAGGATCTTGTCCGCAATCGCGCCAGGCTGATCGACCTGGGTCAGCGCCACCACCTCGTGGGCAGCGGTGTCGACCGCGAAGACGACCACGGCGTCGAGGGGCGAGAGCATCTCCACCGCCGTCGCGGAGCCCTCGTTGGCCAGGTCCATCTTGGTGCGCCCGCCGGTGACGGGCGCCATCATCGAGCCGGAGCGGTCCAGGGCGATGCCCAGGGCCACACCGACCTTGCGGTGCTCGCGGCGCATCTCCAGCGACACCGGCAGGACCGGATCGAGGGGCGAGTTGTGGTAGCCGCCGCGACCGAAGCTGGCCAGGCCACCGGTCACCAAGAGGCCGCCGCCGCGGTTCTGCACGAAGTCGGTCAGGGCGTCGAGACCGTCGTAGCCGATGCGTCCTGCGTCGACGTTCTCGAGCACCACGGCGCGGAACCCGGCCAGGGACTGGGGCGTGATGCGGACCTCTTCGGGCGCCAGCACCACCGTCGGCAGGCCGGCGCCGACGAGGGCCGCGGAGAGGGGCGAGGTCGCGCCGCCGTCGTTGAGCAACAGGACCCCGCGCTCGCCGCGCACGCGCACGCCGGCCAGGGCGCGGTCGTTCTCCGGCGCGCGATCGCCTGCGGAGTCGACGCGCACGGCGTAGCCGGCGATGCCCGCGCTGGCCAGGCGGTCGCGGAAGACCACCCGGTTCATGCCGGGCTCGAGGACGCGCGCCTCGCTGCGCAGCTCGGCGCCGTCGCGCTCGAGGGTCACGCGCGCCTCGGTGCGCTCGTCGGAGCGCACCCAGGCCACGAACTGGAAGGTCTCGCCGACCGCGACCTCGTCGGGCAACTCGACGCGCTCGACCGACACGTCGGCGCCGTCGTTGCGGGCGGTCGTGCGGACGTGGACGGGGATGCCGCGGGCGAAGGCGTGGCGCGCGGAGCCCTCGAGGTCGCCGCCGCGGGCTTCGCCGTCGGAGATCACGACCAACGCGCCGGGGCGGCCGATGGGGATCAGGGACAGGGCGGTCTCGACCGCGCCGGCCAGGTCCGATCCGTCGGCGTCGGGCGCCGGGCCCAGCTCGCCCACCTGACCCTCGCGGGCGGGGCGATCGACGATCACCCCTTCGCCGAAGGTCACCAGTCCGAGTCGGTCGCCCGTTCGCGACGAGGCCTCGGCCAAGCGCGCGACCTCGAGTCCCAAGCGCTCGCCGTCCGCGGGCATCGAGCGCGAGCGATCGAGCACCACGATCAGATCGCGACCCAGGGCGCCCTCGCGCAGGTAGGGACCGGCGATGGCGACGGCCATGAGCGCGATCGCCAGGAAGCGGATGGCCGTGCCCGGGCGCGAAGCGCTGCGCCAGGTCCACGCGACCCACAGGGCCGGCGCGGCGAGCAGCAAGAGCTCGGGGTGCTCGAGACCGATCAAGCCACGCCTCCGCCGCGACGGCCGCGCAGGGTCCAGATGTCGAAGGCCACGGCCAAGAGGGCCAGGGCCGCGAGCCAGGCCGAGACCCGATCCGAGCTGATCGCGACGCTGGCCACCTGGGCCGCGCTTTGGCGCTCGCCGCTGGAGCGCTCGCGCAGCTCGGAGACGCTCTCGTCGGCGAAGGACTGGCCCAGGAGCGCGACCCGCTCGCCGTCGCGTTCGAGGGCGTAGATGCCGGGACGCTCGAGGGTGGCGAAACGCAGCTCGCGGCCCTTGTCGGTGGTCTGCTCCGCGGCGACGGGGCCGGAGTCGGCTTGGTCGAGGGGGCCGCGCAGGGTGTAGGTGCCGGGCTCCTCGACCAACCAGACCAGGGCCTCGCCGGCGCGCAGGTTCGTGGCCCGTGGTCCGGGCAGGGCGCGGCGCGCCTGCTCGATCAGGTTGGCCAGCAGGATCGGCCAGTCGGGCGACCGTTGCAGGGTCGAGCGGGTGGGGTCGAGATCCAGGTGCAGGTCGACGCCGCCCGAGCGCTCGACGCGCGTGACCAGGGCTTGGGAGCCCGCCGCGACCACCGGCGCGCCGGGCAGTGGGGACTGCTCGTGGCCGGTCCAGACCACGCCCTCCAGGGTCAGGCCGTCGAGGGGCGGCGTGGCACGCTCGACCAGGAACGGACCGACCCAGGAGCGCGTGGCCTCGCCCGCGGCCGGTGCGTGCAGCAC
Source organism: Engelhardtia mirabilis (assembly GCA_007751255.1). Taxonomy (GTDB): domain Bacteria; phylum Planctomycetota; class UBA1135; order UBA1135; genus Engelhardtia; species Engelhardtia mirabilis. The sequence goes on from CP036296.1 coordinate 2,497,840, forward strand.
GAGGCGGAAGTTGCTCCCCCGGTTGCTGTCCGCTTCGACCAGCGCCAGTTGGGCGACCTCATCGGCACCGGCCAGGCGCACGTCGGGCACGAGCTCGAACAGGTGGTCGAGGGGCGAGCCGCCGGCGGAGCTCAGGCCCAAGAGTCGCTCGGTGGCCGCGTCGAGCTCGCTCGCGATCGACACGGTGCGGGGCGGGGCCGGCGCCAGGAAGGCCTGGTCGTCGACGGCGAGTAGGTCGCCATCCAGCGCCAAGCGCACCGCGCCGGTGCCCTCGGGGAGGGCGAGCTGCAGGTGCGAGCGTCCCCCCGCTACCAGCTCGACCTCGCGCTCGAGCAGCGGCGAGTCGGCCGGGATCGGCGCGGTGAACGCTCGCAGGGTACGCGTGGCGACGGCGTCGCCCAGGTTCGCGACCACGATCGAGATCGACTCCGCGCCGGCCTCGCGGCTGCGGTGGGCGCCGACGATCGCGACGTTGGGCGCCGGCCGCCCGAAGGCTTGGACCCCGACCAGGTCCGGCTGGCGTTCGGGCTCGAAGCGGTCGGTGTAGAGCTCGACGGCCACGTCGGCGCCCGGGGTCCGGGAGCTGGCCAGGCGCAGGGCGAGGGTCAGGGCGTCGCCGAGGTCGTGACGCGCTGCGGCCGGTTGCCAGCCGCCCAGGAAGTCGCCCAGCTCGCGCGCCAGGCCGCCGGGGCCCACGCGCACGGCCGCTTCCGGTCCGCTCTCGATCAGGGTCACCCGCGCGTCGCCGGGCAGCTCGTCCAGGCGCGCGCGCAGGGCTGTCGTGGCTCGCTCGGCGGGTGAGCCACCGGGCAGCTCGGCCGCCATCGACGCCGACCCGTCGATCACCGCGACGAGGTGGGGGACCTCGCGCGGACCGCTGCAGCGCGGACCCGCCAGGGCCAGGGCCAGGGCCAGGGCGGCCAAGAGCTCGGCCAAGAGCGAGGGCGAGCGGATCAGGCGCTCGCGAGTGCGTCCGCTGGCGGGCGTGCGCTCGCCGCCGCCCCACAGGAACAGGGCACTGGTCACGCGACGGCGGTAGCGCCGGCGGAAGTAGTGCAGCGCGAACACGGCCGGCAGGGCCAGGAGCGCGAGGAGTCCGAGGGGGTTGACGAACACGGCTGGAGGGAGCCTATACGGGCGCGGGGGCCCTCCATGGCCGCGGCGTCGGAAAGGGGGCCCGCGTCGCGCTCCCGGACCCGGCTTCCGGCGGGAGAGGCCTCGCCCGAGCCTCGGCGTCGGCCGATGGGGTGGTTAGACTGCGCGCACTCCAGCCACCCCGACCGGAACTCCCGCGATGACCCCCCGATTCGACCTCGGCCGCACCGGCCTCCTGCTCGCTCTGGCGCTCCCCCTGACCTCCTGCGACCCCGTCTTCGGCTCGCGCCCGATCGGCGGCGGCGAGTGGAACGGTTCCCTGGCCAAGATCGAGGCCCCCGCGGCCGACGTCTGGACCGCGGTCAGCGAGGTGCTCGAGGAGCTCGACGCCGGCAAGGCCACGCCCTACCCGGAGGGCTCCGCGACCTCCGTGCGCGTGTCCTGGCAAGGCAGCTGGGCCAAGGTCGCCGTGGACTCGGCGCGCCCCTACGACAGCGTCGTTTCGGCGTTCACCATGGGTCAGGACGATCACGGCGACCACAGCCACGGCGGCGAGGAGCTGTTGAGCGAGCTGCTGGCCGGTCTGAAGTCGCGCGGTTTCGCCGTGGACGAGACCTGGGAAGGCCACGGGCCCCACTCGGCCGTTCCCGCCGGTGCGTTCCAGACCGTCGGCAAGGCCTACCGCATGCCCGGTTGGGAGGAGTTCCACGAGGAGCTCTACGGCGGGCACGGTGGTGGGCACGGTGGCGAGCACGGCGATGCCGGACATGGCGACGCCGGACACGGTTCCGCCCCCGCGTCCGGTCACGGACCGTCCAGTCACTGATCTCGAGGATCCGTCGATCGTGAGCGCGTCCACTGCGAACACGCGCTCCGTGCGGGTCAAGCGCGCCCGGCGCGTGGCCGTGACCGCCGCTGCCATCCTGGTTGCAGCGACGATCACGGCCACGTTCATTTGCACGCGGGTCGCGGAGGGCCAGTTCCCCTTCGATCCGGGCGACGGCTTCGAGGCCCACGCCCTCGAGGTCGACGGGGTGAGCCTGCGCACCATCGAGATCGGTGAAGGCCCCGCCATAGTCTTCCTGCACGGCGCCTACGGTGGAGCGGAGGACGCGATCGAAACCCTCGCCCCGTCCCTCGCCGCCGACTTCCGCCTGATCTCGATCGACCGCCCGGGCCACGGCTACAGCCAGCGCGGCGGCGCGCGGCACGACGATCCACGCGGGCAAGGCGAGACCATCGCCGCAGCCCTCGAGGCCCTGGGTCTCGAGCGACCGATCCTGGTGGGCTTCTCCTACGGCGGCGCGGTGGCGGCAGACCTAGTCGCGCGCGATCCGTCGCGGGTGGGCGCGCTGGTGCTGATCGCCGCGCCGCTGTTGCCCTGGGGCGGCGGCTCCGACGCCACGGATCTGGTCCTGGGTGCTCCGGTGGCCGGCCCGGCCCTGGCTTGGTTGGGCGCGAGCCTCTTGGCTGAAGCCATCGCCCCCGCCGAGCTCGACGCCGTCTTCGCCCCGGAGCCCGTGGCCGAGAGCTTCGACCGCTCGCCTACCGCCCTCGCCGTGCGCCCCGGGTCGCTGGTGGCCAACTCCCGCGACATCGCCCACCTCAACGACGAGCTGGCGGAGTCGGCCGCACCCTACGCAGACATCGACGTCCCCGTGGTCCTGCTCCACGGCCTCGAGGACCGCACGGTCTGGTTCGACTACCACTCCGAACCCGTCGCGCAGATCCTGCCCGACGCGGACTTGCGCCCGATCGAGGGCGCGGGGCACCTCTTGCTCTACACCCGCACGGCCGAGGTGGTGGACGCGATTCGAAGCGTGGCCGCTCGCGCGGCGAGGTGACCCCGCGGGCGCGGCCGCCGGGAGTGCACGACGCGGGTCGCGGTCAGATGACGGCAAGCCGCGCCGCCCCGGGGCCCCAGGATGCCCGCGGCCTGGAATACGCCGACTCAGCGTTGTCGGCCGCCTCGCTCGCGGACTAGGGTCGCCGGGTCCGCGCGCCGCGGCACCGGTAGGACGACGGAGTTCGAAGCTCATGTGGGAACGAGTACGCAGCGTCTGCGCGGGGCGCGCCAAGTGGATCGCCGTCTGCGGCCTGGCCGTGGCCGTACCGCTGGTCTGTGACGCCAGCGTTTCCTGGTCGACCCACGTGTTCGACGACAGCGCGACGATTCCGCACCGCTCCGTGGCCCTGGTCCTGGGTACCTCGCCGACCCACGAGGGGCGCCCCAACCGCTTCTACGTGGCGCGCATGGACGCGGCGGCCGCGCTCTTCACCGCTGGCGCCGTGGACGGAATCCTCGTCAGCGGAGACAACGGGCGCCCGGACTACGACGAGTCGAGCCGGATGCGCGCGGACCTGGTCGCGCGCGGCGTTCCGGCGGAGCTGATCACCTGCGACTTCGCGGGCTTCCGCACCCTGGACTCGGTGGTGCGTGCCAAGGAAGTATTCGGCCTGGATGAGGTGACGATCGTCTCCCAACCCTTCCACGCCGAGCGCGCGGTGGTCCTGGCCCGCAGTCACGGTCTCGACGCGATCGCCTTCGGCGCGGCCAACCCGGCCCTGGGCTCCTGGCTCAAGGTGCGCGCCCGCGAGGTGGTCGCGCGCACCCTGGCGGTCGCAGACCTGGCCATCGGCCGCAGACTGCACTTCCTGGGGCCGGGGGTCGCCGTAACGACCAGGACGCCGCGCCGGGGCTGAGCGCGACGGCTGCGGTTCAGGTCAGGGCAAGCTCGCAATGGTCCGATGAGAGCCGTGAAAGGAGGATCTCCCGCTCTCCTGTGAGGGCAGCGCGAACACTTCGAGAATGGTCGGCACTGACGCGGTTCGCTTCCTCAGGGGAGCGGTGGTCTCATGAGCGACACACTCTTCGAGCCAGGCGGCTTTGGCGCGAGATCGGGACATCGTCAGCGCAGGGCGGCGGAAATGGGGATTCTCGGTGCCAGTGAGACTGCCGAACGACGCCGAGCCCCCTACCTGAGTCTCCTGCCTGGAATCCAGGCATGGCGCATTTGGGTGTCAGTCAGCGTGCACTTGAACCGCCGGTTCAGAACCGGAGACGGGCAGCCGGCCGCTGAAGGGACTAGCCTTGTTCGACACTTTATCGAGCGAAGGCGACCGAGAATCGATTGAGTCCGGCTACCGAATGGCGATTTCGAAGTCGGCTCACGGGAGCCGTCAATATCAAGGTCACCACTCGAAGAAAGGTGTCGGCATGATTGCTCTGATCGTGCTCACGGCGACAGCGCTACAAATCGATACGCCGTGTGCCTCGGCGTCGCTCGAGGCTGAGACCCCGATTGCTGGGGCGATGTATGGGATCGAGCTAGAGTCGCTCGACGATGGCCGCGTCTTCGTGACGACGCTGAAGAACATCGGAGGCGGCGTCGGAGGCGGGTCGGTGGAAGTGCTGAAGCCAGGGGGAGGTGGACTGGGGTCGTCGCTCCTCCAGACCTTGCCGACAGTTCCGAGCTATAGCGGTCCTGAGAACTTCGGCCTGGCTCTCGACTATTCGGACGGTCTGCTCGCAATCGGGGCGCCGGGGTACAACCCAGATCCTGACGGAATCGGAACGAAGCCCGGGCAGGGAGCGGTTTACCTCTATGAGGTCAGTGGATCGGAATTCGTGGAGCGGATCAAGATGTTGTCTCCCATAGAGTTCGGGCAGAATGCGCATGACTCATTCGGGATTGATGTTGCGATCGATGGGGACTGCCTCGTGGTCGGGTCATCGGGTCGGCCGGTGGCGTGTTCGACGGGAGGGGTCTGCGACAACGCTGGGCAGGTGTTTGTCTATGACGTTTCGGATCCTGGGAATCCAGCCTTCATTCAGGCCCTGAATGCGCCGTTCGTCGACGATGATGGCCGTTTTGGGGCGGCAGTCGATGTCGAGGCGCTGAGCGGCGGCGGCGAGAGGCTCGCGGTGGGCGCCTTCTACGCCAACAACGGCGGCGTGGCACGGTCGGGGGCGGTGTATGTGTTCGAGCGCACCGGCGGGCTGTTCTCGAGCGCTGCCGTGAAGATCACGCAATCCCCTCCAGTGGCGCACGCGACCTTCGGTAAGTGCCTGGACTTGGAGGGAGATCTGCTGGTTGTCGGAGCGCCGAGCGTGAGCGTCGACCCAACGATCGAGGGGGCGGCCTACCTGTTCCAGGAGTCGGGAGGCAGCGGCTGGGTGGAGATCGGGGCGCTGACGCCAAGCCTCGGGTTCGCTGGCGACCAGTTCGGAGTCAGCCTGGATTTCGACGATGACCGAATCCTGATCGGAAGTCCCGGCCCGCCGCCGCCCGACTCGTCAGCGGTTGCGGGGAGCGCCTATCTGTTCGTGAAGCCCCACGCCGGCTGGAGTAGCGGGAGCGAAACGGCCGTAATGTTGCCAACCGCGCCCTCGCTCTCGGCGGGGGAGCGTTGGGGCCACGCAGTTGCGCTCGATCGCTTCTCGGGCTACGTGGGGAGGACCGGAGCAAAGCCCAATGGGATTGTCGATGCCGGGAGCGCTCAAGCGTTCGTGATTGGAGGACTGAAGCTGCATTCCTGCCCCTCGACGATCGTGCTCGGGAACGGTGGCACGCAGGTTCAGTTCATCGACTTCGACGATGAGATGGCTGGAGACGTGTACATCGCGCTCTACAGCAGCGAGGTTAAGGAGGTGGGGCTTGGCGGCGACCCGCAGGGGTTGCAGCTTCCCATCGGGGTTGGAGATCCCTGGTTCGGTGCTTCGCTCAGCGGGGCCGGGGACCCTCCGTTTGTCGGTTCATTGGGCCTGCTGGATGCGGCCGGGGATGGGAATGCGTCACTATTCACGCAGGCGCTCAACCCTGTGCCGCTGCCCCTCGTGGGGGTCGAGCTCTTTACGGCGGTTCTATCGATCGACCTCTCGGCAGGGGTCGTAGACATCTCCAACGCGACCCGGGTGCGGCTCAACTGATCCGAGTCCGTAGGTTCGGGCCGGGGGCCGGTGCACTCGGTTCGTCCGGTCGAGCAGGGGGCGGCGAGACAGCGGCTCGCAGTGCGAGCGACTGTCCGCATGTCGTGGGCTGAGCCGCTCCCGCGCGCGGCCGCGACTTCACTGCCGCAAGGGTGAGCTCCAGTCGATTGGCGGCGAATCGGTTACGGCGTAGCTGGTGCCGCGAGGACGAAGGGCATCGGCCGAGACGCACCAACACAGGGCGTCCTCGAGAATGGCCCCAATGAAGAGCGCCCGGATCGACTGCGGTCGATCCGAGCGCGCGGTGGGCCGAGAGCTTCGGCGTTGCAGCAGATGCCCCGACCCTCAGGCCAGAGCCGGCTCGCGCTGATCGGTGCTGTCCAGCTCCTCCTGCTCGGCCAGCTCCTCGACGGTGGGGCAGGTGCAGATCAGGTGGCGGTCGCCGTAGCCGTTGTCGATGCGGCCGACGAAGGGCCAGAACTTGAACTCGCGCAGCCACGGCACGGGGAAGCCGGCGGTCTCGCGGGAGTAGCCGCGGTCCCAGGTGTCGCCGGTGATGTCGGCCAGGGTGTGGGGGGCGTTCTCGAGGGGGTTGTCGCCCCGGGCCCAGCGGCCTTCTTCGATGGCGCGGATCTCGCCGCGGATCGACAGCAGGGCCTCGCAGTAACGGTCGAGCTCCGGCTTCGACTCCGACTCGGTCGGCTCGATCATGACCGTGCCCGCCACGGGCCAGGACATGGTCGGCGCGTGGAAGCCGTAGTCCATCAGGCGCTTGGCCACGTCCTCGGCGGTCACACCGGCGCTCTTCTCGAAGGGGCGCAGGTCGACGATGAACTCGTGGGCCACGCGACCCTTGGCGCCGCGGTAGAGGATCGGGAACTCGCCCTCGAGGCGCCGCGCCATGTAGTTGGCGTTGAGGATCGCGAGCTGCGACGCCTCGCGCAGGCCGCGGGCGCCCATCAGGGCGATGTAGACCCACGAGATGGTCAGGATGCTGGCGCTGCCCCAGGGGGCCGAGGCCACCGGCCCGGTCTTGCCTCCGTTGTCCACCAGGCCGTGACCGGGCAGGAAGGGAGCGAGGTGCTCCGCAACGCCGATCGGGCCCACGCCCGGACCGCCGCCCCCGTGGGGGATGCAGAAGGTCTTGTGGAGGTTCAGGTGGCACACGTCCGCCCCGAAGTCGCCCGGGCGGCACAGCCCGACCTGGGCGTTCATGTTGGCGCCGTCCAGGTAGACCTGGCCGCCGGCCTTGTGGACCAGGTCGCAGATCTCGATCACCGACTCCTCGAAGACCCCGTGGGTCGAGGGGTAGGTGATCATCAGCGCGCCGAGCTGGTCCTTGTGCTTCTCGACCTGGGCGCGCAGGTCGGCCAGGTCGATGTTGCCGGAGGCGTCGCACTTGACCGCCACCACGCGCATCCCGGCCATCACCGCGCTGGCGGGGTTGGTGCCGTGGGCCGAGGTGGGGATCAGGCAGACGGTGCGATCGCCTTCGCCCAGGGACTGGTGGAAGGCGCGGATCGCGAGCAGCCCCGCGTACTCGCCCTGGCTGCCGGCGTTGGGCTGCAGGGACACCGCCGCGAAGCCGGTGATCTCGGCCAGCCAGCGCTCGAGGTCCGCGAACAGGCGCGCGTAGCCGCGGGCCTGACTGAGCGGCGCGAAGGGGTGCAGGCCGCCGAACTCCGGCCAGGTCACGGGCACCATCTCGGCCGTGGCGTTGAGCTTCATGGTGCACGACCCCAGGGGGATCATCGAGTGCGTGAGGCTCAGGTCGCGCGCCTGCAGGCGGTGGATGTAGCGCAGGAGCTCGTGTTCGGAGCGGTACTCGTGGAAGACCGGGTGGGTCAGGTACGGGCTGGTACGCAGGTGTGGGCGCCCGAGCTGGGCCTCCATCGTGCGCACGACCTCTTCCACGTCGTGGGGCTTGGCCGCGATGCCGAACAGGTCGAGTAGCGCGACTACGTCCGCCAGGGTCGTGGTCTCGTCCAGGGAGATGCCCACGAACTGCTGGTCGATGTCGCGCAGGTTGATGCCGCGCTCGTGGCCGGCGCCGACGCGCTTGGGCGCACCTCCCGCGCCGCAATCCACGCGCAGGGTGTCGAACACCGGGCCACCGTCCACGTCGAAGCCGGCCTCGCGCAGGAAGGCGGAGACCGCTCCGGTCAAGGCGTGCACGCGGCGGGCGATACGGCGCAGGCCCTCGGGGCCGTGGTAGACCGCGTAGAAGCCCGCCATCACGGCCAAGAGCACCTGCGCCGTGCAGATGTTGCTGGTGGCCTTGTCGCGGCGGATGTGCTGCTCGCGCGTCTGCATCGCCATCCGCAGGGCGCGGTTGCCCTTGCTGTCGATGCTCACGCCGATGATGCGCCCCGGCATGATGCGCTTGAACTCGTCGGTCGTGGCCAGGAAGGCGGCGTGGGGGCCGCCGTAGCCCATGGGCACGCCGAAGCGTTGGGCCGACCCCACGGCCACGTCCGCACCGAACTCGCCCGGCGGGCGCAAGAGGGTCAGGGCCAAGAGGTCCGTCGCGACGACGACCCGGGCGCCGGCCGCGTGGGCGTGCTCGCAGATGGCGTCGAAGGCGTCGATGCGGCCGTAGGTGTCGGGGTACTGCAGCAGCACACCGGCCACGGGCGTGCCGGCGAAGTCGAAGCTCTGGGCGTCACCCACGTGGACCTCCGCGCCCACCGCGGCGGCGCGGGTGCGCACCACCTCGATCGTCTGCGGGTGGCAGCGCTCGGACACGAAGTAGGCCGCCGGGCTCTTGCCGCGCCCGGCCGCCAGGCACATGGCCAGGGCCTCGGCCGCGGCCGTGCCCTCGTCGAGCAGCGACGCGTTCGCCAGGGGCAGTCCGGTCAGGTCGGTGATCGCCGTCTGGTAGTTGAGCAGCGCTTCGAGACGCCCCTGGCTGATCTCCGCCTGGTAGGGCGTGTACTGGGTGTACCAGCCCGGGTTCTCGAGCACGTTGCGCTGGATCACCGGCGGCACGATCGTGCCGTAGTAGCCGGCGCCGATGTAGCTCTTGGCCACCACGTTCTGCGCCGCGATCTGCCGCAGCTCGGCCAGGAGCTCGTACTCACCGCGCGGCGGGCCGAGCTCCAGCTCGCGTCCCAGACGGATCGTGGCGGGGATCGTCTGCGCGACCAACGTCTCCAGCGAGTCGACGCCGATGGCGCCGAGCATCTGCTCGACGTCGTGGGGGCGCGGACCGTTGTGGCGATGGACGAAGGTGTCGCTGGGGCCCAGGGCGGGCTCGAGGTTGAGAGCGTCGCTCACCGTGGATCTCGGGCTGGGGGTGGTGGGGGACAGGCGCGCGGCGCCCGCCGTGGGACGGGCGGTGTGGTCGGATGCGAACCCGATCGGTGGCCCGGGAGCCGCGGATTGTAGCCCTTGTGGGGCCCTCGCCGTCCGTCCGCTAGCCCCCGGCCCGGGGCGCCTCAGCGCGACCCGTCGGTCGACGCCGGCCAGAGCTCGGGCCGGGCCTCGAGCCAGGCCAGCACGGCCTCGGCCACCCGGGCGTTGCCGTAGATCGACAGGTGCCCGGCCTGGCTCACGTAGATCGACTCGAGCTCGCTCCTGGGCGCGGGCAGACGCTGTGTCTCGCGCTCCAACTCGGCCAGGGGCTCGGCCAGGTCGATGTAGGGAATGCCCCGCTGGTCGAGGGCCGCGAGCAGGCCGCTCCAGTAGCGCTCGCCGGTGCGCTCGAACTCGAGCAGGTCCTCGTGGCTGTGGAAGATCACCACCGGCGCTGCCTTGGCGCCGCCCTCCAGGGCCTCGCGGTGGAAGCCCTCGAGCACCGCCACGCTGGTGCGGAAGGGTTCGCCCTCCGGATCCATCCACATCGTCCGCGGCTGCCGCGCCAGGTGGGCCAGCACCAGGCCCGCGACCCGCGCCGTGCCGAAGATCGCCAGGGGTCCGAGGGTCGGTCGCCCCGTCCAGTAGTCGTCCGGCGCCGTGAGGCGCGCGACCTCGCCGTCGCGCACCGCCCGCGCGTAGGCCATGCGATCGGGGTAAGGCGGCGGCAGCAGCAGCTCGAGCTCGTCGTTCTCGCGCAGGACGAAGCGCGGCTTGGCCGCCGGGCGCAGGGTATTCGGGCTCCAACGCGGGCGGAAGCGGTTGACGTTGCGCCCTATGTTCTCGAGCAGGATCCCGATCGCCACCACGTCGGGCTTCCACGTGGGCGAATGGCGCCGATGCAGCAGCCACGCCTGGTCGGTACCCCCGCCCGGCAGTCCGAAGTTGATCGCTTCGAGGGCGAGCCCGCGGGCGGCGGCCTGGTCCTCGAGCTGGTACGGATAGGCGGCGTGGTCGGGCACCTCGTCGCCGTAGGTGAACGAATCGCCGTAGCAGCACAGCCGCAGGGTCCCGCTCGGGGTCTCGCGCGGGTACTCGCGCGGCCCGCGCATGCCGTCGGGGGAGACCGATTGGTCGCCGTCGCCGGTGCCGCCGGGGCGCAGCGCCCAGCCGATCTCACGGTCCCAGATGCCGACACCCTCGGCCGGCTCCGGCTCGTAGACCGCCGTGGCCAACCAGATACGCTGGGCCTCGTTGGTGGTCGACCCGAAGGGTGGCAGGGGGTAGCCCATGAACGAGCCGTCCTGGATGCCCCAGACCGAGAGCCACAGCTCCAGACCGACCGCGGCGCCGAGGGCGGCCAACAGCAGGCGGGTGAAGGTCGGGCGCAGGCGCGATCGTCGGGGCGAGGCGGGCACGAGGGTGGCGAGGATAGCCCCTCGCGCCGGACGGCTCCCGCCTCGGGCGCGGAATCGACGGCGGGCCCCTGGGGGGCGAGCGCAGTAGACTTCGCCGACCAGCGCACCGTGACAGACAGCGACCAACAGCATCCCGGCGTGGAGCCCGCGCCGATGGCGGACCTCGCGCGACTCGGTGAGGACTCCGAGGCGGCGCCTTCCGACGCCGGGCAACTCGATCCCGAGCCCGCGGCGGCGCCGGCGGCGACGCTGCTGGAGGTCGAGGACCTCTCCAAGCAGTACGCCGAGACCCGCGCGGTCGATCGGCTCAGCTTCGCGGTGCGCGCCGGCGAGATCCTGGGGCTGGTCGGCCCCAACGGCGCCGGCAAGACCACGACCCTGCGGACCATCGCCGGGGTCCTGCCGATCCAGAGCGGGCGGGTCGCGATCGCCGGCTACGACCTGGCCACGGCGGAGCGGCGCGCCAAGTTGCAGCTCGCCTGGGTGCCCGACGATCCCCAGCCCTTCGAGGCCATGACCGTCGACGAGCACCTGGAGTTCACCGCGGCGCTGTACCGGGTCGGCCGCTGGCGCGCGCGGGCGGAGGAGCTGCTGGCGCGCTTCGAGCTGCTCGAGAAGCGCGGCGCCCTGGGCGGCGAACTCAGCCGCGGCATGCGTCAGAAGCTGGCCTTCTGCTGCGCCTGGCTGCCGCGGCCGCGCGTGGTACTGCTGGACGAGCCCCTCTCGGGCCTCGATCCCCACGGCATCCGCTCGGCCAAGGCCGCGATCCGCGACCTGGCTGCGGAGGGCTCGGCGATCGTGCTCTCTTCGCACCTGCTCGACCTGGTCGAGGAGCTGGGCACCCACCTCTTGGTGCTGCGGCGCGGCCGCAAGGTCTACGACGGGACCATGGAGGGCGCCCACCGCGCAGCCGCGGCGGCGGAGGGCACCAGCCTCGAAGAGGTCTTCTTCGCCGTCACCGGCGGCGAGCTCGGCCGCGATCCGGAGCGCGCGACCGCGACCGAGGGCGAGGCCGAGGGACAGGCGTGACCGCCATCCTCGGCGCGCCGGCCCTGCGCCGACTGCTCGGCCTCAAGGCGCGTGGCATGCTGCGCCGCGCCGGTCGGCGTCTTCGCACTCCGTCCGGGGCGGTCTTCGCGTTGCTCGGACTGGGCTTCGTCGTGATGTGGCTGACCAGCATCGGCGTCGCCTTCCAGGTGCGCGGCGATCGCGGCCTCGAGCCGCGCCTCGCCGTCCCGGTGGCGCGCCTGTCGGTCACGGTCCTGTTCCTGCTCTCGGTCTCCGGCACCATCGCCCACCGCGGCCTGTACCTGCCTGCCCAGGAGATCGAGCGTCTCTTCGCCGCGCCGGTCTCGCGCGCCGACCTGGTTCGCCATCGGCTCCACATCCTGATGGGGCAAAGCCTGGTCGGGGGGCTGATCGTGGCGCTGATCGCGTCGGTGCGCCTGCCCCATTCGCTGTGGGCGGCGGTGGGTGCGCTGCTCTTCGTGATGACCATCGCGATCGCCGGCCAGACGGCGTCGATCCTGCTCGGCGCCCTCGAGCGTCGACTGCCGGTCAAGGCCCTGCGCCTCGCGGCACGGATCTTCAGCTTGGCGCTGCTCTCGGCCGCCGTCGGCGTGTACGTCTTCATCGACAAGCTGCCGAGCGACCTGCAGACCAGCTTCGAGGCCGTGGTGACCCACGACGCCGCGCGCATCGTCTCCGCACCCTTCGAGCCCTGGGCGCAGTTGATGAACGCAGCCAGCCTCGCGAGCGCCGCGCCCTGGCTGATCCTGTGCCTGGTGGTGCTCCTGGGTCTGTTCGAGCTCACGGCGCGACTGCCCTTCGACTTCCGCGAGTTGGCCCTGGCCAACTCGGCCGACGTGGCCGCGCGCATGCGTCGTCTGCAACGCGGCGGTGGCGCCTCGGCCCACAAGATCTCGAGCGCCGGCGGTCTGCGCCGCGTGCCTTGGCTCTTCGGGCGCGGGCCGGTGGGCGCCATCGCTTGGCGCAAGACCGCCTCGATGCTGCGCCGCGCGCGTGCAACCCTGGGCTTCTCGGCCTTCCTGTTGACGGTCCTGGTGATCGCGGCGGTGGCCGTGGGCGACGGCGGCGAGCGCAGCACGCGCATCGCCGGCGCGGTGTTGGTGGGAGTGCTCGGCACCTTCTATCTGTGCAGCGGGCTGCGCTTCGACTTCCGCGAGGAGCTGGAGCGTATGGACGTGCTCAAGGCCTGGCCCCTGGCGTCCTGGCGCCTGTTCGCGGCCATGCTCCTGCCGGAGGCCGCGCTGATCACGGCCATGGTGGGCCTGGGCCTGGTCGCACACGGCTTGGCCACCGGCGGCGTCGACCCGGTGGGTTGGGTCGTGCTGGCCTTCATCCCGCCCTTCGTGGCCACCTGGCTGGCCCTGGACAACGCCATCTTCCTGCTCTGGCCGGTGCGTTTCGCTCCGGGGCAGGAGGGGGCCCTGCAGAACATGGGTCGGGCCGCGGTGGTCGTGCTGCTGCGGTTGGTGGTGCTGGCGGTCCTGGGCGCGATCGGTGTCGGCATCGGCTTGGGCCTGGTCTGGGTCGCGGGGAGCCTCGCCGACGCCTCGCCGACGGTGGCCGCGGTCGTGGGCCTGTTCGGCGGCTGGACCTGGCTGGTGGTGGGCTGCTGGGGCGCGATCGCCCTCGGCGGCGAGGTGCTGACGCGCTTCGAGCCCGACTCGATCACCAACTGACGCCCCGCAGGCGGTCCCGTTCCGCGCGACGCTTCGTAGCGCCCCGCATGCACTCCACCGCACCCCTCACGCGGGTCGCGGCGGCCGGACTGGCCCTTGCCCTGACGTCCTGCGTCGGGCCTTCGGCCGGAACCCTGCCGCCCGAGGCTGCCCACTTCAACGTCGGCCGCGAGCACCTGGCGCTCGAGGGCTGGGACCCGGTCTCCTACTTCCCCGAGGGCGGCGGCGAGCCGGTCGAGGGCAGCGAGAGCATCGAGACGACCTATCGGGGCCTGATCTGGCGCTTCGCCAGCGAGGACCACCGCGAGCAGTTCGTCGCCGACCCCGAGCGCTTCGAGCCCGCCTACGGGGGCTGGTGCGCCTGGGCCATGGTCGACGGCGAGAAGGTCGAGGTCGACCCGCAGAGCTTCCTGATCGAGGACGGCGAGCTGCTGCTCTTCTACGACGGCTTCTGGGGCGACACGCGCCAGATGTGGCTCGATGCCGGACCCGACGCGCACCTGCGCGACAGGGCGAATCGCGAGTGGGCGTCGATCCGCGCGATCGACTGAAGCGAGCAGCGTTCTACGGGGGGACCGGCGCGGCTCCGATGGCCGCGGCGCGCAGGGCCGCTGGAATCCGCCTCGATCGCAGATGCTGACCGGAACGCCGGTCCCGCTCTGGTTCTGACCGCGTACCCGCGATGGCGCCCGTTGGCATCCGCATCCGCGCGCGCTTCAAGAGCCCGGTACCAAGACCAACGGCCCGCGAACGGCGGGCCCCGACCACCACCGCCATGCGTAGCTTCCTCGCCGCCCTGTTCCTCGGAGCCTTCTTGACCCCCTTCGCCTCCGCCGTTCAGGGTGACGAGGCCCGCCCCGCCATCGACCAGTACAACCTCGGGCGCGATGGCCTGGCGCTCCAGGGCTACGACCCGGTGGCGTACTACGAGGTCGGCGGCGGCAGCCCGACCAAGGGCGACAAGCAGTTCAGCGCCGAGCACAGGGGCGTGACCTACCGCTTCGCGAGCGACGCGAACCGTCAGCTCTTCCTCGCCGCCCCCGCGCGCTTCGAACCGGCCTACGGCGGATGGTGCGCCTACGCCATGGCCAGCGGCGACAAGACCGACATCGACCCCAAGTCGTTCCTGATCGAGGAGGGGCGCCTCTTGGTCTTCTACAACGGCTTCTTCGGCAACACCCGCAAGAGCTGGGGCAAGGAGCAGGGGCCGGTCGAGCTGCGTCCGAAGGCCGACCAGGCGTGGCGTGAGTTCAGCGGCGAGGCTGTGCCGCGATCCCTGCGCGAGTTCGACCTGCAGCAGGGACTGGCGTTGAAGGGCATCGACCCCGTGTCGATCGCGACCGGTACTCCGGTCGCCGGCCTGCCGCGCATCGCCGTGGTGGAGCGCGGAGTGACCTACTACTTCGCAACCGAAGCGAACGCCGCCGCCTTCCGCGCGAACCCCGCCGCCCACGAGCCGGCCTTCGGAGGCTGGTGCGCCCGTGCCATGGCCGAGGGCAAGAAGGTTGCTGTCGACCCGCGCTTCTTCGTGGCGGAGAGTGAGCAACTGCTCCTGTTCGCGGGTGGCAACGCGCGCCAGCAGTGGATCGATGGGGGCGAGGCCCTGGCAGCCCGCGCCGAGGCGGCCTGGACCAAGCTGAACGCCCCCGTGGGCCAGGGCTGAGCCGCCGCCGCGACTGGCGCGGGCTTTCGAACCCCGTCACTCGCCTTCGGCGGGCGAGAGACAGCGGATCTCATGGGCGCGGCCGCGGAGACCCGCGGCCGCACCCGACCCCTTCATCGCACTGCTTCCCAGGCGGCCTTGCGCTCGCCGTCGGCCACTAGGCTCTGACCCGTGTAGAGCTCGTGGTAGCGGCCGCGCAGGGCCAGTAGCTCTTGGTGGTTGCCCTGCTCGAGGATGCGACCGGCGCCGATCACGAGGATCCGGTCGGCGGAGCGCACCGTCGACAGGCGGTGGGCGATGACGAAGCTGGTGCGGCCGTGCAGGACGGTCTCCAGGGCTCGCTGCACGGCGCGCTCGGTCTGGGTGTCCACCGAGGAGGTGGCCTCGTCGAGGATCAGGATCTCGGGCTCGGCCACCAACGCGCGTGCGAAGGAGATCAGCTGCTTCTGCCCGGTGGACAGGCGCGCGCCGCCCTCGCCGACCCGCGTGTCCAGGCCCTTCTCGAGCTTGTCCACGAAGGTCTGGGCGCCCACCAGTCGCAGGGCCGCGCGCACGTCCTCCTCGGTCGCGTCGAGCCGGCCGTAGCGCACGTTGTCGAGCACCGAGCCCGAGAACAGGTGCGGCGTCTGCAACACGATGGCCAGCTTGGAGCGCAGCCAGGCCAGGCCGCGCTGGCGGTAGTCGACGCCGTCGAACAGGATCTCTCCGGCGGTCGGCTCGTAGAACCGGCACAGCAGGCCGGCGATCGTCGACTTGCCGCCGCCGGTCTCGCCCACGAGCGCGATGGTCTGGCCCGGCTCGACGGTCAGGTTGAAGTCGGCCAGCACCGGCTCGCCCGCGTCGTAGTGGAACGACACATGCTCGAAGCGGATCTGGCCGATGCGGTCGGGCAGGCCGTCGGCTGCGAAGCCCGCCGGGCGTGCACGCCCCTCGCCCGCGGCGAGGATCGCTCGCACCTCGTCCGAGTCGCCGATCTCGGGCACCTCGTCGATGAGTCCGAGGATCCGCTCGGCGGCGGCCTGGGCCATCAAGAGCTCGGCGAAGCGCGCCGCGACCTGCTGCACCGGTTCGAAGAATTGGCGCGCGTAGGTCATGAACGCGATCAGGGTGCCGAGGGACAGGGCGCCCACGGCGACATGCTGTCCACCCAAGCCCAGGGCCAGTGCCAGGGCCAGGCTCCCGATGGTCAGCACCACCGGCAGGTAGACCGCCGCTTGCAGGGCATTGGCGATCGAGTGTTGCGCCATGCGCTCGGTCAACTGCGCGAAGTCCGCGTGCTGCTCGCGCTCGCGCGCGAAGCCCATGGTCGTGGCCACGCCGGCCAGGTCCTCGGCGTAGGCCGCCGTGATGCGGCTGTTGACACCCCGCACCGCCCGCGAGCTCTGCAGGATTCGGCGCTGGAACCACAGGCTGATCCAGGCCAACAGGGGCACGAAGACCAGCACCGCCAGGGCCAGGCGCCACTCCAGGAACAGCATCGCCGTGGCGATCCCGCTCATCACGGTCGCGCCCCAGACCACGTCGAGCACGCCCCAGGCGAGGATGTTCGAGAGGCGCTCGCAGTCCGACGTCATGCGCGCCACGAGCCAGCCCGAGGGCCGGCGGTCGTAGAAGCGCAGGGACAGGCGCTGCAGGTTCGCGTAGGCGTCGCGCCGGATGTCGCGGGCGATGCGCGGCCGCAGGATCCCCGCGCAGCGGATGAAGGTGAAGACCCCGCCGGCCAGGGCCAGGCTCACCCCGGCGTAGGCCAGGGCATAGGGCCAGAGCAGCTCGAACGTGTCGATCTCGGGCGGCGCCGCGGTCACCGCGTCGATGGCCCCTCGCGTCACCAAGGGGATGCCGGTGTCGGCCGCGCCGACGACAATCGCCGCGGTCACGAAGATGCCCAGGGTCCTGGGGTAGCGCTTGGAGTAGGCCAGGAGGCGCTTCCAAAGCCCCCAGTCGATGCGCGCCGCGGCGCCGGAGTGCTCGTCGTCCAGGATCTCGTCGGTCATGGCTTCACGCTCCCCTCGGGTGTGCCTTGGGCGATCTCGGCGCCCGCGGTCCGTTGCAGGTCGTCGTCCAGCTCGTCCTCCAGCGCGGTCTGGATCTGCCACAGGCGTTGGTAGGGCCCGTCCAGCCCGATCAACTCCTCGTGCCGACCCCGTTGCACCACCCGGCCACCGTCGAGCACGGCGATCTGATCGGCCGCGACCACCGACGAGAGGCGGTGGGAGATGACCACGGTCGTGGCGCGCCCTCGCCGCCGCTCGAGGGCGGCGAGGATCTCGGCCTCGGTGCGCGTGTCGACCGCGCTCAGAGTGTCGTCGAGCACCAGAATCGGCCTGTCCGCCAGGAGCGCCCGAGCCAGGGAGAGGCGCTGGCGCTGGCCGCCCGAGAGGGTCACGCCCCGCTCGCCGACCAGGGTCTCGTAGCCCTTCTCGAAGCGCTCGATCGAGGCGTGCAACGCCGCGTCCCGCGCGACGCGTTCCAGCTCGTCCGCGCCCGCGTCGCGCCGGGCGTAGGTCAAGTTGGCGGCGATGGTGCGCGAGTAGAGGAACGGCTCCTGGGCCGCGAGGCCCACTTGCCGCCGCACCCACGAGCGCGGGAGGCGCGCCAGGTCGATCCCGTCCAGGGTGATGCGCCCCCGGTCGGGGTCGTCGAAGCGACCGAGCAGGCGCACCAGGGTCGACTTGCCCGAGCCGGGCGGACCCACCAGCGCCAGGCTGCTGCCCGCCGGCACCGTCAAGCTGATGCCGTCCACGGCCCGCGTGGACTCGTCGAAGGCGAAGGTCACGTCCTCGAACGCGAGCTCTCCCCGCACGGTCGCCGGCAGGGTCTGATCCAGCTCCGGATCCTGCTCCACCGGCTGGTCGAGGACCGCCTCCAGGCGCGAGATCGACACCAAGGCCTTGCCCGTGTCGGCCAGGACGCGACCCATGTGCCGCACCGGCCAAAGGAAGATGCCCACGAAGGCGATGAAGGCGAACAGATCGCCGACGGTGAGCAGTCCCGCGTGGACCCGCGCCACCCCGTGCAGCAGCACGAGGCCCATCTGGGTCATGCAGAGCACGTCCGAGAGGCTCCAGTAGATGGCGAACAGGCGCAGCAGCCGCTCGGTCCGCGCGCGGAAGAGGTCGTTGCAGGCGTCGAAGCGCTCGAGCTCGAACTCCTCGCGCCCGAACGCACGCACCACACGCACGCCCGTGAGGTTCTCCTGGATGGCCGTGGTCAGCTCGCCCTCGGCCTCGTCGACCTCCGTGAAGCGCTTCTGGATGCGCCCGAAGAAGGACACGGCGAAGACCAGGATCACGGGGATCACCACGATCGAGGTCACCGCCAGGGTCGAGTCCAAGAGGAACAGGATCGGCGCGGCCGTGAGCAAGAGCAGTGCGGCGTGGCCGATCTCGACCACCTGCTGGGCCAGGAACACCCGCAGCGTCTCCACGTCCGACGTACAACGCTGGACGACGTCGCCGGTCTCGGCCCGGTCGTGCCAGGACATTGGCAGCTCGTGCAGCTTGCGGTGCAGGCGATTGCGCAGACCCTCGACCAGGCGCTCGGACGCCTGGGCCGCCCAGCGACCGCGTAGGTAGGTGAGCAGCCCCGCGCCAGCGGTGATCAGCACGGCCGCTGTGCCGTGGAGCCACAGCACGCGAGGGGGCACGACATCGCCCGCGGCCAGGCGGTTGATGGGCTCGACCAGGACCAGGGGCACGCCCAGGGTCAACAGGCCGCCCGCCCACAGGGCGAGCATGGCGCCGCCATAGCGCAGCCGCTGGCCGCGGGTCAGCTCGAGCAGGGTGCGGTGGCGCGCGAAGCGGCCCGCCGCGGTCGATTCGGAGGCAAGTGAGGTCACGTGGATCCCTGGAGGCACGAGTCGGAGCCTTCGCCGGAGGGCCCCCGGAGGGGCGAGCGAGCGGCGGGTCATGCGGCCGGCGAAGGCACAAAACACAAAGACCCGCTCGAGTTGCCGTCGAGCGGGTCCAGGGGAGGAGAGCTGTGGGCTCTGCTTACTCCACTCGAGGGACCCCTCGATCCGCGGCGACCTTCCAGCCACCGACGACGCCACCGACAACGAAGACGCCGACGCGATAGCGCGGGGCGACGTTGCGGGGGTTCATGGGCTGGATGCGGATCATCTGGGTGTTCTCCTCGTTCGAGGTCGCGCGGCGCCAGTGGCTGGACCGACGTCGCGCGTCAGGAGGCTACGACGGAAACGCGGCGCGCAGCGTTCGCGAAATCCGAGTTTTTCTCGACGGTGCGCGTGAAATCAGGCCTCGGCCAGCTGCTTCAGCCGCGCCAGGTCCTCGGTCTGCTTCTGATCCAGCTCCGAGCGGATCTTGCCGGACATCAACTTCAGGGCGAAGTTCCCGAGCCCGACGACGGTCTTCTGTCGCATGCGCGTTCCGGACCCAGCGGCGACCAGTTCGACCTGGACCGTGAAGGTCACATCGCGGCCCTCGGCCTCGAACCCGAAGCGAATCGGCGCCTGGGCGACCGTCACGCGCCCCTCGAGGTCGATGTGGATCGGCCCTCGCTCCAGGCGTTGGCGGAAGCGCGTGCCGACCTCCGGGAGGGCGTCGGCCGATCCCTCCGTGGGGGCCGCCGAGACCAGCCCGCCGATCCACTCCAATTGCCCCGCGGAGGTCGCAATCCGGGGGTAGAGCTCCGCGGGAGGGACGGCGATGTCGATCTGGTGCTCGATTTCCATGGGGCGGTTCCGGTGGGGCGCGGGGCGGACGGGATCGGGCTGGCGCCCGCACTTGGCAAGCCGCAAGGTACGGGCCGCCGTCCGGCGACCCAAGTCCGTCCCCCTGTCAGACCCCGATGAAGACCCTGCCCACCGTCTCCACGACCTCCACCCTGGCCGCGCCCCGCAGGTTCGGCGTGGACCTGCTCTCGGCCGGCTGCGTCTGCTTGCTGCTTCTCGGCTGCGCCTCGACGGGCAACTCCCACGAAGGCCCCGGCGCGCGCGTCGCCGCCGCCTACGGCGTGGACCACTTCGGCGAGCTCGAAGCCCTGCGCTACACCTTCAACGCCGACCTGGGCGAGCGCGAGATCGCCCGCCAGTGGGAGTGGGAGCCCGGCACCGGCCGCGTGGCCCACCGCAAGGGCGACGAGCTCTTCGTCTACTTCCGCGGGTCAAACGGTGCCCCCGAGTCGCCCCGCGAGGTCGACGGCCAGTTCATCAACGACCAGTACTGGCTGCTGTTCCCCCTGCACCTCGTCTGGGATAGCGGCCTCGAGATCACCAGCCAGGGCACCGCGACCGGACCGATCACCGGGGCGGAATGCGAGCACCTGATCTGCACCTACTCGAGTGAAGTCGGCTACACCCCCGGCGACGTATACGAGCTGTTCGTCGACGAAGACGGCGACGTGCGCGAGTGGATCTTCCGCGCCGCCGGCTCCGAGGAGCCCACCCGCACCGCGGCCTGGAGCGAGCCCACCGCCATCGGTCCGATCCGCGCCAGCCTCGAGTTCCCGGGCCCCGACCCCGAGGCCTTCCGCATCTGGTTCACCGACGTCGAGTACAAGCTCGCCGGCGGCGAATGGACCGCGGTCGAGTGAACGCGGAGTCCGAGGTCGCGGACCGAACCGCCGCGAGCCGATCGCGCCCGCCGGCCACCAGCACCGGCGCGCTCCTGATCGCCGGCGCCGCGCCCCTGGTCGCGGTCGGCGCGGCGATCCACGTGGTCGCAGCCAACGCGCCCGATTGGGTGGCCGAGTTCTTCGACCCGATCTTCGCGGTGGCGGGCGGGGCGTTGGCGCTGGGCCTGGTCGTCTGCACCTTCGTCGCCGTGCGCGGAATGCGCCGCGGCGATCGCAGCGCCCTGCCCCAGGTCGCGGTGTGCGGCCTGGTGCTCTTGTTCGCCTACCTGTCGAGCATGTGGGCCCTCTTGCGCGGGCTCGAGTAGCGGCCGCTCGAGCACCGGCGCGATCGCCGCGCAACTCGCCGGCCTGTCTCCGCACCCCTGGCCAGCAACGCGTCCGGTTTCGCAGCCAGCGGCCGCCGCCGGTCACCGACACCTGTGCGCCCAGTCGGTCCTACCAGAGCTGCGCGATCTGAATCGCGTTGAGGGCCGCGCCCTTGAGCAGTTGATCGCCCGCCGCGAAGAGCTGCAGACCGCACGCACGACCGTCCGCATCGATGGCTTGGCTCGGATCCGCGCGCAGGCGGCCCACCAAGACCACCACCCGGCCGGCGGCCTTGAGCGGCGTCGGGAAGTCCCCGCGCCCGCGGTCGTCGACCAGCTCGAGTCCGGGGGCGCGGCCCAGGACCTCGCGCGCATCCGCGACACGGGCGGGCTCGGCCAGGGTCAGGTCCAGGGCCGTGCAGTGGGCGCGCATCACCGGCACGCGCATGCAGGTCGCCGCGACCCGCGTGGTGTCGTCGCCCCACAGCTTGGCGCTCTCGGTGACCAGCTTGCGCTCCTCCTCGTTGAGCCCGGTCTCGGGGTCGACCGGCGAGTCATGGCTGAACACGTTGAAGGCGCAGGGCTCGGCGAAGACCTGCGGCACGGGCGCCTCCCCCGCGAGCACCGCCGCGGTCTGGTCCCGCAGCTCATCCATGGCCCGTCGCCCGGCGCCGCTGACCGACTGGTAGCTGGTGACCGACATGCGTTCGAGTCCGAATGCCCGCCGAATCGGCGTCGCGGCCAAGAGCGCGATCACCGTGGTGCAGTTGGGGTTCGCGACCAGCCGGCCCGCGTACCCGCGCAGCACGTCGCCGTTGACCTCCGGAATCACCAGGGGCACCGCCGGGTCGTCGCGAAAGGCGCTGCTGTTGTCGACCACGCGGGCGCCCGCTTCGACGGCCACGGGAGCCCAGCGCCGCGCGGCCTCCTCACCCGCCGCCATGAAGACCAGGTCCGCACCCACAAGCGCTGCGCGCGAGGTCGGCACGAGCTCGACGGTCCCCGCGCCAAAGCCCAGGCGCTGGCCCGCGGATGCCTCGGATCCGCAGGCCCGCACTCGTCCAGGCTCAACGCCCGCCCCGGCCAGCACTCCCAGCAACTCCGCGCCCACGGCCCCCCGCGCGCCGACCACGGCGATCTCGAGCTCGGTCAGGTTCATCGCGCGGAGCTTCGACCGGCGCCGCCCACCGCGCAAGGCCTCGGCCGGCTCAGCTCGGATCAGCCCGCGGGTCGCTGGATGGAGCGATCTTCTGCGCCGAGGTCGACGACCGGTCCCGTCGGCTCGGCGGGGAGGGCCGGCGCGGGGCCGGGGGGTTCGTCCACGACGCGGCAGGCGATCCGCATGCCGAGCATCGGGGCGAGCATCTCGCGGCGGGTGGTGCGGGGCTCGAGGCGAGTGGTGGCGGGCAGGGGCATGGGAGCTCGGGGCGTGGGCGCTGTGGGGGGCTGGTCGGGATCCCCGACCCGATCGCGCGGGGAGACTAGGCCCGCTGGGTCAGCGCTCGGCGTCCGCACCGCAAAGAGCCTGCTAAACAGTCGCCGGACCATGGAGCTCGTCTTCGGACGCCGTCGACGCACAGGGCGTCAGCGGCGCTTCCTCTCGAGTTCGAAGCGCACCTGGCCGCCGGTCTCGTCCGTGTCGATCGTCCGCATGTGCGTGCCGACGTCCGGGGAGGCGATCAACAGGTGCAGGGTCCCGGGCGGGTGGTCGAGGGACGCGCGTCCGTCGACGACCTCGGCGTCGCGGGGAGCGATCATCAGCGGCGAGGCCTCGCCATCCTCGACCGAGACCCAGCGCAGGACCGCGTCGGTGAGCGGCTCGCCGGTAGCCCTCGAGACCAGGTCCAGCTCCAGGTGGGCCGTGGGCGGCGGCGCCTCGATCGTGATCTCGTTGGCGCCGGGCGCGAGCTGCAGCCGGCGCTCGCTGCCGCCGGGCTCGATCCGCAGGGCGTGCTCGCCGCTCGACAGGCCGTCGAGCCGGGCGACGAAGCCCGCGCCGTCGGGCTCGAGCACCAGCGGCCGGCCGATCGGATCGTCGCGGGTCTCGCGCCGCTGGGCCAGGGCTTCGTCCAGGGCGAACAGGGTCGCGCTGGGCGGACCATCCCCTTCACCCGCGGCGCGCAGGTGCAGCTCCAGGCTGGCCGGCGCCGGCGTGACGGTGCGCAGGTCGAAGGCGACGCCGTGGTGGCGATTGGGCAGCAGGCGGAAGCGCCGGGTGGCCTTCGAGGTCTGCGTCGAGAGTTCGATCGCCACCTCGCCGGGATCCAGGAACCCGACGAAGATCTGGTCGTCCACGGCCGTGCGCGGTCCCAACTCGCGCTCGAACTCACCGCCCGCCTCGAACTCGATCCGCATCTGGATCGGCTCGTCGCGGTCGTCGCTGAGCACGTGCAGCCACAGGGCGGACTGCTCGAGGAACACGTCACCCTTCGCGGCCGGATCGAAGCCGGGCCAGACGTCGTCGGCCACGGGCGCGCGGCTGCACGCGCAGGCGAAGAGGGCCGAGGCGAGGGCGGCCAGGGTCCGGCGACGGGCGGCGATGGGCGGGGCGACCCGATGGGGAGCGGGGCGTTGCATCGTCCTTCCCATCGACCCCCGGGACGGCCGACCTGAACCCCGCCTGCTTCAGCCGTCGACGCGGGGCCACCAGGCGAGGCTGTCCTCGAGTCCGCCCGGGCGCGAGCCGGCGAGCCAGAGGCGGCGGTGCTCGGCGCGCACCCGCGCGGGCAACTCCCCGGTCGGCTCACCGGCTCCGGTGCGTGCACCCAACTCGGCCTGGTCCAGGGCGTGGTCGAGCTCGGCGTCGAGCTGGGCGTCCACGGCCGGTCGCGCGGCGCGCAGGTCGGCGAGGCGCTCGAGCGCCGCGTGCCAGGGCGCGGGATCTGCGGGCAAGCGGAAGGGGAAGCCCGAGGGGTGCAGCCGCTCGAAGAGGGCGGTGGCGTTGGTCAAACGGCGCGGCGAGCCGTCCGCCTCGGGGACGCCCGACACCGCGCGCAGGTCGCGGTCGGCGTCGCCCAGCTCCGCGAGCCAGTCCGCGAGCCGCAGGCTCTCGTCGCCGAAGACCTGCAGGCTGATCGCGCGCGGGTCCGGCTGCGCCGCCGGGTTCCAGGCCCGGCTCGCGAACTCGGCCAGGGCCAGGCGACCGATGGGCTCCACCTGGCGGTGCCCCACGTCGCCCCACTCGGCGATCTGCACGCCTCGGGCGCCGTGTACCGCAGCGGCGGCGATGCAGCCCGCGAGGTTGGCGCGGCGCTCGGTGGTGCGCCCGGTGAAACTGCGCCAGGCCGAGGTGCCGCAGCACAGGTGGAAGGGCCGACCGCTCGCGGCCAGGGCACCGGCCTGGGCGTCGAAGGGGTGGTCGGGCTCGTAGCCCCAGGCCACCGGCACCAGGTCGGCGGAGAGCTCGGCCAGCCGGTCGGGGAAGTGCAGGGCGATGTCGGCCCAGAAGCGCGGCTCGAAACCCCGCTTGCGCGCCGCGGCGGCGACGCCGTCGAGGTGCCGGCGATACACCTCGAACACACCCACGGCCTGCACCTCCGCGCGCGAGCGACCCTGGCCCACGTCCTGGGTCTCGTCGCAGCCGACGTGGACCACGCGCGAGCTGAAGTTCTCGAGCAGCTCGTCCAGGAGGCCTTCGACGAAGGGCAGGCTGCGCCCGTCGGTGGGGCACAGGCTGAAGGGGCCTTGCAGCTCGATGCCCTCGAACACGAAGCACCCCAGGGTCTCGGCCAGGGGCGCGTAGCGCGGCAGGCGCAGCCAGCGCTCCAGGTGGCCGAAGCAGTTCTGGTTGGCGGCCAGGCGCACGGACCGACTCGCGAGCAGGGCATCGAGGCCGCGCACGTCGGCCGCGGTCAGGGGCGAGGCCGCGCGCCAGACCTCCTCGTGGTCGCGGTAGGCGAAGGTGTGTTCCGTGTACAGCTCGAGGTGGTTGAGCTTGAGCGCCGCCGTGCGCTCGGCGAGCTGGACCAAGAAGTGATTCGTCGGCACGCGATCGCGGCTGACGTCGAGCATGTAGCCGCGCTCGCCCCAGGCCGGCGCGTCCTCGATCGTGAGCCGCGGCAGGCGCGTGCCGTACTGGCGCCGCAACTGGGCCAGGGTCGCCTCGCCACGGGCGAAGCCGGCCTCGCCGAGGGCGGTGATCAACACGCCGTGCTCGTCCACGTCTAGGCGGTAGGCCTCCTCTGCGTAGCGGGTGTCGCGCCGACGGTCGGCCACGTGGTCGGCGCGCCAACCCTCGCGTCGGGTGAGCCGGCTGGGCGCCGGCACCAGCAGCGGGTCGAGCTCGCGCAGGTCGCTCATCGGTCCAGCTCGACGTCGAGGGTGGCGACCTGGAACGGGGCCAGGCGCAGGTGCGGCCGACCGTCCTTCAGCTCGACGGCGAGGCGCGGATCCGCAGCGCCGCGCAGGTCCACGGCGCGCGCCGCGCGGACGGGGGCCGGGAAGCTCGCCGAGACGTCCACCGGTGCTCCGACGCCCTCCCAGATCCGCAGTCGCAAGCCGCCATCGATCAGCCGCAGCGACGACACGAACGCCGCGCCGCCGCCGGCAACCTGGACGAGCTCGAAGGGGCCCGCCCGGCGCGCCGAGTCCACGTCGATGCGCGCCGGATCACCGCTCCAGGGCAGGGCCTCGGCGCGGGCGGTGATCTCCGCCAACGGCGCGGGTCCGTCGTGGGGCACGAGCTCGATGCGAAAGCTGAGCGGCAGGGAGCTGTCGGCGGCCGGGTCGGGGAAGCGCGTCGCGCGCAGCAGCGACAGGCCGAGGGTGTCGCCCGCGCCGCTGGCCCCGTACTTCGAGTCGTTCAACACGGCTAGGCCCGCGTCGTCGCCCGACAGATCCATCCAGCGTTGGATCGGCACCTCGAAGCGCGCGCGCTCGGAGGGCGTGTCCAGGGTCAGGGGCCGCTCGAGGAAGCCGAAGGGGATCGACGCCTTCCAATGGTCCGCGCGCACGGCGACGGGGAAGGCCATCCGCAAGAGCTTGCGCTCCTCCTTCCACGGGGTGCAGTGGATGCTCGCGCCCAGGCCGCGGCCGTCGGCGCTGGCGCGCCAGGTGATCTTGATCACGGTGCCGGTGGCGAGTCGGCGCTCGAAGACGAGGCCCGGACCGCCGGTCAGGGGCTCGATCTTCGTGCAGGGGCCGTCGAGCTCCGCGAAGCGCGCGTGGTCCTCGGGGTCGATGTCCCAGGCCTCCCAGCGACGCGGGCGGTCGTCGTGCAGGCGCAGGGCCGCGATGGGGCGGCCGTCGATCGCCAACTCGCGCCCGGCGGCGGTGACCAGCGAGCGCACGCGCCCCGCCTCGTCGAAGGTCGCGCGGAAGTGATCGGTGACGAGGGTCAGGTCGTCCAGCTCGCCCGCGGCGACGGCGCGGCTGCCGCCGGTTCGCAGGGTCAGGCCGAGCCCGGCGAGCGGCTCCTCGCCGAAGCACAGGACCTGCGCCCGGGTGGACGGATTGAAGACCACCTCCGTCGGGCGCGTCGCGTCCTTCTTCCAACCGCGGTCCAACTCGATCAGGGCCTCGATGTAGGCGTCGACCGCCTCCTCCACGACCTCGCGCGTGCCCGAGCCGGGGAGGATGTCGTGGAACTGGTTCAGGAGCAGCGTCCGTTGAACCCGCTCACAGGTGGCGGCGCGGTCCTCGTCGCCGGTCAGGGCCGCGATCACCTCGGACCCGCGCAGGCGCGCCTCGAGGAAGGCGTTGAGCTGCTTGAGCGAGGCCTGGCTGGTCCAGGTGCCCCGGTGCAACTCGAGGTACAGCTCGCCCTCGTGCACCGGCAGCTCGCGCCCGGCGTCGCGGGCGGCGGCGACCTCGGCGTGCAGGTGCTCGCAGAAGGCCGCGGTGCCGCGCGTGTCGACCCGCGGCAAGCCCTCGGCATCGGCGGCCAACTCGGCACGCCAAGCCTGTTCCGGCGTCGGCCCGCCGCCACCGTCTCCGAAGCCGTAGGGCAGGAGCCAATCGTCCACGCCCGCCGTCTCGCGCTCGGCCGTGATGCGCTCGCCGCGTCGCAGCTCCACCGGGTGCACCGTCGCGTTGTAGTCCTGGCCGGGCGTCAGGTGCGCCAGGATCTCGCTGCCGTCGAGCCCGCGCCAGGTGAAGGTCGTGTGGGGGAAGGTCGTCGTCTCGCTCCACCACAGCTTGTTGGTGATGAAGGTGTCGAGGCCGGCGAGGCGCGCGAGCTGGGGCAGGCTGGCGCAGAAGCCGAAGGTGTCCGGCAGGTAGAGCAGGCGCTGGCGACCGCTCACGCCGAAGCGGCTCTCCATGTAGCGCGTGCCCTGCTCGAGCTGACGGCACAGGCTCTCGCCCGAGGGCATGTTCGCGTCGGGCTCGATCCACATGGCGCCCAGGGGCTCCCAGCGGCCGGCATCGACGGCGGCGCGCACGCGCTCGAAGAGCTGTGGCGAGTCCTCCTCGAGCCAGGCGTACTGCTGGGGTTGGCTGCACAGGAAGTGGAAGGAGCCCGAGTCCTCGATCGTGCGCAGGGCGGTGGAGAAGGTCCGCAGTGCCTTGCGGCGGGTCTGCGCCGTGGTCCAGAGCCAGGCCGTGTCCAGGTGGGCGTGGCCCACCGCGAAGCAGCGGCCGGCGTCGTCGGTCGCTCCGTTTGCGAGGACGCCCGTGAGGTGGTCGAGAGCGGCCGCAGCACCCACGCCGGGCTCGCGCGGATCGACGAGCGTGCGCACGTGCTCGAGCGCCGCCTGGAGCGCGTCGCCCCGTGCCGTGCCGTCGCCCAGGTCTTCGACCAGGTCCGCCACGAACAGGAACGCGTGCAAGAGGCGCCAGGCCACCGGGTCGCGTCGACACAGGCCCGCGCCCTCGAAGCGCCCCGGGTTCGGCTCCGCCCAGCGCCGGCGGACCTCGGCCTCGTCGAAGAAGAAGGTCGTCGCGCCCAGGGGCCGGTTGCAGTCGGCCTCGATCAGAAGCTCCACCGCGTCGCCGGGCGCGCCCACCGGGTCGATCGGGATCCGGCGCCGGTTCTCGTCGAGCCCGTGGGTCGGCGCGCCGTCGCGCCAGAGCAACGCTTCGGTCCCCGAGCAGAAGCGCAGCCAGGTCTGCCCCGGATCGAGCCCCTCGCGAACCTCACCTCGCAGCCGGAACCAGGCCGTCGACCAGACCGGCCCCCAGCGCCAGCCGGGCTCCACCGGCTGCCAGCCCTCGGACTGCGCCGCCTCGCGGGCCGTCAACGCACGGCCGGGACGCAAGACCTCGGCCCGCAGGCGTTGGTCGACGGGGAAGGCGGCCGGTTCGAGGACCTGCTCGGCGTAGGTGCGCGCCCGCAGGGCGGCCAGGAGGGCATGGGTCACCACGCCGCGAGTCTAGTGGGGGCGGAGACGATCCGACGCCGCCCGGGCGCTCAAGGAAGGAACTCGAGCGGCGTCGAGCCCGAGGCAGCGCTGACTCCCGCCGCGCCGAGTGCGATCGCCGCGTGGTCGGCGCGCAGGCCCACCAGTGCCGCGGGCGCGCCGGGGGGCAGGGCGATGGCCGCCTGGGCGCGGCCGTCCTGGTCGAGGATCCCGAAGGTCTCGACGAGGGCACCCTGGTTGGCTGCGGTGAGGGTCGTCGAGGTGTAGGCGTCGAGCACGAGGGGCACGACCAGGCCGTCGACCGGGAGCCCGGGGGAGGTACCCGAGAGGCTGCCGGCCACCAGGTACGGCCTGCCGCCCTGGGTCGCACCCAGGTCGAGGGTGAGGTGCTGGGCGCCGCCCGCTGCCACGGACAACTGGGCCGTGTCGACGGTCAGGGCCTGGGCGCCGCGCTCGTGGGCGCCCATGTCGACCAGCGGTGCGCCGCCCGAGCCCACGTCCGCGGCCGGGTCGTCCTGGTTGCGTCCGCCACCCGTCAGGTCGAGCAGGGCCAGGCCCGCGACCAGGTCGTTGCGGCCCGCGTCGACGCAGGGCGAAGTCGCCGACAGGTGCAGGTCCCCGCCGACGCCGGGGACCACGAACAGCGGGTCCTGGTCGGTGCAGCCGGGCAGCTTCGAGGGCTCGATCGGGTCCTCGCCCGGCGCGTGGGGCGCGAAGATCGTCTCGACGCAGGACCAGGATAGATCGAAGCTGCCGCCGAGCTGCTCCTTCCAACCACCTTGGATCTCGACGTTGGAGGCCTGGTTGCCCCACAGGATCGA
Organism: Engelhardtia mirabilis; assembly: GCA_007751255.1. GTDB lineage: Bacteria > Planctomycetota > UBA1135 > UBA1135 > Engelhardtia > Engelhardtia mirabilis. The sequence goes on from CP036296.1 coordinate 2,526,964, forward strand.
GTTGTCGATGGTCATGGTGGCGTTGTTGCCGGCGTAGAGGCCTGCGTACTTGACGGCCGTGTTGTGGGCCACGGTGCAGTTGACCATCCGCAACTCGGCACCGGCGTAGGAGTTGACCATCGCGGCGCCGCCCCAACCGCCCTGGTCGGTGATCGTTCCGGGCACCTCGAAGGCCACGTTGTCGGCGAATACCGAGTTGACCACCAGGGTCGGACCCCAGGTCATCAGGCCGGCCCCGAGCTGCGAGCGGTTGCGCCGGAAGACGCAGTCGCGGATCTCGACGCCCGCCAGGAACGACGACAGGCCGCCGCCGTGGGTGGGGTAGTTGCTCACCGAGTAGAACTGCTTGGTCTGGTTGTCCTCGAACAGACAACCCGTGACCTCGACCGGGAGCGTCCCGAACAGGTAGACGGCTCCGCCGGAGGCGTCACCGCTGGCGGCCACGGCCACGTTGCGGGCGAAGCTGCAGCGGCGAATCGTCGGCTCGCTAGCGCCCGCCACGTACAAGGCACCGGCGTTGCCGAGGTGGGTGTAGTTCTCGAGGAAGCTGCAGTCCTCGAAGATCGGGCTGGCGTCGAACACGTAGGCCGCGCCGCCCGAGGCGAAGGCGGCCTCGCAGTGCGCGAACGTGACGTTACGCAGGACCGGGGACGCGTCCCGGCAATAGAGACCGCCGCCGACCATCAGCTCGGAGCCCGCCGGTGTCCCGGCCGGGCCGAGCAGGCCCGCCTCGACCGTCAGGCCATCGACGATCGTTCCCGCCCCCACGTTCTGGGCCCGCAACACGTGCCCCGAGTTGGCGCTGTGGATGTTCCAACTCAGGTACCAGGACAGGCCGCTGCCGACCTCGTCGTCCTGCCCGATGTCGCCGGACAGCCGAGTCGGGTTGGCGATCCAGTCGCGCTGGGCCAGGCTCGTCTCCCCGCCCGCGAAGCCGCCGTAGAGCGCGACCCCGTCCACCAGCACGAAGCTCGCCGTGGCGTCGATGTCGGAGGGGGTGTAGACCCCGGCCGCGATCCAGATCTCGTCCCCGGCCGAGGCGGCGGCCAGGGCGGACTGCAGGTCACCGAAGGCGTCGGTCCAGGTGGTGCCGTCGGCGGCGCCGGTGGCCGCGGCGTCGACGTGGATCGTCGCCGCCTCGGCGAAGGGAGCCGAGAGGGGGGCCGCGAGGGCGATCGCGAACAGGGCTCGGGGTGTGTTCATGCGAGGGGGGAGTGCCGGGGTGCGGCGATAGTTCAGCCAATCACGGTTTTTCGTACGGTGTGCGCCGCGCTGCCGGCGCCAGCGGCCGGCGAGGAGCCGCGCCCCACCTTGGATGCCTCCCCCGAGCCCACCGCCCCCGGCGCCAGCGTCAGCCGTCGCGTCGCCCTGGGCCTGCTCGGTGCGGCCGGCGCCGCGGCCCTCTTGACTCCCGGCCGCCGTCGGACCGTCCCGGCCGGGCGCGTGCACCTGCGCTATTGGGAGAAGTGGACCGGCGCCGAGGGCGAGGCGGTCCAGCGCATCGTGGATCGCTTCAACGCCAGCCAGGACCGCTCCTGGGTCGAGCGCGTGCCCGTGGCCGAGATCTTCTCCAAGGCCATGGTGGCCATCGGCGGCGGTGACCCGCCGGACGTGGTGGGGCTGTTCTCCTGGAACGTGCCCTACTTCGCGGAGGCGCGCGCGCTGATGCCCTTCGACGACTTCCCCGGTGGGGCGGAGCTGGCGAGCGGCTACTACGCTCCGGCCATCGAACGCCTCTTGCAGCACGAGGGCCGGCTGTGGTGCGGCGCGAACACCTGCTACAGCCTGGTGCTCTACGCCAACCGCGCGCGCCTGGCCCAGGTCGGCCTCGACGCGCCGCCGGCGACGATCGAAGAACTCGACGCGGTCTCCGAACGCCTGGTCGAGCGCGGCGCCGACGGCCGCATCACCCGCGCGGGCTTCCTGCAGAACATTCCGCTGTGGTGGCCTTACGTCTGGCCGAGCCTGTTCGGCGCCGAGCTGATGGAGCCCGGTCACGGCGAGCGCCCGCCGCGCATGAGTCTGGCCTCGGAAGGCTGCCGCCGCGCCTACCAGTGGGTCTCCGACACCGCCGAGCGCCACGGCCGCGCCGCTTCGCGCTCCTTCGGCTTGTCCTGGGAACGCACGATGCTGTCCGCCGCGGATCCGTTCCTGTCGGGCGGGGTGGCCATGACCGTCCAGGGACCCTGGATGGCCAACTTCGCGCGGCAGTTCACGCCGAACCTCGACTACGTCGCCGCGCCCGTGCCGGTGCCCGCCGCGGACCTGGACCCGGCGCGTCCGCGCGGCCTGCTCGAGTGCGACACGATCGGCATCCCCCGCGGCTGCCCGCACCCGGAGGAGGCCTGGGAGTTCGTGCGTTTCACCCAGACGCGTGAGTCCCAGGAGGAGTTGGCTCGCGCCCACTGCAAGCCGAGCCCCCTGGCGACGACGTCGCCGGACTTCCTGGTCGGGCACCCCAATCCCTTCGTCGCCGTGCACGAGGCCGTGGCCAAGAGCCCGGCGGTGTCGGTCTTGCCCGAGACCCGCGCGTGGAAGGCGACCAGCGACCTCATGGTCCAAGCCTTCGACGCGATCTGGATGGGCGCGGACGTGGGCACCGAGCTCGAGCGCGTGCAGACGCGCGCCCAGGGTTTGCTCGAGGCCGCGCGCGAGCGCTACCGGGCGCGGCGGGAGCGAGTCTGAGCCGTGGCTGCTGCCACGAGGCGCGCACCCGTGGCCTGGGTGCTCAACTTCGATGCCGAGGAGGAGCTCGCGGTGCCGCGCCGCTACCAGCCCACGGCGGCGATGCTCGCCGTCCTCGCCCGGCAGCGAGCGCGACTGGTCGAGGAGTCGGCGCGCGGGCGCAGCTTCCTCGCACCCGGTGACCTGATCGTCGACGAGCGCACTCCGCCCGGCGCGGCCGCCGGCCTCGAGGGTCGCGCTTGGTGTCCGACCCCGCGGGCGGTGGGTCTGCTCGAGCGGGCGGGTGCGACGCCGCGCGGCGTCCTGGACGTCGACGTCCTGCGCCGCGTCAACGCACGCCCCTTCGCGGCGGAGCTGCGCGAGCGCCTGGAGGGCCCGGCGTTCGAGAAACGGATTGCTTCGGACCTCGACGAAGCTCTGTCTCTCGTCGCACGCCCGGCCGCCCTGGGCTGGCTCGTGCGCCGGACCTTCGGCGCGGCGGGCCGCGGCCGCCGCCGACTCGCGGCCGGACGCGTCGAGGGCCCCGACCGCGCCTGGCTCGCCGCGAGCCTGGCCCGCGGGCCGGTAGTGGTGGAGCCCTGGGCCGATGTCGTCGAAGAGCTCACCGTCTGCGGTGCCGTGACGGCCAGTGGCAACGTCCAAGTGCTCACCCCCGGCTTCCAGCTCACCACTCGCCAGGGCGCCTGGACGCGAACCGACGCGGCCGACCCGAATCACCTCGGCCGCGCGGACGATTCCACGGTGCTCGCCGCCTGCAATGAAGTCGGCCGCGCCCTCGCTGCCGCTGGCTACCGCGGTCCCTTCGGAATCGACGCTTTCCGCCACCGCCCCGCCCCGGGAGCCGCGCCGCACCTCAACGTCCTCAGCGAGATCAACGCACGCCTGACCATGGATCGGATCGAGTCGGTCGGAAGCGACAACCGCTGACCGAACCGCGCTCCCGGTCCGAAGCCGGGCCGCGGATCAGCCCTCCCGCGCACCGCGGACCGAGTGCGATCCGAGATCGTGTGGTAGCGCCACGGGTGCCCGGATTCCCGAGACCCTCCGGCTCGTGGCTCGAGGGACGGGCCTGCAGGCCTGCGCCCGCCGTCGCTAGGATGCGACGGTGAATCCCGGGCTCAACGACTGCGTGGCTCCTGCTCAGCGCGCCAGGGGCGTGGGCGAGGTCACAGGGTGAGTCGCGCTACCGAGCACCGCGCCGGCTGGATCTGGGCCTCGCCCTTCCTGGTGGGAGCCGTGGTCTTCCTCGCCGTGCCGGTCGGGTTGGCGCTCTACACCGGATTCACCGACTACGCCCTGATCGAGTCGCCCCTGTGGATCGGACTCGACAACTACCGGGAGATGGGGGACGACCCCGTGTTCTGGCAGAGCATCCGCAACACCGCCGTCTACACCGCCGCGGCGGTGGCGCTCAACTTCCTGGTGTCGCTGGGCCTGGCGCTGCTGCTCGAACAGCGGCTGCGCGGGCGCGAAGTGGTGCGGGCGGTGGTCTTCGCGCCGGTGCTCGTGCCGATCGTTGCCTCGGCCATCGGCTGGATGTGGCTCTACCACCAGGAATTCGGGCTGTTCAACGTGGTTCTGCGGCGGCTCGGGCTGTCCGGCGTCGACTTCCTCGGTGACGGGCGCTTCGCCCTGATGTCCCTGGTGGTGATGGGGGCCTGGGTGGTCGGCTCCCAGGTGCTGGTGCTGACGGCGGCCCTGCGCGGCGTGCCGCGGGAGTTGATCGAAGCGGCGGGCCTGGACGGTGCTTCGGCCATCTGGCGGCTGCGCGCGGTGGTGCTGCCGGCGATCGGCCCGGCGCTGATGTTCAACCTGATCGTCTCGATCATCTGGGCGGCGCAGGTCTTCGCCGCGCCCCTGGTGATGACCCGCGGCGGTCCGGCGGGGGCGACCCAGGTCTTCACCATGTCGATCTTCCAGAACGCCTTCCAGTACGGCCGCATGGGCTACGCCAGCGCCCTGGCCTGGTTGCAGTTCTTGGTCATCCTCGGGCTGACGGCCATCGCCCTGCGGCTCGGACGACGCTTCGTGCAGACGGAGGCGGTGTGAGGCGCTCGCGTTTGCAGGCTTGGCTGCTGTATCCGTTGCTGGTCCTGGTGGGGGCGGTGTGGGCCTTGCCTCTGTTCTGGATGCTGTCGACGTCGCTGAAGCCGGAGAGCCAAGCCCTGTCGGCGGACGTGGGGCTGCTGCCGGTGGTGGTCGACGCCGAGGGTGCGCCGCGCTCGGCCCTGGAGCCCGCCTATTGGGCGGAAGCCGCCGCGACCGCCGCCGACAACTACACCGACGTGTGGACCAGCCCCTCCGCCGACTTCCCGCGCTACTTCCGCAACTCCGTGCTCGTCGCGAGCCTGTCGACCCTCGGCATGACCCTCTCCAGCGCGATCGTGGCCTACGCCCTGGCGCGCCTGCGCTGGCGGGGGCGGCAGCTCGTGTTCGGCATCGTCCTGGCGACGATGACCCTGCCGTTCACCGTGTTGATGGCGCCCCAGTACCTCCTGTTCAAGCACCTGGGCCTGATCGGCACGCTCGTGCCCCTGTGGCTGCCGGCCTGGTTCGGCGGCGCCTTCTCGATCTTCCTTCTGCGGCAGTTCTTCCTGACCCTGCCCAAAGAACTCGACGAGGCCGCGGAGATCGACGGCTGCGGCCGCTGGGCGACCTTCTGGCGGGTGCTGATGCCCAACGCCGTGCCGGCCCTGGCGACGGTGGCCCTGTTGCAGTTCGTGGCCTCCTGGAACGACTTCATCGCGCCGCTGGTGTTCGTCAACCACCAGGAGCAGTACACCCTGGCGCTGGGTCTGCGGATGTTCCAGAGTCAGCACGGCGGCACCCAGTGGACCGAGCTGATGGCCGCCAGCGTCTTGACCACGGCGCCGGTGCTGGTGCTGTTCGTGGTCTGCCAGCGCTTCTTCGTCCAGGGCTCCGCCAGCGAGGGGCTCAAGGGCTGAGACCCCCATAGAGATCCATGCACCCCAGCGACCTGGACCCCGAGGACGAGACCGATCTGGCGCCCTACGAGCGCGAGCTGCCGCGGCGCCAGGTGCGTCGGCGCTACACCGCCAAGCGCGCGGCGGAGACCTTCGAGATCGACGGGGACCTGACCAAGAAGGCCTGGGCCGCAGCCGAGTGGACCGAGGACTTCGTGGACATCGAGGGGCCGCTCAAGCCCGAGCCGCGGCACCGCACGCGGGCCAAGCTGCTGTGGGACGCCCAGCACCTCTACATCGCCGCCGAGCTGGTCGAGCCGCACCTGTGGGCGACCCTCACCGAGCGCGACGCGGTGATCTTCCACGACAACGACTTCGAGGTCTTCCTGAACCCCTCCTGCGACGGGCTCAACTACTACGAGCTAGAGGTCAACGCCCTGGGCACCGTCTGGGACCTGGTGCTGCGTAAGCCCTACCGCATGGGCGGGCCGGCCGACAGCGAGTGGCGGATCGAAGGGCTCCGCACGGCGGTGCAGCTCGACGGCACGCTCAACGACCCGACCGACACCGACCGCGGCTGGACGGTGGAGATCGCGATCCCCTTCGCGGCCCTCGGGATCCACACCGAAACGCCGGCGGCGCCGGAGGTCGGCGACAGGTGGCTACTCAACTTCAGCCGCGTGCAGTGGGACCTCGAGGTGCACGAGGGCGCTTACCGCAAGGTGCCCAAGACCCCCGAGCACAACTGGGTCTGGTCGCCCCAGGGCATGGTCGACATGCACCTGCCCCTGCGTTGGGGCTGGCTCCACTTCGCCGAGTGAGCGCCAACTGCAGCGTCGAGGTCGGCGGCTGGACCCTGCGCCAAGCGGGACGGCGGCCCCGCGTCGAGGGCGAGATCGCGGCGGTGGTGCCGGGATCGGTCCAGGCCTCGCTGCTGGCGGCGGGGCTCCTGCCGCCGCTCGAGGAGGGTCTGGCCGAACTCGATTGGCAGTGGGTGCCGCGGGCCACTTGGAGCTACCGCGACGAGCTCGCGATCCCTGCCGAGCTCGCCGCTGCGCGCCGCCTGCGCCTGCGCTTCGGCGGGCTCGACACCCTGGCGCAGGTCCGACTGGGTCGACGGGATCTGGGCCGCACCGACAACGCCATGCGGACCTGGGACTTCGACCTGACCGGCTCCAAGCCCGGCACCCACGCCCTGCGCGTGGACTTCGAGCCGATCTTCGCCTACCTCACCGAGCGCGATCTCGAACGCAACCTGCCCGCCTGGGGCGTCGGCGCCGACAAGGACCACTCGGGGGCCTGGGTCCGCAAGCCGCCGGTGCACTTCGGTTGGGACTTCGCGCCGAAGGTCGTGCCGGTGGGGATCACCGGGAGCGTGTGGTTGGAGGCGACCGACCTGGCGCGGATCGATTGGGTGCGAGTGGATCAGGAGCACCGCCGCGGTCGGGTCGACCTGCGCCTGGGCGTCGAGTTGGATCGCGTCGGCCGCGGGTCCGTCGTCGTCACCTCACGGCTGTCCTTCGCGGGCGAGTCGATCGCAGAGGCGACCGCAACGGTTGGCGGCGCACGGTCGGAGCTGGGTCTGCGCGTCGACGATCCCAGACTCTGGTGGCCGCGGGGGCTGGGCGACCAACCCCTCTACGACCTCGAAGTCGTCGCGCACGATCGCGATGGCGCCGAGCTCGACCGCTGGAGCCGCCGGATCGGCCTGCGCCGCCTCGAGCTCGAGCGGCGCCCGGACGCCGATGGCGAGGGCTTCGCCTTCGTGGCCAACGGCCGACGCTTCTTCGCCCGCGGGTCGAACATCGTGCCGCCGCTGGCCCTGCCGACCCAAGGCGGCGCGACCGCCGGGGCCGAGGCCGCCCTGGTCGACGAAGCGGCCGCGGTCCACATGAACTGCCTGCGCGTGTGGGGCGGCGGGCCCTACGCCTCAGACGCCTTCTACGACCGCTGCGACGAGCTGGGCCTGATCGTCTGGCAGGACTTCCCCTTCGCCTGCTGCACCTATCCGACCTTCGACCGCGAGTGGATGGCGAACGTGCGCGCGGAGGCCACCGAGCACGTGCGGCGCTTGCAGCACCGGGCGTCGCTGGCGCTGTGGTGCGGCAACAACGAGCTGGAGAACGGCCTCTCGGGTCCGCGTTGGACCGATGTACGCATGTCCTGGAGCGACTACCGTCGGCTCTTCGACCGGCTCTTGCCCGAGGTCGTCACCGCCCACGACGGCACGCGCCCCTGGTGGCCCGGCAGCCCGCATTCGCCCTCGGGCGATCGCATGGCGTTCAACTCGCCGGACTCGGGCGACGCACACCTGTGGGGAGTCTGGCACGGGGGCGAGCCCTTCGAGAGCCAGACCGCGAGCCGCCACCGCTTCGTGAGCGAGTTCGGGTTCCAGAGCTTCCCGGCGCCGGCGACGTTCAACGCGCGCATCCCGGCCGCGCAGCGCAGATTGGATTCGGACGCGGTGGGGCACCGCCAGCGTTCAGGCGTGGGCACGGCGCGCCTGCTCGAGTACCTGCGACGCGAACACCGCCTGCCGCGCACCTTCGCCGATCAACTCTGGCTGACGCAGATCCTTCAAGCCGAGGGGATGCTGCTCGGGATCGAGCATTGGCGGCGCTCGGCGCGCTGTTCTGGCGCGCTGCTCTGGCAGCTCAACGAGCCCTGGGCCGCGCCGACTTGGTCGACGATCGACCGCGACGGCCGCTGGAAGGCCCTGCACTTCGCCCTGGCGCGGGCCTTCGCGCCGCGGGCCATGTCCCTGGCCCAGCGCGGCGGTCGGGTCGAGGTCTGGGCCCTCGACGACGGCGGTGCGGCCGAGGTGGAAGGCAACGCGCGGTTGTGGAAGTCCGACGGAGACCTGGCGCGGGAGTGGAGCTTCGGCGGGCAGATCGGTCGCAGCGGGCGGGGCAAGGTCTGGACCCTGGACCTGGCCGCTGCCTGCGCGGAGGTGTCGCTGCCGCAAGGCGAGGCCCTGTTGGCGGTGGACGTGACGGTCGCGGGTGAGTCCATCGCCAGGCCGCAGCTGGCGAAGTTGGTTCCCTGGCGCGAGGTTGCACTCGGTCATCCGAACGTCCGTCTCGTGGAGGTCGCGCGCGAGAACGGCCGCGTGCGCGTGCGCGTCAGCTGCGACCGCCCGGCGCCGTGGACCTTCGTCCAGGCGGGCGCGGGCGTGCGCGGCGAGGCGCCCCGACCGATCGCGGGGCAGGAGGGCGGACAATTCCTGCATCTGTTCCCCGATGTCGAACGGGATCTGGTCCTCGAGACCCGATCCCATTCGCTCAGCCCGCGGTCTTTGCAGTCCCTGACCTGAGGTCGGGTCTCCGATCGACGACATCCGAGCCGCCACCTGAGTCGAGGGACGTCGAGCGCTCAGGAGGGGCTCCGCTCGAGGTCCTCGAGCAGCTCTCGCCAGGCCTGGCGCTCGACCGGCGGGGCGAAGCGCGGTGCGAGTTCGCGGCTGCGCGCGCGTAGGTGCTCGAGGAATGCCCCGTCGTTCTCCGCGCGGCTCAGGATCGATGCCAGGGCCTCGGCATCTCCCGCGGGGAACAAGCCCGGGTGATCCTCCCCGAGCACGCCGACGTTGCCCGGCACGCGCGAGGCGACCACGGCGACGCCTGCAACGATGGCCTCGGTCAGAACCGCGGCGCCGCCCTCCGCGAGGGAGGGAACCAGGCAGACCTTGGAGTGGCCCAGGAGCTCGGCGGCGGCGCCGCGATCGAGTGCACCCAACCAACTCCATCGCGGCAGGTCGCGGCTCAGCTCCGCCGCCCGCTTGCCCAAGCCCGGGTCGAGCACGGCGCCCGCGTGCAGGATCCGGATGCGCGAGGACTCGGGCAGCAGCTCGGACGCCTTGGCCGGCAGGAGCGGGTCCTTGACCGCCCGCAGATGAGCGAGGACACAGACCTCGAAGACATCGTCCCTCGGCGTCGGATGGACCTGCGGGCTCGCCGCGGACTGGAGGATGACGCGCGTGCGCGCCTGAAGTCCGGCGGGAAGCGCTCGGCGCGACTCGGCTTGCAGGGTCACCAGCGCATCGCACTCGGCCACGAGCTCCGCGTCGATCCCCGGCTCGAGGTACAGGTCGGTGCCCGAGACAGCGCCGATCAGGTGTGGACGGTGGGGCAGGTCCGCCACTGCGCGCAGCAACGCGGCTCCGCGGCGCAGGTGCAGGACGATCACCAGGTCGAAGGCCCCGAGGTCGAGCTGCCCGGGATCCGCTTCCGCCGTCACCCGCACGGAGTGACCCAGGGAGCGCAGTCAGCGTGCCCAGCGCAGGACGGTCCGTCGGTTGCCTGCCAGGGATCCCCGCGGCGCCGGACTGGCGATCAAGATTCGCACGGGACGGAGTGTACGGCTCACACGAGCCGGCGCAGCGGGGCACCGTACGAACGCCTACCCCGCCCGCCAGGTGCAGTTTCTCCCGGATGCTTGCAGCGCTTGATCCCTCGGCGGCGAGTGGGGGTGAGACTCGCCGCTTCACCACGAAACCTCCGGCCCATGCAACTCGCTGCACTGTCCCTCGTCGCGCTGCTCCTCTCCGCCTCCCCGCTTCCGCGCCAGGAACCGCCCATCGCAGCCGTCGACACCTGGGGTCTGCGGAGCGTCGATCGAGCGACTGTCGTCGCGGCCCTCGGCTGGGCGCTGGGCGACATCAGCGAGCTGGACCGCGACGCGGCCCTGGCGCGACTCCAGGCCCTCGAAGGCGTAGCCGAGGTCAGCCTGATGGAGATGCTCGGCCCGGGGGAGCGGATCGTGATGGTCGGCATCCGCGAGGTCGGACGACCCCAGCGCAGGCTGCTGCCCGAGCCCGACGGCGATGCCCGACTCGATCCGGCACTGGTCGCCGCCTACGACCGCTCCATGGAGCTCCTCGGCGAAGCGATCGAGGCGGGGGTCTGGGGCGAGGACCACGTGGACGGTTACTCACTCTCCAAGTACGAACAGCGCCGCGCCGTCGAGCTGCAAGCGGTCGCGATCGCCCAGCGCCAGACGGCGACTGTCGCGCGCACCCTGCGCGAGTCGGCCGACGCCCACCACCGAGCGGCGGCGGCTTGGGCCCTGGCCTTCGGCGCCGACAAGGCCCTGGTCGCCCGCGAACTGGCCCGCGCCGCGTCCGATCCGGATTCCTCTGTGCGGAACAACGCCACCCGCGCCCTGGGGGTGCTGGTCGACCACGCCATCGCGCACCCGGAGTTGGAGCTGTCCATCGACCCCGAGCCCTTCGTCCAGATGCTCGATTCGATCGAGTGGACCGACCTCAACAAGGCCAGCTTCCTGCTACTGAGCCTGACCGCGCGACACGACGAGGTCCTCTACGCCGAGCTGCGCGCCACGGCCTTGGACGGACTCGCTGATATCGCCCGTTGGAGCTCGAAGGGCCACGCCTACCCCGCGGTCGTGACCCTCGGACGGCTCGCCGGTGTCGACGACGAGACGATCCGCGCGCGCATTGCCGAGGCGAGCGGGGTGGACGACCGCCGAGCCCTGGCGGAGGAGTTCCTGGCTCGCGCCGAGGCCGGAGCGACCGCGGCACGGCGCTAGGATGGGCCCATGCTGCGCCTGATCCAGTCCCTGCCGCTGATCCTTGTCCTCGCCTCGCCGCCGTCCGCGGTCAGCCGCGACAACCCCACGACCCCGACCGCCGCGAGCGCTTGCCTCGTCGGTCCGTCCGCCGCCGAGACCGACTACGCCGCCGACATCGACTTCGCCCTCGACCAACTCGAGCAGCAGTGTGGCCACTTCTTCGACCTCAAGCAGATCGACTGGAAGAAGGTCTCCAAGCAGTTCAAGAAGGAGGCCAAGGACGTCGAGACGGATCAGCAACACCTCGTGCTCCTGGTGCGCCTGTTGGCGCGGCTCGAGGACGGTCACGCACAGGTGCGGCCCCTGCCCGCCGGCGAGGACGTGCGTTGGCCGGAAGAGCCGGAGCGGACCGGCCCAGGCATCTTCTTGTGCGAGTCGGGCGGCAAGGTCTACCTCAAGAACGTCTGGAACGACGCGGCAGACCTGGGCCTCGAGCCGGGCATGGAGGTGGTCGCGATCGACGGCGTGAAGGCCGGCAAGTGGCTCGACGGGCGCGTCGAGACGCTCTCGGACACGCTCAGCTTCTCCACCGACCATCAAGCGCGCTTCTACGCCATGCACCAGGGACTGGCCCAGGAAGTCGGCACGCGGATGGACGTCGAGCTCAAGACTCTCGAGCGCAAGAAGAAGCAGCGCACCATCACCTACCGCAAGTCCAACCCGACCCCCTGGGGCCCGGCCTTCTACCCCGAGGGCCTGAAGTCGACCGATGACCTCAACTACGGCCTCTTGCCCTCGGGCCACGGCTACGTCCAGGTGCGGCGTTGCAAGGACACGGTCGTGGAGCAGATGGACACGGCCCTGGCGGCCCTCGGGCAGGTGCCCGGTCTCGTGCTCGACTTCCGCGGCAACTCCGGCGGCGGCTTCGACCACGAGCAGCTCCTGGGCCGCTTCGTCCCCGAGGGCTACACCCTCGAGCACGCCAAGCCCCAGGGCTCGACGGGCGCGAACCAGTACGGCGGCCCGATCGTCGTCATCGTCGACGCCACCTGCCGCAGCGCTGGGGAGACAGGCGCCGGCATGTTCAAGGAGGACGGCCGCGCCTACATGATCGGCGAGAGCCCGACCGCCGGCATGAGCTCGAGCAAGACCACCATCGACTTGCCCTCGGGCCTCTTCTCGCTCTACGTCTCGGTCGCCTCCAACAAGGGCCGCTTCAACGATGGCCGCGGGATCGAGGGCATCGGCGTGATCCCCCACGAGCTGGTCGAGTACGACCCCGAGGACCTCGCCGAGTCCCGCGACACCCTGATCGAGCGCGCGGCGGCGCTACTCGACGACTTCCCCCAGCGCGAGGTGTCCTACGACCCGAAGGACGCGGGCTGGGAGCATGGAGGCTAGTGTCCTGGATCAGCAATTCGGCGTCACTTCCCGGGCTCCGATCGCCCCTGGCGTCGCCAGCGCCTCCTCCGAGGATCGCAGCGAGTACGCGTCGTCGGCGCGCTATCCAGGGAGCTCGAGCAGACCGGACAGGTCTGACATGAAGTGGCGGTGCGGGCGCGGGATGAGGCGAATCTGTTCCCGCTGGCGCGTCGCTTGGCGCAGTCCGGCGCTCTTGGGGCGGTAGGGACGGTCGAGTAGCGCGCCCCTTGACCTCGGTGGAGTGCCCCCGTCGCTGCGGGTCCGGAGGATTCCTAGCCGACGACCGGCGTCGAGTAGGTAGCGCCAGTAGACATCATCGTTCTTGACGCGGCTCGAAGCGTGTATCGCTGTCTGGATCAAGCCTCGGGCTCGCTGGACTCGCTCGACTTCGCTGGTGACGCTCGAACGCAAGACGGACTCTGCCGCTTGGAATCCGGTGAGCGCCGCATTCCAAACGTCGCCGATTTCCATCAGCTCGAGAGCGCCCGCTTCCAGACGCTCGGCCGACTCGCCGAAGGAGCCGAGCTGGAACAGGGTATGGGCCACATTGAGTGTTCGGCGAACCTCGGGCAGGGCCCCCTGTCCCTCGACGCGATTGGCGACGGACTCGGATCTCGAGACCAGGGAGCTCGCGCTGGGGCGGAGCCCTCTTGGGTAGCTGGACCAACGAGCGACATCGCGTAGATGAATGAAGGCGTCGAGGTGGACGAGCGTTCGCTCACCATCTACTCCGATCAGTCGCAGTTCGTCCCGCAGGTCGTCCAGTTGCCCCATCCGGACGAAGGCCTTGGATGCGCGTCCAGACGTCATCAAGTGGTTCGCGAGCTCTGTCGTCCGCTTGGTGCGAATCAGAGTCTTGAAACGAAGAGAGAGCGGAGCCCGGTCCACGTAGCAGATGCTCTCCTCGGTCAGCCCCACGGCCAGGCTCATGTCGCCGAACATCTGGGCTGCCTGCGCGGCGATCGAGAAGGCTCCTGCGAGTTCGATGTCATCGTCTTGGTCCGTTGCTCGGAGGAGCCCCCGAGCGGCTCGCCACGCCTCGGCAGCCTTACCCTGCGCCAGGAAGATCTCCGCCTCCTCGGCCAACAGGCTCGGCCCTCCAGGAAAGCGAGCCTTCAGTTGCCAGATCTCTGAGCGAAGGTTGCCTCGTGGCTCGGCGTGGATCGCGCTAGCGATCGCGATGCGCTCGTACTCCGCCGTGGGAAGGGCCTCGCCCGGTCGACCACGAACATCGTCGAGGGCGAAGCGCAGGCGTTCGCGGCCATCGGTGCAATCGAATTCGCGGTGGTGTGGGAGACACAGGATGAAGACGTTCTCCGGGTCCGTGGCGCCACCCTGGGACCAGGCGCAGAAGTGTGCCTCCTCGATCTGGAAGTCGACGGGCAGAGCGGCCGATTCGCCATTGAAGCGCGCCTCGCGCAGGCACTCGAAGCATCGCCCGCCATCCCGCTTCAACACCTCGCGGCGCTCGGCTCCATTGAGGCGGCGCTTGATCGGCCTCGGTCCCGCTGAATTGTCGGTATCGCTTCTCGATCGCATGTTCGGCAGATCCGTTCTCGCGCGAAGTCGATCCAAGGCATTGCCGTAGGTCACCGTCGCCGGCGCTTCGTCTGTCGGACAGCGTCGCACGGGCCGGACCGGATCGTCGAGTGTCAGACTGCCGTCAAAGTGCGGTTTTCGCCGCCACTGACGGGCGCGGCCGGGCGGAGCGCTCCACCGACCGGCGAGGACGCCCCACTCACCTGGGAGAAGCCCTCGTTGGATCGATCCTCGAGATGGCCAAGGCCACCGGAAAGGTGCCTGGAACGAGCGCCCGACCGCCCTTGAGATGGTCTGGCCCTGTTGGTGGCAGCGCGGATTTCGAGCGGGATCACCGGTGGGAGCCGACAGAGCCCTCCCCGGAACGCGGAGGCCTTCAGGTCGCGCGTCTCGATCGGGCGTGGGCGGACGGAATGGTGCAGCGCTGGCTGCCGAGTGCTCGCAGGGGCGCTCTTGTGCCAATCGAGTAGCGGGCGAGGCTGTCAGGGGCGACGGGCAACCAGGCCCAGGAATGCCCGCCATTCGCACAGGAGCAAGAACACGGCCAGGCCGACCACGCCCAGGAACATCGGCTCCATCAGGCCTTCGCCGCCGGTGATGAACACATGGAAGGCGACGATGTTCACGATGATCGGGCACAGGATCAACAGACCCAGCCGGCGCAGGCGCGGGATCATCACCAGCGCTCCGCCGGCGACCTCGCAGACCTTGACGAAGGCCATGTAGCCGGTCGGGACCATGGCGCCCATGAACAGGGCCATGGGGGAGCCCTCGGGCGGGTCGGGTTGCTCCGGGACCATGTCCAGGAGGAAGGTCAGGCCGGCCGCGAGGAAGGCGAGGCCGAGCAGGACGCCGGCGATGGCCGGGACGACGGAGGTGAGCTTGGTGCTCTTGTTGGCTTTGGACATGGGGTTGGGGCCGATGGGGAGCATCGCTCGCCAGCGCAGCGTCGACAGGGTACGCCCCGGGTGGCCGCGCATCACCGGGTCGCCGCGCGCGCCGGCTACCGGACGCCACCGTGGCGGAGCGGCGGCGCAAGGGTCGACAACGGAACGTCCTCGCGCAGGCGCCGGCCGTCCTCGGCAGTCGCGGTCAAGCTCACCAGGGGATCCGGGCGCTCCCAGTCGATCTCGACCAGCCCCCAGTTGGCGACCCAGAGCGGCGAGCCGACGCGGTGGGGGTTCTCGATCTGGGTGAACTCCCAGCCCTGGTTCATGCCGCTGGAGGTCAACTCGAACAGGGGGTAGCCGACGCCGGAGTCCCAGGGATCGACGCGGCTCAGTTCGGCCCAGTGGGTGTCGCCCGAGAGCAGCACCACGCCACCGGCGCCGCTTTCGCGGATCGTGTGGAGGAGGCGTTGGCGCTCCAGGGGCATCATCGCCCAACCCTCCCAGTGGCAACCCTCCGAGAGGGCCTGCAGGCTGGTGCCGATCAGCCGCACGCGCGCCGGGGTCCGCAGTTGCTCTTCGAACCAATGCCACTGCTCCTCGCCGAGCATGGTGGCGCCGGGGTCCAGGTTCGGCGCGTAGCCGCCGGGGTGCCCGTCGCCGCGGGCGGGACCCTCGTGGCGTCTGACCCAGGGCGACTTGAAAGTGCGCAGGTCGAGCAGGATCACCTGCACCGAGCGCTCCGGCGGGCCGAAGGTCCACGAGCCGTAGACGCCCTCTCGCGCTCGCCGCGGGGAGTCGGCCGGGACGTCGAAGTGCGCGAACATGATCTCCTTGGAGTCGCGCTTGCGCGGATAGCTCGCGCCGCCGTCGTCCTGTCCGAGGTCGTGGTCGTCCCAGGTGGCCAGGACCCGGGTCCCGGCTCGCAGGGCCGCATACCCGGGCTGCGCCGCGAGCAGGGCGTACTGGGCGCGCAGGTGGTTCATGTCGACGGTGTCGCCGTAGACGTTGTCGCCCAGGAACAGGAACAGGTCCGGGTTCGCGGCCACGACGTGGTCCCACAGGGGCGTGGGCCGGCGCTGGTCGTTGCAGGAGCCGAAGGCGATGCGCGACAGGGCGCGCGGATCGACGACGTCGGGCTCGATTGCCGGGGCGCTCAACTCGTCGAGGAACAGGCGCCGTCGCATCAGCACGCCGCCGTCGCCCGCGTCTCGAACGGACAGCTCCACGTGGGGGCGCTCGGCGTCGAAGTCGATCTCGACCAGGCCGAAGTTCGGGCCGAACCACTGATCGCCCAGGCGCAGGCCGTTGCGCTCGGGCGCCCAGGTGCGCGACTGGTTGAGCGCGCTCGAGGTGACGTCGAACAGCGCATAGCCCGCGTCGAGCCCGTCGCGCTGCGTGGGCAGCACCGAGAGCTCGGCCGCGTGCCGGTCTCCGGAGAGGAAGACCACGCCCTTTGCCCCCGTGGCGGCCAGGAGGCGATTCATGCGCCGGCGCTCGTGGGGGAAGTTGCCCCAGTTCTCGCCACCGCTCTCGTGCGCGACGAACTGGATCGAGGAGCCGATCAGGCGCAGCTCGGCGGGTTCGCGCAGTTGCTGCTCCAGCCAGGTCCACTGGGTCTCGCCCAGCAGCGTTCCCTCGCCATCGGGGCCCGCCTGGTAGGGCGCTGCCCACTTCCATTCCTCCAGCGGGCCTTCATTGCGGGTCAAGGAAGTGCGGTGGTAACGGGTGTCGAGCACGATCACCTGCACTCGCTCGCCGGGAGGACCGAAGACCCGGGCGTGGTAGACGCCCTCCCGCGCACGGCGTGGCGAGTCGTCGCCCACGCCGAGGAAGTCCAGGAGCGCCGTTTGGGACTGGGCCTTGATCGGGAACTCGGCTCCGGCGTCGTCGCGCCCGTAGTCGTGGTCGTCCCACGTGGCGAGGAGCTCCACCCGTTCGCGCAGCCCTGCGAAAACCGCAATCGCCGCCAGCCGGGCCCAGGCCGCGGCCAGCTCGCTCGCATCGTCGCTGTCGGCGTAGACGTTGTCTCCCAGCAGCACCAAGAGGTCAGGCTCGGCTGCCGCGATGGTCGACCAGACCTCGGCAGGACCCTCCAGGCGATAGCAGGAGCCGAATGCGATGCGCCGCGGTCCTTCGTGACCGACGCTCTCGGCGATCGAGGCGCCCTGGGGGAGGAGCGCGCAGAGGGTGACGAGCAGGAGCTGCAGCATGGTGCTAGTGGATCAGCCGACCGTCGCGCCGCCCAGCACATGGCTCCCGACGACCATCCCCAGGAAGGTCCCGGTCGCCGTGCCGAGGCTGCCGACCAGGATCGCCGGCAGGACCAGGTCGGACCGCCCCAGGCTGCGCGCCAGGGCCAGGGCGCTGGACCCGCCGCCGACGCCCGCCTGACTGGCGACCGAGGCCAGCTCGGGCGCGATGCCGAACAGGCGTGCGGCGCCGAAGACCAGCACTCCGTGCACCGCCAGGGTGATCGAGACGAACAGCAGCATCTGCGGAGCGAGCGCGCCGAGGGAAGCCAGGGCGTTCAGGTCGCACAGGGCTCCGATGGTGGCCAGGAACAGGTAGACCGCGAACATGCCCAGGACGCGCGTGCCCTTGATGCGACCGATGGCCGGAACCTGGGCCAGTAGCAGGGCGATCAGGGTCAAGATCAAGTTGGGATGCAGGTGGACGATGTCCCGGACGTCGAGCTGAAGCGAGATCGCGCGCGACGCGGCCAGGGCCCCCAGTCCCAGGCCGAGGGCGAGGCCCAGGTCGATCGGATGCAACTGCTCGGAGTCGTCGTCGAGCCCGAGGTCCGGTCCTGAGCTGCCGTCGGTGTCGAGGGCCTCGGCTACCTTCCCGCCGCGCCCGCCGAGCATTCGCGGCAGCAGCACTCCGACCACCATCCAGACGGTCGTCATCAGGCTGTCGACCACCGCCGCGCCGGCGTAGAGGGCGCCGTCGTCCATCACGCGGTAGATGGTGGCGAGGGTGTTGAAGTTGAGGCTGCCGCCCGTGTAGGTGCCGACGAACATGGCGCCCAGGCCCGCGCCGTGCTCGCCGAAGGTCGCGGTGCCTCCGACCGCCCACATGGCCACGGTCACGCCGAGGGCGATGCCGATCGAGCCCACCGCGAACAGCCCGAGCATGGCCGGCCCGGCCCTCAGTACCTGGCGCAGCTCGACCCGCAGGAGCAGCCAGAAGATCGCCAGAGCGATGACCTCTCCGAAGAGGGCGTCGTAGAGCGGCGTGCCATTGCCGTAGGTCGGCACGATCCGCAGGTTGGCGAGGACCGCCGTGACCACGATCACCAGCAGCGCGGTGCCCACGTGGCGCAGGAAGGTCCGGCGCACCAACCACTCCGAGAGGACGATCGCGCCACACAGAACTGCGAGCACGGGCACGGTTCCTTCGAAGGACGGCATGGACGTCGATTCTAGGCGGCGACCCGCCGACCGCGAAGTCGTCGGACGGGGCCCACGGCTCCGCGGCCACGAAGCGGGCCCGACGCGAGCGGTTCGCGTCGGGCCCTGGGATTCCTCTCCTCTTCTGCTGGACGGTCCCCCGCAGGGGGACGCTCAAGCCGCCGGCTGCACGCTGCGCGCGCCGCGCGGCTTGGCGAAGGGCACCAGGCCCGGAACGCGGCGGGCGTAGTCGCGGTAGTCCTCGCCGTGCAGCTCGACCAGGGTGCGCTCCTCGATCCGCGTCCCGATCAGCACGTAGCCGGTGAAGGTCAGGCTGAACATCAGGTGGCTGACGGACATGACCGGCGTGGCCCAGAAAGCGATCAGCATGCCCAGCATGAGCGGGTGGCGCACGACGCGGTAGAGCGAGCGCTCCACGTAGCGCGGGGCGGTGTACTGGCGGCCGCGGAAGGCGAGCCAGGTCTGGCGCAGGCCGAAGAGGTCGAAGTGGTCGATCAGGAAGGTCGACAGCAGGACCATGCCCCAGCCGAGCCCGTTCAGGCTCCACAGTCCGATGGCCAGGGCTTGGTTCTCGACGCTCCAGACGGTGCCGGGCAGCGCGCGCCACTGGGTGAAGATCAGTGCCAGGCAGACGCATGTGGCGACCATGAAGGTCGAGCGCTCGATCGAGGCCGGCACGAGCTTGGTCCAGCGGCGCTTGAAGGCCGGGCGGGCCATGATCGCGTGCTGGATGCCGAACAGGGCCACCAGGGCCACGTCGATGGCGAGCGCGAGGCCGGTCGAGGTGACCGGAGCGCCGTCGAGGGTGAAGGGCACCTGGGGCAGACCGACCACGAAGGCGATCAGGTACAGGAAGGTGCCGAAGAACAGGGTGTAGGCGGTCAGGCCGTAGGCGAGGGTGGCGATGCGGGCGATCACGGCAGGCTCCGGGAATCGAGTTCTGGATGTTCGGGGACCCGTGTGGGTCACCCTCCCGTGGCGCGCATCGCCGCTGCCACCTGCCAGGGAATCTCGATTTCGCCGGAGCGCCGTCCGCGGCCCTTCCTAAACCCCGAGCACCGCCCGCAGGTGGGGCGCGAGCCGCCGGGCCGTGGCCGGGTTGTGGAAGGCCGCGAAGGCCACCGGGGTCAGCGTGTCGAGCTCGAAGTCCAGCTCGGAGCCGTCCGGGGCCTCGACCACGCAGCCGGCCTCGCGGGCGCAGAGCACGGCCCCGGCCAGGTCGTAGGGCTTCGAAGGCCGTGTGCTGCGCCCCAGCCGAGCCGCCACCAGCGGCCGCGCGTCCACGACCATGCGATAGCGCCCGAGCATCGTCAGTACGAGTTGGCCTGCCGAGCAGATGTACTGGTCGTCGAAGCAGTGCTCGACCAGGGCCTGCTCCTGGGTCTCGAGCCGCTGCAGGAAGGCCGACTCGAGGGCCGCGATGGGCGCGCGCAGGTCCGGTGCGTAGCGGAAGAAGGGGAAGTAGCCGTGGTCGGCGCGGTCGTCGTCGTCCGCCGTCAGCCTGCGCTCGCCGAGCAACCGGCCGTCCGCGACTTCGCGCTCCTCGATGCGGCAACCCTGGCCGCGGGCCGCGCTGACGACGCGGAAGCGCCCGCCGCGCGAATCGGGCAGCTCGGCGACGATGCCCGCACAAACGTCGCCCAGCCGCGGCGGCCCGGCACCGGCGTCGCAGTAGCTGACGAGGGTCCAGGCGCTGCGCAGGTCGTGCATCAGGTTGCGCGTGCCGTCGATCGGATCGATCGCGATGCGTGGCCCGCCGTGGTCGAAGTCGGGCAGCTCGCGCACGCCACCGCTCCCGTCCGGGCCGCGGTGGCGCCAACCCGAGTCCTCGGTCATCAACGACAGGGGAGCCCTTGCTGCAACGCGCTCGAGCCAACCGTCGAGCAGGCGCTCGGTGGGCACGTCGAGGCCGAAGGCGAAGTCACCGGCGCCGATCCCCTCCGCCCGCCCGAGGGCGTCGAGGCTTCCCGCCTCGAGGGCGCCGGTCAGGGAGGTTCGCACGGTGGCCCGCAGCTCCTCGCAGAGCGCACGCAGGCGCGGTTCCCAGGTGTCGCGGAAGGCGGGGGGGGCGTGGGTCGAATCGCTCATGGGTGGAGGAGTCCGCCGGAGCGGGTGCCCCGCCTCGGAACTCCCGATCCGGGACACTAGACTAGTCGCCCCCCTCGGCCGAACCGAGGCCCCAGCGGCCCGGTGGCCGGTCGCCCCGCTCCCGGGGCCCGCCCACGACCCATCCCCATGACCGATCTGCGCAACGTCATCATCGTCGGCTCCGGCCCCGCCGGCTTCACCGCGGCCATCTATGCCTCCCGCGCGAACCTCGAGCCGCTGATGCTCGAGGGCGAGCCGCGGCCGGAAGCGCCCGATCTGCTCCCGGGCGGCCAGCTGATGCTGACGACCGAGGTCGAGAACTACCCCGGCTTCCCCGAGGGCATCACCGGTCCGGACATGATGGACCTGTTCCGCAAGCAGGCCCTGCGCTTCGGGACCGAGGTGCTGACCTACGACGTGGCCCGCGCCGAGCTCGAGGGGCCGGTCAAGAAGCTGTGGACCACCGACGGCAAGGAGCACCACGCCAAGGCCGTGATCATCTCCACCGGCGCCAGCGCCAAGTGGCTGGGCCTCGAGTCGGAGACGGCCCTGCGGAACCGCGGCGTGTCCGCCTGCGCCACCTGCGACGGAGCCTTCTTCCGCAACAAGGTCGTGGCCGTGGTCGGCGGCGGCGACACCGCCATGGAAGAGGCGACCTTTCTGACGCGCTTCGCGTCCAAGGTGCTCGTGATCCACCGTCGCGAAGAGCTGCGCGCGTCGAAGATCATGCAGGACCGCGCCAAGCACAACGACAAGATCGAGTTCGTCTGGAACTCCGAGGTGGTCGAGGTGCTCGACGTGGAGGCCGGGCGCGTCACCGGGCTGCGACTGAAGGACACCCGGAGCGGCGACACGCGCACGATCGAGTGCGGCGGCCTGTTCCTGGCCATCGGCCACAAGCCCAACACGGGCTTCCTCGAGGGGCAGCTCGATACCGACGAGCTGGGCTACGTGACCGTGAAGGGCGGCACGCGCACGAACATCGAAGGTGTGTTCGCCGCGGGCGACGTCTCGGACAAGGTCTACCGCCAGGCGATCACCGCCGCGGGCATGGGCTGCCAGGCGGCGATCGACGCCGAACGCTGGCTCGAGACCCAGGAGTAGAGCCGCGGACCGCTCAGGCCGGCGGCGCCAAGGGGTCGACCGGGCCCTCGGGAGCGGGACCGTCGGGTTCCGGCTCCCGGGCCATGCCGCCGGACGAGTCCGAGAGCCGCCGGTGGAGCCAGGCGCGCGCGAAGTTCCAGTCGTGGCTGGCCGCGCGTCGGCTGATGGACAGCAGCTCGGATACCGCCGTGAGGTCCAGGCCCCCGAAGTACCGCAGCTCCACCACGTGTGCGTGGTGGGGGTAGCAGAGCGCCAGATCCTCGAGGGCCGCCGACAGGTCGAGCAGGTCGATGGCCTGGGAGTCGTCGACCGCGACCTCCTGGTCGTCGAGGGTCAGGCGCGCTTGGTAGCCGCCGCGCTTGGCGGCAGAGGCCGCGCGGCGCAGGTCGGTCAGGGTGTTGCGGAGGGATCGTGCCGCGTAGGCGCGCTTCTCGTTGTCCGACAATTCGAGCCAGCGGTCATGACGCGCGAGGCGCAGGAAACACTCGTGCACCAACTCCGTCGGCTCCGGGTCGTCGAGACGGCGGGAGAAGGACAGGAGGCGGCGGGCGAGATAGCGCAGCTCCTGATAGCGAGGGTCTGCGATGTCGGGCGGGGGGGGCGGGGACATCGGGGTTCCGGGCGCAGATTGTGCCCCAGGATCCGCGCCGTCCCCACCCCCTGGGTCGGGCGGCGCGCCGCTCCGGCTGTCCCCGCTACCTGTCGCCGACTTGCCAAGCGCCTGACAAGGCCCGGACCGTCCTGAACCCGAGATCGCGGTTGGTCTCGAGGCCAAACATCTCGTTGCGCGCGCCCGAGCGGCCGGCGGACCTGGCCTGGCCCTTGTGACGCACCGGGTAGTGGGGCCCGTAGGTGTCCTCGGGGTCGGGGTGTCGGTACTCGCCCGTTGCGGGGTTGAACTCACCCCTCTCGCGATAGCCCCAGTACTCCTCGCGGCACCACTCGCCGACGTTGCCCACCGTGTCGTGCAGGCCGAAGGCGTTGGCGGCGTAGATCCCCACCGGCGCGTGCAAACTGAGGACCGGCCAGTGGCCGGTGTGATCCCCGTCCACGAAGTCCACCGGTCCGCTGAGCGAGGTGTCGACGACCAGGTCGCGACCCGCTTCGAGGCGATCGCCGAACCAATAGATCGTGTCGGTCCCCGCGCGATTGGCGAACTCGAACTGCGCCTCTGTGGGCAGGTCGAGGCCGATGTGCTTGCCGAAGAGCACGGCCTCGCCGTGGCGCACGGTTTCGACCGGGTGCCGCGCCGTCACGACGTAGTCGAGGTGCCCCTCGCCTGGACGCCAGTAGCTCGTGTTGAAGCCCATCACGCGCTCGAACTGTCCCTGAGTCGTTTCGAACTTCGAGATGAGGAAGGGCGCCAGGGTCAGGTGCGAGCGGTCACCCAACCACTCGTGGGGCAGCGCCTCGGGATCGTAGTTCGGACCGTCGGGATCCTGCGCTTGGCGTCCGAACCAGAAGCTGCCACCGGGCACCAGCACCAGGACCACCGTTGTCTGCGACGTGCATTGAATCCTGTCGTCGGGCCCGGCGCGTTCGGGAATCTCGCCCGCGCGGCCCCACACGGCGAACTCCTCCAAGCCTGAGTGGGGATCCGGTCCCAGAGGAATCAAGCCAGGCTGGGGTTCGATCACCAATCCGCCGTAGGTCGGCGCCTGCGCGATGCGCTCGATCGTGGCCATCCACTCCTCGCCGAGCGCGCCGACGGTCGCCGCGTCTCGCGCGGCGGCGTGGCCGCGTCGATTGAGCACGTCGTAGTAGCCCCCGTGCTCGCGGGCAGGATCGAACAGATCGGTTGCGACCTCCTCGGGCTCACGGTCGCGCGGGGGGAACTCGCCCACGGGCCGGTCCCGCCACCGCGTGGTCGAAAGCTGAGGCTGCAACCGCTGGGCCAAGCGGTCCGCCTCGTCGAGCCAAGCGTCCAAGTCCCCGAGCCGACTCGGGTCGGCGGGCCACAGGCTGCGAGCCTGCTCCTCGAGCACCCGCGCACGGTCCAAGGCTGCGTTGTGATCGATGGAGCGGTTGAGGGCGCTGACCTTGCCGAGCGAGCCGAGGGTCACACCCAGGGCGATCGAGAGCAGCACGAACGTCGCCACCAGTCCGGCAAACAGACCGCGGTTGCGGCGCACTAGGGACTGCAGTCGGTGGAAGCCCGTCGCGCGGCGGGCGCGCACCGGAAGGCGTGCAACCGTGCGTCGCAGGTCGTCCGCGAACTCGCCCGCCGTGCGTGGGCGCAGCTCCGGATCCTTGGCCAGGGCAGCGCTGGCCAGCACCTCGAGGTCGCGCGGCAGGTCCGGGCGCACGCGCCGCAGCCGCCGCGGCGCGGTGCGCGAAATGCGCGCGATGGCCGAGGCCGGGTCGAGCCCCGACAGGTCGATGGGGGAGTGACCCACCAGCAACTCGAACAGCATCACGCCCAGCGCATAGACGTCGCTGCGCTCGTCGACCAGCTCCACGCGACCCTCGGCCTGCTCGGGGCTCATGGTCGCCAGGGTGCCGACGATCTGCCCGCTGAAGGTCAAGAGGGTCGAGCGGTCGGTGCCCGTGATCGCGGCGATGCCGAAGTCGAGCACCACCGCACGGCCCTCGCTGGTGACCAGCACGTTGCTGGCCTTGAGGTCGCGGTGGATGATCCCCGCGGCGTGCGCGACTTGAATGCCGTCGGCCACATCGGCCAGGGTCTCGACCACGCGCTCCCAGGTCCAGCCCACGCAGGCCCTGTCGATGGGCACACCTTCGATGCGCTCCATCGCGAACCAGGGCACGTCGACGCCGGCAATCGAGTCGACGCCTGCCGCGTAGATGCGCGCCAGGTTGTCGTGTTGGAGTCGCCCGAGGATCTCGGCTTCGCGCTCGAAGCGCTTGACGGCCAGGGGCGCGTAGCGATCCCAGCGCAGGACCTTGAGCGCTACGGTGCGCCGGGGACGCTCCTGCTCGGCCAGGTAGACCACGCCCATGCCGCCCCAACCGAGCTCGTCGAGGATGCGGAAGCCGCCGATGGAGTGGGGCCGCGCCGGCGGTGGACCGGGGGCCATGCGCTCGGGCGAGTCCTCGAGGAAGCCGGCCGCCTGGTCGTGGTGATCAAGCAGCTCGCGCAGCTCGTCGACGATCGCGGGGACCGCG
Source organism: Engelhardtia mirabilis (assembly GCA_007751255.1). GTDB lineage: Bacteria > Planctomycetota > UBA1135 > UBA1135 > Engelhardtia > Engelhardtia mirabilis. The sequence goes on from CP036296.1 coordinate 2,551,678, forward strand.
GAACGGAGCCGGGCGAAGTGCACCTCGCGCTCTTTCATGCTGAGCGGCGCGAGGCGAGCGAACTGCTCCACCAAGCCGAGATCGGATTCCGAGGGCGCCATGAGAGCGCCGTGAGGCTAGCGCGCATGGGCCGCCGGGATCCAATCCGGAGCGGTCCAACCGGTTGCTGGCGGCCCCCGATCGCCCCTTGGCGGTGCTCTGTGAGTCGGCGCGTTGGCCGGTCGCGCCCGCGAGATGGGTTGCCGGGCACAGCCGAGGGCCCGTTGGGTCGAACGGTTGCCGAAGTTCGGGATCGATGGCGCGGCCACCCGCGTTCGCAGCCCTGGGCGACTCGGTCTAGACTGCGCCCCTGACCCTCTCCAGCGACCCTGACAGACCGCTCCAGCCATGTCCGCAACCGCCCGGCACCGCCTCACAGACCGCCACGTCCTCGTCACCGGAGCCGGTACCGGCATCGGCCGCGCGATCGCCCTGCGGCTGGGAGCCGAGGGCGCGCGCCTGACCCTGGCGGCGCGCACCGTGGAGCGCCTCGACGAGGTGGCCCAGCAGATCCTCACCGCCGGCGGGCACCTGCCGGGGACGGCCGCGCTCGACATTCGTGATCGCGCCGCCGTGGATGCGGCGTTTGCGGCGGCGGCGGCGGAGCGTGGGCCGCTCTACGCGCTCGTCGCCAACGCGGGCATCGGTGGCGCCAACGAGCCGGGCCCCGACGATCGCTTCGACGACCTGGTCGCGACCAACCTGACTGGGACCTACTCCTGCTGCCGCGCCGCCCAGCGCCACCTGGCCGAGGGGCCCGGGGCGCGGCACCTGGTGCTGATCGCGTCGATCCTGGGGCGCATCGGGGTCGCCGGCTACACCGGCTATTGCGCGTCGAAGACGGCCCTGACCGGGCTCGCGCGGGCCCTGGCCATGGAGCTCGCGGCGAACGAGGTGCAGGTCAACGCGGTCTGCCCCGGCTGGGTCGACACGGCCATGGCGCGGGAAGGCATCGACGGCATCGCGGCCGCCGTCGGCTGCACCCACGAAGAGGCCTACGCCATGGCGATGCGCGACGTGCCGCTCGGGCGAATGTCCGAACCCGAGGACGTGGCCGGAATGGTGGCCTGGCTCCTGTCGTCCGACGCGCGCGGGGTGACGGGTCAAGCGCTCGACATGAACGGCGGAGCCTTCATGCTCTGACCGCGGTTCGGCTGCCATGCCTGTGCGGGCGAACTCGCGCGGGGAGCAGCCCCCTGCGGTCCGATCCGCTCACGCAACCCCGTCCGGATCGGCGGCTACTTCCGCTGCGGCAGCGGCAAGGCGATCGCCGCGATGGCCGGGATCGGCGGGAAGGGCATCGAGAAACGCCAGCCGCGCAGCTTCTCCGACGACCAACCGACCTGTTCCAGGGCGTACGCCACGATTTCGGCGCATCCGGGCACCTGGGCCGAGGCGAGTCCCGTCAATCCGCGTCCTAGATCGACCACGCGTTCGCCGAAGGGCAGGCTGCGACCGGAGCGCTCACCGGCGGCGAAGGGTGAGTGCCCGTCCATGCGACCCAAGAGCCGCACCTCGGGGAAGGGCGGCAGTTGCAGGTCTTCGTGCACGAGCACGTCGAGCTGCACGTGTTCGACCGGTGTGATCAGGTTGGTCCCGATCTCGCTCCAGCCGTCATCCGTGTCGACGGTGGCCGGGCCGATCTCCCGCGTCACGGTTGCGTAGACGCAGGTGAGTTGTGCGGTGTTTCCGATCGGCCCGCCGGGCAGCACGTAGCGAACCTGGTCGGAGGTGGGCTCCGCGTCCACGCGGGGGAGGGGCGACGTGCAGAACTGGGGCAACAACGGTGCGCCGCCCGGACCGCCGGCGGGCGGCACGATCGGCTCGGACTCCGACGGCTTCGGGAGGCCGGCATCGAGGTCGTAGGACTGGCGTCCGAAGAGCTGCCAGCGCACCTCCGGTCGGATCCGGCGGAAGTCGAGCAGGCCGCCGATGTCGAGGGTGTCGACCCAGCCGGGCTTCGAGGCACTCGGGTAGAGCACGGTCGCCGACAGTTGCACCCGAGCCTGGACGCCCCAGATGGCGCTGTTGCCCTGGAAGGCCAGGCGCCGGGCGGCCTCGAGGGTCTCGGGCTCCAGGCGCTCGTGGGCCAGGCCCTGGACCAGCATCTCGAGCGAGGAGCGGTCCCCCGCGTGGCGGTTGACCATGGCGTCGAAGCGCTCGATGGCGGCGGCCAACTCGGCGTCCCGCTCGGCGCCGGCCATGCTCCCCAGGGTGTCCCGGACGATCTTGAGCCCACTGTTGCCCGGGACGAATCGCAGGGCGGCGGCCGGATCCGAGGAGGCGATCAGGCGCGACAGCTTCCAGGTCAGGTTCTTGTTGAGCCCGAAGCGGCGACTGAGGTCCTGGGGGCGGCTCGGATCGGCGTCCAGGGACCGCAGGAGCCGGTCGACGGCCTGGCGCAGCGACTGGACAGCGACACCGAATTCATCGGCGAAGGCGCCCGGGTGGGGCGGCGCGGCGGCTTGGGGGACGAGCTCCATGGGGGAAGTGTAGACCAGCGGGGGGGAATCGGAGCATCTCCCGCGATATTACCGGGGGAAAGTTGCAGTGAAGTGTCCGCGAACGCGGTACAACCTCCCACGGCGACCGCGCTCGACCCCACCAGGTCCCCGCTCCCGCCGAGAGACCCCCGCACAAGCGTCCCAACCAGTCGTCGGCCGAAGGCGACTCGGGACCTCCGACCCGCCCGGTGCGGGTCGCACTGAACCTCGCTACCCCAACCGCTGGACCCTCGGAACATGCAGAAGCTCACTCCCCTCGCCGCGCTCTTCGCCGGCTCGATGCTGGCCCCGGCCGCCCTGGCACAGGCCGAACTGGTCCAAGCCCTCGGCAACGGCGGCGCGATCGACGTCAGCCTCGACGGCTCGGTCGTCGTCATCGGCACCAACACCTGGACCGAGTCGGGCGGCTTCGTGCCGGTCGCCGGCACCAATGGCCTGGTCGCCATCGATGCCGCTGGCGTCAGGCTCGCGGGTCAAGTCGTCGACGGCCTCGCCTTCAACAACGCCGGCTACTGGGACGGCGCCACCTGGACGGCCCTGGGCAGCGTCAGCGGCAACTGCGACGCGAACAAGTCGTCGGCCTACGACATTAGCGCGGACGGCGGCACCGTCGTCGGCCTGGCCTGGGACGGCTGCACCGCGCGCGCCTTCTACTGGACCCAGCCCTCGGGCCTCGTCGCCCTGACCGGCGCCGGCAGCGGCAGCTACCGCGCCAACTGCGTCGACTTCTTCGGCAGCACCGTGGGTGGCTGGGACCGCATCAACGGCTCGAGCAACCAGCCCGCCGTCTGGACCGACCTGTCCATGCCCCCGACGATCGTCGGCGCCGACGGCGAAGTGCGCGCCATCTCGGCCGACGGCACCGTCTTCGCCGGTCAGGAGAGCTTCCAGGCCGCGATCATGCGGATCGGCCAGCCGGCCGAGTACATCCCGACCCCGGCGGGCGTCGCGGCGGGCAGCTCGATCCTCTACGACTGCGATGCGGCCGGACAGGTCTTCGTCGGCCAGGGCGGCGGTGCGGGTCCCTTCGCCGCGCCGGCGGCGATCTACTACCGCGCGGACGTGGGCTCGATCGCCCTCGCCGACCTCGCTGAAGGTCTCGGCGCGACCCTCCCCGTGGGCGCGACCATGTCGGTCGCCTCCGCGGTCTCCGCCGACGGCCTGACCGTCGTCGGTGGCCTGCAGACCTTCGCGCCGTTCCCCAGCGACGCGTTCATCCTGCGTCTGCCGGACGCCTTCCTGCTGCGCGACACGGCCGACATCTCCCTGAGCCTCGGCGGAACCCAGAACCTCGACGTGCTCGCGGGTCCGGACAAGGCTGGCGACCTCTACTACGTGCTCGGTAGCGCCAGCGGCTCCGCGCCCGGCGTGGTGGTCGACGGGATCAACATCCCGCTCAACCTCGACTCCTACTTCCTGTTCACGCTCAACAACGCCAACACGTTGATCGCGAACTCCTTCGGCTTCCTCGATGCCACGGGCAAGGCCAGCGCGTCGATCACCCTCCCGGCCGGCTCCGACGCGAGCCTCGCCGGCCTCAGCGTCGACCACGCCTACGCCGTCATCGACAGCACCCTCTTCGGGGTCAGCGCGGCCAGCAACACCCAGTCGCTGAACCTGATCCCCTGAACTCGAGCGGCGCGGACGGCGAGTGATCGCCACCCCGCCGCCAACGGTTCCCCCCCCGGCTGGCCCGGCGCGCTTCGGTTTCACCGTCGCGGGTCGGGCCGGCTTCGTTCGGGCTGGTCTGGATCGGCTTTGCCGCAGCGGGTCAGCGCTGACTCTCGAGCCACTGGATGTGCTTCTGCATCTCCAGTGCCCAGCGCTCCACTTCGTCGAAGCGGCGCAGGAAGGCGTCGGCCGGTGCGAGCAGGTCGTCCAGACCGTCCGGACAGGTCACGGGCCCGTCGGCCAGGACCTGGTCGTAGAGCTCCAAGAGGCTCGCCATGTGGCGCTCCTTGGTGAAGCGCGCCACGGAGTCGAGGCAGCCCTGTTGGATGCGCCGCTGCAAGGCGCCGTCGCCGAGCAATTCGAGGATCTTCGCCGCCAGGTCGCGCTCGTCGCGTGGGCGTGCGAGCAGGCCCGTCTCGCCCGGTCGCACCATCTCCGGCAGTCCGGCGATGTCGCTGGCGATCATCGGCAGGCCGCTCAAGTAGCTCTCGTAGGTCGTGACCGGCGAGTTCTCGCACCACCACGACGGCAAGACCTGGCAGGTGGCGCGGCCCAGGTGCTCGCCGACCTGCTCGTGGGGGACCCGGCCCAGGAAGATCCCGTCGGCGTCGAGTCCGAGTTCGGATGCGAGGGTCTTCAGCGGCTCCAGCTCGGGCCCACCGCCGACCACCGACAGAACCGCGTCGGGCCGGGCGGCGAGCACCAGGGGCCAGGCGCGCACGAGGGTCTCCACGCCCTTCTCGCGCACCAACCGGCCCAGGAACAGCACGCGATTGGAGTCCCTGGGGGGCAGGTCCGCCGCCGAGCGCGCCGAGTCGTCGCCGCCGTCGGTCCACAGGGGCACACCGATCGCGCGCGGGAAGCCGTGGGCCGCGAGCTGCTCGGCCAGGAACTGGCTGGGGCAGGCGAAGGCACGCAGGTTGCGCTTGAGCGCCTCGTAGCGCAGCTTCCAAGCGGTCACGATGCGGCCGTCGAAGGGATAGTTCGCTTCACAGCCGTGCTCGAAGCACTTGCGTCCGGGTCCGCCCGAGCAGACCGTCCCGTCGCCCCAGGTCATCCACGAGTTCGGGCACAGGTAGCCGAAGTCGTGGGCGGTCATCATCACCGGCACGCCGAGCCGAGCCGCGGCGCCCAGGAAGCCCACCGGGAAGTGGTGCACGTTGTGCAGGTGGATCAGGTCCGGGCGGAAGCCGCCGGCGAACTCGGTGAAGGTGCCCTCGAGCTCGGGGTCGTGCACCAGCCGCGCCGCGTCGAACTCGGGCCGCTGCACGATGCAGGTCCGATCGCTGCGCTCGGATCGCTCGGGGTCCCCGGCGAAGAAGGCCACGTCGTGGCCGCGCGCGCGTAACTCGTCGATGAGCCCGTGGCAGTAGATCTCGGCGCCGCCGACCTTGCCGGCGAAGGAGTTGACCTGGACGATCCGCATGGGGGGGAGTGTAGGAGGGAGGGCGCGGGACTCAGCGCAGCTTGCGGAGCAGTCGCGCGGCTCGGCGGCGAAGGCCGCGCAGACCGCCGGCCAGGGAGGGCCCACGCTCGAGATCGGAGCGGTGCCTCGCGAGCTCGCGCGCCCACGCGGCGACGCGCAGGTGATCCGCGAGCAGGTGCTCGGCGGCGGCGAAGAGGTCGTCGTCCACGGGACCCTGGCCGACGGGGCCCTCGGACGCGGGCGTGGCCAGGGCCGCCAGCACGCCTTCGATCGAGAGAGGCGGGCCGAGCAGCGCGACTCGCAGGGCCGCGGCCAGGTCCGGGTGGGGTGTGAGTGCGGCTGCCGCTTCGATCGGCACGGACGGCTCGCGCGGGCTCGCGGGCTCCGCGTCGCCGGCCCCCAGGGGCGCTTGCCCCAGGTTCACGGCTCCCAGGCCCAGGTCGGCGGGCAGCCTGGCGGGGTGGACAAGGACGGTCCGATCGGGGGCGAAGCTCGCCACCGCCGCTGCATAGGCCTCGGTCGCCGCCGGGCAGTGCAGACCGCGTGCCGTCGCTGACGACGCCGCTTCCAGGGCCATTCGCCGCACTTCGTGACCCGCCGCCGCGAGGGCCCGGGCCAGGTCTCCGGCCAGTGCACGCGCGGAGGGCGGGTCCGCCGCTGGGGCCCCGGCGGGGATCGGTTCGACCAATAGAAGTCGCATGGGGGACTGCGGCCGCGACGGGCGATCCCGGCGGGGCGTCCGGGAAGCTAGCCCACATCCGTCACCGGGATCCACGGCCAGCACGTCCAATCGGTGGCCCGCGGATGCCTGTCGCTCCCTGACAGCGCCTTCCGAGCCGCCTGGCAGGCAGAGCGCCGAGCCCCGGTAGCGGGGGGAGCGACGCGCATGGGCCGCCGACTGACGAGAGGCGGCCGTAGGCACGCCGTTTGGGCGTGCTGGGCGCGGATCCTGGTGACCGAAGTGGGCTAGCATGGGAGCCGATGCGCATCTGCCTTGTCGCGCACGGCTTTCCTCCCCACGAGCTCGCCGGCGTGGAGAACTTCACTGCCGGGTTGGCCCGTGGACTCGCCGCTGGCGGCCACACGGTGGAGGTCTTCGTGCCCCGTCGTCGCCCGGACCTGGCCGACCTGTCCCTGCGCCGTGAGCAGCGGGACGGGTACTCGGTGCAATGGCTGACGGTCAACCAGGGCGCGACGAGCCCGAAGGAGGTTCTCGAGCCGCGCGAGCACGCGGCCCAGTTCGGCCGCTACCTCGATCGCTTCCGGCCGGACGTGGTGCACTTCCAACACGTGTTCCGGGTCGGCGCAGCGCTGCTCGAGTCCGCCAAGCTGCGCGGCCTGCCGGTGGTCTACACCGGCCACGACTACTTCCCGGTCTGCCACCGGATCACTCTCCTGCGACCGGACCTCGAGCGTTGCGAGACGATCGGTGATCCCGACGTCTGCGCCCGCTGCGACCTCGGACTTTCGTTGCTCAACCAGCGCGAGGAGCTGGGCGACTACCACATGGGAGCCTTCGCCGAGGATCTTCCGGACGAGGTCCGGGAGCGACTGGCCGCGACCCTGGTCGGTGACGAGCCGGCTTCGGGCTTCCCGAGCGAGGAATGGACGGCCGCGCGCGAGCGGCGACGCGGCCTCGATGCCCGGCGCGCGGAACTTTATGGCCAGGTCGACCGCTTCCTGTGCCCGACGCGCTTCCTGGCCGAGCGCCTCGTCGAGGGTGGGATCGATCCGGACCGGATCGTGCACTTGCCCTACGGCATCGACACGTCCGCCCTCACCGGATTGGATCGTCCGACCGTAGCGGAGCTGGCGCGGCGCCCCCTGCGTTTCGGATTCATCGGCAGCCTGACCAAGCACAAGGGCGTGCACGTGCTGCTCGAGGCCTTCGAGCGCGTGCGTGGGCGCGCCGAGCTTGTGATCCACGGCGACTCGACCGATCGGGTCTACGTGCAGCGCATGGCCGAGCGCGCCGCGAGCTTGGGAGTGCGCCTGGCCGGCGCCTTCGACCAGCGCGAGCTGCCGACCCTGTTGGCGGCGATCGACGTGCTCGTGGTGCCGTCGATCTGGGTCGAGAACTACCCGATCGCGATCCGCGAGGCCTTCGCCGCCGGGCGCACCGTGATCGCCAGCGACGTGGGGGCCTTCCCCGAGAGCGTGCGGCACGGGGTGGACGGCCTGACCTTCGCCGTGGGCGACGCCGTGGCCCTGGGCGATTGCTTGGAGGCCTGCGTCGACGACCCCGAGTTTCTCGTGCGGCTGGTCCGCGGCATCGAGCCGGTTCACACGCTCGAAGCCCACGTGGCGGAGCACGAGCGCATCTACGACGAGCTGGTCACCGAGCGCATCGCGGCGCGGAGCCATGCGGTGGATCAGGTGCTGCCACACCTGCGCGGCATCGCCGCGCGCTACGAAGAGCTCGAGTCGCTCGCTTCCGAGGACCTCCTGCGGCGGGCCTTGGACGAAGTGGGCCGACTGGCGCAGCAACTCGGGGCGCCCGCTGCCTCGGCGGGGGAGTGGATGGCCAGGGCCCTGGCGCGGGACGTGCGGACCCAGGATCTGCTGCGCGATCGCGAGACCGAGGGGAACTATCTGCGCGCAGAACTCGAGCGTCGCGACGAGGTGTCCGCGGAGCTCGAAGCGCGCGATGCCTGGCGGGCGGAGCAGCTCCGGGGGGCCACGGAGAAGCTCGCTTGGCTCGAACAGCAGCTCGTCGGCCTGCGCGAGGAGAATGCCTGGCGCAAGGAGACGACCGAGTCCCTCGAGGGCACGGTGGAGTCGCTCCAGAGGTCGGTCAGCTCGCTCGAGGCGGAGCGCGACTGGCGCGTGGGCACCGAGGCGGCCGCCCAGGAGCAGGCGCAGCGTGCGTCGCGTCGCCTGATCGAACTCGAGGTCGAGTTGGACGGGCTCACGGCCGAGGTCCGCGCCCTGCGCGACGTGGTCGCCCAGCGCGAGGAGCAACTGGGCGAGTTGCGCCTGGTCCACGGTCGCAGCGAGCAAGAGCGAGCCTGGCGGCAGTCCGAGATGGACGCTGCGGTGGCCCTCGTCCACGGTCGCCTGCGGGGTCTGATTCCCGCCAGTTTGGCCCTGCGCGACGAGCTGCGGCGCTGGCGCGGAGAATCCGGTTCGGTAGTCGGCGATGAGCCTTCGGAGGCAGGGGCGTGAGTGGATCCTCGGACGCCAACCCGTCGCGACCGGTCTCGGTCGTGATGCCCTGCCTCGACGACCGCGAGCTCCTGCGCGAGCACCTGCCGCCGCTCCTGGCCGAGTGCGCCCGGCGAGGGCTCGGCGACGAGGTACTGGTCGTCGACGACACCGGGCGCGACGCCCTGTCGGCCTGGCTCGCCGAGCACTTTCCACAGGTGCGCTGCGTCGCGCGCGAGGTCAACGGCGGCTTCGCCCGCGCACTGTTGGACGGCGCCCAGCGCGCGCGGCACGAGCTGCTGTTCGCCATGAATCCGGACATCCTGGTACACCCGGGGTTCCTGGAGCCGCTCATCGCGCAGCTCGCCGAGGACGAGGTGCACTCGGTGGTGCCCAAGATCCTGTTGCGCGGTCAGCCCGACGAGATCGAGTCTCTGGTCGAGATCGACCACCGGCGCGATCTGGCCTACGTGCGACAGCGCGGCCTCGAGGGCGAGGCTGCGCGTTTCGACGGAGCGGCCCGCGACGTCAACTACGCCATCGGCGGCGCGATGCTGGTGCGGCGCAGCGAGTTCGTCGCGGCCGGTGGCTTCGATCCCCTCTACGAGCCCTTCTACTACGAGGACGTGGACCTGGGTTTCGCCGCCTGGCGCGCCGGCCGCCGCGTGGTGTACGAGCCTGCGAGCGTGGTCGAGCACCACCATCGCGGGACGATCGCCAAGCACGTGGACGAACGCTTGGTCGTGGCGGTGATCGAGCGCAACCGATTGCTGTTCCAGTGGCGCTTCCTGGATACGCCCGAGAGCGTCGAGCGGCACCTGTCCGGGCTCTACCGGGCGATCCTCGACGCGCACCTGCGCGACGAGCGGCAGGAGTTGATCTGGATCGCCCTGGCCCTCGAGCAGCTCGAGGCGCTGCGCGAGTCCCGCGCCCGCCTGGGCCCTGCGGCGCGGACCTACGACGAAGTCTGCGAGCGCAGCCGACCGAGCTGAACCTGCACGGCGCCTGCCGTCTGATCCCAGGTCCAACCGGCCGCGTGGGCGCGGGCGGCGGCCTCCCGCTGGGGCGTTCGATCGAGCTCGAGGCCTTCGCGCAGGGCCTCGAACCAACCGTCGACGTCGAGGGGCGCGATGTGCACGGCCGCGGTTCCCAGCACCTCGTTCAAGACCGGTTCGTCGGACGCGATCACCGGGCAGCCGTGGGCCATGGCTTCGAGCGGGGGCAGGCCGAAGCCCTCCGCAAGACTCGGGAAGGCGAACAGGCGCGCGTCGGCGTAGAGCGCCGCGAGCTCGCGCTCGTCCACCGATCGACGCCATTCGATCCTGTCGGCGGCGGGCGAGTCGCGCAGCGCCGCCGCGATCGCATCACAGCGATAGCCGGGCGGGCCGGCGATGATCCAGCGGTGGGGGAGCCCGGCGGCCACCAACCGCTCGAAGGCACGTAGGACCGTGACGTGGTTCTTGCGAGGGTCGAGCCTGGCGACCGTCAGCAGGTAGGGGCCGCGCGGGGTTCGGCCGAGGTCGGGAGTGACCCGCGTGGCGTGGTCGCAGCCCAGGGGCACGACGTCGATCCTGTCGGGATCTGCGCCCAGTTGCGCGGCCACGAGGTGGGCCACGTGCTCGGTCGGAACTTGCAGACGCGCGCACCGCTCGACCAACGCACGGGCGTGGCGCTCCATCCGCGCTGCCGTCGGCGGGTCGACGAAACCCGACCCGCCGTCCAGGTACAGGGTGTCGAAGATCGTCGCCGTCTCGATCGCGCGGCGCACGGGCAGGTGGTTGAGCTGGGTGTGGTGGAAGACGTCGACACCGCCGAGCAGGTCGTCCGCTCCGAGGCCGGTCAGGCGCCGCAGCGGGCGCCAGATCCGTGAGGGCACTCGCACCCGGAAGAGCCGCGCACTCGCAGGAAGATCGAGCTCGGATGCGGCCAGGCGCGGAGCGGCCAGGGTGGCGCCGAAGAGGCGCAGCCGGATCGCAGGCTCGCCCGCTCCGAGGGCCCGCACGGTCTCCCGAGCAACCCGGCCGATGCCCTCGCGGTTGACCAGGGCCGGCCTGAAGTCGATCCCGAGCCTCGTGGGACGCCCCTCGGGCGCCTCCCAGGCGCATTCCTTGGGGGCGAATTGCAAAGAAGTGCCGGGCTCAAATGGGTTGCAAGGGGCCCCTATCGGTAGTCTTAGTGCCCGAGCCCACGGCGACTGTCGCTGACTTGGACGCTTCTTGACCGGACCTTCTTCCCGGCCCCCTACCGTGGGCGGCTCGCGGCGGGCCGGTGGGCGTCGCCGTCGCGGTATCGGCCAAACCCTCGACGCTCGATTCGGCAACGAACATGAACTTCAAGACACTACCCCCCCTCACCTGTGCCGCGCTGGCGATCGCTCCGTTTGCGACCGCTCAGGACAGCGTGGCCATCGGTGGTCCGCTCCCCGGCGATGCCGTGGGCCCGTACATCACCTCCGAACAAGGCAACCGCTACACGGTCGACCTCCAGCCGCTCTTCAGCACCTGGGGCACCGAGTTTGCGATCGGCCCGATCTCGAAGTCGAGCAAGACTTCGAGCTCGTTCACGACCAACCTCATGGCGGCCTCCGGCGTCAGCCGTGAGATCCAGGTCAACGTCCCGCTCACCGGGACCTGGGCCGAGCTCACCGTCCCCGGCGTCGGTGTCAACGACGATCCCGGCGTGAACCTCGCCCCCGTCCAAGTCGCGGCCACCGCTGCCACGGGCGTTCAGCTCGCGGCCGGCTTCGCCGAGTTCGGCACCACCGACGGTGGCGCCGGCTTCGACGGTGCGATCGCCAACATCATCAACTACGACCCGACCAACCCCACGCGCCTGTACGTCAACCGCGTCAACGCCGCTACCAACGGCTGCAGTGACACGGACGAGCTGACGAACGTGGCCTTCGGTGCGATCAACGCGACCGGCGAGCTGCTGGTCCGCTCGGACGACTTCGGCACCTCCGGTGTCGGCTGCGCGCCTGGCACCACTGGGAACAACCTGTTCTACGTCAACGCGGCCACCCGCGATCTGACCAAGGTCAACGCCCTTTCGGGCTCGATCTTCACCTCGGGTGACTTCCTTTCGACCTTCGAGCCGGTCAGCGCCGCGACCGACACGTTCAGCACCCCCGCGATCATCGACATCGCCGGTGTGCCGTACATCGCGGCGACGAACTTCTCGAACGAGTGGGTCACCAAGCCGGCCCAGCTCGGCGGTCCCTTCCCGGGCAAACTGACGCACTTGGCCCCCGGCGTGACCAGCACCCGCGGCACCATGTCGGTGACCGAGGACGCCTTCCCGTTCCTCGGCGCCACCGAGGGCGTCGGCGCGATGATCGGTGACATGGGCAGCGGCACCGACACCATGAACATCTTCGGCATCGGCGCCGGCGGAGCCGTGACCGGCACCCTCGCGCTGACCCTGCCGGCGGTGATCACGGACAATCTGACCGGGTTCACCAACCTGGCCGGCGCCAACGAGATCGACCACTACCACAGCCAGGTCGCCTTCAACGGCGGCAACGGCCAGATCGCGATGAACGTCGACCACCTGGGCAACCTGCTCTGCGCCGTGGTCGTGGATCAGCCCAGTGACGGTGGGGCCGACTGGCCCGTGCACTACATCGCGGTGGCCCGCGTCTCCCCGACCGGCACGGTCGCCTGGACCATGGCGGCCTACCAGGACGGCGTGGGCGGCGGCAAGCCGTACACGGACGGCGCCGGCACCACCCTCGGTAACCTCGCCGAGCTCGGCGCGGTCACCGGCGGCGCCCCCCTCGGCCCGTCGACGAGCTCGCCGATGATCGATTCCTACGGGAACGTCTACTTCTTCGGCGCCTCCTTCGACCTCGGCCCGTCCGGCTTCGACACCGGTCTGTTCCGCGCGGTCTACGATCCGGCGACCTTCAGCTACGAGCTCGAGCAGCTCTTCAAGGTCGGTCGCGTGCTCGACAGCGGTCTCGACGCCGGCGGCACCAAGGTTCCCTACCAGATCCAGTTCGTCACCCTCGCTGACAGCAACTCGATCAGCAGCACCGCGCCGTTCAGCCAGAACATCAGCTCGGACGGTCACGCCGGTCAGACCCACTTCGGTGTCTCCGGTCGCGACTCGCTGCACCTGGGTGGCCTGGTCCTCTCGGCCAGCATCACCTACGACGTCGACCTCGACGGTGACTTCGACGACGACGCCGTGGCCGACCCGACGACGCTGGACCAGAACTACCAGGTCCAGCTCTTCATCGGTTCGCCGACGGCCTGTCAGCTCGACCTCGGCGTGGGTCAAGGTCCCGGCGACGCGAACCTGACGGTCTGCGGCACGGGCCTCGGCGCCGGCCAGTCCAGCCTGATCAAGCTGACCAACGTCGCGCCCTTCACCGGCGTGTTCGCGATCCTGTCGTTCCCGGGCCAGCCGAACTTCCCCATCGGTGGCGGCAGCCTGATCTCGGCCTTCGGCCTGGTCGGCGGCTTCCCCCTCGGCTTCAACGCCGACGCCAACGGTGAGTTCAACTTCACCCTCGGCGGCAGCGGCGTCCCGAACGACTTCGTGCTCCAGTTCCTGGCGGTCGACCTGCTCGCCCCGCCGAACTTCCTCGAGCTGTCGAACGCGGTCCTGCTCAGCTTCGGTTGATCCGAGCCGCGGGCGGTGATCCACCGCCCGCGGCCATGGACGAACAAGCGCCCCCGGCTCGATGCTCGAGCCGGGGGCGCTTTCCGACCCGGACGTCCCCCCGAGAGGCTCAGGGCGCGAAGACGGCGTTGATGGCGTTCGAGATCGTGAAGCCCTGGGTCTGGCTCGCGTCGAACACCACCACCTGGATCTGCAGTTGCAGCGGCCCGCCCCCGCCCACCAGTCCCGGAAGCAGGTACTCACCGGCGCCGTCGGTGACGAAGGGCAACAGGATGTCCGGCTTGGGCACGATTACCCCGCCGGCGAAGGGCAGGAACTGGGGCGAGAAGCTGGCCACGAAGGAACTCAGGGCGAGGGGCGGCGCGGAGGTCACCGCGATGTCCGAGCTCTGCCCGCTGCCGAGGCCCGTGCCGCACACGCTCAGAAGCGCGACGCCCGGCCCGCTGAAGCCGAGGTCCGGCTGGCAGATCACCGGCGGAGGGGTCGAGACGAGCGAGTAGTCCACGATCACGGGCCGGTGGTCGGACGCGATCCCGCTCAGAAGCGTCGGCAGCGCGGCGGTGGCGAGCTCCGGCGGCAGATTGCCGCCGGGCAGGGTGTTGGTCAGGAAGACGAACTGACGCACCGTCGTCGCGATGCTGTCCTGGGAGCCAATGTGGTCCAGCTTCGAGTTGCCCTGGGTCTTGGTCGTGCCGCCGAAGAACTCCGTGGCGGAGTCGTAGACCATGTCCGATCCGTCGCGGTCGGTGCCGTCGGTTCCGCCGGAGCTGTCGGCCACGTTCGACTTGGTGATCCAATCCGCGGGGCCCTTGGTGGCGCCGTTCTGGGCCTCGTCCTCGTTCCAGTCGCCGCCGAAGATGACCGGCGTCGCGGCCGGCAGCACGTTCTGCGCCATGGGGCTGTCGGCGATCTTGTTGAAGGGGTCGGGCGTCCCCGTACCGGCGCCGTTGAACCAGTACTCGATCACGTAGGAGGCGCGCTGGGCGGCTTCCACCCGCTGGTCGTGGTCGCTGCTGCTGCCGCCGGCCTTCAAGTGCGCGTTCATCACGACCACGTCGCCGTCGTAGCTGCCGTCGGGCAGGTCGATCTCGGCCACTTGGATCCCGCGCAGCCCGCCGGTGCCCGAGGCGTCGATCCAGGAGGCGGCGCTCGAGGCCACGAAGGGAATGTCGGAGCGGGTCGAGAATCCGTCGCCGTTCAGATCCGCGAAGGGGTAGCGGCTCATCACGACATTGCGGTTGAAGCCGTCCGAGATGGTGCTGACGAAGACGTGGGGCAGGTCGAAGGCGGGCGCGTACTTCTGCACGTAGGCCGTGACCGTGCCGCCCAGGAAGGGGTCCGAGCCGCCGTGCATGAAGCGGTCCAGGACCGTGTTCATCTCCGAGACGTTGTCGGCCCCGCCCACGGCGTCGGCGGTCTCCTGCAACAGCAGCACGTCGGGTTGGAGCACCGCCACGATGCGAGCCAGGGCCTCCCACTGGCCGCTGTTCTGGAGCTTCGGCACGGAGCTGGCCAGGCCGTCCTGGACGTTCCAGGTCATCACCCGCAGGTGCAGCGGGTCGTCCTTGCCCCAGTCGCCGGTGGGCGGGTTGAAGCCCTGGGCGAGGGCCTGGCTGGCGAGGGCGAGGAGGGCGGAGGTCAGGAACACGGGCTGTCGCATGGGGGAGTCTCGGGTGGGGGCAGGGGGGGCGCACGATCGGCGGTCCAAGTCTAGTCCGCCGATCGACATGGCTCGGAGCGAGCCCTCTCCCGGACGTCAAAGGCCCCCCTCAGGTGCCCCTCACGGCGTCCGAATCAACAGCACGCGGTTGTCGAAGGGCATGGCCACCGGCCCCGGCAGGCCCAGGGCCGCCGCCTGCCCGCGCTCCGCCAGGACCCGCACCAGGTTCCGGTGGGTGGTGCTACCGAAGGCGATCTACTGGTCGACCTCGGTCCGCGCCCCGGGCTCCAACAGGCGCGAGTCGACCCAGGTGCCCTGGCGCAGGAAGTAGGCCCGGTCGCCCAGGGGGATCACGCCGGTCAGCACCACCTCGTGGGACGTGCCGTCCAGGTGGCGGTTCATGCGGTTGAGCACCGCCTGCTGGCGCATGGAGCCCGCGTTGATCGACTGGGTCACCGCCGCCCGCCCGACCCGCGCGCGCAGGGCGCGGTCGGTGAGCAGCTTCAGGGTCAGTTGCAGCCACTTCTCCTGGGGCTCGGTGGCCTGCCCGTCCAGGGTCAGGAAGGCCGTGTACTCGGTCAGGGCCCCGAAGCGCAGGCCCAGACGCAGAAGCTCGACGGCGTACTGTTGGAGCTTGGCCGGGGTGTCGCCGCCGGCCCCGGCCGAGCGGATCGTGTCGATCAAGGCGGCGTTGCGGCGGGCGGCCCACAGCTCCGGCACATAGTCGTTGCCCCCGGCCGCGCGGGCGGGCTCGAGCGTCGTCCGGAAGGTCTGCGGCTGGCCCAGGAAGTCCCCCTGGAGCTCGAGCGCGATCGGCGCCAGGCCGGAGTAGCGACCCAGGACCAGCAGTTGGTCGTCGGCGAACATATCGGGCAGGTGCTCGGGCAGGACGTGGGTCACCGCGTCGACCAGCTCGCGGCCATGCTCGTCGACGGCGCGCAGCACGGGACGCGCGAGAATCCCTCCGGTCAAGCGCTCGAGCACCTCGCCCACCGCAAGCTCGATGTCCTCCTCGGGTGCAACGAAGCGGCTGGAGGCGCCGGAGCGATTGGCCAGCCCGTCCAAGAGTGGCGCATTCAGGTCGTCGCCGACGCCGAAGGTGAACAGGCGCCGGCCCGCCGCGTTGCGCTCGTCCGCGAGGGCCAGGAGCGTGCGCTCGTCCTTGACACCCATCGTCGGTCGGCCGTCGGTCAGGAACAGCACGAGCGGCAACTTGCCCGCCGCGGCATCGGGTCGCAGGGCGTACTTCAGCGCGTCATCGATGTTGGTGCTGCCTCCGGTGCTGGCCTGGGCCAGGAAGTCGCGGGCCTCGCTCAGGTGCTTTTCGTCCGCGGCCACCGGCGCGGCGAACAGGGGCTGCACGTCGCTCGCGTAGAGGATCAGGTTGAAGGACTCGTCCGGCCGCAGGCTCTCGAGTACCTGCCGCGCCGCCTCGCGCGCCTGCTCGAACTTCTTGCCGGCCATGGAGCCGGAGGTGTCGAGCACGAAGGTCACCTCCCGTGCGCGCCCGCGCGCCGCCTTGCGGACCGCGGCCGACGGCGCGGCGATCAACGCGAAGTAGCCCCCGGCCTCGGGCTTGTCCGGCAGGGTCGGCGAGGCCACGAGCAACGTGTCGAGCATGTCGTTCGAGGCGATCGGGAACAGCACCAGGGGGCCCGGCTCCGGGTAGCGTCCAGCCGTGGAAGTCAGGCGCAGCTCGTCCAGGGCCACGCGCTCACGCTCGAGCCGGTGCGAGGGGCAGAACACGTCCGCGAGGTCCGAGTCGAGGGCCACGCGCACGTCGAAGATCCACGGCACCTCGAAGCCCTGACCTGTCTCCGAGCGCGGCAGCTCGTAGACCCGCGCCGGGCGGCCGGCGTCGGCGCTGCGATCGGGCAGGGCGTGCTCGTAGGTGATCACGATCGACTGGCTGCCCGTCGTCAACTCGAAGGGCCCCGCCTCCAGGAGCGCATGGCCCGCGAACTCCAAGGGCGCGGGCGCGGCGACGCGCTTGGCCCAATCCATGGCCGAGTCCGGCGCTGAGTCCCGCGCGATCACCCGATGCGCGAGTTCGGCGCCGTCGTCGCCGTGCACCGCAGTCGAGGTCGGCGCGGCCGGCAGCGGCATCCACAGCACCACCGCGGTGGGCTCCTGGGCCGCGGACTCGATGGCAACCGTCAGCCGCGTGGTGGCGGAGGTCGCGCCCACGCGGCAACTGGCCGAAACGCTCGACAAGGTCGGCAGCGTGTCATGCGCGCCGATCGGAGCCACCCCGAGCTGGGGAACGATCAGGAACTGGGGCTCGGGTTGTGGCGACTGGAGCGCGAGCAGCGCGAGGGCGAGGACAGCGAGACCCATGGACGAGATCCTGTGGGGGGTTGAACGGCGGGTACCGCTCGATTGTCGACCACGCTCTCATTCCCCGCGGTCACCGGCGGGTAACGGCCCTTCTCGGCCCATGCTCGGATGCCTGCGACGGCGCTGCTGCTCACGGCACCGATTGCGATCGTGACGCGGGCGATCGATCAGTGGCCGGCGATCGCGCCGCTCGCCGCTGCACCGAGGGCGAAGCCGACCGGTCCGAGCAGCCAGGCCCAGGGGCGCGTGCGCGCGAAGCTGGGCGCGTGTACGGCCAATACCGCCGCGCTGGCTACGGCAACCGCGATCTCCGTGCCCAGGGTCGCGATCGCCGCGCCCTCGTGTCCGTACATCGGCACCAGGATCCCGTTGCCGACGACGTTGAGAGCCAAGGCGCCCACGGCGATCATCAACACGAACTTGGGCCGCCCGAGGGAGACCACCGCGGTCAAGAGCGTCGCGCCGGCGTAGACCGCCGCGGTCGCGCCCAGGAGCCACTGCAAGCTCGCCGTGGCAGCGCCGAAGGGCTCGCCGAACAGACCCTCCAGGATCGGGCGCGCCAGGGGCAGGGCCAGGCCACAGCCCAGGCCGGCGATCGCGCTCAGCGGCTGTCCCAGTCGCGCGGCCGCGACGCCCAGGTCGCCCGCCGCTCGCCGACGAGTGAGCCAGGGCAGGCCGGTCAGGGACGCGTACTGCGCCACCATGATCAGGAACGACATGACCCGGACCGCTGCGTTGTAGCGGCCCAGCTCCACCGTGCCGTCGATGGCCCGCACGAAGACGTTGTCCACGTAGAAGTAGGCCTGCTGCGCGATCAGCGCGATGCCGAGGGGCCAGGCCTCGGCGAAGACGCCCCGCGCCGGTTGGATCGCGATGGTCGGCTTCGGCAACAGGGGCCAGGCGGCGCGGTGCAGCAACAGGTTGGCCAGGGCCGAGCCGGCCGCGGTCGCCGCCAGGTAGGCGCCGGGGGTCTCCACGTCGAAGGCCAGCAGCGCGAACACGGCCACGAGGCGAAAGGTCGCCGCCGCCGCGCGGATCGCCACCGGGATGCCCCAGGCGAGCCTGTTCTTGAACACCGTCGCCGACAGCTCCCAGACGTGGGTGAGCGGGTAGAGGGCGGCGATGGCGATGAACTGCGCGCCGGGCTCGCCGATGGCGAAGGCGAAGGTTGTGACCGCGGCGAAGCTGACCAGGGCGATCCGCAGCCGGATCGAGCGCGCGGCCTTCAGGACCGGCGCCGTGGCCCAATTGTCCGCGGCGCTGCGACGCACCGCGACCGTGCCCGTACCGAAGTCGACCAGCGCGTCGAGCAGGGCGAAGATGGCCAGGTAGAACGTGTAGCGCCCGAAGTCCTCGCCCACGAGCGCTCGGGCCAAGAGGGCCAGGGTGACGAAGGTGCAGGCGGACCCATAAAAGCGTCCGGCCACCTGCAGGGCCGTCGCGCGCCACAGGCGAGCGGGGACCGCGTCGGTCTCGGCCGCGGACTCCGAGACTCCATGGCCCTGGGGCATCGCGGGGTCGCGCTCGATGGGGGGCGGCAGGCTCACTGCCGAGACGTTAGCGTGCGAATGTGCACGGCCGCCCCGCGAGGCTCCCAAAGGCGGTCTTGGACGAGCGACCCGACAACGGAGCGGGCACGAAGTAGGCCGCTCGCCCGCGCGGAGCGGACGAGCGGCCCGTGAAGGAGAAGGGCCGGCGACAGGCCTGACACCCTTCAACTTCGTCCTGGAGCCGTCGCCCCCCGCGTCGACCCCAGGATTCTCGTATCGGGCCTTACGCCCAGTCGCCGGGCCCGTGACCGCGGACCTGCATCTGCTGCGCCGGCGGTCGCAAGTTCGCGCGCCGCCGGCTGATAACATCCGCCGCGCCCATGCCGACCACCTTCTGGATGCTGCTCGCCCTGGCCACGACGCTGCCCCAGGGACCGCCGACCCCGCAGCCCGGGGGACCGACCGCACAGGTGTCGGTGTTGTGTAACGGTGCTTTCGATGAGACAGCACCCGGCGGCGATCAGCGCCTGCCCTGGTGGCGCGTCATCGCGGGCACGCCGCGCATCGAGACCGACGTGGCCGGCTCGGCCCTGGTGACCGCGGCCGGCGAGATCGTGCAGCAGCCCCTGCCGGCCATGGCCGGGGGCGAGTTGGTCATCCGCGGCCGACTGCACGGAGTCGGCACTCTGACCCTGATCGACGGCCTGGGCGGCTCGGCCAGCGAGACCTGGGACGGACCGGGGGACGAGGGCTTCGAGTTCGAGGTGCGCGCCTCGGACCTGGCCTCCGGACTGATGCGTGCGGTCGAGCCGCGCTTCGTGCTGCAGCTCGCCGGCGGCGACCCCCTGGTGCCGGGCGGGCAGGCGCGCTGGAGCGAGCTCTCCGCCCGGGCGACCTTCCCCTGTCCGACCGAGGACGACTTGCGATCCGAGATCCTCGGCCTACTGGAGTGGAGCTTCGACGAGCACCTCTCCCGCAGTCTCGACGACCTGGGTCCGCGGCCGACGGCCTTCGTGGCCCGCGAATTCGACGTCGACACGGGCGAGCCCGTCGGGGCGCCCATGGGTCGCGTCACCTTCCATCCCCTCTACGGCCAACTGCTGCGCGCCTGGGCCGTGGAGCCGCGGGCCGAGTGGGGGGCGGCTCTCGAGCGCTTCGTGCGCGACTTCCTGGAGCTGGGCCTGCACCCCGAGACCGGCTTGCCGCGCTACTGGGACCCGGTGGCCGACGTGCCCCTCGACGACGCCGGGATGGAGATCCGAGTCCACATGGACTTCCTGCTCGACGTGGCGGAGCACGGCCCCGAGGATCTGCGCGCCGACTGCCTGGCCGCGGCCACGCGCATCGGCGAGCACGTGCTGCGTGCCGGCGTGCTGCCCGACGGGAGCGTGGCCGCGCGCTACGTGCCCGGCGACGGGCGCCCGACCGGCGGCACGGTCGCGATTCGCCGGCTGGACGTGCCCTCGGTGCTGGCGCGCCTGGGCGGGATCCTGGGCGACGAGCGCTACCGGGACGTGGCGCGCGAGGCCGTGCTCGAGCTCTCCTACGACCACTACTGGCCGGGCACCTGGGACCGCATCGACCCGGGCTTCGACGACAACTACGGCCACTACGGCGAGCGCGCCCTGGTGATGTGGGAGGCCTGGCCCGACGAGCCGGCTTTCCGGCAGTTGGCCCTGTCCGGGCTCGATCACTACGCGCCCCTGTGGCGCGACGCCCTGCGCTTTGGCGGCAACATCGCGGCCGACCAGGTGCGCTGCTGGCGCATCGCCGCCGGCATCGCCGAGCTGGAGCCAGATCGCGCGGAGCTGGTGCGCGGTCTGCTGGCCGCCGCCGCCGACGTGCACCTGACCGGCCAACAGACGAACGGCGGTCCGTGGATCGACGTGACGGTGGTGAACTTCGATCCCCAACGCCTGCCGGTGGGGGACACCGCGGGCGTGCCCCAGAACCTGCTCGAGGGCCTGGGCCTGGTCTACTCCGACGAGCTCGGTCGGCGCACCGAAGCAGACCGCGCGGCTTTCACCGGTGTTGTGCGCCAGACCCTCGCCAGCTTCGGCGGACCCCACGGCCTGATCGGCACCACCCGCCGCGCCGCCGCCGAGACGGGCAACCCCGCCCGCGGCTCCCTGCGACTGCACCCCGGCCTGCTCGCCATGCTCGAGCAGCTCGATTGAGCGCATCGCCCTTGTTCCAACTCGACGACCAGACCCGTCCGCCCCAAGCCGAGGCCGAAGGACCTCCCGTCGTAGAGGACGAGCACGCCCCCGCCGGCCCGATCCAGACCTTCGAAGTCCTGGTCGAGGTCGAGCGCGCGCACATGTACTACGGCCTGCACCGACCGCCATGGAAGCGCGTCGCGCTGACGGTTCTCGGTGTCGTGCTGACCGTCGTGGGCCTACTTCTCTGGCTGACCCCGGTGCTGCCCGGCGGCTTCCTGGCCTACATCGGCATCCCCCTGCTCTTCGCCGCCTCCCCGCGCATCGAGTCGCGGATCCGGCGCTGGATCAAGCACCGCTTCCTTCGCCTGCGGGTGCGCTGGCGGCGGTGGCGGAGCCGAGCCGGGGAACGTGCGGACACCTAGGTTCGCAGAGCCTCCGAGCCGAGTGAGTCCGAATGCCGATCCTGATTCCGTCGGGTCGGGCCAGGTGCCGGCTCGACGCGCGATGAACGGTGCCGATCGAATCCAGCAGGCGGACGATCCGCCGCCTGTCGGACCGCCGTTGCGGGATGGAAGCGGAGAAGATGGTGAGGCTCCTGAGGAACTCGAATCGGAACTCGAGCGATTCCAAGGAGCACCCGACGAGCTGTACGTCGATCGTCGGATGCTGAAGGTCCTCCCACAGGGATCCTCTGCCGCGGGTTCGGCAACCACACTTCGCAGCGCCCCTGCATCAACGAATCGACGCCTCGGAGCGGCACCAGAGTTGAAGTCGTCGGCCGCGGTCGTTACTCGCTTCCGCAGGGAAGCATGTCGGCGTAACTCCAGCAACTACCCGTTGTGACCGTCACCTTCTCAGACCCGGTAACCCCGCCGCTGCAGATCAGCTCGTAGATGTAGTCCGTCTCGATGGGGTAGAGGTTCTTCTGACCGCACATTCCAGGATGCTGCGCTCCGGCGGACTTGGTCACTCGCATCCGCTTGGTGAACGTCGTCTTGGTCCCGACCTTCGTCGATGCTTCGAATCCGAGCTCGAGGACCTTTTGTGTCGCTGTGGCCGAGAACGAGTGTTGGGCAGCAGAATCCACCGTAACGCTGTAGGTCACCTCATTGTCAAACTGCATCGTGCCGTCGAGTGTTCCGCAGGGATCACAAAGGTAGGTCGCAGAGTCGATGGCCGGAGCGGTTCCGGTTCCGCAAGGTTTGGGGTCGATCGATAGGAGCTTCCACTCGCAGAAGTAGTGGTCGCCAAATGGATCGCCGATAGACAAGTCAGTCGAAGCCCCCGGCTCGGGAACCAGCCCCACCGACGGTCCGACTGGGAAGACCTGGAATCCTCTCACCCGATCGACTTCAACAACGACCTGGTCGCCGGCTTGGGAGTAGTCCAAGCTCTGGATCGCTGCATTGTCCCAGGCCAGCGCGCCGAGGTCGAACGACAGGGCCTCGAGGTCTCCTTGACCGGTGAAGGGCTCATCCACCCGTGCGGAGCCGAGGCTGACTCGAATCGCCTGTGGGAGCCCTCCGATGTCTACTGCGAAACCGTCCTCGTCCAGCAATACCATCCGCAATCCCGCAAGGCTCTCCTGGTAAGAGACGTCTTCGTTCGAGGTCAGGGGGTGCGAAGGCAAGAACACGTTTACGGTCGCAGAATGCGCGACAGGGGTAACTCCCAGGCGATATCTCGCGGTCCAGGTGCCCGGAGCAACTTCAACGGCGACGTTCTGTAAGAACGGTGCGCCGTCCGTGGTCTGTCCCGTGTCGTGGGAGAAGCGGAACACGCCGCCCGAAGGGCCAATGAATGGCGAGACGTACATGCTCTCCGGACACACGCGGAGCACTACGCCAGGATCGACTGCATCGATACAGGGAGTTGGGCCATGGACTGCGACAAGCTCCACCTTGCGAAAGTGGGGCGGGTACCCCGCCGCGACCACCTCGAAGACATGGGCGCTGGCCGCGCCCATGCCAGCGGTGAGAACGCCCAGGCCATTGGGGCCGGTCGTCACGAGATCGTCAGTGGTCAAGTCGTGGATCAGCGCATTGGAGATCGGCGCACCGGAATAGCCGTCAACGACATAGACGGACAGTTCTGTGCACGACTGTGAGGCGCTTGCGGGTACGAGGCTCATGCCCAGCATGAATGTCGGGATGGCGCAGGTCGGCAACGAATAATGCATGAGAAGGTCTCGTGACAGGTCTTGGCTCGCCGGAACTCTTAGTGGAAGCCGGTGGGCACGGCGCAGGTCGTTCGGGAATGTTCAGTCGGCGAGGCGCGACGGGAAGGAGCGACGGTTGCCGAGCCTCAGAACTCCCGTGGCGCGTGCGCCCCATCCTACATTTCGGGAGCCCAGGCCCAGGCCCAGGCCCAGGCCCTGGCCCTGGGCCTATCCAATGGTTTCGGTTCGGGTTAGGGCGCCCAAGAATTCGTGCTGGAGCTCTCGGTCATGCTTCTTGTGTCGTTCGGAGCTCTATTGCCTTCGCGGCCGTGATGATTCGCCTGATTGATGCTATCGAGATGAACCGTGCGCCAGGGGTACGAGATTTGATCAACCTTGACGATTCTACAAAGGCGGGCGCGCGCTGATGAACTCGAGATCGGCGTGCCAACAGCATAGAACTCGAAGGGGTTGGGGGGCTCGGATTGAGATCGTCGCAGCCGGCGTGGGCAAGGGCCACACTCGAACTGAGGCCGAACCAGATGCGAGTGGGGATTCCGGGTTGGATGTGCGCTGACGACATGAGATCCAGCCCGTCGAAGTAGAAGTAGATCGCATTGCGGGAGTGCACCCTCAGACAGAATCCACAGGCCATGCGCTTCACGCGTTGGAGCTTGGCGTCGACCGAGTCGGCGACGCCGTCCGCCAGCCCTAGGACGACGGCGTCGAGGATGCCGCAGAAGTGCTCGCTGGCCATCCTGGCGACAAATTCGACGTGGGGCAGCCTCGACCACCTCGCCCTGGCAAGCCAGTTGCCCAAGGCCCACTTGGTTCAGGTCTTGCTCTTGTAGGACCACAGGCCTCTCGCCGCCTCTCGGATGCTCCATGCGCGAGCGGTCTCGAGGGGCACTCTCAGCATGACCTTGAAGCTCCGGCGCGTGCTGGCGTCGAGGGTCCCGATGTTGCGGATCGAGGTGCACCTTGTGCCGACCTAGGTTCTGTCGCGCTCGGCCATCCAAGTGCGCTGCTGGCGCATCGCCGCCGGCATCGCCGAGCTGGAGCCAGATCGCGCGGAGCTGGTGCGCGGTCTGCTGGCCGCCGCCGCCGACGTGCACCTGACCGGCCAACAGACGAACGGTGGTCCGTGGATCGACGTGACGGTGGTCAACTTCGATCCCCAACGCCTGCCGGTGGGGGACACCGCGGGCGTGCCCCAGAACCTGCTCGAGGGCCTGGGCCTGGTCTACTCCGACGAGCTCGGTCGGCGCACCGAAGCAGACCGCGCGGCTTTCACCGGTGTTGTGCGCCAGACCCTCGCCAGCTTCGGCGGACCCCACGGCCTGATCGGCACCACCCGCCGCGCCGCCGCCGAGACGGGCAACCCCGCCCGCGGCTCCCTGCGACTGCACCCCGGCCTGCTCGCCATGCTCGAGCAGCTCGATTGAGCGCACCGCCCTTGTTCCAACTCGACGACCAGACCCGTCCGCCCCAAGCCGAGGCCGAAGGACCTCCCGTCGTAGAGGACGAGCACGCCCCCGCCGGCCCGATCCAGACCTTCGAAGTCCTGGTCGAGGTCGAGCGCGCGCACATGTACTACGGCCTGCACCGACCGCCATGGAAGCGCGTCGCGCTGACGGTTCTCGGTGTCGTGCTGACCGTCGTGGGCCTACTTCTCTGGCTGACCCCGGTGCTGCCCGGCGGCTTCCTGGCCTACATCGGCATCCCCCTGCTCTTCGCCGCCTCCCCGCGCATCGAGTCGCGGATCCGGCGCTGGATCAAGCACCGCTTCCTTCGCCTGCGGGTGCGCTGGCGGCGGTGGCGGCAGTAGCCCCAGCGGGGAGCGGCACGAGGCGCTGTCGACCGGGGAGTTCGCCATCGACCTACCGCTGGGCTCGGCGCGCGAAGGCAAGTGAGGTCAGCGCGGCAAGTTGTAGATCACCGACAGGTCGTGGCTGAAAGCGTTGGCCACCAGGAGGTCGAGGCGGCCGTCGGCGTTGAGGTCGCAGAGTTCGATCCCCAGGCAGCCGAGGCCGGCGCCGAGGTCGGGCCAGCGCACGAGGCTGCCACCTTCGGCGGCGAGCCAGACGTTGGCGTTGTGGGAGTTCTGTGCGGCGACGGCCAGGTCGCAGCGGCCGTCGCCGTCGAGGTCGCCGGCGACGATCTCGGCCGGGGCCAGGCCGGTGGGGTACTCGGGTCCGGGTTGCAGGGCGCCGTCGCGCGCGAGGTACAGGCGCAGGAATCCCTGGGGGTCGCCGGGGGCGCGCCTGGCGAGCCAGGCCACGTCGGTGCGCCCGTCGCCGTCGAAGTCGCCGCAGGCCAGGTCGGCGGGGTCGCCGTTGGCGGGGGCGTCGGCCAACTCGCGCAGCTTGCCGCCGGCGAGCTCGTACAGCACGAGCTTGGGCGAGCCGCCGCCGAAAGCCACGGCGATCGCGTCGCGACCGTCGGGAAGTGCGAAGGGCGCGACGGCGGAGGGGGCGCCGCCCACGGGGATCGGGGTCGCGGTGGGGGTCCACCCCGCCGGCAATGGGCGCGGCACGTCGACGATCACGAGCCGGGCGCCGAAGGGATCGGCGACCACGAGCTCGCGGCCACCGTCGCCGTTCAGGTCGGCCAGGGTCAGGTCGCTCGCATCGCCGCCCAGGTCGACCGCCGCAACGGCCGAGCCGTCCAGTGCGCCCGTTCCATCGCCCACGAGGATGGCGAGCCGCGCTCCCTCGGGCGGACGCACCAACGCCACCGCGTCGTTCTTGCCGTCGCCGTTCAAGTCGACCACGACGACTTCGGTCGGGGACGGACCCACCGCCACGTCGCGCCGCTCGCCCAGGATCGAATAGCGATTGAGCAGCACCGAAACAGTGCCGTCGCTCCCGTTGGCGACGAGCGCCTCGGGATGTCCGTCACCGTCGAGATCGCCGGCGCCGACGGCCAGGGGGTTGGTGCCGACCGGGTTGCGCCGCGCCTGGTAGAAGGACTCCTTCTCGCGCGCGGCGAGGCCGGTGCCCGGCAGCATGCTGACGCGCCGCGCGTCGCTGTTGGCGATGGCGAGGTCGCGCGTGCCGTCGCCGTCGAAGTCGGCCACGGCCAGGTCCACCGGGGCTTGCCCCGCGTACTCGGACAGACTCAGGGCGAAGCGGCGCGCCTGGGAGTTCCATTTGCCGACGGCACCGTAGCCCGAGTCGTAGAACTGGATCGTGAGCAGCTCGGGGCTCCCGTCGCCGTCGAGGTCGGCGGCTTCGAGGGCCACGGGGACGAGTCCCGGTGCGCGCTGGCGCTGGGGGGCGACCTCGCCCCAAGCCTGCGACCCGCCGCCCGCATCGATGCCGAGCAGCCACAGGTCCTCGTCGCCACCGGCGCAGACCAGCTCGGTGTCCCCGTCGCCGTCGACATCCGCCTCGGCCAGGGCGCGGGGGATGCCGGCGAGATCGATCGAGGCGATCGGCTGCGCCGCGCCGCCGGCCAGGTCGCTCGCCGAGTAGCCGTGCAACTGCGGGGGGAGCTGAGTGCCGACCCAGACGGTCGCGCCGTCACGGGCCACGAGCACACAGGTCGGGCGAGTACCGCGCAAGTCCGCGCTCCAAGCCTCGCCACCGGCGCCGAAGCCGTGCAGTCGCTCGCCCTTGACCGCGACCACGACGTCGGCGCTGCCGTCGACGCCCAGGTCGCCCGTGGCGATGGCCCGGGGCGACGCCCCGAGGGGCCAGCGCTCGACCACGGCGCCGCTGGCGTCGACCCGTTGCAGTTCCTCCGTCGTGCGCGAAGCCACGAACAACTCCCGCCCGGCGCTGTCGTGGGCGACCACCGCCGGCAGCGGGAACCCGCCCACGTCGACGCGCCGGGGCGCCGCGGCCAGGCCGCCGGTGGACGAGGCGAAGACCATCAGGGTCCCCGGCTCCTCCAGGGTCACCACCAGGTCCGCCCGGCCGTCCCCGTCGAGGTCGGCCGCGGCGGCGCCGATGGCCCGGCCCGGGACCTCGACCTCCTGGCGCGCGAGCAGGCGCGGGGGGCCCTCGTAGGTGGGCCGGGCGGTCGACGCAGGAGCTGCCCGGTCGACGTCGGCGTCCGCGGGCGCCCGCGTGCCCGCGGCGGGCCCCGGGGCCGCGCCGTCGTTCGAACAAGCCGCAAGCGCCGCGCTCAACAGGGCTGCGACGCCGAAGCGACGCGTGGGGGACTCGCGTTGGACGACCATGGTCAGGATTGTGTCCGCCCGTCCCCCGGGGTCCAACGGGGCAGGCGCGGGACAGGTAGACGATCGGTGCCCGTGACCCCGGCCTCATCGGGGACTAAGTTCATTCCCCGCATGACAGCTTCGAACCCCACCTCCGGTCGCGCGTCCGCCCTGCTCCTGGCCGCCGGAGCGATTCTGGGCGCGGTCGTCTTCACCCTCGTCTTCCTCAAGGACGGCAACCTCGGCACCGACGCGGTCGAACAGCCCGAGGTGGCCCTGCCGACGCCGAGCGTGCTCCAGCAGGGTGGGGCCGCTGATCCCGCGCGGATCGTCGAGCTGGTCTCGGTGGCGCCCGATGAGCGCAGCGACGAGCTGCAGTACGGCCCCAGCACCGTCCTTTGGCCGCTCGAGATCCACCTGGACCTGGTGCGCCCCGCGCTGCTGCCGGACGTGCCCAGCGGCCCGCCCCTCGGCACCGGCGCCACGGCCCAGCTGCGCGGCCGCATCACCGACCTCGACGGCGCCGGAGCCCAGGCCACGATCAGCCTCCTCGGTGGCCCCAACGACGGACGCGAGCTGACCACCGGCGCCGACGGGGTCTTCGGGGCGATCGACCTCTACCCGGGGCTGGAAGTGGTGGAGGTGCGCGGCCCGCGGATCCTCGGTTCCAAGCGCGAGGTGCGCTTGCAGCAGGACAAGGAGACGCTGCTCAACATCGTCTACGCCCAGCCCGGTGGAGCCCAGGGGCGGGTGCTCGACCAGCGCAACGAGGCGGTCGCCGGGGCGACGATCACCATCGACGGCCAGTCGACCCTGACCGACGCCAAGGGCAACTTCCTGATCCCGCACATCGCCGCCGGTCGCTCGGTGTTGGTCGAGATCGACCATCCGGACTACTCGCCCTTCCGCGGCGAGACCGGCATCGCGCGCTCCTTCGTGGCCGAACCCAGCCGGCTCGTCTTCAACATGCAGGACCCGGCCACGGTCGTGTTCGAGCTGGCGAACGACGTCGGCGGACCGGGCCCGGCCCAGGTGGTGCTGGTGCCGACCCACGGGGGGCTGAACCGCACCTACCCCTGGTACCGCGTCAACCCGATCGAGCTGGGCTCCGAGCCGGTGACGGTGACGGGCCTGCCGCCGGGGACCTTCTACGCCTACGTCTTCCGCCCGGGCGCCGTGGGCAACCCGGACCGCACGCGGGTGACGATCGCGGCCGGCGAGACGCGCCAGGTGAGCCTGGGCCTCGAGGTCGCGCCGACCCTGCGCGGCCGGGTGGTTCGCGACGGCCAGGTCATCTCGGGTGCCACGGTGCGCCTGGTTGCCGCCGACCCGGTGCGTGCGACCCTCGACGTCTTCCGCGAGGAGCGCGGCTTCCTGGAGACCGAGGTCCTGCCGGCCCTGCCGGCGGTGCGACAGACCACCACCACGGACTCCAACGGCGAGTTCCTCCTGACCCGCGGCGCCGATGTGTCCACCTATCGCCTGCTCGAGGCGGTGTCCCCCGATGGCCGTACCCGAGCGGTGCGCGCGGTGGGCCCGGACGACGAGCAGGTGGAGCTGGAGCTGGTGCCGGTGGAGGAGGGCGAGGCTTCGCTGCAACTGCTCCTGTCGGGTCGCTTCCAGCCCCTGCCGGTGCAAGTGATCCTGGACGGACGCCCGCGGGAGGTCTTCGAGCTGCCGCCCGATCGCGACTTCGAGCTCGGTGGGCTGGCCGCGGGCAAGTGGAACTTGCGCGTGGTCTGGTGGGCCGAGGAGCTCTTGAGCGTCGACGGACTCGAGCTCGACGGCGTCGTGCAGCGCAACCTGGCCCTGCCCGAGGATGCTCGCGTCGGCCAGGATCGCGAGACCTGGACCCGTGCCGGCCGTCGCTGGCCCATGGATTGACGGATCGGCGCCGCGCGAGGTCAAAGGGGCGGCGGCGCGGCGTGCCACGCGGCGCACGGCCGGTATGATCCCGGGCCCATGTCCACCCCCGTTCTGGCCCTCGACGGGCGCTCACTGTCCCTTTCCGACCTGCAGCCCCTCTTCCGGGGTGGCGACCTCGAGCTGACCCTGACCGACGCGGCGCGCGCGGCCGTCGCGAGCTCGCGAGCCCTGGTGGAGCGAACCGTCGAGTCCGGAGCCGTGGTCTATGGCCTGACGACGGGCTTCGGGCGCCTCAAGAACGTCGCCATCGAAGCGGGCGACCTGGACACCCTGCAGCGCAACCTGGTGCTCTCGCACTGCTGCGGCGTGGGCGAGCCGATGCCGCGCGCCGAGGTTCGCACGGCGATGGTGCTGAGGATCAACGGCCTCTCGCGGGGCAACTCGGGCGTGCGCGTGGAGCTGCTCGAGCAGTGGATCCGCCTGTTCCACGCGGGCTTCGTGCCCTACGTGCCCCAACAGGGCTCGGTGGGGGCGTCCGGCGACCTGGCACCCCTGTCGCACCTGGCGGCCGCGACCATGGGCTACGGGCGCGCGTACCTGGGCGACGAGCTGCTGGATGCCAGCGAGGCCCTTGCCCGCCTCGGCATGGCGCCGATCGAGCTGGTCGCCAAGGAGGGCCTGGCCCTGATCAACGGCACCGAGATCATGAAGGCCACCGGCGTCGGTGTCGTGCTGCGCGCGGCCGAGCTTTCGCGCTGCGCCGACGCCATCGCGTCCCTCTCCCTCGAGGGCCTGTTCGGCAGCGTCAAGCCCTTCGACCCGCGCCTGGCCGAGCTCAAGGGTCACGCCGGCCACGCCCGCGCCGCCTCGAACATGCGCGCGCTGCTCGCGAACAGCCAAGTGCTCGACAGCCACACGGACTGCGATCGCGTGCAGGACCCCTACTGCCTGCGTTGCATCCCGCAGATCCACGGCGCGGTCAAGACCGCCCTGGCGCACGTCTCCGAAGTCCTGGCCGGCGAGATCAACGCCGTCACCGACAACCCGGTGCTGTTCCCCGAGACGGGCGAGGTCATCAGCGCGGGCCAATTCCACGGTCAGCCGGTCTCGATGGTGCTCGACTACCTGGGCCTGGCCCTGTGCACCCTGGCCAATGTGTCCGAGCGCCGCGTCGAGCAGATGGTCAACCCGGACCTCTCCAGGCTGCCCGCCTTCCTGACGCCCAAGCCCGGACTGAACTCGGGCATGATGATCGCCCAGGTCGCCGCCGCGGCCCTGGCCAGCGAGAACAAGATCTACGCCCACCCGGCCTCGGTGGACACGGTCCCCACCAGCGCCAACCAGGAGGACCACGTGTCGATGGGCGTCACCGCCGCGCGCAAGGCGCGCATGATCTGCGACAACGTCGAGGCGGTGCTCGCGATCGAGTACCTCTGTGCGGCCCAGGCCCGCGAGTTCCATAGCGAGCTGCGCGCCGGCGTCGGCGCCCAGGCGGCCTACGACCTCCTGCGCGAGCGGGTCGAGCCCTTGGACGTGGATCGCTTCCTGCACGACGACATCGAGGCGGCGCGGGCGTTGATCGCCAGCGGCGAGGTCACGCGCCGCGCGGAAGCCGCCATGGGGGCGCCGCTCGAGGCTTGAGGCCGTGTTCGACCTCGCCGCTGCCTCGACCCGCTCAGGCCTGACCCGCGGAGTGCTCCTCGCCTGCGTCGTCGCCGCCGGCCTCGCGTCCTGCGTGACGCCCGAGTCCAATCCGCCCGGCCCGGTGGACTACCCCGGCTGGCGCGAGGACGGGCAGATGCACTTCGGCACCCGCGACTTCGCGAACACCGACCTGATGCCCGGGGGCGAGGACCAACTGGTCATGGGCCTCGAGCTCTACGGAGCGCCGGAGGCGGCCTTCCTGTCGGTCGAGTTCGGCCTGTGGACCTCGGCGCCCTACGACGGCTCCCTCGACGACTGGTTCGACTCGATCAGCGGCTACCCGGACGAGGAGACCGAGGACCCCTCGATCTTCGTGCCCACGGTCGAGGGCTCGTCCTCGATCGAGGCTTCCCTGGGTCTGCGCAAGGAGCTGGCGCTGTTCGACGGGTTCCTGCGCCCCTACGTCTCCGGCGGCGTGTCCCTGCTGCGTGCGCGCTCCTTCGTGGCCACCGGGGCGCAGGGCGTGGAAGAGGGCGACACGACCTGGGGTTACTACGGCCAGGTCGGCCTGCAGTTCGCGCTCACGCCCAACGCCAGGGTCGGGATCGCATGGCGCGCCTTCGAGGGCCAGCCGGTGGATCTGCTCGGGGTCAGCGGCCGGCCTGACTACCGGCAGCTCTCGTTCACGTTGGGCTTCAGCTATTGACGACCGCAGCTATTGAGGACCGCAGCTATTCAGGACCGTGCCTTGCGGCGCGCCGCCCCGGGCGGATGATGGCCCCATGGAGCCGCCGATCTTCGCCCTCGACCGCTACACGGTCCTGGCCAACTCCCCGCGGATCCTGACCAAGCCCATCGCCGGCGGCAATCAGGAGCTGCTGCGCGTGGGCTGCTTCATGGCGGTCGACGAGACGGGGAGTACAGTGGCCTTTCGCACCGACGAAGCGCCGCTCCTGCGTCCGCAGTTCGAGGTCTTCACCAACGGCGAGGCGAGCGAGCTGATGCTGCATGTCGCGCCCGAAGGCGAAGCCCAGGTGGTGCGCGCACCGGACTCGGCGGGCGACGTGGTCGGGCGTTTGCGTCCCCACGCGCGCGGTCCGCTGCTGGCGCGCTCGTGGCGCGTCGAGGGCCCCGACGGCACGACCGTGGGCGAGTTGGCCGATCGCAATGCACGCACGGCCCTGGCCCGGCGCTGGCGCCGCCGCCGCGCGCGAGAGGCCTTCGAGCTGCGGCCCGCGGGCGGTGGACCGGTGGCCTGGCTGCTGCGCGACCCCGACCCGGAGCCCTACCTGCTGCGGGTGGTGGCCAAGGCGGGCTTCGCGATCGACCGCCGCCTGCTCTTGGCCTGCGCCCTGGTCGTCCCCGCGCTGGAGGGGATGACGGATTACCTGCGGCCCCGGTCTCCGGTGCGCTGATGGCGGGCCTGCGCGCGCTCGGCCGGTGGATCGCAATCGTCGGATCACTGCTCGCACTGGTGTGTTCCTGTGGTCGCGAAGCGGAGCGGGCCCGGGACGAGGCCCTGGCCCAGGCCGCGCGCGCGAAGGCCATGCTCGAGGCCACGCGCCTGGAAGGAGAGCGGCTCGATGCGCTTCGCGCTCGCGATCGGCTGTCGACGGCCGAGGTGGAGTCGGCTCCCACCGCGCCCACCGATCGCCCCTACGTGCTCGTCCTCGGCACGGCCCAGGATGGCGGGCTGCCCCAGCTCGGCTGCCGGCGCGCGTGCTGCGTGGCCGCGCGCGAGGATCCCTCGCGCCGGCGGTCGGTGACCTCGCTGCTGTTGGTCGACCCGCGCGCGAGGCGACGCTGGCTGATCGACGCCTCGCCCGACATCGATCGGCAGCTCGAGGTCGCGGTCGACCATCCGCGAGGTTGGAGCCCGCCCGCGGCGCAGGGTGGTCGCCCGCCGCTCTTCGATGGGATCCTCTTGACCCACGCGCACACCGGTCATTACGCCGGCCTGCTGCCCCTGGGGCGCGAGGCCTACGGCGCCGCGGGGCAGCGGTTGTACGCGACCGAGTCCATGCAGGCCTTCTTGACCGACAACGGTCCCTGGTCCCTGAGTGTCGCTGGTGGCGGCTTCGACTTCGCGCGTATCGACCCCGAGCACCCGCTGCGGGCGGGCGAGGACCTTGTCGTCGAGGCCCTGCGCGTTCCCCATCGCGACGAGTTCTCCGACACCCTGGCCTTCGTGATCCGCGGGCCCGAGCGGTCCCTGCTCTACCTGCCGGACATCGACAAGTGGGAGCGCTGGGAGACGCCCGTGGAGGAGGTCCTGGCCGGGGTCGACGTGGCCCTGGTCGACGGGACGTTCTTCGGGCCTGACGAGCTTCCCGGGCGCGCCATGGCCGAGATCCCGCACCCCTTCATTTTCGAGAGCCTCGAGCGCTTCGCGCCCCTGTCGGAAACGGACCGGGCCAAGCTGCGCTTCACTCACCTGAACCACTCCAACCCCGCCGCCGACCCCGCCAGCGACGCCGCGCGGCAGGTACGCGACGCGGGCTGTTCCATCGCGCAGGACGGCGAACTGCACGCGCTCTGACTGCCGGCTGTGGGCTTCGGTCGCGCCAGTCGGGCTGCCGCACACACCGGCTGCCACACACACCGGCGGCCCGGCAAGCTCCATGACTCCCGACAACCGAATCGACGCCGCGACGCTCGTCCGCTCGCCTCGCACAGCCGTCGCCACAGCCCTTGCGCTCGCGGCCCTCTGGAGTGGGTCGGCGAGCGCCGTGGCCCGAGCGCTCCAGCCGCAGGTTGGCGAGACGGCCACCGCGGTGGACGACGCGCTCCTCGCCGAGCTCGCCGCCCGCTGCGGTTCGCGGGTCGACTGGGCCCCGGACTGGAGGCAGGCGGCCCTGCGCGCGCGGCGCGACGGGCGACGAATCCTGCTGGTGGCCTACCTCTACGGCAACCTTCAGCTCGGCGTGGACCTGACACGCGTGCCGATGTTCACGACCTTCGAGGACGACGAGGTCGTCGCCCTGGTCAACGAGCGCTTCGTGCCCCTGTGGTACCGCAGCGGCGATGCCGTGCCCTTCGTCGGTGCCTATGGTGTCGGGCCCCTCGCCTTCGGGCGGGGCATCTTCGTCGTCGAGCCGGACGGGCAGGTCGTCGCCGAGCTCGAGCGGGTCGATACCCCGACGATGGTCGACGCCTTCCTGCGCGAGCAGCTCGCGCCCGCGACTCCGCCCGGGCCCGAGGCCGTGGAGCGGGCCGATCCCCCGGAGCGCTACGCGCGCGCGGTCGAACTCGAGCGTGGGGGCGACCTCGACGCCGCCCTCGCTTGGCTGGCCGGCGTCGACAGCTTCGACGCTCTGACCCTGTCGGGCGACATCCACGCGCGACGCTTCGAGGCCGAGCCCGCCTTGACCGCCTGGCGTGCCGCGCGGCCCCTCGATCCCTCGCGCCTGGCGCAGCTGCAGGTGCGCGAGGCCGCCGTGAGGATCGGCCTGGGGGAGCTCGACGAGGCGGCCACGCTCTTGGCCGCGTGCCTGGCCAGCGACGACGGGGAGGTGCTGGCGAATGCGCTCACCCTGCGCGCGACCCTGGACCTGGCGGCCGGTGAGCCGGCCGAGGCCGACGCCGCGCTGCGGCGGCTGGTGAGCGAGTTGCCCGACCAACCACGTGCCCGGGCGGCGGCCGGGGTGATCGTCAGCGGACTGCTGGAGCTGGTGGAGCAGTCCGATCCCCGCTGGCCGAGTCCGACGCGCTTCGACGCGGCGGTCAGGCCATCGGCGCCCGCGACCCTGCCGGTGCGTCAGACCTCCGAAGCCATGCGAGCAGCCGTCGAGTGGCTGATCCGCGCGCAGCGCGCGGACGGTTCCTGGGCCGCCGGACACGAGCTGCGCGACGAGCCCGCGTCGGTGGCCCACGCCTTCACGGAGTCGGCCACCGCGGTGGCCGCCCGCGCCCTGCTGCGCGCTCCGGGAGATCGCGCGCGCGCCGCAGCGACGCGGGCGGTCGCCTACGTGGTGGGGCGCGCCCGATCGCGCGCGACAGCTCGTCCGCAGCCCGCGGGCATGGACTACACGCCCTGGGCCGACGCGATGCTGCTCGATGCCCTGTCCGCGGCGCGGGCTGCCGAGTTGCTCGATCCCGAGACCTTCGCCGAGGCCGTGGACGCCGTGGTGGGGGACCTGGCCAGTCGCGTGCAGCGCGACGGCGGATGGGGCTACTACGCCCCGGCCACGGACGATCCGGCGGGCTCGCCGTCGATCTCCATGAGCTTCACCACGGCCGCGGTGCTACAGGGCCTGGCCCGCGCGCGCGAGCAGGGTGCCGCAGTCGACGCCGCCGTGATCGAGGGCGCGATCGGCGCCCTGGAGGGCATGCGGTCCGCCGACGACTGGTACGGCTACCTGGCCGTCGAAGGCGTGCGCCAACCCGGCGATGCGGAGCAGCGAGGGGCGACGGGGCGCGGGCCCGTCTGCGCCATGGCCCTGTGGCGGGTGGGTGAGGTCCGGGGCCCGGACCTGGCGCTCGCCCTCGAGCGCTTCTTCGACGGCCTGCCCCTCCTGGCCCGCGAGCGCGGCAAGGTCCTGATGCACTGTGGCCCCGGGGGACTGGGCTGCCACTACCTGTCCTTCGATTACCTGTCGGCGGCGGAGGCCATGGCCTGCGGTGATGTCAGCCCCCGTGACGCGCTGGTGCTGATGGAGCGCGTGCTCGAGCTGCGCCGCGCGGACGGCTCGTTCAGCAGCACGCCGATCCTCGGCGCGAGCTACGCGACCGCCGCCGCGCTGATTACCCTCGACGAACTGCGCCCGCGCTCGGCGCGTTGAGCGCGCGTCGCGGGCGACCCGCGCTCAGATCGACACCTGCCACAGCTCCCGCATCCAGTCCGGCTGCACGTCGGGGTTGCTGCCGCGCACGATCTCGCCCAGGGCCAGGCCGTCGCGGCCGTCGACCAGGATCCCGGCCGCACCCAAGAGGGCTGCGCGCGTGCCGGCCGCCACGTCGTCGCGCCCGAGCAGGCCTACGGCCTCGCCCAGGGCCTCGACCGAATCGTGCAGGGCCAGGGCCACCGTGAACTGTTGGCGCAGCTCCGGCGCGGCCGAGGTCTCGATCGCCCGCGCGAGCAGCCCCGCGTCGGGGGCGTCGCCGATCATGCCCAGGCCCAGGGCGATGCCCGCGCGGGGCAGGTCGGAGTCTTCGCTCGTGAAGGCCTCGCGCAGCACGCCCCCCGTCACCGGCTTGCAGATCAGGCCCAGGGACAGGGCCGCGTGGTAGCGGTCGATGTTCCCCTGTGCGTCCTGCAGGCGATGTCCCGAGGCCTGCAATGCCAGCTCGTCGCGGGCGATTCCGCTGGCGACCACGAGGGCGCCTTCGGTGACCGAGGACTGGCGCTGCGAGAGGGCGGCGCGCAGGGTCGCGCGGTCGCCCGGGTCGTTGAAGCGCCGCGCGTGGATGCCGAGTGCGAGGGCCGCGTAGGGCCGCAGGTTGCTCGAGCCCTTCAGCAACTGGCGCTCGATGAACTCGCTGTGCTCCTCGCGCCCGCAGCCGCCCAGGGCGAGCAGCGCGTAGCCGCGGGTGGTGAGCTCGGCCTCGAGCTCGAAGGCCGTGGCGATCGCATCGGCGGCGAGCGGGTTCTGGGCCGACCCAAGCGCCAGTAGGGCCGAGCGTCGCAGTTCGATGGGGCCCTTGGAGGCCGCATCGAGCAGCTCGGCGATGATCCCCGCGTCGTTCGCCCTGTCCAGGGCCTCGGCCGCCTGGCAGCGCAGCAGTAGACCGGCGTTCTCGTCGTTCAGGACGGCTCGGGTGAAGGGCACGAGCTGCGGTGAGTCGGTCAGCCGCTGGTAGGCGAGCACGCCCAGGGTCTGCGGGTCGTGACCGCGCCCGCCTTCCACGCCCCGCGCGGCGTGGGCGACGATCGTGTCGAGCACCTCCGCCGGCATGTGTTCGCGAGCGAGACCCAGGGCGATCCCGGCGTAGTACGCGCCGTAGGGCGAGACCTCGGCCACGCGACCGCGTTCGTCGCGGCCGACCAGCAGCGCGCGCAGGTAGGGCACGTGCTCGGAGCGCCCGCTGAGGCCTAACCCGAGCACCGCGCAGTGGCGGACCTGGCTGTTCGAGTCGTGCAGCAGGGGCTCGAGCAGCTCACCCGCGCGCTCGGGCTCGACACGTCCGACGACCAGCGCCGCCGCCGCGCGCACCTCGGAGCGAGCGTGCTTCAGATCGTCGGCCGCGAGGACGGTCAGGGCTTTGGTGAGCGTCGCGCGCTCCGCCTCACCGGGACGGCCGTAGCGCTCGAGGTCGACCGCGCTGATGGTCCGCTCGACACGATCGGGCCGCAGGTAGTCGAGCTTGTTCATCTCCCACCACATCCACCAGTCGCCCACGTCGGCGCCGCTGGTCGTACCGGTGGTGGCCCCCGAGGGGTTGTTGCCCCCCGTGGACGGACCGGAGACCGATCCTCCGGTCACGACCCCTGGGGCGACGCCGATCCCCGGCCGCGGCACGGTCACCGGGCCCTGGATGCGCGCGGCTTCGCTGGCCGTGAGTCCGTTGTGCTCGAGCCACACTTGCAGCCGCGGGTCGTCCGCCAGCTCCACCAGCCAGGCGTGGTTGTGCTCCGCGGCGATCGAGTCCACGAGCGCGTCCTCGCCGCTGCGGTGCAGCAGCCAGGCCACCGCGCAGCGCCGCCCCTGCGGATCCACGAAATAGGGCGGACGCCCCCCGAGCTCGAGCAGGTCCTGACCCAGGTCGGCCCGCTCGCGATACTCGCGCAGGTAGCCGATCAGGGCGGCACGACGGGCAGCCGCCGCGGGGTCCAGACCGGCGGTCGGCGCCGCCAGCAACTCGGCCTCCACGGCCGCGTAGTGCGCGACCAGGGCCGCGGTGTCCGTGGCCCCCTCGGCCTGAAAGGGGTCCGTGGGGGCTCCAGCCTGGTCCTGAAGCGGCCCCAGGGGCTCCGTGCGGGCCGGAAGCGACAGGGCGAGCGCGGCGGGAAGGCAAAGGATGAGGCGCTTCATGTCCCCCCTAGCCCGCCACGGACCCGCAGTCTCAGCAGCCCCTGGTTGAAGTTTCTCGGCGCGGTCCGGCGTCCTGGTCCCACCCGGCGCCGGAACCAGCGCCGCGGGGTTCAGTCGACGACCTGCTGCAGATCCCGAGCGATCCGCAGGCCCAGGGCGGCGCCCTCGGCGTCGGGCGTCGCGCTGGAGCGTTGGACCAGGCGCGCGTCGAGGGCGCTCGAGTTGTAGGCCCCGCCTCGGTAGGTGCGTCGGGTCGAACTCTGCGGGTCGACCAGCGGATCCTCGACCAGGGCCGTCGAAGCCGGCAGCCGATCCTGATAGCCGTCGGCGCACCACTCCCACACGTTGCCGTGCACGTGGTGCAGGCCGAAGGCGTTGGCGCGGAAGTCGTCCACCCGCGCCATCACCGTGTGCCCGTCGTCGAGCCACTCCAGGCGCCCGGCCCAGTTGGCGCCGCCATTGGCGCCGGCGTAGCGGTCGGCGAGGTTCACCGAGCCGGAGAGTGAACGGGGATCGCCACCGGTCGACCAGGCGGTGCTCGCTCCGGCGCGCGCGTCGCACTCCCATTCGGCCTCCGTGGGCAGGCGCAGGCCATGCCGAGCCAGGGCCGTCGTGGCCTCGTCCCAACTCACATTGGTGACCGGGTGGGCCAGGTCCACCTCGCGTCCGCCCCAGGTTCCGGGGCCGTAGCGGCTGGGGTTCTCGCCCACCAGGCGCAGCCACTGACCCTGGGTCAGCTCGTGCTTGCCGATGAAGTGCGGCGAGAGCTCGACCTGCCGCGGGGGGCCCTCGGCGTCGGTGGCCAGGGGGTCGAAGTTGGGGCCGCCGCGATCGCGGGACTGGGCGCCGATCCAACAGCGACCGCCGGGCACCAGCACGAGCACAGCGGCGCTGTCGCCGCCGAGCTCCAGCCGCCCGTCGGGTCCACGCGGGGTCGCCCTGCCGCTCGCCAGCCAGGCGAACTCGAGCAGGCCGCTGTCGGGGTCGGGACCCAGGGGCAGCAACCCGAGCTGCGGCTCGAGCTCCAGTCCGCGGTAGTCGTCGGACGTCCGCGCGAAGCGGATCGACTCCGCCCACGCCTCCCGCGCGTCGCGGTCCTCCAGGGACCGGTCGACCACCGTCTCGGCGAAGGCGATGCGGCGCGCGACGCCCCAACCGAAGCTCGGCGACAGGCCGCCCAGGGCCCCGTGTTCGGGGTCGAGCAGCGCTTCGAGCTGGTCGACCAGACGGCCCAGTCGCTGGGCCCACCAGAGCTCGTCGGCGCTCGCTTCACCGGCGGCGATGCGCTGCTCCAGTCGCGCCAGGGCCGAGCGGTCGTGGTCGAGCCCGGCCAACTCGGCTTGTGCCGCGCGGATCCACGCCTCCATGGCCGGCACCTTCTCGGGCGTCGCCGGCCACAGCTCGTCGAGTTCGGCGACGAGCTCGTCGAGGCGCGCCGCGGAGGCCAGGCGCAGGAGGTCGTCGCGCTCGGTGCGGGCCTCGGCCAGCCGCTCTTGCACCACGGCCTGCTCGTCCTCGAGCGCCTGCCTGCGCGCGAGCGCGGCTTCCACCTTGGCCCGCGCGGCCTCGACCTCGAGCTGCCGTGCGGCGGCCAGGTCGGCGAGGCGCTCGTTCTCGGCCAGGGCCGCGTCGCGCTCGCGTTCCAACTCGGCTCGACGCTCGGCCGAGAGGACGAGTTCGGCATTGGCGCTCTCCAGGGCCGAGATCGCTTCCTCGAGTCGGAGGCTCGACGCCTCGGCTTCGGACCGGGTCGCGGCCAGCGTCGCCCGGGCCGCGCTCAGGTCCGAGCGGGTCACCTCGAGCGCCGCGGCCTGCTCCTCGAGCTCCGAGCCGGCGCGGGCCGAGGCCAGTTGATCGCTGACGTCCCGCAACCGCGCGGCCACCGCGGCTGCCTGCTCCTGGGCGGCGGTGGCGCGACGCTCGGCGTCCTCGCGCGCGCTGATCTCGGCCGCGAGGCGCGAAGCGGGGCTCGCCGCGCCCATCGCGTCCATGCCCGCCGCGCCGAGCGCTGGCGACGGAGCGTCCCCGGAGGACGCCCAGTATCCACCGCCCAGGCCCGCGCCGAGTCCGAGTAAGCCGACGACCAAGGTGCGTGCGACGACGCTCATGGCGCGATAGTACGATCCGAGCGATGTCGAATCGCGCCCGTGAGTTGCTCCTCTGCGTCGGAGTCGTCGTAGGCCTCGTCGGTTGCGCCGTCGATCGCGAGACCTCGCCCGCGCTGACCTGGCGCCCCGGCTTCGAGCAGCGCCTGGCGCAGCTCGACGCGGCCCTGGAGGCCTCCGACCGCGAGCTGGAAGCCCGCGAGCCGCGCATCGACGACGTGGACTGGGTGGTGGAGCAGTTGGCCCTGCTCGGCGCTCGAGACCGGCTGGTCCAAGAGTCGTGGACCTCGATGTTGGGCGACGTCCCGCCCCTGCAGCGCAGCTTCGTCCGCCAGCGCCTCGCGCGCCGGGTCCACGAGACGCAGCTGCGCAACGCCGCCCTGATCGAACCCCTGCTCGATCGCCACGGTTGGTTCACGATCAGCGACTTCGGCCCCCAGGCCGACCGCGACGCCTGGCGGGTGATCCAGCACGCCGACGGGCGGCCCGAGCTCCAGGAGCGCGTCCTCCTGGTCCTGGACGGGCTGGTCGAGGTGGGGGAGTGCGACCCGGCCCACTACGCCTACCTGGCCGATCGGGTGGCCATCGGCCGCGGCGAGCCCCAGACCTTCGGCACCCAGGGCGAGTGCGTGGGCACCGGAGTCTGGCGGCCCTTCGCGATCATCGAGCCCGAGAACGTCGACGCGCGCCGGGCCCAACTGCGCCTGGCGCCCCTGGCCGAGTACGTGGCCCTGGCGGGGGAGATCTGTCCCTGATCCCGACGGAACGCCCTGAGCAGGCGTGGACGCGACTGAAGCTCCTACTCCTGACCCCAGGACTCGGCCAGTGCTTCGAAGCCGCCCTGCTGCAGGAGTCTGAACGAGTCGCCAATCTGAGCGCCACCAGTCGCGTTCCAATCGGGCGCCGACATCACGTCCGTCAACCCCTGGTCCTGGATTGCACCGAGCACGGGCGGGGAGAGGAGTTGGTCGAGCAGGTCGGCGTTGGCGCGGACGACTCGTCGAGCACGGATCGCAATCATCTCGGTCCTTGGAGTTCCACCCGTCGTGACCCAGAACTTGGAGTCGGTGTAGATCACGAGTTGGATGACGAGCAGCGCCTGGAACTCGGGAAGCTCCTTGGATGCTCCCGACAAGAAGGCGCGCGTAGCGTCGTTCCGCGCGCTCGCGTTCGGGTCTCGCAATGCGAGTGCGATCAATCGGATCGCGTCGAGGGTTGCGCGGGCAAGGATGCTCTGGTCCGAGGCCTGATTCGCGTAACGCGCGAATCGATCTTCCATCTCGACCGACCAAGTCGACGGGTCGCCCAAGCTCCCGATCATCACCTGGCCGAAATGGGTAGCCAGGGTGCCGCTCGAAAGCGTGCTAGAGAGGATCATTTCCGGAACGAGCTCGTCGAGCTCTGCGAGCGTGTCGACCTGGTCCGCCGCAGCGAACGATGAGACGACCTTCTCCAGCGCCAGCGAGAAGCCTGCCGAGGCACGCACGGACTGGCTCGCGGCGACGACGCGAATCGCGCTCATCACTCGCTCTCGCTCCTCGATCGAGAAGGATTTGACGGCATCGAGCCTCGCGGCCATGTCCTTGAGGTCCAGTAGTCCATCGCGCGCCGTGAGCTCTCGCTGCAGCCCGCCGATATTGGAGTCCACTGCGGCATGCACCTGCTCGTTCAAGATCGTCTGCATGGCCTCGGCCTGGCGGAGGCTCTCGGTCTTGTAGTTACTGAGGTCGCGCGCGACCTTGTCGCTCGCGTCCTGAGCTCCTGCGGCCAAGGACTCGGCGCGATCCGCGGTCGCGGTGACCGGACCGACCACAGTCGTCTTGAGTTCCTCGCGCAACGTGCCGGCGATCGGTGTCGTGACCAGTGCTGCGACTGCGGAGAATCCGACAAAGCCGAAGAAGACAGTCAGGATCCCATAGAACCGTTGGGCTCGCTGTTGGGCGGCATGCAGTCGGCCGTAGACTCGTTCGGTCGTTTGGCTCGCGATGTAGTTGACCACGTGGTCCCGACTGACTATGAGGTCGTCGGACAGACCCGATCGCTCCTCAACCCCGCGGACTTGCACGCCCAAGACCGCCCCGGAGTCGACCGCCCCGGAGTCGACCGCCCCGGAGTCGACCGCCCCGGAGTCGACCGCGTGCGGCACGGTCGGTGTCGTCCCATCGGTCTGGAACGGTGTCGTTCCGTCGGTCTGGAGTACGGCCGTGGGTACGGCCGGGGGTACGGCCGGGGGTACGGCCGGGGGTACGGTCGAGGCTGCTGTCTGACATGAGGCTCCGGCGGCCTTGGAAGCGGCTCCGTCGGGGTCAGGAACAGCAGCGCCACGCGGCGCTTGGGGACGCAATTCGTCGTTCGACGACATGTCTGCTCTCCTGTTGCAGAAGGTCTGTCGATCTGAACGCAAATCTCCGCCGAGGCCGGCCAAGGAATCTCAATGCAGCCTTCGATCGCAACGATTGGTCCGGGG
Organism: Engelhardtia mirabilis; assembly: GCA_007751255.1. Classification (GTDB taxonomy): domain Bacteria; phylum Planctomycetota; class UBA1135; order UBA1135; genus Engelhardtia; species Engelhardtia mirabilis. The sequence goes on from CP036296.1 coordinate 2,594,113, forward strand.
TCGTTGGCCGCTCTCGTGGCCAATCAACTACCCGGGCGACGAGATCCTCGGCCGGTCCCTCGTCGCCTCAGCCCACGGCGGGAGTCGGGACTTCTGCGCGGGTCTTGATTGGCGCGGACCGGCGCGCGAAACGCGGCCGCTCGCGGTGCAGCATCCGATAGGTGCAGGGCACGAAGGCCAGGGCCAGGATCGTCGCGCCGACCACGCCGAAGCCCAGGGCCACCGCGAGGGGCGGCCAGAACTGACCGCCGGCGATGATCAGCGGGGTGAAGCCGGCCATGGTCGTGATCGTGGTCGAGAGCACGTGGCGCGTGGAGCGCACGACCACTCGGACGATTGCCGCGGCATCTCCGGTGCGGGCCTCGAGGTCGTCGCGGATGGCGGCCAGGACCACGATGCTGTCGTTGATGGCCACGCCGATCAGGCCCATGGTGCCGATGATCGCCATGAAGCCGAACGGGAAGCCGAAGGCGTACAGGGCCAGGGTCGACAGGCCGGTCGAGAACAGGCCCACCGCGCCGATGATGGCGGCCATCCGGAACGAGTTGAAGGACAGCACCAGCACGGCGACCATGACCACCAGCAGCAGCCCGACGAAGGCCATCAGATTGCCGATGGCCTCGTCGCGTTCGGCCGATTCGCCCCCGACGGTGAGGGTGTAGCCGGGGGGCGCCTCGAAGCCGGCGGCGTCGAGCGCGGCCAGGAAGCCCTCCAGACCCGCACTGGGCAGGATGCCCGCTTCGAGGTAGCCCTGGACCGAGTTCTCCCGTTCGCCGTTGCGGCGGCGGATGGAGGCCAACTCCGGCTCGAGTCGCACTTCGCCCAGGGCGGCGAGTGAGGTCCAGGTGGGCGCGCCGTCCGCGCTGCGGACCTGGAGCGGCAGACCCTGGATCGAGGCCAGGTCGGCCCGGTCCTGGTCGCGCAGGCGCACGCGCACCGGCAGCTCCTCGCTGGCCTCGAGCAGGGAGCCGCCCAGGCGCCCGTCAAGCAGCCCTTCGAGGGCCCGGGCCAGGGCGACGCGGTCGAGCCCGGTGCGCGAGAGCTGCAAGTCGTCGGCCTCGAACCACAGCTTCGGGCGATCCGCGGCCACCGTCGTGCGCGTGTGCACGACACCGGGCACGCTGGCGAGGATCCCGCGCAGCTCGCGACCGAGTTGGTCCAGGCGTTCGACGTCCGGTCCGGAGATCTGCACTTCGACCGGCGCGTCGAAGGGCGGACCCTGCTCGAGCAGGCGCACCACGGTTTGTACGTGGGGGAGGGCTGCGTCGAGCTCCCGTTGCAGGTCGAGCGCCACGCGCTGGGCGCCCCGCGCCCCGCGCAGTTGGATCAGCGCCTGGGCATAGAAGGCCGCACCCTCGGTGCCTTCGGGGATGTTGTAGTAGAACTTCGGCGAGCTGGCGCCGACGAAGGCGTGCACCGCGGCGACATCGGGATGCTCCAGCGCGACGCGGCGCAGCTCGGCCACGGCCGCCGAGGTCTCGTCGATGTCGGACTGTTGCGGCAGCCACATCTGGACCTGGAATTGGTCGCGATCGGTAGGCGGGAAGAACTGCTCCTGCAGGCGCGGCATGGCCGCCCAACCGAGGATCGGCAGCACGAAGGACATGCCCACGCCCAGCAGCGGCCGCTTCACGATCCCGGTCAAGAAGCCGCGGTACACGCGCAGCAGCCCTGCGCTGTGCACGCCGCGGTGCCACCAGCTCGGCGTCTCGCCGAGGCGGGAGGCCCTGGCCATCAGGGCGGTGAACGAGGCGATCACGGTCACCGAGAGGAACAGCGAGCTGATCAGGGCCAGAGAGACCGTGATTCCGATCGCGCCCACGAACTCTCCCGCGGGCCCCGGCATCAGCACGATCGGCATGAACGCCAGCACGGTCGTCAGGGTCGAGCCGAGCAGCGGCACGAACAGCCGCCTCACGCTCTCGTTGACCGCCGCGCCCGGCGAGTGTCCCTGGTCCAACTCGTGGCGGACCTCGTCGACCATCACGATCGCGTTGTCGATCAGAAGACCCAGGGCGATGATCAACCCGGTGACCGACATCTGGTGGATCGGCACACCGAGGGTCCGCATGCCCTGCAACACCATCAGGGTCGTCAGCGGCAGGGCCAGCCCGACCAGGACCGCCGAGCGCCAGCCCATCATCACCAGCAGCGAGAGCACGACCAGCAGCGCACCGAGGCCCAGGTTGGCGAACAGGTTGTCGAGGCGCTGTTCGGTGTAGCCACTCTGGTCGAAGATCACTTCGACGCCGATCGAGCCGGACAGCTCAGCCTTGAACTCGGCCACCGTCTCGCGCGCACGCGCCGCCCAACGGTCCACGCGCACCGTGTTCTCGAGGATCGCGCCGACGGTCACGCCCGGCCGCCCGTCGATCCAGGCCAGGTCCCGGGGCGGGTCGGCCACGGTCTTCTCGATCTGCGCGACGTCGCCCAGGCGCACCACCTGCCCCGCGGGACCGGTGGCGACGATCGCGTCGCGCACGCGCGCCAGGGAGTCGAAGTCGCCGGTCACCTCGAGGGCGACCTCGGAGCCGACGGCGTGCAACCGGCCTGCGGAGACCTTGGAGTCGTCGTCGGCGACGAGGCTGCTCAGGTCGGCCATCGACAGGCCCAGGGAGGCGAGGCGCGCCGGGTCGATCTCGACCAGGATCTCTTCCTCGGAGTCGCCCAGGATCTCGGTCTCCTTGGTGCCGGGCAGGGCGCGCAGTCGGTCCTCGAGGTCTTCGGCCAGGCGCGACATCACGCCGCGCGGCGCGGGGCCAGCGCCGTTCCAGACCACGGCCGCGATCAGCGCCTTGGCGTCGACCTCCTGCTCGTCGAAGACCGGCTTCGAGGCCTCGGTGGGGAGCTCCTGCTCGGCGCCGCTCAGGCGATCGCGGACCCGCGACCAGACCTCGTCCACCTCCAGCACCTCGTCGGCCAGCTCGACGATCAGGGTCGAGATGCCCGTGCGCGAGTCGGACTCGAGCAGGTTGATCTCCTCGACGTCCTGCAGGGCCTCCTCGAGCTTCTCGGTCACCAGGGACTCGACGCGCTCGGCGCTGGCGCCGGGCAGGCGCGTGATGACCGTGGCGAAGCGTCCGGTGAGTTCGGGGTCCTCGCGGCGCGGCAGCAACTCGTAGGACGACAGGCCGGAGACGACGATCAGCGCCAGGGCCAGGAACATCAACCGCGGGTTGCGGAAGAACAGGGTGCGCCAGCCGCCGGGGGTCGCCTCCGCGGGGTGGCTGATCTCGGTGCGGGACGCTGTCACCGTTGCACCTCGACTTCGGCCGCCAGGCGCACCGCTTGCCCGGCCGTGACGCGCTGGGCGCCGTCGGCCAGGACCAGTTGGCCCGGGGCCAGGTCGCCGCGCACCAGCACCCGAGCGCCGTCGGTGGCGAGGCTCTCGAGCTCGCGGCGCTCGACCCGGTGGGTCGCGCCGTCGACGCCCGCGTCGTCGCCGGCGGCGAGGGGCGTCAGCACGTAGGCCGCCCACAGGCCGCGGCGGGCGTTGACGAGCCCTTCCGCGGAGAGCCACAGGCCTTCGAGCGGGACCCTCTCGACGGTGACCAGCTCGGCCAGTTGGCCGGGAACCACCGCGCCCAGCTCGACGTCCGCGAGGCGCAGCACCGCGGTGCGCGTGCGCGTCGTCGCATCCACGCCGGGCAGGCAGGCGATGAACTCGCCCTCGAAAGAGCGCTCGCCGATGCGCAGCTCGCGGCGGTCGCCGGCGGTGAGCTCTGCGGCCACCTCGGTCGGCAGGCCGATCCAGGCCTCGAGGTTCACGGCTTCGACCAGGGTCACCACGGGCGCCGCGGGTGCGGCGACCGAGCCCACCTCGGCCAGGACCCGCTCGACGACCCCGTCGAAGGGAGCCTCGATGCGGCTGCGGTCGAGGTCCACGTCGATCCCGACCAGCTCAGCGTCGAGTTCTGCGACGCGCGCCTCCTGGGCGCTGAGCTGTTCGGGGCGCGTGCCGGTCTCGAGCTCCGCCAGCTCGGCGCGGGCCATGGCCACCGAAGCGCCCAGGGCGGCGGCGTCGAGCCGCGCGGCGTCGAGCTCCTCGGCGGAGATGGCCTCGCTGGCGACGAGGTCGCGGCGGCGGCCCTCGACGATGCGCGCCAACTCCAGACGTTGTTCGAGTTCGTCGACGCGGGCGGCGGCGGCGTCGATGCGTTCGGTCCGCGGACCCGCGCGCAGCTCGTCGAGCTGGGCCTGGGCAGCGTCCCGCCGGGCGGCGACGGCGGCGCGCCGGGCCTCCACGTCGCGCACGTCCAGAGCGGCGATCAGGTCACCGGCGGACAGGCGCTGGCCCTCGTGCACGGCGAGGGTCGCGATGCGCGCGGAGCGTTCGAAGGCCAGGTCGCTGGCGCGCCGCGCCCGCACCTCGCCGGCGAAGGTGCGGCGGCGCTCGTAGCCGTCGACGGGGGTGACCCGCACGGCGTTGACCGGCAGCGCGTTGTTGCGCTCGGGCACGGCGCGGATGCCTCCGCTCTCGCCGTCGTCCGAGCCTGCATAGGTCACCGCGCCCCAGGCCGCAGCTCCCAGGGCCATTGCCCCCGCGGCAACCACCAGCACCAATCGCAGGCTGCTGCGTCCACGGGTCTCGGTCGCCGGTTCGATGCTCACGTCGCGCTCGCTCATGGCTTGTCCTCGCACGGTCAGTCCTTCTGCACGGGGCTGGCCGCGTCGTCGTCGCGCGCGGCCAACTGTTCGAATTCGTCAGCGAACACCTCCGCGCGCACGCGGGCGTAGGTCGCGTTCCAGTCGTGCTCCGTGAAGAGCGGACGCCAGCCATAGCCGTCGAGCAGGGCGTGGCAGTGGCGCATCAGCAGCTCGGGGCTGTCGGCGATGCCGAGGTGCTCGAGCGGGATGTCGAGCTGCGAGAGGGACTGGGCACCCCAGTGCAGGGACCACAGCCCGTGGGCCACCATGCCCGGCACCACGCCCGGCGGCAGTTGCAGGTCGCCCGCGGCGGCGGCCTCGAGCACCGTTCCGACCACGGCACCGGCGCAGGCCTCCTCGCACACCTCGAGCGCCTCGCGCCGCTCGGGCCGGACCTTCTCGCCCAGGGACTGGGCCTTGACGATCTGGGTCAGGCGGATGTCCTCGGGGTAGAGCGCGGCCCACAGGCTCGAGCCGATGCCGATCGCGCAGCAGCGCTCGCGCGTCCCACCGTCGAAGGCCGCCGCCCGCTCGAAGAAGCGGCGCTTGGCCTCGACCACGCGCAGGCCGAGGGCGGCGACGACCTCCTCCTTGTTGTCGAAGTGCAGGTAGACCGTGCCCTTGGAGTACTCGGTGGCCTCGGCGATGCGGTCCATCGTCAGGCCCAGGTAGCCGCGCTCGAGCAGGATCGAGCGGGCCGCGTCGAGCAAGAGCTCTTCGCGCTCGGCGATTTCGCGTTGCTTGCGGGTGGGGGGGGCGTCCATGGGGCGCACCTTCTCGCCGGCCGTCCTCCAGAGTTCAACTGACGTTCCGTCAAAAAATGACCAAGCGTCGTCCCCAGGGCCAGAATCACCGCCTGCGGCGCTCAGAGGGGCCTTGGACACCAAGGGAAGGCCGGAGCCCGCTCGGAGGCGGGTTATCCTGCCCCGCTCGCGCCACCACCCACGACGGCACCCCATGACTCCCCCCAGCACGACCTCCGCCCCCTTGCAGATCACCCCCGGCCCCCAGGTCGCGCCCCGCGGCCCCGAGCGGCGCTGCAAGACCTGGAAGGCCGAGGCGGCCCTGCGGATGCTGCTCAACAACCTCGATGCGGAGGTGGCCGAGGACCCGGGCAACCTGGTGGTCTACGGCGGCACCGGCAAGGCCGCGCGCACCTGGGACGACCTGCGCGCGATCGTGCGCACCCTCGAGCGGCTGGAGGCGGACGAGACCCTCCTGGTGCAGTCGGGCCGTCCGGTGGGGGTCTTCAAGACCACCGAATTCGCGCCGCGCGTCTTGATCGCGAACTCGAACCTCGTGGGTCACTGGGCCAACTGGGCCCACTTCCGCGAGCTGGAGGAGGCCGGGAAGATGATGTACGGCCAGATGACCGCGGGCTCGTGGATCTACATCGGCACCCAGGGGATCCTGCAGGGCACCTACGAGACGTTCGCGGCCTCGGCGGCCAAGCACTTCGGCGGTTCGCTCGACGGGCGCCTGGTGGTCACCGCCGGCCTGGGCGGGATGGGCGGGGCCCAGCCCCTCGCGGCGACCATGAACGGCGGCACCTGCATCGCCGCCGACGTGGACCCGGCGCGGATCCAGATGCGCCTCGACACGCGCTACTGCGACGAGCTGAGCCACGACCTCGACGCGGCCATCGATCGGGCGCTCGAGTGGAAGGACGCCAAGGTGGCCAAGTCGATCGGCGTGGTCTGCAACGCGGTGGATCTCTTGCAGCGCCTGATCGAGCGCGGGATCACGCCCGACGTCCTGACCGACCAGACCAGCGCCCACGACCCGATCGGGGGCTACGTGCCGTCGGGAATGAGCCTCGAGCAGGCCCTGGCCCTGCGCGCCAGTGACCCGGCCGAGTACGAGCGGCGCTCCTACGCCACGATGGTGCGCCACTGCGAGCTGATGATCGAGTTGCAGGCCAAGGGCGCCGACACCTTCGACTACGGCAACAACCTGCGCGGCCACGCGAAAGAAGCGGGCCTGGCCAACGCCTTCGACTTCGAGGGCTTCGTGCCCAAGTACGTGCGGCCCCTGTTCTGCGAGGGCAAGGGGCCCTTCCGCTGGGCGGCGCTGTCGGGCGATCCGGCGGACATCGCGGTCACGGATCGGATCGTCAAGGAGCTGTTCCCCGAGGACAAGGCGCTGTTGCGATGGCTCGACATGGCCGCCGAGCGGATCCAGTTCCAGGGCCTGCCCGCGCGCATCTGCTGGCTGGGCTACGGCGACCGCGCCAAGGCCGGGCTGGCCTTCAACGAGGCCGTGCGCCGCGGCGAGATCTCCGCACCGATCGTGATCGGCCGCGACCACCTCGACTGCGGCTCCGTCGCCAGCCCGAACCGCGAGACCGAGGCCATGAAGGACGGCACGGATGCCGTGTCGGACTGGCCGATCCTGAACGCGATGCTGAACGTCGCGTCCGGCGCCGCCTGGGTCAGCTTCCACCACGGCGGCGGCGTCGGCATCGGCTACAGCCTGCACTCGGGCCAGGTCTCGGTGGCCGACGGCACCGACGAGGCGGCCCAGGCCCTCGAGCGCGTGCTGACCAACGACCCGGGAACGGGCGTCATGCGCCACGTGGACGCGGGCTACGAGATCGCCGAGAACTGCGCCCGCGCCAAGGGCATGGACCTGCCGCTGCTCGAGAGCTGATGGAACCGATCCTCGATCACATCCAGATCACCGTCCGCGACATGGCCGTGGCCGAGCCCTTCTACGACCGGCTCATGCCCCTGCTCGGCTTCTCGCTCGAGCACAAGGGCGGGACCGTGATCGATGCGCACGAGTTCCACGTCGTGGAGTACTGCCACCCGCGCCTGGCCTTCGCGATCACATCGCCCCGCAGCGCGTTCGCGGACGAGCAGGTCCATCGCCGCCGGCCCGGGTCGGTGCACCACATGGCCTTCCGGGTCGATTCGCGGGACGAGGTCGATCGGCTGTACCGGGAGCTCGTGGCGATCGGTGCGACGATCGTCACGCCGCCCAAGGAGTACCCGGAGTACGTGCCGCCGGGCTACTACGCCGTGTTCTTCAAGGACCCCGACGGGATCAAGTACGAGATCGTCTGCGCGGGCGAGCGGGCGGGGTAGCGTCGAGGGGGCCGGTGGCGTGGGACGCACGGTGGCTGGGCGTACGGTGGCGGGACCATTTGTCCCAACGGGGCCCGAACCGCCGGCGTTGCCGGCGGTTCGGGCCCCCGTTGGGACAAATGGTCCCGCCACCGTACGCCCAGCCACCGTACGCCCAAATGGTCCTGCCACCGTACCCCCACGCTCGAGCTACCAGAACACCGCGTACAGCACCACGGTCGCCGCGAGCACCGCTGCGCCCATCAACCCCGCGCGGGGGTGGGGCGTGAGGTCCACCACCGAGCGGTCCGCCAGCACGCAAGGCTCGGCCAGGGGCGAGCGCCGCTCGAGCCAGAGCATCAGCGCCACCAGCACCAGGAACAGCACGAACATGTGGTAGAGGAAGGCCATGCTCGCGTAAGCGTAGAGCGCCGCCGCGATCGAGCCCGCAGCCTGGGCCTCCTCCGCGCTCCAGATCCAGGTCGGCGCGCGCGATGGGCGTACGGTGGCGTGGGCGTACGGTGGCGGGACCATTTGTCCCAACGGGGGCCCGAACCGCCGGCAACGCCGGCGGTTCGGGCCCCCGTTGGGACAAATGGTCCCGCCACCGTACGCCCACGCCACCGTACTCCCACGCTCGAGCTACCAGAACACGACGTAGAGCACCACGGTCGCCGCGAGCACCGCAGCGCCCATCAACCCCGCGCGGGGGTGGGGCGTGAGGTCCACCACCGAGCGGTCCGCCAGCACGCACGGCTCGGCCAGGGGCGAGCGCCGCTCGAGCCAGAGCATCAGCGCCACCAGCACCAGGAACAGCACGAACATGTGGTAGAGGAAGGCCATGCTCGCGTAAGCGTAGAGCGCCGCCGCGATCGAGCCCGCAGCCTGGGCCTCCTCCGCGCTCCAGATCCAGGTCGGCGCGCGCGATGCCAGATACAGCAGCGGGCCCGCGAGCAGGGCGAACTTGGCCGCGGCCGCCGGCGCGCGCGGACGCAGGAGGCCGACGGCGAAGACCGCGCAGGTGGGGGCGGAGACGAAGCCCCACAGCTCCTGGATGTAGTTGAAGACCCCGTCGAAGCGGTGGATCACCGGCGCCCACAGGCACGCCGCGATGGCCAGCACCGCCGTGGTGATGCGACCGACCCGCACTGCCCCGCGCTCGGAGAGGTTCGGGTTCACGTGGCTGGCCCACAGGTCGAGCGACACGATCGTCGCCGCCGAGTTGAGGCCGGAGTTGAAGGTGCTCATGACCGAACCGGCGATGGCGGCCAGCATCAGGCCCAGCAGCCCGGCCGGCAGCAGCTCACGCAACAGCGCCGGGTAGGCCCCGTCCAGTTGGTCGGCCGGCAGCCGGTCGCCCAGGGTTTGTACCGCCATCATCCCCGGCAGCACGACGATCAGCGGCAACAGCAGCTTGATCGCGCCGGCGAAGAACAGGCCCTTCTGTCCCTCGGCCAGGGAGCCCGCGGCCAGGGTGCGCTGGGTGATGAATTGGTTCAGGCCCCAATAGAACATCACCGGGATCCACAGGCCCGAGATGAGCGACAGGCTGGGCACGTCCGGATCGTTCCAGGGCCGCACCACGTGCAGGCGCTCGGCGTTGGCCCCAGCGAAGCTCCGCCAGCCGGCCAATAGACCCTCCCCGTCGCCGAGCACGTTCAGGGCCATCACCGCAACCATCGCGCCGCCGATCAAGAGGGCCGAGCCCTGGATCAGGTCGGACCAGACCACCGCCTTGAGCCCGCCGACCACGGTGTAGATCGAGGCGGCGAAGCCGATGCCCCACACGCCGAGCTGGAAGGCCACGGCCTCGGCTCGGTCCGGCTCCAGACCGTAGCTCGACTGCAGCCAAGCGGGCACGTCCAGCACGTTCGACAGGAACGTCGCGCCGGAGTACAGCACCGTCGCCAGCACGGTCAACACGAAGAAGACCGCCATCAACAGCGCCAAGATCGAGCGCGTGGTGCGGTCGAAGCGGTACTCCAGGAACTCCGGGATGGTGAAGATCCCGGCGCGCAGGAACTTCGGCAAGAGCCACCAGGCCACGAACACCAGCGCCGGCGCCGCCAGCCACTCGTAGCTGGCCACCGCGAGGCCCGAACGCGCCGCGTTGCCGGTCATCCCGACGAAGTGCTCCGTCGAGATGTTCGAGGCGATCAGGCTGAAGCCGATCAGCCACCAGGACAGGCCGCGTCCGGCGAGGGAGTAGTCCGCGCGGTCGCGCTCGCCGCGCGAGGCGAGCAGCGAGACCGCCGCCACCAGGGCCAGGAAACCCACCAGCACCGCCAGGTCGAGGGTCGTCAGCACGACTAGAGGAACTCCGGGAGGTCGGGGACGTCGAGCTCGAGATCGGAGAGGGTCAGGCCCTCGGGGAGCTGGAAGTCCTGCGGCAGGGTCTCGTAGATGGCCTGGCGCCAATCGATCATCAGCCGGGCGATCACCGACGACTCGTCGTGGTCGACCAGCGGCCAGGTGGGCCCGAGCCACTGGCCGGATCGGACGAGGTCGCGGAAGGCCAGGGCTTCGAGGGCGAAGCAGTCCAGGGGCGACGGAACCTCGCGGCGCTCCACGTGGCCCTCGCGGTCGATCAGGATCGCGCCGACCAGGCCCCGCCTGCGACCTTCCGGCATGAAGGGGTGCTCGAGGGTCGCCGTGGCCCGGCTGCCCACGACTCGCGCCGAACAGCCGCCGTCGCGGGTGATGGCGGCGCGCAGGTGGGCCTCGATCTCGCCGATGCGGACGGTCGCGCGCGCGTCGCCGATGACCATGGACGGGGTCAGCTCGCCCTCCGCGGCGACCAAGGCGGCCGACTGGAGGATGTCCGACCCGCCGCCGGCCTCGGCTCGCGCGACGCCCAGGGCAAGCGAAAGGGGGTAGCCGCCCACGTCGAGGATCGCCCCGCCGCCGAGGGCGAACTTGAACAGGCGGTGCTGCGGGTCGAAGGGGCAGTCGAAGGCGAACTCCGACTCGACGCGACGGATGGTGCCGAGCTCCCCCGCGCTGATCAGCTCGAACAGGGCCGCGACCTGCGGGTGGGTCCGGTACATCCAGCCCTCCATCAGCGCCACGCGCGTTCGGCGTGCGTGCCGGATCAGGCCCGAGCACTTGCCCAAGGGCAGCACGAGCGGCTTCTCACACAGAACGTGGATGCCGCACTCCAGGGCCAGGCGCGCCGGCTGCAAGTGCTCGGTGTGGGGGGTCGCGATGTAGACCGCCTCCATCGGCGCGGCCGGGTCCTCGTCCATGAAGAACGCGAGCCTGTCGTCGAAGGCCCGGCCACCGAACTCGGCCGTGAAGTCCTCGAGCCGCTCACGACCGCGACCGAGCACCCGGGTGATCCGCGCCGCGCCGCTCTCGATGGCCGCGGCCGCGAAGACCCGCGCGACCTGGCCGGGTCCGACGATCCCCAGGTTCAGGGGCGCCATGTCGCTCACGGGGCGGCCTCCACGACGACGAGGTTGGAGAGTGCGTCGCCGAACAACTCGTGGTCCTCGAACTCCCAGACCAGCTCGCCCGCGGGGGTCAGCTCGACCGCCTGGGGTTGGCCCGGGCCCGCGTGGCAGTTGCCGACGAGCAGGTTCCCGCCGGACAGCTCCTGCAGCGCGGTGGTCCAGGCCAGGCGCACGCCGTACACGTCGTCCTGACCCAGGTGCCAGCGCAGGGAGCCGCTCGGCCGCACGCGCAAGAGGGACGAGCCGTTGCCGGTGGAGATCAGCGTGTCGCCGTCCGCCAGGCGCAGGGCGCAGAAGACCTGGTCGCCGTGGGCCTCGGGTCCGTGGCCGGGCGCGGGCTCGCGGTCGAAGAGCGGCACGTCGTACTCCCAGACCACCTGGCCGGTGCGGTCGTACTCACGCACGACACCGTCGCGCTCGTGGGCCACGAGGAAGGTGCCGGTGGGGGTCGGGCGCACCAGGCGCGTATCGCTGTGGACGCTGTGGCCGTCCAGGGTCAGCGGGAACTTGTCGACGATCTCGCCGGCCGCGTCGACGAACACCACGCGCCCGCGCCCGGACTCGGCCACCATCGTCGTGCCGTCCTCGAGCCGGCGGAAGGCGTGGACCTCCACCGGACCCTCGCCGCTGGCGGCCGCGTCGTACTGCCACAGCACCTCGTCCGTGGCCGTGTCGACCTCGAGCAGGTGGGTCCAACTGTCCTGGAACAGCACGCGGCCGTGCTCGCCGGTGGTCGCGCCGAGCCACTGGATGTCGTGCAGGTCGCGGATGGGGTGCTCCCACAGGAGCTCCGCGTGGCCGATGGCGACCTCGCGCAACAGGGCGATGCGGCCCGTCGACGCGTCGGCGGCCAGGACGCGGCGCACGGGGCGATCGGCCAGGGGAGCGCTCGGCAGACCGCCGTCGAAGCTGACCTGCAGGTCCTGGCGCTCGGCGGTCAGCTCGGCGACGTCCGCCGGCGTCAGCGCGGTGTCGAACAGCACGAGTTGCTCGAGCCGCTCCAGGCCCTCGATCGCCGGCAGGGCGAGGGACGTGACCCGCGTGGAATGCAGGTTGAGGTAGCGCAGGCGCGGCGCGCGAGCGGCAAGGGTCGCCACCTCCGCGTCGCCGGCGCTGGAGCGTTCCAGGTGCGCGCGGTCCAGGGCCGGGAGCTCGCCCAGGCCCGCGAGGCCCTCGCCGGCGAGGTCCAGCCCGGCGAGGCGCAGCTCGACCACGCGCTCGGCGATGGGGGCCAGGGCGGCGAGGTTCGCGGCGTCGGGCGTGACGCCGGTGCCTCCCCAGTCGACTTCCAGCCGCCGCTCGGCAGCCGGTGCGCCGAGGTCGATCACGAGGGCCGCGATGCGCGCGCCGCTCGCGAGGGCGACGTCCGCGACCGTCGACTCGGCCGCAGCGGCGAGGGCTCGGTTCGTCGAGAGCTCGGCCTCCACGTCGATCTCGGTCGCGCCGCGTTCGATCCAGCGCGCGAGCGCCGCGATCTCCGCCTCCGCCAGGGGCGCGCCGGTCGGCGGCATGGCGTCCTCGTCGTCTCGGGGCAGGGTCACGCGCTGGTAGATCGTCGAGCCGAGCGGAGCTCCGGGGCTGACCACCGACAGCAGCCCGTCGAGGAGGTCCAGGCGCAGGTCGCCCTTGGACTTCGACTCCCCGTGGCACTCGAAGCAGCGTCGCTCGAGGGCCCCGAGCACGAGCGTCGCATCGGCGCGGGCGGCGGTGCTGCCCTCGAACTCGCCGTCGGACGCCGCCAGCAGGCTGGCCGCGGAGCCGTCCGTGGCCGCAGGCTCGCGCGGCGGCCCGCCGAGCAGCACCGCCAGCACCGGCGGCGCCTTCTCGCTCAAGAACCTCGCACCGTGGGTCAACTCGCCCCCGTGGTGCCCCGCGATGACGGTCAAGCCTGCGCAGGCCACCAGGGCCACACGCCGCGCGACCGAGGACCACTCCGAGCGGCCGAACAGGTCGAGCAGCGCGACGAGGGTGGCGACAACGGCCACGGCGATGCCGAGCAGGCGGTGCTCGTCCACCAGCTCGCCGGCGTAATCGGCTTCGCGCCCGAGCAACCAACCGCTGCTCGCCGCGATCGCGGCCGAGAGGGCCAGGCCGACGATCACCAGCCGTCGCGGGACCGCGGCCGAGGCGCGGAAGGCGGAGACGGCTTCCAGCAGGAACGCTGCCGCCAAGAGACCGATCGGCAGGTGCAACAGCAGCGGGTGCAGGCGCCCGGCGAACTCCAGCCACTGCTCGGTCCCGAACACCTGCGCGGTGCCTTCGACGCTCAAGCCAGCACCTTGTGGATCGGCTCCGCGCCCTCGACGCCGACGAGCTTCTGGTCGAGCCCGCTGAAGAAGTAGGTCAGCCCGTTCGGGTCCAAGCCCATCAGGTGCAGGATCGTCGCGTGCAGGCGTTTCACGTGATAGCGGTCCTCGACCGCCTTCGAGCCCAGCTCGTCGGTCGCGCCGACGCTGGTCCCACCCTTCACGCCACCCCCGGCCATCCACATGGTGAAGCCCCACGAGTTGTGGTCGCGCCCGGTGCCCTCGGCGTACTCGGCCGTGGGTTGGCGCCCGAACTCGCCGCCCCAGACGACCAGGGTCTCGTCGAGCAGCCCGCGCCGCTCGAGGTCGACCAGCAGCGCCGCGATCGGCCGATCGGTGCGCCCCGCGTGGCGCGTGTGGTTGAACACCAGGTCCCCGTGGGCGTCCCAGTTGTCGTCGTTGTGGCCGCCGCCGGAGTAGATCTGGATGAAGCGCACGCCGCGCTCCACCAGGCGTCGCGCCAGCAGACACTTCGAACCGAAGTCGTGGGTGACCGGGTCGCCCAGGCCGAAGAGCTCGCGCGTCGCGGCACTCTCGGCGCTCAAGTCCACGGCTTCGGGCGCCGCAGACTGCATGCGGTAGGCCAGCTCGAACTGCTCCAACCGCGCCGCCAACTCGGGGTTTCCAGCGCGCGCCTGGGCGTGCAGCCCGTTCTCCTGGGCCAGGTGATCGAGGAGCAACCGCTGGGCGGCTGCGTCCATGCCCTGCGGGCGTTCGAGGGCCAAGATCGGGGCGCCTTGCGTCCGGATCTGGACCCCCTGCAAGGACGCCGGCATGTAGCCGCTGGTCCAGTTCTTCGCACCGCTGATCGGACCGCCGCTCTCGTCCAGCATCACCACGTAGCCCGGCAGGTCGCGGTTCAGCGTGCCCAGGCCGTAGTTGACCCAGGAGCCCAGGCTCGGGTGGCCGGAGATGATCCGGCCCGTGTTCATGTTCAAGAGCGCCGAGCCGTGGATCGGACTCTCGGCGTACATGCCGTGCAGGAAGGCGATCTTGTCGACCTGGGTACCGAGGCAGGGGAACAGGTCCGAGACCTGCTTGCCGCACTCGCCGTAGGGCCGGAAGCGCCAGCGCGGCGCGACCAGGCGCCCGCCGGGCCGCTTGCCCTGGCGGCCGAAGGTCGGCACGTCGACCGTGCGACCGTCGAGTCCGTAGAGGTGCGGCTTGTGGTCGAAGGTGTCGATCTGGCTCGGCCCGCCGTACATGAACAGGAAGATCACGTGCTTGGCGCGCGCGATGCGCTCCGCGCTCATCGGACGCCCGGCGACGGGGTTCGCGCCCGAGCCGTCGGCCGCGCGGGCCTGGGCGCCGAGGAACTCCGAGCCGAGCATGCCGGTCAACGCCACGGCGCCGAAACCACCGGCGGTGTCCCAAAGGAACTGACGGCGCGAGGTGACGCAGGCGCGACCGTGGGGCGCAGCAGCGTCGCGAGAGGGCTGCGGTTCGTCGGCGTGCATCAGTCGAGCCAGAGGAACTCGTTGCGATTCATGAGCGCGAGGGCGAACAGCTCGAGGGCGCGTCGCTCGTCCAGGGCGTAGCCGTCGCGCAGATCGACCAAGAAGGCCTCCGCGCGCTCGACCTCACCGTCCAGGGGCGCGCGGCACAGGGCGCGTTCGATGCCGAGGGAAAGGCGGGCGCGCGGATCGTCCGTAGCGGCGATCAGGGCCTCCGCGAGGGCGGCCGCACGCCCGTTCACGAACTCGCCGTTGAGGGTCAGGAGGGCCTGGGTCGGCACGTTGGTCGGAAAGCGCGCCGGGCAGGGCAGGTCGGGGTCGGGCTGGTCGTGGGCCGCCAGCAGCGGCTCGCGCAGGGAGCGCTTGACGTGCACGTAGAGGCTGCGCCGTGCGGCCTGGGCCGGGGTCGCCTGGCCCCAGGCCTCCGTGGGCCGCGAGGCGGTCGCCAGCACCTCGGCGGGTAGAGGCGGGAAGACGCTGGGACCGAAGCGCTCGGGCTCGAGCTCGCCGCTGACCGCGAGGGTCGCGTCGCGGAACTCCTCGGCCGTGAGTCGGCGCGGCTCGTAGCGCCAATAGAGGTCGTTCCGCGGATCGGCCGCCAGGGACGCGTCCGGACCGACGGTGGCCATGCGGTAGGTGCGGCTCTCCATCAGGTAGCGCTGCAGCGACTTCCTGGACCAGCCGCGCGCGATCAGCTCGCAGGCCAGGTGGTCGAGGAGCTGCGGGTGGGTCGGCAGGTCGCCCAGGCGGCCGAAGTCGCCGGAGGTGCGGCACAGGCCGCGGCCGAAGACCGACTGCCACAGGCGGTTGGCCTCCACCCGCGCGGCCAGGTGGGCGCCGCCGTCGAAGAGCCAGCCTGCGAGGGCGCGGCGGCGACCGCTCGACTCGGCCTCCAAGGAGACCTCGGGGAACGCGAGCGGGCCCGCGCCGGTTCGGGTGCCCACGGACCAGGCCCTCGGCGTCCCCGGTCCGACCTCGTCGCCGGGGGCGTGGACGCTGCCGCGCAGGTGCACGAATTGCGCCGGGGGCTCGCCGCCGCGCTCGTAGGCGACCTG
The DNA here is from genome assembly GCA_007751255.1 of Engelhardtia mirabilis. Lineage (GTDB taxonomy): Bacteria > Planctomycetota > UBA1135 > UBA1135 > Engelhardtia > Engelhardtia mirabilis. The sequence continues at coordinate 2,610,092 of CP036296.1, forward strand.
GGCCGGGAAGGGCTCGGCCACCGGTGCGGTCAGCAGGGCCGCGCGTTCGTCGAGCGCGAGCTTGCAACGGCGCGCGAGGCCGTCGTCCGCGCGCTGGGGCAACAGGTTCTCGAGCGCCGCGAGGGTCGCCCCCTCCGCATCCCCGTCCCGCCCGGTGTCGAGGCCCGCGTCCAGGTACTGCCCGCCGGCGGTCTGGGTGCAGTCGAGCGCCAGCACGTTGCGCCCGACCACCAGGGCGGCGAGGGCGGTGTCGTCCAACTGGAACTCGCCGTAGTCCACGCGATAGCCCTCGCGGTGCAGCACGCGCTGGCCGTTGAGGAACACCGTCACGTCCTCGTCGTGGTGCAGGGCGAGGCGCAGAGCGGACGGGATCGCGTCCAGGCGGAAGGTCGTGCGCAGTTGGATGCGCGCGCTGTCCCAGACGGTTCCGACGCGGGCGCCGGGGGTTCCGACCGTGCCGAAACCGCCGGGGCCCTCGCTCCAGGTGCTGTCGTCGAAGGCCGGGTTGGTCCAGCCCTCGGTCGCTGAGCCGAAGTGGTAGCGCCAAGCGGCGCCGGCCCCCCGTGCGTCCGCGACCAGGACCTGACCGGCGCCGCCACTGGGCAGGCCGAAGTCGGCTGCGAACTGCTCGAGCTGCGCGTCGAGCTCCGCGACGCGCGCGTCGCGCTCGGCGGCCGTCGGCAGGAGCGCGGCGTCGGGAGCGCGGACGTCGCGCGTGGCTCCCGGACCCTGGCCCTGGCTGTAGCCACCCCCGCCGTAGCTGACCAGGCCGGCGAAGGTGGCGGTGAGCCCGTAGTACTCGCGCTGGCTGATCGGATCGGCCTTGTGGTCGTGACAGCGCGCGCAGCCCATGGTCGTGGCCATGAAGACCTGCGACGTGGTGTCGACGATGTCGGCGATCTCGTTCGCGAAGGCCTGCTCGGGATCGGCGGGCTCGTCGTCCCACACGCCCAGCCGGTAGAAGCCCGTGGCCAAGAGGGCCTCCGCGCGCGCCGCCGGGTCGTCGAGCTCGGTCGCGATCTCGTCGCCGGCCAACTGCAGCGCGGCGAAGCGGTCGTAGGGCAGGTCCGCATCGAACGCACGCACGACCCAGTCGCGATAGCGCCACACGTTGCGCTTGGCCCCGTCGCGCTCGTAGCCGTTGGTCTCGCCGTAACGCACCAGATCCAGCCACTGCCGCGCCTGGTGCTCGCCGTAGTGGGGGCTCTCGAAGAGCTCGTCCAGGAGTCCGGACCAGGCGCGCTCGAAGCCGTCGGACTCGACCCGCTCGAGGAACCTCGCACGGTCGTCGGAGCTCGGCGGCAGGCCGGTCAGGTCGAAGGTCGCCCGGCGCAGGAGCGCCTCCGGCCTGGCCTGTTCGGCCGGGCGCAGGCCCCGCTCGTCCAGGCGGTGACCGATGAAGGCGTCGATGGAGGACCGCGACCACTCCTGGTCGAGCACCTCGGGCACCACCGGCGGCACCAGCGGGTCGTAGGCCCACCAGGGATCGCTCGGCGCGGGCCCGTGGCGCTCCATCGGGTGGGCGTCGGGATCGGCCAGCTGGCCGGCCGCACCCTCGGGCCAGGTCGCGCCCGCGAGGACCCAGGCTTCGAGCAGGGCCCGGTCCGCCTCGGCCAGGGGCCCCGAGGGCGGCATGGCCAGGCTCGGATCGCCGTAGCCGATGACGCGCAGCAGCCGACTCGCGGCTGGGTCGTCGGCCTGCACCTGCGCTCCGCGAGCTCCGCCGAGGGCGAAGGTCGCCCCGTCCGCGAAGGACAGCCCGCTCTCGCGCTTGGCGCCCCCGTGGCACTCCAGGCAGTTGCGCTCGATCACCGCGCGCACCGCGGCGAACCCGTGACCGTCGGCCTGGGCCGCCGAGGCCAGCGAGGGCGAGGCGAGGGCCGCAAGGAGGAGCGAGGGAATGGGCTGCATGGATGGGGGAGAGCCGCTCTCCGGCGACCTTGACGGTACTGTGGGCGCCGCCCGCGCGGAACGTCCCCTTGGCCACTGACCCGGACCCCATGGACAGCGATCGACCCGACCGGACCGCCTCGGCGGTGGCCTGCGCGGGGTCGGCACCGCCTCGGACCGGACGCTCGGTACTCCTGGCCCTGTCCTGGTACGACCCCCGGGTGCACCGGGGCGTGGCCCGCTACGCGGCCGAGCGCGGCTGGCGCCTGGATGCCCGCATGGCCAACTCGCGCGAGCCGGTCTGGGGTTGGCAGGGGGACGGGGTGCTCTGCAAGCTCGGCTGCACCGCGGTCGACGAGCAGGTGGCCCAGCTCGTGGCCAGCTTGGGCTTGCCCGCCGTGGACCTCTCGGTCTTCGGTCCGCACCACGGCGTGACGGCGATCGAGTTCGACCCGGACCACATCGGCGCCCTGGCCGCCGACCACCTGCTCGCGCGCGGGATCCGACACCTCGCCTTCTTCCCCGACCTCGACGCCCCGCCGGTGCGGCTGCGGCGCGAGGGCTTCGCGCGGGCCCTGGCCGAGCGCGGGCTGGGCCTCTTGGACCTGGCGCCGGTGCAGACCGACCAAGTGGACGGCTGGATCGCGGCCGAGGAGGAGCTCGGTCGCCGCCTGGCCGAGCTGCCGCGCCCCGTCGGCGTGCTGTGCTTCAACGACACCTGGGGGGCCCAGGTGGTCCATGCGGCCGGGCGCGCGGGGCTGCGGTGTCCCGAGGACGTGGCCGTGCTGGGCGTCGACAACCAGGCCCTGGCCTGCGAGGCCCTGCCGGTGCCCCTGTCGAGTGTGGCCCTCGATCTGGAAGCCTGGGGCGAGCGGGCGGCCGCGCGGCTCGACGCCCTGATGGGGGCGCGCGAGCGCGGGGAGCGGCCGACCGAGCCGAGCCTGGAGCGCCTGGCGGTCGGCACCGTGGTCGCGCGGCGCAGCACCGACCTGGTCGCCGTCGCACACCGCGACGTGGCCGCGGCGGTGGCGTTCATCGCGCAGCACCTGGCCGATCCGGTCCGGGTCGACGCGGTGGTGGCCGCCGGGCGCCTGTCGCGCTCCGGCCTCAAGCAGGCCTTCGCCCGCCACCTGGGTCGCTCGATCCAGGGCGAGATCGAGCGCGCGCGGCTCGAGCGCATCCGCGGCCTGCTGCTCTCCACGGATTGGTCGCTCGAGACCATCGCCGGCGAGGTCGGTCTGTCGAGCGCGCGCAGCGTGCACCGCCTGTTCACCCGCGGCGGCGAGGCCGGCCCCGCCGAGTTCCGCCGACGCTACAAGGGCTGAGCGGCCGTGGCCGGCGTCATCGTCGGCGACTCGTGCCCGACCTCCGCATCGGCGGGCGGCTGGTTGAGTGCCTCTTCGGGGTGGTGGGCGGCGTTCTTGTAGAACTCGTTCTCCGACCAGTTGTTCGCGTCCACGCAGGTGCGGCAGGGTGTCAAGTCCTTCCCGCAGCCGGTCCGCGAGCGCAGGTGGTTCGCGATCGCGCCCCGGTAGGCCCCGTGCAGGGAGTCGCGCATCACGTTGCCGATCGCCAGGTCCATGTTCGTGTCGAGGTTGCAGGGCGAGAGGTCGCCGCGCCAGTCGATCATCAGGTAGCGCTCGTTCCAGATGTTGCAGGCGTGGGCGCGCACGGCCGGGTCGGCCATCTTGCCGCCGTAGCTGAGCATCTGTTTGAGCAGCACCACGTCCTCGGGACCCAAGCGCGGACGCCAGCGCTCGACGAACGGCAGGCGTTCGCCGGTGTTGTGGGAGCTCTTGACGAAGACCAGGCGCGTGGGGCAATGGTCCGCGAGGCCCAGCCAGTAGTCGATCTTCTCGTTGATCGCATCCATGCGATCGGCCTCGTCCACGATGTTGCCGTCCAGGTCGCGGACCTGCCCGGGCCGGGCGCGGTTGAAGACCTCGGGTGTCACCGCGTCCACCGACAGGCGCGCCAGGTCGAGGCGCACTTCGATCCACTTGGCGAGGGTCTCGCGGGTGACGAGGGACAGGTTCGTGTTGAGCTCGAGGGCGAAGCTCTCGCGGCGCCCCAGGCGATCGAGGTAGTCGAAGTAGCGCCGGTGCAGGGTCTGTTCGCCGAAGAAGCCGAGCTCGACCCAACCGGCGACGCGCTCGCACTCCTCGACGGAGCGCTCGAAGACCTCTGGCGACATCATCCCGGTGCGACGGTTGTAGGGCGCGCCGGCCTCGGTGACCCTGTCGCCCGTGAAAGCCTGGGGGCAGATCGGGCACTTGAAGTTGCAGGCGTTGGTCAACTCGAGGTCGACCCGCAGGCGTTGTTCTTGGGGGTAGATCGGCGAGACGGGCGCACTCATCGCGCGCCCCCGGGGACGCCGATGGAGCGCAGGCCGCCAGCGTTGGTCGGAGCGGCCACGGCGACCTTCTTGGCCACGATCGTGACCCGCGCTCCGTCGGCGTAGTCGTCGGCGTGGTCGACCCCGAGCGCCGAGCCGAAGGGGCAGGGCAGCACCTGGGGCTCGAAGCCGAGCTCGCGCAGCACCGCCAGCAGCTTGGCGCGGTTGGGGGTCACCTTGCGCCGCGTCTCGCGGATCGCGTTGAACTGCACGTCGCCGGGCTCGTCCACCAGCACCTCGGGGCCGTCCTGCACACGGGTGTCGACGATCAAGGTGCCGGTCGTCACCGCGGCGGCCCAGCGCAGGATCTCCGCGTAGTTCTCCACGTGGTAGAGGATCCCGGCGCAGAGGGTTACATCGAACGGACCGCGGTCGCGGATCGGGGCCCAGTCGGCGGAGTCGGAGATGTTGCCGCGCACGAACTGCGCCGCCCCGGCGGGCAGGAAGCCGTTGGCCTCCCAGTACAGGCGCGCCTGCTCCACGTGCCGCTCGCGCCCTTCGAGGCCGAAGACCGAGGTCGCGCCGGCGCGGGCGTAGTAGCTCGACCAGAAGGCGCAGTTGCAGGCCAGGTCGAGCAGGCGAGCGCCGCGCATGTCGATCGCGGCGAGCACGCCCTCGACCAGCAGCTGGGCGCGGTTCGCGGCGCGCGAGGTCAGGTACTCGGCGCTGCACGGACTGCCGATGCCCGGAAGCACGACATGGTCGCCGAGCTCGACGGGATAGAACCAGGGGTGCAGTGCCGCCGCTCGCGCGGCCAGGTCACGGTCGAGGGTCGCACCGGGGCCGACCAGCACGCCGCGTGGAGCACCGCCCGCCGGGGTGCCGTTGATCAAGTCGGTCAGCTGGCCGGGATCCTCGATGCGCGGTAGCTCCAGGCGCGCGTAGGCCCCGCGCAGGGTGTCGCTCGCCAGGGCGATGCGCACGCTCGAGCGCGCCTGCACTTCGCGCCAGCCGCTTGTCTCGCGCGGCGCGAGCACCAAGCCCACGGCCAGCGGTGTATCGCTGCCGAGCACGCGGCCATGGGCGCCCTCGATCGCGGCCAGGACCTCGCCCTCGTCGCCGTCCTGGCGCGGCTCGTAGAGCAGGGCCAGAACCGTGTCGTCGCGGTCGCTGAGCACGCCGGCGAAGGCGCGGAAGAACGTGTCCAGGACCTGGGGGTCGTCGTAGCGAGGCCAGGCCAGGACGATGGTCGGGTCACCGCCGCTCGTGTCGTCGGCCTGGACCTCGCGGGCAGCTCGGTCGACCTGGTCGGCCGCCTCGATCGGATGGCTGGCGATCGGGGCGGGGTCGTCGACACTGGCGCGGCGGTTGGTCGTCACCGTCAGGCCGAAGTCCTCACCGTGGGCGATACGCGGCGGGTCGAACCCCGCGGCGGACAGCTCGGCCGCCAGGCTCTCGCGGGTCCAGGCCCAGCGGCGGCCCGCTCGGTGCGGCGAGTCGGGATGCCCGAACAACGCCGCCAGACCCTGGTCGACCCCGTCGACCAGTCGCCCGACGAGGGCCGCGGCCACCGCCGCGTCCGGTGTGCGCAGAGCCAGGCTCCCCCCGGGCGCCAGGACCCTGCGCCACTCGGCGAAGGCGCGCCGGGCGGTGGGCAGGTCCAGGTCGCACAGGGGCGGGCGCAGCTCCAGGGCCCCGACCGAGCCGTCGGCCACGGCGACCAGCGCGATCGGGTGGGCCACCAGATCGGGCGCGTGCACCGGGTCCTGGTCGACGCGGGTCCAGCCGTCGCGGCGCTCGGGGCCGCATTCCAAGAGGAGTTTCTGCACGGGGGTCGGTGGGGGTCGTCGGGAGCTGGCCGCGCGCCCCGGGTGGGGCGAGGCGACCGAACCTCAGGTCGACCGGTGGCGGCCCGGTCTGGAGCGGTCGCGCGCGCCGGCACCCGCCCCTGGGAACCGCTCGGCCAGCGCTGACCGCGGCCCGCCGTTGAATGCCCCCCCGCAGGCGGCGTAGGGTCCGGGCTGCGTCCCGCCGGGCGCCGTGCCACCGCAACACCTGCCCGCCCGCTCCATGCTCTACGTCGTCCTCGGAGTCATCGCTCTGTTCGCCATCGTTCCCTTCTTCTGGGGCGTGGGCATCTACAACAAGCTGGTCGCCCTCCGCAATCGCTTCGAGAACGCGTTCGCGCAGATCGACGTGCAGCTCAAGCGCCGTTACGACCTGATCCCCAACCTGGTCGAGACCGCCAAGGGCTACATGAAGCACGAGAGCGAAACGCTCGAGGCGGTGATCGCGGCGCGCAACCAGGCGGTCAGCGCCGAGAAGCACGCGGCCGCCAACCCCTCGGACGGCAAGGCCATGGCCGGCTTGATGGGCGCCGAGGGCGCGTTGACCGGAGCGATGGGGCGCCTGTTCGCCGTGATGGAGGCCTACCCCGACCTCAAGGCCAACCAGAACATGATGCAGCTCTCCGAAGAGCTGACCTCGACCGAGAACAAGGTTGCCTTCGCGCGCCAGGCCTACAACGACGCGGTCACCAACTACAACACCAAGCGCGAGTCGTTCCCGGCCGTCGTGCTGGCGGGCATGTTCAACTTCGACGAGGCCTCGCTGTTCGAGATCGACGATCCGGCCGCACGCCAGGCGCCCAAGGTCTCCTTCAGCTGACGCGCGCCCGCGCGGACAGGCCCGGCGCATGGACTTCTTCGAGCACCAGGAACAGGCGCGCAAGCGCACCGGGCGATTGGTGGTGTTGTTCGCCATCTCCGTCGCGCTGATCGTGGTCGCGGTCTACGGGGTGGTCAGCGCGGTGCTGGTCAACACCCTGGTGGGCGACGGTCCGCAGGTGACGGTGCCGGCCTTCTTCGACCCCCTGCGCTTCGCGCTGGTCGCCGCGGGGGTCTGCGCGGTGGTCGCCCTGGGCTCGCTCTACAAGACGGCGCAGTTGGCCTCGGGCGGCCGGGCGGTGGCCGACATGATGGGCGGGCGCCACCTGGAGGGCGGCAGCGCGGACCCCCTCGAGCGGCGGCTTCTGAACGTGGTAGAGGAGATGGCGATCGCCTCCGGCATGCCCGTCCCACCGGTCTACGTGATGGACCGCGAGGACGGCATCAACGCCTTCGCGGCCGGCAAGCAGCCCGGCGATGCGGTCATTGGCGTGACCCGCGGCTGCATGGAGAAGCTCTCCCGCGACGAGCTGCAGGGCGTGGTGGCCCACGAATTCAGCCACGTCTTCAACGGGGACATGCGACTGAACCTGCGCCTGATCGGCGTGCTGCACGGGATCCTCGTGCTGGGGCTCGTCGGTCAGTACGTCTTCCGCAGCGCGATCTACGCCCCGCGGCGCAGCAACCGCGAGGGCGGCAGCGCGGTGGTGGTGGCCCTGGCGGCGGGCGCGGCCCTGGCGGTGCTGGGCGCGATCGGGACCTTCTTCGGCCAGGTGATCCAGGCCGCCGTCTCGCGCCAGCGCGAGTTCCTGGCCGACGCGTCGGCGGTGCAGTTCACCCGCAACCCGGGCGGTATCGGCGGCGCGCTCAAGAAGATCGGCGGGTTCCCGAGCCACGCCAAGGTCATGGGCAGCCACGCGGCCGAGGTCAGCCACATGCTCTTCGGCGAGCCGGGCACGATGAACTTCGGCGGCCTCCTGGCGACGCACCCGCCGCTGTTGGAGCGCATTCGCCGCATCGAACCCGCCTTCGACGGCAGGGTCGAGCGCCTGGCGGAGCCCACCGATGCCGAACTCCAGGGCCTGCGCTCGAAGGTCGCCGCCGAGCTGGCCGCGCGCAACGCGAGCGGCCCCGGCGCGGTGGCCATGGGCTTGGCCGCCGATGGGGCGCTCTTCAACGCCGCCGACCTCGCCGCCGCGCGGGCGCGGGCGGGCGACGTCGATCAACTGGACAACGAGCGGGCACGGGAGCTCCTGGCGTCGATCCCTCCGCTCTTGCGAAGGTCCGCCGGGGACCCTTTCGCCGCGCGGGCCGTCGTCCTGGCCCTCGCACTCGAGCCCGAGGACGCGGGTCGCGCGCGGCAGTTCGAAGCCCTCGAAGCGCTCGGCGACCTGCCCCTGGTGCGGGAGTTGCGCCGGCTGGTGCCGTCCCTCGGCGGCTTGGCTCCCGAGGCGCGCCTGCCCCTTCTGCAGTTGGCCCTGGCTCCCCTGCACCAGCTCGATCCGAAGCAGTACGCGGCCTTCGTGCGCGCCCTGGATATGGCCATCGAGTCGGACAACCGCGTGGAGCTGTTCGAGATGACCCTGCGCCGCATCGTGCGCCACCACTTGGATCGGGCCCATGGCCTCGACGCAACCCCCGCCGGCGGGCGGGAGCTGCAGCTGAGCCAGGCGGGCGCGCGGGCGGCGGTGGTGCTGGGGCTATTGGTGCGGGCGGGCCACGGCAACTCGCGCTCGGCCGAGCTCGCCTTCCGAGCCGCCGGCGCGGCCCTCGGCGTCCAGATCGGCGACCGCGTGCCCGATGCCGGTTCGACCCTGCGGAGCTTCGACACCGCCCTGGAGGCCCTGGCCCGGCTGCGGCCCGGGGACAAGCGGCGCTTCCTCCAGGCCTGCGAGGCCGCCATCGCCCGCGACGGGCAAGTGACCCGAGCCGAGGCCGAGCTGTACCGGGCCATCGCCGAGACCCTCGACTGCCCGGTTCCGCCGCTCGTCGCGGGTCAGCCCCTGGCCGTTGCCAGGTGATCCCGAATGGTTGCCGGCGGGGCCCTGAAGGGCGACAGTGGGGGCGTCCCGCGCGCCAGCGGGAAGTCAGCCGTGACCACCGCTCCCGATCCAATGTCCATCCAGGCCCCACAGGTCGACGACCAATTGGCCGCCGCCGCCGACGGTCTCTCGCGCCAGGTGCGTGAACGCCTGTCGCAGCGCGAGCCCGAGGCGCTGGAGCAGTTCTTCGACGCCTACTTCGACCGGATCTACGCCTACGTGCGCGGGATGGTGCGCTCGGACCACCTGGCGGAGGACCTGACCCAGGACATCTTCCTGCTGCTCTACCGCGGGCTGCCGACCTACGACCCCTCGCGCGCCCTGCGCCCCTGGGTCTTCACGGTGGCGATCAACCGCGTGCGCGACCACTGGCGCTCCCGGGCCCACCGCGACTCCCAGCGGGAGGCCTCGATCGACGAGGACGAGGCGGCCGAGATCGAGGGCGAGGGGGGCAGCCCGGACCTGCCCCTGCTCCAGCTCGAGGACGCCCAGATGGTCCGCGACGCCGTGGACCGCCTGCCCGACGGCATGCGCGAGACGGTGCACCTGCGGGTCTTCGAGGACCTCTCCTTCGCCGAGATCGGCGAGCTGCTGGGTCGCAACGAGGTCGCCGTCCGCAAGCGCTTCAGCCGGGCCCTCGAGGAGCTGCGCCGGACCCTGGGCGCCGAGCCCCGCACGGCCGAGGGCGAGGATCACTGAACCGAGCGGTCACGGCCGTCCGAAGAGAGTCGTAGCCCCCGCTGGCACGGCGAGCACTCAGAAGCAATTGGAACGACGTCTACGGGAGATCCTGGCCCGCGAAGGGGCGCGAGAGGGGTTTGCGAAAGCCCTGCGCGCGAGCTTCGTGTCCGGCCAGTTCGAGGGTGAGGCGGTCCTGCGCGGAGCCCCCGCGGCCGGGGCCGACCCCGAGTTCCGCGCCGAGCTGCGGGCTGGCTTCGCCGGCGGCTCGCTGGAGTCCGGTGGGGAAGGCGAGCTACCGCAGGCCCTGAGTTCCGGTCTGGCGCCGGCGCTCTCGAGCGTGCCGTCCGATGGCGGCTTCCGGGCCCAGCTGAAGGCCCGCTTCGTCCTGGGCGAGCTCGAGGTGGAGGGAGCGGGCGGTTCTGCGCCGGCGGGTGAGGCTGCACCGATCCACGACCTGGCCGCCGCTCGCGCGGGGACCTCGGTCCGGCGTCGTCCCACGCGGCATCTGTCGAGCGTTGCCGCCCTGTTGGTCGCGGCGGTGGCGCTGTTCGCATTCGTTCTGCCCACGTTCCTGGGACCCGATTGGCTGGTGCGCCACGCGCCGATCGAGGCGACCTCGGTTCTGTTCGACCGCACTCCACTGGATCCGAGCGTGCAGCGCCTGGACGTCGAGACCGGTCGGGTGCTGGCCTGCGGTCCCGAGGCCCTGCGATTGGCACTGGACGACCGCGCACTCGTGGAAGCTGCGCCCAACAGTCAGGTCCGATTCTGCGCCCCCGTGCAGCGGATCTTCGCGGACGCCCTGGCGCCGGTGCACCTGGACAAGGGTGAGCTGAACGTCCGCACCCTGCCGGGCGGGGCGGTGACCCTGACCATCGACACGCCGAACGCGATGATCCGCCTCCGCGACGGCGCCGTGTCGGTGCTCGCGACGGATAAGGGCACCTGCATCTGCGTGCTCGAGGGCCAGGTTGAGGTCAGCCCGGCACAGGGCGGCGCGCCGCGCGTGGTCCACGCCGACGAACGCATCTTCGTGCCGCTGGGCAAGGGCAGCTGTCAGTTCGAGGTGCACCTCAGCGAGGACCCGCACCTGGCCGAGGGCGAACGCCTCGAGCGCATGCGCCGGATGCTGGTCGACATCGACGCCGGCGTCTTCTGATCCGCAGGCCACGCGACGCGGGTCGAGATCCCCGGCTGTCGTCCATCCGCTCCTCCGTGCGCGCCCGCGATCCAGACCCCGCCGGTCGGTCGGCGCTCGGACAGGCTCGTCGATGCTGGGTCAGGCAATCGATCCATCGCCGCGGCCGAGGCTTCCGGGGGCGGATCCGGGTCCGGGACAGGCTCCCGCCGACGCTGGGGATTCGACACCGGCCCGTCACTCGCGGCGGTTGAAGCTTCTATGCGGGCTGCGGAGTCCCTATACCGGCTCCCATGATCTCCCCGCTCGCGGCGATCCTGCTGCCCCTGGCTCCCACGCCGCTGCAGGACACCTATCCGACGACACCCCCGGCGCTCGAGCTCTCGGCCGCCGCAGTCGTCACGTCCCCCCAGGACGGGGAGCTGTTCCCCTGGCAAGAGCCCGGCAGTCAGTGGGCTCCGATCGAGATCCACACCCTGATCCGCGCCCGGGCCGAGATCTCCGACGTCAGCTCGGAGATATCGAACGACGGTGGCCGTGTCCGCCTCGACGACGCGCGCCTGTCGATCAACGGCGGGCTGGTCGATGCCTTCGAGTTCCAGTTCACCCTGGATGGGGGCGACGCGGGCAGCCAACCGGAGGGCGAGCTCGAGTTGCTCGAGGGCTACGGCGACTTCCCCATCGGCGAGCGGCACTCGATCCGCTTCGGGCAGTTCAAGCAGCCCTTCCTGCGCGGCGCCCTGACGCCCAAGGCCAGCCTGACCTTCTTCGACCGCTCCGCGGTTGCCCTGGGCGCCAACGGGTACGACCTGGGCGTGCGCGCGGATGGTCACTACGAGCTGCTGGACCTGACCTTCGCCCTGCAGAACGGAGGCGACGACGGCGGCAACGAGAGCCTCGCCACCGCCCGCGCCGAGCTGCATCCCCTCGGGGGCGGGGTGCCCCTGACCCAATCGATGTTCGGCGACACGGGCGAAGCACGCCTGAGCTTCGGCCTGGCCTTCTCCGACGACTCGTCCATCGATCGGGGCTCGTCCTGGGCCCTCGATGCCGCCTGGCGCGCGAACAACTGGCAGCTCCTGGGCGAGTACGTCTCGAACGACGAAGACGTCGGCGACAACAACCCCTTCGCGTTGACCATGACCCACATGCTCTTCTCCGAGGAGTGGGAGTTCGGCGCGCGCTTCCAGGACCTCGACGACGTGGGCGGGTCCCAGGTGTACTCACTGGTGCTGCGGCGCTACTTCCTGCGCGGTCGCGTCTCCGCGCACTTGCAGGCCGACTACGCCGACTCGAACGACGTGGAAGTCGAAGGCACGCGCGGGCTGCTCGGCCTCACGGTCAACCTCTGAGGCTCGGCTCTGAGGCTCGGCTCCGGCGCGGCGATCACTCGCCGACGAGCAGGAACTCGACCACGGCGTTCTTGACCGCTTCCGCGTCGCAGTCCCAGCACAGGATGTGCTCGGACGACTCGGCGATGAAACTGGCCGGCTCCACGGAGTTGGTACGTGCCAGGGCGTCGAGCGAGCGCTCCGCCCCCGCCACCGGGTCGTCCGGCGCGGCGATCACGAGCAGCGGTTCCGTGACCCGCGCCAGGAGCTCGTCCCGGTCGACGGCGCGACCGATGGCGTCCGCTTGAACCACCGCGGCCAGGGGCAGGGCGCGGTACTTGAGGAACTCGTCCTCGTGCTCGCGGCAGCGCAGGGTCCTGACCCCCGGTCCGCTGTCCACGTAGGGCAGGATCCGCTGAAGCCCCGCCGCCAGGCCTCCGACCGTCCAGCCGAAGGGGCGCGGGTAGGGCAGGCCGAAGAAGGGTGCCAAGACGGCTACGCGGCCGAACTCGCGCTCCGCGGCCAGCTCCACCAGGAGCGCGCCACCCATGGAGAAGCCCACCCCGTCGACCCGGGGGAAGCGCGCCGCCAGATCGTCGAACTCCGCTCGCACGGCTCCGCGCCAATCCTCGGCCGTCTGGGCGCCGAAGTCCTCGGGACTCGTGCCGTGGCCGGGCAGGCGCATTACGCGCACGTGGAAGCCCCGGGCCTGAAGGCGCTCGGGAAGATCCGAGAAGTCGGTGGGGCCGCTGCACCAGCCGTGGACCATCAGGACCGCGGTCGTGGCGCCGGGAGCCTCGAGGGTGCGCGCAGCCATGCCGGGCCGCACGCCGCTGGCGCTGTCGAGGGGGAAGGCCGCCAGCTCGTCCTGGAGTACCTGCAGGCCGCGCAGACGGGCCAGGAAGATCCCGACGACGATCAGCGCCAGGCCGAGCCCGATGGCGGCCAGGGCCGCCAACACCAGCCGCCGCCGGCGCGACTGGGCCTTGGCGATCAACGGCCCCAGTCCCTGGAGCTGGCGTGTGCCTTCCGGCTCCGCCGCGAGTGGGTTGATGGGGCCGGGGCCAGCGGTCGGATCGGTCGGGTCCATCGACCCAGTCTGCCCGCCGCGCCATCCACGGCGCTATCCTGCCGCGCCATGACTGCGCTCCAAGCCCTCGAATCCGCCACTGGTCTGCTGCTCCTGGCGGCGATCGTCCACTCACTGCGGTTGCGGGCGCGGGCGCAACGGTTGCTCGGTGAGCAGCTCGGAGCCGAGTGGGGACGGGTCTGGAGCCGCTTTGCCGTGGCCGTTCCGGCGGCGACGGCCGCGATCTGGATCGCGCTATCCGTCGGCTTGGCGTCCGCGGCCCCGGAGCTCGCGCTCTTGGTCGGTGCGGTGGTGCTGGTGATCGTGCGACCCTCCTTCGACGATCGCGTCTGCGGTTCGCTCGGCCTGCGCGCCGGGTGGCACGTACTCGCCCACGACGAGCTGGAGGAGTGGCGCCTGATCGGCGAGCACCTGCGCTTCCGGCTCTTCGGCGAATGGGTCGCCGTGCCGCTTCCGGTCGAGCACCAGGTCGCCGTCCGCGAACGCCTGGTAGCACTGGTGCCCGAGCGCGAGAGCGCCTTCGGCCCGGGCACTGGCCGACCGGCCTACGACCCGGTTCCCTGAAACCGCGCACGGAACGCGAGCACGATCCGTGCGAGTTTCGCGGCCTTCCGCTCGCTAGAATCGCAGCCGCGATGTCGGGACTGAGCTGGATGGACGTGGCCGGATCGAACGATGCGGCCCAGGACCCGAACGGTTGGCCCGCGGAAGAGCAATTGCTCGAGGGGCTCAACCCGGCTCAACGCAAGGCCGTGGTCCACGGTGGCGGTCCGCTGCTGATCCTGGCCGGCGCCGGATCGGGCAAGACGCGCGTGATCACGCGCCGCATCGCCTGGCTCGCGGCCCGCGGCGGCGTCGGGTTGGACGGCATCTGCGCGATCACCTTCACCAACAAGGCCGCGCGCGAGATGCGCGAGCGGGTCGAGACCCTGCTGCCCACCCGGGGCTCGTGGATCAGCACGTTCCACGCCATGTGCGCGCGCATCCTGCGGCGTGACGTGGAGACCCTCGGCTTCGAGGACGGCACGCGCTACACGCGCGACTTCTCGATCTACGACACCGCCGATCGCAACTCGCTGATCAAGCGCATCGTCAAGGACCTGGGCTACGACACGACCCGCTTCCGCCCGGCCCAGGTAGGCGCCTGGATCAGCGAGCAGAAGAACCTGGCGCGCCGCGGCGAGGGCGAGGACAGCCTTGTGGAAGGCATCGAGCACGAGGTCCTGCGCCGCGTGGGGGAGCGCTACCAAGAGACCCTGCGCGCGGCCAACGCGGTCGACTTCGACGACCTCCTGCTGCTGGTGCTCGAGCTCTTCGACCGCCATCCGGGAGTGCGCGACAGCTACGCCACGCGCTTTCGGCACGTGCTGGTGGACGAGTACCAGGACACCAACCACGTGCAGTACCTGCTGACGCGGCACCTGGCCAGTGCCCACGGCAACCTGGCGGTGTGCGGCGATCCGGACCAGTCGATCTATGCCTGGCGCGGCGCCGACATCCGCAACATCCTCGACTTCGAGCGCGACTTCCCCGGGGCCGAAGTGGTGCGCCTGGAGCAGAACTACCGCTCCACCCAGGCGATCCTCGACGCGGCCCAGGCCGTGATCCGCCACAACTCCCAGCGCAAGGAGAAGGAGCTCTACACCGAGGGCGAGGCCGGCGAGCCGCTGGGGCTCTTGGAGTGCGGTGACGAGAACGAGGAGGCCGACCAGATCGCCCTGCGGATCGCCAAGCTGCGCAGCGAGGGCTTCGGCTACGGCGACCTGGCGATCTTCTACCGGGTTAACTTCATGCAGCGCGCCCTGGAGCGCGGCCTGCGCCTGGCGGGCATTCCCTACCGCATCGCCGGGGGCGTGGAGTTCTACCAGCGCAAGGAGATCAAGGACCTGGTCAGCTACCTGAAGCTGATCGTCAACCCCGACGACGACGTGGCCTTCCTGCGGGTGGTCAACGTGCCGGCGCGGGGCATCGGCGACCGCTCCCTGGAGCTGCTCTCCGGTTGGGCTGCCGATCGGCGCGTGTCGCTCCTGCGCGCGGCCGCCTCGAGCGAGGCGCGCTCGCAGATCCGCGGGCGGGCCAAGAAGGGTCTCGAGGCCTTCGCGGGGCTGATGGAGAACCTGCGCGACTTCGCCGGCCGCAGCGCGTCCGAGGCCCTCGAGGCGCTGCTCGAGGAGACCGACTACCTGACCTGGGTGGTGCAGTCCTCGGAGGAGAACGCGGAGACGCGCGAAGAGAACATCGAGGAGTTCCGGGCCAACGCGGAGACCTTCGACAGCGACGACCCCGAAGGCGGGCTGCGGGCCTTCCTCGAGGACATCGCCCTGGTCAGCGAGGTCGACTCCCTGGGGGAGGGCGAGGATGCGGAGGGGCGTGTGACCCTGATGACGGTCCACGCCGCCAAGGGCCTCGAGTTCCCGGTGGTGTTCCTGCCCGGGCTCGAAGAGGAGCTGTTCCCGCACTTCCGCGCCGTGATGGACGAGGCCGGCGTCGGCCTCGAGGAGGAGCGGCGCTTGATGTACGTGGGTCTGACCCGCGCCATGAAGCGGCTGTTCCTGTCCTGGGCCCGCACGCGGACGCACTTCGGGCAGAGCTCCTGGCGCGAGCCCTCGCGCTTCCTGCGCGAGCTGCCCCAGGACCTGGCCGCGGAGTCCGAGCCGGACGAGGTCGATCTGCTCGGGGCGTACGACGACAGGGAAGCCGGCGCCGGTCTGGGCGAGGGTGACTGGGTCATGCACGAGCACTTCGGCCGTGGCCAGGTCGAGCGCCTGCGCGGCAGCGGCGTCAACGCGCGCGCGACCGTGCGCTTCCCCAGTGCCGGCACAAAGACCCTCTTGTTGCAGTACGCCAAGCTGACCAAGCTCGGGGCGGGCTCGTGAGCCGGGGCGAAGGCGACGTGGGAGACCTCGAGCGGCGCGCGCGGGCCCTCGCGGCGGATGCCGTCGCGGCCGGCCGGGGCGACGAGCTGCGCGCCTGGATCGACGAATCTCTCGCGGAGGGCGCGAGCGGTCCGAGCGAGCCGGTCAAGGTCAAGCAGCCGATCCCCGGCCGTTTCGGGATGGTCGGCGACAGCCCGCCGATGCACGCGGTGTTCGACCTGATCGAACGCGTGGCGCCGAGCGACGTGCCCGTGCTCGTGCACGGCGAGACGGGCACCGGCAAGGAGCTGGTGGCCAAGGCGATCCACGACAACTCGAAGCGGGCCAAGAAGCCCTTCGTCGCCGTCAACTGCGCCGCCGTGCCTCCGAACCTGCTCGAGAGCGAGCTGTTCGGACACGTGCGCGGCTCCTTCACCGGCGCCGTTGCCGATCGCCCCGGGCACTTCGTGAGCGCCGACGGCGGCACCCTGTTCCTGGACGAGATCGGCGACATGCCGCTCGACATGCAGGCCAAGCTCCTGCGCACGCTGCAGGAGGGCGAGGTGCGCGCGGTCGGCGCCAGCAGGACGCGCAAGGTCGACGTCCGCATCGTGGCCGCGTCCCACCGCGACCTGGCCGCCATGTGCGCCGAGGGGACCTTCCGCGAGGACCTCTACTTCCGCCTGCACGTGATCCGCATCGAGCTGCCGCCCCTGCGCGACCGCGGGGGCGACGTGGCCCTGATCGTGCGCGCCCTGTTCGCCGGACTGGCGCGGGAGATGGGCAAGCCGGAGCCCGTCCTGTCCCCCGAGGCCATGGACGCCCTGTCCGCCTGGTCCTGGCCGGGCAACGTGCGCGAGCTCGAGAACGAGCTGCGCCGCGCCATCGCCCTCAGCGGCGATCGGGTGGGTCTCGAGGACCTGACCCCGGCCCTGGCCCGCGGCTGAACCAGGGCTGAACGGGCCGGCGGGTCGCGCTCGGTCCCTCGGGTCGTGGGGCGTCAGCCCGGGCCAGATCGCTCGCGCGGAGTGGGGGAACCCGGCCCGATCGGGGCGCCGCGCCCCTCCGCCGGGCCTGGGGCGTCCCCATCGGCGAGGTCAGCAAGTAAGCTCTGCGCCCCGCTCCCCTCTGACCCAGAGCACAACGACCATGCCCCGACTGATCGTCGACGACGCAGGCCAGAAGAAGGCCTTCCGCGTCTCCAAGGGTCGCCTGAGCATCGGCTCGGCTGACTCCGCCAAGCTGAAGCTGACCGCAGGTGGCGTCGAGCCCGAGCACGCGATCCTGGTGGTGCGCCCCGAGGGCGTCCAGGTCCAGGTCCACAAGCCCGTCAAGATCGGCGGCCAGTCGGTGGATTCCGGCGAGGTCGACCTGCCCTTCGGCGCGCCCCTGGCCGTCGGCGGGGCGACGATCACCGTCGAGGCCGACGAGGCCCCGGCGAAATCGGTGCCAGCCAAGGCGGTCCCCGCCCGGGCGATGCCGGCCAAGCAGGCGGGCCCGGCGGCAGCTGCGCCCAAGGCCGGCGCTGCCCGGGCTGGCGCGCCGAGCGCCGGAGCGGCCAAGCGCGGCGCGGCTCCGTCCAAGGCCGGCGCTGCCCGCGGCGGCGCGCGCGCTGGCGCCGCCGGAGGCGGACGTCAACGGGGCGGCGATCGCGGTGCGAAGAAGCAGGGTCTGCCGGCCTGGGTGCCCATGGTGGGCGTCGTCGCGGCGCTGGCCCTGGCGGTCTGGGTATTCTCCGGCTTCGGCTCCAGCAGCAAGGCGGACAACGCCATGACCGCCGCCACGAGCCAGTTGGACGACGGCAACCTCAAGACCGCGCGCGCCAGCCTGAGCTCGATCAATCCGGCCAAGCTCAAGCCCGAGCAGAAGACGAAGTACGAGGCCTTGATGGCCGAGCTCGAAGGTCGCGAGGCCTTCAAGGACGGATCCGAGGCGCGGCTGCGCGCCATGCGCGAGGTCGACGAGCAGCTCAAGGGGTTGGTCGATCGGCAGTTCAAGACCGATCCGGCCGAGCCGGAGAAGGTCCGCCTGCTCTGGGACCGCATCGCCGCCTGGCGCGAGGACTGGCCGATGTATAAGGATCCGATCTGGCTCGAGGATCCGAACTGGGCCGCCGACATGGCCTGGATCGCCGAGCAGGAGCAGAAGTTCGACTCGGTCATCGCCAAGGACGCGCCGTACAACCTGGCCGACGCCGAGTTCCGCGCGTACTACTTCCTCGACTCCGGGATCAAGCGCTACAACCTCGTGATGCCGGTCATCGCCGCCGCGGCCAGCAACACGACTGATTCCACCGAGCGCGAAGCTCTCGAGGCGCTCAACACACTGCTGAACGAGGAGCAGGTGGCCTACGCGCAGGAGCGCTTCGACAAGGCCCGTCAGTACTTCGAAGAGGGGCAGGAGGTCCAATCCGCGGCCATCCTGGTGGCGGACATCCGCACCCTGACCCAGCCCCAGTTGGTCGACCGGGCGGCGACCCTGTTGCTGGGCTTCCCCAAGATTCGGCCCATTCTCGAGGGCTACGAGCGCACCAAGCCGGAGACCTTCTCCGAGCTGATGCTGAACGGGAAGATCGCGGCCTTCGTGCGCGCGAACCTCAGCGACGCCGGCGAAGAGGCGCAGCCCGAGGGCTGATCGGCACCGACGACTCGGGATCGCGATCGCGCGGCCCGGTGAACGCGATGGGCGCAGCCTGTGCCCGCGCGGACACCGGGCCGCTCGCGTCCAGGCCGCGATCGGCGCTGCAGTCCGAGGGCGGCCAGCGATCGGGGGGCCGGGGTCCGTGCTCCAACACGGCCCAAGCGGGCGGACCTGGGGCGTGGCACAGCGGGGATGGGCCCCGCAGACGGTGTTCGGCATGGCGCGCCGCGCGGTTCCAGATCCGCGCGACTTCGTCCCGCTGGCCTGTGACGAGCGTGCAAGCGGGGCCGTGCCCGGTGGGCAGGGGGCGGGTGACGAACTCGCTCGGCCTGCCGACGGCCATGCGCGCCGCGCGAACGATGGCCGCAATCCGCTCGGGGCTCGCGCCTCGGGCCACCAGGACCCGCTCCCCGTCGACCGTCATCGACGCCACTCGCCCGCTGGAGCGCGACCAGCGATCCAAGTGGCGCTCGACGCGCGCGCACCGCGCCGCGCGACTCTCCCGCGCCAGCTGCTCGACCAGAGCGCGGCGCCCAGCGGGGTCATCCACGCCGGCGGCGCGCGCGAGATCCGCCGGCAGGGCGCGAGCCCAGGCCAGGGCCGCGGTGGCGAGCAGGGCCGCGGGGACGCGCTCGCGGGCCTCGCCACCCAGTGAAGCCAACTCCGCCCGGGCCCGGCGGTGTTCGAAGGCGACGATCCGCGCCTGGTGGAAGTCGATCGCGAAGAAGCGCCCGCGGCGGTCGAGCATCAGGTTGCCCAGGTGCCAGTCCGGTTGCCGCAGGCCGGCCGCGTGGAGCGCCGCCAGGGCCTCGCCGCAGCGCCGAGCGAGCAGGCGCGGCGCGTCCGGGAGCGCGGGCCACGGCGCGAGCCAACGCTCCAGTGTCCTTGCGCCCGGCAGCCAGGCAATGCGCGCGCAGGCGGCGCCCGCGCGGCGCTCGAGGCCCAGGGGCTCGGGCGTCGGCGCGCCCGCCGCTCGCAGGGCAGCCAGCACGGCGACCTCCCGCGCCGCCCGAGATCGATCGCGCAGCCGCGCCAAGGGGCCTGGTCGCCGGAAGGCCTTGACGAGCACGCGCTCGCGCCCGCGACCCTCACACCAAACGGCACGCCCCGGCAGTCGGCGCAACAGCCGCGCGCCGGCGGGAACGGCCGGGGAATCGCCGACCTCCCCGCCTCTTCTGCCGAGGATCCCCACGCCGCGCAAGTTACCCTCCGCGCCGTGACGCTGCTGCTCTACATCCTGCGTCAGCTGACCGTTTCGACGGCATTCGCGGTGGGGGCCCTGGCGTTCGTGGTCTTCCCCGGGATCGCGGTCTCGGCGGTCCAGCGCCTCGGAGGCGTCTCGCTCCAGGCGGTGCTGACCTACATCCCCCTGGTGGGGGTCGAGCTCGCGCCCTACCTGGTGTCCCTGGGCTTCCTGCTGGGCATCGTGAGCACCTTCGGCCGGCTGGCCGCCGACCGCGAGTGGGTGGCGATCTCCATGTCGGGGATCCACCCCTTCCGGACCCTGATCCCCGGGGCGATCCTGGCGGTGATCCTGGGCTTCGGGACCCACGCGCTGCTCGCGGACGTGTCGCCGGTGTGGAAGCTGGAGCAGGGCAACTTCCGCGGGAACGCACTCCTGGAGGCCTTCCGCAACCTCGCACCGGGCCGCTCGGAGTTGGACCTGGGGCCCTTCTACCTGGGCGCCGTCAGTCGCGACGGCGACGCCTTCGTCGACGTGCAGATCCACGTTCCGCGCGACGACGGCAAGGAGAACCTGGTGCTGGTGGCGGAGCGCGCGGAGCTGTCGATCTCCGAGGACGAGCTGTTCGTCCAACTGATCCAAGCGCGCACGGTCAAGCGCGACGAGATGCTGAGCAACGCGGCCCCCGCGGTGCAGATCAAGCTCTCGGACCTGATCACCCCGCGCCTCAAGGACCCGACCCGGGCCAAGCACCAGACAAGTTCCGCGATGCGCGCGGCCCTCGCCGAGGGCGAACTGGATCCCGAGCGTGAGCTCGAGTACCGCTTCGAGATCCAGCGGCGGATGGCGGTGGGCGCCACCTACCTGGTGTTCCTGCTGGTCGGCATCCCGACCGGTCTGTGGCTGCGCAGTGGCAATCAACTGGTCGGCATGGGGGCCGCGGCGATCTATGCCTTCACCTACTACATCCTGAGCTTGCGGCTGGGCAGCTCCCTGGCCCTGGCGGGCACCGTCCCGCCTGCGCTCGCGGCCTGGACCACCAACATCCTCGGGGCCGCGATCGGCCTGGTGCTGACCTGGAAGTTGGTGCGGCGATGAAGATGCCGCGCCGCAGACTGGCCCTGTTCGGGATCCTCGACCGCTACGTGGCCAAGCTGTTCCTCTCGGCCTACCTCGTGGCCCTGATGATGATCGTCGGCCTGTACCTGGTCGTCGACCTGGCCAGCAACCTGGACGACTACCTGCGCCCCAACGACCAGGGCACCTCGCCGGGGATCCTGGCGGTGGCGCGCTACTACACGCTCCACGTACCGTTCCTCTACCTGTCGGTCGCGCCCTTCGTGACCCTCATGGCCGCGCTGTTCACCGTCGCCAAGCTGCAGAAGGCGCGCGAGGTGATCGCGGCCCTGAGCGCCGGCATGAGCGTGCGTCGCCTGCTCCTGCCGCTGTTCGTGTCCGCCGCGTTGATCGCGGTCTTCATGGCCGGCCTGCGCGAGGTGGCCACGGAGTCCATCGGCTTCGAGCGCGACGCCCTGCGCTACTCCCTCGACAAGCACCTGGCCGAGGTCGAGATCGAGACCATGCGGGTCAAGGACGTGCAGGGCGAGATGATCCAGCTGGGGTCCTTCCGACCCGGGATCGGGGTCGACCCGCGGGGCGTGGAGCCGTCGGTCTTCCACGACCTGGACGCGATCCGCTTCATCGACGGCAACTGGTTCCACTTCGTCGCCGAGCGCGGGCGCTGGATCGGCGACCACCGGGTGGGGCACTGGGAACTCGAGGGTGGCTACCAGGAGCGCGTCAGCGACGAGGACCGTATCCGCACCCCCCTGGTGCAGCTCGACGGCCAGCTCGAGTTCAGCCCGCGCGACGTGTGGAGCGCCTGGAAGGGGCGCGGGAACGCCCTCGAGCTTTCGCTCCGGGAGGCCCGGAGCCTGTCCCGCCGGGATCCCGACAACGTCCAGTACCAGACCCTGATGAACTACCTGGTCACCTTCCCCCTGGCCAACCTGGTGCTGCTACTGGTGGGGCTGCCCTTCCTGATGCAGTTCGAGCGGGGGCGGGGGACCGAGGGCCTGGTGGCCGGCTTCCTGCTCTGCGTCGTCTACTTCGCCGCGGACTTCGTGACCTTGAACCTGGGCCTGCAGGGTCACCTCGACCCGCTCCTGGCCAGTGCCCTGCCGCCCCTGTTCTTCGGCAGTCTGGGCCTGGTTCTGTTCGGCTCGATCCGGACCTGAGCGGCCCGTCGGGAGGCTCCCGGGCCCCGTCGGCCCAGACCCTCCACGGGAGGGGGGAAGAAGGGGCCACTGTCGTCGTACCATTCCCCCGTCGGCCCCACGGCCGGCCTTCACACCGCCGAATCGGCCCGAGAGACCTCCCGTGACCCGACGCTCGATCTCCCGTCCCGCCTTGCTCCTCCGTTCCACCGGTCTGGCCACCGGCCTGGCCGCCCTGGCCCTGGCGACCGCCTGCGCCAGCCAGCCGAGGAAGGAGGTCACGGTCTCCTACCTGATCAACCAGGCGGACTACAACGGAGCCCTGGCCCTGGCCCAGGAGCGCGCTGCGGACGCTCCGGACGACCAGGCGACCCAGGCCGACCTGACCCGGGCGCAGGTGGCGATCCTGCTCGACCGGGCCCGCCGGGCGAACTTCGAGGGGCGCTACGCCGACTCGATCGAGCTGCTCGAGCAGGCCGAGGCCCTGTGGCCGGGGCAGAGCGAGATTGCCCTGTGGCGCACCAAGAGCGTGGCCCAGCAGGCGGAGTATCTGCGCGAGCACGCGCGCGACGCCGAGGCCACCGGCGACTTCGAGTCGGCCTACGCCGACTTCGCCGAGGCGGACCGCATCGACCCCGACTCGCCTTCGGCCCGCATCGGCACCGAGCGGGTGCTGCTGCGAGCGAACCACCGCGAGGGGCTGGGTGACGCGTACTACCGCAAGGGTGTGCGGGCCCTGCGCGAGTACCGCGCCGCCGAGGCCGTCCAGAACCTCGACGCGGCCCTCAAGTACAGCGACGACCCGCGCCACGTGGACCGTCGCAGCGAGGCCGCGAGCCTCTTGGCCGAGGAGCGCATGCGGATCGCGGAGGAGTTCGAGCGTCAGCTCCTGTTCCGCGCCGCGCGCAACGAGTACCGACTGGCCAAGCTGATCGTCGACGACCTGCCCGACGCCGACGGGGGACTCGAGCGAACCACGGTCGAGATCCAAGTGCTCGACTTCCTCGACGAGGCCGACCGCGCGCTGATCCTCGACAAGTTCGACCTGGCCCTGGTGCGGGTCGAGCGCGCCGCGGCGATCACCACCGTGCAGGCCGACGCGGTGGAGGCCAAGCGCAAGGAGGTCGTCGAGGCCAAGCTGCGTCACCTCTACCAGGAAGCCCGGGAGTTGGAGAGCGACTACGCGGTCCTGCCGGCCATCGCCGCCTACGACGAACTGCTCGAAGAGGCCGAAGGCTTCTACGACGACGCGATCGCCCGTCGCGACTCGCTGCAGCAGAACGTCGAACTCGCGGGTCGTCTGTACCAGCTGGCCAACGAGGCCGAGAGCACCGAAGACCAGCTCGACTACCTGCGACGCATCAACCTCTTCTGGCCGACGTACCGCGACGTGGCGACCAGGCTGAAGGCGCTGGGAGACAACTGATCCAGATCGACACGCGCCGCCGGTGGGGTTCATCCCCGCCTGCGCGAGAGGGCCTCGATCACCTGCTCGGCACGAATGCCAGCGGTGCATACGGGGCCCTCTTCGTGTTCGCAGCGGCGTTTGATGCAGGGGCGGCAGGGGGGCGCGGGGTGCGACAGCACGACCCGGTGGTGGCCGCCGCTGGGCGGGTAGGGACCCGTGCGCGCCGGGTCCTGGGGGCCGGCGATGAGCGTCACCGGAAGGCCGACGGCAGCGGCCAGGTGGCTCGGGCCGGAGTCGGTGCCCACGAAGTCTCCGCCCCGCTCGGCGACGGCGGCGAGCAACGCCGCGGTCTCGCGCCCGCCGCCGCGTTCCAGCACGGTGGCGAATCGACCGGCGCGGGTCTCACCCGTCCCTGAGAGGGCTGCGGAGAGGACCGCCAGGGCCTCGCCTTCCACGGGTCCGGCCAGGACCAGCACCGCTCGCCCCGCGGCGCTCAACAGCCCGGCGCACTCGGCGTAGCCGCGCAGCGTCCAGCTGCGCGGGTCCCCCGGGGCGCCGAGCTGGATCGCCACCGGGGCCGGTTCGTCGCCCAGCAGTCCCCGCAGGCGCTCGCGACCCGCGTGCCGCTCCGGCGCGGACAGCTCCGGATCGAAGCGCGGTGGCGCCTCTCGCCCCGTGAGCCAGCGCGACAGCGCCAGGCCGCGGTCGACCACGTGGGGACCCGCAGCCCGCGGGGCGTGGTGGGTCAGCGAGCGGCTGCCCATGGATTCGCGCCAGTCGTCGGGGTGCAGGCCCACTCGCAGGGGCGCGCGGCTCGAGAGGGTCGTCGCGGCGCTCTTGAGGTTGCCCTGGACGTCGACCGTAAGGTCCGGCGCGAAGTCCCGCAGCTGCCGCGCGAGGCGCCTCCAGGCCCCAATCCCGCCGCGACGCTCGAAGCTGCACACGCGCGCGATCCCGGCCAGACCCGCGACCAGGGGTGCGTGCTCGGTCTGCACCGCCCAGGCCAGCTCGGCCTCGGGCCAGCGGGCGCGCAAGCCGTGGTAGAGCGGCAGGGCGCAGACCACGTCCCCCAGAGCCGAAAGGCGCACGATCAGGATCCGGCGCGGCGGGCCGCAGTCGGCGAGGGGATGGGGTTCGGAAGCGGGCACGGCGTCGGGGATCGGTGCGCGATCGACGACGCCCGGTGGCGTAGGATCGGGCCCGTGTTCGGCAGCATATCGACCAAGCTGCTGGTGGCGGTGCTCGCCACGGTGGCCCTGCCCTTCGCCGGGTTCGCCTTCTTCATCGAGCATCGCGTGGCCGACACGCTGATGCTCGAGCTGGTGCGCCAGACCCTCAAGGGCCTGGCCGCGGACCTGGCCGACCAGGTGGATGCCGAGCTGGAGGATCGCCAGCAGGACGTGCGGCTGTGGGCCGCCGAACCGATCGCAGCCTGGGCCGTGAAGGAGCACACCGATGGGCGCGACGCGCTCCAGTCGGGCACCACCGGCCTGCTCGACGGTTGGGGGCCGGAGGCCACCCTGGAGTTCGCGCGCACCGACGGGGATTTCTTCACCTACAGCCTGTTCCGGTCGGCCCAGGTCCGCAGCTTCGACAACTACGTGCGCGAGCGGGAGCACTACGCCCTGCTGCTGTTGGTCGACTCCCAGGGGGAGCTGGTCGTCTGCAACTCGCGCGACCACGAGGGCCGCCCCTTGGAGCGGGCGCTGCTCTCGAGGTTGTTCGACCACGACTGGTCCGCGGAGGGCTGGTTCGACGAGGCCCTGCAGCGGGGCACGGCCCAGGTCGACCAGCACGTCTCCCCCTGGCTCTTTCCCGACGGCGCAGCCGGCGGAGCGCCCGAGGCCGAGGGCTACCACATCGGACTCGCGAGCTCGGTGGGCGACTACCTGCAGGACGACGTGCGGCTCGGCGTCCTCGTCGCGTTGGTGGACTGGAGCGCCTTCCAGGACCTGGTCTCGACGCCGGTGATCCAGGAGACCTTCCGCGGACTGGTCGCCTCGAGCCAGGTGCCCTCGCCCTACGGCTGGATCTGGGCCTCGGACGGCGACACGATCCTGGCCCACAAGGAGCGCGACCTCTACGGCGTGAAGGTCTCCTCCATGGGCCTTGGTCAGATGCGCGACGACGCCCTGTCCGCCGACTCGGGCCTGTACCGCGAGTACACCTTCGAGGGGGTCGAGAAGAACGCGGCCTTCTGCCACACCGACGGCCCGGAAGCGGGCGGCTTCGGCTGGATCGTGGGCGTCGGCATCGACAATGCCGACATCTATGCCGCCACGAGCAGCCTGCGCGACGAGCTGTTTCGCGGCACGGTGTTCCTGCTGCTCGCTGCGGTCCTGCTCGTGATGTTCGTCGCGCGGCGCATGACGGCGCCAATCCTGGCCCTCGAGGCCCACACCCGCCGCGTGGCTGGCGGCGACCTGGACGCGCGCATCGACATCGCCAGCGCCGACGAGGTCGGGCGCCTCGCGGCGGCCTTCAACCGCATGACCGGGCAGCTCGCCGAGCAGCGGCGCAAGCTGGTCAAGGCCGAGAAGGACGCGGCCTGGCGCGAGATGGCGCGGCAGATCGCCCACGACATCAAGAACCCCTTGACGCCGATCCAGCTTTCCCTCGATCTACTCGAGCGGGCGCGCGCCGAGAACTCGCCCCAAGCGGACGAGATCCTCGAGCGCACCATGGCGATGATGCGGCGCCAAGTGGCTGAGCTGCGCGAGATCGCCACCGACTTCTACGAGTTCACCGGCGGCCGCCGCGCGCGGCCCGAGACGGTCGAGCTGCGCGTTCTGGTCGACGAGGTCCTCGCCCTGCACCGCGCTTGGGCCGAGGAGCACCGCGTCGCGGTCGCTGTCGAGGGCCGGGGGCTGGTCCACGCCGATCCGGGCAAGCTGCGCCGGGTGCTGACGAACCTCGTCTCCAACGCACTCTTCGCCATGGGCGAGGGAGGCGACCTGGAGGCCACGATCACCCACGAGGGCAGCGGCGTGGTGCTCGAGCTGCGCGACACCGGCGTGGGCCTCGACCCGGCGGTTCTCGAGCACCTGTTCGAGCCCTACTTCACGACCCGCAGCGAGGGCACCGGCCTGGGCCTGGCCATCTCCAAGCGCGCAGTCGAAGAAGCCGGCGGGACGATCGACCTGCACGCGGCTGCGGACGATGGCCGCGGCGGGACGGTCGCGCGCGTGTGGCTCCCGGGTCCACCGACAGGGGCAACGGCGCCCCGATGAGAGTCGCCTTCGTCACCGGCGCCACCGGCTTCGTCGGCGGGCAGCTCGTACCGCGCCTGCACCGCGCCGGCTTCGCTGTGCACGCCCTGGCCCGTGCCAGCTCCGAGCGCGCGCACCTGGCCCAGTACGGCGTCACCTGGCATCTGGGTGACCTGTCGGATCCCGCCTCGATTCGCGCGGCCGTGGTCGCGTCCGCGGCGGCGGGGCGGGCGGCCCTGTGCGTCCACGCGGGCGCCGTGATCAGCTACCGCCGCGGCGACGGTGCCCTGCAGGAGCGGGTCAACGTCGAAGGCACCCGCGCGCTGCTGGCCGCCGCCGCCGAGGCCGCCTTCGAGCGCGTCGTGCACGTGGGCTCGGTGGTCGCGGTGGGCGTGTCCTCCGACGGGCGCGCGCTGCTGGACGAAGAGGCAACCTGGGACCCGGCCCTCGAGGTCGTCGACTACGTGCGGACCAAGCGCCGCGCCGACGAGTTGGCATGCGCGGCCCGTGCCGTGGTCGTCGATCCGGGCGCGATCTTCGGTCCCGGTTCGATCGACTCGAACACCACGCGCTTCCTGGACCAGGTCCGGCGCCGCGGCGCGCCGCCCCTGGTGCCGCCCGGGGGGCTGTCGGTCGTCGGCGTGGCCGACGTGGCCGACGGCATCCTGGCGGCGGCCCAGAACGGTCGGCCCGGGCACCGCTACCTACTCTGCGAGAGCAACTGGAGCCTGCGTCGGCTCTTCGGCGAGGGCGCCGCGCGGGTCGGCAAGCGCGGGCCCTCGGGGACGCTCCCCTCCGCCCTGTGGTCGGCCGTCGTGAGTGCGGCCACCGTCATCGACCGCCTGCATCCCCTCGACCTCTTGGCGCCCCAGGGGCTGCGCCTGTTGGGTCAGCACTACCGCTTCGACGCGTCGCGTGCCCGGTCCGAGCTGGGCTGGTCGCCGCGACCCTTCGACCGAGTTCTGGACGAGACCCTGGCCTGGCTCGAATCACGGACCTCGACCCGCGCATGAACCCCGGTCCGGGTCCAATAGCTCCCCCGTGCGAAGTCCCCTGCCCAACTCCCCCCGCTCCCGACCGACACCTTTCCGCGCCGGGCGTACCGCGGGCGGTCTGGCCATCGCTTCCGTCGCCCTGCTCGCGGTGTTGATCGCCCTCTACCTGTGGCTGCGGCCGACGGCGGGCTCGGAAGCGGCGACCGACCTCGGTCCGGCCCTGCCCCAGGTGGGCTCGAGCACGGCCTTGGGGTCCCTGCAAGGCGGCCCCGACTCCGGGCTGGGCACTTCGCCGATCGAGTCCGCGAGCCTGCGGGTGGGGGCCTCGCCCGGTGTGCGCCTGGCCGGGGACGGCGTGCTCGAAGGGCGCGTGGTCGACGTGGACACAGGTCAGGGCATTGGCGGCGTCACCGTTGACCTCCTGGCCCTGCCGCCCCTGGTGGGTGTCGAAGTCTCGCGCTTCCTGCAGTTGGGCTCCTTCCGCGGCGACATCCAACGCCGCACTGCGCCCATCGCGACCACGGTCTCGTCGTCGGACGGCGGCTTCGCCTTCGCCGGTGTGCGCCGCGGACGCTACTTCCTGAACGCCCACGGGGACTTCCACGTGCCCCTGGCGCCGGTGACGGCGCGGGTGGTGCCCTCCGGCGCCGGTGGGCCGGTCGAGGTCCCCGTGCGCGCGGGCGGCGCGGTGGCCGGCGTGGTGCTCGATGGCGACGGGCGACCCGTGCCCGGCGCGGAGGTGGCCATCTACCAGGGCATCACTTCCATCGTCGACGCGCTGCGCCGCGGCGATGCGACCCTGGTGCAAGGGCGCACGGATCGCTCGGGTCGTTTCCAGTTGGTCGGCGTGCCGCCGGGTGCGGGTTACGACCTGTCCGGTTGGGGCGCGCAGATGGCCCTTTCGCACACGCTCGACATCAGCGTGCGCGCGGGGGAGACCACCGAGGTCGAGCTGCGCGCGCGCGAGGGCGGCAAGGTTCGTGGCGTCGTCGTCGGCGAATCGGAGGAGGGCAGCGAGCTGGCCCTGCCCATCGCCGGCGCCCTGGTCGGCGCGGTGCCGCGGGGCCTGCGCGATCTGACCTTCGTCGCGTCCGTGCTCGAGCGTACGGCGTCCAAGACCGGCGCCGACGGCAGCTTCACCCTCGGCGGCGTGCCGCCCGGCGAGGTCGACGTCGTCGCCTGGGCGCCTGGACACTTGCCCCTGCACCGTGCGGGCGTCGCCGTGGCCCCCGGCGGCAGCGCCGACGTGGGCGAGTTGCGCCTCGGAACGGGCCCGATCCTGCGCGGTCGGGTGGTCGACACCGCGGGCCAACCGATCCCGGACGTCCGCCTGCGCTGGGACATGGTCGATTGGCGCAGCCTGGACCTGGACTTCAGCTTCGCGCCCTTCCTCTACCAGGCGCTGGACGAGTTCCTGTTCCCGACCACCGACGCGGACGGGCGCTTCGAGGCCGGTCCATTCGCGGGCCGACCTGCCTACGAGCTGTGGTTGCTCGCGACCGGCTTCGGCTGGGAGCGCTACCGCTGGGATCCCGCACGCGAGGCGGGCGAGGTCGAGATCGTGCTGACCCGCGGCGGCGCGGTCGAGGGCATCGTGATCGACTCCGAGCGCGCGAAGCCGGTGACCAGCTTCACGATCGAGTCCAGCCTGCGGGTGGAAGAGGCCTTCGACGCGCCGAGTCCCTTGAACCCATTCAGCGGCGGCGCCGAGGTCGAGCACCCCGAGGGGCGCTTCCGTCTCGACGGCCTGCTCCCGGGTCCGCGCTCGATCGTGGTCAGCGCGGAGGGCTACCGCGCCGAGCGCATCAGCGACCTGGCCATCGTCGAGGGCGAGACCCTCAAGGGCGTGATCGTCAAGTTGAAGCCGGGCCTGTCCCTGACCGGCACGGTCGTCGACGCCCAGGGCCAGCCGGTGGGGGGCGCCGTGGTGGTGCCCTTCGACGATCGAGGTCGCGCCTTGAGCGGTCCGCGCCGCGAGGCACTCGAGGACACGCCGCTCGAGTTCCTCGACGAGCTGCGGCGCCGAGCGCCGGTGGACATTGCGACGGGCTTGGGTGTCTTCGCGAGCGGGTCCGACCTGACCGACGCGGCCGGGCGCTTCGAGCTCACGGGCCTGGCGCCGGGCACGGTCGAGGTGACGGCCGTGCACCGCGACCACGCCCCGTCCTCCGCGGAGCTGGTGGTGTTGGTCGAGGGCGAGGAGGCCCCGGACCTCACGCTCGAGTTGCGGCTGGGTAGCACGATCGAAGGCCGCGTCACCGACCTGCGCGGCGGCCCGGTGCCCGGCGCCGTAGTGCTCGCCGCGCGCGCCCCCAATCGCGGCAGTGGCGGGCGCACCGGCGTGTACCAGAGCACCACCGACGCTGGTGGCGACTACCGCATGGACAACGTCGTGGCCGGGTCCTACTTCGTGGCCCTGACCCGTGGCGACGAGGCCCTCGACCCCATGAGCTTCCTGAGCTCCCTCGGCTTCGACCTGGTCACCGTGCCGACCGAGGGAACCGTGCGGCTCGACCTGGTCGATCGTTCCGCCGCCGCGACGCGGGTCTACGGGGTCGTGCGTGGCGGCGGTCAAGCGGTCAGCGGTGGGGGGCTCTTGGCCTTCGACTTCGACGGCGACAACCTGCTCGGGCTCGACGTCAAGATCACCCGCGTCGGCGCCGACGGCGCCTACGAGTTCCCGGGGCTCGCGCCGGGGACCTACCGCTTCCTCTATCAATCCGGGCGCAACGAGTCCGCGCTCGAGGTCGAGGTGCCGGAGCTGCCCGAGGTGCGCCTCGACGTGGACCTGCCCTCGGGCCGCATCGAGGGCAAGGTGGTCGACGCCCGCACGGGCGATCCGCTCGAGCGCTTCGAAGTCACCGCGCGTCGCGAGCGCTCGAGCCAAGGGCAGGGCCTCTTGGGCGGACTCCTCGCGCGCCAGTCCAGTGACGAGAACGACTACACCGACGCGGAGGGGGCCTTCGCCTTCGACGACCTGGAGCCGGGCACCTGGACCCTGGTCGCACGGCCGTCGCGATGGACCCGCCCCAGCGGCAGCTTTGCTCCGAGCGAGCCGCTCGTCGTCGAGCTCGGTGACGGCCGGACCGAGAGCGGCCTGCGGATCGAGCTGGACGCGGGCGCGAGCCTCGAGGGCTGGGTCGTCGACGAGTACGGCGCGCCGGTGCCGGGCGCGGACGTGACCGTGGTGCCGCGCGGCGACGGCAGCTTCGACCTGCGCGTGACCGAGACCGACGCCCAGGGGCGGTTCACCCTCTCGGGTCTCGCGGCGGGCCTGGTCGACCTGGTGGCCGAGGTCGCCGACCTCGCGCCGGCGCGCCTCGAGAACGTCACGGTCGGGCCCGAGCCCACGGGCCGGATCGAGATCGTGGTGACCCGCGGGACCGAGCTGCGCGTGCGGGCCCTGGTGGACGGCGCACCGGCGCCCGGTGCCGTGGGCCGGGTGGAGCGGGTCGGCTCCAACCCCGCCGAGCGCCAGCGCGTGGCCGAGAGCCTGTTCCGCGGCGTGGTCGACGGCCGCGGCGTGGCTGGGACCGACGGGGTCCTGGACTTCGGTCGCGTGGCCCCCGGACGCTACCGTGTCGAGGTCTCGCGCGGCTCGCTGCGGGCCGTGCTGGAGGAGTTCGAAGTGGACGGTCCCCAGCCCCTGCTGCTGCGCGTCGACCTTCGATGACCGTCTCCTGACGGGCCCAACCCCCGGCCCGCATCGCCCGTAGCCTGCCCCGCGGACGACGCTTCCGACTCCCATGCTCACCTCCGCACAGCTCCTCATCGCCGCCCTGGTCCAACTGGCCGGCGGCGCCGCCTTGCCGCACGCGCCCTCCGGGATGGCCCCGCAGTCTTCGACGGCCGGCGTTTCCCAGGAATCCCAGCGTCCGTCGCCCGGTGCCCGGCCGGGGACCTTCGACCCCTCGGAGTCGCTGCTGGTCGACCCGATCATCCAGACCGACGAGCCGCCCGAAGCCCTGTCCCTGCGACACCTGCAGCTCGTCTACAAGGGCAGCCTCGGCGCGCCGGCCAGTGTCCGCAGGAGCCTCGAGGAGACCCTCGAGCTGGCCGGCCAACTGCGTGAGCAGCTGATCGGCGGGGCGGACTTCGCGCAGCTCGCGCTGCAGTACTCCGCGGCACCCAACGCCGGCCGCGGCGGGGTCATGGGCACCTTCCCCAAGGGCGTGCTCGACCCGCGCATCGACGAGTTCCTGTTCAGCGCGGAGCTCGGCGAGATCAGCCAGCCGCTGCAGACGCCGACAGGAATCCACGTGGTCCAACGCGTGGAGCGCTGGGCCGCCGCACGGGGCATCCTGATTCGCGGCAACGGTCCCGATGCGCGCGCAGCCATGGCGCGGGTTCAAGAGCGGGTCGAGGCCGGAGAGGACTTCGCCGAGTTGGCAACCGAGGTCTCGCAGGACCCGATCACCGCCGCGCGCGGCGGCGCCCTCGGGATCTTCGAGCGCGGTCCGGTGGACCGGCTGCTCAAGTTGGCGACCTTCGAGGCCGAGGTCGGCGAGGTCGTAGGCCCGATCGAATCGCCCCTGGGCCTGCACCTGATCAAACGGGTACCCACCCAGGAGCTGAACGAGAGCCTGCGCGAGCGCAACTGGGCGCGGGTGCGTGCGATCGTGCTGATCCAATCGGACACGCCGCTCGCGATCCCGACCGGGAACCGAGACTCGACCGCGACCCTGCAGTTGGCCGAGGCCCTGGCCGCTCGTATCGAGGCGGGCGAGGACTTCGCGGCGCTCGCGAGCGAGTACAACGACGACTTCGCTGACGGCCGCGGTCGGGCCGGGGACCTGGGTTGGATCTACCGCCGCCAACCCAGCATGAGCCCGGCGCTGTCGGGCATCTTCGACGTCGAGCCGGGGGTCGTGATCGGTCCCACGCCGACGACCTTCGGCTGGATGCTCGTCAAGCGCGAGCAGTAGCGCGGCAAGTCACCGCAAGCGACGCTCAGGTGTCCGCGATCTCGAAGATCGGCGCGTAGGGCCAGCAGGGCTCCGCCGGCGCGAACAGGGCGCGCACCCGAGCCCAGCCCCGATGGTCGAGCTCGGAGCGGGCCAGGACCTCGGGGTTGTCGGCGAGGTCGCGTTCGCTGCGGTGACCCGTGACGAGGGAGCCGCCCCAACCGTTGGGGACGTGCAGGTGGCTTCCCGGTTCGCGTCCGGTGCTGACCTCCAGGCCCTCGGCCCCGATCGCGACGCGCAGCTCCTGGCCGTCGACCGCGATCGAGAGGGGGCCCCCGTCCGCGCTGCGCAGACCGCTCGACCAGGAGTCGGCCGTGTCTCGCACCAGGCCCGCCCAGTCGAAGACGCCCAACTGGGCCTCGTCGCCGAAGGCGCTCGAGCAGGCGAGGGCGCCGCGGTGGAACAGGGCGCGGGCGACCGGGTGGGGCGGCGGGACATGCACGTCGAGCCCGCCTGCGTTGTGCGCCTCGGCCTGGAACCGCAGGTAGCGCAGCAGGGATTCGACCGCGTCGGCGTCGGCCGCGGCGCATTCGCGCACGTTGAACGACCCGTCGGTCCGAAAGCGCAGTTGGGCCACCGGCAAGCCGTCGCGCTCGAGGACGTGGCAGTGGCCGGTGGGGATCGCGCTCTCCCAGTCGAGGGCCGCGGGGGCGCGGCGCTCGTAGCCGGGTGCGCCGCGGTAGCTGCGCTCGAGCAGGCCCGGGAGCCAGTTCAGGTCCTGGGCGGCCAGGGAGCGCCAGCCTTCGGCGCTGGGCGCGGGCAGGTCCTCGGTCCGCACCTGCACGGCGTGCAAGCGAAAGGCCGGCGCGTAGCCCTGGCGGCCGAAGAACGCGCGCCCGCCCAACACCACCGCGCCGCGCACGCCACGGGCCAGGCACAGCTCGCGGCCGCGCTCGAGCAGGGCGCGGCCCACGCCGCTGCCGCGCGCCTCGGCTCGCACCACGAAGGGGGAGGACACGGCCATCGTCACCCAGCTGCCGCGCAGCCGCAGTTGGCGCGGCAGGAACAGGGCCCAACCCAGCGGTCGACCGCCGTCGAGAGCCAGCAGGGCCAGCTCCGGGTCGAAGGCCGGGTGCTCCGCCTCGAGCCGGGCCACCAGGCGCGACTCCTGGTCGGCGCGCTCGAAGGCGTGGTCGAGCAGCTCGCGCACGCGCGGGTCGCGACCGGGTGATGCGGGGACGATCTCGATGGTCATGTGAGGCCCCCCTGGGGGCCAGCAGATGGCGGACTATACTCGGCGAATGACGAGCGGGCGCAGACGGCGTGTGGGCTTGGTGATTCCCGCGCTCGACGAGGAACAGGCTCTACCGCTGGTTCTGGCCGAGTTGCCTCGGGATCTGCTCGATCGGGTGGTCGTGGTCGACAACGGCTCCACCGATCGCACGGCGCAGGTGGCGAGGGAAGGTGGAGCCGAGGTGGTCTCCGAGCCGCGCAAGGGCTATGGCCAGGCTTGTCAGGCGGGCTTGGCGAGACTGCTCGAGGTTGACGAGCTCGCCACCGCGGAGGATTCGACCGACGGCGGGTCGGTGCCGGGTGACGCCTTCGAGGGCGTAGCTCGATTCACGCCCCTCGGAGCGGACGACGTGATCGTCTTCTGCGACGCGGACCACTCGGACTTCCCCGCCGACCTGGCGGTGGTGCTCGCGCCCGTGCTCTCCGGCCGGGCCGACTTCGCGATCGGCTCGCGCGTGCTCGGCGGCGCGGACATGGCGGCGCTCCTGCCCCAGGCCTGGTTCGGCAACCGCCTGGCCTGCGGTCTGATGCGCCTTTTCTTCGGCGCGCGCTACACGGACCTCGGCCCCATGCGAGCGATCCGCGTCGATGCCCTCCGACACCTCTCGATGACCGACCGGGACTTCGGTTGGACCGTGGAGATGCAGCTCAAGGCGCACACGGCCAAGCTCACGGTGCTCGAGGTGCCGGTGCGCTACCGGCCGCGCACTGGTCGCAGCAAGATCACCGGGACGATCACGGGCACCATCGGTGCAGGCGTGAAGATCCTGGGCTGGATCTTCACCTGGCGGCTGCGCCTGATTCGTCCGTCGGGACGAATCCCCAGGTTCCCGTCACGCGCGCGTACCTGATCCCGATCAGGTCCAGAAGCCAATCGACCGGACCGAGATTGGGGAAGACCCACTCGCTCTCGATGATCATGTTGGGCTGGCGCGAGTCGCTCGCGTTCTCGCGGGCGATGTCGATGGCGCGCTTCGGGAAGTCGTAGGCGAAGAGCGTCAAGGCCGTCCCGCTGGAAGTGAAGCTGCCCGACGTCTGGGTGTCACGGGTGAACGAGACGCTGGCGCAGGAGCCCAGGGTCGCGCAAGCGGCGAGCAACAGGGCCGCGGTCCCGAATCGGCGAAGACGCATGTGGGCACGATAGCCCCGGGACGGGAGCGAGGCCAGGGCACGCTGTCACCAGGGAGTAACCCCGGCGTCGGAGCCGACCGCGGTGATCGGGGCGGCGTGGCGACCGAACCGGGGGCTAGACTAGGCCCCCCCCGATGACTCTGAGCTTCCCCCGACCCCCGATCGACAGCGAGCGGTCCGAGGCGCTGCGAATCGCCTTCGCCGAGCGCTTCGGTCCGGGTGCTCCGCGGGCCCATTTCGCCCCGGGACGCGCCAACCTGATGGGGGCGCACTTGGACTACAACGGCGGCCCGGTGATGCCGATGGCCGTCGATCGCGGCACGTGGGTCGCCGTGCGCCGGCGGACCGATCGACGCGTCCGGATGGCCTCTACGGTGGAGGAG
Source organism: Engelhardtia mirabilis (assembly GCA_007751255.1). Classification (GTDB taxonomy): domain Bacteria; phylum Planctomycetota; class UBA1135; order UBA1135; genus Engelhardtia; species Engelhardtia mirabilis. The sequence goes on from CP036296.1 coordinate 2,645,482, forward strand.
GGGGAGGTGGAGTGGTCCTTGGACGCCCTGCCCGACGCGCCCAGCGGGCGTTGGTTCGACTACCCGCTGGGCGTGTTGCGAGCGGTGCTCACACGGCCCGGGGAGCTGCCGGGCTTGGACGTGCTGTTCGGCGGCGACCTGCCCATCGGCGCGGGCCTGTCCTCGTCGGCCTCGATCTGCGTGGGAACCGCCCACGCCTTGACCGCAGCGGCTGGGGGCGAGCTGGAGCCGGACGAAGGTGTCGAGCTCGCCCTGGCGGCCGAGCGCGGTTTCGTCGGCGTGCAGTGCGGGATCATGGATCCCTACGCCGTCGCCCACAGCCGCCCGGGACACCTCCTGTGGCTCGACTGCAAGGATCGCTCGGTGGATCACGTGCCCCTGGACGCCACGCAGGTCACGGTCGCGGTGGCCGATTCGTTGGTGCGCCGAGAACTGGCCCAGGGGGCCTTCAACGAGCGCGTGGCCCAGTGCGCCGAGGCGTTCGAGCTCCTGCGCCTCCATGTACCTGCCGCCACCTGCCTGCGGGACGTGCCCCTGGGCGTGGTGCGAGCGCACCTGTCCGAGCTCGAGCCTGCGGTCGGGCGCCGTGCGCTGCACGTGGCCGGCGAGGTGGCGCGGACATTCGAGGCGCGCGACGCCCTGGTGCGCGGGGACGTGGCGGCCTTCGGCTCCGCGATGCTCGCCAGCCACGAGTCCCTGCGCGAGCAGTATGAGGTCTCTACCGACGAGCTCGATTGCCTGGTGGACGCCGCGGCTTCGGTCGACGGCGTGCTGGGCTCGCGACTGACCGGCGCGGGCTTCGGCGGCTGCACGGTGGTGTTGCTGCGGGCCGGGGCCGAGGACGACCTGCGCGCCGCCCTCGAGCAGCGCTACGCGGCGCGCTTCGGCCGCACGCCGACGGTCGCCTTCTACCGCGGCGACCCGGGCCCGCGCGAGCTGGACTGACCCGAACGGGCGACGGCCCGCCCCCGCGGAGGGAGCGAGCCGTCGGCTTCGGGTCGCAGCGCCGCTCAGGCGCCCGCGTGCAGGCCCGCGGACTCCGCCTGCAGCTCGGCGTCGGACAGTGGGCGGTTCCAGATCTTCACGTCGTAGATCACCCCCGCGAAGGCGCGGTTCTCGGTGGACTCGTTGCCGATCTGGAACATGCGGTCGGTCCAGACCGAGAGGTCGCCGCCCACGTTCCACGAGGCGATCTTGACCCCGTCGACGGACGCGCGCAGCACGCCTTCGCCGTCGTAGCACATGGCCAAGACGATCAGGTCGCCGAGTTTGAAGCTGTTCGACAGGCCGATCTTCGGGTGGTGCACCCCGCTCGAGCTGACCAGTCGGTACTCGGTGTCCATGCTGGGGCTGCCGTTGGGGAAGGCGTGCAACGAGAAGTTGCGGTCCGCGAGGGCCGTGCCCGACGAGAAGCTGACCAGGCGCGCGTAGCTGTGGGCCTGACCGTCGAGCTGGAAGGCGACCTGCACCGTGAACTCACCACTGCTCTGGATCGCCTCGCGCATCCAAGTGGCGTCGCCGGTCGAGCTGGTGCGAATGCAGGCGTCGCCGCTCGCGTCCTGGTCGAACTCGATGCCGCGGCCGTGGCCGTCGACGACCCAGTTCAGGTGCTCGTGACCCTCGTCCAGCCACAGGTTCATGTTCCCGGCGCGGTCCACGACCTTGTCGCCGGCCTGGTCCTCGAAGTCCCAGTGTGAGATCGGATCGAGGGAGTTGGGGACCTGGGTCGGGCAGGAGACGATGTCGACGTTGAAGTCGCCGTTCTTGTCGGAGATGTGCGGCCCGTTGCAGGGCTGCTCGAGCACCGTCATGTCGAACCAACCCGAGAGGCCATAGTTGGCGTTCTTGACGTTGGCGCCGACCCCGATCTGGAACGAGGGGCCCTTGCGCTCGATCGCCACCACGGCGCAGTCGAAGTCGCCCTTGCCGATCAGGACGCCGGTGGTCTCGGTGTAGTAGTGGAACGTGCTCGGGTCGACCGGGCCGCCGTGGCTCGCGTAGAGGTTGTCGCACAGGCCCAGCTTGGGGCTACCCGCCGGGGGGTAGTTGGCGTCGCCCGGCTCGACCAGGCCGCTCAGGAACACGTCGACGCAGAAGCGCTGGTTCGGCGACTGGGTGTTGTAGATCTCGCCCGAGAGGGTCGCGGTGCCGTCGGGCGCCTCGAACAGGTCGCCGGTGCCGCCGACGAAGCGCCAGTAGGCACCGAGCTCTGCGAACCACACGGCGTGGTCGCCGCTGGTGCAGTACTGACCGCCCGCCTCGGCGTAGGTCACGCAGATCGGGCCGTCGTCGCCCATGGGGCAGGTGCCCACGTCGATGGCGATGTCACCCATGCCTTCGGCGCCCAGGGTGGTGCCCGTCGTCGGCTGGGTGTCGACGCGCCAGGCGAGGTCCGCCGACAGGCCGTAGCCGCCGTTCAGGCCGTTCGCGCCCTGCCCGACCTGGGCCGGGGTTGCGCCGGGGAAGAAGTCGAGGCGCGCGCCCAAGCAATCGCCGCCCAGACCCTCGGCGGTGCCGCGGGTGACGATGTAGTAGTGCCACAGGTCGGTGTCGATCGGACCGCCGTTCTGCTCGTAGGCACCGGGGAACAGGTCCTGGACCGGGCTGCCCGCCGGGGGGTAGGAGGCGTCGAGGGGGTTGACGCGCAGCTCGAGGTCGAGGTCGAGGTACAGCTTGCAGTCGGCGTCGTCGACGGCGACGAGGATGCCCGTCACGCTCGCGCTGCCGTCGCCGAATTCGGCGAACTCACCGCCGCCGGCGAAGCGGAAGTTCTCCAGGGCGCCGAGGCCCGCCAGACGCAGACCGAAGTCGCGGTCGGAGGCCGTCAGGGCCGCGTCCGGCTGGGGGTCCGCGGGGCACAGGCCGCAGTCGGACGCCGCGCCGGAGAGCACGACCACTTCGGTGACGCAGAGGCCGGCGTCAGCGGGGTCGATGGTCACCACCTGCAGGAAGCAGGGCGCCTCGAGCAGGGGGCTGCCGCAACTGAGGTCGCAGGTCGCCGTCAGCACGCCCGAGGCGGGGATGTAGCCGAGGTTCAGGATCTGCAGACCCGCACCGAGGTCGACGCCGAGGGTCGCAAGGCCGGGCAGGACCACCGTGGCCGCGCCGTTGGAGGCCAACAGGTGCGCCACGTCACCGGGCTCGCCGGTCAGGGTCAGCAGGATCTCCTGGTCGGGCTCGTACTGGGCGAAGTCGAGGGAGAGGGTCGCACCATCGGCCAGGGCCGTGGAGCCGAGGACCAGGCTGGCTGCGAGGGAGAGGAGGGCGTTCTTCGAGCGCATGGGGGAGGGACGGGCGGAGGGGACGGCGCCGCGTGGACGCGGTCCGGGCCTCGCCAGGGGGCCAGGTTGAAGGGTTTTCCCGCTTGCGGGACGACCCCACATGGCAGCACCTGTCCAGGACTTCCACAAGGCGGCCCGGCCGAAATCCCCCGCCCATCAAAAGAAAACTCCTGCGCCATGGGCCGTCTGGAGGCGCCTGCGGTGCCTTCGCCGAGCTTGGCGAGGCGCTTGGCGCAGGTCGGCACCTACTCGCCCGAGCTCGCCGCGTCCGACTCGGCCCTCGGCGGCCTCACTCCGGCGCCGCCGACCAGGACCCCATGGGCGCCGCGCCCGCTCGCGTCGGCGATCCAGGGCCCGAACTGCCGATCGGCGTGGAGCAGCAAGAGGGCTCGGTCGTCAACCGCGTGCCGCCGCTCGGGCGCAAAGGTGTCCACCCCGTAGCGCGCGCCGAGGGACAGGCGCACCTCGTCGACTTGTCCGGCGAGCAGGGAGGTTCCGTTGCCATTGCGATCGACGTCGCCACCGACGACCAGGGGCAGGTCGTTGGGGGTGCGCGACCCGCTCGCCGCTGCCTGGGCGACGAGCTTCCCGTCCACGTAGAGCCGCACCTCTCGACCGTCGAAGACGCCTGCCAGGTGCTGCCAGCGGTCCGTGGCGAGCACGACGTCGTCGGCCGTGGCATCGGTGTAGCTGCCCCCCAGGTGGACCGTGAAGGACGGGGTGCCGCCGCTGGCGAAGATCCCGTACTCGCTGTTCTCGGTCTTGGTGACGATGCCCTGGCGAGCCGCGAAGCGCTCCCCACGGACCCAACACTCGAGCGTGAAGGGCCCATCCGGCAGGTCCAGGTCCTCGGCCGGCACCCGTGCGTAGCCGCCGTCCAATGTCAGCGCGCCAGCGGCGTCGTCCGCACTGATCGCCGGCAGCTCGCCGTCCAGCGGCACCACCGTGCGGCGCTCGGGCAGGGGCAGCCGGGCGGACTCGGCCAGGTAGTCGCTCCGCAGCACCAGCTCGGGCAACTCCAGGTTGCGGCCGAAGCCGGTCGCGTAGCGCGACGCGCCCAATCGGAAGCTGCGCGTCTCGCCGGCGCCGAGCGTGGCGTGCTCGTGGTCCGGCACGAAGACCCAGTCCCGATCGCCCGACTCCAGCGTCAGCTCGAGCTCGATCGGACGCGTACCCGGGTTGGAGAGGGCGACCTCGACGACTCCGGCCGCACCCCCGTCGGCGCCGATCGCGGGCAGGTCCGCGAAGCGCGGCACCAGGCCCGCTTCGAGGGCGTAGATGTCGGCGTTGACGTCACCGGTGATCGCGCGCGGATCCAGGGCGTCGCCGACAGCATAGGCGGTCACGTCGATGCCCGACGAGCGCACCGTCACCACGTGGTACTGGTGCAGGAAGCCCGCGCGCGGCGCCAGGCCCGGCTGGTGCCCGCCGACCGTGGCCAGGGCGAAGTACTCGATCCCGTCCAGGGGGTCGTAACGCATCTCGTGAATGTGCCCGCCGAACACCGCGCTGACGTTGCCCGCCGCGACCAGGCGCTCGTGGACCCGCCGCCAGTCGTCGCCGTAGTTGCGGCCGATCCAGCGCGGGTGGTGCAGGAAGACGAAGACGTGCTCGGCGCCGGTCGCGCGCTCGAGGGTGGCCTCGAGCCAATCGAGCTGCTCGGGGCTGATCCGTTGGCACTCGGCCTTGTTGAAATTGCGCTCGCCGGTCTCGGGGTTCGCCTCGTCGCTGTAGAGCACCACGAACCAAGAGCCCTTGTGCTCGAAGGCGTACCACAGGGGTCCGAAGTGCAGCTCGTAGTCGCCCTCGTGCTCCTGGGCGGGGCGATCGTCGCCGCGGAAGTAGATGTCGTGGTTGCCGGCCACCGGGAACCAGGGCATCGCGAGCCCGTCCATGATCCCGCGGAACTCGCGCATCTGCGTCATCCAGGGCTCCACGTCGTTGTAGCCCTCGACCAGGTCGCCGACGGTCATCACCAGGTCGGGCCCCAGCAGGTTGGTGTCGCGCACCGCATCGGCCAGCACCTCGACACCCTCGGCCGGGCCACCGGTGCGGTCGCCGAAGACGACGAAGCTGAAGGCGTCGTCCTGGGAGGGCAGGGACAGATCGCGCGGGTCGGGGCGGTTGGTGTGGATCTGGCGCTCGTCGTCGCCGGGGGCCACACAGGTGAGGATCGCAGCGATGAAGGCGGTGGGGCGCATGGCGACACTTTGCCCGCTGATCCCGGGCAGGTCATCAACCCACGGTGAAGAGCCCGTGCGGAGCGCGGCCCCGAGCGCTCAGGGCTTCGAATCCCGCAGCTCGATCTCGCCGAAGCCGACCCCGGCGTAGTCCGGGTGATCGGGGTGCACGCCGGTCACCTCGCGCACGCGGATCTCGATCTCCTTGATGCGCCGGCGGCGCCCGAGGTCGACCTGGGTCTTGGTCCAGTCGTCGTCGATCAGTTCGACTTCGAAGGTCGTGTCGCCGTTGAGCGTGATCGTCACCGCGGCGACGCGGCCCGTGCGCCAGGGTGCAGCCGACCAGGGCTCGTGGGCACGGCTCAAGAGCAGGGTGTCCGCCCGCACGGGCTCCTCGAGCTCGATCTTGATCGAGGGCCGCGAGTCGTCGTCGGCGCTGATCCAGCCCTTGGCCTGGAGCCCGTCGGTGGCCTTGCTCGCGTTCCATTGGCCGCCCAGCTCGCTGGAGACCTGGGTCCTTCGCTCGGCGCGGGCCAAGAGGTTGTCGCCCGAGTCGCGCGCGTAGTCGAGCAGCTCGGGTCGGTCGACGAAGTCCGTGTGCAGCGTCACAGGCTTCGAGCGCAGCGCCACCCGCTCGCCGTCGGCGAGCAAGGCCTCGACGGTCACACGCACGCGGTGATCCCCGCGGTCGCGGAAGCGCAGCTCGACCGGGAAGCGCACCAAGAGGGCGTCGCGATCGGCCACGCCGTCCACCCGTTCGAGCACCTCGAGCACCTGCCCGGCGCTGTCGACGAGTTCCCAGCGCACCTCGGCCACGCGCAGTCCGCCGCCGTCGGGCCACTGGACCTCGTCCAGTGCGTCCTCGGAGTAGCCCTGGATCCAGATACGCCAGGGGGCGTCGCCTGCGGCGCGCACCTGCACGTCGTCGTCGGGGCCGCCCGAGCTCGCGGTGGGGCGCCGGCCGCCCGAGCTCTCGCCGGTGGTGGCTCCGGTCGCGCGGCTCAGGAACAGCAGCGCGAAGCACGAGTCGCTGACTTCCTGGCCGTCGTCGCCGTAGGCGCGCGGGGTCCAGACGCCGTACTCGTTCTGATGGTCCAGCAGCATCCGCGCGCCCTGGGCGTACCAATCGTGGGGACCGATGTGGTCCAGGTGCAAAAGGCCCGCGACGCGCTCGAGTCCGTAGAGGTAGTAGCCCCACCAGCGGTCCTGGTCGTCGTAGGCGGCGCCCGGGGCGCGGGCGGGCTTGGGGTTGCGGGTCACCGAGAACTCGCGCGCGAGCCACAGCACGCCCTCCTCGACGGCACGCTCCCACTCCTCGGTGTTCTTGCCCACCTGCTCGGCGGCGATGGCCAGGATCGTGATGCCCGCGGCCGTCATGGCCCCGGTGGGATCATGCCCGACGCGATAGCCGAAGCCCGTGGCGGGGTCCGAGCCCTTGCTGCGCTCGCGGTGCTTCAGCGTCGCCTTGGCGGCGTTCTTCCAGACCTTGGACGGGATCTCGACGCCGAGGTCCGCCGCCGTGCGCAGGGCGAGCAGGGCGTACTGGGTGTTCGACAGGTCCACCTCGGCGCTCGGCGTGACCGGATAGGCCCAGCCGCGCACCTCGGTCTCGACCAGGTACTCGGCCAGCTCGTCGATCCGGCCCAGGTTGCCCACGGGATCGAACAGGGCCAGGGCCATGATCTGGATCGAGGCCACGTACACGTTGTCGCCGGGATGGGCGAGCACGTACTCGATCCCGCGCACGACGCTCGGATGGTCGCGACCCACGCCGCACTTGATCAGGGTGTACACCGCCAGGGCCGTGCTGCCGGTGCGGTTGGAGTCCTCGAGGTAACGCCACGACCCGTCGAGCTGTTGCCCGCGCAGCAGGGACCCGACGCCACGTCGGATGGCCTGGTCGACCGCCGCCGCCAGCTCGGCGTCGACCTCGTCGCCCATGGCGCCCAGGCGCACGCCTGCCTGGGGATCGCGGGTGACGGAGATGCGAAAGCGCCCCAGGCAGCGGTTGTCGGCGTGGTTCTGGTCGAGCTCCACCCGCAGGATCCCTCGACCCTTGTCGGCCAAGGGTGCGCCCAGGAAGAAGACCCCCTCGAGGTCGCGCTCGACGGTCCTGCTGGGCCCCCAGGCCGTGGCGACGTTGGAGTCGGCCGCGTGGCGGGCGGGGCCTGCGAGGTCGTCCGGCGTGCCCACGGCGGCGATGATCGGGACGGGTTGGGTCGTGCGGCTACGGGTGCTGCTCGAGACCCCGACGCGCACCTCGGCCAGCTTGAACAGGCCCCCGTCGCCCAGTCCCGGCCCGCCGGCCGGCAGGCGTTCGTCGCGCAGGGCCTCGACTCGCACGGCGCTGATGCCGGGCAGCTCGAGCTCGAAGTCGACCACCACCGTGTCGCGGGCGGCGAACTCGCCGACGGCCAGGATCGAGCGATCCTCGAGCAGTTCGTGCTCGACACCGTTGACCGAGGTGACGCGCGTCGGCTGGAGCACCTCCCAGACCACGGCGGTCTGATCCACCGCACCCTGGGTAGGGGCGGCAGGGCTGGGCCAGGCCGCGGAAGCGGCGGTCGAGAGCAGGGCGAGGACGAGAGCGGCGGGGGGGAAACGCTGCAGCATCGCGGCCCATCCTACCCCGGGCGCCTGGGGCCGCCGACGCCCGGGCCGTCGACGGCCCGACGACGCCGGCCGGCGCCGGCTCAGCGGGCGTCCAGCTCCAGCATCACCTGCAACCGGATGAAGTCCACGTCGACGACCTTGACCGCGACCGCATGGCCCTCGGTGAACGAGAGCACGCGCCGCCCGCGGTTGATCGTGATCGTCGGGCCCTCCAGCCTGACCCGGTCGCCGATGGCCTTGGACGGCAGGAAGCCGCGCACGTTGAAGTCCGTGAGCAGCACGTCCATCCCGGGCCGCGAGACCCGCAGCACCTTGGCCTCGACCTTCTCGCCGATGTGCGGCTCCATGTACTGGCAGACCTTGAGGTCGTCCATGGCCGTCTCGCACATGTCGGCCACGTCCGCCTGCATCGAGGCGTGTCCGGCCATGGCGTTCAGGTCCTCCACGAAGGCCTCGGCCTTGAGCTCCTCCTCGGCCTCCGCGCCCCGGCTCTCGATGGCCCACAGCCAGCGGTGCACGATCAGGTCGGGGTAGCGGCGAATGGGGGAGGTGAAGTGCAGGTACGCCTTGCGCGCCAGACCCCAGTGCTCGGCCACGTCCTCGTGGTCGCGCACCTCGTAGTAGGCGCGCTCGACCAGGCCCATGATGCGGCCGATCAACGCCTCGGCGTTGGGCTTGCGGCGCGCGGCGCGGATCAACCGCCCGATGTCGCGTCCGGTCAGGCGGTCCTTCTTCGGCACGCGGATGCCGAAGTCGTCCAGCATCTTGGTCACCGCGTCGATCTCGTCCTGGTCCTTCTCCGGGTGCACGCGGTAGATCGTCGGCAGGCCGCGCTCGCGGAACAGGTCGCCGACAGCCTGGTTGGCGGCCAGGGCGGTCTCCTCGATCAACGCCATCGAGAAGTAGCGAGGCGCGTCGACGATCGCCTTCACGTTGTGCTCGTCGTCGAAGACGAACTTCTTCTCGGTCGACTGGATCCGCAGCGAGCCCTTGGCGTCGCGGATGCGCTGCTGCTCCTTGGTCCAGCTCTGCAAGAGCTCGAGGGTGGGGCGCAGGAACTCGATCTCCGCGGTCTCCGCGCTCTGCACCCCGTCCAGGAGCTCCTGGACGATGCGGTAGGTGTTGCGGTGGGCCGAGCGGATCACACTCTTGTGCACGCGCTTGGCGACGCGGGCGCCGTCCTTGTCGAACTCCATGTAAACGGAGTAAGCGAAGCGGTCGCGCTTGGGCACCAGGGAGCACAGGCCGTTGGAGAGCTGCTCGGGCAGCATCGGCACCACCTGGTCCGGCAGGTAGACCGACGTGCCGCGCGCCAGGGCCTCGTCGTCGAGGGCCGTGCCCGGGCGCACGTAGTGGGCCACATCGGCGATGTGCACGCCCAACTCCAGGTTGCCGTTGGCCAGGCGCACCATCTCGATCGCGTCGTCGTAGTCCTTCGCGTCGTCGCCGTCGATGGTGAAGATCGTGCGCTCGCGCAGGTCGACCCGGCCCGCGTACTCGGACGGGGGCGGGTCGGCGGGCAGGGCGGCGACCTCGGCGGTCACGTCGGGCAAGAAGATCGTGCGCACGCGGAAGGAGTGCAGCAGCTGCATCTCCTCGGAGTCCGGATCGGCGTAGACCGCGGGCCCGTGCTCCATCGGTCCGAAGGCGCTGGGCCGCGCCGAGATGCGATCCCGGGCGTCGGAGTCCGGCGCCGGACCCTCGGTCAACTTGGACGGGTCGACCTCCGCGCCCTGCTCCTCCAAGTGCCAGCCGCGATCGTCGGCGTGCTCACCCTCGGTCTCGGCGTCGCCGCCGCGCGAGCGCAGCAGATCCTTGAAGCTCTTGAATCCGTCCTTGTCGGTCATGGTCGCGGTCCCTCGGGAACCCGGGCGAGCATATCGCCCCACGCGCCCGGACCCACGTCGCAGTTGCGAGGGGCTTCGCGAACGCCGGCGGGGCCGCCCCCGTCGGAGGCAGCCCCGCCACTTCGGCCTCGAGCCGTCGTCCGGCTCAGCCGCCGTACTGCAGCGTCTGCGAGCGGGCCAGGATCACCCCCGCGGCCTGGTCCTGGGCCAGACCGACCGCCAGCGCGTTGTCGAGCAGGTCCACGGCGGAGGCCGGAGCACCGGAGAAGAGCAGGTTGGCGGCCAGCACCAGGCGAGCCTCGTCGTCGGCGGGGTGGTCTTCCAGGTACAGCTCGAGCACCGCCAACTGGCGGTCGAACTCGAGCGGATCGCTGTAGAAGTTGCGCTTGTCGACCTCGCTCTCGATCAGCTCGGGTTCGAGCTCGAGGGCCTTGCGGATCGAGAAGGCGGCGTAGCCGTAGTCGCCCGTGGCGAAGAGGGCGTCGGAGAGCACAAGGTAGAAGACCGCGACATCGGGCTCGAGCTCGGTGGCCTTGGCGTAGAAGTGCACCGCGTCGGCGAAGCGCCCTTCGCGGAAGGCCCGGTCACCGAGGGTCAGGTAGCTGTCCGCCGCGGTCGAGACCGAGAGCGGCACGCTGCCGCGACCGATGGGGCCGCCGTCGGGTGCGGGAGCCGCCGCCGGGGCCGCCGCCGCGGGCTGCTCGATGATCACGATCGTGGGGGCGACCTCAGCCGGCTGCTCGACGATCACCACAGGCTGGGACTGGTAGCCGCCGTAGTAGCCCCCGTAGTAGCCGCCGCTGTAGTACGCGCCGCCGTAGTAGGAGTTGTGGTACAGAGCCGACGAGTAGTAGATCGACGGGCACCACGAGTAGCCGTAAGGATGGCCGTAGTAGCCAAAGCCCCAGTTGCAGTAGGGGTTGTACCAGTAGGGGTGGCAGAAGCTGTAGCCGTAGGGGCTGGCGTAGCCGCCATAGCCCAGGTAGGCGTAGGGCCCATAGCCGTTCGGCCCCCAGTAGAAGGACAGCCCCAGGTCGAAGTACCAACAGTCGTCCCAGTAGTAGTCGGGATAGCTGCTGTAGCCGGGGGGCTCGCTGCCAGCTGCCGCTTGATCGACCGCGGCGCCGGCGACGGCACCCGCCACCGAGCCGGCGGCCAGGGAGAGGGAGGCGCGGGTCGCGCGGGCGATCGCCAGGCCGGAGGCGGCCAACTCGCGGGCCGCGGCCGGGTTGTCGTCGGCCAGGGCCGTCATGCCCGCCAGAGCGCGGCGCGACGGTGCCTCGCGGTCGACCATGCGCGAGGTGTCCTCGCCACGCTGCTCGGCGAAGCGGCGCAGGGGGTCCGCTTCCCGAGCGAGCAGCGGCGATTGCCCGGGAATCGCGCGAGCCTGATCCCGGCGAATGGCCTGGGACTCGGCGAGGCTAGCCTCCTCGCGGGCGTTCTGCACGCGGGCCGTCTTGCTGCGCGCGGCCTGCACTCGCGCCGTCTTCTCGCGTGCATCCTGGATCCTCGCCGCCTGCTCGCGGGAGGCTTCAGCTGCCGCGCGCGCGGGCGGCTCGGCATCGGGCCGCTCGAGGCGATCGATGGGGCCGCGGTCGTAGGCGTAGCGGTAGGCCCGGGCCGAATAGCGATCGTCGAGGCCGGAGCCGCCGCGCACGCTGGATTCGGAGGCCGCGGGCACCCGCGAGTAGCGCTCCATCAGTCGGTCGAGATTGCGCGCGGTCGTCAGCCGCAGCGGGGAACCACCGTCGAGCTTGCTCCGCAGTCGCGCCCACTCGCCGGTCTCGACCGCATCGCGGTAGCGGTCCACGGCCCGCTGGGCCTCGGGGCGCGAAACGTCCACCGGCGACGAACCGCGGTAGGGGGCCGGCACCGGCACGTGCACGGGTCGCTGCGAGGGCTCGATCACGATCATGCCCTCGCTCGAAGTCGACGACGTCCGGGGGAAGCTCGCGGCGCCGCGCTCGGCGGAGACGGCCGCGGGTGCCGACGATCCAGAGCTGGAAGCTGAGCTACGCAGATCGACGGCCGAGGGAGCCTCGTCGACGCGCGACGAAGCCGGAGCCGGGGCGCGCTCGGCCGAGGGCGAGACCAGGTAGCCCGCGTCGCTGGCCTCCGAGGGGCTGAGCCGGATCACGCGCGGGGTCGAGGCGTCGCGCGAGCTCGACGAGCTGCCGTAGCTGGACGACGAGGTGACCGGCGCCGGGCTCGAGGAACGGCTGGACGAGCTGCCGTAGTTGGTGCGCGAGGTCGAACCCGTCGGCGCGGGTGTCGGGCGACTGGGCGCCGGCCGACTCTGCGGAGCGGGCGCCGGCGCGGGCCGACTCTGTGGCGCCGGGCTCGGCGCCGGCCGACTCGGCGCCGGACCTCCCTGCGACGGGCGCGACCCGCGCTGGGCTGCGTCGGCGCCGGGGCCGAAGCCACCGACGGTCAGGAGGGTCAACAGGAACCAGACACTTGCTTGGAGTCGTCGCATGGGGTTTTCCTCTGGGGTCACCCTGTTGTCACAAACAGCGTGCCAAGCCGGGGGGGCAACCTGGTGCCCGTCGAGAGGGGTCGCCGCCGCCGTCGTCCCCTCGAGAGGACACCCGCCGGGACTCCCCTGGAGGACGCCAGTACCCCTTCATTGGACCCCGTTCAGCGGCTGCACCAGGGTCGAAGGGCCGCCCTCGGCGCCGATCCGAACGTAGGGCGGCGGAGGGTCGCCTCCCGCAGGGACCTGAGCCGCCAGGCGTGCGACGTCGGGCGCGCCGATGCGATCGAGTCGCTCGAACCACAGGCGGGCCGCTCTCCCAGCTGGTCGGGCCTCCCAGCCCGTCGGCAGTGGACCGGCGGGGAACTCTTCCAGCGCCAAGAGCACCGCCGTCGGCCGACCCTGCCCGTCGACCTGCATCAGCCGCGTGGGGCGCAGGATCCGGCCGCTACCCGCCAACTCGGCGGCAACCTCGCCGCGCAACCGCGCCTCGTCCTCGAGGGCGGCAGACCATTCGCGCCGCTCGCGCGCGAGGGGGATGGCGCGGACCACCAGCGCGGTGATCTCGCCCACCCGCACTTCGCCACCGACCCCGTCGCCCGCGATCCGGTCCACCGGCAGGAAGTAGTCGTCCCGGAAGTTCACGTTGAGCGCGACCTCGGCGACGCGCTCGGTCCACACCGCTTGGCCGGCCATCTCGAGGCGCAGCTCCGTGGGGTGTTCGCGGCCGTCGGTGGAAGCCCAAGCGCCCACGGTCAGGGTCGCGTTCACCGAGCCGTCGGCGCTTCGGACCGACATGCTGCGCGGCCAGCCGTCGTCGTCGAGGGTCGCGACGAGGGACCCGATCGGATCCCCCGCGGGCTCGAGGAACAGGTCACAGCGCCGCAACGCGCCCTCGGCCACCCAGTCGAAACCCTGGGGCCACAGGAACAGGGCGCGTCGCAGCTCGAACATACCGAGGGTGCTGGCGCGCGACTCGCCCTCGAGCTCGACCGACTCCGAGTTCGCGTCAGCCTGGGCGAACAGGCGCGGACCCAGGTGGAACTCGTTGGATCGATCGGCCGGCCGTCCGCCGACCAACGCCAGCTCGAAGCGAGCACGGTCGGGGAACATCCAAGTGGCCGTGAGTCGATGGGGCCATTGGGGCGCGGAGTCGAAGGTCAGGTCCGAGACCACGCTCATTCCGCGCAGTCCGGCGATCGGTGCCAGGGACTGGGGGGCGAGGGGGTCGGCGCTCTGTGTCGCGACGGCCGGCGCCACCGCGTTCGGCGTGACTGTCGGTGCCGCGTGGGGATTGCCGCGCGGAGCCGCCGGCTGCGGCTCCTTGTTCCCGCAGGCCGAACCGGCAATGGCGAGGAATGACGCCGCTACCGACAGCGCTCCGCGACCGTGGGACCTTCGACCCCTCATCCCAGACGCTCGCGCAGGATCGTCGCCGCGCTCTCGAGGGTTTCACTGCGCTTGGCGAAGCAGAAGCGGATCAGGTGCCGACCGTCGCGCGGGTCGGCGAAGAAGCTCGAGCCGGGCACCGTCGCCACGCCGCCGCCCCGCACGAGCTCCATCGCGAAGGCCACGTCGTCCAGCTCCGTGTGGCGGCGGATGTCGACCATCGCGTAGTAGGCACCGCCCGGCGCGAAGACTTCGAAGCCCACCTCCTCGAGCACGCTCACCAGCGCGTCCCGGCGCGCCGTGTAGTCGACCGCGAGCCGCGCAAAGTACTCGTCCCCGAAGCCCAGGGCGTCCGCGGCCGCCTCTTGCAGCGGCGCGGCGGCCCCCACGGTCAGGAAGTCGTGCACCTTGCGGATCGGCGCCGTCAGCTCCGGCTGGGCCACGCACCAGCCGATGCGCCAACCGGTGGCGCTCCAGGTCTTGGAGAGGCCGCTGATCGTGACCGTGCGCTCGGCCATGCCCGGCAGGGTCGCGAGCGAGACGTGCTCGCGGCCGTCGTAGAGGATGTACTCGTAGATCTCGTCGGTGATCGCCAGCACGTCGTGCTCGACGCACAGCCCCGCGATCAGCTCCAGCTCGGCACGGCTCAGGACCTTGCCGGTGGGGTTGTGGGGCGTGTTGACGATGATCGCGCGGGTGCGCGGACCGAAGGCCGCCGCCAGCTCCGCGGGATCGAAGCTCCAGTCCGGCGCGCGCAGGGACACGAAGCGCGGCGCCGCCCCGGCCAGCACGCAGTCGGGCCCGTAGTTCTCGTAGAAGGGCTCGAAGACGATCACCTCGTCACCCGGGTCGACGGTGGCGAGCAGCGCGGCGATCATGGCCTCGGTCGCGCCGCAGCAGACCGTGACGTCGGTCTCCGCGTCGGTCGGGATCCCGTTGTAGGCCGCCGTGCGCCGCGCGATCGCCTCCCGCAGGCGCGGCGCGCCCCAGGTTACCGCGTACTGGTTGATGTCGGCCTCGATCGCGCGGCTGGCCGCCGCCTTCATGGGCGCAGGCGCCGCGAAGTCCGGAAAGCCCTGGGCCAGGTTGACCCCGCCCTCCGCGCGGCAGACCCGCGACATCTCGCGGATCACGGACTCGGTGAAGCGAGAGGCCTTCTGGGAGCTGAGCGGTCGCACGCCCCGATGCTATCCGCCCCGGCGCCGGATGTGACGCGCGTCGGTCCGCGACGGGTCGCTACGGCAATCCGAACGCCCAGCGGCGCCAGTACTTCATGTCGCCGCCGTAGTCGTTTCGCGCGAGCTTGGCGGCTTCGCGGCGCAGGAACTCGCGGCGGGTGGTGGGGGCCTCGTCGAGGGCGGTGACCAGCTCGCGGGCGACCGGGCCCTCGAGCGAGATGTCGCCCACGGCCAGGGCCGAGAGGGCGTCGAGGGCCGACAAGAAGACCATGTCGACGGGATCGCTGAGCAGGCCGCCGAGGTCGTCCACGGCATCGCTGTCCACGATCACGCCCAGGGTGCGCGCGGCCTGGACCCGCACCGGGGCTTCGGAGTCGAGCAGCGCCCGGCGCAGAGCCGGCCCCACGTCGGCGTCGCGCCCGCCGGCCCGCGCCACGCGATAGATCGCGTAGGCGGCGTTGACCCGCACGTAGCCCTCGAACGCCGAGCGCAGCTCCTCGAGCAGCGGGTCGAGGGGGGTGTCGGCGTCGGCGCGGATGCCCAGTCCGAACAGGGCCTGGCCGACAACGTCGCGGTTGGAGTCGCCGAGGGCCGCCAGGAGCGGACCCAGCACCTCCTCGTCCCGGGCGAAGCCCAGCCCGGCGGCGGCGATCCAGCGGTTGCGCAGGGGCCCGGACTCGAGTTCGAAGACCAGCTCGTCCGCGCGCACGGAGACGAAGCGTTGGATCTCGGCCTCCAGGCTCTCGCGGCGCCGGTCGTCCTTGGCCTTGCCGCTGGCCTTGAGGGTCATCCACAACTGGATCCGCACGTCGATCGCCGCCAGAAACTGCCCGATGGGCTGGTCGCTGGAGATGATCACCTCAGCGTTCGGAATCCGGCCCAGGTCGCTGTTGGCCAGGTCGCGTTCGTGCTCGCTGTACTGGTCGCCGGTGGAAGAGCAGCCGACCACGGCCGTCGCCAGGACCGTCGGCATCAGCAATCCTCGGCCCAACCTCGCGGCAAGGACTGCCAGCGGTCGAGCGGCGGAGTCGCGCGGACCGGCGTTGCCACTGCTGGTGGAGTCGGCGCGGGGGACGTCGGAGTGGTCGGAGGATCGCAGCATCGGCGGAAGGGGGCGGAGAGGGCGGCGGGCAGATTGGCCCTGGGACGACGCTCGAGCGCGGATCTTCCCAACCGGCGCCGCTGGGGAGCCAGGGTCGCGAGGCTATGCTCGCGGGCTGCCCCATGTCCATCCGACTGCTAGATGCCATGGCCCGCGAGGACTTCGAAGAGGTCGTCGCGGTCCAGGACCGGCGCTCCGGCCTGCGGGCCGTGGTGGCCCTGCACGACACCTCCGCGGGCCCGGCCTTCGGCGGCATCCGGCGTTGGAACTACGCCAGCGAGGCCTCGGCCGCCTTGGACTGCCTGCGCCTGGCGCGCGCCATGACCTGGAAGTGCGTCCTGGCCGGGCTGCCCGCCGGCGGCGCCAAGACGGTGGTGCTCGACCACGGCGGCCTGGACCCCGAGTCGGCCTACCGCCACCTGGGGCGGGTGATCGAGCGCATGGGCGGCCGCTACTACACCGGTCCGGACGTGAACACCGGCGAGCGCGAGCTGGCCTGGCTGGCCGCCGAGACCCGCTACGCCACCGACCCGGGCCCCGAGGGGCCCCAGGAGCTGGCCGAGTCCACCGCCGCCGGGGTCTTCGCCGGCATCGCCGCCGGCCTGCGGCACTTGGACGGCGAGGAGGACTGGTCCCGACGCTCCGTCGTGATCCAGGGCCTGGGGTCGGTCGGTCTGCGCCTGGCCCGGCGCCTGGTCGAGCAGGGCGCCAGGGTCGTCGGCGCCGACATCGACGAGCGCACCGCCCAGGTCGCGGTCACCGAGCTGGGCATCGAGACCGTGGCCCCCGGCGACGAGCTGGACGTGCCCTGCGACGTCTTCAGTCCCAACGCCCTCGGCGGCCTCGTACACGACCTGACTTTGGTGCGTCTGCGGGCGCGGGTGGTCTGCGGCGGGGCGAACAACGTGCTCGCCAGCGCGGCCCACGGCGATCGCCTGCACGCTCGGGGGATCCTGTTCGTGCCCGATTTCATGGTCAACGCCGGCGCACTGATCCGCGGCGCCCTGTTCCACCTCGAGGGGCGGCGGGAGCCGGTGGTCGAGATCCAGGCCCGCGTCGACGCGGTGGCCACCGAGCTCCTGGCCCTGGCGCGCGAACTCGGGCGTCCGCCCTCGCGGGTAGCCGTGGCCGAAGCCAGCCGTCGCCTGGCCGCACGGCGTAATCGGCTGCGCGGCTGCGACGACGCGGCGGCCCTCTCGGACAAGGGGCGGGTCAGCGGGAACCACACCACGAGCCCCGCCGACACCGATCGGAAAGACTCGGACGCGTAGCTCGAAGGTCGAAACAGATGAAGATGCAACGCACCACTGCCAGCGCCGTGCAATCCCTGAACCCGCTCGAGGCGGCGCTGCTGTTCGGCGCTCTGCTGTTCGGGGTCCCGGCCAGCGCTCTCGGCGACGACCAAGCCACCGCCGACGGCTTCGTCATTGATCGCGGGGCGGAGTCTGCGCCGCTGTCGATCCCCCGCAACGAAGTACTGCACTACGACGTGCGGGTCGAGACCGCCTTGATCAACATCAACGCGGGCACGGTCGAGCTGTCGTCGGGTGTCGAGCTCAAGCGCCCGTCGCTGCTCGGCAATCGCAGCGCGGGCGGGGCCGAGGTGGGTTGGGTCAAGGCCCACGCCTACGGCGACTACTCCCTGTACGTGATGGACGCGACGATCCATACGCGCTTCCAGCACGACGCGTGGCCGCGCATGATCCACAGCTACCGTCACGAGGGGACGGAGAAGCGCCGGCGCGAGATCCTGACCGGGGTCAAGGGTGACGCCTGGATGGCCAGCTACCGCTCGGACACCAAGACCGGCGCGCCCCAGGGCACGCGCATCTGGCGTCCGGCGGACGAGTTCTCGGTGCCGGCCGATGCGGTCGACACCTTGGGTGCCGTGTACCTGGTGCGCCATGCCTTGGCCCGCGGCGAGCGCAACCTGATCTTCCACATGCTCGACAACCAGCGCATCTGGAACGTCGAGGCGCGCTTCGGTGAGCTCGAGGTCGTCGAGACCGGCGCCGGTCGCTTCGAGGCCCGGCGTGTGGACCTGATCACCCACGAGGTCGCGAAGGAAGACATGGGCCTGCCGCCTATCTCGGAGGCCGATCGTGAGGCGGCGTCCACCGACGACGAGGAATCCAGCGGCTCCGGCAAGTTCGAAGGGCCCTTCGGCCTGCGCGGCGAGATCGTCCTGTGGATGGAGAATCGGACCGGCATTCCGCTCGTGATCCACGGCTCGATGCCGATGCTGTTGGGCGAGATCGAGGTTGACATTCGACTCTCCAGCACCGAAGGGGCACCGGCGCAGTTCGTGCCCCTCGCGAGTGACGAGGACTGAGCCGCTCCCGGTCGACGCGGTCCTGGCCGAGCTGGTCGAGGTGCTGCGTGGCGGGCGCGCGGCCGTGCTGCGCGCCCCGACCGGTTCCGGCAAGACCACGCGGGTTCCGCCGGCCCTGCTCGACGCGGGGCTCGGTCCGGTGTGGTTGGTGGTGCCGCGGCGCATCGCTGCTCGCGCCGCGGCCCGGCGCATCGCGGACGAGCGCGGCGGGCGCGTGGGTGAGGAGGTCGGCTACGAGGTGCGCTTCGACCGCCAGGTCGGTCCGCGCACGCGATTGATCGCCATGACCGACGGGGTCCTGCTCCGCAAGCTGCGCGAGGATCCGTTCCTCGAGGGCGTCGGCGCGGTGGTCTTCGACGAGTTCCACGAACGGCGCCTGGCGACCGATCTGGGGCTGGCCCTGGCCCGGCGTGTGCGCGCGGAGGTGCGGCCGGAGCTGGCCCTGGTGGTGACCTCGGCGACCCTCGATCCCGTGCCCCTGCGCGAGTTCCTGCGCGGCGCCGACGGCCATCCGGCGGCCCTGGTCGAGAGCGAGGGGCGCAGCTTCGAGGTGCGCGTCAGCCATCGCCCGGTGCGTCCCGACGAGTGGCTCGAGGAGCGCGTGTTCGGGGCGCTGGAACAGGTCGGCCCCGCGCCGGACGGCGGCGCGACCCTCGTGTTCCTGCCCGGTCGCGGCGAGATCGCCGCCTGCGCGCGGCGCCTCGAGGGCACGCCGATCGGGCGCGCGCACACCGTGCTCGAGCTGCACGGCGACCTCGCGGCCGGTGCCCAGGACGCCGTGTTCGAGCGCAGCGAGCGGCCCAAGCTGATCCTGGCCACGAACGTGGCCGAGAGCTCGATCACGATCCCCGACGTGCGCCGCGTGGTCGACACCGGCCTGTCGCGCACCATGCGGCACGATGCGGGCGTGGGCGTCGATCGCCTGGAGCTGGGCCGCATCTCCCGCGCGAGTGCCGAGCAGCGCGCGGGCCGCGCCGGGCGCACGGGCCCCGGCGAGGCCCTGCGCCTGTGGAGTCCCGCCGAGGAGCGCTCGATGGCCGAGTTCGAGGCGCCCGAAGTCGCGCGCTTGGACCTGTCGGCGACGGTGTTGCAGCTGATCGAACAGGGCGAGCAGGACCCCGCCGCCTTCGGCTGGTTCGAGGCGCCCGCGCCCCTGGCCCTCGAGCGCGCCCTCGAGCTGCTGGCGCGCCTGGGCGCGACCCGAGCGGGCGGCCTGACCGACCTGGGACGCGCCCTCGCGAGCCTGCCCCTGGCCCCGCGTTTGGGCGCACTCTTGATCGAGGCCGACCGCCGCGGCCTGCGCCGCCACGGCGCGGTGGCGGTGGCCCTGCTCGCCGAGCGCGATCCCTTCCGGCGCCTGGGCCGCGAGGAGCGCGGCCGCGTGCGCGACGCGGTCGACTCCGACCTGCTCGAGGACGTGCGCGCGCTCGAGGGGACGACGCGGCCCGATCGCCACCTCGATCGCGGCGGGGCGCGGCAGGTGCTGCGCGCCGCGGCGCAGCTCGAGCGCCTGCGTTGGCCGAAGGTCGGCGGCAAGCTGTCGCGAGGCGACGACCCCGACGAGGGCTTCCTGCGCGCCGTGGCCGCCGCCTACCCCGATCGCCTGGCCCGCCGTCGCCGCGCGGGCGAGCCCCGCGCGCTGATGGCCGGCGGCATCGGCGTGGAGCTCGGCGCCGAGAGCCGCGTGACCGACTCGCCCTTCTTCGTGTGCGTCGAGCTCTTGCAGACCCGCGCCGGGCCCGGGCGCGAGCCCCTGGTCGCTCGCGCCAGCGCCTTCGACCCCGAGTGGCTCGACGAGGACCGCATCGAGCGCCGCGTGAGCGTGGCCTACGACCCCGCCCGCGACCGGGTGGTGGCCACCGTCGAGCGGGTCTTCGGCGACTTCGTGCTCGGCGCCGACGAGCGGCCGGTGGAGGACATCGCGGCCCTCGAAGCGGCGCTGGTCACCGCCGCCGCCCTCGACGTGCCGCGCGCCCTGGACCTGGCCGACGAGGAACTGACGAGCTTCGCCGCGCGGGTCGCCTGCCTGGCCCTGTGGCGACCGGAGCTGGAGCTGCCGCTGATCGACGAGGACTTCTGGCGGGGGCTCTTGCCGGACCTCGTGCCTGGCCGCCGCAGCTTCGCCGACCTGCGCCGCTCGCCGCGCCTGGCCCTGGCGAGCGCGCGCCTCACCGGCCAACAACTCGCCGCCCTCGATCGCGACGCCCCTGAACGCATCGCCGTGCCCAGCGGCAGCCGCCTGAAGGTCAACTACGAGCCCGGCCGTGCGCCCCAACTCGCCGCGCGCATCCAGGAGCTATTCGGCCTGCGCGCGACCCCGCGCGTGGGCGGCGGGCGCGTGCCCGTGGTCATGCAGTTGCTCGCGCCCAACGGACGGCCCCAACAGGTCACCGACGACCTGGAGTCCTTCTGGGCCAAGACCTACTTCGACGTGCGCCGCGAGCTGAAGCGCCGCTATCCGAAGCATTCCTGGCCCGA
The DNA here is from genome assembly GCA_007751255.1 of Engelhardtia mirabilis. Taxonomy (GTDB): domain Bacteria; phylum Planctomycetota; class UBA1135; order UBA1135; genus Engelhardtia; species Engelhardtia mirabilis. The sequence continues at coordinate 2,666,355 of CP036296.1, forward strand.
GGATCCACTCAACGCCGAGGCCGAACGCAGACCGGGCCGACGCCGCAAGTGACGGCGCCTGCCCGGGACTGCCTCGGCGGACCGAGCGCGCGCTACGGAACCAAGGTCACCGACACCGCCTCGCTGGTGAAGACCGGCGCGAAGCCCGAGTCCAGCTCGACGAAGGCGTGGTGTAACACCAGGCCCGCGAGGCTCGGGTCGAGCCCCGTCGGAACGTCGATCCGGGCCCAGGCGTCGCCCTCGGCATCCAGGAGGCCGAGAGTGCCGACGAAGGGCGCCTGGTTCGGACCCGTCAGCATCGCGAGCAGGTAGGCGTCGACCTCGAGCGGCAAGACCAGCCCGCCGAGCGCGATGCCCGGACTCGTGCCCGTGGCGCTGCCCAGCACCAGGTACGGCGCAGCGGCCGAGCTCTGCGGCCTGTCGAGCCCCAACACAACGTTCGAGGGCGACGCGAGGGAGACCTCCGCGGGTCCGCCGACCAGGTCGTCGGGATCGAGGCGCACGACCGTCGCCGTTCCGCTCGGCACGATCTTCGTCGCGTCGAGCAGGGCCAGGACCTCGCCACCGTGGACGGCGAGGTTGCGGGCGCGGTCGCCCTCGGAGCCGCCGTCGAGCAGCGCGGTCCAGAGGGTCACGCCGCTCGCGGTGTCGAGGGCCTGGACCTCGGCCTGGCCGTCAGTGCGCTGGAGACTCAAGTAGAGGATCGCTCCGCCGGCGCCGGGGGTCGTGTCGAGCAGGGCCCGGGGGTCGGCCGCGTCGCCCAGTACTCGCTGCCAGGTCGCGGTGCCGGTCGCGAGGTCGAAGCCCGAGGCCAGGACGCGCGGCGCCGCTTGGCTCTGCGGCGCCTCGACCACCGCCGCGAGGGTGCCGCGGCCCTCGTCGAGCACCAGCTCACCGAAGTTGTAGAAGCCCGTGGGGAAGGGATCGATGGCCACGCCCCAGGCCGGCGCGCCGGTCACGCTGTCGATGCGCGCGAGCACCACGTGGGCGGGCGTCTGGGTGGTCCCCAGGTACTTGCCCAGGACGTAGGTGTCCGCGCCGTCGCCGCCGAGGGTCAGGTCCATGGGGATCGGATTGCCCAGCTCGACCCCGGGGGCGAAGTCCGAGTCCGTGAGCAGATGGGCTGCGATCAGGGCGCCGCTGGAGAGGTCGCGGACCACCACGCGGAACTCGTCGATCGGGATCTGCGCGCTGACCAACGTCGACACGCGCCCCCCCGGCCTGTCGACGGCGAGGGCCGAGGCGAACCAGGTGTCGAAGCTGCCGACGGGCCAGCCCTCCGTCCAAAGGATGTTCCCCCCGAAGTCGGTGGCCACGATCGCCGTGTCGGTGGCGGACGGATTCTGGTCGAAGAGGCCGACGGTCATCGGCGTCAGGCCTGGCTCCTCGACGACGGCCAGGTCGCGGGGCTGACCCATGCCGGGCAGATCGATGGTCCACAGGGACTGACCGGTGGCGCCGTCGAGGGCCGCGAGCTGGCTGGGTACGAAGGTCGACTGACCGTCGCGCACCAGGAAGACCGTCGAGCCGTCGTCGGTGGCGGCGAGGGGCGTGCCCGCGCCGAAGTTCACGAAGTCAAAAGGGTTGAAGCCCAACGGGACCTGCCACGCGAGGACCCCGCTGGCGAGGTCGATGGCGGCCACGGTGCGCTCGGCGTTGGAGCCGATCACTGAGGCAAAGGACCGCGGCGAGCCCTCCGGCGCGATCAACGCCTCCGCCCGCGGAACCACGGCGTCGAAGGCCTGGACGTTGGCCCAGACCGACTGGCCCGCGTCGGCGGTCCAACTGCGCACACCGAGGTCCGCGCTGTCGTCCTGAATCGAGCTCATCGCCCGCGCCGCGACCACCAGAGGCGTCCCCGCGAGGTCGACGAACTCGGCCCCGGCGATGCCGATGTAGTCGACGTCGCTCGCAACCGTCTGCGTCCATCCGGCGGCGCCGTCGACGGTGCTGAACACGTGGACCGTGGAGTCGTCTCCGGCGACGAAGCCGGGGGTGGAGGTGGAGTCGTAGTGGACCGCGCCGAGCTGGCTGACGGGCTCCACGCGCAGGTGCAGGAAGCCGCCGTTGCGCGCGGGCGGCCCCGCCGGGACGGACCACTGGACCACTCCCAGGGTTGGACGCACCGCGTGCAGCTCCAGGGGTGCCAGGATCCCCTGGTCCATGTCTTGGGTGACCGCGATCAGGTCCGGCCCGACCGGGTCGTAGGCCAGGCGCCGCACGGCATTGGGCAGCTCCGCGACCCACTGGACCGAGCCGTCGGCCATGGCCAGGCTGACGAGGTTCTCGGCGAACCCGTTGGTCGGGCGCGAGCCGACGAAGACGCGCGAGCCGTCGGGCGACATGCAGATCGCCTGGGTCACGGCCTGGTCGAGGATCGGCGCCAGGTTGCGCGTGAACAGGACGTTGCCGGTCGCGCCGTCGATCCCGAGCACGCGGTCGTTGGCCAGGGGGCCGACGCCCTCGAGCAGGACCGCCAGGCGCGTGCCCGACACGTCGCTGGCAAACGCCACGGGCGAGGCGTCGCCGGGCAGCTCACGGGCCCAGATCGAGGCGCCCGTGGCCGGGTCGTGGGAGACGAGCAGGTTCGAGGGCGAGTTGCGCTGGAGCAGGGAGAAGACCCGCGAGCCGTCCGGCGGGCCGGTCAGGTCCAGCACCGGCTGGTAGGGCAGTGGGTTGAAGCCGAAGGGGTTCTCGAGCACCACCGACCAGGTCTGGGTGCCCCCGTCGATGCGCACGATCCGGATGTCGCCGTCCAGGCTGTGGGCCGACGCGAAGACTCCTTGCCCCTCGGCGGGGACGAACATCCCGGCTGCCAGGTAGATCGAGTCGGTCGCGACCCAGCTCCATTCGACCGACCCGTCGGGGGCCAGGGAGGTGACGAAGGGCAGGCGATCGAGCCCCTGGGCGGAGTAGGAGCTGCCCAGGACGATCGTCGAGTTGCCGCGGCTCGCGGTCAGAAGCGGCACGTCCTGGAGCTCGGCCCCCAGGGGGATCGGCGTGGCGCCGACCAGGGCCACGTCCTCGTCGAGGGACTGGCCGGAGGCGGGGACCGCGACCGCGGCCAGCGCGGCCGTGAGGCGGAGGAGTCGGGTGGGGGCGTGGCGCTGAGTCATGGTGATTCCTCGGGGGCAAGGGAAGGGATCGCAGGGGGCCTGGTCGCCAGGCGGGCCGTCGTTACCGCGACACTGGGGTCAATCGCCGGTGCGTGGGGAGTCAGGCCCGCTGAGCATCGCAGCGGATTGCTGCTCGTGGGAAAGGCGGGGCTGTAATTCGGCGCGCGACGAAACGACTGAACCGACTCCCCTCGACCGTCCTCCCCCGATTCTCGGGGCTGTGCCCCTCTTGCGAGCGGTGGCCTTCCCACGCCCGACCGAGGGCCTAGTCGGCGCGACGGTCGCGCGCATCCGTCTCGACCGGGCCGCTCGCGACCTGGAGGGAACCCGCCCCCGACCGGAAGGCCGCCCGAGGTCGAGCGTCCCAGCGAGTCGAGCCGGACCGCGCGCGTTCGGCCCGCTCGACATGAGGTCGACCCTCGCGCGCCTCGCGAAGGTCGCTGCTGCGCCCCCAGGACTCGCCCTCACGCGGTACGTCGCGACCGGCGCGTACTGGAAGTACCGAATGACCCGTCGGCACGAGATCGTCGAGACCCTCGATCGACCGACCCCTGTCCTCGGGATCGAGGACGACTCGATCATCCTCCCCGGCGGGCGGCACCTCGCGATCCCGGGCGCGCCGCTGTCCCAGTCCGCCACAATCGTCGCTTGGGAGACTTCGCGCCATGGACTCGAGCTCGGCCCGGACGGTCGGCAACGGGGCTTGATCGAGGTCTTCCGCCCCAGCGGCACACCGCGGATCCGGCGCCACCTGGCGCGGGTGCCGGTCTTCGAGCTCGTCGCGCAGCTGGAGGACGAAGCAACCCGCAAGTCTCCCGGGCGGGCGACGGTTGTCCCCTTGGGGTCCGAGGAGCCCGCCCCGGCGAAGGGCCGCAGTAGCGATGGGGCCGCGGATCCACTCGCCCTCCAGAGGTGCCAAGACCCCTGGACGGGTGCATGGGGGTCGGCAGAGCCCCCCGCAGCTCCTTGCTCCGCCCAGTCTCGCTCTGCATGATTGTCCAAAATATTTGGACATGCGTGCATGAACTACCGAGATACTCAACAGGCCCGACGCGCCCTGGCCAGCACCGCTGCCGATCAAGGTGGCTACTTCACTGCCAAGCAGGCGACCGCAGCTGGCTATTCGCGTCAGCACGTCAGCTACCACGTCGCTGCCGGCAACTTCGAGCGCGTTGGGCGGGGGCTCTTCCGCCTTCCGACGATCCCGCTCGACAGTCACGACGACCTGATCCAGCTGTCCCTCTGGAGCCGAGGCCGCGACGACCTCCCGCAGGCGGTCGTGTCGCACGAGTCGGCGTTGTCGCTCCACGAGCTCAGTCAAATCCTGCCGGGCAAGGTCCATCTGACTGTCCCCACGAGCTTTCGCAAGCAGCCTCCAAGCAACTGCGTCCTGCACCGCGGTGTCGTCGGATCGGACGACCGGTCGCAGTGGACGGGGTTCGCCGTGACGACGCCACTGCGCACGCTCGTCGACATTGCACGGACCCGCGAGATCTCTAGTGCGCAGCTCGGCCTGGCCGTCGAGGACGCCCTCGATCGCGGGCTGGTTCGTAGGCGTGCGATACGAGCTGTGGTCGCCGGCAGCGCCGATCTGGAGCGGCTCGAGGAGGCCCTGATCGCGATCGACTGAACCGTCATGACCAAGCAGTACGACGACCCGGTTGCGTTCCGAGCGGCACTCCTCGCGCGGCTGCGGAACGTCGCCGCGGAACGGGGTCAGGCGATCCAGGATCTCCAGCTCCGGCTCCTGATCGAGCGCCTGCTCGCCCGACTCTTCATGGATCCCGATCCGCCGTGGCGTCTCAAGGGCGGGTTCGCGATGGAACTGCGCTATCGGCCTCGCGCACGAACGACGCGAGATCTGGACCTCACGATTCGCACAGTCGAGGCGGACTCGAACGCCACAGGGATCGACGAGATCCGCGATGCGCTCCAGGAGGCCGCGGAGTTTGACCTCGGTGATCACTTCGAGTTCCGAATCGGCGGGTCGACACGCGCACTGCCGGGGGCGCCCCTCGGTGGGGCCACGTTCCCCGTCGACGTCGTCCTGGCCGGCCGCTCCTTCGGCCGCTTCCAGATCGATGCTGGCCTGGGTGATCCGACCGGTGGGGCGGCAGAGCAGCTTCACGGCGACAACCTGCTGGCATTCGCAGGGATCGAACCGGTGACCGTACTCGCGGTGCCGAAGCCGCAGCAGTTCGCGGAGAAGCTGCATGCCTACACGTTCCCGTGGACAGGGCGCGTGAACTCACGCTCGAAGGATCTGGTCGACCTCGTGCTGCTCATCGAACGGGGCGACCTCGTACAAGCCGAAGTAGCCGCCGCCGTGGCCGAGACCTTCGCGAGGAGAGCGACGCATGAGCTGAGCGTGCCCATCCCCGCGCCCCCGGCGATCTGGCAGATCGAATTCGAGGCGATGGCGAAGCAGGTGGAACTCAGCGCAGCCACGCTCGAAGTGGCTTTCGAGAGGCTCGGTCAATTCGTGGGCGGGTTGTGAGGCGCGAGCGCTGGGACTGCACGGCCGATCCAGCGGAACGCTGGCTTTGACCTCCACCCCGCGATCGAGCCCTGAGCGAGGCGTGAGCCGGGTTCACTACAGTCCGAGGGAGCGGCTGATGGACCTGAGGGCTCGACGCGGCCTAGCTTCTGCGACGCCCTCGGTCAGATTCAGTCTCACGCCAGTCATCATGGACCTGCAGCCTGGAGTGGAGATGCTCGATCCGTTCGTCGAGCGGCGGAGCTCTGCCGGCAACCGATCGAGCACATGACGCCGCTCCAACGCCCACTCCCATGCCCCAAGTCGACGAGCAACTGAAGCGCGGGCGCGCGCCGCGCGGGCGCGGGCTCCTCGAGTCGGCGCTGTCCGTCGTGCACTCGGGTAGCTGGATGGCCCGCCTGTGGGGGCTCTGGCCGGGCTCGACCCGGGTGCAGGTCGTGCGTCACGAGCTGGGCCTACTCCCGCCCGGCTCCCCCCGCCTCCTGGTGGCGTTCCTGTCGGACATCCACATCGGTCCGACGACGCCGCCCGCGCTCCTCGACAACGCTTTCGAACTCGTCGAGCGTGCGACCCCCGACGTCGTCGTCCTGGGCGGCGACTACCTCTTCCTGAGTGCGACCGACGCGCGATTGGCGGAGCTGGAGCGGCGCGTCGGCAACCTCACCGCTCCCGTCAAGCTCGCGATTCTCGGGAACCACGACCTCTGGAGCGACTTCCGCGCGATCGAACGCGCTCTGGAGCGGGGCGGGGCCGAGCTGCTCACGAACCGATCGCGGCGACTTCCAGCGCCCCACGAAGAGGTCGCCTTCGTCGGACTCGACGAGCCGCAGTGGGGAGTCCCCGACCCGAACGCCGCCGTGGCGCACTGCGGCGACGCGGCGCTGCGGTTGGGGGTCTGCCACTCCCCGGATGGTCTGGATCTGCTCGCCGACGCCGGGCTCGCCCTGCTCCTGTGCGGGCACACCCACGGAGGTCACATCGCGACCCCCTGGGGGGCGCCCTTCGTCCCAGGCCGCGCGGGCCGGCGCTATCCCCACGGCCTCCACCGAGTCGGCGAGACACACCTCTATGTCTCCCGTGGCCTGGGCGGCATCAGCATTCCCTTCCGCACCTGGGCTCCACCCGATGTCGGAATCATTGAGCTGAGAGGTGTCTAGCTCATTGGCGTCCGCGCCGCTGGCCACGATTCCGTGGCCGAGACAAGAGACTCGAGCAACTGCTGCGCTGATCGAACTCAGGCGTACTTCTCCGCGGACTCCTCATGAGGTCCCATGGTCGTCGTACTCGACGAAACACCAGCTAGGTGATCCGAGCCGTGGCATTGCTCATACTCTGCCCCAGAACACGGCGATCGAATCGAAGGCGCGACAGGTCATGGCGGGTTCACCCTCCCAAGGATGTCCGCCCTCCTGAGTCGCGTCACCTCGGTGCACCCGCGCTCGATGTAGCGGCTGGTTGAGAGTCCAGAGTCGAGTAGCTCCTGAGGCGAGCTCTGCAAGCTGCACAGGAGCCTGAGGGTCAAGCACGAGTTCTGGGCCACGACGCAGGTTGAGGGGCTGGCTGGCTTCCGAACGCACCTGCTCGAGGCCTCGCGGGGGAGGGCATTCCACCGCCGGTCGGCAACCGGTAGCCTCGAGCCCTCTTGGACGTCCGGTCGAAGCCACGACTGACGATGCGCGTGGGGGTGACCAACAGGGAGCGGATGAAGCACTACACAGTGGATGGTGAACGGTCGAGGCGGTCGGCGACGCGTCCCTTTGAACTCGGCTGGTCGGGGCGGCTCCTCTCGGTACTGGCGGTGCTGGGATCTGCTTTCGCAGGCGGCCTTGTTGCCGTCGCCATTCTCGGTGGCCCGGCGCTCGACACCGATCTGAGCACTCGCCCATCCAGCGGTCCTCGGACGAGCGCCGCGCCGAGCGATGGCAATGAGCTCGACCAAGACCCCGTACGCCAGCAGGTGGCTGTGCTCGAGACGCCTGCAGTCGACCAGCGCACGGCACGCGACTTCCTTTCCGGTCGATCTGACGGTGAAGCCTACATCGCCGAGTTGGAGAGGAACGGGATCGACGTCGACGGTCTCCCCGCGCTCGAGCCGATCGACGCCGTGCTCCCGGAACTCGCGGATCGAAGCCGGCGATCGGAAGAGCGGATTGATGGGTTCATTGACGACATCGTCAATTGGACCGAGGGTGCTTCGGTCGAGCAGCTCGCACGGGACTTGCTCCTGAACCTGCGCGGGAAGGAGATCCCGCTGCCCGAGTTCGAGGCCGCTGCCGAGGTCTACAACGATGAGCTTCGCGGCGCCGCGCGCGCCGAGGCGGTGGCGAGCAATGCTGCAATCGACGTGGCCATGTCAGGCGGTGACTACGTCCTGTCGCCGTACCTGCACCTACCCGGTGCCGTTGAAGCCCACAGCACCAACCGCGGCGGGCGCATCTTTCACACGAGATCGAGTCAGCTGCGCGGATGGGTCATGACCGTCGCCCTCGACTCGGAGCGTTATGGGTTCTTCAAGGAGGCCACGGAGCGTAGAGCCGAGGCCAGCGATGCCAGGTTCCATGGGATGCAGGACTTCATCGACTCCTGGTGACCTCTCGGGCGCTCCGCTCCAGCCCGCGACGTAGGGCCGCGCGGACGCGCGCTCAGAGCCCGTCCGCTCGATGTAGCGCAGTCTCGCTGACTACTCGAACTCGCCGGTGATCGGACGCGCGCCGGCGCGTTGGGGGAGGGCCACGACGCGCGCCGTGCCCTCGGCGCCGTCGAGCTTGAACTCGGTGCCCACGGCCTGGTGGCGGCGTTTGACGTAGGCGAGCACCAGCCCCGTGTCGAGCACGAACGAGTAGGCCCAGGAAGTCACGATGCCCAGCTCGCGGTCCTTCTCGAGCTTGTCGTCCCAGGCGATCAGCTTGGCGCCGCGCGGCACCGGGTCGTCGTGGCTCACGGCCAGGGCGACCAGGCGCTTGTTGAGCCCGCCGTAGGTGTCGATCTTGGCCACGACCTCCTGGCCCACGTAGCAGCCCTTGTCGAGGGCGAAGGCCTCCTCGAGGCGCGCCTCCTGGGGGTAGACGTCGTCGGTGATGTCGACGCCGAAGATCGCCGCCCCGGCCTCCACGCGCAGGCAGTCGCGGGCGACGATCCCGGCGGGCTGGGCGCCGGCTTCGCACAGGGCGCGCCAGAGGGCTTCGGTACCGGCCGGACCGGCGTCGACACGCCAGCCCCAGGAGCCCGCGACGGGGACGCGCGAGAGCTCGACCGGCATGCCGCCGTGGTCCAGGCTCGCGAAGCCGTAGTCGCTCACTTCGGGCAGCGGGCCCAGGACCGCGCTCAGCACCTCACCCGCCTTTGGACCGCACAAATCGAGCGGGGTGTGTTCGCCAGTCACGTCGGTCAACTCCACCTTGTCGGCGAACAGGAACATGTCGAGGGCCTGGGCCAGGGCCGGCGCGGCGCCGGGCTCGGTCGAGAGGCGAAAGCGATCGGCCTCGAAACGCAGCTCGAAGTCGGCGAGGACCTTGCCCTTGGGCGACAGGAGCAGCTGGCGATTGCCCTGACCGGGCTCGAGCCCGCGCACCGTGTTGGCGAGGATCCGGTGGCAGAACTCCAGCCGGTCGTCGCCGCCCATGTCGAGGGCGCCGCGCCCGGTCGCGTCGAACAGGGCGCAGCCCTCGACCCCCGCCTTGTACTCCGCGGGCACGTCGCCGTAGGTCAACAGGGGGCTGCCGGGGGCCTCGCCGGCGAAGCGGGCGCCGGCGGCGCGGTGGACGGGATCCAGGATCGATGCGGCGGTCACGGGGGTAGCGCTCGGGGTCGTGGGGGAGGTGCGGGCGGGCGGGCCCTGAGAATAGGCCGTCCCCGGCGCCGATCCGCCCCGGGAGGTGGCATGTGGCCCCGCATTTCGCCGAAGAAAGGTCGATCGGCCTTTCACGGCCCCCCTCGCCGGCCGTCCACTGCCCCGCCGGCGCATTCCTTGGACCCGACCGATAGCGATCTCGTACGAGCGACCCTGCGGGGTGATTCCCGAGCCTTCGAGGCCCTGCTCGGCCGACACGGCCGGGTGGTGTGGGCGTCCGTGCGGCGCCTCTGCGCGGACCCGGAGGAGGCGCGCGAGCTGTACCAGGATGCCGTGGTGAAGGCCTACGAGAATCTGGGTGAGCTGCGGGAGGTCGAGCGGCTGCGCTCCTGGTGGCTCTCGATCGCCATGAACCTGTCGCGCGAGCGGCTGCGGCGCGGCGGGCGACGCGCCCGCTTGGAGGGGGACGGGGAGCTGCTCGACCAGGTCGCCGACGGCGCGGAGCCCACCGAGGCCGCCCTCGAGCGCCGGGAGGAAGCGGGGCGGCTGCGCGCCGCGCTCGAACAACTCCCCGAACGCCAGCGCGAGGTTTGCGACCTGCGCCTGGCCCAGGGCCTGTCCCACGCCGAGATCGGCGCCGTGCTCGGGATCACCACCGAGGCGTCCCGTGCCAACTACTATCAGGCGGTCAGACGCCTGCGCGAGAGACTGTCCGACGCATGAATGACCACCGAACCGGAACCCGGAATCCCGAGGCCTGCACGCGCGTGCGCGGGCGGCTCGAGGCGTTGCTCGACGGTGCCCTGTCGCCCCTGGACCGGGCGCGCGACGAGGGGCACCTGGAGGGCTGCGTCGAGTGCGCCGCCGCGCGCGACGGGGCGGCCGCGTTCCTGGAAACCCTGCGGAGCGAGTACGGCAATGGTGTCGATCCCAGCTGGCGCGACGCCGGCCTGGCCGCGCGCCTGGCCGCCGCCACACCCCCGCGCCAGCCCTGGAGCGTGCGCCTGGTCGGCCCCCCCGGCGACCGCGCCGGCCTGCCGGTGCTCGCGGCCGCGGCGGCGGTGCTGGCCTTGATCGCGCTCGGCTCGAGCGGCGCGGTCGACGACTTGACCATGGAGGTGCGCGAGCAGGTTCAAGTCACCGACGGCGAGCTGCGCGAGTTGCTCGATGGCGCCACGCGCACCGACCGTTGGTTCGAGACCCTTCTGAACGCGCCCGACCAGGCGGTGCCGCGATGAGCGCTCGCAAGCACCGCCGTCCGCTCTACCCCGCGGCCTGTGCGTCGGGCGCCCTGGGCTTCGCCGTGGGAACGGCCACCGAGAACCCCGGAGCCGGTCTGGTGGTCGCGTTCCTGGCGGCCCTGTTCGGGCTCTACGTGAGCGGCGTCCTGCGCCTCTTCCCTGTGCACCCGGCCGCGTTCCCCCTGCTCGGCGCAATGCTCGGGCCATTGCCCCTGTCGTTCATCGGGCGCCGGACCGGCGAGGCCGGCAACATGATCATGGTCGGGCTGATCCTGGGCCTTGCGCTGGGCCTGCTGGAGTGGGGCGTCGAAGCCGGGCGCGGCTACAAGGGTGCCGCTCCAAGCGAGCAGGCGCCCGCGGACGAATCCGCGGACGCCTGATGTCGCACTGCTCGAGTTTGCGCGACCTTCCCCCCCGGGAGGCCGCGCCGCTCGTTCAACTGCCGATGGTGATCTCGACCGCGTCGGCCAGCCCGATGAACACGCCGCCGGCCGCGACCGGATCGACGATCAGACCCTGGGCGTAGGCCTTCAGGCCGACGAGCACCGGGTCGTCCGGGATCGCCAGGCTGACCGTCGAAGGGCTGCCGGCTCCGCCCCAGGCGGTGCCGGGGATGAACAGGGACGGGCCCGCGGTGTCCACGAGGACCTCGCCGGTCGCGCCGGGGCCGCCCATGCCGAAGCCCGCGACCGTCAGACCGCAGGGATAGGCCGCCGAGGGCGCGAAGGCCACGAACGCCGCGGCGAGCGAGCCCGGCGCCTGGGTGCCGAGGGGGTTGTCCACGTCGATCAGTAGGGTCTCACCGATCGACGGCGAGCCGCCGCTGACCGCGACGCTGCCGACCGGGTTGACGCCGCAACCGAACACGGTCGCCGAACCGGTCAGGATCTCGGTCACGGACATCGACTCGAAGATCAGGCCGAAGGGGTTGAAGGGCCCATCGTCGATGGTCCAGTTGAAGACCGTGAGGCCGGTGAAGTCGTAGTTGCCCACCGCGTCAGCGATGTCCAGCGACGGCAGCTCGTCGCCGCCGTAGGTCACGTAGAAGTTGTGGTTGAACGGTCCGAAGCTGCCGTTGATGTCGAGCGGCACGCCGATCGGACCGTTGACGTCGGTCGAGATGTAGAAGCCGTCCACCGCCGGATCGTTGTTGCGAATGGTGAACAGCGGGTCGTTGCCCGTGTACGGAGCCTCGAGCGGCACAGCGCCGCCCGGAAACTGAAGCAGGTACGACGCCTTGTCGATCACGTAGCCGCGCACCGGGAACGACGGGCTGTTGACGAACAGGTCCGAGTCGACGGTGAAGGTCAGCGTGGCGTGGTCCCCGGGGTTGACCTGGGACAGGGGGCCGGAGCCGATGGCGTTGTATTCGACCTGGCCCTCGACGCGGATCTGGTACTGGGTCCCGGCCGAGGCCAGGGCCGGAAGGAGGGTGGCGGCCGCGAGGCTGCCGAGGAATTGGGATCTGGTGATCAAGGTTGGATCGCTATGGGGGGGATCGGAGCGGTCGCCGCCCGCTGGGGGAGGGGGTCCACCGGGGACCCGCGGCGACCGAATTGGAACGTCGAAGCTATGGGCGCGGGCCAGGCCCCGCAATGGCACTCGGGAGGGGGCGACTGCGATCGGGCCGTAGCGACGTCGGGGACCCCTCGGCGGGCGATAGGCCCGCCCCAGCTGCTGGCTACCCCGCCGGTGCGACAATTTGCCGTCTTCCACCGCCCCCCCCGCGGAACGAGACTCTGGGGTCCTGGCCCATGGGCCAGAGTCCCACGGCAACCGCCTCGACCCCACGAGATGACCCGTCCCCGCACCACTGGCTCACCGGCCGCCGCCACGGCGGTCCTGTTCGCCGCCGCTGCGCTCGCGCTCGCGGGGTGTTCGAGCGGTGGAGGCGCGGCGACCTACCAGTGGGGACTCGCGCCCGAGGTGCGCGCCAAGCTGGCCGGCGACCCCGAGGCCATCGCGCAGGTGGAGGCGACCCTTGTCGAGCTCTTCGGAACCCCCGCCGCCCCGCGCCCCGCGCCCCTGGCGGACGGCTCCGAGCCGTGGCTGCTCACGATCGACAGCCTGTCCGAGCGCCTGGCCAAGTCGGTGCGGATCGACAACGCCCACCGCTTCCACGACGACCTGGCGGCCCTCGCGAGTGGGCAGGTGATCGGGGTCGACTGGTCGGAGGTGATCGAGGACCAGGGCGAGGTGTGGGCGGCGGCCGTGCACGATGGCGGCGACGGCAAGGCCATCGCGGCCCAGGGCGAGGCGTACCTGCGCGACTGGCTACCGAGCCCGTCGCGCTCCGAGCGCATCTACAAGAGCCAGTGCGTCACCTGCCACGGCATCGAGGGCGGCGGCAACGGTCCCTCCGCCACCTACCTCCAGCCGCCGCCGCGCGACTTCCGCTCCGGCGCCTTCAAGTACTTCCACGAGTCCAACGGCCCGCGGCCCCGGCGCGACGACCTCGTCGACGTCATCTACGACGGGGTGCGCGGCTCGGGCATGGCGGCCTTCCGATCGATCGCAGCGCCCGACTTGATCGGCCTGGCCGACTACGTGCGCTTCTTGTCGGTGCGCGGCGTGACCGAGGCGGGACTGGCCGAGCACCTGGCGGCGGGGAGCGAGTTGACCCCCGAGGTGGCCGCAGCGATCTATGCCGAGGCCTGGGAGCCTTGGCTGGCGGCCCTGAACACGACGAGCCCTCCTGAAGTGGCCGAGGAAGGCACCCGATGACTGCCACCGAATCGACCGCGGCGCCTTCAGCCTGGCCCTACCGCTTCAGCCTCGGGGCGGTGCTCTGCGCCGTGCCCCTGTTCTTGTTCGGCGGGGTGATCACGACCATCGGCGCCGGCATGGCGGTCAAGGGCTGGTGGAACGCCGAGGGGCACTTCATGCCCCTGTTCCCGATCGACATGTGGCTGCGTGACTTCGGCACCTTCGTCGAGCACACCCACCGGCTGTGGGCCATGGCGGTCGGACTCTTCGCGCTCCTGGCGGTGGCCTTCGCCTTCCGCTCGGGCCGTGGCGCCTCGGCCCGTTGGGCTACGGTCGTCGCCCTGTTGGCGGTCATCGGCCAAGGCACCCTGGGTGGTTTCCGGGTGCTCGAGAACAGCCCCGATCTGGCCTTCCTGCACGGGGTCGCGGCCCAGGGGGTCTTCGCGATCCTGGCCGCTTCGGCCTTGGTCCTCTCGAGGCGTTGGCGGGTCGCTCAGCCGGCTCCGGCGGGGGTGGATCTGGGCGCGACCCGGGCCTTGGCCTGGCTCCTGGCGCTGCTCGTCTACGGTCAGATCGCCGTCGGTTGCTGGTATCGGCACGGCCTGCGCCAGATGGTCGGTGACGGTGTCGGCGGGCGGCTCCACGTGCACTTGACCCTCGCCTTCCTCGTGCTGGCGGCGGTGATCGTGGTGGCGCGCAAGCTCGGGGCCAATTCCGCGGCGGCGGGCGACAGCGAGGCCGCCGGCCGGCTGCGAGGACTGAAGGTTCGGCTGCACGCCCTGGTGGGGGTGCAGATCCTGCTCGGGCTCCTGGCCTGGTGGGCCTACGATGCTCCGGCGCCCGGGGATCCGAAGACCCACAGTGAGTTCGAGATCACCCTTTCGGTGCTCCATGTCCTCGGCGGGGCGCTGCTCCTGGCCCAGTCGGTGGCGGCGGCCCTGTGGCTGGGGCGGCTGGGCAACTCGGTCGCGGACGGCGCCCGCACGTCGGACGCCGTCGCCTGAAGCCCCGTCCCGAGTCAGCCCGCGCCCCACAAATCCGATGAGCGAACCGAGCACAGGACTGAAGACCAGCGCCGGGGCCTCCGAGCCCTCGGTACTCGTGGATTGGGTCACGCTGCTCAAGCCGCGCATCTCGAGCTTCGTCGCCCTGGCCGCCTATGTCGGCGGCTGGCTCGCGAGCGACGGGAACGCGAGCACGGCCCTGCTGATCGAGTTGTCCTTCTACGTGACCCTCACAGGCGGCGCCGCCGGCATCTTCAATCAGGTCATCGAGCGCGACACCGACGCGCTGATGCCGCGCACGGCCAACCGGCCCCTTCCCACGGGTCGCATCAGCGTGCGCGACGCGATCGCCGCGGCGGCGGTGATGGCGACGGTGGGGACGGTCGGCCTCGGCCTGCGCTTCGAGCCCCTGTCGGCGGTGTTGGCCCTGGCGACGATCGTCGCCTACGCCCTGGTCTACACGCCGCTCAAGCGTCACACGTCCTTCAACACCCTGGTCGGCGCCCTGCCCGGTGCGATGCCGCCGCTGCTCGGCTACGCCGCCATCGCGGGGGACGGCGGTGTCTGGGGTTGGAGCCTGTTCGCGGTGCTCTTCGTCTGGCAGTTCCCGCACTTCATGGCCATCGCGTGGCTGTACCGCGAGGACTACGCCGCCGGTGGCATGAAGATGCTGCCGAGCCTGCCCGGGACCGAGGGCATGGCCGGGCGGCAGGCGCTGCTCTATTCGGTGGTGATCCTGCCGGCGGCGCTGCTGCCGCTGGTGCGGGGCGAGGGCACGATCGTCTACGCGGTGGGGGCCACGGCCGCGGGGCTGGCCTACGTGGCGGCCTCGATCGCCTTCGCCATGGACGAGAACGTGGTGAGTGCGAAGCGCCTCTTGCGGACGTCGCTGCTCTACCTGCCGGTGATCTTCGCCCTGGCGATCTTCGACCGCGCGGTGATGCTGTGAGCGTCGGTGCGATCGCGTCCCTGGTCGCGATGCAAGGCGATGGGGGGGCGGGCACGCCCCTGCATCCCCTGGTGAACGCGTTCATGAACGGGACCGCGACGGTGTTGCTTCTGGCCGGACTGGCGGCGATCAAAGCCGATCGACGCGAGCTGCACGCGCGCCTGATGACGGGCGCCTTCGTCGCGAGCTCGATCTTCCTGGTCAGCTACCTGGCCTACCACTTCGGCCCCCAGAAGGAGCTGGGGCCCACTGCGTTCAACGGGCCGGGACCATGGAAGGTCGCCTACCTGGTGCTCTTGATCACGCACTTGATCGGCGCCGTGGTGAACCTGCCGATGGTGCTGCGGACCTTCTGGCTCGCCCACCGTGAGCGGTGGGAGGACCACAAGCGCTGGGCGCGCTGGACCTTCCCGATCTGGCTCTACGTCTCGGTGACCGGGGTCGTGATCTACCTGGTCCTGTACCCGTTCAATCCGCCGCCGGCTTGAAGTTCGAAGCCGAGGTGTAACCTCGGGCGATCGCGTTCGTCCATTCGGTGTGGGACGGACCAGTGGGGGCGATGGGGACCGAGGGCGGTTGGCGCACTTGCCGCTAGCCGCGCGAATGAGGCTGCTGGCGCGGCGGCTCGAGGCCGTTTGGCGCCTGACCCGTCGGAAGTCTGCGCGGTGGGTGCTTTCAGCTCGGAGGGCGGTGCTGGCGGGCTTGGCGGTGCAGTTGAAGGCGGTGCAGTTGAGGGCGGTGCTGGCGAGGGCGGTGCTGGCGAGGGCAGTGCAGTCGAGGGCAGTACGGAGGTCCATGTCGATCGCCCGCACGTGCCTTGCCAGGGCGAAGGACGTTGCCGCGCGATTGGGGGCGTGGCGGCCACTCGCGCTCTTGTGTTGTGCCGTGGCCAGCCTGGTCCTGGCGTTCGCATCGGGCGGGAACTGGGTCGCTGACGGCAGTCGAGACGCTGCGATCTGGGTTGCCGATCGGGACGGCAAGGCCGTCTACCGATTGGACCGGCGTCTGCTGGTGACGCGGCGTTTGGAGGTGCCCTCTCCGGTGGCTCTGGCGCCGAGGGCCTCGGGAGGAGTTTGGGTCGTGGCGGCCGTCGATGGCGATCCGGCCGGGGCCCTCGAGCTCTGGGAGCTGGACCGAGAAGCGACCCTGCGATCGCACGGCCCTTGGACGGCTGGGGGAGGTCTGGAGCGTGGACTCGATCCGCTCGCCGTCGAACGACTCACACGCGTTGCGGCCGGCGGAGCAGGCGGGGATTCGGGCATCGAGACCGTCGCCGGGCTCGGTTCGGAGTTCGAGGCCGAAGTCGACGCCGGCAGCGTGGAAGCGCGGATCTGGCGCTCGACGAGCGACCTCGACGGACTCGTTCGGGTTGCGCGCTTGGGTGATGGCTACCTGGCCCTCTCGCCTGGCGCCATCGCCTCGTTCGACGGGGCCGGTCGCGTCCTGCGCTCCCAGGGCGGTTTCGACTGGGCCGCGGACGCGATCGTGGTCAGCGGCGCAGCAGCAAGGCGGCGGCGACGAGGGTCTTGGCGTCGCGGCAGGGCAGGGCAATCAGCTCCTCGAGTCCGAGGGTCACCGTGGAGAGCTCCTCATCGTCGTCCGGCGACAGTCGATCTGCGCCCGCCGGGCTCAGGTCGCGCGCGACGTAGAGGGACATGTACTCGCTGCAGAAGCCGGGGGCCGGGAAGAACTCGGTCAGGAGCTCCAGGGAGCCGCAGCGCAGACCCGTCTCCTCTTCCAACTCTCGGCGGGCCGCCAATTCCCTGGGCTCGTGGGCTTCCACTCGGCCCGCGGGAATCTCGATCAGCTCCTGTCCGGTGGCGTGGCGGTACTGGCGCACGCAGACCAGGCGACCATCCGCGGTCAACGGCGCGACGGCCACAGCGCCCTGGTGGAGCACCAACTCGAGGTTCTGCTCGAGTCCCGAGGGCAGGCGAATCCTCTCCCGCACGAGGTCGAAGACCCGACCTCTATGCAGCACCTCGCGCTCCAGGGAGTCGGCGCCCTCGGCGCCCCGAATCGGGTCAGGGGGGTCAGTCTGCACCGGAAGTCTCTCGCTTCGAGTCGGGAAGGGGCGCGGGACTGTCCGCGCGCGGCAAGTATCCTCTCCGCGAGCTGATGAGCGAGGACGGATCCAGAACTGATCGACCGAAGCGGGTCGCCCTGAGTGCGCGACCACTCTGGGGGCTGATCGTCGCACTCGTGTTGGCGGTGGGCTTGTCCTGGCCCCTGGCCGTGTCCGGCGCCGGCTCGGTCCAAGCCCATCCCCTCGGGGAGTCCAGCGCTACCGCTTCGGGCCACGTGTTGGCCTGGGGTCTCTGGTCGGCGGGTGGTCCCAGCGGTCCCTTCGTCGAACGACGAGTGGCGAGCCCGGGGGGCGTGTTCCTCGGGGACGGCGAGCACGGCGCTGTGTGGCGCCTGGTCGGTTCCGAGTTGGCGTCGATCGTCGGGGTGCACCAGGCGGCCAACCTGTTGACCCTGTCGATCCTGATGGCGAGCGGAGTCCTGGCCTACCTCGTGGCGCGCAGGCTGCGATTGAGCCGGATCCAATCGATCCTCGCGGCCGTCCTGTGGGTCGCATCCCCCGCCTTGATCGAGCGGGGCCTCGCATCCCACGCCGGTCTGGCGCCGCCAACGGTCCCGGCGGCGGCGCTGCTGGCCGCGGCCCTGGTTCGATTGCGACGGCCACTGGCGGCTGCCATGGCCCTGGGCGTGGTCGGGGCGTTCGCAGCCGCAGCGGGCGAGGGAACGGCGTTGGCCGCCGCGCTCGCTGCCGCAGCAGGGGCGTGGTTCGCGCGACCCGCGATGCCGCGGGTCACGGGCGGCCCCACGGTCGTGGCCCTCGGCCTCACCCTGGCACTCAGTACGACCCTCGCGGCAGCACTCTGGCTCGACTGGGCTCGGGACGAAGCGCTCGGATCCGCGGCCGGCCCCGATGCGGTCGCACTTGTCGACGGTCCTGCCGAATCACCCGGCGTTGGTGGCGGGTGGCCGAGTTCAGCCCTGCCCGAGCGGATCGGGAGCGCCCCGATCGATAGGCGTCCGATCGCCGGTCCCTCGCCCTTCCATCCCCTCACACGCTTGCTCGTTACCGGGCACCCGGAGGGCGGGACTGGGCAGCCTGCGGAGCGGAAGAGACCGGCCCCGGCCCTGGGTCTGGCTGCGATCCTGCTCGGCGCCGTGGTTGTGCTGCGCGTGCCGACCTGGCGTCGACCCGCGATCGTCGGTCTCGTGGCCCTCTCGGTGGCCGCCCTGGCGCGATCGCTCTGGCTCGAGGCGGCCGTCCTGCCCCTGGCCACCTTGACCATGGCACTGGTCGCTGCCCGGGGAGTCGCGGCGATCCGATCGCGGCCGATCGCCATGGCTATCGGTGGGCTCGCGCTGCTCGAAGCCGTGGCCCTTCCTTGGCCTCTCCAGCGCTGGGCTCCGTCGAGCAACCTGGAGCAGCTCGCGGCGAGTCCCGTGCCGGGAGCGATCCTGGACCTGCCAGTGCGAGCCGGTTCGCAAGCGGCGCACTCGCGCCAGGTGATCCACCAGCGCTCGACCCCCCTGGCGCTCTTCCCGGAGCGCTCGGGCGGTTCGCTGGAGGCCTTGGTCCGGCGCGCACCGAGCGTCGGGCACCTGCTTCTGGGCCAGGTTCCGCCGGAACCCGAGCAACTCGCCGCGGAGCTGGAATGGGTAGGCGTCGGCCACCTCATGGCCGAGAAGGGCGCGCTGCTCCCTGCCATGGTCGACGCTTTGGACGCGCTCCCCGGCTGGGAGCGCGCCCCCGACGATGCGGTCGTGCACTGGTGGTACCGAACCCGAGGGCTTTGGACAGCCGACGCGCACGACATGAACCCTTCCGTGAGCGCGGCGCGCTGACTAGTGTCCTGGATCAGATCTGAATGCGCCCCGGCACCGCGACCGGCCGCGCAGCAGCCTGGCCGCACAGCAGCCACCGGCATGGCAGCCTGGTCCGGAGCAACCTCCGACAACTCGGGTCCACGGCGCGCCCGGGTCGCTGTCGTGAGCGCGGCCCCGCCAGCAAACATGGCCTTCGAGCTGCCTGTTCGCAGCAGGCCCCTCCCGTAGCAGGGGCGATTGCATCTGGACGCCAAGGCCCGGGACGGTGCCCGCGGCCGGGTCTTCCAGCGCTATGTGGCTCTGGAGCGAACGCGGGCCCTCGAGCGGGGGCAGCCGCTCGAAGGATTTCCGACCCTCTAACGAGCGAAGTCGCTGGTCGCGGAGGCCATCGCGTTCTCGAAGGCATCCAACTCGGCCTGCTCACTCTTCGTGGGCTTGCGCTCCTCCTCGTAGATGCGGTGCAGGCCCGCGAGGAACATGCTGGTCGAGTTCGCGATGTCGGGACGATCGTTGTCCATGGCGAGCTGCGCGAACCTCTGAAGTCGCTTCTGGACCTTCGGAATCTCCTGCACGACTGGAGAGAGAGCCCGAGCCTTCAGGTGGCGCTGGCGAATCTTCTCGCGCTGCTCCTCGATCTTCTGCTCGAGTTCGGCGATGCGCTCTTCGTCGGTGCGGCGGTTGTACTGACGCTTGGCCATTTTGGGTTCGTCCCGGAAATTTCGGGAGCTTCGCGACTCTCGGGTCGAATGGGACCTGAGGCTCGGAGATCTGAGTCTCCAGAGCGAGTCGGGTTTCAGACCGGTCCGTGAGACCGGTGCGTCGGGAGAGGGAGAGGGAGTTGGTTCTGAGTCAGCCCGGGAGTGGGGGAGCCACTCTCTTGGGCCGCTTCGCGCGACGGAGAAGAGCTTTTTCGACTCTTCCAGATTCATTACGGAGGGGCAGACGCTCCTGCCTCTTGTTGATCTCTTCTCGGGCAGCGTTCACCGATCGCAAAGAACCCTGCGTCGATGGCACCAATCGGTCAGGTCTGGTCGAGTGGCAACGGGACGACTTGCTCGGGGTTGCCGAGCTAGCTGGGGTTCTGAGCGAATCGGAGCCGGACGATTCGGATCCACGCCAAATCGGTCTCGAATCCGGGCGCCTCTTCCTTCGGACACCTCGATCTTCGGACGCCTCGAACTTCGAACGCCGTCCCCGATGGCCCGGATGAGGAGGGTCCGGATCGCCAGGGCCCGGGTGGGGAGCACGATTCGCGCCCCGCCGTCCTCGGGAGGGTCCACGGATTCACTCCGAGACTCCTCGAGCGGCCCGAGCGTGGCTCGGGTCACTCCGGCAGGGGGATTCTAGTGTCTGAACTCGCACGAAGGACCGTCCACCCCGGTGGTTTCGGCGAGAGCGAGTGTCCGCTAACCTGTCGGATCGACCCGAGGGCGATGAAGTCCTCCGACCGCCTCCCCCGCGGTCCCGTTCCCGCGGTGCCCGTCCAATCCTGCGCGGGCGACCTCCTCGACCCTCACTCACGGCCGATTCCAAGTGCACGACGACATCGAGACCGTCCTCTTCGACGAACGTGAGATTCTGAGTGGGATCGATCGGGTCGCGGCCGAGCTGACCGCCACCTACCGGGGCGCCGACTTCACGGTGGTCGGTGTGCTCAAGGGGTCCTGCATCTTCGTTTCCGACCTCGTCCGGCGCATTCCGATCCCCCTGGAACTGGCCTTCCTGGCGGCCTCGAGCTACCGCGACGGGACCACCTCCGGAGAGCTCGACCTGAACTTCTTCCCCTCCGAGAACGAGATCGCGGGTCGCCGACTGCTGCTCGTTGACGACATTCTCGACACGGGGCGGACCATGTCGTCCCTGCGGGCCGAACTCATGTCGCGCGGCGCCGCCGAGGTCCGGACCTGCGTCTTCCTCGACAAGCCCGCCCGGCGGGCGGTGGAGCTCAACGCGGACTTCCGCTGTTTCGAGGTCGACGACCTCTTCGTCGTGGGCTACGGCCTCGACTACGCCGGGCGCTACCGGAACCTGCCCTACGTGGGCGCACTCAAGCCCGAGGTCTACGGCGCCAGCGTCTGAAGTCCCATCGAGCTGCTGGACTCGACGGCCGGTTCCTTCCGAGCGAGGGACCGTCCGCCATGAACGCCCCGCGCCGCCAATCGCCGCGCTGCAGCCCGATCCCCACTGCATAACTCGCTCTCTACCGCCTAGTGTCCTGGATCAGAAATTTGGCGTCACTTCCCGGGCTCCGATCGCCGCTGGCGTCGCCAGCGCCTCCTCCGAGTATCGCAGCGGATACGCGTCGTCGGCGCGCCTAGCCAGCATCGATCGGACCTCCGGGCAGTGACGCCGAATTTCTGATCCAGGACACTAGCGCGGACCCCCGGCGCCGAGCATCCGCGCCGCCCCATCGCAACGACTGGCGACGCTCCCCGCCGCCAACTGCCCGACGACCTGTCGCCGGGCAGCGCTCTTCTCAACCAGGAACGCCTCCACGACGCGCCGCGCGCGTCCACGCCACCATGTCCACCGGCTTCGAAGGACTCGAAGACGCCGAGTACCACGTCGTCCCTGACGACTACCACGGGCTCGAGCTCGATGAATACCTGTGCCTGCTCTTCGCGGGGCGGGCCAAGGGGTTCCTGCGTCAACAGGTTCGCACCGGGCGGGTGTTGGTGGATGGCGAGCCTGCCCTGCCCTCCCAGCGAGTGCGCGGGAACCAGGTGCTGGTCCTGGCCATCGACCAGAGCGAGGCCGGCGCGGCGCCGGTGGCGCCCGAGTACGAGGTGCCGGTCCTGTACGAGGACGAGCGGCTGATGGTGGTCGACAAGCCGCCCGGCCTGGCTGTCGAGCCCGAGCGTTGGAAGCGTGACGCGGCGACCCTGGCCGGGGCTCTGCTGGCCCGCGCGCGGTCGGCCGGAGTCGTCCCCGCCGAGGAGACGGACGCCTCCGAGGGGGAGGACCCGGAGGCGACGCTCGAGCGGGCCCTCGGATTCCGTCCGCGCATCGTCCACCGTCTCGACAAGGACACCTCCGGGTGCGTCGTGGCGGCGAAAGAGCTGGAGACCGAACGCCTGCTTCGTGCGGCATTCGAACGGGGCATCCCCTCGAAGCGCTACCTGGCCCTGGTGGAGGGCGAACACCCCCTGCCCGACGGCGAGATGCAACTGATCGATCGGCCGCTCCTGGTCGACGCCAAGAAGGGCGGCAAGGTGCGCGTCTCCGGCGCCGGCAAGCCCTCCCAGACCGAGGTGCGCGTGGTCGAGCGATTCCACGGCTACACGCTGCTGGAGTGCCGCCCGCGCACTGGAAGGACACACCAGATCCGCGTCCACCTGGCGACCGAAGGCTTTCCGCTGGTGGTGGATCCCCTCTACGGCCGGCGCGATGCCCTGCTGCTGTCCGAGCTGAAACGTAACTACCGCGCCAAGCGCGGCCGACCCGAGCGCCCCCTGTGTGCTCGCCTGACCCTGCACGCGGCTTCGATCGCCGTGCCCACCCGACTCCCCGACGAGCGTCCGCTCGCCCCCGTGCCCGAGCAGCTCGGCACCGGACCCAGCCCCGACGGGGATTGGATCCGCGTGGTCTCCGAGACACCGAAGGACCTGCTCCAGACCCTCCGCCAGCTGCGCAAGGTGCGCCCCCTACAGCGATGAGACTCAAACAACGTGTCGGCGACTTCGTGGTTCGTGAGCTGCTGCGCTCCGAATACCTGGTCGACCATGGCCCCTTCCGCGTGTACCGCGTCACCAAGCGCAAGTTGACCACCCCCGAAGCGGTCTCGGTGCTGGCCGAGCAGGCGGGCGTGGATCGCGAGCAGATCTCCATCGCCGGCCTCAAGGACCGCCAGGGGATCACGGTCCAGCACATGTCCGTGCCCACGGGCCCGGAGCTCGTGATCGATCTGGGCGACATCAAGATCGAGTCGATCGGCTGCGCGACCGAGGCCCTCGAGAGCTCCCACAGCGACGGCAACGCCTTCGAGATCACGGTGCGCGCCCTGTCGCGCGGCGAGGTCGACGCCCTGCGTGCCAACCTCGAGGACCTGCGAACCTACGGCCTGCCCAACTACTTCGACGACCAGCGTTTCGGCAACCTGCGCTCGGGCCAGGGTTGGGTCGCGCTCGATCTCTTGCGCGGCGACGTGGACGGCGGACTGCGGCGCATGCTGTGCGAGCCCTCGCCCTACGACGAGGATCGCGTGCGTCGGGTCAAGCAGGAGCTGGACGAGAACTGGGGCAAGTGGGACGAATGCCTCGAGGTCGCCCGGCGCCTGGGCCTGCACCGCTCGATCTTCGAGCACCTGGTCGACAACCCCGAGGACCAGGCGGGCGCCTTCCGCTTCGTGGCCTCGCGCCTGCGGTTGATCCAGCTCTACAGCTTCCAGTCACACCTGTGGAACCGGGCGGTCACCGCCCTGATGCGCGAGTCCGTTCCGGTCGAGGAGCGTTTCGTGCTCGATTCGGTGGAGGGGCCGCTGGTCTGCCCGAGCGGCAAGCCGCCGATCTCCGACGGCATGACCGAGAGCTTCCCCCTGCCGGGGCCCGGCCTCGACGGGGTCGACAATCCGGTCCACGAACGTCTGTTGGCCGACGCTTTGGCCGAGCACAAGTTGGTTCCCGACCAACTGCGGATCGATAACGTGCCCGGCTTCCAGCTCAAGGACGAGCCGCGCCCGCTGATGATCGTCCCGCGCCACCTGCGCGTGCGCCCGGCCGAGTTCGACACGGAGAACCGCGGATCGAAGATGGTGCGGGTCAAGTTCGAGTTGCCGCGGGGGGCCTACGCCACCCTGGTGATCAAGCGCCTGTGCGCGACCCGCGTCGGCAGCGACGCGGAGGCAGACGCGGCCGCACGGGCGGGCGAATCGCGCGACCTGCGCGGACCGCGGGATCGCGACGGCGAGACGCGTGGTGGCGGTCAGGGCCCGGGCGGCGGCTACGGCCAGCGCGACTCCGGTCCGCGCGGCGGGGGCAACTTCGGTGACCGCAGCGGCGGTCGCCGGGAGTTCGCCGGAGGCGGGCGCGACGACCGCGGCTTCGGCGGCGGCCGGGGCGGCCCCCGAGATCATGGTGGCGGCTACCGACGCGACGATCGCGGCGGCTACGCCCGCAACGACCGCGACGGCGGTCCGAGCCGCGGCGGTGATCGCTACCAAGGCGGCCGCCCGAGCGGCGGGCCGGGCGATCGCGACGCACGAGCCGGCGGCGACCGCGGGGGTTACCGCCGCGACGACCGTGACCAGCGCGGCGGCGGCTAC
This sequence comes from Engelhardtia mirabilis, assembly GCA_007751255.1. Taxonomy (GTDB): domain Bacteria; phylum Planctomycetota; class UBA1135; order UBA1135; genus Engelhardtia; species Engelhardtia mirabilis. Next base: position 2,690,764 of record CP036296.1, read on the forward strand.
TCCGGCGGTGGTCGATCCGGCGGTGGCGGCTACGGCGGTGGCGGCTACGGCGGTGGCCGGCCCGGAGGCAGCGACTCACGTGGTGATCGGCCCGGCGGCGGCTACTCCGGCGGTGGTCGATCCGGTGGTGGCGGCTACGGCGGTGGCCGGCCCGGAGGCAGCGACTCACGTGGTGATCGGTCCGGCGGCGGCTACTCAGGCGGTGGTCGATCCGGCGGTGGCGGCTACGGCGGTGGCCGGCCCGGAGGCAGCGACTCACGTGGTGATCGGCCCGGCGGCGGCTACTCCGGCGGTGGTCGATCCGGTGGTGGCGGCTACGGCGGCAGCCGTTCCGGCGGGAGCGTTGGCGGCGGCGGATACAGCGGCGGCGGCCGGTCCGGCGAGGGCGAATCACGCGGTGATCGACCGGGTGGCGGCTATTCGGGCGGCGGCCGGCCCGGCGGCGGAGGCGGCTACGGCGGCGGCCGTTCTGGCGGAGGCTATGGCGGCGGCGGTCGTTCCGGCGGTGGCGATTCGCGCGGTGACCGGCCGGACGGAGGCTACTCGGGCGGAGGCCGGTCCGGTGGTGGCGGTTACGCCGGCGGCGGCCGATCCGGCGGAGGCCATGGCGGCGGAGGCTATGGCGGCGGCGGTCGTTCCGGCAGCGGCGCCTCACGCGGGGATCGACCGGGCGGCGGTTACTCCGGAGGCGAGCGCTCCGGCGGAGGCGAGTCGGGTGGCCGACGCTACGGCGGCGGCAGCTACGGCGGCGGAAGTCGACCCAGCGGCGGCTACTCGGGGGGCGGTCGATCCGGCGGAGGCTACGCGGGCGGTGATCGCTCCGGCGGTGGCGGATCGGGCGGCGGCTACTCCGGCGGGAGTCGCCCGGGGGGTGGCTATTCCGGTGGCGGACGTTCGGGTGGCGGCGGCTACTCCGGCGGAGGTGGCAATCGACGCGACGATCGCTCCGGTGGCAGCAGGTCCGGCGGCGCAGGCTGGGGTCGCGGCGGCCCGTCCGGTGGCGAGCGCACGGGCGGCGAATCCTCGGGCGGCGACCGGCCGGGCGGCGGCGGAGGCTATCGCGGCGGCGATCGAGACAGCGGGGGCGGCTACCGGCGGGATGACCGCGGCAGCGGCGGTGGCTATCGCGGTGGCGGTGCTGGCGGCGGAGGCTACCGAGGCGGCGGCGGCGGTGGCGGCGGTCGATCGTCGGGTGGCGGCTATTCCGGCGGCCGCTCCGGCGGAGGGTACGGAGGCGGCGGCGACCGCAACCGTGGCGCATCCGGCGGCGACCGCGGGAACGATCGCGAGCAGGGCCGCGGCGGTTGGGGCAAACGACGCTTCGATGCCGGTGGCGATCGACCGAAGTCGGGGCCCGATCGCGGATCCGACGGAGGTGATCGCAAGGGCTCGGACTCCGGCGGCTCGTCGGAGAGCTGATCGAGGCCAGGCGGCCGCCCCGATCCCCACCGCTCGCTGCGCCAGGGCGCGGCCAGAGCGGTGGGGGGGGCGGCTTCCGCCGCCTTGTGGGGCGAGGGGCCCGCGGCCGGAGGCGACCGTGAGGGCTCGGACTCCCGTGCTTCGACGCTGAACTGCTCGAGTCCCGGCGGAAGGGCCATCGCAACCGCTCGCTGCGCAAGGGCGCGGCGAACGCGGTGCCGAAGGCTGCTCTCGTCGTCTCTCAGCGCGATCGGCTTCGGGCGCTCCGCGAGCAACGCCGCGGCCCGCGTGGGCCTGCTTCGGGTGCGCTCGCGCCGCGGCAGGTCACGGTGTAGAGTCCAGCGCGCGGCCGCTCCTGCGGGTCGCCCCCGCCCCTGGCCTGCAACTCGCAGCCGCAACTGCTACGCCCTGGAACATGACCCAATCGGATGTTGTCGTCGGTGTGATCGGAGGCTCCGGCCTCTACGAGATGGACGGTCTCGAGGACGTGCGCGAGGTCAGCCTCGCGACGCCCTTCGGCGCACCGAGTGACGCCTACATCACGGGCACCTTCGCCGGCGTCTCGATGGCCTTCCTGCCGCGCCACGGACGCGGCCATCGCATCTCGCCGTCGGAGCTCAACTTTCGCGCGAACATCTGGGGCCTCAAGAAGCTCGGCGCGACACACATCGTGTCCGTCTCCGCCGTGGGGTCCATGCGCGAGGACATCGTGCCCGGCGAGTTCGTGGTCATCGATCAGTTCTTCGATCGGACTCGCCATCGTCCCGACACCTTCTTCAGCGACGGGATCGTGGCGCACGTGCTGTTCGCCGACCCGGTCTGTCCCGACCTGCGTCTGTTGATGCTCGAGGCCTGTCGCGAGGCGGGGATCAAGGCCCACGACGGAGGGACCTACCTGAACATGGAGGGCCCGCAGTTCTCGACCCGCGCCGAGTCGAAGATCTACCGGCAGTGGGGGGTGGACGTGATCGGCATGACCAACCTCCAGGAGGCCAAGCTCGCGCGCGAGGCCGAGATGAGCTACGCGACCCTGGCCATGGCCACGGACTACGACTGCTGGCACGAGGGGCACGATGACGTCACCGTCGAGGCTGTCCTGGAAGTGGCCCATCGCAACGTGGGCAACGCCAGGGCGGTCGTGAAGGCGGTCGTTCCCAAGATCGCGGCAGGTCCTCCCAGCCGCTTTGCGAATGCCCTCGAGCACGCGATCATGACCTCCAAAGAGCACATCTCGCCCGAGGTTCGTGAACGGCTCGGGCTGCTGATCGACAAGTACCTGGACTGAGTCTCACCCCTCGCCGCCGCTCCCCTGACCCCAGCAGCTCCCATGCGACGCCCCGCGCCACTGCCCAGCGCGTTCGATACCGACGACCGGTCGACCCTCGCCGCGGAATCCGCGCGGCACCGAGTGGTGGGATCCAAGCGCGGGGTGGCGGAGGGAAGAGCGAAGCGAGCGCTTCGGACGGCGTTACTCACGAGCGCGGTCGCCTGCGTGGGCGGGCTGGCCCTGTGGGGTTGCCGCAACGGTCCGTCCGCGGATCTGCTCCAGCGCAGCATCGCCGAGGCCGATCAGATGCGCGAATCCGAGGAGGCCTTCGACCCGCGCGGCGCGGTCGAGGCTCCGGCGTGGCATCGGGGACCGGGCGTGGTCGTCGAGGACACGGGCCCGGCGCGCTTCGTGCCCAAGATTCACGGCGCCTTCGACCCCGACCGAGCTTTCGAACGCGTGCGTTGGATGGAGGCCCAGTACCGCGCGCCGGGCAACGATGATTACGAGGCGGCGATGGACCGCTTGATCGAGGAGCTCGAGGCCCACGGCTTCGTTGCCGATGGCGGCTCCAGCGACGCGACTGGTCCTGGCGACTCGAAGCGGGACCGGACCCTCGAATTGCGTGTGATCGAGACTCCCGTGGACCTGCCGGCTTGGAACCCGATCTCGGGGTCCCTGACCCTGGAGGAGGCCGACGGCGAGATCCACCTGCTGCACGGCTTCGACGACGTCGCCGAGACGGACCGGACGATGTTGCCGATCAACGGGCCGGCGGGGGACGTGTCGGGTCCGATCGCCCTGAGCCTGGACGACCTGCGCCCGGGCGACGTTCTGGTGACCGAAGTGCGTCTGCCCCAGGTGGTGCGGCGGGCGGAGGCACGGGGCGCGGTGGCCGTGGTCTCCTCGTCATTGGGGAGCTACAACGTCGATCCGACCGGCGCCGACCGCCACCTGGACGCGATCCAGTACCGCCAGCTGCACACGGTTCCGGGGATTCCCGTCTGCCAGATCTCCCAGCGCTCGCTCGAGGTCATCACCGCCGCGACGGCCCGTGGAGGGGCACAGTTGCACCTGAAAGTCGAGGTGGAGTTCGCGCAGCGACCCCTGCGGACGCTGGTCGCCGTCGTCGTCGGCCGCAGCAAGGGGAACGAAGTCATGGGTATCTCGGCTCACCTGCATGAGCCGGGCGCCAACGACAACTCCAGCGGCGTCGCGACCTTGATGGAGTGCGCCGTGCTTCTCGCCGACGGCATCAAGGACGGCAGCCTGCGCCGGCCCGACCGCTCGATCGCTTTCATCTGGGGCCACGAGTTCCAGCAGACCGCCGCCTTCCTCGACAACACGGAGCGCACGGTGGTCGCCGGGATTTCGGCCGACATGACCGGCGAATCGCTGGAGCGAACAGGTGCCATCGCCCTGCTCGAGCGCATGCCCGATCCCGGTGCGCTGATCACCCTGCCGCCGGACGAGCACAGCGCCTGGGGCGCGGGCGACGTGACCGAGGACAAGCTCGTACCCAGCGGTCTGGCGGTGATCGCGCGCTGCGCGATGATCGACGTGGGCTTGGGCGAGGGCGGTTGGGAGTCAGCCGACCACCCATGGGAGGGTGGCAGCGACCACGACGTCTACTTGGCCGAGGGCGTCCCGGCGGTGCTCTTCTGGCACTTCACGGACTTCGCCTACCACACCAGTCTCGACCGCCTGGAGATGGTCGATCCGCTCGAGATGCGGCGCATGGGCTCGGCGATCCTCGGGACCGCCATGGCTGTCGCCGCTGCGAATCCAGGCGACCTCGACCGCTACGTGCGGAGCGTCGAAGTCGAGCGCTCCGTGCGCGTGAAGGCGGCGCGCGAGGCCTTCGAGTTGGACACGGCGCAGCAATGGGAGAGCTGGTCGAACGGCGCTCGGTCTTGGCTGCGCCGGCTGTGCCTCGGTCTCACCGAAGACGAAGCCGAGCCGTTCATCGGTCGCTGAAGGGCCGCTTGACGGCTGACTTCGGCGTTATCCCACCCCGGGTGCGCGCTCAGCGTTCGGGGCGCTTGCCGCCGAGGGCTGCGTCGAGTTCGGCGCTGCTCAAGGCGCCGTCGCCGTCCAGGTCGAGGCTGGCGACGACCGTCGCAGGCCGCACGGGCAGGGTCATCGGGAACTCGAGGGCGGTCAGGTCCTCGACGGTGATGCCGCCGTCGCGGTCGAGGTCCAGTCGCGTGAACGGCGGCACGGGGCCGGCGATGCGCGGCGGCATGGGCACCTCGCCGAGCCCCGCAGGACGCGAAATGGGGGTGCCGAAGAGGCCTTCGAGGGTCGTCGCCTCGGCGCCGAAGAGGTGCACCGGCGACGAGCGCAGGGTGTCCAGCAGCGTGGTCAGGAACCCGATCTCGTTGAGTTCGAGCCTTTGGGACGAGTCCGCGTCGAGCTGGCTCAGTGCCAGGGCGGGATCGATCTCGGGCACGTCGTAGTCGTCGAGCAGTCGAGTCAGCTCCGCCAGGTCGAGGGCACCATTGAGATCGGTGTCGTAGGCGTTGCGCAGTTGGTCCGTGCCCCGCGCCGGTGCGGCCACCGCTTCAGCGGGGGGGACCGGGGGCTGGAAGGCGCCCACGCGCTCGATCGCGGCCCTGTAGCGAGCTCCGAACTCCGCCTGACTGACGCGGCCATCGGAGTCGGTGTCATACCGACCGAACTCGTCGCGATCGAGCAGCAGGGCCTGCTCCGCCTCGCGGAAAGAGATCCAGCCGTTGGAGTCGTAGTCGGCGGTGCTGAAGTACTCGCGCTCTTGCACGGTCTGCACCGCGTCCGGGGCGGGGGCCGACTCGGCGGCAGTCGGTTCTTGCCCGGCCCCGGTAGCACCCCGGCCAGCTTGAGCCGCAGTCACGCTCCGAGCCAGAGGCAGGGCCGAGGCGAGGGCGCCGCCCGCACCGAGGGTGCAAGCGATCGCGATGGAAATCCCGGGTCGACGCATGCCCCCTAGACTACCCGCACGGGTCGAACGATCGCAGGCCCTGCACGCAGTGCCGATCGGAGTGACCGGCTGGTGACGGCCGATCCGGAGTCGGTCGCTGGAGCCTCCGCCCCACGGGCTCTCCTCGGCTGCTGTGGTGCCCCGTTGCCCGCCCGTCCTCTGCGGGGACGAGTCGGTGGGTTAGCGGGGGCCGGGCCGGCCCCGTGCGGCTCGGGGTTTGGACCCGCCCTCGTCAGCGCCGGGTCTCGGCCCCGGGGAACGGCCCGAGCCCCGTCCCCGGCGCGGCAAGAGAGCCAGCTCGAGAACCTCGTCGATGCGGCTCACTAGGTGGATCACCAGGGGCTCGCGAACTTCGCTGGGCAGCCGCATCAGCTCCTCGGCATTGCGACGGGGAACGACGACCTCACGCACCCCGGCCCGCGCAGCGGCCAAGAGCTTCTCGCGCAGGCCGCCGACGGGCAGGACCGCACCGTGCAGTGAGACCTCGCCCGTCAGCGCCAGGTCGTGCCTCGCAGCGCGCCGCGACAGCAGCGAGTACAGCGCCACGACGATCGCCGCCCCGGCGGAGGGTCCGTCCTTGGGGATCGCGCTGGCGGGGAAGTGCAGGTGCAGGTCAAGTTCGTCGAGATGGTTGGCGGCGAGTTTCAGTGAGCCGAGGCGCGTGCGGCCCCAGGAGAGCGCCGTCTGGAAGGACTCGCGCATGACCTCGCCCACTTGACCCGTCAGGATCGTGCGACCGCTGCCCGGCATGGCCAATGCCTCGATCGGCAGCAGCGCCCCGCCCGTGGACGTGTAAGCCAGACCGAGCGCCACGCCGATGCGCGGACGTCGCGCGCGCACCTCGCTCTCGACCAAGGCCGGGCCGAGCAGGGTGCGCACGTCGCTGCGTCGCACGCGCAAGCCGCTGCCGCCGCGCAGGACCTCGGCCGCGGCCTTGCGCGCGAGCGTGTCCAGCCTGCGTCCGAGTTGGCGTACCCCGGCCTCCTCGGTGTGCTCTCGGATGATCGCGCGCACCGCTGCCGGCGTCGGCGTCAAGGACGGCGCGTCGATCCCCGCCCGCGAGCGGGCGCGCGGCAAGAGGTGTCGACGTGCGATTTCGACCTTGGCGCGCTCTGTGTAGCCCCAGAACTCGATCACGTCGAAGCGGTCGATCAGGGCCTCGGGCATCTCCTCGTGATCGTTGGCGGTCGCGATCAAGAGGCAGCGCGAGAGGTCGAAGGGCAAACCCAGGTACTGGTCGAGGAACTCGCTGCGAAGGTCGGAGTCCAACAGTTCGAGCAACGGTCCCCCGGCGTCGCCGCCCCCGCCCAACTGCAGCTTGTCGAGCTCGTCGAGCAAGATCACGGCGTCGGCCCGCCCCGCGCGGCGCAGGCCCTCGAGGATCGCGCCCGGGAAAGCGCCTTCTTGTCGGTGGCTGACGCCGCCGAGCTGGTAGTCGTCGGTCATGGCGCCCGTCGCGAGGTTGACGAAGGGTCGCTCCATGGCGCGGGCCAGGGCCCGGGCGAGGCTCGACTTGCCCGTGCCGGGCGGCCCCACGAACAAGAGGGCGTCCCCGCGGCCAGTGCCGCCCAGCTTGGCCACGGCCAGGGACTCGAGCACGCGCTGAACGACCTCGTCGCAGCCGGCGTGGGTCTCGGCCAGGTGTCCGGCGATGCGGTCGAGATCGGGCAGGTCGCGCCCCTCCGGTGTCCCCGTCGAGCCGTCGCCAGGGCCTCCCGGCCAAGGCAGGGAGAGGACCCAGTCGATCCAACCGATCAAGCGGCCCGCTGTGGCCGAGGTGGGAGGCAGGTCGGCGAGTTGGGCGAGCTCTCGGGAGAGGGCGGCACGGTGCCCGGAGGGCAGGTTGCAGGACGCCAGGCGCTCCTGCAGGTGGTCGGTCAGCCTCGCCCCCGTATCGACCCTCGAACCACGCTTCGACCGATCTAGAACCCCCTCTAGGGGGCCCAGGGGCAGAAGTTGGCTGTCGTCTTCGAGTCGGTCGCTCATTGGAGAGGGGTCCTCGCTCGGCCTCGGGGACGCTCGCTGGACCTGATCCATGGTGCGCGGTTGGCGCCCCTGGAAGGGTCCGAACGGGGGAAGCCCGAGCAGCGTTAGGACCGCCTTCAGTATCGACCGGTTACAGACCTCGGGCGGGATCGAGCACCAAACGGCGCGTCCTTGCGTTCAGACCTGGGTCCGGACGATGCGCCAATCCTCGAAGGTCCAACGGGTTGGGGTCGAGGACCTGGCCGGGGTCTCCGGCGTCGACCTGGCGCAGGACTCCCGGCTGGGTTTGGGCCCACCCCTCCGGCTCCGTCAACCGGGTGCCGTCCTGGGCGGCACTGGCGGCACTGGCGGCACTGGCGGCACTGGCGGCACTGGCGGCACTGGCGGCACTGGCGGCCCGCGCCCGGCCCACGGCGCGGCGTCCGCCAGGCCCCGCAGCGCGGTCGCACGGCGCACTCGAAATCCGATCCGCTGGGGCCCCGAGGCCGAGTCGGCCGAACCACGCGAGGGGACCCGGCCGCGGCCCGCCGGGCGCCCGCCCTGGCCCCGCGCAGCGGTCAGCCCGCGGCCGTGAGGACCGCTTCGGCCACCCGATCGACGTCCCCGGGCTCCAGGAAGGGATGGATCGGCAGGCACAGGACCTCCCGCGCCAACTGCTCGGCGCCGGGGAAGTCCCCGGGACCGTAGCCCCAGTCCTTGGCCGCCTCCTGGACGTGGACGCAGCGGGGGTAGTGGACCGCCGCCGAGATGCCCTGGGCGGCGAGGGCCGCTTGCACCCGGTCGCGCGCGCCGTCCTCCCCGAGGATGCGGACCGCGAACTGGTGGAAGGCGTGGGTCGTGCCGGGCTCCACCCGCAGGGCCGAGACCGTCTGACTGCCTTCGAAGGCCGAGTGGTAGCGGGCGGCGTGCTCGCGACGCCGGGCGTTCCAGGCGTCCAGGTGGGGCAGCTTCACGCGCAGCACCGCCGCCTGCATCGCTTGCAGGCGCGAGTTGGTCCCGACGCGCCCGTGCATGTACTTTGCCACGCTGCCGTGGTCGCGGATCTGCGACGTGTCGCAGGCCACCTCACCGCTCTGGGTCAACACCATGCCGCCCTCGCCGGCAGCGCCCAGGTTCTTGGTGGGGTAGAAGGAGAAGGCCGCCGCGTGTCCGTGGACTCCGCAGCGCCATTCGTTTCCGTCGGCGTCCGTGCGACCGGCACCGTGGGCCTGGGCGCCGTCCTCCAGTACCCAGAGACCCTTCGGATCGGTGATCGCCCGCAGGGCCGGGATATCGACCAGCGCGCCGTAGAGGTGGACCGGGACCACGCCCACGGTCTGGTCGTCCAAGGCGGCCGCGACCTGGTCGAGACGCATCAGCGCCGTGTCCGGGTCCACGTCCACGAAGGTCGGCCGCGCGCCGGACCAGGCGATCGCGCCGGCCGAGGCGAAGAACGTGAACGGCGTGGTCAACACCTTGGCCCCGATCTCGAGACCCAGTGCGCGCATGGCGACCACCAGGGCGTCGGTGCCCGAAGACACGCCGACGCCGTGGGCAGCGCCCTGGTAGGCGGCGAACTCGCGTTCGAACGCTTGGACCTCGGGCCCCAGGACGTAGACCCCCGAGGCGAGCACGCGCTCGAGGGCTTCGATCAGGGCCGTTCCACATTGGGCGCGTTCCGCGACCAGGTCGAGGGGAGCGATGGGGCGGGGTTTCGTGGTGGTCACGGGAGTATGGGCGTTGCTGTGGGGGGCGCGGCGCGGCGCTTACTTGTAGGTGGGCATGTCGCCCGAGCGGAACAGCTTCCAGTAGTCGTCCAGGTCCGCCTTCACGCCCCCCGCCAGGAAGTAGATCCCGAAGATGTTCGGGATACACATGGCCATGATCATGGTGTCGCCGAAGGCGAGCATGTTGGTGGCGGAGAGGATCGAACCGAGAAAGGTGAAGGCCAGGAAGATCAGCTTGTAGACGATCGAGCTGCCCTCGCCGAACAGGTACGACCAGCAGCGCTCGCCGTAGTAGGACCACGAAATCATGGTCGAGAAGGCGAACAGCGCCACGGCGATCGCGAGCACGTACTTGAAGCCGGGGATGACCTGGTTCATCGCGGCCGAGGTCAGGGCGGCGCCGTTGTTGCCGTCGACGAAGTGGGCGTACTCCGGGTTCTCGTAGGCGCCGGTGATGACGATCACCAGGGCCGTCATCGTGCAGACCACGACCGTGTCGATGAAGGGCTCGAGCAGCGCGACGATGCCCTCGCGCACGGCGTAGGGCGTCTGGGCGGCGGAGTGGGCGATGGCCGCGGAGCCGACGCCGGCCTCGTTCGAGAAGGCCGCGCGCTGGAACCCGACGACCAGCACGCCGACGAAACCGCCCCAGGTCGCACCGGGGTTGAAGGCGCCCTCGATGATCTTCATGAAGGCCGTGGGGATCTCGCTGAAGTTGACCACGAGGATCGTCAGGGCCGCGAGCACGTAGACCCCGCACATGGTCGGGACGATCTTCTCGGCCACGTTGGCGATGCGTCGGATGCCGCCGACGATCACCAGACCCACGGCGAAGGTCATGACCGCGCCGTAGACCCAGCTGTTGTCCGCCAGGAAGGGGATCGTGGCGCCGATCGCGCCCAGGCTCTGGTTGACCTGGAAGCTGTTGCCACCGGCGATCGAGCCCCCGATGCAGAGCACCGCGAAGAGCACCGCGAGGGGGGCGCCGAGCGTCCCCAGACCCCTCTCGCGCAGGCCGCGCGAGAGGTAGTACATGGCGCCGCCCATCACGTGCCCGTCCTCGCGCACCTCCCGGTACTTCTGGCCCAGGGTGCACTCGACGAACTTGGAGCTCATGCCGAGGAGACCGGCGCAGATCATCCAGAAGGTCGCGCCCGGGCCGCCGATGCTGACCGCGATCGCGACCCCCGCGATGTTGCCCAGACCGACCGTCGCCGATAGCGCCGCCGAGAGGGCCTGGAAGTGGGTCACCTCACCCTCGGCCTGGTGGTTCGGGTCGGTGTACTTGCCGCGCACGACGTCGATGGCGTGCTTGAACCCGCGCAGGTTGATGAAACCCATGCGGATGGTGAAGAACGTCGCCCCGATGATCAGCCAGACCACGGCGAAGGGCACCGTGCGGGGCGACCCGTCGGCCTTTGTCCCGATGAACGGGAGTGGGTAGAAGACCAGGTTCTCCAGCGCGCCGTTGATCCCACCGAAGGTGTCGTCGAGGGCCTGCTGCCAGGCCGGCAGCTCCCGGACGACGGGATTCTCGATCGCGTCGCCCGCGCCGTCGACCATCTCGGCCGCCCCCTGGGGCGGGGGAGACTCGCTCTCCTGGGCCGACGCGGGGGCGTGGAGCAGGGCACCGGCGCAGAGGCCAACCAGGAGGAGCTGGGCGAGGAACGAGCTGAAGTTGCGTCGGCGCATGGGATGGGGCAGGGGGTCCGAGGTCGCGAGATCGTGCCAAGGGGGCCCGGCCGGTGCCAGGACGGCCCTTCCAACCGGCCTGGTCGTGCGGTTTGGCCCGACCTCCAGCGGGAGTCGAGAGTTGCGGAGACCCCTCGAGAGAGCGCTCCTTTCGCGACCCGCTTCCGAGTCGCCGGATAGGATAAAGCGGCTACCTATTGACCGGACCCCCCCCTCGACCCGGCATTCGCCCCACCTCGCGGCCTCGTCCGTACCTGCTCCAACAGCCATGGCCAAGTTCTCTCGTTCCGCAGCCTGCCCCGCGCTCGCGGCCTTCACCCTTCTCGCGGCCTCCGGCCTGGGTCAGGCCCAGACGGTCGTCGTGACGACCCCGCCCCCCGGCTCGCAGACCAGTCTGGTGAGCGCCGAAGTCGAGGGCCTGGTGGTCGGCCTGCCCGGCCCCGCCCCGGTCTCGTCGGTCTTCGTTCGGACCCGCTACCCGAATGGGACTTCCAACCCGCCGATGGCCAAGGACGGGGCCTACACCCCCGGCGTCCTCGGTTGGGAGTACGACCTCGACTGGAACGAGCTGACCGGCCTCGGGACCTGGAAGGGCCGCTGCCAGTGGCTCGCCAGCGGCACGAACTTCATGGACGTGTACCTGCCGACGGACACATTCGGCTCGCCGTCCTACACCCAGAGCCTGGTCTTCCAGGGCGCGGGCATCAACGTGTCCGACGTGATCGCGGCCATCCACCCCGTGCAGCGCACGGTCGACGTGGTGCGTGCCGACGGTAGCGACGGCGCGATCGAGTTCCTGATGGACGTGTTCAACACGACCCAGAGCCAGACCTACACGGTCGACGTCGAAGCCAAGATCGAGCTGCCCAGCGGCCAGATCGTCCAGCTCCCCATGGGCGGCCCGGGCATCGACGCGGTCAACTACACGATCATCCCCGGCGACTTCCAGTACACCTCCGTGGTGGACCCGGATGGAATGCGGTTCGCCTTCGACCTGACCCAGGCGCCCTTCCCGCAACCCGTGCAGGAGGGGGCCTACCGCATGGAGGTCTTCGTCTACGACGGCCCGGCGCTGATCTACCTGGACGAGGACGTCGACTTCTGGGTCACCGATCGCAGCGGCAAGGACTTCCGCGACGTCACCCGCGGCAGCGGTCTCGACGAGGTCTACCTGACCGGTGGCAACCTGCCCTCGGCCGGCAACGGGATGGCGGCCTTCGACTACAACAGCGACGGCCTGACGGACATCTTTTTCACCAACCCTGCCAGCGACAAGGCGTTCATCGCGATCGGGCCCAACTGGCCCTTCCCCGGTGGCCGCAACTACCTGATGCAGAACAACGGTGATGGGACCTTCACCGACGTGACGGTTGCCGCCGGTGTCGATGGCGATCCCACCGTCGGCTCCTACGGTGCCGCCTGGGGCGACATCAACAAGGACGGCTACAACGACCTCGTCGTCGGCAACCGCGACAGCGCCATCTACACCTACCGCAACAACGGTGACGGCACCTTCACCGACGTGGCCCTCAACTCCTTCGGCGGGCCGACCTCCGAGTGGAACATGGTGCCGCGACTGGGCGACTACGACGCCGACGGTGACCTCGACCTGTACATCGGCAAGTACATGGGCGGGTTCAACACGACCTGGGCGGTCACGGGCGATCGGGACCGTCTGTTCCGCAACGAGTTCGTCGAAGGCAACCTGGATCCGACCTTCACCGACTGGCCGCTCTTCACCGACGTGACGACCGTGTCCGGCACCGGCAACTTGGGTCTGGCCCTGGCGGCGACCTTCGCCGACGTGAACAACGACGGCAACCTCGACATCGCGGCCCACAACGACTTCGGCGCCTTCGCCATCCCGAACCAGCTCTACATGGGCGACGGTGCGGGCCACTTCATCGAGTCGGGCGCGACCACGGGCTACGACAAGCGCGAGTTCTCGATGGGAGTCTCGCTCTCCGACCTCGACCGCGACGGTTGGCTCGACTCCTACTCGTCGAGCATCGGTCGCAACTCCCTGCTGCTCTCCAACGGCGACGGGACCTGGACCGACTCGGCTACGGGCTCCGGCGCCGAGGGCGACTTCATGGCTTCCGGCCCCGAGGCCGACGGCCTGAACCTCGACGACAACTGGGGCATCATGTCCTGGGACTACGACCTGGATCAGGACACCGACCTCTACGTGGCCGGCTCGGACCTCTCGGTGGGCTACAACATGCCGATCGCCGAGCTGCACCCGGACTCGGTGTACGAGAACGACGGCACGGCCCACTTCACCCGTCGCGCCGTGGACCTGGGTCTGGCCAACGGAGCGCGGACCCGCTCGATCCTGTCCATCGACGTCGACCTCGACGGCGACCTGGACGTGATCACCTCGGCCGAGAACGAGGGCGTGACGTTGATGCGGAACGACCTCGTGACCACCAACCACTGGCTGCGCCTGCGGCCCAGCACGTGGCGGTCGGCCCCGGGCGGCTTCAACACGAAGTTCACCGTCAAGACCCCGGGTGTGACCCAGTACGGCGAGGTCATGACCGAGTCGGCCCACGCGACCTCGCCCGACAACACCCTGACCTTCGGGCTCGGCCCGAACACCAAGGCCGAAGTCGTGGCCCAGTGGCCCCGCGGCGGCTCGACGACCTGGTTCACCCGCAGCGGTGACACCGAGCATCTCCTGTACGAGACCGTGATCCAGGTCGCGGGCGGGATCGACGGCTCCGTCAACACGGGCAACATCCCGGACCTGAAGGTCTTCGGGCCCCCCGGGCACTTCGCCTTGGCGGCATTGGGCAACCCGTTGGTCGGCTTCGGCCTGCCCCTGCCCACCGGCGGCTCGCTCGACATCTTCCCCTTCTTCGACTACCCCCTGGCCCAGATCCTGCCCTTGAGCGGCAGCGGCGAAGCGAACTGGATCCTGGGTCCGGTGCCGGCCTCGGCCTCGGGCCTGGTCTTCGAGTTGCAGATGGTGACGCTCAACCCGGCCACCCTGGTCTTCGACTCGAAGTCCGGTGTGAGCACGTTGACGATCAACTGAGCCGAGTCCGCGCGCGCCGGCGGCCCCGTCCTTTCAACGAAGGGCGGGGCCGTCGGCCGTTCGGGGACTCGAAAGCTACGGGCCGTCGGAACGTAGGGCATCATCTGCGACGACCGCGGCCACCGGGTCGCGCACCGAACCATGCTGCAATCGAACCACCATCGCCTTCCCTCCCGTGCGGCCTCGACCTTCGCCCTGACTCTGGGCGGCCTGGGCTGCTGCATCTCGCTCACCGCGTGCTCCGGCGCTTCGGCCCAGGAGCCTGCGCAGAGCGAAGAACTCGCCGCGATGACGAAACTGGCGCGCGAGATCCAGGTCGAGGTCGCCGTGCTGCGCGGGCTCGACTTCAACGCCGACGTGCCGGTCGAGATCGCGACGTTGGAGGGCTTCAGGGCCTACGCAGCGGAGCGCATGGAGTCGGTCGGGAACCAGACCCAGCGTGAGGCCCAGGAGCTGGGCGCCAAGATGCTGGGGCTGATCCCGACCGAGATGGACTACTGGGGCGAGACGCTCGAGATCCTCGGCGGTCAAGTGGGGGGCTACTACGACCCCGAGCGCGACACCTTCTCGATCATGGCCGGGGTCACCGGCGCACTGGCCCAGAGCGTGCTGTCCCACGAGCTGGTGCACGCGCTCGACGACCAGCACTTCGACCTCGGCGGGGCCATGGAGAGCCGCGCCGAGGACACCGACCGACTGACCGCCTACCACGCCGTGGTGGAGGGCTCGGCGATGGTCGTCCAGACGGTCTGGACCATGCAGCACATCGGCGACTTCTCCGCCGCCGACATCGCCGAGATGAGCGATGTGACGCCCCAGGAGCTGTTCGAGACGGCGCCGTACATCTGGATGCCGGTGCTGTTCTCCTACCTGCGCGGTCAGTGCTTCCTGCAGCGCACCGAGTCCCTGCTGGCCGCCCAGACGCGCAAGTTCGATCCGGCCGACCTCGACCGGGCCTTCCGCGAGCCGCCGACCTCCACCGAGCAGATCCTGCACCCGGCGAAGTACTGGGATCCCGAGCAACGGGACGAGCCCGCGGTCGTGCGCGTCACCGCCCCTGAAGGCAGCGTTTGGCAGCCGGTCCACAGCGAAGTTCTCGGCGAGTTCGGGCTGCGCCTGGTCGCCGCGGCGCCCGACTCGATCGAGGTGCCCGACGCCGCCAACCCGATGTCCTTCCTGTCGATCGAGTTCACGTCGGACGAGTCCGATGGCTGGGAGGGCGACTGCGCCCAGCTCTTCGAGCGCGACGGGGCATCGCTGTTGGTGTTGGCGACGGTGTGGGAGACCGAGATCGACCGGGACGAGTTCGCCGAGGCCATGGACGCCCGCCGCGACGCCCTGTTGACCGCGGCCCAGGCCCTCGGCCGACATCGAGGCACGACCCTGGCCAGCGTCGCTGCGCAGCCGGTGGGCGAGCTCGAGTTCCAACTGGTGATCGGGATCGGCGTGGGCTCCCCCGACTTGGTCGGCACGGGCTTCGAGGTCGTGATCGAGCGCTGACCCTCGGTCGCCGGCCCGACCTCAGGGGAACCGCAGATCCAACCGGGTCGTTTCCCCGGCCGTCACCTCGGCCCGGGCCTGGAGGTCGTCGTCGGGGTTGCCGGGGCCCTGCGGCAGCACGCGCAGGTCCCAGGTTCCCTGCGCCAGACCGCCCAGGGCGACGGAGCCGTTGACGATGGAGTCCACACGGCGGTCCTGCCCCTGGGTTCCCCGGCGGGTAGCCTCCGCGATGTAGCGGCGCGGCGCGGAACCATCCGGATTGGCGACCGACACGAACAGGGTTCCGCCCACAACCAGCTCGAGATCGACGTCGCCGCAGACGACATCCCGCGCGACCTCGACCGGGCCGGCAGTGCCGGCGAGGTACTGGCCGCCCCAGGCCACGACGGTCAAGGGCGTGTCGGTCGGGACGCCGCGCAACACGTAGCTCCCGTCCGCTTCGGTGGTCACGCGTTCGACTGCGGGGACGCCCTCCTGCTCCATCAAGTACCGCTCGGGTCCCGTTCGGCCGGGCAGGGCTCGGATGGTCAGGTTGCTGAGGGACCCCGGCACGAAGCCGCCCTCGAAAACCGCGACGCGCATGCCCGGCAGCGCGGCGCCCGACGCGTTGCGTACCACCCCTCGGATCTCGGTCACTGGCAGGTCCAGGTCGAGTCGGTTGTCGCCCGGACTCAGCAGCAGCTGCTCCTCGTGGGCGGAGAGACGATCTGGATGGGTGATCCGCAGCAGGTAGCTGCCGACCTCCAGGGGCGGGAAGCGATAGGTCCCCTCGCCGATCGAGGTCGTCGAGGCCGCTGCGGGTGAGCTGGCGTCCCCCGGGTGGAGGGCCAGGCGTGCGCCGATCAGAGGGCGACCGCTCTCGGTGACCTGCCCGGTGAGCTCGCCCGTCGCGGGGGCGTGGACCGCCACGGTCGCCGTCTCACCGTCGACGACGTCGACCTCGACCCAGCCGCCTGTACCGGGCTGCTCGAAGTCGACGATCATCGACGAACCCGACAACAGGGTGGGGCTGATGGAGCGGCGCTCGAGGCGAAATCCGTGGCGGCCGGCTTCGAGTCGATCGATCAAGACTCGGCCGGACGGGTCGGTGACGTGGCGACGGCCCGTGCCCGGCGGCAGTGGCATCCGGGCGGCGTCGCGCTCCGCTGGCGGGCGGCGCTCGATACGGACATTCCGCAGGGGCTCGCCGTGCTCGTCGAAGGCCTCGACCAACACGGAACCTCCGGCGACCAGCAGGGCCTCGTAGTCCAGCAGCGGCTCGGAGGGTGAGACTTCGATGCCCTCGACCTCCAGCACGGCGTGGTGTGGCGACTCGACGCGCAGCACACACGGACCCAGCGCCGGTGCGGTCAGCACGGCGACTCCGGCAGAGTCCGTGCGCTGGACTTCGGCCAGGTCAGGGTTGCCGCTCTGCAAGCTCGCCTCGCCCCATTGCGCGGCGATAGCGTGCTTGAAGCGCCGTTCCGATGCGGCGAAGGGGTCGTCGCGCTGGGGACTCAGGGAGACGCTGGCCCCGGCGACCGGTGAGCGGTCGGCGGCGTCGAGCACCGTGACCCTCAGGGTTGGCACCGGCTCCAGGAGGATGTCGCCCAGCGAGAGCTCTGCACCGGGCACCAGGGCGATGTCGCGCAGCTCGCGTTGGGCGAATCCCGCGGCCTGAATCGTCAGCTGCAGGCGATCCTCCTCGTCGAAGGTCCCCAGGTCCTCCAGGAACACGCGCCCGCCCGGGTGCACCGAAAGGGGCGTGCCGTCGAAGTCGAGCAGCGGCCGCTGGAGCGCGTCGCCGTAGTGCACGACGAACTCCGAGAGGGGAGCTCCCGTCCGCCCGTTGAGGACCCGGAAGGAGAGCCCGGCCCCGGTTGTGTAGGCGAGGAGCACTCCGCGCTCGCCGGCGGATGCACGTGCGGACTCGGAGCGGACCAAGGCGCCGGCGAGGGCGCTCGGAGCGTTGTCGTACTGCCGCTCGAAGGCCTGAAGCTCGTACTCGCGGCCAGCGAGGAGGCCGGTCAGGGCGAAGCGACCTTCCCCGTCCACCGCGGCCATCGGGGTCCGGCGAAGCCCGGGAGCCTCCAAGGCGTCGTCCTGGCCGAGGGGTGACAGGCGGGCCTGGACTCGGACTCGTTCCAGCACGAACGACGGCGCGCCGGTCACGCGACCTTCGATGTCGGCACCCCGCTCGAGCGCGAACTCGAGACCGCTGCGCCGCTCGCCGGGTCGCTCGGCTCGGCCGTGGAAGTAACCGGACGGATGGCCCGCGGCCGTCACCTCGATCGACCACGGACCACAGGCCAGGCGGTCGATGGTGAAGGTCCCCGCGGCGTCGGAGGTTGCGAGGGGCGCGGGTGCCAGCAGGGCCGCGTCTTGGGTCGGGCCTCGTTCGTTCCGCAGCAACCGCAGCTCGGCTCCCACCACCGGCGCTCCGTCGAAATCGACGACCCTGCCTGCGATCTGCGCGCCCTGCACCAGGGCGATGGTCCGCAGCGTGGAGTCTGCGGCGAAGTCGCCGGTCAGGTCGTCGTCCTCGTAGGGAGCGAAGCCCGCGGCCAGGACCGCCAGGCGGAGGATCTCGGTGGGGGTGGCCGCGAGCTCGAAGCTGCCATCGGCGTCTGTCAGCGCCTCGCTCACGCCAGGTTGTAGCCGCGCGTTCCCGCGAGCACCGATCGCGGAGGGAGAGTCCGCATGGACGTAGTCCAAGGGCAAGCCCGGCCGCCCCGACGCCAGAACCCGCGCACCAGCCACCGGGTTCCCCGACATGTCGACCACGTGCCCCCCGGTTCCGATCGTCTCACCCTGCGCTGCGTCGTACGAAGTCGGCTCGGGCGAGGCCAGTGCTCGGGACCGACCGCCGGGTCGCTCGAGCTCGCCCGGGGCACCCAAGGGGCTCGGGTCTGAAAAAGCCGGTGTACCGACAGCGCTCGGGATTGCGCCACTGCTTGCCCTCGAAGCTCGGGCGTCGCCGTCGTCATTCTTCGGCCAGAACACTCCGCCGATCTTCGGCCAGAACACACCGCCGATCGTCACGACCAGAGCCGCGACGAGAATCGAAAGACCGGCCCGATAGTTCATTCTGATCTCCCTCGAGCGCGTCCCCAGGGCCAATCTCCGTCGGTTGTTCGAGGAGCAGCGGGAGGGGCAGCGCAAGTTCTGTTCAACGACTTCCCATCGCGAGGGCGACTTGCCCGTCGTCGATCGCCATCGCTTCAACGCTTCGATGCCGAGCCGAGCTTAGCCCGATTGCCGAGGGCCGCGAGGACTTTGTGGCGCGACCGGCCGACGCGCGAGAGCGGTCGATCGAAGCAGCCGTTGGGCTTTCGTATGTCGCCTGAATACAGCTTTCTTTGAACGGACATTGCTACTTCGAAAAGCACAAATCGTGCCACTCGACTTCACCGGCTTTTCTGGAATTGGATGCACTTGCGAGCCATGCAGGTGTGGCTAGCATCGCGATCGCTTTCCCGCAGGCTTCTCCCCGATTCGGTGTACGGCCTGCACTCAATGAACTGCCCGACGTGGGCATCTACGAAGGAGACTTTGATGAACGCACTCAAGAACTCGATGAAGGTCGCCGCCCTGACCTGCCTCTTCAGCGGCGCCGGCATGGCCGCTCTCGTCAGCGCGCAGGACGACACGCCGCCGGTGCCCCCGGGCTACGAGCACACCGGCGTCAAGTGGCACACGGGCCAGGTCGGCTACCTCGAGAAGCAGAACGACGACGGCACGTGGGTCCACACCGGCATCAAGGTCTACAAGGTGGCCTACAAGCTGAAGAAGATCGAAGTCGATCCGACCAAGTGAGACGCCTGACGTGACGTCCACCCGCCGGTGAACTCGAGGTCACTCGGCGACGTGGGCGCAGGTCGCGGAGGGATCGATCGATCCCCCCGATGCCCGGGTTCCCCGCGAACTGAGCGGGGAACCCGCGGCTGCGCTCGAGAGGACGGAGGGGTTCAAGCATGCACGCGATCGACCTTGCTCGGAACAACGGACCAGCGCTCTTGGGGGCGAGTCTTGCCGTGGTGGCAGTCGTTGTCTTTGCGGCCATCCGCGCTGGCTCGCCCCAGGCGGCGTCGGCGCCCAGCGCGGATCCGAATCGTTCCCTTACTCCGCTCCTGGTCGACAGGGTTCCACTGGGGCTGGATTGGGAGCCGGCGTCCTACCGCGGCCGAACCACGATCGAACCGGCCACGGTGGCTCTCGGCGAACGGTTGTTCTTCGACCCGCGCTTGTCGCGGTCCGGGCAGATGACTTGCGCGACCTGCCACCAGCCGGAGCGAGCCTTTACGGACGGCCGGGCCCTCGGCCGTGGCGACTCCGGCGAACTCGTGGGACGCAACGCCCCGACGATCCTCAACCGCGGCACCGGGACCCACCAGTTCTGGGACGGCCGAGCCGAGGACCTCGCCGCCCAGGCCCTGGGACCGATGCTCTCCGAGGTGGAGATGGGGTTGACCCACGAGCTGTTCAGCGAGCGCTTCGGCTCGGACCCCGAGATGGTCAGAGAGTTCCGCGAGGTCTTCGGCTCCGGGCCAGACCTGGAGCTCGCCGCCCGCGCCATTGCGGCGTTCGAGGCCACGCTGGTCACGGCGAATTCCCCCTTCGATCGTTTCGAGTGGGGTGGGGAGCGCGAGGCCCTCTCGGAGGCCGCCCAACGCGGCCTGCGCCTGTTTCGTCAAGAAGCTGGCTGCACCACTTGCCACACGGGAACCAACTTCACCGATGAGCTGTTCCACAACCTCGGCGTCGGTTTCGACGGCACGTCCAGCCGGCCAGGTCGCTTCGCCGTGACCGGGGACCACGACGACCTGGGGCGCTACAAGACTCCCACCCTTCGCAACGTGGAGCTCACGGCGCCCTACATGCACGACGGGAGTCTGGAGACCCTCGACGATGTGCTGACGTTCTACAACGAGGGCGGCCGAGCCAATCCGAACTTGGACCCGGAGCTGCGGCCCCTCGACCTTTCGCCGGCGCAGTTGGAAGACCTGCGGGCCTTCCTCGAGAGCCTCACCGGCCCGGTCTTCCGACTGGACAGCGGCCTGTTCCGTGAGGGAGCAAGGGACGGACATGCAGACTGAGCGCAATCGAGTCGCCGCCCGGGCCCTGGTCGCGCTCGCGACCATGGCGGCGGGATTGGTCGTCGGATGCGGCGCGGGCGATGCCGTCGAGCCCGCAGTGGTCCGGGCCGAGGCTCCCCTTGGCCGCGGCAGTCTGCGCTGCGAGGTGAGGTTGGTGGGTGAGGCGCCCGATGCGCCGCTGATCGTGGCGGACAAGAACGTGGAGCACTGCGGAGCCGAGCTGCGCGACCCCGTCCTGCGCGTCCAAGGCGGACGGATCGCCGACGCTGTCGTCTCGGTGGATCCGGGCGAGCAGGTCGCTGCCGGTGAAGCCCTGCACCTGGACCTGCGTTCGGCGGGCTGCCTGTTGGAGCCCCGCGTGCAGACCGCACCGGTGGGCAGTCGACTGCTGCTCACGAACCGCGACAACATCACCCACAACCCCCACGGCTGGCTCGATGGCGAGCGCACTGTGTTCAACGTGACCCTGGTGGACGAGGGCGTATCGCTCGAGCGGACCCTGCGCGATGCGGGCGTCTACCGCATCGACTGCGACACGCATTCGTGGATGCGCGCCTTCATTCACGTGTTCGACCACCCCTTCCACGGGGTCACGGGCAGTGAAGGTGAAGTACGGATCGACGGGTTGCCGGCTGGCCCCCGAGAGGTCGTGATCTGGCACGAGGTGCTCGGCTCGCGTCGGATCCAAGTCCAGATCGAGCCGGGGCGCGAGACCGCGGTCGTGGTCGAGTTCGAGGCGATCGACACCCGATCCGTCGAGCTCACGCCCCCGGGGATGGAGCCTTGGATCGCGCGGATGGATCCGCTCGAACTGCAGGAGGATCACAACTGATGGGCAAGTCCGCCGAACGATGGTTCAGCTTCGACTCCATCTGGGTCCAGCTCGGCCTGGCGTTGTTGCTGGCGACGACCTTCACCCTGACCTTGGGGCCGCGCCTGCTCGCGGCCCACGAGCCGGCCCCTCCACCGCCGGTGCTCGATCGGATGGTCACCACCGAGCGTCCCCGCGGGCTCTTCGACCTGGAGGACCTCATCTACATGGTGAGACCCGCCGAGCTCGGCATCGGATCCTGGGAGCCGGGTCAGTTCGCCGACTACCGACTCCTCGAACGCGGGGACGAGAAGCAGCCTGGTGAGGAGCGATACCTGCGTGACGTGCGCGCCGAGGTGCTGCGTGAGGCCGATCCCGCCGATGCCTACACGGCACAGTTCGGGATGGCCTTCCGCCCGATGCACTGGCTCCGGATCGCCGGTCTGCACGCCTTCCGCGGCAGGCTCGAGGAGACCTACCGACTGGCCAACCCTCGCGACCTGCGCATCACCGAGGCCACGCCGGCGGTGTCCTACCAGGACGGCTACATCCCCTTTGTCAGCACCGAGGGGCCGCAGGAGATCACCTCGGGCTACGAGTTGCGCGAGGGCCAGCAGGTCGAACTGCAGGTGGGGGATGGGAGCCTGCCCTGCAGGACGTTCGAGGTCTTCCTCCTGGATGCCGGTTCGGAGTCAGGTGACGAGTTGGTCGGCAAGCTGTGGTTCAGCGCCGACGTGGCCCCCCTGGGCATCGTCCGGCTCCAGACCCAGCGCGAGGCGGTCGAGTTGATCGCTTGCGGCAAGGGGGGCGAGGCCGCCTTTGCCGCGGACATGGCCCCCCTGATCGAGGGGGCATCGACCTTCACCGGCTTCTGCCACGCCTGTCACGGAGAGACCTTCCATGAGCGCATCTACCCGCCCCATTGAGTGCGAGCGTCGGCCGGCGGGGCGCGGCGCCCGGGGTCGGATGCTCGGCGTCGCGGCCCCCCTGGCACTGCTGGCATTCACGGGTGGTGCCCAGGACTCCGGCGGCGGCACCCGCATCGAGTTCGACTTGCACGGCGAGTTCGTCTTCGACGTCGACCTGACCGAGGACTTCTACCACCGCTACCGCGCAGGCCTGTTCGTGCCCGAGAGCGAGCCGCTGGTGATGCGCGCCACGACCCTCGACGACGACGGCGACGTGATCATGGCCGGCGGTAAGTACCTCCGCTTCACCTGGGACCAGGGCACCTTCGACGTGCGCATCGACCGCAACGGCCTGGTAGTGCTCCACATGGACGACCAGGCTGCGATGAGCCACCTGACCACCGTGCTTCCGCCAACCGTGTCGAGCATGGCGCGGGAGTTTCCCGAGTACCCGAACCACCCGATCCAATGAAGCTCTGCCGAGGTGCAATCCTGGCCGTGGCCCTCTCGGTCCTGCCCTTGGCCGGCTGCGGCGTGGCCGGAGCCCAGGACCAGCGCGAGTTCCGCGGCCCCTTCCCCCTGGCCGAGCTGATCGCCGCGGGCGTCGAGCAGGTCGGTCCGGACACGGGGGTCGAGATCCGCATGGAGGTCAGGGGCGCGGACGGGGCGGTGGTGCCCTACGCCCTGGTGCAGCTCGACTGGGGCGATGGCGGACGCACCGCCTTCCAGTCCGACGTGGAGGGCGTGTTCTGGATCCGCTTCCCGCCCTTTGCGCTCGACTCGGAGGCCGTCGTCTCCCTCCGGACCATCCCGCACGGCACGGATTTCGTCGTCGAAGACTACGCGAGCTTCAGCCGGCCGCTCGAGGGTGGGGTCGCCGCGGTGCGCTTCTCGAGCTACGTACCGGCGGCGACGCGCGGCTGATTCGGACGCGACGGGCGAGGTTCCTGCGCGCGCCACTACCGGCGCACAGCCTCGAGCCGATCCGCGTCGGCCTCGCGGCCAGCGGCGCGGAGCGCTTCGGCGCGCGCGAGATCCCGCTCGGCGGCGAGGCCCGACAACTCCTCGGTCCATGGGTCGGCCGGTTGGCCCGCGAGCCATGCCCACGCGGGCCCCACCGGTTCCGGCTCCGGTGGGGGCGGGGCGCCCACGAACCACAGTCGCTCGTTGGGGGTGATCGGTCGGCCGCGCAGGACGTTGGCGCCCGGTCGCTCCACCAACACCACCGGCCGCGGACCGTCGAAGACTGTCTGTAGGAATTCGGCCGAAGCCAGACGTGCCTGGCGCGGGTCGCCGAAGCGCTCGGGATCGGCGCCATAGGTGTTGCCGAGGGCGAGGATCGCAGGCGCGAGGTCGGGCGCACGACCGGCGAGCTGCTCGCGGTACCACGGCGTGGTCAACAGCGCGCGGTCGATCGCTGTCACATCGGGGCGCAGGCCCAGGGCCACCTGGCCGTAGAGCACGGGGAAACCGAGGATGTCGGTGAAACCCATCCTGTTCAGCACCAGGATCGCGTCGGGGGGGCAGGCCTCGAGGGTCTCGCGCAGGTAGCGCTGGGCGCCGTCGGCCCGGGACATCCGCACTGCACCGGAGGCGACCGATGGCGCGGGGACCTGGGCCAGGGCGAGCGCTGCTGCCACCAGCAGTGGAGCGGTGGCGGCCCCGGCGCGCGCGCGCAGGCGTTGTTCGAGCGCAATCAACGCGGTCCCGCCGAGGGTCGAAACGAGCAGGACCAATGGAATGAAGGTCGGCGCTATCCGTGTGCGCAGGGCCAAGGGCGTCACGTCGTAGGGCACGGCCAGAACGCCGATCACCGCGCCGAGGACGAGGGTCGCTGCCAGTGAGCCGACCATCGCGGCGCCGACCCCGCGTCGGCCCAGCCAAAGGGCCAGGACCAACGCGAGGGCTGCGATCGCCGGCCATTGAAGCAACGCCTGCTCGAGCACGAACTGGATCCGCGGGCCCAGCGCGCCGCCGTCGCCCGCGTAGCCCTGTCGGGTGAGGTGCTCCAAGAGCCGCTGGCCCGTGCGGGCGTCACCCCAGTTGACCGCCGGGTCAGCGGCGGCCGCCAAGGGCACGTAGACGAATGGAAGGAGCCCCGCGACGCCGCCCGCGCTCGCAAGGGCAAGACCCCTGAACCGCGCTCCGCGCCAGGCTGCGATCGCCGCGACTGGCGCGAGCAAGAGCGTGCTGGCGTGGGCGCACAACCCCAGCCCGAAGAGCACACCCACCCGCAGTGATCGCGGCCGCGGCGCGAGGGCGACGGACAGGGCGGCCACCTGCACGAAGGCCGCCAGGGCGTAGACCTCGACGATGAGCGCTTGGGAGGTGAAGGTCGGCGCGGCCAGGGGCAAGAGGCCTGCTAGAACGGCCACTGTTGTCGATGCTCCCCACTTGCTGGCCAACCTGGCCAGGAGCGCGCAGGTTCCTGCGGCGCAGGTCGCGCTCAGCAGCACCAGGGCCCGCGCCGGGTCGAGGCCGATCCAACTCGCAAGGTGCGCCATGGGCGCCGCCACCAGCATCCACAGGGGATAGCCTGGCGGATGGGGAACGCCCCAACAGGACGCGGCCGCTGCGAGTTCGCCGGCGTCTTCGAAGGTCACGCCCGGCGCCGTGCGCGGAATCAGGAAGGCCAGGGCCAGGACCGCGGCGCCCAGTGCGGCGCGCGCGGGACTGCCGGGTTCGCGAGATTGGGCGCCGGTCATTCGCCGAGACGCTAACAGTGCCCGCAGGGCGGTGCCAGGCGCCGTGTCGGCCGCTGCCGCGAGCCTGGGCGAGCCATGCTGCCGCGAGCCTGGGCGAGCCATGCTGCCGCGAGCCTGGGCGAGCCCGGTGACCGCGAGCCCGGTCGCCGCGAACTCAGCCGAAGGCCCGACCCAAGCGACGGGTCGGCGAGGGCAGTCCGCCACTGATGCGACCACTGAACAGGAACGTCCCGCGCAGCCAATCACCCACGGCCGGCGTCCGCAGTCCGTCCGCCTCCAGCTGCCAGCGGCTGACGAAGACCGAGAGGGGCGTCCCCGGCGCGTGAACCTCCAGGCGTTGGACGGCCAGACCGGTGATCGGATTCTCCAGCTCCTCGGCCGCCAGGATCGGCAGGTGCAGCTCCACGCATCCGCCCGGGTCCTCATCGCCGCCCAAGGGCGAAATCCGTCCCTCGGGTCGCAGCCCCCTGGGCCTGCCGCCCACTTGGGCGATGTCGAGGGCGAAGCCGGCCGTACTGACGGCCAGGACATGACCGCTCTCGAGGGGGCGCGGCAGCCGGCGTCGATCGCCGACCCAGGTGGTGAAGCGGAAGCTGGTCTCCGAGTTCGCGAAGCCCGGTCGTGGAGGATTGGCCAGGCCCCGCAGCAGCCCGTCGAATGGCGCGTCGGGGATCAGATCGACACTGTCGACCGCCAGGCGCAGGCGCCCGGGGGAAGCATAGAAGGGCCACACGTCGGGACCGGCGAGCTGATCGCCCTCGTCGAGGCGCAGCTCGAGACCGCCCCCCAGGGCCAGACGCCGGTCGGCGCCATCGGGATCGCGCCACGGGGTCGCCTCGCCGAGCTGGCGAACCAGGTCGGGCAGACCGTCGTGGTCGTACTCGGGCGGGAACCCGATGCATTCGAGCAGGAAGTCCAAGGCGCTGGGCGAAGGTGGTTGTCCCCTCTAGCCCCTTGGACGGCCGTCGCCTACCGGTGAGTTCCACAGAGCGGGGTCCGAGGGCAGGATTTGCACCCAGGCCCCCCCCTGGCGCGGGTTCCGAGACGGCCGACCGGCGCTCTGGGCGACCCAGGGCCGGGGATCGGGTCTGGCGGGCGGCGGGACCGAGGCGCATCATCCCGGAGACGAACGCGGGTTCCCTCGCCCCCCGGAAGCGTCCCGCCGAGCGATCCCGCTCACGGTCGGGGCCCGCGACAACCGACAACCGACACCATGAGAAGACTCGCGGCACTACTCGCTGTGCCCTTGCTGGCCATCGGGCTGGCGGGCCCGGCCGACGCCCAGGTGGGCAAGGTCGTCCCCGACAACATTGAGCTCGACGATTTCGCGAACACCGATGCGAACGATTTCGGCGACTTCACCGGGCGCACGATCCTGATCGAATTCTTCGCCTACTGGTGAGGCCCCTGTGGGGCCTCGGTTCCGCACCTGAACGAGCTTCAGGCTGAGTACGGAAGCCGGGGACTCACGATCATTGGCGTGACCAATGAAGGCAAGTCCGACACCGAGAAGTGGATCAAGGACAAGGGAGCCACCTACCCCTACGCGTACTTCAAGGGCAGCGACCTGCAGAAGTTCGCGGAGATGAAGGGCTGGCCCCACGCCATCCTGATCAACCCCGAGGGACGCGTGGTCTGGGCCGGTCATCCGGGCAACCTGGGCGGAAGCATCATCGAGCAGAACCTCGACGGCGCCCTGCCGGTGCCGCTGTTCGACTTCCCCAAGAAGGCGAGCAAGATCAAGAAGGCCATCCAGGACCGCGAACTCGCCGTGGCCCTGGCCGAAGCCAAGGAGTACGAGGCCGCGGGTGAAGAGCTCGCGGTGGAGATTCGCTCGGCGGTCGAGACGCTGATCTCCTCGCGGGTCGACTCCCTCAAGAAGGCCCACGAGAAGGGCGACTTCATGACCCTGGTCGATCGCGGCCCTGACCTGGTCAAGTCCCTGGACGACCTGCCCCAGGCGGCGGAGATCCAGGCGCTGCTCGACCAAGTGGACGAGGACGACGACGCTCAGGAGGTCGTCTCCGCCCAGCGCGCCATCGCGAAGATGCGCGAGGGGCTGGAGAAGCTGAAGAAGAAGAAGGAAGTCGACAAGCTGGTCGAGAAGCTCGAGCAGCTGTCGGAAGAGTTCAGCGGCTCATTCGCCGCCGAACAGGCGCGCGACCTGATGGCCGAGTTGACTCAACTTCGACCCCAGCTCAAGTGAACTCGCGCTGACGAGCACGGGCGCCGGCCCTCCGTCCCGAAGCGGGCGGGGGGGCGGCGCCCGTCGCGTTCGGGTCCCTGTGGGTTCGAGAAGCCGGCTCCCGCGCTCGCTCGCCCGGGGGACGGGCGACGACCCTCAGCGCCGATGCAGGATCAGCGTGCGCAGCTCCGTCATCTCTTCGATCGCGTAGCGCGGCCCCTCGCGGCCCATGCCCGAGCGTTTGACGCCACCGTAGGGCATCGCGTCCGAGCGGAAGGTGGGCACGTCACCCACGACCAGGGCGCCCACCTCGAGCTGCTCGAAGGCGCGCAGGGCGCGATCCAGGTTGCCGGTGAACAGGCCCGCCTGGAGCCCGAAGGGGCCCTCACCGGCGCAATTCAGGGCCTCGTCGAAGTCGTCGAAGGGCTCCAGGACGGCGACGGGCCCGAAGGCCTCGGCGCACCACAGGGGTGAGTCGTGGGGGACGTTCTCGAGCAGGGTCGGTTGCAACACTGCGCCCTGCCGCTCGCCGCCGATCAGAGTTCGCGCGCCGCCCCGGGCCGCGTCGGCGATCCAGCCCTCCAGTCGCCGCGCGGCGTCCTCGTCGATCAGCGGGCCGACGACGGTCGCATCGGATCTGGGGTCGCCCACCACCAGCTTCGAGGTGGCGTCGATGAGGCGCTCGCGCAGCTCTGCGAAGAGCGAGTGATGGCCCACGATGCGCTGCACGCTGATACAGCTCTGACCGGACTGACCGAAGGTCCCGACGATCAGGCGCGAGACGGCGTCCTCGAGGTCACTGCCCTCGTCCACGATGCACGCGGCGTTGCCGCCCAGCTCGAGCGCCACCCGCCGCGGCGCCGCGCGCCGGGCCAGTTCCCAACCCACGCGGTCGGAGCCGGTGAACGACAGGAAGGCCACGCGCTCGTCGTCGATCAACGGCCCGGCGTGTTCGACCTCGAGCGGCAGGACGTTGATCGCTCCCCGGGGCAGGTCCGTCTCCAGCAACAACTCGCCCAGGGCCAGGGCCGAGCGTGGCGCCTTGTCCGACGGCTTGAGGACGAACGGACAGCCGGCCGCGATGGCCGGCGCGACCTTGTGCGCCACCAGGTTGAGCGGGAAGTTGAAGGGCGTGATGAGGCTGCACACACCGATCGGCACCCGCCGCGTCAGGGCCGAATAGCCCTCGGTCGCCGGCAGATGGTCGAGCTCCATGCTCTCGCCCCCCGCGCGGCTACACTCCGCCGCGCTCAGCCTGAAGGTCGACACCGCCCGAGAGACCTCCCCGCGAGCATCCCGCCGGGGTTTGCCCACCTCGGACACGATCAGCTCGCAGAACTCCTCCGCACGGGCCTCCAGGGCTTCCGCGGTTTGTCGCAGGGCGCGCTCGCGCGCGTGGCGGGCGAGGGCCGCGCATTCCCCACGGGCCGCGGCGCTCGCCGCCAAGGCGCCCTCCACGTCCTGGGGTCCGGCCAGGGCCACCTCGGTGGGCGGCCCGGCACCCGAGCGATCGGGTACTTCGAGGTGGCGCTCGCGGTGCTCGGAGCGCCCTGCAAGAATCAGCGGGGTCTGGTTCGCCATGGTCGTGGATTTGGGGTCCACGAAACATAGTCCCGATGGGGCACCTGCGACACCGCCCCGATCGCGTCGGGTCGGCGCTCGCACCCAGGCGCCGGACCACTCGCATTTCTCGACCGAAGGATGACTCCGATGTTCCTGCACACGCTGGCGGCCCCCGCCCGGGCCGCCGCCGCCGCGCTGGCCCTGTCCGCCCTTTGCCCCGCCCAGGTGGGCATGGAGATGATCGAGCCGCCCCTGCGCGAGTTCGGCAATACCGCCGCCGCCGAGTACCAGGACTACCTCGGGCGGGCCGTGCTGCTCGTCTTCGTGCAGCCCGGGGAGCAGACCTCGGATCAGCTCGTCTCACACTTGAACGTGCTGGTCGACACCTACGGTTCGCGGGGCCTCTCCGTCGTCGCCGTCACCCCCGAGGACGACGAGGCCGAGCTGCGCACGTGGATCGAGGTCCGCCAGGCGAAGTTCGGCTTCGCCCTGATGCGCGGAGAGGAGCTGCAGCGCTTCGCGCTGATCGCCTCCTATCCCCACGCCTTGCTGGTGGATCCGGCGGGCACCGTGGGTTGGTCGGGCTACGGCGGACAGGTCACGGCGGACGTGATCGCACCCCACATCACCGGCGCCCTGCCGCGGCCGATGTTCGATTGGCCCCGCGACGCCGACAAGGTCGCCCAGGAGATCCGCAAGGGGCGACTGGCGCAGGCACTGGAGGCGGCGACTGCCGTCAGGTCCGAGAATGGCGACCTGGGCACCGAACTGGTCGAGTCGGTCAAGGGCTTGGTGACCTTCCGCGTCGAGCGACTCCGCGCCGCGCGAGCCAGCGGCGACTACGCGCGGGTTCTGAACGAAGGCGACGACACGGTCCGCATGCTCGAAGGCCTGCCCCAGGCTGCGGACGTTGAGGCGCTGGTCGAAGAAGTCGAGGGCGACGACGCCGCAGTCGAGATCGCCGGGGCCCAGCGCGACGTCGCGCGCCTGCGCGGGCGCTTCGACAAGCTCAAGAAGAAGCGCGACGCCGACAGTCTGGTCTCGAAGTTCGAACGCCTGGCCGCCGACAACGTCGACAACCACGCCGGCGAGGATGCGAAGCGCGCTCTGGACGAGCTCAAGCGCCTGCGTATCGGCTTGCAGTGATCCCGCAATGGCCGGCGCTTCGTTGCAGCGCGAAACTCATTCAGGCCGGCGCTCGTACAGACGCAGGGAACCCTGGCGCGTCGGCGGGTCGCCGGCTTGGGGCGGGGTTCCGCGGCGACCGGGTCCGCCGATGGCGATGCCCACCGGGGATCCAGCGTCACGGGGGTCGCGCAGGACGGCCACGTTCCAACCGAGCAGCTCACCGCGCAGGCGAGAGGGAATGTCCTGGATCAGGGCGCCGTCGACTCCGCTGTAGCAGCGCAGCGCGCCTGCCCGTCGATCCGTACGCCCGATGCGCTGCGTCGCATAGGGCGATCCAACGATCAGGTCGGGCCAGCCGTCGCCGTTGACGTCGATCCCTCCGGCCAGGCCGCGGCCGAAGAAGTCGCCCGCGCTGCTGCCGTTCAGGATGAAGCGTCGTTCGCCGGACCGTCCGTCGAAGACCTGCACTCGGCCCACGTCGGCCAGACCACCGAACTCGGCCGAAGGCGAGGCCACCGCGTACTCGGAGCGTCCGTCGCCGGTCACGTCGCCGATCCCCGCTACCCGCGTGCCGAAGCGTTCGTGGGGCAGCTCGCCGTAGAGGGTTCGCAAGGGGCGCTGTGTGCGCGCGTTGAAGATCCGCACCGTGCCGGATTCGGGGTGGACTCCCCGCTCGTTCGGCGCGCCCACGATCAAGTCTTCGCGCCCGTCGGCGTTGACGTCACCTGCGGAGGCAATGGCACTGCCGAAGCGGTCGCCTGGGCCGCTGCCCCGCAGTACGGCGATCGGCTCGAGGGTCTTGCCCGAATGGATCCGTACGGTGCCCGCGTCGCGCGCCTCGCCGGGCGCTCCCACGGCGATGTCGCGAATTCCGTCGTCGTCCAAGTCGCCGATGATCGCCAGGGCGCTGCCGAACATGGCGTGGTCCACCTCGCCGGTCAGCAAGTGCTTCATGGGTGCCATCGTGCGTCCCGAGAAGAAGCGCACCTCGCCCCGCCGCAGTCCGCCGCCGGCCGCCGAGCGCACACCCACCAACAAGTCGCCGACACCGTCGTGATCGACGTCGAGGTCCCCGGCGATCGCGTATCCGAACTCCTCGCCCGGCGCGCCGAAGAAGTGGGCCAACTCGCGCCCAGTCTTGCCCGACAGGACCCAGACGGCGCCAGGGGTGTCCTCCCCGAGCGCCGGCGCCGACGCCGCCGCGTCCGCGATGCCGTCGCGATCCCAGTCGCCCACACCGGTGACGTCGAAGCCGAAGCCCGCCGTGCGCTCGCCGCGGGCGGCGTTCTCGGTCGCGTACAAGCGGCCATCGGCGGGGGGCGGAGGCGCGGGCGCCGCCTTCGACTCGGGCCCGGGTTCTTGGGTCGATCCGGCAGCGACGTTGGCGACCAGAGTCAGTGAAACGAGTCCGCGAAGCAGCAAGCAGGAGCCGCGGAAAGGGGAGCAGTCGTGGGGCATGGTTCCAACCCTATCCGACCCGACCTGCCCCGTTTCCATTCGGCCCCCGCCCGTCGCCAGGATCTGCGCTACAGACGCCCGCCTCGCCCTGCGGCGGCGCCCCGCGTGCCGCCACGACCTGGAGCTGGCGTGACGAGCCGGCTCGGGAGGGGCCCGCAGGCCTGCGCCAGCGGAAGGACGGAGCGCCCTGGTGGCGTGTACCTGGCGCTCGCCGCCCTCAGCCCGCAGTCAGGCGTCCGAAGGCGTCGAGCAGCTCCTCGGCGGCCAGGCCGCGGCCGGCGAGGCGGCCGCGCACGGCCCGCAGGAGGTCCGCGGGCTCGCCGCCCCAGGCGCGCAGGGCGCGGCGGGCGCGGGCGTCCATGGCGCCGGTGCGGTCCGGCGCCTCGAGCTTCGCGCCCAGGGTCAGGCCCAGGACCTCGATGGCGTCGAGCAGGGCCTCGCGGCTTGGCTCGGCGTCGAGGATGCGTTGCCAGAAGTCGGTCGCTGCGGCCAGACGGTCGTCCGGCTTCTGGGTGTCCTGAAGGGCCAGTCGCAGGGCGGCGGCGGCGTCGGTCCAGCGACCGGCCTCGCCCAACAGCTCGCACCGCAGGAGCGCGAGCGGGCGGTAGGTGCCGGCGTCGAAGAACAGGTCGTTGCCCTCGCGGGCGGCGTGGGCCTGCTCGGCCACCTCCAGCGCTTCAGCGTCCCTTCCGAGGGCGCGCAGAGCCAGGGCCTGTCGGAACAGCAGAGCCTTGTGGGCGGCGTCGGCCGTGTGGACCGCGAGGTCCAGCGCCTCCTGGGAGCGCCCCGCGGAGAGCAGCGAGTCGAGCTCGACCACCAACATGCTCGCCATCCGATCGACGCCGAGTCGCTCCGAATAGACACGCATCCACTCGATGCCACGATCCGGCCGGCCCTCGGCGCGGAAGCCGTGCACGGCGTCGATCAACTCCCGCCTGGCGCCCACGGGGTCGCTGTCCACACGCTCGATCGCGCGGCGCGCCACCTCGTCGAGAACGACCTCGAGCGGGATCGCAGGTCGCCCGTCCGCGCCCGCGAAGGCCAGACGCGGCAGTCCCTGTTCGTCGGGGGACAGCTTGACGGTCGGCAGTCGCTCCCAGGGCGTGCCGTGCACGAGGCAAGCGCGAATCAACGCTTCCAACGCCGCTGCATCGTCGCCCTCGGCCAGGTCCATGGTCGCCTCGAGCACCTCGAAGTCAGCGCGCTGTTCGCCGAGCGGGTCCAGCTCCCGTGCCTTGGCCAGACTGCGTCGCGCGGCCGGCAGGCGAAGTTGGGCGAGCTGCTCGCGCGCCAGGGCCAGGTGGGCGCTGGCGTTGCCGGGAGCGGACTCCACACGTCGCTCGCGCAGGGCCAGGGCCACCTCGCGCCTGCCCATGCGCGCGGCCATGCGCGCGACGGCCGGAAGTCCGCCGGTGTCGCCCGGGTCGATGGCCAGGGCTCGTTCCTGAACTGCGAGGGACTCGTCGGGCCGGCCGCGGTCGTGCAAGGCGATCGAGCGCTCGCGCAGGGCCGCGCCCGCCAGGGGCTGCGCGACGGCGAAGACCAAGCCGACGAGGGCCACGGCGAGCACCCCGGCGACCGGGGCTGGGGCGACGCGATGCTCGCGCACGGCCGCCGCTGCGAACCAGCCGAGCGCGATCCAACCCAGGGTCGGAACGAAGGTTCCCTGGCTCTGCCCCAGATCGAGCAGGTTGGACGCGTGCAGCGCCATCAGGCTGGCCAGGACCCCCGCCGGGAGCGCCCGATCGGCACGGGTCTCGGCGGCGCGCAGGGTTCGTCGCGCCGCCTCGATGGTGCAGAGCAACAGGGCTCCGTAGAGCAACAGCGCCGGCCAACCGGCGCCCTCGGCGATCCCCAGGGGCAGATTGTGGGTGTGGAGCGTCTGCGTCGTGCCGTCGTAGAAGGAGGGCAGGGCGTACTTGGCGTGGACGTGGTACTGGTTCGGACCGACGCCGAACCACGGCGACTCGCGCAGGGAGGCCAGGGCCATGCGCCAGAAGTGGTAGCGCTGGCCCAGGGCAGAGAGGCCGCCAGCCATGCCATCCAAGCGGACCCGCAGGCCGTCGGCGGCGGGCGAGGCCCAGAACCCGGCGCCGGCCGCGATCAGGAGCACGGCGCCCGCGTACCACGGCCGGCCGTCGCGCGGCGCGCGGCTCGTGAAGGCCAGCGCGAACGTGGCCAG
This sequence comes from Engelhardtia mirabilis, assembly GCA_007751255.1. GTDB lineage: Bacteria > Planctomycetota > UBA1135 > UBA1135 > Engelhardtia > Engelhardtia mirabilis. Next base: position 2,724,348 of record CP036296.1, read on the forward strand.
TCCGGCGCCGAGGCCCAGCAGGCTGGCGCGGCTGTCGGTCTGTATCAGGGCGGCGACGGAGCAAAGGGCCAGGGCGACGCTGCCCCAGCGAACGGCTCGCGAGGACCCCCCGGCGAGCGCGAAGCCCAGGCCCAGGGTCGCACCGCCCGCGAAGAGCGGGCCGATGCCGTTCGGGTGCATGTCGAACAGCCGCAGGCGCGAATCCAGCAGCGCGGTCCAGCCGGTGACCTGCGCCGTCTCGGTGTAGCCGACCGCGAGCAGGGTCAGGCTCGCGCCGACGCCGGCCAGCAGGGCAACGGCCACGGCGCGACGACCGCTCGAATCGAGCAGGAGCCCCAGACAGAGGGCCAGGGCACCGCCGGCCGCGACGCGTGCGAAGACTCGCAGGCCCTGACCGACGCTGTCTCCGAGGAGCGCGGCGACGAGGACCCAGAGGGTGAAGCTGAGGCCGACGCCGAGCACCACGCGGCCTCCGCGACCCAGGGGCCGCAGGGGCGTTCGTGCCAGCTCGAGCACGAGCAAGAGCACGCAGGCCGCCAAGAGGGCGAAGACGGCCTCGTCGTGCCGCGAGAAGAGCTTGCCGTTGGCGGTGGCTCCGAACACGGCCAGCACCGCCAGCCGCGCGCCTGCGTCCTTCGGCCCGGCGAATCCCAGGGTCGCGAGTCCCAAGAGGGTTCCGATGGCCAGCATCCACGGCCACAGGTAGGGCGTGTCGCCCAGGTCGAAGTTGGTCGCGAAGGATGGCAGCTCGCACACGGCGCTGGTGCCGAGGGCCCACGCGACGACCGCGCCGGCCACGGAGGTCCAGCCGGGTCGCCGCCAAGCCGCGGCAATGAGTAGCAACGCCAGGCTCGACCGCGACACGACCGGAACTCGATCGGTCCAGGACGCCGCGCCCGGGAAGGTGCCAGCGAGGATCAGGGTCTCCACGGCGTAGAGGCCGTAGCTCGCTGCGACCAGGCCGATCGCGATCGCGACCACATCGGTTGCGGCGCGTCCGATCCTCGAGGGCTGGCTCATGCGGACGGTTCCGGGGTGTTGTTGTCGCTGGACGCCTGCACCGCGGCGCCCCGGCGCTCGCGGCCTCGAGCCCACAGCAAGCTCATCGAGACCACGATCGCCAGGGGCGCCACGTGCAGGATCAAGCGACCCGGAATGGTCGTGGTGTAGAGGTGAGCCAGGTCCCAGGGCGTGACCAAGAGGATCACGGCGTACATCGCGAACGTCGCGACGACGAGGATCAGCAGCGGGAGCATCGGATGACGCATCAGTGCCAGGGGACGGCGAATCGTCCACCAGCCGGCCGCGGCGCCGAAGACCACCCACAAGAGGTCCCAGCGCAGCACGTGGCCGAGCGAGGTCGCGAAGCCGAGCAGCACGACCGGCAGCCGAGCCAGGGCCCCGGCCAGATCGGTGGGGGTGTTGTTGGTCACGCCTGCGCCCGGCGGAGGCTCACCCAGTCCCGCCAGCGCGGCCAGGGCGCGGGGGTAGTCCTCGTCGATCGACGGGATCTGGCCCCGGATCGCCAGCCACGGCGCGATCAACAGGGCGCAAGTGAAGCCCGACACGACCAGGGCGACCAGCGGTCGAGTGTGCGCGGCGTCGGCGCTGGAGCGCACGATGCGTCGCCAGGGGATTGCGGCGCCGAAGATCGCGAAGGTCACCGCGGCCAGGGCCAGGCCTTCGTTCTTGACCAGCGCGGCGCCGCCCAGGCACAGGCCGGCCAACACGGAGTCGGCGCGGTCCGAGTCCAGCCCGCTGCCCGGGGAGCGTCGCAACAGGAGCACCGCGCCGGCCGCGAGGAGCACCGCCAGGGGCAGGTCGCCGGCCCCGTCGAGGGTCCAGCCGTCGGGCATGCGCCAGCCGGGCGTACCGACGTCGTCCCAGACCAACAGGCCGGCCGCGGAGCGCAGGAGCTCCAGCGGCACGACGGTCAAGGACTCGACGAACTGCGACTCGGCCACGCCGGCGTCGGTCGACCAGGACACGTAGTTGTAGGGCAGCCGCGAGTAGTAGAGCAGCGGCAGGGAGGCCAGCATCAACACGCCGTACAGGGCCGGCGAACGGCCGCGCGGTCGCAGCACGCTCCACAGCACCGCCGCGCCGATCAGGACGTACAGGCCCATCAGGCTGCGCGTCGCATCCTCGTCGAAGTGCCCGCCGACGGTGGCCACGGCCGCGTGCAGCGCGGGAATCCCCGGCGGGTAGTTGGGGTGCGTGATCGGTCGGCCGACGGAGCGGTGCGCTTCCAGCTCGGGCGGAATCACCATCCACGATTCGGTGCCGAAGCCCTCCTCGTGAACCAACTTGCCCTTGTAGGCGAAGTGGAACACCGGATCGAACAGGTGCATGGGCAGGGTCGACGTGTACACCTGCGCGAAGCCCAGGAAGAAGAGGCAGCCGGCGGCGAGACCGATCTGGGTCGGGCGCCAGGGCTCGCGCGGCAGGGGCGCACCGCCGCGCCGCAAGCTCGCTAGCCCGGGCAGGCCGACCAGTCCGAGCCCGATCACCAACCAACGCCCCGCTCCATTGGAGAGGGGACCACCGACGGCGACGATCGCGGTCCACAGGGCGGGCACGATCGACAGACCGAGCGCCAGTCCGAGGCCGAGGCGTTCCACGCGGGAGCGCGGGCGCCCGCCCCAGAGTCGCTCGATCAGGGCCAGGACGCCCAGGCCGAAGGACCACAGGGCGAAGCCGACCAGCAGGGAGGCGGGAGTGATCACGCGCCACCCCCTTCATCTTCCAGGGCTTCGGCGGCGGCCTCGGCGTCGAGCTCGGCCTGGGTCGGACCAGAGCCGATGCGCGGCGCCAACTCGATCGGCACCCACTCGCCATCGACGCGCTGGGCGAGGTCGACGCGGTCGATCAGGAAGCGCTTGGTGACCGGGTAGCGCAGTCGGTACTCGATCCCGAGGGCGTCGATCGCGGCCTCATCCCGTGCGACCAGGGACTCGCCGTCCTCGCCCTCGAGTTCGAGGAAGTGGTAGTCGAGCCAGCGCGGGTAGTCGACCAGCGTGCCGCTGGCCAGCTCGGGTTGTCGCACGTACACGCGGGCCGGGTAGGCGTAGTGGTTCAGGTACAGGAACCAGCGTGCCTGGCCGGTGTACTGCCAAATGCTGCGGCCGTCCGGCGTGATCTGGGGCTTGGGCTCCACGAGCACCTTGGAGCCCCGGGGCAGGGTGCGGGCCAGCCGCTCGTTGAACTCGAGGAAAGTGCGCTTGAAGAAGGGCACGCCGAGCAAGGTCGCGCGTTGCTCGTCGATGTCCTTGCCGGCTCGCACGCGCAGGTACCCCTGGGTGTAGTGCACCGCGAAACCCGCTGTGAAGACGGCCATCAGGGCGCTGACGCCGACCAGCACGGCGAAGAAGCGCCCCGGCGGATCGGCCAAGGGCGGCGCGATGTGCGGGTCGGTCTCCGCTCTCGCCGCAGGTCCTGAAGTCGCGCCGATCACTGCTCACCTCCCTCGTCCGGTCCACCGTCGCCGTCGTCCACCAGGTAGCCCGCGGCGATCAACTGCTCGCGCAGCGCGCTCGGCAACTCGCCCGGCGAGGCGCCGGCGCGCAGCGCGGCCAGGGCGTCGAGCTCGCTCCACAGGGTCTCGGCGCGTGCGAAGCGCGGGTCGGCCTCGCGCTCGGCCTGGGGCGGCACGAGGAAGCGACGCTCGCTCGGGTCGCGCCCGAGGTCGAAGAGGCCCGGCTTCAGCCCCGGCCCGGGTCGCAGGACCTTCCAGCCAGGTCCGCGCACACCGCGCACATCGAGGGACAGGGGCCGCACGGTCAGCTCCAAGGGCAGCGGGCGTTCCACCTGCGCGCCACCTTCGATCGCGGGGCGCAGGCTGTGCCCGAAGACGCCGCTGCCGAAGTCGACAAGACGCGCGTAGTCGGCGATCGTCGGCGCCACGTCGACCAGGCCCACCAGCGGCGCGATCGTGCGTCCGGCCGGGATCGTGCCGGGCAGTCGCAACAGCAGCGGCACCCGCAGAACCTCGTCGTACAGCCCGTTCTTGTGGCCGAAATTCTGGTGATCGAGGAACTCCTCGCCGTGGTCGGAGGTGACCACCACCAGTGAGTCGTCGAGCCGACCGCGCGCCTCGAGGGCAGCGAGCATGCGACCGATGTTGTCGTCCGTGTAGCGGATCTCGGCGTCGTACAGGGAGATCAGTCGCGCCAGGTCGCGGTCGTCGAGGGGCTCCTTGTCGACCAGGAAGCGCCGTCCGTAGTCCTTGAAGTCCTGACCGTCGATCGGACCGTCGTAGCGCTCGGCGCCGGGAAAGAAGATGTCGAAGGCGCGCGGCGCGTTGTAGTCGTAGTGCACGTCCCACATGTGCACGAAGGCGAAGTAGCGCTCGTCGTCGCCGATCTCCGCCAGGCGCCGCTCGAAGGCACCGACTACGGCCGGCCCGGTGACGCCGTGGTGGGAGCGCTCGTGCAGGCTGCGGACGTCGCCCCAGGCTTCGCTGCCGGGCGCAACGCCGTCGACGCCGAACATGCCGTCGGCGTCGGCCACCGCGACACTCGAACAGTCGTCGTAGGTCTCGAATCCGCGGCCGAAGCCGAACCAGGGGTGCAGGTTGGGTCCGGACCAGATGCCGAAGGTCCGCCAGCCCTCGTCGGCGAAGGCTTCGGCCAAGAGTTGGTGCTCAGGGCTCAGCCGATCGGGCAGGTCGCGCACCCCGTGCACCTCGTCAGGCTGGCCCGTGAGCAGGGCCAGGTGGGACGGCAGGGTCCAACTGGTGGTCGAAACGACCTGTTCGAAGCGCGTGCCCTGGTCGGCCAGCAGCCGGTCGATGTTGGGCGTGGTCGCTTCCGCAGGTGCCGTGCTGCTGCGGTAGCCGTAGGACGAGAGGTGGTCCGCGCGCAGGCTGTCGATGCTGATCAACAGGACCCCCCGCGGCCCGCTCTCAGGGCCACCGCCACAGCCCGTCGCCAGGCCGGCCAGGATCGCGAGGGCGGCCGCCCCGCTGTGGGGGCCCGCGACCGGTCGTCGATCGGCGGGTTGGATCGCCGCGGGTCGCGATCGTTGGTCGAAGCTGGGCATCTGGGGTGAGGGGCGGTGGGAGGGCCGGGCCAGCTCCGAATCGGGTCCGCGACAGGCGCAACCGTAGGTGGACCCCCCAGGGGCGGTCAAGCCGACCGATCGGTGCGACGGAGCGCTGCGGAGTCGGCTCCGGGGGCGCGGACTCGTTAGGATGCGCCGCCCGCTCTACAAGCTCCATGATCTCGTTCCCGCAGCTCCCGTCGGCCGTCGCGCCGGTCCTCCTCCTCGTCGCATCCACGCTCCTGGGCGGCTGCCGGTCAGCGACCGTCGACGGGCGCCCCGAGGGTGCCTCCGAGCCGGCTCCCGAAGCGCCGCCCGTGGCGTTGGAGCACGTCTCCCTGGCGCTCTCCGTGGATCCCGAGGCTCGGGTCATCCACGGCCTCGCCGACCTTCGGGTGCGGGCCGACGCGCCGCGGGTGGAGTGGTTGCCCCTGCGCCTGGAGCGCCTCGCGGTCGAATCGGTGACCGACGCCGCGGGCGCCGAGCTGCCCTTCAGCCACCAGGACGGCGAGCTGGCGATCATGCTCGGCGGTCCGCTGCTCGAGGGCGAGACGATCGAGGTCCAGGTTGCCTACAGCGGCCGCCCCGAGCGCGGCCTGGCCTTCGTCGACGAGCCTGCCATCGGCGGTCGCGTGGCCGTGACCGACGGCCGCCCCGGCACGTCGGCCTGGTGGTACCCGTCGGTGGTGCGCCCCGGGCAGAGGATCACGTCGGACCTGACCCTGGACCTGCCCGCGAGCTGGATCGCCGCGGGCTCCGGCCGACGCCAGCGCACCGAGGCCGACGGGCGGGCGACGGTGCGATTCGACTCGGTCACCAGCCACGCTCCCGATCAACTGGGCTTCGCCGCGGGACCCTACCTGCGCGTCGCGACGAACGTCGCAGGGGTGGAACTCTCCGCCCTCGGCGCGCCCGTGCGTCGCGCCGACCTGGAGGCCGCCCTGGCCGAGCTGGTCCGCGCCCTGGCGTTCGGCCGCGAGCTGATCGGCGCCGCGGCCCTGCCCCCGTCCATGAGTGTGGTCCACGCCCCCTCGGCCCAGCGCCCCGGCGCGGGGGCCTTTGGCGTCGCCTTCGTCGAGGATCTCGGTCGCTCGGCGGTCGCGACACGGACCCTCGACAGCGCCCTGTGCGGAGCGCTGGTTGCGAAGGAGTGGTCCGACGTCTGGTTGGCGCCGGCCCTGGGTCGCTACGCCACGGCCCTGTACGTCGAGTCCATCGGTGGGCGCGAGGCCCTCACGGCCGCGCTCGAGCAGGCCGCCATCCAGGGAGCTTCGCGCCGTCCCGACGGTCCCACCGGTGCCCTCTCGACCGAGGACTTCGTCGACCCCAGTGACTTGGTCGACGGCGGCTGGCGCGGCGCGGTCGGCGCGCAGGTGCTGCACCTGGTTCGCGGAGTTGCCGGCGACGCGGCCTTCGTCGAGGGCCTGCGCGAGCTGATCACCGCCGGGCGCGAGGGCGCGGTCACCGACGACTTCTTCTTCGCGCGGGTCGGCGCCCTGGCGCAGCTCGACCTGACCACCCTGCGCGAGCAGTGGGTCGACGCACCCGGTGCCCCCGACATCGAGGTCTCTTGGGACTACGACGCCAGCGCCGGCGAGGTCGCCCTGCGCGTGCGCCAGCGCCAGAGCGGCGGCGACGGGACGCCGCGGGTGTTCGAGGTGCCGGTCGAGGTCGAGGTCGTGGTCGGCTCCCAGACGGACGTCCACCGCACCGCGATCGGCGCGCGCAAGGAGACCCTGCGCTTCACCGCGACGTCGCGGCCGCGTTGGGTGCGCTTCGACCGCGGCGGTTGGCTGCCCGGCACGATCGTCGAGCAGAAGTCCGACGACGAGTGGATGGCCCTGACCACCGCCCGCGACGACGCCTTCGGGCGCGCGGTGGCGGTGCAGGCCTTGGCTCGCACGGCGGTCAACGCGCGGGAGAGCGAGCGCGCGATCTACTTGACCCAGCTCGGCGGCCGCCTCGAGCGCGACGACAGCGCGCGGGTCCGCAGGGCAGCCGCCCACGGCCTGGGCGACATGGGCGGCAACGCCGCGCGCCTGTGGCTCGAGCGCGCCGCGAGGGTGGACGAGGATGCGAGCGTGCGCGCCGCGGCGCTGACGGCGCTCGAGGCCTTCGCGCCCTCGGTCGACCTGGCCAACCTGGCCGTGCAACGCATGGAGCAGGATCCGGAAGTGGCCGTGGCCGCCATCGGCCTGCGGGCCGCCGCCGAGCCCGAGAGTGCGGCGTCCTTCCTGCGCTCGCGCTGGTCGGCCGCGCCCGACCCGCGGGTGCGCGCCGCCCTGGTCGAGGCCTTGGCCGCCAACCAGGGCTCCGAGAGCGAGCCGTGGCTCTTGACCACGGCGCGCGACGTGAGCCAGCCGACGATCGTGCGCCGCGCGGCCCTGGGCGCCCTCGCCGATCGGAGCAGCGTCACCAACAAGACCGCCGACGGTGTCGCGGCCCTCTTGGACGAGGCTCCGGTGGGGGTTCGCGAAGCCGCCGTCGAGGCCCTCGCCGCCTGGCCCAACGCACCCGCGCGCCGCGCCCTCGAGGCCCACTACGCCCACAGCGTGGAGCCCGCCGAGCGCCGCGTGATCGAGGCCGCCCTGCGCCTCGACCGATGAGCGCCCAGCGGCCATGAGCGCGGCGGACGGCGAGACGGAGCGGCGCGAGGCCGAGCAATCGGCCCGTGTGCCCGAGCCGTCCAGCGCTGACCTCGATCCGGGCGAGCGGGTGCCTTGGTCCCTGCCGCCCGACGTCAACGTCGACCTGCTCGGGCCGCTCGTGCGCGACATGGGCTTCGCCCTGCGCTCGGAATTCGGCGCCTACAGCATCTACATGCTGCTGCCCCTCGTCGCGCGCAACGCTGAGCTGCGCCGCCTCTTGGTCGCCCTGCGCGACGAGCAACGGGAGCAGGTCGCCGGGCTGCGCGCCCTGATCTCCGACCTGGGCGGCAACCCGCCGGCCAGTCGTTGGACCCGCGCCGTGGCCGCCTGGGGCCTGTTCGCGATCACACCGGTGGTCGGCTCACGCTTCGCCCTGCGCCTGTGCCTCGAGGCCGAGCGCACGGTCATGCGTTGGTACGCCGAGTACGCGATCCACCTGGCCGAACGGGGATTGATCGAGCCCGCCATCCGCTGCCGCGAGTTCTGCATGGTCAAGCGCATCCACGCCTCGCGCCTGGGGACCTTCGTGGATCGGGTGCGGAGCTAGTGTCCTGGATCAGTCCTTCGGCCTCATATCCCGGGCTCCGATCGCCGCTGGCGTCGCTAGCGCCTCCTCCGAGTCTCGCGGCGGATACGCGTCGTCGGCGCGCCTAGCCAGCATCGATCGGACCTCCGGGAAGTGACGCCGAATTTCTGATCCAGGACACTAGCCCGCGTCGGTGCGCGCAGGTCCACCGTTCGGAGGGCGATCGCGGCTCACCCGAGACGAGCTGCGCGGGGCACCGTCGACTTCGGCGGCGTTCGCGAGTGGTGGATCGGACCCCGACTTCGGCCCGGGGGCGCGTCGATGGGGCGAGGGCCCATGTCGGCGAGTGCAAGTAAGGCCGCCGTTCAGGGGCCGCGAGCCGAGCATTCAGCCGCCGCTGGCAAGGGTCCTGGGTGGGCAGCGCGGCCCGATCGCAAGGAGCCGAGCGTCCGGGTCGGGTCGCCGAGCCTATCCTCGAACTCCGACGTCGCGTTGCTTCCGATCGGGGAGAGCCTCGATCCGCGCGACGCTCTCTTGCTCGACCTTGAACCGAGGACTTGTCGTGAACTTCGATCTACGTTACGCGCTCCCGGCAACCTGTCTGACCGCCGCCCTCGCGACGCCCGCGATGGCCCAGTGTCACCGTCAATCCGTAGTCGATCCCCAGGCTGCCGGAGGCGATCGATTCGGAACCGCGGTGGCGTTGCACGGCGACCGCGCCGCCGTGTCCGCATCGCGGTCGGCGTTCGACCCCCTCGGCCCGGGGCGCATCTTCGTCTACCAACGTGTCGCGGGCGGCGAGTGGCTACCGGCTGGCTTCTTGGACGCACCCGCTGGCGAAGAGGTCTTGCTGTTCGGGCAGGCCATCGCCCTGGGCGGCGACTTCCTCGTGGCGTCGGGATACGCTCCCCAGATTCCCGGGGCCACCGGCACCAACGGCCTGTTCGTGCACGCCTGGAACGGGAGCGAGTTCAGCTTCGTCCAGAAGCTCGAGACCGAGCAGCCGATCAGCAGCGCCCAGGGAGGCATCGTCGTGGCGGACGGGGATCGGATCGCCGTCGGCTTCCCGGACGGCTCGCCGAAGGGCTTCGTCAAGGTCTTCGCCCGCCAGGGCGGCCTGTGGTCCCTGGAACAGTCCTTGGGCGCGCCCCACTCGCTCGACGTCTTCGACTTCGGTATCGGCCTCGACCTGGACGGGGACGAGTTGGTCGTCTCGGCCCGTCGAAATTTCGCCCTGCACTACCAGCGCGGCGCCAGCGGTACCTGGGACCTGACCCAGACCATCGAGCTCGAGCGCTGCTACGAGGCCGAGCTGGCGGGAGACGTCCAGCTCGTCGGCGACGACGTCCTCGCGGTCGTGCGTGCCGGCGGGCCGATCGACGACAACTGCTTCTCCCGCGTCGAGGTCTATCGCCGACCCGCGCCCGGGCAGCCCTTCGCCGCGATCCAGTCGATCCTCCAGCCGGCTGCGACCCTGGATCAGGCCTTCGGCATGGAGATGGCGGCCGACGGCGAGCGCATGGCCATCGGAAGCTGGGAGCCGGACTTTATCGCGGCCGTGCCCAATGGCGACGTCTGGGTCTACGCCCGCGAGAACGGCGTCTGGGGACCGGTCGGGTCGGTGGGCCCGCCGTGGCCGGCGAACAACTACACCGGCATCGGCACGGTGCTCGCTGCCTCGGGTGACACGCTGCTGACCGGCGCCATGGAGGACAACACCGTCGACTTCCAGGCCGGCTCGGCCTCGTTCTGGTCCCTCACGGGAGCGGGCTGCCCAAGCCTCTCCGCCCACCCGCCGGTGAGCTCGATCGACTACATGAATGGGGTGCCGAGCTACGCTCCGGCGCGCCGTCAGGACCTGGTGCTCGACGCTGGCCCGAGCCATGGGCTGGAGCTGTACCTGCTGCTCGGTTCTCTCTCGGGGACGTCGCCGGGCGTCGCGGTCGACGGGCTCCTGCTGCCGCTGGTGGCGGACTCGTGGTTCGCCCAGACCCTCGGCGCGCCGAATCAGCCGCCGATGGAGCACTCCTTCGGCGCCCTGGACGCCCAGGGACGAGCCCTTGCCGCGATCCAGGTCCCGGCGCCCTTGGACCAGTCGTTCGCGGGCGTCGAGTTCCACCACGCCTTCGTCACCATCGCCTCCGCCCCGGCCCTGGCCGTGACCGGCGTCAGCGAGGGCGTCGCCTTCACCCTGGTCCCCTGACGGGCGGCCCCCCGGCCGACGTCCCTCGCGGCGGGAGGCGTCGGTTCGGGCCCGCCCCCGCCGCAGTGGCTCCCCGTCTCCGAGCGGCGTAGGATCGCGCCCAATGGCGTGGATCCGCACCGTGTCCGACGACGAGGCCCAGGGCTTCCTCGCCCGGCAGTTCGCCGCCGCGCGTGCGCGGGCCGGGCGGGTGTTCGGGATCGTGCGGCTGATGAGCCTGCAGCCCAGGACCCTCGACGCGTCGATGGGGCTGTACCAGGCCGTGATGTTCGGCTCCGGCGGGCTCGCTCGGCGTCAGCGGGAGATGCTCGCCGTCGTGGTCAGTCGCGCCAACCAGTGCCACTACTGAACACGGGCGCACCAGATGGACCTCCGTGCCGAGCTGTCCGACTTCGACGAGGCCCGCCGCCACGCGTTGGTTGAGGCCCTGGGCGATGATTGGCGTCGCGCCGAGCTCGACGAGGTCGACGTGGCCCTGTGCGAGTGGGCTGAGACGCTCACGCTCCGTCCCGCGGACTGTGGTCCGCAGTCGCTCGATCGACTGCGCGCCGTCGGCCTGGACGACGTGGCGATCCACGACGCGGCCCAGGTGGTGAGCTACTTCAACTACATCAACCGCCTGGCCGATGGGCTCGGGGTGGACCTCGAGCCCGAGATGGACCCGCCGCCGTCGCGCTGAGCGGCCTCGCCCATGAGCAGCCCTGTTCGCATCGCCCTGGCCGCGCTCTTGGCGGCACCGACGGTGGCCCACTCCGTGTACCGCGGTGGCGACTCGGCCTGGCTCTTGGCTCTGCTGTTCCTATTGCCGATCGCCCTCGCCTGGCGGGATCCGGTGCGAGGACTGCTCGGCGGCATGGCCGGGGCGTTCCTACTGCCGCTGGTGCCGGTGATGTTGCACCTCATGCCCTTCGCGGCGGAGCGGGTCTGGCTGCACGGGACCCTCGCAGGGTTGGTGCTTTCGGGAGCGGCGACCGCGCGTGCGACGGGGTCCCTCGCGCCCTGGCTGCGCTGGACCGTAGCCCTGGGCGCGGCCTGGTCGATCGCCGCCGGCGTGCGCGGCGTGATCGTGGCCCTGCCCGAGGGTGCGCCCTGGGTGGGGGAGATGCTGGCGGTCGCCGCGCGCGATCTGGTCCTGCCGCGACCTCAGATCGAGGCGATCCATCCCTTGGCCGTGCTCGAGCTGCGGCTGGAGTACCTGACGCTGCTCTGGTTCAGTGGCGAGCTCCTGGCCGGACGCGACGACGCCGTGCGCCGACTGACGCGAGTGGTGGCCGGCATGCTGCTGGTCGGCCTGCTCGTCGGCGCCGCCGACTTCGTGATCGCCGCGCTGTACCGCGGCGAGAACTTGGTGGAGCGGCTGCAGGCCCAGTTTCCGCGCAACCACCGACCCCTGCTTGACCACAACGCACTCGGCACCACGATGGTGCTGTTGTTGCCGGTGCTGCTCGGGTGTGTGACCGCCGTGTTCATTGGGCGGCGCAGGGCGCAGCGCCCGCCCCTCGGCCCGGCCCTGGCTGGCGCGGCCTTCAGCTGCGCGACGCTCTACCTGATCTCCTCTCGCTCCAAGGCCGCCCTGGGCGCCTTCGCCGTGTCGCTCTTGCTGTTCGGGCTGGTGACGTTCGGCGTGCGGCGGGCCCTGGGGACCTGGTGGATCGCCGGTCCCCTGCTGCTGGGAGCGGTGAGCGCGGTCGGTCTGCAGTTCCTCCCGGTCGAGACCGCCCAACGCCTGGCCAGCAACCGCTACCTCGCTGATGCGATTCGCGTGGGCCGCCTGGACGCGGCGACGAGCTACCTGCGCGCCAACCGTTCGGCCCCCTGGAGCGCAGCCCTCGCCATGGGCGTCGACGCGCCCCTGCTCGGTCAAGGCCTCGGACGGACCCCCGCGCGCATGGTCGACTTCCGCGATCCCGAGCGCCGCGTGCAGTTCAACCCGCTGCACGAGAACGCCCACAACCAGGTGCTGCAGTCCTTCGCGGAAGAGGGCGCGGTCGGTGTGGTGCTGCTGTTGATGCCCTTCGGCCTGGCGATCGCAGGTGCCCGGCGCGGTCTACGTCGGCGGCGTGCGCTCGACGACGACCGCGAATGGCCAGTGGTGGCGGGCTTGGTGGTCGCGCCAGTGGCGCTGTTGATCAACTTGCAGGTGGGCCACGCGCTGCTCGAGCCGTCGGTGGCCTACATCGTTGCGATCCTGTTCGGCGCGGCGGCTTCCCTGGGCATGGACACCGGGGAATCCTCGCACGACGCCGCTACCGGCCGCGCGCGGCGCTGGTCGGCGATCGCCGTCGTGGTCTTGCTCGGTCTCTCTCCGGCCCTGTGGACCAGTCGCCCGCCCCTGGCAGGTTTCTCCTTCGGCTGCTTCCCCTGGGTCGAATGGCCGGGCGGGCAGCGCGATCGACTGCTGGGCCCCGACGCCCGCTGGATGCAGGTCTGGGGCGATGGCCCGCGGATCAAGATGCCGGTCAAGGACGGTCGCTCGGCCCTCTACACCACGCCCTGGTTCACGGACGTGGAGCTGAACGGTGTACGCGTGGTCGAGGACTACCAGCCGCCCCGCAAGGACCCGGCCGTGCGCGAGTTCCCCAGCGCGATCCTCTTCGCCGAGGCGCCCGAGGGCATCGTCGAGGGCGACCTGGTCGAGGTGCGCGTGCTGACGAACCCGCCCTACGCCGAGTCCATGCACTACGACATCGGTCGACCCTGGTTCGGACTGCGGATCGGTACGCCGTTCTTCCGCCGGCCCCAGGGCGAGTAGCTCGCTCCTACTGCTCGCGCAGCTTGGCCAGGGCGTTCTCGGCCGGTCCGAAGCCGGGGTTCAAGTACAGGGCCTGGCTGTACTCGCGCTCGGCGCTGACCTTGTCCTCGAGAGCTGCGTAGAACTTGCCGAGCCAGAAGTGGCCCATGGTGCGGCTGTGGTCCTTGATGTCGGCGCTGTCCATCAGGTCGACCACCGCGTGCAGGGTGCCGAGGCCCTGGCGGATCCAAGCCTCGCGGGTCGTGTCGTCCACGCCCGCCAGGGGACGCAAGTAGACGCGACGGTGCTGGTCCATCAGCCGCGCGAAGGTCTGGTCGTACCACTGGCGGTTGATCGGGTCGGAGCGCTGGATGCGGGCCCACTCGGTCTTCCAGTGCTGCACGGGGGTCGGCCGCTCTTCACCGGGCAGCGCGGCCAGGCCCTCGGGCGAATCGGCCCAGCGGTAGTGGAACTTGGTCCAGGGATTGACGGCGCCCAGGGCCGTGGCGGCGAGCGAGATCAGCAGTCCCACGACCAGCAGTGGCGCTGCGATCGGACCCGGTCGCCAGGGTCGACCCTCGGCATCGCGGCGGGCCAGGAACTCGGCCGGGAACAGGGCCAGCAACGGAACGAACACGGCGAACCAGCGCATCCCGAAGGACGAACCGCCGTAGTTGCTCGACTGGAAGACGTAGAAGACGGTGATGCCGATGGCCGAGAGGGCGGCCGCGGGCAACAGGCCGCCGATCAGTTGGGTGGAGCGCTTGGCCGCACCGTCAGCCACGCGCCGGCGCAAGAGCAAGAGCAGCCCCGCGGCGACGGCGAACAGCAGTTGAGGGTGGTGCGAGAACAGACCGCTGTGGCCGAAGGTCGTGCCGAGCAGGTAGGAGAAGCGCTGCCCCTCCGCCTGCACCTGGTCCACGCCCGTCAGGGACATGAACATGAACGGCGACATCGGGTAGCGGAAGGCCTCGTCGTGCATCCCGAAGGGCACCAGGTCGCCGGCCACGGCCCAGTTGACCGAGAAGTGCAGCGCGAGGACCGGTAGGGCGCCGATCCCGTAGCGCACCACGCCGCCCATCCCGCTGTTGCGGACCACGGGCCACAGGCAGGCCAGGGCGGGGAACACCGCGGTCAGATCGATGGTGGTCGCGAGGGCCAACAGGACCCCGGCCGAGATCCAACTCGCGCGCTGCAGGCACAGGAAGGCCAGGGCCACGAGACCCGCGGCCGTGCCGTGCTGGTTGAGGACCAGCGAATAGGGCAGCAGGAGCGTGGCGAGGCCCAGGCTCGCGATCAGCGCCGCGTTCCAACCGGGTCGGCAGCCCGTGGCCGCGATCAGACGCGAGATGGCCCACAGGCCGAGCAGCACCGGCAGACCGACCAGGGACAGGGTCAAGAGGCGGTAGGTCGGTGCCTGGTCGATCGCCAGGCCGAAGACCTGGTGCAGCAGGGCGAATGGCAGGGCACCGACCATCGCCATCATCGGCGGTTGGTGGCTGTAGAAGTGGGGCTCGAACCAGACCTTGTCGCCCTGCCAGACGTAGACCGAGTCGTCGATGGCGAGGGTGCCGCGGGTGACCAGGGAGTCGATGGTCGCCAGGCGCGTGGCGTCGGCCCAGGAGCCGGGGCCGTCCTTGGTGAAGACCAACAGCACCACGGCGATCAGTCCCAGCACCAGCCACACGGCGCGCGGCGTGGGCGACGGCGGGGCGAGTTGGTCGGGGTCGCTCATGGGCGCTGGAGATTAGCGCGGCCGCCGCTCACTCGGAGCCGCGGAGTTGCGCCGCCCGGGCCTGGCAGTGACGCACCGAGCGACCGAGGCGGAACTTGGCGCAGGCCTCGGCCAGTGCGTCCCAAGCCGCGGGGTCGCTGCCGTCGCTGGCGTGGACGGCGCGCAGGAACGGGTCCAGGGCCGCGCGGACCTCGGCCGGGAAGAAGCGCGGCTCGCGCACGTCGGGGTCCGCTGCCAGCAGGGCCACCTCCACGAAGCCCTCGCGTGCGTCGAAGGGCAACCCCTGCGCCGCGTGCCAGCGCTCGAGGCTGGCCAGGGACTCGGCTTGGTCCGCGCGCAGCCAGACCTCGGCCGTGTCGTCGGCCCAGGCGCGGATCCACTCCACGTCGGCGTCCGGCGGCCGCCAGGGCCGGGCCTGGCCGTCGCGCACCACGAAGCGCTTGAACACGATCACGCGCACGTCCCGGGCGCGCAGCACCTCGCGCGCGAAGTCCGGATCGCGCTCGGCGCGCCAACGCTCGGGGATGATCTTCTCGAACAGGACCGTGCGGCCGTCGATGAAGGTCGGGTTGGCGTCCCCGAGGATCCAGCCCAGGTAGCCGCCCCATTCGTAGGGGTGGAACAGATTCCCGGTCAGGCCGGCCTCGCGCACCACGTCCGCGGCGAAGACCGGGAACAGGCGCGGGTCGACGCTCTGGGCGAAGTGGTCCTCGGCCAGGTCCCCGGCGGCGCCGCCCACGTAGTGGGTGGGGGCGAGCACGGCGAGGGCCCCGGCGGCGGTCGCGCGGGCCAGCCAGGGCGCGCGCTGGCGGCCTGCGGTCCAGCGCGCCGCGAACTCGCGCAGGGGGAACCACAAGAGCCAGAAGAAGCGGCGCGCGTCGAGAGCCAGGAAGCCGCAGGCGCCCAGGAAGCCGAGCTGCTCCCAGCGGGGCGCACGCCGGCCCGTCAGGCGCGCGAGGCCCCAGGCGAGGCCCAGGGCTCCCGTGGCCAGCAAGCACGCGGCGACCAGCACGAACAGGGGCACTGTCAGCGGCTCGAAGCGCGGGTCGCCGGGCAGGATCCAGGAGGGGAACCACTCCTCGATGTACTGCTTGGGGACGGAGCGCCGGAACAGGGCGTAGGTGTGGGGCGTGAGGCCGAGGGGCGAGACCAGGGTCCCGGCGAGGGCGCTGGTGAAGACGGCGGCCCAACGGACCAGGTGCGTGGGCCTGTGGGCCACGCTCGCGCGACCGAGGCCGCTCAGGCAAGCGCCCATCAGTCCGGCCAGGGCCATGATCGGTGCGAACAGGGCTTCGGCGTGGAGCTGTACCCATACGCAGGCGAGCAGGCCGACCTCGGCGACGGTGCGCCAGCTCGGCGTCGGGGCCGCTCCGGGGGCGAAGAGCGCGCGGTGCAGGCGCAGGACGAAGAATGCGCTCAGGAGGTGCGGCCGCAGCTCCCACTTGAGGGCGAAGAGCGCCGCAAAGATGCAGGTGGCCGCCGCGGCCCAGGCCGACGAGAGCTCGGCGCGCGCGCAACGGTAGGCATAGACCACGAGCAGAATCGCGAGCAGCGCGCCGACCACGCGCAGCCCACCCAAGCCTGTCGCCCCATGCAGTAGGGCGAAGAGCACCTGAGAGCCGTACTCCTGCAAGACCCACGGCTCGTCGCCCGCCGTGTGACTGAACGGATCCGTGGCCGGCAAGGCTCCGTGGGCGAGGATCCAGTCCCCGGTCCGCAGGTGCCACCAAAGGTCGCCCGATCGAATCGGTCCAGCGAGACCAAGGGCAGCCAGCAGGGCGGCGGCTGCGACCAACAGGAGATCGAGCGGGCTCGACGGCGCGGAGGAGTCGAGCCGACCGTCGTGCGCGCCAGACCGACCAGATCCGGTTGACCCTGGCGAACCCGTCGAACCGAGAAGTCCAGCGGTTGCGCCGGCAACTGCGGGCGCGTTCGGAACGGTGGACCCGCCAAGCTCGCTCGCGGCCTCGGACGCCGTCGAACCCGACCGTCCGCGCGAGCCCAGTGGTCTTGACGGACCGCTCGCGGCCCGCTGCTCGTCGGCGGTCATTCGGACTCGGGCTCCGCGATGCGGGTCCACTGGTCCAGTTCGACGGTGTGGCTCGAGGTCGCGCCAGAGGGCCACTGGATCTCGACGGTCGCCGGCCCCTCGCGTTCGCCGAAACCGAACAGCAGCTCGGGCGGGTTGCCTCCCAGGTAGCTGCGCCCCGCACGCATCGAGCGCAGTTGGGTCAGGTCGCCCACGGTGACCGTCACCCGCGCGCCGATCGCCCGCGTGTTGCCGTCCGCCCCGCGCAGCTCGATCCCGAGCCAGCTCGGTCGGTCCGCGCCGTCCGTGGCGCGGTTCTCGAGCAGCTGCAGCGGCCCGTTGTTCGTGGTCACCACCAGGTCCTCGTCCCCGTCGCGGTCGAAGTCGCAGGCCACCACCGCGCGCGAGGGCAGGGCGCGGTCGACGTCCGTCAATCCCTCGACCAGGGTGAAGCGAGCCTCGCCGTCGTTGACGAACAGGTGGTTGGGCTGGCCGACGCAGATACCCGTGCTCTCGTAGTCCGGGCTCGTGTAGCCGTTGGCCACGAACAGGTCCAGGTCCCCGTCGAGGTCCAGGTCGAAGAACTCGCAGCCCCAACTCGTGAAGCCGACCGAGTGCGGCCCGAAGCCCGCCGGTACCGTCACGTCGCGGAAGGTCGCCACGCGGTGGCGCTGGCTGCGGTGCGAGAGCCGGTTGTTGCGGTAGAGCGCATTGGCCTCGAGTTGCCAGTTGGTCAGGAACAGGTCCTCGTCCAGGTCCCCGTCCACGTCGGCCACGTTGACGCCCATCCCGCCGCGCGGGTCGTCCATCCCGGTCTGGAACGACACGTCGTGGAAGTGACCCTCGCCGTCCCCCGACCAGAGCACGTTGAAAGACACGTCGTTGGCCACGTACAGGTCCTCGGCCCCGTCGGCGTCGAAGTCGAAGAACAGGGGCTGCATCCCGCGCCCCTGCTCGTCGAGCAGGCCCAACTCCTCGGTCGCGTCGACGAACCTCATCCCCTCGGGCGTCGACTCGTTCCGGTAGTAGACGTTGCGCTGGCCCGGAAAGGCGAAGGGCAGCATCTCGATCGGATCCTCGCGCGAGAGCGGCAGGTCCTCGACCGGCGGCATCAGGGCGGGGTCGTAGGTCAGGTAGCTCGTCACGTAGAGGTCCAGGTCACCGTCGCGATCGGGATCCGCAGCGGCGACGCCCGCGCTCCAGCGGTCGCCGGTGATTCCGGCAGCCGCGGTCACGTCGCTGAAGGCCGGAGGTTCGAAGCCTCCGCCGAGCGCGAAGTGATAGCTGTTCCAGTGTCCGTAGAGGACGTCCTCGCCGTAGTTGGCGACGTACAGGTCGAGGCTTCCGTCGCCGTCGCCGTCGAAGAACAGCGCGCCCATGCCGTTCCCCGTGTCGGCCGCTCCCGCGGCCATCGTGATGTCCTGCAGGGCCTCGCCGTCCCACTGGAACATGCGGTTCGTGGGGGCAAGAGTGCCCTCGCGCCCGCCGCCCTGGACCACGTAGAGCTCGGGAGTACCGTCGTCGTCGACATCGCCCCAGGCGATGCCGGGCCCCATGGTGGGGCGGATGTCGAGTTGCTCGTCGGGGCCCTCGAAGTGAACCAGCCGTGGCCCCTCGCGCGGCAGCATGTCGACGAGGACGTCGCTGTCCCCCTCGCGAGCGTGGGCGATGGTGAGCGCGCCCGACGCGACCGGAGCCTCGTCGCCGGGCCGCGGTGGGCCCGCGCCGCGAGGAGCGTCGACGAGCAGGGTCCAGGTCCTGCCCTCGTCGCGGGGTGGGATCGCCACCCGAACCTCGGCGCCCTGGGGGTCGAGGGTCACCTCGAGCTCGGTGGGATCGCGAGGGACCCTCACGTCGGCCACGAAGAGCTGGTCGATCGTCGAGTCGACCAGGCTCAGCCTATGCCGCCCCTCGGGGAGCACGAGGGCGAATGCACCGCAGCCGCCGAGGCGCTGGCAACCGAAGGGAATCGTTCTCTCGTCCAGCTGACCGAGCGCACGCACGACGATCTGGGGCGCACTCGAGTCGGCCGTGCCCCGCGGCGCGGGGCCCGGGACGAGGATGAGCGGGCGCTCGACCGTGGTCGGAGTCTCGAGGAAGACCTCGAGCCCCTGCTCGGCGGTCTCCCCGTCCTGGTAAGCGATCAGCGCGACGAACTTCGCGTCGAAGTAGCCGACCCTCGGCGGAAGCTCCGGCGGCCCTACGACCCGGGGTTCGCCGTCGATGAGCAGCACTCGCTCGTCGGTCGAGTGGGCCACGGCGCGAATCCGCCACTCGCCTTCGATATCGGGCCGCACTCGCAATCGGGCCCCGACCGGACCCGGTGTCGCGCGGGCCACCAGCGGCGATCGAGTGTTGAGCGGGACGATCCCCGGCCCCAAACCGGAAGCGTCGGATACGAAACGCCACTCCCCATCGTCCCAGACTTGCAGCTCTAGGACCGGGATGGCGACGGCGGCCGCTAGAAGGACAGAAGCGATCATCGTGGCGCTGAGGCTAACCGACAAAAGAACGCCCCGCGCGAGGGATCTCGCACGGGGCGTGCAGGGTCGGAAGTCGGTCGAGTCTGCCGGGCATCTGGCCCGGCTACGCTCCAACGGCGCCAGCTGTTGGGCCAACGGCAACTTGCCGGGCATCTGGCCCGGCTACGCTCCAACGGCGCCAGCTGTTGGGCCAACGGCAACTTGCCGGGCATCTGGCCCGGCTACGCTCCAACGGCGCCAGCTGTTGGGCCAACGGCAACTTGCCGGGCATCTGGCCCGGCTACGCTCCAACGGCGCCAGCTGTTGGGCCAAGGGCAACTTCTGATCGGGTCAGCTGCTGTTACATCGAGCAGCGGTTTCGCTCCCGATCAGAACCGGACGTCGCGCAGCTCGTCGATGCCGAAGTCGAGGCTGAGCTCCTTGTCGACGTCGATCAGTCGGCCGGTGCCCTTGAATTGGTTGAAGACGAGCGCGCCCGTGATCTGTCGGCCGTCGCGGAACATCAGCGTCACGCGGTCGGCGGTGCGGGCGCCGAGGAGCATGTCGTAGAGCAGTTCCGTGTCGACGGCGGTCGTGCGCCGTGCGGAGGTTGCGGTGGCCATTGGGTCCCGACGTCGCCGTCGGGCCTCCTTGAGGGTGTCGTCCGCGTGGAGCCCGGCGGGCTCCGCGGGTCGGTCGCCGGGGCGACCTGAGAGAGTGAGTGAGAGAGAGTCGCGGCCGCGGCGCGGCTGCGGGGTCGTCGGCGTCGCTCAGCGAGCGGCGGTCGACGCAGCTCCGGAGGCATACTCCGGGATCAGTTCGTCGAGTCGGTCGAGCATCTGCGCCGACCAGGACTCGAAGTTCGCGCCCGCGTCGCGCATGGCGCGCAGCTCGTCGGGCGTGCGGAGCTCGCCGACCAGCACGTCCTGCTCGCGCACGGCGATGCGGGTGGGGTCGTCGACTTCCAGGACTTGCACCAGCCCCACGTGGACGGCGCCCACGGGGTTGGTGTCGTCGTTGATCATCCCGACCGGGCGCGGCGGGCCGCACTCGGGCAGGAACAGTTCCTCGGCGAGCTCGCGGCGCGAGCCCTCCGCGATCGGATCGCGATCGCCGCCGTCGGCAGCAATCGCGTCCGGGGGTTCGACGTGACCACCCACGCCGATCGAGAGCTTGTCGTGCAGTCGGGCATCACCGCCGGCCTTGGTGCGACGCAGGCACAGGATGCGAATCCCGTGCGCCTCGTCGCGGCCGAAGACCAGCGTGTAGGGGATGACCTGCTTGAGGTCGGGGTCGAGCTCGGCGCGGTCGCGCTGGGCGAAGAAGCCGTGCTGGCTGACCGTGGCTCGGAAAGACTCGAGGTCGTAGCCGCCGTTCGCCCGGGGGTCCCCGTCCGACCCGAACGGCACCAGGCCGTGCGGGTAGCAGGTGGGGAACAGCGCGCGACGCGGGACGGCGTAGACGAACTCGAGCATGGTTGTGGGGCGGGCGCGGGCCCTGTCCGGGCGCACTCGTCGGGGCGACTGGCCCGTGGCCCTGGGGTCGGAACCGCCGCGCGGGCGGGATCGAAGGGGCTGGGTCGGGTCGCAGCTCGTCGGACCGGTCGGAGTCGGGTCGCGCCGGGGATGGCCTCGCGGGCCTCTCGGTCGGACGGGACCGCGCGGGTCACGTCCAGGCAGGACTCGTTGCCGAACGGCCGCGGGAGCGGCTCTCGGCGGGTGCGATTCAGAGGCCGGAGTATCCGCCGACCCCGTCAAACCGTCAAGGCCTCCAACTACGGGGTGCGTGGTTGGGACACTCCACCACAAGATCTTGGGGGTCCCGACCCGCTTCGACCACCGGGCCGTGTCGGGGCCAAACTGCCAGCTAGCGGGAGGTTAGTGGACGCGAGCCACCCTGTAAGCCGGATCCTGTACCCCCGAAGGGGTGGCGACCATTTCTCTGGGACCGCACTCACGCACGGCCTCTAACGACCTACCCGGGGACCCTGGGCTGAGTCGACGCCGGTCCCTCTACGCGGTCTTTCTCCGGGCGGGGTTTACCCTGCCAGCCCTGTCACCAGGACCGCGGTGCGCTCTTACCGCACCGTTTCACCCTTACCTGACGCCACCGAAGTGGCGCCGGGCGGTCTGTTCTCTGTGGCACTTTCCCTAGCCTCACGGCCGGTTGTCGTTAGCAACCGCCCTGACTCGTGGAGTCCGGACTTTCCTCCGCGCGATCCTCGCCGACGGCCGAAGCCACGACTCGAAGCGCACAGCGGCCGCCCAGGTGCCTCGCGTCCGCTGGGGATCGTAGCTCGGCGCCGAGGCCCTGACGAGAGCGGCCCTCACGAGAGGGGCAACTGAACGTTCCGCGACGGGCGGACGGGCTCTAACCTGCCCGGCCCGCTTCTCCCCCGACGCCAGGTCCCGGCGCCACACCCCCCATGAGCGAGATCCTCAGCACTGTCACCAACCTCGAGCTGCGCGAGTCCAACCCGGACGGCAGCGAGGGCGCCGGCCTGTCCCACACGGCGGAGGGCATGTTCCTGCTGCACTGCCTCGAGATGGCGGGGGCGGGCGAGCCCCGCGGGGGCGTCACGATCGTCCACGACCTCTCCGACCATGGGGAGCGCTACCGGGGTCTGGGCGCGCGCCTGACGGAGGACGACTGGGCCCTGGCCCTGCCGGACATGCGCGGACACGGCCGCTCCGAGGGTCCCCGCGGCCACAGCTGGGGCATCAAGGAGCCGGTGCGGGACATCGACTCCGTCCAGGACCACGTGGCCTACCGTCTGCCCGACCACCCCAAGGTGATCATCGGCGTGGGGCTCGGCGGGCTCTACGCCCTGGCCTACGCCCAGGCCCATCCGGACCGGGTCCAGGCCCTGGTCCTGGTGGGGGCCATGCTGCAACCGACCTTCCCGGTCGCGGCCAAACCCGGCGGCCTCAAGGGGCTGTTCAAGAAGCCCACTCCGATCGATCAGGCGGACTTGGACTGGTCCCCGGACCAGATCTCCAGCGACGCCAGCGCCCAATCGGCCTGGACCGGCGATCCCCTCGTGCATCGCAAGGTCAGCCGTCACGTGGCCGAGCGGGTCGTGGCCGAGGCCGCCGAGGTGCGTCGCCATGCAGCGTCGATGACGGTGCCGACCCTCGCCCTGCACGGGTCCGACGACACGATCGCATCGGTCGACGCCGTACGCGGCATCGAGCGCGCGGGACTGGAGCTGCGTGTCCTCGACGGGCGCAGGCACGACCTGTTGCACGAGGCCGGCGCCAAGAGCCTGTACGACGACATCGCCCACTGGATCGACGGCGTCTGCCCGCGCTGACGCTCGCTCGCAGGTCGGCCCGAAACGAGAACGCCCGGCTGGATCAGCCGGGCGTTCTCGTTCGGGGCCCTGTCGAGTTCGGGGCCCCGTCGAGTTCGGGGCCCCGTCGAGTTCGGGGCCCCGTCGAACCGCCTGCTTAGCTCCGCCCGCCGCGCTTGGGCATCGCCTGCGCTTCGACCCAGTCGGACACATCCTTGCGAAGCTTCTTGTCGGTCAGGACCTCGGCCCCTTCGGAGCGCACTCCGACGATCGAGATGTAGCCGTCGCCCTCGACCTCCTCGACCAACTCGTCGGCCGCATCGCGCTGGTCGCGGCCGGCCACGATCATCACCGGCAGGCCTTCGACGTCGCGCAGGTCCGAGGTCAGGTCAAAGCCGTACAGCTCGCTCTCGAGTCCGACGATGCCGACGCAGCGGACGTTCTCGTCGTGAGCCGCGTGGCGCACCGCCAGGGCGCCGCCGGCGCCGACGCCGATCACGGTCAGGTTCGTGCTGTGGATGCCCTCGTGCTGGGAGAGCCAGCGCGCGGCCGTGTCGACGTCGCGGGTCGCGAAGGCCCACAGGGTCTTGCGCGCTTCCGCGTCCATGTCGGACCAGTCGAGATTCTCGGCAACGCTCTCGCCGTGGCCACGAAGGTCGAGCGTGAGCACGGCGAAGTTCGCGCGCTGCAGACCCTCGGCCATGTCCGTCAGGGTCGAGCGGTCGCTGCCGGCGCCGTGGATCAAGAGGACCGCGGGGGCGCGCCGGTCATCCTCGCGGGGCGCATAGAAGTCTCCCTTGAGGGCGATCTTGTCCGAGGTCCGCAGGGCGACCGGCTCGAGACCCGTCCGACCGCGTTGGGCCAGGGGCCGCGCCACGATCGGCGGACCCACGGCGATCGAGGGTCCTGCCGGAATCGAATGGGAAGTCGTCGTCGCACAGGCCGAGGGGAACTCGACCTGCACCGGAAGCAGGGGGCCGCTGAGGGCGGCTACGAGGAGGGAACTCGTCAGCATCGCTCGCGCCGGGCGCTTGCTGTTGGTCTGGCGGGACGGTTCAGGGGAGCCCGGTGGGGGCGGGCTGGCTCTGGCCGTTCGCGGGGATGATCGAGCCGGCCTGGGGCAGCCGTACCCGGGGAAACTTCGGCAGAGGGTAGTCGAGACCGGCCACCCTGCAAGCCATGCGGTACCTAGTGTGCCCTCCGGAAGCGGTTTACCAAGTTCCTGTCCACGGACTTACGTCGGTGGACCAGGCCCGACCTCTGCGGCCCCTGGGGGGAAGATCGCGGGGGAGGGAGGTCGGCCCGCAGTTGGCGAGCGAGGAGTCCCCGCCGGGACGCGGGCCGCCTCCGCGAGGATCCCCAAGCCAGAGGAACCCGGGAACTCGCCCCGGGCCCAGGGCGGCCCGTGGCGCCTTCGGGGTCCGGGAGGGTGGGTCGCAGCCCCCGTAGCCCCCGTAGCCCCCTTAGGCGCCGTAGGCGCCCGGAGCCCTCGAGCCTCAGCCCAGCTCGAGTTGACGCCTGGCGTCGACTTCGTCGCGGTTGATCGCGGCCATGGCCTCGTCCAGGCGCTCGACCAGGTCGAAACTGGGGTCCATCGCGCGCTTGACCTGGCGCATCAGTTGGATCGCCATTCGGAAGCAACGGCAGAGGTCGCCGGCCGTGGCGTCGGTCGTCTCCTCGAGTTCCTCGAAGGAGGCCCCCCGGGCCCAGGCGCAGACCGCGGGCGTCAGTCCCCAATCGACCGTCTTCATGGGCGTCGGGATCCCGTAGTGGGCTTCCTGCGCCGAAAGGCGGGTCAGGATCTGCCCGATGTGCCGGCGCACGCCGCCGTACAGCCGCGGGCTCACGAACGTCGGCTCGCCGCGCCGGCGCTCCTCGAATACGAGGGCCACGAAGACGACGCACAGGGCCTCGGCTCCGAGATTCTCGAGCGCCCCGCGCCACAGGAGCTCGGTGATCTGCAGCTCGTAGCCGACCAGCAGTCGCCCGATCTTGCCCTTGGCCGTCAGCTCGTCCTCGCCCTCGATGTAGCCGAGCTCGTACAGGAACTCCAAGTGCGCCTCGACCAGGCGCCGCTGCTCGCGGCTGTTGCGCTCGCGCGCCTTGCGGTTGCCTCCGCGGTGCTGCCAGGAGTTGAAGGACTTCTCCCAGGCCTCGAACAGGCGCTCGCGACCGATGCGGTCGATCAGGTGCAGGATCGACGAGTAAGACAGGCGGAAGCGGCTGTTGACCGGCTCGGGCTTGTTGGCCAGGAGGCGCTTCAGCGGCGCGTCCTCGAGGTCGCGGAACTCCAGGCGCGAGACCACCAGCCCCTCGTCGTCGATGCCCTGACGCCCGGCGCGTCCGGCCATCTGCATGTAGTCGCGCGTACGCAGGTAGTCGAAGTTGACGCCGTCGAACTTCTTCAGCCCGAAGAAGATCGCGGTGCGCGCGGGCATGTTGATGCCGAGCGCGAAGGTCTCGGTCGTGAACAGCAGCTTGAGCAGGCCGGAGGTGAACAGGCGCTCGACGACTTCCTTGTGCACCGGGAGCATGCCCGCGTGGTGGTAGCCGATGCCGTGCGAGGCCAGGCGGAAGATCTCGCCCTGCAGCTCGCCGTCGTGGAGCTGGAACATGTCGAGCAGCTCGCGCTGCAGCCCCTGCATGCGCTCGTACTCGGCATCGTCGAGCAGGTGGCGCTTCTGGTTGGCCAGGGCCAGCCGCTCGCAGTCCTTGCGGCTGAAGCAGAACACCATGGCCGGCAGCAGCTGCTTCTCCTGGATCTCGTCCAGCAGGGTCGAGAAGCTCGCCGCTTCGCGTCTGCGGTTCTCGTCGCGACGCTGCTCCCAGTCTCCGCGACCGCCGCGCCCACCGCGCTTGTCCTTGCCGCGTTTGCCACGTTCGGGCGCCCGAGCCTGGCGCTTGGCCCAGTCGAGCTTGTGCCCGTCGAACATGCCCAGGTCGGGCAGGTAGAAGCGGTGCCGCAACGGCACCGGGCGCTTCTCCGAGCGGATCACTTCGAGCTCGTGGTCGCGCAGTTGCCGCATCCACGCGCCCAGCTCGTCGAGGTTCTCGATCGTCGCCGACAGGCACACGAAGCGGATCGCGCGCGGGGCGAAGATCAGACTCTCCTCCCAGACCGTGCCGCGCTCGATGTCGTCCATGAAGTGGACTTCGTCGAAGATCACGAACTCCACGTCGTCGAGGGCGGCGGGGTTCTCGAAGATCGAGTTGCGCAGGATCTCGGTGGTCATGATCAACACCTGCGCGTGGGGGTGGATCGTGACGTCGCCGGTCATCAGGCCCACGTCGATCTTGGGGTCGTCGCGGAAGTCGCGGTACTTCTGGTTCGACAGGGCCTTGATCGGCGCCGTGTAGATGCAGCGCTTGCCGCGCGCCACGGCGTCCTCGATGGCGTACTCGGCGACGAGCGTCTTGCCGGCGCCGGTGGGGGCGCTGACCAAGACGTTGGCGCCGGCGCGGATCGCCTCGACCGCTTGGAGTTGGAAGCGGCTGAGACGGAAGCCCTTGTAGGTCGGCGCACCCACGGGGGCTCGTTCGACGCTCGTAGGTCCATCGGGGGCGCCACGGTGGGGAAGGGACCCGCCGGAATCAGCCAGCGCGGAGGCATCCCTGTCACTCGCAGCGCGCTGCGGGGCGACGGCGCCGAACTCGTGGCCGGGGCGTTTGCGTGCGGGCACGTCTTCGGCCGCTCGCGGCGATTGCCCGGTGCTTCCTCGGCGCGGGGCGCGGGGCGCTGAGTCGGAGTCGGAGGAGTGGTCGCGGCGGCGCGCCCGCTGTGGGCGCTCGTCGTCCCGGCGGCGCGGTCGGTCGGATTGCATCGAGGCAGAGCCTATCCGCCCGATGGGAGCGAGGAGAAGCTGCGCAGGCTGCGAAGACGGTTCCTGGCGAATCGAGCGCTATCCTCTCGGCGCTCCCGGAGCCTCCCCGTGCCATGGGACCCCGACCCAACCAACGATCTCGACCGCGTCCCAGGCGCCTGCCCCTGTGGCTGCCCTTGGCCGCGATCGTGGTGCCCCTGACCTGGATCGGTCTGCGCTCGGCGGACGACGCGCGCGCCAAGGGCTTCGGAACCCTGGATCCGTCGCAGCTGGAACTCGAGTTCCCGCAGGAATGGGTCGACCCGCGCTGGGAGGACGAGTTGGTGGCGACCTTCGAGGACTTCGGCCAAGTGGCCCTCGACGACGGAGCGCGCCTGCGCGAGTTGGCCGCTGCACTCGAGGGATTGGCATTCGTGGCGGAAGTGGCCTCGCCGCGGATCGTCTGGCCGGCCGGAGCCTCCTTCGCGATGCGGCTGCGCCGACCGGTGGCCTGCGTCGCCGTCAGCGATCGATTTCTCGCCGTGGATGCAGCCGGAGTGATCCTGCCGGGCTCCCACGCCACCCCGCCCAAGGTGGCGGGGGGCTTCCTGCCGCTGCTCGGTCCGAGGGACGGCCGTTTCCTGGACGCCTTGCCTGGGGATCGCATCGAGGACGATGCGGATCTCGATGGGCTCGCGATCGCCGTCAGCCTGTGGGAGTACCTGGCGCGGGAGGAGCGCGGGGCCCTCGGTCGCATCGTGATCGAAGCCCAGGACGCGGCGCGGTCGTCGTTGACGAACCCCGGCGCGGTCCTGCGCCTGGTCGAGGGGCGTGCCGTGGCCTTCGGCCGCTCGCCGCGGGTGGACGAGCCCGGCGAGTTGGCCCTGGCCAGCAAGTGGGCGCACGTGGCCGCCGCCTTGAGGGAGTTGGAGCAGGGCGGTGCCTCGGATTGGATCGTGCTCGACGCGCGCATGGACGACCCGGAGTACATCCGTCCCGTCCCCGCGCTGACGGAGTCCGAGGAGTCGCCGTGAGCCTGGGGCGGCTCCTGGTCGCCTGGTGCCTGGCCCTGGTCGCGCTCTTGGTGATCGGCGGCGCAGGTCCCCAGACGCCCTTGGCGGCCCTGTCTCCCACGGCAGTGGTGGCCCTCGCGTTGATCGTCGTGGTCGGGATCCCCGCCAGGGAGACGGAGGGCATCCGGCAGCACACGGGCCTGGCCTTCGCATTGGGCCTGTCCGCCCTGGCCCCGCCCCTGGCCCTGGCTGCCGCGGTCGACGGCGCTCGGGGGGAGCCGGCCGCGGCCCGCGCCCTGGCCTTCGCGGCGGCGGCGTCGATTGCCGCCCTGGCCTGGGGCGCCCGTTGGTCGGCCCGTGGCCGAGCGGCCCACCGGGTCCAGTCGGCCCTTCACTTCGGCATGGTGCTCGGACTGCCCCTGCTGGCGGCCGCCCTGGCCTGGGCCGGAAGGCCGGGCAACCACACGGTGGCCCTCTCCTCGTGGGTCGGTTGGAGCCCCGCCGGCTTCGTCTTCGGGATGGCGGGCGAGCGCGGCCTGCCGGCGCCCGCGGAGCTGCCCTGGATTCCGCCCACCGCAGTCGCGCTCTTCGGCGCCCTCCTCGTGCGTGGAGTCGCGGCCGGCGCGGGGCGCTCGCCGCGCGCGGCCACGGCGGTCGTAGGGGCGTTGGTCGTCTGTCTGGGTTTCGGGAGCCAGGCCCGGGCGGGGGAGCAACGCTTGTTCCCAGCGCGGGTCGAGTTGACCGGGCCCTTGACGAGTGTGCGCTTCGATGCCGGCACGGCGGGGAGCCTGGCGCTCGACATCGATCTCGCTCCAGGGGAAGTGCGCGAGTTGGTCCTACCCCTGCCGATTCTCGGGGAGTTGGCGCGAAGCCTGGGTCCGGCTCCGACCGTGGTGGCGAGCGGCGGCGGCGGCGCGCGCTTGGTGGGCTGGGTCGAGAGCGATCCCCTCGGTCGCGCCTGGGAGCGGCTGCCGCGTGGGCTCAAGTCGCGCGCCGCGCCGGTTCCGAGCGGAGCTCCGGGCGGTTGGAGCACCGCAGGTCTGCTGGTGCTGGTCGCCTCGCTCGTGATCGCAATTGGGGCCCTGCGGCGCGGAGGGTCGTTGGCCTGGGTCGCCATCCCTCTCCAGTTGGCCGTCGCGGCGTGCCTGCTCCTGGTGCCGTTCGGCATCCGCGATCCGGACCCCGGGCGTGTCGAGGTGCAGGACCTGGATCTCGACGCCGGGGTGGCGGCCCGGGTCTTCGCCGCTCGCGATCGAGTGGACCTGGGGGCCGCCCCTTGGCCCGAGCGGGTCGAGACGATCCCCGATGGCGTGCCGGTCGAGGTTCGAGCGGCCCTGCGCGGAACGAACGTAGAGGTCGAAGCGGTTGCGGCAGGGGCGATCCTGGTGGGGCGCTCGGCCTCGACCCTGGATCGCGGGTCGTTCGCGCCTCGGGATGGCCGTTCAGCCCTGGAGGCGGGCCTGGGCCCCGGGGTCGTCGGGCACTGGCGCGCGGCTGACGGGACCTGGCAGGTCCCCGACGGTCCGCCGCCGGCCTGGGCCGCGGCCGGCTTGCCGCCGGGAGTTCCCGGCGCGGTGCTGCGCTCGGCGGACGGCCGGCGTTGGCGCCGGGCCAGCGGTCTGGAGATCGGATCGATCCTCCGGGCAGGACAGGGCTTGTGAGCGCCTTGGCACGTGGGTAGCCTGTCGGGCCCTTTTCGACGCCGATGTCGTCCGCGAACGCCACGTTCGCTGCGAGGCGCCGCCCCGGGGACCCCGATCCCGGCCAGGCCGCTCCTGACTCGACTGAGCTTGACTCAAACGCGAGTCCGACGACGAGCGTCCGCCCGAACAGCTCCGCCCCGCCACCAAGCCTGACGTCACCGCCGAAACGAAGAGGCGGAGGCCCATCGACCCCCATGAAATCCACTCACGTTCGCGCTGCCGACATCCAGGAGCGCTGGTACGTCTTCGACGCTTCGACCCAGCCCCTGGGTCGCATGTCCGCGAAGATCGCGACCCTGTTGATGGGCAAGGACCAGCCCACGTACACGCCGAGCGAGCTCTGCGGAGCCCACGTCGTCGTGATCAACGCGGCCAAGGCTCAGGTGTCCGGCAAGAAGGACGACCAGAAGACCTACAACTTCTATTCCGGCTACCCGGGTGGATTGAAGGAACTCAGCCTCGAGACCATGCGAGAGCGGCGTCCCGCCGACATCGTGACCCTCGCCGTGCGTCGCATGCTGCCCAAGAATCGCCTCGGTCGTCAGATGCTGAAGCACCTGAAGGTCTACAGCGGCAACGACCACCCGCACACCGCCCAGCAGCCCGTGCCCTACGAGGCCCCCAGCCAGGGCTGAGCCCCTTTCATTCCATGACCGTCAACAACCCGTACACCTGGGGCCTCGGCCGCCGCAAGAGCGCTGTCGCCCGTGTTCGCATCAAGCCCGGCTCGGGAGCCTTCAACGTCAACGGCAAGCCCGTCGACGAGTTCTTCCCGACCATCCGCGATCGCAAGGCGTCCCAGTCGCCCTTGGCGCTGCTCGCCGAGGGCGAGAGCTACGACATCAACGCAACGGTCCACGGGGGCGGTCCCCACGGGCAGGCCGGCGCCGTGCGCCTGGGCCTCGGCCGCGCGCTCAAGGAGGTCAACCCGACCCACTTCGAGGACCTGCGCGAAGGCGGGCACCTCACCCGCGACCCGCGGATGAAGGAACGCAAGAAGCCTGGTCGTCGCGGCGCTCGCCGGGGCTTCCAGTTCTCGAAGCGCTGATCGATCCACGAGCGTCCTGCGCGGTCTTCGGATCCGCTCGCTCGTCGCTCTCGGAGCTGTACTCTTCGGGCCGTGCGCCGTTCTTGGTGTGCGGCCCGTTTTCTTGGACGGCCCGAGCGCAACGTTCTTGCCCGACGCCTTGAAGTCCGCCGGGCGCACCGCACTGACCCAGCCCATTCCTCCAGCCCCTCGCCGCCTCGGCCCCAGCCCAACCAGTCCCATGGCAGGTCATTCCCACGCCGCGAACGTCGCGCGCCGCAAGAACTCGGTCGACGCCAAGCGCGCGAAGATCTTCTCGAAGTGTGCCAAGGCGATCATCTCGGCCGTCAAGCAGGGCGGTCCCGATCCCGATCAGAACCTCAAGCTGCGCTACGCGATCGAGAAGGCCAAGGGCGACAACATGCCCAAGGACAACATCCAGCGCGCGATCAAGAGCGCGTCGGGTGACAAGGGCGGGGAGATGGAGGAGCTGATCTACGAGGGCTACGCGCCGGGCGGGGTGGCGGTGATGGTCACGGCCCTGACCGACAACCGGGCGCGCACGGCTTCGGACCTCAAGCACATCTTCGACAAGCGCGGCGGCAACATGGGCTCACCGGGATCGGTGGGCTTCCTGTTCCAGTTTCGCTCGGTGTTCGTGGTCGAGACCGGGGAGCGGGACGAGGACGAGCTGACCGAGTTGGCCCTGGAGGTCGGCTGCGACGACGTGCAGGTGGCCGACGGCGCGGCGACGTTCTTCGCCGATCCGACCGAGTTCCTGGCGGTCAAGGACGGGCTCGAGGCCGCCGGTCTGGCGTTCATCAGCGCCGAGATCGGCTACGTACCGGAGAACGACGTCGAGGTCCAAGACAAGGGAGACGCCAAGAAGATCCTGGCCCTGGTGGACGCCCTCGAGGACAACGACGACGTCCAGAACGTCTACGCGAACTTCTCGATCGACGACGAGTGGATCGACGAACTGACCCGCTGATGCCAGCGGCGCGGCGTTTCTCCGCCGAGGTCTGGGCTGATGGTTGAGGAAGGGGCTCCTGTCCCAGCTAGGGGAATGGGATCTTCTCTGTCGGGGCGGGAGGAGCGGGGGCGCAACTCCGCGGACATGCTTGGACGATCCCCAGGGAGGCCGCCGCGCGCGGTCCAACGACTACGGAGGAAAGCTTGAGCGCAGCAGCCGATCAGGACGCGCCCGCACGGCGCATGTGGGTCATCACCGAGGACGACAGCCTCTTCGACGAATGCGCGCGAGCGGCGTCGTCCATGGATGGTTGGGCGGCCAGCGGTCCACACCGTCTGGAAGAAGTGCTCGAGGTGCCCGCCGGCGCCGGGCTGGCCATCGTGGACGGCAAACTCGGCGGATCGGGGCCCTTCGTGGCCGCGCGACTGCTTTCCCTCGCGGGCGCGCCTCGCACGGTTCTAGTGCTGCCCGATAGCGACGATCTGGTCGAGCCGATCGCGCGCTTCTGCGGCGCGGCGGGGGTACTCGCACGTGGCTTCGACCCTACGGAGCTGGCCGACATCGCGGCCGCCGTGGAACGCTTCTCGGGTCAGGGCAGCCACCCTGAAGAGCAGGCCGATCCCGTACTGCCGATGGCGCTGCTCGAAGAGCTGTCCGGCCAGGCGTCGCGCGGTGCCCAACTGATCGAGGCCCTCGCTGACCCCGAGACCAGCCTCTTCAACTACGAGTTCCTGACCTACAAGCTGGACGAGGAGTTCAAGCGCGCGCGGCGCTTCGGACAGCCCCTGTCCTGCGTGATGCTCGGGTTCGACGGCGAGGCCGACAGCGGCGTGCTGGGCAGCCTTGCCAGCATCTTCCTGCAAGCGGCCCGCGACACCGACATCCTCGGTCGCTTCGACATCTCGTCGTTCCTGTTCCTGCTGCCGAACACGCCCGCCCGCGGGGCCGAGGTCATGGCCAAGCGCATCCGCGAGTCGGCTGAACGCCTGGGCTTGGCCGACGTGATCGGCGACAGGCTCGAGCTCTCTGTCGGCATCGCGACCTTCCCCCACGCCAAGATTGGCCGCGCCGACGACCTGTTCCGTCTTTCCCGCGAGGCCTTCCAGCGCGCTCAGGCCGACGGATCGGGAGTGCTCCACTCGATCTGAACTGCCGGCCCGAAGGGGGCGTGCTGCAGGTCGGGCGGCGTGCTCTCCCCCGCTTCTCTTGAAGCCTCGCGCCCGCCGCGGACGAGAGTCCAACCGGCCGCTC
Source organism: Engelhardtia mirabilis (assembly GCA_007751255.1). Lineage (GTDB taxonomy): Bacteria > Planctomycetota > UBA1135 > UBA1135 > Engelhardtia > Engelhardtia mirabilis. The sequence goes on from CP036296.1 coordinate 2,756,781, forward strand.
TGGCGGAAATAGACCCGACCCGAGCCGCGCAATGGCTTGCGTGAGTCCCGCCCTCCGCGAGCACTCGGCGGCGGCAGATCCGCCCTCCGGGATCCCGGTCGTGTCCTTCGAGGAGGCCCGATCGGCCCTTGCCGGCAACGAGCCCGAGGTCGCCCTCGCGGCGGCCAAGGCGGCGCTCGAGGGGGATTCCACGCAACAGGACCCGCGACTCGACGATTGGGAGCGACTGCGCGACCAGGCCTTGAGCGACGTTCGGATGCGTGCCGAGCGCCACCGACGCGCCGGCGAGCCGGGTGCCGCCGCCCGCTGGCTTGGACTGCTGCTGCGCTACGACGCGCGGGCGGCGAACTCGGTGCACTTGGCGTGGGACCAGCCGGTGCCGGTGGATGCGCCGCCGGTCGACGGATCGGACGGAGTCGGCAAGAGCAGCGCCGCGGGGCTGCCAGGGGGCCGAAGGACTGCACCCGTGGGGGGCCAGGGGCCTGTGCCCGTTGGGGGCCAGGGGCCTGTGCCCGTTGGGGGCCAGGGGCCTGTGCCCGTTGGGGGCCAGGGGCCCCTTGCCATCGGCGCCGCTCGGCGCTTTCGCTGGGCGATCGACGCCGCGGGCGAGTTCCTTTGTCTGGTCGTCGACGAGGTCGTCCTGGCAAGTGGGGGCGAGACCGCGCCGCGCCTGGTGCGCCGACCGTCCCTTCGCGGCGGCGGAAGCTGGTGCCTGGTCCGGGGTGCCGCAAGCGCCCTCGTGGACGGCCGCGAGCCCCAACGGGACTGCCTGCGTCTGCGTTCGGGCGCGCGGGTCGAGCTGGCGTCCACCGCGGAGCGACCGCGGGTCTGTTTCACCCTGCGCTGCGACGACCCCGGCAGCCAATCGGCCCGGCTCGAGCTGGAGCGGGGCCTCGAGGCCGAGGGTGCCCAGGGGTTGCTGCTCATGGCAGAGGGGCGCGCCGGCCGCGTCAGCGTGGGAGCCGGGGTCCGTTCGCTGATTCGCTGCGACGACCTCGACCAGGCCCTCGAGCTGTGGATCGAGGGGGATGGGCTGCACCTGCGCTCGCCCCGCAGGGGCACGCTGCAGCGCGGGGAAGAGAGCCTCGCGGTCACCCCCGGTTCCGAACAGCACTTGGCCTGGCCGCTGCGCTCCCGGGCAGACCTCGAGCTCGCCCCGACCCGCCCCGGAAGTCCGCCGCTCTGGATGCGGGTCGAGCCGCTCTAGAATGTCCGCCCCGTCGCGCGTGAATCCCGCGCGGCTGCGAGCCGATGGTCGACTGGGAAACCTTCTACTCCGACTTCCGCAAGCCCGACTTCGTCCCGGGCTACGAGATCCTGAACCGTCTCGGGGGCGGCGCGTTCGGCGAGGTCTACAAGGCGCGCAAGCGGTCGATCGGCAAGGCTTACGCGATCAAATTCCTCAAGGTCGGCGATCCCCAGGCGGCGCAGATCGTCGAGCGCGAGCTCTCCCACGCGCGCCTCTTCGCGGCCATCGAGCACCCCAACCTGGTCGCGATCGAGGACCTCGGCTCGGTCGCCGGTGTGCCCTATGTGGTGATGGGCTACGCCGGCGAGGACACCCTCGCCCGTCGCCTGCGTGACGGCGCCCTCGAGCGCCGGCTGGGCTTCGATCTGTTCGTGCAGGTCTGCCGCGGGGTGCTGGCCCTGCACGATCGCCAGTTGGTGCACTTCGACCTGAAGCCCTCCAACGTCTTCCTGCGCGGCGACGTGGCGCGGGTGGGGGACTACGGCCTGGCGAAGCTCTTGACCGATGGTCGCCAGACCCTGTCGATCGGTCGCGGCACGCCGCACTACATGGCACCCGAGGTGCTCAAGGGCCGGGCCGACCAGCGGGCCGACCTGTATTCGCTGGGCACGATGCTGTTCGAGGTCTTCGCGGGCCGCGTGCCGTTCGAGGGCGAGAGCGGCATCGCGGCGCTCCTGCGCGACGAGCGCAGCGAGATCGAGTACCCGGCCGACTTCCCGCCGCCCCTGCGCGAGGTGGTGGAGCGCTGCTTGGCGGTGGAGCCGGCCGAGCGCTACCAGTCGGTGGCCGAGCTCCTGACGGATCTCGATCAAACCGGGCGGCCGGGCGACTCGATTCGGTGGCCCTTCCCCGGCAAGGAGGGCTCGATCCCCGCCGGTCGCTTCGACCGTGCGCCGACCCCGCGTCCCGTGGGGGTCCCCGTCGGCGCCGACGTGGTCGAGTGGGAGACGCTGGACGGGCACTCGGGCAGTGGCTCGGACGAGGTCGGCGACGACCTCCTCGAGTGGTCCGCCCTCGACCGAGCGGGCGCCGAGCGCGAATCCGCGGATCCGAGCCTTCGACGCAGCACGTCGTCCTTCGGCGAAAGCAGGGCGAGCTTCGCCAGCGCGCCCACCGTGCCCGTGCCTCCTCGACACGACGGGGGCTTCGTGGGCGGCGTCGTGGCGGTGGGGGCCCTGGGCGTCGAGATGGTAGGGGCGATCTTCCAGGGACCCGCAAACCTGGCCTTCGCAGCCGGCTCGCGCGGCGTCGGGTCGGCCCTGCGCGGTCTGGGTGGGCTGGTGCGTTGGGCGGCCTTCAGCTTCCTGTTCGGCGGGCTGGTCGCCGTCGTATTGGTCGTGCTGCTCCTGCGCTGAACCGCCGGGGCTGGCGTGCTGCTAAGATCGCCGGTCGAAATTCTCCCGTGACTGCCTCCGACTCGACTCCCACCCACTCCGATTCCGCGGAGCCGGCCCCCGCCGTCCCCGGTCCCGACTGGTCGCCCGACATCGCCCGCCTCCAGGGTCACGACGACTCCGAGTGGTTGCAGGTCGAGCGCAGCTTTTGCGGACGCTTGCAGGCCTACGCCCAGCGCCGGACCGGTGACGTCCAGGCCGCCGAGGACATCGTCCAGGAGACGCTCCTCGGCGCGGTGCGTGGCATCCCGGACTTTGATCCGACCTACAGCTTCGAGCAGTTCCTGTTCGGCATCTGTCGCAACCGCACGATCGACCACCTGCGCCGACGCCGGGCGCGGGCGATCCAGGTCTCGGAGGACGAGGACGGGACGCCGGGTCTCGACTCGATGGTGCGCGAGAGCGAGACGCCCTCGGCGATCGTGCGGGGCATCGAGCTGTCGGAGCGCGCGCGGGGCCTGTTGGGCGAGATCCTGCGCGACTGGGTCGAGGAGACCTGGGCCGCGGGCGAGTTCGTCCGCCTGGCCGTGATCGAGGCGCTGTTCTCCGGGGGCTGGCGCAACCGCGATACCTGGAAACGCTTCGGCCTGCGCGACGAAACCGCGGTGGCCGGGATCAAGTTCCGGGCCCTCAAGCGCCTGCGTCAGTTGGCCGCCGTGCGTGAGTCGGGCAGCGACCTGCTGCGCCTGTTGGCGGCCGCCGAAGAGGGCCACCGCCTGCTCGACATGGACGTGCAGGAGATCTGGCGCGAGCGCCGGGTGAGCTGCCCCGCCAGGCACTGGTTGGCCCTGGCGAGTTCCGGTGGCCTGGAAGAGGGGCCCGCCGGGTACATCAAGTTCCACCTGGAGGACATGCGTTGCCCCTGGTGCCTGGCGAATCGCGACGACCTGTCCGACCCGGCCCTGGGTGACCAGCTCCGACCGCTGCTCGAGCGCCTCGAACGTGAGACGCTCGACTACCTCAACGAGCGACGCGACCCGGTCTGATTCGGCTCACGCCGACCGCACCGTTGCGTACTCGAGCCCTGACCCGGCCTCGGCCGACGACCGCTGCATCTGACGATGATCGATCTCCTGCGGACCTCCCGTCGCACCCTCGCGGGTGCCCTTGTCGCCGGCGCCGTGGTGTACGCGGCGAACTTCGCCGCGGGCCAGTCTCCGGCGGTCGCACCTGCGGCGCTCGCCGAGGGCGGTGCGGTCACGCCGGTCGACGTCGACGAGATCGTCGGAACACCGCTCGAGCGCGCCCTGGCCACGATTCGCCCCGAGAACATCTTCGCGGACCTCTCGTTCATCGCCTCGGACGAGATGCATGGGCGCGACACGCCGAGCCCCGAGCTGTTGATCGCCGCGCGCTACATCCGCGCGCGCCTGCAGCGACTGGGCTTCCAGCCCGGTGGGCCCCTGGGCTCGTACTTCTACGAGTACCAGCTGGCCCACTCGCCCCTGGCCATCGACCGCTGCGAGGCGACCTGGACGGCGACGGACGGCACCACGGCGACCCTGCAGGCCGGGCGCGACTACTTCTTCGCCAGCGTCGGTGACGCCGGCGACCTGGTCACCAGCGGCGACCTCGTGTTCTGCGGCTACGGCCGCCGCGCGGACTTTCCGGACAACGCTCGCGGCAAGTGGGCACTGTGCGTCGACAACGGTAAGGGGCGCGGCCAGCGCTCGAGGACCGCGAGCCAGGCGGGCGTGGCGGGCCTGATTACCTTCCCTGCCCACGACTACGAGGGCGAATCCTACACCGAGCGCTTCGGCGGGGTGATGAGCATGCTCGAGCGGGGCCGCGTGAGCTGGCCCGGCGGGCGCGAACCGCGCGAGATCTTCCCGAGCCTGTTCATGACCCGCGAGCGCGGCCTGGCGCTGCTCGACGCGGCGGGCCGTCCCCCGGGCGCGGCGGAGGACTGGATGCCCGAGCAGGGCGCCGAGCTCGGCGTGAATTTGGAGGAGCGCCGCTCCCTGGCCACCCAAGGCGGCATGGCGACCCTAGAGAACGTGTGCGGATTCTGGCCCGGCAAGGACCCCGAGCGTTCGAAGGAGGTCGTGATCCTCTCGGCCCACTACGACCACGTGGGCGTCAGTGGCGACGACATCTACAACGGCGCCGACGACAACGGCACCGGGACCTGTGGCCTCTTGGCCCTGGCCGAGGCCCTGGCGACCTATGGGCCGCTCGATCGCTCGGTGCTCCTGATCTGGGTCTCGGGCGAGGAGAAGGGCCTGCTCGGCTCCAAGGCCTGGGCCGAGAACCCCTGGCTCCCCGAGGGCTGCAAGCCGGTGGCGAACATCAACATCGACATGATCGGTCGGAACGACCCGACGCAGATCCTGTACACGCCCACCGAGAAGCTGGAGCAGTACTACAACGACCTGGCCCAGGTGCTCGAGCGCCATGCAGCCTCCGAAGGCTTCACCAACCTCGGCAGCGCCGACGACTACTACCACCGCTCCGACCAGGCCTCCTTCGAGACCCTCGGCATCCCGGTCATGTTCCTCTTCGCCGACGTGCACGAGGACTACCACCAGCCCAGCGACACGGTCGAGAAGATCGACACCGACAAGGTCGCCCGGGTGACGCGCCTGGTCCTGCGGATGCTGGTGGACATCGACGACGAGGCGATCGAGCGGTAGGGCGCGGGCGGTGGTCCGCCCTTCCGCTAGCGGTGGCAGCCCTGACCGGCGCCGACCACGTCGGACCGACGGCCGCCGTCGACTCCGTTGCCAGGTCGGAAGGGACGACCGCGGCCGCAGTACTCATCCTGAATGTGACCGCGAGGGCGGCCCTGGCCGCCGGCGATGGGCTCTCCGGGAGGGACGCCACGCCGCCGCTGATGCCCGGACTTGGTCGGCGCGGTTGGCGGCGGTGGCCGACGACGAGCTGACGGAGCTGGCGTCGTTCCTGGCCCGACGCTTCAACGGGAGCCCTCGAATGGAGCCGCTCGAGCCGTCGTCCGCCGTGGCCGCCCTCTTGCCCGAGCCGGTCTTCGTCGGGCCGTTCGCCTGGTTCGATTCCGCGGAGCGAGCGGTGCAGATGCTGTTGGTCGCCGAGTTCCTGGGCGTCGAGACCGACGAGCCCGAGCCGATCGACGACGGGCGTTGGTTGCGGGATGGCCCAGCGGCGATCCGCGTCGACGCTCCGCTCGCCCTAGTCGGCGACAAGGTGCTCGTCTTCCGGGTGGTGAGGCCGGTCAGTCGCAATGGCGCGACGATCGACTGGAGTTGCGGCAAGCTCTGGGCCGCGCGCTCGGCGCCGGAGTACCTCCCTGTCTACCTCGAGCGGCCCCATCACCCTTGGTTCCTGCCTCGAGCGCAGCGGGAGATGGAGTCCGTCCCGCCAAGGCGCTCGGGGCAAAGGGGGGGCCGCAAGCCGCTTCGATCGCCAGGATTCGTGTCCAGTTCGTCCAACTCGTCCGCTGGCCGCCGATTGGGCGTGCTGGGCGCGGATCCAGGACACTAGGTCCGTCGGTCTGGACTTCGAGTGGTGAAGTCGATCCCAGGGCGTACAGATCCTGGACTCCCCGAATCTAGCGCTTGGAATCCGAAGCTTCCGAGGCGCCTCACGGCCTGGGGACGTGCTGGCACACCAGTTGCTCCAGGTGGGGGAGCCTTCGATCGGAGACGCGGGCGATCCGCTCGGCTCTGACCCCCGTCGACCCAGACCAACCGAAGACCGCCATGCGCCCCACACCCACCGCGCTGTTCGCTCCGCTCGCCCTCGCCGCCTTGACTGGCCCGGCCGTGGGCCAGGGCACCGAGCTGCTCTACTCGAACCCCTCGAACAGCAGCTACACGGCGGTGCAGAGCTACAGCACCCCGGTCTCGTCCTTTCCGTTGGAATTCGAAGCTGCCGACGACTTCAACGGTTCGGGCTTGGTCCAGCGCCTGACCGTCCACGGCAAGCAGTGCTTCCCGTGCCAGCCGGCGGACGTGGCCGAGGTGGTGGTGCGCTTCTACGAGTGGACCACGGCGGGTCCGGGTGCGCTGGTCTCGATGCAGTCGGTCGCGGCCGGCGACCCCGGCTTCGTCTACGACCCGACCGGGGTCGACGACCTGGAGATCGTTCTCCCCGCCCCCTACGTGATCGACGGGCCGGGTTTCGTCTCGGTGCAACTCACCATGGGGCCGGCGGACGGGTACTGGGGCTGGTGGATCAGCAACAAGGACGCGCCCAGCGGTAGCTCGGTGTGGTTCCGCAGCGCGACCCAGGGCGGCCAATGGGGGCCGGTGGACCAGATCGTCGGCGGCGATCTGGTGGCCGACTTGGCCTTCTCCTTGTGGGGTTCGACCGGCACGGTGCCGACGCCGAGCACCGATCCCTGCGGACAGTGGGGGATCCTCACGACTCCCCTTCCGTCCGAATCGAACAAGTCGATCCTGCGCGGTGTTGCCGCGATCTCCGACGACGACGTGTGGGCGGTGGGCGAGGCTGCCGTGACCGTCGCGCCCGGGGACGTCGACAACGTCGTCCAGGCCTTGCACTGGGACGGGAGCGGTTGGACGTCCGTGCCGGTTCCGGTACCCGATCCCTACCCGGGAGGTGGGAACGCCTGGCTGTCGGCGGTGGCGGCGACCTCCAGCGACGACGTCTGGGCGGCGGGTACCTACTCGGCCATCGGTGGCGATGGGTTCGTCACGCAAGAAGTGCTGATCGTGCGTTGGGACGGAAGCGACTGGTCCCTGGTGCCAAATGCTCCCAAGCTCGAACCTGGCGTGAGCGGCGCTTGGATCCGCGGCATCGAGATCTTGGCCCCCGACGACATCTGGTTCGTGGGTGACTTCCCCCGCGTGATCGATGGCTTCGGCGTGCGCTACGCAGGTGCCATCCATTGGGACGGCAGCGGCTTCACGATCTTCGACACGCCGCTCAACAACACCGACGAGAACGGACTGTCGGGCGTCTCCGCCGTCGCCCCTGACGATATCTGGGCGGTCGGCGGGCGCTATGGGGACGGCTTCCTGATCGATCCCTACGTGCTGCACTACGACGGGAGTTCGTGGCAACTGGTCACGACCCCGAAGCCCGGCATTACCCACTCCCTGTTCGACGTGGCCGCCATCGCCAGCGACGACGTGTGGGCCATCGGCCAGACGAACACGGGCGCCGGGATCGTCGGCTTCGCGCTGCACTGGGACGGCTCGTCCTGGAGCGAGGTGCCCTTCAGCGGCGGCTCCCTGGCCCTGCACGCCTTCGCTTCGGACGACGTCTACGCCGTGGGCGCGGTGGTGTCCCACTGGGACGGCGGCTCCTGGAGCGTGGTCGAGGACTTCGACGGTGCGAATGGCGTGTCCCTGGGCGCGGTCGACGCCTCGGCCCCTTGCAAGCTGTTCGCCGCCGGGCGTCACGCGGTGGCCGGCAACCTGGTCAACATCTCCGCCAAGCTCGACGCCGACCCTTGGACGGACCTCGGTGGCGCGTCGCCCCTGAACCCGGCTCCGTCCCTGGCCGGCGTCGGCAACCTGGAGGCCCAGAGCGAGGTCATCCTGCGCGCCGCCGAGCTGCCGGCCACGGCGCCCACCTGGCTGATCGTCGGCGCTTCGACCCTGAACCTGCCCATCGCCGGAGGGACCCTGGTGCCGAACCCCGATCTGGTCCTCTCAGGCCTTTCGACGGACTCCTTCGGCCGCCTCGACTACGAGGTCACCTGGGCACCGGGCGTTCCGGCGGGGGCTAGCCTGTTCGTGCAGATGTGGTCTCTCGAGCTTGTGGGCGGAGGCCTCGCGGCGACGAATGGCCTCCAGGGCGTGACTCCCTGAAAGCCGCCTCCCGTGCGGGCGGCTCGGGGCGCCTGGCCGGCACCGCGAACCGCCCCCTGACGCTCGGTGAATGGTGGTCTTGAAGGCCACGCGCGTGTCGGCTGAGGCTGCTCCGAGCAGAACCCACGTGCCGGTGTGCGCCCCTGGGACGCAGTGCGCTAACGATCTTCGACCGTCATCTCGATCTCGAGTCTGCCGCTGAAGGTCAGGCGGCTCTCGTAGGGCGGGCCCTCTTGCCCGTCGTCCTTGCGGGTCCGCAGTTCGCGGTCGATGGCGCCCGTGAGGTCGAGCTCGACCGGCAGGCCCGCTGCGATCGACCAGACCAGCGCGCCCTCGAGGGCGATGGTGGAGGTCTCGGTGTCGGTGGCCTCGCCGGAGGCGATGGGGACGTTGCTCAGGTCGCCCTGCTTGACCAAGGTCTCGACCAGCTCTCCGCGCAGGGCGATGCGGGCCAGGCCGTCCTCGACCGCGACGAGGGTCAGCTCGATCGTGCCGTCGAGCTCGCGCTCGCGCACTCGGGGCTGGTAGCGAGCGTCCTCGTCTGAGAACTCGAAGTCGAGGTTGCCGCAGGGCCAGATCAGGGCGGCGAGGGACTCGGCCGGCGCCTCCCACTTCGCGCCGATGGCGACGGGCGAATCGGGCAAGAGACCTCGCAGGTCCAGGTCCTCGAGAGTTCCCTCGGGAACCTCCTCGGCGGTCGGCTCGAGTGAAATCCCCTCGACCCGTTGCGCCCGAGGCTCGTCGTCGCCTTCGCTCCACTGGAAGTAGAGATGGTCGCCGACGAGGGGTGAGTCCGCCTCGTACTCCCAGGCCTGCGCCTCGACGCCTTCGCTGGCGGCCATCGAGCCGCTGCCCGTGTGGCTGGCCTGTTCGATCGTCCGCAGCAGTGCGCTCGGTCGACCGGACCCGGGCTCCAGATAGCGGTCGATGCACTGGACCCGAATCGTGTCCGTGAACTCGAGGTCGAGCCGCGGGAGGAACGCGGCCGGCACCGGCTGGCCGTTCATCCACACCTCGAGGTTCCCGCCGGACAACTGGGAACTGCGGCTGATCGAGCGCGACCAGCTCGAGTCCTTCGTGGGGCCGAAGGTCAGATTGTGGTCGGCCTGCAGCGGAACCAGACCGAGACCCAGGCCGAAGACGATGGGGGAACTGGAGCGGAGCAGTCCGAGGAGGGACGCGGCAGGTTGCATCTTGAGGTCAGGGTCGGCGTTGCGGGGGCCCGGTCGGGCCGGGATCGCGGGCCTGGTGACCTCGCCCGCTCAGATCCTTCGCGCGAGTCCAGAACTTTCGGCCATCGACCGGCGGATCCACGCCGGCGGACGAGCACGGCGGCCGTGAATTGCCGCGGGCGCGCCCTGCCGATCCAACGGATCGGGGGAGCGCGCCCGCTCGCTCACTTCGGGCCCCGCTGCTCTACTCGAGGTGCGCGGAGAGCATCCAGACGTTCTTCTGGTGCAGCTCGATGCGACGGATCGCCAGATCGGCCGTCGCGTCGTCACCGCCGGCTTCGGCGGCCTTGACCAGGGCGCGGGCGGACTCCACGACCTTGCGACCGTCCTCGGCCAGGATGCGGATCATCTCGGTGGCCTTGGGGATGCCAGCGGTCTCCTTGACGCTCGAGAGCTCGAGGAACTCCGTGTAGGTACCGGGGGCCGGGACGCCCAGGGCGCGGATGCGCTCGGCGATCTCGTCCACGGCGAGGGCAAGCTCGTTGTACTGGGTCTCGAACATCAGGTGCAGCGTCGAGAACATCGGACCCGTCACGTTCCAGTGGAAGTTGTGGGTCTTCAGGTACAGCACGTAGCTGTCGGCGAGCAGGTGGGCGGCCTTCTTGGCGATCTCTTGGCTTGCGTCGGGCATGGGTCTCTCTCGGTGGTCCGCCACGGGGGGGCGGCAAGGGGTGAAGGAGCCGGGGACTCCGTCTCCTAGGCCCGCCCATCCTGGCCCGAAAGGGCCCGCGAGTCGAATCGCAAGTGGCTATCCACGCGATAGCCCCTGGCAATCACCTGGGCGATGGTGATAGCCAGAGGCTGTCGATCAGTGCCGCAACCCCCGCGTCGCCGTCGAGCGCCGACGGTCCTCCACGTCGCCGCCCTTGGGTCCGTGGCGCAGCGCCGCCTGGGCCGCCGCCAAGCGCGCGATCGGCACCCGATAGGGAGAGCACGAGACGTACTCGAGCCCCAGGCGGTGACAGAAGTCGATCGACGACGGATCGCCGCCGTGCTCACCGCAGATGCCGAGCTTCAGGTCCGGCTTCACCTGGCGCCCCTCGTGGCAGGCGATATGCATCAGGCGACCCACGCCGACCTGGTCGAGCTGGGCAAACGGATCGTGGTCGAAGATCTCGTTCTCCATGTAGGCCGGGATGAATTTGCCGGCGTCGTCACGGCTGATGCCGTAGGTCGTCTGGGTCAGGTCGTTGGTTCCGAAGGAGAAGAAGTCCGCCACGGCGGCGATCTTGTCGGCCACCAGGCAGGCGCGCGGCAGCTCGATCATGGTTCCGAGCAGGTAGGGGATATCGATCTCCAGACGCTTGCAGACCGCGGCCGCCTCCTCGCGCACGACCATGGCCTGCAGCTCCAGCTCGCGCACGGTGCCGACCAGCGGGATCATCACTTCGGGGCGCGGCTTGCGTCCGGTCCTCTTGGCCACCCGGCAGGCGGCCTCGAACAGGGCGCGCACCTGACAGCGGGTGATCTCCGGGTGGGCGATTCCCAGGCGGCAGCCGCGGTGCCCCAGCATGGGGTTGAGCTCGGACAGGTACTCGACCTTGGCGTGCAGGCGTTTGAAGGGCACGCCCATGGCCTTGGCCAGCTCGCGCTGCGCCTCTTCCTCCATGGGCAGGAACTCGTGCAGCGGCGGATCCAGGGTGCGGATCGTCACCGGCCGCTGGCCCATCTCCATGAAGATGCCCTCGAAGTCCTCGCGCTGCAGGGGCAGGATCCGCGCCAGGGCCTCCTCGCGCGCCTCCTGGTCCTCGGCCAGGATCATCTCGCGCACGGCTTCGATCTTCTCGTCGCCGAAGAACATGTGCTCGGTGCGCGTCAGGCCGATGCCTTCGGCCCCGAAAGCGATCGCCGTCTCGCACTGGTCGGGTTGGTCGGCGTTGGTGCGCACGCCGAGCTCGCGCACCTCGTCGGCCCACTTCATCAGCGTCAGGAAAGCCTTGACGATGCCCGTGGCGGGGGCGTGCTTGGTGGCCTTGCGCGCCGGCTTGGTCTCGGCCGCGAAGAGGTGCTCGATCACCGCCGAGGGCTGGGTATTGACCAGGCCCTGGTAGACCTCGCCGGTGTTGCCATCGAGGCTGACCCACTCGCCCTCTTCGATCACGCGCCCACCGGCGGTCATGCAGCGACGCGCGTAGTCGATCTCGATCTCGCCCGCACCGGCCACGCAGACCAGTCCCATCTGCCGCGCCACGAGTGCCGCGTGGCTGGTCATGCCGCCGCGTGCGGTGAGGATGCCGACCGAGGCCTGCATGCCCTTGATGTCCTCCGGGCTGGTCTCGATGCGGGCCAGGATCACCGGCTCGGGGTGTTCGGCAGCGCGCCGCTCGGCCGCCTCGGGGCTGAACACGATGCGACCGGTGGCGGCGCCGGGGCCGGCGTTGAGGCCCTTGGTCAGAAGGCGCCCCTTGGCCCTGGCGACGTCGAGTTCCTTGGGGTCGAAGACCGGACGCAGGAGCTGGTTGAGCCCCTCCGGATCGACACGCAAGAGCGCCTCGTCCCGCGTGATCAGCTTCTCGCGCACCATGTCGGTGGCGATCTGCACGGCGGCGAAACCGGTGCGCTTGCCCGAGCGGCACTGGAGCATGTACAGGCGTCCCTCCTGGATCGTGAACTCCAGGTCCTGCATGTCGCGGTAGTGCTTCTCGAGCAACTTCTGGATGCGCTGCAGCTCGCGCCAGGCCTTGGGCAGGGTCTTCTCGAGCGAGGCGATCGGCAAGGGCGTGCGGATGCCCGCGACCACGTCCTCGCCTTGCGCGTCGATCAGGTACTCGCCGTAGAAGCGCTTCTCGCCTGTGGCGGGATCGCGGGTGAACGCCACACCGGTGCCCGAGGTCTTGCCCAGGTTGCCGTAGACCATCGCAACCACGCTGACCGCCGTGCCCCAGCTCGAGGAGATGCCCTCCATCTGGCGGTAGGCAATCGCGCGGTCGTTGTTCCAGGAGCGGAAGACGGCCTCGATCGCGCCCCAAAGCTGTTCCTGGGGATCGTCCGGGAAGGGCTCTCCGGTGCGGTCGAAGACAATGCGCTTGAACTCGCCCACGAGTCGTTCGAGGTCGGCGGCGGAGAGCTCCGTGTCCTCCTCGACGCCGACGCGGTTCTTGAGCGCTTCGAGTGCCATGGTGAAGGGGTCGTGCAGCTCGCCGTCGACTGCGCCGACGCCCAGGACCACGTCGGAGTACATCTGCACGAAGCGACGGTAGGCGTCCCAGGCGAAGCGCCGATTGCCGGACTTGGCGGCCAAGCCCTCGACTGTCTTGTGGTTCAGACCGAGGTTCAGGACCGTGTCCATCATCCCGGGCATCGAAACCCGCGCTCCCGAGCGGACCGAGACCAAGAGCGGATCGTCGGCGTCCGCGAACTTCTTGCCGATCGAGCGCTCGACCTTGACCAGGGCGGCGGCGACCTGCTTGCGGACACTCGCGCTGAAGACTCCCTTCTCGGCCAGGAAGTCCGTGCAGACCTCGGTCGTGATCGTGAAGCCGGGGGGCACCGGCAGCCCCATGCGGCTCATCTCCGCCAGGTTGGCGCCCTTGCCGCCGAGCAGCTCCTTGTCCTCCTTCGACCCGTCGGCGACGCCGTCGCCGAACCAATAGACGTCACGCCTGGCGCGGGCTGCGCGGGCTGCGCGGGCGGCCATGGCCTTGGGCGGGGCCTTGGGCACTGCCTTCTTGGTCGCCTTGGCAGCGGGTTTGCGGGTCACGGTCTTCTTCGGGGCGGTGCCGCGCTTGGCGGCCTTGCGCTTGGCCATGGTGGGGGGGCTGGGCGGGGAGACGTCGATGCCCGCACTCCTCGCGGCGGGCCGACGGGAGGCTTCGGCCGGGGAGCACGCGGAACTCCAACCATTAGACCGACGATAGTGCCGAGGCCCACGTGAAGAGCCCGTGGGCGCCCCGCGCCGCCTCGCGGTTCGCGTCAGGAACCCTTCGCGATGAGCTCCTCGGCCTGTTCGCGCTCCAGGGGCAGCAGGCTGTCGATCTTCCATTCCCGCCCCACGCGCAGCTCGTCGACGGCGTCGGGGTCTACGGGCGTTGCCAGGCCGAGGGGGTCCTCCACGTCGACCCAGGCCCACAGCAGGGGCTTGCCCTCGCTCTCGTCGAGGAACAGATTTCGGCCCAGGTCGACGGCCCCGTCCAGCACCCGCCTCTCGCCGACGTAGAGCTCGAAGAACTCCTCGGTCACCAACTCGACCAGCAGGAAGCGGTGGATCCAGAGCACCTTGACCTCGGCCACCAGGGCCCAGCGGTCTGCGCCCACCGGCCAGGAACGCCGCACCTTCGCCGCGGCCACGCGCTTGAGGCCGGGCGTCGAGGACAGCAGCTCATCCCGCGCGATGCGGTAGGTGGCGCTGTCGATGCCCTCGCGCAGCTTCATCGAGGTCGCCAGGCAGCGGTACTCGAGGTCCTCCTGGTCCGTGGCGAAGGCCGTTTGGAAGGTACGGAAGCACTGCTCCGGGGTCCGGAAGCCCACGTCCAGCCAGGCCTCGGGTGTCGGGCGCGGCGCGCTGCAACTTGCGAGCAGGGCCGCGCCACAGGCGAGCAGGGTCGTGAGCAGGTCGTTCGCGCGGCCGCGGGAGCGCGAGGCGTGGAGCTGATGGAGGGCCATCGGGGCAGGTTAGCCATCGGGCGTGCCGCCGTCCCGCACCGGAATCGGCGGCCTTCGGCCCTCACGCAGCGGCGGCGCTGCCCGTAGTCTCGTGAGCCATGACCGGTCGCCACGCTCTGCCCATGGTTGGGCTCCTGATCCTTCCCCTCGCTGCCTGTGGAGGCAGTGAGCCCGGTGTCGCAAACGGCTCGACGGGATCGTCGCCGACGAACTCCGGTGTCGCAGCCGCGGTCGCGGGGCCCGCTGCCGCGCAATCGGCCGGCCTGCACTGCGCCGAGCCGGCCTTCAACTTCGGCTCGATCTGGGAGGGACAGATCGTCGAGCACACCTTCGAGCTGGTCGCCGCCGGCGATGCGCCCGTGAAGGTGGAGGCGGTGCGAACCACCTGCGGCTGCACGATTCCGCGCTTGAGCCGCTCCGACGGCCGGACCTTCGTCGAAGGCCAGACCCTCGAGCCCGGGGAGGGCCTCTCCCTCAACGTACGCTTCTCGAGCCTGCAGCGCACCGGGACCCACGACCGTCCGGTGACCCTGTACGGCAACGTGTCCCCCGAGGGCCGCTACCAGGTCAAGCTCACGGGCGTGGTGCAGCCGCGGCTCCAGGCGAACCAGGAGGTCGCGGAGATGGGGACCCTGCTGCGCTCCGAGACGGCCCGGGCCGAGGTCGAGCTGGTCTCGGCGGACGGTGAGCCCGTGCTGCTGCTGCCGCCGCGACCCCCGGGTGGGCCGGCGGGGAACAGCGTCGCCCCCTGGCCAGCCGAGCTGGGCTTGCAGCTGGTGCCCGAGGATCCCGATCAGCGCGGACGCTCGGCGCACTGGACCGCCGTCCTCGAGTTGTCCGCTGGCGGTGAGTCCGCGGCCTTCCACTGGCCGGTCAGGATCGAGATCGCCGACGAAGACGGTGACTACACGAGCACCGGCGCGACGATCTACGCCCGATGGAACCGGGTCCGCCCGGTGGAGTCCATGCCCCGAGCCCTGGCCCTTGGGGTGCTGCGCCAGGGGGTCCTCAAGTCGGCGTCGGTGCGGCTGGTAGCCCACTCCGAGGACGTCGACCTGGCCGGGCTGGACGTGGCCGGGGCGACGATCGAGGCCGCCGTCCAGGGCCAGGAGGTGGGGGAGTTCCTCCAACTCGTCCTCCGTCCGGGTGAGACGTCGGCAGAGGCGAACCTGGAGCTGGTGGTCGACGGGCTGCCCAGCGGCCTCACCGGCCCCCTGCGCGGGCGTGTCCTCCTGCCCCTGGGACGCGAGGACCAGGAGTTCCTCGAGGTTCGGCTCGACGGTGTGATTGCCGCGGGTTGAAGCACTTCGCCAGGTGCCTCCAACCCTCTTGCCGCTCGGCCGTAGGCCCCTTGGAATCCCGCTCCGCGGCGCCGCGGACGGTTCCGATTGTCGATCTGGCGGCTAGACTCGCCTGGCCGCGATGCCCCCGACCACCTACGGTCGAACGACCCCGACACGCCATGCAACGACTCGATCGATCCGCCGCCCTGGCTGCCCTGCTCACCGCAGGCCTGGCTGGCGCCTGTGCCAACCCGTCCGACGCCTCCGAGAACGTGCTCGAGGTCAACGCCTCCGGATCCGCGCTCGCGGCCGCGGGGAGCGGAGTTTTCACGATCAGTCCGACCGGTGAGCGCCACTCGCCCTGGAGCCCGCCCGTGCTCGAGACCGGCGTCGACCTCTCGGGTGTGCGCCTGCCCGTGGGCGCCGCGCCCGCCCCGGCGCCGGTGACCGGCCCGCCGGCCGTCGGTCCGCAGCCCGCTCCCGGCGCCGCGGCTAACCCCGGGGCCCCGGCGAGCACCGCGGTGTTCAACGGTCCCGACGGTGCGTTGACCATCGAAGAGGGCGGCGACTCCCACGACTTCGGGCCCCTCGTGCAGGGTGCCGTGGTCGAGCACACCTTCACCCTGCGCAGCACCGGTGAGAGCCCGCTGATCGTCCAGAGCACGAAGCAGTCCTGTGGCTGCACCGTCGCCACCTCCCAGCGGGTCAGCGCCTCGGGCGAGAAGGAGCCCTACGTCTTCGGCGGAGAGATCGCTCCCGGAGAGTCCCTGGAGATCACCGCGCGGGTCAACACCGAGGGCAAGAAGAACCAACTGCACAGCACCGTGACGGTGTTCTCGAACGATCCGGCGCGCACGCATCAGTTGAGCCTGAGTGCCGACGTGCAGCCGTTCTTCAACTTCGAGCCCAACGCCTACATCCAGTTCGGGCGCCTGTTCGCCAACGAGACGCGCACCGAGCAGGTCCGGGTGACCAGTGGGGTCGTCGACCATTTCGGTCTTAGCCTGGCAACCGAGGGCATTCCGGAGCACCTCTCGATCGAGCTGCGTCCCGTCGATCCGGACGCCGACGGCCGAGCGGCCGCCTGGGACGTGCTGGCCACGATCCTTCCCGGCGCGCCCGAGAGCCCGAGCCAGAACTTCCCCCTGCGCCTGGTCTCCGACGTGCCCGTCGAGGGTGCGCCCGCGATGCCCGACGGCAGCGCCCGGACCCAATCGGCGATCTGCTACACCGTCGCCCAGGTGGTCGGTCTGGTCTCGGCCAACCCCTACTACGTGTCCTTCGGTCTGGTGCGGCCCGGCCAGGAGCTCGAGCGCTCGTTCACGATCGAAATCGCGGACGACGAGTTCGTCGCGGGCGAGATGCCGGTGACCCTGCGCGGTCGCCAGCCCCAGGACGAGGAGCTGCTCGCCGATCGCCTGACCTGGAGCGTGGTGCCGGTGGACGGTGATCCGCACAAGTACGAAGTGCGCCTGACCCTGGCTGACTTGCCCGACAGCTACACCGGCCCCTTCGGCGGGTACGTGGACGTCGAGATCGGTCACCCGACCAAGCCGACCCTCTCGATCCCCTTCTCCGGTGTGGTCCGCACCAACGTCGTGCGTCCCCAGGCGCCGCCGGCGACGCCCATCCCCGGAACCTCGGGCCCGGGAACTTCCGCGACGGGAACTTCCGCGACGGGGAGCGGTAGCTCGACCACCAGCGGCAACTAGTATCGGGGGGCCGGGTCGCTCCACACCCGAACCTCCAGCCACTGCGGGCCAAGCGGTCCGCGCAGGCTCCATAGCCAGCACGGGACCCGCCGCGGAACATCACCGCGGCGGGTCCGTTTCCCCACCTGTCGGCGCATCCCCTGGCGCCGGACTCGCAACGCATGACCGACCGACTCGGTGAGCTGCTCGTCGCCGCCGGCGTGATCGACGAGCGGCAACTCCGCGAGGCCCAGGCGCACCAACGCGGTAGCGGCGACCTGGGACAGGCCCTCCTGGACCTCGGCTTCGTGGACGAGGTGCAACTCGGGCGGGCCCGTGCCAAGGAGCAGGGACTGCCCTTCGTCGACTTGACCCGCGGCCGAGTGCCCGACGCGCTGCTGGAGATGGTTCCCGCGGACGTCGCCAGGGAGTACCTCTTGGTCCCCGTGGCGGAGCGTGACGGAACCCTGATCGTCGCCATCGACGACCCCCTGCGGCGCTTCGTCGCCGACCAGTTGCAGTTCCAGCTCGGACGCAACGTCGCCTGCGCCCTGGCAGCGCCGAGCGCCCTACGGGCGGCGGTCACCGAGTACTACGGGGCTCCCGACGCGGCTCCCGATCCGGCCGCGGAACTCGCCAAGCAGGCCGGCAGTGGTGACGAGGCCGACGCCCCGGTGGTGCGGCTGGTGACGCGCACCTTCGCCGACGCCCTGGCGATGCGTGCCTCGGACATCCACTTCGAGCCCTTCCACGACACCCTGCGCGTGCGCTTTCGCATCGACGGGGTGCTGCGCGTGGTGGCCGAGCATCCCGGGCACCTGGCGGCGCCGCTGCTCACGCGCCTTAAGGTCATGGGCAGCCTCGACATCGCCGAGCGCAGAAAGCCCCAGGACGGGCGCATCGCGCTCAAGGTCGGCGGGCGCGAGATCGACGTGCGCGCCGCGATCCTGCCTTCGAACCACGGCGAGACGATCGTCATGCGTCTGCTCGATCGCTCCGCCAACCTGATCAGCCTGGCCGAGCTGGGCTTCGAGGGCGACGACCACGTGTGGTTCAAGCGCCTGATCTCGCGGCCCAACGGGATCGTGCTCGTGACCGGTCCCACGGGCTCGGGCAAGACGACGACCCTCTACGGCGCCCTGGCCGAGCTGAACCGGCCCGACGTCAAGATCATCACTGCCGAGGATCCGGTCGAGTACCACATCAGCGGCATCAACCAGGTGCAGGTCAACAACAAGGTGGGGCTCAACTTCGCCCGCATCTTGAAGGCCATGCTGCGGGCTGCGCCCAACGTGATCCTGGTGGGGGAGATCCGCGACCTGGAGACGGCCGAGACGGCGATCCAGGCCGCGCTCACCGGCCACCTGGTCTTCTCCACCCTGCACACCAACGACGCGGTCAGTGCGCTGACCCGCCTGGTCGACATGGGCGTGCAGCCCTTCATGGCCTCGGCGGCCGTGCAGGGAGTCGTGGCTCAACGCCTGGTGCGGCGACTTTGCAATCAGTGCCGCGAGGCCTACACGCCGGACGGGGAGGAGGTCGCCATGCTCGGTCTGGACCCGTCCAGCGCCGCAGGGTCCACCTTCTACCGCGCGCGCGGCTGCCGCGCCTGCGAGGGCGCCGGCTACCGCGGTCGAGTGGGCCTGTTCGAGCTGTTCGAGCTCGATGCGGACCTGCGCGAGCTGGTCTACCGCGGGGCGAGCCTGGACGCGCTGCGCGCCGCGGGGCGCTCCTCGGGACGCCTGCGCGAGATCATCGTGGACGGCGCGCGCAAGGTCGTCGACGGCCACACCACGGTGGACGAGGTGCTGCGCGTGACCCGCGCCGCCACGGACCATCTGATGAACAAGTCCGTCTGAGTCGAGCTAGCCCAACCAGCCCGCGCAGGTGGCCTCGGCCGGACCCGCGCTCTCCAACCTCCCGATCGATCGACCCAAGATGGAAGTCGTCCAGCTCCTCGAAGCCGCCCTGACCCGCGGTGCGTCCGACATCCACGTGAGTCCCGGCAGGCCCCTGACCCTGCGGGTGAACGGCCGCTTGCAGTCGATCAGCGACCGTCCGGTGACCCCCGAGGTGTCGGAGCAGATCGCGCGCGGGCTCACGCCGGAGCGCCGCTGGCCCGAGCTCGAGGAGTGCGGGACGACCGACTTCGCCCTGGCCCACTCGACCGGCGACCGCTTCCGGGTCAGCGTCATGCGCCAACGCCGAGGCTACGCGGCGGTGCTGCGCTTGATCCCGGACGACCTGCTCGACCTGAATAAAATCGGCCTGCCAGAGGCCTGCCGCAAGCTGCTCACCAAGCCGCGCGGGCTGGTCCTGGTGACCGGGCCCACCGGCTCGGGCAAGTCGACGACCCTGGCGTCGATGGTCGACTGGATCAACACCAACCTCGACCGCCACATCATCACCATCGAGGACCCGGTCGAGTACTTCCACGAGTCGAAGATGGGCGTGGTCACCCAGCGCGAGGTGGGTGAGGACGTACCCGATTTCCCCGAGGCCCTGCGCCGCGCCCTGCGCCAGGATCCGGACGTGATTCTGGTCGGCGAGATGCGGGACCTGGAGACGATCTCGGCCGCGATCACCGCCGCCGAGACCGGGCACCTGGTCTTCGGCACGCTGCACACGACTGGCTCCTCGCGCACGGTCGACCGAATGATCGACGCCTTCCCGGCCAACCAGCAGGAGCAGATTCGCGCCCAGCTCTCGGTCTCGGTTCAGGCGGTGATCAGTCAGTTGCTGCTTCCGCGCCTAGACGGTGCAGGGCGCGTGGCGGCCTTCGAGGTGATGCTGATGACGCCTGCGATCGGCAACCTGATCCGCAAGAACGAGACCAACAAGATCCAATCCACGATCCAGACCTCGCGGCGGATGGGGATGATCACCCTCGACGATCACCTGCTGGACATGGTCAAGCGCGGCATCATCGCGCCCGAAGTGGCCCTCGACGCGGCTCAGGATCGCGCCGACCTGGAGGTTCGACTCGGATGAGCGGCAGCGCGGAATCGGGCAGCGGGGGAAGGCGCCTCTTGGGGCAGATCCTCAAGGCGCGCGGCGTCGTGCGCGAGGGGCAGATCCAGGACGCGCTGGAGGCACAACGCAACGAGGGCGGGCTGATCGGCCAGCACCTGGTGGCGATCGGCGCCTGCAAGGGTGGCGACGTGGCCATGGCCCTGGCCGAGCAGGCCGGGATCGAGTCCGTCGATCTGTCTTCCGTCAGTCCGACGGACGAGGCCCTCGAGCTGATCGACGGGACCACCGCCTACGCCTACGGGATCCTGCCCTTGCGGATCAGTGGGGGCGAGTTGCTGGTGGCCCTGGCCGATCCGCTCAACCTGGCCATGTTGGAGGACCTGTCCTTCTCCACCGGTCGCACGGTGCGCGGCGCGGTGGGCGACGCGGAGCTGCTCAAGGTCAAGATCCGCGAGGCCTACGGCGAGGAGAAGTCCCTGGCGGACGTGATCGCCGAGGCCGCGCGAGCGGGGCTGGGTGACGACCCCGAGTCGGCCGGATCGAGCGCGCCGGTGGTGCGGCTGCTCAACTCGATCCTGTTCCGCGCGATCCGCGACCGAGCCAGCGACGTTCACTTCGAGGTCTACGAGAACGCCTTCCGCATCCGCTACCGGGTGGACGGCTCTCTCTACGAGGTCGAGTCGCCGCCGGCCCACTTGGCGGCGGCCCTGCTCTCGCGCATCAAGGTGCTCTCCGACCTCGACATCGCCGAGACCAAGGTGCCCCAGGACGGTCGCATCTCCCTGTCCATCGACGGTCGCCCCGTCGATCTGCGCGTGGCGACCCTGCCGGGCATCTCGGGCGAGGGGGCTGTGCTGCGCGTCCTCGACCGGGCGGCCGTCAACCTGGACCTGGCGGCCCTGGGCTTCGACGCCGCGGACGAGGCGGCCCTGCGGGCCCTGACCAAGCTGCCCAACGGGATCGTGCTCGTGACCGGTCCGACCGGGTCCGGCAAGACCACGACGCTCTACGCGATGCTCAACGAGGCCAACGACCCGGCGGTCAAGATCATCACCGTCGAGGATCCGGTCGAGTACGACATCGACGGCATCGTGCAGGTGCCGATCAACCCCGACATCGGCGTGGACTACGCGGCCGTGCTGCGCACGATCCTGCGCCAGGACCCGGACAAGATCCTGGTGGGGGAGATCCGCGACGGCGAGACGGCCGCCACGGCGATCGAGGCCAGCCTGACTGGTCACACGGTCTTCGCCACGGTCCACACCAACGACGCGCCCAGTGCGATCACGCGGATGCTGGACATGAAGGTCGAGCCCTTCCTGCTCACGGCGACCCTGGAGACTGTCGTGGCCCAGCGCCTGGTGCGGACCGTCTGTCCCCACTGCCGCACGTCTTTCACGCCGGACGAGGAGTTCCTGTTGGAGCTGGGCCCCGACGCCGACCGCATGCGGGGACGCGAGCTGAAGTTCGGCAAGGGCTGCGCCGAGTGCTTCCACACCGGCTACCTGGGCCGCACCGCCCTGTGCGAGATCATGCACCTGGACCACGACATCCGGGCGGCGATCCTGGAGGGCGAGTCCACCGCCGCGATCCGGGCCCGCGCGCGGGCGACGGGCATGCGGAGCTTGCGCGAGGTCGGCCTGGATGCTGTCCTGGCCGGCATCACGACGGTCGAAGAGGTCCTGCGCGAGACGGCCGCGACCTTCTGACGGTGCCGCCCGACGGGGCCACGGCAAGCAGCAAACGCGCCCACTTCCACTCCGACCCATCCGAATGGCCAAGCGGATCCAACGCAACGTCAACCGCGGCAGCACCGCCGCGCCCCCCAGCAGCTCCGGCGAGGCTCCCCGTCGTCGGGCGAGCGCCGTTGGTCGGCGCGTCTCCGGTCAACTGGTGACCGAGTTCACGGTCCAGCTGGCCACCCTGACCTCGGCCGGCATTCCGGTCGTGCGCTCGCTGACGATTCTCCATGGCCAAGCCCGTCCGGGGCCCTTCAAGGAGGTCCTGGCCGACCTGGTCGAGGACGTCTCCGCCGGCACGCCCCTGTCGGAGGCCATGTCGAAGCGTCCGCGGGCCTTCGACAACCTGTACTCGTCCATGGTGCGGGCCGGCGAGACCGGGGGGGTGCTCGGGGCAGTGCTCGAGCGGGTGGCCAAGTTCCGCGAGCGCGCGGCCGAGATCCGCAGCAAGGTCACCGGCGCCATGATCTACCCGGTCGTGGTGCTGGTCGTGGCCCTGTCGGTCGTGGCGGCGGTGATCACCTTCGTGATCCCGCGCTTCAAGGAGGTCTTCAAGTCCTTCGACATCGAGATGCCACGGCCGACCCAGATCCTGCTCGACGTCAGCGACGTTACGGTGCAGTACTGGTACCTGGTCTTCGGCGTGCCGCTGCTGCTGCTCGTGCTGCACTTCGTCTTCCTGGCCCGCGGGGGCGCCTATCGGCGTCTGATCCACCGCTGGATCCTCAAGATCCCCTACCTGGGTCAGGTCATGGTGCGCTCGAACGTGGCGGCCTTCGCGCGCACCTTCGGGACCCTGGTGCAAGCTGGCGTCCCGCACCTCGACGCGCTCGAGATCTCCCGCGAGACGGCCGCCAACGAGACCTTCCGCCTGGCCATCGAGGACGTGCGTCGCACGGTGCGCGAGGGCGAGACCATCGCGCGACCCATGGGCGAGAGCGGCGTGTTCGACGACCTGGTCACGAACATGGTCGAGGTCGGCGAGCAGACCGGGGAGCTGGACTCGATGCTGCTGCGGGTCGCGGAGGCCTACGAGGCCCAGACGGAGCGCAAGATCGACGCCCTGTTCAAGGTCATCGAGCCGGCCCTGCTGATCGCCCTGGCGGGCTTCGTCGGTTTCATCGTCGTGGCCTTGTTCGTGCCGCTGACGAAGATCATGAGCGCCGTCAGCGTGGGCTGACTTCGATGCCGCAGGTGCCAAACTCGAACGCCGACCCTCCCGTGGCAGGAGTCGACGTGGCGGTGCCCTCCCACGCGAGGCCGTCAACTGCGGCATCTGGCGCGCGGCCTGGTGAGACCCATCCGACCGCCGGTCGACGACGTGGCATGGGCAAGCCCGGGCTCGGCACGCGGGTTTTTCTGGTCGTGGCGGGGGTCAACGCAGGGGTCTTCGGCGTGGCCGGTGGTGTGCTGTTCGAGCGCCTCTCCTCGGCCAGGAACGAGGTCGCCGTGGAGTTGGCGGACAATCTCGTCGCGACCCTGCGTAGCTCGGTCCGAAGCGACGAGGCCAACGTGACCAGCATCCTCGAATGGCCGGGTTGGAAGGAGGTCGACGACGCGGTGCTCGTGGACCGCAACCTGCGCGACGACCGCGGTGCACTGCGTCCGCGCGGGGTCCTGGTGCACCCCGTCGGCTCGTCCAGGCGGGATCCGGGCCTCGACATGAAGCAGCTTCTGGCGGAGCTCGAGGCCTGCGTCGTCGAGGAGCAGGAGTTCCGCGTGGCCGGCGGCCGGGCCCTGCCTATCGCGGCGGGGAACAACGTCTGGGGCGCGGTCTGGCTGCGGATGCGCGGGCGCGAGGACGTCGGCCAGGCGGTGCAGACGCTCTTGCCCTGGTTCATGCTCTCGACGGTGCTCTTGACGGGCGGCACGTTCCTGGCGGTCCGGCGGTTGGTCTTGGTGCCGGTCGAGCGGTTGGTCGCTGGTTCGGACGCGGTGCGTCGAGGCGACCTCTCGGCGCGGGTGCCCGAGACCGGACGCGACGACGAGCTGGGCGAGCTGATCGTGTCGTTCAACGCCATGACGGCGCGGGTGGAGGGCTTCAATCGCGAGCTCGAGCAGCGCGTGACCGAGGCCACCGCCCAGGCCCGGCGGGCCGAGCACGAGGCCATGATCCAGCGCCGATTGGCGGCGATGGGGGAGCTGGCGGCGGGCATCGCCCACGAGATCAACAATCCCCTGGGCGGGCTGCTGAACGCGGTCGAGGCCCTGCGCCGCGAAGAGCTGCCGGACGAGCGACGGGCGCGTTACCTGGATCTGCTGCGCGACGGGCTCGAGCGGATCGGAATCACCGTCGGTCAGGTGCTGCGGATGGCACCGCGTGAGACCCGGCCCGACCGGGTGGAGCTGCTGGATGTGGTCGAGGACGCCCTGGCCCTCGTACGCCACCGAGCCGAGTCCGAAGGAGTAACGATCGAGCGCGTCGTCGACGAAGGCGCCGCGCCGACCACTGTGTTGGGTGCTCGCAACGAACTGGGTCAGGCGCTGTTGAACCTGCTCGTCAACGCCCTCGACGCCCTGGCGGACCGCGGGAGGCCCGGGCGGGTGACGATCCGGCTCAGTGGCGACGAGTCTGAATCGCCGCCCAGCCTGCGCCTGTCGGTGCAGGACGACGGCCCCGGCGTCGACGCTGAGACGCTGGAGCGCGCCACCGACCTGTTCTTCTCGACCAAGGAAGTCGGCCGCGGGTCGGGACTGGGGCTCTCGATCGTCCACAACGTCGCCGACAGCCACGGCGGCCGGCTCGAGCTGGCGAGTGAGGTCGGTCGGTTCTTCCGGGCGACGTTGGTGGTTCCCCGCGCGAGGCGGGAGGGGCGGACGTGATCGACGCTCCCTTGTGGCTCTACGGCCTGTTGGCCGGACTGCTGGGCGCGTCGGCCGTGTGCAGCGCGTCGGAGACCGCGTTCTTCTCGCTCGAACCCGCCGAGCGCGCGCGCGCCGGTCGAGCAACCAGTGTGCTCCACGATCGCCAGCGCGACTTCCTGGTCACGGTGCTGCTCGCCAACCTGGTGATCAACATCCTCTACTTCGCCTTCGCCGACCGGCTGGGCGCGGGCCTGGTGGGTTACGAGCACCTGGGGGTGATCCTGGCGACCCTGCTCGCCCTGCTGATCGTGGGCGAGATCATGCCCAAGACCGTGGGCCTGCGCGGTCGCCTGTTCCTGGCCCGCACGATGGCACCCTTCTGGCTGGTGATGATCGGACTCGTGGCGCCCATCCGCCGCCCGCTCGTGCGCCTCTTGGAGGGCGTTGGGCGGCTGGTCGTGGCGCGCGCGGGCGATGAACGCGACCTGACCCCCGAGGAGCTTGCCGACGTGCTCGAGCGGAGCGCCGCCGAGGGCGACCTGCTCGACCACGAGGCCGACTTGATCGCCGAGGTGGTCGAGCTGCGCTCGATCCGCGTGCGCGAGATCATGACCCCACGGGTGGACGTGATCTTCGTCGAGTACGACGGCAGCAACCGCGAGCAGGCGGCGAATGCGGGCTTGGCGATTCGCGCCACTTGGCTCCCAGTGGTGGATGGCGGGGCCGATCGGGTCGTCGGTCAGGTGCGCGTGCGCGACCTGTTCGTGCACCCCCTGCGCAGCGTGGCGCAGCTCAACATGCCGGTGCAGTTCGTACCCGAGGTCGCCAGCGCCCTGGACCTCTTGCGCGTGCTGCGCGACGAGCGCACGGCCGAGGCGGTGGTCGTCGACGAGTGGGGCGGAACCGCTGGGGTCGTCACCATCGAGGACATCCTCGAGGAGATCGTCGGCGAGCTGCGCACCGAGGGCGAGGCGCGCTTGGTCAACGCCGTGCCCCTGGGCGAGGGCGTCTTCCGGGTGCCCGGCGGGCTCTCGATCCGCGATTGGAACGAGCACTTCGGGCACCGCGTGGTGCCGACGGAATTCGAGACGGTGGGGGGCTTCGTCACGGCCTTGATGGGCCGCATTCCCCGCGCCGGCGATGTGGTGCGCTTCGGCGGTCTGCGCCTGGAGGTGCACGAGGTGCGCGGGCGGCGTGTGCGCTTCGTGGACATCCAGGTCGAGAGCGAACCCGCCGCGGGTACCGGAGGTCCGAGCGCATGAGCCTACCCGCGACCCTCTTCGCCCTGGCCCTGTGCCTCTTCCTGTCGGCCGTGTTTTCAGGCTCCGAGACGGGCTTCTACGGGCTTTCGCGTGTGCGCCTGGAAGCCGATGCGCGGGCCGGCCGGCGCTCGGCGCGACTGGTGGAGCGCCTGATCGGCGACGACCGTGGGCTGTTGATCACGATCCTGATCGGCAACAACCTCATGCTCGAGCTGGTCACGACCCTGGGCGACGATTCCTTGGTCCTGGCCGGCGGCGTGCCCACGGCCTACCGGGAGTTGGTGCTGACTGCGATCTTGACGCCCGTGGTCTTCGTCGCCGGTGAGCTGCTGCCCAAGGACCTCTTCCGCCACCGGCCCCACACCCTCTTGGGCTTCGCGGCGCCGATCGTCGGGGCAGCGCGACTGCTGTTCATGCCCCTGGCCCTGCCGCTGCGGGGCCTGGCCGTGTTGCTCGAGCGCGCGCTCGGCCTGGGGGGCGAGGAGGTCAGTCGGGCCCTGTCCCGCGAGGCCGTGCTCGACATCATCGACGAGGGCGCCCGCACCGGCGCCCTGGCCACCCACGTGCAGACCCTGGCGCGCAACGTGCTGCAACTGCGCTCGATCCCGGTGCGCGAGGTGATGGTGCCCTGGAAGAAGGTCCAGTCCATGGAGGCCGAGTGGGCCGGCGAGCGGCAGTGGGAGGCCCTGCTGCAATCCCCGTTCACGCGCCTGCCGGTGTCGGCCGGCGACGGTCGGGTGGTGGGCTACGTCCACGAGCTGGACCTCTTGGGGGACGGCTACGCGCCCGAGCCCGTCACCCGCCTGCGGCCCATGGTGGCCCTGGACCCGGAGCTACCGGTGGACGCCGCCATCTCGCGCATGCGTACCGCCGGACTGCGGATGGCCCTGGTCGGGACCCCGGAACAGCCCCAGGGCCTGGTGACCTTGAAGGACCTGGTCGAGACCATCGCCGGGGACCTCGCAGGTTGGTGACGGGGCGACCATGCGGTCGCCGCAGGACGTGGTGGGGGGCCCGATCCCAGCTCGGCGGTCCGAGGCTCGGGCCCGGCGGCCGGCGCCTGCCCGGGCGATCTGGATCCGTCGGTAGAGCGGCCCGGTCCCGGTGGATACGATGTCCCGCCGGACGACCACCCGGCTCGCGCTCCGGCCCCACCGGACCGCGGTCGGCTGTTCCCGAACCCCCAGCGCCCGACCCGGGCGACCCATGGCCATGATGCCCAAAGCCACCACAGTCTCCCTGCTCGTCGCGGGCTTCGTCGGAGGCCTCTGCGCCAACTCGATCGTGGGCGCCGCCCCGACCCAGGGCGGGGGGACGGTCTCCGTGCCCTACCAGATGCCCGCCTACGCCACCGGGGACTCCAACGGCGCGATGATCGCCGTGACCGGAGTGGACCTGACTGGCTCGTCGGTGCTCTATCTGGTCGACACCGAATCCAAACAGCTCGCCTGCTACCAGGCCACCGGCGGCAGCTCGAGCACCCAAGGCCTCAAGCTGATTGGCGCGCGCAGGATCGACCTCGACCTGCAGCTCCACGGCTTCCGCGACAAGAGCGAATACTCCTACCGCGATCTCGAGAAGCAGTTCGCCGGCCTCGAAGAGGGCGAGTGAACGATGGGCGAGGACCGCTACCGCCGGTAGCCTCGCTCCGAGCCCTTCGCCGATCGAACTGACCGAGCCCAGCATCCCCCGGCCGTCCGCGGCCGCTCCAGCAACCCGACCCCGGAATCACAACCCGTGAGCGACACTACCCAAGACTTCTACAGCTTCGACGAGGCTCTCAACCAGCTCCGCCTGAAGGAAGAAGAGCTCAAGCGGCTCGTGTCCGAGGGCGAGATCCGCGCCTTCCGCGAAGGCGACACGATGAAGCTGCGGCGACGCGACGTCGAGCAGCTCCGCGACGAGTTGACCGGCGGCGAAGTCGTGGAGCTCGGCACGGGCGGCGACGACGCGCTGGTCTTCGAGGACGACCTCGAGGATCCGGGTATGGCCACCGAGGAGCTCACCGCCGCCGACACCATCGTCGACGAGGACCTCGAGATCGAGGAAGCCCTCAGCGTGCTCGACGAGGAGGAATTCGAGGAGGTCGAGGACGAGCCCGAGGAGTTCGCCGCGTCGGCGGCGCCGGCGGAAGAGGTCCAGGACAGCCCGTTGGTCATGGCCGCGGCCCTCGGAACCCTGCTGCTCTTGATCCTGGCCGGCCCGCTGTTGGTCTCGATTACCACCGGCAACATGTCCGACTTCGCCAAGTCGATCGCCGGGATCTTCACCGAGATCGACGGATGATCGGCCGTTCGATGATTAGCCGCGGAATGGATCGATTCGGACGCACGCTGGCGGCGGCCGCGGTGCTCGTCGGCGCCTCGACCTTGGGTGGTTGCATCACCCAGGGCGAGTACGACGAGCAGATCCGCAACGCCGAGAACTTCCAGCTCCTGTACCAGGACCTGCTGGGCTACGTGGACGAGCTCGAGGCCGAGCTGGCCCGCGAGCGGGTCGAGACCGTCACGCCGACGGAAGCCGCGGTTCTGATCCCGCTTGCCGACGGTCCCGACGCCGCGGAGCTCGAAGCCCGCAAGGCGGCGCTCGAAGCCCGCATCGCCGCTCTGGACGGCGGGCTCGGCGCGCTGACGGCTATCGACGTCGAGGGGGGCTACGGCTTCGCCTTGGCCGAGAACATCGTCTTCGACTCCGGTCGCGCGGAGCTGCGCGACGAGGGGCGCGAGCTGCTGGTCAGTCTGGCGCGGCAGATCGCGGGCGAGGAGTTCGACACCATCTGGGTCCGGGGCCATTCCGACGCGATGCCGGTGCGCCGCGCCGAGACGCTCGAGCGCTTCCCCCACGGGAACCTGCAGCTCTCGGCCGCCCGCGCCGTCGAGGTCGCCGCCGCGATGATCGAGGAGGGTGGCCTGCCGACCGCCAAGGTCATGGTCTCGGGCTTTGGTCCCACCCGTCCGATCGCGGACAACGGCTCGGCCGAGGGCCGCGCCCAGAATCGCCGCGTCGAGATCTTCGTGATCCAAGCCGGCGAGGACGCCGACCAGCGCGGCGGACTCTGATAGACGACCCGAGGAAGGTGCGCGGTTTGTCCTCGGTAGCGGCCGCGGCTGACTCGAGCCGATCAGGTGTTAGGGCGCTCGACGGGGCGCCCCTTCGCGTGGGGGGGCGCTCGCGCGAAGTCGGCGCCGACGCATCGTATGGCGCCGCCGGCGCGCTCGACATGCCACCCGCCGGCCGAGGCCGCCGCCGGGTAGGGGCCCGTTTCGGTGGATGGCCCCGCGGTAATTGGCCCCGCGGTGGGGCCGCCGCGCTGCTCGCGTTGGCTGGCGCGGCCGCCCAGGCGGGTTGTGCGGCGGAGGAGGACGGCTCCCGGTCGCTGTTCGAGGTCGAGCGCATGGCGTTCGTCGCGGCCGGGTCCGCGCAGCTTCCGTTCGAGGCCGCCGCCGGCGCGGACTACGGCAGCTCGGTCGACCTGCTGGTGGACCGCTTCGAGGTCGCCCGCGAGGACTGGGCCCACTGGACGGGGGCGCCTCCGGAGCCGGACGGGCTCTCCACGGGCCTGGCCTACACCGGGGCGGGTCGCGAGACCTGGCCGGCCTTCGCCAGCTTCCACCAGGCGCGGGAGTTCGCGCAGTTGCGCGGGATGCGCCTGCCGACCGCGCGGGAGTGGCTCTGGATCGCGGCCGGGCCGCGCGCCCTCGAGTACCCCTGGGGGGTCCTGCCCCAGGCGTCGGTGGCCAACACCTTGGAGCTGGACCTGCGCCGACCCGTGGCCGTGGGCACCTTCGAGCAGGGGCGCTCTCCCAACGGCTGCTACGACCTGGCGGGCAACGTGGCCGAGTGGGTCGAGCTGGACGGGATGACGTTGGGCCAGGGCCTGATGCCCCTGTTCGACGTCGAGACCGCCGTGATGGGCGGGTCCTACCTCAGCAAGCTGCGCCCGCTCTTCGGACGCGAGCCCGGATCCACCCGGCAGCGAATCGCGGGCGAGGTGCTCACGCCCGGGACCCGCGGCGTCGAACTGGGCCTGCGATGCGTGGCGGACGCGGAGAGCTTCCTGCTGGACACCAGTGGCGAATGGCGCGACGTCCCGGACGCGCGCGAGCGACTCGAGCGGTTGGGCCAGCGTTGGGGCACCCCGGCGCGCCCGCTGTTGGAGCGGATCGCGGATCCCTCCGACCCGCGCGATCCGTTGAACTGGCTGTTGGAGGGCGCGCGCCCGTGAGTGGTCGACCCGAGAAGTGGAGTGCGATCCGCGCTCACCTCGAGTCCGTGGGCTTTCGCCCGTCCCGGCGCCTGGGGCAGAACTTCCTGCTCGAGGACAACGTCTGCGAGGCGATCGTGCGCGACGCCGAGCTGGAGCCGGGCGAAGTCGTGCTCGAGGTCGGCGTGGGCCTCGGATTCCTGACGCGCCACCTCCTGGCCACGGGCTCGCCCGTGATCGGCGTGGAGATCGATCCGCGCCTGTCCGACTTCGCCGCGGACCGCCTGGCGGGGGAGGGCTCGTTCGAGCTGCTGAGGACCGACGTCCTGGCGGCCAAGAATCGCCTCTCCGAGGCCGTCCTGGCCGCGGTGCCCAAACAGGGGCGTTGGTCTCTGGTCTCCAACCTGCCCTATGCGGTGGGGTCCCCGGCCATGGTCCTGCTCTCGCGCCTGGCGGTCCCGCCCCGGCGCATGACGGTGCTAGTGCAACTCGAGGTCGGCGATCGCCTCTGCGCGGATCCGGGTACACCGGAGTGGGGCGCCCTGGGCGCGCGCCTGCAGGCGGTCTACGAGGCCCGACTGGTGCGACGGGTGGCTCCCGAAGCTTTCCGGCCGCGTCCGAAGGTGGACAGCGCCGTGATGCAGCTGGACCTGAGGGAGGGTGCTCCCGACTCCGTGGAGCTGGTTCGCTTCGACAGGCTCCTGACGGCCCTCTTCCCCCAACGACGCAAGCGCGTCCGCAACCCCCTGGCCAGCCACCTCGGGGGTCGCGAGGCGGCTGACCGGGCCCTGGCCCAGGCGGGACTGGACCCCGAGGCCCGGGTGGCCTGGCTGACCGTCGACGACTGGCGTCGCTTGGCGGCGGCGATCGACGCCACCGCCCCGTCGGGTGTCGGGGGTGTCGAGTAAAAAGTCGAGACGCTCGAGCGATTTCCTTCCAGGAACTGGGTTCATTTGTCCCTCGGGATTGGGCCGACCCGGATCAGGTGCTACCTTTCCGGGTCCGAGGCGATAGCGCGGTCAAAAGAGCACAGGGCGTGCCCACTACCCGTTTCACGGCAGCCCTCCACCCCGCTCGGCCCCGGATGGCCCTGGCGTCGTTGCGAATCCGCTGGAGGATTCGTTCCCCGATGACGCCCCCCGTGTGCTCCTGACCGCCCCCTGATTTCACGGCCCCCGTGCCGTGTGTCCTCAACAATCGCCGCTTCTCGCGCAGAGAGCCGCCTCGGCTTCGCGCTCCCGGACCAATCGCTGCGTCCCCGCCCTGTGTCGGGGGTCGTTCCGAATCTTGGTCCTCGGGCCCGGAAATCCTGTCGTTCCCGAATCCTCCGTCCGTTGGGGGATTGTGGGGCACTCGATGGGTTGCCGACCGCGGCCCTCGGCCCGCAAGCCCTTCGCTGGTCGTGCTCCGCGGAACAACGCCTTCTCGGGCGTTGACTCGCCGCACGCCGACGGGGCGCCCAAGGTCCACGGCGCGGGGGCAGTCGCCGCCAGCTCCGTGCTCTCCGCGCTGTAACGACCGAATCCACCCTTCCGGCACGCTTCCCGATTCCGCCCGGGAATCGCGCCGGCAGACCGTGATCGCCTTGGACGACTCCGAATTCCGACGCTTCATCGAACGAGTCAAGCTCGCCGCCCCCGTGGAGGAGGTGGTGAGCGCTCGTGTCGGTGCCCTCAAGCGCTCGGGGTCGAACCTCAAGGCCTGCTGCCCCTTCCACGACGAGGACACGCCCTCCTTCGTGGTCACGCCCAGTCGCGGCACCTGGCACTGCTTCGGTGCCTGCAGCGAGGGCGGCGACGCGATTTCGTTCGTCCAGCGCGACGCGGGGCTGAGCTTCCGCGAGGCCGTCGAGGAGCTGGCACGGTCGTTCGGCGTGGACCTGCCCAAGGGGTGGGGCAAGGGCGGCGGGTCGGATCCCCGCACGGAGGCGGCCTTCGACGTGCTCGCCCGGGCGGAGAAGTTCTTCCAGCGCAAGCTCAAGGGCGAGGAGGGCGCGCGGGCCCGTGCCTACCTGGCCGAGCGTGGCCTGGATCCCGCGACGACCGACGCCTTCGGCCTGGGCTGGGCGCCCGGTGGCAACCAACTGCTGCGCTCCGCCCAGGGTGGCGGCGCCGCCACCACCGCACTGGTCGACGCCGGACTCGTCCGCGAGGGTGACCGTGGCGCCTTCGACTTCTTCCGCGAGCGCCTGACCGTTCCGATCCGCGACGCCTTCGGGCGCACGGTCGGGTTCGGTGCGCGACTCCTGCCGGGGGTCGATGGGCCCAAGTACGTGAACACGGCCGAGACGCCCCTGTTCCAGAAGGGGCGGCTGGTCTACGGCTTGGATCTGGCCCGCGAGGCCATTCGGCGCCAACGTCACGTGGTGCTGGTCGAGGGTTACACCGATGTGATCGCGGCCCACCAGGTGGGGCTGCGGCACGTCGTCGCCGTGCTCGGCACCGCGACCACCGCGGACCACGCGCGCCTGATCCGCCGTCAGGGCGCCCATCGGGTGACGCTCCTGTTCGACGGCGACGCAGCCGGCCGACGGGCGGCGGCCAAGGCCCTCGACGGGCTCTTGACCGTGGGTGAGCTCAAGGTCGATGTGGCGGCCCTGCCCGAGGGCATGGATCCCTGCGATGCCTTCCTGGGGCCGGAACGTCCGGCTCTGGAGGCTCGTCTGGCCCAGGGCCAGCCCTGGTTCGAGTTCCTGGCCGATGGCCTCGTGGGCCTGCCGGCCGACGAGATCGCGAAGGGGGTCGGGGAGCTCTTGACCCTGCTCGAGCGCCTGCCCAATGCCGTTGAGCGCGACGCTCGAGCGGGCGAGTTGGCCGACCGCCTGGGCCTCAGCCGCGAGAGTGTGCGTGAGCAGGCCCGCGGGGTTCGCCGGCAGACGGAACTCCAGCGCGAACGCGACCAGCGCCGCGCCAGCCTGGCCTCTCGTCCCGGGGCCGGGGCGGTCGGTTCCTCTGGCGCGCCTATGGACGGTGATGACGACTCCGGCTCGACCGCGGCCAGTCGTGGCGCCTCCAGCAGCGGCAGCGGGAGCGCCCCCGGCGGGGGACGGGGCGAGTCCGACGGGAACCCGACGGATCCGCAACACGTCCAATGGCGTCGGACCGAGGCGCGCGCCTGGGGCGAGATCGTTGGTGCGCTGCTGCTCGACAACAGCTTGATTCCGATCATCCGAACTCGACTGGAGGCTTGGGGTGGGCCCCGGGGCTGCGGCGACCCGCGGATCGCGCGCGTGCTCGAGGTGGTGCTCGCCATCTACGACGCCGACGAAGAGGGCGAGGAGACCATCGACGCGTCGCGCGTGATGACCGAGCTCGCCGACGACCCCGCGCGCACCCTGGCCGAGCGGGTCGAGGCCTACGCCGCGCGGGCGGAGAGCCCGCGAGCGCTGGTCGACGGCTCCCTCAAGACCCTCGGGCGAGTCACGTCCGAACGCCGTCGAAGGGTCGAACTCGAGCGCGCCGCCGCCCATGGTGATGGGGGTGAGCAGTTGCTCGAGGCCGCCAATCGAGACCTGGAGCGCATGCGCTCCCTCAAAGGACATGCGGCCGGCGCCTGATTCGCGCCGGCCACGAACCCGTACACGACCGACATGCCCGGCGCACGCCGCCCGGTGCCACCGCTAGGACCGATAGCTTCCGATGGCCGAGAAGACCGAAGACATCATCAAACTCCTCGTCGACGAGGGCAGCCGTCGTGGGTTCTTGACCTACCAGGAGATGAACAAGCTCCTGGAGGACCAGTTCCTGCCGCCCGAGAAGATGGACGCGGTCTTTTCCGCGCTCGAGGACGCCGAGATCGAAGTGGTGGACGAGAGCGACGCCGACCAGGCGGAGCTGCGTGCGCCCTCCGAGAAGGTGGCCGAGCGTGCGGCGGGACTGGTTGCCGCCCGGGTCGAGGCTCCCACGACCAAGGGGGTGGTCACGCCCGAGAAGATCGACGATCCGGTGCGGATGTACCTCACCCAGATGGGTGAGATCCCGCTGCTCACCCGCGAGGAGGAGATCTTCCTGGCCAAGACGATCGAGATCACCCGCAAGCGCTTCCGCAAGAAGTGCCAGGGCTCGGGGCTTTGCATGACCGAGTCGATCGCGACGCTCGAGCAGGTGCAGCGCGGTGAGCTGGCCTTCGACCGCACGCTGAAGGTCAACCCGAACCCCAAGCCCGACGACGACCCCAAGATCGTCGAGACCCTCGGCAAGCCCTTCCTGGCCAAGCGACTGCCGGTCAACGTGGCCACGATCAAGCGCCTCTTCGACGAGGTGCGTGAGGCCTACCGTCCGCTGCTCGATCCGAAGCTGCCCAAGAACAAGCGCTCGGAGTCGGTGCTGCGGGTCCAGAACCTGCGCCGCAAGCTGGTGATCCTGATCGAGGAGTGCCACCTGCAGGTCAAGAAGGTGCGCCCCTACATCGACGACGTCGAGGAGCACTACCGTGAGATGCGCTCGGTGGAGCGCAAGATCGCGGCCATGAAGGCGGCCAAGCGCTCGGGTCAGCCGCTCAAGGAGCTGCAGGACCAACTGGCCGAGTTGGAGTTGGTGGCGCTCGAGCCGACCAGCGCCCTCAAGCGGCGGGTGGAGCAGGTCAAGCTGCACCACGACGAGTACGAGGAGGCCAAGCGCCTGCTCTCCAGCGGCAACCTGCGTCTGGTGGTCTCGATCGCCAAGAAGTACCGCAACCGCGGCCTCTCCTTCCTGGACCTGATTCAAGAGGGCAACACCGGCCTGATGAAGGCCGTCGAAAAGTACGAGTACCGTCGCGGCTACAAGTTCTCGACCTACGCCACGTGGTGGATTCGCCAGGCGATCACCCGCTCGATCGCGGACCAGGCGCGGACCATCCGCATCCCGGTGCACATGATCGAGACCATGAGCAAGCTGCGCAACGTCACCAAGAAGCTGGTCCAGGCCAAGGGTCGCGAGCCGTCGGTCGAGGAGGTCGCCGAGGCGGCCGAGATCTCGATCGAGGAGGCCAAGCGGGTGATGAAGATCTCCAAGCACCCGATCTCCCTCGACCGCCCGATCGGCGACAGCGAGGACAGCTACTTCGGTGACTTCATCGAGGACGAGTCCGCGGAGAGCCCGGTCCAGGCGGCCGGTCACGAGATGCTGAAGGAACGCATCAACGACGTGCTCTCGACGCTGACCTTCCGCGAGCGCGAGATCATCAAGCTGCGCTACGGCATCGGGGACGGCTACACCTACACCCTCGAGGAGGTCGGCCGGATCTTCCGCGTGACCCGCGAGCGGGTGCGGCAGATCGAGGCCAAGGCCGTGCGCAAGTTGCGCCACCCGGTGCGGGCACGTCAGCTCTCCAGCTTCCTGGACGGCATCGTGATCGACGACAAGGGCGCCGACGAGCCCCTGAATTGAGGCCGACGGGTGCCCTGATCCGAGGTCGACTCGGGCGGCTCACCGAGAGCGGTGACTCGACCCCCTGACCGACCGAATCGCGTCGCCGCGGGCGTCATCCGGAGATCCCGGGTGGCGCCCGCGGCCGTTCGGGCGCGCCAGCGCCTCAACTCGGGGACACGGGCCGACGGGAAAGCCGGATCCGCCGGGGGGGGACCGTTCCCGGCGCTCCGAGGCGCTGCGGGGGGGGCGGCGGTGGGAATCGCGGGGGGGCCCCGGTAGACTCTTCCGCCGCGCCAGCGCCCGGGAGCCCGGGGGCTGGCGCTGTCGTCCCCGCCGATCCGCGACGCGCTGCCTTCCGCGAGACGCCCCGTCTCCCTCGAACCAGCGTCGCCCAGAAACCCGACCCAGCCCGCCCCCCCCATGAAGGACGTCATGCGAACCCTCCGCGACCTCCAGGAAATCGACGAGGACCTCTTTCGCGTGAAGGGTGAGCTGAAGCGCCTTCCTGCCGAGCGTGACAAGCGTCGGGCGGTGATCGACGCGCGCTTGCAGCGGATGAAGGAGATCGACGCCGACATCTTCAAGCTGAGCTTGCAGGTGAAGGAAGTGGAGGACATGACCAAGGCCAACCGCCAGCGCATGATGAAGCTGGAGCGCGAGGCCGGGAACACCGCGGACCAGGCCCTGCTCGCGGCCTACTCCCACGAGATCCGATCGCTCAAACGGGAGAACGCCGAGGCCGACGACGAGGGCCTGAAGCTGATCGAGCGCAGCGACGCGTTGCAGGCCGAGCGCGACGCGATCCAGGCCCAGGTCGACGAGGAGGAGGCGGCCTTCGCCGTGCTCGCGGCCAACGTGGAGGCCGAGATCGCAGTCGCCGAGCAGAAGCGCGAGGGACTCGACGCGCGCCGCAAGGTCGCCATGGGCGACGGTGTGCCTCCGGACGTGCTGACCACCTACGAGCGGATGCTCGAGGCGCGCGAGGGCATGGCCCTGGCCGCTCTCGAGTCTCGAGTGTGCCAGGGCTGCTTCATGGGCGTGCCGGCCAACGTCGCGGTCAAGCTCACGCGGGGACGCGAGCTGGTGCAGTGCCCGAACTGCCAGCGCATCCTCTACACCTGGGAGTGAGACCGCAGCGGGGCGCCAGGTGTGCGCAGTCGTTCCGGGCGTAGTCGCGTCGGCAGCGCAAAGTGGGCTCGGGCGGGGCGCTGCGTTCCTGGTGACTATCCGCGAGCCGATCGTCCGCGCGCGGGTGTTTCGTCACCGCCCGCCGCGTTCGACCCCCGGTAGGGTCGGGTGGAGCGATCCCTGCCGAGTGCCCCGCGCCGCGAGTTCGGCGTTCAGTAGGTCCCGCACGGCGCTCTTGTGAAGGTCCCAGCGCGGAGCGAGGCGCTCCTCGAGCGGGGCGTCGCCGGTGATGCGGTGCAGCACCTGGTCGGGCCCCAGTCGTTCGACGAAGTCGGCGAGCCAGGACACGTAGGTCTCGGGCTCCAGGATCTCGACCTCCCCGTCGCGCCACCAACGCTCGAGCACGGTCCGCCGCAACACCATCAGGTTGTGGACCTTGACCCCGGCGCACTTGCTGCGGGCCAGCACCTCCGCCGACCGCCGAGCGCCGTCACGACCGTCCCCGGGCAACCCGAGGATCGCGTGCCCGACGACCTCGAGGCCCGCCGCGTGGCAACGCTCTACGGCCTGTTCGAACTCCTCGACCGTGTGAAAGCGCTTGATTCGTTCGAGGATTCCGTCGTCGGCAACCTCGAGCCCCAACTCGACCCACACGGACACCCGCTCGGCGAGCCGACGCAGACGGTCGACGGCCCACTCCGGCAGGGTGTCGGGTCGCGTCGACACGGCGACGACTTCGATCCCGTCCTCGAGCCGCGCTTCGACAATGCTCAGGACCTGATCCAGCCGCTGGGGCTCGACGTAGGTGTTGGAGTAGCTCTGGAAGTAGGCGATCACCCCGAACTCGGGGTCGCGCCGCACCACGCGCCGGATGCCATCGCTGAGCTGCTGGGCCAGTTCGCTGCCCGTGCGCAGGGCGCCGGTCCCGGACCCCTCGACGTCGCAGTAGACGCAGCCGCCGTAGCCCTTGGTCCCGTCCCGATTGGGACAGGTCGAGCCCGCGTCGAGCGCGACCCGGTGGATCGGGTGCCCGAAGCGCTCGATCAGGTAGGGGCGCAGGGGGCGGAAGCGGAGGTCGGCGTGCATCGGTGCGGCTGACATGACCCGGTCGAAGATAGGGCCCGGTCGAAGATAGGGCCCGGTCGAAGATAGGGCCCGGTCGAAGATAGGGCCCGGTCGAAGATAGGGCCCGGTCGAATGGGGCCCGGTCGAATGGGGCCCGGTCGAGGCGGGGCGGCGGCGGCGCAGTGTAGTCCAGGCCCACCAACCCCCGCCCAGCCACCCTTGTGGACCGCCATTTCCAGCGCCGGTTACACCCAATCTCGACGCTGATACCCGCGCGGAAGCCGGGGCTAAATCGAGTGGTCGCCCAGGCTCATCGAGGACCCGTCCAGACCCCCCCCTAGCGGCCACCAATCGATGACCATGCCTGCCATCGGACGCCGGCCACGTGTTGTCCGGCGCAGCCTCTCGGACTTCGACTGTCAACTCCACTGCCCCTGCCTCGTCGCCGCCCCTGGAGTCCAGGTGCGCTTTCCTGCCGCTGAAGGCCTGCCATGCATCTCTCGCCGAGTCGTTGGGTCCCGCCCGTCCTGGTTCTGTTGGTCTGCCCGCCCGCCCTGGGCCAGGGGCCGACCGTCACCTCGGTCGAGCCGACTCTTGCGGCGACGCCGCAGACGATTGTCGTCACTGGCTCGGGCTTCGGTCCCGAGACGACCGTGACGATCGGCGGTCAGCCCGCGACCGTGACTCAAGCGGGTTCCAATAGCCTGCACGTGCTTCCAGCCCCCTCGGATCCCGGCTTTGCTGACGTGGTTGTCAGCGCGCCCGGTGGCACCGTCGTCGCGTCTGGCGCAGCTCAGATGTGGCCGACTCTGACCGCCAGCAACACGGGGTTGGGAGGGACCGCCTCGATCGAGATCGCCATCGGTGACGCGGGCACCTACGACCTGGCCTTCGCCATGGCCAGCCTCGACGAGCCCCTCTCCCTCGGGCCCGAGATCGCCTACGGCCTGCTGCTGGATCCCGCCGGACCGCTGGTGTTGCTGGCGTCGGGTCTGGCGCCCAACCTGGCCCCGAGCCAGTTGAGCTTTCCCGTCCCCGCGGGCCCGGAGCTACTCGGCGTCGAGCTCCCGCTGCAGGCACTGACCCGGCGCGGCCTGATCGAGCCCACGAGCTTCAGCCTGACGAACCTGGCTGTCCTCAGCTTCGACAGCGTCGCCTACGGACCGCCGACGAACATCGTCTACGCCGCGAACCCGGTGACCTACCAGTTGGGCCAGCCCGTGGCGCCCAACGTGCCGGCGGTGGATGGCTACGTGGAGTCGTGGGGCATCGCGCCCCTGCCCCAGTTCGGGTTCTACCCGCTCCCCGAGGGGCTCTTCCTCGACTCGACCAACGGCAACATCGTCGGCACGCCGACGAAGATCCAAGGGCCCAAGAACCACCTGGTCGTCGCCGTCAATGCGGCGGGTTCCACTTCGACGGCACTGAAGGTCAGTGTCGACGGCGCGGCGCCCCAACTGCTCGGGTACTCCACCGACCCGGCGGTCTACGACTTCGGCGCGGTGATCGAGCCCAACCTTCCGAGCGTGCAGGGCTACGTAGCTGACTGGGCGATCGAACCGGAGCTGCCGGCCGGTCTCGAGTTCAGCGCCGGGGCGATCACAGGCGCCGCCCTCGAGGGCAGCCTTCCGCAGCTCTACACGGTGACCGCATCCAACGAAGTCGGCAGCGATTCGACGACGGTCTCGATTGCCGTCACGGGCTCCTTGAAATTGACGGACATATCCGTACCCAAGGGCGCCACCTGGCAGATCAACCGTCCGATCGACTTCGACTTCTCGGCACCGATCGATCTCGCGACGGTCAATTCGAACACGCTCTCGATCAAGACCACTTCCGGGCTCTCGGCCCTCGGCACCTTCTCGGTTGATCCGAGCCGGCCCAGCAGGGTCCGCTTCCAGCCCTTCTGCCCTGGCAGCGGCGAACCGCTCGGCTACGGCTTGATGCCGGGCGGCGTGTCCTACCAGATCACGGCCTTCGGTTTGAAGTCCGGTCCCACGACGATCCAATCGGTCGACGGCCAGAGCCTCGGCGCGACGACCTCGGTCTCGTTCCAGACCCCCCTCGGGACGAGCCCAACCGAGGTCTTCTTCGACACGCAAGCTGGGCCACCCGCACCCCTCGTCGGAGGGCCAGGTGGGACCGCTGGGCCGGTGACCGCGCTGCTCGTCGCCGGTGTGGAACAGCCCTTCGAGCTCGACCTGGCCGGCCAGGCCATCTCGATCGTCGACGTGCCGCTCAACTTCTTCAGCGACCTCGCCGCGCAGGTGAGCGTGTTGCTGCGGTTCGACCAGCCGATCTCGCCCTCGGCAGGGAACCTGGCGCCGAGCATGGTCGGCATCGAGCGGTCGACAGGAGGTGGCCAATGGGATTCCATCCCGACCGAGGCTCAGCTCCTCTCGAACTGCGTC
This sequence comes from Engelhardtia mirabilis, assembly GCA_007751255.1. Lineage (GTDB taxonomy): Bacteria > Planctomycetota > UBA1135 > UBA1135 > Engelhardtia > Engelhardtia mirabilis. The sequence continues at coordinate 2,796,926 of CP036296.1, forward strand.
GAGGGTGGCGCGGTCGTCGCGTTGAAGCCCCTTGGCGTGTTGCCGCCCGCCACGGACCTACGCGTCCGAATCGGTGCCGGCTTCGAGGACTTGACCGGTGAAGGGACCCGCTCCCCGTCCGCGAACTTCGCCCTGCTACGGACCATCGATCCGAGCGATCCGGCCTTCACGCCCCCGGGCGACCTGGCCGACGAGATCTTCGAGTCCTTCAACGTAGGGGGAGCTCAAGCGTCGTCCTTCGAGGGCCCGCCCGACCCGCTGATCCCGGCAGCTGTTTGGGCCGATGGCCTGCTCACGGCTGCAGTCAGCTTCGAGGGCACCGGAGGTCCGGGGGGCGACTTCGACTGGCAGGTTCCCGACGGGACGGTCCAGGTCCTCTCGACCGACTCGTCCACGATTGTGGGTGGTCCAGGCTTCGTCCCCACCGCGGTGCAGAACGTCGTCGACGGCGTCGTGAACGTCCGCAACCTCCGCATCGGCGAGGGCGCGACCCTGCGTGTGATCGGACCCAATCCGGCGAAGATCCTGGCCTCCGGCAACGTCGAGATCCTCGGACGGATCGACGTCAGCGGACTCGATGCGCTGCCGGTGAGCCAGCCGTTCTCGCCGAACATCCCCAGTCCGGGCGCTGGAACGGTGGCGGGCAGTGGCCGGGGGGGCTCGGGTTCCCCCCTGACGGCGGCTCCCAGTCCGTCCGGTGGGGCGGGTTTCGGAGCCTTCCAGGTCCCCGGAAAGGGCGGCTCGGGCGGAGAGGCGGGCTACTCGCCCAGCAACAGCTTCGAGTCCAATCGTGGCGGCGGCGGAGGCGGGGGACGATTCGCGGCCGACTCGTCGACTCCTCCGGACGACCACTTCAACGCGCTCATCGGGGGGCCGGGCGCGCCCTCGGCCACCGGGGCCCTGACCGGACTGATGCCGCCCCAGCCAGGGGCCAACGGGCCTTCGGTCTTCGTGGACGGCGATCCGTCGAACGACTTCTGGGGGCTGCTCTACGAGCCCGGAGACCCGGCGGACCCCGCTGACGACCTGATCGTGATCGGGGAGCTGCCCCAACCCTGGGCCGGCGCCGGTGGCGGCGGCGGTGGTGACTCGATCAAGGCGTCTTCCTGGCCGCCGCCGACGCTCGTGCCTTCCGACAACAAGCGCGCCGCCGGTGGCGGCAGTGGAGGCGGACAACTACAGCTGCAGGTTCTCGGCGACATCGTCCTCGGCGCCCAGGCCCAGTTGGTCGCAAACGGCGGCGACGGCGCCGAGGGTGAGTCTACTTCCGGCACCAATCAAGTCGGCGGTGCCGGCGGCGGAGGGTCGGGCGGGCACCTGATCCTGCAGGCGCTCGGGCGCCTGGACCTGTCCGCCACGACGGGAGTCGTGCTCGAGGCCATCGGTGGTCAGGGTGGCATCGGCAAGGGCGATGGTGACAACGACCCGCCGGACGTGGCCCAGAGTTCCGGAGGCGACGGCGGCGCGGGGGTGATCCAGGTTCACCTGCCCGACTTCGCCGAGTTCGATCCCCAGTCCGGCGCCGGCCATGTGATCCTGCCTTCGCCCGGAGGCGACGTGGCGGCGGCCATCGCTGGCATCAGCGCGCCGAATGCCTGGCAGCTGTACCCGTCATTCTCCCAACGCTCCCGCGCGCGGTCGATTCCGATCGCCCTCGGGGCTGGGATCGACAACCCCCTGTCGGCCGCGCTCCAGCCCCTGTTCGACTTCGACGGGACCGTCGCGGATTCCGCCGCGCCTGACGCCGGTCAAGTGCAGACCCTGCTTGACCAGGTCGCCAGTCTCCCGAGCATCCTCTCGGGTCAGCCACTCAGCGTGGACCCGGTCGCCCGGACGGTCGTGGTCGACGCGACAGCACTCCTCACGGACGCCAGCGGGCCCTTCTCGAAGGACGTCTATCTGCGCAACCCGCAGTTGCTGCGGCAGTTCGAACTGGAGCTCGTCTCGGGCTTCACCGAGCTCTCGTTCACGGTGGCCAGTGCCGACTTCGATGCGAGCGACTCGAACCTGACGCTGCACCTGGACCAGAGCGGCGGACCGCTGTCGTCCTTCGGGGGCCGGGGCACGAGCTTCGAGTTGGTGCCGCGCTACTTCCGTGTGCGTAATGACGGGCTCCAGGATGTGCTTGCCGCGCCAGCGTCGATCATGATCCGCTTCCAGGGCTTGGCTGCCGACTCTGGCGGCCTTCCGCGCCTCGACAACCCGCTGGTCCCGTGGACGAGCGACGTGTCCAAGTTCAACGACCCCGGCATGCCCGCGCCCATCGAGTTCGTGCAGTTCGAGGTCACCTTCGACCTCGGGCCCTCGGGGAACTCAGCCAGCCCGCTGCTTTCGCTGGAGTTCATTCGCCTGCCCTTCCGCTTCTGAGATCGAGGACCGTCGGTCCGCAACCAGGCCCCTCGGAGCACAGCTTCGGGGGGCCTGTTCCGTCTCCGTCTCCGTCTCCGTCACGCTTGGCCCCGCTCCCGCTTGGCCCCGCTCCCGCCCCCTGCCGGGCCCACCAACCCCCGCCCAGCCACCCTCTGGACCGCAGGAATCGCTCCGCGGTAACACCTCGATCCGAGAACTCCCGCGCGGCGTCCACTAGGATTCGCCCCGTGGAGATTCAGCCTGTCGTCGTCGGCACCGCCGGTCACATCGATCACGGCAAGTCGACCCTGGTCCGGGCCCTGACCGGGATCGATCCCGATCGGCTCAAGGAGGAGCGCGAGCGGGGGCTCACCATCGATCTCGGCTTTGCCAACTTTGCCCTGGCCGACGGGAGGCGGGTGGGCATCGTCGACGTGCCGGGGCACGAGCGTTTCGTTCGCAACATGGTGGCGGGTGCGACCGGGGTGGACCTGGTGGTGCTGGTGGTGGCGGCGGACGACGGGGTCATGCCCCAGACTCGCGAGCACCTGGCGATCATGGAGATGCTGGGGCTGGAGCGGGGCTTGGTGGCGCTCACCAAGATCGACGCAGTGGACCCGGAGCTGGCCGAGATGGCGGCCGAAGAGGTGGGCGAGTTCTTGGCCGGGACCTTCCTCGCCGATGCGCCCGTGATGCCGGTCTCGGGCGTGACGGGCGCCGGTTTGGAGGAGTTTCGCGAGGCCCTGACCGCGCTGTGCCTCGAGGCACCGACACGCTCGGCTGGGGGCGTCTTCCGCATGCCCGTGCAGCGCGTGTTCAGCGCCAAGGGCTTCGGGACGGTGACCACGGGCATCCCGGTCAGCGGGACCGTCGAGCCAGGTGACGAGGTCGAGGTCCTGCCCCTGGGCAGGCGCAGCAAGGTCCGCGGGACCCAGGCCTACGGGCAGACGGCCGCGCGGGTGCGCGCCGGGCATTCGAGTGCGCTCAACCTGTCGGACATCGAACACGGCAGCGTGCGGCGCGGCGACGTCGTGGCGACGCCGGGCTACTTCCGCGCCGCGGACATGTTCGCCGTGCGGATCCGCGCCCTGCGCGACCTACCCAGACCGATCAAGGACCGCACCTTGGTGCGCTTCCACACCGGCACGGCCGATCCCCATGGCGAGCTCGTGCTGCTCGATGCGAGCGAGCTGAGACCGGGGGCCGAGGTTCTGGCCCAGGTGCGGCTGTCCGAGCCGATCGTGGCGGCGGCGGGGGATCGGTTCGTGCTGCGGCTGCTGAGTCCCGAGCGAACCCTGGGCGGCGGGGTCGTGCTCGAGTCGACCGAGCACCGCCTCAAGCGCGACCGGCCCGAAGTGCTCTCGCAGCTGGCCTCGGCCGAGAAGTCCCTCGACTCACCTGCCGCGCGAGCGCTCGCCGTCATGGAGCGGCGCGGACCCAAGGCCGCGTCACTCGAAGAACTGGCTGCCGAGCTCCAGCAGCCGCGGGCTGAAGTTCAGGTGCTGGTGGAAGAGTTGCGCGAACAGGGCTTGGTGCTCGCGCTCGGGCGTGCCGACCGTTTCGCCGCCGTCGGCGCGGTGGAAGACGCCCTCGCCCAGCTCGAGATCCATGCCAAGGGCTTCTACGCCGACCACCCCCTGCGTCTGGATGTGGGGGCGGGCGACCTGCGCGCGCGGACGGGTTGGGCCAAGGGCGAGCTCGAGCCGCTGCTCGAGCGCGCGGCGCAGGTGGGGCGAGCGGAGCATCGCGGCGCGGGAGCCTGGCGCTTCGACGCCGTCCGTCCGGCGGACCCCGCGGGGCTGGGCGCGGAGCTGGAGGCGGTCCACTCGAAGCTACGCGCGGGGGCCCACCGGCCTCCCGCGCCCGACGAGCTCGGCGGCGACGCAGCTCGCACCACCGCGTTGCTTGACCGGCTGGTGGACGAGGGCCGCGCCGTGCGCGTGGGTCCGGAGTTCTACTTCGATCGCGGGGCCTTCGACGCGGCCGTGACCGCAGTCAAGGAGAACTGCGCCGCCAACGGTTCGCTCGATATCCCCAAGCTCCGCGAGCGGCTCGACACGACGCGCAAGTGGGTCATCCCGCTGCTCGAGTACCTGGACGGCATCGGCGTGACGATGCGCCAGGGATCCCACCGGGTCCTGCGCTCGCGTTAGGACCCACGGCGCCCCTGCGCCGTCGCGAACTCGCGCGCGACGTTCAGCCTCCGACGATCGCGCGGGCCCATGTCAGGCGCGCCCGAGCGTCACCTGTCGACTCCGCTCGACAGACCTGCCCGGCGGGAGCAAAGCGTTCCAACAGGCCCTCGACGATCGACTGGAAGCGCAGTTGGGTCCAACGATCGGTCGAGCGCACGCCGTCGTTCTCCAGCGGAATCGCGCCCCAGGGCAACAGGAGCACGTGGTCGTACTCCCGGCCTTGCTCGAGCAGGCGCGCCATCGTGCGTTCGGTGCGTTCGCGGTCGGCCATGAAGCCGTAGTGCAGCCAGAACGCCGCGAAGTCGTAGGGCGAGCGGTCGGCGACGAAGCCGGTCGCGGCACAGGCCACCTGCTGTTCGTATTGCTCGTCCCACAACTCCTCGATCAGGTCCTCGTAGTCGCCTGGCCCGAACTCGTGCAACCGCAAGCCGCCCTCGAGCCTGCGACGCATGCCCTCTTCGATGAAGGGCAGCCCCAGCTCCTGCGCGAGGCGACGCCCGAGGGTCGTCTTGCCCACGCCGGCCGAGCCCGAGAGGGCGATGCGCGGCCTCAAGGGCGAGGCTCCAGCCAGGGTCGTTCCCCGAGGCTCTCGAGCACGCAGCCCGGCTCGCTCCAAAGCAGTCGGGTGTGGCTGCCGGTGGCCGGGGCGAAGCGCAGGCACTGATCCAGGGGACTGCCGAGCAGGGTGGCGAGCAACACGCGGATGACTCCCACGTGAGTGACCACCGCAGTGCGGCTGTCCAGCAACTGCTCCCGCTCCGCATCCCACCAGGCGCCCACGCGATCCGCCAGGTCGCGCAGCGACTCGCCCCCGGGCGGGCGGGTGCCCGCGTAGTCGTCCCAGTAAGCCGTGACCCGCGGGCAGTCCTCGGCGCTGATCTCCTCCCAGGTGCGGCCCTGCCAGGCGCCCATGGACTGCTCCCGCAGGGACTCGCGGAAACCGGGCTGGATCCCGGTGCGCGCTCCCAGGGCCAGGGCCATGGAGCGGCAGCGCGGGAGGTCGCTCGAGACGATGCGGTCGATCGGTCCTTCGCAGGCCGCGAACCAGTCCACCAGGGCCGATTGTTGCCGCTCGCCCTCCTCGGACAGGCCGGTGTCGAGCTGTCCGCGGACCACCCTGCGCTCCAGGTCCCGCACGGCCCCGTGCCGCAGGAGGTGCATTCGAGCCACCCGCGTCTGGGGCATCATCGCCTCCGTCGCGCGTCCGAAACGCTCTCCCGCCGCCTGGCCGCCGTCCACGGGGCAGAGCTTGGGGGGTGGGAACTCGCGCGACAAGTCCGCGTTGGACTCCGGTCCGAGTGGCCCCGCGGCCGATACCGGAGCGGCGAGCAGGCTCCCCCCCGCAGCGCGCGCGGCTCCAGGAGCAACTCCCGACCCACGAAACCATGGTCGGCCCTGACCCCATGAATCGCGATCAAGACGCGGGCGAACCCCGTGAAGACCACCTCGAGCTCGACCTCAACCCCGGCAACGCGGGCGGTGACGCCCCTGCGTCCCCGTCGGTCAACCGGCCGGCGGAGGGGGCCAGGGTGGTGACACCCGGCCAGGCCTCCAATCGGGCACCCGGCGGGGGAGGGGACTTCCTGGACCTGACGGGAGCCGTGGCGGACGAGGATCCGGCCCCCGCTTCGGCGGACCATGCTCCTCTGAGCCTCGAAGACGAGGCGCCCGACATCTATGCCGGCGTCGACCGTTCGATGCTCGACCTCGAGGTCGATGAACAGGAGCCCGGGCCCACAGGGGCGGACGCCGCCTCGGACTTCGACGCCCAAGAGGTCCAAGCGCCCGAGGCCATGGAGCCGGTCGCGGAGATCGACGAGCAACCGTCGGCGGACGATGGCGCAGGCTCCAACCTCGACCTGGACCTCGACGTCGACGACCCCGCGCCGCGGATCACCACCGCCGCGACCGCTACCAGCGAGCCCAGCGGGCTCGAGGCCGACGCGGACGACCTGGAGATCACGGACGACGCCCCCGAGGGCACCTACGAGCGTCCGCCCGAGGCCCAGGGCATGGGCGCGCCGGCTGTCCCCGTGGCCATCGGCGACGAGTCCGAGTCCGGGGTCACCGAGGACGAGGGGATCTTCGATCGCGATGGTCTGGGCATCGACTTCGACGCGCCCGCCGAACGCATCGGACCGCCGCGCGGCGCGATCGTCGGCGCAGCCCTCGCCGGCGCCGTGTTGACTGCCGCCCTCGCGATCGTCGATCCCGGCGGCGAGCCCGAACTGATCACGCCCGAACTGCGCGTCGCTAGCGTGGACCCGGCTGACCCCCGCACGACGGATGCCGAGACCGCGGCGGTCGTCGACGAGGACCGGTCGGATGCCGAGATGGACGCCGGTGGCGACGCGCCGGAGAGGACCTTTGGCCTCTTCAACCGCGACTTCGCGAAGCTCTTCAGCGACCCCTTCGGACAGGAGTCCGCGAGCGTGGGCAACGACGACGAAGTGGTCGAACCCTCCTATTCCCCTGAGGAGCTGGCCGCCATGGCCCTCACGTCGGGCGGAACCGGGGCCCTCCCCGCCGGGCTCGGCCAGCTCTCCGCGAATGCCGACGGCTCCCTGGTCAACGACGCGGCCGAACTCGATCGCGAGAGCCGCACCGCCGAGCTCAGCATCCTCGAGCAACTCAACATCCCCGAGGACATGTCCGGCCTGCGGATCATGCAGCAGGAGGACCTCGAGGACATCTGGCTCGGCAACGTCCTGCCGCCCCGCGGCGTCGACGGACGTCGCAATCGACTCACGCCTCACGTGGGCCCCGTGCGCCTGACCACCGACCTGGGCGAGATCTTCGAGGGCGACCTCTACTCCATTGGCGGCGGCGAGGTCTCGCTGTCCACCCACCTGGGTCGCATCACTTTCGAGGCCTCACAGGTCGAGTTGGTGCAGCGCCTGCCCGATGTGGCCGGCGCGGCGGCTGACGGCGACTCGAGCCAGCCCGGTGAGCGCGTCCGGGTCCAGACGCCCGGCGGCTGGATCCAGGGGCGATTGCTGTCCCGGGACGGGGCGCGGGTAACCCTGATCACCGACACGGGCGGACGGATCACCCTCGAGGGCGCCAACGTCCAACTGCTCGGGCAGCGCTCCGGAGGCGCGTTCTTGGCCCCACCGCGCCGCTGATTCTCTGGGGCGCGGCCCCCTGGGGCCCGATTCCCGGCGATCGCGGTTCGAACGCGAAACCGGGACACCCTGGGGCGTTAGCCTGTGGGCATGAACTGGGGTCGAGTCCTGCTCGCGCCGCTCTTGATCTGCGTCGTGGCCCTGTCCGCGAACGCCGACGAGACCGTCAGCGACTTCAAGAAGCTGTTCAAGAAGTTCAAGGAGCGCTCGGAGCGCATCGAGGCGGTCCTGGCATTGACCGGGATCGACGAGCCCGATGTGGTCGGGGCTCTGGCGCCCGTCATCACCGACGACGATCCGGAGGTTGCCCGGGCGGCGATGGACATCCTCGCGGCCCTGCGCGACCCGGCGTCGGTCCAGGCGGTGGTCGGCGCCTTGGTCGGCGCCAAGAAGGCACCCGAGCAGATCGCCTGGCTGCGGGTGCTGACGGCCAGCGGCCAGGAGCCCGGCGAGGAGGGTCGCGAAGCCCTGTTCGACCTGGTCAAGGAGCGCGATTGGCAAGTCCGTTTCCGCGCCCTGCAGACCCTCACCGCGGTTGGCGGGGAGGGCGTGGTGGTGGCCCTCATCAAGGCCCGGGGCGACGACGAGTTGGCCGTGCGTTGCGCCGCCATCGATGGCTTGGCGGCCCTGAAGGCGCCCGAGACGGTGGACCAGGCCCTGGCGGCCCTCGCAGTCCCGGACTGGCAGGAACGAGCGAGTGCCGTGGCGGCCCTGGGCAAGGTGCGTGAGAAGCGCTCCGTCACGCCGCTCATCGAGCGCATGGCGCTCGAAGAGGGGCGGCTGCGCGCGGACATTGGCGCGACGCTCGAGGGCCTGACCGGGCGTGGGTTCGGCGCGCGCCTGGAGCTGTGGAAGAGCTGGTGGGGGGCCGTCGAGGCCCGCTTCGAGCTGCCTACGGTCGAAGAGCTCGCAGCCGCTGAAGAGGCTCGTGCCCGCGATTCGGCCCAGTACGCGCCGATCGAGGAAGTCAGCTACCACGGCGTCAGTACGCCCAGCCGTCGCATCCTGTTCGTCCTGGACGTGTCGGGTTCGATGGACAACTTGGTCACCGATAGAGAGCGCTTCAAGGCCGAGGACTACCGCTCCTGGTCGCGGATGGACGTGGTGCGACGCGAGCTGCAGCGGGCCGTCGAGGGCCTGGCGGACTACGTCGAGTTCAACGTGGTGGCCTTCGCCTCCGAGGTTGATCCTTGGCGCAGCAAGCCGGTCAAGGCCAACGTCCTGCAGAAGCGAGCGGCGATCGACTGGCTCGACGGGCTCGAGACGATCGGCGGCAACGAGGACCAAGACCTGGCGGCTGTCGGACTCACGGGTTCGGCCAACCTCGAGGCGGGCAAGACCAACTCACACCTGGCGATGATGTATGCCCTGGGCGTGATGGACGAGCGCGGCAGGCGCCTCAAGGCCGACGAGTACGCCCTCGAGGTCGACACCATCTTCTTCCTCTCCGACGGCGACCCGTCCGTGGGGGAGTTCGTGGACCCCGACGACATCCTGCGTGAAGTGCGCGAGGCCAACGAGCTGCGCAAGATCGTGATCCACACCTTCGCGTTGGGTCACTTCCGCAAGACCTTCATGGAGCGCCTGGCAGCGGAGAGCGGCGGAACCTTCGTGGACCTGGGCAAGTGATGGCGTGTCTCCGGGCTTGCCCCGGAGGCGCTCGGCGCTACGGCCCGCGTCCACGACCGAGCTCGGGCCGTTCGGTTCACGCCCGGATGCGGCTGTCGAGCAGTCTGGAGGGGCGAGGACGCTCGGGACTGGATCCCTGGGGGCGGGACCCCCGGAGCCGGGGCATCGAGTGACTATCTGCCCCCGCGGAACGACTATCTGCCCCCGCGGAACGATGGGAGGATCACCGGCCTTGACTGCGGCCCCTCCGCTGCTATTGTTCCGTGTCCCAATCGGGGTGTGGCTCAGCTTGGTAGAGCGCTGCGTTCGGGACGCAGAGGTCGGAGGTTCAAATCCTCTCACCCCGACCACGACACTTCCCGAGGCCCTGGCGGACCCTCCCTGGTTCGGACCACAAGGACCTCGAGCTGCCCGAGCGCGCCGGAATGCCGGTCTCGCGATGATGGGCGGACAGGCACGGGCGGGCAGGGCAGTCAGGCAAGGAGTCGAAGTCGGGCCAAGTGTTCGACCCGCGGCCGATGCCGCGGCATCCCTTGGGCTGCCTGAGCTGACGGACCCAGCCGAGTGATTCCGCTGACGGCCGCTCGAAACGGAGTCGAGTCGGACGGTCAGCTTCGCCCGGAAGTTGACTATTCTCGACGCGCGACGTGAACTCGAGCAGCGTGAACTCGAAGCCTGCAAGGCCTCTCGATGCCTGCACGCGGGGGGGCCACGGAGACTCCTCGAGGAGCCGGCCGAGTGGCCTGTTCATCGCGGCCCTTCCAGGGTCGTCTCCCACCGAACGCGATCGAGAAGCGGGTAGACCATCGCCCCGAGCGCCGGGCTCGCCCACCGGCGGCAAGTGCCGAGCGGGGACGTGACCAGAGAGTGGCTCGACGACGAGACCCTTCTGAACCCTTGAATCCGGCCCGCTGAGTCCGACCCGATGGTCGTCAGCGGCCCTCTGAGAAACACCGCTCGGGTTCACCCGGGCGAACTGACTGCGGCTGACCGGGTGACCTGCGGCGTTTGTGCCTGCAAGAGCGCCCGTCAGGGAGCCGCAACCGATCCGAACGCGGTTGGCCTCTCCCACGCCATTCGAGGGCTCCTTCGAGCCTCGATTGCGCTGAAGGGGACTCGCCGCCGCAGCCACGGACCCGAGCCGAGTCGCCCCTCGGGGCGTCATCAGAACGACTCAAACAAGAGACAAGCCCGTGCCTGGTGGTCGCCGATGCGACCTCACGGGCCGGAATTCGCGACCGATCTCATCGGTCGCTCGGGATGCCGCCGCGAGGGTGGCGTCGTGAACGGACCCCCAGCGTGACCTCAAGCAACAGCACTTCGGACTCCAACTCGGAGACCGTGCCCTTCGGGGCCCTCGAGCCGCCCAAGCCCGGCGCGAAGCCTCGGCGCAAGGCCGTCGGGAAGAAGAAGGCGACCCGCAAGCCCAAGGTGGCGGGTGGAGCCGCAGATTCACCGGCAGGGGGCGATGCTTCGCCGGCGAAGGCCGAACGGCCCGCGCGATCCAAATCCAAGTCGACACCGAAGGCGGTTGAGGAGGCGGCGGACAAGCCGGCTGCGAGGCCAGTCGCGAAGTCGGCCGAGGTGTCCTCGAGTGCGGACACAGCGAGCGAGGGCGGGGAAGGGCGCGACTATCGGCGACCCGATGCCCGTCGGGGGAGTGGACGTCGCGGCGGTCGCAATCGACGCTCGCGCGGGGGCGAAGGCGGCGAAGCAGGCGAGACCCATGACCAGGGTGCGCCCCGTGTCGCGAACGACGACGACCGGGGTGGTGAGGCCAGGTTGGCCGACGGCGATTCGAGTGGGGGCCCCGGCGGTCGCTCGCGGCGCCGTCGGCGCCGAAATCGGGGCGGTGGGCGCGGTGACGACGAACGCCCGAGCGGGGCGCAGCAGGGTGGCCAGGGCAAGGGGGCCCAGGGTCACCGCCAGGGACAGGGCCAAGGCGGCAAGCAGGCGTACGGCAAGCACAAGGGTGGCCCGAAGCATCACGGCTCGCAGAAGCCTCACACTGCCCACAAGCACGGCGGGCAGGACCACAAGCACGGCGGGCAGGATTCGTCCGCGCTGAAGCACGGCGGCCCCAAGCCTGGCCAGGCGATCGGCGAGTGCGAGGGCCTGTTGGTGACCGACAAGGGCAACCACGGGAAGTTGCGGCAGAAGAAGAACTACTACCTGCCCGACAACAAGACGGACGTGCACGTGGCCCCGCGCACGATCGAGAAGTACAAGCTGCGCGACGGCTGCCTCGTCAAGGGCAAGTACGGCGCGGGCTACGGCAAGCACCAGTTCGACCTCTACGAGGTGCTCGAGATCGACGGTCGCCCCCCGGCCGAGTCGATGACTCTGCGGCCCTTCAAGTCGCTGACGTCGATCGATCCGGACTTCCACTACGCGGTCGGTGACTTCACCAAGGACACCTGCATGCGCGTGATGGACATGATCTGTCCCGTCGGGCGTGGATCCCGGGGTCTGATCGTTGCGCCGCCGCGTAGCGGCAAGACGACCTTGATGCGGAAGTTCGCCAAGGCCATCGAGGACTTCTACCCGGACGTGCACCTGATCGTGCTCCTGGTCGACGAGCGCCCCGAGGAGGCCACGGAGTGGAGTCGCTCCACCAAGGGCGAGGTCTACGTCAGCACCAACGACGAGCTGCCCAAGCGGCACGTGGAGCTGTGTGAGGTGGTCTGGAAACGCTGTCAGCGGCTGGTGGAGCTGGGCGAGGACGTGATCCTGCTGCTCGACTCGATCACTCGCATGGCGCGGGCCTACAACAACGTCCAGGGCAACAGCGGCAAGACCATGTCGGGTGGTCTCGACAGCCGCGCGATGGAACGTCCCAAGCAGTTCTTCGGTTCGGCCCGCAACACCGAGACCGCCGGCAGCCTCACGATCCTGGGCACGACCCTGATCGAGACCGGCAGCCAGATGGACCGGGTCATCTTCGAGGAGTTCAAGGGCACCGGCAACATGGAGCTGGTGCTCTCGCGCAAGCTCGCCGACCGGCGCATCTATCCGGCCATCGACATCGAGCGCTCGGGCACCCGCAAGGAAGAGAAGCTCCACTCGGCGGTCCGGCTGCGGCGGATCACGACCCTGCGCAGGGTCCTGGCGCGGATGAACTTCATCGAGGCCATGGAGCTCTTGGTGACCAAGCTCGACGACATCGAGCGCAACGACGACTTCCTGGCGCGCTTCGACGTCGACCCGGAAGCGTGACCTGGTCTCGATCGCGCGGATTCCGAACCGCAACCTTCCCCGCGAGCCCCTCTAGATCTCCCGACTGCTGAACGGTCGATGATCCGCGTATCCGGACTGACGAAGAGCTATGGCGCCCACCGGGCCCTCGCTGGTGTCGATTTCGAAATCGAGGCCGGTGAGGTCGTGGGCTTCTTGGGGCCCAACGGCGCCGGCAAGTCGACCACGATGCGGATCCTGACCGGGGTCCTGCGGCCGGACGAGGGACAGGTGAACGTCGCCGGTCGCGATGTCCTGCGCGAGCCCCTCCAGGCCCGGCGTCAGGTCGGCTACCTGCCCGAGCACACGCCCCTGTACCGGCGCATGCGGGTGGGGGACTACCTCGAGTTCGTCGGCCAGGTTCACGGCCTGGCGCGGCGCGAGCGGCGTGCGGCCATCGCCCGGGTTCACGGACAGTGCAGCCTGGAGGGCACCCTCCGCCGGCGTATCGACGAGCTCTCCAAGGGCTATCGCCAGCGCGTCGGTCTGGCCCAGGCGCTGCTCTCCGACCCGGCGGTGTTGGTGCTCGACGAGCCCACGAGCGGACTCGACCCCAATGAAGTGGCGCGCCTGCGGGCGCTGATCGCGGAGTTGGGGCAGACCAAGACTGTGCTGCTCTCTACCCACGTGCTGCCCGAGGTCGAGGAGGTTTGCAGCCGGGTGCTGATCCTGGCTGGGGGGCGCTTGGTGGCCGACGACAGCCTCGAGGCGATCGGTGCGTCCCAGTCCCAGAGCCTGCAGGTGGTGCTACGCGCACCTGCCGGTGCGGCGCACGAACTCCTGGCTGGCGTGGTTGGCGTTGCCAGAGTCGGTGTGCCCCGAGACGTCGTCGACGCCTGTGTGGCCTTCGAACTGGCGATCGACGGTGACTCGCGCACCTCCGAGCGCGTTTCGGCCGCCATTGCGTCGAAGGGCTGGGCCCTGGTGGAGCTGACCCGCCGCACCGAGACCCTGGCCTCAGTCTTCCAACGCTCGACCGCGCGGGTGGTGGACCAGCGATGACGCCGATCCTCGCCGTAGCCCGCCGCGAGCTCGCCGCGGCCCTCGAATCACCGACCGCCTGGATCGCCACCGCGGCGTTCGTGGCGGCGCTGCACGGACTCTTCTTCGTGGTCGGATATCCCATCGGCCAGCTGCAACTGCCGCCCTTCTGGGCCGGCGGCACGGCGAGCCTCGCAGTGGCCTTTGCCTGGATCCCCCCGCTGCTCGTGGGCCTGGCGCCCGCCCTGGCCATGAGCGCCTGGGCCGAGGAGCGCCGCAGCGGCACCGAGGAGCTGCTCTTGGCCTGGCCGATCCGCTCGGGCGAGGCGGTGATCGCCAAGTTCCTGGCCGGCTGGGCCCTCTTGGCGCTCTTGATCGTGGTCGCCATCGCGCCCCTGGCCCTGGTGGTCGCGAGCCTCGGCGACCTCGATTGGGGCGCGACGCTGACCGGGATCGCCGGCGCGATCGTCCTGGGTGGCGCGTGCCTCTCGATCGGACACCTGGTTTCGGCCCTCGCTCGCGAGCAGCTCGAGGCCTTCTTGATCGGCTCCCTGACCTTGGGCGCCCTGTGGGCCCTGGGCCTGGCGATCGGCAACCTTCCGGCGCCCGCCGCCGCCCTGGCCCACCTGTTCAGCCCGGCCGCGCACTACCTCGACGGCGCCGCGGTGGGCCTGCTCGACCTGCGCGACGGGGTCTACTTCGCGCTGCTCACAGCGGCCGCCCTGCGCGTGACCTACCTGGCGGTGGAAGGGCGGCGATCGCGATGAGCCTCGGCGCGAACAAGGCACCCACGCCCCGTTGGCTGCGCGGCCAGGCGCTGATCGGCGCCGTGCTGGCCCTGGCCCTGTTCATCGTCGGAGCCCGCCTGGCCGAGCGTCACCTGCGCCTGCGCGCGGATCTGTCCGAGGACGGGATGCTCAGCTTCTCGCCGGCGACCGACTTGATCCTCGGGCGCCTCGAGGACGTGGCCCAGCTCGAGATGTTCGTCACGGCCGAGATCGAGAACGGCGCGGGGCAACTGGCGCGCACGCGGCTGATGGAGCAGTTGTCCGAGCTCGAGGAGCGCTCCGGCGGCCAGCTCCAGGTGATCCTGCGCGACCCGGCCAGCTCCAGCCAGGCGAGGCTCGAGGCCCTCGACTACGGCATCCCCTACGAGAACATCGCCCGCGGCGGCAGCGGTGTGCTGATCGCCCAGGAGGTCTTCATGGGCGGGGTGCTGCGCTATCGCGGCGGCGAACGGGTCCTGCCGCGGCTGTACCCCGACGCCTTGGAGTACGTCCTGCTCTCGAGCCTGCACGCACTGATGCAGCCCCGGCCCATGCGGGTCGGCTGGTATGTGGGGGGCGACGACCCCCAGGACTTCTCGGTGGCCCGCGACCTGCTCGCGCGGCGCGTGGAGATCATGCCGGTGGGCGGCCTGGCGGAGGGTCGGCCCGTGCCCGATGTCGACGTGCTGATCCTCGTGCGCCCGGTGGACCTGCACCCGCGCGCGGCCTTCGAGGTCGACCAATTCGTCCAGCGCGGCGGCGCCCTGTTGGCGTTGGTCGATCGCAGCGCCGGCAACATCGCAGAGCGCAGGTTCGAGGCGATCGACTCGGGACTGGAGGACGTCCTCGAGTCCTGGGGCGTGTTCGTCAGCCGCGCGCACCTTTGGGACCAGCTCGGCCACCGCGCCATGCAGATTGGCGAGGTCAACCCGAACACGGGCGAGGTCGTGAACTACGTTCGCGTGCCCAATCCCATGTGGATCAACATCCTGCCCGAGGGGCTGGATAGCTCGCACCCGAGCACCGCGCGGTTGCCGGGCTTGGCGCTGACCTGGGCCCATCCGATCGAGCCGGGCGAAGCACCGCCGGGGGCCGAGCGGATCGAGCTGGCGCACACCTCCGATCGCACCTTCCTGGTCCCGCTCGAGCCCGAGATGGAGCTCGACAACGACAGCATTCGCCTGCGGGACACGAACTTCCTCGCCGCGGGCGGCGAGGCCAGCTACCCCGTGATCGTGGCGCTGACCGGCCCCCTGCCCTCGGCCTTCGCGGACCTGGGCCGACCCCCGGCCCGGGACGCCTTCACGGGCGAGGATCGCGTGGGCGAAGCGGGCACTGGCGCAAACGCCGCACCGGTGCTCTCAGGCGAGGGCGACTCGCGCGTGGTGGTGGTCGGGGACGCGGACTTCCTGGCTGCCCGCGGGCGAGACCTGCGCGTGGATCCCGTGTCGCAGCTCTTCCTCGAGAACATCGTCGACTGGCTCGGGGCCGCGCCAGAGCTCCTGGCGCTGCGCTCGAAGCTCCCGCGCGATCGCTCGATCACCGACTTCGTGGCCGAGGAGTTCCGCGCGGCGGGCCTCTCGAGTGTCCGCGGCAACGTCGGGCGTTCCGAAGCGCAGGGACCCAACGCCAACGAGAGCTCGGCCATCGAGCGGGCCGACAGGCGGCGCCGCCTGCACGTCGGCGCGACGGTAGGCGGCTCGGCCGCGGCCGCCCTCGTGCTCGCCCTCGCGGCCGCCCTGCGTCGGCGCCTGCGCTTGACCGCACTCGGTCGGACCGTCGGCGAAGGGGGCGGAGCCTGATGCTCAGCCGAGCCAACTTGCTGGCCCTCGTGGCCCTGGTCGCCCTGGTGGCCCTGGACCTCGCGACCCGCCCGGTCCCGGCGACTCGCGCGATCGGTGAGCGCCTGTTCCCCGACCTGAGTCTCGAGACTGCCCAAGCCATCACCGTCGGCAACGACGCGGGCGAGTCCTTGCGAATCGAGCGTCGCGAGGGCAGTTGGGTGCTTCCCGCTTGGGACGGCTTTCCCGCCGACACCTGGCTGGTGGAAGAACTCATCGCCGCGCTCGAGCAGCAGACCGACGCGACCCTGGTGGCCCGCACGCCGAGTGAGCCCGAGGTCTTCGGCCTCGGCGCGGCCGCTGGACCGCGTGTCGTCGTCGACGACATCGGCGGGCGACACCTGGCGAGCTACCTGCAGGGCAGCGACCTGCCTCGGGGCCCGGGGGCGTCCACCGGCATGCACCTGACCCGCGAGGGCGAGCAGGCGGTGTACCGCGCGCCCCTGGTCCCGCGAGTCTCGACCTCCGCCGAGTCGTGGATGCGTACGCGGACCATCGACGTCCCCACGGCCGCGGTCCTGGCCCTGCGCCTGCGCTTTGCCGGCCAGCGGCAGCTCGAGTTCCGGCGCGGCCCCGAGGGCCGCTGGTCGACGGAGGTCGGCGAAGCCCCGCAGGTCCCCTTGGATCGGCTGCTGTCGGGTATTGGGAGCCTGTTCCATTCAGGCCTGGCCGAGGTCGACGACCTGTCGACGGCCGGCCTCGCGCCACCCCTGCTCGAGATCGCTGCGGTGATCGCGGGCGAGGGAGGGAGCGAGACCGAGCGTTCGATCGCCATTGGCGGCGACCGCGCAGACGGCGGCAGCTACGCCACTTCGCCCCAGTGGCCCGAGCCCTGGATCGTCGTGATCTCCGCGCCGATGCTCGGCGATTTGTTGGAGGCGATCGAGGGTGTCGTGGCCCGCGCGACCTTCCCGGAGGGTCCCGAGAGTGGCGGCGGCGCGGTGGGTCCCGCGGCGCCGGGCGCCAACGAAGGCAGCACCGTGGAAGGCCGCAACATCGAAGGTAGCGACGGATGAGCGGCTGGTCGTCCACAGGTGTCGGCCGGCTGGCGGGTCTGTTCCTGCTGCTGGTCCTACCACTGAGTCTGCGCTGGCTGCCGATCGGCCACGGCCTGCCCCAGAACCACGTGCCGGACACCCACGTGGTGCGCTGCGCCCTGGGCATGGCCAAGGACAAGGACCCGTTTCCGCCGGTGGGTCGCTACTCGACCTATCCGTACCTGCTGCCCTACACCCTGCTGCCGGTCTACGCGGCCCAGTACGCGGTGGGGCGCGCGACCGGTGAGTGGAGCGGCTCCGGCGAGTTCGCGAACCGCGTGTTGGAGCATCCCGAGGACGTGCATTTGACAGCACGCTTGGTGCTCGCCGCGCTCAGTGCCCTGGCTCCCTGGCTGGTCTACCGCGGCGCGCGCGTCGCCGGTCTGCGAAGCGGCGCCTGGATCGCCGCCTGGCTGGTGGCCACAGGTCTCCTGCATCTGCACTTCTCCGTTCAGGAGCGACCCTGGGGGCCGATGATGTCGTTCTTGGCCCTGTCGATCTGGCCCGCGGCGCGCTACGTACGCGGCGGCGCCCTGCGCGACCTGCTGCTGTGCGGCGCGGCCGGGGGACTCGCGGTCGCCACTCACCAGGCCGGCCTGCCGCTGTTGTTGGTGGCGGGCATCGCATGGTTCGCGGGTCCCCACGGCTTCACGGGCGGCGCGAGCCTGCGCCGGCGACTGGGGCACGGTCTCGTCGCGGTGGGTGCCTTCGCCTTGGTCGGGCTACTCCTCGGCTATCCGTACCGTCTAGTGCACGGAGCGACCGATGCGGGGCAGGTGGCCGGGATCGCCGAGGCCGGCGAGTCGGCCGAGTCGAGCGGAGGCGTCGACCTGACCCTCGGCGGCCAGGGCATCGCCTTCGACATCCGCTGGGAGTCCCTGGAGCACCTCTCGAGAGCTCTGGTGGGCTACGACCCGGTGCTAGTGCTGCTGGGGGTCGCGGGCATCGCGCTCTCGGTTCGTCGTCGGGTCCTCTGGCCCGCCGTGGGCATGGGCCTGTTCTGGTTCGCCTTCTTCGGGACCAATCAGAACGACCACGTGCGCTACATGCTGCCCATGTCGGTGCTGCTCGCCTACCCGGCCGGGCTGGCCGGCGAGCGCCTGGTGCGCAGCGGCAACACCGGGCGTGCTCTGCTGCTCCTGCTCTTGGCGGTGCCGTTGATCCAGGCCCTGCGCCTGGTCCACGTCCTGCGCCAGGAGGACACCCGCACCTTGGCCCTCGCGCCCCTCGGCGACCTGCCGGCGGGAACCGTGGTCGCCATCGATCGCTACGGACCGCAGGTTCCCATGAATCGCGCCAGCCTCGAGCTGCTGGCTGGCCTGCGTCCACTCGGGAGCCGTGAGGCACACAGGTTGGAGCTGCTCGAGGCCAGCGCCGAGTACGACGTCGACCTCGATTCCATCGGCGGCCCCGGGATCGGCGTGGTGCCGGTGGGTGACCTGTTCGAATTCGACGAGCGCCATCGGGGCTCGCGCGTGGCCCAGGCCGCGATGGGCCTGGGCGATGGGTTCGACGAGGTCCTGCGGGGTCTGGGCGTGACCCACGTGTTGCTGGTGGACCGCGATCCGACAGACGACGTGCCCTCGCTGCTGGTGGATGAGGGCTCAGCCCTTCTCATCGAGCGGGGTCAGGGCCGCGGGGAGCTCGCTCCCAAGTTGAGTCCACTGTCCACAGGCCGGTCGCTGTGGACCATCGATCCGGCGCTCGGGGCATCCGGTGGCGAAGCACGCCTGCCGACCGAGCTCGATTTCGCGGCCACGGCCATCTGGCGCGTCGAGCGCCCCGGTCCGCGTCTCGAGCTGCGAGCCCTCGGCGGCTGAGCGTGCAACCCCGGCTCGCAGACCTCAGAGTCCGCCGCGCTCAGAGTCGATCGCGGGCGGCGACGCTGCGGCGTGTTCGCGGTCGCAGCGCGATTCAGTGGATCGCGCGCGTCTGCCAGTCCGGGAACAGCTCGTCGATCGAGCGCTGCTCGACCTGATCGCGCCCCGGCGGCCGCGGCTCGACGCTGGTGCCGACCAGCGTGATGCCCGCGAAGCCCGCCACGGTCTCGCTGGGGTGGTCCAGGCTGGATTCGAAGTGGCAGTCCTGGAAGTGCAGGGTGAAGCTGGTACGCAACTTCGCGGAGCTGAAGTAGGTGTCCCGGAAGGTGCAGCGATCAAAGCGCGCCATGAGCGCGCCGGAGAGCACCGAGAAGATGGCGCCCGAGCCGGGGGCAGGTCCGAAGCCGCCGAGGAACTCGGTGTCGCTGACCCGCAACATGCCGCAGGGCATGTGAAACACGGCCGCCTCCTCGGCTTCGTGATCGAAGCCGACGACCCGCGCGTCGGCGATGGTCATGGTCCCGCAGCCGTGGCTGTAGCTGAACAGGTCGTGGCCCTCGGTGTCGATCGTGCAGTCGCGCAGGGTCAGGCGTTCGATGGCAGCGTTGGCGCGCAGGTCAGAGAGCAGCAGCAGGGTCTCGTCCTTGCCGGCACCCTGCACGGTGAGGTCGGCCGCGGGCCGGTCGGGGGTCGCCAGGAGCGCCGAGAGGTCGACCCGGAACACGCCCGGGCCAAAGGTCAGCGTCGCTCCGTCCACGACCGCGCCGAGCAGGTCGGCGCCGAGGGTCATGTCCTGGAGCTCGGGTCCCACGTGCACGGGAGTGAAGAACTCATCGAAGCGGTTCGCGTCCTCGACGAGTTCGTTCTGGGGGCCACGCGGCTTCTCGATCATCCAGGACAACAGACTCTGGGCGTCGCCCGCGGGGCGTTTCGCGTCCGGGTCGAAGGCCAGGTAGACGCCGGTCGCGACCACCGCGACGCCGATCGCGATCGAAAGCGGCTTGGGGCCAGCCTTGGTCGGTTTGCGCTTCATGCTTCGGGGCTCGGTGGTCGGTGGCGTGGGGATGTCGCGCTCAACGGTCCAGGTGCGCGAGGGCGTAGAAGAGGGTCAGGGCGGTGAAACCGTCGGCGAAGACGCCCGCGTACAGGCGTCGCTCGACTTCGGCGCGCTCGAAACGGCGCAGGACCAGTCGCTCGGCGGCGTCGAGTTGTAGGTCGCCAACCTGGCGACAGCCGAGGGCCAAGAACGCGTGGGCGTAGTGGGCGCTGATCCCGTTGGTCGGGAAGAAGCCCGGCAGGCGCACCATCTCGCGGGCCTCGCAGCCGGCCTCCTCGCGCAACTCGCGGGCGGCGGCCAGGGCCGGGTCCTCGCCGCCGTGGATACGGCCGGCGGGGATTTCCCAGTGGCTGCGGCCGCTGGGGTAGCGGTACTGCCAGACCATCAGGAACGAACCGTCCTCGAGCACCGGCAGCACCGCCACGGCGTTGGTCACCTCGAAGACGTGGTAGTCCTGCTCGTGACCATTCGGGAGGCGGATGAAGTCCTGGCGCAGGCCGCACCAGGGCGAGTCGTAGACCCGTCGGGAGTCGGTGCGCTCGAAGGGCGGGAAGGCCGGCGGGTCGTCCGATTGACCGCGGTGGGGTTGGGGCTCGGCGCTGGTCCAATCGCCGTCGCCCACGAGGTCGGCGACCTCCTGGGTGCGGCGTCGCCGAGCCTCGTCGCCTGCTGCGCTCAACTGTCGCCCTGACCGGCGGGCCACAACTCGCGCCAGTGGGGGCGCGGACCCCCGCTCTCTCCATTGGCCAGGCGAGCGCGCAGGGACTCGGAGACGACGATGTTCTCGAGGGCCGTCTCGGCCAGCACGCGCCCGCAGGCGTCGAACAACGCGTCGGCGTCGAGGTGCTGGTAGGTGTACACCTGGTCGGGGCGACCGCACTTGCTGAAGCGGCGCACCGCACAGGTCACCTGGCGCACACCGACGATCGAACCCAAGTTGTCGAGCAGTCCGGCCTCGCCGTCGCACACGGCCACGATCGGCACGCGCCGACCGGCGAGCCCGATCAACTCGGCCTCGGCCACGACCTCGGCGGTGGACAGGTGCAGGTCGCCGTCGATGCCGAGCTCCACGCGCAGGTGACGGTAGTCCTCTTGGTCAGCCAGGATCCCGCACAGGAGGTCGGGCGAGGTGACCACGATCACGTTGGCGTAGATACCGCGCTCGAGCAGCCTGCGGCTGGCTTCCACGGCCTCGGTGGTGACCGATCCCATGCTGAACAACTGCACCACGTTGTCACCGGGCTCGTAGCCGGCGTAGCCGCGCCAGTCGATCAAGTAGTAGGCGCCGGCCAGGCAGGCACGGCGGACCGACTCGAGGATCTCGCTGTCGGGCTTGGCCTGCAGACTGGCCTCGTCGGTGCCCTGGTCCAGGAGCTCGGAGTCCGACGGCGTCAGGGTGACGCCGGCAGGGAGCTGGGCCTTGTGATTCGCGTGGCGGCGCAGGTGCTCGAGCATCTCGCTCTGCTTCAGCGCCCGCGTGACCCCGCGGATCAGCACGCCCGAGCGCCCCTCGTTGCGCTCCTCGATCTGCCTCGCGATGGCGTCCGACAGGATCCAATCGACCTCGACCGCGTAGAACGGCTCCCAGGCGATCAGGTTCGGCATCTGGATGTCGGACTTCCAGGAGTGCTGGGCACCCTCGGGCGAAAGGGTCACGCCGCTGGGCGTGCCGATGATCACGAACTCCGCACCCCAGTAGAGGTTGTAGTAGAGCTGGTCGAGGGCGCGCTTGAGGAAGAAGTCGTAGACCGTCATGACCGGCATCAGCGGCACGCCGGTCAGCTTGCCCATCATTCCGAACGACCCCGCGGCGCTCATCGCGTTGGCTTCCGCGATCTCGAAGCGCACGTGGCGTGTGAAAGCCTGTGCACGGGTGGCCAGTTCGGGGTGGCGGGCCTTGAACTCGTTGTCGTGCGAGTCAGCGTTGCCCGAGTCGTCTCCATCGGCGACCTCTCCACCGGGGCCGTAGATGCGCGAGTTCATCGTCGGCGCGATGTTCGTGCTCGTGCCCACGTCGGGGGAGAGGGTCATGAACAGCTCGGCAGCGGGCTGCCAGCGGGCCTCGAACTCGGTCAGCTCCTTCTCCGCGGACGCCGCGCCGCCCAGGGGCGCCCCGCCCTGGCCGTGGGTGCCGATGCGGATCAGCTTGGCGGCCAACTGACCCCACATCTGCTGGGTGTGGACCATGGGGAACATCGACAGGTCGATGGCCAGGGTCTCCGGGGTGCCGCCGGCGTCGTCGGCGCGCTGGCGATAGCCGTCGCGCTGGCGACGGGCGCGATCGGTGCGGTCTTCGATCCCGTCGCGGAAGCGCTCCTGGCGCTCGGCCAGGAAGGCGGCCTCGTCGCTGCCCTCGTCGAAGTGGGCGAAGGGGTCGTCCCACGACAGGCCGTTGCGCTCGAGGATCTCGGTCACCTCCTGCTTCGAAGGCAGGCTCGAGTGGTTGGCCGGATCGGCGAAGCACTCCAGACCCCAGCCCTTGATCGTGTGCGCGATGATCAGGTACGGCACTTCGGGCTCGGTGCGCGATTGCTCCAGAGCCTCGATCACGACCTCCATGTCGTGAGCACCCACGTCGCCGATCGCGCGCAGCACCTCCTCGTCACTCAGACTCTCGAGCAGCTTGCCGGCCTCCGCCGACTTCGCGCCGATCATCGAGCGCGTCTGCGCGGCGTCGCGGCGGAACAGCAGCAGCTGGAACTCGTAATCGGTCAGGTCGTGCTCGATCACGCGGCGCAACTCGCCACCGCCCTCGAGCTCGAAGAGCTCCTGACGGTAGCGCCCGTGTCGCAGTTGGATCACTTTCCAACCGTTGGCCAGGGCGGTGCGCTCGATGCGGTCGCAGTCCTTGAGGTCCGTGCCGCCCTCGTTGGTGATGCGCGTGCCGTCGAGGCTCTGGCGGTTGTAGTCGATGATCCAGGTCACGTTCCCCAGCTCGCGCTCGGCCGCTTCGGGCATGGCCTCGAGCAGCGAGCCCTCGCGGAACTCCGAGTCGCCCATGAGCGACCAGAAGTGGGCGTGCTTGGGGACTTCGTGGCCGTGGTCCGCGGCGAAGCGGTGGGCCAGGGCCAAGTAGATCGAGTTGACCGGCGGGATCCCGACCGTGCCCGAGGGCAGGAAGTGGAAGGAGTCAGGGTCGGTCTTGGCGTGGTAGCTCTGGAACACGTCCGACTGCCCGGCTTCCGCGAACTTGCGCAGGCGCTCCATGGCCGCCTTGCCGTCCTCGTCCGTGAGCCAGGTCCCGTCCTGACGGCGGAAGAGCCGCAGCAGGTTGTGGTAGGCGTGGTCGATCGGCGAGGCGTGGGGCTTGCAGGCCACGAAGTCGTCGACCTCACGCACCACCAGGTGCAGGGCGCCGAGCAGGTGGAAGCAACTGGCGCAGGCCGCCGGATGCCCGCCGACCTTGGGATCACCCGGCTGCTTGTCCTTGCGATTGTTCGCGATGTGGATCATCGCGATCATCTGCGCGAAGGCTCGATCGGCGATCCGGTTGAGGACGTCGAGGTCCACGCGTTCGAGGGACTGGGTGGTCATGGGCTGGGGGCGTCTTGGGGCGGCGATCCCGGGAGTCGGCGAGCCTTGGGTCGAACCGCCTACCTTAAGCCGGCTGCGGCCGCCTTCACAGGCCCCAGGGCCGCTCCATAGAGCTCGGAGTAACGTTTCAGCATGCCCGCGAGGGAGTAGCGCTCTTCGACCCGCGCCCGATTCTCCGCCCCCTGGGCCCGGCGCATTTGCGGCGACCCGAGGAGGGTCGCGGCGGCCGCGGCCAAGCGCTCGACCGCGTCGGGCGCCGTGGGTGCGACGATGCGCTCCTGCGAGCCGGGGGGCAGGATCGCGCGCACGTCGCCCACGTCCGAGGCGATCGCAGGCAGGGAGCTCGCCATGGCTTCGACCAGGGCTAGGGGCATCTGCTCGGTGTCCGAGGTCAGGGCGAAGAGGTCGAACAGCGAGTAGTAGGGCCGCGGGTCGCGAACCAGCCCGACGAAGTGGCAGCGATCGCCACCGGGGCCACGGCGGGCGCGGGTCTCGAGGACCTCGCGCTCGACGCCGTCGCCGACGAGGACCAGGTGCGCTCCCAACTCGGGCGGAAGGCTCGCGAAGACCTCGACCAAGCGCCCGAAGTTCTTCTCGGGCCGCAGTCCGCCGACCGACCCCAGGACCGGCGCATCGCGCCCGATGCCGAGTTCGCGTCGCAATGCCGGATTGCCGTCGGCGGGGTGGTAGTTGGGCAGGTCGACACCGTTGGGCACCAGCTGGACCCGACGGCGCGGGAAGCGCCAGTTCTCGAGGGCCACTTGCTCCAAGCGGCGCGAGGGCACGATCAAGGCGCTGGCACTCGAGAGCACGATGCGGCGCCAGATCGAGCGGCGTCTGAGCGGTCTGGCGAGCTCCTCGCGACCGAATCCATCCTCGTGGTGCACGTGGGGCAGCCCACCCGCGAGTTGCCCGGCAATGGCTGCGTCGGTCGAGCCCCAGTTGTAGGTGCAGAGCAGGTCGGGCCGACGCGCGCGGAGCAGACTCACGAGGGCTCGCGCCGTAGCGACGGTACCCGCGCGCGTGGGCGGCTCGATGAACTCGACTTCGCGCTCGGCGGGCAGGAACTGTCGCGCATCCGTACACCCATCGAGGGGCAGGATCGCGTGCCGCAGTCGAGCGTCGAGACCCCCGATCACGCGCGCCGTGCGGAGTTGGGCTCCACCGGTCTCGAAGCTCGGGAAGACGTGCAGCGCCAGGGGGCCGGGGGCCATGGCGCGGACCATAGCCGGCGAGGCCGGGGCTGACGAGCACCACCCCCTGGGGAGGGGGGCGCCGGGGAGCGGGGAGGGTCTGCCAGTCCCTCTCCCGACCCTCGATTTCCGAATCA
Organism: Engelhardtia mirabilis; assembly: GCA_007751255.1. GTDB lineage: Bacteria > Planctomycetota > UBA1135 > UBA1135 > Engelhardtia > Engelhardtia mirabilis. Next base: position 2,821,825 of record CP036296.1, read on the forward strand.
GGAGACTGCCGGAGCAGGTCGAGCACCCCATCGGAAGGGGCCCTGAGGGCCACTGGAGGCCGAAAATCCCCCGGATCCTCCCAAGATCGACGCAACCTGCGCGGGAAACCGGAGTCGACTCCAGCCCGGGAGGCGCGACTCACGATACCCTTTCTATCTCCTCCTTCTTCTGGGGCCCGGGCAAGGCACTTCGGTGGCTTGTTCGGGCCCTTTTTAGTGGCCAGGGGGTGGTGGCGAGCTTCGGTCGGCGCGGGGGCGATCGGTCCTTCTCGAGGGACTGCGCCGAAATCCGGGCCGAGACCCGGCGGGCCGCCTTCCCGAGGCTCATGGTTCGAATCCCGAGGCCCCGGCGAACTTGTCCATGCCTCTCGCCGGCTGCGCGCGATGCAGCTCGTTGCCGGATTCAGTATCCGGTGGGGAACAGGAGCTGCGGCCGGTCCGCTTGCCCGTCGGACGGTCGCAGGCCGAGCCCTGGCCGGGGGCTCTCGCCGCTCCGCGGAGGATGGTTGGGCTCGCCCGGTACCGACATCGAGCGGGGGGCCGGCCGCAGGCCGCCGTTTGGACGTGCTGGGCGTGGATCCCCGCGACCGCTGGGGGCTAGACTCCCGGGCTTCATCCGACGGCGACGCGCCGTCCACGGCCCCTGCCGATCTCTCCCCGCCTCGCAGTCCACGGACCCGTGGACCAGGGCGCCCGGTCGGCGCTCCACAGCGGAGCCAGGGGGCCCGCGGCGGTCCGCGCCGCCGGCACGCCCACAGGACCCGCTGCCCGCGCCAGACGGCCGCCTCCCGCTCCGACCGTCGCGGCAGCCCCCTTCGCCCGTCCGTCCGTCCCACTGCTCCCGGTCCAGCCCCAGACCGGGTTCGGCCGCCGCCCATGGTCCTCGAGTTCCCCGAAGGTCTCACCTTCGACGACGTCCTCCTCGTCCCGCGTCATTCCGACGTCCTGCCCACGGACGTGGATGTGCGCACGCGCTTTTCGCGCAACGTTTCGTTGGCTATCCCGATCTCGTCGGCGGCCATGGATACGGTCACCGAATGGCGATTGGCGGTGGCCCTGGCGCGCGAAGGAGGCTTGGGTGTGATCCACCGGAACCTCCCGATCGAGCGTCAGATCCGCGAAGTCGACAAGGTCAAGCGGTCGGCCAACGGGATCATCGAAGACCCCGTCACCCTGGCCGAGAACGCCACCATGGCCGAGGCCCGCAAGGCCATGGCCACCTTCAACATCTCGGGCCTGCCGGTGGTTGACACCGAACGGCGCGTGATCGGCATCCTGACCAGTCGCGACTGCCGTTTCGAGACCTCGGACGACACGCCGGTGCGCGAGGTGATGACCCACGAGAACCTGGTCACCGCGCCCCCCGGCACGTCCCTCGACGAGGCCCGGGACATGCTCTTCCGGCACAAGGTCGAGAAGCTGATCATCGTCGACGGTGAGGGTCGCCTGAACGGCCTGATCACCATGAAGGACGTCGACATGCTCGAGGCCTTCCCCAGCAGCGCGACCGACGCCCGCGGGCGACTGATCGTCGGCGCGGCCATCGGTCCGCGCGATCAGGAGCGCGCCGAGGGCCTGGTGGAGGCCGGGGTCGACGTGCTGGTGGTGGACACGGCCCACGGTCATTCCAGCAACGTGCTCGAGAGCGTGCGTTGGCTGAAGTCGAAGTTCTCGGTCGACGTGGTCGCCGGCAACGTCGCGACCGGCGAGGCGGCGGTGGCCCTGGTCGAGGCCGGGGCGGACGGCGTCAAGGTCGGCATCGGACCCGGCTCGATCTGCACCACGCGGGTGGTCGCGGGCGTCGGCGTTCCACAGCTCTCGGCGATCCTGGACGTGCGTGCGGCTATCGGCGAGTCCGACGTGCCGATCATCGCCGACGGCGGCATTCGCTTCTCGGGTGACGCTGGCAAGGCCCTGGCCGCGGGCGCGTCCTGCATCATGCTCGGGAGTCTGTTCGCGGGCACCGAGGAGAGCCCGGGCGAGCAGATCCTCTACAAGGGCCGCACCTTCAAGACCGTGCGCGGCATGGGATCACTCGGAGCCATGGTGGAGGGATCGAAGGAGCGCTACCGCCAGGGCAACGTGACCGACACCCAGAAACTGGTGCCCGAGGGCATCGAGGGCATGGTGCCTTACAAGGGCCACCTGTCCGCCTTCGTCTACCAGATGGTGGGCGGTATCCGCGCTGGAATGGGCTATTCCGGGGCGGCGACGATCCCCTCCTTCTGGGATCGCGCGCGCTTCACCCGTGTGACGGCCGCCGGCATGCGGGAGAGCCATCCGCACGACGTGACGATCACCAAGGAATCACCGAACTACCACCACGAGTGATGCCCGAAACGAAGAGTATCGAGACCGCGTCTGCGGTCCCGGCGACCGCTCCCGATGGGATTCTGGTCGTCGACCTGGGCGCGCAGTACGCCCAACTGATCGCGCGCCGCGTGCGCGAGGCCAACGTGTGGAGCGAGATCGCGCCGCCGTCCCTGGCGCTCGAGACTGCCGCGCGCATGAACCTGAAGGGCATCGTGCTCTCGGGTGGTCCGGCCTCGGTCTACGCCTCCGACGCTCCGCAGATCCCTACCGAGTTGCTCGAGCTCGGCGTCCCCGTGCTCGGCATCTGCTACGGGATGCAGTGGATGACGCAGACCCTGGGCGGTGAGGTCCTGCCGGCCAACGCGCGCGAGTTCGGTCGCACGTCCATCGCCGTGGCCGAGCCCGAGGCCCTGTTCCGCGGTCTCGACGGTCATACCGTCGTTTGGATGAGTCACGGGGACCAGGTCGCCGAGTTGCCCGAGGGCTTCCGAACCTATGCCACGAGCGAGAACTGCCCGTTCGCTGCGGTCGGGGATCCGGAGCGCGGGTTCTTCGGGATCCAGTTCCACCCCGAGGTGACGCACACGGTCCGCGGCCGCGAAGTGATCGACAACTTCATCCATGCGGTCTGCGGTGCCAAGGACGACTGGTCGCCCGACAGCATCGTCGATGCGCAGGTGGCGCGGGTGCGCGAGCAGGTCGGCGAGCACGGTGAAGTCGTGCTGGGCCTCTCCGGTGGCGTGGACAGCTCGGTGGCGGCGGTGATCCTGCACAAGGCCATCGGCGACCGGTTGCACTGCATCTTCGTGGACAACGGACTGCTGCGGAAGGGCGAGCGACAGGTCGTCGAGACGCTCTTCGGCGAGCACTTCCAGATGGACCTGACGGTCGTCGACGCCGGGGCCAAGTTCCTCGCCGAGCTGGCCGGGGTCACCGACCCCGAGCGCAAGCGCAAGATCATCGGCCACGAGTTCGTCGAGGTCTTCCGCGAGGAAGCCAAGCGCTTCAAGCAGGCGAACTTCCTCGGCCAGGGCACGCTCTACCCCGACGTGATCGAGTCGATCGCCGCTCACGGGGGCTCGACCGACGTGATCAAGAGCCACCACAACGTCGGCGGCCTGCCTGACGACCTCGAGATGGAGCTGATCGAGCCCCTGCGGGAGCTGTTCAAGGACGAGGTGCGGGCCATCGGTCGGCAGCTCGGCCTGGCCAGCGTCGTGGTGGACCGGCAGCCCTTTCCGGGACCCGGGCTCGCGGTGCGGATCGTGGGGGAAATCACCCCGGAGAACGTGCGTCTGCTCCAGGAGGCCGACGCGATCGTGACCTCCGAGATCGAGGCCGTGGGCGCCGACGAGGGCCTGTGGCAGTACTTCGCCGTGCTCCTGCCGGTCAAGTCGGTGGGCGTGATGGGCGACGCCCGGACCTACGAGAGCTGCTGCGCCTTGCGAGTGGTCCAGTCCGAGGATGCGATGACGGCCGACTGGGCCTACCTGCCCCAGGAACTGCTGCAGCGCATCTCGAACCGCATCATCAACGAAGTGCGCGGGATCAACCGAGTCGTGCTCGACATCAGTTCGAAGCCGCCGGCGACGATCGAGTGGGAGTGACCGAGTGGGAGTGATCGCGAGGGGGTAGATCCGGCTGTTGGGCCAGGAGGTCGAGGACGATGGACAGGGTGACGACGAACACCGTCGAGTACTGGGATCGCGTCGCGGAGTCCTCGCGCTTCTCCCATCCCCTCGACGCGAGCGCCCTGAGCGCTGCGGTACCCCGCAGCGCGCGGTTGGTGGACCTGGGCTGTGGCTACGGTCGTCTGCTGGGGGAGCTGATCGACCTCGGCTACCGCGATGTGGTCGGGGTCGATCAGTCCGCGGCCATGCTGGACCGCGCCCGGGCGCAGCATCCCGCGGCCCAGCTGATCGAGGCGCCCCTGGACCGCTTGCCCCTGGCCGACTCCAGCGTCGATGGGGTGCTGCTCTATGCGGTGTTGACCTGTATTCCGGCCGATGACCTGCAGCTCGCAGTGATGGCCGAGATCGAGCGCGTGCTGGTGCCCGGCGGGCACTTGTTCCTCTCGGACCTGCCGCTCCAGACGGATCGGCGCAATCGGGCGCGCTACCGGCGCGACGCCGACCACTGCGGTCAGTTCGGCGTGTTCGATTCGGGCGACGGGACTCGCTTTCGCCACCACGAGGAGAGTTGGCTCGATCGACTGACGGCCAACTTCGAGGGGCGCGGATCGCGATCGGTTCACACCCGGACCATGCGGGGGAACCCGATCCTGGTGGTCCAACGCCACCTTCGGCTGGTGCCTTGATCGCCTCGGGGCGGCGCCGCTTGCGCGTCGTCCTTCGTGCGCCTACCTTGCCGCGATGGTCGACCTCGCCAGCCTGCCCGCCTTCGCGAGCCCACCCGTCGTCGAGGGTGGCTGGTCGGAGGTCGATTGGACGGCGCTGGGCCTGACCCTCTCGATCGCCGGCAGCTTCCTGCTCGCCAACGCCATCCTGCTGCGTCACCCGCGCGACCTGGTGGCCGAGCACTTCGGCCAGACCCGCCAACGGCTGGGGTCGATCCGCGGCTACGTGTTCCACCGCGTCCAGGTCGCCCTCGGCTTCGGGTTGCTCCTGGCCGGGTTCGGACTGCAGTTGGTGGGGCGCTACACCCCGGGGTCCGAGGGCGCGGTGGGTGCGGCGGTCGTCGGCGACGGCTCCGGTGAGTTCCCGATCGGTTGGGTCGGCTTGCTGGTGGTCGGTGTCGGGTTGTTGCAGCTCGGGGGGTGGTGGGTGTCCCAGCGGCTCTTCCGTCGCTACGTCCGCGACTACCTGGTCGAGCGCGAGTCCGATATCGAGACCGACTCGAAGCTGGCGCGTGAGGTGGGCGAGCTGTTCGGGCTGGAGATGCTGCCTGAAGACACGGTGCAGAGCTACGTGGCACGCCTGCGACAGCGGCTGAACCTGCCGCGTCGCGAGGCCCACAGCGCTGGCGGGCGCCGAGCAGCCACCGCGCGGACGGTCGCGGCTGCCGACGACTTCAGTTGAGCTGACCGCGCGGATTTTGCTCACAGGGATGTAACCGGCGCGCGTCCCACTCGTTCGTGGGGTGTGGGGACCTTGACCGCCATTCGAAGGCGCGGCGCGGAGCTCGGGCGGCAAACGCTGCGAGAGTTCGTGGACGTGCTCTACCCGCCACGCTGCCTGGTGTGTGGCAGGGCGACTGGGGGAAGGTCGAAGGGAGCGTTGGGGCCTGAGCTGAGCGGTGCAGGGGGAGGGCGCAGGGGGCGCGGCTTTGCCCTTGCGGGCGGTTTCGATCTGGACGGTTTCGATCAGGGTGATGTCTGCGCGGATCACCGGCTTCCGGATCCTCGGGGTTGGTCGAGCTGTGGACGCTGCGCGGCCGGACTGCCGCGCGCGGTGCCGGACGGCGAGTTGTGTTCGCCTTGCCGGCGGGGGGAGCGCTACCCCGCGCCCGTCGTGGCCCTGGGTGACTATTCGGACGAGGTGCTGCGCGAGTGGGTCCTGGGGCTCAAGCACGGTCGTAGACCTGACCTGGCCCGTCCGCTGGGGCTGCGCCTCGCGCGAGAGTTGAGCTACAGGAGGCGGCCGGAGATCGGGAGCGGTGCGGGCCTCGGCGCGGACCCGAACCGACAGGCAGGGCGTGGGCTCACCTCCCGGGCCGACGAACCGACGCCGAGCGTTGGCATCCTGTCGACCGGATACAGATGGCAGTCGGCCACTGGATCCGCAGTCGTGGTACCGATTCCGCTCCACCCCTTGCGACGGTTGGAGCGCGGCTACGACCAGGCGCGTCTTCTGGCGGATGGCGTCGCGGAAGGGCTGGGCCTCGAGTTCGCCGAACTCTTGCGTCGAACCCGGGCGACACCGCCGCAGGGATCACCGGGTGTAGCCAGTCGCGCCGCAAACACCAGGGGCGCCTTCGCCGGGCGGCGCGGAATCCCACCCTGGAGTGGAGCCGGCCGCTGGAGGGGTGCGGACGCGATCCTCATCGACGACGTCATGACCAGCGGCTCGACCCTACGGGAGGCGTCGCGAGCCCTACGTCGGATGGGGCTGCGGCCCGTGGTCCTCGCTGTCGTGGCCAGGGCAGGTCGACGTCGATGAGCGCGCAACTGGGGCTCTCGTCACTGTCGCCCCGGCATCTCGCCCGGCGCGCTCAGGTTCGTTCCCCTGCTCTCGACCCCATCCGCTCGGCGAGAGTCCCCGCCGGCGTGCGCTGGCTCAGAACGTCGGGACCGTGCGCGGCTTCTCGACCAGGTGCCGCACGAAGCGGTTGTCGCCGTCGACCAAGATGCAGCGGGGCTCGGAAGGCCGCTCGGCCAGGTTGTAAGTCATCAGAATGACCTCGTCGCCGGCCTTGACCAAATGGGCGGCGGCGCCGTTGATGCCGATCACGCCCGAGCCGCGCTCGCCCCGAATGGCGTAGGTCACCAGACGGGCGCCGTTGGTGTTGTCGACGATGTGGATCTGCTCGAACTCCTGGATATCGGCCAGCTCCATCAGCTCTTCGTCAATGGTGACGGAGCCGACGTAGTCGAGGTTGGCCTCGGTCACCCGGGCCTTGTGGATCTTGGAGTGCAGGTAGGTACGCATGGGATTCGCCCTGGAGGAGGAATAGGGCGACTCGAGGGCGAAGTGTAGCCCCTGTCCCCGAAGGGTCCATCGCCCGCCGCCGGAGCTGGGGCGATCGTCTCCGCCGTGGCGAGCAGGTCGGGGCCGCCGAGGGTGGGGGGCGGGCCAGAGGAAGGGCATCGGGGGGCCTCGCGACTCGGTCCGGCGAGGGGCCTCGGGCCGACCGCGCCCTGGGGCTGGATTGGGGGCGGAGCGCCTCGCGATGGCGTGTAGCATTGCCGCCCGACCAGTCCTCCCGGACCCACTCGCCATGCGCCAAGACCGACCCCTCGACCGCCTTCTCGTTCACTCTTCGCCCGCCTTGCTCCGCGCTACTGGGATCCGCGCAGCTGGGATCGGGGACGACGGCTCCTCCCGCTGCTTCCGCGCGAATCGCCCCGTCGACGGGGCGCGCGCGGCCAGGTGGGCCGGGCTGGCACTGATGGCGGGTCTGGGTCTGGTGACGTCCGCAAGTGCGTCAACCTCCGGTCCCGCCGGGGGCTCGTCGTCCTCGATCGCCGCAATTGGCTCCGTGTCCTTCAAGCAGGGGGCCTCCCAGGGGGGCTCGTCCACGACCGAAGGCGCCGAGTCTGAAACGGTGCGGCCGATCTTGCGCTACGTCCGCGCCCGCGAGGGCGGGGCCACGGCGCGCAACATCTACGACGTGAAGGGCGTACCGGTCATGGAAGTCTCCGGAGGGGGGCTCCTGTCGGTCTACGACGAGCGCGGTGGCTGGCTCAAGGTGGACATCCCCGGGGGCTTTCCCGCCTGGGTCTTCGGACGCTATCTACGGGCCACCTCGACTCCCGACGTCTTCGAGGTTACCGAGAACCAGATCCTGATGCGGCCCACGCCCGGCACTGGCGGCTATCCGCTCTCCGAGCGCTTGCAGGCTGGTGATCGGGTGACGGGGATCGAGACCGAGTCCGGTGCGAGCCTGAACGGAATCGACCTCTCGCGCACGTGGGTCAAGATCTGGAGCCCGCCGGGCGCCTGCGTCTGGGTCCAAGAATCGCGCACCGAGTCGCTCGGAGCCGACGAGGACGGCGCCGCCATGTGGCGCGCCGCAGAGGCCGCTCTGCTCGAGGCCGCGATTGCCCGCGGCGACACGAGCGCCCCGGTAGGGGCTCCGGCCTCCACTGCCGCATCGGGTGCCGATCCCCGTGCGACCGTGGCCGAGGGCGCGGCCCCCGTCGAGCCGCGGCCGTCCGTACGGGATGCGTCGCTAGCCGATCCGGATCGAGCCCGTGAGGCTCTCGCCGGTGCCCGTCGCTTGCTGTCGACCGAGCGCGAGAAGCCGGTCCCCGATTGGGGGGCCGTGCGACAGGCCCTGGAGGGCGTCTTGGCCCTTGGTCCCGATCCGGTGACCGAGACCGCCACTCGCAACGAGTTGGAGAAGGTCGATCTCCTGGCCGAGGTCGCGCGCCTCGACGGGCAGTTGGCCATGCGCGACCAACAGCAGCGCGAAGCCCTTCTGCGTCGCCAAGAGGATGTCTGGAGTCAGATCGAGGCCAACCATCCCTTCTACGGTCGATTCGAGCAGCGCGGGGTGTTGGAGCGGTTCCGTGCCGCGTCCGGCGATGTGAGCTACCGGGTCGTGCGCGCGGGTCAGATCCAAGCCGAGCTCGTCTCCCGGGCCGGTCGCTACGACCTCGACCTGTTCGTGGGCGCCGAGGTCGGCGTGCGCGGCGAGGGGCTGGGCAACGCCCGTCATGCCCCGGGCGTCGCCCAGGTCGACGCCACGCGGATCGAGGTCCTCGCAGCGCCCCGACGCTGATCGACGCCGCGACGCTGAGTCGCTCAGTCCGACGCGGGACGGCCAGCTCGCCGGTCGCGCCGACCTGACGAGCACCGACCGCACAGGCGGCCGAGCAGACGATCTGCTAGGCCGTCGTCCGTTGGATTGCGCCCAGGATCTCTTCGCGCAGGGCCACGAAGGTGCCGCCCTCGATCGCGGCGCGCATGCGCTCCATCATGCGATGGAAGTAGCGCACGTTGTGGATGCTGAGCAGCACCCCGGCCAGCATCTCGCCGGTCGTGCACAGATGTCGGATGTAGGCGCGGCTGAAGCGCTGGCACACGGGACAATCGCAGTCCCCGTCGAGGGGGGCTCCGTCCCTGGCCCAACGCTGGTTGCGGAGGTTGATCCGACCGATGGGGGTATAGGCCTGGTGGTTGCGGCCGTGGCGCGTGGGCGTCACGCAGTCGAACAGGTCGACCCCCTCGGAGACCGCCAGGAAGAAGTCCTGGGGGGTTCCGACTCCCATCAAGTAGCGCGGCTTGTCGGCTGGCAGGTGGGGCGCAGCAGCCGCCACGGCCGATCGCACGGACTCGCGATCCTCACCGACAGAAACACCGCCGATCGCGTATCCGGGCAGGTCGTGGGCCACGACGGCGTCCACGGACCGGCGCCGCAGGTCTTCGAAGGCACCCCCTTGGCAGATCCCGAACAGGGCCTGGGGACCGTGCGGGGAGTCCTGGCTGCGGAAGTGCTCGACGCAGCGATCGAGCCAGCGGTGGGTGCGGCCGGTCGCGGCCTCCACCTCCGCGCGGTTGGTCGGATCGGAGGGGCAGTGGTCGAAGGCCATGATCACGTCGGCGCCCAGGGCGCGCTCGATGTCGATCACCGATTCGGGGTTGAGCAGCACGGGATCGCCGTCGACCACCGAACGCAGGACGGCACCGTGCTCGGTGACCTTGGTCAGGTGCTTCAGGCTGAAGACCTGGAAGCCGCCGGAGTCGGTCAGGATCGGGCCGTTCCAGCCCATGAAGCGGTGCAGGCCGCCGAGCTCCGACACGACGTCCTCACCCGGACGCAGATGCAGGTGGTAGGTGTTGGCCAGCACCATCTGCGAGCCGATCACCTCGAGCACATCCGGCGTGATGCCCTTGACCGTGGCCTTGGTGCCGACCGGCATGAAGGCGGGTGTGTCGACCGGGCCGTGGGGCGTGTGAAAGCGACCGCGACGCGCGCCGGTCTCGGCGCAGGTGGCGATCAGCTCGTAGGAGAAGTCGTCGCTCAAGGTCAAAGGGGGTCCAAGGCCGACAGGTCGGCGATCGAAGCGCCGGCGTAGTAGTGGGCGAGGATGCGTCGCGAGGTCCAGCCATCGTCCGCCAGGTCGCGCGCGCCCCGTTGGCAGAGTCCGACCCCGTGCCCGGAGCCGAAGCCGTCGAGGCGCATGCCGCCGGTGATCGAGCTGCCGCTGCGCGGCCAGGTGGAGTGAATGCGACCGCTCTTGACCTTCGACCAGCCGATCTGGCGGCGCAGGTCGACCATCGACATCTCGCTGCGACCGCGGTCGCCGACCAGGGCTACGCCCAACCAGCGGCCCGTCGCGTCGACCCTGCTGGGCTCGAGGAAGCGCAGTTGCGCTCCGACGCCGGCCTTCGCGGCCAAGGCACCCAACTCCGCAGGCGTGGCGGTGTAGGCCCAGTAGAGGTCCGAGGTCCCCGGCGGAAGCTCGGCAGCGCCGCGCGACAAGGCGGCGATTGCCGCGGCGGCGTCGGTGGAGCAGCCGATGCAGGGCCGTGGAAGTTGGGCGGGGGCCACGGGAGCGCCGAAGACGTCTACGAAGGAAGCGGTGCTTCCGCCACAGGCTCCGTGGAACCGGGCGTCGACGACCCGGCGGGCCACGGACAGGACCTGGCCGCGCGTACTGTCGATGGCCGCGCGCAGACGCTGGTCGATGCCCCGGTTGCGGGCGGCGGCGTCGGGTTCGAAGGTGCCCCGGTAGGCCTGGTCGAGCACCCCGTCGATCAGCGTCGGGCGGCCCCGCCGCGCGCGGTCAGCGAGACTGGCAACGGCGTAGGAGCGCGCGGCGATGGCTTGGGCCTCGAGCAGTGCCGGCGGCGCGCTCCAGAGCACGACCTCGGCCGCCACGACGCCTTCGACGTAGTCCTCCAGGTCGAGCCACGCGGTGACGCGTAACCCACCGTTCGGCGCCGGCTCCACGCACAGGGGGCCCGGATAGAGGCGGCCGTTGATGCGCCATCCGTCGCTGCCGCGGGCGGGCTCGAGCACGTGGAAGGGCGCGCGACGCAGATCGCTGCCGTCGACGGCGGACCCCTGACGCCAGAGCTCGACGCGCTCGCCGCCCGACTCGAGGGCGACCGAGACTCGCCCGTCGAGGTCTGAGATCCTCAGGGGGACCCGACGCGTGCTGCTCCAGGGGTCCGGCGGGACGGCGGACTCCGCACGCACGATCGAGCCGACGCCGGGCGGGCTCAGGCTCCCGGCGATACACGCCCCGGTGGTCAGTCCTGCGAGCAGCACCAGCGCACTCGCGGCGATCGATCTGCGCTCGCTCACGGGGACGCGGTACCGCCCGACCCGGGCGCTTGGGTGTCAGGCTCGACACCAATGGCACGGCAGCCGTCCGCCGTCGCGACCCGACCGCGGGCCGTGCGGTGCAGGAACCCGAGCCTGAGCAGGTGGGGCTCGAAGACGTCCTCGATGGTGTCCTCGGCCTCGCCCACCGCCGCAGCCAGGGTCTTGAGGCCGATCGGAGTCGAGCCGTTGCGGGCCAGCACGTGGAGGATGCGCCGGTCGAGTTCCTCGAGCCCGTGGGCGTCGACCCCGATGCGGGTCATGGTCTCGTCGGCCAGGGTGGCGCTGAGTCGGCGCTCCTGGCGGACCTGGCCGAGGTCGCGCACGCGGCGCAGGAAGCGGTTCGCGACCCGCGGTGTGCCGCGTGCGCGGCTGGCCAAGAGGGTCGCTGCGTCTGGCTCGAGCTCGACGCCCAAGAGCCGCGCCGAGCGCTCGAGGATCCGAACCAGATCCTCGGTGGGGTAGGGGTCCAGGCGCTCGAGCAGGCCGAAGCGGGCCCGGAAGGGGCTGCTGAGCAGGCCCTCGCGGGTGGTTGCGCCGACCAGGGTGAAGCGCTCGACGGTGAGCGGGATGACCCGGGCGTGGGGCCCCTCGTTGAGGGTGAACTCGACCCGGAAGTCCTCCATCGCGCCGTAGAGGTACTCCTCCACGCCCGCCGGGACCCTGTGGATCTCGTCGATGAAGAGCAGGTCGCCCCGTTGCAGCTGGGTCAGGATCCCGACCAGGTCCTTGGGGCGTTCGAGGGCCGGCCCGCTGGTGGCGTGCAGGTGGGTCCCCAGCTCGGCCGCCAGGATCCGCGCCAGGCTGGTCTTGCCCAGCCCCGGGGGGCCGGCCAGGAGCAGGTGGTCGGGACTCTCACCCCGGCCTTTGGCGGCCTGCAGGGCCACGCGCAGGTTCTCGACGGCCCGCCGCTGACCCACGAATTCGTCCAGGCTGCGGGGCCGCAGGCCGAAGTCCTCCTCGCCCTCGCCGAGCAGCGTGGCCGGGTCGGTCCAATGCCCCTCGGGCGGGGAAGTGGCCTCACCCGCGGACCCCGCCGCGGGGGCCGGGGTCCACTCGCGGCGGTGCCCGCCGTCCTCGGTGCCCCTTGATTGGCTCATGGGGGGCGATCGTAGCCAGCGGATGGGCCGGCTCCTCGCCCCCGGACGCCATTTCGGCTCGGGCGGGGCCGGACGCCGATCGCAGCCGTCCGGGTGCCAGGGCGGATGCGAGAAACAGGAACTCGGGCGAGGGGTGACCGGGCCGGTCGCGGCAGCTAAACTCCGACCGCTCCGTCGCTTTGGTCCGGTGAGGTCTGGTGCGTTCGCGTCCTGACCCCGCTCGCGGACGTGCGACTACGCACACCCCACCTGTGCCCCTATGGGTTCTTCGGCCTCCCGCGCATCGCTGGCGGGAACGAAGCGACCCGGAAGGGTGCGACCCGTTCACTGAGAATCAACTCCAACTCCTTCCCCCAAAGGGAGTTGGGCACGCGTATCGGTCCTCGGCCCGCAATGGCCGCTGGGCTGGCACGCCCCTTGTCCTGTATCCAGCGACGGCCCCTTCTCCAGACCGGACCTCGGCACGAAGTCGGGGTTCGATCCACCTACCGGTGGAGCCCGCCGCTGGGTTCCGCTCCGAGTTCCCAATCCGATTCGCTTGGCCCCTCGATCCGACCGGGATCGAAGCCAAGACCCGGTCCTCGCGGTCCGCATCGTCACTCGCTGGCGATCGGCCACGGCGGCCGCGAATCGTGGTCGGGTGCGAGGGGTGCCCCGGACTCGCAACATCCCCACTTTCGACATGCGACTCGACCTGTATCGAGCACCCGTCATGAACGATCCCCACGTCGAGCTCTTCGGCGCGCCCGCGCGCTCCATTTCGCTGGCGGTCCTCGCCGGCTCGGCCGCCCTGTTCCTCGGGGCCTGCGGCGGCGGAAGCTCGTCCGGTTCGAGTGCGACCAAGGACATGCAGATCCTCGAGGTCAGCAACGGCTTCGGGCTCATGCTCCCGCACCGAGTGCTGAAACTCGAGAACGGCGTGCCCAGCCAGCAAGTCTTGGCGATCCGCTCGATCGGCGACCTGATGGCCAACGTCACGCCGACCAACCCGGTCATGCCGGTGACGGCCTGGGACGAGAACCCGGTCCTGCCGACGGGGGCTCCGGGCAACCACTTCATCTATGCCCGCTTCACCCAGCCGATCGACCTGAACTCGGTCTTCGCGCCGGGTTCGGCGATCACCTCGGACCTGAGCGGTAGCGTCTCGATCGTCGCCACCGACCCGGCTACGGCCACGTCGCAGTCGATCTCGGTGCGCGCATTCGTGGGCGGCATCACCGCCGACACGGGCGCCGGCGACGGTTCGCTCAGCTTCGTCAAGTGGGTCGGCAAGGACGCCGGCAAGCCGGTCGCTCTGGACGTCGAGGGCGAGCAGCCGGGCTTCGGCTTCCCCGGGACCGACGGCAGCTTCCCTGGCGACGTCGACCTGGTGCGCGCCGACACGCTGGTGATCGTGGCGGACTCGGACGACGACCTGTCGACCTACGAGACCTTCCCGGCGGGGCTGCAGATCGCCCTGACCCTCGGCGTCGGTGTGCGCAGCACGACCGGCAACGCCCTGCAGGCGACGGGCGTCGGCGTGGCCAGCGGCACGGTGGGCATCGACCAGATCCGGCCCGAGGTGGGCATCGACCTCTCCGGCGCGGGCTCCTTCCCGCAGATCACGCCGGGTGGCGGGGCGATCGAGGTCGATCCGCAGACCAGCATCAAGATCAAGCTCACCGAGGCGATCCAGCCGACCACGCTCGGTCCGCTCGACAACGGCCAGCCGGCCGGGGTCGGTTCCGCGGTCCTGGTGACCTTCGGTCCCGATGCTTCGAAGACCACGGTGCCCTTCACCGTGCGGCCCTTCAGCCCCTTCGACCTGACGACTTTCGAACTGATCCCGGGCTTCTCCTTCCCGGGCACCGGTCCGACGATCGCCTCCTGCGGCACGTTCAGTCGCGTCGACATCTCGATCACGACCCAGCAGATCGGTGACCTGACCGCGAACGTCAACGCCCAGGCGGCGAACACCTTCTTCGAGACAGGCCAGGGTCCGGGTCTGATCAACGCACCGGTGGCGCCCGACGTGGTCTACATCGGCCGCACGGGTTCGGTCCCCGGTATCTCGGTGATCGACCTCAACGGCTTCGGTGGTGGCACCGGAAACCCGACCTACGACGAGTTCAACCCGATCGTTCTGGGCAACTCGAACTTCCCGAACAACCCGAACGTCAAGACCCAGGGCAACCTGCTGCTGCCGCCGCTGCAGCCGGGGACCTGCACGTTCAACGGGGGCTCCCAGGGCGTCTTCACCCTGGCGCTCGACAGCTCGCTGAACGACAAGCTGATTCGCCCGCCGCTGATCGACTCGGTCGGCGACATGGCGATCGGCCAGCCCCTGGACGTGAACTTCAACAACGGGCCGCCGCCCTTCGGTTGCCAGGCCGGCTTCCCGAACGTCTGCGCCTCGAGTGGTCTCAAGCAGCCCACGCCGGTCGTCGGCAACTTCGGCTTGTCGCCGTCCCAGCCGGGTCAGTTCAGCTCGGTGCCCCCGGGCGCCGGCAACTTGATCGCCTGGGCTCCGCACCCCAACCCTCCGCCGCTGATCTTCCCGCCGCCGTGCATTTCGCCCTTCATCGGCGGACAAGAGCCGACGTCGGTCGAGGTCACGGGCTCGGGCGCCCTGGGTCTGACCCTCTCGAACCTGCTGCCGCCCCTGGGCGATCCCTTCGGTAACCCCGCGAACGGCATCCCGCCCAGCGGTCTGCTCGGCACCGAGCAGAACGCCTTCTTCGTCGGCCCCTCCCTGCCGGCTGCGTCGGTCTCGAGCTGCTCGGCCTACCAGATCCGTCAGCAGGTCGGCCACTTCCTCTACATGATCGATCGGGTCAGTAGCGAGGTCGTGGTGATCAACTCGAACCGCTTCACGGTCATCGACCGGATCTCGCTGCCGGATCCCACCAGCATGGCCATGTCGCCCAACGCCGACTTGCTGGCGGTGACCAACCGGACGGCGAACATCGTGTCGCTGATCGACATCGACCCGAAGTCGTCGGCGACCTTCCACAAGGTCGTGGCTTCGATCCCGGTCGGCAAGGGTCCGAGCGGCATCGCCTGGCAGCCGGACAACGAGGACATCCTCGTCTGCAACGAGCTGGGCAACTCGGTGTCGGTGATCAACACCTTCTCCCTGCAGGTCCGCAAGACTCTCAACACCTCCCTCAGCAGCCCCTTCGAGGTCTGCATCGGGCAGCGTCAGATCCCGGGCATCAGCATGTCGCGGGGGGTCTACTTCGCCTTCATCCTGATGCGGAACAACCGCGTCGCGGTGTACGAGTCGGGTCCCGACGGCATCAATGGCATCGGCGCGGACAACGTGGTCGGCCAGGTGCCCCTGGAGTTCAACGCTCCCAAGGGCATCTTCATCGACACGCCGCTGTTGACCGACGGCTTCTACGTGCTGCACGAAGGCAAGCTCGATCCGGTCACCGGTCAAGTGGTCGGATCCGGTGGTGCGCTGACGCAGATCAACCTGGAAGGTGCCATCGGTATCCTTCCGCTGGTCACCTCGCAGACGGCCGTGACGGTCCAGTCGCGCGACCTGGAATTCAAGGTCCGCGCTTCGGTCGGTGCCGGTGGTTCGGGGGGCATGACCGGCGTTCCGGTCGACCTGGCCTTCGACAACATGGTCAACCTGGGCGGCACTGCCGGCCTGACCACGACCTTCTCGCCGGGCATCGTGACGCCGGTCAACAGCAAGTCCGTTGTCAGTCTGGTCGGCGGGGGGCCGCGACGCTCGGTGAGCCCGCGCTTCGTCTTCCTCGCGATCCCCAACTCGAGCGAGGGCACCGGCGCGGTGGACGTGCTCGAGATCGGCAGCGGTCTGCAGCGCTTCGACGTGAACGCCTTCGAGCCCGGTACGCAGTCGATCCGCGCCTCGGGTGCGACCTTCCTCTGCGACTACTGGCGCCAGTAGGCACCTGGCGGGTCGGGCGGCTGGACCGGTTCTCCGGGTCGGTGAGGGCGCTTGATCGGCTCAGTTGAACCCAGCGGACGGCGAGCTTCCCTCGGGGGAAGTTCGCCGTTCTGCATTGGGGGAGGTGGGGCCGCGGAAGAGTTCCCACCGAACCCGCCATGATCGGCGGAGGCGGGGTCGAACCGCGGGCCATTGCGGCGCACACTAGGGCTCGGCGATCCGGTCCCAGATCCATGCCCGACCCCTCCCAAGTGCGTCCGATGTTCGGGCGCATCGCCCGTCACTACGACCTGTTGAACTGGCTTCTGACGGCCGGCATCGACCGGCGTTGGCGTGCAGCCGCGGTCGAGGCGGCAGGTCCCCTGGAGGGTGCGGTGGCGGTCGACGCCTGCTGTGGGACTGGCGATCTGACCCTGGCCCTGGCCGGGGCCGGGGCGCGGACCATCGGCGTCGACTTCACGCCCCAGATGCTCACGCGCGCGCGCACGAAGTGCAGCGAGCGCCGCTTCATGCAGGGCGATGCGCTGAAGCTGCCCGTGGCCGACGGCCGCGCCGACGTCTCGACGGTTGCCTTCGGCATCCGCAACGTGGCGGACCGGCTGGAGGGGCTGCGGGAAATGACTCGAGTGGTCAGGCCGGGTGGTCGGGTGGTGGTACTCGAGCTCTCGACGCCTCCCGGTGCCGTTCTTGGCGGGCTCTATCGGCTCTACTTCACTCGCATCCTGCCGCTGATCGGCAAGCTGATCTCCGGCGATGGGGGGGCCTACCGCTACCTGCCCGAGACGGTGCTGGCCTGGCCCAAGCCCGAGGAATTCGCGCGTGAGATGGCCCAGGCCGGCCTGGTCGACGTCGAGTACCGCCTGCTCACTCGGGGCATCTGCGCGCTCCACGTTGGACGTCGCCCTCAGATGGCAGAGGTGGTCCAAGCATGACGCCCCTCTTCTCCGTCCTGGCGGATGATGACGAGTTCGAGGAGGAGTACGACGAGCGTCCCTCGGCGTCGATCGCCCTCGGTCTGTTGGCCACGGTACCGCTGCTGCTCTGCTACGAGGCCGCAGTCGGGACGGCCGGAAGCCGGAGTCGCAACATCGCCGAGGTCGTCCTCTCGGCCCCTTTCACGATCCTCGCGCCCCACGAGCACCTCCTGCGCGTCCTGCTCTGGATGGCAGTCGCTGTGGCCGCGGCGGTGGCTGCCCATAGGCGGCTCGGCCACCTGGGTCCGCCCCTGATGCGGGTGGGGGTGGAGGGAGCCATCGGCGCCCTGGTCCTCGGTCCCGCCCTGATCCTCGCGGCGTCCCTGTTCGGAACGGCCGCGCCAGCCCTGCCCCTCAACGAGTGGTACCCCGATCGAGCTCCCGACCTGGCGGCCGTCGGCTTCCTGGCCGGGGGCGGCGCCTACGAGGAGCTCGTCTTCCGGCTGGGCGGCTTCAGCCTGGTATTCCTCGTCGTGCGTCACCTGATCAGCTTCTTCGGCGCGCCCTTGGTTGCTGCCCGATGGGTGGCTGAGGTCGCCGCCACAGTTGGCTCGGCCGTGCTCTTCGCCGCCTTCCACTTCGAGCTGGCGACCCGCTGGTTGGGCTGGCGCGGCGACGCCTTCGACGCGGGGAGGTTCTTCTGGTACGTGCTGGCCGGACTGCTGCTCTGCGCGCTGTTCCGCTGGCGCGGTCTGGGGGTGGCCGCCTGGACCCACGGCCTGTTCAACGCGGCGATGATTCTTGGCGCCGGCCCGGGTGTCCTGCGCGGGCACTGACCGTCCGCCTCTTCGCCAGCCCGTTCAAATGACCATGTCAGACTCGAAGGAACGAACCGATCGCCGCAGCGTCTTCGTAGGCCTCACCGGAGGGTCCGGTCACGCCTACGCCGAGCGTCTGATCGTCGAGCTGGTGCGACTGGGCTGCGACGTCTCCCTGTCGATCACGCCCGCCGGCGCGAAGGTCTTGCGCCACGAACTCGGCGTCGAGGCTGGCGTGGCCGGCGAACTCCTGCCGGCCGCCCTGGTGGGTTGGCTCGGCTCCGAGATCGCCCCGCACGTGCGCGCCTTCGCCTCCGAAGCGGTCGAAGCGCCGCCGTCGTCGGGCACCTCCCTGACCGGCGGGGTCGTGCTCTGTCCCTGCAGCATGGGCACCCTGGCTCGTGTCGCCGTCGGCTTCAGTTCGAACCTCGTCGAGCGCGCCGCCGACGTGGCCTTGAAGGAGCGCCGCAACCTGATCCTGGTGCCGCGCGAGACGCCCCTGTCCGAGGTGCACCTGGAGAACATGCTGCGCCTGGCGCGGATGGGTGCGACGATCCTGCCCGCCATGCCGGGCTTCTACCATCGCCCCCGCGACCTCGACGACCTGGTCGGGCACGTGGTCGGCAAGATCCTCGATCGACTCGGATTGGCCCACGGAGTCGGCGCTCGGTGGCGCGGACTTCCCGACGAACCCGCCGATCCCGCCGGCTTCGATCCGCCGGCGCCGCTGGAGTTCGGCGACGGGAGGCGACCGTGATAGCGGCGCTCTCCGACCACCTACGGCTGGTCAAGTTCAGCCACTCGATCTTCGCCCTGCCCTTCGCCCTGGCGAGCGCCTGGGTCGCGGCCGGCGGTCCGCCCAGCGCGCGGTTGGGTGCCTTGGTCGTGGTCTGCGCCGTTGCGGCCCGAACTGCAGCCATGGGCTTCAATCGGCTGGTGGATCGGCACATCGACGCCAAGAACCCGCGCACCATCGGACGCGAGCTACCCAGCGGCAAGCTCACCCCCGCGCAGGTCGGGGCCCTGGTGCTGATGAGTTGCGCCGTGTTCGTGATCGCCGCGATCGCCCTCAATCCCCTGGCGGGGCAGCTCTCCCCGGTGGTCCTCGCCGTGCTCTTGGGCTACTCGTTCGCGAAACGCTTCACTTGGGCCGTGCACCTATGGCTCGGGCTCTCGCTGGCGCTCGCACCCCTGGGAGCCTGGGTCGCCGTGCGCGGCAACCTGGAGGGCGATCTCCTCGCGCCCCTGGCCCTGGCGGGCGCGGTCCTGACTTGGGTCGCGGGCTTCGACCTGATCTACGCCTGCCAGGACGCGGCTTTCGACCGTGGTCAAGGTCTGCATTCGATCCCCGCGCGCTTTGGCGTGTCGCGTGCGCTGAGCCTCTCGTCTCTGCTCCACGTCGCCACCGCCCTGCTGCTCGTCGCCTTCGGGTGGAGCGCCGGACTCGGCATCGCCTTCGCTCTCGCGTTGCTGGTCACCGGTTCGCTGCTTGTCTGGCAGCACCGCTTGGTTCGGCCGGACGACTTGTCGCGAGTCGACATGGCCTTCTTCTCCCTCAACGGTTGGATCGGTCTGCTGCTCTTCGTGGGCGTGGCCGTCGACCTCGCCCTGGGCTCCGGCATCCAGGGAGTGCACTGATGGCCACCGCGAAGAAGCGAGAGTCCCCGCCCCACGTCCAAGTGGCGGCGTTCGAGAAGTCCCTGGCTGTCGCGTCGCAGCTCGCCGCCGGCTATTTGGTGCGCGGCGACGAGGGGTACTTCCGTCGCCGAGTCCTCGATGCCCTGCGTTCGCGGAGCGAGGCCTTGGACGTCGAAGTCGTCGTGCACGACGCCTCGGATCCGGACTTCGACCCCCAGGTCCTGCTCGGCGACCTGGCGACCCCGCCGATGTTCGCGAGCGCCCAGCTCATCATCGCCCGCGAGGTCGACGGCCTCTTGAAGAAGGTCGGCTCGAAGGATTCGCCCTTCGTGCGCGGGATCCTCTCGTTCCTCGAGCGCGCCGAGGCCGGCCGCTCGGTGGCGATCGCAGCCAACGCCATGCGAGCCGACCAGGCCATCGCCAAGCGCTTTGCGAAGCTCGAGCTCCCCAGCCTCTCCGTTCGGCGTCTGTGGGACTCGCCTCCGCCCTGGAACCCCGATCCGCGCCAGGTGGAGCTGGTGCAGTGGCTGGTGGCGCGCGCCCGCGAGCTCGGCGTGCGACTCGACCCGGACCAGGCCGTCTACGTGGTGGCAGCGACGGGCAACGACCTGGATGCGATCGAGGACCAGCTCGAGCGCCTGCGTCACGGCGGACAGCGTGCCCTGCAGGAGGTGATCCGTTGGCAGGCGGGGGGCTCGCCCTTCGCCGTGGCCGACCACCTGTGCCGCGGCGACCTGCCCCGCGCCGTGGACGCCATCGAATCCCTGTTCCAGGGCGGAATGACCGGGCGCGACGGCGGCAAGGTCGTCGACCGCGCGGCCCTGGGGGCCATCTTGATCGGCTCCCTCGCCCGCGGTGTTCGCCAGGGTCTGGCCGCGGCGCGGGACGTGGAGCGCGGTGTGCCCCCGGCGGGCGCCGCGGCCAAGGCCGGCGCCGGCGGGGAGCGGGCCAAGACCGAGCTATTGGAACGCCTGCGCCGCCGGCCCTCGGCGGCCGAGTGGGCGCGCATGCTCGAAGACCTCGCCGACGTGGACCGTCGCGCCAAGTCCGGCGCCGGGGTCGACGCTTCCGACTTCACCTCCCTGGCCCTGGCCTGGTCGGCTCCGGCCCAGCCCGGGCGGCGCTGATAGCATCCTCCCATGGCGACCGAGACCAACTCCGTGATCCGCGAGCTCCCTGAGGTCGTACGCAACCAGATCGCCGCGGGCGAAGTGGTCGAGCGCCCCGCGTCGGTGGTCAAGGAGCTGGTCGAGAACGCCCTCGACGCCGGCGCCCGGAACGTTCGGATCGACCTCGAAGAGGGCGGCGTGCGCCTGATCCGCGTCACCGACGATGGCTCGGGCATGGGGGCGACCGACCTGGCCCTGGCGCTCACGCCCCACGCGACCAGCAAGCTGCACGAGCTCGCCGACCTCGACCACATCGCTTCCCTGGGTTTCCGCGGTGAGGCCCTGGCCTCGATCGGCGCCGTGGCGCGGGTGCGGATCCTCAGTCGAACTGCGGACCTGTCGACGGGATTCGAGATCCGTGAGGAGGGCGGCAAGCGCAGTGAAGTTCACGAAGCCGGCGCGCCCCTGGGTACCTCGATCGAGGTGCGCGACCTGTTCTACAACACTCCCGCGCGACGTCGCTTCCTCAAGCGGACCCAGACCGAGCTCGGCCGCTGCCTCGACCTGATCCAACGCTTGGCCCTGGCCCACGTGGGCGTGGGCTTCGTCGCGACACACGACGGTAGGCGGCTCTACGACGTCGAGCCGGAGATGGACCTGCGCGACCGGGTCCGGCGCACCTTTGGCGCGGAGCTCGCGGACTCGCTGGTGCCGGTCGAGATCGTCGACGGGCCGATCCGACTCAGCGGCCTCGTCGCGCCGCCCCGCTTCGCTCGCCGGGACCAGTCGCGCCAGATGTGGTTCCTCAACGGGCGGCCCCTGCGCGACAAGGTGCTGACGAGGGTCGTCAAGGAGGGCTACCGGGGCTTCCTCGAGGAGGGGCGCCAACCGGCCGCGTTCCTGGCCCTCTCGATGCCCCCGGAGCGCGTCGACGTGAACGTGCACCCGATGAAGACCGAGGTGCGCTTCCGCGACGAGCGCCCCCTGTTCGGCTTCTTGGTCAACGCCCTACGCGCCGCGGTGGCGGAGACCGACATCGCGACTCCGGGCGAGAAGTTGTTGGGCTCCGCCGAGAAGCGCGGAGGCTGGACGCCCCCGACCGAGCATCCGGGCCAGCGTTGGCTACCGGCGTCGGGTGCGGTGGGTTGGTCCGGCGGTGGTTCTGGCGGTAGTTCTGGAAGCTCGAGCGGCGGATCTGGTGCCGGCGGACTGGCCCACCAACCCCCGCCCTTCCACCCTGGTGGACCGTCGTTCGAGCGCGGGGTTACACCTCAATCGCCGGATCGCTTGGAGGTCGTGGAGCTGCGGCCTCGCGAACAGGGAGCCGGTCCGGCTGTCTTGGGTCGCGCACCCCAGGCGGGGGGGCACGGGGCGAGTGGGTCGGACGGTTGGGCGCCGCGGGACGATTTCTCGGGGCCGTACTTGCAGGTGGCCAAGACTTACGTGGTGCGTGCGGTGCCGGAGGGCTTCGAGATCGTCGATCAGCATGCCTTGCACGAACGTCTGACCTACGAGGGTCTGCGCGAGGAGCTGCGACGCGGTTCGATCGCGGTTCAGCGGATGTTGGTGCCCGAAGTCGTCGAGTTAGGGGCGGACGAGGTCGCGCTGCTCGAGGAGCACTTGGAGGCCATCGCGCGCTTGGGGATCGAGTTGAGCGTCTTCGGGCCGGATGCGATTGCGGTCCAGGGACTACCGGCCCGACTGCGCAATCCTGATGCCGCGGGGATCGTGCGTGACCTGCTCGCGATCATGGGTACGCGCGGGAAGCTACCCGAGGCGGAGGACGTGCTCGAGGAGGTGTTGCACCGCACCGCCTGCCGCTCGTCGGTGATGGCCGGCGACGTGCTCGACCAGGGGCAGATGCGCGCCCTGCTCGAGCGGGCTGCGCAGCTCGAGACCGATCAGACCTGTCCACACGCCAGGCCGACACGGGTGCGGTTCACCATCGCCGACTTGGAACGGGCCTTCCACCGGCGGTAGCGCAGCATGGCGCGCAGCGCGCGGTCAGCACCCTCGCGCAGCACGCGACGACATCGATCAGCTCGACTCAGCGCCAAGGCGGCGGAATGAACTCGTGGCGCTCGAGGCCAGTGCTCAGGCGCGCATTGATCAGGTCGATCTCCTGGGCCGGCTGGTCGGAGTAGGCGCTGATCTCAGGCACGTGGGGCCAACGCTGGTAGACGTCCAGTCGCCACGGGACGTACAGCCCTGAATCGCGGCGAAACTCTCGCAGGCGGATGCAGTGCTCGACGACCTGCTCCGCGGGGTTGGCGGTGTCTGTGCCTCGAACTCCAGTGCCCGCTTCGTCCGTCTCGACGGCGCTCAGGACCAGCACCTCGGGCAGGTGGCTCTTGCGATCGATCCCGATCGCGACGCGGAACATCGGCTCTGCTTCCGCCTGCTCAGCGCTCGCGTCCGCCGGCGTTTGGGCGCCAGCCTCGGCTCCCGTCGGTCGGGAGGGGACCCGGCGCGGCGGCGTGCGGGGTGCCGGTTCGTCGTCGCCCTCGCGCCCGGGGGGCTCCGCCTGGAGCACGTTGAAGTCCGGCGTGACGACCTCGACCCAGTCGAGGAAGCGCGGGTTGAGTCCACGCACGTCGGGCAGGTTCGCGGGCGGCTCGGTGAGTTCAATCAGGCTCGCCAGGCGCACGCGATGGGGTGCGCTGAGGGCCAGGTAGTTCTTCGCCAGGGCGAGGGTCTGCTGCAGCATCCGTTGGTCGGAGGCGTACTCGCGACCGACCAGGCCCAGGAAGCTGCCGTCGCTCTCACGCAGCCAAGGACCGGCGGGGCCGATGCCGATGGCGCGCCTGGAGGGCAGCTCGAGGGCCAGGCAATCGGGCCGCAGGTAGCGCGCCTCGATTTGCAGGTCGTTGGTCTGCAGACCCGCGCGCGCGCGCAGGTCGAAGTGGATCTGGAAGCCCTCGATCGGCGTCGAGCGTCGCGCCGGCTCGCGCAGGGCATCAACCATGGCGCTCCACAGGGCCTGGGCCTCGGGGGGGCTGCCGGCGGGCAGGGCGCCGGGAACCAACTCCTGGGCGCCGGCTTCGGCGGCGGGTGCCTTGGCTTCGGAGGGGCTCTCTTGGGGCGGCGACTGCCCGACCAGAGCCAGGGCACAGCAGACGGCGGCGATCGACATGGCAAGCGAGGTTACGCGCGCCGGGATGAGACTGCGAGGCCGGATCGCATGCCAAGTGCTTGCCAAGGACGAGCCCCTCTCGGTCCCGTGCGCTCGAGCCCAGCGTGCTCATTCGGCGTCTTGCGCCCACCTATCGCCTCCGCGCGGCGCACGGTCGCGCGAACCGTCCTCCTCGCCGGGTCGAGGCCCGCCCGCGCAGAGAAGTCCGCCAGCGGCCGCTGGCGAGCGGGTCCGATGCACCGGCAGCGGCGCCAGGTTGCCGCTGGGGGCTCGACCGGGACGCTCGACGCTATCCGAGGGCCGTGCGCGGATCTCGATCGCCGCCGGCACCAGACCGCCAGTTGGACGCGCCCGGCGTGGATCCTGGCGACCGATTGAAGCTAGTGTCCTGGATCCGAAATTCGGCGTCACTGGCCGGAGGTCCGATCGATGCTGGCTAGGCGCGCCGACGACGCGTATCCGCTGCGATACTCGGAGGAGGCGCTGGCGACGCCAGCGGCGATCGGAGCCCGGGAAGTGACGCCGAATTTCGGATCCAGGACACTAGCGTGTGTGCGATGAACGCAGCCGCTCACGACCTCCTCGACGGACTGCGCGTGGACGCGGTGGTGGGGCCTACCGCGGCCGGCAAGACCGCCCTCTCCCTCGAACTGGCCGAGCGACTGGGCGCCGAGATCGTCTCCTTGGATTCGATGCTGGTCTACCGAGGCCTGGACATCGGCACGGCCAAGCCCAGCGCGCTCGAGCGCGCACGCGTGCCTCACCACCTGATCGACCTGGTCGATCCGCCCGAGCGCTACGACGTCCAGCGCTACCTGGACGACGTGGCGCAGGTAGTGGGGGATCTACGCCAGCGCGGCCGGCGTGCGTTCTTCGTCGGCGGGACCGGCTTCTACCTCAAGGCCCTCTGCCACGGCCTCTTCGACGTGCCGCGACCCGATCCGCAGTTGCGCGCGGCCCTCGCCGCGCGGGCCGAGACCGAAGGCGCCGCGACGCTCCACGGGGAGCTCGCGCGGTTGGATCCGCCCTCGGCGGCGCGCATCCATCCCAACGACACAAGGCGCGTGCAACGTGCCCTGGAGGTCATCGAGCAGACCGGCACTCCCCTCTCACAGCTCCAGCGCCAGTGGCGTGACGAGCAGGGGGCGCGATCGGACGGCCGGCCCCGCAGGTTGGTCGGGCTCCAGCCCGCCCCGGAGGTGCTCGAGCGTCGGATCGTCGACCGGACGCGGAAGATGCTTGCCGCCGGCTGGATCGAAGAGGTCCGCGCGATCCTGGCCTCAGGTGGGTTCGGCGAGACGTCCGGTCAGGCCCTCGGCTACCCGCAGATCCAGGCCCACCTGCGCGGCGAGCTCGCGCGCGAGGACCTGGAGCCCGAGATTGCCGTGCGCACGCGCCAGTTCGCGCGGCGGCAACGCACCTGGTACCGCCACTTCGACGACATCGTGTGGTTGGATCCCGACGCCCCGCACGCCCTCGAGCGGGCCCTCGCGGTCATCGAACCCTGAGCGCGGTCCCGGCGCGCCGACATCGGATCCCTCCGCGCACTGGCGCCGAACGGGCCGGAGCCGCGCGGCCTTCAGGCTGCGCGGCTCCGTGCTTCTGTCAGCGTCTGGCTCGTACCCCGATGCCGGGTATCCGACTCCCGGGGCTCCGACTCCGCAGTCTCTCAGTCGAAGACGCGACGGGGAGCGTCGGCGCTCTCGACCTCGAACTCGGACACCTTCGGCGGCTTGGGCGCCTTGTGGGTCTTGTACGTCGTGCTCCCCTGGAAGGGGTTCTCGGCGTTGTAGTTCAGGAAGTGGCGCCCCAGGGTGGTCCCGATCGAGCTGAGGTCCTTGCCGACGTGGTGGGCCAGGCTGCCGTCTTCGGGGCCGCGGTAACCGGTCAGCTGGTAGCTGATGCGGCCGGGCACCGACGCCAGGTTCCAGTGGTCTTCCTGGATCTCGTGGGTCGCGGTGCAGCCACTCAGGCCCGCGAGGGCGCCGGCGGCGGCGATAGCGAGGACGGTCTTCGCGTTCATCGGTAGTCGGGGGTGGGGAAACCGCCGGCGGGGATTGCGGCAGGTGGTCGATCGACGGACAACGTAGCTACACACGCTCCGTCGACCGGTTACGCGGGGGAGCTGGGGAGCCCCGTCCGCGGGGCCAGAGTCTAGCCGCCATCCCTCACCAGGATCCACGCCCAGCACGCCCAATTGGCGGCCTGGGGCCGGCGCTTCTCGCCCGCCAATGGAACCTTGCCCGGGAACCCATCCTGAGCGGGGCTCGAACCCCGCCGGCCGGTGGGGCGGTCCGCAGGGCGCCGGCAGCGGACGAGTTGGACGCGCCGGATCCGGATCCTGGTGACCGATGGCGGCCGTGGTGCCCTGGGGGGTAGGGCCAGCGCGCTAACATCCCGCGCGGTGACGACCTGTAAACCTGACGACGGCCGTGGGGCCGAGGCCCTGGCGGCCTACGCCAGCCTCTCGAACCAGGCCCGCGCCGCCCGGCGTCTGGGCCTCTTCGGCGGGTCCTTTGATCCGGTCCACCAGGGGCACCTGGACGTGGGCAAGGCGGCCCGCGAGGCCCTCGGCCTGGACCACGTGGTGTTCGTCCCGGCGGCCCTCTCGCCCCACAAGACCGGCCTGCCGCCGGAGCCCGGGTCGGCGCGGGTTGAGCTCCTACGCCGGGCGCTGGGATCGGTCGAGACGGCCTCCTGGGCCTCGATCTGGACGGTCGAACTCCTGCGCCGGCCGCCGTCCTACACCGTCCTGACCCTCGACGACCTGGGCGCCGCCCGCCCCGGTGCTGGACAGCCATGGCTGATCCTGGGTGAGGACAACCTCGCCGGGCTGCCCTCCTGGCGACGGGTGGGGGAACTCCTGGAGCGGTCCCGGCCGATCGTGGTCCAGCGCAGCCCAGGCACCGATCTGGTTGCTGCGGTCGAGGCCCTGGAACTCGATCCGCAGGCCGTGTCCAGGCTGCTCGAGGGCATGGTACCCCTGGAGCTGCCCTCGCCCTACAGCTCGACCGCGGTGCGCGAGGCCTTGGAGCTCGGCCGCGACCCCGGTTCGGCCCTGCCCCCCGGGGTCTGGGATGCCATCGTCGAGCTGGGCCTGTATGGCCAGGCGCGGGGACGCTGACGCCGTGCTGATGTCGATCCTGCTCGTGGCTCTCCTGGGCGCCCTGGGAACGGCGCTTCTATCAGCCCTCGCTCCGCACCTCGGGTGGCTCGATCCGCGGCCGGGTTCGATCCCCATGGAGCGCAAGTCCCAGGTGATTCCGGCGGCGCCGGTAGGGGGGGTGGTCCTGGTCACGATCGCCGCGCTGGGCCTGCCCACGGCCCTCGCGACAGAGCTCACGCTGCCCCCGCTCGGCGGACTGACCGGCCCGTCGCTGATCGCGGTGCTGGCGGCCTTCGTCCTGGGCTCCCTCGACGACTGGCTGCCGACCGGACTCTCGCCCTGGTCCAAGGTCTTCGGCCAGTTCGCGGCGAGCCTGCCACTGCTGGTCGACGGAGGGCCCTGGACGGTGGTCGTCGCCCTGGTGGCCATGAACGCGGTCAACACCTTCGACAACAGCGACGGCGCGGCGGCTTCGTTCGGCGCAGTCGCCCTGCTCTTGCCCGGCCCGGCCGCCGCTGGCGCGCTGCTCGGGTTCCTGCCTTGGAATCTGCGGCGCGGCGGCCCGGTTCTGCCCAAGGCCTACCTCGGCGACGCGGGCAGCCACGCCGTGGGCATGCTGGTGGCCGTGCACCCCGCGGCGTGGCCGGCCCTGGCCCTGCCGGTCATGGACCTCCTGCGCGTGCTGCGGCTGCGACGCCTCGCCGGCCAAGCTCCTTGGGTGGGAGATCGGCGGCACCTGCCCCAGGCCCTGGAGCGCGCCGGGCTCGGCGGCCCCGCGCGCTGCGCACTGATCGCGGCGATCGCCGCGCCGGCGGCCCTGGCGTCGGCCATCGTCGCCGACTCGTCCATGACCGACTCCGGCGCCGCCAACTCGTTCGCGGCGGTGGTGGGCGTCGTCCTCACGGGCGCGGCCTTCCTCGGCCTGTGCGCGCTGATCGCGCGCCGGACCGAGGAGGCCTGAACCCGCCTGGCGTCAGTCGCCGAGGCTGAACTCGCGGCTGACGTCGACGATCTTCTCGCCGGTGTAGCGGACCTCGACCGGCCCGCTACCGCGCACGATCCAGCGCAGCTCGAGCTCGCCCTTGCCGTCGATACCGTCCTCGCGCACGACGCGCTCGGGCGAGTGTTCCACCAGATCGAGTCGCTCCGGCCGCCAACGGTCGGTACGTCGCCCGGCGGCGAGCACCTCGATGCCGGCGCCAGCGAACTCGATCACGTCCGGTAGACCGACGTGCTTCTGCGCGGCCATGGCCGAGCGCGTGGGGATCACGGCCTCGTTGCGGAAGCGCAGATCCACGGCCCAGATCCCGTCGCCCAGGTCGGTCAGCTCGGGTTCGTCGATCGTCACCCGCGGCATGGCCTCGGCGTGGCGAATGCAGAACAGTGCGTTGCGGTGCAGCTCCTCCTCGATCAGGAACGAGGGCGGAACGCGCCCCACGTCCTTCGCGAAGCCGCCGATCTCGACCTCGCCGTAGAGCGGGTGGTCGTAGGGCGTCCAGTCCGTGAAGCCCGCACCCATCAGCAGGGTGTCGTCGAAGAAGTGCCTGTCCTCGGTGGAGTTGCCGAGGCGCTCGTCGGGGCTGTTGCGCTCACCGGCCCAGAGTTCGTTGGTGAAGCTGATGATGCCCAGGCCTTCGTAGGTCCAGTTCACGAAGCCGCCGAAGACCGAGTACAGGTCGCGCCAGATGATCCAGTAGTTGTAGAAGGGCAGCATCTTTTCGCCGTCCGCGCCGAGGGCGTCGTACACGGCCACGTCCGAACGCGGGTAGTTGCCGTAGTCCTCGAAGCCCGGGCCGCGCAGGATCATCCCGCCCGAGTTGTGGAACGACTGGGCCGCGGCGATGTTGGGACGCGCTGCGATGTACTCGGCCACGCTGCGCGTCTCCGGCCAGAACAGCGGGTAGGCGCCCGCGCCGCCCTGGACGTGCTCCGGTTGCCAGCCGCTGGGCCAGGCGCGGTTCATGTCGTAGCCGCCCGCGTCGTCCTCGTTGGCGCGGCCGTCGCCGTCATCGTCGATGCCCTCGCGACCGAGCATCAGCCAGTCGCCCGGCTCCTCGTCCGGGCCCAAGCGCACCATGATGCGCGGATCATTCGGGTCCAGGCGGTAGTTCCCGCGCCCGGGCGCGAACTTCCGCATCGACGTGATGTTCCCGTCGCCGTCGAGATCGTTGGGCGGATCCTCGTCGAACAACCCGTCCAGGTCGTCGTCGGTCGGCAGCTGTCCCGAGCGGAACATGCTCGCCGTGGCCGGCCCCTCGAACCAGGCGCCGCGACCGTCGGGGTTGATCGACGGCATCAGGTGGAACGAGGCGCGCTCGAGCAAGGCGTGCACGCGCTCGTTGCTGTCACGGTTCTCGAGCAGGTACCAGGCGGTGTAGAGCACCGTCTCGGAGGCTTGGACCTCGTTGCCGTGCACGTTGCCATCGATCCACATGGTCGGCTTGGAGCTGACCTGGCCCGTGGCCGGGTCGTTCAGGGTCCAGACCCTCAAGGTGCGGCCCAGGCTGCTGGTGCCGATCACCTCGGCGCTCAAGAGGTTCGGCCAACGGGCGGCGAGGCGCGCGAAATGCGCGTCGATCTCGTCCGGCCCGTAGAGTCGGTTCCAGGGAATCTCGACCTGGGGTGCGCGACCGGCAGCCAAGCCGGGGAAGCCGGCGGGCCGGCTGTCTTGCGCCGCTGACACGGGGGCTCCTGCGGAGGCTCCGGCCGCGGGCGGCTCGTTCGCAGGCGGTGTGGAGTTCACCACCGGCAGAGCGGACGCGGGCCAGGCGAGGGCACCGATGGTGCTGAACAGTGCGGTAGCGATCATCGGGACTCACCTCGCGAGACGGTGGCTTGGGCGCTCGCGCTGCCCGCATGGGTGCTGACCAGGTCGGCGGAGAGGGTCGTGACGTCGGCGGCGCGCACGATCCAGCGTTCCTCGTGGCTCTCGCCGCTGGCCAGGGTCGGCACCACGTTGATCGGGTCGCCCGCGATCAGGCTGGTGCCCTCCGGCAGGCGCAGGAAGAGTCGAGTGGGGCGCTGGATCCGCGCGCGGCGGGCCGCGTCGGATGAACTCGGCAGCCAGCCGTCGTTGCGCACGCGCGCCTCGAGTTGCCACACGCCCGCGGACAGCTCGGTGGCCTCGAACTGTTCCAACACGAGTCGCGCCGGAGTGTCGGCGAGGCCGTAGAGGAACTCGAGCTGGCCACTCGCGATCTTCTCCCATTCGCCGCGCGGAGGCAGGGCCATGGCGGCGGGGGTGAAGCCGCCGATCTCCACCGGTCCGAGATCAGGGTGTTCGAACGCGGTCCAGTCGGCGAAGCGCCAGGCCTCGCCGGTGGCGTCGATCCAGGCCAGGCGACCGGCGTCGTCGCTGGGCTTGCCGGGGAGCTTGACCTCGTCCTCGGCCTGGCTTTCCGTCGGTGCGTCTTCGGCGTTCGCCTCGACAACAGCGTCGGCTTCGATGCCCGCTTCGGATTCCGCGTCCACTGCGGCCGGGACCTCGACGGCCGGGACTCCAGGGGCCGACCCGTTCGTCGATTCCTCGGCCGGCGCCGGTTCGCTGGCGCCGTCCTCCCTGGCGGCCTCCTCGGCCTTGGGTGCCTCGGTGGGCATCGTCCACGGGCGGGCCGAGAGGGTCCACAGGCCGCGGTGGTCGTAGGCCCAGCGTTGGAAGGTCCCCGCGCCGTCCGCATTGTCGGCCTGCTTCACGCCGGTCGCCTCGCGGTAGCGCTCGCCCAGTTTGGTCAGGTACTCGAGGTCCTCCTCGGTGGGCCCGCTGGCCGGCACGCGTCCGCTGCCGCGACCGGCGGCCTTGGGCGGGGAGACGAGCACGTCCTGGGCTCCCAGGGCGACGACGACGACGAGATCTTCGTGGGCGACGACGAAGTCGCACAGGGCGCGCACCGCCGGGTCCTGGGTGGCCCAACCGCCGGCGCGCGGCTCGTGTTCGGGCCAGTCGGCGGGGAAGTTGGCCTCGAACAGTCGGTCGCCGGCCGGATCCTCCGCGATCTTGCCGTCACCGTCGGAGTCGCGGGCCTCGCGCTCGAGGCGGAAGCTGTGGGGCAGGTCGGCCAGGACGTCGGCCTCGACGTTGGCGCGCGGGTCGTGGGGATCGGCGGTCCAGCCCCCGTCGGGGTCGGGCACACGCATCCACAGAATGCGGCCGTCGCCGTCCACGTCGGCCCAGGGGTCCTCGCCGCGCCGGCCGTCGCGGTCGTCGTCCACGTCCGGGCCGTCGCCCACGTGGCTGCCGAGGGGGCTGGCGGCGGCCCGCGCGAGGCCGTCGGGGTTCGGCGCCGGAAGCGAGTAGATCGTGTAGGCGTCGAGCAGGGCCAGCGCGCGTGCGTCACCCTTGGCGTGGGCGACGAGCAGGCGCTCGCTCAGCTCGAACACCAGGTTGGCCTCGAAGCTGCGCTCGTGCTCCAGCCCGCCGATCAAGAGCAGTGCCGGCTTGGACGGATCGAGGGGCGTGGGCGCGATCCGCAGGGCGTGGATCTCGCTCCCGGCGGCGGAGGTCCCGACCGGTACGCGCTGGGCCAGGCCGGGGTACTGACCCTCGAGCCGGACGAGGCCCTGGGCCAGGGCCTGGGGCTCGGCGAGCTCGAACGGAGGGCCCTGCACGGGAGCCGTGATGGGCGCCCAGAGACTGAGGGTCAGGAGCAGCATGGGGGGATGGTTGGGGTTGGCTCCGTGCGCGCCAGGGGCGGCGCGCGGCGCGCGGGGGGATGCGGGCGTGATCGATGCGGCCCGCACGGGGGCGGAGGTCCGCCTCGGTCTCGATCAGTAGGTGCGGATCACCGCTTCGCCGAACAGGCGTGCGCGCAGGTCGCCGCGCTCTTTCCAGGAGGCCGGCTCGTCGGCCAGGGTCGACCTCAGCTCTTCGCGCACGTCGTCCAGGGACGTCGCCGTGCGCTCGGTGACTTCGATCAGGTGCAGCCCGGCGGTCGTCGCCACGGGCCCGGTGGGCACGCCGACCTGCGCGGCGCGCACGGCCGCGGCCATGGGCTCGCCGTAGCGGCGGTAGTTGTAGCCGGGGATCATTCCGCCGTTCTGCTGCACGGACAGGTCGTGGCTGTTGGCACGCGCCAGGGCCTCGAAGTCGGCCCCCGAGCGCAGTTGCTCGAGCAGCGAGGCGGCCTTCGACGCGAGGGCCGCCTCGACCTGCGCGGTGCCCAGGCTCGCCGGGTCGGCGCCCGAGCGAATCATGTCGGCCTTCAGGCGCGCCCGGTTCAGGAAGATGTGCCGGACCTCGACGCGCACGCCGTCGACCCCGAAGTCGCGCTCGAAGCGCTCGCGGATCATGTCCTCGGTGACCTCCCGCAGGACCAGGGCCTCGCGCGTCTCGAGCAGCGTGATGTGCTCCTTGACGCGCAGGGAGCGCCGGTAGGACTCGCTGGTGTAGCCGGCCTCGCCCAGCTCCGCCTCCAGGGCCTCCAGTCGACCCTGGTGGCGCACGGCGAGCAGTTGGTCGTAGACCGCCTGGACCGCGGCGTCGACCTCGGCCTCGGTGACCTCGATCGAGAGGGCGGCGGCCTCGCGCTCGAGCAGGCGCAGGTAGACGAGCTCCTCGAGGGGGCGTCGGCCGTAGATCTCCAGCAGGTAGGTCTTGTACTCGTCGAGGGTGATCGCGATCTCGTCGTCGATCAGCGCCGCGATGCCGTCGGGGGCCGGGACGGCCTCCGGTCGGGTCGAGCCCAGGGCCTCGTCGGCCACGGGGCCGACCTGGACCGAGCCCTCGGACGGCGGGGCGGTGGACTCCTGGGCGCGGGCGGCGCCGGGTCCGGCCAAGTGGCAGCTCGAGAGTGCAGCGCCGACGGTGGCCAGGGAGGTGATCAGAAGGGAGCGGAAGATCGTGCGGCGCATCGGTGTCGCGGTTGGCGGTCGGCTGGGTGGCGGGGCGCGTGGAGAACGGTCGTGGGGGGGCCGGGGCGCCCCTCGGAGGCGCGGCCAGGCGCCCCGGCGGGCGGCCCATGGTAGGGCGAGAGGCGGACGGGCGTCCCCGCGGCCTTGCCCCCGCCAGGGCCCGTCCGGATACTCGTCGCCTCACTTCGCCGGGGGGCGCGCGCGTCCCTGGGCCGATTCGGGCATCCCCTGGCTCCCGTGGACTATCCCCTCACCGCGATCATCTCCGACCTCCACAGCAATCTGCAGGCTTTGGAGACCGCGGTCGCCGACGCCCTCGGGCGCGGTGTCAGGCGGTTCGTTTGCCTGGGCGACATGATCGGCTACGGCGCCGATCCGGTGCCCTGCCTCGAGCGCGTGGTGGCCCTGACTTCCGGCGCGCCCGGGGCCGGTGGGGCGACCGAGCTGGTCCCCGGGCTGTGCTTGATGGGCAACCACGAGTACGCACTGATGAACTCCGCCGAGGACTTCAACCCGCGTGCCCGTGCCGCGATCGAGTGGACCCGTGCCGCGATCCGCGCCGGGCGCGACGGCGCCGGAGACGGTTCCGACTTCCTGTGGGACTTCCTCGGATCGCTCGAGCCCTCGGCCTGCGACGGTCCGGCCATGTTCGCCCACGGATCCCCGCGCGATCCGGTGCGCGAGTACGTGATCCCCAGCGACGCGCGCAATCCGCAGAAGCTGGAGGCCATGTTCGAGGCCTGCCTGCGACCGGTGTGCTTCGTGGGCCACAGCCACGTACCGGCGGTCTACTACGAGGACCAGCGCTTCTATCGCCCGCGCGACACCGAGGGGCCCTACGACCTGACCGTCTCCGACTCGATGCGGGCGATCGTCAACGTGGGGTCCGTCGGTCAACCTCGCGACGGCGACTCTCGCCTCTCCTACGTGCTGTTCGACGGGACGCGCGTGACCTTCGTTCGGCTGGCCTACGACGTGGAGCGCGCGCAAGCGGCGATTCGCAACGTGGGTGAGCTACCGGACGACCTCGCCGACCGACTCGCCTTGGGGCGTTGAGCGGCCCAGCGCCGCGACCCCACCTCGACCACCGCGCGCCCCGGGCGCCCGTCCCCTCCGACTCCCTCCAACTTTCGTGGAAAAGCGACTCCCGCTCGCGATCATCCTCTCGCTGCTGGTTCTGGTCCTGTGGCAGGTGATCAATCCGCCTCCGGTGGACAACTCCGGCTCGCGCGACGTCCAGACGGCGGTCGGCGGTGCCGAGCGCCCCGATGAGAACGCGAACAGCGCGCCAGGACCCGACGCTCCCGCGCCAGCCCCGAGCATGGGGACGGCCGAGGTCGAGGAGCCGCTGATCGCGGACTCCAAGCCGCGCGACCTGACGATCGAATTCGGTCGTCGCGGCGAGGTCGGCCACTTCCGCGCGACCTTCGAGAACCGGGGCGCGCAGCTCATCGACCTGCGCACCGGAACCTTCTATCGGCGCGTGGGGCTGACCGAAGAGGAGCGCGCGCGGCCCGAGAACTGGCTGCGTCTGATCGAGCCCTTCGAAGCCCTGAAGCCCACGGCCGCGCGGGGCGCCTTCGCCCTCGACGGCTTCGTCTCCGGCGAAGACATCACGCCCCGGCGCCTGTCGGAAGTGCTGTGGGAGATGAGCGAGCTGAAGGACTCCGATGGGACCGTACGCGGGGTCGAGTTCCGCTACGCCGGCAGCAACGGGGTGCTGTTCACCAAGCGCGTGGAGGCCGTGCCGGGGACCTGGGACCTGGGCCTGAGTCTGTCGATCCAGAGCCCCGAGATCCTTCCGGAAGACATCGCGCCGGGTCCGCGCAGCTTCGCGATGGTCGCCTCGGGCACCATCGGCGTGGAGGTCGTCGACAGTTTCTACAAGCAGCCCAAGGCCATGGCCGTGGGCCCGGTCAGTGGTCGCGACTACAAGCTCGACAGCCAGATCGCCGAGCTGGACCCGCGCAAGTCCTCCGGGGTCCTGGACGCCATCGGCCCCCTGGCCCTGGTGGGCGGGCACAACAAGTACTTCGCCGTGCTGCTGCGGGGACTCGACGACCAGGGGAAGGGCTCGATCGGGACCGCGACCTGGCGCATCTTGGCCGGCTTCGGCCCCCTGGATCCCGACCACCTGGCGGGCACCGACCCCAGCGCTTCCCTGGCGCCGCAGATCGAGCCCTACATCGTCGCCGAGGCACACCTGGATCTGGCCCTGCCCGAGCCTGGTCGGGTGGAGACCTGGAACTACCGGCTGTACGCGGGGCCGAAGGACCACAGCGGCTTCGTAGCGGCGTCGCCCGCGCACCGCGAGGTGCTCGACTCCGACCTGAACTGGTTCAGCGGCATCGGCAACTTCCTGATCGACGTGCTCGGTGTGCTGGAGCGCTTCACAGGCAACTGGGGGGTGGCGATCATCCTGTTGACCTTCTGTATCCGCCTGCTGCTGTTCCCGCTCAACCGGCGGTCACAGACGGCGATGGCGCGCTACCAGAAGAAGATGCAGCGCGTGCAGCCCAAGCTGACCGAGATCAAGGAGAAGTACGCCGACGATCTCCAGAAGCAGCGCGAAGCCCAGGCGCGGATCATGCAGGAAGAGGGCGCCTTCCCGCCCCTCGGCGGTTGCTTGCCGATCTTCCTGCAGATGCCGGTCTTCTTCGGACTGTTCGCGGCGTTGCGTACGAGCTTCGACCTGCGCCACGCGGGCTTCGCCGGTTGGATCCAGGACTTGTCACGCCCCGACCAGTTGCTCTATTTGGGCTGGAATGTGCCGTTCATCGACCTGGAGTACCTGAACCTCCTGCCCCCGTTGATGGTCGTGCTGTGGATTTGGCAGCAGCGCACCATGCCCCAGCCCACTGACGAGCAGGCCAAGAAGATGCAGCGCATCATGCTGTTCATGCCGGTGGTGATGGGCGTGTTCCTCTACAACTACGCCGCCGGCCTGTCGCTCTACATGATGACCCAGTCCGGACTGGGTGTCTTCGAGCAGAAGGTGATCAAGAAGCTCTGGCCCGTCGACGACACGGAGCCGGAGAAGAAGAAGTCGGGCTGCGCGCCGATGGCGGCCATGATGGAGCGGGCTGCGGAGCAGCAACGGCTGCAGCAGAAGAAGCTCGAGCAGTCCAAGCGCCAGCAGTCCGGTTCCAAGAAGAAGAAGCGCTGAACGCCGACACGATCGTCGCCATCGCCTCGCCGCCGGGCCGAGCCCTGCGCGGGATCCTGCGTGTCTCGGGGCCGCGCGCGCGGGCGCTCGTCGAGCCGCGTTGCGACCTCGAGGACGGTTGGCCGCAGGGCCGCGCCGCGCGCAGGGGGCGCTTCGACGACGGCGGTGGCAGCCAGCCGCTGCTGCTTCTGTGGATGCCCGGGCCGGCCAGCTACACCCGCGAGGACGTGTGCGAGCTGCACCTGCCGGGCAGTGTGCCGCTGCTCGAGCGGGCCCTCGACGCACTCCTGCGCGCGGGGGCCCGGCGCGCGGAGCCGGGCGAGTTCACGCGCCGCGCCTTCCACTCCGGCCGCCTGGACCTGACCCGCGCCGAGGGCGTGCTCGAGTTGGTGCGCGCCCGCAGCGAGGACGAGCGGCGGGCGGCGACGGCCCTGCTCGGCGGCGGCTTGGGCGAGCGCGTGGCGAGCCTGCGCGACAACCTCGACGGCCTGCGCGCCCTGTGCGAGGCCAGCCTGGACTTCGACGAGAGCGACACCGGCCACGTGGACGTCGAGGAGCTGCTGGCCGTCGGGGAGCGGGCGCGTGGCGCCCTGACCGAAGCCCTGGGCTGGGAGCAGGCACGCCCGCCGCGTGCCGGGCTGCCCCGAGTCGCCCTGGTGGGGGCGCCCAACGCCGGCAAGAGCTCCCTGTTCAACCG
The DNA here is from genome assembly GCA_007751255.1 of Engelhardtia mirabilis. Taxonomy (GTDB): domain Bacteria; phylum Planctomycetota; class UBA1135; order UBA1135; genus Engelhardtia; species Engelhardtia mirabilis. The sequence goes on from CP036296.1 coordinate 2,858,519, forward strand.
TCTCGGTCGCGGCGCCGCCGCCATCGTGAGCGACCTCGCGGGCACGACCCGCGACGCCCTGCAGGCCCGTTGGGGGCTGGACCCCGACGGCGGGGGCGATGTGGAGCTCCTCGACCTGGCCGGCCTCGACCGCCGCGACGCCCGTGGCGAGGACCCCGTCCCGCGCGGGGCCCAGGACCTCGCGCGCCGGTTCGTGGCTTCGGCCGACCTCGTGCTGTGGGTCGTGGACGGCTCCCGGGCCGACGCCGGCGGCCTGGCCGCGGAGTCCGAGGACCTCCCGGTGGGGGCCGACGTGTTGGTGGTCTGGAACCAGATCGATCGGATCGACGGCGCGGCCGAGCCCGCTCCGGCCCTGGCCGCAGTCCTGGGCCCCCGGCCACGGGTGGCCGTCTCGGCTGCTACCGGGGTCGGGATCGAGGCGCTGCGCGAGGCGGCACGGCGGGCGGTCGCCTCGCGGCCCCCGGCGGGATCCCTGGCCCGCGAGTTGGCCGGGCGGCACCGGATCGCCCTGGAGCGGGGTCTGGAGGCTTTGGGAGATGCGTTGGCCCTGCTCGAGGCGGGCGGCGAACTCGACCTGGTGGCCGGCGAGATGCGTCGCGCGGTCGCTGCCCTGGACGAGATCAGCGGTCGCACGAGCCCCGAGGACCTGCTCGACCGGATCTTCGCCCGCTTCTGCATCGGCAAGTGACCGGGGCCTGGCGCGCCCTGGTGCCGCCGACCCGGGACACAACTGCATGTTGGGTTCCAAGGCGGGTCGGCCCGATTGACACACAATATCTGGAGTGGTCTCCTAACTCTCGACGGTGCCCTCGAGACCCCCCGCCCGCCGCGGGGGACGACCCCGAGCCCCCCGATCCCGACCCTCCCGCCGCGCGCGTCGCGGCGCCTTGGGTTGGGTGTCGCCGGGCCTGGGCCGCTGACCCAAGGAGCACCCTTCCACGTGGCCGACCCCCCGGCCCACCTGGCTCGACCCCTCCCCGGCGCCCGCGTGGCACCGGCGTCCGTGACCCCGCTGGGGTCGCCTCGGGCGGTCGATCGGGCGGGCGGGGCAAGCAGGTCCGCGTTGGGTGGGGAGCATTCGCGGTGCAGGCGGCGAACGGTCGTCCGAGGCGCGCAACCCGTCGCAGCCATCGATGAAGTGCCCGCGCTGTGGAGCCAACAAGGACCGGGTGGTCGACTCGCGAGAGTCGGCCGAAGGAACGGTCATTCGTAGGCGCCGCGAATGCCTGAGCTGCTTCCTGCGCTTCACGACCTACGAGCGCATCGAGACCACGCCCCTGCGAGTGGTCAAGAAGAACGGCGAGCGCATGCGCTTCGACCGTGAGCGGATCCTGGCTGGGATGGTGCGGGCCTGCGAGAAGCTGAGCGTGCCGATCGAGGTGCTCGAGGAGGCCACCAGTCGGATCGAGGCCCACTGCCAGGAGGAGTACGACCGCGAGGTGCCCAGCGCGGTGATCGGCAACCTGGTGATGGACGAGCTCAAGCGCGTGGACCACGTGGCCTACGTGCGCTTCGCCAGCGTCTACCGCGAGTTCAAGGACGTGTCACAGTTCCTCGACGAGCTGCGCCCGATCCTCGACGTGCGGCGCGCGGCCGAGGAGGCCGGGGAGTGAGCCGCCATGGTTGATCGACGTGACCAGGAACGGCCCGAGCCCCTGCGTTTCGTGCGCAAGCGCGATGGGCGTGTCGTGGGTTTCGACCGCGGCAAAATCTCGGACGCCGTCCGGCGCGCGACGAGCGCGGCGGGCGAGGAGGACGCGGCCTTCGCCGACGACGTGGCGGCCGTGGTCGAGATGGCCCTGGCGCGCGGCGCCGGCCGCCAGGCGAACGGCGACGAGCACCGCATGGGTTCGGACGGCCCCCCGGTTCCGGAGATCGAGGCGATCCAGGACTGCGTCGAGCGCGCCCTGATCGAACTCGGCCGCGCCGCTGTGGCCAAGGCCTACATCCTCTATCGCGACCGACGCGCCCGCGCCCGCGAGGCCCTACGGGTGCGGCCGCCGACGAATGCCGCCCACGATGTCGAGGTGCTCGAGGCCGACCGCACCGCGGCCTGGAGCAAGTCGCGCATCGCGGCCGCGCTTGTGACCGAAGCCGAGTTGCCCCGCGACGTGGCCGAGACCGTCGCTACGCGGGTGGAAGAACGCGTCTTCGCGGCGGGTCTGGAGTCCATCTCCACGAGCCTGATCCGCGCCCTGGTCGACAACGAGCTGGTCGACCTGGGCCTGACCGCGGCCCTCGAACGCCAGGAGCCGGTGTCCCTGCCGCGCCACGACCTGCGCCTGTTGTTCGGCGGCGAGGGCGAGCGGTGTTGGTCCCCCTGGCTCGACCTGCGCGAGCGCGGCGACACCGGCCCGCCCGAGGCCCTCGAGCGCTCCGACCTGGAGCGCGCCCTGGCTGGCGAGGCCCTGCGGCGCTTCGCCCTGCGCGACGTGCTCGACGCGCGCGGTCGCGAGTTGCACCTGGGCGGCGACATGCACGTGGAGGACCTGCGCTCGCCGCACCTCTACCTGACCCTCGGCATCCCGGCCGAACTGGCCGCGGCCGGCAGCGCGGGATCCGACGGTCCCTTCGGCCTGCTCGCGTCCCTGCCCTCGCTCCTGGCCAGCACCGCCCGCGGCATCGCCCTGGAGGACACCGGCGCCCTGCTCGGAGACCTGGCCCGCGCCACTCGGCCGCGCTCGCCCCTGGGTCTGGGCGGCTGGCTGCGGGCCGTCGCTGCGGTGGCCGAGGCCTCCGGTCGGCGCGTCGACGTGCACTCGCCCGGAACGCGCCACGCCGCCGCGCGCGCGCGGCTGCTCGAGGAGTGGGTCGAACTGGACCAGGCGCCCCTCTCGCCGCGACTCCTCCTGGACGAGTCCGAGGTCGCCGAGTTGGCCGCCTCGTCGTCGGGGGAGCGCGCGCGCCTGTTGCGCCTGCTCGAGTCCGGCCGCGCCGTGGCCACCTTCGGTCGCGAGGGCGAGCAGTTCGCGGCCCCCGGTTGCCGCCGCCAGGCGCGCGAGCGTGGGCTGGTGGCCTGTGGCGGCGCGGTGGCCATCAACTTGCCGCGCCTGGCCCGGGCCGCCGGCCCCTGGCGCGAGGAGCGCATGATGGAGGACCTCTTCGGCCTTCTGTCCTGCGCCGTCGAGACCTGCCGCGCCCTGCAACGCTTCCAGAATTCCGCCGCCTCCGCGCGACCCCTGACCCTGCGTCCGCGCGTCGGCTACGCTCTGGTGCCGGTGGGCCTGCGCGAAGCACTGCGGGTGCTCGGCGACGGTCAGGTCGACGCCGAACAGGGCGCGCGCTTGCTCGGATTGATGGTCGAGGCCGCCAGTCGTTTCCCCGGACCCGGCGCGCCGGCGATGGTGGTCAGCCCCTTCTTCGGCGAGCGCGCGCGCCTGCGGTTGTTCGGCCTGGACGTGGAACGCAGCGGCGCGCCCGGCGTGCGCCAGGGCCTGCTGTTCGACGGCGCGGCCGACGTGCCCGGCGCAGACTGGGCCGAGGGTGCCGGACGGCGTCCCTACGGGCTGGGCTACGCCCTCGCGGTGCGCGGGCGACTGCGACCGGGCGAGGGTGAGGCGGAGCTGATGCGAACCCTGCCCAGTGGCGCGCTCTACCCCGCGCTCCCGGCGTCGGTCGACGAGCCCACGGCCCACGACCGCTTCCTGGCCGCTCGCGAGCGCCAGCGGGGCGTCGACCCGGGCGAGCTGTTGCCGCTGGAGGGCGAGCGTGCGCGGCTGCGGCTGCTCGGCGACGACGAACGCCTGGCCGAGGTGGTCGCCGCAGTGAGCGGAGCGCGTGACAACGATGCGACCAAGGTCGCCCCGAGTAGCGTCGGGATCGAGCAGGCGAAGACAGAGGATCCCCGCGAAGACCGCTGAGGAGCGGCGGGAACACAAGGAACATGCGTCTCAAACGACTCGAACTGTTCGGCTTCAAGTCCTTCGCGGACCGCACCGTGCTCGATTTTCCCCATGCCTTCACGGGCATCGTGGGGCCCAACGGCTGCGGTAAAAGCAACGTCGTGGACGCCGTGCGTTGGGTGTTGGGCGAGACGCGCCCGACGTCCATGCGCGGCGGCGAGATGACCGACGTGATCTTCAAGGGCTCGACCTCGCGCCCGGCGGTGTCGGTGGCAGAGGTCACGCTGGTCGTCGACAACACCTGCGGCACGATCCCGGCCCACGGGGCCGAGGTCGCCGTGACGCGGCGCGTGTTCCGCTCCGGCGAGGGCGAGTACGAGATCGACGGCAGCCGCGTGCGGCTCAAGGACGTGCGCGACCTCTTGTTCGACACGGGTCTGGGCAGTCGCGGCTACTCGGTGCTCGAGCAGGGCAAGATCGACGCGGTCCTGTCCGCCAACCCCCACGATCGCCGCGCGATCTTCGAGGAGGCGGCGGGCGTCAGCCGCTTCCGCCAGCGCCGCAAGGAGACCGAGAGTCGCCTCAAGCGCGTAGACCAGGACCTGGAGCGTCTGGACGACGTGGTCGGCGAGCTCGAGTCGCGGGTGCGCTCGCTCAAGGTCCAGGCCGGCCGCGCGCGGACTTGGGTCGAGGTGCGCGACGAGTGGCGCGAGCGCGGGGTCAAGTTGGCCCAGCACCAGCTCTTGACCCTCGACGGCGCCCTGTCGACCACGGACGAGGAGCTGCTCGAGGTCGACGCGGTGCTCGCGGGCCTGCGTGAGCAGCGCGAGAGCGCCGAGCACGACCTGGCCGAGCGCGAGGCCGAGCAGGCGCAGCTCGCCGGGCGGGTGGACGAGGCGGGAGCAGCCCTGAGCGAGGTCTCGGGCGAGCTCCTGACCCTCGACGAGCGCTCGCGGCAGCTCTCCGCGCGGGTCGACGCCTGGCGCGCCACGGCCGAGGCCGAGGCCCGTCGGGTGGACGAGTTGGGTGAGCGACTGGGCCTGCGTGGGGCCGAGCTCGAGGCCGCCCGGGCCGAACGCGAGCAGGCGACCAGCGACGCCGAGCGGGCGGAGTCGGCCCTCGAGGAGCTCGGTGGAGCCTTCCGTGAGGCGGCCCGTCGCTACCGCGAGGCGCGTCACCAGAGCGAAGAACAGTCCAAGCGCGTCAACGGACTGATCCACGACAAGGCCTCGGCCTACAACGCTGCGCGCCAGCTCGAGTCTTCCCTGGGTCCGCTCACCGAACGGGCCGAGCGCGCGGAAGTGCGCTTGACCGAGCTGCGCGAGCGGCTGGCGGCGGCGCGCCAGGAGTGGACCTCCGCCGAGGGCGCCCTGGCCGAGGCCGAGGGCGCGTGCACGGCGGCCCAGGAAGAGCACGCGGAGCTGACCGCCGGTCTGCAGCGCCTGCGCGAGACCGAATCGGGCTGCAAGGAGGAGCGCCGCCGGATCGAGGTCGAGCGCGCCGCCCTGCGCAGCCGCGTGGAGGCCCTGCTCGACTGGGAGCGCGAGCGCGAGAGTCTCGACGCGGGCGCGCGCAGCCTGCTCGAAGGCCAGGGGCCGATCGACGCAGACGTTCTCGGGGGCCTGTTGGCCGACCACGTACACACGACACCCGAGTACGCCCGCGCCCTGGACGCGGCCCTGGGTCTGTCGGCCGAGGCGATCGTGTTGCAGGACGAGTCGGAGGCTGCCGCAATCGGCGCCTGGCTCAAGGAACGCGAGATCGGCCAGGCACGCCTGGTCGTGCCCGGTGGCCTGAACCGCGGCAATTGCGAGCCGGTCATCCCGGAGGTCTCGATCGACCTGCGCGAGCACGTGCACGGGCTCTTGCTCGAGCACGTGCGCGTCTCGACCGAGCTGATCCCGGTGGCGCACCTGCTCCTGTGCGACTGCATCCTGGTCAGCGACCTCGAGTCCGCCCTGGCGTTGACCGAGGAGCTGCCCGGCTGGCGCTTGGTGACGCCCGAGGGCGATCTGGTCGACGCCACGGGAGTGCTCGCCGGCTACCGCGAGGTGCAGCAGGGCGCCGTGGGGCGCCGCGCCCAGGCGGCCGAGCTGGAGTCGGAGGCCGCGGCCTTGGACACCCGCCTGGACGAGCTGGCGGTTGAAGAGGAGCGTGCGCGCGCCGAGCGCGAGGCTCTGGAGGTTCGCCTGACCGCCGCCGCCGAGGCGGTCGAGCGCGCCCGCGCGGCCTACGCGTCGGCGACCAGCAGGCTGCGGACCGCCGAGGTTCGCACCGGGGACGCGGAGCGCGGTCTGGGTGACGCCGAGGCGGAGTCGGTGGGGCTGATCGACGAGCGCGCGCGCGCCGAGGAGCGGCTGGTCGAGCTGCGGCGCGAGCACGAGCACGCCGAGCGCGCCTTCGAGTTGGAGAACAGTCGACTCGAGGAGCTCGAGAAGAGTCGTCACGCGATCGAGGCCGAGCGTGACGAGACCGGCCGCGAGGAGCACCGCGCGCGGGTCGAGATGACCCGTGCCCGCGAGCAGGCCCAGGCCCTCGAACGGCGCCTGTCCGACCTCGGGCGCGTGGTCGAAGAGCTGCAGCTCGAGATCGAGCGGGCCCGGCGCCTGGCGCGCGAGAACGAGAGCCAGGCCGAGGAGGGCGGCGAGGAGTCCCAGGCCATCGGCGCGCGGCGGGCGGAGCTCGAGATCGAGCGCAGCGCCGCGGCGGAGGAACTCGAGCGTCGCCGCAACGAGGAGCGCTCCGGTCGCGAGCGGATCGACACGCTGCGGCGCGGTGCCGACGTGGTCACGCGCGAGCTGGAGGGCCTGATGGCCCGGCGAGGCGAGCGGCAGCTCGACCGCCAGCGGGCGGAGCTGTCGCGCGAGGAGCTGCTGCGGCGCTCCGAGGACGACTTCAAGTTGGACGCGGAGGCCCTGCGTGAGGACTTCGAGCCCAGCCCCGAGTTGCTCGAGGCGGAGCACCTCGAGGCCCTGGAGGTCGACGTGCTCGAGCTCAAGCGCAAGCTGGATCGACTCGGGCCGGTCAACCTCGAGGCGGTCGAAGAGCTCGAGGGCGTCGCCGAGCGACTGGAGTTCCTGACCACCCAGCGCTCCGACCTGATCGAGGCCAAGTCCGAGCTGGTCAGCACCCTCGAGACGATCAACTCCGAGAGCGAGCGCCTGTTCCTCGAGGCCTTCGAGGAGATCCGCGGCCACTTCCGCACGATCTTCCGTCAGCTCTTCGGCGGCGGTAAGGCCGACGTCGAGCTGGCCGAGGGCGAGCCGGTGCTGGAGGCGGGGATCGAGATCACCGCGCGTCCGCCCGGCCGCGAGACCCTGCCGATCGGCCTGCTCTCCGGTGGCCAGCGCACGATGACGGCCCTCGCACTGCTGTTTGCGGTGTTCAAGTCCCGCCCGAGCCCCTTCTGTGTGCTCGACGAGGTCGACGCCGCCCTCGACGACGCCAACGTGGGCCGCTTCCTGTCGATGCTCGACGGCTTCGTGGCGGACACCCAGTTCATCGTGGTGACCCACAACAAGGGCACCATGGCCGCCAGCGACATGCTCTACGGCGTGACCATGGAAACCAAGGGCGTCTCGCGCAACGTCTCCGTCGAGCTGTCCGACGTGGACAACTTCGTGCCCGAGGCCATCGGTGATGCCCGCGCCGCGGCCCAGAGCCACGCGGACACCTCCGCCGCCGCAGCCCAGGTGGGGGACGAGGACGCGGACGACGAGCCGGTGGTGGAGCTCGCGCCGCACGAACCGACGAGGGTCGACGTGCCCGAGAAGGTCGAGTCCCGCTAGGACTCGAATCGCGGGGTCCATCGGTCAGCGGGGCTTCTGGAGGGTCGTACGGTGCCGCGACCAATTGGCCCGTGCGGGTCGTACGGTGCCGCGACCAATTGGCCCGCGGGCGGCCGACATCCCTGCGATTCGCAGCGATGTCGGCCGCCCGCGGGCCAATTGGTCGCGGCACCGTACGACCCGCACGGGCCAATTGGTCGCGGCACCGTACGACCCGCGGCACCAGAAGCCCCGCCGACGCTTGACCCCGCCGGCGTTCAGACCCCGTAACGCCCGTCACCTGCCGGTCATCCACCTGGGGACCTTCCGGCAGGGGCGAGTCGGAAAGGAGTTCGCACTTCGGGACGTTCCGGCTTCCCAACCGTGGAGCGGGTTTGCCTGTGCGAGTCCCGTCTCGAGCGCAGCAGCCCCACGCCACCTCAAGGCGCCGACGCGGTCATCCGAAACCGCAGAGGACGCCTTCAATACTCCCCGCGCGTGGGTGGACCTCCCCGACCCGTCGCGCGTGCAGCCGACGAGTCGGTGCTGCGACCTCTCATGAGCGAACAAGACCCCAGCCTCTACGACCTGGCCCTCGACCGCTTCCCCCGTGACGAGTACGCGGCGCTCGGCTGGGAGGGATCGCTGCGCGAGTACCTGGGGGTCGTCGAGCAGCGCCCGCTCGTGATTCGCAACGCCTGGCAGCGGCTGCTCGACATGGTCGAGAGCCACGGTTGCCACGCACCCGAGCGCAAGGGCGGTTGGAGGCGTTGGAAGCTGTTCGAGGATCCCTTCGACGGAGGGCGCGACGCGGTCTTCGGGCTGGACGAGCCCCTGGCGCGGTTGGTGCGCACGATCCGCGCGGGCGCCCTGGGCTACGGCCCGGAGAAGCGCATCCTGCTGCTGCACGGTCCCGTCGGCTCGGCCAAGAGCACCATCGCGCGCCTGCTCAAGCGCGGGCTCGAGAGCTACTCCAAGTCCGACGCCGGGGCGCTCTACACCTTCTCTTGGGTCATCGACGGGGAGACGATCCCCTCGCCCATGAACCAGGAGCCCCTGCTCCTGGTGCCCGAGGAGGCCCGGCGGGCCCTCGAAGAGCGCATCAACCGCCGTCACGACCGGGCCTATCGCCTGCGCGTGGATGGCGATCTGGATCCGGTCAGCCGCTACTACTTCCGCGTGCTGATGGAGCGCCACGACGGTGACTGGAACAAGGTCATGGACCACGTGCGCGTGCGCCGCCTAACCCTCTCCGAAGCCGACCGCGTGGGCATCGGGACGTTCCAGCCCAAGGACGAGAAGAACCAGGACTCGACCGAGCTGACCGGCGACGTCAACTACCGCCTGATCGCCAAGTACGGCTCGGACTCCGACCCGCGGGCCTTCAACTTCGACGGCGAGTTCAACGTGGCCAACCGCGGCCTGCTCGAGTTCGTCGAGGTGCTCAAGCTCGACGTGGCCTTCCTCTACGACCTCCTCGGCGCCAGCCAGGAACACTCGATCAAGCCCAAGAAGTTCGCCCAGACGTCGATCGACGAGGTGATCATCGGGCACACCAACGAGCCCGAGTACCGCAAGCTCCAGTCCAACGAGCTGATGGAGGCCTTCCGGGACCGCACGATCAAGATCGACGTGCCGTACAACCTGGCGACCTGCGACGAGGTCTCGATCTACGACCGCCAATTCGGCGGCGACCGCCTGCGCTCGAAGACCCTGGCGCCGCACACGCTCGAGATCGCGGCTCTGTGGTCGGTGATGACGCGCCTGGAGGACCCGACGCACCCGAACTTGACCCTGTTGCAGAAGGCCAAGCTCTACTCGGGCGAGGAGGTCCAGGGCTTCAGCGCCGAGAACGTGCGCGAGATGCGCGCCGCCTGCCCGCGCGAGGGCATGGACGGCATCAGCCCGCGCTACGTCCAGGACCGCATCGCCGCGGCTCTGGTGGTGGACGGCGACCACGTCAACCCGCTGCAGGTGCTGGAGTCCATGGCCGACGGCCTGGGGCACCACTCGCTGATCTCCAACGAGGAGACGCGCAAGCGCTACACCCAACTGATCGGCACGGCGCGCGAGGAGTACGACGAGATCGTCAAGCACGAGGTGCAGCTCGCGGTGGCTGCCGACGCGGAGGCCATCGACCGCCTGTGCGCCAAGTACGTGGACAACGTCAAGGCCTACACCACCCACGAGCTGATGCTGGACGACCACGGTCGCGAGCGGGAGCCCGACGAGCGCCTGATGCGCTCGATCGAGGAGAAGGCCGGGATCCCGGACGCGCGCAAGGACGACTTCCGCCACGAGATCATGAACTACATCGCGGCGCTGCACCTGGAGGGCAAGACCTTCGACTTCAGGAAGAACCAGCGCCTGCGCCGGGCCCTCGAGCTGAAGCTGTTCGAGGACCAGCGCGACGCGGTTCAGCTGACCAGCCTGATCTCGAGCGTGGTCGACCCGAACACCCAGTCGCGCATCGACGCGATCCGCGACCGGCTGGCGAATCGCTTCGGCTACACCCGCGACGCGGCGGAGGAAGTGCTGCGCTACGTGGCCGACCTCTTCGCCCGCGGCGAGGCCAAGGACGATCCCCGCGAAGTGGCCGCCTGACAGGAACTCCACGTGTCGACACCGCTCTACCGCATCGACGCCGACCACTCACGGTTCCGCGACATCGTCCGGGGCCGGATTCGGCGCGACCTGCGGCGCTTCCTGGCCAGCGGCGAGCTGATCGGGCGCTGTGGCGAGAAGGCGGTGTCGATCCCCCTGCCGCAGATCGAGCTGCCGCGCTTCCGCTTCGGTGACAACGACGGCGGCGAGGGGCAGGGCTCGGGCGAGGGTGAGTCCCAGCCCGGCCAGCCCGCGGACGGCGAGGGCGGCGGCGGCCAGGCCGGGGACGGCGAGGGCCAGCACATCCTCGAGGTCGAGGTGGACCTGGACGACCTGGCGGAGATGCTGGGCGAGGAGCTCGAGCTGCCCAACATCCAGCCCCGCGGCCGGCGGGAGATCGAGGCCGACGGCGCGCGCTACACGGGCGTCCGGACAGCTGGGCCGGACTCCCTGCGCCACTTCCGCCGCAGCTACAAGCGCGCCCTCCTGCGCGAGGTGGCCAGCGGCACCTGGGACGCGGACCAACCGATCATCGTGCCGGTGCGCGAGGACTTCCGCTTCCGCGCCCGCAAGCTCTCCAAGCAGCCGGACTCCTCGGCCGTGGTCTTCCACATGATGGACGTCTCCGGCTCGATGGGGCGCGAGCAGAAGGAGATCGTCCGCATCCAGGCCTTCTGGATCGACGCCTGGCTGCGCAAGCAGTACCGCAACCTCGAGGTGGTCTACATCGTCCACGACGCCGCCGCGCGCCAGGTCGACCAGCACACCTTCTTCCACCTGCGCGAGTCGGGCGGCACCAAGATTTCCTCCGCCTACGACCTGTGCCTGAAGCAGATCCTCGACCGCTACCGGCCCGAGGACTGGAACATCTACCCCTTCCACTACTCGGACGGCGACAACTGGTCGGCGCGCGACACCGACCTTTGCGTCTCCCTCTTGCGCGACGAGGTGCTGCCGCGCGCCAACCAGTTCTGCTACAGCCAGGTCAAGAGCGCCCACGGGTCCGGGCAGTTCAAGAAGGACCTGGACTCGCACTTCGAGGACGTGCCCGAGCTGGTCACGGTCAGCCTCGAGGACCGCAGCGGGATCCCCGAGAGCATCCGCGCCTTCCTCGGCGCCGGGAGGTGATCCCATGCGCCTGCGACACGACCTGCCGACCGCCCTCAAGTACCACGCCCTGGTGATCGAGAAGGCCGCCGCCGAGAGCGGGCTGGATCACTTCGACGTGTGCTTCGAGCTGCTCGACGCCCGCGACGTGAACGGCGTGGCGGCCTACGGCGGCTTCCCGGTGCGCTATCCCTCCTGGCGCTTCGGCATGGACTTCGAGCGCCTGCAGAAGGGCTACGACTGGGGCCTGTCGAAGATCTACGAGCTGGTCATCAACAACGACCCGACCATCGCCTACCTGGTGCGCTCCAACTCGCTGCTCGAGCAGAAGCTGGTGATGGCCCACGTCTTCGGCCACGCGGACTTCTTCAAGCACAACGCCTGCTTCGCGGGCACCGACCGGCACATGCTCGACACGATGGGGCGGCACTCGACCCAGGTGCGGCGCATCATCGACTCGGTCGGGCTCGAGAAGGTCGAGCGCAGCCTCGATCGCCTGCTCTCCCTGGACGGCCTGATCGACCCCTACCTGCACCGCCACACCCAGGCCGCGCGGCCCAAGCCGCGTCCAGCCATGTCGGAGCGCTCGTTCCAACTGCTCGAGCAGATGAGCGAGCCCCTGACCCGCGACAAGCCGGTGGCGGAGCTCTTGCCGGTGCCCGACGCGGACCTGCCGACCCTCGACATCCTGGGCTACCTCGAGAAGCACGCGCCCCTCTCGCAGTGGGAGCGCGAGCTCTTGCGGATCGTGCGCGCCGAGGCCTACTACTTCGCGCCGCAGCGCCTGACCAAGATCGCCAACGAGGGCTGGGCCTGCTACTGGCACAGCAAGATCCTCACGGGCGGCATCCTCGAGCCGTCGGAGGTGATCGACTTCGCCGACGTGCACTCCGGGGCGACGTCCGCGGCGCCCGGGCAGCTCAATCCCTACCGCCTCGGCCTGCGGCTGATGCGCTACGCCGAGTCGAAGGGGCACGACCTGTTCCTGCTGCGCAGCGTCCACAGCGACGTGAGCCTGATCGACGAGCTGGTCGACGAGCAGTTCGTGCTCGAGTACCTCGGGATCCGCAGGCGCGACCTGCAGGCGGCGCGCCAGGCCGGCCTCGACTGGGTCAAGTGGAAGGAGAAGCTGCTCGGCGACCTCGCCTGGGGCGGGCTGCCCAAGATCGAGTTGATCGCGCGCGACGCCCACACCGGCTGCTTGCGCCTGCGGCACCACCACGACGGCCGCGACCTGCAATTGGCCCAGGCCGGCGAGACGATCAAGAACCTCGCGGCGGTGTGGGGCGGTCCGGTCGAGATCGAGACCCTGGTCGAGTCCTCGCCGCGGATCCTGCGCGCCGCCGACGGACAGTTCGAGCTGGTCGATCTGGACGAGCCCCCCTGCGACACGCAGACCCCGCCCGCGGGCCCCGACCTGCCCGCCGCCCGCGCGAGCTGAGCGCGCGCTTGCGACGGCCGCCGTCGCAACCGAGACTCGTGCGCGATGGCATTCGCACACGAGCTCTCATGGTCCGTCTCCCGCAGCGGCACCTTCGCCACCTGCCGGCGCTCCTACTACCACAACTACTACCTGTCCTGGCTGGGCTGGTCGTGGGACGCGCCGCCCCAGCGCAAGCTGGCCTACAAGCTCAAGAAGCTCACGCGCCTGCCCATGTGGGCCGGGGACTGCCTGCACGAGGCCCTGGCGGCCTGGTTCGAGGAGAAGGCCGGCGGTCGCGAGCGCGACGCCGCCTGGGTCGAGGCCCACGCCCTCAAGGCCCTGCGCGACGGCTACAAGCAGTCGCGCGACGAGGCCGCCGCCTGGGAGAAGCGCCCGGCGAAGAACATCCGCCTGGCCGAGCACTACTACGGCGAGCCCAGCGTCGACGAGTCCAACGACAACGCCAAGGAGTACGGCACCCGCTACGTCGAGCGCATCCGCGAGGGCACCCGCGCCTTCTTCGAGGCCCCCGAGCTCGAGCGCGTGCGCGCCGCCTCGCCCGAGGACTACCTGGCCTGCGAGGAGCTCGGCACCATCGAGCTGAACGGGACCAAGGTCTTCGCCATCCCCGACTTCGCCTTCCGCGAGGGCGACGACGTCTGGATCTACGACTGGAAGACGGGTTCGCCGCGCGAGCAGGACCTGTTCCAGCTCGCCATGTACTGCCTCTACGCCGAGCAGAAGTGGGGCGTGGATCCCTCGGCGGTGCGCTGCGTCGACGCCTACCTACCCAGCGGCCAGTACGTGGAGAAGACCTTCACGATCGCCGACCTCGACGCGACCCTCGCCCGCGCCACCGAGTCCATGGCCGCCATGCGCGCCGTCCACTTCGACGCCGACGCCGGCATGGGCGACCCCGCCGACTTCCCCCAGATCCCGGCGGACTCTCCCGAGGCCCGCGAATGCCGCACCTGCCACTTCCGGGAGTTGTGCGACCGGGTGTGAGCGAGGCCATGGCTGCGACGCCCGCCGCTCCTTGCCTCAACTGCGGTCAGTCCCTGCACGGCGTGTTCTGCAGCCAGTGCGGCTAGGCGGCCTCCGTGGGTCGTCCGTCCCTGGCCTCCTGGCTGTGGGAGGTCCTTTGCGCGGTCTTCTCCCTGGAGTCGCGACTGCCCCGGACCGTCGTGGGTCTGACCCTCGATCCCGGCGGCTTCGCCCGGGCCCATGCGGCCGGCCGTCGGGTGGTCTCGGTCGCACCCCTGCACTACGCCTTGGCCACGAGTGGCCTGTGGTTTCTGGCGATCGCCTTCGTTCACCCCGGCGGCACAGATTCACTCGACGCCGACCAGGGTGAGCTGGTCGAGTTCATCGTCAGCCATGGTCAAGCGCTGAACCTCGTGCTCTTGCCGGTGATCGCCGGCGCCTTCCAGCTCTGCTTCCTGGGCACGCGCACCCGCTACGTCGAGCACCTGTGGCTGACCCTGTACTTCGCCGGCCACATCTTCCTCTGGCGCGCGCTGCTCGTCTTGGCTGCCGGCCTCGCCGGCGGTCCGGAAGAGCTCTTCGTCCTCGCCGACCAGATCGTGTTCCTGGTCTACCTTTGTTGGGCCCTGTGGGGCTTCCACTCGGGCACGTCAGGTCGGGTCAGCCGCGCGATCCGCATCGTCGCGAGCATCCTCTGCGTGTCGGTCGTCTCGGGGCTCGCGACGGCCCTCGTGCTGGGCTTGATGGGCATCGACCCGCTTGACCTCGGCGCCGATTCCGGCGCGCCGGCGCTCGGAGGAGCCGCCAACTCCACGCCAGCGCCGACCGCCGCCGGTCCGATCAACTCGGGCGCGACCGGCGCGCGTTGAACCAGATCAGGCCGCCGATCAGCGCGATGCCGAGCGCGGCGAGGCACTGACCGACGATCTCAGCCGCGCTCGCAACACGTGTCGCAATCAACTCGGGCGCCATGTCCGGCGACACGCTGCTGATGAGCGCTCCGACGGTCGCGCCCAGGCCGTGCTCGGTCCACGCGGCCGGGTCCAATCCGGGTGCGGCGAGCAGGACGATGCCGAGCAGCAGCTCGAACGCGGCGGCGCCGGTGATCAGGCCCGCGGCGGTCAGGATCGCTCGGCCCTGGGGGGCGCCCGACTCGCTCGTTCCGCCGCCGCTGCCGAGCAGGCGGAAGATGGCTCCGATCAGGATGCCGACGCCGAGGACCGCGGGCAGGTAGATGCCCACGGCCAGGGCCATGGCCGGCAACTGCAGGCCGCGGCGGGCGCCGAGGATCTCGCCCAGCACCGCGACGAGCCCGAGCCCGATGCCGATCGCGATCGGGTACCAGGGCAGGTCGCGCTCCAGCAGCAGACCGTCGACCAGGGTCGCGAACATGGCGCCCTGGGGGGCGGGCAGGTCGGCGCTCCCGAGTTGGTAGGCCTCGTGGGCGACGTAGATGGCGAAGGGCACGGCGAGGGCTCCGGCCAAGAGGCCGAGGCCCTGGGCGAGCAGGCCGTCCTTCACCGGCAGGCCGCAGAGCTGCAGGGTCTTGTAGTCCTGGCTCGAGTCGTTGGCGGTAGCGACCGCCACGCACGCTGCGACGAGCAGGGGCGTGATCAACGTCACGTCGACCAGCGACCGGCGCCCGACGAACAACGCCGTCGCGCACAGCACGAGCGTCGTGACGAAGACCGTCCCCGAGACCGGCGAGGCGGAGCTGCCGATCTGCAGCGAGAGCAGCGCGCCGAGGGTCACCATCACCGCCGCGCAGGCGAGGACGGCCGCGCCCATGCTCAAGCTGAAGGGCGTCGGGCCGTCCACGGCGAAGAGCCAGCCCACGACCATCGTCACGCCCAGGGCGGTGCAGGCGCCCAGGGCCACGCGCCAGTTGCGGGGCAGGTCGATCGAGCCTTCGCCCGGCGCGGGGTCGTACTTGGGCCGCTTGTCCCGCCCGACCTCCGCGAAGCGCGCCAGGGACCACAGCACGGCCACGGTCATCGCCCCGCCGCCGACCCAGCGCATGGTGTTGGCGGGGAACTGCGCCGCCCAGGCCGAGTCCGCCTCGATTGCACCCAAGGCCGCGTTGCCGAGCAGGTTCACGAAGCTGCCGCCGAAGACCAACAGGGCCACCGACGCACTGAGCAGCGCGCCGATGCCCAGGTAGATCGGGTTGAAGGGCAGGTCCAGGTTCACCGGCCCCGGGTCCTCCGCGTCGCGGGGGGGCCAGATCCGCAGGCTCTCGCGGGCCAGGTCGAGGCGCACCAGGAAGGGCGCGATGAAGCCGAACAGGGCCGAGAGGCCCAGGGACGCGGCCAGGGGCGGGCGCTCGGACTTGGCCGAGGCCGCCGCCGTGATCAGGGTCGTGCAGGCGTGGGCCTCGGGCGCCGGCAGGCTCGGGTCGCCGAGGAACTTGCGCGTGCCCAGGCCCACGAAGCCGAAGCCGATCAGGGCTCCGGCCAGGTTCATCCAGATCAGCGTCGGGATGTCGATCGGCGGGGCCTCGAGGCCGCGCTGCTCGAACAGGATCGGCACCAGGGGCACGGTGAAGCAGGCGCCCACGGCGACCGCCATGCCGGCCGAGCCGGCCACCTGGGCGATGTTCAGGAAGCGCCGCCCGCCGCCCTGGCCCACGCGCCGGGCGAACAGGCCCCAGGCGAAGAGCACCACCAGGGGGCTGACGCCGGGAAAGATGCCCGCCTTGAGGCCGGCGATGGTCAGGGTGCCGGAGAGCACCAGGGCGATCAGGAGCCCGAGGGCCAGGGGCAGGCGGTCGGCGGCCATGGGGGGGAGATTAGCCGGCAGCGGTCGTCGGGATCCACGGCCAGTGCGCCGGACCGGCGGTCACCCATCGCTCGCGAGCGGCGGCGCGCGGACCGAGAGGTCCTCGGTGGGGCGCTCCTCGCTGCGCGGCCAACGGACCAGGCCGCCGCGATACCGCGGATCCCGTGACGCGCGGCCCGGGGCCGCCGATCGAGTGGGGGACCGTATCCGGACCCCGGCGGCGGTCGGCCGCGAAGGCAATCGACCCCCCTCGGTCGAAAAGACTGGGCCGCGCCCGCGTAGAAAGTCGCAAGCTGCACCCGCCCCCCCGCCCATGCCCGCCCCCCTCGTCTCCATCGTCCTGCCGACCCTCAATGGTCGCGCGGACCTCGAACGCCTGCTGCCGCGCCTGGCGGAGCAGGAGCTGGAGGGCGGCTTCGAGCTCCTGGCAGTGGACTCGTCGTCCAGCGACGGCAGCGTCGAGCTGCTCGAGCAGGCCGGCGCCGACGTGCGCCGCATCCGCCGCGAGGACTTCTCCCACGGCGGCACCCGCACCGAGCGCGCCGCCGACGCCAAGGGCGAGTTCCTGGTCTTCCTGAGCCAGGACGCCCTGCCCTCGGACTCCCACTTCCTCGCGCGGCTGATCGAGCCCTTCGCCGATCCGCGGGTGGCCGGGGCCTACGCCCGCGTGCTACCAAACCCCGGCGACGACCTGCTCACCGCGCGCACGGTGTTGGACCTGCCCGAGGCCTCGCCCGAGCCCGGCGTGCGCGATCTCGACCAGGTCGCGGGCCTGTGGGAGCTGCCGCCGATCCAGCGCGTGGCCCACATCCGCTTCAACAACGTGGCGAGCGCGATCCGTCGCTCGGCCTTCGCAGAGATCCCGTTCCCCACGATCGACTTCGGCGAGGACGTGGCCTGGGCCGCCCGCGCCCTGACCAGCGGCTGGCGCCTGGCCTACGCGCCGGCGGCGGTGGCCTACCACGCCCACCGCTACTCCGCCCGCAAGGCCTTCGCGCGCTACCGCCAGGACGCGCGCTTCCACCGCGCCGCCCACGACTGGGCCATGCGCCCGACCCTGGGCTCGGCGGCGCGGGGCTGGTGCTTCGAGCTGGCCTCGGACCTGCGCGAGGTGCGGCGCGCCGGGGTCCTGCGGCACCTGGGCGACCTCCTGCGCGCGCCGGTCCTGCGCGGCGCCCAGATCCTCGGTCAGTACGTCGGCAGTCGCGGA
Source organism: Engelhardtia mirabilis (assembly GCA_007751255.1). Lineage (GTDB taxonomy): Bacteria > Planctomycetota > UBA1135 > UBA1135 > Engelhardtia > Engelhardtia mirabilis. The sequence continues at coordinate 2,876,234 of CP036296.1, forward strand.
ACAGGTGGACGGCTGCGGCCGCCGATGCCGATAACGATCCCGCCCGGTCCGACCGCGGCCGAGGATCTGCGCGCCTGAGTCGGCGGGTCTTCGCACGCCCAGGGCCGCCCGGGGCCGCGACATCGGCCCGCGGGCCCCGTATCCTGGCCCCCCCGAGGACCCCCCCGACCCTTGACGTCCCAACCCCGAAGCGGCGGCGAAGTGCTGCCGGCGGCCACCAGGCCCCTGCGCTCCGTGTCCGTCCTGATGCCCACCTGGCAGGGGGCGGAGTTCCTGGAGCGGGTGCTGGGCGTCCTGGCGCGGCAGGATCTGGAGCTGGACTGGGACTTCCTGGCCATCGATTCGGGCTCCTCCGACGGCACGCTCGAGATCCTCCAGCGCGCGCGGGCCCGCTTCCCGGTGCCGCTCGAGGTCGAGCGCATCCACCAGGAGGAGTTCGACCACGGCGACACGCGGAACCTCTTGGCGGCGCGCTCGCGGGGCGACCTCTTGGTCTACCTGACCCAGGACGCGATCCCGGTGGGGGACGACTGGCTGACCCGCGTGGTGGCCAATTTCGCCGACCCCCAGGTGGCCGCGGTCACCTGCCGCAACGTGCCGCGGCCCGACTGCGACGACGTCACGCGGGTGGTCAGCGCCACCGACCCGGGCTATTCCGACCAGCGCCGCGAGACGCGCCTGCCGCCCTGGGAGGAGTACCTGGCCATGACGCCGGAGGCGCGGCGGCAGCTGTGCCTGTTCAACGACGTGGCCTCGGCCATTCGCCGCGAGCTGTGGGAGCTGCACCCCTTCCCGCGCACCAGCTTCGGCGAGGACATGCTGATGGCGCGGGCCCTGCTCGAGGCCGGCTACACGGTGGTCTACGACGCCGACGCCGTGGTGGAGCACAGCCACGACTACACCCCGGCGGAGTCGAGGTCGCGGGCTGTGATCGACGGGCGCTTCAACGTCGAGTGGCTCGACCGCCTCTGCATCCCGACGGTGCAGCTCGGTCGCGCGGTGGCCAAGCGCGCTGCGGCAGCCGACGCGGAGACGATCCGCGAGCTGGGCTTCGAGGGCACTCGCGCGCGCGAGCTGCAGCGCGAGGCCGCGGCCCTGCGCGATGCGACCTTCGACGGACTCTACGAGGGCGGTCAGAAGTCGCGCGGCCGGCGCGAGAAGTCGCGGCTCTTGAAGAGCGCGCACTTGAACGTGCTGCTCGTGGTGCACGGCTTCCCGCCCGACACCTGGGCCGGCACCGAGATCTACACCCTGACCCTGGCCAAGGCCCTGGTCGAGCGCGGGCATCGCGTCACCGTGCTCGCGCGGGTGCCGGACGGGCGCAGCGAGGCGCAGGGCGGCGCGCCCGAGTTCTCCGTGGTCGAGCGCGAGTTCGAGGGCCTGCGCGTGCTGGCCCTGACCCACCGCTTGCAGCACCGCAACCTGGCCGACAGCTACTCGCGCGAGCAGATAGAGTCGGCCTTCCGCAAGGTGCTGATCGACGAGCAGCCGGACCTGGTGCACTTCCAGCACCTGATCCACCTCTCGGCCAAACTCGTCGGCATCGCCAAGGAGCTCGGCTTCCCGACCATCGTCCACTGCCACGACTACTGGGCCGTGTGCGCACGGGTGCAGTTGATCCGGCCCGACGGCGAGCGCTGCGAAGAGAACATGGGCGCCGGCTGCCTGCTCTGCGTCAAGGAGCGGCACCTGGACCAGATTCCGCGCATGAAGCGCCTGGGGCGCGTCTTCGGCGGGGCCCTGGACGCCTTCGCGGAGCGCGCCACCCGCGGCAAGCTGGGGGACCGCTCCCTGCGCCGTTGGGAGGGCTACCAGGACCTGCGTCGGCGGCCCGAGGTGGTGCTCGGCGCCTACGCCTGTGCGGACCTGTTGGTCTCGCCGAGTCGGTTCCTGCGCGCCAAGCTGCTCGAGACCGGCGCCTTCGACAAGGATCGCTTCGTCTACAGCGACAACGGCCTACGCACGGACCACGTCGAGGCCCTGAAGAAGCAGCCCGATCCCCAGGGGCGCGTGCGCTTCGGCTTCGTCGGGACGCTGGTCTGGTACAAGGGCGGCGAGACGCTGGTGCGGGCCATGTCGCACCTCTCTGGCGCGGCCGCGACCCTCAACGTCTACGGCGGCTTCGACCCCGAGCACGACGAGCACCACGCCCAGCTCCAGGCCCTGGCCGGCGACAACGTCCACTTCCACGGGCGCTTCGACAACTCGAAGTTGAGCGAGGTCTACGCCGAGATCGACGTGCTGATCGTGCCCTCGGTGTGGTTCGAGAACTCGCCGATCACGATCCACGAGGCCTTCCTGACCAAGACGCCGGTGATCGCCAGCGACATCGGCGGAATGGCCGAGTACGTGCGCGACGGGGTCGACGGGCTGCACTTCAAGACCGGCGACGACGTGGACCTGGCGCGCATCATGCGGCGCTTCGTCGACGAGCCCGGCCTGGCCGGCCAGCTCTCGGGCGACTGGATGCGGATCAAGACCATCGCCGAGAACGCAGCTGAGACCGAGTTCCGTTACCGGGCCCTGGTGGCCGGGCGGGATCGCTCCAAGGCGGCGGTGGTGGCCGAGTACGTGGGCATCGAAGCGGCCAAGCGCATCGGGCCCGTGGACCAGCAGGGCACCGACATGCTGCTGCTCCGTCCCGGCGGCGCGGCGGTGCTCTTCGACCTACCCGTGCGTCGCCCGGGGCGACACGAGGTGACGGTGCAGATCTACGCCCTGGCGGCGGAGAAGGACACGCAGCTCGGTGGACGCCTGCTGGCCGGCGAGCGGCAGTTCGGCGACATCGAGCCCTTCGTGGCCGAGGGCGACACGGACTTCCTGCGCAGCTTCAGCTTCGAGGTCGAGCTCGAGGGGCCGCAGACCCTGCGGATCGATGGAGCACGGGGCCACGGGGTGCCGGACTGCTTCCTGCGGCTCGCGACCGTGACCGTGCGGGAGCTCGATGGAGAGCGCGTCTGATGGGTAAGGGACGCGGAAAGCACGGGGCCGGAAAGCGCGGCGGGAACAAGGCCGGCGCGGACAAGAGCCGTGCCGACAAGGACGGCACGAGCGAGGCCCGGGCTGTGAAGCGCGGTTCACAGACGGGCGATTCAGGCAAGGTGAAGGGCGGCGCCGCTTCGAAGGCTTCCTTCCCGGCCAAGTCCTTGACCACGGTCCTCGACCCCGGTCCGCCCCTCTCCGACGGCGACCTGCCCAAGGTCGCCATTGTGATCCTCAACTACAACGGCCTGCACCACCTCGAAGGCTGCTTCGAGAGCCTGCGCGCCATGGACTACCCGCGCGAGCTGGTCGAGGTCGTGCTGGTGGACAACGGCTCGTCCGACGACAGCGTCGAGACCGTGCGCCGACGCTGGCCCTGGGTCAACCTCGTGGCCAACCCGCGCAACGTGGGCTTCTCAGCCGGTTGCAACCAGGGCGCCCAGGCGGCCGACGACCCGGCGCTGTACGTCTTCCTGAACAACGACATGCGCGTGGAGCCGACCTGGTTGCGCGAGCTGGTCGGTCCGGTGGTGCGCGGCGAGTGCGTGGCGGCCACGGCCAAGATGCTGTCCTGGGACGGCAAGTTGATGAACTCCGCCGGCGGGGGCATGAACTTCCACGGCATCGGCATCCAGAAGGGCTACTTGGTCAAGCCCGGGCCGGAGCACGACGTGCCCACGCGGACCCTCTTCGCCTGCGGGGGAGCCATGGCCGTGGATGCCGACGTCTTTCGCGAAGTGGGCGGCTTCGACGAGGAATTCTTCGCCTACTACGAGGACGTCGACCTGGGCTGGCGCATGTGGGTCCAGGGGCACGAGGTGCACTACGCGCCGCGCGCCGTGTGCTACCACCACCACTCGAGCACCTCGCGCACCTTCCCGATCGAGACCGTGCGCCTGTTGCAGACGCGCAACCCGGTCCTGGCCTGCTTCAAGAACTACGACGACGACCACCTGCGCCAGGTCATGCCGGCCATGTTCGGTCTGTTCCTGCGACGCATGCTGGTGGTGGCCGGGATCGAGGACTCCGGGCCCTACCGCATCGAGCGGGCCGAGCCGCGCTCCCACGGGGTGGTCGGCCGGTTGTTCGACCGCGCCCGCCACGCAGTCCAGGACACCCAGGGCGTGCGGCGGGTCTGCGCGGCGGACCTGATCGGCATCAACGACTTCCTGGGCAACTGGGACCACTGGATGGCCCGGCGTACCGAGGTCCAGGCCAAGCGCCGCCGGCCGGACGCCGAGATCTTCACTCTGTTCCACAAGCCGGGCTGGTGTATCGAGGACGAGCCGGGCTACCGCCAGCTCCACGAGGGGCTGGCGCAGTTCATGGGCCTCGACCGCCTGTTCGACGGCCTCGAGGCCGAAGGTGCCGAGCCGCACCGCTGATTCAGCTGTCCGTCACCGCCGAAATCGAATCCAGGATCGATCCGCGCCGGCCGGAACACCGATACTGCCCGCCCCCCGAAGGCCCCGCTGCCCCCGCCCAAGACATGAAGCTCTCCATCGTCATCCCGGTCTACAACGAGGAAACGACCCTCGAGGAGATCGTGGAGCGCGTCCAGCAGGCGCCCTACGAGAAGGAACTGATCCTCGTCGACGACTGCTCGAAGGACTCGACGCCCGAGATCATGGCGAAGCTCGAGCAGCAGTACGACAACGTGCGCTGCTTCCGGCACGAGGTCAACAAGGGCAAGGGCGGCGCCCTGGCCACGGGCTTCAGCAAGGTCTCGGGCGACGTGGTCCTGATCCAGGACGCGGACCTCGAGTACGACCCGGCCGACTACCCCGTGCTCTTGCGCCCGATCGAGGAGGCCGGCGCCGACGTTGTCTACGGCAGCCGCTTCCTGGGTGGCCCCTACGTGCGCGTGCACCTGTTCTACCACTACCTCGGGAACCGCTTCCTGACGTTGATGTCGAACTGCTTCACCAACCTCAACCTGACCGACATGGAGACCTGCTACAAGGTCTTCCGGCGCGAGGTGGCGGACAAGATCGACATCCAGTCGAGCACCTTCGCGGTGGAGCCCGAGATCACCGCCAAGGTCGCGCGCCTGCGCTGCCGGATCTACGAGGTCCCGATCAGCTACGCCGGCCGCGACTACTCCGAGGGCAAGAAGATCGGGCCCAAGGACGCGGTCATCGCCCTGTGGGCCATCGTGCGCTGGAGCCCGCTGTTCTTCAGGGGCTGAGCTCCCGAAGGGGTGATGCCGAGCGCGACCGAGTCCCGGTGGACTCGGTCCGGCCGCCGCGATCCCCGGCCCCGCCGATGCCTGCGCATCGGCGGGGCCGGGCGTCGATCGCCGCGCGCCCCGAGGTCCTCAGGACTCGCTCGGCGGGAGCTGGCGCAGGAACCAGACGAAGCCGGTGCCGTCCTCGTGGAGGATCTCTCCGCGGGCGTCCCAGAGGGCTTGGTAGTCGGCCGTGAGCTCGTCGGTCCACTCGGACCCGGCCGCCTGGAAGCGCTCCATGAACTCTGCCTCGCGCAGGTCCCAGGCGTCGAGCCGCTCGCGGGCGGCGGCCTCGTCGAGGCCCTCGCCCGGCGTGGTGACCTGCGCGCAGTCGCCGACGAGCAGGTCGAAGCGGCCGTCGCCGTCGACGTCGTCGACCCACACCCGCAGGGAGCCCTGGGGACCGTCGATGTGCCCCTCGCCGAAGACGATCTGGCCGGACATGACCGCGCGGCTCACCGGGACGTCGAACAGCTCGACGGGCTCGGCGAAGTCCGCCGGCCCCGCGCCGGTGTGCTCGAAGAGGTCGATGCCGCGCACCGATCCGCTGACCAGGTCCAAGTCGCCGTCCCCGTCCCAGTCGAAGAAGACCGGGTCGCTGTGGTGCTCCACGACCAAGGGCTCGCCCCCGCGGGTCAGTTGTACCGAGTCCGGGGCGAAGGCTCCGTTCCCCGCGCCGCGGAACAGGTGGAAGGTGCCCTCGAAGTTGCCGGAGACGATGTCCAGGTGCCCGTCGCCGTCGAAGTCGACCGCGGTGGGGCGGGTGCAGATCTTGCCGATGGACTCGTCCACGCCGCTGATGATGAGCGGCTCGCCGTCGGTCCCGAGCAGGGTCTCGGGCTCACCGAAGCCGCCGCCCTCGAGCCCGGGCAGGACCCAGAAGAGGCCGGCCATGTCCTCCTCCATCCGAGAGTAGGAGCCCGAGAGCAGGTCGATGCGTCCGTCGCCGTTGACATCCACGAACTGTGGAGTCGAGGAAGTGCATCACCAGACGCCGGGCACCTCGACCACGTCGCCCGCCGCGCGCAGCCAATCGCCGGCGCCGAACCGCCCCTGGCCGAGGCCCGGATAGACCATCATCTTCCCGCCCTTGAACTGCCCGACGACCAGGTCTGCGTGGCCGTCGCCGTCCAGGTCGTGGAGGGCCGGCGCGGCGTAGCCGGGCGCCTCGGTGCGGATCACCGCCCCGGCGGCCTGCAGGCGCACCGGCGGGGCGAACTGGACGGACTTCGCCGATCGGTTCGGCTGGGCGGCTCGAATCGGGGCGACCCCGGCCGCGTCGGGCCCTTGGGCCAGGGCGGCGGCCAACATCACGATCAACATGCTTGCCTCACTTCGGAATCAGAGGGTCGAGGGTCGTTCCGGGCCAGTCGGCGCCGGTGGTCAGTGGGGTCCGCCCGCGTCGGGGCCCGGGGACGCGGGGGCTCGGCGAGTGGGCTGCGCGGGGCGCTGCAGGTACATCCAGACGAACCCGGCGCCGCTTCCTTCCACGATCTCCGCGCGCTCCGCCCACAGGGCGTCCCAGGCCGCCTGGAATGCCTCCTGGGTCAGCTCCGGCGTCACGGTGCGCCGCTGGAGCGCCTGGCTGCGGGCGTTCCATTGGGCGAGCCGGGTCGCGGCCGTGGCCTCGTCCAGGCCTTCGGCCGGGTAGGTCACCGTCGCCTTGTCGCCGACCAGGAGGTCCACCAGGCCGTCCCCGTCGAGGTCGCCCGCCCACACGCGCAGGTTCTGCTCGGGGGCGCGGAGGTGGGCGTCGCCGAAGCGCGGTGGGTCGGGGGAGTGCTCGGGCAGGACCCCCTCGACCAGGGTGCGGGGCTGGCCGAAGACCGGAGCGTGGACGTCGCCCTCGTTCAGGAACAGGTAGACGCCCCGCGAGGAGCCGCTGACCAGGTCCTGGTCGCCGTCGCCGTCCCAATCGATGAAGAACGGGTCGCTCTTGGACGAGACCGCCACGCGGGATCCACCAGTCCGGCGCAGCTCGTGGCTGCGCGGCGAGAAGCGGCCAGGACCCTCGCCGGCGAAGACGTGGAACGTCCCGGCGGAGTTGCCGCTGACAATGTCCGGCCAGCCGTCGCCGTTCAGGTCGACGGCGGTGGGCCGGGTGCAGCTTCGCTCCGAGCTGGTGGCGTCGGGGGAGCCGATCACGAGCGGCTGGCCGTCGGACCCCTCGAGCACCTCGGGGGCGCGGAAGCCGCCACCCTCGACCCCGGCCATGACCCAGAACAGGCCGAAGCGGTGGTCGCCCTCGCGCTGTCGGAAGGAGCCCGAGAGCAGGTCGACCAGCCCGTCACCGTTGACGTCCACGAACTGTGGAGTCGCGCTGGTGCATCACCAGACCCCGGGCACCTGGGCGATCTCCCCGCCGGCCATGAGCCACTCACCCTCGGCGAAGCGGCCCTCGGCCAGGGCCGGGTAGACCTTGATCCGTCCATCCTTGAAATGTCCGACCACCAGGTCGCGCAGACCGTCGCCGGTCAGATCGAAGAGGGTCGGCGTGGCGTAGCCGGGCGGGGGAGTGCGTACCGGCTGGCCCGCGGCGACGAGGCGACGGGGAGCGCTGAAGTTGATCCGCTCGAGCGGTGGACGCTCGGCCTGGGCCGGCGCGCGCGGCGACTCGACCAGTTGGCCCGTGGCAACCGACAGCAACAGGGTCAGCATGGGAGGCTCCTCGGCTCGACGTTCGAAGGGGCGCCGGGCGAGTCGCCGGCGGTCGGGCGATCCTACCAGCGGCCCCGGCCGGACTCGGTATCGGCCCGGTCACGGGAGTGGCGCTTCCGCGCAGGTGTCCTGGGCTCGCTCGGCGTTCCGATCGAGCGGTGCCGGCCGGCGCGTCGGATCCGCCGCCAGCCGACTGGAAAATCCTCTGACCAAGCGTGAACCGGCCGGGGTGAACTCCGTTCCCGGGCCCCACGCAGCGACTCCGTTGGGAACGACGGGACCGTGGCGGCTTCGGGCTGATCGGCTACCTCGACCGGACCATCGTTCGGGGTTGGTCGACCTCGGCACCTCCCCCCGTACCGGCGCTCAAGCGCCCTCCCCAAGCGCCGGCGCGCGGGCCAGGCCCGCGTCGAGCCGTCCATCGAGGAACACCATTGCGCGGTCTGACTTCGCCCCTTCGTGTCTGCATCCTCACCGGCTCGCTCTTGGTTGGGTGCGAGGCCCTGGCCTTCGCGTCGCACCAAGTGTCCGGCTCGGCCGACCCCGGAGCCGACCCGGGAGTGGTCGCTCGCCCGGCCACCGATTCGGCCGAAGTAGCAGGCGCAGGGGTCGTTGGCCGCGATGGGCGGCAGGCAGCCACTCCCGGAACCGACGCCTCCGAAACCGTGGTCACCGCCACGCGGCACCCCGAGCGGCCGTTCGACATTCCGCTCGCGGTGACCGTCGTCCCGCGCGAGGAGTTGCGCGAGCAGAGCGCGCGCACCGCCGCCGAGGCCCTGCGGCGCAAGCCGGGGATCTGGGTCCAGAAGACCGGCCACCTGGGTGGCGCACCGATCCTGCGCGGATTCATGGGAAACCGTGTCACCTACCTCTTCGACGGCATCCGGCGCAACACGGCCGGGCTCTTCGCGGGTCCCAACTCGTACCTGCAGAACATCGACGCCCTCGATATCGATCGGATCGAGGTCGTGCGCGGCCCGGGTTCGGTGCTCTACGGCTCCGACGCCATCGGCGGGGTGATCAACGTGATCAGCAACGAGGTTCCCCGCTTCGCACCCGAGCCGAGCCTCGGCGGCAACCTCTACACCCGCTACGGGAGCGCCGACCAGGAGTGGTCGAGCCGGGTCGAGAGCTACTACTCGGACGGCGACGTCTTCGCGCACATCGGCGGCACCTCCCGCGAGATCGGTGACGTCGAGGGCGGACAGGGCGTCGGGGTCCAATCCCCGAGTGGCTGGCGCGAGCGCGACCTGGACGCACAACTCGACCTGCGTATCGACGCCAAGTCGTCGGTCGAGCTGTTCCTGCAGTCCTTCTCGCGGCCCAGGGGTTATCGCTATGACCGCCCGAACTGGGTCCAGTCGAACGACCGGGACCTGTACGGCGCGCGCTACCGGGCCGAGGATCTGGGCGGCTTCGTGAGCGAGCTGGAGGTGACCGGCTACTTCCACGACCAGGAGGACTTCATCGACGAGAAGTTCTTCGACTCCGACTCCGACGAGGAGACCCTCGGTTTCGAGGTTCAGGCCACGTCCTACGTCGGCAGCGACGTGCGCCTGATCTACGGGCTGCACGTCCATCGGGATCAGATCGAGAAGAGCAACCCCCAGGCGGGCACCGTCGATCCGGACGTCGAGTGGATCAACCCCGCCGCCTACGTCCTGTCCGAGTGGCAGGCGACCGAGCGCCTGCGCCTCGACCTGGGTCTGCGTTGGGACAGCTTCACCCTCGACTCCAGCGCGCCCCAGTTGGGGCAGCTCGATCCGGTGCTGCAGACCGCCATCGGCAACGGGGCCCTGTCCCTGAACGACCTGGAGCTGAACGAGAGCGACCAGGCCGTCACCGGCGGGTTTGGCGCCGTCTATGCGCTGACCGATCACACCAACCTGGTGGCCCACGTGGGGCGCGCTTTCCGCGCCCCCAACAAGAACGACCTGCTCAGCTTCGGGCAGTTCACCTTCGGCTTCAACGTGCCGGCCACGAACCTCGAGCCGGAGTCGAGCTGGACCTACGAGCTGGGCGTGCGTACCGAGGACGAGGATTACTCGGCGGCTGCGACGGGCTTCTACACGGAAGTCGACAACGCGATCGTGTCGGCCCCGGGCACCTTCGACGGCTCGACCTTCGTCGACGTGGACGGCAGCGGCTTCGAGGATCCCGGCGAGGCCGTCTACGTCAAGGGCAACTCCGACGGCACCGTGCGTGCGACTGGTGTTGAAGTCGAGGCCCGGCGCTGGTTGCCGCGGGACTGGAGTCGGGCGGTGGTCGACGAGGGCGAGTTCTCCTGCTATGGCAACTTCGCCTGGATCTACGGCGAGGACTCGGGCAGCGGCGAGCCCCTGGATCGGGCCTATCCGGCCAACGGACTGGTCGGCCTGCGCCTGGACGAGACGCGCGAGGCGAGCGAGAGCCGCTGGTGGCTGGAAGCGGAGCTCTGGCTGGTGCGGAAGTTCGACCGCATCCCCAGCAACCGCAAGACCAGCGATCCGGCCTTCTTCGTCGATCCCCAGGACCCCTCGTCGGGGCTGATCGGCGGCGACGGTTCCCTGCCCGGCTTCGGGGTGGTCAACCTGCGCGGCGGACGGCGACTCGGCAAGCACTCGACCCTTTACGTCGGCGTGGAGAACGTCGGCGACAAGGCCTATCGAGTGAAGGACTCGCGCATCGACGCCCCGGGCATCAACTTCGTCCTCGGCATCAGCGCGAGCTTCTGAGCGGTATGCAGACCGTCGGAGGGATGGACTCGGGCATGGGCGGAGATCCTAAGGTTCGGGGCGAGTGCAGTGAGGCGGTGCGGCGGCGTCCGCCGCGGTACGGGCGGAGCTTCGTGGGACTTCTGGTCGCACTACTCGTGCTCGCGGGGGCGCCGCTCACCACTCGAGCTCAACAGGAGGGCCCGTCATCCGCCGCGGCGCCCATCGGCGACCTGCCCCGGCTCGGCTTGCTCGGACTGCACGGCGGGGCGATCGAGCCGATCGTCGCCGGGGCGCGGGGTCTGGGAGCCGAGGCGGTGGGCCTCGACGAGGACTTCCACTCGAGCGAGGCGCCGGATTGGTCCGATCTGGACGCCGTTCTGATTCAGCATCTGCGCGCCGAGGACGCCGTGCAATGCGCAGGCGCCATCCGCCGCGCCCGCGCCGCGAACCCCGACCTGGTGGTTCTCGCCATCAGTGGCGGCCTCGACAACGTACTGCCGGAGCTGACCGCGGACGGAACCGTGGTCACCGATCCGCGGGTAACCGCCCTGTACCGCGCGTCCGGTCCGGAGAATCTGCGCCGACTGATCCTGTACGTCTTGGTGGCCCACCTCGGCCAGGCCGGGGAGGTCCTGCCGCCCAGGACCGAGAGCGGAGCGACTCTGTTCCACCCGGAGGTCGACGAGGGCTTCGCCGGCGTGGCCGCCTACCTCGACTGGGCCTCTGAGCGCACGCCCGGCGCCGCCGACGCCCCCCGCGCGGCGATCGCCGTGCACCACATCCACCGCCTGATCCAACAGCCGCGGGTGGTGGCCGCCCTGGTCGATGCACTCGAGACGCGCGGCATGACGGCCCTGGTGATCGAGGACGGTCAGCCGGCCTACCGGGAGCAGATGCTGGAGTTCGCCCCCGACGTGGTGCTCCACATCTGCCACAGCCTGGCGGAACCGAGCCTGCGCTCCGAGCTCGGTGTGCCGCACCTGCACTCGATCTTCTTCCGCCTGCAGTCGATCGAGGAATGGAAGTCCAGCGACGAGGGGCTCGACGCCAGCACGGTCGCCTTCCAGATGACCTCCCAGGAGGTCTTGGGCGCTATCGAGCCCCAGGTCGGGGCGGGCACCCTGCGCGGGCGCAACAGTCCGGAGGACCTGACGCCTATCCCCGATCGGATCGACCACCTGGCCGACAGGGCCGTCGCCTGGGCGCACCTCGGTCGCAGCCCCAACGCGGACAAGCACGTCGCGATCGTCTACTACAACCGCGAGCTGGGGAAGGCCGACCTGATGCGCGGCAGCGCGACGGGCATGTTCCTGAACGCGCCGCGCAGCTTGATGGCCGTTCTGCGACGCATGCAGGCGGAGGGCTACGCCACCGGACCGCTCCCGACCGACGAGGACGACCTGCTGGAGCGCATGGTCGACCACGGCCAGCAGATCGGCGCCTGGGCTCCGGACGAACTCGACCGCCTGGCGCGCAGCGGCCAGGCCGTGTTGATCCCGGCCGAGACCTATCGGGCCTGGTTCGAGGAGCGGGTGCCGCTGCACCGTCGCCGCGAGCTGATCGAGAAGTGGGGGGCGCCGCCGGGCCGCATCCAGGTCTGGAAGAACGACGAGGGCGCGGAGTTCATGGTCCTGCCGCGGGTCGAGCTGGGCCCGGGCGTGACCCTGCTGCCCCAGCCCCTGCGCGGCGAGGCCCACGATCCGTCCCTGGCCCACGATCGGCTGGTGCCGCCCTCGCACAACTACTTGGCGACCTACTTCTGGTTGCAGCAGGAGTACGGCGCCGACGCCCTGGTGCATTTCGGCACCCACGGCACGGAGTTCCTGCTCCCGGGCAAGTCGAACGGCCCCGCGGAGGACGACTGGACCGACCTGATCCTCGGCCGCGTGCCGAACATCAACCTGTGGGTGGTCAACAACCTGGGTGAGTCGACCCCGGCGCGCCGCCGCGCCTACGCGGTGCTGGTGGACCACATGGTGCCGCCCAGCGTGTCCGCGGGGATTGCGGACGAGCTGCTCTCCCTGCACGACGACATCGAGAAGTGGATGGCGCTCGAGCCGGGCGCGCTGCGCGAGGAGTTCCGCGCGACGATCACCGAACGCGCGCTGGCCGAACGCTTGGACCGCGACCTGGAGTTGGCGCAGGACGACGCGGGCCTTCTGACCGTGGATGCCATCGCCGCGGTCTCCGACTACCTGCACGAGGTGCAGAACGAGACCACGCCGATCAGCCTGCACACCCTGGGCGAGCCGCCCGCGCAGGAGGTGCTGGTGCCCTACCTGGTCACCTGCCTCGGCTCGCGCTTCCTCGACGACCTGGCACAGGCCATCGGCGTGCCGGCCCGCGGCGGCGCCACGGCGGGGGACTGGGACCAGCTCCAGCGCGGGCGCGCCGAGCGCCTGCTCGAGTTGCACCTGATGCGCGGCCTCGACGGCGAGTCCGCTCTGCACGCCATCGGAGGCGAGGCCGCCGCTGTCCGCTTGACCGAGGGCGTGCGCAAGGGCCTCGAGCTGGCGGTGCGCCTGGCCGCGGGCCTGGCAGGAGCCGGCTCGGAGATCGACGGTCTGATGACCGCCCTGTCCGGCGGCTTCGTCGAGCCCGGGCCCGGCAACAGCCCCGACCGCAACCCGGGCGTGCTTCCGACCGGGCGCAACATGTACCTGCTCAACCCCGAGGAGATCCCCAGCCGTCCCTCGTGGGAGTTGGCTTGCGCGCTGATCGACCAATTCCTTGTGGCGCAGCTCGAGGACCAGGGCCACTACCCCGCCAAGGTCGGCTTCACCCTGAACTCCTTCGCGAGCTTCCAGGACTACGGGGTGATGGAGGCGCAGATCCTGTACCTGCTCGGGGTGCGGCCGGTGTGGGACTCCCGCAACCTGGTCAACAGCCTGGAGCTGATCCCGAGCGAGGAGCTGGGCCGCCCGCGCATCGACGTGTTCATCTCTGCGCTCAGCTACTACCGCGACTTCCTGCCCAGTCGCATGCACCTGCTGGACGAGGCGGTGCGCCTCGTCGCGGCCCTCGACGAACCGCAGAACCGCGTCTTCGAGAACACCGCGCGCACACGCGACGAGCTGCGCGGCCTCGGGATGGCTCCTGAGCGTGCGGACGTACTCTCCCGCGCGCGCCTGTTCGGCTACCCGCCGGGCCAGATGGGCAGCGCCGGCTACTACTACCTGGTCGAGCGCTCGGGTGAGTGGGACTCGGAGCAGGAGCTGATGGAGACCTACCTCTCCCACGTGCGCCACGTCTACACCGAGGGCGCCTGGGGCGAGCACGCGCCCGAGGCCTTCGAGCGCCAGATCCAGGGCACCGAAGCGATCCTGCGCAGTTGGTCGGACCGCACCCGCAGCCCCCTGTCGAACAAGTACGACTGGTACCAGGGCGGCAGCCTCTCGCGGGCGGTGAAGTACCTGACCGGGCGCGAGCCGCTGTTCCTTCTGACGGACGTCCGCGATCCCGACCGCGCGCAGATCGTCGATGCGCAAGAGGCCCTGCGGCGCGACTACCGCGTGCGGCTGTTCAACCGCAAGTGGATCGAGGGGATGATGGCCGAGGGCCACGCCGGTGGCGACCAGATCGCCGTGCACGTGTCGAACACCCTGGGCTGGGCGATCATGCGCGAGTCGGCGGTGGACGCCGCGACTTGGGAGCAGATCGTGGAGACCTATGTCGACGATCGCCTGGACCTGGGCCTTGGCGAGTGGTTCGAAGAGGAGAGTCCCTACGCCTACCAGGAGCTGCTCGAGGTCACTCTCGAGGCGATCCGCAAGGGCTACTGGGACGCGAGTCCGGCGTTGCGCGCGAAGTTGGCTGGCGAGTACGTGGACTCCTTGGCGCGACACGGCGAGGGCGGCGGCTTGCGCGGCGGAGGCAACGTGGCCTTGGCCGAGTTCCGGGCTTCGGTTCTCGGGCAGGTGCCAGGCGCAGTCGATGCGGGTGTGCTGGTGCAGATCGCAGGCACGGCCGATGCCGTCGCGAATGCAGCGCAGGCGCTCCAGGCCGCGTCGGCGCAGCTGGTGCCGGCGCGGGTGGCGGCCTCATCCGAAACCCGACCGAGCGAGGGCGCGAGCGCGCCCCCCGATGACTCTCCGCGAAGCCCGTCCGCTTCCGGCTCGACCGAGGTCCGCGGTCGGGTGCTGGAGCCGATTGCGTCCGGCGAAGCCCCGCCCGCCGATCGCACGGTCTGGATCCTCGCCGGCGCCGTGGCCCTGCTCCTTTGCGGCGGCTGGGTCGCGGGTCGAGGGGCGGCGCGCGTCTGATCGCACCCGAATCGCCATGGAGCAGCTCACCGAGATCCTGTTCGTCGTGTCCACGGGCCTCTTGGTGCCCGTGGTCGTCGTCTTGCTGTTGCTGGCCGCGTCGTCGGTCTTCGCCCTGGGCGGCTTTGGTCGCGAGGCCTTCGAACGCCGGCACGTCGCGAGCCCGGGCGAGTTGTCGGAGGCGATCGCCAGTGGCCGACCCCTGGCCGGAGAGGCCCGGGAGCCGGTGGCGCTGTTCGTGCGCCGGGCGCGCCAGCTCGGCGTGGCTCCGCCTTCGCTCGAGCCGCTGCTCGACGAGATGGAGATCGACCTGGCAGCACGCCTCTCGAGCCTGTCCCTGCGCGCGCGGCTGGGTCCGATGCTGGGCCTGATGGGAACCCTGATCCCCCTCGGGCCGGCCCTGCTGGGACTCGGCGACGGCCGCGTGGAGGAACTGGCCGCCGGCCTCGTGGTCGCCTTCAGCACCACGGTCGTCGGGCTGCTGGTGGGGGTGCTGTGCGCCTGCATGCTGCACGCGCGCCGGCACTGGTACGCGCGCGACCTCCACTCGATCGAGCAGGTCTGCCTGGCTCTCGACGCCCGAGGCCAAGCGTGAGGGAACCTACGAATCGCCGTCGCCGCC
The DNA here is from genome assembly GCA_007751255.1 of Engelhardtia mirabilis. GTDB lineage: Bacteria > Planctomycetota > UBA1135 > UBA1135 > Engelhardtia > Engelhardtia mirabilis. Next base: position 2,891,681 of record CP036296.1, read on the forward strand.
GCCGCGGTCACCGCCGGCTGCTCGACCTACCCGACGAGGATCCCCTGGCGGGCATGGCCAACCTCTTCGACGCGGGGCTCGTGTTCGCGGTGGGGATCCTGGTGGCGTTCGCCCTGCGCCTGGTCCAGGGCGAGTTGGCGGACGCCAAGGACCGGACCCAGGCCGAGCAGAGCGCGGCCCTGGAGCAACTCCTGCGCGAGGGGCTCGAGCTCGACCGCTTCCGCGAGGGCGACCGCACCGTCGGCGGCGAGGGGCAGCGTATGGGCACCGCCTACCGTCTCTCCAGCGGAGAAGTGGTCTACGTGCCCGATGGGGAACAGCCCTGATGTCCGATCGGCGAGCGCTGCTGCAGTCCCATCCCCTGGCAACCTCCGCAGTGGTGCACCTTGGGGTTCTGGCGGCTCTGGCCTGGGCCACGGCCAGGTCTGAAATTCGCTCGGTCCCACTTGAAGTCGGCTTCGAGCCGGCGCCGTGGTTCGTGGAGCCCGAGTCGAGCTTTCCAGACCCGGAGCCTGCTCCGGTCGTGCGGGACGAACCCGTGACCCGGACGCCGCGACTGCTCGAGGACGAGACGATCACCATCGAGCCCCTGCCGCCGCCGCCCCGCGCGCGGTCGATCCTCCCCGGCGGTCTGCCCGACGTGCGCGTGATGAACCGTGACTACACGAGGGAGCTGGCCCAGACGTCGCCCGAGGAACCGGCGCCCGACCCTTGGGCCGATCCGCCCCTCGAGCCCGCGCTGCCGGTCCCGCCGGTGGCGGTCGAGAGTGATCGTGGACCGGAACTGCTCGAGGGTGCACCTCCGGCCTACCCTCGCTCCGCCGTCCGTCGTGGCCAGGAGGGCACCGTCGTGTGCCTGTTCACCGTGGACTGCAAGGGCCGAGTGCAAGCGGTGACCGTGCGCGAGTCGAGCGGCCATCGACTGCTCGACGAGGCCGCTTGCGAGGCCATTTTGACCTGGCGCTTCAGCCCCGCGATCGTGGACGGCGTCGCGGCCTCCGACCAGGTCCTGCACCGCATCACCTTCGAGCTGGATGGCTGAACGCGCGCGCCCGCGCCCGACGCCAGTCGTCGATGTTCGTTGCGCTGCAAGGCACAGGCGCGATGTCTCGACGAACGCGTGGACCTGACGCAAGCAAGATTGGGCGCGGAACGGAACCCGTCCCGCGCCCGAGCTGGATCTGATGGGCCCGAGGGCAACCTCGTGCCCGGCGGCTCTACTGCTCGAGCCAGTCGACCCGGCCGGAGCCGAGGTCGTAGACGCCGCCCACGATGGCCACGTCGCCGCTGGCGACCAACCCGGCGATCACGTCGCTGCGCTCCAGGATGTCGGCCATGGTCTGCGCCACGTTGGCCTCGACCGCCGCCGCGATCAGGGCCGGGTTCTTGGAGGATTGGTCACCCGAGGTACGTCCGCGGGCAGCGGCCAAGGCCGGATCGAGGTTGTCGAGCATCGCGGTCAGGTTGCCGAGCTCGACTCCATCGGCGGCGCCCTTGATCGCGCCGCAGGAGCTGTGGCCCAAAATTACGATCAGAGGCGTCCCGGCTGCTGCCGTGGCGAACTCGAGGCTGCCGAGCATGTCGACGTTCTCGAAGTTACCGGCGATGCGGCCGACGAAGATGTCGCCGATGCCCTGGTCGAAAATGACCTCCGGGGGCACGCGGGAGTCGAGGCAGCTCAGCACCACCGCTTTGGGGTACTGACCTTCGGCCGTGGTGTCGGCCTGGGAGAGGTAGTCGCGGGGGGTGAGGTGGCCGGCCATGAAGCGCGCGTTGCCGGCTTTCAGGTCGGCGAGGGCGTCCATCGGCGCCATGCGGGCTTGCACTTCCGAGGTCATCACCGCGGACGACAGTTCGCCCTCGTGGTGGTGCGGAGCAGTGCAGGCAACCAGGGGGGCGAGGGAAACGGACACGACGGCGGCGAGTCGCCAGTTCATCATCTCAGAGAGGGCAGGGCCTGCCGCGCTGGTTCGCACCAGCGTGCGGCTCGGACCGGTCTGGGGTTGGAGGGGTCGCCAGCCCGTGCTGGCGTGGTGATTCATGGGATCGAGATCCTGGCGATTCCAGACGAATCCGGCGGATCGGTGGTGCGAAGCCCGGCTCCTGTTTCGGCCCTCCGGCCGGGTTGCCTCGGCAACAGCGAAGGGCTCCTCGAGCGCCAAGAGCGAGCAGGTTGCCGCACGCATCGGACCGGGCGCGGTCGGTGCAAGTGGCTCCTGCGCGGGACTATTCGCGGCGGCGATCGCGCCAGTCTTCCACGGTCAGCGCATGGCGCACATGGTCGCGCCAACGCCCGCCAATCTTGAGGTAGCGCGGGGAGTAGCCCTCGCGGCGGAACCCGGCTCGCTCGACCAGGGCCAGTGAACGCGCGTTCTCCGGTTGGACGTTGGCCTCGACCCGGTGTAGACGCAACTCACCGAACACCTCGCGCAGCATCAACTCCAGGCCCTCGCCCATCAAGCCGCGCCCCTGGTGCGGCTCGAACGCGTAGCAACCCATGTAGGCGCTCTTGAAGTTGCCCTGGAAGACCTGGCTGAGGTTGTAGACGCCGACGGGCGCGTGGGTCTCGCGGTCGACCACCAGGCGCCCTTCGAAGTCGTCGTCGCCGCAGCGCCGCAGCCAGCCGCGGAAGCCCTCGTTGTCGGCGGGCGGGTGGGTCCACGGTCGGTGGAGCTTGCGACTGCGCTTCACCGCGGCGAGGAAGTCAGCCTCGTCTGCTCCAAGGGGCTGGCGCAGGAAGACGCGCGGAGCGGGCTTGGGGCTCATTCCAGGTTCGCTCCCTGACCCGTGTAGGTTGCGTTCAAGTGCTCGCGGATGCGTTTGCTGAAGCGCCGCCAGATCGCGCCCGACCAGTTGTGCCCGGGCTTGCCGCGCTCGGTGTAGTAGGCGGCCATGCGCTCGTCGTACTCGTCGGTGGCGGCGAGCACCTGGTCGTCTGTCGGGTAGCGATCCTCGTGCATGACTGCGTCCACCGACAGGCGCGGCTTGAGAGTGGGATCCTGGGCCGGCACGCCCACGCACAGACCGTAGAGGGGGTAGACGCCCTCTGGGACCTCGAGCAGATCCACAACCTCGGGCAGTCGATTGCGCAGCCCTCCGATGTAGCAGATGCCGTAGCCCTGGGATTCGAAGGCCAGCACCAGGTTCTGGGCGAAGAGGCTCGCGTCGATGGTGGTGAGCAGGAAGGTCTCGAGGTTGGCCGCGTGGTCGACGCCTTCGCGACGCGCCAACAGTCGGTGGCGCCGATCGTCGCCGCAGACCACGAAGAAGGCCCCGCAGTCGCGCACGTAGGCCTGGCCGCCGGTCAGCTCCACCAGCCGCTCGCGGTTCCCCTGCGCCCGGATCCGCAGCAGCGAGTAGCCCTGTATGTTGCTCGAGGACGCCGCCATCTGCGCCGCCGCCACCGCGGCCCGCACGTCACCGTCCGGCAACTCGCCCGGCTCGAAGGCGCGGATCGAGCGGTGACCGCCCATCAACTCGAGGGTGGGGTTCATGGTCGGGATGATAGGGGCTCGTGGAGCCCGAAGTGAACTCGCAGCGGCGGTGGAGGACAGAGGGGAGGTTCACTGGACCGGCCGCTGGCAGCCCCGGTCGCCGCGCGCCGCAATCGCGAGCCCGGCCGAGCGGTCTCGTCGAGTCGTGACGACCGCGTCGTCGCCCCCCGGACACCCCGTCGTCCGGTCGAACGAGGCATCGACACCGGGCGCGCCTGCCCGTACACCTCGCTACAGCCATGGACAGCCAAGACCAACCGGCCTCGCCCCCGCGTGTGCGTCGTCGGGCGTGGGGGACGGCGCTCGCAGCGGTGCTCGCAGCGGCCCTCGCGATCCTCGCCTGGTGCGTGGCGACGAGGAATGCGGGCTCCCTGGGCGGAGGCGACCTGTCGGTCATCGATCGGCACAGCCTCGAGCAACACAACCGTGCGGACCCGGCCCTCGTCATGCCCGCCTCGACCGAGCTGCCCCGGCGCGCGCTCGGCGGCTCGGACCCTCTCGCATCCGGCCGGACCGATGACAGCAACCCCGTGGTGATCGAGATCCACGCCCTCTCCGGGGCGGGCGTCCGGGTCAATGCCGAGGTCGAGGTCATCGATTCGAGCGGGCGCGCGCTGGTCGGGCAGACCCTCGTCGACCGCGCGCTGCGAGTGTCGCTCGATTCGTTGACGCTTCCCGCCGCCATCCGCGCCAAGGGCGAGGGGCAGCCTGTGACTCTGGGGCAGTTCGACCTCACTGTCGAATCGTTGTTCGCGGTGGTCGAGGTCGTGCTCTCCGAATCCGGCAGGATCGAGGGCGTGTTGGTGGATGAATCGGGCCTTCCCGTCACCGGTGGAGGAACGGTCGTCGCCGTGGCGGCCGGGCAGCTTGCGGCGCAGGTGTGCGATGCCATCCTCACGGGGACACCCGCGGGTCCCGGTGAATGGGCGGCGGCGACCGTCGATCCGGACGGCACGTTCGCCGTCGATGGACTCTGGTCCGGAACGGACTACCGCCTCCACGCGGCTGGCCCGGGGCGGGCATCGTCAGCGTTGGGGGGGGGGCAACGGGTGGCAGCGGGAACGACCGGTGTGCGCGTGGCCTGCTTGCCCGTCTACGGTTGCCTGCTGCGGCTGGTGGGCGATGGAGCCGCAGAGACTCTCGAGGAGCTGCGCCAACGGGGTCGGAGTGGGCTGGACCTGCACGGCCTGCCGGCGCTTAGCAGTTCCTTGCCGATTCGGGCCCATCCGGCCGTGGCGGCGACGATCCTCGGGCGGCAGATCCATGCCCTCGAGCCGGGCCCGGAGATCGCCCTGCTTCGGACGATGCCCGCGGAGGCCGAAGGCCTGGACGGCACGCTCTCGTTGGAGTTCCCGTGGATGTCCGGCTCGGGCCCGGCTCCAATCCGCATCCCGCGGCTGAGGGGTGAAGGCTTGCCACTCGTCGAGGTCGAAGCGCAGGTCGTGGGCGCGGACCACCGCGGCTCGATTCGGTTCGAGGCGATGCTTGGCCCGGGCTTGAAGCGGCTGGACGAATCGACCGTGGTTGCGTGGTTGATCCTGGCGCGTCCAGGCGTGACGTCGAGCTTCGAGCTGACGATCGGGGATCTGCTCGGTGGCGGCCGCATCGACCTGCTCGCCAGCGGCGTCTTCGAGTGGCGGCTCGAGGCCGCGGGTGGGGGGCGGCTGCTCCCGGACGACGGGCGAGCCTTCGGCTTGGTGGACGTCGAGGGCGATTCGGCGACGTTATTGTTCGACCTGCGCGGGTTCGGCAGCGCCGTGCTCACGGTGTTCGACGAGGAGGGCCGGCTGTTCGTGGGTGGTCTGACGGCGCGGCTGCGCGAGCTGACGTGGAGGGCACCGTTTCCCGGAGGAACGCAGCTGCGCTCCTTCACGGACGTCGCCGACCAGTCTTGGTCGCATCCCCCCTTCGTCGTGCCGTTCGTGAGCCCCGGTGAGAGGTTCGTCGCGGTGGACGCCGACATGGCCGGCCTGCGGTTGGGGCAGACGAGCCGGGCGGCTGAATTCCGCGCAGGTGAGCTGACCCGAGTCACGATTCGCTGAGCGCACCGGGCCCTCGGCCCTCGACGAACCGCTGCCTCAGACCTCGAGCTCGGGTCCGACCTCGTGTTGTGGCGCGACGAGCACCTCGACGTCGGCGCGACCGATGCGGGCCAGGCAAGCGTGTGCCGCGGCCAAGGCGAGTTCCGGCGTGTTGTTGGTCTCGGAGAGGTGCGCGAGTACGAGGGTGTGCAGCTCCGGCCCAGCCATCCATTCGAGCATCTGGGCACCCTGGGCGTTGGAGAGGTGTCCGTGGTCGCCGGCCACGCGCCGCTTGAGGGGCGGGGGGTAGGGACCTTGGGCCAACATCTCGTCGTCGTGGTTGAACTCGAGCACCAGCACGTGGGAGCCCAGCAGGGTCTCCGCCACGCGCTTCTCCGGTCGCCCCATGTCGGTCAGGATCACCGCCTGACGCCCATCGGCGCGGATCCGCATGGCGAAGGTCGGGTGGGCGTCGTGGGGCAGGATCTGGGCCGTGAGCTCCATACGCCCGCGGCCGTCGTCCTCGCCGAGTTTCACGGGCACGCCGCCGCCGAGGGTGCGGACGAGCTTGGCGCGGCGGATCGACGAGTTGTGCTGGATCGCCTCGGAGCAGTGCAGGAAGGCGTGGTAGCGCTTGGAGAGCAGGCCCGCCGAGCGCGCGTGGTCCAGGTGCCCGTGGGTGACCGCGATGTGGTCGAGGCCGCGCGCCGGAACGCCCGCCGTGGCGAGGCGCCGCTCCATCTCGGTTCCCGTCAAGCCGGCGTCCACGAGCATGCGGAGTTCGTCAGCCCGGATCAGGGTCGAGTTGCCCTTGCTACCGCTGGAGAGGACGCGAAGTCGCATGGTTCAGGGCCAATACTCGCTCGACGGTGGACCAGGCCACCAGCAGCAAGAACGCGAGCGCCGCCGCGGCCAGGGCTCGGCGCCAGTAGGGAGGGGTGTAGGTGAAGCCGAGGGGACCCGGGTCGCTCCACTCGTGCAGTTTCACGAGCCCGCTGGGATCGGCGCCCGGACCGCCGATAGTTCGTGGCCAACCGTCGGACCAGCGGGAGGAGCGGCGCGTGCCGTTGGTGTGGACGATGGATGCGATCGCGAAGTACGCGACCTTGGCGACCCTCCAGGTCCCGTCGCGACGCTCGACCTCGATCGCCTGATAGGGCGCCGCGAGCTCGTCACCGCCGTCAACCGCCCAAGCGTCCGGCGCAGCGCCCAGGCGGCGATGGACCGCAAAGCCCTCGAGCCAGTAGCTCAGCTCGAGCCGTGGGTGTTCGATCGGCTCACGGGCGAGGATGCAGGTGATCCGCGCGGCGTCGAGGCGCTCGTGGTCGACAAGGTCCAGGCTCGGCAAGCGGCCGACGCCCGAGCGCACACGGGTCGCCGGATCCACCCCCGCGAAGAAGTCCACCGCGCCCTTGGGCGTGAAGGCCACGTAGGCCGAGGCGTCGCGGCCGCCGTAGAGCGCCACCATGTTGGGGCGCGCCAGGTCGACCACGTCCTCGAGCCCGGATGGCGAGGGGTCGTAGCGCAGCACGCGCCCGTCCCCGGCGGCGTCGAGCACGGCGCCCATGGCCTCGCTCTCGGGCACCAGTGGAACCCCGCCCAGGTCGCGGCGTTGCACGTGGGGCGACGACACCGTCACCGCTTCGAACAGCAGCACCAGGCCCGCGGCGGCGAGGAGCGGGCCGTGGCTCCGCCGCCGTCCGGCGATCACCGACGAACCCGCGAGCAGCAGGGCCGCCAGGCCCGTGACAACGAAGCCGGTCGACAGGCGCTCAGCCGTCGCCGCGGACTCGAGCGGCGGCAGGACCTGGCGCACCTCTTCGAGGGGCGTTCCGTGGGCCGCGGACCAGCGTTGCTCTTGGGCCTGGATCAGGGCGTCGCCGTTCATGAAGGCCGCGCCGAGGGCCAGGGCTCCGACGCCCACGAGGCCGAGGGCGCTCGACGCGCGCCGACCCGCGGAGCTACGCAGGCCGTCCACTCCGACAGCCGCGAGCCAGGCCCAGCCGATCCAGGCCACCGCCATGGCCCGCGTGGGCGCGCCGCCGCCGAGGCCGGGGATCCGGTACAGCAGCTCGAAGCCCGGCCAAGCCTGGGCCCAGCCAAAAGCGAGCAGGACCAGCGCCGCCGGAGCGATGGCGCGACGACCGCCGCAGACCACACCGGCGAGGGCTAGCAGCACCGTGACCACACCGGCGAAGGGGTCCCACTCGAGTGGCACCGAGGTCTGGGCCCGCTCCCATTCGTCGTTGTCGCTGAGCCACCAGGCGGCGACCGGACCGAAGGGCGGCGCCAGCTCGGTCGGCTTGCCGAACAGCTGCGGAACGACGAGGCCGAGGCTCGTGGCCGGTGGGGCGGCCTCGGCCGCGATCGCCTCGGCGTCCTTGACCGTGCGGTAGCTGTCCGCACTCGCGGCCGCGCTAGGCACGAGTTGAGGCAGGGCCAGGGCCAGGCCAAGGGCACAGGCTCCGGCGAACCCGGCCCAGGCGCGGGCTGAACGCAGCCGCACGATGGCAGCCAAGCCCGTGGCCGCGAGCACGAAGGCCGCGATCGGCGGGAAGCCGGCCAGGAAGGAGCAGGCGATGAACCCGGCCAGCAGCGGCCCGCTGGGGGCTCTGCGCGCGCGCAGGCCCTCGACGGCCCACAGACACCAGGGCAGCCACAAGGCCGCGTCGACCTTCATCCCATAGTGCAGGTTGGCGACGCCCCAGCCCGTCGTCTGCAATGCGATGGCTCCCACCGCGCAGGCCGCCTCGCTGGTGCCGAGCCGGGCGAGCAGGGCCCACAGCCCCGCACCGGCCAAGAGCAGCGAGAGGATCGCGAGCGGACCCGCCGCGCGGTCCGGGGGGGCGATCAGCGCCAGGAGGTTGGGCGGATAGAAGGGCCCGTGGATCGCGTTGCCGAGAAGGGGCAGGCCCAGGGACTGGTCGTCGTCCCACAAGAGGCTGCGCCCGGCGAACACCCGCTCGCGGAACTCGAGTTGGTCGTAGAGCACCGGGAAGATCCGGTCGCCAGTCCAGTAGTTCAGGCCCACCCGAGCGCGCGCGGCGGCCTCGGGATACTCCAGCGAGAGGGGCGGGTAGACCACCGGCGCCTGGGGCAGGAAACGGTAGCCCGGCAGGAGCGAGGGCCCGATCAGGAGCAGCGGTGCGACCAGGAGCAGGGCCAGCCGCAGACCTGTGGGCAGCCGTCGCTGCTCGGGGTCGGGGGCCGCAGCGTGGTCGCTCATGGACGGGCATCCTAGTGCACCGCGGGGTAGGCGGACGTCAGGTGCCAGGCACAAAACCGCCGCCTACGGCCGCGTGGTGCGGCCGCCGAAGGCGGGCGCACAACGCGGCCGTAGGCGGCGGTTTTGTGCCTGGCACCTGACGTCCGCCTACCCCGCGGGCACGCTACCCTTCCCCCGTGAGTGCCTTGTCACCCGACGGCGGGTCCCTCCCCGCGCCCCGTGCCAAACGGGCCCTGCTGCTGATCCTGCTGCTCGGTCTGGCAATCCGTCTGGTCGGCTTCACCGATCCATGGAGCGGGCGCGCCGACGACTTCCACAGCCACTTCGGCGCCTTCGCCACCGGCGGGCCGGCCACCAACTTCGCCGAACACGGCTTGGCCGAGTCGCTCGGCATGCCCTACGACTGGCGCCTGGCCCTCGAGGACGGGACCTACATCCACGGCTGGTACTCGCACCACCCGGCCCTCTACATGTGGCTGTCGGGAGCCTCGGTCGCGGTCTTCGGCCTCGAGCCCTGGGCCCTGCGACTACCCGCCCTGCTGTTGAGCCTGTTCTCGATCCTCGCCGTCGAGCGCCTGGCGAGCTTCGTGTGGGGGCGGCGGATCGGAGTGCTCGCCGCCCTGTTCATGGCCGTGCTGCCGTACTCGGTGCGCCACGGGATGCAGGTCTGGACCGAGCCGGCCATCGCGGGCACGACCTGCCTGCTGGTGCGGGACTACCTGGCCTGGCTGCGCGACGGGCGCTTGCGTCACCTGGTCACGGGTGCGGGCTGGCTCGCGGCCGGCGGCCTGCTCGACTGGCCGGCGCACTTCATCCTGCCCGCCATCGGCTTGCACGCGCTCGTGGTCTGCGTACGCGACGGCGGCTGGCCGCGCCTGCGCCAGACGCTGATCCTGCCGGTGGCCTCCCTGGCCACGATCGGCCTGCACGCGGCGCACATGCACTTCGCCGTGGGCGCCGAGGGCAGCGCGGCCGACCGCGGCCACACCCTGTCCGGCGTGATGGGGCTGCCCGAGGGCATGGAGCTCTCGGTCTTCGTCATGCGTCAGCTCGGCAACGTGCTGCGCTACTGCGGCGGGCCCGCGACGGCGCTCCTGGCGGCGGCCGCCCTGTGGCAGTCGGTGCTCGCCCTGCGCGGGCGTTTCGACCGCGAGGACTGGATGCTGCCGGCACTGGCCCTGCCGGGCGTGATGTACGTGGCCTTGTTCCCCGGCCGCAGCCACAACCATGACTTCTTCCTGGTCGTGTCCCTGGGCTACATCGCGATCTCGCTCGCCCTGGCCTGGACCGGCGTCGAGCGCCTCGCGGCGCGCGCCCTGGGACGCTCGGCCCAGACGGTGACGTCGATCCTGCTGGTCATGCTCGGCAGTTGGTGCCTGTGGCTCGACACGGTGGAATGGTTCCGACACCGCTCGCCGCAGATGGCGGAGCTGGTCGAAGAACCGTGGCTCGCCGAATGGATCGACGACCCGGACGCCGTGATCCTGACCCACATGGGCCGCGGCATGGCCCTGCCCTTCTACAGCCGCGCCCAGGTGGTCCACAGCGTCGACCGCGCGGCGCGCCTGCGCTACCTGTGCGACACGGTGCTGCCGGAGCTGAAGACGGGCACGCGGGTGGCGATGTTGGTGGACCTGACCTGGGCCCCGGCCTTGGCGGATTGGCCGCAGATCGAGCAGGAGCTGCGCGGGCGCGGCGAGTTGCGCCTGTTCGAGACCGAGTACGGGCCCTTCGCCCTGGTGGATCTGTCAGCCGCAGTCCCCGACTCGTCGCCGACCGATCACTAGCCCATGCGCCGCGCGCGGCTCAGAAGCACAGGGTCCCGCTCAAGCCGTTGCTGAGGTGCACCTCGCCCGGCTGGGGTCCGATGACCACGGCCTGTAGGAAGAACGTCGCTCCAACCAGGCCCGTGTCGTTCGGCACCTGCACGCTGACGGCGCCGGTTCCGGCCAGGGTGTTGAAGTAGAGCGGCGTCACGCCGCCCGGATCGATCAACACCGTGCCACCGAACAGGGGCACGGCCGCCGACGCCGTTGCCAGGCCGAGGATGCCCAGGGTGAAGGGCGGCGCGCCGGCGACGGAGAAGACGTGGGTCTGGCCGATGGCCGTCGTGCTGGCGGAGTCGAGGACGAGGTCGTTCACCCCGCCCAGGCCGACGCCGAAGGCCACGTAGTTGCACGGCGGTTCGATCTCGTAATCCCAGATCCCGCGCCCGTAGGTGCCAAAGCGCATGGTCTGACCGTCGGGCAGGGCTTCGACACTCCAGTAGGGCACGGCCGGCGCGGTGCCGCCCGAGATGTCGTACCAAGCTCCGCCCGGGTCGCGCCGGAAGACCTCCATCTCGGTGCCGGCGAAGACCGTTCCCGACCCGTCGGGGGCTTCGCCGAGGCAGTAGACCAGCGTGCTCGGCAGGCCCGTGGACCAGGCCTGCCACGACAGGCCGCCGTCGGTGGTGCGCCACACGCCAGGGCCCGAGTAGCCGCTGCCGCCGACCCAGGCCGTGTCCACGTCGGTCGACGAGGCCAGGATCGCGGTGCCGTAGAAGTACTGGGGTCCTGGCCCGCTCCCGCTGCCCTGGGCCCAGGTGACACCGCGGTCGTTCGAGGCCCAGAAGCGCCCCTTGTTGGTCACCGCGAAGGCGCGGTCGCCGTCCACGGGCGAGAAGGCCAGGCCCGTCAGGTACTCGCCCGAGGAGAGGGCGAAGTTCTGGTTCGAGTACTGGCTCGCTGTCCAGTCGTTGGTTCCGGGGACGCGCGTGTAGTGCCACAGGTGCGTCGCGCAGAGGAAGAAGTAGTCCTTGCGCAGGGGATCGGCCGTCAAGGACGGCATCCACGAGTAGGCCTCACCCGCGGGGAAGTCCTCGGTGTACAGGCTCGGGTTGTCCTCGCCGCGGCTGATCAACACGAAGCCGGGATAGACCGTGAACACGAAGTCGTGGGTGCCGTCGCCGGACACCGCGTGTCCGTAGTCACCGCTGATCGACTGGTCGAAGGCGAGCAGCTCGGTCCCCGCCGCCGGGGGTGCGTCGGCGCGCTGCCAGCCCTGGTCCTGGCTCCCGGCGACCACGTGGTCCGGGTTGGCCGCGCTGGTGAGCGTCGTGTAGTACTGGCTGATCCCGAGGCCGTCGAGGGACAGGTTGGCCACCGTCGACAGGCCGTCGGTGGAGCGGAACAGGCCACCGTCGGTGCACACGTACCAGACCTCGCCGCCCGCGCCGTCGGGCCACACGTCCATGCCCGGCAGGTCCGCGTGCAGCTTGCCGGCGGGGTTGCCGTAGTACTCGCCCCAGCCGTTCACGACCTTGAACGACGCGCCGCCGTTGGTCGTGCGGTGGCACTCCACACCGCCCCAGGCGAAGAGGTCGGCGTCCACGATCGAGGCGTTCAGCGTGCCCCAGTAGTCCGACAGGGTCTGGATCGCGGTCCAGCTCTGGCCGGCGTCGTCGGAGCGCCGCAGCAGCTCGCCCGACCCGGTGTGTTGCACCGCCCACAGGCGCGGCGCGCCGGCCTCGGATCCGACCAGCTCGGCCTGGCCGCTGCCGACGCTGGGTAGGGTCCCGCGCAGGCTCCAGCTGTCGCCCTGGTCGGCGCTGACGAAGCACTGGTTGCCGTCCACCAGGTACAGGAGGTCCGCGGGCACCTGTCGCGAGGTCCACAGGTCTCCGGCGTAGCTGCCGAGGTCGCGGACCTTGGTGAAGCTCTGCCCGCTGTCGGTGGAGCGGTAGACCGCCCAGCCTACGCCGCCGGAGCCGGACTTGCGCCCGACCACGAAGACCGCGGGAGCCGGCCCCGCGCCGCGGATCACGCGCCGGATCCCGGAGCTCTGGGGAATGCCGGTGGGTTCGAACCAGGTCGCGCCGTCGTCGAGGGACAGGTGGATCGAACCGCCGTCCGTGGCGCGCAGCACCGCCGGCGCTGCGCCGCCCGCCGGGTGGGGCAGCACCGCCAGCCAGTGGGCGCCTCCGTAGAGGTCGTCGCCGATCGGCTCCCAGCCGGTGCCGTCCAGGGTGCCGTGCCAGAGCCCACCCTTGGCCGAGCCGACGTAGAGGGCCTGGCCGTCGGGGGAGTGGGCCGCCACGTGGACCCGGCCGGCCTGGTTGCGGCTGCCGCGCTCGGTCCAGGGCGGCGCGGCGGCGGCCATGGTCACCAGCTGGTTGCCGCGTTGGCGCAGCCGGTCGCCGTTGCGTCGCTCGAGCTCGTTCCAGTCGACGCCCGGTCCGGCCCAGTGGCGCTCTCGGATCCAGGCCTTGCGGAGCGAGCTCTGACGACCCTCGGCCCGATCGTCGAGCCAGTTCTCCGTCGGCATCGGCAGTGGCGGCGCAATCGAGGAGCTGGGCTCGGCGTCGGCCCGCTGCTCGCTGGTGACGGCCCCCGAGGCGTCGACGCCCGCCGCCGGGGCGCTCGGCGCAGGTGCCGCCGCGGGGGACGCGGCGCAGGCCAGGACCAGAAGCGGACAGAGGATCGACGCCGCCGCGACGGCGAACGAGCGGGGAGAACGCTGCATCGACCGAGGATAGAGCCTGGACTCGCGCAGCGGTGTGATCCGCTCAGCAGGTCGGCTCGAAACCGGGCACGGGGCGGCGGTGCAGCGCGTGCTCCAGCGCTTCCTCGATGGTCGTCAGCGGCACGATCTCGATCGCGTCGAGCACCCGGTCGCCGACCTCCTCCAGGTCCGACACGTTGCGCGCGGGCAAGAGGACCTTCTTGATCCCGGCGCGGTAGGCCGCCAGCACCTTCTCCTTGACCCCGCCCACGGGCAGCACCATCCCGCGCAAGGAGATCTCCCCGGTCATCGCCACGGTGGGGTGGATCTTGCGCCCGGTGAAGACCGAGACCAGGGCGGTGACCACGGTCACGCCCGCCGAGGGGCCGTCCTTGGGGATCGCGCCGGCGGGGAAGTGGATGTGGAGGTCGCAGGTGTCGAAGGCCTCGCGTTGGATGCCGAGTTGGTCGGCGCGGGCCTTCACCAGGCTCAGGGCGGCGCGCACGCTCTCCTTCATCACGTCGCCGAGCTGACCGGTGATGATCAGGTTGCCCTTGCCGGGCATGCGCGTGGCCTCGATGAACAGGATGTCGCCGCCGGCGGGCGTCCAGGCGAGTCCGGTGGCGACGCCGGGCACGGAGGTGCGCAGCTTCAGCTCGCTCTCGAACTTGCGCGGACCCAGGATGCCGTGCAGGTCGCTCTTCTTGACCGTGACCTTCTTGCGCTCACCCGACGCGATCGCCGTGGCGGCCCAGCGCGCCACCGAGCCGATCTGGCGCTCCAGCCCGCGGCAACCGGCCTCGCGCGTGTAGTGGCGCACGAGCTCCTTGAGCGCGTCGTCACCGAGGGCGAAGTTCTTCGCGCTGAGCCCGTTGTCCTCGGTCTGGCGACCGAGCAGATAGCGCTTCGCGATCTGGAGCTTCTCCTCCTCGGTGTAGCCCGACAGCTCGATCACCTCGCAGCGATCGCGCAGGGGACCGGGGATCGTGTCGAGCCGGTTGGCAGTGGCCAGGAACATGACCCGCGACAGGTCGAAGGGCACGGCCAGGTAGTGGTCTCGGAACGAGCTGTTCTGTGCCGGATCGAGCACCTCGAGCAACGCCGCCGACGGGTCGCCGTGGAAGCTCTGACCGAGCTTGTCCATCTCGTCGAGCATGAACACCGGGTTGTTCGAGCCGGCGCGCTTGATCGACTGGATGATGTTGCCCGGCATGGCGCCCACGTAGGTGCGCCGATGCCCGCGGATCTCCGACTCGTCGTGCACGCCACCCAGGCTCAGGCGCACGAACTCGCGTCCCATGGCCCGCGCCACGGACTTGCCCAGGGAGGTCTTGCCGACGCCGGGGGGCCCGACCAGGCACAGGATCGGGCTGGTGCCGTCGGGCTTGAGCTTGCGAACGGCGAGGAACTCGAGGATGCGCTTCTTGACCTGCTCCAGGCCGAAGTGGTCTTCGTCGAGGATCTTCCGAGCACGGGTCAGGTTGATCGAGTCCGCCGTGGACTTGCCCCAGGGCAGCTCGGACAGGGTCTCGAGGTAGTTGCGAATCAGGCCGTACTCGGCCGCGGCCTCCGGCATGCGGCGCAGGCGTTGCAGTTCCTTCTTGGCCTCCTTGCTGGCCTCTTCGGGGAGCTTGGCCTCGTCCAGCTTGCGTTCGAGGTCAGTCAGCTCGGGGCTGGCGTCCTCGCCCAGCTCCTCTTGGATCTGCTTGAGCTGCTCGCGCAAGAAGTACTCGCGCTGGGCCTTCTCCATCGAGCCCCGCGTGCGCTGACGCAGCTCGTTGGTGAGCGACAGGACCTGCACCAGGTGGGCCAGCTTCGAGGATACCGCGTCCATCCGCGCCCGCAGGTCGACCGTCTCGAGCAGCTCCTGCTTCTCGTGCGGCGGCAGCTCCATGAAGGTCGCCACCATGTCGGTCAAGGAAGCCGGATCGGTGGCGTTCTGGATGGCGGTGTCGAGCTCCTCGGGATGCTCCGGCAAGAGGCGCACCGCTTCGATGGCCTGGTGCTTGAGGTGCATCATGCGCGCGGCGATGTGCTCGTCGTCGTCGGGCACCTCGGTGCGTTCGATGACTTCGACGCGCGCGATCAGGTAGGGCTCGGTGCTCACGTACTCGAGTACGCGGAAGCGGTTCTTGCCCTGGACGATCACGTGGTGGGTGCCGTCGGGCGCGGTCACGTAGCGCAGGATCTCGGCCGAGGTTCCGAACTGGAACAGGTCGTCGGTCTCCGGCGCCTCGTCGTCTGGATCGCGCTGCAGCAGCAGTCCGATGTTGCGCTCGCCCTGGATCGCCGCCTGGATCGCCTTGATCGAGCGCTCGCGCCCGACCACCACCGGCAGCACCACGCCCGGAAAGAGCACCATGCCGCGCACCGCGACGACGATCATCTGGTCCGCGGGCCAGTCGTCTCGCTCGCGCGCCGACTTCGAGCCGGCGCGGGACTTCGTCTTGCCCTTGGCCTTCGAGGCCGTCTTGGTCGCGCGCTTGCGCCGGCGCGGCGGACTCGCCGGCGCCGCTGATTTCGCCTGTGCTTCCGCAGTCTCGACGACCTCGGTGCTCTCCGCGGCCTCGTCGCCCTCGGCGGCGGGGTGGATCTCGTCTTCGGGGAGCTTCATCGGAGTCAGCCGACCTTCTTGAACTGCAACACGACACAACCGTCCACCATCCGCGGCTCACCCGGCTCGAAGCGGCCTTGGGGGAGTTGGATCAGGCGTTCGAACAGGCCGTAGGGAATCTCGAGCCGGTGTACCGAAGCGCGGCGGAAGGCCTTGGGCAGGGCGCGTTGGCCGGAGACCTGCACCACGCCGTCGGTGACGCTGATCTGAACCGTCTCGAGGGGTACGCCGGGCAGGGCCACCAGGATCCACAACTCGGTCGCCGTCTCGAAGATGTCGACCGGCGGCTCCCAACTGGCGCGTTTGCCGCCGGGGGGGGCGATGTGGAAGAAGTTCCGCTGAAGGCGATCGGCGCGGTCGACCATCGACCGTGCGCGCTCCCACATCCAGCTCTCGGGGTCCTTGGGTGCCATGGAATTGCGGCGGGCGGGCACGAGCCTGGGACGTGAGTGGCGTCGGATCAAGTCCTGCCGTCCGTCGGTGTCGAGGCCAGGTCCTCGTCGGGCCGAGCCTCCGACTCGTCTGTGTGGGGGTAGGGGCGCGTCTCGCCCAGCACGCGAGCCGGACGGGGGCGGGGCGCCCGCTCGGCCGGTGCGATGCCCCGGATGTGGTCCAGGGCCTGGCCGACGTCGTCGGTGAACAGGAACAGGTTCGGATCCGAGGGCGAGATCGTGCCCTCCTCGACCATCCGCCCGCGCACGAACGCGACCGCCTCGGCCCAGTAGTCGGTGCCCATCAGCACGATCGGGAAGTTCGGAACCTTGCCGGTCTGCACCAGGGTCGCGGTCTCGAACAGCTCGTCGAGGGTGCCGAACCCACCGGGCAGGATCGCGAAGGCCAGGGAGTACTTGACCAACATCACCTTGCGCACGAAGAAGTGGTCGAACTCGACCATGCGGTCCAGGTAGGGATTCGCCGTCTGCTCGTGGGGCAGGGTGATGTTGCAGCCCAGGCTCAGACCGCCGCGCTCGTGGGCGCCGCGATTGGCGGCCTCCATGATCCCTGGACCACCCCCGGTCATGGTTCCGTAGCCGGCGTCGGCGAGGGCCCCGCCAAGCTCCCGCGCCAGGGCGTACCAGCGATGGTCCGGTCCGAAGCGTGCCGAGCCGAAGACCGTGACGCAGGGGCCGGCGAAGGCCAGGGCGCGGAAGCCTCGGATGAACTCGCCGAAGATGCCCGCGGCCCAGCGCAGGTCCTCGAGTCGCCGCTGGGGGCCGGCGAGGAAGCGGCGCGTGTCACGGTGTCGCTTCGACGAACCGCGACCGGCTTGGCTCGGCTTGGTCAAACGCCGACCTCAGTCCTTCCACTGGGCGATGAAGACGTTGGTCTCGCCCGGTAGGGTTCCGCCGCGGTTGGAGGAGAAGGCCAGCCAGCGACCGTCGGGACTGAAGATCGGGAAGGAATCGAACCCGTCGTAGGTCGTCACCCGACGCGCCTCGCCGCCGCTGGCGGGGATCGAGAACAGGTCGAAGTTGCGCGAGCGCCCTTCCACGTGGTGGTTGCTGGAGAAGATCACCCGCGAGTCGTCGGGATAGTAGAAGGGCGCCCAGTTGGCGCGGCCCAGGTCGGTCAACTGGCGCCGGTTCGAGCCGTCGGCGTCGCAGACCATGAGCTCCATGTCGCTGGGGCGGACCAGATCCATCTCCATCAGCTGCGCGAACTCGGCCTGCTCCGCCTCGCGGTTCTCGGCCGAGAACTTGGTGCTGCGGAAGATCAGCTTGGTGCCGTCGTGGCTGAAGAAGGCTCCGCCGTCGTAGCCGGGCGAATCGGTGATCTGGACCACGTCCGTGCCATCGAGGGCGCAGGTGTAGAGCTCCGGGTCACCGGTCCGCGTGGAGGTGAACACGATGCGGTCGCCCAGGGGGGACACCGTCGCCTCGGCGTCGTAGCCGGGGCCGCCGATCAAGAGGCTCGTGACCCCCGTCTCGAGGTTCGTGGTGTAGATGTCGTGCTCGGGGTAGACCTGCCAGACGTACCCGAGGCTGCGGTCCGGCGGGGGCGGGCAGGTCTCGTGGGCGGCGCCGGTGGAGGCGTAGATCACCTCGCGGCCCGAGGGCATGAAGTAGGCGCAGGTGGTCACGCCGCGTCCGTCGGAGACCTGCCGCAGGGCGCCGGTGCCGGGGTCGGTGGCGTAGATGCGGTCGCACTCGATGCCGGCGACCAGGTTGCGTCGCTGCAGGGAGAGGCGGCTGCCGTCGAAGCTCCAGTAGGCCTCGGCGTTCTCACCGCTGGCGGTCAGCATCCAGAGGTGGGCGAAGTTGCCCTCGTCGCCTTCGATCAAGTGATCGGAGAGCACCGCCCCGGGGATCGGCGGGGAGAGGACCGGGATCGACTGCGTCTCGTCCACAGCCGACACGTTCGTCGAAGTAGCAGCCTCCTCTTGGCCAAGGGAGTTCGTGAGGGCGAACAGGGGCGCGACGGCGGCGAGGGCGAAGCTGCCCTTGATGATGGGAGTGGAGATCACGGGATCGAGCTGTCGTGGGTAGGGGCGGATTCGCGGCTCTCTTCGGCCATGGACGCGCGGGGTTCCATGCGCGCGGTGAACCAGGAGGTCACAAGGCGCGCTGTCGCAGGGGTCCTGCGGTCGAAGGGGCTGTTCGGGACGGGGTCGAGGCCGGGGTCGCTGAAAGGATGGCAGCGCAGCACTCGGCGGATTCCGAGCCAAGTCCCGCGCAGGACCCCGTGCAGCTCGATCGCCTCGCGGGCGTAGCCGCTGCAGGTGGGGCGGAAGCGACAGGTGGCCGGGGTGTACGGCGACACGAGGCGCGCGTAGGCGCGGATCGGCAGGACCGCCAGCCAGCGGGCTGCGCGGGCGAGGGCGGGGGGACGCAGGGCCTGCGTGGTCACGACGAGCGGCCTCCGCGCCGGCGGCGGCGCTTGGCCAGGGCCTCGTGGCTGAGCTGCACGAGCTCGGCGCGCAGGTCGTCCAGGCCGGGACGAATCGCTGGATGGGATCCGATCACGATCACGTCGACGCCGGCGGGCAGGTCACGGTAGCTCAGGCGGAAGGCCTCACGGACCAGGCGCCGCACCCGGTTGCGCGGCACGGCCCGGCGGAACACGCGCTTGCCGATCGAGAGGCCCAGGCGGGTGCAGCCCAGGTCGTTGGGAGCCACGGCCAGGGTCACCCACTGCCCGCGCGCGCGGCCGCCGCGACGGTAGACGCGCTCGAACTCCCGCTGGAGCCGCAGTCGCATCCAGCCCTCGAAGCGCTCGCCGCGCTGCTGGGGCGTCGGAGCGGGGGCCTCGGCGTCGCCGGCGGGGGCTTCGGGGTCGTCGGATGACACGAGCACGGCGACTAGCATGCCCCCTGGCCACCCCGCGGCCAACCGGCGCCAGGTTCGAGTTGAGGCCGGCGCGCTCGGTCCTGGGCCGGGGCGGCGCCGGTCGCCATGATGTGCGCCGTGCGAGGACATCTGATCGGGGGCGAAGAGCGGCCGGGGGCCGGCAGCGGTGCAGTCGAGGCCGGCGGCTCGTCCTGGTCGCGGGCCAACTCGATCGACCTCGAGCGGGCCCTGGGCGAGCTGTCCCCCGTCGAGCCCGACTCGGCTCTGCGCAGCTTGGCGTTGGCCGGGGATTGTCTGGCGGAGTCGGCGGGCGAGTGGCTGGGCCTGCGCCTGGGCTTGAGCGCCGGCGAGGGGGTGGTGCTGGCCGCGGAGGCGGCGGCCCAACGCTCGCCTGTCCCGCTGTCTGACGGGGAGGCCGGTCGAGGGCCCCGAGTGTTGCGCGCGGGCTGGCGCGGCCTCCTGGGCGACCTGGCGGCCGCCCTGGGCGAGGCCTTCGCCGCCGGACGCCCGGCCTTGATCCTGGCCGATCCCCTGCTGCCCGAGTTGGCGCACAGCTTCGGCGAAGTGCTCCTGGAATGCGGGCTACCGGCGCACGCCGTGGCCGTGCTGCACGCTTGCGGGGACGACCTCGACGCGCCCTTGGAGGCAGTCGGACTTGAACCGCGTCCGATCGTCGCCCTGCGCGGGGGCGTGTTGCGGGTGGGGCCCGAGGACGATCCCGAGGCAGCCGCCAGCCACGCGATCCAGGCCGCCTTCAGCCGTGTACCCAGCCTCGTGGGACAGCGCGGCTTCGGGCCGCGTCTGGTGAGCTGCGAACCGCGACTGCTCTCGGTCTTCACCGAGAGCCTGCTCCTGGAACTCGAGGAACTAGGTCGCGCCACACGCTTGGCCGCCATCGAGCCGCGGAGCAAGCGCGCCCTGGAGCGCGCGGTCGAGCGCGCCCTCGACATCGGGGCGACGCCGATCTGGGGCTGCGAAGGCACCTTCGGACCCTGCGTGATGACCAACCTGGAGCCCGGTACCCTGCCGCCAGCCCCGGGACTGCCCCTGTTGCTGCTCTCGCGCTCGTGTCCCGACGAGTGAAGGCCGCGTGACGGCGGGGGCGGGACGGGGGGAGCGGGGTCGGAACGGCGCGGCCCAGGGGCTAGTATCTGGTCTCCGAGCCTGCCCCAGTGCCCCGGGGCCGGCTCCAGGGGCTCCAGGCCCCACCCGGGGACCCTGCTGGCGCGTCGCGCGACGGCGGTCTCCTCGATGGGTTCGCAGGCGGGCGGAATCCACGGGCGCTCGACGCCTCGACCAGCCCGCGCGCACCCGTCCGAGGGCGCATTTCTCCCAGGAGACCACGATGATCCGACCGACCGACGTCCACGAGCACCTCGCTCGCCACCAGTTGGCCGACGGCTTCCCCATGGTCCTCGACCTCGAGAAGTCCCACGGCGTTTGGCTGCGAGACTCCGTGTCCGGGAACGAGTACCTCGACTGCTTCACCAGCTTCGCCTCGTGGCCCTTGGGCTACCGGCACCCCGGTCTCGACGACCGGGCCTTCCGCGACGAGCTGCTCGAAGCGGCGCTCAACAAGCCGGCCAACTCCGACCTCTACACGACGTCGATGGCCGAATTCGTCGACGCCTTCGCCTCGCGCGTGACGCCCGCTTCGCACCCGCATCACTTCTGGATCTCCGGTGGAGGTCTGGCGGTCGAGAACGCGATGAAGACGGCCTTCGACTGGAAGGCGCGCAAGCTCGGCCGAACCAAGATGACCGACTCGGTTCAGGACCTGGTCATCCTGCACTTCCGCCAGGCCTTCCACGGGCGCACCGGCTACACCATGAGCGTCACCAACACGCTGCCGGACAAGGTGGGGTTGTTCCCGAAGTTCGACTGGCCGCGGGTCCATAACCCCGCGATGGTGGTCGACAACCAAGGCAAGATCGTCAACGACATCGAGGCCGAGGAGGCGCGGGCCTGCGCCGAGATCGAGGCGGCGTTCGCCCAGTCGGGCCAACACGTCGCGGCGATCCTGATCGAGCCGATCCAGGGCGAGGGCGGCGACAACTACTTCCGACCCGAGTTCCTGCGCAAGCTGCGGGCCTACGCCGACGAGCGCGAGGCCCTGTTGATCTTCGACGAGGTCCAGACGGGCTTCTTCGGTACCGGTAGCCCCTGGTGCTGGCAGATCTACGGCGTCGAGCCCGACGTCGTGGCCTTCGGCAAGAAGACCCAGGTCTGCGGGATCTACGCCAACCGACGCGTCGACGAAGTCGAGGACAACGTCTTCCACCGCTCCAGCCGCATCAACTCGACCTGGGGCGGCAACCTGGTCGACATGGTGCGCTGCCGGCGCTTCATCGAGATCATCGAAGCCGACGGTCTGGGTGAGAACACCGCCGCGCGGGGCTGCCAGGTGGTGGGTGGGCTGCGCGCGGTGGCAGCCGAGACCGGTGCGTTCAGCAACGTGCGCGGGATGGGCTCGTGGGTGGCCTTCACATTCGAGGACGGACCGACGCGGAGTCAGTTCCTGGCGCGCCTGCGCGACGAGGTCAAGATGTTGGCCCTGCCGTCGGGCACGAGCTCGGTGCGTCTGCGGATGCCGTTGATCCTCAGCGAGAGCGAAGGTGACGAGGTCATCGGGCGGATCCGCGCGACGGCGGAGAAGGGCGCGAAGGCGCCGGCCTAGTCACCCCCCCCCGTAGGCGCTCGTGCGGGACGTACGGTGCCGTGGACGTACGGTGCCGGGATCATTTGTCCCAACGGCCGCCGTCCGCGCTGCGATTCGCAGCGCGGACGGCGGCCGTTGGGACAAATGATCCCGGCACCGTACGTCCACGGCACCGTACGTCCCGCACGACCTGCTCAGCCGGGCAGGTGCTCCTGGCGCAGTTGGCCGCAGGCCGCGTCGGCCTCGAGCCCGCGCGACCAGCGCACCGTCGCCACCAGGCCGCGCTCTTCGAGGTCGGCCCGGAAGGCGTCAACCGTGGCGCCTGACGGCCGGCGCCAGCGGTCACCGGGCACCGGGTTGTACGGAATCAGGTTCACGGTCGCGCGGCGACCGGAGAGGCGCTCGGCCAGGTGTGCGGCGTGGTCCGGGGTGTCGGTCTCTTCGCCCAGCAGAACGTACTCGTAGGTCACCTCGCGCCCCGTGGCCCGGAACCACTCGTCACCCGCCTCGAGGACCTCCTCGATCGGCACGCCCGCCATCAGCGGGACCAGCTCGTCCCGTTGGTCGTCGTAGGGCGTGTGCAGCGAGATGGCCAGTTGGAAGCGGGGACGCTCCTGGGCCAGGCTGCGGACGCGGTCGGGGAAGCCGACCGTCGAGACGGTCAACTTGCGTGCGCCGATGCCCATCTCGTCGTGGACCACGCCGAGGGCGAAGCGCACGGCGGACAGGTTGAGCAGCGGCTCGCCGATCCCCATCACCACCGAGCGGGACAGGGGGCCGGTCTGGGCGCCGCGCACGTACTGCTCGAGGATCTCGTGCCCCTCGAGGTTGCGCTCCAGGCCCCACTTGCCGGAGGCGCAGAAGGGACAGCGGACCGGGCAACCCACCTGGGTCGACACGCACAGGGTCGCACCGCGCCCCGAGCGGAGCGACGGGATGTAGACCGTCTCGACGCTGCCGCTGATCCCGCGGCGCGGGGTCAACCTCGTCAGGAGCTTGATCGCGCCGTCGCGGGCGGTGTGTCGGTCGGCCTCGGTCCCGGTGAGGATCGGCAGGTCAGCGGCCAGGGACTCGCGCAGGCGGGCCGAGAGGTCGGTCATCGCGCCGTAGTCCACGAGGCCGCGTTCGAAGACGTGCTTGCGGATCGAGCGCGCGTGGAACGCTCGACCGCCGCGGGCGACCACTTCGGCCTCGGTCTGTTGCGGCGTCAGGGCCAGCAGGCTCGTCGGAGCCTGGTCCCGTTCCTCGCCCTGGGGCGGGTCCACTGAATCGAGCTCGGTGTCGTCCACGTCGGCCTCGCGGCTCAGGCCTGGGCCAGGCGCTCTCGCAGGGCCTTGGCGATCTCGTGGGACGCGTTGATCGCCGCTTCCAGGCTGGGCGGGTTGGCTCCGCCTACCGCCTTGTGACCACCGCCGCCAAAGGCCTCCATCAGCTCGCCCACGTGCAGCGGGTGCTCGGGCTTGTTCCAGGGATTCTCTCCGGCGGAGACGTGGAACCCGGCGCGGGTGGGGATGACCCCCACGCAGTAGTGCACTTCCGGGTAGTGGTAGAAGGGAGCGAAGCGCTCGCGGCGGATCTTGTTGCTGGAGGCGTCGTACAAGAGCACGTCGTTCTCCACCGAGTGCACGGTGGGGACGAACTGGCGCAGGGCCTTGTCGCGATTGCGCGCTGCGCGCTCGTAGGCCCGCTCGACGTCGGGCCGCGCCGCGATCTCCGCCAGGCTCTGCGTTCGCATCGCCTGGGCCAGGGTGTCGGTCCAGTTGGGCTCCGGCGGGACCGAGAGCGAACGCATGATCCGCAGGGCCGGATCCTCGCCGAACAGGGCCTGGTCGACGCTCTCGAAAAGTGCGGCGTCGATGATGTCCGACCAGCGCGCCATCTCCTGGAAGCGCGCGTTGGCGACGTAGCCCCAGTGCTCGGCCGCGTGTCGCAGGATCAGGGGCGGGCAGGAGGGCGAACTCTCGTCCCAGGCCCAGCGGTCGCTGGGCTCGTAGGCCGCGCGCAGCTCGGGGGTCAGGAACGTGGTCGGGTGGTGGTCGAACCAGTATTCCGCCCGCGGGTGGAAGTGGAAATCGACCACGGCGAAGCGCAGTCCCTCGGCGAAGGAACTCCAGTTGGTGCGCTGGTCGTAGTTGACGCTGCTGAGCCGGATGTCCTGCTCGCCGCGCACTTTCTCGAGAACCCGGGCCAGGACGGCCCCGGAGACCATGCCGTCGAAGTCTCGGTGGTACCGGATCCAGAGGGGTTGCTGCTCAGTCATAGTCGCCGCCCTCCCGGACGGGCCGAGACCATAGCACCTTGGCGATGGGGGAGCACCGCCCGCTTCGAGCGCCGGCCGTGGAACGTGCGCCACCGCGGAGTGGGTCGCGCGCCTCTTGCGCGAGTGGGCGCGCCCGCCTTGCTGACGACGGGCGCTCGACCCGCCCTCTCTGCCGGCTGGTCCCGTCAGGCGCTCTCGCGCTCGACGTCGCCGTCCTGGTCTTCGCCCTCGGAGTCTTCGTCATCGCCGTCGGCGTCCCGAATCACGACCCCGTCCTCGTCCAAGCCCTCGGCGACCAGCCCGCGGGCCAGTTGCTTGCGGCCGCGGACCACGTCCTCGTCGACGGTGAAGAGGTGGGTGTCGGTGCGGTTGGGGAGCTCGTAGAGCAGGTCCAGGAGGATCTCCTCCAGGATCGAGCGCAGGGCTCGAACCCCGGTCTCGCGCTCCAGCGCCACGTCGGCGATCGCCGCGAGGCCCGCCTGGTCGAAGGCCAGTTCGGCCCCCTCCATCGCGAACAGGCTCTGGAACTGACGAATCAGAGCATTGCGCGGCTCGGTCAGGATACGGACCAGGTCGTCGCGCTTGTGGCGGTCGAGGCTGACGGTCACGGGCAGGCGCCCGACGAACTCGGGGATCAGCCCGAACTCCACCAGGTCACGCGGCGACACGAAGCGCAGCAGCTCCTCGCGGGTGAGGTCGCTGGTCAGGCGCGGCTTGGTCTGGTTCAGGGAGCCGAGCAGGGGGACATCCGCTTCCCCGTTGTCGATGTAGCGCGAGAAGCCCACCGGATCCTGGCCGATGCGTCGCCCGATCACGTCCTCGATGCCGCTGAACGTCCCGCCACAGACGAACAGGATGTTGGACGTGTCGACCTGAATGTAGGCCTGTTCGGGGTGCTTGCGGCCGCCCTGGGGCGGCACGTTCGCGACGGTGCCCTCGAGGATCTTGAGCAGCGCCTGCTGCACGCCCTCGCCGGAGACGTCGCGGGTGATCGAGACGTTGGACGTCGTGCGACCGATCTTGTCGATCTCGTCGATGTAGACGATGCCCTGCTGGGCGCGGTCCTTGTCGAAGTCGGCCGCCTGGAGCAGCTTCAGCAGGATGTTCTCGACGTCCTCGCCGACGTAGCCGGCCTCGGTCAGCGTCGTGGCGTCCGCCATGGCGAACGGTACGTCGAGCATCCGCGCCAGGGTCCGTGCCAGCAGGGTCTTGCCCGAGCCGGTGGGGCCCACCAGCAGCACGTTCGACTTCTCGATCTCGACCTCGCCCATGCTGGCCGGGTCGAGGCTTTGGCTGCGCAGACGCTTGTAGTGGTTGTAAACGGCGACGGCGAGGACCTTCTTGGCCCGCTGTTGACCAATCACGTACTCGTCGAGCCGGCGCGCGATCTCGATCGGGGTGGGCAGGCGCCGCGCCTCGAGGGGCTCGGCCTTGGAGCCTTGCCCGACACCCTCGGCGCGTTTGGCCGCCTCGCCCGGGCGCTGCTCCCCGGCGCGCTGGCCGGTCCCGCGCCGCTCCTCCGCCGTCCGACCGCGGGCCGCGTCAGGCGAACGCCGCTGCTCCTCCTGCAGGATCGAGTTGCAAATATCGATGCACTCGTTGCAGATGTAGATCCCCGGAGGACCCGCGATCAGGGACTGGACCTGATGGCGGGTCTTCTCGCAGAAGGTGCAGCGTTCGACGTGGCGGCCGCGGCCGGAGGTGCGGGTCATGAGGCGATCGTAACCCGATCAGGCGGTGGGCGCAGCGTCGGGGCGGCTGACGACGTGGTCGATCAGGCCGAAGGCCTTGGCTTCGTCGGGGCTCATGAAGTTGTCCCGATCGCAGGCCGCGGCCAACTCCTCGGGGCTCCGGCCGCTGTGCTGGGCCAGGATCGCCTCGAGGTTCTTCTTCATCTTGAGGATCTCGGCGACCTGGATCTCCATGTCCCGAGCGGTGCCCTGGGTGCCGCCCCACGGCTGGTGGATCATGACCCGGGAGTTGGGCAGGGCGTAGCGCTTGCCGGCGGCACCCCCGGCCAGGAGCACGGCGCCCATCGAGGCGGCCTGCCCCAGGCAGTAGGTGCAGACGGCC
Organism: Engelhardtia mirabilis; assembly: GCA_007751255.1. GTDB lineage: Bacteria > Planctomycetota > UBA1135 > UBA1135 > Engelhardtia > Engelhardtia mirabilis. Next base: position 2,917,797 of record CP036296.1, read on the forward strand.
GGCTGGATGAACTGCATCGTGTCGTAGATCGCGAGCCCCGCGGTGACCGAGCCACCAGGGCTGTTGATGTACAGGTGCACGTCCTGCGCCTTGTTCATCTTGTCGAGGAACAGGAGCTGCGCCATCACGATGTTCGCGATGTTGTCGTCGATCCCGGTCCCGATGAAGATGATCCGCTCCTCCATCAGGCGGGAGTAGATGTCGTAGGCGCGTTCGCCGCGACCGGTCTTCTCGACGACGTAGGGGATGGTGAAGCTCTGGGCGTCCATTCTTGCTTTCTGCACTCGAGGGCAGATGTGCGTTGGGCTGAGGGTGTGTGAGTTCGAGGGGGCTCGTCCGTCGACGAGTCCAGGCACGCAAGAGCGTTCCGTCCTCCAGTCGGTGATAGCCCTAATGTCGACCGGGTACCAGGGGATTCTGAGGGGGCTAGCGGGGAAGATCTTTCCTTACCCGGGTCGGAACACCAGATCTTGGAATCACGGCTGGTCCGCGCGGCTCGATCCGACGGTTGTCCTGCAATCGCGGGCGAGCCCGTCAGGCGAGGTCGACTCCCGCGCGGGCGGCAGCTGCGCGCGGCGGCAGCGATCCCGCGCGCCTGCAACTGGCGGGGCGGAGGGCCGTGACTTGCGGCGCACGCCGCTGCGTCGGGGCCCTCTGCCTCGAAGCTCCGGCGACTGGCCGGATGCTCGAGGCCGAGGGCCCGGCGCTCAGGCCGGCGTCGCGATCTCGGCCGACTCGCGGATGTGCTTGCGAACCTTGCGCTCCAGCAGCTCGACGGCGAGTTGCTGCATGAGCTGGTTCTCCTGGTAGTACTTCAGGACCTCGTCGAACTGGGCGCGGTTGCGGCCGGCAATCTGGCGCAGCTCGGCGATCATGTCGTCGCGGCTGACCTCGATCGACTCCGTCTCGCCGATGGCCTCGACCAGGAACAGGGCGCGCAGGGACTTCTCCGCGGCGACCCGGGTGGCCTCGGCATCCCGCTCGACCGCGGTCTGGGCGTCCTCTTCCGAGTTGCCCTGGCCGACGAGCTGTTGGACCGCGCTCGAGATGCGGGCCTGGATCTGCGCTTCGAGCATCTGCGACGGCAGGTCCATGGGGTGGTTCTCGATCACGCGATCGAAGAGCTCGGATTCGAGGCGCTGCTCTTCCTGGCGCTGCTTGAACGCAGTCACCTGCTCGCGGACCTTGACCCGCAGGTCGGCGGCGTCGTCGGCTCCGAATTGCTTGAGGAGATCCTCCTCGGGGGGCAGCTCGAGCTTGAAGACCTGGCTCAACTCCACGCGGCAGGTGCCCTTCTCGCCGCGCAGCTCCGCCCGCTCGAACTCGTCGGGGAAGACCATCTCGAAGTCGTGGGTCGAACCCTCGGCCGCACCGGTCAGGGCAGCTTCGAAGGCTTCGGCCTCGACACCCATGGGCGGGGTGGTCGGGGAGAGGCGCAGACCCTCGCGGGCGGCGACCTCTTCCTCGCCGTTCAGGAAGGTGATCTTGGCCAGGGCCATGCCGTCCTTGGGCAGGCCGTCTTCGCCGGCGGCCTCGGGGCGCGCCTGCTGGCGACGCACGTCCTCGATGGTGCCCTCGACCTCCTCGTCGGTGACCTCGATCGCCTGGCCTTCAATCGCCAGGCCCTGGTAGCCGGCCAGCTCGAACTCGGGGCGCAGCTCGATGGTGAAGGCGTAGGAGAGCTCGGAGCCCTTCTCGAACTTCGGCTCCTCCTTGATCCGCGGTGCGGCGGCGGGACGCAGGGACTCCTGCTCGACCGCTTGGCGCAGGGCCGAGTCGAGGAAGTGGCGCACGGTGTCCTGCGCCACGGCCTCGCCCGAGAACTTCTCGATCACGTGGGCCGGGACCTTGCCGGGTCGAAAGCCCTTCATGCGGACTTGCTTGCCGGCCTTGGCCAACCGCGACTTGTACTGGGTCGCGACCTCGTCGGAGGGGGCGGTGAACTGGATCCGGGCCTCGCAGGGACCGGTCTTCTCGACTTGGACGTCCACGGTGGGAGTGGGCTGGTTCGGGGCAGCGCGGCGTGCGCGGAGGGGTTGACAGGGCTCGACCGGGAGGCGCGGGGAGGGTCCGAGGGATCCTCGGCGACCGCGGACGAGCCCGAGAGAATAGCGCCGGTCGCCGTCGCCCGTCCACCGCGGGGGGGTGGCGTGGCCGAGAGTCGGAGGCCGCCCGGCTCGATCCGACCCGCGCCTGGCAGGATCGAGGGGGGGGGGCCGGTTCGCGATGGCCGGCCGGCAGCGCGGCCGGGGCCACCGGGCGTCGAACCGCACGGCGCAGCGCCGCGCTTGCCACCTGGGCGTCGGAGCGCGCCCAGGGGTGGGGCCGCGGCCGGCCCGGGTTGGGGTCAGCTATGGATGGCCCGTCCGTCCACGTCCATGGCGGCCTCCTTGAGGACCTCCGCCAGGGTCGGGTGGGCGTGGCAGGAGCGGGCGATGTCCTCGGCGCTGGCGCCGAACTCCATGGCCACCGCGGCCTCGGCGATCAGGTCCCCGGCGCGGGCCCCGATGATGTGGACCCCCAGGACCCGGTCGGTCTCGGCGTGGGCCAGGACCTTGACCTTCCCACTGGTCTGGCCGAGGGCCTTGGCGCGGCCGTTGGCGATGAACGGGAAGCTGCCCGAGCGGTAGGGCACGTCGTCGCGCTTCAGCTCCTCCTCGGTGCGTCCGACCGAAGCGACCTCGGGATGGGTGTAGACCACGTTGGGGATCGCGCCGTAGTTCACGTGGCCACCGCCGTTCGCGATCCGCTCGGCCACGGCCACGCCCTCGTCCTCGGCCTTGTGGGCCAGCATCGGTCCCGCGATCACGTCGCCGATGGCGTAGATGTGTGGGACGGCGGTGCACCGGTGGTCGTCCACGGCGATCCGACCGCGCTCGTCGGTCGACAGGCCGGCGGCTTCGAGGCCCAGGCCCTCGGTGTTCGGGATGCGTCCCACGGCCAGCAGCACGCGGTCGCAGCGGATGGGGTCGCGCCCCTCGACCTCGACCACGGCGCCATCGCCGTCGGCCCGTGCACCCGTGACGCGCGCGCCGAGCTCCAACTTCAGGCCCTGCTTCTTGAAGAGCTTCCCGGCCTCCTTGGAGATCTCGGCGTCCATCCCCGGCAGGACCCGGTCGGCGTACTCGAGCACGGTCACTTCGGCGCCCAGGCGGTGCCAGACCGACCCCAACTCCAGGCCGATGGCGCCGGCTCCGATCACCACCAGGTGATTCGGAACGGCGTCGAAGGACAGGGCTTCGGTGCTCGTCACGACCCGCTCGCCGTCGACCTCGACGCCGCGCAGGGGCGCGACCTTGGAGCCGGTCGCGATAACGATGTCGGTCGCCGTGAGCTCGGTCCGGCCATCGGCGCCCTCGACCAGCACCTTGCCTGCGCCGAGCAGCTGACCGCTGCCCTTGAAGTGGGTCACCCCGTTCTTCTTGAACAGGAAGGCCACGCCGCCGGTGAGCCCCTCGACCGTCTTGTCCTTGCGGGCCAACATCGTCGCCAGGTCGAGGGTCGGCGCGGGCACGCCGATCCCGTGAGCCGCGAAGTCGTGCCCGGCCTGGTGGAACAGCTCGGAGGACTCGAGCAAGGCCTTGCTGGGGATGCAGCCGATCCGCAGGCAGGTTCCGCCGAGGGCGTCCGCCTTCTCGACGCAGGCCGTCTTGAGCCCGAGCTGCGCCGCGCGGATCGCAGCCACGTAGCCGCCGGGGCCAGCGCCGATGATGACGACGTCGAAAGTGGTCTCGCTCATGGGGTGGGTCGGGTGTGGGTGTGTCGGCCGAGGGGACCGCTCACACCTCCATCAGCATGCGGCTGGGATCCTCGAGGCACTCCTTGACGCGCACGAGGAAGGTGACGGCTTCGCGACCATCCACCAGGCGGTGGTCGTAGGTCAGGGCCACGTACATCATCGGTCGGACGACCACCTGACCGTCCACGGCCACCGGCCGCTGCTCGATCTTATGCAGTCCGAGGATGCCGCTTTGGGGCGGGTTGACGATCGGGGTCGACAAGAGCGAGCCGTAGACCCCGCCGTTGCTGATCGTGAAGGTGCCGCCTTGCAGCTCCTTGAGCGCGATCTTGTTGGCCTTGGCGCGAGCGCCGAAGTCGGCGATGGTGGTCTCGATCTCGGCGAAGCTCATGGCCTCCGCGTTGCGCAGGATCGGAACCACCAGGCCCTTGCCGCCGCCGACGGCGATGCCGATGTCCTGGTAGTGCCGGTAGGCGATGTCCGTACCACGCACTTCCGCGTTGATCGCCGGCACCTGCTTGAGGGCGTCGACGCAGGCCTTCACGAAGAAGGACAGGAACCCGAGGCGGGCGCCGTGGCGCTCCTCGAAGGCATCCTTGTGCTGCTTGCGAAGGGCCATCACGGCCGTCATGTCGATCTCGTTGAACGTGGTCAGAAGGGCAGCGGTCTGCTGGGCCTCGACCAGGTTCTGGGCGATGCGGCGGCGCAGCATCGACATGGGCACCACCTCCTCGTCACGCGAGCCGGCCGGCGGCGCGGCGGAGTCGGAGGCGGGCTTCGAGTTGCTCGCCGCAGTCTTGGAAGCAGTCTTGGAAGCGGTCTTGTCGGCGGGCTGGGCCAGCGCACGCTGGACGTCTTCCTTCAGCACCCGACCACCCGGACCGGTGCCCGAGACCGAACCCTCGGCCAGACCGGCTTCGTCCATCAACCTGCGGGCAGCGGGCATCACGTGCCCCGTACCGCCCGCGGCGGCAGCGCTCGACGTGGCTGCGGCCAACTCGGCCGTCCTGTTCGACGCGGCGCCCGCCTTGGACGGCATCGCCGCCGGAGGATCGGCCTGGGCCCCGGACTGCTCGGACGACTTCCCGCCTTCGGGTGACTTCCCGTCAGCGGTGGGAGCCGCGGACTCGTCGACGTAGCCGATCAACTCGCCCACGGCAGCCATCTCACCCTGCTGCTTCAGGATCTGGGTGACCACCCCGGCCACCGGCGAAGGCAGCTCGACGGTGGCCTTGTCGGACTCGATCTCGACCAGGGCCTCGTCCATGGCGACGCCCTGACCTTCGGACTTGAGCCAGGTGCCGATCTGGACCTCGGTGACGGACTCCCCGACCTCGGGGACTCGGAGTTCAGTGGCCATCGAATCGATTGCTTGGTGGGGGTGGAGGACCGCTCAGGCGGTTCCGAAGGCGCGGTCGACCAGCGCCGCCTGCTCGAGCTTGTGAGCGGCGGGCGAGCCCGTGGCGGGGACGGCGGAGGCGGGGCGGTAGACGCCCATGAAAGGATGCTTGCGCAGCACGTTCTGGTTGAACTGCGCCTGGGTCTGCAGGTACGGCCAGGCGCCCATGTTCTCCGGCTCTTCCTGGACCCAGTGGATCGGGAGGCCTTCGGCGTAGGGATCCAGGGCGTGGCGCAGGTCATCCTCGGTCAGAGGATAGAGCTGTTCCAGGCGCAGGAGGGCCACGTCGGTGCGCTCGTCCTGCTCGCGGCGCTCGATCAGGTCGTAGTAGACCTTGCCGGAGCAGAGCAGGATGCGCTCGACCTTGGCCGGATCGATCCGCTTGCCGTTCACTTCGCCCGCATCGGGCAGGACCCGATGGAAGTGCCCCGCGGCGCACTCCTCGAGAGTCGAGGTGGCGCTCGGCGAGCGCAAAAGGCTCTTGGGCGTCATCACGATCAACGGCTTGCGCCAGGGGCGCAGGACCTGGCGACGCAGCACGTTGAGGTACTGGGCCGGGGTGGTCGGGTTGACGATCTGGATGTTGTCCTCGGCCGCCAGGGCCAGGAACCGCTCCAGCCGCGCGCTGGAGTGCTCGGGACCCTGACCCTCGAAGCCATGGGGCAACAGCAGCACCAGACCCGACAGGCGTCGCCACTTGGTCTCGGCGCTGACCAGGAACTGGTCGATGATCACCTGCGCGCCGTTGACGAAGTCGCCGAACTGCGCCTCCCACATCACCAGCACGTCCGGCCGATCCAGGCTGTAGCCGTACTCGAAGCCCATCACGCCGACCTCCGAGAGGGACGAGTTGTGGATCTCGATCGAGCCCTGCTTCTCGGTCAGGTGGGCCAGGGGCATGTACGTCTCCCCCGTCTCGTAGTCGTGCAGCACGGCGTGGCGCTGGCTGAAGGTGCCGCGCTGGGAGTCCTGGCCGGTCAGGCGGATCGCGTTGCCCTCGGTCAAGAGCGAGGCCAGCGCGACGGCCTCGGCCGCGGCCCAGTCCAAGGGCCGCTCGCCGTGGGCCATCTCCAGGCGCTGGGCCAAGAGCCGCTTGATCTTCGCGTGGGGGGTGAAACCCTCCGGAACCTCGCACAGCCGCTCCAGCAGCGCCCCGAAGCGACCGGCGTCGCAATCGGTCACGATGCGCGGAACTTCGTGGTCCAGCCCGCCGCGGTAGTTGGTCCAGAAGCCGCCGAGGCTGCTGGTGTTCTTCTTGAAGTCGTCCTTGCGCGCCTCCGAGAGCTGCTGTTCGAGCACCTCACGGCGCTTGGCCTCCAGCTCGTCCGCGTCGGACTGGCTGATACCACCCAGGCTCGTGAGGCGCTCGAGGTAGCCCTCGCGCACCGACTTGCGCTGCTTGATCGCCTTGTACATCAGCGGCTGGGTGAACTCGGGCTCGTCGCCCTCGTTGTGCCCGTAGCGCCGGTAGCAGTACATGTCGATGACCACGTCCCGCTTGAAGGTGCGGCGGAACTCCAGGCCCAGCTTGACGACCTGGGCCACCGCCTCGGGGTCCTCGCCGTTGACGTGGAAGATCGGCACCTGCAGGAACTTGGCGATGTCGGTCGCGTAGGTGCAGGAGCGCGAGTCCGCGGGCGAGGTCGTGAAGCCGACCTGGTTGTTGACGACCACGTGCACCGTGCCGCCGGTGGCGTAACCCTCGAGCTGCGAGAGGTTCAGACTCTCCTGCACGACGCCCTGGCCGATGAAGGCCGCGTCGCCGTGGATCAGCACGCACATGCCCTCGCGCCGCTCGGTGTCGCCATGGCGATCCTGCTTGGCGCGCATCCGACCCAGGGCCACGGGGTTCACGAACTCCAGGTGGCTGGGGTTGAAGCACAGGGTCAGATGCACGTCGTGGCCGGCCTGGGTGGCGCGGTCGGACGAGTAGCCCAGGTGGTACTTCACGTCCCCGCGGCCCATCTGGTCCTCGGGGTTCTTGTCGGAGAACTCCGCGAAGATGTCGGCCGTGGGCTTGCCCATGATGTTCGCGAGCACGTTGATACGCCCGCGGTGGGCCATGCCGAAGACCACCTCCTGGACCCCGTGCCGCGCCGCCTCCTCGATCGCCATGTCGAGCAGCGGGATCAGGCTCTCGCCGCCCTCGAGGCTGAAGCGCTTGGCCCCCAGGAACTTCTTCTGGAGGAACTCCTCGAAGATCACCGAGTCGGTCAGGCAGGTCAGGATCCGCAGCTGCTCGTCGCGGGTGAGCGTGACCCGGTTGGTCGTGCTCTCCATGCGCTCGGTCAGCCAGTTCTTCACGTTCAGGTCGTCGATATGCATGAACTGCACGCCGATCGACCGGCAATAGGTGTCGTGCAGGCGCTCGATCGCCTGGCGCAGGGTGCCGGACTCGAGGCCGTAGATGGTCGCCGTCGAGAAGCGCCGATCGAGGTCCGCGTCGCTCAGGCCGTAGAAGCTCGTCTCGAGCTCGCGTTGGGGCGCGCGCGGCAGCCCGAGGGGGTCCAGTTGGGCGATCAGGTGCCCACGCACGCGGTAGGCGCGGATCAGTTGGTCGACGCGGTCCTGTTTGACCAGGCCCTCGTCGGTGACCGACCCATCGAGGGCGTGGGTGCCGAGCGCGCGACCGTTGCCGGAGGGGGCACCGGCCGCGGGCAGGGCCGCCCGAAACAGCCCGCTCTGGTGCCGGGCCGGCCCGAGCTGGGGGGTCGCCGCGAAGGCGTCGTCGCGCCGTAGGCGCTCGAAGTAGCTGCGCCAGTCGGGATCGACGGAGACGGGGTCGGCCAGGAACTGCGCGTACAGGTCCTCGGCGAATCCGAGGCTGGCGGCGTTCGGCAGGGGCGCTTCTTCGGACATGGGCGGGGGTGGGCCGTGCGCGGGCTTCGGGGGCGTTCGCCGGGGGGCGGCAGCGGTGGGGGGCGGCGCGCCCGGGAGCGGGCGCGAGAGGGCCTCGGCGATCGGACCTCGGGTGGTCGTCGACCGCGTCGTCGGCTCCACCGATGGGGAGAATACGAAAGGCCCACTTGCTAGTCCCGAGCACGGGGCGAATCCTCGCCCTGGGACCGACCATGAGCCATCGAACGCGAGACGACCTCCGAGTGGGCGGGGTGGTGGTGCTCACCGGAGCGGGCATCTCGGCCGAAGCTGGGCTGCCGACCTTCCGCGACGCCGGTGGCCTCTGGGAGGGGCACCGTCCCGAGGAGGTCGCTACCCCAAAGGCCTGGGCGGCGGATCCGGAGCTGGTCTGGCGCTTCTATCAGGCCAGGCGGGCCCGGCTCGGTGCAGTGCAGCCGGGACCCGCGCACCACTCGCTGGTCCAACTCGAGACCCGCTGCCAGCGAGCCGGTCTGGCCTTCACGCTCGTCACCCAGAACGTGGATGACTTGCACCAGCGGGCGGGATCGACGGTCCTGGCCATGCACGGACAACTGCGGCGTCTGCGCTGCGAGTCCTGTGGCAACGCCGTCCAGGACGCGGACTCGTTGGAGCCGAATCGATTCGTGCCCTGCGCCGCCTGCGGTTGGCACGCCCTGCGACCGGACGTGGTCTGGTTCGGCGAGGTGCCCCATGGCCTCGATCGGATCGAGCAGGCGCTGCTCGAGTGCGGCGTGTTCCTGAGCATCGGTACCTCCGGCGCCGTCTACCCGGCTGCTGGGCTGCTCTCGGTCGCCCGAGCCGCGGGGGCGCGGACGATCGTCAACTCCCTGGAGAGTCCCGAGAACCTGCATCCGGCGGATGACTTCAGACCCGGCCTGGCCAGCGAGGTGGTGCCGGCGCTCGTCGACGAGCTGACCGCGGACCTGCGACTGCCGCGCTAGTGTCCTGGATCAGAAATTCGGCGTTACTTCCCGGGTTCCGATCGCCGCTGGCGTCGTTGCGCCTCCTCCGAGTATCGCAGCGGATACGCGTCGTCGGCGCGCCTAGCCAGCATCGATCGGACCTCCGGGCAGTGACGCCGAATTTCTGATCCAGGACACTAGCGCGATCGGCGACGATGGGCGTCAGCGCCCCGGACGCTGCTCTTCCCAGCGGACCATCAGCGGCTTCAGCGCGCCTTCGAGGCACTCGGCCCAGCGCGCGTGGCCCAGGTCGTTGGGCAGCAAGCCGTCGCTGGAGCCCTCGCCGTCGGCGCCCGTGGGATCGGGGTTCTCGAGCAGGAAGATGTCCGTGACACCCTGGGCCTGCATGCGTTCGTAGCTCTTCACGAGCGCGGTACGGCGAGCTTCCCACTCTGCATCGAGCGCGGGCAGGACCGCCGCCGCAGCGGGGCGCGTACCCTTCACCAGCAGGATCTGCATCCGTGGCCGGGCTGCGCGCAGGCTCTGCACGAAGGTGCCCAGGTACTCGTCGATCGTGCCCACGTCACACTGGCCGACGATGTCGATCACGATCGCGGCCGCGTTGACCTCGGACAGCATCGCTCCGGCGGCCATGTCGACGCCGCCGGCGCCGAACAGGCCGATGTTCACCACGTCCCTGGCCATGCGACGCCGCAGGCGCGGGCCCAGGGCCGAGCCGGGGCGCGAGGCGCCGGCACCTTGGAAGGCGGCACCGCCGTAGAGCAGGATCGGGTACTCGCGCCCGCCCGTGAGGGCCGGGGCCGGCGTGACCTCGGCGTTCCCGGGGATCCCGAGCTCGAGCTTGCGCAGGCCGCGCAGGGCGGGGAGGCACAGCATGTACTCGGACTTGCCTTCGGGTAGCCCGACGACGAGCGCCGCGAGCTGGTCCTCGGCGGCTGCACTGGGCGTCGCGCCGGACAGCCAACGCCAGCCGAGCTGACCGTCGCGCACGTAGAGGTCCAGGCCACCAGCCAGACGCGCAGTCGATTCGGGGATCCCGGCCGCCGCAGGGGTCAGGGACCAGCGCACGAGGATCTCGTTGGCGTCGGTCTCGAAGCGGGCGGTGATCCCGGCCGGGGCGTTGCCGGCGCTCCAGGCGCTGGCGGACAGCCGGTCCCGCGCATTCGCTGGCAGGCGACCGAACGGCGTCGAGCGCTCCGGCCAGCCGATGCCCTCGATGGTCAGCTCGGCGACGTCGATCCAGTCCCAGGCGTCCGAGTTCGCCGGAGCGTCGGCCGTCGACTTCGGGGGCGCGACCACGGGGGCGACCTCGTCACCCCACGCAGCGGTCCCCAGGAGGACGACACCGACCAACCCCAGCCAACCCGCGAGCCGTTCCATCGACAGGCTCTTCGGCCACGGGAGGGAGCAGGTATGTAAGGAACGTGGAAATCGGAGCGCTTCGCCGCACAGTTCGGTCCGGGTCGGGAAAGTCTGCCGAGCTGCCGGCCCCGGCACGATTCGATGGGGCGCGAGCACGCGCCTCGCGAAGCGGCGCTCGCGCGCTCTTGGTCGAGATCGAGAACGCGGTCGCGGTCGCGGTCGCGGTCGACGCGGGTCGCGGGCGGAAGAATCTTCCCGCCACGGGCCGCGCGTTCGGGCTCAGGCGGATTCGGGCCGGCGAACGGCCCAGGTCCCGTGGGCCCGTGCCACCACGACGCCGTCATCTCGGATGCACTCGCCCTCCATGAAGGCGATGCTGCGCCCGGCGCGCGCGACGCGAGCGCTGGCGGTCAGCCGACCCTCGGCGGGGGCCAGGAACTGCACCGAGAACTGGACCGTCGCCGCCCGGGCGCCGGGCTCGAGCGAGCGCACCGCGGTGCGTCCCATGGCGCTGTCAAGCAGGGCCATGGCCACGCCACCGTGAACGACTCCCAACTCGTTGCGGAGGTTGTGCCCCTCCGGGAGCCGGACCAGGGAGGTGCCGTCCTCACGATCCTCGACTTCGAAGCCCAGGTGCTGGTTGAAGGACGAGAGCGGGGCCGGGTCCGGGGACATGGGAGCGGGCTCGCTCAACGGTTGGGACCGAAGGCCAGGTCGAATAGGCGCCGAACCGATTGATCCACCTCGATCTCGTCCAACTCGTGTGGCGCGACCCAGCGCAGCTCGATCGACTCGCTGCTCGCATCGATGCGAGCGCCCTCGGGAGCGCGCAACAGGAAGCGCACGTCGAGATGCAGGTGTTCGGGCTCGTCCCCGTGGGCCGGGATCGAGTGGACGTCCACGTCGACCACCCGCGGATCCACCTCGAGACTGTCGATGCCCGATTCCTCGATGGCCTCGCGCAGGGCGGCGGTGGCGAGGTCTCCGTCGCCGTCCACGTGCCCACCGAGCTGCAGCCATCGCTCGAGCTTGCGGTGCAGGGTCAGAAGGCCGCGCTCGCCGGCGCGGTCGATCACCAGCCCCGAGGCGGTCAGGTGCCCGTCGCGACAGGTGCGATAGAGGGCATCGGGGTTCGAGTCGATGAAGTTCAGGATCCGCTCGCGCCCGGCGATCTGAACCAGATCGTCGGTGGAGTAGGAGGCGACGGTGTCGCGCGAGCGAGCGAGCTCACAACGCTCGCGTTCGGACTGCCCGCGGGCTGCCTCCTCGGGATCGTGCGAGGAGCCCTCGGACGAGCTTGCGGATTGGTCGTTCATCGCTCGACGGAAAGACGCGAAGGGAGATGAGGTGCGCACTTCAGCTGCGGAGGAGTTTGCGGTAACGCCCGGCGCGGGACTCGGGGCCGAAGCCCATGCGCTCGCGCCATTCCTTGCGCCACTCGGTGTAGTCCTCGTAGGTCCCGTGGTGGAAGTTGACGTAGCCGTCGCCCTCGAAGGCCAGGATGTGGGTCACGATCCGGTTGAGGAAGTAGCGGTCGTGGCTGACGACGATGGCCGAGCCGGGGAAGTGCTCGATGGCCTCCTCGAGCACCCGCAGGGTGTCCAGGTCGAGGTCGTTGGTGGGCTCGTCGAGCAGGATCACGTTGGCCCCGTTCTTGAGCATCCGCGCCAGGAGGACGCGGTTGCGCATCCCGCCGGAGCACTCACCCAGCAGCTTCTGCTGGTCCTCGCCCTTGAAGTTGAAGCGCGCCACATAGGCGCGACCGTCGATCGACGAGTTGCCGAAGGGGATGCGTTCGTTGCCCTCGGTGATGTTGTCGAAGACCGTCTTCTCGTCGTCGAGGATCATGCGCGACTGGTCGAGGTAGGTCAGCTGCACCGTCGAGCCCATGGTGACCTTGCCCTCGTCCGGCTCTTCCTTGCCGAGCATGATCTTGAGCAAGGTCGATTTGCCCATGCCGTTGGCGCCCACGACCCCGAGGATCGCGCCGCCGGGCATCGAGAAGGTCAGGTCCTTGATCAGGGTGCGACCGCCGAAGCCCTTGGTCAGGTGCTCGACCTCGATCACCTTGTCGCCCAGGCGCGGCCCGGGCGGGATACGCAAGTCGACGGCCTCGACCTGGTCCTCGACGCGCTGCCCCTCGAGATCCTTCAGTCGCTGCAGACGCGACTTGCTTTGGGTCGTGCGGGCCTTGGGGGTCTTGGCCTTCCACTCGCGCTCGGCCTTGATCAGCTTGAGCAGCTTCGAGTCGCCTTGGCGCTTCTCGCTGAGCCGCTTGGCCTTGGCGTCGAGGTAGTCGGAGTAGTTGCCCTTGTAGGGGGTTCCGTGTCCGCGCTCGACCTCGAGCATCCAGCCCACGACGTTGTCGAGGAAGTAACGGTCGTGCGTGATCAACATCACGCAGCCCGGGTAGGTCTTCAGGTGCTCCTCGAGCCACTCGATGGTCTCGGCGTCGAGGTGGTTGGTGGGCTCGTCGAGGAGCAGGATGTCGGGCTGCTCGAGCAGCAGCATGCACAGGGCCACGCGACGCCGCTCGCCGCCCGAGAGCTTCGAGACGTCGGCGTCCATGGGCGGCAGGCACAGGGCCGTCGCGGCCTGCTCGAGGCGGCTGTCCAAGTTCCAGGCATCGCGGTGCAGGATCTGCTCGTCGAGCTTGACCATCTCGTCCGAGAGGGCCATCAGCTCGTCGTCGTCGGTGACCGTGCCCATTTTTTCGGCGACCTCGTTGTAGCGGTCGGTCAGGACGCGCACGTGGGCCACCGCTTCCTCGAGGTTGCCCGCCACGTCCTTGGACTCGTCCAGGGGCGGCTCCTGGGAGAGGTAGCCGATGGTCGCGCCCGCGGCGGGCTTGGCGACGCCTTCGAACTCCTTGTCCTCGCCCGCGATGATCCGCAGCAGCGTCGACTTGCCGGCGCCGTTGGGACCGATCACGCCGATCTTCGCGTCGTCGAAGAAGGACAGGCTGATCCCCTTGAGGACCTCCTTCTGCCCGTAGAACTTCTTGAGTTCTTGGATGTTGTAGATGATTCGCTCGGACATCGATCGGGCTTGCGGTGCGGCGGGCTTGGGCGGTGCGGGTGGGGCGGCTGCTCGATGGACGAACAACTCTCGAGTGGCACGGGCGGGTCGGAGCGGCGGCGATTCCGGGGCGCCCCGTGGGTCGGCCGCTACGAATTTCGAGCCGAACAGGCTAACGGGGCCGGGCGTCCGTGACCACGCAGGTCCCCGGAGGATGGCGCCCGGGCGAGACTCGACCGGCATCCCGCGGGCCGAGCGCGGCGCCTGGGCCCCTGGCCGCGCTGGCGGCGATCAGGCATCCTGTTCGGCCCGATACCGTGCCGCGGGCCTCGATCGTCCGCGCGGTTCACCCCGGAACCAGCCCCGAACGACTGCCATGACCGCTGCCACCGCCGCCCGCGACGTCCAATCCATCCTCCGCGAGCTCGGCCTCGACGGCCAACTCTCCGGCGCCTACGCCGGGGAGTGGATCCCGACCTCGGGGCCCGAGCTGGAGGTCCGCTCCCCGGGCACCGGCGAGGTTCTGGCGCGCATCCCCCAGGCCGGCGCCGCCGAGTACGAGCGCTGCGTCGAAGCCGCCCAGGCGGCCTTCCTGAAGTGGCGCGAGAAGCCGGCGCCCCTGCGCGGCGAGATCGTGCGCCGCATGGGCGAGCGCCTGCGCGCCAAGAAGGACGCCCTCGGCGCCCTGGTGACCCTGGAGATGGGCAAGATCCTCCAGGAGGGCCTGGGCGAGGTGCAGGAGGCGATCGACATCGCCGACTTCGCGGTGGGGCAGTCGCGCATGCTCTACGGCCTGTCGATGCACTCCGAGCGCCCCGGACACGCCATGCGCGAGCAGTGGCACCCGCTGGGGATCTGCGGGGTGATCTCGGCCTTCAACTTCCCGGTCGCCGTGTGGGCCTGGAACTCGATGATCGCCCTGATCTGCGGCGACGCCTGCATCTGGAAGCCGAGCCCCAAGGCGCCCTTGTGCGCCATCGCCACGACCAAGATCCTGGCGCCGGTGCTCGAGGAGGAGGGCCTGGGTGCGCTCCTGGGCCTGGTGATCGGGACCAACGAAGAAGTCGGCGAGCGCTTGGTGGCCGACCGTCGCGTGCCCCTGATCAGCTTTACGGGCTCGACCCGCGTCGGTCGCGAGGTCGCGGCGAAGGTCGCCGGGCGCCTGGGCAAGTCGATCCTGGAGCTGGGCGGCAACAACGCGATGGTCGTGACGGAGAACGCCGACCTGGACCTGGCCATCCCCGCGATCGTCTTCGGCTCGGTGGGGACCTGCGGCCAGCGCTGCACGACCACCCGCCGGGTTCTGGTCGCCGACGCCATCGCCGACGAGGTCGAGCGGCGCCTGGTCGCCGCCTACGACCAGGTGCGGATCGGCAACCCCCTGGCCGACGGCACCCTGTGCGGGCCGCTGATCGACAGCCACGCCGTCGAGGGCATGCAGCGCACCCTCGAGGAGGCCAAGCAGGAGGGCGCCGAGCTGGTCTACGGCGGAGAGGTCCTGAGCCTGGACGGCGACGAGTCCGGCGGCCACTACGTCAAGCCGTGCATCATGCGCGCCAGCAACTCCATGTCGGTGGTCCAGCACGAGACCTTCGCGCCGATCCTCTACCTGATCCGCGTCGCCGACCTGGACGAGGCCATCGCCCAGCACAACGACGTGCCCCAGGGCCTGTCCTCGGCGATCTTCAGTTCGGACGTGCGCGAGGCCGAGCGCTTCCTGTCGGCGGTGGGGTCGGACTGCGGTATTGCGAACGTCAACATCGGCACTTCGGGCGCCGAGATCGGCGGCGCCTTCGGCGGCGAGAAGGACACCGGCGGCGGCCGCGAATCGGGCTCGGACGCCTGGAAGGCCTACATGCGCCGCCAGACCAACACGGTGAACTGGTCCCGGGAACTGCCCCTGGCCCAGGGCATCAGCTTCGGCTGACGTCCTCTGGGTAGGCGTTCGTACGGTGCCAGGCACAAGACCGCCGCCCAACGGGAGAGGGCCACAGCCGCCGCAGGCGGCTGTGGCCCTCTCCCGTTAGGCGGCGGTCTTGTGCCTGGCACCGTACGAATGTGGCACCGTACGAACGCCTACCCAGTGGGGCGCGTGCGAATCAACTCCCCGCCGAGGTCTCGTGGTCGGGCTCGCGCAGCTGCTCCTGCTGGTAGCGCCGCAACTCACGGATCTTGCAGGCCAACTTCGGGAGCGCGCGGTTGTAGCGCATGCGCGCCGCGTCCGGGCTCGCCAGGCCGAGCGACTCCGAGATCTCCTCGAACGGCTCCTTGTGGTAGTCCCGGCGCAGGATGATCGCGCGGTCCACGGGATCCAGGAACTGCAGCGCGAGCTTGACCCACTCCCGCTGCTCCTGCTTGTCCGCCAGCTCGTCGGGTCGGTCCTCGCTCGACGGACCGACCGGACGATCACCGCTGGCGAGGGGCGAGATGATGCTCTCCTCGCGGTCGATGTTGCGGCGGTTGGCCGTCAGGTGATCGATCTTGTCGCGCAGGGCGTCGAGCAGGGCCTTCTTGAACAGGGCGCGCATCTGCGCCTTGTTGGCCGGGGGGTGACGCGGGTTGTAGCGCAGGATCCGCATCGCGCCCTCCTGCACCACGTCCATCGAGTCGAAGCGCCGCCGCAGTCGGGCGTTCAGGTGCTTGCGCACATAGGTCTGCATCCACGCGAGGTTGTCGCTGAGCAGCTGCTCCAGCGCGTCGTCGTCCCCGTCGAACCAGCGGTGCAGGCGCAGCACGGTGGACTGGTCGGTGCCGTGGTCGGCGCAGACCACCGCGCACACGGCTCGCGTCTGCTCGTCCGGCAGGGAGCCGTCGTCGCGGACTTCGATGCGAATGCCCGGGCGCTCGCTGAAGGCCACCGGCACGTCTTCGACCGGCAGACCGTCGATCAGGAGCGGGATCAGGCGCATGCCGCGCTCTGCTTGCCCGAGCAGCAGGGCATCGCCACCGGTGCTCCACCAGCTCTGGCGCCAGGCCTGGGTCAGGAAGCCGAGCACCCGCCGGCTCCCGGCCAGCTCCGCCGACAACTTCTCGATCGCCTCCGGCGTCGGCGCGTCGTCGGCCGCGAAGCGCAGGATCTGCCGGCCCTCGTCCGAGAGGATCGCGCACAGCCGCTCGACGGCTGCCTCGTCTTCGCGGGCGAAGCAGACAAAGGCGTCGTACTCAAAGGCATCGCTCATGGCGGCGCCGTTTCCGGGCTCCATGGTCCTGGCTCCTTCTCTCGAATGGGGGCGGCCGTCGGCTCCGTCGGCGGGGTCGCCGGGCGAGGGCGGAGCCGATCGGAGTCTAGCCCGGTTCGGTCACCAGAATTCGTGTCCAGTGCGTCCAACTCGGTCGCTGGCGGTGCCTTGCGGACCGAGCCCCCGCGGCTGAGGCTTCACGCCCCGCTGAGGACGGGTCGGTTCGCAAGGTGCCGTCAGCGGGCGAGAGGCGGCCGTAGGCCGCCGTTTGGGCGTGCTGGGCGCGGATCCTGGTGACCGAACCGGGCTAGCAGGCTCACCGCCCGGTCTGGATGGCCCCAATCGCTCCACGGGTCCGGAAGCCGGCCTCGCCCGACGCTCGTGGCCCGGCTGTCCGATCGGCGCGGGCCAGGTGGCGGGGATGCAGACCGCCGCCGGACCCAACGGCCGATCGGGCTCAGCGATTGCGCGGCAGGGGTTGCTCGCGGTCGGCTACCGCGTGGACCAGGACCGCGATGGCCGCCGCCCCGAGGCGCAGCTCGCGCTCGCTGACCTTGTCGAGGGTGTCGTTCTCGGTGTGGTGGTAGGCGAAGTAGCGGGCTCCATCGGGCAGGAACCCCGCGAGGGGCACGCCGCTCGCCGCCATCTGGGAGATGTCGGCCCCCGTGCCCCCGGGGTCGACGCTGCCCGCGTCGATCTCGTCCAGAGGCGCGGCCAGCTCTCGCAACACCGCCAGGGCCTCGTCGCCCGCGTTGGTGCTGAAGCCGCGCGGCGTGAAGCCGCCGCGGTCCGACTCGATCGCGAAGACGTGCCGATCCAGCTCATCGGCATGGTCCCGCGCATAGGCCCGCGCCCCGGCCAGACCGTTCTCTTCGTTCATGAAGAGCACCACGCGCACCGTCCGGCGCGGCCGCAGGTCGAGGTCCAGGAGCAGTCGCACCACCTCGAGGGCGTGGGCGCAGCCGCTCCCGTCGTCGTGGGCGCCGTGGCCCACGTCCCAACCGTCCAGGTGGGCGCCGACCACGACGATCTCCTCGGGCGACTCGGTACCCAGGAGGTCACCGACGACGTTGAAGGACGGCGCGTCCCCGTGCCAGCGGCAGTCGAGCTCCAGGTTGAGGCGCACGGGGCCACGGGCCACCAGAGCGTCCAAGCGCTCGGCTGCGAGGGTGCTGATGGCCGCGGCGGGAATCCTGGTGACCCCGTCCTGGTAGTTCGTGCCGCCGGTGTGGGGGAAGTCGTCGATGGCGCTCGCCACCGAGCGGATCACCACGCCCACCGCCCCGGCCTTGGCGGCCTCGACGGCGCCGCGGCTGCGCTGGTCCACGGCGCCCCCGTAGCCCTCGAAGGTCGAGCGCAGGGCCAGGTCGAAGGGCCGGTTGAAGTACACGATCTTGCCGGCGACGTCGGCGCTGCGCTGGGCCAGCTCGTCCCAGCTCGAGATGGCGATCACCTCAGCCTCGATTCCACCTTCGGGCGACGGGACGCTGCCACCGAGCGCCAGGCAGCGCAGCTCCACACCGGTCACGCTGGCCGGGGCCGTCAGCCGCACGCTCTGCACCTCGCCCCGCTCCCAGTGGGGCACCGTGCAGGGCTCGAGCCTGACCTCGTCGAAGCCGATCTTGGTCATGCGCTTGCGCGCCCACTCCACCGCCGCCGCCGCGCCGGGCGAACCGGACAAGCGGTGGGGGGCGGCCGCGACCAGGCTCGCCAGGTGGTCGTAGGCCTGACCGTCGAGCAAGGACGCCGTGACGATGCGCGCGGCGACCTCGCTGGCGTCCCGGTTGGCCGGCTCGGGGGGCTGCGCCCCGCGATCGGGCACGAGCCCGGTCGCCACGGGGATCAGAGCGAGGATGGGAACGAGCACAGCGGCTCGACGGGTGCGGGTTGAATGAAGCATGGGCGGCGATCCTCCTGGATCGCCGCCCATGCTAACCGGCCGCGCGCCTCGACTTCAGTGCCTGTGTCGACCGGGCTCGCCCGGTCTAGAGCACCGAGTTCAGGACCTGGACCACCGCCAGCAGGGCAGCCCTGTTCTCGACGTTCTCGTCCCCATCCGCCATGGCCTCCGCGAAGGTGTCGCCATTGAAGATATCCCCGGCCTTGGTGATGAAGGTCGGATCCCCGGTCAGCATGTAGCCGTACCCCAAACTCGAGATCGTCTGGTAGGTGTTGGTCTCGAACAGCATCCCGTCGGACGGGATCGACGCCGGGTTGCAGTAGGCCGGCAGGCTCTCGTTCAGGGGGCCGGTGGCGTACATGCGCGCGGGTCCGTCGAGCACCGGGTGCCAGGCGAAGTCCGAGATGAAGGCGTCGTAGAAGTCGCGCAGCACGTCCTCGGTCAGCGCCAGATAGCCGTTGTTCTCACCGCGGAAGACCGTCTCCTTGATGCCCCACATGGCGTTGTCGCAGATCGAGGTCTCGAAGGCCTGGGCCCCGCGGTAGTTGCCGTCGAGGATCTTGAAGTTGATGTCGGCGTAGATCAGGCCGCTGCAGGCCACCTGGCCGGCCGAGACCATGTCCATGTAGTCGGTGAACCAGCTGAAGTAGTAGTCGCGCCAGGACTCCTCGGCCAGCGCGTAGCAGGCAGCCATGGTGTCGGCGGCCCAACCCTCCTGGCGTCCGTAGGGGAAGCCGTTGCCCGGGTGGCTGTTGACGTACTCGATGTCGTACCGCATGCCGGTCTCGACGTAGTTGCCCCACTGGCTGTTGTAGTGGGGCGAGTACGACATGGCGCACAGTTCGGCCTGCATCTGCAGGTCGTCCTTGGCCATCGGGTCGTTCATGGTCCAGGCCAGCGTCTTCAAGAGGCGCGTGATGCGGATCAGATGGGCCAGGTCGTAGGAGTCGTAGGACAGCAGCTCGGCCTCGTAGTCCGGTTGACGACCGGCGGTGGCCACCGCGTTCACCTGGAACGGATCCGCCGTGGCATACCCGAAGGGATCGTTGCTGCCGGGCAGCAGGATCATGAACAGGTTCATCGGGATGTAGGAGATCGAACCGTTCACCGCCAACCAGTCGGCCAGGGTCGTCGGCCGGCCGTCGATGTGATAGAGGGCGTTGTGCTGCCGATCGATCGCCATGCGGTGGTTCGCCTGGACCTTGCGGATGCCGTCGACCGAGGCCGACTCCACCGTGCGGATGCCGTCGAACAGGAAGATCTCGTTGCCGCCAGTCATGCCCCCGTAGGAGGCTCCGAAGGGATGGGCCCAACCGAGTTGCCCGGCGATGAACGGATAGAGACCCGTGGTCGTTCCGTTCTCGAGGTGACCGATGAGCTCGTTGGCCTCGTTGGTCAGGGCCGTGCGCAGGTTGGCGTGCCCGACGTGCTCCAGGGAGGGCAGCAGGAAGTTCTGCGGGAAGTAGCGCGCGGTACCCGGGTTCCACCAAGAGTAGTAGTCGTCGCCGCTACCCGAGTCGACGCCCCGGCGGGCGAAGGCCAGACCCTCGAGGTCCAGCAACTCGCGGGCACGGTCGACCTTGGAGTTGGGCGCGATGGCCAGGCGCCGGTGCGTCTGGGCCTGGTTGCCCATCACGTGCAGCTTGTTGCCCGCGAGGGGCTTGACCAGCGGGAAGTAGCGCTTGGAGCCGATCGTGTACGGCGTCCCCATGCCCGGGTCTTCGAAGGTCTGCACCACGCTGTAGCCGACCGGGACCGAGATCTCGAGCGCTTCGAAGTAGAGCTTGCCCTGGGGGTCGTCGTTGACGGAACCGGTGGCGCCGTCCAGACCGTTGTGGATGCGTAGATCGAGCAGCAGCACGTCCTCCTCGGCCAGGGTGGTCGAGTAGCCGTGGACTCCGAACATGTGCTCGAGCGTGCCGCTCGAGCCACTCACGGGCGTGAACGGCTGC
This sequence comes from Engelhardtia mirabilis, assembly GCA_007751255.1. GTDB lineage: Bacteria > Planctomycetota > UBA1135 > UBA1135 > Engelhardtia > Engelhardtia mirabilis. Next base: position 2,938,149 of record CP036296.1, read on the forward strand.
ATCACGTTGTGGGTCCGCACCGTTGTCTCGAGCGGGCCAAAGCGCAACACCTTGGGGTTGTGGGCCTCCTTCAGGGGGGTGAAGGTGTAGACGTGCCCGAAGGCGTCCCAGGTACGCAGCTTGACGGAGCTCTGATCGGCGAGCAACGCGGCAACGCCGGTACCGATGGCTTGGGTGCCTTCGAGGTGTGCGGCGACAGCCTGGGCTGTCGGCGTTGGCACGGCGAGGCCGCTCGCGACCGCGGCGACCTCGAACTCCATTCGATCCCCCGTGACGGCTCCGGTCGGGCGCGGAACCCGCGCGATCACCTCGACCACATCGGCCCCGTCCTCTTCACGCGGGTAGCGGCTGACGATCTCCAGTTGCGTCGGAACCGAGTTGCCCTCGGCGTCCTTGACGGTCAACGGGTAGGTCGTGCTGCTGTCGGTGAACAGCCCCTTCGGGATCGGCAGGGTGCCCCGCAGGGTGAACTCGCTCGCGTCGGGGATGACGACCTCCATCACCGCCACGGTCTGGCCCGCGGCGGGCGGCTCGAGGTTGATCTCGGGACTTGGCCCGGACGGTCCAGGATCGTCGAGGTTGTCGGTGAAGAAGCCGTCGGTGACACCACCGCCGCAGCCTGCCACGAGGAACAGTCCTGCGACCGCCGCGGCCAAGCCGAGCGGGGAGCTGCCGATAGGTTGCCGCCGCACCACCCCCGTGGTGCAGACCGGCGGATAAGCCGACATCCGTTGAGACCCCTTGAGTCGGGAGGCAAGTCCGGTGCAGCCTTCCCAAGCCGCGTTCTACCGGTCGCCTCGTGCAGCCAGGGATCGGCCCGCGCGCCGCGCGCTCTGGAGCCGCCGGCGCGAAAAGCCACGGATTGCCGTTCGGTTGCGCGAGCTGCCGCCAACAGGGCGGCCTCGGCGGCCTCAGTGACGCTCGGAAGGACTTTCCATTTGGAGCTCGAGTCCTCCGCGGACGGGCGCCCCCCCCGGTCGGTCGAGTCGTCGGACCAGGCCCCTGGGCCTCGCTGTCAACCGGTGTGGACTCAGCTGCCCAGGGTGGTCACGCGGCCCGCGGCCGAAGGCACCGGCAAGGGCCGCCCGGCTGTCGGCGGCATGGATGGGCCTGCCGCCCGTCGATCGAGTTCAACGGGCGAGGAGCTCGGCGCAGGCGCCCAGCGCCCGCGCCAGGTCATCATCCCCCGCTGCCTCGGCTGCCTCGCGGCGCGCGTGGCAGTGCTCGACCGCGGTCCGGCCGCTGGCGTCGGTTTGGGCCGCATCGGCGCCTGCTGCGAGCAGGGCCTCGACCTTGGCGCTCGAGCCCAGGGCCGCCGCCAGGGGGGTCAAGCCCGCGAAGCCGGCGGGGTCGAAATCGGCCGGCAGGCAGCGGTCGACGCGCGCTCCGAGTCGCGCCAGGGCTGCCACCTCGTCGGGCGTGCCGTGGACCACCGCGAACTGCAGGGGGGTGAGCCCCTCGGCCTGTCGGGCCTCCAGTTCGGCGCCTGCGTCGACCAGGGGCCGCGCGAGCTGCACCGGCTCGTCCCCGAAGCCGCCGTCTCCTTCGACGTCGACGATCAGGTGCAGGGCGGTCTCGCCGTCCTCGGTGGTGGCGTTGGGGTCGGCGCCGGCGGCCAGCAGTGCTTCGATCATGCGGGGGTCGCGATCGATCCCCATCAGGACCCGCATCAGGGGCGTCAGCCCGCCCTCGTCGCGTCGGTTGGCCAGGGCGCGGTCGGCGGCCAAGAGCCGTCCCAGGGCAGCCACGTCTCCGTCGTCGATCGCGTCCTGCAGGGCCTGACTGGCGTCGTCCATCGGCGGCAGCATAGCGACCGCCGGGGCTCTGAGCGCCCCCGAACGCGCGCACGCCCGCCGGTTCGGACCGGCGGGCGTGCGTGACAGTGTCGGAGGAGTCCGGACTAGAGCTTCACGTACTCGAAGTCGACTTCCTGACCGTTGACACCCTTGGCCGGCGGGGCGATCCAGCCTGCGTACTTGCCGCGCTCGAAGCAGGGCACCATCAGCGACTTGACGTAGGCCTTGTCTTCGGCGGTGGGCAGCCACTCGCCGACCTTCTGGTTCCAGGTCTGCTCGTCGATCAGGTTGCCCTCGAGATCGAAGCGACGGCCCGCGTACAGACCCACCGAGCGATTGAAGCGGCGGTGGGGCAGGAAGAAGCGGAAGTCGACGCCGGCCTTCTCACAGATCCGGTTCCAGTAGGCGATGCCCTTCTCGTTGTCCTTGACGTACTCGTCGCGCAGGACCTCGTTCATGGCGTTGCGCAGCGGGATCTCGTCGTTGGTGACGCGATCGCCGTCGATCACGGGCAGGTCGTAGTGACCCTCGAGGGCGCGGTGGTCCTCCAGCTTGGACTCGTTGGCGCGGCCCTTGAGGCCGGCCCGGAAGAAGTTGGAGGCGTTGCTCGAGACCTCGGAGCCGAACAGGTCGGTGCTCGAGGAACTCCAGAAGCTGATGTACTTCTGGATGATCTCGAAGGGGATCGCACCGACTTCCACGGGGTCCTTGCCCTCGTTGACCACCTCGCAGGTGCGCTGGATCACCCGCCCCACGCCGGTCTGACCCACGAACATGTGGTGGGCCTCCTCGGTCAGCATGAAGCGGCAGGTGCGCGCCAGGGGATCGAAGCCAGACTCGGCCAGGCTCAGGAGTTGGAACTTGCCGTCGCGGTCCGTGAACATCGTGAAGCACAGGAAGGACAGCCAGTCCTCACAGGGCTCGTTGAAGGTCTGCAGGATGCGCGGGTGGTCCGGGTTGCCCGAGCGCCGCTCGAGCAGCTCGTCGGCCTCCTCGCGGCCGTCCTTGCCGAAGAAACCGTGCAGCAGGTAGACCATCGCCCACAGGTGACGGCCTTCTTCGACGTTGACCTGGAACAGGTTCCGCAGGTCGTACAGGGACGGCGCGGTGTGGCCCAGGAGGCGCTGCTGCTCGACCGAAGCGGGCTCGGTGTCCGCCTGGGTCACGATCAGGCGCCGCAACCAGTTGCGGTACTCGCCGGGGACCTGGTCCCACACGGGCTCGCCGAAGTGGTCGCCGAAGCCGATGGTCGCCTCGCCCTGGCGCGGCTCGAGGAAGATGCCCCAGCGGTAGTCGGGCATGGCCACGTAGTCGTAGTGGGCCCAACCCTTGGCGTCGACGCCCACCGCGGTGCGCAGGTAGATGTCCTTCTCGTTGAAGTCCGTGGGCCCCATGTTGGCCCACCAGTCCAGGTAGTTGGGCTGCCAGGACTCGAGCGCCCGTTGCAGACGCTTGTCGGACTTGAGGTCGACGTTGTTCGGGATCTTCTGGCTGTAGTCGATGCCGGGCATGGTTGCGTGTGAGTTCGGTGGAAGGGCCAGGAGAAGAGGGTGAAGTCGTGTTCGGTGGGGCGGCCGCGGACCGACGCCGAGTCGGTGCGGCGTCGGGTCAGGTGCGCTTGTAGTCGAACTCGGGGGCCTGGGGCGTCCCGTAGCACTTCAGCGCGCCGCGCTCGCCCACCGCGTTGGGGCGTTGGAAGATCCAGTTCTGCCAGGCGGTCAGTCGCCCGAAGATCTTGGTCTCCATGGTCTCGGGTCCGGCGAAGCGCAGGTTCGCCTCCATGCCGGTCAGGGCGTCGGGCGAGTAGGCCGTGCGCTCTTCGATCGCGAGGCGGATCTCGTCGTCCCAGTCGATCTCGTCCGGGGCGCTGGTGGCCAGGCCGAGCTCGTCCGCGGTCTCCGCGTCGATCGCCCCCTGGTGCTCGAGGATGCGGGCCGGGGCCGTCTCGTCACCGAGGAAGCGGGTCTCGAGGCGCGAAATGCCGTTGGACATGGGGAACAGCCCGCCGTTGGCCGTGCCGGAGATACCCATCTGCACCGGGAGCTCCGGATCGTTGAGCAGGTAGATGCGGTCCGCCGCCAGGGCCATCTCGAGGAACAGACCTGCGAAGGCCGTGCCCTGGTCGGCGATGGCGTAGAAGCTCTTGGCGGTGTTGTCCTGGCGCTTGAGCACGCGCTTGACGAAGTTCCGCACCTCGACGGTGAACCAGTGGCTATCGGCGAGCAGGGCGTCGGCGCCCAGGGCCACGTCGATCGAGCCGACGACCCGCAGCAGCACCACGGCGACTTCAGGCAGGTTCATCCGCAGGTGGCAGAGGGCGTCGTCGACCTCGCGGAAGGCCTGGAAGACCCACCACGACGCGCCGGCCGCGTGGGCCTCGGCGGCCGTCTTCGGGCCGACCTCGGCGGGCAGGTTGACGGTCAGGTGCGCGGTGCGACCGTCGTCGGCGATGGTCAGCTCCACGTACTCGTAGCTGCGACCCTGGCCGGCTTCGGTGTACTCCAGCCGCGTCAGGTCGATGCCCTGGTTGCCCGAGGCGTCGGGCAGCTCGTCGGCCAGCTCGCGCGCCATGGCGGACACGGACTCGCTCCACTTGGACAGGGGCGCGATGCGATCGACCAGGTCCCACTCGACCGCGCGCTTGCCCTTGATGCCCTCGGCCAGGGTTGAGAACACGTCGGTGCGGTCGCGGCGGATCTTGCGCTTGTCGGCGATGCGCGTGAGGCCGCCGGTGCCGGGCAGCACGCCCAGGAGCGGCAGCTCGGGGAAGGACACCGCGCTGTTGCGGTCGTCCACCAGCAGGATCTTGTCGCAGGCCAGGGCCAGCTCGTAGCCGCCACCCGAGGCGGTGCCGTTGAGCGCGGCCAGGAAGCGCACGTTCGAGTTGGCGCTGGCGTCCTCGATGCCGCAGCGCGTCTCGTTGGTGTACTTGCAGAAGTTGACTTTGAACCCGTGCGGGCTCGTCGACAGCATGTTGATGTTCGCGCCGGCGCAGAACACGCGGTCGAGCCCGCCGGTGACGACGCAGGTGCGCACCTGGGGCTGCTCGAAGCGCAGGCGCTGGATCGCGTCCGCCAGCTCGATGTCCACGCCCAGGTCGTAGGAGTTGAGCTTCAACTCGTAGTCGCTGCGCTGACCCCCCTCGGGATCCACGGCCATGGTCAAGGTGGCGATGTCGCCGTCGACCTCCAGGCGCCAGTGCTTGTACTGCGCCGGTGCGGTGCGGAAGTCCTGCACCATGGTGCTCGCGGGCGTGCTGGTCGTCGCCCCGGGGGCGGCCTCCGTCGTCGCGCTGGTCGTCGTCACGGGTCGTGGTTGGGTCGGGGGTTCGGGACGGTGCCGCTGCGTCCGGGCCCGGGCGGGCGGCGTGTGGGTTGAGCTGAGCAGTCTCCGCCGCCCCGAGCGATCCTGGTCGTTCGGCGTCGATCGATCGGTAGGTATCGATCGACGTCGCAGGGGATTGAATGGGAAATATAGTTCCCGTTGCGTCAGCAGGTGGGCATGATACCGCCCAACTCGTGAAGCATCACCCCTTTCTTCGAGAGCTCGGTCGACGGCTGCGCGCCGCCCGTCAAGCCGAGGGCTACTCGGTCGCGGAGCTGGCCGACCGCGCCGACCTCTCGCGGCGCTACCTGACCGATGCCGAGGCCGGGCGCGCCAATCCCTCGGTCCTGGTGCTCCTGCGCCTGGCCAAGGCCTTGGGTACTTCCCTGGCCGGACTGGTGGACATCCCCTTGCGCGAGCGCTTGGCGGAGCGGGTCGCCCTGGTGGGGTTGCGCGGCGCCGGCAAGACCACCGTGGGGCGGCAGTTGGCCCTGGCGCTCGAGGTGCCCTTCGTCGAACTCGACGAGAGCGTCGAACGCTCCGCGGGACTGCCCCTGGGGCAACTCTTCGACCTGCACGGGGCCGAGAGCTTCCAGCGCTACCTGCGGGACGCCCTGGAGGCGGTCCTGGCCCAAGGCGAGCGTCTGGTCCTCGCCGCCGGAGGCTCGATCGCCGACGACGAGCAGGTCTTCTCGCGCCTGCTCGAGACCAGCCGAACCGTCTGGCTGGCCGCCGACCCCCGCGAGCACTACGACCGCGTCGCCGCCCAGGGCGACCTGCGGCCCATGGCCGGTCGGCCGCGCGCCTTCGACGAGCTGGAGCAGCTGCTCGAGCGCCGTCGCCCCGCCTACGAGCGCTGCGAGCTCAAGGTCGACACCAGCGGCCAGACCCCGGAAGAGGTGACCGAGCAGATCCTGGCATTCTTGAGCGCGAGCTGAGTAGAGCGGGCCCGACTGCCATCGGAGCGCTGAACATGGAGCGGGCGCCGCCCGGCGATCGATCGCCGGGCGGCGCCCACTTCAGTTCGGCTCGAGCGCGAATCGAGTGGCTGGGTCCATATGGACTCGCAGCGGCGAGGTTCGCCGCCTCGACCGCGGACTCGGCCCCGCGGCTGCTACCGTCCGCCTTCGCCTCGTTCACCGCGCGGGCTGCGCTCACCGCGCTCGCCACCACCGCCCTTGAACTTGTCGTGGCCCTCGCGCTCCATGGGCCGCACTCGCTCGTCGTAGATGGCCTGGGCCGCTTCGAAGTCGCCGTCCAGGAAGGAACGCTCGAGGTCGATCAGGTTCGTGAGCAGCGTCAGCATCGTGCGCCGGTAGTCGGTGACGAATGCCGGACGCTCTTCCTCGGACTTGGCTTCGGCGGTCTCCGGGATCTCGCCCTTGGCCTGGATCACGGCCGCTTGCATGTCGCTGACGATCGAGAGGCAGCCGGCGGCGTCCTGGCGGGCCATCATCGCGCGCAGCGCGCGGGTACCACCCTTGAGGCGCGACATGGCCTGTTCAAGGGGCCCCTCTTCCTCGTGCTCCTCGCTGTGCTCTTGCGTACCCCGCTCCTGCTGGAGGGTGCCGGAGTTCTGGACGATGGGCAGGAGCAGCGGGGCGGCGATGGCCGCGAGCATCAGGACGGGTCGGCGGAGCATGATCGTTGGTCGTAGTCGGGTGCGGGGTCGGCGTGCCACCTACGGAGCGGCACGGTGTGCGTGGGCTTGGGCTCGGATAGGGTCGTTTCAGTCGCGATCAAGACCGCTCGGATCGATCGCCGGAGGCGGACGCGCAGCCTAGCAGCTCGGCCACATGGGCCGTGGCGCTGGCCGCCAGGGCGGTGAGGTCGTAGCCGCCTTCGAGCACCGACACGACGCGCCCGCCGCAGGCGCCGTTGGCGAGCTCGACCAGCCCGGCGGTGAGCGCGGCGAAGTCGTCGTCGACCAGAGCCGTCTGCGCCAGGGGATCGTCGCGGTGGGCGTCGAAGCCGGCCGAGATCAACAGGAGCTGCGGCCGGAACCGATCCAGGGCAGGCAGGACGTGGTCCTCGAGCGCGGCCAGCCAAGCGGTGCCGTCGCTGCCGGCGGGCAGGGGGCAGTTGAGCGTCGCGCCCTCGCCCTCGGCCACACCCCGCTCCTGCGCCCGACCGGTCCCCGGATAGAGCGGGAACTGGTGCAGGCTGGCGTAGAAGACCGACGGGTCGCGCTCGAACAGGTGCTGGGTGCCGTTGCCGTGGTGGACGTCGAAGTCGACGATCGCGACGCGCTCCACTCCGGCGTGCTGCTGGGCCCAACGGGCGGCGACGGCGACGTGGTCGAACAGGCAGAAGCCCATGGCCCGGTCGTGCTCCGCATGGTGCCCCGGCGGGCGGGACGCCACGAAGGCCGCCTTCGCCTCGCCCGACATCACCGCGCGCGTGCCCTCGACAGCGGCGCCGCTGGTGGCCAGGGCGGCGCGGAAGGATGCGGAGGTGGTGAAGGTGTCGGGATCGAGCATGCGCCCGCCGGCCCGCGAGGCCGCCTCGACCTGGGCCACGTAGTCCACCGCGTGCACCGCCTCGATCCAGGGTCGCTCGGCGGGGGCCGGGGTGCGCTCCACCAGGCGCGCGGCAAGGCTGCTGGCGCGCAGGGCATCGACGACCGCCGCCGCGCGCTCCGGCCGCTCGGGGTGCTCGGTGGTGGCGCGGTGCTGCGCCTGGGCGTCGCTGTGGAAGAGGAGCAGGTCGGTCACGTGGGTGCCCAGTCTGACAGGGCGCGGGGCACGGGTCGATCCGGTGGCGCGACCTGGGAGCGGTGTGAATGAACTTTCACGCCGCGCGCCGCTGGGGGAAGGACCTTCCTGCCGCCCAGGGAAGGATCTGCCCGGTACGGAAGGTTCTTCCGCCCCGCGACACGCCGAGTCGCGAGCCGAGGAATCCACTGGCCCGCGGCGCTCGCCAGACGGGGGTAGTTTTGAGTGCACGGCCAAGTGGGGTCTCCGTGGGGGGGATCGGCGCGGCGGTGTGGGGGTCAGCACGACATCAGGGGGGCGGCGCATTCCGATCGCGCCGCCTGTCGAGCGGGCACCGTGACTCGAACCAAAGGGCGGGACCCAGGTCTCGCGACTTCCGATGTTCCGACGCACCGCCGCCGCGGGCGCGTTCCTGGTCCTCGCGGCCGGGAGTGCCTCCGCTCAGTCGATCGTGCGACCCGTTCCGCGGGTCGCCACTCACGAGTTGGCCAGCCTCTCGATCACGCCCGACCTGGGTCAGGGCCCGGGTTCGACCTGGGAGATGATCGGGCCGCAGCCCGACTCCGCGTCGGCCTCCGACGGGGTCACCGCGGCCTTGCAGGGGCGCCTGTGGCTGCAGCCCGACGCCGACTTCTCCGACACGGCCGGCACCGTCGCGACCCAGCGCGCCGGTTGGGACGTGGTCGTCGGTCGCCGCACCGAGTCCGGCCTGCTCCTTGCCGTGGGCCTCGAGAGCGAGGCCTCCTTCTACGACTTCGGCGGGACCCTGGGCCTGGTGCCCGGTGCGCCGGACCCCTTCAACGACCTCTACTCCACGCGCCTGGGCACGACGCTCTACTCGCCGCTCAGCAAGCGCTTGGACCTGTTCAACGGGGTCGAGTTGACCTTGGCGGGCGAGGACAACGTCGATCCCTTCGACGGGTTGACCGTGGGTGGCTCGACCGGCCTGGCCTATCGCGCCGACGACGACTTCGAGCTCTCCTTCGGCCTCGCGGCGGCCTCGCGCCTCGAGGACGACGCCTACCTGCTGCCCTTCATCGGCATCGACTGGCGCGTCGCCGAGGGGACCCGGCTGGTGGCGGAGGGGCCCGAGGTGCGCCTGGAGCAACGCCTCACCGACACGGCGACCCTGACGCTCAGCGCGGAGTACGAGATCCGCCAGTTCCGGCTGAACTCCGGTGGCGTGCTCGACGACGGCGCCTTCCGCGACGAGCAGATCGACCTGGGCGCGAGCCTCGCCTGGCAACCGACCGCGCGCACCCGTGTGGAGTTCGGCGCGGGCTACACGGTCTGGCGCGAGCTGACCTTCCTCGGGAACGACGGCTCGAGTCTGGGGCAGAGCGAGACCGAGCCCGCGCCCTACGGCGCTCTGACGATCTCGCTGACGTTCTGAGCGGCGTCGGTCCCTTGCGGCGCTCGGATCGACGGCGCCGGGACCATCGGACCGCACCTGGCTGGCGCCGAAACCGGCGCCGGTCAGTTCCAGACCGAGTTCGGCGTGGGCCGACGGGCGGCCTCGCGCTCGGCCGCCGTGCCGGTCATCTTCTCGTGCCAACGCCAGCCGTCGAGCTTGAGCATCGTCACGGCGGTGCGCCAGACGATCCACAGGTCGAGGCCCAGGCTCAGCCGCCGCACGTACTCGGCCGAAAGCTCGAGCTTCTCGCAGTAGGCCTCGACGCAACGCCCGGTGTAGCCCTGTTGGACCTGGGCGTAGCCGGTGATGCCGGGCTTGGCGACCAAGCGCTGGGCGAAGCCCGGAACGGCCTCCTCGGCCCAGGTCTCGATCTCGACCATCTCCGGCCGCGGACCGATCAGGCTCATGTCGCCGAGCAGCACGTTGATGAGCTGGGGCAGCTCGTCCAGGTGCGAGTTCCGCAGCAGCTTGCCGAAGCGCGTCACGCGCAGCCGGTCATCGCCGGAGTGCCACGAGTGGTAGCTCCCCGAGCGGCTCTCGCGCATCGTGCGGAACTTGTAGATGCGGAACTCACAGCCCCGGTGACCCACCCGCGTCTGGGCGAACAGGATCTCGCTCGGCCGGCGGAAGAGGCAGAGGTTGACCAGCGCGATCGGAACGGCGAGCGCCAACGCCAAGGGCGCGGTCAAGACCAGGACGGCGAGGTCGAACAGGCGCTTGCCGCGACGGGCGTAGAAGTTGCCGGGCAGTTCCCAGCTCGGAGCGTCGGGCGCGGTCGCATTGGCCATCAGGGCCGCCACGGAGGTCCCCGGCAGGGACTCCTGGGGCAGGGCCGGCCGCGGCTCGATCGACGGGCGCTCGACGCGCTTGGTCTGTCGCTCGCCGCTGGGGCGCAGGGGGGGATAGGTGACTCGTTCGATCATCGCGCTGACCTTGGACGGTGCCACGAGGGGGCAGCCGCTCCGAGGGCATCGGCTCACCCGACGACCGGCCTTAGCGCCCAGCGGCCGGTTTCTCGCGACTGGCAGCGCTCGCAGCCCGCCCGCGGCCAGCGGTGAGGCCGGCGAGCCTTCCCCTGCATGGGATCCGCGCCCGCGGCGTCCGTCCGGCGCTCATCCGTTCCGGGACCTGGCGCCGATGAGCGCCCGGGCCCGACCCCCTTTCCCCTCCGCACGAGCTGACCGACCCCCGTTCGAATCCATGCACGGACGCACAGTGATCCTGGGCCTCAACGCCTGGCACGGCGACTCCGCCGCCGCACTCATCGTCGATGGACAACTCGTGGCCGCGGCCGAGGAGGAGCGCTTCCGGCGCGTGAAGCACTGGGCCGGCTTCCCGTCCCAGGCGGTGCGCTACTGCCTCGAGTCGGCGGGCCTGACCCTGGCCGACGTGGATCACGTGGCCATCAACCGCGACCCCCGCGCGAACCTGCTCTACAAGCTCGGCTACGCCCTGCGTCGTCGGCCGAGCTTCCGCCTGCTGCGCTCGCGCCTGGCCAACGCCAGCCGGGTGCGCGACCTGCGCGCGGAGCTGATCCGCGGCCTGGGCGCCTGCGGCGACGACTTCCGCGCCCGTGTCCACCACGTCGAACACCACCGCGCGCACCTGGCCAGCGCCTACCTGGTCTCGCCCTTCCAGAGCGCCGCGGTCGTCTCGGTCGACGGCTTTGGCGACTTCTCGAGCGCCATGTGGGCCCACGGCCACGGCACCGACATGGTCGAGCTCGGCCGCGTGCGCTTCCCGCACAGCCTGGGCCTGTACTACCTGGCCCTGACCCAGCACCTGGGCTTCCCCAACTACGGCGACGAGTACAAGGTCATGGGCATGGCCGCCTACGGCGAGCCCGTGTACCTCGACGCCCTGCGCAGGGTCGTGAAGCTGCGCCACGACGGCGGCTTCGAGCTGAACCTCGACTACTTCGTGCACCACAAGGGCGGCGTGCCGATGACCTGGGACGGCGGCGAGCCGCGCCTGGGCCGCGCCTTCTCGCCCAAGCTCGAGGAGCTCCTCGGTCCGGCGCGCTTCGTCGACGAAGCACTCGAGCAGCGCCACTACGACCTGGCCGCCTCGATCCAGGCCATGTACGAGGAGGCGTTCTTCCACATGCTGTGCGCCCTCCATGCCCAGACCGGCGAGACGTCCCTGTGCGTGGCCGGCGGCTGCGGCATGAACAGCCTGGCCAATGGCCGCATCACGACCCAGACGCCCTTCGAGGAGGTCTACGTCCAGGCCGCCGCCGGCGACGCCGGGGGCTCGATCGGCGCCGCCGCCGAGGTCTGGTGCGGCGTGCTCGGCCGCCGGCGTCTGTTCACCATGGACCACGCCTACTTCGGGCCGCAGTTCGACGCCGAGGAGATCGGCGCAGTCGTCGCCGCCGCCGAGGGCCGCATCGACTCCGAGGGCTGCGAAGCCGTGGTCGAGTCCGACGAGGGCGCCCTGTGCGAGCGCGTCGCCGAGGCGATCGCCGAAGGCAAGGTCGTGGGCTGGTTCCAGGGCCGCATGGAGTGGGGCCCGCGGGCCCTCGGCAACCGCTCGATCCTGGGCGACCCGCGCCGCAGCGACCTCAAGGACATCCTCAACCTCAAGATCAAGCGCCGCGAGTCCTTCCGGCCCTTCGCGCCGTCCGTCCTGCGCGAGCACATGTCCGCCTGGTTCGACCAGACCGGCGACGTGCCCTTCATGGGTCAGGTCTTCCCGATCCGCGAGGAGAAGCGCGACAAGGTCCCCGCCGTCACCCACGCCGACGGCACCGGCCGCCTGCAGACCGTCGAGCGCGCCACCAACCCCCGCTACTGGCGCCTGATCCGCGCCTTCGAAGAGCGCACCGGCGTGCCCATGCTGGTCAACACCTCGTTCAACGAGAACGAGCCCGTGGTCTGCCACCCGCGCGAGGCCCTCGATTGCTTCCTGCGGACGAAGATGGACCTGCTCGTGCTCGGCGACCACCTGATCGAACGCGTCTCCGTGGCCCAGGCCGCGAAGAGCGTTGCGGCGGCGCTGCCGGCATCGGGCGGCGTACCGGCCGAGCCGAAGCGCGGTTGAGGCGCGGGCCTGACCGCGGCCGGGACCCTACTTGGCGACCGACGAAACGGGTCGTTCGTAGACCGCGCCGACTTGCTCCGCGATGGCAATCAGGATCGAGTCGTCGACGCCCTCCAGGGCCCGCCGACCGAGCACTGCCTTGGCCAGGAGATCGGGCGATCGGTCTTTCCCTAGTGAACGCAGGATCTCCCTCGCGAGCTGATAGCGGGCCACGAAGCACCGCACCGACCGTGGACCGGAGCGACTCGGACCCTCCTCGTGTCCGAGTCCGCGCGCCGCGGAGCGAATGGCCCGGCGTTCCTCAGCGGTGAAGACTGCACTCGGCTCGAGAGGCGCGGCCGGTTCCGGTGGCTCAACGACGTGCTCCTGGAGCGGCGGGTAACCGGAGCCGTCGGACCCGCGGAGCTCTAGCATCGCGGGAGGCGTCGCCCGAGACTCTTCGTCCACGTTGCCGGTAGCGGCCTCGAAGTCGTCGACGTCATCTGCATCTTGGTCGGACCCGCCCTCGGACGGGGTCGACTCCGCAGATTCGGTTGGCCTCGCCACGGGCTCCTCCACCTCCTCTGGGCCGAGAATGCCGGCGGCGACCTCGTCCAGCTCGTCGGGCGAGATGGGGCCCAAGCGCAGGTAAGCCACGAAGATCTTCTCGAGGTTCTCTTGCAGCACGTCCAGGTCGTCGAGACCCTCGAATGCGGTGCTCTTCGCCTGCTCGTTCGACGCACGCAGGGTCTCGTACTTGGCGAGGATCGCGCGACCGAACGCGACCTCGTCCACGAGCATCACGACGAAGAGGCGCCCCTTTAGCCTCGGTTGCTCGAGGAACAACTTAAGGGACTCTGCAATCTCGAGCATCGCCTTGGGTTCGCAGCGGTCGAGGTCGTCGACGACGAGGATGACGCGGTCAGGATGAGGACCGCCGTGGGCGGCGGCGATCCAGAACCAATAGGCGATGAGCCAAGCGACGCACGCTCCAGTGCCGAGCGCCAAGACCGCGATACGCCCGGTCCAAGGGTCCGCTCCAAGGACTCTTGTGGTCACGGCGCAGGTGACGACTGCGCCGACCACAGTCGCCACTGAGACGAGAAGCGCGCCGCGCCAGGCAGCGAAGGCCGCTGTGGTCTCGTTCTGATCGTCCGGGCCATCGCGGGCGGTCGGTGTCCAGGCGCGGATGAGTGCTTCCAAGTCGTTCCCGAGTACCGCCTGAAGGCCGAGATGCGCTTCGTGTCGGGCCACCGCTAGAAACCGCTTGCGAAGGAGGCCCGCCCGGCTGGTCATGGCGGCCAGCAGGTTGAGACCAGCAAGCAAGCCCCCAGCGCCCGCCAGCACGTCGAGGGCTGCTGACCCTCCGTCCTGGAGCGGCACCAGAACCAGCAGCACGAGTAGGAGAGACCATACGAGCGGCGCAGTGCCGTTCTTGATCAGGGCTGTTCGAAGAGCCAAGCCCAAGCTGCGCGCCGTCGAACCGTCGACCGCCCGTCCGCGAACGGTCTCATACAGATTCACCCAAAGTCCTGGCGTCGAGGGGTACTTCCAGGCGCTGAACTGAACCGTGGCCCAGTTCTCTCGCTCCAAGCGCTTGCAAACCAAGTCCATCAGGAAGGTCTTGCCACGTCCCCAGTGACCCAGCAGTCCGAAGCACAGCTCATCCTGCGCCCCGGCGAAGAACCGCGCCAAGGCCTGTGCGTACTCCCTTGCGTGCAGACATGCCTCTTCGGGCGTCGCGTTGGCCCGGAACCAAGCTGGTAGGCGCGATGCCAAGACCTGGACGAGTTCCGGTGCCCTCTCGTCTGCGGCGCTGGGCGTGATCGCGCCTGAGTCCGAGACTTCCGCGCCCAGGTCCACAGCCCGTCGCTCAGCCAGATTGAGGACCTCATTCAGCCCTTCGATGCCAAGTCCAGGCGGCAAAGTGCGCAGGGCGCGTGCGAAGGTCGCCGGCATCCAGTCGGCGGTGGAGAGGGTGAGCCCCTTCCTGGCCATCTGGAGCGCTTCGTCGGGGCGACCGCGGTAGAGTGCGATCTCGGCGAGGTCGAAGAAACACCAGGGGGTGTCTTCGGGGGGGTCTGCGAAGGCTTGCTCCGAACGGTGTTCCTCCGCCTCGTCCAGCAGGTCTGAAAGAACCTCGAGCTCGAGCTTGCCGCTCGCTCGTGCCTGGAGCTTCACCGCCATCAACACGGGGTACGGGTCTCCCTTGGAACCGATCGCCGCAGTGAGATAGCAGTCGAAGGCCTGCTCCTCCTCACCGGCCCTGTACAGGAGTCCCCCCAGGCTCGCGAGCGCATCGAAGTCCTGCGCGTCGATCTTGATCGCCCGGCGCAGCTCCCGCTCGCCCGCGCGGGGGTCCTTGCGGCCGTCGAGCTTGTTGAGCGCGATGCCCAGCTCTCGCCAGGCAGGAGCCGAGGATTCGTCGATCTCGACCGCCTGGCGGAGCGAGGTGACGGCGTCGATCCAGCGACCGTTGGCCTTGGCCTGGCGAGCGATCTCGAGGAGCTCGGCCGCCTCCTTGGGCGACGGCGACTCGGAGCGAGGCGACTCAGTCATCGTCGGCGTCGGAGTCTCGGATCGATGCGGTTCGGCATCTCCGTTCCGACGCGCCTTGGCCAGAACGTCGCGCATGGTGCGGGCCAGAGCGTCGGACGACCTCTCCATGGAGTCGGTACTTCCCAGGTCGTACGCGACATTTCGAGTCATCGGGCGGCGCGCAGGGACTTCTACCGAGTGGGGACGCAGGACGACCGTCGACAGCCCTCGCGCCTGACGGTCCTCGATGGCCTTGTCCAGCAACAGCCGAGGTGTCCAGTGGAGATCCACGACGGCGATTGGAGCCTCGAGCACGGCCGGCCAGAAGTCGATCATCTCGATCTTCTGGTCGCGGGACCGAAGCGAGACGTGGGCCGGGCGGTAGATATCCAATCCCGCGGAGTCCCGACGCGTGGCACGCTCGACGGCGGGCTTGACGACGACCTCGACCAACTCGTCGAGATCGATGACGGCGTCGTTCTGGATGAATGAGTGCTTGCCGGACGGAATCAGCACCAAACAAGTGCGGTCCAGATTCTCCGGAGGGGGCAGGTTCGCTTCAGGCAAGGCTCGCGTCTCCTCTCTCGTGGCTGGACGATACCAGCCGAGCGAGCAACCATCGTCGATGTACTCCTGGCCTGGCATCGCCCTAGAATCTCGCCCGCCCCTCGCATCCGCTGGCTGCCCTCCCCTTGACCTTCGACTGGCTCGACGTCGCCGCCGCCGGTGGCACGGACTTCACGCCCACGGCGACCGCCGACTGGCGGCGTGCGGTGGAGTGTTTGCCGGTGCCGCTGTGCGGCGATCCGCGGCTGGACGAGCTGCACGCGGTGGTGGATCGGTGGGGAGAGCGGCGCGGGGCTCTGCGCTGCGATCCGCTGCTCGAGGACGCGGCGCGCGCGCGCATGTTGAGGAGCGTGGATGCGGAGGCGGCGCGGGAGGTCGAGCCGTTCCTGCCGCTCCTGCGCGAGTCGCCGATCCTCTTGCAGCACGTCTACGTGCTCGCCAAGCAGACCCAGGAGGAGGCGCGGCTGCACTTCCTACCGCGGGCCCTGGTGCGTTTCGGGGAGCGACTCGCCGACGTGCCGATGGGCAGTGACGCGGAGCTCAGCCTGCGGCGAGCCCTGCGCGCGACCCTGGACGATCTGCTCGCGCGCTACGAGGGCCTGGCCCTGGTGGCGGGGGAGCTGATCCACGAGGGGGTCCAAACGCGCCGCGGCGAACGGGCGCGGGCCGGGCTCGAGGACTGTGAGTACGCGGCCCTCGTCGAGCTGGGCCGCCAGCGGGGGCTGTGTGACCTCGACCCCGAGGGCGAGGATCGGGGCCACCGACTCGACGCGCAGCTCGACTCGCAGCTGCGGCGACATCCGATCAACACGCCAGCCCTGCGCGCGGTGGCCCGGCGGGCTTTCGAGGAGGGTCGCAACGATGGTCACGAGCTGGCCCTGGATGCCTACGGGCGTTCTCTCGAGCTGCTCGAGGCCCTCTCGCGGCGGGTGGACCTGCGGCGCATGGCGCGCCTGCGCGAGGGGCTCGAGGGCACGGACGAGCGGCTGCGGCAGTTGACCCTGGCGGAGCTCGCGCGGCACCTCCACACCGACCATCGGGGTCAGGCGACGCCCGAGCAGCTCGCGCGCCAGGCCCTGGCCGCGGTGCTGCCCAAGCGCGGTCCGCGTCGGCGCTTTGCCGAGTGCCTGCTCGACGGGGACCGGGACGGGGCTCGCGCGACCCTCTTGTTGCTCGAGTTGAAGGGACTGCCCTTCGACCGCGGTCGCAAGGTCGAGGCCCTCTATCGCGAGGCCGGCTGCGAGGGCATCGCGCGGCTCGAGCAACGCTTTGCGGCCGAGTACGCCGACACGGCCCGCGACGCGACCTGGCTGCGTCTGGTCAAGGGCGCCTCGCGCTGGATGGCCCTGGCCCTGGGCGACGCGGGCCGCGCCGAGCGCCTGCGGCCGGTGGGCCCCGGACTGCCCCTGGCGACGCTGTTGGATCTCAAGCTGCGTCCGGCCGACCGTGCGGCGGTGGAGCGACTGCGGCGGGGCGACCGGGCCGGTGCGGAGCTCGGTCTCCTGGAGCGCGCGGTCGAGCAACGCAGCGCCGAGGGCGTGGTCGCCTGCCTCGAGGGCGTCGACCCCGAGGATCTGGAAGAGGTCTGCGCTCGCTTCCTGAGCGACAGCGGTCGTCCCCTGGATCGGGTGCTGCACGAGGTGCTGGCTCCCACGCCCCTGCGCGACCTCGCGCTGCACACCGTGCGGGGCGAGGCGCGCCTGGCCAGGGCGGCGCGCCTGCGCGCCGCCCTGGCCGAAATCGGCGGCGTGACCCTCGAGGATGCCTTCGCCGGACTCAGCTCCGACGAGCGCCACCTGTTGGTGGGCGACTACGACCTGGTCTACGCCGGCGCGGCCCAGGGCACCCATCGCACGCGTCTGCGAGGCATCTTCGAGCAGGACCTGCGCCGCTTGGTGGGTCGCGACGTGGCCGAGTTGGTCTCGGTCCTCGTGCGCCACGGTGGCCTGCCGCCCGAGGACCTCGCGCGCTACTACATGCTGGGCCTGGGCACGAACGTGGCGGGGCTCGTGGACCTCCTGCGGCGCTTCGACCGCGAGGGCATCGCCGACCTGGAGCGGCGCTACGACCGCAAGTACCGCCTCTACGGGGCGCGCGCCCTGGCCCGGCGTGAGACGGGCTCGCGCCTCGCGCGGGCCATTGCCGCGGAGCGGGCGCGCTTCGGACCCGCGGCGAGGCTGGTGGACGTGCCGCTCGTGGGCAGCCTCCTGCGGCGGGTCAGCCTGATCGACGGCCTGGTCGGCGACCTGCGCGGCGAGCTCTCCGGCGACGGCTGGTTCGACGTGCGCGACGCCCTGCGCGGCAAGCCCGAGGTGGATCGTCCGGGCGAGCTGGCCTCGCGCCTCGAGGAGCGGCGGGCCCACGAGTTCAGCGGCCGCCTGATGCGCTCGGCGCGCTTCTTCAAGCAACTGCGCCGCGCCGTGGACACGAGCCTGGCCAGCGCGCGGTCGGTGTTCCCGGTGGGCGTCGTCGACGGCGAGCCGATCGTCGCCCAGCTCGGTCAACGCCTGCGCTACCACCTCTACGCGCGGCGGGTCCTCTTGGCCTTCGACCGCTTCCGCGCCGCGAAGAACCGCGCCGGCGCCGCACTCGGTGATCGACTCGGAGGCGTGGGGGCGACCCTCGGCGCCCTGCTCGGCGCCTTCGTCGAGCGGTCGCTCTCGGGCCAGGTCTCCCTGTTGACCCTGGCCCTGGCCGGCACCGTCGGCGCCTTCATCGGCAAGACCCTGCCCAAGAAGTTGATCGCCGGCGACGCCCTCGGGACGGAGGAGATCGGCCTCGATCTCGTCCACGCCCTGATCGAGGGCGCGGGTCGTATGTTCAGCCGCCTGCGCCGCTTCGGCCGCTTCGCCGTGGACGGGATCCAGCGCGGCTTGGGTCGCACGGTGTTCAAGGTCGGCGCCAAGCGCACCATCGACCAGGTCACGCGCGGCCTGGCCTCGCGTCTGGGCGCGCGTCAGGACCGCCTGCCGCAACTGCGCGTGACGAGCTTCCGCCTGCGCGACGACCTGTCGCCGATCACCAGTGGCGCGGCGCGGGCGCGCTCGAACGTGATCGGCGCCGCACTCGATCACGAGCACGACGCCGGTCTGGAGCGGGTCTTCGACGGGCTGGTGGGACAGTGCCTGTGGCCGCTCGGGGACCGTCAGCTCCCGAACTGAGCGAAGAACTCCTTCAGCTTCGCCAGGCCGAACCCGAACGCCTGGGACGCCTGGATGCGCGGGGGCAGGGTGATCTCGTCGGGGTTGACGCGCACGTCGAGCAGGAACGGTCCGTCCTGGACCAGCGCCTCGCGCAGGGCCTCGTCGAGCCACTCGTGGTCGTCCACGCGGCGACCTCTCGCGCCGCAGGAGAGGGCGAAGTTCACGAAGTCGAAGGCCTGCAGCGCGGTCTCGTTCTCCGGGAAGCCCTCGACCTCCTGCTCCATCTGGATCAGGCCCAGCTTGCCGTTGTTGAAGACGATCAGGGTGATCGGCAGCTCGTGGCGCACGGCCGTCAACAGGTCACTGGGCAGCATCGAGAGGCCGCCGTCGCCGACCAGGGCCACGACCGGACGCCCCGGATGGGACAGGGCCGCGCCGATCGCGCCCGGCAGGCCGAAGCCCATGCTGGCCAGGTTGCCGGAGAGGGTGAAGCGCTGGGGCGGCGTGACCGGCATGTGGCGCGCGACCCACGCGGTGACTGCGCCGGTGTCGCAGACGAAGATCGACTGGGGATCGGCCAGCTCGCCCACCCGGCGCGCCAGGTGCTGGGGGTGGATGGGGGAGTGGTCGGCGTGCTCGAGCATGCCGCGCAGCTTCTCCCAGTGGGCCTTGGACTTCTGACAGCCCTCGAGGAAGGTGCGCTCGCCGCGCTCGGGAACGCGCTCGAGCAGCCCGCGCACCGCGGGCCCCACGTGCCCGAGCAGTCCGACGTCGATCGGAAAGCGCCGGCCCAGGCGTTCGGGGTCGTGGTCGATCTGGATCGCGGCCGGCCCGCCGTCGGGATAGAACTCGCGGTAGGGGAAGTCGGTGCCCGCGAGCAGCAGCAGGTCGCAGTGCTCCATGGCGTGCACGGAGGCGGTGGTGCCCAGCAGGCCGTGGCCGCCCATGGAGAGCTCGTGACTGTCGGGCAGGACGTCCTCGGCCTGCAGGGAGCGCACGATCGGAGTGCCGATGCGTTGGGCCAGGGCGACCACGTCGTCGACGCAAGCGCGCGCCCCGCGTTCGACCATGATCGTCGGCCGCTGCGAGTCGGCGATGCACTTGGCCGCGCGCGCGAGCTGCTCGGCCGCGGCCGTCTGTTCGCCGACCTCGATGGCCGACGAGCTGCGCTGCTCGCCGCCGGGGACGGACTCGCTGACGATGTCCTCGGGGATCGTGATCCGAGCCACCCCGCGCCGCGCCTGGGCCGCGCGACAGGCGCGGATCGCCACGTCGGGCATCTGCTCAGGGTGCACCACCGTCTGGCCGTAGACCTCGACCCCCTGGAAGAGCGCGTCCAGGTCGATCTCCTGGTGGGCATCGGTGCCGAGGTTCGCGCGACTGACCTGGCCCGTGATCGCGATCACCGGCGCGTGGTCGGCGCGGGCGTCGTAGAGCCCGTTCAAGAGGTGGATCGCGCCCGGCCCGGCGGTGCCGATGCAGGCCGCGGGGAGACCGGTGAGCTTGGCCTCGGCGCTGGCGGCGAAGGCGCCGGCTTCTTCATGGCGCACCTGCACGAACTCCAGGCGGTCCTGACGCCGGATGGCGTCGAGCACGCCGTTGACCGCGTCACCGGGGACTCCGTAGATGCGTTGCACGCCCGCATCGGCCAGAACCTCGACCAGAACTTCAGCGACGTTCACACCCGACCCCCTTCGCGGTGGGCAGGGGAGTGGGGGAGGTCGATTGGCAGTTGGTCGAGGCTCGGCATGGTCGAACCTGCGGCAGCCCGGCGGGCGGCTCAAGGGTCAAACTGGCCCGAACCTGGACGTCAGGGCTTCGAAGGGACCGAGTCGCCGCGATCCGTGCGCGCCCGCTTCTTGACCCCGGCCGTCAGCGCGATCCGCAGCCCGTCCTCGACCGACATGTCCAAAGCGATCACTTGCGAGCGCGGCACGACGACCATGAAGCCACCGATTTGGTAGCCCATTGGCAGGTAGACGGCGATCGTGTCGGCGCCACCGTCGTCGCCCAGGAGGTCCGAGGCGGGATCGCGAGTGACCAGCCCGATCAGCTTCGCCCCGTCGAACTCCACCGCGACCACAGCCTGCATCTCGTCCCCCTCCGCCCGGGAGAACATCGAGAGCACGTCCCGAATCGCCCCATAAACCGACTTGACGATCGGGGTGCGCTCGACGAGGCCCTCCAGAGCCTGCCCGATGACCCGCATCAACCAGGCGTGGGTCAGGGCACCGATCAGGACGATCAGGGCCGCGCCGGCCACGAGGCCCATGCCGGGTCGATACCAGTCCTCCGGCAGGACCAGCAGCAGGAGGGCCTTGGTCAGCCGCTCGACCGTCGAGCCCAACCACCAGACCAGATAGAGGGTCAGCCCGGCTGGTAGGACGGTGGAGAGGCCGCGCGCGAAGTAGCTCGCCAGTTGCTTCATGGTGCCGCGGCTCCGGACGAGCACGCCGCCGCAGCTTAGCGAAGATCAGCCGCCGTCTTCGGCCGCTAGTGGGGGCGACGGACTTCGGTCCTGGGTCCTACGAGGCTCCCTAGTGGCGGGCGTCGACGCCTCTCGTTGTGATGCATCCTTAGAGGCAGCCGCAGATCCAGGGGGCTTGTAGCCCGGATGTCGCGGCTGCCTCGGATTCATCTCAAGCACGATCGCTCTCAGGGAAGAACACAGCCAAGAGCGTACGAGGTGTCGCTATCAGGCAACCCAATCCATTCGCTCGCGTCGTCCGGCATACCCAAGCTCATCCATGCCGAAGGCAAATTTCCGGACTGCTTATCGTCGACTCGGCCGCGCTTCGGCACCTCACCATCGCTCACATGACTGGCCGAAGCGATCGAGGCGTCGTCGATAGACAAGAATCGAAGGTGGCTGCGATCGAGGTCGATTCTCTCTCCTCCTTCGAGCACGATCGTTGCGCGCAGGCTCCGGTATACCCACGGCGACGAGAGCTGGAATGTCAGCAGATCGCCCGGGAAGAACCGCAGAGAGTCGGATCGCCACGCGAAGACTCCCTCCTCGGCCATAGATTGCAGGATCTCTTCACCATTCAGGAAGATGCTCGGCCTGTATCCATTGAACACCAGAACAAGCTGGCCTTCCAAACCTTCCAGTTGGCGATTCTTGAAATCAATCTGGTCCTTGAATACGGACGCTTCCTGGCCCGTTGCCAGGTATAGCTGGGTGTCACCAGCTTCTCGCGCCACTTCCTGAGCCTGCAGCACGAGCTTGAGTTGCTCGCTGAGTTGCAGGATCTGCCCCTTGATGTACTTGACGCGGGCCTTCTCTACCTTGGACTTGTGGTCGTGGAGAATCTCTGAGAGCCGGGCGGTTGTCACGCTGACGCCGACTGGGTGCCACGGGGTCAATGGGGGGCTTGTTTGATTCGCCGTTGCCCAGTCGTCGAGGTGATCTGCGACTGCAGAGAGCTGCGCCAGATCGTCAGCTCGACGCTGCCGCAGTGCCTTCGCCTCCTCGTCGGCCACCTTCTTGGCGAGCCGGCCGTCGAGCTTGGAGAGGGCCGCCTTGTACTCCGCCAGCAGCTGTACTTCGTTCTCGCCGGCAATCTCGGTCTGAACGCCTTTGGTCTGAATGTCGGCGTTGGGTTGCTGTTGAAGCGCCATTCCGCACTTCGTGCCAGCCAAGACTGATAGAGACGAGGCCAAGAAGACGGTTGTAAGACGTGCGACCATCGGGTTGTCCTTCTGTTGCCGGTCGAAAGTGTAAGGAGCTTCCAACTTGGAGCGCTCGCGCCAGGGGTGAGTGTATGTCTTTCCCGAGATGTGGCGCTGTCTGAATCCTGCTCTAGATCGACACTTCGGCGGTTCGCTCCTCGGTCCGCCTGCGCGTATGCCTTCTCATGACTCCTGGCCAGTTGGACGCGTTGATCAAGAGCTACATGTCTCCGTTGGCGCAGAAGATGGCGGGCCTGGTCGACGGGAAAACTCGACGAGCTTGTGTCAAGAATGGGAGTGGGCTCGGAAGAGCCGCTTCCGGAAGGCCCATTAGTCCCTGGGGTCGGCCCTGACTTGGGCTTCGTCCAGTCCTCGGCCCTAGGAGGCGATTGGGGACCGAGGCACTTCTGAAGGCTGCTGCGCCGCGAACAGCAGCGTGTCGCCGGCCAGCGCAGGCAGGTGCCCGGCCAGGCGCTCGGCGCACAACGCCGGCAGGGCCAGTCCCGCGGCCAGGGCTGTCCGCAGGGGGCGGGAGTCGCTCCCGAACCACCTTCGCGCCAGGCCCGTGGCCAGGTTCTTCACCAGGAAGTCTCCCGCGGGCTCAGTGGCGCTGAGCGTGAGGGGCTCGGCCAGTCCTGCATCCTCGGCCGCGGTCGCGAACGACTCCGGGCCCAGGTAGACCCGGTGGAACTGCGGGATGTCGAAGCCGTGCCACGTTCGCCCGAGCAGTCGCAGCCAGGAGCTGTCGCCGTTGGGGGTCGAGCCAGTGACCCAGCCCCCCGGGCGCAGGTGCTTGGCGGCGGTGGCCAGGAACGACGCGGGTCGGTCCATGTGTTCGAGTAGCTCCCAGGCGACGACCAGGTCGAATTCCGAGCCGCAGCCCGCGGGCAACTCGCCGCGGGCGTCCGCCGTGAACAGGTGGCCCTCAAGTCCTCGCCTCCGGCCCTCGGCCACCGCCCCCTCGGCCAGGTCCACGCCTCTCGCGTCGTACCCCGCAGCCAGGGCGGCCTCGACGAAGAAGCCCTTGGCGCAGCCCAGCTCTAGGACTCGCAATGGGCCCCCGTCCGGCGCGGCCGAGCCCATCGCTCGCCGCAGTCGGCGCAGGTGGCGCACCTGGACCGCGGCCCGCGCGCGGCAGCGCCGGTCGAACTCCGGCCCGTGGTAGTAGTAGTCCGCGTCGTAGCTGCCCTCGGGCACCAGGCTGACGCGGGCGCCGCAGGCTCCGCACGCGGCGTAGGCCGGGCTCTCCGAGGCTCCCGTGGCCGCGTCGCAGACGGGGCAGGGGCGCGGCGCGGGGGCCTGGGCGCTGGGGCCGGTCACGCGCCGCGGGGCGGCAGTCTCGGGAGCGTCGGTGGGGGTTGCGTGCATGGATCCGCAGGGCCGATCGGACGCCCGCGCCCATCGCTGAAGCTCCGCGCGTGCGCCGCGCATGTTGCTTCCCTACCCGCGGAATGGCCTCCAAGGGCCTTCGGCCCGAATCCGGGTCGGGCCGGTGCCAGCTGCGAGAACCGGCGCCCGGCCGCTAAGGCCGCGGGGCCCTGTGCCCGATGGACCGTCCGGCGGGGGAGCCCAGTCCCCGACCGAGACCCTCCATCCATGGGAATGAACAAGATGAAAGCCGCATCCAAGCGCACTGCCCTCGTCGCCGGGGGCGGCGGATTCATTGGTGGACACCTGGCCAAGACGCTGCTCGAGCGCGGCTTCTCCAAGGTGCGCTGCGTCGACGTCAAGCCCTTCGACCAGTGGTACCAGTTCCACGACGGCGCTGAGAACCGGGTCCTCGACCTGCGCGACATCGACGCTTGCCGCCAGGCGGTGGACGGCGTGGACGAGGTCTTCAACCTGGCCGCCGACATGGGCGGCATGGGCTTCATCGAGAACAACAAGGCGCTCTGCATGATCAGCGTGCTGATCAACACGCACCTGCTGATGGCCGCCGAGGAGAGCGGCTGCGAGCGGTACTTCTACGCCTCCTCCGCCTGCGTCTACAACGGCGACAAGCAGCAGGAGGCGGACGTGACCGCCCTCAAGGAAGCGGACGCCTACCCGGCCCTGGCCGAGGATGGCTACGGTTGGGAGAAGCTCTTCTCCGAGCGCATGTGCCGCCACTTCCGCGAGGACTACGGGATCGAGACCCGCGTGGCGCGCTTCCACAACGTCTACGGCCCCAACGGAACCTTCGACGGCGGGCGCGAGAAGGCCCCGGCGGCCATGTGCCGCAAGGTCATCGAGGCCCAGCTCGCCGGGACCGGTGAGATGGATATCTGGGGCGACGGCGAGCAGACCCGCTCGTTCATGTATATCGACGACTGCGTCGAGGGCATCCTCAAGATCCACGAGGGCAAGTTCACCGACCCGATCAACCTGGGCTCCTCCGAGCTGGTCTCGATCAACCAACTGGTCGACATCGTCGAGGACATCGCCGGCATCCAGCTCGACCGCAAGTACGACCTGTCCGCGCCCAAGGGCGTGCGCGGTCGCAACAGTGACAACTCGCTGATCCTGCGCGAGTTCGGCTGGGAGCCGAACACCAGCCTGCGCGAGGGCATGGCCAAGACCTACGCCTGGATCTACGACGAGATCGTCTCGCGCTACGGCGCAGCCCTCCCCAAGGCCCGAGCCGCGACCGCCGCGGCCCAGGTCGAAGGCAGCGCGGCCTGAGGCTTCTCCCGTGGCTCGCATCCTCTTCGTCAACCAGTACTACTGGCCGGATGTCGCGAGCACGGGTCAGCACCTGACGGACCTGGCCGAGCACCTCGCCGCCCACGGGCACGAGGTGCGCGTGGTCTGCTCACGGGGCAAGTACGACCGCGGCCAGGCCCAGGCGCCGGCCCGCGAGGTGCGCGCGGGCGTCGAGATCCGGCGCCTGCGCGCGACCAGCTTCGGCAAGCGCCGCACCCTGGTGCACCGCGCCCTCGACTACGTCTCGTTCCACGCCCTGGCGGCCTTCGAGGTCGCGCGCAGCCGCTGGGCCGACGTGGTCGTGACCCTGACCACCCCGCCGCTGCTCGGTCTCTGCGGCCGCCTGGCGCAGATCACCTCCGGAGCCAAGCACGTCCACTTCGTGATGGACCTGCACCCGGACGCGGAGTTCGAGCTGGGCATGGTCTCGCCCCGCTCAGCCCTGGGCCGCCTGCTCGATTGGGGTTGCGGCCATCCCATGCGCCGCGCCGAGGCCAACGTCGTCTTGGGCCCCTACCAGGGCGCGCGCGTGGCCGCCAAGGGCGTCGATGCGGACCGCATCCACGAGATCCCCGTGTGGAGCCGCGCGGACGAGGTCACACCGATCGACCACGCCGACAACCCGCTGCGCGAGGCCCAGGGCTGGAGCGAGCGCTTCGTCGTCATGTACTCGGGCAACGCCGGGCTGGTGCACCAGTTCGAGGAGCTGCTCGATGCCGCGCAGCGCCTGGACCGCGAGGCCCCCGAGGTGCTGTTCGCCTTCGTCGGCGGCGGACCGCGCCGGCCGGAGATCGAAGCCCAGGCCCGCGCCCTAGGCCTGTCCAACGTGAGCTTCGCGGACTACGTGCCGCGCGAGCAGCTCAGCCACTCCCTGTGCGCGGCCGACGTGCACTTCATGTCCCTGCGCCCGGAGCAGACCGGCGTGGCGGTGCCCGGCAAGCTGCAGGGCATCCTGGCCTCGGCCCGGCCGGTGCTGTTCGTCGGCGCCGAGCGCTGCGAGTCGGCCGACACCATCCGCGACGCCCGGGCGGGGCTGACCTTCACCCCCGGCGACGGCCAGGCCCTGGCCGATGCGATCCTGGCCCTGCGCGCCGAGCCCGATCGTCGGCGCATGATGGGAGAGCGCGGCCGCGCGGCGTTCCTGGAGACCTTCGAGCAGGGCCGCTGCTGCGAGGCCTGGCGTCTTCTGCTGGAGGAAATCTGCGGCTCGAGCGTCGAAGTCGAGCCGCTGCCCCTGGCGCGCGCCGCCTGATCCGGTCACGTGCGCCGGCCGGGGCGGCCCCGCCGCTATCCTCCAGGCCGCCCGTGACCGACGACGACCTCACCGCCACCACCCTCGGGGACCCCGCCGCAGTCCCCCTCGTGCCCGCAGCGACCCCGACGGTCGCGACGGGTGCACGGCGCTTTCGCACCGTCGGCGTGGTCGGGCTCGGCTACGTGGGCCTGCCCCTGGCCGGCGCCTTCCTCGAGGCCGAGCGGCGTGTGTTGGGCTTCGACGTGGACGCCGAGCGGGTCGCGATGCTGGCGGCCGGCGGCTCCTACCTCGAGCACCTCAACCCGCGCACCTGGCGCGGCGGCGAGCCCGGTGGCCTCGAGGCCACCTGCGACCTGTCGCGCGTGGCCGAGTGCGATGCGGTGTGCCTGTGCTTGCCGACGCCGCTCGACGCCGAGGGTCGCCCGGACCTGGGTCCGCTCGAGCGCGCGGCCCGCGCCCTTGCGCCGCACCTGCGCGCGGGACAGCTCGTGGTGCTGCACTCGACCACCTGGCCGGGGACGACCCGCGAGGTCCTGGCGCCGCTGTTGGCCGGCGATCGCCTCCAACTCGGATCGCAGCTCCTGGTGGCCTACAGCCCCGAGCGCGAGGACCCTGGCCGCGACGTGCGCACGCGGCGCATCCCGCGTCTGGTGGGCGGCCTGTGCGAGGCCTCCGGCGACGCGGCCGAGGACCTGTTGAGCCTGGCCGTCGAGCGCGTGCACCGCGTGGCCCGGGCCGAGATCGCCGAGGCCGCCAAGCTGCACGAGAACGTCTACCGCGCCGTGAACATCGCCCTCGTCGACGAGTTGGCCGAGCTCTACCGCGCCCTGGGCCTCGACCCCCGCGCGGTGATCGACGCGGCCGCCACCAAGCCCTTCGGGTTCGAGGCCTTCCGCCCGGGCCCCGGCCCCGGCGGCCATTGCATCCCGGTCGATCCGCGCTACCTGACCTGGGCTGCGGCGCGGGTGGGGGCGCGCTCGGAGCTGCTCGACCGCTCCATCGCCCGCAATGCCTCGACGCCCCTGCGCGTGGCCGCGCGCGTCGGTGAAGCCCTCGAAGCGCGCGGCCGCTCCCTGGTCGGCGCGCGGGTGCTTCTGCTCGGCGTCGCCTACAAGGCGGACGTGGGGGACGCGCGCTGCTCGCCGGCCCTGCCCCTGGCCGGCGCCTTGCACGCGGCGGGGGCCCAGGTGGTCTGGTGCGATCCCCACGTGCAGCGCCTGCCCGCCGGCGAGCACCACGGCCTGCCGCAGACCCTGGTCGACAGCCGCCCCGTGCCCCTGGACCGGGCCGAGGTCGAGAGCGCCGACGCGATCGTGATCGTGACCGACCACCGGGCCCTGGATCTGGACCTGATCGCGGGACACGCCCGTCTCGTGATCGACACCCGCGGCGCCCTGCGCGGATACGCCCTGCCGCCCGAGCGTTACGTCCCGGCCTGATCCGGTCGATCCATGGAAGTCGACCCTCCCTCGGGGGAGGGGACGCTTCCATGTGTGGCATCGCAGCCTTCTTCGCCTGGTCCCAGGCGGCCGACTCCATCGACCCCGGTGAGGTCGAGCGCGTCACCGACGCCATGGCCGTCCGTGGGCCGGACGGTCGCGGAGTCTGGATCGGCCGCGATCGGCGCGTGGCTCTGGGTCACCGGCGCCTGGCGATCCAGGACCTCGACCCGCGCGCCGGCCAACCCATGGCCTCGGGCGACGGGCGCCTGCGCCTGGCCTACAACGGCGAGCTCTACGGCTTCCACGAAGACCGCGCCGCGTTGGAGGTGGAGGGTCACCACTTCGACACCACCTCGGACACCGAGGTGCTGCTGGCCCTGCTGGCGCGCGACGGGGAAGCGGCCCTGCCGCGGCTGCGCGGCATGTACGCCTTCGCCCTGTGGGACGAGCGCCGCGGCGCGCTGCTGCTCGCGCGCGACCCCTACGGGATCAAGCCCCTCTACTTCGCCGAGAAGAACGGCGTGCTGCGCGCCGCGTCCCAGGTCAAGGCCCTGCGCGCGGGCGGCGCGATCGACGGAGCCGTCGACGACGCCGGCCTGGCGGGCTTCTACCTGACCGGGAGCGTGCCCGAGCCCTTCACGCTGTTCCGCGAGATCCACGCCCTGCCCGCGGGGCAGGCCCTGTGGGTCGACGAGCGCGGCGTGCGCGGGCCGCGGGTCTTCTACAGCGTGGCCAGCACCCTGGCCCAGGCCGTCGCCGCCGATCCCGCGCCGAGGGCCGAAGTCGCCGAGCGCGAGGTGGTCGACGCCCTGCGCGACAGCGTGCGCCGCCACCTGATCGCCGACGTGCCGGTGGGGCTGTTCCTGTCGGCGGGGATCGATTCCGGTGCCCTGCTCGGTCTCGCCAGCGAGGTCACCGGCGAGCCCCTGCGGACGGTGACCCTGGCCTTCGACGAGTACCGCGGCACGACCGACGACGAGTCGCCCCTGGCCGAGCGGGTCGCCGCCCACTACGGCGCGCGGCATTCGACCCAGGTGCTGACCCGCGCGGACTTCCGGGCGGCTCTGCCCGAGCTGGTGGGCGCCATGGACCAGCCGTCCATCGACGGCGTGAACACCTGGTGCGTGTCGCGCGCGGCCTCCCAGGCCGGGCTGACCGTGGCCCTCTCCGGGCTCGGCGGCGACGAGCTCTTCGGCGGCTATCCGGCCTTCCGCCAGGTGCCGCGCTCGGTGGCGAGCCTGGGCCTGCCCAGCCGCATCCCCGGCCTCGGTCGCCTCTCGCGCGCGGTGCTCGCGGCGCTGTTGCCCTCGGGCCTGTCGCCCAAGTTGGCGGGGCTGCTCGAGTACGGCGGCGAATGGGCCGGCGCGTACCTGTTGCGTCGCGGCCTCTTCCTGCCCTGGGAGCTGCCGGCGCTGATGGGGACCGAACGCGCGCGCGCGGGCCTCGAGCGCCTGGCGCCCCTCGAGAACATCGGTGCGGCCCTGGATCCCGATCCCGGCGGCGCCTTCGCCCGCGTGGTGTCGCTGGAGTCGAGCCTCTACATGCGGAACCAGTTGCTGCGAGACACCGATTGGGCGTCGATGGCGCACAGCCTGGAGGTGCGCGTACCTCTGGTCGACACCGAGCTGCTCGAGCGCGTGGCGCCCCTGATCGCGGCGCGGGCCATTCGGCCGGGCAAGGCCTTCCTCGGGCGCAGCCCGCGGCGCGCCCTGCCGAAGGAGATCACCGATCGACCCAAGAGCGGTTTCACCGTCCCGATCGCGCGCTGGCTCGAGGACGAGCCCGAGCTCGACGTCTGGCGGCGCCTGCCGCAGCTCGCTCGCCCGGGCTGTCCCTGGGCGCGACGCTGGGCCTACACCGTGGCCAGCATGGAGGTCGAGCCGTGGGCGGCGTGAGTCTCACCGTTGGCGCCGATCGGGCCAGCGACCCGTCGCGCCGCCGCGGTGGCGTGCCCCTGTGGTTCGTCGCGGCAGTCGCGGGTTGCATCTGGGCCATCGCCCGGCGCGACTTCGGGGCCGAGGGCTACTTCGTTCCGTGGCTCGGCTCGGCCGTGGTGCTGCTCGGTCTCTCACCCGCCCTGGTCCGCGACCTGCGTCGTCGGCACGGCCAGGCGGTGCGACCGATCCCCTTCGTGCCGCTGATCGGCGTGATCTTCGCCGTCTACTACGGGCTGCCGGTGCTGATCTCCGACCGCGTCACCGGCCTGCAGTTGGAGGCCGAGGTCTGGTCGATCCACAAGGCCCTGAGCCTGGCGCTGATCGGGTGGGCCGCGGTGCTCGCCGGTTATCTGGTCAGCGCCCTGTCGGTGCGCCGCGTCCGGCCCCTCAACGTCGACTGGGACCCGGCGCGCGCGCGCCGGTTGGCGCTGCTCCTGATCCCGATCGGGCTGGTCGCCGCCGGCGCCCACCGACTGGTCGACCTGCCGCCGAGCATCGCCCAACCGATGCGCCTGGCCTCCTCGCTGCTCCCGGTCGGAATCGGCATCGCGATCCTCCAGGGCCGGCGCGGGCAGATCTCGCGCGGGATCTACCTGTTCGCCTGGCTGGTGCTGGTGCCGACCTGGCTCGCGATGGAGCTCTCGGGCGGACTGCTGGGCGCCGTGGTCGTCGGCGGCCTTCTGGTCTGCATGTTGATCTGGGGCACGGGCGGTCGCATCCCGCTGTGGCTCTTCGTGGTGGGGGCGATCACGATCATCTCCCTGCGGGCCGGCGCGCGCGACTACCGCCGAATGATGAACAACGACGAGCACCTGCTCGCGTCGAACCCGATCGAGCGCGCGGGCCAGTTGGTGGCCCTGTCCTTCTCGGCCATGCCGAACCAGGGTATGGGGGAGCGCTTCGAGAAGATCGCCGACCGCTTCAGCCAGTTGGTGCCCTTCGCCTACGTGATCGAGCGCACGCCGGCCGCGATTCCGCACTGGGGCGGGGAGACCTACGCATCCCTGCCGAGCACGTTCATCCCCCGCTTCCTGTGGCCCGACAAGCCGGTGAAGGACGTGGGCCAGCGCTTCGGTCACCGCTACGGGATCATCGACGCCAGCGACCACTCGACGTCGATCAACCTGCCGCAGCTCGTCGAGTGCTACGCCAACTTCGGGGCCATCGGCGTTCTACTGGGGATGTTCACCCTGGGCGCCGGCTATCGGTTCCTGGACCAGCTCCTGAACGGTGTGGCTGCCTCCGACGCCAGCGTGCTCGTGGCCGCGGTCGTGTTCAGCTCGATGGCGAACATCGAGACCGACCTGTCCATGGTCTTCGGACTGGTGCTCCAGACCCTGGTCGTGGTCTTCATCGTGCTGCGCTTGGCCCAGCGCGATCCCGAGGGCTCGCGGTTGCCAAACCAATCGTTGCAGCCGCAGTCTGGATCCGCGGTCGTCGGCGCCGGGGGCGGCGCGTGAAGATCCTCCAGGTCGTCCCCAGCTACCTGCCCGGGGTGCGCTACGGCGGACCGATCCGTTCTGTCCATGGACTATCGCGCGCGCTGGTGGAGCGGGGTCACGAGGTCAGTGTCTTCACCACTGACCGCGACGAGGGTGAGCGTTTGGACGTGCCCCTCGGGCGGCCGGTGGAGATCGACGGGGTCCGTGTGCGCTACTTCGAGGTGCGCGGACCGACGCGCCTGCGCTGGTCGCCGCCCATGGGGCGCGCGCTGCGGCAGGAGATCGAGTCCTTCGACCTGGTCCACACCCACGGGTTGTTCCACTGGCCCGGGACGGCGGCCGCGCGCGTCGCGCGCCAGAGTGGGACGCCCTACGTGATCGCGCCCCGCGGCATGTTGATCCGCGACATGCTCCTGCGCCGTGGCAAGCACCGCAAGCGCGCCTGGCTGGGCCTGATCGAGCGGGAGAACCTGGAAGGCGCCGCGGCCCTGCACCTGACGGCTGAACTGGAGCGCGAGCAGCTCCCGGATCTCGGTTACCCCCTTCCGGCGAGCTTCGTGCTGGAGAACGGCGTGGAACCCCTCACGGCTCCCGACCGCGGCGCCGTGCGCGAGGACGTGGCGAGTCTGATCGACTCGCCGCGGCGGCTGGTGCTGTTCCTCGGCCG
Organism: Engelhardtia mirabilis; assembly: GCA_007751255.1. Lineage (GTDB taxonomy): Bacteria > Planctomycetota > UBA1135 > UBA1135 > Engelhardtia > Engelhardtia mirabilis. The sequence goes on from CP036296.1 coordinate 2,969,763, forward strand.
TCTGAACTGGAAGAAGGGGCTCGATCGTTTGGTCGCCTCCGTCCCCGCCTGGCCCGACGACGTGCACCTGGTCATCGCCGGCCCCGACGACGGCGCCGAGGCCGGACTGCGGCGCCTGTTGGCCCGACTCGGTCTGGCGGGCCGCGTGACCCTGACCGGCGCCGTCAGCGGCGACACCCGCGCGGCGCTCCTGACCAGCGCCGAGCTCTTGGTGCTGCCCTCCTACAGCGAGAACTTCGGCAACGTCGTGCTCGAGGCCTGGTCCGCGGGCACGGCCACTGCGGTGACCCCGGAGGTCGGCGCCGCCGCCCTCGTGGCCGAAGTGGGGGCCGGTGCGGTCGTGGACGGCGGCCAACTCGCCCGCGACCTGACCGACCTCCTGGGTCGTCCCGGCCTGCTCGAATCGATGGGCCTGGCCGGCAAGCGAGCCGCGAGCGAGCGCTACTCCTGGCGAGCGATCGCGGAGCGCGCCGAGGGCGAGTTCAAGTCGCTCGCCGGCCGCCTGCGCGCGGCGGTCTGACAGTCGGGGCCGGGCGAGATCGTGTGAAAGGGCCGACGCGGCTCCCGGCACCGAGTGCGATCGGGACTCGATCCTCGCTAGGATCGGCAGCCCCGCGACCGCCCCCCGACCCGACTCTTCCCTACGAACGTGATCGTCCCCCGCACCTCCCGCGCCGAGATCCTCGCCAAGCTCCGGGCCAAGATCGACGCCCGCATCCCCGTCCTGATCTCCAGCGCCGGCAGCGGCCTGGTGGCCAAGCTCCTGGAGGAGGCCGGGGTCGACTGCATCAACACCTTCTCGGGCGCACGCCTGCGCGCCAACGGCATGGGCACCATGTCGATGATGTGGCCGATCCTGGACTCCAACGAGCAGGTCCTGCGCTACACCCGCGAGGACATCATGCCGGCCATCCGCGGGGACGCGTTCATCTGCGCCTGTCTGAACGCCAACGACCCCCTGCGCGACATGCGCACGGTGCTCGAGGACTGCCGTCGCATGGGCGTCGAGTCCGTCTCGAACATCAGCCCCTCGATCTCCTACGTGGACAAGGGCTCGGAGATCCGCCGGGTATTGGAGAGCGCCGGGGTCACCCTTCAGAACGAGATCGACATGCTGGCCCTGGCCCAGGAGCTGGAGATGGTCTCGATCGGCCTGGCCTTCGACATCGAGGACAGCCTGAAGATCGTCGAACAGGCGCGGCCGGACGTCTTCTGCTTCCACGCCGGCACGACCAAGGGCGGACGCACCGGCTACGACTCGGGCGAGACCATCGAGCAAACCGCCGCGCGCACCGAGGAGGCCTACCGCGCGATCCGCGCGGTGCACCCCGAGGTGATCCTGATCGCCCACGGGGCGGCGTTCGAGACGCCGGCGGACGGGCAGTTCATCCTTGACCACACCAGCGGCCACGGGATCTGGACGGGTTCGTCCACCGAGCGCCTGCCGATCGAGCGCGCCGTCTCCGCCGCCGCCGCCGAGTTCCGCGCCCTGCGCTTCACCGAGAAGGCCTGAGCCATGAGCACCAAGACCATCGCGATCCTGGCTACCCTCGACACCAAGGCCGAGGAGGCCGCTTGGGTCAAGGATCGCATCGAGGCCCTGGGCGGCAAGGCGCTGCTGATCGACTTGGGAGTCGTGGGGCAACCGGGCATCGCTCCCGACGTGAGCCGGGAAGAGGTGGCGGAGGCGGGTGGCAAGCCCCTGGCCCAGCTGCTCGCGAGTCCCACGCGCCAGGAGGCCTCGCCGGTGATGATCGCCGGCGCCACCAAGCTGCTCCTGGCCAAGGTCGAGGCCGGCGACGTCCACGGCGTGCTCGGCATGGGCGGCACCCAGGGCACCTCCAACGGCTGCGCGATCCTCCAGGCCCTGCCCTACGGCTTGCCGAAGGTGATGGTCTCGACGGTCGCGTCGGGGGACACGTCGTCCTTCGTCGGCATCAAGGACATCGCCATGTTCCCCGCGGTGGGGGACCTGCTCGGGCTCAACCCCTTCACGCGCCGCATCCTCGCCAACGCCGCCGGCGCCGTGTGGGGCATGGCCCAGGTCGAGTCGGTGCCGGTCGCGCCGAAGGGCGACAAGCCCCTGATCGGCATGACCAATCTCGGCGTGTTGACGGAGGGCGCCATGCACGCCGTCGAGCGTTTCCGCGAACGCGGCTACGAGGTGATCGTCTTCCACGCCGTCGGCGCCGGCGGCCTTGCCATGGAGCAGATGATGAAAGAAGGCATCATCGGCGCGGTGTTCGACTACGCCCTGGGCGAGATCTCCGACGAGCTGTTCCACGGCCTGCGCGCCGCGAACTCCGAGCGCCTCACCGTTGCCGCGTCCCTGGGCCTGCCCCAGGTCCTGTGCCCCGGCGGCGCCGAACACATCGGCCTCCTGGTCGAGCCCAACCAAGTCCCCGAGGCCTGGAAGGACCACCAGGTCGTCTTCCACAACCCGATCATCCTCGCGCCCAGGCTCAGCACCGAGCAGTGGTGCCAGGTCGCCCGCGAGATCGGCAAGCGCCTCCAAGGGGTGACCGGCAAGACCGTGATGATGCTGCCCCACAAGGGCACCAGCCGCTACGGCATCGACGGTGGGCCCCTGTGCGACCACGCGAGCGACGAGGTCTTCTTCGCCGCTCTGCGGGAAGCCCTGCCCGGGTCGGTCGAAGTCATCGACCGCAACCTGGCTGCCGAGGATCCCGATTTCGTGGACGAGGCAGTGGACCGCCTGATCGGCCTGGTCGAGGGCTGAACGACTCGGCCGCAGACGCTTCCAGAGTGGGAGCTGTCAGCGCGTCTCGATCGGCGAAGTGCTCGGCCGGATGACAGCGAAGGCGATCCCGTCCGGCGCTGCGCCCACCGGAAGGCGGTGTGCGACGACTCCGCGCTCCAGGTCGACCACGGCCACCTCGCCGGCGCCGATCAGGGAGACGTAGGCCCAGGTGCCGTCGGGAGAGAGGACGAAGCCGGTGGGGCCGCCGGGCACCGCGATGCGCTCCGTGATCTCGCGCGTGGTGGCGTCGCAGATCGTCAGCCGATCCTGTTCGGGCTCGGTCCAGTAGGCGGTCGCGCCGTCGGGTGCGAAGGCGATTCGAAAGGGAAAGCTCCCGGCGTCGATGGTCGCGGTGACCTCGCGTTTGGTGGTGTCGACGATCGACAGGACGCCGCCCTTGCGGTGTCCGAGCCAGACCTCGCCGCCGTCGGGAGACAGGGCGATGGCTTCGGGTTCCGGAGCGGTGGCGACCGTGGTCAAGCCGCCGGGTCCGCTCGAGCCGGGCGCGGTGGAGAGGATCGAGAGGTCGTGGCTGGCGATGTTGGCCACGTAGATCAACTCGCGCTCGGCGTCGCGAGCGAGCATGTGGCCGATCGAGCCCCCGTGCCCGAGGATGCGGTCCACCGCTCCGGTGTCGAGGTCCAGGTGGGCAACGGCGCGATTGGCTTCGACCGTGATCCATAGGCCGTCCCCCTCCCGCGCGATCCCGTGAGGTCGCGAGAGGGGAGTCAGGTCCATGACATGGGTCAGCTCGCCGGCCTCGAGGTCGACCACCGCAACCCGAGTTCCCGGCAGCGGTCCTCCGTAGAGGGTGACCCACGCGGTGCGACCGTCTTGCGACACCGCAACTTCGTGAGGCGTCTGCTCAACTTTGAACTGAGCCCTTCGTTCGAGCGTCTGCCCGTCGATCACGGTCACCGAACTGTCGCCTTGGCCCAGCACGATCAGGCTCGATCCAGCCGGCGCGACGTTGGGGCGCGACTCGGCCGGCGACACAGCCGGCGACACAGCCGGCGACACGGCCGGCGAGACAACCGGGGCAGGCGTGGGCTGCTGGGCGGAGCCGGTGCCCAGGAGCAGCAGCGCGGAGGTCAGTGGGGCGAGACAGCACATGGGGATCCCTGGGAGTGAGCAGGTGGAACGGCGCCTGCTGCGCTGGGAAGGGCTCGCCATTTCTCGCGCGTCGCACGCAGAGCAACCCGGCACACACCGGACCGAGCGCTTCAGCGCAGATCCCGGACACCGGCCCGACCCGCTCGACCGAAGCTGTGACAGGAGTCGGCCGGGACGGCCGAGCCCACGCTCCCGTCAGAGGGTGCCGATGACGATGTCCAGGGCATTCGTCAGGGAGAGCGCGAAGGCGGCTGCGGAGAGGGCCTGTGCCGCGAGGGCCGTGCCGAGCAGCTCGCAGTCGTCCGGGATCGGCACCGCGAAGGGCTGGCCTGGCGCGGTCGAGACCAATACCGGCGGTGGCGCGAGACTGCAGAGCAAGGTGCCGATCGCGGTCGGCACGTTGACCGCGCCGGGGGACGTCGTGCTGATCGCGAGGACGTCCATGATGGAGTCGGGGACGAAGCTGGAGTGGTCCACGACAGGGTCCCAGGTCCCGCCGATGACGGGCCCGCTGGTCGATCCGGGGAGCAGGGCGCTCGGGTTCGGCGGACTGCCTAGCCGGACGAGTTCGGACGCCGTGCTCGCAGGTGGTCCGGCGAGCAGCACCGCTGTTCGGTACTCGTGCAGTGCTGTGAGCAGCCGGCAACGCTGGCCGGGGGTCAGCACCGCCGTGCTTGGGAAGATCCCACCGCTGCCGTGGTAGGACATCACGTTGGCCAGGATGTCGGCCTGTTGGGCGGGCGAGTAGCCCTGTTGCAGCGCGAAGGCGAGGAAGTTCTGGTCGTGCTGGGCCGCGGTGGTCGTCGGTTGCGGATCGGTGTCATCGACGGTGTCGTCGACGCAGTCGCCGTCGGTCGCGCCTCCACAGCCGCACTCGGGCGCCTCGTGGTTTGCGTGGGTGTGCCGCAGGTCGAAGTAGTGCCCGAGCTCGTGCGCGAATCCGACACTTCCGTGCAGCGGGCCCGGGCCCAGGATGACGATGTCGTTTTGGTCCGTGGGGCAGGGCGGGGACGAGCAGATGGCGCCTGCGTCGCCACCGGTTGCATCCTTCAGAGAGTTGACGAGGTACACGTTGACGGCGTCGGTGCGCCACTTGAAGGCGGCCGGGTCCGCTTCGGCGGCATGCTCCATCGCGGCCTTCGACGCGACCAGCGGGTCGAACCAGGAACCGGGGACGCCCGGATCTTGGAGGTCGACGATCTCGTCCAGAACGAAGTTCAAGTTCGACGAGAGGTAGATCTCGTTCAGGTCGTCGAGCCAAGCGCAGATCGTCTGGTGGTTCCATTTGGCGTTCGGCGCCTGGGCGGGACCGAGGACGCGCTTGACCGAGACCCGCGCGAAGAGCGGCAGACCCAGGGGGTCCGAAGGTGGGCCGGTGCTGGGGCAGAACGCGAAGTCGTCGGTGGACGCCAGCCAGGGTGTGCTGGAGTAGGCGGAACCGTCGCCTGCCGGGGTGAAGGACCACAGCCACGGGACCGATCCCGGGGTGGAGCCGGCGATCGAGACCCAGTACGGCGTGCCGCCGGCCAGGCTCAATGGGGTGGGCAGCAGCAGCTCGTACCGGGTCTCGGGGAAGGCCTTGGCGGGCCATGGTCCGGGGGCGAAGGGCACGGCCGAACCGGTCGGCGTGCGCAGGATGCAGGCATTCGTCGGGACTGTGTAGATCAACGATCCCGGGACGCCGGCCGAGTCGGTCCAGAACTGGATCTCGAAGTCGGTGGAAGCGAGCCCGGCGGCCCAGACCCAATTGGTGCCGTCGTACGTCAGCTGTTCGTCGGGCGCCGTGCCCCACCAGGTCAAGCGGGTCAGCGCGCCGCTGCTGGGCAGGGAGAAGCTCTCCGCAAAGTGCTCGTCGGCTCCCAGATCACTGGCGAAACCACCCGACCCGGCGTTGGGGTTGCAGCCTCCGGCTCCCTGTGCAGCGAGCGGAGCCGCCATGGGCATGCACACGACCAGGGCGAGCGCGATGCTGAACGAGCGAAACAGGTCGAGAAAGGTCGCGATCATTGTCGGCGTGGGTGCAGGAGCCGTGGGCGAGCTTCGCGCTCGAGTTCACCGCTGAGGGCGGCTAGCGCGGTCCTCGAGTGAGCCTAGCAGCCTCGATCGCCCGCACGGGGCGGCCGAGGCGGGCAGCACGCGCGGCCGAGCCAACGGTCCGCCGCGACCCTCCCCGGGCCCGATCGGGGTCGGTCACCGCCCGCGCTCAATCGCGCTCGGCTGCCCGCAGCCCGGCCAGGGCCGTGACCAGGCCGAAGGCGAAGGCCAGGGAGAGCCCGATCCCGACTGCACGCACGCCTAGGCCCGGCGCGAGCAGAACCAGTCCGAGCCCCAGGCCCAGGCCTAGGAACTGCGCCACGCGGGCGATCACGAGGATCCGCGCCCGTCGGGTGGCGAGGACGTACATCTTCGCGGTGGCGAAGAGGCTCGTGCCGACGATGCAGCCGACCATCGTGGCGAGCAGCGGCGCGGCATCGGCCCAGCGCTCACCCAGGAGCCACGGCACGAGTGAATCCGCCAAGAACCAGGTGGCGACGCCCGCGGCGAGCAAGGGCCCCGCCAGGGTCAGCATCAAACGCCTGCGTCCCGTGCGGCGCGCGGCCTCGGTCTCCGCGCGGCTGAACCAGTTGTAGGCGAGACGCCCGGCCAGGGGCGCCAGCAGTTGGTGCGGGACGGTCGCGAGGCGGTGAGCCTGGAAGAAGAGTCCCGCGCCGGCGGGGCCGCCGATGGCTCCCGCGGCGAGCACGAGCACCCGTGCGAAGCCCCCCTCGAGGGCGCCGTCGAGCCACACGTCCTTGGCCTCGTGTGCCAGGCCGGCCCAGTCGCGCGGCCGCAACCAACGCCAACGCACGGTGGGCAGGGCGCGCAGGCTGGCGAGGCCGATCAGGCCCACCAGAGCCAGGGCCAACTCGCGGGCGTAGAGCGCGGCCGCTCCCGCCCCCAAGAGTGCCAGCGCGACGGCCACGCCATGTCCGGCGAGCTGGGATCCGCTCTCGAGCACGCTCAAGCTGCGGTAGGCCATCTGCCGCTCGTGGAAGGCCTTGAGGTTCGACAGCAGGTGGGCGAGCAGGAGCGCTGCGAGCAGGACCCCCGCGGCCAGGTCCAGTTGACCGGCGACCAGGGTCCAACCCAAGGCCAGTAGCCCGCAGAAGATCGTCTCCTGGTAGAGGGCGTTCACGAACAGGTCGCGACGCTCGGGTGCGATGGCGCCGGCGCCGCGGGCGCCCTCGCGGATCACCAAGAGGCCCGTCCGCAGTGACAGCACGGCCAGCACCAGGCTCACGCTGGCCATCAGGAGCGCGAAGCGCCCGAAGCCCTCGGGGCTGATGTGCCGCACGAGGATCAGGTTCGCCCCGAAGGCGACCCCGCTCTGCACCACGCCGCCCGACAGCATCCAGCCGGCCTGCCGCACCGCGTCCCTACGGGTCGGGAGGCCGGTGGTCTCCACCTGGCCTTCGCGCACGGGGGCCTTGGCGACCAGGGTGCCCATGGGGCCTAGACGTAGCCGAAGGACCGACGCAGGGGCGCGGTCGCAGTCCACACGAAGCTGCGCGCGGCCGCGGGCAGGCGTTCGCGCCAGGATTCATCCAGGCGCACGTTGGCGGTGCCCCAGCGCATCTGGTTGCCGGACACGGCGTGGTTCTCGGTCCGGCGGAAGTCCTCAAGGGATTCCTCCAGGCCCTCGAGCCCGAGCCACTCGCCGAGACCGGCCAGGGTCGCCCGGGGATCGCCGGCCAGGTCCTCGTAGCGCAGTCGCCGCACGGCCCCCGCGGGCAGGGCGCGCTCGCAGACCGCGCGCATCAACGCGTTCTCGATCAGCCAGCGCGCCGTGAAGCGCGCCACGCGCTGGGGCGAGAGCCCGCCCGCGTCGCGGGTCATCGAGTGGACGAAGGCCCGCGGATCCTTGGTCAGGTGCACGACGCGCAGGTCGAAGCGGTCGCTGGCCGCGAGCCACAGCAGACGGTACGGGTCCTTGGAGGCGTCGATCAGCCAGCGCACCTGTCCGCCGCGCCGCGCTTCGGCTTGGGGTAGGACGCGTTCGAGTAGTTCCGCAGTGCGTGCGGCGTACTCGGTTGCGAGCCCCCTGTGCTCACCCAGCGGCCGGCCCGCGAGCAGGTCGCGTACGTGGTCGGTGCGAATCACCCGGCCGAAGCCGTGGGCGTCACGGAAGTGGTGCAGCGGCGCGGGGCCCCGCTCGAAGGCGCGGCCCTCGGTCAGCGGCGCCCAGAAGTCGCACTCGTCCAGGAACCGGCCGCAGCCGCAAGGATCGCGGTGTTCCTCGAGCTCCCAGGGCAGCACTTGCAGCTCGCCCACGCTCCAGGCCTCGGCGTGGCTGCCCAGGAGCAGATCCAGCAGGGTCGATCCACTGCGTCCATTCGACAGCACGTAGACCAGGGGGATGCGTCGTCCGTCGTTCGACATCGCGCTCACGAGGCCAGGGCCGTGTGGATCTCGAGCGGGCTGTCCGGAGCGCAGCGCCCATCCAGCAGCGCCCGGTAGGCCGCTGCCGCGCGCAGCCCGTAGTCCGACCAGGAGAAGCCGTCGCGCACTCGCAGGGCCGCGGCCGCACCCATCTGGGCGGCGCGCGCCTCGTCGGCGGCGAGGCGCTCGATGCCGTCGCGCAGGGACTCGGCGTCGCCCGCGGGCACCATGAAGCCCTCGACCCCGTCGCGCACCAGGCCAGCGGCGCCGGTGTTGGGGGTCACCAGGCACGGCAGACCGCTGGCCATGGCCTGGATCGTGACCATGGCCATGCCCTCTTGGATCGACGGCAGGCAGAAGGCGCTGGCCAGGCGGTAGGCCTGGGGCAGCTCGGACTGGGGCACCGCGCCGTGGAAGTGCACGCGATCGTCGGCGAGGCGCTCGCGGAAGGGCTCGATCTCCGGCTCGATCGGACCCACGAAGTGCAGCTCGGCGTCCTTGCGCTCGAACTTCGCGAAGGCCTCGAGCAGCAGGTGACTGCCCTTCTGGATCGAAACCCGGCCCACGGCCAACAACCGAAGGCGGCCGGGGCCCACCGCGGCCGGGGTGAAGCTGTCGATCGAGACGCCGTAGGGGTTGACGATCAGCTTCGAAGCGGGGATGCCGCGCTCGACGAAGCTGTCGCGGGCGAAGCCCGAGGGCACGGCAATGGCGTCCGCCGCCTCGTACTCGGCCAGCTCCTTGTCGATCACCGCCGGGTGGGCGGTGCGCGGCTCGATCCCGAAGCGGCCGTACTCGGCGCGCAGCAGGCGCGTTTGCTCTTCGATGTGGGCGCTGCCGCGCTCGAGCACGGTCAGTGCCCCGCGCCGCTTGGCGGCTCGGATGCCGGCCAGCGAGACCCCGGACCAACCGACGAACACGTCCATCTCGCGGGGCAGGTGCCGGGGCACGGCGCGCTCGTAGAGGGCGTGGATGGTGGGCTCGAGGGCGTCGCGGCGCGCGACGGGCAGGCGCTGCCACAGGCGATGCACCGCCTCGATCGCGGGGAGGCCCTTGATCCGCCAGGGATCCACGCCGAAGCGCGGGCCGAGCTGGCGCGGGTAGGAGGTGATCAGCCGCTCGAGCACTCCCTGGGCGTCGAGTTCGCGGGCCAGGTCGAAGGCGTGGAAGCGGCCCAGCACGCTGATTGCGACCTTCATTGCACCAGCCTCCGGACGAAGTCGCCGGGGTGGGGTTGGTCGTCGCCGCTGACCGCCGGCAGCGGGGCGGCGGGGCGCTCGAGCTCGGCGGCGAGGCGCGCCGCCCGTTCCAGACCTTCCGGGGACAGGGGGCTGGGATGGGGCGTCGGGACGCCGACCGAGCTCAGGACTCGGATCAGGCAACCATGGTGGCTGTAGTCGCTCGACAGGCAGCGCTCGCGGGCGGCGCGGGCGATCTGCTCGCGCTCCTCGTCCGCTGCCAGGTAGTGCTGCACCTTCGCGACGAGTTCGTCCGTGCCGTCGAAGTAGGCCGCCTCGCGACCCTCGGCGAACAGCTCCAGGTGCTCCTGGGTGCGCTCGGCCAACATGAAGCGCCCACAGGCGGGCACCTCGACGCTGCGGTCGGTGTGCTCGTCGCGGTTGGCGACGCGCAAGAAGCCGAGCTGGATCTTGGAGGCACAGATGGCGCGCACGTAGTCCTGGCCGGCCACGGCGTAGCCCTCGATCCTCAGGTTCTCGTGCCCTCCGCGCGCCGTGTCCCAGCCGTTGCCGAAGACTGTGACTTGGAACCCCGCGCGGGCCAAGGCCAGGCAGCTCGCGGCGCGCTGGGCCTCGTAGGTCCCGATGAAGCCCACATCGCAGCCGAACTCCTCGCGCACCGCCGGCGTGACCTCGACCGGTCGATGGAACTGCGGGTCGAAGGTCTTGGGCTCGTAGCGCACGCGCTGGGCGCCCAGACGGGGCAGCTCCTGCGGATCGGCGTTGCGCCGCTTGGTGGTCACCACCAGGTCGTAGAGCGGCAGGCAACGTCGGATCCACTCCGACTGGTTGTGCCGCATGGCCATGTCGTCCTCGCTGAAGAAGACGAGCGCGCAGTCGGGCTGCAACTCCCTGAAGGTCTCGAGCGTGCGGGGCCGGATGTTGCTGCCCATCTCGATCCACAGCACGTCGTAGTCCTGGGCCTGGGCGCGGCGCAGGAGCCGCTCGTTGACGCCCACACGGTCGAGAGGGCGTCCGAGCCGGCGCGCGATGCGCTCGCGCAGGAGCGGCCGCTCGGGGGCTTGGCTGCTGCGCCGGGGACGGACGAAGGAGACCGCGGTGACCCTGTGGCCGAGCTCTTCGAGCGCCCGACGACGTTGGTCGCCGCGCGTGTTCGGGGTCAGGTCGCAGACGTAGAGGATCGAGCTCAAGCGGCCACCTCGGTGGACTCGCAGAGCACCACCTGTTGCAGCGCGGCCTCGAGGCCAGCGGCGTCGGCGGCGAAGTCCCAGGTGCCCACACGCTCGGCGGCGGCGCGGCCCAGGGCACGGCCGCGGTCGGGCAGTGCCAAGAGGCGCGCGATGCGGTCGGCCAGGGCCACGGCGTCCCCGACCGGGAAGCGGAAGCCCGTCTGCCCCTCGACGATCAGGTCGACGCCTGAACCGACCGCCTCCGAGGCGATCACCGGTCGTTCGGCGCACATGGCCTCGTTGACGACCAGTCCCCAAGGCTCGTACTGGCTGGGCAGCACCAGCGCGTCGCACAGGTCGTAGTAGCGGGGCAGCTCAGTCTGATTGATGAAGCCCGTGAAGTGCACGGTCCCGGCGGGGAGCGCGGCCGCGCGCTGCTCGAGCTCGTCGCGTTGTTCGCCGTCGCCGACCATGACCAGGTGGGGCAGGGGCTGCTCGCCCGCACGGTGCAGGTGTGCGAGTGCGTCGAGCACGTCGAGTGGACGCTTGCGGGCGCTGAACTTCGAGGCGTAGAGCAGCACCGCTCGGCCCTGCTCGAGGCCCAACTTCGAGCGCAGTCCCTCGCGCCCGGCCGTGGCCTCGCGCGCCTGGGCCGCGAAGCGTCGGTTGTCGACCGCGTAGGGCACCCTGTGGATGCGCTCGGGCAGGATGCCGTAGTGCTCGTAGAAGTCGCGGTTGGCGCTGCCGATGGCGAGGAAGGCGTCGACGCGTCGCAACAGGCGCGGCAGGGCCCAATCGCGCAGCCTGGACTTCAGGCCGGCGGGGTCCTTGCCCAGCAGCAGCGACTCGCCGCGCAGGAGCACCGGCAGGTCCAGTCGCCTGGCCGCGGCCAATGCGCGCAGGTTGGTGGGGTGGACGTAGCCGTGCAGCCAGACGGCGTCGTAGTTGCCGCGGCGCAGGGCCGACTCGATGCCGCGGTTGACGGGCCGCAGGCTGGTGAGCTGGTCGCTGCGGCCGAGGGTCGGGAGGAACTCGTGGGCGTAGCCGCCGAGCAGGTCGACGTCCCACTCGACCTCGCGCCCGAAGCCCTCGTCGCGGTAGCTGCGACAGGAGACGTCGGAGAGGAACAGGGCCGTTACGTCCACAGCGCTGTGGGAGGTCAAGTACCGCAGCAGCGGCGCCTGGTACTGGATCGGGTGCGAGACCACGTAGGCCACGCGCCAGCGCTTGCGCGGCGCCGCGATGGGCTGCGGACCCGCGCCAGCGGCCGACATCAAGGTCGCCAACCCACCCGGGGGCAGGGGCGGCGCCAGGGGCGCACCCGGACCGTCAGAAGCGCTCGTCGCGTGCGCTCGCACTGGCCACCTCCCGTTCCAGTTCGCTCGGCAAGGCGGCCTCGACACCCTCCAGTGCCGGGGGGCCGCCGTCTCCGCCCGCGTCGGTGTAGCCGTATCCGTAGTCGCCCTGGTAGCGGTCGGATGCGCTGCTGCGGTCGGCCCTGTGGGCGTTCATCACGCAGCCGACCAACTTGGCGCCGGCCTGTCGCAGGCGCGTGGTGGCGAGGGAGACGGCCTCCCGCGGCAGACCGTCGCTGCGGTAGAGCAGCAGCACGGCGTCGAGGCGGTGGGCGAAGGTCTCCACGTCCGCGACGGCCAAGGCCGGGGGCAGGTCGAAGACGACCAGGTCGTAGGACTTGGTGAACTCGTCGATCAGCTCCTGGGCCTTGGTCGTACCCAGGGCGTCACCGGCGGAGGCGCGTAGCACCCCGGCGGGGATCACGGACAGCAGCGGGTTGTCCGTGGAACGCGCCACGTCGCGCCACTCCGACGTGCCCGCGAGCACCTCGGCCAGGCCCGGACCGCGGTCCAGCTTGAGGTAGCGGTGCACCGAGGGCCGGCGCATGTCGGCGTCGACCAGCAGCACCCGACGACCGCCGCTGGCGAAGGCCCAGGCGATGTCGATGTTGGTGGTCGACTTGCCCTCGCCCGGCGCGCAGGAGGTGGCCGCCATCGTGCGCAGGGCGTTCACGTCGCCGACCGCGAAGCGCAGGTTGGCCCGCAGGGAACGGTAGGCCTCGGCGACCACGCCGTGCGGATCGTCGCGCAGGGCGATGAAGTCCGTGGTGGCCTTGGCCACGCGGTGCTTGCCGTGCTTGAAGTCGGGCACGGTGGTCAGCACCGGCAGGCCGGTGACGGCTTCGAGCTCGCTGGGGCCCTGGAGGCTGCGGCGCAGGCTCTCGCGCAGCCATGCGAGTCCGAGACCCAGACCCAGACCGAGCACGGAGCTCAACATCAGCGTGAAGCCGATGCGCGGCGAGTAGCGCAGGTCCGGCGCCGCGGCCGCGTCGATGAAGTCGGCGGCGGCGACGGTGGAAGCACGGGTGATCTCCGCCTCTTGCAGACTGGTAAGCAGGAAGGCCGCGATCTGTTTGTGGGTCTCGAGCCGGCGCATGGGGGAGGCCAGGCGGCGCTGCTGCTCGGGCAGGTTGCCCAGGCGTTCCTCTAGGACCGCCACGTAGCGGCCGAGCTCGTCGTTCTCGAGCGCCACCGCGTCGAGGCGGCTGGCCAGCTGGCGCTCGACCCGCTCGCGCAAGTCCTCGAGGGCGGCGCGGTCCACCCGCGCGTTGGCGTCGGGCAGATCGGTCGCTGCCAGGGCGGCGGTCTTCGCCAGCTCGGAACGGTCCTCGAACAGCCGCTGGAGACCGGTCAGCCGGCCACGCAGGCTGTCGCGCACCTTGGCGCGCAGCTCGTCGAGGGCCGCGATGGCCTGGGCCAGGGGCGGGTAACCGGGCAAGAACTCGTGCTGGAGCGAGGCGATCTCGCCCTCGAGCCGCGCGATCTCGGACAGGTAGCCGGTGGTCAGGGGATCGACGGTGATGCCGGGCGCGTTCGAGTTGGCGGAGAGGAAGCCGTAGGCGCCCGGGACGCCGTCGTCGATGGCCTGGATCGTCTCGCGCACCGCCACGATCTGCATCGCCAGTTCCCCGGCGCGCTCCTCGAGCAACTCGGAGCGCTGGGCCAGGAGCAGGGCGTAGGGGTCACCGTCGGAGCGCCCCTTGAGCAAGAGGCGCATGTGGAGCACCGAGAGCTGCTCGAGCAGGCTCTTGGCCAGGGGGTCGTCAAGCTCCTGGGCGATGCGGCCCAGGGCGTCGAAGTCGCCGCCGCGCAACAGCGCCAGGGACTCGGACAGGGACGAGGCCTGCAGATCCAGACGCATGCGCTGGACCTCGAGGTCGGACAGGTTGCGGATCAAGGACTCCGCCGTCGCCACGCTGTCGATCGCGTCGAGGTTCTCGGCCTGCAGGTCCACCACCTCGTGCTCGGCGGTCTCGAGGGCCGCGAGCTGCTCGTCGAGCTGGGACTGGATGAAGCCGACCGTCTGCGAGGCGCGCTTGCGACCGCGCTCCACGTTGAGGTCGAAGTAGTTGTGGCACAGGGCGTTGGCCACTGCCGCGGCGCGCTCGGGATCGGAGTCGTCGACGGTCAGGGCGATCACGCCCGAGTTGCGCTGGCTCTCGACCACGCGGGTGTCGGACAACAGGCGCTTGACGGCCGAGGCTTCGCTCACGCGCCGCACGACGAACTCGCGTCGGCTCACGTCGCCGCGCACGGCCAGGTTCAGCTCGACGCCGCCGACCCGGTAGCGCCCGTCGGGCCGCTGGGGGCGGGCTTCGCGGGCGTCGTCGTCCGGGCTGGCGGCCACGTCGACGGGCGTCAGCCGGATCTGACCCTCCCCGTCGAAACTCACGCGGATCGCCTCCGCGGCGCCGTCGGCCAGCGCGCGCGCGCGTGCGTGCAGGGCGCCCTTGCCGCGACGAATCCCGACCATGCGGTCGAAGATGCGCCGCACCGGCTGCTGGTCGGGACTCTCGACCACGGTGGTCAGACCCTGGTTGCGTTGGGCGTGGGGATTCTCCGGCGTCGGAATGCTGCCGTCGGGCGGCGATTGGATGGTCTTCTCGGCCAGGGACCGCGAGCGCAGGAGCGCGATCTCGGAGGCCGCGGCCGGCGCCGAACTGAGCGCGGCCAACTCGCCGAGCACGCCACCCGTGGGCTGCGACTGGTCGAGCAGGATCGTGGCCGTCGCGCGGTACACGGGCGGTTGCAGGCTGAGCCAACCGATCCCCGCGGCCACGGTCGCAGCGGCGCAGGCCCCGATCGCGAGCCAGCGCTTGCGGATCAGGTCGAGGATGGCGCGTAGCTCGGGGACGGCGTCCCGGACGCCGCCCGCGGTGTTCTGGTCGTGCCTGAACATCAGTTCTTGAGGGCGTCGGAGACGACGATCAGGTTGGTGATCGCGCCGAAGATCGGCGTGGAGGCTTGCAGCACGGGGATGATCTGCTCGCGGAAGGCGCCGGACTTGGAGATGCGGACGAAGATCAGGTCGTCGGGCTCGACCACCACGAGCCCGTCGAGGCCCGGCGTGTCGGCATTGAAGATGTGGACCTGCAGCTCGTTGTCGCGCACGCGCAGCAGGGCCACCTGGTCGCGGTCGCCGCCGTCGCCGACGCCACCGGCCAGGGACAGGGCCTGGAGCGCGGTGATCGGTCGATCGAGCACGTAGGCGCCGGGCTTGCGAACTTCGCCCAGGACGAATGCGCGCCGCGCGGCGTACTCCTCGACCGAGAGCCCGACGGCCGGATCGATGAGGTAGGTGCCGAGGGCCTGCTCGATCTGTTCGCGGGCTTCGACCACCGACTTGCCGGCGATCTCGATCGGACCCGTCAGGGGCAGACTCAAGTTGCCCTGGGGGTCGATCCGCAGGGGGAACTCCGGCGGCGCGAGTTCCGCGTGGCCGAAGACCGTCACGCGCAGGAGGTCGCCCGGGCCCAGTGTGTAGGGCGCCAGGCTGGCGCTGTCCGTGAACGACTCCGGCGGCGCCGTGCTGCTCGCCAGGGGCGGCACACTCGCGCATCCGGCGATCCAGAGGAGGCCGGCGACCAGGGCCGCGGTGGCGGATCCCCGCCTCGAGCTGCTTTCAATGTCCATCGCTGATTGAGGCGAGGACGGTGGCGCCTTGGGCCCCTTCCCCTGCCTGGGTGGCCTATCGGTCGCTGGTAGCGGGCCGCTTGGGTGCCGGCAGGACGGGACCTGCATTCCGTTCCCGATCCTGGAATGACTCGGCCGGCCGCGTCTCGCTCGCGGTACGCAAGGTCCCCTCAAGGGAGGGAGAACCGACCAGGGCCTGCAGTGCGTCGACGGCGCGGGAGGACTCGATGCGATCGAGACAGATGCCGCCCCGGTCGCAGCTCTGCGCGAAGCACGGGGAGCATTCGACCGTCTCGCGCAGGGCGACGAAGCGCTCGCCGAAGGGGTGCCAGGAGCCCTCGCGGTCCCAGCCGGAGAAGACAGCCACGGTGGGGCAGCCGACCGCCGCGGCCAGGTGCATGGTCCCGGTGTCGTTGGAGACCAGGGCTCGGCAGCGGCGCAGGAGCTCCGCGGACGTCGACAGACCCGCGCGGCCGCAGAGGTTCACGACGCCCGGCCCCGCGGCGGCGGCGACGGCGTCCCCCAGCTCGGCCTCATCCGGTCCCCCGAGCACGCAGGCGCGGCCGCCTGCGTCGACCCAGGCGCGCGCCACGACCGCGAAGCGCTCGGCGGGCCAGCGCTTGTGGAGGCGGTTCTGGCCCGGCCCGAGGGCGAGCAGGGGCGCGCGGTCGAGCCCCTGTTCACAAAGCAGCGCCGCGGCTTCCTCGCGGGCCCGCGGGTCCGAGCCCAGGTCGCTGACCGGCCGATCGATCACGGCTCCCGAGCGGGCCACCAGGTCCACCAGGCGGCGCCATTCGGGATCGAAGCGCGCCCCCAGGTGGTGCGCGCGCGCCAGGGGCCCCGGCAGCCAGCCCCCGTGGGAAAGGGCCGTGCCGCGCACCCAGCCTGCGCCCGAAAGGCGCAGGAAGAGCAGGTTGCGGAGCTCGATAGCGGGGCTCGTGAGCTCCTGGGGCAGCAGGTAGATGCGGTCGAAGCGCTCGGCGCGCAGGCGTCGCAAGAGTCCCCACTGACCGGCCAGGCCCCGAATCTCCTCGGCGTGCCAGACCAGGCAACGGTCGACCGCCGGCGCGTTGGCGAACAGTTCGCGCGCGCCCGCTCGACCCCGGGGACCGGGGGAGCTGAGCACCACGAGCTCCGCCTCCGGGTGGCGCTGGCGAACCGCGTCGATGGCGGGCAAGGCAGCCAGGGAATCGCCGATGAGCCCGACGCGAAGGACGGCGATGCGCTCGGGGCGGCCAGGACGCCGGCGCGGGGCAAGGGGCCACAGGGCGCGCTCCACGAGCCGCAGGGAAGTCTCGGCCAGGGACATCAGGCCGCTGGCGAGGCGCGTCGCGCCGCTTGCGCCCGCTCGCGCCCGCGCATGGGGCGGGTCGACGGGGGGGCACAGTGCGGGGCCGCGATGGGCCGTGCTGGATTCGGCGGGCGGCATCCCCCGGGGCATCGACCGCCCGGGCGCCCTCGCTCGACCGACGGGCGTTTGGACCGTCCCAGGCGGGGCACGCGGCGCACGGCCTCGGTCGCGAGGCCCCCGGGCGCGGCGCCTCAGCCTTCGGTCAGAACCGTCCCGTAGCGCGAGTCGACCAACTCGGCGAAGTCTCCATCGCCGGCCAACTGCTCGCGCTCCTTCTGGTTCAGCTTGGCCGCTTCCAGGGCCTTCGCGGCCGGGGACAGCTTGCCCTGCTGGGCGCGCGCCCGGGCCAGGCCGATGTAGTAGTCGCGATCCACGAAGCCGCCCCAACCGCCGTCCAGGACGATGGCGCGGTCGAAGTCGCGCTCGGCCTTCTTGGGCCGACCGACCCGTAGGTACATCTGCGCCCGCGCGCCGTAGGGCTTGGGATCTTCCTTGTCGCGCGAGTTGTCGATGCGGTCGGTGTAGTAGTCCTCGAGACTGCGCAGCGCCTTGGCGTCTCCGAGGCGAGCGCGACAGACGGAGGCGGCCTCCGCGACCGAACGCCGCTGGATGCCCTGCAAGACTTCGAGCCGCTCGTCCAGCTCGTCGCGCAGGTCCAGGTCGAAGGTGCCCAGGCGCTCGAGCAGCTCGACCGATTGTTCGTCCGAGAGCTTGCGAGCGGCCACCAAGACGAGCAGCGAGGCTGCGCGCTCGACCGTGAGCTCGCTCGGTTGACCCGCGAAGAAATCGAGCAGGGGGGCCAGGAACTCCGCGCAGCGCTCGAGATCCTCGATCAGGGGGCCGACCAGGACCGCCAGCTCGGGGTCGGGGAATCGTCCGAGCTCGATCAGGGCTTGTTCGACGCGATCGCGGTCGGTCGAGGACAGGGCCGAGGCGAAGACGCGCTCGGCCGACTCGCCACCGAGCTGGGCCAGGGCACTCAGCGCGGCCTCGCGGTCACGCTGGCGCCCACTCTCGTAGATGCGCTCGAGCCGCGGCCCCACGATCGCCGGGTCCGGCCAGTGACCGAGCACCGCGATGGCCCGCGGCCGCCCCTCCAGGGAACCCTCCTCGGCGATCGCGAGCAAGGGCGGAAGCAGGGCCATGCCGTGCATCGACCCGAGCACCTGCGCGGCCTCGCGCGCCCGGCGCTCGATGCCGAGGGGGGCGTTCAGCCCCGGGTCGAGCATGTCGATCAGCACCAGCCCGGCGCCGGTCCCCAGGTCGACGATCTTCTTGCGCAGGCGGTCGACCTCGCGCTGGTTGTGCTCGGCGGATGCTTCCAGAACCCCGGCGAGAATCGACTCGACCTCCGGCCGGAGGCTCGCGCGCTCGGCCTCGCGCGCGGCGCGGGCGGCCTCGAGGACCTCTTCGATCGACTGCCGGTCAGCTCGCAGCGGTGCTGCGACGCCGGCCAGGACCAGAGCGGTGAGCAGGGCGCGGTGCATGCCCGGCATGGTAACCGTCCCGGCGCGGTCTCTTCAGTCCCGCGGATCCGGGGGGCGCAGCTCGACCACCGGCAGGCGCCCCGGAGCACCCGGGCGCGAGACCCGGGGCTGCGGATCGTCCCGGCGCGCCGGACGCGGGGCGGCCGGCTCGTCCAGGTCGAGATCCTCGTCCGCGTAGGCCTCCACGGCTGCCATCAGGGCGGCCATGGCAGGTTCCGGGGGCAGCCCGTAGAGCGACCTCAGGCTGTGACGATGACGGAAGACCCAAGACAGCACGGGCGGTCCATCGACCCTCCGTGCGCCCGGATTTGAGGCTCGCGCCCCTTTTGTCGCCCGCCGCCGGCGGCTTGAATGTGGGGCTGGCCAAGGCGCCCATGATTCTCGACGAACCCGACAGGTTGCATCCCCACCCCGCGCCGACGCCCGATCCCGAGCGCCGCTTCGACGTGCTCGTGGTGGGCGGGGGTCACGCCGGGGTCGAGGCGGGTCTAGCCGCGGCGCGGCTCGGCGCGCGCACGGCGCTGTTGACCTTCCGCGCCGACAGGGTCGGCGAGATGAGCTGCAACCCCGCCATCGGCGGCCTGGGCAAGGGGCAGCTCGCGCGCGAGATCGACGCCCTCGGCGGGGCCATGGGGCTCGCCACCGACCGCACCGGAATCCAGTTCCGGATGCTGAACACGGCCAAGGGCTACGCGGTCCAGGCACCGCGGGCCCAGTCCGATCGCCACCGCTACCGCGAGGACGTCACGGCCCAGGTCCTGGCGGCCGACGGGCTCGAGCTGATCGAGTCGGGGGTCGAGGACCTCCTGATCGAAGGTCCGGCGCACGCGCCGCGCGTGGTGGGGGTGCGAACCACGGCCGGCGTCGAGCTGCGCGCCGCCGCCACGGTCCTGACCACGGGCACGTTCCTCTCGGCGGTGATGCATACCGGCGCCGAGCAGACCGACGGCGGTCGCGTGGGCGAGGCTGCAGCCAAGGGCATCTCGAAGGACCTGCGCGCCCTGGGTCTGGCGCTCGGTCGGCTGAAGACCGGAACGCCACCGCGCCTGGCCCGCGAGGGCATCGCCTGGGAGCGGCTCGACGAGCAGTGGGGCGACCCACAGCCCCAGCCCTTCTCCTTCCGCACGGACGCGGCAGGTTTCCCGGCCCTGCCCCAGATCGCTTGCCACGTCACCTGGACCAACGAGCGCACCCACGCCACGATCCGCGACAACGTGCACCTGGCGCCCATGTACGCCGGCCGCATCGCTGGCGTCGGCCCGCGCTACTGCCCGTCGGTGGAGGACAAGGTGATGCGTTTCCCCGACCGGGATCGACACCAGATCTTCCTCGAGCCCGAGGGCCTGGACACGGACGTGGTGTACGTGAACGGCGTGTCGACCTCCCTGCCGGGGCCGATCCAGGAGCAGTTCCTGCGAACCATCGACGGCCTGGAGGGTGCGCGCTTCCTGCGCCACGGCTATGCGGTCGAGTACGACTTCGTTCAGCCCAGTCAGCTCGATCCGACCCTGCACTGCCGCGACGTGCCCGGGCTCTTCCTGGCGGGGCAGATCAACGGCACCAGCGGCTACGAGGAGGCCGGTGCCCAGGGTCTGCTCGCCGGAGCCAATGCCGCCCTGTGGGGCGCCGATCGCGCGGCCTTCGTCCTGGGGCGCCACGAGGCCTACTGCGGCGTGCTCGTCGACGATCTGACGGTCACCAACCCGACCGAGCCCTACCGCATGTTCTCCAGCCGCGCCGAGTACCGGCTGATGCTGCGCCAGGACAACGCCGATCGGCGGTTGGTACCGCGCGCGGCGGCGATCGGTCTGGTCGACAGCGAGGCCCGCGCGCGGGTGGCGCGGCGCGAGGCGCGCATCGCCGAGGCGGTGACCCTGCTCGGGCGGTTGCGCGAGCCCGATGGCAAGCGCAAGTCCCTGGCGGAGGTGCTGCTGCGGCCCGGTCGGACCCTCGACGACCTGGCTGCCGGCGCGCCGGAGTTGGCCGCGTTGGAGCTGACCCGCGACCTGACGATCGCGGTCGAGGCCGACGTCAAATACGCCGGCTACGTGGACCGCGCGGTGGCGGACGTCGAGCGCGCGCGACGCCAGGAGTCGACGGAGATCCCGGGCGAGCTGGACCTCGGGGCACTCGTCGGTCTGCGCAATGAGGCGCGGGAGAAGCTGCAACAGATGCGGCCCCGGACCCTGGGCGCGGCGGGTCGGATCGCGGGCATCAATCCCCCCGACGTGGCCCTGCTCGCGATCCACGTGGAGCGCTACAGGCGGGCTCGCGCCGAGTCGGCGGGCTGAAGTCGAAGGGGGCGCGGTTGGGGCGCGGCGCCGAGCAGGCCGCAAGGGCAGACGACCGAGCGTGGGGTTGTCGAGCGCAACCATCGGTCCTGTGCCGACTCGAACCGTGTGCGACGAAATCGCGAACACCTTGCGAAGTTCGTGCTCGGTCGAACTTGCATTTGACGTTCCTGGGGATGAGGGCCCAGTGGAGGGCTCCCCAGATTCGCTGGACGAGACCACCCATGCAGAGCCCCGAGACCTCCAGGAGGGCCGTGAGCGCCGCCCTCGAGGCGCTGGCCGCCGATTCAGCCAAGCTCCGTCGTGACGTGGGCGATCCCTCGACCGCGATCCGGCTGGCCCTGGGGCATCTCGCCGGGGCCCTCGGGGAGTCGTCGACCGGCGTTCTGCGGGACCTCTGTGGTCGGCTCGACCGGGTGGCCCTGCGCTTGGAGGAGTTGGCCGTCCTGGCGTCGGTCGGTGCGGGGACGCTCACCGTGGTCGACCTGTGCCCGACCCTACACGGGGTGGCAGCCGACGCCCGCGCCGCCCACGGTGAACGCGTCGCCATCTGCTCGGACCTTCCGATTCGCTGTGTCGCCCGGGTGGACCTGGACTTGCTCCGACGGTTTCTGTCGGTCTCGATCGAGTCGCGAATCGCCCAGGGCTACACGAATGTGCACCTGCGCGCGGTGCCGGGCTTCGAGGGACTGTGTCGCATCGAGTTGCGCTGCGGCCCTTCCGGGGCACGCGGTGCCGACCGGGGGCGCTGCGCCGCCCTCGAGCGGGCGGGCGAGTTGATCGCTCGGCAATTGGGCACGACCTACAGGGCGCGGCTCGTCCCCGTGCTCGGCACCCTCGATGTGATCGAGTTGCCCGAGGGGTCCACCCGCTGCATCGAAGGCGCTGGGGTCATGGACCAGCCCTTGGAACGCGCGAGCGAGTCCGCCTGACGCGATCGCCGTCGCGGCTCGGCATACGACTCAGCGCAGGCTGCCCTTGCGTTTGCAGCCCCGTCGGCTAATCGGTCTGCTGGCCTGAGCCGGGTTCGATCGGAGTCGTGCGCCCGCCCTTGCTCGAGTCGGGCCGGGCCACGAGCATCAGCCCGCCGATCAGCAGGCAGACTCCGAGCAGTCGACCGAGGTTTGCCGGGGAGCGCGGGAAACCGAGCCAGCCGAAGTGATCGAGCACCAGGGATGCGGCCATCTGACCGGTGAAGATCAGCGCCACGAAGTAGGTCGCGCCGATGCGCGGAGCGACGATCATTGCGGTCGTCACGAACATCGCACCCACCGCGCCGCCGCCCAAATAGAGCCAGAGGGGCGCCCCATGGAGCTGGCTCGGCCGCGGAAGGCCGTGACCCGATACGAGCGCGATCAGGCACAGCAGCGAGCAGCCCACGCCGAACGAAATCACCCCGGCGCGCAAGGGCGTGCCCAGGCGCGCGGCGAGTTGCCCGTTGATGCCCGGTTGAAGGGCCACGAATGCGCCCGCGAGGAGGGCAGCCAGGACCGAGATCACGGTGACGAGTTTCATGCCCGCGCAGGTTTGCAGAGCGGAGGCCGCGGGCCAAAGCCAAACGATGGGTATCTCGACCTCGTCGGCACGATCTGAAGTGCGCGAAGTCCGGATGCCCCAGGCCTGGTCGAGTCCGCGGCCAGGAGCGATCGCGGCGAGCGATGCCGCAACTCGGAAGCCGACGCGTGCCTCCAGGGTCGACCCTCGCGCAGGATCCGAACGCTCGTCGATTTGCCCGACCGGTCGTGCGAGGAGCGAGCACCCCGACCAGGGGTCTCGTCCGGCATCGACGTCGGCGATTGGGCTTCCTCAGGCCCGCGCGCTGTGTCGAGTGCCGGGACCGGGGGCGGGTGACGGGCCCTTGCGACTGCTCGAATCTTGCTCGGCTGCGTCGCGAATGTTCCGCAGCATGCCCTCGAACACGAAGCCGTGCAGCGGGACCACGGAGTACCAGTAGGCCAAGCCGACCAGGCCGCGCGGGCGAAAGCGGGCGGTCTGTCGCAGGGTGCAACCACCGCTCGGGCTCTCGTCGATATCGAAGGTCAAGCTTGCCGCGCCGGGCAGCTTCATTTCCGCGGTCAATTCCAGCCGTCGGTCGGGCTCGATGGCCGTCACCCGCCAGAAGTCGAGTGCGTCCCCGTAGCCGACGTGGGTCGGGTTGCGTCGCCCGCGCCGCAGGCCTGGGCCACCGACGAGTTTGTCCATCCAGCCGCGCAGCCTCCAGAGCCAATCCCCGGCGTACCAACCGTGACCACCGCCCACCCGACAGATGGCGCGGAACACCGCCGCCGGCGGGGCGTCGACTTCGATCGAGCGGGGGTCGACCATCACGCGCCCCCCGGCCCAGTCGGGATCGCCCGGAATCACGCCGGCGTCGCTCCAACTCGATTGCACGTCCGCCGCCGCCTGCTTGCCGAGCGCGGCGACGATCGCCTGCTCGACGCTGAGCAGGCGCTGGGGCATCAAGCGGTGGGCTTCGTCGTCGCGGCAGACCACGCGGTTTCGGAGTCCCTCGGTCAGGGGGCGCGCGAGGCGGCGATCGACGGGAGTCACCACATGCAGCCACAGGGAGCTGAGCCTGGGCGTCAGCAGGGGAATCGGGATCAAGCGCCGGGGCGGCAAGCCGCGCACCCGCGCCATGGTCTGGATCAGGTCGGCGTAGCTGACGATCTCGGGGCCGCCGATGTCGAAGGTGCGATCCACGGTCCGCGGCTCGTCCAGGCAGGTCACCAGGTAGTGCAGCACGTTGCGCACGGCGATCGGCTGGCTCTCGGTCCGCACCCAGCGGGGCGTGAGCATCACCGGCAGGCGCTCGACGAGGTAGCGCAGGATCTCGAACGACGCGGAGGCCGAACCGATGATCATGGCCGCGCGAAAGGCCGTCACCGGGACGGAGCCGGCGTGCAAGAGCCGTTCGACCTCGCGCCGCGAGCGCAGGTGGGCGGAGAGGTCGTCGCCGACCTCGCCCAGCCCGCCCAGGTACACGATGCGCTCGATTCGGGCTCGCTCGGCGGCGACCGCAAAGGTGCGGGCCAGCCGGCAGTCGGCCTCGGCGTACTCGGCGCCGGCGACGACCATCGAGTGGATCAGGTAGTAGGCCGCGCCGCAGCCCTCGAGGGCCCGCGCCAGGGCTTCTTCGTCGGAGGCATCGACCTCGACCAGCTCGACCTGCGGGTGGTCGGACCAGGGGCGATTCTCCAGCTTGCGGCGGTTGCGTCCGAGGGCGCGAACGCGGAATCCGGCAGCCAACAAGAGGGGCACCAACCTGCCGCCGATGTAGCCGGTCCCGCCTGTCACCGCCACCGGTCCCCGCTCTTGGGTGTCGCTCACCCGGTCCCATAGCACAGCCGGGGTCGGTCCACAGGGTCTGAACCGCAGGTCCGATCCCGGCGCTGCCGGATTCAGTGGAGTCATCTCTGCAGCCAGCCCGAAAACGCGACGGCCGGGCCGACCGCCGCGCCCGCGGACCACGGCTCGCTCAAGTGCCCTTGCGCAGCAGCACCGTGCGGATGGTCTGCACGCAGATCGAGATGTCGAACGGGATCGAGTGGTACTTGATGTAGAAGAGGTCGTACTGCAGCTTCTGCAGGGCGTCCTCGACCGTGTTCCCGTAGGGGTACTTGATCTGCGCCCAACCGGTCAGCCCCGGCTTCACGATGTGGCGCTGGTGGTAGTACGGAATCTGCTGGCTGAGCTCGGCGATGAAGTGCGGGCGCTCGGGGCGCGGTCCGACCATCGACATGGAGCCGCCGAGGACGTTGAAGAGCTGCGGCAGCTCGTCCAGGCGGGTCTTGCGAATGAAACGGCCCACGCGCGTGATGCGCGGATCGTTCTCCTGGGCCCAGACCGGTCCGGTGGCCTTTTCGGCGTCGGTCCGCATGGAGCGGAACTTGTTGACCACGATCGGCTGGCCGAAGCGACCCGAGCGCTCCTGGCGGAAGAAGGCCGGACCGGGCGAGTCCAGCTTGACCAGGACGGCGGTGATCGCCATCAGCGGCCAGGTCAAGAGGATCCCGAACAGGGCGCAGGCGATGTCGAAGGTGCGCTTGGCGATCTCGCTGAACGGGTGCTGGACGAAGCCGCGGTTGAAGATCAGGTACGAGGGCCGCATGGCCTCGACCGCGATCTTGCCGGTCACGCGTTCGTAGATCGCCTCGCCCTCCTCGACGACCAGGCCGGCCAGTCGGCAGCGCAGGAGCTCCTCGGTCGGCATGGTGCCGCGCCGGTCCTCGAGCGAGACCACGATGTCGTCGGCGTTCAGGCGCTGGGCGAGCTGCAGCAGACTCTCCCCGGGCAGGGTCCCCACCAGGGGCAGCTCGGAGTCGTCGAGCTGGGGCTTGGTCACGGGCCGCATGGGCAGCGGGCGGGCCGAGCGTTCCTGCCCGATCTCGGTCTGTGCCTTGGCCATCACCTGGACGTTGGAGCGGGAGCGCCGTTCGACCAGCGGCGTGACCTCGGCCGGCTGGCGGCCCGCCGGTCCACCGTGGTCGCCGAAGCGCATGGCTCCTCCCAGGTGGTCCGTGTCGCGTCGCTCCGACGGCGCGGGGTCCGGCAGCACGCCGACCACGCGGTAGCTGTCGCGGCTGGTGAGTTCCTCGACCAGGGTGCGCGCCACGCGACCGCTGCCCAGGACCAGCACCCGCTCCTCGAAACCCCAGATCGTGATCAGGCGGTGGAACAGGGCCCGCCAGAGGTAGAGCACGAAGAACCCGACCGAGAGGCTGAAGACCAGTACCTGGACGGTCTGGGACAGGGTCAACCCGGGGAAGTCGAGGACCGAGTCGAGGCGCCAGAAATTGCACAAGAGGACCAGGCTGACCACAGCCAAGAGGGCCAGGCCGGCCGATCCCACGAACCCCGCGAAGCGCTCGACCCTGCCGGCCGAGCGCCGGAACTCGTAGAGCTCGTTGAACGCCAGGGCGCCCTGGCCGATCAGGGCCGCCTGGAAGGCGCCGAAGAGGCAGCGCAGCACCGCGTCCGCGTGGGAGTAGCGGTCGATGGCCACCCGGCGCAGCATCTCCTGATCGGGGTCGAAGAGCAGGTGGGCCGTCATCCCGAGCGCCACCACGAGGGTCAGGAAGACCGTCTCGCTGGTGATCAGCAGCGCCTTCCGCAGGGGGAGGTAGTGCCTGAGGATGTTCAGCATCGGGGGGACGACACGCCGGGGCTGGCCTTCGGTGGGGCGGGACCGCGCCATCGCGCCGCCCGCGGTGTTCGGGGTCCGATCCTAACGGTTCGACCGATCGAGGTCCGGAGATGAAACCCGCCTGGGTGACGGATAGAGCAGTGCGTCGGGGCCCGTGGCGGGCTCTGCGGCGCTCGCGCGCGGGCCACGGGCCAGGTCGGTCAAGCGGATGGTGACCCGTCGCCGCGGTCCGGCGACCAGTACCTCCGCGGCGGTGAGCCGCCAGGGGCAGCGCCCCGCAGCCAACGAGATGGAGCGGGCGGCCCGCTCCAGCGACGCGCGTTGGCGTGGACCGATCGACTCCCGCGGACGGTAGGGGAGGTGCTCGAGGGGCACGTCGCGGTCGAAGCGGCGGGTCTTGACTTCCACCAGCCGCAGCTCCGAGCCCCGGCGAGCGAGCAGATCGACTTCGGCGAACTCGGTTCGGAGCCTGCGGCCGACCACGCTCCAGCCGGCCCGAGTGAGTGTCCGCTCGGCCAGGGCCTCGCCCAGACGGCCGAGGTCGTGGGGCGCTGGCTCGACCAATCCCAGGGCCAAGCGAGGCGCGAGAACGGCCAATCCGCGCACGAGCAGGGCCAACGGACCCGGGGCCACCATGGGGCGAGGCCTCGGTCGGTGCGGGCCGGTGCCGCCCGTCGCAGCACCGCGCGGCTCGAGACCACTCGGCGCCGGACCCCGCGGCCCGGCGCCCTGCGCGGCCCGCCCGCTCAGCGACGGGGTTCGGTGACCTCGCCCGCCGCCTGATCCTCGTTCTCGACCACCTGCTGGACCGCCCAGCGGGCCGCCTTGACCCGCACGCCGTCCGCCAGTTGCAGCGTCACCACGTGTTCGTGGATCTGGGCCACGCTCGCGAACATTCCTGAGGTGGTCAGCACGCGATCGCCCTTCTTGAGCTGCGCCAGCATCGCCGTGCGCTGCTTCTGACGCTTGCGCTCGGGGCCCAGCAGGAGGAACCAGAAGATCATCCCGATGGCCAGGAAGGGCAGGAAACCCATCAGGCCGCCGCCGGGGGTCGGAGTCGCCGCGCCAGTCCCCTCGGCCGCGCCCTCCCCGACGCCGCCGACTCCCTCCTGGAAGAGGGGCGCGATCAGGATGGCGAGCTGGGTCTGGGCCTGGATCAGGAGCGTCATCGGTCGGGTCGAATGGGGGTTCGTCGGGCCGGGTCGAGCCGCGCACCTTACCAACGGCCTCCCCGCGGGCGTAGCCCTCGCGAGGGACCAGCTGCTCACCGCCCATGGGCCAATCGCCGGTCTCGCCAGCGGGGGAGCAGCGCCCTGCCCTGGCCCCCTCCGCGGCGCTGTGCTCTGCTGTCGGGTCGAATTCCGACCGACCAGCGCCCAAGATCGGTTCCTCCGCGTTTCCTCGATCCATGTCCGGTTCCTCCGATCCCGCCGCTGACCCGGCACGTCCGGCTGCGACGCACCCAGCCGCGGCTTCGACCCTGCCGAGTGGGCCCGTGACTGGGTCCATGAAGGGGCCCGCCGCCAGCCCTGTCGCCGGCCCTGTCGCCGGCACTGTCGCCGGCCCTGCTACCGGCCCTGCTACCGGCCCTGCTACCGGCCCTGTTACCGGCCCTGTCGCCGCTCCCGTGGTCTACGACGCGCGGGTCTACGACCCGGCCGAGCGGCTCGTG
Organism: Engelhardtia mirabilis; assembly: GCA_007751255.1. Lineage (GTDB taxonomy): Bacteria > Planctomycetota > UBA1135 > UBA1135 > Engelhardtia > Engelhardtia mirabilis. The sequence goes on from CP036296.1 coordinate 2,997,356, forward strand.
GTCGCCATGAGCGGCGGCGTCGACTCCTCGGTTGTGGCTTGGATGCTGCGCGAGGCGGGGCACGAGTTGGTCGGATTGTTCATGCGTAACGGCGTGAAGGTCCCCGAGGGCGAGGCGTCCAAGAAGTCCTGCTGCTCCGCATCGGACGCGCGGGATGCGCGCATGGTTGCAGGTGGACTCGGGATTCCTTTCCAAGCGGTGGATCTGAAGCGCGACTTTGCGGAGATCATCGACTACTTCGTCCAGAGCTACCGACGCGGTCGCACGCCGAACCCCTGCGCCGTGTGCAATCGCGACCTGAAGTTCGATCGGCTACTCGAGCTCGCCGACGAGCTCGGCGCGGCGGGCGTGGCAACAGGACACTACGCGCGATTGGCCATCGTGGACGGGCGCGTGCACCTGCGTCGGGGCGTGGACCGCAAGAAGGACCAGAGCTACCAGCTCTTCGCCGTTTCCGAAGCGCACCTGGCGCGCACACGCTTGCCGCTGGGGGACCTCGAGAAGCCGGCTGTGCGCGACCTGGCCGCGCGAGCCGGCCTGCGCACCGCCGCCAAGCGCGACAGCCAGGAGATCTGCTTCGTGCCCTCCAACGACTACCGCAAGCTCCTGGCCGAGAAGGGCGTCGAGCTCACGCCGGGAGTCATCGTCGACACCGCTGGTCGCGTGCTGCGCGAGCACGACGGGATCGAGAACTTCACCATCGGCCAACGCCGCGGCCACGGGGTCGGCGGTTCGGTCGAGGCCCTGTACGTGGTCGAACTGATCGCGGCCACGGGTACCGTCGTGTTGGGCGGGGCCGAGGAGTGCCGCTCGACCCAGATGGTGGTCGAGGACGTCAACCTGATCGGCATCGATCGACCCGCCGACGGCGTGCTGCACGCCGACGTGCAGATCCGCTACCACCACGGCGGCACCCCGGCGCGGATCGAGTTCGAAGCGGACCGGGCCGTGGTGACCTTTGACGATCCACCCATGGCCGTCACCCCCGGCCAGGGCGCGGCCTTCTATCTGGGCGATCGCCTGGTGGGCGGCGGCTGGATCGAGAGCGCGACCCGTTGGGAGGGCAGCCAGGTCGGCGAAGTGGCCGCGGCCGACGCCGCACGCACCGGCCCGTCGGCCGCATCCCAGACGGCCGCATCCCAGACGGCCGCATCCCAGACGGCCGCATCTCAGACGGCGGAGCGCGCCCGTTGACCCAGGGCCGCGGCCCGGTGCCGTTGCTCTGGCTGGCCGCAGTCGTCGCGGCGGCGACGGCGGCCCTGGCCTGGCCCACTTGGCGCGTCGAGGGCGAAAGCCTCGCGAACCAGCGGGTGGTGTTGGTCGACATCTCCGATAGCGTGGTGCGACCGCGGCCGTCGTGGCTGCCCTGGATCCGCGAGGAGCTTGCGCGCCAGGCTGAGGCGGCCAGGAGCGCCCAGCAACTGCTGACTCTGGTGGCCTACGCCGACGGGGCCCAGGTGCTCGAGCAATCCCGGACCCCGGCCCAGTTCCTCGCGGACCTGCGCGGCGAGAGCGGCGCGCCCCTCGACCCCCGGGCGGTCGGCCTTCGTCGCGATGCCACCGACCTGGCCGCCGGACTGCAGGCCGCCCTGCTCAGCTTCGAACCCTACGTGCCCGTCGACAGCAGCTTCGTCGTGATCGGCGACGGCGATCGCGGGCGCGCGGGCGCCCAGGCGCTCCTGACCCGCATCGCGGCCGGCGCGGGGAACGGCTTCGAGCGCGTCGACGTGCCCGCCGCCGAGCGGGTCGACGTGGCCCTGTGGAAGCTGCGACTGCCCGTGGACCCGAGCGTGGGCCAACCCCTGGCGGCCTCGCTCGAGATCGAGCTGCGACCGCCGCCGACTTCGCCCACAGCGCTGGTGTTGGACTTCGAGATCGACGACGCCGAAGGCAACCGCACCGCGCGGGCCGAGGTCGACGCGCCGCCCATCGCGGGGCCCTTTCGCGTGACGGTGGACCTGGGTCCGGCCCGCGCCGGCCACACCGAGGTCCTCGCCAGCGCGGCCCTGGCCGGCGAGGCGGCCCCCGATCCCCTGCCGCCCAACGACTCGGCGCGGGCGGCGGTGCGCGCCGACGGTCTGCGGGTGCTGGGCCTGGTGTCGAGCGCGGATCGCAGGGCCCAGGCCCTCGACTTCTTCCGTCGCGGCGGGGGACCACCGGGTGTGCAGGTGATCGAGGTGGAAGCGGCGGACCTGGTGCGTGCCTTACCCCTCTTGGATGCGGTCTGCACCTTCGACCTGCCCCTGGCCGACCTGCCGAGCGAGGCGCTCGTCGCCGCGGTCGAGGGCGGCGCCGGGTTCCTGCGGATGATGGGCTGGAACCACCGCAACCCGGACCGCGTGGCGGGCGCCGAGGCCCTCGAGTCGATCATGGCGCTGCGCTCCAGTCGGCCCTCGCGGCCGCCGCGCGACGTGCTCCTGTTGGTGGATGGATCGGGCTCCATGGCGGGTGAGCCTTTCGAGCAGGTCGAACGGGCGGCCGTGGACCTGGCCGGTGCGGCGCCGGCGGACGACCGCCTGCTGCTGCGCTTCTTCACCAGCGTCCTGCAGCCCAACGTGGTGCTCGAGGACGAGAGCGGTCGCGGCCGCGCCGCCGTGGCCGAGCGCCTGGTGGGGGCCCGCGCGGCCAGTGGTCCGACGGCGCTCCTGGCCTCCATCGAGCAGCTCGCCGCAGAACGCCGCGTCGACCACGAGCGGGCCATGCTCGTCTTGCTGTTGACCGACGGCCGTGAGGCGGGCGGTCCGGTCCACGAGCGGGAGCGTCGCGCCGAGCTGCGCTCGACCTTCGCGTCGACTGACACCGACCTACGCGCCCTGGCCGTCGGTCCGCGCGCGGACCTGAGCACCCTCGCACCCCTGGTCGCGCGCCCCGAGTACCTGTCGCGCGTGGCCGATGCCGCCGACCTGGCGACCCTGGTGGTGCGCGCGGTGGCGGACGAGGACCTGGTGCGCGGGCCCTTCGGTCTCGAGCGGGCGGCGGCGCCGGACTCCGGGCTCGTGGCGCAGGCTCTCGATGCCGCCAGCGAGCCTCCGCCGGTCGAGCTGCTGGTTCGGGCTGAGCTGGCACGCGGTTGCGAGCTGGCCTGGGCCGGACCGCGGGGGGAACCCGCCCTGGGTCTGGGCCGGGTGGGGTTGGGCCGCGTTGCCAGCCTGGCGACCCTGCCCCAGGCCGATTGGGCCCCGGCCCTGGCGCGGGGCCCCTCTGCCCTCTGGCCCTTGATCACCTGGCTCTGCGCGCGGCCGGGCGGCGGTGGACCGCGGGCGGTGGTCGAGGGCGATTGGCTGGTGCTGCGCGACCTACCCGCCGACGCTCGGCCGAGCCTGACCGGGCGCCTGCGCGACCCGGTGGAGGGCCAGGAATGGAGCCTGAGGTTCGACGCCCCCGCGCCCCTGCTGCGCGTCGACGAACGTCGCGCCCCCTGGCCCCCGACGAACTTCGATCGACGCTCCGTCGCCCTGCGATCAGTCGCGGATCTGGAACTGCACCTGGATCTCGGCGGCGCCCGGGTCCTGTCGATTCCGCGCCCTCTGCCAGACGAGTTCGAGCGGGCCCGGCCCCTTGTCCTACCGGTCCCGAGGGAGGGGGGTAGCCCCGATTCGGCCCAGCGCGGGCCCCAGCGGGTCTGGCGTGCGGCGGCCCTGTGGGCGGTGGCGGTGGCATCGCTGGGAGGACTGGCCCGGCTGCTGGCACTGCGGGGGATCAAGCTCCCGGCGCGACCGCGCCGATGATCGGCCCAGGCACCATCGCCAACACCGACCGCCGTCCCGCCGACCCCACTGGAACCATGCGCCGTCGAATCACGACCGCCCTCTGCGCCATCGCCCTTGCCGCCTGCTCATCGACCGCCGAGGTCAAGGAAGGATCGCCCAAGGGCTTCTGGGTGGCCCCGTCGGCGGTCATGGAAGCGCAGATCCGCGACGAAGCGGAGCGACTGCCCTGGACCCGCGGCATCGAGCGCATGGAGCAGATCCGTTGGTTCGCCTCGCTCGGCGAGCCGGCCTACGAGATCCTGCTCGAGCTCCTGGCCGATCCGCGCGACGACGTGGCGGCCTCGGCCCTGTCGGCGCTGGGGGCGACGGGCGACCGACGCCTGGTGTCGCACATCCGCGCGGTGCCCTTCGACAAGGAGCAGCGCGGCTTGGACCTGCGCCTCGAGCGCGCCCGCACTCTGCTGCGGCTGGGCGACTGGGGCGAAGTGCCGGAGTTGATCGCAGGCCTCAGCGACAAGCGCCTCTTGACCCGCGCTCTGTGCGCCCAGGCCCTGCAGGAGTCGACCAACGAGAGCTTCGGCTTCGACCCGAAGGCCGACGAGACCGCGCGCCAGTTGGCCGTGGATCGCTGGGAGCGCTGGTGGCTGCGGTTCACCGGCGACCCGCTCAAGACCCGCGGTTGAGCCTCGCTGGACCGGGACCGGTCTCGTGGCCTGAGCAGCGCGGCGTCCGTCAGGCCCGCAGTCGATCGACCAAGTTCCGGAAGCGCGGATCGTCCCGCAAGCACGCCAGGTCGTCGTCGGCGAGCATGAAGTCGGCGTCGTCGTAGCCGATCTCCAGGCAGTGCTCGAGGGTCGCAAGAGCCTCGTCGCGCGCCCCGGTCAGGGCCAGGGAGCAGGCCAAGTTGTAGTGCACCGTGGGCTCGTCGGGGAGCAGGTCGGCCAGGCGCTGGTCGACCACCAAGCCTTGCTCGTAGCGGCCCAGCTTGGTCAACAGGTGCCCCAACTCGATCAGGACCTCGACGTTGTCGGGGTCCGGGGCCCGGTCGACGTAGCGGCCGAGGAAATCGGCGACGAACTCATCCCCGTAGGCGTCCAGCCGCTCTCGGAGCGAATCGGGCAGCTCCATGGGTTGCGGCTTGTCGGGGTCCATCGGTTGGCCCCGGGCGTGGGGGTCGCGTCATCCTAGGAAGACGGGGGGGCCGAGGGCAGGGTCGGGTACCCGTCGGACCGGGAGCGCCCAGCGGAGGTGTACCGACGGGGCAGCGGGGGACTAGGGTATTCGTTCCCGCCGCCGGCCCCTGTCCCCGAACGCCCCATGGACATTCGCTTCTGCGACATCTGCAACGAATCGGTCGCCCAGGTCCACTTCGACGAGGGCCGCGCGGTACTCCGCGAGGGGCACGTGGCCGTGGCCTCCAGTTCCCAGGAGCCCCGCGCCGCGGGCCGCGCCGCCCAGGCACGTTCTTCGGGCGCTGAGTGGATGGCCGCGGCGGCCATCGTCGTGGCGACCGCCCTGGGTTGGATGGCCTTCCAGCGCGCCGAGGTCAGCGAGGCCCGGATCCAGCGTTCCATGACCGAGGACCAGGCGCGCCTGGCCGCGACCATCGGGGGTGTTTCCGCCGGCCTGGCGGACTTCGACCAGCGCGGCGAGGACCTGCGCCAACGCATGCTCGGCGAGTTGGCCAGCCTGCGCGCAGAATCCGGCGCGGGGCGCGTGCGGGTGGAGGAGTTGGCCGCGGCCTGGCAGGGACAGCTTTCCGCCCTGAGTGCAGAGGTCGCCGAGCTTCGCACCTCGCGCAGCGATGACAGCTCTGAGCGACTGGCCCGGATCGAGACCAGCCTGGCGCGCTTGCGTGGCGACGTCGAACTGCTCGGCGGGGCGGTGATCGATGCTCTCGAGGGGCTCGCCCTGGCTCCGGTGCAGATCGGTCAGAGTGTGCCGGCGGCGACGGAGGGCGTGGCGCCCAGTTGGTCGACTGCCCTCGCCGGATTGAGCTCGCCCGATGCGATGGTGCGCTGGGACGCCGTCGACCAACTCTCCCGCTCGGGTGACGCGGGGGCCGCCGAACCCCTGCTGCCGCTGCTCGACGACCCCGACCTGGTGGTTCGCATGAGCGTCGCGCGGGCCCTGTCGGAACTCGGCAACCCGATCGCCGTGCCGGCCCTGATCGACACCTTGGAGGATCCAGAGTCCGCGGTACGTGAAGCGGCTGTGGTGGCCCTGCGCGAGTTGACCGGTCGCTCGATGCGCTTCGACCCGGCGGCTTCGGAGTCCGACCGCGCCCGCAAGGTCGAGGCCTGGCGCGATTGGTGGGAGCGCGCAGGGGTCGAAGAGCTCGACGCGCCCTGATCCGGAGCGAGTGCGCAGTGTCGATCCGACCCTCGGGCAGTGAGCCGGCCGCGGGCGTCGATTCCACACGGGGGGCGATTCCACCCCGGCGGCGATCCTGATCGGACCGGCCGAGCGCGATCGCGATGGGGGATCGCCCGGCCCCCTGTCACGGCCCATCTTCGGTGGGCAGACTGGTGGGCGTGACTCGCCGACCGTCCTCCGCCGCCGGTGCCGACAGCGCGCACAGGTCGATTCTCAAGCGCTGGTGGATGGCGCCTGTTGCGGCCATTGCCCTGCTGTCGCTGCTCGAGGTCGGCTTGCGGTTGGCGGACTTCGACTACCCGGAACTGAAGCCGCCCCTGTTGATCTTCAAGGCCGAGGTCGACGCGCAGATGCAACGCGACGACAGCCTGCATCGGGTCGACCTGGAGACCATGTGGAGCCTGCGGCCGGGCGCGCGCATCGACGAGGGGTCGGATCCCGCGCTCGAGCTGGTCAACGGGTTGGGCATGCGCGGGCCCCTGCCCGGTGAGCGCGGGCCGTCCCACCTGCGCGTGGCTTCACTGGGCTCCTCGACGAGCTTCGGCTACGGGGTCGAGTGGCCCGAGATCTTCGCCAGCCGCGTGGCGCAGAGCTTCGCCGCCGACGGGCGCTCGACCGACGTGCTGCTCAGCGGCGTCGTGGGGCATTCGATCTTCCAGATCCTCGAGCGCTATCGACGGGACGTGAAGCCCCTGCGCCCCGACCTCGCGATCGTGGCCCTCAACGGCGTGAACGAGCACTTTCCCAGCCCCTCCGGAAGCGACGAGCTGCACCGTGAGCGCGTGCGCGAGGAGTTCTCGCGCTGGGAGCAGTGGCGCGGCCGGCTGCGCGACGGCCTGCGCGTGATGCACCTGATCGGTTGGATCTCGGACCGCCGTCAGGGCGGGCGGGAAGAGTTGGTGCGCCAGTGGCTCGAGGGCCAGGAGCGGGAGAACCGCGCCTGGTTGGACCGCGGCCAGCCGAGCTTCACCGGCGCCCGCCGGGTGACCCCGCAGCGCTTTGGCGAGCTGCTCGCGAAGCTGGTGGGGGAGCTGCGCGCCGAGGGCACGGCCGTCGTGGTCGTTGCCATGCCGCGTCGGGCCGAGGTGCTGGAGAGCTCCCCGGTCCTGGCCGAGTACGACCGGGTCCTGCGCGAGCGGGTCGAGTACCTGCGGATCGACTTCCTGGACGCGGACGCCCTCTTCCAGCGCCTGCCCGACGGTCCCGAGGCGCTGTTCCTGGACGGCCTGCACCTGACGCCCCTGGGACACCGGCGCCTGGCCGACGCCCTGGGGACCGTGGTGCGCCGGGCGCTCGACCGCCGGGGCTGAACCAGGCGCCGATCCGGACTCGGGGCCAGCCGGCAAAGCGGCTAACCTGTCCGGCCCGAGGACCCATGCAAGCAGTCACCCAACGCAAGATCACCGTCGTCGGCGCAGGCTTCGTAGGCATGTCCTGCGCCCATCGCGCCGCCCAGCTCGAGTTGGCCTCCGAGGTCGTGTTGATCGACGTCAACGGCAGTCGGGCCCGGGGCATTGCCCTGGACCTGAGCCAGGCGGCGGCGATCGAGGGCTGGGGCACGCGCGTGTCCGGCACCGACGACCCCCAGGCCACGGCCGACTCGGACCTGGTGATCGTCACCGCCGGCAAGCCGCGTCAACCGGGCATGAGCCGTTCCGACCTGCTCGAGGTCAACGGCCGTGTGATGATCGCCGTGGCCGAGTACGTGCGCCGACTGAGCCCCGCGGCCCACGTGATCGTGGTCACCAACCCGCTCGACACGATGGTGCACCTGTGCCGCCACGCCCTGGGCTTTCCGGCGCGTCAGGTCACGGGCATGGCCGGGGTGCTCGACTCCGCGCGCCTGCGGTACTTCATCGCCGAGGCCACCGGCACCGGTGTGGTCGACGTGGACGCGATGGTGATGGGTGCCCACGGCGATTCGATGGTGCCCCTGCCGAAGCGCTGCTCGGTCTCGGGGGTTCCGGCCCTCGACCTGATCTCGCCGGCGGAGTTGGACGAGCTGAGCGATCGCACGCGCCACGGCGGCGCCGAGATCGTCAAGCTGCTCGGCACCGGCAGCGCCTTCTTCGCGCCGGCCGCCGCCGCCGTTGCCATGGCCGCCTCGATCCTCAATGACGAGCGACGCCTGTTGCCCTGCGCCTGCCTGCTGAACGGCGAGTACGGCCTCGAGGGGATCTACATGGGCGTACCCGCGATCCTCGGCGCGCGCGGCGTCGAGCGTATCGTCGAGCTACCCCTCGACACCGAGGCGCGCATCGCCATGCAGAAGACTGCCGGCACGATCGAGGACGACCTCGACGCCCTGCGCGGCCTCGGCCTCTTGTAGCCGCGTCCGACCGCGCGTCCTGCGAACCCGTCCCAGACCCCCCCCAGCCCAAGCTCACGTGACCACCCGTACCGAGACCGACTCCATCGGACCGATCCAAGTCGACGGCGACCGCCTCTGGGGCGCTCAGACCGAGCGCTCGCGGCAGAACTTCAAGATCGGCGGGCAGACCTTCCCGCGCGCGTTCATCCGCGCCCTGGGCCTGGTCAAGCTCTGCGCGGCGCGGGCCAACGCCGAGTTGGGGGAGCTGGACTCCCTCGACGCCGGGCAGCGCGACGTGCTCATGCAGGCGGCCCAGGAGGTCGTCGACGGCAAGTGGGACGAACACTTCCCGCTGGTCGTGTGGCAAACCGGCTCGGGCACCCAGACCAACATGAACGCCAACGAGGTGATCGCCAACCGGGCGATCCAGATCCTCGGGGGCGAGTTGGGGTCCAAGACTCCGATCCACCCCAACGACCACTGCAACCGCTCCCAGTCGTCGAACGACGTCTTCCCGACTGCCATGCACGTGGCGGCGGCGGAGCAGGTGGGTGGCCAGCTCCTACCGGCCCTCGAAGCGCTCGCTGGCGCCTTCGACGGCAAGGCGCGGGAGTGGAACCAGGTGGTCAAGATCGGTCGCACCCACTTGCAGGACGCCACGCCGCTCACCGTCGGGCAGGAGGTGTCCGGTTGGGCCCAGCAGCTGCGCGACGGAATCCGCGCCCTGCGGGCGATGCTGCCCGGCGTCTACGAGCTAGCCCTGGGCGGCACGGCCGTGGGCACGGGCCTGAACACCCACCCGCGCTACGCGGGGCTGGTGGCCGAGCGCATCGCCGAAGCGACGGGGCTGCCCTTCGTCACGGCGCCGAACAAGTTCTCGGCCCTCGCGGCCCACGACGCCCTGGTGGGCCTCTCGGGTTCGCTGCGGCAGGTCGCGATGGCCCTGATGAAGATCGCCAACGACGTGCGTTGGCTCGGTTCGGGGCCGCGCTGCGGTATCGGCGAGCTGCGCCTGCCGGCCAACGAGCCGGGCTCGTCGATCATGCCCGGCAAGGTCAACCCGACCCAGTGCGAGGCTCTGACCATGGTCTGCACCCAGGTCTTCGGCAATGACGCAGCGGTGGGCTTTGCCGGCAGTCAGGGCAACTTCGAGCTCAACGTCTTCAAGCCGGTGATGATCCACAACGTGTTGCAGTCGATCCGGCTGCTGTCGGACGCCTGCGACTCCTTCCGCACCAACTGCGTGGACGGCATGGAGCTGGACGCGGCGCGCGTGGACGAGCTGATGCGTAAGAGCCTGATGTTGGTCACGGCGCTCAACCGTCACGTGGGCTACGACAATGCCGCCAAGATCGCCAAGCACGCCTACAAGGAAGGCCTGACCCTGCGCGAGTCGGCCGAGGCCCTGGGGCTGATGAGCGGCGCCGACTTCGACGCTGCGGTGATCCCCGAGCAGATGGTCGGTCCCCGCGAGGCTTGAGGTCGGCCGATCGGCCGGCCGCGAGCGCTAAGCTCTGGCAATGAGTTCCTCTCCAGCGGGCGGTCATCCGGTGGTCGACGTGGCGCTGGTCGGCGCCGGGATCATGAGCGCGACCCTCGGCGCGATCCTGCGACGCCTGGAGCCCGGTTTGTCGATGGTCGTGCTCGAGCGCCTCGACCAGGTGGCGACTGAGAGCTCGTCGGCCTGGAACAACGCAGGCACCGGCCACTCGGCCTTCTGCGAGCTCAACTACACCCCCGAGCGTGCGGACGGCACGATCGATATCTCCAAGGCCGAGAAGGTCGCGGCGCAGTTCGAGCTCAGCCGCCACTTCTGGGCCTCGATGGTCGAGTCCGGCGTCCTGGGTGACCCGCGCCGCTTCCTGCACTCAGTGCCCCACATGAGCTTCGTGGTGGGGGCGGAGGGCGTCGACTTCCTGCATCGCCGCTGCGAGGCCCTGTCCCACTCGCCGCTCTTCGCGGGCCTGCAATTCTGCGACGACCGCAGGGTCCTGGCCGATTGGCTGCCCCTGATGTTCGAGGGGCGCGAGGGCGACGAAGTCCTGGCCGCGACACGCATGGACGCGGGCACCGACGTGGACTTCGGTGCCCTGACCAAGCGGCTGTTCGAGTCCCTTGCGAGCTCGTCGACGGTCTCCCTCGGCCTGGAGCAGGAGGTTCGCGACCTCGTCCGCAAGGACGACGGCCTCTGGCGATTGAAGGTGCGCGACAGGCGCTCGGGCGAGGACCGCATCGTGCGGGCGCGCTTCGTCTTCATCGGCGCGGGGGGCGGCGCCCTGCGCCTGCTCGAGCGCTCGGAGATTCCCGAGGCCGAGGGCTACGGCGGCTTCCCGGTCAGCGGTCAGTGGCTGCGGTGCAACAACCCGCAGGTGTCTGCGCGCCATCGGGCCAAGGTCTACGGTCGCCCGGTGGAGGGCTCGCCGCCGATGTCGATGCCGCACCTGGACACGCGCGTGATCGACGGCCACCGCGAGCTCTTGTTCGGACCCTATGCCGGGTTCAGCACTCGCTTCCTCAAGCGGGGCTCGCTGCTCGACCTGCCGCGCTCGGTGGACCTGGGCAACCTGCTGCCGATGCTCGAGGCCGGCGCCGACAACGTCGGGCTGATGGGCTACCTGCTGGGGCAGGTCCTGGAGTCGCGGGAGGAGCGCGTGGAGGCCCTGCGCGAGTTCTACCCCGCGGCGCGGGACGCGGACTGGGAGCTGGTCGTGGCCGGGCAGCGAGTCCAGGTCATCAAGGACGAGCCCGGTCGCGGGGGCGTGCTGGAGTTCGGGACCGAGCTGGTGGCCTGCGCCGACGGCTCGCTCGCGGCCCTCCTGGGCGCTTCGCCGGGGGCGTCCACGGCGGTCGCCGTGGCCCTGGAAGTGCTCGAGCGATGCTTCCCCGAGCGCCTTGCGGGGGCCGACTGGCAGGCCGAGCTGCGGGTCCTGGTCCCCGGCCACGGCCTCGGACGCGACGAGCTGCGCACCCGCTGCGGCGCGCTGCGGGCCGCCGACGCGCGGGTCCTGGGCCTCGACGCCTGAGCGTCGGGACTCGTCCTGAGCGCCGCCCGGACCCCGATCCGGTCGCCAGCCGGCTCCCGGCGGCCCGAGTCCTGGGGCCGGGGGGCTCGACTCGGGAACCTGCCATGGATAGTCTCTTGCCCCCGAAGTCTCCGAGACAGGTCCCCACGATGAAGATCAAGATCCGCAAGAGCCGCGCCAAGCACGCGAAGACCACCGGCTTCCTGAGCCGCCAGCGCACCAAGGGCGGTCGTAAGACCAACAAGCGCCAGCGCGCGCGCCACGGCGCCTTCTGAGCTAGCGCTCGGCCCCATCGGACTGGGAGGCTCGGCTGCTTTCCACGCGGCCGGCTTCCGAGCCGCGGCCCATCAGTCCACGCGCCTGTCCCGCGCCGATCACGGATTGACTCCGGGAGTGCACCCCAGCCAGGGGAGCGCTCCCGGTCCCCGTTCGGGGCTCCCGGTGTCCATTCGGGGCTCCCGGTGTCCATTCGGGGCTCCGCCGCGGGCCCTGGTGGGTGAACGGCGCGGCTCCGGGGAGGCCGAGCGTCCTGGAGCGCACTTGGTCGGCGCAGCGCCGGCTCCGCGCGCGGACGGCGGTCGCGTGTGTCAGAGCGGGTCGGTGCCGTCGTGGATCGCGCGCAGCTTGCCGCTCCACTCGCCGTCGCCCGGGTCGATGGCGCGGGCCCGCTCCCAGCAACGTCGGGCGTCCTCCTGGCGACCGATCATCCAGTAGTGATCGGCCAGGTCGCCCCAAACCTCGTCGTTGCTGCGGGCGCCGCGTTCTGCGTTGTGGAGCGCGGGCTCGAGGATGCCAGCGTTGGCGAGTGCCGTCTCGCGGTCGAGCTGGGGAAGCCAGCCCATCTGTGCGTTGCCCTCGCCGATCGCGTCGAGCAACCGCACGTGCAGACCCGCGGCCCGTTCGGGTCGCCCGGCCTCGGTGTACAGGTCGATCGCGCTGGACAAGAGCTCGATCGATGAATCGTCGGCCAGCGAGAGGTTGGCCCGATCGATCCAATCGTCCATACGCAGAGCCACCTGCTCGATCGGCAGGCCCTCGATCACTTGCTGCAGCATCCCGTGCACGCCGGGGGCGTCCGTGGCCAGCAACTCGTCGACCATCTCGATGGCCTCCTCCGGACGGCCCTCTTGGATCAACAGCGAGGCGAGCTGGGCACCCAGAACCGGATCGGCCTCGTTGGCCCAGGCGTCGGCGAGGATCGCCTCGGCCGCGTCCGGATCCAGGTCGGCCAGCACCCGCAGGGCCTCGACTCGATCGATCGGGTGCTCGAGCATGGGCGCCAAGAGCGCCCGCGCCTCCGCCTCGCGGCCGGCGGTGATCAGGTGCCGGGCCAGTTGCAGGCCGTCGCCGACCTCCTCGCCGGAGAAGAACTGCTCGGCCAGCACCGCGGCGGCGGCGGGGTCGATCCCGGCGATGTTCTGGATGATCCCGGGGATCTCCCGGCGCTGCCAGCGGCTGTTCGGCTGATCGCCGTTGCCGTCACCCATCAAGATGTCGAACGACCGGGTCCAGGCCGCCACGGCCTCGGCGGTGCGACCGGAGCCTTGGAACTTGGCCGCCAAGCGATTCCACTCGCCCGAGAGGCCCCCGAAGGCCTCGAGCACCTCGTGGGCAGCGTCCAGGTCACCCATGTTGAGGTACTGGGTGAAGAGGAAGCTTTTGGCCGAGGCATCGCTCTCCGCGAAGTAGGCCTCGAGGCGCCCGGAGGTGAGCAGTGCGGTCAGCTTGTCGTAGAGCGCCCCCTCCTCGTCGCCACCCGTCGGGATACTCACTGGGCTCCCATCGGCGGACGGCGCGACGGCGGTGCGGGCGTTCGGGACCGGCGCCTGCGGCCGCGCCGCACTCTGCGCGGCGACGAGATCGGAATCGGCGCCGGGGGCCTCGTCAGCGTGGCTGCCAGGGGCCGCGGCCGCCCGGGTGACGGAGTCACCGGACTCCTCGCTGGCGACGGCCACGTCGGACCCGAGGGCCGCGTTGCCGATCCAGCCGAGGGCCAACCCCACGACTCCTGCGACCGCGGCGACGAGGGTGGACTGCTTGGCGCCATTGCTCATGGAATTGCTCTTCAAAGGGGGTCGGTTCCGTTCTCGACGGCAGAGATCTTGTTGGTCCACTCACCGTCGCCAGGGTCGATCTCGTTGGCTCGCCGCCAGCAGGACTCGGCGGCCTGGAATTGACCCAGGCGCCAGTAGGAGTCGGCGATATCACCCCAGTACTCGTCGTCGGTGCCCGCGAAGGTCGTCATGCGGTCGAGCCGCGAGACAAAGGCGCCCTGGGCCGCCTGGGCCACGCCCTCGGGGATCAGTGGGACGTTCCCACCGTTGCCCGACGCGGCGACGTCGTAGATGCTCAAGTAGGCGTCGGCGGCGGCCTCGTAGTTGCCTGCGCGCGTGTAGAACTGGGCGATCTCCGTCTGGACCGTGACGTTGTCGGGCGCGTTCGCGGCCCAGGCGTCGACCTGCTCGCCGACCAAGTCGGCGTCCATGGTCCGCATCGCTTCACGCAGGAGATGGGCGGGCAGTGTGCCGCCAGCCGCGCGGTCGAGGATCAGCGCGAGGGCCTCCTCCGAGCGTCCGCTCGAGTTCAACACGCGGAAGTACTCGAGCTCGATCTCCGCGGAGGGGTTGCTGGACATCAGGCTGTTCAGCAGCTCCTCGGCGCGCTCCGGGTTCAACTCGCGCAGCTCCTGGATGGCGGCGACGTTCACTTGGCCCTCGGCCAAGAGGGACTCGACCTCGGCCAAGGCCTCCTCCACGCGCCCCGACTCGCGCAGGCTCTGGATCAAGTCGATCCGCATGCCCGAGTCCAACTCGCCGTTGCTCGCCTGCTGCTGGAGAATGTCCGCGGCGACGTCGGGACTCGAAGCGCGTAGCTCGTCGAGCCAGGCGTCGGTGTCGTTCTGGTAGCGCTGGAAGATCTGCCACAGGTTCCCCGGCATTTCGCCGCCAGTGCTGTCGCCGGCCAGGGCGAGTCGAATCGCCTGGGCCAGGGCCTCGTCGGCCAGGTCGGTCCGACCGGCTCGCCGCAGCGCCTCGGCGACGAAGTTCCAGTTGCCGGGGCGGGTCTCGACCCGCCCGAGCAGGCCGTAGGCCGCCCCCGCGTCGCCCACCTCGAGATAGAGATCGATCAAGCGGTCGACGACCTTGGACTGGTCGGTGGCGAGCGCCTGCTCGATCCGACCCGAACGCAGGATCGCCGTGAGCTCCGCGACGAGGGAATCCGCTCGGCCGAGTTCCTCGGCGCTCGCGAGCGGCTTCTCGGTCTCGCCGCTCGCTTCTTCCGAGGCTGCCCCGAACTCCCGCCGGGTCGCGGGCTCGGGAGCTTCGTCAGGCCGTGGGGCGCTGGCCTGAGGGAAGGCGGCCGCAGCGGTCGGTCGGGCCAGGTTTGCGTTGCGATCCACGCCATCGGGCCGAGCGACAGGCGCGGGTGCGTTGGACGCGGCCTGGGTGGCAGCGGTGGGGAAACCCAGTTGGCTGGTCAGGAGCGCGCCGCCGAGCCCACCGATGAGCAGGCACGCGGGGGCAATCAGGGCGAGCGAGTCGGATCGAGCCACGGTCTGTCGTCTCCGGGTGGAAGGTTCTCGAAAGGGCCTGTCTCTCCCAGGCACTTGGGGTGGGTCGTTGGAGCCCGCTCGGGCTCCGTCCCCTGCTACCCATCCCCGAGGTCTAGTAGACGCACGGAATCCCCCGAGGCCAACGCCGCGGACAGCTCGTTGTTGACCGGAACCTCGGAAATCCCGTCGATTGGCTCTGCGGATCGGCGCGATCGACCCGGAGGCTCGGCAGCCTCGGCGCCGGATGCGGGTCAGGCGCGGAACGGCCGCGCCAGGGTCAGGTCTTGATCCCCATAGCTGGGACCCGGACGCCCGTGGCCGTAGAGGTTGCGCGGCCGCCCGCTGGCGCGGAAGAAGCGCAGGCGGAAGAAGACCTGACCGTCCTCCAGGAGGAAGGGCACGTCGTGGGCCCGGACCTCGAGCACCGCCGGGGTGCCGCAGCCCAGGGCGCGGCCGTGCTCGTCCTCGCGCCAGCCGAAGCCGTTGTCGAAGAATCCCGCGTAGTTGTTGCGCAGCTCGCCCACGCCCACGTCCACCGGCAGCATCTCGGCCGCCAGGTGAGGCGGGATCACGATCCGTTCGCGGCTGGCGAAGATGTAGAAGCGCCCGGGGTCGAGGATGCAAGCGCCGCCACTGCCGCGGGAGTAGACCGACTCCCAGAAGTCGAAGCGGTCGTGGACGCCGTCGGAGGCGAAGTCGACCACGGCCGTGTGCAGGGCGGCGCGCCAGCCGCAGGGCTTGCGGCCGGTGAGGCCGATCCGCAGTTCCAGGGAGCCGTCCTCGGTGAAGCGGACTTCCTCCTCGGGCAGGGCGCGGTCTCCGTCGAAGGCCAGGGGCGTCTCGCGATAGACCGCGCGCAGCTCCTCCTCGGTCAACGCGCAGGGGCCGTCCTGCAGACGCAGCTGCACGAGTCGGTCGCCGCGACGCAAGCGCACGGGGAACGAGAGCGGAACCACTTCGAGCCACAGGGGGCCGCGGTAGCCCGGGGGCGTCTCGTCGAAGCGTGGATGCCCGGGAACCAGCACCCGGCAGAACAGGTCACAGCGTCCGCTGGAGCTGCGCGGGTTGAAGCGCGCGACCACGCCCGGGGGAAGGTCGAGGTACTCCGCGAGCGGGATCAGGTAGACCTGCCCGCGCTTGAGGATCGCGCCGTCGCCGCTGAGCTCCTCCTCGTGGATGGTCAGCTCCGCCAGGCGCGACTCGAGGTCGGAGCGCTCGGGCAAGAAGCCACAGCGCAGGTTGGTGACGCGCCCGCCCAGGCGCAGGTCGAGGCTGGCCGGCTGGATCTGGCGGACCTCGATCGGCGGCGAGCCCTCGGCGCTGCGCAGCGCGGTGCCGAGCAGCGCCTCGAGCTCGCGATCGACGAAGGTCACGCCGCCCTCGGACGCGCCGCTCACGTCGATGGGACCGCTCGGGTTCGCCTGGGTCTGAGTCATCCGCGCATGGTGCGGGCTCGGCCGCCCGCCAGGCAAGCGCAGACGCCGCTCCCGAGCCCCGCGGGCGCGCGGCATCGCCGCGACAGGCGAACTCTCAGCCGCAGGCGCTTGGCCCGAGCGTCAGCCATGGAGGCCCGCCCGGGCCGCGATTCGCGCTCAGTCAAGCTCCACGAACCAGGGCAGCTTACCGTCCGCCAACTGGTCCTTGGCGAGCTCGATGTCCTCCAGGTCGAGCTCGGTCTGATCCGCGACCGAAGCCCTGGCGTGCAGGCGATCGGTGGCCCGGCGAGCCAGCTTCCAGTCGCCGCTCCGAAGGGCCGCGCTGACGGCGTGCTCCCACTCGGCCTCGTCCAGGGGATCGTCGCAGATGCGTCGTAGGGCGCGCATCGACAGGGGCGAGAGGCCTCCGATGCGGCCCATGCGATCGAGGGACGCGGCCACGGCCGAGCGTCGCCGCAGGGCGTCGAAGGCCCCGTCCCCGGCGTCGAAGGTCCGCTCGAGGGCCCGATCCACGTGGCGCGCGAGCAGCGGGAGGTCCGTGGCCTCGAAGTCCTGGATGAAGTCCACCATCAGGTCGTTCGTCGGGTCGACGGATTCGACCCACTGTCCCAGGAAGCGGTCCGCGGCGGCGATGGAGCGGTCCTCGGTCGACTGGGCCAGCATCTCGCCGATCCAGCCGACCTCGTCCGGCATCGTGGCGGCCAGGTCGAGGGCCAGGTCAGCCGTTTCATCGATGCGGCCTTCTCCGACCAGCAGTCCGAAGAGCTGCTCGCGCACGTCCGTATCTCCCTCCGCCAGGCGCACGCGCAGGAGCTCGATGCGCTCGCCGGCGGGCAGACCGTCGAACTCGAGCTGGCGCGCGAGAGTCCCCAGGAGCGGGTCGCTGCGGTAGCCGGCCACGAAGGCCTCGGGGTCCAGTCCCACGGCGGCCAGGACGTCGGCGCCGTCGGCCAGTCTCAGCTTGCCGGCGTCGATCGCCGCACGCACCCGGGCTTCGAGCACCTCGACCGGGGGCGCGGGCAGGTGGGCGAGCACGCTGAGCAGACGCGCCCGGTCGTGGCTGGGCCAGCGGTAGGTGTCCGCGATGCGCCACATGGCGTTCACGAGCTCCACTGCGCGCTCCTGGTCGCCGCGCCAGGCGACGCCGAGGGCAGCGGACCGGAACAGTTCCAGGGCCCGCTCGGGGCTCGCGTCGCGCGACCCTCCGATGGCGCCGCGGACCACGAGGCCCTGGACGACCCACTGGGGCTGGGAGCCGTCCGCCCTGGTCCAGGGGCGCGGCGGACTCGCGGCCGAGCCAGTGGGCCAAGGGGTGAAGTTGGTGGTCGAGATTCGATCCCACGCTGAGATCAGGAGCGCCGCCACCGGCTCGGGGTCGGATCCGAGCATCCGGCGCTGCTCGCACAGGGCCAGGATCAGCGTCATTTCGGCCGGACCCCCCGCCGCCTCGTCGAGCAGCTCCCGCAGATCCGGGGGACTCCCGACTCCGAGCGTGGGGGCGGGCGCTCGTCTCGGTGCCGCGGCAGTGGACAGTGCGACCCCCGGGCTCGCAGGGTCCGACCGCAGGCGTTCGGAGTCGGCAGCAGATGCCGCGGCCTCGCGCAGGTCGGCGGCAGCTTCGGCCCCCGCGTGCCCGACCGGGGTCGAGGTCGGCCGGGACCCGGGCACCGCGATCGACGCCGGGGTCCCTGGATCGGCGGCGCCCGGGCGGTTCCCCACGAGGTACCCGAGGCTCGCACCAAGCGCGAGGGCGATCGACAGGGCGGCCAGTGATGGAAGCGAGCGAACCATGGAGCACGGTTTACCCCGCGGGTGCTCCGACCAGTGCGGGGGCCCCGCCTTCCTGGCCACCGGCGGGCCGCGCCGCTATTCTGCTGCGCCCGAAAGCCACCTCGGCGCGCCCCCGGCGGGCGCTCGGGCCCCTCCACGCGGCTCCTGCCGAGCCACCCCGGCGGTCGCCGACTCGCGCCCGCGGACGCCCCCCACAAGCCCATGAACATCCACGAATTCCAGGCCAAGGAGCTGCTGCGTCGCTTCGGCGTGGCCACCCCCGACGGCCGCGAGTGCACCAGCGCCGACCAGGCGGCGGAGGCCTACACGGCCCTCGGGTCGAAGGTCGCCGTCGTCAAGGCGCAGATCCACGCCGGTGGCCGCGGCAAGGCCGGCGGCGTCAAGCTCGCGAAGAGCGCCGACGAGGCCCGCGCGGCCGCGGCCGAGATCCTCGGCAAGACGCTGGTGACCCACCAGACCGGTCCCGGCGGTCAGCTCGTGCGGCGCCTGTGGGTCGAGCAGGGCTCGCAGATCGCGTCCGAGTACTACGTCGGCATCGTGGTCGATCGCACCACGAACGGCCCGGTGATGATGGCCAGCAGCGAGGGTGGCATGGACATCGAAGAGGTGGCCGCGCACACCCCCGAGAAGATCCTCAAGGCGCCCTTCGGGTCGGACGGCCTGTTGGCCGACGACGCCGCGAAGCGCCTGGCCGAGGGCATCGGCCTGCCGGCCGAGCTCGTGCCCCAGGGCGTGGCGCTGATGCAGCAGCTGGCCAAGGCCTTCTGCGAGCTGGACTGCTCGCTGATGGAGATCAACCCGCTGGTCCACACCGACGACGGCAAGGTCATCGCCCTCGACGCGAAGATCAACTTCGACGACAACGCCCTCTACCGGCACCCCGACGTGGTCGCCCTGCGCGACCTGCACGAGGAGGACGCCAAGGAGATCGAGGCCAGCAAGTACGACCTCTCCTACATCGCCCTCGACGGCAACATCGGCTGCATGGTCAACGGGGCCGGCCTGGCCATGGCGACCATGGACGTGATCAAGCTGAACGGCGGCGATCCGGCGAACTTCCTGGACGTGGGCGGCGGCGCGACGGTCGAGAAGGTCACCGCGGCCTTCAAGATCCTGCTCTCCGACGCCAACGTGAAGGGCGTGCTGGTCAACATCTTCGGCGGGATCATGAAGTGCGACGTGATCGCCGAGGGCGTCATCGCGGCCGTCAAGGAAGTTCAGCTCGGCGTGCCGCTGGTGGTGCGCCTGGAAGGTACGAATGTCGAGCGCGGCAAGCAGCTGCTCGACGGTTCGGGTCTTCCGATCATCACCGCCAACGATCTCGACGAAGCGGCCGGCAAGATCGTCGCCGCAGTGGCCTGAGGCCGCAGAAAGCAAATCCAATGAGCGTCTGGGTCAACAGCGACACGAAAGTCATCTGCCAGGGATTCACCGGGAAGACCGGTACGTTCCACTCCGAGCAGGCCATTCAGTACGGCACGCAGATGGTGGGGGGCGTGACCCCCAAGAAGGGCGGTCAGACCCACCTGGGGCTGCCGGTCTTCGACACCGTGGCGGAAGCCGTCGCGGAGACCGGGGCCAACGCCTCGGTCGTCTACGTCCCGCCGCCCTTCGCCGCGGCGGCGATCATCGAGGCGGTGGACGCCGGCATCGAGCTGGTGGTCACGATCACCGAGGGCGTGCCGGTGTTGGACATGGTCCGCGTGCGCGAGCACATGGCTGGCACCTCCGCGCGCCTGATCGGGCCCAACTGCCCGGGCATCATCACGCCCGACCAGTGCAAGATCGGGATCATGCCGGGCTACATCCACAAGGCCGGTCGGGTCGGTGTGGTCTCGCGCTCCGGCACCCTGACCTACGAGGCCGTGTGGCAGCTCACCAGCCGCGGCATCGGCCAGTCGACCTGCATCGGCATCGGCGGTGACCCGATCAACGGCACCAACTTCATCGACTGCCTCAAGGCCTTCAACGAGGACGAGGACACCGACGCGATGATCATGATCGGTGAGATCGGTGGCACGGCCGAGGAAGAGGCGGCCGAGTTCATCGCCTCCGAGGTCAAGAAGCCGGTGGTCGGCTTCATCGCCGGCGCGACCGCGCCCCCCGGCCGTCGCATGGGGCACGCCGGAGCGATCATCTCCGGCGGCAAGGGCACCGCGGCCGACAAGATGGCGGCCCTCGAGAAGGCCGGCGTCGCGGTCACTCCGACCCCCTCGCGCCTGGGTCTGCTCATGGAGCAGCGCCTCGAGGAGGCCGGTCTGCTCGCCACCGCGCGGGGTTGACCACGAACCGCGAAGTGGAGCGCGGTTGGCGACCTGTCCGCACGGCGGACGGGTCGCTGACCGCGCTCCACCCCATTCACGGCCAGGCTGCCCACGACCTGGAGGGGGCGCGGTCGGAGGCTCGGTCGCGCTACGCGCGGCCCTGCCTGCTCGACCTGGTGGAGCCCGGGGCGACGGTGCGACTGCTCGACGTGGGCAGCGGACTGGGGTTGAACCTGGCCGCGGCGCTGGAGGCCGTGGAAGGTCACGGTGCCCGACTGCAGGCGGTGGGACTCGAGCTGGACCGCCGCGCGCTCGAGTGTGCGGCGGCCATGGGGCCCGATCCGGAACCCGGGTTCGAGCGGGCCTGGAGTGCGGTGCGCCTGGCCTTCGTCGCGGCCCTCGAGGGGCGCGGGGGCGTGCTCGGCTTCGGGGCGCGCAGCTCGATCGAGTTGCACCTGGGCGACGCCGCGGCGGCCCTGGCGGGGGACCGATTCCCGGGACCCTTCGACGCGATCTTCCTCGACGGGTACGCCCCGGCCTTGGGTGGAGCTCTGTGGGACCCGCCCTTCCTGGCGGCCCTGGCCGAGCGCCTCGCCCCGCACGGCCGGCTGGCGACCTACACGGCCTCGGCGCGGGTGCGCGCCGGAATGCTGGCGGCGGGCCTGGCGCTGGGACTCCCGGAGCGGGTCGGACGCAAGGGCGCGGGCACCCTCGCGGGCTGGAAGGCCTTGGATGGACCGCGGGTGAGCGCCCTCGACCGAGCCCAGGCCGCCAAGCTGGATCGTCGGGCCGAGCGACTGCGAGTGTCCCCGGGGGGGGGAAAGCCGGACGGCGGGGCCTGAGCTTCAACTATCATGGCGCCGGCCAGTTGCGTCCGTCGGACGTCCGACGTGACAGGGCTCGCAAGGCGCCCAATCGAGGCCTAGAAACCCGCAAGCGCGATCCCACAGGAAAGCGCGGCCCACCGCCAGACCATGACCCACATCGCAGCCGGAACGATCGCCGCCATCACGCCGTTCGTCGGCTCCCCGTACCTCGCCATGCCGGGCCCGACCGAGCTTTGGATCGTCCTGGGCGTGGTGCTGCTCATCTTCGGTGGACGCAAGCTGCCCGAGCTCGCGCGCGCCGCGGGCTCGAGCATCACCCAGTTCAAGCGCGGGCTGAAGGAAGAGGAGAGCGCCGAGCCGATCGAGGGCCCCGCGGGCAAGGCCGAGAAGGAAACCACCTGAGACGGGCTCGCCGGGGCTGATCCCCGGGGAGACAGGAGAGGAACCTAGTCATCGCACCCACCGAGGATCTCCCCCGGCTCCCCGCCGAACGGCACTCGAGCACCGACCGCCGCACGGGCGGCGGGCCGGTGAGTGGAGTCGTGCTCTGCGGGGGTGCGAGTCGTCGGATGGGCACCGACAAGGCCCGGCTGCGGTGGGAGGGCTCGACCCTTCTGGCGCGAGCCGTCGAGGCCCTGCGCCCCCTCTGCGATCGCGTGCTCTTGGCCAGCGGTGAGCGGGCGCGCTACGGCGACCTCGGACTCGACGCCTCGGAGGTGCTCGACCGGCGCGCCTCGTTCGGGCCGTTGGCGGGGATCGAAGCGGCGCTGCTGGCGGCGAGCGGTGAATGGCTCGTGACCACTCCGGTCGACATGCCGGGAACGGGTGCCGCGGTGTTCGGCGCCCTGATCGATCGCGCGCGCTCCAGCGGGGCCGACGCCGTGACCCTGCGCAGTCCCCGGGGAATCGAGCCCCTGGTAGCGGTCTATCGCGTGTCGGTCTGTGCGCCCCTGGCGCAGCGTCTTCTGGACGAGGGACAGCGGCGGCCGGTTGCCCTGGCTGCGGCTCTGTGCGCGGTCGAGATCGACGTCGCCGAGTTCGGCGAGGACGTCCAGTCCCTGTTGCGCAATGTGAACGCACCTAACGACCTGTTCACGCCGGCTCGGGGCCGAGCTGACGATGATCTAACCACCGGAGGGGCCGCGTGAGCGATCCGAGCGGCGAGTTGCCCAACCTGTTGGCGCCCATCGAGGCCGACCTGGAGCGGACCCGCGAGGTGCTCGATCGAGAGCTCTCGGACAACTCTCCGGCGGTGCGGGACATGCTCGATCACATCAGTCGCTTCCGCGGCAAGCAATTGCGGGCGGCGATGGTGCTGCTCTGCGGTCGCGCCTCGGGCGCCTGGGGTCCCGAACATCCCCAGGTCGCGGCAGTCGTCGAAATGATCCACCTCGCCACCCTTGTCCACGACGATGTGCTCGACGGCGCCTCCGTGCGGCGACGGGTCGCGAGCGTCAACACGCGTTGGGACAACCAGGTGGCGGTGCTCCTGGGGGATTGGCTCTACGCCCGAGCCTTCGCCCTTTCGACGCGGCTGCAGTCGCCCCTGGTCAGCCGTCACCTGGCGCTCACCACCCAGAAGATCTGCAAGGGTGAAATCGAGCAGGCGGGGCACCGCTACGACTTCGACCTGAGCCGCGACGGCTACGAAGCCATCGCGGGCGCCAAGACCGCATCGCTCTACGCGGCTGCCTGCGAACTCGGAGCCCTCTACCCCGATGGCGACGAGCGCACCGCTTCCGAGTTGGGGCTCTTTGGGTGGGAGGTCGGCCTGGCCTTTCAGATCGTGGACGACGTGTTGGACCTGACCGGAACACAGGAAGAAGTGGGCAAACCCGTGGGCAACGACGTCGACGACGGGAAGGTGACCCTGCCGGTGCTGCACGTCTACGCCAGCGCCGACAACTCACAACGTGCCGCCATTCGCGACGCGTACACGGAGCCCGGGCTGGCCGATCGCGTCGGGCGTCTGCGCGAGGTGTGCGACCTGCGTCCGGGCCTCGAGGCTGCTCGAGGTCGCGCTGACGAGTTGCTGCGAACGGCGCTCGGCCGACTGTCCGTCCTCCCCGATGGACCGATTCGAGAGACCCTGGCGAGAGCCGGGAGTTTCGTCCTACAGCGACGCTACTGAACCGTACGAGACTCCCATGCACGGCAGCTCCTCCCGACGACCCTTGAACCCGCGCACCGCTCACGGGAGCGGCCAGTCACCCAAGCGGGTGCTCTCGCTGCTCGGGGTGAGCCTGCTTGGCCTGACGCCGCTGGTCAGCCTGGGCTGCAGCAACGGCGACGGGCCGCTGGTGCTCGAGCCGAAGACCCTGACCAAGACGCGCATGGCCTCGCGCGTGGTGGTGCCGGCCGACCTCTCGGCCACTAGCGAGGACCGCTTCGGGAACCCCTTCGCGCCGGCCAAGAAGGTCGAGCCGGAAGCCCCCGCGGGCGGCTACGAGTGGGACGTGCCCGCGAGCTGGGTCGAGGTTGCGCCGCGCAGTCAGTTCCGCATGGTCGACTTCCAGGTAGCGGGGGTCTCGACGGCCGAGTGCTACGTCACCAAGCTGCCCGGCGGCGCAGGTGGCGTCATCGGCAACATCAACCGTTGGGCCAGCACCCAGCTCGGCCTCCCGCCTCTGACCGAGGCGGACGTCGCGCTGCTCCCGAGGCACTCGCTGCTGGGCCGAGAGGGCGTCCTGTTCGAGGCGGACGGGGACTTCTCGGGCGTGGGGGGCGCGAGCCTCGAGCAGGCTCGAATGATGGGGCTCGTGCTCGAGGACCCGATGTTCACCCTGTTCGTGAAGATGACCGGGCCGCGCGACCTGGTCCTGGCCGAGCGCCAGGCCTTCCTCGACTTCGCGGCCTCCCTGCGGGAGAGCGAGGATCCGCCCTCGGGCAACAGCGCCGCGCCGGCCGCGCCTGGGGCTGGGGGCGGCGGGTTCGGGTTCGACGAGATCGACTACGAGCTACCCGAGGGCTGGACCCGCGGCGGGCCGCGCCCGATGCGGCTGATGAGCTTCGTCACCGCCGATGGCGGCGACGTGTCGGTGAGCACGGCCGGGGGCACCTTGGACCAGAACTTGACCCGTTGGTACGGCCAGGTCGGGCTCGCTCCGCCCCAGGGCGCGGCGATCCTCGGTCTGGAGCGCATCCCCGTGCTCGGCCGCTCGTCGATCGTGGTCGACGTCGAGGGCGACTTCACCGGCATGGGGGACCAGAAGGTCCCGGACCAACGCCTCTTGGGCATCATCGTCCCGCTCGAGGCGAACGACGAGAGCCTGTTCGTGAAGATGGTCGGCGACCGTGAACTGGTAGGCGCCGAGCGTGAACGGTTGCTCGCCTTTGCCCGCTCAATGACCAAGACGCCCGAGTCCCAGGCCACGACCAAGGGCCGCTGAGCGGCGCTGCGATCATGAAGCCTATTCGCGCAGTTATCGACGTCCTGGGGTCCTTCGGACTCTCCGTGGCCGTCCTGTCCGGGATGCTGCTCTTGACCTTCCTGGGTACGGTCGAGCAGCAGAACACCGGCCTGTACGAGGTTCAGAAGAACTACTTCGAGTCGTGGATCGCCATGCATCCGACGCGCTGGGGCGAGATGCCCCTGCCCGGAGGCGTGCTGCTGATGTCGCTGTTGGCCGTCAACCTCGCCATCGGCGGGTTGGTTCGCATCCGCAAGTCCAAGCGCACGGCGGGGATCATCATCTGCCACGTGGGCATCGCCCTGCTGATGGCTGCGGGCCTGGTCAAGCTGACCAACAGCGACGACGGCTTCCTGGCCCTGGTCGAGGGCGAGTCGTCGGACGACTTCGTGAGCTTCTTCCACTGGGAGGTCGCGATCTACGACGCTGAAGCGGACCCGGACGCGCCGGTGCAGGAGATCTTGATCGACGACACCGACCTGCGGGCCCTGTCCGGCGGCCGATCGCGGGTCTTCAGCCATCCGGACCTGGGCTTCCAGCTCGAGCTCTCGAACTACGTGCCCAACGGGCGCCCGCTCCCGGTCGGGCCCCAGTGGCGGTCGGAGTATCCGATCGTCGACGGCTACGCGACCTACACCTTCCCCAAGGCCAACCAGGCGGAGGAGAACGTGCCGGTGGTGTACGCCCGCGCCCTCGTGGGTGGCCAGGTGACCTCGGCGGGGATCCTCTACGGCGGTGAGGCCAGTCCGCTGATCCTCGGCAACGGGGACGAGCTGATGGCCCTCAGTCTGCGCAAGCAGCGCTTCCAGATGCCATTCACCGTGCACCTGGACGACTTCCACATGGAAGAGCACCCGCGCACGCGGATCGCGTCGGTCTACCGCAGCGACATCACGAAGCTCCAGGACGGCGTCGAGGACAAGGTGCGGATCGAGATGAACCGGCCCCTGCGCGACTCGGGCCTGGTGCTGTTCCAGTCGTCATACGGGACTCGCATGACGGACTTGGGGCCTAGGCCCTACAGCCAGTTCTCCGTGGTGCGTAACCCCTCCGACCACTGGCCCCTGTACGCGTGCATCGTGATCGGGGTGGGTCTGCTGTTCGCCTTCGTCCAACGACTCACGGCTTTCCTCAAGAAGCAGAACGCCGCCCGGCGCGCGGCGGCCTAGGTGAATCCCATGCAGTTGAGCCGAGTTCTGCTGATCCTCGTCGCTTCGTTCGCCGCGCTGGGTGCGGTGGCGGTGGCCGAGCCCCAGCCGCCGAGCGTCGCGACGCCTCCGGTCGCCGTCCAAGGTCAGACGCCCGAGGCCAGGGCCGAAGCGCTCTACCGCGGGATCCCCCAGCGTGCGCTGCGAACGTCGCCGTGGCCCGAGGAGACCCTGGCCATTGCCGCGGAGATCCCGGTCCAGGACGGAGGTCGGATCAAACCCCTGTCGACCTTCGGTGCCTTCCGCCTGCTCGAGTTCAACGGCAAGCGCTCGCTGAAGGTCGTGTTGCCGGGCGGGATCGAAGAGAAGCTCACGCCGACGGCGTGGCTGCTCGACGTGCTCTTCTATCCCGACCAGGCCCGTCGCTATCAGCACTTCCTGGTGCGTGACGACTCCACCCTCACGGCCCTCGGTCTGGAGATCAGCGGCCGCAAGCGCAGCGACCGCTACAGCTACGACGAGCTGTTGCAGGCCCGGCCGGAGCTGGCCGCGCGGGCCGCGGCGGCGTCGGAGAAGGAATCGTCGTCACTGACCCGGCTCGAGCGCGACTTCCTGATCCTCGGGAGCAACGTGGTCGATTTCGAGGACCTGGTCGTCTCCCTCGAGTTCGCCCGTGCACCCCTCGCCTTGACGGCGACCGAGTTCCTGCGCGGGGTCTTCCCCGAGGCGGGGTTGGGGGTGACGTCCTTCCTGCAGCAGGTGGACGTGGTGCGGGAACGCTGGGACCAGGCGGAGTCGGGAGCGCTCGACCCCCAAGTGGCCCAGGCCGAGTTGTCCGCTGCCAAGCTGATCCTCGACAACTTCGGGCGCGCCATGGAGCGCGCCACCTACGGACCCGGCCTGATCGCGCCGGCTGCCGACGCCGAGTCGGTGCCGGCCTGGTTCGACCTTGGCGACGCCCTACAGCACGCCTTTGAGCAGGGCGACGACCTCGAAGCCCTGCCGATGCTCGCCGCCTTGGAGCACGCCGAGGCCGCCAAGGGCGACCCCGCTGCCTTCCGCAGCGCGCTCGGTGAGTTCAAGCAGCTCTCGCAAGCTCGTGCCGAGAGTCGCGGCGAGTATTCGAAGGTCCCGCTCGAGGTCAGCTTCTACCGCTGGGACTTCTTCATCTGGGCCCTGGGCCTCTTCCTGCTCGGCTTCTTGGCGGTGGCGGTGACCTGGATGCGGCCCATGTTGCCGGTCACGGCCATGGCGTGGCTCTTCTCGAGCGCCGGCCTGGCCATGTTGATCGCGGGCATCGTGATGCGTTGCATCCTGCGCTCGCGTCCTCCCGTGTCGACTCTGTACGAGACGATCCTGTTCATCACGGGCGTGGTCGTGCTGGTCGGACTGTTCATCGAGTGGGTCACGCGCCAACGGATCGCCCTCTCGGTGTCGGCGCTCGTCGGTGCCGCCGGGATGTTCCTTTCGACTCGCTACGAGTTGAAGGAGGCGATCACCGCCGGTGACACCATGCCGAGCCTGGTGGCCGTGCTCGACACGAACTTCTGGCTCTCGACCCACGTCACCAGCGTGACCGTCGGCTACGCGGCCGGCCTCTTGGCGGCAGTCTTGGCCAACGTGTGGCTGCTCGGGCGAATCCTCGGGATCGGCAAGGAGAACCGCGCCGTCTACGCCTCGATCACCCGCATGGTCTACGGCGTGACTTGCTTCGGGCTGCTCTTCGCCGTGGTCGGAACGATCCTCGGCGGGGTCTGGGCCAACTACTCCTGGGGCCGCTTCTGGGGCTGGGATCCCAAGGAGAACGGCGCCCTGATGATCGTGCTCTGGCAGTTGATCATCCTCCATGCGCGGCTCGGCGGCTACGTCAAGCAGTTCGGGATCAACGTCCTCGCGGTGATCGGCGGTTGTGTGGTGGTCTTCTCCTGGTGGGGGGTCAATCTGCTCAACGTGGGCCTTCACACCTACGGCTTCACCACGGGCGTGGGGGCGGTGACCAAGGCCGTCTACCTGATCGAGGGAGCGGTGGTGTTCGGGGCCCTGCTGTGGTACTTCTTCGTCGGTAGCGCGGTTGCCAACGGTGGCAAGCGCGAAGTATCCGCGGCGAGCTGAGAACCGACGGCAACATGGCGGCGGAGACCATCGACGGCAAGGGGATCGCGGCGCTGGTGCGAGCCGAGGTCGGCGTTGCGGCGCAGCGACTCACGGCTGCGGGCCAGCGGCCCGGCCTGACCGTGGTGTTGGTGGGGGAAGACCCTGCCAGCCAGGTCTACGTGCGAAACAAGGATCGCGCCGCCGATCGGGCCGGCTTCCGTGTGGAGACCCGCAAGCTCCCGGCCCAGACACCCCAGGCCGAGCTGCTGGCCCTGGTCGCCGAGCTGAACGCCGACGAGGCGGTGCACGGGATTCTGGTCCAGCTGCCCCTGCCCGGTGGCCTCGACGCGGACGCGGTGGTGCGCGCCATCGACCCCGCCAAGGACGTGGACGGGCTGCATCCGGACAACGTAGCGGCCCTGTGGATGGGGACGCCCGGCCACCGGCCCTGCACGCCCTCGGGCTGCGTCGAGCTGCTCGACCGCACGGGAATCGACATCGCCGGGCGCAATGCGGTGGTGATCGGCCGGTCCCTGCTGGTCGGCAAGCCCCTGGCGGCGCTGCTGCTCGCCCGCAACGCGACCGTGACCATCGCCCACAGCCGCACGGCGGACCTGGCGGGGCTGGCGCGCGGCGCCGACATCTTGGTCGCCGCTGTGGGGCGCGCGGAGCTGGTGCGGGGCAACTGGATCAAGCCCGGGGCGGCGGTCCTGGACGTGGGGATCAATCGGGGTGCCGATGGCAGCCTGGTGGGGGACGTGGCCTTCGACGAGGCGCGGGAACGCGCCGCCGCGATCACTCCAGTCCCCGGCGGGGTCGGGCCGATGACCATCGCCATGTTGTTGCGGAACACGGCGGCCGCGGCGGCACGCCGGGCCGGTTTGGATGCCGAACAGGTCTTCGCCGAGGCCCGGCTGATCGCGGCGGAGCGCTCCGCGAGCGCGGCCGGTTCGGGGCTCGCCCGCTGATTGGCGATGCAGACGAGTGAATACCAAGGCGGGGGCTCCTCCCTGGCTCTCCCCGGCTTGACCCCCGTGGTCAAGTGGCTGCTGATCTCCATGGCCGCGGTCTGGGGGGTGGAGCTGGTGATCAGCCTCGTCAACCCGGATTGGATCTCGTCCGTCACGCTGGGGACCAGGGTGGCCGACGGCGCGTTGGTGCCCGAGGCCCACTGGGGCGGACTGTTCGGCTACTTCGGTGCCACCCCCGGCATCTGGTTCGACCGCTTCCCTTGGCTGTTTCCGTGGCAGGTGCTGACCTACGGCTTCCTGCACGGGGTGAGCTCGCCGCTCCACCTCCTGTTCAACCTGCTCGGCATCTACTTCTTCGGGACGATGGTCGAGGGGACCATCGGCAGCCGGCGCTTCCTGCAGTTCTTCCTGATCGCCCTGGCTGCGGGCGGGATCACGTCACTGCTGCTCAAGCCGCTCTTGATGGGGAGCAGCGGGCCTACCGTGGGTGCCTCGGCGGGGGTCATGGCGATTCTGTGCTGCGCCGCGACGATGCAGCCCCGAGCGACGGTCCTGCTGCTGTTCTTCCCCCTGCCCCTGGCCTGGCTCGCGATCGGTCTGGTGGGCATGGACGCCTTCTTCCTGATCCAGGAGTTGGCTGGCCGCGGCACCGACTTCAAGGACCACCTGGCCCACCTGGCAGGTGCCGGCTTCGGCTTTCTTGCGGCCCGACGTGGGTTGATCTGGCAGGACTGGGGATCGGTCGTCGAGGCCAAGGTCGCGGAGCACAAGGCCCAGGGCGTGGCCAACGACGAGGGGCGGCTCGACGAGCTGCTGATCAAGATCCAGAAGGAAGGCATCCACTCCCTCAGTGAGCGTGAGCGGGCCTTCCTGAAGCGGATGTCCGATCGTCGCTGAGGCGGCGTGCCCTCGATCGAGTCCGTGGCGCGAGCCGCGGAGGGGCCCGGCGGGCGTGGTCGATTCCCGGCGTGGCCCGCTCCGAGCCCGGGCGGCTGATACGGGTGGTGAAACGGGTTCAGGAGCCCCGGTGCGAGACCCCATCGCCCTGGGCAATGGGCCGCAGACCGGGGCTACACTGTGAACCCGCTGGGGCCGGGTGGCCTCGGTGGAACAGAGACCACCGCCATGACGCGATTGACCAGCCTGTCCGCCCTCGCCCTGCCGTCGCTGCTCCTACTCGGCCTGCCGCCCGCTGCGGTGCTTCCCGCTGCGGTGCTCCCCGCTGCGGTGCTCCCGGTTCCGCCTGCGGAGTTCATGGGGGCGACTACGCCATCGAGTCCCGCAGCCCGGGCCCTCAGTGCAGTTGCTGCCGCGGCCCAGGAGTTGAGCTACGAGGACTTCAAGGCCGAGTTCCGCCAGGCCTCGAAGATCGGTGACACCCGTAACGTCGGTCAACTGATCCGGCGCAACGAGATGAACACGCGCAACTTCGTGATCTTCACTGCCGAGGCGATGGGGGAGACCCCGGGTCCGGACCTGGGTCAGGACCTGAAGTGGCTCAAGGCCGGCTGGAAGGAGGCCCATGGCACGTCATTCGTGTCGAAGATGGAGACTTACTACCAGCTCATGCGGCCCGAGGTGCGTCGGGCCCACGTGTCCGCCAAGGCTCGCTACGACAAGGTGCGCGAACAGATCATCGCGGCCAAGGCGCAGGAGCGCTCCGACGAACGCTCGCGCAAGCTCGAGGGCCTGGCGGAAGAGGCCATGGCCATTCACAAGAGCTTCGACGAGATCGGCGACCACTACTACGCGTCCGAGATCGTGCTGCTGGCCGGGACGTCGGTCAACGCGGAGACGCTCACCGAGGAGGAGGCCAACCTGCCCCTGGTGCTCGAGGCCTACAAGGCCTTCATCGAGCACCGTGACTCGATCGAGTTGGAGGGCGCGAACTACACCGCCGTCAAGGAGCAGATCGCCTACCTCGAGACGCTCGGTGCCGCCCTCGATCCGAACACAGCGGCGGGACTCTCCCTGGGCAGCGGTATGCCCTTTGCGTCCACCTTCACAACGATCGAGGAGCTGACTGCGATCGAGCGCCCCAACTACTGGGCCGACGATGCGGCGCTCACTTGGCAGGCCGTGGGAATGGGGCGTGTCGGTTCGGACGTGAAGGTCGGCAACATCGATGGGGGACCCACCATCGAGCGCAGCGCCTTCGAGACGATCACGATCCGGCCGCTTGAGGGCGACCCGATCGAGGTCGCGCTGAGTGGTCGCACCAAGCTGATCGAGACCACGGTCGGGCGCAGCTCCGAGTTGCGTCCCTGGGCCTTCCTGATGCGGAACGCGACCAATCCCGAGTACCTGTTCGGTATCTCGATGAACTACTCGCCCACGGACGAGTTCCTGACCGTCTACTTGGCGCCGGCCGCGGCCGCGGAGTTCGAAGTCGACGGCGTGAAAGTTCAGGTCATCGATGACAACCTCGACGGGATCTACGGCAGTCCGCCGCTGCTCTACACGCGCTACGGCATGCGCGAGAAAGAGTACGAGCCGGTGGTCGACTCGGTCGTGATCGATGGCGCCAAGAAGGCCCTGCCCTGGAGCACGTTGGTGCAGATCGGCGAGCAGTGGTACCAGATCGACTCGATCGCGCGGGGCAAGTCGTTCACCCTCTACCCCGCCGAGCTGAACACCGGGACCATCAAGCTCGATGCCAAGGGGGTCGAGTTCGCCTCGCTGCTGATCGAAGGGGTCGACGCCCTGCAGGGCGCGGTCTTCGATATCTCCGATGCGAAGAAGGGCCAGCAGGTCCCGGCGGGCAAGTACCAGATCCTGGGAGGCACGGTCCGCGAGGGCGGTCGTTCGATCGTCAAGGCTGGGGTGACCGCACCCCTGCGGGGCGGCGCGATCTACGTGCGCCCTGACGAGGAGGTCGAAGTTCAATTCGGTGCGCCCTTCGGCTTCGACTTCGATGCGGAGCTCGACGGCGACCAGATCACCGTGATTGGGTCTTCGGTGGTCCCCGTGGGGGTCGCGGGTGAGCGCTACCACCGAATGTGGGAGACGCGCAATTCGCCGGAGATCTCCATTCGCAAGGCCGGGAGCGGGCGCGGAGGCAAGGGCACCAAGATGCAGGTCATCGGCGATGCACAGACCATCACCGACCTCGGACAGGACCAGGCCTGGAAGCCCCTCGATCAGTCGGTCGAGAACAAGTACGGGGCCGAGGTCGAGATCATGCTGACGGAGAAGAAGAACAAGCTCCTCGGCAAGATCGAGTCCGATTGGAAGCCGCCGGTCCAGTGAGTCCGGGCGGAGGGCGGCCCTGACATCGAGCCTGCCTGAGGTAGGGCGCGATCCCGTTGTGGCCGCCCATCCGGGCGCGGGTCGGGGCCTCCGCAGGGCGTAGAATCTGGCCCGCCACCCGCTTGTCCGCACTCCGTACGAAACCCGAGCCCCCCCGAGACCCAAGTTGCTGGACCTGAAGTTCATCCGCGCCGAGCCGGACGCCGTTCGTGCCGCGGCCGCCAAGAAGCGCATCCCTTGCGACGTCGACCGGATCCTGGAACTCGACGTCGAGGTACGCGCGCGGGGGCAACGCTTCGACGAGCTTCGGGCCGAGCAGAAGGCCACGGGCAAGGCGATGGGCAAGGCCAGCCCGCAGGAGCGCGAGCGGATCATCGCCCAGCAGACCGAGCTCAAGGCCGAGCTGAAAGTCCTCGAGGATGAAGTCGCGGCGCTCAAGGCCGAGCTTCAGGGGCACCTCGATCGCGTCCCCAACATTCCGGCCGACGACGTTCCCGACGGGGTAGACGACAGCGACAACGTCGAGATCAAGCGGGTGGGGGAGCCCACTAGCTTCGCCTTCGAGCCGCGCGACCACGTGACCCTGGCCGAGGGGCAGGGTTGGCTCGACACCATTGCGGGCGCACGCATCGCCGGCAGCCGCAACTACATCCTCAAGGGCGATCTTTCGCTGCTGGAGGGGGCCGTGATGCGCTTCGCCCTGGAGCACATGGTCGAGCGGGGCTTCACGCCCCTTTCGGTACCGACCCTCGTGCGCACGGAGGTCATGTACGGCACGGGCTACTTCCCTGGTGGCGAGGACCAGGCCTACCGCTGCGACGAGCGCGACGATCTGTGCCTGGTGGGAACCGCCGAGGTGCCGGTCACGGCGCTGCACGCGGAGGAGATCCTGCCGCTCGATCAACTCCCGCGGCGCTACGTGGCCCTGTCCTCCTGCTACCGGCGCGAGGCCGGTGCAGCCGGGCGCGACACGCGCGGCCTGTACCGGGTGCACCAGTTCCAGAAGGTCGAGCAGGTGGTCATCGACATCGCCGACGCCCAGCGCTCGATCGAGCACCACCAGGCCATCCTCCAGAACGCGGAGGCCGTAATGATCGCCCTGGGATTGCCATACCGGGTGGTCAACGTCTGTGGCGGTGACCTGGGCCAGCCCCAAGTGCAGAAGTTCGACATCGAGACGTGGATGCCCTCACGTGAGGGCTACGGCGAAACCCACTCAGCCTCGCGCTTCCACGACTTCCAGGCGCGGCGACTGATGCTCAGGTACCGGGACGGCGAGGGCAAAGTGCACTTCTGCCACACCCTCAACAACACCGTGGCCGCGAGCACGCGGATGCTGATCGCCCTGCTCGAGAACTGCCAACTGGCCGATGGCCGGATCGCGGTCCCCGAGCCCTTGCGACCCTACCTGCGGGGTCGTGCAGTCCTGGGCCAGCCGCTCTGAGCGGCTGGGCCCGCTGAGGAGCTGGGCCCTGTCGTGAATCAGCCGCCACCACCGAACAGCGGCGGGACCGACGTCGGCCCGTTGCCACCGCCGGACAGGATCTGGGTGAAGCTGCCGGTGTTGCCGCCGCCGCCCCCACCGGGGAAGCCGCCGCTGCCGCCGAAGCCGCCACCGTCCCCAAGGCCCTCACCGCCCGCGCCGCCGTCTGCGATGCCTCCGCCGCCCAGGTCGCCGGCGCCCGCCTGGGGTGGGCCGATCACAGGGATCTTGGGCAGGGGCTGAACGACCATCGCGTTGCGAAGGTACTCGGGGAAGCGGATCACACGCCGGTACTCGACCGTGCGTTTCTCGACATCGGCCAGCTTGATCTGTTCGCGCACCAGGCGGGGCGCAAGCTCCAGGGTCAGCGTGATCTCGATCCGCGCCGGCAGTCCCACCTGTTCATCCTCGGCGGTCCACTCGTCGAGCGGTTCGGGATCCTCTTCGGTCTCGTCCGCGTAGACCTCGATGTTGAAGTCCTTCACGCGGTCGTGGAGGAAGGTGTAGCGACCGCCGCTGAAGGGCTCGTTGTCGACCCCGAAGCCCTCGCGCCGGTAGATCTCCAGGAAGTCGTCGTTGCGCGGGTTGGGCCGCAGGCAGTAGCCGACCTCGTTGAAGTCGGAGTGCAACCTGTCGTTACCGACGAAGATCGGCGCCAGGCTGCCCGTGCTGGTGACGAAGTCGATGCGGTCGCCGTCACGCCCGGCCAGGGTGCGATCCTGGATCCGCAGGGCGTCGGCGGGGGGCCGACCGAATACGAAGATGCTACGCAGGTCGCGCTCGATGTTGTCGAGGATCGCCGGGCCCGCGAGCTGGTTCTCTTGGATGTTGTGGATCAGGTCCCGGGTGGCGCGCGCGCTCGCCAGGACGCTCGAGATGCCGACCAGGATGCTGGACATGATCACCGTAACCACCAGCACTTCGGCCAGGGTGAAGCCGGCGCGCGGCGCACCCAGGGACCGGGCTCGGTGGACGAGGGTCGAAGCCCGCCGCGCTAGCCCGTCTTGGAGTCGCCCGTCGTGGAACACCTTCATCGCGCACCGCCCCCTTCCTCAGGCTTGCCGTAGACGAGCTCCCATTCGATCCACTGCTCCAGCATCAGCTCACCCTTGTACCTGCCGGTGGTGGGGAAGGTGACGCGGATACGGACCTGCTCGTAGGGCTCCTCGAGTAGCTCTTCGTCTCCGTCCGAATCCTCCAGCTGTTCGCGCTCGCGTTCCCTGCGTGCCTCGATCGCGTCGTAGGGCAGATTGCTCTCGACATCCTCGAGCTCGGGGAACTGCTCGTCCCCGACCAGCACTTCCCAGTGGAACAGGGGGTAACCCTGGTCCGCGTAGGTCTGCTCGTCGAGGCCGTCCTCGATCTCCTCACGCCACTCGCCACCGGCGATCTCGCCCAGGGTCATCAGGGCCAGCTCGCGCGCCACCTTGAGGTTGCGAGTGTGGGCCGCTTCGAACTTGGACTTGTTCAGGCCCTCGACCAGCATTACCAGGGCGACGCCGACGATCACGATCGTCACGGCGACCTCGGCCAGGGTGAAGCCGTCACCTCGGGAAGGACCGCGTGTGGATTCGCTTGGCACTAGCCTGCGTGGGAGTCGCATGGGATCAGTCGAAATCTCCGTCGTCGACCAGCTCGCGACGGAAGTTGGGATCTTCGTGGAATCGGAGCAGGCCGGTCAGGGCCAGCATCTCGATCGTGTGGTATTGGTCGAAGGTCTCGTTGTGCAGCAGGATCGTGACGTCGTCCGTCGCGCCGAGAGGGTCGAAACGCAACTGGATCGTCTCGTCCGCGTACTCCTCGCCGTTGATCGTCACGAGGGCGAAGCGCACACCCTGATGCAGCTTGGTGCGCTGCATGTTGACTCGCTGATCGACGTTGGGCTCGAACTCGCCCTTCGCGTTGAAGGGCGTCTCGAGCCAGTACTCGCCACTCGTCATGTCGATGTGGACGAAGTACTCCGAGCCTCGCGAGATCGCTTCCGATCGCGCACCAGAGATCCGTGCCGCGATCACGCGGATGTCCGCCGCCAGGTTGGCCCGGGGGAGGACCGAGCGCCAAGAGACGGCGACCACGCCGACCAGTAGGCCGATCAGTACCAGCACGACGAGCAGCTCTACCAGGGTGAAGCCCTGCGTGCCGCCGCTCGACCGTGCCGTGGCACCGCGCGCTGCTGCACCGCTCACTGCTACACCCTTCACAGCGCGACCTTCCATAGAAGAGCGGCTAGCCATGGTCCCAGCTGCCGGGCGATCGGGCAGGCGCATCACGGGGACGGACTCACTCGTCGTCGCTCAGGCCCTTGGCCCAGTTCTGGTCGCGGTCGGCCGCCTTGCCCTCGCCGCCGATCTGGCCGTCCTCACCCATGGAGTAGACGCGGAAGTCCTGTCCGCCGGAGGGCGGGTCGTACTGGTACTCGTTCTTCCAGGGGTCGGTCGGAATCTTGCCGCCGGACTTCAAATAGGTCTCGCCCGTCTCGTCCTCTTCGACCAGGGCGTCGAGGGAGTCCGGGTAGACCCCGCCGTTGCTGAGGGCGTAATTGTCCAGGGCGCCTGCGATCGAGACCAGGTCGGACCTCATCCGAGTTTCCTGGCCCTTGAACAGGTACTTGAAGGCGTTGGGGGCGACGACGCCCACGAGCAGGCCGATGATCACGATCACGACCATCAACTCGGCGAGCGAGAAGCCTTCACGCCGCGAGCGTCGGAGGATGCGGTTCTTCATGGTTGGAGAGTCCGTTGTTTGGATGTACGGGGCCGAAGGCCCGGGGTGAGCGTCCGATTCGCCGGGGCCGAGGCGGCGCCGAGGATCAGCCGATCTGGGTGGTTTGGAGGATGGGCAGGACGATCGAGATCACGATGAAGCCGACGATCACGGCCAGCACAACGATCATGATCGGCTCGAGGACCGTGGTGACCCGTTCGGTCACGACGTCGACCTCCTCGTCGTAGGCGTCGGCCACGCGGTCGAGCATCTGCTCCAGCTCGCCCGAGGCCTCCCCAACGGAGACCATGTAGCCCACGCTGGCGGGGAAGACCCCGGTCGCCTTGAGCGGACTGGCGATGTCCGTGCCCTCGATGATCTTGTCCTTGATCTCGGTCGTGGCCTTGGCGATGACCTGGTTGCCGACCACGTCCGCGGTGATCTCCAGGGCTTGGACCGCCGGCACCCCGCTCGAGAGCAGGGTGGCCAGGGTGCGCGAGAAGCGGGAGACGGCGCGCTTGCGGAAGAGCTCGCCGAGCAGCGGCACCCCGAGCAGGAAGCGGTCGATCTTCATGCGCCCCTTGGGCGAGCGGTAGTACCGCTCGAGCAGTGCCGAGATCGCTGCAACCGCCAGGAACAGCACCCACCAGTAGACCTTGAAGAACTCCGAGACCCCGACGAGGATCTGCGTCGGCAAGGGCAGGGTCTGGCCGGTGTCCTTGAGCATCGCGGTGATGCGGGGCACGACGACAGCCATCAGGATACTGACGACGATCACGCCCAGCCCGACCATCAGCAGGGGGTAGGTCAGGGCCGAGACGACCTTGCGCTGCAGGGCCCGTTGAGCCTGGAGGAAGTCGGCCAGGCGCGTCAGCACCACGTCCACCTGACCGGTCGCCTCACCGGCGCGAACCATGTTCACGTAGAGCTCGCTGAACAGTTCCGGGTGCTCGGCCAGGGAGTCGCCCAGGCTGTTGCCCTGGGTGATGCGTTCGCGCAACTCCCGGAAGAGGGTCTCGATCCGTCGAGACTCGGCCTGCTCGATGATGGCGCGCAGTGCCTCCGCCAGCGGAATGCCGGCGCCCAGCAAGGTGCCCAGTTGCCGCGTGATCGCACCCACCAGCTCCAGGTCGCGCCCGGACGCGCCGCCGGAGTTGGCCCGCCGGTGCTCCATGTAGCGGGTCAGGAAGCCCGGCTTGCGGTCCTTGCCGCGAGAGTCGCCCTTACCCTTGGCCGAGACTGCCGGGGATCCACCGCGACTCTTGCCGCGCTTGCGGACCACCCGCAGGTCGGAGACCAGCAGCTTGTCCTTCCGCAGACGCTGACGCGCCTCGCGCGGCGTGTCGGCGTCAATCACACCGGTGCGGGTGGATCCGCCCTCGGCGTAGGCCTTGTACTCGTAGATGGGCACGTTTGAGTCGGAAGGGGCCAGGGCCGAGCCGCGGCTCAGCCCATTTCGAGCTGCGTCATTCGCAGCACTTCGTCGGGCGTGGTGTGGCGGTCACGGATCTTCTGGCAGCCATCGAGGCGCAGGGTGATCAGACCCCGCTCGATCGCCGAGCGCTGGATCACCGAGGCGGTCGCGCCCTCCATGACCTGGGTTCGCATGGCTTCGTCGACGGGCAGGAACTCGTAGATGGCGGTCCGGCCGCTGTAGCCCGTGTGGTAGCACTCCTCGCAGCCGGCACCCACGGCGATGCGTCCGCCGAGCTCTTCGCTGGTCATGCCGAGCTTCTTGAGCTTGGCCGCCCACTCGTCGTCGATGTCCTCTTCGGTCCGGCAGTGGGAGCAGATCGTCCGCACCAGCCGTTGGGCGATCACGAGCACGATCGAGCTGGCCACCAGGTACGGCTCGACGCCCTGGTCGACCATCCGCACGATCGTGCTGGCCGCGTCGTTGGTGTGGACGGTCGAGAAGACCAGGTGGCCCGTGAGAGCGGCGCGGATCGCCACCTCGGCCGTCTCCAGGTCTCGAATCTCACCGACCATCATCACGTCGGGGTCCTGGCGCAGGAACGAGCGCAGGCCGGCGGCGAAGGTCAGACCCTTCTTGGCGGCCACCTGCACCTGGCTGATGCCGGCCAGGGAGTACTCGACGGGATCCTCGATCGTCAGGACGT
Source organism: Engelhardtia mirabilis (assembly GCA_007751255.1). Classification (GTDB taxonomy): domain Bacteria; phylum Planctomycetota; class UBA1135; order UBA1135; genus Engelhardtia; species Engelhardtia mirabilis. The sequence goes on from CP036296.1 coordinate 3,035,825, forward strand.
TCTTCTGCGTCGTGTCGATCTCGGTCATGGCCGCGTACAGCGTGGTCGTCTTGCCCGAGCCAGTGGGGCCGGTGACGAGCACGATGCCCGAGGTGTAGTTGATGAACTCACGCAGCATCGCGCGGTTCTTCTCTTCCAGCCCGATCTCGTCGATCGTGTACAGCCGGGCCGACTTGTCGAGCAGACGCATGACGATGCGCTCGCCATTGCTGGTCGGCACCGAGCTGATCCGGACGTCGACCTCACCCTCGCCCAGTCGGATCGACGCGCGACCATCCTGGGGCAGTCGCCGCTCGGCGATGTCCATCTTGCCCATGACCTTGACGCGACTGACGATCGCTTCGTGGGCCTTGCGCGGGATGGAATCCATGTTGTAGAGGATGCCGTCGATGCGGAAGCGGACCTGCGTGCGGTCGGGGTACGGATGGAAGTGCACATCCGACGCGCGCATCTTCAAGGACTGGAACAGGATCGTGTTGACCAGCTTGATGATGGGGGCCTTGTTGGAGACGTCGAGGACGTCTTCCGCGTCCTCGACCTCCTTGGCCAGGCCGGCGATGTCGGCGTCGTCCGCCACATCGGCCAGTGCCTGGTCGACCCCGTCCGCCTTGTGGCGGTAGGCGCGGGCGATCAACGTGTTGATCTCACCCAGGGGCGCCAGGACCGGCTCGACCTCGGTGCCGAGCATGGCCGCGAGGTCGTCCATCGGGTTGGTGTCGAGCGGTGAACTCGTGGCCACCCGCATCACGCCCAACTCGTCCTGCTCGAGGGCTACCAGGCTGTAGTTGCGCGAGAACTGGACCGGGATCCGATCGACGAAGCCCGCCGGGACCCGTAGGCCGTCGAGGGACTCGCGCACTTCGTAGCCGAGCAACTGGCCGTAGGCCTGCAGTACCGCGACCTCAGGCAGGTAGTCCTTCTTGACGATGACGCGATCGAGGGATTCGCCGGACGTCGAGGCGATCCGACGGCACTCGTCCAGCTTCTCGCGGGACAGGCCCCTTTCGACCAGGATGTCGGCAACCGAGGTCACTGGTCGTCGCCTCCGCTAGTTGCGGCCGGTACCAGCTCGGGGGTGGCTCCACTCGCGGTGGTTTCCGGTGTCTCGGGAACCATGTTGATGCCATAGACGGCGTCCTGCGCTGCCGCTTGCTTGGCAGCTGCCTTCTCGGAAGCACCGTCGAGCATCTCGCGCCGACGCTGGGCGTCGATGCCGACGTCGGCGGGATCGACCTCGCCCACCGGCGGGCGGCGGTACAGCGGCACTTCGAAGCCCATCAGCGTGTTCTCGTCGTCGCCGATCCCGAAGTCGGGGTCGATCACGCGCAGGCGGTCGGCGCCGATGATGTCGGACGCCTCGAGCTTCTTGCGATAGGAGATCTCGGCCAGGTCGGCGAAGTCCTCGTCGGCCAGGATGTGGGGCGTGACGAAGAAGTAGAGCGTGCGCCGGTCTTCGGTCTCCTGGTCGCGGCGGAACAGGGCGCCGATGATCGGCAGGTCACCGAGCCACGGCGTCTGCTGCCGCAGCAAGGTCGTGTTGTTGGTGATCACACCGCCGATGATCATCGTGTCGCCGTCGGGGACGTTGATCGTCGTCTGCAGGCGACGCGTCACGCGCGGCGGGGGGATCGAGGCGTTGGTCGTGCTGCCGAGGAAGTTGGAGACTTCCAACTCGACGCCCAGGCGCAGGTAGCGCGAGGCGCTGATCGAGGGCGAGATGGTGAGCGTGATACCCGCCTCCTGGTAGCCCTGGAAGTTCTCCTGGGTCTGGCCGCTCACGCCGCCGGTCGCGGTGATCTGGGTGAAGGGGCGCTCGTCCAGGGTCGAGACCGTGGCGCTGTCGTTGTTGTTGACCAGGATCGACGGCACCGAGAGCACGTTGGCGTTCTCGCGCGTCTGCAGGAGGCGCACCAGGAAGGGCAGGGCGAAGTCGTCGCCGTCGAGGATGCCGGCGGTGATACCGCTCGCGAAGGTGGGCACCCGGGCGTCCGGGATGCCGTCCAGGTCCAGGTCCTCGAGGGTCGAAAGGCCCCAGCTCGTGATGCCGAAGCCACCGGTCTCGCTGGTGCCCGGAAGATCGGCGAAGCCGAGCTCGACGCCGATGTCCTGGAAGTCGTTACCCGACAGCTCGATCAGCGCGGTCTCGATCAGCACCTGGTCCGCGCGGCGGTCGAGGTCCTGGATCAGCTGAACCACCTCGGCGTAGCGAGTCTTGTTGGCGGCGATCAGCAGGGAGTTGGTGGCCGGTTCGGGCACGACCACGACCTCCTCGGTGCTCGAGCTGCCGCTGGAGCCACCCTGCTGGGAACTGCCCGACGAACGGTTCGCGCTGTCGGTCACCCGCGCGGCGTCCTCCAGGAAGCTCTCCAGCACGTCGGCCAGCTCCTCCGCGCCCACGTTGGCAAGGGTGTAGACGTTGTAGGAGCGCTCGGGCTCGATCACCTCGGTGTCGAGGCGCGCGATCAGCTCCTTGATTGCCGGCAGGTCCTTGGGAAGCGCGACGACCGCGAGCGAGTTCGTTCGCCGGTCGACGATGATCTTGGCGCTCGATTGGTTGCGGGCCTGGGGCGTCGTGGTCTCGCCGGCGGCCTGCCGCGCGACCTGCTCCGCCTCCTGGCTGGCCTCGAGCAGTTGCTCGACCATGTCGGAGACGTCGTCGGCCGAGGCGAACTCGAGCGGGACGTAGTCGAACACCGGCGGATCGGGGGGCGGGATGATCGACTCCTGGTCGATCAGGAACAGCAGCTTGGCGAGCTGGACGATGTAGCTGCCGAAGCCCTGCAGGATCAGCGAGTCGCTGTTGCCCGCGGGGACCATGTTCAGGGTGTTCTGATCGGTGATCAGGCTGCGCAGGGAGTTCGACAGCTGGCGCACGTCGGTGTGCGGCAGGGTGACCACGGTGGTGATCAGCGTGGCCGGCTGGTCCGCGTAGCCGTCAAGCTCCTCGGGCAGCACGTAGATCGACTTCTGGCGGATCGAACCCTGGGTCCGCGCGTTGCTCGAGGCCAGGCTCTGGATCACGGTCACCGTCAACGGCGGGGCGCCGACCTCGACGCACGCGAAGTTGTGGATGAACATGATGATCTGAAAGAAGCTGTAGAAATCCTGCTTGGGGATTCGCTTCGTTCCGATCATCCGCACCGTCTCGTTCTTCAGCTCGTCGCTGGCCTCCTTGGGCACGATGAACTGGAGTCCTGTGGCCTGCTCGCAGGCCTTGATGAACTCGAGCAGGGACATGCCCTCGTCATCCTCCTTCTCGGCGAAGTTGAGGATGAAGAAGTCGCCCTCCGCCTGGATGGGGGGGACGGCGCCCTCTTGGTTGGCCGAGTTGCCGCTGGCGGCAGCGTTCCCGCCTCCTCCACCTCGTCCGTTCTGGACCAGCGGTGTTGTCGACGCAGGGGCGACAGCCGCCGACGTCGATGCAGCCGTGACGGCGGGGGCGGGCGCCGGCGAGGCGCTGAGCAGCAGAGAGGCGAGCAGGGTGGCGATCATGTTCGAGCGTCGGTCGGCGAGTGGCTTCTGCGGTCGCGGGCGTGTTCGGTGGAAGGGCCGAATTCGGCCGATGGCCGGCATTCTTGGCCTGAGGCCCCGAGGCCTCGGCGCCCGTTTCGGTGACCGGAGGTCGCCGAGTCGGTCGAGGACGTGAGCCGGGCGAGCCAGGCGCGTGGCCCCCAGGGGGGCCTTGCGGCGCGCCGCGACTCACCGTTTGGTTGAGCTTATCTCGTTGTGCTGTCTTGATTTAGGCGCCCCGATCGGAGGCGATCGCGGGCACTCTATGGAGCCGCCGGTCACGTGTCAAACCCGCGACCTGTGGAGAGGATGCCTCGCGATGTAGTGCGACGTTCGGGGAAGCCTAATCTTCCCGCCGAAGCATCAAGAGGGCCGCCTCGCCCTTCCAGACCATCTCCGACGTCGGCACCATGTTCGGCCCACGGCCGCCGCTGTCCCCGTCCCGCTCCCACCCTCGATGCGCCTTTCCGAGCTCCTGCGACAGGAGGACCTGTTGGTCCCCTTGGAAGCCGTTGACAAGTGGGACGCGATCGCGCGCCTGGTCGCCCACCTGGTCAAGTGCGGGCGGATTCCCGAGGACGCCCGCGGCGAGCTGCTGGAATTGGTCCTGGCCCGTGAACGGTCCATGTCCACCGGCATGGAGCACGGGATCGCGATCCCCCACGCCGCCGTCGACGCACTCGACGAGCTGGTGGCCTGCATGGGGGTGGTGCAGTCGCCCGAAGGCTTGGCCTTCGAGGCCATCGACGCCCGGCCGAGCTACCTGGTCGTGGTGCTCTTGATTCCGCGCGCCCAGAAGCTGCTGCATATCCGCACCCTGGCCGACGTGGCCCGGGTGCTCAGGCAGGAGTCCGTGCGCCAGGGACTGCTGAGTGCCCCGAACTCCCAGGGTGCTTGGAAGGTCCTCGACGAGGCCGAGGCCGACTGACGAACGCCTCAGGCCCAGCTCTCGCCACGGGCGCTGACCATGGCGGCGATCGCTCGGGCGCAGCGTTGGTAGTCGTCGAGGGAGCCGCCGACCGGGTCGGGAACGTCGCCCCCCTGCGGATCCAGCAGGTCCAGATGGTCGGCGCGCCCCGGCGGCAGGGACATCCGTAGGGCCTCGAGGTGGGAGCGGGTCAGGCAGTAGACCCGGTCGAGGCTGGCAATGAGTTCCGGGGTGGCCGATCGCGAGCGATGTCCTTCCAGGTCCAGTCCGCGCTCGGCCATGGCCGTAACAGCGTGGGCCGAGGGCGGTGACCCCGGTCCAGCGAACACGCCCGCCGAGACCACGCTGAAGCCGAAGCGCGTGAGGTCGTCACTGGCGAGGCGTCGCGCCAGGTCAGCCCGGGCCAGGGTCTCGGCCATGGGGCTGCGGCAGGTGTTGCCGGTGCACACGAAGCCGATCGAAAGGCCCGCAGTCTGACGCAGGCTCTCGATCGGTAGGAGCCCCTCGCGGGTCAGCTCGAACGCCCCCGGCCCGACGCGCAGCACCGCCGCCGCCTCCGCCAGCCGGGTGGGGCCGCCGTCGGCGAGCAGGCGCAGGCCCGAGCCGTGGACCCGCTCGACCGCGTCGGCGTCGGTCAACGCGGCGCCCTCGGCGTCCGACGCCGGCGTCCACACCAGCCCGTGTCCGAGCGCCTCCACCAGGCCTCGGGTCCCGACGTGGGCCGTCGCGCGGAATGCTCGCCGGCGGGCGTCCGAGGCGATGCCGTCGATGGTCAAGGGGCCCGGCCAGTAGCGCTCTACCAGGCGCGCCACCAGTGGCTGCAACTGCAGATCGCCGGTCGCCCGGTTCGGTCCCGCAACGGCCTGCACCAAAGGTGTGGCGTTCGAGCCGAACGCGGCCAGGACCCCCGGGTCGTTGACGTCCGCCGCCAGGACGTAGCCGCACTCCGTCGGCAGGCCGACGACTCCGCCGCCGTCCAAGGCCTGCGCGATGGCCGAGACGGCCTCGTTCGAGGGAGCTCGGTCCGGGAGGGGGATGCGCTTGCAGGTGGCAGTCATGGGGATTCGAGGCCTCGCGGAGGCCGGATCGGTGCCGGGGCGGGCAGCGGCCCAAGTAGAGTACGCACCTGCGCGCGGCGCCTCCAACTCGCGCGGCACCCCCAAGCCCAATGACCCCCAGCGATTCTGGCAGTGAGGCCGAAGCGGCCGCCGAGAAGCCGGTCCCCCAGCCTCCGTCGCCGAGCCCCGACGGGCGCGGTGGGCGCGATGGGGCGGCCGACGCCCCCCGCGCGGAGCCTTCCCGCGCGGAGCCATCCCGCGCCGAGACCGCCCGGGTCGAGGCCGACGACCAGTTTGCCTTCCTTTCGCGCCTGGCCGGGGGCCTGGCCCACGAGATCAAGAATCCCCTCTCGACCATGGCCATCAACCTGGCCCTGCTCCAGGAGGATTGGGAGCGGGTCGCCGCCCAGCGCAGCGCGGACGTGCCCCTGCCGCCCCGGGAGCAGCGCACCTTGAAGCGGGTCACGACCCTGCAGCGCGAGGTGCAGCGGCTCGAGACCATCGTCCAGGACTTCCTCGACTTCGTGCGCGGCGCCGCCGTGAACCGTCGGCCCCAGAACATCGGCGCGATCGTCCAGGAGGTGCTCGATTTCGTCGAGCCGGAGAACGACCAGGCTGGCGTCCGTCAGCGCACCGACATCGTCTTCGGCCTGCCCTTGGTGTTGGTGGACGAGGCGCAGATCAAGCAGGCCCTGCTCAACCTGCTGATCAACGCGCGTCAAGCCATGCCCACCGGCGGCGAGATCCTGGTGCGCGTGCGGCGGGTCGGTAACGACGCGGAGGTGTCGATCACCGACACCGGCATCGGCATGACACCGACCCAGGTCGAGCGCTGCTTCGACGTGTACTGGTCCAACAAGAAGGGCGGCACCGGTCTGGGACTTTCGACGACCCGGCGTATCGTCGAGGAGCACGGCGGTTCGATCCACGTGATCACCGAGCAGGGCCGCGGGACCTCGTTCCTGGTCTGCCTGCCCCTGGCCGTCGAGCTGACCGGCGACAACCGTAGCGAGGTGCAGGTCGACCCGACCGAGCCCCGCACCTTCGACGTCGAAGCACGCGAGCGGCGCCTGGACGGTGCCGGAGAGGACGACGAACGGGCATGACTCCCCCCAAGGACGAAGTTGGCAACGCGGGACGCGTGCTGATCATCGACGACGACGAGGGGCACGCCGAGGCCCTGGCTGACGGGCTGGAATTGGACGGCTACGTCTGCACCCTGGCGCACTCAGGGGAGGAGGGCATCGCCAAGATGGGGGACGCGACCTACGACGCGGTACTGACCGACCTGGTCATGCACGATCGCGACGGGCTCGAGGTCCTGGCCGAGGCCGGAGCCCTCCAGCCGGAGGCCGCGGTGCTCTTGATCACCGGCCACGGGTCGGTCGAGACCGCGGTCGACGCCATGCGCCGCGGCGCGGTCGACTACATCGAGAAGCCCGTCCGCATCAACGAGCTGCGTACGCGCCTGGAGCGGGCGATCGAGAACCGCCGCCTGCGCCGCGAACACCGCGAGCTGCGCCAGCAGGTCGATCGCCAGTTCCGGCTCGAGGGCATCGTCGGCCACAGCCCCGCGATGCAGCGGGTCTTCGACGTGATCCAGCAGGTCTCTGCGACCAACGCGACGGTGTTGATCCTGGGCGAGAGTGGCACGGGCAAGGAACTGGTAGCGCGCGCCATCCACCGCGGCAGCCCGCGCTCGGAGCGTCGCTTCGTGGCCATGAACTGCGCGGCCCTGTCCGAGGGCCTGATCGAGAGCGAGCTCTTCGGGCACGTGAAGGGCTCCTTCACCGGCGCCGTGACCCACAACGAGGGCCGCATGGTCTACGCCGACGGCGGAACCCTGTTCCTCGACGAGGTCGGGGACATGCCCCTCGACACCCAGGCCAAGCTGCTGCGGGTGCTCGAGACGCGCGAGGTGCAGCCGGTGGGCGGCAACACGACCAAGAAGGTCGACATTCGCCTGCTGGCCGCGACGAATCACGATCTGCGCGATCTGGTCAGCAAGGGCAAATTCCGCGAGGACCTGCTCTACCGCCTGCAGGTGGTGACGGTCGACCTGCCGCCCCTGCGCGAGCGCGTCGGCGACGTGCCGCTGCTGCTCGACCACTACGTGCACGAGCTCTCGGCCCAGCACGGCCGCGAGGTGCGCGGCATCACCCCCGAGGCCCGCGCGGTGTTGGTGCGTTACGCCTGGCCGGGCAACGTGCGCGAGCTGCGCAACGTGGTCGAGAACATGGTGCTCTTGACCCGCTCCGACGTGATCGGCATCGACGACGTGCCCGAACAACTGCTGGACGGCCCGCGCGTCGAGGGCGGCGGCGGCGGGGGCTATGACCTCACCGGGCGCAGCCTCCAGGAGGTCGAGCGCGACCTGATCGCCGCCAACCTGTCTCTGGTCGAGGGCAACCGTCAGAAGGCCGCCCAGATGCTCGGTATCGGCGAACGGACGCTCTATCGCAAGCTCAAGGAGTACGGACTCTCCTGACGGCGAGTTGGAGTGGCGTCGCGCACTGGCCGTGACCGGCCCGTGCGGAACCGAGGCCCTCGCGGGCGGTGTTCGGTGGCTGCGGTGATCGAGAAACGGGGCAATGGGCAAGCGGGCTTCATCCGAGCGCGCGAGCCGCGCGGTTCGATCGGCATCTGGTACGGCCCGCGACCGACGTGGCTTCGGCCTGTCGAGGATCTCCGCGCGGCGAAGCTGCGGGAGTCGCGCCCAGAACCAATCCGGCGGGGCAGCCCAGGATCACTCCGAATCGGGGAGCGAGGACTCGGCCAACTCGGCCAACTCGGCCATGAGCTCGACCAGGGAGCCGTGATCCAGGCGCGCCAGATCCAGGTCGCCCGTGTCCGAATACTCGAGCAACTTCCGTCGGCTTACCTCACGCATCGAGAGGAAGCCCATGGACCAGTTGCTGAACGTCCGTCGCTCCACGTCTTCGCAGCCGACCAGGTTGATCTCACGGTGCCGGTCGTCCGCCATGATCCTCTCGAGCAGGCGCGAGACCTGCTCGCGTCCGCCCTCGAGCACCTGGACGAAGCAGTCATGGCGGTAGAGCATGAAGCCCGTGATGGATGCCTCTCGATTGCGCACGCGGGCCACCCCGAGGATCTCGTTGATCTCGACCAGCGTCGTGCCGTCCGCCGGGCGACTGAAGTAGCTGAGTTGAGTCATCACCATGATCCAACCGGGGTCGACCGTCGTCGATCGCAGACTTGAGTGGACCGGAACCTATCTGACTGAGCGCTGGGGGTGGCGGGCTCGCGTTCCGCGGGTTCGCCCCCCCCCCCTAAAGTGTTCGCCAAGCTCGCCCTTGGAGCCGCGATCTTGGGGACTGGCGCGAGGTGCGCGGGGTCCGCCGCTGGGCCAGTCGAACCAGGTGCAGGGCGATCGAGCCCGGCCAAGGCCCTGGATCCGAGGTCCTTGGCCCGCATCGGTCACCAGGATCCGCACCCAGCACGCCCAAACGGCGGCCCGCGGCCGCCACTCGGCCGCCACTCGGCCGCAGACGGCAGCTCGCGAACCGATCCGTCGTCGGCGGGGTTTGTAGCCCCGCCTGCGCGGGCTCGGTCCACAAGGCACCGTCGCTGACGAGTTGGAGGCACGAGCCCCGGGGAGGTGACGACGAATTCCTGATCCAGGACTCTAGGATGAGCGGCGTGCCGCGCTCCTCTCGATCGCATCACCTCCCCATCCACGATCCATGACCATCGAGCGGAATCTCGGCGAACAGCCCCTCGCCCGGCTCTTGATCCAACTCGAGCTGAGCCCGGCGCAATTGGTGCGGGCTTCGACCGAGCAGTTGAATCACAAGATGGTCAGCCGCGCGACCAAGGGGCGGCGCTTGACCCCTAGTGTCCAGGGCAAGGTCCTGCGGGCTCTGAACGCGGCCAGTGGCCGTGAGTTCCAGCTGGGCCAGTTGTTCACCTACGGTCCGCCGCCGCGCGCTATCGGCGAGTAGGGGTCCTCGGTCCGACCGCTGGGGGGCCCTCCGATGCTCCTGCCGTATCGGCAGCGGCTGTTTGGAGCCCTCAGCAGCGAGCTGCCAGATTGGCGGGGTGGGCCATGGCGGGGTCGTCGAGAAGGCTTCCATGGCCGCATCCGGCCCGATCGCGCTCCTGGCACGACCCTTGCAATCCCACGGCGCGGGCCCAACCAGCCAGGCAGCGGGCTCGACCGCGCCGCGCACGCCCGTGCGCCACTAGGCCAGGAGGGGCCCCGACACACCATGAGCAAGCAGACCAAGATCATCGGCATCGACCTCGGTACCACCAATTCGGTGGTCGCGGTCATGGAGGGCGGCGAGCCCGACGTCATCACCAACCTCGAAGGGGCCCGGACGACCCCCTCGGTCATCGGGTTCCAGAACGACGGCAGTCGACTGGTCGGCGCGCCGGCCAAGCGCCAGGCCGTGACCAACCCGACGCGCACGATCTTCTCGATCAAGCGCTTCATGGGCCGACGGCACGGGGAAGTCGCCGACGAGGAGAAGCAGGTCCCCTACAAGCTGGTCGGCGGTGCCGATGAGCTCGTGAAGGTGCAGATCGGCGACAAGCAGTACACCCCGCCGGAGCTCTCCGCCGTCGTCCTCTCGGCCCTCAAGGAGGCCGCCGAGGCGCACCTGGGTGAGACCGTCGAGAAGGCCGTGATCACCGTCCCGGCGTACTTCAACGACGCCCAGCGCCAGGCCACCAAGGACGCGGGCACGATCGCCGGCCTCGAGGTGGTGCGGATCATCAACGAGCCGACGGCCGCGACCCTGGCCTATGGCCTGGACAAGAAGAAGGCCGGCAAGGTCGCCGTCTTCGACCTGGGCGGCGGCACCTTCGACGTGTCGATCCTCGATATCGGCGACGGCGTCTTCGAGGTGCTGGCCACCAACGGTGACACGCACCTGGGTGGCGACGACTTCGATGAGACCCTGATCGCCTTCGTGGCCGACGAGTTCAAGAAGAGTTCGGGGATCGACATCCGCGGCGACGCGATGGCCCTGCAGCGCCTCAAGGAGGCCTGCGAGAAGGCCAAGATCGAGCTCTCCAGCACGAACTCGACCGACATCAACCTGCCGTTCATCACCATGGACGCGTCGGGTCCCAAGCACCTGACCCAGAGCTTGAGCCGGGCCAAGTTCGACCAGCTCACGGCGGCCCTGGTCGCGCGCACCAAGGAGCCCTGCCTCAAGGCACTCAAGGACGCGGGACTCGACAAGAGCAACATCGACGATGTGATCCTGGTCGGCGGCTCGACGCGCATCCCCGCGGTCCAGGCCTTGGTCACCGAGCTGTTCGGGCGTGAGCCCAACCGGTCGGTCAACCCCGACGAGGTCGTGGCGGTGGGTGCCGCGATCCAAGGCGGCATCCTGGCCGGCGAGGTCTCCGACGTGGTCCTCCTGGACGTCACTCCCCTGTCCCTGGGCATCGAGACCCTGGGCGGCGTGATGACCAAGTTGGTCGAGCGCAACACGACCATCCCGACCTCCAAGAGCCAGGTCTTCTCCACGGCCATGGACAACCAGCCGTCGGTCGAGATCAAGGTCTTCCAGGGCGAGCGCGAGTTCGCCAAGGACAACCGCCTCCTGGGCACCTTCGTGCTCGACGGCCTGGCCTCGGCGCCGCGCGGCATGCCGCAGATCGAGGTCTCCTTCGACATGGACGCCAACGGCATCCTCAACGTCAAGGCCGTGGACAAGGGCACCGGCAAGGTGCAGACCATCCGCATCGAGTCGTCCTCGGGCCTCTCGGAGGACGAGATCGAGAAGATGCGCGCCGACGCCGAGGCCCACGCCGAGGAGGACAAGGCCCGTCGCGCGCTGGTCGACCTGAAGAACCAGGTCGAGCACGTGGTCAACGAGACCGACAAGCAGCTCGCCGAGCACAAGGACAAGCTCGAGGAGTCGGACGTGGCCGCGATCGAGGCCGCCAAGACGAAGCTCCAAGAAGTCGCCCAGGGCGACGACAAGGCAGCCATCGAGGCCGCTCTGCAGGAATTCCAGACCACGGCCCAGAAGCTCGGCGAGGCGATCTACAAGTCCGCCCAGAGTGAGCAGCCTCCGGGGGCCACACCCGGTGGCGGAGCCACGGAGACCGACGACTCCGACGAGCCGGTGGACGCCGACTTCGAGGTCAAGGCCTGACGGGTAGGGTCGACAACGCGACCCGAACTCAGTTGGCAGCGGGCCGGCACTCCGAGGGGAGTGCCGGCCCGCTGTCGATCCGTAGAGCGACTTTCCTGGTCACCCTTGTGGCTGGCCGCCCGGACTCACACCCGTGACCGCGGGGCCGGCGGCGCCTCAACCACGGCCGACAGCCAGCAGGTCGGGAACCGTCCCCTGCGGCGATGGGGGGCCTCCGCGAGCGGATGGCTCGGCACCGGACTCGATTGCGAGGCAGTCGCCCTCGCCGACCGCGCGGACCCTGGCGCTGGATTGGGGCTAGGATCGGGTCCCCCCCCGATCACGGCCCTCTTCCAGACCCCGTCCCTCGATCCACTCCATGTCGACTCCGCAGCCCCGTCGCCGCCGGGCGTCCCTAGTCTCCACTTCCGCGGTGCTCGCCACCGTCGGCGCGCTGGTCCTGGTGCCGTCCGTCGAGGCCCAGACCTGGCTCGACCTGGGAAATGCCCTGCCAGGATCCGCTGGCACGCCACAACTGGTGGGGCAGGGCACGCTCATCGGCGGCACCCACTACTCCCTCGAGCTCACCGGCGCCGCGCCCGCCAGCCAGGCCTTCCTGGTCTTCGGCCAGAGCCAACTCCTGCTGCCGATCGCCGGCGGAACCCTGGTGCCCTCGCCCGACCTGGTTGCAGGTCCGCTCGAAACCGGGGCGGGCGGCGGCTTGGCGGGCGAGTTCACCTGGCCGGTCGGCATGCCTGCGGGCGTGCAGGACTTCTGGCAGGTCTGGATCGCGGACGCCGGAGCGCCCGGCGGCTGGTCCGCCTCGAATGCGCTGCGGTCGACCACGCCGACCCAGCTCGGGGGGACCTTCCCCGACGACTGGATCTACGGCGGTGACTGTGCGAACGACCCCTTGATCCAGGTGCACCGCTACAACCAGGACACCTTCATCCTGCGTCAGTCCATGTGCACGAACTTCGAGGGCCCCTTCATGTACCTGCTCTTCGGGCAGGACAAGGTGCTGCTCGAGGACACGGGCGCGGGCGGCATCCCGATCGCCGCGACGGTCTACTCGCTCATCGACACCTGGCTGCTCGAACAGGGCAAGACTTCGATCGAGCTGATCGTCGCCCACTCCCACGGACACGGCGACCACATCCAAGGGGACGGACAGTTCAACGGTCAGCCGAACACGACGGTGGTGGGGACCTCCATGGGCGCGGTGGCCAACTTCTTCGGCATCGGTGCGGTGACCGACGTGGTGACCTACGACCTCGGCGGACGCGTGCTCGACGTGATGGCGATCCCTGGCCACCAGTCGGCGCACATCGCCCTCTACGACCGCAACACTGCGCTGCTGCTCACGGGCGATTCCCTGTACCCGGGCTTCATCTTCCTCTCCAGCTCCACCTGGAACGACTTCCGCGACAGCATCTCGCGCCTGCGCGACTTCGTCGAGGACAAGCCCGTGGCCTGGGTCATGGGGACCCACGTCGAGATGAAGTCGACGCCCTTCGAGGCCTACACCTACGGGACCAAGAACCAGCCCGAGGAGCGCGATCCGCAGCTCGAGAAGAAGCACCTGCAGGAGCTCGACGAGGCACTCGACCAGTTGCCGACGGCCACGACCGAGGTCCACGCGGACTTCATCATCAACGGCTGACGGACCCGTCCGCGGCCCGAGGCTTCCCCGCCTCGGGCCTGATCCGGTCGAGGTCACCTGAGCGGTCAAGGACCCGCCGGCGAAGTGTCGATCGCCTCCCGAGAGGAGCGCGCTCGCCATGAACCCCGGAGAGTCCAGGACCGCGTCGGAGATCCCGTCGGTCGTCCAGACGTCGCGTCTGCGTCGGGGTGCGGCCCTCGCGGCCGCTGGTCTCGGTGGCCTGACCGTGGGGCGGCGCACGAGTGAGGCCACCCGCCGCAAGTCGGCCGAGCACCTCGCGCGCCGCCTGGGGGGCCTGCGGGGTCTGCCCCAGAAGGTCGGCCAGATCCTCTCCATGGGGGCGCAGGACTCGATGGCCGAGCCGTTCAGGGCCTTGACCGACGGGGCGCAAGCCGTACCGCTGGCGGACCTGGCACCGGTCCTCGAGCAGGCCTGGGGACGGCCGCTGGCCGAGGTCGTGGCCGACATCGATCCGCAGGGCCGTGCCGCGTCCATCGGGCAGGTCCATCGCGCGACCCTGCTCGACGGTCGCGACGTGGCCATCAAGATCCAATACCCCGGCATTGCCGCCGCGATCGACTCCGACCTGTCCCTGATCGGATTGATCGCCCAGCCCCTGGCCGTAGGCGCCAGCGGGCTCGACCAAGGCCGCCTGCGCGCGACCCTCCGGGAGGCGCTGCTGGAGGAACTCGACTACCGCTGCGAGGCCGCTTCGCAGATCGCCTATCGGGAGGCCTGCGCCGCGCAGTCGGTCCGGGTTCCCGCGGTCGTGGAAGAGCTCAGTGGCGACCGGATCCTGGTCAGCGTCTGGGAAGAGGGCCAGACGATCGAGGAAGCCCGCGCCTGGCCCGCCCAGGATCGCAGCGCCCTGGCGCGTCTGCTGGTCGAGCACTTCCTCCAGCAGCTCTTCGACCGTGGCATGGTTCACGCCGACCCCCACCCGGGCAACGTGCGATTCCGTCGCGGCGCTGGGGGCCCCGAACTCCTGCTCTACGACTTCGGGTCTGTCTACCGGGTTGATGCGCCCACCCGACTGGCCCTCTTGCGACTGATTGCCGAGACCTTCGGTCGGCCCGAGGTCGACCCGTTCCCGCTCATGGTCGCAGTGGGTTTCGACGCGGATCTGCTGCGCCCACTGCGGGCCAAGCTGCCCGCCGTGTGCCGGGTCCTGTTCACCCCCTTCGGAGCGCCCACCAAGTTCGATGTCTCAGGTTGGCAGCGTTCGGAGCTACTCGCCGGTATCCTGGGCGACGACCGCTGGAACTTTCGGATGAGTGGGCCGCCGGAGTTCATGCTGCTGGTGCGCGCGTTCCAGGGACTGCTCTACTACCTGGCTGAGCTGGGCGAGGGGGTGTGCTGGTCGCGCCTGCTGGATCCGCTCGTGGCCAGGCACGCCTTGGAGATGGGGGCCCTGGCCTTGGCCGAGCCTCCGGATCCTCGAACCACGTTCAACTCGATCGCACGGCAGCTCTGCATTCGGGTCATCGAGGCAGGTTCCGTAAGGGTCAAGGTTTCCCTGCCGGTGACGACCGTCGACTCTCTCGACGACTGGCTCGACGGCGAGATTCGGCAGCGCATCGCTGCCCGTGGGATCGATCTGGCGGACCTCGTTCGAAGGGTCCGCAGTCGCTGCTACGAGCCGCAGTCCCTGATTCGCTTGGAAGACGATGCCAAGCAGTACGAGGTCTGGCTCGAGTGACGCCGTGGCCCCGGGCGGCCTGAACCGGGGCCTTGAAGGTTCCTGACCCCGCCCTCCCTGCGGCGAGACCCAATCGGATCTCAAGGACCGAAATTGCCGAGAGGTTGGGATGGCCGGCAGCCGATAGGGGCGTTGCCCCGTCCGAGTTGCCGCCGGCTCCGCCCCATTCCCCCGAGGCGCCCGCGACGATCCGCCCTGGAGGCGAACAGTCTCCCCCCCCAACCCGCCCCAACGATGTGAACTCGGTGTCGGCCGCGGCCCGGAACGCTGTGCCGGCCGACAGACGATCGAAGCCCCAGGATCAAGCGATTTCCAGCCAGTCCAGTGACGAGTCCAAGGAACCCGCGAGCCGCCTCCTCGGCGAGCTCAATCGGATCGTGACCTCATCGAATGCCCCCGAGGGCAGTCGACCGATCGACCTCGAGAGTCTCAACGACGCCGATAGCAAGGTCCTGACCCTGATCGAGGATCTGGTCGAGCTGCTCGAGAACCGAGTCGTGCGCGCCGAGGCAGCCGTCGGCGGGTCGGCGACGGCCTGCATGCAGATCGATCGCGACCTGGTCGTCACCTACGTCAACCCGGCGACGGTGAAGCTGGTTCACGAGAACCTGGCGGTGTTCCAGGGTCTCTACCCGAACGTCGACTTCGACGACCTGATCGGAACCTGCATCGACGTCTTCCACGTCAAGCCGGAGCTCCAGCGAGCCATCCTCGGCAGCGCGGACAACCTGCCCTACGGGGCCGAGATCCAGGCCGGACCGCTCAAGTTCCTGCTCAACATCTCCGCTCTCATCGACGCCGACGGGGAGTACATCGGCGCCCACCTCGAGTGGCAGGACGTGACCGCCCTGCGCGCCAGCGAGATCGCGACCGCGCGCCTCGAGAGTGCGGTGGCCGGTTCCGGAACCGCATCGATGCAGATCGATCTGGACCTGGTGATCACCGGTGCGAACCCTGCGACCATCGAGCTCGTCAGCAACAACCTGTCGACGTTCCAGAAGGCCTTCCCCAGCGCGGACTTCAGCAACCTGATCGGGGTCTGCATCGACGACTTCCACAAGGACCCGTCACTCCAGCGCCGGATCCTCGGCAATCCCGCGAACCTCCCGCACCAAGCGGAGATCCAGGTCGGCGACCTCCGCTTCGCGCTCAACATCTCTGCGATGTTCGACAACGAGGGCAACCACATCGGTGCCAACCTCGAGTGGCAGGATGTGACCGAGATGCGTCTCAAGGAGGACGCTGCGGCTCGATTGGAGAGTGCCGTGCTCGGTTCGTCGACGGCATCGATGCAGGTCGACCGGGACCTGGTGATCACCTCAGCGAACCCGGCCACGATCAAACTCGTCCGCGAGAACGTCGATACGTTCCGCCGGGTCTTCCCGGGGATCGACTTCAGCAACCTGATCGGGGTCTGCATCGACGTCTTCCACGAAGATCCCGGCCTCCAGCGCCGGATCCTGAGTGATCCAGGCAATCTCCCGTACCAGGCCGAGATCCAGATCGGCGAGCTCTTCTTCGCCCTGAACATCTCGGCCATGGTGAACCGGGACGGCGACTACATTGGCGCCAACCTCGAGTGGACCGAGATCACCGAACGGAAGCTGAACGAGGAACAGCAACGGCTGGCGAACGGCGCCATCGCCGATCTCGTCGACGCGGCCTCGCGGGGCGACCTCGCCACGCGTGCCGAGACCTCTGCCTTGACCGGGCAGTTCGCGACCCTCGTCCACGGCGTCAACGAGATGCTCGACGCTATCCTGGCGCCCATCAACGAGGCGAGTGCGGTCCTCGAGGCGGTGGCCGGCAAGGACCTGCGTGCCCGGGTACGCGGCGCGTACGTGGGGGACCACGAGAAGATCAAGCGCAACCTGAACCTGGCCGTCCAGAACCTCGACGAAGCCCTGGCGCAAGTGGACGCAGGAGCGGTCCAGGTGGGCTCGGCCAGCGATCAGATCTCCCAGGGCAGCGCGACCCTCGCCGATGGCGCAAGCAGCCAAGCCAGCGCGATCGAGGAGATCTCCGCGTCCCTCGAGCAGATGTCCTCGATGACGTCGCAGAACGCCGAGAGCGCTCAGCAGGCCAAGACCTTGGCGATCTCCGCCAAGGAGTCGGCCGATCGTGGCGACGAGCAGATGCTGAGGCTGAAGGAGGCCATCGACACGATCAAGGCCTCGAGCGACGAGACCGCCAAGATCGTCAAGACGATCGACGAGATCTCGTTCCAGACCAACATGCTGGCCCTGAACGCCGCGGTGGAGGCAGCCCGAGCTGGCGACGCCGGCAAGGGCTTCGCCGTGGTCGCCGAGGAGGTGCGCTCCTTGGCCCAGCGCAGCGCTGAGGCGGCCAAGAACACGGCGTCCTTGATCGAGGGCTCGACCCGGAACGTCGAGGGCGGCGTGGTGCTCACCGAAAGCGTCCAGGCGATCCTGGCCGAGATCAACCAGGGGGCGAACCGCGTCACCGACTTGATCACCGAGATCGCGGCTGCCTCGAAGGAGCAGTCCGAGGGGATCGGACAGGTCGCCGTCGCGGTCGATCAGATGAACAAGATCACCCAGGACAACGCCGCCGGTAGCGAGGAGTCCTCGGCCGCAGCTTCGCAGTTGAACGATCAGGTCGCGGATCTGATCCAACTGGTCGGGCAGTTCCAGATGACCCGCCATGGCGATGGCGCCGAGCCGCCGATGACGATGTCGCCCGACGACGTTCCCGGCGCGGTGCCGTCGGGGCGCCAGAGCGAGGTGTCCTCGTTCTAGACAGGCTGAACCGTATCACCGGCGACGGTTCCTGGCCCCGGGGGGGAGCCAGGCTCGCTGACCGCCGGCGACTAGACTGAGCAGTTCCTGGCAAGGACCCGCGGCCGGCGCCGCGGGTCCTCGCTCGTTCGGGCCGATCGCGCGACGGCTGTCAGCCCCCATGGCGATCGGCTCGGGTAGTGCTGCGGTGAGTCGGGTGCGCCGACTCTGAGGTTGCCGGAGGAAGCGCCGCGCGACCGATGCTTGGCCGGTTGGGCGAGGCGGCGCCTTCTGATTCACGGCAGTAGCAAGAGTCCCACGGGGTTGCTGACGAAGGAGACCACCGCACCCGCCGGAGCGGCCGGATCGAGCAGACCGAAGGCGTGGTCGAGCGCCAGGCCCGCGAGGGCGGGGTCCGTCGCCGCAGGCAGGGCGATTGCGGCCGTGGCCCGGCCGTACTGGTCGAGTTGGCCCAGGGTGTTCGACAGCACCGCGCCGTTGGCGGCCGTCAGGGTGAAGAGGGTGTAGGCGTCGAGGTTCAGGGGCCAGAGGGCGCCCCCCAGGCTCGTGCCCGGGCTTACGCCGCTGGCCGAGCCCCCCACGAAGAAGGTGGCGAACTGGCTCTGCGCGCCGGCACGCAGGTCGAGCTGCTGGCTGCCTCCGGATGAGAGCGACAGCCAGACCAGGTCGGCGGTCAGCGGCGCCAAGAGATTGCGGAACAGGACCACCGACGAGCCGCCTGTGGTGGCCAACAGATCCGCGTCCCCGTCGTTGTCGACGTCCTCGGCGACCAGGGCCCGGGCGAGCCCAGCCGACGTTTCGACCCGCACTGCCGAGGCGAATGCCCCCGAGCCATCGGTGTTCTCGAACCAGAGGAAACTCTGGTCGGTCCCGGCCTCGCTCGAGGCCGCGAACAGATCGAGGTCGCCATCGCCGTCGAAATCCGCCGCCGCGACGTCGAAGATCGCGGTCGACGTGCTGCTACCCGGATCGACGGTCACCACCGGACCGAAGCTGCCCAGGCCGTCCAAGTTCTCGATCCAGACCACTGCGGCGTCGCTGATCGATCCCGGGCTGTACTCGCCGGCGGCGATGTCCAGGTCCCCGTCGCCGTCCAGGTCGGCGAGGTCGAAACGTGCGCCCGGCAGGAGTAGGTCCGTGACGAGTTGACTCGATCCGAAGGCTCCCGCGCCGTCCACGTTCTCGAACCAGGTCAGGCTGTCGCCGAACGCCACCGCGGTCGCGACGACCAGGTCGGCGTCCCCGTCCCCGTCGATGTCCGCGGTCCTGATCTGCTGGGGTGACTCGATCGACCCGCCGATCTGCTGGCCCGCACCGAAGCCGAAGCCCGAGATGTTCGGGTACCAGACGACGCGATCCTGGGTCTGCTCGGCGATGACCAGGTCCTGGTCGCCGTCACCGTCGAGGTCCGCCGTGGCGGCGGCACTGGGGGATCCGGTGACCAGGGTCAGGATCGTCGGCGCACCGAAGACTCCATTGCCGTTGTTCGGGTGTAGCCGGACCAAGCCGTCGCCGGTCGAGACCGAGAGCAGGTCGACCGTCCCACCGAGATCCAGCTTGGCGGCCACCAGGCTCACCGGTCCGTCGACCCCGCTCGCCACGTTCCAGGCCGGCCCGAAGTTCCCGAGACCGTCGGTGTTCTCGTACCAGACGATGCGGTCGTCGAAGCGGGCGGCGACGGCCAGATCCAGGTCTCCGTCGGCGTCCAGGTCGACGGCGACGGGCGACGTCACCCCGCTCTGGTCCAGGTCGAGCTCCACAGCGGCGAAGAGGGGCGCGGGCTGGGAGGGAACGGGGGCGAACGAGGCCTCGAGGATCAGCTGCGCCCGGGGCGGGCCGTTGTGGGTCAGGACGCCGCCTGCGTCGACGAACTGGGCCTGGACGAAGCGCAGTCTGGCTTTCGCGCCGGCCGGCAGGGTGGCCGCGGGCAGGGCCGCGACGGTCTTGCCGTTGGGCAGGAGCAGCGCGGACGTGGCGAGTTCGCTCGGGCCGAGGCTCCAGGGCAGGTCGGTGGCGTCCGCATCGAGCTGCACCAGTAGGTCCGGCGAGGCGTAGACGTGTACGGCCTCGAGCGGCTCGCCCGTCAACTGCACCGTCTGCGGATGGCCCGCGAAGCCCACGCTGTTCGATGAGAGCACCCGCGCCGAGCTGGCGTGCTCCGTGTAGGGCCCCTGCACCGCCTGCCCATTCGCCGTCCCGGCGCACTGGTGGAAACCCGCGCTCAGGAGACCGCCGAAGCCGCCCACGGCGGAGCCGCCCTGGGCCACGATTGCCTCGGTCGAACCGTCGCCCGCGCCGCCGACGATCTCGCTATCGGTCAGGACTAGAGCGCAGAATTCCGTGGCCACGATGGCGCGCGCACCGAAGAGCCAGTCGCAACCCCCTGCGAAGCAGTTGCAACACAGCGCGCCACCGTCGCCGCCCGCAGCCGTGGCCGAGGAGAGCAAGATCGAGGAGCGGGTCAGCGCCATGGCTTGCAGCCCGTCCGCGCCGCCGTCGCAGTGGTCGCCGCCGTCTTCGCCGTTCATTCCCGTCACCGTCGTCGTCGCGAGCACGATCGCGTCGCAGTCGGAGGCGACCAGAGTCGCCGAGGTCGGAGTGCCGCCGGCGGCGCCGGGCAGGATCGTGCAATCCTGGAACAGGACCACTCCAGCGTCGTTCGTCAGTTGCACCGACGGAGTCAGAGCGCTCGTCACGTTCTCGAGGCGCAGCCCGATCCCGACGAAGACGTCGCTCGCCTGGAGGTCGCGCACGAGCAAGCGCGATAGGGCGACGTCGCCTGCGGCTCCCGGGTAGGGTGCGAGGACGAGCGACTTGGCCACGACCAGCGAGTCACCTTCGAAGGCGCCCGGCCCGATCAGGACCACGTCGCCCGGTTGGGCGGCGTCGATGGCGGCCTGGGGACTCGAGAAGTCCGGTGCCAGGGCTGCGTCGCTGCTGACGACCAGCACGTCCGTGGGGGACGCTTCGGCGGTCGAGGGGTGGGTGACGGCGAGGAGAACCAGTCCGAGCGCGATGGGGGAGAGCTGCATGGGTGGGCAAGGTCGACGTCGTGAAAGGGCTCGGCCAATCCTGCGTCGGGCGAGCAAGCAGGGTCGATCGGACCTCGCTAACTCTCCCCGACTGCGACGCGCATCTGCGCCAGCCGTGCCTCGAGTTCCGCGCGCCGCCCGGCGTAGGCGGGGTCCGCGTGGACGCTGTGCAGCTCGTGGGGGTCGGCCTCCAGATCGAACAGCTCCACGGCCGCTTCGGACTCGCCCTCGACCCCGGGGTAGACGATCCACTTGTAGCGCTCGGTCCGAACCCCGAAGTGGGGCGCCACGTTGTGGGTACCCCACTCGTAGTAGTGGTAGTAGATCGCCTCGCGCCACCCCGCGGGCTCGCGGCCGGCGACCAGGGGCACGAGGCTCCGGCCTTGGTTGAGGGTCGGAGCCGGAGTCCCGGCGAGCTCGCAGAGGGTCGCCGCCAGGTCGATGTTCTGGACGAGAGCGCCTTCCCGTCGACCCGCTTCGATCACGCCCGGCCAACGCATCACGAGGGGCAGGCGCAGGCTCTCCTCGTACATCCAGCGCTTGTCGTACCAGCCGTGCTCGCCCAGGTAGAAGCCCTGGTCGGAGGCGTAGACGATCAAGGTGTTCTCGGCCAGGCCCAACTCGTCCAACTCCGCGAGCAGCCGCCCGACGTTGCGGTCGACCCCAGCCACCGAACGCAGGTAGTTCTTGATGTAGCGCTGGTAGTTCCAACGCACCCGCTCGTCGCCCTCGGGGGGATCCGCCAGGAACGCATCGTTGCGCGGCCCGAAGTGGGCGTCCCAGGCGGCGCGCTCGTCGTCGCTCATGCGGTCGAGCAGAGCCTGGGCCCAGCGATCGGGACCCGTCAGCTCGACACCCGCTGGAATCGGCAGCTTCAGATCGTGGGCCGGCCAGAGGTGGTTCGCGATCGTCATCTCCTGTTCGGCGGCGGCCGGCGCGCGCCCGGACCAGTCGTCGAACAGCGTCGCGGGCTCGGGCAGGTCCTCGTCGGCCCACAGGGAGAGCTCCTGGGGCCCGGGCATCCAGGTGCGGTGGGGCGCCTTGTGGTGCACGTGCAGCAGGAACGGCGCATCCGGATCGCGCTCCTCGCGCAGCCACTCGACCGCCATGTCGGTGACCACGTCGCTGACGTAACCGGACACGGTGAACTTCCCGTCGGGTCCGATGAAGTCCGGCGAGTAATAATTCCCCTGCCCCGGCAGGATCGCCCAGTCATCGAAGCCCTGGGGATCGCTGCCCAGGTGCCACTTGCCGTAGAGGGCCGTCTGGTAGCCGGCGTCGTGGAGCCGGCGCGGGAAGGTGTCGAGGCTCGGGTCGAAGGAGTTGCCGTTCTGGCGGAAGCCGTGCACGTGGCTGTAGGCGCCGGTCAGGAACGCCGCGCGACTCGGCCCGCAGAGGGAGTTCTCGCAGAAGGCGTTCTCGAACAGGAGGCCCTCGGCGGCCAGTCGATCGAGGTTCGGCGTGTAGGCGCGCTCCGAGCCGTAGGCGCCGAAGCCTTCGATCGCGTGGTCGTCGGCCAGGATGAAGACGATGTTGGGGCGCGACGTGAGGCCTCGCGCTTCACGCCTTTCGGAGTGATCGGCGGCGTCCGGCGCAGAGCACCCCACCAGGGCGAAGAAGAGGACAGCGGCAACTCGTCGGGCGGGGGCGCAGCGGTGCATGGTCGGATGGGGGGCTGATTCCGCGGGGCGACTGCGGCCGACACCGACTCACAGTCGCCCCGCAGTCTAGGGCCCCAGGTCCCGAACTCCGTGGCACCGGCCCCGCGCAGGTCGCCGCTGCCTGCCCTGCGCCTGCTTCCCCGATTCGCAGCGAGCACCCGGGTTCGGCGCGTGCTGCTGCTCGGGGCGATCAGGGGACGAGCGTGAGGGGCGTCGCCTGGCTCGCGGAGGTGAGCGCCAGGCCCAGCCCCGCGTCGATCGTCACGAAGGCGTGGTGCAGCGTCAGACCAGCCAGGACGGGGTCGAGCGGTCCTTGGAGGTCTAGAGCCGCCAGGGCCCGACCGTCACCGTCCAGGACGCCGAAGGTCGACTCCAACGGCGGGAGGTTGGGCGCGGAGAGGGTCGCCAGGGTCCAAGCGTCGAGGACCAGGGGAATCAGGACACCGCCGAAGGGAATGCCGGGTGCGGTGCCGCTGACCGAACCCAGGACGAGGTACAGCTCGCCCGCGTGGTCCGGCCCGGCGTCGAGCAAGAGGTCCTGCCGGCCAGCGCCGGACGGGGCCGCAGAGGCGTTGATGAACGAGATCGAGCGGGCCCACGGAACGCCGAGCATGTCGGGGCAGCCGACACCCGCGAAGGACCACAGGGACCCCGAGCCGGCGCTGACTTCGAGCGAATCGTCCAGGTAGGCACCGACCGCGACGGTGTCGCCGGAGACAGCGACGTTCGAGCCGAACTCGGTGGTGTTCGACGGCGGCCAGCTCGGCGTCAGGACCCCGGCCGGTTCGAAGCCCGTGACGCCGTCTTGATAGAGGTAGACCTTGCCGTGCGCCCCGCCCTGTGCGGCCAGTGCCAGGGAACTACCGACGGCCAGGCGTCCCTCGTCGAGATCGATCGACTCGCCCCACGCTTCCGACGGGGTCCCGAAGGGTTGAGGGACCTGCTGCAGCAGGTTGTAGGAGCCGCCCGATCCGATCGGCGCGAGCACGTCGACCCGGGCCCCGCAACCGGGGTCCGGCGCGCCCGCGGCGACCTGGAGCGAGACAGCGATCAGCTCGCCGTCGAAGGCCAGATCCACCAGGTCCGTGTCGGGCGTGCAGAGGCTCAGCAGCACCTGCTCGGAGAGGAACCAGTCCCCATTGGTGTTGCGGTCGTAGATGAAGACGAGGTTCTCGTTCGACGTCACGACGCAGCGCTCGCCGCGAATGTCGACGTTGTCGCCGTGGACCTTCGGCGGCTGTCCGAACGCGCCGAACTGACCTTCGAGGGACCAGGTACCACTCTGACGCCCGTAGATCCGGGCGTAGCCGACGCCACTCGGGTTGAAGGGGAAGCCGGCCACGAAGTGATCGCCGTCGGCGGCCAGGTCCCGCACGAGCGCCGCCGCGGCGGGCACGGCCGCGGTCACGATCCGCTCCTCGAAGGTGAACTCGTCGCCGACGCGGTCGAAGACGTAGATCGCGTCGGGGGCGACGAGGCTGCCGCCCTGCAGGTTGCCGACCCCGACCGTGACCAGGAAGTCGTCCGCGATCGCGACCCGGCGGCCGAAGCCCTGGACGGTTTCGGTGGGCGGCGCGGTCAGCTCCTGGCTGAACTGCCACTGGCCCTGACCGTCGCGCAGGTACACGAACAGGCTTCCGGTGGAAGTCGCCCCGGGATGCGCCTTGCGGTGGGCCGAGAAGACGGCCACGTCCCCGTGAACGGCTATGGCGCGGCCGAACTCGTCCCCGGTCGAACCGCCGAAGTCGGTCACGTGCTGGAGGGGGCATTGGGCGGCGGCGACGCTGGAGGTCGCCAGGGCCGCGAGGAGCAGCGAGCCGTGGCGCAGTAGAAGTGAGATGGGTTGCATGGAGTCGTTGGACCGGAACGGGCCGGGCTGCAAGGGGTTGGCGGGAAGAGGAGGCAAGCCGGCCGTGCGCTCGAGCCGCCGACTGCCAAACTACCCTGGTCGGTGGGGACCCGCCGTTACCGCCCAGAGAGTCGAAAGGGTCGCTGGCCTGGCCCGGAGGCGGTGGGGCAGGCCCAGGGGCTATAGTCGCTGCCCTGCCCCGGCGCCGCGCCGACGCCCCCACATGACCGAAGTCCCCTCCGACGCGACCTGCCCCAACTGCGGAGCCCCGCGGCTCGATCGCTTCTGCCAGGTGTGCGGCCAGGACAACGTCTACGCGCGGCTGCGAGCCCGCCAGATCGTGGGCGACCTGCTCGGGGGCATGTTCGGCTGGGAGTCGCGCGTCGCCTTGACGGTGCGCGGGCTGCTGCGGGATCCGGGCGGCCTGGTGCTCGACTTCCTGCGCGGTCGCCGGGTGCGCTACGTCCGTCCCGCGCGCTTCGCCCTGATGTGCCTGGCCCTGTGGCTGGTCCTCGGGCGCCTGCTCGACTTCGATCCCATGGAGTCGAGCGGCATCACGATCGGTGCGACGAACGAGGTCGCCGTCGAGCTGCGGGCCTTCCTGACCCGGCACTTGGACCTGTTCCTGTACCTCAGCCTGCCCCTGCGCGCCCTGATCCTGAAGCAGATGTTCCGTCGCCAGGGTCTGGACCTGGCCGAGGAGCTGGTCTTGGTGCTCTACCTCGAGGGCCTCAAGTTCCTGATCGCCGTCGCGACCTTCCCCCTGGTCCTGATGGGAGTCGAGGGCATGCTGCCCTTGCAGCGCCTCGTCGCCCTGGTCTGGTTCATCTGGGCGGTGAGGCGGGTGCACGCGGTCGGCTGGTGGACGGCGATCTGGCGGGGGACCCTCGTGGCCTTCCTGCACGCGGTCGGGACCTTCGTCCTGATGACGGCGGTCGCGCTGCCCTGGGTGCTGTTCACGCGCTGACCGGGGCCTGGGGATCGCCGGTCGGGGCTTCGCGCCGGGGCTGGGGAGCGTCGGCTCGAATCGGTAACCTCTGCGGCCCATGGCCAAGATCCGAGCGATCAGCGGGTTCCCCGAGTGGACCCCCGAGCAGCAGCTCGTCGAGAACCACGTGCTGGACCAGGTGCGCCGGCAGTTCGAGCTGCACGGTTTCACGCCCCTGGAGACCCGCGCCGTCGAGCCCCTCGACGTGTTGCTCTCCAAGGGCGAGACCAGCCAGGAGGTCTACGTCCTCAAGCGCCTGCACGCCAAGGGCGACGAGCCGGCCGAGTTCGGGCTGCACTTCGACCTGACCGTGCCCTTCGCGCGCTACGTGGCCCAGAACCGCGGCAACCTGCCCCTGCCCCTGCGGCGCTACCAGATCCAGAAGGTCTGGCGCGGCGAGCGGCCGGCCCTGGGGCGCTACCGCGAGTTCATCCAGGCGGACATCGACGTGATCGCCTCGGAGAACCTGGCCGTGGAGTACGACGCGGAGGTGCTGCGCACGCTCCACAACGTCCTCGCGAGCCTGCCGATTCCCCCGGTCACCCTGCGGGTCAACAACCGCAAGCTGCTGCAAGGGGCCTACGAGGCGCTTGGCTTCCGCGAGCTCGACGAGGTGTTGCGGCTGGTCGACAAGCTCGACAAGGTCGGCCCCGACGAGGTCGCGAAGCTCCTCGTCAAGGAGCTTGGTGCGAGCGAGGACCAGGCGCGCTCGGTGCTGTCGATCGCCAAGGTGCGCGGCACAACCCCGGCGGCCCTCGAGGCGGTGCGCGCCATGGGCCTCGCGAACGCGACCCTCGACGAGGGTCTGGAAGAGCTCTCGACCCTGCTCGAGAACCTGGCCGACCTGCCCGAGGGCGCGGTCCTGTGCGACCTCTCGATCGCGCGCGGATTGAACTACTACACCGGCATGGTCTGCGAGGGCCAGATGCGCGGCTACGAGGACATGGGCTCGGTCTGCAGCGGCGGCCGCTACGACAACCTGGCCTCCATGGGCTCCAACGAGAAGCTGCCGGGCGTCGGTCTGTCGATCGGCGTCACGCGCATCCTCGGGCGGCTGTTCTCGGAGAAACGGTTGGTGGCGAGCCGCGCCACGCCGACGACGGTGCTCGTGGCCCTCGACGCCCCCGAAGCGCGCAGCGCCGCCGACGCCGTGGCCGTGGCCCTGCGCGCGCGCGGGATCGCGACGGAGGTCTTCGACCGGCCGCTCAAGTACGGCAAGCAGATCGCCTATGCCGACAAGAAGGGCATCCCCTTCGTGTGGTTCCCCACCGGCGCCGACGGAGCGCACGCGGTGCGTGACATCCGCACGGGCGAGCAGACCGAGGTCGACCCGGCCGCGTGGGAGCCGCCGGCGGAGGATCGCGGCGTCAGCGTGCGCCTGGTCGACCAGGTCTGAGGCCCGACGCTGGGCTCAGCGCTCGGTCGCGGCTTCCAGGGGTTCGAGCGCGATCGGCGGCAGTTGCAGCCGATCGCCCGGCTGACCGGCGGGCACGGTGACGACGACGGACTCGTAGCCCTCGAGGTGCAAGGCGATCTCGGTCGGTGTTCCGATGGGCAGGCCGCCAAGCACGAGCCGTCCTGCGCGGTCCGTCGGCGCACCGGCGGGTTGCGCCGCCTCGAGTTTGCCACCCTCAGTGGCGCGCTCGGCGAGGGCTTCGGGCAGGGGGGCGCCGGTTCGGGAATCGACGACTGTCGCGACGGCGATGACTCCGTCTGGGGCCAAGTTGAACGGATTCACCAACCGGACGTGTCCGTAGTATCTGCAGACGTAGGACGGAAGCAGGGCGACGCCGTGGCGACCATCGGTGCGCGGGTCGAATCCGCTGATCACGTTGCGCTCGCCGTAGCCGACGTCGATCCAAGGCGGAGGCTCGTCGCCGACCACGACCGTCACGTCGTAGGGCAACTCGGCGCTCACCACGGGAAGGCCCACCGACCACTGCTCGGCCAGGCTCCCTTCGGCGCGCTTCGCACGGACCCTCAGGTCCACTGGGTTGGATCCACTCGTGGAATGGACCGCGCTCAGGTCCAAGGTCACGCTGGCGAGGGGCCTGGGGGCGAGGTGAGCGACCTCGAGTCCGTCAGCGACGGATTGCACGCTCGCGCGGGTGGGTGCATGTCCCACCAGGTCTAGCTCGACCTCTCGAAGGCGAGGCTCGTCGACCTCCTGCCAGGCGGTCATGCGGTCGCCGTCCACGTGCTGAGCCCACGCCGCACGCCAGGCTCCGTCCTCACCGAGCCAACGCAGGGCGGCTCCGACACCCTCGCGCTGGTAGGGCACGTCGCGATCCCGGGTCGGATCCACGCAGCGATGCTCGGCGAGGGACGCGAAGCTGCGCTCGAGCGCCACGTGCAGGTCGATCCGACGCCTCGGCCGCAACCGCAGGATCGTCCCGTCGCAGCGCTCACCCTCGAGAACCCGGGGCATGGGGACCAGCTCGTCCCGGTTGTCGCGCGTGTAGACGCTCAGGATCTGTCCGAAGGCCCAGCGGGCGAGGTCGGTCGGGATGGTCAGCTCGAAACGGCCGTCCTCGCCGGTCCGCGTGCGCGGTCGGGAGCGTGCCGCGCCTCGGTAGCTGAGCTCGCCGGGGAGGAGCGCGCCGGTCTCGAGGTCGACCCGCCTGGGGGTCACGACCACCAGGGCGTCCACCAGGGGACTGCCATCCGAGTCGAGCAGGATCCCGCTCAAGACCGCGCCTTCTCCTTCCCAAGGCGAAAGCTGCGGCAGCGGGTCGACCGCAGTCGTCGACGTCTGCGGCAGCGGGTCGAGCGGGGACCGGGCCGGATCGAGGTCCCCGGCACCAGGTGCCGCGAGGACGACGACCCCCGCAGCCAGGCTCGAGATCAGCGTGGACGCGGCGCAGCAGGCGATCAGCCGCGAGATGGGTCCTGATTGAGTCACCATGGATCGGACCCAACGGCCCGGGGAGTGCGCGGTTCAGTCGAGCGGCGTCGAACCCCACCAGTCGGGCGAGCGGGCCCGCCCGGTGGGGTCCAGGCCCCCGGCGACCGGAGATCTGCGCGCGAAGCGCCTGCCTCGGAGCTCAGCCGCCGGTCGACGCATCCACGACCTGGCGCCCTGTGCCGGGCTCGACGGTGAACTCGAAGGCATCCGTGCCGCTCACGGGCCCGCCGAGTCGGTAGCGCCCTGCGGGCAGGTCGAGCAAGAACCACGCATCGCGGCGAGGCGCGTCCTCCAGGGGCGCACCGAAGAAGCCCAGGTCCGGCAGCCAGTCGACACCCGCCTTACGCAGATCCACGTCGATCAGTTGGAAGGGGCGACCCACGCCGCCCTCGATGCGCAGCTCGACCGAACGGACCTGGGTCAGGCGCAGGGTCACCTCGTCCGGGCCCGTGGGCGGGGCGAACCGCCAACCGGGCTCACGGCCCACGGTGACGAAGCTCGTGTCGTAGGGCGGCCGGCTCGGGAAGCCGACGCGACCCTCAACGTCGGTCTCGCGGGTCAACTGCCCGAGGGCGACGGCGATCCCTGCGACCGGCTCGCCGTCGGGTCCGAGGACCCGCAGCCGGTGGCTCGGCGGCTCGGGCTCGAGCGCAACGTGACCCAGGTCGTAGCGACTGCCCGCGGCGAGGGGCGGGACCTCGACGGTCTCAAGGCGGTAGCCGGGCAGGTCGAAGCCCACGGTCGTGGCCACGTGCGGCGGCAGGCCCCCGGCCAGGGTCCGACCGCGACCGTCGCTGGGCGCACTGGCGGGCCGCTCGATCGTGAGCGGACCGCCGAGACCGGAGCGCACCAGCACGACCCCGGCCAGGGGCTCGCCACTCACCGCGTCGATCGCGGTCCCCGCGACGGTGACGGTCTCGGGCGAGAGGTCGAAGCACGAGGGTTGTCGCGCCGTGGTGCGTGGATCGGGCGGCGGCCAGGCCCCGACGGCGGGGATCTCCACCGACAGGGGGCGAGGGTCGAGCTCGGGTTCGCAGCTTGCCAAGAGCTGCTCGGATCCGTCGGGCTCCATCAGGACCACCTCCAACAGGTCGATCGACCGGCTGCCCAGGGCCACGACGACTTCGCGGGGCAGCTCCTCGAGCCGAACTCTCAGGTGAGCGGCCCAGTCGTAGTGCTCGCGCGACAGGCTCGGCTCTTGGTTGCCCCGCACCTCGAGCCGGACCTCACCCTCGCGATGGCCTGCGACGGCGGAACGCACCCGCAGCGTGAGTTCGCGCTGGGGCGGCGCAGACAAGCGCGCATGAAAGGCGTCGACGCCGGCGCGGGTCACGGGAGCCGACGCCAGCTCGCGCCCCGGAATGGTCAGCTCGACCTCGAGCGGCGCCGAGCCCTCGGGATCGAGCCAGGCGGTCAGCCTGCGGCCGCCGGTCTGGACGGCAGTCAACGCGGTGATCCGGCCCTCGCCGTCGACGACGTGCCCCGTCGCGCCGACGAGCCCGTGGTCGCGATACACGTCCCAGGACCAGCTTCGGTCGCGGTCGAAGTCGACGTAGCGGTCTTGCGTCAGCCGTTGCAGATCCACGTCGGGCACGTCGATGTCGAGCCGGCGCGCGGCGGGAAGGCGCAGGATGAGGTCGTCGACACGATCTCCGCTGCCCACGCGGGGCAGCTCGAGGGACTCCCAGCGACCGTCGGCGGTGACGACGGTGAGCCCGTGCCCGAACCCGGCCCGCGCCGTGTCCTCGGCGAAACGCAGGTCGAACAGGCCATCGCCATCGGTCACGACGGCGTCGAAGGCGCCCGCAGCGGGCCGCGACTCATCCGCCCCGAGGAGGTAGAGGAACGACGACGCGGGGTCGGGTTGAGACCTCACGCGCAGAATGGCGCCCGGCACCGGCCGACCGTCGTGCTCGACCAGCCGGCCCGTCACCCGGGCACCGGGCCCGTCGAGAGCGCTGAACACCGGGGTGCCATTCTCGTTCGGGTCGACCTGGCCCTCGATCGGGGGGGCGACCTCGCGCCGCTCACCGACGGTCTCGACGGGTGGCCGCGCCTCGACGGTGTCCCTTCTCGGGTCGGTCTGCGGCACGGCGACGGTGGCGTCGCCGGCCGGGTCGACGGGGTCCCCGCAGTCGAACAGGAGCCAGCCGAGCAGCGACAACGCCGCCAGGGCCGATGCTCCACCTACCGTTCGCCAGTTCATGGTTCAGCCGAGGACTTGCTGGATGGAGCAGTTGCCGTGCCGCAACGGAGTCGGGTGGCGCGAGTCGAGCGCACGCATCCCGGCTCCGCTGCGCGCCAAGTCAGGGCAACAGGCTCAGGGGCGCTGCTTCACTCGCGAACGTCACCGTCGGCAGCGGGACCGTGCCGAGGGTCACGAAGGCGTGGTGCAGAGTGAGCCCGGCGAGGGCGCCGTCGAGGGGCGCTGCCAGCTGGATCGCCGCCAGGGCGCGGCCCTGGCTGTCCAGGACTCCGAAGGTCGACTG
This sequence comes from Engelhardtia mirabilis, assembly GCA_007751255.1. Lineage (GTDB taxonomy): Bacteria > Planctomycetota > UBA1135 > UBA1135 > Engelhardtia > Engelhardtia mirabilis. The sequence goes on from CP036296.1 coordinate 3,066,479, forward strand.
GAGCGGGCCGCTGTTCGGCGAGGACAGGGTGAAGGCCGTCCAAGCGTCGAATACCAGGGGCAGCACTTGTCCGTCCAGGTTGATCCCCGGCGCCGTGCCGGTCACCGAGCCCAGCACCAGATACAGCTCTCCCGCGTGGGCCTGGCCGGCATCGAGCACGAGGTCCTGACGCCCGGCCGGCGCGTAGCCCGGCACATCGTTGACGTAGCCGATGGAGCGCGCGTCGGGCACCCCCGCGAGGCTGGGGCAGCCGCTGCCGTCGATCGACCAGAGGCTGACCGAACCGGCGGCGACGCCGACCGAGTTGTCGGAGTAGGCTCCGTTGACCACCGTGTTGCCGACCAATGCCAGGGATCTCGCCGCGCCCGTGTGGTTGTTGGCCGGCCAGGACGGCGTCAGCAGCGCACCGGCGACCCAGCCCGACGGCCCGCGGTCGTAGACGTGGACCTCACTGTGGGTGAAGGGCGCGCTGGTGTCGTTGGACGGACTACCCACGACCAGTCGGTTGGGCTCGGCGACCATCTTCTGACCCCAACGCAGCTGCGGATCGGTCACCGGCGACAGCAGGGTCTGGCTGGCCGCGAAGGGCAGGCCCGCCGCGGGTCGCTCGAAGATCTCGATGTGGCTGGGGCAGTCCGCTGGCGTCTCGTAGACGCTGACGAACGCCTGGTTCCCGGCGAGGGCGACGTCCATCACCCCCGAGTTCTGGCTGCAGGCTGACGTCGCGAAAGTCTGGGTGTACTGCCAGGTGCCGGCGGAGCGCTCGTAGTGGTGAACGAATCCGGGCCACTGGGCGACCAGCAGTTGGTTGCCGTCCAGGTCCACGTCGCCGCCGAAGTTGGCGTTGCCGAAGCCGGCCGGGGCGGAGATGGTCGGACCGGAAATCCACAGGCTGCCGCTGCGCTCATAGGTGGCGACGGCGCCACCGGCCCAGCCCAGGCCCAGGTCGGAGTAGCCCGCGACGATCGTCGCGTCGTTGGCATCGACGGCATGGACCGCGTTGAAGCCGAGGGCGTCGCTGACGACGCCGGTGTCGAGCTGTTGGGACAGGACGAAGTCGCTGCCTTGGCGCTCGAAGACGAAGATCGAACTGGAGACGGGAAGCCCGGTGGGCCCTACCGCCCCAGGTTCGTTGCGCGTGAGCACGGCCAGGACGTCGCCACCGAAGCCCAACTTCTCGCCGAAGAAGCGCAGGCCGGGGGCCGACGGCATGGTCACCGACTGGCTCAGCTGCCAGCCGGCGGCACCCTGGTCGCGGAAGAGGTGGACGATTCCCTCGGTCCCCTGGGAGCCGGGTACCTCGACGTAGGAGGAGACCGCGAAGCGGTCGGCGCTGGCCGCGATGCGCAGACCGAAGCCCCCTTCGGCGGCTCCGGCGGGCGGCGTGATCGTTCGCACCTGGCACTGGGCGGACGCGATCGAGGTGAGGGTTCCGGCGGCGAGCAACAGTGCGCCGGCGCGGGCGGGGGAGAGGGTGGTCATGGGGCCTCCTATTGGCCTGCGGGAAGTTGGCTCGGAGATCCGGAAAGGCGGATTCGAGGACCGGGCCGAGTCCGAGCCTAGATCGCCGGCGGCCGGCGGCAAGCGGGGATGGGACCCTCTGCTCTCGCCAGCGGCCTGCCAGCCGTCAATTCCAACGGCGTGGGCCGACGCGGATCGCGCCAGGAAACCCCTGAACTCTGTCCGAACAGGGTTCCAGGCCCACTTGGGGCCGCCGCTCCGCCAGTTGCCCGCGCCCCGACGGCGCCTAGTGACCGCGACCGATCCGAGGCGACGGCGATCAGCGTTGAGACCCCGCTCGGCATCCCGGTACCCTCCCCGGCTCCCTTCCCGCCGGCCAACGCTGTGTGGGTCCCTCCGTATCTCCTCCCAGCGCCACTCGAGCCCCCCTTGATCGACGCACGCGACCTGACCAAGACCTTCGGTGCCCACACGGCGGTCGACGACATCTCGTTCCGCCTGGAGCAGGGCGAGGTGGTCGGCTTCCTGGGCCCCAACGGCGCCGGCAAGACGACCACCATGCGGATGCTCACCGGCTACCTCCCGGCGACCCGCGGGACGATCCGGGTGGGGGGCTTCGACGTGCTGCGCGAGTCGATGCAGGTGCGTCGCCGGCTGGGCTACCTGCCCGAGAACGTGCCCCTGTACCGCGAGTATCGGGTCGAGGAGATGTTGCTGTTCCAGGCGCGGCTGCACCGCATGTCGAAGGCCGACGCCAAGCGCCGCTGCGGCGAGGTGCTCGAGCAGGTCGGCCTGACAGACCGCCGCCGCTCGCGCATCGGCGACCTGTCCCGCGGGCTGCGTCAACGGGCGGGCCTGGCCGTGGCGCTGCTGCCGAATCCGGACGTGCTGATCCTCGACGAGCCCACCAGCGGCCTGGACCCGATCCAGCGGCTCGAGGTGCGCGCGCTAATCCGGGACTTGGCAGCCCAGCACACGGTGCTCTTGTCCTCGCACATCCTGGCCGAGGTCGAGGCCGTCTGTCCGCGGGTGATCATCCTGGCCGAGGGTCGCATCGCCGCCGACGGCACGCCCGAGCGCCTGGTCTCCGAGCTGGGCGGAGGGGGCCACGTGCGCTTCGAAGCCGTGGTCGGTGACGCCGCCGTTGCGCGCGAGATCCTGGAGTCCCTGCCCGGCGTGAGTCGAGTGGAAGACGACGGGCGCCTGGGCATCCACCACCAGTTCGACGTCTACGGCTCCGAGGACCTGCGCGAGGACGTGGGGGCCCTGTCGGCGGCCAAGGGCTGGGCCATCCGCGAGTTGTCCTGGCGCCAGCCGACCCTCGAGCAGCTCTTCGCGCGCATCGCCCTGGGCCTCGACAAGGAGGCACAACTGCCGAGCGACCGGCCGGTGGTGACCGCGCCCGCCGCCGACGAGCCGGTCAAGCTGGTCTACAACCTCGATCCCTTCGCCGGCGGCGCCGAGCGTCCACTGGATGCACCCGTGGATGCGGCCGCCGCCAAGAAGCCCGCGGCGCCGACCCTCAACCCCTTCGAGAACTTCGGACAGTCCGCGCCCGCCGCGCCGCCCAAGCCCGCGGGTCCGACCCTCAATCCCTTCGAGAACTTCGGACGACCGGCGCCCTCCGAGGACGACCCCAACCGCGACGTCGGGGGTGAGGGGTGAGCGGCGCCGTCGCGATCTTCCGGCGCGAGTTGTCGGGCCTGTTCTTCCAGCCCCTGGCCTGGGTGCTGTTGTTCCTGGCGCTGCTCTTCAACGGCTACCTGTTCACCTACTACGTGCAGGCCACCGAGGGCGACGTGACCGAGGCGATGCTGCTCTCCCTGGGCCAGGCCCTGCCCTTCTGGGGCGTGCTGTGCGTGCTGGCGCCCCTGATCACCATGCGGATGATCAGCGAGGAATCGCGCAACGGCGTGCTCGAGTTCCTCTTGACCGCGCCCGTGACCGACGCCGCGGTGGTCGCCGGCAAGCTGCTCGCCGCGACGTTCTTCTTCGCCGTGCTGTGGTCTTCGGTGCCGCTCTACGGCCTGGTGATCGACCTGCTCGGGACCTCGCCCGACTGGGGCCAGCTGCTCACGGCCTACGCCGGTAGCGTGCTGCTCTCGGCCTTCTTCTGCGCCCTCGGCCTGTTCGCCAGCACCCTCACCTCGACCCCGGCCCTGGCCGCCTTCCTGGCCTTCCTGCTGAACATCGGCTTCCTCTTGCTGCCGCTGCTCAAGCGCGTGCTCGTCGGCGTGGTCTCCGAGGACCTGCTCGAGGCCGCCGTGGCCAAGGTCGACGTGATGACCCGCTTCCAATCGTCCTTCATGGTCGGCGCCCTCGACACGGGCCACCTGGTGTTCTTCCTGGCCTGGACCGGCGCGCTCCTGTTCGCCACCGTGCGCCTGCTCGAGACGCGGAGGTGGAGCTGATGGTCGCCCGCACCTTCACCCGCTGGACCCGCGCGTCGCTCTCGATCCAGGTCGCCTTCGCGGTGCTGCTGTCGATTGCGGCTGCGGTGCTCGTCATCGGCCTGGCCGAGCAGCCGCGCTTTCGAGCCCGCGTCGACCTGACCGAGAGCGGGCGCAACAGCCTCGACTCCCAGACCGTGGCCCTGCTCGAGTCGCTCGAGGAGGAGGTCCAGGTCGACCTCTTCTTCCGCGCCCAGACCGGCGCCCTCGGCCCGCCCCTGGCCGAGGTGCAGCAGCGCACGCGCGAGCTGCTCTTCGTGGCCGGCGAGGCGGTCCCCGGCTCCCTGGACGTCACCGACCACGACCTCTACTCGCGCGAGGGCCGAGCCGCGGCCGACGAGCGCATGCGCGAACTCGGCGTCTCCGTGATCCAGGTCATGGTGATCTCGATCGGCGAGCGGCGCGCCGTTTTGGGCGTGGACACCGACCTCGCCACCTTCGATCCGGGCGACCCGAACCCGCGTAGCTACCGCGCGCCCTCGGTGGCCTCCTACCGCGGCGAAGAGGCCTTCGACGAGGCCCTGGCGCGGCTCTTGAGCGAGCGCAGCCCGCGCGTGCTCTTCGCCACCGGCCACGGCGAGTACGGCATCGACCCGGTCCCCGCGGCCGAGCGTCAGACCCTGCGCGCGGCCTCGTTGCTGGGCGCCGAGCTACGCGGCGAAGGCTTCGACGTGGGCACCTGGGACCCCCTGCGCGACGGAGGCGTGCCGGCCGACTGCGACGTGCTCGCGATCATCGGACCGGACCAGCCCTATCCCGCCAACCACGCCGACGCGGTGGCGGCGTTCGTGGAGCGCGGTGGCGGCCTGATGGTCGCCGTGGACGACGGCCTGTTCATGCGCGACGACGCCCTCTCGGAGCTGCTCGCGCGCTACGGCATGGGCATCCAGCGCGGCATCGTCAATGCCCCGGTCCGCAATCCCCTCTCGGGCAGCCTCGAGTCCGGCTTCGAGCAGTGCGCCCTGTTGGACGTGTCCGAGGATCGACTGTCGAACGGCCACCCGATCACCGCGCCCCTGCGCGAGCGTGGCCGCCGCCTGCGCCTGTGGCGCTCGCGCAGCTTCGAGCGCTTGCCCGCGCCGGCGGGCGCCGTGCTGTTGGACCTGGTGCAGACGCCCGAGAACGCCTGGCGCGACCTGCCGGACGACTTCGGCCGTTGGAACTTCATCTACGAGCCCAAGCGCGAGGATCGCTCGCCCGCTCACCTGGCCTTGGCAGCGCAGATCAGCGTCGACGGATCCAGCGCGGTCGATGGGGGGCTCGGCGCCGCGGACGACGATGCACGCATCGTCGCCGTGGGGGCTGCCAGCGCCTTCGACGACGAGTTCGTGACGATCAACCTCGACTTCGCGCGCAACGCCTTCAACTGGCTGGTCGACCGCGACCTGCGCATCCGCGTGGCCGAGCGCGACCCATTCGAGGCGCGCATCGACACGCGACGCGGTACGGCCTTCCCGGTCCTCTCGAAGGTGGCCCTGTTCGGATTGCCGGGCCTGTGCCTGGCCCTGGGCTGTTTCGTGGCCTGGCGTCGCCGCCGCTGAGGACCGCCGGTCCCGCTGTCTCCGCTACCAAGAACCGATGCACCTCCGTACGACGCTCGCCCTGCTCCTGGTTGTCCTCGCGCTCGGCGCCCTAGCCTGGTGGGGCGGTGACGGGCAGGAGACGGATCCGATCGCGCAGTTGGATCGCCCCCTGTTCTCGGGGCTCGAGTCCTCGCGCGTCGTGGGCCTGCGCGTGGACTTCACCGATCGCGAGCTGACCCTGGAGCTGGAGCGGGGCCCGTCGGGGAGCTGGTCCCTGATCGCGCCGGTGAGCTTCGCGGCGGACCCCGGGCCGGTGAAGCACCTGCTCGACCTGGTCACCCGCAGCCGAGCGGAGCTGGCGCCCCTGATGACGCCCGACGCGGTCGGACTGGATCCGGGCGTGGTCGAGATCGAGGTGATCGAGTCCCTGGCCGACGGGAGCACGCGCAGTCGATCGATCCAACTGGGCGAGACCGACTTCGACGGCGCCCAAGTCTTTGCCACGATCCGCGCAGGGGGCGCCGACGACGAGCTGGCGGACGCCGTCTACCGCGTGCCCCGCGCCCTGTTGACGGCGGTCGACCTGCCCCTGGTGGAGTGGCGTGAGCGGCGGCTACTCCAGGCCAGTTCGCGCGACGTGATCGTCTTCCGCCGGCGCGGAAGTCTGCCGGAGATGGACGGCTCCTTCGATCCCGCCTTCGCCGGTGAGCTCGACCTGGACTTCGAGTTGGCCGCGAACCAGTTCTACGCCACCGCGCCCTACCGCGCGCGGCTGCATCCCTCGGCGGTCGAGCCCCTGCGTCTGGCCATTGCCGGCGCACGGGCGCGACGCTTCCTGGCCGACGACACCAGCGACCTGCGGCCATTCGGCCTCGAGCCGCCGGCCTTCACGATCGAGGTCGAGCTGCGCGATGGCGTCCGCCAGCGGGTTCTGTTCGGCGTGATGCCCGACCCCGGGGCCGACCCTGCGGACCGGCGTTGGACCGCGTTGGTCGAGGGGCGCCCGGTCGTCTACGAGTTGAACCCGGTGGATGTGCGCATCCTCTCGGCGCCCGTGGACCAGCTCCTGGATTACGACGTGATCAACGTGCTCGCCACCGGGGTCTTCGGGCTCGAGCTACGAGTTGACGGTGCCGAGGTCGGCCTGGAGCGCGACAACCTCGGTTGGACCGTCGCGGACTCCGCGGCGACGGGCGACGAGCCCCGGCGCGCGGACGAGGGCGCGGTGGCCGACCTGTTGGGTGAAGTCCTGAGCGCGGAGGTGGCGGCGTTCCTGACCGAGCCCGAGCAGCGCGAGCAACCCGTCACCGGCCGCGTCTCCGTGCGGCTCGAGGGCGGCGAGGAGATCGGCGCCGACGTGGGGCCGCGCATCGAGTACCGCGGTCTCGAGGGGCGTTTGGTGCGGCGCGACGGCGAAGACCTGTGGGGCCTGGTGACCGTGGACCTGGACGGACTCGCCACGACGGACCAGAGCTCCCTGCTCAGCGCCTACGTGTTTCGGTTGGACGAGCTGAACCAGGCCACGATCGAGCTCGCCGGCGACGAGCGCAGCGCGACCTGGCGCCGCGACCCGCAACAGGGCCTGTGGAGCCGCGCGGGGGCGAGCGGCGAGGATCGCGAGTTCGCACTGCAGGTGGAGAGCATTCTGGCACCGCGGGTGCGCCGCTGGCTCGAGGTGGACTCTGGCGCCGTGATGGAGAGCGCGCTATCGGTCGAGATCGTCGATCGGGCCGGCCGCAGCCAGACCTACGAGCTGGGTCGCATGGCGGTCGGCGGCGAGAGCCTTTCCGTGGTGCGCGCCGGAGTGCGGACCGGTGAGATCGCTCCGCGGTTGACCGAGACTCTGGTCGACCTCCTGGCGCGCTGAGCGGCGGGGGCTGGCCGCTCGGCGGGGCCGAGTCGCCCCGCTGTGGCCCGGATCGAGGGGACCGTTGCCGCCCACGGCTCCGCCGGGCTAGGCTGCGCCCTAACGGAAAGCGAACGCCTCCGTCCCGCCATGAGCCTCGATCAAGACCCCGAGTTCCACCGGCCCCTGGGCGTACCCCGAACCCCCCCCGTGGGCGCGGGCGCCGGTCCCGGCGCGTCCCCCTCGGTCACGCCCCGGCCCGACCGGGGTGGGCCACGGAGGGCGCGGCGCGTGCACGGGGTCGACCGCATCGTCGACGCGCTCAAGGCAGATCCGGAGCTGCGCGATCGCTTCCTGCACTGGCACGAGGCTCCGCCCAGACCGGCTCTCGTGCAGGACCTGCCCGCCAGCTTGGATCCGCGGCTGGTCGCGATGCTGCGCGCCCAGGGCTTCGATGGCCTCTACGCCCACCAGGCGCGCGCGATCGAGTTGGCCCTGGCCGGTGAGGACGTGCTCGTCGCGACGCCGACCGCGTCGGGCAAGACCCTGGCCTACAGCTTGCCGGTCTTGCAGCGCATGCTTGAAACCGGCGGCCGCGCGCGCTCCCTTTGGTTGTTCCCCACCAAGGCCCTGTCCCAGGACCAGTCGGCCGCGCTGAACGCGCGCATCGAAGGCTTGGCCGCGACTTGCGCCAGCGAGGGCGGCGAGCCCTTGGACTGGCACTCGTTCACCTACGACGGCGACACGCCGCCGAGCGTTCGGCGCACCCTGCGCGATCGCGGCAACGTGATCCTGACCAACCCCTGGATGCTGCACCAGGGCATCCTGCCCAACCACGGCAAGTGGTCGGAGCTGTTCCGCGACCTGGCCTTCGTTGTGATCGACGAGGTGCACACGCTCTCGGGCGTGTTCGGCTCGTCCGTGGCCAACGTTCTGCGGCGGCTCGTGCGATTGGCACGCTTCTACGGTTCCGATCCGAAGTTCCTGCTCTCCTCGGCCACGATCCCCGAGCCCGCGGCCCACGCGCGGGCGTTGATCGGACGCGACGTGCAGGTGGTCGACCAGGACGGGTCGCCCGCCGGTCGCCGCATCTTCGGCGTCTACGATCCGCCGCTGGTCAATCCGGTGGCGGGGCTACGAGCCAGCGCGCTCGAAGAGGCTCGCCGCCTGGCGGCCCACGTCTGCGGGCCGAAGCACCAGACGATCTTCTTCTGCAACCGGCGCACGGCGGTCGAGGTCCTGACGCGCTACCTGAAGGAGGGTGCGTCGCGCATGGGCCTCTCGCCGGACGAGGTGCGCGGCTATCGCGGGGGCTACCTGCCCAACCTGCGCCGCGAGATCGAGACGGGCCTGCGCGACGGCAGCGTGAAGGTCGTGGTGACCACCAACGCCCTGGAGCTGGGCGTCGACGTGGGGGCCCTCGACGTGGCCGTGTTGGTGGGCTATCCCGGCAGCCAGGCATCCTTCTGGCAGCGCGCCGGGCGCGTCGGTCGACGGGCCGGGGCCAGCCTGTGCGTGATGATCGCGCGCTCGGACCCGGTGGATCAGTTCCTGGCCCAACACCCCGATTGGCTCTTCGCCGCGCCCAAGGAGCGCCTCGGGGTGGACCCCGACAACCTGGTGCTCTTGTCCGAGCAGCTCAAGTGCGCGGCGTTCGAGCTGCCCTTTAGGGCCCAGGACGACAGCGGCGGCGGCGAACCGACGGTGGGCGACTTCGGCGACAGCCCGCACCTGGTGGACGTGCTCGACTACCTGGCCGAGGAGGCCGGCTTCCTGCACCGGCGCGGCGATGCCTGGTACTGGATGGCCGACGCCTACCCGGCCCAGGACGTCTCCCTGGCCGGCGGCGAGCCCGACAACGTGCTGGTGATCGACCTCGAGACCCAGAAAGCGATCGGTGAGGTCGACCGCGAAGGCTCGATCACCACGGTGCACGAGGGGGCCATCTACCAGGTCGAGGGCGAGACCTGGAAGGTGGAGCGCTTCGACTACGCCGGGCGGCGGGCCTACGTGCGCCAGACCGTCAGCGACTACTACACCGACGCCCAGACCGACACGGAGGTGCGCGTGCTGCGCCTGGAGGAGCGGCGCGCGCGCGTGCTGGAAGGCACCGACACGGAGGACGCGTCGCTGTTCCGCGGCGAGGTGCACGTCACGACCCTGGCCACGCTCTACAAGAAGATCCGCTTCTACACCCTCGAGAACGTGGGCGCCGAGGACATCCACCTGCCGGCCGAGGAGCTGGACACCGAGGCCTTCGTGCTGACGCTCTCGGAGGAGACCGCGGCGACGCTCGAGTTGCACCAGGGCAGTCGCGGGGCCGCGTGGTCAGCGGTGGGGGGCCTGTTGCGGCGTGTGGCGCCCCTGTTCCTGCGTTGCCAACCGGCGGACCTGGGGCTCTCCTCGCAAGTCAAGAGCGGCCACTTCAACCGGCCAGCGCTGTTCCTCTACGACCGCGTCCAGGGCGGCGTGGGCTTGTCGGCGCTGCTCTTCAACCACGCGCGCGAGTTGATCGGCGCGGCCCTCGAAGTGGTCGAACGCTGCGCCTGCCTGAGCGGCTGTCCGGCCTGCGTCGGTCCGACCCAGGAGGCGGGGGTGTTGGGCAAGGAGACCGCGCTGGCGATCCTGCGACACTTGCACGGGGGCGCCGGCTTCGAGCCGGCCGAGATCGGCGAGGACGAGGTCGTGCACGCGCCGGACGACGGCGAGACGTTGGCGAGCGGCGGCGAGAAGGCGGCCGCGGAGAGCTCGGGGTGAGCGGCGGGGACTTCCGCGCGAAGCTCCGCCGGCTGCGGCGCGAGGAGCCGGCGCAAGCCGCGGCGGGGGGCCCCGGGGCCGCCGAGGCGAGCGCGGTCGGAGCGCCCGACCCGGGCACCGGGGGCGAGCCGACCGGCGACCGAGCAACACCTGTCGCGGACCCGGGGCTTGGCGGGGCCCTGGACGGGGCGGAGGGCACGGAGGTCGAACAGGCTGCCGGAGGGACCGCCGAGCGGGCGGAGCTTGTCGTCCGCTCGGACTCCACCGACGAACGAGTCCCTGCGGTTTCGCCCCGGCTGGTGGTGCCCACCGGACCGGCGCCGCGCGGAGAGCTGCCATCCTGGCTCCGCTCCCATCTGGGCCGTGGCGCTCGACCGATCTCGTCGGGTGGATCCATCGATCCACCTGCGGGTCTGGAGCCCGTGCTCGTGGACGGCGTGCCCTCGCGCGCCGTCGCGCGCACCACTCGCTTCGAACCGGATCACCGCCACGGCGCCTGGCGCTTGGAGGCCGTGCACGGGGCCGACTGCGCGTGCCTGTCCTTCGTTGCGCGGGATCCGGCGGTGGCCGAGTTCGACAGCTCGCGGGCCGTCTTCCTCGACATCGAGACCACCGGCCTGTCCGGCGGCGCGGGGACCTACCCGTACCTGGTGGCCCTGGGGTCGTTCGCCGAGGACGGGCGCTTCGAGCTGTGGCAAGGCTTCCTGCGCGAGCCGGACGAGGAGCGCGACCTGCTGCGGGAGGTAGCCCGGCGCGTGGCCTCGGCGGGCCAACTCGTGACCTTCTTCGGCAAGTCCTTCGACCGCCACCGGCTCGAGGACAAGATGCGCCTGCACGGGGTGGCGGCGCCCTTCGAGTCCGTGTTGCACCTGGACCTCTACCACCCTTGCCGACGCCTGTACCGCGAGGGCTTCGTCGACGGTCGTCTGCAGACCATGGAGCGCGGTCTGTGCGGCTTCGAGCGCGTCGACGACCTGCCCGGCTCGATGGCCCCCGCGGCCTGGTTCGACTTCATCGGGGGCCGGCCGCACCAGTTGGAGCGGGTCTTCGACCACAACCGCGACGACGTGTTGTCGCTCGTGACCCTGACCGCGCACCTGGGCCGGACCGTGCTCGAGCGCGACGCCGACGGCGGTGAACTCGAGGGCTGCTCCCTGGCCCGCGCGAGGGGGATGGGCAAGCTGGCCGGCGCCGCCGGTGAACGCGCGGCTGAGTTGCAGTGGGTCGAGCGCGCCCTCGAGCGGCTCGAGCACACGCGCGGCGACCGCGATCATGCGCGGCGGGAGCACCTGCTCTGGCGCGCCGCGACCATCGAGCGTCTAGGGGACCGCGCGCGAGCCTTGGAGCTCCTGGTCGAGCTGGCCCAGGAACGACTGGACGCGAACGCCGCCCACGCCTGGGCGCGGGCCTCGAAGCTGCTCGAGCACCACGCCCGCGACTTCGACGGCGCCGTGGAGGCCTGCGATCGGGCCTCGAGCTTGGCGGCGAGGACGCTGCTTGGTCGTGAACGGCGAATGCTCGAAGCCGAAGTGAGCAAGCGTCGCGCCCGCCTGGAGCAGCGGCAGGCCGATCCTCGTGCGAACAGCACTCGCGCGGATGGACCTGGCCCGGATAGCCGTCGAACCGACGAACCTCGGCCAGCCGATTCGGAACCCGCGCCGAACTGACGCGGCGGTCCCTCGTTCCGACAGCGGACTCGATCAAGTCGAGTAGCGCTCAGCAGCTCGCCCCCGTGCGCCGCGGCGCGAACCCACCGGGCTACTCGTACTGCAAGCTGGCTTCGGTCGTCGTGCCTGCCACGACCTCGAAGGTCGTCGAGAGACGAGTGGGCTCCCTGCTCAGCCGTGCGGTGTAGGTCCCCGGGGCGATCGGACCCAGGTTGATCGACCAATCGCCTTCGAGGGTGCGATCGTCAGCTCGCGGGGTCAGCCAAGTGAAGAAGCTCCGAGGTGCGTCCGTGTCCGACGAACGGATCGCGAGCGGGGCCGGCTCGCCTTCCGCCAGCGTCGATTCCGCGGGAACGTGGACCGTCAGTGCGCCCGTCTCGAAGTCGAGCTCCTCGTCGAGCGCTCCACGTACCTCGAACTCGCGCGAGACTCCGACCGACAACCCGCGGCCGTTGCGCAGGTCGAAGCGCAGTCGCGAGCCGTCTTTGACCCAAGCCACGCAGCGGCCGTTCGCATCGGTCTTGCCGAGCTCGTCGGCGGCACTCTCGCCCTCGATCTGCTGCAACCTCCACACCCCGAATCCGGCCGCCGGCTCGCCATCCACACGCACGGCCAGGCGGGCTTCGACCGTGGCGCCGGCCGTCAGGTCGACGAGTAGCTCGCGTCGCTCTTGCGGTCCCAGGTCCACGCGCTCGCGGTAATTCTCGTCGAGGACGCCAGGCGCGGCGTGCACCCACAAGTGGTAGCGACCCGGGCGCAGCCCGGTGAACTCGAAGCGGCCCGCCGGGTCCGTCTCGGTGAAGGGCTCGTCATCGGGGTAGTTCTCGCTCCCCAGGCCGACCCGCAGACCCTCGGCGGAGTGTCCCGTCGCCACCACGATCGTTCCGCCCAGGGCGGCGCCCGGGGAGCTGGGTACGTCACCGAGATCGAGCACGTCGCCCCGCGAGATTTCGAGCAACTCGACCCAGGTGGTGGGGGCGCCGGGCCCCCGCAGCTCGAGCTCCCAGGTGCCTGCCGCGAGCCCTTCGACCTCGAAGGTCCCGTCCGCGCTGCCGCGCAGGCTGCGCTCGCTGCCTTGGACGTCCCCGAGATCGCGCCGGGTGTCCGCTTCGAAGATGTCGTAGCGATCCTCGGGTGCACCGGGGACCTTCGGGATGCGGTCAGCGCGCACCGAGACCATCGGGTGGGGAACCGGCCGACCTTCGTGCACGAAACGTCCGCGAATCCCGCTCTGCCGCTCGAGTTGCACGACCAAGTGGCCCGCGGCATCGGCTCGATCGAAGGTTCCCCGCTGGAGCACGAAGCCTGGAGCGAAGACGGTGAAGTCGTCGACCTCCGGATCGGCCTGGACCTGGGCCGATCCGCCTGGATGGGGGACCACGGCCGCGGGCGTCCCGAAGACGCTCGAGTGAATCGTCCCTCCGCTTGTGGTGCGGACCTGGATCACCCTCAGCCCGAATTCTTCGACTGCCTGCCCCTCCGCGTCCTGCACCGAGATGCGGAAGCTCGGCTTGTCGGCAACGACGAGCTCGACCTCGCGAGCGCCGGGCGGGAACTCCTGCCAACGGCCGTCCCACATCGGCGGGGTCTGGTCCGGTCTACCGGCAGTCAGGCCGTACCGGCGGTCGACGAGCAGCGACACCTCGAAATGCCCCTGGTCGTCGGCTTCAGCGCTGATCGAGTACCCGCCCCGTTCGGGCACGCCCCAGACCTGGGCCGCGGCGATCGGCCTGCCCGAGGCGTCGACGACCCGCCCGGCGATCGTCGGCGCGATCTCGAGCACGATGGTCGGTTGCTCACAAGTTCTTCCCGGTTGCACCTCGACGGACTCGAACTCACGGGTGAGGAAGCCCTCGCAATCCGCGCTCAAGACATGGGATCCGCCGGGCAGGTGCTCGAGGACGAAGGAGCCATCCGGGCCGGAGCGAACCCGTTGCCCTCGGCCGGGCCCAGCCACACCGATCCGCGCTGCCTCGACCGGCGCGCCGTCGGGCCCCACGACGAGGCCGTGCAACAAGCCGCACTCGGCCAACTCGATCCGACCCAGGTCGTTCTCGCCCGCCTGCAGCGGGGGCTCGTTGCGCCCCCCCGCGCGCCCGAAGTCCCGTCGTAACTGCGCGCGCATGGGCGGCGATGCGGCCGTGAGGGCGACCCAACTGGACGTCGGGAGGATCGTCCCGAGGGCAAAGCGACCCTCGGCGTCCGTCTCCGCCACCAGGGGCTGGTCCGGGTCGAACCCGGCCGGCGGCGTGAGGTGCCAGGGCTCGCCCACGGACTCCAGGCGCAACTCGATCCCCTCCAGGCCTTGACCGAACTCATCGATGAGCTGGCCGCGCAGGCTGAACCGCGGGAGGTCGTCCGGGGTCGCGGCGACCCCATCGTCCTCGCCCGAGAAGGACTGGTCTCCCACGACGACCGTCCGCTCGACCAGAGCACCGACCGGCGCCTCCAACTCGACGGACGGCGCGGAGGGAGCCGAGAGCCTCGCCGGCCCCACCCCCGGCTGCTCGGGAGCCGCCGTTTCACGCTCCGCGGCCGAGCTCCCCAGGTTCGAGATGACGGCGACCACCAGCACGGCGAGGATCGCCAGAACCACAAGCAAGGCTGGCCGGATCGAGCCGGCGCGGGAATCGTCGGTGGACATGGGATCGATCATGCCTCGGTCGTGGATCCTCCAGATCCTTCGGAGCCTCCAGTGACAGACCCGTGACAACTCGGGCTGCGTCAGCCATCGCCGCGCACGACGCGGCCGGCGACGAAACGCACCTCGCCTGCCAGGTGCTGGCGTAGGGCTTCGGGGAGGGCGATGCACTCCTCGTCGAAGACGCGGCCGGCCAGGCTGTGGACGTCGTCGTCGGGGCGCACGTCGACTCGGCGTTGCAGGATGATCGGGCCGGCGTCGAAGACGTTGTCGACGTAGTGCACCGTGCAGCCGGTCACGGCGTCGCCCGCTTCGAGCACCGAGCGGTGCACGTGGTCGCCCCAGAAGCCCTTGCCGCCGTGGGCCGGCAGGAGAGACGGGTGGATGTTGAGTACGCGGCCCAGCCAACCCGCGGGGATCGGGAGGTGTCGCAGGAAGCCCGCCAGCACCACCGTTCCGCAGGCCGCGGCCTCGACCGCGTCGAAGACCTGTGCCGAGAAGTCCTCGGGGCCGTCGCAGTCGCGGGGTCGGATGACCTGGGTCGGGACGCTCGCCGCCTCGGCGATCTCGAGCCCGCGGAGCTTGCCCCGGTCGGCCACGACCAGGCCGACCTCGGCGTCCAGCTCACCGGCCGCGCACACCCGCAGCAGGTTCTCGAGGCTGCGACCGGTGCCCGAGATCAGCACCGCGATGCGCGAGGGACTCACGAGCGGCGCGGGCGCGGCGTGCCGAGCCCCTCGTCGTGGTCGGTCTGGCGAGCGATCGGGCCGGCCAGGTGCACGATCAGCTCCTCGATGGCGGGGGCGCTGCGCTCGGCGCGCTCGAGGATACGCCGCAAGTCCACGCGCTCCTCGGCGGAGGCGGCCAGGGCCACGATGGCGACGCTGGAGAGGCCGGCGTGGGCGGCAGCGATGTAGGGCCAGGCGGCCGATTGCACCGCGACGTCGGCACCGGCCTTGGCGAAGTAGCGACACTCCGCGGGGGTGTCGAGGCTCGGGCCGGCGGTGCAGGCCACCACGGCTTCGCGCGCTTCGATGCCGTTCTCGGTGCAGACCTCCAGGGCGGCGTGGCGCAGCTCGCGGTCGTGGACCGTGGTCTGGTCGGGGAACAGGGGGCCGAGGGTCGTGGTGCCGAGGCCGGTCAGGGGCGAGCGGCCCGAGAGGTTGATGTGGTCGCTGGCGAGGGCCAGGCCACTGGCCCGGGCTGCGGCGCCGGTGCCGAGGGCGACTCCGGCCGAGACGTGGACCATGACCTGCGCGCCGCAGGCGGCCGCGAGCCAGACGGGCAGGGCCCGGCGCCAGTCCGGGCCGCCGTCGTCGAGCGCTTCGCCCGACAGGTCGTCGAGGACCCAGACCGGGAGCGGTCCCAAGCGGCCCGCGACCAGGGTGGTCGTGGTCCAGGGCGCCGGAACGCCGTCCAGCTCCGCCAGGGGCACGCTGGTCGAGGCGGAGCAGCGCTCGGGCAAGAGGCCCACGCCGGTCGCCATCAGGAGCAGCGCGCGCGGCGCCGGAACGTCGTGTTCGTCGAGCTGCGCGCGCAGTCGTTCGACACTGTCGTCGAGGTTCGGCGGGCTGGCGATCAACGGGGGTCCTCGTTCGTGGGGGGGGGATCGGTCGACTCGGCTTCGTCCTCGGGAGTGACCGGAACCTGCGCTTGCATCGCCGCGGCTTCGTCCACGCCGGGCAGCGTCGGCGGCCAGTGGGCGGGTTCCTCGAGCGGACGCCCGTCGGAGAGGATCATCACGAGCAGGGAGGTGGTCTCCTGCTCGAGCAGGGTCTCGAAGGCGTGGGCCGCGCTGGTCCAGTCGTCCTCGTCGAGGGCTCGCAGGGCAGCGCTCAACAGGGAGCCGGCGTGGGCTTCGGCCGCCGCGGCGGCCTCGGCCTCGCCTCCCGCTCGGGCACCCCAGTCCGTGGCTCGCGCGAAGGCGTCGGCAATCTGTCGCGCCTCGGAAGGGCTGAGCCGAGACTGCCGCTCGGAATCGAGCACGGGATCCGCCAGGACCAGGGCCTCGTTGACCGCGGCGACGCGCAGCAGCGTGGCGACGGCGGTCAGCTCGGCCGTGACGAATTCGCGCTGTAGGCGCGATTCGTAGAGCTGCTGCAGGGCGTCCGTGTCGGCGGCGAAGGCGGACCAGGGCAGCGTTTGCGGATCGCCGTCGCCCGTGCCGAGGACCAGGCCCGACGAGATCACGCCGCGCGCCTCGACCACGCTGCGATCGGCGCCGGGCAGGGCCAGGGACTGTCGACGCCATTCACCCTCGCTCCAGGCTCGAGCCAGGGTGGCGAAGGCCGACGGCGCCGCGCGCAAGTCCCGCGCGAGGTCAGCCAGTGCCTCGCCGTACTCGGGCGAGCGCGCTTGGCCGGCGAGCGCCTCGACGGCCGTCGCAGCCGCGGCGAAGTCGAAGCCGCGCAGGTCGCGTTCGACCTTGCCAGCCGGCAGGGTGCGAGCGACCAAGGCGCGGTCCGCCTGGCGCATGGCCAGGGCGTGGGCTTCGATCCAGGTCGGGAGGGTGGCCAGGCGCGAGCGTACCAGGGTTACGCGCGCGGGCAGGGCCCAAGCGGTCGTGCCGGCGCTGCCACCCAGTTGCTCGCGCAGCTCCTCCGGAGTCTGGGGCAGTTCGGAAGCCTCAGCGTTGTCGTCGTCGGTCGCCGGAGCATCGTCGCCTCGGCCGGCCACTCCGTCCTGGCCGTCTTGTCCCGAGCCACCTTCCGTGTTGCCGTCGGTCTTGCCGACAGCGGGGGCAGCGGGTGACTTCGCGCCGGATTTCGCTGGTGGTTGCTCGGTGAGCCAGGCCAGCAGTTCTTCATAGCCTGCCTTGGCCGCCTCGAAGTCGCCCGCCGTCAGCAGCGCGTCGATCGGCACCAAGCGTGAGTCCGCTTCCGCGCGCAGTTGGGTCGAGACCTTCTCGCGCAGGGCTGCATAGCCCTCGAAGTACTCGGCGTCGGCCACGTAGCCGGGTGGCAGGGTCACACCGGCCAGGGCAGCCAGGGCCAGCTCGGGCGCGAGCAGCGCGCCGTCGGCGTCGCGCGTCGCCGCCTCGGCGGTGGCCAGCAGGGTCTGGGCCACGGACACCCCGGTCGAGCCCGCATCGTCGGTCGCGGCGGTCGACTGCTCGGGTTGTTGCAGCTCCTTGGCGCGCGCCAAGGCCACGGTCGCCGCGGTCGTACCCGGGAACTCGGCGGACACTGCGTGCAGGGCTTCCGTACGTTCGACCGGATCGACCAGGGACTCCGTGGCGAGCAGCGCCGCCGCAGCGCGCTCCTCGAAGCGTTGAAGTTGAGCCTCGGCTTCGGCGGCGTCGAGGGTGTCGGGCTCACCGACTTCTGCGCCTGGATCCTCGCTCGCGTCGACGGACGGCTGCGGGTCGTTGGTACTCGTCAGGTCCGCGACTTCGGTTCGGCCGTTTCGTTCGCCGTCGATCGAACCACCGTCGCCGTTGCTCGAGCTGCCGTCGCCCGTGGTGAGCAGCACGACCCCAATCGCCACGGCGGCCAACAGAACCAGCGCGCCGACGACCAGACCCAGCTTGCTGCCCTTCTGCGAGCCGTCGCCGCCAGCCGAGTTGGCCGCGGAAGCGAGCTCTTCGACCCGAGCGCGCAGCACGCTCGCCGAGCGTGGCCGGGCATCGGGGTCCTTGGCCATCAGGCCGTGCACCAACGCAGCCACCGGCGGCGGCAGGTCGGGCACCAGTTCGGTCAGGGGCCGCGGCTCGTCCTGGACCACGGCCCGCAGGATCGCCTTGCTGGACGCCCCTTCGAAGGGCGTCTTGCCCGAGAGCAGGCGGTAGGCGGTGGCTCCCAGGGCGTAGAGGTCCGAGCGCGCGTCGACGGCCATGCCGCGCGCCTGCTCCGGCGCCATGAAGTGCGGCGTGCCGCGGATCTTGCCGTCGCTCTCGGCCTCGGCGGCCGTGGCCAGGCCGAGGTCGACGATCTTGGTCGCGCCCGCGGCGCTCTGCATCAAGTTCGCCGGCTTGATGTCGCGGTGCACGATGCCGTGCTGCTCGGCGAACTCGAGGCCCGCCGCCGCGTCGCGCAGGATCCCGAGCACCGCGCGCCAGGGCAGGGGGCCCTCGGCCGCGAGTCGGTCCTCGAGGCTCCCGCGCTGCATGTACTCGAGCGCGAGGTAGTGCTGGCCCTTGTCCTCGCCCACGTCGTAAACGGTGACGACGTTGGGGTGCGCGAGCTTCGCCGCGGCGCGTGCCTCGGCCTGGAAGCGCGCCACGAAGTCGGCGTTCTCGCAGAGCTGGCGGCGCAGGAGTTTGAGCGCAACTTCGCGATCGAGGCTCTCCTGCACGGCGAGATAGACCAGTCCCATGGTCCCCTTGCCGAGCAGCTTGGAGACGCGGAAACCGGTCACGTCGACCTCAGCGCCCCGGCTGGCGGCAGTCGCATTCGCATTCGCATTCGCAGCCGCAGTCGCAGCCGCAGTCGCAGTCGCAGCCGCAGTCGCAGCCGCAGCGGGGCGAGCGCGCTCGGCTGGCGCCGCTCCCCGGGCCTCGATGGTCAACTCCACGGACCCCAGGCGCAGTCGTGTGCCCGCGTGCAGGCGCGCCTTGCGGACCGGGTGCCCGTCGATCTCGGTGGTTGCCCCATCGTCGAGTGCGACCACGCCGTGGCCTCCGCCGCGCACCGCGGCCAGGGCCACGTGCTCTGGTGCCACACCGACGCCGGCGAGTTCAAAACCGCCCTCGCCCGGCGCGCTACCGACGACCAGTCGCCCCTGGGGCGGGATCTCGGCCGTGCGCCCGTCGGGAGCGCGGACGACCAAGCGATCGGATCGGGCGGCGCTCATCGTCGAGCCTCCTGCGCCGACTCGACGAACAGGGCGGATCCGATCCGCAGCCAATCGCTGCCCTGGTCGACGGCCTGTTCGAGGTCGTCGCTCATGCCCATCGAGAGCAGCGCGCGGCCCTCGATCCAGGGCGCGTCCCCATGGCGCTCGGCCAGCTCGGCCAGGCGACCGAAGGTGCGGCTAGCGGACTCGGCACGGCGCTGGGGATCGTCTTCGAGGGGTGCCATGGTCATCAGGCCGGCCAGGTCGAGGCAGGACGGGTCGCTGGCCTCGATCGCCTGGGGCAGCTCACTCGGGTCCAGCCCGTGCTTGGTGGCCTCGTCGGTCAGCCGTACTTGGAGGTAGATGCGCGGCCGCAGGCCCTCCTCGGCGCAGACCCGCGACAGGGTCCGGGCCAGGGCGACCGAGTCCACCGCGTGGATCTCGTCGGCCAGGCGGGCCACGCGGCGGGCCTTGTTGCGTTGCAGGTGCCCGATGAAGTGCCAACGCACCCTGCGCCCACCCTCTGATTGTCCCGACTCCAACTCGGCGTCGAAGAGCCGCCGCTTGGCCTCGAGACCTTCGGGACGGTTCTCGCCCAGATCGAGCTGACCGAGCCGCGCCAGCGCCAGGGCGACTTCGGGCTCCACGGATTTGGTCACGGCGAGCAGGCGCGCCTGGCCGCTGCGAGTCGCGGTCCGTCGGGCGCGCTCGATCCGCGCGCGGACGCGCTCGAGGTTCTGTGCGAGGGCCAGGGCCAAATCGGGAGCGGGGCGGTCGGGCCGGCGGGGCGTGGTGAGCGGGTCCCGGCGCGTCTGGCGCCCCCCCGTTGCTGGTCGACGAGGGTACCCCCCGAGGACCGTGAAGTCACCGCGCGGGGCGACTCCGGGTCCCTGTCGCTGTGGGCGCGGCGGAACTCGGCGCCTCGGAGCGGGGCGCGGGCCGGTGATCGGCGCAGGCGGACCCGTCCTCAGCCCGCCCGCGCGACCGCGCCGCACAGCAGCGTCAGTCTCAGGCGTCGCTCCGTCGTCGAACTCACCCGCAGGCGCTCACAGGGCCGCAGGCCCACCACCCACAGCACTTCGTCGCCCGCGCACACGACGGGCACCCGCTGTCGTTCCTCGCGCGGCACCCCGGCGTCGGCCAGAAAGCGCCGCAGGGTCTTGGACCCGGGCGCGCCCAGGGGGTGGAAGCGATCGCCGGGCCGGGGCCAGCGAACCTGCAGCCCCGATGCGAGCAGGTCCATGCCGATCGCGTCGGCCGAGAGCTCGACCTCGTCGCGCGCCTGGGGGATCGGCGCGCCGGCGGGGCTCTCGATCAGCTCGGCCACGATGCGGCGGCCGTCCTCGAGGCTCGCGACACCGGGAATGGGCAGGTGGCGCGTGCGGTCGATCTCGTCGGCGGCGGCGCGCCGGGGTCCGAGGTCGGGGAAGGGCAGGTGCAGTTGGATCGATTGGGCCGGATCGGTGGCCTGGGCGATCCGCGGCCGGCGCTCGAGGGCCGGCGGCGGCGGGATCAGCAGCAGCTCGGCCGAGCGCAACACGATGCGCCAGCCCCCGGGCAGGGTGTGCCGGGCGCAGCGACCGCCGCGCAGGTCCGTCACGATGAGCTGCAAGAGGTGCTTGCCGGGCGCGCGACCGCTGCCCTCCGTGATCAGGCGCCACAGCGCTCGGCGCGCCAGGGCGGCCGGCAGGCTCATCAGGTCCGAGCGCGGCATGGAGCCGCCCAGGTCCGCGGCCGAGGCGTCCCGGCTGGCGCCCGCGAAGGAGGGCCGGCGCCAGGCCAGGTGGGCGGTGCTCTTGGCCAGATGGTTTTCGAGCCCCTCGACCGCGCGGGCGAAGGCCGCCAGGGCCTCGCGACCGCCGGCTTGCTCGAGGGCCGGGACCAGGCCGTGGCGCACCCGCGAGCGGGCGAAGCGCGGGTCGCGGTTGCTGGTGTCGTCGACCCAGGTCAGGCCCCGCCCGCGCAGCAGCGCGCGGACCTCCTGGCGCCGCAGGGTGGCCAGAGGGCGCACAACTTCGACGGGCTCCAGGTCCTCGGGACGCTCCTCGGGGGCCTCGCCCGGGCGTCGCCCGCGAATCACCAGGCTCCGCCGAGCGCCGCGCAGGCCGCCCAGCTCGCTGCCGCGCATCCAGCGCAAGAGCAGGGTCTCGAGCTCGTCGTCGGCGTGGTGGCCGGTGAGCAGGGTGGTGTGGCCCGAGGATCGGGCCTCGCGGGCCAGCAGCTCGTAGCGCGCCTCGCGGGCGCGTTCCTCGAGCCCCGACGTGCCCGCCGTGGGGTCGAGATCCGCCTCGAGCACCGCCAGGGGCACGTCGAGGGAGGTGCAGAGGTCCTCGCAGAAGGCTCGGTCGCGCCGGCTCTCGGCCCCGCGCAGGCCGTGGTCGACGTGGACCGCCCGGAAGGTCGGCCGGGGCCGGGCCGCCGCCAGAAGGTGCAAGAGGAGCACGCTGTCGGCACCGCCGGAGAGGGCCAGGGTCAGCCGGCGCCCCTCGTTCAGGCCCGCGCCACGGGCCAACTGGGACCAACGCTGCCCCCAGGGGTCGACGTGGTCGGTCATGGCGCGGGGATTGATCACTGTTGGGGTGGGCCTTCGTTGGAGGGCCCCCGCGTGCGAGGGCCTGAGTGGGGCGAGAGCCCCCGTGGTCGAGAGCCCCCGTGGTCGAGAGCCCCCGTGGGGTCCGGTTACGCAGGTCGCGGGCGGGACGACACCCCAGCCCCGTGGCCGGCAAGATCGCGCACTGTCGGAGTCCGGCACCGCCAATGCGCAGTGCGGAGGCCCTGCCCGAGATTGATGCCATCGGCGGCCAGGGCTAATCTGTTGGCCCGTTTTCGCCAGGAATCGTGGCTTTCGGAAGTCGGGACCCGGGACCTTCCGAGCGGCTCTCGACTTGCAACGGGCCGAGAGCCGTCGGACCTCGATCCGCGCGGCTCCCGACAGCGAGACTGGACCCCGGGGTCCCGAGTCCTCGACTCGGCTCGGCCCCGAGCCACCCTCTCCCGTGGCCCCAGCGAGCCAACCGCAGTCCGCGCGCGTCGATCCTGGCGCGAGACCCTTCGATCACCGGCCGGAACCCCGGCCGAGACAACCAGTCGATCCCCGCCGCCCTCTCGGGCGGTCCAGCCCCCCCGGCAAGGAAATTCATGTCGATCCGCATCGCCATCAACGGCTTCGGCCGCATCGGTCGCACCGTGTTCCGCATCGCCGCCGGTCGCGACGACCTCGAAGTCGTGTCGATCAACGACCTGACCGATCCGGCGACCCTGGCCTACCTACTCAAGTACGACTCGATCATGGGTCGTTTCGACGGAACGGTCTCCTCCGGCGACGGCTACATCGAGGTCGACGGCAAGCGCATCGCGGTCAGCGCCGAGCGCGACCCGGCCGCGCTGAAGCACGCTGACAACAAGGTCGACATCGTGGTCGAGGCCACCGGTGTCTTCTCCAGCCGCGCCGACTGCCAGAAGCACATCGACGCGGGCGCGAAGAAGGTGGTGCTCACTGTTCCGCCCAAGGACGCGATCGACAACATGATCGTGCTGGGCGTCAACCACGAGACGCTGGAGAAGGAGCACCGCATCATCTCCAACGCCTCGTGCACGACCAACTGCTTGGGTCCGATCGCGCGCGTGCTGCACGAAGCGTTCGGTATCGAGCACGGTCTGATGACGACCGTCCACGCCTACACCAACGACCAGCGCATCCTCGACTTGCCGCACAAGGACCTGCGCCGGGCGCGGGCGGCGGCCGAGAACATCATCCCGACCACCACCGGCGCGGCCCGCGCGGTGGGCAAGGTGCTGCCCGCCCTGGCCGGCAAGCTAGACGGCATGTCCATGCGCGTTCCGGTCAAGGATGGCTCGGTGGTCGACCTGGTCGCGACCCTCTCGCGCGACGTGACCATCGACGAGGTCAACGCCGCCGTCCTGGCCGCCTCCAAGAGCGAGTCGTCCATGGGCGTGATCGAGTACTGCACCGACCCGATCGTCTCCAGCGACATCATCGGCAACCCGCACAGCTCGATCTTCGACGTGGCCTCGACCATGGTCATGGCCGGGCGCATGGTCAAGGTCGTGAGCTGGTACGACAACGAGTGGGGCTACTCGAACCGGGTCTGCGACCTGATCGCCTTCGCCCACTCCCTCGGCTATTGAGCCGCTGAAGTGACTGGTGCAGGGGGCACGCTCGGGACGACCTCCCGGTCGTGCCTCCTTCCCGTTCCGGACCAATCTCCGCCCGGGCCGCCCTTGGGTCCGGGGATCCGATCTCTCCCTTCCGCCAACCCAACGTGAAACTCTCGATCCCCGGTCTCGACACGCTCGACGTCAGCGGCAAGCGCGTGCTGGTGCGCGTGGACTTCAACGTGCCCCTCGACGGTGACCAACGCATCACCGATGACACGCGTATTCGCGCGGCCCTACCGACGATCCAGGCGCTGCTCGAGCGCGGCGGGCGACCCGTCTTGATGAGCCACCTCGGTCGCCCCAAGGGACAAGTTGTCGACGAGCTGCGGCTCGACCCGATCGCCGATCGCCTGGCGCAACTGCTGCCCGGGCGTCAGGTGATCAAGCTCGACGCCTGCCGCGGGCCGGAGGTCGAAGCAGCCGTGGCGGGCGCGCCCGCGGACGCGGTCGTGTTGCTCGAGAACATCCGCTTCGAGCCCGGCGAGACCAAGGGGGACGAGCAGTTGGCCGCGGACCTGGCGCGTCTTGGCGACTGCTTCGTGAACGACGCCTTCGGCACCTCCCATCGCGATCATTCGAGCGTGTGCGGCGTCGCGCGCATCCTGCCGGCGGCGGGCGGGCTGCTGCTCGAGCGCGAGATCGCGGCCTTCGCGAGGGTGCTCGAGGATCCGGCGCGTCCCTTGGCAGCCGTGCTGGGCGGGGCCAAGGTCTCCGACAAGCTGACGGTCATCGAGCGCCTGCTGGACGTCGTCGATCGGCTCCTGATCGGCGGCGGCATGGCCTACACCTTCCTGGCGGCGCGCGGCGGGTCGATCGGTTCCTCGCTGGTGCAGCCCGACCAGTTCGACATGGTGCGCCGGGCGATGGCGATGGCCAAGGAGCGCGGCGTGCAGCTCCTGCTGCCAGTGGACCACGTGATCGGGCGCGACTTCGCCGAGGGCACCGAGCACCGCACGGTCGAGGGCGACATCCCCGACGGTTGGATGGGGCTCGACATCGGCCCGAAGGCCTGCGCCGCCTACGCCGCCGCCCTGGCCGACGCCAAGACCATCGTCTGGAACGGCCCCATGGGGGTCTTCGAGTGGCCGTCCTTCGAGGCGGGCACGCGCACGGTGGCAGAGGCCGTGGCGGACTCGCCCGCCTACTCGGTCGTGGGCGGCGGTGACTCCGTCGCGGCCGTGGAGAAGTTTGGCCTGGCCGAGCGCATGGGCCACATCTCCACCGGTGGTGGCGCATCCCTGGAACTGCTCGAGGGCAAGGTGCTGCCCGGGATCGCGGCCCTGCAACGTTGATCGACTAACCTCGAGGGCCTCTCCGACCCGCCGCACGCATCGGTACGCAGATCCAATGACCGACTCCGATCGCCCGATCCTGATCGCCCCCTCGCTGCTGTCCTGTGACTTCGCCCGCATCGGCGAGGAGGTCGCGCGGGTCGAGGCCGGGGGCGCGGACTGGCTCCACGTGGACGTGATGGACGGGCACTTCGTGCCCAACCTGACCATCGGCCCGCCGATCGTGAAGGCCATCCACGCGGCGGCTCGGATCCCCCTCGACGTGCACCTGATGATCTCGGAGCCCGTGCGCTACGCCGAGGCCTTCGTCGACGCCGGGGCCCACGTGCTGACTTTCCACTGGGAGGTGACGGGCGCGGCGGGCACCGGAGCGGCGATCGAGGCGATCCGCGCCACGGGCGTCCCCGCGGTGGGCATCTCGGTCAATCCGGATACGCCGGTGGAGCCCCTGGAGCCCTTCCTGGACAGCCTGGATCTGATCCTGGTAATGAGCGTCTTCCCGGGCTTCGGCGGTCAGAAGTTCATTCCCGAGGTCCTGACCAAGGTCCGGCGACTGCGGGAAATGGGTTTCGAGGGCCTGATCGAGATGGATGGGGGGGTGGCGCCGGCCACGATCGCGGACTGCGCGGCGGCCGGAACCGACGCCTTCGTCGCTGGATCGGCTATTTTTGGGTCCGAGGACGTCGCGGCGACCATGAAGGAGATGCGACGATTGGCCGCAGAAGGACGCCAGACGGCCGCGATCTGAGCCGAAGTCACCAGGGGGACGCTGGTGCCGGCGAGACCATCGCGGACAGAGCGACCCGTCACAGCCTCCCGAGTCCGAGCCTGAACCCGAGACCAGTCGAGCTGCCATGAGCAAAGAACCCGATCCCAAGGAAGTCGCGGAGCAAACCGAGGACCCGTCCGAGCGCAAGCCCGGCCGCCTCTCCCGCCTGCGTTTCTCGAAGAAGAAGGACATGCCGGGCGGGCTGTGGCTGAAGTGCGAGAACTGTAGCTCCCTGATCTACCGCAAGGAGCTCGAAGCCGCCGGGCGGGTGTGCCCCTCCTGCAGCTTCCACTTCACCCTGCCTGGGCGGCAGCGCGTCCAGTCGCTCTTGGATCCGGGCTCCTGGGAAGAGGTCTTCGCCGACATCACCGGCCTCGACCGCCTGTCGTTCACGGACAAGATCCCCTACTCCGAGAAGCTGGCCAAGACCGCCGAGCGGCTTGGCCAGAACGAGGCCCTGATCTGTGGGCGCGGCAGCATCGAGGGTCGCTCGGTCATCCTGGCCGTGCTCGACTTCTCCTTCATGGGCGGGTCCATGGGCGAGGTCGTGGGCGAAAAGCTGGCCCTGGCCAGTGACCTGGCCCGCGTCGAGGGCCGGCCCCTGGTGATCTTCACCAGCTCCGGCGGCGCACGCATGCACGAGGGCGCCCTGTCCCTGATGCAGATGGCGAAGACCTGCTCGGCCCTGCAGAGCCTCTCCGACGCAGGCGGCATGTCGATCTGCGTCATGACCCACCCGACCACCGGCGGCGTCACGGCCTCCTTCGCCAGCGTCTGCGACCTGGTCCTGGCCGAGCCCGGCGCCCTGATCGGCTTCGCCGGCCCGCGCGTGATCGCGGCCACGCTCAAGCAGGAGCTGCCCCCCGGCTTCCAGCGCGCGGAATTCCTGATCAAGAAGGGCATGCTCGACGGCCTCGTCTCGCGTTCCGAGCTGCGCCCGATGCTCGGTCGCCTGCTCGACTACGCCAAGGGCTCCCACGTGGGCGGCGACGTCGAGGACGACCTGGCGGCAGACGAGGTGCCGAACCGCTTGAGCGGAGGCCGTACCGATTCGCGCACGCCCAGCGAGCGCGGCAAGGTTCGTCTCGACGTCCCCTCGGCCGAAAGCTCGAACTAGCGTCCTGGATCAGAAACTCGGCGTCACTTCCCGGGCTCCGATCGCCGCTGGCGTCGCCAGCGCCTCCTCCGAGTATCGCAGCGGATACGCGTCGTCGGCGCGCCTAGCCAGCATCGATCGGACTTCCGGGCAGTGACGCCGAATTCCTGATCCAGGACACCAGACGCCCGATCCGCGGGTGATCGTCACCCCGGAACGGGCGAGGGCCGCGCACGACAACCGGTCGTGCGCGGCCCTCGCTCGTTCTCGCGCGCCAATCCGTACCGCAGCGGGGCGGATCAGCCCAGCGTGGACGGGTCCCAACCCGTCGGCACGTCGAACTCCATCACCCAGGAGTCGAACTGGCTCGCGAGCCCGTTGCCGGACATGCGGTCAATGGCCGTCAGGCCGGCATTGGCCCAAACCAGGGGGTGCGACAGCAGTCCGCCGAGCTTGGTCTCGTTGACCTGCATGATCTGCGGCATGGGCCAGGTGGCCTGGTAGCCGACGGTCTGCTTGTGGACGAAACCGCGGGCCTCGAGCCAGGTGCGCAGCTCGGACGGCCGGCGACCGTTCAACTCGCGAATCGGCAGGATCGGCTTGGCGCCGCGGCGGCGGTGGAAGCCGCGTGAGTCGGGGTTGATGTCGCCGACCACCAGCGTGCCGCCGGGCTTGCAACAGCGCACGAGGCCGCGCATCCAGGCCTCGAAGTCGGGCGAGAAGCTGACCACGCCCGAGCTGATCACCAGGTCGAAGGGCTCTTCGCCCTCGGCCGGGAAGGGCGGGGCCTCGCCGAAGCCGACGCGGCCGGTAAAGTCGGTCACGCCTTCCTTGGCGGCGTTGGCGGCGGCGATCTTGACCATCTCCGGGGAGGGGTCGAAGGCGGCCAGGGCGATGTTCTTGTGACCTGCGGCGGCCTCGATCCCGACCCAGCCGGCGCCGCAGCCGAAGTCGATGATGCGCTGGCCGTCGGCGGCGGGGGCGAACTTGCCCACGAGCTTTCGCATCCAGCGGAAGTGCGGGTAGCCGGGGCCGCCCGGCTCGCCGTTCCAACCGCTGGCGTTCTGGTCGAACTTCTCGCGCGTGGCCTCGGGCGACATCACGTGACTGACCCGCCGCATGGCCATCACGGTGCCGCTGCCAGGGCAGGCGCCCAGCTTGGTGCGCCCTTGCAGGCTGCGTCGAACCAGCGGATCGCCCAGCTCGTAGATGGCGACCACATGCAGCAGCGGCCACAGGTCGTTGCGCCAGCGCGCGAGCTCAGCATCGTCGGGCTGGCCCTCGAGGACCAGCAGTACGGCGCCCGCTGCTCCCAGGCTGGATTTGGCCTCGGCCAGGATTCCGCTCGCCCCGCTGCGACTCGACAGGGCCAGGCTGGCGGTGTCCGCGGCGGCGGCCCTGGAGCCCTCGAGGGCGTCAGCCGGCAGGCCGAGGTCGGCGAGGATCGGGGACCAGTCGAGGTCGATGGGGGCGCTGACGGCGGGCACGGCTGGGCTGAGGGGGGACGCGGGGAGCCGGGGATCCTACGCGGAGGCCTTCCCGGGACGGCGCTCCGGCTCCCGAAAGCTAACCCGTCGGTCCGGCCCGCGTCGTACGCTCTGCGCCCTCTTCGGACCCATCGGACCCGAATCGACCGCCCCATGAGTGCGACTCCCCCCCCGCCCCGGCGGCGCAAGGTGACGACCGAAGCCCTGCGCCGCATGAAGGCCAAGGGCATCAAGATCAGCGCCCTGACCGCCTACGACCACCAGATGGCGCAGGTCCTCGACCTGGCCGGCATCGATGTGATCTTGGTCGGCGATTCGGTGGCCACCGTGGTCCAGGGTCGTGATTCCACGGTCACCGTGACCATGGAGCACATGCTCTACCACGCGTCGATCGTCTCGGGCGCGGTGGCGCGGGCCCTGGTGGTGGGCGACCTGCCCTTCATGAGCTTCCAGGTGAACTCCGACGAGGCCCTGCGGAACGCCGGCCGCATGGTGCAGGAGTCCGGGGTCGAGGCGGTCAAGGTCGAGGGCGGCGAGAAGGTCGCGCCGACCGTGGCGCGCATCGTCGACGCCGGGATTCCGGTCATGGGGCACGTGGGGCTCACACCACAGTCGATCCACAAGTTCGGCACCTACAAGGTGCGCGCGACGAACCCTGCCGAGGCCGATGAGGTCCTGGCCGGTGCGCGCGCGCTGCAGGACGCCGGGGCCAGCGCCGTGGTGGTGGAGAAGGTGCCGGCGGCGCTCGGCAAGCGCCTGGCCGACGAGCTCGAGATCCCGGTCATCGGCATCGGGGCCGGACCCCACTGCGACGGGCAGATCCTGGTCAGCCACGACATGCTCGGGCTCTACAGCAAGTTCCACCCGCGCTTCGTGCGGCGCTACGCGTCCCTGGGGGATGAGATGCAGCGCGCCTTCGAGAGCTACGTCGCCGACGTCAAGTCGGGCGAGTTCCCGACCGACGACGAGAGCTACTGAGCGGGCGAGGAGGGCTCCCCGGGCAGAGTGGCTCCGGGTAGGCGTTCGTACGGTGCCAGGCACAAGACCGCCTACCCGGACGCGCGCGGGCCCCGTTCAGCGGCGCGTGAGCTTGGTGGTGCTCGACTGGGCCGAGGCCCAGAGCACGAGTTCGCCCACGTTGACGCGTTGGGGACGAGTCGCGATCCAGACGATCGACTCGGCGACGTCCTCCGGTGTCAGCGCATCCACGCCGTCGTAGACCGCGGCGGCGCGCTGCTCGTCACCGCGAAAGCGCACGCGGCTGAAGTCGGTCTTGACCATCCCCGGATCGACCGTGCTGAAGCGCACGCCGCGCCCGCCGGCGTCCTGGCGCAGGCCCTCGTAGATGGCGCGCACCGCGTGCTTGCTGGCGCAGTAGACCGCGCCGCCCGGGTAGACCTGGCGCCCGGCCACGCTGCCGAGCAGGATCACGTCGCCGCGGCCGGCGTCGAGCATCGGCTGTAGGGTGGCGCGAACCGTGTTGAGCACACCCTTGACGTTGGTGTCGATGACCTCGGACCACTCCGCGGGGTCGCCCTCCTGCAGGGGCTCGACCCCGCGGGCCAGGCCCGCGTTGGCCACCACCAGGTCGAACTCGCGGCCCGCGAGGGCGGCGGTCACCGCGGCGCTGTCGGTTACGTCGAGGGCCAGGGCCTCGGCGCCATCGAGTTCGGCCGCGATGGCCTGGACGCGCTCGAAGCGGCGGGCGGCGAGGGTGACGCGGGCGCCGGCGGCGGCCAGGGCGCGGGCCGTGGCCTCGCCGATTCCGGCCGAAGCCCCGGTCACCAGGGCACGTCGTTGGGAGAGGTCGCTCATGGGCGACAGGTTAGCCCGAAAGCCAGCGCGGCTCCGTAAGCTCTGCGGCCATGGTCGAGATCCACGTCACCTATCGCGGCGAGCTGCGTTGCGGCGCGGTCCACGCTCCTTCTTCGGCCGAACTGGTCACCGATGCTCCTGTCGACAACCAGGGGCGCGGCGAGTCCTACTCGCCGACCGATCTGGTGGCCACGGCTCTTGGCTCGTGCATGCTCACGATCATGGGCATCCGGGCCCGGGACGAGGGCTGGGACCTGGACGGCGCGACGGTCAAGGTGACCAAGCACATGGTCGCGGATCCCCGTAGGCGGATCTCGAAGCTGGAGGTGCGGTTCGCCCTGCCGAACCTCGCCGATGAGGCCCGCGACGTGTTGGAGCGCGCCGCCGAGACCTGTCCGGTGTTTGAGAGCATCCACCCGAACATCGAGGTCCCGGTGCACTTCGGATGGGCCGAACTCGTTCGCTGAGGGGCGGGCGATCGTCGGTGTGGATCGCGGCCCTGGCCCTGGTGGTCACCGGCTTCGGTTGTTTGAACGCGCTGCTGCCCATCGACGGAGCGGCTCGACTGTTGTGGTCGGCGGCCCTCGGCGATGCCCCGGCGAGCGGCGCGGCCAGCCTGGCCGCCGCGACCTGGCGCACGGTGCTCTGCCTGGTGGCGGCGGGCGCGGTGGTCGGGATGGCAGAGGGCGGCTCGACCGACGCCCGGCGGCGCTGGCCGAGCCTCTCGATCGTGGCCGCGAGCCTCGCGGCCAGTGCGGCGGCGGCGCTGGTGCTCGAGCGCGGCGAGGTCTGGCCACCGACCGCTAGCGTCTTGCGATCAGTGACCGCGGCCCTCGCGGCGATGGCGGCTGCGGCCCTCTCGCTTCGATGGACCCGCACTCGGCCCGCCCTGGCCCTGTGCTCGGCGTTGCTGCTGGCCGCTGCCCTGTGGGGCTGGCTGGGGTTCGTCGCCGCAGGGGCGCCTGAGGCCCAGGCCTCGCGCGGGCGCTTTCTGCTCGGCGGGTACTGGGCGCCATCGGTGACCGACACGGCCCTGGCCCTCTTGGGCTGGGCAGTCACCTGTCTGCCAGGCGGCGCTCGCCGATGGGCGCCCTTGGGAATGGGTCTCGTGGCGGCGTCGGTGGGTCCCTTGCCGCTGGTCGGCGCCCTGGCCCTGGTCCCAGGCGCGGCCGCCGGCCCGCTCGCGCGGGGACTGTGGGGGGGATCGGCAGCTCTGCTCGCGGCAACGGTGTCGGCCTTGATCGCGCCCTCTGCCTCGGTTCCGGCGGGTGCCCTAACCCTCCTGGTCGGGTCGCTTTATCTCGCGGGGCGCCTCGTCTGGAGCCGCGCGCGTCCGGGATCGGTCTGACCTGGGTATCCTGCCCCGCTCGCTCGACCGGAGTGCGACTCCGAGCGACACCGCAGAGACCGTCCCCTGTCCTCCCGTTCCCCCTCCGACGCCGGTCTCCGACCCCCGTCGCACCGCGCCTTCGACCCGCAGCGCAACGCGACACGCCCCCGATGAGTGAAGCGATCTGCGTGCTCGGTGCGCTGCACATGGACCTCACCATCGAGGTCGAACACCTTCCGTCCGTCGGCGAGACCGAGATCGGCAAGGGCCTCGAGGTCCATCCCGGCGGAAAGGGAGCGACCCAAGCGGTGGCCGCGGCGCGCCTCGGGGCCAGCGTCAGTCTGGTCGGTGCGGTCGGCGACGACGGTTGGGGAGCGGATTTGCGCTCGGCGCTCTTGGCCGAGGGCGTGAACCTCTCGGGGGTCGTCTCCTCCAGCGCTGCCGTGACTGGCGTGGCCCTGCGCGCTCGGCACGCCTCGGGCGAGAGCGCGACGGTGATCGGTCCGGGTGCCAACCGCATGGTGGACGTGGCGGTGATCGAGGCCGCGCGGGAGGCCTTCGCCCACGCCAAGGTCTTCCTGTGTCAGCTCGAGATCGGCGAAGACGCCCTGTCGGCCGCGGTCGAGTTGGCGCGGGCGTCGGGCGCCCTGGTGGTGCTGAACGCTGCGCCCGCGCGCGAGTTGTCGCGCGAGTTCCTGGCCAAGATCGACGTGATCGTGGCCAACCGGCGCGAGGGCGCTCGGCTGGCACGGGTCGAGAAGGACGAGTGTTCGGACTCCGGGCTGATGCGCCGCATCGCGGCCCTGGGACCGTCCAAGGTGGTGCTGACCCGGGGCAAGCGCGGCGCGATGTTCTTCGACGGCGAGCGCACCTTCGAGCAAGCGGGCTTCCCCGCCGAGCGGCTCGACTCCACCGCGGCCTCCGACGCCTTCTGCGGCGCCCTGGCAGTGGCCCTGGCCGAGGAACAGCGCTGGGACCAGGCCCTGCGCTTCGCCTGCGCGGCCTCGGCCCTGTCGGCGGAAGTGCAGGGGTCCTTCCCCAGCCTGCCGACGCGGGACGTGCTCGAGCCGCGACTCTAGTGTCCTGGATCCGAAATTCGGCGTCACTTCCCGGGCTCCGATCGCCGCTGGCGTCGCCAGCGCCTCCTCCGAGTATCGCAGCGGATACGCGTCGTCGGCGCGCCTAGCCAGCATCGATCGGACCTCCGGGAAGTGACGCCGAATTTCGGATCCAGGACACTAGCTCGCTTCGGCCGCCGGTGTCCGCGGCCAGCGCCGGCCCACACTTCGGCTACCGCATCGAGCGCAATAGCGCCGGCGGGATCGACGCGCGTAGGACCATGCCGCCGGGCACGGGGTTGCCCTCGAGCCAGATCACGCCACCCTTCTTGAGCGGCAGGGAACTGGCGGCCTCGGTCGAGCCAATGGTCAACCACGCGGCGAGTTCCCCCAGCCAGGGCTGATGCCCGACCAACGCCAGTCGCTCGGCACCCTGCTGCTGGAGCTCGGACAAGAGGGTGAACAGGGGCCGACCCGGCGGCCGCGCGAGGAGGTCATCGACGCGGATGTCGTCACAGAGCCCGGCCATCAACTCCGCGCTCTCTACGGCGCGCAGCAGGGGACTGTGCACTATCGCGTCGTAGCGCGGGCCGATCCGACCCAGGCCTCGGGCGCACTTGCGGAAGCGTCGCTTGCCCTCCGCGGTGAGCGGGCGGGCCGCGTCTCGCTCCGCGCCGGCGCGCTCGGCTGCGATCGCATGTCGAACCAGGTGCAGGTGCATGGTCGGATCGTGGCGCCCTTCAGCGGCTCCGTCCAGCGGTCTTGCCCACCAGCTCGCCGCGGCATTCGTGCCATGCGGCCAGTGCGTCCACGTGGGCGTCGTCGATGCGGGCCGCCAACTCGCGGGCGAAGTCGTCCAGTTGCTGGCGGTCGTCGAGCAGGCCTAGGCGGCGCCGCAGCTGCTCCAGATCGTTGAGCTCTCCCAGGGCGGTCTGCAGCCGCTTCAGGGCAGGGTCGTTCTCTCCCAGCCATTCGCGGGCGTAGCGCAGCCGTCGCAGCGCCCGTCGCAGGGCATGCAGCCGTCGGCGTTGGGCTCGGGAACTCTTGCGCTCGCGGTCGACCTGCTCGCCCCGCCGGCGGACGACATCGACCAGTCGGGCCACGCCGTCGGCTGCGCTCCGCGCGGAGAGGGCCGACAAATTCTCGAGCGCGGCCAGCAGGCCGGTGAGTCGAGTGCTCTCGAGCTCGTCCACGAGCTCCCGTCGTGCGCCGTCGCGCCGGGCCGCGAGTTCGCTGCCCAGGCGCTCGGGGAGGGGCTGCATCATCAGCACGTCGAGATCCCGCACTTCGCCAGCGACCTTGCGTAGCCAATGCAGATCCCCGGCCAAGGTCCGCCGCTCGGCCAGCTCGAGCCAGACGGCGATGCGTCGCGCGGCCACGCGCAACTGATGGACTCCCTCGGGATCCAGGCCCTCCAGTGCCGCGGGCAGGTGCCCACGCAGGTCATCGAGGGCGGGTCGCAGCGGGATGGTCCGGGGCATCGGGGGCCGGGCATATTAACTTGCCCGGCGGCGATGGGGGGCCGAGGCTGCGAAGTCCAGCGACCGGGCACCTTCGGCCGATGAGAGTGTCCGAGCAGATTCGACCCGCGCCGTGAAGCAACCCGAGCACCAGCCTCCGATCGACCTACGCCAGCCGGAGCTGTTCCTCAACCGGGACCTGTCCCTGCTGGAGTTCAACCAGCGGGTCCTGGCCCAGGCTCAGGATGAGCACAACCCGCTCTTGGAGCGGCTGCGCTACCTCGCGATCTGCACCACGAACCTCGACGAGTTCTTCGAGATCCGTGCAGCGGGTCTGCGCCAGCAGGTGGTGGCGGGCGTCACGCGGCCTCCCGGACCCGACGGGAACTCACCGCGTGAGGTCCTGCAGGCCATCTCGACCAAGGCCCACGAGCTGGTCGACGAGCAGTATCGGACCCTCAACGAGATGATCCTGCCCGCCCTGGCGGCGGAGGGCATCCAAGTCGTGGCCCGGGACCAGTGGAACGAGGACCAGGCTGCCTGGGTGCGCAAGCACTTCCGGCGCGACGTGCAGCCGGTCCTGACGCCCATGGCGATCGACCCGGCCCATCCCTTCCCGCGCATCGTCAACAAGAGCCTGACCTTCCTGATCTCCCTGCAGGGCAAGGACGCCTTCGGGCGCAACGACGGGTTGGCGGCCCTGAACGTGCCTCGCTCCCTGCCGCGGGTGATCCCGCTCCCGGAGGAGGTCGCGACCGAGCCCAACTCCTTCGTGCTGCTCTCGTCGGTGATCCACGCCCACGTGGACGAGCTCTTCCCCGGCATGGAAGTGCGCGGCTGCTACCAGTTCCGAGTCACGCGCAACAGTGACTTGTGGGTCGAGGAGGAGGAGGTCGACGACCTGCTGCACGCCCTCGAGGGGGAGTTGCCCCGCCGCAACTACGGTGACGCCGTGCGGCTCGAGGTGGCCGACAACTGCCCGGTCGAGATGACCGAGTTCCTGCTCGACCAGTTCAGCCTGGGGGAGCAGGACCTGTACCAGGTCAACGGCCCGGTCAACCTGCACCGCCTGGCCGGCTTGATCGACCTGGTGGAGCGCCCGGACCTGCGCTTTCGCAGCTTCGTGCCCGGTTGGCCCGAGGGACTCGAGCAGGGCGCCGACATGTTCGCGGCCCTGGGCGAGCGTGACCTGCTGGTGCACCATCCCTACCAGTCCTTCCAGCCCGTGGTCGACCTGGTGCGCCAGGCGGCGGCCGATCCGAACGTGCTGGCGATCAAGCAGACCCTGTACCGCACCGGCGAGCACTCCTCGGTGGTGGAGGCGCTGATCGACTCCGCCGAGGCCGGCAAGGAGGTCACCGCGGTGGTCGAGCTGCGCGCACGCTTCGACGAGCGCGCCAACATCGACCTGGCCCATCGGC
Organism: Engelhardtia mirabilis; assembly: GCA_007751255.1. GTDB lineage: Bacteria > Planctomycetota > UBA1135 > UBA1135 > Engelhardtia > Engelhardtia mirabilis. The sequence goes on from CP036296.1 coordinate 3,101,504, forward strand.
TGCAGGCGGCGGGGGTCAACGTGGTGTACGGCATCGTGGGCTACAAGACCCACGCCAAGATGCTGCTGGTGGTGCGGCGCGAGGGGCGGCGCCTGCGACGCTACGCGCACCTGGGCACGGGCAACTACCACCCGGGCACCGCGCGGACGTACACGGATTTCGGCCTGTTGACCAGCGATCCGGTGCTGTGCGAGGACGTGCACCAGCTCTTCCTGCAGATGACCGGCATGGGCAAGGTGCGTCGACTCAAGAAGCTCTTGCAGGCGCCGTTCACGCTCCACAAGACGCTGGTCGAGATGGTCGACGCGGAGGCCGAGGCGGCGCGGGCGGGTCGACCGGCGGCGATTCGGGCCAAGATGAACTCCTTGACCGAGCCCGAGATCGCGATCGCCCTGTACCGCGCCTCCCAGGCTGGGGTGAGCATCGACCTGATCGTGCGCGGGGCTTGCTGCCTGCGCCCGGGCATTCCCGGGGTCAGCGAGAACATCCGGGTGCGCTCGATCATCGGGCGCTTCCTCGAGCACCACCGCGTCTTCCACTTCCACGCCGGGGGCGAGGACCGCGTGCTGTGCTCGAGCGCGGACTTCATGTCGCGCAACTTCTTCAGGCGCGTCGAGTGCTGCTTCCCCGTCGAGGATCCGAAGTTGAAGAAGCGTGTCCTGCGCGAAGGGCTGGACCTACCACTCAAGGACAACCTGCAGTCCTGGTTGATGCAGGCCGACGGCAGCTACGCTCGAGTCCACCCGGCGCGGGCGCGGGACCGAGCGTCGCAGCGGGAACTATTGACCCTCTTGGCCGATTTCTCCGACCCGCAGGTCGAACCCGACCGCCGCAAGCTGGGACGCCTCGACCGCGAGGTCCGCGCGGGCGAGCGGCTGCGCGTCAAGCCAGCCGGGCGGAAGGTCGAGGGCAAGCGCGGAGCGAGCCGCTCGAAGCACGAGCGGGGGTAGGGCTTCGACGCGGCGGCTGCGGTGCAGTAGCACGGACAGCCGCAGGAGCGTGGTGAGCTGCAGGGCCTTGCGTGCGGTGCCCGGACCCAGGGCGGCGAACATCTGCTTGGTCAGCTTGCGCCGGTGGGCGCGCACCATCACGGCCAGGAGTTCCTGGTCGTCGCGACTGAAGCCGGGCAGGTCGCTGTTGGCCACCAGGTAGGCGCCGTGCTTGTGGTAGCCCGAGTGGTTCAGGGCCAGGCCGATCTCGTGGAGCTGGGCAGCCCAGGAGAGGAAGCGGCCGGCCTGCTCCTCGTCCAGCTCCCAGATGGCGGCCACCTGTCGCAGCGCGCGGATCGCCGTGCGCTCGATTCGCGAGGCCTGGTTGCGGTCGACCTGGTAGCGCTCCTGCATGCGCTGGATCGTCCGGTCGCGCACGTCCTCGTGGCGAATGCGACCGATCAAGTCGTACAGCAAGCCCTCGCGCAGGGCGAAGGACGAGAGCTGCATCCGTTCGATCCGCAGCGAGGAGAAGATCGCCTTGAGGATCGCGAGCCCCCCGGCCAGAACGGGCGTGCGATCGGGTGTCAGACCCGGGAGCACCAGCTGGTCGATGTGTCCCGCGGCGATCATCTCGCGGCGCAGATTCTTGAGGTTGGCGTAGGTGATCCCGCCGCCTTCCCAGCCGGCCTCGTCGATGATCCGACCGATCGAGTTGATCGTGCCCGACGAACCGGCGGCGTCCTCCCAGCCGAGGGCACGATAGCTCTCCTGCAGGCCCTGGAGCTCGAGCCCCGCCGCCAGCTCCGCGGCGCGGAAGCGCTCGCGGGTGAGTTCACCGTTGTCGAAGTAGCGCTGGCTGAACGAGACGCAGCCCATGTGGAGGCTGTCGCGCAAGAGCGGCTCGAAGCGCCGTCCGATCACGCACTCGGTGCTGCCGCCGCCGATGTCGACCACGAGGCGACGGCCGCCGTCGTCCGACAGGTCGTGGGCGACGCCCAGGTACACGAGTCGCGCCTCCTCCTGGCCGGAGATGATCTCGATCGGATGGCGCAGGGCCTCCTCCGCGTGGCGCAGGAAGCTGCGCGTGTTGCGCGCCTTGCGCAGGGTGTTCGTGCCCACCACCCGCACGTTCGAGCGCGGGACGTCCGCCAGCCGGTGCCCGAAGCGATCCAGGCACTCGAGCGCCCGTTCCCGCGCCGAGCGCCGCAGGCGGTTGTTCTCATCGAACCCAGCGGCCAAGCGCACGGGCTCCCGCAGGCGGTCGACGATCAAGAGCTCGTCGTCCACCACCCGGGCGATCAGCATGTGGAAGCTGTTCGAGCCCAGGTCGACGGCGGCGTACTGCGGCTGGGGGAGGCGATCGGGCGGAGGGGCCAAGGGCGCGAGTATCGCCCGGCGGACTCCGTCGGCGCCAGCGTCCAGGGGGCATGCCGCGGACACGGCGAAGTCGTAGACTCCCGGGCCCATGGCGAAGAACACCTCGAACAGCGACGGGGCCGCGGAGGAGCTCGGATTCGACGAGCGCCTCGAGCGCCTCGAGTCGATCGTCAGCGAGCTGGAGGCCGGCGACCTGGGGCTCGAGCCTGCCATCGAGCGCTACACCAGCGGAATCGAGCTGCTCAAGAGCTGCCACGCGACCCTGGCTGCCCAACGCGCGCGGGTCGAGGAGTTGACCGCCGACGCGGATCGAGCCCTGCGCCCCTTCGAGGGCGATCCGGACCTGGCGGGCGGCGAGTGAGCGGCGTGGCAGCGGACGAAGACAGTTCGACCCGGGCCGAGCGCACCCTCGCATCGCAGGCGGGCGACGCATGGATCGAGGCCGCGCAGGCCTGGATCGAGCAGGGGCTGGCGGAGTTGGTCTGCGCCGAGCGGCGTCCCGAATGGCCTGGTCTGCTACGCGAGGCCATGGAGTACGTGCTGCTCGCCGGCGGCAAGCGCCTGCGACCGGCCCTGGTGCGGATGGTCTGCGAGGAGCTCGGCGGGACCAGCGAGCTGGCCCTGCCGGGGGCCCTGGCGATCGAGCTGGTCCACACCTACAGCCTGGTCCACGACGACCTGCCCTGCATGGACGACGACGACCTGCGCCGCGGCCGGCCCACCTGCCACGTGGCCTATGGCGAGGATGTGGCCGTGCTGACCGGCGACGCGCTCTTGACCCTGGCCTTCGAGGTGCTCGGGGGTTGCGGCGCGCGGGCCGGTGAGCTGGCACTGGTCCTGGCCCGGGCCGCCGGGTCGGGCGGCATGGTGGGGGGGCAGGTCCTGGACCTGCGCTCGGACCTGCGGGCCCCGGGGCACGAGGGGATTCGCGAGGTGCACCGTCTCAAGACCGCGGCCCTGATGGGAGCAGCGTCGGAGCTGGGTGCCACGGCCGCCGGCGCGGACGCCGACGCTCGGGCGGCGGCGGCTGATTTCGGCAGGGCCCTGGGCCTTTGCTTCCAGGCCGTCGACGATCTCTTGGACGTCACCGGCGACGCCGCCACCCTGGGCAAGACGCCGGGCAAGGACGCGGCCCTGGAGCGCGACACCCTGGTGGCCGAGTTGGGCCTCGATGGTGCCCGCGCCGAGGCCCAGCTCCAGGCGGAGCGGGCTCGCGCCGCAGCGGCGCGTTTGGGCTGGGTTCAGGGCCATCGAGCCGTGGCCCTGATCGACCGAATGCTCGAGCGCCGGACCTGATCCGGCCCGGAGGCGGCCACCGGCTTGCATTCAGGCCGGGAGGGGTCGATCCTAGGCGTGCTGCCGTCCGTCTCCCCCCTCGGTGGCCAACGATGTCCGCTCCCCCTCCCAGTCCGGGATCGAATCCCGTACCCGCGGATTCACCCGCGCTCGACGACGACGGCGCCGCCGTCGGCTACCCGCTCCTGGACCTGATCGAGTCCTCGCCCGACGCTCTACGCGAGCTCGAGCGCGAGCGACTCCCCGAGGTCTGCGACGAGTTGCGCCGCTTCCTGCTCGAAGCGGTGTTGTCCACCGGCGGGCACCTGGGCAGCAACCTGGGCGTGGTCGAGCTGACCGTCGCCCTGCACCGCGTCTTCGACTTCCGGCGCGACCGGGTGGTCTACGACACGAGCCACCAGGCCTATCCGCACAAGGTGCTCACGGGACGTCGGCATTTGTTCCCCACCCTGCGGCAGACGGGGGGCATGTGCGGCTTCACCAACCCCGAGGAGTCCGAGCAGGACCTGTTCCACCTGGGACACGCCGGGACCTCGATCAGCCTGGCCACCGGCCTGGCGCGCGCCACGGCCCACGAGCCGGACCCGCCCTCGGTGGTGGCCGTGATCGGGGACTCGAGTCTCGGCGCCGGCGTGGCGTTCGAGGCCCTGAACGACGCGGGCAGCGCCGGCGAGAAGTTGATCGTGGTGCTCAACGACAACGAGTGGTCGATCAGCCGTTCGGTCGGCAGCCTCGGTCGCTACCTGTCGCGCATCCGCTCGAACCGCACCCTGCAGCGCGCCCAGCAGGAGATCCACAACCTGATCGCCTCGATCCCGCTGATCGGCGATCGCGTCGAGCGAACCCTCGACCAGGTGCGCGAGGTCCTGCGCCATTCGATCGTTGCCGGGCACGTGTTCGAGGAGTTGGGCGTGACCTACGTCGGCCCCCTCGATGGACACGACGTGGACCAGTTGGTTTCCCGGCTCGAGGCGGCGCGCGAGTTGGACGGTGTCGTGCTGCTCCATACCCTGACCCAGAAGGGCAAGGGCCACCCGGACGCGCCGACCCACCCCGAACGCGTCCACGCGGCAAAGCCGCCCAAGTCGATCACCGCGCCCAGAGCCACGCCCGAGTCGATCAAGGTGCAACCCTCGGGCGGCTGCCTGGAGGGCACCACGGTGGAGGCAGGCATCAGCCACACCGAGGCCTTCGCCAGCGCCCTGGCGGCGGAGGTCGAGCGCGACCCGCGGGTCCACGCGATCGTCGCCGGCATGCCCTCGGGCACCGGTCTGGTGCAATTCGCCGAGCGCTTCCCCGCGCGCTTCCACGACGTGGGCATCACCGAACAGCACGGCGTGGCGATGGCGGCCGGCATGGCCAAGGCCGGCCTGCGTCCGGTCGTCGCGATCTACTCGACCTTCCTGCAACGGGCCTACGACCAGGTCTTCCAGGAGGTCGCCCTGCAGAACCTGCCGGTGGTCTTCGCCATGGACCGCGCGGGCCTGGTGGGGCAGGACGGGCCGACCCACAACGGCGTGTTCGACATCGCCTACCTGCGCACCCTGCCGAACTTCACGCTCTGCGCTCCGCGGGACGCGACGGACGCGCGTCGAATGCTCGAGCTGGGCCTGCGCCTGGATGGGCCGACGGGCATTCGCTATCCGCGTGGGAGCTGCCCCGGTCGCGAGCGCGTGCACGAGAGCGAGCGCGCGGCGATGGTCCCGGGCCTCGCCGAGGTCCTGCTGGAGGGCGAGGATGTCGTGATCTGGGCCTACGGGGCCCTGGTGCCTGAGGCGATCCTGGCTGCCGAACGCCTGCGCGAGCGCGGGATCCTGGTCGGTGTCGTGGATGCGCGCTTCGCGAAGCCTCTCGACGAGGAGCGCCTGGCCAAGGACCTGCGCTCCCACCGCTTGCTGATCACCCTCGAGGAACACCAGCGCGCGGGCGGCTTCGGCTCGGCCGTGCTCGAATCGGCCAGTCGCATGCGCGGGGCCAGGGCCCAGATCCGCGTGCTGGGCATCCCGGATCGCTTCCAGGACCACTGCACCCGCCGCGAGGAGCAGCTCGCCCGCTGCGGTATCGACGCCGACGGCGTCGAGCGCACGGTGGTGCAGTTCCTCGAGCGCTCCCGCGTCTGACGGACCGGACCATGGACCCGACCAAGGTGGATGCCCGCCCGTCCCTGCGCCTGGAGACTCGGGTCGAGCGGGTCCTGGTCCTGACCCATTCGGACAAGGTCGCCGCCACCCAGTTGGCCGCACGACTCTTGCCGTGGCTCGAGGAGCGCGTGACGCGGGTCGACTCCCACGGCGACCTGTTGTCCTTCGCCCGCGAACGCGAGCACGATCTGGAGTGCGGGGCCGCGATCGACGTGCCCGACCTGGTGGTGGTGCTGGGCGGTGACGGCGCGATGCTGACGGCCGTGCGCGCCTTCCGCGATCACCCGGTGCCGACCCTCGGCATCAACTTCGGCCGGGTCGGCTTCCTGGCTTCGACGCCGGTCACGCGTTGGGAGGAGACCCTCCAGGGCGTGCTCGACGGCGAGGGCGTGCTGGAGCCGCGGATGCGCCTGCTCTTGCGCCACCGCAGCGCAGCGGGGGAGTCCCAAGCGGTGGCCCTCAACGACCTGGTCGTCTCGCGGCGCCCCGAGGAGTCGATGCTGCACCTGGGCCTCGACGTGGGCGTCGATTGGGTCACCGACTACCGCGCCGACGGCCTGATCGTGGCCAGCCCCAGCGGGTCCACGGCCTACGCCCTGTCGGCGGGGGGACCGATCCTGGCGCCCTCCATGCTCGGCATCGTGGTGGTCCCGATCTGTTCCCAGGGCCTCTCCACCCGTCCGATCGTGTTGCACCCCGACCACGGTCTGCGCGTGCGGCTCGTCGACGACGGTGCCGAGGCGGACATTGTCGTCGACGGCCAGCGCTTCGCCACCCTGGGCGTGGGTGACGAGCTGTTGTTGGCTCGCCACCCGGTGCCCTACCCGCTGCTCAGCCTGCCCGGCCTCGATCCCTACCGCCGCCTGCGCGAGCGCCTGGGCTGGTCGGGCGAGATCCGCTCCTGAGCGTGTGAGCAGATCATGTTTGACAGCAACCATGCTGTCCGTGGCCAGTCCCGACAGTGGTGATCTTTACGCCGGAACTTGAGAGTCCGCAACGAATGGACCCGTTGCATTCAGAACCTTGGGCTGAGTCATCCCCGCTCATCGACACCGATTGAACTCTGCTACCCAGGTAGCGAAGCAGGTCGGAGTCAACTTTGTCGATCTGAGTTTTTGTGGGACTTTCGATTTGCTTCGGCACAGCAGTGCATCTTATTGAGAGGTTGAGACTGCGGCACGCGCTGACCACGCTTGGGTGTGGATGGCATCTAGTTCGCGAAGTTGATACCCCCCTGCTCCCATTTGATACTAGAACCAAACCGCCGCCATCAATTGATCCACTTCTAGCAAGCCCTTGTAGGATTCGAGTATCTTCCGATTCGATCCCTCTGGACAAACTCGCGCCGTGGTGTGACGCCACGATCACGTCGGATTGAAGGTCCGCCTGGACTAGCCCTGAGTCTAATGCCTCTTCTAGTTCTTCGCCGGTTGCATCGCCTAGAAGTAGAATTCTCTCATCCGATCGGCCTATGAGCTGCAATACGATACTGGTATCGTTTGAGGCTGGCAGGCCTCGAGCGATCGCACCTAGGACGTCAGAGGGCGTCGATGTCGTTGCATCAACAAATGTCAGGTCGGTAGCGGTTGCGAGTCGAGATTCTGTAGGCCCCCAGATCTTTGGGTCAACACCCTCTCTTTTACACGATGCCACAAAACGCGCGGACAGCTTTCCACTATCTAGTGTCTTCCCGAGTAGGGCCGGCTCAAATGGCGCGCCTTGCTCAGCAAGAATCTGATTCTCAAGTGCGAGAAGTTGAGTGAGCGCCCAAAGCGATCTGTAGGTTCGCGCGAGTGGGCTTCCCACTATCGATCGCCTGAGCCCAGCTTCCGTCGCGAGGGCTGCGCGAATCACTGTTGTCTCCAGCAGCTTGTTGCAGAAGAAGCCTCTAATCGCACGCCGGACCTTCTTGAATTTGTCGCTGCGGAGGTCCTCGAAGCCATTGATGTGATCGAGGTCTAGATGGGAGACAAACGCGTAGATCTCGCAGTCGCCGTCGATGCGCTCGCTTAGGAACTCAAGTGCTGGATTCGAGCTGCTTGCATGGCCCTGAAGGCCGCAGTCATATAGGATGAAGAGCCTCTCCGAGAGCTCAACGACTGCAGAAAGCGCATGGCCAACTGACATCAAGTACAGCTGCATGATCCTCCTCTCATTCTGATTGAATAATTGAGCTGGGATGTTCGAGATGTAGATCGCTTCGGGGTTATTCCAGCTTGTCGATAGTGCGTCTCATTAAGGAAAACAAACTGTCGAGGCCAGAAGTTGACCAGTCCACGGAATCTGAGGTCCTCGAGTGAATTGTTACTCCACCACCGTCTTGGGTGATTCTCTCCTCGGTCTGAATAATGAAGCTTGCCCCCGGTTGACGACAAGAAGTTGGGATTAACTCAAGCTCGAGGAATGCTGAAGCTGCCCAACCCTCATCTCTCCTTGTGAGCGCGATCTCAGCCATTCCTGTGTGCTCCTTCCAAGACCTCTTGAAATCGATCTGAATGACCGACGCGACGACCTCTTCTACTACTCGTCCCTCTACTCCGAGGAAAAAAGGGATCTGATTCCATAGGTCGTCTGCTTCGGTGACCTTTGCGAACGCCTTCACGGCCCCATTGCGCCGAGCTTCGGCTAGGTAGTCGTCCGATGCGGACGAGTAGGCGAGGAGTTCGATCGCGAGCCTACTGCCGGAGTCCTTTGTTCTTCTCCACTGATCGATCTCCCGAATGAGCGAGACTCCTGTCTCGGCATTATCGTCTTCGAGCATCAGGTCCATGACGACGACTGCCTGAATTGGACGCCTCTCCGCGTCCCAAGATCGCAAAGTCTCTAAGGCCTCTTCGCGTGTTGCTACGGTGCAGGTGTGGACGGAGGGGTGCGTGTGTCGCACCAGCTCCAAATCCGGCTCTAGTTGCTCGAACTCGTCATCAACTGCGAGCACGCGAGGCTCAGGGAGAGAGAGTAGGGTCATTACCGTTCCTCCATTCTTGGATGTCTTGGCGATCGTCGAGGCGCTGTCGAGCTTTGGGCTAGCGTTGCGATCGGGGTCTGGCGAGTTGAAAGCGAAGTGTTGCAGAGACGATGTGTCCTTCGTTCCGCTGGCGACGGTTCATGTCATCGAGAAACGACTCGCTTGAGAATGTGAGGTGGCCGCCATGCAAGTCCATAATTGTCTTAACGTTTGCGAGCCCAAAGCCACTCCCTTCGATCTCTCTCTCGATATCTCTGGTTGATCCGCGGATGCCGGGCCCAGTGAGTGAGGCTATTTCTCCCGAGGAGATCCCAAGCCCTCGGTCCGTTACCTGAATGTCTAAGTAGGGTTCCAGTACGCGGCAGCCAATCTCGATGACTGTGTTTCGCCAGGCGTATTTGATGGCGTTGTCTATCAGGTCATCGAGGGCGATCTCCGCGAGTAGGTCGTCGGCGAGGATGTTTGGGGCTGACCTTATCGAGTCGTAGACCGCAAAACGCTGCCCTCTTCGAGCAGCTCGAACTTGCCATCGTTCCGTGACAAGAAAGATCAGATCTGATGGTCTCGTAGGCTGCAGATTCACCTCCGATTCGTCGAGTTGACCTCGATACAGCCTGAGCTGGTGGTCAACCCGCGCAGAAGCTCGTTCGGTCTCTATTCTCGCCCTATTGAGCGAAGCCAGCGCAGCAGTTTCGCTGTGACCGATCTCAAGATCTCGACGAATGTGTTGGAGCTCCGTTCGAATCCCAGCGAGTGGCCCTTTGAGGGTATGCGAGATTCGGGCTATAACTTCCCGAAGTTTGTCCCTCTGGAGCACGGCTTCGTCCAGGTCGAGAGTTCCGCCTAAGGCTGATGATAAGGCCAGTAGCAGATCTACTGTTCGCTCCTGAAATCGACGTTGCCGAACAGAAAACACCGCGAGTGAACCACACCTATTGGATGAGCGCCACGGGACGAGCAGCCCCGACTTGAGGCGAAGCTGCTTCATCACTCGTTGATTCTTTGCTTGGGGGTGTCGGGAGATGTCGTCGATGGATAGAACTTCCCTTGTGAAGGCGACCTCCGAGGAGAGACTTGACTTGTCTAGGGTGCTGATCTCGTCAAGTACTGCTGAAAATCCGACTTGGGCAATAAGCGTCATTGCCGATTTCGACTTGGCATTGACTGCTTCATAGATTGCGACGGCCGGGCAGTTCGCAATCTTCGCGGCGCCTCTAGCTACTTGGTTGCTGAGTCGGTTCCATGGTGGGCGCTGCAGTTCCGCGATAAGGATCTGCATTTCGCCAGACTGACGGCGAGCCCAGGCCCCTTGCATTACTAGTCCAATGAGGCTCGCAGCGTGTTCGAGGATGATCTGGTCCGACTCTTTCGAGAATCCGAGTAGATTTAATTCGCCGCTCGACGTCGTCCTGTTAAAGGCGCGGATGACTCCTTCGCCTTCTTGGCCGCCTCGAAATGGGATGAGTGCGAGGGATGCGATCTTCTTTGAGGCTAGCCGGTTGCTCCAATAGCGGATTCTGTCGGGCGAGGCATTGGGGTAATTGCTAATTTCATCCCCGTTCAGGTATATGGCCCTTCCATTGCTAAAGGCCTGGCCGGTGAAGGGCTCTCCGAGGCCGTATTTCTCAATCTCGCCAGTTGCTGGCCTAACTTCGGGTCCCCCTACGCTTGCCAGGCAGTGAAGTGATTGATCTGCCGCGAAATAGGCGAAGATTGACACCGCTTCCACATTCAGCGACTCGTGAACGGTTGCTAGGACCCGACGCGCGTCGCGCCGGAGCCGGTCAAGCGGCGGCTCTCCCGGTCGAGACTCTGAAGCAGACGCGACTTCTGATTCGAGGATCCGACGCGCGAGATCCAAGATGGGGCTGTCCTTGCCTCGATTATCCGACCTTCCTCGCCCGCGAATTAGAGATGAGAAGTCACAATCACCAGAGGATGGTGTGGGGGTGTGCATCTGGATGGTGTATTGGCTTGATGGGCTACGATGGTCTGGAAGCGATTGTTGAATCCAGCCGTCGCCACTCTTGTACAGTATCGCGATTGACGGTGACGGGGCCGCTCACTAAGTTCTCGTGACGACTTCTCAAGATCTCGTGATGGCGCGCGCAGCCCTTTCGGGCCTGGCTCAATCGGTCTTGGAGAGGCGCAGGATACCGCTCTGCGCGAACGGGGCATCATCGGGGTGATCTTGGGAGGGCGTTTCCGTTGAAGGGGGGCAATGAACTGAGTTGCGGCTGTCGCGGGCTTAGATCGGCGGCATGCCCCCGAGCAATGTCTTCGAATTGACGCCATACTGGTCGACCTTCTCGTCGTAGCGTCACTGCTGATGCGTGCGTGGGGTCGGCGAATTAGTGCTGGTCGGGGGATCAACTACGGAGGCAGCTTCTCTAGCACTCTCCGCGTACGATATTGAGAGTGTCTTTCTGGGTCAATAGGGGTGATCGGCCTACCGCCTCCGCGGGGCCTCCCCCTCGGCCTCGCCTACGACACCACCACCGAAGCCAAGTCCCCGAGCCTCCGGGTTCTGACGGCATAACCAAAGCCCGCCTTCAGCTGGTGCCATCGGCCCGACCACCTCTTTGTGGCGAGTGAAAGCTCCAGGGTGATTGAGGGAGCCCTGTACTTGCGCAAGAAGTTCAAGTTCATGGCGATCAGGCCTGGGTCGCCCTTCGAAGGAGTTGCGATGATTGGATCGATAGCGAGCTGACGGACGTGTATCGGGGAACTTCCGTGTGTTCGACCCTCAATCCAAGGGTTGCAGTTGGAGTGAATGCAGGTGTTTGGCGCAGGCCGCTAGGAATGGGGACGCTGTTCTATGCGTTCGAGCTACGCTTTCCGTCTGGCTGCGTCACTCGCACGCGATCAATTCGAGACCGTCCGAGAAGGCCAAGCCACCCGGCTGACCCGCGTCGGCGGCGATCGACTGGAAGTGGAAGCGCAGCCCGGCCAGCACCGGGTCGTCGGGGATCACCAGGATCCACAGGGCGCTGCCGCCGGGGATCGTCGCGATTGGCTGGACCGCGACCAGGCTCGCCAGGTCGATCAACACCACCCCGCCGCCCAGGGGCAGGTTGCCGGCCGCCAGCGACAGGCCCGTGAAGACCAGGTCCCCCGGCGCGCCCGTGGTGATCAGGTCGACGTTCTGACCCAGGGTCCCGTCGTTGACGCCGGTCAGGGTCATGGTGTGGGCGGCCGTCCCGCTGCCGTAGGCGCTGAAGCCGCAGGGCTGCAGGGGCACGATGATCTGACCGCTGCTCGAGCTGTTGCCGGCGATGTCCGTGAAGGTGATCTCGTAGACCAGGCGCGTGCCGAGGCCAGCGGCGGTGTCGGTCATCTCGAAGCGATAGATCGAACCGCTGGACTGCAGCACCTTGCCAGCAGTGGTGGCGCCCTGGAAGGCTCCGACGTCGACCCGGTAGCTGACCTGTCCGGTGACCCAGTTCTTGCCGTCGTCGTGGACTTGGTCCATGACCTGGGCGCGGACCACCCAGGGCCCGGCCGGGCCGGCGCCGACGAGCGCCTCGAGGCGCTGGATGACGGGCGCGAGCGTGTCCGCGGGCCCGTTGTTGAGGTAGATCTTGTTGTCCCAGGACGACGAGGAGCTCTCACCCTGCACTGTGATCAGGTCGTAGTCGGCGTCGTTGTCGATGTCGACCACGGCCACGTCGAGGGTCTTGTCGGAGATGTTGGTGATCTCGCTGGTGAGCTGGGTGAAGCTCCCACCGCCGTTGTTGCGGATCAGCTTCTCGCGCGCGCCAAGGGAGCCGATCACCACGTCCAAGTCGGCGTCCATGTCGTAGTCGATGAAGGCGACCTCGTTGTCGTCGTCACCGCCGATCTGGGGTGCCTTGGTGAAGCTGAGCGCGCCGTTCTCGACCGTGTTGTTGCGCGCGGGCCCGTCGCTGAAGCCGACCAGGCTCAGGAAGAAGATGTCGAGGTCTGTGTCGCCGTCCAGGTCGGCGAGGTCGGACTCGTAGACGTTCCCGCTGGTGGCGGGGGTCAGGGCCGAGGCGTCGCTGAAGTTGCCGGCGCCGTCGTTCAAGAGCAGGTGGTGGATGCCGCCGGGCGAGTTGCCGCGGTTGGTGCCGTAGAGGTCCAGGTCCCAGTCGAGGTCGATGTCGACCAGGTCTACGTCCAAGTGGCCAATCTTGATCGGGGCGTTCAGGCCGGCGGCGTCCTCGGTGAACACGCCGCTGCCGTCGTTGATGAACAGGTGCGGCCGGCCTCCCGGGGCGGCGTTGAAGACCGGCCCGGTGTCACCGATCACGAAGTCCAGGTCGCCGTCGTTGTCCACGTCGCCGAAGCTGGCGCCGGCGGACGAGAACAGGGCCGTCAGGCCGCGGGTCGCGCCCTGCTCGTCGAAGAAGCCCGGCTGGGCTGCGCCGCGGTTGATGAACAGGAAGGGCGGGTCGGTGGCGAAGGCGTTGGAGTAGAGGGCGTCGACCCAGCCGTCACCGTCCACGTCGGCCGTGTTGACGTTCTTGGCGTGGGAGACGTGGTTGCCAAGGCGCGCGAGGCCCTCCTCGGCGAACTGGCCCGGGCCCAGCTCGAGCTGGTTGATGACCAGGCCCGCCTGGCGCTTGGTGCCGGGGCTGTAGAGGCCGTCGCCGTTGGCCAGGAACAGGTCCTGGTCGCCGTCCTGGTCGACGTCGGCGGCCTCGACGCCTTCGGTCCACACGAAGCCGCCCGGGAGGGAGGCTTGGTAGGTGAACTGCTGGGCGCCGGCGGTGCCCGCCAGGGCGGCCGAGGCGGCGACGAGGACGAGCGGGCGGAGCTTGGGAGTGAACGGTCGGGCCGGGAGCATGGGGGGCCGGGGCTGGGGTCGAGGATCGGGGTGGGGCCTGCGCACACCGCGAGCTTAGCCCGACCTGGCGCGCCCGTGGGGGATCGCCCATGGGGGCCTGGCCCCGAACCGCGGGCTCCCCGACCCGCTCAGCGCCTGGTCAGCAGGCGGCCGTCGACCATCTCGAGAGCCCGGCTGCAGCGGCTGGCGACCCGTTCGTCGTGGGTCACCATCAGCAGGCTGAAGCCCAGGCGCCGGTGCTCCGCGAAGAGCAGCTCGAGCACGTCCTCGCCGGTCTGGGTGTCCAGGTTTCCCGTCGGTTCGTCGGCGATGATCAACGGGGGGTCGTTGAACAGGGCCCTGGCGATGGCAACCCTTTGGCGCTCACCGCCGGACAGTTGACCCGGGCGGTGTTTGAGGCGCTGACCCAGGCCGAAGGCCTCGAGCATCTCGGTGGCCCGTTGGCGCAGACCGGCCCGTCGGCGCCTGAACCCTGCCGTGCTGTTGGAGATCATGGCCGGCAGCAGCACGTTCTCGATCGCCGTCAGCTCCGGCAGCAGGTGGTAGAACTGGAACACGAAGCCGATCTGACCGTTGCGCAGGGCCGAGCGCTGGGTCGGCGACAACTTCCAGGTATCGACGCCGCCCAGCTCGACGGTGCCGGCGGAGGGGCGATCGAGCAGGCCGAGCACGTGCAGCAGGGTGGACTTGCCCGCGCCCGAAGCACCGACCAGGGCGACGCTCTCCCCGTGGGCCAGGTCCAGGTCGACGCCGTGCAGGATCTCGATCTTGCGCTCACCGATCGCGTAGGACTTCTGGATGCCGCGCGCCGAGAGCAAGGGCCCGGCTCCCCGGGGCTTCGCCGGCTTCGAACGCGGGTCCGTCTCCAAGGGCAGCGCGAATCCGGCGGAAACGGGGGCTGTGGAACCGAAGGCGCCCTGACCGTAGGGGTCGGACCCAGTGGGGTCCGGGCCCGTGGGGTCCGAACCGGCCGCGCCGTGAGCGGTGGGGTCTTGCATCGCGTCGCTCACTCGTAGCGCAGGGCCACGATGGGATCGAGGCGCGCGGCGCGCCAGGCCGGGATCGCGGCGAACAGGAGGGTCACGCTGAAGGCGCCGGCGACGATCGCGATGATCGCGACGGGGTCGAGCACCGCGGGGATCGTGTCGAAGATGTACACGTTGCGGTTGAAGATCTCGATCCCGAGCAGGCTGGAGAGCTCCGACTCGATCTCGTTGATGTAGGTCGCGCCCAGGATCCCGAACAGGGCCCCGAAGCCGGTGCCGAGCAGGGCGTTCCAGAAGCCGATGGTCAGGAACGTGAACAGCAGACCGCGGGGCGAGGCGCCGACCGCAGTCAGGATGCCGATGTCGCGGCGCTTCTCGGTGACCATCATGGTCAGGATCGCGAAGATCGTGAAGCTGGCCACCACCAGGATCAGGCTGAGCATGATCCCCAGAAGCACGCGCTCGTTCTCGATCGCGCTGAGCATGACCTGGCGGAAGTCCTCCCAGGTTCGCACTTGCGAGGCAGCCGTGTGGGGATCGTGGTCGACGGGCACGATCAATCCGCGTTCGCCGAGTTCGCGAACCAGGTCGTGCTGGACCGCGGAGCCGTCGCGGTCGAAGTCGTTCAAGCGGATGAGGATCTCGCTGTAGGTGTGCTGCCGACCGAGCAGGTCCCACAGCTCGAGTCGATCCATGTAGATGCGGCCGATGTCGACGTCGTTCTCACCGCTGCGGAAGGTCCCCGCCACGATGTAGTCACGGTCGTTGGTGACGAGCTCGCCACTGACCGGATCGGGGACCACCGTCAGCACCTTGAGCTCGCCGCCCTGCTTGAGACCCAGGGTGGTGAAGAGCTGCTCGCCCACGATCACGAAGCCGAGCTGCCGGCCGGCTCGCATGAAGCCCGGCGGCGCTTGGAAGGGCAGGTAGGGATTGGCGACCGGCGCGCCGCGCCGCCAGGGGTGCGGCTCGCGCTGGAGGTCCGCCAGCAGCTCGGTGGTCTCGAACTCGCCCTGCAGGCGCGGCGGAGTCCAGTCGAAGCCCATCAGGGTCAGGAAGTTTCGGACGCCGAATTGGGAAGCCCGCTCGCGGGTCCCGATGTCGACGCCGATCAACTGCACGGCGTTCAGGCCGTCGGCTTGGCTGTCGTTGAGAATGGCCGCCGAGCGGGCCGCGCTGGAGCCGGCGCCGGCCAGAAGGCCCCACCAGGTCAAGCGTGCCGTCGCCGCCTTGACCCTATCGTCGGACCGGATCACCTCGAGCGCCGGGTGGGGGGTGCGCGGCACCCCTTGCCCCGCGAACAGGGCTGGTGTGACGATCACGTCCGACAGGCCCCCGCGCAGCATCGCGCGTGCCTCCACGAGGAACCCGGTCATGATCGAGAGGATCATGATCAGAGCCCCCACGGCCACCGTGATGCCCGTGATGCCGATGAAGTTGGTGCGGCGCGTGACCAGGTAGCGCCAACTCAGGAACCAGCGATACAAGATGTCTTCCTGGGCGATCGGCTTGGTTGCTCGGAGAAGGGCTGGGGCACGGATCAGCTACCCGCGCTTACGTCGACCGCTGAACGGGAGGCGCCAGGCCCGTCAGCTCCCGCGTCGTCACCGCTCGGCTGTCCCTGTTGCGGGCGCATGGTCGGGAACAGCAGTACGTCCCGGATCGAGTCCTGGTTGGTGAGAATCATCACCAGCCGGTCGATACCGATCCCCAGGCCCGCGGTGGGGGGCATGCCGTACTCGAGTGCCTGGACGTAGTCGATGTCCACCTCGGCCGGCGACTCCGGATCCTTGGCGGCGACCTGTTCCTCGAAGCGCCGCTGCTGCTCGGCCGGGTCGTTCAACTCGCTGAAGCCGTTGCCCAGCTCCATGCCGCCCACGAACAGCTCGAGTCGCTCGGCGATCGTCGGGTCGTCGGCGCTGGCCTTGGCCAGGGGGCTGATCTCGATCGGGTAGTCGATGACGAAGACCGGGCCGTCGAGATGGGGGTCGACGAAGTGCTCGTAGACGTCGTTGGCGAGCTTGTAGTAGTCGGCCGCCGAATGCCCCGCGTCGGAGGTGTCGAGCTTGGCCTCGCGGGCCTTGGCGAGGACCGACTCGCGGTCGTGGAAGTCGCAGCCCACGTGCTCGGCGAAGAGGTCCATGTACTTCGCGCGGGGCAGGGGCGCCTTCAGGTCGTAGGTTCGCCCGCGGAACTCGACCTCGGTCGTGCCGTGCAGCGCCAGCGCGAGGCCCTCGAGCAGCTGCTCGAAGATCTCCATCATGCGCCGGTAGTCGGCCTGGGCCTCGTACAGCTCGAGCATCGTGAATTCCGGGTTGTGCCGGACCGAGATGCCCTCGTTGCGAAAATTGCGGCTCCACTCGAAGACCCGCTCCAGGCCGCCGACGATCAGCCGCTTGAGGTACAGCTCCGGCGCGATGCGGAGGTACAGCGTCATGTCGAGGGCGTTGTGGTGGGTGTCGAAGGGCCTGGCCGTGGCCCCGCCGGAGATCGGGTGCAGGGTCGGGGTCTCGACCTCCAGGTAGCCCTGGTCCTCCAGGTAGCGCCGGATGAACGAGGCGATGCGGGCTCGCTGCACGAAGACCTCGCGCACGCCGGCGGAGGCGAACAGGTCGACGTAGCGCCGGCGGTAGCGCTGTTCGACGTCCGCCAGCCCGTGCCACTTCTCGGGCGGGGGCGCGACGCTCTTGGTCAGGATGCGGACCTCGGTGGCCCAGATCGTCGGCTCGCCCTTCTGGGTCAGCCCCAGCTCGCCGGTGATGCCGACCTGGTCGCCGCCGTCGAGCAGTTTGCGGTGGGGCCACCAGTCGGCCAGACGCTGCTTCTGCAGGCCGACCTGGAGCCGACCCGTGCGGTCGTCGACCGGGGCGAAGATCAGCTTGCCGAAGTCCCGCAGGCCCATCAGGCGGCCGGCCACCGTGAAGGTCTGGCCGATGCCCGGTCCCGGCTCTTCGGGGGTCCCGGCCAGGGCGTGCAGTTGCTCGACCGGGGTCGCGACGACGCCGCGGGCCGGGTAGGGCTCGAGGCCCTCGGCGCGCATGCGCTCGAGCTTGGCAAGACGGTCGGGATGGGCGAGGTCGGTCATCGGGATGGGGCGAGTGGGTCCACCGGCTTCGGATGGGCTCGGGCCAGCCCAGCACGATAGCGTTCCACGCCGGGGGGAACGAGGCGGGCGGGGCCGGAGCAGGCTCCGGGGACCCGGTGGAGCGACCGACCGGCCAATCAACGACCGAGGCGACGATCGACGGATCGAACCCCAACCCGGCCGAACGCCCAGTTCCGCCGAACGCCAGACGGCCGCCACCCCGTGGGGGCAGCGGCCGTCCTGTACGGTGGTGGAGGATAGGGGAGTCGAACCCCTGACCTCTACAATGCCATTGTAGCGCTCTACCAACTGAGCTAATCCCCCGTGTTGTCCGCGGTCGCGAGCGTTCCGAGCGGGCTCGGAGCTGCTGCTGATGACCGGAAGAGCAGGCTTCCCGACGGGCGACGTCAGGTTGCGAGCGGTAGAGAATGGGGATCGACCTGGCCCCAGTCAAGGGGGCTGTGGGCCCTCCTTGAGGCTTCGGGCGCCGACGCTCGGATCCACGGCGGCGGCCTTCCTTCGGCCTCCCGAGCGTGCCACCGCGGGCGCTGCTCACTATCCTCGTCGGCTCGCTTCGCGCTCGGTCGGCTCCATACCCGTGCCGAGCTCGGACCAATCGACGGCTGAGGCCTGTCCGAGCGGCTCCGCCCGGTGCCCTGACACGGGGGCATCGCCCGGGCCCCAAGACACAGAGCGCAGCCAAGCGCCCCCGAACACAGACCCGTGACCAACGCCTACGAACCCCGCGCCATCGAGGCGAAGTGGCAGGACCGCTGGGAAGCGCAGGGCACCTTCCGTGCCGCCAACCCCGGTGACCCTGGCTTCGACCCGCAGGCCCCCAAGTACTACGTGCTCGACATGTTCCCGTACCCCTCCGGTGCGGGGCTACACGTCGGTCACCCCATGGGGTACATCGGCTCCGACGTGGTCACCCGGCGCAAGCGTGCGGAGGGCTTCAACGTCCTGCACCCGATGGGCTACGACGCCTTCGGTCTGCCCGCGGAGCAGTACGCGATCCAGACCGGTCAACACCCCGCGCAGACCACGGCCGCCAACATCGCGACCTACCGGCGGCAGTTGAAGCTGGTCGGCCTGTCGTACGACTGGGAGCGGGAGCTGACGACCAGCGACCCCGCCTACTACCGCTGGACCCAGTGGATCTTCGCGCGCCTCTACGACCGCGGCCTGGCCTACCAGGCCGAGGTGCCGGTTTGGTGGTGCGAGGCGCTGAAGACGGTGCTGTCGAACGAAGAGGTCATCAACGGCCGCTCCGAGCGCGGTGACCACCCCTGCGAGCGGCGCCCGCTCAAGCAGTGGATGTTGAAGATCACGGCCTACGCGGATCGCCTTCTGGACGACCTGGACCTGGTGGACTGGCCCGAGTCGGTCAAGACCATGCAGCGCGAATGGATCGGGCGCTCCGAGGGCGCCGAGATCGACTTCGAGGTCGACGGCCTCGAGGACCAGCGCCTGACGGTCTTCACCACGCGGCCCGACACGCTGTTCGGTGCCACCTTCATGGTCGTGGCGCCGGAGCATCCCCTGGTGCGCCAGCTCACGACGGATGCCCAGCGCGCCGCGGTCGAAGGCTACGTGGAAGCGGCCTCGTCGAAGTCCGACCTGGAGCGCACCGATCTCGCCAAGGAGAAGTCCGGTGTCTTTACCGGCAGCTTTGCGGTCAACCCCGCCTTCGAGGCGGGCGACGAGCGGGGCAAGATCCCGATCTGGGTCGCGGACTACGTGCTGATCAGCTACGGCAGTGGCGCGATCATGGCGGTGCCCGGCCAGGACCAGCGCGACTGGGACTTCGCCGAGCAGTACGGTCTGTCGATCGTTCGCACCGTCCAACCCACGCCGAACTTCGAGGGCAAGGCCTTCACCGGCAACGGACCCGCGATCAACTCGGGCTTCCTCGACGGAATGGGCGTTGCCGACGCCAAGGCGGCCATGATCGCCCATCTGGAGCGCTCGGGCCTGGGTCGTTCAAAGGTCAACTACCGCCTGCGCGATTGGCTCTTCAGTCGCCAGCGCTATTGGGGTGAGCCCTTCCCCGTCCTGCACCGCGCCGACGGGTCGCACCTGCGCGTGCCCGATGCGGAGCTGCCGGTCGAGTTGCCCGAGATGGTCGACTTCGCGCCGCCGGACGACGGGTCGCCGCCCCTGTCGAAGGCCGTGGATTGGGTCCGCGCCACGGACCCGGCCACCGGTCAGACGGTGACCCGCGACACTGACACGATGCCCGGCTGGGCGGGGTCGTGCTGGTACTACCTGCGCTTCATGGATCCGCACAACGCCTCGGCGCCCTTCTCGAAAGAGGCGGCGAACTACTGGGGCAACGTCGATCTGTATGTCGGCGGCACCGAGCACGCTGTGCTGCACCTGCTCTACGCGCGCTTCTGGCACAAGGTCCTCTTCGACGAGGGGCTCGTCCCGACCAAGGAGCCCTTCCAGCAACTGTTCAACCAGGGCATGTTGACCGCCTTCGCCTACAAGGACGGCACCGGGCGACTGGTCTCCGGGGACGAGGTCGAGTTCAAGGGTGACGTGGCGGTCCACCGCGAGACCGGCGAGGCCTTGGAACAGGTCGTGGCGAAGATGTCGAAGTCGCTCAAGAACGTCGTCAACCCCGACGACGTCTGCGAGCAGTACGGAGTCGACACCTTCCGGCTGTACGAGATGTTCATGGGGCCCCTGGCGGACTCCAAGCCCTGGAATCCCCGCGATGTCCCCGGTTGCCGGCGCTTCCTGGACAAGCTCTGGCGCCTGCTGATCGACGGGAACACGGACCAGCCTGTGCGTCCGCACCTGGCAGCGGCGGCCGTCGGCGAACCACAGGGCGCCGCCGCGGACCTGGAGCGTTCCCTGGCGCGCGCGCTCAAGCGCGTGGACGACTCCTTCAAGGCGTTCAACTTCAACACCGCGATCGCCGCGTTGATGACCTTCGTCAACGACGCCGGCAAGGCGTCCGACGCCCTGCGACGTGACCAGGCCGAGCGCTTGGTGCAGGCCCTGGCGCCCTTCGCGCCGCACCTGGCCGAGGAGCTGTGGGAGCGGCTGGGCCACACCGAGTCCCTGGCCCGCGCGCCGTGGCCGACCTACGATCCCAAGTGGCTGATCGAGTCCGAAGTGGAGTTCGCGGTGCAGGTGAACGGCAAGCTGCGAGGAACGGTGGTGGCCGCCAAGGACCTCGACCAGGCGGCCCTCGCCGAGCTCGCGGTCGCCGCGGCCGGCAAGCATCTCGAAGGCAAGAACATCGTCAAGACGATCGTCGTGCCCGGCCGCCTGGTGAACTTCGTGGCCAAGTAGGGCGCGCGTCGATCTATCGCACACGGCGGGGCTTGATCGCCCCGCCGGTTCCCTGCATAAGAACTGGACGCAATCGCCCAATCGTCGTCGCCTGAATCGGACCCACAGGTCCGGCGGCGACCCATCGTCCCGGATCCAGGCCCACGCGGCCGCACTGAGAATCGACCCCCATGGCTTTCGAACTTCCCGCCCTGCCCTTCGCTGGCGACGCCCTGTCGGACAAGGGCATGAGCGCCGAGACCTTCGAGTACCACCACGGCAAGCACCACAACGCCTACGTCACCAACCTCAACAAGCTGATCGAGGGCACCGCCCACGCCAAGTCGAGCTTGGACGAGATCATCAAGGCGTCCGACGGTGGCCTGTTCAACAACGCCGCCCAACACTGGAACCACTCGTTCTTCTGGAACTGCATCAGCCCCAACGGCGGTGGTGGTCCGAAGGGCGCCCTGGGCGAGGCGATCAGCGCCAAGTGGGGCGGCTTCGACGAGTTCAAGGCGGAGTTCTCGGCCAAGGCCGCGACGCTCTTCGGCAGCGGCTGGGCCTTCCTGGTCAAGAAGAGCGACGGCTCCCTCGCGATCACCCAGGAGCCCAACGCCGGTTGCCCGGTCAAGAGCGGCGACAAGGCCATCCTGACCCTCGACGTCTGGGAGCACGCCTACTACGTCGACTTCCGCAACGCGCGCCCGAAGTTCATCGAGAACTTCTGGAACATCGCCAACTGGGACTTTGCTTCGCGGAACTTCGGCTCCTGAGCTGAGCGGCCCGGCCTCGCGAGCCGGTTGGCCCACGCCAACCGGCTCGTTGCATTGGCGCCCGATCGCCGGCACCTGAGCCGCCGCGACGACCCCCGATCGATCCGAATCTCCGCCCGAGGTCCACTCCCATGTCCGAATCGAAACGACGCGTACTCGTCACCGGCGCCAGCCGCGGGATCGGCCGTGGGATCGCCGAGCAGCTCGCGGCCGACGGGTTCGATGTGACCGTGCATTTCGGTCGGCGCGCCGAGGCGGCGCAGGAGGTCTGCGCCGCGATCGAGGGTGCCGGTGGCAACGCCCGCGCGCTGGGCTTCGACGTGGGGGACCGCGATGCGACCCAATCCGCCCTGGCCGCCGATCTCGAGCAGCACGGCGCCTACTGGGGTGTCGTCTCCAACGCCGGCATCTCGGACGACGCGCCATTCGCTTCGATGGGGCCGGAGGCCTGGGATCGTGTGGTGCGGACCAACCTGGACGGCTTCTACAACGTCGTGCAACCCCTGGTCATGCCCATGGTGCGCTTGCGCGACGGTGGGCGGATCGTGGTGCTGTCCTCGGTCAGCGGCGTGGGCGGCAACGCTGGACAGGTGAACTACGCTGCGACCAAGGCCGGCTTGATCGGCGCTGCGAAGAGCCTGGCCCAGGAGCTCGCCAAGCGAAAGATCACCGTCAACGCGGTCGCGCCCGGGTTCATTGCCACGGAGATGATCGAGGGCCTGCCGACGGAGGACATCACGGCTCGGATCCCCCTGCGGCGAGTGGGGACCGTCGGCGAGGTGGCGAGTCTGGTGCGCTACTTGTTCTCCGACGGCGCCGCCTACATCACTGCCCAGACGATCTCCGTCAATGGCGGCATGGTCTGAGGACGGTCGGTCACCGCAGTGCGGCGACCTCCGCCGCGCCGACTCTCAGCGCCCGAGGACCCGATGCCCCGGGGCAACCTCGCGCGCAGCATCCAGGCGCAAGACCTCCACGCGCGGGCTCACCAGCTCGAGCTTGGTGATCTGACCCTCGCTCCCCAGTCCGATGAACGCCTCGGGCGCCGTGGCGCAGTAGTAGCTCGGCTGGGGCCCCGCCACCGCCAACCGCTGGCTGCCGTCGTCCAGGGTCGCGCGGAGCACCGCGTGGGGCGGCATTCCGCGCACCAATAGCCCCCGCGCCGAGTCCGCCGCACGGTTGGCGTAGACGTGGGTCGGCCCGCCGCACTCGACCAGCACCAGGTCCGGGTCCCCGTCCCCGTCGAGGTCGCCCTGCAGCAGCCCGCGCCCGACGAAGGGCCCTTGGGCCAGGTCGCCGAGCTCCTCGCTCGCGAGCCGAAAACGTCCGCGCCCGCGCCCCACGTACAGCTGCGCCGGTTGCCGCCAGGTCTTGCCGTCGTGGTAGAGGTCGATGTTGTGGATGATGTGCCCGTTGGCGACGCAGATGTCCGGGTTGCCGTCGGCGTCGAAGTCGCAGATGACCGTGCCGAAGCCCACCGGCAGCCGACTGGGGCCCTCGAGGCCGGCCACCACGGTGCCGTCCTCGAACCACTCGCCGTCGTTGCGATACAGCGTGTTCGACTCGTTGTCGAAGTTGGTGACGTAGAGGTCGAGGTCCAGATCGCCGTCCACATCGGCCACGGCCAGGCCCATCCCGGCCTCGGTCATGCCGTCGCCGTTGACACCCGCGCCGGACAGGGCGGTCTCGTCGTCGAAGTGGCCCTCGCCGCTGTTGCGCCAGAAGCGGTTCTCGACGCTGTCGTTGGCGACGTAGAGGTCCAGGTCGCCGTCCAGGTCGAAGTCTGCGGGGATCACCCCGAGTCCCTTGCCGCCGGTTCCGACCAGGCCTGCGTCGAGGGCGCCATCCACGAAGCGGCCGTCGCCCTCGTTGCGCCAGAAGCGGTCCTCCAAGCCCTCGTAGCGGTCCGGGTGGCAGTAAGAGCGCCAGCCGGGCTCGGTGCGTCCGCACCATTCGGGCTCGTCCACGTCGATCGCCACGTAGCCGGTCACGTACAGATCGAGGTCACCGTCCCGATCGGCGTCGAACAGGCTGGCTCCCGCGGTCCAACGCCCGTCGGCCAGGCCGGCGGCCGCGGTGCCGTCGACGAAGCCGTGCCCGCTTGACCCCAGCAGGAGCGCGTCCGGCCCGAAGTTGGTCACGTAGAGGTCCGTGCGACCGTCGCCATCGACGTCGCCGGCTGCGACACCCTGGCCGTACTCGCGGTTGGCCGCGTCGCCGCTGGCGTCCGTTCCATCGACGAAGCTACCGCGGCCGTCGCCGAGGAAGAGCCGATTGGGGGGCATGGAATCGTCGCGGACGACCGCTGCACCCACGGGCATCGGACCACCCTGGACCAGGTACAGGTCGAGGTCACCGTCCTCGTCCGCGTCGATCAGGGCCGCGCCACCACCCATCGTCTCGGGCAGGTGACGTTCGTCGGAGAAGCCGGCGTCGTGGACGAAGTCGACCCCGCAGCGGTCGCTGATCTCCTCGAACCAACCTGTTGCGGGAGCTGAAGTGGCCTGGGCGGCAACGTCGGCGCCCGGATCCGGGTGGGGCGGTTGCGCGGCTTGCTTGGAACAGCCGAAGAGTGTGAGGAAGGCCAGGACCGCCGTTGCGTGAACCTTCACGGTTGCTCCCGGTCACGGGCCGCGGCCAGGCGACTTTCGATCACGGCGTCGCCGGGTCGCAACTCCAGTCCGCGTTCGAACCACGTGCGAGCGAGGTCCGCGCGGCCGCAGCGCAGGGCGACGTCGCCCGCGCGAACCGCCAGACGGACGTCGCGCACGCGCTCGAAGGCGCGCTGGAGCGCGGCGATCGCATCGACGGGCCGCGTCCGCTGCTCTTCCAGGAAGCGGGCGAGGCGCAGGGCCACCGGCGACGCCTCGTCGTCCGTCGCCAGCTCGGTCGCGCGCAGGTAGCTGGCCTCGGCCGCATCCAGGAGTCCGACCGCCAACTGTGCGTCGCCCAGTGCAGCGTGGTTCGGGGCGTGGAAGGGGGCCAGGTCCAGGCTCTGCCCGGCGAACTCGAGGGCGTCGATCAGGGGCACGAAGAGGCGATGTTCTGCCAGGACCGCCATGCCCTCCTCGCGCTGGCCGAGTTGGAGCAGGGCCCGCCCCAGCCCGAAGCGGGCGCGCTGGTCGATCGGGTTGGAGGCGAGGGCCACTCGGAAGCGCTCTTCGGCCTCGGCGAAGCGTCCCTCGCGGGCCAATCGGCGACCCTCGAAACTGGCCAGGCGGGGGTCCTCGGCGCCGAGGACGGCGCCGGCCCGCTCCAACTCGGCCCCGGCTTCCTCCAGCCGCCCGAGGGCCTCGAAGGCGTCGACCCGCAGTAGGACGTGGTCAGGATCGGCGGGATCGAGATAGCGCAGGGCCTCGTCGTAGCGCGTCAGGGCGTAGAGCGCCTCACCGCGCAGCCGGTCCGCGGCTGCACCCAGGCTCTCGAGGGCCTCCAGGGCGCCGGAATAGCGATGGACCCGCATCAGCCAGGTGCCCAGGCGCTCGGTGGCGGCGGCGGGGTCGGCGACCGCCCCCTCGGACCTCGCGCTCGCCAGGGCCTCGATTGCCGCCAGGCGCTGGCCGGATTCCCACAGGTCGATGGCTGCCCGCTCGGCGGCGGGGAGGGGCCGCTCTTGGCCGGCGACCGCGGCCGGATCCTGGAGAAATCCAGCGTCGTGGGGGGCGCCGAGGGCGACTAGCAGGCCGATGGCGAGGCCGGGGGCGAGGCCGGGGGCGAGTGTGGAGGCTCCCATCAGAGACACGCAGTGTGGCGGGCCAGGTTCCGGTGAACCACCGTCCGCTGGGCTCAGTCTACCCTCGGGTAGCCGCCCGCTCCCCCGGGCGACCGCGCGCGCGATGACCTCTCCTCCCCAAGATCTGGACGCCCCGGCCGTCGGGGGCAGCGCGAGCCGAGAGTGGCTGGTGGCACGCACCATGAGCCAGTTGCCGGCGCTGCTCTGGATCCAACTGGACCAGGACGGGCGCATCCTGGCCTGGAACGCCGCCGCTGCGTCGCTGTTCGACCCGAAGGCCCAACTCGTCCTCGGCCGCGGTTCGGACGTGAGCCTGGAGCAGGTGCTCGAGGACGAGGCCAGCCGACTGAGCTTGGCCGGCGCGATCGCCAACCTGCGCCCCGGCGTTCCACAGCCGCTGGTGCTCGGCGTGGTCCGTCGAGGGACGACCCTGGAAGTCCAATTCGAGTTGGTCCGGACCCCTCGTGCCCTCGGCGGCAGGGGCCTGTCCCTGGTCGGCCGCCTGGGTCGCGACGGCGCGGACTCGCGACTGGGGATGGCCATCGCCGACCAGGCCCTCGACCGCCTGCACCACACGGCCTTGGGGGCGCGGGCGCTCTTGGGGCTGCCCCGCGCCGACCCAGATCGGCGGGTCCGCGACGCCGGACGGTTGCCGATCGACAGCCTGCGACCGGAGCAGCGCGCCCCTTTTGTCACCGATCTGGCCGCGGGGATCATGGCCAGCGTCGACGTCTTCATCGCACCCCTCGGAGACGAGGGCCGCACGCTGCGGATCGACGCGGCGCTGTTGCCAGGCGACGACAGCCATCCGACCGTCAACGTGATCACGATCCGCGACTCGTCGAGCCTGCGCCACGAGGTGCTCGACCTGGAGCTGCGCGAGCGGCGCCTGCGCCGCGTGGTCGAGGCGACCTCGGCGGTCACCGGACGCGGCTTCCTGCGCTCGCTCGTGCGCTCGTTGTCCTTCGCCCTCGGCGTGCGCGTGGCCTACGTCGCGGAGCGACTACCGCGTGAGCCCGATCGGATGCGGATGCTGTGTCTGTGGTCGGGCACCGAGTTCACCGCCGGCTACACCTACGCCGCCCGCGGCACACTCGACGAGCTCGTCATCGCCGATGGGCCCGTGCGCTACTCGGGCGGTCTGGCCGCGCGCGTTGCCGCGGACTCCTGGGTCAACACGGAGGGCCTCGAGAGCTACTTCGGTGTTCCCATCCCCGACTCGGCCGAACAGGTCGTGGGAGTGTTGGGGGTGATGGCCACGGGACCGCTCGACGAGTCCTTGCCGGTGGCCGACATTCTGGGAGTGTTCGCCGCGCGTGTGGGAGTCGAACTCGAGCGTCTGCGGGCCGAGGAGGCCCTGCGGGCGTCCGAGGAGCGCTGGAGATCCCTGCTCGAGAATGCCCCCGACGTGATCCTCTCCGTCGATCGCGAGGGGCAGGTGCGCTTCCACAACCTGGCTGCCTTCGACGCCGCGCCCGACCTGGGAGAGCAGCTCGAGTGGCGCGTCGACGAACGCGACCGTGAGCCGTTCAGTCAGACGCTGCGGCGTGTGTTGACCCGCCGCGAGCCCGAGTCGATCGAGGTGCGCGCGCGCTGGATCGGCGAACAGCACCGCTGGTTCTCGCTGCGCGTGGGGCCGCTGCATCGCGGCGACGGCGGGGCGATCATCGTGGCCACCGACATCGAGGACGCCAAGCGCGAGGAACTGGTGACTCGCCACCGCTCGGCCCTCGAGCACAAGTTGGCGACCCTCTCCACCCGCTTCCTGGCGCTCGATCTGGAGCACACCGAGGAGGAGGTGCAGCGGGCACTCGAGGAGCTGGCGCAGGTGATCGGCGCTGACCGCGCCGTGCTCTACCGCTTCGACGAGGAGCGGCGCGGGCTGCTCTCGACCCAGACCTGGGCGGCGGCCGGCGTGACCCCCTTGCCGCCGGTGATCGCCGACCCCCAGCCCCTGGGCTGGCTGGTGGAGTACGCAGACCAGGGTCGCGAAGCCGTCCTTGGCGTGGGCGGAATCTGCTCGATCAGCGCGCAAGAGCGCAGCGAGCTGGTCGGAATCGGAGCGGCCAGGTTCGCCTGTGTGCCCCTACGTTGTCGCGGCGTCGGGCAGGGCTTGGTCGGCTTCTGCGCTGGCGAAACGGCCGTGCCCTGGGACGGCGAGCTGCTCGCGCTGGTTCGGATCGCCGGCGACCTGCTCGCCAGCACCCTCGACCGTGCGCGGGAGATCGCGCGGCGTCGGGTCCTCGAGCGGGAGCTGCGACACAGCCAGAAGCTCGAAGCCATTGGCACCCTCGCCGGCGGCATCGCCCACGACTTCAACAACCTCCTGACCGGAGTCCTGGGTCACGCGACGTTGATCGGTCGCGCCGCTGGCACCGACGGGCGAATCCTGGCCTCGGCCCAGGCGATCGAGGCCGCCGCCCAGCGTGCCGCGGACTTGACGCGCAAGATTCAGCGCTTCGGGCGCAGGCGAGAGTCCGGCTTCACGGAGGTCGATCTCCACGCGACGGTGGTCGAGGTGACCGAGCTGCTGCACCGTTCGCTCCCCGAGAGCGTCGAGCTGCAGGTCGACCTGGTCGCTCCCAGTGCGACGATCAGCGGCGATGCGAGTTTGCTCAGTCAGGTGATCTTGAACCTGGCCGTCAATGCTCGCGACGCCATGCCGGCCGGCGGCAAGTTGCGGATCGCCACGCGCTCCACCCAGGTCGGGGCCGCCGAGGCCGCGTCGATGCCCGAGGTCTCGCCGGGGCGGTTCGTGGCGCTCGACGTTTCCGACGAGGGGCATGGCATGGCGCCGGAGCTGCTCGATCGAATCTTCGACCCCTTCTTCACGACCAAGGAGCGGGCCGAGGGGCGGGGCATGGGATTGGCGACGGCCTACGGCATCGTGCGCAAGCACGGCGGCGCGATCCGCGTCGAGAGCGAACAGGATGCCGGCTCGACCTTCACGCTGCTGCTGCCCCTGGCCGACGCCGGGCGGGCTGGCGATGGCGACGACGGATCGATCGATGCGCGTTGGATCGCGCTGGCGGGTGTGGACGACGACCTGCCGGGCGGGGAATCCGACGAGCAGCCGGCCGCGATTCCGCCGCTCGTTCCTGCCACGGCCGCCGACACGGCCAAGGCCGGGGACGACGTCCGCAAGACGATCCTGATCGTCGATGACGACGACATCGTACTGATCACGGCGGCGGCCCTGCTCGAGAGCGTCGGCTTCGCAACCTTGAGCGTGAGCTCGGGCGAAGCAGCTGTCGAGCTCTACGCAGAGCGCGGCACCGAGGTCGACCTGGTCCTGCTGGACATGATGATGCCGGGTATGGATGGGCGCGAATGCCTGGCCATGCTGCGCCAGATGGACCCGGGGGTGCGGGTCGTGCTCTCCAGCGGCTGGGGCTTCGAGGGCATCGTCGACGAGTTGCGGCGGGCCGGGATCATCGGCTTCGCCAACAAGCCCTACGGCCTCGGCGAGCTCGAGCAGATCGTCACGGACTGTCTCGAAGGATCGACCCCGCTCCTGGCCGAAGGCGTTCAGCCGTCGGCCGACGGGGTGCTCTGAGCGCGGCACGTCGGCCGCCACAGGTGCTCAGCGGCCCTCGCCGTCGAGCGGGCCCTTCCACGCCAAGCCCACGCGGTAAGGGGCCAGGGCCTTGGCCGGCAGGATCGACTCGAGCGTCAGGTGGACGTCGGGATCGAAGCTGGCCTCGACAAAGCGCGTCCGCACGCCCCAACCGAAGGCCACGAAGTAGCGCTCGTAGAGCTGGGGCGGCAGGCTGTCGCTGCACTCCAGGATCGTGAACAGCAGGCGCTCGTAGGGTGTCGCCCGGCGGCCCAGTTGGCAGCCCATGCCCTCCACGATCGACATCCGCATCGGCGCCGGCAGCTTGGTCACGAACTCGAATCCGGCGCGCGCTGCCAGGGCGGCGTCGAGGTCGGGACGACCGACCTCCAGTCGTTTGAGGTAGGCGCCCTGCTGCTGCGTCAACTGGCGGCCGGCGCCGCGCAGGAACCAGATCGCGTCACGGGGCTCCATCAGCTCGACGCTGCTGACGAGGAAGTCGGAGATGCGCTTGCCGACGTCCTTCATGGCAGCGCTCGGTCCGTTCTCGGCCGCGCCTTGCGTGCCGTAGAACCCGATCACGCACAGCTCGAACTCGGCGACCTCGGGGCTGTGGCGCGCGACGTGCGCCAGGAGCTTGGGCAGGCTCGCCGGCGTGACCCGTTCCGGCGGTGCGAACGTCTCGATATGCATCATCGGTCGCACCTCGGCCCAATCCGGGTCGACGCGATCGACGAGGGCCAGGCGGCGGTCCAGGTCGTCCGGCTCCGAGTAGGCCAGGTGGTCGAGGAAGAGCCCGAATTCGGTGGCCAGGATCGGCGGCTGGGAGCTGCCCACGCCCAGGTGGATCAAGGGCGCCACGCCGGCGATGCCACCGACGCTGAGCACACAGGTCGTGCCGATCGCGGCGGCGCGCGGCAGGGAGCGCACGAGGTTCGCCACCAGGAACAAGAGCGCCGGCAGGATCGGGAAGAAGTAGCGGCTCCCCATGCCGTCCAACCAGGCGTCGATGTTCACCCGGAAGTCGGTGATGGAGTAGGCCCCCAGAAGCGCCGCCACGTGCAGCAGCGAGTACAGGACCAGGGCCTGGTCCGTGCTCGGGTGGGGCCGGCGGGGGAGCAACTTCGACCAGGGGAAGCCGATCAGGGCGTAGAGCCCCGCGGCGGCGCAGGCCAGGGTCAGGAGCCAGCCGGCCCAGCTCGCGCCGAACTGGACGTAGAGCCACGAGCCCGGCAGGTCGACGGTCACAGCCTCGGCCAGCTTGCCTGCCATGGCCAGCGGGCCGCCGTCCTCGAAGCGCGAGGCCATGGGCTTGTTGACCACCGTCGCCGAGCGAGTCACCACGGGGATCAGGGCGATCAGCGGTGCGGCGGTCAGGGCGGCCAAGGCCAGGCGCCAGTTCAGAAGGAAGCGACGATCGCGGCACCACCAGGCGGCGGCCACGGCCGGCGCTGCGACCCAGACCTGCATCGAGAAGAACAGGCCGGCCCCGATGAGCAAACCCAGGGCCAGGTGGGCCTTGGTCGAAAGGGGCGTGCCCGGCCGACCGGCCAGGATCACCGCCAGGGGCGCGAGCACGAAGGGGATCGTGTCGGCGTGGCTGCCCAGGGCCAGCACGTCGACCATCTGGAAAGCCGGGGGGCCGAACGCCAAGAGCAGCGCGGCGGTGATCCCGGCCAAGAGCCCCAGGTGGCGTCCCGATAGATAGGCGACTAGCCCGGCAGAAAGCCCGGAGAAGCCCACCGCCAGGGTCTTGACCATGACCAGAGTCGGACCGCCAACGGCGAGCAGGGGCACCAGCAGGAGGCCGAAGACCACGCTGCCTCTCAGGTGGGCGATGATCGGCAGGCGCTCGGGATTCAGCTCGACCCCGTTCAAGAGGGCCCAGGCGAAAGTCGCGCTGTAGCGCTCGAGTTCGACCTCGTCGAGCCGCGACCAGGCCACCAGGCCGCGCACCACGACCGTCAGCAGTACCGCTCCCGCCGTCAGCCAGAAGATCGGGCGGGAGTCGTCGGGCGAGGCCGGACCCGTTGCTTTCGAGTCGTCGGGGCTGGGGGGCGAGGCGGGCATCGAGGAGGGGGCGGGGCCGAATCCTACGTCGCCGCGGGGGCTCGGGCCACGAGCGACGGGTCGACTCCTCGCGGGCACGGGCCAACCGCGAGGGCCCGGACGGTGGTTCGGGCCATGCTTCGGACCGGGGCTCGGACCAAACAGCGGACCGCGCTGCTGAGCGCCGTCAGCGCCCGGACTCGGCTCCGCCGCCGGGCTCCGCGACCGGCTTCGGCGGGAGCTTCACCGTCAGGATCGACGGGATTCGCGACGCCATCTTCTTGCGACCGGCCTCCTCGATCGGGTCGCTGCCCAGGTACACGTCGAACAGCGCCCAGCACAGCCCCGGCGAGCGCAGTTCCGGCTGCAGCTCGCCGTCGATGGTCGTGCGCAGCACGCCGCCCTTGGTCCAGCTGAAGACCAGCTCGGCCCCCTTGCGAAGCTTGTCGATGTCGAACAGGCCCTTGAACGTCTCCAGCTCGGCGGTGGCGTCGGGCAGTTCCATCTCGTCGCGGGCCTTGGCGATGCGCGGCGCCAGGCTGCCGTCGAAGGCCTCGACCACGTCCTCGGCGTCCACGTTGCGAACGAACACGATCCGCAGGGTCTTCTCGATCTTGTCGGACATCAGCGCGGCGTAGAACTCCTCGTCCTTGCCGAGCTGCTTCGCCGTGCGGTCGGTGAAGGCGCCGAGCTGCTCCTGGACCGCCCACGGATCCACGTACAACCCGTAGGCGTAGACGTTGACGCTGAAGACGGTCTTGTCGCGCACCGCCACGCCGGTGATGTGCTGGACCCCGCCCGGTTGCTCCAGGGTCGGACCCAGGGCCCGGCGGACCACGGGGAAGTCGACCTTGGTGTCGGACTCCCTGATGGTCTCGACCGCGTCCCCCTGGAGACCCGCAGTGGTGACCAGGACGGCGCCCGCGGACGCGAGCAGGAACTTGGCGAACGTGGCCTTCAGGAGCATTGTCGATCTTCCTCGTTGGGCGCCGACCGATTCGACGCGGGCTGCATGCTACCCCCGCGCGCCTCGGGCCAGCAGCCGCGCGGCGCGCGGATCCACCCGCAGGTCGCAGCGGCGGGCCGAGAGCAGCTCGCCGTCGACCACCAGGCCGCCGTTCCCCTCCAGGTCCACGCTGCAGTGGACCAAGCGACGGCTGGCCACCAGGGGGTTCTCCACGTGGCTGCCGTCGAAGACGCCCTGGAGCACCGCCGCCAAGCGCAGCCGCGATCCGCGCCGGATGACGGTCAGGTCCAGCTCGCCGTCGTCGAGCAGGGCCGCGGGGGCGATCCGCATCCCGCGCCCCGCGTGCCGAGTGACGGTGATGCAGGCCAAGAGGTCCGAGTCCACGGACGCGCCGTCGAGGCGAGCGCCAGCCCCAATGAGGCGCGGTCGCAGCAGCTCGGCCACGGCCGCCACCGAGTTGCCCGACCCCGCGGGCACGACCACGATCGGCGGCAGCGGTCCGCGCTCGGCCAGGCCGTTGACCACATCGAACAGCGTTTCGTCGCCGCCCGCCACCGCGACGGCGGATGCGTCGCCCAGATCGAGCTCGCGCGCGAACCGGCGCGTCTCCGCCGCCGACGCGCCGGTGTGGCTCTCGAGGCTCCACCCCGACGCTTGCATGCGCCGGTTCATTCGCGCGCAGGCATCGAGGGCACGACCGCCCCCGGCGAAGGGGTTCGCGATGCAGGGCAAGCGGCGTTCGCTTCGGCCGGTCATCGGCGCAGGCTGTGTGAGGGCCGCCCGACTCCACGCGCGGAGCCGCGAGTGCGAGCAGTCTTCACGGACGAGCGAAGCGCCCCAGTTGCGGCCGGGCGATCCGGAGCCAGTCCTCAGTGTTCATGATGACCGAGTGGTGTAGCGACGCGGCGTTGAAGGCGATGCGGTCGTTGGCCAGGAAGCCCTCGTCGAGGAGCAACGGCAGGGCGAGGATCGGCTCACCGAAGGGCGGCACGCAGCCCGGCACGAGGCCGGTCAGCTCGTGCAACTCCTCGCGGGTGGCGAAGCGCGCCCCGGATTGGCCCAGATGCCTCCGCACCGCGTTGGCATCCACCCGCGCCGAGGCGCTGAGCACGCACAGCGCGAAGTGGGGCCCGACCTTCAACAACAGCGACTTGCCCCCGATCTCGAGCGGCTCGCCCCGCGCCGCGGCCGATTCCTCGGAGGTGCGCGTCGCGTCGTGCTCGACGAAGCGATAGGGGACGCCCGCGCCATCGAGCAGCGCGACGATCTTCTCGGTCAAGGGCGGGAGTTCCACCGCCAGAGGTTAGACGAGGCTGTTGGGGGTGCGGCGCGGGGATCCGTTGGGACGTACGGTGCCGGGACCCCTTGTCCCGCGCGGAGCGGGGAGGGTGGCCGCCAGAGGCGGCCACCCTCCCCGCTCCGCGCGGGACAAGGGGTCCCGGCACCGTACGTCCCAGGCACCGTACGTCCCAACGGATCCCGGCTTGCTAGGCTCGGACCATGCCCCGCAAGCGCGAGACCGGACAGCCCACTCCGAAGAAGCTGCGCGACTTCGGGCTGGTGACCCTCGCGGCTCTCGTCGGCCTGGCTTGGTGGACGACCCAGGTGGTGGGGGGCCAAGCGGTGAACCCCGAGTTGATGGATCAGACGATGCCGACCCCTGTGCCCGAGGGGGTCCACTTGGTCTGCCCCGACCCGACCCTGGTTGCCAGCTCCGTCGCCGTGGCGCCGTTCGTACTGCGCACCGACATCTACAGCCGTGGTCGGCTGCGGGAGCGTCGCTGGTCGATCTGGACACCGGTGTTCGAGCGTGAACTCGGCAGGCGTTTGTGTGTCCCATGGGCCGGGTTCAACCGACGGTCCGCCCGAAGAGGTCTAGTGTCCTGGATCAGAAATTCGGCGTCACTTCCCGGGCTCCGATCGCCGCTGGAGTCGCCAGCGCCTCCTCCGAGTATCGCAGCGGATACGCGTCGTCGGCGCGCCTAGCCAGCATCGATCGGACCTCCGGGCAGTGACGCCGAATTTCTGATCCAGGACACAAGTCCATGAATCCGATAGCGCCGCGCAAGCAAACCCGTTCCATCACGCTGGGGGATCTCGTCCTGGTGACCCTTGCCCTGCTGGTCGCGGTCAGTTGGTGGGTGACCCAGACCGTGGGCGGTCCAGCGGTGGACGGCCGCGCTGCCTTGCCGTGGGAGCTGGCCCTGGTGGATCGCTCGACATCGCCATCGGGCCTGTCCCGCTTGCCGGCGGGTACCGTGGTCGAGCTTCCGGGCTTGAACAGGACCGCGAAGTCGGTCGCCGTGGTGCCGTTCGTCCTGCGCACCGACATCTCCGTGCACGGCAGCCTGAGCGAGCGCCGCTGGTCGCTCTGGACGCCCCTGTTCCAGCGCACGCTCCACAGCGAGCAATACGGGACCGTTGCGACGGGTGGAGACTGGCTCGAGGCCTTGGGCTACGCCGCTGGACCGGGGTCCGCCGCTGGACCGGGGTCCGCCGCTGGACCGGGCGAGGCCGCGGCTGACGGAGGCTCGCCCCCGTAGATCGATCCGCGCCCTGCTGCGGTTGCGGCCCTGTTTTGGCGCAGGCCGTGGGCTGCATCCTCGGACCGGCGCGCCGGCCCTGCTAGCTTGCGCCAATGCCCCAGGACGAGCGTACAGCAGCACCCGATCCGATCCGCGGCGCCCAGCCGGGTGCGGTCGGCTTCCACGGCGACGCCTACCTGCTGCGGCTGGTGGCCTGGCTCGCGGCGCGCAGCGAGGTCTTCGTGGAGACGGGCACCAACCTGGGCACCACCCTCGGCTATGTCGCGCGGACCTTCCCGTCCCTGCGCTGCCTGTCCTGCGAACCCGACCCAGCATCCTTCGAGGTCGCGCGGCACCACGTCGCGGACCAGCCCCAGGTCGCGATCAACAGGCAGACCTCGCAGGAGTTCCTGGGGCATCTGGCCACGATCGGGAGCGAGCTGTTCGAGCGGCCGACGTTGTTCTGGCTCGACGCCCATGGCTACGGCTTCGATTGGCCCCTGCGCGAGGAGCTGGCCTTCATCGGCGAGCGCTTCCAGCAGGGCTTCGTGCTGATCGACGACTTCCTGGTGCCCGGGCACCCCGAGTTCGGCTTCGACCAGTACGAGCAGCACGTGTGCTCCTGGGACTACGTGCGTGAGAGCCTGGCCCCGGGCTGGCGCCATCGCCTCTACTACCCGGCCTACACCGAACGCACCTCGAGCTTCCACCCTCTGCGCGGTTGGGGGCTGATCCAGTTCGGGCGTGGACCCCTGGGGCGGTTGGACCTGGAGCCCGAGTTGGCCGGGGTGCTGGAACTGGCCGAGTCGTCGGGCAAGGCGCGGACGAACGTGCCCGCCGGCGCTGCGCAACCGCAAGCCAGTTCCACGGCGACCCAAACGGTCCGACCCTCGGCCGGGGCAGCTCGCGACGCCGCTGTCGCGAACGCCCCGTCCGGCCGACGCGCGCCCCACGCCCCCGGTCTCGCCGGCTGCGACGTGCATCGCGATCGCTTCGACGACCTGGTCGCCCTGGTCGATCGCGACGACCCCCTCGTGGTCGACGGCGGCGCCAACCGTGGGGCAGTGGTCGACGAAGTCCTCGCGCGCTGGCCCCGCGCGCGGGTGCATGCGGTCGAGGCCCAGCCGACCTTGGCCCGTGAGTTGGCCCGACGCTATGCGGGCGATCGGCGGGTGACGGTCCACGCAGCGGCCCTCGCCGCGCGCACCGGCCAGCTCGAGTTCCACGTCACCGCCAACTCGGTTTCCTCCTCGGCCCTCGCCCCATCGAGCTTCAAGCAGACCCTGCAAGGTGCCAAGGTCGCGACGGTCGAGACGATCAGCGTTCCCGCGCGGCGCCTGGACGAGCTGGTGCCCCAGGCGATCGACCTGCTCAAGCTCGACCTGCAGGGCTTCGAGATCGAAGCACTGACCGGTCTGGGTGAGCGCCTGTCCCAGGTGGGTGTGGTCCTGGCCGAGGTGCAGTTCGCGCCGCTCTACGAGGGCACGCCCCTGTTCGGCGACGTGGATCGCTTCCTGCGCGAGGCCGGGTTCGGCCTGTTCAACCTCTACGAGCTGTGGACCAGTTCCGCCGGGCAACTCACGGCCGGAGACGGAATCTGGCTCAACGGGCGCCAGTTCGAGCTCCCCGACGGACGCGCCTGAGGTGAGGCGTCAGCCGGCGCGGCGATTCACGCGGCCGTCGAGACGCTCGGACAACTCGTCCGGGCCGACGACTGCGTGTCCCAGGGCCGTGAGGAAGCGCATACGGTCCGAGTGGGTCTCCGGCCCCGCCATCACCGCCGCCGTGCGCGCGCCCAGGTCGAAGGGGCACAGGTCGTCGATGGGGTCACTGAGCACCACCAGGTCGATGGCCGCGGCGGTCCGGATCGACCTCAGGGCCAGCTCGAGCCGATCGACGCAGGCCTCGAGCGGTCCGTCGAGGGCCGGGTCGTAGCGCAGGGCCAAGCGTAGACCCTCGGTGGAGCAGGCCGCGAAGGCCGCCAGGGTCGGAACCAGCTCGCGCTGGTCGAAGCGAGGCCAGGCGATGACGAGGTCGACCGCCGTCGGCGGGTCGACCAGGCAACCGGGCCGCCCGGCCGCGCGGGCCCGCAGGTGGCGGCCGAACGGACGCACGTCGCGGTGCTCGAAGCCTGCCCCCGCGAGGGCGGCGTTCAACTCGTCCGCGGTCCAGCCCCAGCGCGGCGCGCGGCGCGAGCCGTGGGCGAAGAGCGTCGAGAAGGCCTCGCGCGGAGCCCAGTCCGCGAGCTTGCGGCAGACGTCCCAGTCGCCGACGGCGAGCTCCAGGCGCCCGCCCGGCGCGATCTTCTCGCGCCAACGGGAGAGGGCCGCGACGGCCTCGTCGGGGCTCCACTGGAGCACCAGGCCAGGCACCCGCAAGCGATCGATCGAGCCCTCGGCGAGGGGCACCAGGGCCACCTCGTCCGCGACCACATCGGGCTGGTCGAGGGGGTCGGACGAGACGTGGAACTCGTCGGGCTCCAGGTGTACGCGGGGGCCGAGTGCCAACTGCAAGCTGTCGCCGACCGGGGCGCCGTCGGGACGGCTGCCCATCCAGGACCAGCGTTGACCACGCGCAGCGGCGCCCATCACTCGGTCGAAGAACTCGAGCTGGCGCTCCGGATCGACCCAGGGACTCATGCGGTCCTGGGCGTAGGCCGGCGCGCGCAGCATCTGCGCGTAGGCCTCGTCGTCCTCGTTCAAACGCAGGATCTCCTCGATCAACGCGTCCTCGTCCGGAAACGAGTCGAGGTTCAGGAAGCACCCGGGGTCGAAGTCCTCGGCCACGGTCGGGTCGCCGGCGTAGATCGGGACCACGTCGGTCAAGAGGGCATCGTTGATCTTCTCGGTGACGTAACCGCGCGACCGCTCGTTCTCGAAGGTGATCGCGAACTTGTAGCGGCGGTACAGGCCGTACTTGTCCTTGCGGCTGATCGTGAAGCCGGTGTTGTTCAGCACCGGCCCGGCGCAATCGACCCGCATCGCTTCGGACAGCTTCTTCACGAATGCCTCACGCCAGGGCACATGGTTGCCCTGGACGAAGATGCAGGCTCCCTGCTTGAGGGCCATGGCCGCTTCCAGGTCGCGGTCGGCCCGCCCGACCAGGGCGTCGGGCATGAAGCCGATCTGCGACTGGGTGCCGACGTAGTTGGGCAGCCGCAGGAAGCGCGGATCGGTCAGGTCGCGATCGAAGCCGATGGCGAAGTCGCAGCGCGACAGGTCGGGCGCGACGTTCTCGGCGGTGTAGTACAGCCGCACGGCATCGTCGTCGATGGCGTGCTGGGTCATCAGCTTCTCGCCGCCCGGGAAGCTGGAGTAGATCACCAGGTCCGGCCGGTCGGAGAGCTCGTAGCGCCAGTGGCGCAGCACTTCCGGATGGCGCTGGAAGAAGTGGTCCGGCTCGAAGCCGGCCCAGAAGTCGCGGAAGGCGACGCGGATGGTCCTCATGCGGCCCGACTCCTCTCGCCGGCCTGGTCGACCATCTCGGCGAGGATCTCGGGCAGTCGCCGCGAGAGTGTCCAGTGGGGGTAGTGGGAGCGAAAGCGACGGGTGTCGCTGATGTAGCAGACGTGGTCGCCGACCCTGGCGCGCCGCTCGAAGCGGTGGGGGACCTCGCGCCCCAGCAGGTCCGCGAGCAGGTCCAGGCATTCGAGCACTGATCCGTTGCTCTCGCGGCCGCCGCCGAGGTTGTAGACCTCGGCGCTGCGCGGCGCCTCGATGAAGGCCTCGATCGCGGTGCAGACGTCGTGGCTGTGGATCTGGTCGCGGACCTGCTTGCCGCCGTGGCCGATCACGGTGTAGGTGCGACCCGAGACCGCGGTGTCGACCAGCCACGAGAGGAATCCGTGCAGCTCGACGCCGCTGTGGGCGGGACCGGTCAAGCAGCCGCCGCGGAAGCACACGGTCGGCATCCCGAAGTAGCGGCCGTACTCCTGGACCAACAGGTCGGCCGAGGCCTTGGAGGCCCCGAACAGGCTGTGGGTCGAGCGGTCGATGCGGCAGGTCTCGTCGATGCCCTGGAAGTCCTCGGCCCGGGCGAACTCGAAGCGGCGCGGCTGCTCGACCAGCGGGTACTCGTTGGGGGCGTCGCCGTAGACCTTGTTGGTCGAGAGGAACACGAAGGGACTGCCCGGCGCCCCGGCGCGGGCAGCCTCGAGCAGATTGAGGGTCCCGAGGGCGTTGACCTCGAAGTCGTCGAAGGGGCGGCTCGCCGCCAAATCGTGAGAGGGCTGTGCGGCGCAGTGGACGATCGCAGCGGGCTTCAGCTCGCGGACCAGGTCGGCCAGGCCCCGTCGGTCGCGCACGTCGAGCTCGCGGTGGTCGAAGTCCGGCACCTCGGTCACCAGGCGCTCCAGATTCCAGCGCGGGTCGCCGCCGCTGCCGAAGAACTGGGCGCGCATGTGGTTGTCCACGCCGACCGTCCGCCAGCCGCGGGCGGCGAAGTGCCGCACGGCCTGGGAACCGATCAGCCCACTGGATCCGGTCACGAGCAGGGTTCGAGCCACTGGCGGCTCTTCGTCGCCCCGTCGAAGGGACTTGAGCGGGCGGCTGGCCCCGCCGCGCCGAGCCGTATCCCCCCCGGGATTGAGGCCGAGATCGCGGCGGCTGCCCCGCGTTCGGCGCCAACCCGGAGCCGGGACCCTCTCCGGCCGAGCCCCGGATCGTTCGCGCCCGGTCACGAGGGGGGCCCCGCCGTTGGCCCGGTCCGGGGCGTGGCGTACCCTGACGCCCCTATGGCGGCCGAACTATCCGACTTCCGCTCCGACACCGTCACCCGCCCCTCCGATGCCATGCGCGCTGCCATGGCCAAGGCGGAGGTGGGCGACGACGTGCTCGACGGCGACCCGACGGTCCGCCGGCTCGAGGAAGCCGGGGCGCAGTTCCTGGGCAAGGCCCACGCCCTCTTCGTGCCCTCGGGGACGATGGCCAACCAGATCGCCGTGGGCGTCTGGACCCGGCCCGGGGACGAAGTGATCCTCGAGAGCGAGGCCCACATCCTGCGCTGGGAGGCTGGGGGACTGGGCGCGAACCACGGGGTCCAGGCCGTGACGCCGATCGGTGACGACCACGGCTCCCTGGCCCGCACCGCTGTCGAGGCCCTGATCCGGCCCGACTTCGTGCACTGTCCGCGCACCGGACTCTTGTGCCTTGAGCAGACCCACATGGGCACCGGCGGCCGGGTCCAGCCCCTCGAGGCCCTCGAGGGCGCGGCCCTCGGCGCCCGCGACAAGGGTGTGCGGGTGCACTTGGACGGGGCGCGCCTGGCCAACGCGGTGGTGGCTTCGGGGATCTCGGCCGCGCGCTGGGCCCAGACCTTCGATTCGGTCTCGATCTGCCTCTCCAAGGGCTTGGGCGCACCGGTCGGGTCCCTCGTGGCCGGCGACGAAGACTTCATCGAGGGCGCGCGCTGGCAACGCAAGCGCCTGGGCGGCTGGATGCGCCAGGCCGGAATCATCGCCGCGGCGGGGCTCATGGCCCTCGAGCAGAACGTGGAGCGTCTGGCCGAGGACCACGCCCTGGCGGCCCAGCTGGCCGCGGGCTTCGACGCCATCGACGGCCTCAGCTCGCCGGTCTCCGAGGTCGAGACCAACATCGTGCTCGTGCGCGTGGATCACCCCGAGCTCTCCGCAGTCGAGGTGGCCGACCGGTTCGGCTCCCACGGCGTGCGCGTGATGGCACTGGGCGCCGGGACCCTGCGCTTCGTGACCCACATGGACCTCGCCAGCGCCGACGTCGAGCGCGCGATCCGAGCCGCGCAGTCGATCTTCGGCTGATCTGCGCGCCCCTCTCCCACCGACCCTCTCCCCGATCCGAGTTCGATTCACGATGGGTATCTTCAAGGCCTACGACATCCGCGGCGTCTACGGCTCCGAGCTGGACGCAGACATGGGCCGCAAGATCGGCCACGCCTTCGTCCGTCTACGCGGAGCGAAGCGACTGGTCGTCGGCCAGGACATGCGGACCCACTCGCCCGAGCTGGCCGACGCCGTCTCCGAGGGCATGCGCGACGCCGGCTGCGACGTGCTGCGCCTGGGGCTCGCGTCGACGCCGATGACCTACTTCGGGATCGGCTCCTTGGACTGCGACGGGGGCCTGGTCGTGACCGCCAGCCACAACCCGGGCCAGTACAACGGCATGAAGCTGTGCGGTCCGGGCGCCGTGCCGATCTCCGGCGACACAGGCATCATGGAACTCGAGCGCATGTGCGCCGAGCCCTACCCCGGGCCGCTGGGGGAGCGCGGCACCGAGGAGCACATCGAGCTGCTGGATGCCTACGCCGACCACGTAGCGAGCTTCGCTCACTTGCAGACGAAGGTCGTCCTGGCCATCGACGCGGCCAACGGCATGGCCGGGCACACCCTGCCGAAGATCCTCGAGCGCCTGCCCCTGGTGGAGGCCCACTCGATCCTGATGGAGCCGGACGGCAACTTCCCGGTGCACGAGGCCAACCCGCTGATCGAGGAGAACCTCGAGTACGTGGCCAAGGTGGTGCGCGAGCACGGGGCGCGGCTGGGTGTGTCCTTCGACGGCGACGCGGACCGCTGCTGCTTCGTGGACGAGGCGGGTCGCACCATCAGCGCCGACCTGATGACGGCCCTGATCGCCCGGCACTTCCTGAAGCAGCGCGGCCCCGCGCCGATCCTCTACGACCTGCGTTCGTCCTGGGTCGTCAAGGAGGAGATCGCGGCGGCGGGCGGCGAGCCCATTCGCGAGCGCGTGGGGCATTCGTTCATCAAGGCCACGATGCGGGCGAAAGGCGCGGTCTTCGGCGGCGAGCTCTCCGGGCACTTCTACTTCGCGGACAACTTCACCACCGACTCGGGCGTGATCGCGATGGTCACCGCGCTGACCGTGCTCGATGCGCCGGAGAACCGCGATCGGCCCATGAGCGAGCTGGTGGCCGACCTGCGGCGCTACCACTCGACGGGCGAGATCAACTTCCGCGTGCCGGACAAGGACGAGGCCATCGCTCAGATCAAGCAGCGCTACGCGAGCGGGCGCCAGGACGAGTTGGACGGGATCACCGTCGAGTTCGGCGACCTGGCCGACGCCGACTGGTGGTGGTTCAACGTGCGCGCATCGAACACCGAGCCGCTCTTGCGCCTGAACCTCGAGGCCCGCACCGCCGAGCTGCGCGACGCGAAGCGCGACGAGCTGGTCGGCCTGTTGGGGGAGCCCGTCTGAGGCCGGAGCCGACCGTGATCCTTTGCGCCGCACCGACGATCCCACGGGCCGAGCGGCCCCTGTGCCCGAGCGAGGCCCCGTGCCGCGTCATCGGGCCCGCGCGACAGGACCGAGAGCAATGATCCGCATCCACACCATCCAGCGCTCGGTCGTCGTCATCGCCCTGGCCGCCTGGGCCAGCGTCGCTGTCGCCGTTGTTCCGGCGAGAGCGGTCCAGCCGGTCAGCACGGTTCTGGGGGCAGGAGCCGTCACACAAGCGGGCCAGACGCAACAGAACTCGCAGCCGCAGGGTCAGACGCCGCAGGCCGGCCCCGCCGGTGAGAAGCCGCCCCGGGCGGGCGGTCGCCCGCGACCCCAGAATCCGCCGGGGACCGGCGCCGAGCCAGCTGGCGGCGCGGAGCCCGAGCAGGGCGGAGCCCAACAGGATGGCGCGGGAGAAGAGCCTACGCCCCAAATCGACGCGCAAGCCCAGGCCGCGGCAGCCAAGGCAGAGGCCCGAGCGACCGCAGCGGCGCAAGCACGGGCTGCAGCGGAAGCCCAGGCAGCGGCGGACGCGGCGGCCGTCGCCGCGGAGCTCGAGGCGCGCGCCGCGGCGATGGCACGGCAGCAGCAAGCGGCCGCGGAGCGCATGGCCGAGGCCGAGGCGGCCTGGGAAGTGGCCATCGCCCGTGACCGAACCCTGGCCTTCACCCGCTCGACGGCCCGCAAGGCCATCGAGGAGCTCCAGGCCGGCTTCGGCGACGAGTTCGAGCGTTCCGCGGCGCTCTACGCCCTGGGTGCTACCGACGCCGTGGATCAACTCGGCCTCCTCGAGGGCACGGCCCAGGCGGGCTCGGGTTTCGAGCAGTTGGCCGCGATCCTGGCCCTGGGCGAGCTGAGCCTGCCGCCGGTCGACCTGCTGTTGCGACTGCTGGCCGATCCGCGCAACGAAGTCCGCGGGGCCGTGGTGCTGGCCTTGATGCGGACCGACGACGACCGCGCCAACGCCCAGATCGAGCCGATCGCCCTCGGGCGCGGCCCGCTCGGAAGGTTGGTCAGCGACCTGATCGTCTTCGTCCGCAAGCCGGAAGAGAGCGTTCCGTCGGCGCCGGCGAGCCTGCTCCTGTCGCTGCGCTGGGAGGCGGCGAAGCGTTACGGCCTGGTCGACGGGCGCACCTGGCGCGCGGCACGCATCGCTGCGCTCGAAGAGGACAAGGTCTTCCTCGACAGCGTGCTGCTGCCGGCCGCTGCGTCGGGCCGCTGGCCGTCGATCCGCGACCACCTCGTGGCGATGTTGATCGAGGAACCGAGCCTGGCGGTCTACGAGGCCTGCTTGGAGGCGCTTCCGGCCGAGTTCAACCTGCTCGTGCGCAACGGCATCTGGACGCCGTCGAGCCCCGAACAGTGGCAAGAGCTGGTGCTCGCCCTCGAGCGCCGCGGCGGTTCGCCCGAGCTGATCGACATCTACGACCGGGCCACCGGCGTGACCTCCCTGCGCGTGCGGGCGGCGGCATTGCTCTTGGTCGCCGGCGATCCGCGGGGCTGGGACACTCTCGCGCCCCTCTTGGCCTCGGACGTGCCGGCCCGTCGGCAGTTGGTGGCCGTGGCCATGGGGCGCTCGGGCGACCGGAGCTGGATCAGCGAGTTGGTGCGCCTCGAACGCGACAAGGACCCCGACGTGCGCGCGACGGCTCTGGCGGCGCGCATCGCCCTGGGCGAGCTCTTGGCCCTCGACATCGCCGAATCGATCATCGCCGACCAGACCAACGAGGATCGGCCCTTCCTGGCCCGGGCCCTGGTCGAGGTCGCCGAGGACGGGCGCGTGCAACGGCTGCTCGAGCAGGCTTTGGTCTTCGCCGAGTCGCCCCTCTCGATCGAGGTCGCCGTCGCCTTGGCGGAGCAGGGGCGGCTCTCGGCGCGCCCGATTCTGCGCGAGGCCCTGGAGCGGCGCGAGGCTCCCAGCCTCCAGCCGCGCATCGTTCGGGCGCTGGCCGGCTACGCGGATCAGGGCGACTTGATCCGGCTGCGCGAGATGTTCCCCAGCGACGGGAACGCGGCCCTGGACCTCGAACTGGCGCGGGCCCTGGTCCTCGGTCGAGACGGCCTTGGCCTGCGGCTGGTGCGGGCCGGGGTCTGGACCCGCGACTTCCATCGCAGCGTCCTCGCCGGCCACCTGCTGGCGGACTTCCAAGGCATTCAGGCCCTATACGAAGAGCTGAAGTCTCCGCCGCCGCGGGTCAGCGCCGCCGACCTGCGTCGCATCGGCTTCGTCTTGGGCGAGTTGGGCGGCGTCGGCGAGGTGGAGAACCTGGCCCGGCGTCGAACCTCGGCGGACCCCGTCCTGCAAGGCGCGTACCTGGGTGCCCTCGCGGCGCGCACCTATTGAGCACGGGCCGTCCCCCGTTCCGTTCGGGCACGGCGGTCCGATCCAGCATTCCGGGGCTCGGCCCCGACATCCCGACACTGCCCAACGATGACCACCGCCCGCTCAGGAATCGTGACCATGCTGACCGACTTCGGTCAGGTGGACACCTACGTGGGCGTCATGCACGGCGTCCTGTGGACCTACGCCAAGCGGCTGCGGGCCGTGGTGGACCTGACCCACGAGGTTCCGGCCCAGGAGGTCACGATCGCCTCGTTCCACCTGGACGCAGCCTTCCGCTGGTTCCCGCCGGGGACCGTGCACGTGGCGGTGGTCGACCCAGGCGTGGGCTCCGGACGAGCGATCCTGGCTGCGCGCATCGGAGAGCACTTCTTCCTGGCGCCGGACAACGGCCTCCTGGCCAGGCTCCTGGACGGCGCAGCGGACCGGGAGGTGGTCGCCGTGGACGTGGAGCGGGTCGGCCTCGCGACCTGCAGCGCCACCTTCCACGGCCGCGACGTCTTCAGCCCCGCGGCGGCCCTGCTGGTCGACGGCCAGGCGGTCAGCGACTTGGGTCGACCCGTCCTGGACTGGTCCCGGGCAGCGGCGCCGAGTCCCGAGCGGGTCTCCGACAAGCCCGAGTCCTACAGGGGCGAGGTGGTCTCGGTCGATCGCTTCGGGAACCTCATCACCAACCTTCCCGGCAGTCTGCTGGGCGACGAA
This sequence comes from Engelhardtia mirabilis, assembly GCA_007751255.1. Taxonomy (GTDB): domain Bacteria; phylum Planctomycetota; class UBA1135; order UBA1135; genus Engelhardtia; species Engelhardtia mirabilis. Next base: position 3,146,232 of record CP036296.1, read on the forward strand.
CACCGCGAGTGGGAGCTCGAGATCGCCGGGCAATGCCTGCCGGTCGCCGGGACCTACGCCGACGTGGCGCGGGGCCAGGCCCTCGCTCTGGTAGATTCCTACGGCCTGCTGGAGGCTGCCGTACGCAACGGCGACGCGGCGCGGGCCCTCGGTGCCGGTCGTGGCGTCCCCGCTCTGCTGCGGCGTCGCACCTGAGCCGCCTGCGCCGGGTCCGACCCCTGGCCCGTCCTCCTCAAACAGCCCCCCCGAACCTCACGTGATCCTCGACCGCAAGGTGAGCCTGATCGGCGCCCCCCTGGATCTGGGGGGGGCCGTCCAGGGTGCTTCCCTGGGCCCGACCGCCGTCCGCATGGCAGGCTTGGAGCGACGTATCCGGGCCCTCGACCTGGACTTCGAAGACCTCGGTGACGTGCCCGTCGCCGTCCCCGCCAGCGGCGATCCGCCGGAGCCCAGCGCGCGCTTCATCCGGGAGATCGCCCTGCACTGCGAGGCCCTGCGCGACCGCGTCGACGAGACCTTGACCCGCGGGCGCTTCCCGCTGGTGATCGGCGGCGACCACGCCGTGGCCTGCGGGACGATCTCCGGGGTCGCGCGCAATTTCCGCCGCCGGGGCCAGAAGGTCGGACTGATCTGGTTCGACGCCCACGGCGACATGAACACTCCCGAGACCTCGCCCTCGGGCAACGTGCACGGCATGCCCCTGGCGGCGTGCCTGGGCTTCGGCCACCGCAGCCTGACCGAGCTGGCCGGCGCCGCGCCGATGCTGGACGTGTCCAACTGCGTGCTGATCGGCGTGCACGAGTTGGATGCGCGGGAGAAGGAGATGATCCGCAAGGTCGGGATCCGCATCTACACCATGCGTGAGATCGACATGATGGGCATGCAGCGCGTGATGGAGGAGGCCCTCGAGATCGCCAACGACGGCACCGACGGCTTCCACGTCTCCTTCGACGTGGATGGTTGCGACGTCTCGATCGCGCCGGGCACCGGGACGCGCGTGCCCGGTGGCACGAACTTCCGCGAGTCGCACCTGGTGCTCGAGAACGTCGCCGACAGCGGGCGACTGGTCTCGCTCGAGCTGACCGAAGTCAATCCGATCCTCGACCACGCCAACCGGACCGCCGAGCTCGCGGTCGGGTTGGTCGAATCGGCCCTCGGGAAGCTGGTTCTCTGAGGTTGCGGCGGCCGCAGCTCTCGCTCCGCAAGCGTCCGTTGTTCCGTCAGACTCCGACCAGCCGTCAGTCTCCGACAACCCCCCAGCGTCCCCTCGAACCGTGTTGAGCCTCCTCCGATCCGTCCTGCGCAACCGAGCGTTGCTGCGCGACTTCGTCGTGCGCGACCTCAAGTCGCGCTACGTGGGCTCGGCCATGGGGTTCTTCTGGTCGGTGATCTTTCCGGTGGTGAACCTGTTCGTCTACATGTTCGTCTTCCGGCTGGTGCTCAAGGCCCGCTGGGGCGATCCGGGGTCGGACCCGACCTATCCCGGCGACGGCAGCCCGGGCGAGACCGCACTGGTGATGCTGGCCGGGATCCTGGCCTGGGCGGCCTTCGCCGAGACCATGAGCCGCGGGACGAACTCGCTGGTGGAGAACGCCAACCTGATCAAGAAGGTCGTCTTCCCTTCCGAGATCCTGCCGCCGTACCTGACGATTTCGTCGATCGTCAACATGCTGATCGGCATGCCGATCGTGCTCTTCGGCGTGATCGTCTTCAGCGATCGCCGCCCCGGGCTCGAGCTGCTCGCGGTGCCGCTGCTGCTGGTTCTCCAGGCGGCCTTCACGATCGGCCTGACCTACCTTCTGTCGGCCCTCAACGCGATGGTGCGCGACGTCTACCACATCATCGGTGTGGCCACGACGGTCTGGATGTTCGCCACGCCGATCTTCTACCCGGCCAAGATGGTCAGGGACTCCTACCAGAGCTTGGGAGGCGGATTCGGGAGCTTCATGCTGCCCCTGGGCTGGATCCTCGAGATCAACCCGATGCATTGGTTGATCGACTCCTGGCAGCGCGTGCTGGTCTTCCAGTTGTGGCCGCAGTGGGACCTGGTGTTCCGTTTCGTCCTGGCGACGGTGCTCATGCTGGTGGTCGGCGGCGCGGTCTTCCGCGACAACCGGAAGTCCTTCCCGGACCTTTTGTAGTCGGAGCGCCATGGCCATGAGTGAAACCAGCAGCGCCGTCCCGGCCAACGCCTCGTCCGCCGCGGCGGCATCCCGCTCGGGCAGCGAGCAAGCGATCGTCGCCGACGGGGTCTCCAAGTGCTATCGCCTCTACCAGAAGCCGATGCACCGGTTGCTGGACTCGCTGCACATCGGCGGGCCTCGCTACCGCGAATTCTGGGCCCTGCGCGAGGTCTATCTGGACGTTCGCAAGGGCGCCACCGTCGGCGTGATCGGCGAGAACGGCGCAGGTAAGAGCACCCTGCTCAAGCTGCTCTCGGGGGTCAGCTCGCCGACCACCGGCAGTGTCCAGGTCAACGGCCGTGTGACCTCACTGATCGAGCTCGGCGCCGGCTTCCATCCGGAGTTCTCAGGGATCGAGAACATCGGCCTGGCCTGCTCGATCCTCGGCATGCTGCCCGACGAGATCGCCGAGAAGACGCCCCAGATCGTCGAGTTCTCGGAGCTCGGCGACTTCATCCACCGCCCGGTCAAGGACTACAGCTCGGGCATGTACGTGCGCCTGGGTTTCGCCGTGGCGACCTGTGTCGAGCCCGACATCCTGCTGGTGGACGAGGCCCTGTCGGTGGGCGACGAACACTTCCGCGGCAAGTGCATGCGGCGCCTGAACGAGTTCGCCGAGGGTGGCGGGACCACCCTGTTCGTTTCGCACGACCTCGGCGCGGTCAAGCAGATGTGCGAGCACGTGGTCCTCGTGCACGAGGGACGCGTCGTCGAGCAGGGGCCTGCCGAGCGCGTGGCCGACGCCTACTTGAAGCGCGTGAAGATGCGCGGCAACGACGGCCTGTCCTTCGCAGCCCGCGCCGGCGGCGACTATCCCCAGTGGGGCAGCGGCGAGATCGCCGTCGAATCGGTCGAGCTGATCGGGCCGGGCGGACAGGCCGCGCGGGTCTTCTCGTCGGGTGAGCAGTTCACCGTCCAGACCCGCTACCGGGTGCAGGGCGCGGTGCGTGAGCCGGTTTTCGGGGTCGGGATCTACCGCTCCGACGGGACCTACGTGAACGGCTCGAACCACGAGTGGCGCGCCCAGCCGATCCAACTCACGGGCCTCGAGCCGGGCGAGACGGGGACAGTCGAGATGATCGTCGGCTCGCTGCCGCTCTTGCAGGGCGAGTACTACATCAGCACCTTCCTCTACGACCACGGGCACCCCACGCCGGTGGCCATCGACCACCGCGAGCGCGTGGTCGTGTTCCAGGTCGTCGACGAGCTGCACCGCCAGCACGGCATGGTGACGCTCGAGTCGGACTGGCGCGTGCGGCGCGAGCTGGCGGGTGGGGAGGTTTGCGAACTGGAGTCTCAGTCGTGACCTCGCTCAAGCGCCTGCCGATCGACCAGTACCAGCGCTACCGCTTGGTAGCGGACCTGGCGGAGCGCATGCGCGCCGAAGGACGCCCCTTGCGGGTGCTCGACGTCGGAGGCCGCACCGGCCTGCTGCGGCGCTTCCTGCCCACCGACCGGGTCTTCGCGGTGGACCGCGAGGGCATCGACGGCGCCCGCGACCTGGTGCTGGGCAGCGGCGCCCAGCTGCCCTTCGCCTCCGGGAGCTTCGACCTGGTGTGCGCCTTCGACACCCTGGAGCACGTCCCGCCCGCCGAGCGTGAGGCCTTCGTCGCGGAGTGTCTGCGAACCAGCCGCGCCCACGTGGTGCTGATCGGGCCCTGGGCCGGGAGCCGGATCGCCCAGGCCGAGCGCGACCTGGGCACGTTCCTCGAGGACAAGCTCGATCTAGTCCATCGCTACCTGGAAGAACACCATCAGCACGGGCTCCCCAGCCGGCGCAGGGCGACGCAGTGGATGACCGAGCGCGGGGCCGAAGTGCTCACCATCGGTCAGGGCAACCTCCAGCGTTGGCTGTCGCTGATGTGCCTCGAGATCTACATGGAGGCCGATCCGGACCTTCAGCGCTTCGCCCCGCGCCTGTACGAGTTCTACAACGCACACCTCTACAGCACCGACAACCGCGCGCCCGTCTACCGCCATGCGCTGGTGGCGGCCGTCGACGGAGCCGGCCTGCCCGATGTCGAGGGCATCTTCGGCCCCGAGCAGGAGTCGCCGGCGCTGTTCGAGGCTCTCAACCGCTTCCTCCCGGACCTGCTCGGCTTCGACCGCGCCAAGGGCCGCTGGCGCGAGGAGCGCCGGCGCTTCACGGAGATGGTGGAGGAGCTGCGCGGCGAGCTCGACGCACACCGCGAGTTGGTCTCGCGCCTGCGAAGCGACTACGAGAGCCAACTCGAGGTGACGCGCGAGGTCTCGAGCCTGCGCGAGGAGGAGCTCAGTGACCGCAAGGCCGTGGCGGCCCACGTGGAGCACCTGGAGTCCGAGCTCGCGAAGATGGACGACACGGCCCAGCGACTCGAACGCAACCGCCTGTCGACCCAGACGGAGCTCGAGGCCGTGATCGCCGACCGCGAAGCGATTCGCGCCAGTCTCGAAGAGGTCTCGGGCGACCGCGAGCGCGTGCTGCAAGACCGCGATGCGGTCTTGCGCGACCGGGACGCGGTGCTCGCCCATCGGGATGAGCTCCTGGAGGAGCGCGATCGGATCCTGGCCGACCTGCACGCCGCGCGCGTCGAACGGGACGAGATCCTCGCCGACCGTGATGCCGTAAGGACCCACCGGGACCAGATCGAGGCCGATCTCGGTCGCATGGTCGCAGACCTTGATCGCGCGCTGGACGAGCGCAATCGGGTGGTCGCCGAACACGAGGGCGCGGCCGTGCGCTTTGGCGTGCGCTTGGCCGAGATCGATCGCGACCGCGATGCCCTGCGCGAGCGGGCCGAGCACCTGGAGACGGTCATCGCGGCCCAGCGCGAGCAGTCAGAGACCTTCGACCACCGTCGCCTGGCAGCCGTGGAGCAGCAGCTGCGATCTCAGGTCGAGGCTCACGCGGCCCTGCGCCAAGAACGAGACCTACTCGCCGCCGAACTCGGTCTGGCCAACCGCGAGCGTGAGTCCCTGCGGCCGCGGGTCGCATGGATCGAGCAGCAAGTCGATCGCGAGCGCCGGGCCTCGGCCGAGGCGCGTGCGGCCCTCGCTGGTCTGCGACGGGATCTGACCGAGAGACTCGGCGCGCGCCTCGACGAGGATGATCGACGCCACCTGGGCTTCCCGGCTATCGATTCGGTCGACGGTGGCGCCCCTGCGGCACCGCTCCGCAGTCGCGGCGCCGACATCCGCAGGACTCGCGCCCGCAACCGCCGCCGCGGTCGCGCGGGTCGGCGGCGTTAGTCACGCCGCACGCGTCGCCTGATCGTCATGGATTCGATCGGTCGACGCTGCTCGCCACCAGGCCCCCGGCGGTCTCGGACCGAGCCCGCCGCGTGCCGTCGGGGCGCAGCTCGGCGAAGGGGCCGCGGACTTCGAGCTCACCACCGGCGGCGACGAAGGCGCGCAGACGATCCAGCTCTGCGTCGCTGACGACCGTCAGATCGACGGCGACCAAGCGACCGAAGCGCGCGACCAACGCCCCGTCCACCGCGTCCAACGGGATCGAGCCCGGGTGCTCGCCCGCCTGACGCAGTTGTTCGAGGGCTTCGCGCCGGCGGACCTCGTGGTGGCCTTCACGTTCCTGGAGACCGGCCAGCCGCCGCGTCCAGCCGAGGCGATCGCCGCGGGCCTCGCGCAGAAAGGCGTGGGCGAGGCTGTCGTCGGAGTGCAGTAGCGCCACGCCGCGCGGGTCGCGGTCGCGCTCGGGCTGGGCTGCGCGCGCACGCCGCAGGCTGGTCAGCTCCTGCTCGAGCACCACCCGCAGTTCGGGTGCGCTGGTGAGGTCTCGGTCGCACCAGACCACGACTCCGTCCACCGGTGCACCGACCAGGCCGCGCAGGTGGGCGCGCAGGGAGTCGGGGTCTTGCTGGTCCAGGAAGATCGTCTCCAGGATCGTCGCCGGCCCGCGGCCCAGGGCGCGCAGGCTCGCGCAGCGCTCGACGGCATCGGCGACGCGGTAGGGTTCGAGGACCTCCAGTGCCGCAGCGACCGCCTCGAGGTCGACCCCGCCGAAGGCCGTTTCACCCACCAGTCCCAGCACTCCGACGGCGAGGCCTGGTCGCAGCGCACGCGAGTGCTCGGCGAGCTCCAGCAGCAGGTCCGACAGCACCGCCCTCTGGAAGGCCCGTCCCCCGAGCCAGGCCCCCAGCTTCCGGGGCGTCGGCGACGACAGCAGCGCGTCAGTCGAACAGCGTCGCGCGCCGGGGCTGAGTCCGTAGCGCTCGCCCCCGCCCCCGGCGATCCAGCGCTGGAACGCCGCGTCGCAGTGGGCCGAGTGGCAGAAGTCGATCGGGTCGCCATAGGGCGTGATCGACACCTCGTCGCCCAGCGACACGAAGTCCGCGGCGACGCGGTCATCGGGGGCCAGGGAAGCGGCCAGGGCCGCGCGCAGGTCGGCGCGGGTCTGCGGGTCGCTCAAGCAGGGCGTGCGTACCAGCTCGCCCTCGTCGCGCGTCGCGCCGAAGCGAGCCAGGGGAAAACGGACCTCGAGGGAGTCGCGCTCAGGATGCAGGGTGTTGCGACCGGGTCCGTGGCCGACGTAGAAGGGCGCCCCGCGCTCCACGAGCCAGGCGGCGGTCCCCGCGCGCTCGACGTGGCTCCCTCCGGTCGCGTTCAGCAGCTGCTGCGGGAGGGGCTCGTCCCGGTGGTCCAGTCGCCACAGGTAGGCGGGGAAGGCGTCGACGGGCGGCGGCACCTCGATCGGGGACGTCTGGAGCCCGAGTGGCGCGAGGACCATGAGGGCCCCGATCGCAGGCCTCATCACTGCACCGCCGCGCGCAGTGGCCACAGCCAGGGGAGGATCACGATCAGCACCGTGCACACGATCGCGGTCAGGGGCGTTCCGACCTTGAGGAAGTCCTTGAAGCGGTAGTCGCCCGGCCCGACGACCATCGTGTTGGCCTGGTGGGCCACCGGCGACATGAAGGCCATGCTCGCGCCGGCAATCACCGCCAGCAGCAGCGCCCGCGGGTCGTAGGACAGCTCGCGCGCGACCTCGATCGCCACCTGGGCCATGATGATCCCGGCGGTGACGTTGGTGGTGAGCTGCGTCAGGGCCACGGTCGCCAACAGCAACAGGGCGATGATCGCGCGCGGCTCGGTGAAGCCCGAACCCAAGCTGAGCAGCAGGTTGGCCACGCGATCGTCGAGGCCCGAGCTGTGGAAGGCCGTGCCCAGGGCCAGCATCCCGCCGACCAGGAACAGCACCGAGAGGTCCACGGCCTCGCGCGCCTCGTCAGGTCGTACACAACCGCTGAGCACCAGAGCCAAGGCCCCGGCCAGGGCAGCCACGGAGAGGGGCATCCAACCGACGGCGGAGACGGCCAATACCAGGGCCAGGATCCCGACGGTGATCAGGGCACCCGAGCCGATGCTCGGCGGCTCGAGCTCGCCCAGCAGCAGCAATCGTCGGCTGCGTCGCATGCGTTCGATGTCGCGTTGGTGACCCTGCATCAGCAGCGTGTCGCCGACTTCCAGGCGCGCCTCGCGCAACTTGCTGGGCAGCAGCATCGCGTGTTGCGAGATGGCGAGGACGTTGAGCCCGGTCGAGGCACGGAATTCGGACTCCGCCAGGGAGCGGCCCACCAGGTCGGAGCCGGCGGGCACCACGCCCTCGACCAGTTGCACGTCGCCGGAGTCCAGGTGCAACCCGTCCACGTCGATGCTCGGCCGCTCGCGCAGGCCCAGCTCCTGGCGCAGACCCAGGATGGCGTCGGGGTCCCCCTGCACGATCAGCACGTCGTCGCTGTGGATGCGCCGGTTGGGCCCCGGGGCGAGCAGCGGCCCGGCCTGGGGTCCATCGCCGTCCTTGCGCACGATGCCGATCACCGCGATGCCGTGCCGGGCCACCGCGTCGATCTCGGCCACGGTCAGTCCGGCCAAAGAACTCGAGGCCTCGACCAAGACCTCACTGACGAACTTCGGCACCTGGTAGTGCTCGCTGAGGGTCTCGTCCACCCGGCGACGGGGCAGCAGGTTGCGCCCTGGCCACACGAAGTAGAGGGTTCCGACGGCCAGCAGGATCAGGCCCAAGTGGGAGAACTCGAACAGGCCGAAGGGCTCGATGCCCTCGCGCTCGATGACGCGGTTGATGGCCAGGTTGGTGGAGGTGCCGATCAGGGTGATCAGGCCTCCCAGGAGCGAGCCGAAGCTGAGCGGCATCAAGAGGCGTGAGACCGGCACGTCCAGCCGGCGCCCCAAGCTCGAAAGCACCGGGATCAGGGTCGCGACCACTCCCGTGTTCGAGAGAACCGACGAGAGCAGACCGGAGACTGCCGTGACCTTGGCCGCCAGGGGGGCCTCGGCGGCGGGGCCGCGGCGCCCGTCCTTGCTCGCCAGCAGGCGGTGGGCGATGGCCGTCGCGATGCCCCAGCGGTTGACCGCCCGGCCGAAGACGTACATCGATCCGATCAGCACCACCGCCGGGTCCGCGAAGCCCGCGAAGGCCTGCTCGGGGCTCAGCACGCGCGTGGCCGCCAGCACCACCACCACCAGTCCCGCGATCACGTCGTAGCGCAGGGCGTCCGTGATGAACAGCACCAGGCTCGCCGCGAGCGTAGCGAGAACGATCCACTCGTGGCTCGGGACGGGCATGGTGGGGAGGGGGCGGTCGGGCTCCGGCCGGAGCGATCCGAGCGGCCAGGCGGGACCCAGCTTGACCCGCGGGCACACCACGCCGCAAGCGGAGCCCCGCGCCAGGCTCCCGATCCCACCCCCGGCGACGTATCCTTGTCGCGGGAGACCCCGCCCCGGGCCTTGAACGAGACCTCAGGTCTGCCCATACCTGCCCGTGCCTTCCCCGACCGACCCTTGACCCTCCAACCGATCCGCATCGACGAGTTCGCCCACCACGTGGGGAGCTGGCTGGTTTCGCCCGGCCCCGAGTCCGACGTGGTCGTTTCGTGCCGGGTCCGATTGGCCAGAAACCTCTCCGCCTTCCCCTTCGTCACCCGGCTCGCGGATGACAAGGCGGCGCTCCTGGCCAAGGAGCTGCGCGCAGCCCTGACGGACCTGTCCGAGGGTGGTCCGGCCGGCGAGGCGGCCAGCACCGGCGACGGCACCTGGGTCGACATCCCCAAGGCCTCGAGCGTGGCGCGCCTGCTCCTGCGGGAGCGGCACCTGGTCAGCCGCGACCTGGCGCCGATCGAGGAGCAGCGCCGCGTGCCCGCGGGGCGCGCTGTGTTCTTCGCCCAGGCCGAGACCGTCTCGGCCATGGTCAACGAGGAGGACCACCTGCGCCTGCAGGGCTTCGCGGGAGGTTTCGACCTGGGTCTGGCCTGGCAGCGTGTGCGCGAGCTGGACCAGGGCCTCGAAGGGCGCGTCGACTTCGCCGTGTCGGAGCGCCTGGGCTACCTGACCGCCTGCCCGACCAACGTCGGGACCGGCATGCGCGCCTCGGTCATGCTGCACCTGCCGGCCCTGGGCCTGGTGCGCGCGGAACTCGAGAAGGTCTTCGCCGCGGCCCAGCGCACCGGGCTCGCCGTGCGCGGTATGTACGGCGAGGGCACCCGCGCGGCGGGGGACCTGTATCAGATCTCCAACCAGGTCACCCTCGGTCGCTCCGAGCCGGACCTGATCGGCGATCTCGAGTCCCTCGTGCCTTGCATCGTGGACTTCGAGCGTCGCGTGCGGAAGTCACTCATGGACGAGCGCCGCAGCTCGCTGGAGGAACGCGTGGAGCGCTCGTTGGGCATGCTCTGCAATGCCAAGACCATGCCCACCGACGTGGCCCTGATGCACCTCTCCAACCTGCGACTCGGTTCGTGTCTGGGGCTCTTCGATCGCGTGCAGGTGCAGGAGCTCAACGGCCTCGCAGTGCAGATTCAACGCGGGCACATCCAAGTGCGTAGCGTGCCCACGGCCAGCGCCGCCCTGTTGGACGCTCGAGAGCGGGATCAACTGCGCGCGACCTTCCTGCGCGAGCGCTTCGCAGACGGTGGAGGATCAGCCCAATGATCTTCAGCCTCGTGATTCTGTTCGGAGTGATCGTGGTGGTGGTGGTGGTGGTCGCCGTGATCGTGGGTGTGGGGGGAGGGTCCAAGCAGTGATCGACCAGTACGGGCGCCGCGTGACCTACCTGCGGGTCTCCCTGACCAACCGCTGCCAACTGAGCTGCACCTACTGCACGCTGCAGGACGAGCCGGCCGAGGTCATGACCCCCGATGAGATCGAGACGATCCTGCGCGTGGCGTCGGATCGATTGGGCTTCCGCAAGGTGCGCCTGACCGGGGGCGAGCCGACCCTGCGCCGCGACCTGCCGGACATCGTGCGACGCATCGACGCGATCCCCGGGATCCGCGAGGTCGCTCTGACGACCAACGCGATGCTGCTCGAGCGGCGTGCGGCCGAGCTGCACGCAGCGGGGCTGCGGACCGTCAACGTCAGCCTCGACACCCTGCGCCCGGAGCGCTTCAAGGAGCTGACCGGCAGCGATGGTCTGGCCGACGTGCTGGCCGGCCTGCGCGCGGCCCGCGACATCGGGATCCCCAACGTCAAGGTCAACGCGGTTCTGATGGGCGGCGTGAACGACGACGAGGTGGCGGACTTCGTGCGCTTCGCGGCGACGGAGCGCATCGAGGTGCGCTTCATCGAGCACATGCCAATGGACTCCGAGCGCGTGGAGCGCTGGAAGGTGGAGCCCCGGGAGGTCCTGGCGGCCCTGGCTGGCGAGGCCGGCGTCCAGCCGTTGCCTGCCCGCCAAGACGGCGGCCCGGCTGAACGCTTCCGCGTGGGCGAGGCCACGATCGGCTTCATCCACGCCATGTCGAATCCCTTCTGCGACCGCTGCAACCGGCTGCGGATCACGGCCGAGGGCACGATCCGCTCCTGCCTCTTGACCGGCGGCGAGGTCGACCTCAAGTCGGCCATCCGTGCCGGCGGCAGTGCCGCGGAAGTCGAGCGGCGAGTCGAGCAGCTCTTCCGCCAGGCCGCCGACATGAAGCCCCCGATCTACGACCTCCAGCGCGAGGGCGGGATCGCCATGCGCGCCATCGGCGGCTGAGGCTCAGAAGGCGCCGAGCTCGTGCGGCGGCAAGCCGCCGGCAGCCCGCGTTGGCCGTGGATCGCGGTGACCGATGTGGCCTAACGCCGCGGACCGCGCGTCGTCGGCGGGATCGCGAGCACGGGCGCGATGCACTCGGGCAGTCGCCGCCGGGTACCGACGGGCAGCGGGAAGGTGTAGCGCGCGCCCACGTCGAGCTCGAGCGGATCACCCGCGCGGTGGAACAGGTCCACCAGGCCGCCGGGGTGGCCTTCGAGGCGGAAGGAGCTGCCGTGGGGCAGGAGGCGCTGGCCGCGGGGCAGGCTGACGGCCAGGGCGCCCCGGCGCACCTCGATCTCGGCCGAGGCCAGGCGCCGGAAGCCCACTGCGCGCCCTCCGAGTGGGCCGCTGACCGGATCCACGAAGACACCGGCAGGGCCCGTCAGGCGTAGGGACGCGCTCCCGGACCAGGCCAGCTCGACCACCGACTCGACCCCCAGCTCCAGGTAGAAGCTGCGGTGGTGGAGTCGGGGGCCCGCCTGGCGGGTGAGCCACTGGAGCTCGTCACCGATCCGCAGATGGCCCCAGCCGGCGATGACCTCGACCCGTACCGGATCGCCCGCCGCGGGTCGCTGGACCCCCGAGGGGCCGGTCTGGGCGCCCTCCGGCGTGATCTGACGGCCCATCTGGGCCTGGGCGCCGCCCACGAGCAGGCACAGGCCGAGCAGAGCTCGGACCCCGCGCCCCAGGGATGTGCCCGGTCGATCCATCTCGACTGGGATCGGCCGTATGGCGCCGCCAGTTGAGGGACGCTGGCCAAATGGCCCGTCGGAGGGCCCCCAGCGGCCTTTCCCGGCCTCAGTGCAGGAGGTCGGCGGCCCGGTCGCACAGGTGCGCCAGCACCTCGTTCAGGTCCGCCAGGTGCAGATCCGGGTCGACGTCGTAGGCCTCGTCGCTGAGGGCCAGACCGGTCTCGACGGCCGCGATCTTGAGCCCCGCGCGCCACCCCGCGACCAGCTCCAGGGTGCTGTCGCCGACGACCCAGCTCTTGCCGATGTCGACGCCGTCGGTGTGGGCCGCGTGGTAGAAGGCGCCGGTGTTGGGCAGCAGGAAGACCGAGTCCTGGCGGTGGCGCCCCCGCCCGCGGGGGTGATCCAGGCAGACGTAGTTGCGCCGGATCGTGATGCCGTAGTTGGCCAGGGTCTCGAGCAGCACCGCCTCGGTCTCGGCCCAGTCGTCGTCGGAGACGTCGCCGAAGGCCACCGACTCCTCGTTGCCGACCAGGTAGAGGTTCCAGCCGCACTGGGAGGCGCGGAACATCGCGTCGAGCACGCCCGGGCGGAAGCGCAGGTCCTGTGGCCCGCGGGCGAAGCCGGCCGGCGGCAGGTCCAAGAGCGTCCCCCAGCGATCGATGAAGAGGCCGCGCGGGGCGTGTTCGGTGCCGGGGAGGGGAGCGAGGTTGATTCCCTGATCGGGCATGGTCGGAGAGCGGAGCGGCGTGGGCGCGAGCAATGACGAGAGGGCTGGCCTGGTTCTCGGCCGCCGCCGGGTCCGCTTGAGCGACCGGGGGCGATTCGTGACGGGTTGCAAGTCCGGTCCCTGCGCCACGCCGCGACGGGTCCGGGTGGCGCCGCTTGACTGGGCCGCTTCGGCGGGATTCTCTTGCACGGGCGCAATCCACCTGCCGCCCGCTCCCCATGGCCACCACCCGCATCGCTGTCCTCGTCGACGCCCTGAATCCCAGGGCACTGCGCAGCGAGCACCCGCCCAACCTGGTCGCCGCCCTCGAGGCCCTGGGCTACCGCGTCGAGTTGCACTGGGTCAGCGCCGGGCTCTTCGCGCGGGTCGACGGACGCTCCCCCCGCGGACCCGAGGTGGCCCAGCTCGAGGGGGCGTCGACCCAGGTTCTGGGCAGCCGTCCCGATCTCGTTCTGGCCTACGACCCCGCCTGTCCGGCGGCCTGGCTCGGCGCGCGGGTGGCGGGGCGACTGGACGTGCCCCTGGTTCTGATCGAACCCGCCTGGTTCCCCCTGAGGCGACTCCACGAGCGCATTCTCGAGGGCATCGGCCGGCGGCTGTGGGGCCATCGAATCCGCACCGAGACGGCGGCCGTGATCGCGGTCGACCCCTACGCCCGTGGGCGCGCCCTGTCCCGGGGCTTCGCCCTCGAGCGCGTGACGATGATTCCGAGCGGGGTCGACGCCGACCTCTATCGCCCGGGTCGCACGTCCGTCGCCATCGCGCGCCATCGACTGCGGGGACGCCTCTTGCTGCACGTGGGCCCGCTCGAGCCCGGCCGTGGACACGAAGTCCTGATTCAAGCCTTCGCGCGCACCGTGGGGCAGCGCGGGGACTGGACCCTGGTCTTCGTTGGCCAGGGCTCACTGCGCCGGCGACTGGAGACCACGGCGGCGCGACTGGGCGTGCGCGGCGGCGTGCGCTTCATCCCCAAGGTCGAGCCTGACGAGCTTGCCGGTCTCTACTGTGCCGCGACCCTGCTGGCCGTACCCGCCGAGGACGAGCGCGTGCGCGGACGGCAGATAGTGCGGGCGATGGCCGCCTGCCTGCCGGTGATGGCCTCCGACCTGCCCCGACTGGCCTTTCGGATCGAGCACGAGGTGACCGGCTATCTAGTTCCCCCGGGGGACCTGCGGGCCTGGACCGCGGCCCTGGAACGGGTGGCGTCCTCACCCGTCGCCCGTGAAGCCTGGGCCGACCGCGCCCGCGAGCGGGTGCTCGCGGACTACAGCTGGCCCCAGATCGCCGCCCGCTACCAGGCTCTCCTGGAGCGCGTGCTCGAGGGCAACGGCAAGCGCGTCAGCGCCGAGCGTGAATTGACGAGCCCGCGGGCTGTCGCCGAATAGCCGTCGGACACGTCGCGACATCGCGAAGGGCGAGGCGTGCCAGTCGTGGCCCGGAACGCCGGGCCTGCAAGGGACAGCTCGTCAGGCCCCGCGATGCCCGTTCGACCCGGCGACGCCGCGCGGTACGGCGACCCGCCAGCCGTCGGATCCGTAAGCCGTCGGATCCGAATGCCGCCGGATCCGAATGCCGTCGGATCCGAATGCCGCCGGATCCGAATGCCGTCGGATCCGAATGCCGCCGGATCCGAATGCCGTCGGATCCGAATGCCGCCGGATCCGAATGCCGCCGGATCCGAATGCCGCCGGATCCGAATGCCGTCGGATCCGAATGCCGCCGCGACCCGTCAGCCGTTGCGACCCGGCAGTTCCTTCTTGAGGAAGGCCATGTCTTCGGCGTACTGCCGGACCGCCGCCTGGGTCTGGTCGTCGAGCCCGTGGAAGCGACCGGCGACCTTGACGCCGTCGGGGCGTTCTTCAATCTCGGTGACCGCTGCGAGGCCGTCCACGTGACCCTTGCGGAGCAGGGGCAGGCGGAACTTGACCTTGAGTTCCGTACCAAGGGCGAGCAGCTGACCCAGCTCGAAGGGGGTCATGCCCGTGTTGCCGCCGTCCCAGGTGAAGCGCAGGCCCTCGGCGTCGACCGACGACATGCGGCCCACGCCGCGCCAGTTCTTGCCGAACTCGTGGCCGTGCACCGGGTTGGTGCCGCTGCCGGACGAGGCGGGCAGGAAGTGCTTGAGGCGTTCGGCATCGACGGGACTGAAGAGCACCGAGCCCGCGTCCTCCTTCTCGAGGATCGTCGCGTCGTCGAGGACCGGTTCCTCCTGGCCCCCGGCGACCGAGTCGCCCGCCGCCTCGTCGGAGTCGAAGACCGGGACGACCCGATCCAGGCCGACCTTCTCGAGGATGTCGCGCACGAAACTCGAGGGGCGCGAGATGGCCAGGGCACCGCCCTGGGAAGTCAGCGCCTTCGAGGCCTTGATGATCGCGCCCAGGGCGGTCGAGTTGATGAACTTGACCAGCCGCATGTTCAGGACCGCCCGATTCACCCCGGCGGCGACCAGGCCATCGATCTCCTGCTGCAGCATCGGGCAGTAGTAGGTGTCGAACTCGCCGCGGAGGTGGAGGACTGTGTAGCGCTCGCGCGGATCGGCCTGGATATGCATCGCGAATCGGGGATGACGTCTGCGGTGGTCGGGGACGGGCGGGGCATGATCGGCCGGGGCCCCGCGCCCTGGCAAGCAATTTCGTAGCCCACGGGTCCCCCGGGGGCCGCTCCCAGCGGCGTGGCTCCGGACACTCCGGGGACGGCTCGGGGGCCGCTGCGGGTAGACTGCGCCCATGTTCTTCCGGCGCAAGAAGACGGTTCCGCTGGAGGGGGCCGACGGGGACTCGAAGGGTCGCGGGGCGGCCTCCGAGCCCGCCGTTTCGGCCGACTCGGCGACGACGCAATTCCTCACTGGGGATCAGGAGGCCGATCGTCGCAGCGTGCAGGTCCTGCTGGAGGCGATCGCTCGGGTCTCCGAGGCCCGCGACGTCGACGCCCTGCTGCTCGAGATGGTCGACCGCTCGATCGAGGTCACCGGCGCGGAGCGGGGCATCTTGATCCTCGAGCACGAGGGTGAGTTGCTCGCGCGGGTCGCGCGGGCCAAGGACGGCATCGATCTCGACCAGGACGTGCGCTTCTCGACCTCGATCGCCAAGCGTGTGCTCGACGAGGTCCAGGCGCTCAAGGCGACGGTGCAGTCGGACTCGGAGGCGCTGGAGCTGGGCAAGTCGGTCTTCGACTTGAAGCTGCGCGCGGTGATGTGCGTGCCCCTGGCTCCGCCGCCGTCGGCCGACGGACGCTTCCGTCCGCGTCCGAAGGGCGTCTTGTACGTCGATTCGCGCGCCGCGACCCGACAGTTCAAGCAGCGCGACCTGGCCCTCTTCGCCGCCCTGGCCCAGCAGATCACGATCGCCATGGCCAACGCGGAGCTGCACCTGGACTCGCTGGAGAAGGTGCGCCTCGAGCAGTCCCTGGAGCTCGCCAGCGCGATCCAGAGCGATCTCATGCCCGCCGTGCCCACCTGGGACGGCGGTTTCGACGTGCACGGCTGGTACCGACCCGCCGAGCGCGCGGCGGGCGACTTCTACGACTTCGTCAAGGCGCGCGGCGGCGCCTTGGCCGCGGTGGTGGGGGACGTCACCGGGCACGGCATCGGACCGGCGCTGATCACGGCCTCCGCCCAATCGGGGCTGAAGAGCTACCTGCGCGTGATCGACGACCTGGGCGAGGTCCTGACGATGCTCAACCAGGACCTCTCCGAGCGCATCGACGACGGCCGCTTCCTGACCCTGTTCGTGGGACTCTTGTCCCCCGACGGCACGGTGCAGGTGGTCAACGCCGGTCACCAGCCGCCGCTCTTGTGGCGCGCCGGAGCCGAGCGCTGCATCGAACTCGGGCGGCACGGCCCGGCGATCGGGATGATCGACGACGAGCAGTACAAGGTCGGCGAAGTGATCACGATGGAGTCGGGCGACGCGCTCTTGGCCTACACGGACGGCGCCACCGAAGTGCGCGACGCGTCGCGGCCCGACGGCTACCTCGGGCGTGAGGGCCTCGGCGAGCTGTTCGTCGAATGCATGGTGGCCGGCCGCGACGCCCAGTCGACGGTCCTGCACCTGGCCGAGCGCACGCTCGAGATGAACGGCGGAGGAAACGACGACGACGTCACGCTCCTCGTTGTCCGCCGACTCTGAGCGCTCGCGCCGGGTCGTCTTCGACGTCGACCTGCGCCGTCGATTCGAGGCCTTCAGCCTGCGCATGGACGGTGCGCGACGTCGGCGCGAGGGGCCCGGCCGCTCGAGCCACTTCGGCGCTGGTGAGGAGTGGGCCGGCTTCCGCCCCTACCGGCCCGGGGACGACCCGCGCCAGCTGGATTGGAACCTGCTCGCGCGGCTCGACCGGCCCTTCACCCGCATCACCAGGCGCGAGGTCAGCGAACAGTGGGTGCTGCTCGTCGATCGCAGCGCCTCGATGGGCGTCGGCGAGCCCGGCAAGTTGCAGGCCTCTGCCGAGCTGGCGGCGGCCCTGGTCGGGCTCGGGCTGCGGCGCGGCGCCCGGGTGACCCTGTTGGCGTCCGGGAGACCTGAGCGGCGCCTGTCGCGCCGCACCGATCTGGCCGACGGCCTGGCCTGGCTCGAGGCCCTGACGGCGGGCGGCGATGAGGGCTTCGGTCCGGGGCTGCGCTCCGAGCCGGTGCGGCGGGCCGGACGGGTGGTCGCCATCGGCGACCTGGCGGACGCATCCGCCCGCGCCCTGATGGAGCTCTCGCGGGGCGGGCGCGAGGTGCTGTTGGCGCAGGTGCTCGCGCCCCACGAACTCGACCCGCCCCTCGGTCCCGTGCGCTGGGTCTGCCCCGAGACCGGCGAGGCCCTGGAGCTGGCGGTCGATTCGAACCTGCGCGCCGAGTACGAGCGCGAGCTCAATCGCGAGCTGGAGGGCTGGCGCGCGCGCTGCGCGGTGCACGGGGTGCGCTACCTGGCCACGTCGAGCGCTCGGCCCTTCGAGGACGTGGCCCTCGAGCTCTTCGGGGGTGCGCCGTGATGGGGCTCGCACTCGACCGACCGGGGTTCCTGTGGCTGCTGCTGGTACCGCTCGGGTTGCTACTCGTCGCGAGTCTGCCGACCCGGGCTCCGGACCTCGGCGTCGGCACGCTCGAGGTCTGGCGTCGGGTGGCCCGGGAAGTGGGCGTGCGCGGTGAGCGCCGGCGTCGGCGCGTGCCCCTGTGGTTGGCGCTCCTGTGTGGTGGCCTCGCGGCGGCGGTCCTCGGTCTGGCCGAGCCGCAGCAGGCCCGCGCCACGACTCCGCCCACCATCGACGTGGTGATCGAGCCGGGGCCGGCCCTGACCGTCGCCTTCGTGGGCCCTGGGGGTGCGCAGGGCGGGACGCGCTTCGAGCGCGGTTGCGCCCAGGTGTTGGACCTCGTGGGCCGCAGCGAGGGCCGCGCGCGCCTGCGTTGGCACGCGGGCCGAGAGGTGATCGAGACGAGTCAGGCAGAGCCCCCGCCGCTCACGAGCAGGGCTCTGATCGAAGCGCCAGCGGTCGACTGGGAGCGTTGGGATCGACCGGGTGTGGTCTGGCTCCTCTCGGCGCCGCCCGAGCGAGCTCCGAACGCCGCCTCCTGGGTCGCGACCGGCGGCGCCGCGGCGCCCGGGCCCATCGACGTGCGCGGGGGACGGGTGGCCGTCTGGGATTCGGGCACGGTCACGGAGCGGCCCTTCGACGGCGCCCCGCCAGTGCTGGAGCTCGACCCGCACACTCCCGAGCCCTGGCGCACCCTCGCGGAGCTGTGGGCCCGAGCGCGGGGACTCGCGACGACCCAGGTGCCCGGCGGCGACGAGGTCGACGTGGTGCTGTCCGTGTCCGTGGTCGGCGCGGTCGCGGAAGGTCCGCCGCGTCGTTGCGGGCGAGACGGCTGGTCGATCCCCGTGGTGATCGCCCAGGGTGGAGCCGTGTCGACGGAAGACGCACCTTGGCTCGAGTGGAGGGGGGAAGTGGTCGCCTGGGAAAGCCCGGGACGGTTGACCCTGGTCGCGGGACCCTGGGGCGAGCCCGAGGGGGACCCCGCAGCCTTCGCCCTGTCGGTCGGACGACTCTTGGACCGCTTGCAACTTCCGCCCCGCGGCACGGCGCCGATCGCCGCCCGCTGGAGCCGCGGGTCTCCTGCGAGTCACCGGGGAGCCAGCGCCCAGCGCGGGTCCGAGCGCGATCGATCCCTGGCCCATTGGCCGCTGCTCGTGGCCGCGGTCGCCCTGACCGCGGCTGCTGCGGCCAGCGGGACCACTCGTCGCCGCGTTCAGGCGGCGTCCGAGGCCGCGTCTTCGACTTCGCTGGGACCCACGTCGCCGTAGCGCTTGCGGAACGCCGCCAGGGCCACGAGCCCGACCACGACGCCGAACCACAGGGTGCACAGGCGAGCCAGGATCACCGCGGCAGCGGCCTGCGAGCGCGCCACCTCGATGGCGATCGCCGGTGCCATGGAGGCCTCGAGGCCGGGCTGTACCTGGCGCCGCAGGAGGGTCCCCAGCAGGCCTTCGGTGACCCCCAGTCCGCCCGGCACCAGCACGGCCACCGCGCCGCCGACGGCGCTGATCGAGTAGGCGAAGACGCAGAACAGGAACGGCACTTCGGTGTCGGCGACGGCGCTCGCGATCAGCCAGAAGCCCACGCACTCCAGGCCCCAGGAGACCATCGAAAGCAGGGTCGGGCCGATGACCTCGCGCGGGGAGAGCAGCAGGCGCGTGCTCTCGAAGGCGCCCTCGACCTTACCGGCCAGGCGCCAGAAGTAGGGCGTGCGCGAGACCGTCTTCGCCACCAGTCGAGCGAAGGTGCGCGATCCGGCCAGGCCGATGCCGAAGACGCACAGGGCCAGGGTGGCCCAGAAGATCAGTTGGTACTCGGGGCTGGTGGCGATGCCACCGACCGCGACCAGCAGCAGGTAGCCGAGCAGGTCGGTCACCCGCTCGGCGACCACGATCGGTGCGCTCTTGTGGACCGGCGTGCCGCTGGTGCGCCGCAGCAACCAGGACTTGAGCACCTCACCCATCTTCCCGGGCGTGATGCCCATGGAGAAGCCGGCCAGGTACACGGTCCACGAGTCGCGCAGGGAGATCTCGATGCCCAAGAGACGCCGATAGCGCTCCCACTTGAGGAAGCGCAGGGCGTAGTTGGTGAACGAGAGGGCGCAGGCCGCGGGCACGATCCAGAGCGGGAAGTCGGCCAGGGCCTCGGCCAGGCTGTCGGTGCCGCGCCAGAAGACCATCGCGCTGTAGAGCGCGATGCCCAGCCCCAGGCCGACGGCCATGCGTCTGCCGATGTTGCCACCGTTCGCCATCGCAGGGGCCCGCTCAGGTGGCGGGGGCGGGCTCCGCGGGCGTGGGGGCCTCGTCGACCTTCTTGCCGAGCAGGCGCATGATCGCATACAGGGCCGTCGCGGACAGCACCAGCGAGATCCAGGGCGACATGCCGAAGTAGGCACAGGGCAGGTAGCCGCAGGTGATCGAGACGCCCATGACCGTCAAGGCATAGGGCGCTTGGGTGCGGACATGGTCGATGTGGTCCGACGCGCTGGCGATCGAGGACAGCACCGTGGTGTCCGAGATGGGCGAGCAGTGGTCACCGAAGATGGCGCCTTCGAGCACCGCACCGATGGACAGGAACATCAGGCCCATGGAGCCGATCGGCAGGTCCGCGCCCAGGCGGTAGGAGAGCCCGACGACCAGGGGCAGCAGGATCCCCATGGTCGACCAGGACGAACCCGTGGCGAAGGCCGTGAAGCCGGCCAGCAGGAGCAACGCCACTGGCAGCAGCCAGGCAGGCATCGCGCTCTCGACCAGTGCCGTCAGGTAGGGCTGGGTACCGAGCGCGCCGCAGACGTCGCCGATCATCCAAGCCGAATAGAGGATGCCGAGGGCCACACCCATGGACTTGAAGGTGTTCCAGGCGGCTCGCAGGACCTCGCCGATGCCCAGGTTCGCCGTGACGGTGCCCAGTGCAGCGAGGCCGAACCCGACCGCCGAGCCGATCGCCAGGGGCTTGTTGCCGCTGCCGTCGTAGAGCACCTGGGTAATGCCCGTGAGCGTGAAGAACTCCCCTGCGCTCATCTCGAACGCACCGCCGAAGGACGCGATCACGTACAGCGTCGTGCCCACGAAACCCAGCAGCGGCAGGACCGCGCGCCAGGCGGCCGGCACCACACCCGCCGCCGGCTCGAGGTTGGTGGCCGAGTCGCTGACCATGGGCGTGCCCCCTTCGCGGATGACGCGGCCGGTGGTGCGCGCGCGGACTTCGGCGGCGAGCATCGGCCCGAAGTCGCGCCCGGTGAAGACGATCACCGCAACCATGATCAGGGTCAGGATGCAGTAGAAGCGGTAGGGCAGGGTCTGCAGGAAGACCTGGTACCCGTCCGTGGTCAGGAGGCCGGCCGCAGGGAGCTGGGCCGCGAAGGTGCCCACCTCGAACGCGATCCAGGTGGAGAAGATCGAGAGGCCCGCAACCGGCGCGGCCGTGGAGTCGACGATGTAGGCCAGCTTCTCCCGCGCGACGCGGAAGCGGTCGGTCAGCGGCCGCATGGTCGAGCCGACCAGCACCGTGTTCGCGTAGTCGTCGAAGAACACGGCCAGTCCCATCAACCACGTGGCGATCTGGGTCGTGCGCGCGTCCTTGGCCAAGCGGCGCAGGGAGTTCATCAACCCGCGGATGCCTCCGTTGCGCGTGAGGTTGCCGACCATCGCCAACATCAGGACCACGAAGATCACGATGTAGAGATCGTTGGCAGAGACCAACCGATCCCAGAGGTAGACGGTTGGGACGTCGATAGCGCCCTGACCGAGGGCCGGGAGCAGGTTGGCCCCTCGGTGCAGCTGGACCAGGATCGACCCGCCGAGGATCCCGACGCCGAGTGAGAGCAGAGGGCGGCGGGTGACGATCGCCAAGAGGATCGCAAGCACCGGCGGGAGCAGCGAACGCGAACCCGGCGGCGTCCAGGGTCGGAAGGCGTCGAGACTCGAGTCCTCGGAGGGCGACGGCCGGTAGCTCAGTTCGAGGCCGCCATCGACGCGGCGCAGGCTCAGCGCGGCCCCGCCCGGCACCGCCTCTTGCTCACCGTCCACGGACAGAGAGAGGTGTCGTTCGGCCTCCGCGAAGGATCGCAGGCCCATCACGATCGAGCGCCGGGCCAGGGGTTCCAGCTCACGGTCGCTGGCCTCGCCGCCGCCCAGGGCGAGTTGGATCGTTCCGAGCCTGAGGGTGGCCTGGCCCTCAGCGGTGGCGGTCACATGGGGGCCATCCAGCAGGGCCGGTGCGAGGAGCAGCTCCGATTCCGCTCCGGAAGACTCGGCCGCTGAGTTCGTCCAGGAGCCCTCACTCACCAGCAAGTTGGCCTCGAGGGCCGCCAGGCGCGCGGCGCGGGCGGGGTCGGGCCCGCCCGAGAAGAGCAGCGCGGCGACGATCGCAAGGGCCGCGAGCGTCAACGCGGCAGGTCCGGGGCGGAGCATGGGCGCACTCTAGCGGCCATCGGTCGTCGGGATCCACGTCCAGCACGCCCATCCGGCGGGCCGCGGCCGACCCCCGCGCGCAGTTGGCGTCGAGCGAGCCGGACCTTGCTGGTCGGGGTGAGTCGCTCCGGCTGGCAGAACCCGGCGCCGGGAGCCTTCGATCGATTGGGCGGCAGTGGTTCGGAGGGAGCGGCGGAAGGCAGCTCGGGGCCCGTGGATCGACCTCCGGGCGCCGCGTATCCTGGGCGGGGTGATGAGTCCCCGTTCCCGAGCTTCCCGTCGCACCGTCCCGGCTGCGACCGCCGACCTCGCCTCGATCGCGTTCCTGGCCATTGCAGGCCCGGCACTTGCGGTCGAGAGTGGCTGGGTGGGGCTCTCTCCCTGGCTGCTGATCGTCGGCATCGGGCTGCTGGGCGGCTGCCTGGCCTGTCTGTGGCAGATGCTCCAACGGATGGGGGAGCTGCTCGCCGAGTCACGCCGTCAGGGCGACGAGTTGGCCCAGTTGCGCGAGCGCGTGGCCGGCTGGGTGGGGGACCGCGAGTCCCTCGACCTGCGGCGCATCGAGCACGTCCTGGTGGATGTCCGCGACGGTCAGCAGCGGGTCGAGGACGTGCTGCTGCGCACGGTCGAGCTCGCCACCCGTCCCCAGCGCGACGAGGTTCCCACCACGGCGGGCATCGACGCGGACGCCCTGGTCGAGCGCATCACCAACCGGGTCCTGGCCCTGGGCTACGACCGCGTGCAGGTGGTCTCGGGGCGTGACGAGATCGCGGCGCTGCCCGCCGACGGGCGCGGCGAGATCCTGGTCGAGGCCCGGCGCGCGGGCGTGGCTCACAAGGGCCGCGTGCTGATCAAGGGCGGTCGCATCGCCGACATCGACATGCAGCCGCCCTACGCGATGTTTCCCTAGGTCGCGCCTACCCACCTAGCCCCGTCCTGCAGCTGCCGCCGCGCGCGGTAGGACACCGCCTCGACCAGCCGACGCGAGCCCTTCTCAGCGCACGCGTCAGCCACCTCGTCCCTTGAATCACGTCGACGGCCGCCCGTCGTCGACGCCCCGCAACTCGTTCCGCGCGCCCGAACCCCGACCCTCCGATGGCCACCATCACCACCGTCTCCCAGCTCGCGAACCACGTCGGCGAATCCGTCACGCTGCAGGGCTGGATCGCCAACAAGAGTTCCAAGGGCAAGCTGCACTTCGTCCAGTTCCGCGACGGCAGCGGGTTCTGCCAGTGCGTGCTTTTCGTCAAGAACGTGAGCCCCGAGCTGTTCGAGGAGGTCGGCCGCGCCGGTCAGGAGAGCTCGATCGTGCTCACCGGCGAGGTCAAGGCCGACGAACGCGCCCCCGGCGGTTTCGAGGTCTCGGTGACCGACGGCCGCGTACTGCAGAACGCCGTCGACTACCCGATCACGCCCAAGGAACACGGCGCGGACTTCCTGCTCTCCAACCGGCACCTGTGGCTGCGCTCGAAGCGGCAGTGGGCGATCATTCGTGTGCGCGACGCGGTGGCCATGGCGATCCGTCGCTTCTTCGACGGGCGCGGCTTCATCAACCTCGACGCGCCGATGTTCACGCCCAACGCCTGCGAGGGGACGTCGAACCTGTTCGAGCTCGACTACTTCGAGCGCAAGGCCTACCTGACCCAGTCCGGTCAGCTCTACGGCGAGGCCGGTGCCATGGCCCACGGGCGCATCTACACCTTCGGTCCGACCTTCCGCGCCGAGAAGAGCAAGACCCGTCGACACCTGACCGAGTTCTGGATGATGGAACCCGAGGTCGCCTTCGCGGACCTGGGCGACGTCATGGAGCTGGCCGAGGACATGCTCTGCTTCGTCGTGCAGGAGGTGCTGGAGCGCCGCCGCACGGAACTTGAAGTGCTCGAACGCGACCTGTCCAAGCTGGAGTGCATCCAGAAGCCCTTCCCGCGCCTGAAGTACGCCGAGGCGGCCAAGATCCTGCTCGAGCATCCGGACTCGGAGTTCGTCGACGGCGACGACCTGGGCGCGCCGGACGAGACGATCCTGTCGAACATGTACGACCGGCCGCTGATGATCACCCACTACCCGGCCGAGGTGAAGTCGTTCTACATGAAGCGCGACCCCGAGGACCCGAGCAAGGCCCTGTGCGTGGACGTGCTCGGCACCGAGGGCGTCGGCGAGATGATCGGCGGCAGCCAGCGGGAGGACGACCTCGACACGCTGCTCGAGCGCATCCGCGAGCACGACCTGCCGGAGCAATACTTCCAGTGGTACCTGGACCTGCGTCGATACGGATCCGTGCCCCACTCGGGCTTCGGCCTCGGACTCGAGCGCACCGTCGCCTGGATCTGCGGCATCGAGCACGTGCGCGAGGCGATTCCCTTCCCGCGCATGATGTACCGCATCGAACCCTGAAGCCGTAGCCGCTCAAGGAGGCCCGCCGATGACCCTTCCTCGCCTGGGTCGAAGCGCGATCCGCCGCTCGCTGACTCTACTCGCGCTGCTGCTGCCCACCGGGGTGGCCGCGGCCCAGGACCGAGAGCTGCCCCCGGCCCAGCCCGTGTCCCCGGCGCCCGCCGGGGCCTGGACGGTCGAGGGCGGCAACCCCGCCCGCAGTCGCGGCTCCACCGCCGTCGCGCCCTCGCGCCCGCCCACCCTGACCTGGTCCTTCGAGGCCAAGGGGGAGATGGTGGGCGAGCCCCTGGTCTGGGGCGATCGCGTCGTGGTGGTGGACCGCACCGGCCCCGACCGCCAGTCCTTCTCGGTCCTCGATCGACAGACGGGCGAGAGGCTCGGCGCCGAGGTGCAACTGCGGTCGGTCAAGGACGCGGCCCCGACTCTTTGGGGCGATCGCCTGGTGGTGCGCGAGGGCGACAGCCTTTTGGGCTTCTCGATCGGACCGCGCGGACCCCGCCGCACCTGGCGCGTGTCCGTGGAGGGCGAGCTCGGGCGGCCGCTGCTGGTGGACGAGACGATCTACTTCGTCGTCGGCGGCGCCCTGGTGGCCCAGACGTTCGGCCGCCGCGACCCCGAGTGGACCTCGGGGCGTGACTTCACGGGTCCCCTGGCCCTGCGCGACGGGGAGCTGGCGGGACTGCAGCAGCGCCAGAACGGTCTGTGGTACTCGGCTCGCGTCGATCCGCGCTCGGGCGATGCGCGCAACTGGCGCATCCTGATCGACCCGGGCGACTCGATCGGGGAGGCCGACGACGCGATGATCATCCCGCTCGACGGCGGTGAGTGCGTCATGACCGCGGGGCCGATCGGACTGGGGTCGACGCCCACACGCTCGGTCGTGGTCATCGGGGGCGACCAGCAGGCGACGGGCACGGTGCAATACTCCGGCGTGGATCAGCAGTCGGCGCCGGCCCTGTGCGGCGACGGCTGGCTGACCCTGGAAGGGGAGCAGGGAAAGAGCCGCTGGATTCTGATGACCAGCCTGGAGAGTGGAGTGCGGCTCACGACGGGCGCAGTCCACGCGAGTCTGCTCGAGCGCAGCTCATCGGCGGCAGTGACGCCGAGTCTTCTGTACTTCGCCGGTCTGGCCGTCGACCCCACGACCCTGGAGGTGCTCTGGGGCATCCCCACCCACGGCGCGATGATCCCGATGGACCGCGGCCTGCTCGTGGCGCGGGAGGACCGCTCGGGTGTGGAGGCGTGGTTGGAGCAGCGCGATCTGGCGGCCCGGCCGATCGATCCGCGGGGCCTCGCGCAGGGGAACTGGTCGGCGCAGGACGCCGTCGCGGTGACGGGCGATGGGGAGGTGGTTCGCGGCGACTTCGAGTTGCAGACGGGCGCGGATGGTCCGGTGCTGGCGCAGACGGACGGGCGGCGCAAGGAGTCCTGGCCCCTGGCGAGCGTGCTGCTGATCGGCACCGATGACGAGTTGGTCTACGCCTCCGGCAGGCGGAGCCTGTTCGATGCCTGCGCGCTGCTGGCCCTCGAGGCGCAGCGGGAGGCCTTGGAGGACATCGCCGACCGCATTCCGCGCAGCCGCGACCCCGAGTTGATCGAGCAGGCCCTGACCCTGGCCGCGAGCCTCGGAGCGGACGAGAAGCTGCTCGAGCGGTTGCAGCGTGCTGCGGACAAGGCCGCGGCGCAGACGCGCAAGCCGAAGCCGGAGGATTCGGCCGAGTTGAGTGCCGAGCTGTCGGCCCTGGGCCGGGTGCCCGCGCGCGTCCTGTGGGACTGGAGCGAGCGCGTACCGGCTGACTTCGACGGGCGCGATGCAGTCCAGTGGGGCCTGGTGAGGGAGCTTCTGAAGGCGGACCCCGCGGACGATCGGGCGCGGCAGTGGCTCGCGCAGCGTCTGCCCGAGGGCGCCGAGTTGGTGGGGGAGGGCGAGATCCTGCTGGACTGGATGGACTACCTCGCGGCCACGCGACGGATCCCGGTCGAGCTGATCGATTCACCACGTTCCGAGAGCGCCGACCTGACCCTCGACCAACGTCGAGTGGGGCGGGCGGGAACGGGTTGGCGCAACGACCTGGTTGGCGTGCGCAGTCCCGAGCTGCTCGTGGTGACGCCCCTGGATGCTCCGGGTTCCCTTTCGACGATCCTGGCGCAGGGCGAGTTGATGGTGGAGACCCTCGACTCCTGGTTCGCCGGGTTCGAGCCCGTGCGCACGGCCAGGCCGTCGTTGGAGCTGCACGTCTACTCCAGCCGCGCCGAGTACCTGCGGGTCTCCCAACAGGGCGGTCACGCCGGCTTGTCGTGGACTGCGGGGCACTTCGATCCGGGCGCGAACCTCTCGCGACTGTTCGTGCCCACGGGTGAGGGGGGCTTCGAACGCGCCCTGGCGACGTTCCTGCACGAGCTGACCCACCATTGGCTCGACTCCCGCTGCCCGGCCTTCTCCGGGGACCAGGCGCGCGTCGTGGATGCCGATCAGAGCGGCTACTGGATCGTCGAGGGCTTCGCCTGCATCGCCGAGGGCTTGGTGCTCGACGTCGATCGGTGGGAGGCGCAGGTCGGTGCGCGGTTGGGCGAGCGCCTGGCCTTGGCTGCCAGTTGTGGGCCCGAGCAGCTGATCCCGTGGGAGCAGCTCTTCAGCCAGACGCAAGTGGGTATGGGCACCCTGGTCGGGCAGGAGCCCCAGCCGATCGCCGTCCCACTGCAATTGGGTTGGTTGCGAACAGCCGATCGGGTGGCGCTCTTCTACGCGCAATCGGCTGCCGCCGCCCGCTACCTCTTCGAGGCCGAGGACGGACGCCATCGGCGCGCGCTGCTCGAGTACGTGGTGGCCTTCTACACCGGCGACAGGGCCCGGCTCGACGTCCAGAAGGCGTTCGGCCTATCGCCGCAGGAGCTGGGCGCCAGGGTCCTGGCCTGGTCGAGGGAGCAGGTGGCGCTGCGTATGGGACAGCGTTGAGTCTGGGGCGTCAGTCCTGAGTCGATATCCGGGCGCCGGGCGCGGCGGCTCTACTTCAGTAGGAGCGTTTCCAGCTCGAGCGCATGGCGCTCCCGCTCGGGCAGGGAAGCATCGGTCCAGACCCGGTGCTCGATGCCGGCGATGTCGCACAGGGCCTGGGCCGCGCGCCCCCGGGCCCACGCCGTGTTCGGCGAATCGGTCAAGTGCTCGCCCCGCTCGAGGGCGTCGTCGGTGTCGATGCGAAGCACCGCCAGGAGGTAGGGCACGACTTCCTCGCGACCCAGCGCGAGGGCCGCGGTGGCGCACTCGGTACGCACTTCCAGGTCCGGGTGGGCCTTTGGTCCGACAGCCAATTGCGCCAAGCGCTCGGCGGTCTCCGCGGCGATAGGGCCGCGGGCGAGGGCCGCCGCGGAGGTGCAGTCGCCGGCGTCCGAGGCGCGCAGCGGCCCGAGGACTCGTTGTTCGAGGCGTTCCAAGAGG
Source organism: Engelhardtia mirabilis (assembly GCA_007751255.1). GTDB lineage: Bacteria > Planctomycetota > UBA1135 > UBA1135 > Engelhardtia > Engelhardtia mirabilis. The sequence goes on from CP036296.1 coordinate 3,174,114, forward strand.
CGTCGATGGGCAGCAGGGTGGGACGTCCGCGCCAGGAGCAGGGCCGCACGGGTAGCGGCGCCGGGGTCCTCGCCCAAGGCCGCGGCGAGTCGGTCGAGGGCGGCGGCGCCGGGCGGCGTCACCACGTCCGGGGGCAACTCCGTCGCGAGCAGGTGCTCGAACTCGATGGTCGAGAGGGTCCGCCAATTGCTCGGCGGGGCCCAGCCGTCCCTTGCCGTCAACACGCCCGCGGGCGGTTCTGGAGAGCCCTCGACGCCGAGCAGGGGCCCGGTCGTGCCGGGACGCGCACAGGAGGCGATGGTCAGGAGCGCGGTCAGGAGGAGCGGTCGTCGGCGCTGCATCGGAGCAGTCTAGCCGCTTCCAGCACAGCGCTCGCGCGAACACACACCAGGCGGCCGACGCCGCCGGCCCTGCGGCCAGGGGCGGCTCCCGAGCCGACCGTGCCGGGCCGCGAGTGCAGGGCATCGTCCAGGCATCGAGCCTCCTTGATCCCACCGGCCGCCTAGTTGGCTGCGCGGCCCGCGCAGCGTGCGGGCGGAGCCGCGGGCTGGCCTCGGGGAATCGAGACCGATTGGGGTGTAACCGGCGCGCTGCCCATTCGTCCGTTCGGCAGAGCCGTTGACGGACGTGCCGACGACGGCCCTCTCGAACCCACACTTGAAGGAACCCGAACCCCATGAACGAAATCGAAATGCGCCTGTCCAGCGGGCGGTCGACGGGCAGTGAAGTGCTGCGAGCGAACTCGGTCGATCGACGTCGTCGCGCCCATCCGCGAAGCGACTCGATCGCCGGGCCGGCCACTCGGGCGAGGCGAATCGCGTCGAGTCTCGCGGTGCCGATGGCGGTTCCGTTGGCGATGCTGACAGCGGTTCCGCTGGCCGCTGCGGCGCAGGAGCCGCCGACGCTGCTGGCGAGCACCACCGGGGATGCCGGTGCGGTGGTCGCGGGTCTCCCCGACCTGGATGACTCGAGTATCCTGCGTCTGCGCGAGAACGCGGAGCCCCTGCCGTTCCTGCTCGAGGGCAGTTGGCGCGGCATGGCGAACTTCGCGCCCGGGGACGTGGATGGGCTCGCCCTGCGCCCGGGCTATCCGAGCTACTCGGCGGGGGCCCTGGCGTTCAGCCTGCTGTCCAACGAGCAGGGCTTCCTCGACGGCGACGTGCTCGGCCTCGCGCCCGGCGGCGGGGTCGAGATCCTGATCACGGAGGAGTCGATCGCGGCGGCCTTGGGTCTCCCTGGTGTCGGGATCGACCTGGACGCCATCGCGTTCGACGAGGCCGGGCAGCTCGTGTTCTCCCTGCAGAGCGATCAATCGGCGAGCGTCCTGGGTGACCTGAGCAACGGCGACGTGTTGCGCCTGGACGCGGGTGGTGGCGTGACGCGACTGGCGACCGAGGCCGACGTGGACGCGGCCTTGGAGCAGGCCACGGCCCTGTCGGTCGGCGTCGGCGACGTCCAGGGAGTTGCGGTCGTTGCGGGCGAGCTGTGGGTCGTGGTCCAGGGTCCCGGCTCCATGGACGGTGGCGTGCTGGCCCTCGGCGCCAACGCCCGAGTGGTTGCCGACGAGGTCACCCTCGGTCTGGCCGGTGAGGAGCTGGACGCCCTCGCTGTGGTTTCCGATGGCACCGAGCCCCTCAGTCTGTGGGTCGATGCGCCCGGGGCCGAGGGCATGGGCTCATGCCGCGCGGGAACGCCCTTCGGTCCTGGCGTCGTTGTCGCGTCCGGTGCGGCCGGATGGGAGTCGGCCTCTTACGCGGCTGGCGTGGGCGCTTGGTACGTGGATCCGCTGGATCCCGTCCTCTCGGCGCTGTTGGGCACCGGCGGGGGCTACGTGGTCTTCGGCGCCGATGGCAGCTTCGACTCGCCGTTCAGCCTGCCGACCTCAGGCGCAGGACTCGGTTGGGACGGGGCGAGCGGTTGGACCTTCCAGGTGCTGGACCTGACGAGCCTGCGGCTCTCGGCACCCTATCGCCGCGATCTGTGATCAGGGCTTAGGCAGCGTCGATCGACCCACCCGAGTCGGTGATCGACTCCGAGAGTCAGCATCTGCCTGCTGGGAACTTCGATCAGGACGGCGTGATGAGTGGACTCGGGCCTGTGCTCTTCATTCGTCCTCCGCGGGCTGAATCTGAATGGTCGGCGCGGGGCTGGCCTCGGGCATGAACGCCCGCAGGCCGGCTCCGTCGCTGACCCACAGGCGGCCACCCGGCATGAAGATGTTCGGTGACTCCCAGGCGAGGAAGGCCCACTCGCCGTCGCGGCGGATGGTGAACTGGACGCCATCGTCGCCACCCCGTCGGACCAGGTAATGCTTCTCGCGAATCTCCACCCGCCAGGTGCTCCAGGGGCTGTCGAGCTCCGGATCCAGACCACGTCCCGAGCGCAGCACGACGACGTTGCTCGTACCCTCGCCGTAGGGAGAAGAACGCGGAACCTCCGCCTGGGAGCGGGACGACAGGGGATAGATCGACGGCTCGAGGCCATCTTCCCAGACGGCGTAGGTGCCGTTGTCGAAGACCGCGGCCAGCTTGCCGAGCACCGGGTAGGGACCCTCCAAGACCGGCGCGCCGATCGAGACCGGGCCTTCGAGGTCCCCGTTCTCCGCGTTGCAGAGCCAGGCGTCGCCGTCCTCGGTCAGGATCAGCAGGTGGCCCGGAAGTTGGTCCAGGAACTGCGGCGTGCGTCCGATTCCGCCCAGGGTCTTGAGATCGACCTCCCAGCGGGCAACGCCGTCCGCACCGAGGCGCACGAGGCGACCGCCGCGATCGGCGACCACGTGGTCTTCGCCCACGGCCACCGGCACGGCCTCGATCCGATGGGCTCCGGACCACTGGCGCTCGGGGGCCCGGTGCATCGCCATGGTGACGTCGCCCGGACGGTCGACTCCGAGCGAGCGGTCCTCGCAGCCGGCCAGGGCGAAGTGCAGTTGGAGCTGCTGGCCGACCGGAGTCTCGAGGACGAAGGGGGTTGTGTGGGTGGAGCCATCGTCCATGGTCACCGTCGCACCAGTCGGGACGGAGTCGATGCGCCAGGGCAGCTTGGTGCGCTGCGAGTCGAGCCCGACCTTGTCCAGGGTGTCGATGGCTTCCTGGTGCCGACCGGCCTGGGCGTGGGCCAGGGCAGCGATACGACCCTCGAGTTGCTCGCGGGCCTCGTCGACCTCGCGGGCGAGAAGGTCCTCGAGTTCGCCGCTCTCGTCGCCGGCCAGGAGTTCTTCGTAGGTGGCGACCGCGTCCTCGAGCTGGGCCGATTCCTTGAAAAAGCGCGCCGACGCCAAGAGCTGGTCCTGGCGAGCCTGCTTGTCGCGCTCGACGGAAGCCGCCTGGGCGATTTCGCGGGCCTGGCGTCGCTTGGTCAGGGACGCGTGAAGCGCCGCAACGTCCTTGGCGAAGGTCTCGAAGGCCGGACCCTTCTCACCGGCGACCTCGACCTTCAGCTCGCCGGCGGCCTGGATCAGCCGAGCCTCGGCTTGCATCTGCTCCGCGGTGGCCTCGATGCCAGCCGGGATCGCGTCGCGGTCCTTCTCCAGCCGGATCCGCAATCCGGCCAGCAGTTCGGCGGGGTCGCCCCAAGGCACGACCAACCCACTCTCCATCACCGGCGGCTGGGGGAGCGAAGTCAGCAGGGCATAGGCTTCGAGCGGATCGCCCTTGGCGCATTCGCGCGCGATCGCGTCGAACTTGGACTCCCAAGCGTCACGACGGACCCGATCGAGGTCCTTCTGTCGCTGCTCCAGGGCCGAGCGGAGCGCCACGATCCGGTCCGACGAGTCGTGCTCGAAGTGTTCGGTCAGAAGTGCCAGGGCGTGGGTCGGATTCTCGATCGAGTCCGTCACCTCTTGGAACCGTCGGTCGCGCTCCTGCTTCGCGTGGAACTGCACGAACGCAACCATCGAGATGGCCAGGGCTGCGGAGAGGCCGACGAGTCCGTGGCGCTTGCGCTTCTTCGCGCGCGCCAGAACGCCCCGCGTCTGGGTCAGGAGCTGCTGGGCCTCGCGGTGTTCGGGGACTCCCTTGAGGAGCAGGCCGAGGACTTGAGAAGCGCGATCGAGGTCCTGGTCCGCTACAAGGGCCTTGGCGGCCTCGAGCATCCATGCAGCGCCTTCGGCGCGGAGTCCGTGCTCGATCATCCGCGCGCCGAGTTCGACCCGCACCTGGTGTGCCTCGGGCTGGGTCGAGGCCGCCACCCTCAGGATCGAACGCGCCCGCGAGCCGGTCTGCTTCTCGGCGAAGCCGCGAGCGATACGCAGGCACTCCATGACGAGGTCGTGGGCGCCGCCCTCGACCTCGATCCCACTAGTCACCGCCGCAGCGCGCAAGATGCCCCGTCGGAAGCGAGTGATCGTGTCGCCAGTGTGGTAGCGGGCCAGATCCTCCCAACGGTCCAGCTGATGCTCCAGCTCCGGATCGACGATGTCGAGTTTGCGGACCAGTTGGCGTGCGGTGGACGGCTGGAGACTCTGCAGCACGTTCCCCAGCTGCCCGCTCTCCCAAAGGGTCAGAAGGCGGTCGCCGTCGGAGGCTGTGGGCGGGCCGGGCGGAGTCTTGCGAAGCCATCCGCGCGTACGGTTGGCGGCTCGCTCGAAGCGGACCTGGTCCAGCTCGAGCTTGGTCAGCGTCAGCAGCTCGCCCGGTGTCGCGAGGCGCAGGGCCCCGACCTTCATCAGTCCGGAGACGGTACCGAGGCACTGGCGGGCGGGGCAGGCGAGGCGGTCGGCGATCTCGCCAATGGTCGAGTGACCGTCGCACTGGGCGAGGAATCCGTGGAGTTCGCGGGCCGTGTCGACGCCTTCGACGATGATCGGCACGTCGATGCGTTGGCAGGTATCGGCGCCTCCAGCTTCGTCCGAGATGCGGGCGTGCTCGAGCAGCACCGACTCGACGCCCATGCCGACGCCCCAGGGGCTGTTCTCGTTGCTGTGGCCGTCGAGGGAGTAGACCGCTCCCCGACGCAGCCGCGCATTGCGAGGCAGCGGCAGTGGACCCGGCTCGAAGCGGAAGTGGAGGTTCGGCGCCTCCAGCATCTGGTAGACGGACTCCATCCGCTCCGCGCGCGCGATCGCGGTCCGCCGTGCCAGGTCCAGATCGGGGTCCGGAGCATTGGCCCAGGCACAGTCCGTCCGCCGACGCCATTCGTCGTCGGACTCCTCCGGAGACTCGAGGAGGTACAGCAGGCCTTCTTTGAGGCCGATGGCCGACGCGAGGTTGTCGCCGTACAGCGTCAACACACCGTCCTTGCCACCTCGGGCAAGGCCCTGAAGTAGTTCGCCGAGACCGATTCCGGCGACGTCGCCCTGGAAACTCATGGGGGTTGGGACTCCTGGTCCACAGGTGGCGCCGACCCTCCGCGTGCTGCCGACTGCCCACGGACGGACCGACCCCATGCCGATGGGACCGCGGGAGGTATCGGCGGTCCCGCGCAGGGCGCTGGAGCCCAAGCAGCCAATCGGGCCCCTGGCGGCCCGCGCCGGGTCCCAACCCGCAACGGTCACCAGGATCCGTGCCCTGCACGCCCGAACGGCGGTCTTCGGCCACCTCTCGCCCGCTGACGGCACCTTGCGAGCCGACCGATCCTGGGCGGGGGGGGGAGTCCCACCTGCGCAGGCTCGCTCCAGAGGGCGCCGTCAGCCGACGGGTTGGAAAAGCTGTCCCCGAATCCTGGTGGCAGCTTCGGGCCAGTGTCCTGGATCAGAAATTCGGCGTCACTCCCCGGGCTCCGATCGCCGCTGGCGTCACCAGCGCCTCCTCCGAGTACCGCAGCGGATACGCGTCGTCGGCGCGCCTAGCCAGCATCGATCGGACCTCCGGGAAGTGACGCCGAACTCCTGATCCAGGACACTAGAGACGACTCCTGAGGCGCGCCCGCAAGGCTGCGAGGTCCTCTGGGGTGTCGAGGTCGTCGTGGATCTCGGCGCAGCCGGTATCGACCATCCAGAGCGGCTGTGCCAGGTCTCGCAGGTTCCGCAACGGCGCGCTTGGCGGAAACCCACCGAGTTTGGCGGCGAGCTCCCGGCCGACGACGATGGGGTGCCCCGGCCGGCCCGGCGCGGCGCCGGTGCTCGGAGCGAGCCAGCCTCGGGGTGGGCGCTGCGCCCTGTGCCATTCGGCCCGCAGCGCGACGAAGACCTCGGAGGGAACCATGGGCACGTCGATCGGGGCGATCAGCAGATCCCGGCCGGGAAGGTGTGCGGCCGCCAGGGACAACCCTCCGGTACGACCGTCGGCCCAGGCGGGATTCTCGAGCAGCTCCAGACCCGGAAGACCCGCGGCTGCGATCTCGCGGTGGTGGGCGCCGGTCACCAGCAAGGCCGGTTCGTTCCCGCCGGCGGCGGCCACCAGCCGCCGGAGTGCGCAGCGCCCTCCCAGGTCGACCAGAGCCTTGGGTTCGCCGAGACGGGTTGACGCCCCCGCGGCGAGGATCACTACTCGCGGGTCGACCGCCGTCATCAGGCCCCCAAGAACCTGTCGTAGATGGCCTGGGCGCGGGCCGGCTCCTCGGTGCCTTCGATCAGGGCACGGCCATCGCCGAACAGGGTCACTTCGCACTCCTCGGCGCCAAAGCGCAGCAGGGGGCCGGCGCGGCGGACGCTGCGAGCTCCCGCCCGCTCCAGCCGCTGTTCGAGGGCCGTCAGGTCCGGACGTACCGCTGAGGCCGGGAGCTGCACTGTGTTGCGGCCGCACAAGACCGTCGGCTCCTGTAGCTCGGCCGATTCGAGAAACTCGTACTGCCCGTCGCCGCAGCAGGGGCAGTCAGTCTGGCGATTTACCTCGATCCGATGGGTCTCGCCGCGCCAGACGTCGATCTGGACGAGTGCGGGCTTGAAGCTCGCGCGCCCCTGCTCGTCGGCGCCCAGCAGTCTCAGAGCCAGGCCTGCCTGCAGCGCTGCGATGGCAGCGACCGCCGGCAAGATCACCCCAGCGGTGTCACAGGTCTCCAGGCTCCCCGGTGGCGCCGGCTGCGGGAAGAGGCAACGCAAGCACGGCCCGTGTCCCGGAACGATTGGCATCACCATCCCCCCCGCGCCGACCACGCCGCCATAGATCCAAGGAATCCGGTCGCGCACGGCGAAGTCGTTGACCAGGTAGCGCGTGGCCAGGTTGTCGGTTCCGTCCAGGATCAGGTCCACGTCTCTGCCGAGCTCGTCGAGCAGACGGGCATCCAAGTGGCGGGCGTGGGGGACGACGCGGGTCGGACCACCGCCGCGGGCCAGTGTCTCGGCCGCGGCCTCGACCTTCGGCACCCGCTCACTCGCATGCCGCTCGTCGAAGAGCACCTGACGAGGCAGGTTGGTGGGCTCGACCACGTCCCGGTCCACCAGCCGCAACTCGCCCACGCCGGCGCGATGCAAGTAGAGCGCCAGGGACCCCCCGAGTGCACCGCAGCCAACCATGAGCACCCGCGCTTGCGCCAGCCGCGTCTGGCCCTCGATGCCAAGACCGGCGAAGCGGACCTGGCGGTCGAAGCGCTGGGGAAACGGGTCGAGTCGCGATTCCATGGCCTCCCAGCCTAGCCGCCAGCGGTGGCCCGGATCTGCGGCCAGTGCGTCCAACTCGTCGGACGGCCGTGCGCCGTGGACCGACCGCCCCAGCAGACGAGGTTTCGGGCCCACTGATGACGGGTCGGATTGGGGGGAGCCGTGAGCGGGGGAGTGGCGGCCCCTGGCCACAGATGAAGCCCCGAGGTGCTTGCATCTTGGCGACCGATGGGGGCCAGGACCGCCCCCCGACCGAACCCGTCAGGCGGCGTCGGCCGCCCAGGTCATCAAAGGGTCAGCGAGATGCCGACGTAGGGGCCTGAGAAGTCGAACTGGGCGTCGACCACGTCGGCCCCGTCGTCGAAGCTGGCGGCGACGTCAATCAGGCGGTAGCCCACGACCAGGCGTGCGCCGACTCCGGCCTGATCGATGAATTGCCAGTAGGCGTTGGCGTCGAGGTCGAAGTAGGTGGCGTCGACGTCTTCAACGCTCACGTCCATGTAAGCCGCGAGGGCCTCGAGGCCCACCGGACCCAGCTCGACGCCGCCGCGCAGGGCGACAAAGGGCAGGGGCACCGTTTCTTCGGCGCTCGCTTGGCTCGCATCCCCGACGTCGGGGTTGGGGTCGACCAAGAGCACGCTGACATCGGCGACCGCCACACCGAAGCCGATGCCCAACTCGACCGCCTCGCCCGGGAAGAGGTCCCAGGTCCAGATCGAGCGCAGCAGGGACATCTCGATCTCGGAGGCGACTTCACCATTGGCTTCGATCTCGACCCCGTCGATGGTGATCGCGGCGGTCGCAGTGCCCAATCCCGTGAAGGCCAGCGAGCCGTAGTCCAGGGTCCAGATCAGCGGTCCGAACTCGAGGTCGGCTCGCGGAATGAACTCGGTCTCTTCCTCGTTCAAGCCCAGGCTGTCGACCGTCGTGGGGGTCTCGGTACCGCCCACCGACGCGCCGAAGTCGCCGCCGAGACCGATCTGGGCGACGCGAGGCGTCAACCTCAGGCTCGGCGCGGAGCAGCCGACGGCGGATCCGACCACGGCGAGGACGACGAGTGAGGTTGCCAGGCGACGGAGGCGGGGATTGCGATCGAGCATGGGGAATCGGCCGGGGGGGGCGGTGGCACGTCGGCGACCGGACCCGGAGTCCGGTTCTCACCCGCGCCGCCGGAGGCTAGCCGCTATCGGTAGCCGGGTTCCACGTCCCGTAGGTCCGAGCGGCCGGCAGGGGCCTGTCCCGCCCGCAATCGGCACCGGGCACGCCGCGGCACCCGCTCCGGACGCCGGGTCCCTTGGCCCAGGTGCCCATCGCCGGGTGCGGCCGATCGGCGCCTCGCTGGGGTCGACCGCCGACGTCGCCGACCGGACTCCGCGCGCCGACACGGCGACGCCCCGGCGCCACCCCGGCGCCACCCCGGCCCGCTCGAGCACCCCATCCTCGCGGCCGGAGGCCGGCTCCAGCCGCTCCAGGAGGTCTTGACACAGCCTCTGGGGATCCGGATGCTCTGCCGCCTCGATCGCCGGCCCTAGCGGCCGCGTGGTCGACGAGATTCCGAGTCCGAATGCCCCATGGCAGCGTCGGGATCCTGTGAGTTTGGTGGGTGTAGCTCAGTCGGTTAGAGCGCCGGATTGTGGTTCCGGAGGTCGGGGGTTCGATTCCCCTCACTCACCCCACACTCGCTTCGAGGTGGACATCCACCGATCTCCCCTGGGAGCCCGGTCGGGTAGGTCCTGACCGCCCCCCCCCGCGGCTACCTGCGAGCTTCGGCCGGGACTGGCCCCGTCAGCGCAATGCGAGTGGTCGGGGCACTTGGTTCGCGCTGGGATGTATCTACACCAAAGCCAGTGGATTGGGATTCGACTTCGCGGCGGAGGCTGCCCCGAGCGTCCCGCAGAATCCAATCGGGCGCAGATCGCGAAGAAATGCAACGGGTCGAGCGGGTTGGTGCCGATGTCATTGAACGGTTATGGGTGGCCTCGACTTACATCTCTGGGACCGTAGCCAATGGTTGACGGGTTCGCGGCTCAATCGAGGTTCGAACTTGGTGCGACACCCTCCGACCTTGCGATGATCGGGGAGCGGGGGTTAGCCTGATTCCCAGGACGAGTCCGGAGCCCGACCTTGCCGCTTGGGCTGCTGTCTTGTTGTGATCGCTCACTAGGTCCAGAGGGAGGAGCTTGGAAAGATGCTGGGTCGAATAGACAAGGGGATTGCGGGCTGGGGAGCTGTCGTCGGAGGAATCTTGTTGTGCTCCGGAGTCTCCGCGAGTGCCGAGCCGCTCCAACCCGTGGCCACTGGTGCTCGATTGGACTGTGGCGGTTGCGTTGGCAATCTCGGAAGTCAGATCTGGGCTCCTGGTGGAGGGCTCAACGTCTACGGCACATTGGAGATCACCGGAGGCGGATGCAGTGACACCTGCCGTCCAATCGGGTTCTGTGGATTGGGCGGCACGCTGACGGTCACCGGGATCACAGGCCCCACTGCCGTGCAGCAATGCGAGCAACTCTGGTTGGAGGGCCCTCCTCCGTCCGAGTCGAACGAGGTCTGCAGAGACGTGGCCACTCAGATCGAGGACGGCGCGCTCGGGTGGGTTCCACCCGACCTCTCGTGCGGGACCAACTTGAACTTCGAGATCAACGTTGGTGGCGCTTCGCTCTTCGTCATCGCCTATTGCGCGGGCTGCGAGACAGCTGAGGAATAGCAATGGGACTGATTTCGAAGGCTCTTGCGGTAATCGGGATGTTGCTCTTCGTCTGCTGGAGCGGACTGGATCGGAGCGAACCGTCTCCGGCCACATCGACTGCCGCTTTTTCGACCGCCGCGAGATCGCGCGTCGAAATACTGACGAGCCCATCGAGCTTGAAGGAGGGATCCGTGCGCAATCCACCGGCGAGCTGGGTCGATTCGAGCCTTCGCGCGGATCAAGAGGCGCCGACCTTCGTGTCCATGCGGCAGTACCTCGCAAAGGTCTATCCAGGCGTCGATCTCGACGGCGTTGCAAAGCCGGCTTTCTTGGACGGTCCAATGGAGACCCAGTTGCCCTGGGACGAGGTGAAGCCGAGAGCAGAGGCGTGCATGCTCGAGCACTTCGCCCTCGCATCGGGCGCTACCCATGAGAACCTAGCGAAGAAGGCCATTTCAGGGGCGAGTTCGCAGAGCTTGCGAGACCGGTTGACGGTGGTCTTCCTTCAGCGCGACCCGGCGCTCACTTCGGACGAGATCGAGGCCTTGTTGAAGCGGGCCAGGAGCACGATGGGCCATGTTGCGGATGCCCAGCGTCAGATTGAGCTGGCCAAGTACCGGGCGCTCGACCGCAAGCTGGCGAGCGGGCGCTACGACGTCTTCGAGTACGTCACGATTCCGGAGCTGCGCGTGCATTCGGCAGCCACGAACAACACCATCGCGAACTCGTTCTATGCGGGCGATGGGTGGGTTGCCCAGGCCTGTCTTGATCGCGAGGAGGTCGTCGATCTGGAGTCGCTCCAATCCGCGTGCGCCGCGGAAGTCGATCTCTGGATCGAAGGTCTGATCCCCTAGTGTCCTGGATCGGAAGATCCGGCGTCACTCCCCGGAGGCCCGATCGATGCTGGCTAGTGGGGCGAGTCAAAGATTCGACTAATAAGTTGCAAGTTTCGGGCAAGTCGGGCTCGGCCGCGCCGATGGTTGCATCATGACGACCAAGATGGGACGGCCGAAGGCGAAGCTCGTGTTGTCCGAGCAGGAGCGCGCGGAGTTGAATCGGCTGGTTCGGCGTCGCTCGACGCCTGCGGCAGTGGCGGTGCGGGCGCGCGCCATCCTTCGCTGTGCGAAGGGGCTGGACAATACCGATGTCGCCGACGAGTTGGGGCTGCACTTTCAGACCGTTGGTCGCTGGCGTCGCCGATTCGTGAAGGAGCGTCTGGACGCGCTGTACGACGAGCCTCGGATTGGACGGCCGAGGAGCGTCTCAGATGACGATGTCGCCCGCGTCGTGGACATGACGCTCCACCGTAAGCCGAAAACCGGGACCCACTGGAGCTCCCGCCAAGTCGCGAACGAGCTCGGATTGTCTCAGAGCGCTGTGGCGCGGATCTGGAAGGCCTTCAGCCTTCGTCCAGATCGCAGCGAGTCCTTCTCCTTGTCCCGCGACCCTCAGTTCGTCGAGAAGGTCCGGGACATCGTGGGCCTGTACATGAGCCCTCCGGACAATGCGCTCGTGCTCTGCGTCGACGAGAAGTCCCAGATGCAGGCACTGGATCGCACTCAGCCCCTGCTGCCGATGACGCCGACGCACCCGGAGCGACGCTCGAATACCTACGTGCGCCACGGGACGACGTCGCTGTTCGCAGCGCTCGACATCGCCACGGGGCGAGTCATCGGCAAGTGCTTCCGTCGACACAGGTCGAAGGAGTTCCTGAAGTTCCTGGGCGAGATCGAGCAGTCCGTGCCCAAGGAGCTGGACGTCCACCTCGTGATGGACAACTACGCCACGCACAAGACGCCAGCCGTGAAGCGGTGGCTGCTACGCCGACCCCGATTTCACGTGCACTTCACGCCGACGACGTCGTCCTGGCTCAACCTCGTCGAGAGCTGGTTCTCGATCGTCTCCCGGCGAGTGACTGAGCGCGGCGTCCATCGAAGTACGGCTGCGCTCGAGAAGGACGTGAGGGCGTTCATCGATGCCCACAACGACGAGCCGAAGCCGTACGTCTGGACCAAGACCGCAGACCAGATCTTCGCCAGCCTCCGCCGCTACTGCGACACAGCGAACGCCATTCGTTCACGGCAAACAAATGAGTCGAAGCTTTGACTCACCCCACTAGTGTCCTGGATCAGAAATTCGGCGTCACTTCCCGGGCTCCGATCGCCGCTGGCGTCGCCAGTGCCTCCTCCGAGTATCGCAGCGGATACGCGTCGTCGGCGCTCCTAGCCAGCATCGATCGGACCTCCGGGCAGTGACGCCGAATTTCTGTTCCAGGACACTAGCTCGGTGCAGTCACCAGGATTCGGGTCCAGCGCGTCCAACTCGGTCGCTGGCGGTACCTTGCGGAGCGAGCCCCCGCGGCTGAGGCTTCATGCCCCGCCCGCGACGGGGTCGGTTCGCAAGGTGCCGTCAGCGGGCGAGAGGCGGCCGTAGGCCGCCGTTTGGGCGTGCTGGGCGCGGATCCTGGTAACCGAACCGGGTTAGCGCTGAGGCGCCTGTTCGCTGAGCCAGTCGAGCCAATCGCCGGCGGTTGGGCCGAGGTCGGTCCCCGCGATTGAGATCAGTGCATCGCGGGCCTGCCCGGCCAAGTCGTTGTCGACTCCCGTGGACTCGTCGAGTAGCGCCGCTAGCGGCTTCAAGCCCTGGACCGAGCCTGTTCGACCGAGGGACACGCAGGCGGCGCGGCGCACAAGGACTTCGTCGCGAAGGAGCAGCAACGAGAGTTGCTCGGCGATCGCGTCGCGGGCCATGAAGTGCCCATCGAGCGCCCGCAGGTGGGCGGCCAGGTCGCCGATCGAAGCATCCTGGAGGGCATGCAGGTGACTGTTCAAGCCGCGCTTCTCGAAGTTGCGCTCGACTTCGAGTCGCTCGCGCCACAGGTCGGCGTTGGCCGGGAGTGACGATCCGCTGATCTGGACCAGGGCGCGGTGCGCTTGCTCCGCGAGATCGCCGTCGCTGGTCAGGAGCTGCACCAGGTCGTCCACGGCGTCCAGGGAACGCAGGGCCCCCAGGGCGCGGATCGCGGCGGTGCTGAGGTGGGGGTCCTGCGGGTCGAGCAGACGCAGCACGGCGCGGGCTACCTCGTCGTCGAGGCGTCGGTCCACCGACGGCGCGCAGCGTGCGATCTCGTTGAGCACCGCGGTCTGAACGCTCGAGCGCTGGGCGAGCTGTCGAGACAGCAGGGGGAGGGCCGCGCCCGATCCGACATCGCCAAGTCCGGCCAGGACCGAGAGGGCCAGGTGGTCGCTCAGGCCAGCGAGTTCGGCCTCGAGGCGATCCAGATGACCCAGCCCTCGCCCGAGCACCTGGCCAATCGCGGCGCGCAGGGCGTCGCGCGTCGCCCGGCTGACGTCCTCGACCGCGATCCCAGCAGGCTCGAGGGACTCCGGTTTCGCGGCGCGCACCACGTCGCCGATGGTCTCCGGCTGGCTACATGCACCCAGGATCCGCACGAGCCTGGGCTGCAGCGCCTCGGTCCATTGGGCGGCCGGGGGCAGGGCGGATCGCACACGACCCCGGTCGCTGGCGGCCAGGGCTGCAAGGGCCATGGACTCTTGGTAGCGATTGATCGCCTGGGGCTGGGGATCGACCTCGGTCGCCGGCAAGTTGCCGTCGAGGAGTACGCGCACCGCGGCGCGCGGGTCGTCAGCACAGAGGGTCGTCAACTCCAGCGCGAGCCCCGCGTCGATCGAGTGCCCCGCCTCCCGCTGCGCCCGCAGCACCCGCAGGACCTCGAGGTCGTGGGGCGTGAGGGCCGCCTGGGCCGTCCGCGTGTCGACGGCGGACGATGTGCTCGAGTCGGCGGCGCCGACTTGTGCGACGGTCGACCAGCAGCCGGCGACCAGCAGGGTGGCGACGAGACGACGGGACAGTGCGCTGGGGGACGTCATGGGGCTGCTAGGCGGATCAAAGGGCGCCACGCACGCGGTAGCCGACGGTGGTCCAGGTGTTCTCGGAAGAGTTGCTCATGTCGGCCAGGCTCTCGTCGTAGTGGATCTTGCAGTTGCTGTCGAGGTGCAGTTGCTTGGCCGCGATGGCCCCGAACAGTTCGAAGTTGCTGTTGATCGAGATGGCAGCGTTGGGCGCGAGGATGGTCCCGTAGATCTTCGCGTTGGAGTCGAAGTCGACCTCGTCCAGGTCCACCTCGACCACGTCAGGCGCGATGATGTTGTCGGACTCCAGCAGGAACGAGAGATCCGCCGGCTCGAAGTCCAGGGACGCGATCAGCGTGTTGCTGTTGACGATGAAGTCGCCGCGGACATAGATCTCGACCGGTCCACCGGTGTCGTCGATCAGCACGCTGGAACCCGAGTTGACCTCGAAGCTGTCGACCACCAGGGTCGCCGGGCCAATGATGGTCAGGATCGCGTTCTTACCCACCGAGAAGGCGGAGTATCCGTGGTCGCCGGACGTGATCGTGGTGGACGTGTTCGTGCCCGTGGCGATCGTGCCGTCGTCGGGCACGATCGGGACGTCGATCGAGGGCATGGTGACCGTCGCGCTGGCGGGCAACGTGCTGCCATTGACCTCGGCGTTGCCCAGGACCGTGGTCGTCGCCGTGGGCCCGCACTGGGCGTCGCCGAAGACGGTCGAGTTCTGGTCCAGATCCACGTCGCCGTTGGAGCCGATGTTGCCCTCGGTATTGGCGTAGGCGTCACCGCCGGTTCCGTTGAGGGCGAGGTAGGCCCCGGCGGACGCGTCGTAGCTGTCCACGAAAGCGTTGCTGTCGAGGGTCATCGACTCGTCGCCGAAGGCGGCGAATTGGAAGACGCTCTGGGCCTGTTGGGTCAGCACGACCTCGAGCCCCATGTCCGCGAGCCCCTGGGCCCCCGATGCGACGACGTTGCGTTGCCCGGAGCTCACCGCGGTGACCTGGACGAAAGCGGTAGCCCCGCCCAGGCTCAAGGGGGAGTTCGATGTGAAGACGTTGCCGTCGCCACCGCCGTTCAAGTCCGCCATGGACGCAGCCAGCGCTGCCTCCGCGGCGTACTGGGCGTTCACCCGGGCCAGGTGACCGCGTTGCTCGCTGCGGGCCGAGAGCCCGAGTTGGGCCACGGCGAGCGAGACGCTGGCCAGCCCAGCCATGACCACGACCACACCGACGAGGGCCGAGCCCTCCTGTTTGCGCGCCGCTTGCGGCGCTTTGATTTCGAGTTGCATGACGATGACCCCCCGGTCGTCAGTTGCGAAGTTCGACCCTCGACTCCAGCGCCACGCTGAGCGTTGGCGCGCCGTCCACCGAACCGATGGTCCGGAGTTGGACGAAGAGCACGTCACCGACACGCTGGATGCAGAACCCAGGCTCGTCGGTCACACCGTCTCCGTCGTCGTCGGCGAGGTTGAGCGCCTCACCCTCTCCAAGCTCGGCGACCCCGTCGATCAGGATCGTCATGCGCTGATTGGCCTCGCCCTCGTCGGTGATCAACACCAGGCGCATCTCGTCGACCAGGCCGTCGCCATCCTCGTCCGTGCCGTCGTCGCTCTCCTGGGGCTCGTACTCGAGGCGCAGCCGCGAGGGCGCGCTCCAAGTGATGCCCGTGGCGTCGATGGCGGTGGGCGTGCGGAAACTGAGGTCCGAGGTACCCAGATTGCCGGTGGCGGTCGGAGTGAAGGTGGACGAGGCGGCCCCTGTCAGCGCAGCCAAGGCTCGCTCGAGGGCGCGCTGGGTGTCCTGTTCGCGCTGGGTGCGGACCGCGGAGCTGTCGTAGGCGGCGCCACCGCGCTTGCCCACACTGGTCGCGGCCATCAGCACCACAGCCAGCATCGAGATCGCGAACAGCATTTCGATCATGCTGAACCCGGAAGCCGCGCCTGCGCGAATCAATCGGCGGAGAGCCATGCTCGCACCTCCAGACTCTCGTTGGTCGAGGGGCCGCGCCACTCCAGCCGCACACAGACGGGCAGGAGGCGGTAGTCCGCCGCCACGTTGTCACCATTGACCAGCCCGTCGCCGTTGAGGTCGAAGGGCAGTCCGAAGCCACCTGTGGTCAGGTCCTCGCGCAGGCCGTCAACTCCGAGTCCCACTGGACCTTCGGGGAAGAGGATCTCGCCCGCGACGCCGTCGGCATCTCCAGGGATCGGATCCAGGCCGGGAACCGCGAAGCCCGAACCGGGTGCTGTGCCGGCCCCGCCCGGGTCATCGGCCGCATCCGAGTTGTAGAGGGCGTAGACGTCGGCGAAGTCCTCGATTCGCAGCGCCTCGACCTGGGCCCTCGCAGCCGCCAGGGCACGGGAACTCTGTTCGAGACCCCTGTTGCTCCCGATGCCACTGGTGATCGCCTGGCTGTAGACGACTACCGCGAGCATCATGACGCTCAATGCGATGGTGACCTCGAGCAGTGTGTGACCACACTGCCCTCGACCCCTCCGCGTGACCGTCGCTTGCTCGCAACGATTCTTTTCGTTGCCAACGCCCCGCATGTGATTGTCTTCCCCGTCGGGTCGAAGCCCGATCGAACCCATTCCTCGGCGGCCACCGAGAGGGTTCTTGAACCCGGTTCCGATTGCTCGTGGACTGGGCCCACCGTGCGGGCCGCCCGATGGGCCCGCGAGGGCCCTGGAACCGCTGTGGAGGACTCGTGCAGATCGGGCGGGCAGCTCCTTTTCGGTCTCTTCGAGATCCGAGGCAGGGGGGCGACGGGGTCTCAGCCGATCCGGCGATCCGCTCGGTGAGGTTCGCCACGCTCGGACCGATCAGTGCGGACAGATCAGTGCGGACCGATCAGTGCGGACCGACCGGCGCCGGCCGACGAGTGCGAATCGATCGCGCCCGCGGCCTCAACGGCCCGACCTGCGCCGCCCCTGCTTGGGCACGCTGACCAGGGGATCCTCGTACTCGGCGTACTTCTGCTCCAGCTCGCGCAGTCGCTCGCCGGTCGGCTCGCGACCGAAGAGCCCGCCTTCACGCCACAGGGCCGCCTCGACGTCCTGGTACAGGGTCTTGAGCACCGGCAGCCAGAGCGGCGACAGCAGCACGATCGCGAGGATCTTTACGGCGGTCTGGAAGGGGTTGTCCACGTGGAGGGGAGGCGCAGGGGCCTTCGGGGTCAGGATCGGCAACCGGGCACGGTCGGGTCAAGCTCGCTAGCGACCACTGCCGATCAGCGGCACGTTGCGGGAGGGCGTCCTGGGTGAGGAGCGCTCGTGCTGGCCCCCTCGTTCGCGGAACAGGTGCAGGATCCGTGCCCGGGCCAGCTCATCGTGGTCCGTGTCCGGGAACCCCCGCGGTAGCCAGCGCGGCTCGCCGGGCTGCTCGTGGATCAGGATCTGCGCGCCCGGGATGCCGCGGAAGTGCCGCTCCTCGGCCCGGGTGCTGCCGCCGAACAGGTCGTCGAGCTCGAACAGCATCTCGACCGTGCGGATCAGCGAATCCACGGACACGCCGCGCTCGACGAAGATGTGGTCCACCTCGAGGCGACGGCAGACCTGAGCCATGTAGGCCCGCGAGCGCCAGTCCAGGACCGTGGCGTAGGTCGGACCGAGGTCGCTGTCGAAGCAGCGCGCGGTGCCCTCCTCCTCGCCCCCGGACGACCAAACCGCGCGCTCGAACCAGTGCCAGGGACCGACCCAGAAGCCGTCGACTCGCGGGGTGGCCTGGGCGCGGGCGGCGCTGAAGGCGCGCCGAAGTCCGAACAGCAGGCTGCGGCGGTGCAGCCGGGCCGATCGTCGGCGAGGGGCGTGTCCGGGCTCGTCCGGCCCGGCCCCGGCGGTCATCCGCTCGCGCGGGTGCGGTGCGAGGGCCAGCTCCTGGGCCTCTCCGAGGTTGACGCGCACGTCACCGGCGCGGCGGCGCCGCCGTCCCCACTGGAGGCCGAAGTCGACCTGTCGCAAGCGATTCGCCAGGCGCCCGGATTGGGGCGGACGCATCGCGGCGCGCAGGGTGACCGGAGCGCGGCGGGCCCGCGAGAAGCTCCAGCGAGCGGCAGTGACCTGCGCCGTCAGCGACAGGGCCGCCAGCGCCGCGGCCGCCCCCCAACCGGCCAGAAGGGCTCCCATTCCGCCGGTGAAGGTGAGCGGTGGGATGGCGATCGTGCCCAGGGTGGCGGGTTCGCCGCGGGCCGCCAGTACCACGGCCAGGGCACAGCCGATCCCGCCCAGGGTCCGCAGGCGCAGAGCGGTCAGGAACGAGCAGGTTCGCAGCCTGGCCTCGGCTGCCGTGTTCCAGGCCACCTGCAGATCGACCCCGATTGGCAGACTCAAGAGGCCCAGGGCGAGGGCCGCCGCACACAGTCCGAGCAGCACCATCCACGGCGTCGGGCTGAAGAGCGCGAGGGCGCTCCAACCCAGGACCAACCCGCCTTGGAGGGCGTGCTCCTGCTCGGGCCTCAGGCTTCCGCGGCGGCGCAAGGGCTCGTAGAGGCCGTCGTGGATGGTGCCCAGGGTCAGCACGGCGAAGCCGCAAGTGAGCGCCGCGGCGGCGATCCAGACGCCACCCACGAGCAGCGCGTGCAGCAGGAAGACGCGGGTGTGTAGATCGGCCGCGAAGCGTTGCGGGAGGTCCGAAGCCAGCAGGAAGGAGGCCGCCACGACCCAGGGCGCCACCGCTGTCGCGATCAAGAGCCCCGGCACCGCCCGCGGCAACTCGGGCACTCCGCGCAGGTCGGCACCGCCCTGGAACGATGCTGACCTGAGGCGACTGAGGGTGCGCTGTCCCGCAATGCCGAGGCGCGCCGTCAGGCTCCGCGGCCAGCGCAAGAGCCGGCCCAGGGCCGGCCCCTGAAGCGCGCGGAAGAGGGCGATGAACGCCACCCAGGCCGGAACCAGGGACCACTCGGCGGGCAGCCGGCGGCCGATCAGCTCGATCGCGACCAGACCCAGGACGACCCCGGCGGCGGCCAGGCCCTCCGAGCTGCGGATCCAATGGGCGGTGCGTGAGGCTCGGGTGCGAAGGGTCTCGGTCAAGGCGCTCTCCGACTCCATTGTCGGCTGAAGGCGCCGATCGGGCCAGACCCTACGAGGAACGCAGTGGCACCTTCACCGCTGCATTCCTCTTGCGAGCACCCGATCCCCGAACGGTCCCGGATCGCCCCGCCTCGCCCCCTTGACCGGGGGGCGCTCCATCTCAGTGCAGGACGACCGTCAGGGCCGAGCTCGTTTCCGGCGTCTGGATCAGCGCCGCCGAGGCCGAGTCCTGTTGCAGCAGCACCGCGTGGATGCCGATGCGGGTGCCGCTGAGTCCGGGGATCGGCGCGCTGACCACCTTGAAGGGCCCACCCTGCAGGGTCGTGCCCCCGTGGGTGCGCACCTTGTCGCCGTAGTCGAAGACGTCGTTGAAGCCGACGTCGGCGATCTTGAACGGCTCGAACAGGCCGAAGTCGGCCCCCAGGAAGGCGAGGGTGCAGGCGTCGATGTTCACGTGCAGCTGCTGCAGGCCGGCGCGCACGGTGTCGATCGGCGGCGCGGTCGAGGTGCCCGGCATCGGCGTGCCGGTCTGGTCGTCCCACGAGAAGGGCGTCTGCAGCATCGTCTGGGCCGGCGTGCAACTGATCATGGCCAGGGCCGAGTTCAGGGTCAGGCCCGGGTTGAAGGCGCTCGACGACGGGTTCGACTCAGCGCCGCTGAGGCGATCCATCAGGCGCAGGTCGACCTTGCTGATGGGCTCCGATGCCACGCGCCAGTCGGCTCCGCCGGCGCCGACGCCGCCGTCCTTCACGCCCTGCAACACGGGCTGATCGATGGCGATGCCCGAGATGAACTCGGAGCCGGGCTGCAACGCGGTCCCGAACAGGGCCCCGCTGCTAGCGAAGGTCAAGCGCGTGTGGTTGACCATTCCGGTCACCTCCGGCGGAGCGCCGAACAGGGCCGTGCCGAACTGGCTGTTGCCGTTGGTCACCCCACCCGGCGCACCGGGCGTGGTGCTGGTCGTCTCGTTGTTCGAGAACATCCAGTACTGCTTGTTGGTCGTGCCGTAGTTCATCGGCGCCTGGACCTCGAAGATCATGTGCGCGAGCAGCGGCGTGGTCTGTGACCCCGAGCTGGCCACCGGGTCGACCCCGAGGCGGTTCTGCACCCCGACCGAACCGAGGAATTGGAAGGCGACGGTCCAGGTGAAGCCCTGGTTGAGGGAGCCGGCCGTGGTGGCGCTGATCAGGCCTGGCACGATCGTCGCCGCGGTCGAGGTGTAGAGGTTGCCGGTCGTGCCGATGAACGGGCTGAAGCAGGCGTCGTCGGCCAGGGAGTCGGAGACCTGGGACCCGACGGAGACCATGCCGATGTCGAGGCCCGGGACGGTGTTCGCGCCGCCCCAGGCCTGGGTCACGCGGAACCATGTGACTTCGGTGGTCCCGTCTTCGCTGCGACCGCCCTGGCTGCGGTCGATCGAGTAGCAGTGACGCACCGAGGCCGAGGTCACCGGGCCGCCAGACAGGGTGGAGAGGAAGGCGGGACCGACGACCAGCTCGGCCTGACCGTCGGTGAGGTTCAGCCAGTTGATGTCTGGGGCCGATTGCGCGACCGCGGGCGAGGCCAGCGCGGGCAAGGAGGCGAGTGCGAAGGGGAGCAGTCTCATGGAGTCAGCCAAGGGATCCGAGGTGGAAGTGGGGCCCGCAAGAGGGCCGGGCGGTAGGTCCCATGGAGTAGGGCGACGGACGCCCAACGTTTCGTCGATCTCTGAGAAAGCAAAGTCCTGGCCAGCGCGCAGGCGGCGATCCGACGCGGTCCGGACACCCCTCTCGCGCGCCGAGCCCGAGCCGAGTCATCGCGGCTCGTTCCGCTGCACGTCGGCGATCGCCCCGGTATCGCCCCGGCAATCCACACGGGCGGCACTAGCCACTTCACCGGCGCGCTCCAAACGGGAGGTCGCGCAGGCCAGGGGGTGCGACGGCCAGCGGCGGTTTGGCGCGCCCGCCAGGATTCGAACCTGGGACCGTCCGATTAGAAGGGAGCGGAGCTGCGGCCGTAAGTCGTGGCGGGGCCACCGCTCCGGCCGGTCGGCTTCGGCGCGCGGAAGGTCGGCGTAAGGGATGGAGGGCTACTTCTTGCTCAGCAGCTCGACCATCATCGCCTTCCGCTGGCGCTCCTCGATCTCCGGGTCCACGACCTGGATGAACTCGACCGCGCTGAACCCGTCGCCACGCTTCCGATTCTGCGGTGGCTCCAGGCCCTCGATGAGCAGGGCCTCCATCGTGGCGATGAGGTTCTCGATGTTGAACGTCTCGCTCGGGCTGTCCGCCAGCGTCCCATCCGACGTTACGGGCAGAATCCCGAACCACGAGAAGCGATCCCACCGCCCGCCGAGGCGGTCGGTCGTGTGCTGCCGGAGCCGCTGGCCCATCGCTTGGTCCGTGGTCCGACCCACGTATACGACCTCCCGGCGGTCGTGGAGGAGGTACACCCCGCGCTGCCCCATGAAGTCCACGCTGCTGCTCCCGGGCTGCTGCTGCCCGAGGAGCCTGGGCTTCTCCCACAGGACCCGCTCCCGGAGCCAGTACATGCCGAAGGCGTTGATCAGGCCGGTCTCCGGCTCGTCCTCATCCTCGCTCGGGGACACGGCCTCCGACGGCACCTTGGGCACCTGCCCGCGAAGGCGGTAGACGCCCCGGCTGACCCTCTCGAAGGGCGATTGGTCCCCGTCGTTCTTGAGAGAGATGGAGAGTTGGGCCGCGACGGTGGAGGCCGGGGTCGCACCGAGGTTCTCCCGGAGCCCCTGCTGGGCGACCTCCTGGGCGATCTGGTTGTAGTGGAGGGGCTCCGTAGCCCCTTCGAGCACCTTGACGATCGCTTCGTGCCAGCTGAGTTCGGTCATGTCGGGGATCGGCTGCGGACTGCGGTGGTACCCCCGGCTGGACTCGAACCAGCAACCTTCGCATTAGAAGTGCGGTGCACTATCCAATTGTGCTACGGGGGCGCGACCCTAGGGTACCTGGCGGCCGGAGGGGGTCCTAGCCTGCGACCGGCTGGCATCGGGCGCGTGGGGTCCCTACGTTGGCGCCGATGGCGGAGTACCTCGACTCCAGCGGCGGCGCCCCCGAGCAGGCCCTTGGGCACTGGCTCGCAGCCGCCCTTGTGCCCGGTGTGCGCGCGCTGCGACTCCAGACGGGGTTCTTCTCGATCGGGTCGCTTCGCGATCACCTGGAGACGCTCCGGGATGTCGAGGTCGTCCGGCTCGTCCTCGGATCGAACGCTCCCGAGCAGCCGACGGTCGAGGACATCCGCGCGCTCCTCCCGCTGCTGACCGATCCTGCGAGCCGATCCCTGACGATCGTCAGCTGCGCCGGACCCGCTCTGTTCCACCCAAAGACCATTCACTTGGTCGCGCCCGATGGCACTGCCCGGGGATACGCGGGATCCGCGAACATGACCGAGGCAGGCCTCGGCTTGAACATCGAAGCGGGCGTGGTTCTCGGGCCGGAGAGCGCGGATGCCCTTGCGGCGATGGCCGCCGCGATCGACTCATGGGCGGCGAGGAACGACGAGGGGGTGTTCCACGTTCGCAACGGCGACGACCTCGATGCCCTGCTGGACCAGGGAGTGCTCCAGACGGCCGCGCATCGCCGGGCCTCCAGGACCGCGAGCCGAGCAGCTGGCGAAGCCCGTCGCCGAGTGCCCGGGCTCCGCCGCGATCGACTCTGGCGCCCGGCAACGCGCATCGCTGCCGACGGGACTGGAGAGGAAGCGGCCGAGGCCGTAGCGGAAGGAACCCCCGGGCCGACGCGGGGCAGGGTCGAGCACCTCCGATGGTGCAAGCGGTTGAAGCGCTCCGATGCCCAGCAAGTCCCGGCGGGGACGAACCCCACGGGTAAGCTGCGCCTCGCGCAGGCACGCTTCCCGATCGACCAACAGAGGTACTTCCGGGAGGAGTTCTTCGGCGACGCGACCTGGGCTGAGGTCGAGCGCAGGGGGACTCTCTACGAGGAGTGCAGCGTGCCCTTCTCCGTCTCGATCCACGGGGTGGACCTCGGCGAGCAGGTCCTGCGCGTAGACCACGCCTCGCACCGCGTCGCGGACCAGAACAACGTGCCCACCGTGCTCGGGTGGGGGCCGGTGCTCGGCCGCCACCTGCGAGAGCACTCGGAGGTCGACAACTGGGTTGTGATCGAGCGGCACGAGGACGGCACCTACTCGCTCGCGATCACGGACCAGCGCCCCGGTTGGGCACCCTAGGTCCGCATGCGCCGCGCTAGCAGTCGGGCCCGAGCGCCTTCGAGGATCGGGAGCAGGTCGGCAAACCCGGGCACGCGCTTGCAGAGGCGCTCGTCCACGGCACTGCGCACCACCTCGCCGCCGTCGCGCTGCCCACCCGCCGCACGGCTCTCCTCGTCGAGGGCGGCAAGGTCGCCCGCCATGTCCGCGACGGGCACGAGCAAGCGGGCGATCTCCGAGGGGATGAGTTCCAAGACGCCGCCGCCGTAGGTTCGGCCCTCCAACTCGGTCGAGAGAAGGGTCAGAGTGTTCTGGAAGCCAGCCGCGAGGTCCCGCGCCCTCCCCGCGAACTTGGGCAGCATCTCGCCCCGGTAGATCGTGTCCGTGGTCAGGACGCCTGCCTCGTTCAGCAGCAGGCGGTGGTAGAGGTGCGCGCGCTTGGTCATCATCAGCGCGCCCGACTTGATGTGCGGAACGCGGTACCACGGCTCGCGGATGCGGCACTTGTACCGGGTGGGCAGGCCCTCGGCCTCGCCGCGCGAGAGGTAGGCCACCGCACCGTTGATGGGCGCCGGGCGATCGGCTGAGAAGTCGAGGAGCCACGCGCGACTCCCGGCCCGCCTCGCGGCGGCGTGGTCGCCCTTGCGGAAGACGATGCCGGGGCAGTCTGACGTGCGGGCGACGAACGGCCGAGCCCAGGCGTCGAGGTCATGCTCGCGTCGCGTCATGTCGTCCACCGTGAAGAAGCCGTTGGCTCCGGTGACGATGGAGACCTCGATTCGGGCCACCTTGCCCAGTGCGTGGATCCCGGGGAGGTCGCGCGCGGCTTGGAACGCCGCCGCCTCGTCCTCGGTCAAGTAGTACCGCGTCCAGGACGGCGCGTGGTCCGGCACGGTGTGCTTCCATCGCGTCTCGTGTCCGGGTTGGTGTTCGCAGAAGGTCACGCTCCGCGCGGTCGCCCCGCGTTGGGCGCGCCTGCCGCTCAACACCACCACGTCCTGCAGCAGCTCCGCGAAGGTGTCCCTTGGGAAGAGGTCCACCTGGAGCGATGCAAAGTGCCGGACGAGGTACGACCGGAACGCACCGGCCGAGACCGTCGAGACGAACTCGCTGGGGAGCACTAGCGCGAACGCCCCGCCGGGCCGGAGCCTTGACAGCGAGACGATCGCGAAGGGAATCCAAAGGTTCGACACACCGCGCAGCTCGATGCCCAGCCGCGCTGCTTGGCGCTCGAACAGCTCACGCTGGCGGGGTTCGACGAACTGGTAGCGGACGAAGGGCGGGTTGCCGACGACGGCATCGAAGGCGGCAGAGCTTCGCTCTGACCAGTCGAAGAAGCACCTCTCTTCAACGGTGCCGCCAAGGCGGTGCCGTCGAAGGGTTGCCGCGCACTTCGATGCCTCGGCATCGTTCAGCTCGACGGCCGTTACCTTGGGTGGCGGGATGACCCCGCCGTCGCGCGCCTCGGCGAGCCCACGGAGGAACGCCCCGTCACCGGCCGAGGGTTCGAGCCAGGTCACGGCGCCGCCCGCGTCGCGCGTCAGGGAGCGGACCCGACGAATGCAGAAGTCCACGACGGGGCCTGCGGTGTAGTAGCCGCCGCGCAGCTTGTCGGCTGTGACTTCGTTGATGAGCTTCAATGTGCCCCCGTCATGCAGAACGCGGTGTGCCGGATCAAGTGCGAGCTGAGCAACCCGCGCGGCTACTTCTTGCGCCGGTTGTAGGGGCTCTGGTTGACCGGCTTGAGCGACACGCCCAGCTCGCTCGCGTGCGAGTAGACGGCCGCCTTCGACCGCCCCAGCTCGTGGGCGATGAGTCCGGTCGGGGTGTTGCCCTTCGCCAGCTTGCGAAGCTGCGCGTCGGTGGGCGGGGTCCAGGGCTTGCCGCTGTTCTTCGGGGTCTTGGCCATCTCGGGCTCCTTGGGTTCGGGTCGATGGCCGGACCCTAACAAGTACCGAACAGCGAATCGAGCGCCGAGTCTGCGAATCTCGGCGGTGGGCCGCGCCCCGGGCAGGCGCCCCTCCAGGCCGCACAGAGCGACTTCCTAGGGGTCCGTGGACCCGAGGTGCCCGATCCAGCGCGGCGGCCACGGGCGGGCTCCTGGGGCCTCCTGCGCGGTCGGCGGGCGGAAGGCGCAGCTGCCGATCTGACAGCGGAGGCCCGGACGCGGGCGGAGAGCTGCCAGTCTGGCAGCCGCCGGACTGCCCAAGGCCCCTTGGTGGATTGGTACGGCTTTTGTTTGGGTGTCGGGATCGAACCGGCGGGGCTCGCTCGCCGTGAGCAACACCGCGAGGGGGAGGCCCCAACATGAAGGTCGTACTTGTCATCTGCCACCGCTGCCGCCACCAGGAGAAGGTCGAGATCCTGACCGAGGAGGAGAAGCGCGACCCGAGGGTGCCCCGCTCCCCGGTCCGTTGCCGGCGCTGCGGCAACCCCGACGTGGAGGTGCGCTCGTGACCGAGCGGCCCCGCGTGTTCGTCAGCTCCGTGATGGATGGCTTCGGCGAGTACCGGGCCGCTGCCCGCGCCGGGATCGAGGCGGCGGGGTGCGAGCCCGTGCTCGTCGAGGACAACCCCTCGCTCGACGCGAGCCCGCGCAACGCCTGCCTCGATGGCGTCGAGAGCTGCGATGCCGTCGTGGTCGTCGTCGGCGACCGGGGAGGCTACACCGCGCCGTCGGGCAAGCTCGTGGTCGAGGAGGAGTACGAGCACGCGGTGGGGCGCAGCATCCCGACCCTCGTGTTCATCCAGGATGGCGTCGAGCGCGACGAGGACGCCGACGGGCTCGCCGCGCGGTTGTCCGAGTACGTGGACGGCCGGTTCCGCCGGTCGTTCAATGGCCCCGACGACCTGGCGCGCGAGGTCGAGGCGGCCGTACGCACGGTCGCGGGAGCGCGGAGGAGTGCTGGCATGGACAGGCAGAGGATGGACGGGCTCCTCGCGGAACCGCCCGACTTCGGGCACGAGGTCGTGCTGCGCGTCGTAGTCGCGCCGGGACGGCAGGACGAGACAGTGGTGCCGGTCGAGCAGCTCGACGGTGACGACTTCCGGTACGACTTCGTTCGCATCGGCACGGAGCGCGGCGTGGGCCTGTTCGACCAGAATGCCGCGCGTGAGAGCGAGCGCGGCCCGGGGTCGCTGGTCGTGACCCAGCGCGGCTCCGGTGCACCGGGGCAGACGGTCCGCGTCGAGATGACCGAGGACGGCTGGCTCACGATCGACGCGAACATGACCGGCGCGGACGAGCGCTCCCGGCGCGACCCGATGGCAGGCTTCGGCCTCTACCCGGTCGAGGTCGAGGAGATCGCGGCGCGCGCCGCGTTCGCCCTCCGCTTCGCGCGGGGCGTGTACGAGCACCTCGACCCGCATGGGCGGCACGCCGGGCTCCTCGTGAACGCCAGCCTCGGCTCGCTGAACGGGAAGCTCATCGCGCACCGCCGCGACCGCGAGCGCCTCAAGGGCCAGATGGGCGGCATGTTTGGCCAGCGGGACGGCGAGGTCCCCGTCAGCTTCGACCGGCCCGAGCGGGTCAGCCGCGCGGACGCTGGCTGGGTCGATGACCTCGCCCACCGGGTCGCCGGACGGCTGGAGCGGCGCGTCAACACGAGCGACCCCGCCCGCCGCTTCTAGCTGGCCTCCTGCTCGCGCGGGCGGCGGCGATGGCCCGATGCCCAGGACGGGCGGCCGCGCGCAGAGAGCGCCAGAGCGGCAGCGCCCTGTGGAGACGAAGGAGCCCCGACCCCGCGCGGTGGCGGAGCCGAGGCTCGTGAACGCCCGACCGATGGTGGCCGGGCCAGGGGCGCCCGTTAGGCGGCAGCCTGCTCGTCGCCCGCAGGGGCGATGTCGAAGCACCAGGCCGACTCGTCCGAGGTGCGGTCCTCGAAGTCGATGCAGACCGAGACGCGACCGCCGAACGGGATGCCGTCCCCGTCGCTGGCCATGAAGCCCTCGATGTCGGCGAGGTGGTTCTCGGTGCCGTGCAGGAGGAAGTGCAGGATCCGCCTGTACGTCTCCGCCGTGATCCACACCCAGGAGTCGTGCTCGCCCTCGAAGCCCCGGAGGTAGTGGTCGTGCCCGCCGTCGGGGCGGCGCTGCGCGAGGAGCTGGTCGAGGGCGCCTTGAATCGGGTACTTCATGCCGCCTGGACCTCCCACGCCGGGACGATCATCGTCGTGTCGTCCATGTGGACCGCGAGGCGCCCGCCCTCGGCGACGATCCGAAGGACGGGGATGTGGCCCTCGCACTCCATCCGCTCCGTGACCCAGTTGATGACGGCATCGAAGTCGCTGCTGCGCACCTTGTGCCAGCGGCCGTCGTCGGCGAGGAGGAAGTTGGCGCGTGCCCCCTGCTCCGCGTCGTCCACGTGGCTGTAGAAGCGACCGTGGGGAGTGGGCAGGTGCGGGACGCGCAGTTTCACTTGCTCGTTCATGTGAGGGGCCTCCTTGAGCCCCGAAGCCCGGCGTGATCCGCTTGCCGCCTCCACCGTGGAGGGCGCGCGAGTGGCTCGGTCGCCGGTCACATGTAGGCTCCCTCGCTCACTGGGCCCGTGACGGGGCGTTCTGGCGCGCCGACCGGGCGCCCGTGCAGGTCCGCCCGAAAGGCGCCCAGGTACGCCCGGGCGCACGCGCAGATTCCTCGCAAGAATCCAGAGCGCCTCCCCCTCGGTCCTCGGAGCCGTGCGCGCGGAGTG
This sequence comes from Engelhardtia mirabilis, assembly GCA_007751255.1. Classification (GTDB taxonomy): domain Bacteria; phylum Planctomycetota; class UBA1135; order UBA1135; genus Engelhardtia; species Engelhardtia mirabilis. The sequence continues at coordinate 3,202,043 of CP036296.1, forward strand.
TGCCCTCCGGTGCCGCGCGTGGATCGGTCAGCGGCGCGCGGAAGGCCCGCGCGCGGGCCGTGGCCTACTCGGCCAGCGCGGCGCGCAGCTCGGCCAGGGCCCGGAGCTCAAGTTGCCGGGCGCGCTCGATGCCCACCCCGAGTACGTCGCCGATCTCGCGCAGGGTCATCGGCATGCCGCCGTCGAGCCCGTACCGGAGCCGGACCACGCGGCCGTCGCGGGGATTCCGAAGGCGGCCCAGGGCGGCGCGGAGGCGCTCGCGGTCCTCTGCGCGGCAGGCGACCTCGTAGGGGTCGGTCGCGGTGCTCCCGTCCTCGGGCTCGGGCGCGCCATCGGCGTCGTCCAGCGATGCGACCACCGGGCGCGGGAACGCGGGCCGCTTCGGCGCACGGATGGGCCCACCCATGAGGGTCGGGAGGTCGTCCCGGATCGCGCCATTCAGCCCGTGGAAGGCCCACGTGGAGAAGGCCGCGCCCGAGGCGTGGAAGGGGTCGAACAGCTCGGCCGCCCGGCGCAGGCCGAGGAAGGCAACCTGATGCAGGTCCTCGTAGGGGACGGCCGGGAGCCGCTTGTGCCAGTACCCCGCCGCGTGTTCGAGCAGGTGGAGGTTGTCCTCGACCAGGCGATCCACCCGGCGGCGCTCGGCGGCGACGAGCTGCCCAGCAAGGAGGCGGGCGCGGCCGAGGGGGTCGCGCCACTGGCGACGAGCGGCGAGCTGGCGGCGCTCGCGGGTGGTATCGAGGGTGGCGATCAAGACCGAGGGCCTACCGCGCCGCGCACACGGGTTGGAGCGGAGCTGGCGCGCCGTGGTGCTCGCTGGGGCGCGTGGCCTCCCGGCCGGGAAGGTCGCCCAGCGCGGCGAGGATCGTGCGCAGGGTCACGCGCGCCGCGTCGAGGCGCGCCACTCCCGCGCGGCCTTGAGCTCAGGGTCGCGCGCGTCGTCGGCGCCAGTGTCCCGCCCGGTGACGAGCAGGACGCACGCGGGCACGGACGCGCCCTCCTCCTTCGCCAGGGCGCGGACGGTCGCCTCGACCATCGGAGCGCCGATGGCGCGCTCGAACACGAAGGCCGCCGCCAGCACGTGGCGCGTCTCCGGGCTCAGCCGGGATAGGAGGCTGTGGCTCATCCTCCGTACACGATGCCGTAGAGGGAGCGGATGTCGTCGTCCTCGTGGAGCAGGCGGCTCGCTGCTTGCTCGACCGATTCCCCGGCGCGCTTGCGCAGTCGCGCGTGATCCATGAGCAAGCGGTCGAAGCGGGGATCGCCGGACACCCCCTTCGCCAGCGCCGCGCTCGACTCGGCAACGTCGGCGGCTTGGCCGAGGTCGTACAGCTTCTGCATGCGCGCGTCGTCCTCGCACAGGCGAGCGAACGACACGGCGACCGACTCGCCCGGCCGGGCCTCGCGCTTGGCGAGGTCGAGCATGGCGGACTCGGCCTGGTCACGGGTCACCCTCGGGCTCGCGCCCTTCGACACGCGATCGGCCTCGGACAGCATCTTGGACAGGTTGTCGCTCACGACGCCACCTCGATCTTGCCGGTGTCGATCAGCTCGCGGATGACGCGGGGGCCGATGGCGAGGTGACGGCGGTTGAGCACGTCGCCGGGGTTGTAGGTGCGTCCGCCGAGGCGGAAGGTGGCAAGGACGTTGAACGTCCACTGCTGAACATCGGGCTTGGGGTAGCTCATTGCTTGGGCTCTTTCTCGGTCTGGTGGGTCAACGGGGCTCGGCGATGGCGAAGATGAATGCGCAGCGCGCCGCGCTGTTCGATTCGACGAGGCGGCGAAGCGCCGCGCCGACGGGCTCGCCTTCTCGGCGGTGGGGCGCAGCCAGCGACACGAGGTCGGCCCACGTGTAGAGGCGCATGCTGTACTCGTCGCTCCCGGAAACGAGGCCCAGCGCGTCGAGAAGCGGCCGAGGGTCGCAGTCGCGCTCGAACATGCGCGCGATGCCGCCCGCAACGCGGAGGGCCCGAAGGACCGGGCAGCGCTCGCGCGCGAGGCGCTCGAACACCTCGTGTGGCAGCTCGCCGGGGCGGATGTCGTCGCTGCCCTCGCTGGTCCACCACAGGACCTCGCGGGCGTAGGCTGCGCTCGACCCGGCCGGGGAGAGCGTCCCGTTGCAGACCCCTTGGATGTTGGAGAGGAGCGTGGTCACTCGCCCTCGACCTCGGCGAACTCGGTGATGAGACCGCGCTCGCTCTCGACGAGCGGGCGGCGGTGCATGGCCGGGATGACCGGGACCTCCAGCACGCGCGAGAGGGCCGGGGCGAAGTGGGCGAAGGCTCCCCGCGCCGAGTAGCGCGCGCGGCGGATGACGCGGCCCGCGTCCGAGCCCGTGCCGCCGGTGTCGAGCGCGAGGAGCTTCTCGTACTCGGCCCCGAGCTTTCGCATGGCGTCGTCCACGCGCTTGGCCTGGGCCAGGCGGGCCTTGCGGTTGCGATTCTGGGCACGCTCGCGCTCGCGGCGCGCCTTCTCGGCCTCGGCCTGGGCAGCCTCGCGCTCTCTTCGGAGAGCGATAGGCCGAGCCGCTTCGAGTTCCTCGATGAGGGAGCGGAGGCGCGCCACGTCAGCGCGTGCGCCCTCAGCTCCGGCCTCATCACCATCGGTGATCGCCTCACCCAGCCGGGATTGGCTCTCCTCCAACTCCGCAGTCGCGGTGGCAAGGGCGGCGGTCAGTTCCTGGGATCGGGTCTTGGTCTTGGTCTGCATGGTGGGTCCTTGGTCAGGCGGCGTACTTGTTGAGGAGAAGGGCCGCGAGGATCCACTGGACCTCGCGTTGAACTCTGGCGCGCTCGGCCTTGGCGCGTTGCCGGCCCTCGCTAATTGCTTGGCGGCGAGCCGCCTTCTGGTCGGGCGTCTCGTTCGCGTAGCGCTTGAGCTGGCGCGCGCTGCGCCGCTCCCGCTCGGCCGGGTCCTCGCAGAGCTTCCGCTCCGATGCACTGAGCTTCGCCCTCGTCTCGGGACGGCGCACCGCAGCCGCGTTCTTCTCCAACCACGCGGGATCCTGGGCCAGCGCGCGGTTCCTCTCGGTGGCCTTCTCGATGCGGGCGGCGCGTTGCTTGGGCGTCTCGTTCGCGTAGCGCTTGAGGTTGCCAGCGCTGTTCCTAGCGCGGCCCTCGCGGGACCTGTTCACGTTCGAGACTGACTCGGCATGCCGAGTCTTGTAGTCGGGGTCGGCATAGCGCTCCTTGAGCATGGCCCGATGTCGCTTGCGCTCGGCCGGGTCCTGGTAGCGCCTTCGATTGGTTGCTCCACGCTTGACCCCGATCGCCTCTCGTTCCTCGGGCGAGAGCGAGGCCCAGACCGAGCGGGACGCGGCGCCGGTCTTCTCGCGCTCGGCGGGGTCCTCGAAGCGGCGGAGATTGGCCGCACTGATGCGCGCCTTCGTCTCCTCGCTCGCCAGGCCGGAATCCTCGCCGCCCGTCACGAGGTTGTAGGACCACTTGGAGTTGGCAGTCTCCAGCCCGACGAGCGCGCGCTCCATTGCCCTCGCCTCCTCGCGGGTGTCGAACACGTCGAGGATGGTCTTGGAGAACGCCCCGGGGTGCGCCTTGACGGCGCGCCGGATCGCGCGCCCGGAGCCCATGTACGCCGAGTCGCTCTCCGGGGTCCTGTACTTCGGAGCCGTCCTGATACCCACGTAGTAGCGGCAGCCGCCCTCGGGGAGGGTGCGCGTCAGGAGGTAGCAGTAGTGGATGCGCTTCGTCATTGGGCTAGGTGGGGTCGCCGCCCAGGCAGCACGACGACCCCGGGTTGACGCGCAACCGAACCCCGGAGACCCGGGGGTGTGAGGTGGGACTCGCCGCCGGGCGGTGCTTCGGCGACGAGTCCCGAGGAGAGTCCATGACCAAGCAAGCAGGTCGGACCCATGCGCTTCGCTGACCGGGACGCCGGACCAAGACCCCTGGCCCTGCGGAGCGCGTCTTCGACGATCCGGCGCTCTGTGCGCACGGATCCTGTGTTCGGTGTGGCGGGCGTGGCGACCTTCAACGCTCGCGCTCCGTCAAGGGAAGGTGAGGGGAAGGCGCGTGGCCGTTCCGGGGGGCGTCGGTGCCGTCGCGGATGGCCTTCTCGCGCTCCAGGATGCGCAGCAGATCCTCGCGGCTCTCGGGCGAGAGCTGCTCAAGCGGGATGCCCTTGGCGGGCTTCTTGGTCACGGTCTGCTCGACCGTCGCCTCGGTCTGCATGCGCGGCGTGAATGCGGGCACATGCGCGCGCACGGCTTCGAGCAGGAGCTTGTCGGACCGGATCGAACGCCAGCCGATCACCTCGCCCTTCGCGTTCTGGATGGGAACCTGGTCGCCCGTCATCGCGCGGCGATACAGCTCCGCCAAGAGGTCGCCGTGGTGCGCCTCGATCGCGTCGTCCCAGGCGGCGTCGAACTCGGGGTCACGTGCGCGCGCGTCTCGGAACGTGGAGATGGCACTCGTGCCCTTCGCGTTCGGGCTCGCCTCGCGTGCGGCGCGCGTCGCAACGCCGTGGATGCGCAGCGCTTCGAGGAAGGCAGTCTTGCGCGCTTCGGTGAGGCGCTGTCGGTTGGCCCGCGAGAGGCTGTCGTTGGTCCGTCGATTGGTCACGGCCCGTACTCGTCGTACGGGTCCACAGGCGGTTTCTACCCCGCTCTGGAGGAATCTACCCCCTGTGCGACGCGGCGCAGCTCGGCCGGTCGGCGTTGGTGTGCGCCGGTTTCGCGCTCGACGACACCGAGTGCGCGACGCTGCTGCGAGCGACGCCCAACGCGGTGCCGGTCCGGGGTCCGGTCTGGGGTCGAGCCCACCCGGTCCGGGGTCGCGGTCTGGGGTATTTCCCACCGCGCGACACCGAGGGCAGCCCGGTCCGACCGGTCCGGGGTCTTCTCAAGCTCTTAGCGCGCGAGGCAGGTAGTAGCTCCTCCGGCCCCCCTTGGGCTATCCGTCCGAGCGCTCGCGGGCCGCGCGCGGCGGAGGGGCGGGGAAGACCCCAGCCCGGTCGGACCGCCCCGCCCGCGCCATGTTCCCGGTGTCGAGAGTGGTGGTTTCCGGCCCCGCCGACCCCAGACCGACCCCGGACCGGACCCCGGACCGGCCTACCCGAGCACGTCGTGATCGGGGTCGTCGCGGGCCTCGGCAGCGTCGCGCTGCCGGATCCCGACGTAGGCGGGCAGTCTCGCGGGCCTGGGCATCTTCCCCGCCCGCACGCGCCCGGCCGTGGCCGCGTACAGGTCGCGCGAGAACACCGCCTCCTCGGCGATCGGCTCGCCGCGCGCGAGGCACCACTCCCGCCAGACGGCGTAGAGCTGGCCCTTCTCGACGCGCGCCTCGGGGTCGAGCACGCACACGTCGCGCACGAAGGCCGAGACCGGAGAGGCCATGTCGAGGAGGTCCTGCACGGCGTCCCGCGACGAGCCCGGCAGCACGAAGTGCCCACGGTCCCGGAGCCGACGCCAGCCCTCGACGGCCCAGTTGAGGATGCCCGGCAGCTCGCTGAGCAGCCGCGCCGTCAGCCCGTGGTCCTCGCGGCCCAGGAAGCTCTCGGTCATGACGAGCGGCACGAACCGATTGGCGAGCGCGCCGCTCGCGTCGGAGAACCTCGGCAGCTCGTTGGTCATGATGACGAAGCGCACGGCCAGCGTGCCCGTCCAGGCGGTCTTGTTCTTCCTGTCCGCCGTGACCAGGTCCTCGCCGCTGATGCGCAGCAGGTTCTCCGCGATCGTGGCAGGGTCGCTGCGCTTGCCGAGTCGCATGTCGGCGACGATCGCCAGCTGCTTCCCGATCAGGGGTTGCAGGCCAAAGTTGCCGCCGAGCGTGCGCATGTCGCTGCCCACCGCGTTGGCCTCGCCGACGAGCCGCGTGAGCACCCGTCCGATGGTGCCCTTCCCCGACCGCGCGGGGCCGACGAGCAGAAACACCTTCTGCTGCGACGTGTCGGGCACGAGCAGGTAGCCGAACACCTCTTGGAGCACGCCGATGCTGTCCGGGTCCTTCGGCCAGAGCTGGCCGAGGAACGCGAGCCAGCCCTCGGGCGGCAGCGCGTCCGGGTCGTAGGCGATCTCCAGCGCGTTCCGCGTGAAGAAGCTCGGCGTGGCCTGGAGCAGCCGCCCCGTCGGCAGGTGCAGCAGCCCGTTCGCGCACGAGATGATCTCGCGCGGCGGCGGCCCGGGCTCCGCGATCCAGCACGGCGGCGCGTACAGGTCGCGCGCCCGGATCGTGACGGACTCCAACGCCCCGAGCACCTCGGTCACGTTCGAGCGCATGGGCTTGAACGGCCCCGGCACCTGCTTCAACCCCCACAGCCGACGTGCGCGCTCCAGGAAGGCGAACACGCCCGCCGAGACGATCCCCGACTCCACCTCGAAGTACGCGCCTCGGCCGTAGTCGAGCCAGTCGCCGTTGTGGAAGAACAGGTGCGGTGCCTCGCGCTCGACGTACAGCCGCGCCGACGGCCTCGGGTCGCCCGGGTCGAGCAGCGGGCTTGCGTCGTCCGTCGCCGCCTCGACCTCGCCCACCTCGTTCCGCGCGCGCTCGATCTGCCGGTCGGCGCAGGCCTCGGGGTTCTTCTGGTCGAGGACGTGGGCGCTGATGCCCCAGCCCTCGTCCAGCAGCAGCGCGCGGATCGTGTCGTCGTCCGCGCCCGCGCGCACAAGCTCGCAGGCGACGTACCACACGGCCGCCGAGCGGTCCCCGGTCCAGTCCGACCCGCGCCTGAGCCCGAACATCGACGGCGCGCCGCCGAAGCGGCCCGGGTCGTCGTCGGGGTCGCACCCCTGCGCGATGACGACCTTGCACAGGTCGGAGACACCCTCGGGCTGGTGGTCGAGCGTGTCGAGCCGCTCTACGCCGGACGGCGCGGGGGCGGCCCGCCCGTTGCCGCTCGCCTTCGAGCCCTGGCCCGCCGACCGTACCGGCTCGGCCTTCTCGAAGCCGCCGAGGTCGTGCAGCTCGTCGCAGAACTCGACGACGGCCGCGAGCGCTTCCGTGCGGCCCTTGGCGCGCTTCTTCGCGTCCGGCCGGTTGATCGTGCCGGGGAGCCGCATGACGCGATCGACGTTATGCGTGTGGTCGCCGCCGAGCAGCTCCTCCAGCTTGCGGTTGTACCGCTCGGCCTCGGCCGCCGCCTCGTCCGTCCCGTCGAGCGAGGCCGGGATCTTGAGCCGCCAGAACGCCTGGTAGCCACCGCCCGAGTCGGTGATGCAGGTCGGCCTAGGCAGCCCCGACGGCGGATCCTGGAGCAGGGCGAGGATCCGCTGGCGCTCGCCCCCGTTGTGCGCGGCCTTGTCCACGTCCTCCGGCGGCGCCGACGGGTCGAGGTCCACATGCAGCACGTACATCGCGGCGATGTCCGCCTTCGTGGGCTTCTTCTTGACCGTCTGCTTCCGGCAGCCGTTCGGCGTGAAGTAGATGTTGCGCTGCCGCTTCGTCCCGTGCTCTTCGAGCCACGCCAGCAGCCGCCCGCTGCCCACGTCGTGCTGCCCGAAGGTGTCGGTGAACGTCGCCGCGCCCTTCTTGGGCTTGTCGGGGACGATCGCCGTCAACACCCACGGGCCGCGCGGCATCCACTTGGACAGGAACTCGATCGACGCAGCGTAGTCCGGCTCGGGGGTCGGCGTTTGGTCCGGCTGGGAAGACATCAGAACGGCCCTCCCCGCTGCGCGCGCTTCGCCTTCTTGCGCTCCATGAAGTCGAGGACTTCATGGAGGTCCCAGCGGTGGATACGCTTGGTGACCTCGATGGGGCGCGGGAACTCGATCCCGTCCTCGGCCTCCTTCTTGTCGCTGATCCAGTCCTCGACGACGCGCTCCGAGTCCAGGCCGAGCAGGACCGCGACGCCGTACTTCGTCAGGTAGCGCGGCTGGACGGTCTCCAGCGCGACGAGCGCGCCCTTCGTCAGGCGCTTGCGGGCCCCGAGGTCGAGCTGCTCGGCGAGGGCCTTGAGGAGCGCGAGGGCGCTCGCGGGGGACTCGGCGCTCATCGCGACCCCCCTTTCTCCCGGAACGCCCAGGCGATGACCTCGGCGCGGTTGTAGAGGGCCCGCCCGCCCCGCCCCGTCGGGCAGTAGCGGCGCGGCCCGACACCCTGGGCGTGCCACCGCAGGAGCGTCTTGATGTGTACTTTGAGGAAGTCGGCGACTTCCCGAGCCGTCATGGGCTCGACCGCCTCGAGGTCGAGGGTCTGGTGCTGATCCACGTCAGCCTCCGTGTGATGGAGGTCGATCTCGGGATCAGCGTCCTTGCCCGGCTAGGGTCTCCCAGGGGACCCCGATAGGGACGACTGAAGTACAAGCCCCGGGCCGTTGTTTCCGGGGCGGCTCCGAAGGGCGCCGTGAGATCAGGCTGCGCCCAGCAGTGCCTTCGATTCCTAGGCTACCCCACGCTCCGATTCGAGGTCGGGCGCGCCTCCGATTCTCCCGGCAGCGCCTTGCTGAGGAGGAAGTCGGCGACGCGCTGAACGGGCTCCCTGAACATCTCGGGGGTGAAGCCGATGTAGCCCTCGGTCACGTCGCCCCTGGGGAGGACGTGGTTCATGAGCACTTTGATGGCGGTCCGCTCCAGGCCCGCCTCGTAGGCGGCCGTCGCGAACGTGTCGCGGAGGCGATGGGGAGAGGGGAGGAAGTTGTACTTGCGGCCGTCGCCGTCGTAGCGCTGCTCGCCGACGCGGTGGACGTGGGAGACGGCACCCTGGGCGTCCGTCGAGGGGAACGCCCACCCCCGGTCGTCGGGGTAGATCATGCGGTTCTGCTCGCGGCGGCGCCGGAGGATCTCCAGGGCGAAGCTCGACAGCGGTGCCGTGAACGCGCGGTCCTCGCCGCCCTTTGGTTTTGGCCGGTGGATGCAGCCGGGCGGGATCGAGACCGTGCCAAGGAGCCTGGGCTCGTCGGTCAGGTTGACATGCTCCCAACGGACCGTCTTCGCGTCCGTCGAGCGCAGCCCGGTGAACAGGATGAACAGTTGCAGGTCGCGGCGGATCGGGTTTTGGATCGAGTCCACCTTTGCCCACCACGCCGGGAGCGCGCCCCAGGTGATCGGCTCGCGACGGCGGCGCTCCTTGTTCATCGTGACCGCGACCACGGGGCACTGCGGCAGCGCCTCGTTCGCCCGCGAGGCAGTGTTCCAGACGGCGCGGAAGATCCGCATGGCCCGGTTCGCAACGTACTTGCCGCGCTCCGTGAGCTGGGCGTGCCGCTCCATGCACTCGGCCCGGGTGATCGAGGCGATGGGACGCGGGAGCCAGTCGGGCATGTAGCGCTCGGTGTCGCGGTGCACGTCGAGGATCGACTTCTCGGCGCACTCCCGGGCCCGCATCGAGCGGACGTGGAGCCCGATCGCGACGGCGAGCGTCATGCCCTCGACCTCCTGCCGACGCTCCTCCTCGGCGGGGTCGAGGCCCTTGAGCATGTAGTTGAGCAGCTCGACCGCGCGGGCGCGGGCCTTCTTGACGGTGTACAGGTCCTCGCGCGCCTCGTCGTGCCCGTGGCGGCCGATCGTGAAGCGGCGCGTCCGGCCGCGCACGTCGCGCTGGAAGATGAAGGTCCGCACCGGCAGCGCGGGCTTGCCGGTCTCGGGGTCGGTGCGAGGGCGACCGACGCGGACGCCGAAGCCCGGCACGTCCTTGTCCCAGTAGATCGTGTCCTTGACGGGCTTCCCGCTCGCGGTCGTCGCGTCGGGCTCGGGCGGGAGCGCCTCCTTGCGGATGCGGTCCTCGGTGAAGACGAAGCGCTGCATGCTCGACTCTACCCCGAGGTCACCTTCCGCGCGGGCTCGAATCGCAAACGCGGAAGGTCGGCGGACGGTCCACCGCCCGTACGCTTCTCGGGCGCCTTCCGGGCGCTAAGGCGTGTCCCAGCGCGCGCTTGCGCGGAGCGTTCGGGCGCTTTCCGGGAGCCTCTCGGATGAGCCGCGCGCGGTTAGAAGTCGGGTGCTCTATCCAGCTGAGCTACGGGCGCTCGGCCGGGCAGGATACCCCTGGACCGTGGGACCTCCTAGATCGGGCGGCGCCGGCGGTACTGCGGACCTCACCGCAGGAACATCCGGTTCTGCAGCCTCGCTCGGACAGGACTGCTGCGGGTCGCCGCGCGAGACGTCCGGAGGTCGACCTCGTCCCTTCGGGCAGGAGTGGTCGGGGAGATGGGACTCGAACCCACGACTCGTAGCTCCCAAAGCTACGCCTCTACCAACTGAGGTACTCCCCGGGCCGCCGGGATCGTACCGCTCCAGGGCACGCGGGGACCACTGGGCCCTGGATGAGTCGGGTGGCGGCCCGGAAGGCCGGGCTCGGGATCGTGACCTGGGTGGGGGAGCCTGTTAGTTTCCTCCGCTCGATTGCGGCCGCGGGCCGCCGTCCCCAGCCCCCCTGACTACGAAGTCCCCTTGAAGGTCCTGGCCCCATGAAGGTCCTGGTCGTCGGCGGCGGCGGTCGCGAGCACGCCTTGTGCTGGAAGATCGCGTCCTCGCCCCTCGTGGAGGAAGTCCTCTGCGCCCCCGGGAACGCCGGCACCGAGTCGGTCGCCCGCAACGTCGCGGTCTCGACCAGCGACATCGACGGCCTGGTGCGCCTGGCCAAGTCGGAGGAGATCGGTCTGGTCGTGGTCGGTCCCGAGGACCCGCTCGTGGCCGGACTCGCCGATCGCCTGCGCGAGGCGGGGATCACGACCTTCGGCCCCGGCGCCGCCGGCGCGCGGCTAGAGGGCTCGAAGGTCTTCACCAAGGAGCTGCTCGACCGGCACCGGATCCCCACCGGGACCTGGCGCCGCTTCGACCGCGCCGGGCAGGCCAAGGCCTACCTGGAGGCCGTCACGACCTGGCCCCAGGTGATCAAGGCCGACGGCCTGGCCTCGGGCAAGGGCGTGTTCGTGGTCTCCGACGCCGCCGAGGGCAGCACGGTGGTCGACCGGATCATGGAGGAGCGCACCCTCGGCTCGGCCGGGAACGAGGTCGTGATCGAGGAGTTCCTCGAGGGCCAGGAGCTCTCGATCCAAGCCATCACCGACGGTCGCACCCTGTTGGTGCTCGACCCGGCGGTGGACCACAAGCAAGTGGGCGAGGGCGACACCGGCCCGAACACCGGTGGCATGGGCGTGGTCGCGCCGGTGCCGTGGGTCAGCCGGCGCCTGATGCGCCAGGTGGAGCAGCGCGTGCTGCTGCCCGCCCTGCACGCCCTGCAGATCGAGGACGTGCCCTTCCGGGGCGTGCTCTACGCCGGCCTGATGGTGGGCGACCAGGGCCCGCGCGTGCTCGAGTTCAACGTGCGCTTCGGCGACCCGGAGACCCAGGTGGTCATGCGCCGCATGAAGAGCGACCTGGTGCCCTACCTGGTGGCCGCGGCCGAGGGGCGCCTGGAGGACTGTGAGTCGCCCGAATGGAACGAGGGCGGCTGCGTGGGCGTGATCGGCGCCGCCGCCGGCTATCCCGGCGAAGTTCGCACGGGGGACGTGGTGACCGGGATCGCCGCCGCGAACGCCGAGGAGGGCGTGGTTGTGTTTCACGGCGGAACCAAGCGCCATGGCGACCACGTGGTCACCAGCGGCGGACGCGTGCTGTGCGCCACGGCCGTGGGCAGCGACGTCGAGGAGGCCCGCCGGCGCAGCTACGCGGGTCTGGAGCGGATCTTCTGGGAAGGCAAGTTCTGCCGCCGCGACATCGGCCAGCGCTGAGCGCGACCGGTCGTCCAGCCGGTCGGCCGTGCTCCGTGGGGGGAGGTCGATTCCCGACCGGCCACCCACGCCCTCGAATCGATCTCGGACCCAACCTAAGCTGACCCCAGCGCCGGGGAGGCCAACGTGAAGCACGCCCAGATTCGCAAGCAGTTCGAGTCCTTCCTGCGGGGTCAGTCCCTCAAGCTGACCTCCCAGCGGGCGCGGATCTTCGAGCGCGCCTTCGCGACCCACGAGCACTTCTCCGCAGAGATCCTCTACCGCTGGCTGCAGGACGAGGACGGCCCGCGCGTCTCGCGCGCCACCGTCTACCGCACCTTGGGTCTTCTGGTCGACGGCGGCTTCCTCGAGTCCCTCGACGTGGGCCAGGGCGAGCTGCGCTACGAGCACGTCACCGGGCACAAGCACCACGACCACATGGTCTGCATGGACTGTGGTCGCATCGACGAGTTCGTCGACGAGCGCATCGAGGCCCTGCAGAAGGAGGCCGCGGACGCCGCGGGCTTCGTGATGGTCAACCACGACCTGCGCCTGTTGGGCTACTGCCGGGCCTGCGCCCGAGCCCGCCAGAAGAAGCGCGAAGGCGGTGCTGAGGAAGGCCGCGCTGACGGGCAGCACGCGGCGACCGAGCATGCCCACTGACGCGCGGGGCAACTGACGCGCGGGGCAACTGTCTCGCCGGGCCAGTGCGGCCACCAGCGAGTCGCTCCGCAATCCGGCGCGACGTTGGCCCGAGCGCCGCCGACTTCAGCGCCCTGGATTGCGCTCTGCGAGGCGGGCGAGCAGCGCGTCCAGCAAGTCTCCGGCCAGCTCGGCGTCCGCGCGGGCCAGGACCCGTTGGGCCAGGATGCTGACCGAAGTCTGCTCGGGCCCCACGCGCTCGACCGTGACCTCGACCGTGGCGCCGTCGATTCGTCCGACGAGCCGGCGCGGTGACTCCAGCACGTCCACGCTGGCTTCGGCGCGCTCGTCCATCAGCAGCTCCGCGACGAACCAGACTTCCTCGAGCTCTTCACGCACCAGGGCTCGTTGGCTGCGATCGGGGCCCAGCTCGCGCGCAACCAGATAACCCGCGCCGGCTACGGTCGCCGCGCCCAGGCATCCCGTGCCCATCGACCCAATGGCGGCCAGGGCCAGACCTGCGGCAAGCCGGCGAAAGCGCAAGGTCGTCATGCCGGCCGCCTCAGCTCGCTGCGCTGACCAGGCCTCGGAACAGCGCCAGGCCCTCGCCTTCGTCGCGCTCGGGCAGGCGCGTCCAGAAGGGGTGGTGGAAGGGCGTGATGTTGCGTTCGGGGTGGGGCATCAGGCCCAGCACCCGTCCGGAGGGATCGCACAGCCCGGCGATCTGACCGGCCGACCCGTTGGGACAGTCGGGGTAGCCGGCTTCGCCGCCGTCGGCGGTCACGTAGCGCAGGGCCACCTGTCCCGCGTCGGTCAGGGCCTCGAGGTCACCGGCCGAGCGCAGGGCCACGCGACCCTCGCCGTGGGCCACCGGGACGGGCCAGACCGTGCCCCGCTCCAGCCACTCGCAGGCACTGCGCTCGTTGCGCAGGTGCACCCAGCGGGACTCGAAGCGGTTGGAGCTGTTGGCCGTGAGCGCCATGCGCCGCTGGGAGGGCTCCGCGCGCGGGCCCTCGATCAAGCCCAGCTCGACCAGTACCTGGAACCCGTTGCAGATGCCGAGCACGAAACCACCGCCCTCGACGAAGGTGGCGATCTCTTCGCCCAGCCGGTGGCGCAGCTCGTGTCCGAGGATGCGGCCCGCGGCCACGTAGTCGCCGTAGGAGAAGCCGCCGGGTATCACCAGGATCTGCGCGGCCGCCAGCCTGCGGGGCTCGGCCGAGAGGGCATTGAGGTGCAGCAGCTCGGTCCGAGCGCCGGCCATCTCGAGGGCCTGGACCGTCTCGCGGTCGCAGTTGGTGCCGGCGGTGCGCAGGACCAGGGCGGTGGGCTGGGAGGTCATGGGCGAGGAATCCGGGTGGGGGGCGCAGGGGGGTGGACCGCAGCGGAGTAGCGCGGGATCGGTTCAGCCGCGGAAGCCGCCGGTGTGGGCCTGACGCAGTTGCTCGACGTCCAGGTCCACCAGCGTCGCGCCGTCGCGTCCGAGCAGCTCGAGGCGCCCGTCGTCGGTCACTTCGCCGACGCTCGCACAGGGGAAGCCGGCCAGGGCCTGCTCGAAGCCCGCCGCGTGGTCGGGCTCGACCTCGACCAGGAAGCGGGTGCAGGACTCGCTGAACAGTGCCACCGCGTCGCCGTCGGCGGCGCCGGGCAGGTCGGCCGCGAGCGGCACGCTGCCGAGGGCGACGCGGGCGCCACAGCGCCCCGCGAAGGCCATCTCGGCGGCGGCCACGGCCAAGCCACCCTCGGACAGGTCGTGGCAAGCCCGCACGCGGCCCGCGGCGATGGCGCCGTGCAGGGCGCGCATCTGGGCCGGCGCGCGCTCCAGGTCGGGACGGGGCACGCGGCCGCCGTCGAGCCCGAGCACGTCGAACCAGTGCGACCCGCCCAGGTCCGCCGCGGTCTCGCCGACCAGGTACAGCCGGTTGCCCGCGCGCTTGAGATCCATCGTCACCGCGCGCCGCAGGTCGGGGACCGGCGCCATGGCGGTGATCAGGAGCGTGGGGGGGATCGACAGGGTGCGATCGCCCACGCGGTACTCGTTGTTCAGGCTGTCCTTGCCCGACACGAAGGGCGCGCGGAAGGCCAGGGCCACGTCGTGGCAGGCGCGGGCGGCGAGCACCAGCGAACCGAGTCGATCGGGCTCGTTGCAGTTGCCCCAGGAGAAGTTGTCCAGGAGCACCGCGCGCTCCGGATCGGCACCGACGGAGACGACGTTGCGGAGGGCCTCGTCGATGCCCGCGGCCGCCATGGCCCACGGATCGAGCCGCCCCTGCAAGGGGTTCGCGCCCACCGCCAGGGCCAGGCCCCGGGTGGACTCGGCCAGGGGTTGGATCACCGCCGCGTCGCCCGGGCCGTCGCCGGCCGGACCGACCATCGGCTTGATCGCCGAGCGCCCCTGCACCTCGTGGTCGTACTGGCGCACGATCCACTCGCGACTGCAGAGGTTAGGGTGGGCGAGCAGCGCCAAGAGCTCCGCCTGGGGGTCCGTCGAGGTCGGAACGCCCGGATCGGCGACGTCCGGCGCGACCCAGGCCGCCTGGCGCACGGTGCGCGGGTTGCCCTTGTGGAGGAACTGCATGTCGAGCTCGCCGACGACCTCGTCGCCGTCGCGCACGACCAGCTTGCCCGTGTCCGTGAAGTGACCGATCACGACGGCCTCCACGTCCTCGGCGGCGAAGACCGCCAGGCAGGCCTCGAGCTTCTCGGGCGGCACCGAGAGCACCATCCGCTCCTGGGCCTCGCTGATCCAGACCTCGTGGCTCGACAGGCCCGGGTACTTGAGCGGCACCCGGTCGAGCTCGACGTCGGCGCCACAGTGCTCGCCCATCTCGCCCACGGCCGAGGAGAAGCCGCCCGCGCCGCAGTCGGTGATGCCGCGGTAGAGGCCCGCGTCGCGGGCCCGCAGCAGGGTGTCGAGCACGCCCTTCTCCGTGATCGGATCGCCGATCTGCACCGCGTGGCTGCTCTCGGTCTCGGAGTGCTCCGACAGCTCGATCGACGAGAAGGTCGCGCCGTGGATCCCGTCGCGTCCGGTGCGCCCGCCCACGGCCACAATGGCGTCGCCGGCCGCGACCTGCTTGTGGGCCATGGAGGACGGCATCAGGCCCACCGTGCCCGCGTAGACCAAAGGGTTCGCCGTGTAGCCCTTGTGGTGCCACAGGCCGCCGGTGACGGTCGGGATGCCCATGCAGTTGCCGTACTGGCGCACGCCGTCGACGACGCCGCGCAGGATCCGGCGCGGGTGCATGGTGCCCTTCGGGACTTCGTCCGCGGGCAGGTCCAGGGGCCCCACGAAGAAGGCGTCGATGTTGGCGATCGGCTCCGCGCCCAGGCCCGCGCCGAGCACGTCGCGGATCACGCCGCCGATGCCGGTGCCCGCGCCACCGAAGGGATCGATCGCGCTGGGGTGGTTGTGGGTCTCGACCTTGATGCAGACCGCCTGGTCACCCTCGAACTCGACGATGCCGGCGTTGTCCTCGAACACGCTCAGGCACCAGGGCGCGTCGATGGTGCGCGTGGCCGCGCCGATCGTGGAGCGCAAGAGGTTGTCGATGCGCTCACCCTCGAAGTCGATCAGACCGCAGAGGGTTTTGTGCTTGCAGTGCTCGCTCCAGGTCTGGGCGATCGTCTCCAGCTCCAGGGCGCTCGGCTCGCGACCCAGCGCCGCGTAGTGGTCGCGTACCGTTTGCATCTCCGCCAGGTCGAGGCTGAGCTGACCCTCGCGGCTGAGGGCGAGCAGCGCGTCGTCGTCCAGGGCGCGCAGGGGGACCTCGACCGAGCCCCGGTGGCCGCTGCCGCCGGGCTGCACGTAGGGCAGGTCCTCGGAGTCGAAGCGCAGGGTGTCGATGGTCTCGTTGGCCAAGAGGCGCCGGCCCAGGGTCTCGAGCCCGGCCCGGTCGACCGCGCCCGTGAGCTCCCAGGCGCGGAAGGTGGCGACGGTCCCGGTGGAGTACTCGGCCAGGTGCCCGTCGCGCACCAGAGCGCGGCCCACGGCCGTGGCCACGGGGTCCATGACCCCGGGCTGGGGAGCGACCAGGACCCTGTGGACCCCGGCGGGGACCTCCGGGTGACCGCCCGGCGCGGTGATCCGCGGGGTGTCGACCACGGGATCGGCCAGGAGCTCGCGGGCGATGGTCTCGACCGCGGCCTGGGAGAGCTCGGGAGGCAGGAGGTAGCCGCGGCCCAGCCGCAGTCCTTCGATCGGCTCGAGGCCGAGTTCCAGGCCGAGTTCGAGGGCAGCAGCGAGGGTCTGCTCGCCGTCGGGATCGGGGCGATCCTGGCTGCGGAAGACCTCCACGCGCCAGGCGTCGGGGAGGGCGGCGGGGGCGGGGTGGCTCATCGCGAATCGAGGGGGACGCGTAGAAGCGCAAAGAGTATCGAGGCCGGGGGCGCGGATCGCGCCGGAACCCGGGGCTTTGGCCCAATCACCGGAACTGTTGCCGGCAGCCGCCCGCGGAGCGAAGATCGGACGCGGCCCCGGACTCTCCACCGGGCGCGACCACGCGAGAGATCGATGAGCGATAAGTTCCGCAAGTCCAAGTCCGACAAGTCCTCCAGCGCGGCCAAAACCGGTGCGAAGCCGGCCTCCGGCCCCGCCGCCGGCAAGCGGCGCTCCAGTGAGGGGCCGGCGATGCCCTTCGAGCACAAGATCCTCGAGATCGAGGACAAGATCCAGGAGCTCAAGGAGCTGGCCGATTCGACCAGCTTCGACGTCTCCGGCGAGATCGTGTCGCTCGAGGAACAACTGCGCGAGGTCATCTCCAAGACCTACAACGACCTGACACCCTGGGAGCGCGTGAACGTCGCGCGGCACCCCAAGCGGCCGGTCACGTCGGACTACATCCAGATGCTCGACGACTTCGTCGAGTTGCACGGCGACCGGACCTTCGGCGACGACCCGGCGATGGTCACGGGCATGGCGACCATGGGTGATCGGCGCTTCGTGCTGATCGGCCATCGCAAGGGCCGCACGGTCAAGGAGCGCTTGGAGTGCAACTTCGGCTGCGCCCATCCGGAGGGCTACCGCAAGGCCTGGCGCAAGATGAAGCTGGCCGAGAAGCTCGGCCTGCCGATCGTCTGCCTGATCAACACCCCCGGCGCCTACCCGGGTATCGGGGCCGAGGAACGCGGGCAGGCCATGGCCATCGCGGAGAACATCATCGGCATGTTCTCCCTGAAGGTGCCGATCGTCGTGTTGGTCATCGGCGAGGGGGGCTCCGGCGGTGCCCTGGGCATCGGCGTGGGCGACCGCGTGCTGATGATGGAGCACGCCTACTACTCCGTGATCAGCCCCGAGGGCTGCGCGGCGATCCTTTGGAAGAACGGCGAGCGCTCGCCCGAGGCCGCCGAGGCGCTCAAGTTGACCTCCGAGGACCTGACCGCCTTGGGCGTGGTCGACGAGATCATCCCCGAGCCCCTGGGGGGCGCCCACCGCGCGCCGGCCGAGGCCATCGCCACGGTCAAGGAAACCCTGCTGCGCCACCTGGAGGAGCTGGACGGGATCCCCGCCGACGAGCTCATCCGGGCGCGGAGGCTGAAATTCCGCAACATCGCCTCGATCGAAGGGCGCTTCCCGGTCGTCTCGGGCTGAGCCGCGGCGACCAGCGAGCCCCCCCGCATCCAGGGCGGCGCCGGAGTGGTCCGGCGCCGCCCTGGGTGGTTCCCAGGGCCAATCGGGCCTGTTGCGGGCCAGCGGCCGTCCGTGGAGAGGGGGCGGAGGGGCGGAGGGGGCCTCTGGTTGCACCCTCCGGTTGGGCCCTCCCTGGGGCCGAAGAGTGCCCCGCGGCGTGGATCACCACCAACGCCCGGTCTGGGGCGCCGTAGACGAGGGTCCTATGATCCTCCGTCGTCCCGCAGGCCCGTCCGGGCGCACTCCTTCGAGGCGCTCGACCCGCCCCGAGGCGGATGGAACCACAACCTGCGGTGGTGCGACGCAAACGCAGCGGAAGCACCTGCGGCGGGCTGAAGACGACAGGCAGATGACCGACGGCGGACCGATGGGATCGGACGGCAGCGGCTCGGTAGGACCGACCGCAGGCTCCTCCGTCGCCGGAGTTCGAGATGCCGCCGGATCGGAGCCCTCGGACCACGACCTGATCCGGGCCGCCCAGCGCGGCGAGGAAGACGCCTTCGCCCTGCTCGTCCAGCGTCACCAGGGCCGCGCCTACAGGCTGGCGCGCCAGATGGTGCCCAGCTCGGACGATGCCCAGGACCTGGCCCAGGAAGCGTTCCTGCGGGTCTTCCGCAGCCTCGAGCGCTTCAACTTCGACCACGACTTCACGACCTGGCTCTACCGGATCGTGACCAACCTGGCCATCGACCACCTCCGCAAGCGCCGGCCGACGGTGCGTACGGGCGGGGGCGAGGACGGCGAGGAACTCGGGCTCGAGCTGGTTGACGAGGAGGGCGAGCGGCCCTCGGACCGCCTGGAGGTCGAGGAGACCGGCGAGCGCGTGCGCGCTTGCATCGAGGCCCTGCCGTCGCACTTCAGTGCGGTGTTGGCCCTGCGCGAACTCGAGGGACTGCCCTGCACCGAGATTGCGCGCATCGTCGACGCCACCCACGTAACGGTGCGCTGGCGGCTGCACCGAGCCCGCAAGCTCTTCCAGGAGGAGTGGGAACGGCGCGAGCGGAGCGCCCTGGCGCGCGCCAGTGCCCGCCGCAGCGGCGCTGCTGGGCACGGGGCAGGCGCACACGATCACGACGAACACGACGAGACGGACAAGAGCGATTGAACGCAAGCCCCTTCGACGACGACGCTGCGGCCCGAGGAAGGCCGAATCGACCCCACGACGCGAATCGACCCCACGACGCGAATCGACCCCACGACGCAATGGATACTGAGACCTACGACTGCGAGCGCGCCAGCGACTTGGTGCACCTGTATGTCGGCGGCGACCTCGAACCCGCCGAGGAGCGCGCCGTCGATGCGCACTTGGCCCGTTGCGAGCCCTGCCGCGACGCGGAGGCCGAAGCTCGGCGCCTGCGTCAGATCTACTTCGAGGCCTCCGCCGCCAGCGGGACCGTGGCGGATCTGTGGCCGGGCATTCGCCGGGCGCTGTTGGCCGAGGGCAGGCTGGCTGATCGTGCGGCGGCCGAGCGAGCCGGGGCCAGCAGGTCCGAGGCGGGGCACTCGGACCCTGCGCATTTGCAAGCTGCGCCGTCGGAGCCTGAACAACCCATTACGGAGCCTGAACAACCCACTACCGGGCGCAAGACCGCGCGCATCCACCGCGGCTCGCCGCTCCATGGTGACGACCGTCGGGCGCCGCGTAGCGCTTCCAAGTCCCGCTCGGATGGGGCGGAGGATCTCGTCGCGGCCGCCTTCACGGGCGATGTGGCTGGTTCGACCTCGATCGGCATCGGCGGGCGCGTCCTGGGCGGCCGATTTGGTGGCGGCGCGGCGGCCATCGCTGCCGTGTTGGTGGCGGTGATCGGGGTGCAGCTGCTGTTCGGGTCGGGCGACGCCTCTCTCGGTGTCCAGGATGGCTCCACTGGGGTCGGGGACGTGGCCGAGCTGCAGGGTAGCGTGGACGTCGGAAGCGGCGGCGGCAATGGGGCGATCGGCGGTCCGGCTGTCGGCGACCACACGGGTTCGGCGCTGGCCGATCTGGACCGAGGCGCGAACGCCGGGCTGCGTCCGATCAATCGCGACGAGCGTCTGCTCGAGTCCTCGTCGGAGATCTTGGTGCCGGTGCGTGGTTACCCGACCCATCTGGTCCCGACCGGCCCCGAGTCCCTCGCCAGCTATCGCTGAGCCGGGGGCTGGCTGAGTCTGTTGCTGGCTGATTGGTTCACCGACTCGAGGGTTGCCCGCGGCTACAGCGCAGGCCCTGGGTGAACGAGCGATCGCCCTGCGCGATCCAGCCCTCACCGTCTCGGGGCGTCGCTTGTCCACCTGGGGGACGTATGGCTCCGACCCTCGGCGAGATCGCAGATCTCGCCCTCACGTTCGTGCTGCGGCCGTAGAGCAGGTGTGTGCCAATCGGCCCATTCTCAACCGACAACCTCCATCGAGGAGGATGTGATGCGAGTACCAAGCCAACGAATCCGCCCCGTCCGAGGACCTCTGGTCCTCATGTCTTCGATCGCTGCTGTCACCCTCACGAGTGCGACGGCCCTTTCGAGTGCTGGCCAACCTGCAAGTGCTGCGGTCGCAGGTGCTGTGGCCCAAGAGGGTCTCCGACCGATCCATCCTGTGGATCCCAGCGGCACGAGAGTTCCCGCGCCACTCGAGAACACGAGCGGTGGAGCGACCCGAGGGGACTTCGATGCTCAGCACTGGACCGACGGCCTCGCGGTGCAGGACCTCGATCAACGTGAGGCCAACCTCGACGCCACCATCGCGCGGGCCCAGGTCGATCCGCGGGTGCGAGGCCTGATCGAGGAGCTTGCCGCCGGCGAGGGCGAACTGGCCTGGACGGCGCGGATGGCGCGCCGCGAATTGGGCCTGCGTGCCGATCGGGGCATCGACGCGCTCTGGAGCGGGCCCTTCGGCGCTGCGCCCTTCGGAACCGGTGGCGGCAGCGGCGGCATCTTTTCGCCCTTCTCCGGCAACTTCGCCCCATTGGGTGGGGGAGGCGCTTCGCGCTCACCCTTCGGCGCGTTGGAGGAGCTGCAATCGCAGTTGGATGCTCTCTTCGCGCCGGGCGTCGTGCCTCCGGGCGGCAGCTCCACGAGCGAGAGCTTCTCGATGCGACTGGGGCCCGATGGGGTCGAGCTGGAGCTTCGCACCAACGAGAACGGTGAGGAGTCGATCAAGACCTACCGCGGCGACGACCTCGAAGAGTTGCTCGAGCAGCAGCCCGAGTTGCGCGCGTGGGTCGGGAACGGTTCAGCGGGCATCGGGTCCCTTCAGCAGCGAGCCCTGCGCGAGCTGCGTCCCCCGGTGCAGGCCCAGCCCCTGAGAACGGACATTCTCGGAGTGCTCGTCACCGACTCACCCGCCACCGGCACTCGCCCGGCCGGGCTCGTGGTCCACGATACGGTGCCGGGGACCATCGCCCACCTGCTGGGTGTGACGAGCGGTGACCTGCTGCTCGAGATCAACTCGATGAACCTCTCCGAAGTCACCGACATCTCTCGCGCCATGGCCTCCAGGGGCGATCACGGTGAGGTGCGCGTGCGATTGATCGGAACCGACGGCGTCGAACGCACTCGAGTCTGGCGGCCCGAGGGCTCCTGACCCCCAAGGGGCCGGCGGCAACCGTTCAGCCCTGCAAGGGGTTCTTCGGGGCCGCCGGCTCATTGAGCTGGCGAAGCTCCGCGGCCAGATCGAGGCCCGGGTCCTCGCGCTCGGAGAACTCCAGCAGCGCGAAGGCGGCCTTCATCTGCGGGTCCTTGATCGGCATGGTCGAGCTGGCGATGAAGACCGTGATGTCGTCGACCGCCTCTTCGTACCTGCCGAGTGCGTAGCGCAGCTGGGCGCGGCGGCTGTACAGGTCGGTGTAGCTGGGTTCCAGCTCGAGGGCGGCGTCGAGGTGGGGCAGGGCTAACGACAACTCCTCGCGGTTCACGTGAATGGACGCGGCGATCAAGTGGGTGTCGATCAGCAGGCGCCGCACGTCGCGTTCGCTCTGACGCATGCGCGCCTCCTCACGCACGTCGAGTTCGCGCTCTCGCAGGGCCCGCTGGTACCAGTCACGCTCAGCGGCGGCGGTGTCGAGCAGCTTCTGTGACCAGTCCAGGGCGGCGTCGTATTCCTCCAAGCGCGCCGCGATGCGTTGTTCGCCGTCCAGGGCGCGCAGGCTGCCGCTCTGGTCGACGAGTGTGCGGTCGTAGAGGTCGCGGGCCTCGAGCCAGGACTCCTTCGCCATCTTGGCCAGCTCGGCCGAGCGCTTGGCCGGCGAGCCGCGGTCCGGAAGGCGGTCGCCCGAGGCGATCTCCTCGGACAACTTGTCGTAGGCCACACCGAGGCGCTCGAGCGCCGCCGCCAGGCCGAGCCAGGCGCGGGCCTCGCCGCCGTTGTCCTCGATGTACTGGTCGAAGACCCACTGGGCGCGCTCGAGACTCTCGATGTTCCCGCGACGCAGCAGGATCCAACCCAGCATCAGGCGCAGGCTGCGATCTTCGTCGTCGAGCTCCAAACCCTTCAGTGCCTGTCCCTCGGCGGCGTTGAGGTCGCCCAACTCGTAGTGCCCCAGGGCCGTCAGGCGATACATCTCGAGCTGCTTCTCGGGATCGACCTTGGCCTGGGGCCCACTCTGGCAGCCGGCGACCAGGGCCGCGGCGGCGACGGCTCCCAGCAGCAGGGTGCGGGAGCGGTGGAGCAGGGGGCGGGGCCGGTAGGCGGCTCGGAGGTCGGCGCTGAGGTGGGTCTGCATGGTGCTCGAGGGGCGGACGGCTGGACCGTCGGGTGCAACACGATACCCCGCGGCGGCGGCGCGACTACCGACCGGAGCCCGGGCCCGGCCCGCCCGCGGGCGCTCCGGGGTCATCGCCCCCGCGGTCGGTGCTCAGGAGGCGCTCGAGCCGGTCCGGCTCGATGCGGATCTGGCGGATCTTCCCGCCGCCCACCTGGACCATGCCGGGGGGGGCGCCCTTGGGCTTGCGGATCTGCTTGCGGAGGGCGAGGTGCACCGCCACCCGCCCGGCGTCCCTCAGGGGCGAGAAGTGGGCCGCCAGGTGGGCGGCGTCCAGCACGTCCTCCTGGTTGGGCTCACGGTCCTTGGCCACCCGCAGGATCACGTGGCTGCCCGGCGAGTCGGCCGTATGCAGCCACAGGTCGTTGCCGCGGGCGATGCGGAGGCTGAGCTGGTCGTTGTCCCGCGCGTTGCGACCGACCAGGATCTCGCCACCGGCCCGGCCGGTGAAGGTCCGGTAGGGCAGTCGCGCGGCCTGGACCTGGACGCGCTTGGCGCGGTCCTGACCCAGGGGTTCGAGGAACTTGGCGGCCACGGCGCGCTGCTCGATCTCCTCGGGCGCCGCGCCTTCGGCCAGATCCTCGAGGAGGCCCTCGATCGCGGCGATGCGCTTCGCGGCCAGGCCGGCCTCGCGCTCGATCTCGCCCGCGCTGCGTTCCAGCTTGTGGTAGCGGTCGAACTGGCGCTGGACGTTGGCCTGGGGCGAGAGCTTGGGGTCCAGAGCGATCACGCGCGTGGCGCCGTCGTCGTACCAGTCCTGGAGTTCGATCGACTCGAGCCCGCGGTGCAGTTGACCCATGGCGGCCTTGAGCAGCTCGGCGTCCTGCAAGACCCGCTCGGCGCCGGCGGCGGCCTCGCGACGCCGCTCGAGTCCGTCCGCCAGGGACCGTGCCCGGGACAGCTTGCGCTCGAGGCGCTGACGCACGCCCTTGCTCTCGCGCGCGGTGCGCGCGCCGTCGGCCGCGCCGCCGATGTGCCACTCGACGCGCCAGGACAGGGGCCCGTCGATCCTGCGCGGCCGCGCGTCCTCGTCGTCGACCTCGGGTTCCGGCAAGGCGATCGCGAGGGGCTCGTCGTCGGCGGCGGTTCCCGGCTTGCCCGGTGGGGGAGTCCAGGGCTGGCCAACGATCAGCCGTGGGGTCGCTCCCGCCTTGCTCGGCGGGGGCACGAGGATCGCCTGCACCAGCTCGCGGCCGTCGAGCAGCACCAGGTTGGCGTGCCGCCCGGTCAGCTCGGCCACCAGGGCCGGGCGCGGGACCTCGCCCGTGGCGTCGCGGAAGCGCAGCAGGGCGATGCGGTCGCCGCGTGGCTGCTCGATCGCCGCCAGGGTGCTGCCGACCAAGAGCGCGGCAGCCCGGTCGAAGAAGGAGCCGACCGAGCCCCTGTGCTTGAAGGCGCGGCCCTGCTGCAGGTGGACGCGCGGTCCTTCGGGGTCAGCGGACAGGCGGATGCGCCGCACCGCCGGTCCGCCCTCCTCGAGCGGCTCCAGCACCACCAACAGATCGCGGGGCGGCAGCGGCTGGATCTCGCGCACGCGCGCGCCCTCGCACAGGGGGCGAAGCTCAGCCAGGAGCTCCCCCAAGTGCGAGGCGCGCAGCGCGTGCATGGTGGGACCCAGGTGAACCTCAGCCCTTCAGCTCTTCGCCGACGCTGTAGGACCACTCCAGGGTGCAGGGGGTCCAGTCGACGAGCTCGTCGGCGCCGGGGAAGAAGAGTGCCAGTTCCTTGGCCGCGGACTCAGCGCTGTCGGAGCCGTGCACGAGGTTGTTGGAGAAGGACATCCCCAGGTCGCCGCGGATGGTGCCGGGAGCGGCTTCGCGGGCGTTGGTCTTGCCCATCAGACCGCGCACGACGGCGATCGCGTCGATGCCCTCGAGGGCCATGGCGACCACCGGTCCGGAGCCCATGAAGCCGACCAGGCTCGGGAAGAAGGGGCGCTCCTTGTGGTCGGAATAGTGCTGCTCGAGCAGTTCCTTGGGGAACTGGCGCAGCTTCATGCCGACCAGCTTCAAGCCCTTCTGCTCGAAGCGGGTGAGGATCTGGCCGACGAGGCCACGCTGGACGGCGTCGGGCTTGCAGAGGACGAGGGTGCGTTCCATTGCGGATCGTGGGCGTTGCCCGATGGGGCGGTGGTGGGGCGTCGTCCTGCGGATGGGGCGCGGGACGTGGAGGAGACAGCTGTGTGGACAGCACAGAGGACAGCGGTGCCGGACTGCCCGCGAAGCCGTGTTGGCTCCAAGGCGGGGCAGACAGGTCGAATCCGGCCGCTGCGGCGCGAATTTCGAGCGCAGGAGTCTACTGGGGCCGCCTGCCCGCGCAAGGCGCGGGGCCGCCGGGTCGGCTGCCGAGGGATGGACTGCGCGAGAGTGCGACAAAGTGTCGCAGTCTTCCCCAGGGTCGTCGGCCGGCCCGTGCACGGGCGGGGCGGCGCCGCCTGGATTTGAGTCGAAACCCGCGTCCCGCTGTTGACCCGGCGACCGCCAGCTCTAGATTGGCTCGCCGAAAGCGCGATTCGGAACGCTCCGAGTCGCGTCAGCTCTCTCTCACCGGTCAATCTCACCGGCCTTCGATGACGCGCTCGTGAGCGATACAAGACGATCGACCAGCGGCAGTCGACCCGACGAGACTCGCTCGCGCGGGGCCGACGACCAAGAACAGGCAGGCCGAGACGAGGCAAGCCGAGACGAGGCAAGTCGAGACGAGGCAAGTCGAGGCCAAGCGCAAGCACACAGTCCTCTCCCGGGCGGCAGCGACGCGCTGTCGTACGGGCAGGGAGCTGCCGGGCTCGGCCTGACCTTCGCGGCTTTCGTCGCTGCCTCGGCGGGCCTCGGATTCTGGATCGACGGTCGCTTCGGTTGGAGCCCCTGGGGCACGCTGGTCCTGTCGTTGTTCGGCGTCTTCAGTGGCATGGCCTGGATGATCGTGAAGGCCGGCGGCGTCGGCTCGAAGCGACGGCGTGGCAAGGGCGATGCCTGAGCGACGCGGTGCCGCTACGACGCGAAGGCCTGGGCCCGCGAGCTACCTGGCAGGGCCCGGCCTGGCGAAGTGAAGACTGACGCGACTGAGTGACTGGACTCGACCGACTGGACTCGACCGACTGGACTCGACCGACTGGACTCGACCGACTGGACTCGACCGACAGCGACAGCACCTGCCTGAAGCCGACCAGCTCGGCCTCGACAACACACCTCCCCCCACTGACCGACCCGAGACGCCCCAGTCGGCGAATCGGTGCCGATCGCGATGACTCTCACCAACATCTGCCTAATCCTGCTCAGCGCCGTCGCCGGCGTGGTTGCGTGGATTCTCGGTGGACGCGAGGGCACCGGCGTGCTGCTCGGATCCTTGCTCGCGGCGGGCCTCACCGGGTTGGGGATGGCCTACCAGCGACAGGTCCTGGCGACGCGCCCCAACCTCGCGGTGGGCGTGCTCGGCCTGTTCATGGTGGTCAAGATGTTCTGCCTCTTGATCGGCGCAGCGATCCTGCGCTACGTACCCTTCGCCGCCGAGCGCGCGGACTGGCGCGCTTTCGTCGTTGCCTTCGCACCGGTCGCAGTCTTGGCCTTGATCGTCGGCGCCGGTGACACCATGCGTCGGTTGAAGGCGCAGTCCCGCACTGGAACCGGGGCTACCGAAGCTGGAGCGGCCGGATCGAGCGCGCCCCGCTCGAACGACGCACTCGCCACCAACGACTCGATTCAATCGGCGGTCCGCGCTTCGCTCGAAGCCTGACCCCACCGATTCAACTCCGCCTCCCCCGGCACGTCCCCCTCTCACCCTCCCCAACGTCGGCTCCGCCAACCCGCTCCCCGCAGTAGCTGCATCCGGATGGGAAACCTGCTCAACCTCCGCGCCCTGGCGATGATCGCTGTGATCGTCGGTGCCATCGCATTGAACATCAAGTTCGTGCCGCACCACGATGACCCCGACGTCTTCCAGCAGCTCTTCGCGCACGTCCTGCCCGCGCAGTTGATGACCGGCGGTCACGGCGATCACGGTGCCGATGAGGCGCACGGTGCCGATGAAGCGACTGACGCCGCTCACGGCTCGGTCGAGCAAGCCGCTCAGGACCATGGCGCCGACGGACATGCGGCCGATTCGCACACGGAAGCCGGTGCCGATTCACACGGTGCCGGAAGCCGAGTTCTGACCGCGCCCCTGCCTGGCTTCCTGGCGGGTTTCGACATGACCGGGGACGCGGACTCTCCGGCTCTGGTCCTGACCAACCTGCAGATCTTCCAGATCGCCGCGGTGCTGCTGATCCTGATCGGCTTCTGGGGCGTGCCGAACTACCTGCGGACCGGCCACGGCGACGTGATCTCGCGCTTCTTCGCGGGCTTCGCCACCTGGCTGCGCGACGACGTCGTGAACCCCGCGATGGGGCGCGAGTTGGGGGGCAAGTTCCTGCCCTTCTTCCTCGCGATCTTCTTCTTCATCCTGTTCATGAACCTGATGGGGCTCTTGCCGTGGTCGGCGACGCCCACCGCCAGCGTCTTCGTCACCGGCGCCCTGGCGATGATGACCCTCGGGATCATGATCGTCGGCGGGATGATCGCCCAGGGTCCGCTGACCTTCTGGAAGACCCTGATCCCGCACGTGCCCGCGCCCCTGCTGATCATCATGATCCCCGTCGAGCTGATGGGTCTGGTGGTGAAGCCGGTCGCGTTGATGATCCGACTCTTCGCGACCATGATGGGTGGGCACCTGGTGGTGCTCTCCTTCCTGGGCCTGATCTTCTACATGGCCCAGTCGATGGGCACTGGCGTCGGCATCGCGACCACGCCCCTGTGGATCGGCTTCGCGGTCTTCATCATGATCATCGAGGCCTTCGTGGCGCTGCTGCAGGCCTACATCTTCACCCAACTGTCCGTGCTCTTCATCAGCGGGGCGCTGCAC
This sequence comes from Engelhardtia mirabilis, assembly GCA_007751255.1. Classification (GTDB taxonomy): domain Bacteria; phylum Planctomycetota; class UBA1135; order UBA1135; genus Engelhardtia; species Engelhardtia mirabilis. The sequence goes on from CP036296.1 coordinate 3,229,548, forward strand.
CCCGAGCACTGATCGACGGCATCGATCGAACACTGGGCTCCGCGTCGCAGACGCGACTGGAGTCCAGTCCCGTCCGGCGGGACCTGACACCCAGAGCGTCGCGTCCCCGAATCAACATCCCACCAACCCCTCGAGCTCGCCGATCGGCTGGCTCGCCTACCGACTTCGGATTCCATGCTGCAAGAGATCTCTGAGCCTGCCGCCGCCGCCTACATGGCCAAGATGGGTGCCGCCCTCGGCGCCGGTCTCGCTCCCCTCGGTGCCGGCCTCGGCATCGGCCGTATCGGCGGCCAGGCCAACGAGGCCATCGCCCGCCAGCCCGAGGCGACCGCCGACATCCGCGGCGCGTCGATCCTCTTCGCGGCGCTGATCGAGGGTGTCGCCCTCTTCGCCGTCGTCGTGACCCTGCTCGTCGCCCTCGGCTGACAAGCAATCGCGGTGGGTAGCGCCCGACGCCTGGTAGGCGTCGGGCACGCACGCCGCCCTCGCTCGAGGACCCCTCGGGGTCCACGTCGGCGAGGCGCGAAGCCCAGCGCTGCGCGCCGAAACCATCGTTCACCACGCCGCGTCGTCACCCGCGCTGCATCGTTACCCGCGCTGCATCGTTACCCGTACCTAGCGATCGCTGGACCCCGACCCCATGATCCAACTCACGGCTTTCCCGCTGCTCGCAGAAGGGGGCTTCAACCCCTTCGAGCTCACGTTCGCGGGCGGCGCCCTTTGGACCTGGGCCATCTTCCTTCTGGCCCTGTGGCCGATCTGGACGATGGTCATGGGCCCGGTCACTCGCGCGCTCCTCGAGCGTGACGAATTGGCCAAGCGCGCCATCACCCAGGCCGAGAAGGCCAGTGCCGACGCCGAGGCCGCCCGGGCCGAGGTCGAGGTGCGGCTGGGTGAAGCTCGCGTGGAGGCCCAGAAGCTCCTGACCCAGGCCCGCGAGCGCGCGGAGACCCGCGAGCGCGAGCTCGTGGACGCCGCCAAGGCGGAAGCGACGGCCCTGCTCGAGAACGCTCGGTCGCAGATCCGCGCCGAGCAGGACAAGGCCATCGCGGCGATTCGCAGCGAGGTCGTCGAGTTGTCCCTGTCCGCGGCATCGAAGGTGCTGGAGCGGAACGTGGGCAGCGACGACGATCGGCGCATGGTCACCGAGCTGGTCGGAGGCGCGAGCCAGTGAGCAGCTTCGACGCCGTCAGCGCGCGCTACGCGGAGGCGCTCTACGCCCTCGCACAGAAGGCCGGAGCCCTCGAGTCCGTGCTCGGCGATGTCGAGCGTCTGACTGCCGAGATCGCCAGCCCGAAGGTGCGCGCCTACCTCTTCAACCCGCGCTTCGCAGCGGAACAGCGCATCAAGATCCTGGACCCGCTCCTGGGCGGCATGCACCAGCTGACCCAGAACCTGGTTCGACTGCTGTTCGACCGCAACCGCGACGGCGTGCTGCTCTCGCTGGGCGACGCCCTGCGTGCGAAGCAACTGACCGAACGCGGAGCCGTCGACGGTGTGGTCGAGAGCGCTCGGCCCCTGTCTGGCGAGCAGCTCGACGAGCTGAAGACCGGACTTCGGGCCCGCATGGGCAAGGAAGTCCTGCTCGACAACCGCATCGTCCCCGACCTGGTCGGAGGCATTCGAGTGATTGTCGGCAGCTCGATGATCGACTACTCGGTCAAGGGCCGCCTGGCCGGGCTACGAGACCGAATGAACCGCGCGCCGCTCAGCGCTGCTGCCCGAGCCTGAGACCGATCCGCTCCGACTGACTGAATCCTGTCCGACTGGCCTCACTGTCATACGGGGCCGGCCCTGCCGGCACCGACCGACCCGCTCTGACCCATCGATTCGCACCGGCGGATCGTCCCGAACACCCTCCGCGGCCGCGACCATCGAGTCCAGCCGACACAACCGACTCCAAGAACCCATGGACCTTCGTCCCGCAGAAGTCACCTCGATCCTCGAGAAGGAAATCGAGAGCTACCAGGGCGACGCCAACATGCAGAGCGTCGGCACCGTGCTGTACGTCGGCGACGGCGTCGCGCGCGTCTGGGGCCTCGACGACTGCATGATGAACGAGCTGCTGGAGTTCCCCGGCGGCGTGCGCGGGGTCGCGCTCAACCTCGAAGAGGACAACGTCGGCTGCGTGCTCCTCGGCTCGGCGACCAAGGTCAAAGAGGGCGACGAGGTCAAGAGCACCGGGCGCATCATCTCGGTGCCGACCGGCGACGCCCTGCTGGGTCGCGTGGTCAACGCCCTGGGTGACCCCGTCGACGGACGCGGTCCGATGGCCGTCACCGCGGACGACTACCTGCCCATCGAGCAGCCCGCGCCTTCGGTGGTCGAGCGCCAGCCGGTGACCGAGGCCATGCAGACCGGCATCAAGGCCATCGACGCCATGATCCCGATCGGTCGCGGCCAGCGCGAGCTGATCATCGGCGACCGTCAGACCGGCAAGACGGCCCTCCTGATCGACTCGATCATCAACCAGAAGCGCACCGGCGGCGGCGACCCGACCAACCCGGAGCAGGTGATCTGCGTCTACGTCGCGATGGGGCAGAAGCAGTCGACGGTCGTCGACGTGGCCCGTCGTCTCGAGGCGGCCGGCGCCATGCCCTACACGATCATCGTCTCGGCCTCGGCCAACGACGAGGCCTCGATGCAGTACCTGGCGGCCTACGCCGGCTGCACCATGGCCGAGCGCTTCCGCGACGCCGGTCGCCACGTGCTGATCATGTACGACGACCTGTACAAGCAGGCCCTGGCCTACCGCCAGGTCATGCTGCTGCTGCGTCGTCCCCCGGGTCGCGAAGCCTTCCCCGGCGACGTCTTCAACCTGCACAGCCGTCTGCTCGAGCGCGCGGCGAAGCTCTCCGACGAAGCGCCCAAGATCAACCCGCGCTACAAGGCTGGCGGGGGGTCGATCACCGCGCTGCCCGTGGTGGAGACCCAAGAGGGCGACGTCTCGGCCTACATCCCGACCAACGTGATCTCGATCACCGACGGTCAGATCTTCCTCGAGTCGGACCTGTTCAACTCGGGCGTGCGCCCGGCCGTGAACGCCGGTATCTCGGTCTCCCGAGTCGGCGGCGCGGCGCAGATCCCGGCCATGAAGAAGATCGCCGGCGGTATGCGCCTCGAGCTGGCCCAGTACCGCAGCCTGCAGGCCTTCGCCCAGTTCGGTTCCGACCTGGACAAGGCCACCCAGCAGACCCTGATCCGCGGTGAGCGTCTGGTGGAGATCCTCAAGCAGCCCCAGTACGCCCCGGTCGGTGTCGAGGATCAGATCATGATCATCTACGCCGGCACCTCGGGTGCCCTCGACGACCTCCCCGCCGGCAAGGTGGGGGAGTTCGAGCAGGCCTTCCGCGAGACGGTCAACTCCTCGGCCCCGGAGATCGTCCAGGAGCTCAAGGACACGAAGAAGCTGTCGGACGAGTCGAAGGCCAAGCTCGACAGCCTGGCCAAGTCGGTCAAGGCCCAGGTCAACGCCTGACCGCGACCGTCCGAGCCTGAGTCGCATTCCCGCACCCGGTCCCCACACACTCGGTTCCAACCCACCCGATGGCTGGCATTCGTGAGCTTCGCGGACGGATCAAATCCGTCGGCAACATCAAGCAGATCACGCGAGCGATGGAGATGGTCGCCTCGACCAAACTCCGTCGCTTCCAGGATCGTGCGGTCGCTTCGCGTCCCTACGCGACGGAGATCACCGGTCTGGTGGGGCGTCTCGCTGGCGTGCTCGGCGAAGACCTGGCCGATCGCCCGCTGTTCAAGCCGGGTGCTGGCGAGGCCACGGCCGTGCTGCTGGTGACCTCGGACCGAGGTCTGTGCGGCGGCTACAACGCCAACGTGTTCCGCGTGCTCGAGGAGTGGCTATTGGCTCGCAAGGAGAGCGGCGACAACTCGTCGGTGCACTTCTTCGTGTACGGCCGCAAGGGGTACAAGTACCTGACCAAGCGCGGCCACAAGGTGGAGCGCTACCTGGTCGAGCCGCCCCTGGAGGAAATCGACTTCCCCAACGCGGCGCGCACCGCGGCGGTCCTGACCCAGGCCTTCGAGACCGGCGCGTACCGGGACGTGAAGATGATCTTCACGGCCTTCATCTCGGCCGCCAAGTACGTACCGGAATCGGTGCCCTTCCTGCCTATCGCACCGGACGCCCTCGGCGCCGGCGATTCGGGGAGCGACGGGTCGTCGGACCTCGCCGCCGGCGGGGACGTGTTGCTCGAGCCCGACGCGAACTCGATCTTCGACTCCCTGATTCCGCGCTACCTCGAGACGCGCATCTACAACGCGCTGATCGAATCGCTCACCTCGGAGTACGCCAGCCGCCGCGCTTCGATGAAGAACGCGACCGACGCGGCTTCGGACATGCAGGGCGAGCTGAAGCTGCTCTACAACCGACTGCGTCAAGAGACGATCACCAAGGAGCTGCTCGACATCGTCGGCGGCGCCGAAGCGGTCCGCTGACCCGCACAGCAGACCACCACCCTCACCCGCACGAACGCTCCTTCGTTCCACGAGCCCTCAGCCATGACCTCCGCGAACCCCGGCACCGTCGCTCAGATCTTCGGTCCCGTCGTCGACGTCCGCTTCCCGGCGGGCCACCTGCCGGCGATCTACAACTCCCTCGTTATCGACGAGGGCGTCGAGTCGACGATCACCCTCGAAGTCGCCCAGCACCTCGGCAACAACGTGGTCCGCTGCGTGGCCATGGCCTCGACCGACGGTCTGCGCCGCGGCGTTTCGGTGGATGACACCGGCTCGCCGATCATGGTCCCGGTGGGAGAGCGCACCAAGGGGCGCATCTTCAACCTGCTCGGGCAGCCCCTCGACACCGTCGCCCGCGGCGGTTTCGAGGACGGTCAGATGGCGCCGATCCACCGTCCGGCCCCGGCCTTCGACGAGCAGGAGGCCATCAGTGAAGTCTTCGAGACCGGCCTCAAGGTCGTCGACCTGCTCTGCCCCTTCGCGAAGGGCGGCAAGATCGGCCTCTTCGGGGGCGCTGGAGTCGGCAAGACCGTGCTGATCCAGGAGCTGATCCGGATCACCGCAGTGGAGAAGGGCGGCTTCTCGGTCTTCTGCGGCGTGGGGGAGCGCACCCGCGAGGGTAACGACCTCTGGCTGGAGATGTCCGAGGCCAAGTACACGACCCCCGAGGGAGACGAGCAGAGCGTGATCGACAACGCCGTGCTGGTCTTCGGGCAGATGAACGAGCCCCCGGGCGCGCGTCTGCGCGTGGCCCTCTCGGGCCTGACGATGGCCGAGTTCTTCCGCGACGAGCGGGGCCAGGACGTGCTGCTGTTCGTCGACAACATCTTCCGCTTCGTCCAGGCTGGCTCCGAGGTCTCGGCGCTCCTGGGCCGGATGCCCTCGGCCGTGGGTTACCAGCCGACCATGGCCAGCGAGATGGGCGCTCTGCAGGAGCGCATCACCTCGACCAAGAAGGGTTCGGTCACGTCGATGCAGGCGGTCTACGTGCCTGCCGACGACATCACCGACCCGGCGCCGGTGGCGACCTTCGCCCACCTGGACTCGACCATCCTCCTCGAGCGCTCGATCGCGGAGCTGGGCATTTACCCCGCCGTGGATCCGCTCAAGTCGACCTCGCGGATGCTCGACCCCCAGGTCGTCGGTGAGGAGCACTACAACGTGGCCCGCGAGACCCAGCGGATCCTTCAACGCTACGCGGATCTCAAGGACATCATCGCCATCCTCGGCGTCGAAGAGCTCTCGGACGAGGACAAGCAGGTCGTCGCGCGGGCGCGCCGCATCCAGAAGTTCCTGTCCCAGCCCTTCTTCGTGGCCGAGCAGTTCACCGGTACCCCCGGGGTGTTCGTGCCCCGCGAGGACACGGTGCGCTCCTTCAAGGAGATCATCGAGGGCAAGCACGACTCGGTTCCCGAGCAGGCCTTCATGTACAAGGCCGGCATCGATGCCGTGCTCGAGGCCGCTCGCAAGATGGAAGGCTGAGGCACTCGCCTCACCTGCCTCGCATAGCCTTCCTGCACGGATAGAACTGCCATGGCCGAGATGACGCTGCGGGTGATCACGCCCGACAAGATCCTGATCGACGAGACCGTTACGTCGGTGCGCCTGCCCGGCATCGACGGGTTCATGGGCGTGCTGCCGCGGCACGCTCACATGATCGCGGCCCTGGACTTCGGCCCGCTGGACTACAAGGACAGCAAGGGCGTGGCCCACGCTGTCTTCGTCGGTGGCGGCTTCGCCGAAGTCAGCGACAACACCGTGCGCGTCGTCGCGCCGGTTGGTGAGACCGCGGGCACGATCGACGTGGCGCGGGCCGAGGAAGCCGAGAAGCGCGCCCGTGAGCGGCTCGACTCCGGGATCTCGGCCGGGATCGCCGACGTGGACACCCTGCGTGCCCAGCTGGCCCTGCGGCGGGCGATGATGCGCATTCGCACCAAGCGACGGAGTCTGTGACGAGCTCGCACTCACGGCCCGACTGGCTGCGCACCCATACCTGCGGTGAGTTGCGCGAGGCGAACGTCGGTCAGTCCGTCGTGCTGAACGGTTGGGTTGATGCGCGCCGGGATCACGGCGGCATCTACTTCGTCGACCTGCGTGACCGCTACGGCATCACCCAGGTCACGCTGACCCCGGAGCAGTCCGACGCCCTGCCCTTCTCGACCGAGTTCGTGCTCGGTGTGCACGGCAAGGTGGTCCAGCGGGAGAACCCGAACCCGGACCGGCCGACCGGCCTGATCGAGGTTCGAACCGAGCGGATCGAGGTCCTCTCGCCCTCGCCGACGCCGCCGATCGACATCATCGACAACCTCGACGCGGCGGTCGACACACGCCTGCGCTACCGCTACCTGGACCTGCGCCGCGGGCCCTTGCAGCGCAACCTGATCCACCGCTCCAAGTTCATCGCCTCGATTCGGCGGGCCTTCGAGGACCAGGAGTTCATCGAGGTCGAGACTCCGGTGCTGACGCGGGCCACGCCGGAGGGAGCCCGGGACTACCTGGTGCCCAGTCGTGTGCACCCGGGGCAGTTCTACGCACTCCCGCAGTCGCCGCAGATCTTCAAGCAGATCCTGATGGTGGCCGGCTACGACCGGTACTTCCAGGTCGCGCGCTGCTTCCGCGACGAGGACCTGCGGGCAGATCGCCAGCCCGAGTTCACGCAGCTCGACATGGAGATGTCCTTCGTCCACGAAGAGGACGTCTTCGCGGTCTGGGAAGGGGTCATGGGCCGCGCGTTCCGCGAGAACATGGGCCTCGAGCTGCCCCAGACGTTCCCGCGCATGCGCTGGGAGGAGGCGATGGATCGCTTCGGCTCGGACAAGCCCGACACTCGCTTCGGCATGGAGCTTGTGGACTTGGCGGAATGGGTTCCGACCTGTGAGTTCCGCGTCTTCCAAGGCGCGCTCGAGGCCGGCGGCCGGGTGATGGCGATCCGCGTGCCCGGCGGCGGTAGCTCCGTCTCCCGCGGACAGCTCAAGTCCCTCGAGTCAGCGGCCAAGGATCTCGGCGCCAAGGGCCTGGCGTGGTGGAAGCCGGGCGAGGAGGGCGGAGCCGCCGGCCCAGTGGCCAAGTTCATGGACGGGGCGGTGGGCGAGGAATTGCTGGCGCTCACGGCCGTCGACGGCGCGACCACGGATGGCGACCTGCTGCTGTTCGGGGCGGACGCCGAGCGGATCGTGTGGCGGGTGCTGGGCGACCTGCGCCTGCGTCTGGCGCGCCAGCTCGACCTGCTGCCCCCGGCGACCGGGGACGGCGCCCAGTGGAACTTCCTCTGGGTGACCCACTTCCCGATGTTCGAGTTCGATGAGGCGGCAGGGCGCTACTTCAGCTCCCACCACCCTTTCACCTGCCCCGAGGACGAGACCTTGGGCGGGGACGAGCCGGACGTTTCGAAGCTCGTCTCCCGGGCCTACGACCTGGTCCTCAACGGCTGGGAGCTGGGCTCCGGTTCGATTCGAATCCACCGCCAGGACGTCCAGGCGCGGGTTTTCGAGCTGCTCGGAATCGACGCGTCCGAGCAGCAGCTCAAGTTCGGGTTCCTGCTGGAGGCCCTGTCGTACGGCGCGCCGCCCCACGGGGGCTTCGCGGTGGGCCTCGACCGGCTGGTGGCCCTGACTCTGGGCCTGGACAGCATTCGCGACGTGGTGGCCTTCCCCAAGACCACCTCCGCGGCCGATCTCATGTGTGGCGCGCCCTCGCGGGTGGCGCCTGACCAGTTGGCGGAGGTGCACGTGGCACCCGCCGGCAAGGCCCTCGAGCGCGACGGGTCCGCGTGACCCGTCCTCGAGGTGCTCGGGCTGGCTGTGGGGGATGTACCCTGCAGCCGACCCGAACCGGGGTAGCGGCCTGCGGGGGGCCGACCTAAGCTCGTCCGCGCCCCCGGGACATCAACCCATTCGTCCATCAGGACAAGGAGCTACGTGGCCAGTCAGAATTACCGGGTTAACCGACAGATTCGCTCTCGAGAGGTGCGCCTCATCGGAGCTGACGGCGAGCCGGTCGGCGTTGTGTCGATCGATCGCGCCAAGGTCCTGGCCCAAGAGGCCGGACTCGACCTGGTCGAGGTCTCCCCGAACGCCCGTCCACCCGTTTGCAAGGTGATGGACTTCGGGAAGTTCAAGTACGACCAGAAGAAGAAGGAACGGGCCAGCGGCAAGAAGGGGCGGGTCGTCAGCGGCCTGAAAGAGCTCCGAGTCCGGCCCGCAATCGACAAGCACGACCTCGAGTACCGCCTCAAGAACGGGCGCAAGTTCCTCGAGGAGGGCCACAAGGTCCAGGTCGTCTGCATCTTCCGCGGTCGCCAGATGGCGCACCCGGAGCACGGCTACGACGTGATGCGGACCGTGGCGCGCGACCTGGAGGACATCTCCAAGGTCGAGTCGCCGCCCAAGATGGCTGGCAACCGGATGACGATGATGCTGGCCAAGCGCTGATCGGAGCCCCCTTTCGGCGCGGGGGATCGCGCCACGGCGCGGCCCGCGCCGAGGGGATCGCCGGCGCCCAGGACTCCGGGTGCTCGCTGCCCAGGTCGCGGCTCGACGTGGTTCCCTCCGTCGCGGGTCGATGGGGACTTGACCGGGTGCGGTCCTGATTGGATGGCGCCCTGGCCCCATCCCAGCCCGGGCCCGCTGCGGCGCAGGCCCGAGCCGTTGGGTCCACCGCGGCACTCAGCCAGCTCCACCCTTGATCCGGCCTGGCCGATCGCTATCCTCTTCGCTCCTCATTCAAGCCCGGGGATCCGTTCCCCGGCCCCTGCGAGCGGTGCGGGCACGCCTGCGACCGGGGACCAACGAGAGCGCCCGAGGGCGCGCAAGGAAGAGTCAGCCATGCCCAAGATGAAATCCCGAGGCTCCGTCAAGCGGCGCTTCAAGGTCACCAAGTCCGGCAAGGTCGTCGGCAGCCGTACCGGTCGCGGCCACATGCACGCGAGCAAGGACGCCAAGTCCCGCCGCGCCAACCGCAAGCCGATCATCCTCACCGGCACCTGGGCCACGCTCATGCGCCGAATGATGGGAGGGAAGTAACCCATGGTTCGCGTTACCTACGGTGCCCCGCGTCGTCAGAAGAAGCGTCGCTACTTCAAGCAGGCCAAGGGCTTCCGCGGCGGGCGCCGCAAGCTCTGGCGCACGGTTCGCGAGACCCTGCTGCGCTCCTGGGCCTACGCCTTCCGGGATCGCAAGCAGCGCAAGCGCCAGTTCCGCCGCCTGTGGATCCTGCGCATCAACGCCGCGGCGCGTCAGCGTGGGATCACCTACTCGCGCTTCATCAACGGCCTCAAGGCGTCGCAGATCGACTTGAACCGCAAGCAGCTCTCCGAGCTCGCGATTCACGATCCCGCCGCTTTCGACACCCTGGTCGAGAAGGCCAAGGCGGCCTGCGGCAGTTGAGCTGACGGGCGACGAAGTCGCCCCCGCACGAACGACGCTCCGCCTGCAGGTCCTGCCTGCGGCGGAGCGTTTGCGTTTCACGACCGAACCGGCCTCCGGCGTTGGCCGCGCGGGCCCCAGGACGAACCGGCATGACTCAAGTCGACTTCGACGATCTCCAGCGCACCGCGGCGGAACGCATCGCGCGTGCCTCCGACGAGGAAGGACTGCGCGCCATCGAGCGCGAGTACCTCGACAAGGGCGGCGTGATCGCCGGCCTCTTGGCTTCGATCCCGACCCTCGAGCCCACCGAGCGGCGAGAGTTCGGTCAATCCGCCAACGGTCTCAAGCAGGCGGTCCAGGCGGCCCTGGCCGATGGCCGCGCGGCCCTGGCGGCGGGACGCCTGGCGGCCGAGCTCGCGGCCGACGACTTCGATCCGACCCTGCCCGGCGCGCGCCTCGAGCGCGGCTCCTTGCACCCCCTGACCCAGGTGCGGCGCGAGGTCGAGGACCTGTTCAGCTCCATGGGCTACCAGGTCCTCGACGGGCCCGAGGTGGAGCTGGACTACTACAACTTCCAGGCTCTCAACATCCCGGTCGACCACCCCAGCCGCGAGGAGCAGGACACCTTCTACTGCGACCGCGAGCACACCCTGGTGATGCGGACCCAGACGTCGCCGGTGCAGATCCGCGCCATGGAGCGCATGACGCCGCCCTTCCGCGTGATCGCGCCGGGCAGGGTGTTTCGCAACGAGCAACAGGACGCTACCCACGAGCACACCTTCCACCAGGTGGAGGGTCTGGTCGTCGGGCACGGCGTGCAGGTCGGCCACCTGACCTGGACGCTCAAGAACTTCCTGACCCAGCTCTTCGACCGCGAGGTGCCGGTGCGCCTGCGGCCGGGCTTCTTCCCCTTCGTCGAGCCCGGCTTCGAGTTCGACATGGGCTGCGCCTTCTGCGGCGGCAAGGGCTGCCGCGTGTGCAAGGGCTCGGGTTGGATCGAGTTCTGCGGCTGCGGCATGGTCCACCCGCGCGTGCTCGAGGCCGGCTTCGCGGGGCGCGACGACGTCGACGTCTCGGCCCTGACCGGCTTCGCCTTCGGCTTCGGCCTCGATCGACTCGTGATGACGCGCTACGGCGTCGACGACATCCGCCAGTTCATGGGCGGCGACCTCCGCTTCCTGGAGCAGTTCTGATGCAGGTCTCCTACCGCTGGCTCGAGCGTCACGTCGACCTGTCCGGGGTGACCCCTTTGGAGGTCGCGCGCCTCTTGACGCTGCATGTGGCCGAGGTCGAGGGTGTCGAGCCCTTTGCCGCCCACCTCTCGGACGTGACCGTGGGTCACGTTCTCGAGCGCACCGCCCACCCGGACGCCGACAAGCTCAGCGTCTGCCGTGTCGACGTAGGCCAGGGCGAGCCGCTGCAGATCGTGTGCGGCGCGCCCAACGTGGCCGCCGGACAGCGTGTGGCCGTGGCCACCATCGGCACCGTCCTGCCCGGCGACTTCAAGATCAAGAAGGGCAAGATCCGCGGCCAGGAGTCGGCCGGGATGATCTGCTCCGTGCGCGAGCTGGACCTGGGCGACGAGCACGACGGGATCTGGGTCCTGCCCGGCGAGCCCGAGGTGGGGCGCTCGGTGGCGCAGGCCTTGGGCCTGGCGGATTGGGTCTTCGAGATCGACAACAAGTCGGTCACCCACCGCCCGGACCTGTGGGGGCACCGCGGCATGGCGCGCGAGCTGGCGGCCCTGCTCGGCCGCGAGTTGAAGTCCCTGGATACGTCCCTGCCCGAGACCGGGTCCGGCGAGCCTTACCCCGTGCGGGTGGAGACCCCGGGCTGCCCGCGCTACCTGGCCCTGCCGATCGACGGGGTGCGCGCCGAGCCCAGTCCCCAATGGCTGCGCCTCCTCCTGCTCGCCGTCGGCCAGCGCCCGATCGACCTCCTGGTCGACGTCTCGAACTTCGTGATGCTCGACCTGGGTCAGCCGAACCACCTCTTCGACCGCCGGCGCCTGGCCGGCTCGATCGAGGTGCGCGAGGCCCGCGAGGGTGAGCTCATCCAGACCCTCGACGGCGAGGAGCGCAGGCTGACGCCGGCAGACCTTCTGATCTGCTCCGGCGACCAACCGGTCGCGCTCGCGGGGGTCATGGGCGGTGAGCTCTCCAAGGTCGAGGGCGACACCAACGAGTTGCTGCTCGAGATCGCCAACTTCCACGGCACCACCGTGCGCCGGACCGCCGCGCGCCTGGCCCTGCGCACCGACGCCTCGGCGCGCTTCGAGAAGAGCCTCGACCCGTGCCTGGCGCTCGAGGCGGCGGGCCACCTGGTGCGGATTCTGGCCCAGATCCAACCGTCCCTGACCCTGCCCTCGCCGATCACCGACGCGGGCGATTGGGCCGTCCCGTCGGTGCGGATCGCGCTGCCCGGCGAGCGCGTGCGCGGAATCCTCGGCGTTGACATGCGTGACGAGCAGATCGCGGCGCACCTGGGCGCCCTGGGCTTCGGCGTTGCGATCGACGGAGGGGTGCTGACCGTGGACGTGCCTACCTGGCGCGCCACGAAGGACGTCACCATCGCCGAGGACTTGATCGAAGAGGTCGGCCGCACGGTCGGCTACGACGCGATCCCAGGGGCCAAGTTGGTGGCTGAAGTGGCGCCCCCGCCGCGGGACCATCGCCGCGAACTGGTCCGGGCACTGCAGGATCGCCTGTCCGGCTCGGCGCGCTTCCACGAGGCGCTCGGCTACAGCTTCCAGTCGAACGACCTACTGCGCGCCACGCGCGGGGCCGACGCGGCCTATGTCGAGGTGATCAACCCGGTGGCCGAGGGCGAGTCCAAGGTCCGCCGCTCGGTGCTTCCGTCCCTGCTCCAGAAGCTCGGGCCCAACCTCCGTCAGCGCGGAGACGTGCGGCTGTTCGAGATCGGCAAGGGCTACCTGCCCGAGCGGCGCGGCGAGCGCGGCGACCCGGCCGAGGTCCACGAGCTGGGCCTGGCCCTCGCCGCGCCCCGCCCCGCCGCCAACGCACGCTTCGACGCCGGCGCCCTGCCGCGGTTGCGCGGAGTGCTCGACGACCTGCTCCACGTCGTCGGCGCCCCCGCTCCCGAGTGGCGGCGCGCGGCCGCGGACCTGCCCGGTTGGGCCCACCCCGGCAAAGCGGTGGAAGCCGTCACCACGGGAGCCGGGGGCGGCGCGCGGGTGGCCCTGCTGGCGGCCATCCACCCGGAGGTCACCCGCGACCTTGAGATCGATGGGGATGCCAGCGGTGCCTGCGTCTCTCTGGACGCGATCCTGGCCCTCGACCGCACGGTCAGCGACTATCGGCCCGTGCCGCGCTTCCCGGGCGTGAAGCTCGACGTGGCCTTCTCGGTGCCGGCCCAGACCCCGGCGGCGGACGTGGCCAAGGTCGTCGACCATGCCGGCAAGGGGCTGGTGGCCAGCGTGGAGTTGTTCGACGTCTACGCCGGCGCCAGCGTGGGCGAGGGCAAGAAGTCCCTGGCCTACCACGTGGTGCTCCAGGCCGCCGACCGGACGCTCGACGACAAGGACCAGCGCAAGTACCTCGACCGTCTGGAGCGCACGGCGGCCCACCAGGGCCTCGAGCTGCGGCGGGAATAGGGCCGCGGACAGCCGCCCCGCGACGGGCCTGCCCGTGGACCCTCCGGGGTGGGGCGGGCGGCGCCGGCTACTATCGGACGGGGCCGCGACGAGCTGGCAGGCAACCCGCGAGCCGAGGGCGACGGGGCCCGTTGCGCGTCCGGTGAGCAACTGACAGGGTCGGATGGACGAGGGGCGCGGGGATTCGGCTCCAGCGCGCTCGCCCTAGCCCGTTCCCTTGCCAGAGGCCCTTCATGCACGCCCCGACCGCGACCCTGAGATTTGACCGGCTTCCCGGCCTCTCGGCTACTCGCCTGTAGCGCTGGAGCGGTCCTTCTTCTGTACGGCGCCGGCGCCGCTCAGAATCCCGCCGTGGATGGCCAGTGGTCCATCAAGCACGACTGGTCCGACCAGATCGACGACCCGGCGACCAACAACGACCCCGATCAAGAGATCGCCCACGGAGCCTTGCTCTCCTAGGGCCTTTACTCCGGGCACGTGCTGCTCTGGACCTACTGGAACGCGCAGAACACGACGCGTGCTTGGCTCTTCGATCCGCAGCAGGCCGACGACTTGATCGAGATCGGCGCTGCCCTGCCCTCGAACATCTTCTGCGCCGGGCACAGCTTCACGAGGCGTCGCGGCCTTGCGATTGTGGGGGGCTTCCCCTTCGGTCACCCCGACCAGAACCGCAAGACCTACCTGTTCAACCCCCTGACGCTCCAACCGACGGTGCCGTCGGGCACGCCGCCCTTTCTGATCGCCCCGGGCACCCCGTCCACGTGGATCGAGACGCCCGAGATGAGGTATTGCCAAGAGCTGTGGATGGAAATCCTGGAGAGGTCACGCGGCGACCTTGATGCCGTCCTTGAATCGGACTCCTCGGATGACGTCTCCGAGGTGTTCGTGGCCGTTTAGCTTCCGCCAGGTCTTCTCGGCCGACTTGGCGAGCTTGTAGACCATGGCGAGGCCGGCGGCTCGGGATCCTGCGCCTTTGGTCCGGCTGGTTCGCAGCCGGATCGTCGCGAAGGTGGATTCGGGTGGGGTTGGTGGTGCGTAGGTGGCGCCAGTGCTCGGCCGGGAAGTCGTAGAAGGCCAGCATTGCCTCACGGTCCTCAAGCAGGCATTCGACCGCCTTCGGGTACTTGGCACCGTAGCTGGACTTGAAGAGGGTCATGGCCGCTTCGGCGTCCTCTCGCGTCTCGGCGTTCCAGATCTCGGTCAGCGAAGCCTTGATCTTGGGATGCATCGACTTCGGGCACTTGTTCAGGACGTTGGCCGTCTTGTGGACCCAGCAGCGTTGCCCCCGCGCGGTTGGCCAGACCTTGGCGCTGGCCTTCCAGAAGCCGAGCGCGCCGTCCGCGACGACCAGCTTCGGAGCGATCGTGAGGCCACGGGCCTCGAGGTCCACCAGGACTTCGGTCCAGGACTGCTCACTCTCGCGCTCACCATCGTGGACGGCCACCAGCTCCTTCTTGCCGTCGGCCGTGGCGCCCATGATCACGAGCATGCAGGCGCGCTCGTCCGTCAGGCGCACGTTCGAATGAATGCCATCGGCCCACAGGTAGACGTAGTGCTTGCCTGCGAGCTCGCGCTTGCTCCAGGTCCGGTGCTCCTCTTCCCACGCCTGTTTGAGGCGCTCCACGGTCGAGGCCGAGAGACCGGCGGCCCCTTCGCCGAGGAGGCCACCGAGCGCTTCGCCGAAGTCGCCGGTCGAGATTCCGCGCAGGTACAGCCACGGGATCAGCTCCTCGATGGTCTTCGAGCGGCGCAAGTATGGAGGCAGGATCTTGCTGGTGGAACTGGATCCGATTGCCGTCGTCGTCCAAGCGACGATCATCGACTCGAGGACGACCGATCGGAATGTCGCCCAAGGCGGTCTGGATCGTGCGCTCGGGGCACGAGCCGTTGCGAACCACGAGCCTGCGGCCCTGCTCGTCCACTTGGTCCGCGTGGGCGTCGATGTACTCGGCGAGGATCTCCGCTTCCTCCCGGTCCAATCCTGTCTTTCACCCTGGCGCCCCGGCCACGGCGATCAGCAGGTAGGGTGGAAGGGGCCAGGAACTATCCACTCAAGGCACAGGAGAGCCAGTATTAGCGGAGCCCTAACATGAATCGCCGCAATGGGTTAGATCTGGGTGCAGGTGCAGGTGCAGGTGCAGGTGCAGGTGCAGGTGCAAGGCTCTCGAGTGTAGAGTCAGCCGCGCGCATCACGGGAATTCGGGGGCTCGGCGCCCGGGGCTCCGATCCCGTCGCGCCTCACCCACTTTCCGTGCAGGAGAGTTTACGTGCAGGAGAGCCCTTCTCTGTGCTCTCCGGCGTCCGCTGAATAGCACAAGAGAGCCCAATGAAGGTCCTGCTGATTTCGCTCCTCACGTCAACGCTTTCCGTCCTAATCGCGCCCGAAGCATGCGCGTTTCAGGATTGTCCGACGACTCATTCTGCGGCCGCGGCTCAAGTTACATGCGCCGGGGCCTGCCCCAACTGCCATCTCCTCTCCTTCGGCGTTCTCGATCCGGTGCTCGGCGTCGGGTTTGCCGATGCCTGCTCCTGTCTCTCTGGTGATGGCACTCCGAAGTGTTGCACGCTGTACGTTATCGAGTACCAATCGGGAGTCGTCGAATACGTCGCCGACGGCGTGTGCCGGCCAAAGGTCGACGGCGACACCTGCGATGCTGGAGCGTGCACGATCGTCACCATCGAAGTGATCGACCCAGAAACAGGGCAGCAATTCGACGTCATTCGAACGGCAAGCTGCATCGAAGCCAGCCAGGGGAACTGAGTTGATCCGCAAGTCGACGGTCGCCGTATTCCTAGCCGTCGTTCTTCTGGCGGTCGTCGTGATGCGCGGTCACAACCTCGGCGGGTCGGGACCGAGAGACTCGGCTCTGCCCAATGCGCCTTTGGTGCTTCCCCACGTTCCCACGCCGCCAGCGGCCGACGCCCGTCCGCGCGCGCCGTCCCGCATCGAACTTGAGCCTTCGACCGCAATGCATCCGGTCGAGCACGTCAAATCGCTCATTCTCCAAGTCGAAGCGGAGGAGGATGTTGCAGCGGATGCGACGCTCGTCGTCCACTGTCGCGGTGCGGCTAGTAGTTGGAACGTCGTGACGTCGGAGAATTGGGCGCCGACAATCCGCGTTCCACGTCCAGACCAGGCCACGGAGTTTCGAGTCGTCGTCGGTGAACAGGTTGGTCATGCCGTGGCCGACGCTGGCGACGCGGTCGTGACGGTATACCTGCGCGGCACAGCCCAGCTGGCCGGGATCGTCGTCGACCGATCCGGGAGCCCTGTACCCCACGCATCAATCTACGTCCGAGAGGACGGCGACGGAGTTCTGACCGGAGGTGCGAGAGTCGATCAGCTCACGCCGGCGGCGATTTCGAACGTCGACGGGCGATTCCGGGTCGGTGGTCTTCACGACGGGCGAGATCTGCTCCTCAGGGCCAGCGCGGGATGGAGTTGGGCATCGACCGACGTCCGTGCTAGGCCGGGTGACGAAAGTGTGATCATCGAGGTGGCGCGGTACGAGGTCGCCGCCTTCCGTGCCGTTGATGAATCAGGCGGTTCCGTTCCGCTGGTGCTGTCGAACGGTCGTCTGGGATTCTCATTCGATCGACAGCTCATGCAGAGCTGCCTCTTCGTCGACCCGATCTCCGCACCTCCCGGAGAGCTGAGGCAGTTGGGCCGGGAACTCGAGCAACTCGGCGCGCGCGCGGTCGCGTTCCCGGAGCGTGTGGTTGACAATGAGCTGGCGATCGAAGTCGACGTTCCCGGCTTTCTTCCGGCAGCGCGTGGCGTGCCGGTCGTTGGTCCTCTGGAGGAGTTGGAGGTCACGGACATCGTTCTGCAGAGTGACGGCACTCCGGTGGTCGACCTACGAGTCCGGTTCCGCGTCGGTCCCGAAGGGCCACCGTCGACTCCGTGGACGAGCGCGGGGCGCTTGAACCTGATCGGGGAGAGCGAGAACGTCTTCGTGACGGTACCGAGCTTCGACGACGAACTCCTCATCAGTGGCCTGAGACCCGAGCCCTACCAATGGTCGCTGCGGGTGGGGGTCGGCCTGGAGTCGCTCCCCGACACTGCCGGTGCGCCAGCGCCCCGGATCGACCTCTCCGTCGATCGAGTCCTCGAGATCGACGTCCCGCCGCGCGCTCAGATCGCGTGCCTTCTCGTTCGAGTCGCAGAAGGCGGAGAGTCGCTCTATGACGGGCTCACGAGAATCCACGTCGCGCCACTCGACGCACTGCGTCACTCCGACAACGGAGCGTGGCTCAGCAGGTACCGAACGGCCACCTTCGCGGGCGCTCCGTACGTGCTCCATGGTCTCGAAGCGGGCGCATGGGTGATCTCACCGTTCGGCGACACCGGGCTTTCCGACGATGAGTATCAGATCGTCGAGCTGTCCTCGACCGGCCGCGCGGAAATCCGGTTCAGCGGGCAATTCAGCCTGCAGTGAAGCGCTTCCGTCGCCGCAACGAGGGCGATCAGTGCGCGCAGGACGGCGCTCGCGAGGTGAGAGGTGGTCGGGTCGATGGCGCGGTACGATTTCAGCTAGTCCTCGATCAAGCGATCGCCATGGTCGATTGCAAATGGAACAGGCGCAAGTGGGATCGAAGTGCCTGATTCATGCCGAGGTTCGGGGTGTAGAGCACGAACAGCAGGAGGCACTGCGAGTGAGAACGAGCGGAGCAAGTCATCGTCAGAATCGCAGGCTTCAGTCTCGCAGTCGTCAACGTCGCATCGCTCGACGCGTGAGGCACACTGAAGGAGGGCGTTCGTCGCGGGGCCGGGAGGTATTGCCAAGAGCTGTGGACGGAATCCCTGGAGAGGTCACGCGGCGACCTTGATGCCGTCCTTGAACTGGACTCCTCGGATGACGTCTCCGAGGTGTTCGTGGCCGTTTAGCTTCCCCCAGGTCTTCTCGGCCGACTTGGCGAGCTTGTAGACCATGGCGAGGCCGGCGGCTCGGGATCCTGCGCCTTTGGTCCGGCTGATTCGCAGCCGGATCGTCGCGAAGGTGGATTCGGGTGGGGTTGGTGGTGCGTAGGTGGCGCCAGTGCTCGGCCGGGAAGTCGTAGAAGGCCAGCATTGCCTCACGGTCCTTGAGCAAGCACTCGACGGCCTTCGGGTACTTGGCACCGTAGCTGGACTTGAAGAGGGTCATGGCCGCTTCGGCGTCCTCTCGCGTCTCGGCGTTCCAGATCTCGGTCAGCGAAGCCTTGATCTTGGGATGCATCGACTTCGGGCACTTGTTCAGGACGTTGGCCGTCTTGTGGACCCAGCAGCGTTGCCCCCGCGCGGTTGGCCAGACCTTGGCGCTGGCCTTCCAGAAGCCGAGCGCGCCGTCCGCGACGACCAGCTTCGGAGCGATCGTGAGGCCACGGGCCTTGAGGTCCACCAGGACTTCGGTCCAGGACTGCTCACTCTCGCGCTCACCATCGTGGACGGCCACCAGCTCCTTCTTGCCGTCGGCCGTGGCGCCCATGATCACGAGCATGCAGGCGCGCTCGTCCGTCAGGCGCACGTTCGAATGAATGCCATCGGCCCACAGGTAGACGTAGTGCTTGCCTGCGAGCTCGCGCTTGCTCCAGGTCCGGTGCTCCTCTTCCCACGCCTGTTTGAGGCGCACCACGGTCGAGGCCGAGAGACCGGCGGCCCCTTCGCCGAGGAGGCCACCGAGCGCTTCGCCGAAGTCGCCGGTCGAGATTCCGCGCAGGTACAGCCACGGGATCAGCTCCTCGATGGTCTTCGAGCGGCGCAAGTATGGAGGCAGGATCTTGCTGGTGGAACTGGATCCGATTGCCGTCGTCGTCCAAGCGACGATCATCGACTCGAGGACGACCGATCGGAATGTCGCCCAAGGCGGTCTGGATCGTGCGCTCGGGGCACGAGCCGTTGCGAACCACGAGCCTGCGGCCCTGCTCGTCCACTTGGTCCGCGTGGGCGTCGATGTACTCGGCGACCTCGGCCTGCAGGGCCGTGATGAGCATCTTCCTCGCGCCCTCTCGGAGAACGTCCTGGAGGATGTCGGCGGTCGGGGCGTCTGGCTGGAACTGGATCGAGTCGCTAGGCTGCTTCATGCGGCGTGTCCTTCCCCCGCGTTGGGGGCTTGGGTGTCGAGTGATGTCGAGCACCAAGGGTACGTCGCGTTTCCTCTCAGTTCACCGTCCACAGCTTCTGGTCATACCTCGGGCGGCCGCTTGGACGCCGCTCTTCCCGGTGAGGCCCGGCGCCTACGACACGAGCTTCACCGGCACGACGGAGTTCTTCGCCGCGAAGATGGACATGCTTCCGAACGGCGTGACCCGCTTCGGAGAGTCCTCACCGGGCTGCCTGCAACCCAGCTACCTGGGAGCGACGCGGACGCCGCTGGCCGGAGCGAGCGACTTCGAGCTCTACGTGAGCTGTGCGCGGAGTGACTCGGCCGGCGTCCTCGTGCTCGGTGCGCCAAGTGAAGGCCTGCCCGTGCCCGGTGTCGGCGCAACGGCTTGGATCGACCTCCGACAGCCGACCCTGGTCCTGCCCTGGTCGAGTGGGCCTGCTGGTTTCTCGAAGTTGCCGCTCCCCTTGCCGGTGGGGTCGAGTGGGGTCGAATTCGGGCTCCAGGGCTTCTTCCCGTCCGGGGATGGCTGCCCCGGCGCCCCGCAGGTGCAGTGGACCCACGCGCTTCGGGTCGAGGTGCGCTGAGATGTCCGTTGGACCGGAGCGGGTGATCCGAGCTGCGCGGTGCGCCTGGGCGGCCCTGAAAGCCCCCAGGGGAACCCCACCCGGTCGGGCCGCCGGGCCCGGCCCGGGATAGACTCACCTGGCGCGAACTGGAGATTTCTGCTCCCAACCCCTCCAGCGCGCCCGGAACAGCTCCCTTGAAGGTCGTCCTCGTCAACCCGCCCAGTCCCCCGGAGTTCCGCGTCAGTCGCGGTCTGATGGGGGGCTTCGGCATGGCCGTCAATCCCGGCCTGCTCTACCCGCCGATCGAATTGGCCCACGTGGCTTCGGTGCTCGAGTCCGACGGCCACCAGGTGGCGATCGTCGACGCGGACCCCTTCGACCTGGACCTGGACGGGACCCTGGCGCGGGTCGTCGCGGAGGCTCCGGGCTTCGTCTGCCTGGACTCGAGTTCGACCTCCCTGGACCAGGACCTGGGCCTGGCCAAGCGCATCCGCGAGGCCCTGAAGGTCCCGGTGGCCATGCTCGGCTCCCAGGTGACCTACACGCCGGGCGAGATCTTCGACGGCGAGAACGTCGACGCCGTGGTGCGCGGCGAGCCCGAGTACACGGTGCGCGACCTGGTGCGTCGCGCGGCCGACGGTGCCGCCTACGCCGAGCGCCGCTTCGAGGGCGTCGAGGGCGTGACCTACCGTCGCGCCGACGGCGAGATCGTGCACGAGCCCGAGCGCGACAAGATCTCGACCCTGGACGACCTGCCGATCCCCGCGCGGCACCTGCTCGACAACAGCCGCTACCGCTTCCCCGGCATCGAGGGCGCGATCACGACGGTCAAGTCCTCGCGCGGCTGCCCGCTCAACTGTTCCTTCTGCGGCTACACCCTGGCCCAGGGTCTGCGCTTCCGCTTTCGCAGTCCGGAGAGCGTGCTGGCCGAGCTGGAGGACCTGTACTTCACCCACGGCATCCGCCACGTGGTCTTCCGCGACCCGATCTTCACCACGCGCAAGGACCGCATCCACGCGATCTGCGACGGGATCATCGCCAAGGGCATGACGGGCCTGGAGTGGCAGTGCGAGACGGCGGTCAAGACCCTCGACCGCGAGGTGCTGCAGAAGATGGCCGCAGCGGGCTGCCGCCACATCTCCCTGGGCGTCGAGTCGGGTAATGCCGAGATCCAGAAGAAGCACTGCGGCAACAAGCTCTCCGATCTGGACAAGGCCGAGGAGGTCTTCCGGGCCGCCCGCGACTACGGCATCGAGACCCGCGCCTTCTGCATGATCGGCTTCCCGGAGGAGACCCCCGAGATGGCCGACGAGACGATCCGGCTGGTGGAGCGCTTCGACCCCGACCAGGTGCAGTTCTGTGCGGTGACGGCCTACCCGGGCACGCCGCTGTACCAGATGCTGCGCGGCGAGCGCGAGTTCGACTACGCGACCATGACCGGCTTCCAAGCCCTCGAGGGCAACGAGCACATGACCGCCGCGCAGATCGAGGAGAAGATCCGCGAGGCCTACCGCAGCTTCTACCTGCGGCCGCGGCGGATCGTGCGTGAGCTGCGTCACCCGGGCCGACTGGCCAGCAAGGTGGCGCGCTACTTCACGCTCTTCCGCCGCCGGGCCTGAGCCGGGCGGGGCAGAGGGTCCCACGGGGAGGGTTTGGCAGGCTTGTCGGGGTGCTGTGCCTTTGGCACGGCCCCGCGGCACGGCCCTGTGGCGCGGGGCCCGCAGCACGGTTCTCCGACACAGGCCGACGTCGGTCTGCGCGGAGTTTGCGATTTCCTGGCGGATCGCGAGGCGCATCGCGCCGTTGTCCTTGGGGCGCGACTGGCCGCAGCGCGAAAGCGGTCACGCTCCAATGCACCCCAGCCCTCGCAGGTTCTGAAACTCGAAACGGATCGCTTCGCAACGGCGGACCCGATCTGACGGTCGGGTCGAGCCCCGGTGCCGAAGGTCCATGGCGAGCACTGGGCGCTGCGCGAGACCACGTCGCGCAACTCGGAACCGCCGGCCGCTTGTCGTCGGGGGAGCCGGCGTGGACTTCTCGCTGCGAGCGAACCAGGGCGGAGTCGAGTGGTGGTTGGGAGCGGCCGCGGCGCGCGCGAATCGGAATCACACTTGTTCGAAACGCCCGCTCAGTTGCTGACCACTTCAGTTGTCCGGCAAGTCGGATCGAATCGCATGCCTCTTCGTGGTCAGCCCCCCCCTTGATCGAGGGATGGGGTACCCGTTGCGCGCGCAGCTCACCAGTGGCTTGCGCGAACCGCCTCCGACGATGCAGGCGGAAGAGGGAACCTCCATCTGTTCTCGACACGAAACATCGACATGAATGCGCCCCTTGCGACCCTCGTCGCCAGTCTGCTCTTCCCTCTGCCCGCGCTCGCCCAGTGCGAGTTGGAGAGCTTCGAAGCTCCCCTGAACGGTCTCTCCGGCTTCGGTCGCGGCGTCGAGCTCCAGAGCGATCGCCTGGTGGTCTCTTCCGCCTTCGCGCGCGTCGGCGCCCATCAGTCAGCCGGCTTCGTCCAGGTGTGGGCCGGAGGCCCAAGTGGCTGGCAGCAGTCGCAAGTCCTGACGGCGCCGATACCGGCGGCCGTTGCGTCCTTCGGTTTGGACATCGCACTCAGCGGCCAGACCTTGGCGATCTCCCAGCGCCAACCGCCGCTCGTGCGCCTCTACCACCAGGGATCCGGAGGGTGGACCCTGTCGGCAACGCTGGCTCCCTCGCCATCCGGCGGCTCGCTCCAACTCTACGGGGAACGCATCGCGCTCGCGGGCGACCGGCTCGCGGTCGGCGCGCCCTGGTATGACGTCGGCGGAACCAACGACGATGGTGCGGTGTACCTCTACCGGCGCATCGCGGGCGCTTGGGAACTCGACGTGGTCCTCACTGGACAGCAGCCGGGCCTGACCTCCAACGCCCAATTCGGATCCGACGTTGCGCTCGACGGCTCGCGCCTTCTGGTCGGGGCACCCTTCGACGACAGCCTGCTGCTGGACAGCGGCGCGGCGTGCCTGTTCGAGGCCGTCGCTGGGGGCTGGAGTCACGTCGCGACCCTGCTCCCTTCACCCGTGGCCAGCGATCCCCTGGCCCCGATCCTCATGGGCCAACGGGTCGCCTTGCGCGGATCCCTCGCAGCCTGCGGCGCCGCCGATGGCGACGTCGGAGGGGAGAACGTCGGTGGCGTGTACGTCTTCGAGGAGGCGGCGGGTTGGTCGACCACGGCGCTGCTGCTACCCGCCGACGTCGCACCCCAGGATCGCTTCGGCACCGGCCTCGCCGTCGATGGGTCGCGGGTCATCGCGGGCTCGTCGCGCCATGGCAAGCCGACGGGTCCGCGCCCGACCTACATCTTCGAGCGTGGCGTCGGTGGTTGGGAGCAGACCGCGAAGCTGCAATCATCGCAAACCGTGAGCAGTGCCCAGATCGACGAGCTGGCGCTGGATTGGGTCGAGGTCGCGGTCGATGGGGGCGTGGTCGCAGTGGGCCGGAACAGCGGTAGCCCGCCTCTGCTAGGCCAGGACCAGGGCTCGGTCAGCCTCTTCAGTCTGCCGGACAAGGGCGGCCTCTCCGGCTGCCCGCCGACCCTGTCCCTGTCAGCCGGCGGCATCCAGAACCTCGACTTCGACGGGGATTCGCCCCTCGCCGGATTGATCTACCTGGTGCTCGGCTCGATGACCGAGCCCACGTCGGACCTCGCCGTCAACGGAGTGGTCGTGCCCCTGGGCGTCGACGGCTACCTCAGCTTCACCCTGAGCCACCCGAACACGCTGCCGTTGCAAGCCGGACTGGGCCTCCTGGACCCGGGCGGCTCCGCCCGGGCGCGCTTCGCCATAGCGCCGGGGACAGACCCGTCCCTGGCCGGCTCGAAGCTGCTGCACGCGCTGCTCGCCATCGACCCCGCGGGGCCGGCGGTGGTCAGTGCCAGCAACCAGGTAGGCCTGGTGCTGCTGCCATAGGCCGAAGTAGGAGGCGCTCCGTGCATCGAGTGGCGTTGGCTCGAGTCGATCCACCGAGCGCCGTTGGCCCGAGTCGAGTCTCGGCCGAGCGCCTCTGCTCGAAGGCGCCCTCAATGGCTGACCGTCGCTACCGGGGATGAGTGAGCCGACCGGGCTACTCGTCGTCCTCGAGATAGCCCAGGGCGCGCAACATCTCGGCGGTCGCCTCGCCGCCGGCCAGGGACACGGGGCGGCCCGACGATTGGCGCTGCCACCAGCCTTGCAGGTCGGCTCGCCCGCGCTCGGCGTCGGCGCGACGGGCCGGCAAGAGGTCCACGGTCTCGGCGGGGTCGCGTTTCGTGTCGAAGATCGCCAGGCGCTCGCCGCTCTCCATCCACAACACCAGCTCCCCGTCGGCGCGCCTGGCGAGCAGGCGCTCACTGGTGCCCGTCGCCATCCAATCTCCGACTTCGGTGCCGAAGCGCAGGGTCGGTGGACGGGACTCGTTGGCGAGCGGAAGGATCGGCGGAAGCCCGCCGCTGGGCTGCAGGTGCAGCCAAGTCAGGATGCTGGGCAACAGCCGGTGGTTCTGCACCGCCGAGTCGACGCGCACGCCGGCGGGCAGACCCGGACCGGCGGCGATCAGAGGCACGATCAGCGACTCGCGGAAGAGCTGGTGCGAGTGGCCCAACAGGCCGTGCTCCAGGAGCTCCTCGCCGTGGTCGCTGGTGACGATCACGAGGGTCGAGTCCGTCAGGCCGAGTTGCTCGAGCTGCTCGACCACTCGAGCTACGGCGCGGTCACTGGCGGCCACCTCGGCGTCGTAGAGGTCGCTGGCGTGGTCGATCGCGGCGCGGACCCACTCCGGCTCGCCCACCCGCGCCCGCAGGTCCTCGGCGAGGTCGTCGATCTCGAAGCCCTCAGGTATCGGCGCCGACGCGAAGCGCGCGCGCAGCTCTGACTCGGGCTGGTAGGGCAGGTGCGGATCGGTCAGGTGCAGGTAGAGCAGGAAGCGCCGGTCACGGGCGCCCTCCAGCCAGGCCAGGGGCGCTTCGACGAACTGAGCCGAGCGGGTCCAGTCCTCGGTCTCGAAGCGCGCGAAGCCTTGGGCGAAGTTCTGCTCCGCGCTGATCAGCGGGTTCGAGGACCATCCGGCGGTGTCGAAGCCAGCCGCGCGCAGGCGCTCGGCCAGGGTCTGGCTGGCGTCGGGCAGGTAGCACGAGAAGCGGTCCAGCACCCCGTGGGCCGGCGGCTCCTGCCCCGTGAGGATCGACGCGGTCGAGGGCCAGGTCCAGGGTGCGACCGACCAGGCGTCTTCCCATAGGACCCCGCGTGCGGCCAATGCCTCCATGGCCGGCGCCGTCGGGCGCTCGTAGCCGTAGGCCGACACGCGGTCGGCGCGCAGGGTGTCGATCACGATCAACACCAGGTTCGGCGCGGCGGGCGACGATCGCGCGGCCTCGACCACGTGGCGCTGCTCGAGAGTCAGCCCGGCGACCGCGGTGCGCAGGCCCTTCAGCTCCGGCGACGTGCAGCGCAGGACCAACTCGCCGCCGTCCGGTGCCGCCACCCGGTGTTCGATCCAGCCACGTCGGCCGACGTCGACACCGCCGATCACCAACTCGTCTTCGAAGATCGGCTCGCCGTTCAAGAGGCCGACCATCGTGGCCCGACCGCGGGCTTCCTCGTGGTCGCGCCAGGCGACGCCGACCTCGAGTACCAGCTCCGTCCCGGGCCCCAGCGCGGGCAGGTCCCAGGCGACTTCGGAGCCCGGGGGAAGCACCAGCGCCGGTCGGTTGCCCGAGCCCGAACCCACGGAGCGCAGGGGACTCACGGCCTGGATCCGCACCGGATAGCGAGCCGGTTCTCGTCGCACTTCGAGCCGCTCGGGGCTGCGCAGCAGCTCGAGGGCGACCTCGCGATACTCGACCTGCTCCGCGCCGCCGCAGCCCGCAAGCGCCAGGGCGATTGCCCCGGCCAGCAAGCGCGGGCCGAGGGCACCCGGGGGGGGCGCGGCGGTGCGGGGGCTGCTCATCGTCCTCGTGCTCGCGCGGCGGAGCTGACGGGCGCGCCCCTCATCGCCCGCGCGCCGCTCAGGCCTTGTCCTCGCGCCACCAGTCGCTGGCGTGCGCGACCTGGGTGATGCCCTCGGCGTAGGTGCGCGGCGCCCACCCGAGCTCGTACTGGGCATTGGAGATGTCGTGCTCGTGGTGCAGCGAGAAGTAGGCCGACGCGCGGCGCTCCTCGGTCACGTCCGTGAACAGACCCTTGATGAAGATCGCCCAGTCGGCCCAGCGCTTGGAGATGTTCTTGCGCTTGATCCCGCCGCCGGCGGCCTTGATCGTCGTGTCGATGAACTCGTTGTAGGAGACGCCGGCGGGTCCGGCGAGCTCGTACATGCAGTCCACGCCGCGTTCGAAGTCGAAGAAGCGCCGGATCGCGTCGACCACGTCGTCCACGTGCACCGGGTTGATCTTCGAGAGGCCGTCGTGGGGCACCACGTAGCGGCCCGACTTCGCGGCGCAACGACGAAGCAGCGGCGCCGTGTGGCGGTAGTCGCCGACGCCGTAGACCAACGTCGGCCGGAACGAGGCCCACTCGAAGCGCTCGGCTCGGATGATCTTCTCCTGGATGCGCTTGGTGTCGCGGTAGTAGCTGTACACCGGCGCGCCGATGACCGCGGAGGAGATGACCCAGAAGCGGAAGTGGCTCGGCGCGTTGGCCTTGGCTTCCGACAACAGGTTCTCGGTGCCGTCGATGTTGATGGCGCGCATCATCTCGTCGGGCACGTGGTCGTGGGCGCTGGCCAGGTGCAGCAAGAGGTCCACGTCCTTCAGGAAACCCGTCAACGACGCGCGGTCGGTCAGGTCACCCTCGTGCACCTCGTACTCGCCGGCGTCGGTCTTGGGCAGGGCGGCGGCCCGGCCCGGTCGACAGAGGACCCGGACCTGGTGCCCCTCGCGGAGCATGCCGGGGACCATGTAGCCACCGATGAAGCCGGTGGCGCCGGTGATCGCGATTCTCATTCCGTGGGACTTGGTGGGGGGACTGGGACGGCGCGCCGGGGGGCGCTCGGGAGCGGTCGGGGCCGGAAACTATACGCCCTGGGCCGGCCCTAGCTGGCCTCGAGTAGCCGCTCGCCGAAGCGCTCGGCGGCGGCGGAGGCGCCCTTGGGCAGGTCGGTCACGAAATCCCGGACCAGTTGTCGCAGCCGTCGGGCGCCGTCGCGGGCGGGCTCGGGCAGGCCCTCGGCGACGCCGTCCTCCACGGCCCACAGCAGCACTTGCTCGCTGAAGCCGGCCAGGAAGCTCTTGGGCGCGTTGAACTCGAGTACCGGCCGATTCTCGACCATCGGTCGCGAGCCCTCGGCGAACGCCCGCAGGCGCGTGTCGTCGGCAACGCGCAGGGCCGCGAGGTCGGCGCCCGAGTCGACGCCGATGGCCCCGAGAATCGTCGCCGTACCCGCCGGCAGCGCGCCGCGCGCGAGCTCGTCGATGGAGCGCAGTGGATCGTTCGACCCCACCAGAACCAGGTCGTAGGCGGTCAGCCAGGCCGAAGTGCGCGGGAAGGCGGCACACCACGACGCGACCACGGTCTGCACGTCGGCGGTGGAGAGCTGGTACAGCGGCAACCACTGGGAGGCCACGCCGCCGGGCGCGAGCAGGTCGCGCAGGCGCTCGAAGTGGTCGACCGCGTAGAGGTCGCTCGAGCCGCGGGTCCAGGGGTGGATCGGGTCGGCTGTCACGAGATCGAAGCGCGGCCCGCCCTCGACGCGGGACCGCGCGCACCAGGAGCGCCCGTCGCCGATGGTCAGTTGCAGCCTCGGATCGTCCAAGAGGCCGCCCGTCCAGGGCTCGAAGGCGGGTCCGACGTCGACCACCGACTGCGACAGCTCGATCACCCTCAAGTGCTCGAGGGACTCCAACTCGGCCAGGGCGCCCGCCGTCGTGCCCATGCCCAGCCCGACCACCAGGGCGGTCTCCACCCGGCCGTGCAGGGCGGCGGGGATCACCGCCAAGAGTCGTTGCAACCGCAGGTCGACCGGAGCGGAGGAGGCCACGACCTTGCCGTCGATACGCAGCGCGAGCTGCGCCGGATCGGTGTCGGGCATGCGCTCGACGACCGCGGTGCAGACAGGTCCGACGGCCTTCGCTACCACGTCGATCTCCTGGGCTCCGCGTCGCGCGAAGGTCAGGGCCAGGAGCGTGGTGAGCCCGAGCGCGGTCAGGAGCCGATTCCGACCGGGCACGCCCGGGGCGAGCAGCCAGGCCAGGACGGCCGGTGCCAGGGCCGCCAGGGTCGCGCCCCGCAGGCCGAGGCCAGGCAACAGCAACCATGCCGCGGCGATCGCGCCCAGGGCCGCACCCAGGGTGTTCCAGGTGTAGAAGCGGGCCAGGAGGCGCGGCTCGTCGACCTCGGCAGCGTCCGTGCCGCTCGACCGCACCGCGCAGGCGATGGCGGCGGGCAGGGCCAGGCCGAAGGCCACCGCGGGCGGAATCAACGCCACCGCCGCGAGGATGAACTGGGACAGCCACATGCCGGTCACCCCGCCCTTGGTGGGGGTGCGGTTGGCGAGGGGCTCGAACACGTCGCCGGAGCCGATCTGCAGGCCCAGGAGCAACAGTCCCGCGCAGGCGGCGGCGACGGCGCCCACCCCGGCGCGCGCCAGGATGGGACGAGGATCGCGGCTGCCGTCCAGCCACAGCCGACCCTGGCGCGCGCCCAGGCCCAATCCCACCAGGTAGGCCGCGAGCACCAACCCGAAGGCGTAGACCGAAGCGCCGGTCAGGCTCACCAGGAGTCGGGTCAGGACAACTTCGAGCGCCAGGCTGGCGCCTCCCAGAAGGCCCGTGATCAGCAGCAGGCGCGAGACACCCGGGACGCTGGGCCGTCGACCGCGCGCGGGCCCCGCTGGTGCGTCGCTCGCCGGTCCGGCCAGTAGCACCAGGGCACCCAGGGCCGCCAAGACGTCGATCGCGGCCCCTGCGAAGATCGTCCCCCGCAGGCCCAACCACGGCAGGGCCAGGAAGGTGGCCACGATCGCTCCCGTAGCCGCGCCCAGGGTGTTCGCGCCATAGAACCGCGAGGTGCGGGCGCCGAGGGTCGCGGACTCGCGCTCGGTCAGCCGACCCATGAGCGGAAAGGTCGCGCCCATCGCCAGGGTGGTCGGCAACAGGAGCGCGGCGGTGAGGGTTCCGTCCAGGGCTCGCGAGGCACCCGCAGGAAAGCCGACCAACCCCGCGGTGGCCGTGGCCACGAGGGCGGCTGCGATCACGACCGCGGCGAAGGCGCGCTCGGGTCGGCGGGCGCGCGCGAGCGGACCGCGCCCGGCCAACATGGCGCCCAGGGCCATGCCGCCCATGAATGTCGCGACCACCACGCCTGCGCCGAATGCGTCGGCCCCGAGGGTGCGCGTGGCCAGGCGCGCCCAGGCCACCTGGTACAAGAGGGCGGCGAGCCCGCTGGAGAAGAAGACGAGGTCACTGGGTCGCATGGGCACGGCCGCACTAGCTCGGCGGGGCAGGAGCGTAGCGGCGGGCGGTGGCTGGCTACACAGCGGGTTCCGCACAGGGCCCTGGTCCCGACGCCGTGGATGGCCCGAGAATGCCCGCATGACCGCCACGCCGACGCCCACCGGACCTCCCGCGCTGCTGGTGGCCCTGCCCCAGGAACTCGGGGAGCTGGGCCTGGGTGCCCGGGTCATCGAGCGCGGTCCCGGGGCCTTCGAGCTACTCGAGCTGGAGTTGACCGACCACCGCGGCCAGCCCGTGCTGGCGGCCGTCGGCGGGGTCGGCAAGGTGCGGGCCGCCCGGGCCGCCAGCCACCTGGTGCGGGCCGGTGCCGGATCCCTGTTGGTGGTGGGCGTCTGCGGCGGGCTCCGGCGCCGTGAGCGTGTGGGGGACCTGGTCCACTGCGAGCGCGCGGTGCAGGCGGACCTGGCCGTTCGATCCGATCGGGAGCGCCTGGCGGATCCCGTGCTGCTCGCCGCCTGGCGCCGGGCCGCGGCCGGCCACGCGGGTTGGTTCCTGACCGCGGACCGGCCGGTCCTGAGTCCCTGGCGCCGACTCCGTCTGGCCCGCGCCTACCTCGGTGCCTGTGTGGCCGACATGGAGACGGCGGCAGCCGCCTGGGTCGCCGACGAGGCCGGTCTACCCTGGGCCGCCCTACGCGCGGTGTCGGACGACGTGGGGTTCGGACCTGCCCACGGGTTCCGGGCGAATTTCGGAGCCCAGGCCGGTCGCGCCGCGTCCACAGTCCCGAACCTTCTGGCCGAACTCGCTCGGTAGTTCGAATCCCGGCCGAGGCCGCGCGCCAGCCCGGATCGGCGACCACTCGGCGGCCGAGCCTGGAGTCCGGGGGCTCATCCACCCGATGGGGCCTCTTGGCCCCCTCCCGCGGGGGTATCCTCCTGCGCCAGAACCCCTTCCGGCCATCCGACCGACCGCCGACCGACCGCCGACCGCCGACCGGCCCCGCGCCGGACCCCCGCACCGAGACCCCGCCAGCCCAGCGCTGCGGACCCACGTGGACTCCCGAACCCCGATCCAGGAACGCGACAACGCGTTCGGACACTTCGTCAGGCGCCACTTCGAGCCCCTGATGCTCGCCGCCCAGGTCCTGATCGACCTGGGGGTGGTGCTGCTGGCGTGCCTGGTCGGATTCCTGATCGGGCAGCGTTCGGGGGGCCCCGGGGCGGGGGTCCCGCTCTCGGTCTACATCGAGCTGTGGACCCTCACGGCGGCGGTCTGCCTGGTCTGCTTCCACGCCTTCGGGATGTACAGCCCGGTCAAGAGCCTCTTGAACGTGGAAGAGTTCAAGGCCATCGCGAAGTCCTGCGCGGTGGCCTTCCTGGTGGTGGTGACCCTGACGCTGCTGCTGCGCAGCACCGAGCCCACCGCGGCGGGCGTGGCCTCGACAGCGGATGGTGACGCGGTCTTCCGCGCCCTGCGCCAGCTCCACGCGGCGATCGACCTGCGACTCGACCCCACGTCCTTCTCGCGTCTGACCCTGCTGGTTTCGTTCGTGCTGATCCTGTTCTTCACGACGGTCAGTCGTTTCGTCTCCTTCAAGACGATCCAGAGCCTGCACCGTCGCGGGATTGGCAACCGCAACGCCCTGGTGCTCGGCACCGGCACCACGGCCCAGTGGCTGATGCGGAAGTTCACCCTGGTCCCGACCCTCGGGCTGCGCACGGTGGGCTTCGTCGGCGATGACCCGGATGAAGTCGGTCGATCGATGGAGCGCTCGGTGGTGCTCGGGACCTTCGACGAACTCGAGGCCTTGATCGGTCGCTTCAAGGTGTCCGAGGTCTTCGTGGCCCTGCCTGAGGCCGCCGAGGAGCGCGTGATGGAGTTCATCGAACGCCTCGAGGCCCTGGGGGTGACCTACCGGGTCGTCCCGCGCTTCTACCACCTGATGAGCCAGCGGGTGAGGATCGAGAACCTCGACTCGATCCCGCTGATCAGTCGGCCGGACCGCAGCCAGGGCACGCTGTCGGCCCTGGTCAAGCGCCTGCTCGACATCGCCCTGGCCCTGGTCACCCTGGTCCTGACGGCGCCGCTGTTCGTCGTCGCGGCGATCCTTATCAAGCGCGATTCGGAGGGGCCGATCTTCTACCTGCAGGAGCGCATCGGGAAGGATGGACGGCCCTTCCGGATCTTCAAGTTCCGCACCATGCACGTGCACCTGTCCGGCGACGCGCCGGCGCCGCGTGACGACCATGACCCGCGCATCACGACCGTCGGTCGGTTGCTGCGACGCTACAGCCTCGACGAGCTGCCGCAGGTCCTGAACGTCCTGACCGGTGAGATGAGCATGGTCGGCCCGCGGCCCGAGATGCCCTTCATCGTGGCCGGCTACGGCGCGCTCGAGCGCGAGCGCCTGCGCGCGAAGCCGGGCATCACCGGCCTGTGGCAGATCTCCTACGCGCGTACCGAGGAGATCCACAAGAACCTCGATTACGACATCTACTACGTCGAGAACCGCTCGCTGCTGTTGGACCTCGTGATCCTCGTGCTGACCGTCTTCGCCGTGGTCAAGGGCACCGGGGCCCATTGAGCCGCGGCGGGCAGACGTTCACTCGATGCGGATTCTGCACGTGATGGAGGCCACCATCGGTGGCACCCGGCGGCACCTGCGCGACGTCGCCTGTGGGCAAGCGCACGCGGGACACGAAGTGGCCGTGATCGCCTCGGCCGAGCGTGAGCCGAGCGTGCGCGGGGATTTCGAGCAGATGCGTGCGGCGGGGGTGCAGGTTCGAGAGCTAGCGATGGTGCGCTCGATCAAGCCGCGCCTGGATGCTTCTCACGCCAAGGCCATCGCGACGCAGTTGCGCGAGTCGCGCCCCGAGATCGTCCACACCCACTCCAGCAAGGCCGGTGCCCTGGGGCGCTGGGCTTCCCTGCGCACGGGCATCGGTCGCCGGGTGCACACGCCCCACACCTTCGCCTTCCTGTTCGACGCCATGTTCAGCGCGCGCAAGCGACGGCTGTTCCGCACGATCGAGGTGCAGCTCGGGCGGCGGACCGACCGTCTGGTGGCGGTCAGCCGCGGCGAGGCGGAGACCATCGCGCGTTCGGGAGTGATCGAGCCCGCGCGGGTGCGCGTGGTCGAGAACGGAATCGACCCCGAGCCCTGGCGCCGGGCCGAGCCGCTCGCGCCGCAGCAACTGGGCCTGCCCGCCGGCGCGACGGTGGTGTTGGTCGTGGGGCTGCTCAACTCGGCCAAGGGTCAGGACCTGGCCCTGCGCGCCCTCGCGGCTTGCGAGCGGCCGGACGCACACCTGCTGCTTGCCGGGCACGGCGAGATGGACGCCGAGCTGCGCACCCTGGCCGCGGAGCTTGGAATCGCCGAGCGCGCCCACTTCCTCGGTTGGCGCGACGACGTGCCGCGCTTGATGGCCTCCTGCGACGTACTCTGCCTGCCATCGCGCTGGGAGGCCCTGCCCTACGCGGTGCTCGAAGCCATGGCCGCCGGCCGTGCGGTGGTGGCGAGCCGCGTGGACGGGGCGCGCGACCTGGTGCAAGAGGGCACCAGCGGGTTCCTCTGCGAGGTGGGCGACGTGGCCGGGCTGGCGGCGTCCCTGGCACGCGCGATCGATCTCGCCGCGCCGCAGCGGGCGGCCCTCGGCGCCGCCGGGCGCGCGCGGTTCGACGCCGGCTACACCATCGATCACATGGTCCGCGGCCTGGACGCGGTCTACTCGGAGCTGCTTTGAAGATCCTGCACGTGGTGACGACCCTCGATGTCGGCGGGGCCGAGATGCACCTGTTGTCCCAGGTGCGCGGTCAATGCGCCCGCGGGCATTCGGTGCGCATGGTCTTCCTCAAGGGCGAGGGCCGCCTGACGGAGGACTTCCTCGCCGCCGGCGCGGAGTGGGTCGGGCAGGTACCCGCGACTCGGCCCTTCGGTCTTTGGAGTCACCTGCGCTGGGCCGAGTTGGTGCACTCGCACCTGCTCAAGGCGGATGTGTTGACCGCGGTCATGGCGACCCTGGCCGGGCGTCGGCGATGCCTGGTCTCGGGCAAGCACAACGACGAACAGGTGCTGAAGCGGCCACTGGTGGGGGCCGTCCACGCGGTTATCGGGCGCCTGCCGCGGCTGACGATCGTGCTCTCCGACCACGTCGGGCGCTTTGTCGAGCGCTACGGACACGTGCCCCTGCGGCGCCAGGCGCGCGTCTACTACGGGCTCGACCCCGAACCCTTCGAGCGCGCCGCTGCGGCGCCCTTCGCCGAGCGCATGGATCTGCGCGCCGAGCTGGGCCTGGGCCGCGGCGACGTGGTCTTCACCTGCGTGGCGCGCTTCGCGCCGCAGAAGGCCCACGACGTGCTGCTGCGCGGCTTCGCCGCCGCCCGCAAGAGCTTCGGACCGCGCCTGCGCCTCTTGCTGGTGGGAGACGATCCCTTCGGCGACGGGCGCCAGAGGGCCGAGGCCGTCGCCGCCGAGCTGGGACTGG
This sequence comes from Engelhardtia mirabilis, assembly GCA_007751255.1. Classification (GTDB taxonomy): domain Bacteria; phylum Planctomycetota; class UBA1135; order UBA1135; genus Engelhardtia; species Engelhardtia mirabilis. Next base: position 3,263,542 of record CP036296.1, read on the forward strand.
GCGACGCGGTCGTCTTCGCGGGGATCCGGCGCGACGTGGCCCAGATCCTGGCGGCCAGCGACGTCTTCGTGATGGCCTCCCTCTGGGAGGGGCTCGGGCTCGTCTTCCTGGAGGCCATGGCGACCTCACTGCCGGTCCTCGCCACCGACGTCTCGGCCGTTCCGGAGGTCGTGGTGGACGGCCAGACCGGCGTGCTGGTGCCGCCCTCGGACGCCGAGGCCCTGGCCCGGGCCATGGCCGAGCTGGCCCAGTCCGCCGACCGCCGCCACGAACTGGGTCGCGCTGGTCACCTGCGGGTGCTCGAGCACTTCGGCCTCGATCGGATGGTTGACGAGACCCTCCATCACTACGAGTCCGTGGCCCGTAGTAGCTGAGTTGCCACCCCCGCGGCGGCTAGACTCCCCCCTGTGACCATGAATCTCCCTGCGCTCATCCTCGCCGTCGCCCCGTCTCTGTTCCTCGCCGGCGAGCCGGTTCAGGAGGGGGCCCAGCAGCGGCCCAGGACCAACTCCGCCAAGGCCGCCTACGCCGATCCCGCCGCGCGCAAGCGGGCGATGGACGACCTCGAGCTGCTCGGGCGTCGGCACGGCTGCCGTGCCTGGGTCGCGGACGACCGTGAGGTCTCGATCGACGTGTGGTCCTCACTGCCGGGCCTGCGCTACGACCTGCTCGAGACCACCTACGTCAACCTCGACCCGACCGGTGCCAGTGGGGACGACGGCTGGATGGTGCACAACTACGTGCCGCGCCTGGTCCACGTTCAGCCGGAGTCCAGCGGTTACATGCTCTCCGAGTACGTCACCGACTCCGACATGGGCGAGAACTACGCCAGCGTCTACCAGCGCATGGTGTCGGACGGCGAGGTGTCCTGGGCCGAGTCGCCCGGGGGCGCGGTGCGTGAGTCCGCCGCCGAGCAGCGCGCCCGGGGCTTGATCGGGCGCGAGCTGCTGCTGACGATGTTCCCGCTCGGACTGGACGTGCAGAACCGGCGGCTCACCTACCTGCGCGACGAGGACACGGGGGCGTCGGTCTACATGATCAAGCTGACGCGCCCGATCAACATCTTCGAGATGGAGTCGGCCAAGGAGTTCGCCCTCTACCTCGACTCCGAGGATGGCTTCCCGGTGCAGATGCAGTTCCGGACGATCGAGTCCATCGGCTTCGACTACACCGTCGCCATGGACTTCGTCGATTGGCGCCACGTCCCGCTGACCGATTCGATTCGCGCCGACCTGCGGCGTCGACTGGTCGAGGCCTGGCGCGACCAGGGCGTCAAGGATTGGGTCGCGCGGCAGCCCGATCCGGAGCTGGCCGACCCGCCGGCGGCGCTGCTCGAGGCCGAGCCGGATCCGGAGACGATCCAGGTGCCCAAGGAGCTGATCCTTCCCTACCGCCGTTTCATGGGCGGCATCGATGCGCCCCAGCTGACCGAGCTGTGGATGGAGGACCCGATCATCGAGCCCCTGCCGCAGGGAGCTCTGGAGCGTCCCTGGCTGTCGAACCGCCTCTTCGGACACCCGGTCCGGGCCGACTTCTGGGACCCGCCGGCCGAACCCGCCGAGAGCGGGGCCGACGGTCGTGCCGACGGTGATGCCGAGGGAGCCGGCGACGGCCAGGACGGCTGAGTCGATCCCCCCTGGCTCACGGCCTCGGTCGTCGGCGGCGCTGACGGCCGCGCCGACGGCATCTTGGGCGGTTCGGCTTGAGCCGTCCGCGGGTCCCGGTCGACGAGGGATGCCTCGCCATGTCCGAGGCCGACCTTGCCGACACCGCCTTCCGCGAACGCAGCCAAGAGCGTCGCAGCAGGCCGACTCCCCGCTTTTCCCGCTTCAGCCTGCTGGGCGGGAGGCGTCGTGGCAATCGGCGTGGGAACGAAGAGCAGGGCGTCTTCGTGGATCTCTACGGCACGAAGCTGTGGCTGCTGATCTTCTGGATCGCGGCCATGAACATCGCCGACTCCTACTTCACCCTGGTTCACCTGCAAGCCGGTGGGGTCGAGGTCAATCCGCTCGCCGATCGGATGCTGCTGACGGGCCGCAGCGGCTTCGTGCTGCTCAAGTCGGGCCTGATCGCCACCGCGCTGGTGGTCCTGTGCCTGCACAAGAACTTCTGGATCGCGCGCTTCGGCCTGTGGGGGGCCGCGGGGGTCTACACCCTGCTGGTGGCCTACCACCTGAGCCTGTTCGGCGTGGAGTGACTCGGTCCGAAGGTGCCGCTGCACGTCGGCACCCGAGGCTGAAGTCGATGCCGCAGCGGGTAGACTGCCGCCGCCGCCCGTCCCCGGGGCGCTCCCTACCGATGCGCATCGCCCGCGTGCTGACTCGACTCAACCTGGGCGGACCGGCTCGGCAGGTGCTCGCCTGCGACCCGATCCTGGCCGCTCGCGGCCATCGAGTGCGGGTCCTGGTCGGGCGACCGGAGCCGGGCGAAGGCGATCTCTTCGAAGCGGCCCTCGAGCGCGGCATCGACGTGCGACGCATCGACCACCTTGCCCGCGGCCCGCATCCCTGGCGCGATCTGCGCGCCCGCCGCGCCCTGGGTCGGGAGCTGGCCGAGTTTCGGCCCGAGCTCGTGCACACCCACGCCTCGAAGGCCGGCGCCCTGGGACGTGCGGCCGCCTGGAAGCGCACCACGGCGCCCTTGGTGCACACGTTCCACGGCCACGTGCTCGAGGGCTACTTCCCGCGCTTGATCGCCCGGCGCCTGATCGCCCACGAGCGGCGTTGGGCCGGCCGCAGCGCGGCGGTGATCGCTGTCAGCGGCGCCACGGCGAGGGACCTGGACCGATTGGGAGTCTGCCCCCTGGAGCGGATCCGCGTGGTGCCGCCCGGGGTCGAGTTGGAGCGCCTGCTCTCGCTGCCCGACCTTTGGGAGTCGCGGGATCCGATGGGAGTCGAGCTGCGGACCCGGCTCGGAATCGGCTCGGGGGACGTGCTGGTCGGCATGCTCGGGCGGCTGGCGCCGATCAAGCGACCGGAGCTGGCCTTGGCTGCCTTCGTGCGTCTAGCCGCGAGCGGAGTCGCCCGCCTGCACCTGGCCTTCGTCGGCGACGGCGAGGGTCGAGCCCCCTTGGAAGCGGCGCGCGCGGCCCTGCCGGGGTCGCTGCGCGAGCGGGTGCACCTGCTCGGCGCGGTGGCTGATGTGCTGCCCGTGCACGCCGCCCTCGACCTGCTCCTTTTGACATCCAAGAACGAGGGCCTGCCGGTGGCGTTGATCGAAGGCGCCGCCGCCGGGCGTCCGGCCGTGGCGCTGGCGGTCGGCGGGGTGCCGGAGTTGATCGAGGACGGCGTCACCGGACGGCTGGTGGGATCGGATGGTGACCCCGAGACCATGGTCTCGGCCCTGGCCCGGGCCATGGCCAGCCTGGTGGACGACGGACCCGGTCGCGTTGCCATGGGGTGCGCGGCCCGCGAAGTCGCTCGGACGCGGCACACTGGCGCGGCCCTGGCCGACCGGCTCGAGGCGGTCTACGCGGAGGCCCTGGCCCTGGGCCGCACGGAGGTTGCTCGATGAAGCTGTTGATGGTCAGTGGCGATCGCCAGTCGTCGATCGGCGAGCAAGGGCCCTTCTTCCAGATGCAGCGCGAGTTCTCGCGTTGGTTCGAGCGCATCGACGTGCTGTGCCCGCGACCCGATCGTCCGGTCACGACCGAGTCGATCCACGGCAACGTGCACCTGCACCCGGCCTCCGGGGGTCGCGCCGCGATGGTCGGTTTCATCAAGCGGCGGGGGTCGGAGCTGATCGCGAGCGAGCGGCCCGACCTGATCGTCAGCCACGACTACGGCTGGTTCTACAACGGTATCGGGTCGGCGAGCCTGTCGGCCCGCAGCGGCGTGCCCTACCTGTCGGAGATCCACCACGTGCCCGGGATTCCCGTCGCCGCCGACAAGCGCGAGGTCTTCGACCGCTTCGTGGCGCGGCGCTACATCGCCTGGGCGCGATCGCGGGCGCGGGCCTTCCGGGTGGTCAACTCGGGTGAGATGCCGGCGCTGCTGCGCCGCTGGGGGGTGCCGGACGCGCAGATCACCGTGCTGCCCTCGCTCTACATCGACCTCGAGCTCTTCGCGCCGCCGAGCGCCCCGGTGCAGATCCAGCAGGACGTGCTGTTCGTGGGCCGGATGGTGAACAACAAGGGACTCGACCGCATCGTCGACGCCCTGGCGCTCCTGCGCGCTCGCGGGCGTCGGGTCAGCGCGACCCTGATCGGTCGCGGGCCCCTGCGCGCGGCGACCGAGGCGCGCGTCGCCCGCGCTGGCCTCGGGGATCAGGTGCGCTTCGTGGATTGGGTGGCGACGGCCACGGACCTGGCCGACAGCTATCGGGCCAGTCGCGTGCTCGTCTGTGCTTCCACCTGCGAGGGGGGCCCGCGCGTCACGGTCGAGTCCATGGCCTGCGGCACGCCTGCGGTCAGCACCCGAGTCGGAGTGATGGGGGAGTTGCTGGCGGACGGGGCGGCCGGGCGCCTGTGTGGCTTCGACACCCCCTCGCTGGCCGAGTCGATCGAGCATCTGCTCGAGGACGAGGACCGGCGCCTGGCCATGGGCGCCGCGGCGCGCTCGATCGCCGAGCGCTTCGAGTACGCGCGGGTGCTCGAGGGCTACGCGCGGGGCTTGCACGACCTGGTGGGTCTGGAGGCGGTGAGGCGATGAGGCTGCTCCTTCTGACCCAGGTACTGGATCGCGACGACGCGGTGCTCGGCTTCGTCGTGCGTTGGATCGAGGGGCTCGCGAACCACGTGGAGCAGGTGCGTGTCGTGGCGCTGGAGGTCGGTGAGACCCGCGGCCTGCCGCAGAACGTCGATTGGCGCGAGATCGGCCGCAAGGGGCGGGTTCGGCGCTACCTGCGCTACAAGCGCGTCCTGCGCGAGGCCCTTTTGGACGACGGCTTCGACGCCGTGCTGGCCCACATGGTGCCGCGCTACGCCCTGGTGGCCCGCGGACCCGCGCGCCGCGCCGGGGCGGGGTTGTTCCTGTGGTACACCCACGCCGGGGTGGATGCGCGCCTGCGCAAGGCGGTGGGGGTGGTGGACAAGGTCTTCACCGCCAGTCCGGAGTCCCTGCGCCTCGATCCGCCCAACAAGGTCGTCACCGGGCACGGGATCGACCTCGTGCACTTCCCGATGGCCGCGGACGCGCCCGCGCCGCCGCAGCGCATCGTCAGCGTCGGTCGGCTCACGCCCGCGAAGGATCCGCTGACCATCATCGAAGCCCTGGCGCAGTTGCGCGCCGAGGGTCGCGACGTGGTCCTGCAACTGGTGGGCGCCGGGCTGGCCAGCGGGGATGACGAGTATGCCCTGCGGGTGGACGCGCGCATCGCGGAGCTGGGTCTCGGGGACGCGGTCGAGCGCACGGGCAAGGTGCCCTACACGCAGATCGCGTCGGTCTATGCCGGTGCGAGCCTGCTGGTGAACTCCAGCCACACGGGCAGCGTGGACAAGGTCGTCCTCGAGGCGATGGCCACCGGGCGGCCCGTTCTGAGCTGCAACGACTCCTTCGACCACGTCTTCCGTTCCCTGGGCGCCAGGGCCCAGGCCCTGCGCTTCGCGCCGGGGGACGTCCGTGGCCTGGTGGAGCGCGCACGGTTTCTGCTGGACCTCGCCGAGCCCCAGCGGGCCGAACTGGGCCGGGCGCTGCGCGCCATCGTCGAGGACGAGCACGAGGTCGAAGCGCTGATGGCGAACCTGGTGCTGGAGATGGGCGGGGGGAGCGACTGGTGAGCACACCTCCCACCGATCGACCGCGGTCCACGGTCTCGGTCGTCGTTCCCAGTTGGAACACGATCGACCTGACGCGTATCTGCCTCGAGTTCCTGTACGCCTCCGACCGCCCGGTGGAAGAGGTGATCGTGGTCGACAACGGCAGCGAGGACGGCTCCGCGGACATGATCGCCGAGCGCTTCCCGGCCGTGCGGCTGGTTCGCAACGCGCGCAACGAGGGCTTCGCGCGGGGCTGCAACCAGGGCATCGAGCTGGCCACCCAGGACCTGGTCCTGTTGCTCAACACCGACACCGAGATGGCGCCGGACGCCCTGGGGTTGATGGTGGCCTGGCTCGACGAGAACCCCGGCTACGGGGCCGTGGCGCCCAAGCTGGTGCACCGTGACGGCCGCGTGCAGCCGACCTGCATGCGCTTCCCCGGGCTGGCCACGCCCTTCTTCTACGACCCGCCCGTGCGTCGTTGGTTCCCCGAGAGCCGCGAGATGCGGCGCTACTACCTGCGCGATTGGGACCAGGAATCGAGTCGCGACGTGGACCAACCCCCGGCGGCGGTGCTGCTGGTGCGGCGCTCGGTCTTGGACGACATCGGACCCTTCGACGAGCAGTTCTGGCTGTTCTACAACGACGTCGACCTGAGCCTGCGGATGGCCAAGGCGGGCTGGAAGACGCGCTACCTGGCGGAGGCCCGCGTGGTGCACCACGTGGGCGCATCGACGTCGCGCTTCGCGAACTTCCTGCCCGAGTGGCAGCGCAATCGCCTGGCCTACTACCGCAAGCACTTCGGCGCGGCGGCCGGGGTCTGGGTCAAGGTCTGCGTGTCGCTCAGTTGGTTCGACCACTGGCTCCGCAACCTCCTGCTGGCCCTGCGCGGCAAGCCCCACGAGGACACGCGCCAGATCACCGAGGCCTTCCGGGAGTTCCTGCGCTCGTGAGCAGTTCACCCGTGAAGAGCGCGACGATCGACGCTCAGCTCGCGCGCCCCCTGGAGCGGGCCCTGGACTGGGCCCTGGGCCTGGCCGACTCCCAGGGCCGGTTGATCTGCCCCGAACATGGCGTGGAGCACACGGGCAAGAGCGCCTGTGTGGCGATCCTGGCCCTCGAGCTCGGTCGCGCCCTGGGGCGCCAGGACTACCTCGATGCGGCCGTGGCCCAGGGCCGACGGCTGGTGGCGCGGCTGGAGCGCGAGGGCGACAGCCCGTGCTTCACCTTCCGGCCCGGGCGCCACGATCCCTTCAACTGTTCCAACAGCGTGATCGACGGTGGGGCGTGCAGCGATGCCCTGGGGTCCCTGGTGCTGGAGTTGGGCGACTCCCTCGGCGCCGACGACCGCGCCGCCTTCGCGCGGGCCTGCGTGCTCCACGCGCGGACGTACCTGCGTTATGCGGCGGTGGACAAGGGTGTGCCGGCCCAGCGCGCCTGGGCCTTGACCGGCCTCGCCCGCGCGATCGAAGTGGAGCGTCGCTATCCGGAGCTGCTCGAGGGCGAGAGTCAGGCACCCGGCGACGGTGTGCTCGTCGAGGCGGGACGGCGAGCGGTCGAGATCCTGGCGGCGATCCAGCATGCCGACGGCAGCTATCCCTACCACCCGCTCGAGTGGGGCGCAGGCCATCCGGGCGCCAGCGACGTCTCGAGCTTCTACCAGTCGCGGGTCACGGGTTTCCTGCTCTTCGCCCTGCCTGGACTCGGGCTCGAGCCGAAGGCCGCGCAGCAACGCGAGGGGCTCGAGGCAGGCCTCGACTTCCTCGCCGGCCTGCAAGGGCCCGACGGCGTCAAGTGCGGGTTGGTCGAGGCCAAGCCCTGGTACTGGGGCGCCACCTACGAGGTCGCGTCCCATCCCTTCGACGTCTTCACCCTGGCGCGGGGCGGAGCCCTCTTCGGTCGCGACGACTGGTTGCGGGCCGCTCGGCGCGCCCACCGCGTCTGGGGCGACCACCTCACCGGCGACGGGCAGCCCACGAGCCACCGTCCGGGTCCCGGTCGCGGTCGCAGCTACCAGTGCCCGCTGTTCTGGGCCGGACACGCCTGCTGGGCCGCGCGCGCGCTGCCCGAGCTCTCCGCGGCGAGCGACACGGACGAGGGGCAGGTCCAGCCCAGCGTGCGCTGGTTCGCGGAAGCCCAGGTCGCCCGCCTCGAGGACGCTTGCGTCGTCGCCTGGGTTCGCGGAGCGCGGCCCCGACCGAACGTTCACCACGGGAGCCCCCTCGGCGCCGGCCTGTTGAGGGTGGTCGAGCGCGGCTCGGGCCGCGAGCTCCTGCCGCGCTGTCGCCTTGGTGGCCACAACCTCGCGGAGTGGAGCGGACTGGCGGGGCACCTGGCACCCGCCCGCGGCTGGCGCGCCGGCGGCGAGGAACTGCGCTTCTCCCTGTGGTTGGCCCGGGTCGAGGCCCGTGCGGGGCGGCTGGGCTCGGCCCTGCGTACGCCGCTAGCGGTGGCCCGCCGCGGGATCCTGGCCTTCGCCCACCCCAGGGTCTCGAGCGCCTTCGACGCCGAACCTGAAGTGGACCTGATCGATCACGGCCTGGTGGTGCGCTCGCGCCTGGCCCACCGCGACGGCGAACACGTGGTCGGGTCGGCCCTCGAGCGCACCTTCCGCGTCGACGGTCAGGGCCTGGCCGTGCGCGACGCCCTGGCCTCGGCCGGTGCCGCGCGTCGGGTGACCTTCTTGCATCCGGGAGCGCGGACGCCGATCGGCGGACCCGTGATCGGCTATCGAATCGGTCCCTCCAGCTCCTCGCCCAGCCCCGGCGGTCCCGCTGGGGGCATCGGGTAGTCTTCGAGGCCCCGCGCTCCGATGCCCCCCGTCGAACATCCCCCTATCCGCCCGCAGCACGCTCCGATGGGGCTGCTGGGGCTTGCGGCCACTGCCCTGTGGGCGGCGCTGATCACCGGTGCCCTCGCCGGAGCCGTCGACGGTCTCATGGCCTGGCTGCATTTCCGCGCCCTGCCGGCCACGGCCATCGAGGCCACGCGCATCGACCGCTGGAGCGACCTCGTCGGAGGCGCCAGTGCGGCGGCCATGCTCTACGCCGGCGTTCAAGCCCTGTGGCTGCTGCCGACCGCACTGCTCGCCTGGCTCTTGTTCCTGCGCCGACGCACGGCCAGGTTCGCCGCGGCGACCCTGCTGACCCTGGGCTTCGCGGCCGGCGCGTTCGTGCTCTTGTACTGGCACACCCGAGAGCGCTTCTTCTACGGCATGCCGGCCACCTCCGCCCCGCGGCTCGCGGTCAGCGGCGCCCTGGCCCTGGGTTCCGTGGTCTTCGGGATTGCGGCGGGTTCTATCCTGGCCCGGACGCGATTCGGCCTTCGGGCTGGCGCTACGGCTCTGTCGCTGCTGCTGGTGTCCGTCGGCGCGGTCTGGGCCACAGGGCAGAGCCGCTCGGTGTCGGACCGCGGACGCATCAACGATCGCAACCGCGAGGTGCCCAACGTGGTCCTGATCGTGATCGACGCGCTGCGGGCCGACGTCTTGGGCTGCTACGGGAACGGAACGGTGGCTACGCCGAATATCGACGCCCTGGCGGCCGGCGGGGCGGTGTTCGACAACGCCTTCGCCAACGCGCCCTTCACCGGCGCGAGCTTCGCGTCGTTCTTCACCGGTCAGTACCCGCGCCGCCACGGGATCCTGACCATGGGGCCGGAGCTGCGCGTCGAGCCAGGGATCACTTTCACCCAGCTGCTCGACGGCGGGGTGCGCGCGGACGGTACGCGGATGCTCGAGGGGGACGTGGTCGCCTCGGCCTTCATGACCGGGGCCCTGTCCCACGGCTCGGGGCTGATGGCGGGCTTCGACGCCTACCGCGAGCTGATGATGGGGCACGACCTGGTCGACCTCGGCAGCCGCTGGAGCGTGTTCCGCTCGGAGCTCGTGCCCTCGATCCTGCGCGCCAAGGTCGAGGGCAAGCTCGACCTCGACCTGCTGGTGAACTCGGCGCGGACCTGGATCGGGCGCAATGCGGATCGGCGCTTCGCGCTCTTCCTGCACCTGTACTCGACCCACACGCCCTACGACCCGCCGGAACCCTTCCGCTCCGACTACGTGGATCCGGACTACGACGGTCCGATCCAGACCTTCTATGCCGACATGCGCGTGGCCCTGGAGCAGGCCGAGTTCGGCGACTGGGACCCGACCGACGCGGACCTGCGCCAGATCTACGACCTCTACCTGGGCGGCGTGGCCCAGGCCGACCACCACGTGGGTCTGCTGGTGGAAGAGCTGCGTTCGCAGGGGTTGCTGGAGGACACGCTGATCATCGTCACCTCCGACCACGGGGAGGACTTCGGCGCCGGGCGGCGACCGGGGACCGACTTCGGTCGCTGGGAGCACAACCACATGTACCGCTCCAACCTCCACATCCCGCTGATCCTGCACTGGCCGGCGGGGATCGAGGGCGGCGCCCGGGTGGAGGCCCTGGTCGAGGGCGTCGACCTGTTGCCGACGGTGGCGGACGCAGCGGGCATCGAGCCGCTGCCCTCCGAGGAGCCCTCGGACCAGGTGGACGGCCGCAGCCTGCTGCCCCTGGTGCGCGGCGAGCGACAGGACCACAAGCCCTTCGCCTTCGCCGAGGACGGTACCTACGTGTCGATCTTCGATCGCCGCAACATGCTGACGCTGGAGCGCTACGCGGTCCTGCCGGATGGGTGGCAGGTGGTCCTGGAGGAGGGCATCGGGTCGGTGCGCTTCCACGACTTCGACCAGGACCCGACCGGGGAGACCGACCTGTTCGCCGACATCGTGCGCGGCGGGAACGAACGCGTGGCGACACCACAGAACGTCGAACGCGTGATGGTCGACGTGGACCGGCTGCGCGCGGCCCTGCTCGAGTGGAACGCGACCATGCCGATCCCGGTCGAATCCGTGGCGCGCTCGGCGCGGGACCTGGAGACGGAGCAGAACGCGGCCCTGGCGGCTGGAGGGTCGCGGGCGCAGGCCGAGGCCGACAAGTTGGAGCAACTCGGCTACGCCGCCGGCTGGAACCAGTACGTGGGCGAGCTGCGCGATCGAGTGCTGGAGCGGCGCGCCGAACGGGCCGAGGACGGCTCCTGGTGAACGCAACGAGCTCCAACTCCGCGGGCGAGAATCCATCCACCGACGGACCCCGACTGGACCTGATCGCCAACGCGCGCATGCCCTCCCAACGGGCCCAGTCGCTCCAGGTGGCGCAGATGGCGGCCGCCTTCCAGGCCGTCGGCGCGCGGACGCGGCTGCTCCACGCGCGCCGCATCCCGACCCCCGCCCTGCCCGGCGGCGCCGACTTGTGGTCCCACTACGCGGTGCCCGACGGTCCGCGGCCCCAGGTCGAGGCCGTGCCTTGCCTGGATTGGATCGACCGTTCGCCGCGCCGCTTGCAGTTCGGCCCCGCACGCCTGCAGGAGTGGACCTTCGCCCGCAACGCCGCGGAGCGCAGCCTCGCCCCGCCCGCCGCGGACCTGGTCCTGTCACGCGAGATCGAGAGCGCGGTGCACCTGTTGCGCTCTGGACACGGGGGCGTGTTCGTGGAGATCCACCGCGTCCCGGGCGGATCCACCCGCCGCCGCTGGCTGCGCGAGGTCGCCGAGCGCGCGCGCGGGGTCGTGGCCATCTCCGGCGGAGTTCGCGACGATCTGCTGGCCCTGGGCGTTCCGGACGAGGCCCTGGTGGTGGAGCACGACGGCGTGGCCCTGGAGCGCTTCGACGGCAGCCTGACGGTGCCCGCCGCCCGCGCCGCGATCGACGTGCCCGCGGAGGTGCCGTTGGTGGTCTACACGGGCGGGTTGCTGGACTGGAAGGGCGTCGACGTGTTGGTCGACGCGGCGCGGCGGCTGCCCGAGGTGCGCTTCGTGATCGCGGGCGGCATGGACGCGGACGTGGCCCAGCTCCGCGACTACGCCAGCGGACTCTCGAACGTGCGCTTCGACGGCTTCGTGGCTCCGGAGAAGGTTCTGTCGTATCTCGTCGCCGGTGACGTGGGGGTGGTACCCAACCGCTCGTACCCGCCGATCAGCGCCAAGTACACCTCGCCGCTGAAGGTCTTCGAATACCTGGCCGCGGGGCTGCCGATGGTCGTCAGTGACCTGCCCAGCCTGCGCGACATCCTCGACCCGGCCTCGGAGGCGATCTTCGTCGAGCCCGATTCGCCCTCCCTCCTGGCGGAGGGGATTCGGCGGCTCTTGGACGATCGGCACCTCGGCTACCACTTGGCCAAGCGCGGGCGGATTCGCGCCCAGCGCCACTCCTGGCGCGCGCGTGCGCGCCGGCTCCTGGACTGGATGCAGACCCGCACCGGCGTGGCCGGAGGTGCAGCTTGAAGGTCGTGTTCCTGACCGATTCGCTCTCCGACCTGGACGGGGTCGGGCGCTATGCCGTGTGCCTGCTCAAGGCGTTGCAGGCGCGCGATCCCGAGCTCGAGGTGCAGGTGCTGCTGGCGCGCAAGCACCGACCGACCTCCGAATCGGTGCCGCCGAGTTGGCCCGTGGAGGTGGTGCTGCCCCCGGACTACTTCTTCTACATGTCGCCCCTGCGCTTCTGGGTCAGCCTGGTGCAGTCCACCTGGCGCACCTGGCGCGTGGCGCGCAGGGCGGATCTGGTCCACGCGATCAAGGACTACCCGCACAACCTGGTGGGGCTCTTGGGAGCGCGCCTGGCAGGGGTTCCCTGCGTAGCCACGGCCCACGGGACCTACACGGTGCAGCCGGTGCTCGACCAGCGGCACCGGCGCCTGGCCGCCTGGGCCTACCGGCGCTTCGACGGGATGATCACCGTTTCAGCCTACACGGCGCGGCGCCTGGCGGACGTGCTCGAGACCACCGGGATCGAGCTACCGCGGATGCGGACGATCCCGAACTGCGTGGAGGTCGAGCCCCTCGAGGCCGAACAGCACCTGGGCGCGCGCCCCTGGCACGGCCTGCGCTTCACCCTCGGCGTGGGCGAGACCAAGGAGCGCAAGGGCCACCACCTGGCCCTGGCCGCCTGGGTGCAGGTGGCCGCTGACCATCCGGACCTGCACCACTTCATCGTCGGGCGCCTGTCGGAGGACGACTACGAGCAGCGCCTGCGTTCGATCGCGGCCGAGGCGGGGATGGCGGACCGCGTGCACTTCCTGGGGAACATCACCGAGGCCGAGAAGATCGACCTGCAACAGCGTTGCGAGGTCTTCGTGCACACGCCGGTGACCGCCTCCGACGGCGGGTTCGAGGGCTTCGGGATCGTCTACCTCGAGGCCTCGGCCTGCGGCAAGCCGGTGATCGGGACCCTGGAGTGTGGTGCCGAGGATGCGATCGTCGATCGCGTGACCGGCTACCTGTGCGAGCCGGAGGTCGAGTCCGTGCGCGATGCGCTCGAGCGCCTGATCGCCGATCCCGTTCTAGGAGCGCGCCTCGGCGCCCAGGGCCGCGCCCACGCGCGCTCCAACACCTGGGCGCGCAATGCGGACGCCGTCCTGGCGCTGTACCGCGAGATCCTGAAAGTGGGGCGCTGAGCGCCACATGAAGCGACTGCTACAGAGCCGCTTCCTCAAGGACTCGGCGATCCTGCAGGCCTCGGGCGCGATCGTTGCCCTGAGCTCGCTGTTGGGCGTGGTGGTCGTGTCCTGGGCGATCGGCTCGGACCAGATGGGTGAGTACATCACCGCGGTCTCGCTCTACGGGCTGTTCTTCATGGTCTTCAACACGGGCGTCATGCAGGCGGCCGTGACCCAGATCGCGTCCAACCTGGCGCAGAAGCGGGTCGAGAAGATCGCTTCCTGGCAGGCCTTCCTCGTGAAGGTCTATGCCCTGGCGGGCATCTTCCTCTTGGTGGTCGGCTACTTCGTGCTGCCGCCCCTCGGCGCCGCGGTGGGGGACAGTCGACATGTTGGCGACATGGCCTGGTGGCTGTGCGCTTCGCCCCTGTTGGAGTTGCCGCGGGTCGTTGCCGCGACGACCTTCCAGGCCTCCCGTCGCATGTCGGAGCTGGCGAGATTGGAGCTGGGCACCGAGCTGGGTCGGCTGATCCTGGTCGTCATCGGCGCCCTCGCGATCGGCGACGCCCGTGGACCGCTCTTGGGCACTCTCGGCGCCACCGTGGTCGGTTCCGTGATCGGCGTCGTGCTCTACCGTCGCATTGCCCACGATCCGGATACCGAGCTGCCCACGCCGCGCGTGATCCTGGCCCACGTGCGCGACGTTCCGCTGCGCAAGGGCCTGCGCCTGGGGATTCGCATCGGGGCCCTGCGTAGCATCGACGCCCTGGCTGGGAACATCCTCCCGCCGCTGTTCATCCAGCACGCGGGGCGCTCGATCGGCTTCCCCCACACCGACCAGTGGGTCTCCTACTTCCGCATCGCCCAGCGCGTGATGCAGGTGCCGGTGATCGCGCTGCAGGGCATCAGCCGCACCGCCCTGCCGGCCCTGAGTCAGATCGCCGGACGCCGCGACGACGTGGCCTTCGAACGCGCCTTCCAGCGCGTCACGGTCGGTTCGGGGTTGATCACGGGGGTGGGGGTGTTGGTGGCTCTCTTGCTCGTGAAGTTACCGGTGACCTGGTTCCTGCCGCCGGACTTCCACGGCCCGGTGCCCCAACTCTGCGCGATCCTGGCCATCGGCTACGGCATCCTCGGCTTCGCCGTGGCCTTCGACTCGTACTACATCCTCACCAACCAGCTCAACTTCGGACTGCGCCTGGCGATCGCTTCGATGCTGGTGACGATCCCGATGGTCTATTGGTTCTGCCTGATCTCGCCCGCCACCGGCGCCGCCTGGGGCATGGTCGTGATCCACACCTGGGGGGGCGTGCACCTGGCGTTCATCGCGCGCTACTTCCGAGCGGGTCGGGGACGCGGGATGTTCGATGAGGCAGCTCCCGTGGCCGCCAAGGCGACGGGGGAGGCAGGCCTGTGAGAATTCTGCACCTGAACGACCTCTACGACCCGCGGATCGGGTCGTCGATCCGACAGATGTACCAGGAGTCCGAGCGCCTGCGCGAGCTCGGCCACGAGGCGGCCGTGCTGAGCGTGACCCAGGACACAGGGCTTCTCGCCGGAGCGACGTTCGGCGAACAAGAAGTGCTCGGGAGCCGGGTCTTCCTGGCCCACTCGGACTACAACCCGCGCTGGCGGGGCTGGGTCGGGCTCGACAACCCGCGCACGAGGGCGGCGCTGGCGGCGGTCTTGGACGAGTACCGCCCCGACGTGATCCACACCCACCTGATCCACACGCACCTTTCCTACGCGGCCCTCGCGGCGGCCCGCCGTCGGGGAGCGGGGGTCGTGTTCACGTCCCACGACGTGATGACCTTCTGCTACCAGAAGCTGACGTGCTTCCACGGTGGTCCCGCAGCGGGCGGGGAGCTGCGCGACTACCCGGCCCACTGGTCCAAGTGCATCCCCTGCCAGCGGCTGCGCTTTCGGCCGGGGCGCAACGCGGCGATCCGGCGCATCCTGGCGCGGGACGTGGATCGCTTCACCGTCGTGTCCGACGAGCTCGGGCGGGCGATCTCGGCCAATGGGATCCGCGTCGATCGGACGGTTTGGAACGCGATTCGGCCCCAGCGGCGGCTGCCGACCGAGGCCGAGGTGGCTGCCTTCCGGGTTGCCCGGGGTCTGGAGGGCGCCCAGACGATCGCGATCGGCGGGCGGCTCCACGAGCAGAAGGGGGTCGGGCAACTCCTGCAGATGGTCGCCAAGCTGGCCGGGGAGTTCCCCAGGCTGCGGCTGATGGTGATGGGCAAGCGCGACGTGTACGACCGCGAGTTCGCCCCCCTGGCGGCCGAGCTGGGGGTCGCGGAGCGCGTGGTGCCGACCGGCTGGCTGGACGGGGACGAACTGCAGCAGGCCTACGCCGCCGTGGACGTGTTCGTCACCCCGTCGATCTGCTTCGATACCTTCGGTCTGGTCAACCTGGAGGCCATGGAGCACTCCAAGCCGGTCGTGGCCACGGTCTTCGGGGGCAGCCCGGAGGTGGTCCTGGACGGGCAGACCGGCTTCATCGTCAATCCCTTCGACGTCGACGGCTTCGC
This sequence comes from Engelhardtia mirabilis, assembly GCA_007751255.1. Taxonomy (GTDB): domain Bacteria; phylum Planctomycetota; class UBA1135; order UBA1135; genus Engelhardtia; species Engelhardtia mirabilis. The sequence goes on from CP036296.1 coordinate 3,279,228, forward strand.
CGGCCGGATCGCCGAGCTGCTGCGGGATCCCGAGCGGGCGCGGGCCATGGGGGCGGCGGGGCACCGGCGGATGGTCGACTTCTTCACGATCGAGCGGCTCACCGATGAGTTCATCGAGGAGTACGACTTGGCCGCCGCGGCGGCCCGGGCCCGCTCCGGGACCGCCCGCAGTCGAGCCTGAGCCGGCCCCGCACGGGCCCGGGGCATCCCCGGCGAACTCGGGCGGCTGTCAGGACCCAGGGGCAGGGCCTGGCGGGCTGGCGATCGACGGATGCAAATCCGCACGCCCGCATTGGTTGCCCGAATCTGACGCCAAGGGTAGATTTTGATCCCAGATACGAGCCGCCATGGGCCGAGGAGACCCCTCCGAGGCCCCCCGGCTCGATCTGCCTGCCCGGTTCGATCCGGCCACCCGGCCCGATCCGACCACCCGGCCCGTGCTCGTCCACTGGTTCCCGGCCCACGCCGGGGTCCTCCAACTCCGCCTCCCAGGGCGCTCAACCCGGTCTGCCGGGCTCCAGCCTCTCCCAGCTATGCGCAAGACGCTCCTCACCTACATCAAGCCGCACGTCCAAGAGGACCCGCTGGCCATGATTCTCGGCATCGCCTACCTCGGCGGGGCCATGGAGCAGCACGGCCTGCCGATCGAGCTGGCGGACGAGCGGATCCTCAACGACACCGAGATGAAGTCCGCCATCGAGCGGAACGACGTGATCGGCTTCAGTGCCCTCACGCCCAACATCCGGCGCGCCATCGCCTGGGCCAAGTACGCCAAGGAGCAGGGCAAGATCACCGTCATGGGTGGTCCCCACGCCTCGGTCGACCAGGGCATCTTCCTGGACTCGGGCCACTTCGACTACGTCATCAAGGGCGAGGCCGAGGAGACGCTGCCGCAGTTCATCAAGGGCCTCGAGGCCGGTGACGACAAGGCCATCAGCGAGGTCGCCGGTGTCGCCGGCGTGCGCGACGGCGAGATCTGGTGCGACAACCCCGCGCCGCCGCTGATCAAGAAGCTCGACGACCTGCCCCTGCCGGCGCGGCACCTCTTGCCGATGGAGAGCTTCTTCAAGCTCAACCCCGAGCGCCTGGCCTACATCTTCACCACGCGGGGATGCCCCTTCAAATGCATCTTCTGCCAGAAGGAACTCACCGGCCGCGGCTTCCGCGTGCGCTCGACCGAGCTGATCGTCGATGAGCTCGAGCACATCGTGAAGACCTACAACCCGGGGGTCGTGCTCTTCGTCGACGAGATCCTGACCCTGCGGAAGAAGCGCATCCACGAGATGTGCGACGAGATCCTGCGCCGCGGACTGAAGTTCGAGTGGATCGCCAACACCCGCGCGGACTGCGTCGACTACCCGCTGCTCAAGCACATGCACCGCGCCGGTTGCCGTCGGATCTACTACGGCTGGGAGTCGGGTAGCCAGCGCATGTTGGACGTGCTCAAGAAGGACCTCACCCCGGAGTCGATCGTCGAGGCCGCCCGCATGACCCGCCGCGCGGGGATCTGGGCCAAGGTCTATCTGATCGTCGGTTCGCCCAACGAGACGCCCGCCGACATCGAGGAGACCGAGCGCGTGCTGCGCCTGGCCTCGCCCGACCTGGTGCGCGTGTCGGTCTTCAACCCGCTGATCGGCACCGAGTCCTGGGACAACTACCAGGCCAACATCGACCTGTCGGACCTGAGGGACAACTACGTCTCGTCCAACCGTTCCGCGTACGTGCACGAGCACTTCACGCAGATCGAGCTGGAGGAGATCCGCAAGAACATGGTCCGTAACTACGAGAAGTGGTACTACGCCTACCCGCAGCGCATGCGGCGCCTGATGGAGCGGACGATGTACTACATGGAGAACCCGGTCTTCGCCCGCAAGCGCGTCGGACGCGCCTTCGGCATCGTTCCGCCCCCGAGCAACAAGATCGACCACCTGCACGCGACCTGATCGCGGAGGAGGGCTGGCAGCAGCCCACGAATCAAGCGGCCCGGCGAGCTTCGCACTCGCCGGGCCGCCCTCGTTCGGAGGGGCGCGCTGCGCCGGCGTTCGGAGCGTTTGCTCGACGGCGGAGTTGCCTCCCGACGATGGACTTGGCTCCAGCTGGTCTGAGTGTCGAGGTCCGCCACGGTTGGCGGTGACTTCGGGTCGGCGGGGAGGTGCCCCGGCGCACGACGGCAGCGCGCGACGGTAGACTCCCAGCACCGTGAGCGAGACCACGATCGATCCCTCCCAGGTCCCGAATGAGGCGCTGCAGTTGCATGGCTGTGGCCCCGAGGACCGGGCCGAGCAGGCGCGCCTGTTCAACGCCTGCTTCAAGAAGGGCACGATCCCCGAGGAGCTGCGCTGGCGCTACGACGACTGCCCCCACGGCTCGGCGGTGAGCTTCGTCAGCCGCCCGCCGGGAGGCGAGGGCATCTCGGGCTACGCCTGCAACCCGCGCCGGGTGCTCGCCTTCGGTGACGAGTCCACGGCGACCCTGGTGGGGCAGACCGGCGACGTGATGACCCACCCGGACTGGCGCAAGCGGGGCATCTTCAGCTCCCTGGACCGCGCCTCGATGGTCGAGGCCGGCCGGCGCGGCTGGGCGGCGGTCTTCGGCCTGCCGAACCGACGCTCGGCGCACATCTTCCTAGAGCTGGGTTGGGACCAGATCGGCCTGATCCGACCCTGGAGCTTCGTGCTGCGGTCGGGGCCCGAGGCACGCGCCCTGCGCTTCACCGACGGGCGCCTCGCCTCCCTGCTCCTGCCCGCCACCGGGCTGCGCTGCCGCCGGGGCGAGGCCCGCCTGCGCCGGGCGGCCGCGGGCTACTCGGTCGCGCCGCTCTCGCGCTTTCCCGAAGAGGTCTGCGCCCTCTCGAAGCGGGTCGAGCGGGAATTCCCCTTCATGGTCCGGCGCGACGCGGCCTACCTGAACTGGCGCTTCATCGACAACCCGGCCGAGCTCCACGCGGTGCTCGGCATCCACGCGGCGAATGGCGACCTCGCCGGCTACGTCGTGGTCCAGCGGCCGCGGGCCGGCGAGCACCTGGGCTACCTGGTCGACGTGCTAGCACCCGACCCCGGGGCTCGGGCGGCAGCGATCCTGGCCGGGCTCGAGGACCTGCGCGCGGCTGGGGCGGCCATGGCCCAGGCCACGGCCGTCGACGACTCCTGGTGGATGGAGCGCCTGGTCGAGGCGGGCTTCCTGCCGCCCAAGGCCGAGAACCACCTGATCGTGATCCGCTACGCCCACGATCGCGACCATCCGGTCGTCGCCGGCGCCGAGCGGGCCTCGAGCTGGTACCTGACCGACGGCGACCGCGACGACACGACCATGGGATGACCCGATGGCCAACCTGAAGCACACCCTCAAGACCAACCTGCGCGAGGTCTACGCCCGCGTCCTGTTCCACACCGGGCTGCACGCCGTGGTCGATCGCTTGATGCCCAGGCGCATGACGATCCTCTTCGGGCACTGCGTCGACCAGGCGGAGTGCAACGGCTTCCTGCCCGCGGACATGAAGATCCGCGCGGACAACCTGGACCGGGTCCTGGGCTGGTTCGGCAAGCGCTACAGCCTCGACAGCATCGCCGGGGGTCACGACAAGCTGGCCGCCGGGTCCGATGGCAAGAGCGTGGTAGCCCTGTCCTTCGACGACGGCTACCGCGACAACCGCACCGCCCTCTTGCCGATCCTGCAACGCCACGGAGCCAGCGCCACGATCTTCCTGGAGTCGCGGCCCCTGGACGAGGGCGTCGTCAACTGGTCCCACAAGTACCACTGGGTCATCGCCCAGCCCGCGGCGGGCGACGCGCCGACGGAGATGTTCGTGCGGCGGTATCTGACCTTGAGCGAGGACGAGGCCGCCCTGGAGGGGCTGCGGCGCGCGCTCGAGGAGGATGCGGGGGAAGACCGGCTGCGCTACCAGGCCAAGCGGGTCATGAAGTACGAGGCGGACCCGGTTGATCGCGATCGCGTGATCGACCAGATCTTCGCCGGCGCCGGCGGGGACCAGGCGGCCCTGTGCGCGTCGCTCTACATGAGCTGGGACGACGCCCGGGCCCTGGCCGCGGCCGGGATCGAGCTCGGCGGCCACACCGTCAACCACGTGATCCTCTCGCGGCTGGATCGCGAGGGCGCGCGGGCCGAGATCGACGGCTGCCGCGCCAGCCTGGCCCGCGAGTTGGGCGGCGGGGGCACGCGCACCTTCGCCTATCCCTTCGGACGCCGCTGGGACTACAACGACGAGACCAGCGCGGTGACCCGCGAGGTCGGCTTCGATTTGGCCGTGAACACGCACGCGGGCACGAATGGGCCCGGGACCGACCGGATGCAGCTGCGCCGCTTGCCCGTGGACGACACGACGCCCATGCACCTACTGGTGGCCGAGGCCTGTGGTGGCTTCGATCTCCTGCGGCGGTTCGGTGTCGACTTGTCCGAGTGACCCCCGCACCAGCGAAGCGAGAGACTACAGCCATGAGCCAGAAGCACGCGTCGAACCTGACCCGCGTGATCGCCATCTACCGCGTCAAGCAGGCCAACGTGGACCAATTCATGGGGCTGCTCGAGCGGCACCACCCGACCCTGCTGCGCCTCGGTCTGGCGACGTCAGAGAAGCCGACGATCTACCGCGGTCTCGAGCAGGATGGGGGACCGATCGTGTTCGAGATCTTCGAGTGGGCCGACGCGGGCGCTCCCGAGAAAGCGCACCACTCACCCGAGGTCGGTGAGATCTGGGGCGCCATGGGGGAGATCTGCGAGGATCGCGACGGGCGACCGAAGTTCATGTTCCCCCACGTGGAGCGGATCGACTCGTAGCGAACGCGACACGGCCGGTCGCGAGGCCGTCCTAGCGATCGGCCGTGGGAGGGGCCCGGTGACGCGCTCGGGACTTCGAAGCGGGTCGTTCAGAGGGCAGGGAAGCTCTGCGCTGTGGACCGCGGAAGGAGCCGAGGGCCGAGTCTCCATTCGCCGCCCTGCCAGGGGAGCAACGGGTCTGCACGCGCCGGGCCCGGTGGCCAGGCTCCGAAGCCTGGGGCCTAGAAGACGGGCCTAGAAGACGGGCCTAGAAGACCGGCCTAGAAGACGGGCCTAGAAGACGTTGTAGACGAAGGCTCCGCCGTCGTCCTCTTCGCCGCCGCTGCCGGTGGCCACCATCAACGCGGTCAGGCCACCGACCACGAGTAGGAAGGGGACGACGATCCAGAGCCAGTTCTCGGCCAAGAAGCCGCGGTCGGTTTCGTTGTTCATCGGAGGATCAGACTTGGTGAGGGGCTCGGGCGTCGGGCACTCGGAGGCGGCTGCGCTAGAAGACCGGGTAGATGAAGGTCGGGTCGGAGCCGTCTCCGCCAGCTTCGCCGAAGGTCATCAGCAGCGCCGCCAGGCCGCCCATCACCAGCAGAAAGGGGACGACGATCCAGAGCCAGTTCTCGGCCAAGAAGCCGCGCTCGCTCTGGGTACTCATCGGTGATCTGCTGGCAGGGGAAGGGCGGTGGGGCCGTTGGCAGCCCCGGGAGGTGCGGGCTCCGATCGGAGCCCGCGCCGTTCTTGCGACCTAGAACAGAGTGTAGATGAAGGGCGCCACGAGCGGGGAGCTGGCTGCAACCACCAGCAGAGACCCGATCGACAGCAGCACGACCACCAGGGGCATCAAGTACCAGTGCCCACGACGGATGAAAGTCGTGATCAGCTCGGTGATGGTCGCGATGCGGTTGCCGAGCTTGTACGCAACGAATCCCAGCACGACGATCCCGAAGGCAGGGATGACCCAGTGGCTGATCGCGGGGGGAGCGGCCTTGGTCAGCTTGGTCACGCCGATGAAGACCGAGAAGACCAGGGCCAGCATGCCGGCGACCTTGATCGGCGGCTGCCACTTCGGCTCGTCCCGATAGGTGCCGTAGTAGAGGATCGTCAGGACGACGAAGAGCGCCAGGTAGAGCTTCACGAAGAAGGGGATTCCCTCGACGTGGGCGTGGAGCGGAGGCAGGGGCGAGCCCTCGTTGGCGGCCGGCAGGCCCAGCTCGTCGGCTCGCAGCTCGAGCTCGGAGTGCAGGAAGCCTGCGAAGGCGCCGTTGCCCAGGGGGTTGAAGTGCCAGTCGGTGCGGAAGTAGATCGGATCACCGGCCGCGCGCGCGGCGGCCAGGGCCGGGCGGGCGTCGACCGTCTCGAGGCCGGCCTTCGTCGCCAGCTCGAGGAAGGTGTCGACGCCGCGGTCGCCGTCCCAGTCGAGGCCGGTCAGGCCACGACCTTGCGGCTTGGGCAACTCGTACCGCTCACGCCAGCCATCCTCGTAGAGGGTCGCGGGCGGAATGGGAGCCACCAGGACCTTGGCCCCGATCTTGTCTGCGGCGCGCTTCAGACCGAGCAGCGCTCCGAGGCTGTGGGCGCGCACGGTCGTCATGAATTCCGGCTCCGGATCGAGCAGGGGAGCGAGCTCCTTCTCGATCGCCTTGGCGCTGCCGGCCGGAGTGAACCCGTGGGCCGCGAAGCCGGCGCGATCGACCTTGCCCATCCACTTGGTCAGCGCCCAGGACTGATGCCAGGGCTTGGCCGATCTATCTTCGAGGCTGCGCTCCTCGCGCTTGCCATCCGCCCCGTAGCGGGGCTTCTCGAGGGGACCGTTGCCTGTCTGGTAGACCGGCTGGCTGTTCCAGTAGAGGTCGTTCTCGTAGGGCAGCAGCAGCACCAGGTCGGGCTCGAACTCGGCCCCGTGGGCCTCGAGCCAGGCGGCCTCCTGGGCCGTGTCCCAGGCTTCGGTGCCCACGTTGACCACCTGGACCATGCGGCCGTCGGCGCGCATCAGATCCTCGAGTTGATCGACGAAGAGGTCCTCGCGTTCGACCGAGAAGCCGTAGGTGAAGGAGTCCCCGAGGGCCAGGATCCGGTACACGCCCTCGGGCTTGGCCGGAGTCGCCATCGGATCGTCGCGCAGTCCGAGCTCGTTCAACTCGAAGTGGGCGCGCAGCTCCGGCGTCTTCTTGGTCTGGGTGAAACCCGGCTTCTTGGACCAGCCGGTCGCCCCGTCGAAGACCAGGGGGCTGACGGTTGGGCCCTTGCCGAGGACCCGTAGGCCGACCTCGAGGACGATGAGGCCGAGGGCGAGGCTGACGAGGATGGAGAGGAAGACGTTGAGTGCGCGCATCGATCTAGGCAGGCAGCGGAGACAGAAGAGTCAGCGGTGGAACCGGGGGGGCAGCGGCGGTCAGCTGACCATCTCGGTCACCGAGTCGCCCTCGTGGCGCAGGGTGAACTTGGTGTCGGCGATCTTCTTCTTGGCGCTCTCCTCGACGACGAAATTGTTCATCAGGAGCAGGTCCATGCCCGACAGGCTGAACGTGTTGAAGGCGTGGCTGGGGTGCTCGACGATCGGCTCGCCCTTCAGGTTGAAGGACGTGTTCATGATCACCGGCACGTCGGTCAGCTCGCCGAAGCGCTCGATCAGTCGGTGGTAGGCCGGGTTGGTCTCCTTGTAGACCGTCTGCAGCCGACCCGAGCCGTCCTCGTGGGTGATCGCCGGGAGCACGTCGCGCTTCTCCTCGCGCACCGGGGCGACGTACAGCATGAAGCGCCCCGGCCACCAGTCGGCGGCCTCGGGGAAGTCGAAGAACTCGTTGGCGCGCTCTTCCAGAACCGATGGCGCGAAGGGCCGGAAGGCCTCGCGGAACTTGATCTTGGCGTTGAGCTTCTCCTTCATCTCCTGCTTGCGCGGATCGGCGATGATCGAGCGCGAGCCGAGGGCCCGGGGGCCCCATTCGAAGCGCCCGCGGTACCAACCGCAGACCATGCCGTCGGCCAGGGCCTGGGCCGCGAACTGGAAGAACTCCTCGTCGTCCTCGTAGTAGGTGTACGGGATGTCGTACTTCTCGAGGAAGGCGCGGATCTCGTCGTCGGAGTACTCGCTGCCCAGGTAGGCGTGGGTCAGACCCGGTCCGCGGGGCTGGTCGAGCAGGTGGTTGTAGGCCCAGTAGGCCGCGCCGACCGAGCCGCCGTCGTCACCCGGAGCCGGGTGGATGTAGACGTTCTCGAAGGGGCCCTGGCGCAGGATCTTGTAGTTGGCGACCGAGTTGAGGGCCACGCCGCCGGCCAGGCAGAGGTTCTTCATCCCGGTCTCCTTGTGGAGCCAGGTGGCCATCTTCAGCAGGATCTCCTCGGTCACCTTCTGGATCGAGGCGGCCATGTCGCAGTAGTAGGGATCGAGCGACTGGTCCTGCAGCTTCGGATCGCGCGCCGGCTTTCCGAAGTGCTGACCGAAGGCCTCCGCCAGCGTCTGGTCACGCGAGTAGTGGTAGGCGAAGTACTTCATGTCGTGCCAGATGCTGCCGTCCTCGCCGACTTCCAGCAGCTCGTAGATCTCTTTGCAGTACTTCGGCTGGCCATAGGGGTGCATCCCCATCAGCTTGTATTCGCCCTCGTTGATCTCGAAGCCGCAGTAGGCGGTGAAGGCCGAGTACAACAGGCCCAGGGAGTGCGGGAAGCGCAGCTCCTTGATGATCTCGATCTTGTTGCCACGGCCGACGCCGTAGGTCGCCGTGCTCCACTCGCCGGCGCCGTCGACGGTCAGGATCGCGGAGTCCTCGAACGGCGAGGTGAAGAAGCTCGACGCCGCGTGGCTCATGTGGTGGTCGGCGAAGAGCAGCTTCGAGCCGGGCACGCCCATCTCCTTCTGCATCAACGACTTGATCCAGAGCTTGTCTGTGACCCAGCGCTGCATCGACTCGCGGAACACCGCCGACGAGCGCGGGAACGTCGCCATCGCCGTGAGCAGCATGCGCTCGAACTTCACGAACGGCTTCTCGTAGAAGACGATGTGATCGACGTCGTGGATCGTCAGTCCGGCCTGGCTGAGCACGAACTCGATGGCGAGCGTGGGGAAGCCCGAATCGTGCTTGAGGCGACTGAAGCGCTCCTCCTCGGCTGCGGCGACGAGGACGCCGTCCTTGACCAGGGCGGCTGCGGAGTCGTGGTAGTAGAAGGAAAGGCCGAGGACGTTCATCGATGGGCTGCGGGCGAGGGGCGAGCGACGGCCGGCTCTCGGCCGTGTCGCACTGCGGGGGGCGTGAACTCGGGCGCGATTCCGGCGCGGTGGCTGCGGCCGAGAGGGCGCTGATTCAGGCTCTTGTGAGGAGATGGCGGGCTGCGCTGCGAGCGTCGACGACTTGGTCGCGCGGGGCTCGATCGCGAGGGGGGTGCCAGCGAAAGGCCGGACAGAGGGCTGTACGGAGCGGTGGGAGAACTAGCCCTGGCGCCGCGCGGCGCTGAGGGTCGAGTTGTTCTCTTCCCACTTGGACCAGTTCCCCGACTTCGGCCGACGCAGGCGGAGGGGGTCGGCGACCAGTTGGTAGACCAGCGCGGGCGGGCCGAGCAGCAGGTAGTAGAGGACCGTCAGGAACACGCGCGAGAGCATGCTCCCGAAGCGCTCGGAGAACTGGATCAGGGCGTTCATTCGGCGATGCGGTGGGGGGCCGTGGGACGGCGCGGGGCCGCCCTGGGGGGGGACGCCCTTCGTCGGGCGCGAAAAGTATAGCCGGCCCCAGCGGGAGCCGTCCTAAGTCACTGTCAACGGCCGGTCGCCGCCTTCGTCCCGGGGCGGCGGCCGGCTAGGCTCTGCCCATGGGGTCGATCGACGCGCAAGGGGGCCGAGCTGGGCACTCCATCCGGTTGGTGTGGAGCCTGGTGTCGGTCCTGGTCCTCGCGGGGGCTCTGCTGATGGTTTGGGGCAGCCTGCATGCCGGACCGGTCAGTGAGGACAGCGCGGCCCTCGGCTACGTCCACCGGGAGGGCCCTTGGGCGGACCTTTGGGGCGCGCAGTACGGCCTGCGGACGGTCCTCTTCTGGCGGCCGCTGGTGACAGCGAGCCTCGGTTTGCAGGAGGCTGTGTCGGGGTCCGCGATGCTGCCCCTGCGGGTCTTCAACCTGGCCTGCCACGTGCTCTCGGCCCTGCTGGCCGCTGCCCTGGCGCGCCGCTTGGGCGGAGGCTGGCTGGCGGCGGCCGCGGCCGTGGCGATTGCGATCACCTTCCCCTACCAGGGCGGCACGGTCACGTGGATCGTCGGCCGGGTCGACTCCCAGTGCCTGCCCCTCGTGCTGTTGACTGCTTGGGCCAGCCTCGCGGGGCGCCGCTGGACGGCTGGCCTCGCCGCCTTGGCGGCATTGGCCACGAAGGAGGCCGGCGCGGCCGCGCCCCTGGTCGCCGCCGCCCTGCTCTGGGGCCGAGGGGACAGCGTCGCGGCGACCCTGCGCGGGGCACTCCCCGCCGCGGTCGGGACTGCCGTCGGCCTGGTCGCACGGACCCTGGCTCTGGGCGAGATCGTCGGCGGCTACGCACCCGAGGGCCGCCCGGTGGGGGGCGACCTGTGGGGCGGTCTCACCTCGGCCGCCGTGAGCCTGGGCAACCTGCCCCTGGCCCTGCCCGCTCTAGTGGTGCTCGGACTCCTGGCCGGGCGAGCTCGACCCCGCGCGATCGTCGGCGCGGCGCTGGCCGCTCTGGCCACGGTCTTGCCCCTCGTGCCGCTGCTCGATGCGGGCGACCTGGAGCTCGTGCACCGGCGTTGGATGCTGGCGCCCGACGTCTTCCTGGGACTGACCTTGGCCCTGTGTCTGGGTGCCCCGGGGCCCGGGCGCCGCGCGCGGTTGGTGCCGACCCTGGCAGCCCTGTCGATCCTGCTGCTGGTCGTGGGTCAGCGGGCACAGGATGCGCGGCTGGACGTGCGCCGTTGGAGCCATGCGGCGAACGAGGCCTCGGCCCACGAGCAGCGCACGCGTCTGGCCCTGGAGGGCGTCGAACCCAGCGCCGTGCCGGTACTCGACGCCACCTTCCCCCGGGTCAACGCGGACGGCAGTGCCTATGTCGCCCAGTGGGGTGTGGCCGATCGATTCCGCGAGCCCTTCCCGAGCACGCCTCGGCCCGTGTGGCCCTGGCGCCGTCTGTTCGAAGCTGCCCAGAGTCCACGGGGCTCGGTGACGACCCCCCGCGACGGCCTGCGCTGGCCTCCGGGAGAAGCCCAGCTGCAGGTCGCGCCCATCGTGGTCGAGATCACCGACGGCGGCCAACCCACGGATCGTGTGCCCTTGGACCTGCGACTGTTGGCTGACGTGGAACCCGGAAGCGGCGTCGAGCTGCGGGTCCTGGGCGAGTATCCCGGGGCGCGGATCGAGTTCGTGGTCTTCACCGAGCTGGGCTACGGCACCGGCACCTGGGTCGGGGCGCCCGACGCCGCACGGATCGAACCCGCTGCGGACGACCCGGATGGCGTCCTGCGCTCGATCCGCAGGCTGCCCCTGCGAGAGGTGTTTCTGGCGTCGAATCGCGAGGGGATGCCCCTCTACCACGTAATTCGCCAGGCCGCCGATCTCGGTGCCCAAGTGGCCTACTTGGAGCTGCGGGCGGTCGATGATGCGCGCGGCAAGACCGATCGACCGATCGCCGCCAGCGCGTGGATCCGACTCGATCTGAGCGACGAGCTGCGGCGGGCGATGCTCGAGCGTTGAGGCGGTATCCCCGAGGGACGGCTCAGCGCAGGTCGAGCGTGCCCTGCAGCAGCTCGCTGTAGTCCGCGTCGAGCTCATAGCGCCCGTTGGCATTGCTGTCACGCCAAACGTCGAGGGTCACGCGGGCCCCCGGGGCGAGGGCGTTGACGAACAGGGCCAGGTCGTCGGGCCGCTGGGGCGCGAAGGGGCGCGGCGAGCCCTCGGCCCGCAGGGCCTCGATCAGATCGCCGGTGCGCAGATCGATATCGGCGGCAGGTCCGCCGGGGCGCACGTCGACCACACGCAGCAGACGCTTGGGACTGCGAATGCCGATCACGATCGGTTCGACCAGCAGCCCCGCTCGCTCGAACAGGAGTCCGTCGCGCCGCTCCCAACCGCGCATGCTGAGCACCGTCGATCGCCCCCCGCGTGAGACGGTCAGTTGCATCTCCTGACCCGGCTGGAGGGGCAGGCGGGCGCGAGTGAACTCCTCGGCCGACGTGACCTCACGTCCGTCGACGGCCACGACCCGATCGCCGCTGCGCAGCTCCGCTCGGTCGGCGGGGCCGCCGGGCGCGACGCGGGCGACCTCCAGGCTCTGGTCCGCCAGGTCGAACCCGAGCCAGGTGCGGGCCATGGAGGGCGAGAGCAGGGAGTCTTCCAACACCTGTCGGACGCGATCGACGGGGATCGCGAAGCCCATGTTCTCGGCTGCCCTGTTGACCACCGTGTTGATCCCGATCAGCTGACCGTTGATGTTGAGCAGCGGGCCACCGCTGTTGCCGGGGTTGATCGAGGCGTCGGTCTGGATCAGGTTCGTGAAGCGCAGCCCGTCGGCCTCCACGTCCCGGTGGAGTCCCGAGATGATCCCGGTGCTGACCGTGAAGGACTGGCCGTAGGGGTTGCCGATGGCGAGCACCGGCTCGGCGATCATCAGGTCCGAGCTGGTCCCCAGGGGAACGGTCGGGAAGGGCCCCGGCGAGCTGATCTTGAGCAGCGCGAGGTCCTCCTCGGGCACCGCCGACACGACTGTCGCGGGGTACTGTCGGTCGTCGATGGCCGGGTCGAAGGACACGACGATGTTCTGGGCACCGCGGATCACGTGGTTGTTCGTGACGACGTAGCCGTCCTCGAAGATCACCACCCCGGAGCCGGCGCTCTGGGCCAGTCGGTCCGGCAGGCGTTGGCCGAAGATCGTCTGTTGCGGGACCAGGACCTCGGTCACCACGTGGACCACTGCCGGCCGCACGGAGCGAGCCACGAGCACCTCGGGCGTCATCCTGCGGGACAACTCGTCAGCGATCTCGCCTCCCGGGGTAGGGGTGAGCTGGGCGGCGAGGGCGAGCAGGAGAGCTGTAGTCATGGTCGCTTGCGGGCCGGGTTGCCGGCGGTCGAGGGGACCGACGTGGCCGCGCTCGAGGTCACTACGGCTGGAGTGACACGGGTGTGAGCGCACCGAGGGGCCCCCCATTTGGCGTTCGTACGGTGCCAGGCACGAAACCGCCGCCTACGCTGCCCTGAGCAGCCGCCCTCGGCGGCCGCTCTGGGCCGCGTAGGCGGCGGTTTCGTGCCTGGCACCGTACGAACGCCAAATGCTCTCGGCGTCCCCAGCCCGGTGCGCTCCGCTCGGCGGGAGACTTCCTGGGTTGATCCGCCGGTGCTGCTCCGCATCTGCGGGTCCGCAGCCAGTGTCCTGGATCAGAAGTTAGGCGTCACTGCCCGGAGGTCCGGTCGATGCTGGCTAGTGTCCTGGATCGGAAATTCGGCGTCACTGCCCGGAGGTCCGATCGATGCTGGCTAGGCGCGCCGACGACGCGTATCCGCTGCGATACTCGGAGGAGGCGCTGGCGACGCCAGCGGCGATCGGAGCCCGGGAAGTGACGCCGAATTTCTGATCCAGGACGCTAGTTCCCCGCCCGCCCTACGACCGGCGTCCGTGGGGGAGCCAGGAGGGCAGGGGGATTGAGTGGTGGGCCATAGTGGATTCGAACCACTGACCTCCACGATGTCAACGTGGCGCTCTAACCAACTGAGCCAATGGCCCACTCAAGGCGGCAGAGACTAGCGCGCGCTCGGGGGGCTAACAAGCCCGTCCTGGCCTGACTTTCAGTCCTCGCTCTAGGCCCAGCTCGCGGGGCACGGAGGCTGGCCTCCTCCGCGGCCGGCACTACACTGCGCGGCTCGCGCCCGCGGTTCGGACTGCGGCGGCGCCCCCTTCGAAAGCCTCGTCCCCGAGCCCCCCCGGTACCTATCGTGAAGATCGGCGTTCCGACCGAGATCAAGCCCCAGGAGAACCGCATCGCCCTGACCCCCGCCGGTGCAGACCGCTTGGTGGCTGCCGGCCACCAGGTCTACGTCCAGTCGGACGGCGGACTCGGCAGCGGTTTCGACGACTCGGCCTACGAGCTGGCGGGCGCGACCATCGTCAGTGACGCCGACTCGGTCTTCGGTGAGTCGGACCTGATCCTCAAGGTCAAAGAGCCGCTCAAGGAAGAGTGGGCGCGGATTCGCAAGGGGCAGACGCTCTTCACCTACTTCCACCTCGCGGCGGATCGCGTGCTGACGGAGGGCCTGATGGCGACCGGCGCACACTGCTTCGCCTACGAGACGCTCGAGGTCGGCCGCACCCTACCGCTCTTGACGCCGATGAGCGAGGTGGCGGGTCGCATGTCGATCCAAGCCGGCGCTCACCACCTCGAGAAGGCCCACGGCGGGTCCGGCATCCTGCTGGGCGGTGTCCCCGGCGTGAAGCGCGCCAAGGTGCTCGTGATCGGCGGAGGCGTGGTCGGGATCAACGCCGCGCGCATGGCCTGCGGCCTGGGCGCCGACGTCACGATCATGGACGTCAACCTCGACCGGCTGCGCTACCTCGACGAGGTCATGCCGGCCAACTGCCGCACCGTCCACTCCTCGCGCTTCGCGATCCGCGAGCACTTGAACCACGTCGACCTGGTCATCGGGGCGGTGCTGATCCCCGGGGCCGCGGCGCCCAAGCTGGTGCATCGTGAGGACCTCGAGCTGATGGGCGAGGGCTCGGTGATCGTCGACGTGGCCGTGGACCAGGGCGGCTGCGTCGAGACCTGCAAGCCGACCACCCACGCCAATCCGACCTTCGTCGTCGACGGCGTGGTGCACTACTGCGTGGCCAACATGCCCGGCGCCGTGCCCCGCACGAGCACCCTGGCCCTGACCAACGCGACCCTGTCGTACACCCTCGAGCTGGCCCGTCTGGGCGGCAAGGCGGCCGTCGAGCAGTCCGCGCCACTGCGTACCGCGGCCAACATCATCGGCGGCCAGATCACCTGCAAGGCCGTCGGCGAGGCCTTCGGCATGGCTTCGGTCGACCCGGCCGAGGCCTACGGCCGGTTGGCCTGAGGGGCGGGATATCGCCCTTGGATCCGGCTGCGTTCCACCCTCTGGCCCAGTTCGCCACCCTGGCCGACGTGACCTACCCCGACGGGGAGGGTCAGTTGCTAGCGGTGGTGATCCTGGCCGTGGTCCAGGGCCTGACGGAGTTCCTTCCGGTCAGCTCATCCGGCCATCTCGTGCTCGGGCGCGAGGCCCTGGGGCTGCATGCGATCGAGGGCGCTGTGATCACGATCGCCCTGCACGTGGGCACGCTGATCGCAGTGTTGGCCGTCTACGGGCGCGACCTGCTCGGAGTTCTGCGCGATGCGATCTCGGGGCGGCCGCGTGACCTGGGCATGATCCTGCTCGGGAGCGTTCCGGCCGCCGTGGTCGGGATCGGTGCGGGCGATGCCCTCGACGGCATCTTCGACTCGCCCGTCCTCGCTGCCTCCGGTTTGCTGGTGACGGCCCTGATCCTCATCACCGGCGACGTCTTCCGGAAGCGGCGCGAGCTGATCGGGATGCCAGAGGAGGAACTCGGCCTGAACGTCGGCGTCTGGGCTGCTCTGTTCATCGGCACCTTCCAAGCCCTGGCGATCCTGCCGGGGATCTCGCGCTCAGGAGCCACGATCTGCGCCGCGCTGATGGTGGGCCTGTCGGCCCCGCGAGCGGCGCGGTACTCGTTCCTGCTCAGCCTCGTCTCCGTCGGTGGGGCGGCCCTGCTCGAGTTCTCGGACGTCGAGCAGATCGACGGCCGCACGATGATCGACCTCGGCATCGGCGTCGCGGTCTCGGCCGCGGTGGGGCTCTTGGCCCTGCGCCTGCTTCTGGTGGCCCTGCGCCGCGGTAGCTTCCCCTGGTTCGCCGCCTACTGCGCCACGATCTCTGCCCTCTGGTTCGCCCTGGGCTGACGCCCTTCCCCCTCCGCACACATTCATGCCCGTCTCCAACAACACCGAGGGTCGCCGCGCCCTGATCACCGGAATCACCGGCCAGGACGGCAGCTACCTGGCCGAGCTGCTCTTGGAGCTTGGCTACGAGGTGTTCGGCGTGGTGCGCCGCGCCAGTACCGAACGTTTCGAGCGCATCGACCACCTGCGCGACCGGGTCAACCTGCTCCACGCCGACCTCTTGGACCAGTCGTCCCTCAACCGCGCCTTCGCCGAGGCGGCACCGGTCGAGGTCTACAACCTGGCGGCCCAGTCCTTCGTTCCGACCTCCTGGAGCGAGCCGGTGCTGACCGCCCAGTTCACCGGGATGGGCGTCACGCGGGTGCTCGAGGCCCTGCGCCAGACCTGCCCAGAGGCGCGCTTCTACCAGGCCTCCAGCTCGGAGATGTTCGGCAAGGTCCAGGAGAGCCCGCAGAAGGAATCGACGCCGTTCTACCCGCGCAGCCCCTACGGTGTGGCCAAGGTCTACGGGCACTGGATCACGGTCAACTACCGCGAGTCCTACGACCTGTATGCCTGCAGCGGGATCCTGTTCAACCACGAGTCGCCGCGCCGCGGTCTCGAGTTCGTGACGCGCAAGATCACCCACACGGCCGCGCGCATCAAGCTCGGCCTGGCCAGCGAGCTGCGCCTGGGCAACCTCGACGCCCGCCGCGATTGGGGCTTCGCCGGGGATTATGTGCGCGCCATGTGGTTGATGCTGCAGAGCGATGAGCCGGACGACTACGTGATCGCCACCGGCGAGACCCACTCGGTTCGGGAGTGCTGCGAAGTGGCCTTCGCGCACCTGGGGCTCGACTGGCAGGATTTCGTCAAGACCGACGACAAGCTGCTGCGCCCGGCCGAGGTCGAGTTCCTGATGGGCGACTACAGCAAGGCCAAGCGGCAGTTGAAGTGGGAGCCCGAGGTCAGCTTCAACAGCTTGATCGAGATGATGGTCGACTCCGACCTGGCGAGCCTGACGGAGCGCAGGCGCTGAGGTTGGCCGTGGCAGGCACCCTGGTCACCGGCGCGTCGGGCTTCGTCGGCGGACGATTGCTGCGACGCCTCTCCTCGGCGGGGGCTGAGGTCTGGGGCTTGGCCCGCCGCCCCCAGGCGTCGCCCCCCGCCCTGCCCGCCGAGCGTTGGATCCGGGCCGATCTGCGTGACCGGGAGGCCGTCATCGCCGCAGTGCAACGGGCCGCGCCCGAGCGCATCTTCCACCTCGGCGCCCTGGCCTCCCCGCGGGCCTGCGACCGCGCGCCCGACGAGGCGCGAGCCAGCAACGTGGCCGGTACGGCAGCGATCCTCGAGGGGGCCCAGGCCGTCGGGGCACGGGTACTGCTGGCCAGCTCGTCCCAGGTCTACGGCCGCGTCGAGGGCCACATCGACGAGCACCACCCGTTGGATCCGGTGACGGTCTACGGCCAAACCAAGCTCGAGGCCGAGAACCTGGCGCGCGACTACGCAGCGCGGGGGCTGCCGGTCGTCATCGCACGGCCCTTCAACCATTCCGGGCCGGGCCAGACCACCGACTACGTCCTGCCGGCCCTGGTCGAGCAGGTTCGCGTGGCGGCGGCGAAGGGTGTTCCCATTCGCACCGGCAACCTGTTCCCGCGGCGCGACTTCCTGCACGTGGACGACGTGCTGGACGCCTACGAGCTATTGATCGAGCGCGGGCAGGCGGGTGAGGCCTACAACGTGTGTCGCGGCGAGGGACTGACCATCGGCGAGGCCCTGCACGGGATCCAGCGCCGCTTGGGCGCCGCCGATCAGCGCACCGAAGAGGACCCCGAACGGGTCCGATCCCAGGATCCGAGCGAGGTGGTCGGTGTGGCCGCCAAGCTCGCCGCCCTGGGCTGGTCGCCCAAGGTCGGGCTGGAATCACTGCTCGACGACATCGCCAAGCCGGCCTTGTAGCGCGTCAGCCACGAGGCCAGGTTGGTGCCCGGGCACTCGGTGTTCTTGAAGTGACGGTGACCGAAGACGGCGCTGCGCGCGATCCCGTATTGACCGCGCAGGCCGTCGATCAGCTGGGTCAAGGCGATCAACGCCGCCGGCGTCGGCCGCTCGCTGTTGAAGTTGCCCAGCAGGCAGATGCCGATGTTGCCGGAGTTGAAGTTCGCGCCCGTGGCGGGGTCGCGCCCCGCGTGGGCGCCCTGCCACTGCAGTTCGCGACCCTGGAACACGCGGCCGCAGGGATCGATCAGGAAGTGGTAGCCGATGTCGGCCCAGCCGTTGGTGCTGACGTGCTCGTGCTGGACCCGGCGCAGGGCGTCCGCCGACGCGGCGAGGCTGGCGCCATGGAGGTGCCCGGCGCTCATGGCCGTGTGGTGGACCGTGATCTTGTTCCAGCGCGAGGCCGGGGTCATGTCGCGGCGATCCGCGGGCGAAGCACCCCAGATCGCGCGCGGGATCGCTGTGCCGCTGAAGCTCGCCTCCACCCGCTCGGCCTTGTCCACATGCCCGACGTCCAGTCCGAGCTGCTCGATGGCCGCCAGACCGTCTTCCGCGCGGTGCTGTTGGTAGGCGCTGGCGAGGCGGTCGGTCAGCACCGCCTGGAAGCCCAGGGCCGCCAGCTCCAGTCGCGTCGAAATCACCTCAGGATCGGCTGAGTTGCGGTCCAGAGCCGCCATCTCGGCGCGACCCTCGGCCAGGTCGAGCAGGGCGTCGAGGCGCTCTTCGGAGGCGGCGCCGGGTCCTTCCGCCGAGAGCCAGCGGTCGATACGGTCCAGACGCTCCCAGCCCATCGGGAGCTGAGCCCAGTCGTTGAATTGCACCCGCGCACCGAGGCGGGGACCTGGGGCGGCGCAGGCGACCACCAGCAGCGCGATCGCGAGGCCCCGGACCAACGCCATGGCACCGCCCGACCGGCCAGCGCCTGCACTTCCTCGCGTCGCAGACCAGGCGCGGGGGGCCTCACCACCTCGACGGGCTTCGAGTCGGGTTCTCTCGACAGGAGAAATCTGGGGCCGCTTGGACGATAGTGAGGAAGGAGCCAAGCCTGCGAGACCGCCTGGGCGGTGATGGGACCGTGGGGCCGTGGCGGCCGCTAGGGCGCCCGCTCGCCCACACTCGTACCACTTTGGATGATCCCGGAGCAACGACCGTGACCCGACCTGTTCAACGACGGCGCCTGCGCGGGCTCGCCACCCTCGGCCTGCTCCTGTTGGGATCAGGCCTGTGCGCCCCGCTCGCAGCGGGCGCTCAGGACGAGGATCTGGAGCTCGAGGCGCTGCTGCGCGAAGTTCGGGTCGAGGCCGATCGACTGCGGCTGCGCGGGGACTGGTCGGCGGCGGGCCGAGAGTTGGACGAACTGCTGGGTGAGGAGCCCTCCGACTGGCGCTCGCGCGTCTATCTCGGGCGCCTGGACCTGGACCGTGGACAGCACGACGCAGCCCTGGACGAGCTCGAGCGGGCCTTGAAAGACGCGGCCGGCGCACCGCCGGCCGATCCGGACCTGCTGCTGCTGTTCGAGACGCAGCTCGAAGCCCTGGCCGAGCTGGGCCGGGGCAGCGAGGTCGAGGCGGTCCTGATGGAGGCCGGCGAGCGTGGTTTCTCGGCCGAAGAGCCGCGACTTGCGGAGCCCGCGGCCCGGGGCCTGTTGGAGATCGGCAAGCGCACACGTGCCGTCGAACTGCGCCGCAGCGCCGCCCGCGCCGAGGTCGACGATTGGCGCTCGCTGCTCGCACGGGGTCAGTGCCAGCGGGCCCTGGGCGACCTGACCGGCGCTTCCGAGAGCGTCGTCGCGGCCGCGGCGGCCTGCGGGACCACGCCCGAGGCGCCGGTGCTGGCCGAGCTGGCCGACATCTACTTCGAAGCCGACGGCGAGGGCCAGCGTGGAAGCGGCTCCCGTCCGGCGGGCGAGCTCTTCCTCGAGGCCTTGCAGCGCAATCCCAAGTGCGAGTCGGCCCTGCTCGGCCTGCACGCCATGGGTCGGGTCAACTGGCGACGCCAGAACCGTGGCGCCATGGAGTACATCGAGGACCTGCTGCGGGACCGACCGACCTCGGTCGAGGGACTCCTGGCCGTGACGCGCTACCAGCTCGATCTGGGCCAACTGCCCGCGGTGCGAGCGCGCCTCGCGCGTCTGGACCAGATCGCCCCCGGCCGTCGCGACGTGGGCACCCTGCACGCGGCACTGGCCTGGGTCGAGCACCATCGCGACGACTGCCGGAAGATCCTCGCGCGCCTGGCGCAGGTCGATCCAGACGATTCCGAGCCCGAGCGTGAGGTGGGCCGCCACCTGCTCGAGCTGTATCGCTTCTCCGAGGGACTCGACTTCCTGCGCTCGGCGGTCGAGCGCGACACCGGCGACCACCAGGCCTGGACGCAGCTCGGACGCGCCCTGGCGAACACCGGCGACGTGCGCGGCGGCCTGGAGGCCTTGGACCGGGCCAAGACCGAGGCCAAGGGCCGCCACGACGTCTGGCGCGAGAACACGCGCGTGGTGCTCGGTCGCATCGTCGACGAGTTCGAGGAAGTCGAAGCGGGCCTTCTGACCTTCGCCTGGCCGCCGACGGGCTCGGACGTGCTGGCGGAGTATTGGGTGCCCTTCTACTCGGAGGCGCGCAAGGATCTGGCCCTGCGCTACGGCTACTCCTCGGGCAAGGTTCGCATCGAGGTCTTCGATCGCCACGGCGACTTCTCCGTGCGCTCGACGGGTTTCCAGGGCTTTCCGGCCCTGGGTGTGTGCTTCGGCCCGGTCGTGACCGCCGTGTCGCCCCTGTCCGAGATGCGCGGCAGCTTCTCCTGGGCGCGCACCTCGTACCACGAGTTCACCCACGTGGTGCACCTGGGCCTGTCGAACAACCGTTGCCCGCGCTGGATCACCGAGGGCCTGGCCACCTGGGAGGAGACGCGCGTCAACCCCTCCTGGGATCGCAACCTGCGTCGGGACCTGCTCGACAGCCACGCCAGCGGCACGATCTTCCCGCTGCGCGAGCTGAACGCGGCCTTCCGCGGACCGCGCATCATCTTCGGCTACTACCAGGGCGGCCTGCTGTGCCGGATGCTGATCGACGAGTTCGGCTTCCCGTCGATGATCAGGCTGCTGGAGGCCTTCGATCGCGGTGAGGACCTGGACGGAGCCATGGACTCCGTCTTCGGGCTCACCCCGGAGCAGATCGACGAGCGCTTCGACGCCTTCGTGCGCCAAGAGATCGCGGGCCTTTCGATCGAGCCGCGCTGGGATCCGGACCAGGTCCGACGCCTGCGGTTCGGGCTGGATCCGGAGCCGCCGCAGGATCCGGCCCGGCTCGAGCGTTGGAAGGACGACTGGGCGACGGTGGCCTGGTCCGCCTACCAGCAGGACAGCCAAGTCGACGCTCAGGAGGCCCTGCGGCGGGCCGAATCGGCGGGGGAGCCGCCCCTGCGCGCCCTGGCATTGCGCGGGCAGATGGCCTTCGCGGCCAAGGACGTCCGGCGCGCGGTGGAGCTCTGGGACCAGTTCCTCGGTGCCGGCGGTGACGACTTCTTCGTGCGCGTCGCCCTGGCCGACCTGGCCTGGAACGACGGCGATTCCGACACGGCCAAAGGGCACCTCTTGGCAGCGGAGGCGGCCTACCCGGGCTTCCCGGACCCGTCCCTCTCGGCCGAGCTCGGCCTGGCCCGGCTCTACGAAGGCTTGGACGACGAGGACTCGGCCATGGCCGCGCGGGAGCGCTGGTTGGGCTGGAACGGTGGTGAGGCCGAGCTGCGGCTGGTCGTGGCAGCCTGGCATGCCCGCGCCGGGCGCTTCACCGAGGCCGAGCGCTTGCTGCGCGAGGCCAACGAGGTCGATCCCTTCCGCAGGCGCATGCACGTGGACTGGGCGGCGGCGCTGCTCGAGCTGGGGCGCTTCGACGATGTGCTGCGCGAGGTGCGCGTGGCACGCATGGTCAGTCCCGAGCTCGACGCCGACGGACCGGCCGAGTGGGGCGACGCGGAGTTCGCCGAGCTCTTCGGCCTCGAGGCCCAGGCTCTGCGCGGCCTGGGGCGCGACGAGGAGGCCCGCGAGCGGGCGCAGGATGGGCTGGATCTCGACGCGCAGGAGCCGCGCTCGCGCGACGTCCTCGACCGGCCCGGCGGCTGAATCGGATCGCCCGGAGCGGGCAGGCGCTAACATCCTGCGGTGAGCCCGACCTCAGACCCCCGGCCCGTCTTCGTCGTGCTCGATGGCGTCGACGGGTGCGGCAAGAGCACCCAAGCCGAGCGCCTTTGCGACGCCCTGCGGCGCGAGGGTCGCGAGCCCCTGCACCTGCGCGAACCCGGCAGCACCGGTGCCGGTGAACGGCTGCGGGCGATCCTCTTGGACCCCGAGGTCGAGCTCGGAGCTGGCGCCGAGACGTTGATGTTCGCCGCCGCGCGGCGGCAGCTCCTGGACGAGCTCGTGCGCCCGGCTCTGATCGCCGGGCGCGACGTCGTCTGTGAGCGCGGCAACCCGGCCACCTACGCCTACCAGGCCGTGGCCGGCGAGCTGGACCCCGACGCGGTCCTGGCGCTCTTGGATGGTTGGTGCCGATCCCCTGCTCCCGACCTGGAGCTGGTGCTCTCCATCGACGTCGACGAGGCCGCTGCCCGCCGCGGCGGCGAACACGACCGCATGGAGCAGAAGGGCCTGGAGTTCCAACGTCGCGTCGCCAAGGGCCTGGCCGACTACGTGCAGCGCCGCGATCGCGCCCGCAGTCTGGACGCCGCGGGCTCCACCGATGAAGTGGCCCAGCGGGTGTTGCAGGAGGTGCGTCGTGCGCGTGGTTGAACCCCTCGGTCACGCGGACGCCATTCGCGGCCTGTGGCGGGCGGCGGCGGCGGATCGCCTCAGTCACGCGCTCCTGGTGCGCGGACCCCAGGGCGTGGGCAAGTTCACGGCCTGCGTCTGGCTGGCCCAGGGGCTGCTCTGCCGAGACCTGGCCGCCGCGGGTGCGGTGGACGACTGGCGACCCTGCGGAACTTGCCCTTCGTGCAAGAAGGTGGCCAGCGGCGAGTGGCGCGGAAACCACCCCGACTTCCTGCGGGTCGACCCGGTCGAGGAGGGTTGGGACGAGATCCCGATCCAGGCGGTGGCCGAGCGCTCCGGCGATTCGGGCGGTCCCTGCGTGGGCAGCTTCCTGAAGCTGCGCCCCGCGGAGGGGGCGAACCGCGTGGTGCTGGTGCGGGAGGCCGAGCGCCTGAACCTGCCGGCTCAGAACGCCCTGCTCAAGACCCTCGAAGAACCCTCGGCGGGGACCTTCCTGCTGCTCGAGGCCAGTCGCCCCGACAGCCTGCTGCCGACCATTCGGAGCCGCGTGCTCGAGGTACGCCTGGGCGCCCTGAGCGACGCGGACACCGAAGCGGTGTTGGCAGCCAGCGCCGCGGACGACGAAGCCCTGGCTGGGCTCGACCTGATCGAACTCGCCGTGTTGGCCCGGGGGGCACCGGGCGAGGTTCTGCGCCTGGCGCGCACCGGTGCCCTGGCCCTGCTGGCGGCAGCGACGCCGCTGCTCGAGGGTCGTGGCGACGCCCTGGCTGCCGCCGCGGCCGTGTGGGAGGTGGACGGCGAGTATCAGGGAGGCACGGCCCTGGCACGCGACCGTGGCCGGGTGCGATTGACGCTGGAGCTGCTGCGCGATGTCCTCGCCGGCGCCCTGCGGGTCGCAGCGACCGGGGATCCCGCCCAGGCAGGTCGGGGCGAGCCGGCGCGCTTGGCCCAGGGCCTCAGCGCGCGCCTGGGAACCCAGGCCCTGACCGACGGACTCGATGGCCTCCTGCGTGTGCGCCGCGACATCGATCTCAACCTGGACCCAGGCGCGGCCCTCGAGCGGGCCCTGGTCGGCCTCGAGGCCCAGCTTGGATCGCCAGCGGGGGCGACAGGGGCACGGCGCCGCGGTTGAATGGAGCACCCGCCCGGGCCGCGAGGTCCGAGCCGAGCCGGAACACCATGGACGACCGCTTTCGATCGATTGCCCTGCGCGACGGGCGCTATGCACCGGAGGCGGTGCGCTTCCTGCTCGAGGGGCTGGACTACGCCATGAAGCTCTCCGGTCGCGGCAGCCTGAAGGGGCAGGCGCGGCACGTGAGCGGCAAGGAGGTTCTGCTCGGGTTGCAGCGCTTCGCGGGCGAGACCTTCGGACCCCTGACGCCGCAGGTCTGGCGGACCTGGGGCGTGAAGCAGACCATCGACTGGGGCCGCATCGTGTTCCTCCTCGTGGAGAACGGGATCCTGAGCCAGCAGGAGAGCGACAGGATCGAGGACTTCGAGAGCGACCTCGACTACGAGCGCGAGTTCGTCGAAGGCTACCGGGTGGATCTGCCGACGCGCCTCTGACGGGGTGCGTCGGTGACCGCCACGCGGTGCCCACTACGCGGTGACCGCCACGCGGTGCCCACTACGCGGTGCCCGCTCGAGTGGCCCGTCGATGGAAGACCGCCGCAACGCCGCGGCGAGGCCGGTGGATGGCTCCGTGCCGAGGCTGACCCTCGAGGTCCCTCGGCCGATGGAACCGGGCGCCGGGGCTGTTCGCCGACTCGGCGTCACGGGCGACAGGCCTTGGGCACCCTGCGCTGACGCGGCGGTGGAAACCCGCTCGCGCCCGGCGGGCCCTGTCCCCATCATGCTCGGATGCTGGAGAACCTGTCTCGCACGCGCCGCAACGTCGCGCTGGGCATCGTCGCCACAGTCGTACTGTTGTTTGCTTGGTACATCCGCTCGGTCCTGAACCCGCTGCTGCTCGGCTACCTGTTGGCATTCATCCTGCAGCCCGTGGTTCGCAAGCTGACGGATCGGGGGATGAAGCGCACGGGAGCGGTGGTCTCCGTGTTCGCCCTGGCGTTCGTGGTTGCGACCGTGCTCGGACTCGGCGTGCTGCACCAGGGTCGCTCGCTGATCGTGGATGTCCTGGCCCCCAAGGACGGTGAAGGCAGAGCGGCCCGGAGCGAGGCGGCGCGAGGCGACCAGGCCGCCGATGAGACCGAGTTCGAGCTCACGCAGGACGAATCCGCCGGCGTGGATGCTCCCGAAGAAGTGGCTACGGCGAAGGGTGAGGCTGCTGCAAGAATGGCGGCGGGCGAGAAGCCGGTCGACGCGCACCGATCACCGGAGTCCGACTCGCCGTCCGCGGGCGAAGCGGAAGAAACCGGAGTGCAATCCCTGCAACGGGTGCGCGACTGGGCGGCCAAGGTGCTCGGTGACGAGTGGGTCCCGGCTTCGGTTCCGAGCCAGAAGGAATTGGTCGGGATCCTGTCGGAGTTCGCTGCCGAGAACGAGGGCGCGGTGCAGGCCGCGGGCGAAGTCGGAGCGCGCGCGGCCGAGTCGATCTTCGCCTACATCCAGCGCTTCTTCGGCGGCTTCCTGGGCCTCTCGACCCTGGTGATCCTGGTGCCGGTCTACGCCTTCTTCTGGCTGTTCGAGATCGAGCGCCTCAACGAATACCTGGCCAGTCGCTTTCCGCGCCGCCAGCGCCATCGCCTGACCAAGACCTTCGAGAAGCTGGGCGAGGTGCTCTCGGTGTTCTTCCGCGGCAGGCTTCTCGTGAGCCTGTTGAAGGGCCTGTTCCTGACGGTTGCCCTGGCCCTGGCTGGCGTTCCCTACGCGCTGCTCTTGGGGCTCGGTGGCGGGTTCCTGTCGATCGTGCCGTTCATCGGCGGGCTGGTGTCCTTCGCCCTGGCCCTGGTGGTGGCCCTTTCCAGCCACGGTCTGGTCTACGCACTCTTGGCCACCGGTGGCATCTTCGCCGCAGCCGAGTTGCTCGAGGGCTACGTGCTCCTGCCGCGCATCTTGGGCGAGAGCCTGGGTCTGTCCGATGTCGCCGTGCTCTTCGCCGTCACCGCCGGCGGTGCGGCCCTGGGTCTGTTCGGTGTCCTGGTCGCCTTGCCCCTGGCGGCGGTGATCAAGATCTGTTGGATGGAGTTCGTTGAGCCGGCCCTCGATCAGTTCGCTGAAGAAGAGAGCAAGTTCGACGCGGGCTGACGCGGGGTCCAGCGTTGGATCGGGCGAGAGCGCGAACCGAGCCGGGCCGAACGAAGCAGGCGGGGCCGACCCTGATCGGTCGACCCCGCCTGAGTGTCACGGGCCGCGGCCCGGTCGCACCGCGATCTACTCGTAGCCGAGTTCGCGCAGCGCGGCGAGCAGGGCGTCGAGCTCCTCGGGTGACACGTCGCCGCGAGCGGCGCGGGCCTCGCGCACGAGCGACAGGGCCGAGCGCAGGGCCTCGCGTGACGTATCGGCGCTGGCCAGCAGCGGTCCCCCGGGGTCGACCTTGTTGAAGGCCGCCACGTACTCGGGGAACTGAGCCACTTCACGACCGGTCTGGCCGAGCAGGAACTCCACGGCAGCCTGGGCCTGTTCGTCCTCCTCGTAGTCGCCCATGGGGAACTCGCCCCCGCGGTTGTCCTGCACGCGTCGACGGATCTCCCGCCGCAAGAGGCTCCGCACGTCGTCCCGCGGCGCGCCCGTGTTCAGGCTCTCGTAGAACTCGTCGAAGTCGGGGTACAGCGAGGTGTCGCGGTTGTCGCCCTCGGCGATCTTGACGAACAGGTCCTCGTACTGGTCCCAATGGTCGTTCACGTACTTGCGGTGAAGGCCGCGGCCGATCAGGTCCAGTTGCTCTTCGATGCGCCAGCCGTCGATGCGCTTCAGCATCACCTCGAGGTCGGGGCGCACGCCACCTTCCGAGAGCACGTTGCCGTCAGCGTCCAGTTCGCGGTGGATCGAGCGACCCGACGGCAGCAGGTAGCGCGCGATGGTCAACTTCAGCCGCGGCGCGAAGTCGAACTCGCCATCTTCGTCGAAGTCACCGACCAGGGGCTCCCAATCGTCGTAGCGGCCGTTGCGGTTCTCGTCGATGAAGCGATCGTCGAAGGAGCCGATCAGCGTCTCGAGGTTCTGTACCGAGCCCTTGCCGAAGGTGCGTTCGCCGACGATGGTCGCGCGCTCGTGGTCCTGCAGGGCACCGGAGACGATCTCCGAGGCCGAAGCCGTGAAGCGGCTGGTCAGGACCGTCATCGGCACTCCGGGCGCCAGCACCGGCGGCCGCTGGGTGTAGAGGGACTGGGGCGCCTCGCCGCGGTAGTCCGCAGTGACGACCTTCAGGCCGCGGGGCAGGAACAGGTCCGCGACGCGCACAGCCTCGGTCAACAGACCTCCACCGTTGCGACGCAGGTCGAGGATCAGGCCAGTCAGGCCCTGGTCGATCATCTGGTCGAGGGCGTCCTCGAGCTCGCTGGCGGCGACGCGGCTGAAGGTCGACAGCTCGACCATCCCGATGCCGCCGGGCAGCATTTGCCAGTGCACGGCCGGGATCTCGATGATCGCGCGATCCAGCTCGACGATCATGTCGTCGGTGGGGCGGTCGATCAGTCCCGGATCCATGCCGCGACGCCAGATGTAGAGCTTGACGTGGGTGCCAGGCTGGCCCTTGAGGCGCTTGATCACGTCCTCTTGGTCCTCACCCAGGGTGGGCCAGTCGTCCACGCGCACGATCTTGTCGTCGGTCATCAGGCCCGCGCGGTAGGCGGGGCCGGAGTAGATCGGCCGCGTGATCGTGAACAGGTTGTCGGCCGGGTCGATGCCGACGTAGGCGCCGATCCCGCCATACTCGGCCTCGAGGTCCTGTACGAAGGTCGCGTAGACCTCGGGGGCCAAGTAAGCCGAGTGCTCGTCGAGGGAGCGCATCAACCCGGACAGGGCGGCGTCGGCCAGGTCGTCGCGGGAGTAGAGCTCACCGTCCAGGTGGCGCTCCTCGATCATCTCCATCGCGGCGGCGATGCGCGCCAACTCGGGCGGCAGGAGCTCGCGGTCGAGGCGGTCCTGCAGCTCGCGGACCTTGCGGTCGCGCAGGCGCCGATCGCGTTCGAGCTTCAGGTAGACGTTGGCCAACTCGGCCTTGTCACCGGGGAGTTGCGTCAGGCGTTCCAGCTCGAGCTCCAGCTCGCCGGCGATCTCTTCGTTGATCGAGGCCAGGCCCAGGGCCGCCAGGCCGCGGACCTCGGCGTCCTCGGAGCCCAGGAAGTCGAGCAGTTGCTGGCGCGCCTGGCGCCGCTCCGTGCCACCACCCACGGCGTGGGCCGAGAGGGCCGCCGCGATTCGCACCGGGGCCGGTCGCTCGCCGCCCTCGCCGATGGCGAGCAGCGACTGGGAGAGGTCGACCCGTGCCTCTCGAGGCCGAGCCTTGAAGGCCCGCGCTCCGAGCATGTTGATGGCTGCCGACGCGCCCGCGGGCGAGGCCGTGCGGGCCAGGCCCAACAGACCCGCCTGGAGGGCGTCCAGGGATTCACCGATGGGGTCCTCGCCCTGGAGGCGGGCGGCGCTGACCAGGAGAAGGCCACTTTCGCCCAGGGGCGCCTCGCCGGCGACCATGCCGTCGAGGGTGGTATCGAGGGCGGCGGATTCCGACGGGCCGGCGGCGTCGCGCAGGGCCAGGGCCTGTTGCCAGACCTGTTCGGGGCCTCGGGAGTTGGCCCGCTCGACCTGGATGTCCACCAGGGTCGCTAGGCCGTCCTGGAAGGCGGCCGCGGCGGTGAGGGTCAGGAGCGGGAGGGCCGCGAGGGTTGCGAGGATCTTGGATCGAGGCATGGAAGCTTGCGCGGGAGCCGACTGATTGACGGCCAGGGAGTTGCCGAGGGGCGGTGGAGAGGTCCAGGGGTGGCCTGTCCCGCTCCGCCGGGCCCTACTATCTATCGACGATACGGACGAGGGAACCAGGGTTGGCTTCGTCACTCGGCCCTCACAATTCGTGAACTTCCCGACGCGGGGTCCCGGGTCACCCCGCGAGCGTCGCCCACCGTCCCCCCCAGCGCGCCATGAGCCAGACCGATTCCACGGCCCAGCCGGATCCCCAGAACATCGCCCCCGAGGCATCGGCCGGGGAGTTGAGCCACCTGCGTAGCGGGCCGGACGGGACCACAAGTCAGATGGTGGACGTTGGTTCGAAGCCCTCCACCGATCGACGGGCCCTGGCCCGCGCGGCGGTGGACTTCCCACTGGGGCGTCTGGACCAGGTCCTGGCTCGAGGGGGACCGAAGGGCCCCGTGGAGGAGGTCGCGCGGGTGGCTGGGATCCTCGCGGCCAAGCGCACGCCGGAGCTGATACCCATGTGCCACTCGCTCGGCCTTGACCACGTCGAGGTGGAGTTCGAGCGGGCGGGGCCCGATCGGCTGGAGATCTACTGCTCGGCGGCCTGCCGGGGCCGTACGGGCGTCGAGATGGAGGCCATGACGGGGGCGGCCCTGGCGGCGCTGACGGTCTACGACATGGTCAAGGGCCTCGACAAGGGCGTCCGCCTGGCGGGGGTCGAGCTGCTCGAGAAGAGCGGCGGGCGCTCGGGGAACTGGTCGCGTCCGGGCTGGAACGGTCGCGCCCCGGTAACGACCGGGGAGTAGGGCGCCCGGATTGGGGCGAGCTTGCGACGATTCGGGCGGCTATCCTGCGCCCCGCGGCCAGACGCCGCAGACCCCATGGAGATCAAGCTCATCACTCAGTTGGCCCGGATCATGTCCCGCGCCGAACTGACCGAACTCGAGGTCGAAGACGAGAAGGAGGGGATCAAGGTCCACCTCAAGCGCGGCGGCAGCGACCGCGGCGCCTCGAACCCGATCGTGAACGTGACCCACGGCGGCGGCCCCCTGGGTGGCCCCCAGATGGGCGGCGCCCACTACGGGGGGGGCGGCGACGGTGGTTATGGCCAAGCAGGTGGCTATGGCCAGGGCGGCCCCGCACCGGGCGGCTCGGGGGACCAGCGCACGCTCCCGCCCGGGACGATCGAGTTCAAGAGCCCGATGGTCGGGACCTTCTATCGGTCCTCGTCGCCGGACGCCGAGCCCTTCGTGGAGAAGGGTTCCAAGGTCGACGACGAGTCGGTGCTCTGCATCATCGAGGCCATGAAGGTCATGAACGAGATCAAGGCCGAGCTCTCCGGCACGGTCGTCGAGGTCCTCGTCGAGAACGCCGAGCCGGTCGAATTCGGCCAGCCGCTGTTCCTGATCCAACGGGGCTCCTGAGCCCGTCGCGCTGATGTTCGGCCGAGTATTGGTCGCGAATCGCGGGGAGATCGCCCAGCGCATCATCCGCGCGGCGAGGGAGCTCGGCGTCGAGACGGTCGCCGTCTATTCGGAGGCCGACGCCGACGCGCTCTACCTCAAGCAGGCGGACGAGACGATCTGCATCGGGCCCGCCGCCGGGGCGAAGTCCTACCTGAACATCCCGTCGATCATCTCCGCCGCGGAGATCGCCGACGTGGATGCGATCGTGCCCGGCTACGGCTTCTTGGCCGAGAACGCGCACTTCGCCGAGGTCTGCCGTTCCTGCAACATCCAGTTCGTGGGGCCGGACCCGGAGACGATCTCGTCCCTGGGCAACAAGTCGCGGGCCCGCGAGATGGCCATGCGCGCGGGCGTTCCGGTGGTGCCGGGCTCGCCCGGTGCGCTCAAGGATGAGGAGGAGGCCCTGAAGATCGCCCGGGAGATCGGCTACCCGGTGATGATCAAGGCCTCGGCCGGCGGTGGCGGCCGCGGGATGCGCCTGGCGCGCAACGACGCCAGCCTGACCAGCGGCTTCCACGCCGCCCGCGCGGAGGCCGAAGCGGCCTTCGGCGACGGGACGATGTACCTCGAGAAGTTCGTCGAGAACCCGCGGCACGTCGAGATCCAGATTCTCGGCGACCAGCACGGCAACCTGGTCTATCTGGGCGAGCGGGACTGCTCCGTGCAGCGCCGCCACCAGAAGGTCGTGGAGGAATCGCCCTCGCCTTCGGTGAGCCCGGCCCTGCGCCGCGAGATGGGGGAGGCGGCCCTACGCATCGCGCGCGAGGCCGGCTACTACAACGCGGGCACGGTCGAGTTCCTGATGGATCGCGACAAGAACTACTACTTCATCGAGGTCAACGCGCGCATCCAGGTGGAGCACACCGTGACCGAGATGGTCACCGGGGTGGACCTGATCCAGGAGCAGCTCCGCATGGCCTCGGGCGAGCACCTGAGCTTCACCCAGGACGACGTGGAGCTGCGTGGACACTGCATCGAGGTGCGGATCAACGCCGAGGATCCCGATCGCAACTTCCAGCCCTCGCCGGGGCGCATCGAGCAGTTCGTGGCCCCCGGAGGGCCGGGCATCCGCCTGGATAGCCACGTCTATGCCGGCTACACGATCCCGCCCAACTACGACTCGATGATCGGCAAGCTGCTCGCGCACCGCGCGGACCGCACCCGCGCGATCCGGACCATGCTGCGGGCCCTGGACGAGTTCGTCATCGTCGGTCCGAAGACGACGATCGGACTGGCGCGCAAGATCCTGGGTCACAGCGAGTTCCTCTCGGGCGAGCACGACACGGGCTTCGTGGAGCGGTTCTTTTCGTCGAACTCCGCGGCCGTCAGCTCGAAGGGCTCCTGAAGTGCTGGGCCAGCTGCGGACGCTCCCGGTCCAGACCTCGCCGGCCGCGCTGGTCTTGGCGGCGCTGGCGGTCCTGGCCGGGTGCAACACCCAGCGCTGGCCGGGTCCGATGACTCCGACGGTCGTGCCCCTGCCCCCGGGTGAGGGCGCGGACATCCAGCCGGGCCTCGAGGAGGTCTTCGTGGTGCGCCACGCCGACCCGGTGCAGCTGCGCCGGACCGGCGCCACCGCCGGCTTCCCCCTGCGCTTCTACAACAAGAAGGAACGCATCGGCGCCGGCGCCTGGGTGCTGTCCGGTGCGGGCGGCAAGGCCGAGCTGTTCTGGCCGCGCGATGGCATCTCGATCATCCTCTTCGAGGAAGGCGCCGCCGTGGTCGGCGAGCGCGACCGCGACGAGCCGGTGGCGACCCTGGCCCGCATCACAAGGGCGCGCCTGATGCTGACCCCCGGGGCCCGGGTGGCCCTCGAGGGCGGCGCGGTGGTGCACGGCGACGACGACGAGAGCAGCGGGCCCTTCCTGTTGCAACGACTGGCCACGGGCGACGTCCTACGCCTGAAGAACCAGGCCAAGCACACGGCCTACGTCGAGTACCGCGACGGCCTTCTGCCCGTCGGGCCGGGCCAGGCGGTGGACCTCCCGATCCTCGACGCCGGTGCCGCGCCCTTCAACTCGCCGGCCTCTGGCCTGCGGGTGGAGGAGGGCGGGGTGGGGCTCGTGATCGAGGGCCCCGCCGAGCTGGTCCAACCGGCCGGGCGCCCCGGCGGCGCGACCGTGGAGGCCTCCGGCCCCGCGCGGATCGCCGCCCAGGGCGTGCGCGTCAGGCTGGGACCCGGCGTTCGCGCGCGCTTCACCGATCTGGGCTGGACAGCCGATAGCCCGCCGAGCGGGGCAGCCGATCGGCCTGGTCGGGCGCCTTCGTCGGAGGAGGAGTCGATTCTGTCCGAGGACGAACCCGAAGAACCCCCGGCCGACGGCGGAGCCTCGGCGCCGGGCGGTCAGAATCAGAACAGCTCCGCTGCGACCGGCTCTCCAACGGCTGGCCCCGCATCGGCCAATCCTGCACCGGGCGGCTCCCCCGGCGGCCCCTGAGGCCGCGGCCCGACCGTCCGGCTCTCCGCACCCCTCCGCTCCCCGACCCCCCCCCGCATCCATGGCCTCCACCCGCGTCCTCATCACCGGCGGTGCCGGTTTCCTCGGCAGTCACCTCTGCGAGCGCTTCCTCGCCGAGGGCAACGAGGTGATCTGCATGGACAACCTGGTGACCGGGGATCTGCGCAACGTCGAGCACCTGTTCGACGATCCGCGCTTCCACTTCGCTCACCAGGACGTCACGGAGTTCATCCACGTCCCCGGCAAGCTGGACTACGTCCTGCACTTCGCCTCGCCGGCGAGCCCGATCGACTACCTCGAGCTGCCGATCCAGACGCTCAAGGTCGGTTCCCTCGGTACCCACAAGGCCCTGGGCCTGGCCCACGCCAAGGGCGCGCGCTTCCTGATCGCGTCCACCTCGGAGGTCTACGGCGACCCGCTGGTGCACCCCCAGAAGGAGGACTACTGGGGCAACGTCAACCCGGTCGGCCCGCGCGGCGTGTACGACGAGGCCAAGCGCTTCGCCGAGGCCATGACCATGGGCTACCAGCGCTACCACGGGGTCCAGACCCGCATCGTGCGGATCTTCAACACCTACGGTCCGCGCATGCGGCTCAACGACGGCCGCGCCCTGCCGGCCTTCATGGGCCAGGCCCTGCGAGGCGAGGACCTGACGGTCTTCGGCGACGGTAGCCAGACGCGCTCGTTCTGCTACGTCGACGACCTGGTCGAGGGCATCTACCGCCTGCTGATGTCGGACGAGCCGCTGCCCGTCAACATCGGCAACCCCCACGAGATGACCATCCTCGAGTTCGCCAAGGCGGTGATCGACATCACCGGTTCGGGCTCGAAGATCACCCACCGGCCCCTGCCCGAGGACGACCCCAAGGTGCGTCAGCCCGACATCACCAAGGCCAAGTCGATCCTGGGCTGGACGCCCCAGGTGGAGCTGCGCGACGGGCTCGAGCGCACCCTGGCCTACTTCAAGAAGCGCATCGAGTCCGGGGAGTCCGTCTGACATGTGCGGCATCGTCGGCGCGCACACGCGCGGCGGCTCGGTCGTCGCGTCGTTGATCCAGGGTCTGAAGACCCTCGAGTACCGCGGTTACGACTCGGCCGGCGTCGGCGTGGTCCATGGGGGCCAGATCGAGGTTCGCAAGCGCGCCGGGCGCCTGGCGGAGCTCGAGGGCGCCCTGGCGTCCGATCCGCTGCCCGGGGCACCGATCGGAATCGGCCACACTCGCTGGGCGACCCACGGCGAGCCCACGGACCAGAACGCCCATCCGCACGTGGATCCCGATGGGCGCCTGGCCTTGGTCCACAACGGCGTGATCGAGAACTACCTCGAGCTGCGGCGCGAGTTGATGGCCGAGGGCGCGGTGTTCCTCTCGGAGACCGACACCGAGGTCCTGGCGCACCTGATCGGGCGGCAGCTGGCCCAGGGCGACACGCCCCTGGCCGCGCTGCAGGCGAGCCTGGCGCGGGTGGAGGGTTACTACGCCATAGCGCTGCTGGTCAATGGCGCCGAGCCCCAGTTGCTCTGCGCGCGGCACGGCCCGCCCCTGTGCGTGGGCATGTCCGCGGACGGCGCCTGGTTGGGCTCGGACGTCCTGGCGCTCCTGCCGCACACCCGCGAGATCCAGTACCTGGAGGACGGGGACGTGGCGGAGCTCGCCGTGGACGGCATCAAGATCGTCGACGGCCGCGGCCGCGCGGTCGAGCGCCCGGTGCGGACCATCGAGTGGAACGCCGAGTCCGCCGAGAAGGGCGGCTACGAGCACTACATGCTCAAGGAGATCCACGAGCAGCCCGACGTCCTGGCGCGCACCCTGGAGGGTCGGCTGCGTCCGGATACCGGCGACGTGGATCTGGGCGGCGAGGGCTGGGAAGACTCGGACCTCGCGAATGTCGAGCGCGTTCAGGTGGTGGCCTGCGGCACGGCGCTGCACGCGGGCTACATCGCCCGCTACATGATCGAGGGCCTGGCGGGCGTTCCGGTGGACATCGACTTCGCCTCGGAGTTCCGCTACCGCGACCCGCGCCTGGTCAAGAACACCATGGCCCTGGCCATCTCCCAGTCAGGCGAGACCGCCGACACCCTCGCGGCCCTGCGCCTGGCCCGCGACCTGGGCGCGCGGCCGACGTCGATCTGCAACGTGGTCGGCTCGACGGTGATGCGCGAGTCCAGTGCCACCCTGTTGACCGAGGCGGGGCCCGAGATCGGCGTGGCGAGCACGAAGGCCTTCGTGGCCCAGGTCGTTGCCGCGTACCTCCTGGCCCTGCGGATGGGGCGCGCCAACGGGCGCATCTCCCGGGAGCAGGGTCGCGAGATGATCGAAGAGCTCAAGCGCCTGCGCGCGCGGATGGAGACGGTCCTCGCGCCCGAGGCGGTGGAACACATCCGTGAGTTGGCCGATCGCCACCGCAACGTGAAGGGCTTCTTCTTCCTGGGCCGCGGGATCAACTTCCCCATCGCCCTGGAGGGAGCCTTGAAGCTCAAGGAGATCTCCTACATGCACGCCGAGGGCTACCCGGCGGGGGAGATGAAGCACGGCCCGATCGCCCTGATCGAGCCCGACCTGACCACGGTCGTCGTCAATTCCATCGGCGGTGTCTCCGAGAAGTCACGCTCGAACATCGAGCAGGTCAAGGCGCGCGGTGGGCGCGTGATTGCCGTTGGCTCGGACCGACAGAGCCACGAGATCGCCGAGGAGGCGGTGGTGGTTCCCGAGAGCTCCGAGTGGCTCTCGCCGGTGCTCAACGTGATCCCGCTCCAACTGCTCGCCTACCACATCGCCGACCTGCGCGGCTGCGACATCGACAAGCCCCGCAACCTGGCCAAGAGTGTCACCGTCGAGTAGCGGCGGCGCCGCGCGCCCGTCCGTTCCCCGAGCGAAGGCTCCCCCCCCCCCGCCAACCCTCCCCGCGACCTCCTCCCGCACATGCAGCGCGTCCTGATCACCGGCGGTGCCGGCTTCATCGGCTCCCACGTGACCGAGGCTCTCCTCGCTCGCGGCGACGAGGTCTGTGTCCTCGACAACTTCAACGACTTCTACGACCCGGCCATCAAGCGCGCCAACGCCGAGGCCGTGAAGGCGGCCGGGGCGCGCCTGGTGGAGGGTGACATCCGCGACGCCGAGGGCATGGCCCGGCTGTTCACCGAAGGGAACTTCGACGCCGTGATCCACCTGGCCGCCATGGCCGGGGTGCGCCCCTCCCTGCTCGACCCGCTGCACTACGAGGACGTCAACGTCCGCGGCACGCTGATCCTCTTGGAGCAGATCCGCAAGCGGGAGGGCCTCAAGTTCGTCTTCGCCTCGTCGTCGAGCGTCTACGGGGCCAACGAGAAGGCGCCCTTCTCCGAGGTCGACGACATCCACCGCTGCATTTCGCCCTACGCCGCGACCAAGCGCGCGGGCGAGCTGCACTGCTTCACCTACCACCACCTCTACGGCATCCCGATCAGCGCCCTGCGCTTTTTCACCGTCTACGGTCCGCGTCAGCGGCCCGAGATGGCGATGCACAAATTCGTGCGGATGACCCTGCAGCGCGAGCCGATCCCCATGTTCGGCGATGGCTCGACGCGCCGGGACTACACCTACATCGACGACATCGTCGACGGGGTGGTGCGCAGCCTTGACCACTGCGAGGGCTACGAGATCTACAACCTGGGCGAGTCGCAGACGACGTCCCTGGCGGAGATGATCGAGATCGTCGGTGAAGTCTGCGGCATCGATCCGATCATCGATCGACAGGCCATGCAGCCGGGCGACGTCGTGATCACCTACGCCGACATCTCGAAGGCCAAGCGCAGGCTGGGCTACGACCCGCACACCACCGTGCGGGACGGCCTGAGCCGCTTCGTCGAGTGGTACCGGCAGCAGCTCGGTTGAGGTCGGTCCGCGGGCGTCGGCGGCTCGGTCTGTGATTGGGGCGGCAGTTCACTCGGCGGGAACCCACTCCTGCCGCTCCAGGTGGTCTTGTGCGGCCGTGCGGCTGAACCAGACCTCGCGCAGGGTCTGACTGGCCGCCAGGGGCAACTGGTCCGAGCGGTGGCTCGAACCTGTTTGGGTCCAGTTGCCGTAGGTCATCAAGGCCTGGGCACGGGGCGGCGTGGCGAACTCGACCGCCGAGACGAAGCTGTCGCCGGCGATGACGCGCATTCGACCGTCGGCGTCGGGGGAGAACTCGAAGCTGCGAAAAATGCCCAGGCCGGCCATTCCGCCGCTGCAGGGTAGGTCCGAGCGGTCCGCGCGCAGGCGGAAAAGATCGCCCCAGGGGAGATCGAGTGCGCCCACGGATTCGACCGCTTGCCCTGCGGCAGCGCCCAGGGCCTCGAGCACTCTCTCCGCCGACGCAATCCCGCGCGGAGTGGCGAGCGGATCGTGCTCGTCCCAGGCCCGCTCGAAGACGTTGGTCTCGTCGCCCAGCGCCTGGACCAGGAGCAGGAAGAGCAGTGCGCCGCTGCTGCCGGCGTCGACGCTGCGATCCCAGGCGGCGAGCACTTCGCCGGCACGTCGGATCGTCGGGTCCCCATGGGCCGCCGCCAGGGGTAACAGGTCATCGAGGATCCGGTCCGCCAGCTCCACGTGAGTCGAGTGCTTGTAGTCCACGAGCTCGTCGAAGCTCACCGATTCGTCGTCCTGGAGCATCTGCGCGGAGTGCTGGGCTCGCAGGGACATGCGTCGAGGAGCGACGTACTGCGGAAAGTCGTCGGGATCGAGCACCGCGGGGAGCGTCGTGTTCCAGGGGGGATCGTTGGCGTTCTGCAGCCAGCCAGTCGTCGGGTTCAAGACCCGCGGCAGCTCGTCGTAGCCCAGATACTCGCTCCACAGGTCACGGGGCGCGGATCCGTCCAGCAGTCCGGAGGGGTCCGATGCGCCTGCGGCGCGCCGCGGTGTCAAGCCGCCGAAGTGGTGCAGCACGTTGCCCTCGACGTCGGCGTAGAGGATCGAGAAGAGCGGAAGCTGCTGGCTCGCCGTGGCGCTCTCGAAGCTCGCCAGGTCCCCGGCCGCACCCATTCGCCACCACTGCCGCGCCGAACCGGGGCGGTCGAGCCCGACCACTCGCAGGGCCAGGGCGCGGTCGGAGTCGCCCGAGACGATCGGGCCGTGGACCGAGCTGCGGATCTCGATCGGCTCCTCGCGCAGATCGCCGTTCGCCGCGCGCACACGCAGTCGATGGGGGTGCCGCTCGAGGCCGCGCCAGGCGCCATCCCAGCGGTAGCGGTCGCCGTCCAGCTCGAGGGCGTAGAGGTCCATGCCGTCCTGGGCGTTGACGGTGTGGGTCCAGCCGAGCTTGTCGTTGAAGGCCATGGCCAGGGTCGGGAAGCCGACCAGCGTGGCCCCGTAGGCACGGTACTCGGGGCACTCCAGATGGGCCTCGAAGAGGCGATAGCGCCCCTCCCAAGGCAGGTGCGGATTGGCCAAGAGAAGTGCCCGTGCACCGGAAGCATGGGCCGGCGCGATGGCCCAGGCGTTCGATCCACCGTCGGTTGGCGGCGTCGTCGCGCCCGCCTGCAGGCTCTCGTTGCTCACGAACGAGAAGTGCAGCACCCGCTGGAGGTGGGCCAAGAGGTCGGCGCCGGTGATCGGCAGCACGACCTCCAGGTCGTCGCGTAGTTCATCCGGGTGCAGGCGACCGAAGGCGTTTACGCCCGCTGCGAAGGCATCCAGATGCCGCGCGAACTCGGGCTCCTGGTCGGCGTACCAGTTCTGCGCTCGCTCGGGGATGCCGACGGTCCAGACCCAGCGGTCGGATTCGATCCAGGACTCGCCCCAGTACTCCGCGCCGCGGCCGCGAGCCTCGCCGATCAAGGTCAGCAGCAGGTCCCCGTGAGCCCGCATCTGGGCCCAGCCGAAGCCGCGAAACAGCCCGTCCG
This sequence comes from Engelhardtia mirabilis, assembly GCA_007751255.1. Taxonomy (GTDB): domain Bacteria; phylum Planctomycetota; class UBA1135; order UBA1135; genus Engelhardtia; species Engelhardtia mirabilis. The sequence continues at coordinate 3,317,258 of CP036296.1, forward strand.
CGTCGGCGGCGAAGACGTGCGGAACGCCCCAGGTGTCCCAAAGGATCTCGGCGTCGGTGGTGGCCTGGGGCCGACCGCAGCTGGCCAGGGCCAAGAGGACGATCCCGAGGGTCGCCCGCCGGGGCCCCGCCGCGGCCGTACCTAGGAGCGATCGCGGGCGCGCGTCCAAAGCTCGTAGCGCGAGAAGTAGCCGACGCGATCGGCGCTGGCCAGGTCGGCCGCCAGGTTCACGTCCATGGTCCAACGCTCGCGAATGGACGCCGGGAGGGGACGTGGGCGCAAGAACGAGCGCAGGAAGACTCGCGCGCCGTCGGCCGCGGCGCGGTCCATCTGCTGCCACAGGTCGTCGTGGCCCGCGTCGTCGCACCAATCCAGGACGTTGCTGGCGTTGACCACGTCGACGCTGCTTTCCGGCATGGTCGCCAGAAAAGCGCCCAGGTCGGCCGTGTGCCAGGTGATGCGATCGAGTTGCTCCAGCAGCAGGGAGTACTGCTCCTGACGCAAGTAGGCGGGCACGGCGTCCGTGCCGGGGAAGCTGTCCCGCCAGATGCGGTGCAGGAAGTAGTTCTCGCGCGGGTCGAGCTCGACGGTCAGGTGCCGCAACACCCGATGGTAGAAGGCCCCGAACTCGGGCTCCGCCATCCGGTCCCACGCGGCGGCGGGAATGAATGCGTTCCCGATGGTGTGCTCGTTGAGAGCCAGCGCGAGGAACTCGTGCACGGCCGTCGTATCGAGGTGCTCGTCGAACAGGGCCGTGCGGCGAGTCCGGTCGGACTCGCCGAGGAGCGCGGCCAGGGGCTCGGCGCCGACGATTCCGGTCAGGCCCTCGCGCAGGGGGGCGAGGAAGGCCGAGAGCTGACCACAGCCGGCGAGCCCGAACCGCTCGATGTCACCGCGCAGATCCGGGTCGTCCAGCAAGCCGCGGTGTACCGCGGCGGGCAGCCGATCCAGGAGCGCTGCGCGAGCCTCGGCGCCGCACGGCACGCTGCCCACCAGGCCGGCGAACTCGACCCAACTGAGCTCGCGCAGGGCCGCCTCCTTGAGCCGGCAGAGTCGCGTCTGGGCCTCGACCAAGTCGACCCCGAACACGTGGCGAGCGCCGTCGAGGGCCGCGTTGAACACGTTGTCCCCGGCGGACGAGACGACGACGACCGTCTCGTCACTCTCGATTCCGAACGCGGCGGAGAGACCACGATGGTCCTCCATCACCTCGGAGTAGGCGGGCCGGACACTCATCGGCCGGCAGCCGCGGGCTCCAGCCGGCGGCTCTCCTGGTGTACGCGGATCACGCCCTCGAGCACGGTCCCCTGCAGATGCAGCGAGGTCCGCAACACGTCCAGCACACCCGCGCGCAACTCGTCGGTGGTGCAGTGCTGCACGATCGTGCGACGGACCTCCTCCAGGTGCCCCTCGTCGATCTTCCCGTGGGCCACGAAGAAGGTCATCTGGCCGTCCGTCAGGGACAGGCTGCTACGCATCGACTGCAGGACTTCGGCGATGTGTGGATAGCAGCCTTCCGCCCACAAGCTGTAGCCCAGTCGTGCGGTGGCGTCCCGCGTCGACGCGACGCGATAGAGGTACGCGACGAAGGCCTGGGTCTCCGGCAGCGGCGAGCTGGCCATGGCGCGCTCGGGGTCGGCGCCCACCGAGCGCAGGTCGTTCAGGGCCATCAGGTCGTGACCGGCCTCCTCGAGCGCATGGTTCAGACAGAACCGCATCAAGGACAGGCGATCCGAATGCAGGTCGAGCGCAGCGAGGGCCTGGTTCTGGGTGTTCTCGCGGGTGTAGTGGTAGATCTCGGTCATCAGACCGACGTACAGCTCGCGGTCGAAGCCGTGCTCCATCACGTGGCGCCAGAAGGTGCCGCGCTTGATCCGAGCCCAGCCGTCGGCGGCCGCGCGTTCACAGGTATCGAGGAAGTCGCTCATCCGTGTTGTCGTTCGATGGTGGGGGACACGAGGGAAGTCGGCCCGGGGTGAGTGGGCCTCGCAGGCGATAGCGCCGCTGAGGATGGAACGTCGCGGGGTCGCTCCGTCCTGACCGGTAGGCTCCACGGATTGCTCTCGTGGAGCTCGAGGAACTCGGTGATGACTCGATCCGACGTGTCCATGCGCCCGCGCACGAAGTGGTAGAGCTGGCCCTGCCGGCTCGCGAGGACCACCTCGCCGCCCTCGATCGCGTGGGCGCCGAAGTGCTCGTAGTAGCGTGCGAGCTTGGGCAGGCAGAGGGCGAAGTAGCTGCGGTGCGAGGTGAACTCGAGCAACCAGCGACAGGCCAGGCAGAGCATCACCTCGGTGATCAGCCGTCGACGCATGTCCGCACGCACGACCACTCGGCTGATCTGAAGGGGCGAGTCTCCGACGTCGCGAATTCCGGCCGGCAAGGGGCACAGCCCGCTGGCCTCCCATCTTCCGTCGAGCGCGGGCGAGTAGCGACAGGCGGCGACTACCTCGTCCCCGATCGTGCAGCAGAACTGGTAGGCGTCGGCGTCGAAGTCGTCCTCGGCGGGGTGCCTGCCCGCGCGGTTGCCCAAGAGATAGTCGCTGTGAGCGCGGTACTCCGTCTGTCGGAGGGTGAAGATGTCGAGCAGCCTGGCCGCACTCGGACGGGCCTCGAAGATCAGGGGGGCGGAGGCCCCGCGCGCCGGAACCGAGTCGATGCGAACTAGCGTCGGGCCAGCTGCGCCGGAGATCGTCGCCAAGTCCGACGCGAGCCCCGATGACCCGACGTACCTCGACGGCGGATGCGGCGCTTCAGAAGGACTCGGAAGTGGTCTCCCCGACCCCACGGACGGCAGCTCGAACGGCGGAATCCGAGCGGGAGGGGAGTCCCCCGCGAGTTCCAAATCGCTCTTCACCCGGTTCTCCTCCTCCAGGAAAGACCCCGAACCGGCAAGGCGGCTCAGGTTGTGAATGGTGCACCCGACGGGACTCGAACCCGCAACCGCTGAATTTGAAGTCCAGCACTCTTCGAACCTGCTCTCGGGACTCGCTCGAGGGTCTCGACTCCTCCTCTCCTGGCGTTCTCGAACCGCGTCGATCGCTCGTCGGTGTCGACCGGTCGACGCTACACGGGTACGCGGTCGGAAGGGGGGAGTCAGGTGGAACGGACAGGGGCGACGAAACTCAGTCGGGTATTTTCGACGCGACTTCCCACTCGAATACGAAGCCGCATCTCTACGAGTGGCCGACGGGGTGAGTCTCTGCGCTCCTGCTCGCCGCTGTTTGATCTCCGGCGCGTGGTCCTGATCACAGTGCTCTTGACCATTGAGCTACGGGTGCACACTGGTTGTCAAGGCGGGCGAGTGCGCGATGGGTCGCGCGCTTGCCGATGTGACGGGCGCGATACTACCATCGACCTCGGACGGCGAAAGTCGGTGCGAACTTTCTCCGCGTGCGGCGTTCGGCGCCAAATGCAACTTCGGTTCGCACGAAGCCGGGAGCCCGGTCGCGACCCCAGTCGGAAGCCAGTGATGAGCGAAGTTTTTCCCGCGGCGAAGCCCGCATCGGTCAGCGCGCTGCGGTCCTTCGAAGGCACGTTACTTGCTATCTGCGACGACGCCGCTCGTGCGGTCGGGTCGAGTTGTATGCGCCCGAGCCTGGGCTACCGCCGTCTGGCCCGCTCGCCGGTGGATCTGCGCCTGTTCTTCACGGACACGTCTGCCCTTGCGGGTGGAATGGCCGGTGCGTTGGTGGAACGGCTGGCGGGCCTGGGGGTCGTGGACACGGTGCGCCGCCGAGGCGCGGAGGTTTCGCTCCGGTTGACCGAGGACTTCATCGATCAACTCGGGCGAGAGCTGGAAGGCGCCGCTCCTTCGGCCATCGCAACGGTGGGGGGCATGGACGGCCGCCACTATGTGGTCAATTTCCTGAACCCCAACGCCAGCAAGCCGCTGCACGTGGGGCACCTTCGCAATGCCGCCTTGGGCATGGCGGTGGCCGCGTCCCTCGAGGCCTGCGGGGCCAGGGTGTTGCGCCAGTGCTACGTCTGTGACATTGGCCGCAGCGTGTGCGAGGCCATGGCAGGCTACGAGGGCCTGCTGGCGCAGCACGGGCAGGACTGGGGCCCGGAGCGGGCCGGGCTGGCGCCCGACCAGTTCGTCGGTCGCTGCTACGCGGACTACGCCCGAGCCAGCGACGCGGTCCCCGGTCGTGGGGCGGAAAGCGGAGCGGACCCCGCGGAGCGCGAGGACACGGTCGTCCACGACCGTGCGGACGAGCTCTTGGCGGCTTGGGTCGCGGGGGAAGCAGAGGCTCGAAGGCTCTGGGAACGGGTGCGTTCCTGGGCCCTGGGTGGGCAGGAGGCGACGTTGGAGCGACTCGGCGCCCGCTGGGATCGGGTACACCACGAGTCGGCGAGCTTGGCCGCCGTCGAACGCCTGACAGCTGCGGGCCTGGCTTCGGGTGCGTTCTACCGCGGCATCGGCCAGGAGGTGCTGTTCGACACTGGGCGCTCCGAGTACGCGACCCTCAAGCTGCTGCGGGAGGATGGCTTCCCGACGGAACACGCCCGGGTGATCGGTCTGTTCCTGGAAGAGCAGGCCGTGGGGGCCCCGCCCTACCGTTGGATCGTCGTCTGCGGTGACGAATGGGGCGCGGCGGGCCAGGCGGAACTGGACGTCGCCCGCAGGTTCGGCGCGGCGGAGCTGGTGGAGCGGGTCGAGGTCTTCGCCCACGGTATGGTCACTGCGGCCGGCTCGAAGATGAAATCGCGCGACGGTCAGGCGGTGCTGATCGACGAGCTGCTCGATCTGTTGATCGACTCCGCCCCGGTACAGGACCTGTTGGAAGAGTACGGACGCCCGTTCGCGCCCGAGCAGCTGGCGGACATGCTCGTGAAGGGCTACTTCCTGTCGAAGCGGGCCTCGAAGGGGCTCGAGTTTACACTCGAGTCGTTCACTGACGAGGCTTCGAACCCAGCCTGGGCCGTGGTGCGCGCTCTGTGTCGCGGTGCGGCGTCGAGGGCTCGAGCGACCGTGGGCGCACCGTCGGATCCGGAACGCTACCGGACGGCCGTCCTGCAGGCATTCCAACTGCGGCAACTCGTCGCGCGCAGCGCGGAGGGCTTTCAGGGGACTTCGCTCATGAAGTTCGTCGGCGGATTCGCGCGTTGGTACCTGGATGGGGCCAGCGACCCGCGCCTGGACCGAGTGGTGGTGGCGGTGTGCTCCGCCAGTCTCGGCACGCTCGGGGTGGCAGCTCGAGGACGTTAGGCGCCGGTGGCCCCGAACGGGTTCGGCCGGGCTTGCGCCCGGCCGAACCTTCGCATCGACTAGGTTCACCGACCCTAGTCCCAAGCGCTATTTGCTATCGCACTTGACTTCGACCCACTGGGGGATCTCACAGACAGGCAGTCATGTCGGGGTCAGGCATCCGCTGACGCCGTTGACGGTGCCGTTCACCGGATCCACCTTGTCACCAGGACAAGCGGGCTTGTTGGCCCACTCGAGGTTCTGGATTCATGTCGGGTGGTAGGTGAGCTTGTAGCACTTGCCCTTTTCGAACGCACAGGGCGACGACGTGATGTCGTTTTGGGCAGCACTGACCATGCCAGCGAGAAGTGCCGGAATGGCAAGCAGGCGAGCCTTGCGGAGAATCGATCGATTCTGCATGGGACGCTCCTTCAGTCGTGCTTGGGGACTATCGAGCGATGGGTCTCGATCGGAACAGGTTGAACGTCAGCCTGCGTCACCGAATCGCAAGAGCTCCGAACTTCGAGGTCATCAATCCCGATGAACGGCGCGGCTGACACGGTCGCGAGCCTAGCACGCCGCAGAGCGACGCGCGGCAAGGCTCGCGATTTCGAACTAATCCTCGAGTGCGACATCGAGGTAAGTGCCTGGTGTGATGGCGGAATACTGCTCCGCCTCGAATCGCCCGAGAGGATCACTGATGGTGATGCGATGCTCGGCGGGCGCGACCTGCTCGTAGATCGCAAAACCGTGATCGTCGGTCTTGATCCCGAAGGAGACGCAACCGCAGTGCCGGTTCTCGGGCGGCTCGAGGCGCACGTCGATGCCCTCGAGGGGCACACCGTCGGGGCCGACGACCAGCACGATGATCGGATCGCTGACGTAATCCGCGGTCTCGAGCTGCACGCTCTGCGACGGGGACATCGCGACGTCTGGCACCGTGCGCACGAATGGCTCGAACCGGCCCCGCATGTCGGAAGCACTCAACTCGAGCGGACGACCCGCGGGGGCGCGCAGGCTGAAGCTACCGTCCAGCTCGCTGAAGGTCATGGCGACCGGATCGTCGTGGGCCAAGTCGTCGGGCTCGAAGATGCCGACAAATACACCGCTCAACGGGCCGCCGGCGGGCGTGAGCACGCGACCCACTAGCTGTGCCATGGACTCGTCCGCGGGTCGCGGGACGAATACCTCGATCGGTCCCTGCAAGGTTGAGGGAACCACGGCGCGATTGTCGACGAGCTCGCCCTCCCACTTGATGTCGTAGGAACCCGGCGCGAGCCCGTCGAAGCGGAAGTAGCCGTCGCTGCGAGTCGTCGTGGTCAAGGGGCGCCACCACGAGCTCGGCCGCCAGGTGTCGAACGCGGCGCCGGAGACGATCAGTTCGAGGTGGACGCTGACCGTGCCCGGTGCAACGGGATCGCCGTCGTCATAGCGCACGACGCCGAACAGCCCACCGGCCTCGGGCAGGGTCACCTGGCCTAGCTCGACGGTCGATCCGGCCGTGCTCAGGGCCGGCCACACGAAGGTTGGCGCGCATGGATCTCGGGTCGGATCCACAAGGGCCAGGATGTATTGCAGGTCTGCCGCCAGGCGCGGCACGCTGAACCCGCCGGATGCGTCGGTGGCGGTGACGTGCGCCCAACGCTCGGTGTAGTGGGGCGGGCGCATGAGTCCTGACACCAGGGCGTCCTGCCCGCGCCCGATCGGGTCGATGGAGGCCAGGTGAACCTCGGCGCCAGCTAGTCCCGCGCCGCTCGCGTCCACCAACCGGCCGCGCGCCACGCGCTCGGGCGCCGCGAGCGTCAGGTCCAGGCGCAGACCCTCGGGATCCGGCTCCATCGGCACCAGGGTCCAGGCCTGGACCTCGCCGAGCCCCTCGGCCGTGGCGCTCACCCGCACGGTCTCGCCGGGGGCGAAGATCGCTTCCGTCGCGTAGCTTCCGTCGGCGCTGCACTCCGGCTGGAGTCGGATGGACTGGCCGCGCGAGTAGGCCTCGACGGTGATCAGCGGGGCGCGCAGTGCTGCGGACCCCGCGCCGGCATGGATCTGGCCGTGGACGCCGTAGCCCGTGCCAACCGACAGCGCCACGGGGATGTGGGTCAGGGGCGTGTCGGAATCGACGCTCTCGACCAAGTAGTGCGAGCCGGGGTGGACCACGCTGACGTAGTTGTCGCCCGGACCGTGGGCGGGGAGCTCCGCCTGGCCCAGCGCGTCGGTCACGGCGCTGGCCAGGGGCGTGCGACCCAGACGACGAAAGCCCGGGAGCAGATCGACCCGCGCGCCGACCAGGGGCCGTCCGTCCCCGTCGACGAGCGACACGTCGAGGGTCTTGGGCGCCGTCAGCCGAATCTCGAGGTCGTCCCCGCCGCGCAGGTGGTCGGCCCACCAACCGCCCTGACCCTCGGCCTCGACAGCCAGGCTCCAAGAGCCAGACGGCGCGGGAAGCGCGAAGCGCCCCTCGGCGTCCGTCGCCGCCTGAAGCGGATCGGTCCCCGGGATCCGCTCGATGGCCGCGACGAAGCCCCAGGCCGGCTCGCCGGGCGCGAGGGTGCAGCGCGCGCCCTCGAGGGGCACTCCATCGCTCCCGAAGACCCGTCCGACGATTCGACCGGCCTGCCCCGTGCGGTACGGGGCGACGAGTTTCGGCTGAATGGTCGTGGGCGTCTGGAAGTTCGCCGCGGGCGCGAGCGCCTCCGGGGCCTGAGAGTCCTGGGTCGCTTCTGCGCTGCGATCGACGGCTTGGACCGGCCCCTCGGGCGAGCGGGTCAGGAACCACAACGCCCCCGCCACCACGGCGGCGAGGAGCCACAGATGGACGCGCGTGGTGGGAGCCGCAGCGGGAGACATGGGCGAGCGAGAGGCGTCGCGGGCAAGGTCGCGCGACGTCGACTCACTCTCCGCTGCCGATTCCGATTCGGCTACGAAGTTGCGAAGTGGGGGAGAGTCAGCGCCGTGGAGGTGCTGGCGTCCCGCCTACCGCACCTCATTCCTCGGGCGCGGTTGCCTGCTGAGTGCGCCTTGGTTCTGCCCGCAGCGAGTCTCGGGCGGGTCCTCCCGGATGCGCCGGCGCTTGCCCGGAGTCGACGACCTGGGCGACCGGTTCGGCTCCCCGCACCTCGGGTCCGGGCCCGACCGCCTGGGGGGATCGAATTGGTGGCCGAAGTGGGTCGCTCGCGGAGGGGGGCCCGCCCTGGCGGGTCCCAACGGCCCCACAAGCGCCCCCCGTGTTAGAGTTCCGCGCCCGTGGGGCCCGTCCCCGCCTCACGCTCCGACCCCTTCGACCCCAGCCCCCCCCCCCGCTCCCATGAAAGGCGTGATCCTCGCCGGTGGCCTCGGTACGCGACTCCACCCGCTGACCAAGATCACCAACAAGCACCTGCTGCCGATCTACGACAAGCCGATGGTGTACTACCCCATCCAGTCGCTGGTGAACGCGGGCGTCACGGACATCATGATCGTGACCGGGGGCAAGAAGCCGGGTGAGTTCCTGAGCCTGATCGGCAACGGCGCCGACTTCGGGCTCAAGCACATCAACTACACCTACCAGCGCGGCGAGGGCGGCATCGCCGAGGCCCTGGACCTGGCCGAGCACTGGGCCGCGGGTGAGCCGATCTGCGTGGTCTTGGGCGACAACCTGATCGAGAAGAACATCGCCAAGGCGGTGGCCGACTTCCGGGCCCAGGGCAGGGGCGCGAAGATCATGCTCAAGGAGGTCCACGACCCGGAGCGCTTCGGCGTGGCCGAGCTGGACGGCGAGCGGGTCGTGGCGATCGAGGAGAAGCCCAAGGCGCCCAAGACCAACCTGGCCGTGATCGGCATCTACATGTACGACGCGCGGGTCTTCGACGTGATCAAGACCCTCGAGCCCTCGGGCCGCGGGGAGCTCGAGATCACCGACGTGAACAACTGGTACATCAAGGACGGTTCGATGACCTACGAGGTCCTCGACGGCTGGTGGACCGATGCCGGCACCTTCGACTCGATGCTGCGCGCCGCGCAGCTGGTGGCCGAGGGCGGCGCGAACCGCATGGACGGCGCGTGATGCTCGGCTCCGGAACCACCGGGCGCGTCCTGGTGACCGGGGCGCGGGGCATGCTCGGCGGGCAGCTCCTGGCGGACGCGCCCCAGGGACTGTCGCCGGTCGGGACTGACCGCTCCGCCGAGGGGCGGGTGTCCGGCCTCGAGCACCACGGGGGCGTCGATCTGACCGTTGCGGACGCCGTGGAGCGCCTCTTCGACTGCATCGATGATCTGGTCGGCGTGATCCACCCCGCCGCCTACACCGCGGTCGACAAGGCCGAGGAAGAGCCCGGCTTGGCGCGCGCGGTCAACGCCGCGGCGGCCCAGATCGTGGCCCGGGCCTGCGCTTCGCGCGGGCTGCCGCTCGTGGTCGTCTCCACCGACTTCGTCTTCGACGGCACCGGCGAGCGGCCCTATCGCGAGGACGACGCGCCGAACCCGACCAGCGTGTACGGCGCAACCAAGCTCGAGGGCGAGCAGTTGGCCCTGGCGGCGAATCCCGGGCGCACGGCGATCGTGCGCACCCAGTGGCTCTACGGACCGGGCGGCAACCACTTCCCCGGCACCATGCTGCGCCTGGCCTCCGAGCGCGATCAGTTGCGGGTGGTGTCCGATCAAGTGGGCTCGCCGACCTCGACCCTCGAGCTCAGCCCTGCTCTTTGGGACGTGCTCGTGCGCGGCGCCGCGGGGGTCTACCACGCCGCCTGCGAGGGCCGGGCGAGCTGGTACGATCTCGCCGTCGCCACCCTCGCGGAGGCCGGCGTGACGGGGGTGAAGGTCGATCCCTGCACGACCGATGAGTTCCCCAGGCCGGCGAAGCGTCCGGCCTACAGCGTCCTCGATTGCTCCAAGCTGGCGGCCCTGCGGGGTGCGCCGCTCGCCCCCTGGCGCGAAGCTTTGGCTCGGTTCCTCGCGCACGAGCGGGCCTGAGACCGCCTCCCGACGGCCCGCTCCCTTCTCCCCGCCTCTCGGCTGCCCGCCCCCCTCAGCGTCATGACCTCCACCTCCGTCCTCGTCACCGGCGGCGCCGGCTTCATCGGCAGCAACCTGCTCCACCTCCTGGCCGAGGTGCGGCCCGACTGGCACCTGGTGAACTTCGACGCCCTGACCTACGCCGGCAACCTGGAGAACCTGGGCGCCGTCGAGGGGCGGCCCAACTACACATTCGTGAAGGGCGACGTGGCCAAGCCGGAGGACGTGGAGCGGGCCTTCGACGCCTGCCCGGCCGGCAGCCGGATCCTGGTCATGCACCTGGCGGCGGAGAGCCACGTGGACCGCTCGATCCAATCCGGGCAGCCCTTCGTGATGACCAACGTGGTCGGGACGCAGGTAATGCTCGACGTGGCCCGGGCCAGGGGCGCTGAGCGCTTCCTGCACGTGTCCACCGACGAGGTCTACGGCAGCCTGGGTGCCGAGGGCTTCTTCCTGGAGACCACGCCCTACGACCCCAGCTCGCCCTACTCGGCCTCGAAGGCCGGCTCGGACCTCCTGGTGCGCGCCGCCCACCGCACCCACGGCTTCGACGTGGTGGTGACCAACTGCTCCAACAACTACGGGCCGTACCAATTCCCCGAGAAGTTGATCCCGTTGATGATCGCCAACGCCCACGAGGACAAGGCCCTGCCGGTGTACGGCGATGGGATGAACGTGCGCGACTGGCTCTACGTGCGCGACCACTGCGAGGCTCTGCTGGTGGCCCTCGAGAAGGGGCGCTCGGGCGAGACCTACAACATCGGGGGCAACAACGAGTACCCCAACATCGCGATCGTCAAGCTGATCCTCGAGACCCTGGGCAAGCCCGAGAGCCTGATCCAGTACGTCAAGGACCGGCCCGGCCACGACCGTCGTTACGCGATCGACGCCACCAAGATCAAGAACGAGTTGGGCTGGGAGCCGCGCTTCCGCTTCGAGCAGGCGTTGCCGCTGACGATCGAGTGGTACCTGGCCAACAGCGAGTGGCTGGGGCGGGTGCGCAGCGGGGCCTACCGCGACTACTACGCGACCCAGTACGGCGGCTGAACCGACGGTTCGGACCGTCGCGGCGGAGGTTGAAGGTGGTGGGGGAGCGGTGGCGCCCGGGGTCACCCGCCCGTAACCACCGATCGGGGGGCGTCCACTCGCGCTCGCCGCGAGCTAGCCTGAGGAGGCGCCCGAGACGCGCGCTCGGCCAGCGGCCAGGCGATGACCCCTGCGCGTCACGGGCTCGACCTCCCCGGCCGTCGGGAAGCCCGGTCCTGACCTGCACTTGGCGCTGGACCTGGCCCCCCCGATCCGGCCTCATACCCCCAGCGCGAGCCACCTTCCCGGGCCCGGGAAGGCGGTCATCGGAATCCCCGCCGGCCCGGCCCGGCCGGACTCCGGTCGGGACGTCCCGATCGCCGACGAAAGACCCGCCCGACCCACCCACCCTCCTCATTCGAGGTCGGCCTCATTCGAGGTCGGGACCCCAGGCTCCATGCGATCGCCGAACACTGGCCTCCTACTGCTGCTCCTCGCCGCCCTGTTCGCCTCGGGCTGCGCGGCAACGCCCGACAAGCGGATCCTGCAGTACCTGAACACCCACGGGTTCGGAAGTCGCTACACGGGCAACGCAGAGGAGGAGAACTACGTCTCGCTGGGGGACTCGTTCGTCTGGACCGACGAGTACGACCCGACCTTGAGCGGCACCGGGCGTGTCGACATCGATGGGACGATCGTGCTGCCCCAGGTCGGCGCGGTGGCCGTGGCCGGCATGACCCGTTCCGAGATCGAGGCCTTCCTGACCCAGAAGTTGGCGCGCTTCTACCCGCGGGTCGACATCAAGATCGCGTCGTTCACGGTCAAGGGGAAGGTCTTCTTCATCTTCGGCGAGGTCGGCAGCGAGGGCGCGCGACCCTTCCCCGGCAACCTGACGGTGTTCGAGGCGGTGATGGCCGCCAAGCCGGTGCAGTACCGCTCGAACCTCGGTCGAGTGCGCCTGGTCCGCGGTGACCCGCGCGACCCGATCATCATGACGGTCAACATCCGCGACATCATGAACGGCGACACGACCTTCAACGTGCTCGTCCAGGAGCGCGACATCATCATCGTGCCGCCGACGATCCTGAGTCAGATCGGCAACTTCCTGGCCGCTCTGGTCCAGCCCTTCACCTCGGTGCTGACCCAGATCACGAGCAGTCTGTATTCGTTCAACCGACTCAACTCCTTCGGAGCGGTCGGGGCCAACAACAACAAGAACAACAACTTCAACCTGTTCTGACCGACCGCTGGCACGCCGCCCCTCCCGGGGCCGGCGGCCCTGGGCCCATGGCACTCCAAGTCGACTCCCAAGACCAGATCACCGAGTTCATCGGTGTGCTCTCGCGCAGGCGCTGGCAGATCATCGTGCCGGCGCTCTACGTGATCATGCTGGGCGTGGTCGTGGGCGTGTTCATCCCCAAGAAGTACGTGGCCGAGATGCAGATCAACCTGCTCGAGGCCCGCATCGACGATCGCGACAACGCGAACCGGAGCCTGGAGCAGACGGCCACCCAGCGCGAGATCGAGAACGCCGAGTACCAGGCCAAGTCCAGCGACCGCGTGCGGCGGGTGATCGATGAGCTGAACTGGTCCGACTATCTGCAGTTGGACTCGGTCGAGCGCAACGAGTACTTGGCACGGGTCAAGAACTCGATCGAAGTCGCCGTGCTGCCCAAGACCGGCGACGAGGGCTCGACCTTCATCGACCTCTCCTATGCGGACGTGGACAGCGGTCGGGCGATCGCCTTTCTGAGCCGGCTCTCGACGCTGTGGGTGCAGGAGGTGTACGACCGCGACACCAAGAACCTGCGGCTCGAGAAGGAGACGCTCCAGAACCTGCGCGACGATGCCAGGAAGGAACTGGAGACCCTGGAGCGTCGACGCGGGCAGTTGATCATCGAGGCCGAGCTCTCGCCGACCCAGCTCGAGGGCGGGAATTCGGGCGGCCGTGAAGAGGACCCGCTGTTCAAGCGGATGAACGCCCGTCGCGACGAGATCGAGGACCTCACAATCGCGATCAGCGAGTTCAACGCCAAGATCGACTCGCTGCAGAAGGAATACGACGCCGAGCCGGCCTACGTCGTCCAGGTGGCGAGCCTGCAGGGCAAGTTCGACCAGCAGATCGCGGCCATCGAACGGCAGATGAGTGAGCTGGTGTCCCAGCAGGACAGGTACCTGCCTGCGAACACCCAGTGGCAGAAGATCCAGGACCAGGTCGCCGACCTCGAGGGTGACGTCGAGCTAATCAGGCAGCAGGCCCGCGAGACGGTGATCCAGAGCGAGCCGGTCCCGAACCCGCGGCGCAAGTTGCTCAGCGACCAGATGGCCACCCTGCGCTCGGAGGCGGACGCCAAGGGGCGGCGGTTGGCGGAGTTGAGCGCCCTCGACACGCGCGACGAGCAGGCCTACGAGACTCGCGTCCAGGCGGTCTCCGAGGTGCGGGACATCGACACCAAGATCATTCTCGCCAAGGCCCGTCTGGTCGAGGCCGAGGACCAGCTCAGCGGTCGCAACACGAAGCTCGAGCTGCTGCAGAAGGCCTACCCGCAGCCCTGGATCGTCACGGAGGAGGCCCACACGGACAAGCGTCCGACCCAGCCCAACGTCGCGATCATCGTGATCTTCGTGAGCATCATGGGCATCGGCCTGGGTCTGACCCTGGCCGTGGTGCGTGAGTTCACCCAGCCGGGCTTCCGCAACCCGGGCGACGCCGCGCGGGCCATCGAGCTGCCGGTGTTGGGGGTCGTGGGGGAGTTCAAGCCCCAGCGGGAGCGCCGGCGAGAGAGCGTGCGACGGATCGTCGTCGGGCTGTCGACCCTGGTGATCCTGGGCGGCGTGGGTTGGTTCACCTGGACCTGGGCCAACCGCCCCGAGCTTCTGAGCACGGAAGTCCTCGAGGTCATCGAGGGCGTCCGGATGGAGCTGCGCTAGTCCCCCTAGCGGGGACCAGGGGGCGACGGCGTGCTTCGCGACCTAATCGTCAGCCTGTCGATCATGGCGCTGATGCCGGTCTCGTTCCGGCGTCCGTACATCGGGCTGGTGATGTTCTCCTGGCTCGCCTACATGCGCGTCCAGGACTTGACCTGGGGTTTCGCCAAGTCGTTCCGTTGGTCGTTCTACATCGCGATCATCATGTTCGTGGGCTTCGCGCTGAAGAAGAAGGACCGCTTCTTCAAGCCCGACATCCGCAACTACATGATGATGGGCATGGTCGTGATGGTGGCCCTGGGGGTCGCATTCGGGCCCCCCGGCGCCGACCCGACCTTCCAGGTCAAGCGTCTGATCGAGTTCGCCAAGATCGTAGGCATCGCGCTGTTCACCACGGGAGTGGTGCGGACGCGCGAGCACATGCGCCTGTTGATCTGGGTGATCGCGCTCTCGTTCGGGTTCTATGGAGTCAAGAATGGCATCTGGGGCATCATGACCCTGGGGCGCACGCCGATCAAACAGGGGCCCGGCGGGCTCATGTTCGACAACAACGACTTCTCGCTGGCCCTCTGCATGGCGATCCCCATGCTCTGGATGATCGGGGAGTCGGAGAAGCGCCAGGTCCTGTCGCGGGCCTTCAAGGCAATGGTTCCGCTGACGGCGTTCACGGTCCTGTTGACCCAGTCCCGGGGCGGCCTGTTGTCGCTCGTCGGTTGCATCGGGGTGCTGGTCTGGCACTCGAAGCACCGGGTCAAGGCGATCATCGCCGGCCTGGTCCTGGCGGTGGTGGGCTTCGCGATGATGCCGGACGGCATGCGCGATCGATTCATGTCGATCCGCAACTTCCGCACCGAGGGCAGCGCCCAGTCGCGCTTCCGCTCCTGGTCGGTGGCGATCCGCATGGCGACCGCCAACCCCCTGCTGGGGGTCGGCCTGTCGAACTTCCGCGGTAGCTACCTGAAGTACCAGCCCAACCCCACCGCGCGGGAGATGGCTGGCCAGGACATCTACGTCGCCCACAACTCCTACCTCCAGATCTGGGCCGAGACGGGGACCATCTCCCTGCTCCTGTACCTGGGGTTGATCGTGCTGTCCTTCGTCACGATCTGGCGCGTCCGCGCCAAGGCCCGACTACGTTACGAGTCGAGCTGGATCATCAACTACGCCACGATGTTCGAGGCGTCGCTGGTGGCCTTCGTGATCGGCTCGACCTTCCTCAACCGCGCCCACTTCGACCTCGTCTACCACTGGTTCGCCGTGATCATGCTCTTCGGTGAGTTCGCGGAGCAGCAGATGAAGGAGGACGCGCGCAACCCGCTCCAAGTCGGATCCAAGAAGGGTCGGCGGGGGACCATTCGTGCCCTGGGCGGCCAGGGCTTCGGCGTCAAGCCGCGGCCCCCCAGCGGCGGCGGCTTCCGGGACACGCCCCTCGTGGAGGGCTCGCGCTGATGTGTGGTTTCACCGGACTGGTCTTCAACGACCCGCGTCACCTGCCCGACCGGGCACAGCTGCGCGCGATGTCGGACACGATCGTCCACCGCGGACCGGACGACGGCGTCGAGATCGTCGCGCCCGGAGCCGGCCTGGCCTTCCGTCGCCTGTCGATCATCGACCTGGACGGGGGGCGCCAGCCCTTCGTGCTGGAGGGCGGCAAGCTCGTGGTCAGCGTCAACGGCGAGATCTACAACTGGCGCGAGCTGCGGGCCTGGTGCGAGGAGCGCGGCGCGGTCTTCCAGAGCGACTCGGATTGCGAGGTCGTCCCGCACCTCTACCGCCTCGTGGGGGACCGCTTCGCCGAGCGCCTGGTGGGCATGTTCGCCTTCTGCGTGCTGGACCTCGCCGGGGACCGGCCGCGGGTGGTCCTCGGGCGCGACCGCCTGGGGATCAAGCCCATGTACTGGGCCTGCGACGGCGAGGGCCTGCTCTTCGGTAGCGAGGCCAAGACCCTCCTGGCCAGTGGTCGTCTGGCGCGCGAGCTGCGCCCGACGGCCCTGCTCGACTACCTGGTCCAGGGCTACGTCGGCGGTGAGGACGCCGCCTGGGCGGGCATGAACCGTCTGCCCGCGGGTTCGATCCTGTCCTTCGCATCCGGCGACCCGGCGCCGCGCATCGAGCGCTACTGGGACCTGCCCCTGGAGCTGCGCGACGACCCGCCGGCCGAGGGCGAGATCCTAGAGCTGCTGGACCGCGTGGTGGCCGATCGCATGATCGCCGACGTGCCCCTCGGCGCGTTCCTCTCGGGGGGCATCGACAGCACGGCGGTGGTCGACTCCATGTCGCGCCAGCAGGAGGGGCCGGTCACCGCCTGTTCGGTCGGCTTCCGCGAGCACTCCCACGACGAGCTCGACCTGGCCCGCGCCACGGCCCAGCGCGTGGGTGCGAAGCACTACACCCAAGTGCTCGATCCCGATCCGCGCGAGGCCCTCGAGGTGCTGCCGTGGCTGTTCGACGAACCCCACGCCGATCCCTCTTGCCTGCCGACCTGGCTGGTCTCGCGCATGGCCCGCGAACACGTGACCGTGGCCCTCTCCGGCGACGGCGGCGACGAGGTCTTCGGGGGTTATCGACGCTACGTGCACGACGTGGCCGAGAATCGCCTGCGGGGGGCGTTGGGCGGCCCCGGACGCGCCCTGGCCGGGGCCCTCGGGCGGGTCTATCCCAAGCTCGACTGGGCCCCACGCTTCCTGCGCGCGCGGACCTTCCTGACCAACGTGGCCGACGACCCGGCCGCGGCCTACTGGCGCAGCGTGACCCAGATGGATCGGTCGGAAGCCCTGGCGCTCCTGTCCCCGGACCTGGCGGCTTCGCTGGCCGACCACGACCCCTTCGAGCGCTTCGAGCAGCACTACCGCCGGCCCCGGGTGGACGATCCCCTCTACCGGGCGCAGTACGCCGACGTGCACACCTACCTGACCGATCAGATCCTGGCCAAGGTCGACCGCGCCTCCATGGGGGTCAGCCTCGAAGTGCGGGTGCCGATCCTCGACCACCGCTTCATGGGGCGCTTCGCCAACCTGCGGCCGCAGTTCAAGGTCAACGGCGGGCGTGGCAAGCACGCCCTGCGCGAGGCCCTGCGCGGACGCCTGCCGAGCGAGGTCCTCGACGGCACCAAGCGCGGCTTCGACACGCCCCTCAAGGCCTGGCTGCGTGGCCCCCTGGCCGCGCCGGTCCAGGAGGCGATCGAGACCCTCCCGACCCAGTGGTTCCGCCGCGACGTCCTGCGCGCGCGCCTGGCCGAGCACCAGGCCGGGCGGCGCGACCACGGGCGCCTGTTGTGGAGCCTTCTGATGTTGGAGCACTGGCGCCGGCGCCACGGCGTCACCGGCCTGGTCGCGTGAAGGTCGGCGTCGTCACATCCCTGTTCCCCTCGCAGCCTCGCCCGCGCGAAGGGGTCTTCGCCCTGCGGCGCTGGGCCGGCATGGCGGCGCGCGGGCACAGGGTGCACGTGATCCAACCCCTGCCGTTCGCGCCCCCCCTCTTGGTGCGAGGCGAGCGGGCGGAGCTGGCCCGCATGGCCGCGCGCGAGGTGCGCGAGGGGATCCCAGTTCTGCGGCCGCGCTACCTGCACCTGCCGCGCTCGGCCCGGGGCAACGCCCGACGCTTCGCGGCGCGAGCCCTGGCGGCCCTGGCCCAGGGCGACGTGCCCGATGTGGTCGTGTGCGACTACGCCTGGCCGGCCTCGGCCTGTGCGCCCGCCCTGGCGCGGCGCGGTCTGCCCTGCGTGGTCAACGGTAGGGGCAGCGACGTGCTGCAGGTCGCAGGCGAATCGGACCTCGGCCCGCTCCTGGCCCTGAACCTGCGAGCGGCGGGGCACTGGACTGCCGTCTCCGCTGATCTGGTGCGGGCCATGGACCGTCTAGCCGGCCTGCCCGGACGGGGGCGGTTGGTGCCCAACGGCGTCGACGCCGAGCGCTTCCGGCCCGGTGATCGCGGCGAGGCCTGCGCTCGAATCGGTCTCGCTCCGGGTGGGCCGCTGGTCCTGGTCGTCGGCCACCTGATCCCGCGCAAGGATCCATTGTTGGCGCTCGAGGTCTTCCGCCGCGGTGCACCTGAGGCGGCGCGGCTCGTCTTCGTCGGCCGCGGGCCTCTCGAGGGCGAGTTGCGCGCCGCGATCGACCGCGCGGGACTCTCGGAACGCGTGCAGCTGGTCGGCGAGGCGGAGCCGGACACCCTGGCGGACTACTACCGCGCGGCCGACGTCTTGCTCCTGACCAGCCATCGGGAGGGCCGACCCAACGTGGTGCTCGAGGCCCTGGCCAGCGGATTGCCGGTCGTGGCCAGTGCAGTGGGTGGCACGCCCGAACTACTCGCTAACCTGCCCGGGTCCCTGGCCCCCGACGGTGATGTCGAGGCCTTCTGCGAG
The DNA here is from genome assembly GCA_007751255.1 of Engelhardtia mirabilis. Taxonomy (GTDB): domain Bacteria; phylum Planctomycetota; class UBA1135; order UBA1135; genus Engelhardtia; species Engelhardtia mirabilis. The sequence goes on from CP036296.1 coordinate 3,335,758, forward strand.
CGTCTGACGGCCAACCTCCATCGGCCGCCCGCCGCTGCCGAGTGTCGCGCCGCTGTCGCCGATCTGACCTGGGAAGCGAGCCTCGAGGCCCTGGAGCGGGCCCTCGCCGAAGCCGTGGAGCCCTGTCCGTGAAAGTCCTCTACCACCATCGAACCCAGGCCGAGGATGGCCAGGCGATCCACATCCGCGCCCTGCAGGACGCCCTGCGATCGGAGGGGCACGAGGTCCACGAGGTCGCTTTGGTGTCCCAGTCCGAGTCCCGCGGCGCCGCCGCGGAGCTCGAGCAGCAACGCTCGCGCTTCGGTTGGATCGATCGAGTGCCCGGCTTCGTGCGCGAGTTGGCCGAGTACGGCTACTCCGCCGTGGCCCGGCGGCGCATCGTGGCGGCCGGTCGCGCCCTGAGACCGGACTTCATCTACGAGCGCTACGCCTTCGGTAACTTCGGCGGACTCTGGGCGGCGCGGTCACTGGGCGTGCCCTTCCTGTTGGAGGTCAACTCGCCCATGGTCCTGGAGCTCGGCCGAACCCGTGGCCTGAGCTTCCCGGGCCTCGCCGCGCGGGTGGAGAACAGCGTCTTCCGCCGCTCGGACCGGGTCTGTGTGGTCACCCGCGTGCTCGGCGACATGTTGGTCGAACTGGGCGTGGACCCGGCGCGGATCCTGGTCACGCCCAACGGCGTCGACCTGGAGTGCTACCCACAGGCGCGCGACGCGGCCCTGCGCCGCGCGGCGCGGGCGGAGTTGGGTCTGGCCCCCGAGCCCGAGGGGGGCGGCACCGTGCTCGGCTTCGTCGGCTACTACCGCGATTGGCACCGCTTGGATCTGGCCGTCGCGGCCCTGGCCGAGCCCGGTCTCGAGCAGGCCGAGCTGGTCTTGATCGGCGAGGGGCCCGCTCGCGAGGGACTCGAGGCCGCGGCCGCCCGCGCCGGCGTGACAGGTCGCCTGCACTTCGCCGGACGCCGCAGCCACGAGCGCATTCCTGACCTGCTGGCTGCCTTCGACGTCGCGCTGCTGCCCGCCATCAACCCCTATGCCTCGCCGCTCAAGCTGCACGAGTACATGGCGGCCCACCTGCCCACGGTGGCTCCCGACCAGCCCAACCTGCGCGAGGTGCTCGAGAACGGTCGCGACGCGGTGCTGGTTCCCGCGAACGACGGCGACGCCTTCGCCAGCGCCCTGATCGAGCTGTGCCGGGACGCGGAGCTTCGCGCGCGGCTGGGCGCGGCCGCCCGGGATACCATCGAGAGCCGCGACCTGACCTGGCGCGGTAACGCGCGGCGGGTGGTCGGCGCGGCCCAAGAGGAACTCGACAGACGATGACCGACCGGACGATGACCGACCGACTGCACGCCCTGTCCTTCGACGTGGAGGAGTTCTTCCAGGTCGCCAACCTGCGCGGACAGTTCGACCGGGACGACTGGGAGAGCGCCCCGTCGCGCATCGACGTCGGCATGGACGCGATCCTCGGCGCCCTCGATCGCAACCGCGCGCGCGCGACGTTCTTCTTCCTCGGTTGGGTGGCCGAGCAGCGGCCGGACCTGGTGCGTCGCTGCCTCGACGCCGGCCACGAGATCGCCAGCCACGGCTACGAGCACCTGTTCCTGTGGGACCTGGGTCCCGAGGGCCTGGAGACGGATCTGGCTCGCACCGAGGAGGCTCTGATGGCCGCCGGAGCTCCGCGTCCGTTGGGCTTCCGTGCGTCGACCTTCACGCTCACGCGGCGCACTTTCTGGGCGCTCGACGTGCTCGCCCGTCGCGGTTACGCCTACGACTCGAGCATCCATCCGGTCAGCCATCCGGTCTACGGCATCCCCGACTTCGAGCCGGGGATCTCGCGCGTCGCGGCCAGCGACGGCACCGAGTTGGTGGAGTTCCCCGTCTCGACCCTGCGCGCCCTGGGTCGCAACCTGCCCGTGGGTGGCGGCGGCTACTTCCGCCTGCTGCCCGGCTTCGTCACCCGCGGGGCCGTGGCGCGCCTGGAGGCTTCCGGGCGACCCGCGTCGATCTACCTGCACCCTTGGGAGTTCGACCCGCAGCAGCCGCGTTACCCCGCGCCGGTGCTCAAGAAGTTCAGGCACTACCTGAACCTGGATCGGACCCTGCCGAGGCTCGAAGCCTTGCTGGCGCGCTTCCGCTTCGCCGGACTGGCCGAAGTCCTCGCGGCAGAGGGCTGGCTGGAGGCCGCCCCGAACGCCTAGGAGCCGGCCCCGGCGGCGACTTTGGAGTCAGCCACGGCTGGGGTGTTCGATGGGTCGCTGTGGGGCGATTCGTCCTTCGCCGAGCCGTCCTTCGCCGAGCCGTCCTTCGCCGAACCGTTCGCCGCCGAACCGTTCGCCGCCGAACCGTTCGCCGCCGAACCGTTCGCCGCCGGCGCCGCCGGTTCTGCAGCAGCGCTCTCGTCCCCGCTGTCTCCCGCATCGGGCTTCTCTTCGGCGGGCGGGGCGGGGATCTTCGTGGCGTAGGAGAGCAGGATCTCGAGGATCTCGAGCCGCAGCGGATCGCTCTCGGTCTCCAGCAGCACTTGTACCGCTGCCTTGGTCGTCGAGCGGTCCGGGGGCGAGCCGTGGTGCAGCATCGCCAAGGCGAAGATCCGCGCCAGGTCAGGCACGGCGAGGCGATCGGCGTTGGCTTCCCGATCCTTCCAAAGCTCGCGCAGGATCCGCAGGCCTTCTTCGAGGTCGGAGTCGGGCGAGTTGATCAGGGACTGGGCGCGAATCAGAGCCAGGGCCGGGTCGTCCGCGGGGCGATTCTCCATGCGGCGGATGGAGACCAGCATGGAGGTCACCCGCTCGGGGTTGCGGCCGAGAGTGGCCTGAAGCCTGGCCGCGCTCAAGATCGCCGCCGGCGAGGGGACCATGGCGCGCACGATCTCGTAGTGGGCCGCCGCGTCGAGGCGGCGCCCTTCGATCTCGTAGACCTCGCCCATCATCAACCACAGGTCGAGCGACTGGGGCAGGAGCGCCAACTCCGACTCGACGAACGCCTCGGCGCGCTTCGGAGCGTAGGTGGCCAAGAGCTCGGCCCAGGCTCGGCTCGTGCCCGCACGCAGTCGATCGATGGCCACGCCACCGGTGCGCTCGCGGAACTGATCGAGCAAGAGCCACGCCCGACCGATGCCGATCTGCAGGCTCTCGCGCTGGTGGTCGATCTCGTAGCGCGCCCGCGCCAGGACCACCAACGGATCGTCCGGCAAGCGGGCCGACAGGGCCAGCAGCTCGGCGGAGTAGACCGACGGGGCGATCGCGTCCGTACGGTCCGCGAAGTCGAGGGCGGACAGGAAGGCGGGGGCGTATTCGAATGCCAGCTCCCGGTCGGCCGCGCGGAAGAAGCCCCCGTAGGTCGCCACGGCGTCCGCGAAGTCACCCGTGGACTGCTGCAATCGCCCCATGATCAACTGGGCCGCCAGGTGCCGCGGGCGCTGCTCGAGCACCTTGCTCACCAGGGCCTTGGCCCGCGGCAAGCGGCCGGCAGACTCCTCTTGCAGCGCTTGGGCCAGGGTCGCGTCGACGCTCTCCTCGTCGGGTGCTCCCAGCGCCGCGGCTCGCGCTGCTCGCAGACGCAGCAGCTTGGGGTGCTCGGGTCGCAACAGCCGCTCGGTCTCGATCGACAGGAGCAGGTCCCAGGCCGATGAGAAGCGCGGGAAGACGGTGGTCAAGGCCTCCAGCAGGACCGCGGCATCCCCGTCGCGACCCAGCCGCAGGTTGGCTTCTGCCGCCAGGTACGTCGGCCACAGGGCTCCGGCCGGATCGGCGGTGAGGTTGCCCAGTTCGGCCATGGCCCAGATCGACCATTCGTCGAACTCCAGAGCCATCAGGATCGCCAGCGCGCGGCGCGGATCCTTGGGATCCTCCGCGCTGCCGCGCAGGAAGTTCGCGGTCTGCACCGTGCCCTCGCGACCGAGCTCCGACCAGGGCGCGGGGGTCTCGCTGCGAAGGAACTGGATCGCGCGCAGAGCGAGGGCCCAGCGGGCGGACTGACCCGACTCGATCAGGCCGTCGATGGCCAGTAGGTTGGCTTCCTCGAGTCGCTCCTCGAGCGCCGCCAGCAGGCAGGCACCGAGCGGACTGGGGGTGTACGAAGTCGAGCGCAGGGCGCGCACCCGGTTGGCGAGGTCAGTCCAACGCCGCTCCTGAACCGCCATCAGGAGCTCACCCATCTCCGCCACGCCGTCGTCGCGGAAGGCCAGCAGGCGTTCGAGCGCGTCGCGCGCACTGCTCGCCTGGCGTCCCTGGAGGTGGGCCAGGGCCAGTTGGGCCACCACCTCACCGCTGCGACTGCTGGGGAGCTGGTCGAGGCGCTCGAGCAGCATCAAGGCCGGTTGCCACTGACGCTCGAGGAGCAGCTGTTGGGTGACCTTCAGGACCTCGTCGGGGTCGAGGGCCTCGGCCTGAGACACGCCGGCGAGGACCTTCGCCAGCCGGTCGGTCTGACCCAGGGCCGTCGCCGCGGCGACGCGTAGCCGCACGGCCGACGCGAACTGCGGATCGGTGGGCACGATCGTCGCGAGGTGCTGCATGACCCGTTCAGGCCGCCCGCGCGCCAGGTCGATCTCCGCCGCCAGAAGTCTGCCGGGGGTCCCCAGGGTTGCCGGGTCGGCCTCGGCGAGGGCCTGGGACGCGAGCTCGGCCTGGCCGGTCTCGAGCAGCTCGCGACCGAGCACGAGGACCCCGGTGTAGTGGGGGTCCAAGCGCATCAGCGCGAGCAGTTGATCGGGGGTCAGGCGCCCGGCGTGCTCCAGCTCGCGTAGCTCGGCCAGGGTCTTGGCTGCGTTGGGGACATCCGCCAGGCGCGCGAGCAGCAGCGGAACCATCAGGTCCAACCGATTCAGCGTGCGATAGACATCGATCAGGAGGTCGTTCGCCGGCAGCAGATTCGGGTAGTCCTTGAGCAGCTTGCGGCAGACGTTGATCGCGCCACCCTCCGCACCCGCCGCCAAGTGCATCTCGGCCAGCCGATAGCGTTCGTAGGGATTGCGCGACTCGGTGTCGTACCACTCGCCGCGGGCGAGGACCTTGCGATAGATCAGGTCCAGGTCACGGTCGGCCTCGAGCAACGAGCGGTCCCCGATCTCGATCCAGCGCGGCAGTAGCTCGGCCGTTCGGTGGGGCAGCAGCGCCAGGGCGTGGGTCAACTCGACCAGGGGTTGCTCGAGGGGCGTGTTGCGCTCGATGCGGAACTCCGCCAGGAGGCGCCAGGCCTCGCCCGAGTAGTCCGGCGCCTCACGCACGCAGCTCTGAAGTGCCGTGCGGAAGCTGTCCCAGTCCTCGCGATCGCGGGCCAGGTCGGCCAGGGTCCACCAGGCCTCGCCGATCGCCCCCGGAACCGGTTCGACGTCCGGTCGGTCGGCCACGAAACGCGACAGGTGGGACGAGCCCGCCTGGCGGTTGACCCCGTTCGACAGGGCAATGCCGCGATAGAAGAGGGCCGCTTGGCGTTGGGGCAGGCTCGCGTCGCCGGCCTTGAAGCGATCCGCGAGTTCATCGGCGACCCAGGCCAGGCGCGCCCAGCTCTGGTTCTCGTAGACGATCCTGGCCCAGGTGGGCAGGAAGTCCTGGTCCATCCAGACGCCGCCCTGGGCCGGCAGCGTGGTCTCCACCACGGTCTCCGCCAGGTCGTTGCGGTCGACCTGTGAAAGACTCTCGGTCAGGAGCTGCATGCAGTCGCGGTTGCCGGCGACTCCGTCGAAGCGCCGCAGGGCCAAGCCCAGGTCGACCACGTCCTGATGGCGACCCGCGCGCTGTAGCAAGTCGAAGAGGTTGAAAGCGGCGGTGGCGTTGGCCCAACGGCCCACGGCCACCTCGAAGTCGCCACGGACCACCGCAGCGATGTCGGAGGCCTCGTCCACCAGCGTGCGCAGTTCGGACTTGCTGCTGTCCGACGACCCGCTGAGCAGCAGATCCAGCTCGTTCTGGAGCGTCGCCCGCAGGGGTGCATCCTGGGGCAGGTAGACCACGCGCTCGGCCAGGCCCACGGCGATGTCGGAGGCCTCGTCGGGCAGTTCGTCCTCGATCAAGGTCTCGACGGAACCCCAGGCCAGGTCCAGGCGCTCGCGGTGGATCTGACCGCGCAGGACCTCGACGCGTGAGTTGTTCGGGTCGTCGGCGAGGATCGCCTCGACCCGTGCCTCGGCCGAGTCGTAGTTGTCGAGGGCCAGGTCCATCTCGGCCAACTGGCGCAGGGCGTCGTTGCGCTCGTAGAACTCGTTGTCCAAGAGGGCCAGGAAGTCCGCCTCCGCGTTGGAGTAGGCCCCCCGGCGCAGGGACAGTCGGCCGCGCTCGTCCAGCAACTCGGCCAAGAGGGTCTGGTCCCCCAGTCGCTGGGCCAGCTCGACGCCGAAGTGCAGCTCCCGGAAGGCGCCCTGCACGTCCTGTGGGTCCTCCTCCAGGTGCGCGCGGGCGGCGTCCAAATAGTCCGCTGGCCCCCGCGCTGCGCTCGTGCGAATCACATACGCGAGGGTTGCCGCCCCGAGCAGGGCGAAGAGAAGGAGGAGCCAGGGCAGCTTGGTCATGCGGACGGAGACGTCTTCCTACGGCCGTCGGGCCCGGTCGATAGAAGTCCGTACTTTCTCATCTTGTTGAACAAGGTGCTCCGCGTCACGCCGAGGAGCCCGGCAGTTTCGTTCCTGTTACCGCCGCAGGCCTCGAGGGCCAGCCGGATGAAGCGCCGCTCGGGGACCTCGAGCATGGTCTTGAGGGGGCCCAAGGGGGGGTCGCCCGCGCCCTCGGGGGGCGACGCGGGCTCCGCCTGGCGCAGCAGGGGAGGCAGGCAGTCCTCGGTCACCTCTGGCCCGGTGGAGAGCAAGACCGCCCGTTGGATGGCGTGTTCGAGCTCGCGCACGTTGCCTGGCCACGAGTGGGCCGCGAGGGCGCGCAGCGTCGACGGGTCGATGCGCTCGGCCGGCTTGCCGAACTCGCCCGCGTAGCGGCTCAGGAAGGACTGCGCCAAGAGCGGCACGTCCAGAGGGCGCTCACGCAGGGGTGGCACGTCCAGGGTGACCACTTGGATCCGGTACATGAGGTCTTCACGGAAGCGGCCGGCGGCTACCTCGTCCATCAACCGGCGGTTGGTGGCCGCGATCAAACGCACGTCGACCTGCCGGGTCTTGGTCTCGCCAACCCGCTCGAAACGACTCGATTCGAGCACCCGCAGAAGCTTCACCTGGAGTTCGGTCGAGGCTGTCGCGATCTCGTCCAGGAATAGGGTGCCGCCGTCCGCGGCCTCGAATTTGCCCTCGCGGTCCCGATCGGCGCCTGTGAAGGATCCCTTGGCGTGACCGAAGAGCTCCGACTCCAGCAGCGACGATGGCAGTGCCCCGCAGTTGACCTCTATGAACGGCCCCTGGGCGCGGTCCGAACGGCGGTGGATCGCTCGGGCGAGCCGCGTCTTGCCGGTCCCGCTCTCGCCCTCGATCAAGAGGTTGGCCGAGCTGGGCGCGACCGCCTCCACCAGGCTGAACAGGCGCCGCATGGTCGGATCCCGGCTGTCGAGGCCATCCAGGGTCACCCGGGCGTCGAGGTTCTCGCGCAGGGTCTGGTTCTCGCGCTCCAGGGCCCGCTGCTTGAGGCCCCTGTCGATGCAGCCCGCGACCTGCTCGGGAGCCGCAGGCCGGGGCAGGCAGTCGAAGGCCCCTGCCTCCAGGAGCGCCCTGCCGTCGCCGGGCAGGCCGAAGGTATCGAAGAAGACCACCAGTGGGTCGCCGGGGGCCACGTGGGCCACCGCAAGGAAGTCGCTTCCCACGCTCTCGAGGTCGGCCAGTACCAGATCGAATTCGCCCAGGACCAGCAGGCCTTCGGCTTCGCCCCGTCCCTCGGCGCTGGCCACTTCGATGCCCTGCCGACGGAGCAGGGCCGGCAGGTCGCCCCAGACCCGCGGATCCGGATCGATCAGCAGTAGTCGGGGCGGCGCGGTCGTGGTGGTGGCGGCGGCGGGGGGCATGGTGGAGCGGGGCGGCGTCCATTTTCTTCGACATGGAGGGCCGCGACCCTGAATCGGACCTGGCCGGCGGGACGATCTGGCACCCGGGCTCGACCTGGAGCCGTCGAGCGCACGACAACAGGTAAGTCCGTCCTGCCCCGACGGACGGGGCCGCCCGGCCCGGTAATCTCTGGCCCCATGGACGCGCCGCCCCAGCCCCCCAAGGATCGCGACGGACCGATCGCCGTCTCGGTGGTGGTCCCGATCTACAACGAGCGGGAGTCCCTTCCGGTGCTGCACGGGGAGATCGCGGCGGCCATGACGGCCCTGGGCCAGCCCTGGGAGGTGCTCTACGTGGACGACGGGTCCACCGACGGCAGCCTGGGGATCATGCTGGGTCTGCGGGAGGTGGACCCTCACATCCGCATCGTGAAGTTCCGGCGCAACTACGGCCAGACCGCGGGACTCGGCGCCGGCTTCGACCACGCCCGCGGGGCGGTGGTCGTGACCCTGGACGGCGACCTGCAGAACGACCCCGCCGATATCCCGCGGCTGCTCGAGCGGGTCCACGACGGCTACGACATCGTCGCCGGCTGGCGCAAGCGGCGCGAGGACGGCTTCATCCTGCGGCGCCTGCCCTCGATCATCGCCAACCGGTTGATCGCCTGGTTCACGGGCGTGTCGATCCACGACACCGGCTGCACCCTGAAGGCGTTCCGCCGGGAGCTGGTGCGCAGCCTATCGATCTACGCCGACCAGCACCGCTTCCTGCCGGTGCTCTCAGCCGGCCGAGGGGCGCGCGTGACCGAAATGGTGGTCAACCACCGCCCGCGGCGTTTCGGCGTCAGCAAGTACGGCCTCAGCCGCGCCGTGCGCGTGCTGTTCGACCTCATGAGCATCAAGCTCGTGACCCAGTTCTCACAGCGGCCGCTGCACTACTTCGGCCTGCTCTCGATGACCTTCGCCGGTCTGGGCCTGTTCTTCGCCAGCGTGGGGTTGATCAGCTTCCAACCCGATCCGGACCTCGGGCGCGGCGACGGCCGAATCAACCGCTGGGAATGGATGGTCATCACGGTGCTGATGATGGTCTTCTGCCTGGTGGTCTTCTACGCACTGCTCGGCCTGCTGAGCGAGCTGGTCGTCAAGGCCAGCGGCATGCATCGCCGCGGAATCCTCAACCGGATCCTCAACGAGCTCCATTGAACGCGCCCCAAGACACCACATCGGACGACTCGCAAGTCGATCCGGCTCCCGTTCTGGCCACGGTGCACCGCTCCCACCGGGAGGGCTATGCCGGTCCTGTTGACGTGAGCATCGTCGTGCCGGTCCAGAGCCCGGAGGCCGAGGTCCGAGACGTCACCCGCGCCCTGGGCACGCAACTCGACCGCCTGGGCAAGACCTGGGAAATCATCTTCGTCTTCGATGGCGTCGAAGGAATGGCCTGGGAGGCGGTCCAGGGCTTGCACGCCGAGCGGGGCCAGCAGATCAAGACGATCCTGTTCAAGAACCCCTTCGGCGAGTCGGTCTGCCTGTCGGCCGCCTTCGAGCGCGCCCACGGCGGCCTGATCTTGACCTCGCCCCAGTACGTGCAGGTCGATCCGCTCGAGCTCGAACGCATGCTGCAGGCCATCGACGAGGGCGCCGATTTCGTCACGCCGTGGCGGCACCCGCGGGTCGACCCGGTCCTGAACCGCCTGCAATCGGGCTTCTTCAACTGGGTCATCCGGCAGATCATCCGCGGCGAGTTCCACGACCTGAACTGCTACTTCCGCCTGATCCGACGCGAGGTGCTCGAGGAGATCTCGGTCTACGGCGACATGTACCGCTTCTTGCCGGTGATGGCCTTCCGCCAGGGCTTCCAGGTGGTCGAGGTCCGCGTGCGGCACCTGACCGAGTGGGGCCGCGCGGGCTTCTTCGGGATGGGCGTCTACATCCGGCGCTTCCTGGACGTGCTGGCGGTCATGTTCCTGGCCAAGTTCACCCTGAAGCCCCTGCGCTTCTTCGGGACCCTGGGCGGCCTCTCGGCGCTGATCGGCGGAGGCATCTGCACCTGGCTGGCGGGCGAGAAGCTCTTGCTCGACGTGAGCATCTCGGGCCGTCCGATGCTGGTGGCCGGCGTGCTGCTCTTGGTCCTGGGCGTGCAGATCATCGGCTTCGGCCTGGTGGGGGAGATCATCATCTTCAGCCAGGCGCGCAACCTGAAGGAGTACCGCATCGAGCGGATCTACGAATGACGAGCGCCAGCAGCCCCGAGCAGCGGGCGAACGAGGACTTCGAGATCCGACGACTGTCGCCCGAACACGACGAGGCGCGCGATGATTTCGTGCGCGCTCACCCGCGCGGCACGGTCTTCCACCAGTCCAACTGGCGGCGGACGGTCAACCGCGTCTTCCACCACGCGGGCTGGGACTACGGCGCTTGGCGTGACGATGAGCTGGTGGGGGTCTTGCCGATGATGCGGATCAAGGCCCTGCCGCGCGGCGAGAACCTGATCTCGATGCCCTACGCGGTCTATGGCGGCGCGCTCGGACAGACGCCGGCGGTGACCGAAGCGCTGCTGCGCGAGGGCATGGCCGAGGCGCGTAGGCTGCGCGTGGGTAGGCTCGAGCTGCGTTCGATCGATTCGGCGCCGCCGGCCCTCGGGCTGGTGGAGAGCGACCTCTACTCGACCTTCGTCAAGCAGCTCCCCCAGACCCCCGATGAGGTGCTCGCGGGGATGCCGAAGAAGTCCCGCGCGGAGGCCCGCAAGGCACGCAACAAGCATCGGCTCCAGTTGGTCGAGGGCCGTTGGTACGTGGAGGACTTGGCTCGGCTGTTCACGCTCAACAAGCGCCAGCTCGGCTCCCCCAGCCTGCCTGCCGATTTCTTCCGCACCCTCCTGGAGGAGCTCGGCGACCGGGTCGTCGTGCACCTGGTGGTGAGGGACCGCGAGCCGTTGATGGGGATCATGTCCTTCTTGGACGGCGACACCTTGATCGCCTACTACTCGGGCACGGCCCCCGACGCCGACCGCAACTTCAGCGCCAGCAACTTCGCCTACATGGCTCTACAGGAGTGGTCGGTGGAGCAGGGCTTCCGGGTCTTCGACTTCTGCCGCAGTCGGCGCGACTCGGGGGCCTACAGCTTCAAGTTGCACCAGGGCTTCGAGGCGATTCCCTTGCACTACAGCTACTGCTTGGTGACCAAGCAGGGTCTCCCGGCGCTCACGCCGTCCAACCCGCGCACGGCCCTGTTGCGCCGCACCTGGAGTCGTCTACCCCTGCCGGTGGTGCAGCGCCTGTCGCCGATGCTGGCGCGCTACCTGGCCTGACGCCCGGCGTTTGCGACACGGCGCGGTCGGAATACGGCGCCGTCGGGACCGAGCGCCGTCAGGACCGAGCGCCGTCAGGACCGAGCGCCATCAAGTCGCCGGGCCGAGGAGCAAGTCCACGGCTGCGGCGAGGTCGGCAACCACCGTGGGCTCGCCTTGCAGGCGCGCGCGAGCCAAACGCTGTTCGGCTTCGCCCTTGCCCGTTCGCACCAGGATCGCCCGCGCTCCGCAGGCCTCTCCGGCCCGCAGGTCGCGGTCGGAATCGCCGATCGTCGCAGCTGTCGCAACGTCGACGCTGAAGCGCCGTGCGGCCTCGAGCAACATCCCGGGAAGGGGTTTGCGCCATGAAGCGAAGGCTCCGAAACGCTCGACCTCGTGGTCCGGGTGGAAGGGGCAGTAGAGGATCTCGTCGAGGTGGGCACCCTCTGCGGCCAGGCCCTCGCTGATGCGCCCGTGGATCGCGGCCAGGCCGGACTCGTCCAGCATCCCGCGGGCGATGGCGCTCTGGTTGGTGACCAGGGCAACCGGGACTCCGGCCCGATTCAACCGCGCCACAGCGGCGGGCGCTCCGGGCACGAACTGCCAACCCTCGGGGTCGGTCAGGTAGCCGGTCTCCGTGATCAGCGTCCCGTCGCGGTCCAGGAAGACGGCCGACGGCGGTTGGGGATCGTCCACGGGGTCCGTCATCTGACCGGAAGTGCTAGTCCTCGAGCAGCCGCAGTCGAATGTGGATCCGACTGGGTTGCAGGTCGTCGTCGACCTGGAGCGGGAGCAAGAGCCCCCGGGCGTTCAGGAAGAGCGGGAACCAGAAGGTGTCGACGCCGATCCACCCGGCCGTCCAGGGGGTGACCGTGGTCTGAGTCCCCGGCCCGACGATGCGAGTGGCCGGCACGTAGCCCGCGAGGCCGACGTCGATGCGGTGCCAGTCCGTGCGCGGCAGGAAGATGGCGGCGGGGGTGACGTAGCCGGACTCCTGCCCGTCGATGGAGATCGTCGCGCCAGGAGGGGTGCTGGCGATCAGCACGCCGGGTTGTCCGCGGGAGAGCTGACAGGAGACCAGGCTGCCGGCCAGGCAAATCGTGGCGAGGAGTCGGGAGCCGTTGGCTGCCATGGTCCCTATTCTGTACGCCGACAGGGGGCCTCGGCAACGACGCCGTGATCCTGTTACTCGATGCCCAAACTTCGACTCAAGCCGCCCCGCGATCCCCTGGCCCTGGGCCTCGGCGTCTTGGCACTGCTCCTGGGCACGGTCCGCTTCGTCAAGCTCGGCGAGTGGGGGCTGTGGATCGACGAGGCCTTCACCCTGGCGGACTCACTCCACGGAGGGGGCTTCTCCAACCCCATGGGCTACGCGCTCTACGAGCGCTTCCTCTCGGGGCTGGGCCGCCGCGCCACCGAGTTCGACCTGCGCCTTCTGCCCGCCTTGGCCGGATGGGCCTGCATTCCGGCCCTGTGGTGGGCGCTGCGGCCGGGCTTCGGCGCCCGGGCCTCGAGTGCGGCGGCGCTCTTGCTGGCGACCTCGAGTTGGCATCTCTACTGGTCCCAGAGCGCCCGCTTCTACACCTTGGCGATGGTCCTCTCGATCCTCGGCGTGGGGGTCGCGATGCGCGCCTTCCGTCGGGAGAGCTGGGTCCTCCTGCTGGTGGGGATCGGCCTCGCCGGCTCCGCAGCACTGGCCCATCCAACCGCGGTCTTCGTGATTCCGGGGCTCGTGGTAGCGCCCCTCGTCCTGCGCCGCATGGGTCGGGACTGTGGCCAGGCCCTGGTCCGGACTGCAGTGGCGGTCCTGGTGGTCGGTGCCCTGCTCGGAACCGGCTGGGGCATCACCCTCATCGGCAAGTGGGGCAACATCAAGCCGGACAGTGCGAGCCCCGCCCACCTGGCCCTGACCACCGGGTTCTACGCCACGCCCCTCTTGGGAGCGGCTGCCCTGGCGGGCGCGGCCCTGGCCACCCGGCGTCGCCAGGCCGGGGGCCTCGTGGCTCTGTCGATCGTCGTCAGTGGTCTGGGCCTGGCCTTGATCGCCTCGCTCGTCGTGCGAGTCGCCGCGCAGTACGTCTTCCTGCTCCTGCCCTGGCTGGTGACCCTGGCAGTGCTGCCGCTCGCGAGCGAGACCGAGCGACCCGAGGGGGAGCCGGACCTCGACGAGGACGACGAAGAAGAAGAGCCCCGTTGGCGTCGCCGAGCGCGGCTCGACGAGGGGCGCCCGCCTGCCAGGCGGGCACTCTTGCGTCGTCCCCTGGTGGCCACGGGCTGGGTGGCGGTGTTGACCCTCCCCGCCCTGACCAACTGCCTGCTCTACCTGGGGCCGCGCCATGGTGAGCGTCCGCGCTGGAAGGACGCCTACCTGACGGTCTTCGATCAGCGTCACGTCGGGGACCTGGTACTCGGCATGGCCGCGCCGGTGGGCGAGTACTACCTCTCTCCGAACCGAACCGACCTGCGCGACATGCGCGAGGTGGTCTACCTCGACAAGTTTCGCGCGAATGTCCCGGTGTTCTGGGATCGCTTCGCGCGGCGGACCTGGTTCGTGGTCAACCTCGAGGAACTCGAGGAGTGGGACTCGGTCGACCGTCAGCGCATGCAGCGGATCCTGCGCGAGGACTGCAGGCTCGTCGCGGATTTCCCTCTGAACGTCGAATCGAGGGATCTCAGCGTCTCGGTCTACCTGCGCGACTGAGCGTCGGCGCGGGAGGCCCCGGAACTCGCGCTAGCGCACCGCGCGGAAGGGGACCGAGCGGAAGGGGACCGCGCGGAACCGGCTACTCGTTGGCGCGCCCGAGGAAATCGCCAGTGTCGGTGTGGATCTTGATCTTCTCGCCCACTCCGATATGCATCGGGACCTTGACGGTCATGCCGGTCTCGACCACGGCGTTCTTCTTGACGTTGGTGGCCGAGTTGCCCTTGACGGCGGCTTCTGCCTCGATCACCTCGAGCACCACGGAGGGCGGCAGTTCGACGCCGATCGGAGTCGTGCCGTGGAAGGTCACCTCGACCGTCGAGTTCGGGCTCACGAACCCCATCTTGTCGCCGATCAACTCCTCGGCCAGGGGGAACTGGTCGTAGGTCTCGGCGTCCATGAAGATGTACGTCCCCTCCCCGTCCTTGTAGAGGTACTCGGTCTTCTTGCGGTCGAGGAAGGCCACGTCGACCGAGTCGTTGCCCGACAGCCGCATCGATCCGGCAGCGCCGTTGATCAGGCTCTTGGTCTTGATCTGGATGATCGAGCGCAGGTTGCCAGGGGTCTTGTGGATGTACTCGGTGATGAGCAGGAGGTCGCCGTCCTTCTCGAGGACGTGGCCTTTGCGGACATCGGTCGCCTTGACGCTCATGGAATGAATCGAAGGTGCTTGCCGGGAAGGGTCGGGTGGGGCCAGGCCGACTCGGGCGCGGGCCTACGAAGCGCGCAGGGTAACAGCTCCCGGCCGCCGAGGATGCGCCCCAGCCCAGCCGGGCGTGGCTCAGAATCGGCGGCGCTCGCTCGAGGACGGGATCTGGAGCATCTTCCGGTACTTGGTGACCGTGCGGCGAGCGATGCGGACGCCGTGCCGTTCCTGAAGCGCCGCGGCCAGTTGCTCGTCCGAGAGGGGCTTCTCCCCGTCCTCCGAGTCCACCAACTCGCGAATGCGCTGTTGGATGGCGACCTGGCTCGCCTCGGCGCCGCTCTCGTCGGTGGTGCCCGAGGTGAAGAAGTACTTGAGCGGGAAGATGCCCCGACTGGTCTGGGCGTACTTGCCGGCCACCGCCCGGCTGACGGTCGAGATGTGGACGCCCGCCTGGTCCGCGATCTCCTGCATTCGCAGGGGCTTCAGGGCTTTCGGACCCTTGGCCAGGAAGTCCCGTTGATGTTCGAAGACCGCGTCGGCAATTCGCAGCACTGTGCTGCGCCGCTGGTCGAGGGCGTCGATGAACCAACGCGCCGTCTCGAGTCGTTTCCGCAGCCAGCGCCGGGTCTCGTCGTCGTCCGCGTTCAGGACGATCAGAGTCTCCTCAGGCTCGGGCGTTCGCTTGGCGGGGGACTCATTGGTTCCGGCGGTGTGGCCGTCATGGCCCTCGCCTGGGCCGCCGTCGCTCGACCCCACACTCGGGGCAGCCGCGCCCTTGCGGCGCGAAAGGAGCTCCTCGTAGGCGGGTGAGACCCTCAAATCCGGCGTCCGTTGGCGCCCGAGGCGCACCTCGATCTCGCCGTCGATCTCATCGACAACGACGTCGGGGATGATTGCCGTCGCCATCGAATCGCCGAACTCGCGACCCGGACTCGGATCCAGCTCGCGCAGCAGCTCGAGCGCCGCCTTGATCTCATCGATCGAGTGCCCGGTCGCCTTGGCCACGCGGGGGAGGCGATTCTTGGTGACGTCCTCGAGGTGGTGTTCCACCAGGTCGTGGACCAGTGGGCTCTCGATGCCGCGCGCCTCGAGCTGCAGCAACAGGCAGTCGCGCAGGTCCACGGCGCCGATGCCCGGGTGGGTGGCGCGACGCATGATCGTCAAGACCTCGGCCACCTCCTCGGCGTCGACCGGCCGACGCGCCAGGGGGAACCGTTCGGCGGCGGTCAGCTCGTGGCCGTGTACCCCGTCGGTCTCGGGCACCCCGTCGGCGTCTGGCCCGCCACTGGCGCCGGCTGGCGACGGTCGCTCCTCCGCATCCGGCTCGCCCCCGACGGCCGCGGCGCCGGGCTCCGAATCCTGCTCGACCGCGGGTCGGTCCTCGGTCACGACGCCGTCGCTGCCGCCCGGAATGTGATCGAGGACATCCGGAGTGCAGGCAGCGGCGACCTCGTCCAACGATTCGGGCAGGTAGCCCCGCTCGTCGAGGCTGTAGGCGATGAACTCGGCGATCTGCCGCTGGCGGTCGGTCAGGTCGACCAGGGCCAGTTCCTCGACCAACGCCGTAGCCAGGGACCTGGGGCGATTGGGCGTGTTGGCCATCGCCTCGAGCTTGCGGTCGCCCTCCTCGGAGTCGTTCCGAACCCGACTCGGCGCCTCCTCCTGATCGCGCTGATAGCGATCGATCTCGTCGCGGATCGAGTCGCGCAGGCCCTGCTCGATGCTGGCTTCCTCGCTCACCGGCGCGGACTCGCCGCCCTCGCTCTCGCCGCCGGCCCCGTCGAGTGCCGCGTCGGGCGGGGTCTCGGCAACCTCGAGCAGCGGGTTCTCCAAGAGCTCCTGCTCGATGCGGTCGTGCAGGTCCATGCTCGAGAGCTGGAGGATCTGCATCGCCTGGATCATCTGCGGCGACTGGACCAGTCGCTGCTCCATCCGGGCGTGTTGGGAGATTCCGAGTCTCATCGAGTGGGTGTGGGGGCGGTGCGAGGGGCGGGCTCGGAGCAGCGGCTGCCGGCCAGGTTCGAATTATAGGTGTGCAACGGCGCTGGGTTCGCGGGTTATGACATCTCGTCATGGCGAACCTATCCCTGCTCGGAAGCGACGGCTCCGCGGAACGGACAGTCGAGCTACCCGATGTCCCCGTCACTGTCGGCGGTCCCGGTTCGGATCGCGTCCTGCCCGGACTGGCCTCCGGGACCCTGCGCTTCCACGTGGCCGAGGGCCTCGTCGAGCGCCCCGCGGGTTCGGCCGAACTGCGTGTGGACGGCAGGACGGTCGAGCGCGCGAGCCTGGCCGACGGGCTCGTGATCGAGTGGGCCGGCCTGCGCCTGCGTTTCGAGTCCGAAGCGACTCTCGACCAAGTGGCGCTTCCGCCGGCGCCGGCGCCAGAGGCCTGGCAGCGCTTGAAGGCGGGCCTCTTGGCCGAGATGGGCCGCGCTGACAAGAAGGCCGCCAAGCGCTGGCAGGAAGCGGTGGTCGCCGGCTCCTTCAACTCCGCGGCGGCGGCCGCCGAGATCAACGCGGCCAGCGGCGTGCCCGACGAGGACCCGGCGCTGGTCGAGCGGGCGGGTCGCCTGGGCCGCGACCTGCTGATGCAGCCGACCCTGCGCGGGGCCCGCGGGGCAGCCCGGGCGACCCGCCAGGCCGGTCGGAACGTCTTCGCCTACGCTTTGACCCAACTCGTGATCGTGCTGTTCTTTGCCTTCGTCTTCTCGATCGGGCTGCTCGTGGCCCGATTCCAGGGGGTCGAGCTCGACGGGTTCCTCGACTCCGTGCTCGACGTCGTTCTGTTCCGCGGGTGAGGCCGCCGGTCGGGGGCCGACGATTCGATCCACACGACCGATCCACACGACCGATCCACACGACCGATCCACGCAGCCGAGGTGGGCTCGCAGAGGGCTCACAAGGCCGGCACGGCATTCGCCATCCCTCCAGTCCGGCAGCCGGCCCATCAGGGCTGCCCCCGCGGCCATTGTGTCGGCTCCAGCCATGGTCCCGGTGGGGGCTTGCCGTATGTTGCCCCGACTCGGCGCGGCCCGTTCCGCGCCCCTCCCACTGACCCCCGGAGCACCCGGCGCATGGCCCAGGACCTCTTCTCGCTGACCCAGATTCGACACCTGATGCGTGTCGAGTTCTCGCGTGCCCAGCGCTATTCCTACCCACTCGGTGGGCTGGTGATCCGCGTCGACGGAATCGAGAAGGTGCGCGTCGGCCACGGCTTCGAGGCGGCCGACGACGTCGTGGCCCAGGTGACCGACATGCTGGTCGCACGCACCCGTGCCTGCGACCACCTCGGGCGCCTGGTGGACGACAGGCTCGTCGCCGTCCTGCCGCACACGGACTCGTCTGGCGCGCAGGCCCTGGGCGCGCGCTTGGTCCAGGCGGCGCACGAGCTCGAGGTCACGGTCGCCGGCCAGAAGCTTCCGGTCACGGTCAGCGTGGGTTCGACCTGCTTCGAGGACTCGAACACCCTGTTCTTCGACGCCCTGGTCGACGCCGCCGACGCCGCCTTCGAGCAGGCGGTCGCCGCGGGTGGCGACCGGGTCGTCCACGTCAGCCCTGCCGAAGTGGCCTGAGACCCCGGATGAAGATCCTTCTGGCCGAGGATGAAGTCACCATCGCTGTGACCCTGACCGACTCGCTCACCGATGCTGGGCATCAGGTCGTACACGTGTCGGACACTGATGCGGCCTTGGCCAGCCTCGAGGCGGACGCGCCTGACCTCGTACTGACCGACATTCGCATGCCCGGCAAGGGCGGCATGGCGGTGCTGGAGCGGTCCGTGGCCCTGGATCCGACCCGCGCAGTGATCCTGATCACCGGCTACGCCAGCGTCGACCAAGCCGTCGAGGCCATGAGCAAGGGCGCGGCCTGGTACGTGCAGAAGCCCTTCCGCAACGACGCGGTGGTCGACCTGGTCGGGCGCTTCGGGCGCTCGAGGGAGATCGAGGCCGAGAACCGTGAGCTGAAACAGCGGCTGCAACGGCTCGAGTCGATCGAAGGGCTGGTCGGCGCTTCGCCCGCGATGCAGAAGGTCTTCGACCGCTTGAGGACGGTGGCCCCGACCGAAGCGACGGTCCTGATCGAGGGTGAGAGCGGGACGGGCAAGGAGCGCGTGGCCCTGGCCCTGCACCGGCTGAGCTCGCGCCCCGACGGGCCCTTCATCGCGCTCTCCTGCGCGGCCCTGCCCGAGAGCCTCCTCGAGGCCGAGCTGTTCGGCCACGAGAAGGGGGCCTTCACCGACGCCCATCGCGAGAAGAAGGGGCGCGTGGAGCTCGCGGGTGGCGGCACCCTGTTCCTCGACGACATCGACGACATGCCCCTGACGGTGCAGGTCAAGCTGCTGCGGGTGCTGCAGGAGCGCACCTTCGAGCGCCTGGGCAGCGAGCGCACCCAGACCGTCGACATGCGCGTCATCGCGGCCACCAAGGTGCCCCTGCGCGAGGCCGTGCGTGGCGGGACCTTCCGCGAGGACCTTTTCTATCGGATCAACGTCGTGCCCCTGCCCCTGCCGCCCCTGCGCGATCGCGCCGGCGACGTGGCGCTCCTGGCCCAGGCCATGATCGAGCGCTACTTCCAGCCGCGGACGGCGGGGGAGGCGCCGCCGACGATCGCGCGCACGACCCTGCAGTTGATGGAGCGCTATCCCTGGCCGGGCAACGTGCGGGAGCTGGAGAACGCGATCCAGCGCGCCCTGGCCCTGCGGGGCGATGGGCGTGAGTTGGCGCGCGAGCACCTCTTGCCGATCGATGATCGATGGCGCGGCGCCACGGAGGTCCCGGAGACCATCGCGCCCCTGCGCGAGGTACTGCGGGAAGCCGAGGCTGAACACCTGCGGCGGGCCCTGGAGTTGACCGGGGGGCACCGGACGCAGAGTGCGGAGCTGCTCGGGATCTCGCGCAAGGTGCTGTGGGAGAAGCTCAAGGACCACGGCATCGACGTGGAGGAATGAGTGCCGCCGGCGCACAGGCGGCGGCCGACCGGCGCCCCGAGCTCGAGCTGTCGGCTGGGACCCTGCTGATCGGGGACCTGCACCTGGACGTGGAGCTCGACGGGGCCGCGCGCGGCTTCGCCGATTGGCTGGGGGGTCTGCCGGATCCCCCGCGCTTGATCGTCCTGGGCGACCTCTTCGAGTACTGGGTCGGCGACGCCCAGGCTCGCACGCCCGGAGGCCGCGCCGTGCTCGAGGCCCTGCGCGCGCGGGTCGGGGCGGGCTGCGCGATCGACGTGATCCCCGGGAATCGGGACTTCCTTCTGGGCCCACGCTTCGAGCAGGCCACCGGGGCGCGGGTGCGATCCCAGGGCCTGATCGGGGTCCTGCCCGGCGGCAGCCGTGCGCTGATCGTCCACGGTGACGAGCTTTGCACCCTGGACGTGGGCTACCAGCGCCTGCGTCGGGTGCTGCGCTCGCGGGCCCTCACCTGGCTCGCGCCGCGCCTGCCCCTGGCGATCTCCCAGGGCCTGGCCCGGCGGCTGCGGCGCGCCTCGCGCACGGCCTTGGAGACGAAGCCCCGCGCGGAGGCTCAGCAGCAGCCGGACGCCGTGCGGGACCTCTGTGCCGAGACCCGTTGCGGCGTCTTGATCTGTGGGCACGCCCACGAGTGGCGCGACGAGCAGTTGGACGGTGGCCCGCGCTGGCTGGTGGTGGACGCCTTCGGGGCGGGGCGCGACCTGCTCCAGGTCGGCGGCCAGGGCGAGATTCGCGGGTCCGCGAGCCGCGATCTTCCCCCGTCGCCTTGATCGATCGCGCCCCCTGCTCGATCCTTTGTCGCCACGGCCTCGGCCAACCCGGCACTGTCGTCCCAAGCCATGATCATCGCCATCGATGGACCCGCCGGAGCGGGGAAGAGCACCGTCGCCCGCCGGCTGGCGGAGCGCTTGGGTGCGGCCTTCCTCGACACGGGCGCCATGTACCGTGCGGTGACCCTGGCCTGCTTCCAACGCGGGATCGATCCGTCCGACGCCCAGGCCTGTGCCGCGACCGCGCGCTCGCTCGAGATCGGCTTCGAATCCGACGGGACCATGACCGTCGACGGCGCGCCCACCGATCCGGCAATTCGCAGCGAAGACGTGAACCTGCGGGTCTCGGAGGTGTCGGCCCACGCCGGGGTGCGCGAGACGATCGTGGCCCAGCAGCGGGCCGTGGCCGAGCGCCTGGGCGACGTTGTCGCCGAGGGCCGCGACACGACCACGGTGGTCTTCCCCCAGGCCGACCTGAAGGTCTACCTGGACGCCTCGCCTGCCGAGCGGGCCAGGCGGAGGGCCGCGGAGGTGGGCCGGCCCGACAAGGTCGAGCGCATCGAGGCCGCCCTGCGGGCCCGGGATGCCCACGACTCCGGTCGCGCCCACTCGCCACTGCGCTACGACCCGCAGGCGGCCCTGGTGCTGACCGACGGCCTGGGGGTCGACGCGGTGGTGGACCGTATCCTGGCCCTCGTTGAAGAGCGGCGGTCCTGAGGTGGGGGAGCCGGCCACGGCCGCACCCGGCCCGAAGTCGACCACTCCGTCGGCAGGCGGCGGCGGATCCGTGGTCACGCGCGTGGGGCCGATCTACGCGATCGGCTGGATCCTGAGCTGGCTCTCCTGCCGGGTCGTCTTCCGAGCGCGCCTGGTGGACATCTCGAAGGTGCCGGCCGGTCCCGTGATCCTGGTCGCCAACCACCGCTCGTACCTGGACATCCCGCTGATCGGAACGGGTCTGTACCGGCACGTCTGCTACGTCGCCCGCCACACCCTGGCCGAGAGCCGCTTTCTCGATTGGTTCATGGGTCGCTGCGGCGCGGTCCTGGTGCGCCGCGGTACGCCCGATCGCGCGGCCCTGGTGGAGATCGAGGCGCACCTGCGCGCCGGCGACGTGGTGGCGATCTTCCCCGAGGGGCGCCGGTCGCGGGACGGGAGCCTGGGGCCCTTCAAGGGGGGCGCGGCCCTCGTCGCGCGGCGCTGCGGCGCACCGATCGTTCCGGTCGCCCTGGTGGGGACCGACCGCGCTCTGCCGTCTGGGGGCCGGCCGCGGCTGGTGAGGGTTCGAGCGGTGTACGGGGACCCGATCGACAGCTCCCGCAGGGACGCCATGGAGGTCGCCCGGGGCGAGGTGGCGCGCATGCTGGCGGAGGCCGGCCAGCCCGTGATCCTGGCCGACGCGGGTTCGGCGGAGACTGACGCGGATGGCGGAGCGGTGGTCCGCTAGGTAGCCCCCGACCGGGGCGGCGCGGGCCGGGACGAGACTGGACCGGGCTGTCCGGGGTCGCTCCGGGGGGGCCGGGACGACGTGCCCCACGAACGGGCCGCACCCCGCCCGGCTCTATTTCTCTGCCCTCGCCCCTGGGCGTGAGCCGGTCGAGTAGTCATCCTCTCCGGCTCGTTTTGGTGCGACCGGGTCCCGCCGGGGGCCGCGCATGGCCCGGATCCGCTCCAGAACGCCAACGAATCCGCCCACCGACCTCCAGCCCCGCTCGCCCCGCGATCCCCCGTCGCGCTGACCGCGCCCGTCCGAGCATGACGCCCTCCCGGCTCGCGTAGCCGTGGAACAGGGACGTCTGTGCGCTCGAACTGCGCTTCGCGAGCCCCGTCTCGACGAATGTCCCTAGCCCACCGCCGGATCAAAGAATTCGAGCTCGACCCGGCCGACCTCGACGCCCAGCTGCTGCAAGCGCTCGGCGACCTCAACGAAGAGGAATACACCGAGAAGCTGGCCAGCTCTGTCAAACAGCTGCAGCCAGACACCATCGTGCAGGCCTTGGTCGACTCCGTCGACGAGCGCACCGGCCAGGTCGTGATGGACATCGGGGGCAAGGCGGAGGGCAACCTGTCCCTCTCCGAGTTCGGCGACACGATGCCGGAGGCTGGCCAGACCTACGAGGTCTACTACGGCGGTCTCAACGAAGACGACACCGCGAACATCTCCAAGCGCCGGGCCGACCGCCAGCGCGCTTGGGAGGCTCTGCACGACAACCACGAAGAGGGCGACGAAGTCCACGGCGTGGTGCTGCGCAAGATCAAGGGCGGCCTCTTGGTCGACGTCGAGGGGGTGCCGGTCTTCCTGCCGGCCAGCCAGGTCAACCTGCGCCGTACCCACGACATCTCCGACTTCATCGGCGAGCCCATCCGCGCGCGGATCATCAAGATCGATCCGGAGCGCATGAACGTCGTCATCTCCCGGCGCAAGCTGCTGGAAGAAGAGCGTCAGCGTCAGAAGGAGACCCTGCTCAAGGACATCTCCGAGGATCAGGTCCGCATCGGCACGGTCAAGAACATCGCCGACTTCGGCGTGTTCGTCGACCTGGGCGGCATCGACGGCCTGCTGCACATCACCGACATGTCGTGGGGCCGCATCCAGCACCCCTCGCAGATGGTCGAGATGGGTCAGCAGCTCGAGGTCAAGGTGCTGCGCGTCGACTTCGACCGCGAGCGCATCGCCCTCGGTCTCAAGCAGAAGTCGGCCAGCCCGTGGGAGGGCATCGACTCCCGTTACCCGGTCAACTCCAAGCACGTGGGCGAGGTCGTCAACCTTATGACCTACGGCGCCTTCGTGAAGCTGGAGGACGGGGTCGAAGGTCTGGTTCACATCTCCGAGATGTCCTGGACCCGCCGCGTCAACCACCCCTCGGAGCTGGTCAAGATCGGCGACAACGTCGAGGTCGTGGTGCTCGAGATCGACAAGGACAAGCAGGAGATCTCGCTCGGCATGAAGCAGGCCGAGGCGAACCCCTGGGACCTCGCGCTCGAGAAGTACCCGCCGGGCACCGTCATCGAGGGCACGGTTCGCAACCTCACGTCCTACGGCGCCTTCATCGAGATCGAAGAGGGCATCGACGGCCTGCTGCACGTGTCCGACATGAGCTGGACCAAGAAGGTCAGCCACCCCTCGGAGGTCGTCCGCAAGGGCGACAAGATGCAGTGCGTCGTGCTCTCGGTCGATACGCAGAAGAAGCGCATCGCCCTGGGCCTCAAGCAACTGTCTCCCGACCCGTGGCTCGACGTCATCCCGAGCAACTACCACGTCGGCGACCTGCTCTCGGGCTACGTCACGAAGATCACCAACTTCGGTGTGTTCGTGAAGCTCGAGGAGGACCTCGAGGGTCTGCTGCACATCTCCGAGCTCTCCGATCACAAGATCACGAGCCCCGAGGAGATCGTGAAGCCGGGCATGAAGATCGAAGTGCGGGTCATCCGCGTCGATATCGAGGAGCGCAAGATCGGCCTCTCCTTCGTGCACGCCGACTTCGACGAGAACGCCAAGGTGATCGCCGAAGCGAAGGCGGCCGAGGCCGCCGAGCTCGAGGCTGCCAACGCGGGCGAAGTGGTCATGGGCGAGGGCATCAACATCGAGGCCAGCGTGGTCACGAAGTCGGCACCCGAGGCGGATGCCGCCGAGGCGCCGGCTGAGGCGCTGGCCGAGGCCGGAGCCTCGGAAACGGCGACCGAAGAAGCGGGGACGGACGAACCCGCTGCTGAGGAGGCTGCCGGCGAGCCCGAGGCAGGTGCCGCCGCTGTTGCGGAAGAGCCCGAGGCCGACGCGGAGACCAAGCCGGAAGGCCAGTGATCCGATGCACCGACGACTCGAGCGCGTAGGTCGGACTGCCCTGGTGGTCGCCCTTGCGCTCGGGTTGTCGGTGAGTTGCAAGATGCCCGGAGAGATGGTGGTCGAACCCGCGCCCAAGCAGCAGCGGGCCGCCATCCCCCCGGCCGACGTGGAGGCCCTCGAGCAGTTGCGCCTGGCCGTTGCCGATGGCGAGGACGCGGTGGCCCGGGGGATCCTGACCGGGATCCTGGCCCGGGATCCGATCCCCGAGGTCGAGGAGGCCGCCCAGGTCTACCGGCGGATCCTGGACGGTCGCGAGTTCGTGTCGCAACTCGACCTGCGGTTGGTCTGCAGCTCGGGAGAGCTGCCCAACCACATTCGGTTGGAGTTCGTAGCGTCCAGCACGCTCCCCGTGCCGGTGACGGTGCACTTCATGCCCCCGACCCTGGTGCGCCGGACCTACGCGGTCAGCCCGGGCGGGCTGGAGTCGCGCAACCGTCGGGGCGACGTGCGCACCGACTTGGCGGTGATCGAGGTGCCGGCGGGCGGGCAGCAGGTGGCCTTCCTGGGCGAGTATCCCCGGGCCGTGGGCGGCGCCCTCGCCGTGCGCGAGCACTTCGAGCTGCATCCTGCCGGGGCCTGGATCGAGCGCAACGGCGAGCTGCTTCCCGCCCAGGACCTGGCCATCCGCGAGGCCGAGCGCACGAGCATCGCGGGGTTCCTCCCCCCGGAGGCCGTCCCGCCCGGATCGGTGGTCGACTACGTGAGCGACCCTCGGGTCCTGGAATTGCCCGATGACGTCTTCCTTCCGGCCCTGCTCGAGCGCGCGGTGCGCGTAGCGCCCTCGGAGCGCAGGCTCTCGGTCGATCTTCTCGCCGCGGCCGTGCCGGGCTGGTCCGACGACCAGGTCTCCGCGGCGTCGCCGGCGTTGCGCTGGTTGACCGACGCGATCACACCCGGGAGCGATCCGCGAGCGTGGCGCAGCTACTTGGCCGCCTGGAGTCGACCGCCCGCTGCGGACGGCGCGGCGGCGCTGGTTCTTCCGCGCTGAGTCGCGGGGCTGGTGACGCCCGCCCCTCGGGCCGGCGCAGCCTTGTGCCTGCCTGCCAAGGCGTCAGAATCCGGGGCATGGCCACCGACATCGAAGAGCACCTCGCCGTCTTTCGTCGCGGTGTCGTCGACCTGATCGACGAGCAGGAGCTGCGCGCGAAGCTGGCCCTGGGTCGGCCCCTGCGGATCAAGTTCGGGATGGACCCCAGCTCCCCGGACCTGCACGTGGGGCACGCGATCCCGCTGATGAAGCTGCGTGCCCTGCAGGACCTCGGGCACCAGATCGTGCTGATCGTCGGCAGCAGCACCGCGATGGTCGGCGACCCCACCGGACGCAACAAGCTGCGCCCGCAGCTGACCCGCGAGCAGGTCGAGATCAACCTGGCGACCTACATCGACCAGGCCGGCAAGGTGCTCGACATGGAGCGCACCGAGGTCCACCGCAACTCGGACTGGTTCGACAAGTTGGACTTCGGCGGCCTGTTGGCCCTCTGTGGGCGCACGACCGTGGCCCGCATGCTCGAGCGCGACACCTTCGACCAGCGCATGAAGGCCGGCGAGGCCGTCGGCATGCACGAGCTCTTGTACCCACTGCTACAGGGCTGGGACTCGGTGGAGATCCGGGCCGACGTGGAGCTCGGCGGAACCGACCAGCTGTTCAACCTGCTGTTCGGGCGCACGCTCCAGGAGCAGGAGGGCCAGTCGCCGCAGGTGTGCTTCACGACGCCCCTGATCAACGGCTCCGACGGTCGCAAGATGAGCAAGTCCTACGGAAACGCCATCGCCGTCACGGAGGAGCCCAAGGAGATGTTCGGGAAGATCATGCGGATCCCCGACGAGGTCATGGGCCAGTGGTTCGAGCTCCTGACCGACGCGAGCCCCGCCCAGATCGAGGCGCTCCTGGCCGGGCACCCGAACGAGGCCAAGCACGAGCTGGCGCGCCGCATCGTGGGCTACTTCCACTCGCCGCAGATCGGTCAGCGCGAGAGCGAGGCCTTCATCGCCCAGTTCCGCGACAAGCAGCTCCCCGACGACATCCCCGACGTGGTCTTCGACGGTGAGTGGAGCGCGGATGGCCTGCCCCTGCCCGTGCTGCTGCGCGGCGTGGGGCTCGCGCAGAGTTCTTCCGACGCGCGGCGCTTGATCGAACAGGGTGCGGTGCGGCTCGATGGGGAGGTCGTGTCCGACCCCAAGCACCTGCTAGTGCCGCCCGCGGCCCCGCTGCTGATCCAGGTCGGCAAGCGCCGCTTCGCCCGGGTCAGCGCCAAGGCCTGAGTCGCCAACGCGGAGCGGGCGTCAGACAGCCTCACCCGGGCTATTCCACCTGAGAGGGCCGACCAGCGAGGTCGAGGTCATCGCCAGCCATCGCCACCAGCCGCGCCGGGGGCCGCCGCTCCTGTCGCTCAAGGCAGGGGCACGGCGGGGATCGGGCCCAAACCCCAGGGCGGGTTCAGGTCCGGACCGTCTCCGCCGCCCTCGTCCACGTAGCCGAGGGCCTGCATCTGACCGGTGAACATCTTCTTGGCGCTGGTGGCGCGAGCGTCGTCGCTCGACCAAGTCAACGCCGCGTGGCGCTGGCGCAGCTTGTCGTTCTCCTGCTCGAGCTGCCCCCAGGCTGCGACCAGGCGCGGATCGGACAGGTCCCCGACGGGGTTCTGTTCCAGCGGATCGTCGACCAGGTCGTACCAGGCGGCCGAGAGCAGGCGGATCTTCTCGCCCTGCTTGACGGAGAAGCGGCGGATCAGCTTCTCGGTCGGCGTGCGGTAGCAGTCCGTCACCACGTGCTTGGCTACAGCGCCCTCTGCGGCGCTCGACATGACCCGCGGCCGAGTTCGAAGGCTCGCGAGGGCGGGTAGCTCCGGCAACTGCTCCCCGCGCAGGATCGGCAGCAGGGAGCGTCCGAAGACGTGCTCGGGGATCGGCAGCCCGACAGCTTCCAGTAGGGTCGGTGCCACGTCGCTGAGGCTGACCTGCAGCTCGCTGCGCGCGGGCAACTCCTCGAAGCTCCCGACCGGCGGCACTACCAACAGTGGCACGCGCAACTGCTCGTCGTAGAGCGAGTGGCGGTGGCCCCAGGACCCGTGGTCGTAGAACTCCTCACCGTGGTCGCCGGTGATCAGGATCCAGGCCTGGTCCAGGCGCTCCTGGGCCGCCAACTGGTCCAGCAACTGGCCGACGTGGTCGTCGGTCCAGGCCATCTCGCCGGCGTACAGCGCGATCAAGTGCTCGTGGTCGCGCGCGGGCAGGGCCAAGGGGTTGCGTTCGGCGTCGAAGATGCGGGGGTTCGCGTAGAAGTCCCGCCCGTCGAGCGTGCCCTCGTAGTCGGGGTCGAAGCGCGTGTCGTAGGGCGCCGGCGGAACGTAGTCGTAGTGGGGGTCGAAGAAGTGGGCGAAGACGAACAGGTCGTCGTCGCCTGCGGCCTTGGCACCGGCCCCGGCTCGCCGCACTACCTCCGGCGACGACACGTCCCGGTGGGACTGCACGTCGGCCATCATCCATTGGTTGACGGCGTTGATGTCGTCGCCGCGTGAGACCGCCTGCTGCCAGCGGGCCTCCAGCTCGGTCCCGCCCGTCATCGCGCAACCGTAGTCGTCGAAGCCCTGGCCGAAGCCGAACTCGCTGAACAGGTAGGGGCCGCTGTAGGCGCCGATGGTCTTGAAGCCGGCCTCCGAAAGCAGTTGCGGAAGGGTCGGGGTGAGCGGGTCGATCCGCACGTTGTCGTCCTGGACCCCGTGCAGCATGGGCGGCTGGCCAGTGAACATCTGCGCGTGGGACGGCAGGGTCCAACTGGTGCCCGAGATGGCCTGGTCGAAGACCGTGCCGCGCTGGGCCAACTCGGTCATGCGCGGCGCCAGCAGGTTGTCGTCGAAGCGCAGCAGGTCCGCCCGGGTGGTATCCAAGGAGATCAGCACCACTGTCTGCGGCGGCGCTCCCTTGCCACACCCGGTCAAGGCAATGAGCCCACCACCCAGGCCGACGAGGGCGCCAGCCCTGCCGAGCCGGACGGCGAGATTGCGAGCCCTGCCGAGCCGGACGGCGAGATTGCGAGCCCTGCCGAGCCGGACGGCGAGATTGCGAGCCCTGCCGAGCCGGACGGCGAGATTGCGAGCCCTGCCGAGCCGGACGGCGAGTGCCGCGGACCCGTCAGGGCTGAGGGACGGGCGGGGTCGGGCGGGGGCGAATCGGGGCATGGCGCGCGGAGGGGCGTCTCGAGCGAGGTCGCTCAGGGGCGCGAGACCGTCACGAAGGGGATCTCGATCGACGGATACTGTGCGTCGTCGAGCTGCGCGAGCAAGCGCCCTTCGTATTCGATTCCGGGTCGCGGGCTCGCGACGCGCACCCGCAGGTCCCAGGCCGATGCGGAACCACTCGCGGTGGGCCTGACCGGGACGGCTTCCACTTCCACGTCGACGAGGTCCAGGGGGAGGACTTCGACCGCGTCCACCCGGAAGTGGTGTCCCGGCAAGTGCGAGACGATCCGAACCTCGTGCTGCAGGCCACCCTCGAAGGCGCGCAGGGCGACATTGGGGGGCGAGACCTGGATGTCGGGCACCACCAGGGCCCGCACAGGGAACTCGAATGGGGGCCCGGCATCACCCGCATCGTCCTGCGTGGAGAGGCGCACCAGACCGCCTGCGAAGCCCTCGTCGTGGCCCGGCGAGAGGGTTGTGGTCATGACCCAATGGTCGAGGGATCGGGGGTCGGCGCCCAAGGAGACCACCCAACCTTCTGGTGCCTCGAGCACCTCGACGGGAGTCAGCCGCGCCGGCCCCGCACGACCGATGGACACGTCCATGGTTCCGCCGATCGACGCAGGGGCGCTGCCCAGGTCGGCGACGTCCGGGACGGCCGTCAGGTCGCGCACAGCGATCAGGTGCGCCTCGAGGCTGATGAAGGCCGACTTGGGCGCGTCGGTCACCATGCGGACGGTGACCAGCTTGTCGCGGTTGGCCTCGTGAACCACGGCGGTGTCGATGCGTAGGACCACTCGCAGGGTCGCACCCGGCGGGACCTGGATCAGCCCGTTCGGATCGCTCGTGTCACCCTCGATGCGCTGCCCGTCCAGGGTGATCGCCTCGACCAAGGGAATGGTGCAACTGCAGCTCGCGCTGGCGCGCTGCACCGTGACGGGCAGGGACTCGGTGTTGACGAACTCGAAGGCGTGTTCGAGGACGGAGCCCTGCGGGACCTCGCCGAAGTCGTGGAAGCCCGGCCTGGCCCGTGACCCCTCGATCTGCGGGTCGGCGGGGGTGCCGCCAGCGACGAAGACCAGGCCCGCCGGCTCGCGGTCGGGGACGGAGCTCGACGGGCCACATCCACCGCAGAGCAGGGCTCCGGCCAGTAGGCCTGCCGGGAGGCAGGCAATGAGCGCGGAGCGGAGCTCAGGCACGAGCCCAGCCAGGCCCCGGGGGCTGTGAGGGCTGTGGGGGCTGTGGGGGCTGAGCGGTTCCGAAGAGGGGCTGTCGGTCGCGGTGGGCAGGGGCCGATTCATGGGGTAGACATCATGCAGGGGCGTGGTTGCAGCCAGCCAGGGGTAAGGGCGTGGCGTCCATCGGAGCTAGCAGCCCGGGGTGCGTGGGGCACCCTCGTGGGGCCGCGTAAGGCCTCGGAATCTCGGCACCAACAGCCGCGCCCGCGCGTCGTACACTTCGCCACCGCGCCCTGGGCGCCTCCCATCCAGCCATGAACCAGACCAAACAATTCGTCATCTGGGGCGCCGCCGCGATCGTGCTCGGCGTGGTGCTCGCGATGATCGTCCCCGGGCGTGAAGGCGCTGGGGACAGCGCCCTGCCCCAGACGCGCTCCAAGGAGACCTCGGAGCAGCGCAAGGAGCGCCTGCGGGCCCCCAGGGACGCCAAGGAGGACACCGCGGCGGCGGACTTCTTGGACAAGCGTTGGGGACACATGGGCGACACCGGAGCCGTGACGGCCCACGTGGACCCCTTCGGCACCCGCTACTACGTCGAGAAGAAGATCTTCGTTGGCCGTGGCCACGGGGGCGTGCCGATCTACGCCAAGGCCTACTCGACGCCCTCCCGGATCCACCCGGACGCGATCAAGCTCAAGAGCCCAGACGACGCCCAGGGCGCCCGGGTGACCCTCGAGAACTGGGAGCCGGGTGAGCTGGCCCAGCGCATGGCGAGCGTCAAGCACGCGAACAACCCCGAGGACCTCCCGGAGAACCTTCAGCACCTGCACCCGAAGCACCCGGACTACACGGGGCTCTAGGACCGAGGATCTCGGGGACGCGGGTCGTCCAGGACGGGAACCCGGGTTGCCGGACAGGAGCAGGGCGCGGGTCGGCAACGTCGACCCGCGCCCTGCTTCGTTCCGCCTGCCCGGTCCGCGATCCGGAGTCCCGGACCAGGTGCTCGGGCAGGTGCCGAGCGCACGGGCCTCCCGATTGATTGCCGGTGTGGATCGATGGGCCGGTGCGCGGGTCGCCGCGGATAGACTCCGGCGCTCCACCCCCGGACCAAGGCTCTCCCCATGTCTGCCCCCCGAACCGACAGCACGGTCTGGGCGTCGATCGACGCCGAGGCCCGCCGCCAGGAGGCTCAGCTCGAGCTGATCGCCTCCGAGAACCACGCCTCGCTCGAGGTCATCGCTGCCATGGGCACGGTGCTCACGAACAAGTACGCGGAGGGCTATCCGGGCCGTCGCTACTACGGCGGCTGCGAGTACGTGGACGAGGTCGAGACCATCGCCCGTGACCGCGTGAAGGAGCTGTTCGGCTCCGAGCGCGCCAACGTCCAGCCGCACAGCGGGACCCAGGCGACGATCGGCGCCCTGATGGCGATGGCGGAGCCGGGCGACGACATCTTGGCCATGTCCCTCGACCACGGCGGTCACCTGAGCCACGGCCACCCCAAGAACGCGTCGGGGGTGTTCTACAAGTTCCACCATTACGGCGTGCGCCGGGACGACGAGCGGCTGGACATCGACCAGGTGCGGACCATGGCGCAGGACCTGCGCCCCAAGGTGATCGTCGCCGGGGGCTCGGCCTACCCGCGCACGATCGACTTCGCGCCCCTGGCGGAGATCGCGCGTGAGGTGGGGGCGAAGCTGCTGGTCGACATGGCCCACATCGCGGGTCTGGTCGCCACCGGCGCCCACCCGAGCCCGGTGCCCCACGCCGACGTCGTCTCGAGTAGCACCCACAAGACCCTGCGCGGGCCCCGCGGCGGGCTGATCCTCTCGACCAAGGACTTTGGCAAGCAGGTCAACAGCGCAGTCTTCCCCGGCGGCCAGGGCGGGCCCTTGATGCACGTGATCGCGGCCAAGGCCATCGCCTTCCGCGAGGCCGCATCCGCCGAGTTCAAGACCTACATCGATCAGGTGCTCTCGAACGCGCGCATCCTGGCCGAGACCCTCGGCGAGCGCGGGCTGCGGATCGTCTCCGGGGGCACCGACAACCACCTGCTCTTGGTCGACGTCAGCTCCGTCGGGCTGACCGGCGACGTGGCCGAGGATGCCCTGCACGCGGTCGATCTGACCTGCAACAAGAACCTGATCCCCTTCGACGCACAGCCGCCGATGAAGACCTCGGGCGTGCGCCTGGGGACCGCTGCGATCACGACCCGCGGCCTGGGCGGGGAGGACGTGCGCCGCATGGCCCACTGGATCGCCGACGTGCTGGACGCTCCCGAGGACGCGGGGATCCGCGCTCGGGTCAAGGCCGAGGTGGCCGAGTTGGCCGTGGCGCGTCCGATTTACCCCACGGCCGCGGTCTGAGGCCTTGGCGCTTCGGGGAGCGCGCGAGTCCGCCGCGGGCGTGGTGCCGGTCACCCTGCTGACCGGCTTCCTCGGAGCCGGCAAGACCACGCTCCTCAACCGGATCCTCTCCAGTGAGGCCGCGGGGCGAACCGCCGTGGTCGTGAACGAGTTCGGAGACCTGGGCATCGACGGCTCGCTCGTGGTCGGCGCGGACGACGACGTGGTCGAGCTTCGCAATGGCTGCCTGTGCTGCACCGTGCGCGGTGACCTGGCGCGGACGGTGACCAAGCTCCTGGCCCGGCGCAGCGGGTTCCTGCGGCGACTGCGCTTCGACCGCTTGGCCGTGGAGCTCTCCGGCCTGGCGTCGCCCGGACCGGTGCTGCAGACCTTCCTGCTCGACGACCGACTGCGGGTGGAGACACGTATCGAGCGGGTCGTTGCTCTCGCCTCCGCACCGGACCTGGTGCTGCAGCTGGAGCGGCATCCGGAGGCCGCGGAACAGTTGGCCTACGCGGAGCTGGTCGTCCTGGGGCACGTGGACCGGGCCTCGCCCGAGGTCGTGGAGGCCGCCGCGGCCGCGGTCGCGTCCCGCAATGCCTTGGCTCGGGTGGTGCGAGCGGAGCGGGGGCAGGTCGATCTGGACTTGGTCCTGGGGACCGACGCTGTCGAGTCGGCGCCGATCTTCGGCGCGGCTCCCGAGTCGGGCGAGCCGGTGGCCATGCTCGAGCTGCAAGGGGCGGGGACCACCCACTCGCCCGACGTGAGCACGGTGGCTCTGACCGCCGACAGCCCCCTGAGCCTGCACGCGGTCAAGATCTGGCTGCAACACCTGACCTCGCGCCGCGACCTGGACCTGATGCGCCTCAAGGGCATCCTGCGCTGCGCGGAACAACCGGCGCGCGCCGTGGTCGCCCAGGGCGTCTATCAGTGGTTGGAGATCGGGCCCGGCGAGGGCGGCGCTCCGGCCCAGTCCCGCCTGGTGCTGATCGGGCGTGGTCTCGACGAGGACGAGCTGCGTCGCGGCTGGGCCAAGTTGATGGCCTGAGCGTCATCGGTGGCCGAGCGGCGACTTAGGCCCACCGCCGTCAGGCGCTGCGCTGGTAGCCGAGTTCGCGCAGCACGTGCCAGACCTCGCTCCAGTTGGGGAACAGGCGCGAGTGGGTCTCGCGGTAGTCGTCGATCGCCTTCTGGACCCGCTGCTCGTCGTCCTTGGATCGCACCCCGCTGGCGTAGCCGAGGCCGCGCACGACCTCGAGCACGCTGCCCAGGGGCAAGTGTTTGACCATGTTCCGACGCTTGAATTCGTCGATGGCCGAGATGAACTCGACCACCTCGTTCTCCATCTCGTCGGGCTTGGAGACCATGGCCTTGGCGGCCTTGGGCGGTTGGTTCTCGGAGGGCTTGGACGTCATCGCGCTTGGGGGCTGGGGGCGCCGCTGGTTCAGCACCGCAAGGGGGCCCATCGGCGAGCCCCAGGGCCCGTCTGAAGTCCAAGCACGATCCGAACGTGCTTCCTGCCCCGGCGGACAAGAAAGCGCGCGCGGTCCGCGCGGGTCAGCTAGCCGGCGCCATGGCTCCGGCCTGGCGCAGGAGCGCCTCGACCTTGGCCATGTTCGGTCGTTCGATCAGGCCGTGCTCGGTGACGATGGCCGTGACCAGCTCCGCCGGCGTGACGTCGAAGGCCGGGTTGTAGACACCTACGCCCTCGGGCACCGTCCGACGCCCGAAGCCGTTGGTGATCTCCTCGGCTGCGCGCTCCTCGATCGGGATCAGGTCGCCCGAGTCGGTGGCCGCGTCGAAGGTCGAGACGGGCGCCACCACGTAGAAGGGCACCCCGTGGCGGGCGGCCAGCACGGCCACGGTGTAGGTGCCGATCTTGTTGCAGACGTCGCCGTTGCGCGCGATGCGGTCCGAGCCCACGAAGACCGCGTCGACGCGGCCCTCGAACATCACGCGGCCTGCCATGCCGTCGGTGATGACCTTGACGTCGATCCCGGCCTGGTTCAGCTCCCAGGAGGTCAGGCGGGCACCCTGCAACAGGGGCCGTGTCTCGTCGGCGAAGACCGAGATCTTCTTGCCCTGCTCGGCGGCGACGTACATCGGCGCCAGGGCCGTGCCCATGCCTCCGGTCGCCAGGGCGCCTGCGTTGCAGTGGGTCAGAAGGGTCATGCCGTCACGGATCAGCTCCGCGCCGTGCTCGCCCATGCGGCGGCATTGGTCGGCGTCCTCGGCGTGGACCCGCTGGGCCTCGGCCAGGAGCTCCTCCGCCAGGGCACGGCCGTCGGCGCAGCCGCCCGCGACGGCGGCCGCGTGGCGCTTCATGCGCTCCAGGGCCCAGAACAGATTGACCGCGGTGGGCCGGGCAGCCGCCAGGGTCGAGCAGACCTCGTCCAGGTGGCGCAAGAGGTCGGGCACCGAGCGCCCGGTCTCGTTCTGGATGCCAAGCACGGCGCCGTAGGCCGCGGCGACCCCGATGGCCGGCGCCCCGCGCACGGCCAGGCGGTAGATGGCGTCGACCATGCCCGGCACGTCGCGCACGTCGAGGTACTCGGTGCGCTCGGGCAGGAGGGTCTGTTCGATGAGGCGCGCGTGTCCGGACAGCGCGCCCTCCCAGGTGATCGTCTGAACAGCAGGCATGGAGGGGACCTTTCGGGGGGAGTCTACCCCGTGGTCGCAGCCGGGGTCGGAGGGGGGGGGGAGGGCTGGACGGGCTCGGCCGGCGCCCGCGAAGCTCAGAGACTCGAGAGCCGACGGCCGGTGAGTCGCTCACACAACTCGACGTAGCGCAGCGAGAGCCGCTCGAGCACCGCCGGGTCGGCCACGGGGGCGGGCGGCTGCTTGTTCCAGTCCAGGGTCTCCAGCCAGTCGCGCAGGGGCTGCTTGTCGTAGGCCGGCGGGTTCGTCCCGGGCTGCCATTGGGACACGGGCCACATGCGCGAGCTGTCCGGGGTCAGGGCCTCGTCGATCAGGATCAAGTCGTCGCCGATGAGCCCGAACTCGAACTTGGTGTCCGCCAGCAACAGACCGCGCTGGGACAGGACCTCGGATCCGCGGCGGAAGAGCGCCATGGCGGCCCGCTCGGCCTGGGCGTAGACCTCGTCGCCGACTCGCTCGCGGGCCTGGTCGAGACTCAGGGGCAGGTCGTGGGCGTCGTCCTTGGTGGTGGGGGTGAGCATGGGGTCGGGCAGGGCCGCCGCGTGCTCGAGCCCGCTCGGGAGCTCCTGGCCCCACAGGCCGCCCGTGCGCTGGTATTCCTTCCAACCCGAACCGGCGAGGTAGCCGCGCACGACCCATTCGACGCTGGTCGGTCGCGTGCGCCGGACGATCATGATGCGCCCGGCCAGGGTCTCGCGTTCGGCGGCGCTGAGGCCGGGGACATCGTCGACCGAGGTACTCACCAGGTGGTTCTCGATCACGTCCCGCGTCTGCTCGAACCACCAGGTCGCGACGGCTGTCAGGACGCGCCCCTTGTTGGGAACCCCCTCGTTCAGAACCACGTCGAAGGCCGACACGCGGTCCGAGGTCACGAAAAGGAGGTGATCGCGATCGAGGTCGTAGAGATCGCGCACCTTGCCCGCGGCAACCAGGGCCAGGCCGCCAGGGCCCTTGGATCCGGGCGCAGCGACTTGGCTAGCGGTGCGTGCGCCGAGGTAGATTCCGCCCTGCTCGATCGGTCGGGACATCGGGCTGAGTATGTCAGGCAAGCAATCGACAGACAACGCGGGGCGGAGAGTCGACGGCTTCCTCCCCGGGGGTGCCGTCCAGGGTCGCCTGCGGACGCCGCCGTCCAAGTCGATCGCCCAGCGGGCTCTCCTGGCTGCGGCGCTGGCGAGGGGCAGGACCGTGTTCCGCCGCCTCGGCGCCGGAGACGACGTCACCGCTGCTTGCGGCGCGGCGGCAGTCCTGATGGGCCAACCGAGGCCCGGCTACGACCGCGTCCTGACCGAGGTCACGGGGCGCCCCCTGCCGCATCCGCGTGCCGGCTATGTGATTCAACTCGGGGAGTCGGCCACGCTGGCGCGCCTCGGGACCGGTCTGCTGGCGCTCTGCGTGGAACCGGAGCACAAGCACGTCCTGAACGCCTGGAACCACAGTTCCCTGGCGCAGCGCCGCAGTCTCGCCCTGACTCGCGCCCTGACCGAGGCCGGTGCGGAGTTGGAGATCCCGGGCCCGGGGACCTGGCCCTTGGGCATCCATCGGCTCGCGGACTGGGACCGGCTGGTTCTGCGCGACCCCAGCTCCAGCCAGGAGCTCACGGCGCTGGTCCTGGCCGGTGCGGCCCTGGGCGGCGAACGCGTGGTGCGGGTCGAGGGGAGCGTGCCGAGCCTGCCCTACTTGAAGCTCACGGCCGGCGTGTTGGCCACCTTCGGCGTCAGCGTCGATCCGCCGGAGTCGGCCGACGGGTCCGGCCTGTGGCGTATCGGCGGCGAACTGGTGGCCCCCGCGAACCCGCTGCGGATCGAGCCCGATGCCTCCGCGGCTGCAGTCGCCCTGGCGGCCGCCTGCCTGAGCGGCGGCGAGCTCGAAGTGAGCGGCCTGGGCCTCGAGTCGATCCAGGGGGACGTGCGCATCGTCGAGCACCTGCGTGCCTTCGGCTGCGAGACCGGCGCGGAGGGCGAGCGCCTTTGGGCCCGTGGTCATCCGCGTCACCCGGCCTGCGTCGATCTCGCCGGGGAGCCCGACCTGGCACCGGTGCTGGCGGCCGTGGCCGGCGCCCTGGCCCTTGCCGATCCGGACTCGGCGCCCACGCGACTCGACGGGCTCGGCACCCTCGCGGGCAAGGAGAGCTCGCGCATCGAGGTGCTGGCAGAAGGCCTGCATGCCATGGGGCTCGCCGTGGAAGCGGGTCCCGATCACCTGACCATCGCGCCCCTGGCGCGGGGGCACCGGCCTCGAACGGACGAGTCGCTCTTGCTCGATGCGGCCGGGGACCATCGCATGGCTTTCGCCTTCGGCCTCCTGGGGCTGGTGCGACCTGGAGTGGGCGTGCTCGGCGCGGACGCCGTTGCGAAGTCCTGGCCGGGCTTCTGGGACGATCTCGAGCGCCTGGGCGCACGCCGCCGCGGCTAACATGCTCGCCATGAGCGCCAGCGAAGCCCCCTCCGACACGCTCCCGTCCATCCCCACCGGGCCCGTCG
This sequence comes from Engelhardtia mirabilis, assembly GCA_007751255.1. GTDB lineage: Bacteria > Planctomycetota > UBA1135 > UBA1135 > Engelhardtia > Engelhardtia mirabilis. The sequence goes on from CP036296.1 coordinate 3,372,732, forward strand.
TGGTCGCCGGCGGCGCCGGATACATCGGCAGCCACTGCGTCCGCCAGCTCGTCGATGCGGGAGTCGAGGTGATCGTGCTCGACAACCTGAGCACCGGCCATCTGCCCGCCGCCGAGCGGGCGTCGCGGGGCAAGGCCAAGGTCGAGCGGGTCGATCTGGGCGATCCCGCGGCCCTGCGCGAGCTGTTCGAGCGCACCAAGCCCTCGGGGGTGATCCACTTCGCCGCCAAGTGCTACGTGGGCGAGTCGGTTACCGATCCGGCCAAGTACTACCGCGAGAACGTCAGCTACACCCTCGAGCTGCTCGAGGTGATGCGCGCCACGGGAGTCGATTCGATCGTCTTCAGCTCGACCTGCGCCACCTACGGCGAGCCGGTCGAGATCCCGATGACCGAGGCCCACCCCCAGTCCCCGATCAACCCCTACGGGCGCACCAAGCTCCACATGGAGCACATGATCGAGGACTTCGCCCACGCCTATGGCCTGCGTTTCGCGGCCCTGCGCTACTTCAACGCCGCGGGCGCGTCGCCCGAGGGCGACATCGGCGAGCACCACGAGCCCGAGACGCACCTGATCCCGCTGGTGCTGCAGGTGGCCCAGGGGCGACGCGAGAAGATCATGATGTTCGGGGAGGACTACCCGACCCGCGACGGCACCTGCGTGCGCGACTACATCCACGTGGTCGACCTGGCCGACGCGCACCTGCGCGCCCTGGCCCAGATCCAGCAGGGAGCCGATCGAATCGTCTGCAACCTGGGGACGGGGACGGGCTACACCGTCCGCGAGTTGATCGAGCTGGCGCGCGAGGTGACCGGCCACGCGGTTCCGGCTGAGGTCACCGGGCGCCGCGAGGGCGATCCGGCGCAGCTCGTGAGCGGCGGCACGCGCGCCCGCGACGTGCTCGGTTGGGAGCCCAAGCGCTCGGAGCTGAAGACGATCCTCGAGGACGCCTGGCGCTGGCACCAGGGCAACCCGGACGGCTACCGGGCCTGAGGGCTCCATGGCCCCATCGCCCTCCGCCGAGCTGGTCGTCCTGGGCTCGGGCACGATCCTGCCGCGCGCCGGGCACGGGTGCTCGGGCTACGCCTTGCGGCCGAGATCGGGCGCCGCGTGGACCCTGGTCGACTGCGGTCCCGGCACCGTGCGCAGTCTGGGCGCGGTGGGCATCGGCGTCGAGCAGATCGAGCGGGTCGTGCTCAGCCACTTCCACACCGACCACTGCCTGGACCTCTTCGCCCTCGCCTTCGCGCGGCGCAACCCGAACCTGGGCGCCGTCCCGCAGCTCGAGGTCCTCGGCCCGCCCGGCCTGACGGACCTGATCGAGCGTGCGCCCGCGGCCCTGGGTCGCCACGTCGAGGACCCCGCGCGGACGGTGACAGAGCTCGCGGCAGGACAGGACGGGAGCCTCGGTTTCGAGCGCGCCGACCTGGTCGGGGAGGGTCATCTCAACGGCCACACGCCCAACGCGCTGAGTTGGCGCCTGACCCTGCCCGGGGGCTTCGTACTGGCCTATTCGGGCGACAGCGGGCCGACGCCCGGCCTGGCCCGCGCGGCCCGCGGCGCGGATCTGTTCCTGTGCGAGTCGGCCTTCCCCGATGGGGAGGAGTCCGAGCACCACCTGACGCCGACGCAGACCGGACGCATCGCGACCGCGGCGGGCGCGCGGGCCCTGTTGCTCACGCACTGCTATCCGCAGCTCGACCCCGACGACGCCGCCAACTGCGCCGGACGGGTGTTCGCGGGCCCGATTGCGACGGCCTTCGACGGTCTGCGCGTCCCACTCCACTGACCGGCCGCGCTGGACCCTGGTCCGAGCCGACCCAGGACTCGACAATGCAGCGCATGGATGCCCTGACGAGACCGACTTGGTTCTGGGTGGCTTCCCCCTGCGCCTTGGCCGTGGCCTTCACGGTCGCCAGGGGGCCCGCGGTCGCGGCGGACGAGGAAGCTCACCTCCCGGGGTTCGAGTCCATCGTCGAGGAGGACGTTCAGGCCCACCTGACCCTGCTCTGCAGCCCCTACCTGGAGGGCCGCGACAGCCCCAGCGAGGGCCTGAGCTTCACGGCGGACTACATCGCCGGACTCCTGGGCCAGTGGGGCTTCGAGGGAGCCTTCGACGGGGGCTTCGTGCACGGCTACACCCGCGAGCTGCCAGGTCCCAACGCCGGCGGTTGCCGCCTGGGCGCGCGCGGCGAGGCGGGACTGGACGAGTTCAAGCTGGGCGTGGACTTCGTCCCGCTGCCGGCTGCCCTGGGCGAGGCCAAGGGCGAGCTCGTCTTCTGCGGCTACGGGATCGGTGTGCGCGGCTTCGACGAGGTGCGTGGCTTGCCGCTCAAGGGCAAGGTCGCGATCTTCGCCCACGGGGAGCCCCGCCATCCCAAGGCGCTGGACGGTCCAGAGCTGACCCCCGCGGCCAATGTCTATCGCAAGCTCGATCGACTGGCGGACGAGGGAGCGGTGGGGGCCCTGGTGGTCCGCCGCGACCCGCCGGCGGACGTGGAGCGGCCCGAGGGTTGGCCAGAGATGCAGCCGATGGGCTTTCGTCGCACCTGGGCCATCTGGAACGGCGAGCGGCCTGACGCCGAGCTCGACAGCTCGATCCCGGCCCTGGAGATCAGCGAGGCCGTGGCCCGCAAGCTGCTCGGGGACCTGTACGACCAGACCCTGGCCGAGATCGACGAGGGCGGCAAGCCGGTGCGGGTCGAGACACCGGAGGTCGAGATCGACCTGGCCGCCGACGTGGACCCGCGTCAGGAGGTCGAGTTGCCGAACATCGTGGCGCGTCTGCACGGCACCGACGAGGCTCTGGCCGGCCAGGTGGTGATCCTGGGCGCGCACATGGACCACATCGGCGCCGACCCGCGCGGCCGCATCGGCACCGGCGCCGACGACAACGCCTCCGGTGTGTCGGCCCTGCTGGAGGTGGCCCAGGCCCTGTCCCTGTCGCGGCCGCGCAGGGACGTCATCGTGGCCGTGTTCTCCAGCGAGGAAGACGGGCTCTTGGGCAGTCGCGCCCTGGTCGATTCAATGCGCCGCGGGGTGCCGCTGGCGACCAGCGAGGCGGTCGCGATGGTCAACCTCGACATGCTCGGCCGCGGCAGCGCCAAGTCCGTCAACGTGATCGGCAGCGACGAGTCGCGCGACCTCGACCGGCTGCTGACCCGCGCCAAGCGCTTCGAGAAGACGGGGCTGTCGAAGGTCATCACGGGCGAGGGGGCCGAGCTCTGGATGCGCTCGGATCACTACCCCTTCTTCGTGGCCGGGATCCCGGTTCTGTTCCTGTTCGAAGAAACTCCGATCTCGAACAACAAGGACTACCACACCTGGCGCGACACTCCCGACCTGGTAGACCCGGTCAAGATCGCGCGCTCGGCGCGACTGGCCTTCAATCTGATCTGGCTCCTGGGCGTGGAAGACGACGTCCCCGACCGTCCCGAGGATCAAACACGTTGAGCATGCAGGCAGTCAGACGGTGTGGCGCGGTCGATTGGCGACTGACGGCCGCCTTCATCGGGGGCGTGGTCTTCGCCGTCGTTCTGGGGTTGGGCTTCGACGGTCTGACGCCGAACGAGCCCGTGGGCGCCACCGATCGCGCGCGGCTCGAGGTCGGAGCAGCAGAGCAACTGTCGCAGTCGGGCACAGGTCCGCTGAGCCCGGACGACCTCGCCATCGACGATGGAGCGGACGGCACGCCCGGTGGCGGGGGCGATGCGCCCGACGACCTGCTCCCTGGCCGCCAGACCAGGGGGCGCTGGACTCCCGCGCGCGAGGCGATCGACCCCAGGCTCCAGGCCCTGCTCGATCGTGAGGCCGACGGCGCTCTCGATTCCGTTGCGAAGGCCTCGGGCGGCAAGGCGGGGCGCTCGGATTGCCTGGTGTCCTTCCTGGCCGTGGACCTCGAATCGGGAGCGGTGGTCGCGAGCCGGGCACCCGACCGGTCCATGGCGCCCGCTTCCAACCTGAAGTTGGTCACGACCCTCTCGGCGCTGCACGTGTTGGGTCCCGATTGGCGCTTCCGGACCCCCGTCGAGGCGGCGGGGCCGCTCAACGCCGGCGTGCTCGGCGGCGACCTCGTGGTCCGCGCGGGCGGCGATCCGCTGTTCCGCGACGGCGACCCCGACTACGCCCGCGGTCGCCTGGCCCAGTTGGCGGGCAGCCTTGCGGAGGCCGGGTTGCGGCGCGTGGACGGGGCCCTGGTGTTGGACCTGGGCAGCTTCGCGCCTGTCGGGCCGGCCCCCGGTTGGCCCACGTCGTCCGCCAGTTGGACCGGCTCCTACGGCTACGTGGCGGGACTGACCGCCAACGCGGGCCTGGTCGACATCGCCTTCGAGGCCCTGGCGGGCGGTCGCACCCAGACCACCATCGCCCCCAGCCCGACGGGGCTGCGCGAGGAGTCGAACGTGGCTTCGACCTCGCAGACGGTCAACGACGTGCAGATCGGGCTCTACGACTCGAGCGGACGACTGGTGCTCAAGGGCGAGCTGGGCCCGCCCGGCCGCAGCTTCGAGCGCGACATCCGCCACCCGAACCCCCCGGCCCTGTTTGCGGCCCTCTTCCTGCGCGCCCTGGCGGACCGGGGCATTGACGTGCGCGACGGATTCCGCGAGGCGCGGGGCGTCGCTCCCGGACGGGAGTTGGCCGCCCTCGAGACCCCTTGGATCGACCTGATCACGCCCATCAACCAGGACTCGGTCAATCCGGTGGCGGATGCGGTGTTCCTGGCCATGGGCGGAGCCACCAGCGGCCAATGGACCCGCGAGGCCGCCCGGTCGGCGGTGGCCGGGGCCCTGACGGACCTGGGCATCGACCCGCGGGGCCTGCACCAGGTGGGCGGCTCGGGCCTCAGTCGCGACAACCGCATCTCGCCCCGGATGGTCGTCGAGCTACTGCGAGCGGCCCTCGCCCAACCTCCCTCGGTCAGGCAGCGCTTCCTCGATTCCCTCGCCGTGGCCGGGCAGTCCGGGACCCTCGAAGATCGAATGGGCGGTACCGCCGCCAGTGGCCGACTGCGCGGCAAGACCGGGTTCATCCAAGGCGCCAGCGCCCTGTCGGGCTACGTCGAGACCCTCGGCGGTCGCCAACTGGTCTTCTCGATCGTGGTCGAGTACCCGCGTCTTGGTGGACTCAACAACTCGGTCTGGAAGCCGATGCACGACAGCATCGGGGCACACCTGGCCCAGTGGAGCCCGTGATGGGGCGGCTCGGGCCGGATCTGACCACGCCCGAGGGGCGGCTCGAGGTCGCGCACGCGGCGGCCGAGTTCGCCCGCGAGGCCGGCGCGTTGCAGCTCGCCCGCCTGGGACAGTTGCGCGCCGGTGAGGTGCGCTCCAAGTCGGCGCGGCGCGACCTGGTGACCGAGGTCGATCTGGAATGCGAGCGACTACTGGTGGAACGTTTGCGCGAGCACTTCCCGGGTCACGCCATCGAGGCCGAGGAGGAGGTGCGCGACGCACGCGACGAGGAGCGGCCGCGCTGGTTCGTCGATCCGCTGGACGGGACCGTCAACTTCATCCACGAGCTGCCCGCCTTCGCCGTTTCGATGGGGCTGTTCGTCGGCCGGCGCCCGCTCGCGGCCGTGGTCCACGCGCCGCGTCTCGCCGAGACGTTCGTTGCCGCCGAGGGAGCCGGTGCGACCCTCAACGGCCAGCGGATTCGGGTCTCCGACACCACCGAGTTGGCCGACGCGATCGTCGCCACGGGCTTTCCCTACCGCCGCAACGAGCTGCCCAACAACAACCTCTCCAACTTCGACCGGTTGTTCCTGGAGGTGCGCGGGCTGCGCCGCATGGGCTCTGCCGCCATCGACCTGGCCTACACCGCCGCCGGGCGCATCGACGCCTATTGGGAGCTCCACCTGGGTCCCCACGACATGGCCGCTGGGGCGCTCTTGGTGCGCGAGGCGGGGGGGCTCGTGACGGATGTGGACGGGGGCGACGATTGGCTGCGCAGCGGCGCTGTCGTGGCGGGACCCGAATCCCTGCATCGGGCGCTGGTGGCTCTGGTCGAGGGGTGAGCGCAGGGGGGCTGGGGTCCCCTCGACCCGCCAGGGAGAGATCGGGGTTCGTGCTCAAGCTGTCGAGGTGCGCCGCACGAAGACAGACCAGCACACCGACCCGGCGCACCGCCGGAAAGCCTCCCCATGCACTCCGACATCTCCACAGATCACGAGGAACTCATCGCCTCCGGCCGAGTCCTCGCCAAGCGCCTCGAGTCGCTGCGCCACGCGGCCAAGACGCGGGTCGCCTCCCAAGAGTTCCAGGATGCCGTCGAGGGCGCGGTGGCCGCGCTCGAGCGCGGGCTTGGCCTGCTCGGTGAGGATCTGGAGAGCACCCTCAACTGTCCCCACGGTTCGACGGTGATCGCCCAGCGCATGTTGGCCGCAGTCACCATGGCCACGGACGAGCCCGGCACGTCCCTGGGCGCCGACGAGGACGCTGCGGGTGATTGGTCGGCCGGCGTAAGTGGGCAGGCCGCGTTGTCCGGCACCACCGAGATGCTCTCGATGGCGGACTTGCTGGAGCTGCTCGGCTCGTTGCAGAAGACCGGCGAACTCGAGGTGCAGACCGAGAAGGAGACGATCACCATCGAGCTGCGAGCCGGCAAGCTGGTGCACGCGATGACCAACCACACGCCAGCAGGCGAGCGGTTGGGCGAGATCCTCGTCAAACTCGGCTACGTCACCGAGACCCACCTGGAGGCGTTCGCGCGCGGCTTCGTGGGCACCGGTCGCAAGCTCGGTGAGGTCCTGGAGAGCGGCTCCCTGGTCACCGCCGACCAGCTCGCGACGGCCTTGGCCGAACAGATCCAACAATTGTTCGTGCGACTCTATTCGTCCTCCCATGCTCGCTTCGTCTTCAAGTCCAAGGACGTGAACGGCGGCGGGAATCAGAAGGTCGAGATCGGTCTGCGGAAACTGCTCTTCGAGAGTGCCCGGATCAGCGACGAGCAATCGTACGGCTGATCCCCCGTCGTCGTCCCCGCCCCAGCGGCCAGCAGCTCCCCGATTGAATTCCAACACCTATCGAGTTGTCTGCCCTTGCCAAGTGCGCGGAGCCGACCCGCAGAGCCTGAACGCAGTCCTCGCAGAGGCCGGTGTGGTGTCGGCGGCGTCCGACCTGTTGGGCACCAACTACGAGCGGCGGGGCGACGAGGAGCATTTGACCTTCCTGGTTTCCGCCGGCGATCTCGATGACGCCGTGGCGCGGGCGAAGTCGCTCGCGGTGGAGGTCCTGGCGCTGATCGAAGAACGCTTCGGCCCAGGGACCCTGGAGTTCGAGGACGATCAGGTCATGACCCACACGGAGCTCCTCGGTAGGGGCCTCGTGGCGTCCGATCTCGGTAGCCTGCTCGACCGCATCGAGGAGGGTCCCCAGTGGACGATCGAGCGACCCTCGGCCCAACTGATTCGGCGCGTCCGCACGGCGATTGGCTCAGCCAGTCCGAAGTCTGGCAGCATGCGCGTGCGCCTGGGCCGCGTCTGGACGCCCTGTGAGCCGCGACCCGAGGGAAGTCCGGCCTGGCGCATGCGGTCGGGGAGGGACGTCGGTCTGCCCCGAACAGCCGAGCTGGCCACGATCGCCGGAGTGCGCTTCGAAGTTGCGCGCGAGGGAGTGGCCGAGTTCACCGCGATCCTGCAGCTGCGCTGCCAGGGGACCGGTTGGACCGCCGTCTGCCACGTAGGCGTCCTGGAGGAATGGCTGGGGCGACGGGGCTTCGCCACGACCCGTCGGCATGGCCACGGCGAGGCCAGCGTGATGTTCCTTCCTGTGGCCGACCCGCTCGACCTGCTCTGGTTCCAAGGGACCAGCGGAGCCAGCGCTGGGCTCGGAACCGACGAACTGGTGGGTCGCTTGCGGGCCTGGCGCCCGCGCTGCGACATGGCGATCGTCGACGCGGGCGAGTCGGCGCTCACGCTCTACTTCCACCGACTGCCCGAGGACCTGACGGCATTCGCGGCGGAGATGGTCGTTCTGTGCCCCGGCGCGAGTGCGGCGGACTTCTCGGGCCAGGCGATCGGACCTCCCGCCCTCGAGAACTCGTTCCAGGACCTGGCCCGAGCCCTACAGCAGCGTCGCTGCTTGCGACTCGTCTGGGACTGATCGCCACGTACGCCCACCCGCGGGCGGGCGCACGTGGTCGGGTCCGCCGCTACTGCAACAGCGTCGACGCTCGGTTGACGAGCTGCACGTCCAGGGGCGCCAGGCTCTGCACGGCGATGCTCTGGAAGTGCAGGAACAGTCCGCTCAGGCCCGGGTCGTCGGGAATCGTCGCCCGGGTCACCACGATTCCGTCCGGCGCCGGGTAGGGCTGGATGAAGATCAGTGGAATCAACGGTGCCGGGCCGATCAGCAAGTTGCCGTAGGGCGGCAGGGGCAGGTTGGTGACGAAGGGCGAGGCGTACATGTCGAAGAAGCCTCCGGGCGCGCCATAGTTGGCGAGCTCGATCTCGCCCGTGCGGTAGGCCACGGGAGACGAAGTCACCGCGGGCGTGTGGACGAATCCGCCGCCCAGGGACGCCGTGCCCAGGGACGTACTGAGCAGTAGGTCTGCGGGTCCGTTGGCACCAGCGGGCACCGTCGCCGTGACGGTCGAATCGGACAGGACGACCAGACCTGCGAGGGGTGAACCGTCGAGACTCGCGACGACCGGAGCCGCAAGTCCACCGCGATCCAGGTGGATCCCGCACAGGGTCACGACCGTCCCGCCCGACTTCGGCCCGAAGGGCGGTTCGACCGCGAAGACCGCGGGCTGGTCGGTCGCCAGCGGATCGGTCAGGGTCAAGGAACCGAGCTGCGCGCCGAAGCCGGGCGAGGCCAGGCCCGACGACGGTTCGAGCGCGGGCTGGTCGAGGATGGCCGCGAAGCCGATCGAACAGGTTCCCGCGCCACCGCCGTCGAGGGCGAGGGTCTCGAGGCGGAAGCCCGCGCTGCTCGCGAGCTGCGCTTGGGCGAGCGGCGCGCTGGCGACGGCCAGGGCCGCCCAACCGAGTCTGGACCCGATCATCGCTCGATCTCCGAGAGGACCCGCCGCAGGGGCGACTGGTCGGGATCGACGAGCTGCCAGCCCATGGCCGCCGCGGTGTCCTCGTTGGGAGTCAAGTCGGGGTTGAGGATCCCGTTCTCGATCAGGATCGCTCGCAGGCCCTCGGGATACTGCGTTCCGAACCGAACACCACGCACCAGCGGGATGTAGGCGCGGTTGACGCCGATCGTCTCGATCTGCTCGAAGCCGCGGCGCTTGCCCTGGACGAAGTAGTCGACCGAGACGTCGGCGGAGCCTCGGACCACGATCTTGTCGAGGCCCTTGGACTCGACCCAGACCAACGCCGGACCGCCGACGGGGGTGACCTGCACGGTCAGACCATCGGCGTTGCTGGCCAGGCGGAAGTCCTCGGGCACCTCGATCTCGAGCGCTCCGGCGGTGATCTGCGCGGAGCCGCGGAAGTAGGTGCCGGCCTCGTTGCCCTCGAGAGCCACGAAGCGCAGCTCCCGCGAGGGATCGCTCGGGTGCGGCTGGATGAAGTACTTGGCACCCGTGCCTCCGAAGTCACCGACGGAGAAGACTCCGAAGCCGGAGGGCGAGAGGACCTCCCCGCGCACACCGGTGGTCGCGCCGCTGCCGAAGAGCGAGACCCCCTGGACGCCGACGCCCGAGGGCGAGGTCGTCTGACCGGAGACGCCGTAGGTCGGTCCCGAAGTGCCGTCGGCGACGCCGAGCACCGCGGTGCCGAGCGCTGCACTCGAGTGGCCCTCGACCCCGAAGCCGAGGGGCGGCGCCTCGCCGAAGACTCCGTCGGGGAAGCTGATGGTGCCGCTGATGACGGTCGAACCGTCGATCAGATTGGGCCCAGCGGGACCGGGCGCGCCTGCTGGACCGGCGGGGCCGGTGGCGCCCGCGGGTCCGGTCGCGCCGTCGTTGCCCGGCAGGCCCTGGGGACCCTGGGGACCCTGGGGACCCTGGGGACCCGTCGTGCCGGCCGGACCCGTGGCGCCCATGGGACCGGTCGCTCCATCGGCGCCGTCGTTGCCCGGGAGGCCTTGGGGACCCGTCGGGCCCGCGGGTCCCGTTGCACCGATCGGCCCGGTGGCGCCGTCGGCGCCATCATTCCCGGGCAGGCCCTGGGGTCCCTGCGCGCCCGTGGGACCGGCGGGACCCGTCATTCCGGCGGGGCCGGTAGCGCCGTCCGCGCCAGGTAGCCCCTGCGGACCTTGGGGCCCTTGGGGACCCGCAGGTCCGATCGGACCCGTCGCGCCGGTGGGGCCTGTGGCGCCCGCCGCCCCATCGGCTCCGTCGTTGCCCGGGAGGCCTTGGGGACCCTGTGGACCTGTAGGACCCGCTGGACCGGTTGCGCCGATGGCTCCATCCGCGCCGTCGTTTCCGGGCAGACCCTGTGGGCCAGTCGGGCCTGCGGGACCGGTCGCGCCCTGTGGTCCCGTCGACCCGTCGAGGCCGTCGGCGCCCGACGGGCCTTGGAGCCCCTGAGGTCCCTGAGGTCCGATCGCGCCGTCGTTGCCGGGCAGGCCCTGATCACCCTGGGGTCCTTGGGGACCTGTCGGGCCCACCGGACCGATCGGACCCACGGGCCCCTCCGGACCCACGATCCCGCCGCTGCCGACCCACTGGCCGGTCGAATCGATCACCGTCGCGCCACCCACCGACACGGAGTTGGGCGTGATGTCACCCACGACGTTGTCGGCCACGAGTGCGAACGGGACGGAACCCACGCGAACACGCGGCGACATCTCGGGATCGGTTCCGACCTGCAGCGCAACGAAGCGAGTGCTTCCCGCGAAGGCCGCCGGCACCAGTGGCGTGCCGTCGCCGAGCAGTAGGTCGACGAGCCCATTGAGAGCGGTCGCGCTGTTGGCTTCGGACCACAGGAGCGTGCCTCCGATGGCCGCGTCGTACAGCCGTACTTCGACGTCGACGGCGCCATTCAGCGGCACGCCGCCCGCATCGGAGAGACGCACTTGCAGGTGCAGCAACTGCGGTGGCGCGGTCTGGAGCGCGACCGCTGCAGTCGCTGCTGCGGAGTTCGGCGCAGACACTACCCATGCCGCGGACACGAGGGCCGTCGGCAGGAGCACCGTAGGCAGCATGACCGCGGGAGCGAGAAACGGCGGGAAGGCCACGATCAGGGCCGGGAGCAGGCCAAGCTTCATGGGGACAGCCTTCGGCTGGTCGGGGGGGGAGATGGGGGAGCGGGCATCGACGATCCGAGCGGAACGCGGATGAACCCAACGGGGGGACGAATCCGATTGCCTTACCCGTTCCCCCCAACCTACCCATAATCTGGATTCCTGCCCGACACCCCGCTCACTCCCCCCCTGAAGCGTCCCGTCATGCACGGTCTCCCCAACGTCGCCTCGTCCCGCAAGATCGCCGTCGCCCCCCTGCTGCCCATCGGAACGGCCCTGGTCGTGGGCGGGCTCCTCGGGACGCCGGCCGCGGCTCAGTTCTCCGTCGACAGCTCCGGCATTCCCGGTGGTTCGGCCAACAACTCGACCACGGAGAACGTCGATTTCGCTGATGTCGACCTCGACGGCGACTGGGACGCGGCCTTCGCCGACGGCGGTGACGACGGCAACGACCAGAACCGAATCTGGATCAACCGCGGCGGCCTGCAGGCCGGCCCCCTGGGCGACTTCATCGACGAGACGGCAACGCGCTTTCCCTCCGAAGCCGACGACAGTCGCGACATCGAGTTCGCCGACATCGACGGCGACGGGGACGTGGATCTCTACGTGTCGAACACCGCCCAGCTCACCAACCAGGGCAACAAGTGGTGGGTCAACAACGGCCTGTTGCAGGGTGGCACGACAGGCTTCTACACCGACGAGACCGCGACGCGCTGGGTCAACTTGAACGGTCCCAACTCGTCGATCTCGCCGAGCCTGTTGATCGGCAACACCTTCATCGACTGGTCCTGCGACTGCGACTTCGGCGATCTGGACAACGACGGTGACCTGGACCTGGTCCACTCGTCCTACGGCGGCGCCTTCGGCGGTCAGGTCCCGACGCGCATCTTCCTGAACGATGGTGCTGGGCACTTCGAGGAGTTCAACCCCAGCGGCTTCAAGCTGGGCACCAACATCATCAGCAACGGCCAGCCGGCCCTCTGGGCGGAGGGCGTCCAACAGGCCAATACCGGCAACACCACCGGTGGCCAGGCCGACATCGCGAGTTCGGCCCTGGACATCGACGTCGGCGACATGGACGGCGACTTCGACCTCGACATCCTGCACGGGGCGCGACAGGAGGATCCGCGGGTCTTCCACAATCGCCTCGAGGAGAACGGCGGCATCCTGGGCTTCCGCGACGTTTCCGACGCCGTCTTCCCGGGTGGCAACGGCGATTGGGAGTCGGGCGGTGGCAACTACGAGCAGGAGATGGCCGACATGGACGGGGATGGTGACCTCGACATCTACGGCCTGAACTGGAGTGGGTTCAATGACGTGACCTTCCGCAACAACGGCGACGGCACCTTTTCGAACCTCAGCACGAACCTGCCCAACTCTGGCGCCGACGACAACGAGGGCGACTTCCTCGACTACGACAACGACGGCGACCTGGACCTCTTCGTCGCCAACTTCTCGGGAGCCGACAAGCTCTACCGCAACGACGGCAACGGCAACTTGACGGCGGTGCCTCTGGGCACGAGCTACTCGGCCACGTCCCTCGACGCGGATGCCTGCGACGTGGACGGTGACGGGGACTACGACGTGATGGTGGCCGAGGACAACAAGCAGGCGAACACCTTCCTGCGTAACACCACCAACGTCCCCGACACCCACGCGCCGTACATCCCCAACCTCGAGTCGGTGTCGAATGGGGCCGCAGCGGCGGGAACCATCGCGATCCGGGCCCAGGTCTACGACAACGCGCCCTACTACATCACCTGGTACAACCCGACGGTCCTGCGCGTGAACGTGGGAGGGGTGGATCTGCCCGACGTCGCCATGCCCAGCAGTGCTGGCCAGATCTTCCGGGCGGAGATCCCGCGTAATCTGGTGGGGACGGTGACCTACTCCGTGCGCTCGGAGGACAAGTACGGGAACGTGGGCCTGTCGGCACCGGACTCGTTCGTCCACAGCGGCGGGCCGGTGGGGAGCTCCTTCGGTAGCTTCTCGAGCGGCGGCGGCGGCCAGCCCACGATCGAGGCTCTGAGCCTGCCCCTGGCGGGTTCACCCCTCTACCTGGCCGGTCGCAACGTCTCGGCGGGCGCCCCGGTGTTCTTCCTGCTTGGAACCAAGAAGACCGCGTCGACCCTGGACCTGAGCAACGGCCTCCTGCTGAACGTCTCCCTGCCGATCGTGATCCTGCAGTCGGACCTGGCCGACGGGAACGGGGACGCCGTGACCGTGATCGGACTACCGGCGGCAGCTGCGGGCCTGACGGTTCACACGCAGATCGTGACCCTCGATGGCACTTCGGGGAACGACTTCGCGAGCTCGCGGGGCCTCACGCTCCAGATCCCTTGAGTCCGCCGCGCGGCACACCGATCAGCATCCGGTTCATCGGCGTGATCGTGGACGGGATCTCGCGCCAGCGCGTGCGGTAGCCGCGTGCCTCCATGGTGTAGGTGCGGTGGACGTCGTAGGCCACGTCCTCACCCAGGGCTTCGCGCAGGGCCGCCGGCGCCTCGCTCAGGCCGTGGTCGCGGCAGCAGGGCAGCACCGCGACCGGTCCGCCCAGACCCGCTGCCACGTCCAGGCAGGCGTCGGTGAGCTGGCCGCAGGCGTGCACGCCGATCACCGACGCGCCCTCGGGGAGGTCTTCGCGGGCTCGTTCCAGACGGCCGATGCGGTAGCTGACCTGGCCCTCGATCCACGGCGCGGCGCGCAGGGCGGCCCGCAGCACCGGCTCGAAGGACTCCGGCTGGCGCCGATCGCAGAGCACCACCCGCTGGGTCTCGGGCTGGAACACGGCGAACAGGATGCCCGCCAAGCCGTGGCCAGCGCAGAAGTCGACCACCACCTCGGTCCGCAGCCACTTGCGCGCCACCGCGAAGAACTCGCAGGCCTCGGCCAGTTCCTTGATCGGCAGGGCACGCTCGGCGCACAGCTCGCGGACCAGACGCTCGACCAGGCCCTCGCCCTCGAAGTGGCGAGCCGTGTTGCGCCCGACGCGGGTCTTGGAGCCGGCATAGGTCTCGAGGCCCGGCTGGTTGAAGGCGCGCAGAAGGCGGAAGGTGCTCATCGGTGGGGCAGAGCCTAGTTGCCTCGCGCTCGAGTTCCGAGCGCACCTCGGCGGCTGGGTCCGGTTCTCGGCGTTGCCCGAGCCCCGCGACCCGGCCCGGCTCCCGGGCGGCTCCAGGCCCTTGGGCCGGTTAGACTTCCGGCCGAACCCTCCCCCCACGCCCCTCCCCCCACACCCCTCCCCGCCGGCCCTTGCCTCCGTCCGAACACCCCGTCCGCTCGATCTCGGTCCTGATGCCGATCCTCAATGGGGAGGCCTTCCTGGAACGGGTTCTGGGGGGCCTCGCCATCCAGGCGACGCGGATCCCTTGGGACTTCACGGCGGCGGACTGCGGCAGCACCGACCGGACCCTGGCGATCTTCGAGGCGGCTCGGGCGAGCTTTCCGGTGCCCCTGCGGGTGCACGGGATCCACACCAGCGAGTTCAACCACGGCGATACGCGCAACGTGCTCGCCGCGCTGACGGAGGGCGAGCTACTGGTCTTCGTGACCGACGACTCGATCCCGGTGGGTGAGGACTGGCTCGACCAGCTGGCGGAGAACTTCCGCGACCCCGCCGTGGCAGGGGCCTACCTGCGGAACGTGCCGCGGCCGGAGGCCGACGTTCTGGCCCAGGTCTTCTCGGAGTTCGACCCCGGCTACCAGCCCGGGCGCCAGGTCACGACCCTACCGGATCCGGCGACCTACGACCGACTCGACGGCAACGAGCGCCGGCTGCTCTACAACTTCAACGACACCGCATCGGCCGTGCGCCGCTCCTTCTGGGAGCGCCACCCCGACCCCCACACAGACTTCGGCGAGGACATCATCCGCTGCCGAGCGATGCTCGAGGGCGGCTTCAAGGTGGTCTACGACGACCGCGCGGTGGTGCACCACAGCCATGAGTACGGTCCCGAGGAGACCTACGTCCGGGCCATCATCGACGGGGCCTTCAACGCAGAGCGCCTGGATCGGATCTGCCTGCACGCGGCCGAGGAGATCGACGTGCAGGTGGCCCGGCAGTCCGAGCGCGATCGGGCGGCCCTCGTGGCCCAGGGCTATCGCGGCGCCGAGCTCGAGCGCGAGGTCGAGCGCGCCGAGGCGATCCGCCGGGCCTACTTCAAGGGTCTGCTCGAGGGCGGCCGCAATCCCAAGCGCTTCCGCATGTCGACCCTCTTGCCGAGTCCCCGGCCGCGGGTCGCCGCGATCGGCGTTCCGGCCGAGCTGGAGGCCGGGCTGCGCGCGAGGGGCTGGGAGCTCACCGACGACGTGGCTTCCGCCGAGGTCCTGCACGTGCACGGCGACGGCGCCCAGCAACGCGCGCTACTGGCGAGCGCGGTCGCCGAAAGGCGCCCGACCCTGTGGACGGTCAGTCCGGCCTTCGCCCGCGAGCACGGCTTCGCCAAGGCGCTGCTGGGAGCCGACGAGTTCGGGCAGCCCAAGCGCAGCGAGCGCGTCCCCGGTGGCCTCGACCTGGCGCCCAAGCCGGCGGAGATCCCGCTCGAAGCCTGGGTTTGGCGCACGGACGCCGAGTACGCCGACCTGCGCGGCGCCGCGGCCAACCGCGTGGTCGACGGGGACACCGAGCGCCTGGTCTGCACCGAGGTGCGCTACCGCGCCCTGGCGGCGCGGGCCCGATCCTTCCGCCAAATGGACCTGCGCGGCATCGACGCCGATCGCTTGGAGGGCGCCGCGCAGAGCCTCGACGCCACGCGCCTGCTGCTGCGTGAGGAGGGTGCCGCCGCCGAGTGGGACCTGACCGCGACCAGCCCCGGGCGGCGCGAGCTGCGGATCTTCATCGACTCCCTGGCCCAGGAGCACCACGTGCAGATGGGCGGGCAGGTCTTCCTTGACGGCGAGCACGTGGCCAACCTGGGACCTTTCCGCGGCTGCTGGGCCGACGAGTCCCGCGCCCTGCGGGTGCCGGTGGTCCTGGGCGCAGGCGTTCCGGTACTGCGCCTGCACAGTGGGTTTGGCTCGTCGGGCGCCGGCACCCTGCGGGTCTCGCGCATTCTCGTGCTGGACCCGTCGGTCTCGCCGGGAGCCGAACGTCCCCTCGAGCGCACCTGCGACCTGCGCGGCCAGGATGGGACCCCCGATGGACCCGGCGCCGTCGCCCAGGAGTGCGACATGGTGCAGCTCGGGCCGCAGCGCGCCTCGATCCACTGGCAGATCGAGGGCATCGGGACCGGCCTGCACGAAGTCCGCGTCTGGCTCTACTACGCCCCCGAGGAAGTCCACCTCCAGCAGAGCGGCCGCATCGTCGCCGACGGTCTGCCCCTGGCCAGCTTCGGCCCCCTGGGGCCGCCCGACGGCGGAGGCCACCGCGAGGTCGCGATCGTCGTGGACCTCGTCGCGCCAAGCTTCCGCTTGGGCTTGATCAACACGCTCGAGCCCTTCGGGCCCCCGGGCATCTGCCGCGTCAAGCGGGTCCTGGTGCGCCCGATCGACGCGGGGACGCCGGTCCGCATCAAGCCCTTCCAACGCTTCACCCGTCGTCCGGTCCACGTGGACGCCGCCACGCCGCTCTCCGCCGAGGGCTCCGCAACATGAGTCGTTCCCACGCCGACCTCTACGTGGAGCACGGCGACCCGGTCGGCGACTCCGACCTGCCCCTGGCCTCGGTGGTGATCATCAACTGCGACGGTCGTGCGATGCTGGGTGCCTGCCTGGCCTCGATCTCGGCCGGTGACTACCCGGCCGACCGGCTGCGGATCGTCGTCGTGGACAACGGTTCGACCGACGGCAGCGTGCAGTGGCTCGCGCGCGAGCACCCGCGCGTGGTGGTGGTGCCGAACGACCGCAACCTGGGCTTCACACCCGCCTGCAACCAGGGCGCGGCGGCGGTCCCCGAGGCCGAGCTGCTGATCTTCCTGAACAACGACCTGGAGGTCGAAGCCGGCTGCCTGCGCGAGCTGGTGGCGCCGATCGTGCGCGGGGAGTGCGCCAGCACCGGAGCCAAGCTATTGAGCGGCGACGGCTCCACCGTGGACCACGCCGGGGGTGGCTCGAACTTCCACGGCATCGCGGTCTCCCAGGGCTACAAGGAAGCGCCCACCGCGGAGCACGACCACCCGCGCCGAGTGCTGTTCGCCTGCGGCGGGGCGATGGCGATCCGGCGCGACGTGTTCGACGCCATCGGCGGCTTCGACGCGGACTTCTTCGCCTACTACGACGACCTCGACATCGGTTGGCGCACGAACCTGGCCGGCCATGCGGTGCACTACGCGCCGCGGGCCGTGGCGCGGCACCACCACTCGGGCACCTCGCGGCGCTTCCCCTTCGAGCAGGTGCGCCTGTTGCAGGTCCGCAACGCGCTCCTGTGCGGAGTCAAGAACTACGACGACGAGAACCTGAACAAGCTGCTGCCGGCCATGTTCGGCCTGGCCATGCGGCGCATGTGGGTCTTCGCCCGCGTGACCGACGACAGCGAGTTCCGCATCGAGCTGACCGATCCCAAGGTGCAGCGCTGGTGGCGTCGGACCCTGCGGCGGCTGACGGGGCGGGATCGGTACTACCGCCTGAACCGCGTGGCGGCCGGCGACTTCTTCGGCATCAACGACGTCCTCGGGCGCTGGGAGCACTGGATGTTCCGCCGCGCCGACGTGCAGAGGACGCGCAAGGTCGCCGACGAAGAGCTGTTCGAGATGTTCCTGAAGCCGCTCTGGTGTATCGAAGGCGAGCTGGGCTACATGCAGCTCCAACACGGCCTGCTCCAGCGCTACGGGATGGAGGACTACCTGGCGCGCTTCGAGCGGGACGGCAGCGATCCCTGGAAGTAGTCCCGGGACCGCGCCGATCGCGCTCGCTCTGCCTCAGCGCTCACGTGGACTCAACAGGCGCACGTCGATCGGCTCCAGCCAGGGTTGGGGCGTCCCCGGGGCCAAGCTGCGGTCGCCAGCCAACCAGGCGTCGAGGCTGAAGTCCGAGTCGCGGGCCCGGCGGTTGATCCCGACCAGGGCCAGCACGTTGGTGCCGGGGTGCACGAGTTGACGCCAATCGCGCACTTCGAACGACTCGAAGTGCAGGGCCTCCTTCAACTCGACTTTCGGCTCGCCGCTGGTCCAATCGCCCTCGGCGATCCCACCCCGTGCGACCTCGGTGCCGTTCAAGTAGGCCACGAACGCGTCGTCGTAGCGCGCCATCAGGCTCAGCGACTCGGTCTGGGCGCACAGCTCCGAGTCGAACTCGAAACGGGTGAACAAGTGAGAGCTGACGCCCTGCATCGAGTCGAGCGTGGTGGCGTCGTCATCGTCGCCAAACCCGAAGCCCGCGGGGCCCCGGTCCCAAGCCAGGGCGTCAAAGCCGAGCTCGGTCCAGCCCTCGGGAACCTGTTCCTGGGCGATGTAGCTCCAGGTCGCACCCGGGGGCACGATCGCTCGGTAGAGCCGCGGGTCGAGGGGATCGAGCACCTCGCCCAAGCGCAGGATCTCGAGGCTCAGAGCCTCGGACGAGAAGTCCAGGCGCAGCACGTGGTGCCCGTTGGTGACCACGGCGGGCGCTTGCAGGTACCAGAGGTTGCGGCGCGGCGTGCGCTGGGGCACGCCCAGCCCACCCTCACCCACGTAGATCACGCCGGCCGGATCCAGGGCGTCGGCGCGGATCGGTTCGGTGCGTTTGATGCAGTGGCCGTCGGACTCCAGGGCGATGTCGACGCCGTAGCGGTCGAACAGGGGCGCCCAGAAGGGCTTGGCCGGGCCTGGTGCCTTGACCGCCGGATAGAGCGGCCGGTGGTAGTTGGTCAACAGCCAGCGCGAGTCGTGGTTCGCCGCCTCCAGCTCCGACTCCAGCCAGGTGAGCTGGTCGCCGGCCACCGAGATCTGGGAGTTCAACGTGACCAAGGACACGTCGCTCGAGAGTCGCGATCGGTAGTAGTTGAGACCGCGTCCGCCGGGATCGTCGAAGACCTCGTCGAACAGAGTCCCAAAGTCGTGGTTGCCGCGGGTGGGGAGAATCGGGAGGACGCGGCCAGTCTCGGTCGTGCACAACTCGTTGTGCCCGAGCCACTGACTCCAGAGCTCCCACTGGTCGCCGTACATCACGTAGTCGCCGCCGTGGGAGAGGGCCAAGATCGAGTGTCCTGGTCGGCCAGGTGGGCGATGGCGCTGTTCATCACACAGCGCATGGCCAGGCCGCTGCGCGAATCGCCGCCCACCAGCAGGGAGAAGGCTCGTCCGTCGGCCGGTGCCGTTTGGAAGTGGAGTTCGCGGCTCGTGCTGCCGTCGGAGTCGATCACGAAGACGTAGGTCGTCGAGGGCTCGAGGCCCGTCAGCCGCGCGTGGTGGAAGTGGGCCGGTGTCGCGTCCTCGGCATCGGATCCGGCGTAGGGACCATTGCGCTGGGCCTCGACGATCCGCTCGGGAGCGGCGACCACCTGGTCGGCGCGGCGAATGAGCACACGGTGCCGCGTGCCCGGCTCGGCGGTGGTCCAGGAGATGGTTGCGGTCGTCGCGGGGTTCTCGGTCCAGACCACGCGCCACTGGGCCGGCTGGGTGCCGACCAGCGGCGTGATCCTGTTCAGGAGCCACGGATCCGGCTCCTGAGCAGGCAAGGGTGCGGAGAGGACGCAGAGCAGGGCGAGGATGCGGATCATGATCGGTTGCCGTCGGAGAGGACCGGACGCAGCAGGTACCACAGGGCGAGGGGAGCCAGGCCATTGAGAGACCGCAGCAGGGTCTCGAACAGGAACTCGGGCCCCAGGGCCACCGTGCGCGAGAGCGCGGTGAGGGTTCCCCAGAGGGCCGCCCAGGCGGCCAGCCAGCGCCAGCGGCCAAGGAGCAAGCCGGCGGCGATGGCCAGGTCCATCGTGCCGATCCCCGACAGGACCGCGCGCGCCGTCGACTCCCGCGGCGCGAGGTCGAGCCAGCGTCGGCTCGATCCGAGCAACAGGTCGACGAACGCCGGATGGTGACCCAGGGCCTCGAGCCCGTGGGTCGCGAAGGTCAAGGCGCAGGCGCAGGCCAGGATTCGTCGGGCCACGACAGGACGCCCGGCGGCCAACGCCGGCAGGGCGAGGGGCGCCAGCCACTTCGTGGCTGCCGCGATCGGCGCCAGCTTTGCAAACGCTTGACCTCCGACGCTGGCCGTCGCGCCAGCCGCCACCAGGAAGGCCGCACACGTGGCGATCGCGGTCGTCCAGGGGTGGCGGCCCAGGAGCGCCGACAGCGCAGAGAGGCCGGCCAGGGACGCGAGGACGAAATCGGCTTTCCTGGCCACCTCCTCAGGGGCGCCTAAGCCCATGAAGAGCAGCCCGTTCAAAGCCGACCCGTGGCGCAGGGTCGTCCACACCAGGGCGGCGGTGCTGAGCACGACTCCGGCGCGGAGCAGGCGACTCGGTGCGAGAGTGGGGTCCTCGACGGTCACCATAGGCGCCAGGATAGGTCTCCGGCTGTAGGACCGTACCGGCGGCGTCGGTTGGACCGCACCGCGCGGCCCCCGCGAGCCGCCGCCCCCAGGCCAGCCGGGTAGCCCACAGCGCCAGGTCGGCGCCTAGAATCGGACCATGCTCTCCCTTCTTGAAAAGCGTCGTTACCGGGCCGTGTGGTCCGACCCTGCCCGCAAATTGCGAACTCTCGAGAGCTTCGCAGAGACCGAGGCCGACGGTGGGCACGACCTCGAGGTCGCCGCGCGCCGCGTGCAGGACGGCGACCTGCGCGAACACCTCCTGCGCCACGCCCGCGACGAACGCCGTCACGCCGACATGTTCCTGGAAGCGGCGGAACGCCACCGCCAGCGCACGGGCCTGGGGGCGCGGGGCGCGGACGAGGCGGACCGGGCCTACGACCTGTCGCGCGGTCGCAAGGACGAGGTTGACGCCCACGGCTTCTTCAAGGCCGGCCTGATCGACGAGCTGGGCGAGGTCTCGTACATCGCCATGGTCCACGTGGCCGAGCAGAAGGCCGCCAAGATCTTCGCCCTGCACCGCAGCCTGGTGGACGACGACCCGGAGCTGGCGGCGGCCTTCGATCAGATCCTGAAGGACGAGAAGTACCACTGCGCGTACACCGAGAAGTTCCTCGACAAGTGGCGCGGCGTGGGGCGTGAGAAGGAGGTCAACGCCGGCCTGAAGTCCGCGCGGAGCTCGCGCTTCATCGGCGCTTGGCGCCGGCTGGGCCTGCGTTCCGGATCGCGCTTCTCGCAGTTCATGTTGTTCGTCATGTACTGGACCGTCTTGCTGCCCTTTGGCGCCCTGGCGCGCCTGGGCAAGCCCAAGCCCGCCGTGCGCGAACTGAGCCAAAGCAACGCGCGCGAGCGGCTTTCCTCCCAGTACTGAGCCATGCGAATCCTCGGTATCTCCGCCTTCCATCGGGACTCGGCGGCGGCTCTGATCGTGGACGGACAGGTGGTCGCCGCGGCCCAGGAGGAGCACTTCACCCGGCTCGCTCGGGACAGCGCCTTCCCCACGCGCGCAATCCGCTTCGTGCTCGGTGAGGCGGGCGTGGAAGCTCCGGAACTCGACCAGGTGGTCTTCTACGAGAAGCCCCTCAAGAAGTTCGAACGGGTGCTGGTCAGCAACCTGCGCGCCTTCCCCAGGTCGTCGACGAGCTTCGCCAAGGGGCTCTTCGTGTGGCTCGGAGATCGCATCTGGATCAAGGACCGCATTGCCTCCGACCTGGGCGTGCCGGCGGACAAGATCCTCTTCGCGGAGCACCTACCGGCCATCGGCGCCTGCGCCATGGGAACCTCGCCGTTCGAGGAGGCGGCGGTGCTCGTCGTCGACGACGCCGGGGAGTGGAGCACGACCCTGCTGGCCCGCGCCGACGCCCAGGGTCTCGAGAGCCTGGTCGAGGTGCGCTACCCACACTCCCTGGGGCTGCTCGCGTCGGCGGTGACGCAGTTCCTGGGCTTCGCTCCGGGTGAGGACGAGGAGAAGGTCGAGGCCCTGTCGGCCCACGGCTCGCCGCGCTTCGCCGACGCGATCCGCGCTTGGATCCGCGACGAGGGCTGCCTCTTCGCCCTCGACGAGGGGGCCTTCCGGTTCAACTTCGAGTCCAGCCGCCTGTGGGGCGATGGCTTCGAGGCCGCCTTCGGGCCGCCGCGCTTCGCCGGCGAGCCCCTGCGCTACCAGGACTCCGATCGGCGGGATGCGGACCTGGCGGCCAGCCTCCAGGTCGTGCTCGAAGAGCGCACCCTGGCCCTGGCCGCCGAGCTGTACCGTCGGGCGCCGTCCAGGAACCTCTGCTTCGCGGGCTCGCTGGCGAAGAACCGGCGCCTGCTCGGGCGCCTGATGGCCGAGGGGCCCTTCGAGCGGGTCCACGTCTCGGTGGTGCCGGGCAAGGCGGGCGGCGCCGTGGGGGCCGCGCTGCTGGCCGAAGAGGCGGGGGTGCTCAGCCGCCGCGTGTGCGAGTCCGGCTTCGTCGGAGAGTCGCTCCTGGGCCAGGCGGAGCCCGGCGCGCAGTGGCTCGAAGGCGATCCGGACGGCGTGGCCGAGGTCTCTCGCCGTCTGGTCGACGGTGAGCGCGTGGCCTGGATGCAGGGCGCGATCGAACTCGGCGGACTGAGCGGCCAGGGCCGCGTGGTCCTGGCGGACGCTCGTCCGCCCGAAGCCTGTGGCGCCCTCTTGCGGGCGGTTCAGCACGTCGAGCCCTTCCTGCCCTGCCGCCTGATCGTGCCCCGCGAGGAGGCCGAGCGTTTCGTCGAGCTGCCCGAAGGCTCCGACGCCGCCCTGGCGCGCGGTCAGCTGCGAGTCGCGGCCAAGCAGTCGCTCGTCGACGCGGCGCCCTCGTCCGTCATGGCCGACGGCACGACCTGGGTCCAAGTGGTGGATGAGCACAGCGCGCCGCGTCTGCACGCGGTGGTCCGCGCCTTCGGCGCGGCGACGGGCACCCCGCTGCTGCTCTGCACCGACTTCAAGCTGCGCGGCGCTCCGATCGTTCGCAGCGAGTCCGAGGGTCTCGATGCGTACATGCGGAGCACTCTGGACAGCCTGATTGCGGGTCCGCGGCTCTACCGACGCGAGGCGATTCCGAAGAAGTAGTAGCGGCGGGGAGTTCGCCCCCTCACCCGCGCTTCCTGCGGGCCACCAAGGCGACAAGACCCGCGTCGGGATCGTTCAGCCCCGCCAGCATCCAGCCCGCGCGCAGGCCCGTGCGCCCCAGGGCACCGGGGCGATCGGTGGCCTCGAATATCCCGCCGCGTCCATCCTGGGGCACCGGCGGCACGCTGCGGACCCACTCGAAGCCCAGGCCCTCCAGGGTTCGCAGCACGCCCGGCATCGGCAGGATGTGCTCGAGCGGGTGGTAGTACTGGTCCTGGATCCAGATGCGCTTCTTCTCGTCGCTGAGGTCACGGCGACGCAGGATCGGATCGAGCAGCGCGATCGGCTTGCCGCGGACCTTGGACAGGCCCCGACGCAGGCAGTGGAAGGCCCGGCCCCAGGTCTCGTAGAAGCCGAGCAACAGCACGCCCCCCGGCGCAACGGCCCGCGCCACCGACGCGATCGCGCCCTCCGGGTCGGGCGTGTGGTGGACCACGCCGCGGCAGATGACGGTCTCGAAGCTGGCCTCGGCCAGGGGCAGGTCGAAGAGGTCCGCCCGCACGAATTGCAGGTTCCTGGTGTCCGTGCGCTCGCGGAAGGCGTCCCCGCAGGCCAGGGACTCCTTGCAGCCGTCGACCCCGAACACCTGGCGGTGGGGCGCGGAGAGGGCCAGGAAGGCGGCCAACTGGCCGGTGCCGCAGCCGCAGTCCACAACCCGCGCATCGGGCGGGATCGAGCGGTCCAGGGCCGCTAGAAAGCCGGATTTACGGGACCGATCCAAGATCGTGCCGGCGTCGTCCGCCGGCGCGTAGCCCGGGAAGGGCGAGTGTGTGTAGAACTCCTCGACCTCGGCGGCGCGCTGTTCGCGCTCGGTGGGGCCGAGAACGTCCAACAGGGCCCCGCGGCGAACGAAGCCGAGGGCACATGCAGGGCAGGCGGACTCGGACTCGATCGGTCCGAAACAACGGGGGCAGGTCGATTGCACGGGACTCATTGTGGGATCGCAGGGAGCGCGCTAGTCTCGTCCAAGACCTCGCCATTTGGGCGCTGAACCCATGAAAGCCTTCTTTCGAGCCCTTGGTACCCGATCGTCGACGGCAGTCGAGTTGCTTGTCGGAGTCTGGAACAGCGAGTTCTGGTGGCTGGTGCCATTGGTCCTCGTGCTGCTCTCGGTTTCGATCATCTTCGTTTTCTTGCAAGCCGCGCCCCTCGTGGCCCCCTTCGTCTACACGGTCTTCTGAGCCGTCAGGCTTCTGGTCCGCTGGGCGCTTGCCCCAACAGGTGGGAGCATTCCGTCGACCGACGAAAGCAATCGAGTGGTGCCCGCAGAGACGGCGGTCGAGCGTGACTCGACCGACGCTCGCGATGCGTCGGGGGCTCGAAGCGGGACCGATGGGAGTGGTTCGACGCTGACGAGTTCGTCGACACCCGCACGCGGCAGCTCGAGCCGCCGCGGTCCGAGCCGTCGGATCCGGTTGATCGTGACCCTGGCGGCCCCGCTGGTAGGCCTGTTGCTGGTCGAACTGGGCTTGCGCGTGGTCGTCCTGACCGACATCGTTGCGGATGAAGCCTGGGCCCAACCCCTGCGCGAACCGCTCAAGTACACCCGCCCGCGCTCACCCTCGGGGTCGGACTACTGGAAGCTGTTCTACGGGCAGAAGGAACCGCAGGAACGCTGGCTGCCCAGACGCCACCCGATCCTCGGTTGGATCCGCGAGGACTTCGATGCCCAGACCTACGAGCACGTCGACGAGGTCAACTTGGCCGGCAGGCGACCGGTCCTGCTATTCGGCTCGTCCTTCGTGCGCTGCCTGCCGCCGGTGGTGGACTGCCACGAGGATCTGCTCGAGCAGTCCCCCTGGGCCTCGGATCTGGCCCTCTTGAACTTCTCGGTCACTGGCTACGGGCTGGGGCAGGTGGGCACGCTGCTCAGCCTGGCCCTGCCGCGCTTTCGGGCCCAGAACCCGATCGTGGTGGTGGCGATCCAGATCGACGAGGACCTGGACCGCCTGACCCTGACCTTCCGCCACGGGCCCAAACCGAGCTTCAGCCTGAAGCAGGACAAGACCCTCGCCATCCACGTGCCGGACGAGCTCGACGTGGATCGGTACCTGGCGCTGCATCCGCCGCAGATCACGAGCTACGCCTGGAACCACCTGTTGTTCGGAACCGAGCTGATCCCCAACCCGCCGCGCGAGGGCTGGCGTGGGATGAAGCGGCACTGGCAGACGATCCTCCCGATCGTGCCCCGCATTCTCCTGCAGGTGCAGAAGGAGCTCGCGGGGCTGGACTACTTCGTGCTGCTGCTCGGCAGCCCGTCGTCCGTGGACCCGGACTTCAAGGGTGACTGGCGACACGCCGTCATGGCCGAGTCTCTCAAGGGACTCCAGGTACCCTACGTCTCTGCCCACGAGATGCTGCGCGAAGCCGTTCGCGGGGGAGCCCTGTCGGTCGACGACTTCTTCGACGCGGAGAACGGTCATCCCAACGAGCGCGGTGTCGCGCTGATCCAGCGTGCACTGGAACGTGGCCTGGCCGGCGACTTCGACCCCTTCACTTCCGCTCGCTAGCGCAGGCTCACTCGCCTTTCGGAAGCCCGACCCTGGCGGACTCGACGCACAACGGATAGGACCGGCGCATGGTTGATGTCGAACGAGCGGGTCCGGAGCAATGGGAGCGGGTTCGGGCGCTGCGCCTGGCAGCCCTCGCCGATGTGCCTGATGCGTTCGGTCGGCAGTTGGCCGACGAGCGAGATCTTGATCCGGCGTTCTGGCGCGGTCGCCTCGAAGGGGCGCGGGCGGCGACGTTCCTGGCCTCGATCGAGGGGCGCGACGTGGGGCTCGTGACGGGCGCGCACATCGTGGCCGAAGTCGTCGGCGGCGATTCGCCCGAAGCTGCCGCCAGCGGCGGTGCGCCTCAGGTCGGTGCCGGCCTCTACAGCATGTGGGTGGAGGCCTCGGCGCGGGGCCGGGGCGTCGGGGATCGACTCGTGGAAGCCGTCGTCGATTGGGCGCGCCGGCGCGGATGCAGCCGGCTGTTGCTGGACGTTGGAGACGACAACGGTCCTGCGATCGGCCTCTACCTTCGCCACGGCTTCGCTCCCACGGGTCGGCGTAGTTGCCTGCCACCACCCAGGGAGCATGTCACCGAACACGAGCTGGCGCTGCGGCTCTGAAGGGGGCTCGGTCACAAGCAGATCGGCCACAAGCTGGACTGATCGAGCTCCTGGATCGTCAGTCGATGGCCGCCGGGAGCGAGATCGTGATCCAGGAGGTTCGCCCGGGCTCCGAGGACCGTTACCCCATTGGTGCACTCGCGGTCGGAAGCGTTCTGAGGGCGGGAGCAATCGGAAGGCGGGAGTATCCGGAGGAACAGACGATGGCATCCAAGAAGAAGCTCAAGGGTGGCGCCCGGACCGGTGACGATCGATTGGACCGCGTGGTTCAGTTCGACGAGGCGAGCCGGGGCTACGCCATTCGTCAACGGAAGGGGCAACGCACCAGGCGCTCCTACACCTGGCGCTGCGACAAGTTCCTGGACCAGGGCGAGGAGGGCGCCTGCGTCGGCTTCTCGATCGGGCACGAGCTGTCGGCCCATCCGGCTCCGGTCCAGCGCATTGGCCCGAGCTTCTGTCGCAAGAAGATCTACTGGGAGGCCCAGCGCCGCGATCCCTGGGAGGGGGGCGAGTACCCCGGTGCCCGGCCGCACTACGGCGGGACGTCGCTGCTCGTCGGGGTCAAGGTCGCGCGCAGCATGGGTTGGTTCGAGGAGTACCGTTGGAGCTTCAGCTTCTCGAGCTTCCTGCTCGGACTCGGCTACCACGGCCCAGCGGTGATTGGGATCACTTGGCACGAGGGTATGGTCGAACCCGACGCCCAGGGCTTCGTGAGACCGACAGGCGGCGAGATCGGGGGCCACTGCATCCTCGCCAATGGCGTCGACGTGAGGGAGCGGACGGTCACCCTCCACAACTCCTGGGGCAAGAGCTGGGGCACGGGCGGCGAATGCAAGGTCCGCTGGCGGGACATGGAGGATCTACTCGCAGACAGCGGCGAGGCCGTGTTCTTCGTGGATCGCTCGACGCGTTGAGCCTGTCGGGGCCAGACGAACCGATTCTGCGCCGTGGGGGAGCCTCGCGCCCCCTCTGTCGGCGTGGGATGCCTGGAGTGCCGGTTCGCGTGCGGTCCATGTTCGTCCTTGGCGGGCCGTGTGCCTGTGACTAGTTTCGGACACCGCCCGTCGGTACCCCCGGACCGAAGTTGGCGGCCTGTTCTGGTTCCTGCCCGATCTAGCAACATGACGACTTCGAATCGCTCGCAGCTCGCGACCCTGGCAGCGTTCGTTCTGTCCGTAGCCCTTCCCTGCGGAGCTCTGACACAGGGTTCGTTCGTCAACTGGGAGCACCCCCACGTGCATCCCCTCGAACTGACTCCGAGCGGCGTGCGACTGTTGGCGGTCAATACCGCCGACAACCGGCTCGAGGTCTTCGATGCCTCCGGCGGCACGCTGGTGCCCCTTTGGCCCATCGACGTGGGCGTCGATCCCGTGTCCGTTCGCGCGCGCAACGACACCGAGGCCTGGGTCGTGAATCACGTCAGCGATTCGATCAGCATCGTGGACCTCGGCACCGGAGAGCTGAAGTGGACGCTGCCCACGGCTGACGAGCCAGCGGATGTGGTCTTCGCCGGCACGCCGCTCCGCGCCTTCGTGACGTGCAGCCAGGCGAACTTGGTGCAGGTCTTCGACCCTTCGAACCTGGCGCTGCCACCGGTCGAGATCGCTCTGGACGCCGAGGAGCCACGTGCCCTTGCCGTCTCGCCGGGCAGCGATCGCGTCTATGTGGCGATCTTCGAGTCGGGCAATGGAACCACGGTCCTCGGCGGCGACAAGGTCGAGGAGACGGTGCCTGCGGGGACGCTCTTCCCCCCCAACATCGTCGGGGAGCCGTTCACGCCCTACGGCGGTCAGAATCCGCCACCCAACAGCGGATCGAGCTTCTTCCCGGCGCAGAACCCGATCAATCCGCCGCCTCCGCGCGTTTCCCACGTCGTCAAGAAAGACGACCAGGGGCGCTGGATGGACGACAACGGTGCGGACTGGACCCAGTGGGTGTCCGGCAACGACGCCCCCCTGTCGGGGCGCATCGTCGGCTGGGACGTCAACGATTACGACCTGGCCGTGATCGAGACTTCAGATCTCTCGGTGAGCTACGTCAGGCGTCTGATGAACGTCGACATGGCCCTGGCCGTCAATCCGGTCGATGGGCGGGTGACGGTGGTGGGCACGGACGCCATCAACGAGGTGCGCTTCGAACCGAACCTGACCGGCATCTTTCTGCGCGTGCTGGCGGCGTTCGTGGACGTGGACCAAGCCGCGAGCTCGGTGGTCGACATGAATGCCGGTCACCTGGACTACTCGGTCGGCACCCTGCCCCAGACCGAGCGCGACAAGTCCATCGGTGACCCGCGGGGGATCGCCTGGAACGCCGCGGGAACCCGCGCCTACGTGACCGGGATGGGCTCCAACAACCTGATCGTCCTCGACAGCACCGGGGCCCGGGTCGGGCTGGCGCCGACGATCGAGGTGGGAGAAGGGCCGACGGGCGTCGTCCTGCACGAGAGCGCGGGGCGGGCCTACGTGCTGAACAAGTTCGAGGCCTCGATCTCGGTGGTCGATCTGCAGTCGGAGCTCGAGACGGCGCGGGTCGACTTCTTCGACCCCTCGCCGCTCGCGATCAAGCTCGGCCGCAAGCATCTCTACGACACCCACAAGGGCTCGGGCCTGGGCCATGTGTCCTGCGGCTCGTGCCACGTGGACTCGCGGCTGGATCGACTCGTCTGGGACCTCGGCGACCCCGGAGGCGAGATGAAGAGCATCGCGGGTCAGAACCTCGCGGCGGGATTGCCCGTGTTCAGCTACGAGACCTTCGAGGACTGGCACCCGATGAAGGGGCCACTGCAGACCCAGACCCTGCAGGACATCATCGGCAAGGAGCCCTTCCACTGGCGCGGCGACAAGTTCGGGATCGAGGACTTCAACGGTGCCTTCGTCTCCTTGCAAGGTGATGACGCCGTGCTCTCGCCGACGGAGATGCAGGAGTTCGAGGACTTCCTGGCCACGATCACCTTCGCGCCCAACCCCAATCGCAACTTCGACAACAGTCTGCCCACCGCGCTGGACGTCTCCGATCACCTGGCGACGGGGCGCTTCCACCTGCCCGCGGGTACGCCCCTGCCGCCGGGCAACGCGGAGATCGGGCTGCTGCGTTTCCGGCCGCCGGTGTTGCTCTCGAACAACAAGGCCTGTGCGACCTGCCACACCCTGCCCACGGGCTTCGGCACCGACCACACCTGGGACGGCACGGCCTTCGTGCCCCTGCCCCTGGGGCCCCTGGGCGAATCGCACACGATGCTCACCGCGAGCCAGACCCAGGCGGCCCACACAGTGCGCGTGGCGCCCCTGCGAAACGTGTTCGAGCGCACGGGCCTGAGCTACAACCGGGTCAACAACCGCTCGGGAGTCGGGATTCGCCACGACGGAACGATCGATGCCGTCGAACGCACCATCAGCAACCCGATCTTCACCGGAATCGACTCGGACCAGGACGTCGCCAACCTGGTCGCGTTCCTGATGTCCTTCTCCGGCAGCGAACTACCCCTTTCCGACGGGACCAAGCCTCTCGAACCACCCGGGCCCCTCTCGAAGGACACCCATGCAGGCGTCGGGCGGCAGGTGACCATCGAATCCCTGGCAACCACGTCACCCGAGCAACTCGCAACGATCCAGACCATGCAGGCCATGGCGGATCAGGGTCGCGTCGGGGTCGTGGCCAAGGGACGCCGTGCGGGAGAGGAGCGTGGCTTCACCTACGTGGGCGCGGACCTGTGGCAGTCGGACCGGGCTTCGGAGCTCGTCTCCACGGCCATGTTGCAGTCGGGGGCCACACCCCAGGAGAAGATGGTCTTCGTTCTGGTGCCCCTCGGCACCGAGCTGCGCGTGGGGATCGATCGCGACGAGGACGGATTCCTCGATCGTGACGAGCTGGACGTGGCGGCGGATCCGGCCGATCCGCTCAGCACCCCGGGAGCCTGTGTGGCAGCGATCCCGGCCGCTCCCGTGAATCTTGCGGCCAGTTCGCCCGACAAGTTTCAGATTCGGCTGACATGGAACGACCTCGCCGCGGACGAGACCTTCTACGAGGTCGGACGGTCCGTGGCCGGCGTTGGCAAGTTCGATCTGATTGCGCGACTGCCCGCCGATACGACGTCATTCACCGACATCGGGCTGCTCTGCGGACAGCCCTACGACTATCGGGTCGCGGCCCGGAACTGCGCCGGTGCCGCGGCCGCGACGATCGCCGCGGTGACAGACGGCTGCCAGAGTCTGGTGGGGGACGTCGCACAGCTCTCGCTCGCTTCCGGCGGGACCCAGAACCTGGCCTTGGAAGCCGGACCGACCTTGGCTGGCGCGATCTACCTCGTGCTCGGCTCGTTGAGTGGCACCGCTCCGGGGTTCTCCTTGGACGGCGTCGTGCTGCCGCTCAACGGCGACGACTACTTCCAACTGACCCTTCTGAGCGCTTCCGGCCCGCCGATCGTCAACTCACTCGGCGTGCTCGACGACTCGGGGAGGGGCACGGCGGACTTGGTCCTGCCTGCAGGCAGCGCTCCGACCTTGGTCGGGACCACGGCTCACCATGCCTTCCTGGTCATCGATCCAGCGAGTGCGGCCGTGCGGTTCGCGAGCAACGCCGAGTCGGTGAGCCTGGTTCCCTAGTGCCCAGGTTCAGGCATTCGGTATCCCTTCCCGGGCTCCGATCGCCGCAGGCGTCGTCGTACCTCCTCTCGCCCTGGCTCCTGGCGAGCCAGTTGGTTGCGGGGGTGTGGGGCGTCTCGCAGCCTGTGCTCGAGGACGAGGTGAAGATCAGCTCTCACTCAGGAGGCTTCGGGGGCCCCTTGGAAGACTTCGACTGGTTCGGGCGTTCCGTGGCCCATTTGGGCGACTTGGACGGCGACGGCTTCGGCGACTTGGCGGTCGGAGCCGTGCGCGCCGACACGGGAGGCATCGATCGAGGGGTGGTCTGGATCCTGTTCCTGGACGGAGCCGGTGGCGTCCGCGCGTCGGTCGAGATCGGCTCTGGCGTTGGTGGGTTCGCGGGCAGCCTGGCCGACGGCGATCGATTCGGTTCGGCCCTGGCCAACCTGGGCGATCTCGACGGCGACGGGGTCTGCGATCTCGCGGTGGGAGCCAGGTTCGACAGCGACGGGGGCGCGAAGTCCGGAGCCGTCTGGATCCTGTTCTTGCGGCCGGACGGCACTGTTCGAGCGCAGCAGAAGATCAGCGCGACCCAAGGAGGCTTGGGTCCCGGCCTGGACCCCGGTGATCGCTTCGGAGCGGCTGTCGCGTC
Source organism: Engelhardtia mirabilis (assembly GCA_007751255.1). GTDB lineage: Bacteria > Planctomycetota > UBA1135 > UBA1135 > Engelhardtia > Engelhardtia mirabilis. Next base: position 3,404,292 of record CP036296.1, read on the forward strand.
GATTGGCGACCTGGACGGTGACGGCGTGGCGGAGCTCGCGGTCGGCGCCCCCTACGACGGGGATGGCGGCGCTCGCAGCGGCGCCATTTGGATCCTGCACCTCACGCCCGGAGGGATGGTCGCCGGCAGGTCGAAGCTCAGCGCGACCTCCGGCTGGGCGGGCTCAGGCCTGGACCCGGGCGATTCCTTCGCCCGATCCCTCGCTGCCCTCGGCGACCTGGACGGCGATGGCACGCCGGACCTGGGCGCCGGTGCGATCGGCGACGACCAGGGAGGATCCAACGCCGGAGCGGTCTGGATCCTGTTCCTCGGCTCCGATGGCAGCGTGAGCGCGAGCACCAAGATCGCCAGTCAGACCGGTGGCTTCAGCGGTGCGCTGGATCCGGAGGACGTCTTCGGCCGCTCCTTGGCCGTGGTGGGGGACCTGGATGGCGACGGCGTCTCCGAGCTGGTGGTCGGCGCCGACCAGGACGACGACGGCGGCGTGAACGTCGGGGCCCTTTGGCTGCTCTTCTTGCAGCCCTCGGGAGTCGTCCGCGGCGAGCAGAAGTTGAGCGCCACCAGCGGCAACTTCAGCGGCGACCTCGACCCATTCGATCGATTCGCATTCTCGCTGGCCGCGATCGACGACCTCGACGGTGACGGGCGAGCCGAACTCGCCGTGGGCGCGGACGCGGACGACGACGGCGGACCCGATCGCGGCGCCGTGTGGATCCTGTCCCTGTGCCGTGAAAGCGATTGCCCCGTGCTCTGGTCGGACACGGCCACGGTTTCGCTTTCGGCCGGTGGCAACCAACTGCTGACCATGGAGACGGGCCCTGGCCTGGCCGGGTACCCCTATCTGCTGCTGGGCAGCCTCTCCGCGACCGGGCCAGGCCTGACCCTGGACGGCCACCACTTGCCACTGAATCCCGATCCCTACTTCGAGCTCACGCTGATCGAGCCGTCCAGCTCACCACTGGTCGGCTCGTTCGGGGTGCTCGACGCCCAGGCGGAGGCGCCCGCGAGTTTCGCCCTCCCGCCGACGAGCGACCCGGCGCTGGCCGGGGTGGTGGCGCACCACGCGTTCGTGGTCTTCGACGCCTCGTCGCTCGAGGTCAAGGCGACGAGCAACGCCTTGGCCGTCAGCCTGAAACCCTGAGCGAGGGCACGGGCGCAGACTAGAATCCGCGCCACAGTCCTGCGCTGCGCCACCACCCGCCATGAACGAAGAGCAACCCAAGAACCCCCTCCACGGCATCACCCTGAAGGCCGTCGTCGAGGACCTGGTCGAGCGCTACGGCTGGGCCAACCTGAGCGAGCGCATCCCGATCCGCTGCTTCGAACTGGACCCGAGCATCCAGTCCAGCCTCAAGTTCCTGCGCAAGACCCCCTGGGCCCGCAAGAAGGTCGAACGCCTCTACGTCGCGAGCCTCCGCAAGCGCCAGCGCACCGCCCGACGAGCGGCGCTCGCGGCCGAAGCCCGGCAGGCGGGCGCGGCGGAGGGTCAACCCCCGACGCCGACCGAAGGACTCGAGTAGGTTCCTGTCGCCCGCTCGCAGGACGAGTTCGGTCTGCGAGGTCCGTGGCGGTAGCGATGCCACGACACAGCAGCGCCGAGACACAGCAGCGCCGAGACACCTGCCCGCACCGATTCCACCGGGCCGTCCGACGCCCATCGGGTCCATGCGGTCCGGCTCTTGGCCGCACTGCTTGCCGGGACAACTCGACTTCCGTTCCGGGAGGACCCTCGGAAGGAGTAACGCCGTGGAAGAAGTGGCTCCCCGAGTAGGACTCGAACCTACGACCTAGCGGTTAACAGCCGCGCGCTCTACCAACTGAGCTATCGGGGAACTCAGGCCGACTAGGGTAGGAATCGGCCAGGGGGAGTCAAGGCCCTGAGTGCGGTGCGCGAAAGGTGCCGGGGGCTGGGACGGAGGCGGCGGCCCGGGCGCCGGAGGGGTGTAGCAGCGCCACGGTCCAGAGGACCTCGCCGAGCGCGATGGCGGGGCCGCCGTCTTGCGGGCCAAGGCGCTGGATGAAGGCTGGCCATGGGGCGCGCGGCACGTCCGCAGCCCCCGGGGCGGCGCTGGGGTCCACGTGCAGGAGGCCGATCTCGAGCTGGAACACGCCGTCCGGACCGGGGACGGCGGCAGCGTCCGCGAAGACTTCGATCGATCCCTGACGGGTCTTGAAGGAGATCGTGAGCCGAGCGGTGCGCGGCAGGATCCAGCCCGGCGGCAGGGTCACGCGGAAGGGCCCCGGCGGTCGCACCGGGTCGAGCTGGAGCTCCGACCCGATGCCCGGCCCCTCCAGGCCGAGTGGCGGGAGGGTCTCCAGCAGCCCTGCCCCGACGATGCCGGGTCCGCGGATCTCGATCGCCGCCAGGCCGCGGGCCAGCCGGAAGTCGATGCTGCGCGGCGCCTCCGAGGCCAGGTCTCGGCCCCCGGCTCCGAGCTCGGTCGGGGCAACCTCCACGCTTGTCGCCAGGCGGCGCCCGTCGTCGGTGATCCAGTCGACCTGAAACACGCCCGATTTCTCAACCTCCAGGCGCAGGCCCGCGAAGCCGCGGGTCGGGATCGGAGGGTCGAACCGGGTGGTCAGGGCTCCTGCGACCGGGGTCCAGGTCAGCTCGCGGTAGTGATCGAAGCCTTCAGACCAGGCCATCGTGTCGGTGCCGCGCACGACGAGGCGACGGGAGGCGCGAATTCGGTCGAGCTCCTCGAGCGGCGCATCGGATCCGACCTCGTCGCGCTGGACGTCGAGCAACCGCACCCTGCCCTGCAACAGGCTCGGGTCACCGAGGGCTTCGAGCAGTTGCTTCTCGCCGACCACGTCCACGATGCGCGGACCTGCCCCGGACCGATGGGGCCCCAGCGGCGCCAGGAGTGCCCGGCCCAGGAGCGGGCCGACCTGGGCGATCCCACCCATGTCGAAGGGCGGCCAATGCAGGATGAGCGTGTCGTTGGGTCCGAGCCCTGCACCAGCTTCGAGCAGAGACTCGAGTTGCTGGCCGCGCTCCGCCGCGGCGATCCCCTCGGTCTGCCGCACGTGACGTCCCAGGATCACGTCGACCAGGAGGGCAACTGCGAGAAGGGCCAGCCCGACGACTCGACTCGCCCGGCCTCGCGCCAAGGCCGCGGCGACGGCCAGCCCGCTCCACAGGGCCACGACGGCCAGGGGCAGGTAGGCGGCGCGGCCGAGGATGTTGGTCAGCTGCCCCTCGTAGAGCGTGCCCACGGGGGCGGTCACCGCGACCAGGGCGCCCGCGAGGGCGAGCCAGCGACGCGCCGCGCCCGGGGCCGCGACCAGGCCGCACAGCGCGATCGCCCCGATCCAACCGAGCGCGAGCTGCAGCGGGGTCGCCAGCTCGAAGAGGCCGGCCAACGCCGGCCGCACGTCGGCGAAGAGGGGATCGCGGTTCCAGGGCAGCAGCGCTTGACCCAGGGCTGCGACTCCCCGCACCAGGATCTGCGGCGCGTCCACCAACGTCGGCGGCGTGTGCTCGTCGTAGGTGGGCCGAAAGCTGCCCAGGTAGAGAATCCGCCCCAGGGCGCCGGCCAGGAACGCGCCTCCGATGGCGATCAGTTCGCGTCTTCGCCGTGCGGAGCGCGCGGGTAGCAGCAGGCACCAGAGGGCCAACACCGGCGGTATCACCATGCCCGGCGTCTTGGACACCATGGCCAACCAACACAGCACCGCCAGCGCGGCCACGCCGCCCTCGCGCTCGCGGCCCGCGAGAAGCGCGCGCAGGGCCGCGACCCCGAACAGGGTCATCAGCAGGTCGCCCCAGGCGGAGGTCCACGAAAAGGCCTGGGCCGCGCCGTGGGCCAAGCCGAACAGCAGGGCGGCTATCAAGCCGGCGGCGCGAGCTCGGTGGGGGGCCAGCTTCGACGCCACGCTCGCCACGAGGGCCGTCACCACCAGGTGCAGAGTCAGGCCCACCACGTGGTAGCCGAACGCCCCGTGGGGCTCGGGCAGCGCGAATTCCAACACGCCCCACAGGAACCACAGGGGCCAGCGCAGGGCGAAGCGCGGGACGTGCTCACCGTCGGCCGCGAAACCCATCGAGAACAGCTCCCAGGGTCGGCCGAGCAGCGCGAAGTCGTCCACCTGGAAGGGCAGGTGGAGGACCCAGGCTTGGGCGATCGCGACCACGCCCAGGACCACGATCAGGAGCGGGTCGATTCGACGCAGGGCGTTCATCGCTCGCCGCCTGCCCGCGAGGGGAGGAGTCGATCGGGGCGGAAGACAACCGGCTCGCGGCCCAGGCGCGCGGGGTCCCAACGGTCCAGCCAATCGCGGGCGCTGTGCCGCGCACCGCGCTCGCCCATGCCACAGGTCTGCGCCAGCCAGGCGATCAGATCCGTCGCCGCGACGCCCTGTTCGCGCAGCTCCGCCAAGGACGGGTCGCCGTCGCGCTTGGCAAGCCGTCGGCCGGCCGCGTCGACGACCAGGGGCAGGTGCATCCAGCGTGGCTCGCGGAGCCCGAGTCGCTGCTGCAGGATGGACTGGCGCACGGCGCTCGGCAGCAGGTCGTCGCCGCGCACGACCTCGGTGACGCCCTGGCGCCCGTCGTCGACCACCACCGCCAGTTGGTAGGCGATGGCCCCATCGCGGCGCACCAGGAGGAAGTCGCCGCACTCCTGCGCGGGCTCGGCCCGGAACTCGCCCGCCAAGGCGTCGTGGATCGCGAAGGACCCATCGGGGACCAAGAGCCGCACGCCGGCGGGCTGGCCACTCTCCGCCTCGGCCTCCGCGACGCTCGCGTAACGCCCCCGACAGGTGCCTGGGTAGCGCAGCTCGCCGCCCGTCGCGTGGGGGGCCGAGAGGGCGCTGCGGATGTCGGTCCGCGAGCACACGCAGGGGTAGGCGTCACCGGAGGCGAAGAGCCGCTCGACTGCCTGTTGGTAGGGGGTCAGATCCGTCGACTGGAGCAGCTCGTCGTCCCAGTCGAGCCCGAGCCACTCGAGGTCGCGCCGCGCGGCGTCCGCGAACTCCGGGCGACAGCGGTCACCGTCGAGATCCTCGATCCGCAGGTGGATGCTCCCACCTTGGGTTCGTGCCGACCACCAGGCGGCCAAGAAGCTGCGAGCGTGGCCCAGGTGTAGGGGCCCAGTGGGGCTCGGGGCGAGGCGTCCGACAACCGTGGCGTCGTCGCGGAGCGTGGCGGGCGGGCCCATCGTCGGAATGTTAGCGCCGCGCAAGCCTCGACCGACGGTCAGCGTCCCGCGGTCGGCGCCCGCCTGGTCCGACCTCGCGCAACCGCTCCCATCGCCGACCTCCGTGACCCGTCGATCGGGTCGAATCGCAGTTCCGTGAGAACTAAGGGGAGCCAATCGTCCAACTTCGGCCGATAGAGACTATGTTCCACCAGCCGATCGAAGCCCCCTGGGCCTCGGACTCGGCCCCAAGAGAGGCGGCAATGGCCGCCTCGGCCGCACTCAGCGGCCGCCGGCGCACGACAGGGCCCCCGACAGGGCCGCGCCGAGCACCCTTCCGATCGCTCCCATCTCTGTTGTGGGGAGCAGATCCAGGGCGATCGCCCGCCAACAGCGCGGCGACGCACAGCGAGACCGTTATTTCTCGACGTACATCCTCTGCCCGTCCGGCGACCACGCGCGGACCGGCAGCCCCTGACCAGCCCGCCGCCCCCGAGGGGCGCCCGGCGGCCAGCTTCGACTCCCTCGACCTCAGCCCGGAACTCTCCAAGGCCGTCACGGCCGCCGGGTTCACCGAACTGCGGCCGATCCAGGCCCACGCCCTGCCCCACGCCCTCGCCGGGCGCGATGTGCTGGGCCTGGCCCAGACCGGCACCGGCAAGACGGCGGCCTTCGCCTTGCCGATCCTGCAACGCCTCTTGGGCCGCCGGGCCAACGCCCCGCGCGCCCTGGTGGTCGCGCCGACCCGTGAGCTCGCGGCCCAAGTGCAGGCGGAGATCGCGCTGCTCGCGAAGTTCACGCCGCTGACCTCCATGTCGATCTTCGGCGGGGTTCCGATCCCGCGTCAGGTGCGAGCCCTGCGCTCCAACCCGGACATCGTGGTGGCCTGCCCCGGAAGGCTCCTCGACCTGATGGGGCAAGGCGCCATCAAGTTGAACTGCGTGGAGGTGCTCGTCCTGGACGAGGCCGACCACATGTTCGACATGGGCTTCTTGCCCGACGTCCGCCGCATCCTGAAGGCGCTCCCGGAGCGTCGCCAGAACCTGCTCTTCTCGGCCACCATGCCGCGCGAGATCCGCAAGCTCGCCGACACGGTGCTGTTCAAGCCCGCAGTCGTCGAGCTCGCCAACGCGCGCCCGGCCGAGACCATCGCCCACTCCATCTACCAGATGACCGAGGGTGACAAGGTCGGTGCCACCGAGGCGCTCCTCGAAGGCGACGACTTCCGCTCGGCGATCGTGTTCCTGCGCACCAAGCGGCGGGCCAAGAAGCTCGCCGAACGCCTGGACGCCCGCGGCCACCGCGCCGTGGCCATGCAGGGCAACATGAGCCAACCCCAGCGCGAGCGCGCCCTGCGCGGCTTCCGCGACGGGACCTTCGACGTGCTGGTGGCCACCGACATCGCGGCCCGCGGCCTCGACATCGCCGGCGTCAGCCACGTGATCAACTTCGACGTGCCCAACACGCCCGACGCCTACACGCACCGTATCGGCCGTACCGGCCGCTCGGAGCAGACGGGTCAGGCCTTCACCTTCGTCACCGCGGAGGACCACGACCAGGTGCGCCAGATCGAGAAGCGCCTGGGTGCGCCGATCGACAAGCGCAAGCTCTCCGAGTTGGGGCACATCGAGAAGGCGACGTTGAAGGGCGCCACCGGACGCGGACGCAGCTCCGACGACGGCGGCTCGAGCCGAGGTAGTTCGGGCCGAGGTGGTCCGGGCCGTGGCGGTCCGAGTCGAGGCGCAGCGCCGCGCGGTCGCTCGACGCGAGCTGCGGGGCCCAGCGCTCCGCCGGCCCGCGCACCCGCGCGCAAGGTCTCCTCGACGGCCAAGGTCTCCAACGCCCCTGCCGCCGCTTCTCGCGGCGGCCCCGCCTTCGGCGTGGGCGTGCACGAGTCCTCCGGCGGCGGTCAACGGCGCCAGGACGGCGGCGGTGGACAACGCCCGCCGCGTCGTCGGCGCGGCGCCTGAGCCCGGTCCGTCGCCAGGTTCCTGACCGCGAGTCGGGAACCGTGCGGCGGTGGATCAAGGTCGCCGCAAGGAGCAGGTTCTGCTCCCTGCGGCGACTTCTTCGTGCATCGGGTGCTTCGCGGAACCGATCCTGCCGCAGCTTCAGCCGTCGAGCAGGTCGGGGAAGGTCGGCCGGCGGTGGTGCTCGTAGACCAGCACCGTGCGCACGTCGGCGACCTCCGAGCGACCGCCAATCTGGCCCATGGCAATGTCGCGCAGGTGATCCGTGTCGCGGGCGGCCACGTGCAGGAACAGGTCGTCGTTGCCGGCCACGAGGAACACGTCGACGATCTCCGGCAGGCTCAGGAAGTAGTCGATCACCGCGCGGCTGTTCTTCTCGCCGTGGTCGGCCAGGCGCACGGCGACCAGGGTGCGCAGGCCGACGCCGAGGGCCTTGGGGTCGACGTCCGCGTGGAAGCCCCGCAGCACGCCGTCGTCGCGTAGACGCTGGACGCGGGCGTGGCAACTGGAGGGAGCCAGGTGGACCCGGGCGGCCAGCTCCTTGTTCGACAGGCGCGCGTCCTGGGCGAGCTCCGCCACGATGCGGCGGTCGATTCGGTCGAGCATGGGAAGGCCAGGGGGTGAGGGGATGGCGGCGGGGTGACTCGATCGGCTCGGGGGGGGGCTGGCAGGCTGACTTCCGTCGATCCTGCGCCGGTTGGCCCGGGCACTGGTCCAGGATTCCGCCAAGGGGGCCCGCCAGGGTCCAACTCCGAAGATCGCTCGGGGAAATACTGCCTCATCCGGCGTTAGTTTCAATCCGTGCGAACCATCTCGACCGATCTGCGGGGACGCCCCGCTCCAACCGACCTTGGCTCTGCCCCCCGAACACCCGAGGAGCTGATCGAGCTGGGGGACCTGCTCTTCGACCTGGCCGTCGGACTTCACCGCGCCGGGGCCTCGGCGACCCACCTGGAATCGGCCCTGGGTCGCTCGGCCAAGCGGCTCGGCCTGCGGGCCCAGATCCTGGGCACGCCAACCTCGCTCTTGGTCGACATGGACGATGGCCGCGGGGTGCGGCTGGCCCGGGTCGAGCCCGGGGAGCCGAACCTCGAGCGCCTGGCCGACATCGACAGCCTGCTCGAGGAGCTCGAGGAGGGGCAGGTCGGTCCGCGGCGCGCCTTGTACCGGCTGCGCTCGATCGTTGGTCGCCGGCCCAGCTTCGGTCCGGGGCTCGAGCTGGCGGCCGTGGGGGTCGCATCGGGTAGCGCCACTGTCTTCTTCGGTGGCGGGGCGGCCGACGTTGCCGTTGCCGGGGGGCTCGGCGTCGCGGTGGCCGTGATGGGGCGGTTGTCGACCCTCTCGGAGCACCGTCGTCCCCTGTTCGAGCCCGGCGCCGCCCTCCTCGCGGCGGCTGCGACCACGGCCCTGGCGCGCCTCGGCCTCCCGATCGCGCCGCTGATCGTGACACTCGCGGCGCTGATCGTGCTGGTGCCTGGCTACTCGCTCACGATCGCCCTGGGCGAGATCGCCGCGCGTCACCTGGTGTCGGGCACCGCGCGCCTGGCGGGAGTGATGGGCACCCTGCTCGGCATGGGCCTGGGGATCGGCCTCGGCCGGGCGCTCGGATCGCTGGTGCCGCTCGAAGTCGCCCACTCGCCGACGCCCCTCGGCGAATGGGCCCTCTGGTCGGCGGTAGTGATCGCGTCCCTGTGTTTCTCCGTGCTGTTCCACGCGCGCCTGCGCGACGTGCCGATCGTGATGTTGGCCACGGTCACGGCATTCGTGGGCGCGCGTGCGGGCGCAGTCGTCCTCGGCCCCGAGCTGGGAGGCTTCGCGGGAGCACTCGTGCTCGGCCTGATGGGCAACCTGGTCGCACGCCGCACGCGGCGACCGGCGAGCACCGTCGTCCTCCCCGGCTTGATGGTGCTGGTGCCAGGAAGCATCGGATTCAGGGCCGTCGCCCTGTTCCTCGAGTCGGCCCCGCTGGACGGACTTGCGACCGCCTTCCAAACGGCGATCGTAGGTAGCTCCCTAGTCGCTGGCCTCCTGGCCGCGAACATGCTGCTTCCGCCGCGTCGCAGCTTGTGAGCATTCGCGTGGGTGGTGCTTTGGAGCTCCGCCACGTCGACATGCGATCCTGCGCCCCACTAGAGCATCAGGCGCCGTAGACCTGTGGTGCCCAACCAAACAGCTGCCACCTAGTGTCCTGGATCAGCAATTCGGCGTCACCTCCCGGGCTCCGATCGCCGCTGGCGTCGCCTGCGCCTCCTCCGAGTATCGCAGCGGATACGCGTCGTCGGCACGCCTAGCCAGCATCGATCGAACCTCCGGGAAGTGACGCCGAACTGCTGATCCAGGACACTAGTCGTGCGAAAAAGGCCCTTCGTCATGGGCCAGCTGCGCAGGTCCGGCTCCTGGCGGAGTTGCCCCCGAGCGGTGAGCTCAATATCCCCCGACAACGCGCGACGGCGCGCCCCCCGTGGGGGACGCGCCGTCGCGATCCAGTCTCGGCGCCGCCTGGGACGCCAATCTCGGCCTAGTAGCGGTAGTGCGCGGGCTTGAACGGCCCGGTCGACGGCACGCCGAGGTACTTGGCCTGGGTCGGGGTCAGCGTGGTGAGGTTCACGCCGAGCTTGCCCAGGTGCAGGGCCGCGACCTTCTCGTCCAGGGACTTGGGCAGCACGTAGACGGCCTTGTCGTACTTGCCGCTCTTGTCGCCGAAGAGCTCGATCTGCGCCATCACCTGGTTGGTGAAGCTGGCCGACATCACGAAGCTCGGGTGGCCCGTGGCGCAACCCAGGTTGAGCAGGCGCCCCTCGGCCAGGATGATCACCGAGTGACCGTCGGCGAAGGTCCAGGAGTCGACCTGGTTCTCGTGCTCGCGGGGGTTCTTGATGTTGACCTTCTTGATCCCCTTCAGCTTGGCCAGGCCGGCGATGTCGATCTCGTTGTCGAAGTGACCGATGTTGCCGACGATCGCGTTGTGCTTCATCTTCGACATGTGCTCAGCCGTGATGACGTCACGGTTGCCGGTCGCGGTGATGAACACGTCCGCGGTGGAGAGGACCGACTCGAGGGTCGTGACCTCGAAGCCTTCCATTGCCGCCTGCAGCGCACAGATCGGGTCGATCTCGGTCACGATCACGCGCGCGCCCTGGCCGCGCATCGACTGGGCACAGCCCTTACCGACGTCGCCGTAGCCGCAGATCACGGTGACCTTGCCCGACAGCATCACGTCGGTGGCACGCATCACGCCGTCGACGAGACTGTGACGGCAGCCGTAGAGGTTGTCGAACTTGCTCTTGGTGACCGAGTCGTTGACGTTGATCGCGGGGAACAGCAGCTCGCCCGACTCCTGCATCTGGTAGAGGCGGTGCACCCCGGTGGTGGTCTCCTCGGTGACGCCCTTGATGCCGGCGGCGATCTTGGTCCACTTGTCGGTGGACGCGGCCACGCTCTTCTTCAGCAGCGCGATGATCTCGTGCCACTCCTCGGGGTCGTCGTCGGTCGCGTCCGGCACGGAGCCGGCCAGCTCGTACTCGCGTCCCTTGTGGACGAGCATGGTCGCGTCGCCACCGTCGTCCAGGATCATGTTCGGTCCGCCGTCGGCATCGGGCCAGGTCAGCGCCTGCTCGGTGCACCACCAGTACTCGGCCAGGGTCTCACCCTTCCAGGCGAAGACCGGCACACCCTGGGGGTTCTCGGGGGTCCCCTTCGGACCGACCGCGATCGCGGCGGCCGCGTGGTCCTGGGTCGAGAAGATGTTGCACGACGCCCAGCGCACTTCGGCGCCCAGGTCGACGAGGGTCTCGATCAGGACCGCCGTCTGGATCGTCATGTGGAGCGAGCCGGTGATGCGCGCGCCCTTGAGCGGGAACTGGCCGGCGTACTCGTCGCGCAGGGCCATCAGGCCAGGCATCTCGACCTGGGCCATCTCGATCTCTTTGCGGCCGTATTCGGCCAGGGCGAGGTCGGCGACCTTGTAGTCGATCTTGGTGGTGGTGGTGCTCATGGTGGGTCGGGTTGAGGTTCGATTGCGGGCTTGCCGCGTCTTGCGTGGAATGAACAGTGCCTGGGCTCAGGCGGCCGGAGCCGTTCCGCGAGCCAGGTAGAGGGGCAGTTCGGCCGTCTGGCCTTCGGGACCGACGGGCCGGTAGCGATCGTCGACCGGGTCGAGGCTCACGCGTTCGAAGCCGGCGCGGCGCAGGCCGTCGAGCACGTCGGCGGGCTCTAGGCCCAGGTGCCGATCGCCGAGGGCGGGGCGCAGCCAGCCTTCGCGGTGGGGCATCAGCTCGACGATGGCGACATTGCCGCCGGGAGCGAGCACGCGCCGCATCTCGCGCAGGGGCCGAGCCAGGTCGGGCAGGTGGTGCAAGACCATCGAGGCGACGACGCCGTCGACCTCGCCGTCGGCCAGGGGCAGCGAGTCGAACTCACCCTGCCGGAACTCGAAGCTCGCACCTTCGCTGCGCGACTCGAGCCGCTCGCGCGCCTGGCTCAACATGCCTTCGGAGCGGTCGACGCAGATCACCCGCTGCACCAGAGGACGCAGTGCGTCGGCCAGGTAGCCCGTCCCGCAGCCGAGGTCGGCGACGGTCAACCGCCGCGGCAAGAGGTGCGCCAGGGCCCGTTGGCGAGCCTGGCCGGTGGCGAAGTCGCCGGCGATGGTGTCCCAGCGCCCGGCGACTCGATCGAAGAACTCGTCCTCGCGGTCGCGACGCTCGGCCAGGATCAGGTCCAAGCGGGTCAGGTCCGCGCCGTGCTCGGGGACCGCGGCGAGCTCCTCGCTCAGGCTGACCCACAGGCGCGCGGCCAGGCCGTCGCCGGGGGAGAGGCGCAGGTAGTTGCTCGTTCCGGCGTGGCGCTCAGCCAAGAGACCCGCGTCGCGGAGCTGCCGCAGGTGATTCGAGACTCGACTCTGAGCCATGCCGAGGCAGCGGCTCAGCTCGCCGACCGACAGCTCCTCACGCTCGAGAAGCCCCAGGATCCGCAGGCGGGTGCCATCGGCCAGGAGCTTCAGAAGGCCCGTCAGGGCCCGTTGGGAGGGGTCGGATACGATCACCACGGCATGAAGTCATAACATCATGAGGTCGTGATGCAAGGGCTCCACCGGAACTTATCGGCCGGATCGCCCCGGCGGCTTGCGTGCACTTCGTGCCTGCGCCCCGAGTTGCCTGCGAGATCCCATCGGCGGCCACTACCCTGACGGCCATGGCATTGCGGATCGAGGGGCTGCGGGTGTCCTACGGTTCCCGGCGGGCTGTGGAGGACCTTTCTCTGGTGGTCCCGGACGGCTCGATCACCGGGTTCCTGGGGCACAACGGCGCGGGCAAGACCAGCGCCATGCGAGGGGTCCTGGGCCTGGTCCCCATCCGGGCCGGTCGAGTCTCCGTGGACGGTATCGACGCCGGCCGCCACCCGGCCCGAGCCCGCGCCCGTATCGGTGCCCTGATCGAGACCACCTCCTTCCAGCCCGGATGGAGCGCCCACCGCAACCTCACGGAGTTGGCGCGCCTGGGCGGAGCGAGCCTGCCCGACGCCCGCCGCGACGCCAGCCACCGCCTGGAGCAGGTCGGCTTGACCCACGTGAGCGCCGAGCGGCCGTCGAGCTTCTCCCAAGGCATGCGCCAACGCCTGGGTTTGGCCCAGGCGCTGCTCGGCGGGCGCCGCACCCTGCTGTTGGACGAGCCGACCAACGGCCTCGACCCGGAGGGCATCGCCGAGCTCAGTGCCTTGCTGGTCCAATTGCGCGATGAGGAGGGGGCGGCGATCCTCCTCTCGAGTCACCTGCTCTCGGAGGTGGAGGACCTGTGCGATCGCATCGCCGTCCTGCGCGAGGGGCGCCTGGTCGCTTCGGGCACCACCGAGCAGCTCCTCGTTGGCGCGGGAGCGCCCCATCGCGTGCGCGTCAAAGAGCCGCTGCGGGCCACGACCCGTCTGACGGAGTTGGGGATCAGCTCCCAGGTGGACGGCGCGCGGGTGGACTTCGAGCTGGGCGGCGCCGAGCCCGCCGAGGTGCTCGAGAGCCTCGTCGCGGCCGGCGCAGGCGTGGAGCGCTTCGGGCCCCAACCGCGCAGCTTGGTCGGTCTCTACCGACGGGCGACCGAGGGCGAGTTCACTGCGGAGTCCCTTCCGCCCGCGCCCTCGCCCGACCCCCACGCCAGGTCGGCGCCCAGCGGGGTCTGGCGCCTGCTGCGCTTCGAGTTGTCGCGACTCGCCGGCAGCGCCTGGATCCTGGCCCTGCCCGCGGTCCTGGCCGGAATCTCGGTCGCTCGCCTGGCGGCACGCGCGCGGGAGGCTGCGGCCCAGGTGGAGGCCGAGGGCCTGTTCAGCGCCACCGAGCCCACGGCCTTCGCCGCCACCGCCGCCGGACTCGCCGTGGCCCTGCCCGCCGCCGCCCTGATCGCGAGTCTCGGCGCGAGCCTCCTGGTGGCCGGCGAGCTGGGTCGCGGGACCCTGCGGAACGTCGCCCTGCGGCCTCTCACGCGCCTGCAGTTGCTCGCGGGCAAGGCCAGCGTCGCGATCGGCCTGGGACTCGCGGCCTGGTTCTGCGCGGCGATGACCTCCCTCGTCGCCGCCGCGATCTGGTTCGACTTCGGCGACCTCGAGGAGGTCCTCGTGACGGGCGATCGCTTCCCCCTGATGACCGCGGCCGAGTTGTGGCCCGAGCTCAACGCCGCGCTGCTCGGCACCCTCGTGGCGATGCCGGCCGTGGCCGCCGTGGGGTTCCTGGTGGGCGTCCTGACCCGCCGCGGGGTCGTGGCCGTGGTACTGGCGCTGATCATCCACCAGCTCCTGGACGGCGCGCGCGCCATCGCTCGGACGGGAGATTGGGAATGGATGCTGCCGTCCACGTACCTGCCTTCGCCGCTCGGTGATTCGTCACGGGTTCAAGCACTGGCCCTGCTGTCGGACGGCGCCACCAACGCGCCCTTCGAATACGTGGCCGGTGAGTGGTGGGTGCCCCTGGCCTGGACCGTCGCCTGCCTGGTGTTGGCAACGCCAGTTCTGCTCCGCCGCTCCATTCCCTGACCCTCGACTCCATGCTCGCTCGAGTTCTGATCGCAATACTGCCCGCCGGTCTCGGTGCCTGCGCCGCGCCGCTCGCGCTCCAAGCGCCGCCCCTGGCGGAGTTCAGCGAACCCGTGGCCCTTCTGACCGAACCCGACGACGAGGCCCTGCGCCAGGAACTGCCCCTCGGCAGCTTCAGTGGCCTCGAGGTCGGCGACTCTCGCGACACGCTCGCGTCCTTGACCGAGGCACCCGTGGGTTTGACGGTGACCGCGGTCGTTGAGAACTCGCCGGCGGCGGCGGTCGGGCTGGAAGTGGGGGACTTGCTGCTGGAGGCCCGGGTGGGGGCGGAGCTCGTGGAGCTGTCTTGGCCGAGCCAGTGGCGCGCCCTGGAACTCGAGAATCCCGCCGGGACCTCGATCGAGCTGCTCTACGACCGCGCCGGCTCCGAGCGCGAGGTGACCCTGACCTTGGTTCGACGGGTCGCACCTGCCGGCCGGGGCGAGACCGAGCGCTTCCGCGAGGATGACCACGTGGGCGTGGTCCTGCGTACCGCCACCGAAGTCGAGGCCCGGACCGCCGGTCTGGCCCCGGGCGCGGGTGCCGTGATCGTCGGACTGGCCGCATCGAGCCCCTGGCGCGACGCGGAACTGCGCTTCGCCGACCTGATCACGGCCGTCGACGGGGTCGAAGTGGCCTCGCCCGAGGTCCTGCTCGACGCCATCCGCCGCGCGGACCGGCGCGCGCGACTCTCGCTCGAGGTCTGGCGAGAGGGACAGATGGTCACGACCGAGGCAGCGGTGTCGCGCAGGATCAGCGCCGTTACCGACATCTCGCTGCCGCTGATCTTCAGCTACGAACGCCGGGCACGGGTGCGGAACTGGTCCGCGATCCTCGGGCTCCTGCACTGGGAATCGACCTCGAGCTCCTGGAGGCTGCGCCTTCTGTGGCTGTTCAACCTGTCGGGCGGCGAGACCGATCGCCTGCAGGAGGTGGACGGTTGAGCGCCCTGCTCGTCTCGGCCCTCGCGCTCGCCGTCGCTCAAGGCAGCTCGCCCGTGTCGGTCCAGGCCCTCGCGGTCGCGACGGAAGAGAAGATCGTGGGGCTGTGTTCCGGCGATCTCGACTCGGACGGACGCGCCGACCTGGTGATCGCGGTGCGGACCGCGGACAAGTCGATCGAGCTGCGTGCACGCCTGCGCGCGGCAGGTGGTCAACTGGCCCCCGAGACCGCCTGGCGTCAGCGGCTGCCCGGCGATGTGACGGCTTTCGCGATCGGCGAGTTGACCGGCGATCCGGGCCGCGAGGTCCTGCTGCTGGGCGGCTCGGGTGCCTTCGTCCTGGCGCCCGGGGCCGAAGAGGCTGCGCGCTTCTCGCGCCTGTGCGGCGCTGACTTCCTGTGGCAGGTGCCGGTTCCAGGGGAACTGCTCGCCTGGCCCGATGCGATCCTCGACCTCGACGGTGACGGCGACGATGACCTCCTGATCCCCGAGCCCGCGGGCTACCTCGTTGCGCGTCAGGACCGCGGGGCAATCGACGACCCATGGAGCGACCAGCAGCGCATCGACCTGTCCGCTTCGGAGCTCGAGCGCGCTGCCCGCGAGTCGACCTTGGACATCGCCATTCGCATGCGTCCGGATGCGACCCAACGGGGCGCGCGAACCCTGGCCGAGGTCAGTGAGCGCACGTCGGTCCTTTGGCATGGCGCTTGGAACAACGACGGACGCCTCGACCTGGCGGCCCTGGCCGGCCAGCAGCTCTCGGTCTGGTTGGGCGGCGACGAGTTCGCCGAGCCCAAGGACCTGAAGTTGCCCCTGACCGTCGACATGGAGCGTCGCCTCGACGTGTCCTTCGCGGTCCACCTGGGCGACGTCACCGGGGACGGCCTGGCCGATGCAGTGATCGCCGCACGCGATCAGAAGGCCTCCAAGGACCGCACCCAGGTGCTGGTCTACGGCAACTTGGCGGCGGGTTTCGAGCGACCGGACCAGGTGCTCGTGATCGACGGCCTGGTGGGCTCGACACGGTTGCTCGATGTGGACGGCGACGGCGCCCAGGACCTCGTGGTGACCGCCATCCGGGAGGACTTCCTCGACACCCTGCGTAGCGGCGGAGGCGAGTCGGTCGAGGTCGAGCTCTACGTCTATGCCAGCCGCGAGGGGCGTTTCACCCGGTCCCCGATCCTGCGCCACCGGCTGGTCTTCCCCGGCGATGTGCGGGATCCGTTCTTCGATCTGTGCGCCGACGCCACCGGCGATGGAGGTCGAGATCTCCTGGTGCAGACTGCGGCGAATCGGCTAGAGCTCTTCTACGTCCGCATCCGCGGTGACGAGTGGAGCGTGGTGCCGCGCAGCCTGTGGCAACGGGGCTTGGCCAAGGACTCGTCGATCCGTCCGCTGGCCGGTACGGAAGCGGGGCGCAGCTACGCCGTCGTCGAGGAATCCCAGGTCCTGCTGCTGGTGGTGGGTCGGTGATCGGCGTTTGCTTGAGCCTCTTGGCCGTGCCGACCTCGGACCTGCGGGTGACCCAGGTCCTGGCCCCGACCGCGAAGGTCGTCGTGGCCGCCCCCCTGCGCTGCGGCCCGGACGCGACGGTTGACCTCTTGACGATCGACGTCGAGGGGCAGGTGCGGGTCTACGGGACCGACGCGGCGGGTCAACTGCCCTTTGCGGCCCTCGCGCGCGGCTCCCTCGACCTGGCCAGCCCCTCCCGCCTTCTGGTCGACATCGGCCGGCTGACCGCGGACGACGGTCCGCCCGCTCTGCTGACCCTCTCTCCCCGCGGTTGCGAGTTGTTCGCCCTCGATGACAGCCGCACGCCCGCGGGTCCCGGTCTGCGGCTCGCGCGTCGCGCGACCTTCGACCTGCGCTTGGGTGCGCCCCAGGCGGCGCCTTTCATCCAGGACGTGGACGGGGATGGCCGCGTTGAGGTGCTGGTGCCCGAGGTCGGTGCCGTCAGTCTGTGGAACATGGCCGTCGAGGAGGTCGAAGGCCAGCCGCGCGCGAGCGCCAGCCGCAGCCTGCGCGTCGAGGCGCGGGCTCAGGTCGACCAGCAGACCGAGGCGCAGGATCTGACCGACACCCTCAGCTCGCGCGTGCAGCTCCCAGGCCTGTCCACCCTCGACCTGAACGGCGACGGGCGCTCGGATCTGGTCGTGACCGAGGGCACGCGGCGCGCCTTCCACTTGGCTCGGGCGGAGGGCGGCATCGCCGAGGCGCCTGACGTGACCTTGGACCTCGACCTCTTCCGCGATCCGAGCTCAACCGGCGGCGGCTTCGAACCGGGTCGCATCCTGTCTCTCGGCGGTGCCGCGAGCCTGGATCGGCGCGACCTCGACGGCGACGGCATCCAGGACCACGTGATCGTGGCCGGACGCAAGGTCTGGGTCTTCCCCGGCCGGGCGGACGGCCCCCAGTTCCAGGAGCCCTCGACGATCCTGAAGAGCGCCGAGGAGGTCACTGCCACCGCCATGTTCTCGATCGACGACGACGACCTGGCCGAACTGGTGCTGCTGCGCCTGAAGCTGCCGTCGGTCACGACCCTGGTGCTGGGGCTGGTGTCCTCGTTCGATGTGGAGTTGCGTGCCAGCGGCTACCGCAACCTCGGTGGCGGGCGCTTCGACACGAGCCCGGATTGGAACGGTGGCGTTCAACTTCGAGTACCTCCGATCCTCGACATCGTGCGCGACCCCTACGCGCTGGTCGAACGATTCAAGGCTCTGGGGGAGAGCTACGGCGAGATCCTGGCGGGGGACTTCGATGGTGACGGCGTCGAGGACGCGGCGATCGTCAGTCCCGACGGAGCCGAGGTGGAGCTGTGGCTCGGGGCGGAGGCGGAGCGGGGTGAGCTGACCCGCGACGACCTCGAGCGCGATGTTCGCACGGCGCTCTTCACCGATAGTGAGCGCGTATGGGACATCGATCGGCTGCTCGGCTTTCTCGGTTCCCAGGGCACCGACCGAGTCCAGCGCGTCACGGAGACCGCGACCCTGGCCGGTCGAGTCGAGCTGCCGGCGGTACAGGGCCGCCCGCTCGAGTTCCTGGTCGCCTGCGACCCCGATGGTGATGGCCGCGACCTACTCGTGGTCGGACTCGGGGACGATGCGGGCATCACGCGCCTGCACGTGGTCGAGCTGCTGCCCTGATTTCAGCAATCATCCGCTTCGAACGGAGCAGGGCGACCGTGCGTGACACGGTCGCCCTGCTCTGACTCACGACCTGGCGGGCCGCGGCGCGGACGGCACGCCTACTTGGTGCTCGCCGCTTCCTCGGCGCGCGAGATCAGCGGCAGAACTTCGACCGCGACGACTTCGATGTCCTGGGTGCCGGTGGGCAGCTTGACGGTCACCTGCGCGCCGGCAGGCGAGCCGAGAATGCTCTGGGCCAGGGGCGAGCGATAGCTGATGACGCCCTTGGCCGCCGTGTCCCAGGGACCCAGCACGCTGACAGTGCGTTCCTCGCCGGTATCGAGCTCCCGATAGGTCACTTGCGTGCCGGGGGCCACCACGTCCTGGGGGATCGCGGCGTTCTCGATGAGCTGGGCTTGGCGCAGCTCCTCTTCGATCTCCATGGCGCGCGCCGTCAAGGTGCGCTGGTCCTCCATGGCGGCTTCCCACTCGGAGTTCTCCGAGAGGTCGCCGTAGGAGGCCGCCTTGCCGATGGCCTCGGAGTTGGCGGGAATCTTGACCTCACGCAGCTCGCGCAGCTCCGCCTCGCGACGGGCCAGGCCAGCCTCGCTGGTCCAGATGCCATCTTCTTCCCAGAAGGGGCGGTTGGAGTCGCGGAAGATGTCGGGGAAGCGCTGCACCGCGGCGTGGGTGAAGGCGCGGTCGATCGAGCCGTCGACGCCCTTGGAGAGCATCGGCATCAGCTTGCGGACCTCGGCCTTGCTGGCGTCGGCCAGCAGCGTCTGCATCAGCGTCGGCTCTCCGTCGGAGAGCAGCGTGGTCAGGCGCGTCATCGTCCGCGTGCGGAAGACGTCGCCGGCACCGGCCGCGAAGAGCGACCCCGCCAACAACAGGAACGAGTGCAGACGCTGCACCGGCCCCGTGAACTCGCCCTGGAGTTTGCCGCGCTCGAACCACTCCGCGAGGCCCACGAACAGGGCCGGGTTGCGGGTGGGGCGGACCAGCAGGGAGGAGTAGGTCCCGGCCAGCAGGTCGGCCTGTTCGGCCGTGACGAGCTGATCGATCAGACCGCGCACCATGCCGGGGGGCGTATGCATGAGGTCGTGCATGGCGGCCGCGACCCAGCCCTCCTCGCCGTGCATCTCCTTGAGCAGGTCGATGCAAGCCTCCTGCTCGCGCGCGCCGGGCATCCGGTGGAACAGTTGCCACAGCTCGGGCACCACCGACGGGTCCGTAGGCGGCTCGGCCCGGTAGGCCTCCTCGAGACGCTCGCGCAGGGGCTGGGGTGTCTCGGACCGCTCGGCGCGCAGGAGCATCCAGGCGGCCAGTCGGTGTTCGTCGGCTTCGGTGGTGCCGTCAGCCAGCTCGTCGAGGGTGTCCAGCACGGCCGCGCGCAGCTCGTCCGACAGGTCCTTCTCGGTCAACAGGTCGCGTACCCGTGTGTTGGCGGCGCCCAGATCGCGCGCCAGCCGCAGCTGGCGACGCATCGAATCGGCCGGGTCGACCTCCTTGTCGAGCAGGCGGATCTGGGACTTCTGCCCAGTTCCAGTGACCTCGACCATGTTGGACTTCTCGGCCTCCTTGCGCGCCCGCCGCCACCAACTCGTGAAGGCGGTTCCCTCGAGCTTGACCTGGGCCATGGCGCTCTTGAGCACCACCTGGTTCATGCGGCCGTTGTAGCGCTTGAGCACGCCGACGAGACACTCGAGGGGCTCCTCCTTGAGCAGGCGCGACAGCTCGACCGGATCGCGCACGACCAGGCCGCGCAGGTCGTCCGGCTCGAGCACCTCGCAAGTCTCGATGATCGACTTGATCGGCATGCGGTCCGAGCGCCCGCTGGCGAAGCGCACCTTGGCCTCGAGGTTGGCCGCGTCGAGGTTGGTCACCTCGCCCACGCCCCAACCGGAGCGGTGGAACACAGCCGAACCCGGTCCCAGGTGGATCAGCTGACGCAGCAGGCGCCAGGCCTTGCGCACGTCGTCGGTGCTCTCGTGGAAGTCGACCAGGCGGGTGTAGTCTTCCCACCAGCCCTCTTGGCCCCAGCCGGTCTTGGCGTTGCGGAACAGCCGCGTGGACAGTTCGCCCGGCGGCCCTCCGCCGAGTAGGCAGCGCCCGAGCAGTTCGGCTGCGTCCTGGTGGCGCCCGTTCTGTTCGAGCAGGTCAGCGTGCTCCCGTACGAAGGGCAGCATGCGGGTCATGACCTTCGCTTCCGCGGCAGCATCGATGACCCAGAGCACATCGTCGATGGGTCCGTCCGAGAGCATGATCTCGGACCAGGCGTCTTCGAACGATTTCCAGTCTTTGGCGTGGAAGTGAGAAACGAGCGTCATGGATGGGTCTGGCGACGGCGGCGACGGCGGAGCGAGCCACACATGATGCCGCTCCACGGGAGCCGTGTCGACGCCGGGAAGGGCTGACTCTTATCTCTGGGGCTCCCAGATCCGAGTCCCGGCGGACCTGCGCGACGATTCAGTCGACCGCCAGGAGCGCGCCCTTCAGGTACCGCGAGCGCGCGAAGTCGGGCTCCTGCGGGTGATCCGGACCCGCGCCAACGACCTCCAAGAGCCTCAGACGCCGATCGGCGCGCCGACCGGCCTGGAAGACCATCCCCAGGAATGTGGGCAGATCCACGGCTCCGGAGCAGGAGAAGGTGGCCAAGAGGCCGCCGTCCGCCACGGCTCCCATCGCCAGGGTGTTGAGGTCCGAATACTTGTGCATTGCCCCGTCGGCATCCCGTCGGCCCGCCGCCAGCTTGGGCGGATCGAGGACGACCACCTGCCAGGTCTGGGCGGCCTCCAGGGCGCCGCGCAGGTAATCGAAGGCGTCCAGGTGGTGGAATTCCACGTCCAGGTCGTTGAGCCGGGCGGCCCGCTGGGCGCGTTCGAGGACGGTCTCGTCCAGGTCGACCGCGGTCACCGACCGGGCCCCGGCCAGGGCCGAGTGGAGCGCGAATCCGCCCGTGTTGCAGCACAGGTCGAGGACCGTCCGACCCGGCGCGAGACGCGCTACCCGCTGGCGGTTGTCGCGCTGGTCGCAGAAGAAGCCCGTCTTGTGCCCGAAGCCCGGCTGCACCGGATGGCGCAGCCCGTACTCGGTCACGATCGTCTCCTCGGTCTCGGGGTCCAGACCCTCCTCCATGCCGAGGTCCACGAAACCCTCCGCACGGCGGGCGCTGCCGGGCACACGGTGGGCGATGCGAGCCCCGGGGTAGAGCCGCTTCAGGGCCGTCTCGACCTCCGCGCGCAGGTTCCAGAAGCCCAGGGCGTGGTGCTCGCACACGAGCCAGGGGCCGAGCCGATCGACCACCAGCCCGGGCAACAGGTCGCCCTCGCCGTGGCAGACGCGGTAGGCGTCGGTGACCTCCTCGAGCCGCAGGGTGCGCCGCCGCAGGTCGGCGGCCCGCTTGAGGCGGTCGTAGAGGAAGCGCTCGGGGTGGGCCAGGGCGTTGCGCCGCCCGCGGTTGATGAAACGCAGCCCCACGTCCGAGTAAGGGTTCGCCAGGGCGTGTCCCACGAAGCGCCCGGAGGCGTCGATCACCTCCACCAGGGCGCCCGGGTGGACCTCCTGGTCGGCGCTGTCGATGCGGCGCGAGTAGATCCAGGGCCCACGGGTCAGTCGGTCGTCCGCCAGGTGGACCTGGGGCATCGAAGCGGCGCTCATGGGCGGGAGCATAACGCCGCAAGACCCACACGCCGGGGCTCGGACCTGGCCGCTGCCCGCGAAGTCGGGGACTGCGCGCCGAACGCGGGCCGCTGGCGCCCGGGGGGACCCGGCCGGTGCTCGCAGCCGCGCGGCCCGGCCGTAGACTCCTGCCGATGGTGCTCTCGACCCTTGCTACCGCCACCGGCGGCGCGCTCCTCCTCGACCTCGTCGCGCTCGTCGGCGGAACGGTTCACACCATGGAACCGGGTGCGGAGCCCCGGGTGGCGACGGTGCTGCTCGACGGCGACCGCATCGCGGCGATCGGGGAGGACATCGAGCTGGCCCCGGGAACCGTCCGCATCGACGTGAGCGGCAAACACGTGGTTCCGGGCCTGATCGACTGCCTGGTCAACTTCGACCCGGAGCACGACGCCCTGTATCTGGCCAGCGGCGTGACCACGGTGCGTGACGCCGGAGGCGACCTGTCTTCGGTCCTGGCCCTGCGTGACCGTGGCATCCGGGACCAGGGGCCGGGCCCCTGGCTGCTCAGCGCGGGCGCGGTACTCGACGGCTACCCCCCGGCCTCGGCCGCGGCCCTGGCCATCGGTCGCGTGGAGGACGTGAAGTGGCTGGTGGGGGAGCTGGCCAAGGCCGGCGTCGACTACCTCTCCGTGCAACCAGGCATCTCCGCCGAGGTCTACGACCAGATCCTGATCGAGGCCGCCGCTCACGAGCTCGAAGTCTGGGGGCCGCGGCCCACGGCGGTGGACCTGACCCACGCGCTCGAAGGTGGGCACCGCGGCTTCTTCGCCCTCGACGCCTTCCTGCCCAGTGGCGTGCGTTGGGAGTTCGTCCTGCCGATCGCGTTCAAGTCGGCCATCGAGCAGGCCGCGGCGTCGAACGTCGCCGTGGTGCCGGTCCTGGCGGGCGTCGAACGCATCCTGAAGGAGCCCGCGGATCCGGCCCCGGAGCTGCGCTACCTGGCGCCGGCCTACGAAGCCCTGTGGTGGACCGACTGGGAAATGCGCAAGGGTCTGCTGTCGGACGAGAACTACCGCAAGACGAGCGAGCGGGTGGACGGCAAGCGCGATGGCCTGGCGCGCGAGCTGCTCGCGGCCGGTGTCGACCTGATCCCCGGCTCGGCTGCGCCCCTGGCATGGGCCTTCCCCGGGCGCTCTTTCATCGAAGAGCTCGAGGCCTGGGTCGGCGCGGGCATCAGCCCCGAGGACACCTTGCGAGCGGCGACGGCTACTGCGGCGCGAGTGCTGCGGATCGACGACGAACGCGGCACTCTGACTCCCGGCAAGATCGCGGACCTGGTCGTGATCGACACCGATCCCCGCGAGAGCATGGCGGGTTTCCGCGCACCCGAGGTGGTCTGCGTGCGGGGCATGGTTCTGCGCAGCGACCTGCTCGCCGACATGGTCGAAGCGATCGGCCGCTCCCAGGACGTGGTCCGCGAGGAGAACCTGCGTCCGATCGCGATCGAGCTGCCAGAACTGCCGGAGGGAGACCTCCTGATGGGCGGCCAGGTCTCGACCCGTTCCCTCGGCTCGCGCCTCTCGTCGGAACGCTTCGCCGTGGTGCGACGCCTGGACGGCAGCCTTTCGTTCGTCGGACGCATGGTGATCCCTG
Organism: Engelhardtia mirabilis; assembly: GCA_007751255.1. Taxonomy (GTDB): domain Bacteria; phylum Planctomycetota; class UBA1135; order UBA1135; genus Engelhardtia; species Engelhardtia mirabilis. Next base: position 3,427,798 of record CP036296.1, read on the forward strand.
CCTCGGCGCGCTACGACCTGTCGACGATCGACGTGGAACAGATCGTCGTGGGTGGCCAGTTGAGCGAGTTCCGCGTGCGCGCGGTCACCGGCGAGGAGGAGTTGGTCGTCGCCGGGCGTTGGGACGCCGGTCGCTTTCTGTTCCGCCGCTTCCTCAACGGCCAGAGCATCGACACCAGCTCCTCGGCGAACCGCACGGAGGTGATCAACATGGATCACCTGTCGGACACGATCACTACGGCCCTGGTGGTGGGGCAGATCGAAACCGATCGCGTGGCATGGGTCTCGGCCTTCGGCGCGCTCTACGAGCCGGTGGAGGTGCGCTGGGAGATTCAGAGCTCGGAGACGGGCTCGCGCATGATCCGCACCAGTGAAGGCGGGTTGATGGAGATGCACTTCGACGCGCGCGGCATGCCCACCGGTTGGGTGCGGGTGATCGGCGGGCGCCAGAGCGCCACGATCCTGGAGGCGGCCGAGACCTTCGGGGGCGCGGGGCTCCCGGTTCGCTTCCCGCGGCCGAAGCCGGTGGAGGCCGGTGCTCCCGCGGCTGGCGGCCCCGGGGCCGAGTCCCCGAGCGCGGGGGCCGTCGGTCCTCCGGCGCAGGGCAGCGACCTCGAGCCGGCCGAGACCGAGAGCGGCGTCGCCGACGGGCCCGAGTCCGCCGACGAGGCACCCCGCGAATCCGGCTCCGAGGACGGTGCGTGAGCGACGTCCCCGCGCGCCTCGCCTCGCCGCTGAACCGCGAGGTTCCGCCGGCTGCAGCCGGTGAGTTCGAGCCCCTGGGCCTCGGCTCGCTGCTGGTCTGGCCGCCGGTGGTCCTGGCGCCCATGGCGGGCGTCACGAACTACCCCTTCCGCAGCCTGTGCCGCGAGTTCGGCGCCGGTCTCTTCGTGTCGGAGATGATCACGGCCCGCGGCTACCTGATGGGCAATCGGCTGACGCACCTGTTGGCCTCCTCGAGCGGGGACGAGCGGCCGCGCTCGATCCAGGTCTACGGCTCCGATCCGATCGACGTGGGCGAGATGGTCCGACGCTTGGTGGGCGAAGAGGACGTCGACCACATCGACATGAACTTCGGCTGCCCCGTGCCCAAGGTCACCCGCGCCGGCGGCGGCAGCGCGATCCCGGTCAAGCCGCGGCTCCTGGCGCGGCTGGTGCGCGCCGCGGTGGCCAACGCGGGCGAGGTGCCGGTCACGATCAAGGTCCGAAAGGGCCTCTCGGACGAACTCGAGACCTTCCGGGGTGCCGGGCGAGTGGCCCAGGAAGAGGGCTGCGCGGCGATCGGGCTGCACGGTCGCACAGCGGCGGAGCTCTACAGCGGCGAGGCGGACTGGAGCGCGATCGGCGAGTTGGTTCGCGCGGTCGACATCCCCGTGCTCGGCAACGGCGACATCTGGGAGCCCTGGGACGCCCTGCGGATGATGCGCGCGACCGGCTGCGCCGGCGTGATCGTGGGGCGCGGCTGCCTCGGACGGCCTTGGCTGTTCCGGGAGCTGGCGGAGGTCTTCGAAGGCCGCGAGCCACAGCTCCCGCCGAACCTGGCTCGCATCGTTCAGATCATGGTCGACCACGCCCAGCGCCTGTGCGACTTCTTCGGGCCGGTGATGGGCATGCGCCAGATGCGGAAGTGGTGCTCCTGGTACACGAAGGGCTTCCGGGGCTCAGCGGCGGTGCGCGGGGCGCTCAACCGCGTGGAGTCGATCGAGGAGATGGTGCGCATCGTGAACACCCTCGACCTGGACGAGGACTTCCCCGAGACCGCCCTGCGCGCCCACCGCGCCAAGGGCAACAAGACCCAGCGGGTGACCCTGCCCGAGGGTTACCTGAACGACCTCGACGACGACACCCCGCCCAAGTCCCCCCACAGCGCCGAGGAGATCGAGGCCTGGGAGCAGACCCTCTCCGGTGGTTGAGCCGGCGGCGCGGGTGGAGGTCGGGGTCGCGATCGTCGGGGCCGGAGCGGCCGGCTTGTGGGCGGCGCAGGTCGCCGCGTCGCGACTGGCCGAGCTCGGGCGGCCCGATCCCGGCGTGCTGCTGCTCGAGAAGACACCGCGCACGGGCACCAAGGTGCTCGCCAGCGGCGGGACCCACTGCAACCTGACCACGACCCTGCCACCGGACGAGGCCGCGGCCCTGTTCGGCAAGGAGGCGGAGCGCTTCCTACTGCCGGCCCTGTGGAACCTGCCGCCCGCGGCTGTGCGCGAGCGCTTCCACCAGCTCGGCGTGCCGACCGTCGAAGCCCCGCTCGAGAAGATCTTCCCGGCCAGTGGGCGAGCCAAGGACGTGCGCGACGCCATGGAAGCGGCGGCCCGCGCGGCCGGCGCTTCGATCTGGCTGGATGCGTCCGTCGCGAGCGTGGCTCGCGAGGGCGAGCGCTGGCGCACCGAACTGGCCGACGGCCGCGTGGTCCTGTCGCGGGCGCTGATGCTGTGCCCAGGCGGCAAGAGCTACGCGGGCAGTGGAACCACTGGGGACGGCTACGTTTGGCTGAAGTCCCTCGACCTGCCGATCGTCGAGCCGGTGCCGGCCCTCGTGCCCCTGACCTCGCCCGAGGTCTGGGTGCGCGAGTTGACCGGGATCGCGCCCCAGGACGTCGAGGCGCGCCTGCTGTCGCCCAAGGGCAAGGTCCTCGCCACCCGCCGCCGGCCGGTGGTCTTCACGCACCAGGGCCTGTCGGGTCCCGGCGCCATGGACCTCTCCGAGCCGGTCGCACGCTACGAGGCAGGTGGGCGCATTGGACCCTTGCCGCGCCTGGCCCTCGACCTCGCGCCGGATCTGGGTCGCGACGAGCTGCGCGCGCTCCTGCTCGACGCCGCAACCGCCAAGGGAGCGCCGCGGTTGTCCCGCGCCCTGGGCCTCGAGCTGCCCAAGCGCCTGCGCGCGCAGATCGCGGCGAGCGCGGGTCTGGACGAGCTCGATCCCCGCGTCGGTCACATCACGAAGGCCCAGCGCCACGAGCTGATCGAGACCCTCAAGGGCCTACAGGTCCCGGTCGACGGGACCCTGGGCTACGACAAGGCCGAGGTCACTGCGGGCGGGCTGGCCCTCAAGGTCGTCGACCCGAACACCCTCGGCGTCCGCGGCCACCCCGGCCTCCACGTCTTTGGCGAGCTGCTAGACATCCAAGGGCCGATCGGCGGGCTGAACTTCCAGGCCGCGTGGTCGACCGCGGAGCTGGCCGCGATCGACGCCGTCGCGCGCCTGTCCACCTGATCGGGGCACGGCGCCGGCGCCCGCTCGGCTCAGGGGCCCAGCAAGCGCCGGATGGCGGGCTCGATGGCGTCCATCCAAGCCACTTGCCCCTCGGCGGTGACGTGGATCGCGTCCGCGGCCATGCGTCCGTTGGTGTGACCGTCCTCGTCCAGGAAGAGCGGACGCAGATCGAGGTACTCGACACCGTCGCGTGCGGCGAGGACCCGAGCCCGCCCGTGCACCGCGTCCAAGGCGCTTCGCCGTGGATCGTCGGGGTCGAGACCGACCGGGAAGGGGCCGCAGATCAGAACGGTCGCCTGGGGCTGGTTTCGAGCCAGGGACTCGACCACCGCCTGCAGGCCGCCCGCAACCTCTGGTCCCGTGTGACCGGCGGAGTTGACGTTGTTCACGCCGATCTGGAGCACGATCACCCTCGGCGCGAGCTTGGCCAGGGCGCCGTGTTCGATGCGGTACAGCAGGTGCTCGGTGCGGTCGCCCGACAGTCCCAAGCAGATCGCTCTCTCGAAGCGGTCGATCGCCCGCGGGCCGTTCGGATGGCTCAGTCGGTCGCCCGCTCCTGTCAGACCCTGGGTGATCGAATCGCCCAGGAAGACCAGGTCGCGCTGGGGGTTCGCCTCGGCCAGTGCGGCCATGCGCTCTACTTGGTCCGACCAGGAGCTGTCCGGACCCCAGCCCGCCGCTGACGAGCGGTATTCGACCGATGGCAGGGGCCAGGTGGCCGGGTTGTGTCGGTCGATGCCAACATCGCGCAGCAGCGCCCGTGCCAGCGGCGCCACCGGTTCGAGGCCATGGGGATGGTGCCCCTCGCCCGGCTTGCTCCACAGGGTGGCGTCGCCACCGGCGGATCGATAGCGCTCGAGCAAGGCGAGTCCGTTCTCTTCCGGAGGCACGACCCGGTCCGCCGTGCCGATCAGGACATGCACGGAGATGCCTGCGTCCACGAGGGGCGCAAGTCGTTCCAGGGCGCCATTCCCGGCAGCCATGGCGTCTTCATCGGTCAGCCCCCAGACCTCGAGCAGCTGCAGCCAGTCCGCGTCGGAGCGCTGGCCGTTGCGCCCGCCCGGCCAGGAACGGAAGTCACACACGGCGTTGTCGAGCACGATCGCTCCAACGCGGTGCGGGTGGGCGATGGCGAACTCCAGCACGGGCAATCCGCCGCGCGAGAGGCCGTGGAGGACTGGCTGGGGGCCGAGGCCGAGTTCATCGACCACGATGGAGTAGGCCGCGTCCCAACGCGCCATCGCCGCGGGCGCTCCGAAGAGACCCGCGACGTCGCAATAGAACAGGTGGAAGCCGCGCTCCAGCAAGGCGACGTCGAGCGCTGGCTCGTGGCCGAAGAACCTCGCGCGCCAGATCCAAGGACGGCCGGCGGCAACAAAGCGGGGCAGCACCAGGGTGCAGCCTGCGCCGTCCCCGGGAAGCCCGAACTCGAGACGGTCGAAGCCGTGGTAGTCGGTCTCGCTGCAACCGAGCGGCCCCTCCAAGAGCCGCCCGCGAATCGGCGCGGGCTCGGGATCGCGCTCGATTCGCAGGATCGACGCGAGGTGGTCCGCCAAGGCCGCGGCGCCGAAAGCGTTCGGGTGGACACCGTCGACGACCTGGTCGGGTCCCCAGACAGATCCGAGGTCCACGAACTCGACGTCGGGGCGAGCCTTAGCCAGGGCACGATAGCGCGCGCCGAATGTCTGGATGCGGGGGGCGCGTGCGGTGAGGTCGGCCCGGCGCTCGGGCGAGAGGCCCGGGGCCTGCGCCAGCATGGGGGTCGGCGTACACAGCAGAATGTGGTCGACGGCGAAACGCCCGCGCACCGCATCGAGCAGCCGCTCGACATCGGCGTCGAAGCGCTCGAGGTCCTCCCAGGGTGAGGCCTCGCCTGCGGCGACCGAGTCGTTGGTGCCGAGCACGACCACAGCCGTCTCGAACCCCGTCGACTCGAAATCCTTCCAGGCCGCGGTCTCGAGGAGCGGCCGCGCGGCGACGCTCGACAGGCTCGCTCCACCGGCGGCGATCACGGCCACCTGCGCCCCCGGACCCAGGCGCTGTGCGAGGAGCTCCGGCCAGGCCGCGGTCCCCGGCGGCGAGCCTGCCCCCGCGGTGATCGAGTCCCCGAGGCAGAGCACCGACTGGGCTCCGGCCGGGGCGAGCAGCAGCGACCAGGCGACGAGCAGCGGGATCCAGCGCATGGCCCGACGTTACCCGCCGGCCCTGTCGGGCGCGCGAAGCTGGCTCAGTTGCCCTTGGCCTCGAACGCGCCCATGTCGCGCATGACCGCGATCAGGCGGCCACGCACGTAGACCTCGTCGGCCGCCAGCGCTGCGGCCCGGCCACGGGCGGCTGCCAGGAGGTCCTCGTCCTTGCCCAGGCGACGGATCCAGTCGCGCAGGAAGTCGCCGAAGTCCTTCGGCGCGGGCAGGGCCTCGGCGGCCTTGGTGGGCTCGGAGCCGTTCTCTTCCCAGAAGGCCTGGAAGGCGGTCACGTGGCCGCTCGAGAAGCCGTCGCGCATCACCGGCTCGGCGATCAGGAAGCAGCGCGACAGGGCCTCGCGCAGGCTGCGGTGCTCCTTGGCCGGCACGAACAGCTCGCCGATCAAGCCGTACATCTCGTCGTGCTCGCTGTTGGGCACCGGCGCCACCCAGCGGCGGTCCCACTTGCGCTCGGGCACCAGGCTGTGGACGAGGCCGAGGGTGTCCACGTCCGGCATCTCGATCTCGGCCCCCGAGGCCCAGGCGTCGTAGAGCGAGACCTCGGGGAACACGTTCCCGCTGCGGTCGGTGTAGCGGTTGTCGAAGGCCGCGAGGGTCTTGCGCTGGGCCCCGTCGTCGAGCCAGCGCAGGACCAGGGCCTCGGCCAGGTCCAGGTCGGGCGCAAAGCCTTTCAGCGCATTGGAGACGATGCGGTGGGGGTCCTGTTCGCTCGCGAGCCGCTGGACGTCGCCCGTGCCCCAGTCGTAGACGTAGCCAGGGTCCAGGCGCCGCTTCGGAATGCCGCGCTTGAGGTCGTCACGCATCTTGCGGGCGGCCTTGCTGTCGACCTCCAGCACGCGTCTGGCGATGGGCTGTCCCGGCGCGTGCTCGACGGGATCGAACCAGTGGATCGGCGGCGCCTCGGGCCACAGGCCGGGGTCGCGATCGCTCTGGGACAGGGCGAAGCGGATCACCTGGAGTTGGAACCGTTCGCTGTGCGACAGGTCCATCCGCAGGTAGTCGACCACCCCGCGTTGCTTGCGCTCGTCCATGGACTCGAAGGCCGCCAGGACCTCCGCGTCGGTGAGCTCGTCGCCGATGGCACGGACCGCGCCCGACGTCGGGGGCGCGGTCGTGACGGCCGGGTTGGACGGGACCAGGGCTTGGGCGCAAAGGAGCGCCCCGATGGTGAGCGGCAGCATGGTTGGGCAGATGGTGCCAAGCCAGCGGGCGGGGTCTACAGCCCCTTGGACCCATTGCGTTCGAGGATCGAACAACGGGGCAGGACTGGCGGGGTCGATGACCGCAGAGCGATCGTCTCGATGGGTCGGATCCCCGGCCCTTGCAATAGCCCCGGCGCGCCGAAAGTCACCGTCCGGCCGGCCCTGGGCGCCCGTGGGGTCGCTGGCCGCCCCGCTCTCGGCCCGTTCACCCCATCAGAGCCGGGGGGGGGGCGACCGCCTCGATCCCTCCCCGCTAGTGGGGGACCGGACGTGCTCGCGACTGGAAACCAGGCGGGCACCGGTACCGACCCAGAGGGATCGAGGCGGGTGTCCGGAGGAAATCGCACCCGCGCGGGCGAGGCTCCCTCGGACGCCTGAAAACTATCCCGGGCTCCGACGGCGCGCCAGGGCCCCGGGGCCGGATCCCTGGGCCCGGGCGCGGATCTGGGCGGGCTCCCCGGCCCAGGGCCTCAGGAAGCGGGTTGCCCCACGCTCGGGACCAATAAGTCTTCAGTCGTCGGCCGAGGCCCGCGGCCGACGGCGCCGCCGACGGCGCTTGGAGCGGATCTGGTCGACCTCGACGTCGTCGACCTCCAGGGCCGCCCGGTAGCGCTGCTGCCAGCTCTCCAGCAGGTCCCAGCCCTCGTCCCGGGCCTCGGTGCGCAGGTGGAAGAGCTCGAGGGTCGCCTCGAAGTCCGGCGAGCGCATGAACAAGAGGGGACGGAAGCGCTTGCTGGAGGGCTGGGAGAAGCGCCGCTGGTTGGCCAGCATCCGCCGGGCCTGGCCCAGGTCCCGGCGCGAGAGGCGCGAGGGGGCACCGATCGGCTCCAGCAGCTCGCCCAGGGCGGTCTGGATCTGGCCGTCGGTGACGGCCTTCTGGGTCTCGAGGCGTGCCAGGACCCGCTCGGCCAGGGGCGCGAAGAGCACCGCCAGGGCCAGGGAGATGCTGGGCTCCTTGCCGCGCCGGGTGCGCTGGTCCAGGTCCGTCAACAGGCGCCAGAGGTAGTCCGGGTCGTCGGCGCCGCTGCGCGCCCACTCGAGCCAGTCCGCGATCTCCGGGCACAACACGCCGAGGGCGCCGCACTCGTCGAGGAGCTTGAAGGCCGGAGCCGAGTGGGCGGAGCGCAACAGCTTCAGGATCTCCTCCACGACCCGCGGCGGGGCCGAGCGCTCGAGCTCCTGGGACAGGTCGCACATGGCGTTCCAGGTGCGCGGCTCGATGTCGAAGGACAGGCGCGTGGCGAACTTGATCCCGCGCAGGATCCGCACCGGGTCCTCGGCCAGGCGCACGTAAGGATCGCCGATGGTGCGCAGCTGCCTGCGTTCCAGGTCCTCGAGCCCGCCGACGAAGTCGATCAGCTTGTTCTCGAGGGGGTCGAGGAACAGGGCGTTGATCGTGAAGTCCCGGCGCGCGGCGTCCTCGGCGGCGGTCCCGAACTCGTTGTCGTCGACGATCAACAGGTCGCCGTCGTCCCCGTCGCTCTGGGGCGGGGCCGCGCGGAAGGTCGAGGTCTCGACGATGTGGTCGCCGTAGACCACGTGCACCAACTTGAAGCGCCGTCCGATGATGCGGCCGTTGCGGAAGATGCGCTTGATCTGACGCGGATGGGCCTCGGTGGCGACGTCGAAGTCCTTCGGCTCGAGGCCAACGAGAAGGTCGCGCACGCAGCCGCCGACCAGGTAGGCCTCGAAGCCGCGCCGGTACAGGCGCGACACGACGCGCAGGGCGTCCTGATCGATCTTGTGCCGTGGGATGCGATCGGCGGGGGAGACCTCGGCGCCGCTCAGGTCGCGATCGGCGCGGGGCACCTGGTCCTCGTCGAACTTGCCCGCGGAGCGCAGGCCCCGCTCGCCACGCCCGACCACCGGCCGGGGGGCCCGGCGGCTGCGCTCGCCCCGGGGGGCATCGCCGGAGGGCGCATCGTCCGCCCGCGGCGCACGTAGGTTCGCGGCCCCATCCGGGGAGGTCCTGTCCGGCGCGGCACCGTCCGAGGACGCGCCATCCTCGCCGCGCGGCTCGCGAGATCGCGAACGCTTGCGCCGTCGACGCTTGCGCGCCGGACCTTGGTTCGGATCCCGATCGGACCCGGGGTTCGCCCGGTCCGCTTGCTCTGAGGCCTCTGTTCGGTCGCTCAACTCGTATTGTCTGCTCGGGGCTCGGGGGGGCAGCGCGGGGATCCGCGTGCCGCGCGCCCGGCCGGCGCGTGCGAGTGGACCCACCAGCGGGTCTTCGTCGACTGTGGTTCTGGAAGGCCGAGAGGCTACACCATCCCCGAGCCTCGAACCATCGCGCTGGATCCCACGGAAGTCCGCCTCCGAACCCAGGATGGGCCCCCTGCGGCCTTGATGGCCCGCCTGCACGGGAGTAGTTTGGTCGCCCCTCGGATAGGGCAGTAGCTCCAACGGTAGAGCGGTTGATTCCAAATCAATAGGTTGGGGGTTCGAATCCCTCCTGCCCTGCCACCCCGTCCGGGTGATGTTCGCTCGGCGGGCACAAGCCGTCCATCGGTCAGTTCGATGCGCGTGCGAGGCAGAGCGATGAGCGCCCCCCCCAGCGGATTCGGACGGCAATTCCAGTTCAGTTGGAATGGACTCAGTTGGAATGGACCGGGTCTGGGGCCAATGGTCGCACTGCCACTGTTGGTAGGACGGCTTTGGACTAGCGGCCTCTATGGCCCGCGCGATGGCCGGCTGATACCCTCTTCGCCCTCCAGAGAGCGCCTTCCGTGCTCGACCTGGAGGTCCCTGCCATGCTCAGCAACGACTCGGATCAGCCCGGCGACGACGATCTCCTGGACCTCGACTCCGGCACCTCGATGGAGGATGTCTCGGGAGACGATGACCTGGACGACGAGTCCGGGGAATCCTCCGACGACGAGGAACAGCCCCTCGACCCCGAGGCCAAGGCGGCGGCGGCCGCCGCTGCGAAGGCGGCCCAGGAGGCGGCCGAGGACGAGCCGGATCCGGCCCTGGCCAAGCTGCCCCTGCCGTCGATCGACGAGCTGAAAGCCGCGCTGGACTGGGCCTTCCAGGCCGAGGAGGTGCTGCCCGGCGTGCTCGACCGCTACGCGGAGCACGCGCGGCTGGTGCTAGAGGGCAACCAGCGCCTCAACCTGACGGCGATCGTCGACGCCAAGGAGGTCGCGGTGAAGCACTACCTCGACTCCTGGCGGGCGACGCGGCTCTTGCCCCTGATGGGGCGGACGGTGGTCGACCTCGGTTCGGGCGCGGGCTTCCCCGGGATGCCGACGGCGATCTGTGAAGAGAACTGTCGCGTGACGTTGGTCGAGACCAGGCGCAAGAAGGCCGACTTCATGGCCGCGACGATCGAGACCATGGGGATCAAGAACGTCAAGGCCGAGTGGGCCCGCGGCGAGGACTACCTGGTCAAGGGTCGCTGTGACGTGGTGTTCATGCGCGCCCTGAGCTCGGTGCGTGAGAACGTGCGCCTGCTCCGCAAGGTCCGCCACTCCTTCCACGACCTGGTCATGTTCAAGGGGCCGTCGTGGTCGCGGGAGGTCCGCGCCGCCGAGCGTGAGGCGGAACGCCTGGGCTTCGCGCTCGACACGGTCTGGGAGCACGAGCTGCCCGGTGAGATGGGCTCACGAGCCCTGCTCGTCTACCGCGCGCCGGGGGCGCGCTGATCCGGGGGCGCCGCGCGCATGCCGTTCTGGGCCTGGATCCTGCTCGGTCTCGCGGCCGTACTGCTCGTGATCATCGTGGTCACGATCAAGTGCTATCCGCAGGACAACAGCTTCTGAGTCGGTCGAGCCTGGGCGATACCTCGGCCTCCTAGGTTCAGGCTCGCCAAATCGGCGATCGGCCGCTAGGCTCCCGGCAGTGCAGCTCAGCTTGCCCTGTCGCTGCTCGCCCGCTCGCTTGCTGTCCGGTCCTCGGAGGAGAACTTGGATCGTATCTCTGGCCCTCTTTTCGTTCGTCGCTCGACGTCCGTCGTCGCTCGGCTCGCCCTCATCGCGTTGGGACTGCTGGCGACGGGAGCCGCTTCCTGCGCCTCCTTCGGCGCCCACCGCCTCGACCAGCTCTACTACCTGGGCGTCTTCGACCCCAGCGAGCAAGTTCCGCCGGCCGTGTATCGCGTGCGGGTGACGGGTTGGTCCGCGCCCGTCTCGACGACCAACTACGCGGCCGGATGGGTGCCCGCGGCCTTCGTCGATTCCTTGGGCACGACGCTCTCCTTCCATCCCGAAACCCGGGAGCTGGAATTCCAGGACAAGAACGGCACTCGCGGCGACGTGTCCTTGAAGACCGGGCGCCGGATGATGCTCTTCGGCCCGGAGGGCTTCCGCGAGGCTCCCGCCGATCACCGACTGGCCGTGGTGATGTCCTCGGACCCGTCGGACTTCTTCAGCGCCATCGACGACGCCCTCGGTCAGCTCTCGGCCGCAAAGTCCCTGGAGGCGACCTCGAGCCCCGAAGTCACCCGCAAGGTGACCTCAGCGGTGTCTAAGGCGCTCCGCGAACGGTCGGCGATCGAGAGCTTCGAGACGGAACTGGAGGCCGGCCAATGAGCCTCCCGAACCGCTCAGCCTGGACCTCCCGAGCACTAGCGCTCGGCGGCTGCCTGCTGCTCGCGGCCTGCGCCCGGCTCGCGATCGAGGTCGACGTCTACAAGGGCCCCCTGGCCAATGAGCACGACGTCCAGGTCCAACAATTGAGCGTGATGGCCGTCGCCGCCAAGCCGCTCTTGGTGAAGGTCCGCGACAGCCTCGAGGTCTACGCGCGCGGCGAACCGGGAGTGCGATCGTTCAACCAGGCCGACCTACAGAAGCTGGACTGGTACCGCGACTTTTGGACCCGCGATCCGAACGAGCTGCTGACCCTTGACGAGCAGGACCCGATCGGCGCGCCGGACTACAAGTATTTTCGCAGCCCCGAGGCCCGGCGCGTTCAGAGCATCTTGGGCCTATTCAGGGACCTCTCCCGCGACTCGGGGGGCGACCTGTGGGGTGAACTGATCTCCGAAGCTCTCGACGCCTACATGAGCTTCGAGCCGCTACGGGCGTTTCTGAACGGGGAAGTCGAACCGTCGGCGGAGCTGGAGGCACTGCAGACCGCACTCGACGGGCATTCGGTCGAGCCGGGCCAAGAGACGGCGGTGAACCTGCGCAGCGTCCTCAAGAGCTTCCTGACGGCTGATGGGTCTCGCCGCGACGGCCAGGGGCTCCTGAAGGCGGCGATCGAACACGATCCGTCCATTCGCAGCTTGGCCGGGATCCCCGAGACGACCGATCTTGAAGAAGTCGGTGCAAACTACACATTCGAGGCTCTCTCGAGCGAAGTCGTCGCAGAGGCGATCGCGTGCGCGGTCTTCGTCAAACCGGCCAAGGTTCTCGATCGACCCGTGATCGAAGTCTGCGTGGAGGAGATCCAGGTCGTCGCAGAAGCCTTCGGAGCTTCGCGGGCACGCCTCGAGACGGTTTTCGAGCGCTCTCTCGAGTACCTGGGCGCGGCCGACATGGACGAGTCCCCGCTTGCATCCCAACGCCGTGGCCTAGCGGCCGAGGCCGTAGGAAAGCTGCTTCACACTTGGATGCTCCGAGCGGCCCTGACCAGCGTCGACCCCGCCCAAGCACAGGCACGTAAGGTCGTCACGGATGAGCTCGGCGAGCAGCTCGATGCGGTCTCCGAGGCGTTCGCGGCTCGGGATAGGGATGAGATCAAGCGAACCACGAGCAGATTCGCGTCGAACTTGGCCGAGCGCCTGGTCGCCCCCATGAGCGGTCCCGTGCTCGCGAGCGCACTGCTTCGACTCCATCGCGAGTTCATCCTGCGTTTCGATCTCGACGACTCCCAAGAGGACGACGTTCGTCGATTCGGACCCTATTCGAGCCGAACAGGCAGCGCCGGGCCGATAGCCCGCTCACGCCGTGCGTACGGATTGGTCGTCGGGCCGAAGATTGCCGTCGAGTCGGAGGCTGCTCACTCGGAGGACTCCAAGGCGGCGAGCGTCGAGGTCGAGAAAGAGGTCGAGAAAGAGGTCGAGAAAGAGGTCGAGAAAGAGGTCGAGAAAGAGGTCGAGAAAGAGGTCGAGAAAGAGGTCGAGAAAGAGGTCGAGAAAGAGGTCGAGAAAGAGGTCGAGAAAGAGGTCGAGAAAGAGGTCGAGAAAGAGGTCGAGAAAGAGGTCGAGAAAGAGGTCGAGAAAGAGGTCGAGAAAGAGGTCGAGAAAGAGGTCGAGAAAGAGGATGACGTCCACCTCGAAGTCGGCGAGGCCCGAGCTCTGGGTCGTCAATTCGACCAAGCCAATCGCCAAAGCCTCGGCGGTGGTGGGGCGGGGTTGAGCCAAGGGCGGCTCGTGGATGGGCTCGACACCCTGATCAACAACTATCTCGACGACAAATACGCCGACGAACCCTTGGGGAATGCGGAGGCTAGCCGGCGGGCACTGACCGATGCCTTGATCCGGTTCGCGGAGAAGCTCCGAGTGCTCGGCAGCTTCGACTCGATCGCCGGGGGTCAGGACCTGACGACGTACACGGATCTGCTCGGGGCGATTTCCAACTCGATCCTGAGTGTCGCCAACGCGCTGGAGAGCGCCGAGACCTTCGAGCGGGGCATCGCGGATGCCGGGCCGTCTGCCCGCGCGGCGGCGGGCGCGCTGCTCTCGGATACCTCTGCGGGCCCCGATGAACCCGCCAAGGACGTTCTCGACCGTGTCATCGACAAGTTGCGGTACGAGCTGATCGCCGAGCTGAAGGAACACGGCGAGTCCGAAGCCGCGACGCAGCTGCGAGCCGCCATGGCCTTCGCCTACGAGCAGCGCAGTGGGATGATCCACATCCGGCCCGCCACCGCCTACCTGCGGACCAGCTACCTGGTCGACGATCGCAATCGCGGTCGAGCCGCTGATTCCGGCGGCGACGGCCCCGACCTGGAGTGGATCGATCGCCAGTTCTGGCAGAGGATCAACACCGTGACCCTCAGGGGCTCCGGCAAGACGGAGTACGTGGTGGTCAAGGACGACGTGGGCAACTGGTACGTCAAGGGTTTCTCCGCCTCCAACGAGGACCTGATCAAGACCACCAAGGGTCTGGCTCTCTTCGCCGCCTCGGGCGGGGTCAGCCCAGTCGCCATGGCGCGGGCCGCGGCCCTGCTGGAAGGTGCGGACGGTGCTCTCGAGCAGGAGGAGCAGGGCTACGGCCAAGCGGTCCTGACCCTCTTCGAGGCACAGCAGGACTGGAACCGCGATCGCCTGCTGGCGGTGGCCCAACAGCTCGCCACGGACCTCGGTCGAGTGCGGGCCGAGCTTCCGCAGTCCCTTTCGGATGCTCTCGATCCGGCCGGTTCGCGGCGCACGGAGAAGCGAGCCCTGATCGAAGGGACGTTGCTTCGGTGTGCCGGCGACTTGGATCGAGTGTCGGCCATCCCCGATGCTCCGCCGACAGGGGATGGGTTCAAGAGTCAGTTGGAGGAGGCCAAGAGCATCGCGGAGCACTTGGTGGCCAGCCTCCAAGAGCCGGCGCTCGATGGACTGCGACAGGATCTGGTGGAGTACATCCAGGCGAAAGAGAAGGTCGCGGTGGCGCAGAAGACTCTGCAGGCCGAGCGCGACGAGCTCTCTGCACTCGAGGCGCAGACCAACCCGCCTGCGGACCAGGCCGATCTGGACACGGCCAAGGACGAGGTGGCGGCGGCCGAGGTCGAGGTGGACCTCCTCCGAACCAGACTCGCCAACGCGGCCTCCGCGGGTCCGTTCGATGACAGCTGGGGCGCGATCCTGGCGGAGATCAAGGTCAGTACTCCTCTCGACTGGACGGCCGCAGAAACCGAGGGCTTCGCAACGACGATCGGGGCCGTCTTCGGACCCGCGTTGGAGTCGGCTCGCTCGACGCGGTCACGGGACCTGAGCGAGCATCTGTCCCGACTCGATGCCCTGCTCCTGGATCGCGTGGAATAGCCACGCGGGGGAGTGGGGTCGGTAGGTGGAGAACCCCACGGCACGCGGGGAGCGACCGATCGGGCCGCTTCCGCCCCACTGAATTTCGGGGAGGCCCCCTGTGGAGTTCGGGAAGAACACCGGGCCTCGACTCCCCGCCAAGGCTCACCTGGCCGCGCAAATCGGCGGCACAGGGAGATGGTGCCCGAGGGGGGACTCGAACCCCCACCCGCGATAAAGCGGACTAGGACCTGAACCTAGCGCGTCTACCAATTCCGCCACCCGGGCACGAGTGGAGCGAAGAAGCTAAGGACCGCCCGGGCGGCGGTCAACGGCCAGACGGGAGATCTTCGGGCTGTCCGCTTGGATCGCGCGACACCGCCGGCGGGCCGGAGGGGCGGGTCCAGATGAAAGTCAGTACGGCGGCGACGGTGAGTCCGACGAAGGGGAGCAGGTTCAAGGGCACGCGGCCACCCGCGATCGGCCAGGCGATGAAGCCCAAGAGCACCGCGGTGCTGACCCACTTGGCCCGCAGCCGGATCGCCCCGTAGGCGCCCCAGTCGGCCAGCAACTGCCCGAGCACCGGGCTGGCCAGGAGCCAGTTGTGCAGCCGCGGCGAGCTGTTGGAGAAGCACCAGGCCGCCAGCAGCAGGAAGGGCGTCGTCGGCAAGAGGGGCACGACCACCCCGACCGCACCGATGGCGGCGAAGGTCAGGCCCAGGGCGGCCATGAGGGGGCGGGTGAGGCGGCGCAGGTCGAATCCGATCGTTCTGGCGTGGAACATGGGCTAGCTCGATGGGGGAGGGAAGTCCGAGGACCACATCCCCATGCGCGGCCGGATATCCTCGACTGCCATGGCCGACTCGCCACGCCTCCGCCGCCCCATCGCAACCAACCGACGGGCCAAGCACGACTACCTGTTCCTCGAGGAGTTCGAGGCCGGGATCGCCCTGCTCGGAACCGAGGTCAAGAGTCTGAGGGCTGGGCGGGCTTCGATCCAGGAGGCCTACGCCCTGGTCAAGCACGACGGGGTGACCCTGATCGGGGCCAACATCCCCGAGTACCCCCAGGCCGGGCCGAAGATGAACCACGAGCCGACCCGGGCCCGGCGCCTCTTGCTACACCGCAAGGAGATCGAGCGGCTGTTCAAGAAGGTCCGGGAGAAGGGCGTGACCCTGGTGCCGCTGGAGCTGCTGTTCGACGGGCACCTGGTGAAGTGCCGGCTGGCCCTGGCGCGGGGCAAGAAGCTCCACGACAAGCGCTCGTCGGAGCGCGAGAAGGAAGCCAAGCGCGACATGGCCCGGGCCATGGGTCGCAGGCGCTGACGGGCGAGCTGCCAGGGCGCTGGAACGCAGCGTCGAAGGAGCACGGTGTCGAAGGAGCACAGTGTCGAAGGAGCACAGTGGGCAGCAGACCCGTCCCGTCCTATGATCTCGCGGGTCCCCGGTGGCTGATTGCGGCGCCGAGGACCAGGTGGGGGCGTACCGGTTTCGACTGGTTCTGAATCCGCTGCGAGCTGCGTGTCGGGGATCCCGAGTCACCCCGCTAATCATCCCGGGAAAGGCATCTTTACGTGCCGACAACTACGCAATCGCTGCCTAATCAATAGACAGCCGTCTCCAGGGGGTACGCCCGCGGCCCTTTGGAGACGCAATCAGCGGGCTGGTCGCCGAACTGCGCCTCGGGGTGGAGCGACGAGACTTACCGAGGCTGGGCTGGGCGTAGCAAGTTCGCGAGCGCCGACCGGCCGAGAAACAAAGCGCGAACTACACACGTAGACGCTCCGGTCGGGACGGTTCCAGGACGCGGGTTCAATTCCCGCCGCCTCCACCACCCTCCCCGGCGGCACCGTCGGTGCTGCCGGGGGCGACCTCACCACCCATGACCGCGAGTGAAGTCTGGCTCGACTCACTCGCCGCGCCTCGACCCACGACCCTCGACGGCGTCGCAAGCGAGTTCGAGTGGCGCTCGCCCTCGGAGCCGGCGCGACACGCGGACCGGCATTTCGTGCCGGACCAGACGGAGTGCCCGAAGCTGTGGAGGGGACCCCGCTGGGCTGTCCCGCGCGGGCGAACGCGGCCCGCGCCGAGCACGAAGTTCGCCGCACGCCCTCGGGCCGGTCTCGGGATCGGGCTGGATTTGGGCACGAAAAGCCCCCCTCGTCGCTGAAACGGGAGGGGGGTGCTGCCTATCATCACGCGCCTTAACGCGGTTCGCCCGACTCCCGGGCCGCCCGCCGCTGTCGGCGGGGGTCCTGCGGAGATCCGAACGACGTTCCAGCTGTGCCACCCCCCTGCGGCACCCACCCGTCCGACGGGTCTCGCCGAGGTCACGCGACGCCCCCAGTCCATGCCCCCGATCACGATCAAACGCGGTCTCGACGTCCCCATCGACGGTCGCGCCGCCACGAGCACCATCAGCGACCGACTCGACGTCGGGCAGGTGGCCCTGCTCCCGCAGCAAGCGCGCGGGATCAAGACCAAGCTGCTCGTCGAGGAGGGCCAAACGGTCCAGGTCGGCCAGCCCCTGTTCCATGACCGGCGCGACGAGGCGGTGCTCTTCACCGCACCCAGCGCTGGCAAGGTCCGGGCGATTCACCGCGGAGCCCGTCGACTGCCGCTGTCGGTGGTGATCGACGTGGAGGGCAGCGGGCAGATCGATCTCGATGCGCCCAAGCCCGGCAGCGCCAGCCCCGAGCAACTCAAGGCGGCCCTGCAGACCTCGGGCCTGTGGGCGAACCTGCGGCGGCGCCCCTACGACACCATCGCGCGCACGGACGACAGTCCGGTCGGGATCGTGGTCACGGCGATGGACACGCGTCCCCTGGCGCCGCGCCCCCTGGACGCGCTCGCCGGGCGCGAGGATGCGTTCCGCGCCGGCCTCGCCGTCCTGGTTGCGCTGCAGTCCGGAGCGGTGTTCCTGTGCGTCGCTCCCGGGGAGAACTGGGGCGCGCTGACCGCGGAGGGCGTGCGGACCGAGACCTTCGCGGGTCCCCACCCGGCCGGCAACGCGGGGACCCACATCCACCACCTCTGCCCGGTGGGCGGGGGACGGGTCGCTTGGCACATCGGCTACCAGGCGGTGGCCGACATCGGGCAGTTCTTCACCAGCGGCAAGTTGAGCACCACCCGGGTGGTCGCGATCACCGGTCCCATGGCCCGCGAGCCGCGCCTGATCCGCACGCGGCAAGGAGCCGCGCTGGCGGCACTGTCCGCGGGCGAGGGCGCCCAGGACGAGGTGCGTGTGGTCGACGGATCGGCCCTCGACGGTCGACACCTGGAGCTGGCCGGCCCCCAGGGCTACCTGGGGCGCTATGGCAACCAGTTGACCCTGCTGGACGACGCGGTGCGCCGCCAGCTCTTGGGCTGGATGATGCCGGTCGCCGGTCGCTACAGCCTGACGAACCTGCTGCTCGACAAGTTCTTCCGCAAGCGCTTCCGGATGGACACCGATTCCAACGGCAGCCTGCGTGCGATCGTGCCGATCGGGGTCTACGAGCGGGTGATGCCCCTCGACATCCTGGCCACGCAACTGATCAAGGCCCTCGCCAGCCACGACATGGAGGGAGCCGAGAAGCTCGGCGCACTCGAGCTGGCCGAGGAAGACCTGGCCCTGTGCGAATACGTTGACCCCTGCAAGCTCCCCGTCACGGAGATGCTGCGCGACATGCTGACCCGCATCGAGAAGGAGGGCTGACGTGCAGTTCCTCCGCGAGCAACTCGACAAGGTCGAGCCTCACTTCCACAAGGGCGGCAAGCTCGAGAAGCTCTACCCCTTCTTCGAGGCCGCCGACACCTTCCTCTACACGCCCGGATCGCGGACCCAGTCGGGCCCGCACGTCCGCGACGCCGCTGATCTCAAGCGGACCATGATCATGGTCGTGCTGGCGCTGATCCCGGCGACCGTGTTCGGGATCTTCAACGCCGGCTACTGGGAGATGCACGCGGCCAACCCCGCGGTGCAGCTGGCGTCGCTGACCGTCCCGCAGATCGTCGAGGCGATGCTGCGCGGCGCCTGGGCCTTCCTGCCCATGTACGCCGTGACGATCGCCGTGGGTGGCCTGCTCGAGGCGCTCTTCTCGGTGATCCGCAAGCACGAGATCAACGAGGGCTTCCTGGTCACCAGCCTGCTGTTCCCGCTGACCCTGCCCCCGGACACGCCCCTGTGGCAGGTCGGGCTGGGCATCGCCTTCGGTGTGGTGATCGGCAAGGAGGTCTTCGGCGGCACGGGGATGAACATCCTCAACCCGGCGCTGACGGCGCGAATCTTCCTCTACTTCGCCTACCCGGCGCAGATGTCCGGGGACCTCGTCTGGGTGGCCAACAACGCCAACTGGGTCGATGGCTTCTCCGGAGCGACGCCCCTGGGGACGATGTTCGTCCACGGCGCCGACACCTCGCAGTACCTCTACACGTGGTGGGACGCCTTCTGGGGCTTCATCCCGGGTTCGGTGGGGGAGACGAGCTTCGTCGCCTGCCTGATCGGAGCGGTGATCCTGATCGCGACCGGCGTGGGGAGCTGGAGGATCATGCTGAGCTGCACCATTGGCATGGTTCTTACGGTGCTGCTGCTGAACGCCTTCGCGCCGCGCCCGACCCACTACATGGCCGTATCGCCCCAGTGGCACTTGGTCGTGGGCAGCTTCGCCTTCGGCACCGTCTTCATGGCCACCGACCCGGTCTCGGCCGCCCAGACCAACCTGGGACGCTGGATCTACGGCTTCGGTATCGGCGCCCTGATGATCATGGTGCGGGTCCTCAACCCCGCCTACCCAGCCGGAATCATGCTCGCGATCATCTTCATGAACGTGTTCGCGCCGCTGATCGACTACTACGTCACGAAGGCCAACATCCGACGCCGGGAGGTGCGCCTTGGACTTCAGTAACAAGTACATCGTCGTCTTCGCGACGATCCTCTGCCTGGTCTGCTCCCTGGCGGTCTCCGTGCTCGCGGTCGAGCTGAAGCCCCTCCAGGAGGTCAACAAGATCCTTGACCAGCGCCTCAACGTGCTGGCCGTGGCTGGCGTGATCGAAGGTGGCGCCAAGCTGCCCAAGGAGGAGGTCGAGAAGCTGTTCGAGTCGATCGAGGAGCTGGTCGTCGACCGTCGCACCGGCGAGGTGCTGCTCACGGGCGCGGAGGCCGCGGCCGTCGACCCGATCAGGGAGGCCAAGGACCCGGCCCTGAGCGAGCCCACGCCCCCCGAGCACCAGCGCACCCAGCTCGCCCGACTGCCCAACCGACTGAAGGTCTACAAGGTCGGGATCGAGGGCCACGAGTGCTGGGTGATCACGATCTGGGGCAACGGCCTTTGGTCCACCCTCTACGGCTACATGGCCATCTCGACCGACCTGTCCGAGGTCGTCGGCATCACCTATTACGAGCACGGCGAGACGCCGGGTCTGGGGGGCGAGGTCGACAACCCACGCTGGAAGAGCCAGTGGGTCGGCAAGCAGGTCTATGACGAGAACGGCGATCCCCTGGTGACCGTCGTCAAGGCCGGCATGTCCACCCACCCCTACGAGGTGGACGGGATGTCGGGCGCGACGATCACCTCAAACGGCGTCAAGTGGATGGTCGACCTCTGGCTCGGCCCGGATGGATACGGGACCTTTCTGCACGGGGTGCAGCAGTAGGCGCACCGCGCCTACCCGCCAACCATGAAGACCGAGACCAAGAAGATCCTCATCGATCCGCTGCACACGCAGAACCCGATCACCCTGCAGGTGCTCGGAATCTGCTCTGCGCTGGCGGTGACCACCAAGCTCGAGACCGCTCTGGTCATGAGCCTGGCCCTGACCTTCGTGCTGACCTGCTCGAACACGGCGATCTCGCTGCTGCGCAACAAGATCCCGAGCAGCATCCGCATCATCACGCAGCTGGCGGTGATCGCCTCGCTGGTGATCGTGGCCGACCAGTTCATGAAGGCCTTCCTCTTCGACGTCAGCAAGCAGCTGTCTGTGTTCGTCGGCCTGATCATCACGAACTGCATCGTGATGGGACGGGCCGAAGCCTTCGCCATGGGGCATCCGCCCGGCAAGGCGGCCCTGGACGGCCTGGCCAACGGCCTCGGCTACAGCTTGATCCTGATCTACGTCGGGTTCTTCCGGGAGCTGTTCGGCTCCGGGAAGCTCCTGGGACACAACGTCCTGGCCAGCGTCAACGAAGGCGGCTGGTACTACCCCAACGGCCTGTTGGTGCTCTCGCCCGGAGCCTTCTTCCTGATCGGGCTGTTCATCTGGATCCAACGCAGCGTCGAACCGTCGATCCAGGAAGAGGGCAACTGAGATGGAACTGATCAACCTCACCCTCAAGGCCATCTTCGTCGAGAACATGGCCCTGGCCTTCTTCCTGGGGATGTGCTCGTTCCTGGCCGTCTCCAAGAAGGTCGAGACGGCCATGGGCCTGGGGATCGCCGTGGTCTTCGTGCTGACCCTGGTCACCCCGCTCAACAACCTGATCTACAACTACCTCCTGCGGGAGGGCGCCTTGTCCTGGATCATGGGGGCGGAAGCGGCGGCCAAGTTCGACCTGTCGTTCCTCGGCTTCGTGGCCTACATCGCCGTCATCGCTTCGGTCGTGCAGATCGTGGAGATGTCGATCGACAAGTTCTCGCCGAGCCTCTACGCAGCCCTGGGCGTGTTCCTGCCGCTGATCGCGGTGAACTGCGCGATCCTCGGTGCGAGCCTGTTCATGGTTCAGCGCGAGTACGGCTTCCTCGAGTCGATCGTCTACGGCTTCGGATCGGGCGTCGGCTTCTGGCTGGCGATCATCGCCCTGGCCGCGATCCGCGAGAAGCTCAAGTACTCGAACGTGCCCCCCGGACTGCGCGGGCTGGGCATCACCTTCATCACCGCGGGGCTCATGGCCATGGGCTTCATGATCTTCGGCGGTATCCAGCTCTGATCGGCGGCGGATCCAAACCCCACGCCCCGCTACCGAATCCCAAGCAATGACCACGATCCTCCTCGGTGTCGGAGCCTTCACGCTGGTCGTGATCGGCCTCGTGTTCGTGCTCCTCGCGGCCAAGAGCCAGCTCGTCAACACGGGCAAGGTCAAGATCGTCGTGAACAACGACGAGGAGCACGCCCTCGAGGTCCCCGCCGGCGGCAACCTGCTCACGACGCTGGCCGCGAACAAGCTCTTCGTCCCCTCCGCCTGCGGCGGTGGTGGCACCTGCGCCCAGTGCATCGTCAAGGTGCGCGAGGGTGGCGGTGGCCTGCTGCCCACGGAAGAAGGCCACATCAACCGGGCCATGGCCCGCGAGGGCTGTCGCCTGTCCTGCCAGGTCAAGGTCAAGGACAACATGCGGATCGAGGTGCCCGCCTCGGTCTTCTCCGCGAAGAAGTGGAACTGCACGGTCGAGTCGAACGACAACGTCGCGACCTTCATCAAGGAGTTCGTCGTTCGCCTCCCGGAAGGCGAGAGGATCGACTTCAAGAACGGTGAGTACGTCCAGATCGAGGTCCCGCCCTACAAGTGCGACTACAAGGACTTCGTGATCCAGGACGAGTACCACGAGGACTGGGACGGCTACAACATCTGGCGCTACAAGGCCTGGAACGACGAGCCGATCGAGCGCGCCTACTCCATGGCCAACTACCCGGCCGAGGGCGATGACCTGATCATGCTCAACATCCGGATCGCCAGCCCGCCGCCCAACGCCCCCGAGGGCACCAACGGTGGCAAGGCCTCGTCCTACATCTTCAGCCGCAAGCCGGGCGACAAGGTGGTGATGAGCGGTCCCTTCGGTGACTTCCACCTGAAGGACACCAAGCGCGAGTGCTGCTTCATCGGCGGTGGCGCCGGCATGGCGCCGCTGCGCAGTCACATCATGCACATGTTCAAGACGCTCGGGACGGACCGCAAGGTCTCGTACTGGTACGGCGCCCGGAGCCTGCGCGAGATGTTCTATGTGGAGGACTTCGACGAGCTGGCCGAGAAGTTCGACAACTTCTCCTGGAACGTCGCCCTGTCGGAGCCGAAGCCCGAGGACAACTGGACCGGGCACGTGGGCTTCATCCACCAGGTCGTGCTCGCCAACCACCTCAGCAAGCATCCGGCCCCCGAGGACATCGAGTACTACCTCTGCGGACCGCCGATGATGAATTCGGCCGTGCTGAAGATGCTCGATGACCTCGGTGTCGACCCGGAGATGATCGACCTCGACGACTTCGGCGGCTGATCCGCGCTTACATCGAAGGTCGACCTGACGATGACTCGCTCGACGGGGAGAGCCTCGACCAACGGGGCTCTCCCCGTTGGCGTTCGCTGCAGTCTGCTGTTGGTGATGGCCCTGGGCGCCTGTTCACCGACCGACCCCCAGAAGACCGACGCCGTGCACAGGGTCTCCGGCCTGTCGATGGGGACGAGCTGGAATCTCGTCGCCGTCGACGCGCCCGGCGGGGTCGGTGGTGCAGGGGTGAGCCAGGACGGGCTCGCCGCGGCCGTACAGCAGGAGCTGGACCAGGTCGATCGAGCCATGAGCACCTGGAAGGTCGAGAGCGAGCTGAGTCGCTTCAATCGGTCGAGTGCCGGGGAGACGACCGACCTGTCCGCCGAGACGGCCAGCGTCGTCGAGCTGGCCCTCGACGTGTGGGATCGCAGTGGGGGAGCTTTCGACCCGACAGTCGGACCACTGGTGGACGTCTGGGGCTTTGGCGCCGGATCCCGCAACACGATGGCCCCTTCCGACGAGGAGCGAGAACGACTCCTGTCCCTCGTCGGCATGGACGGCCTCGAGCTCCTGCCTGCCGCGAACGATCGGCACGAGCTACGCAAGCTGCGCGAAGGGCTCCAGCTGGACCTGTCCGGCATCGCCAAGGGGTTCGCGGTGGACGAAGCCGCCGCTGCGCTGGAGGCCCTCGACCTGGCCGGCTACTTCCTCGAAGTCGGCGGCGAGGTGCGGTTCGGCGGGCAGAGCCCTCGCGGCGACCGATGGCGCGTCGGCATCGAGCGCCCGATGGTCGACGGGCGTGAAGTGGCCCTGGCGGTGTCGCCCGACTCTGGCGCGGTGGCCACCAGCGGTGACTACCGTCGATTCCGTGACGTCGACGGTGCACGAGTCAGCCACACGATCGATCCGCGTACCGGCCGTCCGGTGCTCGACGCGCCGGCCTCGGTCACCGTGGTGGGGCCGAGCTGTGCGCGAGCTGACGCTCTGGCAACCGCCTTGATGGTCCTGGGGGCCGACGCCGGCCTGCGGCTGATCGAGGAGACCCAGGGCTACGAAGCCCTGTTCCTACTGCACGACGGCGGGGCCTTCACCGAACGCCAGAGCAGCGGCTTCGCCGGAATGCGAGTCGAGCTGCCCGCGGCGACTCACTGAGCTGCTCGAGCCCGGCGCCGACCTCGCCCCCGGCCCCCACAGGTTTCCGCCGGGCGTCCGAGTTCTGCCGCCGGTCAGACGGCCTTCGGCGCGGTCGGACAGACCTCGCGCTTCTCGCGCTCGCACAGGCAGTCCCCCAGCGGACGGCCGTCGGGCCCTCGACCGCCACAGGATCCGCTCAGCTTCTTGCCGCTGAACATGACCCCGACCGCCATGGCGAGGACGCACGTGCCGAAGAGGACGAAGGCTGCGATGAAGGTGGTCATGGTTCGGATCCGGACTGGGGCGCCAGAGAATAGGACGTTCTGGAGCCCTTCGGAAGGTGTCGAGGTGGCCTGCGGCGTAGACTTTCCGCCCATGTCTCGCGACCGGACTGATCCCCCCCTCGGTCGGCCAGGGCGCCGCCTGCTCGCGTCCCTGGCCCTGATCGGTGCGACCCTCCTGACGGCCTGCAACGGCCCGGGCAAGGCGCTCCACAACCTGCGCGAGCTGCATGCGACCGATGGGGAGATTCGACCCCAGGCGCGCCTGGTGAGCGGCTTCCAGTACCGCTGGAAGACCCTCTTCGGGAGCGAGTTCGAGTCGGCACCGGACGGCGATCCGAAGGTCAGGGTCGCGCGCCCGCAGAAACGGGCCCTGAACGAGCTGCTGACCCTGGCCGACTACGAAGGCCGCAATCGCCGGCTGGCGACCGCCCGGATCGAGGTCTGCGCGCTGCTGGCCACGGCTAGTCGTTCGCAGCTCGTGCGTGAGCGGGCCATCCGAGTGCTCGGAGACGTCGCGCGCGACCTCGACCTCCCGTCGATCGTGCAGCTCCCGACGGGCGCCGCCGAAGGATCGACCACCGACGACCGGTCCCTGGTCCAGTCGGTGGCGGCGCGCCTGGCGGCGGCCGATGACACCGCTGCCATGGAGGCTGCCCTGGAGGCCGCCGCCGGCTTGGAGCTCGATCTGGAGGGGGCCCGCGCGCTCCTGCGCCAGGTGGGCGAGCTGCGAGGCCCGGCGGTCCGGGGCGCCGAGGAGCCCCTGGATGCCCTGACCCTTGCCCTGGAACGCCGCTGCGTGGCCCTTGCCTTGGGTCTCGCCGTCCGCGATCCACGGGAGTGGGTCCGCGCGGCGGCCGTCGAGGAGGCGTTGACCTTCGACCCGAGCCTGACCCACGAGATCCTCTCGGCCGCGATCGAGTCCCAGGCCCTGCGACTGATCGAGGTCTGCATGCGGCACCTGGCGAGCGTCGGACCCTCCGAGGACCACCCCCAGGAGGCCTGGTTCGAGCTCGCGGTGCGCGCGCTCGACCAGGGCGTGAACTTCCAGGACGGGCCCGTGATCGTCGCCTCTTGCGCCGCCCTGACGCGCCTGGCCCCGGTTCAGCTCGAAACCCTGCGAGCCGAAGAGTGGCTGATGTGGTTCGAGGACTATCGCGCGGGAGTGCCGGCCCCCGGAGTCGATCGATGAGCCAACCCGCCACCGGCGCCAAGCGTTGGCTGCGTTGGGCCCAGCCGATCGTCGGGGCTCTGATCCTGGCTTTCGTGGCCTCACGTCTGCCCTGGAGCGACCAACTCGTGCTGACCGCCGCGGACAAGACGGAGCACGTCCTCGCTGGCGAACTCGAGGGGGACTGGAAGGCCGGCGATGGTGACGGCGTGGTGGCGACCTTTCGCCCCACGGAGCGTCCCGGCTCGCTGGGCACGCCCTGGTCCCCCCAGGCTGCCTACGAGCTCACCTGGACCGGCGAGCGTTGGGAGGCCCAGGGCCAACCCGTCGAGCTCCGGCCGAGCATGCCGCGGGTCTTCGCCGACCTGAATCCCTACGGCCTGCTGGTCGCGATGGGCTGCTTCTTCGTCGCGCTGATCTGTGGCGTCACGCGCTGGTGGCGCCTCTTGAACCTCGCCGGCTGCGTCGTGCGCTGGTGGGACACCTTCCGCCTGACCTTCCTGGGCCTGTTCTTCAACATGGTCGTCCCCGGACTGACCGGGGGCGATCTGATCAAGGCCGTCCTGGTCGTGCGCGAGAACCCCAAGAAGCGCGCCGATGCGTTGGTCTCGGTGTTCGTCGATCGGATCCTCGGCCTCGGTACCTTGGCCGCCCTGGCCGCCGTGGTGATCTTCGTCATCGGCGGCCCCTTCGCGCCGCTCAAGACACCGATCAGCGTGGTCCTCGCGATCATGGTGCTCGGAGCGCTGACCTACGTGAACCCGACCCTTCGTCGCTTGGTGCGCTTCGACGCGTTGATGGCCAAGCTGCCGCTGGGGGAGAAGTTCAAACAGCTCGACGACGCGGTCGTGTTCTACACCGGTCACCCGCTCGAGCTGCTGTTCGCGATCGCACTCTCCCTGGGTAACCATTTCGGCGCGATCAGTGGGGTGATGGCCCTCTCGATCGCGTTCGGCATGCCCCTGGCCGCAATCGGGTTCTGGGACTACGTGGCCATCGTGCCCGTGGCGAACATCGTCAGTTCCCTGCCGATCGCACCCGGCGGATGGGGGCTGGGGGAGGCCGTGTACGGCTACCTCTACAAGCTGATGGGCCAGAGCATCGCCATCGGCGTGGCGGTCAGCGTCACCTTCCGGCTGTGTCAGATCCTGCTGGGCCTGATCGGGGGGCTGTACCTCCTGCGACCGGGCGCCAGCGACGAGGTGCACCAGGCCGAGGCCGAGCTGCTCTGAAGGATCTGAGCTGATCTGACGGACCCGAGCTGCTCTGACGGACACCGGGGCAACCACGCCTTGGCGCGCTCCGGCGAGACGGTTCTAATGCCCCTCCCCAACCCGGCCATGGACGGGATCGGCCGGCCTCGCGCCGGGCGCCCGGACGAGTCGAATCCCCCTCCACCCGCTGCCCTCCCCAAGTCATGTCCCTGCTAGTCATCGGCACTCTGGCCTTCGACGACGTCGAGACTCCCTACGCCAAGCGCGATGACGCGCTGGGCGGCTCGGCCACCTTCTTCGCCGTCTCTTCTAGCTTCTTCGGGCCGGTGCGGCTGGTCGGGGTCGTGGGGCAGGACTTCCCCGATGCGATCCTGGCCAGGCTGCGCGACCGCTCGATCTGCACCGAGGGCGTGGAGATCGCCGAGGGCAAGACCTTCCGCTGGGGCGGCCGCTACGAGGCGGATTGGAACACCCGCCATACGTTGAAGACCGAGCTCAACGTCTTCGAACACTTCGATCCCAAGGTTCCCAGCGACTACTGCGGGTCGGACTTCGTGTTCCTGGCCAACGCTGCACCCGCGGTGCAGATGAAGGCCCTGGCCCAGTGCACCAAGCCGCGCCTCGTCATGGCCGACACCATGAACCTGTGGATCGACATCGCCCGCGACGAGCTGGTCGAGCTCTTGGGCAAGGTCGACGGACTGGTTCTCAACGATGAGGAGGCGCGCATGCTCTCGGGCGAGCGACACCTGATCTCGGCCGCGCGCAAGGTGCTCGAGATGGGGCCCAAGTTCGTGGTCCTCAAGAAGGGCGAGCACGGCGCGTTCCTGATCAGTGAGGACGCCCACTACGCGATCCCCGCTTACCCCGTCGACGAAGTCGTCGATCCCACGGGCGCCGGTGACAGCTTCGCCGGGGGCTTCATGGGGTACCTGGCCGCGGCCCAGGACACGAGTGCGGCGACCCTCAAGCGGGCCATGCTCTACGGCACGGTCACGGCGTCGTTCTGTGTCGAGGGCTTCAGCATCGATCGGCTCGAGGCCTGCGACCGGGGCGCCATCGAGCGGCGCTTCAACGAGTTCCACTCGATCGTCTCGCTCTGAGCGGCGGGGACCACCTGCGCTCCAGCCTCGGGTCTCGACCATCACCAGGTCGTCGGCCCAGGGCCGGACCCGGGCCGGGACTTGGAAGCGGGGCCCTGGAGGGCCGGCGGCGGGGCGGAAGAACTCGCCAATCGGGGTGCAACCGGCGGCGGCCCCGACCGTCCACCTCTTGGCACCCCTTTCCGGGCGGTTCGGATTTTGTTCGGCTCGGCCTTGGATCCGGCCCCCGCAGGGTCCTATCCTCCCTCCAGGCAGTCGTGAGGCGCACCGAAGTCCGGTCAAAGCGCTCCCACCGCCCAACCACTAGCCGAGAGATTCGCAGATGACCACTCGCTCGAAGGCCGACGCGGCCGCAGCCAAGCAGCAAGACAAGCAGTTGGAGCAGCGCAACAAGGCGCTGGAAGCGGCCATGGCCGACATCTCCAAGGCCTATGGGACCGGCGCAATCATGCGCATGGGGGCAGGCACTCAGATCAAGGCGATCGAGGGCATCTCCTCCGGGTCCCTGGCCCTCGACATCGGTCTCGGCGGCAAGGGCTTCCCCAAGGGACGGATCGTCGAGGTCTTCGGCCCCGAGAGCTCGGGCAAGACGACCTTGAGTCTGCATGTGATCGCCAACTCTCAGAAGTCGGGCGGGATCTGCGCCTTCGTCGACGCGGAGCACGCCATGGACCCGGCGTACGCGCGCCGTCTCGGGGTCAAGCTCGATGACCTGTTGGTCAGTCAGCCCGACACCGGTGAGCAGGCCCTCGAGATCGTCGAGACCCTGGTGCGGTCCAATGCGGTCGACGTCATCGTGATCGACTCCGTGGCTGCCCTGGTGCCGCGGGCGGAGATCGAGGGCGAGATGGGAGATGCCTTCGTCGGCCTCCACGCGCGCCTCATGAGCCAGGCGCTGCGGAAGCTGACCGCCGCCATCTCCCGCTCGGACTGCCTGGTGATCTTCATCAACCAGATCCGCGAGAAGATCGGGGTGATGTTCGGGAGCCCCGAGACCACCACCGGCGGTCGCGCACTCAAGTTCTACTCGTCGGTCCGCTGTGACATCCGGCGCATCGGCCAGATCAAGGAAGGCGAGACCGTCGTCGGCAACCGCACGAAGGTGACCGTGGTCAAGAACAAGGTCGCGCCGCCCTTCCGCAAGGTCGAGTTCGAGATCCTCTACAACCGTGGCATCAGCCTCGAGGGCGAACTGCTCGAGCTGGGCATGAACGAGGGAATGATCGTCAAGTCCGGCACCTGGTTCTCCTACAAGCACCCGACCCAAGGCGAGATCCGCCTGGGCCAGGGTCGGGAGAAGGCGCGCCAGTTCATGATCGACAACCCGGACCTGCGCGACGAGTTGGACCAGTTCCTGCGCGAGAAGCTGATCACCAAGCCCCTCGAGGAGCAGCAAGAGCGGGACTCGATGGAGAGCGATGCACGTCTCGCCGCGGAAGGGCGAGCCGCTGAGCGCAGCGCATCTGCGAACGCCGCAGCAAGCAGCGCCGCAGCAAGCAGCGCCGAGTCGGCTGACGGTGAGTCGGCTGACGGTGAGTCGGCTGACGGTGAGTCGGCTGACGGTGAGTCGGCCGAGGACTCCGACGAGTCTGCGCCGACGACGGCTTCTGGCCGCAACGGCCGCGCAGCGGCTGCCGCCAAGGCCTGACGGACCTTCGGGGTTGTCGGACCGCCGGGGTCCTTGCCAGCACGGCAACGGCGCCCGGCGGCAATCTCCCCCGGCGGCAATCTCGCCCGGCGGCAATCTCGCCCGGCGGTCTTCTCGCCGGGGGGCCGAAGCTCGGCAGTGCCGCTCCAGGCTGTGAAGTCTCCCTGCTCTGGGGTCAAGGAATCACGCTGCTTGGTGGAGCCTCGGCCGTCGAAGCCCTGGCCCTTGCCCTCGAGTCTCGCGGTCCCCTTCCCGAGCCCCCTGAGCGGCCTCGAGAGCGCCCTTGGCGCACCGGGATAGCAGGGGGATCGGTCCGTGAACTGCCGGAGGCCGGCGGCCAGTCCTTTCGGCCGAGGAGTGGCCCCCGCTAACCTGTTCCGCCCGTGCAGCTGGACCCACCCGCGGATCCGGCCATCTGGCGGGGCCTCCTTGGACAAGCCCGACTCTCATCCCGGAACCCGATTTCGACCATGTCCTCCGATCGCAGCGCGGCCGCAGTCCGACGCCAATTCCTCGAGTACTTCGAGGAGCGCGGCCACCGCGTCGTCCCCTCGAGCCCGGTCTTCCCCCAGGACGACCCGACCCTGCTGTTCACGAACGCGGGGATGAACCAGTTCAAGGACGTCTTCTTGGGGACCGGTACCCGGGACTACACGCGGGCGGCGGATACCCAGAAGTGCATCCGCGTCTCGGGCAAGCACAACGACCTCGAGGAAGTGGGGGTGGACACCTACCACCACACCTTCTTCGAGATGCTCGGGAACTGGTCCTTCGGGGACTACTTCAAGCGCGACGCCATCGTCTGGGCCTGGGAGCTGTTGACCGAGAAGTGGGGTCTGCCGAAGGATCGCCTGTGGGTAACCGTCTTCGGCGGCGACGAGGCTGATGGACTGCCGGCCGACGAGGAAGCCGAGGAGCTCTGGAAGACCCTGACGGACATCGACCACAGCCATGTCCTGCGATTCGGCAAGGGCGACAACTTCTGGGAGATGGGTGACACGGGCCCCTGCGGGCCGTGCAGCGAGATCCACATCGATCGCGGTGAGCCAGGCTCCGACCCGATGGTTGGCGCCGACCCCGTGGCCGGAGTCAACGCCGGCAACGAGCGCTTCATCGAGCTGTGGAACCTCGTCTTCATGCAGTTCAACCGCATGGACGACGGCTCGCTGAAGCCCCTCCCGGCGAAGTCCGTGGACACGGGGATGGGCTTCGAGCGTGTGCTCTCGGTCTTGCAAGGCAAGCTCTCGAACTACGACACCGACCTGTTCACGCCGATCTTCGAACGGCTGACAGCCATTGTCGGGCACCGGTACGGCGGCTCGGCCGGAGAGAAGGACATCGCCTTCCGCGTCATCGCCGACCACGTGCGTGCGGTCAGTTGCGCCTTCGCCGATGGCGCACTGCCCAGCAATGTCGGCCGGGGCTACGTGCTGCGACGTTTGATCCGTCGCGCGGCCCGCTTTGGCCGCCAGGCATTGGGGATCGAACAGCCGTTCTTGACGGATCTGGTGCCCACGGTGTCCAAGGTGCTGGGCCAGGCCTTCCCCGAAGTCTCGGCGCGGATCGAGCATATCCAGCTACTGGTCCGGTCCGAGGAAGAGGCCTTCGGGGCGACCCTTGGTCGGGGGCTGGTCCGCTTCGAGGAGCTCGCAGGCAAGGTCGGGGCCAGCGGCAAGGGGTCCATCGCCGGCAAGGAGGCCTTCGAGCTCTACGCCACCTACGGATTCCCGCGCGACCTCGTCGATTTGATGGCACGCGAGCGCGGTCTCTCGGTTGACCAGGCTGAGTGGGATGCGGCCGAGAGCGCGCACCAGGATGCGAGCCGTTCCGAGGGCAAGTTCACCCAGCTCCTGAGCGCGGAGCAGCTCGATGGACTTCCTGCGACCGAAAGCACCTACCACCAATCCCGAGCTGGGTCTGGCCACCGATCCGGAGATGGGTCTGGCGATCGTCACGGCGGCGAATCGGTCGAGCTGAAGGCCAAGCTGCTACGCCTCGTCAACAGCGCCGGAGGAAGATCCATAGCCGTTCTCGACCGCAGCCCCTTCTACGCCGAGTCCGGGGGGCAAGTGGGGGACACGGGAGTCCTGCGGGCCGTCGACGGCTCCTTCGTGCTGACCGTCGAGGACACGCAGAAGCTCGGCTCAGTCGTCGCCCACGTCGGAACCCTGTCAGGCAGTGCCCAGCAGGGTGCCGCCGTGATCGCCTCCGTGGACCAGGAGCGTCGCGCGAGCATCCGCCGGAACCACACTGCGACGCACCTGCTGCACAAGGCCTTGCGCGAGGTGCTCGGCGACCATGTCACCCAGCAGGGCAGCTACGTCGGGCCTGAACGCCTTCGATTCGACCTCTCCCATCCTCGCGGGATCAGCCGAGATCAGCTCGACGAGATCGAAGCGAAGGTCAACGCCCAGGTGTTCGCCAATGCCACCGTCGCGACCACCGTCGAGGACCTGGAAGCGGCAAAGGATCGGGGCGTCGTGGCGCTGTTCGGCGAGAAGTACGACGACCGCGTACGGGTGGTCGACGTGGGTGGTTGGTCGACCGAACTTTGCGGGGGCACCCACGTCTCCGCTGGCGGCGACATCGGACCATTCGTGATCGTGGCCGAGCGGGCGATCCAGGCCGGCGTGCGGCGAGTCGAGGCGGTCACGGGTACGGCGGCCGTCGCACTGATCCAGGACCAGCGTCGAGTGCTCCAAGGTGCTTCCCAGGCCTTGAAGGTCGCGCCAGAGGAGCTCATCGACCGGATCTCCGCCTTGCAGGCCCAGCTCAAGGAGGCCAAGAAGGCCAAGTCCGCGGCGGACAAGGCCGATGTGGGCGCCCTCTTCGATCAAGTTCGGGCCGGCCTGACAGAACGCTCCGGAGTGCTCAGCGGCGCGGTATCCATCCCCGACCTCGGGCGCGATGCCCTGCGCGACCTGGGCAGCCGCCTCAAGGGCTCCGCCGCCGACCTGGCTGCGGCCGTCTTCGGTCGCGAGGGCGACTCGGTGCCTTTCCTGATCCTCTGCGAGGGCAAGGCCCTGGAGGCCGGGCTTGCGGCGGGTGAGTTGGCCAAGGCCGCCAAGGTCCACATTGGTGGCGGCGGTGGTGGGAGGGCCAACTCGGCCCAGGGCCAGGGCGACGATCCGGCCGGTGTCTCGGCGGCCGTCGACGCAGTGCTCGCGTCGATCCGCGCGAGCCTGGGCGACTGACGCGACCGGCTCGATCCATCCGCGCGGGACCGGCGCCCCCCCTGGGACCGACCTAGTGGGGCGAGTCAAAGATTCGACTAATAAGTTGCAAGTTTCGGGCAAGTCGGGCTCGGCCGCGCCGATGGTTGCATCATGACGACCAAGATGGGACGGCCGAAGGCGAAGCTCGTGTTGTCCGAGCAGGAGCGCGCGGAGTTGAATCGGCTGGTTCGGCGTCGCTCGACGCCTGCGGCAGTGGCGGTGCGGGCGCGCGCCATCCTTCGCTGTGCGAAGGGGCTGGACAATACCGATGTCGCCGACGAGTTGGGGCTGCACTTTCAGACCGTTGGTCGCTGGCGTCGCCGATTCGTGAAGGAGCGTCTGGACGCGCTGTACGACGAGCCTCGGATTGGACGGCCGAGGAGCGTCTCAGATGACGATGTCGCCCGCGTCGTGGACATGACGCTCCACCGTAAGCCGAAAACCGGGACCCACTGGAGCTCCCGCCAAGTCGCGAACGAGCTCGGATTGTCTCAGAGCGCTGTGGCGCGGATCTGGAAGGCCTTCAGCCTTCGTCCAGACCGCAGCGAGTCCTTCTCCTTGTCCCGCGACCCTCAGTTCGTCGAGAAGGTCCGGGACATCGTGGGCCTGTACATGAGCCCTCCGGACAATGCGCTCGTGCTCTGCGTCGACGAGAAGTCCCAGATGCAGGCACTGGATCGCACTCAGCCCCTGCTGCCGATGACGCCGACGCACCCGGAGCGACGCTCGAATACCTACGTGCGCCACGGGACGACGTCGCTGTTCGCAGCGCTCGACATCGCCACGGGGCGAGTCATCGGCAAGTGCTTCCGTCGACACAGGTCGAAGGAGTTCCTGAAGTTCCTGGGCGAGATCGAGCAGTCCGTGCCCAAGGAGCTGGACGTCCACCTCGTGATGGACAACTACGCCACGCACAAGACGCCAGCCGTGAAGCGGTGGCTGCTACGCCGACCCCGATTTCACGTGCACTTCACGCCGACGACGTCGTCCTGGCTCAACCTCGTCGAGAGCTGGTTCTCGATCGTCTCCCGGCGAGTGACTGAGCGCGGCGTCCATCGAAGTACGGCTGCGCTCGAGAAGGACGTGAGGGCGTTCATCGATGCCCACAACGACGAGCCGAAGCCGTACGTCTGGACCAAGACCGCAGACCAGATCCTCGCCAGCCTCCGCCGCTACTGCGACACAGCGAGCGCCATTCGTTCCAGGCAAACAAATGAGTCGAAGCTTTGACTCACCCCACTAGTGTCCTGGATCAGAAATTCGGCGTCACTGCCCGGAGGTCCGATCGATGCTGGCTAGGCGCGCCGACGACGCGTATCCGCTGCGATACTCGGAGGAGGCGCAACGACGCCAGCGGCGATCGGAGCCCGGGAAGTGGCGCCGAATTTCTGATCCAGGACACTAGGGTGGGCGCTGCTGGTCCCGATCGGGCGCCGCGGACCCCGCACCGTCGGCCCAGGTCGATTGACGGGGGCCCCCCCCCTGCGTAATCTGCGCGCTTCGCCGCAGCGGGAGAAGGTCTTCCAGAGCCCTCCGGGACCTTCGGACGCTCGCGACGACGCTACAAACCGGCCAAGCTCGGGCGCCCCGTAGGGTCGCGCACTGGGCTCTGGCGTCCCACACGCCCCTCGCCCCACCTGTCCGTCGTCCCACCTGCTGCGGACCCTCCGCGGCCCACAGGATCCGTCATGGCACACCCCAAACGTCGTCAGTCCACCCACCGCCAGGGCATCCGGCGATCGCACCTTGGCCTGGCCGAGATGCAACTGAACAGTTGCGCCCACTGCGGGGCCCCGATCCGTCCGCACCACGTGTGTGACAACTGCGGCTGGTACGGCTTTGCCAAGGGCGCCGACAAGCAGGGTCGTGACGTCCTCGAAAAAGAGGACTTCTAGATCGATCGCGGTCTGAGCCGATGTGCGGTCGTCAAGGTCGACCGGCACGGAGACAGATCTCACCGTCCTCGTCCCACTCCGAGAGTGTGGCGGCCCTGGCCCCCCCCTCGACGCGCTGTAACTTGGCCGCGAACATGACCGACGCACGCATCGCACTTGACGCGATGGGCGGCGACGAGGCCCCCGAGGTGATCCTCCGCGGGGCTGTTCGCGCTTGCTCGTCACACGTGGCGGCCCCCCTCGCGCCCGAGCGCATCCTGCTGGTCGGTGACCGGGCCAGGATCGAGTCCGGCCTGAACGAGATGGGCGGCAACCCAGGCTTCTCGATTCGGCACGCCTCCGAGGTCATCGAGATGGGGGACTCGCCAGCCACCGCGCTGCGCTCGAAGCCCGATTCTTCGATCGGAGGCTGCGTCGCTGCGGTTCGCAGCGGGGAGGCCGCCTCCGTGGTCAGCATGGGCAACACCGGGGCCGTCGTGGGAGCTTCCACGATAGGTCTGGGGACCCTCGAGGGAGTCAGGCGTCCAGCCATCGCGGTGACGATCGAGTTGACTGGTCGGCCGTTGACCCTGCTCGACATGGGGGCCAACGTCGCTCCCAAGCCGGAGCACCTGCTGCAGTTCGGTCTGATGGGGGCGACCTACGCCCAACACGGACTCGGGGTCGGTTCGCCGCGAGTAGGCCTGCTCAACATCGGTGAGGAATCGGGCAAGGGCACCGACCTGCTGAAGGAGGCGTACGGACTCCTCGCGAGCTCAGGCCTCGAGTTCGTCGGCAACGTCGAGCCGGGCGAGCTGTTCATCGATCGGGCGGACGTGCTCGTCACCGATGGATTCACCGGCAACATCGTGCTCAAGCTGATGGAGGGCTTTGCCGGCTTCCTCTTCGGCTTGATGAGGCGAGAGCTGAGCGAGCACCATGCGGCCTGGGGCGGCGAGGCTCTCGGTCGGCTGAAGCGGCAGATCGACTACTCCGAGTACGGCGGCGCCCTGCTGCTGGGTGTACGCGGGGTGGTGGTGATCGGCCACGGCCGGTCGGACGAGTCCGCGGTCGCCAACGCCCTCGCCGTAGCTGCCCGGACGGTCGATGCTGGGGTCAATGCCCTGATCGTCAAGGGCATCGCTGGCGACCCCGCGGCGATCTGAGGGTCGTGCGCCGGGCCCTGCGAGTCAGGTGCGGAGCGACGGCCGGGCCCGAGCCCGCGGACGTCCCGTCGGCAGGGTGTCGACCCACAACCAGGTGCTAGGCGCATCGGGCCTCACCAGGGTCACGGACTCCATCGAGCCATCGGAGCGGACGCGGATCGAGGATCGTCCCGTTGACGGCTCTCGCCCATGGGTTCAGAGGGGCCGAGCCAGTAGGATCTGGCCTCGCCCGCGAGAGCGGTCACCGGAGACATGTCCATGGCAGGAATTCGCCCCGTAGGGTTCGCAGGAACCGGCTCGTACCTCCCCGACCGCGTCGTTCCCAACTCGTGGTTCGAGGGATTCCTCGATACCTCCGATGAGTGGATCGTCCAGCGCACGGGCATTCGCGAAAGGCGCTTCGCATCCGAAGGCGAGACCACGTCGACGATGTGCATCGAGGCTGGCAAGCGCGCCTGCGAGGCTGCTTCCATCGACCCCAAGGACCTGGACCTGGTCGTGGTGGGGACCCTGACCGGGGACTACCAGATGCCGTCGACGGCCTGCATGGTCCAGGACGCCCTGGGGTGCAAGAACGCGGCGGCATTCGACGTATCCGCCGCCTGCACCGGCTTCCTCAACGCGACCCACGTCGCCGAGGCGATGATCGCCACAGGCAAGGCTCAACGCGCCCTAGCGATCGGAGCTGAGACCCTTTCGCGCTTCCTGGACTACACCGACCGCGGAAGCTGCGTCCTGTTCGGCGATGGCGCAGGAGCCGCCGTGCTCACGCCGTTCGACCAGTGCAAGCGCGGCGAGATCATCAAGACCAAGCTCGGCGCCGACGGTGAGAAGTTCGACTTCATCATCATTCCAGGCACTGGCTCCAAGCAGCCGCCGAGCCCCGAGGGCCTGGCCAACGGCGATCATCTGATCCACCTCAAGGGTCGCGACGTCTTCCGCTTCGCCACGGTCAAGATGGCTGAGCTGATCGGCGAGATGCTGGAGGGCATCGAGGAGGAGGAGCTGGGCCTGATCGTTCCACACCAGGTCAACCGCCGGATCATCGATGCGGCCCTGGACCGTCTGGGGCGTACCGACGAGAAAGTCATCGTCAACATCCAGCACTACGCCAACACTTCCGCCGCGACGGTTCCAATCGCCCTGGATGAGGCCGTCCGCGCCGGCAGCATCGAATCGGGCAAGTACGTCGTCCTGGTCGCATTCGGTGCAGGGATGACCTGGGGCGCGAGCTTGCTGCGCTGGTAGAAGTCCGGGCGGCTGTTACGCCATGGGCGACCAGCGATCCGCTGCACCGGAAGGCGCCCATCCGGCCGCTGCACCGGTAGGCGCCCATCCGGCCGCTGCACCGGAAGACGTCCCGCCGTCGGCTGCGCTGGTAGGCGCGTCGCCGGCCGCTGGAGCATGACCGATTCCATCTGACTCGTCCGCCACCATCCACTGCCAGTAGCGCACTACTCCACCGTCCGCGCATGACCATGAATGAAGCGATCATCCTCCCCGGTCAGGGGGCGCAGTTTCCCGGAATGGGCCAGGACTGGTACGAGGCCTACCCCAAGGCGCGCGACTTGTTCGACCGGGCGGACGGGGTGCTTGGATTCGCCCTGACAGAAGCGTGCTTCCATGGCGGTGTGGACGTTCATCGTACCGACATCGCCCAGCCCGGGATCTTCACGACCAGCGCCGCGATCTTGACGGTCCTCTCCGACAACGGGCTGGAACTCGGTTCGGCTTCGATGACGGCAGGCTTGAGCCTGGGCGAGTACACAGCCCTCTGGGTCGCCGGATCGCTGTCCTTCGAAGATGCCTTGCGCCTCGTGCGGCTCCGTGGAGAGGCCATGCAGGCTGCGAGTGAAGCCACGCCCTCGTCGATGACGAGCCTGATCGGCGCGGACTTGGCCGTCGCCGAGAAGCTCGCGGCCATGGGAGCCGAGGCGGGAATCTGCTCGGTGGCCAACTTGAACTGTCCGGGCCAGGTCGTGGTCTCCGGGGAGCTCGCCGCGCTCGACATCGTCGAGTCCCATGCCTCCGACCACGGCGTCCGACGCGCGATGCGGCTGAACGTGGCCGGCGGCTTTCACTCGGAGTGCATGCGCCCCGCAGCAGACCGCCTGGCGGCGGCCCTCGCCGAGGTGACGGTCCAGGCTCCGCGGATCCCCTTCGTCACGAACGTCACCGGAGCCCCCGTGAGTGACCCGGGGCAGATCGTGAGCCACCTGGCCAACCAGGTCTGCTCGCCGGTGCTGTGGGAACAGAGCATGCGCTGGGCCCTCGGGCAGGGGCACACCCAGTTCCTCGAGCCCGGACCCGGTCAGGTCTTGGCCGGCCTCATGAAGAAGATCGACCGGGGCGCGACCGTGCGGTCTGCTGCCCACCCCGAGGACGCCGAGACGGCCTGAGGGCCCTTCGGGAGCTCCCTCTGGCAGCCTGCTCGAGGGGACACCTTTCCGCTTCGGAAGGCCGAGGACCTCCGGCCGACCCCATCCGGACCGGGTTTGAAGGGCTTCTGAGACCGACCTATCATCGCCCCCCGTAAGCTCCCTGACCGATCGACCAGGGGCCCGACGCCCCCTTCCCCACCCTGCAAGTGACCGACACCGAAGACAAGCAAGCACGTCCCCTCGCTGGCAAGGTCGCGATCGTGACCGGCGCATCGCGCGGTATCGGGCGAGCGATCGCCCTCGACCTGGCCCGAGCCGGCGCCTCGGTAGCTTGCATCGCCACCTCGGCGGAGCGCTGCGAGGAGACCGTGGGCCTGTGTAGCGAGTTCGGCGTGGAGGCCACCGCGCACGGCGTCGACGTTGCCGACCACGCGGCCGTCACGGCACTGGTGGGGGAGATCGTCAAGGCCCGCGGCGGCCTGGACATTCTGGTCAACAACGCCGGCGTGACCCGTGATCAGTTGCTCCTGCGGATGACCGAGGAGGACTTCGATCGGGTCATCGGTGTCAACCTCAAGGGGACGTGGAACTTCCTCAAGGCGGCAACCCGACCCCTGATGAAGGCCGGTGGGGGTCGCATCATCAACATCGCCAGCGTGGTCGGGATTACCGGCAACGCGGGCCAGGCCAACTACGCGGCGAGCAAGGCCGGGATCCTGGGCTTGACCCGTTCGGCCGCCAAGGAACTCGCCGGTCGCGGAGTTCGAGTCAATGCCGTGGCGCCCGGATTCGTGGCCACCGACATGACTGCCGCCATCGACGAACAGGCTGCGGCCAGCCTCAAGGACAGCATCCCCCTGGGCCGGGTCGGCGCTCCCGAGGAGATCGCGGCTGCCGTGGCCTTCCTGGCGGGCCCCGGTGGGGACTACATCACAGGACAGACCCTTGTCGTAGATGGGGGGCTGAGTCTCTAGAATCCCTCGCTGGGGTTCCAGAATCCCGACCGAAGCCTCTAGAGTCCTCCGCGAGCAGCGTCCTCAGCGGGACAGCGGGTCCCTCCCGACGCCCCCAAGACTCACTCCTTCCAGGATCGATCTATCCTGGCTCGAGACGACCCGATCGAACCAACCCTGAACGAACAGCGCACCGATCCTTCGGATCGGTGCTGGGGCGCCCGCCGGGCATGCCTCGACTATCCTTCCCCGGGCGCCACCGCGCCACACACCCCGACCCTCCGCCTAGCACTGCGCTGCGTGGGGCCCGGGCCAAGAGCCACCACAGGAGTCCAAGGTGACCAACAGCACGGAGTCGGTCGAAGACCGCGTCAAGAAGATCGTCTGCAACCAGATGGGGACCACCCCCGACAAGATCTCGCGCGAGACATCCTTCGTGAATGACCTCGGCGCGGACTCGCTCGACACGGTCGAGCTGGTCATGGAATTCGAGGACGAGTTCGAGATCTCGATCCCCGACGAAGACGCCGAGAAGATCCAGACCGTCGGCAACGCGATCGAGTACATCGGATCCAAGTCCTGAGCCCGCTGGGGAGCCCGCGCGCCAGCCGTCTGTCGACGGCGCGTTCGGGCTCCTCGACAACTCGAGCGAGGCTCGCTCGGCGTCCCTGAACGGGCCACCCAGGTGGCTCCGTCCGTTCCGCCGTGGGACTCGCTATCGATCCGATTTCGGAGAACGAAACATGCGCCGCGTAGTGATCACCGGCTTGGGCACCGTCAACGCCCTTGGACCGGACGTCGAGACCTCCTGGCGGCGAATGGTCGCGGGTGAGAACGGCATCCGCGAGATCGACTTCTTCGACACCACCGACATCCCGGTGCGGTTCTCGGGGCACGTCGACTACGACACCAGCGTCGATTTCGTCGGTCCCGACACCCGCAAGCTCGACCCCTTCACGATGTACGCCCTGCGCGCATCACGGGAGGCGGTCCGTGATGCAGGGCTCGACTTCGCGTCGGTCGATCCCGCGATCCGGGAGCGCTACGGGTGCATCATCGGCACCGGGATCGGTGGGATCACCGGCATCGAGGAGCAGCACCTGCAGCTCCTGGAGCGCGGACCCCGCCGAGTTAGCCCGCACTTCATCCCGAAGATCATGGCCAACGCGGTCAGTGGTCAGGTGGCCATCGAGCACGGGCTCATGGGAACCTGTTTCACGACCTCGTCAGCCTGTGCCAGCTCAGGTCACTCCATCGGGATGGCCCTGATGTCGATTCGGGCTGGGGAGTCCGATCTGGTCCTGACCGGCGGGGCGGAGTCGGCGACGACGCCGTTGTCGGTCTCGGGCTTCAACTCGGCCAGGGCCCTCTCGACCCGCAACGACGACCCGGCCTCGGCCTCGCGTCCCTTCGACAAGGAGCGCGACGGTTTCGTCATGGGCGATGGCGCTGGGATCTTGGTCTTCGAGGAACTCGAACATGCCCGCGCGCGCGGCGCCCGGATCTACGCCGAGGTCAAGGGCTATGGCTCCACTGACGACGCCTTCCACATCACGGCCCCGAAGGAAGACGGCTCCGGACCGGCCCGGGCGATTCGCCTGGCCATGAAGTCCGGAGGGGTCGATCCCGAGACGGTGGACTACGTCAATGCCCACGGCACGAGCACGGCGCTGAACGACGCGATGGAGACGAACGCCATCAAGGCGGCCTTCGGAGACCGTGCGCGGAAGTTGGCCATCTCGTCGACCAAGTCGATGATCGGACACCTCTTGGGCGCGTCGTCGGCCGTTGAGCTGGTGGCGACAACGCTCAGTATCCATCACGGAGTGGTGCACCCGACGCGCAACTACACGACGCCCGATCCGGTCTGCGACCTGGACTACGTGCCCGGCTCAGCGCGGGAGCTGAAGGTTCGCAATGCCCTCTCGAACTCCCTCGGGTTCGGCGGGCACAACGTCTCGATCTGCATCGGCCAGCTCGACAGCTGATCAGCCAGGGTCAGTCCGTACATGGGCGATGGGCTCGCCCGTCCAAAAGCACCTTCGCCCAGTGCTGGGCGCCCCACGCCAGAAGGTCGGGGCGCCCAGCGCACGTTCGGGCACCGGTCCTTCCGCTCGCGATCGACAGGGGCACAGCAGCTGTCCTCAGCGGGCGCGCCGGGCACCGGACCATCCGGGGCGGGCACGTGTCCTGGATCAGAACCTCGACGGCACCTCCCGGGGCTGGGCGCAGCGGCGGGCCGAGCGTCGTCGGCTCGCCTGGCCCACTTCGGTTACCAGGATCCGCGGCGAGCACCGCCGCCTTCCTGATCCAGTGCATTAAAAGCCGACCGCGAGGTCGCTTTACGTGGCGGTGTGGTGCTGTATGCTCGAACCGACGATCGCCGGGCAGCGCCCCGTGGCCTCCCCCCCCGGATGACGCCCGGCACCGCCTGCTCGCCGTACACCGGATCTGATCCGGACCATCCGGCTCGCCCCTCTGGCGCGCCAAAACCAATCAACGGAGATCAGCACGTTGCACAGGAAGTTCCAGGAGCTCCTCCACGAGTACAAGAAGGAAGTCTTCCAGGTCGAACACGACAAGAAGAGCATCGAGGAGGTCACCCACGAGTGCGTCGAGATCGCCGACGAAGTCCTGGCCCAGAAGTACAACTACCACTTCCACAAGCTGCCTGACGCCAACCGCGCCGAGATCATCAACATGATCAGCAACTACACACGGGAGGCGATCCTGCCCCCCGTCGTGCAGAACCTGGTTCGGCGACAGGTCGTGATTGAGCGCCGCGTGGACGCGCTCGTAGGCCTGATCGAGTCCATGCTGGACGCTCTGTCCACCGCGCCGTCAACCTCGTCACCGAGCTCTTCGGTCGATTGATCGGCAGCTCTCCCGCGGGCACCGCCGCTCGAGGCGGTCTCGCCGGGGACCCCGCTCGGCGCCCGCCGGTGATGCACCAGGCGGGCGCTTGCATAGGCGGAACGCCCACTCGAACCCCTGCACCTGCGCCATGAGCGACTCGACCATGCGTGCCCTGGTCCTGGGTGATGGAGCGCCGCGAGTCGATCGCCGCCCGCGCCCGGAAGCGGTCAGGGGTGAGACTCGGGTGCGGGTGCTCTTGGCCGGCGTGTGCGCCACGGACCTGGCCCTGGCCCAGGGCTACATGGGGTTCAAGGGAGTCCCGGGACACGAGTTCGTCGGCCTGGCCCTCGACGGTCCCCTGGAGGGCCGCCGTGTGGTGGGGGAGATCAACGCGGGTTGCGGGACCTGCGGCTGCTGCCGGGCCGGCGATCCTCGCCACTGTGAGTCCAGGTCGGTGCTCGGGATCCTCGGCCGCGACGGGGCCTTCGCCGAGGAGCTGCGGCTGCCCCACGGCAACCTCGTCGAAGTACCGGACGGGGTCGACGACGATGCCGCGACCTTCACCGAGCCCCTGGCAGCCGCCCTGGCGCTCTTGGATTGTCTGGGCGACGCTCGCCCCGAGCGGGCCTTGGTCGTGGGAGATGGGCGCTTGGGCTTGCTCTGCGCCTGGGCCCTCGCGGATGTCGGCATCAACGTCGACCTGCTCGGCAGGCACCCCGAGCGCGGAGCCTGGGCCGGTGAACGGGTGCGGCACATGAGCCGCCCCCTCGACGATCGGCCTCCACCGCGGCGCTATCCCCTGGTGGTCGAGGCCTGCGGACGGACCGACGCCGTCGCGCGCGCGCTAGCCTGGACGGCGCCGCGCGGGACCCTGGTGCTGAAGACCACGGGCGCGGAGCCGGTTCTCCTGGACCTGGCTCCCCTGGTCGTGGACGAGATCCGCCTGGTCGGGTCCCGCTGTGGACGGTTCGAGCCGGCCCTGGCGGCTCTGGCGCAGGGTCGCCTCGACCCCCGCGCCTTGATCGAGGGACGCTACCCCCTCGAACAGGCGCCCCTGGCCCTCGAGCACGCGGCACGCGGTGGGGTCCTCAAGATCCTGGTCGATATAACTCCCTGATGAACCTCGAGAACGAGTTGCGCGAGCGCGCCGAGGCCCACGGACAAGGGCACGTCTTCAGCCACTGGTCGGCTCTCGACCAAGCTGGTCGGGAGGGCCTCTTGGCCCAGCTCGCGGAGGTCGACTTCGAACTGCTGAAGCGGCTCACAGCAACCCTCGCCGAGCCCGGCTTCGACGCGAACGGGCGCAGTTTCGACCCACCCGAGCTGTTCCCCCTGGAGCGTGACGCCGACCAACAGGAGCGCGCCCTCGCGGCCCGCGCGACGGGCGCTGCCGAGCTCGCAGCGGGCCGTGTCGGCTTCCTGCTCGTGGCTGGAGGCCAAGCATCGCGTCTGGGCTACGACGGCCCCAAGGGCGCCTTCCCCCTCGGCCCGGTCACCGATCGGCCCCTGTTCGCATGGCACGCGGCGCGCCTCTTGGCCGCCGGTCGCCGGCATGGCTTCGCGCCGCGTTGGTACGTCATGACCTCGCAGGCCAACGATGCCGACACGCGCGCCTTCTTCGAGCGCCACGACCACTTCGGGTTCCCCCCGGAGGACGTGTTCTTCTTCAGCCAGGCGATGCTCCCGGCCCTGGACCTCGAAGGACGCATCCTGCTCTCCGGTCCCGGCCAGCTCTTCCTGGCGCCCAACGGCCACGGTGGCACCCTCGACGCGCTGGCGCGGTCGGGAGCCCTCGCCGACGCCACGCAGCGCGGCATCACCCAATTCTCGTACTTCCAGGTCGACAACCCCCTGGTGCGACCGGCGGACGAGCTGTTCCTCGGCCTGCACGTGGAGGCCGGCGCGCGCATGTCGAGCAAGGTCGTGTCCAAGAACGATCCGGGTGAGAAGGTCGGCGTCCTGGGGCGCATCGACGGCTCCCTCGGCTGCATCGAGTACTCGGACCTGCCGGGCGAGCTGCGCGATGCGCGGGACGAAGCGGGCCAGCTCCTGTTCCGTGCCGGCAACATCGCCGTCCACGCGATCGCGGTCGAGTTCGTCGACGAGTTGACGCGCCACGGTCTGGAGTTGCCCTGGCACGTGGCGCGCAAGCGCATGCAGGTGCTCGGCAACGACGGCGCGCCGACCGAGGTCGACGGCGCGAAATTCGAGACCTTCGTCTTCGATGCCCTGTCGAAGAGTCCGACCAGCGTGACGCTCGAAGTCGAGCGCGCACTCGAGTTCAGCCCGGTCAAGAACGCATCCGGGGGCGACTCGCCGGACACCAGCAGGCGCGACCTGTGCCGGCTCTTCGCCGACTGGGTCAGCGAGGTCGGTCACGAGCTCCCCGAGCGACAGATCGAAGGCAGCCCCGCCCTGGAAGTCTGCCCCCTGGTGGCCGAGGACCTGGCCGAGTTCCAGGCTGCCGGACCGCCCGAGCCCCTGGCTCGCGACGGCGGCCACGTCTACGCCGAGCGGAGCTGAGCATGGGCGTCGATCTCGCCCAGGCAACCGTCGCGGTCTTGATGGGGGGCACCTCCGGCGAGCGCGAGGTCTCACTCGACTCGGGGCGTTGCATCGTTCAGGCCCTGGGCGAGTTGGACGGCCGCGGTCCCGCTGAGGTGACGCCGGTACTCTGGACCGCCGACGGCAACTTCGACTTCGCCGGCGAGAAGCTGGACGTGGCCCAGGCCCTGGCGCGCATGGCGCGCTTCGACGCGGTCCATCTGGCCCTGCACGGCGGCATGGGGGAGGACGGCACGCTCCAGGGCGCTCTGGACCTGGTCGGCGTGGCCTACACAGGTTCCGGCGTGGCTGCATCGGCCCTCGCGATGGACAAGCCGCGATCCAAGATCGTGGCCGAGGCCGCCGGCGCGCCAGGCGCTCCCGGGCTGGTGGTGACCCGCCGGGACCTCACTGGCGGCCCGCGCGCGGTCCTGGACCGCCTGACGGCCCTGGTCGCCGGCGGCGCTTTCCTGAAGCCGAGCGACGGTGGCTCGT
The DNA here is from genome assembly GCA_007751255.1 of Engelhardtia mirabilis. Taxonomy (GTDB): domain Bacteria; phylum Planctomycetota; class UBA1135; order UBA1135; genus Engelhardtia; species Engelhardtia mirabilis. The sequence goes on from CP036296.1 coordinate 3,472,518, forward strand.
CCGTGGCCATGGAACGCCACCTGCCGGGTGGGGACCTGCTCTCGGCCCTGGAGCGCTGCTTGGAACAGGCTCCCGCGGTGCTGGTGGAGGCCGCCGTCCAGGGCCTGGAGGTCACCTGCGCCGTCCTCGAGCGGGGCGCCGGACCGCAGGCCCTGCCGGTGGTCGAGATCCGCCCAGCCGCCGGGCGCTTCTTCGACTACTCCCAGAAGTACGCCACGGACGGAGCCGACGAGCGCTGCCCGCCGGAGTTGCTCGACGACGCCGCTCAGTCGGAGATCCAGCGTCGGGCAGTGGCGGTGCACCGGGCGTTCGGGTGTCGGGGCCTGACGCGCGTGGACTTCATGGTCCGCGAGCCCGAGCGAGGCCGGGATTGCGGGCCCGTGTTCCTGGAGCTCAATACCCTGCCCGGCTTCACCCCGCGCTCCCTCGCCCCCTTGGCGGCCGCTGCTGCGGGGCTCAGCTACCGGGACCTGTGTCTCGAGCTGTTGGCCGATGCGCTGGACCGTCGAGTCGACAGTTGACCAACGACGGACGCGGAACGAGACTTCACCCCCGAGTTCGGGGCCAGGCTGGCGGAATGGTAGACGCGGCAGATTCAAAATCTGCTTTCCGTAAGGAAGTAGGGGTTCGACTCCCCTGCCTGGTACCACACTCCCCCGCGCGATGAGCGATTACCAAGGGGCCCCCGAAGAGGGCGACGGGCGATTCCTCGCCGAGCTCCTCGGTGGCATCTCGAAGCGCGCCCAGGCGCTCGAGGCCGAGCTGCGCCGACTGGCGACCCTCGACGGCGCCGAAGCGGCACGACACTCAGCGGCCCTGGAGTCGGAGCGCGCGCGCCTCGGCTGGGGCTTGGTGGTCGCTGCGGGCCTGCTCGGTGCGGATGGCGCACCGGCACGTCGAGAGGTCGAAGGTGCGGAGTGGTTGGCCGATCTGGTCGATCTCCCGTCGCACTCGGTCCCGCGCCAGTGGCCGCGCGTGCGTGCCGCGAGCGCCGACTGGAGCCTGGCCCACGCGCTAGTACGCTGGACCTGGGAAGCCGGCCTGCGGGGCGGCAGGAGCCCCCAGCTCGAGCGCCGCGGGCCCTTCTGCGACTGGATCGTGGACCAGGTCGACGGCGCGCCGCCGCCGCCCATGGTCGCCGCGCTCCTGCAGCAAATCCCCGGCGCCAGTGCCGCGCGCACCACCGACGGATGGCGCCTGACCCTGCCGTCCGAACGCTTCGAGGCCGCCGAGGTCACCTCGTGAAGTGGTCCTGGTGGCCCTTCGGTCGCCGCAGGGTAGCCACGGGCGATCCGGCACGGGTCGCCCAGGCCGAGGCCGTGCTCGCGGAGCTGCGTCCCCGCTTTCGCGCGGACGGCGGCGACGTGACTCTGCTCGGCGTCGATGGGGGACGGGTACGGGTGGAGCTGCGCGGTGCCTGCAGGTCGTGCGCCGCCAGCGTCCTGACCCTCAAGGGCGCCCTGGAGCCCCGCCTGCGCGAGCAGCTCGACTGGTTCGAGCGACTCGACAGCTGAACACGACTCGAATGAACACAGCCGCCGGACGGAAGTCGATTCCCTCGCCCGGCGGCCGCTTCAGGTGACCGAGTCCGTCAGAGCGAGCCCATCGTCGTCGCTCCCTCGGGGGCTCCGAAGGAGTCCAGCAGCAGGCCCTGGAAGGTCAACAGGCCTTGGAGGCCGCCTGGGTTGAAGAAGGTTGAGTGCGAGCTGCCGTCGGGCTGCACGCCCAGCTGGAACGGCAGGAACTGGATCGACCCCAGGTCGAGGCCGGTGAACAACGGCGGCAAGGTGCCGACCGCGAACTCGGGTCCAGTCAGCGCCGTCGGGCCCCACAGGAGCAGCATCGAACCGGCGGGGTCGAGCCCGGCGAAGTCCAGACTGAAGCTCCCGGGGCCGCTGGTGCCTGCGCCGGTCACGGTCAAGGTGGGGCGGGCCGGGCTGAGCGTGCGACGCTCGTCGAAGCTGAAGAAGTCGGTCCGGCCGTAGATCAGCCGACCTCCGGCGGAGGGCTGGTAGGGGGCGAACTGCGCCGCACCGGTGCCGGGGATGAACTGGGCAACGGTGATCCAATCCCCGAGCTGGCCCTCGACCAACACCGGCGAGGCGGCCGCCGAACCCGCCACCAGCCGCAGCCGGTTGGTGCCGGCGCTGAAGCTGGCCTCGGCCAGGTAGATCAGGTCCTGCGTGCGGTCGGCCACCATCGAGCTGGCGCCGTCAAAACCGCTGGCGTAGACGATCCCGTCCGCCTCGGACATGGGCGTCGCCGGCGCCGCGATCGACGCCGCGGGGTAGAGCAGCACGTCGGTGTAGACCGCGGGGTTCTGAGCCAGGTTGCTGTAGGTGGCGTAGAAGAGGTTGCCCGAGCTGTCGAAGGCGATCGGCCCCGAGGGCCCGGCCACGTGCAGGATGTCGACCTTGGCCCCGCTGAACGGATCCAGTCGGATCACGTCGTTGCCGGTGCCGAAGCCGCCCTGGGCAGCGCTGACGTAGAGCTCGCCGCTGGGCGCGAACTTGGCGTCGTAGTTGAAGACGACGTTGGCGATCAGAGCCACGCCGGAGCCGTCGAGCGCCACCCGGAACATGTCGCCGTTGGTGGTCTCGCCGACCACAGCGAAGCTCTCGTCGGGGGCGATGGCGAAAGCTCCACTGAAGAACGAGCTGCCCAGGTCGGCGATATTGAGCTGGAAGGTGCCGTCCGCTGCCCAGCGGTCAACGAAGCGACCGTCGTAGGTGAGCAGGTCACCGCTCGACAGCTCGCGGACAGATCCCGAGGGGTCGACCGAGAGTTGGGACCCGAAGCCGTTGGCGACGGTCTCCTGGGCCAGGGCGGTGGGGGCGAGGCAGGCCCCGAGGGCCAGGGCGATGGGGGCCAAATGCGCGGTGAGTGGGCGCAGAGAGGTCAGGAACATGGTGTCGGTGTTGATTCGATTTCCTCGTCGAACCACCGATCGCCCGCCCGATCCGGCCCCGTCGAGCACACGACCTCCCCCGGCGGGACCCGCCGCGGACTTGTGATGTTCGACCTGGCACCGGACCGTCGCACGCGGTCGGCAGCCGTTCGCACCGGGCAGGTCTCCTGACTTGCCGTCTCAGGCGTCGCCCCAGCCTTCCCAGGCCCCCGGGGGGGCCCAGTGACCGACGGTCGATCCGAAGACCGTCCGTCCGCCGGGCGCTCGGACCTCGGAAGACATCCGAGGAACAGCGCGTCGTGGAGGCGACACCTACGGCTCACAGTGGCGGGACCGCGCAGGACTCACACCTGCTTCCCTGCACCGGGGCGTTCGTATGAAGTGTCTTGTTTTCGCGAGGGTAGCCCAGATCTGGCCAGGCGCAACGGGCGTCCAGGAGGATCCCCCTCGGGCCCCGAAACTCTCCAGCCCTGCGGCCCCGGAACCGAAGTGCGGAGAAAGCCTGGGCGATAGGCTCCAACGATTGGGGCTCCGAGCGGGTATTGGTACACAGCCCCGAGCCCACCCCACCATGTCCTCAGACTCGTCCCTTCACCGCCTCCCCGTCGCAACGCCCAGCGGCCCAAGCCGCGCAGCCCGCGCCGGCGTCGCGCTGACCGCGCTCGCCGCCACCGGAGCACTGGTCCTGGGCAGTTGCGACCCGCGCCAAGCCGAGTCCTCCGACCTGCGCTTGCTCTACACGGCCACCCTCGACGGCTACATCGAGCCCTGTGGTTGCACCAAGGGCAAGACCGGCGGGATCGATCGCATCGCCGCGGCCGTACGAGCCAACCGCGCCGATCACCCCGGAACCCTGTTCATCGACGCCGGCGACCTGTTCTCCGATGCCCTGCGGGTCGACGACCTGAAGCGCGAGCAACTCCTGATCAAGGCCGACGAGATGCTCGGCATGTGGGCCGAGCTGGGTTGCGAGGCCATGGGCCTGGGTGACCTCGACCTCGCCCTCGGCGTCGAGGCGCTCCAGGACCTCTCGGCCCGCCACGGGGTCCCGATCCTGTGCGCGAACCTCTTCGACGCCGACGGCCAGCGCCCCTTCGAACAGTCCATCGTGCTCGAGCGGGGCGGCCTGAAGATCGGCGTGTTCTCGCTGCTCGGTCGTCGCATGCAGGAGGCCTACGCCAAGGACAACACGCCCGAGATCCTGCTGGTCCAGCGGCGGGCCGCGGAGCTGGGACTCGAGGTGGGGCCCTGGCACGAGGCAGCGGCGGAAGTGATCGCCGACCTCGCACCGCGCACCGATGTCCTGCTGTGCGCCTCGCACCTGGGCGTGAAGGTCAACCGACAGTTGGCCGAGGCCTTTCCCGAGCTGGACCTCGTCTTCGGCGGGCACACCGACAACGAGCCGAACCCGATGGAGATCATCGCGGGCACTCCCGTGACGAGTTCGGGCATCAAGGGCTCGCGGCTGAACCGCGTCGACTTCTGGTTCGACAGCGCCTACCGCAAGTCCGAGGGGCGCGGCGAGCTGGCCGACGTAAGTCGCTGGATCGACGCGCAGATCAGCTACGACGTCACCGCCAACGGCATCGTCATGGTCGAGGGTCGCCGCGCGAGCCTGGGCGAAGCCGAATGGCGCAACCGCGCCACCGGCGTGCACCAGGCCAACCGCGGCGCCCAGGAGTTGATCGAGGAGCTCGGCGAGATGCCGGGCGGCGGGCGCTTCGCCTTCACGACCGTCCCCTTGGCCATGTCGGCCCACCGCGACGAACGGGCGCTGCAGGTGATCTCGAACTACCACGATCGGCTCGACGACCACTGGCAGGCCGGCGCGCCGCCGAGCAACCATCCCACGCCGCGCTTCGTGGGGCCCGAGAGCTGCTACGGGTGCCACACCGAGCAGTACGAGTTCTGGAAGTCGACGCAGCACAGCCGCGCCTTCGCGACCCTGGCGGCCACCCGTCAGCACACCGATGTGGAGTGCATCGGTTGTCATACGGTGGGCTGGGAACAGGCGCGGGGCTTCGATCATCCGGCGGCCTCCGCGGGGTTCGAGAACGTCCAGTGCGCGGCCTGCCACGGCGCCGGTGGTCCACACGTGAAGGGCGGTCTGAGCTACTTCGATCGCCAGCGGCTGATCGACGAGCCGCCTTCAACCTGTGCCAAGTGCCACAACGACGAGCACGACCCGCGCTTCAAGTCGGACTTCGCTCAACGCTTGCCGCGAGTGACCTGCCCGCCCATGCCCCTGGCCGGTGGCGGCAGCGGGCCGCTGCTCGCGTCCTACCGCGAGGGCGCCGAGTTGGCGGAATCCCTGGACGCGCCCGATTGGGGCCTCAGCTCGCAGTTGTGGCTGATGGCCGGCGAGACCAGTCGCAGCTTGGACGCGGCGCGCACCTGGTCCGAGCAGGATCCGCGCAACCAGGTCATCAAGGCCAATCTGGCGGAGAAGTTGGTCGTCGCCGGCGAGTACGCGGAAAGCCTGGTGCTGGTCGACGAGATCCTGGATCGACAGCCCAGCAACGGCCGCGCATGGACCATGAAGGCCGCCGCGCTCCTCGGGCTCGGTGAGAACGAAGCGTCCCTCGAAGCCGGTCGAGAGGCCTACTCGATCATGCCCGACGACTGGACCAATGCGCGCCTGCTGGCCGAGGCGGCCGCAGCGCTGGGCGATCGCATGGGCGCTGTCGACCTGCTGCGCGCCCACCTCGAACGCAGGCCGATGGACGAGGAGTACCTCGGCGCGCTGCTGGCGAGCCTGCTCGGAACGGACTGACCTGCGCCAGTCGTCAGTTGCGCCCGCCGCCGGTGGGCGCGGCGGGTTGCGAAACGTCGCCTGAGCCGACGCCGCCTTCTGCTGCCCCGTCCCCCTGCAGTCGTCGTTCGATCGCGAGCGCCGTGCGGGCGTCGAAGAGCAACGAGGCCTTCTCGCCGAGCACGTCGACCAAACGCTCACTGCGCGTGCCCTCCAGGTGTTCGGCGGCCCAGATTCGCGGGGTGATCTGCAACAGGAAGGCGACGCCCACAGCGTGCAGCACGAGCGCGGTCAAGACCCCCGCCACGGCGCCCCCGAATCGATCCACGAGCCCCAGGTGCAGGGCCTCGAGCAGGCTCTTGCCCAAGCGGCCGACGAGCACGACCAGGATCAACCCACCCAGGAAGACCCCGAACCAGGCCAACGCACCCAGCAGCGTCGGATCCATGTCCCCCGCGCGGGGTGCGACCCACTCGGCCAGGCGCGGACCCAAGGTGCGCGCGGCGACGACGGCTCCGAGTACGCCCAACAGCCGCACGGCCTGCCACCACAGACCCCGCCAGATCCCCAGCAGCGCGAACAGTGCCACCAGGGCCAGGCCGACGCCGTCGACGCCGGAGCCAGCGACGGTGCTCCAGACCCCCGCGAAGTCGAAGCCGCCAGCGTCCGATCCGGAGGGAGCCTGTAGCAGCAGGGGGAGCGGGAGCATCGAGTTTCCTGGTGGGGGAGTCGGCCGGGGATTCCGGCGCGGGCCTGGATAGACTACGGGGCTGCGACCGGCGGCGAAAAGGCTGACGATGACCCACCATCCGATCGAACGAGGTGTGGAGCTCCTGCGTGAGCTCGTGGCCGACGACCCCCAGCTCGAGGCCGAGCTGCTGGCCAGTCGTGTCGAATTCTTCGGCCGCGAGCCGGCCGGGGACCCCGAGTCGCCCGAGCGGGTGCTGGCCGAGCGGCGCCACGCCGAGTGGTTCCTGTTCGAGCGCTCGACCCGGCGCGACGGGGAGCCGCCCTGGCAGGTCCTGCAGGAGCAATGGGAGGCCCGGGCCGATGGAGAACTGGCTTCCATCGCCAGCGCCCTGATGCACTCTCGCACGGGAGTCTTCGAAGTCGGCGACGTCGAACCCGGCGTCGGCCTCTGGCTGCACGACCTCTTGGGCCACGGAGTGTTCGCCGTCCACGAGGCCGAGGCCTCGGCCCAACTGCGGACCGGTGACGTCCTGGCCGGCCGCATCTTCCCCTGCGGCGACTCCCAGTTCCGTCTCTCGCCCGCGATGGCCTGCTTCCGCAATCAGCGCCTGCTGGAGGCCCTGCGATCCGACCTCGGATCCCTGCGAACAGGTCGCCGCGGCACCTTGCGTGTGGCCCAGCTCGAGATCGAGCGGATGTTCTTCGGCCGTTCGTCGACCCAGAGCCTGGAGCCGACGGAGGGCGTCGGCGACTACGACTCGGCCGAGGCGCCGTCGTCGGAGCGGCAGCTCACCGCGGAGTTGCTCGAAGTCCTGGTCGAGGGTGGCGTCGAGCGGGAGCGCGCCGAGGCCTGGGTCGAGTCCCTGCGCGGAGCCGCCAAGGCCGCGGGACCGGCAGCCGGAACCTCACTGCGCGGGGACCTCCTGGACCAGCTGGCCTTCGAGACCCAAGTCGATCTCGACCGGGCACGGGCGATCATCGGCGAGGCCTGGATCGCGTTCGCCGAGGCGGTGCCCGAGAGCGCCGAGGCGATGCCCGAGAGCGCCGAGGCGGTGCCCGAGAACGAGCAGCCAGACCAGGCGACCACCAACGAGGTCGAGACGAAGAGTCGCCCTCCGAAGTCAGGCGCCAGTGCAGCCGTGGCGCGAGCCCTCGAGAACTTCGATCGCGGCCGCGCCGCCGGCCAAGACCTGGATCAGCTCTTCGACGCCCTCGAAGGTGAGCTGGGCCTAGACGACGAAGACGAGCACGACCTGGAGAGTGCCCCGGACTTCCCCGGCGTGATCGCCGCGGTGATCGAGGAGTACCTGTGGGAGACCTCCCAAGAGTCGCCGGTCAGCGATCACGATCGACGCACGTTGGATGCCCTCGGCCGCTACGCGCGCGCACTCGGCGTGCTCGAGGATCTGGGGCCCGAGCACCTGACGTCCTTCGCGACCCTGTTCGCCACGGAGCGCGGACTCATCCCCGACGGCGCGGCCGCTAGGAAGCTGCTTTCAACCCTGGAGCGCTTCGCCCGCTGGGTCGAGGAGGCGCACCATTCGCCCCTGTGGACCAGCTTCGAGCGTCGCTACAAGGACCTGGTCGAGACGCTGCCGCGCACCGCCGATGCCAACCAAGCTCTGGGCTCCGGTGGTGTCGACGTGGGCTCGCCCGAGCGCCATCCGGTCGAGGAGGACCTGTCGCTCGAGTGCCTGGGGCTGCGCTCCGACAACGGCTGGCTACCACTCGAAGCTCCGAGCGCCGCCCTGAAGCGCATCCGCGTTGGCGATCAAGTAGCCGCGGACACGTCGGGGGACGCCGCGCGGGTGCTACGCGTCTACGCGCCGGCGACGGTGGCCGTGGATCCCGCCTCGGGACCGACCGTTTCGTCCGACGGCGCCGAGAACGGCGACGACGACGGCGAATTGGACTACTGAATCGCGGGCGAGGTCAGAGGGGACGCCAGGGCATCTGGAGTTCGGCCAGCAGCTCCTCGGGTCCGCGCACGGTTCCGGGATCGGTCAGGTAGATCTCGCGGATCGGGCCGGTCAACACCCAGGAGCGCGCGCCCATGTACTCGAACACGCCACCGTAGGCGTTCTCGAGGTCCCGGTAAGCGCCGCGCACGAAGCCGTAGACCACCGGCTCGCTGGGCAGGATGTCGTAGCCCAAGGGGCCCGCGACCTGGATCGGTCCGGTCACCGGCAGGCAGATCCGGGAGCGGCGGTCGATGGGGGCCACGCGCGCCGGATCGTCGTAGAAGAGGGCGAAGGGCGGCCCGCTCGGGGCGACTCCTTGGCTGTAGGCGTGCTTGGCCAGGGTCTCCAGGTAGCGCCGGGTTTCGGAGTAGTCGCCGAGCAACTCCAGGAACACGTAGGGCTGGTCGAGCCGTTCTTTCCAGTCCACCTCGACCGCGACGCCGACCGGCGCCGATCGCATGGCGTTGCTGGTCTGCATGTTCAGGGTGCTGCTGGTTCCGAGGAGCGAGCAGCCGCCGAGCAGGGCAGCGCAGATCAGGGCCGAGATCGAGGTCCGGAGCTTCATGATCCCCAATCCATCGACAAGGAAGCGCGGGGGCCCAAGGTGAGCGAAGCTGCTGGAGTCGCTCCTGGGACCTGAATCGTCGGTGTGCCGCCGGGGCGTGCACGATCGAGAAACGGATCGCGCCGAGGGGGCCGGCGTCCGGAGAGAGCCTCCCCGGCGGACTCAGCTCTGATCGAGGCCGGGGGGCGGAGGAGCCAGCGATCGGGCCTGCCGGCCCTTCAGGGCCAGATAGTGCGTCCGATAATGTTAGTTATGTCGATACCGGATGGGGTCGCCCGGACCCGACCTGGTGCGCCGGCTTCGAGGCGACTCCAACAACCCCGACTCGCGTCCGACGGACCTGCTCTGCGCCCGAACCGACGTGCCTGCGCGATGACTTCCGAGTCTCCGTTGGGCCTGCCGCCCTCCACGGCTAGAGTCTTCCGCCCGAGGTGAACCCGAGTGGCTGACGACAAGAAGTGCTTCCTGAACAGCGAACGACCCTGCGACCTGACCTGCAAGGCCGCATTCGAGGTCGACGACCCGGTCGACAACATCGACTGCTCATTCGTCTGGCTGTCGTTCCACGCCGGTGAGGCGCTGTTCGAGCTGCGCGGCGTGCTCGAGAACTTCCGCGGCGGCGCGGGCCCGAGCGGCGGAAAGCCACCGGCCAAGGGCAGCGGCCCCTACAAGGGTTTCGGCGGTCCCAAGACCCCGCCGCCCGCGGACAACTGAAGCCGGGCCGAACCGGCCGGCACTCGGTGATCCCGACTCGGGCCGGTCAACCCGGCGCTCGGTGATCCGGACTCGGGCCGGTCAACCCGGCACTCGGTGATCCGGACTCGGGCCGGTCAACCCGGCACTCGGTGATCCGGACTCGGGCCGGTCAACCCGGCACTCGGTGATCCGGACTCGGGCCGGTCAACCCGGCATTCGGTGATCCGGACTCGGGCCGGTCAACCCGGCACTCGGTGATCCGGACTCGGGCCGGTCAACCCGGCACTCGGTGATCCGGATCATTGGGCGCTCGGTACCAGCCGCGCGCGGCGGGTGCCTCGCGATCGGTGTTGGCGCCGACCAGGTACGGGCGGTCGCGGTGCGCGGTTTCGGTGTCGATTTCCAGGCCGCAGCGTTCGAGGCTGCCGACCGGCCAGTCGATGGTCGTGATCGATGCCGGCGGCACATGAAGTCGGCGCACGTGCTCGGCCGGTAGTCCGAGGGTCCAGCCGACCGTGGAGCGGATCACCCAGCCATGGGCCACGATCGCCACATCGGCGCCCGGCGAGGCGCTGGCCAGGGCCTCGAGTGCCGGCAGAACCCGAGCGCGAAGGTCCGAGATGGACTCCCCAGCGGGCGGACGAACGTGTTCAGGGTCCGCGTTCCAAGCTTCCAGCGCGCCCGGGTGCTGGTCGCGCAAGTCGACGATCCGCTGACCCGCCCAGTCTCCTCGGGAGATCTCGCGCAGCCCGGGCAGAGCTGCGACCTCCAGCCCGCGGCTGGCTGCGATGGCCTCTGCCCCGAAGATGGCCCGCGCCAGGTCCGACGAGGCGACGGCTGCGAGTTCGACATCGGCCAGGGTACGCGCCGCCTCTCGCGCCTGATCACGCCCGAACTCGGACAGCGAAACGTCCAGATCGCCGTAGAGCCGACCCAGCCAGCGGTCCTCGACGAGCCCGTGGCGAACGAGATGAAGGCGGGTCGTGGCGGGATCGCGGGTGGCTTTCACGCAGTCGTCATAGAGCGATGGACACCCGCCCACAAGCCCCTCCGGTCGTTGCCCCGGCCCCCGCCAGGCCTGTAGAGTCTGCGGCGCCGACCTACCCTGCCCGACCAGCGGCCCACTGGAATCGCGTCTCGATGTGGACGACGGAAACCCCTGGTGGACACCGAATGGATCGAGCTGGTGGGGGTCTCGCGACGCCGGGAGACGACGGATGTACGACGCGTCCGCGACGTCTCCGACTCAAGGCCCCCACCGTTGCGTTTCACGGCAGTCTCGCGCTCCAGCCGTCCCGTTCCCCCACCGCCGCGTTCCTAGAGAGTGAACCTCTGACCAGAGCATGGTGACCTGGCTCCAAACCTTCGTCCGATCCTCGGTCGGCAAGAAGGCCTGCATGGCGATCAGCGGCCTACTGCTGGTCGGCTTCCTCGTGGCGCACCTGGCGGGCAACTTGACGTTGTTCCTGCCCGATGACGGTGCTGCCTTCGACGCCTACGCGCAGAAGCTGCACGATCTCGGCCCGCTGCTGTACGTGGCGGAGGTCGGTCTGCTCGCCTTGTTCGTGGTCCACATCGCCTTCGCGGCCTGGACCACGATCGGCAACCGCAAGGCGCGCACCTCGCGCTACGCCGTGCAGCCCGATCACGGCGAGCGCACGGTGGCGTCCAGCACGATGCCGATCACCGGTTTGATCGTGCTGCTGTTCCTGATCGTGCACCTGATCCACTTCAGGCTGGACGAGCGCTTCGAACAGGGTCCCTTCGACCTGGTCGAGGGCACCCTCGCCGGGCCGATCGCCGCGCTGATCTACATCGTCGGCGTCCTGGCCCTGACGCTTCACCTGACCCACGCGATCGGCAGCGCCCTGCAGACCCTCGGAGTCAATCATCCCCGCTGGAGCCCGCTGCTGCGGCGCGCAGGCGTGGGCCTCGCGCTGATCCTCGGACTCGGCTTCCTTTCGATCCCGATCTACGCCCTCATCGCCTGGGGAGGGTCGAACTGAGATGGTGAAGAACTCAACCGGTCTGCTCGACTCGAAGGTCCCCGGGGGCGATATCGCCGATCGCTGGGACAAGCACAAGTTCGACCTGAAGCTGGTCGCTCCGGCCAACCGTCGCAAGTTCAAGGTGCTCGTGGTCGGCACGGGCCTGGCGGGGGCCTCGGCCTCGGCGACCCTGTCCGAGCTGGGCTACGACGTCACCGCCTTCTGCATCCACGGCTCGCCGCGGCGGGCCCACTCGATCGCGGCCCAGGGCGGCATCAACGCGGCCAAGAACTACCAGAACGACGGCGACAGCGTCTTTCGCCTGTTCTACGACACGGTCAAGGGCGGTGACTTCCGCTCGCGCGAGTCCAACGTCCACCGCCTGGCGCAGATCTCGACCGAGATCATCGACCAGTGCGTCTCCCAGGGGGTGCCCTTCGCCCGGGAGTACGGCGGCACCCTCGCCAACCGGTCCTTCGGCGGTGCCCAGGTCAGCCGGACGTTCTACGCCCGCGGCCAGACCGGTCAGCAGCTGCTGCTCGGCGCCTACAGCGGGATGATGCGTCAGGTCCAGTCCGGACACCTGAAGCTGATGACCTCGCGCGAGCTGCTGTCCGTCGTCAAGGTCGACGGCGTGGCGCGCGGGATCGTGGTCCGCAACCTGACCACCGGCGCCTACGAGCGCTTCGCCGGCGACGCGGTGCTGCTGTGCACCGGCGGCTACGGCAACGTGTTCTTCCTGTCGACCAACGCCAAGAAGTCCAACGTCACCGCAGCCTGGCGCGCCCACAAGAACGGCGCCTTCTTCGCGAACCCCTGCTTCACGCAGATCCACCCGACCTGCATCCCCGTCTCGGGCGACTACCAGAGCAAGCTCACGCTGATGAGCGAGAGCCTGCGCAACGACGGTCGTGTCTGGGTGCCGAAGGAGGCCGGCGACAAGCGCGGGCCGGAGATGCCCCCCGAGGACCGGGACTACTACCTGGAGCGTCGTTACCCGAGCTTCGGCAACCTCGTTCCCCGCGACGTGGCTTCGCGCGCCTCGAAGGAGCGCTGCGACGCCGGCTACGGGGTCGGCGAGACCGGGATGTCGGTCTACCTCGACTTCCGGGACGCCATCGCCCGCGACGGCGAGGACACGATCCGCTCGAAGTACGGGAACCTGTTCCAGATGTACGAGCGCATCACCGGTGAGGATCCCTACCGCGTGCCGATGCGGATCTACCCGGCCGTGCACTACACGATGGGTGGCCTGTGGGTGGACTACAACCTGGAGACCACGGTGCCGGGTCTGTTCGCCCTGGGCGAGGCCAACTTCTCCGACCACGGCGCCAACCGCCTGGGAGCGAGCGCGCTGATGCAGGGCCTGGCTGACGGCTACTTCGTGATCCCGGCGACCATCGCGGGACACCTGGCCGGGCGCAAGCTGCAGCCGGTGGGCACCGACGACCCCGCCTTCGGCGAGGCCGAGGCCGCGGCGCGGGCCCACAACGAACGCCTGCTCGGCATCAAGGGCTCGCGCACGGTGGACAGTATTCACCGCGAGCTGGGCCTGTTGATGTGGGACTACTGCGGCATGGCGCGTACGGGCGCGGGCCTGACCGAGGTCAAGTCCAAGATCGCCGCACTGCGCGAGACCTTCTGGAACGACGTGCGCGTGCCCGGCAGCGGGCGCGACCTCAACACGGAGCTCGAGAAGGCAGGCCGGGTGGCCGACTTCCTGGAGTTCGCCGAGGTCTTCGCCGAGGACGCTCTCGTGCGCGAAGAGTCCTGCGGCGGTCACTTCCGCGAGGAGTACCAGACCGAGGAGGGCGAGGCCCTGCGCGACGACAAGAACTTCTGTCACGTGGCGGCCTGGGAGTTCAACGGCGAGGACAAGGCGTCCACGCGGCACACGGAGCCCCTCGAGTTCGAGTACGTCAAGCTGACCCAACGGAGCTACAAGTGAGCACGAACCGATCCCTGAAGCTGACGCTGAAGGTCTGGCGCCAGGCCGGCCCCGGCGCGCCGGGTCACTTCGAGACCCACGAGCTGGACGGCCTGTCCGAGCACATGTCCTTCCTCGAGATGCTGGACGTGCTCAACGAGAAGCTGGTGCTCGAGGGCGGCGACCCGGTCGTCTTCGACCACGACTGTCGCGAGGGCATCTGCGGGAGCTGCGGGGTCGTCATCAACGGCCGCGCCCACGGCCCGGATGCGGAGACCGCCACCTGCCAGCTCCACATGCGGCGCTTCAAGAGCGGCGAGACGATCTTCATCGAGCCCTGGCGCTCCGAGGGTTTCCCTGTCGTGCGCGACCTGATGGTCGATCGCAGCGCCTTCGACCGGATCATCTCGGCCGGTGGCTACGTCTCGACCAACACCGGCTCGGCGCCGGACGGCAACGCCGTGCCGATCCCACGCGAGGACGCGGAGCAGGCCTTCGACGCCGCAGCGTGCATCGGTTGTGGCGCCTGCGTCGCGGCCTGCCCGAACGGGGCCGCAATGCTGTTCGTGTCGGCCAAGGTCGGCCACCTGGCCCACCTGCCCCAGGGGCAAGCGGAGCGCGAGAGTCGCGTGCTGGCCATGGTCCGGGCGATGGACGCCGAGGGCTTCGGCAACTGCACCAACCACTACGAGTGCAGCGCCGCCTGCCCGAAGGGCATCTCCGTGGAGAACATCGCCCTGCTGAACCGGGACTACCTGCGCGCATCGCTGCTCGAGCGCGGGTGATATCGATCGGTGGGGGACCCGAGCGGGGCCGTCGGCCGGGCTCGATCCCCCACGATTCTCTCCCCCATCGGGCATGCCCCCCCACCGGGTCTCGGCGCCCCAGCAGGGGCAGTGGCGTTACCCATCAGGAACACCTATCGACCTGGTCAGGGGGCGAGCACCTTGGTGACCGCTCTCCAGGGCCCTGGAACACAGGTTCGACAATCCCCCACGGGGCTCCCCCACCTGTCCGAGCGGCGGCCCTGAGCGTCCCCGCCGGCCTCCTGGCCCCCTGGGATGGCGATTCCCGCGGACCGCGCCGGTTCTCGAAGTCCACCAAGGCCTGGCATCCAGGCCGTCACAGTCACAAGCTAGCGATCCATCGGGGGCAGGCACGCTTCTTGCCAACGGTAACCCTGGCAGGAGGCACCGCAGCCCCTCCTCCGAGCGGATCCCCCGCGAGACTCCTCGCACCAGCTTCCCGCATCAACGCTGCAGCTTCCACAAGAGCACGATGAAGAGACTTCTCATTGCAGGCCTCGCGATCACCGGCGGCAGCCTCTGGGTCGGTGAACTGGGCGCCCACGGCGGCACCTACCGAGGCCCTGGCGACACGGTTCCCCCCGGTGCCGGTGGCGGCGGCGGCGGTGGCCCGGCCACGGGCGCCCCGTCCGGGCCCGCCACGGGCGGCCCCAGCGGCCCCACCACCCCTGGACCGACCGTGCCCGGTCAAACCGGCGGCACGTCGGCCGGCGCAGGCACCACCACGACCACCGGCGTCGACGTCGGTCCGGACCTGACAGCCTGGAGCTTCTGGTGGGAGTTCAACAAGGAGCCCTTCATCAACCTGAAGGCCGCCATCCGCTCCGAGGTCACGACCACCGGCAGTGGCGACTTCTTCCTGGGTCAGGGCGAGACGGAGCAGGCCAGCGACACGCTGCGCCCGACGACGCAGCAGATCCGCGGACAGATCGTCCCCGCGCTCCTGTCGGCCCTCGAGAAGGAAACCAACAACGACATCGTCACCGGCTGCCTGATCGCCCTGGCGAAGATCGGTGAAGAGTCGGCCGAGAGCGGCGACAACGCCTTCGAGAAGACCATCTCCGGTTTCCTCAAGGACGGCAGCCAGGAGATCAGCGAGACCGCTGCCCTCTCGCTCGGCATCCTCGCCAGCGACAACTCGATCGACCTGCTCGAGGCCCTGGCGCGCGACAGCAAGCTCGGACAGGACGCGGTCGGTTCGACCGAGGTCGATCCGCGCTCCCAGGCCTTCGCCGCCTACGGCCTCGGCCTGCTCGGCAACCGCACCGGCGATCCCGCGGTGCGCTCGCGCGTCGTCGCGATCCTCACGGACCTGCTGCCGAAAGCCGAGACCATGTCCCGTCAGGACCTGGCCGTGGCCTGCGTCATCTCCCTGGGTCTGACCCCGCTCGATCCGGCCCCCGCGGCCACCGACGCAGACGCCGAAGTCTCCAAGGACCCCACCGCCTCGCTACAGGCTCAGATCGACTTCTTGCTCGAGTTCATGCTCGACGAGAACAAGAACTACATGCCGCGGGCTCACGTCCCGACCGCGGTCGCGCGACTGATGACTGGCCTCAACGACGAGGTCTACCGTCAGCGCATCGTCGACGCGATCCTGCTCCCGGTCGACGCCCGCAAGGGCAAGAAGTTCGTCCAGGAAGTCCGGCAGAGCTGTGCCCTCGCACTGGGTCTGATCGGTGACGCCGACGACGATGCGATCGACGTCGAGATCCGCAATGTGCTCCTCAAGGACGTTCAGGGGTATCAGAGCCAGACGCGCAAGTTCGGCCTGATGTCCATGGCCAAGGTCGCCGCCCGCCCGGGCAGTGGCGCCAAGGACCTCGACAAGAACCGTCGCGAGCTGACCGACGAGTTGGTCAAGAACCTGCGGAACTCCGGCGGTGAGGACCAGTGGGCGATCATGGCGCTGGGCGTCTACGGCTACACCCTCGGTAAGAACGAAGAGGTTCCGCCGGCTTCGCTGTCGCTTCAGATCCGTGACTCGCTCGGCAAGGCCAAGAGCCCCGACGACATCGGTGCCGCCTCGGTGGCCGCCGGCCTGTTCGGTGACCCGGAGGCCCAGGAAACGCTGCTCAAGCTGCTCGGCTCCACCCGTGATCCGGTTGCCCAGGGCTACGTGGCCCTCGGCCTCGGGATGCTGAACCAGAAGGAAGCCATCCAGCCGATCCAGGAAGTGCTGGCGGAAGCCGAGTACAAGCCGGAGCTGCTGCAACAGGCGGCCATCGCCCTCGGCCTTTTGGGTTCCAAGGAGACGGTCGGCACGCTGATCGACATGCTCGAGAACGCAGGCTCCCTGGCCTCCCAGGCCGCGGCCGCCTCGGCCCTCGGCTTCATCGGTGATCGCAATTCGGTCGAGCCGCTGGTTGAGATGCTGGAGGACGGCGACATCACGGACACCGCCCGCGGTTTCGCGGCCGTGGCCCTCGGGATCGTCGCCGACAAGGAAGAGCTGCCCTGGAACTCGAAGATCGCGGTGGACCTCAACTACCGCGCGAGCACCTCGACCCTCAACACCCTCGACGGCAAGGGCGTGCTCAACATCCTTTGATGAGCGCCCGGGCTGACTGGCCCTGAGGGCCGGTCAGCGCCGGACAACCACTGGGTCGGGTTTCGTCCCGATCGACGGCAGGGCCCGTCCGACTGCAAGGTCGGGCGGGCTCTGCCCGTTCGGAACCCGCCCGTTCGGAATCTGCCCCGTCCTGGGACTGCTCCGATCGGGTCTCGCCGGCTTCAAGGCCATGCACGGGCATTCGTATGGCACGTGCCTTGCTGCTCTATGGGAGTGCCCAGCTGCGATGGTCACTGAGGTTGCCCGAGCAGCGTCCTTGGACCTCGGGATCCTGTCGCAGCACACCACCCCGATTCGATCCAGGTTCCGACCATGCAGACCCACGCCGTTGCACGGCTTCTCTTCGCCACCATCGGCTGCTCGAATGTCGTGGCCACCGCCCACGGAGCCGCCCAGACCGCGGGCGACCCACCCACCGCGACGGCGGGATCGACGGAAGAGTGCCAGCCGGGAACGATGGGGCCCGACGCCATCGCGTCCATCGGCTCGGGACGCGCCAATGGCCTGAGCTCGGACCGCGAGCCGGTCGCGACCGACGTGACGGACTGGACCACCTGGTGGGAGTTCAACAGGGACCCGATCCTGCGGGTCTGCGCGCCGCCATGGGAGTTCGGGATCACCGGACCGCGCGTCGTGAAGCGTCCAACGGCGAAGCAGATCTGGGCTGAGGTCGTGCCGGCGCTACGCGCGAGTCTGCTCGAATCCAGTGATCCGTCGATCGTCTCCAGCTGCCTGATTGCATTGGCCCAGATCGGCGAGAAATTCGGCGCCGGGAGCGATGATCCCATCGATTCGATCCTCGCTGGCCTGCTCACCAGTGAAGACCCGAACATCAGGGCCGACACGGCACTGGCTCTGGGGATCCTCGGCGTCGATAGGTCACTCGGCCTACTCGCCGGGCTCGCGCGGGGCGACGAGATCGCGCGGCAGGCTGTCGGCGCCAGAGCGATCGATCTGAAGACTCGAGTCTTCGCCACCTTCGCCCTGGGCCTCTTGGGTAACCGCACCGGGGCCCCTGCGATACGGACTCGGATCGTCTCGTGTCTGACCGAGTTCCTGACCCGACCCGAGCCGTCGGAGCCCCAGGACCTGGCCGTGGCCTGTGTGATCTCCCTGGGTCTGACTCCGCTCGAGCCAGCGCCCGCCGGAACGGAGCGCGAGGGATCGGATCCGGCCGCATGGCGACAGAACCAGATTCAGTTCCTGCTCGGATTCATGCACGACGAGAGCAGGTCGAGCGTTGCCCGGGGTCACGCCGCGACAGCCGCCGGCAGGCTCCTGATGTGGCTCGATGACGACGCCTTCCGTGAGCAAGCCGTGGATCGGATCCTGCTCCCACTCGCGACCCGCAAGGCCGCCGGGTACCCCGCGGAGGTCCGCCGCGGTTGCGTCCTCGCTCTGGGGATGATCGGCGACGCGGATGATGACCCCGTCGACGTGAGGATCCGCGCAGCACTTCGAGATGATGTCCCGAACCTGATGTCCCAGTCGCGTCGCTTCGGCTCGATAGCCATCGCTCAGGTTGCCGCGAACCCGGGCCGGCGCTCGCCCAACGTCGAGAAGAATCGCCGTGAGCTGGCGGAACTCCTGGTGGGAAGACTGCGACTCAGCTCGGGTGAGCAGGACTGGGCAGCCCTGGCCCTCGGTCTCTTCGGGCTGCTCACCGAGAACCAGGGAGGTGGGCCGGATCCCGCCCTGGCGCTCGCCCTGCGCGAGTTCGCGGCCGCCGCCAGATCGCCGATGACGACCGGCGCAAGCGCGCTCTCCATCGGCCTGTTCGGCGACTTCGTTTCAAGGGACTGGGCCATCGCGGCCTTGGAGCGAAGCTCGGATCCGAGCACCAGGGGCCACGTCGCACTCGGCCTCGGGCCACTGGGCGACAAGCACGCGATCGAGCCGGTTCGCGCCGCGCTGAAAGAAGGCAAGCTGCCGGTACCCGAGGCGGCTATCGCATTGGGCCTGCTCGACTTCACCGACACCGTCACCGAGTTGGTCGAGTTCATCGCCGGCGAGGCACCGCCGGCCTCGAAGTCCGCTGCAGCCGCTGCCCTGCGCCTGCTCGGAGGTCGCGCCGCGGTCGCGCCCTTGGTCGCACTGCTCCGCGACGAGACCGCGGACGCAGCACGCCGAAGTGCCGCGGCCGAGGCACTGGGCAGGATCATCGACAAGGAGGGACTTCCCTGGAGGTCGAAGTTCACATTCGGCCTCGATTACCACTCGCGCACGCCGACGCTCGACGCCCTGCTCGGGAGTGATTCGATCGACGGGCACTGATCCTCGCGCGCTCGCACGCCCAGACCTGGCGTCGACTCAGATCAGCGCTGTCCGACCCCCGGCGAAGCCCGCCCGACTCCAGGAGTCGGGCGGGCTTCTCGCTTGGCTGCCGAGCGCCGCGCATCGGGTTCCATTGCCACGCGCCGGTGACGTCACCCTTTCGGAGCATCGCTTGCCGCTCGCGAGCTGCGCCCCGTCCACGGCCTTGCCGCGCAACCGCTGCAATCGCTCCGGCAAGGCCAATCGCGGCCGTTCTTCATCCGGCACGCCTCTTGCGTTCAGTCGAACCGTCGAAGGCCACGCGGCCCCTTCGACTTGCGGATCCTTCGCGACTCGGCTGCACGCATTCGAACTCAAGACCATGAAGAAGCTCGTGATTGCAGGCCTCGCCCTGGCGGGCGCCGGCATCTGGGTCGGCGACCTCTCCGCCCACGGCGGCACCTACCGCGGACCCGGTGACACCGTTCCCCCTGGGGCCGGCGGCGGAGGCGGAAACGGCCCCCCCACCGGCGCCCCGACGGGTCCGGCCGGTGGAACGACCGGCGGAGGCACTCCCGGGCCAGTGGTCCCCGGCGGCACCACTGGCGGAACCCGCGGCGCCGGCACCACAGGCCTCACGGGGGCCAGCGAAGAGTCCCTCGACCTCTCGGCCTGGACCTTCTGGTGGGAGTTCAACAAGGACCCCTTCCTCAACCTGAAGGCGGCGATCGCCAATGGAAGCGGGACCACCGGCGGCATCGACTTCTTCCTCGGCACCGGCGAAGCGGATCAAGGCGACGTCACGCTGCTGCCGACCCAACGGCAGATCCGCGACGAGATCGTGCCGGCCCTCCTCGGTGCGCTCCGCACCGAGTCCAACCCGGACATCGTCACCGGCTGCCTGATCGCCCTGGCCAAGATCGGCGAAGCCACCGACGAGAACGGCGACAACGCCTTCGAGCAGGTCATCACCGGCTTCCTCGACAGCGGCAGCCAAGAGATCAGCGAGACGGCGGCCCTGGCCCTCGGCATCCTCGCCAGCAACCGGTCCGTCGATCTGCTCGAGGCCCTGGTGCGCGACAACAGCCTGGGCCAGAAGGCCGTGGGGTCCACCGAGGTCGACCCGAACTCGAGGGCCTTCGCCGCCTACGGCCTGGGCCTGCTCGGCAATCGCACCGGCGATCCCGCGGTTCGCGCCCGAATCGTGTCGATCCTGACGGACGTCCTGCCACGGGCGGAGCTGCTGGCGCGCCAGGACCTGGCCGTGGCGTGCGTGATCTCGATCGGGCTGACGCCCCTGGATCCGGGCGGTCTGCCGGCCGAGGGCGAAGGGATCGACCCGGCCGCCTCCCGCCAGCAGCAGATCGACTTCCTGCTCGAGTTCATGGTCGATCAGCGGCGCAACTTCATGTCCCGAGCCCACGTGCCGGCGGCGGTGGCGCGGCTCTTGGACGGCCTCGACGACGAGGCCTGCCGCAAGCGCGTGGTCGATCAGCTCCTGGTCCCCGTCGATCCGCGCAAGGGCAGCAAGTTCGCCGCCGAGCTGCGCCAGAGCTGCACCCAAGCCCTCGGCTTGATCGGCGATGCGGACGACGATCCGCTCGACCGGGAGATCCGCAAGGCGCTGATCGCGCAGGTGCCCGAACTCCAGGGGCAGTCGCGCAAGTTTGGCTTGATCTCCATGGCGAGGGTTGCCGCCAATCCCGGACAAGGAGCGGCCAACCTGGCGGCCAATCGCGCCGAGCTGACCAACGCCCTCGTGGCCGGCTTGCGTCGGACGAGCGGCGAGGATCAGTGGGCGGCACTAGCCCTGGGCCTGTACGGCTACCTTCTGAACCACCGCGACGAGGCTCCCGCCGCGGCCCTCGCCCAGGCCCTGCGAGAGCGCCTTGGCGCCTCCAGGTCGGGTGACGACATCGGGTCCACTGCCGTCGCCGTGGGCCTGTTCGGCGACCTCGGTGCCCGGGATGGCCTGGTCGCTCTGCTGGAGGAGGTCAACGACCCCCAGACCCAAGGCTACGTCGCCCTCGGACTCGGCCTCTTGGGCGACAAGCGCGCCATCGAGCCGATCCAGAAGGTGCTCGACGACGCCGAGTACAAGCCGCAGCTCCTGCAGCAAGCGGCCACGGCCCTCGGGCTGCTCGGCTCGAAGCGCACCGTGGAGACCCTGGTGGAGATGCTCGACTCCGCGGGTTCCCTCTCCTCCCAGGCCGCCGCGGCCTCGGCCCTCGGCTTCATCGGCGACCGCAGTTCGGTCAGCCCGCTGATCGCGATGCTCCAGGACGACTCGCTCACGGAGACCGCCCGCGGCTTCGCCGCCGTCGCCCTGGGGATCGTGGCGGACAAGGAGGAACTGCCTTGGAACTCCAAGATCGCGTCCGACCTGAACTATCGGGCCAGCACTCCGACCCTCAACTCCATGAGCGGACGTGGGGTGCTCAACATCCTCTGAGAGCAGGAGGGTAGCGGGCGGGGATTCGACGACCGGCGGTCGGCGCCTCGCGCGTACCCGCACGGCACCGGGGCATTGATCCGCATCCCGGCGCCCACGGCGCGCCTGCATCCGTGCGGGCGCGCCGTCTTCTCAGGCCGGCGGCCTCGCGGGAGCGACGGCGTCCCCGAGTATCCCCAGTCGAACCTGGACTGCCCGCCCCACGCCGGAGGTGCGCTCCGTCGAGCGGTTTCGCACACCGAGAACCGTCCGTGGGGCTTGCGAGACCCGGAGAATGTGCCCAGCCAGGTCTGGAAGGCCTATCCCGAGCGTGGTACGGAGTTTGATCGGGATCGGCCCGAGGGGCCCTGCCCCGCACCATGCTTCGCCAAACAGGAACCACCCTCGGGACCGAGATCCGAGCCGGGCATGAACCCGAGCTGCGGCCCCGCTTGGGTCCGACCCCGCAGGGCCGACCGAGGTTCCCGGTCCGTCCGCTGGGCTCATTCCTGCTGCTTGCCGCGGGCTTCGCGTGTGTGTCCCTGGCTCCCTCCGCCCTGGCCCAGCACGGTCAGCACCCGACCGGGGACCCCCTGCTCGACCCGGGCAGCCTCGGGCGCGAGCCCGGTACGCGCGTCGGTGGGAGCTCCGCTGGCTCGCCCCTGGGCGGTGGCAGCACGCCGACAACCCCACTGGCTCCTCCCGGGAACGGCGCTCCCCCGGACGGGGCGGGCGGCACCGGCGGGAGTGGAGCGGGCTCCGGTGGACCGATCGTCCCCGGTGGCGGGGCCGGGATCCCGGGCACCCAGCCGCCGCTCGGTCCCGTCGTTGCAGCGACGGCGAGTTTCGACCTGCTCGGCGATGAAGCCCAGCCGTGGGAGCTCTGGTGGGACCTGAACCGCCACCGCTACGTCGACGCCCGGGCCGATGCTCGCGCCGCGACCACCACGGGCAGCGCGGACTTCTTCCTCGGCACCGGTGAGAGCCTCGATGCGCCGGTCGCCACGCGGTCGCTGCCGACGGACCTGCTGCCCACCCTGCTCTTGGCCGCCTCCGACTCCGACCCGCGCCTCGCAGCGGAGGGTCTGCTGGCCCTGGGCGAGCTCTCCGAGCGCTTCGCGGGCGATCCTGACGCGCACATTTCGATCCGCGCGGTGCTCGCTTCCCGCGCGACCGACCCGAGCCTGTTCGTGGCCGACGCGGCGGTCCAGGCCCTGGCCATCGGCGCTGGCGACGGGGATCTCTCGCTCCTGGCGGCGCTGCTCCTGGATGAGCCGGTGGGTCGCGAGTTCCAAGGCGGGGGCGAAGTCTCCCCCATCCGCCGCGGCTACGCGGCCCTCGGCCTGGGTCGCTTGGGCGCCACCACGGCGCGCGAGGACGTGCGTCGCCTGGCGGCCCACTACCTGATCCGCGGCTACGAGAGCGCCCCCCGCAATCGTCAGGACCTCGCCGCCACCTGCCTGGTGGCCATGGCCCAGATTCCCCTCGAGCGCACTGGCCTGCGTGATCCGGGCGGGATTCCCGAGCCCCCGAACTACTCCAGGCTGGCGCTGCTGCGCTACCTCGTCGGCCTGGTGGAGAACCGCCGACGCCTGGACGACACCGTACTGGCCCACCTTCCGTCGGCGGTGGCCATCGCGGCCTCCGGTCTCTCCCGCGACGAGCGCGACGAGCTCTCGTCCGGATTGGCCGCACCGCTGCTCGACGTGCTCGAGCGCCCGCGTCGCGAGCCCGACACCTTCGTGCGCCACGCAGCCCTCGCGGCCGGGGCCCTGGGCGACTGGGACGACGACCGCGTGGACGACGAGCTGCGCGACGCGCTGATCGAGCTGTTCGACGCCGCGGACGCCCACACCCGCGCCTGCGCCATGCTGGGCCTGGGCTCGATGCTGGGCAATCCCGGCTCGACCGCACCCGGCGAGGGCTTCGGCAAGGCGAGCGAGGCGCTGCTCGAGGTCGTCACCCGTGGGAGTGCCGCCGACCGTCCTTCGGCCGCCATCGCCCTCGGCGTGGCTGGTGCAGCCCTGCGCGACCACGGGGAGCTGGTCCCCAGCCGCTGGGTGATCACGATTCGCGCTGCCTTGGTGCAGGCGAAATCGGCCCAGGAGCGGGTGGCCCTGTGCCTGGCGGCAGGCCTGTTGGGCGACACGGGCGCGGAATCCGCAATCGTCGGCGCCTACGAGCGAGTGGCCGAGAAGCGAGACCGCAGTCGGATCGCCGTGGCCCTGGGCCTGCTCGGGTCTCGCGAAGCGATCAAGCGTCTGCGTGACGACCTGGACGGCGACCTCGCGGACCGTATTGCCACGCGCCGCACCGCCGAGGCCTCGGCGCTGTGTGGCGACGTCAACGTGGCGGCCCGCTTGACAGCGATGTTGCAGGCGAGCTCCTCACGGGTCGCGAACATTTCTCTGCTCGACGCCATGGCGGAGGTCGGTGACGACGACCTGCTGCCGCTGTTGATCGAGCAGGTGGGCGACGAGAACGTGGACTCGGGTCAGCGCTCGCGAGCCGTCCGCGCCATCGCGCGCATCGCCGATGGAGAGGACCTGCCTTGGATCGCGCCCTACACGGCGCTGGTCACGGTTCCCGGTGCAGCGGCCGCGCTGTTCGTGGGCGACGGCACGGGAGCCCTCGAGCGCCTGCCCTGAGCTGAGCTCTCCGCCTCGCGCGCGGGCCAGCCGGCGCGGCTGCGCCCGTGCTCACACCTTGCGGCGTCGCGTGGCGAGCACACCGCCCATCAGGGCCAGTCCACCAAGTCCGACGAGCGCTGTGCCGCGTCCTCGCTCCGTCGCTCGGTTGCGCGCGTCCTCGCGGGCGATGGACTCCGACAGCCAGCCACGGTTCTCCTCCAGGCGCGCCCGCCACCACTGCTCCGCAGTGGCGTCCAGCTCCACCGCTCCCAGGCCGGCGTCCAAGGCATCCAAGTGCGGTGCCGCGGCCCGCGGTCGTCCGGCGGCCAGGGCCACGGCGGCGCAGCGCAATTCGAGCTCCAGGTCACCCGGTTGCAGTTGCAGTCCGAGCGACGCGCAGGCATAGGCGCGTTCGAGGGAACCGGCGCCCTGATAGACCCGGCTGGCTTCGCGCGCGGACTCCAGGTCCATCGTCGTCTCCGCGCCCAGCAGCTCGGCCGTCGCCGAACGCCCGAAGGCGGGTCCGGGAAGTTGATGGGCCGCCGCGGCCGCGAGGGAGGCGCGCTGCAACGCGAGCAGTGGCGTGCGATCGTCCGTCAGCGGCGCCGCCCCACCGGCGGGGAAACGCCGCGTGGCGCCGGGAACCTCGCGCGGCGCAAGCAACGCGTCGATGACGGGCTCGCCGGACTTCCAGAACGAGCCGGCAGGATCCGGCAACCCCGCGCCGCGGCGCGCGACGAGAGTCACGTTGCGTGCGCCGGGGACGTCGAGGGCCAACACCTCCGAGTCGAAGGCGGACGCGATCGTCGCACCCAAGGCGTCCACGAGCGGATCCTGCAAGCCGAAGGCTCCGACGTTGACGGTCAGCCAACCACCGGGCGAGAGGTGCCGCGCGAGCTGGTCGAAGAACTCGACCGTGCCCAGGTGCGGCGGGATCTCGACCTGATTGGCATAGGTGTCGAGCACGATCTGGTCGTAGGGACCGACCAGGGGCAGCAGCGCCGCGCGGGCATCCAAGCCCGCGTGCACCGCGAGCGAGGCATCGGTTGTAGGCAGGTCGAGGAACTCGCGCGCCAGTTCCACCACCGCGGGGTCCAGCTCGACGCCGTCGCCGACCAACTTGGTCCGAAGCGGCACGGAACCCTCGAGCACCCGCCAGGCTGTTCCGGCCCCGAGGCCGAGCAGCAGCACGTTCCAACGCTCCGGGGTCGCACCTCGCTCGGCCGCGGTCCACCAGGGAGGCAGGGCGAAGTCGTTGTAGTAGTAGCCGTAGGGCAGCAGGCCGGCCTGGTCCTGCCACACGGATTGGAACGAATCGCTGCGTTCGTTGACCTCGAGCCTACGCCGCACCGGCTCGCCCGAGGGCACTTCGACCACCCGCACCCGCTGGTAGCGCGACTCGAGGACTCCCAGGAGGCGCCGACCGGAGGGGTCGACCGCGCCGACCTCCGACGCTGGATCCGGCCCCAAGAGTGCCGTCCCCGTCGCGCCGAAGACGGCCAGGGCGCCGACGGCTCCGGCAATCCGGGCGCCGCGGTCGGCCGCGCCGACGATCAGGCCCGCTGCTCCCAGAGCCAGGCCGGCGACGGCGAAGGTCCCGGACACTCCGAGGCTCGGAAGGGCCAGGTGGCTGGTCAGGAACGTGCCCGCCAGGCTGCCCAGGGTCGACACGGCCAGGACGAGGCCCCCGGCGGTACCGGCGTGTCCCCCACGCCGGCGTTGAATCGACTCGACGGCAAGGGGTCCGACCGCACCCAGGATCGCAGCCGGGGGCAGGAACAGGGACAGGGATGCCGCGAGGCTGCCCCAAGTCAGCACCGCGCTGGCCTCGGCGAGGGCCAGGTCGGCGGGCAGGAAGTAGCTACATACGGCAGTGCAGGCCCAGGGCAACGCCACGGTGAATGCCGCGCCGAGACCCAGGGCGAGGGCCAGCCAAGTGGCGGGCCTGCGCCCGGCCGCCAACCGAGCGCCGAGGAGATAGCCGAGGGTCAAGGCCGCCAGGACAGTCCCCAGCACGTTGGTCCAAACGGTCAAGCTGCTCCCGAACCAGGGTGCGATCAAGCGCACGGCGGCCAGCTCGACCGTCATCACGCCCGCCCCACCCACTGCGGCGGCCGTCAGGACGACGAACCCCGGGGGTGCGCTGGACGCACGCCCGGGGCCGTACTCGTTCTGCCCGGGAGCGCGGCCGCCGGGGCCATCGGCCGGTGAGTTCACGGGCAGCCCGCGATCACTCGGCCTCGGGCACGTCGTAGGCCCGCGAGGCGGTGTAGATCCGACCCGGATCGCCGCTGCGATACACGCGGTCGAGCAAGAGGTTCAGCTTGCGTTCGAGCTGGGTCTCATGCTCCACGCCGTTCAGCACCACCCGCACCGGCCGGTCCAGGTCCACCAGTCGATCGTTCAAGTAGACCGTCACGCGGGTCATGCCCACCACCTGCAGGGTGATGGTGTTCGACTCCCGATCGGCCTCAGCGATCACGCTGGTGCCCTCGACGTCGGTGTCGACCCCTTCGGCGTTGATCCAGAAGCAGCCGGTGCTGAAATCGGTGCGCGGCGTGAAGGAGACCTTGGTGGGGTTGGCGGAGCGCCTCTGCCCGGAGAGCCAGATCCATGCTCCCGCGGCGTCGGTCGACCCTTCGACCGTGCAGTTCTCGTAGCCCAACTTGCCGATTGCCTCCGCAAAGGAATCGGCGCCGGAGCTGCCACTGATCCACAGGGTCGCGATGGTCGAGAAGTTCTCGGCGGGTGTCGCGCCCACGTCGCCAGCACGGCCGACAACCGCAGCGAAGCGATCGGGGAACAGCGAGGCGACCTCGGCCACCACCGCCACCCCAGCGCCCTTGCCCGCCAGGTAGACGCGGTTGGAGTCGACCGAGTAGGTCCGCAGGGCGGAACCCATGGCAACCATGACCGATTGCAGCCCGCCCGCCTCGTTGACGGCGTTGGTCCAATCGCTCACATCGGGCGGCATGTGAACCGCGACGATCACGGCCTCGGTGGCGGCACCGGTGCTCAGCCAGTCGTCGCGCAGGTGGTCGTCCGCCTTCTGACCCGCGTCGGGAACCGTGAGCACCAGGGGGTAGGGACCGCTGTCGAACTTGTAGTCCTTCGGCGCGTGCACGCTCATCTCGATGCCGCGCTCTTCCTCCTGGCTGATCTTGCCCTTGCCGGGTACCCGATCCTCGCCATCCGCCGCTTGGACCATGACCAGCTCGAGGTCCTCGACCATCGCAAGGATCGGCGCCTTGGCCTTCTTCTCGAGCTTCTCGACCGTCTCCTCCAGGTCGCCGCGCGCCTCGAGGGTGCCCTTCTCCTCCTTGAAGGCCTTGTAGTAGTCCGCGACGGCCGCAGCGAGCTTCTTGTGATCGCTCTTGGCGAGTTGCAAGTCGAAGGCAATGGCACGCAGCGGCGCGGCCAGAGCAACTGTCGAGAAGGCGAGGGTAGCCGCGAGGGCCGGGAGACTCAGTCGTCGCATGGTCACTGGGTCGATTGGGGTCACTGGGTCGATTGGGGTCACTGGGTCGATTGGGGAAGTCGTCGGTCGGCGTCCGACCCCGCTGACATGGTCACCGGGGGCAGCCGGGGCATCCAGGGTCGGGGCCGCATTATCACGGACGCGGGCGGCTCGCGTCAGCCGTTCGTCGCACAGGCCAGTCCACTCTTAGGCCGCGATGCCGCTCTGGTCCCGTCTCGAGGGGCCAACTCGAATCCGCGGCCCCTAGTGAGGCGCGTCGACCAGTTGCGTCGCGGCCCAACCCCGCAGGGCCCAAGCGTGGGGTTCCGGACCCGCCAACCCTGGTCTGAAGGCTGCCCGCGCCGCCTGCAAGTCACCCGCCAGCAGCAACAGGCGGGCCATCGAGAGGCCTGCATTCTGGGACCCATACCGCACTGCCCGCGCCAGGTGACGCCTGGCCAGGCGGGTTTCGCCGTTCCCCAGCCGCAGCAGGCCCCGGTGGTTCCAGAGCGCGGCATCGCGCGGTTCCAACTCGAGCTGCTCGCCCAGCAGCCGATCGGCCTCTTCGATTCGACCCAGGTCGCCCAGGGTAAGAGCCGCGTTGATCACGCTCCATTCCGCCCGGACCCGGCGCTGCAGGGCCACTTGCAGCTCCGCGGCGGCTTCCCGATGGTGAGCGGCGAGGATCGCCTGCCCCAGCTCGAACGCCTGCACCTGAACTGCCTGGGTCGGCGCGCCCTGGCCGGCGTCGAGCAGCTCGACGGCGAGACCGCCCGCCGCCAGTAGGTCGGACTCCGCCAGCGCCTTCACCTGTTCCCAGTCGCTGGCCTGCTCCCCGTCTTGCTGGTCGAGCCCAGGTTTCGACGGCTGCGACGACGTCCCGCCCGAGGGCTGCGAGAGCGCGACCGCCACAGGAGCCAGCCCCAGGATCAAGCCGGCCAGCACGCGGCGCGGACTCAGTTGCCCCAACGGACAACTCCCTCGCCCTCGACCACCTGTCCGATGCGGTGGGCGCGCTCGCCGGCCGCATTCAGCTCACGCACCACGGCGTCGGCGTCGTCGGCCTCCACGGCGAGGACCATTCCGATGCCCATGTTGAAGGCGCGGTAAGCCTCGTCCATCGCTATGTCGCCGCCTTCGGTCAACAACCGGAACAGGCCGGGCACCGCCCAACTGCGACGGTCGATGACCGCATCCACGCCCGGGCGCAGGACGCGCACGACATTGCCGGGCAGCCCACCTCCGGTGATGTGCGCAATCGCGGCCACGCGCCGCTGCTCGACCAACGGCCAGACCGGATCGAGGTAGCAGCGATGGGGCGCGAGCAGCGCCTCGCCCACCGTGCGGCCGCCCAGCTCGACAGGCTTGTCTCCGAGTTGTAGGCCCAGTCGCTCGAAGACGACCTTGCGCGCGAGGCTGTAGCCGTTGGTGTGCAGGCCGTCGGACTCGAGTCCGACCAAGACCTGTCCGGCGGCGATGCGCGAACCGTCGATCAGGTGCTCGCGGCGCACGTAGCCGACGATGAACCCGACCAGATCGAAGTCGCCCTCGGCGTAGAGACCGGGCATCTCCGCTGTCTCACCGCCGAGCAGCGCGACACCGTGGTCGCGACAGGCCTCGGCGCAACCGCGGATCAGGTCCGAGACCACCGTCGGGTCGAGGCGGCCGGTCCCCACGTAGTCCATGAAGAACAGGGGCCGGGCACCTTGGGCCAGGATGTCGCCGATGCAGTGCTGCACCAGATCGCGACCGACTCCGTCGTGGACTCCGGCGCGCTTGGCCACCTCGAGTTTGGTGCCCACGCCGTCGGCGCTGGCGACGAGGATGGCACCGTCGGCGCCCGCGGCAGCCAGGTCGAAGAGCCCACCGAAGAGGCCCACGTCGGCGATCACCCCCGGTGTGAAGCTCGAACGGATGGCCGCCTTGGCGGCGGCCAGGGCCGCGTCCTGGGCGTCGATGTCGACACCGGCGTCGCGGTAGGTCAGGGGCTTGTGGGTCAAGGGGCTGCGCTCCGACGGTGGGCGGCGAGGGGGCCGATGGACGGGATCTGTGGGCCTGCTGGGCCGCGGAGGGAGCCGCGGCGCCTTTTTCGCAGTCGCGAAACGGCCTAAGCTACGCCCTGACCCCGGTGCCCACAACGAGCGGCGCTCGGCGCCGGTCGCCGGAGCCTCCGCTCGGAGGCTCGCCGCCTCGGCGGGGGTGGCCCGGACCCCGCCGCGCGCCCTGGCGAAGCACCTCCCGCCCCCACCACGGTCCACGACCAGCGTCAGCTTGCAGATCCCGACTCCGCCCGTGACCGACCGAGCGACCCCAGGGGCCCAGGCCCTCGGACCCGCTCAGGCTCAGGTCCGAAGCTGCCGACGAAGGCGTCCAGGATGAGATCGCTCCTCTGTCTCGGCAGCACGGGCTCCATCGGGAGTCAGACCCTGGATCTGGTCCGCGCCGACCCGCAGGGGCTGCGCGTCATGGGGCTCAGCGCGGCGCGTTCGGTCGAAGCGCTGCTGGCCCAGGTGCGCGAGTTCCGCCCGGCCTTCGTGGCCCTGGCCGACGCCGATGCCGCCGAGCGTCTGCGCCCGGACCTCCCTGCCGGCACGACCCTGTTCAGTGGTACCGAGGCGAACCTGGAGCTGATCGCAGCCGCCGACTTCGACGTTTGCGTGCACGGGATCGTCGGAGCCGCCGGGCTGCAGCCCTCCGCGGCCGTGCTCGAGCGCGGACGCACCCTCGCCCTGGCCAACAAGGAGTCCCTGGTCCTGGCCGGCGCGCTCCTGATGGACCTCGCCCGCGAGCGCGGCACGTCGATCGTCCCGGTCGACTCGGAACACTCGGCGATCTTCCAGTGCCTGCGCGGCGAGCGCATGGACCGCGTGCGGCGCGTGGTCCTGACCGCCAGCGGCGGCCCCTTTCGCGATCACGACGCCTCCGACCTGGCCCGCGTGACGCGGGACGAAGCCCTGTGCCACCCCACCTGGGAGATGGGCCCGCGCATCACGATCGGCTCGGCCACCCTGATGAACAAGGCGCTGGAGGTGATCGAGACCCACCACCTCTACGGCCTCGAGGCCGGGCAGATCGAAGTCACGATCCACCGCCAATCCGTGGTGCATTCGATGGTCGAGTTCGTCGACGGCTCGGTCATGGCCCAGATGGGGCCGCCCGACATGCGCGGACCGATCCACTACGCGCTCCACCATCCGGACCGGCGCCCGAACAACCTGGTCGGTTTCGACCTGGGCGTGTTCCGCGAGTTGACGTTCGAGGCGCCCGATCACGAGCGCTTCCCTGCCCTCGCCCTCGGCTACCGTTGCGTCGAGGAGGGCGGCGACGCCGGCTGCGTGCTGAACGCGGCCGACGAGGTCGCTGTCCAGGCCTTCCTCGACGGGCGCATCCGCTTCCCCGACCTGGTCGAGGTCAACCGGCGCACGCTCGACGGCCGCGCCGCCGCTCCAGCCCTGCGCGCGGGCATCGATGGCTTGATCGAGCGCGACGCTTGGGCGCGCGCGGCGGCGGCCGCCGCCGTGGTCGAGTTCGAAGGACTGCCCGCGAGCTGAGCTCGCCGCCCCGATTTCATGATCGATCTCTTCCGCGTGCTCCAGGCGGCCATCGGCATCGGCTTGGTGATCTTCGTCCACGAGGCCGGCCACTTCCTAGCCGCGCGCTGGTGCGGCGTCCGCGTGCACGTCTTCAGCCTGGGGATGGGCCCGAAGCTGTTCGGCATCAAGCGCGGTCACACCACCTACCAACTGGCGGTGATCCCGGTCGGGGGCTTCGTGTCGATGGCCGGCGAGCTCCCCGATGGCAGCGGCCGCGCGCCGGAGTCTTGGGAGTTGCCGGCCAAGTCCGTCGGACAGCGCTTCCTGGTCTATTCCGGCGGCGTGCTGATGAACATGGGCCTGGCCTTGGTGCTGTTCCCGATCCTGTTCTGGAGCGGGGTGCCCTTCAGCAAGCCGGCAATCGGTACGCCCGATCCCGGCGGCCCGGCCTGGCGCGCGGGGCTGACCAACGGCACCGAGATCGTCGCCGTCAACGGCCACAGCGTGCTCGACGGTCTCCACGTGGCAACGGAGATCGCCCTGGGCGATCGCGACCGGGTCGAGCTGCTGGTGCGCGACCCTGGCAGCACGTCGACGCGCAAAGTGGTCGTCGAGCCCGAGCACGACGAGCGCATGGGCTTCAACTCGATCGGGCTCGGGCGCCCGGCCCTGGACCCCGAGCACCGCATCGACGTGGCCGAGGACACGCCCGCCTGGCGTGCCGGCCTGCGACCCGGTGATCGCCTACAGAACGTCGACGGCCTGCCCGCGGCGATGCAGCTCGAGGATCAGTTGCGCGTGGCGATGCAAGACCGCAGCCCCCTCGAGCTGACCGTCCTGCGTAAGAGCGACGGCAGCCCGTTGACGGTCTCGATCCAACCCGACCTCAAGGAGGGTCCGGGTCGACCGCGGCTCGGGATCCTGCCGGCCCTGTGTGTGGTCGCCGCCCTGCGACCGGGGCCGGCCACGGACGAGTTGGGCCTGCGCGTCGACGACGCTTTGATCGCCATCGGTGACCGGCGCATCCTGCAGCGTGGCGACCTGCCCCTGGCTTGGCTCGCGGCGGAGCCCGACGAGCCCTTGGTGATCGCGCGCGATGGCGGGCGCTTGGCCATCGACCGTCCGCAGCTCGACGACGCGACGCTGTTCGCGATGGTCGATGACATCGCCCTGGCCCTCGATTACGAGACCCTGCGGCTCTCGGTCGCAGCAGGCGAGGGCGCGGAACAGGCGGGGCTGCGCGGCGGCGATCGATTGCTGGCCATCGACGGGCGCGCGGAGCCCACCTGGGTCGAGGTCTTCGAGATCGTGCGCACCGCAGCCGAGGAGGAGCGCAACGTCGAGCTGCGGGTGGAGCGAACTTCTTTCGCCACCGAGCCCGCGCCGCAGATCCTGACCATCGTCGCCGCCCCGATTCCCCAGGCCGACCCGGTCGACGACGGCCGCTACAACGAGTTCGGCTTCGGCGCGAATGTGTGGGAGTACACCTACCGCGCCGACGGTCCGCTCGACGCCGTACGCGTGGGACTCGCGACTTCCTGGCAGTACGTCAAGCAGACCTGGCTGACGCTGCGCGGGATGATGGTGGCGGAGATCAGCACCAAGAACATCGGTGGCCCCGTGGCGATCGGTCAGATCTCCTACGCCTTCGCCGAGAGCGGCTGGGCCAAACTGATGTACTTCCTGTGCCTTCTGAGCGTCAACCTGGCGATCATCAACGTGCTGCCGATCCCCGTCTTCGATGGCGGGCATTTGTTGTTCTTGTTGATCGAGAAGGTCAAGGGCTCGCCGGTCTCCGAGCGTGTCGTCGGCTACAGCCAGTTGGTCGGTGTGGTCTTCGTCGTCGGCCTGTTCGTCTACGTGACCTACAACGACATCGCGCGGGCCTTCGGCCTCTGACGGGCTCGGAGCCGTCGCCAACACGGTGAACGAAGCACGACAGGCTCCGCCCGGCTGGAAGAGTTGGGGCCGTGTGCTGCGGCTGTCCTTGACCGCCACGGCCGTGGCGGACGTGGCCGCGGGCGCGCTCTTGGGCGCTGGAGCCTGGCCGGGCGGCGACGCCGTGCGCCCCGCCGCACCCTGGCTCGCGATCCTGGCCTCGCTCGGCGTGTACCACGGGGGCATGGCCCTCAACGACTGGGCCGACCGCGACGAGGACGCGCGCGTGCGGCCCGACCGACCGATTCCCAGCCGTGCGGTGGATTCGCGCACCGTGTTGATGGTGGCGGTGCTGCTGCTGGTCGGCGGCCCCTTGATCGGCGCCTTCGCCTCCTTCTGGTGCGGAGCAGCCTTCGCCGCCGTGGCCGCCTGCGCCGCCCTCTACGACGTGGCCGGTCGCGGGCCTCGACGGGGTCCGCTGCTGCTAGGCCTGTGCCGCTTCGGCAACGTCGGCGCGGGACTGCTGGCGGGAGCGGCGGCCGTGGGCGGACAGGTCCGCCTCGAGCACCTCGTGTTCCCGCTGGTCTACGCCCTCTACGTGGTCAACCTGTCGATCCTCGGTCGGCTGGAGGACGACACCAGCCGCGAGCCCGGGCGCGCGCCGGCGATCGCACTGCACGTGGCCACCCTGGGCTTGGTCCTGGCTCCCTTCGCGGGTGCCCTCGTGGCCCCGATCGAGCGCGGCTGGCTCGGCGACCTGGCGCCCTGGGCCGGTGCGGCCTTGGCCTTGTCTGCCGCAATCGGCCTGCAGCGGGCCGCGGCCCGGCGGGAGCCCTGGACGAGGCCCGACGTGGAGCGCGCCATGGGTCTCTTGCTGCGGCGCCTCTTGATCCTCACCGCCAGCGCGGTGCTGGCCAGTGGCGCGCCCGGCTCGGAGCTACTGGCCCTCGCGATCCTGGCCGGCTACCGCGTCAGCCATCAACTGCGGCGGCTCTTCCCGCCCAGTTGATCCGCTTCGCCGAGTTCGGCTGCGCGGCGGGCGAGCCAATCGAGGGCCAGTCCACGATCGGTGTGTTGCCCCTCGAGCTGCAGGTCCTCGTGTTCGCTCAGCAGCTCGCCCCAGGCCGGCCCGCGGGGGACTCCGGCGGCTCGAAGGTCGTCACTGCGAAGCAGCGGCGCCGGTCGCCGGTCCGCCGCCGGCACCTCGGTGGCGGCACGTGCGAGTTCCGATCGCCCGGCCCCGTGGGTCGCGGGACAGACCTCGGCGAGTGCCCCAGCCCAGCGCAGCGCCAACGGCTCGTCGAGTTCGCGCAGGGCGCGTAGCAGGCTGCTGCGCCTGCGGCCTGCGTCACTCAAGGCCTGGCCCAGTTGCCACAGGGCGCCGATCTCCCGTCGATCCGCCCTGGAGAGCCGCAGGCTGTCCAACTCGTCGGAAGCCTGCCCGCCCCCGGAATTCCAGAACAACGCGGCCATGAACACGGTCGTCCCCGCACCGTCGCCCAGGGCCTCGATCAGCGCGCGCCGAGTGCCGGCCAGCGCCTCGTCGCCCCAAGAGTCGAAGCGGGCCACCAGGGCCCCCACGCGCGCCAGGATGGCCACGGCCGCCAAGGTTCCCGGCCAGGCCCCGATCCGGCCGAGTTCACTGGCCACGCGCTCGCCGCTGACCCGCGCCAGGCCCGGCGCGGCTGCGCTGGCGGCCTCGAGCACGTCCTGGGGCACGGTCAGCCCATAGCGCCCCGCGAAACGACCCAGTCGCAAGAGACGCAGGGCGTCCTCCTCGAAACGCGCGCGCGGGTCGCCGACCGTCCGCAAGAGGCCACGCTCCAGGTCCGCGAGCCCGCCCTCGGGGTCGGCCAGGGTGCCATCCAGGGGGTCCAGATAGAGGGCATTCGCAGTGAAGTCGCGCCGAGCGGCATCCTCCTCGAGGCTCACACCGTAGTGCACCCGCTCCGGTCGCCGGCCGTCGGCATAGTCGCCCTCGCCACGAAAAGTCGTCAGCTCCACGTCGCCGTCCGCGCTGGGCAGGATCATCGTGCCGAAGGCGCGCCCGACCCCCACCGCGCTCGGGAAGAGGACCTCGATCTCCTCCGGCGTCGCACCCGAGGCCATGTCCAGATCCTTGGGTGCGTAACCCAGGGCCAGATCGCGCACCGCCCCTCCGACGATCCAGGCCCGATGCCCCGCTGTTCGCAACACGCCGGCCACCTCGATCGCTCGCTCGCGGAGCGCCTGGGGCACGTCTTCGATCGCAGGTGTTCGCACGGGCTTGAATCTGGTGTGGTCCGAAGCGGATCATCGCGGTCGTGCAAAGGACGCCGCTGAACCGTCGAGGGGCCCGGGCAGTTTGGACTGTCGCGGACGGGGTTGCGAGCGGCAGTCGCGGCCCGGGGCGATGCGCCTGGCGAGCCGGCATGGGCCGCACCAGTTGGCTGGCGATCATCGCCGTGGCCACGGCCCTGGCAGCCCTGTCCGTGTCGCGCATGCAGGTCTACGCCGTCTACGCCAACGAGCGCGATGCGGTCCGAACCCTGCGTCAGTTGGCCGACCGCGTCGATCAAGGCGGGGGGTCGCTCCAGGACACGACCCTCGAGGCTGCAGCGGGGAGTGACTTCGATCCGTCGGGCAACTCACACTGGAGCGAGGGGGGCAACCTCCTGCGCCGCAACGGCTACCTATTCGGTGTCGCGCCCGACGCCGAAGGCCGCCCGATCTTGCAGGCCTGGCCCTGGCGCCACTCCGAGACGGGCCTGGCCGCCTACGCCCTCGAGCCGAGTCGACAGCTGGTGGCCCACCCCAACGAGGCCGGACAGTGGAGCGGTCCCCAGGCGCGGCCCGCGGTCGAAACGCCCGGCTGGCTCGACGTCACCGGCGCCCTGTCCCGCTACTGAGGGCGATTGCCCCGGCTCAGTACCAGAGCCACAAGAGGCACTGGAACCCGATCCGGCCCTGGTCGTCCTGGGTCCGCAGCGCGGCGCGCTTGAGCCTCGGGGCGACCTCGGCCGCGGGGCCGAGACCCACCAGCAGTGAGGCCGCGTA
This sequence comes from Engelhardtia mirabilis, assembly GCA_007751255.1. Lineage (GTDB taxonomy): Bacteria > Planctomycetota > UBA1135 > UBA1135 > Engelhardtia > Engelhardtia mirabilis. The sequence continues at coordinate 3,508,601 of CP036296.1, forward strand.
GAGGCGCTCGAGCGGCGGCAGGTCGTCGTTCTCCATGCGCTCGGTCAGGGCCGTACGCGCGAGGTCGTCGCGCTCGCCCCCGATGGCGAAGGTCAGGTCCAAACGACGCACCGGGTCCGGTTCCTCGAGCAGGAGCTCGATCAGGTACTTACGCCCCTGCGGGCCCGTGTTCGTCGCGTGCACGCAGAACCAACGGTGCGCCGGCGCCCCGGAGAGGATCGCGCCCTCGGCCGCGGCCTGGTCGGCGTAAGCCATGAGCAGCTCCGCCGCGGCGCGGGTCCTGACCACCGAGAGGGCCTGGAAGCTCGCCGCGCGTTGGGACCAGGGCAGCTGCTCCTCGGCTTCGATGCGTCGGCGCAGGCGGTCGTAGACCCGACCGGCCAGGGCCGGGTCTCGCTCCATGCGCTCGCGCAGGCTCGGCAGGACGCGGGTCAGGACCACCGGCGACTCGTCGAGGGCCAAGAGCGCCCGCGACACGGCCTCCTCGTCGCCGAGGATCGTCAAGCCGATCTGTGCCTCGGCGGCGACGGTCGGGTCCTCGCCGTTGAGGGCGCTGCGCAGGGCTCCCAGGGCGCGCTCACGTTGGGCTTCGGTGGGCGCGAGCTCGGGGTGCTCGCCGTCGGCGGCGGCGGCCAGGCCGCTGTGCAGGGCCGCGGCAGCGCTGGCGCGGATCGAGCTCTCGGGGTCGGTCTCGAGCACCGCGGCCACCACTTCCCACAGGCCCAGGCTCGCCGCAGCACGCAGAGCCGTGGAGCGCACGACGGTCCGCTCGTCGGACAGGGCGTCGTACAGGTCCTCGCGCGCGGACTCGTCGCCCCGCGCCGCGAACATGGCCGCGAACCAGGCCCGCGCCCGCGGATCCACGTCGCGGCGAATACGCTCGGCCTCGGCCAGGGTCTCGGGAACCTCCGACAGCGCGATCAGCGGCAGGATCGACTCCTCGACGTCGAGCACCTCGCCACGTTCGATCCAGTCCAGGAACAAGAGCTCGGCGCGCGCGGCATCGGTGGCGTGCATGGTGAGGGCAGCCAGGCCACGCTCGTTCGAGTCGCCGACCCGCGCCAGACCCGCCAGGTAGTCGAAGCGATCGGGCGGCGCGCCGGTGCGGCGCAGGCCGCGCAGGGCCACGGTCCGAATGGTGCGCTGCGGATGGTCGAGGGCGCGGGCCAACTGCTCCGGTGCGCCGGCGCCGTCGTTCTGGCCCAGGGCGCCCAGGGTGTTCTGGATGGAGCCGGCGCGGCTGGCGTCGTTGAGCTGGAGATCGAGCAGGCGCCGCAGCTCGGGCACGCTGTCCTCGCCCATGGCGCCGAGCTCCTCGATGGCCCGCTTGAGCGGCTCGCCGCGGCCGTGTTCGAGCTTGTCGACCAGGATCCCGATCAGGTCGGAGGTGTCGCGGTCGTAGTAGTGATCGTCCCCACAGGTGGCGAAGATCGCCTCGATCCACGGATCGGCGCGCAGGACCTCGGCCACGGGCCGCTCGGGACCGACCAGGCCGGTACCGGAGGTCCCGGCGGGCTGTTGGGTGCCGCCGATCGATCCAGCGGTCGTGGTCGCCCCTTCGGGCTTTCCGCAACCTGCCAGGGCCAGCACGAAAATCAGCGAACAACCGAGCGCCGGCCGACGCGGCCGCAGCCCGTGGGCGAGCGCACCCATCAATTCTGGTCGATCGAGCCCAGAGCGTCGGATATCTGCCCCGTGGCCTTGGCCAGGGCGACCCGCGACTTGGCGTAGGCCGAGAGGCTGGCCTGCTCGGTCGAGAGGGCCGCCGCGAGCTGCTGCTGGAACTCCAGCACCTGGAAGGTGGTCGCCAGACCCTCCTCGTAGCGCGCCTGCTCCGCCTGGAGCTGACGCGCGGTGAACTCGCGCGACTTGCGCGCGGCGAGCACCGCCTGGGCCTGGTACTCGACTTCCCGCACCGCGTTGCGGATCTCGCTCACGACGGTGGCCTCGACCTGCTCGAAGCTCAAGCGCGCCGCACGCAGGCGCGAGCGGGCGGCCCGCTCCGCGTAGCGCGCCGTGCGATTGCGCAGGGGCAAGTTGAAGTTCAGCGACCCGGTATAGGTCATGAAGTCGAGCTGCGAAGCGGTCTTGAAGGCCCCGGCCGGCTCGTCCTCGATCGACACACTGCGGGCATCCAGGTTCAGGTCCAGACCCGGCAGGCGACTGGACTCGGCCCGATCCAACTCCACCTGGGCGGCATCCACGTCCAAGAGGGCCTGGATCAACTCCGGGCGACGCTCCAGGGCCTGTTCGAGGATCTCGCGCCACGGCGCGACCTCGGCCGCACCCTCTACCACCGGCAAGCTGGTCAGGGGCTCGATCGGAATGGTCCACAGGTCGAGGTAGGCGTCCCATGCATCGTCGCTAGCCTCGCCACGGCGCAGGAGCAACGCCTTCAATCCGTCGGATCGCGCCTGGACGTCCGTGCGGGCCCGCAGGAGCCGCTCTTCCTCCTGCGCCACCTGGGTTTCGGCCTGGAGCACGTCGACCTCCGTCCCCACCCCGACCCGCAGTCGCTCGCCATTCTGCGAGAGCTGCTCCTGGGCCAGCTCGAGTGCCAGGACACGCACCTGCTCCTCCTCGCGGGCGGCGACCAGGTCCCAGTAGGCGTTGCTGACATTGGCTACGAGGTCGTCGCGGGTCACCCTGCGCCCGGCTTCGGCGCGGCGCAGGCTGATCTCCGACTGGCGCTGGTCCGCCGTCGCGGTGCGGGACCAGGCCCCGCGCAGCAGCGGCTGCGTGAAGCCGGCGCTGAGGCTGGCGTTGGTGTAGTCGCCGTCCGGGAAGGGTCCCGGGAACATCGGGTCGCCGACGATGCCGGGGTTGTTGGTCTCCGTCAGGGACTCGTCGAAGCCGACGCGGAAGCTCCCGCCGGTGGTGACCGGCAGGACCAGGTCGGCGCCGATCGAGGTCACCTGATCCGCGATGGCCGAGGCGCCGGCCGCGATGAACGTGTTGGCCTGGGGCTGGTCGGAGTCCGTGTAGGACGCGGCCAGATCCAGGACCGGGTCGAAGGCGCCCCAGGATCCCAGGCTGCTGGCCAGGGCCTGCTCGACGGTCTCGTCCTCGAGCGCCAGGCTCAGGTTCTCCGCCACGGCGATCCGCAGGGCATCACCCAGGGTGAGTTGCAGGCTGGTCCCCGGCGCGCTCTTCGGCGGCTCTTCCGGGGTCACCCCTGCGGATGACGCGTCGGCGGGGGCCTCCGTCTCCTGGACCGCCGCACGGCCCGCGGGAGCCAGCGACAGGAGCAGCAGGAGGAAGGCGGGAACGGTGCGGCGGGCAGGGGGCGTCGACATGGGCGGGTGAGGATAGGTGCGCCCGGTCGACCGTCCAAGCAAGCCCCGTCCGCTCCCTCGAACTGTCGGGGAGAATCCTCACGGGGGACCGGCTGCAACGGGTGCCGCCGACCACCGATCCGGCGGGGTCGGGCCTGCGGCGACCGGGAAGAATCAGCCGCGAGGACCTCTCAGCGCTGACCGTCAGCCCATACGAGCCAGGACGCCCAGGGTTCCGACGCCGCGAGGTTCTCGAGCCCAGCCGAGGCTCCCCGCAGCCACCAGCCCAGGTCGAGGCCGCGAGCCTCGCCGCCCGACGCGCCAACGCCCGAAGGGCTTCGGCCGGCAGGACCGACCCCGTAGGACGCCGCGCGCTCCAGCGCCGCCGGGGCCAACTCGCGCCAGGGCAACTCGACGGCCGAGAGCGCCGCCACCCGCAGTCGCGCCCGGTCCGCCGATCGGCGCGAGAGCTCGGACTCCGGATCCAGGGCCAGGGCATCGAGACAGGTCTCGAGCACCGCCAAGGAGGTCAAGGGGTCGGACAGGTCCGCCGTCAGCGCCGCCGCCGGCAGGTGCCCCACCCCGCGCCGCAACTCGATCCGCAGGGCGATCCAATCCGCCGCGGACTTCGGTCGCGCGCTGTCCACCAGACCGGCCACGTCGATCGGATCGGGCAGGGCCGCCGTTCCGATTCGGAAGCGGTCGATCCGCAGCCTGTTCTCCACCTCGCCGCGGCGCTCCGCCAGGGCCTCGGCAGCCTCGTCGTCGGGCAGCTCGAGCGGCGACCCGACCCCCGCCGGATCGTCGCGATCCACGGGCAGGAAGCTCAGCACGAAGTCCGGCATGGTCTGGGGAGCGATCACGTACCAGGCCACCGCCGGCAGTGCCAGCAGGTGAACCAAGACGCTGGCCGCCACCACGCGCAGGGCGACCGAGCGCTTCAATGCACGTCGCACGCGCATATGGAATGGCATCCCCCCCACCGTCTGCTCGATTACGCGCACCGCCACCCGGCGCGAAGCCAGGACGGACGCGTCGTACTCCTCCGCGGCCAGGCGGCGAGCCTCCATGACCGTGTCCCGCAGTCCTCGATCCGCACCGTCGCCGGGAAACTCCACGCGACCGCGCTCGAGCCAGTCCTGCAGGCGCTCGGCGCGCTCGAGGTCCGAGGGTTGCTTCGAATCCGCGCCGCTCATCGTCCGACCCCTTCGGTGTCACGTTCGGCCAAGGCCGCGCGCAGCTTGCGAACCGCGTGGAACATTCGCGACTTCACCGTTCCCACCGGGATCGAGAGGATGCTCCCGATCTCCGCGTAGTCGAGCTCCTGGATCGCCCCCAACTCGAAGACCTGGCGGTGACCGACGGGCAGCTCGGTCAGACACGACTCCAAGCGGCTGTGTTCTTCACGCACCACGGCCAGCTCCTCGGGGTCGCGCTCGCGACCCTGGGTGCGGTGCTCCGGTGCGTCCTGGTCATCGTCGCCCGCCCCGCCCGCCGCGCGCTTGGGCCGCACGGCGCGACTGCGCTCCGCGTCGATCCAGGCGTTGCGCGCCACGCGGAAGGCGAAGGCCGGGAAGCGCTCCCGCGCGACGTAGTTGTCCGCGGCCCGGTAGAGCTTGATCAGAACGTCCTGGACCAGGTCCTCGGCCTCCTCGAACGACGCCCCGAGGCGTCTGAAGAAGCCGAGGAAGGTTGCGGATTCCCGCTGGACGAAGGCCTCGTACACGGATGGATCTCCTGCGCGAAGCGCCGTCAGTGGGTCCCTTGCATCGGTCCAATCGTCCCTCAAGGGTCAGCCACCTGCGCGCTCACGAACAACAACGGCCGGTTCCGGGCTGGGTTCACGTGGGATTGCCTTGCCTGGGAGGAATCGTGCACGAATGGGCCACCAGCACGGCCCAGAGCCCCTCCAGGGGCCCCAGCGAGCCCCCCTCGCCGGTGATCAGCCGGGCCGTGACCCGGCGCCGCCGGGGGTCTAGGTGGGCCAACTCCAGGGCCAGGTGGGGTCGCGGCAGCCAGGCCTCGACGTGGCCCGCCCACTCGATCACCGCGGCCGACTCGCCCAGGAGCAGCTCCTCGCCCCCAGCGGCCAGGAAGGAGGCCTCGCGCTCGGCCATCCAGGCGTCCAGGTGGTGCAGGGTCAGACGGCCCGCGTACTCGTGGGCCAGGGTGTAGGTCGGGCTGCTAACCGGGTCCTCGGACTCGATGCCCCGCGCCAGGCCGCGTACCAGGCAGGTCTTGCCGGCTCCCAGCTCACCCGAGAGGGCCAGTACACAACCGGGCAGGAGGGCCCGTCCGAGGGCCTCGCCCAGCGCTTCGGTCTCGTCGGCCGAGTTCGACACGAAGCTGACCTCGGGCGGCACCGATCGGGGTTGGGCGGTCATCACGCGGCCCAGGCTAGTGTCCTGGATCAGAAATTCGGCGTCACTTCCCGGGCTCCGATCGCCGCTGGCGTCGCCTGCGCCTCCTCCGAGTATCGCAGCGGATACGCGTCGTCGGCGCGCCTAGCCAGCATCGATCGGACCTCCGGGCAGTGACGCCGAACTTCTGATCCAGGACACTAACAATCGCCGTGCAGGTAGCCGAGCTGCGCCGGCGCCGGTACACGGTCGCCTTCCCGGTCCCGCACGACGACGCCCTCACCGCGCACCACTCGACCGAGGATCCGCGCCCCGGGCAGTCCGGCGGCCAGCACTCGCATGGCCGCCGCCCGCGGCAGGGTCGCGAGCAGCTCGTGGTCCTCTCCATCGATGAGGGCATGTGCCAGGGGCGTGCGGCCCGTGCGGCGAGCCAGTCGAACCGCGTCCCGGTGGATCGCCGGATCGCTCAGCTCCAGGCGCACTCCCGAGGCCCGAGCGAGGCGCGAGGCGTCGAGCCACAGGCCGTCGGACACGTCGATCATGGCGCTGGCCCCGGCCTCGCGCAGGGCCCGGCCGGCGGCCAGGCGCGGCTCGATCCGCAGGTGTCGGCCGAGCAGGCTGCCGCCGGTCGGTCCCGTGCAGAGCACCACCTGTCCCGGGCGCGCACGATCGCGTCCCGGCGGGCGGCCCCTGCCCGGCAGCTCGCCGAGGGCCGTTACCGCGGCGCTCGCCGGTCCGACGCCCAGGGCCAGGTCACCGCCTACCAACTCGGCACCGAAGCGCTCGGCCTCGGTCCAGGCGCCGCGGATCAGGGCGCGCACGGCGGCGTCGGTCCAATCCCGCGGCAGGCGCAATGCCAGCAGCACCGCCCGCGCCGACGCTCCGCAGGCCGCGAGGTCCGAGAGGGTCCGAGCCACGGCCTTGCGGCCCAAGAGCCGCGGCGCGGTTCCGACTGCGGCGTGCACGCCCTCGATGACTTGGTCCGTGCACAGCACGGGGCGACCCTGCATACGGCGCAGGACCGCGGCGTCGTGGCCCTGGCTGCCGTCGAGCAGCGACGGTCGCTCGCGACTCGCCAGCCAGCGGTGGATGCGAGCCTCGCTCCAGCGGCGCTCACCTGCGGCGCTCACCAGCCGACCGCCATGATCAGTCGCGCCACCACGCGCTCGGTCGCGATCGGTCCCAGGTCGTCGCTGTCGTTGCCGGGACAATCGTCGCGCTCGGTCTCGATCCAGAGGGCGCCCCGTTCGATGAGCGCGCGCGCGGCCGGGTCCAGGTCGCGAGGTGCATCCACGACCCGACCCAGGAGCAGCTCGCCGGCGCGACCTTCGAACAGCACCGCAGCCCCGGGGCCGAGTTCCTTGGGTCTGCGATCGACGATCACACGATCCCCCGGCGCGAAGCCGTGCAGCGGCGAGCAGCCCTGCTCGGGCAGGGTCAGCATGTCGGCGCGCCAGAACAGGTAGCCGAGGCCCGCGGCCGCGACGATCAGCACCGCCCGGCGCGTGACGAGCAGAAATCTCGAGGGACTCACCGGTCGTTCTCCCAGGCATCGAGCAGGGCGGCGGTGCCGCGGGCCGCGGTTCCTGGATCCGACTGACCCAGGATGGCCCCCAGCACGGCGATGCCCTTCGCGCCGGCGCGCCGCAGCGCCGCGGCGTTGGTCGCGTCGACGCCGCCCAGAGCCCAAGTGGGCCGCCCGTCACGTCGCAGCTCGGATTCGAACCCATCGACGCCCAGGGGCGCGCGCCAGTCGACCGCCTCCGGGTCCGGGTGCGAGCGCGTCGCGGCCACCGGTGCGAGCAGCAGGTAGTCGCAGCCTTGCCGATTCTGCTGCGGGTCGTCGGCGTGGGCCGAGAAGCCGATGGGGACCGCTTCGCCAACGAGAGTTCGAGCCGCGCTCGGTTCGAGGGACCACCAACCCAGATGCAAGGCGTCGCCGTCGCAGGCAGCGAACAGGTGCGCGCGGTCGTGGATGCCGAGCCAACCGCCCGCGCCCAGCTTTCGGCGCAGCTCCCCAGCCAGGGCCAGGAAGTCGCGGTCGAAGAGGCACCGCTCCCGAAGCAAGACGCCGCGCAGGCCCGCCGCAACCGCCGCCTCGCAGCGCTGCACCAGCGCCGCGCAGTCAGCCAGAGTGAGATTGCCCGGGGTCAGCGCGACCAGGGGCGGAGGCGTCCAGTCCTGATTGGCGACCAACCGAGACACCGGGCTAGTCGACCAGATCCGGATGCAGCTCGACGATGTAGCCCAGGTCGCGCAGCAGCGCCCGCATGCGCCGCGGCGTCGTCTTGCCGCCGAGCTGGATGCAGGTCGGCTCCAGGACCCGGACCACGTAGCTGCGCGCACCCGGGCTGGCGGCCAAGCGCCGCAGGGCCTCGGTGTCCTCGGCCCGCAGCTTGAGGTCCGCGTCGATCACCATCAACCCGGCCTGCAGGGCCCAATCGCGGATCGAATAGGTCACGTTCTGCGGCACGGGCGTGCGCGAGTTGCTCTCGAGGGTGGTCAGGATGCGATCGAGACGCATGCCCTCGATCAGGGCCCGCCGGACGGCCTGCTCGACGATCCGGAAGTGGATCGTCTCCCCGACCTTGTCGCGCACGCAGAAGCGATCCAGGTCGTGCATCAGCTCCGCGTCGTCGCTGCTCTTGAACAGCACGACCTCGAAGTCGGGGGTCACGACCAGGTTGCCGACGCCCGGGCGAGCCGAGGTGCCCGCATCCAGGCCCAGGAGCCGCGCGCCGCTGTGGGTCAGCCGCAGGGCCACCGGGCGACCGGCCGCGTCGTAGCCCAGGTCGACGACCCCCAGCAGGTACAGCCGCTGGCGCGCCCAGCGCACCAGGTTCCAGGACATGCGCTGAATGTCCTCCAGCGGGCCGTTGCGGCCGCGTTGGTTGCGGTCCGCGATGGCTTCGGCCACGTCCAGGTCGTCCAGGCTCGCCAGGTACTGGTTGCGCGCCAGGAACGGCAGGTACATCAGGTCGTACCAGGTGCCCGGCTCGATGCGCTTGAGCATCCGCAACAGGAGTTGGCGCAACTGTCCCTGATGGAAGGGATCCATGCCCTCGATCGCCTCACCCAGTGCGAAATCCAGGAGGCGCTCGAGCTTCTCCTGCAGGGGCTTGCTGCCCCACATCCGCCCTTCCGAGGTCACGCCGAGGGTGCGCTCGCCGGTGCCGTCCACGAGCCCTTCGCTGCGTGCGAAGCCGAAGATGAACTGCAGCACTTCCTCGCGCGAGAGCTCGCGCCCGGGGTTCGGGATCAGGTGCTGCAGGATCTTCTTCTCGGTGGTCTTGAAGATCTCGCCCTTGACCGTGTAGCGGACGTCGTTCTCCTGCAGGAAGGCCAGGAAGCGACTGACGTTGGTGAACACGTCGATGCCGCGCGCCAGCTCCTCGTGGGGGCGGTCCGGGTCACTGGGAACGGCCACGCGCCGCAGCCAGGCCAGGGCGACCTCGTTGAAGACCACCAGCGTGTCGTCGCAGTGGGCGATGCCGTAGCGCGACAGGTCGACCGGTTGCACCGTCCCCACCAGCGACTGCTCGAGGATCATCGCCCAGCGCCGACCGTTCCAATGGGGCAGGTCGATCTTCATGCGCTCGAAGAGGGCCTTCGAGAGCACCCCACCGAACTCGAGGATGGCCTTCTCGACCAACTCGCGCACTCCGCCGGGGAGGCGCTCGACCCGCGCCACGGCGGCCGAGTCCGTGGCGTACATCTTGTACATCTCGCGCAGCCGCTGGGGCGTCACGAGGGCCGCGCGGGCCGGATCCGAGTAGGCCTTGTCCAGGTGTCCGCGCAGGGTCACCAGGTCGAAGATCCCGCGCATCCGCACCCGCCGCGCGCGCACCAGGGCGTCGGCCAGATCGGTCGGAATGGCGTAGGAGCCGTTCTTCCCCGATCCGCTGGCCGCCGCACCGGTCTCATGGTCGACGGGGATCACCAGGGCACGGCGCTCGAGCGCCTCCAGGCATGAGCGCAGGTCGTACTCATTCAGGTGCGCCAAGCGCCTGGCCGTGGAGAGGGCCTCGAGCGTCGAGCGGTAGTCCGGCACGCCGATCAACTCTTCGAAGACGCCGCCCAGGCGCTTGCCGAGCTCGGCAACGCGACTCTCGAGCGTCTCGGGCTCCGACATCCACTCGACCACTTGCCGTCGGACGATGGACTCGCCGCGGGGGATCTCCGCCGTGTCGGTCCCCGCCCAGAAGCGGTAGAGCTCGGTCAGGTCGCGTTTGGGCCGCAGCGAGACGGCCTCGTCGACACCCAAGCGCGCGACCGCGGCCTTGCGTCCAGCGGCGATGCTCTTGGGCTTGCCCATGCTCTCGGGATTGTCTTCCCTCACGTCATCTCTCCATGACCCGCGAGCTCCTCCGCGCCCGCGGCTTCGACGATTTCATACGAGTAGCCCTGCTCCGTGAGGAAGAGCTGGCGCTTCTGCGCGAACTCCTGATCACGGGAGTTGAGCGTCACGACGGCGTAGAACGCGGCCGCGGATCCATCCGACTTCGGTCGCAGGATGCGTCCCAAACGTTGTGCCTCTTCCTGACGGGACCCGAAGGTCCCCGAGACCTGGATCGCCACGTTGGCGTCCGGCAGGTCGATCGCGAAATTTCCGACCTTCGACACGATCAGGATCCGCTCTGCGCCGGAGCGGAAGGCCCCGTAGAGCCGCTCACGCTCCGCGTTGGGCGTGCGCCCGGTGATCAGTGGGACACCCAACTGGCGCGCGAGATCCTTGAGCTGGTCGATGTACTGGCCGATCACCAGCACGCGCCCCTCGGAGTGCTTGCGGATCAAGTGCTCGACGACCCGCAGCTTGTCGGGGTTCTCGGAGGCCACGCGGAACTTCTTGCGCGCGTCGGCCGCCTCGTAGGAGGGCTTGAACTCCTGCGGCAGGGGCACGCGCACCTCGACGCAGCGGGCCGTGGCGATGAAGCCCTGCCCCTCCAGCACCTTCCACGGCACGTCGTAGCGCTTGGGACCGATCAGGCAGAAGACCTCGTCCTCCTTGCCGTCCTCGCGCACGAGCGTCGCCGTCAGACCCAGTCGCCTGCGGGCCTGGAGCTCCGCCGTGACGCGGAAGATCGGCGCGGGCAACAGGTGCACCTCGTCGTAGACCACCAGGCCCCAGTTCTCCTGGCGGAACAGGTCGAAGTGCTCGAACTCGCCGGCCCGGCTGCGGCGCCAGGTCAACATCTGGTAGGTCGTGATCGTGACCGGCCGGACGATCTTCTGGTCGCCCGTGTACTCGCCGACCTCGTCCTCGCCCAGGGCCGTCTTGTCGAGCAGCTCTTCGCGCCACTGGCGCACGGCCACCGTGTTGGAGGTCAGGATCAGGGTCTTGGTGCCGACCAGGCTCATGGCCGCCAGGGCCACCACCGTCTTGCCCGCGCCGCAGGGCAGCACGATCACGCCGGAGCCGCCCAGCACACTCCCGCCGCGGTAGAAGGCCTCCGCCGCCGCGCTCTGGTAGTCGCGCACCTGGAACGGCGTGCCACGCCGTGTGGTCGCGCGCAGCCCGATGGCGTAGGGATCGCCGTCGCGATAGCCCCCGCGGTCGTCGACCGGGAAGCCAATCCGAATCAGGGCCTGCTTGAGCGGCCCACGCTCGAGCTCTCCCAGCCGCAGTCGCCCCTCGTCGTCGCGCTGCACCAGGGCGGCGATAGCACGATGGGTCAGGACCTCGCGCACCGCCTCCGGATCGTCGGAGACGAGCTGGAAGCCCTCGGCATCGAGGCGCTCGATCCGCAGCAGGCCGTAGCGCCCGAACCAGGAGCGGATCTCGTCCAGGATCGTGGGCGGGATCGGCACACAGGAGTACTCGAAGAGCTCGTCCTCGACGTCCTGGGCGGTCATCCCGAGGGCCGCCGCGTTCCAGATCGAGACCGGGGTGATGCGGTAGCTGTGGAGGTAGTCGGGGCTCTTCTCCAGCTCCGCGAACTTGGCCAGGGTGTCCCGCGCGGCCGCGTAGCGCGGGTGCTCCTCGGTCAGCGGGCGGCCGTCTTCGTCCTTGGCAGCGCGGCCGTCGGCGTCGATCACCGAACGCACCGTGTGCAGCAGCAAACTCTTGTCCGACTGGACGATCAGAGGGTTGTCGGGCAGCAGTGTCACGTGGTTGCCCCCAGGCTGCGCGCCTTGCGCCTGCGGCCGCGCACGGGCGCCTCGGCGCCGGATGCGGTCAGCCACGGCCCGGTGCTCGAATCGCGGTTGGCGATGATCTCGTCCGGGGTCCCGTCGGCGATCAGACGACCGCCGTCCTCGCCACCGTCGGGGCCGAGTTCGACCAGTCGGTCACAAGCTGCCAGGAGGCCCGTGTGGTGCTCGATCACGACGACCGCGTGGCCGCTGTCCGCCAAGCGGTGCAGCACGTCCACGAGCTTCTGCACGTCGGAGGAGTGCAGGCCGGTACTGGGCTCGTCCAGGACCACGACGCTGCGCTCGACATCGTCGGCGCGCAGCAACTCGGCCGCCAGCTTCACCCGCTGGGCCTCGCCGGCCGAGAGCGTGGTCGAGCTCTGCCCCAGGGCGATGTAGCCCAGGCCCACGTCGCACAGGGTCGCCAGGACCCGCGCCAGGCGCGGCTGGTGCTCGAGCAGCTCCAGGGCCTCGCTCGCCGGCAGCTCCAGGAGGTCCGCGATGGAATGCCCGCGGAACCGCACGTCGAGCACCTCGGGGCGATAGCGCTTGCCGCGGCACTCCTCGCACTCGAGCCACAGGTCCGCCAGGAATTGCATCTCGACCTTCGTGGCCCCGCGGCCTTCGCAGGCCGGACAGCGCCCCTTGGACGAGTTGAAGGAGAAGTTCGCGATCGTGAAGCCGCGCATGCGCGCCTCGGGTGTGCGCGCGAACAGCTCTCGCAGGGGGTCCATCAGCCCGACCGCAGTGGCCGGGATGCTGGCCGGCGTCCGACCCAGGGGGCTCGCGTCGACGACCACCACCCGCCGCGCGCCGCGCGCGGCCGGAACGGTCGAACGCCAGCGCCCCTCCGGACGCTCGCCGCGCAGGGACGGCACCAGGCACTCCATCACCAGCGAGCTCTTGCCCGAACCGGAGGGTCCGCAGATGCCAGTGAGTTGGCCGTAGGCCACGTCCAGGTCGACCTGCTTGAGGTTGTGGACCTTGCCGCCGACGACTCCCACCCGGTCGCGTCCCTCGGGGGCCCGCCTGGCCGCGCGCAGGGTGAGTTCGCCCCGCAGGCCCTTGCCCGTCAGGGAGTCGGCGACCTGCGCGACTTCGTCGGGCGTCCCCGACGCGACGACCGTGCCGCCGTAGCGCCCGGCGCCGGGGCCCATGTCGATCAGGTAGTCGGCCCGGCGCATGACCTCTTCGTCGTGCTCCACCACGATCACCGTGTTGCCCAGGTCGCGCAGCTCGAGCAGGGCGTCGGTGAGCCGCTCGATGTCGCGCGGGTGCAGGCCGACGGTGGGCTCGTCCAGCACGTAGCAGACTCCCACCAGGCGCGACCCCAGGCTCGCGGCCAGGCGCACTCGACGGGCCTCGCCACCGGACAGCGTCGACATGGAGCGGTCCAGGGTCAGGTACCCCAACCCCACCTTCCGCAGCAGTTCCAGCCGCGAGCGCAGCTCCTCGACCACCGGCGCGACCGCCTTCGATCGCGCGGCCGGCAGCTTGAGCTTTGCCAGCCACTCGTGGATCCCGTCGATCGACGCACCCAGCAGCTCCGGCAGCCGGTTGCGACTGACGGTCACCGAGCGCGGTACGGGTGCCAGGCGTTCGCCCGCGCAGGCGCGGCAACTCGCGCGGCGCATGACCTTCTCCAGGATTGCACGCCACTCGGGGTCCTCGGACCGCGCGTGCCAGCCGTCCACGGCGCCGCACAACCCGGTCCACTCGGCGCTGAAGTTCTCCTCCAGCTCGAAGTTGGCGCCCTCCTTGGAGATCTGCACGCGGTAGCTCTCCTTGGCGCCTTGCCCGTCGATCAACAGCCGCTGGTGGGCCTCGGTCAGCCGCTCGAAGGGCTTGGCGAGGTCGATCCGGTGGGCCTTGGCCACCGCCCGCAAGAGGTGCTCGTAGTAGCCCTTGCCCTTGGTCAGGTAGCGCCCGACCTTGCCCGAGATCGCCGTCGGCGCGCCGCTGGCACCCAGCACCAGGGGTTGGCCCGGGTTGTCGATCAACAGCTCCTCGGCGCAGCGCCACTGCTCGCCCAGGCCGTCGCACTCCGGGCAGGCGCCCACGTGGGTGTTGAACGAGAAGTGCCGCGGCTCGAGGTCGGACTCGATGGAGAAGCCACACTCCGAACAGGCGCCGCGCAGGTTGAAGTCGAGCCGCTCGCCGCCCTGGATGGCGACGCCCACGTGACCCTGGGCCAGGTGGTCGGCCTGCTCGACTGCCTCCGCGATGCGGCTCTTGGACTCGGCCTTGAAGGCCACCCGGTCGATCACCAGGTCGATCTGCGACGCGCGGGTGATGCGCGGCAGCTTGGCGTCCAGGCGGTGTTCGACGCCGTCCACGAGCAGGCGCGCGAAGCCCGCCGCCTGCCAACCCTCGGCCAGGCGCTCGAGGGCCTCGGCGAGCTTCGCCGGTCGGCGCCCGCCCGGGGGGAAGGCCGGCGCGACCACGTAGCCCTTCTCGCCGTCGAAGGCCTTGAGCACCGCGCGGGTGACCTGGCCCGGACCGGTGCGCTCGAGCTTCTCGCCGTGGTCGGGGCAGCGCCGCACCCCCGCCCGCGCCCAGAGCACGCGCAGGTGGTCATGGATCTCGGTGGTCGTGGCGACCGTGGAGCGCGGATGCCCGAGGGAGGTGCGCGCTTCCACGGCGACGGCGGGCCCCAGCCCTTCCAAGCGCTCCACCGGCGGCCGATCGCGGGAGCTGAGGAACTGGCGCGCGTAGGTCGAGAGGGACTCGACGAAGCGCTGACGGCCAGCGGCGTAGATCGTGTCCAGGGCCAAGGAGCTCTTGCCGGAGCCGCTCGGACCGGTGATCACCGTGAGCGCGTCGCGCGGGATCTCCACCGAGACGCTACGCAGGTTGTGGATCGTGGCGCCGACCACCTCGATGCATTCGCGCGGCGCGACGGGCACCGAGGGCGCGATGGCCGGGCCGCTGGCCAGGTTGCGTTCGGCGCGCAGGGCCTCGCCGGTGTAAGACTCGGCGTGGGCCTCCACCTGCTCGGGGGTGCCGGCGACGATCAGCTCGCCGCCCTCGGCGCCCCCCTCCGGACCCAGGTCGATCACCCAGTCGGCCGAGCGCAACACGTCCAGGTTGTGCTCGATCACGAGCACCGAATGGCCCCCATCCACCAGGCGCTGGAGCGCGCCCACGAGGCGCGCCACGTCCTGGGCGTGCAGTCCGGTGGTGGGCTCGTCGAGCAGGTAGAGGGTGTGCTTGCGCCCCTGCTTCTGCAGGTGCTTGGCCAGCTTGACGCGCTGGGCCTCGCCGCCGGAGAGAGTCGTCGAGGGCTGACCCAAGGTCAGGTAGCCGACGCCCACGTCGACCAGCGCCCGCAGGGGCCGGGCGATCTTGGGTAGGTCTCCGAAGACCTCCAGGGCCTCCTCGATGGTCAGACCGAGGACGTCCGAGACGTTGCGGTGCTTGTACTGCACGCCGAGCGTCTCGTCGTTGAAGCGCTTGCCCCCGCACTCCTCACAGGGCACGGTCACCGGCGCCAGGAACTGCAACTCGATCAGCTGGGCGCCGGCACCCTGGCAGACCTCGCAGCGCCCGCCCTCGACGTTGAACGAGAAGCGCCCGGGCCCCCAGCCGCGCATGCGCGACTCGGGCATCTGCGAGAAGAGATCGCGGATCGGCCCGAAGGCCCCGGTGTACGTGGCCGGGTTCGAGCGCGGCGTGCGGCCGATCGGCGCCGCGTCGATGACCACCAGGTCCTCCACCGCCTCCGCGCCCTCGAGCGCTTCGTAGGGCTCGGGCTCGGGAGTCTCGAGTCCAAGGCGACGCGTCAGCGCGCGCCGCAGGGTGCGATTCACGAGCGTCGACTTGCCCGAACCGCTCACGCCGCTGACCGCGGTCAGGGTCCCCAGGGGGAACTCGAAGTCGACGCCCTTGAGGTTGAAGCCGGTAGCTCCCGTGAGCCGCAGGCGATTGCCATTGCCTTCGCGCCGCACCTCGGGCCGCGGGAAGGTCAACAGGCCCGCCAGCAGACGCCCCGTCGGTGAATCGGTGTGGCTGATCTCGGAGGGCGGCCCCTGGGCCACCAGGCGCCCGCCGTGGGCTCCCGCGCCCGGCCCGATGTCGATCAGATGGTCAGCCGAGCGCAGGGTGTTCTCGTCGTGCTCGACGACGATCACGGTGTTGCCCTGGTCGCGCAGGGCGCGCAGGGCGCCGAGCAGTCGACCGTGATCGCGCGGGTGCAGCCCGATCGAGGGCTCGTCCAGCACGTACATGACCCCCTGCAGGCCTGCGCCGAGCTGCGCGGCCAGGCGGATCCGTTGGGCCTCACCGCCCGAGAGGCTGTCGGCCGAGCGGTCCAAGGACAGGTAGCCCAGGCCCACGTGGCGCAGGAAAGCCACGCGCCGATCGATCTCGAGTAGCAGCGGCTCGGCGATCTGCCGCGCGCGGTTGCTGAGCGCCAGGCGCTCGAAGTTCGCCGGCAGGTCGTCGATGGCGCTCTGGAGCAGCGTGCGAATCGCCGTGCCCCCCACCGTTACCGAGCGCGAGACCTCGTTGAGGCGCGTGCCGCCGCACTCCTCGCAGACGCCGTGGGAGAGGAACTTCTCCACCATCTTGCGCCGGCCGCCCTGCTTCCAGGCGCGCTCCAGGGCGGGGATCACGCCGCGGTAGCGGCGGTTCCAGGTCACCGATCCCTGGTAGCGCTTGCCGTTCCAGTTGCTCTGATCCTCGAAGCGCTTCTCGCCCGTGCCGAACAGGATCGCGCGCCGCGCGGCGGGCGTCAGGTCCTTCCAGGGCGTGTCCAAGTCGAAGCCGACCTCCGCGCCGATGTTCGCGAGCAGTTCGAAGTCGACGCGCGGGAAGTTGAGCGCCCCGCCGCTCTTGCGCGTCACGGCCAGGGCGCCCTCGCGGATCGTCAACTTCGCGTCCGCGACCACCAGGGCCTCGCTGGGACGACGAAGAACGCCCAAGCCGTCGCAGCTGGAGCAAGCGCCGTGGGGCGAGTTGAAGGAGAACAGGCGCGGCTCGAGGGGCGGCGCTTCGCGGCTGCACTGGGGGCAGCTCTGCAGGGTCGAGTGCGCGTCCTCGCGCTTGGCGTCGAAGACGATCACGTCGCCCCTGGACTGCTCCAGGGCCTGCCCCACGGCCTCGCGCAGCCGGGCCAGGGTGCCTTCCTCGATCCGCATGCGGTCCACCACGACCTCGACGGTGTGGCGCTTGTAGCGGTGCAGCTCGGGCACCTCTTCGATGCGGTGGACCTCGCCGTTCACGCGCACGCGCACGAAGCCGCGCTTCGCCAGGTCCTCGAACAGGGCCTTGTGCTGACCCTTGCGGTCGCGGATCAAGGGCGCGAGCACGTGCACCGACTGGCCGTCGAAGGCCTCGAGCAACTGCTGCACCACCGCCTCGGGAGTCTGCGAGACCAGGGGCTCACCGTGGTCGGGGCAGTGGGCAATCCCGGCGCGGGCGTAGAGCACCCGCAGGTGGTCGTAGATCTCGGTCAGGGTCCCGACCGTCGACCGAGCGCCCCGGGGAACGGCCTTCTGGTCCACCGCGATGGCGGGCGCCAGGCCCTCCACGCTGTCCACGGCCGGCTTCTCCATCCGCCCCAGGAACTGGCGCGCGTAGGCCGAGAGGGTCTCGAGGAAGCGCCGCTGGCCCTCGCGGAAGAGGGTGTCGAACGCCAAGGAGCTCTTGCCCGACCCGCTGACCCCCGTGACCGCCACCAGGCGGTTGCGCGGGATGGCCACGTCGAAGCCCTGCAGATTGTTCTGCCGGGCTCCGCGAATGATGATGCTATCTGCAGCCATCCGAGGGACTTAGGAGCGGGAAGGACTCGCTGGGGCGGGCTCTGGGCCGCGCGCGGAGGGAAGGCGGCGGGTGTGCGGCGGGGGCGCTCGTGTGGGGTCCAACAGGGTTGGTCCGGCCCGAATCGAACCCGCGAGGATAGCAGCCCCCGCGGGGTGCCGGAAGCGCGGCTGAAAAGGCACCGCCGGGCCCCCGTCTGGCCCCCGCCTGGCCCGCCGTAGGGGCTGATCGAGAGTTCTCGCGACTTCCCGTGCTCGATCTCGGCCAAACCTTAGGCCGCGCGGCCCTCGGCCGACATCGCCACGCTTCACCAACCCCATCCGTCCCGAGCCAGCCATCCGGGAGCCCCACTCCCGCGTCACTCCATCCGACTCCCTTCAGCGTCGGCGCGCGAGCCGCGGACCCCGCTCGAAACCGGGCTCCCCGCCCGGAGGCGAGGAGCCCTTCCCAGTCAGCTGGCCTTCGGTCGACGACCGCGCGGGCGGCGCGACTTGGGCAGCGCCACGCCCTGTCCTTCGAGGTACTCCGCGAGGGGCGCTCGGCTGTCTGCGAGGGCATGGGCCAGGGCGGTCTCGCCCTCGACCTTGGCCGTTTCCATGGCCTTGTCCAAAGTACGAACGGCCGAGAGAGCAGCCCGGTGGGCCGCGGATTCCTTCAGTTCCTTGGCCGCCGCGCGCGCCTTGACGCGTTCGATCTCGGTCTGCAAGTCCTTGATGATCTCTTCGGGGCTACGACGACGCTTGCGAGTGCCTTTTTTGGCCATGATTTCCGTCCACGCCAATCGCGCGGGTGTGTTGGGGGTCTTGAGAGAGAGGGTTGGGTCCAATTGCGCATCGCCGTGGAATCCGGGCCTCGATGCCGATTCTGCTGTCGAGGATCCTGCGATTGCCTACCGAGACATGCCGATCAGGGGTGGCCCGATCGAAGCTGCCGTGTGGCGTCAATCCGGTCCCACGCCCAGTGTCAATCCGACGTCGGGACTCGGGCCGATGCGGGTGAAGAGTAGAACTCAGTCGATCAATCGAGCCAAGCAGAAGGGCCGCGTGCCGGGGAGTTTTCCCCGCACGCGGCCCTATTCCGGGGCGCAGGCCGTCTTCGGTGGACCGAATTCAGGCCGCGCCGTGCCCGGCTGGGTCAGAAGGAAATCGCAAAAACTTCCGGAGCCGCCGAAGTCGCTCCCGTCTCGAGCCCGTCGGCAGCGTCCGTCGGCGGCAAGAAGAGCAGCCGGGTGGCGTCTTGGGTCAGCGGCCAGACCGCACACCAGCGATCGATGCTCGGCGACTGCGGGATCGATCCGGTCGTTGAATCGCCCGACGTGGAGGGCGTCGACGGCGTCCACTCCAGCACGAAGACCATCGCCGGCTCGAGCGCCTCACCCGAGGCCAGGATCAGCCGCGCGCCCATGACCTGGGCCGGCTCGTCGATCAGGACCAGCGCGGCCGTGGGACCGTCCGCCAACAGGGAGGCTCCGTCGTTGCGACCACGCCACTGGGAGGCCGCCGCGAGGGCCAGGCTGCCGCTGCCCCCATCCGCGATCGCGCGCGCCGTGGAACTCGCGCCGATGCCGACCAGGGGGGTGACCATCCCAGCCCGACCGGAGCTTCCAAGAGCCATCATCGCGGCGCCCGAGAAGCCCGCCTCGTCCGCGCCCGTCGAGCCCGCGCCTTCCTCCTGATCGGCCACGGTCAACTGGGGCAGGACCGCGGTGGACGGCACGAGGACACGGTCGATCAGGTGCACGACCCCGTTCGACGCCAGAAGGTTGGCGACCACGACTCCTGCTTCGGTCCCGATGGTCAAGCCACCGACTCCGTTGTCGGTGATGTTCAGCACTTCACCACCCAGGGTCGTCACCGACCCGGCGGCAAGGAGGTCCGCCGCACACAGGAACTCACCCACCACCACGTGGTACTTCATGACCTCGGTCATGTAGTCGTCGTAGGCCGGCTCCTGCAGGTCGGTGAACATGAGACCGAGATCCGTCGCCAGGTCGATGTACGCGATGTCGTCCGGAGCGAAGAAGGTGAAGGGTCCCGGCGTCGCCAGGGTCACGTCCAACCCGGTCTGCTCGAGCACTCCCTTGATGGCTCCATAGCCCGACACGGGAAGTCCTTGAACGAGCTCGGTCACGTTGTCCGGCACGAGCTGCTGGTAGCCGTCGAGGATCACCGCGTCGATCACGTGGACCACACCGTTGGTGCAGGCCACGTTGACCGAGGAGATCGCGACGCCGTTGACCAGCACCACGTCCCCGGCTCCGAGGGTCACGTCGATGGCGGGCCCAGCCACGGGGGTCAGGCTGCCCGCGCCCAGGGCACCGGCGGCCGTCTGCTTGCTGTTCGCGACGTGGTTCAGCACCAGCGTCTGCAGGTTCGCGGCCTGGGAACCGTCGAGCAGGCAATTCAGCAGGCCGGGAGGCAGGGCCTCGAAGGCCGCCTCCGTCGGTGCGAACACCGTGCGCGCCGTCGCCTGGCTGCCGTCGAACAGGGCCTTGGCCCCGGTCGCGTCAATCGCGGCCACGAGCGTGTCGAGCCCGCGAGCCTCGAGGGTGCTGTAGATGTCCGTGGGGACCGACAGAACCCGGTCGATCCGGTGCACGTACCCGCTCGACGCCGGGAGGTCGGCGTCCACGACCTTCGCGTCGTTGACGTAGGTCGTCGCACCGATCTGCTCGACGATCAGGTCGCCGCCCTGCAGGCTGGCCTGTTGCCCCGCGACGAGCAGCGCCTGGGAGTCGAGCTTGCCGGCCACCGCGTGGTAGGTCAGCAGGCCGGGCAGGTCGCCCGCGGGCCCGTTCGCGATCAGCAGGTCGAGTTGGCCGCTCGGAAGCGCCTCGAAGGCCCCATCCGTGGGTGCGAAGAGCGTCGCCTTGGCGTTCAGATCGCTCAGCGCTGCGCTCAGATCGGCGGCCGAGATGGCCACGCTCGCCAGGTCCAGGTCGTAGCCGGAGACGGAACCCGCGACCGTATCGGTCCCGAGCAGGCGATCGATGCCGTGCAGGACGCCCTTGCCTCCGGGAACGTTGATCGTCTCGACCAGGGCGCCACTGACCCGCAGGCCGTTCCCTTCGGGACGGAAGAAGAGGGCGGGACCTTGGGAGCTGGCAACGCTGCCGGCCTCGAGGCCCGCAGCGGCCGAGGCCTTGCCCGGGGCGGAGTGGTAGAGCACCAGCTCGAGCAACTGCTCGGCGTTCTCCGGCGCGAGCAGCTCGTCCAGGGTCTGGGTCCCGACCAGGGACAAGAGCGCCGCGTCCGAGGGCGCGAGCAGGGTGTACTCGGCGGTTGGATCCTGGAGCACGGCCGCGACCCCCAGGTTCGCCAGGACTGCCGCGAAGATCGTGTAGCCACGCTCGTTCAGGGTCGCGATCAGGTCATCCGCCGGCGGCAGCAGCACCGAGTCGAGCCGATGTACGAAGCCGTTCTGCGTCTTGATGCCGACGGGCTCGAGGGGCAGGTCGTTGGCGTAGAGCTGGGTCCCGAGCCGCTCGATGAAGACCTGCCGACCGTCCAGGGTGTCGACCTCGCCCAGGCCGGTGCCCGTCGCGCCCTGCAAGGCGGCGGTCCCGAGGCTCGCGGCGAGGACGTGGTAGGTCAGCACGTCCGCCTGCTCGGCCGGCGTCAACGATCCGAAGAGGCTGCCGTCCGCCAGGGGTGCGGCGAGGGCGGCGTCCGTGGGAGCCAGAACCGTGGCGGCACTGGCGCCCTCGACCGTTGAGGTCAGGCCGGCGGCGTCGAGGGCCTGGACAAGGTCACCGAAGCCCGCGTTCGCCAAGGCCTGGGAGGCGGACCCTGCGACCGTCGCCGACCCGCCGTCACTGCCACCACCACACCCGGCCACGAGTGCGAGCGCTATCCCGGCTCCCAGCGCTGCTCTCGGACTACGGACTCGTTGGGAGAGGAAGTTGAACTCGGGGGTCGTGGCTGTAGTCATCGCGAAGTGGGCAGTAGGGTTAGGCACGTCGCCTACGAGTCTCGAAAGACCAGTGGCGGGCCCGATCGGGCAGACCGTCGCACCGGTGATCGGTGCGCCGCAGAGCCGGAGGGGAGGCAGAGCCGGAGGGGAGGCAGAGCCGGAGGGGAGGCAGAGCCGGAGACGAGGCAGAGCACTAGGGCGAGGCAGAGCCCCAGGGGGACCTAGAGAGCGGCCTCCCAGGTCCTGATACTCTGAACGCCGGCATCTTAGGCCGCGAACAGGTCGTGCAAGACAGGCTCTGCGGATCTCTACCTGGGACGAACACTTGTACAAACGCCAAGCATCTTTGCGCACGTTGGCAACCCGCCCCGGCGGCCGCTGTCGATGCATCCGCCGTGTGGCGCTGGGCTCGACCCTGGCGCTGCTGGGGCTGTCCTGCTCGCTTCCGAGCGCCTCCTCCTCCCGCGCGATCCCCGCCCCCGCCCCACCCGAGGGACGGCTGACGCCACTCGCGGGCGACATCGAATTGGTCGAGAGTGCCCCGGTCGGAACCTCTCTGGATGCACCGGACCTGCGCAATGCAGGCGAGGTCTGGGTCGAGATGATCGACGCGGCCAGATCGACTTTGGACCTCGCATTCTTCTACGTAAGCGACAACGAACCCAGCCGCCTGACGGCAGTCATCGAGGCCATCGAACGCGCCACCAGCCGCGGTGTGCGGGTGAGGCTCCTGCTCTCGGCCGGCTTTCGCGCGAACGTCCCCGAGACCGTCGAGCGACTCTCGACCCACGCGGGTATCGAGCTGCGCTGGCTAGACCTGAAGCCCCTCGGTCTGGGCGTGTTGCACGCCAAGTACTTCATCGTCGACGGGGCCTCGGTCTTCGTCGGCAGCCAGAACTTCGACTGGCGCTCGCTCGAACACATCCAAGAGCTCGGCCTTCGCGTACGGGATCCGGACCTGGGAGCGGCCTTCGAGCAGGTCTTCGAGTTCGACTGGACCCTGGCCGCCAGCGGCACGCTGCCGTCGCCCGCGGCGTCGCAAGCGGATGGGTCCGCGCCGGTCGGCGGGCCGAGGCACTCGGTCAACCTGCGCGGTTCCCTGGTGGAGCCGGTCTTCAGCCCGCTCGAGCTGCTCCCCGAGGGTCTGCAATGGGACCTCCCGCGCTTGATCGAGTTGATCGATGGAGCGACCGCGACGGTACGCGTGCAGCTGCTCTCCTACCGCCTGGTCGGCTACGACGGTGAGTACTTCGACGACCTCGACCGCGCCCTGCGGCGCGCGGCGGCGCGGGGCGTCGACGTGCGCCTGATCGTCGCCGACTGGGAGAAGCGTCCCGGGGCGATCGAGGATCTCAAGAGCCTGCAACCGGTGCGGAACGTCGAGGTGCGGATGTTGACCATCCCCCCCGCCGAGCAGGGGCACATCCCCTACGCCCGCGTGGTGCACGCCAAGTACCTGGTGGTCGATGGACAACGCGCCTGGGTCGGGACGAGCAACTGGAGTCGCGACTACTTTCACTCCAGCCGCAACGCCGGCCTGGTCCTGAGCGGCGGGGACTTGCCGCCGCGCTTGGACCAGTTCCACGCCGAGGCCTGGAACAGCGAGTACGCCTTCGCGATCGACCCTTGCGAGGACTACGAGCCCGCGCGCATCGGCGACTGACTACTCAGCCGAAAAGGTCCGGCTGCCGCGCCGACTCGAGCGGGTCGGGGCGGCGCAACTCCAGACCCAGGCGCCCGGGCGCGGCGTCGGCCACGAACTGGGCCAGCTCCACCACCAAGCCCTCGTTCGGCTGATGAAGGCACAGCCAGGCCTCGCGCAGGCCGGCTTCGAACCAGGCGCCCAAGCGCTCGATCCACTGGTCCAGCCGCTGCAGGTCGGTGGGATGCAGCGCGTGGCCGGCGAAGCGCACGAAGGTGAACGGCGCGCTGACCCGCATGTGGAGCACGTCGCGGCGCAGGGCCACGTCGCTGATCACGGCGCCGACCCCGTGGGCCTCAAACAACTCGAAGACGGCTGCCGCGGCGCCGCGGTCCGCGAACCATCCGGGGTCGCGCAACTCCACCGCCAGGGGGCCGCGAGCCGCGAAGCGCTCGAGCCAGCGGGCCAAGGCACTCAGCTCGCTCGGCCCGAAGTCGGGGGGCAGCAGCAGCCAGCAGGGACCCCGGCGTGTCCCCAACCCCTCGACGGCGCTGAAGAAGGCCTCACTCTCACGCTCCGCCCCCACCAGGCGCCGCTCGTGACCGATCGCCCCCAAGAGCTTGGGGGCAAAGCGAAAGCCTGCTGGCACGGCCGAGGCCCAACGCTCCAGCTGCGCCCGCTCCGCGGCGTAGAAGGTCGTGTTGAGCTCGAGCGCGTCGAAGTGCCGGGCGTAGGTGGCGAGGGCCCGCCGGCCCTTGGTGCCCGGTGGCCCCAATCGCCGTGCGAGAGCCGGTTGGGCCCACACCGGGGCCCCCATCCAGACCCTGCGAGGAGCATCAGGGAGTCGAAAAAGCGAAAGGCTCGCGGCGTTCGCGTCGTCGTCCCGCGGCAGGCTCAGGTCGAGCTCGTCGAGCAGCTCGACGCTGGACGGTCGTCCGAATTCCAAGCGCTGTTCGCCTGTGGGCTCCGCGGGCGGATCAGAAGCTGAGCAGCCACTGCTTCCAGGGCTTCTCGAGGTTCTCGATCTTGGTGCCCAGCGCATCGTCGAGGGCGCTGGACGAGCTGCCCTTCGAGGTCAGGTAGACCGCGCGCATGTACTCCATCAACGCTGGCCGCGTGCGTTGACCCTCACGCTTGCCCTCGGGCATGCGCGTGTCCGGATCGAGCAGGTAGGCCACGAAGGTGTGTGCACGGGCCTCGATGTCGCGGCGCTCGTCGAACTCGTTCTGCAGGAAGAACTCGTAGTTCAATCCGATCAGCGAGGTCAACTCGTGGCGCCCCTGGTTCAGGGGCATCCGATCGGCGCGGCTGCGCGAGCGCAGCACGTCGTCGGGGTCGAGGGCGAAGTCCTTGCGCTTCACGAAGCCCGGCCGACCGAGGTCGAACTGGCCGCCGAACCAGTTGCCGAAGCCCACCTCCAGCCAGGCGGCCTCGCGGTAGAAGCTCCAATCGTCCGACCAGACCGTCTGGGTCTCGCCCAACACGCAGGAGTACAGCAATTGCTGAGCGGCCAGCTCGAAGAAGCGCAGGGGGTAGTTGCCGCGCTCCCCGTAGTAGGTGCGGATCTCGTTGCCCGAGCCGGTCTCCGGCGGTCCGCTCGGCGAGAGGGTCAGACCCGGCGCGTAGTAGGGCACCTTGGCCGAGCCGGTGGCAGGGAAGCGCTCGACGTCGCGGTAGATCCAGGCCGTCATCGGACGGCGCACGACTTCCTTGGTCTGCAGCTCCGAGATGGCGCCGAACTCCGCCTGGAAGTCGACGTACATGCGCTCCAAGTCGAAGAGCAGGTCGACGGCCTGGGTCAGCTCGGCGGTGCTGCGGACCACGTAGTGCTCGCCGTGCAGCTCGAGCGGGTGCCCCGTGTCGCGGTGCCACTCCGCCCAGTCCTCCGCGTCGAGCATGCGGGCGCCGTCGTCCGCAGCCCACTTCCACTTGCCGTTGCGTTCGCGGTGCCCCAGGAACTCGTGGGCCCGCGCCTCATTCGGGTTGCGCGTCAGCACGTGGTACGCCTGGGCCTGGGCCAGCCCGTCGAGCCCGTTGTCCCGCGCCCACTCGACCAGGGCCCAATCCTCGTCGATCGAGGCACTGGGCGAGCGCACCGAGAGGAAGGCGCCCACCGTGTCGGTGACCGTCTCGATCTGCAGCACGTCCTCCTTGTCGATGTGCTTCACGCGCCCCTTGGGCAGCATGAAATGCACCTCGCCCTCGGGATCGTTCTCCCACAACAGGCGCCCGAAGATCTCGTCGCCATCGGTCATCAACAGGCGGTCGCGCGCGTCGTCGTCGCGGTACTGGGCAGCCGCGCTGGGCGCCGTTCCGATCAGCATTCCGGCTGCCAGGGCGAGCCCCAGCAGTGCGGGGTCCGCGGCGGAGCGAGCGCTTCGGTCGGACGCGACGATGCGGGTGAGCTCGGCGGTGTGGGTGAGCTTCATGCGGATCTGGGGTTGCTGCGGACTGTCTCGTTCTGGCGGGCGACATCGGCCTGTTCCGGCGGCCGACATCGGTGCTGCCGATCGCCGCAGCCGCAGCCGTCGCCGCCGAGACGGGGGCAGACCCCCATCAAGCTAGCGAGACCACGGCCGTGGGTCACGGGCGCCGGTTCTGGCGTCGCCGCCCACCTTCGGCCAGGATGGCTCCAGATGGCTTCCACCCCTTCTACGGAATCTGGGCCCCTCGGAGACGGGTTCTCGAGCTTCGCCGGCTCCCTCGTCCACGTGCCCGACGGCACGTCCCCCTCCGAGGCCCTCGCGCGCACGACCCACCTGGCGATCGTCGCCCACCCCGACGACCTCGAGTTCCTGGCCTACCACGGGATCGCCGCCTGCTACGGCTCCGAGGACCACTGGTTCACCGGCGTCGTGATCACCGACGGCGTCGGCGGCCCTTCCCTGGGCCAGTTCTCGGCGGCGGAACTGCGGGCCGAGCGCCAGCGCGAGCAGCGGGCGGCGGCGGATCTCGGGCGCTACTCGGCAGTGGTCATGCTCGGGGCCTCGAGCGCTCAGTTGAAGCAGACCGAGCCCCCGGTGGAACTGCGCGCCGACCTCCGGCTCTTGGTCCGCGCCTGCTCCCCACGGGTGGTCTACCTCCACAACCCGGCCGACCGCCACGACACCCACGTCGCTTGTCTGGTGCACGCCATGCAAGCTCTCACGGAGCTGCCCCACCACTCGCGCCCGGCGCGGGTGTTGGGCGTCGAGGGTTGGCGCGACCTGGACTGGCTGACGGGCAGCGACCGACAGGAACTCGACGTGAGCGCGCGGCCACACCTTGCGACGGCCCTGGCCGGGGCCTTCGACTCGCAGATTGCCGGAGGCAAGCGCTACGACTTGGCCGTTGGCGCAAGGCGCCTGGCCCACGCGACCTTCGGCGACTCCCACGCGCCCGACGCTGCGGCGGGCGTGACCCTCGCCATGGACCTGACCCCGGTTCTCGCCGAGGGTGGCCCGAGCCTGGCCCAGCTCGCCGCCCGGGCGGTGGAGCACCTGGGAGCAGACATCGCGGCCCGCTTGGAGCGATTCCAGGAGCCCTAGCCTTTCGTCCGACGGATGCCCACTGCGCGATGCCCCACCTCAACGCAGCACCGTTCCTCTTGGCCCTCGCGGCGGGCGCCCTCGTGGGCGCGGGCCAGGCGCCCGACGAGCGCGCGCTGTTGAGCCGCGACATCGAGCAGGTGGTGACGCCGTTCCTCGAGGACTTTTGCGTCACCTGTCACGGGGGCGACGAGCCCGCGGGCGGCCTGGGCCTCGAGCGCTCAATCGACGTCGAGAGCGTGCAGCAGGCGGAGTCCGAATGGCGCTACTTGGCCCAGCGCGTACGACTGGGTCAGATGCCGCCCAGCGGAGAGTACGCCCCCACGGACGACGAGCGCGCCGACCTGGTGGACTGGGTCGAGCGCGCCCTGGCCCTGCGCTACGACCCGTCCATGGCGCCGGACCCAGGCGCACCGGTGATTCGACGTCTGACCCGCGGCCAAGCGCGCGCGACCCTGCGCGACCTCTTCGCGATCGAGATCGGCGCCTTGGGCCTCTTGCCCGAGGACGATGTCGCCCTGGACTTCGAGGGCATCGGCAGCGCCCAGCACCTGCCCGCCGCGTCCGTCGACGGTCTGCTCGAGTTCGCCCGCGTCGCCGCCCGCGAGGCCGTGCTCTACGACTCGAACGGCTGGCCGGCGCGGGTGCGGCACCCGGCGGCGGAGCTCGATCCCGAGCGTCAGGGCCGCATGGCCTCGACGCGCGAGGTCGGCGGCCCCCACGAGTTTCCGCGACCCGGCCAGTACGTGCTGCGCTTCGCGGCCTGGGCCGACCAGGCGGGCGACGAGATTGCGCGGGCCGGGCTGGTCGTCGACGGCGAGACCCTGGCGAGCTTCGAGGTGCATCCCGAACGCGGTGACGAGCCCGAGGTGCTCGAGCTCGCGTTGACGGTGCAGTCCGCGGGCACGCGCCAGGTCGCCGTGCGTTTCGAGAACGATTACTACCAACCCGACGATCCCGACCCCGGCCAGCGGGACCGCAACCTGGCGCTGGTGTGGCTCGAGGTGGAAGGGCCGTTCGAGCCGCCGCGGCTCTCGCCTCTGCTCACGAGCTTGCTCGAGCGGCACGGGGTTTCGCTCGAGAACGAGCCGCCCCCCGGCGCCCGCCGCGAGCTGCTCGCCGAGCTGGCTCGGGCGGTGTGGCGCCGCCCGCCGGCCGAGGACGACGTCGAACGACTCGCCGCGCTGAGCGAGGAGCTCAGCCCCTTCGGCGCGGGACTCCGGCTCACGCTGGAAGCGATGCTCGCCTCGCCCCGCTTCTGGTACCGGATCGAAGCCGACGGCACAGGCGCGGGCCCCGTGCGAGCCCTGGACGGTTTCGAGCTGGCCACGCGACTGTCCTTCTGGCTGTGGGGCTCGACTCCCGACCAGACGCTCCTGGATCTGGCGCAGAGTGGCGCGTTGACGGAGCCCGATGTCCTGGCGCAGCAGGTCCGACGGTTGCTGTTCGACCCCCGCTCGCGCCACCTGTCCGAGGAGTTCGTCCCCCAGTGGCTCGCCCTGCGCCGCTTGCAGGAGCGCGAGTTCGACGATCGCGAGTTGGTGCCATCGATGGTGCGCGAGACGGAGCTGCTGTTCGAGGCCGTGCTGCGCGAGGCGCTGCCACTGCGCGCCCTGCTCGACGCGCAGTTCACCTTCGTCGACGAGGACCTGGCGCGGCACTACGGGATCACCGGGGTCGAGGGGCCCCACATGCGACGGGTCTCCACCAGTGGCACCGGCCGCCGCGGCCTGCTCGGGCACGCCTCGATCCTGGCCGCCACCAGCGAGCCAGCGCGCACCTCGCCGGTCTTGCGCGGCAAGTGGATCCTCGACGCGCTGCTGGGTGATCCGCCGCCCGCGCCGCCGCCCGGCGTGCCGGCCTTGGCCGCGAACCAGGTCGCCTCCGCCACCAGCCTTCGCGCTCAACTGGAGCTCCACCGGGCGGACCCGGCCTGTGCCGTCTGCCACGACACCATGGATCCCCTCGGGCTGGCGCTGGAAGGCTTCGGGCCGCGCGGGCGCGAGCGCAGCTTCGACGGTGCCCATCCGATCGACGATCGGGCCACCCTGCCGGGCGGCAGCGAGCTGCATGGGGCCGCCGGCCTGGTCGAGTTCCTGTGCGACGATCCGCGCTTCCTACGCACCTTCGTGGAGAAGCAGCTCGTGTTCGCCCTGGGGCGGGCCCTCGGACCGGCGGACCGCGGCGAGGTCGCTCGAATCGTCGCCGGCTTGGACCCACGACAAGCGACGATCGTCGACGTGATCCAGGCGCTAGCGGCCAGCCACCCCTTCCGCTTTCGCCGTACCATCGACCCTCGCCCCGATCCGGAGTCCCCGTCGAGGCGGCCCCTATGACTGCAACTCGAACCAAGTCCGCCCTGTCCCGGCGGACCCTCTTGCGCGGCCTCGGAGTCGGCCTGGCCCTGCCCTGGCTCGAAGCCATGGCTCCCGCGACGCGATCGAGCTTGGGTCTCACCTCGCCTGACCCCGCGGCGCGGCGGCTGATCTACGTCTACGTGCCCAATGGCGTGCAGCCCGGCGCGTGGTTCCCGAGCACCGAGGGCCCCCTGGCGGAGCTGCCGCCGACCCTCGCGCCCCTCTCCCCCTACCTCGACACCCTCTCGGTCCTCGGCGGCCTCGAGTGCGACAAGGCCAAGGCCAACGGCGATGGTCCGGGGGACCACGCGCGCGCGTCCGCGGCGTTCCTCACGGGCGTCCAACCGCTCAAGGCCGACGGCCAGGTCCACCTGGGCCCCAGCGCCGATCAGATCGTCGCCGACGCCCTGGCGGGCACGACCCCCATGCGCTCCCTGGCGGTGGGATGCGAGGGCGTGCTGCGCTCCGGGCAATGCGACTCGGGCTACGCCTGCGCCTACTCGACCCACATCTCCTGGCGCAGCGAGACCACACCGGCGCTCAAGGAGTTTCGACCGGGCCCCCTGTTCGACCGCCTGTTCCGCGGCGCCGACTCCGAGCTGACCAACGCCGAGCGCGCGCGTCGACGCAGCGTGTTGGACTTCGTCGCCGACGATGCCGCGCGGCTGCAGCGGCGGCTGGGCAGCGCGGATCGGGCGAAGCTGGACGAATTCCAGACCGGATTGCGCGACCTGGAGCAGCGCATCGCCCGCCTGGCCAGCGCCAACGCCGCGGTGCCCGACGAGCTGCGGCCGCAGGACCCCGGTTCGGACCTGGGTGAGCAGGCTAGGGTCATGTCCGACCTGATCGCCCTGGCCTTGGCCCAGGACCTCACGCGCACGGTCACCTTCATGCTCTTGAACGAGGGCAACAACCGCCCCTACCGCGAGCTGGAGATCGACGAGGGCCACCACGGCCTGTCCCACCACAAGGGCGATGCGGCGTCGATCGACAAGCTCGCGCGGATCGAGGCCTTCCATGTGGAGCAGTTGGCCTACCTGTTGGGCCGCCTGCGAGCGACGACGGAAGGCGACGGGAGCCTCCTGGATGCGGCGATGGTCTGCTACGGGAGTGGCATCGGCGACGGCAACCGCCACCAGCACAGCGAGCTGCCGATCCTCCTGGCCGGGGGTGGCGCAGGCACCTTGACTCCCCTGGGCTACCGCCGGTTCCCCGACCGCACGCCCCTCAACGACCTGCACCTGGCGCTGATGGAGCGCATGGGCGTGCAGCCGGAGCGCTTCGGCGACGGACGGGCCCCGCTCGACCTGCGTGCGTAGCGGCCTCGGTAGGCGTTCGTACGGTGCCAGGCACAGAACCGCCGCCTACCGAGGCGACTACAGGCCGAATGCTCGCAGGAGCTCCCGGGCGGCTTCCGAGGCAGGCAGCTCCGCTGCTCCGACCCGGCGCTCGAGGTCGTCCAACTTGGCGCGAACCGCCGGATGCGTGCGGAACGCGTCAACCAGGGCCTCTTCCAAGTGGCTCCACATCCAGCGCTTGCGTTGGTGGATACGGTTCGCCTCGAACACGCCGGCGCCCTCGAGGGCGGCGCGGTGCTCGGTGATCGTCTCCCACACTTCCTCCAGGCCCGTGCGCTCGAGTGCGCTCGCAAGCAGCGTGCGCGGGCGCCAGCACTCCCGCCGCGGCCGCAGGTAGTGCAGCGCCGCGTCGTACTCCGCCCGCGCCGCCTCCGCCCGCGCGCGGTTCTCGCCGTCGGCCTTGTTGACCACGATCAGGTCGGCGTGCTCGACGATGCCCTTCTTGATGCCCTGCAGCTCGTCGCCGGCACCGGGCAGGAGCAGCACGCAAAAGGTGTCGACCATCTCCGCCACGGCCGTCTCGGACTGGCCCACGCCCACGGTCTCGACGAGCACCACGTCGTAGCCTGCCGCCTCCAGCACGACCATGGCCTCGCGGGTGCGGCGCGCCACGCCGCCCAGGGTCGCGGCCGAGGGGCTGGGGCGCACGAATGCCGCCGCGTGCATGGCCAGCGCGTTCATGCGGCTCTTGTCGCCGAGGATCGAGCCCCCGGTGATCGTGCTCGACGGGTCGACGGCGAGCACGGCGACCCGGTGCCCGCGCTCCACCAGGTGCAGTCCCAGAGCTTCGATGAAGGTGCTCTTGCCCACGCCGGGCACGCCCGAGATGCCGACCCGATGGGCACCGCCGGAGGAGGGCAGAAGAGCCCGCAGCAGTTCGGCCGCGCCCGCCTCGTGCTTGGCCGCACGACTCTCGACCAGGGTCACGGCGCGGCCGATCAACGCCCGGTCTCCCGCGCGAACTCCCTCGGCCAGGCGCAGGGCTTCCGAGACCTCGGCGCTCACGGGGTCTCGGCCCGGCCCAGTGCCTCGAGGACCTCCAGCGCCGCCTCCGCGATCACCGTCCCGGGACCGAACACGGCGATCGCGCCCAGCTCGCGCAATTTGGGCACGTCGCCGGGGGGGATCACCCCGCCCACGACCACGCTGATGTCGCCGCGACCAGCCTTGGCCAGTTCCTCGCGCAGGGCCGGCACCAGGGTCATGTGACCGGCCGCCAGGGAGCTCACGCCGACCACGTGCACGTCGTTCTCGACGGCCTGGCGCGCGGTCTCCTCGGGGGTCTGAAAGAGGCTGCCGATGTCGACGTCGAAGCCCAGGTCCGCAAAGGCGCTGGCGATCACTTTCTGTCCGCGGTCGTGGCCGTCCTGGCCCATCTTGGCCACCAGGATGCGCGGCCGGCGTCCTTCGCTGAGTGCAAAGTCCTCGACAGCTCGGCGCGCAGCCGCCACGCGACTCTCGTCTTCGCCCACCTCGGCAGCATACACACCTTGCAGGGAGCGCACCTCCGCTCGGTGGCGGCCGAAGACGACCTCGAGCGCGTCGGAGATCTCACCCACCGTGGCCCGCGCGCGGGCGGCTTCGATGGCGAGCTCCAGCAGGTTGCCCTCGCCGCTCGCGGCGCAGGCGGTGAGCGCCTCGAGGGTGCGCTTGACCGCCGCACCATCGCGTTCGGCGCGCAGGCGTTCCAAGCGCGCGATCTGCGCCGCCCGCACGGCCGCGTTGTCGACCTGTAGCACGGGCACCTCGTCAACGGTCTCGGGCAGATAGCGATTCACGCCGACGATCGTCTGGCGACCTGAATCGATCCGCGCCTGGGTCCGCGCCGCGGCCTCCTCAATGCGGATCTTGGGCAGCCCCTGCTCGATCGCGCGGGTCATCCCGCCCAGGGCCTCGACCTCCTCGATCAGGGCCCAGGCCTTGTCCGCCAGGTCCTGGGTCAGGCGCTCGACGTAGTAGCTGCCGCCCCAGGGATCCACCGAGCGGGTCGTGCCCGACTCGCCCTGCAATTGCAGTTGGGTGTTGCGCGAGATGCGCGCCGAGAAGTCCGTGGGCAGGGCCAGGGCCTCGTCCAGGGAGTTCGTGTGCAGGGACTGAGTCCCGCCCTGGGTCGCCGCCATGGCTTCGACCTGGGTCCGCACCACGTTGTTGAACACGTCCTGGGCCGTGAGCGACCAGCCCGAAGTCTGGCAGTGGGTCCGCAGCATCGACGACTTCGGATTCCGCGGCTCGAAGGGCGCCATCAGGCGCGCCCACAAGAGACGCGCCGCGCGCAGCTTGGCGATCTCCGTGAACGTGTTCATGCCGATCGCGAAGAAGAACGACAACCGCGGCGCGAAGGCGTCCACGTCGAGGCCGGCGGCGATGCCGGTCCGCACGTACTCGAGACCGTCGGCGAGGGTGTAGGCCAGCTCCAGGTCGGCCGTCGCGCCGGCCTCCTGCATGTGGTAGCCCGAGATCGAGATCGAGTTGAAGCGCGGCATGCGCTGGCTCGTGTACTCGAAGATGTCGGCCACGATCCGCATCGAGGGGCTGGGCGGATAGATGTAGGTGTTCCGCACCATGAACTCTTTGAGGATGTCGTTCTGGATCGTCCCGGCGAGCTGTTCGGGCGCGACGCCCTGCTCCTGCGCAGCGACCACGTAGAGCGCCAGGATCGGCAGCACCGCGCCGTTCATGGTCATCGACACGCTCATCGTGTCCAGCGGGATGCCGTCGAACAGCACCTGCATGTCCAGGATCGAATCGATCGCCACCCCGGCCATGCCCACGTCCCCCACCACCCGCGGATGGTCGGAGTCGTAGCCCCGGTGCGTCGCCAGGTCGAAGGCGATCGAGAGCCCCTTCTGCCCGGCCGCGAGGTTGCGCCGGTAGAAGGCGTTCGACTCCTCGGCGGTGGAGAAGCCCGCGTACTGACGGATGGTCCAGGGGCGCTGGACGTACATGGTCGGGTAGGGCCCGCGCACGAAGGGCGCGACGCCGGGTAGCCCGCCGAGGGTCTCCACGCCGATCAGGTCGTCGGCGGTGTAGGCGGGCTTGACGCCGATGCCCTCGGGGGTCGACCAGCGCGCGACGAAGTCGGTGCCCCGTCCACGGTTGCTGTGGGGCGCGCCGAACTCGACCTTGCCCAGCTCAGGAATCACGCTCACGCTCCCACCTCCTCGAGTTTGGCGCCGGAGAACTCCAGGGCCGTGCGCAGGTGCGCGACCACGTCCATGCCGAGGTGCACGAAGTGCTCGGCGCCCGCGGCGCGCAGGGCGGCCTCGCGTTCCCCCGGTTTGCCGGCCACGGCGGTGTGGGTCGCGCCCGCTGCGCGCAGTCTCGCCAGGGCGGGCTCGAGCTCGGTGGCGTAGCGCTCGTCGGAGCCCGCCACGCAGACCAGGGCCGGACGCCGCTCGGCGATGGCGGCGCTCAACTCGGCAGGGTCCGTCGGCAAGGGTGCCGCCACGGTCGGGATGCCCCCGACGGCGTAGAGGTTCTCGATCCAGCCCACCCGCGCACGGTGCTCGGACGCCGGACCCAGGGTCGCGATCCACACGGGCCGGGCGTCGGCACCCAACTCGTCGGCGGCGTCGCGCAGCGCCTCGAAGGCCCAGGCCTCGCGCCGGGCGACCAGGGGCGGCGCCAGGGCCGGCTCCGAGTCGCCGGAGAGGGCCCGCATGATGCGCGCGAAGTCCGCGCCGTTGTTGACCACCTCGCGCAGCTTGGCCAGGTCGACCTGCGGGTTCAGCTCCAGCGGCGACGAGGGGACGGCGGACACATCCGGATCCGCCGCGCGGGCGGGCTCGGGCAGGCTCTCCCCGTGTTGCGGGAACTCGCTGACGCCGGTGATCGGTCGCTTGCGTCGGGCCACGTCCTGGGCCAAGCCGGCCCAAGCCTCTTTCAGCTCGGAGGCCGCGCCCCCGCCGGTGATCCACTCGGCCAGCCTCCCGTCGAGCTCCTGGGCCCTGCGCCAACCGGCAGCGGCCAGGTCGGCGGTCAGTTGCTCCACCAGGTAGGCACCGCCCGCGGGGTCGGCGACCCGACCGAGGCCACTCTCCTCGGCCAGCACGTGGTGCAGGTTGCGCGCTACGCGTCGACCGAGCTCCGAGGGCTGCCCCAGGGCGTCGTCGTAGCAGGCGGCGTGGATCGCGTCCGCGCCGCCGCAGATCGCCGCGAAGGTCGTCGTCGACGCGCGCAGCACGTTGGTCCAGGGGTCGCGGCGGGTCAGGATGCGCGACGAGGTCGCCGCCCGGATCCACGGGGCCGGCACGGGATCGATGCCGCAGCTCTCGATCAGGTGCGCCCACAGCCAGCGCAGGGCGCGCAGTTTGGCGATCTCGGGGAACAGCTCGCGATCGACCTCGACCGCGAAGGCGATCTCGCGGGCGGTGACGGCGGGGTCGATGCCGCGCTGCTCCATGGCGCGCAGGTAGGCCGCCGCCGTGGCCACCGCGACGCCCAGTTCCAGCGGCGCGTCCGCGCCGGCGCGGTGGTAGGCGCTGACGTCGACGCCGATGGCGCGGCAGCCGGGCAGGTACTCGGCGCTGAAGCGCACCAACTCGGCGAGCTGGTCGAAGCTCGCCTCGAGGGACCCGGGCAGGGCGCCGTCGCGCGCCAGCACGCCCAGGGGGTCGGCTCCGAAGCGTACGTTCAGCTCGCCGTCGGCCACGCCGGCGCGGGCGGAGACGTCGAGCAGCGCTGCCGCGGCGGGCGCGAAGGCCGCACCGGCATCGAGCTCGAGCCCCACGGCCTCGAGCACCACGCCGTCCAAGAGCAGCGCGAGGTCGGCCCCGCGGCGCACCACGACGCCGTCGTCGGCACCTTCGAGACCCCAGGCCGCCTCGGCGTCGAACTCCAACCACAAGCCCGAGGCTCCGCCGGCCAGGTCGGCGCGCAGCGCTGCGCCTTCCGTCGCGGGGTCGGCTCCGCTGGCGCGGCTGAGCACGCACCAAGGTGCGACCCGCTCCGCCTCGACCGACTCCTCCGCCGTGGCGCCCGAGCCGCCGCCCTCGCCGAGCACGCGCACTCCGCGCACGAAGGGTGCCCGCCCGGGCGCGCCCAAGTCGTAGTCGGGGCGCGACGTGTAGAGCGGCTCGAGCGTGAGCCCGCCGCGCAGGCGCGTGCGCAGGGCTCGATCGAAGTCGGCGCCGGCCAACTCGCGCTCCACGCGCTCGCGCCAGCTCGAGGGGTCGGGGGAGGCGAAGTCAGCGCGCGGCAGCGCGCCCGACGCGTCGGTTTGGTTGGTCGTCATCGAGTCCTGGTTCACACCGCGCCGCGGGACGCGGCGCCGGTCACATGTTGCGTCGGTACCTGCCGCCCACTTCGAACAGGGCGCCGGAGATCTGACCCAGGCTGCAGACCTTGGTCACGTCCATGAGCTGCTCGAAGAGGTTCTCGCCGGCCAGGGCCGCCCGTTGCAGCCCCTCCAGGGCCGCCGGCGCGCGGTCGGCGTTGCGGGCCCAGAAGGCGTCACGGGCACGGATCGCGCCCTGCTGTTCTTCGCCCGTCGAGCGGATCACCTCGCCCGGCACCAGGGTCGGCGAGCCCTTCGAGTCGAGGAAGGTGTTGACCCCCACCAGCGGCAGGGATCCGTCGTGCTTCTTGCCCTCGTAGTAGAGGGACTCGTCCTGGATCCTCGAGCGCTGGTACATGCGCTCCATGGCGCCCAGCACCCCGCCGCGGTCGGCGATGCGGCGGAACTCGGTGTAGACCGCCTCCTCCACCAGGTCGGTCAGCTCCTCGATCACGAAGGCCCCCTGCAGGGGGTTCTCGTTCGCGGCCAGGCCCAGCTCCTTGTTGATGATCAACTGGATCGCCAGGGCTCGGCGCACGCTCTCCTCGGTGGGCGTGGTGATCGCCTCGTCGTAGGCGTTGGTGTGCAGCGACTGGCAGTTGTCGTAGATCGCGTACAGCGCCTGGAGCGTGGTTCGGATGTCGTTGAACGCGATCTCCTGGGCGTGCAGGGAGCGGCCGCTGGTCTGGATGTGGTACTTGAGCTTCTGGCTGCGCTCCCCGGCCCCGTACACGAAGCGCATGGCCTTGGCCCAGATGCGCCGCGCCACGCGGCCGATCACCGCGTACTCCGCGTCCACGCCGTTGGAGAAGAAGAACGACAGGTTGGGCGCGAAGTCGTCCACCGCCAGCCCGCGGCTCAGGTAGTACTCCACGTAGGTGAAGCCGTTGGCCAGGGTGAAGGCCAGTTGGGTGATCGGGTTCGCCCCCGCCTCGGCGATGTGGTAGCCGGAGATCGAGACCGAGTAGAAGTTCCGTACGCCTTCGCGGCAGAAGTACTCCTGGATGTCGCCCATCATCCGCAGGGCGAACTCGGTCGAGAAGATGCAGGTGTTCTGGGCCTGGTCCTCCTTGAGGATGTCCGCCTGCACCGTGCCGCGCACCACGCGCAGGGTGTCGGCCTTGATCTTCGCGTAGGTCTCGGGGTCCAGCACCTCGTCACCGCTGACGCCGAGCAGGGCCAGGCCCAGGCCGTCGTTGCCCTCGGGCAGCTCGCCGCGGTAGACCGGGCGCTGCGCGCCGCGCTGGGCGTAGAGGGCGTCGATGCGCTTCTGAGCCGCCTCCATGCCGCCCGTCGCGTGCAGGTGCTTCTCGCACTGCTGGTCGACGGCCGCATTCATGAAGAACGCGAGGACCATCGGCGCCGGACCGTTGATGGTCATCGACACCGAGGTCTTCGGGTCGCACAGGTCGAAGCCGGAGTACAGCCGCTTGGCGTCGTCGACCGTCGCGATCGAGACCCCGGAGTTGCCGACCTTGCCGTAGATGTCCGGCCGGATGTCGGGGTCCTGACCGTAGAGCGTGACCGAGTCGAAGGCGGTCGACAGGCGCGCGGCGGGCATGCCGCGGGAGACGTAGTGGAAGCGCCGGTTGGTGCGCTCGGGGCCGCCCTCGCCGGCGAACATGCGGGCGGGGTCCTCGCCCACGCGCTTGAGCGGGAACACGCCCGAGGCGTAGGGGAAGCTGCCCGGGACGTTCTCGGTCAGGAGCCAGCGCAGCACGTCACCGGGGTCCTGGTAGCGCGGCAGGGCGACCTTGGGGACCTTGAGCCCGGCCAGGGTCTCGACCTTGAGGTCCTGCTCGATGACCCGGTCGCGCACCTGGAAGCTGAACTTGTCCGCGCTGAAGCGCTCGACGGTCTGCGGCCATTCTTCCAGCAGCCCGCGGCACTCGGGATCGAGTTGCTTTTCGAGCTCGGCGGCCAGGGTATCGAGGGCTCCGGCGTCGAGGGCTCCAGCCTGGTCCCCACGCTCGCGCAGCAGCTCGGCCGTCCCCCTGACCTGCGCCCAGCGCCGCGCCAGGGCCGTCTGGCGCTCGGTGAACTGATCGCGCCGCTTGGAGGCGTCGGCGATCTCGGCCAGGTAGCGCACGCGGTCGGCCGGGATCACGCCGGGCACCGCCCCGTGGTCGTCGGCGATCGCCCCGGTCGGGTGCAGGTCCGCCCCCGCCTTGGACACCAGTTGATCGATCAGCGCGCGGTACAGCCGGTTCATGCCCGCGTCGTTGAACTGCGAGGCGATCGTGCCGAAGACCGGGAAGTCCTCGACCGGCACGTGGAAGGCCTGGCGCGCCCGCTGGAATTGCTTACGCACGTCGCGCAGGGCGTCCAAGGACCCGGCCTTGTCGAACTTGTTGATCGCGATGCAGTCGGCGAAGTCGATCATGTCGATCTTCTCGAGCTGCGTGGCGGCCCCGTAGTCGGCGGTCATCACGTACAGGGACACGTCGCAGTGCTCGACGATCTCCGTGTCCGACTGGCCGATGCCGCTGGTCTCCACGATCACCAGGTCGTGCCCGGCGACCTTGGCCAGGTCGATCGCCGTCTGCACGTGGGCCGACAGGGCCAGGTTCGCCTGGCGCGTGGCCAGGGAGCGCATGTAGACCCTCTCGTCGTGGATCGAGTTCATGCGAATGCGGTCGCCCAGGAGCGCCCCGCCGGTGCGCCGCTTGGAGGGGTCGACCGAGATCACCGCGATCGTCTCGGTCTCGAAGTCCGTCAGGAAGCGCCGCACCAGCTCGTCCACCAGGGACGACTTGCCCGCCCCGCCGGTGCCGGTGATGCCCAGCACCGGGATCGTCTTCGACGGCTTGTGGCGCTCGACCAGGTCGCGCAGGTCGCCGGCCACCTCCGGCAGGGTCTCCGCGGCCGTGATCAGCCGCGCCAAGCTCTGGTGGTGGCGCTGCAGGAGCCCCGCCTCCGCGGCCCCCACCATGTCGGCCGACACCGTGGGCCGGTCGCAGCGCCGCAAGAGGTCGTTGATCATCCCCTGCAGGCCCATCGAGCGGCCGTCGTCGGGCGAGTAGATGCGCGCGACCCCGTGGGCGTGCAGCCGATCGATCTCGCTGGGCAGGATCGTGCCCCCACCCCCGCCGAAGACCTGGATGCCCGCGCCGCGCTCGCGCAGCAGGTCGACCATGTACTCGAAGAACTCGACGTGGCCGCCCTGGTAGGAGGTCACCGCGATGCCCTGGACGTCCTCCTGGATCGCGCAGTCGACGATCTCGGCCACCGAGCGGTCGTGACCCAGGTGGATCACCTCGGCCCCGGAGGCCTGCAGGATCCGCCGCATGACGTTGATCGCCGCGTCGTGACCGTCGAACAGGGAGGCGGCCGTGACCAGGCGGATCGGTCGGGAGGGCTGGTAGGCCTCGGTCTCGGGCGCGTGGCCGGCGGAGGGGCCCGACGCGGGCGCGGCGGACCCGCCGGTGGGCTTCGTCGAAGCGGTGCTCATGGGATCGGGGATCGGCTCGGGGGGGCGGCCCGGGCGGCGAGGCGGTGCTGCCGAGGCGAATGGCGGGGGCTCGCGGACCCGCGGCGGCGGCGGGGCCATCCGAGGGTCGAACGTGCGGGCTGGGACCGGGCGATTGTAGGGCCCGAGGGCCCCTCTACCAGGGTCGCCTGGGCCGGGTGGACCCCGATAGGGTTCTGGCCGGGCGCCGCAGGGCGGTCGGCAAGGTGCCCGCGAACGGACCGGGGGGACGCGGATCGGCTGGTGCCGACCCGCGTCCCCCCGTCTGGCTACACCTCGTAGCCGGCTACTTGGCCTGAAGAGTGATGTCCAAGGTCAGCTCGTCGCCACCACGCTTGACGCCGACTCGCACCACGTCCCCGGGTTCGTGGCTGGCCAGCATCCCCATCCAACCCATGACGTTCTCGATCTTGACGCCGTTCCAGCGGACCATCAGGTCGCCGTCCTCGATGCCGCCCTCGTCGGCCGAGCCGCCGGGGGTGACGCTTCCGACCAGCACACCGATGGCGTCCTCGTCGTAGCTGCCGGGCATGATTCCGAAGCGCACCTTCGCGTCACCCCGCGAGGCCTGGGGCGCCGAGGCCTCGGCGGGCTCGGCCTGGGCTTCGGTGAATTCGAAGCGCTGGTCCCGCGTCGACATGGCGCTGACGATCTGCTGCCAGAGGTCGATCGTGAGCAGGGCATCGACCCGGTTGATCTTGTCGACCGTGTCGCGGGGCGTGTGGTAGTCGTCGTGGAAGTCGGCGATGATCCCGAACAGGACCGGCACGCTGTTGCGCTCGAAGGCCATGTGGTCGCTGCCCCCACCGCCACGCCGACTGGTCACGATCTCCAGGGGTGAAGCGTCGAAGAAGGGTTGGACCCACTCGGCCATGCCGACGCCGGTGCCCCCGCCGGACACGCTCAGGCGCTTGTTGGTGATGCGCCCGATCATGTCGAAGTTCAGCATCAGCACGTGGTCCTCGATCGGCAGGATCGGATTGGCCACGTAGTGGAACGCTCCATTCAGACCCGACTCCTCGGCGTCGAAGGCCATGAACAGGATCGAGCGGGCCGGCGTCCCCTCCGGCAGCTCGGCGTACTCGCGCACCATGCGCTCGGCGAGCATGATCACCGCCGCCGTGCCGGAGGCATTGTCATCCGCGCCCGGGTGCAGCTCGCGCCCCGCGGACTCGCGGTCGCGCGAGCCGAAATTGCCCATGCCCAGGTGGTCCATGTGCGCGCCGACCACGATCAGCTCGTTGGCCAACGCGCCATGGCCCTTGAGCAGGCCGGCGACGTTCTGGGCCATCAGCTCCTCGCGCACCACTTCGGCCTCGAGGGTCATGTTGCCGTTCAACTTCACGACCGAGCGCCCCTCGTCCGCCAGCTTGCGCAGGTCCATGAGGGAGCGTCCCTCGGGATCCATCGCCTTGACCACGCCCTCACCGGCCTCGGTCGAGAGCATGATCACCGGCACCTCGGCCGCGCTGCCGCCCATGGAGAAGCCCGAGAGCTGGCTCGCACGCGGGTCGGCGCAACCGGGGGGGTTGATGATCACGATGCCGGCGGCGCCGCGGCGCGCTGCATCGCGCACCTTGCGGGCGAACCCGGCCCTCGCGCTCCACGGACGGCTCTCCTCGGCCCAGCGACTGTTGCCTTCGCCGTCCATGGGCTCGAAGCGCAGCATGACCGCAACCCGGCCACTGAGGTCGTCGTCCTCGGCGTAGGAGGAGTACTCGCTGTCGCCGGGCCCACTGGCGATCGAGTAGCCCACGAACACGGCGGGCGCCGTCACGGTCCCGCCCGCTCCCAAGCTCAGGGCGGTGTAGTCGGTGCCCGCGATCAGATCGGTCCCACCGGGGGCCGAGAAGCCCTGCCCTGCGAGGGTCGAGGTCCCCGACAGGGCGAAGGGCTGGCGGAACCCAGGCACGCCGTCGACCTCGAAGGCCTCGTCGAGCCCGGCCTGGCGCAGGTAGTGCTCGACGTAGTCCCGCGCGATGTCCATGCCACGGGTCCCCGGCAGTCGTCCCTCGAGGAAGGGACTGGCCAGGAACACCACGTGGTCGTTGTAGGCCCGGAAGTCGGGTCCCAGCTCGGCCAGCGCATCGGTGACCGGGTCCTGGCCGAGCCAGGGGTCGTCGTCGCCGACCGGGGTCAGGGCCGGAGCGAGGCTCGCACTTGCAGTGGCCGCAAGGGCCGAGAGTGCCAAGGGGAGCGCGAGGGCGGAGGAGACCGCGAGGGAGCGAAGACGCATGAAAGCTCGCGCCGTCGGTGCGGCGCGCGGGGGTTGGGTCGGAACGGGCTGACCGCGGCGATCGGTCGCGGCCCCGTGGGGCTGGCCAACTCGTGTGGGCGGTCGTGACGGCGACGTGGGCGCCGGGGATTCCGGGGCGGGCCTGGGCGGACGTCGACTGCTAGTCTAGTGCGCCCGAGACGCTCCTATGAGCCCACAATCGATGACCGCACACCGCCATTTCCGGCCTGGCACACTCCTCGCGGCGTGTGGGCTGCTGCTGACGCTCCTCGTCAGCGGGCTCGCGGGCGGGTCGCTCGGCTCGGCGCCGATCCACGCCTCGACCGCCTCTAGCGCGTCTGTGGCGGAGTCCGTGCTCCCCGCCGCCGCCCGCGGCTGGCACCCGTCCGACGGACCCGACGCCGACGTCCGCATCTGGATCGACGAGGGCGCGATCCGCTTCCGCGTCGAAGCCAACCTGGCCTTCGCGGACGCCATGCTCGACGTCCCGCGCGAGTTCGAGGACCACCTGGACGAGGTCGAGCGCGAGCCCCTCGTCAAGGCGCTCTTCGCGGCCTACCGCGAGCACAACCGGGTCACGGTCGACGGGGTGCAGATCGATCCGGTGCTGGGCGACTGGCGCGTGCTCGACGCCCTCGAGGAGTTCATCCCGCTCTTCCCGCTGAACGGCGCGCGGGCTCTGACCCGCATTCGAATCGAGTACGAGTACCCCCTGCTCGGCACGCCGCGCTACGTGTCCCTGGTCTGGGGTCTGTACCCGGTCGACACGGTCGCGCGTCTGGGCCCCGACGGCCCCAAGGTCGCGATCAACGCGCAGCTCAACGCCGGCGGCTTCGACTACCCCGTGCAGTTCACCGAGGGCGAGCCCGAGTACATCTGGCACGGGGAGCTGCCGACCGCGGATGAGGTCTTCCTGCCCGTGCCCGCGGCTGCCCAGGAACACGAACCCGTGGAGCCGCCCCTGGGCGGGCTCGCGCTGGGGGTCGCCGTGAGCGCCCTGGGCGCCCTGGGGCTGCGGCGCAAGCGCAGGCTGTGGCCGGCCGTCACCCTGGGTCTGGGCCTGGCCGTGTTGGTGCTGACCGGTCTCGAGTACCGCGCCGCGCAGAGCGCCGACGAGCCGCTGCAGCCGGCCGAGGCCCTGGCCGTGTTCGAGCCCCTGCACGAGAACATCTACCGCGCCTTCCGCTTCGACGACGAGTCGCGCATCTACGACGCCCTGGCGCGGAGTGTCGACGGCGAGCTGCTCGAGCGGCTCTACCAGCAGGTCTACCGCAGCCTCGTCAACGAGGAGGAGGGCGGCGCCGTGAGCCGGGTCGAGGCCCTGCGCCGGATCGACTCGCAGGTCGACTCGATCGGCGAGCTCGACGACGGTCGCCGCGGCTTCACCGTCACCACCCGCTGGCAGGTGGACGGGGCCGTGATCCACTGGGGTCACGCCCACCGCCGCACCCAGGAGTACGGCGCGCGCTACACGGTCGCCGAGAACCCGGCGGGCGCCGAGACCGGCGCCGGCTGGCGTATCGTCTCGAGCGAGATCCTGGACCAGCAGATCGTCTCGGCCACGCCGGGGCTCGAAGAGGAGATCGGCGAGACCGGCGGACCGGCGACGGTCGCGCCGGCCAGCCGCGAGCTGTGATCGCCGCACGCGACCTGCGGCTGGCCTACGCCGGCGGCGACTTCGTCCTCGACGTCCCCCACTTGGACGTGGCGCGGGGCGAGCAGCTCGCGATCGTGGGTCCGAGCGGCAGCGGCAAGACGACGTTCCTGCACCTGGCGGCGGGGATCCTGCGGCCCGACTCCGGCCAGCTCTCTGTCGACGGCCGCGACCTGGACGCCATGGACGACGCGCTGCGCCGGCGCTGGCGCGTGGCGCGCATCGGGCTGGTGTTCCAGGACCTCGAGCTGCTGCCCTATCTCGACAGCCTCGACAACGTGCTCCTGCCCCTGCGGATCGGCGGGGGAAGTCTGGATGCCGAAGCGCGCGAGCGGGCCCGTGGCCTCTTGGCGGACTTCGGCGTGGCGCACACCACCCACCGGCGACCCGCGCGCCTGTCGGGGGGCGAGCGCCAGCGGGTGGCCCTGGCACGCGCGCTGGTCACCGAGGCGCCACTGCTGTTGCTCGACGAGCCCACCGGGAGCCTCGATCCGGACAACGCCGAGCGCGCCGTGGGGCTTCTGCGCGCGAGGGCCGCGGAGCGAGGCGCGACCTTGCTGATGGTCACCCACGACCGCGCCGCCGCCGCGGGCTTCGAGCGCGTGCTCGACGCCGGGGCCGGGCTCGAGGCGCTCGACGCGGAGCTGCGCGCGTGAAGGCCGTGGCCTACTTGACGCTGAGCGAGGCGCGCCACCGCCCGGGGCCGCACCTCTTGTTGATCGGCACCCTGGCCCTGGCCCTGTTCCTGCCCTGGACCACGCGCGCGCTGGTCGGGCGACTCGAGACCGCGTTGGTGGCGCGGGCGGACGCGACGCCGCTGACCGCGGGCAGCGCCGGCAGTCGTCTGGACCTGACCCTCGCCAGCCTGTACTTCCGCGAAGTGGACCTCGAACCCGTGGGCGCCGACCTGTGGGACGAGCTCGCAGCGGACCACGGCGGCGTGGCCGTGCCCCTGCGCCTGGGCGCCCACGCGCGCGGCTTCCCCGTGGTCGGCACATCGCCCGAGTACTACGAACAGCGTGGCCTGGGGCTGGCTTCCGGCGAACGCCCGCTGATCGTGGGCGAGTGCCTCCTGGGCTCGGAGGTCGCGCGCACGCTCGGACTGACGACCGGGGCCGAGCTCTTCTCGGACCAGGACGAGCTGTACGACCTGTCGGTGCCCCAGGCCCTGCGGATGCACGTGTGTGGCGTGCTCGCTCCCTCGGGCGGGCCCGACGACCGCGCGGTGTTTACCGACGTGGGCACGAGCTGGGCCATCGAGGGCCTGGCCCACGGCCACGGCAACGCGAACGACCCGGCCCTGGATCCACGCCTGGTGATCGCCGACCTCGAGGGCAACCGTGTGCTCAGCGGCGCCTACGTGCC
The DNA here is from genome assembly GCA_007751255.1 of Engelhardtia mirabilis. Lineage (GTDB taxonomy): Bacteria > Planctomycetota > UBA1135 > UBA1135 > Engelhardtia > Engelhardtia mirabilis. The sequence goes on from CP036296.1 coordinate 3,552,923, forward strand.
GCCCGCCGAGATCGGCCCGGCGGACCTGGCCGACTTCCACGCCCATGGGGAGCGCGCCGACCTGCCCCTGTCCGCCGTCCTGTTCTTCCCCCACTCGACCAAGGCGCGCACCCTGGTTCGCGCGCGCATCGACCTGCGCGAGGGGCTGCAGATGGTCGCGCCGCGGGCGGTGGTCGACGAGATCCTTGGCGTGGTCTTTCGCGTCCAGCGCCTGCTCGACCTGTTCTCGATCGCGGTGGGCGTGACGGCCCTGGCCCTGGGGGGCTTGATCGTCGGCCTATCGATACGTCTGCGCGCACCCGAGCTGCGCACCCTCGACCGCCTCGGTGCGGGGCGCTCCGTCGCCGCGCAACTGGTGGGCACGCAGGTGGCCGGACAGCTCGCTACCGCCTTCGCCGTGGCGGCTCTGGCCGTCGCTCTGACCCTGGCACTCCTCCCCGACCTGACCCGATGGCTCTGACACGATCGATCCGCTCGTCGCGCAACAGCGTTCCCGCCCTCTTCGCGGCCCCGCTCGCCCTGGCCCTCGGTGGGCTGCTGAGCGCCTGTGGCGGCGCCGGTGGCACGGGCACGGCCGAAGCGATCGAGCCCGACCAGGTGGTGCGGACCACCGCCTACCCCGTGCACTTCCTGACCGAGCGCGTGGCCGGGCCCGAGATCGAGGTGGAGCTGGTCCTGCCGGCCGGCGCGGACCCGATCTTCTGGCAGCCGCCGCGCGAGGTCCTCGCGGCGCTCCAGGGCTCGCGCCTGATCGTGACCAACGGCGCGGACTTCGAGCGTTGGATGCGCTCGGCCAGCCTGCCCTCGACGCGGGTCGTGCGCTCCGCGGACGGCTTCGCCGATCGTCACCTGCAGTTCGAAGGCGCCACCCACAGCCACGGCCCCACCGGCGAGCACAGCCACACGGGAACCGACGGTCACACCTGGATGGACCCGCGCAACGCCGAGGACCAGGCCCTGGCCATCGCCGCGGCCCTGGCGGACGCCTACCCGGACCAGGCCGAGCAGATCCAAGGGCGCATGGTCGCCCTGCGCGCGGACCTGCGCGCCCTCGACCGGCGCCTGACCCAGATGCTGCCCGCGCTCGCTCAGGTGCGCTTGATCGCCTCCCACCCGGCCTACGACTACATCGCGGCCCGCTACGGGCTGGAGATCGTCAACCTGGACCTGGACCCCGCCGAACCCCTGGGCCTGGCGGACTTCGCGTCGATCGAAGCGGCGACGGATGCCGGCCGCGTGAACGTCCTCCTGTGGGAGTCCGAGCCCCTGGCCGAGACCGTGACGGAGCTCGACGAGCGGCTCGGCGTGCGCTCGGTGGTCTTCAGCCCCGCCGAGGGTCCGCCCGCCGCGGGCGAGCCCGACTACCTGGGCGTCATGAACGCCAACCTCGACCGACTGGGCGAGGCTGCGGGAGTCACGTCCGAGGGTGAGTGAGCTCCCCTCCGACTGGCAGGCGCAGGTGCGACGCGCCTGCGCCGGGGCCAGGGCCACGGAGTTCTCTCGCGGGCTGTTGCGGGTGGAGTTGGATCTGGGCGGGGTGACGTCTGCGATGCTGTCCCGCCACGACGAGCTCGGAGCGGCGGGGGGCGAGCCCAACTCCATGCACGAGAGCGGCGCGAGCCTCGAGCAGCTCGGACTCGGCGAGTTGGGTGCGATCCTGCGCTCCGACCTCGCCGAGCCCCTGCGACGCGCCTTCCTGGCCGACGTCGCCAGCGCACCACTGACCAGCGAGTACGCCTACATCGTGGACTACGGGGAGCGCGGCGATCGCGACCTGGCCCTGCACGTGGACGAGAGCTGCGTGACCATCAACCTGTGCCTGGGCGACTGGTTCGAGGGCGGCGAGCTGCGTCTGGCTGGCCTGCGCTGCGGGCGGCATCGCCAGAGCGAGCCGCGGGAGGATGAGCTGTTCGCCGTCGACCACGAACCCGGCCTGGCCTGGATCCACCTCGGCGCCCATCGCCACCTGGTCCCGCCCCTCGACCAGGGCCGGCGGCGCAACCTGATCGTCTGGTGCAGCGCCGCCGACGGGCCGCTCAGCGCCTCGATGGAGTGTCGCCCCTTCTGCGGCGATTGGCTCCCCGACGCCGGCTGAGTCGTGCGTGGACGGGATCGGTCGCCGCCCGAGCCCGGCGCGGGCGACTCCCTACGCCACTTGCGCCGAAGCCCCAGGGCGTCGCGTCGGCAGCGCGCCGAAGCAGCAGCGCACCGAAGCACGCCGAAGCACAACGCGCCGAGCGTTCCACGGCCCTGCCGCCCTCCCGTCCCGGCTCACAGCCCCTGCAAGCCGCGCAGCTTCGACTCGATCGCCGACATGAACTCGTCGGTGGTCAGCCAGGGCGTCTCGGGGCCGATCAAGTGGGCCAGGTCCTTCGTCATCTGCCCGCCCTCGACCGTATCCACGCAGGCGCGCTCGAGGTTCTGGCAGAAGCTGACCAGGCGTTCGTTGCCGTCGATGCGCCCGCGGTGCCCCAGGCCCCGCGACCAGGCGAAGATCGACGCGATCGGGTTGGTCGAGGTCTTCTCCCCGCGCTGGTAGGCGCGGAAGTGGCGCGTGACCGTGCCGTGGGCGGCCTCGGCCTCGATCGTCTTGCCGTCGGGTGTCATCAGCACCGAGGTCATCAGCCCCAGCGAACCGAAGCCCTGGGCCACGGTGTCCGACTGCACGTCGCCGTCGTAGTTCTTGCAGGCCCAGACGAAGCCGCCGCTCCACTTGAGCGCCGCGGCCACCATGTCGTCGATCAGGCGGTGCTCGTAGGTGATCCCCGCGGCCTTGAACTGGTCCGCGAACTCCGCTTCGAAGATCTCCTGGAAGAGGTCTTTGAAGCGCCCGTCGTAGGCCTTCAGGATCGTGTTCTTGGTCGACAGGTAGACCGGCCAGCCGCGGTTCAGCCCGAAGTTCAAGCAGGCCCGCGCGAAGCCCCGGATCGACTCGTCGAGGTTGTACATGCCCATCGCCACGCCCGGCTCCGCGAAGTCGTAGACCACGTGGATGGTCGGCTCGCTGCCGTCGGAGGGGGTGAAGGTCATGGTCAGCTTGCCGGGGCGGTCGACGACCATGTCGGTGGCCCGGTACTGGTCCCCGAAGGCGTGGCGACCGATGACGATCGGCTTGGTCCAGCCCGGCACCAGTCGCGGCACGTTGCTCATCACGATCGGCTCGCGGAAGACCGTTCCGCCGAGGATGTTGCGGATCGTCCCGTTGGGGGAACGCCACATCTTCTTCAGGCCGAACTCCTCGACGCGCTGCTCGTCGGGCGTGATCGTGGCGCACTTGATGCCGACGCCGTGCTCGAGAATCGCCTCGGCGGCGTCGACCGTGACCTGGTCCGAGGTGGCGTCGCGGTGCTCGATCCCCAGGTCGAAGTAGATCGTCTCGAGGTCGACGTAGGGCAGGATCAGGCGCTCCTTGATCCAGGCCCAGATGATGCGGGTCATCTCGTCGCCGTCGAGCTCGACGACCTTACCGCTGACGGGGATCTTGCTTGCGTTGCCGGTCACTTGAGGGGGGGATCGAAGATTCGCGCTCGGTCGCGCTGTGGCGGGGGGAGCGACCGGCCTCGCGGCCGGCGCAGGGGGCGCAGAGTCTATCGGTCGGCCGAGTCGGGGGCCACCGCACAGGACAGCGGCCGTTGCAACCACGTCCGGGCCGCCCGACACCGGCTGAGCGACACCGGCGGTCCTGAACCTGCGCCACCGCGAGCCCCCGAATCGACAAAGTTGCAATCGGGTCCGTCGCGCGTGGGGCGTTCTCCGTTCATGCCGCCACGGGTGGCTCTTGCCGGCCCTGCGCCCCTTCCCGACCGGCGGTCCAGCGCGACGCCGACCATCCCTTGTTTCCGACCATCCCCCCTCTCGAACATGACTTTGAACTCGTCCTTCAGGTGCCCGCTGGTTCCGCTTCTGCTCGCGTCATGGGCTGCACCGAGCGCCATCGCGAGTGGCGGCAGCTCGATTGAGGCCGTCGACGCAACCGCCTCCAGGGTGATGGTCCGATCAACCAGCGTCGGGGCGCTGAGCGGCTTCGTCGAGAACCTCGGCCAGGCCCATCCCGACGCGCGCTACACCGTCCGACAGGGACCGGTACAGGGCTGGATCACCGAGCGCGGGCTGGCCCTGGTCCTTCCGCCCGAAGGTCCATCGGGAAGTGCCTGCGCGCTGCACCTGGAGTTCGTGGGCGCAGCGACGCATGCCGTCGAGGCCCAGGAGCTGGTGCCCGGTCGCGCGCACTTCATGCGAGGCGGACGAGAGACGGTGCTCGGGGCGCAGACCGCAACCAAGGTGGTCCTGCGCGACGTACTCCCGGGCCTGGACGTGCTTTGGACCCAGAGCGCTGGGGAACTCGAGTACGACATGTTGCTCGCGCCGGAGCTGGCCGCGAGTTCGATCGCCCTGACGGTCGACGGGGCCACGGCGTTGTCGCTGATGGATCCGCGTACCCTCATCGTGACGACCGCGGCTGGAACCCTGCGGCAGACCCTGCCCGCCGCCTGGGAGCTCGAGCCGGATGGAACTCGAAGGCCACTGGAGGCACGCTTCGTCCTTCCGGGCGACGGAACGGTGAGTTTCGCGCTCGACGGTCGCACACCGGGTCGTGCGGCGGTGATCGATCCAGTCCTGCACTATGCGACCTACGTCGGTGGCGCCGGACCCGACCTCGCCCTGGACGTGGCCAGTGACGGCTTCGGGCGCATCTACGTGACCGGCGCGGCCGGCGCGGCCGACTTCCCCACCACGGCGGGTGTCGTCGACGACCTTCTGGTGAACGACGAAGCCTTCGTGATCTGTCTCGCGCCGGACGGTGCGTCCGTGATCTGGTCCACCTTCCTCGGGGGCATCGGCGATGACGTGGGGCGAGCCCTGGACGTGAGCGAGGACGGCAGCCTGGTCTGGGTGGCGGGCTCGTCCCGCAGCTCCGACTTCCCCCTGCCTGCGGCCGCGCTCGATCCCACCAAGGGCGACTTCGACGATGGCTTCGTCGCGCGGCTCAGCGGCGAGGGCACGGTGCTGGACTGGGGGACCTTCCTGGGAGGAGCGGGGCACGACCGCATCGAAGACCTGGCGCGCACGGTCTCCGGGGACGTCATCGTGGCCGGGACCACGGATTCGCCCAACTTCCCGGCGACCGCGGGCGTCGGGCAGACGTCGCCGCAGGGTGGCGAGGACGCGTTCCTCTCCAAGCTGAGCGCCGCCGGCGACGCGCTGATCTGGTCGACCTACTTCGGCGGCGCTCTCGACGACGGTGGTCACGCCTTGGCGGTGGCGGCGAACGACCAGGTGTTCTTGGCCGGCACGACCTCGTCCTCGGATCTGCCTACGAGCGGCACTGCGTTCCAACCCACGCGCGCGGGCAGCGAGGACGGCTTCGTGGCACGCTTCACCACGACCGCTTCGACGATTCTGTTCGGGACCTATCTCGGGGGCAGCGGCGAGGAGCAGGTGCGTGCCTTGACCCTGGGCGTCGGCGGCGAAGTCCTGGTCGCCGGTCGCACGGGATCCTTCGACTTCCCGACCACGGCGGGTGCCTTCCAAGCCGGTCCGCAGGGCGACGACGACGGCTTCGTCGCGGCCCTCAGCGCGACCGGATCGACCCTGCTGCGCTCGACCCGCGTCGGCGGCAGCGGCGCGGACGAGATCCACGGGCTGACCACCGAGCCATCCGGCGTGCTGCACGTCGTGGGCGCGACGGCATCCTCCAACTTCCCCGTGACGCCAAGCGCGCTGCAGCCGTCGAACGGCGGCGCCTTCGACCAATTCGTGGCCACTCTGGCAGGAGACCTCACGGGCAGCAGCTACGCGAGCTACTTCGGCGGACCCGGGGACGACTGGGCTTCGGCCGTGGCCTACCACCCGTTCACCGGTCGCGTCACCGTGGCCGGCCAGGCTCTCGACGGCGCGCCGACCAGCGACGGCGCCCTTGCCGGGAGCGCAGCGGGGGCTTCCGCCGACGTGACGATCCTGTCGCTCGGATCGGGCGTCTGTCCGACCGCCCCCCAGGCCATGTTGCTCGGCGCGCCCTGCGGCACCGCGACGCTCGAGCTTTCGACGCCGCAACTGGGCACCTACGTCGAGTTCTCGGTCAGCGCAGCGCCGCCCCTGTCCCTCGGCTCGCTCAACTCGAGTCCGCCCGCGCTGTTTCCATTGCCGATCGAAGGCGGCTGCGTTCTGTGGCTCGACCTGGGCTCACTCTCGACCTTGGCCTACTTCCTGACCGACGAGAACGGGGCGTGGACGGCCTCGGTGCCGTTGGCCCACGACCTCCCCATCTGCGGTGCCCAGGCTGCCTATCAAGCCGTGGTCATCGACATCGCCGGCGGTCCGCTCAGCTTCGGACAGGTCACCAATGCCGTGCAAGTGACCTTCGGGGGCTGACGGACCTTGGCGAAGGGGGCGGGAGTCGAGAGGGAACCAGACCGTGGGGGCGATCGTCGCAATCGACACCCCGTCCGGGATCGGCCCGCTTAGGATCCTGCATTCCTCGACGAGGGCACGGGACGACCATCGCGGTCCGCCCCCGCCCCCCCACTCCCCGCCCAGGAGCCCCCCAATGGGAATCCAGTCCGCCCTAGCTAGCTCGCGCTCGTTCACCCTCGTCGTCGTGGCCTCCATCGGCCTGCCGGCCCTGGCCCAGGCCCAGACCGTCGCCGAGTCCGCCAGTCGACTCGCACGCCTCCCCGGCGGATTCGTCGAGAACCGCGGGCAGGAACCGGATGCGGTGCGCTTCCACGGACGGCAAGGGAGGCTGCACCTGTGGGCCACCGAGGCTGGCCTGACGCTGGGCCTGCCTGCCGTGGATCAGGCGGGCCGCGATACCGCGCTGGAGCTTCACTTCGGCGCAGGACAGGCTCGCTCGATCGAAGGCCGAGCGCCCCTCGACGGTCCGAGTCACTTCCTGCGTGCTGGTGAGGAGTCCGTGGTCGGGGCCGTGAACTTCGCCGAGGTGCTCTACCGCGAGCTGGCGCCCGGACTCGACCTGCGCCTCAAGCAGACCGACGGCGCGATCGAGTACGACCTCGAGCTCGCGCCAGGCGCGACCCTCGACGGGTTCTCGATCGAGATCGCGGGCGCGTCGGGTGTGCACCTGGTCGCACCGGACGAGTTGCGGATCGAGACCCCGGCGGGCCCCCTGATCCAACGTATCCCGGCCGCATGGCAGGTTCGCTCAGATGGTGAGCGCGAGGCCCTCTCGGGCCGCTTCGTGCTCCAGGGCGACGACCGTGTGGGATTCGCCCTCGAGGGGCGCGATCCCTCACTCGCGGCGGTCCTGGACCCGGTGCTGGGCTTCGCGGGCTACATCGGCGGTTCGGCCTGCGACTTCGTGCAGGACGTTGCCCTGGATTCCCTGCACCGCTCCTTCGTCGTCGGCATCAGCCAATCGGCCGACTTCCCCACCAGTCCTGGGGTCATCGACACCACCTGGCTCAATGACGAGGCCTTCCTCGCCAGCTTCGACCCGAGCGGCACCAACCTGCGCTTCGCGACGTTCCTGGGCGGCAGCGGCGACGACGTGGCCCACGGCCTCGATATCGACCTGCTCGGTGAGCGGGTCTGGATCGTGGGCGAGACCGAGTCGGCCGACTTCCCGGTGACCCCCGGCGCCTTCGACATCGTCAAGGGCGACTTCGAGGACGCCTTCGTCGCGCGCGTCAGCGCGGACGGAACACTGCTCGACTGGGCCACCTTCCTGGGCGGCAACAACAGCGACCGCGCCGTGGCGATCACCGTGGAAGCCACGGGCCGCAGCTACCTGGTCGGGACGACTTCCTCGACGGACTTCCCCGTCACCCCCGGAGTGGGTCAGCCAGGTCCCGCCGGGGGCTCGGATGCCTTCGTGGCCAAGCTGTCCGCCTCCGGCGCGAGCCTGCTCGTGTCGACCTACTTCGGCGGCTCGAACGCCGACGAGGGCACGGGCGTCGTGACCGGCTTCGGCGGTGAGCTGATCGTCGCGGGCACCACCCGCTCCGACGACATCCCGACCTCCGTCGCCGCCGTCCAGCCCGCCCGTGCGGGCGGCGACGACGGCTTCATCGCACGTCTTTCGGCCAACGGCGGGTCCCTGGTGTACGGCACCTACCTCGGCGGCAGCGGTGACGATCGCATCGCGAGCATCGCCACCTGGCCGGCCCAGACCATCTACGCCGTGGGCGTGACCGAGTCGGCTGACTTCCCGACCACGGTGGGAGCCCTGTTCACGTCGCCCCAGGGACTGGACGACGCCTTCGTCAGCGTGATCAGTGCCGACGGCAGCGGCTTCGTGCACTCGACCTACCTGGGCGGCAGCGGCAACGACGCGGCGACGGATGTGGCTCTCGACCCGGTCGGCACCACCTACGTGGTCGGAACCACGACCTCGCCCGACCTGCCGGTCACCGGTGACGCCTTCCAGTCGACCCTGGCCGGCGGCTCGGACATCTTCCACTTCATCGTGGCCTCGGACGGGACGGCGATCGACTTCGGGACCTACTACGGCGGTGCCCAGGACGACTCCGGTCACGGCATCGACCACGACGACTTCACCGGGTCGGCTTGCTTCGGCGGCCACGTCCTGGACGGGGTGCCCTCGAGCCCGGGAGTCTGGGACCCGAGCTTCAACGGCGGCTCCGGAGACGGGTTCCTGGTCTGCTACTCGCCCCTGCCCTGCCCCACCACGGCCCTGTCGGTCAACTTGGGCAGCCCCTGTTCGTCCGCGACCCTGACCGTGCCGCCCCTGGTCCAGGGCAGCTACATCACCCTGACCATCACCGGCGCGCCGCCGAATGCCTCGGGCCTGCTCTACACCAGCCTCGCGGGCTCGCCGCCCTTGCTCTGGGAGGGGCTCTGCGACATCTGGATCAACATCTTCAGCGCCAACCCCTTCGCGCCGGTGTTCACCGACGCCAGCGGCAACTGGAGCCTGTTCATCGGGCTACCCAACGACGCCCCTCGGTGCGACCAGAAGGTCACCTTCCAGGCGCTCGTGCTCGATATCGCCGGCGGCCCCCTGTCCTTTGGTCAGCTCACGAACGGAGTCGAGTGCACCTTCGGGAGCTGACCAGGCTCGGCCGATGAACTCCCCGGCTCAGGTCCGTCCCGGCCTTGGTTCGACTCCGTACGACCGACCATGAAGGTGCTCCTCAATCTGCTGCCCGCCGCCGTGCTCATCGCGGGGTTGGTGCTGCGCGCCACCGGCTGCTGAGGCGACACGCGTTCCATGCTCGGTACGGGCATGATCCTGGCCGGCGCCGCCGGCCTCGCGTGGCGCTCGTCCGTCTCGTGGAGCTGAACTCGGACCTCCATATGGGGGTCCGAGGACGCTGACCTGACGTGAGCGGTCCCCGCCGGGTCCAGCCCGACCCGCTGAGTCCCGGCGGATGACCTCGGGGCCGGTGCCATCGCCGGCCGGTGCCGCCCCCCCCCAGCTCCCGCGACGCGATCCGTCCGCAGGAGCCGGCAGTCGACGGTGTGGACGCTGGCCCTGGGCCCGGGCGATACCTAAGGTCTGGCCATGGATTTGCGTCGCTGGCTCGGCGTCGGCCGCACCGCGGCGCGACGGCTCATGAAGAGTGAAGGACCCACCATGCCCACCATCGGCGCTCCGGCTCCCGAGTTCGACCTTCCCACCCACTCCGGCCAGCGCATGCGACTGGCGGACCTGCGCGGCAAGCGCGTGGTCCTGTGGTTCTACCCCAAGGCTGACACACCTGGGTGAACGCTGCAGGGCAAGGGCTTCCGTGATCGAAGCCCTGACTTTGAAGCCGCCGGCATCCAGGTGCTCGGCATCTCCTTCGACACCCCCGCCGAGAACGCTGCCTTCGCCGAGAAGTTCGGATTCCCCTACCCGCTGCTCTCCGACGAGACCCGAGAAGTGGGTCTGGCCTACGGAGCCTGTGACAGCAAGGGCGACGGCTATCCCCGCAGACTGACCTTCGTGATCGACGCCGACGGGCTGCTGATCGAATCGATCGAGACCAAGGACCCGGCCGGTCAGGCCGACGACTTGGCGGCCCGCATGATCGGAAGCTGATCCAGCAACCCCGCGACCGCACCTCCGCGTCGGCAACTCCGCGACCATCACTTCCACCTGGCCCCCCCACCCGGCCCCCCAACCAGGCTCCTGGCTCGACCCCCAACTCCGGGCACGACTCGCCGCCGGCCTCTCGCCGGGGCCGGCGGCGCCGGAGCAAGTCCTCGCTCGACATGGCGGCGTCCGAGGTCCCCGACAACACGCACGACGACCCGATGTCGACCGTTCCCCAGTTCTTCGCTCACCACCGGCTACTTCTGAGCCGCGCCTTCGCCGTCCTTCTGGGTGTCTACATCCTGTTCGGGCCGCCGCCGCCCACCTTCGCACCCTGGGTAGCGAGCCTCTCCGGGCTGACTGGATTGGCACTGCTGGCCATCGCGGCGTTCGGGCGCGTCTGGTGTCTGACCTTCATCGCCGGCAAGAAGAACGTCGAGGTCGTGAAGTCGGGTCCCTACTCGATGGTCCGCAACCCGCTCTACGTATTCAGCTTCGTGGGGGCGATCGGCTTCGGGCTGGCGATCGAGGACCCGCTGCTGACCTTTACGATCGCGGCCGCCTTCACGATCTACTACTACTTCGTGGTCAGAAGCGAAGAGGCCTACCTGCTCGCCAACCAAGGCGAGTCCTACCAGCGCTACTTCGACTCGACCCCGCGCTGGATCCCCAGACCCAGCCTCTACACCGAGCCCGACTCGGTCGAGATCGACCCGCGCCGCATGCGCCGCGGAATCCTCGACGCGATGTGGTTCATCTGGGCCTACTTCCTGCACGAGATCCTCGAAGCGATCCAGCGGGCCTGACGGCGCCGGCGACGGGGTCCGGGGCAGCGGCGGGCACGACCTAACGTGACGGCCCGCGCAACCTGATCGTCTGCGCCTCGGGGACGGCTTCGACCACGAACGACTCGTCCCCCAAGTAGGCCCGATGGCCGTTCGGCCCGCCCGCCTGACGCCAGACGACGGTCCACTCGCCCGGGGCGCTGAGGTGCCCCCGAAAGCCTTCGTCCGTCCGCTCCAGCGAATCGACCCGGGGATCGTCGAAGGTGGAGAGGTCGGTTCGGACTGCCTCGGCCACCAGGTCGAACTGCTCGAGCACGCTGCGGGGCAGGCGCAGGACGACTTCACCCCCGGGCTCCATCCGTACCGTAGTCGGTCGATCCACGCCTTCGACGCGGGTGCGAAAGCAGCCCGGGACCCAGATCTCCGCGTCCACGCGGACGCCGCCGGCGAGGGGGCTTTGGGCCAACAGCGGATCCGATCCGAAGCGGGTCTCCCAGTAGCGGCGGGCCACCGTTCCCTCGTGCTCGATCGCGCTCTCGAGGTGGGCCAAGCCCTCGCTGGCCGGGGAGCCGTCGGGCAGGCGAACCTCGATCGGCAAGGGAACGAAGCGCGCCTTCGAGGAGAGTTCGAACAGTCGCTCGTCCTGGGTCAGCTTGCCGCGCCTCAACTCGACGTCCGCGAAGGTCAAGATCGGCGCGCCGACGAAGCTGCTCCAGAGCTCGGCCCGCACGGTCCCGGCGTAGTCGACGTCCATGCGTACATCGCTGATGTCGAACAGCGTCTCGGTGGCGAGCAGGTCCCCCTTCGGCCCGCGAAGTTCCAGTCGCCATTCGGGTTCGGTCTGGGGCGCAGGGGTCTGGGAGCCGAGCTTGAAGCCGATCACGACGTCCGACAGATCGAGGTCGGCGCCGGCAGGCCGCGGCAGCTTCGCGTTCCGACTCAGCGCGAGGTAGGCGGGGCTCAGCAACTCGAACACGCGGGGCCGTCCGCCGATCTCTACGTCCGGCAGAACGCGCGCGACCTGATGGGTCTCGAGGAAGTCACCGACCAACGGATCGAGATCGAGATCCGGCACGAGTAGTCGCCAACGCTGGTCTCCTGCGGGCCGAGCCCCGCGCAGCTCGAACTGGCCTCCCGCGCCCACCTCGGCGCGCCCGACCATCCAAAGCACAGGTCCCGCTAGCTCCCACGATTGCGGGGGTTCGAGCTCGATCGCGAGGACGAGCCCACGCTCGGCCAGGGGAGCCGTGCCCTCGTCGGTCACCAGGCGGCCGGAGCACAGCTCGGGCCAAGGCCTCAACTCCACCCGACCCAGGTCGACGACTGACGATCCGTCCGCGTCAGGGAGTTCGATCAGTGTGCCTAGCCCCCCTTCCAACGGATCGCCGATCAGCAACTGTTCGGGGACCTGATTCTGGACGAACTGTCCCCGCACGAGCAGCTCGACGGAGCCGTCGCGTTCGGTTCGCACGCGGGTGGCCCTCCTGATCCGCAGCCCGGCGGTGCAGGTGGTGAACTGCAATCGCTCGCGCCCGATCGGCTCACCGGAGGGATCGACCAGCACCATGGAGTAGGTCCAATCGATCTGGCGTGCACTTGCGCCCCCTGCGATCGCGGCACTCGAGCCGCGGGGACAGACTGCGGACAATGCCAAGAGCGACACGAGGACTCGGACGGCCACGAGCCCCCTCAACTGCGCTGGACCGAGATCGTCTTGGGCACCGTGAACTGGCGGTGTCCCTCGACGGTGCCGATGAAGCCGAAGCCGGACTGGCCGTGGCCGACCCAGGGGCCCGCGGCGGAGAGGTAGCGGTTCACGCCCACCTGGCCGCTTCTGATCCCACTGGCCACGCGCATGCCGCGCTCGAGGTCGCCGGTCCAGACGTTGGCGCCCAGGCCGAAGGGGGTGCTGTTGGCCAGACGCACGGCCTCGGCCTCGCTGCCGTCGAAGCGCGACACGCTGACCACCGGACCGAAGGTCTCCTCGCTGGACAGGCGCGCGCTGGCGGGCACGTCCATCAGGACGGTGGCCGGATAGAAGAACCCGTCCCCGTCGAGCGGCGCGCCGCCGGCCATGAGGCGGGCGCCCGCGGACACGGCGTCTTGGACCAGGGCGTGGATCTTGTCGCGCTGGGGGCCCGAGACGATCGGACCGAACTTGGCCCCCTCGCTGAAGCCGGAGGACGGCGCCCAGCCACGCGCCTTGTCGACCACCAGTCGTTCGAACTCCTCGGCCACGGCGTCCGCGACGTAGATGCGCTCGACGCTGCAACAGACCTGGCCCGCGTTCCGCAGAGAGTGGCGCACCGCCGACTCGGCCGCGGCTTCGAGGTCCGCGTCGGCGAACACCACCAAGGGGTCCTTGCCGCCCAGCTCGAGCACCAGGCGTTTCAGCCCCGCCGCCGCGGAGCCCATGATTCGCATGCCCGTCTCGCGGCTGCCGACGAAGCCGATCATGTCGACGTCGGCCGCCACCAGCCTCGCCCCTACATCGCCCAGGCCCTGCACCACTTGCAGCACGCCGTCGGGCAGGAAGGTTCCGACGATCTCGGCCAGCACCGCGCCGGTCAGGGGCACGTGCTCGCTGGGCTTGAAGACCACCGCGTTGCCGGTCGCCAGGGCGGGCACCAGGATCGACATGGGCATGCCGACCGGGAAGTTCCAAGGCGTGATCGCCGCGACCACGCCCAGGGCCTCGCGCCGGATGACGGAGTCGACGCCGTCGCCGGGGACGCGTTCCTCGGCCACCGCCGTGCGCACCTCCTCGAGGGTGCTCGCCATGCCCCGCGCCCGCCCACGCACTTCGGCCAGCGCCTCGGCCCGGGGCTTGCCCATCTCGCGGGTGACGAGATCGGCGATCTCCTCCGCCCGCTCGCCGAGACGTTCCGCGGCGGCGGCGAGGGCGTCGATGCGCGCCTCGATCGGCACTGCCGCCCAGCGCGGCTGGGCCAGCCGAGCGGCGCGCACCGCGGCATCGATCTCCTCCGCGGAGCTGACGGGGATCATGGAGATGGTCCCGCCGGTGGCGGGGTCGATGTCGGCGAACTCGGTCATCGTGAGTCTCGGAAGGCAGGGTCGTCGCGGGCGGCGGGCCTACAGTAGCCAGCCCCCGGCGACCTCGAGGTCCTGGCCGGTAGCGTAGCCGCTGTCCTCCGACAGCAGCCAAGCGGCGGCCCGCGCGATCTCTTCCGGTCGCCCTGTGCGCCCCATCGGGATCGCCGCTTGGCGTGCGGGATTCAGAGTGTCCGCGTGCGCGCCATCGTGGGGCACGATGCCCGGCGAGAGCATGTTGACCCGCACGCCGTGGGGCGCTTCCTCCTTCGCCATCGAGCGCACCAACAGGGCCAGGGCCGACTTGGTTGCGGCGTAGCCGGCCGCCTGAGTGCGTGCCCGCCCGCCGCCCAGGCCGGCGCAGCCGAAGAAGAGCCAGGCCCCGCCACTGGCCCGAATGGCCTGCCGGCCGGCCGCGACCAGGTTCCAGGCGCTCATCACGTTGCTCTCGAAGAGCCGGCGCAGGGTCTCGGGCTCGAGCTGGTCGAGCCGGCCCGATTCGAAGTCGCCCACGGCATGGACGACGCGGTCCAAACGCCCCTCCGCCTCCAGGACCTGACCCACCACTGCGTGGGCAGCGGCGGACTCGAGCAGGTCTGCCCGATGCAGGCGCCCGGCGAACTCGGGCTCGAGCTGGGAGGCTCGGTCGGAGCTCGTGCGCCACACCAGATGGACGCGGTCACCGCCGGCCGCGAGTTCTCGGGCCACGGCCAGTCCCAGGCCGCGGGCCGCTCCGGTGACGAGGCTGACGCGTTGGTGCATGGCCCCGAGGATCGCCTGCGGAGCCGCGCGATGCCAGTCAGTCCAGGATGCCGATGCGCGCCGGAGGCCAAACGCGCAGCTCGACCCGGCCGCGCAGGTCCTGGACCGGGACCAGGCCGAAGTCACGACTGTCGGCACTGTGGGGCCGGTTGTCGCCCATCACGAACACGTGGCCCGGGTCGACAACGGTGGAGACCACGCGGTCGTCGCGGTCGGTGACGGCGTAGGGCTCCTCCAGCCGCGAGCCGTCCACGAAGACCCCGGCGGGCCCGACTACGACCCTCTCACCCGGCAGGCCCACCACCCGCTTGATGTAGTCCAACTGCGGATCGACGGGCGAACGCAGCACCACGATGTCGCCCCGATTCACGTGCCCGAAGACGAAGCTCCAGGGTTCGACGAGGATCCGGTCGCCGTCGTGGATGCCCGGCTGCATGGATGCTCCGCGCACCACCGAGAGGTTGAAGAGCAGCGTGTAGGCGAGCATCCCGGCCACCGAGACGAACAGGCCGTCGCGGAGGCTGCGAGCGCGCCGCGAGAGCAGCAGGCGGGGGATCGGACGGGAACGCCAGGCACGGACCATGGGCAGGACTATCGGCCGCCCCTGGAGCGGGTCTTGATCCCGCTTGGGTCGGAAGCCGTGACGCCGAAAGCCATGACCTGGCTCGAGGATCGGTCCGGACCTGGCCCAGGGCCGCCGCCGCGCGCGAGGCTCCAGCGGTCGCCGAGATCCGCCACCGGCGCGTTCCGCTCGCTCGCCCCTGTGCCCGGTGGATCGACCCCACCGCCGACGAGGCCTCTCGGCCCGACGTGGACGGCTCGGATGCAAGGTGCCGTCAGCGGGCGGTAGGCGAACGCGGGCCGCCGTTTGGACTGCTGGGCGTGGATACCGATGACCGATGCGGGCTAGCCTGGGCCCCAGGGTGCGGCCCCCCGTCGCTCCCGCGCCCCACCCGATAGCCCACCCCCCTCTCTGGTGTCCGCCCGCAGCCGTCTGATCGTCGTCGCCAACCGCCTGCCGGTCCACCGCGTCAAGCGCGCCTCCGGTTCCGGCTGGGAGACGAGTCCGGGCGGTCTGGTGAGTGCCCTGGCGCCGATGCTGCGGGAACGCGAGGGGGCCTGGGTCGGCTGGCCCGGCTACGCCGGCGAGGCCCCCAGGCCGTTCGAGCACGAGCGCATGAGCCTGATCCCGGTCGGCCTCAGCCGCAGCGACCTGGACGGCTTCTACCTGGGCTTCTCCAACGCCACCCTGTGGCCCCTGTACCACGACGCGGTGCGCTACCCCGAGTACCACCGCCGCTGGTGGGCGCCCTACGTCGACGTCAACAACCGCTTCGCCAAGATCACCGCCCGCCACGTGGCCGACGGGGACCTGGTCTGGGTCCAGGACTACCAACTCCAGTTGGTGCCCTTGATGCTGCGCCAGCGCAAGCCCGGCGTCCGGATCGGCTTCTTCCTCCACATCCCCTTCCCGCCGGTCGAGCTGTTCGCCCAGTTGCCCTGGCGCCAGCAGTTGCTGGAGGGCCTCTTGGGCGCCGACGTGGTGGGCTTCCAGACCAAGGTCGGCGCCCAGAACTTCGTGCGCGCGGCCCGGCGCTTCGCGGGGGCGCGGGGTCACGAGGGGCTGCTCGAGCATCGCGGCCGCCGGATCCAGGTGCGCCACTTTCCGATCTCGATCGACTACGCCGCGATCGACAGCGCCGCGCGCCGGCCGGAGGTGGCCCAGGCCGCGGCCGAGATCCGCAAGCACACCGCGGGCGGTCGCAAGCTGCTCCTGGGCGTCGATCGCCTCGACTACACCAAGGGCATCGACCTGCGCCTACGCGCCTTCGAGACCCTGCTCGAGCGCTACGAGAACAGCAACGACGTGGCCTGCTTCGTGCAGATCGCCGTACCCAGCCGCGAGCACTCACCCGAGTACGCCGACATGCGGACGCGCATCGAACAGCTCGTCGGGCACATCAATGGCACCTACTCGGAGCGCGGCCTGACGCCGGTCCACTACCTGTACCGCAACATCCCGTTCGACGAGCTCCTGGCCTACTACCTGGCCGCCGACGCGATGGTGGTGACGCCCCTGCGCGACGGCATGAACCTGGTCGCGAAGGAGTACGTGGCCACCCGCTTCGACAACGCCGGAGCGCTGGTCCTGTCCGAGTTCGCCGGAGCCGCGCAGGAGCTGAAGCAAGCGATCCAGGTCAATCCCCACGACGTCGACGGCATCGCCGCGGCCCTCGACCAAGCCTTGACCATGCCCCAGGACGAGATCGAACGACGCATGCGATCCATGCGCAGCCGAGTGCGCCGCCACGACGTCTACGCCTGGGCGTCGTCCTTCGTGGAGGCCATGGCCTCATGAACGAGTTGTTCGAGCGCATCGACGAGCTGGCCCGGGAACCGGTGCTGCTGGTGGCAACCGACTACGACGGCACCCTGGCGCCTATCGTGGACGATCCCGCGGCGGCCCTGCCCCATCGCGAGGCCCTGGTGGCCCTGGCGCGGCTGGCGGCCCTGCCCGACACCCACGTGGCCGTGATCAGCGGGCGCGCCCTGGCGGAGCTGGCCCGCTTCACCGGCAACCCCGACGGCCTGCGCCTGGTCGGGAGCCACGGATCGGAGTTCGACGTGGGCTTCGCCTCGTCCCTGAACGAGGCCGAGCGGGCCCTGCGTTCGGAGCTGCTCTCCGAGTTGGAACGCATCACACAACTGGGCCCGGGCCTCAGCGTGGAGCCGAAGCCGGCCGGTGCCGCCTTCCACTGGCGCAGGGCCGCGCCCGGCTTGCAGGAGACCGCGCGCGACGCCGTGCTCCAGGGCCCCGCCGCCCGCGATGGCGTGCATGTGATGTCGGGCAAGTGCGTGCTCGAGCTGAGCGTGGTCAGTACCGACAAGGGCCAGGCCCTCGAACGCTTGCGACACGGTGCCGGGGCCCAAGTGGCGATCTACCTGGGGGACGACGTCACCGACGAAGACGCATTCGCGCGGCTGCACGGGCGCGACGTGGGCGTGAAGGTCGGCGACGGCGAGACCATGGCCGGTTTCCGCGTCGCCGATCCATCGGACGTCGCGCGTGTGCTGGCTCGTCTGGGCGAGGCCCGACGCGCCTGGCTGCGCGGACCGGCGACCGTGCCGATCGAGGCCCACTCGCTGCTCTCCGACCAACGCACGGCGGCCCTGGTGACGCCCGACGCGCGCGTGGTGTGGTACTGCGCCCCGCGCATCGACAGCCCGGCGCTGTTCGCCGAGTTGCTCGGCGGGCGCTCGGCCGGCTACTTCAGCGTGGCATCCGTGGACGGCAGTGCACCCCTGCGCCAGACCTACGAGGGCGCGACGATGGTGTTGCGGACGCGCTGGAAGCACTTCTCGGTGGTCGACTACCTGGACTGCTCCCAGGGGCGGCCGCGTCAACGGGCCGGCCGCACCGACCTGTTGCGCGTCTTGGAAGGCAACGGACGCGTGGCCGTCGAGTTTGCGCCGCGCCTGGACTTCGGTCGCAGCCCGACCCGCCTGCGCGCGGTGGAGGGCGGGCTCGAGGTGGTCGACGCCTTCGATGGCATTCTCCTGCGCTCACCCGGAGTCGAGTGGACGATCGAGCCCGACGGACAACACCAGACCGCCCGCGCGGAGGTGGAGTTGGGGCAGGCGCCGCTGGTGCTCGAGCTCAGCTATGGCGGTGGCGCGCGGGGTCAGGCCACGGCCGAGCGCGCCCGCAGGCGTTCGACGCACCTGTTCTGGTCGGACTGGGCCGACGGCCTGCGCCTGCCGAGCGTCGCCACCGACGCCGTGCGGCGCAGCGCGCTGGTGCTGAAGAGCCTGTGCTACGGCCCCACCGGCGCGATCCTCGCCGCCCCCACCACGAGCCTGCCCGAGCACGTGGGCGGCATTCGCAACTGGGACTATCGCTACACCTGGCTGCGCGACGCGGCCCTCTCCGCCCACGCCCTGGTCGAGCTGGGCAGCCTCTCGGAGGGCATGGACTACCTGGACTGGGTGCTGTCGGTGGTCGAGGAACTGGACGGGCCCCAGCAACTGCGGCCGCTCTACGACGTGACCGGGCGCGACCTGGGCCCCGAGGCCGAGATCCGCGAGCTGTGCGGCTACGCCGGCAGTCGGCCGGTGCGAGTCGGCAACGCGGCCGCGGCGCAGGTGCAGCTGGACGTCTTCGGCCCGATCGCGGACCTGGTCCTGGCCCTGGCCCGCGCCGGTGCGCCCCTGGCGTCGAGCCACTGGCGCCTGGTCGAAGCCCTGGTTCTGGCGGTCGAGCGGCGTTGGGCCCAGCCGGACCACGGCATCTGGGAGATCCGCGCGGCCCCGCGCCACCACGTCCATTCCAAGACCATGTGTTGGGTCACCGTCGACCGGGCCATCGCCCTGGCGCGCGACCACTTCCACAAGGACGTGGGCGAGTGGCCCGCCCTACGTGACCGCATCCGCGACGAGATTCTCGAGCGGGGCTACAAGCCCTCGCGTGGAGCTTTCACCGCCGCCTACGAGGGCGACGATCTCGACGCGGCCACCTTGCTGCTGGGCACCTGCGGCCTGATCGACTGCGGCGACGAGCGCTTCGTGCGGACCGTCGACGCGATCGAAGCCGAGCTACGCGCCGGCGCGACGGTCTATCGCTACCGCTCCAATGACGGCCTTGCGGGAACCGAGGGCGGCTTCCACATCCTCGCGGCGTGGTTGACCGACGCACTGCTCGAGACCGGTCGCGGCGAGCGCGCGGAGCAGTTGTTCGAAGCACTCTTGGACTGCTGCGGACCCACGGGCCTCTTGTCCGAGCAACTCGACCCCGAGACGGGGCGAGCCCTGGGCAACCATCCCCAGGCCTATTCGCACCTGGGGTTGATCTTCAACGCGGTGCGGCTGGCGCGACACGGCCGCGGGGGTCGCCGTTGACGTCTCCCCTGCTCACCAACCGCGAGCCGGCACCCAAGGGCGACCTGTTGCGGCGCCTGGGCCTGGCAGTCGTCGAGTTGCTCGGCATCTTCGTGACCGACATCTCCCTGCCGACGAGCGTGGCATTCGGCGCGTTCTACGCCGTGCCGCTCTTGTTCTGCTTCCACCGCGCACGCCGCAAGGAGGTGCTGGTGCTCGCAGCCGCTTCGTCGATCTTGGCCCCCCTGGGTGCCTTCATCGGCAGCGACGGTTGGGCGACCCCCGAGCTGGGCGTTGTGATCTCGGCCTCGACCGCGGTCTTCGCGATCTGGCTCACGGCCGGCCTGGTGTTGAATCGGCTGACAGAGGAAGAGCAGCTGATCGCCACGCGCGAGTTGAACGAGATCGCCCTTGGCGCAACCGAGGAGGGCGTGGTCGTGACCGACGCCCAGGGAATCGTCACTTGGCTCAATCGCGCGGCGGAGGGCATGCTCGGTTGGCGCCGGGTGGAAGCCGAGGGCCGCAGCCTTTCCGACGTCTACCGCCGCGTCGACGACGAAACGGTGACCCGCGCACCTGAACTCCCGGTGGACGTGATCATCGCTCGCACCCGCAGCGGCGCGCGGCTACCGGTGGAGGAGACCACGGGAGTGATCCGCGATCTCCAGGGCGCTCCGCTGGGCCACGTGGTGGTGCTGCGCGACGCCAGCAAGCGCGAGTCGCTCGAACGCGAGCTGCGCCAGATGGCCTTCCGCGACCGACTCACGGGCCTGCCGAACCGGACGCTACTGGCCGAGCGCCTGGCCCTCGAGCTGGACCACGCCGCCCGTGACCAGAGGATGCTCGCCGTGCTGTTCATCGACCTCGACCACTTCAAGGAGGTCAACGACACCCTCGGTCACCAAGCCGGCGACGACCTCCTGCGAGGCGTTGCGGCCCGACTTCAGGAGTGCCTGCGCGCGGCAGACACGGTGGCGCGACTGGCAGGCGACGAGTTCGTGATCCTGACCCCGGGGATCCACAACCGCCAGGACGCGACGCTGGTGGCCCAGAAGGTCTGCGCGGCCCTCTCCGAGCCCTTCCACCTGGGTTCCCACGAGCGCACGGTTCTGCCGTCGATCGGTATTGCCGTCTTCCCCGAACACGGCGTCGATGGGGACGTGCTGCTGAAGCAGGCCGACGGTGCCATGTACCTGGCCAAGCACGAGGGTGGCGGTCGCTTTGCCTTCGCCGACGGCATCGCGGACTCTGAATCTGGGTCCGGCCCTGGTTCTGGCCGGTCCAAGTCCCACAGCGACTGATCGAGCAGCCCCCCCGATGCTCTTCAACAGCTTCGAGTACGTCCTGTTCCTGTGGACCGTCTACGTCCTCTTCTGGACCCTGCGGACCAGGCGCAAGCTGCGGCACACCATGTTGCTGGTCGCCAGCTACTGGTTCTACGCCCAGGCCGACTGGCGATTCCTGTCGCTCTTGGTGGTCAGCTCGCTGGTCGACTTCTGGGCCGGCCGCGGCGTCCACGACGCGCTCGAAGCCGGCAACCGCCGTCGCGCCCACGCCTTCCTGGGCCTCAGCCTGGCGGTCAACCTCGGATTGCTCGGCACCTTCAAGTACGCCGACTTCTTCCTCGGCGGCTTCAGCGACCTGGCACAGGCGGTCGGCCTCGACCCGATCGGCCTGCGGCTGGACCTCGTGCTCCCGGTCGGGATCAGCTTCTATACCTTCCAGACGCTCAGCTACACCTTCGACATCTACCGCGGCAAGCTGCGGCCGATCGCGAGCTTGCTGGACTTCTCGCTCTACGTCTCCTTCTTCCCCCAGCTCGTCGCCGGCCCGATCGTGCGCGCGATCCAGTTCCTGCCGCAGCTCGAACAGCCGCCCGAGTACGACGATCGACGCGTTTCCTCGGGCCTGTTCCAGATCCTGCGCGGCCTGGTCAAGAAGCTCTTGATGGCCGACGTGCTCGGCGCCCACCTCGTGGACGCCGCCTTCGCCGACGCGGACACCATGGGCCAGCTCGGCGCGCCGGCCCTACTGCTCGCCACCTACGCCTACGCCCTGCAGCTCTACGGCGACTTCGCGGGCTACTCCGACATCGCCATCGGCTCGGCTCGCCTGCTGGGCTTCGAGCTGCCCAAGAACTTCGACGCGCCCTTCAAGTCCCGCTCGCTCGAGGAGTTCTGGACCCGCTGGCACATCACCATGTCCTCGTGGTTCATGGACTACGTCTACGTGGGCCTGGGCGGCAGCCGCGTGGGCTTCTGGCGCTACGCGCGCAACGTGATCGTGGCCTGGGGCCTGGTCGGGCTGTGGCACGGCGCGGCCTGGACCTTCGCCCTGTGGGGCCTCTACCACGGGCTGTGGCTGGTCGCGGTGCGCTGCGTGCGGATGCTGCTGCCCGACGAGCGCCTGCCCCAGAACAAGCTGTTCGCCGTCTTGGGGGTGCTGTTCACCTTCCACGTGGTGGCCTTCTCGATGATCCTGTTCCGCTGCCCGGACCTGGCCACCTTCAGCTCCGCGGTGGCGCAGCTCGGTGACTGGTCCATGGGCCTGCCGAATGTGCCCTGGCAGATCTGGTTGGTCCTAGGCCTGGGCTACGCCAGCCACCTGATGCCCGACGCCTGGCAGCAGGCCCTCGAGCGCGGCTGGGAAGCGACGCCGCGCGTGGTCCAGGGCCTGGCCCTGGCTGCATCGATGGTGCTGCTGTTCGCCCTGCACCCGCCGGGGTTGGCGCCGTTCATCTACTTCCAGTTCTGATGGCTCGACTGCTAGACCTCCTGCGCTGGATCGGTCCGCGGACCGTCGCGATGGTGCTCTCGCTGGCGGCGCTGGAGCTGGGTCTCTACCACCTGGGCGACTACGGCAAGTGGATCGTCCAGGAGCAGAGCGCGCGCTACGGCTGGCGCATGCTGCCGAACCAACGGGGCTGGTCGCGCGACTTCGACGTACGCGAGCAGACCAACGACCGGGGCTTTCGCGACGACCGCGATTGGGGGAGTGCGCCCCTCGAGGACGGCGGCTCTTGGTTCTCGCAGATCCTGCCCGCGGCGCCCGTCGAGGAGGACGCGGACCTCCTGCGAATCGCGACGGTCGGCAACTCGATGACCTACGGCACCAGCGTGCCGGTGGGTTCGACCTGGCCGCGGGTGCTGGAGACCCTGATCGCCGAGGAGTTCGTCCGGCGCGGCGACCCGCGCGGGGTGCGGGTGATGAACTTCGCCACCCAGGGTTACACCTTCGAGCAGATGGCGCGGATC
This sequence comes from Engelhardtia mirabilis, assembly GCA_007751255.1. GTDB lineage: Bacteria > Planctomycetota > UBA1135 > UBA1135 > Engelhardtia > Engelhardtia mirabilis. Next base: position 3,575,647 of record CP036296.1, read on the forward strand.
TACGAGGACGAGATCCGCCCCTGGGCCGTCGACCTCCTGATCTGGCCCACCATCGCCGCCGACACGCGTCCCATGCGGCCCGCCACCGACGATGTCGACTACGACTTCCGGCGCACGGTGATCCGCACGGCGACCTACGACATGCTGCGCGAGCAGGTGATCGATCACTGGCTGCCCCCGGCCGGGCGCGGGGGCCCCGAGCGGACGCCGCGCCAAGTCAAGACGGAGTTCCGCCAGCGGTTGCGCCCGGCGCTCGAGTTGGCCGTGCGTGGTGCTGCGCCCCTGCCGACGAGCGGCGACGGCGAGGAGCGCGCACAGCTCCTGGCCGCGATCGATGCGGGACTCGCCCGTGCCTTCGAGCGCACGCCGCTCGATCGTCTGGTGCGGGAGGTCTGGACCGAGTTGACCCGCCCCGATCTCATCGAACAGGCGCGGAGCCTGGGGCTGGACCTGGCCTCCGAGGCCTGGCCGGCCTTGGAGTCGAGCCTGACCCTCGAGCTCTGGGAGCCGCTGGATTCCGCGCAGAAGCGCACGCCCTTCGCACCTGCTCAGCAATTCCTATGGGACCCGCGGGGCGCGCGCCTGTTCCGCATCGCCCGTGAGTTGCAGGCCCCCGGGGGGCAACTGGCGGTGCTCCTGTTGCCGAACATGCACCTGACCCTGACGGCCGAGGCCCCCTCGCCCGCGGTCTACTGGCAACCGTGGAGCGCGAGCGACCCTGTGGCCCAGCTCGGCAGCACCAGCTTGATCGACGCCGTCGACGCCTTCCGCGAGCCCATGGCCGAACTGGCCGAAGTCCTGCGAGCTCGGGGCTTCGTCGAGGGTGACGGTGGTCAGGACCTGATCGGCGATGACTATCCATTCGTGGACCAGAGCCTGTTCCTGCTCCGCGACACCGGTCACTACAACGTGGCCGGACACCGCCGCTTGGCCGAGGTCGTCTTCGCGCGGCTGCTCGCGTCCGGCGCCCTCGAACCGGCGGACTGAGCGCGAATGACCCCCACCCGGAACCGTAGAGTCTGACCCGCCCGCTTCGCGTCTCCCACCCGCTCGCCTCCCCGCCACCCCCCTCGGTTCCTTTCACTCGGCATGCCCCCCCTGCTCCGCGCGGCGTTGCGAATCGCCGCCAAGGACCTCCGCAGCTGCCTGCGGGACCGACAGACGATCATCTACGCGGTGGTCCTGCCGCTGGCGATGTACCCGGTCATGTTCTGGATCATGCTCCAGGCCCAGATCCTGATCGAGGGTAAGCGCAGCGCCCAGACCCTGTCGATCGCGGTGTTGGTCGAGCAGAGCGCCGCCGAGCGCGCCGCCGAGCTGACCTCCGACCTGGGCCTCGATACGGACGCGACGAGCTTCGAGGCCTGGGCTCCGCTGGAGGTGCTCGGAACGAGCGAGCCCGATCTGGCGGCCGCCGCCCGAGAGCGCGCCAGGACCCTGCTCGAGCTCGATTCGCCGCCCGACGTGATTCTCGCCGTCTATTCGCCCGCGGGCGAGCAGCCGACGCTCGCGATCCTCTACGACGGCGCTCGCGCGCGTTCCACCAACGCACGGGAGCGACTCGAGCAGAAGCTGGCCGAGTTGGCCGAGGTCGCCCGCGACGACGCCCTCGAGTCGGTGGGTACCGACCGCAACGAGCTCGCGGGGCTCGAGTTTCGACCGGTCAACCTGGCCACCGGCAAGGAGGTCGGGGCCTTCATCGCCTCGATGTTGCTGCCCATGATGATCGTCGTGATGGCGGTCATGGGCGCCTTCTACCCTGCTGTGGACTTGACCGCCGGTGAGCGCGAACGCGGGACCGAGGAGACGACCCTGTTGCTGCCCGTGCCGCGCACCGCGGTGCAGCTGGGCAAGCTCTTGGCCGTCACGGCCATCGGCGGACTGGCCTCGTCCATGAATCTGCTCGGCATGGGCGTCGCGGCCGGGCACCTGCTCGGGATGACCGGGGCCGGCGGCCTGGACTTCCAACTCGATCCCCTGGCGCTGCTGCTGGTCGCGCCGCTGGTGCTGATCTTCGTGCTCTTCACCAGTGCGATCCTGACCGCCATCGCCTCCTTCGCGGAGACGTTCAAGCAGGGCCAGTCCCTCTTGGGCAGCGCCCAACTCCTGTTCATCTTCCCGGCCATGGCTTCGAGCCTGCCGGGGCTCACCTTGACGCCCGGCATCGCCGCGATTCCCGTGGTCGGAGCCGCCGTCGGCTTCCGCACCATCCTGCGCGGCGGGCCCCTGGGCGAGCTGCCCTGGGGTGGCCTGGCCCTCTGCGCCCTGGCCATGGTGGCCTACGCGACTCTCGCCGTGCTCGTCTCCGTGCGTCTGCTCAACCAGGAGCTGCGCACCGGCGGCAGCACCTCCGTGGTCGCGCGACTGCGCGCAGCCGTGGGCCTCACGGGCGGTGGGAGCCGCCAGATCCAATGACGTCCATCGATCCCCAGCGGCCCGCGGCCGAACCCGTCAAGGGCGAATCCGCCGTGCGCACCGAAGCCCTGACCAAGCTCTACGCCGACGCCAAGCGAGGCGAGGTGCGCGCCCTCGACGGCCTCGACCTCGATTGCAAGTACGGCGAGATCTACGGGCTCTTGGGCCCCAACGGCGCGGGCAAGTCGACCACCCTGCGGATCCTGGCGACCATGCTGGCCCCGACCTCGGGTCGCGCCACCGTCGCCGGGTACGACGTGGCGAGCGATTCCTTGGCGGTGCGACGCAACGTCGGCTTCCTCTCGGCCAGCACGGGCCTCTACCCGCGCCTCGACGTGCGCGAGACGCTCGAGTACTTCGGGCGCATGCACGGCCTCGAAGAGCGCGCCCTGGCCGATCGCATCGATGAGCTGATCGAAGCCTTCCGCATGGACTCCTACGTCACCCGGCGCTGTGAGCACATGTCCAGCGGCCAGAAGCAGCGCGTTTCCATCGCGCGCGCGGTGCTGCACGACCCCACGGTGCTGATCCTGGACGAGCCCACCACCGGTCTCGACATCCTCTCGACCAGCGACATGATCGACTTCATCGCCTCGCGCAAGGACTCCGGGCGCTGCGTGCTGTTCAGCACCCACGTGCTGTCCGAGGCCGAACGCCTGTGCGATCGCATCGGGATCATCCACCACGGTCGCCTGCTCGGCAGCGGCACCCTGCCCGAGCTGCGAGAGCGAACGGGCGCCGAGTACCTGGACGGCATCTTCCGCGCCTTCGTCGAGGTCGACGAGCGGGCCCACATCGCATGACGACCAGCTCCCGACCCGGCGCCGGGGGAAGTGGCGCGAGGGCCAGCGGTGGACGCAGCGTCGTCGCCCTGGTGGCGCGCGGCGAGCTCCTGCGCCTGCTGCGTGATCGCAAGGCGGTGTTCTTCGCGCTTGTCCTGCCGCTGCTGCTCTACCCCCTGCTGTTCTTGGGCTCCGAGAAGCTCGGGCAGGCCTCCGAGCGCCGCATGGAGGACCAGAGCGTCGCCATTGCCGCGAACCTGGAGGCTCTCGATGGGGACCTGCGCCAGCAGTTGCTGGACCGCCTCCCCGCCCCGGACGGCGCCACCTTCTCGATCGCCGACGAGTTGCTCGAGGGGCTGACCGACGGGGCGGCACCCGAGGCTGGAGCTGTTGGCGAGGATGCTTCGAACGCCGGTGGCGACGACCACTCGGGCGAGGATGCCCAGCGCGAACGTGCGTCCGAACTGCTCGAGGAGCTAGCGGTGGACCTCCTGCTGGTGGCGCGCCCTTCGGACTCGGAGGGCTCGCCGCCGGTGATCGTGGCCTGGTTCCGTCGCAACGACGAGTCCGGCATGCGCGCCAGCCAGTTGATTGGCAGCGCTGTCTCGGACCTCTCGACGACCCTGTTCGAAGCCCGCCTGGTCGAGCTGCTCGGCGTCGACCCGGCCCAGTCCTTCGCGGCCACGAGCGAGGACGTGGCCAGCGTGGCTGACAGCGCGGGCCTGGCCCTGGGCAAGCTGCTGCCGTTGATCGCCGTGCTCGTGGTGCTCAGCGGCGGCGCCTTCGCGGCCCTGGAGGCCTTCGCCGCCGAGCGGGAGGTCGGCACCCTCGAGACCCTGCTGGTGCAGCCGGTCGAGCGCATCGACATCGCCCGCGGCAAGCTGATCGCCGTCCTGGCCACGGGCCTAGCGGCCTGGATCGGCAACGCGGCGAGCTTGATCGCCTGTGCCGCCGGCGGATTGCTCGCGACCATCGACGAGGGTCTGGCCGACGCCCCCGTGGCCGTGCTGATCGGGCGCGTGGGCCTGGGCACCGTGATCATGTTGCCGACGATCGCCCTGATCGCGTCAGTGCTCGGGATGGTCTCCGCCCGCGCGCGCAGCTACCGCGAGGGCCAGAACTACATCCTGCCCCTGACCCTGGCCGGCATGGCCCTGGCGTCGCCGGCCGCGGCGGCGGACGTGGTGTTCGATCCGCTCCTGGCGCTGATTCCGGTGCTGGGGCCGTCCTTGGCCATGCGGGATGCACTCGCCGGTTCCCTGGCGCCAGTGCCGGCCCTCGTCGCCCTGGCGAGCTCCGCCGTCTACGCGCTGCTGGCCCTGCGCGGCATCGCCAACACCCTGGACGCGGAACGCCTGCTGCAAGGGGCCGACGTCGACGCCGAGGCGGGCGCGCGCCGCGCCCACGCACGCCGCGCGATCCTGTGGGGCGGCGTCGGCGTCGGCGCGGTGCTGCTGATCGGATCGTGGCTGCAGTCCAAGGACCTGGTCTGGGGCCTGGTCGCGACCCTCTGGGGCCTGGCCCTCGGCATCGCCCTGTTGGCCGCGCGCGACCTCGGCAAGAAGCTCGACCTGCGACCTGCGGCCGTACTCGGCCTGACCGGCGGGAGTCCGGTGGGCGTTGGACTCGGCGTCTGCGGTGCCCTACTCGCTGGGCCCGGTCTCGGTCAGATGGCCGGCAAGGTGCTCGAGCTGCAAGAACGCGTGCTGCCCATGCCCACTGTGGACGCGGGCGCCATGGAGCAGGTCTTCGCGGCGCTGCTCGATCGCCCCTTGATCGTGGCCCTGTTCCTGGTGGCGATCAGCCCCGCCATCTGCGAGGAACTGCTGTTCCGCGGAGCGGTCCTGACCGGACTGCGGCGAGATTTGAGCGTGGGCAAGACCCTGGGCTGGCAGGCGCTGCTCTTCGCCCTGGCCCACGGCTCGGTGCACCGGCTCGTGCCCACCGCCAGCCTGGGCCTGATCCTCGGCCTCTTGCGCTTGCGAACGGGCAGCATCCTGCCCTGCATCGCCCTGCATGCCAGCTACAACGGAGTGCTCGTGGCGGCTACGCAGATGGATCCCGAGGGCCGCGCCGCAAGCCTGCTGCAACACCCGGCCTGGATGCTCGCCACGATCGCCGGCCTGGCCCTGGCCCTGTTGCCGCGTCAGGCCGCGGTGGAGAGCACCACGCCCACGACTCCGACGAAGCCCAACGCTGTGCCCACTGCCGATCGCCAGCCGTAGCGCTCCCCCATCCGCAGCCCGATCGGCAAGGCAAACAGCGGCGTGGTCGCGAACAGGATCGCCGACACGCCCGGCGACAGGCTCCCGAGCGCGAGGCTGTGGAGCGGCAGGTTGAGCACGGCCCCGACCAGGATCGGGGGCAAGAGCAAGAGCAGCGTCGGCCGGTGACCGAGCCCGCCGACCAGCTGGGTCAGGCTGCGGCGCATCCCGCCGCGACCTCGCAGCCCTCCGAGCGCGATCGCGATCAAGGCCGCCCCAGCCACGCCGCCGACCAAGCGCAGCACGGTGCCCGGTAACAGGTCGACGCCCTCGAAGCCGCGACGACCGCTGACGATCGCGAAGGCCTGGGAAAGGGCAGCGAGGGAGGCCAGGCTGACGCCCACGCGCTTGTCGCGGGCCGTGGCCAGGTTGCCCGACCCACCCCGGTCGGAAACCACCAGCGCGATGCCGGCCAGGGCCACCGACATGGCGACCAGAGCCTTGGGCGGGAGCGACTCGCCATCGAACAGGAAGGCCAACAGGGCCGCCAGGGGCGGGATCAAGTTGACGCTCATCGCGGCCAACTGCACCCCGCAACGGGGCAGGGCCGCGAAGTAGAGGGCGTCGCCGATGGCGAAGCCGAACAGGCCGCTGAGACCGAGCCAGCCCCAGGCTGCGGTGCTCGGGATGGCCCACCCCGCCGCAGCCCAGACGCAGGCGAAGACCACCAGCGCGACGGTGTTCTTGAATAGGTTCGCCGCGACGGGCCCCGCGTGGGACTTGCCGCGCAGGGCGCGGGCGAACTGATGCGACGCCAGCGCCCAGCCGGCAGCCGCGGCCATGCCTGCGGCGGCTCCGGCGATCGCGGTCGAGTTTCCCAGCACGGCGTCGGGCATGGCGGCGAAGCGCGTCGAGATCGCGGAGCGGAGGCGGATCGATCGTGCAGCGCGAAAGGACTCGGAACGTCGTCGCCGACCCACCGTGTCAGAGCGACATCGCCGCCCGCCCCCTGCAGCGCCACCCTAGTGTCCTGGATCAGAAATTCGGCGTCACTGCCCGGAGGTCCGATCGATGCTGGCTAGGCGCGCCGACGACGCGTATCCGCTGCGATACTCGGAGGAGGCGCTGGCGACGCCAGCGGCGATCGGAGCCCGGGAAGTGACGCCGAATCTCTGATCCAGGACACTAGCGATCGCTCAGGTGCAACCCCGCTCCCAAGGGCCCCGAGCCGCCGTCGGTCGGAACGGGCAGGGGGTAGTGGCTGTCGGGTCGCTCGGCCGCGAATCGGGAGAGGTCGTCGAGCGACGTCTGTGCCAGCACACCCAGGTACTGGTCGCAGGCCGACTTCCAGTAGTGGTGCAGGGGGCAGGCGCGTTCGTCCGTGCACTCGGCTTGACCCAGCATGCACGTGCGCACACGGGCCAGGTGCTCCTGGGCATCGACCACCTCATAGAGGTGGATCTGCTTGGGATGGCGCGCGAGTCGGAAGCCGCCGCTGCGGCCGCGCTGGCTGTGCACCAAACCTCGCGCGACCAGGGGCTGCAGGATCTTGGCCAGGAACGGTGCCGGAATGCCGAGGCGCTCACCCATGTCACGGGCGAGGTGGAAGCTGCCCTCTTCCTGCATGGCCAGGAAGGTCAGCGCTCGGATTGCGTATTCGCTTGCTCGGGAGATCAAGGGCGGCCCAACCGGTGGTGTTCGTTAGCTAGCTAAGAAGACGATTTTGTCCGTTGAGCATAAGCGGAAGACCCCCCGCTGTGTCCAGCGAAGGGTCTTCAGAAGTGTCTCGCGGCTGGCTGACCCCGATGGGCCTCGGAATTCGGGGGCCGACGTTGACGGCGCTGCTCGGAGGCCACGCCGTCGAGGTCTTGACCCGGCGAAGTGTTCGAGCGACGCCGAGTATCGGCCCCATCCGGGGCCGTAGGACTCAGCGGTTCTTCTTGCGGGCGCGCAGGAACTTGCCGGAGCCCATGCCGATCTTGCGGACGCGGCGACGACCGCGGGTCGGTCCACCGGACTTGGTCTGTGATTTGGCCATGGGATTGAGTCTCGTTGCTGGGGGCTGGCTGGCTGTTGGCGGGCCTGCCCGCCGATTTGAGCCGCAAAGTCTCGCAGCTCGGCACGCCTGGGGCAAGGGCGCAGACCCTCGCTGGGCACCTGGGGGGCTCATTTGCGGGCTCATCCGACCTCAACTCAGTGAGCCCGCCAGTGCTCCAGACGCCGCTGGCCGTTGCGCCACACCGCGAAGAGGCGCTCGATCGTGTCGGCCTGGCCCGGGGCGCCTGGGGCCAGATCCCGCGGCGCGAGGCTTGAGCGGGCGGGATCGACGAACATCCGCGGCCAGTCGGGCTGGGCCGGCGGCGCCGCCGGCCGGTGCAGAACCAGGCCTTCGACCACCACCGCCTGCCGGTCAGCCGGAACGTCGGGAAAGAACGTCTCCAGCACCAGCAGCCGCTGGTGCCGAGCCAGGTCCGGCGAGAGCAGGTCCGCCGACCGGTCGCGGCTGGTCCAGGGCGCCCCCACCGCTGACGCCAGGGTGCGAGGGAGGTCGTGGAGGGAGGCCGCAAAGCGCTCGCGGCGGCCCGGCTCGGCCCCGGAGCCGAGGATCGCCAGGGGTACCCGCACGGACCGATCGCGCAGTGGATCGTCCATGGACACGGGACCCGCCAGGCCCGCGACTGCGGCCAGTCGTCCTCCAGGCGCCCCGGCGACCCAGGCCTCGATCCGATCGACCAGGTCGGGATCCGTCAGGTTGGCCCCCACGTGCACCAGGGCGAAGCGCGGCGCCGAATCGCCTCTCCTCAGCCAGTCGAGGGCGGCCTGGAGGTCGCCGTCGGCGCCTGCGTGCTCGAATCCCTGGCCGAGCAGGGGCAGCCTCGCCCAGGACTCTGGGACGAACCAGGCGCAGCCGTAGCCTTGGCTGGCGAGGGCAGTCGCGAGGGTCTCCATGGGTTCGCCGAGGTCGTCGCCGCTGCCGAGCAGGCCCGTGTTGCGCGGCCAGCGGCCGGTCAACAGCGACGCCAATGCCGGCAGGCTGCGGGGCACGGGGGTTCGCGCCGCGGGGAAACTCAGCGCCGAGCCAGTCCCAAGAGGTTGACCACCGGCCTGGCCTACGACGATGAGCAGATCCGCGCGAGGCGCGATCGGCTCGGCACCGCAAGCCGCAGGCAGCGACATCGACAAGATCAACGCGAGCCGCGCGAACGCCGATCCGAAACAGGTCACCACGGGCACAGTGTCGGTCCGGCGGGCCGTACTTGCAGCCCCCAATGCGGCGCGGGTCGCAGACAGCGACCGGCGCCGTTACGCTCCCGATGGCGCAGCCCGCGCCCCCGACCCCATGGCCGACGAGGTCCAGCCGAAAGACAGCCCCCTTACGCCCTTCCCCGTGGTGGCGGCGGTCGGCTTCGCGCTCGGCGCCGCCGCGCTCCACTCCCGATGGCGGGTCGAGTGGCTGGAGCACGCGGCCGGTCCCGCCGACGCCGAGCGAGTGCGCTGGGTCCTTTCCCATCACTTCGGCTCCACCCTGCTGGCGGCCCTCGGAACCTGCATCGCGGCGGCGCTCCTGGCGCGAGCACTGTGGCGCGAACGCGCCGTCGGGGCGATTGTCGGTGGCCTCGCGTTGGCCGGCGCCAGCCTAGGGGTCTGGATGGGATGGCTCGCCGGCCCCCCCGCGCTGCCGCCGACGCTCGAGACCAGGTGGCTGATCGAAGGCATGGGCGCCTCCTGGGTCCTGGGAGTCATCGCCACGGGGAGCGCGTTCAGCCTGGTGCTGCTGGCCCGTCCGCGCGGGGTCCTGGGCGCCCTGCTGGGCTTCGGCGGAGTGGCCCTGTGCGCCGTGGTCTGGCTGGAGCGAGCCGGCGTCGCGGCCGACCCCTTCATGGTCGAGACCAGTCAGGTGGTCCAGAACCTCACCGATGGCGCCGTGAACTGGGATGTCGTCACCCAGCGCGCGGACGGACCCGTGCACGTGGCCATGGTCACACCCGCGCGCGAGAACCGGCTGGACGGGGTCGACCTGCCGACACTCGTGCTGCCGCCGCCGGCGGCGGTGTCGTTCGAAGTCCCTGACGACGACGCGCCCCTGTGGCTCGAGCTGCGGGCCGGCGCCGACGCGGAGGTCGGTCGCGGCGACCAGCCGGCGGTGGTGCGCTGGGAGGTCCGCGTGGACGGCGAGCTGCGCTGGTCGGAGGAACGGATCCTGCTCGACGGCACCCCGGCCCACAAGCGGGTCTGGAGTGTGGTGAGGGATGACGAGTCGGCACCCGGCCTGTCGGTCGAGCCCGGTCAACGGGTCGAGCTCGCCACGGGTCTCGCCATGCCCCCGGATCGCTCCGAGTCCCTCGGTCCGCTCGCAACCGGCTTCGGGCGGGTGCGCCTGATTCGCCGCCCCGCGCGTCCGCTCGAGCAGGCCTCGCCCGATCGACCCAACATCGTCTTCGTGGTGGCCGACACCCAGAGGCGCGATCGCCTCTCGGCCTATGGCTACCAGCGCCCCACTTCACCCAACGTCGACAGCCTGGCGAGGGCCGGCACCCTGTTCGAGCGGGCCTACGCGACCTCGACCTGGACCTGGCCCTCCACCGCATCGCTCTTCACGGGCCTGACACCCTTTGCCCACGGCGTGCGCGCGGCGCCGACGGCCTACCTGGCCGACGAGCTCCGAACCCTGGCCGAGATCCTCAGCAGCGACGGCTACCGCACCGCGGCCTTCTCGGGCAACCCGCTCGTGGCCGCCCGGCGCAACTACGACCAGGGCTTCGAGCGCTTCGACGACGATCCCTTGGTCTTCCGACGCGGGACGCTGCTGGTCGACCGGGCCCTGGAGTGGCTCGACGAGGTGAGCCACGAGCGCTTCTTCCTCTACGTCCACTTGATCGACTCCCACGACCCCTACCTGCCCCTGCCGGAGCAGTGTGAACGCCTGGGCCTGCCCGGGCGGCCGGAGGGCTGGCGACAAGACCAGGAGAATCTGATCCGGCAACAGCTCGTGCTCGCCGCCCAGCGCGCCGAGGACGGTCGTCCAGATGCAAACGAGCTGCTGTCCGCCGCCGATCGCGAAGCCCTCGATCAGCTCTACGACGCGGCCACGGCGACCACCGATGCCCAGCTCGGTCGACTGCTGGATGCCATCGCGGCGCGTGGCCTCGAGGACCGCACCCTGGTGATCTTCACCGCCGACCACGGCGAGGGTCTGCTCGAGCGCGGTCTCTACGGCCACGGCCTGACCCTGCACGAGGAGGAGTCGGGGGTGCCCCTGGTGGTCGCCGGCCCGACCATCGAGGCGGGTGCGCGGATCGAGCAACCGGTCTCCAACCGCCATCTCATGCCCTCGATCGCGAAGCTCCTGGGCCTCGAGCTGCGCGGCGCCCCTGGCAGCGTCGATCTGTTCCACCCGCGGTCGATGGAATCCGGGCCGATCCTGGTCAGCTCCGACCACGCCCTGCGACACGGTCGGCGCTCGCCGACCCACTCACTGCGGGTGGGTAACGAGGTTCTGCACTGGACTCCTACCGCAGACGGCCCGCGGTTCTTCGCCGGGCAGCCCGACGTGGTTCGGCTCTACGACCTCGCCGCCGATCCAGACGCCCTGTTTGACCTTGCGAACCAGCGCCCGGAACGGGTCGCGGAGCTGCTCGAGCTCTTGCGCGAGCGCCTTGATGCCGAGTCCGCCAACGCGGTAGTCGGCGCCCTGGGCACGGGCGAGGCGACGCTCGAGATGCTGCGGCGCGCGGGCTACGTCGAGCCAGAGGAGACGGAATGAGCCAGCTCGGCAGCGGCGGGCGGCGGATCTTCATCGGTGACGTGCAGGGCTGCCGCGAGGAACTCGAAGCGCTCCTGGCCGCCGTGCGATTCGACCCCGCCGGCGACCAGCTGCGACCAGTGGGAGACTTGGTCAATCGTGGACCCGACAACGTGGGCGTGCTGCGCCTCCTGTCGAGCCTCGGCGCGTGTTCGGTGCTCGGCAACCACGACCTGCACCTCCTGCGTTGCGCGCAGGGGACTCGGCGGGTGAAGGGACGTGACACGATCCGCGACGTGCTCGAGCATCCCGAGCGTGGGGCCCTCTTGGGCTACCTCGCTGCGCAGCCCTTCCTGCGTGCCGACGACGACCTGTTCCAAGTCCACGCTGCCCTCGAGCCGACGTGGCGCGATCCGGCGGAGGTGCTCGCGGGGATCGATCCGCTGCAGGTGGACCCGCGCAGCGAGTTCTGCACCCGCGTGCGCTACTGCGATTCGCAGGGGCGTCTTCCCCAGACCGACCGCGACGACCCCGGCGAACCCTTCGCCCCCTGGCACGACTTCTACGACGCCGGTGCCCACGGGGGCCGCTCCGTGGTCTACGGGCACTGGGCCGTGGCCGGCCTGGTCCGCACGAGTCACACCCTCGGGCTCGACACGGGTTGCGTCTGGGGCGGCAGCCTCACGGCCTGGATCGCCGAAGAGGACCGGCTGGTGCAAGTGCCCGCCCGTCGCGTCTGGTCGCGCTTCTGATTCGCGGACACAGAACGAGTCGACCAATCGCGGGGCGGTTCGCTTGCATCCGCGGCGCAGAACGGACGACGGCCGAGCTCAGGGCGTGGCACCCATCGCGCGGACTCCAGCGATCAGGCCCCCGTTTCCAGAGCCCGTTTCCAGAGCCCGTTTCCAGAGCCCGTTTCCAGAGCCCGTGATCAGGACCCAGTCGGCAGACCACGCAGGCGCACTTCGCTCAGCGCCACTTGCGCCTTGGCCTTCTCGCCCGGCGGCGGCGGTATCACCTGCAGTGCGGTGACCTCGAAGCGGACGAAGCTCACGTCGTGCCAGTCGACACTGACCTCTTGACCCGCCGCCCACTGGCGTCCGGGGCCCTGGGTCAGGGGGATCAGACCGCGATTGACCCAGTCGACGCCATTGACCGAGGTGAACGCTTCCACCCGCAGGATGCCGTCCTTGTTGACCCAGGTGTCGTTGCCCGTGGTCACCTGACGACCGTTCCAGAACTCGAGCAGGCTGACGTCCGTGGGCTGGGGCAGGGCGAGCTGGATATAGGGCGCGACCACACTCGAGGGCACCGAGTCGTTGGAGAGGTCGGACTCGATGTCGAACAGGTCCGAGCGCCAGGCGGACTCGCTCAGCTCGTCGAACTCGTGCAGCCCCTCGTACATCCCCGCACCCAGGCCGGACCCGTCGACGGCTAGGTCAGGTTGGTAGGCCCCGAAGAAGCCAGAGGCCGTCGCTGTCACGCCGGTCACCACTGGCTGGAGCACGGGCGGCTGCGGCATGGCCTCACCGAGGGCGACCAGGCCCGCGGCCCACTCGTTGGCCATCTTGACGTAGCAGTTGAAGTCCGGATGGACGTCGGTGCCGTCGCCGCTGACGAAGGTCGGGCAGGCGGTCTGCATGTCGGCCAGGACCAGGCGTTGGCCGGCGCCGGAGAGTTCCGCCAGGAGTTCCGCAAGCCGCGCGTTGTACCAGCGCACGAGCAGGTTCACCGACGGATCGGCGGTCGGGATGATCGCAGCGACCACGGTGGTGATCTCCGGGTCGAAGGCGTGGATCCGCTCGAGCAGGTCGCGCAGGCGCGGGAGGCTCTCCTGCCACGTACCGCCCTCGAACATGTCATTGGTGCCGGCGTGCAGCAGCAGCACCTCGGGCGCGTGCAGGGTCAGGATCTGCTCGATCGACGAGTCCGGCTCGAGCCCTTGGCCGTCGTGGAAGACGAGATCCGCCAGGGTCCAACCGCCGTGACCCTCGTGCTCCGGGTCGGGCAGGAAGACCGGAGAGTTGACCGTGCTGCTGCCGACGAAGTCGATGCTGTCGACGCCAGCGGTCTGGAGCGCCACCTGCAAAGGGAAGCGGTAACCGGCCGTTGCTCCGAAGCCCACGGTGATCGAATCGCCCAGGGGCATCACCCGCACCGAACCCGGCTCGGCTGCGACGATCTTGGCCCAGGTCCAGGGCGCGCCCTGGGCCGTCGGACTTCCGCCGCCATCACCCGCACCCGAGTCGAACGCGGAACCGCCGCCACCTCCACCACAACCGGCGAGCAGCAACGCGCCCGAGAGGGCGAACCAAACGCCCCGTCCGTCGAATATCGAATGCATGGAATCCGCCCCGCCGAATTTGTACCCCATCCAGGCCAGCGAGGATTGCTAGGTCCTTGTACGAGGCGGCAAGACGACTCTTAGAGGTAGGTCAGCCACCCGAACATTCAACGCACGGGCAATTCTTTCCGAACGCACCGGGAGTCGAGGAATCGATAGTCGCCCTGGCAAACGGCTCGCCATCCCGTCGGAGATGGCCGTGGGCGCGGGTCGGGGCGGTCGAACCGGAGCCTCGCACCATTTACCTAGCGCCACTGGGGTCAGCAGAATTCATGGCAGGGGGGCGGGATCGCCCGTCCGCGGCGCCCCTGCTCGCCCCCCGCAATCAGGCCTGAGCGGGCTGGCCAGCGTCGGACGATTCGGCCTCGGACGGCTCGGCTGCCGCTTGCGCCGCCACGTTGCCCGCGCTCTCGGCCCGCAACTGCCCCAGTAGCTCCGAGCGCACGTCTTCCGGACGAAGACCGAGCTTCACGAAGATGTTATGGGTCATGCGATCGGGATCGGTGACCAGTGCCAGCAGGAGGTGCACGGTCCCGATCTGGGTGTGCCGCAACTCCTGGGCCTGCTGCCCGGCGGCCTGCAGCACCCGCTGGGCCGCCGGCGAGAGGGAGCCGCCGCCCATCGGGGCGCCGGCTCGCGCCGCCGGTTGGGCGCCGCCCGCCTGCTGGGCCGCCTGGGCCTTCCGCATGGCCTCGGCCTGGGCCTTCATCTGCTCGTTCTGCGGCAGGGTCTGGAGGTGATCTATGATCGCCTTGCCGAGCGCCTCGCGGTCGCCACTCACCCGCTCGAGACCCTTGGACGCCAGGCCCTCGGGATCCTGCAGGTTGGCCAACAGCAGGTGCGCGCTGCCCAGGGAGTCGTGGGCCATGCTGGTGGCGATCTGCACCAGGACCTGCATGGTCTGCTGACCGCGGGGCGTGAAGGGCAGCTGCTGCGGGGGCTCCTCGACGGTGCCCACCCCGGCCAGCTCGTCGATCGCTGCCACCCAGGCCTCCGCGTCGATCGAGACGCTGTCCACCAGCTTGCGTGCCTGGGCCCCGTCGAGCTTGAGCAGTGCCGTGGTCAGGTGCTCCGGACCGATGGCGTTGCGCTTGGTACGGGCGACCTCGTCCCGCGCGACCTGAACGGCCTGGCGAGCTTCGTCGTCGAAGAGGTCGAAGATGGACCGCTGCTGCGGCTGGGGCTGGGGTTCAGACATGGCTCGGAGCTGGATCGTCGGTGTGCGGGCGGAACAGGTTAGCGAGTGGGCGCGCCGCTTGCCCAGGCGCGCGATGGTTCCCCGCATCGGCCCGTGTCGGGGGGCCGCCCGACCCCGCTACCATGGCGCCGTGCCGCCCCTGACCTCCCCCAAGCGCCGCCTCCTGGTTGCCTCGGTGACCCTGCTGGTCTGCCTGGCTGCAGCCGAGCTCGGAGTCCGACTCGCCGGGCTGGCCGCCGGCACCCTCCCGAGGGCGCCCTATGGCGGAGGGGACGTCGAGGCGCTGCTCGCCTGGCAGCAGGACTTCGGCGCCCGCGGCGAGGTCTTCGGCGGCCAGACCCACGACCCCCTGCTCGGCTGGGTTCCCGCGCCGGGTCTGCGCGACTTCGTCGAGCCCGGGCACCCCCCTCGCTCGACCAACTCGGTCGGCATGCGCGGTCAGGCGGAGTTCGCCCTCGAGCCGACCGAGGGTCTGGTGCGCGTCGCCACGATCGGGGACTCGTTCACCTTCGGCACCCACCAGAAGGACGAGCGCATCTGGCCCGCCCGGCTCAGCGAGGCCTCACTGAGCCAGGGCAGCCGGCCGTTCGAGGTGCTCAACTTCGGCGTCCCCGGCTACGGCACCGACCAGGCCCTGCTGCGGCTGGAGCGCGACGTGCTGCCCTACCGACCGGACGTGGTCGTCTGGGGCATCTTCGAGACCAACCCGAGCCGCTCGCGGCGCCTGTTCAGCTACTACGCCAAGCCGCGCTTCGACCTGGCGGGCGGCGAGCTGCGCCTGGGGCACACGCCGGTGCCGGCACCGGGCGAGCTCGCGACGGCTGTCTGGGACGTGCCCCTCGCCGCCAGCCCGTGCCACCTCTTGCGGTGGCTGCAGATCAGTCGCGTGGAGGTCGTCGGACCCGGCACCGCGCCGCTACTGGAGCTGCACCGAGCCCTGCTCGCGCGCGCCGCCCGCGCCTGCGAGGAGGCCGGGGCCAAGCTCTTGGTGGTGCCGATCCCGACCCTGCGCTGGGCGGAGCTGCCGCCTTCGGCGACCGAGCTCGCGACCCATGCCATGGCCGCGGAGGGCGCGTTCAGCTCCCACGACCTGCGCCCGATCTTCGAGGGCACCGCCAAGGCCGGCGCGGGTCCCCCGCTGTACATCCCCGGGCGCCACTTCTCAGCCGAGGGCCACTGGATGGTGGCCAATACGATCGCCGGTCGCATCGACGAGCTGGGCTGGCTCTGAGTCAGCGCCGCCGTCGGGACGCCGCGGGCCTCAGGCGAACAGTCGCCGCCAGAGATTGGTCTGCAGCAGGAACTCGGGGTCCAGCTCGCGTTTGAGCCCCAGGAAGGCCTCGAGCTTGTCCGCGTCGAACATGCGCCGCACGGCGCTGCCGTCGATCACCAGGTCCTTGGCGAAGTAGAACTTGCCCCCACCGGCCAGGACGATCTCGGTCAGCTCGGCGCAGTGCTTCCAGAGCTTCTCGCGCCCCGACTTCGTCACGCGGAAGTCCATCGCGAAGCTCCAACCGTCGACCGCGTGGGTCAGCCAGAACGGATCCGGCCGGTGGCGCTTGAAGACGCCCAGGTAGGGCACGATCCCGCGGTGCTGGCAGTGGCGCAGCATCTCGGTGTAGACGTCGTGGGCCGTCTCCTTGGGCAGGAAGCTCTGGTACTGGATCAGGCCGCCGGGCCCGTAGGCGCGCTTCCAACCGGGCACGTAGTCGAGCAGGAAGGCGAAGGCCGCGTGGCTCTGGCGGTGCGGCGCCGCCTTGGCCTCGCGCTTACCCATGAAGTGCTTCGTCGCGTTGAGCCACGGCATCCCGAGGTCGTTGCAGATCGGGCGCAGGAAGCGCCAGACCTCCGACTTCGGGAAGCCCAGGATGTGCGCCGGCAGCTCCTGGTGCGCGAGGGCCAGGGTCTTCTCCGGGTTGCGGTCCTCGCCCGGCTTCAGGTAGCGCGCCTCGTGGATCAGGCCGCGCCCGATCCCGTCGCCGCTGCCGAAGCAATCGATCCAACCGACCAGGTAGTCCGCAGCGGCCTTGCGCTCCTCGATCGAAGCCATCATCTCGCCCAAGTTGGCGGAGCTGATGGCCTGCACTTCGAGGTCGCCCGAGTACACCCGCTTGGTCTCGAGCCGGATGCGGCTGAAGACTCCGAGCATCCCGAAGCCGCCGATCGCCGCGTGGAACAGGTCGGAGTTTCGCTCGCGGCTGCAGGTCACGACTTGGCCGTCCGGTCGCACCAGGTCGAAGTCGAGGATGGCGTCGCCGATGGTGCCCACGGCGTAGTTGTTCTTGCCGTGGATGTTCATCGCGGCCGCGCCGGCGATGGTCGGGAACATGGTCCCCGAGACCACCCGCGGCCAGAAGCCTTGCGGCACGATCTCGCGCCACAGTTGTTGGATCGTGACGCCGGGCTCCAGGTCGGCGATGCCGGTCTCGGCGTCGAAGCCGAGGATGCGGTTCATGCGCCCGATGTCGAGCACGTGCCCGTCCTCGTTGACGCTGGCGTCGCCGTAGCTGTTGCCGCCCCCGCGCAGGCCCAGGTGGCGGCCGTCGGCCCGGGCCACGTCGAAGCAGGCGCGGATCTGGTCCACGTCGGTGGGCCGCAGGACGCGGGCGTGGGCCCCGACCGCCATGCCCCAGCCGGCCACGAACTCGAAGTCGGAGCGCGGGGCGGCGGTCGGCGTCGGGCGGGATTCGGTCACGAGCTCGCTCACGGGGATCAGATCGACAGGCGACGGAAGACGACCGAAGGGATCAGCTTGATGATCGTCCCGACGATCCACCAACGGCCCTTCACGTAGCGGGTGTTCACCCGGTTGCGGGCCGCCGCCAGGATCTGGGCCGAGGCCTCCTCGGGGGTCGAGAGCCAGAACAGGCCGTCCATGCCCTTCGTCATGGCCGTGTCCACGAAGCCCGGCTTGATCGTGCAGACGTGCACGCCGACCTCCGAGAGGCGGTTCCGCAGGGCCTCCAGGTAGGTGTTCATGGCCGCCTTGCTGGTGCAGTAGACCGGGAAGCCCTTGCGCCCGCGGTCACCGGCGATCGACGACACCCCCACGATCGTCCCGCGGGTCTGGCTGGTGAACAGGTGGGCGGCCGGGTTGCACCAGGCGATGCAGCCGGCGGTGTTCACGTTCAGGGTGAACAGGTCCTTCGCCGTGTCGTACTCGCGGGGCTCCATGGCGGGCATGACGCCGGCGGCGTAGATCAGGAGGTCCAGGCCGCCCAGCTCGCGCACCAGGTCCTCGAACAGGGTCGGGATGGCGGTGATGTCGAGCACGTCGTGGGTGCGGGTCAGGACGCGCCCGCCGCTGGTGACGCCCAGGTGCTCGGACTCGGCCGCGAGCTTGTCGAGCTCCTCGGCCCGCCGGGCCAGGGCCGCGACGTGGTAGCCCTCGGAGACGAGCTGGCGCACCAGGGCGGCGCCGATGCCCGAGCTGGCGCCGACCACGATCGCCCGCCGCTGGTCCACGGGGACCCCGGACAGGGCCGGGGGCCGCGCGGGGGCCGCGGCCTGGGCCGGCGTGGGGCGGTCGGTGGGGGCGGCGCTCGTGGCGTCGGGCATCGATGGTCGGCGGCGGGGCCGCGGGGGGCTGGGAGGACTCGGGCGGGCGAGGGTCGGCCCGTCATTCTCCCCCACCACGGCCGGCGGGCCAACCCGAGGCCGCCCGTTCCGGGTGAAGCGGGGGTGATCGAGGCGCGAGCGCCATGGATCGGAGCCGGTCGATCTGGTGCCATGGGCGTCGAAGTCATGGGAAACCACCACAGCACGCGCTCCTCGCTCCGGCCCTTCGCAGGCATCGTCGTTCCGCTGCTCCTCCTGGGGGCGAGCGCCAACCTGGCCTCCTGCGGGAAGACCGAGCCGCAGCCCAAGGTCGGCGACCCGACCGGCGCGGTGCTGACCGCCCGCGAGCGAGCCGCGGCCCTGTTCGCGGAGGAGCGCCTGAGGGAGGCCCGCGAGGCCCTCGAGCCCCTGGTCACGCTCGAGCGACCCGATCCCACCGATCTGCTGCGCGCCGGGATCCTCGACCTCGAGCTGGGCGGGAGCTTCACCGCCGGTCGCGAAGAACTCACGGCCCGCGCCCTCGAGTCCCTGGAGTTGGTGACGGCCCTTCTGCCCGAGGATCCGGCGGCTTTCTACGTGCTGGGTCAGTACTACTACGACTTCGACTTCGAGCTGGCCGAGCCCTACGCCCGCCGCGCCTACGAGCTGGCGCCCGACGACCCGCCGACGGCGATCCTGTACGGCAAGCTGCTCACGGACCTGGCCTACGACATGGAGCCGGCTCAGGCCGACGCGACCCTCGCGGAGGCCGAGCAGGTCTTCGAGCGGCTCCTGGACCAGGGCGTGGAGTTCCTCGGCTCCTGGACCCTGATCGCCCTCTCGAACTACGCCAACCTGCTGCTCGAGCTGGAGCGCATCGACGACTCCGCCAACGCACGCGATCGCGCGCGGACCCTGGAGGACCGGGGCCTGACCCGGCCCTCCACCACTCAGATCAGGCGCGGTGACCTGGGCGCGCTGCTCTTTCCCCAACCCCAGGGGTCGGTGGCGCGCCCACGCAACGACCTCGAGCCGGGGACGGCGGCGGCTGCCAGCTTCCCCGCGGGCCTGCGCTCTCTGCGCGCGTTGACCCTGTCCGAGCGCGCCCACCCGATCAGCATCGCCGACGTCGACGAGAACCTGACACCGGACCGTGACTACGAGGGCCGGCCGGCGGGGACCGTGCAGGTGGACGCCCACCTGGACCCGCAGCAGCTCGTAGGCGACGACGGCCGCGCCCTGTGGCTGATGCGGCCGAGCGAGGACGGAGCCTGGCGCGGGAGCGTGATCGTGCCAGCCGAGGGCGACGGCGAGATCGAGGCCTGGGAGGCCATCGACCTGGGCGAGGACCGCGGCGAGCGCGAGCTCTTCGAGGGCCTCAGCCAGGGCCGGCCCTACGCCAAGGGTTTGCCGGGCAGCCGCGACGGCGTCCAGCGCAGCGACCTGGAGCTCGCGGTGGCGCGCGCGGGCGTCGTCGAGCTGTGGCAGTGGTCCGCCCCCGCGGCGAGCTACTCCCCGCGTTTGGAGCCCATCGCCAGCTATCCGGGGCGATGCGAGTCCCTGGTCACCTGCGACGTGGACCACGACGGCGACCTGGACCTGATCCTCGCCGGCGATTTCGGCGCGCGGTTGCTGCGCAACGACGGCGCGGAGGGCTCCGGAGGCTTCACCGACGCCACGCAGCAGCTCGGCCTGCACGCCTCGGCCAAGTTCACCTGGGTCATCCCCGAAGACTTCGACAGCGACGCGGACGTGGACCTGCTGTTCGGCGGGCCCGCCGGCGCCTTCCTCGCCAGCAGCGATCGCAGCGAGCGCTGGAGCGACGCGAGCGCGAAGCTGCCCGCCTCGGCCAGTTGGGCGCGCGCGCCCCTGGTCGCCGACTTCGACGCGGACGGCTTCTGCGACCTGTGGCTGCCCACCAGCGGCAAGCTGTTCGTCAACAGCTACGGCGAGCGCTTCATCTCCGGCGATGCGCCGGCCTTCCCCGCGCCCGCGGACGCACGGCCCCAGGCGGTCGACATCGATCTCGACGGCGCCTGGGACGTGGTCTGGACCGATGCGAAGGGGCTGCTGCAAGGCGAGCTCGCCCTGGCCTTCGACAGGCGCGCGGCCCTCGATCCGATCCAGGTCGGCACCGGCCACTTCGTGATCTCCGACCTCGATCGCGACTGCAACCACGAGGTCGCGTCCGCCGGCGGCGAGCAGATCGTGCGCCTCGCCGGCTGCCAAGGCGTGCAAGTCGGCTTCAAGGGCGTGAAGGACAACCCCCGTGGCGTCGGCGGCATCCTGCACGTGCGCGCCGGGGACCTGTACACGCGGCGCTACCTGCGCGGCGAGCCGGTGCTCGTGGGCGCGGGGGAGCGCGAGACCCTCGACGTGGTCCGCATGGTCTGGCCCAACGGCGTGATCCAGTCCGAGCTCGACGTGGGTTTGTGCGGTCGGCGCGTGCTGGAGCAGATCGAAGGGCTGATCGGCTCCTGCCCCTTCCTCTACACCTGGAACGGGACCACCTACGAGTTCGTCACGGACGTGATCGGCATCACGCCCCTGGGTCTGCCCATGGCGCCGGGTCAGCTCGTGCCGCCCGACCACGACGAGTACGTCCTGGTGCGCGGCGAGCAGCTCGTGCCCAAGGACGGCTTCCTCGAGCTGCAGTTCACCGAGGAGCTGCGCGAGGTGACCTACCTGGACCAGGCGGAGCTGATCGCGGTGGACCATCCGGTCGGCACCGAGGTCTTCCCCGACGAGCGCTTCACCTTCCCGCCCTTCCCCACGCCCCACACCCACACGGTCGAGCGCCTGGCCCTGCCGATCCGCGCCGTGGACGACCGCGGCAACGACTGGACCGCTTCCCTCGCGGCCCAGGACATGGACCTGGCCAAGCCCTTCGTGCCCCACCGCGGGCAGTTCATGGGCCTGGCGGCGCCACACGCCCTCGAGCTGGAATTCGACCCGGCGGACCTCGAGGGCGCCGAAGGCCTGCGCCTGCTGATGTGCGGTTGGCTCTACTGGACCGACGCCAGCGTCAACGTGGCTGCCGCGCGCCATCCGGGCTACGAGTTCATCCCGCCCATCCTGCAGGTGCCCGACGGCCAGGGCGGCTGGCGCGACGCCGGTCCGCCGATCGGCTTCCCGGCCGGCAAGACCAAGACCATGGTCGTGGACGTGGCCGGCATCCTCGACCCGGCCGACCCGCGCATCCGCATCTTCTCGACCCTGCGGCTGTACTGGGATGCGATCCGCCTGGCGACCTGCGGTGACGACACCGAGCGAGTCGAGACGCGCATCGCCGCCAGCTCCGCGAAGCTCTGGGAGCGCGGCTTCTCCTGCCCGATCTACCTCGACGGCGACGAGCGCCTGGAGTGGTTCGAGTGGGACAACACGGAATGCACGCCGCGCTGGAACCAGCACCCGGGCGACTACACGCGCTTCGGCGACGTGCTGCCCCTGGTCGAGTCGGTGGACGACATGTTCGTGATCCTGGGCGCGGGGGACGCGCTGACCCTGCGCTTCGACGCGGCGAAGTTGCCGGAGCTGCGCGAGGGTTGGCGCCGGGACTACCTGTTGTTCCTGGATGGTTGGGCCAAGGACCGTGACCCCAACACCTACGAGGCCCTATACGTGGAGCCCCTGCCCTTCCACGCCATGAGCGGCTACCCCTACGGCGCGGACGAGCACTTCCCCGATTCACCCGCGCACCGCGAGTACCAGCGCACCTGGAACACGCGCCCCGCCAAGCGTTGGATCGAGCCCCTCGCGAGTCCGTCCCTTCGACGCTAGCCCGCTCCCAGAGCCCTGACCACGCACCATCGCATCGCCGTCCTCGCGACGTCGGTCGCGCTCCTCGCCGCCTGCGCCGCGCCCGACCGGCGCTGGTCGGTGCGTGAGGAGAACGACCTATTCTCCAGCGGCGCCGGGCGGGACCGGGCCTACAGCCAGGGGCTCTTGCTCGGCTGGGAGGCTGACCCCGAGGGGAGCCTGGGGCGCGGCGCGGCCGCGGTCCTGTCGCCCTTGGGGTTCCTCGATCCCCTGCCAGACGAGTCCGAGCCGGACGTCGAGCACGAGCGCACCCTGCGCGTGTTCCTGGAGCAGCGCATCTACAACCCGCGCGACCTGGACTCGATGGACTTCGTGCCCGACGAGCGCCCCTACGCCGGGATCCTGCAGCTCGGGGCCACCGCGCGCCACGCGCGCCTGGACCCCGACGCCGCGCGCCGCCGGGACTGGCTCTACGCCTTCGAGCTGGCCCTGGGCGTCACCGGCGACTGGTCCCTGGGCGAGATCGCCCAGCGCGGGGTGCACTACGTCCTTGGCGAGGCCGACGCCGCCGGCTGGCAGTACCAGGTCGAGGAGGAGGTCATCGTCCAGACGGCCTGGGACCTGCGCAATCGGACGCTCTACGGCCGGCTGGGTGCGGCCGAGTTCGACCTCGTGTCCGGTGCCCGCCTGGAGCTGGGCACGGCCTTCACCAACGGCCAGCTCGGCGTCGAGGCGCGCGGTGGCCACAACCTGTCGCGCAACGACCGGCCCTGGCTCGGGCTGACCGACGACTTCGCCATCTGGGTCTCGAGCGGCGTGAACCTGCGCCATGCCCTGTACGACATCACGATCGACGGGAGCCTTTGGAACGACGACCCGCAGATCTCCCTGACCCGCGAGGAGAGCATCTGGCAGTGGTGGTTTGGACTGACCACCCGCTGGCGCGGCTTCACCCTGGGCTACCGCTTCCTGCGCCAGCAGAAGGAGTACGCGCAGGAGCTGGGCCCCCACGACTGGGGCACGATCGCCCTGGGCTACCGCTACAGCTTCTGAGCTCGGGGTCGGCTGCGGAGTTGCAATCTGGACGGCGGGGCTCCCGCTGCGCTCTGGGACGGGATAGTCTCGATCGAGGTCCCGAATCCCAGACTCTCCCCACCATGACCCCCACCCGCGTCCTCTCCCTGGCCCTGCTCCTGGCGGCCCCCGTCGCCGCCCAGACCTCCGAACTCAGCCGTGGCGGTGGAGCCATCCCCGGCAGCGCCACCTGGAGCGTCGCCGGCGACCCCGGCCAGATCTACGCCATCGTCGTGGCCCTCGACGAGACGCCGACCGAGATCCTTCCCGGGGTCTCCTTCGCCATCTCCGACGCGCTGCTCGACCTCACCTTCACCCTGCCCGGCTTCATCGGCCTGCTGGACGGCAGCGGCAACGCCACGGCGAGCGTGCCCATGGTCGACCCGGGCCTGGCGGGCCTGGTGATCTCGGCCCAGGCGGTGACCGGGCCGACCTTTGGTTCGCCCTCGAACCTGGTGCGCACGACCCCGGCCGTCTCGGGCACCTTCGCAGCGACGGTCGAGGCCCCGGCCCTGCCGATCCTCGGCGGCGCGATCTCTCAACTGCCGAACGGCGACCTGCTCCTGGCCGGCGGCAGCGGCCCGGCGGCCCAGCGCTACACCGACGAGCTCGAGCGCTTCGAGCTGGACGGCCTGACCTTCGGCGTGGGCCTCCTTTCCCAGGCCACGGCCCTGGCGGACGGACGCGTGCTGTTCAGCGGCGGCCTGGGCCTCGACGGCCAGCCCACCGACGCCTGCGCCGTCTTCGATCCCACCACCGGCGACACCACCGAGCTCACCATGGGCTCGCCCCGCGCCGGCCACCAGGCGACGCTCCTCAGCGACGGTCGGGTGTTCCTGACCGGCGGCTTCGGCGACGTCTCGATCGACTTCACGGCGATCTTGACCGACCCCCTCTCGGCCCTGTCGGTCTTCAACGGTCTGCTGGCCAGCACCGAGTTCTTCGACCCTGCGTCGCTGACCTTCGCGGGCGGGCCGAACATGCTCGAGCCCCGCGCCCTGCACACGGCCACGGCCCTGAACAACGGCAGCATCCTGGTCGCGGGCGGCATGACGCTGATCCCGATCCTCAACATCCCGACCGTCTCGGCCACGGCCTACACCTACAGCACGCTCCTGGGCGTCTTCGGCCTGCCGATCTTCTTCGACGGCCCGCGCCTGGCCCACTCGGCGATCAAGATGGCCGACGGCAGCGTGATCCTGGTCGGCGGGATCACCCTCGACCTCGAAGCCCTGATCACCTCCGGCGGCGACCTGACCCAGATCGCCATCGGCGCCCGCGACGACGTGGTGCGCTACACCAGCGGCCTGTTCAGCGGCGGCTTCTCGACCGTCGGCACCCTCTCGGAGCCCCGCGCCCTCTCGGGTCTGGCCCTGCTCCCCGACGGCCGCGCCCTGATCGCCGGCGGCTTCCGCGCGACCCTCTCGTCCTCGGCCATCGACCTGGGCGCGGCGTCCTCCGCGGACCTGTACCAGGTCGGCAGCGGCGTCAGCGTGACCGGCTCCATGGCCGGCGCGCGCACCCAGCCCCTGCTCGCCAACCTGGCGGACGGCACGGTGCTGGTGGTCGGCGGCGGGCCGAGCGACGCGGAGATCTACCAGCCGTGAGCTGATTCGAGGCACTTGCTGCCCGAGCGCGTCACAGATGCCCTCGAGACGGGCCTTTCGCGGGGCGCCGATCGACTTCGATCGGCGCCCCGCTGCGTGGGCCCCTGGCGGAGCGGCCGCGCCGCCGCTCGCGCTGAGTCCACTCGGGACTAGAAGCCGCTCGGGCCGGGCATCAGGCCCTCGATGACCAGCGGAAGCAGGCCGTCCCCCGACAGGTCAACCACGGGGAGAGCCTCCGTCGAAGGCCCTTGCGCGATGGCCGCCGGCTGCTCGTCGCAGTCGTACCAGTGGCACGACTCACTGACGTACACCGAGACCTTGTGCGGTACCCCGTCCGGACCGATCCGTTCCTGCTCGCTGACGCAGGTGCGGTTCTCGACGTGCCAGACGATCGGGCTGGGCGCGCAGGGGCCGTCCTCGAACTCGTGGATCAGCTCAGAGCTGATCAGTTCTCCGTCCGAGGAGATCTCGTACTCGAAGACGTAGGAGTACCCGTCAGCATTCGCCGGCGGGCACCCGGTCAGTTGCTGAGTGGTGGAACACGAACCGGGCCCGGACGACGGGATCGTGACCTCGTTGACCTTCACGCCACCCACGAGGTCGTAGGAAGAGTCGACAGCGTCGTAGCCGTCGGTCACTGCCGAGACGGACACACCAACCGCGCCGAGCGACGGCAGGGCGGTAGAAGCTGCGAGCGCGGCTGACGCCAGTGCGAGACGAAGGGACGCGAGGGGAAGACTGTGAGCTGAGAGCATGGTCGGAAAGTCGGAGTTGCCGTAGAGAGAATCGGACATGGATTCGACCTGGCGCTCCTGTCACCTGAGCACCGAAGATCAGTCCAGCAACGTCTGCTCGCGCCCCATTTGGCGTCTCAATTGCGCCAAACTTTCCCGCAGCGTCGCACGAGTGTCTCCAACCCCTCCGACGCGACGCGCGATCGCGCCGGCTGCCATCATCCACCCGGTGCAGGCCCGTCTCCTTGCCCCATGGTGCGCTCTCTGAGATCCACGAGCCACTGGCTCGTCAGCGACCGGCGCCCCGCTTCATGGCGTCGGTCAACGAGACTTCGACGGTCCCGCTCCAGTAGCGATCGGCGTGCCACTGG
The DNA here is from genome assembly GCA_007751255.1 of Engelhardtia mirabilis. GTDB lineage: Bacteria > Planctomycetota > UBA1135 > UBA1135 > Engelhardtia > Engelhardtia mirabilis. Next base: position 3,601,415 of record CP036296.1, read on the forward strand.
GTCTCGATCATCTCGCTCGTGCCACGCAAGCGCAGGCTCCAGCCATCGGCACCGGCGCCTCGCCTTGCCAAGGCACCAGGTACGGGTCCGAGCGGGTCCTCCAAGCTTGGCGTGCCGAACCGATCGCGCTCGCTGCTCCAAGCGGACTGGCGGGGATGTCGCGGCAAGCGGTTGGTCGCCACGACCTCGCCGTCCTCGAGCAGCTCCGCGACGAGAGCGAGCCCTAGGCCTCGCAGCTCAGGATGGAGCTCCGTGTCCGGCTCGCACCGGATCCAGGCAAAGGCGTCCGAGTACCCGGGTCCACGTTCAGCGATGCGCAGCGACACCGCCTCGCTGACGGCCGCGTCGACTTCGGGCGTCGAAACTGGCGTCCAGGCTTCGTCGAGACTCGCAACGACCTCGACCGAGAGGTCGAGCGTGCCTTCCCAGAGCAGCGGGTAGTCCCAGGCAGCGCAGTCGACCTTCCCGTCGTCCTCGCGATCGGCCCTGGACGCCTGCTCGAGGGCGTCCCCGTTGAAGCCGCCTCTGACCGTGACCTCGCAGGGGATCTCGTGGCGCCCGAGCGCGAGGTCGCCCAGCTCCTGGTAGGTAGCGTCCTCGAGCCCCCAGAAGTAGCCCGTCCCGCAGATCTCGGGCAGCAGGCTGCCACAGCGCGGCGCACCCAAGCGACCACCGCGCGGGTCGACGATCACCCGCGCCATGCCGAGCCACTCGGGAGCCGTCATCGAGACGGCGAAGGGCAGATCCTGCGGCCAGCGGCGCGGCACACGCAGGACCCCGGTGTCGACGAGCGCATGACGCCACAGCTCGTCCGACATCCGCTCGCCGCCGCGCAGGCGGTCGCGGACCTCTTCCGTCACCGGGTGCAGCGCCTGCTCGCCCCCGATGGTCCCGCGCTCGATCCAGACCGGCGGCAGGAGGGGGATCAAGTCGGCGAGCGATAGCTCCGCGAGTCGCTCGGGTGCAGGCGGCGTGGGGTACCAGACCGTGTCGACCGGTGCCTGCGCGGCGCCGGACTCCGCGCCGGCTTTCGGCCCGCAGCCAGCCAGACCGACCAAGCCGGCGACACCGACCAACTGGACAAGGACCGCCTTCGCCCGAGAGAGGCCGGCCTCGTTCGACGTACCGCGTACTTGATTCGTCATCGTGCTCTCTCCCCGATCACTTGGGTCCCGGCTCCATCAGCTCGACCAAGGGAATCTCGAGCTCTCCGCTCCAATGGCGACGGGCGTGCCAGAGGCGCTCGAGCCCCTCGCCCGTGCCACGCACCCTCACGGACAACAGGTCGCGTGCGTCGACGTTGGTGATGAGCCCAGGATGGACCGCTTCGAGGAAGACCGAGTCTCCGGGCACGCCGAACGCGTCGAAGCTCCAGTCGGAGTTCATGCCGTAGTCACCCACGGCCAGGCGAGCCGGCTCGCCCACCGGGAAGCCACGCCGCAGCACCTGGAGTTCGAGCGAGAGCCCCAGGTCCCGCAGCTGCGGGTGGGCGATGCTGTCCGGCTGCACCCGCAGCTGCGCCCGGGGCTGGGACCAACCCCTGTCCAAGAACTCCAGCGACAGGGCCGACCGCACCGCTCCGTCGACGTCCGCATCCGCGACGGGCGCGATCGCCCCCGCGAGCGACTCCACCACCTCGACCTCGATCGAGAGGGTCCCGCGCCACAGCACCGGCCTCAGGGGAGCCTCGCCCCCGGGCGAGGTCCACCAACTCTCCGGTTCACTCTCCACGAGCACGTCGAACCCCAGGTCGTGACGACCGAGGGGCAGCACGCCGAGTTCCTGGCACAGCTCTTCGTGCAAGATCGACATGGAGGCGAGTCCGCACAACATGGGGCGCAAGTTGCCGCAGCTCGCATCGCCCAGCCCCTCCCGCACCGGATCGAGGCTGATCCTGATCTGCTCGCCCACGGGGAGGGCGCGCATCGAGACGGCGAAGGGCCGATCCGCGCACCAGCGCGGGTGGTAGCGCAACACCCCCTTCTCGAGCAGCAGACGGCGCCACTGGTCGTCGGGCAGACGATGTTCTCGAGCACGCGCCCAGACCTCCTCGGCGACCGGCACGAGCTGCCGCCGGCCGTCCGCGACCGTCGACCAGTCGTCGACCCAGGGGAGCCGGTCGACCAGGCTGGCCGCGTCCAGCTCGGCGAGGTCTTCGATGACCGGGGCCGGTGCAACTTGCCCCGACGACGCGGGAAACAGTGCGCAAAGGGTCGCGGCGACTACAGAGCAGGGGAAGGTCCACATGGGTGGGTCCTCTGGTGGGCGAAATCGAGATCGGACCGCGCCGCAAGTGGCGTCGCCCAAGGCCACCATCCTGGGCCTCGCCCCGCGCTCCCACCACCGCTCTCGACGGCCATTTCTCGCCGGGCGCTTCGCGGGCGCCCTCAGCGCCGGCGCGTGACCAGCGCGATGCCCGTGAACATCAGCGCTGCCGCCACGATCATCAGCGGGCGGAAGTGCTCGCCGAGCAACACGATCCCCGCCGTGCCCGCGATCAGGGGCTGCACGTAGATGTAGATCGCCGTGACCGACGCCGGCACGCGCGAGAGGGCGAAGGTGTTGAGCAGGTAGCCCACCACCGTCGGGAAGGTCAGCACCAGGGCCAGTCCCCACCAGGCCACGCGCGTGTCGACCCCGCTCGGTATCAGGTCCTGACCGAGACCCAGGAACGGCGTGGCCCAGAGCGACATCACGTAGACCCAGGCGATCACCACCAGGGGCCGGTAGCGCGTCAGCAGCCGGCGCGAGAGCAGCAGGTACCCCGCGTAGCTCAGGCAGTTGCAGGCCATCAGCAGGTTGCCGAACAGGTGCTGGCGCGCGAGGTCGGGCGAGTCGCCGCGCTGCAAGAGCAGCACGATCGCGCCGCACATGGCCACGGGCACGCCGATGGCACGCTTCCAGTGCATCCGCTCGATGCGGAACGCGATCGCGAGGGCCACGGTGAAGACCGGGATCAGGGTCATGATCAGCCCCGCGTTGACCACGGTCGAGCGCGACACGCCCTCCAGGGCCAGGAGCTGGTTCATGACCACGCCCAAGAGGCCGCACACGAACAACAGCGGCAGATCCCCACGCTTCGGAATCGCGCCGCGACCGGCCACGGCGAAGGCCAGGCCCAAGAGCACCGCCGAGCCGACCCCGATGCGCCAGACCGCGATCGCACGAGGCTCGAGGCCCTCGAGCGCCAGCTTCACGAAGAAGGGGAACAGCCCGAAGCAGAGCTGAACGGCCACGAGGGCCAGGTGGCCGGACACGACGCTGGGCTCCGCGAGCGGCGCGGCGACGGCCGACGGCGTCGCCGTGCGGGGTTGCATGGCGAAGAGGTTAGGACGGGGACGCCGGGACGACAGAGTCGAGCCCGGCATAACCTCGCGCCCGGAGCGACTCGCGCCCTGGCTCCGCGGCGGGTCGGCCGCCAGGATGGCGCCATGGACGACACCGACGAGCCGCGGGCGTGGACCCATCACGGAACCCGACGCGGACCCGACCTGCGCCTGTTCCAGGTCCGCTTCGACGACCTCGAAAACCCGCGCACCGGCGAGGTGCTCGAGCGGCTGGTGCTCGAGACCCCCGACTGGGTCAACGTGGTCGCCCTGACCCCCGAGCGCGACGTCGTCCTCGTGCGCCAGTGGCGCTTCGGCAGCCGCTCGAACACGCTCGAGATCCCCGGCGGCATGGTCGACCCGGGCGAGGAGCACCGGGCGGCGGCCGAGCGCGAGCTGCGCGAGGAGTCCGGCTACACCGCGCAGAGCTGGCGCTACCTGGGCTCGGTCCTGCCCAACCCGGCGATCCACGACAACCGGCTCCACATGTGGCTGGCCGAGGGCTGCCGCCCGGGCGGTCCCCCCGAGCTCGACCCCGGCGAGGACATCCAGGTCCTGACCCTGCCCCTGGCCGAGGTCCTGGAGGCCGCGACCGACGGGCGGATCGAGCACTCCCTGGTGCTCTGCGCCCTGATGCGCGTGGCGGGGCTGCGCACTCCTGGGACGGGCGCTCCGGGGTCCGTATGATCCTCCCCTGGCCTATCGGGGCGCGTCCCCCTGCCAACACGATGCTCCGCAAATCCCTCCGCCGATCGATCTTCCCCGTCCTCCTCCCCGGGCTCCTGGGCTTGGCCGCGTGCCAGTCCGTGCAGCCCCCTGCGCCGGCCGAGATCGGCTACTGGCAGGAACCCGCCGCCGGGGTCGAGACCCGCGAGCTGCGACTCCTGGTCACGCAGTTCTGGGAGGGTTGGATCGACTGGCACCCGATCGAGGCGGCCCAGCTCGGTGACCCGGTCGCCCTCGGCGAATGGCCGGCGGTGGCGGACCACGTGCGCGGCGCGCGGCAGGAGCAGGTCTGGGAGCTGCGCACGAAGCTCGGACTGCTCGACCCGAGCCACCTCTCGCCGTCCGAGCGCATGACCTACGACGTGCTGCTCGACGCCATCGAACGGGAGAAGATCGAGCTGCGCGCGGGCACCGACCGCTGGATGGTCGACCCGGTCGCCGGGCCCCACGTGCGCATGCTGGCCGTGGCCCGCGAGCAACCCGCGAACACCGCCTACGAGCGCGAGCAACTGCTGGAGCGTTGGAGCGCCTTCGCCCGCGCGCTGACGTCCTTCGAGCGCAGCGCGAAGGAGCGCTCCGGCGCCGGCTTCACCGCCCCCCGCGGGGCCATCGACCGCACGGTCGAGCAGCTCGACACGCTGCTCGCGATCGACACCTTCGACAGCCCCTTCATGACCCCCGCCTGCGGCGGTGGTCGCTGGGTCGACCTGGGCCCCACGGAGACCCTGGCCAACGTCGCGAAACGCGAGCTCGGCGACGCCCTTCGCAACCGCGAGCTGCTGCTGATCAATCGGCACGTCGCCGACCCGGAGGTGCGCGCGAGTGGCACGCGCGTCCTGCTGCCCAGCGCGACGGATGCCCTCGATCCCGACGAGCGCGGTGCCTTCGTCGAGTCGGTGCGCGAGGTGATCGAGCAGCAGATCGTTCCGGCCCTGCGCTCCTGGCGTCAGGTCCTGGCCTTCGAGCTGGCGCCCGAAGCGCCGAAGCCCAACCGGCCCGGCCTGGTGTCGATGCCGAGCGGCACGTCGATCTACCGCGACCTGGTACGCGTCCACACGACGCTGCAGAGCGACCCGGGCGCGTTCTCCCGCCGCGCCGAGGCCGACCTGACGCAGATCGAAGACCGGCTCTACGGCCTGGCCGCCAGCGCCCTGGGCGTCTCCGGCCGAGCGCAGCTGCAGACCATCCTGCGCGGCGATCGCTCGCTCTTCTTCAACGACGCGACGTCGATCGAGGCGGCCATGCGCTCGGACGTGCGGCGGGCCCAAGGGTCGCTGCGGTCGTGGTTCCTGGACGACACGGCGGTTCCGCTCGTGGTCGGCCTCGCGCCGGCGCTCGAGCCCGTCGATCGCGAGGCCGTCAGCTACCGGCCGCCGCCGGCGGACGCCAGCCGTCCCGGTCGACTGCTGATCGAAGCCAGCTCCGACCGCCAGGCCCGCTACTCCACCGCGGCCGCGGCCTTCGGCGGCGGCGTCCCCGGTCGACACCTGCTGCGTGGGCTCGTGGGCGAGCGCCCCGAGCTGGCCCTGTTCCGCCGCTACGCCGGTCCCGAGGTGCTCGAGATCGGTTGGGCCGACTACGCCGAGGAGTTGGCCGACGAAATGGGTCTGTACCCCGACGACCTGTCGCGGGTCGGCATGCTCGCCCGCGCTGCCCTGCGTCGCGCCCGTGCCGTGACCGACGTGGGCCTGCACCTCGAAGGCTGGAGCTACGCCGATGCGAGCGCCTACCTGCGCGCCCATAGCCTGCTCTCCCCCACGGAGATCGACCTCGAGCTGGACCTGATCCTGGCTCGCCCGGCGGAGGCCCTCGCGGCCGTCGCTGGCGGCGATGCCCTGCGCGACCTGCGCGAGGCCGCGGAGCAGTCCCTGGGCGCGGGCTTCAAGGTCGCGCGCTTCCACGAGGTGGTCACCGCCGAGGGTTCGATCAGCCTGCCCCTCTTGGGCAAGTTGGTGGGGACCTGGGCGGCCATCGACGGCGCGGCCGTCGTGGAGCCCTAGGTGGTGGCACGCGCCACGACCGCCCTGGTGGGCGCGGCGCTGGCCTTGGGGTTGGGCTCGGGCCTGTGGTCCTGCGGCGGCGGCGAAGGCGCGGACGCAAGCCCGGAGCGTCCGCGCAACGTGATCCTGTTCGTGGTCGACACCCTGCGAGCCGATCGCCTGGGTTGCTACGGCTACGAACGCGACACCTCGCCCAACATCGACCTGCTCGCGGCGCGCGGGACGCTCTACGAGAACAACCGCTCCCAGGCGCCGTGGACGGTTCCGTCGATGATCTCGATGATGACCGGGCTCTACGTCACCGACGAGGAGCAGGTCCTGCCGCCCAACCAGCCGACCCTGGCCGAGTTGGTGCAGGAGTCCGGTCGCACCACCGCGGCCTTCATCGGCAACCGCGTGCTGACCACCAACCGCGGCTTCGAACGCGGTTTCGACCACTTCGAGTACACGTCTAGGAAGCGCGCCCTGTCGGTTTTCAAGCGCTTCCGCGACTGGTACGAGGCCAACGAGGTCGAGCTGGAGAGCGGGGACGGCTTCTTCGCCTGGTTGCACGCCCTGGATCCGCACCACCCCTACGAGCCCAAGGAACAGTACGACGTGTTCGAGGGGGCGCGGCCCGGCCAGTCGGAGCTCGAGCGCCGCTGGGCACGCGAGGCGCCGCGCTTGGCCGAGCTGTCACCGAACCTCGAGCCCTGGAGCCTCGACGAGGCGCGCGAGTTCATCGAGGTCGAGAGCAACCGCTACGACGGCGAGGTCCTGGCCTCCGACGCGGCCGTCAAGCAGTTGATGGAGTTCCTGCACGAGCAGGGACAGCTCGAGGACACCCTCCTGATCTTCGCCGCCGACCACGGCGAGCTGCTCTACGAGTACCCCCACTACCCGCTCGAGCTGTCGATCAAACGCGAGAGCAACGGCGGACTCCCGCGCGGCGTCGCCGACATGTTTGCGGTCGGACATCGCGCCTGGTACTACCCCGAGTTGTGGAACACGCCGCTGATCCTCGCCGGCCCCGGGATCCCGGCCGGCCAGCGGCGCACGGGGCTCTCGGGCAACCTCGACCTGTGGCCGACGATCCTCGAAGCCCTCGAGATCGACACCGACGGACTCGCCATCGACGAGGGCGCCCTGCGCGAGGGTCGCAGCCTGGTCGGCGGGCCGGAGATCGAGCGTGAGCGCATCTACGCCCACGGATTCCAGACCACCGCGGTGCTCGAGGCCGAGGGCCTGCAGCTGATCGACCACGCGCCGCGCCGCTTCCTGCTCGACGAGGACGGGCCCCGGGTGCAGGAGCTCTACGACCTGCGGCTGGCGGGTGAGATCCACGACCGCATCGACGAGTACCCGGCGGACGGCGCGCGCATGACCTCGCAGATGGGCGCTTGGCGCTCGAGCCATCAGCGCCAGGTCGTGATCACCGTGCCCGGCACCGAGGCCCAGGACGCCCTGCGCGAGCTGGGTTACCTGGACGAGCTGGGCGACTGACATGACCCCGCAACAGCCGTCCCTGCCCCAGCGCTGCCAGATCGCCATCATCGGTGGCGGGGTCGCCGGTCTGTCGACGGCCTGGGCTCTGGCGCGCGCCGGTCAGCGCGACGTGGTCCTGGTCGAGGCCGAGTCCGACTGCGCCCGCCACTCCAGCGGCCTCAACGCCGCGATCCTGCGCACGCTGATCGACGAGGATCCGGTGGCGGAGCTGGCCGCGCGATCGGCTCCGTTCTTCGAAGCTCCCCCGGCCGACTTCGCCGCGGTGCCGCTCCTGCGGCCCGTGGGCCTGGTGCTCACCGCCGACGTCCCTGAGAAGGCCGCGGCCCTGGACCTGGCGGCGGCACGCACCCGCCGTCCGGTCGAGCGCCTCTCGCCGAGCGAACTCCGACGCCGCGCGCCCTTCGTTCGCATCGACGCCGAGACCGCCTGGTGGATGCCGACCGACGGGGTGCTCGACATCGCCGCCCTGACCGACGGCTACGCCCACGCCGCGCGCGCCCTGGGCGTCGCCATCCATACCGGGTGCCCCGTGGCGGAGCTGATCGTCGAGGGCTCGTCGATCGTCGGCTTGCGCACGCGCGACGGCCGCGAGCTGCGCGCCGACCAGGTGGTGCTCGCCGCCGGCGGTTGGGCCGGACGACTCGGTCGAGCGGCCGGCTCGGGCGTCGAGCTCGCGCCCATGCGCCGCCACCTGCTGGTCACTGCTCCCGATCCCAGGGTGGACCCCGACTGGCCGGTCTACTGGAACGTGGGCGACACCTTCTACGCCCGGCCGGAGAGCGGGGGCCTGATGATCTGCGCCTGCGACGAGAGCCGCGTCGATCCCGACCGCTGCGACGTGCAGTCCGAGGTACTCGAGCTCGTGGCCGCCACCGCCGCGCGGCACCTGCCCGACTTCGCCGACGCCGCCGCCGCGCACCTTTGGTGCGGCATGCGGACCTTCGCCGAGGACCGCGAGTTCGTGATCGGGCCCGACCCGGACCTGGGCGGCCTGTTCTGGGTCGCCGGCCTGGGCGGGCACGGGATGACGACCGCCCCCGCGGTGGGCGAGCTCGCCGCCGCGGCCCTGATGGGCCGCGCAAACACGGGGCTGCTCGCGGCCTTCGCCCCTGGGCGAGCGGGCGCTCGGGCCGCGGCTCAGGAACCGGGCGCGACCGCGGGGTAGCGCTCGAGCTTGGCCTTGCAGCCGGCCAGGATGCGGGCCGACCACTGGCTCATGTGCTCGACCAGGCCCGCCGCTCGGCTCGCGGCCACGTCGTGCTCGCAGCGCGGATCGGCGGTGACATCGTGCAGCCGCTGCGCGCCGCCGGGTACAGCCGCAAGCTCGAGGTTGCCCCAGCGCAGCGAAGCAGCGAAGGGCTTGATCCCGGCCGTGTCGATCCAGACCGGCCCCGCCCACTCCAGTTCGCCGCGTAGGTCGGGCGCGAAGCTGCGACCGTCGAGCTCTAGCGGCCAGGTCACCCCAGCCATCTGAGCGATGGTCGCGACGATGTCGACCCCGCCCACCGGCCGCTGGGCCACGGTCTTGGGTTTGACCAGCTCGGGTTGGGCGCAGACGATCAACGGCACCGCGTTGGCGCAGCTCACCACCGGCGCCAGGGGCCCCAGGTCGGCGCGGCCAGCGAGCGGCGTCGGCGCCACGCCCGTGACCACGAGCAGCGATCGCTTGGCGACCCCCGTCGAGACCATGGTCTGGGCCACGTCGCCGATCGCGGCGTCGATGTCGACCAGGGCCGCATCCCGCACGGGCGCGGCCACGTCTCGCAGGCCGGCCACGTGCACCCACAGGAGCGTCGGCTGCTGCGTGGACGCGAGGTCCCCCATCAGGCCCGCGGCCGTTCGCAAGCTCTGACCTGCGGGGCCGGGCACCGCGTCGACCCGGTCGAAGCCCGTGCGCGCGCCCAGGGCCAGGGCCGGACCGCCGTCGGAAGGGACCAACCCGCGTGTGCGCCAGCCGACCGAGCCCAGGACCGACGCGAGTCGCGGCAGGGCCGGGTTGGCCGCGCGACGATCGCCCGCGGCGGTCGCGCCGTGGCTGGCCGGGTGCAGCCCGCTGAGCACGCTCACCAGGGCCGCGGCCGGGTCGACCGAGGCACTGCTCGCGGCCATGAAGGTGGCGCCGGAGCGGGCCAACTTGCCCAAGCTGGGCAGCACCGGTGCGTTCGGGCGCAGACCGGTCACGTCATCGGAATACAGCCCGTCGACCGTGACCAGGACCACCACGTCCATCGCTGCCGGACCCGTGGCGGTCCCCCCCGGCGTGGCCTTCGTCGCCCCCGGAGCGGGCGCGTCACCGCCGGGCTTGTCGCCCTTGGAGCAGGCCCCGAGCAGCGGCAACAGCGCCAGGGCCAGCAGGGTGCGTCGTGTTCGATTCACTGCCCGCCCTCCTCGGAAGTCTCCACGGCCGGATCCTCGTCGTCGTAGTCCCCGTCGTCGCCTTCCTCCGCGTAGCCGAGGGCGTGGAGCGCGCCGAGGGAGCTGTCGCCCATCGTGGCCTTGATCGCCGGGTAGCGCAGGCGTACCTGCTCATTCGCCGCGCGCACGAACTTCACGTCGCGCGCCAGGCGTTCGACCACCTGGGGCATGTCACCCGCTCGATTGAAGCGCTCGCCGGGATCGAACCAACGGTCGAAGAGCGCGCGCTGGGCGGTATCCGTGCTGTGCAGCAGGTACTTGTAGGGCCCGCGTCGCAGGGCCAACCACTCGTTGCCGGGTGTGGCCAACTCGGACCAGACCGCGCGGTAGTCGACCGCGTGTCCACTGGGCCCGCCACTGCCGCGCAGGTGCGCGGCCCAGGAGGCTCCCTGGGCATCGGGCAGGGGATCGAGACCGAGCAGCTCGACGATCGTCGAAGCCAGGTCCACCCCCATCACCGGCGCCGTCACGCGCGCGCCGCGGCGGGCGTCCGGGTAGCTCTCGGGCAGGATCGCGATCAAGGGCACGTGCAGGATCTCGTCGAAGATCGACTGGTGCGAGGTCGTCCCGTGCTCGCCGAAGCCGTCGCCGTGGTCGGAGGTCACGATCACGATCGAACTCTCGAGCCAACCGACCTTCTCCAACTCCTCGAACACCCCGCGCAAGAGGTGGTCGGTGAAGGCGATGCCCGAGTCGTACAGGTCGCGCAGGTGGTCGTACTCGCTCTCCTTGCGCCCGTCGAAGCCGCCCCAGAAGCGCTCCTGCACGTTGCGGTAGAAGCTGCGGTCCGCCTTCCAGGCCTCGGCCGCGTCCTCCGGGTAGGCCGTGCGGGTCGAGTCGATGCCGCCGCTGTAGTTCGGGTCGACGAACTTCGCCTGCCACTCGAGGGGCGGCGTGTAGGGGTCGTGGATCTCGTAGGTGTGCAGGAACAGGAAGACCGATTCGTCCTCCTGCACGTCGCCGGCCGCGTCGTCGATCCAGGCGATCGCCCGCTCGAAGACGCGATCTGCCCCGCCGCCCCGGGCGTCGTAGAGGTCGAAGCCCCGGCCGAAGCCCAGCTCCGACGACATCATCCCGCCACCCGTGAAGCCGGCGGTGATGTAGCCAGCCTGGGAGGCGCGCTCGATCACGGTCGGCAGGTCGTCGCTCGGAGCCCAGGCCGCCCGACCGTAGTAGTTCCGCACGCCGTGTACCGTCGGGTGCACGCCGGTGAACATCGACATGTGCGAGGGCGCCGTCTTGGACGAGGGCGCGGCCACGTCCTCGAACAGCACGCCCTTGCGGGCCAGCTCGTCCAGAAACGGGCTGGTCGGGCGGTCGTGGCCGTAGCAGCCCAAGTGGTCCGCCCGCAGCGTGTCCAGGGAGACCAGGATCAGGTGCGGCCGGGTGGCGCGCGGCGCTTGCGGCGGGGCCGCCTCGAGCGATGTTGCAGTGCCTGAGAGCAGCGAAAGTCCACCCATCACCGGCAGCGCGGCGAGGATGCCGATTCCGACGACGAGGACTCCCGGACGACTACGGGGGGCGAACGTGACCATGGGGTGAGTATACGGCTGGCGAACGTCCGATCCTGGAGCAGGGCGCGCCGATCCCCTGTCGATCGGTTCCCACGTCTGCTCGTCTCCTCTCGTATCCGAGCACAAGGTCCATGTCGTGCCCGTCCGTGTCCCGATCGAGCCGCGAAGCGCGAGGGTCGCGGCGATAGGATCCCCCGTCCGTGGAAGAACTGGACCCGCCCGCCCCACGCCGCCCCTTCTGGCGCCGACGACTCGTGCGACTGGCCCTCTTGGCCGGGTTGCTCGGGGGCGTTCTGTACGTGGCGCGCGATCGCCTGGTCTGGACGCCCCTGGCGCGCATGGGGGCGAGCTGGGTCGCGAGCGAGACCGGCCTCGAGCTGAGCTTCGAGCGCCTCAGCGCCAGGGGCGTCAGCCGGGTCGAGCTCGAGGGCATCGAGCTGCACGACCGCACCCACAGCCCACCCCGCGTCGAGGGGCGCTTGGGACGCGTCGAGCTGTCCCTGCAGCCCTGGGCGCTGTTGCGAGGCGATCTGAAGGGCCTGGTGGAGGCGGTCGCCGAGGACGGAAGCGTGGACATCAACTTGCCGGCCTTCGGCGGTGGCGACGGCGAGGCCGCCCCACTGCGGCCCTCCGACTTGCCTCCCGTTACCCTGCGCCAGATCGACCTGACCCTGACCCTCGAGGGAGATCGTCGGGTCGAAGTGGACCAACTCTACGCGCGGGTCGGCGAGCAGGGCGTGGCGCGCCACATCGAGCTGGGCGCAGCCAGTCTGCGCGTGACCGCGGCCCGGGCGCCCCTGTGGAGCGGCGCGGACTTGGCGCTCCAGGCCCACTGGGAGCCGGAGGAGCTGGCCGTCTCCTCGCTGGCCGTCGCCGGGTTGGAGCGCGAATTGGACCTGCGCCTGGGTTTCGACGCGGCGGGCGCGCCGTCGCGTCTGCTGCTTCAGCTCCCCATGCAGGGTGGCTCGCTCTTGGCGCGCACGGCCCTGGTCGACGGCGCGCCCGCGCCGATCGGATGCGAGCTGTCGATCAGCTCCCTGCGCGATCTGCTCGAGGCCGAGCTGCCCTGGGCCCGGGCCCTGGCGGATCTCGAACTGGCACTGCCAGCACCGCTCACGGGGCTCGACGGAGCCCTGTCCTTCGACGGCCGGGTCGACCCACGCAGCGGTGACGTCGATGGCAAGCTGACTCTCGCGGGCCTGACCCACGACGCTTGGCCGGCCCTGGAACTCGAGGGCAACTCCGACTTGGCCTTCGCCGACTACCGGCTCCGTCTCGAAGGCGCGCGACTGGTTCCGGCAGAGGGGACCGGGATCGACATCGCACGACTCGAGCTGGACCTGGCCCATGCCAGCCCCCTCGCGATCCTGACCTCCGCCGACGGCTCGGCGCGGCTGTCCGTGCAGTCCGACTCCGAGCTGTGGAGCCTGCCGCAGCTCGCGAGCGTGCCTCACACCGCGATCGAAGCCTCGGCCCACACCGACATGGGCCGAGCGGGCTTCTCCTTCGAGCAGTTGAGCCTGACGATCACCGGCGCAGCCTTCCGACTCGACTCGGGTGAACTCGAACTGGTGCAGGCCGCCGACGGCGCTGCGGCCTGGCGTCACGCCTTCGACGGGCACCTTCAGATCGACGACCTCGCGGCCCTGGTCTCGCAATGGGGTGTGGAGCCGCCGCTCGGCGGCAGTGGATCCGGCCGACTGTCGAGTGCGGGCATCGGCCTCGACCTGGACGCGCTGCTCGACGGCAGCTTCGACGAGTTGGACCTCAGCCGCTGGCTCCCGGACGCCCAGCAGTCACCCAGGGCCGAGTTCGCGCTGCGCCTGCGACCGACGGACGGGCCGGGCCTGAGCCTCGACGTCCTGCAAGCGGAGCTGACCACCGACGAGGACCTGGCCTCATTCGCCGGCTCGGTGACGATTCCCTTCGACGACCCGCTGTCGGCGCAGATCGACGCCATGGACGGCTGGGCCCGCGCGGCGCACCTCGCCCATTGGTCACCGAACCTGCCGGACTTCGCGGCCGAGGTGTCCGTGGGCGGCAGCGGACCCCTGTCGGCTCCGAAGTTGCGCCTGGGCCTGGGTTGGCGCGACCCGCTGCGGCCCGAGAGCCTGTCGGGCGACGCGATCGCCGATTGGACCGGTTCCGAGCTGTTGATCGAGCAGGCCGGCGTGCGCGTCGAAGGAGCGCGGGTCGAAGCTGCGGGGAGCCTGACCCCCACGGCGGGCGGCGGGTTCGACGCGCAGGTCGTCACCCTGCGTTTCTCCACCGATGTGGGGGCCATGGCGCTCACTGCTCCGGCGGCCCTGCGCCTGACAGCCGGCGGCGAGCTGGAGCTCGAGCCCTTCGCCCTGTCCGGCAGCGCCGGCGAGCTCACGGTCGAACGCTCGGACGTCGGCGACTGGCTCGCAACCCTCGAGGGCGTCCCCGTCGGTGATCTGGCCACTCCCTGGCTGCCCCATGGGCTGCAGCTCGGGATCCTCGACGGCAGCATCGAGCTGCGCGGCGACAGCGATCACCGGACGCTGGCGGGTGACCTGACCCTGGGTGCTCCCCGTTGGCGCGGGAACCTCCCGGACCGCGGCGGCGTACCCGAGGCGGCGGAGCTCGCCGCGACCCTGGTCGAGGCCCGCTTCGCCCTCGAAGTCGAGGCGGGCCAGGGCCCGTCGGGCACGGTGGAGTTGGCCCTCGACGGCCTCGGTTCGGCCGGGATCTGGCCCGGGGTCACCTCGGTCGGGACTGGCGGCTCGGCCCACCTGGCCCTCGCCCTCTCGGAGGGTGGGGACCTGCGGACCGACCTGACCATCGCCCTCGACGACCGCGCGGACCTGACCATCACCGGCGGCGCGACCTTGATCGAGGACAGCTCGGGCTGGCCGGACCCGACTCAGATCGGCGCTACCGAACTCGACCTGACCGGCCATGGACGCCTGGCGACCCTGGGCGCCCTCTCCGGACGGATCCCCGGCCTGCGGGTGGTCGAAGGCGCGTTCGATTTCGCCGACCTCACGGTCGCCGGGACGCTCGCCGCGCCCGAGGTCGAGTTCCACGGCGAACTCATCGACGGCCAACTGCGCTTCGACAACGGCCTGCCGCCGATCCGCGGCTTGGCCGGTCCGGTAGCCCTCGAGGCGGGCCGGGTGCAGCTGACCGACCTCAGTGGCGAGGCGGGTGCGGCGCCCTTGCACCTGAGCGGGTCGGTGACCCTGGCTGCCGACCCCGTCCTCGACCTGACCCTCGCGGGCGAGAACCTGCTGCTCCTGCGCCAGCCGGACCTGACCGTGCGGGCCGACGTGGACCTGGAGCTGACCGGGCCCCTGTCCGGCGCCCTGCTGAGCGGCTCGACGCTCCTTCGCAACTCGCGCTACACCCGCGATGTGGACTTCTTCGGGATCCGCGGCGGCGCGTCGCGGCCCAGCGTCGGTGGCCGCGGGTTCGAGCTGTTCCGACTGCGTCAGCCGCCCCTGTCGAACCTGCGCTTCGACGTCGCCGTGAGTGGCGCTCCCGGCGAGCCCTTCGTGGTCCAGACCAACGTGGTGCGTGGAACCCTGCGGCCGGACCTGCGCCTGCAGGGCAGGGGCGAGGCACCGCAGTTGGTTGGCAACGTCTACGTGGATCCGACCCGCGTGACCCTGCCGTCCACCAAGCTGCGCACGACCGGGGGCACCATCCGGTTCGATCCGGCGAACCCCTTCGTGCCCCAGATCGACCTGCGCGGGCAGACGCGCATGCGCGGTTACGACCTGTCCGTCGCGGTCACCGGCGACTACGACTCACCCGAGATCGTGGTCTCCACCGTGCCCCCCATGTCGGACCGCGACGCCCTGCTGCTGCTCGCCACGGGCCAACTGCCCGAGGCCGCGTTGACGGCCAGCGGCGGGGTGCAAACGGCGCAGATGCTGGCGGTGTTCCTGGCCCAGGACATCGGTAGCCAGTTCTTCGGCGCTTCCTCGGAGGGCGACGACGGGCTGATGGATCGCTTCGAGGCCTACGTGGGACGCGACGTGAGCAAGAACGGCCTGGAGACGGTGGAGATGCGCTTCCGGTTGCTCGAGGACTGGTTGGTCGAGGGCGACAGCGTCTACCTCGCGGGTGAGCGCGATGCGTACGAAGACGTGAACGGCGGCGTCCGCCTGGTGTTCCGATTCCGCTGATGTCGCGTCCCACGATCCACCTCCTGGGTGCCGCGCTCCTCGCGCTGCTGCTGGCCGGCTGCGTCGCGACGGCCGTCGACGACCAGGTGCCCCTGGCGCGCCCCGTCGAGTTCGTCGGTGATCCCGACGCCGATCGGACCGCGCTCGCGGAACTGGTCTCGCCCTGGATCGCCGACTACGTCGCCACCGAGGGCGCCGACGCCTACCTCGACGACGCGGCCTACGAGCTGCGCACCCGCTACCTCGACAACGGGCACCCCTTCGCCCAGGTCAGCTACGAGGTGGCGGGCCCCGACGCCCCGATCCGCTTCACCCTGGAGCCGGGCCCCATCGTCGTCCTCGGCGAGCTGACCATCCTGGGTGCCGACTGGCTGGGCCTGGACTACTCGTCGAACTTCTTCCTCTTCCCCAAGCGCTCGATCGGCGGCAGCAACCTGGCGGTGTTCACCGACCGCGCCCTGCGCGACGGCATGGACGCCCTCGACGCGGCCTACTTCGAGGCCGGCTTCCTCGACGTCCAGATCCAGGAGACCCGCGTCGACGTGGACCGCGACGCCGAGCGCGCCGAGGTCGTGGTGCAGGTCAGGGAGGGTCTGCGCTACAAGGTCGGTCGGCTCGAGCTGCAGGGGGAAACGGCGCTCGACCCCGAGGACCTCGAAGAGCTCCTGGGACCCTTCCGCGCGCGGAGCTACAACCCGCGCCTGCCCTACGACCTGCGCAACGACCTCTTGGAGCTCTACGGCAACCGCGGCCGGCCGGACGCGACGATCGAGTTCCAGCGCACCGTGGACCGCGAGAGCGGAGTCGTCGACCTCGTCCTGCAGGTGCAGGCGGGACCAGAGGTCCACATTTCCGAGGTCCGCCTGGTCGGCAACACCGACACGCGCGACTCGTTCATCCTCGATCGCATGGAGCTCGAGGTCGGCGATCGATACTCCCGATCGGACGCGCGCAAGAGCTTCGAGCGGATCTACCGCACCGGCCTGTTCGATCGCGTAGCGGTGCAGTTGGTCAAAGAGGAGGGCGAGCAGCGGGCCCTGGTCGTCGAGGTTGAGGAGCGCCCCTCCCAGGAGGTGTTCCTGGAGCCGGGCTACGGCGCCTACGAGTTGTTCCGCATCAAGACCGGCTATCGCGAGCAGAACCTGTTCGGGACAGGCCGGCAGCTGAGGATCGAGGGTGCCCTGGCCGTGCGTGTGCGCGGCGCGGAGATCGGCATCACCGACCCCGACTTCTTCAACCGCGACCTGACCGCCGACCTCTCGCTGACCTACGACGAGCGCGCCTTCCCCTCCTTCACGCGCGCTGAGACCAGTACGGAGTTCTCCCTACGCTGGCCCTGGTCGACCCACCTGGAGGGCCAGGTCAGCTACCAGTTCCGCGCCACGACGATCTTCGACGTCGACGTGGTCGACGTCGAGCTCCCCGACGCAGGCGACAACGTCGACATCTCGTCGATCTCGTTCACGCCGCTCTACGACAGCCGCGACCGGCTGTTCGTGCCCCAGGCGGGCCAGGCCTCGAGCCTGAAGGTGGAGTGGGCCTCGCCCATCCTCGGTTCCGAGCTGGAGTTCACGCGCACCACGCTCAAGGCTGCGCGCTACATCTCCTTCGACGAGGAGGGCAACACCGTGCTCGCCATGGGCGCCGAGGTCGGAGCGATCTTCCCCTCCGGCGACACCGACTCGATCCCACTCCAGGAGCGCTACTTCACTGGCGGAGCCAAGTCCGTGCGCGCCTTCAAGCAGTACGAGCTCGGCCCTGTCGACGACAACGGCGAGCAGATCGGCGGCGAGGCCTACAGCCTGGGCACGATCGAGCTGCGACAGAACCTGGGGCCGAGTCGACTCCAGGGCGCCCTGTTCAGCGACTACGGCAACGTGCTGCTGAACGCCGAGGAGCTGCTCGAGCTCAAGGACTACGAGGGCGGCTTCGGTTTCGGCCTGCGCTACGTGCTCCCCGTCGGGCCGATCCGCCTCGACGTCGCGTTCAATCCGGCGCCCAAGTCCGGCCAGGACGACTACGTCATCCACCTGGCCGTGGGCATGCCCTTCTGAGCAGCCGCGGCGTTGCCGCTCAGCCCTTGCGGAAGATCTTCAGGCCCATGGGCAGGCCGGCCAGGAGGCCCAGGAAGGCGGACAGGCCGATCAACGCCGCCTTCGACATGGTCACGTTCCAGAACAGCAGATCGACCGTGATCGGGTTCAGGTTCTGGAAGATGACGATCACGAGCAGCAGCGCCGCGGCCGAAGGCAAGGCGACACGGGGACTGGGGATCTTCACGCGCAGCCTTTCTCAGGGAACGGGGCGGTAGATCTCGCCACCTGTCTCGACGAACTCTTTGCTCTTCTCCGCGAGGCCCCGCTCGAGTGCGTCCTCGGCCGAGATGCCCTCCTTGGCTGCCGCGGCGCGCACGTCCTCGGTGATCTTCATCGAGCAGAAGTGCGGACCGCACATGGAGCAGAAGTGCGCGGTCTTGGCGCCGTCGGCCGGCAGGGTCTCGTCGTGGTAGGCGCGCGCCGTGACCGGATCGAGGGCCAGGTTGAACTGGTCCTCCCAGCGGAACTCGAAGCGCGCGCGGCTGAGGGCGTTGTCCCAGGCCTGCGCTCCCGGATGCCCCTTCGCCACGTCAGCCGCGTGGGCGGCGATCTTGTAGGCGATCACCCCCGCCTTGACGTCGTCGCGGTTGGGCAGGCCGAGGTGCTCCTTGGGCGTGACGTAGCAGAGCATCGCCGTGCCGTACCAACCGATCTGCGCCGCGCCGATGGCGGAGGTGATGTGGTCGTAGCCCGGGGCGATGTCGGTGGTGAGCGGACCGAGGGTGTAGAAGGGCGCCTCGCTGCACAGCTCCATCTGCTTGGTGACGTTCTCCTTGATCAGGTTCATGGGCACATGGCCCGGTCCCTCGATCATGGTCTGCACGTCGTGCTTCCAGGCCACCTGGGTCAGCTCACCCAGGGTCTCGAGCTCGGCGAACTGGGACTCGTCGTTGGCATCGAAGATCGAGCCGGGTCGCAGGCCGTCGCCCAGGCTGAAGCTGACGTCGTAGCGCTTCATCAGCTCGCAGATGCGCTCGAAGTGCTCGTAGAGGAAGTTCTCGCGGTGATGGGCCAGGCACCACTTGGCCATGATCGAGCCGCCGCGCGAGACGATCCCGGTCAAGCGCTGGGCGGTCTTGGGCACGTAGGCCAGGCGCACGCCCGCGTGGATCGTGAAGTAGTCCACGCCCTGCTCCGCCTGCTCCTCGAGGGTCTCGAGGAACAGGTCGATGTCCAGGTCCTCGATCTTGCCGCCGACCTTCTCCAGGCACTGGTAGATCGGCACGGTGCCGATCGGGACCGCCGAGTTGCGCACGATCCACTCGCGCGTCTCGTGGATGTCCTTGCCGGTCGAAAGGTCCATCACCGTGTCAGCCCCCCACAGGGTCGACCAGCGCAGCTTCTCGACCTCCTCTTCGATCGACGAGGTCACCGCGCTGTTGCCGATGTTGGCGTTGACCTTCACCGCGAAGTTGCGGCCGATGATCATCGGCTCGATCTCCGGGTGCTTGCGGTTGGCCGGGATGATCGCGCGGCCGGCCGCGACCTCGGCGCGGACGAACTCGGGCTCGCAGCCCTCGCGCGCCGCGACGAACGCCATCTCCTCGGTGACCACCCCCCGGCGGGCGTAGTGCATCTGGCTGAAGTTGGAGTCGCCGCGTTCCTCACGCGCGCGGATCCACGCCGCGCGGGGCTTGGGCAGACCCTCGCGCGGATCGATCCCGCGCGGTCCGCCGGTGTCGTACAGGTCGATGTGACCCGGCTCGCCGGCCAGGTGCACGCGCCTCAGCGGCACGTGGAGTTCGGTGCCCCCGTGGTCGTGCACGCGGAACAGGCGCTCCGACTTGGGGAACGCCTCCGCGTCCTCGGGAGTGGAGGGTCGGGCGATCGTGCGTTCCGCTGCCAGTTCGGCCATGGGTTCGTGGGGGTGATTCGGGGACCTGGGACCCCGCGAGTCTCGATCGAGGGCCGCGGCCCCGAGCGGACGCGGACCCTCTCAGGTCGCCGCCCGCGCGCGCGACAACGGTACCCGAGCAGGTCGGCGAGTCCTCGCTCCCGGGACTGAATCTCGCGAGATCAGTAGTTGTCGACGTCCTCGCCTAGGAAGTACTCCTCGAGCTCCTCGTCGAGGTCTTCGTCCTCGTCCTCGTCGTCGTCATCGTCATCGTCGTCATCCATGTCCTCGTCGCCCTCCTCCTCGTCATCCGAGGCGGGGACTTCGAGCAGGTCGCGATCGTCATCGCGATCATCGTCGCGATCGCCCTCGTCATCGAGGCCGCTGACCGACCCGTGGGCCCGGGGATCCTCACCGTCGGGATCCTCATCGTCGGAATCATCGCCGTCGGGGTCGTCGTCAAGCGTGCCGTCGTCGTCGAGCAGGTCGAATTCGGCCTCTCGATCGGTCTGCGCGCTCAGATGGTCGGAAGCGTCCCTCGACCCGGGCTCGCCGGGCGTCAACGGATCGTCGAGTGTCATGGCTGTCGGGAGGGCAGGACCCGCCGTCGACGGGGCCGCTCCCTCGCGGCCCCCGTCGCCCGGCATCAGCGGACATTTCTCCAGCCGAGCGCGCCCAGAGCCAAGCAAAAAAGTGCGGTCGGTGACCTCACTCAGAGGTCGACTGCAAGGCTCCCCTCGCGACCGTCCGGAAGGCGGACCCCCACCGTGACCGGGCCACGCCGGAATTCGGGCAACCAGACCGTGATCAGGCCCCCACTCCGGACCATGACTCCATCCACCTCGACTCCGTCGATGGAGACCCAGGGCCCCCTCGAGGCGCCGTAGAAACCCGAGCCCGTGAGGTCCAGTCGGCGGTCGACCCGCTGGCCGGCGTCCGGCCCACGCAGCATCTCGAAGGGCTCCACCGCCACCACCTGCGCGCCGGTCAAGGCGAAGGGCTCGCGCCCCAGGTCGACCTCCGCGGGGAGTTGGCTCGCGCCCGGTCGCGGGTCGGCCACGGTGGGCCGCTCGGGACCACGCATCCCCGCGCGCGCCCACATCACGCCGGCCGTACCGGCGACGGCCAACAGCGCCAGGAGCGCGACGATCGGGAGGTACTTGCTCATCGGGTGAACTCCACGCGGTCGAAGGCGACCTCGCCGCTGGCGGTGCGGTCGGCGATCCAGCCCGCGAACTTCAAACGGTCGAGGTCCAGCCGTGGATTGGCTTCGACGAAGGCTGCCAGGGGCAGCCGCGTGGTGCGTAGCACGGACTTCTTGGGGAAGGTCTGGAAGAAGCTCCCCTGGTGGGAAGGCGGGTACGGAATGTCGCCGTAGGCCGACAGGGGCACGGTGGCGAGGTCTCCATCCATGTCGATCAAGCCGATCGAGAGGTCCTGGGACAGCCCCACCGGATTGAGGTGGGCGTCGATGCGCTGGGCGAACTGGATCGAGAGGAACTCCCACCGCGTGGCGTCGAAGTCCGGCGGCGTGGCGGCGAACCAAGTGCCCTCACGCTGGTTCCAGCCGGCGACCGCGCCCGTGGTGCCGTGGTAATAGGTGTAGGGCACTTGATCGAGCGAGGCCTCGAACAGGAAGGCGAAGGCGCGGTGCACGGCGCTGGTCCCGCTGCTCGTGCGCCACGGATCGCTGCCCGCCTCGAAGTCGTCCAGTTGGAAGCGGTCGGGATCCCGATACAGCGGGAGGATCGTCGCCTGACCCGTGACCGGCGCCATCTCCGGTCCGTCCGCGAAGACCGCCGAGGACTCGGGCACCGGCGCCAGCCTGCGCGCCATGAAGCCGGCCAGGTACCCCATCGCGATCTCGTGGTGCAACTCGCGCGAGATGTCCGCTTGGTTCTCGCAGCTGCACGTGATCGACTCGGTGAACCAGAAGTGGTTCGCACCGTGGATGTACTCGAAGCTGCGGTCCTGCGAGAGGGCGCGGTCGTGCAGGTAGATCGGCCAGCCGTTGTCGACGTCGCCGTCCTTGGAGCCATAGAGCCCCATGAAGGGCAGGTCCGGGGGCAGTTGGAGCTGCTCGAAGTCCGTGGGGGCGATGGTGCCGACGGCGAGGATCGGCAGACCGTCCAGGCCGTGCAGGGCTTCGATGGCTGCCGCCACGGCGCCCTCGCCCCCGCGCGAGTGCCCCATGAAGCCCAGGCGCGTGGGGTCGATCGCCCCGGCCAGCCCGGCGGGGGCGGTCCCTGGCTGGTTGGCCAGGTCCAAGGTCCGCACCAGGGTCTCGAGCATGATCTGGCCGCGCTGCTCGATCCCCGACTGGTAGGAACCGATCACGCCGAGGTTGACCGAGGTCGCGACGATCCCGTGGGACGCCAGCCGGTCCATCAGGTAGCCCGCCTGGAGGTGGTTGGTCTGCCACACCCCGTCCAGGAAGTAGCGTCCGTGCCCGAACACGACCAGGGGGAAGCCGCCCGCCGCGGAGGTCGACGCGGCGGGGGGCAGGAGTCCGCCGGAGCCGTCCGAGGGATAGCTGATGCGCCCGTAGTGGGTCACGTCCACCGGCGCTCCTCTGAACGGGTCGGTCACCTGCACGGTGCCGAAGTGCCAGTCGTAGTGGCCGGGTACGAATGGCCCCGGCTGGAGCTGGGGCAGCGTGTCCGCGGACTGCCTGCCCCCAGACGGAGCGCTCCCGGACAGAGCGCTCGCGGGCAGTGCCTGGGCACTTCCAGCGCAGAGCACGGCCACCAGAGGGACCACGGCGATCCGCAAGAACGAGAGCATGGCGAGTGGGAGCTGGTGATGCGGAGGACGAATGTCTGCCGCGGCGATCGGGCGATTCTAGCAGCCCGAGAATTCTGCTCGCGGGTGGCGTCCGCCCGTGCCGCCCGCCCCTCAGAGACCCGACCGCCGGCGAACCGGACGAGATCCCGCTGGCTTCGCGCCGAGCCGGGCTTGGACTCCCAAGAAGCGGCCGCCGGAGGCGATTGACCCTGCTGACAGCTTGCCAACGCCTTCGCAATCTCTAGCCTCGGGGGCACTGACCTAGGGCTCCCCGGGAGGGACGGTCCAACGCGGCCCCCTCTAGGGCCTCCGTCCCGACCGCCAACCCCTCCACCGATGCCCCTCACGCCCCGTCACGCTGCGCTTCAGTCGATCGCAGAGGGCCACCCCGCGCCCTCTGCGCCGGCCGCGATCTCCTCCGGACTTCCGGAGTACTTCGGCTCCAAGGTCTTCAACGACGCGGTCCAACGCCGCCGCCTGCCCAAGGCCGTCTACAAGGCCCTGCGGCGCACGCTGGAGATCGGCGCGCCCCTCGACGTCGAGCTGGCGGACTCCATCGCCAGCGCCATGAAGGACTGGGCCCTCGAGCACGGGGCGACGCACTACACCCACTGGTTCCAGCCCATGCACGGGCTGACGGCCGAGAAGCACGACGCCTTCCTGAGCCCGACGCTCGAGGGCGGCGCACTGCAGGAGTTCTCGGGCAAGGAGCTGATCCTCGGCGAGCCGGACGCGTCGTCCTTCCCCTCCGGCGGCGTCCGCAACACTTTCGAGGCGCGGGGCTACACCGGCTGGGACCCGGGTTCGCCGGCCTTCCTGCGTGAGACCGAGTTCGGCTCGACGCTGACCATCCCCACCGTCTTCGCGTCGTGGACCGGCGAGGCCCTCGACACCAAGACGCCGCTCTTGCGCTCCTGCGAGGCGCTCGATCGCCAGGCGCGGCGTCTGTTGACGCACCTGGGCGGCGAGCCCGTCGCCAAGGTCAGCGCCACCGTCGGTCCCGAGCAGGAGTACTTCCTGGTCGATCGACGCCTGCACCGCCTGCGCCCGGACCTGCACAGCTGCGGCCGCACGGTGCTCGGCGCGCGCCCGCCCAAGGGCCAGGAGCTGGAGGACCACTACTTCAGCCTGACGCCGCGGCGCATCCTGAACTTCATGATGGACCTGGAGTTCACCCTCTGGGAGCTCGGCGTGCCGGTCAAGACGCGCCACACGGAGGTCGCGCCGCACCAGTTCGAGCTGGCGCCCTTCTACGAGGCCGCGGCCCTGGCGACCGACCACAACATGCTGACGATGGAGGTCCTGCCGGACGTGGCCGCGCGCCACGGCCTCAAGACCCTGCTCCATGAGAAGCCCTTCGTGGGCGTCAACGGCAGCGGCAAGCACGTCAACTGGGCCATGGCGACCGACAGCGGCGACAACCTGTTGAAGCCCGGCAAGACGCCCCACGAGAACCTGCGCTTCATGACCGTCCTGGCGGCGGTCGTGCGCGGCGTCGACACCCAGCAGGAGCTGTTGCGGGCCACGATCGCCTCCGCCGGCAACGACCACCGCCTGGGCGCGAACGAGGCCCCGCCGGCGATCATCTCGGTCTTCCTCGGCGAGGAGCTGCAAGAGGTCGTCGACGCCCTGATCGAGGGTCGCGCGCCGAAGATCGGCGAGGGCCGCGGAAGCGAGCCCCTGAACCTCGGCGTCACCAGCCTGCCGCCCCTGCCGATCGACACCAGCGACCGCAACCGCACCTCGCCCTTCGCCTTCACCGGCTTCAAGTTCGAGTTCCGCGCCGCGGGTTCGGGCCAGTCGATCGCCTTCCCGGTGACGGTGATCAACACCATGGTCGCCGACTCGATGGACTACCTCTCGGGCCTGATCGAGAGCCGCGGCGGCGACCCGGAGACCATCGCCAAGATCGTGCGCGAGACCCTCGCCGCCCACCAGCGCATCCTCTTCAGCGGTGACAACTACTCCGAGGAGTGGCGTCAGGAGGCGGCGAAGCGCGGTCTCGCGAACCACGACAACACCCCCGCCGCCCTGGCGATCCTGCAGAAGGACGAGACCCTCGACCTGTTCGACCGCCACAACGTGATGACGCGGCGTGAGACCGCGTCGCGCGCGACGGTGCTCTACCAGGCCTACGCCGAGGGCGTCGTGGTCGAGGCCCTGACCCTGAACGAGCTGGCACGCACGTCGGTGCTGCCGGTGGCCCTGCGCTACCAGCGCGTCATCGCCGACGCCATCAAGTCCACCGCGGAGGCCGGTCACGGCATCCCGCTGGACGGCGAGCGCGCCCTCCTGGCCGAGGTCTCGAGCGAGATCCAGGGTCTGATGAAGACCACGGACGAGCTCGCTCGCGTGCACCACACGATCGAGTCCGGCAGCCACGAAGCCCCCGCCCTGGCTTCGGCCGTGCGCGGCAATCTGGTCCCCGCCATGGCCGCCGTGCGCGCCCACTGCGACAAGCTCGAGTCCCTGGTCGACGACGAGCTGTGGCCCCTGCCGAAGTACCGCGAGCTGCTGTTCGCGCACTGATCGACACCGACTGGCCGCCGGTGCCTGCAATGGCAGTTCCGCCGGCGGCTCCAGCGGTGGCTCTCACGGCCGGCGAATCCGACGGGATTCGCCGGCTGTGTCCGTTCGGGCCGGATGTGCCCCTTTGGGCCGGCTGTGCCCCTTTGGGAGAGCAAACCGTTCGAGGGCATGGACCGTTAGGAGCGCCGGATCCACTCGGAGCGACGGTCACTGACGGGCCGCCCTGGCCTCGATCCCTCCCCAGCTCGAACTCCAGTTCCGAGTCGGACACTCCGACATCGAGCTGAACCAACTCCGCGCCGACGTGTGTGGCTCGAGGGACGCCGGAGGGTGGTAGCGGTGGACGGACTTGAACCGCCGACCCGCGAATCGTGATTCCGCGGACCGACTGGCCTGAGCGCGCTACGGCACAAACGGTTGGGTCGATCGCCGAGACGGACCTACCGCGCAGCTTGCCCGGGTAAGCGGGGCTCGAGGAGATCGTCGTGGCCTGGTCCGCCCTACCGGACGCGGTGCGTTCGGCGGTTCTGACGCTCATTCGGGCCGGGCGAGGGGCCCACGAGCGGCCCTCGCAGCCCGGGTCCTAACCGCGGAGCGACGGGGAGAGGCGCCCCCGCTGCTCGGCGGCGACTCTCGCGAGGCAGCGCGCACTGGGCCGAGCGAGGGGCCGGACGGGAAGGCCGTGCGACCGGATCTCCCGCGCCAGTACCTGCCCGCCCCGTCGCCCGCCGATCGATCGAGGCGCGCCCGGCTGGCGGATCCACGTCCGCCAGAGCTGGGACCCGAGGAGGACGATTCGGGGCTCGACACGGCCCCGCGATCCGAGCCCAGTCGGGCCTGGCTGCGAGGTCGGGGGAGACGGGTGCCGCCATCGGATTCGGCAGAGGGGGGACGGCAGCAGGGGAGGTTCGCCACGTCGTCGAGCCCCGCGCGAGGCGGTTCCTCGCGGCCTCTGCCCCGATCCCCGATGCAATCGAATCGTCAGATGCAGGCCACGCGGGACGCGCTCCCCGGTGGCCGCCCCGTACAGATCTTCTGGACTTGGCTCACCGGCCTCCCGGCCACGGGCGAGCTCCCCGCCATCCGCTGGACGCCCTGGACCCGCCTCGCGGTGTCCTTGCTCGTGCTCGGCAGCGGCGTGGCCGCCGCCACGTGGGCGACGTCCGGCCCCGCCGTCCAGTGGCTCGCCCTGGTTCCGGCCTGGCTCCTCACCACGGGTGCTCTGCGCCACCTCTACATCGTCACCGGCCACTACGCGGCCCACAGCGACTTCTCCGGCTCGAAGCGGGTCGACCGCGCCCTGGCCGAGCTCTTCTCGACCCTGTCCTTCACCATCCCCTTCGACCTCTACCGCCGCGACCACGCCCGATTCCACCACTCGAGCCGGCTGGGGACGCCCCTGGACCCCGACGTCCGCTTCCTGTGGCGATCGGGTTTCGGGCCCGGCCGGTCGATGGCCCAGCTCTGGCTGCGCCTCGCGACCAGCCTGATCTCGCCCGTCTACCACGGCCGCTACCTCTGGGGCCGGATCCGCTCGAACCTCTGGGACGCGCCGCGATACCGCGTGGTGCTCGGCTGGGCCTACGTCGTGTCGACCGCTCTGGTCCTCGCTGCGACCGGCAGTGCGGCGACCTGGGCCCTGGTCTGGCTGGTGCCCGCCGTGCTCGGGTTCCAGGCCTCGGCCCTGCTCCAGTTCCTCTCCGAGCACCGTTGGTGGCTCGATCTCCCCGCGGGCAAGCTCCGGCTGGCGCGCCTGACCTTCGGACGCTTCCTGCTGCTCCCCTTCCCGGATCGCAACCTGACCGGACCCGCTCGACACACCGGCGCACTCGCGTCGTTCTGGGCGAAGGTCCTCCTCCTCCAGCTGCCGGCTCGGATCGCGGTGCTCGTCGGGGACCTGCCCCAGCACGACCTGCACCACCGCCGCTCGGTCTACGACTGGGCCAACGCCGTGTTCGTGCGGCAGCGTGATGTCGAGGCCGGCAGCCCCGGCTTCCCCGAGCCCTACGGTGGGGTCGCCGGCACTCTCGCCGACCACGTGGGCGAGGTCTTCCGGAGCTGGGCCGAGCGAGGGCGTCCGACCGCGGAGGAACTGGCGGCTCTCGAGAGTGCCCAGTAGGCCCATGGGCCCAGCGGGCCGCCCGGGGCGAGTGAAGCCCCGGGCCGGCCCGGCCAACTCGCCGCACGATCCCGACTCCCGCTACCTTGAGCGGCGATGAAGGACCCGGAGATCTGGCCTCCCTGGCTCGTCCGTATTCGCGCTCAGCAGGGAAACGAGGAGGGAGTCGGCGCTGGTCTGCTGATCGCCCCCGACCTCGTCCTCACCGCGTGGCACGTGGTGAACGTCGACGGCAAGTACCGTGGCACGGCGACGTCGGGCGGGACCCCGATGGCCGCGGCCAGGATCGACCTGGAGATCGGAGGCAAGCACCGCCGGTCCATCCCGACCCCCCACCAGCGGCATGTGTCCTTCGCCGACAAGCCCGTCGACGACGAAGGCCAAGGCCGCGACTACGACCTCGCGCTGGTCCGGCTCGAAGAGGACCCGGTCCCGATCGATTCGGGCGACCTCCTTCCGATCGCCCGCGGTGTGCGACGACTCGAGTACCTGGCCCTCGGTGACCTCGGTCCGGACGAGCCCTTCCAGGTCGTAGGGTTTCCGGGTGGGAGCCTGCGCACGAAGCGTTTCGACGACGGTGCCCCCGACCCGGAGCGTGCCGGCGACGAGTTCTACGAGGTCCACCTGGGCCACCGAGTTCCCGAGGGCTACAGCGGCGGACCCATTCTGGCCGAGGTCGACGGCCAAGCTCTGTGCCTGGGGCTCGCGAGCCTCGGTGGAGCCACGGTCGGCTCTTCGGTCCAGACCTTCTCGGGAGCGATCATCGAGTTCCTCGATCAACAGAAGGTCCTTCGACGCGAAGGCGATCGGCTTCAGGTACCGACCGAGGACCTCGGCCGATTGCTCCTGCGCAGGCCACTCGAGTGCATCGCGGAACGCAACGACCGGCTTCCGCCGATCTTGTCCCGGTCCGCCCGCAAGGAGTGGAAGCTGCACGACCTGTTCCAGGAGCGGATCGTCGTGGACCGGGCAGCGACGGGCGGTGGCGACAGTGACGGTAACGCGAAGGCCGGTGGCCTGAGGGAGTTGGTGGATTGGACGCCCACCGTCGACTCGCCCCCGCGATGGGTCCTGCGAGGCGCGGGGGGAACCGGCAAGACGACTCTCCTGCGCCACCTCGCCTTCGAGCTGGCCCGCGAGGCGAATCAGGCCGGGGATGGCGCAGCGCTGCCACCGGTGGCCATCTTCCTGCGCCTGCCCCTCATCGTCCGTCGAGGGCCCGACTGGAGAGCGGCGCTGTTCGACGAGCTGAGAGATCGCGTGGATCGTGCTGCGATCCTCACGAGGGCGCTCAGCTCGCGCGTTTCCGAACCCCGGATCCTGCTGCTGCTCGACGGGCTCGACGAGGTCGACGCCGGAGAAGTGACCGAGAACACCATCTCGCTCCTGCTTCAGGGCCTGCCCGATCACCTCCCCGGAGTCGGCCTGGTCGTGGGCACTCGCCCGACGGGCTTCGACGACCGAGAGCCGGCGCTCACGCGACACTGGAACACCGCTTCGGTCGAGCCCCTGGATCGAGATCACCAGATCCGACTGGTCACCGAGGTGTCGAAGGCGATCGGCCGGCCTTGCTCAGAGAAGGCGACCGCCGCATGGGTCCATCAGATCAGTCGGGACGAGCGATTCGCCGACATCCGCGGCAACCCACTCTGGTTGACGCTGGCCGCCCTCGCCGTGGACCCGGAGACGGGGGCTCCACCGCCGTCCATGTCGGGCCTGCTCGCCAAGGCAGTCGACCACCTTGTAATGGGCATGCACCGCGGCGACCTCGAGCCCAGAGCTCGCCGCAGACGTACTCCCGTGGCAGGTCCGATCCCCAGCGCGGCCCGTCCGGTCTTGGGAACGATCGCACTCGCCATGACCCTCCAGCGTCAGGACGAACTCCGCTTCGACGACCTGGTCGAGGTCTGCAAGAACCTCCGCAAGAGAGCGGACCACGACGTCCGAGGCAGCGATGAACTCTGGGCTCGGTTGACGGAAGCCTGGGAATTGCTCGAGGACGATTCGGAGGAGAGCATCCTCGATCAGCTTTCGCTCGGCACCGATATCCTGAGCCCGCTCGAGGAGGACGGCGAACAAGTGGAAGACGGGGGATCCGACGCCGACGAGCTCTGGTCCTTCAGACATCGGACCGTGAAGGAGTTCCTCTCTGCCGATCAGCTCCGCCGCATGCTCGAAGGCGACGACGCTCCTCACGCCCAACAGCTGATCGAGGCAGGCCTCGACGCCGACCTCGAGGGCTCGGTCCGGCACTGGGCCGGACCTGCGGCCCTTCTCGTCGAGATGCTCGACGACGCGACCGGGGCGGAACGCGTGCTCCGGTGCCTCGCACCGAGGGATCCCGAGGCCGCTCGCCGCGCCCTGCTAGGAAGACCGAACGCCACGGTGGGCTCGATCCACATCGTCTTGGCGTCGCTCGAAAAGGAAGGGGACCGCGCGGCGGTGATCGAGCAGATCGATCGGCTGATCGAGGATCGTCAGGAGGCCTTCGATCTCCTGCGAAGCCTCGGCCTCGATCCCCGGATCCGAGCGGACCTGTACTTCGTCGACGAAGCACTGCTGGCCTTCGGAGTGCGGCACGAGGATCTCGCGGACGAGGCCGATGCCGCGAGACTGCGGATCTACGAGGAGCTGCCGGTCGAGCCGACGTGGCGTGCACCGTTCGAGCGGACGTTCGGGGATCCGGGGGTGCCCCTGTGGCGACCGGTAACGCGGCACCTGACGTTCGGTTACGGCGATCGCGAGCTGGAGCAGGTGACGGAGCAGCCGTTCCAGATCTCGGCGGTTCCGGTGACGGAGGAGATGTACCGGATATTCGACCCGCACGATGATCAGCGGAAGTCGGAGCCAGGTCTCCTTCCGGCGCGCTCGGTCAGTTGGTGGGGTGCGATGGCCTTCTGTCGCTGGGCCGGAGCGAAGCTCGGTTTCGGTCTCGCCGGGAGCCTGCCGACAGAGCGTCAGTGGGAGTGTGCCGCGCGGGCCGGGACCGAGAGCGACTACTGGTTCGGCCCCGAGGCGCTCGACGAGCATGGGTGGTATGGGCAGAACTCTGAGTCTCGTGCCCACGATGTCGCGACTCGGCCGCCGAACGGCGACCGGCCCCAGCAGCCCAACCCGAACGGCCTTTTCGATGTCCACGGAAACGTCTGGGAGTGGTGTGTGGACCTCTTCGGCCGCGACGGCCCGAGGCGCGTGTTGCGCGGCGGTTGCTTCTGGTACGCGGCCGCGAGCTGTCGCTCGGGGTTCCGCTACTGGGACCACCCGGCGGACCGCGACCGGCTCCGGGGCTTCCGCGTCGTCCTCCCGGCCGACCTTCGATGATCGATCTTTGAGATGTGTTCGAATGTGGACCCGAACGGACGTTCCATTCCTCGCGCGGCCCTCGATGACCGAACAGAATTCCGGTCGTCCCGTTGTTCCGGTCGTCTGCGACCGATCGGTTCTCGAACGCCCCAGATCCCCGGGAACCGAGCCTCCGGTCCCCGCCCAGAAATGGCCCGTTGTGACCGGCCGACCCGACATCCGGAAGCAGGACGACCCTCAACGGCCATCAGGTTCCGGATCGGGCCTACCCCCTCCACACCCGAGGAGCGCGGCTCGGCCACCAAGGTCAGCCCGACGCCCTCGACCGCTCTGACGGCTTTCCTCAGACGCACAGGACGCTTCCCAACGCTCCTGCCCAACCCTCAGCAGGAATGGCCGGCCCGGTCCCACGAACGTACCTGGCCGCCCGTGCGCCCATCCGCCTCGCGTGCCTCGGGAGGGGTTCGATCCCGCTGCGGGTTACCAAGTGTCCGAGGGCATCGAGGCGACCGCTGCAGGATCGCGGGCGAGCCCCGGGGCGCTTCAATCGCAGACCGAGTCGCTCGTCGAGGTACCGCCCCACGTCGTCCCGCGCGGCCCGCAAGGCCGACCTAGAGTCACCGAACAGGAACAGATCGTCGACGTAGCGGACATAGCCGGGCACGCGAAGCTCGCGCGCGACATGGCTGTCGAGGCCCAGCGGCACAACGTGGGCCGCCAAGACCTGGCTCGTGTACGCACCGATGGGCAGTCCCTCGCCGGGCGGCGGCCAATCGGGATCCAGTCGAGCGAAGGCTCGTACGTGACGATCGTCGTAGAGGCCCCGCCCGGACTCCAGGATCCGATCGACGACCTGCAGGAACCGCTCGTCGCGGATCCGGCGACGGAGCAGGGACCGGACCAGCTCGATCCGGATGCTCGGGAAGTAGCTTCGAACGTCCAGATGCACGAACCACGCATGACGGCGGACCAGCTCCAGGATCCGGAGCAACGCGCGATGGGTTCCCCGTCCGGTGCGGCAGGCGTAGTCCGCGTCCGATAGGGATCGCTCGAGCACAGCCTCGACCAGGCGCGCGACCGCCGTGTGCACCACTCGATCCAGGACCGATGCTCGTGCGATGACCCGGGGCTTGGGATCGTGCAGGAACAAGAGATCGAAGGCCCCGTGCCGCCAACGGGCGTCCACGAGCGCGGCACGCAACTCGCGAAGCTCGGATTCCCGGCGGAACAGGAAGGTCGCGACATCCGCCCGCCGCCGCTTCCCCCGGACGGTGACCCGCGCAGCCTCGTCGAGCCGGTCCTCGTCGACCAGCTGCTCGAAGAGGCCGCCCGTGGTCCTGGTCAAGGTGCCCCTCCGGACGCTCGCCACCGGCGGTGACTACGGGAACGGAGGGGCGAGGTCGGACGAGCGGGCCGGAAGGTCCGGCTGCGACGTCCGCGGGGAGGGGCCTGATCGCGGATCCGCTCGCCTCGCGAGCTCCGTCCGCGGGCTGGGTCGGCCGGGAGGACGACGCGGAAGCCCTGGTTCCGGTTGCGGTTCGCCGGGTGGTTCCTGTTCCGGTACCCCGAGCGACAGTTCGCGGCCGTGTTCCAGTAGCTACCGCCGCGCATCACGCGCCTCGGGCCGTGGGGCCCCTGCCCCTGCACCGGACTTGGAGAATCGCCGGGAGCTGCGGCCCCATCCACCGAGCATGCGGCCGATCGTGTCGAGCTCCGCCGAAGCGAACCGCATCCGTCGCTTCGTCAGGTAGCCCAGCGACTCGGCGAGCCGCAGCAGCACCCGGAGGCGGACCACACCTCGATCGGCGGCGCGACGATGGTCGTCCCTCTCGGCCGGGAAGGTCAATGCTATCGAGACATCCGCGACGAGGTCCTGGACGGCGTCGGCGACCCGTCCGGCCGAGCACATGGCTTCGGGTTGCGGCCATCGCGCGACCTCGGCCAAGAGCCAGGTCGCGAGGTCATGGCTGCGTACGTAGAGAGGCGCGCGTCGCCAAGTCACCGCTCGCGCCTCCCGAGCTTCTCGCTCCAGCGGATGAGGCCCCCCAAGGTCGGAAGGACCTCCGACTCAATCCGCGCGGCCCAGGCGAGCTGCTCCCCCTCCGGCTCGGCGTCCTGGATCAACAGGAGGCCCACGCAACGGCTCATCAAGCACCGGGCGCGGCGGAGGGCCTCGCCCTTACGATCCGCGTCGTAGGCGTGGACGCCCTCGCAGACGGCCAGCAGTCCGGACAGGAGCGCGCGCTCCGCAGCGGACGACGATGATCCTGTCGATGCCGCGGTTGCTCGCATAGCCGCGAGAACCGCGCGCCCACGACGAAAGCACTCGACGTCCTCCACGGATCGCCGACGGTCACCGTGCCGCACGGCCGCCCTTGAGGGAAGGGCCTCTTCGACCGCCTCGCGCACATCGTCGGCTCGTCGTTGGAGCGACTGACGCTGATCCTCGGTCAAGGGCAGGCTCTCGCGCCGGATGCGCCAGGACTTGCCATGCTTGGCCCCCCGCAACTCACCCCGTGCGAGCCGTGCACGGACGGCGCGCGGGCTCACCCCGAGAACGACGGCAGCTTCGCGAACGCTCAGTTCCATCCCGGTGGATCGAACCGGCTGGATGGATCGAGGTTCCGATCCAGAAGACGATCTCGTGGACGTCGTGGAACTCGTGACCTCCTCGAGGATGCCGATGACCGGATCGAGGGACGAAGTGGCCATCGACGGCCGCATGAGTAGCCATCAATGGCCGCAACTGGCCGTCGCGACGTGTGAGCGGTCAGTGCGGGAGGTCGAACCGAGTCCAATCGGAAACGACACCGGCACGCGACGGCCGAACGGCGCAGGGGTCGCCTCGGTCTCGGGATCCCACCGGAACTGGGTCCGGCCACGTGGTGCCGAGAATCGGCACTGCGCGTCCCCTCGGCGACGCTCGGGCCGCTCGAAGACACATCTCAAAGATCGATCATCGAAGCTCGGCCGGGAGGACGAGGCGGAAGCCCAGGTTCCGGTTGCGGCCCGCCGGGTGGCTCCTGCTCCGGTACCCCGAGCGACAGCCCGCGGC
The DNA here is from genome assembly GCA_007751255.1 of Engelhardtia mirabilis. GTDB lineage: Bacteria > Planctomycetota > UBA1135 > UBA1135 > Engelhardtia > Engelhardtia mirabilis. The sequence continues at coordinate 3,634,755 of CP036296.1, forward strand.
CGTGTCCCAGTAGCTACCGCCGCGCAACACGCGCCACGGGCCGTCGCGGTCGAAGAGGTCCAGACACCACTCCCAAACGTTCCCGTGGACATCGAGAAGGCCGTTCGGGTTGGGCTGCTGGGGCCGGTCGCCGTTCGGCGGTCGAGTCGCGACATCGTGGGCACGAGACTCAGAGTTCTGCTCATACCACCCATGCTCGTCGAGCGCCTCGGGGCTGAACCAGTAGTCACCCTCGGTCCCGGCCCGCGCGGCACACTCCCACTGGCGCTCGGTCGGCAGGCTCCCGGCGAGACCGAAACCGAGCTTCGCTCCGGCCCAGCGACAGTAGGCCATCGCACACCACCAACTGACCGAGCGCGCCGGAAGGAGACCTGGCTCCGACTTCCGCTGATCATCGTGCGGGTCGAAGACCCGGTACATCTCCTCCGTCACCGGAACTGCCGAGATCTGGAACGGCTGCTCCGTCACCTGCTCCAGCTCGCGATCGCCGTAACCGAACGTCAGGTGCCGCGTTACCGGTCGCCACAGGGGCACCCCCGGATCCCCGAACGTCCGCTCGAACGGCGCACGCCACGTCGGCTCGACCGGCAGCTCCTCGTAGATCCGCAGTCTCGCGGCATCGGCCTCGTCCGCGAGATCCTCGTGCCGCACTCCGAAGGCCAACAGTGCTTCGTCGACGAAGTACAGGTCCGCTCGGATCCGGGGGGCGAGGCCGAGGCTTCGCAGGAGATCCAAGGTCTCCATACGATCCTCGATCAAGTGCTCTACCTGAGAGATCACGGCCCCCCGATCCTCCTCCTCCTCGAGCGATGAAAGGACGATCATGACAGCATTCGTCGAAACCGCTCGACTCGCCATCAACGCGCGTCTCGAGATCGCCGGCGCATCCTCGAGGCTCTCGAGCAGGACTTCGACTTCCCCTTCGACGAGTCGTTCCGCCAGCATGCCGAGCGGCTCGGACCAGAAACGCGCGACGTCGTCCTCTCCATTGTCGCTCTCAGCGTCACCATCCATGCTCCCCTGTTCTGCGCCAACCAGCTCGAGCCAGTCGCACCAAGAACGCAATCCGGCCGGACCCTGCGAACTCAACCAGCCTTCATTCGTGCTCAACCTGAGCGCACTCAGGATGCTTCGCGCATTGTCAGCCAGACGAACGTCGTCAGCATCGATCTGCGAGAGCGCTCGGTCGAACCGCTGCAGAAGTGCACGACGCACAGCCCCAGCGGCCGACCGCGCGCGAGCAAGAACATCGTCCTGCCCCCCTGCCGCCGTCCACCTCTCCCAGAGCCATTCCGACGTCAGAAACTCGAGCGTCGACCGGTGCCAGAAGCGCCAGTCCTCGTCAATGTCATTTCCGCGTCGTCGGATCCTCCGCTCTGGCGGTGTCAGGATCGAATTGCGTTCGAGCCACCTGAGGACGTCATTCGGAGCGCAACGTTCCTTCAGATCCAGGAGGTCCCGGCGAAGGTCGGTCCATGGCGTCGGAGCGCTTCCATCAGCGCCGCGCTCCGAGTCCTTCAGATCCTCGAGCCATGTCTCCATGACGCTGCGAGGGACCTGTACCAGGCCCTCCGAAGACATCCGGTGGGCCAACCATCGGAGCACGGGCCGGACGGACCGTGGAAGCGCCTCGGGCTGCACCGAGTCGTCGTCCGCCACTTCGTGGATCTGCCGCTGATCGCGGCGGTGCTTGCCCGCCTCCAGTCGACGGAGGATCGCGTCGAGCAGGTCGACCCGCGAGCCTGGCTCACGGTCCTCCTCGAAGATCACGATGGCTGCCATGGTCAACCACAGCGGGTTCCCGCGTTCCTCGTCGTAGCGGGCATCGACTTGGATCCGGTCGACCCAGTCCTCGAGTGCCGCCGCGTCCATCGTCGGCTTCGCGGGGCCGCCGAACTTCCGGTGCTGCCCCACCAGCTTGACGAGCAATTCCTTCTGCCGATCGGCACCCAGAGGTTCGACGCTCGCCAAGCTCCACGCTTTGAACTGGGCGCTCCGTTCAAGGTAGCGTGACGGTCTGGTTCCGAGCGCCACGGGCGTTCTGGGCAGCTCGCGCGGGATCGAAGCGAGCAGGGCCCCCACGTTCGGCCGCTCGGCCTTGCTCACCTCGTCGTAGCCGTCCAGCAACAGCACCAGCTCACCGCGAGGATCTTGCGCGCCGAGCAGCTCCCCCGTGTAGTGGTCGACCTTTTTCGTGACGTATTGGACGAGGTCTTCGAACGGACGAGTGCCGACGTTCTTCAGGTCCGGTAGACGGACGAGCAAAGCGACCCTGTCGCCTTCGTCGATGGGACGATCTGAGCCGGTCGCGAGGCGAGCGTCCGCGAGCCGCTTGGCCAGCTGGCGAAGGATCGTCGTCTTGCCCGTTCCGGCTTCACCGCGAAGGATGATCCGGGGTTGATCCGATTCCGCGGAGGGTGAGTTCGAGCCGGGCCCGGACGGGACCTCACTTGCCGGTGACTCCTCGTCGAACGCATCCTCGAGCCCGAGGTGTCGCGCGAGGGACGTCTGTCCATGCACCGCGGCGCGAACCGCCTCCCCGTCCCGCGGAACCTCCAAGGTGACGCGATCGACGAAGACGTCGTCGAGGCTGAGATCGGGTGCCCATGGGAGGACGTCGCACTCGGCCGAGAGCCGACCGAGAAACGGTTTCAACAGCAGTGAGCGAAGATCGGGTGAGCTCGGTAGCGCGAGCGATTCGCCCCCGCCGTCCCGCTCCTCGATCACCCGCCGAGCGTTGTCGAGGAACGGTCCGACGGTGCCTGCCAGCAGGTAGCCCGAGAACGGGTGATTGGACCCGCCGACGATGGTGATCCCGACCCAGTGGAGATCCGATCCGACACGCAGCAGCAGGGGCCCTCCACTGAAGCCGCCGTGGACCCTCCCGTGTTCGGCCCCAAGATCACGAGCCTCCCGATGGAGGTGGTCAGGGTCCCAGCCCTCGAGCCGTGCGCTCTGGTCGTCTGGGCTCTCGACGCCGTCGGGGAAGCCCCAGATCGCGAACGACGAACCGCGGGCGACCAGCGCTCGGGCCTCGAGCTCACCAAGACCACGGGTCAGCGACGCAACGGCATCCCCCTCGGCCAGGCCAGGAACCCTCAGCAGTGCCAGGTCCACCGAGCGCCCGACCCCAGAGAGGTCGCCCGACGCGAACAGGACGTCGGCCGACGACGGGTCGTACGGACCGATCGAGTGAATGGACGGTTCGGAGTCCAGTGCCGTGGGGTGATCGGCAAGTGTCACCACGACGCCCTTGGCAGGATTCGGCGACTCGGACCGGCCACCACTGAACGTCCCGGTCCGGCTGAGAACGTGCCAGGCGGTCAGAACCCATCCCGGCGCGACGATCACGCCGGAACCGAAGTTGTCATCAGTCGTCGTCTTGCCGTTCTTGGTCTTCTCGACCCGGCACTGGATGCGAACCAGGGATGGCACCGCCGAAGGCCAATCGAGATCAGGCAAGCTTCACGCCCCCGGGATGCGGTCGAGGATCTCGCGCGCCCATTGTTTCGAGGTCACCGATCCGTGCTCCCCAACGTGCTCCAGCCCGGCAATCCAACCGGCACGATGGGACTCCGGCACCTCGCTCCAGTTGTCCGCATCGGCCAGAACGTGAGCCAGTGCCAGCCCGCACAGCTGGACCTCGAACTCCTCGTCGTAGAGCAGGTGGGAGAACGCCGCGTCATCGGGCAGCTCGAGTTTCTCGCGAAACTTCTCGAGTAGCTCCTCACTGCCGACCGCACCGCCGCCGTCGACGACGACGATCTCACCGTGGCCATCGGAGCTACCGCGCTGAACCGCCGTTCCCCTGGCAGGACCTTGATCCTGAATAACATCGGTCGCCCTGAGTCCTCTGCGGTTGAACCGGTTCAGCGACTCGATGAAGATCGATGCAGCGAGCATCGCAACCGGCTTCCCGCTCCAGGATTCGCCGCGCGGACCGTTTTCGAGCGAACGAGGTCCCGACAACGCTTTCCAAACGGCCGCTTCGAGCAACGCCGGGGCCTTCTCGATCGTGGCGTCCGAGATGAAGATGCTCTTCGACGCGCCCGCCTTCCGAGGTCGGCGCGCGTAGCCGATGTCGATGACTCGAGCCGTCACCAGCCGCAGGACAGTCTCGAGCAGCTTACTCCCAAGGATCGTCTGCACCACGAGGCCGGGACCGCTCTCAGGGATCGGGCACAGACCCCAGCGCATCATCGGATTCTTTACGACCTCGTCGTCGTCCGCGCCCTCCTTCTTCCTCTGCTCCCCGGTCCAGAAAGTGCGGCCGGTCTCGATGTCCGGCAGCGCACGCCGCGGTCCACGAAGGACCGCCCGTAGCTGGGACCCGACAGATTCAAAGGGGTCGAACTTCAGAGCCTCTACGGCCACCCTCCAGTCGTCACTCGACCGCGCCGCCCGCTGGAACTGGTCCATCCGCTTCTTCTCGGACTTCTGGCTTCCGTATCGGAACAGGCTCTCGTCGATCCAATCCTCGGAGTAGGGGTGGAGTGCGAGCAACAGCGCGTGACCGCGAACTCGATCGTCACTGGTTCGGGCCGACAGCGTCCACTCTCCCCGATCCAGTTCCTCGGGGAACGGATAGGGCTTCGCGTGGTACTCCATCTCGACGTCGTCCACGAAGACGTAGTTGCCATCGGCCGCCTCGTCGTAGGCGATGAGCGTCGGGGAGATCGGATGCCGCGAGGCGCTCTCGCTGACGGGCTCCATGGGGAACTCCGTCATCCCCCCGGGGGGCGGATCGGGCGGCTCGGGCGGATCTCCGGCTTCGTACAGCGGACGGACGTCGAACTCGCTCATGGCACTCGGAAACGATCGGGTGATTCGGATCGGCCGGGTCCACAGGCAACCTCCTCCCGGCTCCGTGGTCGAACCTAGCGCCGCCAACGGGGTCCGGGAAGGCCCTAGCCGGCGTCGACACGCCGCTTGTCAGGCTGCTAGTCTCCCGAGACCCGGCCCATGCTCCCGAGCACAGACAGATCTCGACCCTACGTCCTGCGTGTCACCTCCGACGACGGGAACCCGGCGGCGGGGATCCTGGTCTCGGAGAACTATGCGGTGACCTGCTGGCACGTCGCCAACGGCAGTGGAAAGTTCAGCGAGAAGGTCCCCAACTCCCGTGAGGCGGCATGGGGGCTCTGCGCCGGCGGTCGGCCGGCCGAGGTCGTGGCCTGGGGCGACCTCCCTGGGATCGGCTATGAGGTAGACGTGGCTCTGCTGAAGCTCGAGGGTGCGCCAGCGAGTCTCGAGAGTGCCGACCTTGCCCTGGCGTACGACTCCCGACTCTTCGACCAGCTCCTCGACAGTGTTTCCTACCTCGAGGTGGAGGGGTTCCCTCGCCACTCGCCGACCTCGCACGTCGAATCCTGCCGGCCACACAAGGGATCGGGATCGTCGAGTACGAGCCGGGGTGGCCAGGTCACCGAGTTCGGCCTCTTCGCCCGCGTCCACGAGGGAGTCAGCGGCGGACCCGTGGTCGCCGGACGTGGAGGCGAGGAGGTCTGCGTCGGGATGGCCTGTCTCGGCAGCTCGAGGTCGCTGCAGATGGCGGCCGTGTCGTCGGGTGAACTGCTGGCGCTCCTCGAGCACCACTTCGACGGAGAGCTTCCCCATGCGGTCCGAACCAGGCCCCTCGACGACTGGCTCATCGACCATGGCGTGATCGAAACGCGCGGGTCCTATCTCCGTGCACTGAGGGCTCGGGTCGAAGAGGACCACGACTTGCTCAGGATGCTCGGGGTCGATGACCTCGCCGACGAGTTCTTCGATCGGGTCTACGTCCGACTCGAGGTCGGAGTCAGTCCCTCGTTCGCGCAGCGTCTAGCCGATCTAGGCGATGAAGAAGACGCCAGCATTCCCCCGTCTGGTGTCCGCCTAGACCAACTGCTGTCGATCCCGCCTGCCCGGTTCGGCATCGCCGGGCCGCGATTCGTCCTGCGCGGCGAACCAGGCTCGGGCAAGACCACGATCCTGCGCCAGCTCGCCTGGTCCCTCGCCGGCGACGACGACGCCGCCTGGACGCCGGTAAGGATCGGGCTCCCCGACTTCGCGCGCTGGAGAGCGGGGCAGAATCGAAAGGGCGACGCCTGGGACAAGCTGCTCGACTACCTCGAGGAGCAGCAGGACATTGCCGATGCTCGCCGCGAGGCGCTCGTGGCCGAGCGCGAGCATGGGCGTCTGCTGCTGCTCCTCGACGGGCTCGACGAGGTCCGCGGCGAGTTGAGAACCACCACTCGCTCCTGGCTCGCGAACCTCTCCGAACAGATGGGCTCGTCCGCCATCGTCGTGGCGACGCGGACGATTCCGTATCGCAAGCCCGCGGGCGGCTACGTGGAGGCGGACGTCGAGCCCATGGGAATCGCTCAACAGAAGAAGTTCCTGAGCGCCTGGATCGGCGACGAGGGGGCGGCCGAGGATCACATCAAGCGCTGGGCCGACCTCCCCCACAGCCGATTGTCGCTTCTGGCCGGGAACCCGCTCTGGTTGACGTACTTCGGCTTGCTCTTGCGCCGTGGCGAGACGCCCGATGAGTCTCGCAGCGCACTCTACGAGCAGGTCCTCGAGCTGCTCCTCTCCGGTGAGTTCCAGGATCCTCCGAAGAAGAACCCGAATCCGGCCGTGATGCGCGCTGGGCTCGTGTTCCTGGCGGTCCAGATGAGCAAGAAGGGCGAGACAGCAGTTCGCAAGTCGGACCTCGACGCCCTATTCCAAGAGCAAGGCGTCGAGACGGACGTCGCCGTCCGCGCCGTGCTCAACGAATGGAGCCGACGCCCTGACGATTTCCTCCAGGACGTGCAGGCGATCACGGGGATCATCGGTCGATACGGCGAGAAGGAGGGGAGGAACTGGCGTTTCTGGCACGGCCAGCTTCGTGAGGTCCTGGTCATGATTTGGCTGCGGAGCCTCACCCGCGACGAGCAGCTCGCCGAGGCCGCCGCGCTGGCGGAGGATCACCTCGGCTTCTTCGCCGAACCGTTCGCGCTCCTGGTCGGCACGGATGAGCTGGCCGACAAGGACGAGATGATCGAGCGGCTCGTCGAGCACAATCCGGTCCTGGGGCGCAGAGTGCTGGCCAGTGCTACAGGAGTGTCGCCGTCGACGGTCGAGAAGGTGCTGGGGCTCGATTCGTCGGACCCTGAGCGTCGCGGCGAGATTCTCCTGGACCTGCCGAACATCCTGGGTCGCGGGGAGGGGGCACGGGCCGCAACGATTCAACTCGTCGAACGGCTGTGGATGGCGAGCCGGTCCAGCGAGGAGGAGATGTGGGCGGACTGCTACCACCTGGACGAGCTACTCGTCGCGCTCGAGGAGGAACCGGGTGAGCTAGTGTCCACTCGTAGAGCCCTGTACTTCCGGCGCTTTGGACAACCGGACCGTCCGACCTTGAAGGAGTTGTTTCCGCCGATCCACGGGCTCACCCCCTTTCCTCGGATCGATCCCGGTTCATTCGCAATGGGTGACGGGGACGCTCCCAGTCGCCAGCAGGTGAAGATCCCAACCCCATTCCGGCTCGGGGCAACTCCCGTCACCGAGAGCCAGTTCAGCTTGATGTCTGGCAGGGAGATCGAGACGAGTAGCCGTAAGCCGAAGGGCGAGATCAACTTCTTTGGAGCCATGCTGTACAGCAGGTTCCTCGGTTGGGCGATGGGATCGGATCAGCCGGGCGACCTGCCGACCGAGGCTCAGTGGGAGTACGCAGCGCGAGCAGGCAACGAGGGTGACTACTGGTTCAGCCCTGGGGCCCTGGACGACCACGGCTGGTACGAAGGCAACTCGGGAGGTCGGGTCCACGACGTCGCCACTCGCCCCCCGGATGGCGAGGAGCCGCAGCAGCCGAATCCGAACGGCCTGTTCGACGTGCACGGGAATGTTTGGGAGTGGTGCCAGGACCTTCTCGGCGGCGCCGGCCCGTGGCGCGTGATGCGCGGCGGTAGCTTCTGGGACTCGGCCGCGAACTGTCGCTCGGGGTACCGGATCAGGAACCACCCGGCGAGCCGCCTCTGGGACCTGGGCTTCCGCGTCGTCCTCCCGGCCGACCGGAGCTTGGCCATCGATGATTGATCTTTGAGATGTGACTGTGAGGGGTAGGGAGCGGCACGATCGGCCATCCATTGCCCGAGTGCGGCCAGCAGCTACCGCGGGTTGCTGACGGACTGTCCTTGGCGGCCGATCTGCATCGGAGTCCGACTGGTCTCGGCATTCTGGGCGGCCGCTGCGGATCTCTTGGACCGACGAGAACGGCCGCACGCTTCGGACTCCTCGCGCCAACTGGCACTGGGCGGCCCAAGTGCGGCCGTCCTTGACCGCGGTCCAGCGGCCGATTCCATGGCGTTCCTCGGCCGCTCACCACGCGAATGGACGGTCCGAGCTCATTGTCGCCCGATCGGATGGCGCCGCGCCGATTCACTTCGGCCCGGCGTCTGTTGCCCGGGGATGCGCCGACAAGACCGCCTCACCTGGATCAACCAGGACGACCGGCGATCTGGCGAGGCGACCTCGCAAACTCGCCGCCGCGTCTCCACGAGATCGACGGACCGGATGGCAAGCTCGATTGCACCGCCTCTGAGCGACCCGTCGCGCCGGCGACCCTGACGCGGTGACCGCCGCCGACTCGGGGCCGATCGGCGGCCGGGCCCCTGCGATCGAGCTCTGCGCGATTCGAAGGTCGGAATCGTGCCCTGGCCACGTCGAGCGATCCCAGTCATGCCGAAGGGGTCACTCGGATCTGCAGGGAGCCTCGCCAAGGTCCTCATGACGAGCCGGCCCCGTTGGGTCGGATGGCGGCCGCGTCATCTGAGAGGCGAGGCCCGACCACTTGATCGTCCCGCCCACGCACGGCTCACCGAGGCACGGGGGCACGGCAGGCGGGGCATGAGCTCCCGCTTCGAGCCCGCCCTGCGCCTCACCTTCTCGATCGGCCTACGGTCCCCGCTCGATCCGTCCGCTTTTCTCGGCGGCTGGATCCGCTGGGACCGTGCGCGCGCGCGTCGTCGCCGGGCCCTGGACTCCCTTTGCCGCACCTTCGGGAGCTTCACCGCGTTCATGGCCCAGGGGGAGTGGCACGGCGCGTCGGAGCCCACGCTCGTGGTCGTGGTCGTGGTCGAGGTGACCGACGCCGCGGGCGAGGCCGATGTGATCGCCCGCGCGGAGCAAGAGGCCTTCCAGCTGGCCTCGAGCCTCGGCCAGGAGGCCGTCGCGCTCGAAACCGAGCGTGTCGGATTCGCCCTGGTCGGACGCGAGCAGGATCGCGCGGGCGGAAGCTCGAGCGCGATCGGCGCGCAGGTCGTCGGATGAGAGATAGAGCGTGGGCCGGCGCTCCTCGTCGCGTGTGGAGCGCGACATCGCCGATCACGCACGGCCGTCGACCCGTCCCCGCGACCGCGGACTGCGGTCCGCACTGCCTGGTCCGCATCGCGGAGCATGCCCGTCCCGCCCGCGAGCGGCCGCGCCTTCCCTTGGAGGCCCCTTCTCGGTGAGGGGGGGACGGCAGCCGAGCCAGCGGATCGGCGCTCCGCCGAGCTCGAGGGCTTCCCTCGGCTCTCCCCAACGACCGGTCGGCGCGTCCCGACCGAGAGCCGGAGGGCCTCCATGGCCGAATCGTTCCCTACCAACTTCCTCGACGCCCAGCGTTTCACCGCCGCGTCGAGCTACTTCCAGCAGGGCCTCGCTGTCCTGTCCAGCCTCGGCGCTCGGATCCCGAGCGGGCGAAACTACGTTGGGCAGCCGCTGGACCCCGGCCCCGACGGCGAGGCCTTCGCCTGCCGATGGGCCCCGGAGGGCACCACGGCCCCCCACGACCACGGTGGTGGCGAGGGCCTCGTGCTGGTCCAGGAAGGTCTCCTCATCGAGACCAAGTTCGAATTCGACGGGTCGGAGTTGGTCCCGGTCGAGCGGCGCATGCTGCTCCCCGGGGACATCACCTGGCTCGGTGGACGCGACATCCACACTGTCGAGGCCCACGAGCCGTCGTGGTCGCTGCACTTCTACTGGGGCAAGGGCGACACCTACCGGATCTTCGACCCGGTCGGACGCGTGACCCACGAGGTGCGGGACACCGGCGCGTGGCTGCCGGTCGACCCCGACTCGATCGTGGCGTCGACTCCCTGGAGCTGACGACAGAGGAGTGAATCGGCGCGTCGTCGGCCTAGCAGGCGGCGCGCCGCTTGCGTTCGAGGCGTCCAAGGGATCGCGGCCTTGGGCGAGGCACCGACCCACTTACCGACGAAGGGTGATTCGGGAGGCAACTCCGTGCCGCCCAGTGTCACTGATCAGGTTCGCGCTGGCGCGTGCTCGAGCATTACCGATCTGGCCTCGGACGCTCCTGGGCCGGATCTGGGCCCTCTCCCGGCCGCTCCCATGGACGGCCGGAGGGTGGTAGCGGTGGACGGACTTGAACCGCCGACCCGCGGATTATGATTCCGCCTCGGGGGCTGGAGGCCATTGGAAGCCCTCCTGGGGGGTCATCCGGCGAGCCCCGCGAATCCGCGACTCGCCCCCACGCCTCCGAGATCGAGGCCGCGGGCCTGGCCGAGGGGGAGTTCATCTTCGTGCCCTCGCGCGCGGCCCTGGTGGCCCTGCTGCGGTGCCACCAAGACCTCTGGGCGGCCCTGGGCAAGGGCCCGATCATCCTGCGCGGAAGGGGGTCGAAATGACCTCCCTCGGTCCCTCCACCTGCGAAGGCTGCAAGCACACGCTGCCCACGGGGTTCGCCCGGTACTTCGAGCGCGCGGACGACCCGGAGTCCTACGACTACCTGTGCTTTCGCTGCGCGATCCGCCGCGGCCTGGCCTCCAGGAACGCCGTCGATCGCCGGACGATCTTCGAGCAGATCGAGACCATCGTCAGCTCAGATCGGTCCGAGCTGTGGGGCGAGGCGCTGTACCAGCGCAACCTCATCTGCCTGCCCGGACGGCTGACCACGCTGCTCGAGGGCGGGGAGATCCGCAATGCGGGCTGAGCCCCACCAATCCACCGCGCCGGCCGCGAGCTGGCGCCGAATCCCGGCTGCAATGCCGCCTTGCCCCCTTCATGGGGCGTCGGGCGCTGCAAGAGCCGGGGCTAGCAGAGGCAGCGCCATGGGGGCGCCCGTCGGGACTTACCACCCCACGAAGGCGGGCGCCCACCTCCCCACGAATGGGGAAAGCCCCGGCCACCCCGAAGGGCGGCCAGGGCCAGCAGAGGCCATGACGCCTTCGCGGTCGGGAACCACCCCGGCCAGCGTCACAGACCAGCGGGGAGCCTACCGCGCGCCCGACCAGCGCGCTAGATCCCCCCGATCCCACCCCGCCTGACCAGCGGATCCAGCAGAGGCCACGGAGCAGGAGATGCCCCAGTGACAGACTCGAACCAGTTGACCAGAGATCAGCGCAGCGCCCTGGAGTGGGCCAAGCGCGCCCACATCCTGCGAGCGGAGCGCACGACCGAGGACGTGGGCTACCGCAGCCCCGACGGCGGGCCCCGGCACGGCAGCGAAGTGGTGCGGGAGTTGATCGCCAGGGAGTTCTTGGCCCGCCGGGATGACGGATCGGTGCGGATCACCCTGCTTGGGATCCACGCGGTCAACAAGGGCGGCGGCGACGACGGCGGGAGGGCGGCGTGAGCGAGTACCACAAGATCCAGACGGTATGGCTCCGCGACCCCGAGACGAATCACAAGACGCTCCTGGAGGGGCGCTGGGCGAAGCCCGAGTTCGAGTACCTGCGAAAGAACTCCTGGACCTTCACCGAGAAGATCGACGGGACCAACGTCCGGCTGATTCGCGCGAACGGCTGCGACGTCCGGGGCAAGACCTTTCGCGCGCAGCTCCCTCGTGGAGTCTTCGAGGCCGGCGCGAGGATCGTGAAGAGCTCAGCCTTCGCTCGCCTTCCGGAGGAGATGGTTCTCTACGGCGAGGGCTACGGGGCGAAGATCCAGAAAGGTGGTGGCAACTACCGCCAGGACCAGGGAATCGTCCTCTTCGATGCCTGGTGTGGGATGTGGCTGGAACGGTCGAGTCTCGAAGAGATCGCGGAGTCTCTGGGGCTGGAGGTCGCCCCCGTGATCGGCTCGGGGCGGCTGAGCATCGCGATCGACTGGTGCCGCAGCGGCGATCTCAAGTCCCGCTGGGGTGACTTCCCCGCAGAGGGCATCGTTGCCCGCCCCGAGGTCGAGATGCTCAACCGCCGCGGCGAGAGGGTCATCACCAAGATCAAGTGCCGGGACTTCCGCGAAGGGAGGGCGGCGTGAGCGCATCCCGCAACGGCCGCCTGAACGACCGCCCGGCGATGCAGTGGTACACCGGCGACTACCTCTCGAGCGGCAAGGTCCAGCGCATGGACTGGGCCGAGAAGGGGGTCTACGTGCACCTGCTCAACCGTCTCTGGGAGGCCGGGGGGTGGCTCGCCGACACCCCCGATGACCTGGCTGACGCCCTGGGCTGCGATCCCGAAGAGGTGCCGAGCCTGGTCACCGATCGCGTCCGTCGGTGCTTCGTCTTCGAGGATGGGAAGCTGGCGAGCCCGCGGATGCTGCGGGAACTGGAGCATGCCGACGCCTACCGCGAGGCGATGTCGGAGGCGGGTCGCCGGAGCGCCGCGAAGCGCCAGGCCAAGGCCGCACCCCCCTCCAAGGCCCCGAAAACGGCGATCGAGGCCAACCAGGCTCAACCAGGTTCCAACCTGGTTCAACCTGGTTCAACCAAGGTTCAACCTGGTTCAACACCCAACCCAACCCAACCCAACCCATCCCAACCCAGTAAGACCCCCCAACCCCCCACCGCTCCCGAGCCCGAGCCCCCGCCCAAGCCCCGGGCGGCAGCGCCTGCGGCGCAAGCTCGCTCCGCTCGCGGTGGTCGGGCCAAGGTCGCGGCGTGGGATCAGCTCCTGGCCCCGGGTGGCGAGTTCGAGCGGCTGCGGGGCGGCCCGTTCTGGGCGATGCTCGAGGTCTGGACCGAGCACCTGGCCGCCAGGCTGTCCAAGGCCCACACGCTCGTCGGCGCCCGCACGGCGCTGCGCAAGATCGAGACCATGGGCCCAGTGCGGTTCGGCTGGGCCGTGGAGCACTCGACGGCCGGGAACTACCAGGCCCTGGTCGAGCCCGACCGACCTCGCGCCGGGCGCCCAGTTGGCACCGTGGGCGAGCAGATCGCCGAGCAGGTGCGAACCGGCGCGCTCGAGCTCGTCCCGGCCCCGACCGAGGACTTCGACTGGCGCAAGGCCGACCGCGAGCGGCGGCACGGGAGGCGGGCATGAAGCGCGCCGAGCACGTCGCGAAGACCCTCGCGTTCCTGGGCGAGTGCTACCCCGGGCTCCGCAACGGCGGGCCGGCGCAGCTCGCGGCCTGGTCCGCGATCCTCGGGAGCTACTCCCTGGCGCAGCTCCTCGAAGCGGCCGAGGCCGTGGCGCGGACCCACACCTACGGGATCCCGGCGCCCGCGCACCTGGTCGAAGCGATCGAGGGCCGGCTCGTCTGGAGCCAGGTCCCCTACCGCGACATCTGGGGTTCGCTCCGGGTCGACGGCAACGGCCGGCGGGTGACCGAGGCGAAGCTGGTCCGCCGCTTCCCGGACGGGCGAGAGGAACCCGCCGACGATGCGCTGGACGACGAGCGCCCGATGCTGCCGCCTGGCGCGAAGACCGCGGGGATGCTCGCGGCGGAACTGGCTGGGGGTGACTCGTGAAGCGCTCCAACCCCAACCGCCGCGAAGCCTGGAACCAGCGCCGCAACCGCAAGCGCCTGGAGCGTCACCGCGAGTTGAAGCGCAGGAGCGCCAATCGAGGATCCGGGTTCCAGTTCGAGCGGGAGCTTGCCGAGCGTCGCGCGGCCCTCGCCGATCGACGCTGGGCCCGCGAGGAGTTCAGGCGCCTGGTGCTGATTCGCGCCGGCCATCGGTGCGAGCGGTGCAGTTCGGCTTGGGAGCTTCAAGCTCACCACTTCCTGCCCAAGTCTCGCGGCGGCCCAGACCTCCCGGAGAACGGCATTTGCCTGTGCGCAAAGTGCCACCGGGGCGTCCACGACCACACGGTCGAGGACTGGGCGAGCTGGATCGATTCGCGGAAGGCGGGTGCGGCGTGATTCTTCGACGATACGGAGCGTGCGAGGGCGCCCAGCTCTTCGACGAGCTAGTCGTCGACAACTTCGCTGGAGGCGGTGGAGCCTCCATTGGGATCGAGCAAGCCCTCGGTCGGTCGGTGGACGTGGCGATCAACCACGATCGCGAGGCTGTCGCGATGCACCGAGCGAATCACCCGGGCGCACGGCACCTCTGCCAGGACGTCTTTCGGGCGAAGCCTCTCGAAGTCACAGGCGGTCGTCCCGTGGGTCTCGCATGGTTCAGCCCCGACTGCACCTACTTCTCGAAGGCCCGCGGCGGACGCCCCATCCGGGACACGCGCCGCAGGGATCTGGCTTGGGTCGTGATCAGGTGGGCGAAGACCGTTCGGCCCCGGGTGATCCTCCTCGAGAACGTCGAGGAGTTTCGAACCTGGGGGCCGCTCGGCCGCGACCGACGCCCATGCCCCCGCCGCCGTGGCCGCACATTCGAGCGGTGGGTCTCCGAGCTCCGGTCCGCGGGCTATGACGTGGAGTGGCGGGAGCTGCGCGGCTGCGACTACGGAGCGCCGACCACTCGAAAGCGGCTCTTCCTGATCGCCCGGTGTGATGGCCAGCCGATCTCCTGGCCGGAGGCGACGCACGGCCCCGACCAAGCCCTTCCGTTCCGATCCGCCGCAGAGTGCATCGACTGGTCGATTGCCTGCCGCTCGGTCTTCGAACGCAAGAAGCCGCTGGCGGACAAGACGCTGCACAGGATTGCGACCGGGCTCCGCCGCATCGTGCTCGAGGCGCCCCAGCCGTATCTGGTCCGCCTCCAGGGGACCTCGGAAGCCCACCTTCGAGCGGCTTCGAGCGCCACAGATGCCCCGCTCGGCGCAGTCTGCGCCGGCGGCGGACACCATGCCCTCGTCGCGCCCTTCACTGTCCCCAGGCACGGAGAGCGACCCACGCAGGCCCCGCGCTGTCGCGCCATCGATCGTCCAGCGCCGACAGTCACCGGCACAGCGAACGGCGCGAGCCTCGTCGCGGCCTGGCTCGTCAAGCACTACGGCGGCGTCTACGGGCACGGATTGGAGCGTCCCGCAGGCTCTGTCACGACCCGCGACAGCCACGGCCTCGCCTCCACGACCCTGGAGGGGCCGACCGATCGTGGCCGGCTGGTCGCCGACCTGATCCGCACCTACGCCCCTGGCCCATTGCGGACTGATGAAGCAGGGAGGGTCCTGCTGATGGTGGACGGGGCCAACCACGCCCTTGTCGACGTCGGGATGCGAATGCTCGATCCCCGGGAACTCTTCCGGTGCCAGGGCTTCCCCGAGGACTACATCGACGACTGGGGCATCGACGACGACGGATCGCGCGTGGCGTTCACCAAGGCCACCAGGACGCGCCTGGTCGGGAACAGTGTTTGCCCCCCGGTGGTCGAGGCGATCGTCCGTGCCAACGCGCTGGAGCTGGCAGCGGAGGCTGTGGCATGACCTGGAAGCAATCCCGAACCCTCCCGAAGTGGTGGCTCTACGCAGACGGCCGATCGGGCCCTCGCTGCGAGATCGTGCACTCCGAGGCTGGATTCCACGCTTCGCACTACACGGGGTTCGTAGCGGAGTCGCGGCCGTTCCCGACGCTCGCGCTGGCGCAGCGATGGTGCGAGTGGGCGGAGGATGAGGTGGAGCGCGGGCTCGAGATCGCCGCCCCGGCGCTCCGCGCGATCGTTCAAGCGGTTGTCGCCGAAGGTGAGCATCGGCAGGCGCCGCTTCGTGCGCGCGTTGATCGCATCGTCGAAGACATCCGCCTCCCCGGGCTCTACCCGCTGGGCCACCCGCTGCACTACCACGGATCGAGACTCGGCTTGCAGCCTGGACCTGAAGAGGGCGCACATCACGGCGGCCTGCCCAAGGTGCAGATCGCCGACGAGGACCTGGCGAAGCTCTGGGAGGCGACGCAGTGACCCACCCCAACTGGACAACCCCCCGCCCCGGCCTCTGGTCCTTCGCCCAGGGCGACAAGGAGCGCGCCCTCGTCGTCCGCGACGACCAAGCCCGCACGCTCGACCCTTGGACCTGCTACCTGATCGCCGGCGATGGGAGCCTGACCGAGATCGGGGAGCGCTCGACGCCGGTCGATGCCCGCGCACTCGTCGAGCGGGAGCTGGCTCTGCGCGATGCCCGCCGAAAGGCCCTGTCGCTACCGGCGCCGCTTGGCCTTGGGCTTCTCGCCCTCGGCCTTCTCGCAGGCCCGCTCAATCTCGAGGCGCAGGCGCTCAGCGCGCCCCTCGGCATCGGCCCGGAAGTGCGCGACGGCATCCGCCGGCAGTTCGTCGAAGAACGGGGCGCCCCCAGCCAGTTCCCGCCTGGCCGCCAGGTACGCGCGCACCGCCCGAGCGATGTCGAGGGGGCCCCCGTGCCGCTGGGCCCTGTTGGCGGCGTCGACGGCCTCTTCCGTGGGCATCCTGTGGACGCGCACCAGGTGGAGCTTGAGCCCGTGCCGGCTCATCTCGTCTTCGTCGTCGTCGCACAGGGGGCACGCAACCGGATCCACCGGGACCGCGGCGCGCCCTCCCGCCTTCCTCTTGGACTGGGCCATCCCGGGGAGGATCTGGCCCGAGAGTGAAAAGATCCAGGATTTCCCCGGATCTGACTTGTGCTGGTCTATCCGATATGGTGATATCTAATCATCGAGAGGGCGGTGGGGCTGACCACCCCGCAAACCAGCCGCCCCGGAAAGCAGAGAGCCATGGCTACCACGACCCGACCGACCTCCCGCAAGCGGCCCCTTCTGGGCTCGCTCCAAGTCCGCGACGCGATCGACGAGATCGCCGCGACCCTTCGCACGGTCCCGATCGGAGCGAGCTTCGCCTTCGGTGACGACCGGGCCCGCTCCATCGACATCGGGGGCATCGTCTACCCCGACCAGAAGGGCTACGACCCGCGCGCGCTTCGCGAGCGGATGGACTACTCGCCCAACGACGAGGCGACCGACGACGAACTGCGCGCCGGCTGGGCCCGCGTCGAGGAGTTCGATCTGGCCGCCGAGGAAGTGCGCGAGGCGCTGGAGCAAGCGCGCGAGCAACTCAACGACGGGCAGACCGAGACCGCGATCGAGACCCTGCGCGCGGCTGGCGCGAAGTGGGTGGACTTCCTCGATGCCGAGTGCTCGCTGGCCTGCGACGTTGCTCGGGAGCACTTCGAGCTGCTCGGGCTGGGAGAGGGGGCGTCGGCGTGAGCAGCTCAATCGAAACCAGCGGCCCCCAACTTCTCACTGAGCCGCCCGAGGACTTCCTGGAGCGCCTGGCGGATATGACCTGGAACCACGAGAAGGAGCGGGATGGCATCAGCATCGACGAGATCCATGCCTTCGACGCCATCAACCACGTGGTCAGCGGTACCGTGGAGATCGACGGTTTGGAGTACGGCTTCCAGATCGAGTCGGGCGACATACACGGGACGCTGGTTCACGCCTGGGGCGCCGCAGAGGATGTTGGCCGGTACGTGCCGCCCGAGCCCGAGCAGCGGACGTTCATCCCGCGCGACCGGGAGTTGCCGACGCGGCGCCCCGAGATGTTCGCCGTCTATCTGGCGTGGCGCGATACGCCCTGGTTCAAGGAGAAGGTTGGCGGGCTCAACTACGACTCGCACTTCGCCCCTGGAGGGAAGACCGAGAGCTACTACAGCGACTGGGCTGCCCAGCGAGGCATGACCGTGGGCGGCATGAGCGACTTCCGGGCGATGCTCGCGGAGTACAAGGCTGGTCAGGCGATGGAAGGGGGCTCCAAATGATCCTCCCCACCCGCATCCCCTCCCCCACTCCCGAGGAGCAAGCCGCCCTCGAAGAGTGGCGCACCGTCCGCCGCACAGGCATCGGGTCCTCCGACGCCGCCTCCGCCTGCGGGCTCGACAAGTATCGCTCGTCCCTCCAACTCTGGGGCGAGAAGGCTGGGCTCTTGGCCGAGCCGGACCTCGACGATGTGGAGGTGGTCTACATGGGCCGCGTGCTCGAGCCGGTGATCCGCGAGGAGATCAACCGGCGAACGGACTTCGAGGTCGTGCCCTACGACTCCGAGGACCTCGCCGGGGCGTTCCCTGACTGCGAGCTCGCTGGCATCTGGAACGGGCAGCCGCTCTACCGTCACAAGACCGAGCGATGGCGCCTGGTGTCTCCTGACGGCTTCGTGAGGGCGACGCGCGAGATCGAGTTCACGGACGACACGGGGACCGTCGTGCTCGTCCCCGGCGAGCTGTTGCTCCTGGAGTGCAAGTCAGTCGGCTTCTACGCCGGCGCCGACTGGGACGCCGAGCCTCCGATTCGGCCACTGATGCAGGTGACGCACGGGATGGCGACCTTGGGGCTCAAGGCCACGATCGTTGCGGCGATGGTCGAGCGGAACTTCCGCCCGTACTACCAGCCGCTCAATGACCGCCTGGCCTTGAACATGCTCCAGCGCGAGCGGGCCCTATGGGGCTGCGTCGAGAGCATGACCGAGCCGCCGTTCACACAGGAGGTAGACCCCCGCGCCTGGATCGAAGCGCACGATCGACTGCACCCCGACGACACGGGAGAAGAGGTCGAGGTCGACGCGGTTGTCGATGATCTGCTGGAGACCCGGGACGAGCTGAAGGAGCGGATCAAGAAGACCGAGGAACACGCCAAGGCGATCGAGGCGAGGCTGGCCGAGGCGCTCAAAGACGCGACCTTTGGGCGGACTCCATCCGGCCGCAAGTTCTCACGGAAAACCATCGCCGTAAGCGGTGGCACTATCGAGCGAAAGCCCTACACTTATAGGCGCCTTCACGTCGGGAAACCGACGGCGCCGGCCGCGGTCTGACCAGCCGCGACAACCCGAAAGCAGAGAGCCATGACCAACCAAGGACTCATCAAGTCCAACGACTCGCGGATCGTCCAACTCCGCGGGAACCTGGACCGCATGGGCGATCAGATCGAGCGGGTGTTGCCCGCGATCATCTCCCCAGAGCGATTCGTGGCGACCATCGTCGCCTACGCCCAGCGAATGCCCGCACTGTTCGAGTGCGAGCCGCTCTCGCTCTACGCTTCCGTCATGGAGGGCGCCGTCGCCGGCCTCTCGTTGGACGGGTTCACGGGCGAGGGCTACCTGATCCCTCGCTACGACAAGCGCATCGGTGGCAAAGCCTGCACCTTCCTCCCGGGCTACAAGGGCCTGGTGAAGTTGATGATCCAGGGCGGCGGAGTGGACACCGCGGTCGGCCGCCCAGTGTTCGAGAAGGATCACTTCGAGTTCCGCTACACCGCGGAGCGCGACGAGCTGGTCCACGTCCCGACGCGCGAGGGTGAGGCTGGCTTGCTGATCGGCGCCTACGCCATTGGGCGCAAGCGTGGCCAGGATCCCGTTGTCCGAGTGTGCTGGCGCCCCGAGATCGACGCGGCGCGCGGCAACGGCGCGCAGAACTCGTTCGGCTGGCAGGACCACTTCGCGGCGATGGCCTCTAAGACCCCGCTGCGCCGGATGGCCAACATGGTTCCGCTGTCCCCGGTTGCCGCGGTGATTGCGCGTCGCGAGGATGCGATGGACGGAGGCGCGCACCTTCCACTCGTCGATCGAACAGTGATCGACCAAAGCGTAGCCGCGAGCCTGGAGCGCGTGGCCGGCCGGGATATCCCGGAGGAGGAGTCCGCGTCGACGCGCGCTGACGAGCTGGCAAATCGACTTGGAGGCTCCGAGCGCGAGCCAGGCTGCGACGACGAGCCCCCGCTCGACCCCGAGGACGTTGCGCTGTTCTCAGGCGCTGGGCGCGGTGGCGACCCGGAGGGCGCGTGATGACCTCGAAGCAAGACTGCATCAGCCGCTTCAACTCGGACGCCACCCGCCGCTCCGGCTACTGCGAAGGCATAGCCGAGGCCACAGATCACCTGCGCCAAGGAGTCGGCGTGATCGTCAACGACTTCGTGCGCGACTCCGCCGACATCCTCACGCCGGGGCGGCCCGGCTTCGACCCACGCGCGGCAGCTCTCGTCGAGCGGCTGCGGACCTTCATCGACCCCAGGCATTCCACGCCACCGGGGCAACCCCAACCCGCGAACGGCTGACCACCGCTAGCGACTACTGAGCAGAGGCCATGACCGAAAACACCATCACGATCGAGAACGTCGGCGCCATCGAGCACCTGGAGATCCCCGTACCCGAAGGGGGCGGCATCGTTGTCCTGCGTGGCCTGAACGGCCGAGGGAAGACGACCGCGCTGTCCGCTGTCGACCGGGCCACCGGGGGAGACGCGAGCCTCACCCCGCGCGACGGCGCAGCCAAGGGGCGCGTCGATGGCCTGGGCGTCAAGCTGACCGTTGGCCGCAACACCCGGCGCTCGGGCACGCTCACCGTCTCGGCCATCGCCGGCGCGGACCCGAGCGTCCTGGTCGACCCCGGCATCAAGGACCCCGAGCGCGCGGACGCGGCCCGGATCCAGGCGCTGTGCCGCCTCACCGGGCTTCGCGCGACCTCGACTCTGTTTGCAGCCGCCGCCGCTTCCTGCGGCCTCGACCTGGACCGCGCGCTGGACGGGCTGAACATGGCCGATCCGGTCGCGGTTGCCGGGAAGCTGCGCCGGGACGCCCAGGCTCGCGCCCGTGACCTCGAGTCCCAGTCGGAGCGAGTCCGGGCCGGGGCACTGGCTGGGAAGGAAGCGGCCGAGGCTTCCGAGCCCCTGGACCCGAAGGATGCAACGGACGCCGAGGCGGAACGCGCCGCGCTGGCCTCCGATGTGGCGGCCCTGGCCGAGGACCGTACCTGCCACGAGCGCGCCGAGCGCGAACTGGCGAAGCTGGCCGCCGAGTCGGAGGCGCTGCGCGAGCGGCTCGACGATGTCGAGTTCAAGCAGCGGCAGATCGCCAACGCCAGGCCGACCTGGGGCGAGAAGCAGGAGCAGGCCCTCGCCCAGCGCCG
This sequence comes from Engelhardtia mirabilis, assembly GCA_007751255.1. Lineage (GTDB taxonomy): Bacteria > Planctomycetota > UBA1135 > UBA1135 > Engelhardtia > Engelhardtia mirabilis. The sequence goes on from CP036296.1 coordinate 3,655,699, forward strand.
CGAGGCCATCGGCGCCCTCGACGAGAAGGTGAAGGCTGAGCGCACGCGCATCGAAGCCTTCCGCCGCCTGGAGGAAGCGAAGCTCCAGCTCGCCGCCTCGACCAAGCTCGCCACCGACGCGAAGAGGGTCCGGGATGCCGCCCAAGGCTTCGACGGGGCGATCACGGAGCTGATTGGTGGCGTTGTCCCCGAGGGCATGACGATCGAGGGTGGCCGAATCATGGTCGCCTACGGGCGTCCCAGCCCGACGCCCATTGCCGAGCTGTCCTCCGGCGAGCGGTGGCGGATCGCCCTCGACATCGCGATTGGTGCCGCGGGCGAGGGTGCGCTGTTGGTCGTGAGCCAGGAGGCGTGGGAGGGGCTCGATCCCATCAACCGTGCCGACCTAAACACCGCCGCCAAGGAGCGGGGCGTGGTCGTGATGACCGCCGAGGCTGCCGCCGGTGCAGTGCGCGCCGAGATCGAAGGGGGTGCCCTGTGAGCAACGATCCCCAGATCCCCCACCCCGTCCTCGACCGCATGGGCGCCGCCGTCGCCTGGAAGCGCAAAGCGGAAGCCGCCGGCATCAAGCTCGGCCGGGTTCCTGGCAAGGCGGAGACCTTGCGTTCGAAGATCCAGGAGCGCCACGGTGCCGCCGTGCTGGCCTCCGCCACGGCGCGCCTCGAGCTGTCGGAGGCCGACACGCTGGCCGCGCAACTGGCCGCGCTGGCCGATGGGGTCACCGACGACCTCCCCGACATGCTCCGCGTGCTCCGAGCCGCCGAGCAGGTGGAGCCCGCAGCCACCGAAGCCACCGAAGCCGCCGAGCAGCCGGAGCCGGTCGGAGGTGAGTCGTGAAGTCCCCGACGCTGGAGCCCCGCGCCATCCGCGCCAAGGTCGGCGACAACGTGCGCGCCCTGCGCCTGGGGCTGGGCCAGAGCCAGGAGGAGTTCTGTGCGACCGTCGGCCTGTGCCAGTCGCGCATCTCCCGAATCGAGTGCGGGCACAGTTCGCTGCGCGCCGACGACATCGCGAAGATCTGCCTGGCGCTTCGCGTCAACGCGGGCGTGCTGCTCGAGGGGGTGGTGTCGTGAAGGCAGAAACCCGCCTTGAGCTGCTCGGCCTCTTGGCCATCGCCGTGTTCTTGATCGCTCTTTGGGTCGGCAAGTCGTCGTTGGAGGCCCGCGCCTTCAACCGCGCGACGGGTAAGAGCGTCACGGCTCTGGACGCGATGTTCACGACCTTACGGGTCGAGGGGGCTGCGCGATGATCCCCGTCCTCGACCCGCTGGCTCGGATCCTCTCCGACACCATGCTCTGGACGGCGGTGCTGCTCGTGATCGGGCTCAACCTCCCGCGGTTGCGGAAGGGGGTGCGGTCGTGAAGTACCTCGACCACGACGAGCAGTGGTACCCCTATCACGGCCCGCGCGCGGGCACGGGCACTCCGCTAGGCTGGACGAAGACCAGGCGCGGAGCGCGCCTCAGCGTCGACCCCTTCGATGGCGGCTGGGCCGACGATCTGATCGACCGCGCCTTCGCAATCATGGCCCTGTGCCCGCAGCACACCTTCCAGGTGCTCACGGCGCACCCGGAGCGGATGCGGGAGTACCTGACGGCGCCTTTCCGTGTCGGGGACGAGATCGCCGAGGCGGTGCGTCGGATCAACGCCGAGAGAATGAGCGAGGTTGAGCATTGGGCCGCGGACCACGATGTCCCGGCCTGGCCCCTCCCCAACGTCTGGCTCGGGGTCAAGGTCGGCAACCAGGCCGAGGCCGACGAGCGGATTCCGCACCTGCTGGACACCCCGGCGGCGCTGCGATTCGTGGTCTACGAGCCGACGGGGGCGGTGGACTTCCTCTACTTGCAGCCGGTCGATCCACCGACCGAGATCGACGCCATCAACGGTACGCATGGAGTCCTCCGCCCGCATGGCGGAACGTGCGCCAAGCTCGACTGGATCATCATCCAGGGCCAGACCGGCCGCAAAGCCAAGCCCTGCGACGTGGACTGGTTCCGCTCGGTCGTCGAGCAGTGCAAGGCGGCGGAAGTGCCGTGCTTCGTGCGGGGGCTGGGGTCGCACCCGTTCTGCGGCAAGTATGAGCACGCGCTTGGCCTACGCGAGGCGACCGCCTACACGGCGCGGTGCTCGATGGACGTTCACCACCCGAAGGGCGCCGACCCCTCCGAGTGGCCCGAAGACCTGCGGCGCGTCCGCCAGTTCCCCAAGGGGATGGAGGTGCAGCCGTGAAGTGGCTCGACCGCGCCCTCTGCATCCTCGCCGCCTGCGCCTGCCTCGGCGTCGGCTACCGCTTCGGACACCACGCCGGCATCCGAGAGGCCGAAGCCACCTACATCGAGCGCCTGCGCGAGGCTCCCAAGCTCCGCCAGTCGCTCCCCGATCTTGCCCCGAACGAGAGCGGCCTCCCGCTCTACTCGGGTGCCTGGCGCCTGCCGGAAGGGAGCAAGGTGCGATGAGTTCGTGCAAGAACTGGATCGGAGACGAGTTCTTCTCTGGAGACCGCCAGTCCGAGGACGTTTCGATGAAGCCACTCCTCGGCAAGGTGATCGGCGAGGCGTTCCGAATCGCTTTGGTGGACTCGCTGCCGCCGGAGACTTCCGACGAGAGGCGAGTGGCGATCTACCGCGACGCCCACGCCATCTCGGATGAAGAGTGGCTCGGCATCGACCCAAACGCCCTGGCTCGGAATGTTGGCGTTCGGATGCTGGGAACCGGCGGGTGGACAATCCGCGGGGCCTACTCGGGCAGCGCCAGCGCGCGGGAGGTGTTCGACGCAACGATCGGGAACGCCGACGAGAACCTGGCGGACAGGCTCGCCGCCGAACTGGGCGAGCACCTGAACAGCGGCGGCGAGGGAGGTGGGAACCGATGAGGCTCATCTCCTTCTCCATGACGGAGCCCCAGATCCTGGACCGATCGAAGACCGTGACTCGCAGGACAGGCTGGCGGCACGCGAAGGCCGGCGACCTGCTCCGAGGCGTCCACAAGTGCATGGGCTTCAAGCCCGGTGAGAAGCCCCGGACGCTCGCCACGGTGCGCGTCGTGGAGGTCCGCCGCGAGCGGCTCGACGCGATCACAGACCAAGACGTAGCGCGCGAGGGCTACCCCGGACAGTCGGCGGACTGGTTCGTCGCGAAGTTCTGCCAGGCGATGCGCTGCACGCCGGAGACAGAGGTCGCGCGGATCGAGTTCGAGTACGTCGACGAGGGCGAAGGAGGTGGCGCTCGATGACCGACTTCGAACCGACCGCCTCTCCGCTCGAGTGGCCCGCAGGCTGGGTCCGGACGACTTCGCCCACCCGAGCCCGATTCGACGATCGGCTCACCGTCGCGGCCGCGCTCTCGGTCCTGCGGGCCGAGCTGGATCGCCTCGGCGCCTCCGGCGTGGTCATCTCGAGCAACTTGCAGCTCAGGCTCGACGGGCTCCCCCGCTCTGGGCAGGGCGAGCCTCGAGACCCTGGTGCAGCGGTCTACTTCCGTCTCAAGGGGAAGCCCCACGTTCTCGCCTGCGACCGATGGTCGCGCGTCGCCTGGAACCTCCGGGCGATCTCGAAGCACATCGAGGCTCTCCGCGGGATGGACCGATGGGGCGTGGGTTCACTGGAGCGCGTGTTCACCGGCTACCAGGCACTGCCGGCGCCGGCGTCCGCCGTGAGCTTGCGCTCCTGGTGGGACGTCCTGGGCGTGGAGCGCAGTGCGACCACTGAGCAGGTCCAGGCCGCATACCGCGCCCTCGCCCGTGAGCGTCACCCCGACGCAGGTGGCTCTGACGCGCTCTTCTCCGAACTCGGCCGAGCGCGCTCTGAGGCGCTGCAGGAGATCTCTCGATGACCTCGGCACCCCTCACCGACCGCCAGCGCCTGGAGGGCTGGCTCTGCTTCTTCCGGGCGAGCATCGAGTCCGGGCACGTCGCCTGCATCCCGCGTCCGGCGGTCGAGGGCATGGTGGCTCTCGGCTGGATGGTCCACGAGCACCGCCACGAGAACGGCGGCCGCCTCCAGCTCACCGACGAGGGGAAGCGGGTCGCTGACCTGGAGGGCCCCGCCTGGGGGCTGACTCCGAGCTTTGCGAAGGACGGGGGGGCTCGTGACCCAACTCGGCCTCTTCGCCCCCCTGGTCCACCCAGACACCGACAAGGGGGCCACGATCGAGGAGCGGTTCCGGGCCTTCGACGCCGCGAACCCCAGCCTTCGCGCCGAGCTGCTGCGCCGAGCCCGCGCCCTCCGAGATCGCGGCGTCACCCGCTTCGGCGTCAAGGCCATCTGGGAGGCTATCCGCTACGACGCATCGGTGAGCGTCTACGGGGCCGGGACCTACCGGCTCAACAACTCGTTCACCGCGCTCTATGGGCGGCTGCTCGTCGAGTTGGATCCATCCCTCGAGGGCGTGATCGAGACTCGGCGCCGGCGGGGGGAGGTGGCGGCTTGAACTCCACCGAGCGGGAGCTGGCCGAGACTCAGAAGGCCCTCGGCCGCACGCGCGGGACGCTGGCCAACGTGCTTGGACTCGCGGCGCTTTTCAGCCCGAGCCCCAAGCCAAACACCTCGAGCATGGTCGCGGATGACTGATCGTCCGCACTCACTGCCTCTGAGGCACCGAACGCGCGGCTGTGGTTTGCCGCGTGGTCATGGCTGGCGGGCGGGTCGTCTTCGGGCGGCTCGCCCGCTTTCCAGTCCCAAATCCTGCACTCCCTGAGGGATAGATGGCGCGATTTCACACGATCACCGGTAGGGCTCCGAGGCCGGTTGGGGGCCCGCGGTGCCCGAACTGCGGCCATGACCGAAGTTGGTCCAGGCGAAGCCATGCCGAAAGCGCTTGCCGCCGCCGCCGGCGAGTGTGCGGTGACTGCGGGCAACTCTTCGAGACCGAGGAGCGCTCGGTGCTTGTCTATCCGGCCCACATGGCAACGTTTCCCGATCCGCACGCGGCGAGTGAGCTGCGCCGTGAGGCGTGGAAGCTTCTGGAGTCCATCGACTCAGCTCCCGAGGATCGCGAGGCGTCGTGAGCCAGTGATCGCGCGCAGGGCCCAGGCGGAAGCTGGGGGCCTCGCGAGCTTCTGCAATCAGGGGAGGCGACTGCTCCGGTCCTGGGGGCTGGGTCGACCTCTCCAACGCAGAAGCTATGACCTCCACTCAGATCCTCGTCGCCGGCCGCATCGCGATCGCGACTCTGGCACTGGCCGCACTCGCCGCGGTCGCGGCCATCGCGCAAGAGGGCCCCGCGCCCTGGGCCGTTCCGATCCCGACCACTGCCGCCACCGTCCGCGTCACCGTCCCGGACACGCCGAGCGCCTGGCCCCTGCGCTTCATGGTGGGCACGCCGAAGGGCGTGGAGCTCCACCCGGGCGACCTCTCGCCGCTGACCGTGCTCGCCCCTACCGGCGGCGGGAAGCTGGCGACGCAGATCGACTCGATCCTGCGCGAGCCCGACGGGTCGATCCGCTCCCTGTGGGTCTCGGCCATGATCCCCGCCGGCCTCGAGGCTGGCTCCGAGCTGGCGATCAAGGTCATCGAGTCCCCGCGGCCGAAGCAGGGCCCAGCCCTCGCCCCGGTGATCCTCAAGGCACTCACCAAGCCGAACGGCTGGGGCTTCGAGGTCGCCGGCATCGATGGGGGCTGGTACGCCGCAAGGTTCGAGCGCCCGGCCACCGTGATCCGCGCGGGCCCGGTGGAGACCGTGTTCCGCATCTCCTCGCCGGTGCTCCCCGTGGTGCTCGAGAAGGACCCGGCTACGCAGCTCCCCCACCTCGGCGTCGTGACCATGGACCTGCGGGTCTGGAGCGGCATCGAGGCGGTCGACATCCGGGTCCTGTGGGAGGGCGGGGCGGTCGACGACCCCAACGCCTGGGCCCTGTTCGACTCGGCGACCCTGCGGATTCCGCCTGGCGCCGAGTGCGCGCCGCTCATGCCGACCACGGGCTGGGGTGGAGTCGACCAGACCTCCGAGGGCTCGATGATCCGCCTCGCCGCGGCGGGCGACGGGCTCCACGCGACGCTCCCCCACCACGCCAAGCTCTGGGCCCTCGGGGCGACCGCGCCGGGCAGGTGGGACGACCTCGAGCCGATCCTCGCCGGCGGAGGCTGGGGATGGGCGGACTCGGGCCCCTGGTCCCCGCAGGCGACGCGGTGCACCACCGCCGACCTCAAGGCCCCGCCCCTCGGCTTCCTGGGCCTCGCGGGGCGCGCTGAGCTGGCCGAGCGGGCCCGCGATGGCTGGGAGGAGGCTCGCGCGAAGGGCTGGCCGCTGGAGGGCTCCTACGGCCCCACGAGCTGGCGCCACCCCTCAGGCATCGGCTACGGAGCCATGACCGGCGGCGAGGGGATCGACCCCTGGCCGTTCCTGGACTTCGCCTGGGCCGCGCCGGCCGCGACCTTCGAGCTGCTGACCGGTCGTCTCGAGTCGCGCCTCGACCGCACGCGGGTCTCCCTGGTTCACCTCGACGGCACGACCTGGGATCCGTCGGACGCCGGGGCCCCGTTCAACTTCGTGGCCTCCCCGGAGCCCCCGTACGCCCCCGGCTGGATCACCGCCTGGCCGAGCTACTCCCAGGACCCGCTGGGCTTCCGCGACGCCCGGCCCGAGTACCGCGAGGCCACGGCGAAGCTCGCCGACGCCGCCCTGGTCGGGGATCGCAGCTACGGCACCGACGACATGCAGCACTGGGTGCGGGGCCGCCGCGCCCTCTGGCCCCTAGTCGAGCTGTACGGCGAACCGATGGCCCGGCTGCTGCTCGAGCGCCAGTCCGCGGCGGTGCGCGCCGACCTGTTCGATGGCGAGGGAGCTGGGGAGTTCACCGAGACCCTGGCCTGGATGAACCTGACCGACGGCCAGGGCCAGGACTTCGGGCGGGACTTCGCCTGGGCCGGGCACCACATCGCCATGGCCTACGCCGCCGGCAGCGACGCCGAGCGGGCCGCGCTGGCCCCCTGGTGCGCGACGTGGGTCGACGTGCTCCAGTCCTCCCTGACCGCCAACGGCAGCTTCCAGGTCATCACCGAGGGCAAGGAGCTGGGCTACGCGCTCCAGGCCGCGGCCGACAACCTCGGGGAGGTCCCGGCCTTCTACCCGTCGCAGACCTACCAGAACTGCCTCGTGGCCGGCGCTGGGCTCCAGATGCGCGGGGCCTTCCTGGGAATCTGGGACCGGGACGAGATCGACCTCGCGCTGTCCCGCATCGCCCAGGGCATCTCCACCGTCGCCTGGGGCGAGAACGAGCGAACGCCCGACTACCGATTCGCCGCATCCTTCCAAGATGGCCAGGCGCTCGCGAAGCGGGCCGAGGTCGAGGCCACCTACTCCAGCCTGCTCCACCCCAAGGCCGAGGGCGACGACGGGAACAAAGGGCAGAGCCTCCACGTCGCGCTGGCCCTCGCCGCCGGGCTGATCTGCGGGCCGACGCACGAGATCGGGGATGCGGCCGACCGGTTCCTCGGCGACGACTGGATCAAGGGCGCGCAGCTCGAGGTCAAGTCCGCGCCCGGCAACGGGGCGGTGCTGCTCGGGGCGCTGCTCACGGGGGGCGACTGATGGACGAAGACCCCCCGCTCGACCTCCGCCGCTCCTGGAAGACCGGCGAGCAGCAGACCGCCGTGGGCGCCGCCGGGCTGATGGCGCTCGGCGGCGTCGACCCGGAGATGGCGCCATACGTCGCAGCCATCGCCATCGCCGTGGTGCTCGGCCGCGCACTCGTCAAGGCCGCGACGGCGCTCGCCGCCCGCCCCATCGAACCCAAGGCCCCGGACGCTCAGTCGTGACCGAAGAGACCGCAGCCGCCACCACGCAGCCGATCGGGCGCTCGACCCCAGTCCAGCTCGGGCTGATCTTGCTCCTCGGCACCACGATCTTCGGGGCGCTCTACGGGTTCATGGAGGCCAAGGCCCAGGCCCGGATCGACGCCACCGAGGCGCGCTACCAGGCCCAGCTCGCCCAGCTCCAGAGCAGTGCCAAGATCGCGGCGGACATCGCGGAGATCCGGCGCGACATCGGGGAGATCCGGGTGGAGCAATCGCGGGCCGCCGCCGACCTGGAGAAGCGCGCCGCCGACCGGATCTACCGAACGGAGTGGATCCACTGGCGGGACCTGTTCGAGACGCTCAACCCCGAGGTGCAGGTGCCGAAGTTCCCGTCGAGGAACTAGGGGCGCGCCGAACCATTCGGAGTTCCTCAACGGTTGGGAAGGCGGCGCGCGCTGCGGCAATCCGCCTAACGTACTCCTCCATGGGATCCATGCGGAGAGCTTCCGACAAAGAGCGGAAGGTCGCACGGAGTTCGCTAGCAGAGGGCGGCCTGCTGGCTTCGCTGGCTGCCCGGCAGAAGCGGCGGATCGACTCGGCTTGTTCGGGGCTCATCGCCGCCCGACCTCGACATGCTCGATCGGGGAGAGGGGCTCAGCAGCAGCATGGAGGGAGCGCAAGGCCCCTGCCAGCTCATCGAATGAGGCAGTCGTTTGCAGCGACAGCGCCTTGACCTTCTCGCCGACGCCTTCACCGAACTGGGCGTCGAGACTTTCCATCTCACGCCGCTCCCGGGCATCTAGTTCGGCTCGCATTGCCGCCGCGGCCCCGCCCAGGCTGGGCCGGAACGCAAAGTGCGAGGCAAAGAGCCGCCTGATGTCGCCTTCATTCATCGCTCCACCTTACCGCCCTCCGGCTCATCCGCCACAAACCGCCCACTCACGATCACGCAGTCATCCCCCATGGCGTCCCTCACGGCCTGGCGGTCGGTGGAGACGACTGGGGGCAGCTTGCCGGTGGGGTCGATGGCGGCGTGGCAGGGGATGGGGTCAGCCATCAAGATCCTCCAAGCTCCGCACGGGAGCCTCTTCCTCGAACTTCGTGACGAGCCAGTCCGCGAACTTCTCCGCGATGAAGCCATCGAAATGCTCTCGGCCATTCCGCTTGCAGGGGAATCTGCCGAGGATCAGCCCAAGCCTACAGGCCAGGGCTTCCAGTAGTGCTGTTTCAGTCATGGTGGTAGGTGCCGGTCTCTCCCGGCTGTCACGACTAGAAGCCCGTCGTTCGGTCAGTTGTCAGGCGGCTGCCTGGAGGGGTTCGACAGATAAGTCGAGGTTCGGCATCCGCGTCGACAACTACGCTCGGTTATGGGTCAGCTCGAGGGGCCCATCGAACAAGACGGGCGTGCCCTCATCGTCCGCGGCAAAGCCCCAGCCTGCGTCCGCCGCGTTCCTAGGGAAGTGGGCGAACATGCGGGCTCCACTCCAAGCCAGTTCCACGATGGCGCCACCATTCTCGTCGCTGGAGACGCTCACGGTCCCAGCCTTGCCCTCAAGCTGAAGGATGGTGGCGCGCAGCCGTCGGGGCAGGTCGGCGGGGGTGGGTTGGTTAGTCATCGGTCCGCGCCTCCCGCCGCGCACGCTCGTTGAGCTTCGCCAGCTCACGCGCCTCTTTCATGATTGCGCGGTAGGCCCGAGCCGCACCTAGGTGCCGAGCAATCGGCCCAAAGGGCCCGAAGCGTCTGTAGATGACCTCCGCTGCTTCGATCATCCCGACGTACTTGGCCATGTTCGTGGCTAGGCGGTCAACCACGAAGATCCTCCGGCCGGTAGATCGCCCAGTCGTCGTCCCCGTGGTCGATGCACGCGAACTCGCCATCGTGGTCGGCGAGCGGCCCCATGTAGACCCCCTCGGCGTTGGGCCGGCGAAGGGCCAGCATGGCGGGCACCTTCTCGTTCCAGGTCGTGATGTCGAACTCAGCCGTGTATCCGTGGGTGATCTCGGACAGCTCGGTAGCGGCCGTGTAGGTCTTGCCGGCGGTCAGGGACGGGATGGTGGTCAGGGTGGTCATGGCTTCTCCGTTTGGTTCGGTCCAGGAGCCTAAGTGGCCCCTGATTCGGTTTCTGGGGCGATCTTGGCGAGGGCTTCAACCTCACCGGCACGGACCAGGCCCTCCAGCATCTTGGGTGTGATCGGGGAGTCCTCATCCGCAGCCCACGCTTCACGCGCAGCACGTTCCCACTCCGCCAGCTTCTCGGCCAGCTCGTCCCGCTCCCCTCGGAGCCCTCGCACGTCACATGATCCGTGGACCTCGACGAGTAGCTCGTCGCGCTCGGCCTCCAGCTCGTCCCGCTCGGCCTCCAGCGCGGCAGCGCACCCACCCCTGTGCAACGGGCAGTCACCGTCGCCGTTGGTATCCCTTGAGCAGCCGCCTTTGTGCCGCTCTAGGCGCTTGCGCCATGCGTCCTCCATCCGTGCAAAGTCGGCCTCCAGCTCCGCCACGCGGGGTGCGTGCTCCTCATACTCCACCCACCCGCCATCGGCGCACGGCTCCATGACGGGCACGTACTCGCCCGCGCCGATGTGGTGGAGACTGGGGTCGTAGCGCTTGATCGGTTCTTGGTTAGTTGCCATCGAGGGCCTCCGCCGCATTCATGGCGTCAAGTGTCTTGGTCAGGATGTTCCTGGCGCGCTCCATGTCCGCGTAGACCTCCACCTGCTGTTGCTCTAGTTCCGCCACGCGGGCATTGGACGCCTTCAGGGCGTCGGCCAGGGCGGGGACGAGGGTGCGGGCCTGTGCAGCAAACACGAGTGCGTTGACGCAGGTCTCCCTGTCCTCGTGCTCCACGTTGAGGTGCGCGAATGCGACATCGCTGAGGTGTGTACAGCCTTCCGGCCAGTGGACCGGCGCGAGGGCTCGATCGTTGAGCGTCCACGGCCCATCGGTCACCCCATCAAGCGCAGCCCGCGCCCGCTCGATCAGGTCGTCATTCCCCATCGGTGACCTCCCCCTTGCGCTTCATGCGCGTGATGACCCCACGCAGCGCCGCGTTGCTGCGCTCTAGCCTCGACGTGTCCGCTCTCTCCGCCGTGTACAAGCGTTCGTAGCGGTTGCGCTCGTCGATTAGACCTTGGTAGCTCTGCGCCATGATCTCGGTCGCGTCCGCGATCCTCTGGAGGCTGCCCGAGTTGATGCCTTCGACATTCCCCGGCGTAGACCACTGCTTCCGGCTAGCTTCTCGCTGGTTCACGACTCCACCTCCCCATCGACTTCGAGGGGCTTGGGCCGACTTGGGTGGCCTTCAACCGCGCGGCCCACGTTCCCGTCCAGCAGCCGGTCCAGTCGCCATGCTGCGTATCCGAGGCGGCCGAACTCCCTGTCCGAGAGTTTCCAGTGCCCGTCGTCTGTCGGGGTCGGATCAAAAGCGTCGATCACCTGTCCGACCTCCTTGCGGGCGAGACGCACGGCCTCTTTGATCTGATCCGTGTCCTCCCCAGCCTCCTGGCCGGGGGCGAGGGTCCAGAGATCGTCGGGTAGCAAGTCGTAAGCGAAATCCCCTGACTGGTCGCACCACCCATCCTCGTACCAGTGGAGGTCCCTCCAGGTGCCGCGACGCTCGCAGAACCGATACCACCGCCCATCCTTCGGCGGCTCCTCGTCGGAGACGAGCTTCCAGGGGCTCACGGCTGTACCTCCCCGCCGTCGAAGAACCTGTCGAGGCGGTCCAGCAGGCGCCTGCGCTCAGCCTCCACCATCGACTCCGGTACGCATACGCCGGCCTCGGTCATCGCCTTGCCCAGGGGGTCGAAGGACGATTTCGCAAGGCCGGAGATGTGCATCTTGGCAAGCACCGCAGCAACCGCCCGCTGCAGCTCCGACGCGCGCGGGCCGCCGTCGCGGTCAACTGGATCCAGTTCCGCGCGAATGGCCGCGAGGGCGTTGAAGACCGCGCTGCGAAACCGAGCCTCTGCCGCCTTGAGCGCGCGATTCTCGATGACGTTGTCGACGGACTCGGCGGCGCTCACAGCACACCCCCGATCAGCAGGAGCCCAGCGGCGTAGCCCGCTGCGAAGGATGCGAACGCCGGCAGCGCCAGCGTGTATACGGAGCCCTCAATCTGGGCTCGCTCTCGGTTGGTCATGTTTCTGCCTCTGCTGTGGCCGGGTGGTAAGTCCGGCCGGAACTCCAGGAGGGTACACGCCCGCTCCCCGGTTGGTGTCAACGTTACCGCAAAAAGGGCGGGCTGGATCAACTCGCCAGGGGGCGCCGCATCGTCCCGTGAGTGGTAGCAACGATCGAGCTGCCGCCGAGATGGACTCGGCTCTCCCCGAAGGCGGAGCAGCGCCAGTTGATGCGCGCCGCCCGGGACTGCCGGCTCGTCGTGGCGGGTGGAGGCCGACGGTCTGGGAAGTCCGAGTGGGCCAAGCGCCACAACGTCGGGGCGACCTTCGAGCCGTTCACGGCCCCCGGTCCGCCCGGATGGTGCGTCTTCGCCGCGCCAACCCACCAGCAGGCGAAGCGCATCTACTGGAAGGATCTCCTCTCGTTCATCCCCAGGGGCCTGATCCGCAAGGTGGTCAAGTCCGAGCTGACGATCGAGCTGGCCACGAACTGGGACATCACGGTCCTGGGCATGGACGCCCCCGAGCGCGTCGAGGGCCGCCCGCTCGATCGCTTCTGCGGGGACGAGTTCGACGACTTCCGGGATGGCGCCTGGGAGGAGCACGCGCGCCCGGCGATGGGCACGCCTGGGCGCCTGGGCTGGGCTTGGCTCTACGGGACCCCCAACGGCCGCGGCCGCCTGTGGCGGATGCTCCAGCGCATCTGGGCCGGGGAGATGGGCAAAGCCTTCGGGATCACCTGGACCTCCGAGGGGGTCGTTCCTGACGAGGAGATCGCCGAGGCGCGCGCGCAGCTCGACGAGCGGACGTTCCGCCAGGAATACATGGCGAGCTTCGAGCTCACGACCAGCCGCGCCTACTACGAGTTCGACCCCGTGGAGTCGATCCTGCGGCCGGGGGAGGCGGAGTACGACCCCAACGCGCCGCTCCTGATCGGCCTCGACTTCAACCGGGAACCCGGGATCGCGGTGGTGGCCCAAGACCTCCCCTATCGCGGGGAGCGCGCAGGAATCGACCCCAAGCCGACGGTGATGCTCGGCGAGGTCTACATCCCGCGCAGCTCCACCACGCCCGCAGTCTGCCGCAAGCTCCTCGAGGACTGGGGCAATCACCAGGGGCCCTGGGTCGTCTACGGGGACGCGAGCGGAGGCCGGCGCACGTCGCAGGCGGTGTCCGGCTCCGACTGGGACCTGGTGAAGGACCACCTGCTGCGGTTCACAAAGGGCCACTCGAAGCTCTCGATCCGCCGGGCGAACCCCCCGGTTATTAGCCGAATCGTGGCCGTGAATAGCCGCCTTCGCTCGGCCGACGGCGTGCGCCACATGCTGTTCTCGAAGGCCGCTCGGCACCTGATCGAGGACATGGAAGGTACGCAGATTCTCGAAGGGTCTGCCGGGGAACTCGACAAGTCGGACGGCGAGCGCACGCACCTCTCGGACGGCGCGGGCTACCTGATCGAGAAGCGATATACCCTCCCGGGCCGCGCAACTGTCGGCTCGGGCTCCATCTACTGACACCAAATCGACACGACATGGAAGCCAAGGAACTGCTCGAAGTGCTCGCGGACTCCGCCGAGACCCAACTGCGGACCCAGATCGCCGACTACTTCGAGGAGATCGGGGAGGACCTTGAGACCGGGGTCTCTGCCAACCTCGCGAAGCTGGCACGCCTGGCCGCGATGGAGGGCGACGAGGCGCGACTCAAGCGCGTCGCCGACGGCACCCGCGCGCACCTCGCGAACATGAATCGCGACACGCAGGACGAGGTGGTCAGCTTCATCGAGGCCGCCGCGGTCAACGCCCTGGGCCTCGTCGCCATGGGCGCGCGCCACGTCGCCGGGGAGGTGCGGTCGTGAGGGGTGCTCTCGCGCTGATCTTGGCTGCCGCCACGCTCGCCGGCTGCATTGGCGTCGGCTCCGAAGTCCCGACCGAGCCCCACCGAGGCAACGTCGCGAACCTCGTGCAGTTCCATGACGCCGGGGTCGAGTGGGAGGTCGACGCCGAGCTGATCTCCGAGGGCGAGGCCGCCCAGTGGACGGCGGAGTCGGGGGCCATGCTCTCGACGTTCAACGCCCTGGAGATGATCTCGCCCTACCTCGGCGCCACGTTCCTGCCGGTCGTCGCTCGCGTGGAGCGGTACGCCGTCGAGCAGCCGGGGCTTTCCGAGGCCGACCGGTTGGAGCGCACGACCTACGCCACCATCTACCGAAACGGCTTCGAGCCGAAGCAGCCGTGACCACAGCCGCCATCGCCGACAAGGCCCTAATCGAGGAAGGCGTCGGGTGCCCCTCGCTCGACGTCCAGGCCCGCAAGGAGCACTGGGGCCTTCCCGAGGCTCTGCTTGGCGGGACCACATCCATGCGCCGAGGGGGCGAGCGGTGGCTTCCCAAGTGGACGATCGAGAGCCCAGAGCGCTACGCCGAGAGGCTCCAGCGATCCTTCCTGTTCGGGATCTTCTCCCACCAGGTGGGAGCGCTCGCCTACATGCCGTTCCAGGACCGGGCGACGATCACCCCGGACCTGCCCGAGGGTTTGAGCCTCATGCGCGGCGACATCGACGGGCAGCGCACATCCATGGAGGACCAGGCGCGCCAGCTCGAGCAGGAGGCCCTGGCCTACGGCATCGCCGGGATCTATGTCGAGGGCCCGGCGAACGGCGAGGGCGTTGTGACCCGTGCGGATGAGATGGACCGGGCGGCGGTCGACCCGCGCGGCGCGCAGCCCCGGTTCAAGCTCTACCGGCACTCGGACATCCTGGAGGCGACGATGGACCCGGCAACCGGGGCCGTCCGCAGGGTGCGCCTGCTGGAGCGAGTGGTCGAGCAGCCGGAGGACGGCTACCAGGAATCGCTGGTCAACTACGCGATCGAGGCGACTCCGGCTGCGATCCAGCGCTGGAAGTTCGTCAAGGGCAAGGGGTGGGAGAAGGACGGCGAGGAGCGGGAGAACTCGTTGGGCATCGTGCCCTTCGTGATGCTCGACCTGTCCGACGACGGCCGCCCGCCGCTCGACGACCTGGCCTGGCTCAACCTCAAGCACTGGCAAGTGCAATCGGACTTCGGGATGAACCTGGCGTTCGGCGCGATCGGACTGCTGACGCTCTCGGGTGATGTCAAGGGCTCCGACGACAGCCCAGGCGTCGCAATCCAGGCCGGCGGATTCATCCACTTCGAGCGTGAGGATGGTAGCGCCTCCTACGTCGAGCAGACCGGAGCGGCGCTCGGAGCCCACCGCCAGGAGGTGCTGGACATCGAGACCCGTGCAGTCGTGACCGGCTCAAGCCCCCTCACCGAGGTCTCTTCGGTGCGCACCGCCACCGAGGTCTCTGCGAGCGATCGCCGGGCGCTGACCAAGGCCGAGTCGTGGGCGCGTCAGGTGTCACACGCCTTCACCAGGGCGATGATCTTCGCCCACAAGTGGGTCGGCGTTGATCCGGACCCCGACCTCTTCGTGAGTTTCTCCTCTGACTTCGCGGCCCACCAGGAGAAGGCGTTCCACCTCCAGCAGATCGCGTTGGCCGTGGCCGCTGGCACGCTACCGCGCGTCGAACTCGTCCGCGCGCTCCAGCGCTTCGGCGTGATCGACTCCAGCAAGCCCGCAGAGGAGCTGATGGAGGGGGCGCAGAACGACTCCCTGCCGCCCCCTCTCGGATCCGACGAGACGGACGACCAGGCAGCGTAAGCCGTGGCCGACGCTCGCACGGCCGCAGGGCTCAACGCCACGCTGAATGAGCGGGTGCTGGATCGGACGATCCGGCACCTGGTCCACGTCGAGAGGTTCAAGGCGGGGTTCTCGCGCAGGACCCTGGCCTTCCTCGACGATGAGCTGCTGCCCGACCTCCTGGGCCAGATCGAGGGCCGGCTCGCTCGGATCAACACCGGCGCGGCGGTCACCCCGTACACGAATCAGCGGCTCGCCGAGCTGTTCAGGTCGATCTCGGGGCGCACCGCGGAGCGCATGAGCGAGGCTCGCTCGATGGTGGTCGGGGAGCTGCTGGAGCTCGCGAAGGCCGAGGCGGACTGGCTGCCCGCGATGGTCGCCCAGGAGTCCCCGGTCTCGCTCTCGATGGTCGGGCCGAGCACGCGCCAACTCCAGGTGATCGTGCGCTCCAAGCCGTTCCGCGGCGCGATCCTGCGCGACCACTGGAAGGGGCTCGAGCGGTCAGTCCAGCAGGGCATCCAGCAGGCAGTCCAGCTCGGGATCGCACAGGGCCAGGACCCGCGCGCCATCGCCCGCCGAATCCGAGGGACGCCCACACAGCCCGGGGTCTGGCCGGCGAAGCGCAATCAGGTCGAGGCGCTCGTCCGCACGGCATCGGCTCATGTCCAGAGCCAGACGCGGGAGGTGCTCTACGCCGAGAATCCGCGGATCGTCTCAAAGGTCCAGTTCGTCGCGACGCTCGACACGCGCACCACAGTCACCTGCGCCTCGCTCGATGGTCGCACTTTCGAGGCCGACCTGGGGCCTCGCCCTCCGCTGCACTGGAACTGCCGCTCGAGCACTGTCCCTGTCATCGCGTCCTTCCGAGACCTCGGCATCGATCTCGACGAGGCGCCCCCCGGCACGCGCGCGAGCATGAACGGGCAGGTCGCCTCGACGGTGACCTACCAGGAGTGGCTCAAGGCCCAGCCGGCCGAGGTCCAGAACGAGATGCTCGGCGCCACCAGGGCCAAGGCGTTCCGAGCCGGCACCCCGATCACCAGCTTCGTGGCCACCGACTACTCGCCGTTGACGATCGGTCAGCTTCGCGAGCTGGAGCGGATCTAGGCGGCTCGGGTGGCAACGTTGCCCCAATGAGCGCGGCTCGTGGCGAGCGGCTTGATCGGCGTGCAGTCTCCCCTCGACGGCCTTCCCCGGAGCGCGATGCCTGGTCGGGGCGATCCCGAGGCTGCGAAAGACCAATGACGCTGAAAGCGAAGATCGAATCCCTGGACGAGGTCCCCGAGGCCCTCCGCGAGCACTACTCCCCCGCCGATGGCGACGATGGAGGCTTCAAGCTCTCCGTCGAGAAGTCGGGCGGGCTGGCGTTGGTGAGCGAGGAAGGCGCCCTCAAGGCTGCGCGCGATGCGCGGCGTGAGGCGGACGAGGCGAAGCGGCTCGAGCGTGAAGCTCGGCAACGGCTCGAAGCCTTCGGAGACCTGGAGCCCGGCAAGGCGCGCGATGCGTTGGCCGAACTCGACAAGCTCAGGAAGAACCCGCCCAAGGGTGGGGAAGTGGACATGGACGCGGTCAAGCGCGAGCTGATGGAGCGGGAGGTCAAGCCCCTGCTCGATCGTGCGCGTGAGACCGAAGAGAAGCTCAAGGCTCAAGCCGAGCGGCTCAGCAGCTCCTATGTGTCCGCGGAGATCAAGCGCGTTCTCTCCGACCCCGAACTCGACGGCCGCTTCGGCTTGCTCGGCGACCACATGGCGCGCCGGATCAAGGCCCAGGTGACCGACGAAGGAGTGGCCCTCCAGGTGCTCGACCGCGACGGTCAGCCGTGGAGCCGCTTCGACGACAAGGGGACGGTGACCGCAGCGACTGTTCGCGACCTGGCCGAGGAGCTCGCCAACGATCGCGAGTTCGCCCCGGCCTTCGGAGCGCGATCGAAGTCGCCGCACGGCGTCAATGGGTCTGGAGCCGCTGGTGGTCGGAAAACCGACAACCCCTTCAAGTCCAAGACCCCGAACGTCACCGAGATCAGCAGGCTCGCGCGGGAGAACCCCGCCGAGTACGCGCGGCTCAAGGCGGAAGCCGGAGCCTGATCTCGGGTGGTCGAGGTCGAGCACACCTAGACTCCAATGGCTCTCACTCAAGTCGGCGACGTCATCGTCCCCGACATCTTCACCGACTACCTCCAGCTCGAATCGGCCCTCAACAGCCGCTTCCTCGGCTCGGGCATCGTCGCGACCGACGCCCTGCTCAACAACCTCATCCGCGGCGGCGGCGCGACCTTCGACGTTCCCTTCTGGAACGCGATCCCTCAGGGGGACTCTACCCCCGGCGGCGACACCACCACTGCGATCACCGCGCAGAAGGTGACCGCCGGGAAGCAGATCGGCGTGCGCCTGGAGCGGAACGCCGCGTGGCAGGCCGCCGACATCGTGTCGATCCTGGCCGGTGACGACCCGCTCGGCGTGATCTCGCGCCAGGGTGGCCGCTACTGGGGTCTCGACCAGGACAAGGTCCTGATCGCGGTCGCCAAGGGCATCCTCGCGGCCGAGGCGGCCTCGCGGAACCCCGAGACGTCGGCGACCGAGGTCATCTGGCAGGAAGGCACCGCCGGCGATGCCTTGGGCACCGCCCCGTCCGCCACCGACCTCTTCAGCGAGAACACGATCCCCAACGCCTTCGCGGCGACCGTCGGCGATGCGTCCGACGCGTTCGACACGATCGCGATGCACTCGATCGTCTACCACTCGCTGACGAAGCAGAACCTCATCACGTTCCGCCCCTTCGGCGAGCAGAACATCGAGCTTCCGACCTTCCTCGGCAAGCGAGTGATCTTCACCGACGCGATGCCGACCGCGGCGGACAACGCCCGCACGCTCTACACCTCGGTCATGTTCCGCTCCGGCGCGATCGGCTACGGCGAGGCGCCGATGACCATGCCGCTCGAGATCGAGCGCGAGGCGCTCCAGGGCAACGGCGCCGGCATCTCGACGATCGTCAGCCGCCGGCAGTTCATGTTCCACCCGGGCGGCTACCGCTGGGACAGCCCGGCGAACGCGGCGAACCAGTCGACGCCCAACAACACCATCCTCCAGACCTCCACGTCCTGGACGCGCGTCGTCGAGACCAAGCTGGCCTCGATGATCTTCATCCAGACCAACGGCTGATCGAGGCCGGGCCCGTGCGCGCGTCGCTCGGGCCCGCCTCCAACGGAGAGCAACATGACCGAAGATCAGATCACCGAAGAGGTCGAAGCCGAGCCGGAAGCGGCCGAGGTCGCGGAGCCGGCCCACAAGCCGACCAAGGACCAGATCCGCGCCGTCATGGACGCGGCTGGCGATCGCGCGCTGCTGCGGCGCGAGGCCACCCTGGGCAGCTCGGCAGCGCGAAACAAGCTGCTCCAGATGGCGCACGGGTCTCCGGCTGAGGAAGTGCTCCGCGCGATCGATTCCGCCGAGGTCGAGCACCTGCGCGAGCTGCTGGCCGCCACGGAGGCTGAGCGAGACGCGGCGCGAGCTGATCTCGAGGAGTTGCTCGCGGCTCCGCCGATCGATTCCGCCGAGGTCGACACCGAAGCGGTCGAGGGCGAGACCACCGACTGATGGCTTCGGTGTTCCGCAAGGCCGGCGCGCGCGTGCCCGCCCGGGGGATCCCGGGTTGGGCGCGCGTGGTCGGCCGCAATCGCCCCGCAACGGTCATCCCTGACCGCGGGCGCCTGTCGTTGCCGATCGCCCTACTCGACGGCAAGGGTCCGACGTTCCCCGCGTCCGCCTTCGAGATCCCCGACCCCTCAGCGCTCTACAGCCTCGGCGTCTCCAAGGCCGGCGGCGGCTCGACCACTTGGAGCTCCGAGCGCGGCACCGGGGACATCGCCGTGCAGCTCGCCGAGGGCGGCCTGGGCTCCTGGCCGGCCGCGGGGACCGCGCCGAACCTCACGATCACCATCGCCCTAGCTGGCGGTGGCTCCCACTCCTGGCCCCTGTCCGTCGCGTGATCGTCCATGGCTGACCGCAAACCGCTCTACAGCGTCGACGAGGTGGGCCCCGCCGAGTTCGACTCCACCGACACGATCGGCGTGGTCGACGGCGGGACCGGCGCGGTGGACGCGGCCGGCGCCCGCTCCAACCTGGGCGCGGCGGCCGCGGCGGACCTGACGGCGGCCGAGGGGGACATCACGACCCTGCAGGCCGACGTGGCTGCACTCGAGGCCGAGGCTCCCCGGTCGGAGCTGGCTGGCACCGAGATCGACTTCACGGCCACGCGCCGGAGCTACTTCAAGACCCTCGCGTCGGACACCACGTTCACGATCGCCGCCAGCCCCCGCCAGGGCGCGGTGGTCTTCCTGGAGTTGGACGGGGACTTCGAGGTCACCCTGCCAGCCAACGTGGTCCCCACTGAGGGCAGCTACGACGGCTCGGGCGGCACCACCACGCTCCTCGAGTTGCGGTGCGTCTCCAACGCCGGCGGCGCAGTGCTGTTCGAGGCCCGCTTTCGGCGCTTCACCCCGGCGAAGACCGGGCTCATCTTCCGCCAGGTGATCCCCGCGCTGTTCGACGACGGCGAGCACGCGAAGAACGCGAACCAGGCCAGCGGCAGCCCGAGCACCGAGACTCTCTTCTCGCGGCTGTTCGATCTGGAGAGCTACCGCAGCCCCCTCGACGGCCTCTTCCACTTCCGCCTGGTCTGGCCGTCGCTGTCCAAGTCGGTCTCCTGGACCCAGCTCTCGAACCCGCTCGACACCTACGAGGTCGTCGATGGCTTCACGGTGGGCTCGTCAACCGGTGGCGCGGACGCCGCGGAACTCGACGGGCTCTCCCAGTCTGTCTACGGCGCCGCCCTGCTCGACGGCATCAGTGACCAGAACATCGTGATCGGCAGCGGCCTGGTCACCGGGTCGAGCTTCATGGTCGGCATGACCGCGCCCGTCACGGCCAACATCGCCGCGGTCGGCTCGAACAACGTCAACCCCGCTGAGCCCAGCGTGAACACCGACATCGTCGAGCTCTACGTCGACGCCGCCTAACATGGCTGGATCCAACCTCCTCGACCTGCCGAGCATCGGCCAGTTCCCGCGGGCCTTCGCGCACGCCCTCGCCCGCCATGGCGCCACCCCACGGCGGGTTGGCGTGACCCTGTGGGGCCAGAGCAACATGGGCGACGGCGGCAACTCCGGCCCCGTGATGGGCAGGCCCGGCGAGCCCGACGCTCTGGACGAGCGGGTGTTCTACCTGTCTGCCGCCGGCAACGTGGTTCCCGCCAAGCACCCGGTGCACGAGATCCCGGCCGCCCTGGCGATCGGCCCGGGCCTGGCGCTGGGCAAGACCGTCGCGCAGATGCTCGGGGGCCAGACGGACGTGGTCCTGATCCCGTGCGCGGTCGGCGGCACCGGCTTCGCGGCCGGCGACTGGACCCCGGGAAGCGGCGACGAGTTCAACGCCGCGGTCACCAAGATCAACGCCTTCCTCGCGCTGGAGGGAGCCTACCTGTTTGGCTTCGCCGGGATCCTGGGGGAGGCGGATGCGGCCGCCGGCGATGCGGCGATCAAGGCTTTCCTCGGCAACATGGAGGGTTTCATCGACGCCGTCCGGGGCGCGACCTACCTCAACAACGACGTTCTGGGCGGGCACGACTCCAAGCCCTTCGTGATGGCGACGGTGATCGAGCAGGCTGCGGGGCGCAACCGGATCAACGACCGGCTGCGGCGACTGGCCGCCACGCGCGACCACTACGCCTGCGTCGAGTGCACAGACCTCACCGACACCCCGGACTCGACGCACTACGCGCCGGCTGAGCTGCGGATCATCGGATCCCGCATGGGCGCCGCGCTGTTCCAGGCGCAGGGTCGGCAGGTGGCGCACCCGGCGGCCCTGATGCCGGTTCCGACCCCCTCGATCCGCATCTACGCCAACGCGGCCACCACGGCCTTCGCGGACATCCAGGTCGAGGACAACCGGAACAACGGGACCCCCGCGACCCTGACCAACGTGACCGGCTCCGGCGCAGTCGGGGCCAACGGCGACGATCGGGGCAACTGCATCTTCCTCAACGGCGTGGCGGCCATCGACGTCAACAACTTCACGCTGCCCAGCGAGGGGTACACGATCGCCGCGTGGATCGCTCCCACGTTCACGACCACCCAGAACGTCATCATCGTCGGCGTCCAGAACACGGCCACGTTCAACCCGGGGCACGAGTTCCGCCTGCTCTACGACGCGACGAGCACCAACCGCTACCTCAGCGCCCGGACGGCCGGCAACGCCGGCACCGACGGCGTGACGCCTCTGCGCGCTGACCGCTGGCAGCATGTCGCGGTCGTCTCGGTCCCGCTATCCGGCGGAGGCGGCGGCCACCACCGCCTGTTCCTGAATGGGGTCTATCAGGGCGGGCGCGCCCAGGCGGCGACCGCTGACCGCCAGGTGCGCATTGGCGCCAAGGTGCTCGACACGAGTTCGACATACATCGGGTTCATGGACGAGGTCACCTTCTGGGAGGACGCCCTGTCCCCCAGCCAGATCCGTCGGCACATGCTGGAGACGGCCGGCGCGGACCTGCCCTACCCCTCGATCTGATGGCGCTCATCGTCGAAGACGGAACCGGCCTCGCGACCGCGGAGAGCTACCTCAGCGTCGTTGACGCTGATGCTCTGATCGCGTCGCTGGTCGCCGATTCGACTGACTGGGATGCGCTCGCCGAGGCGGACCAAGAGGACGTTCTGCGTCGATCGACCGCCTGGCTCGACGAGACCTTCGGGCAGCGCTACAGCGGGGCGCGGCGCACCAGAGAGCAGGCGCTTCTGTTCCCCCGCGTCGGAGCGATCGAGAACGGTTGGGCGGTACCCGAGGCGGAGATCCCCTCGCAGGTCCAGCGGGCCCTCGCGGTCGTCGCCGCAGTCGTGGCCTCGAACCCCACTGTCTCGATCACCCCCACTGCCAACTCATCGGGGGCGGTGCTGATCGCCGAGGAAGAGGACAAGGTCGGCGAGCTGTCGACGCGCACCAAGTACGCGGGGAGCGGGAAGCTCGACTCAGGCTCGACCATCTCCGAGCTGGGCGCGGCGGGCGCTGCAATGCGCCGGGTGCGCGACATCCTGCGACCGATCCTGGTCCCTGGAAACGTGGCGGTGCGCGGGTGACCGAGCTCGACGACAAGTTGCAGCCGAAGACGCTGGAGCTGATCGAGAGGCTCGGGACGACCGCCCAGCTCACGAAGAAGTTCCACGCATACACCAACGCCGGCGGCACAAACACCGGGTCCACGCAGACCTACACGCTCAAGGTCGGGCCCTTCCAGGGCATCGGCGAGGCGTTCCGGGACAGCACGGCCCTGCTCGAGGCGGACCTCGTCTTCTACACCCCCGGGCTGGATGCCGAGGCAACCTGCGAGCCCGGGGACACCATCAGCGGCAGCGGCGTCACCGGCACTGTGGTCCGGGTCGACCCCCTGCGCTCCGGCGAGCGGATCTCCGCCTTCCGGGTCTTCATCAAGGGGAAGGGCTGATGGCTCTCCGGGGGGTCAAGGCTTTCAACCAGAAGATCCGGCGCGCCGCCAGGGCGATGTCGGAGGAGATCGCTCCGCTGTTCGTGGCCAAGCTCGGGCTCGAGTTGACCCGTGGGGCCGTGCTCAGCACTCCCGTCCGGGCGCGCCAGGTCGACCCGCGGAGCGGCAAGCCCCGCAAGAACCAGGTGGCCGGCGGCACCCTGCGGGGCAGCTGGAACCTCGACATCGGGAGGGCCTCCGACCGCGTGCACCCGAAAGATCCCACCGGGGCCTCGGCCGTGCAGCGAGCGACCGCGGTCGCAGCCAGCCTGCGCCGAGTCGTTCCGCGACTGGTGGTCTCGACCCCGGTGGCCTACGCACCGGTCATCGAGGCTGGCAGGCGGCGCGGCGACGACGGGGTGATGCGCGGCTCGATTCAGGCCCCTCGCGGGATGCTGCGGATCAACGTCCGGCGGCTGTCCAAGTCGATCGCGCCCCTCTCCGTGACCTCCGAGGTCGAAGCCAAGGCCAAGGCCGCGGGGTTCGACTCGTGACGCTCCTGGCCGACATCGGCGCGGAGCTTCGAGCGAGCGTCCGCGCGGCGACGCCCTCGGTGACCGCCGTCGCCTTCGACAACACCCCGCCGCTCGATGCCTCGTTCGTGCCCACCGCGGTCGCCGAGGGCGCCTCCCTGCTCGAGTTCCAGCTCGGATCCGGTGGCGCAGGTGAACCCCTCGGGCTCGGTGCACGGGCGCTGTGGCGCATGGCCGGGCGCGCGACGTTCTCGGCCAGGGTCCCGGTCGACGAGGGCGAGGACGCGGCACGCACGCTCCTGGAGACCGTGACCGACGCTCTCGGGCCCGCCTCGTGGCCGCAGGGCGCAGAGGCTGGCGCCGCATCCATCCAGCCGGGGTTCCTCGACGGCCCCTTCTGGCGCATGGACGCCACGCAGCCCTGGACCGTCACCTACCAGGCGGTCCGCCCCGTGGCACGCCGTCTCGACCTCGGCGGAACCTTCCCCGACATCGGAACCGCGCTCCGCGACACCTTCATCGGGGTGGTCGGCGCGGACCTCGGGCTGACCGTCGAGGTGCCGAACACCGACCCCCAGTCGTCGCTCAACCCGTCCACGCCCTACCTCGTGCTCTTCCCGCTCCCCGGGCAGCGCGAAGCGGTCGCCGGCGACGGGGACTCCCTGGAGTTCGAGGAACTGGGCCTGGTCCAACTCTCCAGCTACTGGCCCCTCTTCACCGGGGCTGACCAAGCACTCGCCGCCGTCGACTCAGTGATCGACCTGGTGCGCGGGCTACGTGCAGGGGCCGTCACCTTCGGCGCCCCCTACTTCGAGACCGTCGGGGTGGACGGCGAGCACTGGAGGCTCGACGTGATCGCCCCCTACACCGCCCGAACAGCAGAGGCCCTCTGACATGGTCACTACCACCTTCCCCCAAAAGGTTGCCAGCGCGAACCGCGTGCGGGTCGCCTACCGCCAGGAGTCAACCTACGGCACCGCAGCCGTCGGCAAGTATCGCAAGGCGCGCTTCGCCGATGAGTCGATCGAGCCGCTCAAAGAGACGGGGGAGTCGAACGAGATCAGCGACGACCGCGCTCCCGGCGAGTCGGTGGTCACGAAGCAGGGCGGCGGGGGCGCAATCAACGGCGAGTTCTCAGTTCACACCTTCGACGACTTCATTCAAGGTTCGTTCTACTCCTCGGGGTTCGCCCAGGCGAACTTCGGCGAGAACGTCACCAGCGCGCTGATCTCCTTCGATACCAACTCGGGCAATCAGCGCCTGGTCGGCCCAGCCGGTTCGGCTGACTACTGGAGTTCGACCGTCGGGCTGGCCTCGAACGACGTGATCCAGGTGCGCGGCTCGGAGGATCCGTCGCTCGACGGGACCTACGTGGTGGTCTCCACTGTGCCCGCCACGGACCCCGACCCGATGGTGGTCTCCCGGATCTACACCACGTTCACGCCCACCGTCCAGGCGGCTGGCGAGGAGGTCCAGGTCGTCAAGGTCGGGACGCTGGTCCTCAGCACGATCACGGTGACCCCCGACGGCGGCGACGCGACGCTCGCGGTCTTCAACGACTCGGGCGCAAACGCCGCCTTCGCCAATGCCGCGGTCGGCGACTTGGTCAAGCTGAGCCGGAACACCGGCACCACGGCGAACGACGTGCTCGCCCGCATCACCGTGGTCACCGACGACGACACGGTGCAGGTCCGGCGGTTCGATGGCAGCAACTTCGCCGCCGACTCCACGGCGAGCTACGTGATCGACTTCGGCGCCGAGGTCTCGAACGGGACCACGGGCAGCTCGTGGACGATCGAGAAGCAGAACACCGATCTCACCAACACGTTCAAGCGCGGCACCGGCCAGATCCCGGACACGATGGACCTGTCGATGAGCCCCGACGGCCAGGTGACGGTCGGCTTCGGGTTCAAGGGCAAGGTGGTCGAGACCAAGGCCGCGACGGCGGCCACTGGGCTGATGGAGGCGGCGTCGAACAACGTCACCTCCGGCTCGCGTAACTGCACCGCGGTCATTCAGGCGGGAGCGGAGTTCATCCTTCGGACGTTCTCGGTCAGGATCGCGAACAACCTCCGGGAGAACGACGCTCTCGGCCAGGTCGGCCCGATCGCGGTTACTGAGGGCGAGTTCTCGGTGACCGGGGAGATCAACTCCTACAAGACCGGCACCGCCAACGGCCTGATCGCCGAGGGCCACCTCGACACATCGCTCGGCTTCATCATCGAGGACGACAACGGCCTTGCCGCCGCGATGCTCGCTCCGCGCGTGAAGTTCGACTCGGCGCAGTCGCCGACGACCGGCAAGAACTCGGACGTGGTCGAGCGGATCCCGTGGCGTGCCGGCAAGCCGGCTTCGGCTGCGGTCCTCACCTACGTCACCTGGATCTGAGCCATGGTGCGCCTCTCCGACTTCGCGCTCGACATGGAGCGCGTGAACCAAGGGACGTGGGTCGACTGGGCCAAGACCGGGATCCGATTCCGGGTCCGGCTCGCCGACTCGCGCGTGGGCTTCCGCGATCGGCTGCTCGAGGGCTACCGGGCGCACGAGGGCTGGCGACGAGAGAACCTGAGCAACCTCCTGGCCTCGCGCTGGATCGTCGACAGCTTGGTCGACGACGAGCGTGAGTTTTGGTCCGCCCTGATCGCCGAGGAGCTGGTCACGGACTGGGATGGCGTGGACGCCGAGGACGGCGAGGGCGCCGAGTCATACACGCCGGACGGCCTTGCGCGGCGGATCTCGACCCTGGCGTTCCGCGAGCTGTTCGAGTTCCTGCTTCGCGTCTCGCTCAACTCCGGCCTGTTCCGGGCGAAGCGCGCGGAGGCTGAGAGGGGAAAGCCCTAGCCCGACTCGACTGGTGGAGCCGCTGGGGTGACTCGCTCGAGAACCTCCAGGCGCTCCACTGGCCGCACGGGCGGATGACTGAGGTTCGCGACGAGTTCTTCGAGCTCGCCCCGGACCCGACCTCCGAAGACCTCGACCAGGTCTTCCGACTGTGCAGCAACTCGCGCGCGTGGAACGGACCGATGCCCCTCCCCTTCCCTATCTCCGAGATCGTCGCAGCCGCCCGCGTCCTGGGAGTCCAATCCCCGGCGCGGGTGCGCGAGGTCGTGGAGACGGTGCAGGTGATGGACGCCCAATGGCGGAACTCGATCCGAAGCCGAGCGGAAAGCGAGGGCGCCGATGCCGACTCTTGAGGCAACGATCGATGCCGCCAAGGCCAAGAGAGGCGCCGACGAGTTCAACCGCGCCGTCGACTCGATGGCCGACGAGGCGGAACAGGCCGGACTCGAGGTCAACAGGCTCGAGGTCCAGACGGATAGGCTCGGCACCACGGCCTCACGCACTGCCGTCTTTGCCACCTCCCTGGCAGTGGCATTCGCGGCATTCGCCGGCGGTCGTGAGGCGGTTCGTACCCTCGCCGACTTCGAGCGTGGCCTGATCGGGGTCGGGAAGACCGCCGACCTCGAGGGTTCTGCCCTCTCCGCGCTCGGGGACGACATCCGCGACCTGTCGCGCGAGGTGCCGGCGACCACGGCCGAGCTGCTCGAGATTGCTCAGGCTGCCGGCCAGCTTGGGGTCAAGGGGCGCAGCGACATCCTCGCCTTCACGGAGACCCTGGCGAAGCTCGGGGGCGCCTCAGACCTCGCAGGCGAAGAGGCTGCCCAGACCCTCGCGCGGCTGCTCAACATCACCGGCGAGAGCGCCAGTGAGGTCGGACGCCTCGGATCGGTGATCGTCGCCCTGGGCAACTCCCAGGCGGCGACCGAGTCCCAGATCGCGCGGTCCGCGTCGGAAGTTGCGAAGGCGACCGCGGCCTATGAGGTCTCCTCGGCTCAGGCTTCGGCGCTCGGCGCGGCCCTGGCTGCGTTGGGTGTCCAGGCCGAGCTGGGGGGATCCACGGTTGGCCGCTCGTTCCGCGCGATCGATGCGGCCGTTCGCTCCGGCGGACCGGCGCTTGAGGCTCTGGAGAGGCTGACCGGCCGCGGAGCCGCTGACCTTCAGGTCAACTTCCGAAGCGATCCGGTCGAGGTCTTCCGGGACCTGATCCGCGGCCTACGCGACCTGGGGAGAGAGGGGGGTGACGCAACGGCTGCCCTGGAGTCCATTGGACTTACCGGGGACCGGCTGCTGGCGGTAATCCCAACCCTCGCCCAGGGCTACGACGTCCTCACCAGTTCCCTAGCGACTGCGAATGCGGAGGTCGAGAACGCCACAGCCCTGGACAAGGAAGCAGCCAAGGCCGTCGAGGCGCTGTCCAACCAATGGAAGCTCCTCGGGAACTCCGTCGAGTCCTCCGTTACCCAGTTCGGTGACTCCACGGGGGCCCTCTCTGACGCAGTGAGGCTGACCCGGGAGGTCGTCGACGAGGTGGCGGGGCTTGAC
Organism: Engelhardtia mirabilis; assembly: GCA_007751255.1. Taxonomy (GTDB): domain Bacteria; phylum Planctomycetota; class UBA1135; order UBA1135; genus Engelhardtia; species Engelhardtia mirabilis. Next base: position 3,683,594 of record CP036296.1, read on the forward strand.
ACCCGCAGCTCGGGCGCTTCGCTCAGCGTGGAAGCGCTTGCGACTGCGGTCCGAAGCCTCGGCGGCGCGCTGGCGGGAGTTGCGGTCGGCGGCGGGATCCAGGCGCTTGGTACCGTCCCTCGCGCGCTTAGTTCGGTCGCACGAATCGCGGCTTCGAACCCCTTCGTCGCTCTCGGCGCAAGCGCAGGCGCGCTGGCTGGGCTATTCGCGAGCGCCAGCGCCGAGGCGCGGGAGCTGAGCGAAGAGCTGGAAGGGGTGCTCAACACCGGGGATCAGGTCGAAGCCTTCTTCAGAAGGTTATCCGACCTCGAGGTTGGAATCGGGCGCGCTGAGACGGAGGGGGACCTCGATCGCCAGCTCGAGAAAGCGAAGCAGGTCCAGGCCGAGCTGACCCGATTTGCCGACTCGCTTGCGGCCGCGTCGGCCCCCGACCGCCTTTCCGTCTCCTCCCTCAGGGGCGAGGGGATCAGCGGAGAGGTTCTGGACCAGGTCCTGGACGCCGCAAGGATCGACTTCGCGCAGAGGTTCAGGGACTTCTCGAGCAGCGTTGCGGAAGACCTGGCAAGCGAACTAGAGGGGGTCGCAAGTGGGGCCAGCCGACGCATCTCCGACCAGTCGATCGACGGCGCGCTGACTCTCGCCGATCAGCTCACCCGGACGCTCGGACTCGACGCGCTCGATGCGTCAGGCGTCGACCTCTCGCCCGCCGTGAATGCAGTTCGGGACTTCACGGAACTCGCTGACGAACTTGAGGTGGCGAAGCGTCGCATTCGCGATGCAAGCCTCGAAGACGACGGCGCCGGTCGGCGCGCTCTCATCAGCAGCGCCACGCGCGACCTTGAACGGCTGCGACCGGAGCTGGCACAGGCGGCGCAGGGGCTCGCCGAGGTGGTCCAGGCCAGCTTCGACGGAGTCGAGATCGGTGTCGTCGACAAAGATACGGTCATCGAGACTCTGGACGCCATCCGCCCCGAGGCGACAGCTCGGGTCGAGGCGCTCACCAGGGACCTCGAAGAGCGTGCCGCGGCCGGTGGAGAGCAGGTCGGAGGCGCTCTCGGGGAGAACATCAAGAGCGGGCTTGAAGGCTCGTTCGCAGCAGGCAGCGCGCGCCAGTTCCTGCCGCTGGAGCGCTTCTTCGCTGGGCTCCAGTTCGAGACCGCTCTAGCCGGCGAGGCGGCAGACGCGCAGAGCGACCTGCGAGCCGCCAGGGATGGCGCCGCGGCTGCGTTCCAGAGCGGCCGCCTCGACCTGATCCCACAAAGCATCCTCCAGGCGATCGCGCTGACGCGGCTCCAGACCGAAGCCGAGCGCGAGCTTGCCGAGCAGCGGGCGGAATCGGCTGACCTGGCGCTGGCTGCCCAGCCCAACGACAACAGGGCCGCCGCCTTCGAGGGTGAGGTCGACCGGTTCAGCCGATCGCTCCAGGAGCAGTTCGAGCTCGTCGGGAAGTCCCGCGAGCAGCAAGAGGAGTTACTCCTCATCCGAGACCTCAACTCCCTGGCGCTCGCCGCCGAAGCTGAGGGCCTGGACGCCGTCGCGGTCTCGATCCGAGGGCAAGAGGATGCGATCGTCAGCCTGCTCCAGCGGCTCCAGGACGAGCGCGCCGCGGCCGAGCTGGTGAACCAGATCAGCGAGGGCCTCGCCGGCGCCGGCACCGACTTCGTCGACCAGTTCATCGAAGACCTGGACCGCGTCGAGGACGCGCTCGAGGTGCTCGCGAACCGCGTGCGCCGGATCTTCCTGGAGGCGCTGCTGTTTGACCCGCTCGACGACTTCCTGGGGAGTTTCCTCAAGGACTTCTTCTCGGGCTTCGGGTCAGGCATTGGTGGCGGCGGCAGCAAGGGCGGCAGCTCGTTCCCAGGAAGTGCCGCCAACTCAGGCACCGGCGGAGTCGCCGGCGGCGGCAGTTCGTTCCCTGGAAGCTCGGCCAACTCTGGCTTGGTGCTGAAGTCGCTACCAGCCCCCGAGATTCCGCCAGGACTGCCAACAGGTCCAGGGTTCGCCACTCCCGGCAGCTTCTCGGGTGCAAAGGCCGGCAGCTCCTCAACCTTCGTGGTGAACGTGACTCAGAACTTCAGCGGCCAGACCGACCGAGCCACCGTCGACTACGCCGCCCAACAGGTCGGCAAGCGCGCTCGTCGCGCAGTCAGGGAGGGCCGCTAGATGGCGTTCGACGAAGTCGTGTTCCCGCTGACGCCGAGCTACGGCACCAGCGACTCGGTCGACCACGGCGGCGACCACTTCCAGTCGAAGGGCGGGCGGCTGTTCTACGTCGCGCACTCGGGAGACCCTGTGCGGCGCTGGAACCTCCAGCTTGATCGGCGGCAGAAGACCGAGATCGCGAACCTCTCGCGCTTCATGCTCGCCAGGCGCGGCGGGCGCAACGGCTTTCGCTTCACCGATCCCCGGGACTACACGACGAACCAGGACGGTCGAAGCGCCTACGGATACCTCGACACCCTCATCGGCATCGGGGACGGCTCAACGCGCGCCTTCCAGCTCCTCAAGAACTACATCAGCGGGTCGTCGGCAGTTTCCCGGATCATCACCAAGCCGGTGCCCAGCGAGTTCGCTGCGGGCGTCAACGGCGTGCTCACGGACCCCTCGGACTACTCACTCGACGCCACCACCGGCATCGTCACCTTCGACACGGCGCCCAGCCTCGGCCTCGCGGTAACCGCCGGCTACGAGTTCCACATCCCGGTCTCTGCCGGTCCCCAAGCAGACCGCGGCTTCGGCGTCCAGTTCGACGCCTACAACTCCGAGACGGGCGTCGACCTGGACCTGATAGAGCTGCTTCCCGAGGACGCTACGCAGCCGCTGACGATCGGTCACCGAGGCTCGACTACCAGCGACAACCCGAGCGGCTACGTCGCGGTCGAGAGGCTCGGCCCGCTCGTCTGGGAGATCACCGACAGCAGCACGACCGGTTGGCTCCTGCCCGATCCTCAAGGGCTCTGGCCTGGTGGCCCGTACTACGCGCTCGTCAATAACTCGGGCACCTCCAAGGCGGTCCAGTACCCCAGCGGCGCCGTGACCTTCGGGGCGGTCTCGGCCAGCTCGGCACGGCGTGTCTTCCTGGTCCGCAACTCGACCACCGGCCAATACACCTGGACCCTCCTGTGACGGTCACGGTCGAACAGTTCGGCAACGCCAGGGACATCACCGACACAGGTGCCGATATCCCCTTGAGCTGGCTGGACCGGGTCGTCGTTGTGCGCGTGCTCCAGGACGATACGGCGACCGTAGTGCTGCCCGCGTGCAACATCGAGGCCGCGCAGTTCCCGGGCTTCTACCTGGAGATCGCCTGCATCCCCTTCGACCCGTCGACGACCACGGCCACGGTCGAGGTCAGGGATGCGGCAGGAGGTCTCGTCACTTCGATCTCCAGATTCAGCGCCCGCTCGCTGTTCCTGGTGACGCCGGGGACGCTCGCCGGATCGTGGTCGGCGACGCCCGGGGGTTCCACGCTCACGAACGCGAGCCCCACCGTCGGCCGGGAGACGCTCGTCGTCGGGGGCTACAACGCGGCCGGGTCGATCTCGGACACATGCTCCAGGTACGACGGGCTGCTACAGGTCTGGATCACCGAGCCGGCTCTTGCGATCGGTCGCGCCGGCGCCGCGGCGTTCTCGCTCGAGCCACCGCTCGGCGGCCTCGGCGCGGACGGCACGGGGCAGGCTTGGGTTGTCGGCGGGCAGGACGCGACGCTCGCGGCGACGAACTACGCCGACACCTTCGAGGCGGGGGTTCGCAACTCCGAGCTGGGCCTTCCGGTGACGACCTACTGGGCCGGCGGCGCAGAGACCGGCGGCAGCACCGGGATCGTCACTCCCGGCATCGGCAACCTGTCCGGCGTCTACGAGGTGTCGAACCCCGACACCAACCCCGTCACCTGGACCGCCAAGGCGAGCACCCCGGTCAGCTTCTCGTCGACCTCGTGCGCGGCGAACACTCGCAGCGCCTCGCCCGCCCGCGTCTACCTCACCGGCGGCAACAGCCCGGCCTCGATCTCGGGCCAGTCGACTCTCGTCTACACGATCAGCGCCGATTCCTGGAGCGCCGACGCCCCGGGTTGGCCCGCGCGGACGCCCACATGGGAGCGGGCCACGACCTGGCTCGATCTCGACGAGCGCCCGGGAATGCTCCTGATCGGCGGCCTGTTCGACTCCACGGGCGTCGCCTACGAGTCCGATCAGGTCTGGCGCTTCTACGAGGCGAGCACCAGCAGCTTCGGCTGGAAGGAACTGCCCTCGATGCCCTTCGGCCGGCACTCGCACGGGACGAGCTGGCAGGAGGCTGCCGGCCGCGCCTACGTGGTCGGCGGCTCATTCACCCCCACGGGGACCACCGACTCGGTCCTCTCCATCGGCCGGGACTGGGCATGGCGGGCGAGCGAGACCCCCATGGTCTCCCCCCGCCGTCAACCCGCAGTCACGGAGTACGCCCCTTGGTAGACCTGGCGCTCATCGAGCAGTTCCACCGCCGCTTCCACACGATCCCCCAGCTCGAGGCGGGCCTGGTCCGGGGCGAGGCCGCGACGCCTTGGGGTGTGCTTCGCCAGCTCGCGCGCGAGGTTGCGGCGCGCCGCGACGGGATCCGCCAGCGGCTTGTCCAGGCCGAGGACGCCAAGCTCGAGTCGGAGGCCGCCGGCAAGAGCCAGCGCCCCGTGCGCGCCACCGTGCTGGCCCAGACGGCCGTCGAGCAGGTGCGGGCCGCCGAGGACTTGGCGGCCGAGATGCTCGCGCTCGCGGGCGTTGCCGACGCGCTGGCTCAGCAGTTCGCGGGGCTCACCGAGGCGGAGATGGCCGAGCTCGACGATACCGAGCAGGCGGGGCGGCTGCTCATGCGCGCCCTCTCGACCCTGCGCCTGACGGGGCGCCCCGACGCCCAAGCCCTCGATCGGGCCTGGAGGCTGGGCCATGCGGGCCGGGGCATGGCTGGCCTGTTGAGCGACCCCGAGGCGCTCGGGACCCACGTCCAGGGCCTCCTCGACCGCCTGGAGAGCGTGCCCAAGACGCAGGCAGTCGAGCGCGCCCAAGCCGTCGCCGCCCTCCGCCAGGAGGCCACCTCGATCGGCTTCCTGCTGCCCCCCATCGACTGATGCCGCTTCTCTCCCTACCGCAGCCGATGCAAGAGATCGCCCAGAGCCGCGTGCAGCGGCCGGCGCTCTGCTACATCGTGGCCCGGCGGGACGGGCAGACCCTCGCGATCACCAACGCCTCGAAGGTGATCCCCTGGAGCGGCTGGCGGTTCATCCCCACGGCCTCAGCCCAGGACTCGGCGGTCGAGCAGGAGACGGGTATGGCCCCGGGCACCCTCGACCTAGGCGGCGTGATCTCCTCGGACCTCATCACCGACGACGACCTCGACGCCGGGCGCTACAACGACGCGCGGATCACGCGCTACCTGTTCGACTTCGAGCACGTCTGGCTTGGGCCGCTCACAACCGACGTCTTCCACGTCGCAACCGTCGAGCGCACGGGCTCCTACTGGACCGCCCAGACCACCAGCCTCGCGGGCAAGCTGGACCGCAAGGTCGGGGGCCGCTACCAGCGCACCTGCGACCACCCGGAGCTGGGAGACCCCGTGAAGTGTCGGGCGGACATCGCCCCGCTGTCGCTCTACGCCAGGGCGATCACGGCCGTTGACGCCTCGGCCGCGCGCAGGGTCTGCACCGTCGACACCGCGCTCGGGTCGGGGTTCGCCACCGACCGCTTCACTTTCGGAAAGCTCATCGTCCGCCGGGGCAACAACCACGGGATCTCCAGGAAGATCGCGGCCTGGAGCGACTCGACTAAGGTCGTCCAGCTCGCGAGCCTCATGCCGCTTCCGCTCGAGGTCGGGGACGTGGTGGACCTGATCGTCGGCTGCGCGCGGGACTTCATCACCTGCCGCGACGACTTCGGGAACGCGATCAACTTCGGCGGCAACGACCGGATGCCCGGTCCCGACGAGATCCTCAAGCCGGCAACCTCTTGAACGACTCCACGCGCATCGCAGCGGCCGAGGCCGCGCTGGGCTACATCGGGACCCCGTTCCACCACCAGGGGCGCGTGCCAGGCGTGGGGCTCGACTGCGCCGGCATCGCACTCGCCGCCTACGCGGCCCAGGGCGTCGAGCTGCCGACGATCGACGCCTACCCGTCAGATCCCCCGCCGGAGCTGCTGCGGACGTGGCTGGAGCAGCTCGCGACCGAGGTCGACGGGCCAGAAGTCGGGGGCCTTGTGCTGCTGCGAGTCGGAGGCCCCTTGGCTGGCGCTCGGCACCTGGGCCTCTTCGTCGATGGTGGGCGGTTCGTCCACGTCATGCGCGACTTCAAGGTCCAGACGCAGGTGCTGGACCCGAAGTGGCTGCGGCGGGTTGACAGCTACTGGAGGGCTGCCTGATGGCGACGATCGCGTTCGCTGCGCTCGGAGCCGTCACTTCCAGCGGCCTCGGCGTTGGCGCAGCAGCCGCACTTCAAGGCGCCTTCGTGGCCGTCGGCGGGATCATTGACTCGGCTTTCGTCTTCCCCTGGCTGTTCCCGGCGGACGACATCAAGGGTCAGAAGATCGACGGGTTTGGGCTAATGCGGAGCCAAGAGGGTTCGCCTGTGGCTTGGGGCCTGGGGCTCGGCCGCGTGGAAGGAACCGTGATCTACAAAGGCCCGGTGGGCGAGATCGTCGAGGCTTCGAGCGTTGGGGGCAAGGCCGGCCCGGATGCCACCAATTACAGATACCAGACGACACTGATCGTATCCCTGATCGGCGACGCCCACGACACCGACGCCACACTCCAGTTGCTCGCCGCAGATGGCGAGCCGATCGTTCAGCTCGGCGGGGGCAGCTTCCAGCAGGGAAGCGACATCACGGCGACGCTCACTTCCAACGGGAGCCCAAGCCCGCTCATCTCGGTATCGCTGACGCTCACAGCGCCCAACGGCGGGACCGATCTCTCGGGCTTCACCGAAGGAGTTATAGCCTCCGTGTCTGGATTCCTAACTGCCGAGCTGAACGTCAGCAAGGTGGTGCAGAGTTCTAGGACAAACGGCGACCTTTCCACCTCCATCGAGTTCTGGGGTCAGGCGGGTGAGTTCGGACCGAACGTTAGCCAGGGGCCTGGCCTGCTCGTCTCGGTGAGCCAGTCGCTGCCGTTCTTCGACTCGTCGGTCGCAACTGACGTGCGCGTCTATTCAGGTGGGGCGGGCCTCTTGGAGATCGACCCACACGTTGAGTCCCAAGTCGGCGCCGGCAATCTCTCGGCATTCTCCGGTCGCCTGCATGTGGTCCTCCAAGGGTTCAACCTGACCCGCTTCGGCAACCGCGTCCCTCAGTTCACCGGGGTTTTCGGCAACTCCCCGTCGTCCACCGAGGCGCTCTTTCGCACATCGATGGAGCGAGGCGGTCTACACAGGGGCGACATGCTGATCGACTTCGGCACTGGAGCGTTCTTCGCTCGTGGGATCATGGCTAGGGGCCCACAGACCACCCGGGCCCTGCTGTCCCAGCTGCTGCTTACCGGATCGGGTGTAATCCGCGAGCGTGGCGGCAAGATCGAGGTCATTGACCGGCCCACCTCTCGCGAGGCCCTGCTGTCCGACGATGACGTGGTGACCAGGATCGGGGCCCAGCGCAAGGAGGGTTTCTCATGGACGCCGCTGGGCGAACTCCGGCGCCCTGTCGAGATTGACCTTTCCTACCAGGACGTCGACTCCGACAACGAAGTGAAGTCGGTCCGCGAGCTGGTCCAGGACGGCACGGACCGCACCGAAGCCGTCCAGGTCGACCTCTCCAATATCGCGCTCACCCGCGAAGAGGCGCGCACGATCGCCTTCCGGATGCTGCACGCCAACGACCAGGCCCAACCGGTATCCGGTGCGCTCCCGCCGAACTTCTGGTGGCTCGCCGCCGGGGATACCATCGGCATCACCCGCGGCGCCGTCGACGTGGACGTGCAGGTGAACGGTCGCCTTCGCGATGTCTCCGGCCTGGTCGAGATCGACGGGATCGAGACCGACAACCCGATCTGGGAGTTCGTGTTGCCCGCGGACCCCGACCCGCCCTCATCGTGACCGAACTCGACCCCTTCCCCAGCGTCTACGCCGTCGCCGTCGAGGTCCCTGACCCGCTCGGCCCGGCGATTCGTGTGGCGGCGGCGGTCACCGAGCGGTTCACGAACCAGGTCGGGATCTACTGGACCCGCACGCCGGGCTCGGGCTACCGCGGAGTCGGGGCCACGACCGGCGTCGGGCGCGTGGGCCGTGCGCTGTCCGTCTTGCCCTCCGCAGACCCGGATCTGTGGGACAACTCTGGCGAGGTCCTGGTGGAGCTGGCGCGCGGCACGCTGGAGTCCCGTCCCACATCCGACGTGGAGCGCGGGGCCAACCTGGCTGTGCTCGGGGGCGAGGTGATTGCCTTCGCCACGGCCGCGCTCGAGGGCGAGCGCACCTACCGGCTCTCCGGGATCGCCAGGGGCCTGCTCGACACCGCGGCGAGGACCGGCACGCACGCGATCGGGGAGCCGTTCATGCTCCTCGACGAGGCCACACTGCGGATCCCGTACCACCCCGACCAGTGGGGCGACGAGGTGACGCTGCGCGCGGTCCGCGCCGGCCGGTCGATCGCGGACGCCCCCGACTTCGCCACGGTCACGCTGGCGGGGGCCAGCGCGCTCCCCAGAGCCCCGGGCGCGCTCCAGGCCACTGAGGTCGCCGGTGGCTTGCAGGTGTCCTGGGCCCGCAGGTCGCGCCACAGGAACCGAGTAGTCGACGCCCCCGCGATGGTTCCGCTGGACGAGCCCTTCGAGCGGTTCGAGATCGAGGTCGCGATGGGCGGCGCGCCGGTGCGCGTGGAGACCGTGGAAGCCGCCACGTCCTGGCTCTACTCGATGGCCATGCAGTTCGAGGACGCATCGGTCCTGGCCACGAAGACGATCAGGGTTCGCCAGCTCGGCGCCTGGGGCCGCGGGCGCCCCGCCGAGGTCGAGGCGGTGCCCGCATGAGTGGCAAGCCGCTGCTCGTCAGCTACAGCCCGCCCCCCGGCCACAGGCGCTGGCGCAAGCCCGGGCCGTGCTCCAACGCGAAGCTTCAGCGCCTGTTCGGCCTGACCGCCGACCAGATGGCGGAGACCTTCGACTCGATCACCCTGCTCGACAAGTGGCCCGGGCGTCGCACCGACTGCCCCGGCACCCTGTGGGCTGGAGAACTGTGGGGCTTGGCTCGCGCGTCGGCGCTGGAGCTCGCCCCCACCCTTCGCGAGCGCCCCATGGTGCTCCTCCTTGGCCGAGCCGTCCGCGAGGCGTTCCGCCCGTGGGTTGGCGAGTCGCCGCGCTTGTTCAAGCCGCGCGCCCGCCACGATCTCGGCACAGTCCTGGTCCCTTGGCCGAGCCCCTCCGGGAGTTCGCGTTTCTGGTGCTGCCCGCAGAACCAGTCGACGGCCGAGGCCGCAGCCCGCGCCGTGATGGCGGCGATTCAACTTCATGGCCAGGAAGCCGCTGCCTGACTCGTGGAAGGCGATCTTCCTCGAGGCGTACGAGCGAGAGCGCACGATGCAGCGGGCGGCTCTTGTCGCGGGCGTGTCGCGGCGCACGGTCTTCAACAGCCGCGAAACGGACTCCGAGTTCGACGCCGCGATCCGCGAGGTCCAGGAGCTGATGCTCGACGACCTCGAGGACGCCGCGATGACGCGGGCGATCGAGGGCACGCTGGATCCGGTCTACTACGAGGGGATCCAGTGCGGTGAGCGCACGAAGCACCACGACGCGCTGGCGATGTTCATCTTGAAGCAGCGCCGCCCAGGCCGCTTCAACCTCGCCCCCGGCCGCGATCGAATCGACGAGCAATCGGACGCCGGGCAGCAGGCTTACGAGTTCGCTTTGTCGCTGCTCAAGGCGCAGGCGGAAATCCGCGAGCGCAACGGCTGCGACGTGATCGAGGGGCCCTCAGAGGAGCCCGAGAATGCGGAAGAGGCATAATCACAAGGGGGCTCCCCGGCCGTCACGGTGCGCGGTAGCTTCGGCCAGACCATGACCGCACGCATCCCCGACTCGATGGACGGAGACCTCGCCCACAACGACCCCGACCTCGTCGAAGAGGTCGGCCTGGCGCTGATGGACGTGGCGCTCGGCGAGGCAGGGGTGAAGGTGGAGATCGACGCCGCGGGCACCCCGCAGGTCACCTGGCCGCGCGACTGCACCGAGCACCTGGGGCGGCTGCTGATCCACGCCCTGCGGGTGCGGATGCTCAGGGTCGAGGAGATCGGATGAGCGCGCCGCTCTGGGAGGTCTGGATCCCCGACTGGCTGCCGCCCGGGCTCAACGGACCCAAGGGTCTGATGCGGATGCACCACCACGCCAAGCGCCGCGAGAAGGGCAAGGCGGCCCTCCTGGTGCGCTTGAGCGGCCACCCGCTGCCGCGGATTCGCCAGCCCGTGCGCGTGGAGTTCGAGCGTCGCGTCGCCCTCCGCCAGCACCTCATGGACTGGGACAACGCTGGAGCCTCGTTCAAGCTCCTGGGCGATGCGCTGGTGTCCCTGGGCGTGCTGGCCGACGATTCCCCGCGGGAGATCGCCGAGTTCCACCCACGCCAGCGCGTGGTGTCCAGGGACCTCGTGGGGACCTGGGTCGGGCTCTACGCGGCCGACGGTGCCGACCTGGCCGCTTGACGCCGTGTCAACGCGATTGACCCCCGGAGGGTTCAGTTCTCGCCAGTGATTCCGTGTTCGCTTCGCCTCGAAGGCTCCGTTCAGGGGGCGACCATTCCGGATTGCCGCCTTGGGCTCCCATCAACTACGCCATGCAGACCTCCGAAGCCCGCGAAGCGGGTGGGTTGCGACCGCTCCCGCTCTCGATGCCGGTGCAGCAGGCTCGCGCCCGCGCCACTCTTGCCCAACTGGATCCGCTTGTCCTGATCGTCCAGGAAGCGACATCGCTCGAGGGGCTGGTCCGGCACCTCGATCACGCACCATTCCCGGATTCCCCCGACTCACGGGTGCTCGCCAGCGCCAGCCGCGAATGGCTCGAGTGGGTCTCTGACGTGGTCGGCGCCCCCCCTGACGATGGGCCCCGCTGGAGCCTGCGCGGCGCCGTGTCGTCTGGAGTGCGCATTGCCGAGCACGCGATCGAAGAGATCCGCGGCGAGCGCCGGCAGCCTGCGGGCCGCTTCTACGCCGGGATCTTGATCCTCGGCGGCGCGATCGGGGGTGGGCTGTTCGGCGGGCTCTGGGCCGGCGGGATGCTTATGGCGCCGGATCCGAGCCCGACTCCGCACGCCGCTTCCCTCTCCCCTGACCCCGAGCTACAACGGCAGGTGGAGTTCCTCGCGGAAGAGGTCCGCGTGCTCCGGTTCCGAATGGAAGCAATCGCGGAGGTGGCGCGCGCCCAGACTGGAGTGCGCACCTTCGACCTGGGGCAGGAGTAAGCAATGTGCGGACCGATCAGGATGACCTACGCGGGCGGAACGCCGTCTGCAACGTTCGAGGTCGACAAGGGAACGAAGACCACCGAAGAGTGGATTGCGGCCGCGTTCAACACCCTCCAGCTCTCGGCGCCAAGCGACACCACTGCGCTAACCGCCCAGTGGTGCTGCGACGGTGACGACCAGGTTTGCCCGCTGACTCGCAACCCGGGCGAGACCTACATCAACTTCTTTCGCCGCTTCAAGGAAGAGGTCGAGGGGAAGATGGCTGACTGCCCACCCGAGGCGTAGCTCCACCCTTGCGCCTCGTCCTGATCGAGTGGCTTGACTCGTTCGGCTGCGCGTCTCGGTGGTCCTTCATCGAGGAGCCGGAGTCACCGCCCGAGCCGAAGGTCTGCCGCTCCGTGGGGTGGCTCGCGCACGATGGCGAGACCTGCAAGGTGATCCTGCCCCATGTCGCGTTCGACGACGGCGAGCCCGAGCAGGCCATGGGCGACATGACGATTCCAACGTGCGCAGTCGTCAGAATCGTGGATTTGGTGGAGGGGGCGGCCTAGGCGCTACCTAAGAGGCGCGGTCCAGGCGAGTTGCGCCTCCGCTGCTTGATCTAGCTCGATCAGGAAGGCTTCGGTAAGCCAAGCGGGCATGACCACGTCGAAGTCGTGGAGGCCGCGCAAGCGCAGGCGACAGTCGGCCTCCGCCCAGTCTTCGACCACTTCACGGCTGATCTGAGCCACGCCGCTACCGTAGTAGTTGCCTCCTCCGGCGTAGCGCTTGCTGGAGCCGACCATTCGAAGCGGCCCGAGGCCGTATGCGTCAATCCCGGAGACTCGCGACGCGCCGGGCGTCGTGACGGAGAGGAGCAGCATTGGTTCCGAACTCCTCGACAGGTAAGGCCGACTCGCCGAAAGGCTCACAGATGCAGAGCTATGCCCGTGGTCGACCGCGACCGGAGCCTTTGAGTCGAGATGGGAGAAGAACTCGAGCCGACGAGGAGACTCAACCCTTAGGGATCCGTCAAACTCATCGACAGCCCAAGTGGTGTCGGTGAACCGATTGGACTCCTTCGCCTGCATCCTCCAGTTCCATTCTCGGCGCTGTGATTCGCGGTCCAGGCGCTCCTGCTCCCGCTCAATTGCCCGCGATTCCGAGGACTGTCGATAGACCGGGCCGATGCAGCCGCAGGCGACTGCACTAACAAGCGCGACGGCAATGGTCTTCCTCACCTCTCGTTCTCCCTCTCCCGGTCGTAGAAACCCTCGGGCGGAACGTAGTTGTTCGGCCCGATGTCGAGCAGGCGCCGGTACTGGAGGCGCATCCCCTCGAGCGTGTCCGTGATGGCCTGGATCGCGATCGGGCGCGTCTCGGTCTCGAGCCGCTTCTCCCAGTTGCCGATCAGGTTGTCCGCCAGGTCAACCGCTTCCTGGAAGGGCCGCGGGTCGCGGGGCGCGGTCTTCGCGAGCTCGGCCGCTTCGTCCTTGGTGTGGACGCGGGAGCACTGACGCGAGCGGAGATGGGCGGGCAGGTTGTTCGGCGTGATCGGGCAGAGGCCGCAGACTGGGCAGACGAGCCGGTAGCGGACGGCGGAGCGCCGGCCAGCCTTCCCCCCCTCGCGGTTCAGGTTCTCGACCTTACCGCTTAGCGGGTCCTGGCTTGCGCTTCCGTCACGCGCAACCATCGGAATTGCCTCTTGCTCCGCCATGCGTCTTCGCGATAGGTTCAGCTCTACACCAGCTCCAAACCAGCCGGGTTGCAGCGGCAGCCGCGCGCCGCTCTGGGGCTGATGTCGGCATGGTAGCACGCTTGCCCAGGAACGGCCCCCGATGACACACCGAACCACTTCCCGAGAGATCGTCGACCAGCTCTCCCGGGCCCTCATGGGCCTCATCGAGAGCCGCCCGTGCCCCATCGACGCCCTGATCGCCGACTGGCTGGCCTACCGCACCCCGGACATCTCGGCCAAGCACGCGGCCCAGACGAAGCAGCGTCTGGACACGCTCCTGGCCGATCAGCGGGCCCGATTCAGCGCCCTCCAGCTCCCGCCGCTCCTGGACGCCTCGTCGCTCCGAATCGACCTCCTGGACGCCTACCGGGTCGATCAGCTCTCTGCGGGTGTGGCCCACGCCACGGTCCGCCAGTACCTCGCCCACCTCAAGGCCGTCACCCGCTGGGGAGCCCGCAAGGGCAGGCTCGAGGTCGACCCGATCGCCACGCTCGAGTTGCCCTCGGCGAGCCGCCGAAACCAGAAGCGCCCCCGCGGCACGTTCACGGTGGACGAGGTTGGAACCCTCTTCGCCGCGGCGCGGGCCCAGGACGATCGGGCCCAGCGCGACCGGCGCAGCAGCCCCGCGATCCCCCAGCGTCATCTGGTGGTCGTGGCCTCTTACGTCGGCGCCCGGCTCGGGGCCTTCCGGCAGGCGGTGTGGCAGGACTGGGTGGAAGCTGACGCGCTGCTCCACCTGCGCGCCGAGGCCGCCAAATCCCGCGAGCAGTGGCCGATCCTGCACCTGCAGGCCCAGGCGGCCCTCGCCGAACTCCGCGGGATCCACGTCGCCCAGCTCGGACACGCGGCCCCCGGCGGCCTGATCTTCACCAGCCGCCGCGGCGCGCGCCTGAACGAGCACAACGTCAACCGCTGGTTCAACGGGCTGATGCGCTTCGCCCAGGTCCCGAAGGTGGACGGCGCAGGACGCACCCGGAGCTTCCACTCGCTGCGCCATTTCGCGCTGACTCGAGCGGCTGCCCAGGATGTCCTGGCGGCCCAGATGCTTGGGGGTCATGCGTCAATCCGAACCACTCAGGGCTACCTTCACCACGGGGAGAGCGCCGTCCGGGCGATGATGGACAGCCTTCCCGCGATCGCGGAGCAGACGGGAGAAGGTTTGACCATCCCCCACGCATCCGCTGCTCAAATCGAGGCCGCCGCGGGGGTAGACTCGACCCCCATGCGGCTCCAGGGTGGTAGCGGTGGACGGACTCGAACCGCCGACCCGCGGATTATGATTCCGCTGCTCTAACCAACTGAGCTACACCGCCCTTGCGAGCGCGAGACGATAGCGAGCGGGCTGGGCGAGGGTCAAGAGCGACCCGGATGGCGTGTTCGCGTCCCTGGGGCCAGGGGACCCCTGAAGATCGCGATTCGATTCGAGTTTTGTAGGGAAACCCTGCCGGTTCCCGAGTCCGTCGGCGTTTCTCCTCTCGGTGGCCTCGGTCCCCCCGCGACGCTCCAATCCGTCCTGGGCCAAGCCGACCACCTCTGGGTCGGGACCCTTCCGAGGGCCCCGACTCCGGGGGAACCGATATGGGAGAGCCGAGGCGCGTCTCGCACCGAGCGAGGCGCGCCTCGGTGTTTCGGGCCCTTGCTCGAACCAGGCGCGTCGACGAAAGACGTGCGCGCGAGGCGAGCTGCCCCTGATGGGTCAGGCTCCGAGGGGACCACCGGGCCTGAAAGCGTGCGCCGTCAGCTCTGGGGGTCGCCGCCGCCCGGCTCGCCGGCGGACTCCACGTCCGGTGCGCCGTCCCCACGAACCGTGTCGTAGCGCAGGGAGCGCTCCTCCAGCACCTGCCCGGTGTCGCGGCAGTAGATGCCGCAGCTCTCCACCGGGCGCGCGTAGACGTGCAGGGAGGCCGACCTGTGGTGCGGGCTGTTGCGGATCACGTGCAGACCCAGGCCGTCGTCGATGAAGGCGGGCACGGCCAGGTCGAGGTCCAGGGTCCCGACCTTCTGCACGGAGCCCGCGGCGTCCCGCCGGAAGCGGTCCTCGGCGATCTGCCCATCCAAGAGGGTCATCCAACAGCTCTGGCCGGAGTGGTCGTGGAGGTCGCTGGCCAGGCCGGCGTTCCAACACAGGAGCAGCAGCTCGAAGCGCTCCGTGCGGGCCAGGAGGTGGCGCGTGTAGCCGACTTCCGCGAAGTGGGCGTGGGCCCGCCAATCGTCGGCCTGGCGGGCGTACTCGGCGATGATGCCGGCGATGGCGGCCTGGCCCCCGGGACGTTCGAGTTCGCGACCGATGGTCGAGGCGAGTTGGTCGATCGAACTGCTGCTCATGGTCTGGGGGGCTGCGCCAGGGTTGGGGAGGGCGCGGGTCGAGTATAGCCCCCTGGCGGACGGTGGGCCGAGGTCGCCGTCAGGCCCCACCGGGCGGGTTGGCGCCTGACAGACCCTCTCCACGTCGCTCACGCGGGAAGATCGCCCAGGGGACCCTGGGGTCCGCCCACCCGGACGGCCGAGTAGGGAAGTCCGTGAGCGTCGATCCCTCCCCCATCGAGCGTCTGACCGAGTCCCTCCTCGTCGCCACATCGGCGGGAGATCGGGACAGGGCACTCCTGGACGCGGCCACCAGCCTCTGCCTGGCTTCCTGGGCCGAGCTCTGGCGCCGCGTGGACGGCCCCGATGGCCCTGTGTGGATCCCGATCCTGTCCCGAGGCGAGCTCGACGCGGCCCCGGACCGGGGCCTGGTGCGCGAGACCCTCGCCGGACGCTTCGGCGGCGGCCTGCCCAACCGCGGCTTCGTGGTGCGGGACGACGACACGGCCCTGGCCCTGGGCGAGGTCCGGGCCACCGGACCCGAGTTGGACGTCCTCGAGGGGCTGTTGATCCTGCGCGCAGCGGTCGACGCCCCGGGCGTCAGTTCGATCGAGGCCCTGGTCGCCCCCAGCCCAGCTCTGCTGCGGATCGGGGCGCGCTTCTCGGTCCAGGCCACCCGCGCCCTGCTCGACCCGACGGTCGACCTGGTGCTCGAGGGCGAGCCCGAGGGTGCCGAGCTCGACGTCGGCGCCGAAGCCCTGGCGGCCCTGCTCCTGGATCTCGGGTCCGTCGTGCGCGGCGCGGGCCCCGAATCGGGCCTGCGGGTCACGCGCTCCGGAGCGGCCGGACCATGGCTCGAGTTGGTGGCACGCCTGGCCCGCAGGGGTTCGTCCGACGACCCGCGAGCCGAGGAGTTGCTGGCCCGCGCACGCCTGCACGGACTCGACGCGGAACGCGACGACGACGACTTCGGTACGACGCTCACACTGCGTCTCCCGATCGTCAACCGCGACGCAGCATGACGCCTGGATGAGCGACCCCGCGTTGGGCGCTCCAACTGCGCCTGGACCGGGACGCGGGGCAGGTTTTCGAAAGGAAACCGATTGCTGATACACCTGACCGGTCGTACTTTCCCGGTGACGCTTCGGCGTCCATGAAGTCTGTCGAGAGGGGCCCGGTTTATCAGCGAGCAAACCAGGCCCCGGGAAGCTCGGCGAGATTTCTCTCTCCCTCGGGCCGGCGTTGGGCAAGGAACGCCGGCCCCCTTCCAACGACGAGCGGCGCGCAGGCCCAGGCCTGCGCGCCGCTCGTCGTTCGGGGCCGCTCGTCCTTCACGCGCGTCGTTCTTCACGCGCGTCGTTCTTCACGCGCGTCGTCGGCCCAGGGCCATCGACGTCGGCCAACCGGCCCTATGCTCTGCGCCGCGCGCTGCCGTTGCCGTTGCTTTCAGGCCTTCCGCGGTCGCTACGGCAGAACCTGCACCACTGCGAAGCTGCCGTTTGCGGTCGGCTTGATCGACAGTTCCTTGGTGACCGGGTCGTAGCTCCAAGCCGTCGGCGGCGCGCCGTTGACGGTGATGGTCGAGGGCGCCTTGGCATAGCCCCGCAGCACGAGCGTGACGGCCTTGAAGTCGGCCGACCAGGTGGTGATCGTCAGCACCTTGGCCGGATCGATCTTCATTGGCGCCAGGTCCAGGGCCAGCTCGCGCACGGCGCGGGTGCTCTGGACGGCGAAGGCATTGACCGCGGGGGACTGGACGACGATCCGGTAGTTGGCGACCAGGTTCGGCTCGATCTCGAGCACTTCGCTCAGGCGGTAGCGATCCTCGCGGTCGGCGAAGAGTTCGAGCACCGGACCCTTCGAGGGCGCGGGCCCCGGAGCGATGCCGCTGTCGATGAAGTCGAGGGCGGCCGCCATGTCCATGGTGCTCCAGTGGTGCGTGCTGCCGGCCTGTACCTCGGACAGGAACACGTCGGCTCCCAACGAGAGCAGGTAGTCGTGGAGGGCGTAGGTCATGTTGACCAGGCCCTGTTGGTTGTCCTGCGTGTTGACGTGCAGGTAGATCGGCAGGTCGACCAGGTTCGTGGCCGGGGCCCGGTCGGGATCGACCTTGTTGGCGGCGGTGAGCTTGGTCGGGTTGATGCGCTCCCAGGCGAAGGGCACCTCGGTCGGCGAGCCCCCGAAGTGCTCGTCGTCCTCGAGGATCAGCTTGAGCGCGCTCGAGCCGTTCTCGTAGTCCTGGATCACGTCCATGGTGCCGGTGTGGTTGATCACCCCGGCGACGCGAATGCCGTTGGGGTCCTGCTTACGCATGGCGTAGGACACCGCGTTCAAGCCGCCCATGGAGAAGCCGACCGTGTAGACGCGCTCACGGTTGAAGGGCAGGATCTTCAGCACCAGGGCCATCACGATGTCGAGCGTGTTCTGGCTCTCGACCGACGCGAAATTGGTCTGGTTCAGGCCCATCGGCGCGAGCAGGATCCAGTTGCGCTGCTCGCACAGGGCCGGCAGCAGGCTGCCGTTGAACGGGCTGGCGTAGCTGACGCCGTAGGGGTGGAAGGCCACCACGATGGCGCGCTCGGACTCCGGGATCTGGAACAGGTTCGGAGGGAACTGCAAGAGCAGCTTCTCCTCCTGGGTGGGGTGCCCCGAGACCCCGGCGGCCAGGATGATTTCGACCGTCGGGTGACCCGACCAGACCGGGTAGTCGTGGACCCAACGGGCCTTGATCCCGGGGGCCAGGTAGAACCAGCCGCCCTTCGAGTTGGCGGTGTGGAAGGTGATCGGCGAACCGGGGACCCGCAGGGAGCCCTGGCTGCGGCCGGCGCCCGAAGAGGGCGAGGTTCCCGTGCCGCCGCCGCTCGGCCCGCCGGGCGTGGCGGAGACCTGCGCCTGGACCTCACCGGCGCCGGCGATGGCCGTGCCGATGGCCAACGCGACGGCCCCGACCCGACGCGCGATCCGACCCAGAACTCGACCGCAGTGCATGTCCGTCATAGACGATCTCAGTCGACGACCCGGTTCCGCCACCCCGACGATTCCGAGCGTCCCTCCCCAGTAAGCTACCCCGCCCTGGGGCGGGAGGCGGCGAATGCAAACTTGGTGCGGCCCACATCGTCCCGAAGACGCGCCGAAGCTCGGTAAGACTTTCCAATCTCAGACCCGGGCGGGAGCGCTCAAGGGGCCAAGGCCTCCCGCAGGAGTCCGTAACGCAGCCCTCGACCGCTGACACGTCCCTCGGTCGCCCCCAGTCGCTCCAAGACCGCCGCCAGGCAGCCCAGGCCGCCGGGGAGGATTCCCGCGCGTCCGGGCTCGATCGGGTGGTCCATGCGCTCCTCGAGGCCCAAGGCCGCCAAGCGCTCGGCCCAGGCCCCCGCCGCGGCAGCGGCCAGGGTCCAGCCCTGGGCCAGGCGCGGTTCGTAGGACTCCAGGCCTCGGTCCAAGCAGGCCAGGTTGCTGGCGGTGCCGCCCAAGAGCACCAGCTCGGCGCCCCGGGCCGCGCCGTCGGGGAGGTCGGCCGCCAGGTCACGGGCTGCCGCGCGGAAGGCGCTCCAGGACTTCGGATCGATCGGCTCCAGCCGCTCCGCACCGCCCAGCCACCGGTCGGTGGCCACCACCGCACCCAGGGGGACGGAAAAGCGCTCCTGACCACCCCCGCGGATCACCTCGGCGCTGCCGCCGCCCAGGTCGATCACCACCACGTCGCGGGACGCCCCGTCCGCCAACACGGCGTCGAAGGACAGCGCCGCCTCGCGGTCGGGTGTCAGGACCTCGAAGTGAAGGCCGCAGCGCGCCACCGCCGCTGCGAGGAAGCTCGAGGCATCGCCCGCCGCGCGCAGGGCCGCGGTTCCGGCGGCGCGCACCCGCTCCGGCGCGACCCCGGCCAGCTCGATCCGGCGCACGAAGGTCTCGAGCACGTCGAGCGTGCGCTCCACCGCGCGGGGATCGAGTCGCGCGCCGGACGCTCCGCCCAGGGCCAGGCCTGCCCCCAGCCGCGTCGCCAGGCAGTGATCTTCGAGCACCTCCAGGGAACCGTCGGGCAAGTGCCGACCGATCACCAACAGGGCCGTCTCGGTGCCGAGGTCGATGGCGGCCGCGGGCGGGCCCAGCTCGGATACGTCGTTCATCGGGGCACCAGTTTGACCTGGTTGCTCCAGGACGCCTCGGACGGAATCACGACCGTGAGCCTTCGGGTGCGGTAGTCCGGATGGCTCACGTGCAGCGTCCACGCACCGGCCTCACCGAACTCGCTTTCATAGCGGCCGTTCGCCCCGCGCCGTAGCACCACCCGCTCGGCGTCGGCTCCCACTCCGCCAGCGGCCTGGGGCAGGGGCAGGAGCCGCACCTTGGCGCCGTTCAGCGGTTCGTCGTTCTCATCGCGCAGACGCACCTCGAGCCGCACGGCCGGACGCAGGGCGTGGGCCCCGAGGTCGACCTCGGCCCCCGGGAACACGTCGATCGGCCCGATGGCCACTGGCAATCGCCCCGGGGCCTCGAGGCGCACGACCACCGGGCCGGGGACCACGCCGCTGAGCTCGAAGTGCTCGCCGTCCCGGCGCAGCACCCCGCCTTCGGGCCCCAACACGGCCAAGCTCGGTACCGGCGCGCCGCTCTCGGACAGCACGGCCGAACCGCTCAGGATCGCCGTCTCCTCCCGCGGCAGCGCGCGCGCGATCAAGCGCACCTGGGCATCGTCGGGCAGGAACGGATGGCGCGGCTGCAACTCGACGACCTCGTAGCGACCGCCTGGCAGGGAGAGCTCGACTGGACCGTGTGCAAGGGCGTCGAAGCGTGCCACCCCGGCGCTGTCGGTGGTGCGGGTCAAGCGCAGGGACTTAGCTGCCTTGATCTCGTCGGCACTGGCGCCCGGGGCCAACGCCGGGCTCGCCCGCACCTGGAGTGAGCCCCAGGCGAAGCCGTCCTCGTCGACCACGTCGACCCGCAGCTCGGCCGCAGGCACCAACTCCAGTCGTGCAAAGGGCTCGGGTGTGTCTTCGGCGACGGGCACCGTCAGTCGTCCCGGTCGGTAGCCCAAGGCCGAGACCCTGACGCTGGCGACCCCGTCCATCGCGCCCTCGAGGCCGAAGCGGCCCATGGCGTCACTCTCGGTCGCGCGCCAATGCAGCTCGGCGCGACCCGTGGGGTAGACCAACTCCACGGCGGCCCCCGCGATGCCCTCTCCGCTGGTGGCGTCGGTCACTTCTCCTTCGATCGTGCGGCCGCCGCGCAGCACCAGGGTCACAGCCTCGGCTGCCGCACCAGCCTCCAGGCGACCGATCTCGACCTGCGCCGGGACCAGGTCCTCGCGCCCGGGCGGCGGGATCGCGACGCCGAGCAGAAACTCCCCCACCGGCAGGGACTCGACGGTGAACACGCCGTCGCGGCCCGTTGTCGCCACTTGGTAGGCGCCGTCCACAGGGTCCTGATCGAGCAGTCCTGCGAGCTGCGACCGCTCGCGCCTCGAGATCACTCGCACCTGTGCCTCGGCCACCGGTCGCCCGCGGGGATCGACCACCGTGCCCAGCAATGACGTGGGCGGCGCGAGCACGACTTCGCGCTCGATGGCGGTCGAACTCGAAACCAGCTCGACCACCTCCAAGTAGTTCGCCCCCCACGGAGAGCGCACCTCGAGGCGATAGGAGCCCGGTGCGGCGGGCGGCAGCTCGAAGCTGCCGTCGGCGGCAGTCGAAGTCTCGAGGCGCAGCTCTCCCTCGGCGTCGCGCGGCATACCGGAGCCGCGCAGGCTCAACTCGACCTCCGCGGCCTCGATCGGCGAACCGTCCTCGCGCCGGACCGTGCCCCACAGTCGTCCGCCGCGCTCGAGGTCGACGCCCTCGGTCCGCAGCTCTCCCGGCGCGAGGTTGAGGCCGGCGCGAAAGGGCACGAAGCGCTCGCCAACCCTCCCCGCCAGGGCGTACTCGCCCGGATCGAGGTCGGCGAAGATCACCCACACCTCGCCGGACTCGGCATGCAGGGGCTCGCCCACCCGCGCCGGCCAATCGCCCTTGCGCCCCGAGTCCCGCAGCCACAGGCGGAACTCGGCGTCTTCGAGCTCGTCCGGGGGTGGCTGCAGGTCGAGCTTCAGAGTCGCCGAGGGCATGAGCTCCAACTCCAACTCGAGCGGCGCGGTGAGCCCCTCGCGGGTCAAGTCCACGTAGCGCTTGTCGCGCACGGTGAATCGAGCGAGCACGCCCTGGGGCCAGGGCAATCGAAAACGACCGTCCTCGCCACTTTGGGTGCCGACGTCCCGTCCCTCGATGGCGAGCCCGACATTGACGCCACGGATCGGCGCGCCACTGGTGACATCCCGCAGCCGTCCTTCGACCCAAGACATCGGCCCCGCCTCGAGGGCCCCCTCGGACGCGGGGTCGCCGGACCCGATCAACAGGGATCTTCCGCCGCCAGTCCCAACCGTCCCGCGCGCTCGGTCGCGCTCCGAGGCACTCGGGCTGGACGAAATCGAGGTCGTGTTCGCGAGCCCCTGGTCGCCGGCGGGAGGCTGCGCGCCTGGCTCTGCTCCCGTTCCTTGGGCCAAGCCCTCGGGTTGTGCGACGTCCACCCCCGGGCCGCCCGGCGAGAGCACCAACCAGCCCAGCGCCGCCACCGCGACCAGGCTGACGAGGACCAAGATCGGAGTAGCCGAGCGCACGTGATCACGATAACGACACCGACCACGGCCGTGACAGGGTCGCGAAGATCGCCGATCCAGGACACTAGGCAGCGCCGCCGGTCGCCTGCCCGGTCGTACCTCAGCGCCGTCGGGCGGAACCGTTCACGGCGGCCAACTCGATGCGGTTGCGGCCCGCGACCTTGGCGGCGTAGAGCGCCCGGTCCGCCCGCTCGAGGGCTTCGCGAGCCCGCACGCTGCCGCCGGGGGGGATCCAGGCCGCACCGACGCTGACCGTGACATGGGGTCCGACGGGGCTGTCGGGGTGCGGGATCTGGCGCGAAACCACCGCCGCGCAAACCGCCGCGGCCCGCTCTTCCAGGGCAGCGGCGTCGATCCCGGGCAGCACCACAGCAAACTCCTCACCACCGAAACGCGCCAAGAGGTCGTGGGTGCGACGCCCGGTGGAGCCCAAGGCCTCCGCCACGGCGATCAGGCACTGGTCCCCCGCCAGATGACCGCAGGAGTCGTTGAAGCGCTTGAAGTAGTCCACGTCGACCATCAAGAGCCCCAAGCCCGCCGAACCCCGTCGGGTCGTGCGCAGGTCGCTCGCCAGGGAACGGAACAGGGCGCGCCGGCTGGCGACCCCGGTCAGCTCGTCCTGGCCGAGTTCGGTCGTGAGCTGCCGGTTACGGGCCGAAAGGCGCTTGATCTCGTCCTGCAGCTCCCGCGCTCGGCTGGCCTGGGCCCGCAGGACGCCGATGACCGGGTCCGAAACGATGCCGTTCATGCGCCGATCGCGCGCGCGCAACAGCATCAGGCTCTCGCCCATCAGTCCGACGAACTGCCCGGCTTCCATGGCGATCGTGGCCCCGCCCACGTGTTCCATGGTCACGGCCACGAGCGCCGACTCGGGGCTGTCCGCCGCGATCTCGAGCGCGCGCCGCAGGAGCAGCCAGTCGGACTCCGGAATCGGCAAGAGGTCGTCGAGGGCACGATCGTCCACCGCCGACCACTCCGACTGGGACGCACGGTTGGCGAACACGATGCGCCGGTTGCTATCGACCACCACCAGGGGCAGTGGTTCCAGGTTCAGATAGCTACGCAGGTCGGCCGAGAGCACCTCGCCGGGATCGGGAGAGAATGTCGACGAAGGCAGGACGCGCCCCCCCGCGGGAGTCGAGTCCCCCACGGGCGCTGGCGCGGCCCGGCGCACGCGGCGCCCCTGCTGTTCCGAATCGCCTGTTCGCATGCCCTCCGGCGGCGATCGAATCGATCGCGCCCGCTCCAGCCCTCTCGCCGGTGGTCGTAGACAGCGAAGCGACAGCCCGCCCCCCAGCGAACGCCTCCCTGCCCCACTTTCTCTCGATAGGGCGAAGTTCGACCCCATACACCCCCCACTTGCAACTTCCCCAGCCCTACGCAGCTTGAACGGGCCGGGACCGCTGACGGAACGGTCGACGGCGAAGAAATTGCCGTGCCGGGGTCAGTTGGGCGGCTCCAAGGATCCGTAGCAGCGCCCGTCGAGGGTCAGGACCTGGATCCGCTCGCCGTCCTGATCGGCCACCACTACCCGCGAGCGTGGCTCCGAAGGGCCCGGTTCGACGACCACGTCCGAGGGGTTCAAGACCTGTCCACTGCCTGCGCCGTGGCCAGCGATCTGGGCCTCGACCCCGCCGTCAGGAGCCATGAGTAGGACGCCGCTGCGCGGCCCACCGTGGGCCACGACCAGGCGACCGTCCGCGAGGCGCACCGCCGCGCGGGGCTCCAGTCCGGCGCCGCGGTGATCGGGAAGCTGGAAGGCGAAGTGGAAGTCCAGGTCGCGGAAGACCTGCACGCGACCTGCCCGGGGCTCGCAGGCCAGAGCATGGCGATCGTCGAGGAACACGCCCTCGATCCCGGCGAATCGGCCGTGGGACTGACCCATCGGGCGCAGGGATCGGATCAAGGTGCCATCGGGCGCGAAGAGGTGCAGACCGTGGCGACGACGCCCACTACTGCCGACCAGCAGCCGCAAGTCGTCGCTCGAGCCCTGGCAAGCGACGCAGGTCGGGCGCGACAGGACGCCGGCCCGGTCCTCGTCCAGCTCCGCGGGGGAGAGGGTAGCGCGCTGTTCTTCCGACGGCCCCAAGCGCAACTTCTCGGAGCCGAAGACGGTGAAGCCGCGCACGGCACCCGCGCCGGGGTCGGCGACCCACAGGCGTCGATCGCGATCGACCGCGATGCCGGTCGCGGCGGTCTGGGATCGCTCCTGGTCGCGCCAGGAGAAGCCGCCCTCGAGCTCACGGCCGTCCAGGTCGTAGAGGCCCACGTGCGCCGTGCGCTCGTAGCGCAGCACGTACAGGACACCGTCGCGAAGGGCCAGGCTAGCGTGCACGCTCGCCTCCGCCGCGGCTCAGGTCGACGACCACGATCTCCGCCGGCGAGCGCAGTCGCAGGGGCACGCCCAAGGCACCCAAGCCGCGGCTGGTGAGCAGCACCGCCCCGTCCCGCTCGACCCGATCGCCGGGGTGCGCCGGCGCCAGGCGGCGCACCAGTGGCAGGTCGATCTGGTGGCCGTGGCTGTGGCCGCTGAGCACGAGCGCGCAGCCGGCCGCGGCCAGGGCGGGCCCCCCGGCCGGGTTGTGGCACAGCACGACTTCCACGTCGCCCGCGCGGACAGCATGCCGAGCGCGCTGAAGGTCCACCTGCTTGGCCTCCTCGAGGTCCTCGAGCCCCACCAACGCGACCGCGCCGGGCCCCTCGCCGAAGCGCACGGACTCGTCCAGCAGGAAGCGCAGGCCGGCCTCGGCTTCGAAGCGCGCGGCGATCTCGCGCTCGCGCCGACCGCGGTAATCGTGGTTGCCGAAGACGCCAAAGCTGCCCCTGCGCGCTCGCAATCCCGCCAGGTCCTCGAGCAGCAGGTAGGACTCCTCGGCGCGCTTGGTGATCAAGTCACCCGTGAGCACCACCAGGTCCGGATCGAGGGCGTTGCAGGCCTCGACGACGGCGGACAGGTCCCCGCGCCCGAGGAAGGGACCTGCGTGGGGATCGGAGAGCTGGACGATGCGAAAGGCCTCGAGTTCGGGCGCCAGTCCCGGCGTGATGACGGTCTCGTGGCGCACGCGGAAGCGCCCGGGAGCGAGGAACGCCGCGCGGTAGAACGCGCGCCCGCCGAGAGCCGCGCTGACCCGTTGGAGCCCCCCGAAGAAGGCCAGGCGGCCGCCGCCGAAACGCCGTGGCTCCTGGCGCAGGCCGAGATCGGTGGCGTCGCCGCTCACCGCTCCTGATCCGCCTCGCCGTCGGTGTAGCCCAGGGCCTCCAAGACCGCCCGGTCCTCGTCGTCGAGCTCGTCCTCGCCCTCGTGGCGCCGCGAGTCCCACCAGACCTGCAGGCGTGCCTCGAGCTCGGCGGCCAGCTCGGGGTCATCGATCGGACGACGGGCCTCGGGATCCTCGTGCAGGTCGTAGAGCACCGGGGTGAGGCCGTACTTCTCGGCTCGCTTCGGCGTGGGCACGATCAGCTGGTAGCGCCCGTCAGCCAGGATCGAACCGCCGCGCGAGATGAACGAGACGAGCTCCGTGCGCCGACTGGCGGCGTCGTCGGCGAACAGGTCGACGCCGTCGGTGGGCGGCGCGTCCAGTCCAGCCAGACCCAGGATGGTCGGCATCACGTCCACCGACCAAGTCGGCTCCGAGCGCCGCACCCCGGCGGGAACGCCCGGCCCCGAGATGATCAGCGGCACGTGGATCTGCTCGGGCTCGAGCATCGCGCCGTGGGTCGAATAGAGCTCGGGGATCGCCCCCTTCTCCTTGTTGACCGTGTCCGGGGGAGCGGCCCGTTGCCACAACCCCTCGCCGTGGTCCGCGGTCAAGACGCGGACCGTGCGCTCGAGCCGCCCGCGCCGCTCGAGCTCGTCGAACAGCCTTCCGATGGAGGCGTCGACCTGGGCGATCTCACCCTCGTAGAGGGCGATCGCGGCCTCGATGCCGCGGTACATCTCGGGCGTCAGGCGCTCGCGCGCCTGGGCCGGCATGGCGCGCAGGAAGCGATCGTGGCGTCCGGTCGAGTTGCGCGCCGAGAACGTTGTCGGGTCGCTGGGCAGGTAGGGTTGGTGCGGGTCGAACGGCATCACCCACAGGAATACCGGAACGCCCTCGGGCGCCGCGTCCAAGGCCGCCAGGGCTCGGTCTACGACCTCGCTCGAGTGCCAACCGTTGCGCGGTCCGCGCTCGGGGATCGGGTAGCGCTCGTAGGAATCGAAGCTGCGCCCCCAGCCGCGGGCGTCCGCCAGAAGCGTGTTGGAGCTGACACCGATGGTGTAGTAGCCGGCCTCGTCGAATACGTCGGCCAAGGTCGGCTGGTCGGGCCAGAGCTTGCCGGAGTTGTCCGAGCGCACGCGCCCGGTGAACAGCATGGCCATCGACGGCGCCGTCCACGAGCTGGCCGAGAAGTGCCGCTCGAAGACTGTAGCGCCCTCGGCCCAGGCGTCGATGCGAGGCGAGGTCGCGCGGTCGTGCCCGTAAAGGGAGAGGTGATCCGCGCGCAGGGTGTCGACGGAGATCAGCAGGACGTTCGGACGCTCGCGGCTCGTCGCGCCGCCGCCGCAGCCGACAGCCAGCAGCACAGCGGCGAGGAGCCACGCGGCGCGCGCCTGGGTGTCGATCCGGACCCTTGTCCTGGGCGAGACTTCGAACATGGGCGTGAGGTTACCCGCTGGATCGCCTCGGCCCAGGGGCGTGCCGCCGCCAGGCCCTATCGTCGCTCGCTCAGCGCGAGACGATGCGCGGCTCGGCGAAGCCCCCGAGGATCACTACCGGCTGACCAGGCGTCGATCCCTCCGGCAAGGCCATCGGCGCCAGCTCGAAGGACAGATCCACTTCGCTCCCGGCCCAGGGCGCCAGGTCGACCCACAGGGATTGCCACAGCTTCGGGTCGCCGCGCCGGGTGTCGATCGACTTCTCCGCGACGACCTTGCCGTCGATGCGCACGCGCAGGATGCAGCCCGGGCCCTCGATGCCCTCGTAGGTCAGACGGTGGTGCTCGCCCACGTCCACGGTGAAAACGCTGCCCGGCGGGATCGGCACGCCGTGCCAGGTCACCCGACCCGGGAACAGGATCTGCACCGCCAGCTTGCTGGGCTGGTCCACGTCGACCATGAAGCGCTCGACGCCGATCGAACCCCGCATGGTCCGGCCACCGGCTTGGGCCGGCGGGTACTCGGAGACCTCGATCTGCGCTTCGCCGAGGCGCTCCAGGAAGGGGTTGGTGTCCTCGATGGTCCAGACCTGCAGCTCGTCGTGCTGGTGGGTCGAGAAGGACCAGGGCAGGAAGCCCGCCTCGTGTCCGTAGAAGCCGGCGCCGGCGTGGGAGTTGTGGATGCGGATCGGCCAGGGGTCGGCGTAGACGGTGATCGGACCCGGCCGCATGCGGCGACGCACGCCCTCGTGCAGGCGATAGCGCCCGCCGGATCCGTCGTCGTTGGCCGCCGTGCACAGGATGCGCGACTTGAGGATGCGGTCGCCCGAGGCGGGGGCGTTGGAGCGGCTGGGCAGGATCTCGAGCCCCGCCACCTCTTCGAGGTACCAACGGAAGCCGAGCTCGCCCCAGATCCACGTCTTGCCAGTGCTCCAGTCGCCGTCCGGCGCGACCCGCAGGGCCACGTCCGCGGCGAGCTCTGGGTAGACGTTGGCCGCGGCGCGGTCGGCCTGGGCGGCACCGACGCCGAACAGCCCGCTCGCGACCAGGGCGACCCAGGCCGAGCGCGTCGGCAGGAGGCGCTTCGACGCGAGCCCGGCCAAGAGGAACATCCCCGGCAGCGCCGGCAGTGCGTAGCGCGTCGAGCCGAAGGGCACCGTCCACCAGGCGGCGAAGACGAAGCCCAAAGACCACAGGGCGATCAACGCCCGCGGCCCCCACACGGTGCGCCACTCGCCCAGACGACCGCCGAGGATCGCGGGCACGAGCCCGGTCCAGGGCCGCAACAGGAGGCCGAGCACCGCTCCGCCGAAGACGAACGCGCCCCAGAACACGGCGACGTTGGCGCCCGCGACCGGCGCCGGCACGATCGTCGGGGCCTTCAGGCCGAACCACACGCCCAGGGCCGCGCCGCCCATCGCCAGCACCAGGCTCGCGCGGTCGCGGACCAGCGCCCGCGCTGCGCTGATGGGAGCTGCGAGCAGTCCGAAGACCCAGCCGACGCCCACACCACCCAGGGCGCACACCGCCGACATCAGGCAGGCGGTGTGGTTGATCTTGATCCCCATCATCCCGTCGGTCGCGCGCAGCACGTCCCACTGCCCGGTGATCGCCAGGGCGCCGAGCATGGTCCCGAGGAAGACGGCCAGGGCCGTTGCGGCGGGGATCAGCCCGCGCCAGCGCCACGGCGGCCAGAGCAGCGGCAGCACGGCCAGCAGCGGAACCGCCGCGAGCCCGTGGTAGCGGGTCAGGGCCGCGAGCGCGCCGCACACGCCGCCGATCAGGAGCAGCGAGCTGCGCCCGCGGCAGTGCCCTTCCACGGCCAGGGCCAGGCCCATGCTGAACAGCGCCAGCATCGGCATGTCGGTCATCAGCCCAGGGGCCAAGACGAGCGGCGCCGGCGCCGCGCAGAAGGTCAGGGCCGTCAGCACCGGACGCGCACCGAGGCGCGCCGCCAGGCTCGCGCAGGAAGCCCCGAGCAGGCCCATCAACAGGGTGCCGATCAGGTGGCCGACCAGCAGGAAGTGCTCGCCGAAGAGCTGGGCGAACGCCATGCATAACAGCCACACGGGGCCGTGCAACACGCCGTTGCCGGCCTCGACGATCTCGCCCTGGTAGTGAGTGGTCTGGCCGAAGACCTCGGCGCCGTGCTCGGTCAGGAGCTGCGCCACGCGCAAGTAGGCCCAGTCGTCCTGGTGCACGCCCTTGTCGAGGAAGGGCAACACGAGGGCCGCGCTGAGCAGCCCGGCGGCAATCAACTCGCCGCGCTTGGCCGCACGTCCGCCAGCCTCCGTCGCACCCGGGTCCGTCGCGCTCATCGAACCCGTGAATCGGCCGATTCCGCGACCGGCGAGGTGGTCGCGCGGTGCTCATGACGCACCTCGAACAGGGGCTGGCCCTGGACCAGTCGGTAGACCCGGTGGGTGAACTCCCCCATCGCTCCGAGCACGAGCAGTTGTGCGCCGAGGACCGCCGCGAGCACCGCCATGGCCTGGGGCCTGGGATCGGCGTCGATCAGGTGCATGACCCGCAGTGCCAGGTAGGCACCGCCCACGCCCACTCCGGCGGCGACCATCAGGAAGCCCAGGCCCGTGAGCTTGATGAAGGGGCGGTTGGAGAAAGAGACCGCGAAGTCGAGGGTCACGCCGAGTAGGGCCAGGCTCGAGTAGGCGCTGGAGCCGGCCTGGCGGGGCAGAGCCTCGATCTTGAGCTCCGTGGGGCGCTTGGAGAGCTTCGCCACCAGCGGCTTCAGGAACCGCCGCTGCTCGCCGCAGGTGGCCACGCGCTCGGTGACCGAGCGGTCGATGACCGCGACCGGGCAGCCCCAGTCGTGGAGCTGCACGCCGGTCACGTAGCGCACGAAGCGGTTGAGCACGATCGACCCCAGGCGCCGCTGCAGCGGGTCGTTGCGGGTCGTGCGCCAGCCGCTGACGAAGTCCGCGCCCGCGCGCCAGGCGGCGATGAAGGCCGGCAGCTCCTCCGGCCGCTGCTGCAGGTCCCCGTCGAGGATCGCGATCGACTTGCCCCGCGCGGCCTCGAAGCCCGCGCACAGGGCCGCGTGCTGGCCGAAGTTGCGGGCGAGCTCGACCACCACCAGGTGGGGACGACTTTGGACCTGGGCGCGCAGCACCTCCAGGCTGTCGTCGGGCGAACCGTCGACCACGAAGACGTACTCGCGCGGCTCGTCGGCCAGCGCCGTGTCGAGACGATCCAGAAGCTCGATCAAGGTCGCGCTGTTGCGATAGATCGGGATGACGACCGAGACCTCGGGACGCTGCTGGTCGCCGTTCTCGTGTGCGGAGGGGGGCACGCTCACGGGCACATCCTATCCCGAGGGGCCCGCGCGTCCGGCATCCGGCCGGCGGGGATCCGAGCCGATGGGCCAGCTCCCGGCGCGGCGTTGCCGCGCGGCTCAGAGGCCGACCACGGCGTCGGCCTCGACCACCGGCAGGGCGCGACGGCCGCGGGCGTCGACCAGCACCACATCGCCACTGCGGGCGAGCACCTCGAGGCCCCCGCCATCCAGAGTGATCTGCGCCTCGCCGTCGAAGACCTCCACCATCCCCAAGGGCGTCTCGAGCGTCGCGCGGCCCTCGAGCTCCACCTGGCCCTCCTCCAGCCGCACGCGGCGGGTCAGGGAGCTGATCACGAGCAAGCGGGCGCCGGGGTCGATCGAGAGGTCGAAGCTGCCCGCCTCGATCCGGCAGCGCGCGCCGGGCTCGGTCAGGATCAGGTCCGACCGCACGAGCTTGACCGACACCGAGTCCGCGTCGAGGGCGTGCCCCCCGATCCAGGAGGTGCCCTCGACCCAGTGGGCGGTGAGCGGAGGCTCGAAGTTCCAGTCCGAGCTGAGGCGCGTGGCGAAGAAGAACAGGGCCGCGGGCACCACGAACATCGCGAAGCGACGCAAGGACTTGGGCCGGATGCGGGGCTCCTGGCGCTCAGGTCCGAGGCCCCCATGCTCGACGGAGATGGCCCCGCGATGGCTCTCGCGCACCTGGCGCCCGAGCCGCGCCTGCGTCTCCATCCGGCCGCGGTACTCGGACTTGCACGACGCGCAGCCGGAGAGGTGCTGCCGCAGCAGGGTGGCGATCGGGCCCGGTAGACCGCCGAATGCCAGCCGCTCGATCAGGCCCTCCGCCTGGACACAGGTGATCGGGGTCGGCTGTCCCGGTTGGTCCGGTGATCTGGGATCGGATCGCTCCACGGCGGGCTCTGTCGACTATCGACCGGGAGTGCCGGGGGCCTGAGCCCCCCGCGGCGGCAGGGGGTATGCTTTCGCGCCCCGCGGGCCCCGCCAGGGTTCGATCGGCCCTCCGGGGCCTCGCGAGGCCGACAGATCGCCCCTCCCCCCCGAGCAACGCCCCCCCATGACCCGCGTCATCACCGGCACCGGCAGCTACCTCCCCGAGCGGGTGGTCGAGAACGCCGAGCTGCTCGAGATCGTCGAGAACTTCGACGCCGAGCGGGCCGGGAGCGATCTCGATTCGTGGCTGCGGGGCCGCTACGGGGTCGAGCGGCGCCACTGGGCCGCCGAGGACGAGAGCACCGGCGACATGGGCTTGGTGGCCGCACGGCGCGCGCTCGAAGCGGCCGAGCTGGACGCCGACCAGATCGAGCTGATCGTGATGGCCACGGCCACCAGCGATCACGTGGCGCCCCACTCGGTGAGCTTCGTGCAGGCACAGCTCGGCACGAAGGCCGTCTTCCACCAGCTCCAGGACGCCTGCCCCGGGTTCCTGAACGCCCTGATCGTGGCCGACTCGCTGATGGCGAACCTGGGCTACAAGAAGGCGCTGGTGATCGCGGCCGAGAAGATGACGCACATCGTCGACAAGCGCGACTTCCGCATGATCGGCCTGTTCGCGGACGGTGCGGGCGCGGTGGTCCTCGAGGACGTCGACCTGCCCGAGGAAGTCGGATTCCGTTCCTTCTGGGCCGGTTCCGATGGCGCCGCCGGAAAGGCCCTGCGCGTGCCCGCTGGCGGCACCCGCACGCCGCTGACGGCTGAGCGCATGGCCGCCGGCGAGCACTTCCTGATCAGCGACTTCCGCGACGTCTATCCCTTCGCCGTTCGCACGACCCAAGCTTGCGTGGAGCAGGCCGTGGCGCGCGCCGGGATGACGGTCGACGACATCAGCTACGTGATCCCGCACCACGCCAGCGCCAACATCATCCAGGACGGCGTGGGACAGGCCGGCATCCGGCCCGAGCAGGTGCTGATGGCCATCGATCACACCGGCAACACCTCGAGCGCGAGCGTGCCCACGGCCTTGGACGAAGAGGTCCGCGCCGGCCGCTTCAAGGACGGCGACAACATCGTGCTCTTGGCCCTGGGCGGCGGCATGGGTTGGGCCAGCACGGTCTACACCTGGGTCGACCCCGCCCGCGCCCGCGCTGCTCGCCGCTGAACTCGCGCCGGGTAGGCGTTCGTACGGTGCCCGTTCGTACGGTGCCAGGCACGAAACCGCCGCCTAACGATGATGGGACCACGGCGCCTGTGGCGCCGTGGTCCCATGGTCGTTGAGGCGGCGGTTTCGTGCCTGGCACCGTACGAACGCCTACACGGCCCCACCGACGATGCTTCGTTCGTCCCGCTCGATCCCCGCGCGCGACCGAAGCCTATTCGGCACCAAGTCACGCCGCGCCGCGGCTCGGCATCGTGGCGCGCGGTTAGAGTTCGAGCCCATGACGACGCCCGACGCCACCCTGCGGATCGCCATGTGGTCCGGTCCGCGCAACATCTCCACCGCGCTGATGCGCTCCTTCGAAGCGCGCGGCGACTGCGCCGTCGTCGACGAGCCGCTCTACGCCCACTACCTCGACGTCACGGGACTTCAGCACCCCGGACGCGAGCAGACCCTGGCCAGCCAGGAGCGTGACTGGCGCGCCGTCACCGACTGGCTCGGCGGCGCGGTGCCCGGCGGCAAGCCGGTCTGGTACCAAAAGCACATGGCCCACCACCTGCTGCCGATCGTCGGCCGCGATTGGCTCGACAGCCTGCGGCACGCCTTCCTGGTGCGCGAGCCGGAGGCGATGTTGACCTCGCTGATCGAGGTCTGGCCGGAGCCGACCCTCGAGGACACCGGCCTGCCCCAGCAGGTCGAACTGTTCGAGCGCCTGACGGAGGAGGCCGGCGCGATCCCCGCGGTGGTCGACTCGGTCGAGCTGTTGCGCGACCCGGCCGGCGTGCTGGCGCAGCTTTGCGAGCGCCTGGGCCTCGCCTACACCGAGCGGATGCTGAGTTGGCCAGCAGGTCCCCGGTCCACGGACGGCGTCTGGGCGCCCCATTGGTACGCCAGCGTCGAGCGCTCCACCGGCTTCGCGCCCGTGCGGGAGAAGCAGGCCCGAGTCCCCGAGCGCTTGAGCGGCCTCTTGGACCGCTGTCGCGAGCTCTACTCGCGACTGGCCCCCCACCGGCTGCGCGCGACCACCGCGCCGCTCGGCGGAGGTGCCCGGTGAAACAGACCTTCGACGAGCGCAACCGCGACCTGATCGTCAACGTCGCCGGCGTGCTGAGTCACCGCGACCAGGCCCGCGTCAGTCCCTTCGACTCCGCCGTTCAGGGTGGCGACGCCGTGTGGGAGGGCCTGCGCGTCTACTCCGGGCGCATCTTCAAGCTCGACGAGCACCTGGCGCGGCTGGAGCACTCCGCCAAGGCCCTGGCCTACGAGCAGATTCCGCCACGCGCCTCGATCGTGGCCGAGATCGCGCGCACTCTCGAGGCCAATGGCATGCGCGACGGAGTGCACGTGCGGCTGACCCTCAGTCGCGGCGTCAAGTACACCAGCGGCATGGATCCCCGGCTCAACACCAGCGGTCCGACCTTGATCGTGCTGGCCGAGTGGAAGGCGCCGGTCTACGACCGCGCCGGTCTGGTGCTATCCACCTCGTCGGTGCGGCGCTTTCCGCCCGACTGCATGGATCCCAAGATCCACCACGCGAACCTGATCCAGTCGATCCTGGCCAAGATCGAGGCCAACGCGGCGGGAGCGGACGACGCCCTGATGCTCGACCGACGCGGCTTCATCGCCGAGACCAACGCGACCCACCTGTTTGCGGTGGTGGAAGGCGTGCTGGTGACCAGCGACACCTCGGCCTGTCCGGAAGGCGTCACCCGCGCGACCGTGCTCGAGCTGGCCGCCGAGCACGGCATTCCCCACGCCGTGCGCGATTGGAGCCAGGCGGAGCTCTACCGCGCCAGCGAGGCCTTCTGCAGCGGCACCATGGGTGAACTCGCCGCCGTCACGAAGGTCGACGGACGCGTGATCGGCGACGGACTCCCCGGGCCCCTGACGGCCAGGCTCACGGCCTTGTACGCCGAGCGCACGGCGCGCGAGGGAACGCAGATCGTGCCGTGAGTAGGCGTTCGTACGGTGCGAGGCACAGAACCGCCGCCTACTCACAGTCGCGCGAGGCGCTCCTCGAGCACCTCGACCGCCTCGCGGCGACGACCGAAGCCGTCCAGCCACTGCAGGTGCGGGTCGAGCAGCACGGCGCGGACGCTCTCGTAGAAGACCCGCGCCGCATCGGCCCGGCGCGCGGGGTCGACGCCGCGCACCGTCGCGACCGCCGGCTCGAGCTCGGTCAGCAAGCCCCGGGCGCGGGCCATGGCCTGGCCGTCCGTGACGTCCTGGCGCCACTCCTCCTCGCCCACGAAGTACGAGGCCAACGCCAACAGCGCACCGGCAACGGCCACGAAGGCGCTAGCGCCCGGAGCGAAGACCGCCCCGGCGCCACCGATGCCCAAGAGGCCCACGCCCGCGCCACGCAGTCCCGCGGCACGGTCATCGGCCACTCGCGCGCTGGACAGCAACCGCTCCCCGCGCTCGGCCAGGTGCGCGATGCGCTCCTCGTACAGGAAGCGGCGCAGGTACTCGAAGCCCAGGGCCGCCCGGCGCGGCTCGGCGCCGGCGGAGGTGAGGACCGCTCCGAAGCAATCCAGGAAGGCCTGGGCCTCGCTGGCCCGAGCCCGGCGCCAACGCTCAAGGTCGCCGCGCTGGCGCAGGATCGAGACGTAGACCAGGCCGCCGACGCCGGTCACCGCGGCGGCCGCGCCTGCCACCCGCACCGGCCAAGAGCCGGGCATGATCGCCTGCAGGAACAGGAGAGCCGCGCCGGCCATGGTCGCCGCCAAGGTCCACTCATTGGCCGACTCGGCCAGGTCGCGGAAGGCCTTGCCGGCACGCTCGCACTCGGCAGCCGCCTGCTCATGTCGGCTGACCGCCTTCAACACGCGGTCGGAGGTCAGGACCTCCGCCAACTCCGGTGCTTCGGCCTGGAACCGTCGCGCATGCGCGGCCAGGTCGAGGGGCTGGTCCTCCGACGGCAGGGCGGTACCGACAATCTCCGCTGCGTTCTTCTGCTCCAACATGGGTTTCGACCTCAGGAGGGTTCTGCGGCCGCCGTCAGGCGCGCCAGGCCACTCTCGATGCGCGCCGTGGTGCGCGCCGCCCCCAATAGGGCCACGATCTCGAACAGGTCGGGGCCGCCGGGCTTGCCGGACAGGACGCAGCGCAGGGGCTGGAACAGCTGGGGGAGCTTGATGCCGGACTCGCCGATCCAGTCCTTCGTCGCGGCACCCAGCGCGGCGGCGTCGATCGGCTCGACCAAGCGCTCGCGCGCCCAAGCGTGCCAGGCAGCCAGGTGGACGGTGCCCTGCTTGGTCGCGGCGGCGAGGGCCTTCTCGTCGTACTCGACGGCATCGTCGGCGGCGAACAGGTAGGCGAGCTGGTCGGGAAGATCGCTGTAGGTGGTGATGCGCTCCCGCGCGGTCTCGGTCGCGCGCTCGAACCAGGCGCGGTCGGCCGCGACAGCCGCGGCATTGGCCAAGCCGGCGCTCTCCAGGTACGGCAAGCCGTGGTCCAGGACCTGGCCGGGTGACTCCGTCCGCACGTACTGCTCCGAGAGCCAGCTCAGCTTCTGCAGGTCGAAGACCGACCCGCTCTTCGAGACGACGCCGACGTCGAAGTGCTCGACCAGCTGCTGCCGGCTGAAGACTTCGGTCTCGCCGTCCAGGGCCCAGCCCTGCAGGGCGAGGAAGTTGATCACGGCCTCGACCGGATAGCCCTTGCGGCGGTAGTCGGCCAGGGCCGTGTCGCCGTCGCGCTTGCTCATCTTCTTGCCGCCGACCGCCAGCATCAGCGGCACGTGGGCGAAGCTCGGAATCGGCTCGCCCAGGGCCTGGTAGAGCAGGATCTGCTTGGGCGTGTTGACCAAGTGTTCCTCGCCGCGGATCACGTGGCTGATCTGCATCGCGCTGTCGTCGCAGACGCAGACCAGGTTGTAGGTGGGCGCGCCGTCGCCGCGGACCATGACCCAGTCGTCGACCTCGGCGTGCTCGAAGGTCACCCGGCCGCGGATCTGGTCCTGGAAGGTCGTGCTGCCCTCGGGCACCCGGAAGCGCAGCACGAACGTCTCGCCGGCGTCGATGCGCCGCTTGACGGTCTCGTCGTCCAGGTCGCGGCACAGCCCGTCGTAGCGCGCCGTCTCGCGCCGCGCCTGCTGCTGTTCGCGCACGGCGTCGAGCCGCTCACGGGTACAGAAGCAGGGGTAGGCCCAGCCGGCCCGCCGCAACTGGGCGGCGACCCCCAGGTGCATCGCCGCGCGCTCGCTCTGGCGGTAGGGGCCGAAGGGGCCGCCGACGTCGGGGCCCTCGTCCCAGTCGATCCCGAGCCAGCGAAAGCCGTCGAGGATCTCGTCCTCCCAGCGGCGCTCGGAGCGCTCGGGGTCCGTGTCCTCGATACGCAGGATGAACTGTCCACCGTGGTGCCGGGCGTAGGCCCAGACGAACAGGGCGGTGCGAGCCCCACCGATGTGGAGCGGGCCGGTCGGGCTGGGGGCGAAGCGGGTGCGGACGGGGGCAGTCAAGGGCTCGATCTGGACAGGGTCTGGGGGGCTCGGAAGGGCGGGGAGGATACGGCGGCGCTCCGGCGGCCCCCGCGGGAAACCGCACAGCGCGGGCCCCCGGCTCAACATCACCCCAAGAAGGGGGCTTTGATGTCGAAGATAGAACCTATACACCTGTCCGGACTTGGCCCACAAGACCGGGTCCGACGTCCAGACCTTCGTCCACAGACCCCCGCCCAGCCAGCCCAGTGCCCAGCGCCAAGAAGACCCCCGAACTGCTCTCGATCGGTGAACTCGCCCAGGCGACCGGGATCTCTCCGGACACGATTCGAGTCTGGGAGCGCCGCTACGGCGTGCCGCAGCCGGTCCGCCTGCCCTCCGGCCACCGACGCTACACCCCGGAGCAGCTGCGCTGGCTGCGTCGGGTGGTCGAGGCCGTGTCCCTTGGACACCGCCCGGGCGCGATCGTGCGCGGCAGCGACGCGGAGCTCCAGGACCTGCTCGACAACCGCCGGACCCGGGTCGACAAGCCCTCGGACATGGGAGCGTGGATCGACCTGGTGCGATCCTTCGACGGCGGCACCCTCACCGCGACCCTGCGCGAGAGTTTCGACCGCCAGGCCCCCGGGGACTTCCTGACCCAGGTCGTCGCGCCCCTCGATCACGAGGTTCAGCGGCGCTGCGTCGACGGCGACCTCGAGGTGCGTCACAGCCACTTCGTCAAGGAGGTGCTGCAAGACGTGCTGCGCGGCCTGCGGATCTCGATCGGAGTGCCCACGGGCGGGCCGCGGGTGCTGGTCGCCGCCCTCGACGAGGACATGCACGACCTGCCGGTGCAGATGGCGGCCCTCTTGTGCGCAGCCAAGGGCATCCTGCCCCGCGTCCTGGGCTCCAACACGCCCTTCGACCAGATCCGCCGCGCCGCGACGGAGATGCACGTCGACGGTGTCGCGGTGCCCACCGCGCCGGTCCAGTGCACCTCGGATCAGGACGCCCGCATCGAGTCGTTGCGCGATGCATTGCCGGACGAGATCGCCCTGTGCGTCGGCTGGCACGACGCTCGCTTCACCCGGCGGCCCCGGCGCGGCGTCCGCATCGTGCGCGAGGTCGCGGAGTTCGAGCTCTGGTTGCGCGAGCTGCTCTGAGCTGACCGCGCGGGCGATCGGGCTCCGACGCGAACAGGGCCGCCCCCTCGCATGGCGAGGGGGCGGCCCTGTTCGCGTCAGGCCAGCCGCGCGTGCGCGATCAGGCGCGCTGCTCGAGCCCGGCCAGCCCGTAGGCCTTGGGCCCCACGTACTTGAGGTTGCAGCAACCGTTGCAACCGGCGTAGATGCGCTTCTGTTTGATGTCGCGCCGGAACTCGCGGAACTCCTCGCCGTTCCAGATCTCCTGCAGGGTCTGGGAGCGACTGTCGCCCGTCCGCAGGTAGTAGCAGGGCGAGTAGCGGCCGTCCGCGGTGAGCTGCACCCTGGACCAGGGGCTCTCGCACACGTACTCGTCGGGCGAGAGGGCGCGGTCGTCGGTGTAGTGACGCACGAATTCGTCGATCGGCAGGCCGGGGGGCGTCAGGCGGATCTGCACGCCGAGCGTCTTCTCGAGCTCGTAGCAGGCGATCAGCTGCTCGCGCAGGAATTCCGGATCCACGCCCTCAGGGCGCGGCTGCGGGATCGTCAGGCGACTCTCCTCGGGGTTCGCGATCAGGGTCGACGAGTGGCCCACGAGGTCGTGCTCGGCCATGAAGTTGACCAGGTCCGAGCCCAGCTCCGCCGCCAGGTGCATGAAGTCCTGCATCCCGCCGACGGTCTCCTCGGTCACGACCATCTTGAGGTTGAACTTGGGGAAGACCTTCCCCTTCTTGGCCCGCAGCCGAACCATGTTGCGGATGCCCTCGATCGTGCGCTTGTAGCTGCCGGGGCGGCCCACGACCTCGTCGTGGCGGGCCTCGTTGCCCTCGAGGCTGATCCCGACCAGCACCAGACCGTTGTTCCAGGGGTGCTTGGGTCCCAGGTCCGTGTAGAGCTCGGCGATGTCCTCTTTGATCAGCGCGCCGTTGCTGATGATGTGCGTGCGGTGATGCTTGCTGGCGTAGCGCAGGACCTCGGGGAAGTCCTTGCGGACCAGGGTCTCGCCGCCCGAGAAGGTGATCAGACGGCCCTTCGGGAACTCGTCGATGGCCTTCTTGATCTCGTCGGTCTTGAACTCCTTGACCGGCCCGACCGTCTCCACCTCGCCCTTGATGATGTCGAGGTACTGGCAGAAGTTGCAGCGCAGGTTGCAGCGGTAGGTGACCTCCAGGAACATGTGGATCGGCTGGAAAGCACGACCACTGGGCGACAGGGCGCGCGGGATGGCGCCGTGCCACTTGACGATGTCGGAGAGCGCTGAGCTGAGGTTGATCATCGCTGGGCGGTTATGGCCCGAGGAGGTGTAGCCCGAAGAGGAGGTCGTCCCGCCTGAGGCACGCTGGGCCGGGGCGGGCTGCCTCGGGAGCGCGGCGGACGGCAGGGTTCGGCCCGGATGGCCGTGGGTCCAGAGTCGGTCGATCGGTCGGTCCGGCGAGCGTGTCCGCCGGGCAGAGGCCCAGGGAGCGCCCTGGAGTGGCCAGGGGGCCGATCGCCGCGCCAAATCGCACGCGGACGGAAGAGTTTCGGCCCAAGTCTACGCCGCCCTCCTGGCCCGGCAACCGGAGCGCTCCAAATCGGGCCTGCTGGGACCGGGCCGGTCCTCGCTTCCGGGTCCCCTGGCCTGCAAGATCCCGCCATGCCCTCCGCCTCCAGCCCGACCCTCGACGCCAATCTCCTCCGACGCCTGCCCAAGGTCGTGCTCCACGAGCACCTGGACGGGAGCATGCGGCCCTCGACCATCCTCGAGTTGGCGGCCGAGATCGGTTACGACCAGCTCCCGGAGAGCGAGCCCGGGGCCCTGGGGCGCTGGTTCTTCGAGGGCGCCGACCGCGGCTCCCTGGCCCAGTACCTGGAGGGGTTCCGGCACACGATCGCCCTCTTGCAGACCGAAGCCGCCCTCGAGCGAGCCGCCTACGAGTACCTCGAGGACTCGGTCGCCGACGGGGTCGTCTACTCCGAGGTGCGCTTCGCCCCCCACCTGCACACCTTCGAGGGCCTGGGCCTGGATGCGGTCATGCACGCCGTCCTGCGAGGCCTGCGGCGGGCGGCGGTGGACTTCGACACGGGCTTCGGCCTGATCGTCTGCGCCCTGCGGAACGAGTCGGAGGAGCTCTCGATCAAGCTCGCCGAACTGGCCATCGCCTACCGCGACGAGGGCTGCGTGGGCTTCGACCTGGCCGGCGAGGAGGCCGGGCACCCGGCCAACCGCCACCTGCGCGCGTTCCAGCTCGTGCAGCGCATGAACTTCAACATCACCATCCATGCCGGCGAGTCGTTCGGGCCCGAGAGCATCTGGCAGGCGCTGCAGTACTGCGGCGCCCACCGCATTGGCCACGGAACCCGCCTGGTCGAGGACCTGGCCGTGCACGACGGCAAGGTGATCAAGGTCGGTAACCTGGCCCAATACGTGATCGACCACCGCATCCCGATCGAGGTCTGCCTGCAGAGCAACCTCCACACCGGGGCCACGCCGACCATGGAGGCTCACCCCTTCCCGCTCTTCGTCGACCTGGGCATGCGCGTCACGCTCAACACCGACAACCGGCTGATGAGCGGAACGACCATGACCGACGAGTATCTGGTCGCCGTCAACACCTTCGGCTGCGACCTCGACGCCCTCGAGACCCTCTCGATCAACGGCATGAAGTCCGCCTTCCTGCACTACGACGAGCGGGTGCGGATCATCTACGAGCGCATCAAGGCCCCCTTTGCGAAACTGCGCGGCGAAATGGGTCTGGAGGCGCGCCAGATCTACGGGGGGCCGGCTTGAAGCTGACCCGACCGAATCTGGGGCGCGTCGGCATCGGCGCCGGGCGCGGCGAGCTGTGCGTGATCGAGAGCGACTGCCTGGTGGGCAATGCCCTCGGCGACCCCCACCGGCGCGAGCTGCCGGTCTACCTGCCGCCCGGCTGGGACGCTCCCGGCGCGCAGTTCCCGGCCCTCTTCGTCCTGGCCGGCTTCACCGGGCGCGGCCACAAGTACCTCGCGCCACACCCCTGGTTCTCGAGCGTGGCCCAGCGCTTCGACGCGGCGATCGTCGAGGGCGACGCGCCACCGGCGGTGTTGGTGATGCCCGACTGCTTCACGCGCCTGGGCGGGAGCCAGTACGTGGATTCGACCGCTACCGGTCCCTACGAGACCCACGTGGCCCAGGAGCTGGTTCCGCTGGTGGAGGAGCACCTCCCCGTGCTCCCCGGCCGACGGGGCGTGGT
This sequence comes from Engelhardtia mirabilis, assembly GCA_007751255.1. Taxonomy (GTDB): domain Bacteria; phylum Planctomycetota; class UBA1135; order UBA1135; genus Engelhardtia; species Engelhardtia mirabilis. The sequence continues at coordinate 3,724,485 of CP036296.1, forward strand.
CGGCAAGAGCTCCGGCGGCTTCGGTGCCCTACACCTGGCCATGCGCCGGCCGGGCCTGTTCCAGGCCGCCGCGTCGATCTCCGGCGACGTGGACTTCGAGCTCTGCTTCGGCTCCGAGATCTTGGCCGCCATGCGCGGCCTGGTACCCCACGGCCTCTCTCCCCAGCGTTTCCTCGAGGCCTTCGCGCGCGACCGCGACCTCTCCGGCGACGGGCACGCGGTGATCAACGTGCTGGCCATGGCCGCCTGCTACTCGCCCAATCCCGAATCGCCCCTGGGCTTCGACCTGCCCATGGAACTCGAGCGCGGCGAGCGCATCCCGGAGGTCTGGCGCCGCTGGCTGAGTTTCGATCCCCTCGAGGCGGTCCGGCCCCACGCCCAGGCCCTGCGCTCGCTCGAGTACCTGCACGTCGAGTGCGGCCTGGCCGACGAGTACAACCTGCAGTGGGGCCTGCGGCGGCTGGTGCGCAAGCTGCAGGAGTTGGACGTTCCCCACGTGCACGAGGAGCACTCGGGTGGACACCGGGGAACCGACGATCGCTACCTGCGGGTGCTGCCGCGCCTGGCTTCGATTCTGGCGGGCTGAGCCCGCTTCCGTCTTCGCGAGCGATCCGCATCCAGGCTGTTCAGACGCGGCTTCCAACGGCTACGGCTCGCCGACGGTAATTCGGTCGACCGAGTGGATGTCGATCGTCCACGTGTCGCCAGTCTTGATCTGGACGTTGTACTTGTCGAGGTACCAGTTCTTGACGCGCCCCCTGAAGGTGTCGAGATCGCGTCCGGGGTCGAAGTCGGAGAGCCAGTCAGACCTCCACGCGACCTGCGGGTTGCCGCGGCCGGGGAACGGGAAGGACGGCACGCCCTGGGATTCGGGATAGAGCCAATAGGTCATCCCGGTGCCCGCAGGCCCCGTGGACCAGACCATCGCCGATGGTGTCGATTCGTGGCCCCCGTTCCCGTCGGCGATGTAGATCGCGAAGACGCCTGTGTTGTACTGGTCTTGAGTGCCGGGCCGCGGCTGGAACGCGGGATCGGCGACGCTCGCGCAACCGGTCAGGGTGATCACACTCGCAAGGACAACGCAGTAAGTCAGGGATTCGAGCTTCATGGGGTTGATCCGACTGGAGTGAGGTCGTTGGCGCGAGGTCACGGCAACGGCAGAGTGAGTGGTGGCACTTGGTCTCCTGGCCCACGGAGCCCGACCCGGAGAGGGAGCATGACGCGCGCATTGGCAGGTCTGCGACCGAGCCGCGCCTCATGGGTAGTACTCCGCGACGGTCTCGGCGTTGAACCGAATGATCGTCGCGTTGTCGGCGCCCGCACAGCCCCCGACGGGCGTCCCGAGTCGCAGGGCGCCCGGGCCCTGAGGCGTCGACGAGATGGCCTGGTCGGGCGGCGTGGTCGCGTCGGCCCCCGCGTGCCACAAGAGCGGACTGGAGAAGACCGGTAGCCGCCGTCCGCTCCCGCCCATGATCGTCGTGTACTCGTGCGTACTCCTGGCAAAACGCAGGGACTGCTGTGGGTGCGCGCCGAAGGGGCTGTTGCATACCTGCGGTCCGACTTCGTGGAGGCAGCCGAACAAGTGCCCGAGTTCGTGGGCCAGGGTGACCGAGCGGGGGTCCGCAACGACCGCAGCCGTGACAGCGGCGAATCCGAAGCGACCGGCGTCGGGACGCTGCTCGAACACGAAAGCCGTACCGGTCTTCTTCTGGCCTGGCGACGGCGCGGTCACCATGCAGACCAGGTCGGCCTCGGCAGCCCGCCGCGCGGCGGCGACAAAACGCGCGTCCTCGCTGCACTGGCAGGCGGTCTGGAGCAGCAACTCGTTGACCGAAGTCACCCCAGCGAAGCGCGCGTGCCCGGGTTCCGGGCCCGGCCTGAGCCCGGCCGCGACCGCCCCGGCGAACTGGAGTTCGAGACCCGGCCAGCCGGGCGCCCGCAGGCTGCGCTCGAAGACGGCTTGGGCAGCCGACAGGCTGGCTTCACACGCCGCGGCCAGCCGCTCGTCCTTCTGACCCAGATAGACGAACAGCACCCGGATGGTCACCGTCTCCGCCGGAAGCTCGAAGAGCGGCGTGACCGGGAAGTGCTCGAGCCAGGGGTCGCCGCTCAGGGCCTCCACCCGAGGAAGGGGCAGCCTCGCGGGCAGCGGCGATCCGATGGGAGCCACGGCGACGCAGGACTCCTGCTCCGGATCGTCGGCGGCGAATGTCGTGCGGGCTGGTGATTGGCTCGGAGCACAGCCGTGCCCGAGCCCCAGACCCGCACTGACGAGGCCTGCAGCGACTACGATGATCCTCGCGAGATTCATCGCGTCGGCTCGATCACGACGTGACGATCGTGACTCATGAGATTGCCGGCCGCGAGCGTGATGCTGGAGTTGTCTGCGAACCACTGGATGACAAGCGCCCGGAAGCTTGCGAGGTCCGACAAGGCTTGCCCGTCCTGGAGGTACTCGATCCTCCAATGGATCGTGTGGTCGATCGATGAGGGCGTGACGTAGCTCGGCACTCCGACCTTGTCCGGAAAGAGCCAGAACTCCTCGGTGGGCAGGGTGTCGGACTCGCGCCAGAGGAAGGCGGAGGGGAGCGGCTCGTAGGTGACGACGAACTTGTTCGGATTCGCCCCGTCCGGGGTCACGGTCGCGGGCTGATAGAGCGAGAAGACGCCTGTGTCGTACTCCTGCGCCATGGAGACCTGGGGCAGCCCCCGGCCCGCCTCGCCCAAGGGGACTGCCATCTCGGTCGCAGTGGAAGCGCACGAGCAGAGCACGAGGCCGCAGAGGGTCACTGTCATGGAAAGTCGCCGCATGGTCATGGTCGCAGTTCGGTAGCGGTAGGGTCGAGCCGCTCACTCTGGGCTCGCAGAGAGCCTCGCTCGGGGGGCGAGGAAGACGGAAGTCCTGCGAAGGCGTGGGCCTCGTCGATCGACAGCACCTCGCGCGTCGCAGCCCATTCGGACCGTGGGATCGCGCTCGAGCGATCGATGAGGTGCGCCCGCGCTCCGTGGTCAAGGCTGCCGCGGGCGATCGCCAGCAGACCGAGCGTTTGGATTGCCATGCCAGGAATCGGGCAGGCGCGGGCCTGCTCGACCAGCTCGGCCTCGCCGTCGGCTCCGCGCACGTCACCGCTGGCGGCCGCCAGGGCCAGGGCCAACATCTGGCCCCAACGCCGCCCCACCCTCGACCAGCTCGACGCCGCTGCGAGGGCCAGATCACGTGCCACCTCGTTCGATCCAGCGCGCCACGCGAAGGCCGCCTCGTTGAGGAAGATCAGTGCTTCGATGTTCGGGAACTGGAGCTCCCGCGCTGCGGCGGCCAGCTCGAGGTCCGGGGCCAGCGGCGCCCCGCGTCGGTAGGCCAGGGTGCGCAGCTGCCACAGGGCGCGGGCCTCCTGGATGGGGTGCCGCGTCCTGGCGGCGAGGTCGAGGCCGCGCTCGGCGAGGTCCTTGGCCTGCTCCAATCGGTGCGCCTCCATCAGGGCCGAGGCGGAGTTCAGAAGCGCCGAGAGCTCCAAGCGGGCGCTGCGCGTCAGACGCGCGGTCCGAGCGTGGTGGGCCGCGGCGCAGGCAAAGCGTCCCTGGCGGTAGCGCAGCCAGCCCAGCTGTTCGCAGGCTCGAGCGCGCGCCTCGCGGTCGCGCGTGCGCCGGGCCCAGGCCAGAGCGCCGCGCACGGCGAGAGCCTCGTCCTCCAGGCGCGCGTAGCGGCCGGCGAGGGTCCGGATCGAGTGGTAGGCCATGGCCAGACCCAGGTCCTCACCCGGATCCACGGCCTCGAGCAAGCGCAGTGCTCGGGCGCCGTCGCCCTGCATCCCACACAGCGCCGCGCGCGCGAGCGCTTCGATCAACGCCACCTCGGCGTCGTAGGTCTCGGTTCGCGCCAAGTGGTACAGCACCTCGTCGAGCTTCGAGCCCGTCGCCGATGCCAACCCCACGTCCAACAGGACCCGCAGGAGCCGGCGTTCCTGATCCAGCTGGCGTTCGCTCCCACGTACCACCGCGAGGCCTTCGACGACCGTGTTCCAGGCGCCGCGGACATCGCCTCCATCGAGCGCACGACCGGCGACCAAAATGGCCTCCTGCGCGACCTCGCCCAGGCGACCGGCACTGATCAGGTGCAGGACCCGACCGGGCGCGCCCGGCGCCAGGAGATCGGCCAAGCGACCGCGCAGGGCGGCCTGTCGCTCCGCAACCTGGCCCCACGCGTCCGCGGCGGTCGCCAGCGCCCGCAGCGACCCGTCGGGGTCACGTCGGACCAGTCCGCGCTGCACCAGATCCCCCAGCTCGGTCTCCACCTGCCAGACCTGACAGCGAAGCAAGCGAGTCAGGAGCTCGACGCCCCCGCCGCCACCGAGCAGCTCGACGGCCCACAGCAGCTCCGCCTGGGACGGACGTAGGCTCCCACGCGCGACGCGCATGCTGGGGATCGCGTGGCCGGTCGAGGCCAGCCGCGAGAGGGCCGAACGGCCCATCGACACGAGTCCTCCTTCCCAGCGAGCCAAGCCACTCCGCACCCAGGTGGCCAGCTCGCACTCGACGTTCCGCGCCAGTCCACCAGTCCGGCCCGCGAGCTCCGCGGCGGCGTCCGTGCGCGTGTGGAAGATTCGGTCGTGGCCCGCGAACAGCCCGCGCAGGGCTTGGGTAGGGAGCGTTGACAGCAGGATGTCGGCTGGCGCCCCTTCGCCGACCACGCGCACCACCGGCCCACGCGTGCGCAACGCATCCACGAGCGCGATCGTCCAACGGTCGATGGGTCCGGGATCGTCACAGAGCAGCACCAGTCCGTCGTCGAGCTGACGGGCCAGGGCTCGCTCGAGCAGTTGGCTAACGTCCTCGCCCGTCACGGCCGATGCGACCTCGTTCGATCCCAAGAACGACAGCAGGGCCTCGAATGGCGCCGAGCTCGACTCGATCAGGAGCGTCCGGCGGCCCTGCGCCTGCAGCCTGTGTTCAAGCTCCCGCAGGAATCGTGTGCGACCGCTGCCGGGCCCGCCGCCGACGTCGAGCGACTTCCCCGCGAGCACTCGCGCCGCGGACCGCTCCAGGTCCCCCGAAGAACCGAGCCATGGAAGCGTGCACCCGGACCCCGAACCCGACAGGCGCGCCGAGACCTCCGCGGCCGAACGAGGGCGATCGGCGGGGCGCCGTGAAAGCAGGGCATCGATGGTCTCGACCACCGCCGGGGCGAGTCCCGGCACGGCCTCTGCGATCGAGTCAGGTGCGACGTCGGTCCGACGATCGACGAATTGATCCTCGGGCCCGCGCTCGTGGGGCGCTTCACCGGCCAGGGCCCGGTAGAGCATCACGCCCACGGCGTAGAGGTCCGACGCCACGCTGGCCGACCGGGCCTCGAAGAGTTCGGGCGCCGCGTAGAGCGGAGTTCCCGCAAAGCCACCGCCGGTGGTTCGCAGTGCCGCCGCTTCATGCGCAACGCCGAGATCGAGGATCGTGAGGATGCCTTGCCCGTCGAGCAGTACGTTCGAGGGCTTCACGTCACGATGCACTACCCCCGCCCAGTGGATCCCGCCCAGGGCCTCGAGCAGCGCCAGAGCGGCCGGCTCGAGCCGCTCCCAGGAACCACCCACGTTGCTCGGGAAGTGCTCGCCATGGACCTCCTCCATGACGATGAAGGCCAGGCCGTCCTCCACGCCCTCGTCCAGCAGCGAGACCACGCCCGGCAAGCGTAGGTGGCGCAGGGCCGCGATCTCGCGCCGAAAGACCTCGTGCATGCGTCCCGCCCGAGGATGGATCAGCTTGACCGCGACGCTACGTCCTGCGAGCAGGTCGTCCGCTCGGAACACCGCGCCGAAGCCACCGCTGCCGAGCACGTCGCGCAGGCGATAGCGGCGGGCGACCAGTTGGCCCAGGCCCGCGCTGGGATCACGGGTGAGGTCGAGCTCTCCGGCGTTCGCCGGGAACAGGCCGACCATGTCGAGTGGCTCGATGGTCGGCCGTTCGCCGGTCGGATCCGGTCGCGTCGCCTCCAGCAGGAAGCTACCCAGACTCGCATGGCGCTCGAGCAGTCGGTGGACCCGCTCCAGGACCTCGCGATCGTCGCCATACTCCCCCTCGAGGAACGGGCTCCGCCCTTCGGCGGGCAGCTCGATCACCTCGCAAAATGCGCGCATCGCGCGCTGCCACTGATGGACCTCCACAGCTTGTCCGTCAGTCCAGCGCCTCGCGCAGCCAGGCTCGTGCGAACTCCCACAGGTTGCGTACCTCCCGTTCCGGGAGACCCATGGCCTGGGCTGCCGCCGCACGCGTCAGGCCCCCATAGAAGCGCAGCTGCACCACCTCGGTCAGCCGTGGATCGATCTGCTCCAGGCGATCGAGTGCTTCGTCGAGCGCCATCAGGTCCAGGTCCCCGGCGACCTGGGAGGACGCCAATCCCTCGAGGGGCACCCGCTCGCCCTGCGGCTTGCGCTTGGAGGCCCGGGCGGCGCGAACTCGGTCCGTCAGTGCACTCCGCATGGCACGCGCCGCGTAGCGAACGAAGTGGCGACGGTCCTCCCAAGACTCCGGCGCGGCCCCGGCGATCCGCAGGTAGGCCTCATTGACCAGGTCGCTGACACCCAGGGTCGGCGTCGCCGGACCGCCACGCAGCATCGACCGGGCGACACGCTTCAGCTCGTCCGCAAGTAGCTCGTAGACCCGCTCCTCTGCCCCCTGATCACCGGCTCTGATGCGGGCCAACAGGTGGGTCACGCGTAGGGTCTCGTCGGGCCTGTCCATCGGTCTTCGGTCGATCATTGATGCTGGGTCCTGCCCGCGAGCGACCGCTCCTTGCAGGTCGAGACTGGAGCGGTCAGCTCACCCCTAGAACGGATTCCAGCGATCCGTGGCCAAGAAAAACTTGGTTCCCAGAACTCGGCGACCACATGGAGTCACCGCCCCCTGCGTGTCGATCCGCGGCAGCCCAACCCGCCCGGCCAGCTCCGAATTCCACTGCGACACCTGGACCGGCAGGATCTCGTTCTCGGCCGCGATCTGGTGACTCGGGTTGCTGCCCTCGAGGGCCTCTCTCGCGACTCGCGCCTTGATCTCGGCGCCGCGCGTCCTGCGTTCCTGCTTCATCCGGATTCCGATGCCCATCCTCCAGGCGCCACCAGCTTGGTTCTGTCCGCGAATCCGGTTGGCCAGGACGCCTCCCCGGCCGCACGGCTCAGGCTCCCGCCGCGGGGAGGACCCGAGCACGGTGCGCGTCCATTGCGGCGACCAGGTGTTTGGAAGTCTCTCGGGCCACCTGTGAGAACCCGACCCCGGGGAGCCGCCCGGGCGGGAGCTGAGCAGCGAGCAGCGCGTTGGTGGATCGCCAGCGAGCCATTCCCGGCTCGGCCGCCTCTCCGGGAACGAGCATCGACGCCCCGGCACACGCCTGCGCGTCGATCGCCACGCCTTGCTCGTGCCGCGCGATCAACTCGTCGAGCCCACGCGCCAGGGCGCTGTCCGCCGCACAGAGCCGCTGCAACTCGACACCCTCCCAATCGGTCACGTAGTAGGCGTGGCCCAGGCGCACGAGCTGCAGCACGCGATCCCTCGCGACCGACCGCAGCTGCGCGCGCCGGGCGGCCCACCAGCGACGGAACTCGAGGCTTCCGAGGACCGGGCCGTGCAGTGCCCAACCGGCCAGGACATCGCCGCACGCCCACGAGAGCCCGAAGCACGCGATGCCCAGCCCGGCCGTCACTGCGACTCCACGCGCGCCACCTGGGCTGCCCAGCCGGTAGTGCGGAAGGGCGAACAGCCCCACAGCAAGGGCCGTCGCCAACCCCTCTTCGCCCGCCCACGTTGTGTCGCCTCCCACCAGCCGGAAGCACGCGAAGGTTGCCAGACCACGATAGAGCACCTCCTCGACCGCCGCCGAAAGCTGGACCTCGAGCCAGATCGACGTCGGCCCGTACCGCAGGCCGGCCCGACGGCTCGCTCGCATGCTGAAGGCCGCGGCCACGACCACGAGCACGACTGCAGCTTGGAGCGCGAATGGAATCGGGGCGCTCGCCCAGGCGTCTAGGCTCGACCGTCCGAGAACCGCCGCCTGGTCAGCGAAGTAGCACACGGCCCACAGCACCTTGTGGACCAACTCGCGCGACCCGGACCACGCAGCCGAGAGCAGCTCGCCGCGTGCCGTTCGCGTCGACCAGCCGAACAGGACCGACGCCTGCGCCCGCGCGAGGGGCAGACCGAGTACGAGCGAAGCGCCTTCTAGGAGGCCTCCGGGCTTCACGGCGGCCACCACGAAGTAGATCGCCGACCAAGACGCGACCAACGGCACCATCCCCCGCCGGTGCGGGTCGATCGGGCGCGTTCCGACCAGGATCTCGAGCGCCCGGAGGACTTGCGCCCATGGGACCGCCACGCGCGGCTGCTCAGGTCCTCTACCCAATGGCACCCCCTCGGAGAGCGAACCGGACCCGGCTGGGCCTCGCCACCGTGATCCAAACCCGCGCACTCGAGCCCGCGGTGGCGAGGATCGAGAGCCACAGGACCCAAGCAGGAAGCGGAGCCGGCTGGTGCGCCCGAAAACCCACCCCGCGACTCTCCGGCCACCACAAGAACCGGGTCAGTACCACGACGAGGATCACCGACAGCCAGATCAAGACCGTACGACTCAGGCGAACCCTTCCCGAATAGGTCGCGAGGATCGCGAACGGGAGCAGATAGATCAGGTAGCGCCCCGACATCCGCGTGCAGAAGAAATAGCCGGCAAGCCCCACGAGCAACACGAGGAAGGCCCATCCGTCACGCGAAGGGCCGAAGCGCGACCACCACGTCAACGCAGCGGCGCCACCGCAAGCCGTGAAGAGCACCGCACCCCAGACGCTCCAGCTTGCTCCGAGCAACGTGCTCGCTGCCTCGAACTCCCCGCTGAGCATCTGGACGCCGGCCCAGAGGTTCGTCGCGTACCACGAGCCGACTTGCCCCAAGGGGTGTCCGGCTGCATTGCCCAGGAGCGACGCGCGCATCCAAGAGCTCCCCTCGGCGAGTTGAAAGACGAGACCGAGGGAAACGAAGGCCAACGCAACGCCGGCCAAGACCGCAGCGGCGCGGCCCAGAGCTGTACGGAACGCCGCCTTCCGATCGTGGGTCGCAATCTGCCCCGACGGTGCCCCGGCCCCCGACGGACTCGCGGCGCAGACGGCGCCGCCCATGAGGCACAGCGCCAGGAACGGCGCCGCGACAATCGCCTGCGGCTTCGTGAGCACCCCGATCGTGAGCGCCGCCCCAGCCATTGCCCAACGACCCCTTAGCCCGCACAGCATCACGCCGACCATCCACGCCATCGCCCACCCGTCGACCTGCTGACGCAGCCCCTCGTTGAGGATCGGCGCCGGCCCGCACCAGCCCCAGGCGAAGACCGCCAGCTCGCCTCGTCGGTCCGCGCCGAGCTCGCGCGCGACCAGCACCAGCCACCAGGCGCCGAGCAGGGCGAAGCAGCCCGACACGGCCGCATAGAGCCCGACAGCCACGCGCGTGTAGGGCCGCAGGGCCGGATCGAACAGAGCATGCACGCGCGTTAGGCCCGCCAGGACCCACATGAAGCCCGGGCCGTAGTTGGGGCTCAGCACGAACTCCATCCCCTCGCCAGGACGAAGCACTCCGCGGTCTTGGTCCGCAACCCGCTCGGAGGAGCCCGCCCGGTCGGCGCGCCAGGCCCGAACGTGCAGCGCACGGGCCTCCAGCTCCTGATCGAGCGGCCGACCGATGACGCCTGGTGTGCCGCCGTAGACGTGACCCAGTCCGCGCTCACGGATCGCTGACTGCCAGGCCACGAAGTGTCCGTGATCGACCAAGTCCAGCGCTCGCCAAGGCAATGAGGCCGCAGCCAGCCTCAGAAGCAATCCGACGCACAGAACCAGGACCCAAGTCCCCACGCGCCGCACCTCGGGCCGGCGGATCCCGATCGCGTCCGAGGACTGCAAACCTAGGCCTCGGTCAGTGCCTCTCGGCCAGCCCTCGATGGTCGGCGCTCGAGCTCCTCGCTCGAGTTCGCGCCCCCACCGGGTTTGTCCTCCGGTCGCACGTTGAACTGGGGGGCGTCGAGTTCGTACTCGAACCTCGGCACCACGGCCTTGGCCCGAGGCAGCGCGAGCGTCAGCACCTGCTCGCCCTCGACCATCACCAGACCAAGCCCATCGAGCGCCGTAACTGCGGCGAGCACCTCGTCCCGCTCCCGCCCGATGTCGCGCGCGATGCGGTCCACCGAACGGATCTCGTCCGCGGCGAGGAAGACCTCCATCTCCGGCCCCGAGAGCACGTACTGCTGCCGCGCCTTCGCGTCGCGGGCGTCCTGCACGAGCACCCAGCTCCGAGCGCGACGGAAAGTGAGCTCGGGCATCCAAGATCCCTTCTCCCACCTCGCCTGCCAACGACGTACCAGCTTGCGGAGCTCCGACTTGAGGCGCCTCGCGATCGGCGGGTGCTCGAGCTTGTAGCGGAAGTAGAACGCGAGGCGATTCAGATCCACTCCGTCGGACGGAAAGATGTGCGCGTACGCACGGTGTGACTGAACGTCCTTGATTCCGAACCTCGGCGCGTCGAAGTGCATCGGACTGAAGCGTTGCAGCATGAAGTCCCCAACACCGCTAGGCGGCGCGAGGTGGTGCAGACGCTTGGTCAGTTCGGCCTGCTGCAGGTAGTCCTCTGGAACCTCGCCTGGAAAACCGCACAAGATGTTGTAGGCCACCTCAACACCGTACTCGCGGCAGAACTTCAGCAACTGCACGTTGCGAATGCCCGAGACCCCCTTGTCCATCAGCTCGAGCACGTGCGAACTCAGGCTTTCCACGCCCGGTTGAATCGCACGCACTCGGGCATCCCTGAGCTGCTTGACGTCGGCGCGACTGAGGTTCGACTTGGTCTCGTAGAAGAACTCCAGACCCAGGTCCGCCTCCGCCAGAGCTGGGAGCAGGGTCCGGCGATATCCCTGACTGATGATATTGTCAGCCGCGTGGAACGTGAGCTGGCGATATCGATCCGCCAGGCCCAGCACCTCGTCCAGCACTCGCTCCGGGTCCTTTGCCCGGAACTTCATGTTGCCGCCATTGAGTCCGCAGAAAGTGCAGTGGTGCACCTCGCCCCACCAGCATCCGCGAGCACTCTCGAACATCAGGCCCGACACGCTTATCTGCTCACCGCGCGCATCGCGAACGCCCCGCACGGCGTCGAAGTACTCGTCGAAGAGCGGCGTCGGGGCTCCGTTCATGTCCTCCAAGCGCCCGGAGGTTGTGGCCCCCACGATCCCGCCGGTCGCGTCGCGGTGGATCAACTGCGGGGGGGCCTCGTCGGCCTCTCCGAGCGCCCATCGGAACGCATCCAGCCCGCCATCCTCCGCCTCGCCCTGAAACACGGCGTCGACCCAAGCAAAGGCGCGCATGACCTCATCCCCCATCTCACCCTCGACCTGCGCGCCCCCGAACAGGATGAAGGTCTTCGGCCGCAGCTCCTTGATCCGACGTGCGGCGGCGAGCGCCGGCACGAGCTGATTCACGCTACAGGTGAACGCGACGACGTCATAGCCGTTGGTCCGCCCCGCTACGTCCTCGATCAGCGCGGGCGCGCGCACGTCGCGCAGGTCTGCTATCCACTCGCGAAAGTCCTCGCCCAGGTAATCCTTGAAGCGGAACGACTCGCGGACGAGCGGCAACCACTTGTCCACCGCCTCGACGCCGGATTCACTCCGGCTCTCGGGAAACGCGGCCCTCGAGAAGACCCACTCGGCGGTGAAGGTCCAGAGCTTGCCGGAAGCAACGACGGCGTAGGCGTGCTGACCGAGCTCACACGCGAAGTCGACATTGGCGTGGATGACGTCAGCAGCCATGCCTCCACGCTCGAGCAGCGCCTTCAGAATGCCGGCGGGAAGGCTGGGACGAGCGCACTCTGCCCAGGGCATGACGACGACGGAGACGCGAGACGTATTCTTGGGCTGGATCATCGTTGCAAGACAAGGCTGTGATGCTGCGGACGAAGTGCGGGCCCCGCGTGCATCAAACTCCGGCCACCATCGGGAGAACGAGTAGGATCGACAGGTTCGTAGCGCCGTGCAGTAGCCACGCCGGCAGAGCGCCGTAGCGCAGGTAGGCGAGGGCGAAAGCCAGCGCACCAAGGGCCTTGGGTACGCCGAACTGGATCCACGTCAGGGGGTCACTGGCCGGACCGGACTGAATCGCGTGGACCGCGACAGCAATCGCGACGGAAGCGGCGACGGCTACAGACCTCTCCCCCGCTCGCCGGCCGAGCCCGAGTAGGAGCAGGAGCAGCTCGATCGGCATCCAGCGCACGACGACGTCTTCCTGAATCGCCGCGCTGAGAATGCCGAGCACCGCCACCGCCGAGCGCTCAGGAGTTTCGAACAGTCGCGACCAGCCGACGCCCGGATCGACACCGCACAGCAGCTGCAGAAGCGGGGTGGCCAGCGAGAGGGCGAGAGCAGCGGGTAGAATCTCGGTCAACACCGCGTGCGCCCGCATCTTCGGTGCGACCAGCGCCGCTCTCAGTCCTCCGAGGCGGTGCAGCGCCAGGGAGAGCCCCACGGCTGAGACCACCGCCAGTATTGGGACCACGAGCGGCAGGATCGTCTCGACCAGCTCTCGCTTGCGCGCTCGCGTGATCTGCGGTGAATGCGCTTCGATGAAGAAGTTCGCCGTCAGCACCGACGATGCGCCGACCAACAACGAGCCGACGAACACGCTGTAGATGGGCGGTGCGGTCGGCCCGGGAGGGGAGCTCCCGGAGACCGTCTGAATCGGCGGCGAACTCATTCGGATCCCCCTGGCACCACGAAAGACCAAGCGGGATGCGACGCTGCCGCGTCGAAGTCGTAGATGTGAACCTCGTCTAGTGGGCCATCGGGCGCGTAGTAATAGAGACGGTAATAGCCCGGCACCAGGCTCGTCTCGATGCGCCCATCGACGACCGTGTGCGGCGACCCTCCGCCGCCGCCTCCCGCAAGGACCGGGATCGAGCTCGGCTCGACCAAGAGACCCGACTCGTTCGCTATCACCGCCCGCCCGTCGGCCGGCGACCCGTCAACCAGGACGAGCTCGATCGAGACCTGGGTCGTCGCCGGCAGCGCAACGACCAGCTCTTCACCGTCGGACGGCAGCGAGAGCCCCTCGAAGTAGGCCAGCGGTGCCTCACCGGCTCGACGGGGTGCCACCGCCAGGGCGATCGACGCCGTCGGAGGCACTCCATCGAGGCGTACCCGACCGTCCACGTCCGTCGATCCGCACGGCGTCAGGGTGCTGCCCGGCGGATAGGCGCCGCCCTCGCCGAAGTAGGCCAGCGCCACGTCGGCGCCAGCGACCGCTCGACCGTCCCTGTCCACAACCCTGACCGGGAGCGCGGTCTCGGCGCGGCGCATTCGCACGATGATCTCTTGCTCTGCCCGCCGCTCGAGATCCCACACGTCCGTCGGAGCGAAGCCCTTGGCGCTGACGGTGAGGTAGAGGTCGGACTCCGGATCAAAGGGGACCGTCAGTCGACCGTTGTCGGTCTCGAGCAGCCCCAGTCGCTCGAATGCAGCCGCGACGTCGTCGTAGAGATGCAGCTCCACCGAGCGGACCGGCGTCCCACGCTCGTCCACGACGAGCAACCGCAACATGTCGCGCTGCTCGAACTCGAAGTCCAGATCCGAGCTCCCGACGGCAACGCTCTCGTACAGCTTGGGCGTCACGTTGCACCTCGGCCGCAGGCGGCTCCCGTAGGCCTTGACGGTCAGCTCCTCGGCGGCCGACGGGATGGCCAGCTCGAATCGCTCCAGCTCGGCCGGCACCCGAAAACCGTAGCTCTTGCCGCGCAGCGGCCCAGCGCCGACGTCGACGACGATCGAGACGAACCCCTCCAAGCCCTCCGCCTTGCGGATCTCTCCGCTGATTGAGCCATCGATCTTCAGGACAGAGAGCTCGACTGTCACCGAGGCACCGGGCTCGACGGCAACCTCCGCTGTGGCGCTCGAGTAGCCGTCGTGCCGAACACCGACCTCGATCTGTCCGGCCGCCGTGCGCACCCCTTCGAATGCGAAGCGACCGTCGGAGTCGCTCACCGTCTCTCGTCCGAGTACATCGAGCGCCGCCCGGTTGGAGGAGGTCCGGAGCCCTGACTCAGGGTGCAGGAAGGTGGTGGACGACACATAGACGTCGACGCCTTCGACCGGATCGCCGTCGTGATCGACCACGCGGCCCTCCACCCGACAGCCACCGCTGGCGGCCAGCGTTACGGGCCCCACCGGCGCACCCTCGAGCACCAACGGCTCCGATGTCACCGCGGTCTCTCCCTGGTCCAACACGGCGAAGAGGTGGAAGTCACCGGGCGGCAGGCGGTCGAATGCGAAGTTCCCATCGCCTGCGATCGTGGCGAACTCCTCGGCCACCGAAAAGTCGCGCAGCTCCGGTGCGTCGGCTCCCTCGTAGACGACGAAGACTGCGCCTCCCGTTGCCGGCGCACCCGCCGACGTGAGAACTTGCCCGAAGAGGGAGATGCCGGGCAGCAGGTCGACTTCGATCGTGTCACCCGCCTCGACCACGTGGACGTCGGCAACCCACGGCCGGAAGCCATCAGCGACGACACGGCACAAGTAGACGCCCGGCTCGCCGCCCTCGAGTTCGACCAGCCCCGACGGCCCGGTCACTCCACGCAGGCTCCAGTCCGCTCGTGTTCCGGCAGGAAGGACGCCCGCGCGACCGATGCCGCCCTCGAAGAGCACGACCTCGGCACCTCCCACCGGGACGCGCTCATCGCCAATGCCCGCACGCCCGACATCGACCCGTACGACTATTCCATCAGCGAGCGCGACCAGGAGCCTGTGAAGCTCGCCCGCTCGAACCTCTACCCCGTCGAACAGCTCGGGAACGAAGCCGTCGGCGGCGGCCACGAGGCCGTAGGTTCCGGGCTTGATCCCATCGATCCGGAAGCGACCGTCCGAATCGCTGGTTCCTTCCCAACGATCGAAGAGCCCCGCCACCACGATCTTCGCGCCGGGCACGATCTGTCCGTCGTTCAGGGTCGTCACCAGGCCCCCGACCGAGCCCCAGTCGATCTTCGACGCGCGCTCGTTCGAATCGGCCTCCACCCGTAGCGCATCGATTGCCGCCTGCGGCACCTCCGCGAGCGGAACCGCAGTGGAAAGGACCACTCCCGGACGCGCGGCATCGACCCGATCGACCATCTCGCGCTCGGCGACGCGGCGCTCGCGTTCCATGGCACCCAAGTAGTACCAGTTCAGGAACCCGAGCAGCGCTAGACCGACGACGACAGCCAGCAGGCGCCCCTGACTACCCTTCATACCCCGCTTCTCCTCAATCTCCTCACGGTATGGCCAGCCTATCAAATCCAGATTCGACCGCTCCGCCCTCGCCCAGATCGAGACAGGCCTTGGACCGCGCCGAACTCGACATCGAGATTCCGCCGGGCACAACGCGACGCACCTGCGGTAGGACGAGGGCGCGATAGTCATCCGAGCGCTCGAACAGCTCTTCATGAGTACCCGAGTCGACGACGGAGCCCTCCACCAGGACATGGATCTGGTCGAAGCGTTGGATGCATGAGAAGCGGTGCGAGACTGCAATCAGCACTCCGTCATCCCGGGTCATCAGCAGGTCCAGCACACGTTCTTCCAGGGCCGCGTCGAGTCCGCTGGTCGCCTCGTCCAGGATCCAGCACGAGGACGAGTGCAATAGCTCCCTGAGGAGCAATAGGCGCTGTCGCTCGCCCGCCGAGAGCTGCGGACGCCCGGGCGGAATGAGCTCCGGCGGCAAGAGGTCGGGCAGTCCGAGGCCCAGTCGCAGTTCGCGATTGCGCCCGTGCCGGCGGGCCCGGCCGGCGACCTGATCGAGCCCGAGCGTGGAGACGATCTCGTCCAGTTGACCCTCGATGGGCCCGGGTTGATCGACACGATAGATTGCGTTCTCACGGAACGACCGATCGAGCACGAAACCCTCGTGCGAGATGGCACTCAGCTGCCGGCGGAAGGACGCGAGGTCCAGATCTCGCAAGTCGTGACCGTTGACGAGGATGCGCCCCTTCGTCGGACGGTAGTAGCCGCAGATCAGCCGCCCGATGGTGGACTTGCCGACCCCGCTCGCACCGACGAGGATCGCAGATCGACCGGCCTCGAACTCGAGATCGATCCCCTTCAGTACCCACTCGGACTGACCCGTCGATGGTTCCCGTCGACCGAGAGCCAGCCGCACCTCGGCCGCCGAGATCCTGCCCCGACGCAACTTCTTGGCCAGCTTTCGCTCGACCGCAGGCGGGAGCGGCACGTCGCGCTCCGGGTAGGCGAACCAGACGTCCTCGAAGACGACCTGCCGAACCGGCTCGTCCAGCACCCGACTTCCGGATTCGCCCTCGTACTCGTCGCCCATCGCGAGAATCTCCCGCACACGGTCAACTGCCACCATCGCCTCGTCGATCTTCGCACCGGTGCGGATACTCGACTGGAACGCGTTGATCGCCATCCCGGAGAACATCGCGAAGCTCACGAAGCTACCCAGGCTTAGGTCGCCGCGACTGACCAGGATCAGTCCGTAGAAGTACACCAGCAGAGGAAGCACTCGTTGAACGAGACGGCCTGCGGCCCCTGACAGCGCTCGCAACCTCTCGATTCGCCGAACCTCCAGGAAGGCCAGGTGCGACCGACGCTCGAACTCCTCCGTCTCGCGGTCCTCTCGGACCGAGAGCTTCACGAGGGGAAGTGACCTGATGACGTCCGCCAGCCAGCTCGAATTCGACGCCGTCAGCTCGGATTGAACCTCCTGCACGTCCCGCATTCGGCGGCGGATGATCAGAATCAGCCAGGCGCTGAAGGGAGTAACGATCAACACCCACAGGAACATCTTGATGCTGATCGCGGCCATCAGTCCACCGAACACCAAGGCCCGGAACACGGCCGACAGCCGCAGCACAAGGTTGTGCGGGTAGATCGCGGTCATGGCGCGCGCGTCGCCCTGAATCCGACTTTGCCAGTACCCGGCGTCCCGGCTGTAGGTGTCAACCAGGGGCGCGCGCGCGATCTTGCCAAAAAGGCGCACGGTCAGCCGATCGCCGATCCCGTGGTCCTGGAGACGAGCCAAGTAGTTGTAGAAGAACCGCAACGACCCGGCGATGAGCATCAGCCCGCCCACGATGGCCCCGATCGCCGGAAGCCGACGAGGCAGGTCCTCACCCATGGCACGGTCGAGCGAACCACCTGCCACGAGCGGCATGGCGATCTCCGTCGCCGTGCGCACGAGAGTGAGGAGAATCCCGACGAAGAAGGGCAGCCAGTCCGGCTTGAGGTGGTGCCAGGTCCACCCGATAGCCTCCTTCCACTTCGCTACTCGCCAGCGGCGCGGACCATCCCCCAGGTCCGCCGACAGATCGCCGACGGACCCGGAGTCACCCGAACCAGATTCCGGTTCCACGTTCAGCTCACCGAGTTCTCGCGGCCGACTTGGAGCGCCGCTTCTTTCGCCCGAACCTGGCTCAAGAGACGTTCACAGAGGCTCACAATGCGGAAGTCCTCGCGCTCGGTCTCGATTCGCTCTTCGAGGTAGTCGACGATCTCCTGGAACGGGATCCCCAGCACGTCGTACTCCCGAATGCACTCAGGCGACACGCCGTAGGCATCGTTGAAGAGGTAGCCGGGGTTGGCCCGGCAGGTCTTCCCATAGAAGCAGTTCTCGATGAAGTTGCAGCTGTTGCAGAGCCGCAGCTTGGGACGGTAGTCCGCGCGTAGCCAATCCCAGCCAGGCGAGGACCAGATATCCACCAACTCGCGATCCCGAACCGAGCCCATCGCGTAGGGAGCGGCGCCCACATACCGCGGGCAGCCGTAGGCCTGCCCATCGGCCCCGAGGGCCATCTGTGAAGTGCCCGCCGTGCAGACGTTGAAACCAGCCGCGCGACTCTGAGAGTACTTGCGCTGGAACGACTTCTTCCAGTCGGCGGACTCCGGAGTGATCTCCACTTCCGCCTCCGCACGCACCTCGAGCGCTTCCTCCTCCACCTTCGGCTCGTCGAGAGGGAACGTGTAGCTGCTGAAATTGATCTGCAGCCCGCGTCGGGCCCACTTGTCGATGATCGGCTCGATGTCTCCCCGCAGCGCGACGAGTTCCTCGCGCGTGAAGTAGATGTTCTCTTCACTCTCGCCGGTCCCGATCTGCTCGCCGGGATGCACCGAGATCCACGTCACACCGTGGGTTCGCACGACTTCGGCGAGCGCATCGAGCTCCGCCGCGCAGGCGCTTCCCTTGTGCAGCACCGACTCCACGAAGAAGTGGATTCGATGCTTCTGAAGCAGCTTCATGGTTCTGACCACTCGGTCGAAGTTGCCCTTGCGATTGCGGAGGAAATCGTGCGTCGACGCCGTGCCGCCGTCCAGGGAGAGGTGGATCGAGAAGCGACTCCCCTTGCGCGTCTTGGCATCGATGAACTTGTCGATGTTGTCCTCGTTGATCCGCGTCCCATTGGTGTACAGGACCACGGTGAAGCGCCGCGAGAGGGCATCTTCGAAGATCTCCCAGAAGTCAGGCCGAATCATTGGCTCGCCGCCGGTCAGGCGGACGCTCTCGACGCCACCCTCCTCGAGCTGATCGAAGACACGACTCAGCTCGTCGGTCGACAGGTCGTTCTTCGTCGATACGTGCGGATTGGAGCCGACGCAGCAGTGCAGGCAGGCGAGATTGCAGCGCTCGGTGAGATTGATACCCACCGAAACCGGGAAGCTCCGGACCTGCTTGTCGTGCCTCTGAAGCGAGGGGGCCTTGAAGAAGATCGGCCGGTCCTCCTTGCTCCACTCCAGCTTGTGCCGCTGCTGAGCGATCTTGTCGTTGACTTCGTTCGTGGGGCGGATCAAGCACAGCCCTACCAACCGATCCATGTAGGCGGCGAGGGCCTCGTCGATCGGCACCTCATCACCGACGAGGACGGGCAGCTCTTCGACGAAGAAGCGCTCGACGTCCGCCCGCAGGCGCGGCTCACCGAAGAAGCGCAGAAGCTCGAACTCGATCCGGCCGGGGTAGTGCGTCTGGTACCGCACGTTGTCCCGCACTTGGAAGCCGAACTCCGAGAAGTTCTCGGTTTCGTCGATCAGGGTCAGCTTGTCCGCCAGGACAAAGGCGTCGTAGCGAAGATCTTCCCAGCCCTTCTTCTCGGGCTGCTTGGCGCGGACCTCGTCAATCCTGAAGGCTGATCTGGGCATTTGGTCCTCCTGCGGTAGAACCCGAACGGGTGCTGGCACCCGTTGATTGCGACCTTTACTCGGTCGCGTGTTGGAACTCCGGCGGCGGCATCTCGGGTCCTGGATACCGCCGCCCGTCGCCGCGAGTTGAACCGACCCCATGGCCGGGCGGCGATCGAACCACCTGGGTCGTGAAGCGCGGGGACCACTCAGGCAAGCAGCCCCCACGCGACGGAACTCAGCGGCTCACGACATCACGACGCCTTCTGCTTCTCCTTGCCGTGCTCGCAGCAATTCAGATCATCGCAGGAATCGTTGTTGCTGCAGGTCGTGTTGTCCGTGCAGCTGACGTTGTCGTAACAGGCGGAGTTCTCTCCGAACCAGCCGCTGTCACAGGCCTGGTTGTTCGAGCAACCGCTGTTCTCGTTGCAATCGTCGTTGTCGACGCAGTTGGTGTTGTCGTCGCACTCGGCATTCGTCTTGCACGTGTTGTTGTCGTCGCAAGAGTCATTCATCCCGCACGAGTTGTTGTCATCCCCGGCGACGGTGTCATAGATGGTGACCCCGGCACCGGCAACGCCGACGACGCCGCAGTAGACGGCGACGACCGCGTGCAGCTTCTCGATATCTCCAACGTCGCCGTCGGTGACCGAGATGATGTCGCCGAACCCCGGCCGGGCCGGGGGCCGGCGCGCACGGCGAGACACACGTCTGCTCTGAGGTCCCTCAAGGGTTGTGAGCATTGGCAGGCTCTCCTT
This sequence comes from Engelhardtia mirabilis, assembly GCA_007751255.1. GTDB lineage: Bacteria > Planctomycetota > UBA1135 > UBA1135 > Engelhardtia > Engelhardtia mirabilis. Next base: position 3,744,396 of record CP036296.1, read on the forward strand.
CACACATGTAATGGTTCTCAGACGCCATGAAGGCCGAGTTGGCGCCCGCGGGAAGTGGACCCGGCATCCGAGTTCGACCGTCGTGCTGGGCCTGAGAGGTGTCAATCATTCGCGTCAGATTTCTCGACCCACGGCATCCCCCCCTCCCGCTAAGCCGACCGCTAAGCAACCTACATTGACGTTTGTTTCGAGGATCAAGCGGCAACCAACTTACAGATCGTCTTCCTTGGCGGGACTCTTGCGGCTCCTCGCCCCATCCGCGCAGCCATCGTGCGGTCGACACCTTGGGCCGCTCGAACAACTCTCCAGCGCGCGTAAGGTGCCAGATCATCGACTCGGGGAGACACACCATAGGAGTTCGCAAACGAGCCTATCGCGTCACGTTCTCGAGCTCCCATTCCGCACCGACACGAGCCCGCCGGAACTCGCTCGGCGCCGCCCTTTACCCTCGACGAACGGCGGCTCTGCGCTAGGCTCGTGCGAGTTGTGCCGGGCCTTGCACTTGATGGAGGAGTCCAGAACCCATGCCGCTCCAGGATGTCGATCTCGCACTAGTACGAATGCCTTGGTCCGCTCTGGACCGGCCGTCGCCCGCGCTCGGGATACTCCGGCCACTGCTCGACTCGTACGGCGTCAGTCATGAGACGGTCTTCGGGGACTTCCTGACTGCGCAAGAGATCGGATTGGACCTCTACCGTCGGATCGCGGCCGGCGACAGCTGGGTTCTACTGCCGGAATGGCTGTTCTCGCGCGCCGCGTTCCCCGAGCGATTCGAATCCGCAGCCGGGATCGCACTGGACGAACTGGACGACGTCAGCCGCCGAGAACTGCGTGCGGTCCTTCGCGACCACGGCGAGGCCCTAGGCGAGTTCCGTGATCGCGGTGCGACCGCCGTTGCGGCCCGGATCGTGGAGCAGCTGGCTGGCGCCCGGGCAGTCGCCTTCACGTGCAGCATCAATCAACTCGTTCCGGCCCTGGCCGTCGCGAGGCTCCTGAAGGATCGGCGCCCAGACGTTCGCGTACTGCTCGGAGGGACCCAGGTCGAGGGCGACATGGGTAACGCGGTCCTCGAGGTCGCACCCTGGATCGACGCCGTGTACATGGGCGAGGCCGAGGTCGGTCTGCGCCAGACGATGGACTGGCTGCTGCGCCGATCTCCTTCGCCGTCTACACCGTTCCTGTCCCACCGCGCTGAGGACGGAAGTGTTGTCCGTGCCCGCGACGTGGGGCTGCTTCACGACATGGACGCGAGCCCGGTCCCGGACTATCGACCGTACATCGAGCACCTCACGAGTCCGCTGGCTCGCGGGCTCGACGTGACGTGCTCGTCGATCCCCTTCGTAAGCTCGCGTGGATGCTGGTGGGGCGCCCGTAGTCATTGCACGTTCTGTGGTCTCAACGGAACGGGGCTTGCGTTCCGCGCCAAGTCCCCGGAGCGCGTCTACCGAGAGCTGCTCGGCCTCGCCCAGGACTATCAGTCGCTGACCCTGGTCGGCATGGACAACATCATCCCGCACGGATACTTCAACACACTCCTGCCACGCTTGGCTGCTTCGGGGCTCGACTTGGATATCCGCTACGAGGCGAAAGCGAATCTCAAGCGTGACCAGATGCGAGCGTTCCGAGATGCCGGTGTCCGGGTGATTCAACCGGGGATCGAGAGCTTGAGTGACCATTCGCTCGAACTCATGGCGAAGGGTGTGACGGCAATCCAGAACATCCAGACCTTGAAGCTCGCCGGGCACTACGGAATCGAGCCCCAGTGGAACTTGCTCTTCGGCTTTCCGGGCGAGACCGACGAGGACCTCCTGGAGCAGGCGGCGCTGATGCCGCGACTGCACCACCTGCCCCCGCCCGTCGGTCCGGCGCCCGTGCGGGTGGAGCGATTCAGTCCCTACCACTTCGAGCCCGAGCGGCACGGGATCGACGAGCTCGCGCCGCTCGCCGGCTACCAACACGTGTTCCCGTCGTCCGCGATCGAGCTCGCGGACCTGGCCTTCTACTTCGACATCCGCACCCGCTCCCGTCCCGGGCCCAGTGAACGCGCCGCAGCGTCCTTCATGACCGCCTGCCACGAGTGGCAGCGACGATGGGCTCGCGGAGCCTCGCCGCCGCTCCTGCACTACTACCGCGGGCCGGGATTCGTCGAGGTTCGCGACCGACGTCACCGGAACACCTCGCTCATCCATCGGCTCGAGGGGCTCGAAGCCGAGCTGCTGCTGTCCCTCGACGACAGGACCGGTCGGCGGCAGCTCCACGAACGCTTCGGTGACCCAGTCGCGGTCGACTTGGCCCTGCGGGCCCTGGACCGTGTACGCCTCATCCTCGATGACGGGCGCTCGGTGGTCGGGCTCCCGCTTCCGGCGCCCAAGGGCCTGGACAGTAGCGCCCGGCGCGAGGTCTTTGTCGCCAAGGTGCCCCAGGCCGCAAGCCGTGCCCATCGCCGCGCGCCCCGTCCGACGGCGGGTCTCGCGCCGACAGCCGTGGCAACGAAAGGGAACTGAGATGGACCTGGCCAGAGACTCCTCGGCCACCCCGATCCGCCTGGTCTCGTTCGCGTCCGGCTTCACGGTCCTGGCCCTCGAGATCGTCGGCGCCCGGATGGTGGCGCCGGCGTTCGGCGGCTCGATCTACGTATGGGCGGCACTCCTGACGACGACACTGCTGTCGCTGGGAGTCGGCTACGCCGTCGGCGGCTTTCTGTCCGACCGCTTCGATCCACGGCGCGCGCTCGAGCAGGTGGTCGGGATCGCGGCCCTGATCCTGCTGGCGCTGCCCTTCTACAAATCGTCCGTGGCGAGCGCGGCGGCGAGTCTTGGCGTGCGTGCCGGCGCACTGGTCACGACCGGCCTCCTCTTGGGCCCGCCCCTGGTCACCCTCGGCTGCGTCCTGCCCCTCTGTCTGGGCGCCAGGGTCCGGGCCGTGGACCGGCTCGGCCGCGAGTTCGGAACACTCAGCCTGTGGTCGACGGCGGGCAGCGTACTGGGGACGCTCTCCACCGGGTTCTACTTACTCCAGTGGCTGTCGCTGTCGGAGATCCTCCGGGCCCTGGCAGGCGCCATGGTGGTCTGCTTGGCTCTCGTACTGTGGAGTAACCGTCGGCGCCCGGGTCGACCGCGCCGCGCCAGCGCTCTCGCGGGCTACGCGGCACTGGTCGCATTCGTGCCGTTCGAGCCCCAGGTCGCCTCGGATGGTGCGGTCACGATCCCGTCGCTCTACGGCGAGGTGCGCGTCGAGGACGATCGACGGTCCGGGCACCGGACCTTGTTTCTCGACGGCCTTCCGAACTCGCGGGTCGGCCTTGACGGCCGGTCGTCGGAATCGGACGTGGTCTACGGCCTGGAGCTCGTCACCGCCATGCGCCCCAAGCTGCGCCGGGTGCTGTTCATCGGGCTGGGCGCGGGCCGCGGCGTCGAGGTCCTCTGGAACTCGCACGGGATCGTCTCCGATGTCGTCGAGATCGATCCCAGTGTGGTTCGGGTGGCCCGCGAGTACTTCCAATTCGAGTCCCAGGGAGCCGTTGTCGTCGGCGACGGACGCCGCTTCTGCCGATCGACTTCCCAGTGCTACGACGCCGTCGTGCTCGACGCCTTCTCCGGCGACTCTCACCCCTACCACCTGCTCAGCGCTGAGGCACTCGAAGATTACCGCTCCTGCCTCGCGCCAGACGGGGTCCTGGCCTGCAATCTCCTCACCTACGCGAGCGGGGAGCGGGCTCGCCTGCGCGCCTCGGTTGCGGCGACGTTCCGCAGCGCCTTTGCGAACTTGTCCACCTTCAACGCGAACCCGCGCCGCGACTCGAGCGGCGTCTGCAACCTGCTTTTCTTCGCATCGGACGGGCCACTCGACATCGCCCCCGAGACCTTCTCCGACGACTCCGGCCTGGCCTCTTACTACCGCAGTATCGTGGACGCCTTGGCGGCGAGCCCGACCGATCTCCCCCCGGGCGTGGTCTTGACCGACGACCACAATCCCGCCGACCTGCTCGGCGCCGAGGCCTTCCTCGACATCCGCCGCGAATCCAAGCCCTTCCGAGTCGCTCGCCGCCGATGGTCGATTGAAGCGGTGGCGCGTTGAGACTGCCGCGCAGGCTCCCGAGCCTCGCGCTCGCCCGCCTTCGCCGAACCGTGCGACGATGGTCGCTCGGCCGAGTCTCGTCTCCCTGGCCGGATATCGTCGCCGCTCAGTTGGACCTCCACCTGAGCGCGGCTGGGGACTTCGAGGCCAGGGTCGAGCTCGAGGTGTCAGGCTCGCTGGGTGTGTGGTGGCCCTTCCTCCTGGCAAGGCCCTTGGAACTCATCGCGGTATTCGATCTGTCGGACACCGTCGAAGGGCAGTGCTCCCTTCGGGGCCCTACGGCGCACGGTCTGCCGCTGGCGACGGAGGGTGCGCTGTACGGTGTACGCCTCTCCAGCTCTTGCGGCCGACCGCGCCGGGCCCGTCTGCGCTTCGAGATTCGCGGGCGCGGGTTGAACGAGCGTCGACGAGACTGGCGCGGAGCGATCGTTGCTGACGGCGAGCGCGTGCGCATGTCGGAGCAGAGCCTCTTTCTGCCCCAGGTGCTCGTGAGTCCCGGCAACCGGGCGCCGGCGACCTTTCCCTGGGAAGCGTTCGTTACCGTTCCGAAGGGAATCGAGATGATCATGCCCGGGCAGATGCTCGAGGCGCCGACCGACGTACCGTGCGGCGTTCGCTGGCGTTTCGGTTCGAGCGAGCCCTCGACCCTCTGGATCGTGGGTGCAAGGAAGCCGCGGATCGTCATTCCACCTCGCGAGAGCCGCTCGCCGGCAATCACCGCCGTAATGGACGATTCGCCGGCCCACTCGGCGATCGACTACGCCAGGACTCTGCAGGACGCGGTCGAGTCCTACTCGGAGCTCTTCGCCCCTACCACGCTGCATACGGTCGCGGTCGTGCACGACGAGTCCATGAACTACCATTGGTCATCGCCGGGTATGGTCCTTTTGGGTCGCCACGGGACCCGGCTTCCCGTGGGCCTCATAGGACACGAGGCGGCCCATTTCTGGTGGGGTGGCGCAACGGTGTTCGTCGGCCTTGGCGAACGCTTCCTGACCGAAGGACTGGCGGAGTACTCGGCGTGGCGCTTCATGGAGCGGCGTGGCTCAGGGGACGGAGCTACCCAGCGAGCCCGAGAGGCGCGGAACACGCTTCAGGTAAGGGCCCGCGAGGGTCAGCCCTGCCCGGCCCTGCTGGTCGCGAACTTCGACACGCTGGGCTACGACACCGCGGTCTACCTCTTGGCTCCGCTGGTCCTTCGATATCTCGAGCTGCGGATTGGACAGCAGCGCTTCGACGAATTCCTCGGTCGCCTGGCCCGGCGTCGGATCGTCGGCGCAGCCGACGCGGTGGCCGAGATCGGCGCGCTGCTGGGTGGCGCGACCGAGGCGCTGATTCGCGAAGCACCGTGGCTCCTGCAACCCGGGCCCTTTGAAGTTCTCGTCGAGAGTATCGAATCGTCCTCCCATGGCCGACACGTCGAGCTAACCACCAGGTTCGTTCGATCGAACGAACAGGTCTCCTTCGACGGAGTGCTCTCGGTGACGTGCCACGGGCGCGGGGGCGGCGATCGCTGCCAACGCGAGCTTCGCTTCGTCGGTGGAGTTGGGCGCGCCTCGCTCGCCGCTCCCTTCGAGATCGCGGAGCTCTGGTTCGATCCCGACGCACGATTCCCGGCCCGCGTGCCGCCGGTACAACGAGCGACGGCGGGTGGCGCCTGGCTGGCCTTGGACACGCCTCCGGCGGTGAGCGCGGCCCGTTTCGTCCCCAATGCGAGCGAGACCGGTCGGGGCCACCTCGAGGTGCGATTCGACCGCCCGATGGACGGTCGAATGGGGATCAACCGCGTCGATCAAGACGAGGCCCGCCAGCGCGGCTACAAGATTCCCCGCGTGGTTGACGGTGAGTGGCGGGAGGGAGGCGCGGTGCTGGACTTGTGGCTGCAGGGACTCGAGCCGGACGAGCTCTACACCGTGCCCTTCCGCGGGCGACGATTCCGCGACCTCTACGGCATGCCCCTCGCCGCCTTCGACGTCCGAGTTGCGGTTGGGCCCGCGGCGGCCAACGCTGAGGTCGTGGACGGTGAACCGGTCGACGAGTCCGATCTCGTCCCCTCGTAGCCGAGTCCGCGCCCGAGACGGCAGGCGGAGCCAGTCCGTGCCTCACAGCTGCGATACCACCGCACCGCCCTCACCCATGGGCCGACACCCGCAGGACCGCCCCCGTCGGGCGATCCGGGTCTTCTGGGGGCGCCTCGCACCTGCGATGCTCGCGTCCGTCGCGAGCGCCACCGAGCGGCGGCGATGCCGGGCGGACGACGAGGTGCTTCCCGATGGGCACGAGACTGCCGAGCAGTCCTGGGGGGCTTCGCGGAGTCCACTGGGATCGAGTCTGCGGCGCGATCCCGCACGCTCTGACCAGCGGTCATCGGCAACCTCGCACGGTGAATCTGGTCACCGCACAGAGCGCTTCCATCAGTCGCCAAGCTCCAGGGAGTCTGGCCGCGGTTCACCTGTCCGGAGTTGTTCCGCGGCTGGACCGCTGGAGGTCAGCCCGCTTCAGCCGCCCGGTGCTCGACCTCGACCACGGTCGTGATGCCGCCGCGCACCCAGAAGTCCCCCACCACCGTCATCCGGCGCGGCTTGCAGGCCGCCACCAGGTCGTCGAGGATCCGGTTCGTGACGGCCTCGTGGAAAGCGCCCTCGTCACGGAAGGACCACAGGTAGAGCTTGAGGCTCTTCAGCTCCACGCAGTGTTCGTCGGGCGTATAGCGGATGCGGATCGTGGCGAAGTCCGGCTGGCCCGTCTTGGGGCACAGGCAGGTGAACTCCGGACAGTCGAAGCGGATCTCGTAGTCCCGCTCGGGGCAGGGGTTGGGGAAGGTCTCGAGGGCCTTCGACGGCTGGCTGCTCATGGGGCGGGGCACCCTAGCGGGCGTTGCGTAGCGAGGCTAGTTCGCCGCGGCTTGGTCCGGGGCCGAGTGTCCGCGCGCGCGGACCAGGGGCAGGCCGTCGACGCGGTATTCGAGCTCCCAGGCCACGGTCTGGCCCAGCTCGACCATGTCTTCGACCCAGCGCCCGACGCCGCGGAAGCGCAGGGGCGAGCCCGCGCGCTGGCCGCGGATCTCCTCCTCGATGTAGTCGAGCGTGTCCAGAGCCAGCAGTCGCAGCCGCCAGCGTCCGCCCGGAACCCGTTCCAGAAGACCCTGCTCGGGCGCGGGGAAGCGCCAGCCCCAGCCGACGCGCAGGGGCACCATCTGCGCCACCGTCGTCGGCAGCGCCGGCAGCACGCGCACCTCACGCACCGTCGGTAGGCCGCCTTCGAACCACACGCGCGTGACCCGCTCGCCCAGGCGCCAGGCCAGGCTCTCGCCCGCATCGATGTAGGCCTCCGGTCCGTCACCGCCCTCGTACCACAGGATCGGCTCGGAGCCGTAGCGCGACTCCGCCGAACGCGCGCGCCAACCGGCCTCGACCGGCAAATCCTCGCGCGGCTCCGGGGGCGCGACCACGTGCAGCACCGCGGGCCCGAAGGCGTCGAGTTCCAGGTCCGGGGAGCGCGACGGCCCGTTCCAGAAGACCGACTCGTTGGGGCCCGTGGCCGGCGGCGCGGGTGCCAGGCGACGCCAGGCCCGGCGCTCGAGTTCGGAACCATCGGCCGGGTCGAGCCCAGCCGTCGGGTAGACCAAGAGCGGCGCCGCAGCGCGCACCTCGGCGAAGGACTCGTCCCGCACCCAAGTGACCAGGGCTTCGGCCGGCAAGTCGCGCACGTTGAGCGGCGCCAGGTCGCGCTCCGCCTGCACCTCGGCCCCGGTGAACATGGGGTGCAACATCCAGCCCAGGCCGTCCTCGATCGGATCGACCCCCGACACGTTGCGGGGCGCGTCGACGATCAGGATCTCCGCGGCGTCGGGCTCGGCCGCGATCGCCTCCGCCACATCGCGGCGCAGCTCCGCGAAGCGCGCGGCGGATTCGCCCCAGGGCTGGCCGTTGCCGTTGGCGAGGGTCGCGTAGCCGAAGGCCAGGACCAGGGGCAGGACCACTTGGCGGAAGTCCGACAGCGCCGTGCAGCACAGGCCCAGACCCGAGCTGAGCACCAGGGTCGCCGGCACCAGCGACACCGCGCCGCCCATGGTCGTCAGGTCGACCGGCTTCTGCAGTCCGAACAGCAGCGCGAAGGCCGTGCCCGCGATCAGGAACGAGAAGGCCCAGGTCCACAGGCGCGGCGCGGAGCGGGCGGCGATCAGGGCCGGCTGAAGGGCCGCCAGGAACAGCACGGCCGCGAGCACCAGACCGAGGAAGCCGAGCGAACTCGCGTTGGCCGGCAGGCACAGCACCCCGACCTTGTCGAGCACGTTGCCGAGGGCGGAGACGATCGCGCCCGGCTCCAGCAGGCCGGCCAGGCCGAAGCTGACCCGCGGGTAGTAGCCGTGGCCGGTGGTCGTACTGACCAACACCGTGTTGAGCTGAACGGCGATGCTGTAGACCACCAGCGTATTGAGCGAAGTCCGCAGGCGCGTGCTCAGGGGCCGGTGGCGACCGGTGGAGAGCAGCTCGGCGGTGGCCAGGCCAGCGGGCAGGGCCAAGGCGATCTGTCCCGAGAGCCCGGCCAAGAGCGCGAGGCCGCCGGCTAGCACCAGGCACACGTACTGCCGCTCTTGACGCCCGAACAGGAACAGGGTCCCGGCCCAGGTGGACAGGGCCAGGGACATCAGGTCCGCGCGCCCGGCGAGGCTCGCGACCGTCGGCACGCAGAGCGGATGCACCGCGAAGATCAGCGCCGCCGCGCCGCCCGCGCGCGAGGCCTGCTCGGCGCCGACCCAGGGTTGGAAGAGCCGCCGCAGGAAGCGCCACAGACCCCAACTGGCGATCAGCAAGAGGGCCAAGTTCTCGATCCGATAGAAGAAGGCGCTCGGCAGTCCGACCGCGCGGCCGTCGAGCGCGCCCCACAGGCGCAGCGAGGTCAAGAGCCACAGCCCCGAGAGCAGCGAGCCCACGTCCCCCCGAGTGTCGTCACCGACGACCGCAAGCACCTCGATCGGTGCGAAGTCCGCGATGGCCCGGGGGCCGGGCACGCCTTCCGCGTCCACCGACCAGCCGCCGGCGCGGACCAACAGCTCCATGTCGTGGCCATGGAACCCGGCCGAGAACAGGGGCGAGTAGGCGGTCCCGAGCCAGAGCACGCAGATCACCGCCACCAGAACGCGGCGCAGCGGTGAAGTCGTAGTGGGCGGCATGGGGCGCTTGGGGACGGTTCGGGGCCGGAGCGAGGGGAGCGCGACAGCCGGCCCCAGCACTCTCGCCCCAGGGCGCGCCGATCTCAAGCTCGGCGAGCCCCTCCCGGCGCCCGTTTCGCGCGACAGGGGGCAACCTCGCAGGCGCCCGTCCGTCCCCCCTGACGGGCGGGCGGGGGCCCGCGGTGGATGGAGGCGGAGCGGGGCCCGCGCCAACCGGGCGGGCCACTCCAGTGGTCCGCCCATCCCGACGCTGTCCCGGCCCGATCGCCCGGGTCCCCGCCCTCGCACGGTCCGAAGAACGAAGCGCGCCGCCCAACCGCTAAGCTCTGCACCGTCCCCCACGACCCCACCACCATGCTCGAGACCTTCCGACCGCTGATCGACGCCGCCCGAGGCCTGGACTTCTCCGACGCTGCCGCCGCGGAGGCGGAGCTGAATCGGCGCTTCGACCCCGGCTCCCCGGCCGCCCAGGCCCTGACCAAGGAGCTGGTCGCCCTGATGGAGGCCGGGAAGATCGCCGAGCGCGGCGAGCTGCCGGTGCGCTACGGCCGGGTCTCCAAGGCCGTCCCGGAGACCCTGGACCACTCCATCGACGTGGTCCTGATGAACGGTCCCGGGCCCCTGCACCGCCACCCTGCCGGGGAGGCCGACTTCTGCATCGCCCTCGACGGCCAGCCGACCTTCGACGGGCGCCCGCCGGGCTGGGTGGTCTACGGACCCGGGTCCGAGCACGTGCCCACCGTGGCCGGTGGGACGATGTTGATCGTCTACCTGCTGCCGACGGGCGCGATCGAGTTCCTCTGAGCGCTCGAGTGCACCGGACCCGCCGGTGAATCTTCGAGTTCGGCCAGTCGAGTCCCTCCCGTCGACGCCGGTAGCGGCCGCGGCGCCGGGCCCGGCCGACACCGCAACGCTTCTTTCACCGCTCGCGCCCCCGCCATCGATCCGAACGAGTGCGACGGCCCGTCTCCAACCCACCGAATCCCTGGTCGACCCAACACGTGGAGTGGCTGGGCGAGCCGCCCGCGACCACGACGCGGGTCTGGGAGGAGCGGGCCCACTCGATCCTGTCCTCCAACGACAGCCCGGACGTGCCCTTCCGCTGGAGCGCCAACGCCTACCGCGGCTGCGCCCACGCCTGCGCCTATTGCTACGCGCGGCCGACCCACGAGTTCCTGGAGCTGGGCGCGGGCACCGACTTCGAATCGCAGCTCGTGGTCAAGACCAACGCCGCCGAGTGCCTGGCGCTGGAGCTGGCGCGGCTCTCGTGGCGCGGCGAAACGGTTTGCCTCTCGGGCAACACCGACCCCTACCAGCCCCTCGAGGCGTCCTACGGGCTGACGCGGCGCATGCTCGAGGTCTGCCTGGCGCGTGCCAACCCGGTGGTCGTGATCAGCAAGGGCGCCCTGGTGCGGCGTGACGTGGACCTGTTGCGACGACTGCACGAGCGCGCCGGGGTGCAGGTCCACGTGTCGATCGCCTTCGCGGACGCCGAGGTCGCTCGGGCCATGGATCCGGGCGCGCCGACCCCGGCCCGGCGCTTCGAGACGCTGGCAATCCTGTCGGACGCCGGTGTCCCCACGGGTGTGGCGGTCTCGCCGTTGATCCCGGGTCTGAACGAGAGCGACGTGCCGACGATCCTCGAACGCGCCGCGGCTGCCGGAGCCACGCGGGCCTTCTCGACCCTGCTGCGTCTGCCGGGCCAGGTGCCGGTCATCTTCGAAGAGCGCCTGCGGGCCGCCTTCCCCGGGCGCGCCGACCACGTGCTCTCGGCCCTGCGCGACATGCGCGGCGGCGAGCTGCACGAAGCGCGCTTCGGCCGACGCATGTCCGGCGGCGGCGCACGCTGGGAGTTGGCGCAGCAGGTCTTCGAGCTCCACTGCCGTCGCAACGGCCTGGAGCTCGGCGAGACCGCGCGACCGGCGCTGCCGGCCGAGGCCCGGCGTCCGCACCAGGGGGAGTTGTTCGCATGAGCTTCGCGCTGCGCATTGTCGTCGACCGCGTCGCGGGGCGGACCACCGCGATTGCAGCGGGCGCCATCGCCCTGGCCCTCGGTTTGGTCGCCTGCGGGGGCACTTCAGCGCCGATCGAGCCGGGCGCCTACGCCGGCAAGAACGTGATCGTGACCCTGGTCGACGCGGCCTCGGCGGCGCACATGTCCGTCTACGGCTACGAGCGCCCGACCACACCCTTCCTGGAAGAGCTCGCGCGCCAGGCGATCGTATTCGACGACGTGACGGCCAGCGCTCCCTATACCCTGGCCTCGGTCGCCTCCCTGATGGTCGGCGAGCACGTGGACGTCCATCGCGTCGCGATCGCGGGCGATCCCCTGCCGACCGACGTGGGCCTGTTGGCGGAGGGCTTCGATCAGGCCGGCTACCGCTCCCTGGCCCTGTCCACCAACGCGCACGTGCACGAGCGCTTCGGCTTCGCACGCGGCTTCGAGCAGTTCGACTACATCGACCCCCTGGTCGGTAGCACGCCCTTCCACCAGGTCCCCGAGCTGCTGCTGGAGAAGCTCGACGCTTTCCTGGAACAGCCCAGGGAACGCCCCTTCTTCGCCTACGTGCACCTGATGCCGCCCCACGCGCCCTACGACCCGCCGCCGGACCTGCGCGGGTTGTTCGCGGATGGCAGCGAGGGGCGCGAGGGCGACCTCGACTTCCTGATCGCCCTCTCGGCTGGTGTCCGCCGCCCGACCCCGCAGGAGCGCCAGCGGGTCTGTGACCTTTACGACGGGGGTATGCGCTACGCCGACCGCATCCTGGCGCGCATCGCGGCCAGCCTCGAACGCAGCGGCGTGCTCGAGGAGACCCTGTGGGTGGTGCTCTCCGACCACGGCGAGGCCTTCGGCGAGCAGGGCATCTGGCAACACAGCAAGCTCGTGCAGGAGCGCATGTTGCGGGTGCCCCTGATCCTGCGTCTGCCCGGCGCGGCGCACGGGGGCCAGCACGTCGCGGAGCCGGTCAGCCTGGTCGACATCCACCCGACTCTGGTCGAGCTGTGTGGACTGGACCTGGATCCGCGCAGCACGAGCGTGTCGCTGCTGCCCCTGATCGACGGTCGGGAACTTCCGCGGCGCCCGGCGTTGATCGCGCGCACGGCCGGACCTGGGCCCCTGACTTCGATCCGGCGCGGCCGCTGGAAGGCCACCTACCGCTCCCAGGAGCGCACCTGGCTCCTGCACGACGTGGAGGCCGATTTCGACGAGCGCGACGACCGCAGCGCGGACGAGCCCGAGGTGCTGCTCGAGCTCCAGGCGGAGCTCCAGGCCTGGTGGCAGCGCTGGAGGCCGACGGCGGCCTCGCGTCAGCGCATCGAGCTGACCGACGAGTTGCGCGCGCACCTGGAAGCCCTGGGCTACCGCGACCTGCCCGAGGACGAGTAGCGACCGGCGAAAGTCGCGCATCGCTCGCCACAGCGGCGGCGCGGTCCGGATGGGGCCTGGGAGAAGCAAATCCGCTCCCGCCAGAACCTCGAACCTTCGCCACCGACCATGAAGCTCGCCCGGCCCTTCGCCTGCATTCCCGTCGTGCTCGCCTGCTGCCTGCTCCTCTCCGGTTCCCGCCAGGCCGACGCCGGCGGGACCCTGGGCTTCGTCTACAAGCCGGACCTGCGGGTCCTGAAGCTCGGCCCCAGCATCGTCAGCTCCAACCACGCCCGCCTGCTGGTGACCAACCAGGGCAAGTGGGGCTCGCCGGCCTGCTGGGCCAAGATCACCTGCTACGGCCCTTCCAAGACCCACGGCTACGCCTGGATCCCGCCCATGAACCCCGGCGACATCTACGGTGTCGACGGTTGGGTCGGTCAGCTCATGTCGGCCAACGCCGGACAGATGTCCGTGGCGTGGATCGATTGCTACCAGTCGGTGGCCGAGTCCAACGAGGGCAACAACCTCACCTACTACATCGCGCCGCCCCACTGAGCCTGTTCGGTGACGGTGGTGCCCAGGAGTGGCCCTGGATCGGTGGCCCACGTGGGTCTAACTTGTCGCTCGACGACCGACCACCTCGCCAACCGAGCACCCACCCATGCCCACCGTCCCCTCGGTCCGCCGCAGCCTGCGCGCGGCCTGCCTCCTCGGCCTCGTATCCCTTTTGGGAAGCTGCTTCGTCTCGCGCTCCTATATCAACGACGGCATCTCGCCCGAGGCCGTCGCCAGCCTCGAGCCGGGAGTCAGCACGGCCGCCGAGGTGGTCGCAGCGCTCGGCGCCCCCGGTCACGTGGTGGAGCTCGGCAATCGCAGCGCCTACCAGTACGAGCACCACAAGCTGAAGCGCGCGGGCCTGTGGCTGTTGATCGTCGGCCTGTTCAACGAGGACACCCGTTCCGACCGCGTCTGGGTCTTCTTCGACGAGAACGACGTGCTCTCCCACGTCGGCGCGACCCTCTCCGCCGAGCGGGCCTCCTACTCGCTGCCCTTCCAGGATCGCGAGTGAGCCCCCTGCAACGCGCGGCGGCCGTGGCCCTGGCCCTGGGTCTGGCCCTGCCGACCACGGGCTGTCTGCGCCTGGCCTACCGGCGGTCGATGGTCGACGAGGCCCCCGACCCGACCAAGCTGGAGACACTGCAGGCGGGTGACAGCCTGGCGGTGTGCCTCGAGACCCTCGGGGCTCCGACCCTGATCTGGGGTCTGGGCGACGACGGGGCGGAGGGGTTCGCGGCCGTTTACGCCTCGACCCTGCGCGGCGGTTGGGGCCTCAACGCTTCGGCGCCGTTGGGCAAGAGTGCCTCTGGGTCGCTCGAGTTCCAGACCCAGAACCTCGACCTCGACGCGGTGGTCTTGTTCTTCGATCTGGACTGGGGCCTCGAGCGCTGGCGCGAGGGCAAGCTGGCGAACCTCCTGCCGGCCAACTTGAACGAGATCACGATCGACGACTGATCGGCGGCGGGCTCCAGCTCACAGGAGGAACCTGACCGCCAGCCAGACGGCGCCGGCCACGATCAGGATCAGCCCCACCACCAGGGGCGCCATGGCGCGGGCGTCGCTGCCCGGGACCTGGTCGGTCTCGACCCAGTTGAACATCGCGCGCACGCGCTGCTCGATCGGCTCGCCGCAGTGCGGACACTTCTTGGGCGGGACCTTCTCGGCCGCCTTGCGACTGTCGTAGCGCAGGGGCAGAACGCCGTTGCACTTCAGGCAGTAGTGGTTGCGTTCCGAGCCCCCGTCGGCGACCCCCGGCGCCTTCGAGCGATTGCGCAGGTACTCCAGGGCCTCGGTGTTGGTGCCGTCGCGCGCGCGGGCCCAGTGGCTCTCCGGAAGCTTGGCGGAGTGCCTTTCGGTCGACGACTTGGCGTCCGAATCAGCGCTCGGCCCAGCGTCGGGTCCGGAATCAGGGCGATCCTCGTCCTGCGGTGAATGGGTCGAGCTGGCCAAGATCGGGTCCTCAGGCCAGGTCCCAGGTGGTCCCGTCCGCGCCGTCCTTGAGCTCGATCCCCAGCTCCGCCAGGCGGTCGCGGACGCGGTCCGAAGTGGCGAAGTCGCGGCGCTCCCGGGCCTCGCCGCGCAGCTCGATCAGAAGCTCCACCAGGCCACCGACGAGTGCGTCGTCCACCTCCGCCTTCCCGGCGCCCTGCACGAGCTCCAGGTCACCGGGCTGGAACAGTCCCAGCAAGCGGCCCAGGTCCCGCAGCAGGCGCTTGGCGGCGAGGGCCTCGTCGCCACCCAGGGCGCGCGCTTCCTTGGCGATCGAGAACAGCGCTCCGACGGCCTCGCCGGTGCCGAAGTCGTTGTCCATGGCGCGCACGAAGGCATCGCGGTGGGCAGCCACCGAGGCGGGCGCGTCACGTCCGATGAGTTCATCGAGGTCGGCGGCCGCCACCGGCTCGTCCAGCAGCGGTCCGAGGTCCGCGAGCAGGCGCTGCAGGCCGGTCCGCGCGCCCTCGACGCTTGTGGGCTCGAAGTCGATCGGCCGGCGGTAGTGCCCGCGCAGGAGGAAGAAGCGCAGGGTCGGCGCACCGTAGGTCTCGCGCAGCCAGGTCGCGTTGAACTGCCGCGCGAACTCGGGTTCCGCCATGCGCGGGTCGCTCTTGGCCACCTTGCGCCCGCCGAACTGCACCAGCCCGTGGTGCATCCACAGTTGCGCGTAGGCGTCGCCGTGGGCCTCGCTCTGAGCGATCTCGTTCTCGTGGTGCGGGAACTTGAGATCGTCACCGCCGCCGTGGATGTCGAACACCGGCCCGAGCAGCTCCGACGACATGACCGAGCACTCCAGGTGCCAGCCGGGTCGACCGGCGCCCCAGGGACTCTCCCACGAGGGCTCACCGGGCTTGGCCAGCTTCCACAGCGCGAAGTCGGCCGGGTGGCGCAGGTCGCCCGGGCGTTCGACCCGCTCGCCCGACTGCATGTCGTCCAGGTGGCGACCGGAAAGCTTGCCGTAACCCTCCTGCTGGCCCACGTCGAAGTACACGCCATCGGCAGCGGCGTAGGCGCGGCCCTGGGCGATCAGGTCCTCGATGAAACGGACCATCTGGGGCACGAAGTCCGTGCAGCGGGGATGGTCGGTGATCGTCGCCACCCCCAGGGCGCGCAGGTGCTCGAAGTACTGCTCGGTGTAGCGCGAGGCGATCGAGTCCCAGGGCTCCCCCGTCTGCGCGGCGCGGCGGATGATCTTGTCGTCGATGTCCGTGATGTTGACCACGAAGCGCACGCGGTAGCCCCGCGCGATCAGCCAGCGCGCCATGGCGTCGAACAGCACCGGCCCCATCAGGTGACCGATGTGACTGTCGTCGTAGACCGTCGGGCCACAGACGTAGAGGCGCACCTCGCCGGGCTCGAGGGTCTTGAGGGTCTGGCTGGCGCGCGTGAGCGTGTTGTGGATCTGTATCGACATTGTGGGCCGCCGGTGCGGTGGGCGAGGAGTGTAGTCCGCGGTCCGGCCCCTCCCGAGCCCCGGACGCGGCCTATTCGAGCCCCGCCCCGGGAAGCTGGGCCGGCCCGGAACCGGGCCCCGGTCCCGGCGGACGTTGGACGCGGTACCCTTCGAGTCCCGTGCATCGCCAGCGCCTCGATCGACTCCGCCCCCAGGGACCGCTCGCAGCGGTCTTCGTGGTCATGGCGAGCCTCGCCGTCCCGAACTCCGGTTCCGCCAGCCCGAGCGTGCCCCGTCCCACGGCCAGCCCGACGCCGGCGCCGATCTCACCCCCGCTTCTGTCGGCCGACGGCGGCGACCACGCGCTCCAGGCCAGCCTCCCGGCGCACTTCGAGCTCACCGCGGTGGTGACCGGCCTCGACTACCCCACCGCCCTGGCCACCGCCGACGACGGAACCCTGCTCATCGCCAGCAAGAGTGGCCTGGTCTACGCCTACCGCAACGGCACCCTCCAGGACACGACCCTGATCGACCTGAGTCTCGAGGTCCTCTCCGTCGGCGACCGCGGTCTCCTAGGACTCGCCGTCCATCCGGACTGGGTCCCCGACGGCGGCGCGACCTCGTGGGCCTACCTGTCCTACACGGCGTCGGGCGTCTTTGGCGAGGAGATCGGCCACGACGAGGACGGTCACTACTCCCACGGCATGCTCACCCGCTATCGGGTGATCACCGGTCCGGACGAGCGCCTGGCGTTCGACCCGGCCTCGCGGCAGGTGCTGCTCGGCCTGCGCCTGCCCGATGGC
This sequence comes from Engelhardtia mirabilis, assembly GCA_007751255.1. GTDB lineage: Bacteria > Planctomycetota > UBA1135 > UBA1135 > Engelhardtia > Engelhardtia mirabilis. The sequence continues at coordinate 3,761,264 of CP036296.1, forward strand.
AGCGCTCCCGATGCCCTCGCGAGCTTGCACGATTCGCACTCGAGCGGCGCCCTGCGGTTCGCGCCCGACGGCACCCTCCTGCTCTCACAGGGGGACGGCGCCCACTGGAACTTCGATGACTTCGGCTCCAACGATCCCGAGGGTTTCGACGACTTCGTGCACCCGGTCACGGGACTGCGCGGGCAACTCCCGCTGGAGCAGGACTCGGGCGCCTTCCGCGCGCGCGATCCGCGCTCGCTGGCGGGCAAGTTGCTGCGCCTCGACCCGGAAACCGGCTACGGGTTGCCCTCCAATCCCCACTGGAACGGGAACCCCGCGAGCAACCCGTCGCGGGTCTACGCCAGCGGTCTGCGCAACCCCTATCGCTTCACCCTGCGCCCGGGAACCGGTTCGAGCGATCCCGCCGACGGTGACGTCGGACAGGTCTTCATCGGCGACGTCGGTCACACGGACTTCGAAGAGCTGAACGTCGTGGTCCAGGCCGGGGTCGACTTCGGTTGGCCAGTGTTCGAGGGCACGGCGAGCAACAGCCCCTACGACGTGTTCGTGCGCCCAGGGCAGAACCCACTGGGCCTGCCCGACTCGAACAGCCCCGCGCCCGGTCCGGTGGTCGCGCCGGCCTTGACCTGGAGCCATTCATCCCTTGCGAGCTTGCAGCCCGACGGCGTGCACCTGGACCAGGCCGGCAACCCAGGCGGTGGCTTCATCGGCGCCTGCGTGATCCTGGGCGACTTCTATGTCGGTCCCGACTACCCGAGCCAGTACCAGGGCGAGCTCTTCTTCAGCGACTACGGCGCCGACTGGCTGCGCTCGGCGCGCTTCGACGCGGCCGGGAACCTGTCGCTGGTGCGCGACTTCGGCGCCGGGCTGGGCAACGTGGTGGACCTGCGCCACGACCCATTGACCGGCGAGGTGCTGCTGCTCGAGCTGGGCTTGGCGCCCTTCCAGGGCCGCGTGCTGCGCCTGCGCTACGGCGCCAACCTGAGTCCGGTCGCCTCGCTCGCGGCCGACGTCAACAGCGGCGACAGCCCCCTCGATGTCGTCTTCGATGCCTCAGCCTCGAGCGACCCCGAGGGCGACCCGCTGAGCTTCGAGTTCGACTTCGGCGACGGCTCGCCGAAGGTCGTGCAGTCGGGCCCGACCATCGCGCACCAGTTCACCTCCGACGGCTTCTACCTGGCCTCGGTGGAAGTCTCGGACGACGGGGGCTTGGTTTCCAAGGCACAGGTCTCGATCGTTGCCGGCAGTTCCGCGCCGGTGGTCTGGATCAGCTCTCCGGCGGTCGGCAGTGCGCCCTCGGGCGACACCGCCCTGGCCCTGGTCGGCGGTGGCCAGGACCCCTCGGGCGGCGACCTGACCTTCGACTGGCGCATCGACCTCTACCACGACGACCACGTCCACCCGGCCTTCTGGACCGACAGTCAAGTCGATCCCAGCTCGACCAGCACGAGCTACGCCATCGTGCCCCACGCGGCCGACGGCGACCTCTACTACTACCGCGTCGTGCTGACGGGAACGACCGGGTCCGGCGCCAGCGCCAGCGCCGACGTGTGGTCGATTCCGGCCGGCCAAGCCCTCGACCCGGTCGGCACCGGAGTTCCGATCAGTCGCGTGGACGAGCTCACGCCCCCACAGCCCCTCGGCCTGGGCAACGCCGATGTCGAGGTCATTCGTGACGGCGTCTCCCCGGCGGTCGGGAGCACCGAGCTGGAGTTGCAGTTCGACACCGAGCACAACGGCGACCAGGGCGACGACGATTGGATCGGCGTCTCGCTGGCTGCCGCGCCAGTGTCGCAGTCGCGCTTCGTCAGCCTGACCTTCCGCGAGGGAGCCCACAGCGCCGCCGGCGGCTGGTTCGAGGACCCAGCCGTCGAGGTGCGCGTCGGGACCGAGTGGGTCCCGGTCCAGGACCTGTCCTGCGAGCCGCCCTATCCGGGTGGCACCGATCCCGGGCCAGGCTTCGAGCAGTACGTCTTTCACTTCACGCCCACTTGGGGTGAGGCGATTCGTCTGCGCGGCAAGCCCGGCGGATCCCTCGGCTTCGTGAGTTGCAGCGAGCTGCACGCGCAGTTGCTGTCGCCCGAGGCGGCCCTGCCCCAACACCTGAACCTGGCGCAAGCGGGCACGATCATCTCGTCCCTGGACGCCCTGAGCCCGCCCCTGCCCCTCGGTTCGGGCAACCCGAATCCGGAGACGATCCGCAACGGGACCCTCCCCGTGTCCGGCAGCACGAGCCTTCACGCCCAGTTCGACACGTCGCACAACGGCGACCAGGGACCGCTCGACTGGATCGGCTACGCCTTCGATCCCCCGCGGACCCTCGAACGGGTCGTGTTCCAAGAGGGACTCGAGCAGCCGACGGGTGGCTGGCTCGACACGTTGGTGGTCGAGACTCGACTGGACGCCGCGGCGCCTTGGACTGCGGTGCCAGGCATGACGATCGATCCGCCCTACCGCGGGGCGGGGCCGGGAACACCGAGCTACGAGTCCTGGAGCGTCGACTTCCCGCCGCTGCTCGTGCGCGAGGTACGCGTTGCCGGCCAACCGGGCGGCAGTGGCGGCTTCCTCTCGGTCGGCGAACTCGAGGCCCTCGGCCCCTGGTGGGACGCGGGCAAGTGCGGCTTCACGACCTACGGCACCGAGTTCACCTGGAACACGCTGGTCCTCGACTCGGCCACGCCGCCGCTCCTGGGCTACCCGGGCCTGATCACTCTGAGCGGCGCGGACCCTGGCATGCCGGGTGGCCTGATGGTTGCCATCGCCCCCTTGAGCGTGCCGATCGGCCCCTTCTTCCTGTTGGTCGACCCCACGGTGTCCTTCGTCAGCCCGTTCCTGACCGACCCCGACGGCGAGCTGGATTGGATCTACGCGCTACCGAGTGACGTCGCGCTCAGTGGCGCCACGCTGTTCCTGCAGTCCGCCGTCAAGTCGCTGTTGATCCCCGGCGGATTGCGCTGGAGCCACGGGCTCGAGATGTCCATCTGCGAGTAGCGCGGGCGCCGACGGAACCGACGCCAGGTAGTGCGCCGCGAGCCCGATCGCGACGATCAGGCCCACCGCGCCCACGACTGCCAGGGGCAAACGCGTGACCGCGCGAGCGGGTCCGGTTCCGGGGCTGCGGAGCCGGCCGGGTCGCGCTGCGGGGGGTCGAGCGGAGGGCTGCATCGGCAAATACGCACTCGTATTGGGAAGACCGACCGCCGCCTTCCGCATCGATCGGCGAACCGACCACCCGAGACCGACTAGCAAGCTCCATGAAGATCCACGACCTGACACCGCTCGCCCTCCTGTTGGGGCCCTTGGTGGGCCTCGGCGCCGCCCAGACACCCTTCGCGGTCAACGTCACCGTGGGCCCCGACCCCGCTCCCCTCGGCTGTCCGGTCCAGATCACCTTCTCCAACGACCGGCCCGGCATCGCGGGCGTCTTCAACTGCTCCTACCGCGTGCTCGACGCCCAGGGCGGTCTGGTCTTCGACCCCACCTGCTCGCCGATCCTGTTCGACCTGGGGCCCTACGGCTGGCTGCCGTTCGAGTGGAACCAGGTGGATCAGTCGGGCTCGCCGGTTCCGCCCGGTGACTATTGGGTCGAGGCGAGCTTCGAGTCCGGCGCGACCGAGCTGCACCCGGTGACCCTGGGCGGCACCGACGCCGGGCTCGTGCTGCGCGGCACCGCGACGGTGACCCAGACCTTCACCGGCGAGAACCGACCCTTCGTGCTCTGCTCGCCCCTGGACCCCGGCCGCCCCTTCTGGTTGCTCGCGGCCCTGGGTCAGTCGCCCGGGATCGCCACCTGCGGCGGCACCCTGCCGCTGACCTTGGATCCCCTTCTGCAGGCGACGCTGGTGCCGAACTCGCTGCTGCTCGGGTCCCAGGGCAACCTCGACGGCAACGGCATGTCCATGGGCCCCAGGCTCGACCTGCCCGACGTTCCGAGCTTGGCGGGAGTTCAGTTCTCGACCGCCTTCCTGGTCCTCGACTTCCAGGCGCCGTGCGTGGTGCGGCGGGTCTCGCCTGCGCACACCATGAAGGTCCTGCCTTGACTCACTGGTCGCGCCAGGACGCCGTGCCGAGCCACCAGCCGGTGGTGTAGCGCGCATGGAGCTCGCCCACGGCCCGCACTCGCCGACAGCCGTCCGTGTCGATCCAGCGGAAGCCGTCGACGCCCAGGGGCCCGAAGTAGCCCAGGTCCACCAGGGCCGCCGCGGCCGCGCGTAGAGCGGCGTCGAGGGCTGCGAGCTCGTCCGGCTCGAGCTCGCCCGGTCGGGCCAGTCGGGTGTGGCTCCAGGCCCCACGCGGATCGCTGACTTGCACACAGGGCTCGCCCAGACGCAATTCTCCACTCGGCCGCAGGAGACCGTGACGCGTCCACTCCAGGGCCACCTCGACCTGGGGCTCGATCCGCAGTTGGCGTCGCAGGTCATCTCCCTGGCCGCGCACGAAGGCGCCCTCGATCCAGCGCAGGTCCGTCGCGGCGAGGGCTTGGCGCAAGCGACGCCGGCCGCGGCCCGCACCGCCGAACTCGCGCTTGGCGAGCCACTGCGCGACGTGCGGATGGGCGCGCAGGTGGGCGTGGACCGCGGAGGGTGAGCTGGCCCAGGTCGATTCGGGCAGCGGTTCGCCCTGCGTCTCGATGCGCGAGAGGAACGAGCGCGAGTTGGCGCGCCGCAGGATCGCCATGGACGGAGCCGCGGGCGGCTCGAACCCCAGGGCCGCGAGGCTCGCCAGGGCCGACGGCGTCGGGCACCAGGCACTGGCCTCGCCCAGCCCTTCGAGCCGCGGTGGCTCGGCGCCGGGGATCAGGGGCAGGAGCGTGGCCGGCAGGATCGCCGCCAAGTGCGCTGCCTCGACTCGGACCCGCTCGGTGACTGCGGCCGAGGGCCGATAGGACCGGGGCCGCGCCAGCTCGAGTTCCGCGTCGAGGTTCAGGAGCAGGGGGCGACGTCGATCCACTGATCCAGCGCTTGCGAGAAATTGCGGTCGAGGCCGGCTGCCGAGCGCGCGGCCAGGGCCAGGCGCTTGCCGCGCAGGACCGCGGGCGTGAGCGGAGCGGGGAGCTGGCCGCGCCAGGTCTCGAAGTCCGCGGCGCCCTCGAAGCGCTCGAGCCAGCGCGCCGCGAAGCGCACGTGGGCGATCTCGTCGCGACCGATGCGCTCTTGGACCTGGGCCGAGGCCTCGTCCCCGACCGACCGCAGGCGCTGGGCCCAGGCCTCGGCGTGGTCCAGGTTCGCGCCCTCCAGGCCGACCCCCATCAGGGACACGAACTGGGCCGGGGTGGCGCAGCTCGGGACCCGCTCCCAGAACCAATCGCGCAGGGGAAACTCGCCGATGCGTGCGCCCAGCCGCTCGATCTGCGCCGCGAGCAATCGGGCGTGTCCCAGCTCCTCGAAGGCGATTGCGGCCAAGCCGCGCCGGAAGCGCGGCGGCGAAGTCGGAAAGGCCAGCACCGCCCAGGCCATCAGCTCCGCGGCCTGGATCTCGTGGTGCAGGAAGGTGTGCAGCAGCCGCGCGCGAGCGCGCGGGTCGGCCAGGCTCCCCGGTCGCACCGAGCGCCGGGCGCCGCGATCTTCCGGCCCCGGGCCCGGTCGTCCCGGGCCCGCCAGACGGCGCTCGGGCGGGTCGACCTCGCCGACGCGAGGCGGCCTGGCGAAGGCCAGCTTGCGTTCGAGCTCAGGCTCGAGCACGAGATCCTGGCACCAGCGCTCCAAGCTGCCGGCACGCGGCGCTCCGTCTCCGGGGTCCATGGCGATCGACCTCACGCGGCGATTGTGCACGCTCGACGTCCTCCGCGCCCCGTCCGATGCAGGTCCGCCGGGAAGGTCTGGAGAAACCTCCGCCGCACCTGCGTAGAATCCGCCGGGCCCATGCAGCCGCTCAACCGTGCCACGATCGCGCTCCTGGCGATTCCCTCGATCGTCCTCCTGGGCTGGCTGCTCAAGGTGGGCGCCGGGATCATCCAGCCCCTGGTCATCGCACTGCTCCTGGCGAGCATGCTCTCGCCCGTCGTGCGCGGTCTGGCGCGCTTCCGCATCCCGCCCTTCGTCTCGGTGCTGACCATGGCCGTGCTGATCGGCTTCGGTCTGGCGCGGGTAGCGCTGATCGTGCAGGGCAACGTGGCCGAGTTCCTGGGCCAGACCGAGCGGGCGCAGATCGAGGCCGTGGGCGGACTGACCGAATCCGAGGACGCGGTCAACCGCAGCTTCGGCGGCTGGACCGCGGTCGTGAAGGACCTGGAGACACGCATCGAGCGCTCGACGATGCCGGCCGAGGTCCAGGACTACCTCAAGGCCCAGCTGAACGAGCTCGACGCCGGTGAACTCTCGGCCCAGCTCGTAGGCAGCGGCCTGGGGATCATGCGCACGATCCTGCTGGTCGTGATCTACATGCTCTTCATCTTCGCGGAGCAGGCCGTCTTCAGACGCAAGATCCTCTCCGTGGCCGGCGACAACCGACACGCCGCGGCCACGATCCTCGACACCATCGGACGCGGCATCCAGCAGTTCCTGGGCATCAAGACGCTGATCTCGATCGCCACCGGCGCCCTGTGTTACGTGGCCCTGGTGGCCCTGCAGGTGCCCTATGCCCTCCTGTGGGGTGTGCTGACGTTCTTCCTGAACTTCATCCCCTACTTCGGCAGCCTCGCGGCCGGCACCATGCCGACCGTGACCGCCCTGGCGGTCAAGTCGAGTTGGGAGACGGCGATGATCGTGGCGGCGGTCTACTTCGCCGTGAACATCGTGCTGGGCTCGATCATCGAGCCACGCATCCTGGGTCGCGAGCTCGACCTGTCACCCCTCGTAATCATCGTCTCGGTCGTGATCTGGGGAGCGCTATGGGGCGTCGTCGGCGCCTTCCTGGCAGTGCCCATGACCGCGACGATGCAGATCGTGCTCGCCAGCAACGAGGTCACCAGACCCGTGGCGGTGCTGCTGTCTAGCGGGCCACCAAAGGGCTCGCGCCGGCTGCGACAGGCGGCCTAGTGTCCTGGATCAGGAATTCGGCGTCACTTCCCGGGCTCCGATCGCCGCTGGCGTCGCCAGCGCCTCCTCCGAGTATCGCAGCGGATACGCGTCGTCGGCGCGCCTAGCCAGCATCGATCGGACCTCCGGGCAGTGACGCCGAATTCCTGAACCAGCACACTAGCCGGCGTTCGTCGAGCGAACGACCCCGTTTCGAATCAGTCCTCGTCCATGGCCGCGATGGGTGCCGTGTTCGGCGCGAGGAAGAAGCGTCCGACCACCGCGTCGAATTCTTCGCCCCCCGGACGCTGCATCGTGTAGCGCCCCTCCATCGTGCCCCACTCGGTCGCGAGCGGGCAGCCGCTCATGTACTCGAACTGCTCGCCGGGCGCGAGGTCCGGGTTCTCGCCGACCACCCCGGCGCCGCGCACCTCTTCGACGTCGTTGTTCGCGTCTCGGATGATCCAGTGGCGCGAGATCAACTTGGCGGGCACATCACCCTCGTTGCTGATCACGACGCGATAGGCGTAGACCCAGTGGTTTCGCTCGGGGTCCGACTGGGCCTCGATGTACTGGGCCGCCACGCGCACGCGGATGCCGTCGGTGGTCGTGTCTGAATGGCCTGATTCGTTCATGATCTCGCTCTGCGAGGGCCAGGATAGCGAGCGGTCAGGGCCGTCGCACGACCAGCACCGAGCTCTCCGCACGGTCGGCCACGTCCTGACCTGTTCGTCGGTCCGCGAGTTGGCGCACCTTGATCTTGACCTGCGCCCCCGCGGGGAGCGACGCCCAGACCGCCGCGGGAAGGGTCGCACGGCCGTTTTCGAAGGCCAACCCGAGGTGTTCGAAGCTGCCGCCCACCCGCGGCCCATCGACGCACCACAGGTGGATCGACGCCCGGCCGAAGCTCGCGGGCCAGGTGAGCACCGGCGGATCGTCGCCCCCGATCCGCGCCAACTCCCCCGCCGGCTCGGCGCTGGAGGGGGTGAACAGATCGGCCACGAGGATCGCCTGGGCAGGGTCCGTGCCCGTTGGGTCGATCTGGAACAGCGCCTTGGCGCGCGCCAGACCGCCGAGGGCTGCGGCGCTCCAGGCAGCGACCAGGGCCAGGGCCAGGGGCCGTGCGAGGGATGGGACACGCTGACCCAGGGCCGCGAATCCTGCCGCCGCAAACAGCGCGAAGCCGGCGCTGCCAGCCAAGGCATAGCGTGCCTGGGGCTGGTGAAAGACGAGGTTGAAGCGCAACAAGAGGGCCATGGCCACCAAGCCCGAAGCACCCAGCAACAGGGTGGGCCCAGACTTCAGGCCGATGCGCCCCCGCCCCAGGGCCAAGCCCGCCAAGGCCAGCAGCGCTGTGCCCCCGAACAGCCACTCGATCCAAGCCGGCTGGGAAGCCGCATTCCAGCCGACCACCCCCACCGCGGACCGAAAGACCAGCACCGGCAGGGCGTAGGTGAGCTGGGTCAGGCGCGCCTCGTCGGGGACCATGTTGCTCGCGAAGGCGCGCTCGTGCACGGCGGTCGCCAGGGGTTCGCCGTAGAGCTCGAGGTTGCGCAGGATCCAGGGCAACCAGAGGGCCACGAGCAGGGCCAGACCGAGGGCTCCCGCGACCGTCGTCTCGCGCCGCCGCTGGGGCGCGCGCCACCAGATCCAAGCCAGCGCGAGACCGAAGAGCGGCACCACGCCCACGGCCGTGAGCTTCGTCGCCAGGGCGAGTCCGCCCAGGGCCCCCGCCGCCAGCCCCGAGAGCGGGGTGAGCCGGTTCGAGTCGACGGCGCGCACGAGCAGCGTCAGGCAGCCCAGGATCATGGTCACCGCCAAGGCGCCGTTGTCGAGCACCGAGTGGGCGATCGACCAGCCCGGCAACAGGGCGAGGAGCAGCACGCTCAGGTCCACCGCGCCAGGCGCCCGGGGCAGGGCGCGCGCCACGAGACGACGGATCAGCACCAGGCTGACCGCGCCGCACAACACGGAGAACAGGCGCAGGCGGTGGAACCCGCGCACTTCACGCGACCGCGCGCCGACCTCGTCCCAACCGTGCTCGAAGTGTCGACCCGACACGCGCTGCGCCAGCTCGACCGACCGCGGAGTGGGCGTCAGATCGGCGAGCCCCTGGATGCGCAGTCCGAGGGCCAGGATGCGGTAGTACAGCGCCGGATGGTGGCCCAGGTCCCCCTGGCGCCAGGCGGGGACGCCGGCCAGCTCGCCGGAGCCCTTGACCACCGGCGGCTCACCGTGCTGGATCAACTGCCACACGTAGCCCAGGTGTCCGTTCTCGTCCGGTGCTTCGAAGACCGGCGTGACGTGGGCATAGGTCCCAGCCAGAACCACGTGCACGAGCACCGCCAGCCACAGGCCGAGCCGCTTCAACGCACCACGGGTCGAGCCAGGGCGAGCAACGAGACGCCCAGGGGCAAGTTGCGGTCGACGACCCAGTGCCGCTCCACGGCGAAGGTGTGGTAGAGCAGCTGCTCGAGGGGCCGCGGCAGTCGCAAGCCCAGGTCCGAGCCGCCGGAGTGGGCCCGATCGAGCAGCGGGCGCATGGCCAGGCGCAGGGCCAGGATCGGCGCGAAGAGCAGTGAGTTGAAGTACGTCAGGCGCTCGAGCTCGAAGCCGGCCGCACGCAGTTTCTGCGCCAGCTCGCGGCGCCCGTAACGGCGGTGGTGCATGGCCAGCACGTCCTGCCGCCCCCACAACAACTGGAGCGCCGGGACGCTGAGCAGCAGCTTGCCGTCGTCCGCCAGCAGCCGGCGCCATTCGGACAGCGCCGCGGTCTCCGCTTCCAGGTGTTCGAGCACGTCGAGGGCCGCGATCAACTGGAAGGAGCCGTCGGCGAAGGGCGCGGCCGTGGCATCGCCGCGCACAGGCGTGGCCCCCTTCGCGGCGCAGTTCTGCAGGGACCCGGCGGCCACATCCAGGGTCACGACTCGCCCCCGCGGCGCCAGGACCGGCAGGTTGACGCCCGATCCCGGCCCGACGTCGAGAATGCGTGCATTGGGCCCCAGGGGCACGCGCCCGTCGAGGACGTCGTCGAAGATCGCGCGGCGGGCCCGGAACCACCAGTGGTCCGGATCGTCGTGCTCCTGGTGAACGACTGCTTCCAAGGTCGTGGGCCCTTCAGCGTCCCTTGCGGTCCAGGCGGCGGATGCGCCACCACATGCGCGCCACGGTGCGCAGGGTGCGCGGGATGTCGCTGGCCTGCACGGTGGTGCGACCGGCCAGCCGCGGGTAGTGGCGCACGCCGACTTCGATCGAGCGATAGCCCAGACGCGCGGTCTGGGCCACCATCTCGGTGTCGATGAAGAAGTCGGTGCTCTCAAGGGCCATGGCCTGGACCACCGGCCTGCGGAAGACCTTGAAAGCGCAGTCGACGTCGCGCACGCGCACGCCGAAGAGCACCCGCACCAGGCGGTTGTAGGTCCACGACAAGAGGCACCGCAGGACCGAGTCGTAGCGGTAGACGCGGAAGCCGAAGACCGCGTCGGCGCCGGCTTCGAGCATCTGCGCGATCACCCCGCCCAGCTCGCGCACGTCGAACTGCAGGTCGGAGTCGGTGTAGAACACCAGGTCACACTCGGCGGCCGCGAAGCCGTTGGCCAGGGCCGCGCCGTAGCCGAGGTTGGTCGGATGGTGGATCACCCGCACGCGCGGATGCCGGCTGGCGAGGCCGTCGGCGATGGCCCCGGTGTTGTCCTTGGAGCCGTCGTCGACGACCACGATCTCCCAGACGTCGAAGCACTCGGTCAGGTAGGCGGCGGTGCGCTCGACGGCCTCGGCCAGGCACTCCTGCTCGTTGTAGGCGGGCAGCACCACGGTGGTGCCCACGGTCACGCGATCGCCCGCGCCGGGGATCGGCACGTGCGGCGCGTCCCGCAGGTCGGAGGACGGCGGCCCGGCGGAGTGCGGCCCGGCGGAGTGCGGCCCGGCGGAGTGCGGCCCGGCGGAGTGCGGCCCGGCGGAGTGCGGCCCGGCGGAATGCGGTCCGGCGGAGTGCGGCCCGGCGGAGTGCGGCCCGGCGGAGTGCGGCCCGGCGGAATGCGGTCCGGCGGGCACACGCTGGGCGCCGTGCTGGTGATCGGGAGGGCTGGACTCGGCTGCGGACATCAGGTGCCCGGTCGTGCGTTGCCGGGGCCGAAGCTTAGCGCGGAATCCTGGCCGATCCCGCGCCCCCGGTCGCCTTTCGGGCGGCCAGGGGCGTGCGCCGCCCGGCCCCCATGCGCATGCTCTCGCGGTGGCAACTCGATTCCGGACCGTGGTCGCGGCCTCGCACTTCGAGGACGATCCGATCAAGGGCTCGCGCTTCATCGCGGACGTGATCCCAGCCGCCGAGCCCGACCGAGCGCTCGAGGCGATCGAGGGGGTGCGCGCGGTCCGGAGTGACGCCCGCCACCACTGCTGGGCCTGGCGCCTGGATCCCGAGGGGCGCGAGGTGCGCAGCAACGACGACGGCGAGCCGGGCAACTCCGCCGGCGCCCCGATCCTGCGCCAGATCGAGGGCCACGACCTGTGTGGCCTGGTGGTCGTGGTGACGCGCTACTTCGGCGGGGTCAAGTTGGGCGTGGGCGGCCTGATCCGCGCCTACGGCGGGGCCGCGGGCCGGGCGCTCGATCGGGCGCGGGTCGTCGAACGTGCGGTCCTGCGTCGCCTGTCGATCCGCTACCCCTACGAGGTCTCTGGCGCCGTGGAGGGCGCCCTGGCCCGCAACGGGGCAATCGCGCTGCGCTCGGAGTACGGAGCCGAGGTGGCCGCGGAGCTGAGCGTTCCGATCGATGCGGAGGCGGACCTGCGGGCACAGCTGCGCGATGCGAGCGCGGGCCGCGTGCGGATCGCCCCGCTGGAATAGACTGCGCCGATGCCGCGCCTTCGCCGCCGATTGACCGCCCTCGGGGTCGTCCTGATCCTCGCCCTCGGGGCCGACCAGCTCGTCCGCGTGACCCTCCTGTCCACCGGGACCTTCCGCGGTCGGCGGGTGGCCCCCTACGACCCGCCCCTCTTCCACGGCGCCCAGGTCGAAGCCCTCGAACGGGCCAAGGGCCTCTTGGACGGCAGCGTCGAGGATGTCGTTCCGATCGGCTTCGACCGCGACCTGGGCTGGGCGCCGCGCCCGGAGATGTCCCTGGGCATCGACGGCTACGACTGGGCCGGCTGCCGCGACGACGGGGTGCCGACGGCGCGGGAGAAGGACCCTGCGCGCACGCGAGTGGCGGCCTACGGCTGCTCCTTCACCCACGGCGACGGTGTCGGCGGGGCCGATGCCTGGCCAGCGGCGCTCGAGGCCCTGGAGCCGAGGTTCGAGATGCTGAACCTCGGGGTCGGCGGCTACGGACTAGACCAGGCCTGCCTGCGCCAGCTCGCCACGGCCGCTGACCTGGCGCCGGACGAGGTCTGGCTGGGGCTGCTGCCGGCGGCCTGTCTCCGGGTGACGACGCGCTTCCGGCCGATCGTGCGCCACTGGAGCTCGGCCCTGGCCTTCAAGCCGCGCTTCGTGCTCGCGGGTGACGGGACCCTGCGCACCCTGCCCAACCCGGCCCGGTCGCTCGAAGACGTCGTGGCCCTGTGCGAGGACCAGGAGCTGTTCCTGGAGCGCACCGAGGAGGGCGACCGTTGGATTGCGCGGGCGAGGCCGGCCTGGCTTCCGGCGGGGTCGCACCCGCTGCACTGGACAGCGGCGGGACGCTTGATCCTGACGGCCTGGGAGAACGTCGGTCGAGCCCACGAGCGGCACCTGGGACCGCGCGGCGCGGAGGCGCACCGCCTGTTGGACGCCATCGTGATGCTCTCCAAGAACGACGCCGAGGGCCGCGGAGCGCGCTTTCGGTTCTTGATCCTCCCGGGCCCCACCGACCTCGAATACTTGGACCTCCACAGCGAGGGCTATTGGTCGACCCTGGTCGAGGACCTGCGGGCCCGGAACGTGGAGGTCCTGGACCTGACCGACGCCCTGCTGGCGGCGCGGGCGAGCGGGATCAACCTGTTCCTCGCCGACGGGCACTACACCGTGGCCGGCAACCGGGTGGTGGCCAAGGCACTGGCCGAAGCAACCGGCCCCTGACGGGCAGAAGCTCCAGGAGGAGCGTCGGGCCCGGCCGCAATGCCGGTAGCCTGTTGGCGCGCTGCGCCCAATGCCCCTGTTCCGACGCAAGTTCACCCCCGCCGGCGCGTCGCCCGGTGTGATCGCCGACCGCGACGTCGACACCGACCCGTCGACCTTCGCCGTCGCCATCTACAACGAACAGTCGCTGGTCGACCGCGAGTTCGGCAGCTGGGATCCCGGCGCACTGTCGGATCGGGCCGGACGGGTGGCCTGGGTCGACGTGCGCGGCCTGCGCGACGTGGACGCGATCCACTCGATCGGGGAGCAGCTCGGCATGCACCCCCTCGCCGTCTCGGACGTGATCAACGTCGGCCAGCGGCCCAAGGTCGACCCCTACGAGGGCTCCCTGTTCATCGTCGTGCGCTCGATTGCGACCGACGACGAGGGCGAGCTGGCCTGGGAGCAGGTCGGCATCGCCCTCAACAAGGACACGGTCGCCACCTTCCAGGAAGCGCCGGTGGACTGCCTCCAGCCGGTGCGCGATCGACTGCGGGCCGGCCGCCAGAAGTTGCGCGCGAGTGGCAGCGACTACTTGGCTTGCATGGTGATCGACACGGTCGTCGACAACTACTTCCCGGTCCTGGCCAAGTACGGCGAGCGCCTGGAGGAGATGGAGGACCGGGTCCTGGGCGGAGACGACGGGACCGAGGTCTCCGAGCTCTACGAGCTGCGCCGCGACCTGACGTCGATGCACCATTCGATCTGGCCCCTGCGGGACGCCCTGAGCCAGTTGATTCGCGACCCCGACAGCCCGATCAGCGACGAGACGCGGCCCTACCTGCGGGACACCGCCGACCACGCCCATCAGGTGCTGGAAGTTCTGGACAGCTTCCGCGACCACGCCAAGGGCCTGGTCGAACTGCACCTCGCCATCGTCGGCCAACGCACCAACGAGGTCATGCGCACCTTGACCATCGTCGCGACGATCTTCATCCCCCTGACCTTCCTGTCGGGGGTCTACGGGATGAACTTCGACCGCAGCTCGGCCCTGAACCAGCCCGAGCTCGGGTGGCGCTACGGCTACGTGGCCTTCTGGATCGTGTCGGCCGCGCTGACCGCGATCCTGCTCGCCATCTTCTTCCGCATCGGCTGGCTCGGTAGTGCGCGCGAGCCCGGCAAGCCATCCGCTCCACGTTCCTAGAGTCCGCACCGGACCCGTCTCACCGGACCCGTCTCACCGGCCCCCACGTGTACGCCCAAATCGTCCTGATCCTGGCCCTCCTCTTGGGCGCGCCCGCGCCGCAGGAGATCGACCTTTCAACGGCTTCGATCGACGCTCGGCTGGAGCAACTCGCCGAAGTAGAAGGCGCTGACGCCGAGGTCGAGCGGGAAGCGCTGCAGGCAGCGAAGGCATTCCTGGCACGCGCCATCGCGGCGCGGGAGTCCGCCGTGCGCTATCGGCAGGACGTGCAGGAGGCGCCCTCCCGCGCCGCCGCCCTGCGCGAGCGACTGGACGGACCGCCGGCGGTGGTCTCGACCGAGGAGCCGGCCGACCCGAACCTGGGCCAGTCCGAGCAGGCCCTGGCCCAGGCCCAAGCCCAGCTCGCCGCGGCGCGGGAATCCCTGGCCGAGCTCGATCGTCGGGCGAGCGCGAATCAGCAGCGCACGGCGGCCATGCCCGACGAGCTGGCACGGCTACAGCAGCAGATCGCGACTGCGCAGGAGCTCTTGATCGAGCCCCCGGTCAACGACATCGACCGGGCCCGACAGGTTCAAGCGTCGGCCGAGATCGAAGCCCTGAAGGCGGAGGTCAACGCCGTCGAGGCCGAGCGCGAGGCCATCGACCAGTCGCGCGAGCTCGCGCCGTTGCGCCGCGAGGACGCCAACCGCCAGGCCGCCGCGGCCGAGCGCGCCGCCGATTTCTGGCAGGGCAAGGTCGAAGCGCTGCGCCGCGCCGAGGCCGAGGCGGCGGCGAGTGAGGCCCAGAACCAACAGGTCGAGGCCGTCGCCAAGTACGAGGGCCTGGAGGACGTCACCAACCGCAACTCGGAGCTGGCCGACCTGCGCTCGGGCACCAACGGCCTGCCCGTGCGGATCAAGCGGCGGCTCGCGGAGCTCGACCAGACCCGCGCGGACCGTACCGAGGTCGCGCGGCGCTTCAGCTCGGCCAAGCGCAGGATCGACGCCGGGGGTGTCGACCAGGGCATGGGGAGCCGCCTTCAGCGCGACCTGGCCGACCTACCCACTCGGGCCGAGCTGCGTCAATCGCGCCGCGACATCGCCGAGCGCCTGTCGGAGGTCCAGCTGCTGCTGCTCGCCGAAGAGGAGGAGCGAGCAACCTTGGGCGACCCGAGCGTCGCGGCGGCGAACCTGATCCGCGAGCTCGATCCCGCCGAGACGGATGTCGAGCTGCAGACCCTGGTGGCCGACCTGTTCGAGACCCGCCGCAAGCTGCAGGACAGCGTGGTCGACGAGGCCAACCAACTCCTGGCGATCCTCTATGACCTCAAGGTCGCCCAGACCCTGCTCGAGTCGGTGGTCGCCGAATACCGCGTCTTCATCCACGAGAACATCCTCTGGATCCGCAGCACGGACCTGAATCCGCTGCCGGCCCTGCTCGAGGCGCCGGTGCACAGCATCGAGCTGACGGCGCGCCTCGCCGAACTGGTCACGCAAGTGATGACCCCCGGGCACCTGGGCGGGCGCGCGTCGCCGTTCCTACTCCTGTTCTGCCTGGTGCTCATCCTCGCGGCCTTGCGGCGACGCCTGCGTCGACGTTTGGACGAGCTGGCGGAGCGGGTGCGGTCCTATCGCACCGACAGCTTCCAGGCCACCGCCCGAGCCCTGGTCGTGACGACCCTCGCGGCCCTGCCGATCCCGCTCTTGCTGTGGTCCGCCGGCTGGACCTTCAGCGGCTCGGCCGACGAGTTCACCGTGGCCCTGGGCCGTGGCCTGCGCGAGGTCGCCTCGATCCTGATGGCGCTCGAGTTCATCCGCCAGCTGGCCAAGTCGCGCGGCCTGGGGGAAGTCCACTTTCGCTGGTCGAGCGAAGCGATGCGGGAGGTGCGCAGGGAGCTGCGCTGGTTCCGCCCGCTGATCGTGCCGGTGGCCCTCGTCGCCCTGACCCTCTCCTCGCAGACCGCCGACGGCTGGAACGACTCCCTGGGCCGCATCGCCTTCGTAGTCTCGATGGGCATCCTCGCGGGGCTGTTGCACCGCGTGCTCGGGACCCACGGACTGCTGGCCCTGGACGCGGACGCGGAGGTGCGCTCCCTGATCGCCCGCTCGCGGCAGGTCTGGCATCTGGTGGCGGTGGCCCTGCCGTTGGTGCTGATCGTCCTCGCCCTGACCGGCTACTACTACACCGCGACCCAGTTCGAGCTGCGGCTGCGCTACTCCCTGGCGCTCGCCCTCGGGCTTGGACTGATCCAGGTCCTGGCCCTGCGCTGGCTGTTCGTGGCTCGGCGCCGGCTAGCGATCGAGCAGGCCCGCGACCGTGCGCGGGCCCGCGCCGCGGAGTCCTCCGACGACAGTGACGCTGGCACCGAGTCCGGCTCCACCCCAGGGATCGACGAGTCCGCGATCGACATTCCGTCGCTCGACGCCCAGACCCGACAGCTCTTCCGGAGCGGCATCACGCTCAGCGCGCTGGTCGGCGCCTATCTGATCTGGGCCAGCGCCCTACCCGCGTTGCGCGGACTCGATCGCGTCCAACTGCTGCCGCGGCCAGCGATCCTCGACGCCCAGGAGCAGGCCCTCTCCGCGTTGACCGACCCGACCCAGCAGAACCTGGGCGCGGTCGCGCCCGGCGGCGACTCGAAGAGCAGGGGCACCGGCAGCGGTGATGGAAGTGGCTACGGCGGTGGCGGTGGCGGTGGCGGTGGTAACGGCGATGACCCGTCGCAGCTCGACCTGAGCTCGAGCCCCGTGCCGGGAATGGGAGCGCTCTCGGCCCCGTCGGGTTCCGAATCGCAATCCGTGGTCAGCGGAATCCCGACACGTCTGACCCTCGCCGACGTGATGATCGCCCTGCTGTTGGTCGCCTTGACGACCATCGGGGCCCGCAACCTGCCAGGCCTGCTCGAGATCGCCCTGCTCCAGCGACTACCCCTCGATGCGGGAGCGCGCTATGCGATCACGACCATCGTCCAGTACCTGATCGTCGTGGCCGGGATCAGCGCGATCTCCACGGCGTTGGGCATCGGTTGGGAGAAGATCCAGTGGATGGCGGCGGCGCTGACCTTCGGCTTGGCCTTCGGACTGCAGGAAATCTTCGCCAACTTCGTCTCGGGCCTGATCATCTTGATCGAGCGTCCGGTACGGGTCGGGGACATCGTCACCGTGGGCTCGACCGAGGGACGAATCACCAAGCTGCGGATGCGCGCGACGACCATCCAGGACTGGGACCGCCGGGAGTTCCTGGTTCCGAACAAGGAGTTCATCACCGGCAGCGTGATCAACTGGACCCTCACCGATCCGGTCACGCGCGTGGTGGTGCCGGTGGGTATCGCCTACGGTTCCGACGTGGGCAAGGCCCGCACGCTCCTGGTCGAGGCGGCGAAGAGCAACAAGTTCGTGCTCGACGATCCCTTGCCGCGGGCCGTCTTCCGGCGCTTCGGCGACAGCACGCTCGACTTCGAGCTGCGCGTCTTCATGGCCAACCGCGACCTGTGGCCGCAGTTGATCGACTCGCTCCACTCCCAGATCGACGAGTCGTTTCGCAAGGCCAAGATCGAGATCGCCTTCCCCCAACGGGACCTGCACCTGCGGTCGGTCTCGCGCGAGGCGGCGGAAGTGCTGGACGAGGGCCGACGCGACCCAGACTCTGGGAAGAAGGCCGAGCCGGGCGCGAAGCCGTAAACGAAGGACTGAAACGAGCCGCGGCGACCCGCCCCCTCGCAGGGTCGGGTCGCCGCGGTTGTCGAGTCAGGGCGGACGCGCCGCCCCATGCACTCAGACCCCGCCGGGACAGTCGGTGTCGAGGTCCAGGTTGAAGTCGCCGGTCAGCTTGCCCTGGGGGTACTGGGGGCCGGCGCTCGGCTGGGCCAGCACTTCTACGGTCAACCATCCGGAGCCGCCGTACTCCGTGTGCTTGCCGCTCGCTCCGAAACCCACCTGGAAGGCGGGGCCCATTCGAGTCAACTTGACGAGGCCGCCGGCGTTGTCGCCGAGCCCCGTCATCACACCGTCGGTGACCAGGTAGTAGTGCCAGAGGTCAGTGTCGATCGAACCGCCGTTCTGCTGGTAGGCGCCGGAGGGCAGCTCCAGCTTGGGACTGGTCGCCGGCGGGTAGGTCTGGCTACCGGGGTTCACGCGGACCGACAAGGTCACGTCGATGTCCCACTTGCGCGTGGGAATCTGAACGTCCGCCACGACCCCTCGCAGGGTCGCCGTTCCGTCGGCGTGCTCGACGAACTGCCCGCCTTCGACGAAGACCATGTCCTGACCGATCTGCGGGATCGCCAGGGCGTGGTTGCCCGCCGAGTCCGGGCAGGCCGCGCAGTCGCGATCGATGTCGAAGTTGAAGTCGCCCTTGCTGTCGGGTTCGAGCTTCTTGCCCGTGGTCGGCTTGGACAGGACCTTGATGTCCAGCCAGCCCGATGCGCCGTACTGGATGTTCTTCCCGCTGGCTCCGTACCCGACCTGGAAGGCGGGGCCCATGCGGTCGACTTGAATCACGCCACCTTCGAGGTCACCGCGACCGGTCAGGATTCCCGTCGTGTTGGAGTAGTAGTGCCAGCCGGCAGGATTGACTGGCCCGCCCTGGGAGTCGTAGGCCAGGGGGTCGAGCTCGAGCTTGGGGCTGTTCAGGGGCGGGTAGAGCACATCGCCCGGCGACACCCGTCCGGTCAGAAGCAGATCGACCTCGAAGCGCAGCTCCGGCTTGGCCTTGCTGGCGACTTCACCGGTCACGATCGCAGTGCCGTCGGCGCGCTCGAAGAAGTCACCGCCGGCCACGAAGACGAAGTCCTTGGCCACGCCGGGCAGCCACAAGGCGTGGTCGTAGGTGCTCTGGCCGAAGTTGTCCGCCTCGGCTCCGTCGACACAGACGCCGCAGTCGCCGCCGGCGAAGGACAGCACCTCGACGTTGCTCGGGGGACGGAAGGCACCCTGGCCCGGGTCGATCGTCACGGCCTGGAGCAGGCAGGGAACCTCGAGCAGTGGGCTGTTGCAGTCGATCGAGCAAGTGAGCTGGACCAGACCGGTCTGGGGCAGCGCGCCGGCCGGCAGGATTGCCAAGCCAGCGTCCAGGGCCAGCCCGAGTGTGCCGAGCCCCGGGATGAAGGGGTTGCCCGCAGTCGAGTTGACCAGCAGGAAGGCGAGGTCTCCGGGCGTGCCCGAGAGGTCCAGGACGAGGGCGTCCCCCGGCTCGTAGAGGGCCTTGCTGAGGGAGAGGGTCGGCGCGGGACCGATCTGCGCGGTCGCCGAGCCCGCCAGGGCGCAGGCTGCCAGCGCGGTTGCGTGCAAGCTCGAGTGTTTCATGGTCATGGTGCGAGTGGACGGCCGAGCGTCGGTCGTTCTGAGGCCTGATCGGAGTTGGGGCTGCGCTCGGGTGCTGCCCCGAGGCGCAGGCTCACCCAAGTAGTTACCCCGCTCTCGGAGCCCACGACGGGTTGCAACCCCGGTCCTCGTTGCGTGGGCATGGACGCCGCGCACCTCGACTGCGAACATCTTTCCCAGCCCCCTACCGAGACCCACTCCCATGACGCCCCAAGAGCCTCGAGCCGACGCCACCCGATCCACCGCCGAGAAGAAGCGCGGCTACCTGCACGGCTTCACCGAGCGCGAGCAGGACCGCCTCTACCACCAGGCTCGATTCATGGAGCAGCGAATCTACGGCCGGCTCCCCCTGCACCGCTCGCGGCGCCTACTCGAGGTGGGCTGTGGAGTGGGAGCCCAGTCCGAGATCCTGCTTCGACGCTTCCCTGACATGCACGTCACGGGCGTGGATGCCTCCGAGAGCAACCTCGCGCGCGCACGGCGCCGGCTGGCCGAACTCCCCGGGGCAGAGGGGCGGTGGGAGCTCTCGCTGCAGGACGCCTCGAGCCTGAGTCAAGAGACCGGGAGCTTCGACGCGGCATTCCTGTGTTGGGTGCTCGAACATGTCCCCAACCCCGCGCAGATCCTCTCCGAAGTGCGCCGGGTTCTGCGGCCCGGGTCGGTTGTCGTCGCGACCGAGGTCCAGAACATGTCGTTCTTCATCGATCCCTACAGCCCGTGCACGATGAACTACTGGCTGGCCTTCAACGACTACCAGCTCGAGCTCGGCGGGGATCCGTTCGTCGGGGCGAAGCTGGGGAACCTGATGCTGGCGGTGGGCTACCGCGAGATTCGGACAAGGGTGCGGACGATCCATCTCGACAATAGATCACCGGGGGAGCGGGCAGACTTCCTTCGATTCTGGAGTGATCTCCTGCTGTCGGGGTCGGCGGGGTTGTTGGAGGCGGGGAAGGTCTCGGAGGAGGTTGTGGAAGGGATGAAGGGGGAGTTGAAGTCGGTGGCGCATGATCCGAATGCGGTGTTTTTCTTCTCGTTCGTTCAGGCCGAAGCCCAGGCCTACCAATGATGCTGACCCCGTCAGGTGTGCCTATCTGACCGATCCTCGCAGGCGCGCCTGACTTGCCCCGGGCCTACTTCAGCAAACGATCATGGGAGGCCGGCGAGCTCCTCGAACCGCCCGTGAAATCCCAGCAGTTGCTCTATCGTGAAGGCTGCCCGAGCCAGCCCTGATGCCATCGCGGCCGTCGATCGTCGAGAGCCGACAACCCTCTCCCTGCACCAATTCCTCCAGGCGATCCAGATCCAAAGATGAAGCCTGAGTCGTCCTCGGTGCTTCGAATGGGCCCACGACCTGCGAACGAGCCGCGATGCTCCATCTCGGAGCATCGCTAGGGTGAGGTTCGCTGGAAACAGTGGGTTCCTCGTGTTCCTCGGGGACGTGGAACGAACCTTGATGTGCTGAACAAGCTGCTGCCCGAAAGCGCGATGGATTGCTCCTGGATAGGTGGATTTGAAGTCGGAGATCGCGGTAACTGCGGCCTTCGGCCCGAGCCAGAGCGCGGTTCGGCGGAGCGCGGCCCGCACCGTTCGCCGTGATCCGCAGCGGCGTTCCCGGCCCACCTTCGATCCGGATACAGATTGCTTCGAAGGGTCTCGTTCTCCCCTTCGAGAGCGTGCGCTCGGTCGAGGAGCCAGTGCGCCGACTTCACTCTCGTAGATGAAGAGGGATTTCGCGTCAGCAACTACGGCGACTGTGACCGGCTGCTCGAGACGATCGATCTCGAAGGTCTCGAGTTCGTCGAAGGCGATCCTCACTTCGAGCTGCCGCTCGGATGTCGACGCAGCTCGGACCAGCAGCGATCGCTGGAGCGCCCTGCAGTGTTCGCCGAGCAATCGCTGGTGGCGAGCCACTGTGTCGAGCTTGGCCCCGGTGATCCGGGCGCACTGCCGCATTGTGACCTTCGAGATGAAGAGCTCGAAGTGCTGCAGCAGACGGAGCGGCCTCTTGAGCCGGTAGTCCACACGGAATGTCTGCGCGGAGAAGCCCTTGCCGCACACCTTGCACCGGAAGCGCGGGATCCGCCTACCATCGCACGCCCGCGGATAGGACCCCTTGGAGACGAACTCGAACGGAGAAGTACCCGTCTGCGACTCACACTCCTGCGACGGGCAACTTCGGGGAATGAAGTGTTCGAGGGAGCGCCGCCTCCTCTCGGAGGATCCACGGCATTGGGAGGATTCCATGCCGCCAGGACCCCGCCAGGGTGCGCTTGGTTACACCCCGATTGCCGAACTAGGCACAGCGGACGGGGTCAGCATCCCTAGGGGTCTCCGAGGGACCAAGACTCCCTCACACCCCCATCCCCCCCCAACTCGACCCGAACCCGATTCGGCCGACAACACACCGGACAGTCCTCGACGAAGTCCTGCGAACTCCCCATCCCCGGCTCGACCGGTATGACGATCTCCTCACCGCAGGCCCAACAAACGTAGCTCGCCTCGTCCGTCAGCCCACCGCCACCATCCGACTCGGCGTCGTCCTCTCGCCCATCCTCGTCGTCGCCGCCCCAGTCCCCACCAGCCTCCACTCCCTGCGTCAACTCGTCGTCGTCCATCGCCAACACTCTAAGCGCTGCCACCCTGATCTGTCCGTTCCCGCAGGGCCGCGTGGAGCAGCCGGCCCAGGCCATCCGATCGAAGGCTCGGGTCCACCTCGAGCCGCTCGAGATCCTCGGTCTCCAAGTGCTCTTCGGGGTCAAGCCGCGACCCATCGGCTCGGGTCAGCGAGAGCGAGAGGCGCTCGCGCTGGGCATCCAGGGCCAACACACGCACGACGACTTGATCGCCCTCTCGCGCCGCGTGGCCACTGGGCATGCCCGGGGCCAGGCCGAGTTCACTCTGATGAACGAGCCCCACCACTCCCGTCACGACGCGCACGAACAGCCCGAAGCCGACGACATCGACGACTTCGCCTCGCAGGAGCTCGCCGTGCCGCACTCGCCTCGCGAGTCCGGCCCAGGGACTCGGGAAGCGCTGCTTCAAGCCCAAGGCGACCCGCCGGCCGCCGTCGCGAATGGAGAGCACGAGTAGCTCGATCGACTCACCCACGCTCAGGTGCTCCGCGGGGTCGAGGACTCGTTCGTAGGCGATGTTGCTGCGGTGAAGCAGTCCCCGGACGCCCTGCCCGAGGTCGACGAAGGCACCGAAGGGAACCAGTTCGGCCACCCTCCCTCGGACCGTCTGTCCGGGCCGGAGCCGTGCCCCAGCGGCGGCCCGCGCCTCGGCCAAGCGGGCCAGGTAGCGCTTGTGACTCAGAGTGACCCGCTGCCGGGCGGTGTCCACATCGACCACTTCACAGGGCAGCGCCCGCCCGAGCAGAGTCTCCGGCTTGTCCCGCCGCCCAAGTCCGCTGGCGGAAAAGGGCAGGAACCCATGCAGCTTCCCGACTCGGGCATCGAAGCCACCGCGGGTAGCCGAGAGCAGCCTGGCTTCCACCAGATCGCCGATCTGTGCCCGTTCCCAGGATGCGAGCGGCAGGCTCGCGGAGGGGCTCAGGATCCAAAGGCCCTCCTCGCGACCGTGAAGGGTGACGTCGACCGTCTCTCCCACACTGGGCGGCTGGTCGAAGTCCTCGACCCTCAACACGCCCTGCATGCGTGGACCGAGCTCGACGAACAGGTCGCTGCGATCACGCCCGACAATGGTCCCTCGCCACACCCCCAGGGTATGTGCCCCGTGCTCGGGGGTCGGAACGGCGACCTCGGTCGAGGGGCGCTGAGCGACGCGCTGGGGCTTGGACCTGCGGCGGGCCATCGTGTTGTATCCGCGCCGGACCGACCCCCGCGCTCCCCGAGGCTAGGCCACTTGCGCGGGGATTTCACCCCCGGCGATCCCATCGATGGGTCCGCGGCAGCCATGCCCCCCCCGCCAGTCCGTGCACCCAGCGCTCGGACCGGCGCTCGCGCCTAGCCACCACCCGGGCCAGAACAGCGGCCAAGAACTCCCCTCACCACCGCCCCCATCACCGGCGCCGGCAGGGCCCGAGTCCGCGAACTCACCCTACTCGTCCTTACGCGCGATCTGGGCCCGCTGCCACGCGCCGATCCAACGCGAGACCCTGTCCTGAAGTGCCGGAAACTCGGGCGTCTTCTCCCCTTCGAACGCGCACCCGACCAGAAAGCGACGCGCCTGGGGCGAGACATGCACCACCCGCGAGATGAACCGCAGCGGCTTGGAGCCTCCCTGGAAGCTCAGGGCGGCTCGCACCTCGGCGCCAGGCAGGAGTCTCGCGCGATCCGATTGGCTCACCCCCACGCCGAAGCCGTCGACGGCCAGGTTGGCCAGGCTGGTCTCCAGGCTCGAGCCTCCACCCACCAGGCGCACCGTCACCTGACCTTGGGCGCAGGGGATCCGCAGGGTTCCGCGGCGGTTGAAGTAGCGCCACCAGGGAGTCGCCAATCGCGTGGCGAAGGTCTCGGGCTGAATGAAGCGAGTGCCCAGTAGAACTCCCTCGGGGTTCGGCGCACGCCGCACCACTTCGACGGCCATGAGCTGGCTGTCACCCTCCCTCGAGCGCGTGAAACGCACGTGGGTGTGGGCC
Organism: Engelhardtia mirabilis; assembly: GCA_007751255.1. Classification (GTDB taxonomy): domain Bacteria; phylum Planctomycetota; class UBA1135; order UBA1135; genus Engelhardtia; species Engelhardtia mirabilis. The sequence continues at coordinate 3,785,355 of CP036296.1, forward strand.
CCATCCGGAAAGCGCGCCGCTACCTGCGCCGACACGAGCAGCGCGCACCCGCCAAAGCTCGTGTCGAGCACCTCGGCAGGATCCTCCTGCGCGGCGTCCACCTCTGGAATCAGCACCGCCTGAAGCTCCCCAGGGAAGCTGAATCCGGACCGGTAGTGCCGCCGTCTGTTGCCGAAGCCAAAGAGTCCCAAGCGGCGGGGATTCTGGCATCCCGGCGCTTCGGTCCCACCATCCTGTCCCGTTCAGGACCCTGAGGCTCCGGATGCGGGACTTCACACCTGTCGGTTTTTTGGACGCCCCTCGCCCCCAGGAACGGGGCCCGAATCCCAGGGACGGGTATCCTTGGACCGAGCATCGCGGCCCTTCCCGCCGCACTCAGACATGATTCCCGATCCCCACATCGCTGCCCTGACCCTCACGGGAGCCCTCCTTGCGGCCCCCTGCGGCGCCTCCCCCGCCACCCAGTCCCAGCTCGCAACGACTGTGTCAGGACAGGTCGTCGACCTGATCCGGGACAGCGACGGGCGGCTCTTGTACTGCACGACCGCAGGGGACGTGGGGCGCATCGAGGCCAACGGAAGCGTGACCCTGCTCGTCACCGCGGTCTCGGGGGCCTTCCCCAATCCACTCCGAGCCCTGCACCCGACGCCGGACGGGCAGATCGCGGTGATCGACCAGTTCGGCGAGATCTGGCACGTGCCCCCGGGCGGCGGCGCGCCGGTCCTCGTCTACGACAACCTCTACCTGATCAACGATCCCACCGACCTGATCGTCGACGCCTCCGGCAACCACGTCGCCGCGGTCGCGACCATCTCCTCGGGCTACCGCGCCCTGGCCTGGGTCGACGTCTCGGGTCCCGAACCGCCCAGCGCGAAGCTGTGGAGCTACTACCTGGTCGCCAACCAACCCCTGGCGATCGCGCCCGACCCTCAAACGGGCGGCCTGCTCCTGGCCGACGCCACCGCGGGCGGCTTGCTGCAAGCGCTGACCACCGGTACCGCGCCGGTGGCTTCCTTGATCGACGGTTTCACCGTCCCGGGTATCGGCTCCTCGAGCCTCGACGGAGACCTGGCCACGGAGGTGGACGGCAGCGCCTACTGGATCGCCGGCCCCAAGTTGCTGCACCACGACCGCTTCGCCGGCACGACCAACCTGATCGAGACCGGTAGCGCCCCGCGGCGCGGCCTCGCCATCGCACCCTCGAGCTCGGGCTCGGGCAGCTCGACGGGCTTCAGCGTCTGGATCGCACAGGGCAACGGGCCCACCGAGATCCGCGAGTTGATCGACGCGGGCGCGCCTGCCCCGCTCTTCGCCGACTCCCTGGGTCAGGTTCCGAGTCCGGGCGAGCACGTCCTCTTCCACTCCGGCCTGAACGTCTTCTGCATGGCCTCCGAGCCCGACGGCTCCCTGCTGGTCGGCGGCGACCTGTGGGGTTCCCTGGCCGAAGTACGCCGCATCGACCCGGCCACCGGCACCGTCAACCTGGTGGCCAGCGACGCCAACGGACTCGACGGGCGCATCGAAGGCCTGAGCGTCCAACCGGACAGCAGCATCCTCGCGCTGACCTTCCTCGGCCGCGTGCGACGGATTCAGGAGAACCCATTGAGCGTGACCAAGCTGTTCGAGGACCCGGGCGACCAGATCGTCGTCGCCAAGGGCCTCGCCGCGGCGCGCGACGGCCGCAGCTACTTGGCCGAACGGGCCGGCTACGCCTTCGGACACATCTGGGAGGTCGAGAACGGCAGCGCCACGGTGCTCGCGACGAGCACCGATTCCCGCGGGGTCGTGGGTGACCCCTTCACCAACACCCTCCTGGCCAGCGAGTGGGGTTCGGCGGGATTCGGTGGTCGTGTGGCCGTGGTCGACGAGACCAACGGTGAGCTCGACCCATTCGGCATCTTCGACACCCTGAACTTCGCCAACGGCCACACCTGGGGCGACGGCGACCTCCTGGTCGATTGCATGGGTGGCGTGTACACCAGTTGCGAGGACGAGTTCGCGGTCTACCGCTACGACCGCTTCACCGGGGCCAAGGTGCGTGTCGGCTCCGGCTACCTCAACCGTCCCGCGGGCATGGCCCTGGCACCCTCGCGCCCCGGCACGCCGAGTGACACGGGCTGGAGCCTCTACGTCACCGAGTGGAACAACCTGTGGGAGATCCCCCACATGCCGGCTCCGGCGCCGTCGGTCCTGGACCGCGACGCGCCGGTGGTCGGGGCTCCGGTCGGCTTTCTACCGCCGCAGTACGGCGCGGCACGCTTCGCCCTCGCCGATCCGGCCGGCGCTGCGGCCATCGTCGGCACGGACGCGGCCCACCTGCTGCGCCTGCCCCTGGACGGCTCACCCGCGACGATCTTGGCCGGTCCCGCCGAGGGCCTCGTAGGTGACCTGGTAGCCGGCGTCGCCCGCGCCTCAGGCGAGCTCTACATCGCCAACGCCGAGGGCATCGTGTTCAGCATCGGAGCCGGCAGCGGTTGGCAGGCGACGGTCGCCTACTCCGACACCGGCGACCAGATCCACGACCTGCGCGGCCTGGCCCTGCGCGACACCGGCGACATGGTGATTCTCGATCGCTCGCCCATGGCCCCCGCCGCGGCGCGCATCGGCATCGTCTCTGGTGGGTCGATCACCGATTGGGCGCGCTCGGCGGGCGGCGAGAGCCTGGCCATCAGTCCGCTCAGTGGCGACCTCTACGTCAGCCAGCAAGGCAAGCCCGGCGAAGTGCGCGGCGAGCTCTTGCGCGTGACACTGGATACCGTCCTGGCGCGCGCGGGCCACGTGCTGCCCTCAGACCTCGGTTCCCCACGCGGCTACTCCGTCGGCGACGGCGAGGGTGAGCTGTGCTTCACGACCGACGGCATCCTCTTCGTGCTCGAGGGCGACACGGGACGGGTGCAACGCTTCGACACCGTCCTCGGCGACAGCGCGGTCTTCGCAGGCGGCTACGCCCACCCCACCGGTCTGTTCCTCGCCCCCGGCACCCCCGGGGTCGCGGGCCCCCAGGGCACGAGCCTGTTCGTGCTCGACGGCTACGCGCTCTACGAACACGGCGTGAGCGGTCTACCCGTTCCCGCCCAGTCCCGCCCGACTGGCGGGGGCTCGGCCATCGACATGAACATCGCGGGCCTGGTCGACTTCGGCGGCTTCACGCCCTTCGGCATCGACCACCCGGCCGCGGCGGGCCAGACCTACTTCGTACTGCCGGGTTTCTCCGGCAAGGGCGACGGCTTCCCCTTGGCGGTCTTCGGCGACACAGCCGACCCCCGTATCCTGCCCCTGTCCCTCGATCCGCTCTGGTTCCAGTTCCTGCTGCCGCCGACCTTCGTCGACTTCCAGGGCGTCCTGGACGGCGCAGGCAAGTCCCCGCCCTCCGCGGGCCTGTCGATCCCGGCCGACCCGGGGCTGCAATCGGCGGGCATCTTCATGGACATGTTCTGGATCACGATCGACTTCAGCTCCCCCAACGGAGTGACTTCGATCGGCGGGACGACCCAGCTCTTCTTCGGACCGTGACCCGTTGAGACGCGCGCCCAGACCCGAGCGGACCCGCCCACGTGCCTGAATCACCGAACTCGCCCACTGGCCTCGCGACGACTCGGACTGTGGGAGACGTGCCCGAAGGCGGCGATACGCGCCGTGGACCGCTCCATGCCCTGCGCGGGGTGGCGGGCGCGATCCGTTGGAGCTTCGTCTTCGACCGCTTCGACGTCTTCGTCAAGCCGGTCGAGGCCGAGCACGTCGACTTCACGCCGCCGCCCGGCTACAGCCTGCGCTTCGGATCGCCGGAGGACCTGGCCGCGTGCACCCAGCGCGACACCGAACTCTCCCCCCGCGACCGAGAGGTCGGCGCGCGCCGCTTGGAGGTCGGGCACCGCTTGGTGGTCGCGATCCCCGACGGGGACGATCCTGCCTCGACGGGGCCCGTCTTTACCATGTGGGTCAATCCCCGCAACCTCAACGTCCCAGGCAGCCTCAAGCGCGCCCTGGGTCCCGATCAGGTCTTCATCTACAAGGCCTACACCAGCCCCGAGCACCGCGGGCGCAAGCTCTACCAAGCGGGCATGCGCTTCGTCCTGGCCGATCTGGCCAGCCGGGGGGCCAAGGAGCTGGTGGGCTACGCACACGTGGCCAAGGGCGTCTCCCGACGGGGGCTCGACGCCGTGGGATTCGGAAGCGTCGGCGGCTTCCTGACCCTGGGCTTCAAGCGCTGGCAGTGGACCCTCGCGGATGCGAAGCTGCGTCGCCGATTTCCCCGGGCCGTGCCCCGCAGCGGCTCCGAACTCGACCGCTGACTCGCGCCGCCGATGCCCTTGCTCGCTCCCGCCCTTCGCACCGCCGTTCGCTCCGCCAGCCTGGCCTTCCTGATCGGAGGTCTGGTCGCTGCCGTGGAGATCACTCGCGCCATCCACGTCCTGGAGTTCCAGGCGGGCCCGCCCTCGAGCATGGGCGACCGCCTCACTGCCTGGCTCCTGAGGGCAGGTCTCGAGGGGGTGGGCTGGGGGCTGGTGGTGTTCGTGCTCGCGCTCACTGCCGGCGTCCTGGCGCGCACTCGCGCCGCCGACGACCTGGAGCGCGCTGACCGCTCACGCGGACTGTTCGTGCTGCTCGCCACGTCCCTGGGCATCTTCGCTGTCTATGGCAGCTACTACGGGCGCGAGTTCGTGCCCTTCCTCACGCCGCTGAGCCTGACCCTCTACGACCTGGCAGGCACGGTCGGGATCCTCGTCGCCGGACTCGTGCTGGTGCGAGTCGCGCGCTGGCTGAGTGCAGCGAGGCGACCGACCCACACGGCCCTCGGCGCCGGAGCCTCCCTGGCCTTGGTCGTGTCGGCCGTCTGTGTCGAGGAGGCGCGCCTGCGCGGCCCGGGTGGACCAGCCGGCAAGCTGGCCCTGGCCGGCGGCGCAGTCCTGCTCGCGATTCCCGTCGCCATCCTCGCCACCCGGCTGTTGATGGCCGTCCTGCCCGAACCCCAGGGGGTGGACCGGCGCCCCAGCTCGCGTCTGGGGCGCGCTGCGGTGCTGGCGTCTGCCGCTTGCCTGGCCGTGGGCGTTCTGCTCTCCCGACCTGGACCCGCCCAGCTCGACAAGCACAGCAAGGCCAGCGCCAGATCGGCCGGCGATCCCGCCGCGGCCGCGTCCGCCCCCGCGGGTCCCGAGCGGCCGAACGTCGTGTACGTGGTCGTCGACACCCTGCGCGCGGACGCCCTCTCCTGCTACGGCTACCCCCGCCCCACGACGCCGGTGCTGGACGCCATCGCCGGCGAGGGCACGCGCTTCGCCGACTTCAGCTCGGCCGCGCCCTGGACCAAGCCGTCCACCGCGACGCTCTTGACCGGCCTCTACCCGGGCCGCCACGGCGCCCTGTTCCACGGCGCCTCGGTCCGCATCCCCAAGGGTGAGCGCTCCCTGGCCGAGGTCTTCCGCGACGCCGGCTACCGCACGGCGGGCTTCGTCACCAACCCCAACGTGAAGCGCGTCTTCGGCTTCGACCGCGGCTTCGACGACTTCTTCGACTCGCCGGTCGAGGACACCCTGCGCCGGGCCTCGATCCGCGCCTCCTGGATCGGCGCCCTGGCCTCGGCCCTCAGTCGCCACCAGTTCAACTGGAAGTACGAGAACGACGTCCGCCAACTCAACCGCCACGTGCGGCGCTGGCTCGACGTCCAGGGCGACGAGCCCTACTTCCTGTACCTGCACTACATCGACCCCCACGCGCCCTACGCACCGCCGGCCGAGTTCCGGCGCATGTTCGAGAACGACCACGGCATCGTGCTCCACAACGAGCGCAAGCGCCTGGTGGGACGCGACCTCTACGACGCCGAGATCCGCTACGCCGACACAGGTCTGGGCGAGCTGATCGAGACCCTGCGCGGCCTGGGCAAGTGGGACGAGACGCTCTTCGTGTTGACCTCCGACCACGGCGAGGAGTGGTTCGAGTTCGATGAGCAGGGCCACGGCTACTCCCTCTACCAGCCCGTGGTCGGCGTGCCCCTGATCATGCACGGTCCGGGAGTGGCCGCCGGACTCGTGGTCGACACCCCCGTGCAGATGGTCGATCTGCCGGCGACCGTCTGTGACCTGGCCGGCCTGGGCATCGAGCAGTTGGGCGATGGCAAGTCCTTCGCGGCCGCCACGACCGACGCAGCCTGGACCGACCGCGAACTGCTCTTCCTGGAGAACGAGTTCGCGATGGCCCAGACCGCCAGCGACGACTTCGTCCATACGGGCCTGCGCCAGGGCAAGTGGAAGCTGGTCCACACCCTGCGCTCGAAATTCAGGCCGAGTTCGCGCGGCTACCCGACCGAGGAGCTGTTCGACCTCGAGGCCGATCCCCACGAGCGCGAGAACCTCTACAACGACCCGCGCTTCGAGTCCGTCGTCGAGGAGCTCGAGCAGGCCCTCGCCGACCACCTGGAGTTCCTCGAGACCAAGGGTCTGCGGGGCCAGGCCCTGGACGGCGAAGTGGACGCGGCCACCGAGCAGCAATTGCGCGCCCTCGGCTACATGGGCGACTGATGGGCCGCGTGACCGCCGACGAGCTGACGGCTGAGCGCTTCGAAGGGCGCGCGGCCCTGGAGGCCCTCGAACCCGAATGGCGCGAGTTGGTCGCGGCCAGCGGCGTGGATCCGCTCTGCAACGGCTTCACCTTCGTGCGTGCCTACGCGCGAGGCTGGCTGGACGAGTCGGGCCCGGGCGCGCCCTTCGGCTGGGTCCTGCGCGATCGTGACGGACGGGCCCAGGCCCTCTTGCCCTTTCGCCGCGAGCCTGCGCGGGGTCCCCTGGCCCTGGGCCGCGCACGCCTGCTGGTCGACGGGACCTTCGACTCCGACTACCTCGACCTCCCCACCCGACCCGGTGCGGAGCGCGCGGCGGTGGAGTGTGCGATCGAACTACTCCGGCGCGAGCGGGGCCTGCAAGCCCTGGTCCTGGCCAGCGTCCCGGCGGACTCCACCGTGCTCGAGTGTTGGCGCCAGGTCGCCGCCGAGCGCCGCCTGCCGACGCGCGAGCGTCCCGATGCCTGTGCCGTGAGCGACCTGGCCCCGACCTTCGAGGAGCAACTCGGTCGCCTGCCCAAGCGCATGCGAAGCAAGGTGCGCCAGGCTCGACGGCGTGCCGAGGAGGCGGGGGCCACGGCCAGTTGGTGCGACGACACGGGCCGCCTGGACGAGCACCTCGAGACGCTCTTCGAGCTCCACGCACTGCGCTGGCAGAGCGTGGGCGAAGCCGGCAGCTTCGCGCAGGCTCCGCGGCGCCGCTACTACGGTGAGCTGGCCCACGGCCTCGCGGCCGAGGGTTCCCTGCGCCTGGCGCGGCTCGACCACGAAGGCCGCGCCATCTGCCTGCAGATCGGCGCCTTGATCGACGGCACTTACTACCAACTGCAGGAAGGCTACGACCCCGCGGTCGACGCCTTCCGTCCGGGCATCGCCCTGCGCGGATGGGCCCTGGAGCAACTGATCGGGCAGGGCGCGCGCCGCTACGACTTCATGGGCGGCGACTCGCGCCACAAGCGCGACTGGAACGCCGAGCCCCGCGACTGCCGCACCCTGGCCCTGGCCCTGCCCCGATGGCGCGGCCGCTTGGCCTATGGCCTGCGCGCCGCCGTCGACCGACTGCGCGGCTGAGCAGACAACGTGCGGCTGCGCACACAACGCGTGACGGGCCGTAGAACGTGCATCCTGCCGTTGATCGCTCCTTCGGCCATTGATCGTCCATCTGGCCGCTGGGGGCTCATCACGCCGTTGAACGTGAGCTCGTGTCTGAGGGGGCGACGATCGCCGAACGCGCGCTGGTTACCGGACCCGCGTACGGACCGCTGAAGGCGCGACCGGCTCGAACTTGGGGCAGATCTTGGCGGTCGACGCGCCCTGGACGCGAGGTCAGTCGTGTCCGCCGCGGCGGTCGCGCTTCTTGTCGGCCTGCTTGCGCTTGGAGTCGAGGCGCTTGCGGTCGGCCGAGCGGGGCTTGCGCGTGGCGCGGCGGCGCTTGGGCTTGCGGCGCAGGGCCTCGAGCTTCTCGATCAGACGCTCGAAGGCGGCTTCACGGTTTCGGTGCTGGCTGCGATTCTCCTGGGCGACCACGGAGATGCCCGTCGGCCGGTGCGTCAGGCGCACGGCCGTTTCGGTCTTGTTGCGGTGCTGCCCCCCCGGTCCCGAGCCGCGCAGGAAGGAGATGTCGCAGTCGCGCTCGACGGACTCCCGATCCAGGGGCCCGTTCAGACCGCGTGGCTGACCGCTGCTCCCGTCTGTACCTTCCACAAGTTCGCGTAGCTGCCGCCCGCTTCGACCAGCTCCTCGTGGCGCCCGACTTCGGCCACGCGGCCGTGCTCGAGCACGTAGATGCGGTCGGCGTGACGGATGGTCGAGAGGCGGTGGGCGATGACCAGCGTCGTGCGCCCCCGCGAGACGCGCTCGAGGGAGCGCTGGATCGCAGCCTCGGTCTCGTTGTCCACCGCGGAGGTGGCCTCGTCCAGCACCAGGATCGGCGGATCCTTGAGCACGGCGCGGGCGATCGACAGGCGCTGGCGCTGTCCGCCCGACAGCTTCTGGCCGCGCTCGCCCACGACCGTGTCGTAGCCCTCGGCCAAGCGTCCCACGAACTCGTCAGCCTCCGCGACCTCGGCCGCGCGCCGCAGCTGGTCCGCGGACGCGTCGGGCCGCCCGTAGGCGATGTTCTCAGCCACGCTGCCGTGGAACACGAACACGTCCTGACTGACCAGGCCCACCGCGTCGCGCAGGTCGCGCAGGTCGAGTTCGCGCAGGTCGTGGCCGTCGAGGGTCACGCGCCCGCCCTGGGGCTGGTAGAAGCGCAGCAGCAGCTTGATCAGGGTCGACTTGCCGCCGCCCGTCGCGCCGACGATGGCCGTGGTCTCACCGGGACGCAGCTCCAGCTCGAGCCCCTTGAAGACCGGCGGCCCCGAGCTGTAGCCGAAGTCGACGCCCTCGAAGCGCACGTGCCCGCGCACCTCGTCGCGCGGCAGGCGCTCGGGTCCCGAGACGATCCCCGCCGGGGTGTCGATCAGGTCGAGCAGCCGCGTGGTGGACGCCATGGCTCGCTGGTAGAGGTCGAAGGTCTCACCCAGGCGGGTCAGCGGCCAGAGCAGGCGTTGGGTCAAGAAGACCATCACGGCGTAGGAGCCCGGCGCGATGTCGCCCCGGATCGCCGCCAGGCCACCGGCGATCATCGTCGCCGTGAAGCCGACCAGGACCACCATGCGGATCAGGGGCGAGAAGGCCGAGCTGAGCACGATCGCGCGGGCGTTGGCCCGGCTGTACTCGAGCGAGCGCTGGCGCACGCGGTCGAGCTCGCGCTCCTCCGAAGTGAAGCTCTTGATCGTCGCGATCCCGCCCAGATTCCCGGCCAGGTCGCCGTTCAGTGCGCCGACCGTGTCGCGCACCTCCGCGTAACGCGGCGCGAGCTTGCGCTGGTAGATCACCGAGCCCCACAGGATGAAGGGCATCGGAAGCATCGCCATCCAGGCCACACCCGGATCGATCCAGAAGAAGATGCCCCCGACGGTGACCACGGTCGTGACCACCTGCAAGAGGTCGTTGGCCCCGCCGTTCAGGAAGCGCTCGAGCTGGTTGACGTCGTCGTTGAGGACGCTCATCAGGCCGCCGGTGCTGCGGTCCTCGAAGAACTCGAGCTCCAGGCCCTGCACGTGCCCGTAGGCGTCCAGGCGGAAGTCGTGCTGCAGGTCCTGGGCCAACTGGCGCCACCAGACCTTCTCGGCGTACTCCGTCAGCGACTCGAGCACCCAGATCAGCACGGTCAACCCGCCCAGGATCCAGATCTGGGTCGCGGGCTCCGGATAGCCGAGCTGGGCGATGGCCGAGCTGCTCAGATCGCCCTGGACGCTCGCGGTGACGAGGTCCACCGCCGCGCCGATCAAGAGTGGCGGCGCCAGGTCCAGGACCTTGTTCAGCACCGAGGCGATCGACGCCAGCCAGACCCGGCCGCGGTGATCGGCGGAATAGCCGAACAGGCGCGCCAGGGGCGAGCGCACTCGGGGCGCGGAGGTCGGGGTCGGGGCAGCCATGTGGGCCACAGAGGGTAGCGGGGCCGCCCCGAGGACACCCCCGCCCGCCCCGCGATTCAGTGGGGCTACTGGTCGCCCAGGGCGTCGGCCTCGGCGCGCGTGGCCGCGGCACGCTCGGTGAGGCCGAGCTCGTCCTCGATCGCGGCGCGCTGTCCCAGAAGCGCCGCCTGGCGCGCGCGATCTCCCGCCGCCGCCACAGCGTGGACGCAGTCGTCGCAGAGCGCGTGGGCGCGCTGCCAGCGCTCCAGACTGATGGCGGACTCGAGCGCACCCAAGGCGCAGCCGAGGGCGCTCGAGCCGAGCCCCAACTGGTGGTAGATCTGCCGCGCCCGGACTCCGGCTGCGAGGGCCTCTTCGTGGCGGCCGAGGGTCCGCAGGGCGGCCGCCTCGAACTCGAGCCCCATCGCCGTGCCCCACCAATCGCCCAGGGGCAGGGCGCGCTCGCGGCACTCCTGGGCCGCGGCCAGGGCCACCTCGGCGTCGCCGCCGCGCAGGGCCTGGGCGGCGCGCCCGAACGCCGCTTGGCCGGCGCGGAAGTCGAGCTTCTGCACGTCGGTCCAACCCACGAAGGCGCTGGCGTAGTCACGCAGGATCGAGTTGCCGCGGGCCTCGGCCGCCACCTCCGCGCCGAACAGCGCGCGGGCGTGGAGCTCCGCAATGCCCGCTCGATCGGGCTCCTCGGGGCTCTGCTCCCAGAGCCGCAGCGACGCTTCCAGGTCGGCGTCGATGGTGACCAGCACGCGCCCCGGATTCGCGCGCCACAGGTCGGCCAAGCCCTCGCGGTCGCGAGCCTCGAAGAAGCCGTGGTAGGCCTCGGTGACGGCCTTGGCATCCTGGACGGTCGAGGTGGGCTCGACGGCCGCTTCGGACGCGCTGGACGCGGCCCCACCGAGCGGGCCGGTGTGGACCAGACTCTCCGCGCGAGTCGCTGCGGAAGGGACGGCGAAGGCTCCCATGAGGAGCACGAAGCTGAGCTGGGCGGTGCGCATGGCGGATCTCGTGGTGACCGGATTCGGCCCAGAGCATAGCGCCGCCCGGCGCCCCCACCAGCTCAGACCGCTTCGTAGAAGAATCGGCCCAGGCCAACGGTGAACAGGAAGCAGCCGTAGAGGGCGTGCTCCAGCGACACCAGCCAGATCGAGCGCGTGCGCAGGTAGGTGAGGCCGAACAGGAGGCCCCCCACCAGGGTCAGGATGACCGAGATCCAAGCGCCGTAGAGCACGTGCACGTAGCCGAAGGCCACCGCCGAAAGCGCCAGGAGAACGCGCGGATCGCCCACCGCTCGGGAGTAGCGATGGAAGAAGTAGACCCGGTAGATCAGCTCCTGGGGCAGGACCGACAGGACCGGGTAGAGCACCATCACCATGGCCCACAGCCAGGGGCGCTCGCGCGGCAGGTCGAGGAAGCGCTCGGGCCAGACCCAGGCGGTGTAGGCCATCAACACCGCCGCGCTGACGGCGAAGAAGAGCAGCACGCGCCGGCTCTCGTTGCCCAGACCCCGCAGGGTCGCTAGCACACGGCGATCGAAGTGCGGGTCACGCACCAGCATGGCCACGATGCCGGCACAGACCACCAACAGGGTCGGAACCAAGGGCAGTCGAAAGCCGGAGAGCCGGCAGACCAGCACGACGGTCGGGATGCCGAAGAAGATCAGCCCCAGCTCGATCCGCAGCCACAACCGGCTGCGCGAAGCCGCTTGCAAGCGCCGCGCGAGTTGGCTCGCCCGCGCCCGCTGCAGCCGCTGCATCGACCCCGACCTGCGCGAAGCGCGGGGTCGCCCCACACGCAACCCGGGGTGCGCCGCGGCGCGTCGGGATCGGCTGTGGTGGCTGGAGTGCTTCAAGCTGGCGAGGTTCACTTCGACCCCCGCCTTCATCGACCGACAGCCGGCACGGGATGCAGGATCGAACGCCGACTTCCCCGGACCGGAGAACGGCCGCCGCGCAGGCGCTGCTCGGTTGGTCCTGCCGCCCGTCGAAGACGCCCGCCGGCCCCCTGCCCAGCACGGCGGGGTCGGAGCCAGCCAGGCGGCCTCAGGACTTGGCAGTCGCGATCCCGCGCAGGAAGGCTCGATCCGCGGCGCCCGGGCGTCCCCAGCGCGCCCGGTACTCGAACAGGTCCTCGGCAGTCTCGGCTCCCAACCGCCCGTCGAGGATCTCGAACTGGTCGGCGGTCACCAGGGCGGGGTGCGGATGGCCCGCCGCACGCGCCAACCAGAGCAGTTCCTTGCGTAGGGTGCGAATGTAGTTCGCCAGGCGTTCGGACTTGTGGCGGGGATCGAGGCCGCGCGCCAACCAGCGATTCTGGGTCGCCACCCCGGTCGGGCAGTGGCCCGTGTGACAGCGCTGGGCCTGGATGCAGCCGATGGCCAGCATCGACTCCCGCGCCACCGAGACCATGTCGCAGCCCAGGGCGAAGCCGAGCAGCGCCTCGACCGGGAAGCCCAGCTTGCCGGATCCGATGAAGGTCACGCGTTCGTCGACGCCGCGCTCGGCGAAAATGCGATAGACGCGTGCCATGCCGATCTTGAAGGGCAGGGAGACGTGGTCGGAGAAGGCCAGGGGCGCAGCACCCGTCCCGCCTTCACCACCGTCGATCTGGATGTAGTCGACCCCGCGCTCCCCCGACTCCATCAGACCGGCGAGCTCCTGCCAGAAGGAGCTCTCCCCAACGGCCGACTTGATCCCCACCGGCAGTCCGGTGGCCTCGGCCAGGCGCTCCACGAAGTCGAGCATCGAGTCCGCGTCGGAGAAGGCGCTGTGAGACGAGGGACTGATGCAGTCGCGGCCTTCAGGAATGCCGCGGATGGCCGCGATCTCGGGGGTGACCTTCTTGCCCGGTAGGACCCCGCCACGACCGGGCTTGGCGCCCTGGCTCAGCTTGATCTCGATCGCGCGCACGTCGGCGGAGGCGCAATTGTCCATGAAGCGCGCCATGTCGAAGCGTCCCTGGGCGTCGCGTGCGCCGAAGTAGCCGGTCCCGAGCTGCCAGATCAGGCCCGCTCCATGGCGGTGGTGGTCGGAGATCCCGCCCTCGCCGGTGTTGTGGAGACACCCGGCGTCGGCGCAACCGCGATTGATGGCCTCGACGGCGTTGGCGCTGAGCGAGCCGAAGCTCATGGCCGAGACGTTGATCGCCGATTCCGGCCTGAAGGCACGCGCGCGGCCGCGCGGACCTCCCAGAACCTTGCCGCCCGGGAGCAGGTAGTTCGGGTCGTAGCCGGGGCCACCGACGACGGGATCGGGCCAGGGGAACGTCGCCTGCTTGAGGATCAGATAGTTCGACGACAGCTCGAGCTCGTTGTCGGTCCCGAAGCCGAAGTAGTTGTTGCGCAGCTTCGAGCTGGCGTAGACCCACGAACGACGGTCGCGGCTGAACGGTCGCTCCTCGTCGTTGCTGGTGACGATGTACTGCCTCAGCTCCGGTCCGACCGACTCCAGGATGTAGCGCAGGTGCCCGATGAGCGGGAAGTTACGCAGGATCGCGTGCTTGCGCTGCACCACGTCGAACACGACCAGGGCGCCGAGCAGGCCCAACACGGCAGCGATGATCACCTGACCCATTGGCCGCAGGTTAGCATCTCCCCCGTGTCGACCAAGCCCACCCTCGACGACGCCCGGCGCGCGCTCCAAGCGCGCTTCGGGCACAGTGCCTTCCGCGCCGACCAGGAGGCCGCCATCGATGCGGTGCTCGCCGGACGCGACGTGTTGATCACCATGCCCACCGGCGGGGGCAAGTCCCTGGTCTATCAACTGCCGGCCCTGCTGCTGGATGGCTTGACCCTGGTCGTCAGCCCGCTGATCGCCCTGATGCAGGATCAGGTCGACGCCCTGCGCGCCAAGGGCATTGCCGCCAGCTTCGTCAACTCGACCCTCTCGGGCGCGGAGCGCCGCAGTCGGCTCGAGTCTGCGGCGGCCGGCAAGCTCGACCTGCTCTTCGTCACGCCCGAGCGCTTCCGCAGTCCGGTCTTCCTCGAACTGCTGCCGCGCCTTCCGATCACGCGTCTGGCCGTGGACGAGGCCCATTGCATCAGCGAGTGGGGTCACGACTTTCGGCCGGACTACTGGCGCATGGGCGACTACCGGCGCTTGATCGGCGATCCGCCGGCGGTGGCTCTGACGGCCACGGCGACGCCACGTGTGGCCGCGGACATCCGCTCGCAACTGGGCCTGCGGGACCCGCTCGTGCTGCGCTCGGGTATCGATCGCCCAGAGCTGTTCATCGGCGCCACCCCCGTCGACCGCCCCGAGGACAAGGTCCCCCACCTGGCCGCGCGCATCGCGGCGATCGACGGCCCGGGCATCGTGTACTCGACGCTGATTCGCGACCTGGAGCACCTGCGTGACGAGCTGCGCCGGCGCGGCATCCGCAGCCTGGTCTACCACGGCAAGCTGGGTCCCGACGAGCGGCGCCGCATGCAGGCGCGCTTCATGGCCTCCGAACGCGAAGTGGTCCTGGCCACCAACGCCTTCGGCATGGGCGTCGACAAGGCCGACATCCGCTTCGTGATGCACGCCCAGCTGCCACGCACGATCGAGGCCTGGACCCAGGAGATCGGCCGCGCCGGGCGCGACGGCGCGCCCTCCTTCTGCGAGCTGCTGCTGGACCAGGAGGACCTGGCCGTGCAGCAGAACTTCGTGCGCTGGGCCAACCCCGACCGCGAGTACCTGCTGGGGGTTTACGAGACCCTGCGGAGCTGGGGCGAGCGCAGCGCGGTCAAGGACCTGGACGACCTGCGCGACGAGCTCCTGGTGAAGCAACGCGGCGACAACCGCGTATCGATCTGCCTCAAGTGGCTGGAAGTTCTCGGCGTCACCCAAGGTGGCTTCGAGACCGGCGACCTGCGCGTGGTGCGGCACCTGGAGCCGGGCGAGCTGCCCGCCTTCGTCGGCACCGAGGAGAAGCTGCGGAGGGATCTGGAGGGCCTGCTCGGCATGTGGCAGGCGGGCGCGCGGGACGAGCGCTGCCGGCGGGTGGTGTTGGCGGAGCACTTCGACCTCGAGCAGCCCTCGACGCCCTGTGGCGCCTGCGATCGCTGCACACCCGTCGACGCGTGGATCGACGCCCATTGTTCCGCCCGGCCCGTGGATGCCGGGCCAGGCTCGGCGCCCCGGTCCGAACCTCGGTCCCAGTCCGAGTCCGAGTCCCAGTCCGAATCCGAGTCCCAGTCCGAATCCGAGTCCGAGTCCGAGAATCCGGTTGCGAGCGAATCACGGCCGCGCTTCGAGCGCGGCGACTGGGTCCGCGTGGACGGCAGGCACTTGGGCCAGGTGGTCGGGATCGAAGGCCGCGGCAAGCGCATGACCCTGCTGGTCGAGAGCGTGGGCGACTTCCGGCGCCGCAAGGTCGACCTGCGTCGACAACGGGTCGAGCGGCTGAAAGAGGGCGAATCCTGAGCGCCGAATACGACGAAGGCCTCCGCGAGCGCCCGATCGACGACCACCGAGCCATGCATCCGATCCTCCGAGTCCTCCTGGTCTTGACCGCCCTGGCCAACCTGGCCTGGGGCCTCTTTGCCCTCGGGTTGCCGGATCGGGCAGCCGAACTGCTGGGCTTCACCCTGAACAGCCCCGAGGCCCGGGGTGAGGTTCGCGCGACCTACGGGGGCCTGATCCTCGGCCTCGGCCTGGTTCAGCTCCTGGCCCTGCGCGGACCCCGGGGGCAGGCCTGGCTGGCGGCGCTCGCGCTGGTCTTCGCCGCGCTGGGACTGGGGCGACTGTCGAGCTTGGCGCTGGACGGCCTCAGCACCTACACCGCCGGGCTCGGGGCCGTGGAAATCGGGCTCGCGCTCCTCTTGGCCATGGGCTCCCGCAGCATGGATCCCGAGACCAACCGTTCCCGGGGCGACAGCGAAGCCTAGTGTCCTGGATGACGGAAGCCGGACCCGTCCTCGCGTCGCGCCGGCTACCCTCTCGGAGGACCGCCCCCCGGTCCGCACCCCACAAGGAGTCCCCATGCAGCGCACAGTCATCGCAGCGATCGCGGCCATTCCCCTGGCCGCGGCTGCCTTCGCCTTCCCCGCCCCGGTCGAGGGCGTCGAGCCCGGCGACAAGGTCGAGTACAGCTTCCGGAACCCGATCGTCGGAGCCCTGGGCCAGTCGGACATGTCCGACTTCCTCGGCAAGCCCGTGCTGATCGAGTTCTGGGGCACCAGGTGACCCTCCTGCGTCGGGGGGTCCGTGCCGGCCTCCGTCAAGTTGTCGCAGGAATTCGAAGGCGAGCTCGTGGTGCTCTTCGTCGAGAGTCAGAACACGCCCCAGCCCGAGGCGGAGCGCTTCGTCTACGAGCGCGGTTGGATGGCCGGCAACGGCCTGTGGACCCACGAGCGGCCGTGTAGCTCGGGCAGCGGAACCCTGCCGAGCTGCGTGCTGCTCGGCATCGACGGGAAGGTCCTGATGAAGGGCAACCCGGGCAGCATCAAGAGCGACCTCGAGGACGCCATCGCCGACCAGATCGACCTGGCGAAGGAGCTGCCCGAGGGTGCGCCGAGTTCCGCCAAGAAGGCCTGGAAGGCGTTCGCGGAGCGCGACTACATGGACGCCCTCGACGGGCTGGCGAAGATCGAGGCCAAGGGCCGTGAAGACGCCGCCGGTGCCGCGCAATTGCGCGCACAGGTCGAGGCCAAGATCGACCTCGAGCTGGCCCGCATCGATCGCCTGTTGGAACTCGGCTACCCGCTCGATGCCCTGGTGCTGGCCACCGAGCTCGATGGACTCCTCGCGGAGCACCCGACCTTCGGTCCGCGCGCTGCCGCAGCCCTGGCGATGTTCGAAGCCGAGGACCTGCAACCCGAGCTCGAGGCCGCCCAGGCGTTCGACAAGATCTACGCCAAGGTCCGCGAGGACGGAGTCGACGACTCGCGCAAGAAGCTCGAGAAGTTCGCCGAGAAGTACGCCGGCAGCAAGGCCGCCGAGCGTGCGAGCCACCTCGCATCGATCGCCAAGGACTGAAGCGAGCGCGACTCGAGCCCCAGAGGCCAGGACGCCTCAGATGTCTGACCGGCGCCGCCGCCCGATCCCGATCGGTCGGTGGCGTCTCCCGTTCGTGGATCCGCTCAGAAGCAGACGGCCAGCTCGCACACCCGCTCAGGCTCGGCGAACAGGCTCTCGAGATCCGCGGCCGAGAAGCCCAGGTGTCGCACGGCCAGGTGACCTCGCAGCTTGCTCTCGTCGCGCGACTGCGGATCGGCGGCCCAGTGGGCCAATTCGTCGGCGAGGTGCGCGACGACCGCGGCGTCGCGATGGTCGCTGATCGCGAAGGGTCGGTGATGCAGAGCCACGGCCGTGTCGAGGTGACCGGGCAGACCCCACTCACGAACCAGCAAGGCCCCGATGTCGCAGTGCAGCTCGTCCACGACCGAGTGGAAGACGTCGGCGGGCAGGTTCTCGCCGATGGTCTTCTCCACATCGCCGAGGAGCTGGATCACGACCGGCCGCCCGACGTCGTGTAGCAGCCCCTCGAGCATTCCGGACTCGGCCAACCCGCCGCGCAGGATCGCGATGTTCTTGGCGTAGATCCCGGCGATGGCCGAGTGCAACCACAGGCGTCGGACCATCTCCGAATGGCGGCTGGAGGCCCGGAAGACCTGGTTCTTGAGCATCAACGCCAGGGCGATCTCGGACAGGGCCCTGGCCCCCAGGCGCGTCACGGCCTGCCCCACCGTTTCGATCGCAATGGTCGGCGCGTAGGCCGCCGAGTTGGAAACGCGCAGGATCCGCGCCGCCAGGGCCGGGTCGCGGGAGACGATGCCGACGACCGCCTCGACCCTGTAGTCCTCCTCGCGACAGAGTTCCAACAGGCGCACCACACTCTGGTTGAGCACCGGCACTTCGATCTCGCCGGAGCCCAGGCCGTGCACGAGGATCTCTGAGATCTGTTCCGCCGAGGCGTCGGCGCCGAAGTCGTCGGGGATCGGGAGCATCGCAGGGGGATTCGAGTACGGATCCACCCTCCGCATCGACCGCCCCCAGGCGGGACCTGAGGGTCGCGCCCCATAAAATCCGGGCCCTTCAGCGAAAGGCCGTACGAGCCACGCCGCGGGCCGCCAACTCGTCCTCGACGGCGGCCAACAGCAGCTGCACCTGGTCCGCCAATTCCGCGCCCAAGGCCCGCACCAGGGCGCCCGGATCGTCGTCGGCAACCGGCTCGGACGCGCTGAATTGCCGTTGCAACACGACCCTGCCGCGACGGTCGACGAGGGTCGCGCGAAGGCCCACTTCGGCGCGGGTGTCCGTGGCGCGCAGCTCGCCGAACTGCTCCAGGGTCACCGACAGGCTCCACTCCGCGGCGGCGGGTGCGGCGCCCACCCCCGGCGCGGCGGCGAGGGCCGCTTCGAGACCGCGGGCCAGCAGGCCAGCGGGATCTTCGCTCCAGCGCCGATCCTCGCGAAAGCCCACCTCCCCGGCCCCGTCGCGCCAAACCATGCGCTCGCGCAGGTGCCCCACCACTCGCACCGGCTGCAGCTCGATCAAGTAGACCTCGTCGGCGTCGGGCTGGGCCGCTTCGAGGTTGGCATCGAAGGCGGCGGTAGCCGAGAAGTAGCGCGGCTCGATCCCCGGCCCACCGAGGCAGGAGGCCAGGACGGCGCAGGCGAGCGCGGCGACGGTGATCGGATAGCGGCCCATGGTGGATAGTCCGTTGCTCAAGGTTGGCGTCCGCGCAGGAGCGACGAGGGATCGCGCTCCAACAACTCGGCCAGGCGTCGAAGCGCGCCCAGCGTCTCGCCCAACTCCGAGAGCTCCACGCGCAGATCGCGGGCCAGGAGTCGGCTCTCGTCGGTCAAGGACTCCACCGAGACGCTCGCCGCGCGAATCGCCGAGCCGGTCTCGGCCAGGTCCACCCGCGCCGCGGAGGCCGCCTCGCGCGCATCGACCACCGCCGGCCCGAGGGGCTCGAGCGCGGTCGAGACCTGCGCCGTGAGCGCGCGCACGTCCTCCACCGCCAGGCGCAGGTCCCCGACCAGCTGCGCGGTCTCCAGGGCGCTCAGGTCCTGGGCCAGGTCCCGGACCGCGCCCAGGGTCGCGCGAGTGTCGGCCCCGATGGACTCGACGTCGAGGCTCTCGAGCGCGCCGTCCAAGCGGTTGACCAGGTCGTTGGTCGACTTGAGCAGCTCCGGCATCGAGTCGAGGGTCTCGGCCAGGGTGCTGCCGAGGGACGCGAGGGTCGACTCGGTGCTCGGCACGTGGTTCCAGGGCACGGTGAAGTCGTAGACGGGCTCTGGCATGCGCTCGGTGTCGAACACGTCGGCCTCGAGGTAGGCGATGCCCGTGATCCCCGAGCGCGAGAGCTGCACCCGCAGGCCCTCGATCTCGAAGTTCAAGCCGGTGCTGACGGTCGGCAGTTGCTCGAGCAAGCCCAGGCTCTTGACCGTCTCGAAGAAGATCTCGCTGGTCACGGCCACGTCGGTGCGGTTGGGCGCGAAGCCGATCTTCTCCACCCGCCCCAGGGTCACCCCGCGGTACTTGACCGGCGACCCCACGTCGAGCCCCTCGACCGACTCGCCGAAGTAGCTGACCACTTCGAAGGTCTCGCGCGAGATCCGCTCGGCCCCGAAGTAGGTCAAGGCACCGAAGCCCATGGCGGCCGATCCCACTACGAACAGGCCCAGTTTCCAGTGGTTGGCGGGATTGACGATCATGGCTGGACTTGCGCGGGCTGGGCGTCCGACTGGCTCGACCGAAGAGAATGCTCGGCGTGGAAGAAGGCGCGCACCCGCGGATCCTTGGACTTGTCGCGCAGGACGGTGGGACGACCGCGGGCCACGATGCCCTTCGTATCGCGGTGGAGCAACACGCAGTCGGTGCCGATCCGATAGACGCTCTGCAGCTCGTGGGTCACGATCACGACGGTGATCCCCAGGTTCCGGTTGAGGGTCAGGATCAGATCGTCCAAGGCCGCGCTCGTGACCGGATCCAGACCGGCCGACGGCTCGTCCAGGAATAGCAGCGGCGCCTCGAGGGCGATCGCCCGGGCGATGCCGGCGCGCTTCTTCATGCCGCCCGAGAGCTCCGCCGGAAGGTGGTTCTCGTAGGACTCCAGACCCACCAGGCGCAGCTTGGCGCGGGCGATGGTCTCGATCGCCCGCGGGTCCAGATCGGTCCAGCGCCGCAGGGGCAGAGCCACGTTCTCGAGCACCGTCATCGAGCCGAACAGCGCCGCCGATTGGAACAGGACTCCCAGCCGCGGCGCCTCCGGAGGCAGGTACGGGTCGGGCTCGACGCGCATGATGACCTCGCCCGACATCGGCCGGTCCAGACCGATCAGGGCGCGCAACAGGGTCGACTTGCCCGTGCCGCTGCCCCCCAGCACGCACAGGACCGCGCCCCGCTCCACGGGCAGGTAGAGGTCCTCGAGAATCGGCACACCGCCCCAGCCGACAGTCAGTCGGCGGGCCTCGAGGATCGGGGGCGGTCGTTGGTCGACGTCCAAGGCTCAGATTCCGTAGATCCGGAAGACCCAGGTCAGGGCCGCGTCGAGCAGTACCAGGTGGAAGATCGTGGTGACGACCGCCGACGTCGTGCTGCGCCCCACGCCCTCGGCTCCGCCGCTGGTGGCCAGCCCGCGCTGGCACGCTATGGCCGCGATCACCATGGCAAAGAGCACCGACTTGATCAGCCCGCCGAGGATGTCGAGGCCGCCCACGGCGCTGAGCGTCTCGTTCCAATAACTGATCAGGGTCAAGTCGAGCACGTAGATGCCGACCACCAGCCCGCCCAGGAGCCCCACGCCGTCCGCCATCAGGGTCAAGAGCGGCAGGGTCAGGATCAAGGCGATGAAGCGCGGCGCGACCAGGAAGCGGTAGGGCGACATGCCCAGGGTGCGCAGTGCGTCGACCTCCTCGGAGACTCGCATGGTGCCGAGCTCGGCTGCGAAGGCGGCGCCGGACCGGCCGGCCACGATGATCGCGGTCATCAAGGGACCCAGCTCCCGCACCACCGACAGGCCGACCAGGTCCGCCACGAGGATCTCGGCGCCGAAGCGCTCGAGCTGGCCGGAGGCTTGGAAGGCGAGGATCAGGCCCACCAGAAAGTTGATCGCCGCCACGATCGGCAAGGCGTCCGCGCCGTGGCGTTCGGCCAGTCGGACGACGTTGCCCCAGGGCACCGTACGCGGCGTGCGGATCGCGAGGCGCGCCTCCGCGACCAACGTCCCGATGTAGTCCGCCGCCTCACCGAGCTTGCCGAGCAGATCGTCGACCGCCGCGCCCACCTGCTCGAAGAGGCCTACACGAGCCGGCGGGGCCTTGTCGCTGGGCTTGGGTGGGTGGGCCCCGTAGAGCTCGAGCAGACCGCGCACCTTGCCGGTCGCGCCCACGATCTCGCCCTCGGCCCCGCGCTCGCGCAGGTCGCCAATCAACTGGATCAACAGCGCCGCGCTGCCGCCGTCCATGCCCCGCACCCCGGACAGGTCGAGCTCGTAGTGACCGACCGGGCCGTCCTCGACCATCGACCGAACCCGGCGCCATGAGCGGTAGCAGGCCTGGAAGCGCAGCTCCCCTTCGAAGCGCAGCCGACGACTGCTGCCGCCGGTGCCGTCCTCGAGACGAACAGTGAAGGGCGGACCGAAGCTCGGGATGCCCGCGCCTGTCTCTCCCTCGACCCCTTGCGGGGGGCCGCTCCCGGGGTCAGCGGTCGTCGTTCTCCGCCGTTCCACTGGCCTGGCCCGTCGTGGTCATGTTCTCCCAAGGTCCCGTCAGATCTTCCGACGCCTCGAAGCCGCTCAGCACGAAGCGCACGCTCTCGATGCGTTCGTCCGCACCGATGCGTACGAGCGAGCGCCGTTCCGCGAACAGGGGCAGGCCGGTCTGCATGTCGAGCAGGTAGCGCGTCTCCTCGCGGATCGCGAACATCTCGGCCAGGGAGGGCGCGGCTTCGTTGTCCTTCAGGCGCCGGCGCAGGGCCGCCAGGTCCGTCTCCAGGATCGCGTCGGCCTGCTCGTGGACCAGCTCACGGGTCCAGCGCACTTCCATGCGGTGGTTCTCCTCGTCGTGGAACACCGGCGCGAGGACGGACAGGGCGGGCAGGGGCGCTGCCCCGACCGGGTTGACGAAGAAGTCCTCCCAGCGACGGTCCTCGTTCATGCGATAGGTCCGGCCCAAGGGCTCGAACAGGATCGTGGGCTCCTCGAGCAGGGTGTACTCGATCAGCTCGGGGGTCGCGAAGGCGCTGCGCACGGTCGAACGCGCGCGCTCCTTGATGGCGTGGAAGTAGTTCCCGGCGTCGATCTCGCGCACCGCTCGCTCCACCGCCCCCTCGGCGGCGGCGGCGGCGGCCTCGGCGTCGTCGAGAATCA
Source organism: Engelhardtia mirabilis (assembly GCA_007751255.1). GTDB lineage: Bacteria > Planctomycetota > UBA1135 > UBA1135 > Engelhardtia > Engelhardtia mirabilis. The sequence goes on from CP036296.1 coordinate 3,807,684, forward strand.
TCGTGCGGTACTTGGGGCTGATCACGATGTCGTAGGAGAGCCCCGTGCGCAGCTCGGCCACTCCCTTGTCGGCGGCCTGGTCGATCAAGCTGCCCGTGTTGAGCTCGCGGGTCCACTGGGCCGGCGCGGCCTGCCAGCGCAGCACCCGGTTCCCCTTGTCGTCCACCTCCAGCACCGTCATGGTCACGGCCCCGTGGTGCTCCGAGTCGGCCACGACGTTGCCCACGTCGACCCGATAGCGCGACCAGGTCCGCTCGTAGACCAGGGGCTCGGTCGGCAGGTCCGCGGGCATCTCGATCTTGGGCGAGCGACGGTTGCTGCCCTCCTCCTGGACCGACGACACGACCGCGGCACGACCCGTGGCCGGCTCGGGCGGCGGCGCGGGGTCTGCCACGGCAGCCTGCAGCACGGGAACCGCCAGCGCAGAGGGCTGCAGTTCGGTCGAGGTGGCGGAACCACCGCCCGGAATGGACGCGGCGAGGGATACGAGCAGGGAAGCAATCAACATCGGCGCAGTTCGCTGAGGGCCGGGTGGAAGGCGCGGGCGCAGGACCGACCGCGGACCCGGGAGCCTAACCGCTCGCGCCCGCGGAGTGACGTCCTGGACCGGTCTGAGCGGCGCTGCGATTCCCCCGTTACGCCCCCGTGACCGCCCCCGGTGATCCGCCGGCCGCCCCCCAGGGTTAGCATCGGACCATGCCCCTTGCGAGACTGCTCGTGGTCGAGGACGACGACGCCATCCGTCGCGGTCTGGTCGACGCCCTCCAGTTCGCCGGCTACGCCGTTTCCGAAGCGCCCGACGGCCGTCGAGCGGTCGAGCTCGGCGCGACCGGTAGCCACGACCTGGTGCTGCTCGACGTGATGCTTCCGGAATTCGACGGCTTCGAGGTCCTGCGCCAGTTGCGCGCCTTCCAGCCCCTGCTGCCGGTCATCTTCCTGACGGCGAGGGGCTCGGAGGAGGATCGGGTCCGCGGTCTGCGCGGAGGGGCCGACGACTACGTGGTCAAGCCCTTCAGCACCGGCGAGCTCCTGGCGCGGGTCGAGGCGGTCCTGCGGCGCTCGGCGGAACGCCCCCACGCGGTGCCCCAGCTGCGGGTCGCCGGGCGCACGATCGACTTCGAGCGCCGCGAGGTCTCCCTGCCCGACGGATCCCGCGCCCAACTGACCGAGCGCGAATCCGACCTCCTCCAGCACCTGGCCATCAACCGTGAGCGCGCCGTGTCGCGCGAGGAGCTCTTGCGCTGCGTCTGGGGCATCGATCCACGGGGAGTCCAGACCCGCACCGTGGACATGACCATCGCGCGCCTGCGCGAGCACCTCGGGGACAGCGGCGGCGAGCCCGAGGTCGTCCTGACCGTGCGCGCGAAGGGCTACGCGCTGGGCAACGTCGATTCCACCACCGCCGCCGGTGCCGGCGAGCTTCCGGCGACCGACGCGGACGCATCGCCAGCCTGATCCAGGTGCGATGAACCTCGGGCGACGCCGCTGGATCCTGCTCGCGGCCCTGACGGCCGTGTCCGTGGGGGCGCTCTTCGCTGTGAGCTGGGTCGTTATGACCTACGAGCGCCACACCCTCGACACGCGCCGCTTCAACGACCTGCAACGGGAGCTGGACGAGTCGACCTGGCGCGCCGACGCGGCCATCGCGCCACTGCTGGCGACCGAGTCCGCCCGCCCGGACGAGCACTACGAGGCGTTCTACATCACCGATCAGGCCCTGACCCGCGAGGGCGAGCCGCTCCCGGGCGGGAAGATCCTGGTTCCATCGCCGCTCTTGGTGAAGCCCGACCGCTACGCGATCCTGCACTTCGCCTGGAACGAGGCGAGCGGCTGGACGTCGCCCCAACTCCCCGCGCCCGAGTTCCATCGGGACGCGATCGAGCGCGGCTGGACCGACGCCGCGTCGATCGAGCGGGCCGCCCTGCTCCTGCGCGACCTGGCCGATCCCGACCTGGCGACGTTCCTGATGGAACGCCTGAGCCCTTCGCGGGTCGAGGGTTCCAGCGGCCCTATCGCGGCCGTCGTCCCGCCCGGCAGGGATCAGCAGGGGCGACTTCGCCTGCTTCTCGCACGCCGCAGCGGAGACGAGCCGGCCGGCATCCAAGGCGTCTGGTTCGACTGGCCCGCCCTGCGACAGCGCCTGCGCAACGCCACCCACTTCGACGAGCGCGAATTGCGACTGGAGCTGCTCGAGCAGCCTCGCGGCGAGATCGAGCCGGGCACCTCGCGCATGGCCAACTTGCCGGTGCTCTTGAAGCTGAACGCCGTGCCGCCACCGCCCCCCGGTTGGTCGACCACGCGCCGGGTGCTGACCCTGGCCTGGATCGGCTTCCTGGCGACGGTCGGCGCGACGGTCGTGGCCCTGTGGACCGCGTGGGAGCTCTCCGCGCGGCGAGGACGGTTCGCCTCGGCCGTGACCCACGAGCTGCGCACCCCCCTGACGACCTTCTGCATGTACTCGCAGATGCTCGCCGACGGCGTGGTCAGCACCGACGAGGCGCGGGCTGACTACCATCGCACCCTGGTGACCGAGGCCGAACGGCTGCGACGGGTGGTCGACAACGTCCTGACCCACTCGCGCATCGAAGGACGCCGCGCGGGCCTGGCGCGCGAGCGCGTGCCGCTGCGAGCACTCTTGGACGTGATCCTGCCTCGGCTCGAGGAACGCGCGTTGGAGGGCGGACTGTGCTTCGACGCGACCGATCCGCGCTCCATCGCGCCCGAGGTCGAGTTGGTCACCGACCGGCAGGCCGTCGAGCAGATCCTCATGAACCTCGTCGACAACTCGGTCAAGTACGGCGCCAGTGGAGCCGACCCGGAGCTGAAGATCGAGCTGCAGGTCTCAGACCGTGCCGTGCGCGTTCGTGTGAGCGACAACGGTCCCGGCATCCCGCGCGACATCTCCCGACGCTTGTTCGAACCCTACGCGCGCAGCGAGCGAGCGGTCGAGTCACGAGCGCCCGGAGTGGGCCTAGGCCTGGCGCTCGCGCGGGGTCTGGCCCGGGAGCTCGGGGGGGATCTGCGCCGACTTCCGGCCGACGTCGGCGCGAGCTTCGAACTGCGCCTGCCCCGCGCCAGTTGAGTCCGCTCGGCCGCTGGCCCACGGGCGCGCCCCACCCTCGATCTCCGCGAGGGTGTCGGCGAAGGAGAGGTGCGACTGGATTCGGCCCTGGAACTCGCCGCGGAACCAACCCAGGTAGCGATCCAGGCGGCCCAGCAGCTCGACCACGTCGGACTCGGTGGCGCAGTAGGGGCTGCCCCCCGGCAGGATCGACGTGGAGTGCAGCGAGAGGGTGAAGACCCGTTCCCCGTCCGCGTGGAAGCGCCGGGTCAGGGCCTGCATCTCCGCCAGGCTGAAGCCCTCCGGAGACAGACGCACGCGCTCGAGTACGGCCAATCGAGAGAGGATCGCCTCGACCCCCAATCGCTTGGCGAGGGGCGCGTCGATGAGCGGCATGAGGACCCGGCCCAGGGACCGCAGGAGCCCCAGGTATCCGCCGGTCACCGGGAGTCCGAGCAGCTCGGGAACCCCGTCGTAGCGATAGGGACTGACCGGGAAGCGACTGAAGTCGGGACCGCCCTCGGCGCGGAAGTCGAAGGGCGGCGTCGCGCTCCCGTCGATCCGGAACCCCAGCTCGACCAGGGCCCGGAGCGTGTTCGGTCCGACGCCGTAACGACCGGCGACGTAGGTTCTGGGCGCGACGCCGATGCGCGCCTCGATCTGGGCCACCAATCGACCGAGCTTCTCACGCTCGAGCTCCGGCGGCAGGTTGCCGGCGAAGGAGTTGGTGCGGTTGACCTCTTCGACGAAGGGCGGGTTGACCCAGGGGTGCAGGTGTGCCCCGACCTCGGCGCGGCCGTCGCGGACCCAGGTCGCCAGGCCCTCGGCCATCCCGGGATGCTCTACCACCGGCCAATCCACAGCCCAGGTCGCGGCGGTGCCGTGGGCGTCGAAGACCGCCTGCAGCCGCGGCAACTGCGGCACCGACGTCGTGGCCGTCGCTTTGCGATCGAAGGGCGCCTGCCAGTCGAACTCCTCCTCCGTGTGGACCTGCACGAGCAGCGTCGGAGGCATCCCGGCAGGCAAGTCGAGCCGCTTGCTAGGTGGTTGGAGCTGGTGGCAATGGGGAGCCATCGAAAGGGTCCGAATTCCAGGAAGCGGGACCCGGACGGTCCTCGGCAGGGAGCATAGCGCCCCCACCTCGTCCGGCGCGCTCCCGCCGACGGCAAACACTCAAGGACCACTCGTGGTCATCCGACACCCCGGGGAGGAACCCCGCCCCGGGTCCCGCCCCCCCATGGAGATCCTCCCGCTCGCCGCCGCCCTACTGGCCACCTTTGCAACCGGTGGTCTCTACTCGCTCGTGGTCCGGTCGCGGCTCCACCGCCAGGGCTCGGAGGAGACCGAGGCACGCTGGGGACGCGAGCTCGAGCGGATGCAGTCCGAGCTGGTCCGAGCCGAGGCCCAGCGGGACCAACTGGCCGCCGCCCTCGAGGGAGGTTCCGCCCCCGCGGCCGACAGTCGAGTGGTCGAGCTGGAACAGACGGTCGCGGAGTTGGGCGAGCAACTGTCCCGCTCCCGCGAGAGCCTCGCGGCGCACGCGGGCGACGAGGATCTGGGCGAGGAGCTGCGCCGCACCCGCGACGAGATCGCGCGTCTGGAGCAGGAGTTGGCCCTGGGTTCGGCCTCCGCCGCTGCGGACGAGGAGCAAGGCGGCGACCCGAGCGCGGACCGGGAGGACGCGATCGAGACTGCCGAAGACACCAGGGCTTCCGAACTCGCCGAGCAAGTCGAGGCGCTGCGCGAGCGAGCCGAGCGGGCCGAATCAGAACAGACGGCCGCGCGCGAGCTGGCCCGAGGCCTCGAGGACGAGATCGGTGAATTGCGCAGCCAGCTCGAGGCCCTGGGCCGAGCCGAGTCCGATGCCGCCGAGGTCGCCGCCCAGCTGGAGCACCGACGCAGCCGACACGCGGAGGAGGTGCGGGGCCTGCAGGAGCGCCTGGCGAGCGCCGATCGCAGCGGCGAAGTCGCGGCGCTGCGCCGCGAGATCGGCGCCCTGCGCGCCAACCACCGCGACCTCGAGCAATCCGCACGCAACAGTTGCGCCGCTGCGGTCGCGCGCCTGGCGGAGATAGACAGCGCCCTTGAACGCGCGGGCGACCTCCAAGCCCAGCTCGGTGCAGCCCGGGCACGCGCGGCCGAAGTGGAGTCGGAGGCCGCCGATCTCGCCCACGATCGCGCGCGTCTGCAGCACGAGCTCGGCGCCCTGCGCACCGAGATGCAGCAGGCCAGCGCATCGATCGGCCAGGATCTGGAACGGGAACACGAAGCACGCGAGCACGCCGAGCAGGCCATTGCCGAGGCCGAGGAACGTGAGGCGCGACGGAGCGAGGAATTGGCGGAACTCGGGGCGCAGCTCGCTGCGGCCGAGGCCCGAGTTGAAACAGCCGCCCAGGAGGGCGAGATGCAGGCCAGAGAGCTGATCGATAGGCTCCAACAAGAGCTGGAGGCTGCCCACGCGCAGTTGGAAACCAACCGCGCCCGAACCGCCGCCGTGGCCGAGGAGCTCTCGCAGGTGCGCGAGGTCTTCGAGACCCACGGGCGGCGGCTCGAGCAGGTGCTGGGCGAGACGCGCGCCGAGCTCGAGACGGCGCACGCGCAGCTGGAGGTCAGTCGCTCGCGTTCGGTGGAACTCGAGCAGGCCCGCACGGCTCTGGCCCTGGAGCTGGAGCTGGCCCAGGAGGAAGTCGAAGACGCCCGCCAGCGCAGCGAGCAATTCGAACAGCATCTCGCCACCGAGGCCGAGGCCCACGAGCGGGCCGCGGCCGAGGCCGAGGCAGCCCTCGCCGCCGCCCGTAGCGAGGCCGAGGACCTGGAGGTCGAGCTCGAACTGGAGCGGCATCGGGTCCGCGAGCGCGACGACCTGGTCCACAAGGTCCGCTCGGAGTTGGACGACGTGCGGGCCGAGCTCGCCACGGCGCAGGGCCGCGCGCAGGAGCTCTCCGACGCGACCGACATTCAGCGCGCCGAGCTGATGCGGGCACGCACCGACGCGGGTGAGCTGGGTGCCGAGTGCGCGAGCCTGGTTGAAGCACTGGACGAGGCGAAGGCGCAGATCGCGTCGCTCGAGGAGTCCGAGCGACGGCTGCAGGCCTCGGAACAGGCGCTCCAGGCCGAACTCGAAGGCGAACGCGGCCGCACCCGCGAGCGCGAGTCCAGCACCCAGGAGATCCATGACCAGCTCGTCGAGGTACGCGCCGCACTCGCCGCGTCCGAGCTGCGAGCGCAGCAGCTCACCGATGCGCTCGATATGCAGCGCGCCGAGCTGACGCACGCTCGCGCCGAGGCCACTTCGTCGGGCGCGCAGGTGGACCGCACGACCCAGCTCCTGGAGGTGTCGAACCAACGCATCGGGGCGCTCGAGGATGCGCGCGCGACGCTCCTGGCGGAGCTCGAGTTGGCCCGCGACCGTGCCCGCGGCACGGGTCAGGTCCTGGAGCTGAAAGACAGCCGGGTGCTGGCCCTCGAGGGTGAGTTGCAGCTCGAACGGGACGCGTGCAGCGGCCTGCGCGCCCAGATCGAAGCGACGTCGCGCGACGCCCGTGACCACGCGGGTCAGCTCGAGTCCGAGCTGGGCTCCCGTGAGGCGGAACTGCAACTCGAACGGGACGCCGCTGCCGCCCTGCGGGGGCAGCTCGAGCAGCTCGAGTCCGAGCTGGGAGTCCAGCGTGCGAGTCGTGAGACGGCCGAGGCCGAGTTGGGCTCCTCCACGGAGCGGGAGCAGACACTCGGGCTGGAGCTCAGCGAGCTGCGCGACGAGCTGACTTCGACCCGCGGACAGCTCGAGACCCTGCGCTCCGAGCTGGGCGAAACCGGTCGACAGGTGGAGTCGACGGCCGAGGAGCTGGCCGCGGCGATGGCCCGAGCCGAGGTGGCCGAACAGGCCTCGAACCGGCGCAGCGAAGAGCTGAACCGCAGCCGCCAGGCGCTCGACGTGTTGAAGGGCGACCTCGAGCACACCAACGCGCGCCTCGCCGACACGGCCTCCGAGCTGGAGGCCGCGACGGCCCGCGGCGAGGAGCTCGAAGCCGAGCGCGACCAGCGGACCCTCGAGCTGGGCGAGACCCGAGCGAGCCTCGAGGGCCTGCGCTCCGAGCTGGCTGAGACCCAGGCGCGCCTGGAGTCCACAGACGACCGCGTCGAGAGCACCGATCGCCAGTTGGGCGAAGCTCTGGCCCGGGCGCAGCAAGCCGAGGCCGGCAGCGAGGAGCAGCGGGCCGAGCTGACGCGAGCCCGGACCGAGCTGGGCGAGACCGCCGCGCAGTTGGAGGCCGTACGCCAGGAGCTACGCGCCACCACCGAGCTGCTGGAATCCACCAGCACCGAGCTCGCCCGAGCGACGGACCAGTCGACCCGATTCGAGAACGAGCTGGCCACGACCGCGGAGCAGTCGTCGCAGGTCGAGGCCGCCCTCACGGCAACGCGCGCTCAACTCGCAGCGGCCAACGAGCGCGCCCGTAGCGTCGAAGGGGACCTCGAGTCGACCCGCAATCGACTGCTGGGCACCCAAGACCGGCTCGCCAACGCCGAGAGCCTCCTGGTCGAGGCCGGGGAGCGTGGCGACAGCATCGAGGCCACCCTGGCCTCGACGCAAAAGGAGTTGCAGGACTCGGCCCGTGAGTTGGAGCAAACCAAGCTCGAGCTGGTGCAAACGGCAGGCAAGCGAGATGGACTGAGCTCGGAGTTGGACCAGGTCCAGGAACGACTGCGCCAGACCGACGAGCAGCTCGCCGCCACCGCCGCGGAGCGCGACGAGCGCGCGGCCGAGGTGGAGCGGATCCGAGCGGAGGTCGAGCAGGTGCAATCCGCCCTGGGTTCGACGCGACAGCAACTCGGCGAGGCCAACGAGGACATCTCGACGGCCCAACGTCAGCTGACCGACACCCAGGGAGAGCTGCAGGCAACGCTCGCCCGGGCGGAGGCAGCCGAGCAGGACCGCGAGCGCCAGTCGGGCGAAGTCGCCGCCAGCCGCGAGCAGGTCTCCCGGTTGGAGCTGGATCTCGACGGGGTGCGCGGCGAGCTGTCGCAGACGCGCGGCGAGCTGGGTGCTGCCGCCATGGACCTGCAGGCCCTGGGTCAGCAGCTCGAGCAGGCCCGTGAACGGGCCTCGGCTACCGAGCGTGAGCGCGACGATCGCGTCACCGAGCTGAACGACACCCGCGCTGCCTTGGAGGCGGTCGAAGTCGAACTCGAGCGCAACCGCGGTGAACTGGCGGCCACGCGGAGCGATCTGGAGTCGACGAGTGCTCGCCTGGCAGCCACCCAGGCCGATCTTGATCAGTTCATCCAACAGACCCAGATGGTCAAGACCGACCGCGATCGAGCGCGTAGCTCGCTGCTCCAGGTCTCGGGCAGGCTCAAGTCCAGCGACGCCCAGTTGGACGAGCTGCGCCAAAGGGCCGCCGCTCTGGCCGCGGAGCTCGCCCACATGGGTGACCACGCGGACGAGGGCGAATTCGCCTCTCCACTGACGCGCCTGGTGCAGCTCGCTCCGGATCTGGCGGAGGACTTCCGTGCGCTGGAACAACTGGATGGGGTCGACCCCGCTGCCCTCGCCCGCGAACTCGACGGACTGATCGACAGCTTCGAGCAAGGCGAGAGCTTGGACGATCAGGGACGGCGACAGGCCCTGGAGGCAGTCCGGACGCGTCTCACCACCTGACGCCCCGGTTCGGACGCTCGGCCTCGCACGCCGCGAGCCGAGCCGCCACCGGCAAAGCGCGGCGACAAAGCGCGGCCGTCGCGACGCTGGCGGATGGCCGCTCTGCCAGCGTGGTTCCAATCCGATGGGAGTGACCGAACCTCGGACTCAGAGGCCTCGGACTCAGAGCCTCGGGCGATTGACCCAACTGGAGGGCCCGCCACCGCGGACAGCGGGGGCGGGCCCTTTTTGGACTGCACAGTCCTTGAGACCCACGATCCGTGGTCACCCACTGCGCGGGTCGGGGGGAGCGAGGCGAATCGTCCGCCCGATCAGCGGCGTGGGCGCCGCGGCTCGGAGGTCTGAGAAGCCGGCGCTCCTCAGGTGTGCAGACTCCTGGAACCGTCACACATGGCTTCGACCACCTCCTTTCGGGGCGTTTCCCCTCCGGAGGGTGAGGTGACCCTCCATCGGGCTCCATGCCAGCCCCGGCGTCCCGGGGCACGCGCGCGTCGGGGTCTTCCCCGCCGGCGGCCGCTGGCGCGAGTCGGACACGAGCGGCTCTCGGTCCGACTCCCACTGACGACGCACTCGGTTCTAGCCCCGAACGAGGGCAGGGGTCAACCCCCTGGGGAGGCAGACCCCTGCTCCGGCACCCCCCGCCCGAGGCGGACGCAGGGTCTTACCAGGTAACGACCGGGTCCGCCGTGACCGCCATGGGCGTGAAGGGCGGCAGGTTCTTGATGTCGTTGAAGTCCTCGTCGTAAGACCAATCGCGATTGGGCGCGGTGTAGCGGTCCCCGCCGTACTTCCACGCGCCCGTCGCGAACTTGCTGGTCCAGGTGTTGACGAACGACCCGTTGATCTTGGCTGTCTTACCGCTCCAGCTCTCGTGGAAGCGCGGGAGGTTCTCGAGGCCACCGTTGTAGGTGTTCCCGGTCGTCTCCTGGTTGCCGGTGATCAGCGCGAGGTTGAAGGTCGTGTCCGAAGCCTTGGGCAGGCTACCCGCCGTCTTGGTGTCGTCCCAACTGTTCGAGAGCAGGTTGACGGCATCGCCGATCGCTGCCGCACTGGTCTTGTTGACCGTGTTGTAGTCGCCCTCCACGTAGATCGACGTCTGCGAGACGATGGTCAGCGGCGCCGAGATCTCGGAGCCGTTGACCGCCTTGAGCCCGCCGGCCTCGGTGCCTTCACCCGCGAAGTAGCTACCCGCATAGAGCAGACCGTTGGACGGGAAGTACCCGCTCGCGTTGAGCTTGCCCATGTCGACCTCGATCACCGTGACCATCCCCGACGGGTTCTCCGTGCCGTCGGCCTGGCGCGCGTCGAAGATCTCGCTCAGGTAGATCACTCCGGAGTCCACCAGGTCGTCCGTGACGTCGGCCAGCCCCTTGTAGGCCTTGAGCTCGGGCTCGCCTCCGGCGCCGGGCTCGAGCAGCAGCTTGAGCCCCGCGTTCTGGTGGAAGAAGCCCGGCTGGTAGTCTCCGCCGGCACTCGGGACGTACTTCCCGGTGACGGCGTCGAGCTTGTAGTTGCCCTTGCCCGGATCGACTTGCTCGTACAGCTGGATCGAACCGATCCCGGGCGTCACCGCCTCACCCAGGCCGTGGTCGCCGGTCAGAACGGTGTTGCCCGACCCACCGCTGTACCCGTCGGGCTCGTCCCACATGGTCAACGAGCCCTTGATGAAGGCCGGCATGTCGCCGATGTCGTTGAAGTCCCCGTCGCCGTTGCCGTCGACGCCGAACAGGAACTTGCTGTCGTAGCCGCTGATGCTCGAGAAGCCGTAGGCTTCGAGCTCCGACTGGCTCATCATCGGCGTGTACTTCTCGGGCTCCGTCGGATCCCACGGATCACTCACCCACTCGCGGATGTCGACCGTGCCGTTCGAGGCCGAGACGCTGTTCTTGCGGTGGCGGAAGATGCTGCCGACGGCATGGATGTAGTTGGTATCCATCGTCAGCTTCCCACCATTCGGGCTCAGGTACATGTTCCGATTCGAGTGCACGCGGCCCCCGAGGGTCATGTCCGGCCCGTTGTGGACCTCCAGATCGTTGGTGTAGAACACCGCGAACTGGAAGATCGGCGTCGCGCGGCAGTTCACCACTCGCCGCATGCGGTAGCTGGAGTCGCCCACGTTCGCCATGGCGGTCAGCTGATAACCGATCAGGTAGTCCGTGATCCCGCTCTCGTCGGACTGCACGGCAAAGTAGCCGCTGGGCTCCATCGTGAACGGGACGGAGGTCCCGTCGATGTCGATCCAGTCGCCCTTGACCGCCGTCGGCAGGTTCCAGTTGGCAACCAGGGACTGCACGTCCTTGGTGGCGACCTCGAGCGCTCCCTCGGCCATGAACTTCGACCGCAGCTCGTCGTGGGCGACGTTGGCGTCCTTGTTCGTCGAGTGCGCGAGCGTCAGCATCACGCTGAGCAGCGCGCCCGCCGAGAAGACGGTAATCACCGCAGCGACCATCGCCACACCCCGTCGGCCGCGCTTGCGCCCCTTGCCCCCGCGGCCGAGCAGCTTGAGCCCCTCGGCCCGGCGAATCGACAGGCTCTGACTGAATCGTTCTTCGGTACTCATGATTGGTGTCCCCACTCGTTCCCCTTCTCCGGTGTCACAGGCTGGTCCCGTTGCGGAGGCTGACCCAGCTCTCCGTTCGGTAGCGATACTCGCGTCCGTCGTCGTCCCTCGCTCGGAAGTAGATCTGAACGCGCACGGCGTTCGGGGGCAGGATGGGGTTGATGGTCCAGTCCTCGACGTTGAACCGCTCCACGTCGCGGGCGATCACCCGCGAGCCGCCGTCGGTCTCGCGGCGCAACAGGGTGTTGCGTCCGTCGAGGCCGGTCACGACCGTGTAGGAGACCAGATCATCGGTGTCCCACATCAAGCTGCCGTCAGCCGGGTTGACGTCCGGCGTGCCGTTGGCGTCGATGTCCGCCGGCAACAGGAACAGGATCTCGCGGTTGGGGCCGAAGTCGAGGTCGCCCGCCTCGGCGACCTTGGTCGGCTGCTCGTGGGCGTGCTCGGGCGCGCCGTAGTTGGCGTCGGGCGTCCCGTCGAAGAAGTGCGGATAGTCGAGCGCGCCGAGCTGCACGAAGCCGCTGGTGCGAAGGTCCCGCACGATCGTGTGCAGCGCTCGCCGAGCCTGTTCCTGGAGCATGCTCTCCGTGGAGCTGGTCAGCGCCATGCGCTTCATGGACGAGGTCGACTCGAGGATCGACGCTCCCAGGATCACCAACAGACTCGCGCCGATGGTCAGCTCCAGCAGCGTGAACCCACCCCGACGCCGGTTCTTGCGTGTGTCCCTCATCGCGTCACCACCGATGCCAAGGTCAGCGAGCGCTGGCGTCCTTCGAAGTCCGTCCACGCGCCGGTGATCTTGAAGTGCAGAGGGTCCGGCGGTTCCACGCCGGGCACGTAGCCGTCGTAGAGGGTGATGATCTTCAGGTTGTCGAGCCCGAGATCATCGTCCAACGGCGCGGTCTTGCCGTGGGCCACGACCGGGTTGGTGGGCAGGTCCTCCGGCTTCTGGGCGTGGATGTACTCCATCACCGTCTCGAGCCGCGTCAGCACCAGCTGGGTCTCCCTGCTCTGTCGCATGACCTGCTGGGTCCCGATCTGGCCACTGAACGCAGCGACCAGGCCCACCGTCATGACGGTCATGGCCAGCATCAGCTCCAGCACCGAGAAGCCCCGTCGCCGGCGCTTCGCTCCCCACATTGCCCCAATGGTCATCGTCGGTCTCGGATGCCCCACGCACCCGCCCCCCTGCGAAACTTCGCGATCTCGCGGTCGACCCCCAGGTCGGTCCGCCAACGAGGAGGCCTATCGGGCCTCGCGCGCGGCGCCGATAAGGCCCGCTACGTAAAACCTCAGCGGAGGCGCAGGATCCGCCGTTCGGATACCTCTGGGGCCTCCCAGGGGACCGGGATGCCGGTCGCCGTGCGCCAGGCGTCGATCTGGTCGGCGTAGTGGGGATCGAACGGATGCCCGGACTGCCCGCCGGGCTGGGAGTGGCGTGACCCCGCGGGGTGGGCCGGATCGGCGACGAATCGCAGGGCGGCCGTACCGGTCACCACCAACGCATCGGCCTCCCAATGGGCCCAGATGGCGGCCACCGTGGACGAGTGACCTGGCAAGGGGATGGGCCCCCGATTCAAGCTGCCCGAGAGCCCGGGGAAGGCCGCCAGGGGGTGTTCGAGGGTCAGACTCTGGATCTGGTCCAGGCGCCAATCGGCCACGTCAGGCCCGAAGCGCGCGGCTCCGCTGGCCCAGGCCGATGCCAGGGCCGCCTGGACCACCTGCGCTCGGCCCTCGACCTCGGGAGTGCGGCGGTCGTCGAACCAGATCGGATCCAGCTCGCCCGACAGCAGCCGCACCAGCGTGTACTCCGGGCCCCGTCCGGTGGGCGCGGGCGCGCCGCCCTGCTCCCACTCGTCCGCCATGATGGCCGCCATCAACTCGCGCAGCACCAGCACGAACAACGCCCCGGGACCACGGGCCCCGACCTGACCGTCCCACTGCGACAGGGCGTCGCGCGCCAGGGTCGCGTCCCCGCTCAGATCGTCCGCGGCCAGCGCTGCCGCCAACTCCAGGCCGAACAGGGACGTCACGTCCAGTTGCAGCGCCGCCAGGTCGTCGGTGTTCCAACCCTCCCGCGACGAAAGGGCCGATTCGATGCGCCTCTGACGCTGGGGTGGCGCCCAGTCGGCGTAGAACTCCCCCACGTAGCCGGGCGGCCGAATGTCCGCATTGGCGCTGAACAAGCGTCCCGACTCGGGGTCGATCTGACGCGGGTTGGAGCTCGGCGACACGTGCAACAGGCCGCCCTCGTCCAGCCTGCCCTCGTAGTTGCGCCAACCGTACTCACCGCTCCAAGCGGGAGCCGGAAGGCGCCCATCACCCGCCCTGCGCTGCGGGACGCGCCCGATCACCTGCAACGCCATGCGCCCATCGGCCTGGGCCACCAGCAGGTTCTGTGCCGGCGCGACGTAGGTATCCGCCGCCTCCAGGGCCACTTCCAGTGCGGGTGCCTCGACCAACGCCAGGAACAGGCGCAGGGGATCGGCAGCTTCCAGCGCGGTCCAAGCCACGCTGCGCGCCAGGCGGTCGAGGCCCTGCGCCGTCGAATCGCCGGGGAAGAACGGCCCCAGGTCGCTGCGCGCGACGGTGATCTGGCGCGTCTCACCGAAGCGCACGTGAATCTCTTCGGTGTGGCTCTCGAGCTCGAGCCAGCCGCCGGGCCGAGCGACGCGACCGCCGCCCTCGTCGACGCGCTCGAGGAACACGTCGTCGCCGTCGAGGCCGGTGTTGGTCAGGGACCAGGCGCGGTGCTCGCCGACGCCGATCACCGGCGCCGGCGTGCCCGGCAGGGTCAGCGCGAAGACCTCGAAGTCCGGCGCCGACAGGCGTGCCGCGAAGAAGCGCGAAGGCAAGCCCACGGTCAGATGCGGATCGCCGGCCAACAGGGGACCGCCGGTCGCCGTGTGCGCCCCGGTGAGGGCCCAGTTGTTGCTGTTGCCGCGCGCTCCATCGGCCTGCTCGTCGGAGGTCGGATCGGGCAGCTGCTCCAGTGCTCGGAGCAACTCCTCCGGCACGTGCAGCTCGTCCACGCCCATCAGCTCCGCGAGCCGCGGCACCCCGACGGCCGCCAACCACTGGGATCGCCGCAGCTCGGTGCGAGCGGGCTCGCCCAAGTCGTAGGCCATCAGGATCGGGTAGGCGGCGGAGTCCACCGGACTCCAGGGTTCCGGACGCAGACCGAGCAAACGCAGTCCGGGCGGCAGGTCGTCGCCGCGGCGCTCGAGCCAAGCGTTGACACCGGCGGCGTAGGCCTCCAACCAGGCGCGCGACCGATCCGACGCCCGCGCCACGCCCTCGGCCGCGGCGCGGGCGACGCCCAGCCTCCGCATGCGCACGTCGAAGTTCACCAGCCCCTCGCCCAGGACCTCGGACAGTCGCCCGGCGGCTGCGCGCCGGCCCAGCTCCATCTGGGTCATGCGGTCATTGGCGTGCAGGAAGCCCAGGGCGCGGGCCAGGTCCAAGGCGTGCTCCGCCCGCACGTGTGGCACGCCGTAGTCGTCGAAGCGAATCTCGACCGGGCCCGCGAGGCCCGCCAGGGGCAGGTCCCCCGAACGCCACGGAAGCCCGCTGTGGGAGAGGTCTCGCAAGTACGCCAAGACGCCGAGCACCAGGGCCGCGAGGGCCATCGCCACGGCGCCGAGCTTGCCCCCCATCGCCTTCAAGCGCTCCGCGCCGGCAGGGCCTCGAGGACCTCGCGCATGATCCGCAGATGGTGCTGGCCGTGCAGCCCGGCGAAGCGCAGCCAGCGGGTCGCGGACAGCACGCCCAGGTCGGCGTGCGGGATCCCACCGCGCGCCGCAATGATCGAATCCAGGTCGCCGGTCAGGCGCTCCAGCTCGGCGACGTTGCTGTGGTAGGTGTCCCGCACGACTGTCGGATCGGGCCGCGCCGGGGGCGTGACGGCGCGCGGAGCCTGGCCGACGCCGCGCGGGATGACGCCGTGGTGGACCGACAGCAGCCCGAGCAGGCTGGGTCCACCTTCGTGCACGATCCACTTGGACCCGCCGTCCACCAGCATCCGCACGTTCCGCAGGGCCAACTCGTTGGCCAGGGTGATGTGGAACAGATGGTGCCCGGCGGACCAGCCGGAGACCTCGGGCGCGGCGGCGAAGAGCAGCTCGTCCTCGAGCGCGACGATCGACTCGCACTCACGGTAGAAGTCGAACAGCCGCCGGACGTCCGCGGGCGTGTCCTCGAGCCACATCAGACGTACATCGCCATCTGGAGCCGGCGGCGGTAGCTGTGGGCCAGGTCGCTCGACGAGCCGAGGGAGTCGAGCACCTCGACCATCGCTCGGCGGGCGGCCTGCTCGTTGTACTCGCGGTCGATCTCGATCGTCTCGAGCAGCAGGTCGAGACCCTCCTCCACTCGCCCGACACTGGCCAGAGCCCGTCCGTAGGCGATGCGCGCGTCGAGATCCTTCTCGTTCTGGGCCGCGGCCGCCAGGGCCGTGAGGTCCACGGCTTGCTCCTGCGCCAGGGCCAGGCGCGCGCGCAGGGCCCGCGCCTCGGCGCCCTCGGCAACGGACGGCGGCAGTGCGTCGAGCAGCCCGATCGCGCGCGCGCTGTCGCCAGCCTCCAGGGCGGCGCGAGCCAGCAGCAGCTTGACCTCGTCGTCGTCGGGGCGATCGGCGAAGAGGCCCTCGAGCATGGCCACCGCTCCTGCGGCGTCACCGGCCTCGAGCGCGGCCCGCGCGGGCTCCAGGGGATCTTCCACCGGACCGACGTGGGGCTCCAGGAAGCGACGGATCTCGGCCTCGGGCAGGGCGCCGACGAAGCCGTCGGCCGGCCGGCCGTCGATCACGAGCACGACTGTGGGGATGCTCTGCACCTGGAAGGCGGCGGCCAGCTCCTGCTCCTTCTCGGTGTCGACCTTGGCCAACACGAAGGCCCCGTTCAGCTCGACGGCGAGGTTCTCGAGGATCGGCCCGAGCGTCTTGCACGGCCCACACCACTCGGCCCAGAAGTCCACCAGGACCGGCACCGTCTTGGAGCGCTCGACGACCTCGAGCGCGAAGTTGGAGACGCCGACGTCGACGACGTGGGGAGAGGCACTGGGCATCGAGAGTTTCGGATTCGGGGTCGATCGGGGACCCGAGGGGGCGGCGGACGAGAGCTGGCAGCATAAGCCACCCGGCGCGCGGCTCAACGCCTCGGCCCTCGGGGCGGCTATCCTCGGGCCATGCCGGCCCCCCCCCGCCCGCCCGCTCCGCCGTGCCCCCGGTGGCTGGTGGTGCTGACGCTCGCGGTCGCACTCCTGTCCCAGTGGATGCTGCCGCCCTTCATGGGCGAGGACGAGCCGTGGCACCTGGAGTACGCCGAGCACGTGGCCGCGGGTCATCTGCCCAGCACCAGCATGGTCACCAGGGTCGCGGACCTGGCGACGCTCTCCCCGTCCCAGTACCAGGTTGCCGGGCGTTTCCCGGGTCTCGACCACGGGGAGATTCGCGCGAAGCAGGCGGAGATCCTCGCAGCCCTGGACGCGAGCGACGTGTGGCGCCGCGTGGACTGGGCCGAGGATCCTTCCGGCGCGGTCAGCTTCGACGCCATCCACCCCGGAATCTCCGCAGCGGCCCAGCCGCCTGGCTACTACCTCTTGGCCGGGGCTTGGCTGCGGCTGTGCCCATTCGACGGGACCATCGCGCGGCTGCGCTGGCTGCGGCTGCTGTCGGCACTGTGCTACGTCGCGGTCGTCGGCCTGTGTTACCACTGCGCGGGCCGGTTGGGCGGGCCCGCTCCAGCGGCGGCCGTGGGTGCCCTGGCCGCCTTGATGCCGATGCACCTGCGCCAAGCGGCCACGGTCAATCCGGATGTGCTGGCCAAGCTGGTCGTGGCCCTCGCGACCTACGTCGCCCTGCGCGGGCTGAGCGACCATCGCCGTCGGTGGCTGCTGATCGCGGCTCTGGCCGCAGGCGTCGCGCCCTGGATCAAGAGCACTGCGGTCAGCGCCGTGGTTCCCGCGGCAGTGCTGGCGCTGGTCTTTCTGCGACGACGCTTCGGCCGCACGTGGCCCGTCCTCGGCCTGGCTCTCCTTGGAGCCACGATCGCCGGCGCCGTGGCCGCCCTGCGCTCCGGCCCGGTGATCCCGGCCAACCTCTCGCGTGCGCTCGAGCGACTCCAGGACGGCTTGGCCGCGCCCAACTGGATCGAGCTCTTCCGCACCCTGCTGGGTGCTTTCGGTTGGTATGGGCGAACCGTGCCGAGCTGGTTCGCGGCGCTCGCCGTCGTTGCGTTGGTCGTCGCACTGATCGGCCTGCTGCGCGGGGTGCGGTCGGAGTCCGCGAGCACTTCGCGACCTGCCCTGTTGCTGTTGATCCTGGTCCTGTTGACCCAGTTCGCCCTGGTGGCCCTGCGCGGCGAGGCCGCGGGGCGCTACCTCTACCCGGCCCTCCCCGCCGCCACGGCCCTGGCTGCATTCGGATGGTGGAGCGCCTGGGCGGGCCGTCTGCGCCCGGCCGCGGCGCCGAGCTTCGCCTTCCTCTTGACCCTGTGGTTCGCCCTGGCCTTCTTCGACGGGGCTCTGTTGCACGAACGGATGGCCCTGGGGAGCTGATGCGCGCCTCGATCCTGATCGCCGCCCTGGCCGGGCTGCTCGTGGCCGGCATCGACTTCGTCCTGCGCGCCGCCGACCTGCCCGACGTCGCCGTGCGTGACCGACCCCCGATCCTCGTCGCCGGCGATCTGCGTGGCGGGACGGCCCTGGTCCAGACCCTGCCGGTGAACGGCCAACGCCTGCGACGGGTGGAGATCGCCGTGCGCCCGGGCGCGCCCCTGGGAACCGAACTCGGGACCCTGTACGTCGAGGGAACCGCGGGCGCGCCCGCCCGGGCCCGCGGGCGCTTGGTCCAGGGTTCCTACCGCGGGTCGGCGCACCTGCGCTTCGACTTCGACTCACCGCAACTCGACGGCAGCGGCTCGCTCCGACTCGGCTTGTCCTGCCCGGACGAGGCCGCGCTCGTGCCCTGGTTGCGCGCGCGCGGTGTGACCGGAACGCGCTGGGACTTCGGCCGCAAGCCCCTCGGACCCGGCGAGCTGTGGCGCGCCGTGCGGCCCGACCTGGACCGCCTTTCGGGCTTCGCGATTCCGATGGCGAACCTACCCGCCGACGCCGGTCCCGTGGTGCTCGAGGTCTACGCGATCCCGCTCGAACCCGAAGGGCGTGCATGGACCCGTCAACCGATTCTGTCCAGCCTAGGGCTCGAGGGCTCCGACCCGGGCAAGCACCTGCGTCGAGTCGTGCTCGAGCTGCCCCCGCCGACCATCGCCGGGCACCTCTTGCTGCGCTTCGAGCCGATCGAGCTCTCGCGCAATCACCTGTTCGCGCTCCGACTCAGCTTGCCACCGGGCGCCACCACGGTGGGCGACGTCGACGGTTTCGGCTTCGTGACCCTGCACGGAGATCCGAGCGAGTTGGCGGGTTGGTCGACGACCCGCGGTGGCCGTTCACTGGGGCCGGCGGAGCTGCACACCTGGGTGTGGACCGATTGAGACAGCGACGGGCTGCGCGCCGGCATCACGGCGCGACGTTCACCGCGCGACGTTCACCGTGCGACGTTCACCGTGCGACGTTCACCGTGCGACGTTCACCGCGCGACGTTCACCGCGCGACGTTCACCGCGCAGCCAGGTGCACCACGGTCTCGATCTCCACGCAGACCTTGCCGTCCGGAGCAACTCCGGCCACGTGCAGTGCCTGCTCGAACTTCCCGCGAGCGTCCAGCGCCGACCGCGCGCGATCCACGACGTCGTCGTCGATGTGGAAGTCGTACTCGATCGACGTCGTCACTGGTGCACGGAAGCGCACCGACGCCGAGCGGGTCCAGACCCGGACCGCACGCCCTTCGCGGGCGAAGATCTGCCAGAAGAGCACCGCGTAGATCGGGTCCGCGGCGCTGTAGAGGGTCCCGCCGAAGACCGTACCGTTGAGGTTGCGGTTGAGCAGGCCGTGGCGCACTCGCACGCGGCAGCCGCGCAGGTCGGTCGCCACCGCCACCATGCGCACGCCGCCCAGGAGGTAGGGCGGGTACAGGCTCATCAGCCAGCGGAAGCCGCGCGGTGACCATACCCGCGGCCGGTGCCTGCTCTCGCCGGAAGGTCGCCCCATCGCAGCCAGCGTAGCGGCCGAGCCCAGGGCTTACACTGGGCGCCATGGAGCAGCTCCCCGCCCCCCTGCGCGCCCACGCCCGCACCCTGCTCGGACCGGGTCCCTCTGACGTCGATCCGTCGGTCCTGCGCGCCATCTCCCTGCCCACGGTCGGTCACCTCGACCCGGCCTTCCTGCAGACCATGGACGAGATTCGGTCCATGCTCGAATGCCTGCTCGGAGCCCGGGGCGGTCGCACCACGGCCCTGTCCGCGACCGGCTCGGCCGGAATGGAGGCCTGCGTCGTCAACCTGGTCGAGCGCGGCGACCGCGTGCTGATCGGCCAGTCCGGAGTCTTCGGCGGTCGCATGGCCGAGGTCGCCCGGCGGGCGGGCGCCGAGGTGACCCTGGTCGAAGCGGAGTGGGGCCGACCCCTGGAGCTCGAAGCCCTGCGCCGCGCCGCAGCCGGCCGGCAGTTCCGCTTCATTGGCCTGGTCCACGGCGAGACCTCGACCGGCGTGCTGCAACCCCTCGCGGGCCTGCGTGAGCTCGCCGACGAGTGCGGGGCGCTGCTGCTCGTGGACGCGGTGACGTCCCTCGCGGGCCACCCGCTCGACGTCCACGCGAGCGGCATCGATGCCCTCTATTCGGGCACCCAGAAGTGCCTCTCCTGCCCGCCGGGCCTCTCGCCGGTGCACTTCTCCGACCGCGCCATCGCCCGCATCGGCTCGCGCGCCTCGGCGGTGCAGAGCTGGTACCTCGACATCAACCTGATCGAGGCCTACTGGGGCGGGCCGCGGGCCTACCACCACACCGCGCCGATCAACATGCTCTTCGGGCTGCACGAGGCCCTGCGCCTGGTGCTGTCCGAGGGGCTCGAGCCGCGTTTCGCGCGCCACGAGCTCAACGCCCACGCCCTGTGGTCGGGGCTCGAGGCGCTGGGACTCGAGCTGCGCGTGGCCGAGGAGCACCGGCTCAACCCTCTGACGACCGTGAGCATCCCCGACGGCATCGACGACGCGGCGGTTCGTGGACGCCTGTTGTCGGAATTCGGGATCGAGATTGGCGGCGGCCTGGGCCCGATGAAGGGCAACACCTGGCGCATCGGCCTGATGGGCTCGGGCAGCTCGCGCCGCAACGTGCACCTGGTGCTCAGCGCCCTGGCCACGGTCCTGGCCGACATGGGCCACCGCGCCCCCGAAAACCCGATCGCCGCCGCGGCGAGTGTCTACGACGCCTGAGCGCCGACCGCGAAGCCGGCTGATCGACGCCAGCGCTGCACCCGGATGGCGCCTGAGCGGGCTTTGGAACCCGGCGGTCGTGGATTCGAGCTGCCGCGGATCCGCGAGGAACGAGGAATACGTCTATGGGCGCTCAAAGACCGTGCGGCCGTCGTTGCCCTTGAGGCGCAGGCCGGGAACGCCCTGGGACGAGACCCCGAGTGAGACGCGGGTGCGCCCGTCGTCGCCGGTGAGCTCCAGGCCCGGTCGGCCGTCCTCGAGCACGCGCAGGTCGGCGCTGCCGCCGTCGCCCGGGTCCTTGACGCGCAGGCGCGTCGAGCCGTCGGCCATCAGGCCGGCCTCGAGCACGGCCTGAGCCTTGCCGTTCGCGAAGCGCAACAGCGGCAGGCCGTCCTCGGCTACCCCGATGAAGGCCCTGGGCGTTCCGAGTCGATCGGTGATCAACATGCGGGCCTCGCCCTTGGTCCCCACGAAGAACTCGGCGCGGGCGGTCTCGGATTCGTCGTAGAGACCCAGTCCGCATTCCCCGGACCCGAGCACGCCGAGCCAGACGCGCTTGCGACCCTCGGAGTCGCGCAGGATCAGCTCGTCGTTGGGCAGGCCCTCGACCACTTCCTCCTGCGCTGCGGGAGTGGAGTCCTGTCGGGTGAAGCTGACCACCAGCAACGCCACCGCAGCCGCGGCCCCGGCGGCCGCCATGGCCCGCCCCCGACGACGCCCGCGTTCGAGCTCGGCCAGACGACGCTCGAGGCTCTCGATCTTCTGCATCGCGTCCATATCAGTTCTCCCTGCCACCCGGCGACCAGACCACGTACTCCGCGCCACTGTCGGTGCGCGACACCGACGGCTTGCCGCCCAGGGCCTCGAGCGCGGTCTCGAAGGGTTCGATGCACTCCGCGAGGCTTTGGACGGACTCGTCGCGGTAGCCGTCGGCCGCCGCGGACCAGGCCCGCGAGAGGCGGCGTTCGCCGGTCGAGAAGGCGGTCATCACCTGGGCGTAGACCCGTCCGCCGAGCTCCGCCCGCAGCTGCTCCTTGGCCTCGCCGAAGGCGAAGACCTGCTCGCCCAGGAGCGCGTCGCAGGAGGTCATCAGGTCCTCGCGCGACAGACCGGCGATTGCGGCGTTCATGGCTCGAACCCGCTCGACGACGACCTTGAGCGACTCGCGCGGGCTCGCCTCGTCGCCCGCCTCCGCGGCCTGGGCCGCCGCCAGGGCCGACTCGACACGGGCGCTACGCATCAACATCACGCCGATCACCATCACCAGGAGCCCGCCTCCAAAGAACCAACGGGCACCCCAGGCGTTCACGTCCCAGGGTGCAGCGGGAATGTTCACCGACACGTCGGCGAAGCCCAGCTCGGTCAGGCGAGCGGCCAGGTCCGCATCGACGAAGCGCCCGGCCCGTGCGACCGAGCGCATGGTCGGGATGCCGACCACCAGGGCGCTCGATCCCATGGCGGCGAGGTCGGCCGCGGTGCCCACGACCCGCGCGCCGTCGGGCGCGCTCTCGGTGGTCACGCTGAGCTGTTCGACGCCGTCGAGGTCGGTTGTGCCGAAGACAACGCCGCCCTCCGGCAGCACTCCGGAATCGGCCTCGAAGTCGACCGCGAAGGCCTCGAGCTCGGCGGCCCGCTTCAAGCGCGAGGTCGCCTCTTCCCGACTCACTCCGGCGCCGCTCGCGATGTCGGCGTAGAGCGGCTCTGCCAGCACACGACCCTCGCTGTCGGAGGTCGCCACCAGCTCGGACTTGACCGGCATCCGGCGCACGCGAACCGACTCGGCGCCCGCCGCTCGCAGGGCCTCCACCGCCGCACCGGTCACCGGCGCGCCGGCCTCGGCTACGACCAGCGGCTCGGCGCCCTGCTCGACCTCGCTGGTCACGTCCTGGAACAACAACGTCGCAGGATCGTCGAGGGCCACGCTGCCCAGGGGCTGCGCGATCCACGGCTTCTCCCCGGCGGCCGCAGCCAGGGAGGCGACAACGGTTCCGACGACCAGCAGCAACTGTCCGATCGAACCCTTCACGCGGCACCCCCGAAGATGAAGGCGACTCCGGCCACGACGACGCCGACCATGCCCTCACCGACGAGCAAGCCGGCGGCGAATGGCAACCCCCAGCGCTCGGTCCAACCACGGCCCTTGACCGCGATGCAGAACATCTGGATCAGGCAGCCCAGGCCGTAAGGCAAGAGGTACATCAGCGGCAGGTACATCGACAGGCCCACCAGGACTCCCAGGCCACCGAGGCCCGAGAGGGACAGGACTACCCCGATGGCCGCGCCCATGCCGTACAGGTGAATCGGCGCGTCCCCGCCACGCATGCTCTCGATCACGGCCTGAAGCGCTACCGCCTGGGCCGCCGGCACGTCCGTGCCGTCGCCGAAGGGGACCCCGACGGTGGTCAGGTTGTTCTGGGCGATCAGGTAGACCACCAGGAGCGCGATCGCGGGTCCGATCCAGACCACCGACATCTCGACGATCTGCTGGCGGATGGGCTTCGCCCCCACCAGGTGACCGGTCTTCAGGTCCTGCATCATGTCCGCGCAAAGAGTCATCGCGACGCACACGGCGGCGCCGATCATGACCGCGGGGATGACCTGCATGTCGGTCAGGAACATGCAGATCAGCACCGTCACCAACGCGATGCCCGAGATCGGGCTCCAGTCGGTCATACCGGTGCACTGGGCGATGACGATGCCCGCGAACCACATCCAGGCCGTCCCCATGCCGGCGATCAGAGCCGCCTGCCCCATCGAGCCATCGGTGATCGTCGAGCGGGCGGCGAAGAACAGCACGGCGAAGGCGGCGGGGATCGCGATCGCGAGCACCCACATGGGCATCTCCTCGCGACCGCGACCGGACTTGGAGGAGCTCCCGGAGGAACTGAACGCGCCGCGCATCGCCGGCAGGGCGAGCAGCAGGCCGACCAGCGCGCCACCCAGGAGCATGCCGATACCCAGGGGCCGGTTCATGGCGCCGCGCACGACCGCGGCCGCGGCCTCGGCGCTGGTTCCGAAGGCGACCCAGTCGTTGGCGAAGGCGATCGGCGTGATGACCCAGTAGGCCAGGATGCCGCCGGCGAGGACCACCAGGCCGGGTCGACCGGTGATGAAGCCCGCGCCCAGGGCGAAGGGCGCGATGGCCCACACGAAGGTCAACTCCGGGCGCCAGAAGTCACCCAGGGCCGCGGCCATGGGAATCGTCAGGTCGATCGTCTCGTCGCCCAGGATCGGAATGCCGAGCTGGCTCAGGGTCGGCCAGTCCAGGCCGCCGAAGACCTTGTTGAGCTGAGGCACCTGGACCAGGAAGGTCACGACCATCGCCACCAGGATCCCGACCACGAGCACCAGGGACTTCTGGATCCCCTCGCCCGGCGAGCGCAGCACCGTGGCCACCGCCGTGCCGGTCGGGAAGCGCAGGCGATCGAGCTCGATCATCTGCTTGCGCGTGGGGATGATGAAGGCCACCCCCAGGATCGCGCCCGCCGCGCACGCCGCCGCCAGCCAGACCCAGTCGGTCCAACCCCAGGTGGATTGCAGCCCCAAGAGGAACAACACCGGGACCGTGAAGATCACGCCCGAGTTGGAGGTGTTGACCGAGGAGGCGATGGTCTGGCCGATGTTGTTCTCGACGATCGTGCCCTTGCGCAGGATTCCGCGCAGCACGCCCCAGCCCAACACCGCGGCCACCGCGCTGCCCCCGACGGTGAAGCCGATCTTCAGCCCCGAGTAGGTGATCGACGCGTTGAGCAGCGCGCCCACGACGATGCCGAAGACGATCGAGGAGATCGTCACTTCGCGGTAGGGCCCCTGCTTGCCCGGAGGCTGGGTCTCGGGCGCTCGATAGGCGCCGCCGGGGGCGATCGCGGAGGGCGAATCGCCGGGAGAAGCGGGGGGCGGGACTTGCTCGGAGTTGGACACACTCGGCTCCGTGGGTGGACCGTGACCGGCGGAGTCGAGAAATCGACACCACCTCGCCGCCCCGCACGGGGACGGCCGGTCCAGGATCGCGGTCCGTGGGGGCCGGGTCAACGACCGCGGTGGTTGAGCCGTCGGAGACTTGGCACCGATCTGTCACCGAGATCGAAGCCGAGCGCGTCCGAGCCGTGATCCTTGCCCGCTTCCCGCCCGTGGTCGGCAACCGACGAGGCGACCCGCCCGGGGCCAGGAGCGAAGCTCCGCCGGTGGCCCGCCGGACCGGCGAGACGTCTTCGGAGCGTCGCTCGATCCCACAGGTCGCGCTCGCTGCAGGCCGCCGGGCCTAGACCGGTTGGCTGGCGCGCCAGCCCCCCAGATCGCCTCGATGTAGCGTCAAGCCGGCTCCCGCGACGGACTCGAGGAACTCGGCCTCGGTCACTCGACCCAGGCACGCGCCGGCGCCCGGCTCGAGTTCTTCGCCCGCGATCAGTCGGCGGGCGAGGACACGCGCAGCCCCAGTCTCCACCACCAGGCCTGGGGTCTCACCCAGCAGGCTGACCCGCGACTCGACCGGCAGGCGCTTGTCGTTCAACCCGCGGACCAGCACGGTCACACCGGCCAGGCGCGGCGATCCTCCCAGGGCCGCCAAGCGGCGCAGCTTGGCCAGGGCCAAGGGTCCGCGACTGCCACGCAGGGCCCACTCGGCCACGCGATTTCGCAGGCTGCCTTGGAAGGACAGCGAGACCCTGACGCTGGTGGCCTTGAGGGGGTAGCCGTTCAAGAGCTCCAGGTCGGCGCAGTCCAGATTGAAGCTGCGTTGGGCGCCCAGGGGTCGGGGATGCTCGAAGGCCCGGGCGTCGCCGAAGAACTCGCGTTCGGTCCACTCGCCCCCGAGCAGCATGCGGACCTTCTCGGGCCCGGCACCCAACCACTCGTCGGCCGTCGCCGGCCCGTAGCGCGCGCGGGCGCCAGGTGCGACGCCGACCTGGACCTCGTTGACCCGCACCATCGGCGCCGCCGCCGCCCGGGCGAGGGCGTCGAGCCCCCCGCAGAAGAAGCCCGCCCCGGCCAGGGCCACGCGGCCGCGCTCCCGTGCCAAGTCATTGAGTCCATCCATGCCCAGCACCCAGGACCGCGCCGCGGAGACGTCCAACCAGTGAGCGCCCGCCAGGAGAGCCGCCCGAGGAAGGGCCAGATCGCGGCCGGCGAAGCGGCTCGCATCGATCACCAGCCCGACGCCCTCGAGAGCCGCGGGCCAGGTGGCGGGCTGTGCGGTGTCGAGCACGCAGGTCTCGGCGCCAGCAGTGCCAGCCTGCGCTCGGGCGTCGCGACCGCAAAGTCGCAGCGACGCGCCATCGGCAACCAGGGACTCGGCGATCGCGCGCCCGAGGGCGCCGCGGCCGCCAATGATCAGGACCTTCATCGGGAGAGAATCGTCGTCGAGAGGGAAGTTGTCAGCGGCGCCCCACCACGGTCACGTCGAGCTGGCGCCGGTGGGCGGCGAGGCGGTGCTCCCACAGGTAGAGGGCCTGCCAGGTCCCGAAGGCGCAGCGCCCGTCGCGCACGGGCACGCCGACCGAGGTCTGGGTCAGTGCCGCCCGCACGTGCGCCGGCATGTCGTCGGGGCCCTCGGCCACGTGCTGATAGAGGCCGTCGCCGTCGGGCACGAGACGCGCCAGGAACGCGTCCAGGTCGCGCCGAACGTCGGGGTCCGCGTTCTCGCTGATCACCAGACTCGCGCTGGTGTGGCGCAGGAAGACCTGGGCCAGCCCATTGCGCACTCCGGACTCGGCGACCACGTGTTGGAGCTGCGCCGTCACGTCGATCGTGCCGCGGCCGGGGGAATCGACGGTGATGCAGTCGGTGTGAAGCTCGAGAACCATGGCGCGGTCGGCGGATCGGGCCGACAGCATACGCCGAATGACTCGCGCCCCGACGCCGTCCCACGACTGTGTCGCGGGGCGGCGCCGGGGCGCGGGCGTCGGAGGTGTCCGTCGATCGACGAGCGACCGACGGATTCCGCCTCAGGGCGCCAGGGTCAGGCTGACCGCGTTGCTGGTGAACGCAACCGTGCCGCCGCCCCCGAGGGTCAGGTAGGCGTGGTTGAAGGTCAGACCCACCGCAGCGACGCCCAGGGCTCCGCCGGGGATGTCGAGGCTGGCCACCGCGGTGCCGCTACCGTCGAGCAACGAGAAGGTGTTCGTGAACGGCGGCAGGTTCGGAGCCGTCAGGGTCAGGGTCGAGTAGGCGTCCGGGTTGAGGGGCAGCAGGTTGCCGTCCAGCGTGATGCCGGGGGCGGTGCCGCTGGCCGAACCGAGCACCAGGTAGATCGCCCCGGCCTGGCCCGCGCCAGCGTCGAGCAGGAAATCGGTGCTACCGCCCGAGCCGACGGAGATGCCACCCCAGGTCGACACCAGGGGCGGGCAGTCGACCGCGGGCACGCCATTGGGCACGACCTGGAAGACCTCGCCACCCTGATCGACGATCAGCAGCTCGCCGTTGGGCCCCTCACCGAAGCTGACGATGCTGGTGATGGCCAGGGCGCCGGCCGGATCGAGCTCGGCGGTGCGATCGGTGAAGTTGGTCACCGTCGTGCCATCGAACTCCAGGCTCCAGATCTCGTTGCTGCAGTAGTCGGCGAAGAAGTACGTCCCCTGCAGGTCGGGAATTGCGCAACCCCGGTAGACGTATCCGCCCGAGATCGAGCAGGGACCGCCAAAGGCTCCGGCGTGGTTGTAGGTGTGGATCGGGAAGCTGAAGGACGAGGACCCACAACCGGGCACCTGAACCGGGCAGCTACCGATGCCGTTGCACAAGTTGCCCTCTTGGATGCGCCAGCCGAAGTTGATCCCGCCGACACCGGCCGGACCGAAGCTGACCTCTTCCTGGGCGTTCTGACCCACGTCGCCGATATACATGTCACCGGTGGCGCGGTCGAAGCTGTAGCGCCACGGGTTGCGCAGACCCAGGTGGTAGATCTCGGGCCGGTAGGCCGAGTCGCCCACGAAGGGGTTGTCGGCCGGGATCCCGTAGCCGCCGGTGGCGTCGATCGTGTCGATGTCCAGGCGCAGCATCTTGCCGAGCCAAGCGCCGGGGTTCTGGGCGTTGCACGACGGGTCGTTGCCGCTGCCGCCGTCGCCGGTGCCCACGTACAGGTAGCCGTCGGGACCGAAGGCGATCATGCCGCCGTTGTGATTCGTGAAGGGCTGCGAGAAGTTCAGCAGCGAGACCCGAGTGTTCGGGTTGATGCGATCGGGGTCGGTGGCCGAGACCGTGAAGCGATCGAGCTGCGAGGCGCCGCCGGTGGTCGTGTAGTAGACGAAGATGTGCCCGTTGCTGGCGTAGTCCGGGTGGAAGGCGAAGCCCAAGAGGCCCTGCTCACCACCGGCCACGACCGGCACGGAATTGTCGAGGTTGAGGAACGGAACCGCGTTCTTGACCGTTCCGACGACGATCTCGATGTCCGCCTGGCTCTGCTCGACCACGAACAACCGCTGGTCCCCCGGAATCGGGCTGGCAGTGGCGTACAGCGGGTTGGAAAGGCCAGAGGCGATGCGGACCGTGGTCAGCGGGGTCTGAGCGTCGGCCGGGGTCGCGAAGGACGCGACGAGGGCCAGGGCGCCGGCGGCGCCCAGGAACTCCGTGAACTGCATGGGTATCGATCGAGGGTTCGGGGGGTGGGAAGAGAGAGTAGTGACGGCGGGGAGCCCCCTCAGGATCCCCCGGACTGGGGGAACCGTCAATCCGGACGCTGAGGCTGCGATTCGGAGCCTTGCCCCACGGGGTCCCCAAGGCGTTCACTGGCGCCGATGAGTTCCGACCGGCCGCCCGACGACACTTCCGGGCTCGAGCGAGGGCGGTGGTTCGTGGCCGCGGCGCTGATCGTCGGTGGCGTTCTGCGTCTGCGGACCGCTTCATCCCGAAGTCTGTGGTTGGACGAGTTCCACAGCCTGCACCACGCGCTCACCCCCGGGCCGAGCGCGCTGCTCTCCGGGTTGGCGGTGGACAACCACCCGCCGGCGTCCTTCCTGCTGATCCAGCAGTGGTCCCGAATCGCAGGGGAGGGCGCTGTGGCCCTGCGACTGCCGGCGGTGGTCTACGGAATCTTGACGATCTGGCTCGTGGCGAGGATCGCGGCGCGACTGGCGCCGGCGAGGCCCCGGGTGGCCGCCGCGGTGGCGGCGACCGCGATGGCCTGCTCGGGGCTAGCCGTTCTGCTGGGCGCCGAGATCCGCATGTACTCGCTCTTGGCCCTGTGCGTGGCCGGAGTGCTCGAGGCACTGGCCGCGTGGTGCATCGACCGTGAGCGCGATTCTCAGGCTGCCCTGCCCTGGCGCACGGCGGCCTGGGTCGCCCTGGGACTTTCGACCCACTACTGGTTCCTGCACCATCTGGCCCTGTTCGGGGCCGTGGCCCTCGGCGCCGGACTGGCGGGACTCGGTCCGCGCTGGCGGCCCCGGGACCTCGCGCCCCTGGTCCTGGGACTGGTCCTGGCGGCGCCCTGGTACCTGACGGGCTTCCGCGAGCAGTTGACCGGCCACGACCTGTGGCCCGGGGGCAGCGGCGTCAGCCTGGGGGAGTTGGCCCAGAGCTACCTGCTGCTTCTGTTCTTCAACCTCGGCACACTGCCGAGCGCCGCCAAGCTCGTCCTCGCCGCCGCCGGGGCCGCGCTCCTGGGACTCGGAGCCTTCGGGGCCGTGGTCGGCGTGGCGCGCAGCACGGGCACCAGGCGCACGGCACTGGTCGCCGTGGCAGTCACCGCGCTGCTCTTGGGCCCCTGGGGCGCCGTGGTCGCCCACCTTTTTCCACGCGCCGGCTTCAACTGGAACTACCTGGCAGGGGCGATCCCGGCCCTCGCGGTGCTGATCGGCCTGGGAGCCGCGCGCCTGCCGACCCGGCCGCGGCTGCTCGTGGTCAGTCCCCTGCTCGCCCTGCTCGCGGCAGGCGCCGTGACCCAGGCCGAATCCGTGGGCACCGAAGACCTGCGCGGCGCCGTGGATTACGTGCTCACCGACGCCCGTCCCGGTGAAGCCGTCTTGCCGGTGGAGTGGCAGCCGCCCTTCTTCCCCCACGGCCAGGCCTGGCGCTTCTACGCCGACGGGCGCGCGGACGACCTGGTGCTGCTCGACCACGGCGCCAACTACGAGCTGCTCGAGCTGCCAGTGCCCATTCCCGAGCGAGTCCACGTCGTACGCCGGGGCCTGCCGCTGCAGACCGCCCTCCTGGCTCAGCTCGCGGAGCTCTACGAACGCGAAGACGCCGCAGCCTTCGGCTACGGAGTCTCCGTGCAGACCTTCTCGGGACCGCGGGCCCAGGATCGCTGATCCAGGACCCTAGCCCGCTCGACGACCGGACTCAGTTCTTGCTGAACAGCTCGAGCACGTTCGAGCTGCCTGACCCGGCCGCCAACCCGCCGCCGGCGACGAAGATGCGCGATTCGAAGAGCACCGGGTCGATGCCCTGGCGAGCAGTCGGCATGTCGCCGTCTTGCTTCCAGGTCTGCAGCACCGGGTCGAAGACGTCGACGCGCTTGAAGGCCCCGTTGATCGTCTCGGAGCTCGGCGTGTCCGTCTCGCCGCCGATCACGAAGAACTTGCCGCCGCGGTAGACCGCGCGGCCCGCGCCGCCGCGGGCCACCGGCAGGGGCGCGATGGTCGAGCCCACGTCCAGACTGCTCTGCCAGGTGCCGGTGCCAGGGTTGTAGACGAACACGTCGGCAAAGCCGGGACCGACCCAGTTGCCGCCGCGTCGGCCACCGAAGATGTAGAAGCGCTCGCCATCGGTCCCGGCCGAGGCGTTGTTGCGGCCCCATCCGTTGGGCAGGGCGCCCAGGGTCAGCCAGGTATTGAAGACCGGGTCGTAGCGCGCGAAGTTCTCGACCGTCACGCTGCCGACGATTCCACCGGCGGCGTAGATGTAGCCGTCGATCACGGCGGTCGAGACCGCGCCGCCAGCCCAGGGCATGGGTGCGCCAGTGCTCCAGGTGCCGGCAACCGGGTCGTAGATCTGCACGCGACCCTCCGAACCCGATCCGATGCCACCGATCAGGTACAGCTTGCCGCCGAGGACCTCCGCCGAGTGATCGGCACCGGGGAAGGGCCGCACGCCGGCTGCGAAGGACCAGGTACCGGTGCGCAGGTTGTAGACGCCCGTACGGGTGTCGAAGTCGCCGACCAAGTAGAGCTTGTCACCGATCACGGCCGACGATGTGTCACCGACGCTCATCGGCGCGTCGACCCCGGTCTCCCAGAAACCCGGCTCGTTGCCCTTGCCGAGCAGGTAGCGGAAGGCCTTGGACAGCACGTCCTGCTTGGACCCGACCGTCACGACGACGTCGAGCAGCTTCGTGGTCGGACTGGCCTTCGAGGGCAGGACCCCGACGATGCGCTCCGAGGTGACCGAAGTCAGGACCGCCGGCTTGCCACCGATCCGCACGCTCGTGTTGGCCAGGTTGCCGAAGCCTACGCCGGAGATCTCGAACCGTCCTCCACCGCTGGCGGGAGCCCGCCAGGGGAAGATGTCTTGTACGACCAAGCCGGTCGCCGCGAGGTCATTCGGCTCCAGGACGTGAATCGCCTGGTTGAAGTGGTTGAGGGACAGGATCACGCCACCGGGGCCGATCGCGGCGCTCAAGCCCCCGGTCCACAGGCTGATCTGCAGCACCTTCGTCACCGAGCGGCCGTCGGGCGAGAGCACCACGCGGTACGGCGTGTTGGCGTACTTCTGGGTGATCAGGTTCCCGCGCAACTGGCCGCCGAAGGTGTCCGCGCGGTACTCCTGCACGCCGTTCATCGACGAGGCCACTTCCGCCAGGGGCTTCTTGTAGGCCTCGGGCAGCTCCGCGTCGGCGGGCGCGCGGTAGTGGTTCTCGCGATCGTCGTAGCGGCCGCGGTTGCGGTTCGGCGAGCCGTAGTAGTTACCGGGCTCGACCAGCAGCACCTCGTCGGAACCGTAGGGATCGGCAGTCTCCGTGGCCGCACCGGTCGAAGCCGGCCCGAAGCCGAAGTTCGGCCCGTTGTCGGTCACGTAGACACGCCCGTTGGTGTGTAGAGCCAGGTCGAAGGCGTTGCGGATTCCGGGCGCGTGGACCTCCACGTGGGTGCCCGGAGCCAGGTCGACGACCCCGCCGAAGACCTGGTTGTTGTTGACCTGCCCCGACCCGGTCTCGACGTAGCTCAGGGCTCCGTTGAAATCCGGACGAGAGGTCAGCGCCTTGATCATCGAGGCCGAGAGCGGCGACTCCGGGAGATCCCCGCTGTTCGGGTGGGGCACGCCCGCGTTGGTCTGGCTGCCGATGTTGATCAGCAGGTCTCCGTTGTTGTCGAAGACCAGACCGTTGACCGCGTGGTCGTGATTCGAGGTCGGCAGCTTCGTGATCAAGGCCGACGGCACGTCGAAGTTCGGGCCGGTCAACACGCTGACCTGGCCCGGGTAGTCCGAGTAGGTCCCGGGCAAGATCTCGCTGCCGCCGTCGGCGAAGAGCTCGTTGTGGGAGACGTAGACCTTGATCGGCTGGACGCCGTCATAGGGGTTGAAGGCAAGCCCCATGATCTCGTGGTTCGAGAGGTTCGAAACGCCCGGGAAGTACTCCACCAGGGTCGCCGTGTAGGCCTCGTCGAAGGTCACGCGCGCGAGCTGTCCATTGCGCAATCCGACGTAGAAGAGTCCGTCCGGCCCGAAGGCACCGCAGGTCGGCATCCCCGTCAGGATCACCTGCGAGGTCTGGGTGAAGTTGACCGGCACGGGGCCGTTGTCGTCGTAGTCGAACTGGCGCAGGTTCGAGAGGCCGTTGGGCGTCTGCACCGTGACGTCGATGGTCCCCGACCCGGCCGGCGACAGGAAGTGCAGCTCCGTCGGGGTGATCGAGGTGAAGTCGGACTGGTCGAGGTCGATCGCGCCCCAGTGGACGACAACCTGCGAGGCCGGGAAGAAGCCGATGCCCTCGATGATGATGTCGTTGCCGCCCAAGCTCGTGCCCTCGGTGGGCATCGAGTTGATGGTGGGCGGAATCACGGTCTCGTCGTGGGTCAGCCACTCGTTCGGCACGCCCGTGGCGGGCCCGCCTCCGACCGTCATGGCCACCTCGAGCGGAAGGTCAGGCAGGTTCTGCACCGCGAACTCCGCGCGCACCTCGTGGGTTCCGATCCCCAGCACGCGCACGCCCGTCCACGGGCTCCCGTCCACCCACAAGCTGGAGGCTGCCCCCCCCATGATGGGGAAGTCGTAGGTCTCCGCCGTCGGAACATCGATCTCGGCCGTCAGACGCACGACGGCATCCGCGACGAGCTCCGACGAGCCGATCGACCCGGTGTCGATCACCGAGAGGTCATCGAGGACCTCCACGTGCACGGGCTTGCCGAGCGGACCACCGAGGGCCGCGATCGGATTGCCTCCGCTGAAGTCGAAGAACTCCGCCATGACCCCGGGCACAGCGTCGGACGAGACGACACGCACCGAGATGCCGCTGCGCAGGGACTGCGAGGGCTGATTGCTGTCGTAGATCTCGAGCTCGACCAGGTTCTCACCGATCGGCACGGTGAAGGGCACCGTCGGGCCCGCCGCGACGAACTGGCTGTTGACGAACCAGTCGTAGCCAACCAGGGTCTTGCCCGGCTCGTGGGTGTGGGAAGTGCTGCCGTCGAAGGTGGTCGTCTCGTCGCCGTTGCCGTCGAAGTCGATCAACAGCGAAGGCGCATCGATCACCACGTGCAGGTACGGATGGCCCTGGTGCCCACCGAGACCTTGAACCTCGATCCCGTCGTCGCCGAAGTTCCCGGAGAGCTGCACCCGAGCGAACTCGAGCGCCTCGGTCTGCGGAGTGAACTCCACGGACATGGCCCGCGTCTCCATCGGCGCCAGGACGCTCGACTGGGCGAAGAGTTGATCGGTGGTAGAGCCGGCGTAGGTCTGCCCGTCCCAGGTCACCTTGAAACCCGTGGCGTCGGTGCCGTAGCCGAGTTGGATAGCCAGGCTATCGATGGTCAGATCGACTCCGCCGAAGTTCGTCAGGTAGACCGTCTGGGTCTCGGTTCCGCCGGCGAGCACCGCTCCGAAGTCGATCGCACCCGGATCGAGATCGAGCAGCGGCACGCTGAGGACCTCCACGCCGGCCACGACGGCCTTGTCGGTGAAGCTGATCAGGTCGAGGGACAGGGTGCCGTCGGTGACCACGCTGAGGAACGACAGCTCGTACGCGGTGTCGTGACCGGCCGCGGCGAAGACGTCGATTCCGGCGACGGCGAGGAACTCCTCGTGGAACACGTTGAAGACGCGCTGTCCCGCGGCGTGGTGCACCGGCTCGACCAGGTGCAGCGTGACCTCGTAGTAGCCCGCCGGAATCGGCAGGTTGAGCTCGAACTGGGTGCCCTCGATGTAGGTCTGGTAGATGCTGTCGTCCGTGGTGCCCGCGATCGGATCGGGCGTCGATCCGCTGGTGGTGACGGTGGTGCCGTAGCTCGGTTCCCAAGTCTTGCCGTTGCCGTCGACCAGCCCGGGGCCGCCGAGGTCGATGCGAATCTCGTCCCCCGGCTGACCGATGCCGTGACCCTTGAGCACCGAGCTGACCTCGGAGCCGTTGACCCCGAAGACCACCTCGATCTGCGCCTTGGCCAGGCCCTTGGAGGTCGCGTCGAAGCGCACGTCGAGCACACGCTTGCCGCCGGGGCGCAGCACGAAGGCACCGGCCGGAGCACCGAGCATTTGGAACTGCGCCGCATCGGCGCCGACCAACCGAATCTCCGACACGGTCACGGGCGCGCTGCTGTTGTTGCGCACGACGGCCTGCTTGGTCGAGGACGACTGGCCGAACTCCACGGCACCGAACGCCAGCGTGGCCGGCTCGATCGCGATCGAAGCCACCTCGACCGGTCCACCGAGACGGGCTGTCGACGAGGGGTGCTGGGCTCCACGGGGCCCTTGGGGGGCACCGGGAATCTGGGGAACGGTGGCGCCTTGCTGCGCGGCAGGCAGGGCCAAGAGGGCTGAGAGCAGGATTGAGACGGACGCGAAAGTCATCGTCGGCAGTTACGACCGGAGTTCCAGTTGGGCAGCACTGGTGTCTCGGAAGGGGCTCTTCCTGACTCGCGGCTGGTCGAGCTCGCAGCAAGTCGGAAACTTCTTCCCGCCGTGCCCGACGCACGGCGAGTCCCCCCCCGAGGACCCACGAATATTACCCCCAGAGAGGGGGTTGCGGCTGAACAGGACATCGGATCGCACTTCTCGCTCGGGATCCGTCGATCCGAGGGCAGTCGTCGCCGGGCTCCAGTGGCGGCGGCCGGCCTTGGAATGTCGCAGAAGGCCTCTTGAATCCCGGCTGATCCAAGTTTCGCACCGCAGCCAAGGGCGAGGTCAGGCCCGCGTCGAGGGCTCGCGCACGCGGCGCCACGGCCCGCGCACCGTCACCTCCGGTTCGGATCAGCGCGGGTTGGAATCGCGTGCTGCTCGATGGACCGCCGAGCCATGGAGCGACTCACCGCTCGGAGGATCCGAGCGCGGGTCGTCGTCCGGTTTGGGCGATTGACCCAGGGGCTCGAAGACCCCGGCCACCGCGCGGTGGGACCCCAGGGCCAGTTCCTTGCGATCGCCGTTCCGCAGCGGCCTGTCCGCATATCGAACGGTGGCCGTCAGCGGTCCGAACCGCCCCACCCGCAGGGCGTGCCAGACCAGGCCGACGTCGCCCCACCAACCCGCCGAGTAGGCCGTCCCACAACCACCGGCGGGCCCCACGTAACCCAGCGCCGCGGGAAGACAGGGCAGACCGGCCCGGGCGGCCGGCTCGAACAGGGCCGGGTGGAAGCGCTCCACCTTCAAGCCACGGGAGACCTGGCCCTCGGCGAAGATCACCACCGAGATCCCGGACTCGAGCAAGGCCGACATCGCGGCGCCCACGCGGACGGCATCGCGACCGGCCCCCCGCTCGACGAAGAGCGTTCCGACGCTGCGCGCCAGGAGCCCGAAGACCGGCCAGCCGGCGATCTCCGACTTGGCTACGAAGCGGCAGTCCATCTGCGTCGCCAGCACCAGCACGTCGAGCCACGAGAGGTGGTTGGCCGGCACCAGGTAGGGGCCACCCGGGGGTCGCGGCGCCGCATCCACTCGCACGCCGAAGGCCCGCAGCGTCAGCCGGGCCCAGTGCCGTTGGACGCGGGCCGAGTAGCGCTCGGCCTGGGCCCGCCGGCCGACCGCGATCAACGCCAGCCGACCGACCACCGCCGGGGCCAACAGCACCAAAGCCGGCACGGGGCTGAGCCCCAGGTGCAGAAGGCCCCGCAGGCGCGAGCGCGGTGGACGATGGGCGGACGCGGAATTCACCCGCGCAGTATCGCCGCCAGGATCCGCCGCGCCACCGCGCAGGGACCGTGGCCATCCCGCCGACCGCCAGAGGGAGCGGCCGGCGGGACGGACCGTCGGAAGGTTCAGGCGCGACCGGTGAGGAACTCCTCGAGCAGCTCCGCGGTCCGGCGGAAACCGAGTCGCGCCAAGGCGCTGTCGGCTCCGGGTTGCCAATTGGCTCCACGGTGGAGCGCATCGACCTGGGCCACGAGAAGATCGACGAAGCCGGGCAAGGCCGTCGCGGCGCGTGCCACGTCGCGGCGGGATGCCCAGCCGCTCTCCAGGAGGCGGCCGAGCTCGACCACGGGTTCCTCACGCGCGCGGCGTGCGGAGGGGACTTGGGGAAGGGTCGCGGTCGAGCTCGGCATCACCAGAGGCATCGAGACAGGGGGGAAGGTCCGGCCGGATCGTCAGGGCGATCGAGCGCCGGATGGGGACAGCGCGCGATCCGATCGGTCGACCGGTTGCGCCCCTGTCTTCGGCCACCGTCCGGCGAACTTGATCCCTGCATTCGCCAATCTCCGCCCAGCCGCCACAGCGGGACTCGCCGGTCCAAGGGGCGGGATCGGCAACCTCAGCGCGGGGCGGCCGGGGAATCAGCCGGTCGTCCGTCGGCGTTGACACGAAGCGCCCAGGGTCTGCCGCGAAGCGCCCAGGCCCCAGTGTCCTGGATCAGGAATTCGGCGTCACTTCCCGGAGGTCCGATCGATGCTGGCCAGGCGCGCCGACGACGCGTATCCGCTGCGCTGCTCGGAGGAGGCGCTGGCGACGCCAGCGGCGATCGGAGCCCGGGAAGTGACGCCGAATTCCTGATCCAGG
Organism: Engelhardtia mirabilis; assembly: GCA_007751255.1. GTDB lineage: Bacteria > Planctomycetota > UBA1135 > UBA1135 > Engelhardtia > Engelhardtia mirabilis. Next base: position 3,844,360 of record CP036296.1, read on the forward strand.
ACACTAGCGCGGAGCGCCCATTGACGCCGACAGGTCCGCGCAGACGTCGTCCACCAGCCGCTCCAGGGGCGTGGCCGGCTCGAAGTGGATCGCATCGCGCAGGCGCGCCAGGCAGGGCACCCGGCGGCGCGTGTCGACGAAGTCCGCCCCGAAGTCCTCGGCGTAGGGCCGCCGCTCGACCCCCACCTTGCGCCCCACCCGCTGCTGGACCAGCTCGGCGAGTTGCTCGATCGACACCTCGCGCGCCGAGCCCACGTTGAACACCTTGCCGTTCGCGCGCGGCTCGCGCATCAAGCGCACCACCGCCTCGACCGTGTCGCGCACGTGGCAGAAGCAGCGCGACTGCTGGCCGTCGCCGTAGATCACCAAGGGCTCACCGGCCAGGGCGCGGGCGACCATGCGCGGCAGGACCATGCCCGAGTTCGGCCGCTGGCGCGGGCCGCTGGTGTTGAAGAAGCGCACGATCCGCACCTCCAGGCCGCTGGCCTCGTGGTGCGCCAGGGCGTTGCTCTCCGCGGCGGCCTTGGAGGCCGCGTAGGACCAGCGGGGGATCTCGGGCGAGCCGTAGCCGAGCTCCTGCTCCTCGCGGTACGGCAAGCGCGGCGAGGCGCCGTAGACCTCCGAGGAGGACGCAACCAGGGTCGGACGGCCGAGCTCCGCCGCAGCCTCGAGCAGCACTTCGCTGCCACCGGCGTTGACTCGCAGGGTCTCGAGCGGCCGCTCGCAGACCCGCCGCACCCCCACTACCGCCCCCAGGTGGGCGATCAGGTCGACCTCCTCCACCAACCGGCGCACCCGCCGTCGATCCAGCACGCTGCCCTGCTCGAAGCGCAGGCGCGGATGCCGGGCGGCCGCGCGCAGGTTCTCCACGCGACCCGTGGAGAGGTCGTCCAGGACCGTCACGGCGCCGCCCTCCGCCAGCCACCGGTCGGCGAGGTGCGATCCGATGAAGCCCGCGCCGCCGGTGATCAGAAGGTGCTCGGTCATGGAGTGCGAAGGGTAACGAGCGCCTCGGACGTCCGAGAGGCCCGGGTCTTCCCGGCGTCCGTCACCGGGCGGCCGGGCGTAGACTGTCGGGGTCCCATGCGCCATCGCCACCGCCTCCATTGCGCCGTCCTGGCGGCCGCGCTCGGCGCCGCCTGCGGGTCCGAGCGGGCGCCCTCGGCCGATCCGGGCGCTGGCCCCGCCGCCGGCTCGGCCTCGGGCTCGATCGACCTGCTCGGGGTCGGCCGCGAGGCCTGGTTCGACTTCGATGCTCGCGCGCCGGGGGAACGGGTCCTGCTGGACGCTTCGACCCTGGCCGCGTCGGACTGGCACGGGTCGGTCCGGATCGCGGCCCTCGCCACCCCGGCGGAGCTGGCGGCCTTCGAACAGGGCACGGTCATCCACCCCGACGGATCGATCGAAATGCGCGCGCCGCGTGGGGCCCTGGTCCACTTCCTGGCCCTCGACGATGTCCGGGGGCCGGCCGTGACCTCCATCGAGATCTCCGGAACGATCACCACGCAGGGCCTGACCGGGCAACTGGAAGACGGCTACGCCCGCGTGGGGATCTTCCAACTCGACACGGACACTTGGCCCGGCAGCCCGGCCGGCCTGATCCCCCACATCCTCTCCAACCACTTCGACGACCCCGAGTTCGAGAACAGCCCGCCGCCCACTCCGGTGCGACTGCGCGTGGCGCGCGATCCCCAGGCCAAGGCCATCGCCCTGGTGACCGAGTTCATCGACGAGCGGGGCACCGGCGACGCCGCGGCGCGGTTCGAGCACCTCAGGGTCGCCTCCATGGGACCCGCCGCCCGCGCGCTCGAGGTCGCCGCCGAGGTGATCGACCCGGGGACCAACGGAGACCGCGCGCGGCTGGCGCGCTTCGACGTCGATCTGGTCCACCGCTTCGGCTACGCACTGCCCCTCGGCGCGCGCCTCGTGCTCCCGATCGACGACTTCGCCGGCGCCGGCTCAGTCGAGTTCTACGTGGCCGCCCTGGGGCACGAGCGGAACGCGGAGTGGACAGTCGATGTGACCTGGGCCGACGCGGGCGGCCACGAGACGCGCCTCGCGCGCAGCGCCATCGCGCTCGAAGCCGACGGGGACCCGCACACCCCGCCAGCCGGTTGGCAGCGTGTGGTCGCGTCCCTGCCGGAGGGCGCCGACGCAGGCGCGTTGATCGTCGCCGTCGAGGGAACCGGGCGGGAGGACGAGGCCTGGCCGACGGCGCCACTCGTGGCCTCACCGCGGCTGCTGCCGACCGAACCGACCGAGGACGCGCGGCCGAACGTCCTGGTGATCTCCCTCGACACCGTGCGTGCGGATCGACTGGGTTCCTACGGCGGCGATCCGCGCCTGAGCGGATCCTTCGACACCCTGGCCGAGTCGTCGGTCCTGTTCGCGGATGCCTGGTCCACCGCTCCCTACACGCTGCCGGCCCACATGAGCCTGTTCTCTGGGCAGTACCCCAGCGTCCACGGGGTGCAGCGTCCGAGCTTGCGTCGGGATCGCCAGCGCACGCCGATGCTGGCCGAGCTGCTCGCCGAGCGGGGCTATCGCACCGCCGCCTTCACCGGCGGAGCCATGCTGTTGCCCGTCTTCGGCTTCGCCGCCGGCTTCGAGCGCTACGGCGTGCTCGACCCCTGGTTCCACGAGGAGTCCGAGCGGGTTCAGGTGCTGCTGGACGCCTTCCCGGGCTTCGGGCCCCGTGCCGAAGCCGCCAGCGGCATCGGGGCCATCGAGGCCCAACTCGACCTGTTCGAGGGCGAGCCCTGGCTGCTCTTCCTCCACACCTACGCGGCCCACGAGTTCGACCCGCCGGCCAAGCACCTGGCCGCCATCGACGCCCTCGCGGGACTCCCCGCCGACGACCCGGACATCCGGCTCTACCTGGCCAACGGCCAACCTCCGCCGCCGCCCATCCGCGAGCGGCTGATGCAGCTCTACGACGGGGGCGTGCGCCACGCCGACGAGCTGGTCGGCGTGTTGATGGAACTCCTGCGCGAACGCGGCGAGTTCGACAACACGATCGTGGTCGTGCTCTCGGACCACGGCAAGGAGATCGGCGAGCACGGCGTCGTCGGCCACGGCCACACGCTCTACGAGGAGCTGGTGGAAGTGCCGCTGCTGATCCACGCACCGGGCCTCGCGCCCGCCGTCTCGAACTCGCCGGCCCAGCTGGTCGACGTCCTGCCCAGCCTGTGCGGGCTGTTGGGGATCGGCGTTCCCGCCGGCGTGCAGGGCCGCGACCTGTTCGCCAAGAACCTGCCCGGGCGCGACCGGGGCCTGTGGGCCGAGGTCGACGGAGTCGTGACCATGCGCGCCCGGCGCGAGGGGTCGCGGAAGCTGATCGAACGTCTGGACGAACCGGGAGTCGAGGCGTTCGACCTGGACCGCGATCCCCTCGAGCTCGATCCGGGCGCCGCCACGCCCGACGCCCTGGCGCGCCTGCACGCCTACGCCGAGGAACTCGAGCTGGTCAGGCGGTCCCTGCCCTCCGAGGCCGGCGCCGCGAGCGCCCTGGATGCCGCCGATCGCGCGCGACTGGAAGCGCTGGGCTACATGGTCGCGGAGGACGGCAGTTTCGTACCGCCGCCGTCCTCCCAGAGTCCCGCTTCAGCGGATCGGCCCTGAGGCCTTCGATGGGTCCGCCGCCGACAAGCGCAGCGGCCGACGACGGTCGCTTCAGCGGCGGAAGACAGAGCCCTCGCGCCGCCGTGCGACGCGCAGCACGGCACCGTCTTCGCCTGCGCGCCAATAACCGAGCAGGTGGAACAGGTCCAGGGCCCGCAGGCGGGCAATGCGTCGGTCCACCAGCAGGCCGTCGGGCCGCTCGGGGTCGGGGCTGACTCCCGGGAGCAGCGACAGGAAGCGCTCCAGGCGCATGCCGCGCAGACCGCGTGAGAGGCGCAGCCAGAAGGGGCGGACTCGGCGGCCGATGAAGAAGCCGTCGTTGCCCTTGCCCTGGTAGAGAGGCAGGAGCACGTGGCCGCCGAAAGGTGCGCGGACCTCCCGCTCGCCCTCATGGGCCAGGAGCGCCCCACGGCGCACGGCGTCGAAGTTGGCGAAGCCGGGGGCCATGCGGAAGCGGTGGCCGTCCTGCAGGCCGTGGCGGTGCTGGACCGCGACGAAGCGCGGCAGGCCCGCGGTGACCCGCCGCAGGACCCGGCGCTGTTCGTCGAGCCAGGGCAACTGGTCCTCGTGCAGAAGGCCGGTCGCCACCAGGGTCAGCCAGACGGCGGCCTCCTGGTGGCGGTTGGTGTCGGGATGGAGGTGTTGGCCGCCCTCGACCCCCACTGCGCCGTGGCCGCGCTCGCCGAACCAGGACAACAGGGTGCCCTGGACGCTCTCTTCGAGCCCCAGGATCACCGGCATCTCGAGCTGCAAGGCGATCGCGCGATTGCCCAGCGTGTCCCCCATCAGCGCGAAGGGCGCGCCGGCCGCCGAGGTGGAGTGCAGGTCGAGCAGCAGGGTCGGGTGGGGACTGGACGCGATCTCCGCGGCGATCAGGTCCACCAGCTCGATCAGTTCGCGCTGCTCGGCGTCGCGCTCCTGGGGTGCCGTGGCGCGGGCCAGGGCCAGCCCCTCGTTGGTGAAGGCGCGGTTGAGGTCGCGCTCGATGAAACGCGTGCCCAGGGCCAGGGCCTCGAGGTTGCCGCCCAAGGCCAACAGGCGCCCGCGGGGCACCAGGGCCAGCTCCTCGAGGTTGGCGCAGACGCGCTCGAGCGCCTCGAAGCCCCCGGGCTCATTGCCGTGCATGCCGCCCACGACCACCACCAGGGGGCCCTCGCCGTCGCCGTGGCGACCGATCACGCGCCGCAGGCGCTCGGTCGCAAGGCCGATCTTGGCTGTGGCGTCGTCGCCGCGTTGTTCGCGTCCTCGGTGCAGCACTGGCTCCAGGTTACCGCCTGCCATCGACCGCTGTCGCGTCTCCGATGGAGGTCGATCTCGCGCCTATCGGACCAGACACCCGGGACCGCTCAACCCTGGCGCAACTGATCCATGAACAGCGCCCGGGACACGTCGAGGAAGTCGTGCTCGGTGACGATCCCCACCAGCTTGCCGTCGCGCACCACGGGTAGGCACGAAAGGCGCAGCTCGAGCATCTTCTCGATCGCCTCCAGGGTCGTCATGTCGGGCGGGACCGTGACCGGGTCGGGGCGCATGATCTCGCGCACCGCGACCTGCTCGGCCTTGCGCTGCAAGCCGCGCCCCAGGTACCGCAGCAGCGCCCGGTGGGAGACGATCCCGACCAGCTTGCCGTCGTCGTCCTCCACCGGCACGTGGCGGATGTGCTCCCAGTCCATCAGGCTGGCGGCCAGGTCGACCAGGTCCTCGGGGTGCACCGTGAACAGGTCGGTGGCCATGACCTGCTCCACCGTGCGGTAGCTCTCGCGCCAGTCGCCGCTCTCGCTGGCATCGGCCACGTCCCAGGTGTGGACCGGTTGACCGGTGCTCTCGCGGGCCGCCATGGCGCGCACCAGGGCGCGGTAGCGCGCGTCCTTCGACCCGCTCTTGCCCATGGCCGATAGCGAGTCGAGGGTCCACTGGGCGCCGGTGCGACCGTTGGTGGCGCGCTGCTCGAGCACGCCCAGGAGTCGCTCGATCCCGTCGGCGTCGTGCCCCGAGCGCTCGAGCCCGCGACGGGCCACCGGAATCAGCTCGAGGATCAGATCCGAGGCCGAGACGGTCCGGCCGCCCAGCCAGTTGAAGCGGGCCTTGAGCCCGTAGCGCGCGGCGGCGTTGAAGTTCGCGCGGGCGTCGTCGAAGTCGAGCGCATCGCGCACGTCGCCGATCTCGTCCCCGAGGCCGGACATGAGTCCGAAGAAGAAGGCCGCGTTGGCCATCTCGTCCGTCGGCGTCGGTCCGGCGGGCAGCACGCGGTTCTCGATCCGCAGGTGCGCGATCTCCGTGCCGTCGGGCCGCTTGGTCACGCCGTAGCAGGGCCGGTTCCAGCGGTAGATGGTCCCGTTGTGCAGGCACCAGGCGCGCAACCGCGGCACGCCGCCCGCGTCCAGCACCGCCATCGGATCCTCGGTCAGATCCGTGGCCAGCATCACGCGGAAGCGCGCGATGTCCTCGCGGATCAGCTCGATCACCGACTCCTCGACCCAGCGTTCGCCGAAGCTCACGCGGGTGCGGTGGCTGCGCGCCTGCTCGGCCTGACTGCGGGTGTCGAGGGACTGCTGGAAGAGCGCCACGCGCGTCTCCTTCCAGAGCCTGTGCTGCATCAGCACCGGCGAGTTGACGGCCCCGGCGAGGACCGGCGCGGTGACGAGCTGCGCCAGGTTGTAGAGTCCCGCGAACTCGTCCGGCGCCACCTGGAAGTGGATCTGGAAGCTCGTGTTGCAGGCCTCGAGCATCACGTTGTCGTGACGCATCGACAACTCGTCGTGACCCTTGATCGAGGTCACGAAGGTGCCACCCGCGGCCTGGGTCATGACCCGGTTGAGCTGGGCGTAGCGCGGGCCCGGCGTCATCGCGTCCAGGGTCAGGTGCTCACGCTTGAGCGTCGGCAGGATGCCGGCCAGCACGATCTGCGCCCCCTCGCGGGCGGCTGCCGTGCGCAGCTCCGAGAGACGCACCTCGAGCTCGCGCCCCATGGCCTCCAGGCAGTCGCCGCCGAACTCGCGCGGCGCCAGGTTGACCTCGAGGTTGAACCGCCCGAGCTCCGCGGTGAACCACTCCGGCGAGAGGCGCTCGAGGATCTCCGGTCCGGACAGGACCGGGCTGCCCGAGGGATCGATCAGGAACACCTCCTGCTCGGCGCCGATGCGCCGGATCCCGGTCTCGAAGCGCTGCTCCTCGAGCATCCGCTCCAGGGCCCTCACGTCCTCGAGCAGCGCGCGCGTGAAGACGCGCAGCTGCTCGCTGTCCGACTGCTCGACAACTTCGTGTTCGCCCATGCGGGGGGGGACGCCCGATCGTCAGCGGCGGCACTCGCGGCGGGGTCCGCGGGCCGCCCGGGCGAGCGTGGTCCGAGCATAGCAGCCGCCGTGCCCGCCCGGTCCCGCGCGGATCCGGGGCCGCCGAGGGTGTAGGCTCGTCGCGGATGCAGCCGCCCAGGACCGACGTGCCCCCCGACGACGACGAACTCGTCGCTCGTCTGGTCGCGCACGACGGCCGGTTGCGGCTGCTGCTCGGGCACCTCATGTCGCCGGCCCTGCGCTCGCGCTTCGAGGCCGACGATCTGGCCCAGGAGGTCTGGCTCAGGCTCTTGTCCCGACCCGGTCGGGTCCCCGCGCCCGACCAAGGCCCGTCGGCCCTGTGGGCCTACGTGCGGATCGTGGCGCGCAACACGGTGATCGACGCGGTCAGAGCCCTGCGCGCGGCGCGGCGCGACGGCACCGAGCAGCGCCTGGACCGCAGCCAATGGTCCCGCCACCCGTGGGCCGAGCTGCCCGGCGCCGGCCCCGGACCGGCCACGATGGCGGCGGGCTTCGAGGCCAAAGAGCGCTTGGTGGCCGCATTCCGACTCCTGGAGCCCGAACACCGGCGCGTGATCGGACTGCGCCAATTCGAGGGGCTCGACGCCCGCGCGACGGCCGAGCGCATGGGTCGCAGCGAAGCCGCCGTGCACTCGCTCTACCGCCGCGCGCTGGCGGCCTGGGACCTGGCGGCCCATCCGGGGCCCCCCTGAGTGGCAAGCGAGTCCGAGGTTTCTCCAGTTGGTGCGACGAATCGGCGGCCGACCTACGCTCGGGTCCAGATGCACCGAGACGACGACCTTCCCCACACCGGCGCGGCCCTCGAAGACCTGCTCGACGCCTTGGTGGCCGAGTACTCCGACCGCGTCGCCGCCGGCCAACGGCCCATGCCGACCGAGTACCTGGCCCAGGTCCCGGCCGGGGCGCGACCGGGCCTCGAACGCTGCCTGCGGACCATTGACGCCGGGACCAGCACGCCGATCAACAGCACGGTCCTGCGCCCGGGCACCCAGCTCGGCCGCTATGAGCTGGTGCGCGAGATCGGCCGCGGGGGCATGGCGGTGGTCTGGCTCGGCCGCGATCCGGAGTTGCGGCGCGCGGTGGCGATCAAGGTCCTGCGCCCGGGCCTCGCCCTGGAGCAGACCCACGTGGATCGCTTCAAGCGCGAGGCCCTGGCCGTCGCCCGCCTCAAGCACCCCAACGTGGTCCAGGTCCACGAAGTCGGCGAGTCCGACGGCTTCCACTGGTTGGCCATGGAGTACGTCGAGGGCCCCAGCCTCTCGACGGTGATCGACGCCATCGACTACGAGCGGCCCCTGACGGCGCGGGACCTGGCCCTGGCCGTGGGCGCGGCGCACCTGGCCACCGGCATCGAGACCTTCGACCAGGCCGCGGGTCGCCTTCTGGCGCCGGTGGCCGAGGCGCTCCACGCCGCCCACTCGCTCGGCCTGGTCCACCGCGACGTGAAGCCCTCGAACATCCTGCTGCACCGCGACGGGCGCGCCGTGATCGCCGACTTCGGCCTGGCCAAGGCCGACGGCGAGCCGAGCCTGTCCCTGACCGGCACGACCATCGGCACGCCCCACTACATGTCGCCGGAGCAGGCGCACCTGACCACCGCTCGCGTGGACCATCGCACCGATGTCTACAGCCTGGGCGTCACGCTCTACGAACTCTTGACCGGCGAGCGTCCCTTCCAGGGCGAGAGCTTCCTGGCGGTGGTCGAGTCGATTCGCTCCCAGGTCCCCACCGGCGTGCGCAGCCGCGCGCCCCAGCGCACCAAGGACGCCGCGGCCATCTGCACCCGTTGCATGCAGCGCACGCCCGACCAGCGCTACGACGACGCATCCTCACTGTCCGCCGACCTGCGCTACCTCGAGGCCGGTCAACGCACGATCGCCCTGGCCGTGGGCGGCGGCCCCTGGCGCGAGTTCTGCGGACACATGCAGATGGCCGGCTCGGGTCTGCCCTACGAGTACCGCTCGGCGCGCACCGTGCTCGGTTGGCCGCTGGTTCACATCATCTCCGGTCCCCGTGTCCCCGGCTCGACCAAGCGCGTCGCGCGCGGTTGGCTGGCCATGGGGCCGAAGGCGGTGGGCTTCCTGGCCGCCGGTCAAGTCGCCATCGGTGCGCTGGCCTTCGGTGGCATCGCCCTGGGCGCGATCAGCGGCGGCGGGCTCTCCTTCGGCGCGCTTGCGACCGGCGGCGTGGCCATGGGTCTGATCACGGCCGGCGGCGTCTCGATTGGACCGATCCTGGCCATGGGCGGCATCGCCGTCGGCTGGGTCGCCTTCGGCGGCCTGGCGATCGGACACTGGGCCGGAGGTGGAACGACGATCTGCAAGCACCTGATCGACGACGAGGCCGATTGGGAGGCCTTCAGCCAAGCTCCCACGCTGGTCGCGAAGCTGGCCGAGTGGTGGACGACCCCCTGATGGTCGGCAAGGCCGGGCGCCAGCGGCATACTCCGTGCGCCATGTCCCCCACCACCGCCGCCGACCGACCGCTCTTGATCTGTGTCTACTGCGCGTCGAGCGAGAGCTCCGACGAACGCTACCGCCAGGCCGCCCACGAACTCGGCGGTCGCCTGGCCCTGGCCGGGCACCGGATCGTCTACGGCGGAGGTGCGCGGGGTTCCATGGGGGCACTGGCCAACGGCGCCCTGGCGGCCAGTGGTCAGGTGACCGGCATCATCCCCAGCTTCATGGTCGAGCTCGAGTGGGCTCACCCGGGCCTCGCGGAGCTTCGACAGGTGGAGAACATGCGCGAGCGCAAACACCTGATGCTGCACGAGAGCGACGCCGTCGTGGCCCTGCCCGGAGGCTGCGGCACCTTCGAAGAGTTGTTCGAGGCCATGACCCTCAAGCGCCTGGGGCTCTACGCCGGTCCGATCGTGATCGTGAACACGCTGGGCTACTACGATCGCCTGATCGGCTTCCTCGAGCAGTCCGTCGAGGAGCACTTCATGCGGACCGAGCACCTGGGCCTGTGGACCGTCGTGGACGAGCCCGGCCAAGTGCTCGATGCAATCCGCGACGCGCCGCGTTGGGACGAAGCCGCCCGGGGATTCGCCCAGAGCTGAGATCACTCCCCGGGTCGGATTCGTTTCGCCCCGGAGCGGTCGGTTGCTAGCTTGCGCCCCGTGTCCAGCCTCGTCCGCTCCGATCGAGCCCCGGCGACCTCCCCGGTCGTCGTCCGTTGTGGTTCGGACGGCGCCTGCGCCGTGCTCGCGTGGAGGCCACGCCCAATCGACGACGGCTCGCCAGCGCCGGAAGAGGAGAACGAGGACGCGGCCCTGGTCCACAACGACGGGCGACGCACCGTCGTGGCCGTCGCCGACGGCGCCGGTGGCCACATCGGAGGCGCGCAAGCCTCGCGACTGGCGATCGAAGTGCTCGCAGACGCCCTGCAGCGCAGTGACGATTCCACCGATCTGCGCCCCTTCATCCTCGACGCGTTCGAGCGCGCCAACGTCGGCATCCGCACCCTGGACGTGAACGCGGGTTCGACCCTCGCCGTGGCCGAGTTCGACGGCTCGCGGCTGCGGACTTACCACGCCGGCGACAGCGAGGTGCTGGTCGTCGGGCAGCGCGGCCGCCAGCTCTACCGCACGGTCAGCCACGGCCCCACCGCCTACGCGGTCGAAGCCGGCGTCCTGCACCCCGACGACGCCCTGCACCACGACGAGCGTCACGTGATCTCCAGCGCCCTGGGCTTCGACGAGCTGCGGATCGAGCTGGGACGCTTCGAGCGCCTGCCCGACCGTGCCACGGTGGTGGTCTCGTCGGACGGCTTGACCGACAACCTGACCACGGACGAGATCATCGCGATCGTGCGCCGTGGGCCCTTGCTCGGCGCCGCCCGCAAGCTCGTCGAGCTCGCCGCGAGTCGCATGGCCGACGCCGCAGGGGAGGGGCCGTCGAAGCCCGACGACCTGAGCCTGATCCTCTACCGGCCCCGAGCCGACCGCGAGACACTCGCGGCCGCGATCGACTCCGCTGCCCTCACCACTCCACCGTCTCCAGGTGGTTCCGCAGGTGGCGCACGGTCGGGAAGCGCTGGCTGACCAACTGCCGGCGCTGGCCGCGGACGATGTCCTTCACCACCTGCGGTTGGTGCTTGTAAGCCTTGACCCCGCCGACCAGATCGAGCAACAGGCGCGTCAGGTCGATCACGTCGTCGCGCTTGGAGGTCGCCAGGCCGTAGCCGCCCCAGTGGAACAGGTCGAGCACCTTGACCTCGAAGCGCATCCCGCGCCGCCGCACGATCACGTTCTGGTCGTGCAGGTCCCCGTGGTAGACGTCGGCCGAGTGCATGGCTTCGAGCCCGCAGGCCAGCTCGTGCAGTAGGGCCAGGGCCTCGAAGGTCCCCAGGCGCTGCTTGGGTTGCTCGGCCACGAACGCCGAGAGGATGCGCCCTTCGACCAGCTCACTGACCAGGGCGGTGATGTGTTGGCCGCGCCAACGCAGGGTCTCGGTGTGGTGGTACTGGACCACCATCGGCACGTGCCGCAGCCGCTCCAGCTTCAGGGCGTAGCGCGTGATCGCGCGGTCGCGCTCGTTGCGAGCCGGATAGAAGAGCTTCGCAGCGCGGTGGGCGCCGGTGCGCCGATCGACGACCCGATAGACCTCGCCCTCCCAACCGCCGCCCAGGCGGTCGGCGATCACGTAGCTGTTGCCCAGCACGCGGCCAGGCTTGAGGTCGAAGCTCTCGGTAGTCGTCATGACCGTCGGGCCGACTATCGAATCCGCACGCGACGGATCGCGCAAGGAGCAAGCGCCTGCTCAGGGCCGACCGACGCCCGCGGTGAAGATCCTGACCGCCAGGTCCGGAGCGTCGACGCCGCGCCCGACCGCCACGGCGAGGGCGTGTTCGGTGCCCACGTCGCTGACCTCGAACTGCCAGGCCGAGGGGTCGTCACCGAGCACGGCGTCAAATGCGACATCCACCGGCGCGCCGCACTCGACCTGGAAGGCGAAGGCGTCCAGCGGCAGGGTGATACCGGTCCCGCGCGCCTTCAGGTAGCTCTCCTTGAGGGTCCAGTAGCGGAAGAAGCGCCGGCGAAAGGCCTGCTCGTCGACCTCGCGCTCCAGGCGTCCGCGCTCGGCGGGTGCAAATTTGGCGGCGGCCAGCCGGCGCAGGTCGTTCTTGCGCCCGATCCACTCGACGTCGACGCCGATCGCCGGCACGGTCGAGACCGCCACCGCGACGAGTCCGCGGGTGTGGGACAGATTGAAGGCCAGTCGGCGGGTGTCGGCATCCAGGCCGGGCGTCCTCGGGTCCACGTCCGGACGGCCGTGTTCGCCGACCGAGAAACGCCACTGGCGCGGCTCTACGGGCGCGTAGGCCGACAGGGCGCGGCGCACCAGGGCGTGGGCGCTGGTGTAGGTCACCTGCGGCTCCGGGCGCAGGAAGCGGTCAGCCCGGGCCCGCTCGGCGTCGTCGAGGAGGTCACGCCCGGCCAGCCCGCCCAGGGCCTCGGGGGAGCCCAGCCAGACCTCGACGGCCCGCTCCAGACGCGCCGGATTCCCCTCGGGGAGGTCGTTCACCGGTGGTCCAGCGGCTACTGCCAGCGGAAGCGGCTGGCTGCGATGGCGAAGCCGACCACGGCCCAGACCGCCAGGACGACGATTTGAGAGGCGACGTCGACGAGACCGGCACCTTCGTTGACGATCGCGCGCAGCCCGTCGTTCAGGGCCGTGAGGGGCAGCAACCGGATGGCGAAGTGGGTCACCTCGGGGAAGCGCTCGTAGGAGAAGAAGACCCCCGAGAGCATCCACATGGGGAAGGTCGCGAGGTTCAGCCAGCCATTGGCGGCCTCCACGCTCGAGACCCGCGCCGCGATCATCAGGCCGATGGCTCCGAAGGACGCCGTGCCGAGCAGCGAGACCAGCGCGAAGGCCGGGACCGATCCGCGGATCACGATGTCGAACACCAGCCAGCCGAAGAGCAGCAGCAGGGCCACCTCGACCACCAGGAACAGCACCCGCGACAGGAACGTCGCCAGGATGAAGTGCCAGCGGCGCATGGGCGTCGCGGCCAGGCGTTTGAGCTGCTTGCGCTTGCGGGCCAGGACGATCGAGTAGCCCACGCCCCACAGCGTCGACGACATCAAGGACATGCCGATGATGCCCGGGAAGAGGAAGTCGATGTACCGGGCGCCGGGGGCGGTCAGATGGACTTCACTTGAGGGCAGCAGATCGGAGCGTCCGAGGGCGCGCTGCAGGGCGTCGTCGACGATCACGCGGGCCGCCGCGGAGGCCTCGCGGGTCGGGTCGTACTCGTAGACCAGGGCCCGCGAATCGCCCTGCGCGGCCCGCACCACCAGGTCCACCGCGCCGATCCGCAGGGCGCGTGCGGTCTCGACCTCGCCGTCCGCCACCAGGTCGATCAGGGCCTCCGTGGACCCCTCGCCGTCGATCGCGGACAGGCCCTGGACCAACCAGGCCGGCGCCTGCGGCTCCAGACCGACGCGCGGCAGGGTGCGGCCCCGTTCGCGGAAGGCCAGGCCCAGGGCGAGGGCCAGGATGACCGGGAACCCGAAGGCCCAGAAGACCGCACCCGGCTCGCGGATGAACTCGCGGAAGCGGGCCACGGTCAGCTCGACGACCGGGTTGGGTTGGCGCGAGGCGTCAGCCATCCCTCAGGTCCTTGCCGGTGAGGTGCAGGAAGACGTCGTCCAGGGTCGCGCGGTGGGTCGCCAGCTCGAGCAGGCGCGCCCCGCTCGACTCGATCAGCGCCAGGGCCGCGGGCAGGACCTGGGCCACGTCCTCCACCCGCAGCACGTCGTGCTCGCCGCGCCGCTCGGCCGAGCTCACGCCGGCCAGGCCGCCCAGGTCCACCGCCACATCGGTCCGCAGCCGGATCACCTGACTGGCGCCCAGGTTGGCGATCAGCCCGTCCGGGGTGCCCTCGGCGATCACTTTGCCGGCGTCCATGATCGCCAGGCGGTGGCACATCTGGGCCGCCTCCTCCATGTAGTGGGTGGTCAGGATGACCGTGCCGCCGTCGTCCAGATAGCGCCCGATGACATCCCACAGCCGCCGCCGGGCCTGGGGGTCGAGGCCGGTGGTCGGCTCGTCCAGGAATAGCAGCTCGGGGTCGCTGACCAAGGCACAGGCCACCGCCAGGCGCTGGCGCTGCCCGCCCGAGAGGTTCGACACCCGCGTGCCGCGCTTGGGGCCCAGGTCGACGAGGTCCAGCACCTGGTCGACGGTGCGACCCTGGCGGTAGAAGCTGCGGAACAGCCGCGTGACCTCGGCCACGGTGAGCTTGTCGGCCAGCTCGGTCTCCTGCAGCGCCACGCCGATGCGCTCGCGGATCTCGTCGTCGCGGCCGGTGCCCCAGCTCAGACCCAGCACCACGACCTCGCCCGAGGTCGGCGCCTGCAGGCCTTCGAGGATCTCGACCGTGGTGGTCTTGCCCGCGCCGTTCGGGCCCAGGAGCCCGAAACACTCGCCCCGCCGCACCTCGAGGTCCACGCCGCGCACGGCTTCGACCTCGCCGAAGTGCTTCACGAGCCCCCGGACGAGGAGGGCGCAGTCCGAATCGTCTGCCATGCGCGGATGCTCGGCGGGCCGAGGGCGCACAGAGTGCCGGCCGCCTCCACGTGGCACCAGCCCCTGGCCGGGTGCAGTTCCGTAGGCGTTCGTACGGTGCCAGGCAGAAAACCGCCGCCTATTCGGGAGCCGATCTGCCCCCTTCGGCGGCAGATCGGCTCCCGAATAGGCGGCGGTTTTATGCCTGGCACCGTACGAACGCCTACGGAACGCCACGGCAGACCAGGGACGCGTCTGGCCCCCCCGCCACGGGCACGCTACGGTTGCTGCGCGCGACCCGCGTGCACCCCTCCCCATGGGCCCCGAGGCCATTCTCGTCCTCCTGCTGCTGGTCAGCGTGCTGCTGGCGCTGGCGCTGACCAAGCTCCCGCCGGACGGCGTTCTGATCACCGCCCTCACGGTGGTGCTGGGAGTACCGTTCCCCGTCGACGGTGGCTGGCGCATCGGGCTCTTGGAACCGTCCGAGGCGCTCGCGGGCTTCGCCAATCCCGGGGTGGTGACCATCGGCCTGTTGTTCATGGTCGTGGCCGGCCTGCGCGAGAGCGGCGCCATCGATTGGATCGCCGAGCGCGTCCTCGGTCGGCCGGCCAGCCTGCGCGCGGCGCTGATCCGCATGATCGTGCCCGTCTCCACGGTCAGCGCCTTCCTGAACAACACGCCCGTGGTGGCGATGTTGATCCCGGCCCTGGGCGATTGGAGCAAGCGCCTGAACCTGCGCCCCTCCAAGCTGATGATCCCGCTCTCGTATGCGGCGATCCTGGGCGGGCTCTGCTCATTGATCGGCACCAGCACCAACCTGGTCGTCTCGGGCCTGGTCCTGGCCGACACGGAGATGACACCCCTGGGCATGTTCGACGTGACCAGCGTGGGTCTGCCCTGCGCGGTGATCGGGGGCCTGTACCTGGTGCTCTTCGGCCCGCGCCTGCTTCCCGACCGCGGGTCCGCCGCCAGCGCCCTGGCCGATCCGCGTGAGTACACCCTCGAGATGATCGTGCCCGAATCCAGCGCGCTGGTGGGCAAGTCGATCGAAGAGGCGGGGCTGCGAAACCTGCCCGGCTGCTTCCTGGTCGAGATCGAGCGCGGTGATCAGATCATCGCCCCGGTGCTCCCCGACCAGGGCCTGATGGCCAACGATCGCCTGCTCTTCGCCGGCATCGTCGAGTCGATCAAGGAGCTGCAGAATCAGCGCGGCCTGGCCCTGGCCACCAACCAGGTCTTCAAGCTCGATTCGCCGCGCTACCGCCGACGCCTGTACGAAGCGGTGGTCTCCCAGACCTGCCCCCTGGCCGGTCGTACCATCCGCGAGGGCAAGTTCCGCTCCGTCTACGGCGCGGCGATCATCGCCGTGGCCCGCAACGGCGAGCGCATCCGCAAGAAGATCGGCGACATCATCCTGCGCCCCGGCGACACGCTCTTGATCGAAGCCGGACAGGACTTCGGCGAGCGCCAGCGCAACAGCCGCGACTTCTACCTGGTCAGCGCGATCGAGGACTCCACCCCCCGCCGCCACTCCCTGGCGCCGGTGGCCCTGGGCATTCTGGTGGGGATGGTCGGCCTGGCGACCTTCACCTCGGCCGGGATGTTGGTCGCAGCCGCCGTGGCCGCCCTGGCCATGGTCGTGACGCGCTGCTGTTCCTGGAGCGAGGCGCGGCGCGGCATCGACTGGTCCACGCTGCTGGTGATCGGCTCGGCCCTCGGCCTGGGGCGCGCCATGGACCGTACCGGCGGCGCCGACGCGATCGCCAACACCGTCATGGGCCTGGCGGGCTCGAGCCCCTGGCTGACCCTGGCCGCGGTCTACCTGGTCACGGCCATCCTCACGGAGACGATCACCAACTCCGCAGCCGTCGCCATCGCCTTCCCCATCGCCCACGCGGCCGCGGACGAGCTGGGCGTGAGCTTCATGCCCTTCGTGATCGCGATCATGATCGCGGGCTCCGCCAGCTTCGCCACGCCCCTGGGCTACCAGACCAACCTGATGGTCTACGGCCCGGGCGGCTACCGCTTCGGCGACTTCTTCAAGATCGGCATCCCGCTGACCGTGATCGTCGGCGTGATCGCGGTGACCCTGGCGCCGATGGTCTATCCCTTCTTTCCCTCCTGACCATCGGCCGAGCCTCGTTCCGCTCTCGAGCCGCCTCGCCCTCGTGGGCCAGGTGAACGCTCGTTAGAGTGCCCCAGCGGCGCGACCGCCGGCCCATGGACACCGAACACGACCCCGACCAGGAGCCGACGCGGGCGTCGGCCGACCCGACCCGCGGACCCGTCGAGGCCGGACCGTCACCGTCTGGGCCACGGCCCGCCGGCGGCGAGGATCCGGACAACCGGAGTTCGGGATCGAGCGCGGCAGGAGCGGAGGGTTCGGCGAACGACGGCCCCACGAGCGGAGCGCTCGAGTTGCGTCCCCCGCCGGCGCCGGTGGTGAGGGTCGAGCTCACCGTCGCCCCGCGGGTGCACTTCGCGCTGGAGCAGAACGGGATGCCGCTGGTCCGTCGACTGCGGATCGAGCACCTCGGCGAGCGGGCCCTGCACGACGTGGTCGCCACCGTGACCCTCGGCGGCGAGCGCGCGGAACCGCTGGAGCTGCGCCTCGATCGCCTGGACCCCGGCGGCGTGTGGGAGGTCGACGACCTGGCCCTGCGCCTGGACCCCGAGCGACTGCGGGCCCAGGAGGAGCGCGAGATCACGGAGTTGCAGGTCCAGGTGCAGGCCCGGCGCGGGGTCGTCGGTGGCGCCGGCGCGCGGGTCGAGATCCTGGCCTGGAACGAATGGCCGGGACTGGGCTTTGCGCCCGAGCTGACCGCGGCCTTCGTGCTGCCCAACCACCCGTCGCTCGACGTGGTGCTGACCCGCGCGGCGGAGCACCTCTCCGCGGCCACGGGTTCGCCCTCCCTCGACGGCTACCAGAGCGCGGGACGACAACTGGCGATCGTGGCGGCGGTGTGGGCGGCCCTGGCCGAGCGCGGCATCGTCTATGCCGAGCCGCCGGCCAGTTTCGAGCGCGACGGACAGAAGGTCCGCCTGCCCCACCGGGTGCTCTCGGGAGGCCTGGGCACTTGCCTGGACCTGAGCCTGCTCGCTGCCGCTGCCCTCGAGCAGGCCGGTCTGCACCCACTGGTGGTGTTCCTGCGTGGGCACGCCTTGGTCGGCGTGTGGATGGGCGACGAGAGCTTCCCGGAGGCGGTCGTCGAAGATCCCTTGCGCCTTCGCAAGCGGGTGCAGATCGGTGCCATCGCGGTGCTCGAAGCCACCGGCCTGGCCCAGCGGCCGGCGTCGACCCTGGCCCAAGCGCGTGAGGCGGCGGGCCGCCGACTGGACGACCTCGAGTCCTTCGAGTGCGTGATCGACGTGCGCGCCGCGCGGCGCGTGGGGATTCGTCCCCTCGCCACGCGTATCACGGACGAGGGCGAGGTGCCGGAGGTTGGCGATCCGGTGCGCATCGCGATGGAGGCCGAGCTGTCGACCGCGGTCCGTCCGCTCGCTGCCGCGCCTGCCTTGTCGCGCCCGATCGAGGCCCCGACGACGCAGGAGCCCCAAGCCTCCGCCGACCGACGGCTCGCGAGTTGGAAGCGGCGGCTGCTCGATCTGTCCCTGCGCAATCGTCTGCTGAACTTCCGCGAGAGCAAGCGCACCGTGCCCCTGACCTGTGCCGACGTGGCCGGGCTCGAGGGCGCCCTGGCCCGCGGCGGGAGTTTCGCGCTCTTGGCCGCGGACGACCACGCGCGCACGCCGTCGTCCTCCAGCGGCGCAGCGGGCGAAGCACACCGGGCCTACCTGGCCGAGGAACTCGCGGCGGGCCGATTGCGCGTGCCCCTGGGCGCGGACGAACTCGAGAAGCGCCTGCGTGAAGTGCACCGCGGCGCGCGTCTGGCCCTGGAGGAGTCCGGCGCGGGCACCCTCTACCTGGCCCTCGGTTTCCTCGAGTGGCGCGACGCCGCGGCGCCGGAGCGGCTCCTGCGCGCGCCCCTGCTGCTGCTGCCGATGGAGCTCGAACGCCTGCCCCTGGGCCGCGGCTGGCGCCTGCGCGGAGCCGACGAGGAGCCGCGCATCAACGACAGCCTGCTCGAGAAGCTCGCCGCCGACTTCGGGCTCGATCCGGCACCCCTGGCCCGACTCACCGAGGACGACGCCGGTCTGGACGTGCCCGCCGTACTCAAGCGCTGGCGCGAGACGATCCTCGATCGCGACGGCTGGGACCTGGTCGAGGAGGCCTGGGTCGGCCTGTTCTCCTTCGCGAAGCTCGTGATGTGGCGCGACCTCGAGGCGCGGCGCGACGAGCTGCTCGAGAGTCGCTCGGTGCGCTTCCTGGTGGAGCGCCCGGATGAGGCCTTCGACGACGGCAGCGCCTTCCCGTCGCCGCGGCAGTTCGACGCGAACCAGCCGCTCGAGGACCTGTTCCTGCCCCTGGACTCGGACTCCTCGCAGATGACCGCGGTGCTCGCCGCCGCCCAGGGCCGCACGTTCGTGTTGGAGGGTCCACCGGGGACCGGCAAGAGCCAGACGATCACCAACTTGATCGCCAACGCGCTCGGTCAGGGCAAGCGCGTGCTGTTCGTGGCCGAGAAGCGGGCCGCCCTAGAGGTCGTCAGGCGACGACTCGAAGCGATCGGCCTGGGGCCCTTCTGCCTCGAGCTGCACTCGAACAAGATCGCCAAGCGCGAGGTCGTGGCGCAGCTCGGGCGCGCCTTGGACGCGGCGGCGGCAGCGGGTATCGATCCGCGGGCAGCCTTGGCCACGCCACTGGCCCGCGTACGCGACGAGTTGGCCTCCCACGCCGACGCGCTGCACGGGCGCGGGCCCCTGGGTCGCTCGCTGTTCGAGGTGCTCGGCCGACTGCTCGCGCTGGACGAGGCGCCGCGCGTCGCGATTCGCCTGAGCGACCCGGCGGCCCTCGGCGCCGAACAGCTGCGCGATCTCGTGGCGCGGGCCGAGGACCTGGCGCGAGCCGCGGACCTGGCCGAGCCGGGCGCCGACCATCCCCTGGACGCGATCCATCGCACGGAGCTCGGTCCGGCGGCGCGGGCCGAGGTCGAGTCCGCCTGTGCGCACCTGCGCGGTCCCCTGGCGGAGCTGTGCGCAGCCGCGCGAGAGCCGTTGCAGGCCCTCGGCCTGTGGACCGACCACGGACCGGGACCGCAACCCTTCGACCCGTCGGGCGCGCAGATCGCGGCGGCCCTGGAGCTGGCCGAGTTGCTCGCCGCGGGGCCGGACCCGGGCGCGGCCCTCCTTTCGGAACCCGGATGGGAGGCCGCGGCGGCCAGGCTCACCGACGCGATCGGGCGCGCCGAGCAAGCCCTCGCCAGGCGTGCGAGCTTGCTAGCCCGCTGGGACGAGCGGCTCCTGGAACGCGACACGGCCGCGCTCCTGGACCGCGTCGAGGCCATCGGTCGTCGCTCGGTTCTCACGCGCTGGTGGGTCGCGCGCGGTCTGCGCGCGGAGCTGCGTCCCCTGCGTCGGGCCAGCGAGGTTCCGGGCCTGGTCGAGCTGGCCGGGGAGTTGCGCGAAGCCCGGGCACTGCTCACCGAAGAGGCCGAACTTGCCCGCACCGAAGCCGCGCGGCTCCTCGGTACCGGCTGGAATCGCGACGGCGAAGCCTTGCGCCTCGCGCGCTCGCGCGTCGAGCGCGCCGGTCGCCTACGCGCGATGCTGGCGGCCCTCGGCGGCGCCGACGTGGAGCGCACCGCGCGACTGCGGACGCGCTGGTGCGAACTCGGCGGACCCCAGCGGGACCTGCTCGCCCCCGGTGAGCCCCTGGCGATTGCGTTCACGAACCTGGCGCAACGGCGCGCAGCCTTCGAAACACCCTGGGCGGCCCTGGCCCGACTGCTCGCCATCGACGCGGCCGCCGTGCGTGGCACGCGCGACGAGTTGCCGCTCGGTCTCGGCGTGGACAGGCTGCTCGACGCCCTGCGTGACGCGGGCGCGCGCCTGCGCGATTGGTGCCTGTGGCAGGCCGCGCGGGCCGCGGCGCGCCCGACGGTCCTGGCGCCCATCGTCGAGGCCCTCGACCGCGGCCAGCTCGATCCGGTCCAGACCCCTGGCGCCTGCGAGCGCTCCCTGCTCGAGGCCTGGACCATCGCAAAGGTGGAAGCCGACGACGGCTTGCGACGCTTCCACGGAGTGGAGCACGGTGGCCGGGTGGCGCGCTTCGAGCGCCTCGATCGCGATTGGTTGATCGCCACCCGCCAAGCCCTCGCGGCGCAACTCGCGGCCGCGATTCCGAGCGCGGGCGACGCGACCTCCCCCAACAGCGAGGTCGGCATCCTCCAGCGCGAGCTACGCAAGAAGCGCGGCCACCTGCCCGTGCGCCGACTGGTCGAGCGCCTGCCCAGGCTCCTGCCGCAGCTCGCCCCCTGCGTCCTGGCCAGTCCCCTCTCCACGGCGCAGTTCCTGGACGCCGGGCTGGCGCGCTTCGACCTGGTCGTGTTCGACGAGGCCTCGCAGATCCCGGTCTGGGACGGGGTGGGCGCCATGGCCCGCGGCCTCGCCGCGGTAGTCGTGGGCGACAGCAAGCAGCTTCCGCCGACGAGCTTCTTCAGCGTCGGCGACGACGACGAGTTCGATGCGGACCCCGACTACGAAGAGCTCGAGAGCCTCTTGGACGAGTGCGTTGCGGCGCGCCTGCCGCGCCTACGCCTGGGCTGGCACTACCGCAGTCGCCACGAGAGCCTGATCGCCTTCTCGAACGCGCGCTACTACGAGGGCAGTCTGGAGACCTTCCCCGCGCCCGGCGGCACACGCGCTGGTTTGGGCCTGCGCTGGCACCACGTGGCGGCGGGCGTGTACGACCGCGCCGGCACGCGCACCAATCGGATCGAAGCCGAAGCCCTGGTGGCGCGCACCGTGGAGCTGCTGGAGGCCAGCGACCCCGCCAGCGACTCGGCGCCCAGCGTCGGCATCGTGGTCTTCAGCCTGCCGCAGCAGCATCTGGTGGAGGAACTGCTCGAAGTCGCCCGCGACGGGCGCGCCGACCTGGACCCATGGTTCGACACCGCGCGCCTCGAACCGGTGCTGGTCAAGAACCTCGAGAACGTCCAGGGCGACGAGCGCGACGTGATCCTGCTCGGCGTCGGCTACGGGCCGGATCCGACGGGCCGCATGAGCATGAACCTCGGGCCGCTCAACCGCGCCGGGGGCGAGCGCCGCCTGAATGTCGCGATCACCCGCGCGCGGCGGGCGCTCGAGGTCTTCTCGAGCTTCAGCCCCGAGCGGATCGACCTGCGCCGAACGGGTGCCGCGGGGGTGCGCGACCTCAAGAGCTACCTGGAGTTCGCCAGCGGTGGGCAACTGCCCCACGGGAACGTCGAGGGCAATACGGTCCCCACCGATGGGGTCGCCGAGCGCCTGGCCGCCGCCCTGCGCGCGCGGGGTCATCGGGTCGCGCAACGGGTGGGCTGCTCGACCTTCCGCGTGGACCTCGCTGTGGCGTCGCCCGAGGACGCGGAGCGCTACGACTTGGGCCTCTTGCTCGATGGCGCTGGCTACGCCTCCGGCGCCACGGTGCGCGATCGCGACCGGCTGCGCGGACAGGTCTTGGCGGCACTGGGCTGGAACCTGGAGCGCGCTTGGAGCCTCGACGTCTGGACTGATCTCGCGGGGTTGGTGGATCGGCTCGAGTCGCGCCTGGAGAGCCTGCGCGCCGCGCCCCGTATCGATCCCGAGGTGGTCGAAGGGATGGAGCCGGATCAGGTGCGCGAGGCCGAAGCGTCGACGGGCGACTCTCCAGAGCGCGAGGATGACGGGAACTTCTCGGTCGATGCGAACGACGACACCACGCGCATCCGTTCGGCACCTCCCGCTGGGCCGGTTCCCGAGCTGGCGCCCGAAGAACCGAAGCCAGCTCCCGGTGCAGGCACCGCGGCAATCGGCGACTACGTCCCAGCGAAGCTGCGCTCGCGGGTCTCGCGCTCCGAGCACTTTTACGCAGCGAGCGAAGTGCCGCGGCTGGCGGAAGCCCTGGGCCAGGTGCTCGAGGCCGAGGCTCCGGTGCACTTCGAGCTGGCCGCACGACGCGTGGCCACCGCCTGGGGCGTCAAGCGCGTCACCCGGCGCGTGCTCGAGCACCTGACCGGTGCCCTCGCGGCCCTACCGCGCACGCCAGTCGAGCTGCACGGTTTCCTGTGGACCGATGTCGATGCGCCGGCCGAGTGGACCGGCTTTCGTGGCTCACCCCCGGGGAGCGCGGCCCGCGAGGCCGACGAGTTGCCGCTCGAGGAAGTCGCCTGCGCCGCGGCCCACGCCCTGGCTCAGAACGTCTCCCTACCGGTGTCCGACCTGCTGCGCGAGACGGCCCAGCTGTTCGGCTTCACGCGCCTGGGCTCCGTGGTCGAGGCGCGCATGTTGGCGGGGGTCGAGCTGCTCGAAAGCCGTGCCGGCTGTCGACTCGAGGACGGCCGCGCGTACCTGCCGGATTGAGCGGCGCGTGCCGTCGGGCGCTCGCCCGAGCCGCAGCAGTCACACTCCCGCCCGAGGACGACGCAATCCGCAATGTGTCGTCAGCGCGCGGGAGACTGCCGCAGATCGCCGCTCGGACCCGCGGTGCTCGGTTCCCGGTGGCCGCTGAGGGCGAGCTCCTCGATGGCCTTGCGCAGGGCTTCGAAGTCGATCGGCTTGGCCAGGTGCCGATTCATCCCGACCTCGAAGCAGCGCTCCACGTCCTCGCGCAAGGCGTTGGCCGTGACCGCGAAGATCGGCGTGCTTTCGCTCCCGCGTTCGAGCTCGCGGATTCGCAGGGTCGCCTCCATGCCGTCCATGTGCGGCATCTGGATGTCCATCAGGATCAGGTCGAAGCGACCAGGGGCCCAGGCGCGCACGGCCTCGAGCCCGTCCTCGGCCACGACCACCTGATGACCCCAGCGCCGCAGGTGCAAGAGGGCCAACTTGCGGTTGACCGGATGGTCTTCGACCAAGAGCACCCGCCGCGGCCGACCCGAGACCGGCGCGGGCTCGCACTCGCGACCGAGTCCGGGGACCTGCTCCAGCCGCAGCAGGTGGTCGAGTTCGCGGGGCAACAGTGGCAGTCGGATCCTGGGCCGCTGGGCCAGCTCCGACGGCACCCCGAAGTTCCGCGAGGGGCCCACGACGAGCACCGTGTGCTCACGCACCTCCTCGGGCATCTGATCCAGACGCGTCGCCGCGAACTCGACATCGACCAAGACCGCGTCGCAGGCCGCGTTGGGCTCCCGAACGAGGTCGACCAGAGTCGCACCGGCTCGCAGCACGACGTCGGAACGGTGGGCGTAGGACGCCTCGTCGGCTGCGAGCACCGCAATGCGGCGGCCGCTCAACGCTCCAGCGGAGCTCTCGGAATCCAGCGCCGGGGCAATCGCCAGTCGCACGCGGAACACGCTGCCGTAGCCGAGCGCACTGGTGACCGAGATGTCGCCACCCATGGCCCTGGCCAGCTCTCGCGAGAGCGAGAGACCGACCCCCTTGCCGGCCTGGCGACGCACACTCGCCCCATCGACCTGGAAGTAGGCTCCGAAGACGTCACCGAGTTGCTCGTAGGGAATGCCGCAACCCGTATCACGGATGGCGATCTCGATCACTCGCTCGTCGTCGCCCGCACGGCGCACGTTGATGACGATTTCCCCCACGTCGGTGAACTTGATCGCGTTGCCGATCAAGTGGGTCAGGATTTGACCGAAGCGCAGGCGATCGCCGTGGACGATGCGAGGCAGGTCGGGAGCCAAGCTCGCCGTGAGGGCCAAGCCCTTCAGGTCGGCCTTGCGCGCCTCGCCGCGCAGGATCGTCCCCAGCCGCTCCTCGAGCTCGAAGGGCTCGTCGTCCAACTGCAGGTTGCCGGCTTCGATCTTGGACAGATCGATCAGGTCGTTGAGGCAGTGCAGCAGCGACTCGGCCGAGCCGCGGACCGTCCCGAGCAGGTCCGTGAGCTCGGGATCCGGAGAGCGCTCGAGCGCCAGGTCGACGCCCCCCAGGATCCCGGCCAACGGCGTGCGCACGTCGTGGCTCAGGTTCGCCAGGAACGCGCTGCGCACGTACAGAGCCTCCTCGGCGCGGTTCTTCTCCCGCAACAGGTCCTGCGACGACTGCGCCAGGTCGCGCACCAGCGTGCGACTCACGTGCACCGCGTCGCGCAGGCGCTGGCGGATGCGCTCGGCCGTGCGGGCCACGATCGCCACGTAGAGGAAAGCCACGTAGGTCGCCAGGATCTTGGCCCAGGCCAAGCGCCAGTCGATCATTCCCCCGTGGGCCAACTGGGACAGCTCCAGGGTCACAACCACGACGATCGGCGCGGCGTGCAGAGCGATCAGGCAGCGCCGCACGGACTGAAAGGACTGATCGATCGCCCGCACGAAGACCAACGGCACCAGCAGGCTGAGTTCGTCGCCGCCCAGGTGCACGATGTACGCGAAGAGCGGCACGTCGAGGATCAGGAACAGGTCCCCCAGGTGCAGGCTCCCCGTGCGCCCGAAGTAGCGGCGCAGGACCCACCAGGACGCGATCGAGTAGGGCCACGCCAGGAGCAGGAAGTCGAGTCCGGCCCGAGCCGCCGGGGCGTCCTCCACGAGCAGGTTGTGGACCGCCAGGAGCGCCGCGGCCACGGTCATGCCCATCAAGCGCAGGCGCGGAACCGTGTGGGCGTGGTAGCGCTGTTCGCGGACGCGCTTGGCCTGGGCGGCTTGCTCGAGATCCAGGTACAGCGTTCCCCGCCCCACCGCCTCCGACGTGGATTCGGAGGCGTACGAGATTTCGGTCGCGGAGTCGAGATTGGGAGCGGGAGACACCATGGCCTGGGAACCTCCTCAGGATCGGCGTCCCGAAGCCGCGGGCTCGGACGGGCCGCCGGGGGACTGTCGAATATCTCGGCTCCGGAACACCGATTCAGTGATCGGGAGTGCAAATCCCGAGCACCCCTTCTCTGGAGCTGCGGCGGCTCCGCCGTAGGCTCTGCGCCATGCAAGTCCACCGATCCCGCACCAGCGCCCTGGGTGTCTGTTCATGGTCCTTGCGCGCGGGCGCCGAGAGCGAGCTAGCGGCCGTGGTGGAGGCCGTCGGCGTCAGCCAAGTGCAGATGGCGCTCGATCCCCTGCGTCGCGGCGCCTGGTCCGCCGAGCGCTTGGTCGCTTCCCTGGAGTCGGTCGACGCCACTGTGCGCTCAGGGATGATGGGTACGGAGGGCGAGGACTATTCGACCCTGGAGACGATCCGGCGCACGGGCGGGTTGGTCCCCGATCAGCATTGGCCTGCGAACCTGGCGGCCGCCCGCGGCAACGCCCGGGTGGCGCGGGAGCTCGGCCTGGAACTGGTCAGTCTGCACGCGGGTTTCCTGCCCGAGAAGCGCGGCGACGCCCTGCGCGCCCGGGTCCTCGACCGTCTGCGGCAGGTCGCCGACGTGTTCGGCGAACAAGGCGTGCGCCTGGCCCTCGAGACCGGCCAGGAATCCGCCGCGACCCTGCTCGACGTCTTGGCGGAGCTCGACCATCCGGGGGTGGGCATCAACTTCGACCCCGCCAACATGCTGCTCTACGGCATGGGCGAGCCCGTGGCCGCCCTGCGCGCGCTCCTGCCCCACGTGCTGCAGGTCCACGTCAAGGACGCGAGGTCCTCGCAGGTTCCCGGCGATTGGGGTCAGGAGGTCCCCGTTGGCACGGGCGAGGTCGATTGGACCGCCTTCTTCGCGGTCCTCGCGGCCGCGGGCTTCGGTGGTGACCTGATGATCGAGCGCGAGGCCGGCGATGACAGGCCCGGCGACATGCGCCTGGCCGCGGACCTGGTGCGACGCCACTGGCCGGCCGCGCGAGCTTGAACCCATGACGACTCCCACCAAACGCCCGATTCGTACCGGGGTCATCGGCCTGGGCTTCATGGGTCGCACGCACCTGGCGGCCTACGCCTCAGCCCACGGCGCGGGCCATCCCAACGAGCTGGTCGCCGTGGCCGATCGGAACGCGGACCGCCGCGCCGGAAAGCTGTCCGGGGGCGGCAACATCGATACGGGAGCCGCTGACTTCGATCCGGCCCTCGTGCGCGCTTACGAGCTGCCCGGGTCGCTCCTGGACGACGAGTCGGTGGAGCTGGTCAGCATCTGCACCCCCACCGAGACCCACGTGGACCTGGCCATCGCGGCGCTCGCGGCCGGCAAGCACGTGCTGGTCGAGAAACCCCTGGCCCTGGCCAGTTCCGAGGTCGAGCGCCTGGTCGCAGCCGCCCGCGAGGCCGCGACCCTCTGCATGCCGGCCATGTGTATTCGCTTCTGGCCTGGCTGGTCGTGGTTGACCGAGCGGGTTCGCGACGGACGCTACGGCGCGCTGCTCGGGCTCGACATCCAGCGCCTCGGCTCACGACCGTCCTGGAGCCCCGGCTTCTACTCGGATCCCGCGCGCTCGGGCGGCGCCCTGTTCGACCTGCACGTGCACGACGTCGACTTCGTCGTGCAGTTGCTCGGCCGGCCCGTGGGTGTTGCGGCCAGCGGTGGCTACGACCACGTCTCGGCCCTCTACCGCTTCGCGCCTGGCGCGGACGGCCGCCCCGCGCCCCGCGTCGCGATCGGCGGGGGTTGGGACCAACCGCCGGGCTTCCCCTTCGAGATGTCCTTCCGCGCCGTGTTCGAAGGCGCGACCGCGGAGTACAGCCTGCGCGAAGCGGCCCCCTTGCGCGTCTTCATCGAGGATCGCGCCGAGCCGATCGAACTCGCGCCGCACACGGGCTACGAGCTGCAGGTGCGCGCGCTGCTGGACGCCATCGCCGGCGGCGCCGAGCGTCCGCCGGTGCAAGTCGCCGAGGCCCTCGAGGTCGCCCGCGTGCTCGAGCAACTGACAGCGGAACTCGGGCTGGATGCGCCCGGCGCGAGCTGAGTCCCGCCAGTCCCGATGAGCGGCTACCGCCCGTCCCGATGAGCGACCACCGCCCGTCCCGATGAGCGACCGAAGCGTGTCGGTGCCGGCATGGAAGTGATCACCTCGAGCGCGATCACGGCGTTGATCTCGGCGTTGATCTCGTTGTGCACGAACACGGCCACGACCGCTGGGGAGTTGCTTTCCATACCCGTCCGCGACGGTCTCTCCCCCTGATGCAAGGGGCCGTCGCGTGGTCATCAACGCAGCACCCGCGACTCCCGTTCACCCCACGAACGGATTTTCGGGCTGCCCCCCATCTCTTCCTCGACCGCGCCGTCAGGGCGGCGGGGATCCGAGCGACGCGCCGGCCGAGCGGCCGCGCTCCGGCGACATCGCCCGGCGCGCGGCCCGGACCGACTCAACTCCCGAGGGCCAAGGGCGTCGCGTTGGAAGCGAAGTCGACCCCGAAAATGGAGGGTTGGATCGTGATGAAGGCGTGGTGGAGCACCAGGCCGCTCAGGCTACCGTCGGTGCCGGCGGGGACCGTGACCGAGGCTGATCCCCGTCCGCAGGGGTCGAGGACGCCGATGGTCGTCGCGTGGATGCCCGGGCTGCCGCCGTTGGCCATCAGCAGCGTGTAGGCGTCGAGCGCGAGCGGCACCGTGACGCCGTCGAGGACAAGCCCCGGAGTCGTTCCCGTCGCGCTTCCGAGCACGAGGTAGATCGAGGCGGCTCGATCGCTGCCCGCGTCGAGGTCCAGTGCCTGCTTGCCCCCGCCAGCCAGGGAGAGCGCGTCGACGTCGGTCTCGAGGGGCTCTCGATCGGTCTGAAAGTCCAACAGGACCACGTCGAGGGAGCAACTCGGCGCGGAGGCCGAGAAGCGGACCGTGGCCCCGTGCAGGTCGATCCCGTCGAGGGCTGCTGCATCCCATTCGAACGCGTGCTCGTCGCCGATCGAATCGAGTTGGGTGACGACGCTCGCCGAGATCGCGACCGGTTGACCATTGCCAGAGGTTCCCAGCAGCGTGACCGAGGAGGTATCGATCGGGCTCGCTGCGGTCTTGACCTGCAACAGGGCCGTCGCAACCACGTCTTCCGCGGGCAACGAGATCTCGATCGTCGTCGCGCTGGCGAAGCTGTAGATGTTGCCGGTCGACGTGAGGATGGCCGAGGGATCTGTCTGCAGCAGCAGGGTCGCGGCGCAACTGCCGGGCAGGTCGGCAAAATTCGGCAGGAGCGCCGCCGACGTGAAGACGTCGTACCCGTCATAACGGGCGCCCGGCTGACCGCGATAGCTCGGGCTCAGTTGGTTGGTGAAGTCCCCGACCCCGGCGAGGGCAACCGGGGCGATCAGGGGGCAGATGACGACGAGCCCGAGAAAGGCGCGGTACGAGGAGCTTTGCATGGTGCGGTGGATCAGGTCAGGGGAGGAGATGAAGTGAGACCGGCGCACCGACGGCGGTGATTCCGAAGTGCACGGGATCGAAGGCCAGGCTGGCCTCGTTCACGAACAAGCCCGCGAGGGCCGGATCACTGTCGGGAGCGAGCGACAAGGTCGCCCGCGCTTCCCCGAGCGCGTCCGCGATCTGGAGCGGCTGACCGATCGGCGCCGAGCCGGCGAGGCTGGCGAGGGTCAAGGCGTCGACCTCGAGCGGCAGGTTCAGGCCGTCGAGCTGCAACCCCGGCGCGCTGCCCGAAACGCCGACCAGGAAGAGCGTCGGCGCGTTGGGCGGCAGACCGCGCGCGACGAGGTCCTGCACGCCGCCCTCGACGAGAGAGAGGCTCTCCGGGCAACCCGACAAGGATTCGAGCACCGTGGAGAGCTGCAAGTCGTAGACACGACCGGCCTGTAGACCACCGAAGCCCGCGCCCGCGGACTGCTCCGCCGCGCCGACCACGAGCTCGGTTCCCTGCGCGTCGATCGCCGAGCCGAAGCCAGGTCGTTCGGCGATGCTCGGCGCGCCCAGATGAGCGCTCGCCAGCCAGCCGCCCGCGTAGCGATCAAACACATCGACTCCACCCTCGAGCAGGCTCGAGCCGGAGTGGCGCGGGCGGCCGACGAAACAGCGCTCGCCGGCGATCGCGACCGCGGAGCCCAGAGCGTCGCCCGGCGCGTGGTCGGGGACCGCCAACTCCGCGAGCGCCGAGTCCGGGTCTCCCAGGTCGATCCACCAGGCCGAGCCGGCTGCGGCGCCCACGGGACTGTTGCCCGCGGCTCCAACCAGCAGGTCGAGCCCGCTCACATCGACCGCGGAGCCGAAGTAGCTGCCCGCGATGGCCGCGGGACCGTGGATCGTCCGCTCGACGACCGCGGCACCCGACGGGTCGAACAGGTAGACGAGAACGGCGCCGTTGAAGGGAACCGCTTGACCGGTCCCCGGAGCTCCCGCCACGAGTCGCACGCCGTCGGTGGCCAGCGAGGACCCCAGGCGATTGGGACCCGGCGGGAGCCCTGAACCACCGAGCTTGGCCGTGAGTACCGGGACTCCGCCGACGATCGAGAATCCGTACAACGCCCCGTCGTCAGTCCCGACGAAGGAGTGACTCGGCGCCCCGGCGTAGATCGTTTCACCGACGATCGCGACCGCGCTCCCGAGGCGATCGCCCGCGAGGGCGTCGGGCGCCGTGACGGTCGCCACCAGAGGCCAGGCGCCGCCCTGACGCTCGAAGACCAGCACAGCGCCTTGGTCGACGGCCGTGCCGTCGAAGCCGGGAACCCCGATGGCCACCCGCTCGCCCTCGATCGCGACGGCCGAGCCCAGGTCGTCGATGGGCTGCCCCGTCGGCAGTTCCAGCGTGGCCTCCTCGACCCACTGACCGGCGATCCGAGCGAAGACCGTGGCCGTCCCCTCGAGGCCGCTCAGCGAACCGGGCAGGTCGGCCCGCGGTGCTCCCACGACCAATAGCTCGCCGTCCAGGGCCAAGGCGGCTCCGAACCGGTCCGCACCATCGGTGGTGATTCCCTGCAACTCGAGCAGGCCGCACTGCGCCCTGGCGGACCCGGCGGCGAGGGCCAGCAGCGCCGCAGCGGTGAGGATCTCGGGCAGCAAGCGGGTCAACGGACGGGTCGGGGCGGATCGGTCGTCGTTGGTCGAAGTCATGGATGGACGCCGCTGAGGGCTGGTTCCTGCGCTGGGCGCAGGCTCAGCCCGCGCCACTCGGCGGCCGAGCCTAGACGCCAATTGAGATTGGATCTCAACAATTCCAGTAGCTTCTGAGACGCAGTCTCATAATTTCCGGGTCGTCGACCCGCCCGAAGACAACGACCGATCACCGACCGCGGGCCGCCCACGGCCCAACCCGAACCCCGAGAGCCATGCCGTTCCTGCCCGCCCTCGCCCTGTGTACGACCGTCGCCCTTGCCGCCGACGACCCGGTCTCCAACGACCCGGTCTCCAACGACCCGGTCGCCAACGGCCCGGTCGCCAACGGCCACCAAGCCTCCACGACCCTACGTCGCGGTCGACTGAGCGCTCAGTTGCCGCGCGGCGTCACCAGCTTCGGCGCGGCCACGATCGGCAACCAGCTGTTCGTGCTGGGCGGATACTTCGGCACACCGCACGACTACCACGTCGAGTCCCAGTCGGACGTCTTCTTGCGACTGGACGGGGCCAGCGGAGCTCTCCGGCTCCTGCCCGGCATCGGACCGATCCAAGGCACCGCGCTGGTCGCCGCGGGGACCGACCTGATCCAGGTTGGCGGCACGCGGATCCTCAACCGCCGGGATCAGGCCCAGGACCTGCGCTCGACCGATGAATGCCGGGCCTTCGACACGCTCACTTCAACTTGGCGCGACCTGCCGCCCCTGCCCGAACCGCGCTCCTCCCATGACGCCGTCGCCGTCGGCCGAACCGTCTACGTCGTGGGCGGCTGGCACCTGGGCGAGGGTGGGACCGAGGACTGGGCCACGACGGGCCTGCGACTCGACCTCGACGCCGAACAGCCGGCGTGGTCGGAGTTCGCGCAGCCCTTTCGATCGCGGGGCCTGGCCCTGGCCAGCAACGGCGACGAGCTACTGGCCATCGAGGGCATGTCCGATCTCGGCGACGTGGACGGCCGAAGCTGGATCTTCGACCTCGACGGCGAGAGCTGGTCGGAGATCGAACCCTTCCCGGGATTCTCCTTCGGTGCCTCCGCCGTCGGCGGCGCGACGGGGTTCCTGGCTTCTGGGCGCGACGGCGTCCTGCGAAGGCTCGACGCCGACTCGGCGCGCTGGATCGACGAAGGAAGGCTGTGGTTTCCGCGCTTCTTCCACCGACTGGTGACGGAGCGAGGCACCGGTGACTTGCTCGTCGTCGGCGGCATCGGCAGCGGCGGCCGCCCCACCGCGATCGAGAGGTTGAGCCAAGCCCAGGACGGACCGCCCCTGCTGACCCTGGATGTCGCCTCTCCCATGGCCGCGCGCAGCCGCCAGGCCGTGGCCGTTGTTCGCGGCGACCTGATCCTGGTGGGCGGCAACAACGGCACCGAGCAGCACGACTTCGCCTCGGAGCGCTTCGAAGCCGAGAGCTGGCGGTTCGATCCGAGCGAGGGAACCTGGCTGCGACTCGCGGACGCGCCGGCCCCCCGTCAGAGTTCTGAGCTCGTGCAACTCGATCGCGGCACCCTGGCGTTGATCGGCGGCTTCGCCCCCGATGCGGGGCCTGCACGCAGTCGCGCCGAGGTTTGGACCTTCCGCAGCTCCACGGATCGCTGGATCGACGCCTCGCCGGCACTGCCCGAACCCCGCACGCAGTTCGGGATCGCGCAGGTGGCCGACCGACTGCTGATCGCCGGCGGCATGGACTACGACGCGCAGCGGGTCGAGCCGTTCGGTCTGCCCCTCGCGCTGCTCGAAGCCGACCTGTCTGCGGACTCGCTCGAGTTCGTGCGTCGGTCGGAATCACTGCCCGAACCGCGCCGCGCCCACGCCTGCGCCAGCCTCGGCGGCGAGCTCTACCTGGTGGGTGGCATGGGGCCGAACTTCGCGCCTGTGGACGTCTGCCGCGCCTTCGATCCCCAGGCGGGTACCTGGCGGGAGGTCGCTGCACCCGTCGCGGCCCGTATCGGCGCCAGCCTGGTCCGGATCGGCGAGCGACTGGTCCTGGTGGGCGGCAACGTTGCCGGTGGAGGCGGGCGCGCCACCTCGATCGAGGTCTACGATCCCGCGCGGGATCGGTGGACGACCCTGGCCGCCGAACTGCCCTACCGCCAGGGACACGTCCATGCCGTGGCGTTCGGTCACGAACTCCTCGTCGCCACGACACAGGAGGTCGAGGGGCGACTCCTGTATGCACTGATCGACGTCGATCGAGTCGCCGCGCCCGTTGCTCAGGTCGAAGCGAGCAGCGCGATCGAAGGGCTCTGATCCCGGCGCGGCCTGGAGCGCATTGGGAGTTCGCTTCCCGCCGAGTTCGACTCGGCGGGAAGCGCCGACCACGCATCTCGAGTCGCATTTCGAGTCGCATTTCGAGTCGCATTTCGAGTCGCAGCAAGAGTCGCAGCGCGAGTCGCAGCGCGAGTCGCAGCGCGAGTCGCAGCGCGAGTCGCAGCGCGGTGGCGCACGCGGCCCCGCCGACTCTCAGCGCCCCAGCACGTCGTCCATGCGTGCGAGGATCTCCGCCAGGCGCGCGGCGTCGCCGCCGCCCACCTCGGCCGAGGCCCAGTGCTCGCCGCCGATGCCCCACTCGACGCTGTCCAGGGCCGCCATGGTGGTCTCCCAACCCACGTCGCCCGCGCCGATGGCGCAGTCGAAGCCGGCCCAGATGCCCTCGCTGTTCTGCTTGGCGCGGCTGTAGTCCTTGATGTCGATCTTCTTGATGCGCGCACCCAGGGCGTGGACCCAGTGGTCGGGCCAGGCCGAGCGCACCAGGTTGCCCAGGTCCAGGTACCAACCCACGTGGCGGCTCTCGAAGCCGTCCACGTAGCGCGCCGCTTCGAGGGGACTGAGCAGGAAGTTGTTCCAGACGTTCTCGAAGGCGATCGTGACGCCCAGCTCCTTGGCCAGGGGCACGACCCGCTCGATCTCCGCCACCGAGCGCTCGTAGGCTTGGTCGTAGCGAATCTGCGCGTTGACCACGGCCGGCACCAGCAGCACCGTCGACGCGCCGAAGGCCTTGGCGTCGTGCAGGGCCGTCTCCAGGCCCTTGCGACCGGCGGCGCGCACCGCGCGGTCGGCGTCGCCCAGGGTCTTGGTCCAGTGCACCGAGTCGACCACGCCGGGCACGCGCAGACCCGTGGCCTCGATCGCGGCCAGGACCTGGTCGCGGTCCAGGTCGGAAGGGCTGTCGAGCTCGACGCCGTCGTAGCCCAGGTCGCGCAGGATCTGGAACTTCTCGCCGATCGTCTCGCCGACGCCGACCATGCCGATCTTGCACGAGCGCTTGATGCCGCGCAGCCGGCCGCGGTTCTCCGCCGCCAGGCGCGCGGCGAGCCCACCCAGGGCACCGGGCCCATCCTGGCCCGCGGCAGCCGCTCCGCCCAGGGCCAGCGCGCCCAGCCCCAGCCCGAGCACCTCCCGTCGGTTGATGACGGACATCAGGCGAACTCGTACTTGCCGGCCTCGGGGTCGTCGCCGGCGGCGAGGTCGCCCCACTCGATCACGCCGCTCTCCATGCCGGGGGGGCCCAGGCGCTTGGTGCTGGCCAAGAGCTCGTCCCAGGTGATCGCGCGGCCCGAGTAGGCCGCCTCGCGGCCCATGATCGCCAACAGGTTGCTGGTGGTCATCCAGTCACCGTCGTTCATGGGCGTGCCGGCGCGGATCGACGCGAAGAGCTCGTCGTGCTCCTGCTGGTACATGTCGTTGCCCTCGCCCTCGTACTCCCAGCGCCAGTTCCCGGGACCGACGATCTCGTGGTACGGGGTCCAGTTCTCGATCGTCGCGCGCCCGGCGCTGCCGTAGAGGAAGTCGTTGTTCTCGCCGTAGCTGTTCGGCCACTGGCGCGCGAGCATGAACGCGCGCCTGCCGCCGGAGTACTCGTAGACCACGCCGAAGTGGTCGAAGGTGTTGCCCTTCTGGGGACCGCTGCGGGTCTGGCAGCCGCCGATGGCAATCGCGCGCTCGGGCGGCTCGTCGCCGAAGGCCCAGGACTGCTTGTCGATCGAGTGGATCGCCTGCTCGACGATGTGGTCGCCCGACAGCCACGAGAAGTGGTGCCAGTTGCGCAGCTGCCACTCCGTGTCGCTCCAACCCTCCTCGCGGTTGCGGTTACCGAGCACGCCCGTGTAGTAGTTCGTGTACATGGCCTGCACGTCGCCGATCGCGCCGGCGTGGATGCGCTCGAAGGTCGCGCGGTGCATCGCGTTGTAGCGCCAACAGAAGCCGGACACGAGCGACAGGCCCTTGGTCCGCGCGACCTCGCAGGCGGCGCGCACCTGGTGAATGCCGGGCACGTCCACGGCCATGGGCTTCTCGCAGAACACGTGCACGCCGCGCTCCACGGCGTAGGTCAGGTGCGCGGGCCGGAAGGCCGGCACGGACGTCAGCAGGACCACGTCCACGCCGGAGTCGATCACCTGCTTGAAGGCCTCGAAGCCCACGAAGCGCCGCTCGGGCGCCACGTCCATGCGCGCGGCGTGGCCCTCCTCGGCCAGGGCCGTCTCGAGGTAGCTGCGGCTGCCCTCGAGGCGGTCCTCGAAGGCGTCGCCCATGGCCCACAGCACGACGCTGCCGTCCTCGGCGTGCAGGGCTTGCCAGGCCGCGCCGGTGCCCCGCCCGCCGCAACCGATCAGGCCGATCTTGAGCGTCGGCAGGTCCGCAGGCTGCTCGGCCGTCGCGCCCTGCTCCTGGGCCCGGGCCAAGCCGCCCAGGGCCAGGGGCGTGGCGAGCGCCGCCGCGCCCTTGAGCAGGGAACGCCGCGACGGACCGTAGACCGCCCAACCGGGTTCACGCAGGTGCTCGGGGTTCGCGCCGTGGGGATGCAGGGGGTCGCTCATGGGCGGGAGGTTCCGGTGGAGTCCTGGGGGGTGTCAGTGGGAGTCTGCGCGTCGCTCGCAGGGTCGTCCGCCGGGGGCGGCGACTCGCACACGACGCGAAATCCGGCGAAGGGACCGTCGGCCAACCACCACACGCTCTTGGGCAGGTTGGGGTCGCTGCGGTTCCAGGCCGAAGTCGGGGTCTTGGCGGCCATCACCGCCAGGTCGGCAGCGCGGTCGAGGTAGGCGCCGCCCATCAACTGTCCGGCGCCGTCCTCGGTCTCGACCCACTCGGCCACGTTGCCGTGGACGTCGTAGAGGCCGAAGCCGTTGGGCGCCAGGCCCGCCACCGGATGGGTCTTGCGGCGGGCGTTGTCCTTGAACCAGGCCACGGCCTCGAGGCCCTCGGCCGAGGAGCCGTGGTGCCAGGGACCGCGCGCACCGCCCAGGGCCGCGTGGGTCCACTCGCCGGCGGTGGGCAAGCGCCACTTGCGGCCGGTGTGGAGCGTCAGCCACTCGCAGAAGCCCCGCGCCGCCCGCAGGGAGACCGACCCCACCGGGTAGCCGTCGTGGCCGAAGCCGCGGTCCGCGGTGATGTAGGGCTTGGTCGGCCGGGACATGGCGTCCACGCCTTCGGGCAGCTCCGCCTCGAGCTGCTCGAAGACGAAGGCGTCGAACATGTCCCAGGTGACCTCGGTGGCGGAGATCCAGAAGGCGGGCTCCTCGCCCCGGGCCTCACCGGCCGGAGCAGGATTCGCGATCGGCACCATGGCGAGGTCCACGGTCGTGCCCGGTATCCTCGTCGCGAAGCCGCCCCCGGCGCCGTCCATCGGCGCCTGTCCAGCGATGGCAACACCCAGGAGCCCCATGCCCACCAACCCGATCGACCCCGCGACCAACCGACGAAACGCCCGCCAGGGCCACAGAACGGGGCGAGTCGACAGTGTCGAGGGCGGCATGGATAGGGCGATCGCGTTGGGGCGAGCGGTTCTGACGGGCCTGGTGGCGCTGGCGGCGACCGGGTCGGTCGCGTGTAGCTCGGCGGCCCAGGTCGAAGCCGTGGATCGGACCGTCGGAGCGGGTCAGTTGGAGCAGTTCGAGTATAGGCGCCTGGCCATGGGCTGCGAGGCGCGGCTGTTGCTGTGGTCGGCGAGCGAGGGTCAGGCCCGGGCCGCCGCCCGAGCGGCCTTCGCACGCCTGACCGAGCTGGACCGCAGCCTGTCGGACTACAAGCCGACCGGACCGGTGGCCGAGGTCGCGGCAGGGGCCGGCGCCGCGGTCGCCACCGACGAGACGCTGATCGCCTGCCTGATCGCCTCCACGAGCGTGGCCGCGGCCTCACAGGGCGCCTTCGATCCCACGGCCGCGCCGGTGACCCACCTGTGGCGCGAAGCTCGCCACACGGACACGCTTCCCACCGCCGCTGACGTCGACGCGGCCGCCGCACTCGTCGACTGGACCCGCCTGGCCATCGACCCCGAGGCCGGCACGGTCGCACTCGCAAGCCCGGGCATGAGCCTCGACCTCGGTGGCGTGGCGAAGGGCTTCGCAGCCGAGGAGTTGCTCGAGGTCCTGACCGAACTGGGCCACCCCCGGGCCCTGGTCGACCTCGGCGGCGATCTGGCCCTGGGGGACGCGCCCCCCGAGCGCGCGGGCTGGCGCGTCCTGGCCGGGGTCGGTGAGGGCGCGCGAGTGCTCGAGCTGACCCAAGCTTGCGTGGCCACCTCCGGCGCCACCGAACAGTTCATCGAGGCCGACGGCCGCCACCTCTCGCACATCGTCGACCCGCGCAGCGGATGGCCGGTGACCCACGGCCGGATCGTGACCGCCGTGGTCCAGCGCGCCGCCGGTCGTCCTGCCGGCGCTTGGTCCGACGCCCTGGCCTCGGCCGCCAGCGTGCTCTCGGTTCCCGCGGCCGAGCGGCTGGTCGCCGGGTTCGAAGGCGCGATGCTCGCCGTCCAGCACGAGGGCACCCGCCCCCTGTTCGACGGCGAGTCCCTGGCCGGTTGGACCACCACCGGCGGGCGCTATGACGGGGAGGCCCAGTGGACCGTCGAGGACGGCGAGTTGGTGGGGCGCACGGGCGCTGGCGGCGAGGGCGGGCTGATCTACACCGACGAGCTGTTCACCGCCTGCGAGCTCGAGCTCGACGTGAAGCTCGAGTACCCCTACGACTCCGGCATCTTCCTGCGCATGCTACCGCCGGACACGGGGCTCAAGGGCGCCCAGGTGACCCTCGATCACCGGCCCGGCGGGGAGATCGCGGGGATCTACGCCGACGGTTGGTTGGAGCACAATCCCGAGGCCGAAGCGCACTTCAAAAAGGACGAGTGGAACCACGTGCGCGTTCGCACCACCGGCTTCGACTTCCGCATCGAAGTCTGGCTGAACGGCACCAAGGTCACCGACTACCGCTTGCCCGAGGGCACGCCGGGCTACGCGCCCCACGGGCGCATCGGCCTACAGGTGCATCCGGCGGACGCCGACGCGGCCTCGCGCTCGGTGCGCTTCCGCGACATCCGCGTGCGCTCGCTGCCGATCTTCGGCGAGGAGCTGTTCGAGGAGAACCCCAAGGCGGCCGCAGGCGTTCTGCGCCCCAAGGCGCCTGCGGCCAGCGACGGTGAATCCTCGGACGCTGGCGCCTGGCGCGACCTGCTGGCCAAGGGTCTCGACGGCCTGATGACCCGCGGCGACGGCGAGGGCTACACCGTCGAGCGCGGCGTGCTCTCGATCCCCAGCGACGGCGGCGGGGAGATTGGCACCGTCGACGACTTCCGGGACTTCCGCCTGACGGCCGAGTTCAACATCGCGCGCATGGCCAACTCCGGCCTCTACCTGCGCGCCTCGCGCGAGCCCGGCAACTCCTCCTACTCGGGCGCCGAGGTGCAGATCCTCGACGACTACAACTGGGAGACCGAGACCAACTCGACCCTGGTGGACTACCAGTTCACCGGTGGCCTCTACGGGGCCGTCGCGCCGCCGCCGCTGGAGCTGAAGGGCTACCGACCCCACGGCGAGTGGAATCGCTACGAGGTGCTCTACCGCGGCAGCCGCCTGGCCGTGGCCTTGAACGGGTTGGCCCTCTACGACGTCGACACCCTCGCCCTGGAGGTCGAGCCGCCCTTCGCGCAGCGCGCCGAGTCCGGCTTCATCGGCTTCCAGCGCTATCCCGCCGACACGGTCGAGGACCAGGCCGCGATCCGCGTGCGCAACTTCTTCGTGCAGCCGCTGCGCTGAGCGGGTATCCGCGGGAGGTAGGCTCCCGATCCACCATGACCGACTACCTCACGATCGACTGGCGCGGGCGAGACCGCGGCCGCCTGGAGCGCATGCGGTCCCTGTTCCTGGCGCGCAGTGAGGACGGCGAGCCGGCCGCCACCGGCGACTACTGGCTGACGGACCGCGACCTCGAGCTGTACGACGCCACCTACGGCGCGCGCATCGGTTGGAAGTGGGACAGCGTCCTGGCGGAGGCGCTCGCGGCCGGACTCGGCGCGGGGAGCGCTGCCGGCGAGGCTTGGAACGTGGTCGACTGGGGCTGCGGCACCGGTATCGCGGCGCGCCGCGCCTTCGCGGCGGGCTTGATTCCGGGCGGCGCGCGGGTGTTCATGGACGACCGCTCGAGCCCCGCACGCAGCTTCGCCGCCGGGCGCCTGCGCGAGGCGTCCGCCGAGCTCGACGTGCGCACGGGTTCGCCCCCCCCGGGCGCCGCGATCGACTTGGCTTTGATCAGCCACGTGTTGAGCGAGCTCGACACGCACGGCCTGGACCAGCTCCAGGCCCTGGCCCGCCGCGCCGCGCGCGTGGTCTGGGTCGAGCCCGGGGCGCGCTCGATCGCGCGCGGACTGTCCGAGGTGCGCGAGGGTCTCCTGGCAACCCACCTTCCCCTGGCCCCCTGCCCTCACTCCGGAGCCTGCGGAACCCTGGCCCCCGGCAACGAGGACCAGTGGTGCCACCACTTCCCGGAGCCGCCCCAGGAAGCCTTCATCGAGGGCTTCTGGGCGCGCTTCGGCCAAGAGCTCGAGATCGACCGGCGCAGCTTGGCAACGAGTTTCCTGGTGCTGATGCGCCGCGACCTGGCACCCGAGCACGACGACGATCCGACCCGCGCACGGATCCTCGGCCGGCCGCGGATCGAGAAGGGCAAGGCCACGGCCGACGTGTGCGACGCGAGTGGCGTGACGCGCTGCGAGCTGTGGAAGCGCGACGCGCCGCGGGTCTGGCGCACCTGGAAGAAGGCCAGTCGCGCGACCCTCGACTACCGCTTCGAGCGCGAGGGCACGCGCATCCGGCGGGTGCTCTCGGGTCCCGGGGTCGACGGTTCGACCGACACGGCCGACGAGGAGTAGGGACCACCATGGCCGAGTCCACGATCGCCATCCGCCCCATCGCAGCCACGGACGACGCCGCCGTGGCCGGGGTGATCCGCGCGGTCATGCCCGAGTTCGGAGCGTCCGGCGACGGCTTCGCGATGACCGATGCCGAGGTCGACACCATGTCGGTCGCCTACGGGGCCGAGCGCTGCTGCTACTTCGTGGTCGAGCTCGACGGTCGCGTGGCCGGGGGCGCCGGCGTCGCGCCCCTGGTGGGCGCGGACGGGACCGTCTGCGAGCTGCGCAAGATGTACTTCCTGCCCGAGCTGCGCGGGCGCGGCGTCGGCCGCGAGCTGCTGGCCCGCTGCCTCGAGGCGGCGCGGGAGATGGGCTTCGCGCGCTGCTACATCGAGACCTTGACGGGCATGGACGCGGCCCAACGCCTGTACCGCGCGGCGGGCTTCGAGCTCCTCGCCGGGCCACTCGGCAACACGGGCCACCACGGCTGCGACCTGCACCTGGCGCTCGAGCTGTGAGCCCCCTGCGACCGGACTGGACCGAGATCCTCGAGGGCTACGCGCCATCCGAGCCCGAGCCCCCGGCCGCGCCGGACCAGGCGGCGGTGGCCGCGGTGCTGCGCGACGGGACGGACTGGCCGGAGGTGCTCTTGATGCGCCGCGCCGAGCGCGAGGGCGATCGCTGGTCGGGTCAGATCTCCCTGCCCGGCGGCAAGGCCGAGGAGCTCGATGCGGACCTCG
Source organism: Engelhardtia mirabilis (assembly GCA_007751255.1). GTDB lineage: Bacteria > Planctomycetota > UBA1135 > UBA1135 > Engelhardtia > Engelhardtia mirabilis. Next base: position 3,884,597 of record CP036296.1, read on the forward strand.
CGGCCACCGCCGTGCGCGAGACCCGGGAGGAGCTTGGCGTCGACCTGGCCGCGGGCGCTCGGCTCCTGTGCCGGATGCCGACGATCCAGGCCCGCGCCCGCGGCGGACCGGTGCCCCTGCGGGTCACGCCCTTCGCCTTTCGAGCGGCGGACCTGGGCGAGGTGATCCTCGGGGACGAGGCTTCCGAGGCCTTCTGGATGCCCCTGGGTCCCCTGGCCGCGGGCGAGTTGGACCACCGCTTCCACTACGAGGACGGCGAGCGCTCGCTCTTCTTGCCCGCCTGGAACTGGGAGCGCCGGGTGGTCTGGGGTCTGACTCACCGCATGTTGAGCGCGATGGTGGATCTGATTCGCAGCCCCGGGCCCTGAAGCGAGTCCGACGCGGCGAATGCCGCAATGTCGGAGCCCGGGATCCGAACAACCACCCACGAAACGGACCCACCTGCCGCCAGTCCCGAGACCTGCGAGGATCCCCATGAAAGTCCTGACCCCCTTCGCCTTGTTGGCCGTCGCCACGGGCTCCGCCGCGGACTCCCCGCGCTTCGCCGCCGCCCAGGACCTCACGGTCGAGAAGACTCTCAGCTCGAGGGTGGAGCTCGAACTGGTGGACGGGGTGATGCGGGCGGGAGGCAGCGACGACCCGGTCCCGGACGGCTTCGAGCTCAAGATCGTGCATACCCGCTCGTTGGAGGTCACGGACCTCTACGCGACCGTTGGCGAGGACGGGCTCCGGCGGATCGAGCGCACCTACGACGAGATCACCGGCGGCTTCGACGCGGACGTGGTCGAGGACGGCGACCCCGAGGACGAGGTCCGCGAGACCTTCGCGAGCGACTTGGCCGGCGAAGGCGTGGCCTGGACCTGGAACAGCGACGAGGAGGCCTGGGTCGCCACCTCACTCGACGAGGACGACCCCTTGGACGCGGACCTGCTCGACGCCCTGCACTTCGACTACGACGGCTTGGCCCTGCTGCCGGACCGGGAGGTCGGCGTGGGCGACACTTGGATCATCGACGCGCCACAGCTGGCGTCGATCCTGGGTCTGGGCGCCGACCTCGAGTTGGAGGCCCAGGGCAACGACTTGGCCGACGACATCGTGCCCGCCGTGATGTGCGCCACGCCGGCCCAGGCCACGGACACCCTCTCCGGTGAGGTCGTCGCGACCTACGTGGAACTCGTGGAGGATGGCGGACGGTTCGCGCGCATCGTGCTCTCCGGCGAAGTCACCGCGAGCGGCGACGCGAGCGAACAGATGCTGCGCTACAACGACCAGCTGGACGCCGACGAGTCCCTGCAAGAGGCGCGCATCACCACTTCGATCGACCTCGAGGGTGAGCTGCTCTGGGACCTGGCTTCCGGACACATCCGATCGCTGACGCTCGAGGGCCCCATGGACCTGACCCTAGAGGCCGAGGCCGAGGAGCGGGGCATGACGATGGAGTTGGAACTCGAGTTCGAGGGCCACGGTTCCTGGTCCTGCACCGTCGAGTAGGCCGGCGATCGACGCGGGCACCCGATCGGGCCAGGTGGGCCGCCGACGCTCAGCCGCGCATCCAAGCCGCGGCCAGGGCGTCGGCGTACTCGTTCCAGCGGTGGCCGGTGTGGGCTTCGATCCACTGCAGCTTGACCTTCGGGCGCTCCTGCACGAGGGCCCACAACTCCTGGACCAGATCCAGGTTGGCGATCGGGCCGCCCTTGCGCTTCCAGCCTCGCGCGGCCCAGCCCGGGGCCCACTGGTTCACGGTCTGGACGCACAGGTTGCTGTCGCTGAAGACGTTCACCGGCCGATCGTCGGGCAGCATCCGGAAGGCCTCGACCAGGGCCTTGAGCTCCATGCGGTTGTTGGTCGTGTCGGGCTCATGGCCGTTGAGCTCCCCCACGACCTGGCCGCCTTCGACCCAAACCACGCCCCAGCCACCGGGGCCGGGATTGGGCGTGCAGGACCCGTCGGTGAAGACGCCATCCTGACCGGGGTCCGCATACTGCAGCAGCACTTCCGCGGTGGTGAGCCGCGGCCCCTCGTCCATGGTCTTGACTCGGGTGCGGCGCGCGGCGCCCCCTGATCGAGCACCGCCCGAGCGCGCGCCTGCGGAACCGCCCTTGGGGGCTCCACTCTTCTTCGGCGAATGCTCGCGACAGTACTTGGGCTGCCAGCCCGGGTACTTGTCGAGGGCCGTTTGGGGCACCTCGAACGCGGCTCCACAGACCTTGCAGCTGAAGCTCGTCACCCGGGGGAATCTAACTCTGGCGACGAGGCCGTCCTAGTGTCCTGGATCAGGAGTTCGGGAGGCTGCGTACACTCGCGGCATGTCTGAGAACTTCGCGATCGTGACCGGGACCTCCCGCGGTCTGGGACTGGCCGTGGCCGGCGAGCTGCTGAGCCGCGGATGGACCGTGCTGGGCGTCGCTCGCAGCGCAGCCCCGTCGCAGCTCGCCGGCGCCGAGGGTTACTCCCACGCGGCTGTGGACCTCGCGGACTCCGCCGCCGTCGAAGCTGTCCTCGGACCGGTCACCGAGTCGAGCAGTCTCGCCGGACACGGCCGCATCGCCCTGGTGAACAACGCCGGCCTGCTCGACATCGCGCCGATCCACAAGCTCGACCTGGCCGCGACCGGGCGCAGCCTGGCCGTCAACGCCGCCGTGCCCGCCTGGCTCGCCGGACGCGTTCTAGCGGGCGCTGCGACGAGCGCACGGGTCCGCATCGTCGACGTCTCGAGCGGCGCGGCCACCTCCGCCTACCCGGGTTGGGGTGCCTACTGCGCGAGCAAGGCCGCCCTGCGGATGTTCGGCCAGGTCCTCGCGCTGGAGCACGAGGAGCTCGACGAACACCGCGGCCTCGACGTGGGCCTCGTCTCCTACTCCCCGGGCGTCGTCGACACGACGATGCAGGGCCAGATCCGCACCGCGGCCCTGGAGGACTTCCCCCGACGCGCGCGCTTCGAGGCCCTGCACGCGGACGGGGAATTGGTGGACGCTGCCCTGCCGGCGCGTGAGATCGCCGAGCTGCTCGAGGCCGATCGGCCGCCCCTGTGGCAGGAGCGCCGCTTCGGCGCCTGAGGCGAACCGGCCAACCGCCGGGCTCAGCGCAGGCTGACTCGGCAGATGACCGGCTCGCGGCCCTGCCCCAAGGTCAAGTGCTCGACCCGTCGATCGAGGACCAGCAGGCCGTCGCCCACCAGCACGTGGTCCACCGCGAGCTCGAGCCCCGGCAGGAAGCGATCGTCGCTCCACGAGGTCTTGCGCCCGAAGCCCATGCGTGAGTCGGTCAGCTCACCCAGCGACAGCAGCCGCTGGTAGGCGGGGGCATAGAGCGTCGCGTTGAGCTTGGCGAGCACGACCGTGTTCGGCGATCGGGCCGCGCGGGTCCCGAGCAGCTCCACCAGCTCGGCGCGCTGGTCCACCCCTTGCTCGCTGAGCGGACGCGGCATGCGCGCCGCCAGGACCGTGACCGGTGTACCCGCCAGGTCGACCTCGAGCTCGAACAGTCGACCCAACTCACCCGCCGAGTAGCCGCTGGTGGGCAGGCGCGACAGGAACACGTTGCCGCGGGTGTCCGCGGTCCAGTCCGCCTCCGCAGGCCAGACATGGCGGTCGATGAAGCCATGGGCCTCGAGCTCGCCGAGCTGCCCCAGGGCCAGCTGATCGACCTGGGTCAAGAACAGCAGGTCGGGTCGCTGCTCCGCGGCCATGTCCTCGGCTTCGATCCAGTCCAGGAAGGGCCGCTGATCCTCGGCGCCGGCCTCGAGGGTCACCATGGCGACCGTCAGCGGCTGACCGGCGGCGGCCACCGTGCCCCGTGGGACCGAGAGCGCCAGCTCGGGACCCAGATGGAAGAACCCCAGGGCCAGCAGCAGCAGGGACGGCACCCAGTTCTGCAGGACCGACGCCACCCCGCCCAGGGCGATGCAGGCCCAGCCCAGGTGCCAGCGGTAGTCCGCCGCCGCCTCGCCGCTCCAGTGCAGGCTCCCGGAGCGTGTCCAAAGGGTGACCACGATGACGACGATGGTCACCGCCCAGGTCAGCGGGCGCCGGGCCCGCGCGGTGGCGCGGCGCAATTGGGATTCGGTCTGGGCCAAGGGGAGTGGAGCGGTTGTCGCGGCCTTCGGGGAGCTGAGGCCGCGGCCCTGCGACTCTAACCGGCGCGAGCCCCGGCCGGGTGCCAGAGTCCCGACCCCGCGCAGCGCACGTCGCCCACAGGACCGCCGCCGCGGCGACTAGCCTCGATCGAAGACCGACCGCGCCGCCCGATAGGTGCCCTCGTGGGCCGCCAGGGTCGGCTCGAGGGGATCGGCGTAGCCGCCGCCGAGGGTCGCGACCACGGCGGCACCCTCCGCACGACAGCGTTCGAAGACCAGCGCGTCCCGCGCGGCCAGGCCGTCGAGGGTCAAGGCCAGTCGTCCCAGCCGGTCCTCCGCCAGCGGGTCCACGCCGGCTTGATAGAGCACGAGTTGCGGTCGCGCCCCGTCGAACACGCGATCGAGGGCGGCTTCGACCAGCTCCAGGTACTCCTGGTCGCCCGTACCGTCGGCCAGGCCCAGGTCCAGGTCGCTCGTCTGCTTGCGGCTCGGGAAGTTGCGCGCGCCGTGGACCGAGAGGGTGAACACGCGCTCGTCGCCCGCGCACAGGGTCGCGGTGCCGTCGCCCTGGTGGACGTCAAGGTCCACCACCGCCACGCGCTCCACCGCCCGCTCGTCGAGCAGCGTGCGGGCCGTCACCGCCAGGTCGTTGAACACGCAGTAGCCCGAACCGAAGTCGCGGTGGGCATGGTGCGTGCCCCCCGCCAGGTTGCCGGCGAAGCCCTCGTCGAGGGCTACCCGCGCCGCGGCCAGGGTCCCGCCGACGCTGCCCAGGGTTCGATCCACGAGCGCGGGCGACCAGGGGAAGCCGATGCGCCGCACCGCCTCGCGCGAGAGGTTGCCGGCGATGAAGGCCCGCACGTAGGCCGGGTCGTGCACCGCGCCGATGCGATCGAGGGGCGCCGCCGGGGCGCGGACGAGCTCACTCGCGCGCAGCACCCCGGCTTCGACCAACCGCTCCCGCAAGCGGCGGTACTTCGACATGGGGAACCGATGCCCAGCGGGCAGGGGCACCTCGAGGTGGTCTGTGCTGAAGACGCGCACGGGAAGGGCGGGGCGCTGGGGCGCGAGTCAGGCCGACGCCGGGCGGAAGGGTCGCCAAGCCAGGTAGACGAGTCCGCCGAGCCCGACAGCCACCAGGCCCACCACGACCCGCAGGCCCGGGGTGGCGAACAGGTTGCCCGCGACGACGGCGATCGCCGCCAGCAGGTAGCCGAACGGTGCGAGACGAGCCCAGCTGGAGCCGAGACCGACGAAGTCGGGGTGCACGCGCCGCAGCCGCAACAGGGCCGCGGCGGCCAGGGCATGGAAGATCCACTCGGCGAAGACCACCGAACCCGTGAGGGTGTCCAGGTCCATGGCGCCCTCCGCGGGCGGACCGAGCCAGGCCTCTTGCTCGCTCCACAGCAGGTAGCCGCAGGCCACGGCACCCTGGGTCACCAGGGCCAGGACCGGCGCGGCCGTGCGCGCGTGGAGCTTGCCGTAGGCGCGGAAGAACAACCCCGCGCGGGCCATGGCCACGTAGATGCCCGGCGTGAGCAGCACCGTCACGGCGCAGACCCCGAGGGCCGAGACCGCCATCGCCGCCTGGAGCGCGCCGCGACCGCCTTCGCCCATGACTCGCTCCGCCAGGGCCGCGGCGAAGTCGCCGCGACTGCCCAAGCCCTCCAGCCCGAAGGCGCGCAGGAAGCCGAGGTTGACCACCAGGTAGAGCGCCACCGCGCCGACCACGCCGCCGAGGATCGCCCGGGGCAGGACGCGCCGCGGATCGCGCACGCGGTCGGCCGCGTAGCACAGGTTCTGCCAACCGCCGTAGGAGAAGAACACCGGCAGGGCCGCGCCGACCAGCCCCAGGGCGATGGCGGCCAGCCCGACCGGCTCGGCCGGGACCGAATCGACGGGCAGCGCCGCCTCGCTCCCCTGGCCACCGAGGCCGAAGCCGACCGCGACACCGGCCGCACCCAGGGCGGCGATGGCCACGAGCTTGGCGACCATCACCACGCCGTGCACCGTCGCACCGAGGCGAATGCCCATCAGCGCCATGGTCGTCAGGCCGATCACGATCGCCAGCCCCACGGCCAGGTGGCTGACGCTGCCGACCGCCCCGACGCCCGGTACCAAGCCGTTCAGCGCCGTGGCGCAGAAGGCGGCGATGACCGCGATCGCGCCGGTCGAGACCACGCCCAGGATCGTCCAAGCGAAGAGGAACGCCGGCAGGGGACCGAAGGCCTCGCGCAGGTAGACGAACCAGCCGCCGGCGCGCGGCATGCAGGCGCCGAGCTCCGCGAAGGTGAATGCGCCGCACAAGGCCACGAGCCCGCCGAGGATCCAGGCCAGCAGGAACGTCGACTCGTCGGGCACCAACCCGGCGACGGTGCCCGGCGTGAAGAAGATGCCCACGCCGACGATGCCGCCCATGACGAGCATGGTCGCGTCGAAGGGCCCGAGGTTGCGCTCGGGCTCCGGCTCGGCTGCGTCGTCGGCGCTCATCCGAGCTCCGGCTGCCTGCGCCAGACACCGAGGCGCTCCTCGAGTGCGCGGCCGAGCTCGGCCAAGCGACCCTCGCCCGCCAGGCGTCCCCACAGGGTCACGCCGCGCGGCTGTCCGTCCTGCTCGAAGCCGGCGCGCAGGCACAGGCAGGGGTGGCCGGTGAAGTTGGTCGCGACCAGCCACCAGCCGGAGAAGCTGGGCGTCAGCACTGCGTCCAGGTCGCCGAGGGATTGCTCCACCTGCGTGGCGATGCGGCGGCGCAGGCGGTCTACCTGCACCATCTCGATCGCCGGCACGAACCAGGACTGTCGGAAGGAGTTGGGCCAGGCCTCCTCGTCCTGCCAGGTGAGCTGGTCGTCGAGGTTCTCGCGCGTCAGCTCCTCGAAGGCGGCGGCGGCCTCCACGTTGAGGATCGTGTAGAGCGAGGCGTAGGGCGCCTCGGGCAGCTCGTACTCGACCAGCTCGACCTCGCACTCGCGCAGGGCCGCCAGGGCGGCCGCGTCGATCAGGTCCGCGCGCTCGCCCTCGAAGGCGCGGGGGTCGTAGCCCACGCGCAGGCCCGCGACCGAGCGCGCGCCGTCGAACTCGAGCGGCATGGCGCGGGTCGACACGTCGCGCTCGTCGCTTCCTTCGATCGCCGCGAGCACCACCAGGGCGTCCTCCACGCAGCGCGTGATCGGACCGACCTTGTCGAGGGACCAACACAGGGCCATGGCGCCGGCGCGCGAGACGCGTCCGAAGGTCGGTCGCAAGCCCGTCGCACCACAGCGCATGGACGGCGAGACGATCGAGCCCAGGGTCTCGGTCCCGAGCGCGAATGAGAACAGACCCGCGGCGGTGCCCGACGCGCTCCCCGCGCTGGAGCCGCTCGAGCCGCGATCGAGCTTGAAGGGCGAGTTGGTGCGCTGGTCGAGCCAGCGATCGCCGTAGGCCAAGGCGCCCAGACTGGTCTTGGCGATCAGCACCGCCCCGGCCGCGTCCAAGCGGCGCACGACCTCCGCGTCGCGCTCGGGCACGCGCTCGGCGAAGGGCTCGGCGCCCCAGGTGGTGCGGATGCCAGCGGTGTCGAACAGGTCCTTCGCGCCCCACGGCAGCCCGTGCAGCGGACCGCGATCGACGCCCGCGGCCAGCTCGCGATCGGCGCGCTCGGCCGCGGCCACGGCGCGCTCCTCGGTGACCGTGATCACCGCCGAGAGGGCGGGGTCCAAGCGGCGGATGCGTTCGAGGTAGAGGCGAGTCAGCTCGACGCTGGAGAGCTGCCCCGTGCGCAGCCAATGCCCCTGTTCGCGACAGGAGGCGAAGGCCACGTCGACATCGGCCGCCGGCCGCTCGGGGAAGCCCCGCGCCTCGAAGCGGATGCGCTGACCGCCAGGGGGCGAGGGACGCCCGAGCCAGGGATCGAAGACCGTCGCCGGTGCCAAGCCGTTCTCGAGCGCGACCCCGCGGCGAGCGCGCAGGCCGGCGACCTGGCGCGCCAGGCTGGCCGCCATCTGTTCGCGCTCCGCCGCCGAGAACTCGATCCCGGCCAGCTCTTCGGCCGCCGCGATGGTTCTCGGTGCGACTCGCGCCGAGTCACCGTCCTGATCCTGGGGGGGATCGACCCCACGTTTGGCCTGCATCGCGGCATCCTAGCCACTGCTGGCGCCCCGCGGTCGATGGGACCATCGACGCCGACCGCGGGGCCCCTCAGGCTCAACCGCCGGCCGCGGGCCAGTAGGCCTGGCGCACGTAGTCGGCCACCATGCGGTGGGTCGAGAACTGCCGCGGCACCTTGGTCAAGGACGCGCGCGCCCGGGCGATCCAGGCCCGCGGGAGGCCGTCCTTGTCACGTCGGTAGAACTCAGGCGCGACCTGCTTCTCGAGCAGGCGGTACAGGTCCTCGGCGTCGGCCGCGTCCTGGGCTTCCTGGTCGTCGCGTTCCTTGCCGTCGCCGATGGCCCAGCCGTTGGTGCCGTCGTAGGACTCGGGCCACCACCCGTCGAGGATCGACAGGTTGATGCCCCCGTGCAGGGGCGGCTTCATGCCGCTGGTGCCGCTGGCCTCGTGGGGCCGGATCGGGTTGTTGAGCCACACGTCGCAGCCCGAGGTCAGCGCCCGGCCGACCTGCATGTCGTACTCCTCGATCAACGCCACCCGACCGACGAAGCGCGCATCGCGGGTGAACTCGTGGATCGTCTGGGCGTAGGCCTGGCCGGCCTTGTCGCGTGGGTGCGCCTTGCCGGCGAAGACCAGTTGGACCGGTCGCTTGGCGTGGTCGAGGATCGCGGCCAGGCGCTCGGGATCGCGGAAGATCAGCGGCGCGCGCTTGTAGGTGGCGAAGCGCCGGGCGAAGCCGATGGTCAGCACGTCGCGATCGAAGGCCTCGCTGGCGATGGCGGCCTCCACCGCGTCGGCGCCGCGCCCCATGGCCTGGCGCCGCAGGCGCGTGCGTACGAACTGGACCAGCTCCGAGCGCAGGCGCCGGCGCAGGGCCCACAGCTCCTCGTCGGGAATGTCGGCGGCGCGCGCCCAGGGGTCGTCGTCCGGGCCGGCGGCGTTCCAGTCGGGCTTCAGCCAACGCTCGTACACGTCGCCGGCCGCCGGCGAGAGCCAGGTGCGCGTGTGCACGCCGTTGGTGATGTGCCCGATCGGGACCTCTTCGACGCTCGTGGCCTGCGGGTAGACCCGGGCCCACATCTCGCGCGAGACGCGCCCGTGCAGGGCGCTGACGCCGTTCACGTGGGCCGCCGTGCGCAGGGCCAGCACGGTCATGCAGAGCTGCTCGCTGCGGTCGCCGGGCTCGACCCGCCCCATGTCCGCCAGGGACTGGGCGTCGAGGCCCAGGGGCGCGGCGGTGGGCCGCAGGTACTCCCAGACGTCCTTCGGGTCGTAGCGATCGTGGCCGGCCGGCACCGGCGTGTGGGTCGTGAAGACCGTCGAGCGCTTGACCTGCTCGAGCGCTCGCTCGAAGGACTCGCCACCCTGCATCGCGGTTCGCATGCGCTCGAGGCTCGCGAAGGCCGCGTGGCCCTCGTTCAGGTGGAAGACCGTCGGCGACTCCCCCACGGCCTCCAGAGCAAGGATCCCGCCCACACCCAACAGCACCTGTTGGCGCAGCCGCAGGTCCGGCTCGCCCTTGTAGAGGCCCTCGGTCAACTGGCGATCCTCGGGGCGATTGCCCTGGCGATCGGCGTCGAGCAGGTAGATCGGCACGCGGCCGACCTGCTGCTTCCACACGCGCACATTGACCTTGCGCCGCCCGATCGGGACCGCGATGTCCACGCCCGTATCCTCGATCGGCAGGCCTCCGAACTCGTAGCGCGGGTAGAGCACGCGCGTGGCGCCCTTGGCGTCGAACTCTTGGATGTAGTAGCCGTGCTGGTAGAGCAGACCCACGGCGACCAGCGGCACTCCCAGGTCGCTGGCCGACTTCAGGTGGTCCCCGGCCAGCACGCCCAGGCCGCCGGAATACTGCTGCAGGCTCTCGTGCACCGCGTACTCGGAGCACAGGTAGGCGACCTGCATGCGCCGCCGCGCGCCCTTGGCCTCGCGCGCGTGCCAGGTCTTCGCGCGGTAGTAGGCCGCGCGCTCGGCTTCGACCGCCTTGACCCGCGCCAGGTAGCCACGGTCGGCCTCGAGCGCGGCGAAGCGCTCGGGGTTCACGCGGCCCAGCACGCCCAGGGGCGACTGCTTGGTGGCTTCCCACTGGAGTGGGTCGATCTGAGCGAACAGGGCCTGGGCCGAGGGGGTCCAGGTCCAGAGCAGGTCGCGGGCGATGACCTCGAGGCGCGTGCGCAGGTCGTTGGTCGCTGCGGCGGACTGGCGCGCGGACTTCTTGGAGGTGCGGCCGGTGGCGCGCTTTTTGGGCGTCATACGGAGAGGCGGCTGGTGACGTCGAGGAGGGCTTGAAAGCGGCGCGCGAGGGTAGCGTTGAGCTGCGCGGCGTCCACGCGCCAGCGCCAGTTCCCCCGCGGGACCCCGGGTGTGTTGAGGCGAGCGTCGGATCCCAGTCCGAGCAGGTCCTGCAGCGGTGCGATGACCGTGTTCGCCGGCGAAGCGGCAAGGGCGGCGATCAGGCGCCAGTGAACCTGTTCGCCGACGGGCGTGCGCTGCGGAAGGCCGAGGTACGCGAGCGCGCGCTGGCGCGCATCGCCGCGCAGCTTGCGCCAGCTCCCCACCAGGGTGTCGTTGTCGTGGGTCCCGGTGTAAGCCACCGAGTTGGCCGGGTAGGCGTGGGGTCGGTCGTAGTCGCCTGGTCCGCCAAAGCCGTTCTGGAGGATTCGCATGCCCGGCAAGCCGAAGTGATCTCGCAGGGCGCGCACCGGCGGCGTGACCACGCCCAGGTCCTCGGCCACCAGGGGCAGCTCCCCGCGATCGTCGAGCACGTGCTGCAGGATCGCCTTGCCGGGGGTGCGGCCCCACTTGCCGTGGCGCGCCGTGCGCGCCGAGGCCGGGACCTCCCAGGCATGGTGAAAGCCGATGAAGTGGTCGACGCGCAGGGCGTCGAAGCGCGCGAGCAGCGATCCGAAGCGGCGTCGCCACCAGTCGTAGTTCTCGGCGCCGTGGCGCGACCAGCGGTAGTGCGGGTGGCCCCACAGTTGGCCGTCGTCGGAATAGCTGTCCGGTGGCGACCCGGACAGCAGCCGCGGTGCGCCCTGGGCGTCGAGGCGAAAGAGATCCGGGCGGCCGGACACGTCGGACGACTCGGCGCCCACGAAGATCGGCAGGTCGCCCATCAGGCGCACGGCGCTCTTGCGGGCCGCGGCACGCAGCTCGCGCCACTGGCGGTCGAGTTCGAACTGCACGAAGGCGGCGATGTCGGCCTGGGATCCATCGATGGCGCCGGTGCTGAACCGCAACCAATCGTCGAGCCAGTCGCCCTCGCGCTCGCGAAAGCCGCGGTAGGCCGCGGTCGAGGCGCCGCGGCGACGGCGCCAACGCTCGTGGGCCAGTGCGAACAGGGGCTGCTTGAGCTTGGCCGCGGTCGCGAACTGGGCGGGGCCGGAGCCCAGGGCCTTGGGCGCGGCGACGTCGCGGCGCTCCAGGAGTCCGCGCTCGACCAGGCGATCGAGGCACAGGTAGCCGGGCTCGATGGCAAAGGAAGACGTCGACGAGTAGGGCGAGTCGCCCTCGCCCAGGGGACCGATCGGCAGCATCTGCCACCAGCCGGCGCCGGCACTCGCGAGCCACTGCACGAAGGACTCCGCGGGTGCGCCGAGCGAGCCGACCCCATGACGTCCGGGCAGGCTGGCCAGGGGCAAGAGCACACCGGCCGACCGCTCGGCGAAGACCGCCGGCGAAGACTGGGAAGCGGGCGCGGATGCCGCCCGGGTGCGCGGGGTGCGAATCACTCGGACGCCGCTCGTTCGACAGTGGCCCACAGTCGTCCGCCCACAGCGGGAACGCGCGCGGAGCCGCGACGGTCGTCGCTGGCGTCGCCCCAGATCGACTCTAAGTCGTTCGCGTCGTCACCCAGGAGGGCGGCCAGGTCCAGGTTCACGGCGCGACCCGAGGCGTTCAACGCCACCACCACCCGCTCCCCGTCCAGGCGCCGCTCGAAGACCCACAGGTCCCGCTCGTCGTCGGCCAACAGGGTGCGGAAGTCCCCCACCCGCAGGGCCGCGTGGTCGCGGCGCAGGGCGATGATCCCGCGGTAGTGGGCCAGGTGCTCCTCGTCCACGTGGTTCTCGCGGCGCCCCTCGTAGGGCTCGAGGTCCTTCCAGAGCATCGGCTTGCGGTTGGTCGGGTCGTCGGCGCCCCACATGCCGACTTCGTCGCCGTAGTACACCATCGGCGCGCCGACGTAGGTCATCTGCAACAGGGCCACCAGCCGCGCGCGGCGGTACTCCAGCCTGCCCGGTCGCGCACCGTCGTAGTCGGCGCCGTCCTGGGGCCGGTTCTCGCCGTCGTACTCGCGATCGGGGTTGGCCAGCATCGACACCAGGCGGTCCGTGTCGTGGCTGTCGACCAGGTTCTGGAGCACGTAGGTGACCTCGCTCGGGTAGGCCAGGCGCAGCTCGGCCAAGGTCCGATCCAGCTCGGTCGGTCCGATCTTGAGCTCGTCGTCGCCGATCCAGTGGATCGCGGCGCGGGCGAAGGGGTAGTTCATCACCGCGTCGAAGTGACGCCCGTCGAGCCAGGCGTCCGCGCGCTGCCAGATCTCGCCGGTGATGTAGGCGTCGGGGTTGATCGACTTGACCAGCTCGCGCCAGTCGGCCCAGAAGGGCATGGCGATCTCGTTGGGCACGTCCAGACGCCAACCGTCGATACCGTCGCTCGGATCCCCGTCGCCGTCGGGGTCCATCCAGCGGCGCGTGATGTCGTGGATGTGTTGCACGACTTCGGCGCTGGCCAGTCCCGTGGGTGACTTCGCGAATACGGGCAGCTCGCCGTAGCCCGCCCAGCCGGCGTAGTCGAAGGGCTCGAAGGAGCGGATCTCGAACCAGTCGGCGAAGGGCGACAGGGCCCCGCGCTCGCGCACGTCGCGGAAGGCCGGATGGGCGGTGCCCACATGGTTGAAGACGCCGTCGACGATCACACGCATGCCGCGCGCCTTGGCGGCGGCGAGGAAGTCCAGGAACAGGCGGTCGGAGGGCGTCCAGGTCCAAGTCGACGGGTCGAGCAGGTCCTCGACCGCCTCAGCTCTGGCGTAGTCGCCCGGCTCGCCGAAGTGCTCGTCGATGTGGACGAAGCTGGTGGCGTTGTACTTGTGCGGCGTCGAGGCCTGGAAGACCGGGTTGAAGTAGATCGCGTTGACGCCGAGCTGCTCCAGGTAGTCGAGCTTCTCGATCAAGCCCTGCAGGTCGCCGCCGTAGAGCCTCTGGAACACCGCGAACTGCCAGAAGGTCTGGCCCCCTCGCGTCTCCCAGGGGCTGGTCTCGAACCACTCCGAGCGCCACGGACGCACCGGATCCGGGTCGTTCGCCTCCGAGCCGTTGCGGAAGCGGTCGGGCATGATCTGGTACCAGATCGCGTGCTTGGCCCAGTCGGGCGTGTCCACGGCGATCAGCTGGTCCGGGTCGACGCGGTAGACCCGGGGCGCGGCCGCGCGCAGCTCGCCGTCGGTGAGCACGAAGGTGTACTCGAGGCCCGCGACGCCGAGCTCGAAGCTGGCCTCCCAGTGGTCGAAGCGGTCGGATCGCAGCACCCGCGTCATGGGCAGCGCGGAGCGTCCGCGCGCGCACCACTGCACACCCTCGACGTCGCGCGCCAGGGTCTTGAGCCGCACCAGCGCCCGGCCGTCGCCCTGGACCTGGAGGAACTCGACGGCGCCCGGGTCGTGCTGCAGGCCGAGCACCTCGATGCGCCCGTCGCCGGTGCGCGCGCCGCTCGCGTCGAGTCCCGCGAGGGCTCCGAGTCGCAAGACCGAGTTCGTGCCCCCGTGGCCGTCGTCGTCGCCCTCCGGGTTGTCGGGGTCGCGCAGGTACTCGGTGCCCTCGACCAGGAACTTGTACTCGTAGCTTCCCGACGGGATCTCGATCGCCGCACGCCAGCGACCGTTGCCGCCCCGCGACATGGGATTGGCCGCGGCGTTCCACCCGTTGAAGTCGCCGACCACGGCCACGCGCGCGGCCTGGCGATCGAGCCCGAAGACGAACTCACAACGCCAACGCCCTGGCCCCGCGGGCTCGGCGCGGACGGAGGGCGGCAGGTCCCCGACGTCCATGTCGACGGGAATCTCGAGCGGCGTGGCGGGGGGCCAATCGTCGACTGCGACGCAGGACGAGGCCAGCACCGCGGCGATCAGGAGCATCGGAGTCATGCGTCGGGATCGAGGCGAAGGGGCGTGGTAGTCTACGCCGCCCATCCGCCACCTCCGCGCTCCCGCTCCCACACTTGACCGCGTCGACCTCCGACGGACCCGCTCTGCAACCGGCTCAACCACAGCCGCCGGAGGTGCCCGGCCAGCGCACGACCCTTGGGCAACTATTGCGCAAGGCGCTCGGACTGGTGGCGTTGCTCGCGGTGGTCTGGGCCTTCGCCCGCGTGGGCGTGCGCGAATTCTCTCGAGATCCCCAGGGCGAGAGCGGCGGCGCGGCACCGATCACGCTGACGGTGATGCACTGGTCCGGCGACGCGGGGCAGCGCGAGGACGACATCGTCGAGGGCGCGCTGGCCCAGTTCGAACGGCAGAACCCGGGCCTGCGGGTGCAGCGCATCAACCCCGGCGACGCGGCCAGCTTCTACACCAAGCTGCAGACGATGATGGCCGCGGGGACCCCCCCGGACGCCTTCTACATCGGTTCCGAGCGCCTGGCGGCGTTCGCCACGATGGGCCTCCTGGAGCCCTTGCAGCCCTTCGTCGACGCGGATCTGGCCGCGCTGACCCCGCCCGCCGACGCGGTCCGCCTCGACGACTACTTCCAGGCCACGGTCGACGCCTATCGCTACGACGGCTCGATCACCGGCCGGGGTGAGCTCTACGGCATCCCCAAGGACTTCACGACTGTCGGCTTCTACTACAACATCGACCTGTTCCGCCGCGCCGGCGTGCCGCTGCCGGCGGACGACTGGAGCTGGGACGACTACGTCGCCGCGGCCCGCGCCATCGGCGCCCTCGAGGGCTGCACCGGATCGGAGTTCGTCACCTGGCCGCCGATGCTGCGCGCCTACCTGGGCACCGAGGGCCTCGACATCGTCGGCGAGTCCTTCGACGACCTGCGCCTGGACGAGCCGGAGGTCTTCGCGGCCTTCGACCGCCTGCGCTCGTGGCGCCACGACGAGCGCGGGACCCTGACCAGCGGCAAGTCGAAGATCGCCGAGGGCTCGACCGTGTTCTTGACCGGCACGGTGGGCATGGCCGGTCCCTTCGGTCGCTGGGTGGTGCCCTCCTACCGCAACATCCCGTCGTCGGCGGAGGGCGGCTTCGACTGGGACTTCGCTCCCTTGCCGCGCGGCACGCGCCTGCCCGACATGCCCCAGAGCAACACCGTGCTCTCGGCGGCCTGGGCCATGTCGAGCCGCGCCGAGCACCCGCAAGAGACGTGGAAGTTGATCCGCGCCCTGGTCAGCCCCGAGACCCAGGCGCAGCTCTCGCGGCTGGGCCTGGCGGTGCCGACCCTGCGCGAGGTGGCACGCAGCGACGCCTTCATCGATCCCACCGCGCCCCCTCGCAACGACCAGGCCTTCCTCGACGCCGCCCTGGTCGCGTCGGTCCAGGCCTGGCCGGCCACGTCGAAGTTCGAGCCCCTGTTCAAGTCGCGCCTGGACGCTGGCCTGAAGACCGGCAACATCCCCCTGCGCCAGGCAATCACCGAGTTCGAGAACGACTGGGCCCTGGAGAGCTCGTCGCCCCTGGCCAGCGGCGACTTCGAGCCGGTGGACTGGGTCCTGTGGCGCAACCTGGCCGCCCTCGGCGTGGTCGCCCTGTTGGCCTCGGTGGCCTTCGTCGTGGTCCGCGGCCGCGGCGCGAGCTTCACCCGCGCCGAGGAGCGCGCCGGCCTGGCCCTGGTGTCGCCCTGGCTGGTCGGCTTCGCGATCTTCATGGCCTTCCCGATCGGCCTGTCGCTGGTGCTGTCCTTCTCCCGTTGGAACGGCGCGTCGTCCCTCGCGAGCGCGCAATGGGTCGGCCTGGGCAACTACGCCCAGCTGATCGGGCACGACGACCGCTTCCTGACCAGCCTGCGGGTGACCGCCTTCTACGTGCTCTTGGCGGTGCCCCTGGGCCAGGCCTTCGCCCTCGCCGCGGCCCTGTTGATGAACGTGCCCTCGCGCGCCATCGGCTTCTTCCGCGCGGCCTGGTACCTGCCCAGCGTGCTGGCCGGGGTCGGCGTCTCGGTCCTCTGGCGCTGGGTCTTCGACGGCGATGCCGGTCTCTTGAACACGGTCCTGGCGCCGGTCTTGGCCCTCGTGGGCCTGACCCCGCCCGATTGGTTCGGCCGCGACGCCGGCACCTTCGGCCCGCCCGCCTTCGCCCTGCAGAGCCTGTGGATGGTGGGCGGATCGATGATGATCTACCTGGCGGGCCTGAAGGGCATCCCCCAGGACCTCTACGAGGCGGCGGCGATCGACGGGGCCAAGGGCTGGCGACGCTTCCGCTCGGTGACCCTGCCGATGCTCAGCCCGGTGATCTTCTTCAACGGGATCATGGCCATCATCGGGTCCTTCCAGGTCTTCACCCAGGCCTTCGTGATGACCGGCGGCGGGCCCGGGGACCTGACGCGCTTCTACGTGCTCTACGTCTACAACCAGGCCTTCGAGTTCTACGAGATGGGCTACGCCTCGGCCCTGGCCTGGATGCTGCTGGTGGTGGTGTTGGTCCTGACCGTGGCGGTCATGTGGGGCTCGAAGCGCTTCGTGCACTACGAGGGCATGTCTTGAATCGAGCCAGCCGCTGGGTCTACGTGCCGCTGGTCCTCGGCGCGGTGGCGATGCTCTTCCCCCTGTGGTGGATGGTCGCCCTGAGCCTCGAGACGGCCGAGCGCGCCGGCGCCGCGACGGTCGGTGCCGGGGGCATGGTCCTGTGGCCCGACGACGCCCAGTGGAGCAACTACCCGGAGGCCCTGGCCCAGGTGGGCAGTGAGCGCTGGACCGGATTCCTGGACGCCATGGCGAACTCGATCGTGGTCACGGTGGTCACCGTGGTCGCCACGATCCTCTCGTCGAGCCTGGTCGGCTTCGGCTTCGCGCGCATGCGCTTCCGCGGGCGCGGGCCCCTGTTCACGCTGATGCTGGCGACGATGATGCTGCCGCCCCAGGTGACCATGATCCCCCTGTTCCTGCTCTTCCGCGGGCTGGGATGGGTCGACAGCCTGCTGCCCTTGATCGTCCCGGCCTTCTTCGGGAACGCCTTCTTCATCTTCATGTTCCGGCAATTCATCGCCCAGATCCCCGAGGCCCTGTTCGAGGCCGCGCGGATCGACGGCTGCAGCGTGCTCGGCCTGTGGTGGCGGATCCTCTTGCCGATGTGTATGCCGGTGGTCGCGATCACGGCGGTGTTCACCTTCATCTTCGTGTGGAACGACTTCATGTCGCCGCTGATCTATCTGCACAGCGACGACCAGGCGACCCTGGCCGTGGCCCTGAACGCCTTCCGCAACCAGTACGGCGGCCTGGAAGCCGTGCACTACCTGATGGCAGTCAGCGTCGTGACGATGCTGCCTTGCATCCTCCTGTTCTTCGTCGCCCAGAAGCAGCTCGTGGACGGGCTCGGCAAGGGCGCAGTCAAAGGCTGATCCGATGGCAACGGTCGAATTGAAGGGCATCGGCAAGGTCTACGAGGGCGGCGTCCGCGCGGTGCAGGACGTCAACCTGGCCGTGGCCGATGGCGAGTTCGTGGTGCTGGTCGGGCCCTCGGGCTGCGGCAAGAGCACGACCCTGCGGATGGTGGCCGGGCTGGAGGAGATCACCGAGGGCAGCCTGACCATCGACGGGCGCCTGGTGAACGACGTCCCGCCGCGGGACCGGGACATCGCCATGGTGTTCCAGAACTACGCGCTCTACCCGCACATGTCCGTGCGCCAGAACCTGTCCTTCGGGCTCGAGCGGCGGCGCAGCTACGGCAGCGCCATCCGGCGCCTGGTGGACTCCGGCTATCGGGCCAAGGCGCGCGGCGAGGACGGCGAGATCGCCGCGCGGGTGGCGGACGCGGCCCAGACCCTCGGGATCACGCCGTACCTCGATCGCAAGCCCAGGGCCCTCTCCGGCGGTCAACGCCAGCGGGTCGCCGTCGGGCGTGCCCTGGTCCGCGACCCCAAGGTGTTCCTGTTCGACGAGCCCCTGTCGAACCTGGACGCCAAGCTGCGGATGGAGACGCGCACCGAGCTCAAGGCGCTGCACCGTCAGACCCGCGCCACGATGATGTACGTGACCCACGACCAGGAGGAGGCCATGACCCTCGGCGACCGCCTGGTGGTGATGAAGGACGGCGTGGTGCAGCAGTGCGCCGATCCGGTGACGATCTACGAGCGCCCCGCGAACCGCTTCGTGGCGAGCTTCGTGGGAACGCCGACGATGAACTTCATCGAGGGCGAGGTCCGCGGCGACACCTTCCGGGCCCCTTCGGTGGAGCTTCGCATGGACCCCACGGGGCCAAGGGTCAGCGGCCCGGTGGTGCTCGGGATCCGCCCGGACCGACTGCGTCCGGCGGGGGCCGGAACGGGTCGCCTGCGGGCGCAACTGCGGGTGCTCGAGCACCTGGGCGACCGCGTCGACCTGGCCCTGATGCTGGACTGCGGGACGCCCCTGGTCTGCCGCACGGCCCCGGGGGCCCACCTGCGCGAGGGCGAGCCGATCGACCTGGACCTGGATCCGGCCGACCTGCACTTCTTCGCCGCGGACGAGCAGGGTCTGCGGCTCGCCTGAGATTCGATCGACGCCTCCCGCCGCGACTTCCAATCCGCATTTGCCGGGCGGGGCGCTCCGTCCGGCACAACGGGCGTCGGATCAATTTTCTCTTCCGACTCTCAGGCGATCGTCGCGGAGCTCGAGTGGTGTGGCCAAGGGCCCTGTCAATTGCTTGCCCAACGTTGCGCAAGCTCGCCCGACGCTCCAACCCCTCTGCGGCGCCCTCCCCCGTACCTGGACGGCCCTGAGCTGCCAGTTGGCGAACAACTGTTCCGCCCGTGCGCGCCCCTTGCGGTGGGGTAAATTTGTGACTCAGCCGGGTCCCCTCGGTGGCTCCCCCCAGACACCACCGCCCCCACCCGCCCGCCCACACCCCGGAGAACTGCCCATGGCGCCCCGCCGAGCGATCCTCGCCGCCCTGATCGCCCTCAGCTCAACGCCCCTCGTCGCCCACCCGCAACTGTCCACCGCAGCCCCCCAGCTCGAGCGGACCGGCTTCCACTACGTGGCGATCTTCGTCGGCAACTACACGCCGCAGCTCTCGATCAGTCTGGCCGACGTGGGCGATCCGAATGCGGATCTGTACCTGCGCAAGAACCAGAAGCCGACCCTGAAGGACTGGGACCTGCGTTCGGCCAACCCGCACACGAGCGACGAGCGCATCCGCCTGAACGCCGACTCTCCCACGCCCATCTCGACCGGGGTCTGGTGGATCGGGATCCACGGACCGACGAACGTGCAATACGACCTGAGCTGGTCCACCAAGGGAGTGCCTTCCAAGCAGCCGGGGCTCGGCTCGATCCCCTACGCCCCGGCCCACGGCCAACCGGGCGGCGTCACCTTCCGTGTCTGGGCGCCCTTCGCCGACTCGGTCAACCTGGCCGGCGACTTCACCGGTTGGTCGGGTGCCCTGGCGCCCATGGGTAACGAGGGCGACGGTTACTTCTCGCTCGACGTGCGGAACCTGACCGTCGGAGCCCAGTACAAGTACGTCATCAAGAATGGCGCGCAGACCCTGTGGAAGACGGATCCGCGCTCCAAGCAGGTGACCAACTCGATCGGCAACTCGGTCGTGGTCGAGCCCAAGACCTTCGCCTGGACCGACACCGACTACCAGACCCCCGCCTGGAACGACCTGGTCATCTACGAGCTGCACGTCGGCACGTTCAATGACACCGTCGGTGGTCCCGTCGGGACCTTCGACAGCGCGATCCAGCGCCTCGACCTCTTGGCCGAACTCGGCGTCAACGCCGTCGAGCTGCTGCCGGTGAACGAGTTCGCGGGAGACTCCTCCTGGGGCTACAACCTGGCCTTCCCCTGGGCGGTGGAGTCCGCCTACGGCTCGATCGACGGCCTGCTGCGGTTCGTCGACGAGGCCCACCAGCGCGGCATCGCCGTCCTGATGGACGTGCTCTACAACCACTGGGGCCCCTCCGACCTGGACCTGTGGAAGTTCGACGGCTGGTCCCAGGGTGGTTGGGGCGGGATCTACTTCTACAACTCGATTCAGGCCCAGACGCCCTGGGGCGACACGCGCCCGGACTTCGGTCGGCCCGAGGTGCGTCAGTACATCCGTGACAACGTGATGTACTGGCTCGAGGACTGCCGCGTGGACGGCTTCCGCTTCGACTCGGTGCTGAACATCCGCACCGGGCCCCTGGGCGACATCCCCGAGGGCTGGTCGCTCTTGCAGTGGATCAACGACGAGATCAACGCCAGCCAGCCCTGGAAGATCAACATCGCCGAGGACTTGCAGGGCAACCCCTGGATCACCAAGACCACCGGTGAGGGCGGCGCGGGATTCGACAGCCAGTGGGACGCGGGCTTCGTGCACCCGATCCGCGACGCGCTGATCACACCCAACGACTCTGACCGCAACATGTGGTCGGTCCGCGACGCGATCCAGAACAACTACAACGGCTCCGCCTTCCAGCGCGTGGTCTACACCGAGTCCCACGACGAGGTGGCCAACGGCAAGGCGCGCGTCCCCGAGGAGATCTGGCCCGGCAACGCGTCGAGCTGGTATTCGAAGAAGCGCTCGACCCTCGGCGGCGCCCTGGTGATGACTGCGCCGGGTGTCCCGATGCTGTTCCAGGGCCAGGAGCTGCTCGAGGACGGCTACTTCCAGGACTCCGACCCGGTGGACTGGACCAAGCTGGCCACCTTCGGCGGGATCCGCCAGCTCTACGCCGACCTGATCACCCTGCGCCGCGACGGCCTGGACAACACCGCGGGCCTCAAGGGGCCCAACACGAACGTCCACCACGTGGATGACAACAACAAGGTCGTGGCCTTCCACCGCTGGGACCAGGGCGGGCCCGGGGACGACGTGATCGTCGTCGCCAACTTCGCCAACACGACTTGGTCCCAGGGGCAGAATTACCGCATCGGGGTGCCGCGCGCCGGCACCTGGTACGTGCGCTTCAACAGCGACTGGTCCGGCTACGACGCATCCTTCGGCAACCACCCGACCGTGGACGTGAACGCCGATTCGATCCCCTGGGACGGGATGCCCTACAGCATCTCGCTCTCCTTCGCCCCGTACACCTGCGTGATCCTCTCGCAGTGACCTCCGCGGACCTGCGCGCTTCGGCCGATTGCGCGCGGATCCACTCCTCTCTTCCGCAACCCAAGTCCTGCCCGACATGAATACTCTTCGCACCGCCAGCTTCACCCTGGCCGGTCTCGCGCTCGCCTCCGTGGCCAACGCCCAGACCTTCGAGACCATCGCCACCGAGTCCTTCGACTACGCCGACCTCAGCGGCATCGACGGCCAGGTCGGCGGCTTCGGCTGGTTCCAGCAGTGGTATGCCGGCGGCGCCGGCTACGTGACCGTGCCCGGCCTCGACGCCGCCGGCGGCGCGGCGCTCACCGACGGCAACAACGTCGGTGCCTACCGCAGCCCGAAGACCGGCCCCTGGACCCAGACCGTGGCCCCCGGCTTCAACTTCGGCGCCGACTCGGGCTACTCCATGTGGGTCAGCTTCACGGCCCAGCGCGCGCCGGGTTCGGACAGCCAGTACGGCGGTCTCTCCCTGCACACCTCCTTCGTGGGTGAGAAGCTGTTCATCGGCAGCCCCTTCGCCTCGGGCGAGTGGGGCCTCGCGGTCCCCGGCTGCTGCGACTTCCGCGTGACCGGCAGCGACGTCACCGTCCCGACCCGCATCGTGGTCAAGATCGACTACCTGGTCGGCGACGAGCGCGTGCAGCTCTGGCTGGATCCGGGCGTCGACCACCCCACCACCACCGCCGACCTCGACATCATCGCCACCAACCACGACTGGAACGAGATCCGCCTGCAGTCGGGTGAAGGCCCGACCGCCAACGGTTGGCTCTGGGACGACATCGTGATCGAGTGCGAGGACTGCACGCCGCCGGATCTCGTGACCGACGTGGACGCCATCTCCGTGGCCACCGGCGGCGCCCAGACGATGACCCTCTACGCCGGCCAGGAGAACGAGGGCGACCTCTACATCCTGGTGGGTTCCCTGTCGGGCACCTCGCCCGGTATCCCGATCGGTCCGGGCGTCCTGCCCCTGAACCTCGACGCGTACCTCAACGCCACGCTCAGCGCGCCGGCCGGCGTCGGCCTGACCAACTCGAGCAACTTCCTCAACGGTGACGGCAGCGAGAACGCAACCCTGACGGTTCCCGCCGGCCTCGGCGTGCTCGCCGGTCTGACCGCCAACCACGCCTACGTCGTGCTCGACCTCGGCACCTTCGGCATCAGCAAGGTCAGCAGCGCCGCGTCGCTGACCTTCAACCCGTGATCCGCTAGCGGAGCGCCCAGAGCGCCTCGCTCCGAGCGCCTCGGGGCGGCTCCGACCCTCGCAGGTCGGGGCCGCCCTCGGGCGACCTCGGGAACGCAATGGGCCCGTCGACCCTCGCTCGCCCACCAAGCTCACGACCCGGCGTGTGGCCAAGCCCGCCGCGGTCGACCCCTTCGACATCCGTGAACTCGATCCAACCATGAACACCTCGCTCGAGCGCTGCCTCCTCGTGGCGGCCAGCGCGGCCCTCTGCGCCGGCGCTGCCCAGGCCCAGGCAGGCACCTACCGCACCATCTGCGAAGAGTCCTTCGACCTGGCCCCCGGCACCAACCTCGGCCAGACCGGGTCCGGCAGCGGCTGGGAAGCCGCCTGGTACTCCGGACCGACGGACACCAACGCCCTGATCATCCCGGGCTCGCCCGGAGTCACGATCGGCGACGCGGTCGGCAACATCGCGTACATGAGCAACTCCCTGAACGACGGCGGTAACTACCGCCGCATCTCGGGGACGGGCTTCGAGAACATCACCGACGCGATGTTCGGCTCCGCCACGGGTCCGCTGTTCGGCAAGGACGACACGACTCTGTGGGTCACCTTCGACGCCCAGAAGATCCCGGGCGGCGACGACGCCTACGGCGGACTCTCGTTCTTCATCTTCCTGGACCCCAACGGCGTGGGTGAGTACCTGTTCATGGGCAGCCCGTTCCTGTTCGACGACTGGGGTCTGGACACCCCCACCGGGGCTCCCGGCGCGTCGACCATCGGGCAGGGCAACATCGACCAGCCCAGCCACATGGTCTACCGGATCGACTTCCTGCCCGGGGACGAGCGGATCCAGTTCTGGCTCAACCCGACCACGGACAAGCCGAGCACCACGGCGGACCTGGACCTGATGATCCCGAACTTCCGCTTCAACGAGCTGCGGATCCAGTCGGGCACCGGCGGCGGAACCACCGGCGGCTCCGCGCCGGGCTTCTACTTCGACGGCATCAAGCTCGAGTGCGAGGACTGCGAACCGCCCCAGGCCTTGGCCGGCACGCCCTCGACCCTCAGCGTCAGCTTCGGCGGCAACCAGTCGTTGATCCTGAACGCAGGCGCGGGCAACGCGGGCAAGACCTACTTCCTGCTCGGTTCCGTGTCGGGCACCTCGCCGGGCTTCCCGATCGACGGGCTGACCCTGCCCCTGAACTTCGACAGCTACTTCGTCTACACGCTGAGCTACGCCAACCAGCCGCCGCTGACGAACTCCTTCGGGGTTCTGGACGCCGCGGGCACGGCCCAGGCGAACTTCAACATGCCGGTCGGGATCATTCCGCTGGTGGGTCAGCAGATCAACCACGCCTACGTGGTGATCGACTTCGCAGGCATCATTCCCTTCGTGGGCTTCGTCAGCAACGCGGCCCCGCTGGACGTGACCAACTGAGCTGCTGACGGGTGGCCGCGGTGGGACGTACGGTGCCGCGATCATTTGTCCCACGCGAACGCAGAGCGCCCCGATCGGCGAAGCCGATCGGGGCGCTCTGCGTTCGCGTGGGACAAATGATCGCGGCACCGTACGTCCCACCGGACGTCCCAGCTCGCCGCCTCAGCCCCGGGCGCGGATAGCCAAGCAGGCCTTGCCTTCACCGGGCCAGTCGACGCTGCGCCAGTCGCCGCCCGCTGGTCCGTCGGAGCCGCTGGCCTCGAGGGACTCCGCCAAGACCTGCTCGGCGACGTAGTCGCCGAACTCCTCCAGGGCTCGGGCTTGCTCCCCCTGGGCCATGTAGCGCACATCGACCCGGGTGTTGATCTCCAGGTCCAGGTCCTTGCGGAGCTGCTGCAGCAGGCGCACGGCGTCGCGGGCCAAGCCCTCGCGCTCGAGCTCGGGGGTCGTGCGTACGTCGAGGGCGACCACAGCGTTGTACTCAGGCAACTGCTCAATGGCGATGCCCTTGAGGCCATCGACCGCAGTCAGGGCGAGTACGAAGTCCACACCCGGCTCAAGACGATGCTCACCCACCTGCACTCGTCCATCATCCTGGAGAACCCAGCTTCCGGCTTCAGCGGCCGCTAGCACGGCCTTCATATCTTTGCCGACTTTCGGCCCAACAACTCGAGACTTCACTTTCAGAAGCGGGCGTGCTAGCTGCGACGCATCTTCATCGAGAACTAGTTCTTTCACATTGACCTCATCCCGAACCAAGTCAATGAATGGGCGCAATCGCTCACAGCCAGGGCCTGCAATCGTAAGCATCGGCAGCGGCAAACGAATACGCCTGCGATGCGCCTCGCGAAGGCTGAGTGCTGCCGAACAAGCCACGCGAACCCTGTCCATATCGTGCATGAACTCGAAGTCATCCGGCAGTTGACTGGCGCTTGGCCAGTCTTCCAGATGCACACTCTCCCCTCGGCACAACCCTCGATGGATCTCGTCGGTCAGGAAGGGCAGAAGCGGCGCGGCGACCCGGCACAGGTTTATTAGGCAGGTGTAGAGGGTGTCGTAAGCATCTTGCTTCTCTTGACTCGGGTTCGAGGCCCAGAAGCGCGGACGACTACGCCTGATGTACCAGTTGTTTAGCGCGTCCATGAAGGACCGCACCCGATCGCAGGCGCCTGCGATGTCGTAGGCGTCCATGCACGATTCGACGCTTTCTATCAGGTCTCTTAGCTTGATAAGGGCGTAGCGATCCAGGGTGCCCTCCTGGTTGGCGCGCTCCACCGCCCGCACGCCGTCGGCGTTGGCGTACATGGTGAAGAACGAGTAGGCGCTCCAGATCGGCAGCAGGGCCAGGCGCACCACGTCCGCGAACTCGTCGCCGGTCTGGCTGATGGCCAGGTCGCCCCCGCGCAGCACCGGCGAGGACATCAGGTGCCAACGCAGCGCGTCGCTGCCGTACTTGTCGTAGCTGGCCTCGAGGTCCGGGTAGTTCTTGAGCCGCTTGGACAGCTTGCGCCCGTCCTCGGCCACGACGATGCCGTGGCAGATCACGTTCTTGAACGGCGGCCGGTCGAACAGCGCGGTAGCCAACACCACCAGGGTGTAGAACCAGCCGCGGGTCTGGGCCACGTACTCGCAGATGAAGTCGGCCGGGAAGTGGTCCTCGAACCACTCCTTGTTCTCGAAGGGGTAGTGGACCTGGGCGAAGGGCATCGAACCCGAGTCGAACCACACGTCGAGCACGTCCTCCACCCGGCGCATGGTCGACTTGCCGCTCGGATCGTCCGGGTTGGGACGGGTCAGCTCGTCGATCATCGGCCGGTGCAGGTCGGTGATCTTCACCCCGAAATCCGCCTCGAGCTCGGCGATCGAGCCGTAGACGTCCACCCGCGGGTAGGTGGGGTCGTCGCTGCGCCAGATCGGGATCGGCGTGCCGAAGAAGCGGTTGCGGCTGATCGACCAGTCGCGCGCGCCCTCCAGCCAGCGGCCGAACTGCCCGTCGCGGATGTGCTCGGGGATCCAGTGGATCTCCTGGTTGAGCTGGACCATGCGCTCGCGGAAGTCCGTGACGCGCACGTACCAGGAAGACATGGCGCGGTAGATCAGCGGCTCGTCCGTGCGCCAGCAATGGGGATAGTTGTGGCGGTACTGCTCGTGACGCAGGACCAGCCCGCGGGCCTTCAGGTCCTGGGCGATGGGCTTGTTCGCGGCGAGCACGTTCTGGCCCACATAGTCCGCGACCTCGGCCGTGAAGCGCCCCTTCTCGTCCACCGGGCAGACCAGCTCGATGCCGTGCTCCTCGCACACGCGCTGGTCGTCCTCGCCGAAGCCGGGCGCCAGGTGCACCACCCCGGTGCCCTCCTCGGTGTCGACGAACTCGGCGCCCAGGATCACGTGGCACTTCTCGCGGCCGACGAAGTAGTCGAAGGGCGGAGTGTAGGCGCGGCCGACGAGCTCGGCGCCCGTCAGGGTCCCCACCTCACGCGCCTCGCCGAGCTCCTTGGCGTACTTGGCCCGCGCCGCCGCGCCGATCACCACGAGCTGCTTGGCACCGTCGCGCTCGACCTCGAGGATCGCGTACTCGATCTGCGGCCCGACCGCCGCGGCCAGGTTCGAGGGCAGGGTCCAGGGCGTCGTGGTCCAGACCAGAAGGTTCAGCGGGCCCGGATCCCCATCGCGGACCTCGAGCGGGAACAGCACCGTCAGCGCCGGGTCGTCGCGCTCGCGGTAGCTGTTGTCCATGCGGGTCTCGAAGTTCGAGACCGGCGTCTCCGCCGCCCACGAGTACGGCAGCACCCGGTGGCCCTCGTAGACCAAGCCCTTGTCGTAGAGCTGCTTGAAGGCCCACAGCACGCTCTCCATGTAGGAGAGGTCCATGGTGCGGTATTCGTTGTCGAAGGAGACCCAACGCCCGGCGCGGGCCACGTAGTCGCGCCACTCCTGGGTGTAGGTCAGCACCGACTCGCGGCAGAAGGCGTTGAAGCGGTCGATGCCGTACTCGAGGATCGCCTGGCGCCCGGAGACGCCGAGCTGCTTCTCGGCGTGCATCTCCGCCGGCAGGCCGTGGCAGTCCCAACCGAAACGCCGCTCGACCCGGCGGCCGCGCATGGTCTGGTAGCGCGGGACCACGTCCTTGGCGTAGCTCGTGAGCAAATGCCCGAAGTGCGGCATCCCGTTGGCGAAGGGCGGGCCGTCGTAGAACACGAACTCGTTCTGGCCGCGCTCCCCCGCCGGGCGGTTCTCGACCGAGGCCTCGAAAGTCCGATCGCGCTTCCAGCGCTCCAGAACCCGCTTCTCGATGGCCGGGAAGTCCGCCTGGGAGTCGACCTTCGGGTAGGGCGTGGCGGGGGCGTTGGAATCAGGTTCGGACATGGCTCGCGGGGGCGATCTGTGGACAGCGCGGGGCTCGGGACAGCCGCGCAGGATACGGCAGCGGCGCGGGGTCTCGCCAGCGGACGGGATTCGCCGCGGCGAGGGTGGCAGGCGACGGAATCGAGGCCAAAGGTCCGCATACTCTGCGCGCGGCCCACCCGGCCGCCGCGCCTCGCCCGACCGCCCCACCGCCGCCCACAGCGGCCTCGACCCATCGCCTCCCTTGAAGCTCCTCCGCCGTCTGCTGCTCCTGGTCGTCCTGCCCCTCGCCGTCCTCGTTGGGCTCTTTCTCATGCGTGACGGCTTCCTGGCGACCGTGATCGCCAAGGCCGGCACCCACGCCCTGGGCGTGAGAACGGAGGTGGCCTCGGTCTCGACCTCGCTCACCGAGGGTCGCTTCGAAGTCGCGGGCCTCTCGGCGGCGAACCCGCCCGGCTTCTCCGACCAGCCCTTGCTCTCGGTCGCCGGCTTCGGCACGGAGCTGCCCCTCACTCGCCTGCGCGACGACCCTTTGGTGGTCGAGGACCTGTCGGTCGAGGGCGTCGTCGTGCGCATCGAACGGAAGGGCTCGCAGTTCAACTTGGAGCCGATTCGCGAACACCTGCAGTCCCTGGCGGGCTCGGATGAAGGCCAACCGGACCAGGGCGGCGGCGAGGCCCCCGCCCCCACCGGCGGCGAGGGCGAAGGCTCGGGTGGCAAGGCGATCGTCCTGCGCCGCGTGAACATCGATGGCGCCAAGCTGATCCTCGACCTGGGCGCGCCCTGGCTCGAGCCGCGCAGCGTGGCCATGGGTCAGATCGTGCTGACCGACATCGAAGCCAGCGGCGACGAGGCCCTGGCCAAGGTCATGGGCCAGGTCCTGGAGCAGCTCCTGGACGAGGCCCTAGGCATGGTCGGCGACCTGCCGCCGGAGTTGCTGCCGATCCTCGACAGCCTGCGGGCCGGTCTGCAGGACGGCTTCCAGGGCGAGGATCTCCAGGCGACCCTCGACGCCGCCATGGGTCAGCTCGAGGGCGTCGGTCAGGAGGCCTTCGACGCGGCTGTGAACGACGCCGTCGACCAGGGCAAGGCCGAGCTGCAGAAGCAAGCCGAGGAGCTGCTGGGGAATCAGTCCAACGAGCTGCTCCAGGGCGCGGGTCAGCAGGCCACCGAGAAGCTCGGCGGACTGCTCGACGGGCTCAAGAAGAAGAAGGACGGGAACTGATGCGCGGGGGTCGACGCCCGGTGGGAGTCAATCCGACCCCACCGAGCGTCGGTGCCGCTCGCGCAGGGTGAACCAGTCCCAGCCGCCCGCGTCCAGGAGCCCCGACTTGAGGCCGGCGATCGCAAGGGGCAGGCCGATCAGCGCGCCCATCAGGTGCAGCGCGGCGCTGCCGAGGCGCAGCTCCTCGAAGACGAGCGAGAGCACCTCCATCGCGACCAGGCCGAAGCCCAGCACGCCCAGGGGCAGCTCCATCACTCGGATCCGCAGACCGAGCAGGACCAGGGAGTCGACGTTGGTGCGCGGCGCGAGCACCAGGGCGCTCGACAGCAGGCCGAAGAGGATCGCGGAGAAGCCGAAGGAGCCGCCCTCGGAGCCGGACATCAGGAGCTGCTCGACGAGCCCCTGTAGGACCGCGATGGACAGGGCCAGGGCCAGCATCCAGCGCGTGCCGACCGCCCCCTCGACGATCTGACCCAGGGTCCACAGGAAGATCAGGTTGCCGATCAGGTGCACCCATCCGCCGTGGACGAAGACCGAGGTCACCCACTGCAACGGGTGGATGCCGTCCCAGTGCAGGATCAGAGGGTCGATATCGATCAAGCCACCGACGCCCGCCAGGAACACGACCAGGTTGACGGCCATCAGACAGACCGTGCCCCAGGGCAAGCGGTCCGCGTAGGCGTCGGTGCGGAATGGCAGGAAGGCGAGCATGGCCTACGAGCTACGTCGCCCGACCGGGATGATTCCCGCCATTCGCCCCGGGGCATGGGTTCAGGCAGGCTGCAGGACCGACGCCACCCGTTCCAAGGCGCGCTCGATGTTCTCCTTGCTGCTCGCATAGGAGAAGCGCAGGTAGCCCTCGCCCAGGTGACCGAAGCTGGTGCCCGACAGCACCGCGACACCCGCCTTCCTCAAGAGCAGAGTCTCCAGCTCCTGACTCTTCATCCCCGTCCCCGTGATGTTCGGGAAGGTGTAGAACGCCCCCTTCGGCATCACGCACGAGAACCCCGGCAGGGCGTTCAACCCCTCGACGATGACCTTCCGGCGCTCGTCGAACGCCGCCATCATCGTGTCCACCGCGGTCTGCGGACCGCGCAGGGCCTCGATCGCCGCCACCTGCACCGGGGCACTGGGGCACGAGGTCGAGTTGATCTGAAGGCGCTCGGCCTGGGCGATCAGGCTCGCCGGCCAAAGACCCCAGCCCAGACGCCAGCCGGTCATCGAGAAGGTCTTGCTCCAACCGTCGAGCACGATCAGGCGATCGCGGATCGAGTCGAACTCGAGCAGGCTGACGTGCTCCTCGCCGTCGTAGGTCATGCGCGAGTAGATCTCGTCCGACAGGATCGCCACGTGGGGGTGCGCCTCGAGGCCCTTGACCAGCTTTTCCAACTCGGCCCGCGGCACCAGCCCGCCGGTCGGGTTGGCCGGGGTGTTGACGATGATCAGGCGCGTGTTGCGGTTGATCTTGGCCAGCACCGCGTCGGCGTCGAAGGTGAAGCCCTTCTCCTCCAACAACTCGATCGGCACCGGCGTGGCGCCCGAAAAGCGGATCATCGACTCGTAGATCGGGAAGCCGGGGTTCGGGTAGAGGATCTCGGCCCCCGGCTCCCCGAACATCAGCATCGCGAAGAACATGGTCGGCTTGCCGCCGGGCACGATCAGCACGTTGTCCGGATCGATCGTCGCGCCCCGGTACTTCAGCACGTCCTCGGCCACCGCCTGGCGCAGGTCGGGCAGGCCCTTGGCCGGGGTGTAGAAGTGGTAGCCGTCGCGCAGGGCCTTGATCCCGGCTTCGACGATGTTGTCCGGGGTGCGGAAGTCCGGCGCGCCGATGCCCAGGTTGATGATGTCGTGGCCCTCGGCCTCGAGTCGCTTCGCCCGCGCGAGGACGTCGAAGGCGGTCTCGGTGCCGAGCATGGACATGCGCTGTGAGAGTTGCACGGTGGGACTCCGGGGGGCTGCGTGGCGGGGGTGAGCGGGCTGGTTCGCGGGACAGCCGGGGAAGATAACCGCTGGGCCCCCCGCCGCCGAACCGCCAACCCCTTCCCGGACGGATCGGCACAGGTCTTGCTGTATCGTTCCCCGGTGCCGGCCCGGGCCACGCCCGGTGCCCTCCATCACCCCAGCCGCCCCGCCAAGATGCGTCCGCAGACAACGCCCCAATGGCTCACGAGAGCCGCCGCCCTCGCCTTCCTGACCCTGATCAGCGGCTGTGGCGCCGGGGATTACGACCTGACGGTCTACTCCGCGGCGGACCAGATCCACGCCGAGCCCCTGCTCCAGCGTTTCGAAGAGGAAACAGGCCTGCGCGTCAATATGGTCTTCGACGTCGAGGCCAACAAGACGGTCGGGCTCGTGGCGCGGCTGCGCAAGGAGGCCGAGCAGGGCACCGTGCGCTGCGACGTCTTCTGGAACAACGAGATCGCCAACACCGTCGCCCTCGCGGCCGACGGCCTGCTGCAGCCCTACGACTCCCCCGCCGCCGCCGACATCCCGGCCACGTTCAAGGATCCGGGGCACCTGTGGACAGGGTTCGCCGCCCGGGGACGGGTGCTGATCGTCAACACCGAGCGGCTCGGCGACCGCGCGGCGCCGAGCTCCCTCGACGACCTGTTGAGCCCCGCCTGGAGCGGTGAAGCGGGGATCGCACGACCCCTGTCGGGCACGACCCTGACCCACGCGGCGGTGCTCTACGACGTCCTCGGCGACGACGCAGCGCGCGCCTTCTGGAAGTCGGTCAAGCAACGCAACGCCGCCGGCGCGTTGAACCTGGCCAGCGGCAACGGACCGCTGATGCGCTCGGTCGGGACCGGCGAGTACACCTGGGGCTGGACCGATACCGACGACTTCAACGTGGCCCGCGTGCGCGGCATGCCGGTCCTGCGTGTTGCGCCGGACCAGGTCGAGGGCGGCATGGGCCTGTTGATGATCCCCAACACCGCCGCGATCGTCGCTGGGGCCCCGAACCTCGACAACGCCAAGCGTTTCTACGACTGGCTGGTCTCCGCGGACACCGAGGCCGCCCTGGCCTCCTCGGACTCCGCCAACGTCCCGGTGCGACCGAACCTGGTGCGGCCCGAGAACGTCCTGGGCACCTCCGAGCTCCACGTGATGGAAGTCGACTGGCAGCAGGTAGGCCAACGACTCCCGGCGATCCAGACCGAGCTCAAGGAGCTGTTCCTCGATTGAGTCGTTCGCTCGTCATCGCCGCCTGCGCGGTCTTTGCAATCTGCGCCCTGGCGCCGATTCTCGCCGCCTATGGAACGGTGCGCGGTGACGACCTGGAAGCGCTGATGGATGCGCGCACCTGGGGCCTCCTGTGGCGCACGATCCAGCTCGGCCTCGGGGTGACCGCCGTTGCCGTGGGCTTCGGCCTGCCCTTCGGCTTCCTCGTGGCGCGCACGGATCTGCCCGGTGCCGGCCTGCTGCGGACCCTGGGCGTGGCACCGCTGTTCGTGCCGACCCTGCTGATCGCCATGACCTGGACGATCTTCAGCGACGTGCGCGGCGCGCCGATGACGACCTGGGTCCTGGGCCTGGCCAACTTCCCCCTGGTCGCGGTCTTCGCGGCGCGGGCGGCCGAGCGCATCGACGCACGCCTCGAGGAAGCGGCGCGGGTCGCCGGCGGTTGGCGCGCAGTGCTGCGCGTGGATCTGGCCCTGATCCTGCCCGCGAGCGCCTGCGGCGCCTGCCTGGCCTTCACCTTCGCGGTCAACGACTTCGCCGTCCCCGACTACGTCTCGTCGGTCGGTGTGAAGTTCAACGTCTACGCCGACGAGATCTTCGCCAACTGGAGCCAGTTCGAGGCCCCGGGCCTGGCCGCCGCCTCGGCCGCGCCGCTGATCGCCCTGACCCTGGCGGCCTTGATCCCGGCTCTGGCCCTGCGTCGCCGCGGCGCGCTGGCGACCCTGCGCGGAGGCTTTCGCCCGCCCGAACGGATTCCCCTCGGGCCCTGGCGTTGGCCGGCCTTCGCCTTCGCGCTGCTGGTGGTCGGACTCTCGACCCTGGCGCCCCTGGGGCGCCTGGCCTTCGAGGCCGGCGGTGGCCCCCATCGCTGGAGACCGATGTCGGTCCAAGCCGCGGCAGCAGGTGCCGAGATTCCGACCCCGGCCGCGGTCACCGAGCGCGAGCAGGCCGGCGAGAGCACCACCGTCTCGACCGCGACCTACCTGAAGACGGCGCCCCGGATCCTGATGGCCCAGGTCAGCCAGATGGGCTCCGCCTTCGGCAAGGCCATCGACAAGGCACGCGACGACCTGCGGCGCAGCCTGACCTACGCCGTGGGGGCCGCCACCGCCGCCGTGCTCCTGGGCCTGATCCTGGGGCACGCCATCGAACGCGCGCGCCGCCGCTGGGTGGGGCGCTCCCTCGAGGTGCTGGCCCTCTTGCCCCTGGCCGCGCCGGCGACGCTGTTCGCCTTCGGTGCGATCGTGCTGTGGAGCCGGCCGCTGACCTCCGACCTTTACGCCAGCCAGGTGATGGTCCCGATCCTGTTCACCGGCCGCCTGGCCACCTTCGCGGTGTTGATCCTGGCCGGCGGCGTGGCCTCCATGTCGCGCGAGCTCGAGGACGTGGCCGCGACCTCGGGCGCGGGTCCGGCGCGGCGCCTGTTCACCGTTGTCGCGCCGAACCTGCTGGGCTCGATCGCCGGTGCGTGGGTGCTGGTCTTCGCCTTCGCCATGCGCGAACTCGACGCGGGGATTCTGGTGCCGGCCGCCAACAAGACCGCCATCGTGCGCGTGTTCAACGGCGTGCACTTCGGGCGTGACGACTACGTGGCGGCCCTCTCCCTCCTGCTCGTCTTCACGATCGTGCTGCCCGGACTGCTCTGGAACCTCTTCGCCAAGCGGCGACTGGAGATGCTGCCGTGACCGAGAACCTGCTCACCATCCACGACCTCAGCGTCGAGCTGGCCGGCGCTCCGGTCCTGCCGGGCCCGGTGGAGTTCCAACTCGAGGCCGGCGAGCACGTCCTGTTGGTCGGGCGGTCCGGTTCAGGCAAGACTTCGCTCCTGAGGGCGATCGCCGGGCTGGTGGCACCCAAGACCGGCACGATCGACCTGGAGGGCGCGCGGGTCAGCGGGCCCGGCAGGGTGCTGGTGGCGCCCGAGGCCCGCGGCATCGGCTACATGCCCCAGGGCGGCGCCCTTTGGCCCCACTTGAGCGTGACCAAGACCCTGGAGTTCGTCCTCGCGCGGGGCGGCCTGAACCGCTCCGGGCGCGCCCGGCGCGCGAGTGAGCTGCTGGAGCTGGTCGAGCTTCCGGGCTTCGAATCGCGTTACCCGTCGACCCTCTCCGGAGGCGAGGCCCAGCGCGTAGCGCTGGCGCGGGCCCTGGCCCGGAAGCCGCGGCTGCTGCTGCTCGACGAACCCCTCGGGCCGCTCGACGCCGAGCTGCGCCGGGATCTGCTCGCGCGCCTCGGCAACCTGCGCGCCGAGCTCGGCTTCGCCGCCCTGCACGTGACCCACGATCCCGCCGAGGCCATCGCCATGGCCGACCGGGCCGTTCGACTGGAAGACGGGACTCTGCGCCCCTACGAGGCGGTAACCGCGTCCGCCCGCTGAAAGACCGACCATGAACCCTCGACCGATACTCGGATCCGTGCTGGCCCTGCTCGGGGTCGTCGTCGCGGTCGCGATCTTCGCCCCCGATCAAGAGGCCGCCGCCGAGCCGCGCCAGTTCTCGTCCAGTCGCGAGTGCGCCGAGTGCCACGCCGAGGCCTACGGCGAGTGGTCGGTGACGGAGCACGCCAGCGCCTGGACCGGGGCCGAGGTACGCGCGCTCTCGAACGACTTCTCCAACCAGGACTGCATCGACTGCCACGCCCCGAAGCCGGTGTTCGAGACCGGCATCGGCAATCGCGTGCAGCCGCGGACCCTGAACCGCGTCGAGGGTGTGGACTGCCTCACCTGCCACCAGCTGCCGGGCGGCGGTGTGGCGGGGAGCACGAACGACAGCAACGCCGCGTGCCGGCCGCAGGAGCGCCGGGAGCTGACCAGTCCGAACCTCTGCGGCGGCTGCCACAACCAACACAAGACCGTCGACCAGTGGCGTGGCTCGAAGTGGGCCGAGCAGGGCATCGACTGCATCGACTGCCACATGCCCTTCCGCGACGGGGATCCGAGCAAGGGTCGCGACCACTCGATGCACGGTGGTTCGAGCCTCGACAACCTGCACAAGGCGGTCGAGCTGCGCGGGATGCTGGAGGACGGCCACTGGGTGGTGGAGGTCGAGAACGTGGGCACCGGGCACAGCTTCCCCGCGGATGAACGCAGCCGCGCGGCGGACGTGTTCTGGCGTCCGCTCGACGACAACGGAGCTGGCGTCGGTGCCTGGCGCCACCTGCACCGCTTCCGCAGTCCCTACCGCCAAGAGGCGGACCTCGAGGACACCCTGCTGTTGGTCCACGAGAACCGTCGCATGCCGGTGCTCGAGTCCGACGTGACCTTCATCGGCTCGGGCGGCTTGAGCGAGGGCACGCCGGTCTCAGGGCCGATCGAAGTGGCCCTGTTCTACAAGCGCAAGCCCTACTACACGAACCAGGACCAGCCCGACCCCGAGGCCGAGGCGACCCTGGTCCATCGCATCGAGCTGATCCCGTGAGCTTGCTGAGAACTCGAGACAGGCTGGAGCCGCTCCTCGCGCTGGCGCTGCTGCTCGCACTGGCTGCCTGCGGCGGATCGCAACCCGTCGCGGCGACGCCGCCGCCCGATCCGGCGCCGCCGGCCCTCGAGCCGGTGGTGGCGAACAACATGGCCAAGTACGGGGCGCTGCTCGAAGCGCCGCCGGTCCTGCCGGAGACCGAGGCCGAGCTGGCCAAGCAGACCGAGTCCCTGGTCGGCTACGTGGCCTACTCGTCCAACCAGCGCACCCGCGCTCTGGGTCTCGAGGAGCTCGCTGGCCTGGGCCCGGACTCGGCCGCGGCCCTGCGCGATCTGGCCCTCGACGGCGAGCTGCCCGAGGTCGAGCGCGCCACCGCGATCGAGGGCCTGAAGGCCCTCGGCGGGCAGGTCGCCGTGGTCGCTCTGATCGAGCTGATGGAGACGGGCAAGCCCGCGTGGGTGCGCGCGCGCTGCGCCTGGTACCTGGGACAGCTCAAGCAGGACCGCGCGATCCCCATGCTGCTCAAGTGCCTGAAGTACGAGAAGGACGAGGAGACCGCCGTCTGGATCGCCTGGGCTCTGGGACAGATGGGCAACCTCGCGGGGGTCGAGGCGCTCTTGGTGGTTCGCAATCGCGAGGGTGCGAGTGCCCTGTGGCCGACGATCGACGGGCACCTGGCCGAGCTCTCCAAGCGCTTCAGTACCGACGTGGCCGGCCTGCGCGCCCTGTGGTCCGGGCCACCGGTCTACGACATCACCTTCGAGCGTTCGGACGCCTGGCACTACGAGGTCTGGCACTGGATCGATCGCCTGGACGAGTTCCAGCTGCGCGGCGTCGACGACGCGCGCTATATCTTCAGCCAACTGGGGCCGGCCGCGGTACCGCTGTTGGCGCAGGCCCTGCACGACGAGAGCCGCTACCGACGAATGAACTCGGCCCAAGGCTTGGAGCGCATGGGTGCGCGGGCCCAGGGAGCGGTACCCGCACTGATCGACGCCCTGAACCAGCCGGACCTCTCGACCCAGGCGGCCCAGTCCCTCGGTGCGATCGGCGGCGAGGGCGCGCTCGAGGCCCTGGTGGATCGGTTGAAGCCGCACCGCGATGCCGCCATGCGTGTGGCGGCGGCGTGGGCCCTGGGTGAGCTCGGGGATGCGGCCGCGGTCGAGCCCCTGCGCCAGTTCGGGCTCGACGCCGGGATCGCCGAGCTCAGCCAGGCTGCGGCCGAGAGCATCGCGTTCCTGGGCGGGGGCGAGTCCGTGCTCGAGGCCCTGTTCGCCATGCGCACCGACCCGACCCTCGAGAGCGCGCGCACCGAGCGGGCCCTGCTGACCTGGCTGCGCCATCGCGCCGCCGGAGGGGACGCACTCGCGGGCAGCTTGGTCGCCCGTTTCGATGCCGGAGACGCGCCTTGGGACGAAGTCCACGCGGCCTTCGCCGACGGCCCCGACGAGTCGGAGCCGCAACACTGACCGCCCAGAACGTCGACCTCACGCGCAGCGCCCATCGGCCCTGGCCGATCCCGTCTGGCTCCTGGGCCATGCGTATGGCCTGGCACGACCTGGCCTTCCTGCACTGGCCGCTGCCGGCCGCGGCCATCGCCGAGCGCCTGCCCGAGGGCCTCGAGGTCGACACCTACGGCGGCGAGGCCTGGATCGGCGTCGTGCCCTTCCGCATGACCGGCGTCACCCCGCGCTTCGTGCCCCCGCTGCCCGGCGTCTCGGCCTTCCCCGAGATCAACTTGCGGACCTACGTGCGCCACGGCGACAAGGCCGGCGTGTGGTTCTTCAGCCTCGACGTCACCGACTGGCTGCCGGTGCAGGTCGCGCGGCGCCTGTTCCACCTGCCCTACTTTCACGCCGCGATGCACTGCCGGCCCGACGGCGACGGGCTCGACTACCGTACGTGTCCGGCCGTCCCATCTCGCCGCAAGGCGGAAGATCGAGTAGGAGCGGTCCTCAGGAATTCGCCTGAGCTTCGACGTCGGCCGCCTGACGAGCCTTCCAGCCCCACGGTGTCAGCTCAGCGATGCGCTCCTGCGGCGTTGTCGAGACCCGCTGGATCACGTCCTCGATGTAGGCGTCGGGCGGTACCTCGGCGAGCTTGCAGCTCATGGTGAGCGAGTAGAGCCGCGCGGCGACCTCGCCGCCACGTTGGCTGCCGAAGATCCCCCAGTTCTTCCTCCCGACGGCGACGTGGCGCAGGGCCCGCTCGGTGTCGTTGTTGTGGATCGGGAGGCGGCCGTCGCGAAGCATGGCCGTCAGCGGCTCGCGCTGATTGATGACGTAGCGGGCGGCTTTGCCGAGGCTGCCGCGCGCGCCGATCGATGCGTCCTCGTCGAGGGCGAAGACGACCTCGAAGATCGTCTCGAGTACGTGACGCGACCGCCGATCGCGGACCGTCGCGCGCAGTTGGGCGAGTCCGCCCAGCTCCAGACCGTCACGCTGCGCCCTGGCCACGACGGCGCGTTCGATCCAGAAGAGTCTCTGGATCGGTCGAAGCACGGCCGCGGCCTTCTTTTGGTTCGAGTCGAGCGCGTCGACGAATTTCCGTCGCGCATGGGCCCAGCAGCCCGCGCGCACGATGCCGTTGCGATCCGCGACCGGATTCACTCCGTCGTACCCGTCGGTCAGCAGCGTTCCGGACCAGTCACCGAGGAAGGCCGCGGGTTCTTTCGCCGACCGGTCGGGCCAGAAGTCGGCGAGGACCTTCTCCTCGGGACTGCCGCGAACGTTGCGCCAGGCCCAGAGCTGTCCTCGGCGGGTCCCCTTCTGGCCCTCCGTCTGGACCGCGATCGGCGTCTCGTCGGCCTGCAGGACCTCTTCTTCGAGGAGCTGGCGGCGCATCTCGCGCAGGACCGGCCGCGCGACGATCTCGTCGAGCCGCACCATGAGGTCCCACATCGTCTGCCGCGCGAAGTGGACGCCGTCGCGTTTGAAGATCGACTGGATCCGATTGAGCGGCAGGTGATCGGCGTACTTCGAAGTCGCCACGTGGGCGTAGACCGACGCCTCGTACTTGCCACCGTCGATGACGCCATCGGGCAGCGGCGCGACCTTGACGGTGTGGCCGTCCTTGCAAGCGTACTTCCGACGCTCGTAACGTTTCACGACGAAGCGCGCCGGGATCAGGTGGCCGCGCTCGGTTACCTCGACGCCAATCTCGTGCAGAGGTCCACTGCAGTCCGGGCAGCTGCGGTCCGCTTCGGGGACGTCGAGCGTCACCGTCTGGCGCGGGAGGTCCTCCGGGAAAGGCGCACGTCCGTGTCCCTTGGCGGGCTCGCGCTTCGGCTTGCGAGGCATCGCTGCCACTTCCTCCTCGAGCTTGGTCAGGAGGGCCTGGCTCGTCTCGAAGAGCCGCAGCTGGTTCGGGTCGATCGTTTCGCGGCGACGACCGAAGAGGTGTCGCTGCAGGTGGGCGAGTTGCTCCCGCAGCACGGCGATCTCTTCGCTCTTCGCGTCGATCGCCCGCTGCTGCTCCTCGACGGTGGAGTGCAGCGTCTGAAGCTGGGCATTCGCTTCGTCGATGTCCGTCAGCGGCGTCACGTCCGCAAACTTAGCCCAGCGAGTCTCGCGGTCAAGCGCCGATTAGCTCCTTCACCTCCGCTCTTTGCATCACCCGCCGGGCGCCGCGAAGATCGATGCCGTCGAGCACCAGCGCAAGCTCATGGCTCGCGAGCTCGTAGCTCGTCGCGTTGCCCGATGCACGATCGAAGACCTGGAAGCGACCACCCTCGAGTCGCTTCGAGAGCACCCAATAGCCTGAAGCCTCCCAGACCAGCGCCTTCATCATCGAGCGGCGCTTGTTGAAGAAGAGGAACAGGTGCCCCGATTGCGGGTCCTGGTCCACGACGTCGATCACCGCTCCGCTGAGCCCGTCAAAGCTCTTTCTCATGTCCACCGGCGTGCGACACACGAAGATCCGCACCTGCGGTGAGGGCGGAAAGCTCAGCATGACCCGAGCACGCCGAGCAGGCGACGAAGCGCAACCTCGTCGAAGTCACGCCGCACGCGCAGCGACAGACCAGAGGGCAGCACGAGCTCGATCAG
Source organism: Engelhardtia mirabilis (assembly GCA_007751255.1). GTDB lineage: Bacteria > Planctomycetota > UBA1135 > UBA1135 > Engelhardtia > Engelhardtia mirabilis. The sequence continues at coordinate 3,923,837 of CP036296.1, forward strand.
GGTTGCGTCGGCGCCCTCCGTTGGGGCCGGCTCCTCGAGCCGAAGCTCGAAGAAGGGCTCCGGTCGAGGACGCATTGCCCGGCGACGTTCGGCCGCCCGAGCGTTGTAGAGGCTCCAGGGCTTCACTCCCTTGGAGCGGGCGAACGCGGCCAAGCTGACATCGGACCTGGAGTGCTCCTTCAGCAGCGCGAGTGCCTCCTCGGCCGGGACTGAACGGGGCACGGAGTTCGAGTTGGGGTTCATCCCGCGCAGCCTCCCGTCTCCCCACGGACGCGCAAGATGGGCTCACCGGACACGTACCGACTACCTGTCCGAGCGTCGCCCGCGCTCGGGGCCGTCCATGTCCTTCGCCGGACGCTACCGCCCCACCGGTCCGGTGCAGCTCGCGGAATCAGGCAGCCTGGAGCACTGGCTCACCGAGCGCTACTGCCTCTATTCCGCCGACTCCCACGGGGTCATCTACCGCAGCGAGATCCACCACGAGCCCTGGCCCCTGCAAGTGGGCGAAGCCGAAGTCCTGGTCAACCTCACGACCTCGCAGATCGGCCTGCAGCTCCCCGACACGGCCCCCCTGGTGCACTTCGCCCGGCGACTGGACGTCGTGGCCTGGCTCATCGACCCGATCGCCTGAGGCGCGGCAGCGCACACTACTCGCGCTTCAGCACGCCCGAGGCGTCGATCGTCACCAGCGCACCGTCGACGCGCGCCATGCCACGAATCCAATCGTCGTGGCGGCGCAGGACCGAGTCGACCCGTGCGCGCAGGGGATCGAGGGCGCGCACGGCTCCGTCGGCGCAACCCGAGAGCAGCTCGTCTTCGCTCCAGATCAAGCACAGCACCGCCCCACCGTGATCGCGGATGATGCGGCGCATGCGTCCGATGTCGTGCTGCCAGATGCGGACGGTGCGGTCTGCCGCGCCGCTGGCGAGCTGGGTTCCGTCGGGGCTGAAGGCCAGGCAGGTGACGCGGTCGGTGTGGCTCGAGAGGGTGCGCAGGCACTCGCCCTCGCTCCACAGTCGGATCGTGCGGTCGAGCGATCCACTGGCCAAGGTGCCGTCCGGCGCCACGGCCAGGCACAGAACCTGGTCGCTGTGTCCTTCGAGGAACGTCGCTCCCTCGCCGGAGGCCGGGATCACGCCGACGGTGTGGTCCGCGCTGGCCGTGTACAGGGTCCCGCCGTCCGGGCTCCAGGCCACGTCGTAGATCACGTCGTCGTGGACCTGGCGCTCGAAGACCAGGTCACCGGTCGTCACATCCCACAGTCGCAGGCTGCCGTACTCGCCGGCGAGCCCCCCGGCCTCGGCCAACAGCTCGCCGTCGGGGCTGGCCTCGATCGCGACGATCGGGCGCACTTCGCCGAGCATCGCCTCACCCACCGCGAGTCCGGCATCGGTGGCGACGGCGAGTCCCGCGCCTGTAGCGCACAGATCCGTCGCCGCCAGCAGCAACGCCGCGATCACAGCAGCTCCCCGATCGGCCGCACGTGATCGGGCAGCACCTGCAGGCGGCGCCCGTCCGCGGTCTGGTAGGTGGCCGAGGTCTGCACCCCCAGGCGATCGTAGATGGTCGCGATCAACTCCTCGGGCGTCACCGGTCGCTCGGCGGGCAGCTCGCCCCGCGCATCCGTCCGGCCCAGGGCCTGGCCAGTGCGAATGCCGCCACCGGCCATCACGCAGAAGCTGGACCGCGGCCAGTGGTCGCGCCCGCCCTTGGCGTTGATCTTCGGCGTGCGGCCGAACTCGCCCATCAGCACCACCAGGGTGCGCTCGAGCATCCCGCGCTCCGCCAGGTCGGCGATCAGCGCCGGGTAGGCCAGGTCGAGGGTCGGCAGGGGCCCGGGGTAGCCGAAGGTCAGGCGCTGGAACACGTCGTCGTGCATGTCCCAGCCACCGTTGTAGACGGTGACGAAGCGCGAGCCAGCCTCCACCAAACGCCGCGCGGTGAGGCAGGCGTCGCTGAGGCCCGTGCCGCCGAAGCGCGAGCGCGAGGCCTCGGGCTCGAGCGACAGGTCGAAGGCGTTGCGCGCGACCGGCGAGGTCAAGAGGTCGAAGGCCTGGCCGTAGAAGCTATCGAGCGTACTGTCGCCGCTACCGCCCTGGGCCGCCTGGACCCGCTCGCGCAGGGCGCGGCGGCGCTCCATGCGCTCGATCGACAGGCCCTCGGTCGACACATCGCGGGCCGCGCCGACCGCGGTCTCGTAGGGGTCGTATTTGCGATCCAGGTAGCCGGCGCCGCCGTACTGGGGCGTGCGCCCGAGGGTCACGTAGGTCGGCACCCCCGCGTCGCCCACGCCCCGCTGTCGCGCCAGGACCGAGCCCATGCTGGGGTAGACCAGCGCCGGCGAGGGCCGAAAGCCGGTCATGTAGTGGTGGCTGCCGCGGTCGTGGTTGCCCTCGGCCGAGGTCAAGGTGCGAATCAGCGCCACCTGGTCCATCATCTTGGCCGTGCGCGGCAGGTGCTCGCAGATGCGCACGCCGTCGAGGCTCGTGTCGATCGCGCCGAACTCGCCGCGGTACTCCGCGGGCGCCTCGGGCTTGGGGTCGAAGGTGTCCAGGTGGCTGGGGCCGCCGTCGAGCCAGATCAGGATGCAGGCGTCGGCGCGGCGGGCGGACGATGCCGCGCCCAGGGCCGCGTGGGCCAGGGCCGAGGGCATCAGGGGCGACGCGCCGAGGCCCAGACCGGCGAAGGCGCCCAGCCGCAGGAGGTCGCGGCGAGCGAGGTTGGCACTTCGATCAGCGGACATGGAGGAACTCCTCGGAGTTGAGCAGGGCCCACATCAGGTCTTCGAGACCCTCCCGGCTGGTCGGCGCCAGCTCGCGCTCGCGGCCGGTCGGCCCGCGCCCCAGGGCGCGGCGATAGATCTCGTCCAGGTCCATGTTCTCCATCCGCGCCACCTTGGCGTTCACGGCCTCGGAGGTGATCAAGTGCAGGCTCTGGGCCAAGCTGCCCGAAAAATCCGAGCGCCGGCCGGAGACGTCCAGGGTGGCCGAGTCCATGGTCGGGTTCTGCACCGCGCGCTTGGCATCGGGCACGCCGGTGGCGTCGGCGATGGCGTCGACCAACACCGCGGCGGGCATCAGTCGGGGCTGCTTCAAGCGCCCGTAGGCGTCGGAGCGGGCGATGACGCCGACCAAGTGCTGCAGGGACGAGTCGTGCTCGGTGAAGTCCGCCGCCAGAGCTGCCAGCAGCGCCTCGTTGGAGGCCGGGTTCGAGGGGCGCAGGTCGTCGACCGGCTCCACCAGGCCCTCGCCCATCAACGCCGCCCAGACGCGGTTGGCCATCAGGCGCGCGAAGTCGTCCCGTTCCACGACCCAATCGGCCAGGGCCCAGCGCCGATCCCCATCGGGCTCCATCGACGGCGCGACGCCGCCCGGGAAGGTCGGATGGACCACCTCACCGGTGTCGAGGGTGCGCACTTCCCCGCGGCTCGCGAGCTGCAGACCCGTGTCTTCGATCCGCACCCGCGCAAAGAAGGCCGCCACGCCGAAGTAGTCGTCCTGGCTGAACGACATGAACGGGTGGTTGTGGCATTGGGCGCACTGGATCTGCTTGCCGAGGAAGCTCTCGAAGAGGTTCTCGGCGATCATCTTCGGGTCGTTCGTGCTGAACAGGGCCGTGCCCGGCTGGTGGCCGGTGGCGGTCATGATCGTGCGCGCGACGTCGGTCCAGGGTCGCTCGGCCGCGAGCTCGGTGCGCAGCCAGCCCACCAGCTTGGGCGAGGTCGGCAGCAGCTCGGCCAGCCGATAGGCCCAGAACTCGGCGAAGGCGTCCGAGGCGATCAGCCCGTCCACCAATCGATCGCGGTCGGGGTCGCGCTCGAACGCCGCCTGCTGCTCGAGACTCGGCAGCCGGCCGGTCAGATCGAGGGTCACCCGGCGCAGGAAGGTCGCGTCGGAGCAGCGCTCCGGCGGGGCCACCCCCATGCGCCGCCACTGTTCGGCCACGAGTTCGTCGACGAAGCCCAGGGGCTCGTACTCGAACTCCACCTGACCGAAGGGCGTGGTCACCGGAACCACGGCGAGCTTGCCACCGTAGCGCACGATCACCGACGTCTGCCCCGGTCGCAGGGCCTCGATCTCGATCCGCCCGTCTTCACGCTCGCTCCACTGGGCGCCTTCGACCCAGGCGATGGACTCGTCGTTGGAGGTCACCAGGGCCCACTCGGTCACGTCGCGCCGTGTGCCGTCGTCGTAGATCGCCGTGACCCGCAGGCCGTCGTCCTCGACCACTTCGATCCGCTCCAACTCGCGCTCGACGGTGCGGTAGGGCGCGCCGGACTCGATCCAGCGCAGCAGGAGCTGGTAGCCCTCGCTGTCCGCTTCGAGCACCAGTCCCCCGCCGTGATGCGTGCGCTCGGAGGGCTTACGCAGCAGCAGGCTGTCTTCGGGCTCGATCTGTTGGATCCGGCGACCGCGCAGGTCGCGGGTCAGGGCCTCCCAATCCGCGCGGGGGTCGTAGCCGAGCAGGGACAGCTTGAAGCGATTCTGGCCCAGGGCGGCGCCATGGCAATCGCCCGTGTTGCAGCCGGCGGCCGTCAGCACTGGCATCACGTCGTTGACGAAGTCGGGCGACTCGGTCCCGGCGATCGTCGGCAACCACGCGCCGCTCCCCTCGCCCGACGCCAAGTCCGGACCCGGGAGGGTGATCACGAGCGCCATGTAGGCGGCGGGCGCGAGCCCGAACCAGGCTGCCAGCTTCAAGTCGTCAACGCTCCCCGCCGTCCAGGGCCGCAGCGCCGACCTTCGTCGCCAGCTCGCTCAGCTCGCGCCGGATCGAGTCGCTGCCGGAGCCGTCCTTGCGGATCTGCTCCAGGCTCTGCAAGAAGCGCGGCACGAGGGTGGCGTCCTCGGTCAGGATCGCTTCGATCGAGCGCACCGCCGACTGGGACTGGCGCGGGCGCTTCATCTCCAGGGCCTGGGCCAGGAGGCGCGCGAGCTCGGTCTCGTTGTCGAGCGGCGCCCGCTCCATGTCCCCCTCCATGCGCGCGCCGCGCATGGCCTCGGGGCCCGCGCCGGTCATGCCGCTGGCAGCCGCCAGCCTCTCGAGTTCGGCCACCCGCGTGCGCAGGGCCAGCAGCTCGCGCTTGACGTCTTCGAAGCTCTCGAGCGTCAGCAGCGCTTGGTCCACCGCTGCCATCACCTGGGGCACGTCGGTGGCGTTGGTGGTCAACAGGGGGAAGCTCGCGACGGCCACGTCCCGGCGCGTCACCACGATCGTCAGGGACATCTCGCGGTTGAGCCCCCAGGCCCCGGGCCCCTCCTGGCCGTCCAGGGACACGGCCAGGGGCGAGCGGACCTCCAACAGGCCCGGCAGCTCCAGCCCGTAGCGCTCGGTCTCGTCCTGGTCCTTGCCGAGCAGCACGAACAGCGTTTCGAGGCCATCGGGGCGGCGCGCCACGCAGGCTTCGTCCAGGGCGCGGATGGTCCGACTGGTGGCGCGGGAGACCTCGTGGATGAAGCACCAGACAGTAGTCGCTCCTGCGAAGTCCGCCACGAAGTCGTGGACCTCGTCGCGCAACTCGCCGTTCATCCCAACGGCCTCGAAGCCGACGATGGGCTCTCCCGGCAGGGGCCCGGAGAAGGCCTCGTCCTGCAGAGCGCCGGCTGCGGCGGCGGCACCGAGGCAGGCCAGGGCCAGGCCGGTGAGCACTGACCGCAGGGGCCGCGGGGAGGTCTTGGGGAAGGCGGTGAGGGTGGCTTTCATCGCGCGGGCAGGGTTGGTGGTTCGGGGGGGGTGGGAGCCGTGGGTGGCGAGCGACCCCGATAGTGTTCCTCGCGAGGCAGCGGGTCGGAAGATCGGTCCCGCCTCTGGCTCCCCCCCGCCGCGGTTGGCCCGTCCAAGCGGCGCAGGCCAGGGTCCCGCCACCGGGCTTCAGCGACCTCATGAAGGTACGCACGGCAAGGCGCCGGGGGAGTAACCACACCGTAACCACCCCGCTGGACGGTCTTCCGTCGCCGTCGCCGTTCCCGACCGGCTCGGCCCGCGTCAGATCAAGCCGGCGAGCACCGCCACGACCACCGCCAGCCAGGCCAGGGTGTTCAGGGCGAAGAGCCGGTCCCCGCCGAGGAAGACCTTGGTCGGGTTGCCGGTGTCGGTCCCCGAGCGCGCCAGCAGCATGTAGCGGCCCAGGCCGAAGACCACGAAGGGCACCGACCAGACAAGGCGGTTGCCCTCGCCGAACTTGGCGGCGGTGACCGGGTCGACCGTGTAGAGCGTGTAGCAGACGATCGTGCAGGCGGCCATGACCGAGATCATCTGGTCCAGGAAGCCGGTCGAGTACTGCGACAGGTTGGCGCGGTGATCGGCGGCGGCGTCACCCAACAGGGCGATCTCGGCGCGCCGCTTGTTGAGGCCCAGGAACAGGGCCAGGAACAGTGTGCACAGGAGCAGCCAGCGCGACAGCTCGATCCCCGCCGCGGCGCCGCCCACCGCCACGCGCAAGAGAAAGCCGGTCGCGATGCAGAACACATCCACCAGCACGATGCGCTTGAGCCCGAAGCTGTAGGCCACGTTGATCGCGACGTACCCGGCCAGGATCGCCCACACGGGCGTCGGGTCACCGCCGGCCAGCACAGCGAGCACCGCGGCCCCCACGGCACAACCGATCGCCGCCAACTTGGCCGCGCCAGTGGAGAGCTCCCCTGCGGCGATGGGTCGCAAGCGCTTCTCCGGGTGCAGGCGATCGCTCTCGACGTCGAGCAGATCGTTCAGCACGTAGATCGAGCTGGACGCCAGGCTGAAGGCGCCGAAGGCGAACAGCACGGCGATGATCGCCCCCTCCACGTGGTCCACGCCAAGGCTGCGGTCGCCGAGGGCGAAGCCGATCGCCGCCAGGACGAAGACGTTCTTCGACCACTGGTGCGGCCGCAATGCGCGTACGAGGGGGGGCAGGGTCATCGTGAGGAGCGGGGGCAGCTCCGTTCCAGCGCACGCCGGGCCAGCGCACGCCGCGGTAGTTCACGGTCCAACTCGCTGGATCGATCGCGCGCCTCAGTCGAGCGACAGCTTGCGCAGCATCTCGTGGGGCGAGTCCGGACCGACCGCGAGGTACTCCTCGCCCTCGGTCAACACGCCCTCTTCGATCAACGTCGCGGTCTCCAGGCGGTCCACCGACCCGTCGCCGCGCAGCATCAGCGTCGTGGTGCGGAAGTTCATCTCCGGATCGTTGTCGGTGGCGACCCAGGCCTCGGTCCCGCGCCGGTTGCGGATCGGGAACTGCTTGGTGTCGCGGCCGGCGTAAGCCGAGTAGCTGCCGTCGATCATGTCGGGATCGCTGAACCACTCCTCCTCGTCCAGCTCGCCGATCGTCAGGGCCCCCAGGTCGACGCCGGGGCAGGTCAGCTTGCGCGCCGAAGCGGGGGTGTTCTCCCACACGCCCTTGTAGATCAGGCAGGCGAAGAACTTGACCCCGGAGTCGCTGGGCAGGCGGTCGAAGCGCCCCTCGTAGGCCACGGTCCCGCCGTAGATGTCCATCAGGTTCTTCCGCGACCCGGTGATCTTGGCCTCCTCGATGGCCTCGGGGATCTTGGGCAGCAGGAAGGTGGCCAGGATCCCGATGATCAGGATCACGACCATCAGCTCGATCAGCGTGAAGCCGGACGTGGCGCGCGTGCGGAGGTTGGTTCGAAGCATGACGGGGCGCGGGACGAGGGGAACACCCAGGTTATCCGCCCCGTGGGCCTCGGTCACCCTTTGGGAGGGCCGAGCGTGCTCTGGGTGTCGCGGAGGGGCTCTTGGCGTTCGTACGGTGCCAGGCACAAAACCGCCGCCTACCGGGACGGGGCCCGGCGCCTTCGGCGCCGGGGCCCGTCCCGGTAGGCGGCGGTTTTGTGCCTGGCACCGTACGAACGCCAAGAGCCCCGCTGGCCGGAGGGGGCCTGCGGGGCTCGTGGCTGTCGTCGGACCCCGGGCTCAGCCCGCGGTCGCGGCCGAGGCGGCTTCCTGGAGCGCGGCGACCTTGTTGGTCGCCTCCCAGGGGAAGCCCTCGCGGCCGAAGTGGCCGTGGTAGGCGGTCTGCTCGTAGCGCGGCTTGAGCAGGTCGAGGCTCTCGATGATGCCCGCGGGGCGCAGGTCGAAGACCTTGTCGACCAACTCACCCAGGACGTCGTCGGTCAGCTTGCCGGTGCCGAAGGTGTCCACGCGCACCGAGAGCGGACGCGCCACGCCGATGGCGTAGGACAGTTGGACTTCGCAGCGGGTCGCGAGGCCGGCGGCGACGACGTTCTTGGCCACCCAACGGGCGGCGTAGGCGGCCGAACGATCGACCTTGCTCGGGTCCTTGCCGGAGAAGGCACCGCCGCCGTGACGGCCCATGCCGCCGTAGGTGTCGACGATGATCTTGCGGCCGGTCAGGCCGCAGTCACCGTGCGGGCCGCCGATCACGAACTTGCCGGTCGGGTTGACGTGGTAGATCGTCTTGTCGTCGAGCATCCCGGCCGGGAAGACCGGCTTGATGACCTTCTCGATGATCTCCTTGCGGATCTCGTCGAGCACGTCCTGCTCGGCGGACTTGCCGTTGACCTCGGGGTCGTGCTGGGTCGAGATCACGACCGTGTGCACGCGAGCGACCTTGCCGTCCTCGCCGTACTCGACGGTGACCTGGGACTTGCTGTCGGGACGCAGCCACGCGAGGCGACCGCTCTGACGCTCCTCGGCCATCTTCTCGACCAGGCGGTGCGAGTAGTGGATCGGGAAGGGCATCAGCTCCGGCGTCTCGTCGCAGGCGAAGCCGAACATCAGGCCTTGGTCGCCGGCGCCCTGTTCCTTGTGCAGGCCCTCGCCCTCGGTGACGCCTTGGGCGATGTCGGGCGACTGGCGGTCGAGGCTGACGAGCACCGCGCAGGTGTCGCCGTTGATGCCGAAGTGATCGTCCGTGTAGCCGATGCGCTTGATCGTGTCGCGCACGATCTGCTGGTAGTCGATGCGCGCGTTGGTGGTGATCTCACCCGCGATGACCGCCATGCCCGTCGTGACCATGGTCTCGCAGGCCACGCGGCTCTTGGGGTCCTGTGCGAGGAGCGCGTCGAGAATCGCGTCCGAGACCTGGTCAGCCACCTTGTCGGGGTGACCCATCGATACGGACTCGGAAGTGAAGAGCTGTCGAGCCATGTGTGGCGGGGGGGCGGGTCTGAGGGGCGCGGACGCCCCGGGAAGCCTGAGTTTGGACTGATTGGACGCGGAGCCCCGGGTACGGAGGGGTGCGCCTGACCGTCCCCGCACAGTTGGGCGGGTCCAGTCGATTCCCAAGAGCATACCCCACCAGGGGGACTAGGCAGGATCCCCGTGACCGCAGCTTGGCGCGGTCAGAGTCCGAAGCACCCGGCCAGCCGAGCCCAGGTCGCGTCGGTCGCACCCCGCTGGGCTCGGACCACCTCGGCCCCGGCGCGTCCCAGGGCGCCGGCGGCCTCGGGGTCGGTCAGGAGCTGGGCCACGACGCGCCCCAGCTCCGCCGCATCGGCCACCTGCAGGCAGCCGCCGTGCTCCTTGAGCAGGGCGACCTCGGACACGAAGTTCTGCATGTGGGGGCCGAACAGGACCGGCAGGCCCTGGGCGGCTGGCTCGAGGACGTTCTGCCCGCCGTGGGGCATCAGACTGCCGCCCACAAAGGCCACGTCCGCGAGGCCGAAGACGGCCTCCAACTCGCCGATGGTGTCGACGATCACCGGACGCGAGGGGTCGGGTTCCTCGCCCGCTCGCAGGGCCGTCAGGCGTTGGGGCGGCAGGCCGATCGCCGTCAGCTCGCGGACGACCTCCGGCGCCCGCTCGGGGTGCCGCGGGACCAGGATCAAGCGCGCCTTTGGGACCGAGTCGCGCCAAGCCTCGGCCACCATCCGCTCCTCGGGTGCGTGGGTGCTCCCGGCGACGAGCACGGCCCGGCCGTCCGAGCTGCCGAGCAAGGCTGCTAGCCCCGCGCCCGGCTCCACCCGGCCCACTCGCAGTCCGTCGATCTTGATGTTCCCGGTCACGTGCACCCGCGCCGGGTCGACCTGCAAGCGCCGGAAGCGGCTGGCGTAGATCTCCGACTGCACGCAGAACAGCGAGATGCGGTTGAACTGCGGGAAGACGCTGCGGAACAGGCGGTAGCGCGGGTAGCTGCGCTCGGTGATGCGCCCGTTGACGACCGCCACGGGGATGCCGCGGCGGTTGGCGGCACGCAGGAAGTTGGGCCAGATCTCGAGCTCCATGAGCACGACGAGGTCGGGCCGCACACGGTCGAAGAAGCGCCGCACGATCGGCGTCGGGTCCGCCGGGAAGCGCACCACCCGCAGGTCCGGGAAGAGGCCGCGCGCGACCTCTTGGCTGGTGTCGGTGGTGGTGCAGAGCACGACCTCCAACTCGGGATGGGTCTCGCGCGCGCGGGCCACCAGGGCCTGGGCGGCCTTGATCTCCCCCACCGAGACCCCGTGCACCAGCATGCGCGTCGGCCCGTCGGAGGACAGTCGCGGCACGCGCAGTCCGGCGCGCTCGAGCACCATGCGCCGAAAGGCCGACGACCGCAGGCTGCGCCAGGCCAGCCAGGGCGAGCCGAGGACCAGGCCCACCAGCCACGCCAGGTCATAGACGGCGTGCAGCGCTTGTCGAGCCAGCTCCGGGTTGGGGTCCGCGACGATCGGCGCGGCCGTGCCCTGGGGCTGCGCCCGTGCGGTCCCTGCTTCCCGGACGCTCATTGGGCGCACTTCATCGACCGTCGATCAGCTCCCCGAGGCCGGACGATCCGGCCCCGGGCCGCGCCAGCGGCTCAGTTCGCGCCGTGGCACTTCTTGTATTTCTTGCCACTTCCGCAGGGGCAAGGTTCGTTGCGACCGACCTCGTCCACCGCCGGCTGGGCCGGGGCCGCAGCCGCCGCGGGGGCCTGCTGCCGCTCCTGGGCGGCACGAACCGCTGCCTGACGTCGCGCCACGTCGAAGGCCGCGGCCGCCGGGGGTCGGACCTGGGCCTTGCGTACGACCTGTTGGTCCCGTGGGGCCAGGGGCGCTTGATCCGGCGCCGGCACGTCGCCCTGCTGCACCGCGGTGGATTGGCGGCCTGCGCCCGAGTAGACGTCGGGCGTGTCGCCGAAACCGTCGGCGGGCTCGCCCTCGGCCTGCGCCGCGGGCGCCGCGATTCGCACCCGCAGGACCAGGCTCGCGACCTCGTCCTCGACCGCCTGCAGGAGCTTCTGGAACAGGTCGTAGGCCTCGGCCTTGTACTCGTTCTTGGGGTCCTTCTGGGCGTAGCCGCGCAGGCCGATACCCGCCCGCAGGGCGTCGATCGCGTGCAGGTGGTCCTTCCACTTGGCGTCGAGGGTGTTCAAGAGCAGGTAGCGGTCGACCCGTCGCATGGCCTCCTCGCCGACCTCGGCCAGGCGCTCGTCGTAGCGGTCGAGGGCCACGGTCTTGGCCGGCAGGGTGTCGCCCCCGCGGGCCGTGGCCTGCTCGGCGGCGTCCTCGTCGACCTCGACGCCGAAGCTCTTGAGGAACCAGTTGGCGAAGCCGGTGGGATCGCCCTGGTTGGTCTGCGACGCGCGGTCGATGGCCGTGTCGACCATGGTCTTGACGCGCGACTGCAGGCCGATCCCCTCGAGCACCTCCTGGCGCTCGAAGTAGATCGTCTTGCGCTGCTGATCCATCACCTCGTCGTACTCGAGGAGGTTCTTGCGGATCTCGAAGTAGTACTCCTCGACCTTCTTCTGCGCGTTCTTGACCGCCCGGGTGACCATCCCGGACTCGATCGGAACGCCCTCCTCCATGCCCAGGCGTTCCATCGCGTTGACCACCCAGTCCTTGTAGAACCGCTTCATCAGCGGGTCCTGCAGGGAGAGGAAGAAGCGCGACTCGCCGGCGTTGCCCTGACGACCGGAGCGGCCGCGCAGCTGGTTGTCGATGCGTCGCGACTCGTGGCGCTCGGTGCCGAGCACGTAGAGGCCGCCCAGCTCGAGGACCTCGGCCTCGTCGCGGTCGCACTTCGCGCGCACCTCGGCGCGGATGCGCGCGATGGCATCCAGGTGCTCGAGGTCACCCTCTTGCATCCCGGCCTCTTCCAGGGCCTCGGCCAGGCGGAACTCGAAGTTCCCGCCCAGCTTGATGTCGGTTCCGCGACCGGCCATGTTCGTGGACACGGTCACCGATCCGCGCTCACCCGCCCGGGCAACGATGGTGGCCTCGCGCTCGTGGTTCTTCGCGTTCAGCACCTCGTGCTCCACGCCGGCCTCGGTCAGGAGCTGCGAGACCTTCTCGGAGTTCTCGACCGACGTGGTGCCGACCAGGATCGGCTGCCCCGTGGCGTGCACCTCCTTGATCTCGTCGACGATCGCCTTCCACTTCTCGGGCTCCGTGCGATAGACCACGTCCTGGCGGTCGTCGCGCGCGATGGGCACGTTGGTCGGGATCGAGACCACGTCCAGGTCGTAGATCTTCTTGAACTCGCCGGCCTCGGTGATCGCCGTGCCGGTCATGCCGGCCAGCTTGCCGTAGAGCCGGAAGTAGTTCTGGAAGGTGATCGTGGCCAGGGTCTGGTTCTCCTGGCGGATCCGCAGGCCTTCCTTGGCCTCGACCGCCTGGTGCAGGCCGTCGGACCAGCGCCGGCCGGCCATCTTGCGACCGGTGAACTCGTCGACGATGACGACCTCGGGCTCGCCCGTCTCCCCCGGCTCCACGACGTACTCGCGGTCGCGCTGGTAGACGTGGTGCGCCCGCAGGGAGTTCTCGAGATAGTGCGGCCAGTCGGTGTAGCCCGCGTCGTAGAAGGACTCGACGCCGAGCAGGTCCTGGGCCTGGGCGATACCGTCCTCCAGCAGCGAGGCGGAGCGCTCCTTCTCCTTGACCTCGAAGTGCTCGTCGCGCACCAGCTGCCGCGCGATGCGGTCGGCGTCCACGTACTTGTCGGGGGTCAGCTCCGCCGGGCCGGAGATGATCAGCGGGGTGCGCGACTCGTCGATCAGGATCGAGTCCACCTCGTCGACGATGGCGTAGGCCAGCTCGCGCTGCACCTGCTCCTCCACCCGCGTCTTCATGTTGTCGCGCAGGTAGTCGAATCCGAACTCGTTGTTGGTGCCGTAAACGATGTCCGAGGCGTAGACGGGCAGGCGCTCGGCTGGCGTCATCGGCGCCTGGATCGAGGCCACGGTCATGCCCATGTACTCGTAAACGGGGCTCATCCACTGGGCGTCGCGGCGGGCCAGGTAGTCGTTGACCGTGACCAGGAACGCCGAGCGGCCGGACAGGGCGTTCAGGTACAGGGGCAGGGTCGCGGCCAGGGTCTTGCCCTCACCGGTGGCCATCTCGGCGATCGAGCCCTGGTGTAGGACGTACCCACCCACGAGCTGCACGTCGTAGTGGCGCAGCCCCAGGGTCCGCACCGAGGCCTCGCGGACCAGGGCGAAGGCCTCGGGGAGGATCTCCTCCAACTGGGCCTCGATCTCCTCGAGCTCCATCTCCGGGTTGAAGAGCGCCTTCCACTCGGCGGTCTTCTGGGGGAAGTGGTGCGCCTCGAGGCCCTTGGCCCACTCCTCGAGCTGGTTGATCCGGTCGATGATCGGGCGGACCCTGCGCACGGACCGCTCGTTCTGGGAGCCGAACATGCGCAGAAGCCCCTCGCCGAACTTCTCGCCGAAGGTGCCGAACTTGTCGGAGAACGATTCCCAGTCCATCGATGCTTGTAGAGGCGGGGCGCCAGGGGCGCCGAGGTGGGGTCGCGCCCCCGATCGCGCCCGCGCCGGACCCGGTCAGGGTCACGGTCGAGAACACGGTCCGGCACGGCGACTTAGGTGCAGCGGCGGAGGGGAGGACCCGCGGGGATCCCGCCGCGCAGCGGGCCGACCATTTAACAGGCCCGCGGTCCCAAGGTGAAGGGTCGGACGCCGTCCCTGACCCTCGAGCGCCAGGAATCTCGGCCCAGCCCCCCCTCACGCGGCCATCGCGGCGCTCAGCTACCGGGGTCGTCGGAGCCCAGCAGGTTGGCCAGGATCGCGAACAGCACCTGGCGCGGGTAGGGCTTGTGGAGCAGGCCTGCGACCTCCTGGAGCTGGGCCAGGTCGATCGCCGCAGCCGTGGCCATCAGCACCGGGATCCCCGTCAGGTTCGGATCGGCCCGCAGCCGCCGGAGGGTCTCCTTGCCGTCCATGCCGGGCATCTCCACGTCCAGGAGCAGGAGATCGGGCCGCGGCTCCCGCTGCAGCCGCTCCAGGGCCGAGCGGCCGTCGTGGACCACTTCGGCGTCGTAGCCTCGGGCCGCCAGCAGCCGCCGGATGCCCTCGGCCACCATCTCCTCATCGTCGGCGATCAGGATCAGACGCCGCTTGTGCTCCTCGCACTCGCGCTTCGAGACCCGCTTGAGCAGCTTCAGGAGGTCGTGGTGCGTGGGCAGGCCAGCCTGGTCCCAGGCGTCTTCGATGCGGTCCTTGAGCGCCCGGTTGAAGCGCTTGAGCTCCTCCCAGGCGTCGAAGTCCGGCGCCTCGGGCCCTACGTCGAGGTTGTCGTGGGTGTCGACCGACAGGAAGAACTCGTTCGCGACCAGGTGCTCCTGGAGCACGAACTTCATGAACGGGTAGCGCTGGTTGCCAAGCCGCAGGGTGAAGCGCCGCGAATCGGGGTCGTCGCCCGGATCGCCGCGCTCGAAGGCCTCTAGGGCCTCGGTCACGGTCGACGCCCGCTCGATCGGAGCGGTGTCCAACCGCGGCCCGCCGCCGCCGTCGGGCCATGCCAACTCGCGGTAGAGGTCCAACGCGAGTCGCAGGTGGTCCGGGGTCAGGTCTTCGAGGCGCACGGCTGCCCTCGATCCCTCTCTCTCCCAGCGCCGTCGCCGGCCGCTCCGGAAGGCGAGCCCGCTGCGCCCGGGGTGTGCTGGCGTCCGTCCCGAATCGTCCCGATCACGTCGCGCACGTCGCCGATCCCGGCAGCGTCGAGCAGGGCCCCGACCTCCTCGGCCAGGCGCCCCGGCCGCGAGGGGTCGGAGAAGGCACTGGTGCCCACCTGCACCGCCGCGCAGCCCACGGCGAGGAACTGCAACACGTCGTCGGCGCTGGTGATGCCCCCCACTCCGACCACGGGGATCGACACCCGCTTGGCGCACTCCCAGGCGCTGCGCAGGGCCACGGGCTTGATCCCGGGCCCAGAGTAGCCGCCCTGGACCGTGGCCACGCCGGGGCGACCGCTGCGCCAATCGACGCTCAGGCCCAGGAGCGTGTTGACCGCGGTGATCCCGTCCGCGCCGCCGGCCTCCGCGGCCACGGCCATGTCGCCGATGCGCGTGACGTTGGGGGTCAGCTTGACCCAGATCGGCTTCGTGGTCGCCTCTCGTACCCGTCGCACCACCGCCTCGGAGCGCGCCGGGTCGGTGGCCAGCGGCAACTTGCCGTCCTGGACGTTGGGACAGGACAGGTTCAGCTCGAGTACGTCGACCTCGGCCTGGCCGTCCAAGCGCGCGGCCAACTCGACCAACTCCTCGTCCCGCTCGCCGCCGATGTTGGTGACGACGATCGAGTCGATCCCCACCAGGGTCGGCAGCACGTGCTCGACATAGTGGTCGATGCCCTTGTTCTCGAGGCCGATCGAGTTGATCAACCCGGCCTCCGTCTCGCACAGCCGCGGCGCGGGGTTGCCGTGCCGGGGATGCAGGGTGACCGTCTTGCTGACCCAGCCGCCGAGGCGCTCGATCGGCGTGAAACCGGTCATCTCCAGCCCGTGCCCGTAGGTGCCCGAGGCCGAGAAGATCGGGTTGCGAGCTGTGATCGGCCCGATAGCCACCTCGAGACGCGCCATGGGCCCAAATCTAGCAACCTGCCACCGCCCACGGGAACCGCGACCGCCGCGAGTCCTCGCCCCAGGGCGGCCGAGGTGGCCCGGTCCGCCGTCGCCCGCGGGCTCGGATCAGGCGGCGTCGGTACCGGGCTCGGTCGCCGCGCCGGCGACGGCGGGCTCCTCCGCGCGGCTGAACAGGCCGCCGACGATCAGGATCACGGCCCCCACGGTGATGCAGGAGTCCGCCACGTTGAACGTCGGGAAGTGGTACTTCCACCAGTAGAAGTACACGTGGATGAAGTCGCGCACCGCCCCGTAGGGGTGGTCGGGCGCCGCCGGCTGCAGCAGGTTGTCGTGCAGGTTGCCGAGCGCTCCGGAGAGGATCAGAGCCAGGGCGGCCAGGGTCCAAGGGTGCCGGCGGTCGGCGCGCCACAGGAGCACGGCCAGGACGATCGAGGCCACGACCCGCCCGCCGACCAGCAGGTGCGGCATGGAGTCGCCGAAGCCCCAGGCCGCCCCCTTGTTCAGGCTCAGCATGAAGCCGAGGAAGTCGCCCAGGACCTCGTAGCGCAGGCGGCCCGTGATCCAGACCTCGACCCCCTCGGACGGGGCCTGACCGGCCACGGGGGTCAACCAGGCGAAGACCGCGTGCTTGGTCCACAGGTCGGCGGCGATCAGGAGCCCGACGATCAGGAAGCGCAGCCACGGCAGCCCGCGGGGCGCGGATCGGGGCTCGGGATGGTGGTCAGTCATGACGGAGGGGCCGGAGTATAGGAGCCCAAGTCGCCCCTCCCCACCTCGGTCCGCGGTCGGCCGCGGGCCCGGGCCTTGCGCCGGGGGTCCCCGGCGGCGGATGCTCCGCAGGTGCCGCCCACCGGAATCGACGCCGAGCGCCCCGAGCTCCCGGCCCACCTGGCCGGTTGGCGCGACGAGTTCCTCGAGTCCCTGCGGGTCGAGGGCGCCTTCTCGCGCCACACCCTGGCCGCCTACCGCCGCGACCTGGACGGGCTCCTGCGCTGGATGGGCGAGCGCGGCATCGAGCGCTTCGACCAGGTCGGAACCGACGACCTGGTGGCCTTCATGTCGTGGCTGCGATCCGGCCGCGGGCTGGCGGAGTCGTCGGTGGCGCGGGCCCTCGCCGCCGTACGCACCTTCCTGCACTTCCTGGTGGCCGAGGGCGAGTTGACCCGCGACCCCACCGCGCGCCTGCCCACGCCCAAGCTGCCCAAGACCCTCCCGGCGGTGCTGTCGGTGGCCCAGGTCGAGCGCCTCCTGACCACGACCGACGGCGGCGGATGGCGCAGCCTGCGGGATCGGGCCCTGCTCGAGGTGCTCTACGCCTGCGGCGCGCGCGTGAGCGAGTGCGTCGGGCTGACCCTGGACCAACTGCCGGCGGGCCTGCGCGAGCTGCGCCTGCTCGGCAAGGGCGACAAGACGCGCATCGTGCCCCTGGGTCTGCGCGCGGCCGACGCGCTGCTGGGCTGGATCGAGAGCGGCCGTCCGCAGCTCAAGGGAGCCGTGGCCCGGCGCGAGGTCTTCCTCGGCTCCCGCGGCGCGCCCCTGACCCGCGAGGGCGCCTGGCGCATCGTCAAGACCCGTGCCCGCGAGGCCGGTCTCAACGCCGACGTGTCGCCGCACACCCTGCGACACAGCTTCGCCAGCCACATGGTCGAGGCCGGCGCCGACCTCCGCACGGTCCAGGAACTCCTGGGGCACGCCTCGATCCAGACCACCCAGCGCTACACGCACCTGGATGGCGAGAAGGTCCGCGCCCTGCACCGCCTCTACCACCCTCGCGGCTGACCCCTCGAGCCCCCCGGGGGCTCCGGCGCGGAAGCGGAATCGAGCTCCGCCCTCCCGGAGGGGTCCCTACGGGGATCAGACGGTAGACGAGCCGCTTGGATGGCGGACCGGCTCTAGCGTGGGGCTCCCGGCGCGGATTCCCCGCGCCACGGTCACTTGCCGGGCCCTGGGCCCACTGGATTCCGATGGGACACCGACTCTTGCACTGCGCCCTCCCCCTCGTCCTGGTCCTCGCCAGCACAGCGGGCGCCCAATCCGTCTGGACCGTCGACGACGACCCGGGAGCGGGCGTGGACTTCTCCGAGGTGCAGGCTGCCGTCGACGCCGCCGCGATCGGCGATTTGGTCCTCGTCCGCGAGGGCGTGTACCTGCCCTTCTCCATCGACGGCAAGGGCTTGTCGGTGGTCGGCGACGGGCCGGGCGTCAAGCTGATCCAGGGTCCGCCCCAGGCCGGCGGGACGAGCATCACGAACCTCCCTGTCGGACAACTCGTCCTGCTGCGTGGACTGCGACTCCAGCCCCTGGCTGTCTCAGGCGGGAGCATCTTCGGTACGACGCTCGACCTGGATGGCTGTCTGGGGAGTGTGTGGGTCGAGGAGTGCGAGCTGCCCACGTCGGCGGTGAGCATCTTCGGCGACCTGCAGCAGATCACCGCGCTGGGAGTGACCGATTGCGATGAGGTCTTCCTCGTGGACTGTCTGCTGCAGGGTCAACCGGGCTCGTCGCAGCCGACCTACAGCCAGGAGTACGGCTCGCGCGGGGCCACCTTCCGACGCTGCACGGCCTACCTCTACGACTGCGTCATTTCGCCCGGCTACAACGACATCGTCGGCAACCAGGGCCAGACCGGCGTCCTGGTCGAGGACTCGTTGGTGGTCATGCGTGCCTGCCAGGCGACGGGCGGCGTCGGCGGCCCCGGTGGCGGACTGTTCCTGCCGGTCGACCCCGGCAACGGCGGTGTGGCCGTCGAGGTCCAGGGGAGCTCGGAGCTCTACACCATCGGCTCGACCCTGACCGGCGGGCCCGGCGGCACCGACGACTTCTCGATGGCGGTCGGCGACGAGGGCGAACCCTTGGTCGTGCAGACCGGGGCGACCTACGTCGATCACAGCGCCCACGACGCGAACCTCACGGTCCCCGCCATCGTGCGGTCGGACGACGACGTCGTGATCTCCATCACCACCGACCCCTTCTCCAGTGTCTTCCTGCTGGTCGCGCTGGGCGTCGACGGTCAGTTCCTGAGCGCGTTGCCGGATGCCGTGGCCGTGGGCCTGGGTCCGATCCTGCTGCCCCTCGCCCCCACGGGGGCGAGTGGTTCATCGAGCTTCGAGATCGGCATCCCGATCCTGCCGCCCGGGCTGGTGTTCACCTGGGTCTTGCAAGCCGCGGTGGTGACGCCCACCACGGGACTCGAGCTGAGTGAGCCGAGCTACGTGAACGCGATCGCGGTCACTCCCTGAGCGGTCCGCCCGCGAACGCGAGCGGAGGCGCACCGACGACAGGTCAGTGCGCCTCCGCTGCGTTCTTGCGGTCACTCAGGAGAAGGTCGAATTCAGCGTCGAGCTGACGCCGCTGGGGATCAGCGTGAAGGTCGTCAGGTCGAACACCGCCGCTTGGAAGTGCAGGAGCGTTCCGAGGGGCAGGGCCCCGCCGCCACCGATCTGTCCGCTGGCGATACCCGAGGTGGGCAACACACCAGTGGCGACGGTGAACAGCAACAGCCCACCGTTGCCGATGCCCAGGTCGACGATGCCCGGAAGCTGGGTCGGCGAGGACGAGGGCGAGAGGACCACGAAGTAGGGCTCGCCCGGGTTCGATTCCAGGCCCCACCAGACCGTGCTCACAAAGTTGATGGGTGTGATACCGAACTTCGGCAGCCCCACGCCGACCTCCACGAAGACGCCGCTGGAACCGAGGGGGCCGAGGACCTCGGCCAGGTGCACGCCGGTGGGGAAGCCCGCGGGGACCTGCACGCGAATGCGGCCGGGCGCTTGGTAGGTGAAGTTGACCGACTGACCGCCGAGGCGCACGGACGTGGCCTGGGCCAGACCCACGCCCTTGATGTAGAAGTGCCCCATCGGGCTGTCGTCGTTCAGGACCTGGACCGGATCAGCGAAGTTGGCAATCGGCCCCGGTTGACCCACGTCAGGATCGGTCGCGAGGGTCGGCGTCTGGTTCAAGCCGGCCTGGGCCACGCGGGTCGGAGTCGAGCCGAAGGCCGCCTTGATTCGCGCGGCGAGGGTGAAGCCTCCCGTCTCGCCGAAGGTGTATTCGATCTGGTCGACGTTCTGGATCGCACCGTTGCTGCTCCACACGACCAGACCGGCCGGGCTGCGCAGATCCAGGTCCACGTCGTTCGACTCGTCCAGGTTGGTCGCGTTGCGGCCGCTGACAAAGGTCGCGCTGAGAGTCTCACCGGCGACGCCGGCGATGCTGAAGCGCGCTTCTTGTCCCGCGGGGAGCAGGAAGTCCGAGTGCTCACCGGCCTGGGCGGCCTGCACCGCCGTGAGGCTACACATGAACCCGTAGCCGCCCGCATTCGGGTCGCCAGCGGTAACGTCGGCCGCCGTGTGCAGGATCAACGCCTTGACCTCGAGCGGCGTCAAGCTCGGCACCGCCTGGTAGAGCAGCGCCGCGGTCCCGCTCACCAGGGCCGCCGCACCCGACGAACCGTAGGAGTCGATCGAGAAGTTGTCGTTGTCGAGGGTCGCGCAGGTGATCTTCTCCCCCACCGCCAGGATCTGCGGGTACACGCGCCCGTCGGGCAGCGGTCCGATCGCGCTGGTGAAGACACCGTGCACGTCGTAGGGCTGCTTCGCGGCCTAGAACGAGGCACCGGTGACAATCACGTCGAAGGCCCCGTGCATGAAGAACAGGGATGCGTTCGGCGCGGTGCCGTCGGCGATGTCCGGCAGGACATTCCACTGGGCACCGGCCGCGATCGACCCCATGCGCGTGCCGTGGCCCGTCTCGTCGTCGGCGTAGGTCACCCCGGGGCAATCCGGCCCGGTCTGGTAGGGGAACCAGGCCGCGGACAGCACTCGGCTGCCGGCGATGCCCCCTGCGGGCGAAGCCGTCTGCGGATCCCCGTCGGGATAGAAGGCCGCGTGGGGCCGGCCGCTGCCCGCAATGTCGATGTCGAGGCCGCTGTTCACGATCCCGATCGTCACGTCGCTGCCCTCGAGGGGCAGACCGCCGAGCTGCAGGGCGTGGGCGGCCTTGAGTCCGTGGACCTGGGTGGCCTGGGCCAGGTTGGGAGCGCGCAGGGCGTCGCGCTCGGCGCGCCGGACCAGGCCGTGCTCGGCCAGTGCGGCAAGCGCCGAAGCGTCGCCACCGCGGACCACGATCGAGGGCGGAGCCACGTGCATGCCCAGCACCTCGATCCCCAGCTCCTCGGCGCGCGCGATCAAGGGCTCCGCCAGGGCGCGGATCTGGTCACGGCGACCGTCGACCGCCGCTCGCAGGGCGACACCGCCGCCGGCGCGCCGCCAGGCCGCCATCTCGGACAGGGCCGCGGTCACGAGCGGTTGAGGGAATCGTTGCATGGCAGTAGAAGATCGAATCTCAACCGCGCCGAGCGGCGCGATGGGTCGACGAGTGAATCGC
Organism: Engelhardtia mirabilis; assembly: GCA_007751255.1. GTDB lineage: Bacteria > Planctomycetota > UBA1135 > UBA1135 > Engelhardtia > Engelhardtia mirabilis. The sequence continues at coordinate 3,944,962 of CP036296.1, forward strand.
GGCCAACGTCCTGTCGGCGAGGCGGGGCCGAGGCTGAGCGACGAGAACGCGCCGCGCTCTGAAGACGCGCGCAAAGGGAGGCTGCGGGGCTCCGAGCGCACGGTCGCGAACCGAGCGCGGGCGCGTAGCCGAGGTGTCGCTCGACTGGAAAGGAAGTCGAGGTAGCAGGGCGCGGCGTCACCGGAGGGCAAGCCCCGGCGCCGCCGCGCTCGACATTGATCCAGCGCGGGGAACGCGCTCGACCGGTCATTCCTCGCCCGGGCCCCCACGGCCCGGGCGAAGTCTGATCAGGATCCGGGTCCGATTGGACCCGGTGGGTGCATCACCAGCCGAAGTGGACGGCGCGCACGGACTCGACCACGTTGCTGGGGATCAAGCTCAGGGTCGAGAAGTCGAAGACCACACCCTGGAAGTAGACGACCGTGCCGAGGGGCAGACCGCCGCCGCCGCCGACGAAGCCCGAGGCCTCGCCAGCCACGTTCAGCGCGCCCGAGTTGACCAGAAGCAGCGACGCGCCGGCGTTGCCGATGTCGAGTTGGATCACGCCGGGGAAGTCGGTCGGGGTGATGCTCGGGGAGAAGAACACGCCGTACAGGTCGCCCGCCTGGCCTTGCAGTTCCCAGGCCACGTTGTCGATGAAATTCACGTAGCCAGACAGGACCGGCGCCTTGACCCCGATCACGATGTTGGCGGTGTCGTTGCCACCAGGCGCCGACAGGGTCAGCGCCTGGATGCCCGCGGCCAGACCATTGGGGACGTCCACGCGCAGGCGACCGGGGGCCTGGTAGGCGAAGGTGGCCGCCTGACCTCCGAGGTCCACCGCAGTGACCTGGTCCAGCCCCTCACCCTTCACGAAGAAGCGCGCGTACAACCCGGAGTTGGGCACGCCCTGGGGCGCGACCTGGGCGATGGCCGGAGCCGCCGCAGTGAAGTCTTCCACGACGAAGGAGGGACCCGAGGAGACCGGCTCACTCGTCGCCAGGGCGAAGTCGACCAGCGGAATCGAGGTCGAGGCGGGCATCCGCACGACGACGTCCACCGTGGTGGCGGTCGGGAAGGTCTGCGTGACCTGCTCCACGTTGTCGAGCACGGACGTCGAGCTGGCGACGACGGTGCCGTCGGCATGACGCAGCTCGAGGTCCAGGTCGTCGACCTCGAACTGGGAGGTCACCTCGCGGCTCCAGGTCAGGGTCGCCTTGAACTCCTGGCCGGCTGCGGCGAGGGCGCTGTAGCGCACCTCGTAGCCGGCGGCGATCGTCCCGTCGGTCACGTCTCCAGCGATCGCGCCCTCCACCGCGGCCAGGGTGTCGAGGAAGCCGAGGCCCGAGGCATCGTCGTCACCGGCGACCACCGGGGCCAGGGTGTTCAGGACCAGGGCCTTGGCCGAGAGCACGTCCAGGGACGGGCGCGCCTGGAACATCAGAGCCGCGGAGCCCGAAACCAGGGCGGCCGCGCCGCTCGAGCCGTAGGAGTCGATCACACCGAACTCCTTGTCGAGCTCGGCGGTCGAGATCTGCTCGCCCGTCGCAAGCATGTTCGGGTAACGACGACCGTCCGGGAGCGGGCCGATCGCGCTGGTCTGGAAGCCGGGGAAGAAGTACGGCTCAGCCTGGGCCACGAAGGACGCCCCCACCGTCAAGCCCCCGAAGCGGCCGTGGTGGAAGTTCGTCGAGGCGCCCGAGTTGCCCGCCGAGGCCACGACCAGCACGCCGGCCAGCTCGGCGTTGTCCATGGAGATGTTGAAGAAGTACGTCGGCGCCGAGGTGCCGTCGTAGCTCAGGTTGACCACACGCACGTCGGAGGTGCCGACGGCGGCGCTCAGCGCGGCGTCCATGGCCAAGGTCGATGCCAGGGGGCTTCCGCAGTCGGTGACCTTGTAGTTGCGGATGAAGGCGTCCGGCGCGGCGCCATCGGCCGCGGCCAGGATCGCCGTCCACTTGGCGCCGGCCATGATCGCGCCCATGCGCGTTCCGTGACCGGTCTGGTCCTCGCCGTCCTTGGTCGCGCAGGTGAGGAAGCCGTACTCGCCGGTCGAGAGCACCCGGCTGCCGCCGATGCCCGGCCCCTGGCTGGTCTCGATGCCGTCCTCGAAGAAGGCCTTGTGGGGCCGACCGAGGCCGTTGGTGTCGAGGTCCATGCCGCTGTCGAGGAGCGCGACCGTGACGCCGGTTCCCACCAGCGGTGGACCGCCGTCGACCTGCAGCGCGTGGGCCGCCGGGATGTGGTGGGCCGCGTTGGCCTCGACCTGGTTGGGCTGGCGCGGCGAGGCCTCGAAGGCGCCCTCGACGAGCGGGTGGGCGCGCAGGGCGGCCAGCTCGGCCGGGTCCTCGATCCACACGGAGAGCGAGGGGTTGAGCCAGGACTCCTGCAGCAGCTCGACGTCGTACTCGGCAGCCAGGGCGCGCAGGGGCTGCGAGCGTTGGGCCTGGGCCTCGCTCAGGAGCTGTACGCGCTGGCCGAAGCCCGTCGGCTCACCGGCGCGGCGCCACAGGCTCAGGTCCTCGAGGGCGGCGCGGTGCGCCGCAGCGTCGTGACGCAAGGTCAGGATCCACGCGCTGCCAGCAGCGAGTTCGGAACGATCGGCAACCGGAACCGAATCGATCGGCAGTTGGACTTGGGCGGTGGCAGCGGGTGCCAGGGAAGACAGCGCAGCAGTGAGCGCGCTCGCGGCGAAATTGAACGGGGAAGGCATGGGGATCCTCATGGGGACGGGGTCAGGTGGCCAGCCACGGACGCTTGCGACGATCGTGCCACGCTCGCCCAATGGCCCTGTCGACCTGCCCCGTGGGCCACGAGCCACCTCTCTCGGGGCGACGGCGTTCCCATCTGGTGACACCCTGGTTCGCTCGCGTGCAGGACCTGGCGGCGGGGGCCGTCCCCAGGGCTTACAGGCCTCGGCGCCCGAGCCCTTGGGTTGACTGGGCGAAGGCTTCTGCGCTGGCTCGACCGTCCCGCCACGGCCCGAGAGGCCGCGCGCGCCCACCGGTCGGACTTCTGCTCGCGGGCCCGGAAGGCGAAGCCCTATTGCGCTGATCCGGCCAGCCGCTCCGCAAGGGCCTCGCCCAGGACCCGCAGGCCGGCCACATTCAGGTGCTCGTCGGCGATCCAGTAGCACGGCTCGGTCGCGCCGCGCAGGGCGGGACGGGCGTCGAGGGTCTCGACGCCGCGCGCGCCGAGCGCGGCGAGGAAGCGGTCGGCCAGGCGCTCGGTGGCCTTCAGGTCGGCGTCCTCGAGCTCGAGCACCGAGAGCAGCGGGGCGTAGACGGGCCCGACCACCTCCGGATGGACGTCGCTCACCGGCGGGACGTAGGCCACCACCAGGCGAGTGCCGACCTCGTCCGCCAGGCGCTGGATCGCCTCCACGTATTCCAACGACCGCGCCAGCGCCCACTCGAGCCGCGGCGGGTCCACGGTGAACAAGAGCTCCTGGTTCAGGAACTGCCACAGGCTCGGTCCGGCCTCGCGACCGGCGACCTGGACTTCGAGCGCCCGGACGAGCCGCTCGTTGTAGCCCGGGGGCCGCAGCGGCTTGGGATCGCCCCGCAGCTCCGCTTCATCGGTCTCCAGGGCCCCGAAGTCGTTGCCGCCGAAGACCACCAGCACGAACACGTCGGGCGCGAGCTGCAGGTAGCGCCAGGCCGTGCCCAGGTAGTGCGGGAAGGTGTACATGCCCGTGGCCGCGTTCAAGACCCGCGCCCCCTCGGCGGCGGGATCGCGGGCCAGGGCGCGCTCCAGGAAGGCGGCCGCGGTCTCCCCGTTGGAGCAGACCCCCTCCATGTGCGAGTCCCCCACCAAGACGATCAGCGGTTCGGGACGCTCGCCCGGCAGGGGCCCGGTGAGTCGCAGGCCGCGGAAGTCGGCCTCGACTACGAACTCGCCACGGTCGTGCTCGGGCCAGGGAATCCGGCGCTCGGTCCAGGCCGGACGGCGGAAGTAGCTGGCGCCGTCCGCCACCAGGGTCGAGGTGGAGCCGTCACGGAAGACCGCCAGGGGCTTCTCGCCCGCGAAACGCGGCAGCAGCGCGGGGCGGGAACCGGCCGGCGGCAGGTGGTCGACGACCTCGAGCCAGGCCGGTACCTGCGACCCGTCGACCGGTCCGCGCGCGTACCACCCGCCGGCGAAGCCCAGCACCAGGCCCAGGAGGACCAGCAGCGCGCCCTTGGGCGCCGAGCCGCGGCGTGCTGCTTGCGGTTGGGGATCGGCCATGGTCGCGCGTCCGATCCGACTCACTCGCCGGCGCGGGGCTCGGCCAGCCGCTGGGCCAAGAGCTCACCCAACAAACGGTGTCCGACCGTGTTCAAGTGCTCGTCGGCGACCCAGTACAGGTGGCCGGGCCACTCGCGCAGGGTCGGGCGGGCGTCGACGGTCTCGATGCCGCGGGCCTCGAGCCCGGCCAACATGGCGTCCGCCACGCGGTTGGAGCTCGCGAGGGCCGACTCGTCGATCTCGAGCTCCTTGAACAGCGAGGCGTAGAGGTTGCGCGAGAACTCCTCGCGCACGTCGTGCATGGGCGGCAGGTAGGCGGCGATGAAGCGCGTGCCGCGGGCGCGCGCCATGCGGTCGATCTCCTCCAGGTACACCAGGGAGCGCTCCACCGAGCGAGTCTCGAGCTCGGGTTGGACCTCGAACAGGTAGACCTGGTTCAGCGCCTGCCACAGGCTCGCTCCGCCGCGGCGACCGGCCAGCTTGGTCTTGACCACGCGCTGGATGTGTTGGTCGTAGCCGGCCGGGCGCACGGGCTCCGGTTCGCCGGCCAACTCGGCCTCGACGCTGTCGATCGCCCCGAAGTCGTTGCCGCCGAAGACCACGACGACGAGCACGTCGGGAGCCAGCTCGAGGTAACGCCAGGCCACGGCCAGGTAGTGCGGGAAGGTGTACTGACCGACGCCTGCGTTCAGCACGCGCACGGCTTCCACGCCGGGACGCAGGGCGAGGTTGGCCTCGAGCACCGCCGCCGCCGTCTCGTCCTCGGCGCAGACGCCGTCCATGTGCGAATCGCCGGTCAGCACGATCAGCGGCTCGGGCCGTTGGGCGGGCAGCGGGCCCGTCAGTCGCAGGCCGGCGACGCCCGTGGCGCGCACGAACTCTCCGTCGGGGTGCTCGCGCCAGTGCAGCACCCGCGAGCGGTTCTCCGGACGCCGGAAGTAGACCCAGGGGTCGGTGACCAGGACTTCTTCGCGGCCTTCGAGGATCGAGAGCTTCACGCCCTCCGGCAGGCGCGGCACCAGGGCCGGTCGCTGGGACTCGTCGGGCTCCGCGAGGATCGGCTGGATCCAAGCGGGGACGCCGCCCTCCTCGACGACCGGCTCGCCGACGCCCACGGCCTCGCCCGGTTCGGGCCGCACGAACTGGTAGGCGATGGCCACCACCAGCACCGCCGCCAGGGAGCTGGCCAGGGCCAGGGCGAAGCGGTTGGCGCCGGCGCGCGGCGAGGAACCGGGGGTGCGGGGGGCGATCGTGGGCGGCATCGGCGCGGCGCTGGACCGCGCCGGCGGCAAGGTTAGCCCACGGACGCGGATCGGGACCACGGCGGATCGCCCATCCGGCGACGGGCGGGCTCAGGCCGAAGGGGCCTGCGGGTCGGACCGGTCGTGCAGGTGGTCGACGATCACCTGCGCCAGCTTGGGACCGATCGACGGCAGGGCGCCGATTTGCTCGACGCTGGCCTGCTTGACCCCGACCACCGAACCGAAGGCGCGCAGCAGGGCCTTGCGCTTGGCCTCGCCCACGCCGGGGATCGAGTCCAGGCGCGAGGTGATCCGGCCGCGCTCCTTGCGGTGGTAGGTGATCGCGAAGCGGTGGGCCTCGTCGCGGATGCGCTCGAGCAGGTGCCGCACGGCGCTGTGGCGCGGAAGCTCGATCGGCTCGATGTCCGGGGCCAGGACCAGGCGCTCCTCGGAGCGGCCCACGCGCCGCTTGCCGATGGTGCGCTCCGCCCGGGCCTTGGCGATGCCGACGATGGGCACGTCGAAGGCCCCGGCGTCCTCGCGCGCCTGCAGCGCCACCGCGAGCTGCTGCTGACCGCCGTCGACCACGATCAGGTCGGGCAGGTCGTCCTCGTCGAGGCCCCGCCGCAGGCTGCGCCCGACCACCTCGGCCATCGAAGCGAAGTCGTCCTGGCCCTCGACCGTGCGCACCTTGAAGCGCCGATAGCCGCCGCGGTCGGCCAGGCCGCCTCGGAAGCGCACGCGGCTCGCGACCACGTTGGAGCCCTGCATGTTCGAGACGTCGAAGCAGTCGATCACCTCGGGCGCCTGGCTCGGATCGAGGTCGAGCAGCTTGGCGAGCTGCTCCAGGGCGGTGGTGGCCTGCTCGTCGTCGTCGGTGGCCCGCTCCAGCTCCGCCCGGGCGTTGGCCGCGGCGATGTCGAGCATCCGCTGGCGCTCGCCGCTGGAGGGCACGACGAACTGGGTGCTCGCGAAGAGGTCCTCGAACAGCTCCACGTCTGCCGGCTGGCAGGGCAGCACGAGTTCGCGCGGCGCTTCGCGCCGACCCGGCGCGTAGAGGGCGGTCAGCACGTTGTGGAGCAGCTCCTCGTCCGGCAGGCGCGACTTGAAACGGTGGCTGCGGCTCTCGGTCATGCGCCCCTCGCGGAAGGCCAGACGGTGCACCACGGCCCACTCCCCACGGCGCACGAAGGCCAACACGTCGCGCTCGACCGTGTCCTTGGCTCGCACGCCCTGACGCTCGACGGTCCGACGCACGGCGGTCAGCCGGTCGCGCCACTGGGCCGCCAGCTCGAACTCGAGCTTCTCGGCCGCCGCCTGCATGCGCGTCTCCAGGTCCCGCTCGAGCTCGGCCGTTTCGCCGGCCAGGACTTCGATCGCCTTCTCGACGAGGGTCGCGTACTCGTCCTTCGAGACGAGTCCGACACAGGGCGCCGAGCACAGGCCGATCTGGTGCTTCAAGCACGGCCGCGAGCGGTTCTCGAGCACGTTGTCGGTGCAGTCCCGCAGGGGCACCACGCGGTGCAGGTCGCTCATGGTCTTGCGCACCGAGCGCGCCGAGGCGAAGGGGCCGAAGTACCGCGAGCGCCCCTTGCCCTTGCGCTCGTCGGGCCGGTGGGCCCGCACGAACTTGAGCCGCGGCCAGCGCTCGTCCAGGTCGACCCGGATCATCAGGAAGGACTTGTCGTCCTTCAGCCGCACGTTGTAGGGCGGCTTGTGCTGCTTGATCAGGGTGTCCTCGAGCAGCAGCGCCTCGGCCTCGGTGCGCGTGACGATCGTCTCGACCGAAGCCGCCTCGCGCTCCAGGAACCAGACCCCCAGCCGCCCGTCGCCCCCCGGCCGCCGGTAGGAGAACAGCCGCTGGCGCAGGCTGCGCGCCTTGCCAACGTAGAGGACCGCCCCCTCTTCGTTGCGGAAGAGATAGACACCGGGGCGCGTGGGCACGCCCTCCATGGACCAGCGGGGCTCGGACATCGGAGCCGTGGAGTCTAGTCACGCAGGACCGCAGGTCCCTGGCCGCACACCTGCGAAACTCTACCGCCCAGACCGCCCAGACGACCGTCCGCTAGACTCAGGTCTCTTCCCCGACCCTTGACCACACCTTGTCCCCTACACGCATCCAATGATTCGCCTGACTTCGATCGTCGCCGCTTCGGTGCTGCTCACCCTCCCACTGTCCGCCAAGCCACTGTCCGCCAATCCACTGGCCGCCCAGGTTTCGGGATTCGGCACCCCTTTCGACCCGAACCCGCCATCCGACGTGCGCGACGGCGTCAACCTCGGCTGGGGCACCAGCATCCGCAGCTTGCTCGTCGATGGTGATCACTCGATGGTGATGACCAGGCTGACGGGCACCGACAGGCCCTACTCGTCCTGGTCGGACGGGCGAGGACTCGAATGGTCTCCGCTGAAGGCCCTCCCCGAAGGGTATGAACCCAACTACTTCGCCGGCCGCTCGACCCTGGTGGGCGAGAGCGCGTACTTCGCATGGACCGACTTTCCGGACGTGTTCATCGGCCACACGAAGGACGCCGGAGCCAGTTGGAGCGCGCCGGTTCGGCTCCCGATCGCGCCCTTCGAGTCCTTCTTCTTCCACAACGACGCCGTCGAAGACTTGGTCGTGTTGCCAGGCTCGCCCCACGATCGGGTCTACCTGCTGGTCGAGACCTCGGAACACCGACTCAACCTCCTGGTCTCCGAGGACAGCGGGCAGACCTTTCCGATCGTGACGCCGGTCAGCAACTTCTTCCACAACGGTGGGAAGCTCGTGGTTGACGGCTCCACGGTCCACGCGATCTACGGTGACGGCGTCGGCATGGACCTCTCGGTCATGCACCGCAGGAGCATCGACGGTGGCGTGACCTTCGAACCGCGCAAGCTGCTCCACTTCAGCCCCGAGATCGCCGACCTCTACTTGGATGTCGAACTCGACGGTCCGGTGATCACGGTTGTCAGCTCCATCATCGCGGCCTTCTCCCAGTCAGCGTGGGTCCAGCGGTCGGTCGATGCTGGATCCAGCTTCGCGCCCGCCGTTGCCATCCCGGGTGTGACCCCGACCATCCTCGGTCGTGCGGTCTCCATTCGGGGCGATCGAATCTTCTACGCCCACCCCACGGTTTCGTACCTCCCGACGACCGGCCGTGTCCTCTACACGTACTCGACCGATGGCGGGCAAGCGTGGGCTGCGCCGCAGTTGACGGAAGGCGTCACGGGAGAGATCGACCAGGTCTTTCTGACCGAACTGGGCGGTCGCCCCCTGTTGACCACCAGGGCCGATATGCTGACCGCTTCCGCCTACTTCGACGATGCTGCGGGTAGCTTCGAGCTCGGCTTCCTGTCACTGAGCGGCGCGGACGGCGGCTTCGCCCCGTCGATCGATGTTCGAGTCGGCGTGAGCGATGTGTACGACAACCTCGTGAGCGTGTTCGTCGATCCGGACCTCAAGGTCTGGTCGACGGGCTTCCGGCCCCAGCGGCTCACGCCCGACGGCTTCTTCGCAGGACCGAGCGTCGCGAGCTTCGACCTGGACCAGTTCGGAAGCGAGAGCACCCTCGGGTGGGTGCTCCTGGCCCTCGGCGAGGGAGACCTGATCCTTCCGGATGGCCGCAACCTGGGCCTGTCCAACGATCCGCTGCTGGCCACGTCGCTCGATCTCGCCGCCGCCGGCGTGCTCTCCGCAACGCTGGTACCCGATGGTGCCGGGAGCACGACCGCGGTGCCCATCGGGCTGCCGCCTGGACTGACGCTGCACGCTGTCGGCGTCGGGCTCGACCTGGTTGCCGGTACGGTCGGACCGATCACCGACGTGGTCGAGATCGGACTCTAGTAAGCAACGGAGTCGATCCGACGCCACGACAGTGTCGCGATCGCGTGTGGCGTCGTATCGGCGGGGCTCGGCCGTCGCCCGGTGAAAGCCGGGCGGACGGTTGAGTATCTCGGCCCGCCCACCCAGGATCTTCGCGGCCCAACGCAGGACCCCCGTGATCGACTCCAACACTGCCACGCCCCTCGGCGAGCCCGCGCCGTTCGCCTTCGACAATTCCTTCGCGCGCGACATGCCGGGCTTCTTTAGCCCCGCCCGGCCGGCGCGGGCGCGGGAGCCGCGGCTCTTGTTCTTCAACGGCGCTCTGGCGCAGGAGCTGGGCCTCGACATCGACGAACTGGCCTCTGAGCGCGGCGCGAGGATCCTGACCGGCCAGGAGCTGCCCGCCGGGGCGGAGCCCATCGCCCAGGCCTACGCGGGGCACCAGTTCGGGCACTTCACGCCCCAGCTCGGCGACGGACGCGCCCTGCTCCTGGGCGAGGTGGTCGACCGCGACGGCAGGCGCCGCGACATCCAGCTCAAGGGCAGCGGGCCGACGCACTTCTCGCGCGGGGGCGACGGACTCTCGGCCCTCGGTCCGGTGCTGCGCGAGTACCTGGTCAGCGAGGCCATGCACGCCCTCGGCGTGCCCACCACCCGCGCCCTCGCGGCGGCGACCACGGGGGAGTCTGTGTACCGCGATCGGCCACTGCCCGGCGCGGTCCTGACGCGCGTCGCAGCCAGCCACCTGCGCGTCGGCACCTTCGAGTACTTCGCGGCGCGCGGGCAGGTCGACGAGGTCCGTAAGCTCGCCGACTACGCCATCGCGCGGCACGATCCGCACCTGCTCGACATCGACGGCGGCCCGCGCTACCTGCGCTTCTTCGAGGCCGTGCGCGACCGTCAAGCGCGGTTGATCGCGTGGTGGATGAGCCTCGGCTTCGTGCACGGGGTGATGAATACCGACAACACCTCGATCAGCGGCGAGACCATCGACTACGGGCCCTGCGCCTTCATGGAGCGCTTCGACGAGGCCACGGTCTTCAGCTCGATCGACCACGGCGGGCGCTACGCCTTCGGTCAGCAGCCGCAGATCGGACTGTGGAACCTGGTGCGCCTGGCCGAGACGCTGTTGCCGCTGTTCGACGCGGACCCGGAACGCGCGGGAGCGGGCGCGCGGGCAGCCTTGGAGGGATTTCAACCGGCCTACGAGGCTCGGTATCTCGCGCGGATGCGGCCCAAGCTGGGCCTCGCGACCGAGCGAGCGGAGGACGAAGGCCTGATCGAGGGGTTCTTGTCGCTGCTGCGAAGAGGCGAGGTCGACTACACCAATGCCCTGCGGGCCCTGACCTCCGCCGAAAAGGACCCCGCCGCGCTGCGCGGGCTCGTTGCCGACTCGGCGGCGCTCGACGCGTGGCTCCAACGCTGGCGCGATCGACTCTCCCACGAGTCGACGATGCCCGCTGCCCGCGCCGCGGCCATGGCCGCCGTCAACCCGCTCTTCATCCCGCGCAACCACCGCGTCGAGGCGGCCCTGGACGCGGCCGTCGACGAGGGCGACCTGACGCTGTTCGAGGAGCTCCTCGCCGTGGTCACGCGGCCCTTCGACGAGCGCCCCGATCGCACCGACCTGACCCTGCCCGCGCCGGCCGACGCTCCGCCCTACCGGACCTTCTGCGGAACCTGAGCCGCTCCGGCCTCGATCTGGAATCCGCCCCCTGCTGACCTCGGCTCTTCGACCAAAGTCATGGAACCGGCCTCCCCCGCGATCCGCCTGGACGCCGAAGTCGGCGACGACGAGCTCGGCCGGCTCTTGCTGGCGGCGTTCGTCGATCGAGACCACCCCGATCCGGCGGGCGCGCAGGTGCGGCTCGAGCCGCGGCGGGTGCGCCCCCGCGGACGCTTGATCGCCGCGCGCAACGGTGCAAGGGGCGAGCTCCTGGGCGTGGCCTTCCTGGTCGCGCCGGGAAGCGGCACGGCCCAGGTCGCGGGACCGGACGAGGGCGAGATCCAGTTGCTCGCCGTCGCACCCGACCAGCGCCGGCGCGGCGCCGGACGACTGTTGATGGAGGCCGCGATAGCCGAGGGCCAGCGCCTGGGCTGGGCGGCCATGGTGCTCTCGACCCGCCCCACCATGGGACCTGCCCACGCCCTGTACCACTCGCTCGGATTCGAGCGCTGCGCCGCGCGCGACTGGATCGGTGACGAGCGCCCCTTCCTCGTCTTCCGCCTCGACCTCGGGTGCTGAGCCGGGGGCTGGCCCCGGCATTCTCAAGACCCTCCGATCCCGGAGCCGATGGCGCCTCAGTGGCAACCCCCAATCGAGTCGGGGTCGTCGACCCTGCGCCCGAGCCCGAAGCGGCCCCGTGGCCTGCCGAGGTCGAGGCCCTGCGGGCCCAGCAGCGCGAGCGCGACCGGGCTCGAATGGAAGAGCTGCTCCTGCTCCGCCGCGCCCGGCTGCGCGGGGACGCGGTCCGGGGTGCCCTGCTCCTGGCCTTCACCAACCTGTGGTTCGTCCACGGGCCGATCGACCTGATCCTCGTCTTGGCCATTGGAGCCCTGGCCGGGCTGCTGTGGGCGCTGGTCGGCGCCGGGAGCATCGGCGTCGGCCTGATCGCGGCCGCAGCTCAAGCGGTCGTGTGCCTCGGTCCCCTGGCAGGCCAACCCGGGTTCATCTTCACCCTGCTGTTCGGATCGGCCTTCGCCGCCCTCGCGGGGAGCTACCTCGGGATGCGCCGGGAAGAGCGCGCGTTCGGCTAGCGGCTCGGGCTTCTCTGTCCAATCGGAAGTGACCTCGCGCCCGGGTCCTCGCCCCCCATCAAGCGGGCACAACCGCCGCGCGTTTCCGCATGACCTTGGCCACGAAGGGCGAGGTCATGCCCCGCAGCAGCGCGCTGTAGTTGACCTGGAAGCGAACCTCGGAGCCGACGGCCAGACGTCGACGACCGGTGCCCAGGATCAGGTGATCGCTGCTGGCGCCGAGGATCTCGATCCCGATCGGCGGGGTCAGCCCCGCCGCGTCGGTGTCCTGGCGGCCGACGGCCAGGATCGTCCGCACGAGCTCGCCGCGGTCGGGTGCGAGCGTCAGGTCCCCGAACGCGGCCTGGGCGATCTCCCCCCAGGCCCTGGAGGGCTTGAGCTTCGACTCGATCACCTCGGCCACGAGGATGAACGCGTCGGTCAACAGGCCCTGCACCGGTTCGCGCTGCAAGGTCTCGCGACCGAGCAGGATTGCCTCGCCCAGGCGCAGGTCGTTCACGCGCCCCTTGTCGCCGGCGCCCAGGGCCCAGGCGAGGTTCGCGGAGTTGCCGCCGGAGACGACCTCTAGCCGGACGCCACAGTCAGCCTCGATCGAGGTGGCCAGGTCGGACAGCTCGGTCATGTTCGCGTGGCCGGGAACGACCCCGCTGTGGCAGGCGAGGTTGGTCCCGATGCCCTGCAGGGCGATGCCGGGAAGGCGCAGCACGCGGCGGACGAAGGGCTCGAGGTCGCCCGGCAGGATGCCTTCGCGCAGGTCGCCCAACTCGACCATCAGAAGGATCCGGTGCACCAGTCCCCGCGCCCGGGCGGCCTCCGACAGGGCGCCGATCGCATCGAGCTCGGTGCCCATGCTCGCGGTGGCGCCGGCCACGACTCGCGCGGCCTGGCTCACCATCGGCGAGCGGATCAGGGTCGTCGGCACCTCGACGCCACCGCGGCGTAGGGCCTCGATGTTCTCGATCCGCGATTCCCCGAGCCCGCGAACGCCACCTCGCACCATGGCCGCCGCAACCGCCGGCGAGCCCAGCGTCGCCTTGGTCACGCCAGTCACGGCGATCCCCACGCCGGCCAGTCGACCGACCAGGCTGCGCGCGTTGTGTTGAATCTTGTCCAGGTCGATCTCGAGGCGCGGTGCGCTCATCGAGACACGTGCGCCTGCTTCTGCGCGAGCTCCGGGAAGGCTGCCAGGACCATCTGCACCAAGCGCTCGGTGGGACGAGTCAAGGCATCGGTGGCGGGGATCCCCAGCTCGCGCTCGTACTGCTCGATGGCCGCATCCACCTGAATCTCGGTCAAGTGCTCGTGGTTGAGCGTGAGGCCGATGACCTTGGTGTCGGAGAAGGTCTCGATCAGGCGGATCTCGCTGGCCGGATCGGGCATCGGCATCTGCTCGAAGTCGCAGCGGTGCCGCCGTCCGGGAGCGTGCTGGAGCACCACCGCCTGGGGGCAACTGCCCCGCAGGATGAAGGCCGAGGTCGAGTAGGCCGGGTGGCTGAGGGCTCCCTGTCCTTCGACGATGATGACGTCGGGATGCTCGCCTTCGAAGGCCTCGAGGATCGTCGCCTCCAGCTCGCCGGCGCAGAACTGGGAGGGGACGGCGTCCAGGGCGATCCCGTAGCGAGCGCCCTGCATCAGGCCGGTCTGGCCCGTGCCGACCATCACCGCCTTCAAGCCTCTTTCGTTCAGGGCCCGGGCCAGGATGTTGGCGGTTGTGCGCTTGCCGATGGCGCAGTCGGTGCCGAGCACCGCGATGCGCGGACAGTCGAGCAGGCCGACGCGACCGCTGAACATCCGCAGATCCTTTTTGGCGCGGGGCCTGCGCACGTCGAGGAGCTCGACTCGGCTCGCCGCACCCGCCGCCACGAACTCCGGATCATCGTTCAGGAATTCGTGCAGTCCGTTGACCACGTGCATGCCGAGACCGATGGCCTCGAGGATCAGGCCGCGCTCGACGATCGACAGGGCGCCGCTGGCAGGTGCGATCCCGAAGATGAAGAATTGGGGCAGCGTCCCCTCCAAGGCCAGGGAGGCGGCGAGGTCGTGGCAGATGGGGATACCGTTCGGCTCGCCATCCAGCACCTGACCCGCGTCCGAGCCGGCCTGCTCGCTGTCGATCACCGAGTGGATCGTGTACTTCTCCGAGTGCCGCACGAGCCCGTTGGCTGTCTTGCCGTCGACGTCGCCGAAATTGCCTTCGCAGTAGACGACCGCGGTTGCGTCGATTCGAACGGGGTCTTCGGCCACTCTGCGCGAGCGCTGCGCCGCCGCACGAATCACCGGGGAGCGCATCTCGCCGAACAGGGCTGTGCGACCGATGGGGTCGCCGTTCAGTCTCGACGACGTGGAGCGCGGGTCAGGGGACATGGTCCCTCCTCGAGTCAGGCTCAGAGGAGGCGACGGAATCGTGACGACCAGAGGTGGCCGTATTTCAACGAGAGGTCCCCACTAAGTAGAGTTTCTAGCGCAGCACGCTAGTGTCCTGGATCAGAAATTTGGTGTCACTTCCCGGAGGTCCGATCGATGCTGGCTAGGCGCGCCGACGACGCGTATCCGCTGCGATACTCGGAGGAGGCGCTGGCGACGCCAGCGGCGATCGGAGCCCGGGAAGTGACGCCGAATTTCTGTTCCAGGACACTAGCACGGCTGCCATCAACCTCCGCTGAGGGCTCCCCGGTTCCACCCTGCCCACCCGGGGCAGAGGGCAAGGACCGCGATCGCAGGGCGGATCGATACCCGACGTGGGGATGTTCTGCAGCAGCGCCCCCTGTCCGATCCGGCTGTTCGGCACCAAGGGCCGCCCGCGCGCCACTACAGGTGCGAACCCAAGCCCGACGCCCAGGTCGGCTCGAAGGCGTGGGACCCGAGCCCCGCCGACAGCAAGGCGGACGATCGGATGACCGCGTCCGCCGGAGCCGCGGTCGGGCTCTCGAGCATCGCGCTGTGACTGCCCAGCCCGAGCGCGAAGACCAGCCCAAGGCCGGCGAAGAGGCCAGCGCCTGCGCCGCGCTTGCTCTGGTCGCCATTCGCCGCGGTCCTCGCCGCTGCCAACTTGGGGAAGTTCACTTGGAACGACGCCTGACTGCGGAACCAAGCCAGGTCCGGATCCTCGAGCACGCTCTTGGACAGCTCGGACCCCGGCTCGTCGGCGACCGGGAACCGATCGACCAGGGCCGCCGCGCGGGCGTCGAGCCTGCGGCCATTCTCAGCCATCGATTCGATCGCCAGGGCGTTGTAGAGCGCGAGCTCGACCGGATCGATCGACAGGGCTATGTCGTTCTGCTCGCGGGCCGCAGCGAAGTCGCCGGTCAGGGCCAGGGTGTAGCCCAGGTTGGAGTGCAACTCGACCGACACCGGCTCGTACTCGCACACACCGATCCCCTCGCGGAAGTGGTCGATTCCGGCCTCGTGCCGCCCCAGGCTGACTTCCGCCATGCCGAGCCAGGTCAGGTAGGTCTCACGCGCCGGAGAGGGCAGCTCTCGGAAGTCGAAGAGCGGACCGAGCTCGCTCACGACCTTCCAGTCGCGCTCGTCGCGGTAGCGACGCACGGCGTAGAAGTAGGCCGGCACGTCCTTGCGGCGCAGCTCGGCGTCGTACTCCGACGGCCTCGTGGTGAAGATCGCGACCCGGGGGTCCAACACGCGAAGCAGGCGGATGGCGGCGCCGACGCCGCCGGTCAGGCTGGTGAGCAGGGCACCCAGTCCCTGGACGGCCTCGGTGATCTGATGCAGCGATTTGATCATGGCTCTCCCTCGGACTCGTTCGGATCGACGTCGTCCGGCAAGGCGACGTTCTCGATGGGGTGAGCGCCCCACCTACCGAGGTCCGAACGGCACCGAGCGGACGTTCGTTGGGGCGTCGCTCGGGGTCCTGGTCGGGGGACCGGCGCGGACGGCCCTCCCGGCTCGAGCGCTTCGGCGCCCTGGGCTCCGACGGGAGGAGCTCTGCGGCGATCCGGGCCACCTGTCCCCCGGCCGAGCCGGGCGCGCGACGCGCTGCCCCGGCGACGCAGCGCCATTCGGCCGGGGAGTTCACCCGAGAGGGGGTCTCGCCCCTTGAACCCGTAACCGCAGGCTGCTTCCATCGGTCCTAGTCGTGGCGGGTCTCCGCCGCGCCGCCCATGGACGCGCTCCCCTCCAGCCCCACCACCGAGCCCGGGAGCGCCCTCCAGGCGCTGGCGGAGCGCATTCGCGGGGTCTTCGGCTTCGACCGCCTGCGTCCGCTCCAGGGCGAGGCCATGGCGGCGGTGCTCGAAGGACGCGACGCCCTGGTGGTGCTGCCCACCGGCGGCGGCAAGAGCCTGTGCTACCAGGCCCCGGCGCTGGTCAAGGAGGGCTTCACCCTGGTGGTCAGCCCGCTGATCGCCCTGATGGCCGACCAGCTCCACAGCCTGGAGGGGCACGGGGTCGACGCCGGGGTGCTGAACAGCGTCCAGACCCCGGAGGAGCGCGCCCTGACCTGGGCCAAGCTGCACTCGGGCCAGCTCGACATCCTGTTCTGCGCCCCGGAGCGCCTGGCGGTGGGCGACTTCTTCGGCGGGCTGGTCGAGGCCGGCCTCTCGGCCATCGCTGTCGACGAGGCCCATTGCATCAGCCACTGGGGCCACGACTTCCGCCCCGACTACCGCGCCCTGGGCACGCTCAGAAAGCGCGCGCCGGGCGTGCCGATCCTGGCCCTGACGGCCACGGCCTCGCCGCGGGTCCAGGACGACATCTGTGAACAGCTCCAACTGCGCGACCCGGCGCGGCTGGTCGGCAACTTCGACCGGCCCAACCTGACCTACCGCATCGTGCCGCGGGAGAACCTCGTCTCCCAGGCGCTGAACGTGATCCAGCGCCACGCGGGCCAGGCCGGCATCGTCTACGTAATGCGGCGCAAGGACGCCGAGCAGGTGGCTGGGGACCTGGCCGCCAAGGGCGTGCGCGTCGAGCCCTACCACGCGGGCATGACGCCGCAGAAGCGCAAGCAGGCCCAGGACGCGTTCCTGTCCGAGCGCATCGACGTGATCGTGGCCACGGTCGCCTTCGGCATGGGCATCGACCGCTCGGACGTGCGCTTCGTGATCCACGCGGCCCTGCCCAAGGGCGTCGAGCAGTACAGCCAAGAGACTGGGCGCGCGGGCCGCGACGGCCTGCCGGCCGAGTGTGTCCTGTTCTACTCGGGCGCGGACTTCCACGGCCAGCGCAGCCTGATGGAGCGCAGCGCGGCCGAGGCCGACGAGGCCGGGGTGACGACGGCGCGCGTGGAGTTGGAGGGCAACCTCGAGCGCCTCGGGCACATGTGGGGCTTCGCCGCCGGGGCCTTCTGCCGACACCGCTTCCTGGTCGAGTACTTCGGCGGACGCTTCGAGGTCCTGCCCGACGGCTGCGGCGCCTGCGACGTGTGCCTGGGCGAGCTGCCCGCGGAGGACGACGCCCAGGTCATCGCCCAGAAGATCCTTTCGTGCGTGGTGCACTGTCGCCAGGGCTACGGTGCGGGCCACGTGACCAACGTGCTGCGCGGCGCGAAGCTCAAGAAGATCGAGCAGCTCGGCCACGACCAATTCACGACCTTCGGCCTGCTCGCGGACAAGTCCCAGGCCGAGGTGCGCTCCTACATCGATCAACTGATCGCCCAGGAGTACCTGCGTGTGAGCCCCGGCAAGTACCCGGTGATCGGCATGACCCGCTCGGGGCTCGCGGTGATGAAGGGCGAGGAGCAGGCGACCCTGTTCAAGCCGCCGGCGCCCAAGAAGAAGTCCGCCGCGCGCAGCCGCCCGGCGCCGATCCTCGACGAGCCCGACCTGGACCAGGACCTGGTCGAGCGCCTGCGTTCCCTGCGGCGCCGACTGGCGCGGGAGCGCGGTGTGCCGCCCTACCTGCTGTTCAACGACCGCACCCTGGTGGACCTGGCCAAGAAACGGCCGACGAACGAGGAAGAGCTGCTCGAGGTCGAGGGCATCGGAGCCAAGAAGGCCGCGGACCTGGGCGAAGTGCTGCTCGAGGCACTGCTCTGAGCCGGCCACACTCCCCGTGCGCGACCGATCCTAGGCCCGGCGGCCCGCGCGCGGCCGCCGTGGCCACGCTCGTCGCCTGCCTGGGCGCCTGCGCGGCGCCCCCGGACGTCGTCGAGCCGGGCGCGTTCCACGAGACGGTCGCCCTGACCTACGACAACGACGTCTTCACGCGCAGCGACGACAACTACACCAACGGCGTGGCCCTGACCTGGATCCGTGGGCCGGTGGCGCGCGAGCGCGACGGGAGCCTGGCCGACCGGTTCGCGCGCCTCTGGCGCGGCGCCCCGTTCCTCGGCGACGACCGCGAGGAGCTCTACGTGGCGATGGGCCTGGGCCACGAGATCTTCACCCCCGACGACATCACCTTGGCCGATCCCCCGCGGGACGACCAGCCCTACGCGGGGGTGCTGTTCGTGGACCTGGCCCTGGCCCGCCTGCGTCCGGACCGCAGCGACAACTGGCAACTGCGGCTGGGACTGGTGGGGCCATCCTCCGGGGCCGAGTGGGTGCAGACCAAGGTCCACGAGACGATTGGCGTGGACGTGCCGGAGGGCTGGGACACCCAGCTCCCCGACGAGCCGATCATCAACCTCGACTACACCCGCGCGACGGAGTGGCTGACGAGCGGCGACATGTCGGATGCCGGCGCCCGCGTCGTCCCGGTCTTCGGCGCCGGAGCCGGGACCTACTTCACCGGGGTCACCGCCGGACTCTACGGGGAAGCCGGCTGGAACCTGCCCGACCCGGTGGGCGCCTTCTCCCTGCGCCAAGGGGTCGGCCCGCAGTTCCTGGGCGACATCGGCGCCAGCGGTCAGCCGTCGGTCAGCTTCTTCGCCGGCCTCGGCGGCTACGCCACGGCGCACTACCTGCCCCTGGACGGAACGGTCTTCAGTTCGAGCAGGTCGGTGGACACCGAGCCCCTCGTCGGCTTCGGCTCGTTCGGCGCGACCGTGCGCTACGGGTCCCTCTCGGTGACCTTCGTCGGTTCGGTGGCGACGGACCAGTTCGCGACCCAGCGCAGCGCCACCAAGTTCGGCTCGTTGACCGTGGCCTACCGCTTCTGAGCGGGCCCGAGGCCCGAGCGGCCGCGTGCGAGGACTTGGCTTCGGCCGACGGGACTGCGAGGAGCCCGGTCGCTACCCCGCGCAAGTCCCGCAAGAATCCGGGGACGCTCCGCCGTCGGCGGCGTCCCGTCCGTGCCATGCAGGACATCACCACCGCCCTCCTCTCCGAACGCGACTGGCTCGCGTCCTTCGCCCAGCGGCTCGTGCGGGACGCCGCCGCCGCCGACGACCTGGTCCAGGAGACCTGGTTGAAGGCGCTGCAGCACCCCCCCGCTCGCCTCGACCGGCCGCGCGGTTGGCTCGCGACCGTGATGCGTTCGGTGCTGGTGCAGACCGGCCGCGCGGACTCCCGCCGCGAGCGGCGTGAGCGGCTGAGCGCGGCCGGCGAGGCGCTCGACGACGTGACGGTGGCCCTGCAGCGCTCGGAGCTCGAGCAGCAGGTGGCCCAGGCCGTGGCCGAGCTGCCCCAGGACCAGCGCGAGGCGATCGTGCTGCGCTTCCGCGAGGGCTGGTCCAGCGTGCGTATCGCCCGCGAGCTCGAGCTGACCGACAGCGCCGTGCGCTCGCGCGTGCACCGCGGGCTCGAGCAGGTGCGCGCCAAGCTGCGTCGGAGTCACCCGGAGGACGAGCGCGCCTGGGCTCTGGCGCTGATCCCCCTCGCGCGCAGGGCCATGGGAACGCGAAGCCTGTTGGCGGGTCCGACCCTGGGTGTCGCCCTCGTCGCCGCCGCGGTGCTGGCATTCGTCGCCCTCTCCGCGCCGAGGGGACTGGAACCGGCCAGCGGCGGCGGCGCGCGGCCCGATCGGCTGGCCCAAGCCGGCGCTCCGGGGCTGGCATCCGTGCAAGCCGACTCGCCCACCTCACGCACGCAATGGCTCGCTGGCCCGGGCCGGATGGAAGTCCGTGGTCGCCTGGTCGACGACGGCGGCCAGCCCCTGGCCGAGCGCAGCCTGACGCTCTACTGCGGTCGCGAGAGCCGACACGAGCTCGTCACCGACGCGGCCGGGATCTTTGCAGTGGTCCTGGAGCGACCCGACGGCGCGGCCTCGGTGGACCTCGATCTGCAGATCACCGATCCACTCCTGGAGCCTTGGATCGAGCGCTGGACGCGCGACGTCGCCGAGTGCATCGATCTCGGTTCCCTGCGCCGGCCTCGCCGCGGCGCGGTGCGCTTCACCTTCACCAACGGGGCCGGCCATCGGCCCGCGCGGGTCCAGGGCGCCCTGGTCCAGCCGGGACGCACGAACGTCAGCAGCCCCCTGGCCCGACCGGCCAGCCCGCCCATCGAGTGGGAACTCGAGGCGGGCCAGGGCCTGTGCCGCGGCGTCGAAGCCGGCAGCTACGTGCTCTGGGTCCGCGGGGACGCCGATCGTTGGACTTCGCGCGAGCTGGAGGTCGAGCTCGATCGCATCACCGACCTGGGCCCCATCGTCGGCGAAGCGGCGGCCAGCGCAGAGCTGTTGACCGTCGCCCTGATCGCGCCGGACGGCGCGCCCTTCACCCGTTCTGCGGTGCGCTTCACCGCCGTCGCCGAGGGATGGTTCGCCAGCCAGACGCCGCGTCCCGACGCCCAGGGGCAGGTGCGTCTGCTGGTCGACGGACCCGGCCCGATCGACCTGGTGGCGAGCTCCTACTCCCGCGAGTTCGCCAGCCTGCGCGTCGAGGTCCGGCCCGAGACGCCGCGACCGATTCGGATGCAGCTCCAGCCCTGGAGGGCCCTCGAGGTCGAGGTGCGCGATGCGATCGGGCGCCCCGTGCGAGACGCGATGGTGAGCCTGCGTCCGGCGACGTCGGAGCGCACGGACTGGCTCGCCGGCGGCCGCTACATCGCCCAGGAGAGCTACCAGGAGGCCTGGCCCACATCCATCCCCGGCACCTATGCCGCCTCGCCCCTGGCCCGCCCCTTCAGCGTCGCGGTGGCCACGCGCCAGGATCCGAGTTCGAGCTTCTGGAGCACCGTCGCCGTCCAAGCGGTCGACGACCCGAGCCAACTGGGCAGCAGGCTGGTCTTCGAGCTGCCCTTCGAGGTGGCTGCGGACTTCGAGATCGAGGACGGACCAGGGGACGAGCCGGCGGCTGCGAGGCAACCCGCCGAGTTGGGCGGGCGGGTCTTACGCCCCGATGGGAGCGCGTCCGTCGACGTGACCGTGGCCCTGGTCGACGCAGGCGCCGTGGTCGACGCCGTCAACACCGACGTCGAGGGCCGCTTCTGGCTCGCGGGCGACGTCGGCCCCGGCGCGAGCCTGGTCACCCTGCCCCACCGCGTCCGACCGGGCTTCGAGCGCACCGCGGAGGTCGCCATCACCGCCGAGGACCCGCGCTTTCGCCACGCCTTGCCCCCCGCGGATTCCCGCGGGAGCGTCGAACTGATGTTGCCCGCGCGGGCCAGGCTGACCGGCCGACTGCTCGGGGATCCTTCGCAGGTCGAGCGCTGGTCCCTGCGCATCGACTCGAGCCTCGAGGGTGGCGTCCTGGCCGACCTCGACGTGCGTGCGGAGCTCGAGCTCCCGCTGGAGCAGGACGGACACTTCGAGGCGGCCTTCGTGCCCCTGGACGAGACCCGGTTGCTGCTGCGCCGCGCTGCGGAGGACGAGGCGGACGAGCCCCTCGAGCTCGAGCTGCAGTCCGGCGAGTACCGCGACCTCGCCCTCGATCTGAACCTCACCGATCGGAGCCTGCGGTCGGAGGCGGGCCTCGACGAGAACGAGCGCCTGGCCTGGGTCGCGCTGTCCGCGAACGGTCTGCGACGCAGCGGCGAGGTTCGCGGGCCACTCGCCCCGGGAGCCACGGTGCTCCTGCGCGACCTGCCCGGCCGGCGCATGGTGGTCGCGCGCAAGCGACAGCTCGGGGAGCACGGTTGGTCGTTCCTGAGCACGACCGAGGTCGAGCTCGACGATCAGGAGCTGGTGCAGGTCCCCTGACGTCGCGTCGGCGCGGGCCCGAATCGCCCGCTCCGGATCAAGGCTGACGTCGCGAACCCTGATCCGAGCGGCCGGGTGGATCGCGACCTACGCCGACCGCATCACCAAGCCTTCGAGCGACGCGGGTACTTGCAGGCGGCGACTCTCGCCCGGGGCCGCGGCCCTACGACGACCACCTCGGTTGCACCCGATCCCCCAAAGGCGCCGTCGTCGCCGCCCTGGTCCCGAAGATCGTGCAGCTCCAGGAGCTCGATCAGGGCCTCCAACCGCATGGGCAGGACCACGCGCTCGATGAGGACCCGCACGGCCCACGGCAGCAGCTGCAGCCCGAGAAGGATGAGGAAGGACGCGACCAGAGCTTGCATGAGGGCACTGAAGGCCAGCAACGCCAGGGCGAGCTGGCTCCCCCACAGCACCCACCAGAGACTGCCGAGGAACTGCACCCGGGCATCGGCGAGCTCGATGCGATCGAACAGCTCGGGACGCGCCCGCAGCGCGCGGCGGCGCTGGTCCCCAAGCCACCGTTGGCGCAGGACCATGTCCGCCTGCTCACCCGACCACGGAACGTCCCCGGCGAGGTCCTCCCGCCCCGTCGCTCGCAGGTGCTCCGCCAGGTAGCGGTAGGGGAAGGAGCAGTCGGGGTTGCTCCACTTCTTGACCGAGCGGCACGGCATGCTCGCGTCGGAAAAGCGCCGCGCGTTGCGCCGCAGGCTGCGGACCTCGATCGTCTCGAGTCCCAGTCCGGCCAGGAGGTGGCCGACGGGGTAGCCGACGGCCGCCAGCCCGATCCAACCCAGGTTGCCGGCCCATCCGATGCTCAAGACGATCGACGCATCTCCGCCGACGACCGCGACGACGGCCATCCCACAGAACAGCAGGACGAGCGTCCCCAGCAGGCCTGGAATCCAAAGGGCCAGGATCTCGGAGCGCATCGTGCCCCAGGAGCGAATGAAGCTGGACGAGGATCGAAAACTCATCGGTGAAGTCGGGTAGTCGGCATTGGGCGAAAAGGCGAGCGCCGGGGAACGAGCCTCTCGAACTCGCGCCGCCGGCAGGCGCGACAGGATGCCAGCTCTTGCCTGCCGAGGTCCACTGGCCGCCACCGTCGAGGGCGCCACGCCCCTCGATGCCACGACTCCGGGCGACTCGCTGCAGTGGACCGCTGATTGGGCCCCCACTGCACGAGCCCGGCCCGCGTCAGATCCGGATCCGAAGGTGCCTCGGCCTCGACCTCGTCGCGCAAGACCTGGCGGCTCGGTCCCCCTCGCCACCCCGGCGTTCGAGCGCTGGGCCGACTCCTCGAGGTCCGACTTCCCGGCCGCGCCTTTGCTCAGCCGCTGAAGGCGGCCTCCTCGCTCAGGTCGATCACGGTGGTCTCGCCAGCCTGCAGCTCGAAGCTGCCCAGCGGAATCACCGGACGTCCCGACGTTCGAACCCCGATTCGAACCAAGCCAGCGCGACGGACCTCGCCGGTCAACTCGAAGGCGTTGCTCCCTTCGACGGCCGCCCCTTCGGTGGCGAGTGGAACCCAGATCGAGGCCCTGTCCTCGTCCGACCAGGTCCACAGGACCTCGGTGTTGGGTGCCGTGAGCATGATGGGTTCTGCTCCCCTCCCCTCCGCGATGTGTGGCAGGCGCACCGTGACCCTCGGCCATTCTCGCACCCGCAGCACGACCTCCTCCGAGGCGTCATCGAGCACGACCGTGGTCCGGTCGGGGAACCAGCGCTTGCTCGGGGCCAGGACCACCGGGCCTGCGGGGAGCGTCACCTTGCCGTCCTCTTGACTGGGCCAGACATCGATCAAGGTCCCGTCGTCGATGGCGACCACGCTCGCAGGGGCATCGCTCGGAGCGACCCTCACACTCGCCGCTTCCAAAAGCGACGCTCCGGATTCGTCGTCGACGTACCGCACGCGAGTCGTCACCAAGCCATCGACGGACCAGGTCAAGCGGACATCCTCACCCGGCCCCAGGTCGACCGTCTCGCCGACTCCCAGACCCGCGAGGCGCAGGTCCCAAGATCCAGGAACCACTCGCAACGGCCCCCATTCGAGTAATCCGGGCTCGACCCCTCGCAGCCCCTTGCGACCTCGGGGCGTCTCGGCACGGAACGAACTTGAGAACTCACGTCGTGGGCTCAGCGTGTATCGCTCCAACGACGCCATCTGATCCTCCGGGCAGAGGATCGATCCGGAAACCGTAGCCAAGCCCTCGTCGTCCCCCAGTCGATCGAGGTCCAGCCTCCACCCCTCATCGGCATCGACCTCCACGGAACCACTGAACGCCGAGCCAGAGAGAACACCCAAGCGATTCACCCGCTCTCCCACGTTGACGAACCCCCTGCCCGCCATTGCCGGATAGCGAGCCATGCCCTGCTCGAAGTCCGCCGCGTCGATGGCGTACTCGAAGCCCGGGACGCCCAGCGGCACGCCGTCCCAGCGCTCCGGGTCGCCCGTGTAGAGCTCGACATGGGCGAGCGGAAACGCCAGCACGTCCACATGGGTACCAGAAGGCGGGGGCACGCGGGCAGGCGCATACCCATCAGCGAGGACGTAGCTGCGCAACTGCGCGTCGGCGACGGAGACCTCGAGGCAGCCATCAACAGCCTCAGGCCCGTCAGCCTGTTGGGCGAGGTGCTCGAGCACCTTCTGGGTCGTCGGCGGCGGGTAGGTCTCGCGCCACCAGGCCTCAACCAACTTGAACTCCCGGATCGGGCGACCGTCCTGCTGATCGAACACTCGGACCGCAATCCGCTCCTCGTCATCGCAGAAGGCCAGGTCCAGATTCCCGGCATCATCGACACTCCGTGACGTTGGCGACCACAACCGCAAGCCCCGGCGGAGATAGAGAGGCCCTAGATCCTCCGCGACCAACGAATCGGGTAGCGCCACGTCGCCCTCGCCCGTCGCTTGGATCGAGACATCAATGACAGCGCCTCCAACAGCCGACCGCAGGCCGAGGGAATACTCGCCGCTCGGCGCGGGCCCGCCGCAGATGCTCAGATGAAGCTGAGGACCCGCTGGCGACTCGACGACACCTCGCCTCGCTGGGAACTCGGTCGCGAGCGCCACCTCGGACTCCGAGGGCTCGCTGGTGGCCTCGCCCTTGGGAACGCTCGGGATGGCGTCGCCAGGGACTGGAGTGAAGGTCAACCAGACCGCGGCGAGAACGAGAACAGCGAACAACAGAGCGCGAATGAGCATCTTGTGAAGCGGGCTGTTGCAGTTGGTCAGGGCTACTTCAAGCCCGTCGACCGCCACATGTGTCAATTGGGATCAGGATCTTCAATGTGGCACAGGGCGCAAGAGATCTTGTAGGGATCCCCCTCAGCCATGCTGGCTTCACCGATCCAGCTCCCATCACCGCCTTGATAGGCCGAGGCGGTCACCGACCCGAATCTCACCCATATGGAAGTCTCGCATCCCTCGAACCCAGGAGCGCACTCAGGGCACTCGGCAACCCCGGGTTGGGTCGCGAGTGCCACGTAGAGCGCCTGCTTGGCCGCCTCGATCGCCGAGATCGGCCCAGCGGTTCCTCCCGTACCACTGGTTGGTTGAGTGACGTCGTAGCTATCTGTGCTCGGGTCGCCATCGTCAGGGACTGTATAGGGACCGTACTTGACACTGTCTCCCGCACAAGTCGGCTCTTGGCTGGTAGCGGTGGCCATGACGACCGAATCGGGAACAAGCACTGCCGCGACGAGGACAGCGACTACAGACGAGGACCTGCAGATCATCTCTCAATCCTGCATGAAGGAACCAGTACGGTGCAGCCGCGCTGCATCAGCGCGGCGACTAGAACAAGGGTCGAGAGTCTAGGGGGGGGGGCAGAAAGCGCAACGGCCGATTCTTGGGGGGTCCGGTCCGGGCGCATAAGCAAGCTCTTACTCAGTGCTCCATGAGAGGTCCAATGCCTTGTGGAATCGTGCAGGGTCGATTCAGACCTGCCCCAACGCGGTTGGTGGCACGCTCCGTGATAGAGCGCTTCAAGCCAACTCGAGCTCCCGCTGCTCCAACGCCTTGACCTCGTCGCGCAGCTTGGCGGCGTCCTCGAAGCGCAGCTCCTCGGCGGCGCGGTACATGTCGCCGCGCAGGCGCTCGAGGGCCTCGCGGATCTCGGCCGGGGTCAGCTTGGCGCCCTCGGCCACGCGGCTGGCGCCCTCGCCGGGCAGCTCGGGGGCCGAGTAGTCCATCTCGTAGAGGGCCTCGATCGAGTCGCGGATGGGCTTGATGATCGTGCGCGGTGTGATGCCGTGCTCGGCGTTGTAGGCCTGCTGCACGGCGCGGCGGCGCTCGACCTCTTCGCGGGTGACGCGGATCGAGTTGGTCTCCTTGTCGGCGTAGAGGATCACGCGGCCCTCGACGTTGCGCGCGGCGCGGCCGCAGGTCTGGATCAGGCTCGTGGCGGAGCGCAGGAAGCCCTCCTTGTCGGCGTCGAGCACCCCCACCAGGGCCACCTCGGGCAGGTCGAGGCCCTCGCGCAGCAGGTTGATGCCGATCAGCACGTCAAAGGTGCCCAGGCGCAGGTCGCGCAGGATCTGCATGCGCTCGATGGCGTCGATCTCCGAGTGCATGTAGCGCACCTTGACGCCCAGCTCGGACAGGTAGGTCGTCAGCTCCTCGGCCGAGCGCTTGGTCAAGGTCGTGACCAGGGTGCGGAAGCCCGCCGCGGTCACCTTGCGAATCTCGTGCAAGAGGTCGTCCACCTGGGTGCGCGCGGGCCGCATCTCGATCGGCGGGTCGATCAGGCCGGTGGGCCGCACGATCTGCTCGACCACGTGGTCTTTGGCCTCGACCTTCTCGTAGGGCCCGGGCGTGGCCGAGACGTAGACCGCCTGCTTGACCAGCTTCTCCCACTCCTCGAAGCGCAGGGGCCGGTTGTCCAGGGCGCTGGGCAGGCGGAAGCCGTGCTCGACCAGGGTCTCCTTGCGCGAGCGGTCGCCCCGGAACATCGCCCCCACCTGGGGCACGGACACGTGGCTCTCGTCGATGAAGACCACGAAGTCCTCGGGGAAGTAGTTCAGCAGAGTGAACGGCGCCTGGCCCGGGGCGCGGCCGTCCATGTAGCGGCTGTAGTTCTCGATGCCCGAGCAGAAGCCCGCTTCGCGCAGCATCTCGAGGTCCTGGCGGCAGCGCTGCTCCAGGCGCTGGGCCTCGAGCAGCTTGTCGGCCTTCTTCAGCTCGCGCAGGCGCTCCTCGAGCTCGACCTCGATGCCCTCGACGGCGGCCAGCACGCGTTCCTTGGGCGTCACGTAGTGGCCTGAAGGGTAGATCGTGACCTTGTCCAACTCGGCCAGGATCTCGCCCCGCAGGGGATCGACCTCGAGGATCGACTCGACCTCGTCCCCGAACAACTCGAATCGGATCACGCGCCCCTCCTCGTAGGCCGGGAAGACCTCCACCACGTCGCCCCGCGCGCGGAAGGTCCCGCGCCGGAAGTCGAGGTTGTTGCGGCTGTACTGCATCTGCGTCAGGCGCCGCAGCAGGTCGTCGCGCTCGACCGTGGCCCCGGTCGCGATCGGCAGCGCCATCTCGGTGTAGTTGCTGGGGCTGCCCAGGCCGTAGATGCAGGACACCGAGGCCACGATGATCACGTCGCGCCGGTCCAGCAGCGAACGGGTGGCCGAGTTCCGCAGGCGCTCGATGTTCTCGTTGATGGACGAGTCCTTCTCGATGAAGGTGTCCGACGAGGGCACGTAGGCCTCGGGTTGGTAGTAGTCGTAGTAGCTGACGAAGTACTCGACCGCGTTGTCCGGGAAGAGCTCCTTGAACTCGGAGAAGAGCTGGGCCGCCAGGGTCTTGTTGGGCGACAGGATCAGCGCCGGCCGGTTGAGCTGCTCGATCACGGCCGCCATGGTGAAGGTCTTGCCGGAGCCGGTGATGCCCAAGAGGGTCTGGTGCTGGGTGCCGGCGCGGATCCACTCCGTCAACCGGGCGATGGCCTCGGGCTGGTCCCCCTGGGGACCGAAGGGGCACTGGAGACGGAAGGGTTGCGAGTTGCGTTCCATGGCTGGCGGCAAGGTTAGCGAGGCCGCCCCGCCGCCCGGGCCCCGCCTCGGGGAAGCCGTGGCGGCACGAGTCGCCGCATGGGCCCGGAGCCTCTGGTATCTTTTCACGCCCCCGTTCCCGGCGGACCCCACCCCCATGGAGTCCCCCGCCCAGAAGCCCCCGCGCCAGAGCTCGACATGCAAGTCCGAATCGGTGTCTGCACCAGCTGCGACGCCAAGTTCGAGATTCCCGTCTCCTTCGACCAGGCCTGGGCCAAGTGCCTGATCTGTGAAGGGGCGGTCCGTATCGGCGAGCCGGAGCTCTCCGACGCCGCCAAGAAGGCCGAGCGCGCCGCCGCCCGCGAGGCGGACGTCGCCAAGGGCAAGCAGGCTGCGCCCGCCGCCGCAGTGGCTGCGGTCGCCGGGGCCGAGGCTCCTCCGAGGGCAGCGGCGCCGGCGCCGGTCCGGGTCACGAAGGCCGAGCCGGTCTCGAAGCCCGAACCGGTGGTGACCTTTGTCCCGGACCCCGTGGCGGAGATCGAGGAGGAGGCCGAGCTGGAGTTGGAGCCCCTCGAAGAGGCGGTGCTCGAAGCGGAGCCCCTCGCGGACGCACCGCCCCCCTCGCCGAAGATGAGCACCCTGGAGCGGCTCAAGGCCGAGCGCGCCGCCGCCGCGGCGGACGCAGCGGCCCCCGCTCCGAAGCCCCAGAGCACGCTGGAGCGGATCAAAGCCCAACGTGCCGCCGAGGCCGCAGCAGCCGAGCGCGCGGTCGCGGAGCCGACTCCCGTCGCAGCGAATCCCAACAAGGCCGCCAGCGCGAGCCGCGGCAGCGGTCGCAAGTCCGCCGGCGACGACGGAGCCGGTGCCTCCGCCGGCGGCCGCAAGCGCTCGGGCGGTGCCCGTCGGCGCCCCGCGGCCAAGAAGGCCGAGCGCAGCTCCAAGCCCCTGCTGATCGCAGGCGGGAGCCTGATCGTGATCGGGATCGGCGTGATCGGGATCACCCAAGGCTGGTTCGAGGGCGCCAAGGTCGCCCAAGCCGAGAGCGGCGAGGACCAGGTCGCCGACGCCCCCGAGGACAAGGTCAGCCAGCCGGCGGTCAACCCCTTCGACCTGGTCGGCGGCACCCCGACCCCGATCGGCAACGCGTCCGCGGCCAGCGCTGCCGCGGCCAGCGAGGGGAGTTCCACCGATGGGGGCGCAGCAGCAGCCGCCCCCGCGCAACCGGCCGCGCCCGCCGCGAATCCGAAGCACGATCCCGACACCGTCGATCTCGCCGCCCTGCCGACTTACGACAAGCTGCCCGAGACCAGCGACGAGGACTGGGCCTCGATCGTGGCCGACGCCGAGAAGTTGGTGGACCCGGCGGGAACCCGCGGATCGACCACGGCCAGCCAGCGCTTGATCGAGCGCGGCGTCGAAGCCATGCCCGCGATCATGAACGCGTTCAAGACCGTCGACCTGTACGACAACGCCGGTCTGCGCACGGGCGGACTCGTCCAGCGCACCCTCGAGGAGATCTGCAACGGCACCAACTACGGTTGGCAGGACGGACTCGAGCGCGACCAGATCTGGTTCAACAAGCGCGTCGTCGTCGCTTGGAACAAGGCCTGGGGCCAAGCTGAGGGCAACGAATTCGCCCGCGCCTCGCTCCTCGGCGAGGAGCCGCCGTCGGCGAACGACGCCGGCGGGGACGGTGACGCCGGCGGAGGCGACGACGAGTCCAGCGACGGCTGAGACGTAGATCGCCCTCCGGCAGATCCGGGCGAAGAGGATTCGAGGGCCGCGTCGACGCGAAGTCGCCGCGGCCCTTCTCGTCTGGGGCCGGTGTCCTGTGAAGCCGGTGTCACCGACCGGTGTGGGCGCCGGCTGCCTGAATGGCCCGAGGCCGAGGACCCCGGGCCCCGCTCACGTCGTCGATCGAAGTTGCCGAAAGACCTGGGCCATCGATCGGCGAAGTCGGCGGGCGGCGGCGGGCGGCTCGCTCACTCGAACTCGCCGGGGCGCGCTGCGGGGTCCACCTCGCCGCCTTCGATGCCGGCGGCGCCGCCGCGGCGGGGGTCGCTGAAGCCGCTGGGCAGGCCGCCGCGCTCGACTTCGATGCCCTGCACGCTGGCCCAGCGTCCGGGCTCGAGCATCAGCACGTGGCCGCGGGCCTCGAGTTCCGCCAACACCTGGGGCGACCAACCGGGTTCGACCCGCGTGAAGTCGGGCTTCCACTGCTGGTGCAGGCGCGGCGCGCGGATCGCCTCCTCGAGCGACTGACCGTAGACCAGCATCCGCAGGAGGACCTCGATCACCGAGGTGATGATGCGCGGACCGCCCGGGCTGCCGATCACGATCGTGACGACGCCGTCCCCGTCGACCACCACCGTGGGCGTCATCGACGACAGGGGCCGCCGGCCCGGGGCCAGTTGGTTCGCCTCGGAGCCGACCAGGCCGTAGTCGTTGGGCACGCCGGGGACGATCGAGAAGTCGTCCATCTCGTTGTTGAGCAGGAAGCCGGCGCGCGGGACCAGCACGCCGCTGCCGAACAGCGAGTTGATCGTGGTCGTCATGCTGACCGCGTTGCCGTCGCGATCGAGCACCGACAGGTGGGTCGTCTCGTCCCCCGCCTCGCGGGGCGTCGGCACCCAGGGCTGGACGTCGGGGTTGGCGCGCTCGCCGATCGACGTGCGGCGCTCGGCGATCCAAGCGGAGCTCAGCAGGGCCTTGACCGGCACCGGGTGCTGCTCGTCGGGGTCGCCCAGGTGCTGGGCGCGGTCGGCGAAGCCCATCCGTAGGGCCTCGATCCACCAGTGCAGCGCCCGCGAGCCGAGGCCCACCGAGAGGGCCAGGCGCTCCTCGTCGTCGCGCTCGGACTCGGCCCCTGCGCGCACGGTCTGGCGCTCCGCGTCGAGGGGGAAGCCGTCGAGCACGGCCAGGACCTGCAACAGCAGCACGCCACCGGAACTCGGCGGCGGCATCGTGATCAGTCGCTGGCCGCGGAAGGTCCCCTGCAGGGGCCGCATCCAGCGCGAGTGGTAGTCGCCCAGGTCCTGGTGGTCCATGACCCCGCCGCCGGCGCGGATCTCGGCCACGATGGCTTCGGCCACGTCGCCGGAGTAGAAGCCGTCGGCGCCGTCGGCGGCGTAGCGCTCCAGGGTGCGGGCCAGCTCCGGCTGGCGCAGCAGGTCGCCCTCCTCGAGGGCCTTGCCGCCGGGATAGAACAGGGCCCGAGCGGCCGGACTGGCCAGCAGACGCGCGCGGTGGGACTCGATCCGCAGGTGCATCGCCAGCCAGGCGTCGACCTCGAATCCGTCGCGGGCGAGGCGAATGGCCGGCTCCACGACTTCGCGCCATTCGAGCCGCCCGAAGCGCCGCTGGAGCGCCTCGAGACCGTCGGGCGAGCCGGGGACTCCGGGCGCCAGGTGTCCGACCAGGGAGCGCTCTCGGACCACCTTGCCGTCGGCGTCCAGGAACAGCTCCGGGACCAGGCGCCGCGGCGCGGTCTCGCGGAAGTCCAGGGCCCAGGCCGATTGGGGATCGGTGTGGGGCACCCACAGGGCGAAGCCGCCCCCACCCAGGTTGCCGGCCTGGGGGTAGACGACGGCCAAGGCCAAGGCGGTGGCCACGGCGGCGTCGGCCGCGTTGCCCCCTCGCACCAGGGTCTCCAGGCCGACTCCGGTCGCCAGGGGGTGCTCCGAGACCACGGCGCCGCGCTCGGGCGTGGGCCAATCGGGCTCGCGGCTGAGCTGCGGCAGGCCGGAGCAGCCTGCGAGCAGGGTCGCCAGGACGAGGGCCAGCCAGTGCTGGGCCCCGGCGGTCCGTGGGCGAAGCCCAGAGCCCGAAAGGTCAGCTCCAGCAGCCAGGTCGCGAGCTCCTGCCTGGTGGGCGGACCGAGCCGGGCGCCGCGCGCCGCGGCTCATCCGAAGACGGGCGGGTTCTCGCCCTCGCGCAGCTCCTCGACCTCGACGCCACGCTGGCGCAGGTAGGCGACCGCCTTGTCGATCTCGGCCGGTTCGCCCTCGATGTCGACGGCGACCATGGCCCGCTGCTCGTTGATGATCGCGGCTCTGATGTTGGGAACGACGTCGAACTCAGCCCCCAGCGTGTGGCTGATGATCGGTTCCTGAATCAGGTCCTGTGGGAAGGTGCAGAAGTACTTGCGCACGTGGTTACCGGTGGCTCCTGGCCGCGTTTCGATCCGCCCTGCGAACCCCTGCCGAGGCGAATCCGAGCGAGCATCCCAACACAAGCGCGACCATGGCTGCAAGGGGCCCATGGGGTCGCCGCCGGTCGGAGAACCAGTCGGTTCCCGCGGGTCCGTAGACGGACGGATGGCGCATCCAATCGACGCCGGCGGTTTCGGCGGCGACCGACAGGGGGGAGAGATCCAGGAGCGTGGCTGCGAGCTGCGGCCGTCGCTCCGCCCAGCCCCGCTCGACCAGATCGGCGCGGCCCGGTAGGGCGCAGAGAGTTACTGTCAACGCCAGGGTCGCCGTCGCCCCCGCCGGCGCCCAGGTGGGCCGCCGGGCGCCCCAGGCCAAGCCGGCAACGGCCAGCCCGAGGGCCGGTCCGAGGCCGAGCACCGCCCGAACGAGGCCAGGATCCACCTGCCGCTGGGGTCCCAGTGCCACCGCGCAGGCCACCGCGAGGCTCCAGGCCGCGGACGCACAGAGGGCGCCGATGACCGGCCGGACCCCCGCGGCCCCCGCCAACCAACCGGCGGCGCCACCGGTCCAGGTCAGCCAGGCGAGCAGGGCCAGAAGATCCGGCGCCCCACCCGTCCCCGGCAGTAGGACCGCAGGAAGGGGCAGGATCGCTACCATGAGCGCTCCCCACCACCGACCCGGTCCCTTCGAAGTCGTATTCGCTGCCATGGTGCTCCGGTCGCGCTCGGTATGAGAAGCGTAGCGAGCGTGCGGCTGCATCGAGCACCCCGTTCCAATTGGGTGTAGCGGCGCGCGCTGCACAAGGGATACGCAAGCAAACGGATCGAACGGGAACTGGTTCTCGTCAGAGCACTAGATCGGTGAGCTCGCCGTCTCCCACCGGCGAGTTGCGTCGTCAGAGCTCCCGTGAGCCGCGTCGCAAGGGATTTGAAAGCGCCGGACAAACTGCGACCTCGAGAGTCCATTCTCCAACGCTTCGAGATCCCCCTCCCGACCTCGAAGACCACCACACCGCCGCACAGGCTTTCCGGTATGTCCCTCTCGTCCCTCTCCATCGGCCCCATTCGTCGCCCATCATCGGCCGCCGCGCACAGGGTGCTCGGGCTCGCGATGGCTTCAACGGTCTTGATCGCGACGGCGAGCGTATCTGCCGCTGCGAGCCCTGCGGCTGCGCGCCCTGCCGCTGCGAGCCCTGCGGTCGTGCCGCAGACGGTCCAGGACCACGGCGCCGACCTGCGGGTCACGCCCTCGGACACGGGCAGCTACGTCGCCCGTGGCACGATGCCCCTCGGAAAGGGCTGGACCTGGACCGAGGATTGCCCATTCGGCCTGCGTCGCGGCGGCAAGGTCTACCCCGCCCAATGGTCCCCGGTGGCCTGGGATCACAGCGGTTCGGTCGCCGTGGTCGAGTTGGCGGCCCTGGTCGACCCGGAGCCCACGCTCCCCGCCGATCCCGATCCGATCAAGTTCGACGTCGTGCAGAGCGACGTGCCCTTCGCCTTCGCCTACCCGCCCCTCGATCCGGCCCTCGTGGATCTGGCCCTCTCGTTCGGGAAGCTGAGGCTGCAGGTCGACGACGCACTGGGGAACATCTACGCCGCGCCGATCAGCCTGCCCCTCGACTCGCCCCACTCCGAGATCGAAGTTGCGGGCCGCGCGAAGGCCGTCTACCACACCACCGCCAACCTGCAACTGGTGAAGGCCGTGTCGCCCAATCCCCTGGCGCAGATCGGCGGCCTGCAGGTGTGGATCACCCTGTACGCCGAGTCGAACGTGCTCGAGCTCGACCTGCGCTGGCACAACGCGACCATGGGTCACCAGGGCGAGATGGCCCCCGATGTGCTATTCAAGAACGTCGAGCTCGCCATGCCCCTGGGCTGGCGCGCGACCAGCCGCTGGCCCCTGCCGACTTCCGGACCGGTCTACGACCTCAACACCGCCGGTCGCACCAAGTCGGCGCTGCCGATCGTCGTCGCTGGCTCCACGCCCCACGTGCTGCGTCAACGCGGTAATCTCACCTGGCGCTTCGTGGTGCACCCCCAGGGGGTCGACGATCAGGTGCAGGAGAACATCGACCGCGTGGGCTGGGGGGCCGTGCGTGGCGAGGTCGGGGGTTGGCAAGACCCCTTCGCCCGTTCTTGGCTCGCGCAGCGCACCCTGCTGCCCGACCTCTCGGTCTGGGAGAACTCGCTCAAGAGTGAGCTCGAGGGCGATCGCGCCGAGATCGAGTTCGCCTTCGCCAACGGCACGCCCTACCTCTACACCAGCGGCGGCGTCGGCCAGATGGGTCCGTTCCACAGCATCGGCGTCAAGTACGGCGGGATGACTGGCGGCGCCGAGATCTACCAGACCCCCGGCGCCGACCTGATGTGGACGGCGGAGAACGACGGTCTGGTGGCCTTCGAGATGCTGCACCGCATGGTGCACGACCGCCAGTACGGTTGGTTCTTCGATACGGAAGGCAACCTGGTCAAGTCCTTCGACCTGGTGGATTCGAACGGCGCCCTGCCGGTCAACGTCTTCAACAACGAGTTCCTGGACGTGGCTAACCTTGGCGCGCTCGGCTTCGAGACCGTGCCGGACGTGTACGCCAACGTGCAGCCTCGGCCGACCTACGAGGACTCGCTGCTCGGGACCGATCCCTACAACGGATTGGAGCAGTACGACGCCCAGCACGGCGCGCGAGCGACCTACGCGTCGAAAGTGCTCGTGTGGGGCGCCAACGATCGCATGGCCCGGCAGGACCTGATCAACCAAGCTGCCCTGTGGCAGATGGAATTCCACGAGGGCCCCGGCGGTCGCCTGAAGACCCTCTACAACTGGGCCAAGCAGAATCCCCACGTGGCCGGCGAGTTCGGCCGCGGCGAAGCCTGGATCCTCGACGCCATGAGCCACTGGTACGCGATCGCGGACACGGCCGATCGCGCGCGGATGGATCCCTGGTTCCAGATGGTGGTCAAGACCCTCGAGAAGCTGCGCACGCCGATGGGCATCTTCTACGGCAACCGCGACGGCAAGATCACCAACTACTACCAGTTCCAGAACAAGTACGCGATCATCCAGTGGTACGAGCACGAGATCCTGATGCACACCCTGGCCTGCGTGCTGGAGTCGTGGGCAGCGGACGTGGCGACGCAGAACAAGCTCGCGATGTGGTTGGTCGAGGGAGTCCTGGCGTGCAATGACGTGGGTTGGAAGCCCGGCTCGGTCGGCACCTACGACCAGCAGGCCGTGGCTTGGATGGATCCCTCCCTGCCCGCCTTCGCCAACCTGGCCCAGATACCCACTGACGGCGCCGGGGGGGGGCCCGACGCCGACCAGATCGCCGGCCCGGTGGGCCTGGCGCTCCCCTATGCGCTGCCCCAGCAGGCGGTCCAGCTGTTCGGCATGGCCCAGGGATTGACGGGCGCCACGGATCCCCTGCAGGGCTTCGAGTCGCTCTACACCTACTACTTGGGTGTCGAGAACCGTGCTCCGCTCTTGGCCTGGCTGCAGGTCATCTTGCACTGATCTCAGGTCCTCGCCGTCGGCGATCTCGACCGCGACGACGGGAGCGCTATTCGGTGGCCCAGAGCGAATGCTCTGGGCCACTTCTCGTTCGACGAGCGCTTTCGAACAGAGGCGGGCCACGTGCTGAATTCAAGCCCTGAAGTCCAGCTCCCATGTCTGCTCGACGTTCGAGCTAAGCAAGGCCAACGTCGACAGCGCCCCCAGGGCCCCTCTCTCGCCCCCTGGTGTGTGCGAGATGGTTCAACCGTGTTCGACCTGAGAAACGGCCCAAACCTGATGGAACCTTCCCGCGTCTCATCCGACGCGTCCGGCGCGATGCCCCCCGTTGCGTGTCTGGACGTTGTCCCCCTCTCCCACCCCATCATCCATGCTCCGTTCCTCCATCGTGAGCGCGGTCGTCGCTCTCGCGTTCGCTGCCTCGTTCAACGCAGCGCCCGCCGACGTCCAGCACTACGGTCCGACGCTGCGCGTGACGCCATCTGACGCTTCCACCTACGTGGCACGCGGGACGATGCCCCTGCCGCCGGGCACCACCTGGTCGTTCCACTGCCCCTTCGGACTCCGACGCAACGGCACGGTCTATCCGACCCAGTGGTGGCCCGTCGCCTTCCACCCCGACGGGAGTGCGTCGGTGGTAGAACTGGCCGCGACCGTGCCTGGAGAGCCGAGCTTGCCGGCCGATCCCGGGCTGGTCGACTTCGAGATCGTCACCAGCGACCCGCCTTTCGCCCTGACCACGCCCCAGCTCGACTCGGGCCTGGTGTCGCTGCTGACCAAGCCGGGCAAGCTGCGCCTGCGTGTGACCGACTCACACGGCAACGAGTACACCGGCGATCTGAGCCA
The DNA here is from genome assembly GCA_007751255.1 of Engelhardtia mirabilis. Taxonomy (GTDB): domain Bacteria; phylum Planctomycetota; class UBA1135; order UBA1135; genus Engelhardtia; species Engelhardtia mirabilis. Next base: position 3,981,438 of record CP036296.1, read on the forward strand.
GTCGATCGTCTCGCCGGCCTCCGATCTGGAGGTCCTGGGGCGCGCCAAGCTGGTCTACATCACCGACGAGCTGCTGACCCTGACCAAGGGTGCTCCGGGCGCCTTGCCCTACCTGGGCGGGTTTCGGGCTTGGTTCACGGCCTACGACCAGGGTCGCGTGGTGGAGCTGGATCTGCGCTGGCACAACGCGGTCCTCAATCCGTTCGGACCGATGATCCCCGACGTGGTCTTCGAGAAGGTCGAGCTGCTCCTGCCGCCCGACTGGACTGCGACGCCCCGCTGGCCGATGCCGACCTCGGGCCCGGCCACCAACGCCAACGTCGACGGCAGTTCGACCAAGGTCTTCCCGATCATCGCCGACGGGCCGACCCCCCACCTGCTGCGCCAGCGCGGCAACTTGACCTGGCGCCTGGTTCTGAGCCGGGCCGGTGACGGCGGCGAGCGAGACGACGCGATCGATCGGCGCGGCTGGGGCACCGTCCAGGGTGGACCGAAGGGTTGGAGCGACCCGGCAACCTCGAACTGGCTGCCCTCCCACGTGCCGGTCCCGGACCTGTCGCCCTGGGAGCCGTCGATCACCAACGAGCTGCGCGGGGATCGCAACCAGATCGAGTTCGCCTTCGCCAACGGCACGCCCTACTACTACGCCGGTGGCCTGGGTGCGCTTGGGCCGTACCACACCTATGGGGTGACCTACGGGGGCATGACCAGCGGCTCGGAGATCTACCAGGTCGCCGGAACCGACCTGGTCTGGAGCGGTGAGAACGATGGCCTGGTCGCCGAGGAGATGCGTCACCGGATGGTGCTCGATCGCCAGTTCGGCTGGTTCTACGACCCCTTCGGAAACCTGGTCGACGCCTTCATGCTGGAGCAGCCGGACGGATCCCTCCCGGTCAACGTCTTCAACAACGACTTCATCAACATCGCGAACCAGGGCGACCTCGGCTTCAGTGAAGCGGAGGACGTCTACGCCGACGTTCTGCCGAGACCGACCTACGAGACGGTCGTGCTCGGGACCAATCCCTACGACGGCCTCGAGCAGCACGACTCCCAGCACGCGACCCGGGCGATGTACCCGATGAAGACGCTGGTCTGGGCCGCCAACGACCGCATGGCGCGCCACGATCTGTTGGCCCAGGCCTCCCTGTGGCACATGCAGATGCACGATGGCCCGGGTGGACGCCTGGCGGCTCTCAACCAATGGGGCAAGGAACATCCCCACGCAGGTGGCGAGTTCGGCCGCGGCGAAGCGTGGATCCTGGACGCGGTTGCAACCTGGTACGCCCTCGAGTGGCCCGGCAAGCGCGAGAAGCTCGACGACTGGATGTCCATGGCGGTCGAGACCCTGTTGGAGCTCAAGACGCCCCTCGACGTCTTCTACGGCAATCGTGAGGGCAAGATCACGGAGTACTACGAGTTCAACAAGCAGTACGCGATCATCCAGTGGTTCGAGCACTCGATCGCCATCAGCACGATCGCATCGGTGCGCGAGAGTTGGGCCCACGACCCCACCACGAAGGCGGCCCTCGAGGACCTGATCGTCAAGGGCGCCTTGGCCATCTGGCGCACGGGTTCGAAGCCCGGGACCAGCGGTCCCTACGAGCAGCAGGCCGTGGCCTGGATCGACCCCGACCTTCCGGCCTTCACTACGCCCCAGGAGATCCCCAGCGACGGCACCGGCGGTGGCCCGGACAACGACCAGGTCGCCGGCCCCTTGGGCTTCGCAGCCCGCTATGCCACCGGTGCCCAGGCCATGGAGGTGCTCGAGTACGCCTCGACGCTGATGGGCTCCGGCGATCCCTTGGGCGCACTGGAGAACCTGACCACCTACTACCTCAACCTGGAGAACCGGGCGCCCCTGGTGGCCTGGCTGCAGTTGATGCAGAAGTGAGCCGGCCCGCCGCCCGCGCGGGCGACCAGGGCGAGCCCCGTGGCTCGGGTCTGCCGAGCTGAGATCCCGGAGCGCTCCACCGGTCCACGGTGGAGCGCTCCGTCGCTGGCGGGCGAGCGATCCCGCTCCCGGCCGGCTTCCTGGGGGCTGGAGGGCACTCCCGCCCCGCGCTACACTCTCCCGCCTGCACGGACGGCGGCATAGCCAAGTGGTAAGGCAATGGATTGCAAATCCATCACCCCCGGTTCGATTCCGGGTGCCGCCTCCAACATCGTCCGAGGGCCGCGCCGACCCGCCCCATCTGGAGCTGGGCGCACGAGGCACAGACGGATCCCCTAGACTCCACCGCCTGGACTCCGACGTCGGCGCACGCGCTGGCCGGGCCCACGGGGTAGTGGCGAAATCGGTAGACGCAGCGGCCTTAAAAGCCGCAGTCCCCTGGGACGTGTGGGTTCGAGTCCCACCTACCCCACTCCGGTTCAGCCAGCGTCCGGGTCGATCGACGACTGATTGGCTCGAGGACTGATTGGCTCTTGTACCGAGTCACTATTGGACCGGGTCGGTCGAGCGCGACGTCAGTCGAGGGCGACGACGACTTCGAGGTCGCCGTCCAGGGGCAGGTCGAGTTCGCGCTCGATCGGTTCACGACCTTCGAGCTCGACCACGAGGCGCGTCGCGGCGGGGTCGATCGGAGTCCAGGAGCGCGCCGGTCGACCGGGTTGCGGCAGACCCTCGCGCTCGGCGCTCGACTGGTCGTAGAAGCTCAGGCGCCTCCAGCCGCCCGGCTCCAAGACTTCGACAGCGCCGCGCGGTTCCCAGCCTTCCCTGGGAGGCTCCAGGGTCAACACCAGGCGCTGCCCGGACCAGACCGGTAGCTCGAGGCGACGCGCATCCCCCGCTCGCAACTCGAACTCCAGCTCGACCGGCGCGAAGGGCAGGGACAGGGTCGGATGGCGCGGGTCGCGATCGCCGACCGCCTCCAGGCGTAGGCGCCATCGACCGGGCTCCAGCGGACCGATCCAGCCCTCGGCGTCAGGCGCGACTTCGAGCGGATGCTGTGCGCCACCGTCCTCCAGTCGCCACAGGCTCGTGCTCGCGGCCAGGGCCCCCCCGCCCGGCGCGATCGCGACGGCGAGCAAGCGCGCCACACCCGGCAGGCCCAGGGCCCGCATCTCGACCCGCACCACTCCCGTCGGCTCGTCGCCCAGATCCACCTGCGACGCCACACGCAGGCCGCCTGCCCCCTGGGCCTCCAGCTCCAAACGCGCCGCGGCCGGCACCAGCAGGGTGCGTTGACCGCGGGCGGAATCCAGCGGGCCACCGGTCTCGAAAGCCGAACCGTCGGGGCCGACGCCACGGACCCGCACCCGGCCCTCGCGCAGCGGCAGGCCGCCACCGTCCGTTGCGACCACCTCGACCAGCAGGGCGTCGATCGAGACGACCTCGCGCTGGCTCCGCTCGCGAGCGGAGACGAGCGATGCAGGGTGTGACGTGATCCACAGGCGCGCCCACGACTCGTCGGCGCCCAGCCGAGCCTCGAGCAGGTGCTCGCCAGGTGTCAGGCCCGTCAGGTCGAAGCGTCCCAGGGGATCGGTGTGGGCGACGCGGACCTCGGCCTCGGCGGCGATCGCTTCCATCCCCGCCGTAGCGATCCCCGACGCGTCTCCCTCCAGGGCGACCAGCCGCGCCCGCAGCTCGACGCCCGAGACCGGGGTCCCGTCCGGCAGCAACAACTGACCCAGGATGGACGCCTCCGAGGACAGCACCAACTCGTCGAGCCAGGCGCTCTCGGTCGGAGCCGGCCGCCAGTGGACCGCGCCCTCGTCGGCGATCACGATCACGGCGTCGCGACCCAGGGCCTGGCGCGCGGGCCGTAGCAGCAGCAGTCCGCCGGAGTCGGTTCGCGCACGGGCCAGGATGCGTCCGCCAGGACCGGCGACAACAGCCGACGCGCCCGCGACCGGACGACCCAGGGAGTCGAGCACCCGCGCTGCGAGGGCCACGTTGGCGCTGGGCGGCGATTCGTCAGCGGGGGTCGGCCCGTGGTCCTCGGGCTCGACCTCAGGACTCGAGCCGAATGCGGGCTCCGGCGCCGGGTCAGCCGACTTGGGCGGCAACCACAGGCCCCAGGCCAACAATGCTGCGCCCGCTGCCAAACCCGCGCTGGCCACCAGTCGCAGTCCGCCCGCCGGTCCGCGGGCGCCGGACCTCCTGGCCTTCACGATCGGATCGACCGGGTCCCCTCGAGACTCACGACGGCGCCACCCTGATCGAACCCGACGACCGGATCGATCGAGGGACCCGGCCCGATCGAGGCTCCATCTCGATCTTCGTCCGCCGTCGCCCGGCGACGAAGGCCTCCGTGCTGAATCTCGCCGTCGGCATCGCTCTCCTCGGTGGCCTCCAATCCCCGGTAGTCGCCCGAGCCGATGTCGCGCTTGGCTGAATCCAGGATCAACCACAGCCCCACCGTCGCCGCGATCATCAGCGACAACAGGACCAGCAAGATGATCAGGTTCTTCCCGCGCCGCCCCAGTGCCAAGTGCGAACTCCTCGGGCCTCAGCCCCGCTCGCCGATCGGCACGTAGGGTCGCTCGGCGACACCCACGTAGACCTGGCCGGGACGGTAGAGCTTGTTGTCCTGCATCTGCTCGTGCAGGTGCGCCATCCAGCCCGCCGTGCGCGCGATGGCGAAGATCGGCGTGAACTGGTCCGTGGGGATGCCGAGCTTCGAGTAGACGATACCGCTGAAGAAATCGACGTTGGGGTGGATGCCCTTGTCGCCCAAGCGATCCACGACGACTTGCTCGAGCTTGAGCGCCACGTCGTAGATCGGAGTGCTGCCGAGCTCGTCGAAGAGCTTGACTGCGAGACTCTGCAGGGCGTGGCTGCGGGGATCCTTGACCGAGTAGACCCGGTGCCCGAAGCCCATGATCTTGCCCTTGTTCGCGAACTGGTCCTGGGCCCAGGCGTCGACGGCTTCGACCGAACCGATCGACTGAAGCGAAGCCAGGACGCGTTCGTTGGCGCCCCCGTGGAGCGGACCCGAGAGGGCCCCTACACCGCCGCAGATCGAGGCGTAGGGATCAGCCTGGGTGCCATAAACCACGCGCGCGGCGAAGGTCGACGCGTTCATCGTGTGGTCGGCGTGCAGCACCAGGGCGCAGTCCAAGATGCGCTCGGCGATCTTGCTGGGACGGTCGCCGGTCAACTGCAGCAGGAAGTTCCCGGCGGTCGACAGGGTCGGATCCGGCGAGATCGGATCCTGACCGCGGCGGAAGCGCTCGTGCGTCGCGACGATCGAGGGCACCGCCGAGAGCAGCCGCAACCAAGCGCCGCGGAAGGCGGCCTCGTCCCCGAAGGGCACCCGGGGCTCGCAGGCTCCGAGCGCGGCGACCGCTGCCTGAAGGACCGCCATCGGATGGGCGTCCTTCGGCATGTCGTGCAGCATCGAAACGAGCGGCGACGGCAGCTCGCGGTGCTGACCCAGCTCCTTGCGGAAGCTCTCGAGTTGCGCGGCGGTCGGCAACTCCCCCTCCATCAGCAACCAGGCGGTCTCCTCGAAGGTGCTCTCGACGGCGAGCTCTTCGATCCGGTATCCGCGGTACTGCAGGATGCCGGCAGCGCCGTCGATGTAGCTGATCGCCGACTCAGCCGCGGGAACGCCAGCGAGTCCGGGAACGAGTTCTTTCTGTGCCACTGTTCGAGAAGGGACGGTTGGGGAAGGTTTCGTTTCGGCGGGGAGGGCCGGCGCTCTGCCGAGGCACTCGCCGCTGCGGTTGGGTCGACGGGATCGGGGGCCGGTGTCGCCGCTGCAGGTGGGCCTGGAGCGGCCCGCCGCGACGCGGCCCTCGAGATTGGGCCTGAGATGGTACGCGCTGGAACCGGTCATTAGGCCGGGCTTGGCGCCGATCGAACCCCTCCGGTCACGGATCGGCTGCTCTGCAGCGGTCCGTCCCGGACTCAGGCCCGCGCCGGCGCCGACGCTGCGGAGAAACCCTCGAACAGCGCCGGAGACCGAGGGGCGACCGGGGCCAGGCGGGTCAAGACTCGGTCAGGTACTCCATCAGCAGCCGCGGGCCGACACCGGAGCCCATCGGGCCGCCGGTGTAGTCCCGATCGAGGCTGCCCCAGGCAGTTCCTGCGATGTCCAGGTGGCACCAGGGGGTCTCCCCCACGAAGTTCGACAAGAAGGCCGCGCCGGAGGTCGAGCCGTTGCCCTGCCCGGGGGTGTTGATGTTCCGCAGGTCGGCCACGGTGCCCTTCATCTGCTCCTTGTGGCACTCCAAGAGCGGCAGCTCCCAGACCGGCTCGCCGGTTGCGTCCCCCGCGGCGCGCAGGCGATCGCGCAGCTCCGGGGTCGACGGGAACATGCCGGTCAGCTCGTGGCCCAGGGCGATGATCACCGCGCCGGTCAGGGTCGCCAGGTCGATGATCTCGTCCGGCTTGACCTTGGTGGTGGTGTAGCAGAGCGCGTCGGCCAGGATCAGGCGGCCCTCGGCGTCGGTGTTGATGACCTCGATCGTCGTGCCGTTCATGGCCGTGTGCACGTCGCCGGGCTTCGTGGCCTGGCCGTCGGGCAGGTTCTCCGAAGCCGGCACGATGCCGTGCACCTCGTGGGGGCAGCCCAGGGCCGCCAGGGCGTGGAAGGTGCCGAGCACCGCGGCGCCGCCGGACATGTCGTATTTCATGTCCTCCATCTTCGCGGCCGGCTTGATGCTGATGCCGCCTGCGTCGAAGGTCAGGCCCTTGCCGACCAGCGCCACCTTGCGGGAGCCGCGGGCGCGCTTGGTGGGCTTGTAGACCAGGTGGATCAGCTTGGCGGGCTCGCGCGAGCCGTTGCTGACGCCGAGCAGGGCGCCCATGCCCAGCTTCTTCATCTCCGCTTCCTCGATCACCTTGATCGTGAGGCGCGGGGACGACCCGGCCAGCTTGCGGGCGGCGGCGGCGAGCTTGGTCGGCGTCAACGCGTTGCCGGGCGCGTTCTGCAGGTCGCGGGTGAACAGGTTCGCGTCGGCCAGGGCCGCGCCGCGCTCGACGCCCCGCTTGAACTCGGTGCCCTTGCCGATCAGCGTCGCGCCCGCGAGGGACGGCTTCTCGGCCTTGGACTTCATCTCCGTGTACTTGTAGGTCCCCATCACCGCGCCCTCGGCCAGGGAGCGCCCGGTGCCCTCCGCGCCACATCCGACGGAGTCGTCGGCGTCGGACGTCCACAGGGTGTAGCTCTTCAGCCCCAGGCTCTCCGCACGCTTCGACGCGATCGCGCCCGCACGGCGTTGGGCCTCCCAGTTGGCGGCGTCGCGCTTGCCCAGGCCGACCAGCAGGACCCGCTCGGCATCGCCGCCAGTGGGGTCGACCAACCGCGCCTCACGAGCCTTGCCCTTGAAGTCCGCCAGCGCGGTCGCCGGCAGGGTCACGCCCGGCGGCAGGGAGAGCGTCTCGCCCTCACAGCACAACAGCACCAGCAGGGGGGTCTTGGCGAGCTTGGCGGAGCGGTCCTTGGTCGTGATCTTCATCGGGGGGAGCGGTGCGTCGGTCGGGGTCGAGGGCGGTTGGTCGGGATTCGCCGCGGCTGCTCGGCTCGCGAGTCGGGGCCGAGCGCTGGGGCTGGATTCGGGGCAACAGGGGGGCGTCGCGGGGATGAGCCGCCCCCGTGCTCACATGTCGATGTACTTGGGACCGCCGCCACCCTCGGGCACGGTCCACTCGATGACCTGGTAGGGATCGGCCACGTCGCAGGTCTTGCAGTGCACGCAGTTGCTGGCGTTGATCATCACGCCGTCCTTGGCCGAACGCTCGGTCCACTCGTAGACGGCCGCCGGGCAGAAGTTCTGGCACGGATTGCCGAACTCCTCGGTGCACCTGGTGACGCAGATGTCCGGGTCGGTGATCACCAGGTGACTGGGCTGGTCCTCCTCGTGGACCGCGCCCGAGTGGTACACGTCGGTCAGCTTGTCGAGGGACAGACCGTCGTCGAAGGTCGGCTTGGTGAGCAGCGACTTGTCGATGCGCTCGGTGTACTGGTAGTCGGGATGCACGCCGCGCCGGGCCTTGAGGCCGCGGCCACCCGTGATCATCTGCAGGCCGGCGTCGATCGAGCCGGCGAAGAAGCCCTCCGCGAAGGCCTGGCGGAAGTTGCGCACGCCCCACAGCTCTGCCTTGATCCACGAGCCCTCGACCAGCTCCTCGTAGCGCTTCAACTTGCCCGCCGAGGTGTCGTCCGCGGCCAGGGCGTCGATCAGCGCTTCCGCCGCGAGCATGCCCGACTTCATCGCCAGGTGGATGCCCTTGAGCCGCGCCATGTTGACGAAGCCGGCGCAGTCGCCGATCAACATGAAGCCGTCGCCATAGGTGCGCGGCAGGCTGTAGTAGCCGCCGCCGGGGATGGTCTTCGCTCCGTAGCGCTCGATCTTGCCGCCCTCGAGCAGCTCCGCGAGCGCCGGGTGCTGCTTCCACTGCACGAACAGGGCGTGGGGATCGAGCTTCGCGTCGGGGTGGTCGAGGCCCACGACGAAGCCGATCGACAGCTTGTTGTCCTTCTGGCCGTAGATCCAACCGCCGCCGTAGCCGCGGGTGCCGAGCGGGTGCAGGGCGGTGTGGATCACCGAACCGAGCATCTGCTTGCCGCGCTCCTCGGGGATCGACCAGATCTCCTTGATGCCGGTCTCCCAGATCTGCGGGTTCTTGCCAGCGTCCAGACCGAGCTTCGAGATCAAGCCCTTGGTCAGGCTGCCTCGCGTGCCCTCGGCGAAGACCGTGGCGCGGGCCTTCACGTTCATGCCCGGCTCGAAGTTGCCCTTCTGGCTGCCGTCCTTGGCGAGCCCTGAGTCGCGGGTCTGCACCCCCACCACGCGGTCGCCGTCGTACAGCACTTCACTCGCCGCGAAGCCCGCGTAGATGTCGATGCCCAGCTCCTCGGCCTGGTCCTTCAACCAGCGCACGACCTTGTAGAGGCTGACGATGTAGTTGCCGTGGTTCTTGAACTGCGGCGGGACCAGGGCGCCCTTGAGGCGGAACTTGCCCCCGCCGGCGAAGAGCACGTCGACGCAGTCGAAGGTGACCTCGCTCTCCACCGGGCAGCCCTGCTCGAGGAAGTCCGGGAAGAGCTCCTGCATCGCGCGCGGATCCATGACCGCGCCCGAGAGGGTGTGGTAGCCGATGTCCTCGGCCTTCTCGAGGATCAGGATCGACAGCTCCTGGCCCTTGGCCTGGGCCAGGCGTTGGAGCGTGATGGCGGAGGCCAAGCTGGCCGCGCCGGCACCCACGAAGAGCACGTCGACCTCGAACTCCTCACGCTCCACGCCGCTGGCGTTGAGGTTGACCCCCCCCACGCGGCCGATCCGCGCGGTGCGGTCGGCGCCGGGCAGGCCGGTCAGGGGGCTCAGGTGCGCGCCGTTCGCGGCGGTCGTACTCGATCCTGCGGTGCTCATGTCGGGGGAGCGATCGGGCCGTGCTACCGAGCCCGGCGCGCGGTCTCGGTCGCGTTGGGGCGGACTGGGCGGGCGGGACGGACGGTCCTTGACGGGCTCGTCCCGGGTTGGATCCGCGCGGACGTGTGGAGCAGAGGACCGCCAGCGGCGGGCCCCATCACGCCGATTCGCGGCCGCGCAGGGTAGCAACGGCGGGCGGGCGTTTGAAGGCGGGGGCCAGCCGCGGGAGGCCGTGGGAGCCGACCCCAGGCGCCCGCACCCGACTCAGGAACGGTCGCCGATCCAATGGTGCCCATCGCCATAGTGCTCTTTCTTCCAGACCGGCAGACGGGCCTTCAGCTCGTCGATCAGGAAGCGGCAGGCACGGAAGGCGGCGTCGCGGTGGGGACTCGCCACGGCCACCACGACCGAGGGTTCGCCCAGGCCCACGGCGCCGGTGCGATGGACGCACAGCATTCGCAGGCTGCGCCCCTCGGGAGAGTCGTAGGCCGGCTCCTCGCTGCCGCCCTCGCCGAAGAGCGCGCGGCAGTCCTCGAACACCCGCTCCATCTCGGGACCGGCCATGGCGGCGAAGGCCTCGTACTCGAGCCGGTCGACGTCCTGGCCCCGGTTGCGGTTGCGGGTCGTGCCCGTGAAGACCACCGAGGCGCCGCAGGACTCGTGGGTCACCCGCGCCAGGCAGGCCCCGGGATCGAGCGGCTCGGACGAGAGCTCGAACAGGCCCCGCTCGAGCAACTCGTCCTCCCCCGGCTCGCCCCCGGAGACCGGAGGCAAGAGGTGCAGGACCTCGGACCCGTCGACGGCCTGGCCGTCGGGCACGTAGCGCGTGCCGAGCACCCCGCGCACGTGGTCCAGGTTCCCCAGCTCGGGCCAGCGCTCGGCCACCAGCCGCTTGGCTCCGGCCACGGTCAGGTCGTCGGGGACGCCGTCGAGGGTCAAGTGTTCGGCGCCGGCCCGCTCGCGCAGGACCGCGTGGAGTTGGATCGTGATCTGCATTCTGAGGAGGCCCGCTATCCCAACGACGGCCGGGTCCGCCTACAAGGTCCTGTCCGGCCAGACCCTGGTCATCAGGCCAGCGGTAGACTTGGCGGTTCGAATCGCACGATGGAAGACCGCGACACCACCTCCCCCAGCTCCCAGGAGCTGCCCCTACACCCGTCCCAGGACCAGCCGGCCCTGGGCGGCTCTCCGTCGGAGCTGGACCTGCCCCCCCACCTGGTCGGGGCCAGCCAGGAGGCGATCTGGGAGTGGGTGCGCGAGACCGGTACGAACCCCCTGCCCGTGCGCGCCCTGCAGATCGAGACGACGTCGATCTGCAACTTCCGCTGCCAGTCGTGCCCCCTTTCTCTGGACGGCTACGACCGGCCCACCGAGCACCTCTGCCTGGCCGAGTTCAACCGGATCCTCGACGCCTTCCCCGGGGTCGAGAAGGTCGAGCTCCAGGGCCTGGGCGAGGTCTTCCTGAACCCCGAGCTGTTCGCCCTCGTGCGCGCGGCGCGCGAGCGCGGGATCGAGGTCCACACCTACTCGAACGCCTCGAAGGTCACCGCCGAGGCGGCCTTCGGCCTGATCGAGTCCGGCCTGGCGTTGATCAATTTCTCCATGGACGGGGCCGACGCGGAGACCTTCCGCAGCCTGCGCAAGGGCGGACAACTGCGCGTCTACAAGCGCTGCGTGTCGAACCTGCTCGCGGCGCGGCGCGCCCTGGGCTCGACGACGCCTTCGATCGGCGTGATGAGCGTGCTCTCCAAGCGCAACCTGAAGCAGGTCCCCGAGCTGCTCGCCATCGCCGAGGAGCTGGGCGTCGACGCGATCACCTTCACCAAGCTCAACGGCAGCCACGTGGCCGGCCAGGAAGTCCTCGAGCTGGACGAGGCCGACCGCGAGTGGCTGCGCTCCCTGCCCCCCTACGACGGCCCGCTGCAGGTCCACTGGGGCTTCGAGCCCTGGACCAAGGAGCAGCGCATGGACTGCTACTGGCCGCGGCACATGGCCTACGTGACCGTCGAGGGCGACGTCACCCCCTGCTGCAACTTCTTCGACAGCCGCGAGCTGAACCTCGGCAACGTGCACGAGAAGACCGGCCGCGAGATCTGGAACGACGTCCCCTACCGCCAGTTCCGCAAAGATCTGCTGGCCGGGGACCTGCACGAGAAGTGCAAGCGCTGCTGAGCGCGCAGCCCACGTCGGCGGGTCGGGTTTGGGCCCGGACGCCGAGAGATCGGGCCAAGGCACGGGCGCGCTGAGGCCCGCCGGCGGGGTCTGGGTGCGGGGAATTGGCGGATGACCGCGCCCGGCGGGTTCGGCGGCGGCTGTTCCCTGGCCCCCTGGATTCACCGGCGCGGGCCGGACCGCCGCGGCGCACGTCCAGCGAAGGGCCGGTCCCGCGGACGTCCTTCGAGGGCGAGCTCGGTGGCAGGATGGGAGCCATGAAGAACTGGACCGTACCCGCCACATCAGCGCTCGCAGCTCTCGCCACCCTCGCAGCCCTGACTCCCGCGTCGGCCGCGCAGACGCCGACCGGCGTCATCACCGTGAGCTACTTCCAGAAGGCCTACGAGATGGACCTCGACGGCGGCCCCGCGACGACCCTCGCGACGATCTTCGGCGTGCGCCCCAACGCCATGGCCAAGGACGCAGCCGGTCGGCTGTGGACGACGGGGAATCCCAGCTCCACCGCCGGCGACCTGATGCTGGTGCGGCTCGATCCGTTCACGGGAGCGACGCTGGACGAGCGCCCGATCCTGGGGCTGGAGAGCGTGCGGGGCTTGACCTTCCTTCCGGACGGCAGCCTGCTCGCCGTCGAAGGCGACAGCACCGGCGGCCCCTCGGAGTTGTACGAGATCGCTGTCGACGGGACCGCGCTGCCGCGGGGTGTCACGGGCAGCCTCGCGATCCAGAGTTTGCACTGGCACGGGGCGCGCCTGCTGGGCGGCACCTCCTCGGCCGTGGTCGAGCTGGACCCGGCGACGGGCGCCGTGCTCTCGACGCTGATCGCGGACACACCGTCGATGCAATGGATGGCGACTGACGCCTGTGGCGACCTGTATGGCGGCTGGGGCAAGTTCCACCGGCTCGACGTCGACGCCGGCACCTGGATCGACCTCGGCTTCCTGCCCTACGGCGACAACCGCGGCTTCGAGTTCCAGCCCGTGCCGAGCACCGTGGAGGTCATCCCCGGCTCGCCCGCCAACCCGCTGGTCTTCGGCCTGGCGCCGGGGACGGACGCCCTGATCGGCAGGACCCTGAAGCTCGCCGTCGACCACACCACCTTCGTCTCCTCGGCCGTCCAGGACGTACTACTGCTGGGCTACACCCAGGCGAACATCCCGACCTTTGCCGGGACCCTGTCGCTGGTCGCGGTCGGCGGCGGCCCCTACTTCTTCGACCAGGTCGGGCTCTACGCGGTCGACATCCCGCTCAGCTGTGGGCTGTTCGGACTGGACCTCTACTTCCAGGCCGCCTCGATCTCCCCCGACAGCGGCATCAGCCTGACCAACGCGATCCGCGTGCAGTTCGGCTGGAACTGAATGGAGCTTCGCGCGGTTGGCGCCGCGGCCTTCGGCGGCCCCGCCCGGGTCACGGGCAGGTAACGGGCTGCGCGGAGCGCCGTGCCCATGGAATCCGAGGGTTAGGGTGACCGAACGCGGAGAGCCCATGATCACCACGACCTTGCTCGCAGCGAGCCTCCGCGCCGCCGCGCCCGCCGACGCCATCGACCGCTGCCGCAACTCCCTCTGTTCGCCGGGCGACCTCGACGGAGACGGCGTGTCCGACGTGGTCGTCGCCGGGCGGCTCGCCGCCGAGGTCTTCGGCTGGGGCGGATGCAGCGTCCCGACCGTGCGGGCCCTGAGCGGGGTCGACGGCAGCCCGCTGTGGACAGCCGAGGGCCAGCCGGGCTTCGGCCTCGAGGTCGCCGCGGCGGGCGATCTGGACGGCGACGGGATCGGGGACGTGGCCGTCGCCTCGCCGAGGGCCTCGGAGGTCTGGAGGGTCACCTCCGGCCCCCTGGTGCTGCTCTCCGGCGGCAGCGGCGCGCGCCTGGCAACCGTCCAGTCGCCCCGGGGCATCGCCGCGTTCGGCACCTCGATCAGCGCCGGACTGCAACTCGTCGGCGACCCGACGCCCGACGTCCTCGTGGGCGCTGACCGGTGCGTCGTGCTGGTGGACGGCGGCCTGCGGCGGCCCGTGTCCCTGTGGTACCGGACCGAGGCCGCGGTGGTCTCGGCCGGCTTCGAGGTGGACGAGTCGGGCGCACTGGTCGCGCCGGCGGAGGCCAGATCCCAGTTCGGCAGGTCCTCGTCGAACCTGGAAGTCGCCGGCTTCGGCATCGCGGACCTCGACGGCGACGGCCGGGGCGAGGTCTTGATCCCCCGCTTCTCGGGCATCTGGCCCGCTCCGTCGACGCAACCGCTGCCGGAGTTCACCGAGCCACTTGCGCTGCGACGTGGCCTCCCGTTGCGAGACGGTTGGGCCGCCACCTGGTTGGTGGACGCCTCGGGGGTGCCCGACGCCGTCGTCACCACGACCATCGACGAGAGCATCTCGGCCACGGACCTCGAGACCGGGGAGGAGCGTTGGTCCCACGACTACAGCGGCGGCTACCTGCAGGCAGAGGGGGCGACGATCGCCCGCGTGGGCGACTTCGACGGCGACGGTCTGGCGGACCTGGCGCACACGGCGAACGAGACGGGCATGGACTGCGACGGGGGATTCCTGGTGATCCACTCCGCGGCGGACGGGTCGGTCCTGCGCCAGCTCGACGTCGTCGGCCTCGACGACTCGCTGCTCCCGATCGAGGGCGATTGGTGCCGCTCGGGCTACGACGTGACGGCCCTCGACGACTCGGACGGCGACGGTTTCCCCGAGCTCGCCCTCCACGCCCCGCGCTACCGCCAGGTGCGCCTGCTCGACGGGCGGACCCTCGAGCCGCGCTGGAACGTGAACCTCGGCCGCTGACAGCGGGTCCAAGGCGGCGGATGCATCTGGTCGCTCGGGAGTCACCGGCAGTGCGGCACGAGGGCTGTCCAGCCGGCCCAGTGGCCGAAGGGCGCGGGCTCCGCCGAACGGCCGACGGGGCCCGTGGGCCCCGTCGGTAGTCGCGTCAGTCGATGCCGCAGGGTCGAACTCCTGTCGGCACGCGGCCCGTCGCCGCTCGGATCTCAGAAGGGCGTGTCGGACATCTCGTCCTCGAAGGACGGGGAGCCGCCCCAGGCGTCGTCGCCGCCTTGGTCGGAGGAGCCGCCGGACTGCTGCGGAGGGGCGCTGCGCTGCTGGCTGCTTCCGCCGCCGCCCCAGGAACCGCCGCCCCCACCGCCGCCGCCGTCTTCCTTGCCGCCGACGAACTCCCAGTTGTCACCGACCACGTAGAGCTTGGAGCGCTTGCCGCCGCCGTTCTTGTCCTCCCAGGTGTCGAGGCGCAGCTTGCCCTCGATGAAGGCCGACTTGCCCTTGGTGTGGAAGCGCGCGAAGGCCTCGCCGCGCTTGCCGAACATGGTCACGTCGACGAAGGTCGGGCGGTCCTGCCACTGACCATCCTGGGTCTGGAAGCGCTCGTTCACGGCCAGGCCGAAGTTGACGATCGCCGTGCCGCTCTGGGCGAAGCGGGTCTCGGGGTCGCGGGTCAGGTTGCCCATCAGAAGGACTTTGTTGTAGCTCGCCATCGTGTCGTGTTGCGGCTCGCAGCCGCCAAGGGGCCGTTGGTACGGCCAGGGAGGAGAGGGAGTCAGATTTCGATTGCTGCGCGGGCGGCGCCGTGCCGCCGGGAGCGGGAGGACGCCCTGGAGCTCGGCTCCTGGGGTGCTTCCCCGGGCGAGCCGCTGGCCCGCCCGAGCCCCGATCCTACTCCCGGCGGGGTTGCCGATCACCTCCCGGCAGGCGTCCCTCCAGACGGTCTACCCGGCCTCCGTCGTTGCGCTGGAGGGGGCGGGGTGCCTACCTTCGGCCATCCCCCGGCCACCACCCAGCCAGCCCCCCCATGAGCGACTCTCCCTCCGCCCCCCGCGATCGTGGCCCCGCCGTCGACGAGCGCCGCAAGCACGCCCGCGCCAAGGCGGAGTGGTCGGCGCGCATCGCCCTGGAGAAGGGCTTCACCGAGGTGCAACTGCGCGACATCAGCGCCGCCGGGGCCTGCTTCTTCTCCGATCGGGAGATCCCCGAGCTGACCCTGCTCGGACTGCACATCGACGTGCCCGATGGCGAGGGCGGCAAGCTGTCGATCGACTCGCGCGGCGTGGTCGTGCGCTGCGCCAAGATCAGCCCGCACCTCGACCACTACGAGGTCGCGGTCTTCATGAACGAGCTCAACGACGAGCAGCGCGCTTCGGTCAATCGCTACGTGGCCGTGCGCAATGCCGACGGCCCGACGGCCTGACCGCGCTCGTCGAGCCTCGGCGACCGGCGCCTTCAGCTCGTGGCTGCACCCGGTGTCAGGCCCGGTATCAGGGTAGTTGCCGCCCGCGGACGACGTCGATCGAGGCTCGACGGACGCGCGTGGGCGAGTGGCGCAGGTCCCTAGCGTTCAGCTCGCGAGGCTCGGCAGTTCCAGCACTCGCTCGTGGCCGCCGAGGTCCTTGTGGAACTTGCCCTCGACGCCGCGCTCGGCCATTCGTTCGCGCAGGCGCGGGGCCTGGTCGTAGCCGAGCTCGATCAACAGCACCCCTCCGGGCCGCAGCAGGGCCAGGCCCTGGTCCATCAGGCGCAGCGCCCAATGGTCCGGATCCCCGGCCGGCGCGAACAGGGCTTCGACCGGCTCGTGGTCGCGCACCTCACGGGCAAGGTCGCCTGCGTGACCGGGGTCGATGTAGGGCGGATTCGACACGATCAGGTCGAAGCGCGCGGTCTCGGACCTCCAGGGCCCCAGACCGTCGCCGCGGTGGAAGCTGACGTCCGCACCCAGGCGGGCGGCGTTGGCCAGGGCGCGATTCAGCGCCGGCTCCGACACGTCGATCGCATCGACCGTCGAACCCGGCAACTCGAGCGCCAGGGTCACAGCCAGGCAACCGCTGCCAGTGCCCACGTCGAGCACCCGCGCCCCGCCGGAGGGGAACAGGGTCTGCTTGGCCCAGTCGCGGGCGAGATCGACGATCAGCTCCGTTTCCGGCCGCGGGATCAGGACCCCGGGCCCGACCTCGAAGCCGCGACCGTAGAACTCGCGCTCGCCGATCAAGTAGGCGACGGGCTCGCCCTTGGCCCGACGCACGAGGAGCTCGCGCGCCGCGACGACCTCGGTCTCGACGACCGGCCGGTCGAGCTGCAGGAACAGGTCCAACCGCCCCAGGCCCAACGCGTGGGACACCAGGAGCTCCGCGTCGAGGCGGAATTCCTCGAGCCCCTTGCGCTGCAAGAACTCCCGTCCCCGCGCGAGCATCTCGCGTGCGACGCGCGGGGGACCCTCGACAGCCGTCACTAGCTCTTGCGCGCCGCTCGCGCCGCCTTGCGGGCCTCGACCGCGGCGGCCTTCTTGGCGTCGCCTTCCTTTTTGGCCTCCATCAGCGCGAGCACCATCGTGTAGACGGCGAACAGGCCCGCACCGGCCGAGAGGATGCTGCCGAGCAGCGCGGGCACCTTCGAGCCGATGTTGCCGCCGCCGATGGTCTGGATCAGGATCGACGTCCCGGCCAACGCCGGGCCGATGAAGAGCATCGGGAAGATCGGCGAGAAGTGCGCGCCCTTGCGGTAGGCGAAGATGTGGACCAGGGTGCCGCCGCCGAGCAGCAGCGAGCCGACCTCGACCATGGCCTTCAGCAGATCACCCATCTGGGGATCGGCCAGGGGCAGGAGGAAGCCCGCGCCGGCCACGAGGAAGGCGAGGATGTGCAGCGGCGTCGGGATCAGCTGCAGGATGTGGTCCTTGAAGCCGCGCGTCTTGGTCCCCCACTCCGGGCCCCAACGGGCCTTGCCGAGGGCGCCCAGGCCGGCCGGGACCGGATCGTCGGTTCGAGCGACGACGCAGCAGTAGAGCAGGAAGCAGCCCAGCGCCACGACCGCCTTGGCTGCCACAGTGGTGACCCAGCCGCCATCGTGGCCGTACCACGGGATCAGCGACCCGACCACCAGCACCCAGGCCGCCTTGTTCAGCAGCAGGGGCGCGGTCTCGAGCTTGCGCTCCTTCGGGCGGAAGGGAATTTTCCCCTCCTTGAGCAGCGTGGCGCCCTCCGGGAGGTCTTGCAGGACGGCGGGCGGGGTCGGGGATGCGCTGGCGTCGGTCATGGTCGGGAAGGGGGTCGTCGCGGGTCTCGGTGGCCAACGCAACGCGTGCCTGGCGGTTCACCGACCGCGCGGCCGGGGACGGAGCATTCTCCACCGAGGCCCCGGCGGTGCAAGCCCCCGCGGCGCCGAGGTGCCGCCTGGGACCCGTGGGAGGGGCCGGGGACAGGAGATCTGTGGAACTCGGTCGGTCGGCACCGCTTCGGGTGGAGCGAGCCCAGTCCGGCGGGGTGACGCTCCGCGAGATCGCTTCGAGGCGCCGAACCCGGCCGCCCCTCAGAGGCGCGCGATGCGCTCCTCGCGGTCCTGCTCGACGAGCTGCTCGAGCAGCGGGTCGAGCCGGCCCCCCACGATCGACTCGAGGCTGAAGTTGGCCCCGAGGCGGTGGTCGCTGACGCGGTTCTGGGGGAAGTTGTAGGTCCGCACGCGCTGGCTGCGGTCGCCCGAGCCGACCTGCTCCTTGCGCTCGGCGGCGCGCGCATCGTGGACCCGCTGACGCTCGGCCTCGAACAGGCGCGAGCGCAGCACGCGCATGGCCTTGGCCTTGTTCTTGTGCTGCGACTTCTCGTCCTGGCACTGGACCACGGTGCCGGTCGGAAGGTGCGTGATCCGCACGGCCGAGGAGGTCGTGTTCACCGATTGGCCGCCGGGGCCGCCCGCGCGCATGGTGTCGATCCGCAGGTCCTCGTCGCGCAGGTCCACGTCGACTTCCTCGGCCTCGGGCAGCACTGCAACCGTCGCCGCGGAGGTGTGGATGCGCCCCTGGGACTCGGTGCTCGGCACGCGCTGCACGCGGTGACCGCCGGACTCGAAGCGCAACAGGTTCCAAGCGCCCTCGCCCTCGACGGCGAAGGTGACGTCCTTGATACCGCCCACTTCGGTCGGGGAGATGTCGATCACCTCCTTCCGCCAATGGCGGGCTTCGATGTACTTGGAGTACATCGTGTACAGATCACCGACGAAGAGCGTCGCCTCGTCACCGCCGGTCCCGGCACGGACCTCGACGATCACCTTCGTGCGCAGCAGGTCGTCGTCCTTGACCAGCTCGCCCTTGATGCGGTGTTCGAGGGCCTCCTCCTTCTCGTCCAGCCCGTCGAGGTCCTCGCGCGCGATGTCGGCCAGCTCGTCGTCGGCGTCGGGCTCGTCCAGGATCGCCTCGGCGTCCTCGCGCACCGACCTCAGCCGCTGGAGCTCCTCGAACAGCTCCGCCGAGCGCTCGAGCATCCCGCGCTCGCGCAGGGCTTCCGAGTAGCGCTTGGGAGCGCCCGCGACCTCGGGATCGGCCAAGAGCGAGGTCAGCTCCGCGTAGCGCGCCGCGCGCTGGGCCAACTTCGACGCGATGGTCGGGGAGACACCCATCAGCGTTGACCTCCACGCAGCGGCAACGGTGCGCCAGCCGATTCCAGGAGTTCCAGCGTCAAGGCCACCGGCAAGCCGACGACGTTGTCGAACCCGCCGCCCGTGAGCTCGGTCACGAATCGATCGGCAGATTCCTGGATGGCGTAGCCGCCGGCCTTGTCGCGCCACTCGCCACTCGCGACGTAGGCATCGATCTCCTCGGCCGTCAGCTCGCGCATGGTCACTGCCGTGGTCTCGGTGGCGGCGTGGGCGGTCGCGCGACCGCCCGCGGCGATCCCCAGGACGCAGACGCCCGTCACGACGCGGTGCGTGGTCCCCGACAGGCTCCGCAACATGCCGGCCGCCTCGCGCGAATCGGCCGCCTTGCCCAGCAAGAGCCAGCCCTGGCTGGCCGGGACGGCCACGATCGTGTCAGCGCCGATCAGCCAGCGCCCCTGGGCCCCGTCACCCAGGGACTCGCGCACGGCCGCGGCCTTGCGCTGGGCCAGTTCGGCGGCCGCAGCCTCGGGCTCCGGCGCGCCATCCAACGATTCGTCCACGTTGGCCGCGAGGACGTCGAAGGCCAGACCCGCCTCCCTGAGGAGGGCGTGCCGTCGGGGAGAGGCCGAGGCCAGGACGATCGCTTCGTGAGCCATGTGGCACTGACGGCCGCTGGTCTCCGCGGACCGCTCGAAGAGCGGCCTCAGCGGGCGCCGGAGCGACTCTTGGTGGACTTCTTCGCCGCCTTCTTCTTGGCGGTCGACTTCTTACCCGCCGGCTTCTTGCTGGCTGACTTCTTCGCCGCCGTCTTCTTGGCAGTCGACTTCTTGGCGGTCGTCTTCTTCGCCGCGGTCTTCTTCGCCGCGGTCTTCTTCGCCGCGGTCTTCTTCGCCGCGGACTTCTTCGCCGCGGGCTTCGCGGCCGCCTTCTTCGCGGTCGGCTTCTTGGCGACCTTGCTGGAGCCCGCCTTCTTGGCCGTCGACTGCTTGGCGACCTTCTTCGCGGTCTTCTTGGGCGCGGACTTCGCCTTGGACGAAACCTTCGCG
The DNA here is from genome assembly GCA_007751255.1 of Engelhardtia mirabilis. Taxonomy (GTDB): domain Bacteria; phylum Planctomycetota; class UBA1135; order UBA1135; genus Engelhardtia; species Engelhardtia mirabilis. The sequence goes on from CP036296.1 coordinate 4,001,351, forward strand.
GTGGTCTTCTTGGCGGCCTTGGAGGCGGCGGGCTTCGCAGCAGCCTTCTTCGCGGCCGCTGCCTGCTTCTTGGCCTCGGCGGCCTGCTTCTTGGCTTCGGCCGCCTTCTGCTTGGCCTCGGCCGCCTTCTTGGCGTCCGCAGCCTTCTTGGCCTCGACCTTCTTGCGCTCGGCGTCCTTGATCTTGGCCACGCGCTCCGCTGCCTTCTTCGCGAGGTCGGCGGTCCTGGCCTTGGCCTTGGCGTCGGCTGAAGCGCGCTTCGACGCGACTGCCTCGGCCTTCTTGCGAGCGCGCTCCTCTTCTTTGCGAACGCGCTCCTCCTCCTTGCGCAGACGCTCGTCCTCGCGCTGGCGGGCGGCCTCGGCCTTGGCCCGGGCGTTCTCGAAGTCGGTCGCGGCCTTCTTGCCGAAGGCCGTCGAGCGCAGCGCAGCGATGGTCAGGAAGGGCGGGTTCTCCTCGTCGTTCCAGCGCTCGAGGATGTCGTGCAGGGCGATCGTCAGGGCCAGCTCGCGGCCCTTGGGCACCAGGGGGTCGAAGGCCTCGTGGGCCTTCTTGACCGACGACGTCTTCGGCCCCAGGTCGAGCTTCTCGAGGAACTTGATCAGCCCCAGGTGCAGCGGCACCTTGCCCTCACCGGCCAGCCACAGCAGGTAGGACCCGCGCGCGAGCCCCAGGACCTTGAACTCCGACAGTTTCTTCGCGCCCTCGGCGACGTCGTCGCGCAGGAACTCGAGGTCCAGGCCGTGGGTCTCCTGGAAGACGTCCTGGAGGTACTCCTTGACCGCCATGGCCGGCGCGCGGAGCTCGTTCAGGAGCTCGAAGCCGGTCTTGCGCGAGCTGGTCTTGATCGACTGGGCGATCTCCTGGACTTGGCTGACGCGCAACTCGTTCCAATCCACGTAGGTGGACCGCAACGACCGCACGGAAGCCTCGGCCTGGGTGGGCGTCAGGTGCTCGAGCAGCACCATATACATCCCGTGCTCGAGGAGGTCGAACCCCTCCACCGGAGCCTTCGGCAGGGGGAGGGGAAACTGATGCTCGTCGAGGAGCTTGACGATCAGGTCGGACTTCTTGCTCACGGGCGGCGAACGGGGTTGTTCGGTTCGGCTGCGCGAAGGGCGCGCGGGGCGGAGCTGCACGCGCCGGGGATCGGCGCGTGGCGGTGGGGTCGTCGCCCCGGCCGCCTGGCCGAGGGCATCACGCGCGGAACGGATAGGGTCGGCCTATCGGCGCTGGTGAGCACCTGGCGGGCCACCTCCGCGGGCGCAGCAGACGTCGAAGCGGGCGACGGTCGCGCGGTCTCGTGCCCTCGCAGGGCGTCTTGACCCTCGCAGGGCAGGGGGTCGGGGATCGGCACGTCGTCCGATCCAGGCCCCCCGCGCGACCGTCACTCGAGCGGCGCTACTCCGCGGCGCCAGCAGCCGCCTTGGCCGCCTTGCGAGCGGCGGCGCGCTCGTCCCGACGGGCCGATTTGGCCGCGGCGAAGCTGGCCTTGCGCTGGGCGCGGTTCGCGCGCTTCTTCGTGTCCTTGGCGCGTCCGGGGCGCTCGCGCTTGGGCTTCTCGACCTTGCCCTCGTAGACGTTCTCCCGCACGAACAGGTTGTTGACCGTGTGGCTGGGCTTGGCGCCGCGATCGAGCCAGAAGCGGGCGCGTTCGACGTCGAGTCGAAGTCGCAGGTCCTCGACCGGCGAGATCGGGTCGTAGATGCCGAGGGTCTCGAGGGTGCGGCCGTCGCGCGGGTTGCGGGAATCAGCGACGGAGATGCGGTAGCAGGGGGCGTTCTTACGCCCGGTGCGCTTCATGCGGATGACGACGGCCATGGTTCGAGTCGGTCGATGTGGTGAGAGTCGAGAGAACCCACCGGCGGCAGGCCGGCGGACGGTCCCGGCGCACGCGGCGCGGGGACTCACGTTGTCCGCCGCAGGTCCGGCGCCCCCTGGAGACTGAACAGAAGACTGATCAGCCGTAGGGGCCGGTTGCGGCGGTCGTCTCGGGCGGACCCGAGGCTTCAGACGACGCGAGCGCGCCGACTGGAGGGCGAGGAGCATAGCGGCCCGGCCCCCCGGGAGCCAGCCTGGGGGAGCGTCAGGGCGCCCTCGCCCCGACCGAGTCCGGCCATCGGCTCACCTGGGCGCCGCGGCCTGGGCGCCGCCGGCCCCTCGGGTGGAGGCCCGACCGGCGGGATCGGGGCCAGCGGGCCAGGAGGCTGCGTCACAGGATGCGGATTCGCCGGTGCTCGACCCTGGCTCGAGCGCAAGGCGCATCAACTTCGCCGTAGCCTCGGCGCCACGGGGTAGTCGGCGCAGGGCCGCGATCGAGTTCGGGGCGAGTGGCGGCGGGTTCGCACTCTGTGGCGCAGGCTCCTGGTCCGCCGCCCCGAATCCGGCCCGGTTGGGTCACCGGAGGGGCCTGGGATCCCAGCGCCGGGGGTCGGCGCGAGATCCCGGCCGAGCAGCGAGTCCGGCGGACTTGCTGCGGCGCGAGATCCGGGGGGCAGCCGACCCCGTCGAGTCGTGGATCGTGGCGGGTCCCGGATCCGTGCGGGTCCCGGATCCGTGCGGGTCCCGGATCCGTGCGGGTCCCGGATCGGGAGACGACCCCCTCGCGGCGACGTCAGGGCTCGGCCGGCGCGCCCTCGCGCCTCCCCGCGCCCCCCGCCGGCCCGGCCCGGCCCGGCCGCGATGGCGCTCCTGGCGGACTCCGGGCCGCCCGCGACGGAGGGGCGAGGGACACCGGTCCCCCACTGCCTGGACTGCAGGCGTGGCGGGCGCGAGGGACCTCAGCTCGACGTCGGCGGTGTGGCGCCTTCGCCTGCTACTCCCACCAGAGCCGATCCCAGTGTCCCGGTGCGCCGTAGGGGAGCTGCTTCCACTGTGACTTGGTCATCCAAGTTGGCTCGTCCACGATGCCATCCTCGTCCGAATCGACGACGAGGACCCGGTAGGGCGGCTCCGTCGGCGAGTAGGAGCCTCTCAGGTAGGCCACGAGCTGCAGTCCGTGCTCGGCGTCGGACCAGACCATCATCTGACTCAACGTACCGAGAACCGGAACCTCCGCCGACGTCACGACCGGCGACGGAGTCGTCAGCTCGTCGTCGAGTGGATCCGCGCTGTGCTCGACCACGCTGCTGTGATAGATCGCCTTCTCGAGGTGCGAATAGAAGTAGACCTGCTCTCCATCGGGAGTCACAGCGATCTTGGCCGGGAGAACGCCCGGCAGCGTCAGCATCCTCTGGCGTTCCGCCGCGGGCAGCTGCGTCGATTCGGGCGCGACGAAGGGGCCTCCACCGAGAATGGATCGAACGGCGCTTCCACCCGATATCGCTCCACCCTGGGCCACCCAAGTCACCGACCAACCACCGGGGCGCCGGTCGAACATCCAGCGCTCCAGGACGCCATTGTTCGCATCGTCGTACCCCGCGACCCAGAGCACATCCCCCCCGGCCGCCGCCGCAAGGTGGGTGACCGTGAATGACACGGACTCCTCCCCCGTCGCGACGCTCCAGGGCTCCGCGTCCGACGCGCGCTCCTTGCGAGTGCGGACGACGGCATGGCCCAGGGCCGTGGCATCGAATCGCTGCCCGAAGAGTCCGCTCGAGTATCCAGTGACGAAGACGGCGTCGGGGTCGAGCTCCTCGAGCGCAATCGGCTCCAAATCGGCCGCTTGCCCCGTTCGGGAACCCGCTTCCGCCCGGGTCAAAGCGAGCAAGAAGATCACGACCGTCGAACCGACGAGGCGCAACTTCCTGAACGACGACTGGTTGATTGCTTCCATCGCTTCAGACCTCGCAGCACTCCGGCGTTGGTATGTTGCTGAGCGGACCGGGCCAACCGCTCTGCCCGTTGCAGCGCAAGTTCGCTTTTCGCGCGTCGTAGGTCTTCCCGACCATCGACTGTAGGAACAGGCACAGGGCAATTCAGTCGATGTCCGATTCGACGTCACAAAGATAGTGTGCGATGAACCAGTTGTAGCTCTTGGAGAAGATCACGGCATGCTCGCAGTAGTTGGCCAACCCCGGGCCGCCGTTGCTGGGATCGTGATGGTACTCGTGCACCAAGATCAGCACAAAGGCTCCTGTCAGGGCACCAGGTGTCTCGATCGCGACATCTCCGAGCAGGTCCTGCACCACCGCGACATCGATCTGGATCTCCCCCGTCCCAGCCTCGATGTCGAACTCCCACCGCCCCGGGTTCCCACCGAGCTCGCCCGGCTCGACTTCGACGACCTCGAATCCCGGAGGTGGCGAGAACCCACTCGCCGCAAGTTGGGCGACGGCGACTTGCAGGGAGTCCGCCGACGGCTGTGTCACCTCCGCGCTTGCCCATGGCGACGAGGCCAAGGCCAATAGAGTGGCTCAGATCCGGGCAGCGGTTGCGAGCCACTGACTTCCCACCCGAACACCAAGAGCTGATCTCTCTCGCATCGACAACCCTCCCTAATGAATCACGAAGAAGGTCGCGACTTCATTGCTCGGATGGAAGCGTGACCGGGCACAACCTGATCCGAATTTACAGCCCCACCAATGAGGCAGCGGGCCGGCCGGATATGAATGCGCACCCCTGGAGCAGGGCAGTGATTCGAATCCACTTGACGGCTCCATTCCGAGTTCGATCCAGACCCTCGATCCAATCGACAAGAACGGATACCCAGCGTCCTTGGGCGGAGAAAATTGGACAACTGTCGGCTTCGCCCCGCCCCACCACGATCGCTCGATCCGTCGCGGCCAGCCATCCGAATAGGAGGCCTGATGGCTGGGCAACGCGCTCCGCGCCCGGACCGCCCCTCGCCCCAACTCGTGACAGCCCTATTTGCGCCGGTTCTTGCGCTTCTGCTTGTTCTTGGCCTTCTGCTTGTCCTTGTCGCGCGCGCTGGTGGCCTTGCGGGTGGCGGACTTGCCGCGAGCTCCGGGGACTCCCCCGCCGGCCAGCATCGAGGGGTCGAAGCCCTCCGGCAGACCGCCGCCGCCACCGAGGCCCATCATCGAGCCCAGGCCCTTGGCGGCGCCGCCGAGCCCGCGCGCCGCGCCGCCGAGCTTGTCGAGCATCCCGCCGCCGCCCAGGTCCGCCGCCAGCTCACCGGAGGGCGAGAAGCCCTCGAGGGCGGCGCGCTTGGCCTTGGAGCCCATGCCGGCGCCCATGCCCATCTTCTTCATGACCTTCATGAGCTGCTTCATCTGCTTCCACTGCTTCAGAAGCTGATTCACGGCGCCCACGTCCTGGCCCGCTCCGCGTGCGATCCTGCGCCGCCGGCCCATGTCGATCAGGTCCGGCTGCAGGCGCTCGCGCGCCGTCATCGAAGTGCACAGGGCCTCGATGCGCTTGATGTGCTTGTCGTCGATGTCGAGGTTGTCGAGCTGCTGGCCCACGCCGGGCAGCATCCCCATGACCTTCTTGAGCGGACCCAGGTTCTGGATCATCCGCAGCTGGGCCAGCATGTCCTCGAGCGTGAACGAGCCCATCACCAGGCGCTCGTACTGGGCCTGGGCCTCGGTCTCGTCGATCTTGTCCTGGGCGGCCTCGACCAGGCCGACCACGTCGCCCATGCCCAGGATGCGGCCCGCCACGCGCTCGGCCGAGAAGGCGTCGAGGTCCTCGATCTTCTCGCCGGTGCCGAGGAACAGGATCGGGCACCCGGTGACCTTCTTCAGGCTCAGCGCCGCGCCGCCGCGGGCGTCACCGTCGAACTTGGTCAGGATCACGCCGGTCAGGGACAGGCGCGAGTGGAACTCCTGGGCGGAACGCACGGCGTCCTGGCCCGTCATCGAGTCCACCACCAGGATCTGGTCGTCGGGCGAGGTGCGCCGCGCGATCTCGGCCACCTCGTCCATCAGCTCGTCGTCCACGTGCAGACGGCCGGCCGTGTCGAGGATCACCACGTCGTTGCCCTGGGCGCGGGCGTGGGCCACGCCCCGCTCGCAGACGTCGGCCGGACCCAGGCCCTCCTGGTGGAAGACGGGCACGTTCAGCTTGCGCCCCAGAACGCGCAGCTGCTCCACCGCGGCCGGACGCTTGACGTCGGCGGCCACGAGCAGCGGCCGCTTGGCGTGCTTGGTCACGAGCAGCCGGGCCAGCTTGGCGCAGGTCGTGGTCTTGCCGGCGCCCTGCAGACCGGCCATCAGGATCACCGTCGGACCCGACTTGGCCATCTGCAGCCGGGCGTCCTCGGGGCCCATGAGCTCGACCAGCTCATGGTGCACCGCGGCCACGAACTGATCCGAAGCACTGACCCCCTTGTCGGCGATCTTGGCCTGGCCCAGGGCCCGCTCGCGGACGCTGTCGACGAAGTCCTTAGCGACCTGGAAGTGGACGTCGGCGTCGAGCAGCGCGCGGCGGACGTCCCGCAGGCCCTCCTCGATGTTGCTCTCGGTGAGCTCCTTCTCCCCGCGGAAGCGGTCGAAGGCGCCGGAAAGGCGTTGGGTGAGACTCTGGAACATGGCAGGTGGGTTCGCGGCGGTCGGGCGAGGAGCATAATCGCTCCCGCCCGCTCACCCACCCGTCGATCCGCCATGACCACCCACACCTCGCTGTCACTCCTGGTCCTGACCCTGCTCGCCGCGCCGGCCCAGACGCCCCTGGAGTGGTCGCCGCCGCCCGGGGCCGAGTTGGCCGCCGACCATCGCGTCCAGTGGAAGCTGGAGTTCGAGGGTGCCGCGATCCAGATCATGGGCGAGGACCAGGACCCCGCCGACTTCATCGAGGGCTACGACGAGGACGCCTTCTCGCGCGACATCGAGCTGGCCTTCGCGGCCCGCGACAGCGAGCTGCGGCTGCCCCTGGGCGACACCGCCGATGGCCCCCTGTCCTTCGTGCGCGAGTACGGGGAGTTCACCGTCGACGGCGAGACGCCCGACATGGCCGAGGGCCTGACCGAGGGCGCGCGGGTGCTCTTCCGGCGCGACGGGGACGACGGTTGGGAGCGGCGGCTGCTCGCGGCCGGCGACGACGCGACGGATTCGAAGGCGGGTGAGCCCCTGGAGTCCCTCTCCGCCCTGGCCGAGGATCTGGGCTTCCGACACCTGGTCCCGGGCGAGGCCGTCGAAGCCGGAGCGACCTGGCGCGTCTACCTCTCCGGCCAGGACCTCTTCGACCTGGTCGCTGGCGGCCTCGACGCCGCCGGCGCCCCGACGATCGCCGCCGGTCTCGGGGCCGAGGACGACGAGCGCGAGCTGCTCGGGCGCCTGGGCGAGTTCCTCGACGTGCTCGCCGAGGGAGCCACCGTCGATTGCACCCTGGTCTCCGTCGAGGCCGACGACGACGGGCGCGAGCTGGCCCGCATCGGACTCGCCCTGGAGCACGAGGGCACCCTCGAGCTGAGCCAGTATTTCACAGACACGGTGAAGTTCGACGACGGCAGCGGCGAGGGGCGCACGCCCGAGGTCGAAGCCGAGATGGCGGTGTCGTACTCGGGGACGGGCGAGCTCACCTGGGACCTGGCGGCGGGATGCTTCGCGGCGTTCGAGTTGACGGTGGAGTTCGAGGCCGAGCTCGACGTCGATCTGGCCGCCGACTTCGACGCCTTCACCTTCGAGATCCACGCGGACCTGGACTGGACCGGCGAGCTCACGCACACCGCCGAGGGTTCGGCACAGTAGTCGCCCCATGCAACCGCTCAAGATCGCCCTCCTGGGGCTCGTCCACGGGCACGTGGACTGGGTCCTCGACTCCGCGCGCCTGCGCGACGACATCGAGTTGGTCGGCGTGGCCGAGCACGACCAGGCCCTGTTCAGGCGTCTGACGTCGAAGTACGGCTTCGGAGACCTGCCGCGCACCGACGAGGCAGCCGAGCTGCTCGAGCGCACCAAGCCCGACGCCGTCGTCGTGATGACCGACATCGTCGGGCACCGGGCAGCCCTGGCCGCAGCCGCGGACGCGGGGCTCGCGGCCCTGGTCGAGCGGCCCCTCGACTTCGACCTGGACCACGCCCTGTCCCTGGCCCGCGTCGCTCGTGAGCGCGAGCTGAGCATCCTGACCCACTACGAGACGGCCCACTACCCGGCCATCCGAGCGGCGGCGGACCACCTGCATTCGGGGGACCTGGGTGAGCTCTCGCGCCTGCGGATCCGCGCCGGGCACCAGGGTCCGGCGGCCCTGGGCTGCGCGCCCTCGTTCCTCAAGTGGCTGTTGGATTCCGAGCGCGGCGGCGGCGCGATGGTCGACTTCGCCTGCTTCGGGGTGCACCTGGCCCTGTGGCTGGTCGGCCGGCCCCCCCAGCGCGTCACCGCCTCGACCCAGTCGATCTGGCCCGAGGAGCACCGCGGCGTGGACGACCAGGCCACGCTGCTGCTGGACTTCGACCGGGTCCAGGCGGTGGTCGAGGCCTCCTGGTGCTGGCCCAATCCGGTCAAGGACGTGGAGCTGATCGGCTCGAGCGGCTTCCTGCGGACCGGGCGGGCGGGCACCTACGAGATCGGCGAGATGGACCTGGGCGGCCCCAGCGCGCGCCACACGGCGCCGCCCTTGAGTGGGTCCTTGACCGACGCCTGGACCCAACTGGCCGCCGTGGCGCGGGGCGCGGTGCCCGATCCCCTGTACGGCCTGGACCTGTCCCTGGGCGTGGCCAGCGTGCTGGAGGCCGCGCGCCAGTCCGCGCGCGAGGGGGTCTCGGTGACTCCCCGTCCCTGGGGCTGAAGAAGCGGGCTGGGGATGGCCGATAGCCCGCTCGAAGGCCCTCGGACCACCGCCGAGGGTCGACCGAGCGTCCCGACCCGCCCGCCATGCAGCCCGTCCACCGCATCCTGATCGCCCCTACTGTCGCCCTGATCCTGTCCGCCGGCGCAGAGCCCACGAGCTACCAGCTCGCGTGGAGCCCGGCCGAAGGCGACCAGTTCGAGCGGCGCTTGGAACTCGAGCTGGAGGTGGAGTTCCGCAGCGGCGGGTTCGAGGTGGCCGGTCAATCGATGCCCCTGGAGGAGGTCTACAACAAGTTCGACCCCCAGGACGGCGAGCGCAGCCTCGACGTCGAAGCCACCGCGATCGACACCGTGCGCAGCGTGGAGCTGGGGCAGTTGATGAGCCTCGAGCGCCAGTACGCCGAGGTCCTGGTCGACGGTCGCCGGGACGACGACGGGCCGGCCCTGGCGCGCTTCAACTGGGACCGCCGCCGCGCGCGCTTCCAGACCGAGGTGATCGACGACGGACTCGATCCGGAAGAGGCCAAGGCCGCCGCGCGCGTGCTGCGCGAGGACCTCGATTGCCGCTGGCTGCTGCCCAAGGGCGAGGTGCGGAACGCGTCGACCTGGAAGCGCGACCTGTCACCCCAGCAAGCCCTGGAGCTGGTCGGCATCCCCGGCATGGACATCACCGAGCTGTTCCGCATCGGCATGGAGGACGACCGGCCGGTGGACCCCGAGCTGTTGCGCGCCTTCGAGCCGGTCCTGGCGGACCTCGGCCGCGAGCGCCACGCCGGAAACGTCGTCGCCGAACTGGCGGGGACGCGCGTCTTCGACGGCCAGACCATCGTTCAGGTCGATCTCACGATCGAAGTCGAGCTGCACCTGGACCTGACCGACCTGATGCAAACCGCCTTCGACCTCGAAGCCAGGATCCGCGCCGACCACCTGGTGCCCGAGCACCTGCGCGCGCTCGTCATCATCAGCGGCGAGGGCGAGGGGCGCTTCGAGTGGAACGTCACCGCGGGACGGTTGCACTCGCTCGAGTCGTCGGTCGACTACGTCTTCGAGATCAACGGCAACTTCGACGCCCCCGTCGACGGCAAGTCGATGCCATTCTCAGGCTGGGGGAGTTGGGGTGGCGAGTTGACCAGCGCGCGGACCGTGACGAAGAAGTAGCTACCGGTAGTCATCCTTGCGCAGCTCGTGTCGTTGGAGCTTCCCGTAGAGGCTGCGAGCCGAGATCCCCGCGGCTTCGGCGACCTTGCCAACCCGACCTTCGTGGCGACGAAGCAGGCCCTCCAAGTAGGCGCGCTCGAATGCCAGAGCCGCCGCCGCGCGCGCCGGTCGAAGCGGCTGGTCGAGCCACCCCTCCGCCTCCGTTTCGCTCCTCGCCGAGCCCGCCGAGCCGTGGTCGTCCTCGGACGCTGGGTCCCGGCCGGCCACGGAGTCGGGTAGGTCCGCGAGGGTGATCTCATTGCCCACACAGAGGGCCAGGGAGTGCTCGATCGCATTCAGCAGCTGGCGCACGTTGCCCGGCCAGCGGTAGCGGATCAGGGCGTCGAGGGCCTCGTCGGTGATGCCGGTCACGCGATCGCTACCCACCCGCTGCACCCTCCGTCGTTGCAACACGCTGAGCAGGTCGACCTGCAGGTGCAGGGGCATCTCGCCGATCTCGTCGAGGAAGATCGTGCCGCCGTCGGCCAGCTCGAAGCGTCCCTTCATGCGGCGTTGAGCCCCGGTGAAGGCCCCCACCATTCGACAGACCATGAACGCAACCTCCCACGTCCACCTGCCCACGCTTGCAGCGCTGCTACTCTCCATCCTGGTCGCGAGTTGTGGCGGGGATTCGACCGGCGGCGGCACCCAATGGCGCCTCGCAATCGAAGAAGCACCCGGCTCGGTTCAGGACGCCTACGCCCAGGAGTTCGCGCGTCTCGTCGCGGAGCGCACCGACGGTGCCGTGTCGGTCACCGTCTACCCCTACGGCGCCCTCGGCACCAGCGACGACATCACCGAGCAGCTCCGCATGGGCGGCCTGCAGTTCGCGATGTCCTCGCCCGGGCACCTCGGCAAGTCGATCCCCGAGCTGCAGGCCCTTCTGCTGCACTTCCTGTTCACCGACGACGAGGCCACCAACCGCGCGGCCCTGGCCGATCCGGAGATCCGCGCCGCGGTGGAGCCGCTGTTCCCGCCCCTCGGGCTGGAGTTGATGTCGATCCTGCCCGAGGGCTGGATGGTCTGGACCACCAAGCAACCGGTGCGTGGGCCCGAAGACTTCGCGGGGATCAAGACCCGCACCATGACCTCGCCGCTGCTGCTGGCGACCTACGACGCCTTCGGCGCCAATCCCCAGGCCATGCCCTACGGCGAGGTCTACAGCGCCCTGCAACTGGACATGATCGACGCCCAGGTCAACCCGCTCTTCGCCATCGAGGAGATGAGCTTCTACGAGGTCACCGACTACCTCGTGCGCGCCAAGCCCGCCCCGTTCCTGACCACCTTCCTCTCCAACCACGACTTCCTGGCCGGGCTCGCCCCCGAGCTGCGCGCCACCGTCGACGGCATCGTCGCCGACCTCGAGCCCTTCCTCGCCGAGCACCAACGCAGCGTCAACGAAGAGCGCCTGGCCGAGATGCTCGCGGCCAAGCCCTCCCTGACCGTGATCGAGCTCGAGCCCGCCGAGCGCGAAGCCTTTCGCGAGTTGGCCCAGCCCCTACGCGACGTCTACCTCGAGCGCGCCGGCCAGGGTGGCCAGGAGGTCCTCGACGCCCTCGAGAGCGCCATCGAGCGCGCGCGGGGCTGAGTCAATCCCGGTCGGTGTCGACATCGACCCGTCCGCTGGCGAAGACGTAGCCCAGGGACCCGGATTCCTCGTAGCCGAAGAGCACGACTTCATGGCGCACTCGACTGCCGCCGTCGATCGGCGTCCAGTGGATCGAGACCTTGCCGTCGAGGTCGTCGTAGACACTCCAGGTGGGCCCGAAATCCACCCACGTCGTGATCTCGCCGCGCTTGAGGCGACCCGTCGACGCCGGGTCGATGACGAGTTCGAGGTCGAACGACATGAAGCCGTTCCACTGGTGCTTGTGGAGACGGAGGGGGCCTCCCTGCGGCCATTCGATGTCGAGCGAGGCGTCTGTCCCTCTGGCGTGACCGAACGGAGTGATCAGCGTCGCATCCGCTGGGCCGCTGAACCGAACGGAGCCGACTCTCTCTTCTTCGCTCAGGCGCACCGATACGCGGGGCGCGACCTCTTCTGAGACCGCACCTCCTCCGCACCCGACGATGGCGAACAGAACCGCGAGCGCCCACAGCCGCATCAGTCGTCTTCGGCCCGCTCGATGTCGGCGCCGAGGGCCACCAGCCGCTCCTCGATGCGCTCGTAGCCGCGGTCGATGTGGTAGACGCGGTGGACCTGGGTCTCGCCGTCGGCGACCAGGGCAGCGAGGACCAAGGCGGCCGACGCGCGCAAGTCGCTGGCGGTGACGTGGGCGCCGGAGAGGCGCTCGGTGCCCTCGACCACGGCCAGGGCTTCCTGGCGACGGATCCGCGCGCCCATCCGCACCAGCTCGGGCAGGTGCATGTAGCGGTCGGGGTAGATGCGCTCGGTGATCAGGCTCACGCCGGTCGCGCGGCACATCAGCGCCATCCACTGGGCCTGCAGATCCGTTGGCAGGCCGGGGAAGGGCTGCGTGGTGCAGTCGGTCGGGCTGGGGCGGAAGCCGAAGTGCTTGGGCTGCACCTCGAGCCAGTCGTCGCCGCGCTCGATGGCGAAGCCGGCCTGCTTGAGGCGGTCGACGAGCGACGACAGGTCCCCGGGCCGGCAGCCGGTGACGCGCACACGCCCGCCGGTGATCGCGCCGGCGACCAGGTAGGTGCCCGCCTCGATGCGGTCGGGCAGGACGGTGTGCTCCGCCCCACCGAGTCGTTCGACGCCGGAGATCTCGAGCCGCGGCGAGCCCAACCCGTCGATCTGCGCTCCCATGGCCTGCAGACAGCGCCCCAGGTCGATCACCTCGGGCTCGCAGGCGGCGCCCTGGATCACGGTCGTGCCCCGGGCCAGGGTGGCGGCCATCATCACGTTCATGGTGCCGGTGACCGACGAGCCGAAGGCCGTGCCGAGGAACACCTCGGAGCCGCGCAGGCCGGAGCTGGGGGCCTCGGCCACGATGTAGCCGTGGTCGATCCGCACCCGCGCGCCCAGGGCCTCGAAGCCCTTGAGGTGCACGTCGATCGGGCGCACGCCGAAGACGCAGCCGCCCGGCAGGCTGACCCGGGCCTGGCCCAGGCGCGCCAGGAGGGGGCCCAGGACGCAGACCGAGCCGCGCATCTTGCGGACGAAGTCCCAGCCGGCCTCGTGGCCGATCTCGCCGGCGGACTCCAGACGCAGGGTGCCGTCCTCCACGGGGCCGACCTCGACCCCCAGCTCGGAGAGCACGGCCCCCAGGGTCCGCACGTCGCTGAGCGCCGGGACCCCCCGCACGGTCAGCGGCTGGTCGGTCAGGAGGGCCGCCGCCATGATCGGCAACACGGCGTTCTTGGCCCCAGAGATCCGGACCGAGCCATCCAGAGCCCGCCCGCCGCGCACGATCAGCTTGTCCATCGGAGGCCGAGGTTACCCCTCGGCGGTCCACCCACCAACGGCGCCGGGGACCCAAAGGAGCCCGCCCCGGGGCCGCCGCCGGCCGGCCGCTCGGGGCTCGAGTTGACCGGGATTGGACAGACTCCTACTATCCTCGGTTCGCGTCGCCCCTCTCAGGGCCTCGGGGAGGCCCCAGAACACCCCGAACCGAGCCCGCTCGCTCGCTCGCGCCCGATCCAGACGTGACCCAAGGATCGCGACCGCCCCTGGCCGCGACCGCCCCGCCCCGCCCAGCAGCCGCCCGCCGCGGTTGCCCACCGAACAACACGCAGGCAGATGTCGACCGAGACCGCCACCGCCGAAGCTCCCGCCCACGAGCACGCTTTCGACCTCTCCCACCTCGAGAACGCGAGCTTCGCGGCCCTGCAGGCCGGACGAGCTGCGATCTTCCGGACTTCTTCGACTCGCAACGGGTTCGCGAAGGACATCGAAGCCCTCGGGCCCGACGGCGACCAGGGCCGCAAGAAGGGTCTGGGCCTGTGGATGCTCGCGCGCCACGAAGAGTCCGTGAAGCTGCTCGCCAAGTTCGAGGGTGACGACGTCGCGGACTACACCCGCGCCCGTTCCCTGATCAGCCTGGGCCGCAACGCCGAGGCGATCCCGCTCTTCGAGCGTTTGACCAAGGACTACCCGAACGAGCCGCGTCCGCGCGGCGGGTTGATCGAGGCGCGCCTCGAAGCGGCCCTCGAAGGGGTCGACGAGCTGACCGAGCCGGAGAAGGGCACCGCGGTGCTCGACGCCGAACTCGACGGCGCCGACCCGGGCTTTCTGCAGAGTGCGGATGGTCGCTACCTGCTCGGTCGCCGCGCCGAACTGAAGCGCGACCTGAGCGAGGCCCTGGACCACTACGCCGCGGCCCACGAGCTCGACCCGACCCTGCGCAACAACCTGCTGCGCGCCGCCTACGCCGCCGAGCGCGCGGGCCTCGACGACCTGGCGATCCAGTTCTACGAGGAGGCGCTCGAGATGCGCCTCTGCAACAGCTCGCACCTGATGAACCTGGGCGTGCTCTACGAGGACACCGGACGCGACCAGGACGCGGCGGCGCTGTACGACATCGTCAGCAACTCGAACCCCACCGACGAGCGGGCGCGGCTGTACCTGGCCGACGCCGTCTCGGCGATGGACATGTACTACGACGAGGATCTGGAGCGCAAAGAGGACAAGCTCAACCAGATCCTGCGCATCCCGATCACCGACTTCGAGCTCTCGGTCCGCGCGCGGAACTGCCTCAACAAGATGCAGATCCACACCCTGGGCGACCTGGTCACCAAGACCGAGCAGGAGCTGCTCTCCTACAAGAACTTCGGCGAGACCTCGCTGAACGAGATCAAGGAGATCCTGCGCTCGAAGGGCCTGCGCCTGGGCATGCCCCGCGAGGAGGCCGTGGCCAGCATCGAGGCCCGCGCTCGCCGGCCCGTGGCCGCGGGCAGCACCGGTGCCACCACCAACGACGACGGTGACATCAGCAACCGACCGATCACCGACCTGCAGCTCTCGATCCGCGCCCGCCGCACGGTCGAGGCCCTGGGTTGCCTGACGATCGGGGACATCACCAAGCACTCGGCCGACGAACTCTTGGGCATGCCGAACTTCGGCAGCACCTCGCTCCAGGAGCTGCGCGCCAAGTTGACCGACATGAGCCTCAAGCTGGCGGGCGAGTAGGCGCCGCGGGCGGCGCGATCGCGTGTACGAGTTCCTCCGAGGACGCTGCGCCCGCCGCAGCCCCGCGCGCCTCGTGCTGGACGTGAACGGCGTGGGCTACGACCTCGTAGTCCCCGCCGGCGCGCGCTTCGCCGACGAGGACCCGCTGCAGGTCTGGACGCACCTGGCGGTGCGCGAGGACGCGCACGTGCTGTACGGCTTCCCCGAACAGTCCTGGCGCGACCTCTTCCGGCTGCTCTTGAAGGTCAAGAAGGTCGGGCCGTCGATGGCCATCGCGCTCCTGTCGGGCATGGAGCCCGAGGAACTGGTGGAGTGCATCCGCGCCGGCGACGCCCTGCGCTTGACGCGGGTCAAGGGCGTGGGTCGCAAGACCGCGGACCAGATCCTGCTCGACCTCTCGGACCAACTCGACGCCTGGGACTCGCCGCCCTCGACCGACGGCACGCCTCCCGCTTCGGCGGACGGAATCCTGGCCGTGGCCGCCTCGGCACTGGTCTCGATCGGCTTCAGCGAGAACGACGCGCGCAAGGGCGTGGAGGCCGCGTCGCGCAAGGTCGGCACCGAGGACCTCGAGCTGTTGATCCGCACCGCCCTGCGACCCTGAGGAGCCGCGCGCCGTGGGAACGACCGACCGCATCGGCGACCTTCCGCCGCCCTACCGCGAGGTGGTCTTCGACTGCGACTCGACCCTGTCGACGATCGAGGGCATCGACGAGTTGGCAGGCGGACTGGCGGCCGAACTGGCCGAGTTGACCGACCGCGCCATGTCCGGCGAGCTGCCGCTCGAGGCGATCTTCGGCGCGCGACTCGAACGGGTGCGCCCGACCCGAGCGGGCGTCGAGGCCCTGGGTCAGCGCTACGTGGAGACCCTTCTGCCGGGCGCGCGGGAGCTCTTCGCCGCGCTGGGAGCCGCGGGTGTGGGCGTTCGAATCGTCTCCGGCGGCCTGGCCCTGGCGGTTCGGCACGTGGGACGCGAGCTCGGCCTGGCAGCCGAGCGCGTCCACGCGGTCGAGCTCGACTTCGACGAGCATGGGAACTACGCGGGCTTCGACGCCACCACGCCCCTGGCCTGCGCCGGCGGGAAGCCGCGGCTCCTGAACGCCCTGGGTCTGGCCCGGCCCGCGGCTCTGGTCGGCGACGGAGCCACCGACCTCGAAGCCGCGGTCGCCGGGGCCGTGGATCGATTCGTCGCCTTCGGTGGGGTCGTCGCGAGGGACGCCGTGCACTCGGCGGCGGCGGTGCGCTCCAACGCGACGGACCTGCGCGGGCTCGCGCCCCTGCTCTTGTCCGAGGCCCAGCGCGAGGCCCTGGCCAGCGGTCCCCACGCCTGGGCTGGCCGTTGAACGCCGGTTCGACCGTCCGGTCGAACCGCTGCGCGATCGTCAGTCCGCCTCGACCAGCCCCTCGTTGCGCGCGACCTCGATCGCCACGGCGCGCACCTGATCGGCCGTGAGTCGGTGCAACTGGTGCACGAGGTAGCGCTCACCGTCGAGCGCCGGGAAGGCGGCGGGATCCGCCGCGAGTTCGCGGTCCAGCTCCACCAGGAAGTCCTCCAGCAAGCGCCGGTAGGCGAAGGCGTGGACCGTGTGGTTGCGGGTGTCGACCTCGGCGGCATCCAACAGGTCGATCAAGGCCAGGCGCGGTTCGCTGACGCAGGCCAGGGCCACCGCCTGGGCACGATACTCCACGCGCCGTTCGATCCCGAGCTCGCCAACGGACTCGCGCAGGAGCAGGCCGAGCAACCGCGCGAAGTTGCGCCCCAGGGGCAGGAAGCGGCTGCGATCGCAGAGGTGCCCTTCCTCGTGTACCTGCACCACTTCCAACAGGTCGTCGAGGGACAAGAGCTCCCGGTTCCCATCCGGCGACGCCGAAAGGTGCCGCTCTTGCAGAATCGCGAGGGCGACCCGATCTGACTGGAGCATGGGTGGGACCAGGCGCCGACGCTCGACGCGGCGTCGTTCACCTTCGAAGCGCGACGGAACCTCAGCCGTCTCGAGTCCCAGCACCAGTGCCGCGTCCTCGGATCCGTCGATGAAGCGCTGCTCGAGCGAGCGCCAACGCTCCAGCCGCGCGCGCTCCGCCTCCACGTCGATCCAATAGCCCTCGTGCAGAGCCGCGCCGCTGACCTCGCCGGCGCCGCGCGAGCGCGCGCCGTCGGCCTCCGCGCCGCCGCACCAGGTGATCACGCCGCTCCAGGGAGCGCCCAGGTGCTCGCCGGAACGCTCCTCGGACCACAGGCGCAGGAGCAGCGTGCCGTCCGGCGCACGACCGATGGCGTCGCCGAACAGGGCGAAACGACCCAGCTCGAGGGCCACCGCCGCCAGACCGGGAACCGCGTCGCCGACGTCCCCGAGCCCCAGTTGCTGGTCGCGCACGCCATGGAAAGGCCCCGGCGCGACCACCGCGGCGATCGGCCCGTAGCGCACCCGTGGTGAGTCGCTCAGTCCCTCGATCAACTCGTCGTCGAGGCCCGCATCGGGACCGAATTCCCTCAGCAACCGCGTCAGCGCGTCGAGTACCCCGGCGATGTCGTCGGGGTTCGGCGACCGCTCGACGCCCATCGGATCGTCGGGATCATAGGGGTCGAGTGACCAGACGCTGCGACCGCGGAACAGGGCGCCCACGACCTCGTCGATCTCCCCGGAGATGGCCTGGATGGCGCGCGACGCGAGATCGAGACGCTCCACCTCGGCGGCGTCCACCCGCCCCTCGCGGGCCGCGCTGCCGAGCCCGTCCAGCAGCACCTCGGCCAGGTCGGCCCAGCCGGCCTCGATCAGCCGGCGACACAGCTCGAGTTGGGATTGGGGCACTCCGGCGTCGGTCACGAGCGCAGTCGCGAACAGCCGCCGCAGTCGCTCGTCGCGGGGCTGCCCGGACTCGTCGAGCACCACCGAGGGTTGGACCGCCAGCCAGGCCCGCGCGCCCTCGGCGTAGTCGCCGCGGCGGAAGGCCGCGCGCAGGGTCGACCGCGGTACAGCCGGCGCCGCTTCCCGGGAGAGCTCGAACTGCACCATGAACAGGTCGCGCCCTGCCATGGCCGCCCGGCCGAGGGCCAGGGCCGGCGGACGTTCCCCGTCCAGCAGCGCGCGCACGACCTCGTACTCGTAGGCCTGGTTCGATCGCCCCTGCTTGCCCGACTGCAGGGCGCTGAGCAGATCCCCCGCCTCGGAATTCGTCAGCGGGCGCTCGCGCAGCAGCGCCAGGCCGCGCTGGTAGCCGCGCTCGACGACGTAGTTGTCGTCGGCCTGTAGCTCGAGTCGCGCCAGGCGCAGGGAGGCCGCGTGGGCAGCGGCGCCCTCCGCGTCCAAGAGGTGCTCCTCGAGCACCTCGCGCGCTTCGTCCCTGTCGCCAGCGCGCAGGGCGAGTAGCGAGACGCGGTTGGCGAAGACTCCGGCCGAGAAGGGGTCACGCGCCAGCTCGAGCGCCCGCCGCTCGCTCTCCAGGGCGGCCTGTGACCGATTGCGCAGCTCGTGGTTCACCGAAAGGGCGTGGTAGGCCCAGGCCTGGGCCCGGTCGTGCCGCAGCGCGGCCTCCATGCGCGCGGTCCCCTCCTCGCCCTCGAGCCGTCCAAGCAGGTACAGGGCGGACGCATCGCCGGGGTCGGACTCCACCGCCGCCATGCGCCGCGCCCAGACCTGGGGGCCGCGCAGGGCGGCCAGGTCGAGCTGGTCCAGGTCGCGCTGGGGCACGATCCAATCCGGAGCCTCCGCTCCGGCGTCGATCAACGCCGCGCGCAACTGCGGCCGGTCCCCGACCACCTCGTCGCGGACGGCGGCGCGCCCCACGTCCCACGCTCGCTGCATGGCATCCAAGGCCGTTGGCGCCGGCGGTGGCGAGGCCGTCGGGCGCGCAGTGCAGGCGACCAACAGGAGCGGGGCAAGCAGGGGCCAGCGCGCCGAGCCAAGCCCGGAACGATCCCCGTCGATGCCGCGCCGAACGGCGTCGCGGCCCCGCCGGACGGCGCCCCCGATTCCCGCGCGGAAACGTCGGATGGCATCACGTCCCGATCCGCTCGAAGCGCGGACACGTCGGACCGGGCTCGGTCGGCCCGGGGCCGATGACTGCGAGGGCGAGGAATCGGTTCGATCGAGGACGGGCGACATCGTGCGCGTCAGCCTACGACCTGGAGCCCGAGCCCGAGCCCACCGGATCTCAGCGACGGATCGCTGGCGTGAAGGCCTCGAAGACCGAGTCCGGCCCCACCTCGCGGTCCAGACGGTCCACCAGACCGCCCCTGGCCAGGATGTCGCCGAGGCCCTCGCCCTGCCCGCCATTGATCGAGCCGGTGTAGACGCGGTACTGGTCGATGAATCCGGCGTCGTAGAAGGCTCGCACCAGGGTCGGTCCGGCCTCGAGCAGCACGCGCCGCGCGCCGAAGCGCCACATCCACTCCAGGGCTCCGCGCAACTGCACGCGCCCGTCGGCGTCGGGTCGCAGGCCGTGGACCCGTGCGCCGGCGTCGGTCAGGTCCCGGTGCCGCTTGGGCGAGGCACCGGCGCGGCACAGGATGTAGACGGGGCCGCCGCTCTCGCCGGGGCCGTCCGGTTGAAACAGCTTTGCGTCCGCCGGCGTGGCCAACTCGGAGTCGAGCACGATCCGCATCGGCGCCATCGCCCCCGACTCCGCGGCGGCGCCGCGCAGGGTCAGTCGCGGATCGTCGGCGCGGACCGTTCCGACACCGGTCACGATCGCGTCGACGCGGGTGCGAAGCTGCTGCACTTCCTCGCGGCTGGCCTCGCTCGAGATCCAACGTCCTTCGCCCACGTCCTCGGGCGGCGACAGTTGGCCGCTGCGGGTCTGGGCCCACTTGGCGATGACCCAGGGCCGCGGGCGCCGCAGGCGCTCGTAGTCGATCCAGCGCAGGAAGTGCGGGGCGACCTCCTCGAGGCGGGTGGCACCGTCGACCCGCTCCACTTCGATACCCGCTTGGCGCAGGACCTCGAGACCGGCGCCGCGATGGCGCGGGTCGGGGTCGAGCGCGCCGATGACCACCCGGCGCAGACCGGCGTCGACGATGGCCTGGGTGCAGGGTCCGGTCTTGCCGGTGGTCGAGCAGGGCTCGAGGGTCACCAGCAGGGTGTTCATCTCGTCGCGCGTCGCGCCGGCGAGCTGCGCGGCCTCGAGGGCCTCGATCTCGGCGTGGTTCCCTCCCCAGCCCTGCGTGAAGCCGACACCCAGGACGCGACCGTCGGCGCTGAGCACGGCGGCTCCCACGCACGGATTCGGAGCGGCGTCGAAACGCAGCACGCGCGCGCGCTCGGCCAGCTTCGCCAGCTCCGCGCGCAGATCGATCTCGGGACCGGTCTGGATCAAGTCTCGATACCCCTCGGGCTGGCTCATGTCGGGTGCGAGGACGCCCCTCCGCTACCCCCGATCGACCAGCACAGGTGCCTAGCGTAAGCCACGACCGCCCGCGCTCAAGCTCCGCCCCCCGACCGTAGGTCCCCGGACCCTGTCCGGGGGCTCCGCGACCTGGCCAGGGCCCGGCGCCGCCGGCACAATGCTCGCCCGTAATTCGGGGGTCCCACGGGCCCCGAGCACCCTCCGAGGCCCCCAGGGGCCGTCCTGGCCCCCCGGCCGCGCCCCCGCGCAGCCCCCATCCACGCAGAGCCCACTTCCATGAGCAAGGCCCCCATTCGCGTTGCGGTCACCGGCGCCGCCGGTCAGATCGGCTACGCCCTCCTGCCCCGCATCGCCAGCGGCCAGATGTTCGGCCCCGACCAGCCGGTGATCCTGCAGTTGCTCGAGCTCCCGATGGAGAAGGCCATGGCCGCCCTCGAGGGCGTGGCCATGGAGCTCGACGACTGCGCCTTCCCGCTGCTGCACTCGATGGTCTTGACCAGCGACGTCAACGTCGCCTTCAAGGACGTCAACTGGGCCCTGCTGGTGGGCTCCAAGCCCCGCGGCCCGGGAATGGAGCGCAACGACCTGATCAAGGAGAACGGGCCGATCTTCGTGGGCCAGGGCAAGGCCATCAACGACCACGGAGCCGCCGACGTGCGCGTGGCCGTCGTCGGCAACCCCTGCAACACCAACGCCCTGATCGCGATGCACGCGGCCAAGGACGTCCCCGACGAGCGTTTCACCGCCATGACGCGCCTGGACCAGAACCGCGCCACGGCCCAGCTCGCCGCCAAGGCCGGGGTGGCCTCGACCGAGGTCAGCCACACCCTGATCTGGGGCAACCACTCGGCGACCCAGGTGCCCGACTACGTCAACACCCGCATCGGCGGCAAGTCCGCAGGCGAGGTCATCACCGACCGCGAGTGGCTGCAGGGTGAGTTCTTCACCACCGTGCAGCAGCGTGGCGCGGCGATCATCAAGGCCCGCGGCCTGTCGAGCGCGGCCTCCGCGGCCGGCGGCCTGGTCGACCACGTCCACGACCTGGTCCACCCCCAGGCCGAGGGCGACTGGCGCAGCGTGTGCGTGCCCTCCGACGGCAGCTACGGCGTGCCGGCCGGGCTGATCAGCTCCTTCCCGGTGCGCGCCACGGCGAAGGGCTACGAGATCGTCCAGGGCCTCGAGCTCGACGACTTCCTGCGCGCGCGCCTGGACGCCACCGTGGGCGAGCTGCAGCGCGAGAAGGAAGTCGTGGCCGACCTGCTCGGCTGAAGCCGGGACCGGACATGACCAGGCGGGAGCGCAATCGGTGTGTGCGACGACTCGGGGTCGTCGTGCTCACCGTCGTTCTCGCTTGGCTCGCGCCGCTGAGTCGCCATCTGCACCCGCCGGACTCCTGCGATTGTGGCCCCGCGTGCGGCACGTGCGTCGAAGCGGGCCACGCGAAATCCAGTGGCGCCGATTGCAGCACGCCGCACAGAGCGCCGAGCGGACAAGGCACTTGCTGCTCCACGCCGCAGCCCGCCCCCTCCCGTCGACCGGTACAGATCACCCGTCGCGGCTGCGATTGCCACGGCGTGCCGAGCTCCATCGCGGGGCGCCTCGCCTGGCCGGCGTTCGACCGCACGCGGGCCCTTGAGGTTCGACACGCGCACCTGCCGGATGCCCACGAGTCTCCGCTCGAGTCTCTGTTCCCCGACGGACTGATGCCCGCGCCTGAGGTCCCGCCGCCCCGCGCTCCCATGCGTTCGACAACAGCCCGCTCGAGCGACGCTCGCGGCGGGGCGCGGACGGGGTGACGCCACCGGCGCCGCCTGGCCGCGGCGTGCGGCTGCGGGCACGGGGTTCGCAGCCCGGAAGATCCAATCTGCGGGAGCGGTGTGTCCTCTCGGACCCGCCCCGCTCGACGGAGACCTCTGCGGTGTTCGACCAAACTCGACTGATCCGGCCCCTTCGATGGGCCGCTGGCTTCTCGTTCTTTGCCCTCTGCATGCCGACCACGGAGGCCCAGGAGGGCGCGTGGCTCGGCATCAACACCACGCCCTTCGTGAGTGTCGGCTTCGACGCCGACCACGGGCACTGGACCTCGGACCGGCCGGACTCCCACGCGCCGATCGGTGTCATGGGTGACCACGTCCACTCCAAGGGGGGGTGGATGTTCTCCATGCGCTACATGCTGATGCGGATGAACGGCTCGCGCGACGGCACCCACCGCCTGTCCGACAGCCAGGTCCTGGGCCAGGGCTACATGGTCACGCCCACCTCCATGGACATGGAGATGTTGATGTTCGGCGCCATGTACGCGCCCGAGGACTGGGTCACGCTGATGGCGATGGTGCCCTACGTCCGCAAGAAGATGTCCCACCTGACCGGGATGGGCGGAACGTTCGAGACCGAATCCGAGGGGCTCGGTGACATACGGCTCTCGGGGCTGTTCCCGGTCTGGCGTGGCGACCACGGCGGGTTGGTGCACCTCGAGGGTGGCCTGTCCCTACCGACGGGCTCGACGAGCGAGCGCGACGCGACGCCCATGAGCGCCAGCGCCAAGCTGCCGTACCCGATGCAGCTGGGCTCGGGCACCACCGACGTGGTGCTCGGCGCCACGGCCCAACGACAACAGGACTGGGGCAGCTACGGCGCCCAGGCCCGCGGTCTCTTCCGCCTGGGCGAGAACGGCGAGGACTACACCCTCGGGGACGTGCACGAGTTGACGACCTGGGCGGCGCACCGCATCGCCGACGACGCCAGCGCGTCCCTGCGCCTGGCCTACGTCCAGTGGGACGACATCCGCGGCGCCGATCCGGAACTCAACGCTGCCGTCGTGCCCACCGCCGATCCGGGGCTGCGCGCCGGCCAGCGCCTCGACGTCGGCCTCGGGGTGAACGGCCGCTTGGGCAGCGCGCGCCTGGCGGCGGAGGTCCTGCTGCCCCTGTGGCAGGACCTCGACGGCCCGCAGCTCGAGACGGATCTGACCCTGGTCCTGGGCCTGCAGCTGAGCCTGTGAGTGACCTGGACCCCGCCGACGGTGCGTCGCCCTCGCGGTAGGCGCGACGCACCGTGCGGCGGGGTCTGCCCCCACTCTGGTGGGATCAGGGGAGGAAGCGCACCGGTGCGGGCGGACTGGCGAAGACCGCCTCCGGGATCGCACCGCTGATGGCGATCCACGCGAACCAGAGATTGGTACCGATCAACGCTGGCCCCACCGCGGGCACGTCGATCGAAGGGGCCGCCGAAGCGCCCTCGGCCGAGAGCGTGCCGAGGGTACCGCCGAAGGGTGCCTGACCCGCGCCGATCAGCATGGCCGTGGTCAGCGCGTCGGGAACCAGTCCCAGCACGACGCCGTTGGGGGGGGGGGATACCGGGCATCCCTAAGCCGACCGAGCCGAGCACCAGGTAGTGTCCTGGATCAGAATTTCGGCGTCACTTCCCGGGCTCCGATCGCCGCTGGCGTCGCCAGCGCCTCCTCCGAGTATCGCAGCGGATACGCGTCGTCGGCGCGCCTAGCCAGCATCGATCGGACCTCCGGGCAGTGACGCCGAATTTCCGATCCAGGACAGTAGGTGGCGCCAGCCAGGCTCGGCGGTCCGTCTAGGGCCAGGTCGAGCGTTCCGGGCAGGGCCGCGACGGAGAGTTGATCGGGGTGTGGCATGAGCGCCGAACACAGGTTCCCGCCCAGGTCGACCACCTCCACGAAACCGGCGTCGGGGCCAATCAGGAAGCCGGCCTGACGTGCGCCAACCAGGACTTGGGAGAAGGCGGCGTCGAACTCGATCGCCTGTCCGAAGTCGTCGAAGGCCTCGGGTGCGACGCTCTCGAAGACCAGAGTCGGCTGGACCGGTGCCGTGGGCTGGTCGAAGCGCGCGACGGATCCTCCTCCGAGATTCAGGCCGACCATGGTCGTGTCGCCGTCGATGGCGAATCCGGTCTTGGTCCCGGCACCGGTGATCCCGAATGTCGCGAGGGGTACCAGGCCGACCGGGGTCACGTCGAAGGGCCATAGCCTGACCCGCGGGAAGGCCGGGTGGAGCGGGTCGGTGGCGGCCGAGAGGGCGACCAGCCGTGGGCCGTCGAGTTCGAGCTGCAGCCCGAAGTCGCCCCCCGCGAACACCTGCGTGGCGTACGCGAGCTGCCAGGCTCCGGTGCCTGTGGCGTCCTGGAAGGCCTGGATCTGGCCGTCGTCGCTGGAAACGAACAGGGTCTGACCGTCGAAGACCAGGTCGCCGGCAGTGGGTTGAGCGGTGATCGGGATCGTGGCCCCCTCGACCCAAAGGCCGCCGGCGCGCTGGAAGGCAACCACCCGGGCACCGCTGGCCGCGGCCGGGGAGCCTCGCACGCGCAAGAACAGCCGGTCGCCGACCACCTCGATACCGTCGAACTGGGCCGACGCGCCGGGAGCCTCGGCGACGGTGATCGGCGGCTCCGACTCGACCTGGTCGACCGACAACAACTCGAAGGGATAGACGGTGTCCCCGAGCCCGGTGCCGATCACCGCGAGGCCGCCCGAGAGCCCTCCTTTGCGGCCGAAGAGACCTTCGAAGGGCAGGTCGGCGGGCGGTTCGATGCGGATCGCGCTGACCCAACGCCCAGAGGCGCCGCGCTGGAACAAGTAGGCGGCACCATCGCGCCCGAAAGTCGCGCCAGTGACGGCGTCGAAGTTCTCGGCCCCGGGCGCCGTGACGAGGAGCAGGTTGTCGGAACGCTCGATGGCCCAGCCGAAGCCGTCACCGGGAGCACCGTCCGGCGCGCCCAAGCGCTGGAAGGAACAGACCTGGGCCCGAGCCGCGTCGGCCAACAGCGCCGCACCAAAGAGCCCGGCGGTGATAGGTAAGGGCGAGATGCGGGACCATTGGAGCGGCGAACTCATGCTGATCATGGGTTGGCAATGTCCAAGCGGTTCGGGTGCTGCCCGATCCATGTTCGTCGCAACCTCGGCCCGCCACGGGCTCGGTCATTCGAGCGCGGACCAGTCGGTGCAACGCCCGTCGGCGCCTTCCGAGAGCGGCGCGAAGTTGAGCGTCTCGGCGTGGATGCGGTCGATCGCCGCCAGGATGTTCTCCTTGACCGCGGCCTCGACCACACCGTCGAGCACTTCGATACCACTCAGACTGAACTGGGTGAATTCGACCTTCGAGGCGTAGACGCACTTCTCGCCGCCGTCGTTGGCGAGGGCGCCCTGGTAGTCGAGCTCGAAGTCGACTCGCAGGGGGCCGATCGTCACGCCCTGGATCGGCGTGCATGTGATCGGTGCCAAGGTCTGGATCGTGAAGTCGAAGCGACCGTCGGTCAGTTGGATCGAGTTGAGGCCGAAGATGCCCCCGGCATCGAGCTCGATCGCCAGGGTGGCACGTACCCGCTGGCCCGTCAGGTCCACGTCGCCGACGGTGCACAGTCCGGGAATCATCCGAATCGGGGTGTCGGCCAGGATCTGGTCGAGCGGGACCGCGTCGAAGGTCGGAGTGATCTGGGGCGAACCGCCCGTCTCCCCCGTGCCGGTCGACTGGCAGCCGGCGGCGAGCACGGGAAGGGCGAGCAGCGAAGAATTCAAGAGTCGCGCGAACATGGGGGGCTCCTTCGTAGGGACAGGGGCTGGACGGCACCAGCCCGGACGTCGACCCTACATCAGGGCCCCTGGACTTTGCAGCTGCTGGGTCGAATCCCCCTCCCACCGAGCTTGAATGGCGAAGCGGGCGCTCGGAGCAAGGTCCGATGTCCGTCTCGGCCCACCGGCTGAAGGCGCCGTGTGTTCGGAACTTGCACCACCTCTCGCGCTGGCCGATCTCAGACTCGTTCTGACACCAGGACCGAGCCCGGAGCGCCGGGTTGCCGGGAGCAGACCTGTTCCCACGTCACCGCTACCTGGAGCCTCGGCACTGGCTCTTGGCCTAGCACGGCTCGAGGCTGCGGATCATCGGTCGCCGTCAATCGGGCAGGACGTCGATGACCACCAGCTCCGGACGGCACAGGAAACGCAAGGGCGGCGCGTCCACCCGCTCGAGGCCTACGCCCCGCGAGACGCAGAGGAACCGTCCCGGCGCGATCTCGTGCAGGCCCGACGACCATCGGCGCGGGATCTCCGAGAGGATCAGCGGCGGCCCGAACAGCGGCAGACGCACCTGACCCCCGTGACAGTGCCCCGCCAAGAGCAGGTCGGCGTCGATGTCCCCCAGGGCGAAGTCGGGGTAGTGCCCGAGGACCACGTGAAAGCCGGGGACGTCGTCGAGCTCGCGCAGGTGGTCACTCTCGTCCGGTGACAGGGTGGTCACCGTCACCTGCCCTAGGGTCACCTGCCCGCGACGGGCCAGCGCGCGCACGCGCGTGCCCTCGAAGACGCGCGTCCAGTCCAGACCGTCACAGTTGCCGGCGACAGCCACCGCTCCGACCGCGCCGCCCACGTCGAGGTCCTGCATCAACTGGCGCAGCCTCGCGATCTGCGCCACACGCTCGGGTCCGGCGCGCAGGTGGATGTAGTCGCCTGCGAACAGGAGCAGGTCCGGCTCGGCCTCCATCGCCGCGCGCAGGGCGCGTTCCTCGTACTCGCCGACCGCGTCGGTCTGGAGGTCGGCGATCAATACGATGCGGACCGGAGTGTCGACTTCGGACGAACGTAGCTCGTGGTGGGTGATTTCGAGCCAGTGGGGCTCGATCCAGAAGGCGTCGACCGCCACGGCGACCAGGGCCAGGGCGCCGGCCAGCTCGAGCGCGGCCACGCGCCGCGCGCCCGCGCGCCAGGCTCCTCGACCGAGGAGCACCAGCAGCAACGGCAGGTGCAGGAACAGGCCCCAGCTCATCAGCTTGACCGCGCCGAACAGCCTCCAGCTCGACAATTGGCACAGGACCAGGGCCAGGATCCCGTAGGCGATCGGTAGCAGGACGAGGGTCAGGGCCACGCCGCGCAGCGAGAGCGGGCGGAAGGCCTTGTCCCCCGCCGACGCTCCGCGGCCAGTCCGCTGGACTGCGAGCACCGCGCCAGTCAGCAGGAGCGCGGCGAGGTGGAACGTGACTTCGGTCATGGTTGGGTCGATCGGTCACGGGGGCGGTGCGACCTCAGTTGCGTACCCGTGGAAAGTCTGCCCCGCACCTCGCTCGGGAACAGGATGCTGGCGACCTGTTACCGCGGCGATATGCGCGATCGAGCGCCGCTCGCGCCGCGCGGAGCGATTTGGGCCGTCGCCCGCTCAGCCGTGCTCGTCGATGACCCGCTCGTCGACGCGCGAACTCCCGCGAAGAACAAGGCGTCCGATCCTAGGCCCTAGCGCGATCAAGGCGTCCTGCGCCGAGTCCCCCACCACCGTCGGCTCAGGAAGCCGCGACCTCGACCAGCTCGCCGGTGAGGCCGAAGGGCGTCGACTCCGCGGCGCGCACCCGCACGGACCTCCCCACCAGCTCCGCATCGCCCTCGAAGGCGACCGGCAGGCCGTGGTGGCTGCGACCCTTGAGGAAGCCCGGGTAGCGATCGGAGACCTCCTCCACGAAGACGTCCAGCTCGCGGCCGACCCAGGCCTGCAGCCGGTTGAACTGCGTTCGCTCGGCCTGGGCGAGCAGGCGCCGGTTGCGGTCCTTCTTCTCCTGCGTGGAGACGTCGTCCGCGCGTTCGTGGGCCGCCGTCTCCGGGCGCGGGTCGTACTTGAAGACGTAGTTCTGGGCGAACCCGATCTCGTCCAGGAAGTCGAGGCTGGCTTGGAAGTCCGACTCGCTCTCGCCCGGGAAGCCCACGATCCAGTCCGAACAGAGCTCGATGTCGGGGACGATCTCGCGCAAGAGCGCCACGCGCCCCCGGTACAGGTCGGTCGTGTAGCCGCGCTTCATGGCGCGCAGCACGTCGTCGGAGCCCGCCTGGGCCGGCAGGGGCAGGAAGCGATCGACCTTGTCGCAGTCGCGGATGGCCTCGGCCAGGGCGACGGTGACGTAGGACGGATGCAAGGTGATCAATCGGATGCGCTCCAGACCGTCCACCTCCTGCAGGGCACGCATCAGGTCGGCCAGGGACGGGCGGCCCCTGCGCCCGGTGCCCCGGGGCTCGCCAGGGGCCGGCTCGGGCAGGTCCTCGCCGTAGCTGTTCACGGTCTGACCCAAGAGGGTGATGACCTTCGCGCCCTGCCCGACCATCCAGGTCGCTTCGTCCACCAGCGCCTGGACCGGGCGGCTCATCACCCGCCCGCGGGTCTTGGGCACGATGCAGTAGGTGCAGTTGAGGTCGCAGCCACGCATCACCGCCAGGTAGCCCTGCAGGCCCCCGGTGTAGGTCTCGCCCGCGCGCGGGACGGCCACCGCGTCGTCCATCTCGACGTCGAGCACGCGCTGGTCCCGCGGCCGGCCGCGCTCGGGGTCGGCGCGCCGCTCGCGCAGGTCGCTGACCAGCTCCGGCAGGCGGTGGAAGCGGCGGGTGCCGACCACCAGGTCCACGTGGCCGGCGCGCTTGAAGACCTCTTCCTGGGCGCGCTGGGCCAGGCAACCGAGCACGCCGATCAGGAGCTTCGGGCGCCGCTCCTTCTCGCGCCGCAGCTCGCCGAGCCAGGAGTAGACGCGCTCCTCGGCGTGTTCACGCACCGAGCAGGTGTTGAACAGGATCACGTCGGCGTCCTCCATGGACGCGGTGATCCGATGCCCCGCCTTGCGGAAACGCCCCTCGACCAGGAGCGAGTCGTACTTGTTCATCTGGCAACCGAAGGTCACCAGGTGCACGGCGAGGTCGCCGGTGGCCGCCTGCGAGTCTTCACCAGGGGGGCCCGCGACGGGTTCGGCGCCGGCGGCGCGGGATTGGGTGCGTGACGTACTCATCTTGGACGGCGTCGCAAGGCGACCATTCTGCCAGTTGGACCCCAGCGGGGACAGGGGGCCGAGGGCGGGCTCGAATCGCTGGCCCCCGACTGCTCAGTCCCGGTGGACGCTCCCCCGGACGCCCCGGCGCTGCTAGCTTGTTGCGCCGAACGGTCCAAGGCCCGCGGTCCCGCCCCCCACATGTCGTCCATCCTGGCCACGCTCCCCATCCTGCGCGACCAGCCCCTGATCCAGGACGCATCGCCGATGCTCGTCCTGGGCGTGGTGCTCGCGCTGGGCATGGTCTTCGGCGCGGGCGCGAAGAAGCTGCGGCTGCCCGGCGTCACGGCCCAGATCCTGGCCGGATTCCTGGCCGGGTCCTCCGCCTTCAACCTGCTGGACGGCAAGGCCGCGATCGCCGACTTGGCGCCGCTGAGCAAGTTCGCCCTGGCGGTGATCGCCGTCGCGGTGGGCTCGCACCTCAACCTGCGGCGACTTCGCAACGCCGGCGCGCGGCTTTCCCTGTTGCTGATCGGCGAGCTGACGGTTCTGCCCGCTTTCGTCTTCGCGGCGCTGATGCTGCTCACGCCCCTGGGCACGGGCGAGGTCGTGCTGGGCACGGCCCTGGCCGGCCTGATGGCAGCGACCTCGATCGAAACTTCGCCCGCCACGACCCTGGCCCTGGTGCGCGAGGCGCGGGCGCGGGGGGTGATGACGAAGACGCTGCTCGCATCCGTCGCCCTATCGAGCATCGCCTGCATCCTCGTGTTCGAGTTGGTGCACAGCGGAGTCACCGGCGCGAGCGGCTCTGGCGCAGGGCCAGGTGCGGTCTTGCTCTCGGTCCTCGAGACCTTGGGATTGGCGATTCTGCTCGGCGGCGGAATCGGGGTCGCGCTGACCGTCATGACCAGGCGAACCACCAAGCCCGAGCGCCTGGTGACCCTGTCCCTGGCCGGGGTCGTGCTCTGCAGCGGACTGGCGAGCCGCCTGGGGACGTCGGACCTGCTCGCGTGCCTGATGTTGGGGCTGGTGCAAGCCAACCTGCTGCCGGCCCGGGAGAAGCTGATCGATTCGGTGCTGGTCAACTTCCAGCCGGCTATCTTCGCGGTCTTCTTCACCCTGGCCGGGATGAAGCTGGACCCGTCGGTCCTGCTCGATGGCGGTCTGATCGCACTGGTGCTCTTCGGCGCTCGAGCCGTGGGCAAGCTGGTCGTCGCCGACGTGGCCATGCGACTGGCTCGAGCTCCCGACGGCGTGCGACGTAACCTGGGCCTGGCCCGCCTGCCCCAGGCCGCGATCGCCATCGGCCTCTTGCTGGTCGCCCAGTCGGACCCCGTGTTGCAACCGGGGATCGACCTGCTGGTGGCCGTGGTCCTCGCCGTGGTGACCTTGAACGAGATCGTCGGCCCGGTGCTGACCCGAATGGCCCTGGTGCGATCAGGCGAGTCCAACATGGATCGCATGCGCCTGATCGACTTCATCCACGAGGAGAACATCACCACGCGACTGTCGGCCGAGACCCCCGAGGAGGCGATCAAGGAGCTGACCGAGCTGCTGGTCGAGTCGCACCACCTGCCCAAGGCCACCCTGGAGCCACTGCTGCAATCCGTGCTGGATCGGGAAGCCCAGGTCTCGACGGTCCTCGGGGGCGGCCTGATGATCCCCCACGGCGTGCTGGAGCAGGGCGACCACATGCTCGGCGCGATGGCCCTCTCCTCGACCGGCCTGCCCTTCCCATCGCCCGACGGGAATCCGGTGCACTGCGTCGTGCTCCTGGCCACGCCTCGCGGCCAGCGCGACCGGCACCTCGAGGTGCTCGCCGCGCTCGCGCGCACGATCGGCGGCGATCCGAACTTCAGGCGCGAGCTGTTCGCGTCCCAGACGCCGGCCCACGCCTACGAGCTTCTGCACAGCGACGAAGCCGAGCACTTCAACTACTACCTGCCCGTCGGTGCCGAAGGCTGGGGCGCGCCGCGGGCGTCGTCGCCGATCTGAGGCGGCCGAGCGCAGGGGCGCAGACCCGAGCGCGGTCAGGCCCGCAGACGGTAGACCCCGCGCTGACCCTGGGTCTCTTCCACGGCGACCTTCAGGTCGCGGATCTCCAGGTCGGGGAAGCGCTCGGCCAAGCGTCGATGGACCTCGCGGCCGATCCAGGTGGCGAAGTTCTCGGCACTCGTGTTGTTGATCGGGAGCACGATCACGTCCTCCTCGGGCGCCGCGTAGTAGCGCTCCCGATAGCGCACCTCGACGACGCCGTCATCACGGCGATCGATCCGCAGCTCGGGGTGATCGCGGGGCAAGAGCCAGTGCTCGTCCAGCTCGTCGACGAGCTCGCGCACCACCGGCTTGACCTCCTTGAAGTCGATCACCAGCCCGTGCGGGTCGAGCCGGCCCTCCAGGTCCACGTAGACCCGGTAGTTATGCCCGTGGAGCCGCTCGGCGGACCCGTCCGGGAAGATCAGGAAGTGGGCCGCGGAGAACTTCAGGTACTCCTTGTCGATCTGGATCGACCAGCTCTCGGTGGGCATGGCGCGTGGGGTCGGGGAGGTGCGGAGAGGGCGGAAAGGGAGCATCCGACCGCCCCCGGACAGATTCAAGCGCCCCGGCGGGAGGAACCGACCCGGGGGCGTCTGCTACTCTCCCGCCCATGGACCTGGCCGCCAAGACCGTTCGCCCCCCCGGCCTCGGGATCGACTTCGACGTCCTCGCCGACGACACGATCATCGGACCCTCGATCGAGCGCGGCTCGTGGGAGGACCACGAGACCCGGCTCTTCCTGGCACACCTGACCCCCGGTTGCCACGTGGTGGACCTGGGCGCCAACGTGGGCTGGTTCGCTGTCCAGGCGATCCTGGCCGGGGCCGTGGTCCACGCCTTCGAGCCCGTGCCCGGCATCGCCGACGTAGCCACGCGCAACATCGAGCGCGCCAACGCCGTCGGGCCGGGCCAGGGCGTGCTGCACCGCTGCGCCGCTGGCGCCGAAGCGGGCACGGCGGAGATCGTGCTGGCAGCCAAGAACCACGGTGACAACCGCGTCTTGGACGATGGCAGCGGTGTTCCCACCGACCTGGCGGGCGCCGAGACGATCAAGATCGACGTGCGCACGGTCGACTCCTTGGTCAGTGAGCCGGCGCGGGTGCTCAAGATCGACACCCAGGGCTCGGAGTGGCTGGCCCTCTCGGGGGCCGCCGGACTGCTGCGGCGCAGCCCGCAGCTGGCGCTCTTGATCGAGTTCTGGCCCTACGCCCTGCGCGGCGCGAAGCCCCAGGAGCTGCTCGACCTGCTCGAGCGCGAGGGCTTCACCATGGGCAAGGCTACCGAGGCTCCCTACCCCATGAGCCCCACCCGGATCCTGGGCCAGGCCCTCGAACGCGATCCGGTCAAGGGCGGGCTCGACCTGTACGGAACGCGCGGGCTGCCGTTCCACGTGCTCGGCGCAGGCGCGCGCCTGAAGAGCATGTGGCGCAGCCTGAAGGAGAAGTAGAGCCGAGGGCGGGAGTCCACGCCGGACGCCACGGGTCGCGCGACCCCTGCGAGTCGTGCGGATCGACCGCGCGGAGCAATGGAACGACCGGACTGCTCGATCGGCTCGGGGCCGAGTCGCATGCGGCTTCAGAGATCGCTCGTCACGCTGATTGGCGCGCCGCCGACGGCGAGGGCCTGACCGACCAGGGCCCCGGTGGCCTCGACACCCTGGGGTTCCAGGCTGATGGTGAAGCTAGTGGCCGCCTTCGGGGGCTGTGTCGCTACACCGCCGCCGCCACCCGATCCGCAGCTCGCAGCGATCGCGGCCGAGGCGCCGAGCAGCGCGGCCGCGAAGGCCGCCGGCGCCGCTCGCCGTCCTCGCCGAGCCGCTCCCTCGCCTGCGGCCGGCCGTCGGCCTTGCCACGCGAGGGTCAGGGCCCCCACGGCGACCACCAGGGCGACCAGAGGAGTCGGCACGGACGGCTGACGGGGCGGGCCCGCCCCGATCAGGAAACCAGCGGCGCCGGCGTCCGGCATCGCGAGGTCGGCGGTTGGAAGGTCGATCTCCCCCACCGTCACCAGCAACCAAGGCGCCTGGCCGGACCCGAGTTGCAAGATGGCCGCGCCGTCCGCGCGTTCGAAACGCAAGCCATCCGCGGCCTCGCCGGCTCCCACCACCAGGAGGGGCTTGGCCGGGTTGTCGGGCTGGCCGTCGCGATCGGTGTCCAGGTGCAGCGCGAATTCCACCAGGGCCGCCAACCCCCCGTCCGACGCAAGGCCAAGGTCGAGGGCACCCAGGTCGACGGGTTCGTCGCCACCGGCAACCAGCTCGAAGCCGATCACCGGCGTCTGGTGAATGGGCGAACCTTCTAGCACCTGTCCGTCGACGACCACACCGACGTCGACCAGTTCCAAGTTGCCTGGAAGGAAAGTCGACGTGGCCCCCTGCACGTTGGCCGAGACCGTGGCGCGAGCCCTCGGCAGGTCGACTACCGGGGGCACGCCCCCGCCGGCCTCGCCCGCGCCGGCCGCGATAGCTCCGCTCCCGTCGACCTCGAGCTCGAAGGTGTAGCTGCCGCTGTCGGATTCGAGCCCTTGATAGCCCTGGAACAGGGCGCCGTAGATGCCGTCACCGGCTACGTCGTCGCCGAGGGATGTGACGCCGTCGTCCCGCAGGACCAGGGTCTGCGGCACCAGGCTGCCGTCGGGACGCAGCACCCGCGCGGTGACCTTGGCACCCGCAACGGGGAAGCCCGAGGCCAGGCTGGCCTTGATCGGAATGGCCGCCGGCCAGGTGACCTGCTCGGCCGCGGAGGTCGCTCCGACCGACAAGTCCGGAGCGCACACGAACCCCGAGAGGTCGAAGACCTCGGTCCCGGCCGCGACGGAGTGGACCCGCGCCGTCCAGGTTCCTGGCGCGGGGCCGTCGACCGTGACGAGCTGCTGGACCGCCGTGACGAACAGCTCGACTCCGGGCCCGGGCGATGGTGCCAGGGCGTCGATGGTCGGCGAACCACCGGGGCCGACGAGGGTCAGGCCCAGGCTCGCCCCCGCATCCGATCCGAGGCTGACCCGCAGGGCGGTCGCGCCCGCCCCGACCTCGATCGGGACGACCTCGGTGGCCCCCGCAGAGATTGGCTCGCGGTTGGACGCGGCGACGACCACGGCGCCGCTGGCCTGGCCGAAGATCTCGGTGAAGATCCCCGGCAGCTGATCCGGCGACTGGGCCGCGATGAACCTCCCGCCGGTGGCCTGGGCCAGGACGACCAGGTCCCCTGGATTGAAGTCCGAACCGAGGGCGATCGTCACCACCGTGGTCCCCGCCGCAACCAGCGGGTCGAGCACGGTGCTCGAGATGCGCGGCGGACCGGCGTTGTTGGCACCGTCCGTCAGGAGCACCACCAACTCGGCGCAACCATTCACCAGTCCCAGCTCACCGCTGGCCTGAGTCAGGGCCGAGCCGATCGCGGTATTGCCACCTGCCGCCAGGCCATCGATGGCGGCAATGGCCGCCCCCTTGTGGGTCGCATCGGCGGGCCCGATGCCGAGATCGATGGTCACCGAGCCGTTGAAGGACACCAGGCCCAGGTCCGCGCCTTTCGGTAGGAGTCCGACGGCCAACTTCGCCCCCAACTTCGTCTGGGCCAGGGCCTCGCCGCCCATGCTGCCCGAGCGGTCGAGCACGAGTACCACGGCCAACTCGCCCACCTCGGAAGCGAAGGCCACCGGCTGGTGTCCGGCCACGTCGCTGGTCGGCGTCTCCAACGGCGCCACCAGTGCGCCCACGCCCGACGAGACCATTCGCGCCCAGCAGGATGTCCCCAGCTGTGCCGCCTGGGCCGTCAGCACCGGACTTCCCAGGGCGTCCGCCAGGCCGGCGTTGTGCTCCAGGTCGGTGCAGAACTCCGTGCGCAGGTTGCTCGGCGCCAGGCCCGAGCCCCCATCCATGATCGACCCGGAGCCCACGCCGGACGGCTCGAAGCAGAAATGCAAGGGGTGGGCGACCGTGGTGGGGTCGGTCCCGATCTGTCCCCTGTGCTCGTCGTAGAGACCGAAGA
This sequence comes from Engelhardtia mirabilis, assembly GCA_007751255.1. GTDB lineage: Bacteria > Planctomycetota > UBA1135 > UBA1135 > Engelhardtia > Engelhardtia mirabilis. Next base: position 4,036,390 of record CP036296.1, read on the forward strand.
GGTAGTGCCCGGACTCATGCACTAGCGCGAACTGCCCCAACACCGCACCGGACGTGCCGCGGTGGACCTGACTGATCGTGATGTGACGTCCCGGAACACCGAGGCCGTTCAGGTGCGAGCCCGACGCCGCGTCGCCGGCCGTGATCCAGACGTCCGCCGACGCCTTCAGCTCGTCGCGATCGGTGAAGGTCACCGTGCCGAGCTGAAGCTGCCTCTGCGTGGCGTCGAAGAGCCGCACCGAGAAGGCCTCGAAGACCGGCTCCCAAGCGGCGAACTCGGCCGGCCAGTCGTCCTCGACGGGCACCGCGTAGGCGAAGTAGACCAACAGGTCGATCGTGCCGACCTGAACCTCTCCGCCTCCGAGCGCCGCACCCCTCGGCATGGCGACCGGGCCAGGCTGGGCGGGCACTTCAAGAGCGCCCAGTCCACCCCAGGTGGCCAGAATCACGAGCAAGAACGCGCAGCGGCTCCGTCCTTGGCCCCTCAGTCCCCCGAGAGCGCGATCGATCAAGCTCGTCCCCAATGAAGCCACAGGTCGTGTTCCGGATGGGCGCCGGGGTTCGCAGCACCCCGGCCCGGTCGCCTGCAAGGCATAACGGATCGGCCCACGGATACGCACGGGGAAGTTTCTCGCATTTCCCCGGTCGCGACTCGGAGGCTCGTAGCTGCGCTTCAGCGGCCGATGCAGCGGATCGAGATCGCCGGCCTCGCGTTCGAGCCACGCAAGGGCGGCCGACAGCACAGTGCGGCCGACAGCCCGAGCGCGCTCGACCAGGGGCCGCCGCGCGCCCTCCCCAGACAGTGGAGCCGCCCCCCGAAGCGGAGGGCGGCGTCGTCTAGGCCGCGCTCGGGAGCGAGCGCAGCGATGAACTGCGGACCGTGCCGATCAGGGCTGGGCGCAGCCGGCCACGCAGGCGTCGCGGACTTGCTTGGCACCCGCCATGCAGTCCTGGTGGCAGTCCTTCAAGAACTCCCAACCGATGCAGATGAACCAGAGCCAGGTGTCACAGACCGTGCAAACATCGGTGCAGTCCTTGATGTTCTCCTCGTAGTTGTCCTGGCAACAGGCGATGCACTCGGCGTAGGTCTTGGTCGAGTTGAGGCAGTCGTTGTCGGCCGCAGCCTCGACGTCCCCCCCGACGTCCCCCTCGGCGAATGAGAGGCTGGCCGATGAGAAGCTGAAGATCAGCGCAGCCGTGACACAGAGCGTGGCGAGAATGGCTTTCATGATTCGTCCTTGGGCTCGAGGCCCGTACCGGAGGTCGGCCTCCGGATTCAGAGTCGAAGGGTGGCGGAGCTCGGACCAACCGAGCCCATCGGGGTTGGCCAGCGACCCGGAAGGGATCGCCGGTGGAACTTCGGCTCGTCCACCGCTGCGGCGGGCGATGCTCGGACCGGCGGGACTCAGATGGAATCGAGCCTGCGAATGAACTCGTCGATGCTCGAGATCAGCGTCGCCGGCGCCCGCCCCGAGCGGAATCGCTGCAGCGCAGCGATCGCGACCGAGGCTCGCTCGGGGTCTTGCCTCGCGTTGTCGTAGAGGGTGAAGATCGCGATCGCATGCAGCTCGAGGGAGCCACCCTCGCCGAGCACGCGCTCGGCACTGACCCGGAACTCCTCCCAAGCTCCGCTCTTGGCGATGGCCTTCAGGGCAAGGGCTCGCGCGTCGCCGGGGACGAGCACGTCGGTCGAGATCATCGACAGGTAGTCGAGCGTCTCCTGCCGACGCAGCGGGTCCGCGTCGGCCAGGTTCGCCACCTGATTCTCGACCGTGTTTAAGGCGACGATCAGCTCGGCTTCACCCGCGCTATCGGTCGTGTACTTGAGCCGCTCGATCTGCGCCATCTGCGCCAGACTGATGGGTCCACGGTTACGCCGCAGGAAGAGCCGATTCAGGGAGCGGTGCATGGGATGCTTGGAGCTATCCAAGCGCAGGATGGCGTCGAAGTAGACCCCGCTGCAGTCGCCCAGGGAGTGCGTGAGCAATGCGGCGGTCCGGGCGAGGAGCGGCGCGCGGGTCAGGTCCACCCCATCCAGCTGAAGCTCGGCGACCACCTGAGTTGCGATCTCGTCCGACTCGGCTCCACCGAGACCCCACAGGACGAAGCCCATCTCGGCAGTCACCAGATAGTCGAACAGTTCGGCTCCATTCGACCCCATCAGATCCGCGGGCAGGCTCGTGGCGAGCCGCTCGCGGCGCGGGTCGTCGAAGCCGACCCAAGCGGCCAGGCTGTCCGCCTCCGGCCCTTCCAGCGCACCTTCGAAGGCGAGCGGGTAGAGGCCCGGAACCGTGATCTGCGGCGGTACGTCCGCTTGGAGCAGATCGACCAGATCGATGGGGCCCGCGCAAGTCGATGCGCTCGACCTGCGGCTGGCCGCGAGTAGGGCAGCGCGCGCGAGTTCACCGGAGCCGAGAGTCGCGCGGTGGAGCCAATCCGCGAAGACCTCCCGATGCAAGCCCGCCTCCACATGATCCGCGCTCGCCAGCCAGACGGCGCCGCGGACCAGCGGATCGCGTCCCTCGTCGCGGATGACTTCGGCCACCAATGCGTCGACCACGGTTCGGTCGGCCTCGGTCCCCTTCTGCAGCTGCCCGAGGATTCGCTCCAGGCGTTGGATCGGCGCGATGGCACGGGCGTGGTAGTCGGTCCGGGCGGCCGCGAGTTGATCCAAGTCGTCCACGATCGCCCACACCGAAGCGATGGAATCAACGCCGTCGAGGGACGTCTCCTGGGTGGCGGCCTCGACCGGCCCGCCCTTCGGCGCGACGGTGGGAGCCAGCGAGCGCGCCCCGTCGGGGTTGCGGGCGAGGCTCACCGCATGATCCGTCAACGCGCCGCCGTCGGTCGCCCGAACACCCACGCCGACAGATCCGAGGTCGCCCTTCGACTGCCCCTCGCTCGGATTCGTCAGGGTCAGCAGGAGCAATCCGGCCGTTCCGGCCAAGACCATCGCGGCGATACGGGGCGGCGTGCTCAAGCGCCTGAGGTACGTCGAATCCATCGGTTCTCTCCGTCGAAGTTCACAGGGTCGGGTTGGAAGGGACCGGGCGAGCGGACCTCGTCCCGGGCAACGACGGCCGCCGAGCGCCGTCGCTCGGCAGCGCTCGCGGCGTCAGCCCGCGCAGGCCTTGACACAGGCGTCGAAATCCGTCTTGGCGGACTTCTGACACTTGTTCAGGCAAGACATGTCGAGGACGCTCGACACGCAGATCACCCAGACCCATTGCACGCACTTCTTGCAGTCGTCGTCGCAGTCCGCGAGTTCGGCCACGTAGGTCTTGAAGCAGTCCTCCACACACTCGGCATAGGTTTGCTTCGTACCGTCGGGTGGCGTTTGGACGGCTCCGATCGAACTAACGCTCGACAACAGAACCACGGAGGCAAGCAACACGGAACGAATGGAACTCATCGGAATCTCCCGGTTTGAAGGCCAGCGACCCCTACCGCTCGAGCGTGACCGGTGACGATCCTCGGGGACCGTCGGGGTCTGGGACACTCGGCGGACGCGGGGCCGACTCGATTGCGGCGAGGTGCCTGGACCCCGCTCCCATCGGCGATGCACGACGACCTCTTGGCCGCCTCAACCCCAAAGGCGTGGCGCGCTCGGCCAGGCGTCAGAAAAACCGCATCGCGCGAATGAACGACCGCAATCGCCGGGCCGACATCCCGGCATTGGTACAAGGAGCGCAGCCGGCACGTCTCCGTTGACGCCGGCCGTTGGCGTCAAACGCGCAGCGCGGAACGCCGCGCGCGGCTCCGCCCGGCCGACCGAGTCGGGCACGCAACTGCCGTCGCCACCGCACCCCGCAGGACCGGCGCACCCCAGCAGTCTCCCGGGCGACACCGACGCAACCGCACCTTCACCCGCGAGCCAATCGCGCGGCGAGTGCCGGCCCCCCGGCGAGGCGTCGCGCTCCACCGCGGACGGGGTTGGCCCCTCAAGTGTCGTCGGCGGGCGAGATGCGGACGCTGGACGAAGTCGGGGCGTGCCAGGAGCGGACCCCGTTGGCCGATTCGGGCCAGGTCTTCAGTTCGGAACGCCCTGGTCCACGCGCGGCGGCTGGCCGCGCAGGACGGAGTTGTCCTCGAACAGGCGTGTCTGGTCGATCACCGGGGTCGCGAGCAGGGCCTGCTCGTCGATCTGGCCGGACTGGCCGTAGGCCGCCAGGGCGTTGCCCCAGGTGGTGGCCTCCACGGCGGCGGGGTCGATGCCGCGCTCCAACATCAGGGCGGCGGTCTTGGGCACGCTCAGCGGGTCGCTGACGCCCCAGTCGGCGGAGCTGTCGACGATGATCCGCTGCGGGCCGTACTCCTTGACCAACTCGACCATGCGCTCCGACCCCATCTTGGTGTGGGGGTAGATCGTGAACGCCGCCCAAGCGCCCCGGTCGAGGACGTCGCGCACCGTCTCTTCGTTGTTGTGGTCGATGATCAGCTTCTCCATCGGCACGCCGGCCTCCTGGGCCACGTCGAGGGAGCGGATGATCCCGCGCTTCTTGTCGCGGTGCGGCGAGTGGACCATCACGACCATCTCGTTCTGCACCGCGAGCTCGAGCTGCACCTGATAGGCGTGCTCCTCGGCCGCCGTGATCTCGTCGTAGCCGATCTCGCCCACCGCCACCACGCCCTCCTTGGTGACGAAGCGCGGCACGATCTCGAGCACCTCGCGGGCCAGCCCCTCGTTGTTGGCCTCCTTGGAGTTGAGGCCGATGGCGCAGTAGTGATGGATGCCGAACTGCGAGGCCCGGAAGCGCTCCCAACCGAGCAGGGTCGAGAAGTAGTCGACGAAGCTACCGACGCTGGTGCGCGGCTGGCCGAGCCAGAAGGCGGGCTCGATCACGGCCCGCACGCCGGCGTCGGCCATGGCCTGGTAGTCGTCGGTCGTGCGGCTGATGCAGTGGATGTGGGGATCGAAGAAACGCATCTGGGTACGCGGGGGCGGCGGGGCTCGCGGGGACCTGGGGAGGCCGAGAGCTTACACGGCCCGGCGGACGGGCGCCGGGGGCCTTGCCGGCTCCGGTGTCGTCGCCGAGGCGCTTCAGCACCGAACCTCGAGCGGGGTCGCGGCGGGAGGCCGGCCGCGCCTCAGGCGTGCGCGGCGACCAGACTCGGGTCCTCCAGGGCTCGGTGGAGCTCCTGGTCGATCCGGCCCTCGGCCGCGGCGCGCAGGATCCGTGCGGCGATCGGATGGTCCTCGGTGGCCGCCAGGTCGGCGGCGCGGGCGCTCTCGCCCCGCCGCGCGAAGGCCAGTCCCACCGCCGCGCGCTGGCGCGCTCCGGCGCCCTGCAGTTCGTCCTCCAGGGCCCGCTCGGCGCGCTCGCCCGCGAAGCCTCCCAGGCAGAGCCACAAGTCCGGCGGAATCGGCCGCCCCGCGCTGCGACGCTCGTCCACCAGGTCCAGGGCCATGCGCGCCAGGTCCTCGTCCAGGCGTCCATCGAGCCCGCGCACACGCCACAGGGGCGCTCCGACGAAGAGCGCCTTGATCACGGTCTGCTTCCAGGCCACGTCGTCGAAGTAGCGGGCCGCGTAGGGCGAATCACAGGCGGTCGACTCGAAGACCGTCCGCATGTTGGACCGGCAACACTCCCCCGCCCGCCACACGAAGCGCTCCGGGGCCGGCAGCAGGGGCAGGGACTTGGCGAGGGCGCAGGTCTCGCCCTCGTCGGCGAACTTGAAGGCGTCCTCCAAGGCCTGGGCGGCGGCCTCGGAGGCCAGGTCCGAGCGGCCGAGGATCAACACGACGCGCCCCGTCTCGAGGGTGCTCCAGCGCTCGATCGACCAGTCCGGGACCAGCTCGAGCCCGCGCTCCACGACGGCCTCGCCGAGCTCCAGGGGTCGCGACTTGATGTGCCGCGAGAGACCCGCGAGCAGGGTCCCGAAACGCACCGACGAAACCCCGCCGGCGACCTCCGCCAGGGCTCCGTCGAGGGCGGTCTGGGCAGTAGTGGACAGGTGCGGCGCGAGCGCCTCGCGCAGGAGTTCGGACGGCTTCATTCTCGAGCGGGCATGCCCTTCTGGAGGGACAGGGCGTTGAGGGCAGTGCCAGCGGTCAGCATGTAGGCGGTGCCCAGGAAGTCGGTCGACGATCCGTCGGACCGCATGATCTTGATCAGGTGCGGGCGCAGGCGTTCGTGCCAGGCCTGGCGCTCGGCCTCCGGCAAGAGGTCGATCACCTCGGCCGCGTAGTAGTGCGCGAAGAGGTAGAAGTAGCCGGCGTTGGCGTAGTAGCCCTCGTGGGGAATCGGCCGCATGCGCGCCACGTCGAGGAAGCGGTGGTGCTCGAAGAACCACTCCAGACCCTGGCGGATGCGGTCGGGCGTAATCGAGGGATCGCCCAGCGAGCCCAGGGCCCAGTGCGAGACCTGGATCCGCCCCAGGGAGCCCTTGATGCTGTTGATCGACTCGCCGGCGCCCGCGCGCGGGATGCCGAAGCTCGCGTTGTAGGTGTAGGCGCCGTTGGGCTGGGCGCAGCGCTGCAGGGCGGCCGTCGCGCGCCGCAGGTGGCCCGGATCCTCGATCCAGCCCAGCCCCTCGGCCCGCGCCAGGCTCGGCATCACCAGGGCCGTGCAGAAGCTGGTGGCCCAGCTCGGCCGACGGGAGTACGGCGGGTCGTCGTAGTAGGCCCAACCACCGCTGGGGACCTCGGTCGTCTCCAGCAGGCGCCAGAACTCACGTCCCCGACGATCGATCGCCGCACGCAGCTCGGGGTCGGTCAGACGCGGATCGACCGCCGCCCGGGAGGTCGCAACCAGGCCGTACAAGCCGGCCCAGGTGTAGTCGGTGTCCCAGTCGCTGCCGCGTTGGGGCAGGCGCGTGTCGCACAGCCAACGCACGGCGCGCTCGAAGGCGGCCAGGCGCTCGGGGGTCTCGTCGGCCTTCTGCAGGGCCATGGTGGCCAGGGCGTGGCTCGAGACCTGCCAGGCGTAGTAGGTCTCGATCGAGAAGCCGAGCTCGAGAATCCCGTCCAGGGCCGAGGTGCCCCACGATCCATTCTCGAGCTGGGTGCTGACCAGCCACTCGAGGGACCGATCGAGGGCGTCGCGCGCCTCGTCGACGGTCATGGTCTTCGGAACCTCGGGGCGCGCGCGCAGGGCCTCCGTGATCGCGTCGCCGCCCACGACCTCGACGATGTCGGGACCGCCGCCGGCGGGCCCATCACCGGTCCCCGCGACCGGCACGTCCTGCCGCAGCGGCGCCAGGGCCACGAGGGCGATCAGGATGCTGCTCACGCTTCGACCTCGGCGCGCTTCTCGGCCAGGTCGAGCTCGAGTTCCTCGATCTCGTGGGCGGCGCTGCGCCGGCGCTTCTCGGCCTCGATGCGCGCCTTCTCGAGCTGGCGCTCCGCGCGCTTCAACTTGCGCTTCGCCTCGTCCACCTCGCGCTGGAGCGCGCGGGTCTTCTTCGGCAGCTCGAAGTCGCTCAAGAGGGCGTGGCTGCGCTGCTGCAGATCGAGCGAGCGTTGGGCCATCTCGAGATTGGTCTGACCGCGGCTGATGACCAGCTCCTTGGTCTTCTCCGCGAACTCCTCCACGTCGTACATCGACTGCAGCTCGGCCAGCTCCTGGGCCGCCTGCACCGCGCGGGTCTGCGAGCGATCCAGGTCCAGCTTCGAGGAGTCGAGCTCGTGCGCCGACTCGACCTGGGTGAAGGTCTGCAGGGCCAAGGCGGCCTCCTCGACGGCGACGCCGGCGTCCACCACGGCCTGCTCGGCCTGGCCCAGATCGAGGGCCACGTCGATCTCGGTGGCGGTGCGATCCAACTGGGCCTGCTCGAGCTTCCACTCCATCCCGGCGATCTCTCGCGCCAGCTTGTGGGCCTTCTTCTCGGCGTCGTCCTCGTCTTCCTTCTCGTCGTCGTCCCCATCCGGGGCATCGGTGGCGATGGCCGAATGCTGCGAGGCGTCACTGTCGCTGGCCGCCAGGGGCGTGGCGCAGCCGTGCAGGGCGGGGAGGGCGAAGAGGGCCAGGGACGGAAGCAGGATCGAACGCAGCATGGCGGACCTCGGCGGTGTTGGCGGGGGGTGCGGGCCGGCAGTGCGGCCCCCGTGGGGACATCATGGACGCGGGGCGGTCGGGACGGAAGGGCGCTGGCGGGTGGGCCCCGGCGACGGCGCACGACCCCGGGTCGGTTCGATCCGGGGCGACCTGCGCTCGACGGCGACCGAGGGCCTCCGCTACCCTCCCTGCGCTCCCGTTCACCGACCCCCCCTTAGCGACATGACACACGGATCATTCCGCGTTCCCTCCCCCGTCAACGAGCCCGTCCGCGACTACGCGCCGGGCAGCGCCGAGCGCGCCTCCCTGCGCGCCGAGCTCGAGCGGCAGGCGAGCGAGGTCGTGGAGATCCCGCTGCTGATCGGCGGCGAAGAGGTCCGCACCGGCAACACGATCGACGTGGTCTGCCCCCACGACCACGGACACGTCCTGGCCCGGGCCCACCTGGCCGGCCCGGAGGAGACCGCCCGGGCGATCGAGGCCTCGATCGCCGCGCGCGCCGAGTGGGCCGATGTGCCGTGGGAGGAGCGCGCGGCCGTCTTCCTGCGCTGCGCCGAGCTCCTGGCGGGGCCCTGGCGCGACCGGGTCAACGCCTCGACCATGCTGGGCCAGTCCAAGACCTGCCACCAGGCCGAGATCGACGCGGCCTGCGAGCTGATCGACTTCTGGCGCTTCAACGCCTTCTACGCCGAGGAGCTCTACGCCGAGCAGCCCGAGTCCGGGCCCGGGATGTGGAACCGCCTCGAGCACCGCCCCCTGGACGGCTTCGTGTTCGCGATCACCCCGTTCAACTTCACGTCGATCGCGGCCAACCTGCCGACGGCTCCGGCGCTGGTGGGCAACACCGCGGTGTGGAAGCCCTCGGACACGGCGCTGCTGTCGAACTGGGTCACGATGCAGATGATGCGCGAGGCCGGCCTGCCCGACGGGGTGGTCAACTTCGTGGCCGGGGACGGACCCACCATCGGCGCCACGGCCATCGCCGACCCGCGCCTGGCGGGCATCCACTTCACCGGCTCGACGGCGACCTTCCGCACGATCTGGCGCCAGGTGGCCGAGAACATCGACCGCTACGGGCAGTACCCGCGCATCGTCGGCGAGACCGGCGGCAAGGACTTCGTCTTCGCCCACCCGAGCGCCGATGTGCCCAGCCTGGCGGTGGCCCTGGTGCGTGGCGCCTTCGAATACCAGGGGCAGAAGTGCTCGGCCGCGAGCCGCGCCTACGTGCCGCGCAGCCTGTGGGGCGAGTTGTCGGAGCTGCTGGTCGAGATGACCCGCGAGCTGCGCATGGGTGACCCGGCCGACTTCACCAACTTCCTCGGCGCCGTGATCGACGCCCGCGCCTTCGCCAAGCACCGCGACGCCCTGGCGGCCGCCCAGGCGGATCCCGCGGTCGAGGTGCTGGTCGGCGGGGGCTGCGACGACTCGGTGGGCTACTTCGTGGAGCCCACGATTCTGGTCGCCAGCGACCCGAGCTACGACACCATGCGCCGCGAGCTGTTCGGCCCGATCCTGACCGTCTGGGTCTACGACGACGCCCAGCTCGACGAGGCCGTGGCCCAGTGCGCCAACGGTTCGGAGTACGCCCTCACCGGTGCCATCTTCGCCCGCGACCGCCTGGTGATCCGCAAGCTCACCCACGACCTGCGCTTCGCCGCCGGCAACTTCTACGTCAACGACAAGCCCACCGGCGCCGTGGTCGGCCAGCAGCCCTTCGGCGGCAGCCGCGCCTCGGGGACCAACGACAAGGCCGGTTCGATGCTCAACCTCCAGCGCTGGGTCAGCGCGCGAACGATCAAGGAGACCTTCGCGCCGCCCACGGATTGGCGCTATCCGTTCTTGGGCGCCGACTGAGGAGCGCCTGATCCCGGCCCAGGGCCGGAGGAATGCGGAAACACGGCCGTCGGGAACTCCCCGGCGGTCGTTTCTCGTTACGACGGCGGCGGCGGTGACCAGAGGCCGGTGCGGACGCTTCCCCGGCGGCCGGCGCGCCATGGTCGAACCCGAGTCAATAGGAGCTGTCGAGCGCCCACCCACCGACTCGATCCGACCGGCGGCGGTTCCGGCTCGGCCGCGCGTCGGGGGGCGCCGGCGCCGCTGCCTGGCCCTGGCGGGGGTGTTTCCGGCGAGCTTGGTCCTGTGCGAGCTCGCGGTGCGAGTCCTCGGCCTGGGTCCCGCGCCGCGGCCCGAGGTCTTCGGCACGGTCGTGCGCCCGATCAGCGACCCGGTCTTGCGCTTCATCACCGTGCCCTCGTCCGAGCGGGTCGTGGTCTACCCGCCCTTCGGCGACGATCCCGGTCGTCGGGTGGTTCAGCGCCTGAACCGACAGGGCTTTCGTGGACCGACCGTGGCCCTCCCGAAGGCCGCGCAGGTGCTGCGGATCGTGTGCGTCGGGGACAGCCACACCTTTGGCGAGGGCGTGGAGGATCGCGAGACCTGGCCGCTCCTACTGGGCGGACTGCTGCGCGAGAACGCGGACCGCCCGATCGAGGTCGTCAACGCCGGGGTGCAGGGCTACGACACCGCCCAGGAAGCCCGGTGGATTGAGCACTTCGTGCTGCCCCTCGAGCCGGACATCGTCCTGCTCCAATTCTTCATCAACGACGCGAACAACCCGGGGGCTCGACGCGCCCGTGCGACCCAGGCCGCGACTCCCTGGTGGCTGAAGCTCGCCCATCCGCGCCAGGAGGGTGCGGTGCACTGGCTAAGGCACCATTCGCGCCTGGCGGACGCGCTGCTCGAGGCCGCCTTCCGCCGCAATTACTTCGACCACTGGGGCGAGGGCAATGCCCACTTCCTGGTGGACGACGACCTGGCCTGGCGGGAGTGGTGCCAAGCGATGGAGCGCATCGATCGGATGCTGCGCGAGGCCAAGGTGCCCCTGGCTGTGGTGCTCTATCCCTTCATGCACGCACCGGGCGGGGAATTCGCGAGCCACGACGTACACAGGCGTGTCGCCGAGCACCTCGCAACCGTCGGGATCGCCTGCCTCGACGCCGAGCCGGCGTTCTCAGGTCGCGATCCGGTCGCCCTGCGGGTCCACCCCGGGGACATGCACGCGGGCGCCGAGGCCAATGGCATCTTTGCCGCAGCGGTGGCCGACTGGATCGAGGGCTGGCCCCCCTTCGCTGCCGGCGCGTTCACGACCGGCGCGTCGCCATCCCCCGCTCCTACTTCCCACCCTCCAGCTTCATCGCGACCGGCAGACCGTAGGCCACGCTGAGCACCTCGACCACCGCCTGGGCCTTGAGCGCGCTCGCCAGGGCGTTGTGGTGGATCCCGTCGTTGTAGTAGGTGAACTCCGTGCCCAGCAGGCCGTCGCTGAGCAGTGCGTGGAAGTCGATCACTCGGTCGGCGGGCATCGACGCGACGATCAACGCGTTGAGCGCGTCGATCTCGGTCTGCAGCCCGGATGCGTTCACGACCGGATCCACCAGGGGCGGCACCAGGGCCACGAAGACCTCGATCTCCGAGTCGTAGGCCTGAACCTCGGCGATCAGCTCGTCCAGGTCGGCCTTCACCTGCGCGGCGTCGTGTCCGTAGCTGATGTCGTTCGTGCCCAGCGCGAAGATCAGCCCATCCAGGACCTGACCGGCGTTCAGGGCCTGGTCGAGGATCGTGGGGCCACTCTTGGTCAGGGGCAGCTCGGGGTGAGGACCGGCGGTCGCCCCGGGGATCGAGGTGTTCACGATCTGCCCCGGCGCGAGCCCGAGCAGCCGCTCGGCCATTTCGACCCAGCCCGGCGTGAACCAGGGCGCGACCGAGTTCGAATCCCCCACCACCGCTATCGGCCCGAGCACGCGCCCGTTGTCGTTGTTGGCCAGGGCCCAAGTCATGGTTCCCTGACCGAGCTGGGACCCCGCGGCCTGGTGGGGACCCGCTGCTTGATGCGACCCGGGTCCCTGCTGGGTCCCGAAGTACGCGGCCAGACTGGGTACCGCCGCGAACAGCACGACGGCGCCCCAGCGGGCCACGGAGCGGGCCCGGAGGCTGCCGCGGGGGGAAGAGGGGTGTCGCATCGACGGGGCTCAGGTCGGTGGAGGCTCGGGTCGGGACGGCCGGGGCCTTGGCCAGGGCCTTGGGTGCCGAGCCGATTCTATTATGCGGCTTCCTTCTCGAGCGCCTGGGGCTTCGCCTTCATTGGCGTCGCGTTCCATACGCGTCTCGTGAGGACGGTTCCGATCAGGGCGATCGGGACCATGGCCAGGGGCCAGGCGATCCAGTTGTCCGGATCCGTGGCCGGCCCCATCAGCACCCCTTGATCGTCGAGCTGTTCCTTCGGCAGGAGCCCGCGATAGGTGAACGACATTACGGCCGTTCCCATGTACACGAATCCGTCGATGATGCCGACGGCGACGCCAACGCTTCTCTTACCGCCGAAGTCCATGCTGGCGGTGCCCGAGAGCATCCCGTGGACGCCGATCACGGCCATCGACATGAAGACCACCAGCCAGCCCACCACCGGAGTCTCGTAGACGAAGCAGAGGGTCACGCTACCCAGGAGCATGACCAGGTAGAGCAGGAAGGCCACGGGCCCGCGCCGGGACTGGAACAGATGGTCCGAGATCGTACCGGCAAAGACCCCGCCGAGGATCCCCGCGCAGCATAGGAGCATGCCCCAGTTCTCGTAGACGAAGGTGCCCTTGAGCCCGAGCAGGTCGTCGGTCTGCTTCGCATAGGTCCGGTACCACTGCATGATCGCCTGGCGCAGGAAGCCCGAGCAGAACTCCACCAGCGCGATCGTGACGATGATCGGGTTCCGCATCATGCGCTTGAAGACCTGGATCGCAGGCGGCGGCGGTCCATCGTCGTCGTCCGAGGATGCGTCCTGGGGATCGAAGTCCATCAGCCCCGCCTCACCGGGGGTGTTGCGGACGATCAGGAAGTCGATCACCCAGAAGACCGCCAAGAGCAGGGCCGGCATCAGGAAGACCCAGGTCAGCCCCAGTCCCTCGGACTTGAGGATCAGGTCGCCCAGGTCGAAGGCGAAGTAGATCCCGAGCGAGATCAAGACCCCGAAGATCGCCCCGAACACTCCGCGCTCACGCACGTGGAACCAGGGCGCGTTGACCTTGACGATCGCCACGGCACCGAAGCTCTGGAAGTACATGTTCACGGCGTACAGAGTCGCGTAGACCGCGACGAAGTGCTGCGCCACGAACTCCGCACCGGGGCCGTGGTTCAAGAGCGTCCAAGCTCCGAGCCCCATCAACAGGTTGGCCACCGCCGAGCCAGCAGCGCCGACCAGGATCGCGAACTTGCCGCCGAGCCGGTCCGTCAAGGGACCGTTGAGGAGGAAGGAGAAGCCGTAGACGTAGGTCCCGATCCCGAAGATCAGGCCGAAGTCGTTGTTGCCCATCAGCGCCCCACCGTCGGGCGCGACCATCTCCTCGAACGCGAGCTTGCTGACCGTCAGGTTGTAGCGCCCCATGTAGAGGAACGCATAGGTCAGCCCCAGGGGCAGCCAGTTGAGGATGCGGCGCATCCGGAAGTCGTCGGAATGACCCAAGTGCACCCGCGGCAGTCGTCCGATCACCACGGTGATCACGACCAGCAGGACGACGATGGGCAGTAGCTCTTCGATCCAAACAGACATGGGAGGGCCTCAGGCGTCAGGTCGGAGGTGAGATCGATCGATGCTGTCGTGGCCTGGGGCGGCCGTCGCGCAGGGCGCGGGAAGGACTCGGTTCGGCGCGGGAAGATCCCCGTCGACGCGGCTCAGCGGCCGCGTTCGAGCTGCTCGGCGAGCCCCGGCAACTCCCCCACCCCGTCGACGACCACGTCGATGGCCCCCTCAGCGCGGGTGGACTCGATCCAATCCGGTGTGTGGTCGTGGCGCCGTAGGACGAGCGAGCGCGGCGCACCGGGGGCGTCCTCCGAACGCATCACATGGGGCAGGGCCAAGTCCAGGGAGAAGACGTCGCCGATGATCAGGTCCGGTGTCTCCTCCGCGATGATCGCGCGGTACTTGGGCCGGTCCACGTGGATCCGTCGCCCGCCGACCTCGATCGACTGGTCGCTCTCGCCGAGGATGAACTTGCCGGCGGAGCCGCGGATCCGCAGGGCGTGGTGATCGGCCTCGCCCGCGTCGATGCCGCAGGCCCGGAACCAGCCGATCAGCTTGTCCGGAGCCGAGTTCGAGACCACCACGACGTCGTCACCGCGCGCGGCGAGCGCGTCGATCACCGCCTTCGTCTCCGGCACCAACGCCGGTGGATGCAGGGTGCGGTAGTTGGCGGTGGCGGTCAGGAAGCAGTGGTCGGCGAAGGCCGTGACCGTCTCGTAGCCGCCGTCCAGGATCGCGCCCCGAAACCGGCTCTCGACCTCGCCCTCGGCCTGGGACAGGTAGGCCGCGATCGAGTTCGCGATGCAGAAGGGGTCCTCGTCCACGTAGGCCGTGATGCGCCCGTCTGGAGCCCAACCGAACTCCCGCGGCCGCGAACGGGTGCAACGCTCGAACTCCGCGAAGTGCGCCAGGGCACGGTTGGCGGGCATCGCCGCCAGGCGCGCGGCCTCGGCGACCATGTAGAGCCGAACGCTCTCGGCCTCGATCGCCTGGTCGGTCCAGACGCCGTCGAAGTCGGACAGGATCTTGATGGGCATGGGGAGCGATGGTCGGCGCTGCGGCGTGAAGCCGGATCTTACCGCCGCGCCGTCTCGATTCGGACCGGGCGTCCACAGCAATCGCCAACGCAGCCTGCCGTCCGGGCGGATCTCGCAGCCCGCCCCACGCGGAGCGACTCGGGGAGCGGTCGAGGAACGCATGGGCCACCGTCCAGCAATACAGGCACCGCACCTCGTGAAGCGGCCGCTGAGTGAGGGACCGCGGATCAATCCTCGGAGGCGACTCGTCTCGTCGAGCAGCGCTGGCTGACAGGGCCAGAAGCGGATCGCCCGGTCGGCTCAATCGCGATCGCGTCACCCGCCGAGCTCGACCGGTCCTGATGCCCGCCCGGCTCCGACGCCCATCCCGAGAAGGTGTCGCGGCCAACCGGCCTCGCCCAGCGGACAAGGGTCCAGCAGGTATTCGGGTCACGTCCGGGTTGCGGAACTCGCCACGTCGCAGACGCTCGAATCGACTTCGACGATGTCCCTCGAGGCTCGCGTCACCGGGTGGCTCGCGACGGGTGTCGCAGCACCCCTACCGTTGAATGCGCGGACGAGGTGGAAGTGACGCTCGACCGCGGCTGGACCCTGGTTGGCGCGGCAACCGACGAGCAGGGGCTTCCCCTGTCCGGAGTCGACGTGAGCTGGCGCAGCCGCGCGCCGCAGTCGCACCTCGAACGCCTGTGGATCGAGAATCGGTCGGCGAGGACCGACGAGTCCGGACGCTTCGAGCTCGGCGGCGTGCAGCCCGGCGTGGTCGACCTGATCGCCCGCGCAGAGGGGTTCGCCGAGGCGTCGTTGCGCGTCGCGCCCGGCTCCGAGCAAGATCGAGTCGAGTTCGTGCTGAACAGGGCCCAGACGCTGATCGGGACCGTGCTGCGGCCCGACGGGTCCCCCTCCGACGGCGCGGCCGTCGACCTCGCTGCGGTCGACGGTCGCACGAGCCAGCGTTGCCGAGTTGGCGCCGACGGGAGCTTCGAGTTCTCGGGCCTCGCCGCGGGTGACTACGTCCTGTCGGCCAGTGCTCCGGGGGCCGCTCCGACCGGCCTGCAAGTCCAGGCTCCCAGTCCGGCGGCCGTGACCCTCGTGCTCGGTGCGCCGGCGACGCTGACCGGCACGCTGCCTCTCGATCAGGTCGAGCAGTACGCGGTGGTCCTGCGCGACATGGACGGCAAGCGGGTCTACATCGAGTTCTTCGAGACACCCGTCTTCACCCTCTACGACCTCGTACCCGGGTACTACCTGCTGGAGATCGAGCGTCGCACGCGGCCGCTCCAGGACCTCGGCCTGGTCACACTCCTCGCGGGCGCCACGACCGAGGTCCACGCTGCGGACGCGAGCTCCGGCGGAGTGCTCACGGGTCGCGTGGCCGAGGCTTCGAGCGGCATGGCCATCCCCGCGGAGGTGACGGCCTTCCTCCACGAGGGGGGGTTGGACGGGACTCGGTCCAACGTGGCGTCGGTCGCCTGCGACGACTCGGGCGACTTCGAGCTCGCCGGCGTGCCCCCCCGGGCTCTACTCGGTGTTGGTGCAACCACAGGGCGCGGCGAGCGAGTACTTGACCGGGGTTCGCGTGACCGGCTCGAGTCCAGTCGACGTCGGCCTGATCGAGGTTCAGAGCGGCGCCTCGATCCGGCTCACCGTGCTCGACGCGCAGGGCCTGCCAATGGCCGGGGTCTCCGTCTCGGTCAGCGACGGGAGCGCCGTCATGGCGCGGCGAACCGATGGGGACGGCCAGCTGCTGCTGCAGGGCCTGCGAGCCGGCACCTGCAGCGCCTCGATGATGGTCGAGGGCGTGCCCTTCGTGACGGTCGTCGAGGCTCGGGCCGGGGATCTGGTCGAAGCCGTGCTCGACCTGCGCGAGCGAGTCGTCGCCACCTGGACCGCTCGCATGCTCTTCGCGGACGGATCCCCCGCCGCAGGGGTGCATGTCCGGGCCGTAGCGACCGACCTCGCTTGGACCTCGAGCACGGCGACCTCCGACCACGACGGTCGCTTCGAGCTACAGGGCGAGCTGAACGGTCCGACGCTGCTCGAGGTCTACGGCGTGCGCGAGCAGCGCGGCCGCGTCCAAGAGCTGATCGAGTTCGACGCGCCGGGCAGCGGGCCCGAGTCGATCCGCCTCCCGGGCGCGTCCCTGGTCGGACGCTTCACCGGCGCGAGCACCGGACTGCGCCTGCGCCGCTGCGCTTGGAGCGAGGAGGCTCCATCGGCCTTCCTGGCGAATCGGGGCGGGAGCTTCGTCGAGCGCGACGGATCGAGCGGCGAGGCCTTCGAGATCGGCTACCTCTCGGCGGGCCGCTACGAGCTGGTGTGGGTCGACCGCGACGGTCAGCCCCTGGAGAGCGTGGCGATCGAGCTGGGCCAGGGCCAGCGCCTGCAACTGTGACCTCGCCCCCCCGGGCGGGCCAGCCGCCCTCCCGGGGGGACGCGCGGGACGCGGCGTGGCATCATGTCGGGCTTGCGCCCGGCTCGCCCGGATCCCAAGGGACGGGTGCACCCTCCTCCCGACGATCCATGCCGACCACGACCGACATCCCGCCCAGCGGGCTCGAGCTGCATCCCGACCTGCCGGTCTGCCAGACGGACCTGCCCCTGGACTGGTACCAGCAGGAGCTGCGGCCCTACGCCGAGGAGTTCCAGGCCCTGCCCGACCGGCGGCCGGAGACGATCCTGCGCTGGATGGACCGCTACGTGGTCCCGGCCAAGGAGCACTTCGGGGACTCGCTGCTGCTGCTCGCCCACTTCTACATGGGCGGCGAGATCGTCAAGCTGATCGAGCACTACGGCGGGGCGATCAGCGACTCCTACGCCCTGGCCCTGCAGGCGCGCAACCGGCCGGAGAAGAAGGTCATCGTCGAGTCGGCCGTGCACTTCATGGCCGAGTCGATCGCGATCCTGGCCCACGACGACCAGTCGGTCTGGATCACCAATCCCAAGGCCGGCTGCACGATGGAGATGCTGGCCAAGGACTGGATGGTCGAGCCGGTCGCGGACCAGTTGCTCGAGCGCTACGGCGACGACCTGACGGTGATCGCGTACATGAACACCTCGGGGCGCATCAAGGCCCTGTCGGGGCGCACCAAGGGCGCCACCTGTACCAGCTCCAACGCGCACCTGGTGGTCGACTGGGCGCGGCGCCAGGGCAAGAAGATCCTGTTCGTGCCGGACCAGCACCTGGGCCGCAACACGGCCCACGCCCTGGGGATGGACCAGGCGAGGCTCTTCGCCCTGCCCGATCCGCGCCAGGGTGCGATCGACGTGGAGCGCTACACGACCGAGCTGGACGCGGCCGAGATGATCCTGTGGGGCTCGGCCTGCGGCGTGCACACGGTCCTGAAGCCGCGCCAGGTCGAGTACTGGCAGTCCAAGGGCTACCGCGTGCTGGTGCACCCCGAGTGCACCCTCGAGACGGTCCTGGCCGCCGACGGCAGCGGCAGCACCAACTACCTGTGGGACGCGGTGATGCGCGCCGAGCCCGGCACCAAGCTGGCGATCGGCACCGAGGCCCACTTCGTGCGCAACGCCCGCGAGCAGGGCGCCGCGCGCGGCGTCGAGATCGTGCACCTGGCGGACGTGCCCGAGCCCGGCTACGACTCGATCGGCTGCGGCTGCGCGACCATGAGCCGCAACGACCCGCCCCACCTGGTGGGCACCCTCGACCTCCTGCGGCGCGGCGAAGCGCCGGAGATCTGCCGCGTGCTGCCCGGCGACGCGGTGGACGAGCGCACCATGGGGCGCGACCGCTTGAGCGAGGCGGAGCGCGCGCAGCTCGTGCGCGAGGCGCGCGCCAGCCTGGAGCAGATGATCTCGATCGTCGAGTCGAAGGCCTGAGCCGTCGGACTCAGATCAGGTAGGTCAAGAGCAACCCGCTGGTCACCGCGACCAGGGTGCTGGCCAGGGTCCCGACCAGGTAGCCCTCGGTGAAGTCGCGGTCCTCGAGCTCCTTGAAGCGCGCGATGGACTTGCCGGCCAGCACGAAGCCGATCGCCCCGAAGGCGCCGAACAGCACGAACAGGGCCAGGAGCAGCCGCTCGAGGATGCCGATCACGCGGCCTTTACTGGCCTTGCTGGTGCCCTCCAGGCCCCAGGGTTGCGAGGGGTCCTCGGGCGCACCGGCCGCGGCGAAGCCCACCTGCTCGCGCCGCTCGCAGGCGTCGAGCACGGCGCCGACGATCGCGCTGCCGCCGTGCACGTTGAAGGCCAACACCGCGACGGTCAGGGCGAGGATTCGCACCGGTTCGTACCACTCCACGGGCAGGGCCAGGTCGAAGCCCTGGTGACCGATCAGCGCGATGATCCCGCGCCAGGCCAGGCCGAGGGTCGCCATGTGTGCGAGTTGATCGATGACCCACCAGCGGAAGCGGCGCCCACGACCCGCGGCCGCGTCGCGGGCCTCGACCACCGTCTTCCAGCGGTCGATCAACAGGTGCGCGAGACCCAAGAGGCCCAGGCCCAGGGCGGTCTCGGGCAGGATTCGGAAGGGGACCAGGGGCAGCACCAGGGCGACGTGGCACAGGGTCACCCAGGCGCCGTGCTCCATCAGCACCGCGATCGAGCGGCGCTTGCCCTCGACCATGCGCGCCGACTGGAAGACGAAGTCACCCAGCATGTGGCCGGCGAAGAGCAGGGCCAGGAGCGTCAGCTCGGCCCCGTCCGCGTGGGACCAGCGGTGGAGGATCTGCCACAGCTCCACGGCTACTCCCTGCGCTCCGCGCCGGCGCCCGCGAGCTGCGCCAACAGCAACTCGGCGCTGCGCTCGCCGGCGACGCAGGCCTCGAAGCCCGCCGCCTTGAGGCGCTCGCTGACCACCGAGGGCTGCACGCCGAGCTCCTCGGCCACGTCCTTCTGCATACGGTCCCGCGCGGCGGCGACGGTGGAGGCCTGCTTGTCGGTCCAGCCGGCGCGCTGGTGGCCCAGCAGGGCGAACAGACCGTCGAGGATCATGGCGCCGGAGGGCGTCGACCAACCCGCGGTCATGACCCAGCGCCCCTGCTCGCGCGCCGCCTCGAGGGCCGAGCGCGCCGCGTGGAAACAGGGCCCGTCCAGGCGCCCGATCGGCGCCTGGGCGCCGTCCTCGATCGGCGTCGACAGGCGCCCCCAGCCGATGCCGAAGCTCATGCGCGCCGGGCGCACGGCCCCGTCCAAGAGGCGGATGGCCTGGACCGCCGCCGAAGCCCCCTCGGGTGCCAGCAGGAGCTGCACCTCGTCCCCCGCCGTCAGGGTCGGGCCGGCCAAGACGACCCCCGCCGGCAGGCGCTGCGCCAGGGCGTCGACGCAGGCCCCCAGGCGCTCCTGGACCTGGGCGCGGTCGGGGAGCTCGCGCGAGCGGACGATGTCGCCGATCAGCGCCAGCACTTCGGTCTCAGAGCCGAATTGAGCCATGATTCGGGAAAAATACCGAATCGGCCGCAAGAGGGCTCCAACGAGATCGAATTCGGTCCCAGGACCTCATCGGGGCGCAATTCGCGCCCAGGACCGAATCTAGCGCAACCGGTAAGGCCCCGCTATCCTCACCCGGGCGAGCCCGAGCAGCGTTCCCCGCCGCTACCGACGATCGATCGATGCAAGCACGCACCTGGCTCGCCCGAGCCTGCGCCGTCGCCCTCTCCGCCCTCGCCCTGCTCCCCGCGCCGCCGAGCTCGGCCCAAGAGTCCCCTCCGCCGGGGCTCCCCCGCCCCTACGCCGTGCGGCAGGCCAACGCCGAGCGTGGGCACCTGGCCACGGTCGCCGCGCTCGAAGCCCTCGAGCCCGAGCTCGACGATGGCGAGCGAGACATGTGGCGCGACGTCCTCGCCACCGAGCTGACCTTCGTCCACGACTGGCGCACGGCCCTGCACCTGGACTGCACCGCCTACGCAGCCAATCGGCCGAGCGGCGCCAGTGACCCCGGCACCGACGGCTTCGAGCCCACAGGTGCGGTGACCGCGATCCTCGAGGCGGCCCGCGGCAGGCGCGTGGTGATGCTCAACGAGGAGCACCGCAGAAGCCAGCAGCGCGCCTTCGCCCACCAACTCCTGGGTGCGCTCGCGGCCGAGGGCTTCACCCACCTGGCCCTCGAGACCCTGACCCGCGACGGCGATGCGGTCAGCGAGCTCAACCGCCGCGGCTACCCCCTCGAGTCGGACGGCTTCTACACCAAGGACCCCGTGCTCGGCGACCTGGTGCGCCGGGCGCTCGAGCTGGGCCTGGAGGTCACCGGCTACGAGGCCGAGCTGAGTCGTCGTCCCCCCGAGGTCGCCGCCGACCCCCTGGCCGCCACCAACTGGCGCGAGGAGCGCCAAGCCGCGAACCTCGCCGCCATCCTCGAAGCCGCCCCCGAGGCGCGCCTGATCGTCTGGTGCGGGCGCCATCACCTCCTGGAGTCCGAGCCCTCCGAGGGAGGCGGCGATTGGACGCCCATGGGCGGCATCTTCAAGCGCACCACCGGCGTCGACCCCCTGACCGTCGACCTGATGGTCCTGACCGAGGCCGACCTCCCCGAGCGGGAGGGCCCGGCCTACCGCGCCCTGGTCGACGCGCACGCGCCCGACCGCCCGTCGGTCTTCCGCGACGCCGAGGGCGCGCGCTACAGCACGATCGACGAGCTCGACCTGATGGTCCTCCTGCAGCGCACGACCCTCGTCGACGGGCGCCCCGCTTGGATGTCGATGGGCGGCCTGCGCCAACCGCACGCCATGGACCTCGACGGCATCGGGCAGCGGCCGAGCCCCGGCGCACCCCTGGCTCTCGAGGCGCGCGTCGCGGGCGAGGCCGATGGCGCCGTTCCCGTCGATCGCGTCCTGTGGCGCGACGGCGAGGCGCCCAGCCTGATGCTGCGCCCCGGCCTCGACTACGTCCTGCGCCTGCTCGCCCCGGGCGACGAGGTACTCGCCTCCGAGCGCGTCGACCTCACCACGCCCTCGGCGGCCGGCGACTAGTCGCCCGACTGCGCCTCGAGCTGGGTGATCTTCTGCTTGAGCCAGTTCTTCTCGTCGTCCAAAGCGTAGAGCTCGGGATACTCGTCGAAGGGCATCCAGGTCACGTCCACCACCGACTCGCCACCGGGGAGGACGTGCCCGGTGGCCATGGTCCAAGGCTCGCCATTACGCATGGCGATCTTGAATCCGAGCTCGGGATCGGGCATGCCATCGCCGTCGTTGTCGACTTCCATGTCGGCCGCGCGACGCAAGTACGTGCCCGCACCATCGGCGTAGCGTTCGAGGTGGACGGATCGGCGCGTCTCCCTCAGGTGTACCCGCAACTGATCGTGGCGAGCGTCGAGCGCTTCGAGCTCCCATCCGTCGTACTTCAGCTCGAATTCGAGCGGGTCCACCGGCTGCCGGTACTCCGCTCGCCAAGGTTCGAGGGCCAGGGGTAGCTCCTCACCCAAGCGCCAGCGGGCATCGGGCAAGGACGGCGTGCCCTCGTCTTCGGCATCGAAGACCTCGCCCTCGAGTTCTGCAACGGCCGCGGGTTCGGCGTGGGCGGGTCGGCGTAGCCCCGCCGGGGTCGTGAACGCTCCGGAAGCCGCGGGTCGATCGGCGACGTGCGCCCGACCAGGCGACGCGGGACCTGCGACCTGCGCCGTGGACTGCCCGAGCAGGAATCCGATCCAAATGCCGAGCGCCAGCGCCGCGACACCGACCGCTGCCGTCACCCGTAGGGAAGTTCGCGAGGGGTGCTCTGCGGGTGACATCAGGCGTCGTTGGGGAAGCTTGCCGAAGGATGCAAACCAGTGGCCGCCCAGTCGCGACCGGGGAGCAGCAGTCTGCCCCCCCCACCGACGCTTTCAAGCCCACCGCTCGGTAGTGACCGTCGAGTGACTCGAAAGGCCCACTTGCCAAACTCGCCGTCGCACCACGACCATCACCAACCCGGCCTTCGGGCCTTGGTGCTGGATCGAGGTGAGACGTGCGGCTGGTACGGACCACGGCTCCCTGGCGCTGGTGCGGCTCAAAAGCCGATCGCAGGCTGGGCGGCGGTGCCGAAGCGCAGTTGGTCGACGCCGACCACGAACAGCGGTTGGAACCAGACCTCGACACCCGGCAGGAGACCCGCGGGGAGCGCGAAGTCGAAGGACGTCGTACCAGTCGACCCGATCGCGCCCAGGTCGGTGAAGACCGTGGACGAGGGAGTCAGGTAGAGCAGACCCGAGAACGGGCTGACACTGACGCCGTCGGCCAGGTTGCCGGCGCCGATCAGGACGAAGGCTCGGTCGCCGGGATCGCCGGCGACGCCGTAGTGCATGTGGTTCGAGGGCGCCGGCGCGTTCTCCGGTCGCCACAGGGGTTCTTGGCCGTCGGGCCAGTCCTGCCACAGGAAGCCGTCGGGCAGGGAGCCGAAGGCCCACAGCTCGCCCGCGGCGTCCTCGAGCCAGGTGGCGCGCCCCTCGGTGTGCGGTCCGTCCGCGATCGCTCCAACGGCCAGGCTCGCCATCTGCCACTGGGCGGGCGCGGCGCTCCAGGCGCGGGCGGTACCGCCGGCGACGTCGACGGCGGCCAGGTGATCGCGACCGATCTCGAGACTCTCACCGGCGGCCAGCAGTCCCGCGTCGCGCCAGACTCCCGCGAAGGCGTCGAACACGGCCAGGCTCGAATCGGTTTGCACCGCGGCGATTGACGCGCCCACGTGCAGGGACGTGGCGCCCGCGGGGAGGTCGCGCGAGACCCACTGGGCCCGGCGCGCGCAGAAGGCCCAGACCCGCGAGCCGTCGGCTTCCAAGGCCAAGGCCACCGTCTCGCCAGCAGCTACCGTCGCGCCGGGGACGCTCAACGGGCTGGCCCAGTTGCCCCGTCGCGGCAGGTAGGCGTGCAGGTCACCCACCGCGTCGCGCACCAGGGCGAAGGCGCGCGGACCGGGGATCGGCTCGTGGGGCGCGGGCGCCGAACGTACGTTCCAGCCCTCACCCAACAGTGCGCCGGTGGCGTGCAGCTCGTCGTTCGCGAAGTCGGTCAGGATCAATGTGTCATCCGCCGTCACGAGCAGGTCGAAGTCGCCGGGCCGCGAGACCCAGCCCAGGCCGCCGGCCGGCGCGTAGGTCTCGATGCGCCGCACCTCGACCACGTCGTAGACGGTCATCATGTGCCCGACCGGGTGCTCCTCGGTGGTGCCCGAGGGGTGGATCACTTCGCTCACGACCCACTCGCCGAGGAAGCCGTCGAACACCAGCGAGCGGTAGCGCTGCGTGACGAGCGTCTTCTCGCGGATGTAGCAGGCGTCGCGCATCAGGCGCGGGTTGGTCGAGAAGTGCGCCTCGGTGGAGACGGCCCAGGTCCCGGTGTGACCGGAGAAGGCCGCGTAGAAGGGCTCGCCCTCGAGGGTCGAGAAGTTGAACAGGCTGGCGATGGCCACGTTGCCGAAGGACTGGGCGTAGTCGCCGGTGACGGGCACGGCGAACTCGCCCCAGGTCCCGCAGCGCGCGCCGAAGGCGCTGTAGCCGTCGGGTCGCCGCACGCAGACCACGCCGTCGTCCAGGGCCACGTCGAAGGGGTCGAGGGTGAAGTTGCCCAGGGGCAGGTCGTGCCAACCGTCGTGCAGGGCCGAGAGGGCGTGGGCGGTGAGCGCGCCGGCGTCGTCCTCGATCACCAGGGCGACCTCGTCGTCGACGCCGATCCAGGCAGTCCCCGCGACGGTCAGGGACTCGAGCGCACCGCTGCGTGCGTTCCAGGCGATGAAGGTGCCCGCGTCCTCGATCAGCGCCAGGTGCTCGGCCACGCCGTGCACGGTCGCGCCGCTGGCGGCCAGGTCGACCCAGCCGCTGCCGAGGGCCGCGAACCCGCGCAGGGCCGTGCCGTCGTCGTGGATCAGGATCGAGCCCGAGCGGTCGACGCCGGCCAGGGGGTCGTAGGAAGTGGACGACCACTGGGCCGTCGCGGCGCTCGCCAGGGACGAGAGGGCGAGCGCTACCGAGCACAGACGCGACGAAGCAGCGAACATGGCGAAACCTGTCAGGGGGGGGGCCGAGGCGGGAAGGCGGGGCGGGCAGTGCCCCGCTCCGAGTCTAGGCCAGGGCAGGCGATTCGGCAGGAGGCCGGTTGGCCAGCTCTGGCGCGGCGCTCCCGGCCGCCACCGGGCTCGTTCAGCCGTCGCCGAGCTCGGCCGCCAGGGCCTCGCCGTAGGCTCGGCGGGCCACCGGGTGCAGGTGCGAGCCGTCGTAGAAGGCCCGGTCGCCGGGCGGCTCGTAGGGGATCGGGCCGCCGTAGGTCAGGCCGTCGACCGGCGCGCAGAGGGCCTCGAGCTCGCGCTCGAGGTCGGGCAGGGCTCCGTTCGCCTGCCAGGCGGCGCGCGTCGTCGGGGGCACGGGGGCGAGACGCACCTCGACCCTGGCCCCCAGGCGCCCGGCGGCCTCGGCCAAGAGCGGCAGGAAGTCGGCGGTGACCTCGGACACCATCAGGTGATCCAACGCCGTGTCCTTGTCGATTCGCTGCAACGTCGCGGCGGGTGCTGCGCTCGGCAGCTGCCCGCTGCCCCGCAAGCGCCGGTCCAGCTCACGCATGGCCTCGGCCAGCGGCCGCAGCAGGTAGCCGCGGCGCAGGTAGCTCGGCGGGTAGAGCCAACGCCGGCGGGCCTGGGTCTCGAGCTCGGCCACCAACTCGGGGCGCCCCAGGCGCTCGGACACGGCGTGGCGCTCCGCGGGCCGGTTGAAGATCGAGGTGAAGTACAGCTCGAGGAAGCGCTCCGAGCGCAGGTCGGCCTCGAAAGAGGCCGGCGAGAGCACGTAGACCACGCGCTCCACACCCCCACCGACGCCCCGGCGCGCGAGGGTGTCGGCCAGGCGCTGCACCAGGAAGGCGTTGCCGGCGGTGGACACCGACTGGTTGCTGGAGAGGTCCAAGACACCGTCGGGCACGGGCCAGAGCACGTCGTAGGAAACACTGTCGGAGAGCAGCACCACGCGGGGCGCGATGCGCGCGCCCTGCACCTGCGCCACCCGGGCGTCGAGCTCGTGGCGACCGCGGTGCTCGGGCAGGGCCAGCGCCAACAACAGCTCCACCACCACCGCGAGCACAGCGGCAATCACCAGGGCCGCGCGCGCCTTCGCGGCGCGCTCGGGGGGATCGGGGTTGGGGTCGTGGACGGCCACAGGTCTCGTGTGCGTTCAGGCGCTCAGAACTGGAAGTAGATGAACTCGCCGCCGACGAAGCGACCGAACAGGCTCACGGCCAGGTACAGGCCGACCAGCACCGCCGCCCGCGCGCCCGGTCGCGCCGCTTCGAAGGGACTCTCCGCGTCGCCGCGTCGCCACAGGCCCAGGTCCCAGGCCAGCACGACCAAGGTCGCGCCCGCGGCGACGATCAGGCCGCTGGCCAGGTGCTCCGAGAGGGGCAGGCCAGCCAACAGACCCGCCTGCGTCGGCGAGAGGAAGCCCACGATCTGCGCCATGCTCTCGGCCCGGAAGAAGAGCCAACCGAGCACCACCAGTTGCAGGAAGCAGACCCAGCGCACCGCGGCGCCGAGCCGAGTGCTGGCCGGCCTGTAGCTCGGACGCCGCGACCAGGCCCGGTGCAGCGACAGCAGCAACCCCTGGTAGCCGCCCCACAAGACGAAGTTCCAGGCCGCCCCGTGCCAAAGGCCGCCGAGCAGCATGGTCAGCATCAGGTTGCGGTAGGTCACGAGGGCCCCGCCCCGGTTGCCGCCCAGGCTGATGTAGAGGTAGTCGCGCAGCCAGCTCGACAGGCTGATGTGCCAGCGCCGCCAGAACTCCTGGGGATCGCTGGCGAAGTAGGGCATGCGGAAGTTCCACGGGAAGCGGAAGCCCATGGCCTGGGCGCAGCCTCGCGCGATGTCGGTGTAGCCCGAGAAGTCCCCGTAGATCTGCAGGGTGAAGGCGTACACGCCGACGATGCGCGCCAGGTAGCCGACCTCGTCCCCACCGCCCGCGAAGACCGCGTTGACGGCCGGCGCCAGGTTGTCGGCCAGCACGACCTTCTTGAACAGCCCCCACAGGGCCAACTCGAGGCCCTCCAGTTGGTCGCTCCAGCGGAACACGCGCCGCGCGCGCACCTGGGGCAGGAACTCCGCGGCGCGCACGATCGGACCGGCGACGAGCTGCGGGAAGAAGGCCACGTAGGTGGCGAAGTCCACCAGGCTGCGCTCGGCCGGGATCGTCCCGCGGTAGCGGTCGATCGTGTAGGAGAGGGTCTGGAAGGTGTAGAAGCTGATCCCCACCGGCAGGATCACGCCCAGGGTCCACTCGTGCGCGCCCAGTCCCAGGCTCGCGAGCAGCTCCGCCGCGCTGGCGGCGAAGAAGTCGAAGTACTTGAAGAAGCCGAGCAGCCCCAGGTTCGACGCCAGGGAGATGCCGAGCACCGCGCGGCGCCTGGTCCCCGTCATGCCCGGCCGCTCGAAGGCCAGGCCGCAGGCGAAGTCGATCAGGGTCGAGGCCCAGATCAGGCCCAGGAAGCGCCAGTCCCAGTAGCCGTAGAAGAAGTTGCTCGCCGCGAGCAGCAGTAGGTTCTGCAGCCGGGGCCGCCGCCCCAGGGCCCAGTACACGCCCCAGACGAGGGCGAAGAACCACAGGAAGTGCAGGCTGTTGAACAGCACGGCTCGGGATCGTCAGCGTGTCGCGGGGGCCCCGCGGGGCCGCGCGCGTCGGATCAGCCGCGCTCGACGTCCCACACGCTGGCGCCGAAGTGGTCCCAGGGCAGGCGGCCCTCGTCGCAGTGCTCGTCGGTCGAGAACTGCACGTCCACGAAGTAGACGATCACCGACGGGGTCGCCGGTCGCAGGTTCTTGGCGCCGTGGGCCACGCCGGGCGGGATCCGCACCAGCATCGAGCGGGTGTCGCCGAGCACGAGGCGCTGCACCACGCCCTCGGTCGGCGAGCCCTTCCGCACGTCGCCGACGCACAGGAGGATCTTGTCCGTGGGCGGCACGTACCAGACGTCGGTCTGGCGCTTATGCATGTGGAAGGCCTTGATCGCCAGGGGCTCCATCACGGAGTAGTTCACCTGGCGCACCTCGAAGCCCGGCAGGCCCTGGAGCTTGCCGCCGTCCAGGCGCCCCAGCTCGGTCATCGCGCCCCCGTCGTCGTTGAAGCGGCGCAGCTCGACGATCTCCAGCCCCTCGATCTTGGAGCGGGCGGAGTAGTCCTGGACGGAGTAGGCGGCCTTGGCGGCGTCGTTGAACTCGGGCATGGTCGGGATGGCTTGGGGGGACGGAGCGCCCGGAAGCATACCCGCCGAGCCGGTCGGGGACCGCGGCTCAGGCTTCCTTGGGAGCTTCCTTCGGGGCGCCGAGCAGGATCCGGCCGTGTCGCACCACGTCGCCGACGATCGGCGAAAGGCGCCCCTCGCGGGCGAGCACCACGTGCATCCCCGCGTTGTGGCAAGCGTCGGCCAAGAGGCCCGATTCCTCGCTGGTGGTGTGAACCAGGGTCGGCGTCTTGATCCGGCGCAGGGCGGCGTCGACCAGGCCCAGGGCCATCCCGGCCTCGATGTCGAGGGCGCGCCGCTTGGGGCGTCCGCGCTCGTACAGCATGTCGTGCAGGGCCGGGAAGGCCTCGGGGTCGGTCAGCACGCTGACCAGCCACAGGTGGTCGAAGCCGATGGTCTCGAGGCGCACCAGGGGTTGGGTCGACCAGCGCGGCAGGCTCACGCCCAGGCGCGCCTCGACCGCGGCCAGGGCGCGGTTCAGCTCGCGGGTCTCGGGGCCATCGAGGGACACCACGGTCACCGCGCGCCCGACCAGCAGGGTCTCGGCCAGGATCGGCGCGATCTCGGCGATCCCCGCGCCGATGTAGAGGCTCGCGCCGGTCGGTGAGGCCGAGAGGCGCTCGACCACGTCGGCGGCGAAGCGCAGGGCGGCGTCGCGCTGGGCCTCGCGCTGCTCCTCGCCGAAGAAGTCGTCGCCGCCGTCCTCGCAGTAGGCGCGACCGAGCAGCTTCCAGTTCAGCTCGGACTCGATCTCGACGAGGGCGGCGCCGAAGCGCTCGGCGGCGGCCGGGGAGGGACCCGAGGAGGGTCGGGGCGTGGGGGGTGATTCGACCATCGGGGACAGCTTTCCTACTCGCGCAGATCGAGGTCCAGGGCGGCGAAGGCGCGATCGATCGCGTCCAGCTCGTCGTCGCCCAACTCGAGCGCGCCGGCGCGGGCGTTCTCGTCGGCTTGGGCCGCCTTGCGCAGTCCCGCCAGGACGGTGGTGATGCCCGGTTGGGCGATGGTCCAGGCCAGGCAGGTCTGTGCCAGGGTGGCGTCGTGGCGCTCGGCGATGGGAGCGACGACGTCGTCGAGCACGCCGTTGATCGCGGCGCGGTTCTCGGGCCGGAAGGAGGCGCGGCCCGCGCGCTGATCGCCGGGGGGGAACTCGCGGTCCTCGCGCGCCTTGCCGGTCAACAGGCCCTGTTCGAGCGGGCTGTAGGCCAACACGCCCACCCCGCGCTCCCGGCACCAGGGCAGAACCTCGCGCTCGGCGTCGCGGTGCACCAGGTTGTAGCGCGGCTGGTTGCTGGCCAGGGGCACGCCCTTGGCGGCCAGGGCCGCCTGGGCCTGGTCGAGCACCGCCGGCCAGTAGTTCGACACGCCGATGGCGCCGATCTTGCCCGCGTCGCGCAGCTCGGCCAGGGCGCCCATGGTCTCGGCCACCGGCGTGGTCGGGTCGTTCCAGTGAACCTGGAACAGGTGGATGTGGTCGACGCCGAGGCGTTTGAGAGACTGCTCGCACTCGCGCTTGACCGAGTCCGGGCGGCTGTTCTTGTAGACCTTGACGCGCTTGCCGCCCTCGCCGGCTCCTTCGAAGGCCAGCTGGCCGCGCTCGGCCGGGTCGTCCCAGACCAGGCCGCACTTGGTCATCACGACCACGTCGTCGCGGCCGACGAGGGACTGCGCGACCACGCGCTCGGAGCGCCCGAAGCCGTAGATCGGCGCCGTGTCTACGG
Organism: Engelhardtia mirabilis; assembly: GCA_007751255.1. Classification (GTDB taxonomy): domain Bacteria; phylum Planctomycetota; class UBA1135; order UBA1135; genus Engelhardtia; species Engelhardtia mirabilis. The sequence goes on from CP036296.1 coordinate 4,065,849, forward strand.
CGGTCATGCCCGCGTCGTAGGCCGCGCGCAGGGCCGCCAGCGACTCCGCGTCGTCCGCGTCCCCCCACTGCCATCCGCCGATGGCCCAGGCGCCCACGGTGATGACGGGGACCTCGAGGTCGGTGCTACCGAGAATGCGCTTCTTCATGAGTGGTGATCGGGGGCGCGAGGTGGCGTGTGGGACGTACGGTGGCGGGATCATTCGTCCCAACCGCTGGTGACGACCAGCGGCCTTCGGCCGCTGGTCGTCACCAGCGGTTGGGACGAATGATCCCGCCACCGTACGTCCCACACCAGTCAGTCCTGTTCGCCCGCGGGGTCCTTCTCGACATAGCCGAGGGCGTCCAGGAGTGCCTGGGACGCGATGTCGGGATCAACCACGTGGACGGGCGCCGCGGGGAGCTCGGAGCGGTAGCGCTGCAGCTCGTCGCGCAGTGCCAGTCCGGGTCCGTCGAGGCTGTTGTCCACCACCAGGTTGTGTACCTCGCCAGGGTCGCTCGACAGGTCGTACAACTCGAGCGTGCCCGTGTCGTAGTCCAGGATCAGCTTGTGGCGGCCATCGGTCACCGCCTGTCGGAACTCGAGCCAATCGGGTCCCGCTTCATCCTTCACGACGCTCCTGAAGCTCTCCTTGGCGCTCTTGGTCTGAGTCTGAGCCAAGAGCGTCACGGGCTGGCGATCGCTCCCGTCGAGCACCCCCACCAGACTGCGGCCCTGCAGCGCCGCGGGTGCGTCGAGACCGCTCACGTCGAGCAGGGTCGGCAACACGTCGATGCCGCGCACCAGCAGCTCGCCCTCGCGCTGCCCCGCGAAGCGCCCACCCGGGAAACGGATCACCAACGGCACCCGCAGGGTCTCCTCGTAGAGGAACGGATCGTGGGTGAACCACACCGCATCGCGCTCGGTCAGGGACTCCCCGTGGTCGGCGGTGATGACCACGAGAGTATCGTCCAGCACGCCGCGCTCACGCAGGCCTTCGATCAGGGCTCCCACACCGCGGTCGGCGAAACGGATCCCGTTGTCGTACCGATCCGCGATGTAGCGCCAGTCGAGCTCGCCCAGCCGCCGCTGCTCGGCGCCAACCGGCAGGGGCCCTGCGCGCTCCGTCGGGTTGACGTTGTAGTGGGCCTCGAGCCGTCCGACGCGCACGTCGTGCCCGGGCCCGAACCCGGACTCGGCGAACGGCAGTCGGCCGGGTTGGCGTCCGGTGCCCGGGTAGAAGCCCAGCAGCTCCGCTGACCACTCGCGGTAGCCGAAGGGCCGGTGCACGTCCCACAGGTGCACCCAGGTCGCGAACTTCCCCTCACCCGAATCGACCCAGTCGAAGAAGTGCTCGACCGTGTCCTCCCAGGGACCCGAGAGCTGGGTCGAGGGCAGGTCGAAGTCCTCCAGCAACCCCGTCGGGGGCAGGCCCGGATGGTTGATGAAGGCGCTGGTGCGGTAGCCCGCGGCGCCGAACAGGTCCTGGAAGGTCTGGGCCGCGGGGTCGATCTTGTAGTTCCAGAACACCAGCCCGTGGCTCGGGGTGTTGAGCCCGGTCAAGAGGCTGGCGTGGGACGGCGCGGTGAACGGCGCGTGGGAGTAGGAGCGCTCGAACAGGGCCGACTCGGCCGCGAGGGCGTCCAGGTTCGGGGTCGTGTCGCGCCCGTAGCCGTAGGCGCCCACGTGGTCGGAGCGCAGGCAGTCGACCGTCACCAACAGCACCGAGGGCGCCTCGGCGGGCGAGTTGCCGCAGCCCGCCAGGCCGGCGAGTGCGAGGCCGGCCAGCATGTGGGCCGAGGGAGCGTCGCCCGTGAGCGGGCGTCGACGAGCGGGGGGCGCGGATTGCATGGTCGGGGTACGGGCTCGAGCCGCCCGCGTGGGCGTCGATCGGGTCGCAGTCTACGGCCCGCGGCCGGGGGCACCCCAAGGCTTCGGCTCGGATGTCCGATAGACTCTCCCGCCATGGTCCGAGTTCACCTGTCGTCTCCGCGCCGTCGCCACTCGGCAGTCGCCACCCTGCTCGCCGCGCCCTGCTTGGCCCTGGCGGCCTGCGGCGGTGGGACCGAGGGCCCGTCGCCCCGCGCAACGGTCCGCAACGTGCTGCTGTTCACGGTGGACACCCTGCGCGCCGACCAGCTCGGCTGCTACGGCAACCCCCAGGGCGCCACCCCCGCAGCCGATGCCCTCGCGGCGGAGTCCCTGCGCTTCGACCGGGCGTACTCCCAGGCCACGATCACGAACCCCTCGCTGACCTCGATGTTGACCGGTCTGGTGCCGCCCCAGCACGGCGTGCACGACCAGGCCTCGGGCTTCGCCAAGGGCATCCTGCCCGCGCCGCTCATGATCCAAGCGGAGGGCATCGCCACCGGTTCGTTCATCGCGAACATGTGCAAACTGCAGGACACGCCGCACACCGTCTTCCACGACGGTTGGGACGAGCGCTTCTGCGGGATGCTCGACGATCCCGAGAACTACTCGGAGCAGTACCTCTGGGACGAGGCCGTGGTCACCGCCGGCCTGGATTGGATCGACGTGCAGGAGGGCCCCTGGTTCGCGTGGATCCACCTGATGGACCCCCACGCCGAGCACCGCCCGCCCCCCCACCTGTGGGACTGGGAGCGCGACGCGCCGCGCGAGAAGTTCGACCAGTACGCCTACTACAACCGCTACGAAGAGCTGCGCGAGATGCCGCCGGCGGACGTGGTCGAGCGCCTGTGGCAGCTCTACTCGGCCGAGATCCAGGCCTCCGACGAGCAGTTCGCGCGGGCCCTGGCAGCCATGCACGCGCGGGACGACTGGGACCGCACCGCGGTGATCTTCTCGGCCGACCACGGCGAGGAGCTGTTCGAGACCTGGGTGCGCTACGACCACGGTTTCTCGATGACCGAGGGTGTTTTCCACGTGCCGCTGATGGTGCGCGCGCCGGGGCTCGACGCAGGGGTGTTCGAGCTGCCGGTGGAGTCGCTGCAGATCGCACCGACGCTGCTGGACCTGTTCGAGATCGACCTGCCCTACGAGATGGCCGGGGCGAGCCTGCTCGAGCAGAACCCGAGCACCGGCATCGCCATGTCGTTCGCCGGCAGCCTGGCCACCTCCGTGCGCGGGCCGGTCAATCGCTACTGGAAACGCCTCACGGCCGAGCCCTTCACCCGCGAGTTCGCGCCGTGGCGCACCGAGGCCCCGTGGTTCGTCGAACCCGAGTGCTTGGTCACCTACGCCGCGCCGCCGCCGGGCTGGCAGCCGACCTGGCTCGACGTCGGCGCGGCCGAGAACGCCAAGGTGCTGCAGCGCATGCGTCGCTCGATGGAGGAACGCGACAAGCAGTTGATCCGTTTCGGCGCAGGCTTCCGCATCGACGACCCTGAGCTCATGGAGAAGCTGCAGCAACTGGGCTACACCGGGCTCGAGCTAGGCGGCGACCCCACGCCCGCCGATCGACAGGGCGAATGACCGACGCCCCCGGCGTGCGAGCGACGGCGAGTGCCCTGGTGGCCCTGGCACTCGGGCTGGCCTCCTGCGGGACGGAGGCCGCCCACGGAGCGCGCGTCGACAACGTGCTGCTGTTCTCGGTCGACACCCTGCGCGCGGACCAACTCGGTTGCTACGGGCGCTCGCCGTCGAGGACTCCGGCGATCGACTCCCTGGCGGCTGAAGGACTGCGCTTCGAGCACGCCTACGCCCAGGCGACGATGACCAACGAGTCGTTCACGTCGATCCTGACCGGCCTCCTGCCGCCCCAGCACGGCGTGCGCGACCAGACTTCGGGCTTCGCCCGGGGCGTCGTCCCCCTGGCCACCCTGGCCCGCGACGCGGGCCTCGCGACGGGGTCCTTCGTCGCCAACATGTGTCAGCTCCAGGGCTCCGACCAGACCGTCTGGCACGACGGCTGGGACGAGCGCTTCTGCGGCATGCGCGACCGGCCCGAGGACTACTCGGACCAGTACCTGTGGGACGAGGCCGTGGTCACCGCGGGGCTGGAGTGGATCGACGGGCAGCGCGGCCCCTGGCTCGCGTGGATGCACCTGATGGACCCCCACGCCGAACACCGCCCGCCCCCCCGCCACTGGGACTACGCGGCCCACGACCTGCTCGGTCACGCGGAGCAGTACGCCTACTTCAACCAACTCGAAGAGGCCCGCGTGATGCCCGAGGCGGAGGTCGTGGCGCGCATCCGCGACCTCTACGCCGCGGAGGTGGCCGGGGCCGACGACCAGTTCGCCCGCGTGCTCGAGGCCCTGCGGGCCCGCGACGACTGGGACCGCACGGCGCTGGTGTTCTTTGCCGACCACGGCGAGGAGCTGTTCGAGTCGCTCGTGCGCTACGGCCACGGCATGGCCCTGACCGAGGGCGTGCTGCACGTGCCCCTGATCGTGCGCGCGCCGGGCCTGGCGCCCGGGACGTTCGACCTGCCGGTCGAGGCCCTGCAGGTCAGCCCGACGGTGCTCGACCTGCTCGAGATCGAACCTCCCTACGACCTCAGCGGCACGAGCCTGTTGTCCGAAGCGCCCAGCCTGGGCTTTGCCATGTCCTACGCCGGCAAGGTCGTGACCACCGTGCGTGGCCCCTCGATGCGCTTCTGGCACCGGCACACGAACACGCCCTACGAGCGTGGCTTCGCGCCCTGGAAGACCGAGACGCGGTGGTTCCAGGAGCCGGAGGTCCTGGCCACCTACGAGTCGCCAAGCGACCGGACGCCGACTTGGATCGAGGCCGCGGACGAGGGCTCGGAACAAGCGCGTCGGCGCTTGCGACGCAGCATGAACCAGCGCCACGAATCGATGTTGGTCTTCGGGGAGGGCATCCGGATCCGCAGCGACGAGTTGCGCCAGCAGCTCGAACGCACCGGCTACGTCGACCCCCTCGAGCTGGGCACGGACGACTGAAAAGGGTCCCAAAGGCAGCTGGTCCAGCAGGCGCCCGGCTTGACCGCGCCAGTGGGTCAGGACCTCGCGGCCGACCGGGGGTCAGGTCCAGGTCGGTCTGGGGCCGCCGGCCCTCGAAGGTCATGGTTGCGGTCAAGAGGCCCGCAGCCTCGAGCTTGGCCAGGTGCATCGCCGCCTCCAGCAGTTGGCCGAACATGTGGCCCGGAGCTTCGGCGTGGCCGTTGCGAACCGAGTGCCGCCTCCGATCGGCGCCTCAGACCTGCTGCGCGAGCCGCGCGGGCAGGGCGCTGCGCGTGGTCTCGGGGTGCCGCGCCGGCGGGGCCGCTCGAGCACTCCCAGCTCGCGATCGTGGCCCTGATCTCGGTCGAGGCGTCGCTCGCGATCGAAGTCCCGCTCGGGCTCGTGAGTCGCGACGTGGACCCGTTCGCGACCCAGACCGCGGGGAGTCGGCCCCGGCAGGTGCCAGTGAGGGTCGAATCACCCCCGGAGGCGACCGAACTCGACCGGCCTCAGAGGCTCACGACGGCACCGTCGATGACCCGGAAGGGCCGCTCGAGGCGCCGCGAGCCCTCGGCCACCAGCCAGTACAGGCCGCCCGCCGGCAGGTCGTCGCGCAGCACGCCGCCCTCTCGGCCCTCGAGCGTCCCGAGGGAGCTCCAGCCGTCCTTCCAGGCCCAGAGCTCGTAGCGCTGGCCCGCCGCCGTGGGCAAGGTCGCGCTGCAGGTGAAGTGCTCGCTGGCCTCGAGCGGCTGGACCTCGCCGGCTTCGGTCAGGAAGAAGGGCGGCGCAGCCGGGACCAGCTCGCCCGCGGACCAATGGGCCGGCAGGTAGAGCAGCCCGCCGTGCATACGGTCGAACAGCGCGTCGCCCGACTCGTTGCGACTCCAGTGGATCGCACGCCATTCGCCGCCGTTGAAGACGCACAGGTAGGAGAAGCGCTGCTCGCCGTCGGTGCGCACGGACACGTCGACGGTGTCGAAGTACTGGTCGGTGACGTCGCGGTAGGTCTCGCGATCCAACCACGGCGGCGCCGTCTCGCCCTCCGTCAGTTGGAAGGCCAGGTTACCGAGCTGCTTGGCGTAGGTCTTGCGATAGACCTTCGCCGCGCGGTTGCCGTCGGGGGCGTGGCCACGTCCCTGCGCGTCGAGGATCACCGGCCAGGCGTGGTTGTTGTCCCTGTGCCCCCACCAGGGCGTGTAGTCGGCCGCCGACGCCACCCCGGCCGCGCGCATGGCGTAGGTGGTCATGTTCGTGATGTCCTCGCAGCGGCCGCGGCCCTCGCGGGTCATCTCGGCGAAGCCCTGGTCCGTGGGGTGCAGGTAGTACAGCGTGGTGAAGCCGACGCGCGCGGCCGCCAACTGTCCCATGCGCGCGGCGACGTCGCCCGCGGCGGCGTCTTCGCCTAGCTCGGCCCGCAGTAGCGCGACCTCTTCGCGCAGGGGCGCGCGCCAGTCCTCGACCGGCTCGTTGCTGCCGCGGTGCGGCAGGATCGCCTCGCAGAAGGTCTCGAAGGTCAGGTCCCGCGCCCAGGGGTTTCCGCGCCAGGTCTCGAAGGCCTGGTCGATGTTGGCGACGAGCAGGTCCGTCGTGAGCACCTGCAGGTCCTCGACCAGGGCGCGCTTCTCGAACTCCAGGGGTCCGTGCTGCGCCTCCAACTCGTCGAGCGCGGCTTGGGCTCGGTCGAAGTTCGGGTAGTCGAGGGCGCTGTAGGGCACCTCGTTCCCGTCCGAGTCGAACAAGGCGTAGTCCACGAAGCCGTGGCCGGGCATGTTGCCGATCAGGAAGTACGCGGCCTCGAGCTGCTGCAGGTCTTCGCCATCGGCGAAGTGGGTCAGGACGCGTTCGATCTCGGGCCGGTTGTCGCCGGCGAGCTCGAGGGCCGCCCGCACCTGGTCGGGCCATTCGCCCGGGGCGCCGTTCACTGGGGGCAGGGCCAGGGCGAGCAGTGCGGAGGCGCAGATCATGGCGCGCAGGATATCGCATCTGCCGCCCCGCCCGCGCCGACCCCCTGCCGGGCGGCCCGACCTTCAGGGCAGCCGCGCGATCCGCGCTCCCGTGACCCGCTCCAGCTCGGTCGCCGCCGCGGCCGCCTCCAGCTCGAGCACGATCTCGGCCCGCCGGCTGTCGAGCAATTGACGCTCGAGCTCGAGCTGCGTCAGCAGGCTGCCCTCCCCCACCTCCCGCGCCCGGGCCACCAGGGCCAAGCTCGCCTGCACCTGTGGCGTGAGCCGACCGCGGTTCACGCTCAGACTGCGGCGGGCGCTGGCCAGGCGATCGACGGCCGAACGCACGTCCTGGGCCACCTCGACCCAGGCGGCGTCGCGCAGCTTGACCAACTGCGTCAACTCGAACTCGGCGCGCGAGACCTGGGCCTGGTTCTGATCGAAGATCGGCAGGCTGAGGTTCAGGGCCGGACCGAGCAGGGCGCCGCTGGCACCCTCTTCGATCTCCGTGGACAGGCCCACCTCGGCGTCGCCCAGGCCGCGGCGGCGCTCGGCGGCCACGCGCCGCTCCTGAGCCGCGATCGACAGCTCCAGCGCCTGCAGGTCGAGCCGCTGCTCGACGGCGGTGGCCACGAGGCGTTCCGCATCCAGCTCACCCTCCACCTGGGCCGGAAGGGGCGTGACCAGGGCCAGGCCCTCCACCGGTCGCAGCAGCGACAGGTGCTTGGCCAGCTCGCGCCGCGCCTGGGCCGCTTCGATGCGCGCGGTCTCGACCTGCAGCTGCGCGTACAGCACCGGCCCGTGGGCCAGTGAGACCGCGAGGGCGTCGGCGGCCCCCGCCGCGTAGAGCTCCTCCACGGCGGCAGCGGAACGCTCGGCCAACTCCAGGGACTGGGCCGAGACGCGGCGCAGGGCGTCCGCGGCGACCGCGGCGAAGTAGGCCTGCTCCGCGTCGGCCAGGCCCTCGCCGGCCCGCCGCGCGATCTCCAGCACGGTCGCCTCCAACTCGCGCTGGGCAGCCTCCTGTGCTGCCGGGATACGCCACAGCTCGAGCAGTCCGAAGCCGAGGGTGGCCTCGAACAGCGACCGACCACCGTCGGTCGGAAAGCGCATCAGTAGAGCGAGGGACGGGTTCGAGAGCAGCTGGGCCTGGACCCAATCTGCATGGGCCATGCCGATCGACTGAAAGGCCGCCTGCAGCTCGCGGTTGTTCACCAGGGCCAGGCGACGGGCCTCCTCGAGGGTCAGGCCGTCCAACAGGACCGCGTCCAACTCCTCGACCGACAGGGCCCTCGACCCCGGGTCGTAGGCCGCCTCGCCACCGCTGCGCGCTTCGATCAATGCGCGCGCGCGATCGAAGTCCGCTCGAGGATCGACCGCCTTGCAGCCAGGACCCGAGAGGGCCGCGATGCAACCCGCGAGCCCCGCGACCAGCCTCGTGGGCGCGCTCAAGCGGCACCTCCTTCGGGGCCCAGGGACACGGGCGGCCGACCGAAGCGCACGTACAGGGCTGGCACCACGAGCATGTTGAGCACCGTCGACGAGAGCAGTCCGAAGAGGATCACGTAGGCCATGGGAGTCAGGATCTCGGTTCCCGGTTCGTCGCCACGCATGGCGATCGGGATCAGCGCCAGCCCCGAGGCCAGGGCCGTCATCAGGATCGGCGCAAGGCGCTCCAGGGCGCCCTGCCTGACCGCCTGGACGAAGTCGGTCACGCCCTCCTCCAGTTGCAGGTGCCGCACGTGCGAGACCAACATGATCCCGTTGCGCGCCGCGATGCCGAAGACCGAGATTAAGCCGATGATCGATGCGACCGAGATCACGGCTCCCGAGAGCCAGACCCCCGCCACGCCGCCGATCAGCGCCAGGGGCAGGTTGACCATGATCAAGAGCGCGTCGCGCATGGAGCGGAACATGACGTGGAGCAGGAAGCCGATGCCCACCACGACCAGCCCGCCGAGGATCGCGAGCAGTCGGTTGGTCTGCGCCGCGCTGGCGAACTGCCCGCCGTACTCGACGTAGTAGCCGGAGGGAAACTCCACCTGCGCCTCGATCGCCGCGCGGGCGTCGTCGACCACGCTGACCATGTCGCGCCCGGCGACGTTACACATGACAACGATCTTGCGTTGCACGTTCTCGCGCGAGATGAAGTTGGGGCCACGGTCCACGACGATGTCGGCCAGGGCCGACAGGGGCACGCGGGCCCCGTCGGGGGCGGTGACCAGCACTCGCCCCACGTCGGCGGTGGTCGCGTCGGCCGCCTGCTCCAGCCGCAGGGTCAGGTCGTAGGAGTTCTGATCCTCGAGGATCTGCCCCACGGGCAACCCGCGGAAGGCCGCGACCAGCGCCGCCGAGGCATCGGCCACGTGCAGGCCGTGGCGCGCGAGGTCCTCGCGCCGGTACTCCACGCGCACCTGTGGCACCTCGATCTGCTGTTCGGTCGAGAGGTCGACCACGCCCGCGATGCCACCCATGGCCGACTCCACACGTGCAGCCAGGCTGCGCAGCTCGACCAGGTCCGGTCCGAAGATCTTGACCGCGATGTTGGCGCGGGTGCCCGAGAGCATGTGGTCGACGCGGTGACCGATGGGTTGTCCGAAGGTGGCCTGGATGCCGGGGACCGCGGCGACGTCGGCGCGCAGGGCGTCGAGCAGCGCCTCCTTGGAGCGCGTCTCGAGTCCTAGCCGCGCCGGCGCCTCGAGGTCGAGCACCACCTCGAGCTCGCTGGACTCGACGCCCTGCACGTGCTCGTCCTCCTCGGCGCGTCCGGTACGGCGTCCGATGCTGACCACCTCGGGATGCTCCATGAAGGCGCGCTCGACCACGTCGGCGAGGCCGGAGCTCTCCGCCAGCGAGGTGCCCGGCAGGGTCACCACGCTGACCACCAGTGCGCCCTCGTTGAACTCCGGCAGGAAGTTGCGCCCCATGCGACTCCCTGCGATCACCGCCACGACGAACAGCACCACGGCCGGTGCGGTCGTCAGCAGGGGGAACCGCAGGGCCGCCCGCAAGGGCCAGGCATAGAGGCGCTTCAAGAGCGCCACCAGGGGCGGCTCGCCCCCACCCACGACCGTTCGACTGGTCGGCAGCAGGTACAGGCACAGGGCCGGAGTCAGGGTCAAGGCCGTGAACAGCGACGCGGCCAGGGAGACGCAGAAGGCCACGCCGAGGGGCCGCAAGAGGCGACCCTCCACTCCGGTCAGGAAGAACAGCGGCAGGAACACCAGCAGGATGATGAACGTCGCGAAGACGATCGACGTGCGCACCTCCACGCTGGCCTCGAACACCACCCGCAGGGCGGCGCGGCGCCGGGCCGGCTCCAGGGCGCGGTTATCCCGTAGTCGCCGCACCACGTTCTCCACGTCGATGATCGCGTCGTCGACCAGAGCCCCGATGGCGATCGCCATGCCGCCCAGGGTCATGGTGTTGATGCTCGCGCCACCGAACTGCAGGGCCAGGACCGCGACCACCAGCGAGACCGGGATCGCGAGCAGGGTGATCAGGCTGGCCCGGAAGCTGGTCAGGAACACGATCACGATCAGCATCACGATCCCGCCCCCCTCGAGCAGCGCCGCCGCGGTGTTGTCGATCGAGTTCTCGATGAAGGTCGACTGCCGGAAGAGCTTGGAGTTGATCACCATGCCCTCGGGCAGGGCCGCCGCGATCTCCGCCAGGACCAGGTCCAGTTCGCCGGTCAGGGCCAGGGTGTTGGCCGCGGGCTGCTTCTGCACCGCCAGCACGACTCCCTCGTGGGTGCTGGCGACCCAGTCGGCGTCGCGCATGGAAGCGGAGCCGATGCCGCGGCGGATCGCCGCGCCGATGCGGACCACGCCCAGGTCGCCCACGGTCACGGGCCGGCCGTCGCGTTGGGCCACCACGGTCGCGGCGATGTCGGCTTCCGAGTGCACGCGTCCGATGCCGCGCAGGACCGACTCGGAGCCGGCCTCCACCAGGAAGCCGGCGGAGACGTCCTCGTTGGCCTCGCGCAGGGCGTCGGCCACGTCGGTCAGGCCGACGCCGAACGCCTGCAGTCGCTGGCTGGAGAGCACCACCTGGTACTGCTTCTCCTCCCCGCCGATCGGAGTGACCTGCGACACCCCCGCCACCGCCAGCAGCCGCCGGCGAATCTGGTTCTTGGCCGTCGTGCGAAGCTCGAGCTGGTCGTGCAGCTCCGAGGTCAGCGAGACGAACATGATCTCGCCCATGATCGACGACACCGGCGCGAGGACCGGCGCGCCGACCTGCTCGGGTAGCGAGCCCACGACCGTCGCCAGGCGCTCGTTGACGGTCTGCCGCGCGCGGTAGATGTCGGTGCCCCACTCGAACTCGATCCAGACGACCGAGATCCCGACCGCGGTGGCCGAACGCACGCGGCGCACGCCGGTGGCACCGTTGACCGCCGTCTCGACGGGGAAGGTGACGAGCGTCTCGAGCTCTTCCGGCGCCATGCCGTGGCCTTCGACGATCACAGTCACGGTCGGCGCCGTGAGGTCGGGAAACACGTCGACCGGCATCTTGACGGCCGACCAGGCCCCCAGGGCCAGGAGGATGCCGGAGACGAGCAGGACGGCCAGGCGTTGGCGCAGGCTCCACTGAATCAGAGCGTTGATCATGGCTGGCTCCGAGGCGTCAGTGGGCGTGGCCGTGGCCGAATTCGGCGGGAGACGCCGAGGCCAGGCGCAGCAGGTAGGCACCGGCGGTCACGACCCGCTCGCCGGGCTCGAGCCCCGCGCGCACGCTGACCAGGTCGCCGTCGCGCGGGCCCAACTCGAGGTACCGCTTCTGGAAGGTCTCGCCGTCCAGCAGCACGAAGGCGATCGGTTGGCCGCTCTCGGTGACCACGGCCGTGGTCGGCACGGCGACGGCTTCAGCGGCGCTCCCCGTCGCGAGTTGGAGGTCCACGTACATCCCGGCGCGCAGGAGTCCGTCGGGATTGTCGGCCGCGAAGCGCAGGGCCACGGTGCGCGCCCCCGGCTGCACCTCGCGGCCCACGCTGACCACGCCCCCGTTCAAGTCGGCGACCACGTCGAAGCGTCGATCGGGGAAGGCCGGGATCTCGAGCAGTGCGCCCAAATCGTCGCCCACGGCGGCCAGGTCGAACTCGGACACGTTGGCCACCAGCCAGACCCGCTCCAGATCCATCAAGCGGAAGATCGTGGCTTGGCTCGCCACCGCTTCGCCGCGCACGTGGCCCACTTCGACGACCTCGCCGTCGATCGGGGCGACCAGGGGCGCCCGTCCGGGCACCTCGGCGGCGGTGGTCGCGATCGCGGCGTCGGCACGCAACTGGTCCAGCCGCGCGCGAGCGCGCTCCACGGACTCGGCCAGGGCCAGGGCCCCTTCGATCTCGCGCGACGCGAGCTCGACGTCCATGCGCTTCTGGGCCAACTCGCTCTCGGTGCCCAGGTCGGAGGCTCTCAAGGTCTCGGCGCGCTGGAGGGCCGCGCGCGCGAACTCCAGGCGCGTCTGGGCACGGATCCGCGCCTGCTCGACGTCGACGGAGCGGGCCTCCAGGTCGAGTTCACGCCCCATCAGGTCCAGCTCCAGTCCGCGCAAGCTGGCTTCGTTGGCCACCGCGGCCGCGCTGTCGCCGATCGACAAGGGTGGATCCAGGAAGCCGAGCACCTGACCGGCCACGACCCGCTCGCCGATGCGCGGCAGGTCCCCGGACTCGGGGGCTGCGAGTCGCCCGTCGAACGGCGCGCCGACGACGGCCAGCTCGCCCTGGGGCACCTCGACCACCCCAGGCACCCGCAGGCGTTCGGTCAGGGTGCGCCGCTCAACCACCTCGGTCCTCAGCCCGATGCGCCACTGTTGCTCGAGCAGGAAGTGGGTCACGTCCGCCGGTTCCTCGACCTCCTCGGCCTCGGCCGCCGCGTGGGCGCGGGCCTCGTCCGGATAGACCAGCACCTGCTCGATGGGGATCGTGGCCCGGACGTCGGCTCCGTCGACGATCAGGCGCGCCGCGTAGATCGCCGGATCCTCGATCGCACCGGCGGGGATGAAGATCCCGGGCACCTCGGCTCTCTCGGCGACGAGCGTCACCTGCTGGCCGCCGTCGCCCGACAGTTCGAGCCGCACGCTCGCATCCGCGAGGGGCGCGCCGCTGGCCAGCAGGGTCAGGTGAGCGAGGAAACGCGCTTCGACGCCGGCGACCAGGGGCGGGTACTCGAGGTACAGCCCGAGCTCGTCGGTGAACAGGGTCACGCCGATGGCGACGTGGTCGTGGTCGTCGTCGCCGACAGCGTGCTCGTGGCCCTCGTGGTCGAGATCCTCGTGGATCTCGGACGAACAGCCCCACGCGACGACGGACAGCAAGACGACCAGCAGGGTGCGATCCAAGGCGGATCGGCAGTCATGGTGGAGCATCGTGGCCCCCTCTCGTACGCAGCGGTCTGAATGGACTCGATTCGGCGAGCCGCGCCTACCATCGGCAAGCCGCTCACCTGTGCGCGCGGCCCACGAAGGCACAGCGCGCGTCGACGGTTCGTTCAGGCCGCGATCGGAGGACCGCGGGTCTCAGGCTGCAGACGGGGTGGCGCCGCGGGCGGACCGCGCAGGTCGACGGCCATCCTCCACCCCGCACAGGCGACCGGGGGCGCGACGAGCGTCGCCGGCAGGATCGCCAACAGGTCCACGCAGGCGTCCGGCGAGGTCGGTCGCTGGACGATCAGATCGGCGTCGTGGACCTCGGAGCAGTGCTCCTGGTGGTCGTCGTCGGTGTGCGTCGGACCGTGCCCGACGTGGGCCGCGCAGTCCGCGTCGTGGCTGACGAGGTGGTCCGTGGGGCCGCAGTGCTCCTCGAGGGCCAGGTGCAGGGGCACGTAGAACGTGCGCAGCATCAGCGCTCCGAGCAGCAGCACGCCCACGAACGCGGAAGCTCCGCGTCGGCCACGCTCCGGCCCGCTCGCTCGGTTCAAGGACACCACTGCCGCCCGTCTTCGACCAATAGGCCCTGGATGTCAAGCGCCGGGGGCGGATCGATTCTCAATCGGCGGAGCGCCGAGCCCGGTCCAGTACGACTGCGCGTCGTCCGAGGCGCCGGCGGACCTGGTCTGCCACTCCGACGTTACTTCAAGCCCGGATCGGCCCCCGGCGGGCCGCCGCGGGTGTCGTAGACGTAGATCGACCAGCCGATCCGCATGAAGGGCTCGTAGTCGATCAGCCAGCGGTAGAGCGGGTGGCTGCGGTAGTAGTTGATGGCGTTGACCGCCACGAAGCCCTGCACCGGCTCGCCCGTGGGGCGCACGACGTTGCCGAAGCCCAGGTTCGACAGCTCGGCCTTGGTGTAGGGGTCGTAGTGCAGGCCGCCGGCGGCCTCGACCACCTCGCGGTTGCGTGCGTACCAGCGGCCCAGCTCGCGCACGTCCTGGCCCCAGTCGTCGCTGACGACCGTGATCTCGGGCCCCTTCACGGGCCCACCCGCAATCGCGTTGAAGTACATCAACGAGTGCGGGTGGATCCACAGGCTCTCGAGCGCCGCCACCAGGGCCAGGCCGATCCCGAGCCGCGGCACCAAGGCCTCGAGCCGACCGGCGAGCAGCGCCAGGAAGGGGAACACCGGCAGCACGTAGCGCACACCCATCAGGGCGTTGCCGGTGGAGAAGAGGTAGAAGCTGAGCGCTGGGAAGGCGAGGAACGCGGCCGCGTCGAGCAGGGTCCAGGGCCTGGCCGCGGCGCGGCGCCCGAAGACGAAGGCCAGGGCCAGGCCGGCCACGATCGCCACGAGGAAGGCGATCGGGTTCTTCACCCCCATCACCACCGTGTAGTACTCGGGGAAGGGGTTGACCCCGTCCTTGAACGTCGTGCTCGGGACGATCAGGTTGCGCCGATAATAGCTGCCGTGGCCGTAGTCGCCGTGGTGCAGCTGGTAGTCCACGCCGCGCAGCGCGGTGAACAGGGGGATCGGCACCGCATCGCCGAGCAGGCCGCGGGTCAGGCGCTCGACCCAGCCCTGGGTGAAGAGCTGCTCGTCCCAATCGTCGTAGCGGGCGGCGCCGTACCACTCGCTCCAGGCCTCGGTCCCGGTCAGGCGCGAGCCGTCCGGCTGGCGCAGCTCGCGGTCGGCCAACTGCGGCAGGAGCTCGAGCTTGGTCTCGACCGGCACCAGGGCGTCGGGCGCTTCGAGGACGGCGGCGAAGGCCTCGCGACGAAGATCGCCGGGGCCACCGTCGAGGGCCGTCAGCGCCCGCGCCGCGGCGGCGGCGAGGCCCTCGGGCTCGGTTCTTCGGGTCAACTCGCGCCAGGCCACGATGGCGCGCGAGGTGTCGCCCGCGCCGAGCACGGGCCCCAGCAGGCTGTCGACGTTGCCGACGCCGTCGACCTGCGCCAGCTCCGCGCGCAGGGCCGATTCGATCACCTCGCGGGTCGGTGCTTCGGCCTTGGAAGACACCCTGTAGGCAGCCTTGCCCCAGGCCTCGTTGGCCGAGAGGGACTCGAAGCCGTAGCCCGCCGCGAAGACCGTCAGCCCGCCCAGGATCACCCGCGCCAAGAGCAGCAGCGGCCGCGCGCTGCGGCCACGGATCGCCGCCAGGGCCGCCAGGCCGAGGAAGGCCGGGACCAGCAGCAGGGCGGTGAACTTGGTCAACTCGGCCAGGCCGAAGGCAACTGCGGCCCACAGGGTCCGCCGCGCCGTGGGCTGATCCAAGGCGTCCGCGAAGGCCACCACGGCGATGAAGATCAGCGCCGCCGAGCCCATGTCCAGGGCCGCCAACCGGCCGTTGGCCAGGACGTTCGGGTTCAGGGCCAAGAGCGCCGAGGCCGCGAACCCCGCGCGGGGGCCGAAGCGCTTGCGTGCGGCCGTGAAGACCACCCAAGTCAGGGCGGCGGTCAGCAGGCAGAAGGGCACCCGAGCGGCGAACAGGTTGCGGTCGAGCTGCGCCCCGTTGCGGTCGTAGAAGAAGGCCACCGGGAAGTTGAGCTGGTCGGCCCACGTCGACGGCCAATCGATGCCAGGCAGCAGCAGGAGGGGCGCGCCCGCCAGGTACTTCAGGAGCGGCGGATGCTCGCGATTGAGGGCGAACTCACCGTCCCGCAGGTAGGCGTAGCCCGACGAGATGTAGAAGTGCTCGTCGTAGGTGGGGCCCACCGTCCAGGCCCCGTGCAGCAAGAGCGCGAGCTGGAGGCCGATCAGGGCCAGCATCCAGCGACCCCACAGGCGGCTGGCCGCGGCGGAGGCCGGGTCGCTCGCGGACGCTGGCGAGGGTTGGTTGGCGGGAGAGCTGGAGGCCATCGGCGCCCATAGCCAAGCCGCTGGAGGCGCCCCGGGCAAGCGCCGTCCCCGTCTCCCTCGCCGCTCCGCCCAAGGTTCCGCGCGGGGCCGCTTGGCACCCCGGTCGCGACCCGAGTAGATTTCGACCTCGCCCAGCCCGCCCGGCGCGACCTCGCGCGCCCCGCCCCCCACCCCGCGATGC
Source organism: Engelhardtia mirabilis (assembly GCA_007751255.1). GTDB lineage: Bacteria > Planctomycetota > UBA1135 > UBA1135 > Engelhardtia > Engelhardtia mirabilis. The sequence goes on from CP036296.1 coordinate 4,082,070, forward strand.
CCCCCACCTCCGACGGAGCGGCCCCCAAGGTCGTCTGCACGGTCCCCACGTACAACGAGGCCGAGAACATCCTCGACCTCTCGCGGGAGCTGCTCGCCCTGGGGCCCGAGTTCGAGGTGCTCGTCATCGACGACGACTCCCCGGACGGCACCTGGAAGCTGGTCGCCGAGGCGGCCAAGACGGAGCCACGGCTGCACCTGCTGCACCGCACCGTCGACCGCGGGCGCGGCGCCGCCGGCCGCGATGGCTTCGTGCGGGCCCTGGAGATGGGCGCCGACGTCGTCGTCGAGATGGACGCCGACTTCTCCCACCACCCGCGCTTCGTGCCGGCCATGCTCGCGCGGCTGAACACGGTCGATGCGAGGTCCGGGGCCGAGCTGGGCCTGGTGCTCGGGTCGCGCGGCGTCAGCGGCGGCAGCGACGCCGACCGCGGCGCCCTGCGGCAGGTCATCACCAAGGCCGCGAACCTCTACATCCGCCTGCTGCTCGGGGTGCCCGTCGCGGACTGCAACTCCGGCTTCCGCTGCTGGCGGGCCAGCACCCTGCGCGCGATCGAGGTGGAGAAGACCTTCTCCCCCGGCCCCGCGATCGTCCAGGAGCTCTTGTTCAAGACCGCCCGCGCCGGCATCGGCATCGCCGAGATCCCGATCGAGTTCGTGGACCGCGTGCGCGGCGAGTCGACCTTGACCATGCGGATCCTGCTCCAGGGCTACACCACCGTGCTCAAGTTGCGCTGGATGGCGCTGACGGGCAGGCTGTAGCCGCCATGGACGAGGAGCGCGCGGGAACGGAGCGGCTGGCGAGGTTCGCCCTGGCCGCCCTGGTGCTGATCTTCCCCCTGGTCTACCTCGTCAAGGTGGTGACAGGGGAGCGCGTGCCCGTGCCCCAGCGCGCCGATCCGGCCTGGATCCACCTGGTCCTCATCACCGTCGGCGACTGGTCGCAACCGACCTTCGAGCCCGAGTCGCCGGCCCTGGTGCAGATGCTCCAACGGGGCGTGTTCGTGGGCCCGATCTACTCCGCCAGCGACGACCCGGGCGCCTCGGCCGCGAGCCTGTGGACCGGTCGCTACCCGGCCAACAGCGGCGTGCAGTCGTCGTCCCAAGCCCTGCCCTTCGGCGCCTGGACCCTGGCCGAGGGCGCGCGCCGCAGCGGCTACCGCACCGCCGCCTTCCTACAGCAGCCATTCGCCACGCGCCAGAACATCGGCGGCTTCGACCAGGTCATCGAGGGCGAGTCCCTCGATGTCGAGCGGCTGTCGCAGTTGGCCGATTCCTTCCTGCGCCAACATCCGGACCAGCGGCGGCTCCTGTGGCTGCACCTGGAGCGGGCCGGGCGCGACCTGGCCGACGTGGACGCCCTCTTGGGCGCCGTGCAGGCGACCCTGGCCGACACGGGCGACGAGGTCGACACGCTGACCATGGTCACCGGCCTGACGGGCTCACCCCGCGGCTGGATGGAGGCGCGCTGTCGCGTGCCGCTGATGATGGAGCTGCCCACGCAGCTCTCCGCGCGCAGCCGCTCGTCGTCACACCTGAGCCTGGTCGATGCCACCGGGCTGCTGCGGCTCTTGATGCGCCTGCCCAACCCGGACGCCGGCGCAGGCGAGAGCGCGCTGCAATCGCGCGGCGAGACCCTGTGGAACGCGGTCAAGGGTGTCGAGGTCTTCGAGTGGGTCTGGATCGAGGGCGAGTTCGGGCACGTCATGCGCCGCCCGGGGCTGCGGGTGCAGGTCGACCCGGCCCCACCCGACCAGGTGCCCACCCGCGACCTGCGGATTCTGAACGGCACCCAGGCCAGCGGGCAGAGCATGCCGCACCTGTCGCCCGCCGACGAGCGCGGTGCCCTCGAGGCCTACCTGTCGGTTCGCAAGCAGGTTTACGAGGGCGCGACGGAGCCGATCGACGCCCTCGGGGGCTGAGGCCGAGGGAGCGCGCGGACGTCGACCGACAGTGGTCGTTGCGAATCCCCGCGACGCAGGTCGAGCGGTTAGAACCGGGTCCGATTGATCCGTTCCCGACCACGCCACGACGCGCGATGATTCAGAAGACTCCAGCCCTCGCTCTTACGCCCCTCGCCCTCGGCTTGCTGATCGCCGTCGCACCGGCGCAGACGCCCCAGCGCGGACTGACCCTGTTCAACCCGAACGCCGACACGAACACCTACCTGATCGACAACAGCGGTCAGGTGGTGCACTCCTGGGCCTTCGGTCAGATGCCCGGCAACACGGTCTACCTCGAACCCGACGGCACCCTGCTGCGCTGCAAGCAGGTCGCAGGCGGGCTGACGCTGGGCGGCTTCGGCGGCGGCATCCAACGCGCGGCCTTCGACGGCACGTTGACCTGGGACCTCAACCTAGCCAACGCCCAGATCCACCAGCACCACGACGCGATCTCCTTGCCGAATGGGAACGTGCTGACGATCGTGTGGGAGCGGCTGAGCGCGGCCGACGCCATCGCCGCCGGCCGGAACCCCTCCACCCTCGCCGGCCCCAACTGGATCCCCGACGCGATCGTCGAGTACCGCCAGACCGGACCGAGCACGGGCGTGGAGGTCTGGCGCTGGCGGGCCATGGACCACCTGATCCAGGACTTCGATCCCACCAAGGCCAACTTCGGCGTGGTCGCCGACCATCCCGAGCGTCTCGACATCAACTTCCCGCCGACCGGCCCCCCGACCGGGGAGTGGCTGCACGTCAACTCGGTCAGCTACGACCCGGTCTTCGACCAGGTGCTGATCAACTCACCCTTCCGGGGCGAGTTCTGGATCGTCGACCACAGCACGACCACGGCCGAGGCGGCGGGCAGCACCGGCGGCAACTCCGGCAAGGGCGGAGACCTGCTCTACCGTTGGGGCAACCCGGCCGCACACGGCGCGGGGACCGTGCTCGACCAGAAGCTGTTCAATCAGCACGGCACGAAGTTCATCGAGCCCGGTCGACCGGGCGCCGGCAACGTGCTGGTGTTCAACAACCAGGTCGCCGGCCCGCCGCTGCACTCGGAGGTTTGGGAACTGGAGCGCCAGGCCGACGGCACCGGTGCCTACCCCCTGGCGCCGGGCGCGATCTGGGGCCCCGCCGCGCCCGTCTGGACCTACGTCGCCCCGAACCCGGGCGACTTCTACTCGGGCTTCCTCTCCAGCGCCCAGCGCCAGCCGAACGGCGACACCCTGGTCACCAGCGGAACCCAGGCCTGGTTGTTCGAGGTCACGAACGCCGGCGCCAAGGTCTGGGAGCACTTCAACACCTTCCCCGCCGTCGGCGGAAAGATGGTCTTCCGCTCCACCCGCTACGAGCACTACCTGTGGTCGGACGCGGCCGAGGTCTCGGCGGCGAGCGGCGCCACGGTGGGCTTCGACCTGCTCGCCGGCTCGGACTTCGCGGGACACGTCTACCTGCTCCTGGGCTCCGCCAGCGGCACGAGCCCGGGCCTGCCGATCGACGGCGAGCTGCTGCCACTCGTGACACCCGATCCCTACTTCAACTTGACCCTCGGCCAGCCGAACGTCGCGCCGTTCGCGCAGACCCTGGGCGTCCTCGACGGACAGGGACGCGCCAGCGCGAGCCTGACCGTCCCCGCCGGTGCGGTCGGAGCCCTGGTCGGCGTGACCCTCGACCACGCGTTCGTCGCCATCGACCCGGTGGGCTTCGCAGTCAGCTTGGCCAGCAACTCGCAGTCGTTGACGATCGTGCCCTGAGCGGACTGATTCCGTTCCGCGTCGTCCCAACTACGGGCCGTACGGTGCCGGGATCATTTGTCCCACCAGCCGCCAGTGATGCTGCGGCTCGCAGCAACACTGGCGGCTGGTGGGACAAATGATCCCGGCACCGTACGGCCCGTACGTCCCAGCAAACGCAAACCGGCCGGCAGCCCCGCGAAGGGCTGCCGGCCGGCATTGACCTGGGCGCGTCGGCGCCGGGGTCTCAGAGCGTCGCCGGCTCGGATGAGGCGACGAACTGCAGGGTCAGGGGCGAGAACAGCAGGGCCTGGAGCACGGCGATGCCGGTCTGGCCCGTGCCGTTGACGAAGGTCGCGCTGACCTCGCCGCTGGCGTCGAAGGGCAAGAGCCCTGTCGCGATCTGGACGGTGGCCAGGTCGAGGCCGGTGAAGATCGACTCGAGCCCGGGTACGGGCAGCTCGGTGGAGCTCGCCAGGCTCGCGGGGCCCCAGACCAACAGGGCCGCGGCACCGGCGATGCCGCCGCCCACGCGCACCTCGACCGGACCCTGGCCGCTGACGCCGGGACCGATCAGGTCCAGCTGCATGCGCGCGGGCTTGAGCTCGACGCGGTCGTGGGCCCCGGCGGGGTCGACCGTGAGGTAGCGGATCGTCCCGGCTTCACTGGACTGGAAGGCCTGGAAGGGCTCCAGGCCCCCGCCGAGCTCGAACTCCAGCTCGTCGACGTACTCACCCGGGTCCGCCTGGAGCAGGGTGATCGGTGCGCTGCCGCCCGCGGAGAACAGGATCCGGCCGGCGCCGGCCACGGGGTCCGAGTCGGCGATCAGCAGGTCGTTGGAGCCCTCGAGCAGCAGATCACGCAGGTCCGTGAAGCCACCGGCCAACAGGGTCGCATCCGCCAGGCTCAGGCCGCCGAGGGTCTCGGGCAGGTCCTTGTTCCACGGGTTCGAGACCGTGTCGAGGTACAGGTGGAAGCGGTCGACGTGGAAGTTGTAGGAGCGCGCCGACACGTAGAGGGTGTGCTGGCCCGGGGTCAGGTCGAAGTAGGCCTGCTCGTTGGGGAGGCTCCCGCTGTAGTCGAACCACGACAGGAAGTTCCACACGCCGACGTTCTGCCAACCGCCGTTGGAGAAGCACTTGAGCCACGGGCCGTTGTCCATGCGGACCCAGGCGTCGTTCTCCTTGTCCGACTCCGGGTAGTCGTGGCGGTTGTGGATCACGAACTCGTAGCGGCCGCCCGTGGTCACCTCGAAGGTGTAGCTCAGGGTGCCCACGTCGGGAGTGTTGAAGAAGTTCCCGCCGTCCCAACGGAAGTAGCCGTCGCCGGCGAAGCCCGTCTTGGTGTTCTCGAGCTTCCATTGGTCGACGGGCGGGACCGACTCGGTCTCGATCACGATCAGGCCGTTCTGCTCGACGTAGCCGGCGGCCGGCGGGTTGGCCAGGGTCGCCGGGTCGAAGCGGTAGATGGCGCTGGAGCCGGCCGGCGCGGGGACCTGGTCCGTCCGCGTGCCGACCAGCAGCCCGCCATCGGGAGCCATGGCGACGGGGCCGGGCGCACCACCCAGAAGGGCGATGGTGGTCGTGTTGCCGGTGGTCAGGTCGAGGCGCGAGAGCACGTCGCCGCTGACGATGATCGAGCTGGGTGATTCCCAGGCGGCGTCGAAGTTGCCGGACAGGGTGGCCAGCTTGGTTCCGCCGCTGAGGTCCAGCTCGAAGCGAAAGATGTCGCCCGAGTCCCGCTGGCCCGCGATCACGAAGGTCTCGGTGGGATCGATCAGCACGAACCCCGCCTCGCCGATCTGGTCGAACTTGCCGAGCGTGCCGTTGGAGGTTCCGGCCGCCCAGAAGCGGCGCACTTGGAAGCCGTCGTTGCCGACGGACTTGCCGTCGGAGAGGGTCGCCACGGCCTGGGACGGCACGACGTGCGACGGAAGGGTCTCGAGGCCGAAGCCCGGGAGGGGATCGTCGAGGGTCGGAGTGAGACCAGCAGCGGGGAGCGCGGTCAGCGAGAGGGCGGCGGTGAATGCGCAGGCAGCACGAATCATCGTCGAAGCAGGGGTCGGGAACATCGCGAGGCGCCTTGGGAGGAGTCCGTCCGGCGGTTTTCGAGCGGAACAGTCTAAGAGGCCACAATGTGGCCCGTCCCGCTCAACCATCCCTCGTGAGTCACGCTGGGCCCAACGAAGGTCTGCCTTTACTCGGATAGAACCTCGAATCAACCGGGAAGGACCTTCCGGCGACTCTCGAACCAACTTTCCAAGGGCTCTCGGGTGCGACGACCAGGAATCGGCGCGGGTTCAAGGGAGTTTCAGGTCTCGATGAGAACCGGCGGATCCGAGCCTCGAAACTCCTCGCCGCGAGCCCTCACCAGAGGAATGTGCCGCCGGGCTCCAACACCTCGGCCGTGACCCGACGCCCTCGCAGCCCGTGCCAGGTACCCAGGGCCTTGGCGATCGCGCCGCGGGCCTCGCCGCGGAACAGCGAGCGCAACAGCACGAGCGGCCAGGTCAAGACGTCGTAGACGAGGAACCGCAGCCAGCGCACCGGCGTCCCGTGCCGCCGCAGGAACCACGGCGTGTTGACGGCCATCATGTACTTGCGGCGCGGGTTGTAGCCCCCACCGGTCGAGGTGTGGGCGTCGTGGAAGACGTGCACCGGCCCGAGGCAAACCACCCCGAAGCCCTGCTCCACGGCCCGCACGCAGAAGTCCACGTCCTCGTGGTAGGCGAAGAGGTCGCCGTCCAAACCCTCGAGCTGTTCGTAGACCGAGCGCCGCGCCAGGAGCGCACAGCCGGCCACGTAGTCGACCGCGGTCGTCGCCTGCCACGGCTCGCCATCCGGCTGGCGGTGGCCACGCAGGGTCGAGAGGTTCTCGCGGAAGGTCAACATGCCCCCGGCGGCCCAGACCAGGTCCGGCTCCTTCTCGTAGAGCACCCGCGGTCCGACGATGCCTACGTCCTCGTGCTCGACCAGGTACTGCTCCAACCGCCGCAATGCTCCGCGAGGCACTTGGACGTCGTTGTTGACCAGGAACACCGCGTCCGCCCCCCTGTCGAGCGCGATCGCCACGCCCCGGTTGCAGCCGTGCCCGTAGCCCTCGTTGGTGTCGTTGCGAACAACCGTCAGCGCCGGATAGCGCTCGAGCACGCGCTCCAGCGAGCCGTCGACGCTGGCGTTGTCGATGAAGACGATCTCCTCGGGCTCGAGCTCCTGATCCAACAGGCTCGCGATGCAGGGCAGGTTCGCCGCCCCACCGTTCCAGTTCACGACGACCGCGAAGATCCTCACTCGGAGCGCTCCGATCCCGGGTCGACCGCGAACACCCGGCTGCGCGCGCTGCCGCGGGCGAAGCGCGTCTCGAGCTCGTCGCCCACCGACAGGTCACTCCCGTCGCGCACCGCGACGCCGGCAGCGTCGTTGGTGATCGAATAGCCCCGCGCCAGCACCTTCAGGGGCGAGATCGCATCGAGCGTCCCGGCCGCCAGGGCCAGCCGCCGATCCGCGCGTTCGAGGGTCGTCCGCGCGCCGCCCTCGAGCCGCGGGGCCAGGGCCGAGAGGCGCCGCTCCCACAGCTCGACCCGAGCACGGGGACTCACACGTCCCAGGCGGTTGGCCAGGGAACCCAGCCGCTCACCCGCCCGACCGAGGTCGCGCGCCGATGCGGAGTGCAGACGCGCCAGCAGGTGGCGCAGCTCCCGCGCCCGATCGGCCAGGATCCACTCGGCGCCGCGCAGGACCCGCGAGCCGCTAGCCCGCGCCAAGCGATCCGCGCGCGCCTCGACCAGCTCGTCCATGGCCTCGAGCAGGTGGTTCCAGAGCCGCTCGAGCCGCTCCTCGCGCGCCGCGCGGTCGGGAATCACCGTTTGAGCCGCGTCCGTCGGTGTGTGCGCGCGGTGGTCGGCCACCAGATCGGCCAGGGTCGTGTCGGTCTCGTGCCCGACGCCGCTCACCACCGGCACCGAGCATTCCCAGATGGCCCGCGCCACCGGCTCCTCGTTGAAGGCCCACAGGTCCTCGAGCGAGCCTCCGCCACGGGCCACGATGATCACGTCCACGCCGCTGGCGTCGAGCCGCGCGATGGCCGCCGCGACCTGTTCGGCCGCGCCCGGTCCCTGCACCGGCGTGTGGCACAGGCGCAGGGGATGCCCGGACCAGCGCAGGGAGCGGGTGCGCAGGATGTCGCGCAGGGCGGCGCCGTCGCGACTGGTGACGACCCCGATCAGGCGCGGGCTCGTGGGCAGCGCCCGCGCGCGCCCGAACCAGCCCCGCTCGCGCAGCTCCGCCTTGAGGGCCTCGAGACGCGCCAGCAGCTGCCCCACCCCCACCGGTTCCAGGCGGTCGACCACCAGGCTGTACGAGCCGCGGGGTGCGTAGACGTCGACGGTTCCGTGGGCCACGACGCGGTCACCCTCGCGCGGGTTGAGGCGGCCCACCCGCGCCACGTGGCTGCGCCAGACCACGCACGAGATGCGCGCGCCGGCGTCCTTCAGGTCGAAGTAGACGTGACCCGAGGCGGCCTTCTTGAGGCCCGAGAGCTCGCCCTCGACGCGCACGCGCCCGAAGCCCTGGAGCTGCGCGGCGATGCGCCGCGTCAACTCCGTGACGCTCTCGGCCGCGTCCTCGAGCTCGGACGCTCCGGCACCCGTGCGCGACGGCGGCTCCTCGAACAGTCCGCGCATGGTTCAGCTCGAACTGCCGTCGCCGGCGGCGGCAAAGCCCGGGAGCTGGGCTCGGCTCCAGGCGGCCCCGTCGGCGCGCGGAATCACGATCCGCAGCCGTCCGTCCAGGAAGGGCGCCTTGGCGCCGCCGCGCATCGTCGAACCATCGAACAGGTCGATCGTCAGGGTCTCATCCTTCAGGTCGAGGCGCATGCGGTCGGCGAACAGGTGCCGCTGGGTGCGTCCCTGATCGTCGCGCACCTCGAAGTGCACGTCGTGCCACTCCTCGTCCACGATCCCGCCGAGCCAGGCCAGGTGGTAGCCGCTGCCGGCGGGCTCGCGCGCGAGCAGCCCGTTGATCGTCGAGCGCACCATGGGCAGGGACCATCGCCCGTCGTCGATCACCCGCGCCAGGGCCTCCGACATGAACAGCTCGGGCAGCGCGTCCATGAAGGGCTCGGGGTCCACGTGGCGCAACTCGATGCGGTGGCGGCCGTTCTCGAAGGGCAGGCGCCGCCCGCCCTCGGAACGATAGCCCTGCTCGAGCATCAAGGTCAGGCTGCGGCCGGAGCGACTCCCTTCGAGCCACATCCGCGCGGCGTAGATACCGCCCGTCAGGCGGCCGCGGTCGTCGACGGTGCGAAACACCACGGGGCCGGTGCCGATCGACTCGGGCGGTTCGGTCGTCTCGTCGGGCACCTCGATCACTTCGGGCAGGGCCACACTGGCCATGGCGGCCGCGAGGCGGCCGTCTTCGTCGGCGTTCCCCGTGAACGACTCCTGCACCGCATCCCGACCCGGCACGTTCTCGGCCACGTCGGAGAACGGCGCACCCTGCTCGGCCCCAGGGTCCGGCGCGCCAGGTTGTACGGGGCCGGCGATCACATCCCCCGCCACGTCGATGCCCGCCGCGTGTTGCGCCCCGCCGGAACCGGGCTCGCCCGGCGCCGCGTCGAGGTCCGGCGCGCCCGCAAGTGCGCCGACCACTTCCGTGTCCGGTGCCGCGTCGGGACCGGGCGCACCGGGGATCTGCTCGTCAACTCGGCTCGAGTCCGCAGTGGAGGCATCCGCCCCGGTATCGACCGCCGGCAGGCCACCATCGAGGGCGGCCAGGGCGCCCGCCAAGGTGTTCGAGTCGTCGCCGGCTGCCTCGTCCTCGACGACGGGCTGGGCGAAGATCAACTGGCCTGCTTCCAGGAGCTCCACGCCCCAGATGCCCTCCGACCGCAACAGGTTGTTGAGGCGTCGCGCACGGGTGGCGCTGGCCTCGCGCGCCGCGACGACCTCGGCCGCCTCGATGGCGACCGCGGGGTCCGGCTCCACAGCCTCTTCGACCTCCGGCTCGAGGGGCGGAAGGTCGAGCAGGGCGCGCAACTGCTGTTCCAGGGGCCCCATGTCGGTCAGACCCGCGAGCACCCGTTGATGCTCGATGAAGGCCATCTCGCGGTCGATGCGCGAAGTCTCCATGCGCCCGAGTTCACCGTTCAGGCGCGCAACTTGAGCCTCGAGTTGCGCCACGCGCTCCAAGGCACCGTCGAGGTCGAGGGCGGCGGTCCCGTCCGGCTCGACGCGCTCGGCGCGCGGCTCGGTGCCCGCCGTCGATCCCGCCGTCGATCCCGCCGTCGTCGCCGTCACCACCGCCAGGCTGCGAGGCAGGTGGTCGGCACGCTCCTCGCTCTGGGCGAGGGTCCAGTCGGCGACCTCGGGGAAGGTCGACTCCAACCCGACCAGGGTGCCCTCGCCGCTGGGCGGTCGACCCCAGAGGGCCAGTTGGAGGCCGGAGCCCGACGTCAGCGCGGTGCTCGGCGGCGCCAGTAGCGCGCCCACCGCGCCGCGATCGCCCTCGACCTCGGGCAGCGCCAGGTCGGATCCGGTCCCTGTCACGCGGAGGGCACTCCAGTCGATCGAGAGCGGTTCGGACTCGCCTTCGAGCCCGAGTTCCAGGCGGAAGGGTTCGCCCCCCACAAGTCCCAGGCTGCGGCGCAGGGCCTGGGCTTCGAAGGACTGACGCTCGTGGTCCGCGTGCCAGGGCGCCAGGCGCGCGACCAGGATGCGGTCCCCATCGAGCTCGAAACGACCGCGCCAGATCGTGACCTGAGGCGGCTCCTCCACCGACACGGGCGGCTCGCCGAGGCCCGACGAAGCCGCGGGCGGCCCGACCCGCAGCCACCACAGGGCAGCCACGAGGATCGGAATCAGCAGCGCGACGGGACCGACGCGCGTGGATCGCTCGACGTCAGTCAATCGGCGCGACCGGCGTCCCAGTCCTTCTTCTTGTTGTCGTTCCACCAATCTCGCCAGGCGTAGAACTCACGCTCGTCGTGTCCGGTGAGGACCTGCAGCGTGTCCCGCACGGCGGCGGAGATGGCGTCGAAGCGCTCGCGCGCCTCCTCGTAGGCCGAGCTGGCGTCCTCCCCATTGGCCAGTGCGTCCTTGAGCGGGATGATCGTCTTGAGCAGGTTCTCGACGATGTCCTTGCGGACCTTCTGATCGGCCTCGACGTAGCCGGCCAGACCCACCGAAGCGGCCGCGACCAGCTCTTCGTCCTTGTGGTCGAGCATCTCGATCAAGGGCTTCACGCCCTTCTCGGGGTGCACGCGACCCAGGGACTTCAACACGGCCCCATGGGCGCGCAGGGTCTCGCGCAGGGCCTTGTGGTCGACGAGTTTGATCAGCGCGGGGCCCGACTCGGGCCCCATGCGTCCGAGGGCGGTGGCCGCCGCGATCTGCAGGGTGTCGCGGGGCTGGTCCTCGTCGTCGAGCAGCCGCTTGACCGTCACCGCGTCGGCGATCCCGTCGACGATCGACTCGCGATCCTTGGGTCCGCTCTCGGGAAACTCCTGGAGCAGGCTGTCGACGAGGCCGACCGCGGCCTCGTCCTGCTCGCCCTTGCGATCGTTGTAGTGCTCCTCGAGCTGGTCGAGCAGCTTGGCGACCTCGGGCCGCTCGTCAGGCTTCGGGGCCTCACCCTCCTCCTGCGACATGCCGGCAGCCGTGAGCCCAGAGATGGGCCCCGTGACTGGGGTCAGAGGAACAGCCGTTGCCGGCGTGAGGCTGAGAAGCAGGGTCAGAAGGGTGCTCATGGCGATCATCTACGGAGCAGGTGGGTCGACTGCGGGTTCGCCAGCCTACATCGACGCACCCCGCCCGCGATCCTTCCCGGAGTCCGCCTTCCGCACCCGGGGCCCGACTTCCAGCTCCTCGAATCGCCGCTGGAGCGCGGCGGCCACCGGCCCGGCCGCCCCGGGCAGGTCGAGCCCCAGGCCCAGGACCTCGTCCACCGCCAGGACACCCTGTAGGGAATTGGTCAACAGGATCTCGCTGGCCCGGGCCAGCTCGGCGGGTGCGATCGCCGCCACCTCCGTTGGCAGGATCGGCCGATCGTCGGCCAGGAGCGTCGCGCGCGCGACGCCCGGCAGGCAGCCGCGGCAACTGGGCGGCGTCCGCAGGCGGCCGTCGACCACGACCCACAGGTTGGCGACGGTGGCCTCGACCCAATCGCCGTCCGTGGTCGCGAGCAGGGCGTCGTGGGCTCCGCGGGCGACGGCCCGCTCCCGCATCAACACCTTGCCCAGCCGTCCGGTGTGCTTGATCTGCTCGAGCAGGTCGCCCGGCCGCACGACGGGACCCGCGGGCCAGAGCACCACGCGCGCCGGACGCTCCGGCAGGGGCCGTGCCTCGATCCACCAGCGAGTGCCAGGCGCCGCCCGCGGCGAGACCGTCAAGCGCAGGGCGGCGCGATCCACGGGCAGGGCCTCGGCCAGCCGCTCGATTCCGTCGGCGAGGCCATCGAGGTCGGGCAGGTCCAGACCCAGGGAGCGCGCCGAGCGCGCGAGTCGCTGCAGGTGCGCGTCGACGAGTCGCGGCACGCCGCGCAGGGCGAGGGTCTCGAACAGACCGATCCCCAGTCGCAGGGCCGGATCCGCGATCGAGACCCGCGCCGCGTCGGCGGGCACCAGCTCGCCCTGCAACACGACGGGCCAGGCCGCGCCGCGATCGGTCGGGTCGCTCACCGCGAGCCCTCCCCCGCGGCGTCAGCCACCGCCTCGCGAGGGTCGAGACCCAAGGCCGCGAGCATGGCCCGGGCCTTGTGGATCGTCTCCGACTCCTCGGCCGCGGGGTCCGAGTCCCAGGTGATCCCGCCGCCGACGCGCAGGGAGACCTCGCCGCCGCCGGGCGTCGGACGCCACAGCAGGGTTCGGATCAGAATGTCGAAACAGGCGCGGCCGCGGGTGTCGAGGAAACCCAGTGAGCCGGTGAAGAAGCCGCGGCCCTCGCCCTCGAGCAGGGCGATGGCCTCCATCGAGCGCAGCTTTGGCGCGCCGGTGATCGAGCCCCCCGGGAACAACGCCTCTAAGAGCGCCACCGCGTCGACCCCGGGGCGCGGGCGGGCGCGCACCGTCGCGACCAGGTGCTGCACCGCCGCGTAGCGCTCGAGCTCGGGGAAGGCGTCGACGCTGACTCCACCGGGCGTGGCCACGCGGCCCAGGTCGTTGCGCTCGAGGTCCACGATCATGGCCAGCTCGGCGCGGTCCTTGACACTGGCCAAGAGCTCCCGCGCCAGGCGCGCGTCTTCCTCGTCGTCGATGCCGCGCGGCGCGGTGCCCTTGATCGGACGGGTGACCGCCTCGCGGCCGTCGAAGTCGAGCAGCAGCTCGGGGGACGACGAGAGCAACGCCCCACCCGGGAACTCCAGGTAGCCGGCGTAGGGCGCCGGGTTGGCGGCGCGCAGGCTCTCGTAGAGCGCCAGCGGCGACTGATCGACGGAGCAACTGATGCGGTGGGCGATGTTCGCCTGGTACAGCTCGCCGTCGCGGATCAGCTCGCGCACGGCCTCGACGCGCTGGCGATGTTCCTCAGGCGGCGTGTGGCGTTTGAGTCCGCGGCCGGCAACCGCGAGCGGCGGTGGGTTGACGCGAGCGTCGGCCAGGCGATCGCGGGCGTGCTCGAGGCGCCGCTCCAGGGGTCCGCGCGGGTCGTCGTCGAGTTCGGCGGCGACGAGGGTCGCCGTCCCGCGCACGTGATCGAGCAAGAAGAAGTCGGTGTAGAGCCCTCCCGCGATCAGTGGCTGACCCCAGGGCTCCGCGGGCAGCTCAAGAGCCTCCCCCGCCACGCCGAGGTCGTAGGCCAGGGCGCCGATGAACCCGCCGGCGAAGGGTCCCTGCACGCCCAGATCAGGGATCTGGCCAACCAGGTCCCGCAGGCCGGCGATCGACGTCGTGCCCTCGGCGCGGACGAGTGGATCGAAGCCCACCAGACTCCAGCGACGCGGGCTCCCGGCGACCGAGTCCAGGGCGACGGGCCCGCCCAGGCAGACCGCCGCGCGCAGGGCGATGACCGCGTCGATCCCCTGTTCGAGCTGCAACTGCTCCACCCTCGAGGGGCGACCTGCTCCAGCGCTCCCGTTCATTCGGCCGGGAGTCTACGAAAGACGGTCGGCAGCCCTTGGATTCGCTCCGGCGCGGGAGAAAGGCCGCAGGCGCCCGAGTCCCGGGCAGTAGCCTGACGCCCTCGTGCCCTGATCCCGAAGTTCGACCGCACCTGGCGGGTGTTCCGACGCGGGAACGCGTCGCTGGCGCGCCTCGCCGGCGACCACCCGGCCCACGGCCGTTGCCGTCGACCTTCGCGCTCAGGACACCAGTTCCGCCACGGCTCCCGACTCCCTCGAACCTTGTCCAATAAGCGCTCCGGCCGGTCCGTCCTGGGCCTCGTGTTCCTGACCATCTTCATCGACATGGTCGGGTTCTCGGTGCTGTTCCCGCTGTTCCCGGATCTGCTCGCCCACTACTTGGATGCCGAGGGCCCTGGCAGCTTGATCGGCGGACTGGAATCGACCCTGCAGGGTTGGGTCGGCGGTCGCGAGGGTGCCGAGTTCGCGGTGATCGCGCTCTTCGGCGGCGTGTTGGGTTCGCTCTACTCGATGCTGCAGTTCCTGTTCGCACCCTTCTGGGGCGGGCTCTCCGATCGCATCGGCCGTCGCTCGACCCTGCTCTTGACCCTCGGCGGCACCGCGCTGTCCTACCTCGTGTGGTTCTTCGCCGGCAGCTTCGCGCTCCTGATCGTCGCGCGCATCCTGGGCGGGATCATGGCCGGCAACATCGCCACCGCCAGCGCGGTCATCGCCGACGTGAGTGAGCCGAGCAAGCGCGTCAAGAACATGGCCGTGGTCGGCATCGCTATCGGCCTGGGCTTCGTGCTCGGCCCGGCGGTCGGTGCACTGGCCTACCTGCATATCGACGTCCTGGCCTGGTGGCCCGGCGGCGAAGCCCTGGGCGTCAACCCCTTCTCGGGCGCGGCCCTCGCGGCCCTGGTCCTGGCCCTGTTCAACTGGCTGTGGGCCGCTGTCCGCTTCCCCGAGACCCTGCCCGTCGAGCGTCGCGGCAGCTCCGACGGCGCCGAGCGCTCTCGCAACCCCTTCGCCGCCCTGGCGCGCATCAACCTGCCCGGGGTGACGCGCACCAACATCACCTACCTGATCTACCAGACCTGCTTCGCGGCGATGGAGTTCACGCTCGTGTTCCTGGCCGCCGACCGCTTCCTCTACGGGCCGAAGGAGAACGCCTGGATGTTCGTCTTCGTGGGACTCACGATCGCGTTCATCCAGGGCGGCGTCGTGCGGCGCCTGTCGGGCAAGGTCTCCGAGAAGAAGATCGCCATGGCGGGGATCACGCTGATGTTCCCGGGGCTCTTGGCCGTGGGCTTCAGCGGCTCGCCCAACCTGCTCTACTTCGGCCTGTTCTTCCTGGCCGCTGGCAGCGCGCTGACCTTCCCGAGCCTGTCGGCGCTGATCTCGCTCTACGTGCCGAGCACCGACCAGGGCCTGGCCCTGGGCACCTTTCGCTCCATGGGATCCCTCTCGAGGGCCATCGGACCGGTGCTGGGTGGCCTCGCCTATTGGGGTCTGGGGACCACCGCGCCCTACTTGATGGGGGCGCTCGTGCTGATCGTGCCCCTCGCCATGGCAGCCACCCTGCCGCCGATTCCCGAGGACGAATCCGTCTCGGCTACCTGACCGGGGTGGACGAATCTCGACCCGGGCATCAAGGCCCGGGCGGGGCCCGGTCGATCCTCCGTTCGCCATGAAAGCCTCCCGCACCCTCGCCCCCCTGCTCCTGACCGCCGCCGCCCTCGCTGGAGGCCACGCAGCCTCGCGACCCGAGGTGGCCAGCCTCCAGCAGGACAAGGCGACCCTCGAGGAGCGGGTGCTGACCCTCGAGAGCAAGGTGGCGGAGCTCTCCCGGCGGATGGAGCAGGTCGCGGCGGACGCCAGCACCTCGCGCCAGAAGACCGACCAAACGGTGGACTACCTGCGCCGCCAGGCCAAGCAGGCCGAGCGGCTGAAGCAGTCCTTGGACGTCTCCGAGGAGGCGGGTTTCACGGCTGGCATCAACCCCCGCTCGCGCGAGGTGCTGCTCGAGGCCTTCCGCGGCGTTGCGTCCGAGGCTCAGGTCGGCCTCCCCGGTGGCAACGCCGCGCCCGCGCCGACGGGCGGGCGTCGCCCCTGACGGGCGCTGCGCGCGACCACGAGGGGCGCGGGAAGACGGGGCGAACTGCGCGCAATCGCGGGCTAGGATCGGCCCATGTACCTGCGACCCAGCTTGTCCCCGCCCAGCCTGCGTGTTGCGGCGAGCATCGTCGCGCTGTGGATCGCCGGTACCGCCCTGGGCTGCGTCGGTGACAAGTGGACCTCGACCGAGGCCTCACCGCCTTGGCCGATCGTCGAGGGGACCTGGCGCGACGACCCGACCTGGTACGACGGCTTCGCCGAGGTCGCCGTCTACGACGCGACGCGGGTGATCTACGGCGAGCCGCGCCACTACCGGGCCACGGCCTACACCAACAAGCAGCGCATGGACCCGGCCACCACGACCAAGGCCGAGGGTTCGGACGGTGTCGAGGTCTTCAAGCACCATTGGTCCGAACGGGTCCCCACCGAGCGCTACGACTACGACTTCTCGACCGCCGTGTTCACGCGCACGGCGGACCTGTCCACGTTCAAGTGGACCTGCGCGACCCAGGAGGACTGTGGCGCGAGCTTCAAGCAGGCCTGGTCCGACGGCGACGGCTGGCGCCTGTTCGAGTCCACCTACTTCCCGGGCGAGGGCATGACCCAGGGGCGCCGGCCCGGCCCCCTGCCCCTGTCCGTCGACGCCCTGACCCTGGTCCTGCGCGACTTCCCGGTCGACACGCAGGGCCGAACCGTGCGAATCGCCCTCCTGCCGAGCCAGCGCGACACCCATCGAGTGCCGTGGACAACCGTCGAGCTCGAGTTGGTGGACAGCGGAATCGCGACGATCGAAGTCCCCTACGGCACGCTCGAAGCTCGACGCATCGATCTGTGCGAAACGGGCGCCAAGACGCTCGTGGCCAGCTATTGGTTCGCGATCGACGACTCCGCGCCGCTGCTGGGAGCCTTGCTGCGCTTCGAGGATCGCGACGGACGCAGGTACGAGCTGGTTTCGCTCGAACGCTACCCCTATTGGGCGCGGGGCCCCCGTTGAGCGCGGACGACACAGTGCAGCCCAGGGCCGACACGCCCCTGGCGCGCGACGTCGATCGCTTCCTGGACCACCTGGCCCACGGACGTGGATCGAGTGAGCACACGGTGCGCGCCTACTCCGGCGATCTCGAGGAGCTCTTGACGACCCTGCACGAGTTGGGCGTCGAACGGGGCGAGGACGTCACGCCGCGTCACCTGCGGCGGCATCTGGCTCGCCTCGATGCGCGCGAACTCGGCAAGACCACCATCCAACGCAAGCTCTCGGCGGCCCGCTCCTTCTTCAAGTTGCTGGTGGACGAGGGGCGCATCGAGCTGCATCCGGCCACCGGACTGCGTCAACGCCGCACGCCCCGACACCTGCCAGGCGCCCTGTCGATCGAAGAGGTCGAGACGTTGCTGCGCGCGCCGGACCTGACGCTCGCCGCGGGGCGCCGCGACCGCGCGATCTTGGAGCTGATGTATTCGGCCGGCACTCGCGCGGCGGAAACGGTCGGGCTCGACCGCGCCGACATCGATCGGGAACAGGGCCTCGCGCGAGTGCGCGGCAAGGGACGCAAGGAGCGCTTGGCGCCCCTGGGGAGCTACGCCTTGGAGGCCCTGGATCAATACCTGACAGACCCCGAGCGTCCGACCCCCGACGAGGCTGGAGCGGTGTTCCTGAACCTCAAGGGCGGTCGCCTGACGACGCGTTCGCTGCAGCGCATCGTCGAGCAGCGCGCTCTGGAGGCGGGGCTGCGGCGGCGACCGACGCCGCACACCCTGCGGCACAGCTTCGCCACCCACCTGCTCGACGCCGGAGCGGACTTACGCAGCGTCCAAGAGCTTCTGGGCCACGCCAACCTGGTCACGACGCAGATCTACACCCACGTGAGCCTGGAGCAGCTGCGCCGCGTCTACGAGCGCGCCCATCCGCGGGCCCTGGACTGACCGCCCTTGCGCGACGGGAGCGAGCCTCGGCCCTGCCCGGAGCGCCAAATCCGACGGATTCGAGTCCGCGCCCGGAGCCCAGGTTGCTCCTACACCCTCGGGGCCTGCGGAGCCCTGTCGTGCCCATCCCTGGGCACCACTTCGGCCCCCAGTGGGCCCGGACGAGCCGAGGGCCGCGGCCCCAGGACGAAGGAACGAGACGCAATGATCAACCACATCTCCAACCTCGGTGCGACCCTCTGGCGCGCCATGGGAGACGGCGCGCTGGTGACGGACGGAGCCCTGGTCCTGGGCGCCAATCGGGCCCTGGCCACTGCTCTGGGAACGACCGAGGAAGACCTGGTCGGTCGGCCCCTGACCGATCTGTTCGCGACCTCCCTGGCGGCGACGCACGATGGCTACGGCCCCTACACCATCGGCGATCTGGTCAGGGACGCCGCCGCGGGCCACCCAGGTCGTGCGTCGTTCGAGCTGCGCGGAGGTCGCGCCGGTGGGCGGGAGATCGAACTGCACCTCGAGCGCATGGATCCCACGACCCTGGTGGGCCTGGTCCAGCGTGGCCCCGAGGACGGCGTCCTCGACGTGCGCCTGCGCGAGGCCCAACGCATGGAGTCGGTGGGACGGCTCGCGGCTGGGATCGCCCACGACTTCAACAACATGCTGTCGCCGATCCTGGTCTATTCCGACCTGTTGCTGGACGACGCGCAGCTGACCGAGGTCCAGTCGGAGCAGCTGGGCGTGGTGCGCTCGGCCGCCGAGCGTTGCCGCGTCCTGTCCCGACGCCTGCTGGATCTCGGTCGACGGCGGCCCTCGGGACAGCGCGCCGCCGATCTGCGGCAGGTGGTCAGCAACCTCGAGCCGCTGCTGCAGCGCAGTCTGTCCAGTGACGTGCGCCTGGAGGTCGAACTGACCTCGGCGGAAACGGTGGTCCTCGCGGATCCGTCGCAGATCGAGCAGATCGTCTCCAACCTCGTGCTCAACGCCCATGACGCCATGCCCACCGGCGGCGAGATCCACGTACAGATCCGGCGACGGACGTTCGCGGCCGGGGACTTGGACGGGCATCCGGACGCCGTGGCGGGTGATTTCGGCGTGATCGTCGTCTCCGACAACGGTGTTGGAATGGACCCGGACTTGCAACAGCGCGCCTTCGAGCCCTTCTTCAGCACCAAGGGCGACGCGGGCACCGGCCTCGGCCTGGCGACAGTGCAGGGCATCGCGCGCCAGCACGGCGGCCACGTTCGGCTATACAGCGAGCCGGGCTTGGGCACGACGCTGCGCGTCTACCTGCCCTCGACCAGTGCGTCGATCGCAGAGCCGGTCTGCGGGCAGGCGCCGATCGAGTCGCGCCGAGGTCGAGGCGAGTTGATCCTGGTCGCCGAAGACGACCACCTGATTCGCGCGGTGGCCAGCACGATCCTCGAACGCATCGGCTACCGAGTGATGGTCGCGCGCAGCGGCGCCGAGGCCCTCGAACTGCTCTCCACCTCGAGCGAGCGGGTCGACCTGCTCCTGACCGATGTGATCATGCCGGACATGACCGGAGCCGAGTTGGCCGCGCGGGTCAAGGCGCGCTTCCGTGCAGTGGAGGCGGTCTACATGTCGGGCTACACCGATAAGGTCGTGGCCCGCCACGGCCTACTCCATCCCCACATCAGCGTGCTGGAGAAGCCGTTCACCGAGAACGAACTCGCGGCCCAAATCGGCCGGGCACTCGACTGAGGTCGGGAACGGCGCGCTTGCCGGGGGGCTCGGGCCAGTAGGCTGGCCAGCCCGCAGGAGACCCACGATGCAGCTACGAACTCGACTTGCCCCCGCCGCCCTCTCCGTCTGCCTCGCCCTCGGTGTCGCCGCGCCCGCGGGCGCCCAGGACATCGTCGTAGTCAATGTGGCCGACCTCGAACTCGACGGATCGGAGTGGCCCGCCGACCTCGGCCGAGGACTCGGCTGGTTTCGACCGGGTGAGTTCGAACTGAGGCTGGCGTTGGACGGAGCCCCGGAGGCGTACCTGGTCACGGCCCTCGACGACCAGGGCTGGATCGGCTACGAGGGCCTCGTCGCCGAACTACGCAGGGGCGCGATCGTGGCGGACCTGGGCCCTGGGGCGATCCTCGAAGGGTCCACGGAGCTGCGCGGCACCCTGACGCTGCCCGCGCCCGAGCGGGGTGACGCGCCCCTGCGGCTGCGTTTCCGTGCGCCGCGCGGTGCCTTATCGCGCGGTGCCTTATCGCGCGGTGCCTTGTCGCGCGGTGCCTTGTCGCGCGGTGCCTTGGAGTCCAGCGGCCCCCTCGACCTGGCCTATGGCCGTGCGAGACACTACGCGCAGCTGTTGGGACGCGACCTGCCGGGATCGGCCTGGTTCCGGCATCTGCGCGGCCGATCGCTCGCGCAGCTCGAGGCCGCGAGCGATGCATCGGAGGGCAGTGGCGTCGATGCCCCCCACAGCTCCTTGGAGCTGCGCTTCGGCTCGATTCACGGTCGCGACGGTGAGCTCGGGCCCTGGCGCGATCGCTGGCGCACCGACGACGCCGCGACCTTCAGTCTGGTCTCCGGCGGCCGCGCCTTGGCGGAGAACATGCAGCTCGATCGCATGTTGCCCCTGACCGTGCCCGCCGAGGACACGGTGGAGTTGGACTCGATCGAGGGCGTGACCGTCGCAGCCTTCGACTGGGGCCCCTTGGTCGAGGGACTGGATCCAGTGCGCGACGCCCTCGCCGCGCACATTCCGGCGGACCAATACGCCCTGTATTCCCCGTCGCTGGACGCCTTCTCGCGCCTGCTGGACGAGCTCGAAGCCGACGGTGCGCCCGTGGTCGCCGCACTCGAGACACGCGCGCGGGACGCGCGCACGCGCCAGATGTACGAGCGGCAGCTCTGCGCGCCCCTGGGACTCGTCGCGCGGACCCTGGGCGCACTGGTCGTGCGCTCGGTCGCCGTCACCGGAGGCGACCCCTACCTGCGAACCGGCACCGACCTCGCGCTGCTGTTCGAGACACCCGGCCCGGGGGTGCTCGCCGAGTGGCTCCACGGGCAACAGCGTGCCGCCGCCGAGGCCCACGCCTTGGCCCGCACGGTCGAGACCACCGTCGGACCCTGGTCGGTGCGCGGCGTCGTCACGCCGGACCGCTCGATCAGCTCCTGGGTCGCCAGCGGCGCGGACTTCGTGGTCGTCAGCAACTCGATCCGCCAGTTGGAGGTCCTGGCGCAGGTCGAGGCGGGCAACCTGCCCGCCGCCGCCGAATCGCAGGAGTACCGCTTCTTCAGGTCTCGCTATCCCCTCGGCACAGAAGACGAGACCGCTTTCGTGATCGTGCCCGACGCCGCCATCCGCACCTGGTGCAGCCCCCTGTGGCGCATCGCGACCGCGCGGCGCACGCGCGCCCTGGCCTACCTCGAGGACATCGCCGTGGCCTGGCGCTTCGCGCCGGTGCTCGAGCGCCTGGGCCTCCCGCCGGTACCGCGCGACGACGCCAGCCGCGCCATCGACGGTCTGGGCGAGCTGGCGCTGACCGTCGACGGTCCCGTCTCGGAGCACTACGGTTCGATTGCCTTCCTGACCCCCATCGCCGAGTTGGCCCTGACCCACGTGTCCAAGCGCGAGGCCGAGCTCTACGACACCTGGCGCGACGGGTTCGAGCGCAACTGGAGCAACTTCTTCGATCCGATCGGCGCGTCGGTGCGCCAGACCGAGAGCTCGCTTGCGGTGGACCTCAGCGTGATCCCGCTGATCCTGGGCAGCGACTACCGCGACATGATTCAGGTCGTCGGCGCACAGTCCCTGGAGGGCCGCGACGGCGATCCCCACGAAGGTGCGGTCGTGCACTTCACCAGCGCCCTCGATCCCGAGGGGGAGGAGATCCAGGAGGCCGGCCGCGACCTGTCCGGCTTCGTCGACGGCTTCGGGCCCAACGCGCTGAGCTGGCTCGGGGACTGGTGGTCGATCCACGCCGACGACAGCGAGCTCCTGGACGAACTGCTCGAGGCCGAGGATCTCAACGATGCCTGGGACACGCTGGAGGCCGACCTGGACCTGCTGCCGGTGGTGTTCGAGGTCGGCGTGGCCAAGCCCCTGGCCCTGGCCGGGTTCCTGACCGCGATCCGGGCCATGGCCGAGAGTTCGGCGCCGGGTCTCGTGGACTGGCACACGGACCAGACCGCGGATGGGCGAGCCTTCGTGCGCGTGGCCAGCACGGCTCTCTCCGACGACGAGTTGGCTCTGTACTACTCAACCACGCCGCGCTCGCTGATCGTCTCGTTCAACCGCGAGGCCCTGGTGGCGGCCCTGGACCGCTGGAACCCGCCCGCGGACGAGAACGGCGAACGGCCGGCGCGACCCGACGAGACCGCCCCCACCCCGTGGCTGGGTGAGAGCGTGGCCTTCGAGTTCGAACCCCGCGCATTGCTCTACCTGGGTTTGATGGACGGCGACGACCCGCGTGAGCTGCCCCTCGAGGCGAGCTTCGCGAACCTCCCTGCCCTCGACGAGTGGCACCGGCTGTTCCCCGGCCGGGATCCGGTCGAGGTGCACGAGGAGCTATTCGGCGAGCGGCTGGTGTGTCCGAGCGGCGGCACGTACGTCTGGGACGCCGAGGCCGGGCGCATGGCGTCGAGCGTCTACGGTCATCCGGGCGCACCGCAGCATCCCGCGGGGGCCCAGGTGCTGCCCCCGGCGCTGCGCGATCTGGCGCGGATCCGATTGGGCCTGACCTTCGAGACCGCCGTCGACGGGCTGCGCGCCCGGGGCGAGCTGCTGCGCCGCTGAGGCCGCCCACCACCGAAAGGAGCCAGCGTGGGGCAATCAACGAGCTGGACACCGCCCGAGGTCGCCCCAGGCGCCGAGCTGCGCGCTTGCCTGCCCGTCGAGGGCTGGCGGGCGGCGATGGGCGTGATCGCCGCCCGCCACGGGCTGGATACCGCCTCCTTGGAACCCTTCGCGGGCGGCTCCGACGTCGTTTGGGCCTGCGGTGACCGCGTGGTCAAGCTGACCGATCCGCGCTGCTCCTGGCAGCTCGCCGCAGAGGCGGACTGGCTCGAGCGGCTGGCCGGACGGACCTCACTGGCCACGCCGCGGCTAATCGACATGGGCGAGCTGGAAGGTTGGCCCTACCTCGTTCTCTCGCTCTTGCCCGGTCGCGCCCTGGGCGAGTTCTGGCCCGCACTGCCCTACGACGAGCGGCGCCGCCTGGCCGCCGACATCGGGAACTTCATCGCCGAACTGCACGGCGTCGATCCGAGCGACGCCCCGCGCACCTGGCCCGACTTCTGGACTGACTGCCGCGAGCGCGCACCGGTGCGCGACCTGGGCGATCCGCGGTTGCCGGATTGGGCCAGGCCCCTGGCCGAGGAGGTCGGCTCGTTCCTCGAAGCCGAGGGACCGCTCGACGCGCAACGCCATGTGTGCCTGCACACGGAGTTGCTCGACCAGCACCTCTTCGCCCGAGAGCGCGCCGGCAGGGTCGAGCTGTGCGGCGTGCTCGACTTCGCCGACGGTCGCGTGGGCCCCGCCGAGTACGACTTCCCGCCCCTGGCCGATTTCGTATTCCGCGGCGAGGGCGACCTGCTACGCACCTGCCTCGAGGCCTACGGTCGACCCGGGGTCGAGCTGAACCACGGCCTCGCCCGTCGGCTCCTGGCCTGGGGACTCTCCCACCGCTTCGGTCGACTTCAGCGCATGCTCGCCGCCGTTGCGCCGAGCCGGCCGCGCACCCTGGACGAGCTCGCGACGCTGCTCTTCGGTCTCGACTGACGACCGCGGAAGTCGACCGCCGAACCCGGTCCTCCTGGTTAGCCAGCTCGGACTGTTCATGAGGACATGCTCGTGAGTAGTCCGGGCTAGTGTCCTGGACACTGGATGGCCGGCCGAAGACAGGCCAAATGCTCGCGGCGGTGGCGATTCAGCCTTCCGACAACTCCAAGGAGCGGCGGGCGACCTTCCAGTCGGCCAGGGCCGCACCCACTGCCGAGGGCTCGCCGAACAGGCGTACGCGCAGGGCGCGCCCGGGGCCCAGGGGTAGGACCTCGAACCAGAAGCTGCGCCCGGCGGACTCGAACTCGCAAGCCTGGCCGCGGCCCAGAGAGCAGCGCACCGGTCGCACGCGCTGCACTTCCTGCTGTGCGCGGACCTGCGCGATGGTGGCCTCGATGTAGTCCGCGGCCTCCTGGGCGCCGATGGCGTAGCCGCCGAACTCGAGCGTCACCTGCTCGCCGCCGCCGTAGAGGGTCGTGGTGAAGCGGGTGTGGTCCGCGTCGTCGCTGAGGAACCAGTGACTGGGCAGCTCGACAGTCAGGTCCAGGTCGTCGACGGTGCGCGGCACCGATCGGTAGCGCAGGCCCAGGAGCAACGCTTTGGTCACCGCGGCGCCGGTGGCGCAGTTCAGGCCGACTTCGAAGGTCGCCGAGCCCTCGAGCTGGAAGTCGATCCCCGAGCCGAACACGCTGCGCTCGCCCGACCAGTCGAGTTCCACCAAGCGGTGGGCCCGGGTGTCCACGATCAGCTTGCAGTCCCCTTCGTAGCGCACGGCGAGCACGGCCGTCTCCTCGCGACGCACCTCCGAGCTGACCAGGCGGCCGACCAACCGCGCCAGGCCCAGCTCGTCCACGGACACCAGCTCGAATTCGCCCAGGGCCGTCACGTCCCCCACGGCGTCGGTCAAGAGGGTCCCCACCGCGTGGGGCGCGACCGTCAAGCTCTCGCCGACGCCGACGCCCACTGGCAGGCCCAGGTCGAAGCCGAAGCTCGACGCCTCCGCGAGCAGTCCGTCCATGACTCGGCCGCGCACCCCACGCCCAACGGTACTGGCGTCGAACATGCCCTCCCGCTCGCGGTAGGCCACGCGGACGCCGACCAGCTCGGGGTCACGCACGGTGCGCTCGACGCTCTGGTCGAAGCGCAGGAACCGGCGCACCCCCTCCCAGCCCCCGTTCTCGATCGCGGTGAACTCGTCCACCAGTGCGATCGTGCGACGCTCGTCCACCGGCGCGCGCGAGCGCCCCTGCGGCGTCTCCGTGGTGAGCGAACCGCGCACGCGCGAGGTCCACTCGACCAGCACCGGTCGGCCGACCTGAGGCACCGAACTCAGATCGTGCAGCACCTCCGCGGCGGTAGGTTCCTGGTACGAGGCCGCAAGGCCGGCCGCTAGGCAGGTGACCAGACTCGAAGCCAGGCTCGTCTTCGTCATTCCCATGGTCACAGGACTGGCGCGGCGCCACGCTCGGCGGCGCCCGTCCGGGTCCATTCTGGACCTTATCGCGCCGATCGCGGAACCGCCGCGGGAATAGGTCGTGCGGGGTCGTCGTCCAGCTCCGCGCCGCCACGACCGCCCTCCAGAGAGCTCCCATCCAGACCCGTTTCGTCGTCCCGCTCCTGTTCGCCGCCCTCGCCAGCGCCTGCCAGGTCCCGCACCGACACGGGTGAGAGCTGCCCTCGAAGGCGGCGGAGACGACCTCGGAACAGCCCACGCTGGCCGAGTTCCAGATTCTCACCCTCCAGAACGCCTCGGCCGCGGAACTATCCATGACTCTCCGGCCCCTGGTGCCCGAGTCGCTGCGCCTGACGGCCAATCAACGCACCAACTCGTCGATCGTCTCCGGACCCCTGGATCAGGTCGATCAACTGAGAGCCCTGGTGGACCGCCTCGACCGGGAGGTTCGCTGACAGGGAGGATGATCCAGGAGGGCTCGTCGAGCGGGCCCGCGCCAGTTCTCGGCCGCGCGGATCTGACTGCCGGGGCTTCACTTCGGCGTCCGCTTCGGCGAGAACCTGCACGGTTCGATCGACCGCCGCGCGGACGGTACCTCCCGCAACCTCCCCTTGAAGCCCGAACAGATCACCGAGACCGCCCGTCGTCTGCGCACGGCCGAGTCCGGCGTTCGCATCCTGCGCACGCTGAGCTGGTCGCCCGAGGTGCGGCGGGAGTTCTTCGCCCGGGACGCCCGCGAGCTGCCGCGGGTGACCTACCCGGTCATGAACGCGGCGCCGATCCACGCCCAGTTGGCCGAGATTCGTCGGGGCATCGAGGGCGACGGCACGGTTGCACGCTGGCTGCGCCGCTGCGCGGATGCGATCGGCAGCTCGGCGGACATGCTGGCCAGCGCCGGCACGCCGGCCTTCCTCGAGTACGGCAAGCGGCTCTACGGCACCCCGACCAGCCAACAGGGGGACGCCACGGCCCTGGCCCTGGCCCAGACGGTCGAGCGGGTGTGCGACAGCGTCGCCGGCCTCGACCTGGGCGCGCCCTCGGCCGCCTGCCACTTCGCCACCGCCGTGGCCCAGGGCCTGCGCCGCGCCTGCGTGCGGCTGTTCGGCGACCAAGCGCCCGAGGTGGTCGTCGTGGACCAGCTCTCGGCCAATGCCCTGGCCGGGCCACGCCGCATCCAGGTCCGGCGCGACGCCTGCTTCACTGACCGCGACCTGAACCAGTTGATCCAGCACGAGGCCTACGTCCACGTGTGCACCTCGCTCAACGGTCGCGCCCAGGCCAAGCTGCCGATCCTGGCCGCCTCCCACGCGGGGACGACTCGCACCCAAGAAGGGCTGGCGGTCTTCGCCGAGTTCATCACCGGCACCCAGGACCCCGACCGACTGCGGCGCCTGGCGGACCGCGTGCTCGCGATCGACATGGCCCTGCGGGGCGCGGACTTCCTCGAGGTCTACCGCTTCTTCCTGGGCCGCGGCATTCCCCGCGAGCAAGCCTTCGAGAATGCCCGTCGGGTATTCCGCGGCGGCGTGGTCGAAGGCGGTGTTCCGTTCACCAAGGACGTGGTTTACCTGGACGGCTTCCTGCGGGTCACGAACATGCTGCGGGCGATCGTGGCCGGGGGGCGTGCCGACTGCCTGTCGCTCCTGTTCTGCGGCAAGTTGGACCTCGAGGACTTTCCGGCCCTGGCGGAGCTGAGCGAGATCGGCCTGTGCGCGCCACCGACTTACCTGCCCCCCTGGGCCGCCGACCGCCGTTTCCTGGTGTCGTACCTGGCCTACTCGCAGTTCCTGGACGGGGTCCGGGTCGACGAGCACCGCAGTCACTACCGCGAGCTGCTCGGGCGCACGGACACCGCGCCCTGGGGCGGCGAGACCGTTCCCACCGACATCCCCACCCGTGGGGCGGTGATCGACGGCTGACGGAGCGGACGTCGGAGTCCAGGGTGCCGCCAGCGCGCGAGAGGCGGGCCCGTCCGGCAGGCGATGAACGGTCCCCCCCCGCTACGTCGACTGCGCCCTCCACGACACCGGTCGACCACCGTTGGTTGACGTCGATTGGTGGCGATCGTGGCCGGGCCTCTTGCTAGCCTGCTGCGGTGAATAGTGACAACGACGAAGGGGCCGGCAGCCTGGCCTCGACGACGGACCAGGGCCCCCTGGTCCTGAATGGGATCGAGATCCCAAAGGGCACTCGCCGCACGCTCTCCCTCCCGGTGGCGCGACGCTACACCGCCGGCGAGGTGTCCTTGCCCGTGTGCGTCATCCATGGCCGCAGGCCCGGACCGCGGCTGTTCGTCTCGGCGGCGATCCACGGCGACGAGATCAATGGGGTCGAGATCGTCCGACGCCTCTTGAAGCGCCAGCTGCTACCGAAGCTGCGCGGCGCGCTGATCGCGGTCCCCGTGGTCAACGTCTACGGCTTCGTCGAGCAGACGCGCTACCTGCCCGACCGCCGCGACCTGAACCGCTGCTTCCCCGGCTCGGCCAAGGGCTCCCTCGCCAGCCGCTTGGCGAACACCTTCCTGCAAGAGGTCGCGAAGAAGGCCACCCACGGCATCGACCTGCACACGGGCTCGCTGCACCGCACCAACCTGCCCCAGGTGCGGGCCTCCCTCGACGTACCCGGCAGCGAAGCCCTGGCGCGCAGCTTCGGTGCGCCGGTGATCCTGGATTCCGCGATCCGCGAGGGCTCCCTGCGCGAGTCGGTCGGCGAGCTCGGGGTGCCGATGATCATCTACGAGGCGGGCGAGGCCCTGCGCTTCGATGAGCTCGCCATCAAGGCGGGCCTGCGCGGGGTGCTCTCGGTCATGCGCGACCTGGGCATGCTGCCGGCAGTCAAGCAGAAGAGTCGCCGGGTCGAGCCCTTCGTGGCCCACGGCAGCTCGTGGGTCCGCGCTCCCGAGAGCGGCATCCTCGTCACCAAGCTGCAACTGGGCGCACGGGTCGCCCGCGGCCAATGGCTCGGCACCATCTCGGACCCGCTCGCCGAGGAGGAGGAGCCGATCATCTCCCCCACCGACGGCGTCCTGATCGGGCGCACGAACCTGCCCCTGGTCAACGAGGGCGACGCCGTGTTCCACATCGGCGTCTTCGAGCGTCTCGACCCCGTCGCCGACGAAGTCGACTACTTCCAGGACGAACTCACCCCCGATTCGTGAACACGGACGGGGGGACCGCTGGAGCCCGGGCCCCCTGCTCCAACGCTGGTCCCCGGCGGCATCCCCGCCGCGGTCAGCGCGAAGCGCCCGAGAGCACGCGCCCTGAGGCCCGAGAGAACGCGACCTGAGAAACGGGCCCCAAAGAACAATGAACTCCACCATGAAGATCGGAATCCTCTCCTGCAGCCCCAACTGCTACAGCACGCGACGGCTGAGGGAGGCGGCCCTGTCCCGTGGACACAAGGTCACGGTGCTGAACACGCTGCGCTTCAGCATCGACCTCGACAAGGGTCGGCCCGCCCTCTACTACAAGGGCAAGAGCCTCTCGACCTACGACGCGATCATCCCGCGCATCGGCGCCTCGATCACCTACTTCGGCACCGCTGTCATTCGTCAGTTCGAGCAGATGGAGGTCTTCTGCGTCAACGGCGCAGCGGGTATCTCCAACTCCCGTGACAAGCTGCGTTCGCTGCAGATCCTGTCGCGCCACGACATCGGCATCCCGGCCACCGAGTTCGTCAAGAACCGGGCGGACGTGCTGCCGGCCATCGAGCGTGTCGGCGGCGCGCCGGTGATCATCAAGCTGCTCGAGGGCACCCAAGGGGTGGGCGTGATCCTGGCCGACAGCGAGAAGGTCGCCGAGGCGATCATCGAGACCCTGCAGAGCACGCGTCAGAACGTCCTGATCCAGAAGTTCGTCTCCGAGAGCAAGGGCAAGGACATTCGCGCCTTCGTGATCGGGGATCGCGTGGTCGCAGCCATGCGACGGGTGGCCCAGGGCAGCGAGTTCCGCAGCAACGTGCACCGCGGTGGCCGCACGGAGCTGGTCGACCTCGAACCTGCCTACGCCGAGGCCGCGGTGCGCGCGGCCCAGATCATGAACCTGCAGGTGGCCGGCGTGGACATGCTCGAGAGCAGCACAGGCCCCCAGATCATGGAGGTCAACTCCTCGCCGGGCCTCGAGGGCATCGAGGGAGCGACCAAGCTCGACATCGCCGGTGCGATCATCGACTACACCCAGGAGCACGTGCGCTTCCCCGAGCTCGACATCCGCCAGCGCCTGACCGTCAGCCGCGGCTACGGCGTCAGCGAACTGCACATCCCCGAGGGCTCGGAGTTCGTGGGTAAGACGATCGTCGCGTCGGGTCTGCGCGAGAAGGACATCGCCGTGCTGGCGCTACACCGCGGCAACACCGTCATCCCCAACCCCCGCGACAGCCGCGTGCTCGAAGGCGGCGACCGGATGATCTGCTTCGGCAAGCGCGAGTCCATGAAAGACCTGATCCCCGAGCGCCGCAAGCGCCTGCGCAAGCGCAAGACCAAGGTGCTCGACACCGAGGTCCCCACGCACCTCGGCAACGAGTGACGGCGAGCCGACGCCGCGAGGAAGCGCCGAGCCGGCCCGCGCCGACCGTGTGGCGCGCATGGGCGGCTGCTGCGCCTGCTCGCGCGGAGGGGTGCGGACCGGGCGGCGCTGAGGACGGACCCGGGAGAGGGAGCTGACCTGGCCTCCTCTCCCCCGGGCATCTCGCCCGGCGGGCCGCCGTCCGGTTGGTCGAGCCCTCCCCACCGGGCGCAGGAACGAGCTGGCACTCGAACAGATCGGCGTCACCCCTCGGCGGTGGCCATTCGTCGAGTGCCGGCGATAGTCCGCCAATCCCCCGAGGTGGTCGGTCGAGCCGCCGCTACCCTGCTGCGCCTTTTCGCCCGGCTCCCGCCCCTCGATCCCCTTGTTCGACATCCAAAGCAGTCCGGAATACCGACCCCGGACTGACCTGCTCTCCGGCCTGACCGTCGCCCTGGCCCTGGTCCCCGAGGCCGTCGCCTTCGCCTTCGTCGCCGGGGTCGAGCCGCTGGTGGGTCTCTACGCGGCCTTCATGGTCGGCCTGATCACCGCCGTCTTCGGCGGGCGGCCGGGGATGATCTCCGGCGCCACCGGCGCCCTCGCAGTGGTGCTCGTGAGCCTGGTGAGCGAGCACGGCCTGCAGTACATGCTGGCGGCGGTGCTACTGATGGGCCTGATCCAGATCCTGGCCGGTCTGCTGCGGCTCGGCAAGTTCATCCGCATGGTGCCCCATCCGGTGATGCTGGGCTTCGTCAACGGCCTGGCGATCGTGATCTTCATGGCGCAGCTGGGGCAGTTCAAGGCCCCCGACGCCGAGGGGCACCTGCAGTGGTTGAGCGGCGCGCCGCTCTACACGATGCTGGCCCTGGTCGCGGCGACCATGGCGATCACCTACTTCCTGCCCAAGCTGACCAAGGCGGTGCCTTCGTCCCTGGTCGCGATCGTCAGCATCACCCTGTTGACCGCCGGGCTCGGGCTCGATTCGCCGACCATCGTGGACTACCTTCGCACCATGAGCGGCAACCCCGAGGCGTCGCTGGCGGGCGGCCTGCCGTCATTCGCGCTGCCGCAGGTGCCCTTCAATCTGGAGACGCTGCGGATCATCCTGCCCTACGCGGTGATCCTGGCCTCGGTGGGCCTGATCGAGTCGCTGCTGACCCTGACCCTGATCGACGAGCTGACCGACACGCGCGGTCGCGGCAACCGCGAGTGCGTGGCCCAGGGCCTGGCCAACGTGACCTGCGGCTTCTTCGGTGCCATGGGCGGCTGCGCGATGATCGGGCAGAGCATGATCAACATCAACTCGGGCGGGCGCGGTCGCCTGTCGGGCATCACCGCCGCCCTGGTGCTGATCTCCTTCGTCGTGCTGGCCTCACCGCTGATCGAGTTGGTGCCGGTGGCGGCCCTCGTGGGCGTCATGTTCATGGTCGTGCTCGGCACCTTCGAGTGGTCGAGCTTCCGCGTCATGACCAAGGTCCCCAAGTCGGACGCGATCGTGATCGTGCTGGTCTCGGCCGTGACGGTCGCCACCGACCTGGCGGTGGCCGTGCTCGTCGGCGTGATCTTCTCGGCCCTGGTCTTCGCCTGGAAGCACGCCAAGGTGATCCATGTGGTGTTCGAGACGGACGCCAGCGGCCGCAAGGTCTACTCCCTGCGGGGTCCCCTGTTCTTCGGCTCCACCAAGAGCTTCCTCGAGCTCTTCGACCCGAAGGGCGACCCCGACGACGTGATCGTCGAGTTCCAACACGCGCGAGTTTCCGACCACTCGGCGATCGAAGCCATCGATACCCTGGCCGAGCGCTACCTCAGCCTCGGCAAGACCCTGCACCTGCGCCACCTGAGTCCGGAGTGTCGCAAGCTGCTGCGCAAGGCGGGCAACCTGGTGGAGGTCAACGTGATCGAAGATCCCAAGTACCACGTGGCGACGGACGCCCTGGCCTGATGACCACCGAGCCCGAGCGAACCGACCGAGCCTCATCCCGTCGCGGAGCCTCGCTGCTGTTCGGCCTCGGGGGCCTGTTGCTCGCCCTGGCCGGCTGCGGAGGCGGCGCCACGGAGGCAGGTCAGGGCGACTATTGGCAGGGCTACGTGGAAGGCGACAACGTCTTTGCCGCGTCGTCCCAGGGCGGCAGCCTGGTGCGGATCGCGGTGGAGAAGGGACAGGCGGTAAAGAGCGGCGAACTGCTGTTCGAGCTCGACCCCGAACCCCAAGCGCTGCAAGTGGAGCAGGCGCGCGAGCGAGTGGCCCAGGCCGAGGCGCGCCTGGCCGACCTCGAGCGGGGCGTGCGCCCCAGCGAGCTCGCCGCGATCGAGGCGCGCCTCGCGGGCGCGAAGTCGGCCCTGGGGCGCGCGCGCGCGGACCTCGAGCGCCGTCGCGAGCTGTTCGAATCCTCGGGCCCCGACGTCGTCTCGAAGGAGGAGATCGATCGCTTCGCCGCCGAGGTCGAGGTCGACGCCTTCAACGTCGCGAGCCTCGAGGCGGAGCTCGAAACCGCCAGGCTCGGCGGTCGCTCCGGCGCCGTCGAGGCAGCTCGACGGGAGGTCGCCACGTTGCGCATCGCCCAGCGCGAGGCCCAGTGGGCCCTGGACCAGAAACGGGTCACGGCCCCCACCGCTGCCCTGGTCCAGGACACCCTCTTCGACGTGGGCGAGGTCGTGCCCGCCGGCCGTCCGGTGGTCTCGCTGTTGCCGCCGGGCGGAGTGCTGGTGCGCTTCTTCGTGCCCCAGTCGGCCCTGCCGACCCTCGCCGCCGGCGACTCGGTGCAGGTGCGCGTGGACGGCCTCGAAGGCGAGTTCCAGGCACGGATCCGCTTCATCACCACCGAGGCCGAGTTCACCCCGCCGGTGATCTACAGCCGCGAGTCGCGCTCGAAGCTGGTGTTCATGGTCGAAGCCACTCCGGAGCCCGATGCCCTCGCGCGACTGCACCCGGGGCAGCCCCTGGAGGTCAGGCCGGGCGCGCGGTGAGCGACGGCGAAGCAGGCGCGCCCCCGCCCGTGATCGACGTGCAGGGGGTCACCAAGGCCTTCGGTGCGAAGACCGTGGTCGACCACATCGACATGTGCGTCCGCGCCGGGGAGATCTACGGCTTCCTGGGCCCCAACGGCTCGGGCAAGACGACCTTCCTGCGGATGCTCTGCGGCCTCTTGACGCCCGACGAGGGCACGGGCACCTGCCTGGGCTTCGACATCCGCCGCGAGTCCCTCTCGATCAAGCGCGAGGTCGGCTACATGACCCAGCGCTTCAGCCACTACGAGGACCTCAGCATCCGCGAGAACCTCGACTTCGTGGCGCGGCTGTACGGCATCCCGAAGCGGCGCGCGGCGGTGGATCAGACCCTGGAGCAGTTGGGGCTGGTCGAACGCCAGCGGCAGCTCGCCGGCCAGCTCTCAGGCGGTTGGAAGCAGCGCCTGGCCCTGGCGGCCTGCCTTCTGCACCAGCCCAAGCTGCTGCTGCTCGACGAGCCCACGGCCGGCGTCGACCCCAAGGCGCGGCGCGACTTCTGGGAGCAGATCCACGGGCTGGCCGCCAAGGGCCTGACGGTGATGATCACCACCCACTACATGGACGAGGCCGAGCGCTGCCACCGCCTGGCCTACATCGCCCGCGGCCGCCTGATGACGCGCGGCACCGTGGAAGAGGTGATCGAACGCGCGGCCCTGGCCACCTTCGAGGTGCGCGCCGGCAATCGCCCGGAGCTGATCGCGCGTCTGCGCTCGGCGCCGGCCATCGCCCAGGTGGTGCCCTTCGGCAACTCCCTGCACGTCAGCGGTCCGGACCGCCGGGCCATCGAAGCGGTGCTGGCGGAGCAGGTCGGCTCGGACAGCGCTTGGAAGCAGATCGACTCCAGCCTCGAGGACGTCTTCATCAGCCTGATGACCGAAGCGGAGCGAGCGCCGCGATGAACCGCGTCTTCTCGCTGACTCGGCTGTTCGCGATCGTCGCCAAGGAGTTCGTCCAGATGCGGCGCGATCGGCTGACCTTCGCGATGGTGCTCGGCATCCCGCTGATGCAGCTCGTGTTGTTCGGCTTCGCGATCAACTCCGACCCCCGCCACCTGCCCACGGCGGCGCTGATCGAGGACCACAGCGCCTTCTCCCGCGGCTTGATCGCGGCCATGGAGAACAGCGAGTACTTCGACCTGACGGAGGTGGTCGAAAGCGAGGCCCGGGCCCAGGAGCTGATCGAGCGCGGCGAGGTGCAGTTCGTGCTGCACGTGCCCCAGGGCTTCGCGCGGGACCTGCTGCGGGGCGAGCGCCCGCAGTTGCTGCTGCTCGCCGACGCCACCGACCCGGCGGCGACCAGCAACGCCCTGGCCTCCCTCGACGAGGTGCTGCGGCGCGTGCTCGGCCGCGAGCTCGACGGACCCAACGCCTGGCTGCTATCGACCCCGCCGGCCGCGGCCCTGGTGGTCCACGCCGCCTACAACCCTGAGCGCATCAGCCAGTACAACATCGTGCCCGGGCTGATGGGCGTGGTCCTGACCATGACCATGGTGCTGATCACGGGCCTGGCGATCACCCGCGAGAGCGAGCGCGGCACGATGGAGAACCTGCTCGCCACGCCAGCCCGTCCGGTGGAGATCACCCTCGGCAAGATCATCCCCTACGTCCTGATGGGCTACCTCCAGGCCGGGCTGATCCTGCTGGCGGCCAAGTTCCTGTTCGCGGTCCCGATGGTCGGCAGCATCCCCCTCCTCGCGGCGGTGACCTTGATCTTCATCGCCGCCAACCTGGCGATCGGCATCACCTTCTCGACGATCGCCCGCAACCAGCTCCAGGCGATGCAGATGGGCTTCTTCTTCTTCCTGCCCTCGATCCTGCTGTCGGGCTTCATGTTCCCCTTCCGCGGCCTGCCGGTCTGGGCCCAGTACATCGGCGAGGTGCTGCCCCTGACGCACTTCCTGCGGATCGTGCGCGGCATCCTGCTCAAGGGCAACGGCATCGAGGCGATCGCGCACGAGGTCGGGCCCATGGCCCTGTTCGCGCTCGTCGCTCTGTTGATCGGCTTGACCCGCTTCCGGCAGACCTTGGACTGAGCGCGAGCCGTCCGGCGCCGCGCGGGGTCGGCTTCACGGGTCCGTCGGCCGCAGGGCGTGGTCGAGCCGATCCGGCGTCCCAGGCGGTTGCCCTCGACCGAGTCGTAGAGGAAGTGGATCCCCAGGTCGACCCGCGAGAGGTCGCACTCCATCGCCGCCTCGGCGAAGCTGTCGAAGGAGCGCTCGGGCGGCTGAATCTCGAGCTTGCCGGAGTAGGGGCCGGCCCGATCCACCAGCGGTGTGTCCATCGTGAAAGAGTGCTGCGCGCCGAACGTGTCCTCGAGCACCGCCACGGCCGCCGCACTGGCACAGCCATTGGTAGACCTCAGGCGCGGTGGCGCGCGGGCTCCGTTTCCTGAGGTCCCCTTTCAAACCGTGCGTGCGAATTTCCCGCACACGGCTTACCGATGGTCTCTTCACGACGCATGCGTGCCTCCGGGGTAGCGAATGGTGCCGAGCAGCTTGTGGAGTCCGAAGTCATGGACGAAACGAGTATGGGGCCAGTCGGAGTGGGAGAAAGGACGACGCTTCCAGCCCTCGCGCTGGGCGAGCAGGCGCACCAGTCGGGAGGTCACGAAGCGGTCCACAGAGCCAAACTGCTTCGAGGCGTTGCCGGTGCGAAAGTAGTTGCCCCAGCCCCGCAGGACCGGGTTCAGGACCGCGATCACATCGCGTATGTCCCGCAGACCCGCCCAGCGGCGCCGATTCGTCAGCTCTCGCACGCGATCACGCACGGCGTTCATCGCTCGATGCGACGGCCAGCGGAAGAGGTAGCACCCCCCCTTGAAGACCGACTGCACCAAACGAAGATAACAGCCCAGGAAGTCAAAGCCTTCCTTCCCGATCTCAAGCTCGACCAGTTTCGTCTTCGTCGGGTGCAGCTCGAGGCGCAGGTTGGCCAGGATGCCCTGGAGCCGGCGCAGCGCCTCCGCGGCTTGGCTGCGGCGCCGGCACATCACGACGAGGTCGTCCGCATGGCGGACGAGCTGCCCCAGATGCGACCAATCGCGTTGCCACGCCTCGTCGAGTGCGTCGAGGTAGATGTTGGCGAGCAGCGGCGAAATCACACCACCCTGGGGAGTCCCCGTGGTGGCCTTGCGCACGCTGCCCTCCTCCAAGACCCCGGCTCGAAGCCACTTCCAAAGAAGCTTCAGGACCCGTCGGTCCGAGACTCGGCGAGCGATGCGATCCATCAAGACGTCTTGGTCGATCGCATCGAAGAAGCCCGCTATGTCGGCGTCGACCACCCAATGGTGGCTACGATTGCCCGCCACGCGCAGCTGTTCTTTCGCCTGCGTCGCGCTGCGCTTCGGCCGAAAGCCGTAAGAGCAAGGCTGGAAGTCCGCCTCGAAGATCGGCTCGAGGACGAGCTTCGCGGCCTGCTGCACGACACGGTCCCGCACCGTCGGAATGCCCAAGGGGCGGGTACGCCCATCAGGCTTGGGGATGTACTGCCGCCGGACCGGACTGGGGCGGTACTTCCCATCTCGTAGCTGCTGCTGGATCAAATCCAGAAACGCGGCGACGCCCGCGGCTTCGATGGAGGCGATCGTCTCGCCGTCCACTCCCGCCGCGCCGCCGTTCGCGCGCACGCGCTTCCACGCCTCCAGCAAGACCTCACCTCGCCAGATCCGGTCGTACAGGGCGTGGAAACGCCGCTCCCGGCTGCACTTGGCTGCCGCGTAGAGCTTGCGTTGCAGGCATCGGACTTTGTCAGGGGGGGTTGTTGGCCTTCACGGCATGCCCTCACCCGTTCCTGCAAACACAAGCATGACCAAAGCAGGGCCCCTTCCCTCGTCCCGACTTTCACCGGGCGTCAACAGCACTACGAGCCCCTCGGACTCCCTTCCGGCACGACACCACTTCGCATTCCGCTCATAGGCGTCGCCTGCGCTCGACGTGAGCCGCCGGTTAGGGTCTCTCCTGTTCCGTGACGAGCTGTCGCTGCGTGCTCTCCTCCGTACCCCGGGGGTGTCCTGCGCCGCTCCGGATTCTTGCGCGCAGTCTGTTGCCTTCGCCGTGACATGACCGGCTCGGCCGACCCCTCCCTTTCGGGGGCTTCTCTCTCGGGGCTGCAAGGTTCGCTTATGGCTGGGCCCGCAGCCTTGCTCCCCGCACGGCAGGCCTACGCCCACCGTCGGGCTCTCGACGCTCCGCTCAGACGGCGGGATCTCTCCCGACGCCCGGAGCCTGCTACCTGGCTCTCCGGCGACTACCAGGGCGGGACTTCCACCCGCGAGCTCGTCACGGCCTGCGAGCCAGCCCTCTCCAGTCCCCCTCCGGGGGACCGGGAGGGAGTTCGCGTCAGGACGCACCATGGGCAGAGGGTACGAGGGAAAGGCGTAGGTGTACCGATGGGTGTTGCTCCAGTCGGGCTCCGCCAGCGTGTCCGGGTTGCCGTCGTGCTCGGCCCAGCGAATCGCGGCGTAGGGTCGCCAGTGGTTGTAGGAGATCTTGTTTTCGAAGGCGTTCACGCAGGCGTCGTAGACCGCCATCTCGAGCAGGGCGAACAGGCGCGTGGCCTCCCACAGGTCGAGGTCCTCTTCCGTCACCTGCCGCCGCGCCAGGCGGTTGTGCGAGTTCTCCACGAAGTCCTTCCACCACCGGGCCAGGTGGCTCTGGTCCGCGCTGCGCGTCGCGCTCTCGAAGCGGCCGAGCTGGCTGACCTCGTCGAACGCGCGCGGGTAGGCCTCGCTGTCGATGGCCGGCGGCGGAGGACTGCGGAATCGGTCGCAGCGCTCGAGCACGAAGGGCCGCGCCCGCGCCACCCGGCTCCGAAGAAGAAGCCATCCGGCGTGCCGCTGTGCTCGTCGAACTCGGCGTAGACCCCGGCCCGATGGGATGCCGGCTGTACTCCCCCTCGCCGTTCCACCCGTCGGCGACCCGCCGGGCCAGCACGGCGGCGGCTGCAGCGCGACCGAGGGCCTCGCCGCCCATCGAACCGGCGCCGTCGCCGGCGCTCGCCAGGCCCTCCTCGAGCAGGCCGAGCAGGTCCTGGGCCCGGTCGGGGTAGTGGTCGACCGCGACCTCGAAGGCCGCCCGGGCCGCGGCGACCAGGGGGTCCGCTGGCGGCTCCTCGCCGCGGTAGGCGTAGCTCTCGTAGCGGGGCCTGATCACATTGAGGGCGTCGTGCACCGCCAGGTGCATCATCGCGGCGGCAGGCAGCCCCTTGAGGGTCAGGAAGCCGTCCTCCTGCTGCGCGATGGCGAGCAGCTGACCGTTCCACTCTCGGGCCAGGTCGGCCTGCGCCTGGGCGCCGAGCGGCGCCGGCGGCGCGTCGTTGGTCGGGGTGTGGGCGCAGGCGCCGGCCAGGGGCGCCAGCAAGACGAGCGTTGCGCGGGACTGCATCCTCTTGCCTCCTCGGTCCGGTGGCGGTGGCCGGAGTCATCGGGAAGCGGCGGCTCGCGGACGCACCACACGCCACGTACCTGTTGACTCCTGCCGGTGGGGCCCCGGGCCCGCTGATCGATCAGATGGCCGTCAGGGGACAGCAGTTGGCGCGCGACCTGACCGACGAGGACCTCGATCCCGCCTTCCTCGCGTGGAGCATGCATGCACGCATGAACACCGAGGCCCTGCCCCCGGGCCGACTGGTGCTGGAGTTCGCCTTCGAGGGCGTGCCCGAGAGCCTGAGTCGCTTCTGGCTCGTCAGCGAGGAGCGCGTGGTCGACTTGTGTATCCGGCCCCCCGGGCTCGACACGGACCTCCTGGTGCTCGCGGACCTGCGCCGCTTCGTCGGGACCTGGCGTGGCTTCCGCGACCTGCGGGCCGAGCTGAAGGCGGGGACGATCCGTCTCAGCGGACCGGTGGAGCTGCAGCGCCAGTTCCCCGCTTGGCTGCTCCGCAGCGGACTGGCGCCCTACGAGCGCAGGCGCGACGGACGGGAGCGCCGCCTGTTCGAGGCCAGCCGCCGCGACGATCGATCGGCGGCGACGCCGCCAACGGTCTGAGCGGGTATCCGGCGTCCCGCAGGGAGGCCATACTCGCGAGTGCTGGCCCGAGATCCACGGGCGCGCCGCGGTCGACGCCCTCCGAGCTCGGCCGCGGCGCCCGGACTCCCAGAACGATGCGAATCGTGTTCACGAAGCTGACGGACCAGCGCCACCGCCTCGAGCTGCGGCGCGAGGGGTACCCGTGCGAAGCCGTCGAGCTGGAGACGCGCAGCCTGCTGCTGCACGACCTGACCCACTTCGCCGTGGAGGCTCGGGCCGAGATCACAGAGGGGGTCTACGGCCGCCTGGCCGCGGGCTCCAGCCTCGCGGAGCTGGCCCAGGCCGTGGAGGCGCCCGGGCTCGCCATGGCCGAGGACCTGGTGGGGCCGATGCAGTCGCTGTTCAACGGTCGCGGCAGCCGCGAGCGCTACCTCGAACTCGGGCGGGCCCGCTACCCGCAGGTCGTGGACGAGGCGTTCGTCGACGACGTGCTCGAGTCCCTGCGCCGCCTAGTGGGTCGCTGGCGGGCGACCCCCTTCGGGGGCTCGATGGAGCTGACCTGGCCAGCGCGGGACGCCGTCTGGGGTCCGAGTCCGGACCCTTGACCGTCCTGGAGCGGCTCCGTCCCGGCACGGGGCCCGGCGGCCCCCTATACATATGATTCCGATGCATGTAGGGTGACGCCTGGTCGCGGAAGGACCCAACCCCGCCGCGGCCACCGACCATGAACCTCAAGGGCACGCTACCGCTGTTGATCCTGAAGGTGCTGCAGGGCGGTCCCCTCCACGGGTACGCCATCGCCCAGCGCATCCGGCTGCTGTCCGACGGGCTGCTCGACTTCAAGGAGGGCAGCCTCTACCCCACGCTCCACGGCCAGGAGAACCGCGGCCTGATCGAGTCCGTGGAAGAGCAGGAGCGGGGGCGCGCGCGGCGCAGCTATCGCCTGACTCCGAAGGGTCGCAAGGCCCTGACCACCGAGGCCCAGCAGTGGCAGAGCCTGGCTGCGGCCGTCGACACGATCCTGGAAGGTGGCCCCGCATGAAGACCGACCGCGGCGCCCTGCCGATCGAGCTCCGCCACTGGCTGGAGCAGGCGACCCACGGACTGAGCGACGAAGCGCGCCAACGGGTGGGCCGCGAGATCGAGGACCACTTCCGCTCGGCCCTGGAGGCCGCGTCGGCCGAGGGGCTCGATCCGTCCCTGGCGCGACGCCGAGCCCTGGACGCCCTCGGCGACCCGGCTGCCGCGGCGCGTGACTTCCGCCGGACCAACCTCACCCGCTTCCAGTCGCGGTTGCTCGAAGGCCACTGCGGGCGCCCGAGGTGGCCAGTCCTGGCACTGCATCTGGGCCTGGTGGCGCTGGGGGTCTGGCTCACCGCCGCCCTGTCGGGGCCAGAGGGACCCTCGCTGGTGGCCAAGGTCTCCGTCGTCTCGATGGCCGTCGCGGCCGCGGTGATTCACCTGGTGGCGCCCTGGCTCTTCGATCGAGGCCGGAAGGGCCTCGCCGTCCTGTCTAGCGGCCTGGCCCAGTGGCTACTGTTCGCGAGCCTCTGCGTCGGTGTGCCGCGAGGACTCGACGTCCCTCCGCAGCCCCTCGCCGCCTGGTTCTACGCTGCGGTGCTGCTCGTACTCCTCGTGCTCTACCTGCCTGCCGTGAGCAAGGCCAGGCATCTGGGGCCCGAGCAGGCCGGACCCTGACCTTACGGCTGGCCGGGTGACCGCGCCCCGGCCGGCGCGCTTCGATCCGGGGCTCGCTCGCTAGGCTGCTGCGATGCAGGTCCACTACCTGGAGATCGTGACCACGGACGTCGAGGGCGTCTGCACGCGCTTGGAGCGGGAGCACGACACCGTCCTGGGCGAGGGCGACCCGCTCCTGGGCGGAGCGAGGACCGCGCCGCTGGCAGGGGGCGGGATGGTCGGCGTCCGCGCGCCGCTCGACGGGTCCGAGCAGGCCGTGGTCAGGCCCTACTTCCTGGTCGACGACATCGAGGCCGCCGTGGCCGCCGCCCAGGCGCAGGGCGCCGAGGTGGCCCACCCGCCCCTCGAGCTCCCGGGCCGCGGTAGCTTCTCGATCCTGATCCAGGGCGGCCTGCACCACGGACTCTGGCAGCTCTGACCCCACTGGCCCGCCACCCCCAGCGACGGCCATGCGTGACATCTCCAAGTCCATTGGTCACACGCGGCTAGGCCAGCTGGCTGCGACCGCGATCTGCGGCAACGACATCACGTCGTCGTGCCTCTACGTCTCGGCGCTCGCGATCCTCTACGCGGGCAAGCTCGCCCCCGTCGCGCTGCTGCTGGTGGCGGGCGTGCTGTACCTGTACCGCTCGATCTACGCCGAGGTCGTCGGCGCCCTGCCCCTCAACGGCGGTGCGTACAACGCCCTGCTGAACACGACGAGCAAGTACCGGGCCTCCGTGGCCGCCTGCCTGACGGTGCTCTCGTACATGGCCACGGCGGTCATCTCCGCCAACGAGGCCATGCACTACGTCCACACGCTCTGGGCGGGTTTGCCGATCCTCTGGGCGACGGTCGGCCTCTTGGCCGTCTTCATGGGCCTGACGATCATCGGTATCAGCGAATCCTCGCGCGTGGCGATCGCGATCTTCGTCACCCACCTCGCGAGCCTGCTGCTGCTGCTGGCGGTCGGACTTGTCTACATCGCAGGCCACGGGCTGGAGACCTTGACACAGAATCTCGCCACGCCCTCGCCCGGCGGCTTCGCGATGGCCCTGTTCTTCGGCTTCTCCGCCGCCATGCTCGGCATCTCGGGCTTCGAGAGCTCGGCCAACTTCGTGGAGGAACAGGAGCCGGGGGTGTTCCCCAAGACCCTCCGCAACATGTGGCTGGCGGTCTCGTTCTTCAATCCGGTCATGGCGCTCCTGGCGCTGGCGCTGGTGCCGATCCCCGAGGTGGCCGAGAACCGCACCGCGCTGCTGGCCCACATGGGGCACGAGGCCGGGGGCAGTTGGCTGGCGACCCTGATCTCGCTCGACGCCGCCCTGGTCCTGAGCGGAGCCGTGCTGACCTCCTTCGTGGGCGTCAACGGCCTGGTCACGCGCATGACCCTCGATCGCTGCCTGCCCCAGTTCCTGCTCGAGACCAACCGACGCGGAACGACCCACCGCATCCTGATCGCGTTCTTCCTGCTCTCGGTCTCGGTGCTGCTGATCACCCGCGGCGAGTTGGAGGCCCTGGCGGGGGTCTACACCATCTCGTTCCTGGCGGTGATGGTGCTGTTCGGCCTCGGCAGCATGCTGCTCAAGATCAAGCGCGCCAAGCTCCCCCGCCCGACCATCGCCACCTGGCCCACGGTCATCCTGGGCGTCGGCGCGGTGCTGGCCGGCCTGGTCGGGAACATCGTGATGAACCCGCCGTACTTCTGGGTCTTCGTGCGCTACTTCGTGCCGGCTCTGCTGGTGGTCTCGATCATGCTCGGTCGCATCGCGATCCTGAAGGCGATGCTCTACATCGCACGGCAGTTGATCGTCTCGGTCACCAAGCCGATGGGCAAGCTGGTCGTGACGATCCGCGAGTGGATCGACGAGATCAACTCCCAGCAGATCGTCTTCTTCACCCACGGTGACGACATCGCGCAGCTCAACAACGCGATGCTTTACGTGCGGGCCAACGAGAACACCAACCGCATCAAGATCGTCCTGGTCGCGAAGGACGCCGAGGAGGTACCCGAGCACCTGCGCGAGGAGATCGCGCTCTTGGACCAGGCCTACCCCAAGATCGACATGGAGTTCGTGGTCAGGAAGGGCGAGTTCGGGCCCAAGTTGATCCACGAGCTGTCGGAGCTGTGGAAGGTGCCCACCAACCTGATGTTCATCGGCTCGCCCACGGGGCACTTGGAGTACAGCCTCAGGGACCTGGGCGGCGTACGCCTGATCATCTGATGGCTCGACGGGCCGCTCAGGCGGTCTCCAACTCGGCCAGGCGACGCTCGAAGTAGCGACGCTCGGGAGCCTGTCGCGCGAGAGCCAGGGCGCGGCGGTAGGCGGCGGCCGCCTCGTCCCCGCGGCCGAGGCGTCGACACAGGTCGGCGCGAGTGGCGTGGGCCGGCAGGTAGCGCTCGAGCTCGCGTCCCGCCGCGCCGGCGAACAGGGCGTCGACGAGGGCCAGGCCCACGGCCGGGCCGTCGCGCATGGCCACGGCGACAGCGCGGTTGAGCTCCACCACAGGCGAGGGCGCCACGCGCAGTAGAAGGTCGTAGAGCCCCACGATCTGGGGCCAGTCGGTGGCCTCGGCGCTCGGTGACTCGGCGTGCACGGCCGCGATCGCCGCCTGCAGGGTGTAGGCGCCGAAGTTGCGGTTGGCGAGGGCCCGCTCGACGAGGGCCACGCCCTCGGCGATCTGCCCTCGGTCCCAGAGGGCGCGGTCCTGGAACTCGAGGGTCACGAGGTCGCCCGCGACGTCGAGGCGCGCGGAACGCCGGGCGTCGTTCAGGAGCATCAGCGCGAGGAGTCCGGCGGCCTCGGTGGCGCCCGAGGAGCGGCGGGGCTCGAGGCCCAAGTCGCGCCGCGCCGCGCTCGGTGTCTCGTCGCCGCCATCGATCAGCCCGAGCACCAACCTGCCGAGGCGGATGGCCTCGGCACAAAGGTCGGCGCGCACCAGCGTTGCACCGGACGACGCGTGGTGGCCCTCGTTGAAGACCAGGTAGACCACCTGCAGGACCCCAGCCAGGCGAGCCGGCCACTCGGCCGGGCCCGGCACTTCGTAGGGGAGCTGCTCGTCGCGGATCTTCGTCTTGGCGCGGACGATGCGCTGGGCGATGGTCGACGGCGCGGTGAGGAAGGCGCTCGCGATCTCTTCCGTGGCCAGGCCGCAGACCTCGCGCAGGGTCAGTGCCACCTGCCCCTCGGGGGCGAGGGCGGGGTGGCAACAGGTGAAGACCAGGCGCAGGCGATCGTCGACCAGCTCCCCGTCGAGGGCGGCCAAGCCCGGCGCCGAGGTGGAGCGGTAGCCCTCGGCATCGCGCTCGATCCGCTCGGCGACGACCGCCAACGACGCATCCCGCCGCGCTCGCCGCCGCAGGGCATCCAGGGCGCGGAAGCGCCCCGCCGCCACGAGCCAGGCGCGCGGGTAGGCGGGGATCCCCTCGCTCGGCCAGCGTCGCAGGGCCTCCGCGAAGGCGTCGGAGAGGGCCTCCTCGGCCAGGTCGAAGTCGCCCAGACGCCGGATCAGCGTCGCCAGCACGCGGCGCGAATCGGCGCGGTAGATCGCGT
This sequence comes from Engelhardtia mirabilis, assembly GCA_007751255.1. GTDB lineage: Bacteria > Planctomycetota > UBA1135 > UBA1135 > Engelhardtia > Engelhardtia mirabilis. The sequence continues at coordinate 4,125,734 of CP036296.1, forward strand.
CGATTCGCGCCGGAACGTCGCCCGCTGCGGCCGCCATCGCCTACTTGTGGCAGGTCGGCGAGAAGGGCCGGACCTCGATGCCCCAGCCCAGCTCCTCGCCCATGTTCGCGGCCGGGTGCAGGGCGGCGATCCGCAGGGCCTCGTTCATGTCCCGCGCCTCGATCAGGATCAGACCACCGACCTGCTCCTTGGTCTCGAGGTACGGGCCGTCGGTGATCACTGTCTTGCCGCCCCGCGGCCGCAGGCAGACCGAATCCCACTCCAGGCTCTCACCCGAGATCAGGTGACCGCTGGCGCGCAGCTCCTCGTCGTAGACCCGCGCCTGGGCGACGATCGCCTCGAACTCGGCCGGGGTGAGCTGCTCGTTCTTGGATTGGTCGCCGTAGGCCAGGACCAGGTACTTCATCGTCGTCTCCGCTCGCGTCGCTCTTTTCTCGGGCGCCCGCCCGGACAACAGGTCCGCGAGCTCACCCACGAGTCGCTCGGCGGGGTCCACGATCGACAAGTGTCTCGAGGAAATCCAGAGGGCGGGGGCGCGTGGGCGCCGCTCGGGTTCATCGGCAGCGCGGGGCGCGCGCCAAGGGCGGTAGGGTGTTGGCCAACCATGGCCCTTTGGAACAAGTGGTGGCCCCGCAAGGGCCGAGCTCCGCAGTCGAACTCGCCGGTCGCGGCACCTGCCGACGCGCCGGTACCTGGGCCGGGGGCCGAGCTGCGGATCGTGCGGGCCTACCACGAGCGGACCAAACACCACCTGCACCGCTACGCCGAGGGGCCGGCGGAGCTCGACTGGGAGAACCAGCCGGACCCCTTCCGCAGGTTCGACGGCTCCCCCACGGTCGAGCTTCCGCTGCCCCAGGAGGATCCGGGGACCGCGTACGGTCAGGCCCTGGTCGAGGGCCGCGTTGCCGCTGCGCCACTGGATCAGGCCGGCATCTCGCGCCTGCTCTACGACAGCCTGGCGATCTCGGCCTGGAAGGAGGCGGGCGAGACGCGATGGTCCCTGCGGGTCAACCCGTCAAGCGGGAACCTGCACCCGACCGAGGGCTACCTGCTCCTACCGAGTCTCGGCGTCGAGGGACTCGGCGAGAGCGCTGGTGTCTACCACTACGCGCCGCGCGAGCACCTGCTCGAACGTCGCGCGGCGTTGCCGGCCGACCTGTGGGAGGACCTGGGCTTGGCACGGGGCAGCTTCCTCGTGGCCCTGAGCTCGATCCATTGGCGCGAGGCGTGGAAGTACGGCGAACGCGCCTACCGCTATTGCCAGCACGACGTCGGGCACGCCCTCGCGGCGCTCGCCGTCGGCGCGTCGGGGCTCGGCTGGCGGGTGCGGCTGGTCCAGGGCATCGGCACGCGCGACCTCGGCCGGATGATCGGACTGCCGGACACGGACGAGGACCCCGGACCCGAGGCCGAGTACCCCGACTGCCTGGTGAGCGTCAGCCCCGACGGGTCCGAGCCCGCCTTGCCGCCATCGGTCATCGCGCGCTTCGACGGTCTCGATTGGCACGGCACTCCCAACGCCCTCTCACCGGACCACGTCGAGTGGGACGTGATCGAGGTCACGGCCAAGGCAGCCCTCCAGCCGAGTGGAGCGCCGCCCTGCGCGCCCTGGCAACGCGAGGTCAGCGGCCGTCCGCCCGTGGCCGCCACCGGCAGCCTGCGCCAGATCGTCCGCCAGCGCCGCAGCGCCCTGGCCTTCGACGGTCGCACCGGCATGTCGGCCGAGACGTTCTTCCGGATCATGGAGAGCTGCATGCCGCGCGCCGGCCGCGTGCCCTTCGCCACGCTCCCCTGGAGCCCGAGGGTCCACCTGGCCGTGTTCGTGCACCGGGTCGACGGCCTGACGCCCGGGCTCTACTGGCTACAGCGCGACCCCGCGAGTCAGGAGGCCACTCGCAGCGCGTGCCGTGAGGAGTTCCTGTGGCTCCCCGCCGAGGGCGCGCCCGAGGACCTGCCCCTCTCGCTGGTCCTCCCCATGAACCTGCGCAGCCAGGCGGCCTCGATCTCCTGCGGCCAGGCGATCGCGGCAGACGGCGCCTTCAGCCTGGGGATGATCGCCGAGTTCGACCGTTCCCTGGACGAGCACGGCGCCTGGTTCTACCCGCGCCTGTATTGGGAGGCCGGCGCCATCGGCCAGGTCCTGTACCTCGAGGCCGAGGCAGTCGGCCTGCGCTCGACCGGCATCGGCTGTTTCCTCGACGACCCCATGCACTCGATCCTGGGCCTGAAGTCGCGGTCGTTGCAGAGCCTCTACCACTTCGCCGTCGGCAAGCCCGTCGACGACGAGCGCCTGACGGACCGGCCCGCGTATCCGGCGCCTTGATCCCCCGCCGCTGTTCCGTTCCGCTGGCCGGGCTCCGTTCCCCGACGCGGATCGACAGAAGGCGTTCGACGCGGACCTCAAACACTGGCGTCCCTACAGGACGTGGCGCTTCGAGCGAAACGCCGACCGGGCCGACCTAGAGCACCGCCATGGCTACGACACGAAGCACGCGATGCACCTGGCTCGACTGCTGAAGATGGGCGAGGAGGTGCCCTCCCAAGGCACGTCGATCGTGCGCCGACCCGACGCCGAGTGGCTGCTCGGAATCCGGGATGGCACCCTCGACCACGAATCGCTCGTCCAACTCGCCGAGCCGATGACCTAGAACCTCAATCAACAGATGGAGACGTCGAAACTTCCTGACGTCCCCGACCAGCAGGCCGCTGAGGACCTACTGACCGAACTCCGCCAGCAGGCTCTGGCGCCTTCTGCGAACGGATCCGAAGCGCGAGATTGAGCGCTTGCTCGAAGGCCGCGCACCGCGCGCCACCGAGTCGCCCGAGGCCGCCGGAGCCCGCTCGCAGCCGTCGAAGGCTTGGTGCCAGGGGCCCAGTGCGTCCCCTTCGACGGTGTCTCGTCTGCAACCGTCGCCACTTCCCCGGTGTATGGCCGCTTTCGCATGGGGCGTGCGAAGGGGAAGAGATGGTGAAAGTAAGGGGACACCGTTAGAACTCTTCTCCTGCGGCGTCCTGGAGCTGGATAGTCGGATCCAGGACCTGGTCCGAGAGGCCGCATGAGAGAGCGCGTGAGGCTCCCTGGCCTGGCAGCCGGCCCATCGGGCCCAACGTGGGCCGATGCCCTCAGATCGCGTCTTGGCCGCCCAGGACGCCCGCCTGCCCGCCCCAGCGGCTTCCCCTCAGCTCGCGTTCTTCCGGGGCTGCGCAGTCCTCTCCGTGGCTCCGCCTGGGACTCCGGGATCGGGCGGCATCGCCCCCTCTTGGGCGAGGCGCCGTCGAAGCTCACATACGGATGGGCTGGCAAGGAGATGCCAAGCTGTTCCAAGCACCTCCGAGAATGCAATCGACAGTCCGTTGCCGTCGAGCTGGAAGGCCCGGCCAACATCGCTGATGAGCTTCTCGACTTCCTTGAAGGTCTCCGCCGTCGCCGAGTGGTGCGCTCCTCCGCACCTGTTGGCGACGAAGCGAACGGCCTTCTCGCGGTCAACCGTCGCTCCGAGCGTCCCGAGGCTTGGTTGCTTCCAGAACTTGCCGAGCATCACCTCATCCGTGCCGTAGTCCTTGCGCGACTCGGCAGCCAACCACTCGAACTACGGTCGGTGCGGGCTCTTCGACCGGGGCTCCCGGAGGACCCAGAGCGGTGGCACCACCTTCTCGCGGCATCGGTGCCCCCGCACTCGAAGAAGAGCGATTGCTCGATCAGATCCGCCTTCACCTTCGGGGTCGTCACCTACAAGTCCAGCCCATGATCGCGTCCCACTCGACCGAGCAGGCCGTCGTCCATGAGGACGCGCAAGATGATGCTCGCCTGGACCGCTCCCCCAGGGCCGGGATGGCCAGAGGACACGATCGCGGCGAGCTGGTCGAGGTGAAAGCAGACGAGTGCCTCGCGGCTGATGAGGGGCATGGTCGGGTCCTCCTTCCGAAGGAGATCAACACTCGGAACTCTGAGCTTGAGCAAGGGAAACGGCGCATCCAGCCGAATCCCGCCTGCGCAGTTCGGCACTCACCATTCCGACAACGAAGAAGGCCGGTCCCTGGGAGGGTCCGCCCTTGGGCACTTCCAGATCACAGGCGCGCCATCGCCCGGCTCAACTCCAGGAAGGAGCTGCGACATGGCTCAGTATCGCCCCTGCCGATCGACCGTCCAGCGTCCGTCGCCGAGGTCGAACGACGCCACCTCGTGGACTTCGCGGTGGTACGCGCTTGCCAAGCACCTCGATGGCCGAGGACACCACAGGCGGGCGTGGCGCCTCCGCAACTGCCGACCGCGCAAGGAAGGTGGCTTCACCTGCAAGCGTCCGCAGCTCTGCGACTACTGCCGACTCGTGCGCACCCTGGATATCAGAAAGGACTACGCGACACGGGCGCTGAGGGGCGTGAACGAGTTCCCGTCAACTCGGCTGTTCTGGGCGACCCTTACCTTGGGCGAGGACGACTCGTTCGAGTCTCAGGCCAGCGCCTTCCTCAACATGCTGCGCTCGATGCCGAGCCGGAGCAGCTCTTGGAAGAAGGTCACGGGGATCCTGTGGTCCCCTCGAACCCTCCAAGAGGGCGAGCCGAAGATGGCGTACCCACCTCCACTGCATCCTCGCCGTCGATCTCCTCGATGCACCGAGGCATCCCAGATCTCTGGTGCTCGCATGGACACGCGCGGTCTGGGCACACGAGCACCAAGGGAACCCCGCACCTTCCTCGAAGGCCGCTGAACGCTTCTTCCGACGCCTCGTCCTCAACCGGGACATCCGCCCGCTCCACTGCTACTCGTTGTCTGCACTCTCCACGCCTCGAATCGCTACCTACTCGACGCGCAATCTGGCCGACGACATCGGGAAGCTGTGCGAGTACGTGGGAATGCGGAAGGACCACCGGCACGACGCAGGGCCCGCCGATTCTCGATGCGAGCCCAGGACCACGTCGACGTGGACGAAGCTCGGGTGTACCTCCGTGGCTGCACCGTGGCCTTCCGGGCCATCCCGAGGGAAGACCTCGACGCGCTCGCCGTCATCTGGAAGACTGGGAACTCGATTACAGAAGAGGAAACTCCGGGTAGAGCGGAACGAGGGAAGCTCGATGAAGATCACCAGCCTTTGCATCCTTGCCATCGGACTCGCCGGATCGGCGAGGCTCCTCCCGTCCCAACCCCAGGATGAACAGGCCAAGTCGAGTGCCACGGTCGAGGGAGTCTTCGTCGATCAAGACGGAGCCCCGCTCGAAGGCGTTCATGTCCTCAACCGCATCTGGCCCGGGGCGGAGTCCTCGACCGAGAGTGATGGGGACGGGCACTTCGAGATCCTGCTCGAATGGGATGGCAACAAAGACGGGACCTGGTACGAGGGCTACGCCCGGAAGGAGGGTCGCGCGATGCTCAAGTTCCGCGCCGATCTTCGTGCGGGACAGGAGTTCGACTTCGGGCGACTGACGCTGACCCCCGGCGGAGTTCTCTCCGGCGAGGTCCTCGACGCTTCGGGAGCCCCCTTGTCGGGGGCCATGCTTCTCGTCGTGGATGCGGCCCAGCAAGCCTCGGCCCCCGAAGGCGCACAAGCGGACGGTCCACCTTGGGAGCAGGTCATCGACCGGGGCAGCACCGACGCATCGGGCGCCTACGAGATCATCGGTGTCCCACCGGGCACCTGGTTCATCGTGGCGAAGCACGAGAGCACCTGGTGGCTTTGGAGCGAGCCGATCAGGCTGGAGGCGGGGAAGAGGGCAACAGCATCCCCCTTCCACCTGGAGTCCCTCCCCGCGGAGTATCAGATCCAAGGCCGGGTCGTGGATCCCGGCGACAAGCCGGTCGCCAACGCGCAGGTCGCCACTTCGGTCCTCTCCCCTGACGGGCGCTTCATGATGCAGACGACGGCTCGTACGGATGAGTCGGGCCAGTTCGTCCTGTTCTTCTCTCGGCTGCCCAGCGGGACGGTGGACCTTCGCGTCCAACCGGAGGGAGACGAACTGGATGACGGTTCGCTCTTGGATGTGTCGCCTGGAGCGCGCGACCTAGTCGTACACCTGGGAGGAACGAAGGTCCTTCGGCTCCACGTCGTGGACGACACGGGCCGACCCGTGGAGCGCTACGGATGGGGGCTTTCGATCGACAAGCCGGGCAGCTTCGTCATGACCGGGTCTGCTCCCGCGTTCCATGAGGGCGGCTACGCGACCCTGCGCGTCCCCGAGCACCCTTTCGAGCTGGAGATCCGCTCTGACGCCCACGACCGCAAGGAAATCGGCGCGTTCACGCCCGATGCCTTGCCGAAGGTCTTGGAGATCACCCTCACGTCCTCGCAGGCGATCTCCGGCTACGTCACCTTCCAGGGCCGTCCTGTCCCGGACGTTTTCGTCGAACTGGTTCAGCGAACGCCCAACTACCTCGACGGCGTCGTCGAGGGCCACTGGAACGGACTGTACTACGGCCTCGAGAGTTCCACGACGCACACCGACCAGAGCGGACGCTTCCGCATCCCCAACGACTTCCCCCACATCACCTACTACGCGCGGGCGTGGGCGGACGGGTACGCGGAGGGAACGTCCGGTCCCGTCAAGGTCGGGGCGACAGGGGTCCACGTCGAACTGGGGGTTGGCGGCGAGATTGCCGGAGTCGTGAGCGTGCCTCGCGGATTACCGCCAGGTGGCATCGAGCTGGAGTTCTACCGGGAGGAGATCAAGGCGAGCAGCATCAACACCTCCGTCGGCAAGATCCTTCGAACGATAACCGACGACGACGGGTCGTATTCGCAGCCCCACCTGGATCCTGGAACGTGGCTGGTCAGAGTCCACCCCTCCGGGACGTTGCTCTCTGACCTGGGCTGGTCCGAGGCCAAGGTCGAGGCGGAGTCCCATCCGTACGTCGTGACGGTCCAGGACCAAGACACCACCTACTTCGACATCGCACTCGGAAGGGACGAGCCTTGCATCCTCGAAGGACGCATCTCGGTCGGGGACAAGATCCGGGAGGGCTACAGCGAGTTGCTCCTCGAAGGTCCCTTCGCGCTCGATCTCGATTTCTCCGGCGTAGACGAGCATGGACGCTTCCGGCTAGTGGCACGGTCATCCGGGAAGTACCGCCTGGTCATCAACGCCGGACCCGGACACCACCAGTACAAGACGATCACCGACCTCGTCGAGCTTGTCCCCGGCACCAACGCATGGGAACGCGACCTGCCCGTTGACCAGTGGACGGGGGAAGGCATCCGCCTCGACGCCCACTGAGCCATGACGGGGGAGAACGCGCTCCATGTGCTCCAGCTCGACGACCGCCTGACGATCCGCCTGACTGCCGCCGAGAAGCACCTCATCAAGTTCCTTGCCGGTCAGGCGGGGATGTCCACGGGGCGCTACGTGGTGATGGCAGAGGGAGTACGTGTACTACCGCTGCGCTCGGTTCAACGCTCCGGGTCACCCCAGAGTTCGCGTGTTGGAGGCGGCCTTGGACGCGCAGGTCCTCGCGCTGTTCGACACGCTCCGCGTGGAGGACAACGGAGGTTCGAGCCTGATTCGTGGGGGCTCTCCAAGCGCGCACGTGGAAGGCACAGGAACGGTCGGCTCGTCACCTCGGCCGCCTGAACTCGCGCGTCGCACGCGTGCGGAGCATGCGAGACGAACTCCTCAATGGCCGCCTGGCGCGTGAGTTCGACGAGGAGACCATCGCTCGCAAGGACACCTAGCTGCGCTACGAGGAGGCCAGGCTCAAGGACCAGATCGACACGATCGACAACCACCGCACCGACGAGACGAGCTTGATCGTCGAGACGTTTTCGCCGTCGGCAAGCCCGTCGACGACGAGCGCCTGACCGACCGGCCCGCGTATCCGGCGCCTTGAGGGCGGCCGGTCTCAGTACTGGATGAGTTGCACGGGTCAAGATCGCTGAACGCGTGCTCGTCAACTGCGGCAAGAAGTCGGGCAGGAGCGAAGGATGAGCGCCCCCCTCGGGCCTGCGGCAACCGCGGCCCTGCGTACGGGCACCCTCGCGATCGACAGTTGCTTCGAGCAGGTCCGCTACGGAGCGTCCAGCCCCGGAACGAGCGACCGGTGCTGTCCCCGTGAACATGTCTCGAGTGCCTGGTCACTGGGCACCTGTACCGCGGGCGCGCAGCGGCCCGCACTAGACCGATGGGCCCCGCCGTCTCTGGCCAGCCATGCGAACGACCATCCTCGGCCTGCTTCTCCTCGCCTCCTGCGCCGCCTGGCACTACGACGTCGATCAAGCGGCAAGCCCCTTGGCCACCGACCAGCGGCCCGCCGGTGTCGTTCCGACGGTGCAACACTAGGGCGGGATGCGGACGGTCCTGCGGGAGGGGCGCACCGAAGGCCGCGTCGACCTCATCGACGTCGTTGGTCCGACGACCGTCGCGGTCGGGGCCCTGGAGGGTCTGGTCGGGGAGATCAGGGTCCTGTGCGGCGTCGCCCACCTCGCCCAGGCCCAGGACTCCGCATCGGTAGACGGCCTGCTGGTCCGCAGCGCTGTCGATGGCGACCGAGCAGCACTTCTGATCGCCGCCGCCGTCGCGGATTGGAGTGAGCACAAGATCGGTTCGGTCATGAGCCTTGCCGAGCTCGAGTAGCGGATCGCGTCCGTCGCCGCCGATCAGTCCATCGACTCCAACCCCTTTCCCTTCCGGGTCGAGGGCACCGCGAGCCAGCTCGAGTTCCATGTCCTCGACCACTCCAGCCCGATCGCCCGCCCCGACGGACCTGCCCCATGGCGCCTCTCCGGCGAGGACGAGAGGGTCGTCCTGGTCGGGTTCTACGCGCGGGATGCCGGCGGCGTCCTGAGCCACCACGGGCAGACGACGCACACCCACGCGATCGTCGAGCGTAGTTGGGCTTCAGGGCACCTGGACCAGGTGTACTCCACGGGCGGCGCCACGCACTTCTTCCCGTTTCGCTGAGCTGGGGTCGCCGATGCTTGCAAGTGGCGCGGGCCGGCGCGGAATCATTCCCAGCCGGCCCGCCGACGATCCCTCAGGGCTGCCCGACCAGGATGTCGAGTCCGTTGGTGAGCCGGATGCCCGCAGTCGGCGTCAACGCAGCCCCCTGGCAGGTCAAGTATGCCCCGACGAGGGTGCAGGTGTCGGGCAGGCCCACGGCGAACGGTGCGCCCGGCGCGGTCGCCGACAGGAGCACAAAGGGTCCGCCGAGATCGCACAGCAGGGTCCCCTCGACTCCCAACGGGAGGTTGGCGGGGATCGCACCCACCAACAGGAAGTCGGCCACGGCGCCCGGCTCGAACGTCGAGTGGTCGATCGAGGGTGACCAGATCGAGCCGACCACGGGCTCGGCGCCCGTCGTCGGTTGGAGCGCGGCGGGGTTGGCCGGCAGCCCGCTGCGGACAACCTGCACTGGCTGGACGGCCTGGTTCCCGCAGCCGTCGATGGAGAAGACCACGTCGCTCCCGTCGGAGCTCGCTTGAACGCGTCGGTCGCGCGCGATCACGCGCACCCGCACGTCGGCGATGCCGTCACTGGACGAGAGGCGCCAGTCGTAGGCGAACTGGGTCGCGGGGAGATCGTCGATCAGCCAATGCCAGGTGCGCCCGCCGTCGTAGGAGGCCTGGAGGTCGAAGCCGCGCAGGGCCTCGTCGTCGGAGACCGTCCAGGTGACCGCGACGATGCCGCCGGAGTGATAGGCATCCCCCGCCGACGGCGAGGTCATTGCAACCATCGGCGGCGCGTCACCGATCCATGGGTGCGGGCGCAGCTCGAAGTTATCGCTGAAGTACCAGCGGTCCTCGCCGGCGCAGAACAGGGCGTAGCGCGCCAGGTCCGTGCTCGCGGCCGGCACGCGGTCGGAGAACATCGGCTGCTCCAAGCCGTAGCCGAGGTCGACGAAGGTCCCGAGGTCCTCGAGCTGCAGGTACAGGTTGCCCCAGACGCCACCCCACGCCAACGAGTACGGCTGGCCCACGGTGACGCCCGAGGAAAGGTCCGTCTCGAAGGCGAAGGGCTGCTCCCCGTACTCCGCGTCGAAAAAGAGCACGTCGCTCCAGCCCTCCTGACCGGCGTCGTCGACGGCCACGATGCGGAACGCCGACGGGTTGATGTTGGAGGACGGCACGGGATCGGGGATCGTGACCTCGAACGACCGCGCGAGCCCGGAGATCCCCTCGACGATCGGCGCGAGGCCCGGATTGTCGCCGTGCGCCGAGTACTCGATGCGATGGGACACGATCTCACCGTCGTCCTCGACCGTCCAGCGCAGGTGCAGCTTGCTACCCGGCTCCAGCGAGCTGGTGATGCGCGGCACCCGCACGACGGGCGGGTGGTCGTCGAAGTCGGGCGGCGTCGCGAGGAAGCGCAACACCCCGACCGGTCCCTCGACCAGATCCCCGGAGCCGCCGGGGTTCGAAGGGTGCTGGGGCCCGTCGGCGCCGCCCCAGTAGGCGCCCTGGGCCTCGTCCTCGACCGGCTCGCCGCTCAGCACCTCGCTCTGGACGGCGATGCCGTTGCCCTCGAACCAGTTGGGGTTGGGATCCGCCTCCAGGTGGGCGCTGCCGAGGCCGGTGGCGCGCGCCCCGATGGCGTTGTCGAGGATGCGGGTCTTGCCCACCTCCAAGGTCCCGAACTGCGCCGCGGTCGCGCCGAAGTCGTTCTGCTCCAGGAGACAGCTCTCGAGCCGCACGTAGGAGTCCGACGCGACCACGCCGATCTCGGCCCCGCGAACGATGCAGTGCTCGAGCTTCGGTCGGCGGTCGTTGCCCTTGTAGCGGATGCCGGCCCAGGGCTGAGCGGGGTCGGCGGCCTCGAGCACGATCGGCGCGTCGGGTGTTCCCAGGGCATTGAAGCGCGAATGAAAGGAGGCCAACGCCTCGGCGGACGGTTCGAAGAGGATCCGCGTTCCAGGCTCGACCTCGACGATGCCGGACAGATCGCCGTCGCCGAACGCGCTGCCCTCCCGCCACAGGTAGGGCACGTCGAGGGCCCCCAGGTCGATCACGCCGCGCGCGATGTTGTCGAGGAACTCGGCGACGTTCTGCTGGTTCCCCGACGTCGGGACGACGCTGCCGGGCAGTAGCCCACCGCCGCGCAGGGTCAACGGAACCGGATTGCCCGCGATCGAGTTGTTCGGGCCGAGCATGTGGTTCGAGCCGAACAACGAGATCGGTCCCTGTCCGTAGTCGGTCTCGCCCGGTTGGTAGTCCGTGACGTAGTCGATGGCCACCACGCCGTGCTGTTGGGCGGCATCGGCGACCTGCAGACCGCCGCGGACGAGTTGGCTACCGCCGTCGCTGAGGGCGAGAAGAGCCTGGGACCTGGTCACCCCCACCTGGCTGGCCTGCTCGACAACCTGGCCGCCGTACGCCTCGCCGCCGGCGACGCACGGGGCGCCGAACAGGCCAGCCGCGCATGCTTCGAGGTCCGCCAGCAGCTCCACCCCAAGGGCCACTTCCTGCGCGCCCGGTCGGCGGCGCGAATCGGCCTGGCGCTCCAGGCCCAGGGCCTCGAATCCCAGGCCCTGCCCTGGCTGGAGCTGGGCGAGGTCGGCTACGCGCTCCAACTCGAAGTCGGAGACCCCCGACGAGCGGAGTTCGAGCGGGCCCTGGCGAGCTGCCGCGAGGCGCTCGGATCGGGCGAGCCCCGGCCCTCTTCTGCGAGCGAAGGCCATGCGTCCGATGGGTAGTTGGCTGCCAACAGGTGGGTCCAGCGAGCGCTCGGACCGATGGCCCCCGCAGCATGGCTGCGGCCCAGACCCCGAGGTGCACCGGTAGCAGTGCCGATGCGACTCGGATGACGGCACGATCGACTCTCGAGCTTCGCGATCTCCGAGCGACCTCGAAACTCGGAGACCCGCTCGATCTCGCCCCGGCGAACGCGCCTGAGGACTACTACCTCGAAGGGTGGTCCCGCCATGAACGCTCAATCACCTCGATGGTCTGGATCTTCATCCTCGGCGAGCCCGTCCGCTGCGTGTGGTTCGACGAGGACGGGAAGCTCGCGGACTGGTTCGTCGGCGGCTCGTGATCAGCGCGGCCGTGTCCTCGGATCCCCTCACTGGCTACCCCCGGGCAATCAGGAACCCGACGCGCGTGGTCTCGAATGTGGCCACGGGGGCCGCCGCCACCGCTCTACGGGAACTGACTTCGCACGCCGGCCGAGGCAAGGAGGCCACCCACCGGCGACACGGGCGACCTATAGTTGCAGGCGCGGCTCCCAGTGGCTGCGTGCCGCTGCCAGCCCCGCCAGCGGCCCCAATCGGACATGGACCAGCCCAAAGCGCCCAGCCGCCTCCACCTGTGGAGGTTCGTCCGAGGGGACGAACCGTCGCCGGCGTTCGAGCAATGGGCCTACCAGGACCCGACCCTGCAGACGCAACTCGGAGCCGACCTACACCTGGCGTTGATCTCGACGGACTTCTATGACGCGGAGGCCGTCTGGTCGCTGCGCGAGCGGCTGGGCTCCTACCTGCGCTCGTTGCCCGGGCCCCGCTGCCGCTGCGTGCGCCTGCGCGACCGGGACATCGTGGACATGGGCTCGTTCAACGCTCCCGCACCGGTGTTCGAGCAGGACCGTGAGTGGTCCCACGAGGACGTGATGGACACGCTCGCAGAAGTGCGACGGCGCGGTGAGCCGCGTTGGTGGCTGTGGGCCGCACGCTGTACCGCCTGCGACCAGGCATGGCTCGTCGGCTCCGAGGAGCGCCAGAACGACCTCTACTGCTTGCGACGCCTGGACGAGAAGGAGCTTCGCGCCATCGAGGATGAGGACCGCTGGCCGCAGGACTTCGACAGCTACGAGCGTCTGCTCCATCTCGGCAGAGAGGCGGGACGAAGGGTCCGATTCGCCGATCCGCTCGACTCGTCCTTGGATTGCACGATGGCCGACCTCGCGCGTGCGAGGCCAGGGATCAAGGTCGGTGAGCTGGCGAGTCTCCTGAACCTCGACATCGACTTGGCCGCCGAACTGGCGCGACGCGCCGAGCGGCAAGGCGGCGTGACCATCTCGTTCGACGAGCAATCTTCCGGGTGAACGCGAAGCGATGCGCTCGGTCGTGTAGCGGGCACCGGACGCACGCGGCCCCCCCGGCAACAACGACACTTGCAGAGCCTGCTTCGGCAGCAGGCGACGGCAGCCAGCTCCCTGATCCACCCTCCGCTGGTGGGGTTGACGCACCGTCGTTGGACGACGGCGAGTCGTCCGGAACGGCACTCGCTCGAGCCCGGCAGGCAGGAGATAGTGGAGGCAAGGTGGCAGGGTTACACCTCTCTGCTCACGGTGTCCGTAACCCAGAGCTCGATAGCGGGGAGCTGACCCTCACACCGGCCTGATCGAATGACCGACCACACGAAGCCGTTGCATAGCAGCACGGCCCCCCCATGCGCGCCTACGTGATCCACGCCCCCGGTGGCCCGGATGCCCTTCAACTGGAGACGACTCCCGACCCCGCGCCGAAGGAGGGTTGGGTCCTGATCGACGTCCGCGCGTTCGGTCTCAACCGCTCGGAGTGGTTCACCCGGCGAGGAGACTCTCCCTCCGTCAGGTTCCCTCGTGTGCTCGGAATCGAGTGCACCGGGGAAGTCCTCGACGCCGGCGGCACCGACCTCGTCCCCGGCACGCGCGTTGCGGCACTCATGGGTGGCATGGGTCGCGAGTTCGACGGCAGCTACGCGGAGAAGACCCTGGTGCCGCGTGACAGCGTGTTCGCCCTCCCCAACGACCTGCCCTGGTCGCACTTCGCCGCCCTGCCCGAGATGCTGCAGACGACCCACGGGTCGCTGCACAAGGGACTCGAGGCCCGCGCGGGAGAGACGCTCCTCATTCGCGGTGGGACGAGCTCCGTCGGCCTCGCCACCCTGGCGCTCGCGAAGGACGCCGACATGACCGTGATCTCGACCACCCGGTCGCTGGAGAAGGAGGACATGCTGCGTGCGGCAGGCGCGGACGACGTGATCGTCGACACGGGCGAGATCGCCGGAGAGATCAGGCGACGAGCCCCGGGTGGCGTCGACCGCGTCTTGGAGCTGATCGGAGCGACGACGCTCCTCGACTCCCTGCGCTGCACCCGCCGCGGCGGCGTCGTCTGCATGACGGGCATCCTCGGAGGGTCCTGGACGCTCGACCAGTTTCACCCGATGGGCGACATTCCCACTGCGGTGAAGCTGACTTCGTACGCCGGGGACGCAGGCGACATCACAGCCGACTTGCTCTCGTCCTACATCCAGAAGGTGCAGAGCGGGTCGCTTTCGATCCCGCGTGGACCCGTGTTCCGATTCGATGAGCTGCGCGAGGCGCACACGCTCATGGACGACAACAAGGCCAACGGGAAGATCGTCGTCACCCTGGAGACCCCGTGAGCCGTTCGCTCGAAGTCTCGATGTCGCAGAGTGCGAGAGAGGTGGTGACCCCGAGGGGATTTGAACCCCTGTTACCAGGATGAAAACCTGGTGTCCTAGGCCTGACTAGACGACGGGGCCACCGGTCGCGCGAGCGGCTTGCCGCCCTGCGAAGCGAAGAAGTTAGGGTCCCCTACCGGGGGCTGTCAACGCGGCGCAGGCCTAAATTGACGGGGGTCGGGTCGCGCGCGGGATCGGAGCTCGGAGCTGTCGTCGAGGGGCCGGCCCGCTCAGCGCAGGGGCGGTTCCCAACCGGCGGCGGCGATGCGGGCGAGCACGTGGGCGTACTCGCGCTCGAGGCCGTCGACCAGGGCGCCGGTGCCGCGTGCTTCGTGGGGCAGCACATTCCAGGTGTAGGTCTCGATCTCCACGTGCAGCTCGTCGAGGCCCCACAGGCGCGGCTCGGCGAGCAGGTGGCCCAGCATCTGGTCGGCGTCGGCCAGGGTCGTGGTCAGGCCACCGGCGCCTTCGAGGGGGCCCGCGAGATCCACCGGCACGTGGAAGTGGCAGCGCCACTCGCGCGCGGCGTTCCAGCGCTCGCGGCCGGCCTCGTCGAGGGCGGCCAGCTCGGCGATGTCGCCGCAGCGCAGCACGCCGCCGCCTTCGCTCTTGGCCGTGACCTGGTGCAGGTAGACGGGCTCGTCGAGGGCCAGGAGGCGCTCGCGCCCGGACTCGTCAGAGCCGGGGTCGGGCAGGCGCAGGGCGCTGGAGAACTGCAGCTTGCCGAGCGGCAGGCCGACGGAGTTCGCGGCGCCGCAGGCGCGCTCGAGGTTCTCGAACTCCACGGCGGCGTGGCAGGCGTCCAGGCACAGGCCCATGTAGCGACGCACGCGCTCGCGCACGTAGCCTCCACCCAGGGCCCGCGCCACGTGGTCGACGGTCGGGGGCACGTCGGCGGACCACTCCACCGTGTCGTTGGCGCAGGAGCGTGGCTCGGGCTCGACGCTCAGCACCATGCGCGGCGCGCCCCCGCGCTCGAGCTCCTCGAGTTCCGCCACGGCCGCGGCGAAGCCGGGCGCGCAGCGCTCGATGGCCTTGGCCGCGTGGGCTTCGGTCGAATGCATGCCCGCGTGGGTACTGATCGACACGTGGCCCGGATCGTGGCGCTGGAGCCCGGCCGCGATGCGCGCAACGCCGACCGTGTAGGCGGCGCGCTCGGCCTCGTCCCAGCGGGGCCGGAAGACGCCCTGCTTCAGCCCCTCGGCGTGGAAGTCGCCGTAGGGGAAGGCGTTGAAAGTGAACGGGTCCAGATCGCCGTCGGCCAGGACCTCGGCCAGGCGCGCGCGATCCGCGGCGCCGTTCTCGGCCGCCAGGGGCAGGGCCACCGATGCCGGCAGGTAGAGGCCCACGCCGAACGGCCCGCCGGCGCCGAGCCGCTCGCGCAGGGGCAGGGTGACCTCCCGTACGCCGGCGATGACGCCATCCAGGTCCTTGGCCGGATGGACGTTCAGGCAGTAGGCCAGCTTGACAGCACGGCCCGGAAACCTCGGGTGAACGAAGCGCACGAGGGCGGGCTCGACTGGCTCTCAGGCCGCCGGGACGGCGATCCCCTCGTCCACGAGCAGCACCGGGATGCCGTCGCGGATCGGATAGACGATCTGGCCGTCCTCGCGGAGCAGGCCGCCCTCGATGGGCTCGGTGACGCGCTCCCCGCCGACGTTGGTCAGGGTCCTGCCCGCGATGGCCGCGTTGACGCGGGCGATCAGAGCCCCGTCAGCCTCGGTCAGGGGCTGGAGGGTCTCGGGGCAGGCGACGATCTCGAGTAGGTCCTTGTTGATCATGGCGATGGGCGCGGCGGCGGATGCGGTTAGGTTAGCCGCTCCAAGACCATGCGGATCCATCGAGCCCCGAGCACCTGCTTCTGTACCGGTTTCTGGGCCGCGATGTTGGCTGTATTGCTGGCTTCGCCCCTCGTTTCCTCGACGGCCCGGGCGGCCGCGCAGGAGCTCGAGATCGGTCCACCGACGGGTATCGAGTGGCCCAGCGAGGGGCGCGTCTCCGCAGCCTTCGCGGCTCTACCCCCCGGCGAGGCCGGAGTTTCGCCGTCCTTGGCCTGGCCTCCGGTCGACGCCGCGCCCGGGGCCTGGACGGACGGCGGGCCCTGGTCGGATTGGGCGGAGGCGGTGGCCGCCGAACGCGACGGCGACCAGCCGGACGTGGCGCGACGCGAGCGGCTGTGCCTGACCGCCCTGCGCCAGGGTCGTCACGGCGACGCCTGGCGCCACGCGGCCGTGGTCGCGCGCCAGGACCCCGACCGCGGCCGAGCCCTCTTGGCTCGCCTCCAGCCTGGCGCGCCGGCTGGAACGGCGGTGCTCGGCGACGGCCGGCTCGAGCCCCTGCCCATGGGCGTGCTGCTGGAACCCTCCCTCGCGCCCCCCACCGATCCCGGTCCCAACCGCCTCGACATCCGCGAGGTCGTCGTGCATGGCCTGCGGATCGGCGAGGGAGTGGTCGGCCTCAAGGTCGGCGTACGCGGCGACGGGGTCGAGTTGCAGATCGAGCACGAGGGCGGAGCCCCGGTCGAGCTCTCCGTGCGGGTCCCCTGCCCGATCGGCTTCCGCACCCGCGTGGAGTACGCCAACTGGGAGAAGCTGCCCACCATCGGCGAGTCGATCCCGGTGCGCGTTGAAGCGGGCGGCGAGGCCTTCCGGGTCTGGGCGCGCAACGAGCTGGATCCGACCCCCTGGCCGGCGGCGACTCCGGCGACCTTCGACAGCCGACTGACCCACTCCGGGCTGCTGCTCGTGGTCGCACCGGGCGACCCGGCGGCGGCCGAGCTGGGCGGCCTGGCGACGGCCTTCTCGCGCCTGTTGGGCGTGGCCTGCTCGACCGTCACCGACCCCCGTGCCCCGGCGGCGGGCGTCACCGCGCCGCTGCGGGTGGATCTGACCGACCCCGCGAGCCGCGGGCCGCGACTGGCGGCCCTGACCGGCGCCGTCGAACACTTCGCCCTGGAGCGCGGCGAAGGCGCTCGCTGAGAATCCACGGCGGCCCCGAGCGCAGCGCAGGCGGGATGACGACGGTCCCGGCCCGCGCCTACCGCGTCCCGCCCCGCGCGCGACGTCCGCTGGAGCCCGGTTAGACTGCCCGCCCCGTCCCCTCCCCCCCGCGAGACCATGAGCAAGAGCCGACCCTACGCCGACCATCGCCGCCGCTTCCTCGACCTCCTGCGCGAGCAGGACGCTGCGGCGGTGATCTTCACGGCCACCGAGAAGACCCGCAACCACGACGCGGAGTACCGCTTCCGGCCGGACA
Organism: Engelhardtia mirabilis; assembly: GCA_007751255.1. Classification (GTDB taxonomy): domain Bacteria; phylum Planctomycetota; class UBA1135; order UBA1135; genus Engelhardtia; species Engelhardtia mirabilis. The sequence goes on from CP036296.1 coordinate 4,143,313, forward strand.
GCGACTTCTGGTACCTGACCGGCTTCCGTGAGCCCGACTGCTGTCTGCTGCTCCTGCCCGATCGCGAGGAGGGCGAGTCGGTGCTGTTCCTGCGCCGGCGGGTGCCCGAGGAAGAAGTCTGGACCGGTCTACGCCTGGGCGTGGAGCGTGCCTCGGAAGTGCTCGGTGTGGACGAGGCGCGGCCGATCGAGAAGCTCTGGGACGACCTGCCGGAGCTGTTGAAGGGCTACCGCGACATCGTCTACGCCCTGGGCCGCGACGAGGGACGCGACCGCAAGATGATGGACGCGGCCAAGGTGCTGCGGCGTCAGGCGCGCGGTGGCGTCCAGCCGCCGTTGGAGTGGATCGATCCGCTCGAGACGCTGCACGAACTGCGCCTGTTCAAGACCGAGAGCGAGCTCGAGATCATGCGCCGCGCCGCCGCGGTCACCACCGAGGCGCACACCGCCGCCATGGCCGAGACCGCGCCCGGCGTGAACGAGGCGGCCATCGACGGCCTGCTCGAGTACACCTTCCGTCGCCGCGGTGGCACCGGTGCCGCCTACACCAACATCGTCGCGGGTGGGGCCAACGCCTGCATCCTGCACTACATCGAGAACGACCGTCCCTTGAAGGCGGGCGACCTCCTGTTGATCGATGCGGGCTGCGAGATGGACTTCTACGCCTCGGACGTGACGCGCACCTTCCCGGTCGACGGTCACTTCAGCGCGGAGCAGCGAGCCCTGTACCAGGTCGTGCTCGACGCCCAGAAGCAGGCCATCGAGCACGTCCGCAAGGGCGTCACCTTCGAGTCGGTGCACGACGTCGCCACCCGCGCCCTGTGTGCGGGGCTGGTCGAGCTCGGTCTGGTGCAGGGCAGCGTCGACGAGGTCGTCGAGAGCGGCTCCTACCGGCGCTTCTACATGCACCGCACCGGTCACTGGCTGGGGCTCGACGTCCACGACCAGGGTCGCTACCACCTCGCCGGCCAGTCGCGGAAGCTGCAGCCGGGGATGGTCCTGACGGTCGAACCGGGGCTCTACGTGGCGCCGGACGACGAGACCGTCGAGGCCCGCTGGCGCGGGATCGGCATCCGGATCGAGGACGACATCCTGGTCACCGAGAGCGGCTACGAGAACCTGACTGCCGCGATCCCCAAGGAGATCGAGGACGTCGAGGCCGCCTGTGCCGGAACCGGCAACCTGGCAGCCGTCTGACCCCACGCCCATGGCCGATCGACCCGAGGGCGTTCCGAGCAGGCTGCCGCGCGAGCAGGTCTACGCGGCCCTGGTCGAGGCCCTGCGGGTCGCCAGTCGGCCGCGTGCGGCGTGGATCGCCGGCTTGCTCGTCCCGGTCTTCGGCTACGTCCCGCACCTGCGCGGCGACGGCTTGATGATCAGCGACGGCCAGGGGGTGGTCAGCCCCTTCAGCGGGGTCGAGTTCAACCTGGGCCAGGGCAATCTGCAGATCGCGGTCACCGCCATCGCCCTGGCCTTGCTCTGGATGCGGCTCCAGGCCAGCGCCATCGCCGGCCTGATCGTCGAAGCCGACCGCAAGGTCGGCCGCCTGGAGCGGACCGACGGCGAGCTTGGCGAGGACGAGCCGTCCCTGAAAGCCCTGGGCAAGAGCGGCGAATCGCGGGCCCAGGACTGTTTCGGTGTCCTGGTCGCCCGCTACTGCCTGGGTCTGGCTGCGATCACGGGCTTCCTGGTGCTGCCGTCGGCCGCAGCGGTCAACACCAGCAACTGGGCGCCTGGACTCGAGCCGATTGTCTGGTCGGCCTTTGTCCTGATCGTGCTCCTGGTCTTCCTCTACCTGGCCGTGGTCGAAGTGACGGCGCAGATCGCGCTGATGAGCTGCGTTCACAACGGACGCGGTCCGGTGTCGGCGCTGCAACACGCCTGGCGCCTGATGCGCTCCGACCCCGGCGCCGCCACCCGCGCGGGCCTGGCCCACTTCGCAATCTTGGTCGGAGTAGCCCTGGTTCAGGGTGTCCTCGTCGGCGTACTGGGCGGACTCGGAACCATCCTCGCGTTCGCCGCGGCCGGCGCAGGCGGGGTCGCGCGCATCAGCTTCTGGGAGCGCGCCTACGACGCCCTGGGTGGCTGGCGCACCGCGACGCCGACCCCGCCGAGGGATCCCTCGACCCAGAAACCGGTAACGGCGGGCGTCGCCGCGGTCGGCGAGTAGCGTCCACACGCCTGGGTTCAGTTCACCCGTCCTACGTGCCCTGATCGAAATCACCGATCGGCTCGACCCGGGGGAGGACCCGCACCGGGGAGGTAGGTGGTGAGCGCACCAGGGATCGAACCTGGGACCTACTGGTTAAAAGCCAGTTGCTCTGCCAGCTGAGCTATGCGCCCACCGTCCGACCGGCGGCGAACCGTCGGTCGGGGGCGAAAGCATAGGGAATCGAATCCGGCGATGGAAGCCTCCCAGACTCCCGATTCCCTCGGATCCGCGGAGCACGAAGCCGCGCCCCCGGAACCCACCGGGTCGGCGGGAGCGAGGCCCCGACCCGGTCCACCACCGACCGATCCGCCCCCGACCTTCGATCGCCGCCGGCCCCCACGCTGGTCTCCACTCGCGGCAGCGCAAACACAGCTCGCGGCAGTTCAAGTCCGGCCAGCCGAACCGAGAGCCACGAGTGCGATTGCGAGCAGCCCCGGTCGAGGCAATGCGGCCGGCCTCTCTCAGCGCGGCGCCCGCACCAGCGACACCGCGGAAACCGACGACGCCTCGCGAGCCCGGGGCTCGCGAGGCGTCGGCACGATCGCATCGGAATCGGCACCAGCGCATCGGAATCGGCGCCGGCGCGCGGGAGTCGGCCCTCGGCCCTACTCCATGATCTCGGCGACCTTCTTCTCGTAGACCGCGTCGACCTTCTTCTCCCACTCCTTGAGCAGGACCTGGATCTCGTCGACCAGCTTCTTGTGGTCGTCCTCGGTCAGGTCGCCGTCCTTCTTCTGCTGGTCGGCATGCTTGTTCATGTCGCGGCGGACGTTCCGCATGGCGACGCGTGCCTCTTCGCAGATGTCCTTGACCTTGTGCGCGAACTTCTCGCGCTGCTCACCGGACAGGGGCGGCAGGGTGATGCGTACGACCTTGCCGTCGTCCTGAGGCGCTGCTCCGAGGTCGGCCTTGGAGAGGGCCTTCTCGATCTCCTTCATCACCGAGGCGTCGAAGGGCTTGATCGCCAGGGTGCGCGCATCGGGGATGGTCACCGAGGCGAGCTGGGCGATGGGCGTCGGCGTCCCGTAGTAGTCGACCTTGATGTTGTCGACCAGCGCCGAGCTGGCGCGTCCGGTGCGGATGCCGCGCAGCATCTCGGTCAGGTGAGACAGCGCCTTGTCGAAGCGCTGCTTGGTCTCCTTGATCGTCTCGGAGTCAGCCATTGGATTGCTCTTCCTGCGTCTGGGCGCTCGAATCGGCGCCGGGGGTCCCCATCCTAGCTCGCGGGTTCGCCGGAGCCACCTCGGGGCGGTCCAAGTTCACGACCGAACCGTCACGGGTTCGGGGCCAAGCCCCGAGGCCGGGGCCGCTCATGCGCCGACGATCAGGCCTGGATCAACGTGCCCAAGTTCTCGCCGCGGATGGCGCGCTCGATGTTGCCCTCGCGGAACAGGTCGAAGACCAGGATCCGCAGGCCTCGCTCCATGCAGAGGGTGATCGCGGTGCCGTCCATGACCTTGAGGCCGCGCTCGAGCACTTGCATGTAGGTCAGCCGGGGCAGGCGCTCCGCGCTCGGATCGAGCTTGGGGTCGGCGGTGTAAACGCCGTCGACCTTGGTCGCCTTGAGCAGGACCTCGCAGCTCAGCTCCGACGCTCGCAGGGCCGCCGCCGTGTCGGTGGTGAAGAAGGGGTTGCCGGTTCCTCCGCCCAGGATCACCACCCGGCCTCGCTCCAGATGCCGTAGGGCCCGACGCCGCACGAACGGCTCGGCCACCTCACGAATCTCGAGCGCCGTCATCAGGCGCGTCGGTGCGCCGGCGGCCTCGATCGCCTCGCTCAACGCGACGCCGTTGATCACGGTGCCGAGCATACCCATGTAGTCCGCGCTGGCCCGGTTGGTGCCCAGCTCGCTGAACTGGGCCCCGCGCAGGATGTTGCCCCCACCGCAGACCAGAGCGACCTGGACGCCCAGGCTGGCCACGTGGGCGACCTGCGCCGCCACGCGCTTGACTGCGTCGGTATCGAGTCCGTGGCCGGTTTGGGGATCGCCGAGGGCCTCGCCGGAGAGCTTGAGGAGAACGCGCTGGTAGGGCATCGGGGGAGTCTCGTGGGGGGCTGCGAGAGTCGGGATGGTCGGGGCCCGCGGTCGGCGCCACGGTCGGCGCCACGGTCGGCGCCACAGTCGGCTCTGCCGCCGCGGTCGTGATACGACGCGCGGCCCAACCGTCGGGGACGGTCGGACCGCGCTTGGTGGTCAGGTATGGCGACCTGGCTCGATCACACTTCCATCAGGGAGAAGAACTCCACCTCGGAGTCCCCACCCAGCTCGGCCTTGACGGCCTTGGCGACCGTGAGCTTGTCGTCGAAGATCCAGGCCTGGTCCACCAGGCAGCGATCGGAGAAGAACTTGCTCATCTTGCCGTCGATGATCTTCTCGCGCATTTCCGCGGGCTTCTTGGCGAGCTCGTCGCTGTCGCGGAAGACCTCACGCTCGCGCTCGATCACGTCGCCGGGGACATCCGCGGCGTGCAGGTAGGCCGGCTTGGAGGCGGCGATGTGCTGGCACAGTCGCACGAGCATCGCCTTGACCTTGTCGGCGTCCGCCTGGGACTTGATCGCCGCAAGGGCGCCGACCCGATGGTTGTGGTGCACGTAGGACCCGACGTAGCCGTCTGAGGTCGTGAAGCGCGCGGCGTCGGCGACCCGGATGTTCTCGCCGAGCTTCCCGATGGCCTGTTGCACGTGCTCCTCGACCGTGACGCCGTTATCGACGGTCATGCTCGAGAAGGCCGCGGCGGCTTCCTCACCCGAGGGCAGGTCGCCGTTGAAGGCGGTCTCGGCGAGGTCACGCATCAGGGTGGTGAAGTCCTCCGTGTTGGCCACGAAGTCGGTCTCGCAGCGGATCGCGATCAGCGAACCACAGCGGGCGTCGTCACCGATCTTGGCCGCCACGCGACCCTCGGAGGTGTCACGATCGGCCTTCTTGGCGGCGGTCTTCAGGCCGGATTTGCGCAGATGGTCGACGGCGCCTTCGAGGTCGCCGCCCGAGGCCTCGAGGGCCTTCTTGCAGTCCATCATCGCCGCGCCGGTCTTCTCGCGCAGCTCGCGGACCAATGCAGCCGTAATGGCCATGGTGCTCGTCTCCTGATGGATCTCCAGGCCGGCTGTGCCGACGCTGTCGACCCGGGTGTCGGGTGAATCGTGGGTTACGGTCGCGGTCGCACCGGCTTCGATGCAGCCGCCCTTCGTGGAGCCAGCCACCGGGACTGAGCCGCCGAGGCCCGCCCGCGAGGGGTGGCCGTCGGGGCGATCCCGGGCGCGTGGCAGGAACGGGCGCGCGATCGATGATCACGCGCCCTCTTCCTCGGATCAGTCCTTGTCGGCCTCGACGCTCTTGACGGGCGTGGCCGGCGCGTTCAACTCCGCCGCGTCCGCATTGGCCGCGGGACGGTCGACGGTCGACGGCGAAGCGGAAGCGACTTCAGCCGAAGTAGCGGCTTCGACAGGCTTGGGGGCGCCCGCAGCGGCGGCCGAACCACCGGCGACCGGCGTCTCGTCCGCGCGGCGCGGGGGCGGCACGTTGCCGCGCGTCGGGCGCGGCTCGTCGCCGACGGGCGCGTCCTCGTTGCGCTGGGCCGAACCCACCGCGGCCAGGCTCTCGCGAGCGTTGGCGGCACCTTCCTCGACGGCCGAGACCAGGTTCTCGACCAGCAGGCGCACCGACTTCAGCGCGTCGTCGTTGCCGGGGATGATGATGTCGATGCCCTCGGGATCGCAGTCCGTGTCGAGGATGCCGATCACGGCCAGGCCCATCTTCTTGGCCTCGCGCACCGCGTTCGCCTCGCGGCTGGGGTCGATCACCAACAGCGCGCCGGGGATGCCGCTCATCTCGCGCACGCCACCGAGGTTGCGCTCGATCTTGCGCTTCTCGCGGCGCAGCGACGCGACCATCTTCTTCGAGAACTGCTTGATCGAGCCGTCCTCCTCCATGCGCTCGAGCTCCTCGAGGCGGCGCAGGCGGCTGCGGATCACGCTGAAGTTGGTCAGGGTGCCGCCGATCCAACGCTCGGTCACGACCGGCATGCCGGTGCGCTCACCCGCGTCGCGGACCACGCCCTTGACCTGGCGCTTGGTGCCGACCCACAGGACCTGGGCGCCCTCGGCGGCCATGTGGTAGAGGAAGTTCCGCGCCCGCAGGAGACCGCGCACGGTCTCGCGCAGGTCGATGATGTGGATCAGGTTGCGGCGCGCCTGGATGTAGGGCGCCATCTTCGGGTTCCAGCGCGAGACGTGGCAGCCGAAGTGCACGCCCGAGTCGATGAGTTCTTGAACGGTGACGTTCATGGGGTAGGGACCGTGATCTCCCCGGATCCGGGGGTCGTGACCGGCGGCCGCTGCAGCGGGGCAGTCGGCGCGCGGGTTGAGGTAGTTCGATGGAAGCAGATGTGGCGGCGGGAGATGCGAACCGTCGCACAGCCCGAACGCCGGCCCCCGGAACGACACGCTCGAATCACACCCGAGGGCCCCGCGCGGCCTTGCCACCCACGTCGCCGGATCAACGACGGGGTGCGGGGCGGGCGCCGGATCGCGGTGGGCTCCAGGGGAGCTGCTCTCGCGAAGGGGCGCCACGGTCCCCCACGAGACCGGGCCAGGAGCCCCCGGAGGCAGTCCGAGGGGACCGATTCCGGAGGAGAGGGCCGACAAGAATAGCGACGGCCTCTCCACAGTCAATCGAGCGCTTGGGCTCCGTGGCCCTGGCGACGCATGTCGACGCCGATTCGAGGCCGCTCGAACCGGCGGTCGCCGGGCGGCCCGCCAACGGCCAGACGACCCTCGACCGGCAACTTGCTGGACGACTGCAAGCCAGACCAACCCCATCGCAGGGGCCGCTCGGCGCCCGGTCGTCCGCGGCCAACAAATGCAAACCCCTTGGGCGCCGCGGCCCCCGCAATCCGGAGTCGGAAGGCCCGTTTCGAGTCTCGTCGCCAGGGAGCCGTCGACGCATAATCGGCCGCCGCGTCGGGGTTGCCCCCCCCCACCCGACCGAAAGAATGCACGAAACGAGCACGATCCTGGTCTGCGACCACCGAGGCGCCGGCATCCTCAAGGCCCTGCGCCCCCTCGCCGCCGCTGGCTTTCGCATCGAGTGCTCGCAAAGCCTCAAGCACAGCCTCGAACGCCTGAATCGGGCCCGGCCGACCCTGATGGTGGTCGACATGCTCTCGCCCGAGGGCTTCCACGAGCTCGGGGCGCTGGATCGCGCCCGCGAGGAGCCCCAACTGGTCCCGATGCTGGTGGTGCGGGACTCCGAGCATTCGGCTGCCTGGCAGCGGGCCGTGCGCGCCCTGCATGCCCCCGCCTGGGACCTGGTCGATCGCGAGGCCAGCGCCGAAGAGTTCCGCCTGCGGATCGACCGGCTCCTGGCCGAATCGCGCCTACGGCACGAGGTCGACGACCTGCGCCACCGTGCCAGCCACGACGACCGAACCGACCTGCTGCGGCCCCAGGCCTTCCAGTCGCGCCTGTCCGAGCAGTTCTCCGCGGCCCAGCGCCACGGCCTGGCCCTGACCCTGGCCTTGATCGACCTGGACAACTTCGGGTCCGTGAACAAGATCCACGACCACACCGTCGGCGACCAGCTGATCTCCGAGGTCGGCAGCGTCGTGCGCCAGAGCCTGCGTACGGAGGACATCGCCGGGCGCCTGGGCGGGGACGAGTTCGCCGTGCTGCTGCCCTTCACGTCGCCCAGCGACGCCAGCGGCGTCGTGCGCCGACTTCTGACGCAGATCGAGCGCCTCTCGGGCCAGATCAGTGGCCGCTCGGGCGCCCCGCTCTCGGTCACCGGGAGCCTGGGCTACGCCACCTTTGATGGCTCCAACGTCCCGACCGCCGACGAGCTCCGTCGCCGGGCGGAGCAGGCCCTCCGCGCCGCCAAGACGGGCGGTGGCAACCGCGCCATCGCCTGGATCGAAGTGCCCCAGACGGGCGCCGTCGACGAGGGCGTGGCAGCGCGCTCGGTCTAGGGCTCTCAGCGGGCGGGGCTCTTCGCGGACGGGGCCATCAGCGGACCAGGCGCAGGCGCAGCCAATCGGCCCGGTCGGCCACGTGGCGCTCGTCGGCCTCGTCGACGATCAGAGCCAGGCGCGAGACCCCCTCGAGCGAGAGCGTCGGCAGTCGGCGCACGGGATCGCCGCCGCGCTGGATCGCGCTCTCCCACAGGAGTTCGCCGTCGGCCTCGATGCGGAACTTCACCGATCCGCGGGCCGAAAGCTCGAGCACGGAATCGTCCAGGGATACCGAACCGCGCAGCTCGCGGTAATCACCGTCCAGGACGTATTCCAGGCGACTTGGCGCGTGCACGCCGATGCCGCGCGTCCACAACACGCCGCCCGCCAGCAGCGGCCCGCCGGTCACGGCGCGATCGATGTTGTGGGGCCAAACCATGCCGAGGTCATCGCCGAACGGAGACGCGTCCACCGCCACGTCAGGCGCGAGTTCGGAAAGGTAGCGCAGGCGTCCGTCGGCGACGGAGACCTCCGCGACCGCCCGCCAGCGCAGGAAGATCGGCACGCCGGCCGGCTGGACCCGGAGCTCGACGCCGTCGCGATCGATGCGCTCGAGGTCACCGCGCAGGCGCGAGCCGTCGGCCAGGTCGACGGCCACCGGCGACGTCAGCGTCGGCCCCTCGTCCAGATCCCCGAGGGGCTCCACGAAGAGCGCCGCGACCTCTTCCCAACTGAAGCGTGAGGCCCCCACGACCCCGTCGAACCGGACGCCCTCGGCCGAGAAGCCCGCCACAGCGCCATCGACGCGGTCGAGCCGATTGCCGACCAGTCGGTAGAGGCGATCGCCCTCGGAGGGCGCCTCCACGGCAACTCCCGGGTCACGCGGCAGGCGGCCGGAGAAGATCAGGGACTCGATCGCGTCGATGGGCAGGGGCACGAGGATCCCGGTTGCCAGCTCGAACAGCAGGCTCTCGTCCTCGCCTCCGGCGATGGCGCCGCGCAACCGGTCGCCGCCCACCAGGACGACCTCCGCGCGCTCCCTGATCGGGGGCGGGTCGGGCACCGATGTGTCGGCCACACGCAGGACCAGGCCGCCCAGGTCCGCGCGGCCGTCGGCCGGCAGACTGTCCGCAGTTGTCTCGGAGAGGGAGCCGTCAGCAGCCTCGATCAAGAGGCGCGGGACCGGGGTCTGGGGAAGGCTCGGCGGGGCAACGAGCAGGGCGGCTGTGAGGGCGGCGCGAAGCATGGACGGATGCTAGCCCCCATCGGTCGCCGGCAGCCACGCCCAGCAGCGCCTACCGGCGGCTGGCGATCGCTTCTCGCGCTCTGCCGGCATGGGGCAGGTCGATCCGCCCCCATCCGGGCCAGGGTTCCGCCCCATGGGAACAGCCCACCCGGCGTCGTCAACGGGCGAACTGAACGCGAGCCCAGACCGCAGTTCCCGCCTCCCGATGGCGCCCGGTGCAGATGCTGCGGCCCGTCAGGGGGCCCCCGCCTGCTGCAGGGGCCGCCGACCGTCCGAGCTGGATCTGCGGGCCCGCTCGGCCCCGCGGACCCGCGCCGCGGCCGAGTTCCCGGATGGGTCGCGACCGGTCGCCGGTCCGCGGGTCGCCGCCCGCTGCCAGGTTGACAGTCCTCTGGAGAGGCAACAGAGACGCCTGCCAGTGTGGCAGCGAAGTCCCGGCCCAGGGCGCCTGGCCGAGCTCCGGAGCCCTGGTTTCCGCCGCGGCATTCTCTTTGCTGAGGCGTAAGGCTTCCACAGCGCTCGCGCCACCGCGCGAAGCCGCCCGCCTCCCGCGGGTCAGTCATCCCCACGAGGCGACGGCGCTCTCCAGACGGACAGCTCGTCCGCCTCGCCCGGCGCCCAACGCGCCGGAACCCACACAAGATCACACCCCCATGGCCAAGCAGATGGTTTTCGAGGCAGACGCGCGCGAAGCACTTCGCGAGGGCGTCGCCAAGCTCGCCAAGGCCGTCACCAGCACCCTCGGTCCGCGCGGTCGCAACGCGGTCCTCGACAAGGGCTGGGGCGCACCGACGATCACCAAGGACGGCGTTTCCGTCGCCGAGGAGATCGAGCTCTCGAACCCCTACGAGCAGATGGGCGCCCAGCTCGTCCGCGAGGTCGCGAGCAAGACCAGTGACGTGGCCGGCGACGGCACCACCACCGCCACGCTCCTGACCGAGAGCATCTTCACCCACGGCCTGCGCGCCCTGACGGCCGGCGCCTCGCCGAACCGCCTCAACGCGGCCCTGCGCGACGGCTCCGAGGCCGTCGCCGCGGCCCTGGACAAGGCCTCGAAGTCGGTCACGACCTCGGCCGAGATCGCCCAGGTCGCGACGATCAGCGCCAACAACGACCCGCGCATCGGCAAGCTCATCGCCGGTGCGATGGACAAGGTCGGCAAGGACGGCGTGATCACGGTCGAAGAAGGCAAGAGCCTCGAGACCGACATCGACATCGTCGAGGGCATGCAGTTCGACCGTGGCTACCTGTCGGCGCACTTCGTGTCCGACACGAGCGCCATGGAGTGCGCCTACACCAACCCGCTGATCCTCGTCCACGAGGGCAAGATCTCCAGCGTGCAGCAGTTGCTGCCCCTGCTCGAGGCCGTCAAGGGCTCGAAGAAGCAGCTGCTGATCATCGCCGAGGACGTGGACTCCGAGGCCCTGGCGACCCTGGTCGTCAACAAGCTGCGCGGCATCGTCGACGTCTGCGCGGTCAAGGCTCCCGGCTACGGCGAGCGCCGCAAGGCCATGCTGATCGACATCGCGACCCTGACCGGTGCGACCGCGATCATGAAGGACCTGGGCTTGGACCTGGAGCGCGTGACGCTCAAGGACCTGGGGACCGCGCGTCGCGTGATCGTCAGCTCCGACAACACCATCGTCGTCGGCGGCAAGGGTGAGCAGAAGGCCCTCGACGGCCGCATCGCCCAGATCCGGCGCGAGGTCGAACGCACCACCTCCGACTACGACCGCGAGAAGCTCCAGGAGCGCCTCGCCAAGCTGACCGGTGGCATCGCCCAGATCAACGTCGGCGGCGCGACCGAGACCGAGGTCAAGGAGCGCAAGGCGCTGATCGAAGACGCGCTGCACGCGACCCGTGCGGCAGTCGAGCAGGGCATCCTGCCCGGCGGCGGCGTGGCCCTGCTGCGCGCGCGCGGCGTGCTGGCCAAGCTCCCGTCGAAGGACGAGGACTACAAGATGGGCCTCGAGCTGCTGAACGAAGCCTTGGCCCGTCCGCTGATGACGATCGCCCAGAACGCCGGCTTCGACGGCGCCGTGGTGGCTCACCGCGTGATGCGGGACAAGAGCAAGACCTACGGCTTCGACGCGCTCAAGGGCGAGTACGTGGACATGCTCGATGCGGGCATCGTCGACCCGACCAAGGTGACCAAGGCGGCCCTGCAGAACGCCGTCAGCGTGGCCGGCCTGCTGTTGACCACGGACGCCCTGATCGCCGTCAAGCCCGAGCCCAAGGGCGCTATGCCCCCCGGCGGCGGAATGGACGGAATGGATGGGATGGGCGGCATGGGTGACATGGGCGGAATGGGCTTCTGATCCGAGCCTGCGCCTGATCCCGTACTTCCGAACACACGAAACAAGCTGAAGAGAAACCACCCATGTCCAAGCAGATCCTGTTCGACGACACCGCACGCCAGAAGATGCGCGTCGGCATCGAGAAGCTCGCCAAGACCGTGCGGGTCACGATGGGCCCGGCGGGCCGCAACGTGATCCTCTCCAAGTCCTTCGGCGCCCCGTCCGTGACCAAGGACGGCGTCTCCGTGGCCAAGGAGATCGACCTCGACGACCCCTTCGAGAACATGGGCGCCAAGCTCGTGCTCGAGGTGGCCAAGAAGACCAACGACGTGGCCGGTGACGGCACCACCACGGCGACGGTGCTGGCCTCGGCGATCTTCGAGCAAGGGCTCAAGTTCCTGGCCTCCGGCGTGAACCCCATCTCCCTGCGCAATGGCATCGAGAAGGCCGTGGCGACCGCAGTGGCCGAGATCGAGTCCATGTCCCGCAAGATCAAGACCCACGCCGAGAAGGCGTCGATCGCCACGATCTCGGCCAACAACGACCCGACCATCGGCAAGCTCTTGGCCGACGCCTTCGAGAAGGTCGGCGACGACGGCGTGATCACGGTCGAGGAGAACACCGGCCTCGGCACCGAGCTTGAGCTGGTCGAGGGCATGGAGTTCGACAAGGGCTACCTGTCGCCCTACTTCGCCACCAACGCGTCGAAGCTGATCGCCGAGCTCGAGGATCCCTACATCCTGATCCACGAGAAGAAGATCACCAGCGCCCGGGACCTGATCCCGCTGCTGGAGAAGACGGCCCAGACCGCCCGCCCGCTGCTGATCATCGCCGAGGACATCGAGGGCGAGGCCCTGGCCACCCTGGTGATCAACCGCCTGCGCGGCATCCTGAACGTGTGCGCCGTCAAGGCGCCCGGCTTCGGCGAGCGTCGCAAGGCCTACCTGGGTGACATCGCGGCCCTGACCGGCGGCGTGGCGATCACCGAGGAGCTCGGGCAGAGCCTCGAGAACATCAGCATCGCCGACCTCGGTACGGCCAAGCGCGTGCGCGTCAGCAAGGACTCCACCACCCTGGTCGAGGGTGGCGGGACCGCCAAGGCGATCAAGGAGCGCTGCGCCCAGATCCGCACGCAGATCGAGAAGACCAGCTCCGACTACGACCGCGAGAAGCTCGAGGAACGCCTCGCGAAGCTCTCGGGCGGCGTGGCCGTGGTCAAGGTCGGTGGCGACACCGAGTCCGAGATGAAGGCCGCCAAGGACCTGGTCGAGGATGCGCTCAACGCGACCCGCGCCGCGATCCAGGAAGGCGTCGTGCCCGGTGGCGGTGTGGCGCTCCTGCGCGCCGCCGACGCACTGGTCGACACCCGCACCAAGGGCGACGAGAAGTTCGGCGTCGACATCGTGCGCCGCGCGCTCGAGCAGCCCGCCCGCCAGATCGCCGAGAACGCCGGCGAGGATGGTTCGGTGGTCGTCGAGATGATCCGCGAGAAGGGCAAGAACTTCGGCTTCGACACCCTCAACCGTCAGTACGTCGACATGGTCAAGGCCGGGATCATCGACCCCGCCAAGGTCGTGCGCTCGGCGCTGCAGAACGCGGCTTCGATCGCCGGCCTGCTGCTGACCACCGACTCCATGGTGACCGAGCTCAAGGACGACCGCCAGGCCATCACCGGCAGCCTCTCCTGACCCTCGAGAACCGCGACGCGACGCGAGCGGTTCACCGCTGATACCCGCCGGGGCGGGGCCCGGGCGCACTCGGGTCCCTGGCTCCGGCCGGGGGTCCGCGCACAAGAGAGGGCGGCGACTTCGAAGGTCGCCGCCCTCGATCCGTCCCACCCCCCGACAGCGACAGACGACGATGAGCGAGAAGCGCGATTACTACGAGGTGCTCGGGATCGAGCGCAACGCCGGCGCCGACGACATCAAGCGCGCCTATCGCAAGTTGGCGATGCAGTACCACCCGGATCGCAACCCCGACGATCCGGACGCGGAACGCAAGTTCAAGGAGGCCGCGGAGGCCTACGACATCCTCGGCGACGCCCAGAAGCGCGGTCAGTACGACCAGTTCGGTCATGCGGCCTTCTCCGGCGGCGCGGCCGGCGGCCAGCGCTTCTCGAACCTCGAGGACATCTTCGACGCCTTCGGGGACATCTTCGGCGGTGGTGGCGGCGGTGGCTTCTTCGGCGACCTCTTCGGGGGCGGCCGCAGGCGCCAGCGTGGACCGCGCCGCGGACGCGACCTGAAGATCGTGCTCGAGATGACCCTCGAGGAGATCGACAGCGGCGTCGAGCGGACCATCTCGCTCAAGCGACACGAGCACTGCGACTCCTGCAACGGCAACGGGGGCAAGGACGGCGCCGCCCCCACGACCTGTCCCACCTGCGCCGGGGCCGGGCGCGTCCAGCGCACCCAGGGCTTCTTCGCGGTGCAGACTGCATGCCCCACCTGCCAGGGGCGCGGACAGGCGATCAGCGACCCCTGCACGGTCTGCAGCGGTAGCGGGCGCAAGACGGTCGAGAGCGAGGTCGTGATCCAGGTCCCGGCGGGCATCGAGGACGGTATGCGGATCCGCGTGTCAGGCGCCGGTGACACCGGTGATCCGGGGGCGCCCCGCGGCGACCTCTACTGCATCGTGCGTGAGGCCGAGCACGCGGTCTTCCAGCGCGGCGGCGCGGATCTGATCACCGAGATCCCCTTTGGCTTCTCGCAACTGGCCCTGGGCGATCGGGTCGAGATTCCGACCCTGCGCGGCAAGGCCGACATGAACATCCCGGCCGGCACCCAGCCCGGACGGGTCTTCCGAATGCGCGGACAGGGCCTGCCGCACTTGGAAGGCTCGGGCCGCGGCGATCAATTGGTGCGGGTCTTCGTCGAGGTCCCGAAGAAGCTCACCGACCGTCAGAAGGACCTGTTGCGGGAGTTCGCGGAGATCGAGGGTGAGAGCACCGGCTCCCGCACGATCCTCGAGCGCATTACGGACTACTTCAACGGTTGAGCGGGACCCGGCGGCGCAGCAAGAGAACGAGTACGGCGCGACAGACCAGCCTCGGGGAGGCCCGATCGGGACCAACTGGCCCGCTCGGAACGATCGAAGCACGATGACCAAGAACCATCCTGACACCACCAACGGCGAGATCCCGGTCGACGAGCTCGAGCCGCTGGAGCGCGAGCCCCACTCGGTCGAGGACCCCGCAGCCCCCGAGTCGGCGCAGGAGTCTGGGGATGACAGCCTGGAGTCCCTGCGCGCCCAGCGGGACGAGTACCTGGGTCACTGGCAGCGCGCCCAGGCGGACTACCAGAACCTCAAGCGGCGGTCCTCGACCGACGTGGAGAACCGACTGCGCCGCACGATGGAGCCCCTGCTCCGGAACCTGCTGCTGGTCATCGACCACCTGGACATGGCCCTGATGAGCCCGGCGCAGAGCCAGGACGCCCAGAACTTGGCCATGGGCGTCGAGTTGGTCCGCCGGCAGATGGCCACGGCGCTCGAGGAGAGCGACGTCGAGCCCATCGCCGACGGGGGCAGCTTCGATCCCGAACTGCACCAGGCCGTGGCGCGCGTGCAGGACCCGGACGCCGAGCCCAATACGGTCCTCGAGACGGTCCGCCGCGGCTACACCTGGCGCGGCCGGGTCCTTCGCCACGCAGAAGTGCGCGTCGCTGCCGAAGCAGGCGGCGATTCGAGCGATCCCGACTCCGAGGGCTGAGCGAGCGCTCGCCAGTCGTCCCGCCCGCTCACTCGCTCCCCATCCGTCCCAACAGCACCGCTCCCATCAAGATGCCGACCTACGCCTATGTCTGCGGCGCCTGTGAGGCGCGCGTGGAGTTCTTCCAATCGATGCGGGAAGGACCCAAGCGCAAGTGCCCACAGTGCGGAAAGCTGCGGCTCCAACGCCAGATCGGCGGCGGTGCGGGCTTCATCTTCAAGGGGGCGGGCTTCTACCAGACGGACTACCGCTCGGACTCCTACAAGCAGCGGGAGGCAGCGGAGAAGGGTGCGGAGTCCTCCGCCCCGGATTCCGCGGCGGCAGGGACCTCGGCGGCGCAATCGAAGGCCGCGGAGCCCAAGGCGAGCGGCTCGACCGAACCCGGTTCGGGCAAGTCGAAGACCGCCGGAAAGGCAGGCTCGGGCAAGGACTCGCCCGCTTCGGGTGGTGACGCCGCCTGAGAACGGGCGATCGGAGGCACGGGCGATCGTGGCGCCGGTAAGCACGAGTGCCCGTGGAGGCTGCTCGCCTGCGTGAGCGCGCCGTGCTCCTGGCTGTGATACAAACGGTGCCGCGATGAGCGACGTGAGTCAGCAAACCGAGACCGGCCAGACGACACCGAAGCCCTCGGGCGGGCGCAAGTACGAGCGCGAGGTGGCGAACTTCGTGGCGCTCACGGGTGACCTGGCCGCGGGGAGGCTGGAGTGGTCGTCGAGGCCCTACTACCTCGAGTACTCCACCAACAGCGCCTGCAACCTGCGCTGCATCATGTGCAGCCAGGTGGAGAACCCGCCGGTGGTCTCGACCCCCCTGGACCTGCAGGAGGACCTACTTGACGCGCTCCTGCCCCTGACCACGATCTGGACGCCGAGCGCCACCAGCGAGCCGCTCCTGAACAACTTCAAGCGGCTGCGACCGATGCTGGAGAAGCACCAGGTCGCCCTCGACATCATCACCAACGCGATGCTGCTGACCCCGGCGGTCTTGGAGGGCATGCTGCCCTTCCTGCACCGGTTGACCCTCTCGGTCGACAGCCACAAGCCCGAGGTGTTCGAGAAGCTGCGGGCGCCGGCGGACTTCGCCACGGTGATCGAGCACTCGCGCCACGCCACGCGCGTCTGCCGCGAACACGGGATCCCCGTGGTCTACCACATGGTCCTGGCCCACGAGTGCCTGCCGGACCTCGAGGACTACGTGGACTTCGTGGCGGACCTGGGCGGCTCGCGCATCACCGTCCTGGAGCTCTTGCCCAACAGCCCGCAGTTCCAGGAGCTCGACCCCTTCCAGCGTGACGGCGAGCAGCACGTGGCCGCGCGCCTGGAGTCCATGCGGGCGCGGGCCGAAGAGCGCGGAGTCGGGATCTTCTTCGAAGTCCGCGAGCCCCTGGGCGGTGAGTACAACTACGCGCCCGTGGCGAGCCGCATCAACTCGGGCACGGTGCTGGAGATGATGCACGGCGAGCTGGGCATCCAACACGAGGGCTTCTGCCCGATGGTCGCCGGCTACTTCAAGGTCGAGCCGGACGGGCGGGCCTACCCCTGCTGTCGCGCCCCCGTGGAACTCGAGCTCGGCAACGTGCTCGAGGAGGGCTTCGAGGGCGTGTGGAACGGTGAGAAGATGCAGAAGCTTCGCAAGCGCATGTTCGAGCGCGACTACCCCCAGCCCTGCGTCGGTTGCGCGGTGCTCGAGGGCCCGCGCTGGCGCGCGGAGGCCCGGCGACGCGAGGCGGGCGAGACCGAATGACCCGGGTCAGGCGGACGTCAGGTGCCAGGAACCCGTCCGCCGCCTGAGCGGGGGCGGGATCAGAACAGCTCGGCGATCAGGTCGGCGATCGCATCGCTGTCACAGGATCCGATCGAGCGGTGAGCGGATGCCCTGGCCTCCGTCATCGACTCCCCCATCGCCACCGCCAGTCCGGCGCGCTCGAACATGGGGATGTCATTGGTCGCGTCGCCCACGGCGACCACCCGCGCGGGGTCGATCCCGCGCTCCTCCCACAGCCAGCGAATGGCTTCGCCCTTCCCCCGGCAGGGGGGCTGCACGTCCACCACCTGGTAGGCGCTGCTGCGCTGGTGGGCGAGCCAGTTGAGCGGGAAGTCGGTCAGGTAGATCGGTCGATCGATCACGGCCTCGAGCTCCCGGGCCAGGCTGCCCGAGTCGCGACTCGAGCGGCAGTAGATCGAGATGCGGATCAGGTACTCGGTCGGCAGGTCGGCGCGCTCGACCAGCTCGAGCCCTTCCAAGCCACGCAGGGCGTCGAGTTCCTGGGGATCGGCGGGTCGCGAGGCGAACTTGCGGTGGTTCTGCATGACCGAAGTCAAGAGCTCGCGCTCGGCCGCGAAGGCCAAGGTCCGCTGCACCGCGACATCGGAGATCAGCCGCTCTTCGAGCAGCTTGTCGCTGCGCGGGCACCACAGGCCAGCCCCGTTGTAGACCACGCAGGGCAGCTCGATCTGCAGCTCACGCGCGATCTGGACCGTGCCGAGCTCGGAGCGGCCGGTCGCGATCATCACCGGCACGCCCCGTGCGACGAGGCCCCGTACGGCGTCGCCCACCCGCGGGCGCACGTGGCCGTCCTCGCCGACAAGGGTCCCGTCGAGGTCGAAGACGATCGCGTCGTAGGTCGGCTCGGACATCGGCCGGGGCATGGTACTGGGGCGCGCCGCCGGGATCACCCGTGCGGCGCGCCCCGTCGGCCCCGTCGGCCCCGTCGGCCCTGGTGGCCGGGGTCAGGGGATCGTCAAGGTCACCGGCTGTCGGACCTCCGCCTCGACTTCGACCGACTGGCTCGCGACCGTGTTGCTGGCTCCGTCCGGACCGAAGGAACTGACCGACAGCTCCCAGGTCCCAGGCCGCAGGCCGACGAGCAGCAGTTCGCCGCTCTCGGAGACGAACTCGCGACGGGGCTCGGGCGCGTCGTCCTCGTTGCCCTGCCAGCGCGCGGCGACCATGCAGACCCCAAAGGGCCGCCCATCGCTGTCGACCAGGTCCAGGGCAATGGCTCCCGCCGGCGCGATCTCGATGTCGACGCCGTCGCGACGCTCTCCCGCGGGGACCTCGAAGACGTCGCTCTCACCTTCCTCGCCCAGCTCGGGCTTGGCCTCGACTCGAATCGGCCGGTCGGCGGCCACTCCGCGCAGCTCGTACTTGCCGTCCGCGTCGGTTCGCACGGACACCGCTTGGTCCGGACCACCGAAGGTCACCATTCCGCCCGACCCACCGCCCGAATCGAAGGTCACAAGGCTAACGGCGCGCATCGACCCGACGACCTGGGGTCCGCCCGTCGCCTGCTGCACTTCCTTGGCCTCGACTACGACCCCAGCCATGGGCTCGCCGTGCTTGTCGACGATGCGCCCCGCAACGACCGTCAAGGGCAGGTCCAGGTCGAGCCGCTCCTGCGGATCGGAGAGCTCCGTCTCCAAGGTGTAGGGCATGGCCCGCGTGGCGTGGGTGACCTCGATCTCGTACTCGCCGGGCTGGATACCCTCGATCTCGTAGCGACCATCGGCGTCGGTGCGCGCCGAGGGTCCGCCCATGCCGGGCAGCCTCAGCATCGGGGAGCTGGCGTCGCCGGCCTTCGAGAGTGAAACGGTGGCGCCGATCAGGGGCGACCCGGACTCCGAGATCCGGCCGCGCAGCACCGTCAGCGTTGGCGAGACCAGGGTCAGGTCCGCCACTTCCCCGGCGACGACGGAAACGACGATCCAACTCTCGTCGGGCGCCGATTCGTCCACACTGGCGAAAACGAAGTTGCCCAACCCGCCGCCGGTGGAGCGCGACGTGTTGATCCTGAAGCGGTGTTCACCGGGCTCCAGGTTCTGGAAGGCGATCTGTCCCTCGGCGTCGGAGACCTCCCCGCCGCCGCCGAAGGAGCCGCCGATGATCCGCATGCCCTCGAACCCGCCGTCGCTGGGTGAACGGTGTTCGACCCTGGCCCCGGGGAGCGGGGTGCCGGCCTCGTCGACGACCAATACGCGCACTGCGCCGCCCTCGTCGAGGGCCACCTCGTAGGCTTCGCCACCGGACTCCAACTCGACGGGCTTCTGGTTCAGTCGAGCGAAGCCGTCGGCGGTCACCGTCAACTCGACCTGGCCCTCGAGCGCCGTCAAGCGCGCGATTCCATCGGCGTCCGTGACCGCCGAGCGCCTCTCGCCACCCCAATCGATCGATTGGGTCGCACCGGAATCGTCGACCGAGATCGACAGGGACATGGAGCGCGTGGCCCCCTCGGGCTGGGGCGGAGACCAGGGCGACACGTTCACCCTCGCGCCTTCGATCGGTTGTCCGTCACGCCCATCGACGACGCGCACGAGCATCACTTCGGCGCTCTCGAGGCGCAGGTCCCCGAGGTCTCGGCCCTGGCCCGGCTGGAGCACTCCCAGCTCGAGCTTCAATATCTCGTAGCCCACGGCTTCGATCGACAGGGTCGGCTGCACACCGGCCGCCCCCGCGTTCGCGCTCATGTTCTCGATTCGCGCTAGACCGCCGGGGTGATGGTTGGGCCGCTCTGAATCCGGCCCCTGCGCCGTCTCGTAGATGAATTGGCCGCTGGCCTTGGCCTCGAAGTCCTCGATCGGCTGCCCCGTGTTGTCGTCGACGACTCGGAAGCTGACCGACGAGCCGACGCTGTACTCCAGGATCAGGCCACCGTCGCCTCCGCGCGCGATGACCGCCTGGGAGCGCGGCTCCGCGTAGCCGAAGCGGAAGTCCCGGGAGCGATCGCTTCGAACCTTGGCCGACTCGCGCACCTGGACCCGATAGACCGCGTCCGGCACCAGGCCCGGGAGCGCGAAGCTACCGTCCGCCGCCGGCGCCAACTCGCGGCTGTGGCCCAGTTGCTCTTGGTCGACGGAGCGTGCCTGGACCACCAGGTCCCCCGCGAGACCAGCGGGTAGACCCACGATCTGACCGCTGATGGTCGCACCGCTGGAAAGCTGGAACTCGAGCCCGCTCGTGGTCGAGCCCGGTCCCGCGGAGTCGCCTTCGAACATGGCCGGCGGGTGCAACTCCGAGTTCACCACCAGGGCCCATGCGCCGCCCTCGATGCGGTCGACGACGAAGGCGCCGCCGCCGTCCGTGATCGCCAGGGGCTCCCGATCGAGCAGTGCACCGATGGTGAACCAGTCCTTGCTGAGCGGGAAGATCCGCGCGCCGGCGACCCCTGCGCCGCCCGCGTCGATGACCCGACCGCTGAGGATCGCGCCGCGGGCGGAGGTGACGTCTCCCAGGTCCAGTCGACCGCCGGCCGGGACTGCGAGGTCGGTCCGACGCACGGGCGCGTGTCCCTGCGCGCCGACCTCGAGCGTCCACACGCGTCCCCCGAGTCCGTCGATCTCGAAACGGCCGTCGGCGCCACTGCTAGCCTCGCGCGGCTCCTGACCCATGGCGAAGGCGTTGCCGCGGATGACCAGCTCGGCATCGGCCACGGGCGAGCCGAGATCGTCGACGATGCGCCCCACGAGTCGCCCGGAGGAGGCCTGGGCCTCGGGCTCGGTCGGCGAGACCGTCGGCGCGAGCTCGGTACTGACGACCGCACGGTTGTCGACGCTGCGCCCCTCGGCCGACTCTTCTCCGACGGCGCGCAGGGTCGTGTCCGCGCGCGGTCCGGCGGCGCTCACGGGCGCGGAAGGCGCAGCTCCGCCACCCGCGGGTGACACGGCAGTGGACGACCTGGCCCCCAGCAGAAACCAGCCCACCGCCGCGAGCAGGGCCAGGGCGCCGAAGACCAGGACAAGGACCGTCAGGGCGTTGCCTCGGCGGCGGACGGGGGGCCGCAGGGCCCAGGGGTTGCGGGTGGTGAACATCGCAAGAAGGCGCGCCCAAGGGGCGTCCCGGGGGGTCTCGATCGGAGGTCCGAGGTATCGGCCCGGACCGCCGCGGGGTGGGGTCGGGGCCCGGGCGGGCCCATCAACTACCGCGGTAGAAGATCCTACGCCCGTGCTTGCGCTGATGTTGGCCCGGAATTTCCGAACGGACCGAGCGGTGCTGGCAACTGGCCCGTCACGGCGGGACTGCGCCCGTGCGGCCGGCCCCCCGCCCGTGTCAGAATCCCGCCCATGATCCGTCGCCTGACCGCGCCCCTCGCCGTGACCGTGGCCCTCCTGGCCGGCGGCTGCGCCACCTCCAAGCTGCAGTACGACCCCACCGTCATCATCGATACCCGCGGCGGTCGTGAGCTGGGCGTCTCGACCAACTACGGCATCGTCTTCCTGGGTCGCACGGCCCGCGCCGGAGATGTCGACGTGGCCGTGTGGTTCGGCGATGGCCCCAGCATCGAGCAGAGCGTGATCGAGCCGGTGGGCGGCGGCCTCTACACCGTCGACACCGAGATCCGCGTGCCCTCGATCCCGCTCGGATTCACGGACCCCGCGGACGGCCAGCCGGTTTGGATCCAAGGGCGCGATGTCAACGGTCGTTGGCGCATGGAGACCCAGGTCGTGCGTCACCCCACGGTCGACGGGATCCTGCTCGCGGTGCCCGACGCCCTGGTCAGGTCCACCGACCAGACCGGCGCGGGAGTCTTCGTCTACGACGAGAAGGGTCGCGCGCGGGTCCTCGGCCTGGTCTCGGGGCGCCTGATGCTCGAGACCACCGAGGGCACCGAGTCGTACCTGACCGTGGTCGGCCCGGAGTCCCTGTGGCGCCTTGTCAGCTACCGCCGCGACCCGGACGTGCGGCACCGTGTGCCGTACCGCGACGACGTGCTCTGATCGCCTCCGGCCCGGGTCCTCAACTGCGCCAGAAGCGCGGCAGGAACAGGACGACGAGGGCGTAGAACTCCAGTCGCCCGAGGATCATGAAGATCGAGCACAGCAGCTTCGCCAGGTCCGGCATGTCCGCGAAGGTCTGAGCCGGTCCGACCGCGGCGAGACCCGGACCGATGTTGTTGAGCGTGCCCAGCACGGCGGTCGAGGCCGAGATCAGATCCACGTCCAGGGCGGTCAAGGCAATGGTGCCCGCGATCATCACCAGGGACCACAGGCCGAAGTAGCCGGTGACCATCGCGATCGTGGGCTCGTCCAAGGTCTGGCCGTCGATGCGGACTTGGTGCAGGGCGCGCGGACGTGAGAAGTGTTGCACGCTGCGCAGCGCCACCTTGGCGACGATCAGGACGCGCACGACCTTGATCCCACCGGCCGTCGACCCGGCGCAGCCGCCGATCGCGGCCAAGAGCATCAGGACCGCGCGACACAGGTCGGGCCAACGGTCGAAGTCGGCGGTGCCGAAGCCCGTGCTGGTCTGGATCGAGACGACCGAGAACATCGAGTCGCGCAGGCACAGGCTCAGGTGCGAGTAGTCCGGCAGACCGTCGGCCGCCCCTGCTACGCCGTTGGATCCGCCCCAGAACCACAACACCGATGTGATCAGCACCGTCGCCGCGGCCATGATCCCGGCGTAGACACGAATCTCCGTCGAACCGCGCACCGTGTCCCAGGCCGAACGCCAGCCGCGCCGCAGGATCGAGTCGTACAGCGCGAAGTTGATCCCGGCCAGGAACATGAAGACGATCAGAACGGCCTCGAAGGCCCAGGACCCGAAGTAGCCCGCGCTGGCCGAGTGGTTCGAGAACCCCCCCGTGGCGATGGTGCCGAAGGCGTGCAGGGTCGCGTCGTAGAGCCCCACTCCGGTCATCGTCAGGACGCCGATCTGGATCACGGTCAGGCCCACATAGACCCGCGCCAGGCTCAGGGCGCTGTCGCGCACGCGGGTGTGGGCCGCCTCGCGCGAGACGCCCGGCACTTCCGAGCGGAACAGGCTGCGCCCGCCGGTCGGGAAGAACACCACGAACACCAGCACGATGCCGACGCCGCCCAGCCAGTGCAGGAAGCTGCGCCAGAAGAGGACACCGCGATTCAGCGCGTCCAGATGCTCCGCGGGCAGGATGGTCGAGCCTGTGGTGGTGATGCCCGAGGCCGACTCGAAGAAGGCATCCACCGGACTGGCGATGGCGCCGGCGAGGACGAAGGGTATGGCCCCCAGCACCGACGCGGCGACCCACGACAAGCCCACCGCGGCCAGTCCCTCGCGGCGGAAGAAGTCCGGGCGACCCTCGGAGGTCAGGGCGCGGCCGCGGTAGATCGCCGAGAGGCCCAGACCCAGGAGCACGGCGATCAGCGCCGACAGCAGGAAGGCCAGGGCGTCGTCGCGCTCGGAGTAGTATTCGGCCACCGCCGCCGGGACCAGTTGGAACAGGCCCATCAGCAGGATCACGCGACCCAGCAGCCAAGCGACTGCGCCGAGGTTCAAAGTCGCACCCCGCGATCCGACGGGAGCTGCGCGGCTCGCGCCGGCGGCTGGCCGTCAATCCAGGGCCCGTCAATCCAGGGCCCGTCAATCCAGGGCATAGCCATCGCTGACTCCGAAGAACTCGCTCAGTTCTTCGACGCTCTCCGCAAGACTGAAGACGATCAGCCGGTCGCCGTTGCGAATGGTCGTCTCGCCGCGGGGGATCGTCACGTCGTCACCGTGGACGACGGCGCCGACCACCACGCCCTTGGGCAGGCCCAGGTGCTTGAGCTTGACGTCGCTCTTGCCGCCGGGCAGGCGGGCCTCGATCTCGATCACTTCGCCGCGACCTTCGGCCACCACGGCGATCGACATCACCGCCTCCGAACGCACGAAGCGCAGGATCCGGTTGGCACACAGGATGCGCGGCGAGATGGCGAAGTCGACTCCCATCACGTCGTAGATATCGCGGTAGGACGGCTTGTCGAGCAGTGCCACGGTGCGCTCGGCGCCGTAGGACTTGGCCAGCTGACAGGCGATCAGGTTGTCCTCGTCGTCGGCGGTCGCGCCGATGAACACGTTGACCTTGTCGAAGCGCTCCTCGCGCAACAGGTCCGTGTCGGTGGCGTCACCGACCAACACCATCACGTTCTCGGGGAAGCGCGCGGCGATCGTCCGGGCCCGGTCCGGGTCGCGCTCGAGGATGCGGATCGAGAGGCCCGGCAGCTCCGACAGACGCATGGCGAGCTGGCTGCCCACCCGGCCGCCCCCCATGATCACCACCGAGCGCCGACCCAGGCGCCTGGCGCCGGTCAGGAACTCGAACTGATCGAGAGCCGCGCTGCGACCGATCAGGTAGACCTGGTCGCCCTTCTCGAGCCGGTCGTCACCGTGGGCGGCGAAGAAGCTCTTCTTGCGGGCGATGGCCGCTACGACGACGTTGTCGGGCAGGTCCAACTTCGAAAGGGCCGCACTGGTCAGCTCCCCCGACTCGCTGATCCGCACGCGTCGCAACTGGACCCGACCGTCGGCGAAGGACTCGACCTCCAGGGCGTGCTGCTCGCGGACCGTGCGGATGATCTCCTGGGCCGACAGCTCGTCGGTGGACAGGGCCACGTCGAAACCCAGGGCCTGCTTGTAGAAGAACGAGTAGCCCTGCAGACGCCAGGTGTCCTTGAGACGCAAGATCACCCGCTTGGAGCCCATCCTGCGCGCCAGGGGCGAGGCCACCATGTTGATGTGGTCGTTGTCCGTGACGGCGATGAACAGGTCGGCGGTGCTGGCCCCGGCGCTGGCCAGGACCGAGGCCTGGGTGCCGTCCCCCTCGAGGGCCTGCACGTCCAGGGTCTCCCGCAGCCGGCGGATCTTGCCCGGGTCGCTGTCGATCACGCTCACGCGATGCGACTCACGCGCCAGGATGTCGGCCAGGTGGAAGCCCACCTCACCGGCGCCGACGATGACGATGTCCATGGGCGCACGATACGCTTCCCGCGCCGGCCGTCGCCAGGGCCCCGGCCGACCTCCGTGCCGCTTTGATCCTGCTCCTCGACCATCGCGACTCGTTCACCTTCAACGTCGCCCAGGGCCTGCTCGCCCTCGGCGCGAAGGTGGAGGTCGTCAGACTCGATGGACTCGAGCCAGCCGAGCTGCTGGCGCGCAAGCCCACCGGTGTGGTCCTCGGTCCTGGCCCAGGGCATCCGGCGGCGGCGCACGCAACTGCGGCCCTGGTCCGGATGGCTCCGCCCGATCTACCGCTGCTCGGAATCTGCCTCGGGCACCAGGTCTTGGCACAGGTCCACGGTGCGCGGGTGGTCCGCGCGCCGCGCCCGGAACACGGGCGCGCCGACCGCATCGACCACGACGGCCGGGGGTTGTTCCTGGACCTGCCCTCGACCCTCGAGGTCGGCCGGTACCACTCCCTCGCCGTCGACCCAGCGAGCCTCCCCGCCGAGCTGGAGCTGGCCGCGTGGTCCTCCGACGGCTGTCCGATGGCCCTGCGCCACCGGCACCTGCCCCACGACGGCCTGCAGTTCCACCCGGATTCGATCCTCAGCGAGTGTGGCCAAGACCTGTTCGCGCGCTGGCTCGAGCGGGTCGGGGACGCCCGTCAGCCGCGGCGTTCGACTTCGAGGTAGGCGACGACTCCGAAGGGGTCCGCGTGGACCCGCGTGCGGGCGACCTCGTCCGGTGCCAGGGTGCTGGCCAGCTCGGCCAGGTCGCGCTCGTCGCGGCAGATCAGTTCCCAGCCCATGAAGGTCTCCATGTAGCCGGCGTCCGCCACGGTCGGCAGGAAGTTGCTGATCCGGCTGCGGACGGCAGCCCGATCGCCCCACACGATCGGTCGACTGCCGCCGTTGATCTTCGGAACGCGGCCCGTGGTCGAAAGCGAACTCGTCACGGCCGACCTCGATCGAAACGAGCATCGCGAACACGCGGCACGATGCCCTGAAGGCGCCCGCGCCTCGAACACGTCATGCCTTCATCACGCTCGTCGACCCGCAGCGGAGCGTGCCGAGCCTCGATCCGCTCGCGCCCTCGGCTCGGGGGTCTGCCCACCCGACCACGGGGACACGGGACGGGGCCCACGGGCTTCGACATGGGCCGGTTCCCGGCCCGGAGAGTCAACGCCAACTCCCTGTCGTAGGGCGCTGCCCACGAGCCTGCGCCGTTCTGCGAACAGCCCCGAGCGAAGGCGCCAGGGCGGCGACGTGGCGGCGTCGACCTCGCCCTGTGCAGCTTCGGCCGGGCTCTGATCCAGGACACTAGTCCCGTCCAAGCGGAGCGGTCCAGGTGGGCCAAGGGCCACTGCTCGGGCGGCGCTCCTCGCCGTCGCGGGTGCGCAGGATGCACCGCGTGACGAAGTTGTAGAGGGGCTTGCCCGTGCGGCGCCAAACGGCTGCCAAGGGCGATCGACGACGCTGGGTCCCGCGGGCCCGCTCCTGCTCGGTCTTCGGTCGACCGCGGCGCTCGTAGCGCAGCCGATGCTTGTGGACGTGGCGCAGGTCGTCGCCGCATCTCGAGTGGAAGCTGCGGCCAGCTCGCCGCGGGTGGACACTGGCCAACTGGAAGTCGATCAGCGCCGGTCGCCCGTTCTCGAGGACCAGAATGTTCTGCTCCTTGTGGAGGTCGTTGTGGCAGACGCCGCGCTCGTGGAGCCGACCCACCAGCTGCTCCAGCAGTTCGAAGAAGTCGCGGGGCAGGGCCGTCGCCCGGTGCAGGGGCTGGCCGGCGAGGTAGGTTCGCAGACCGCAGGCGCGGCTCTGCTCGCCCATCAGAACGGGCACCGCGTCGAGACCCTGCAAGCACTCCAGGGCACGTCGCTCACGGGCCAGGAGAACCTGCGCCACCAGGCGCGAGGCGGGCACGGACCCGCCGCAGGCCACGCGACGCACCAGCGCCGGATCACCCGGCACGAGCTCGACGCGGCCGAGTCCGTCGCGCTTGAGCACCTGCGTCGCTTGCCCGGGGTCGTCCACGGGCCGTATTCTCCGCGGGCATGAGCCCCGGTGACAGCCCCGACCCTGGCCCCGCGGGCGAGGCGCGCGTCCGCCGCGGTCGACGGACGCTGCACAAGCTGCTGCTGTCGGTTGCCGTGGCGCTGGGGACCTTGATCCTCGCCGGGGTCGCGCTCGAGGTCGGCCTGCGCCTCTCCGGTGACCGCGACGCGGCCCTGGAAGCGGGCCTCAACCGCACCCACCGGCGCTGGGCGGAGCTGCTGCAATCGGACTTCTACGAGGAAGTCGACGATCCGGTACGCCGCTACGCCATGCGCCCTGGGGCCGTGACCCAGGTCGACGGTTGGACCTTTCGCGCCAACTCCCACCGCAGCCGGGGCGAGGAGTTCCCGACCGAGAAGCCCGCGGGCGAACGGCGCCTCTTGGCCCTGGGCGATTCCTTCTGCTTCGGCATGTGGTGCGACGAGGACGAGACCGTCGTGGCGCGCCTGGCCGCCAAGGCCACCGCGGCCGAGCGCGCGGCCGGCAGCGACGTCACCTGGCGCGGGGTCAACATGGGCGTGCCCGGCTACCACACGGGGCAGCAACTGCGCGCCCTGGAGCAGGACGGTCTGGCCATCGATCCGGACGTGGTGCTGCTGTACTTCAACACCAACGACATCCTGGCCGACGGCTTCTTCTACGACGAGGACCTGCGGATCCTGTACGGGGATGCCATGCCCCTGCCGGCGGGGCTGCGTCGGCTGATGTTCTCGAGTCACCTCTACGACTGGATCGAGCGGCGTTACGAGGCCCGGCTGACTCGCGGCCCGTCGCCCCACCTCTCCGACCGGAGCCCCTGGTCCCACAATCGCCCCGAGAATCGCGAGGCGACCCGTGCGGCCATCGCGCGCATCGCGCAGATCTGTCGCGAGCGCCACATCCCGCTGTTCGTGATCCACCAGCCGCTGATGAGCTGGATGGGCGACGCCCGCGACCCGAACTGGCAAATCCTGCCCTTGGTGGAATTCGCGGACGGGATCTTCGAAGAGGAGGGTCTACCGACCTTCAACATGCTGGGCTGGATGCGCGGCAACCTCGACGGGATCGACCGCGGACCCGAGGGCGAGGGACCCGCGCGCGAGTTCCAACTGGAGCAGTACTTCGCCGACGAGGCCGTCCAGGCCTACCTGGCCAAGTTGGCCGAGGGCAACGCGCCCGCCAACGTCGAGCTGCCCCGGGACCCGGACTTCCACCTGAACGGCGACGGCTACGGCGCCCTCGCAGAGCTCGTCTACCCGCGCATGCGCGCCGCCGGAATCCTGCCTTGACCACCACCACCCAACCGAGCGCGCCCGGGTTCACGGGCGTCTCGACCTCCCTGCGAGGTCTGACGCGCCACTTCGGCGACAAGATCGCCGTGCAACCCCTCGATCTCGACCTCGAGCCGGGCTCGATCGTCGGTTTGATCGGCCCCAACGGCAGCGGCAAGTCGACCCTGATGCGGATGGTCGTCGGCCTGCTGCGCCCCAGCGGCGGCTCGGCCACGGTGGCCGGGGTGCGCCTGCACGGCGACGGCACCGCCGTGCGCGCGCGCTGCACCTTCGCGCCCGGAGAGCTCGGCTTCTACGGCGAGCTGCGCTGCGAGGCACACCTGAAGTGGCTGCTCAAGGGCCGCGAGCGCTCCTCCGTGGCGCGCGGCATCGAGCTGCTCGAGCGCCTGGGCCTGCCGCGCCGCGGCCGGGTGCGCTCGTTCAGCCACGGGATGAAGCGACAACTGCTGTTCGCCGCGGCCCTGGCTCCCGACGTGCCCCTGCGGATCCTGGACGAGCCCACCGAGGGCCTGGACCCCAGCAAGCGCGGCGAGGTCATGGACCTGTTGCGCGAGGACGCCAGCCCCGGGCGCACGACCCTGCTCTCCTCCCACCACCTGGGCGAGGTCGACCATTCCTGCGACCGGCTCCTGTTCCTGTCCGCGGGCCGCTTGATCGCCGACGAGAGCGCGGTCGACCTGGCTGCCCGCGCGCGTCGCCTGGTGCGCGTCGAGTGGCCCGACGAGCCGCCGGCGGACCTCGAGTCCGCGGCCCGCTCCAACGGCGCCGTGGCGGTCATGGCCCACGGCTCGCGCACCACGATCGAGCTCGACAGCGACGATCCGCGCCCGATCCTGGGCCTCGTCGCACAGCGCACCGACTGGCCGCGCCCGGCCAAGGTCGAGTACGGCCAGCTTTCCCTGCGCGAGCTCTACCGCGACCTCTACGGCGTGGAAGGCCTCTGATCCCCCATGCCCTACGTCTGGCGCTCGGCCTTCTTTCGCGGCCTGATCTTCTCCCTGTTCCTGCTCGCGCACCTCTCGGTGACGATCGGCTTCTACCCCAAGTTCCTGGACGAGATGAGCGCCCTGGTGCGCCTCGCCAGCAACCTCGGTAGCCAATTCAAGATCCTCTCCGACGCCACGACCCAGAGCGACTGGGGCTACATGGCGGTGCAGCAGTTCTTCAAGTTCGGCGCGACCACCGGCACCTTCGTGGCCGTGTTGTTCGCCTCCGGCGCCGTGGCCGGCGAGTCCGAGCGGCGCACCCTGGAGGTCTGGCTGGCCCGCCCCCAACCGCGCTGGCGCGTGCTGCTCGAGCGCTACCTCGCGGGCGCCTTGGCGATCCTGGTGCCCTTCGTCGTGACCAGCGCCATGGGCCCCTGGATCGCCCACGTGCTGGACGTTCCGCTCGAGCCCGTCACCGACGATCCGTGGCTGTGGGCCTCGGCCGGCCTGCACTCGGCCCTGTTCCTGTTGATCATCTATGGCCTCGCGTTCCTGTGCTCCACGCGGGCGCAGAACGTGATTCGCCTGATCTTGACCCTGCTCTTGATCGGGATCGCCCTCTACGCCGCCTACTTCGTGCCGGGCGTCAACGACTGGTCGCCCTACGAGTACGTGGACCCCAAGGCCTTCGAGAACATCCGCGACAACGGCGGGGTGTTGATGAACCGCGTGGTGCCCTTCAGCGTGATCAACATCGTGCTGCTGATCGCGTCGTTGCTCAGCTTCGAGCGGCGCCTGCCGTCGTGAGCCCGGCCCACCAAGCTTTCAGCGCCCAACCGCGAGCCTCGCTGCGTTGGAACTTCGGAGCCTCGTCGGCGAGCTGGCGGGCTGACGCGAAGGCGGTCTTGGCCTCGGCCGACCTGCCCAAGGCCACCAGGGCGCGGCCCCGGCGGTAGGCGGCCTCGGGCGAGGGGCCGTGGTTGCGGTCGACCCGCTCGAGCAGCTCCAGGGACCCCGCCGGGTCGCCGCTGGCCAGGGTCGCCTCGGCCAGGCGCATCAGGGCTCCGCCGTAGGCGTACTCCTCGTCCCGCTCGACCACGGCGCGGAGCTCCGCGACCGCGGGCTGGGGCGACCCGCTGGCCAGGCGCGCGCAGCCCAGCCGATAGGGCCACTCGATCGCCTCCGGATCGCCACGACGCGCCTCCTCGAGGGGTTCGATCGACGCACGCACGCGACCGCGGGCCAGGAGCGCGGCGCCGAGCTTGCCGCGACCATGGGGCGTGTTCACCCGGCGCAGATCCGCAAGGCTGGCCCCATCGCGAGTGCGCGCCTCGCGCGACGCGACCAGGCGCTTGGCGAGGGCCGAGACGATCAGGAAGCAGGCCAGGAATCCGAGCAGCGACGAAGCCCTGACCAGGCCCCCGATCAGGGGCACCACGGACAGGACGTTGTAGAGCACGAATGCTCCGAGGAAGATGCCGACGAGCTGCACGAGGGGCCCATGTTACCCCTCGTCGGCAGCAATCCTCGACCGTGCAGCCTTGCCCGGGCCGCGCCCCGCGGGCACAAAGAGTCCTTGGAGACGCACCAGCCGCGCCCCACCTTGACCCGAGGCCACTCCGAGCGCAGAGCTCGCCACGGCCTCCCGCCGCAACTTGCGGTGGCGCGCGAGTTCGCCCGTGCCCTCGGGGCGCTGCTCCTCGGCCCCCTGCGTCTGGTGGCCTACTTCCTGACCCGGCGTCGGCTCGAGGCCGAGGTCCTCGGCGACCTCAGGAGCGGCTCCCCGCCGGATGACCCGCCCGCGCTGAGTCCCCCCGCGCCGGAGCTCGACCGCGGCCGCCCGCTGCGAGTGTTCATCTCCTGCGCCGAGCCCTCCGGCGAGCTGCATGCGCGGCACCTGATCGATGCGCTGTGCGAGGTCGCGGCAGAGCACGGCCTCGCCACCCCGACCTTGACCGGCCTGGGCGGCGAACGCCTGGACGAGAAGGGCGTGCGCCGGGTCGGCGATCCCGTGGCCAAGTCGGCCATGGGCTTCGGGGTGGTCGCGGCCCTGCCCTTCTACCTGCGCCTGCTGACCGACGCCGCCCGCGAGCTGCGCGACGGTCGGCCGAACCTGATGATCGCCGTGGATTCGCCGGCCCTGCACGTGCCGTTGGGTCACATCGCGCGGGGCTACGGCGTTCCCGTCGTGCACTTCGTCACGCCACAGTACTGGGGTTGGGCGCCCTGGCGCGTGGGCGGCTACCGCGCGGCCGTGGACCTGGCCCTGTCGATCCTGCCCTTCGAGCCGCCCTGGTTCGATCGGCACCGGGTGCGCACCGCCCACGTGGGGCATCCGATCCAGGACGCCCTGGCCCGCGTACCCGCCAATCCCGACCCTGACCGCTGCTCGACCCTGGCCCTGTTGCCGGGCAGCCGCAACTCGGTCCTGCGGCGCAACCTGCCCTGGATGCTGGGCGTCGTGGCAGAGCTGCGACAGCAGTTCCCCGAGCTGCGCGTGGCGCTGCCCCACGACCGCACCGAGTTGGAGCCCACCGTTCGGGAACTGGTCGAACAGGCCGGGGCCACCGATTGGGTCGACCTGCGGTTCGGTTCCCTGCACGCGACCCTGCGCGACTGCCGTGCGGCCTTCTCGGTCTCGGGCACGGTCCTGCTCGACCTCTTGCACCACCGCCTGCCGACGGCCGTCGTCTACCGCGTCGATTCGAAGCTCGAGGCTTGGCTGGCCCAGCACGTGCTGACCGTGCCCTTCTTCGCCTCGACGAACCTACTGGTCGGGCGCGAGGTCTGCCCCGAATGGTGCTTCGCGGGCGACGGGCCGAGAGGCGACGTGCTCGAAGCGCTGAGGACCCTCTGGGTCGACGGACCCGAGCGCAGCGCCGCCCGCGAGGGACTGGATCTGGCCGCGTCGCGGCTGGGCCAGCCCGGCGCCAATCGCCGCGCCGCCCATTGGGCCCTGGCCGAGGCGGGTCGGGAGCGAGCCGATGTCTGAGGCCCCCGAGCAGTCCGATGGGAGCCAGATCCCCGCGCCCGGACCGAAGGAGTCCGCGATGGAGCCGAGGCAGCCCATGAATAGGCGCAACGAGGCGGCGTATGAGCCGCCCTCGATGGAATGCCAGGTAACCCGATTGATGACCGCGGCCAAGGCTGGCGACCGCCACGCGTTCGACGAGCTCGTGGCTCAACTGCGCGGGCGCGCCTTCCAGGTCGCCTCGTCCATGGTCGGCTCGCGCGACGACGCCCTCGACCTCTCCCAGGAGACCTTCATGAAGGTCTACCGGGCGCGCGAGACCTTCCGCGAGGACCAGCCGTTCCTGCCCTGGTTCCACCGCATCCTGCGCAACACCTGCTTCAGCTTCCTGCGCAAGACCAAGCGCCTCAAGCGCTCCTCGCTCGACGCCCACGACGAGGACGAGAGTCCCTGGGAGATCGTCGACGAGGGACCCTCGCCCAGCCGCGGCGCCGAGATCGAAGAGGTCCGCACCCTGTTCGAGCGCGCGATGTCGGAGATGAAGCCTCGCGACCGCGAGATCCTGACCCTGCGCCACACCCAGGAGCTCTCCTACCGCGAGATCGCCGAGGCCCTGTCGATCCCCGAGGGGACGGTGATGTCGCGCCTGTTCCACGCGCGCCGACGACTGCGCGACCAGCTCGGTCCGCTGCTCGGCGAGACCGAAGACCCGACTCCCGTGGCGGCCCCCCCCGAACGCCCCAGGCCTCCGAGATGAGCTCCCAAGAGCACCCCACGCCCGACCAGTTGAAGGCCATGGCCTACGTCGACGGGGAACTCCCCGCCGGTGAGTGGGCCGAGTTCGAGTCGCGCTTGCGACGCGAGCCGAGCCTCGCGCGGGAGGTCGCCGAACTGCAAGGCTTGGCCCTCCTCGCCAGGCAGATGGCCCCGCCCGAACCCCAGGACCACGAGTGGGAGCGCCTGCGCGCCGATCCCTGGCACCGCTTGTTCACCCGTGGCGGCCTGGCCCTGCTGCTCGGTGGCCTGGGCACCGAGGCCGCGCTGCTCTTGCTCGGAATCCAGAACGAAGTCGGCGAGCACGCCCTGCTGTTCAGCGGCGGCGCGGGCTTGGCCGGCTTCGTCATGCTGCTCGCGGCCGCCCTGCGCTGGCGCACGCGCAACCTGCCCTTCGACCCCTACGTCCACGTGCGCCGGTGAGCGCCCGCCAGGCATGCTGATCACCACCACTCCGGCTATCGCGGATCGCGAGATCGCGCAGACGATCGGGCTCGTGCGCGGCAGCGCCGTGCGCGCCAGCCACCTCGGTCGCGACATCTGGGCCTTCATGAAGAACCTCGTCGGGGGCGAGATCGACGACTACACGAAGCTGATGGCCGAGGCCCGCGAGCAGGCCATCGACCGCATGGTGGCCGAGGCCAGAGCCCAGGGCGCGGACGCGGTCGTCGGCCTGCGCTTCGCCAATTCGACCATCGCGTCGGGCGCGGCCGAGGTCCTGGCCTACGGCACAGCGGTGAGGCTGGCCCAGAGGTGACGCTGACCGGGCGGTGACGCTGACCGGGCGGTGACGCTGACCGGGCGGTGACGCTGACCGGGCAGTAAGGCTGACCGAGCAGTGACAGGCGGTCCAATCGCCGGGGAGCGCAAGAGTCGCTACGCTCGGCCGTACATGGTTCAGCCCTGCTCCCCGAATTGGCCGCGGCGTCGGTCGCTGCCCCCCTTGCACGCGCTCGCGGCCGTCGGGCTCGCGGGCATCGCGGCCGCCTGCGCCCCGGCGCCGGCACAGCCGGGGTCGTCGGCGGGCGAAGTCGCGACGGACGCGCCGGTCCAGGCCGGCGAGCAATCGACCGCACCCGCGCCGTCCCCTGCGGGCATGGTCTGGGTCCCGCCGGGACGCTTCAACATGGGCTGGGACGGCCCCGAGGCGCGCGCGGACGAGCGGCCTGGCCACCCGGTCCAACTCGACGGGTTCTGGATCGACAGCACCGAGGTCACCAACGCGCAGTTCGCGCAGTTCGTCGATGCCACCGGCTACGTGACCATCGCGGAGCGGGCGCCGGATTGGGAGGAGCTCAAGGCTCAACTCCCGCCCGGAACGCCCGAGCCGCCGCCCGGGGTGCTGGTCCCCGGATCCCTGGTCTTCACGCCGCCCTCCCATGCCGTCTACCTCGACGACGTGAGCCAGTGGTGGACCTGGACCCCCGGCGCGTCGTGGCGTCATCCCGAGGGTCCGGGCAGCTCGATCGAAGGCCGAGAGCGGTATCCGGTGGTGCACGTGGCCTGGGACGACGCGGTGTCCTTTGCCGCCTGGGCCGGCAAGCGCCTGCCGACCGAGGCCGAATGGGAGCGCGCCGCTCGCTTCGGTCACGACGGCCAGCGCTTCGCCTGGGGCGACGAACTCGAGCCCGGCGGCCGGCACCTGGCCAACATCTGGCAGGGGAAGTTCCCCCACCACAACGAGGCCCTCGACGGCTTCGTCGGCGCAGCGCCGGTGGGCAGCTTCCCGCCCTCGGAGCTGGGCCTGTTCGACATGTCCGGGAACGTGTGGGAGTGGACCGCGGATCGCTTCGACCCCGGCACCTACGGCCGGCGCGTGGCCGAGACCGAGCCGGGGACCTGCTGCTCCAACCCCACGGGACCGGCCCGCGCGGCCGATCCGCGCAACCCGTTGACGCCCGACAGCCGCGTGCAGAAGGGCGGCTCGTTCCTGTGCCACGCCAGCTACTGCTCCAGCTACCGGCCCAGCGCCAAGATGGCCTCCTCCCCCGACTCGGGCCTGAGCCACCTCGGGTTCCGCTGCGTGACGACGCCACAGCTGTGGGCGGCGCGCCCCGCGGCGGGGGGACAGCCGCAGCGCTGAACGCCACCGCCGCGGCGGCGCCAGAGTGGGGACGGGGCCTGCTACCCGAATCGGTGCGATCGCGCGACGGCATCCCGATTGAGCTCGGCCGGCCCCGGCGGGGAAGGGTGGCAGACGCCCCCGAACCGAGGACCCGGTCGCCCCACAAATCGCGCGCGGGAGGGGTTGAACCCGATCGACGATCGGGCGTTGATGTCGGACTCCGGGATCCCAGCTCCCGCCCCTTCCCAACGACGCCGGCCCTCCGCCGTACCCGCAGACGATGATCGCCGCCCTGCTCCTCGCCGCCCTCGCCAGCCCGACCCTGTCCTCAGCCGCTGCGCCCGCCGGTCTTCCGACCGCTGGCGCGCCGCCGCAGGGGGCGGTCGAGGCCACGGCCGAGGGCCTGAAGTCCGAGATCGACGCATCCCTGCGTTGGCTCCGCGCCCAGCAGGACCTGACCACTGGGGCCTACGGCGACGTTGAAACCACGGCCTGGGTGGTGCGCGCCTTCATCGGCAGCCCGCGGGGCTACCACGTCTCGGACGGGCCCTTCCTGACCAAGGCGCTCGACGCCCTGCTCACCAGGCAACGCCCGGACGGCGCCGTGGCCGACGCCGACGCCGCCCCGCACCAGGTGCTCGCCCAGACCCTGGCGGTGGCCCAGACCCTGTCCCTGATCGACGAGGAGCCGGCCCTCGCCATGTTCGGACGCGCGCGGGCCTTCCTCGGTCTGGCGTCGGTCGAGGCACCGCACCCCGCGGCCACGGACGCCGCGACGGCGGCGCGCATGGCGAACAACCTGCTCGCCCAACGGGACAAGGCGGGCTTCTGGGAGGGCTACGGCGGTCGCACCCTGACCACGGCCAAGAACGTCTGGGAGCTCTCCGGCTACCACGACGCGGTCAAGGCCGCCGAGCCCAAGGCCGCGCCAGTCGAGCCCGTGCCCCTGCCCGCCGCCCGGAGCGTCGACAACGAGCAGGCGCGCCAGGGCCTGGCCCGCGGCGCCGGTTTCCTCGTCGCGAATTCCAATGCAGACGGCCTGTGGGGCGCGCTGGGTCAGACCGACCCGGGTATCACCGCAATGGTCGTGGGTGCGCTCCTGACGACGCCCGAGCCGCGCGGGGTCGAGGTCGAGTCGGCGATCAACAAGGGCCTCGACTACCTGCGCGGATTGAAGCAGAAGGATGGTTCGATCCACGCGGGCGCCATGGCGAACTACGTGACGTCGGCTTCCGTCCTGGCGCTGACGCGTGCCGGCCGCACCCAGGACGTGCCCCTGGTCGAGGGGGCGCGCGAGTTCCTGCTGGCACTGCAGGCGGACGAGGGTGAGGGCTATGGACCGTCGGATCGCTACTACGGCGGCGTCGGCTACGGCGGCGACGAACGCCCCGACCTCTCCAACCTCCAGCTCGCCCTGGAGGCCTTGGCAGCGGCCGGCGTCGAAGAGGGCGACGAGGCCTACAAGAAGGCCCTGATCTTCCTGCAGCGCACCCAGAACCGCAGCGAGAGCAACGACCTCGTGCTGGTCGTCGACGGGGACACGGTGCGGCCCGGCAACGACGGCGGCGCGGGCTACGCGCCGGGCGAGTCGAAAGCCGGCTTCGTCGAGCTGGCGGACGGGACCAAGATCCCGCGCTCCTACGGCTCGATGACCTATGCCCTGCTGCGCGGCTACCTCTTTGCCGGCCTGCCGAAGGACGACCCGCGTGTCGAGATGGCTTGGAAGTGGCTCACGGAGAACTACACCCTCGACATCAACCCGGGCTTCGCCATCGGTAGCGATCCGTCAGCGCCCTACCAGGGCCTCTACTACTACTTCTATTCCATGTCCAAGGCCCTCGACACCTATGGTCAAGAGCAGGTGGTGGACGGCGCGGGCGTGGCGCACGACTGGCGCGAGGAGCTGGCCGGCCGTTTGACGGCGATGCAGCGCCTCGACGGATCGTGGATCAACGCCAACAGCCCGCGATGGTGGGAGGGCAACCCGGTCCTGGCCACGGCCTACGCCATGCTGGCCCTCGAGGTCACGGCGCGCGGCTTGACGACGCCGGGGGCCCCCGCCGCGGGGAACGCGGGCGACGGACACACCGATCACGAACACCGCTGACCGATCGCGGCGTAGGATCGCCGGCATGAAGCTGGAGATCCTCGCCGCTGTCCACCTGGCCGCTGTCCGCCTCGTCGTCCCTGTCCGCCTCGCGGCTGTCGGTGTTGCCACGGCGACCTTCGCGTCGGCCGTCTTGGCCGCCCCCGCGGTGGCGCAAGGCCTGCCGATCGCAACCACTCCCCTCGAGGGGCTGCGCCTGGCCGCGGGCGAGTCGATCGAGTTGGAGTTGGACGCGCCCCTGCCGGCGCGCTCCCTCGGCCTTTGGTGGCGGGGGGATCTCGGGGAGGCCTGGTTCGAGTTGCTGGATCCGAACGGAGCGGGGCTCGGGGTCCAGCCGATCGTCGCCGCCCACGACCTCGCCCCCGATGTCGTCGGTCTGGACCGGCCCGCCGGCGCCGCATCGGTGTCCGGGCTCACCCACGCCTACGGAGGCCCGGCGGCGGGCGCGCGATTGACCCTGGTTGGCCCGACCACGTTGAGCGGCCTGACCGTCGTCTGGATCGGCCCGGGAGCCACGCCGCTGCAGCCGACGCCCCTACCCGTCGCGGCCGGCGCGGGCTATCCGAAGCCCTTCATCTACGACCGCGCGAGCTGGGGAGCCCTCGCGCCCCAGTGCGGCGTGAGCTACTGCAACACGACCCACGTGGCCCTGCACCACTCGGCCTCGTCGGCGGACTTCCAGGCCTCGACCTGGTCCCAAGCGGCGGCGAACGTCCAGTCGATCCAGGCCTACCACATGTTCACCAACGGCTGGTGTGACGTTGGCTACAACTACCTGATCTCCAAGCAGGGCTGGATCTTCGAGGGGCGCGCCGGCGGCGACGACGTCAAGGGCGCCCACGACGGCAAGAACTGCGGTTCGATGGGCGTGTGCGTGATGGGCTACTTCCATCCGCCGGTGAACAACGCCCCCACTGCGGCGCTGCTCGAGGCCTTCGGCGAGTTGGCCGCCTGGAAGTGCGATCAGCAGGGCATCGATCCCACGGGCTCGGCCTTCTACGCGGGCCTGGGTGCCGTCGAGCAGACGCTCTACGGCCACCGCGACGTGAGTGCCACCGCCTGCCCCGGCGACTCGCTCTACGCCGAGCTGCCCGCGCTGCGTGCGGACGTGGACGGCAAGTTGAGCGGAGGCGTCGGCACCAGCGGCACGCTCAAGGGCGTGCTCTACGACGCGACCCTCGGCATCGGCGCGCGCATCGCGGGCGGCACCGTGGCCCTGTCAGACGGGACCTTCACGACCTCCGCGTCGGACGGCTACTGGGAGTTCCCCCTGCCGGCCGGCACCTATCCGGTGGCCGCCACCGCGCCGGGTTACCGCGTGGCCCACTCCAGCGAGACGGTCACCGGCGGTGACGTGTGGGAGAGCCTCGGCCTGGTGCCGAGCCCGGGCTCGCCGACCCTGGTGGTCACGCCACTCGCCGGCAGTAGTTTCGCCAGCTCCACGGGCGCGTCACCGAGCAGCGCCGTGTGGTTGGGCTACGCGGGCGTGCCGGGCATCCCGCCGGTGCCCTTCGGCGCTGCGGGTGACCTGTGGCCGCACCTGGCCACCCTGCAGACCGTCTACCTCGGCAGCGTCGGCGGATCGGGCGTCTTGAACGTGAACCTGCAGGTCAGCGGCGCGCCCTCTGGGCTGACCCTGCACTTGCAGTGCTACGTGCTGACCGCCGGCCAGGCGCGCCTGACGAACGGCGCGGCCTGGCAGGCGCCCTGATCACTGCTGCTCGATGGGGACGAGCTCGAGGTCGCCGTAGAAGCCGACGTGGTCCTGGAGCGGTCCACCCAGGCTGACCTCGGTCGGCGTGAGAGAAAGTCCCGCGGACTCCAGCGAGGGCAGGGGCACCTGCCCCAGCACCGCCGCCAACTGGGGCACCAGGAAGCCGGCCAGGAAGTCGAGCCCCACCTGCAGCACGGTCAAGTCCCCGCCGGGGAAGGACCCCACCACCAAGCCGGTGACCTGCTCACCCGTCAGAGCCGCGGACAAGGTCCCGTCGGCCTGGATCGTGAGGCCCAGGTCGGCGCTGGCGTCGAGCACCAGGCGCAACACCGGAATCGGCGCATCGGCCCCGGCCACGCGGAACTCGACCACCAGACCGGCCAGGTCGATCGTGCCCAAGTTCGCGCTCCCGGGTGTCGCGCGCACGCGCGGCGCCAGGCTGCCCTCCGCGCGCATCTCGACCGGCGTGCCGACCGGAAAGCGATCGAAGCCGGCGCCGGGGAACAGCACCTGGAGGGCGTCGACGGTGAGCTGCTCGCCAGGTTGGCCCCCGAGCAGGGCCGGATCGACCAACTCCGCCAGGTCGCCGTCCAACAGCCCCGCGGCGGTCGAGGCGCAGAGCACCAGGTTCAGGAAGCCCGCCGAGGCCGCCAGGCCCGCGGTGTAGACCTGGCCGTTCGGGCTCAGGGCACCGAAGGCCGGACCGCTGCCGAAGGTCGCCGGGTAGACCGTCACCACCGGCGAGCCAGGCTCCGAGGACAGGGCCGCCGCGGCGCCGTTCATCCGTAAGGTGACCCCGCCCGACGTCTGCTGGACGCTGGCGAAGTCGGCGTCGATCTGCACGTCGACCTCGAGCGTCTCGAACAGGTTGCCGCTGAGCTCGTAGGAGTTGAGGATCTCCTCGATCGCCGGCCCCATCTCGGCGCTGAGTGAATCGGCCACCGCGCTCTCCACTTGCTCCTTGACCCAGTCCTCGATGATGAAGAGCTCGGCCACGGAGCCGAGGAAGCCGTCGAGGTCGAAGTTGAAGCCGTTCCGCACCACAGTCGGGTTCTGCAGATCGACGACGATCTCACCGTTCTGCACCGACAGCACCATCAGGGCCGAGAGGTCCGTCGAGCTGGAGTCGATCGATCCGGTCAGGTTGTAGGGGATCTCGAGCAGGTCGCCCCAGACGTCGAAGGTGGCGTGGACGTTCTTGACCTTGACCAAGCCGAGCAGACTGCCCGACTGGGGCACGAGCTGCAGGTCGATGTCCTGGCCGAAGCTGACCGAGGTGAACTTGACCGTGGCCGAGAAGATGGTGAAGCCCCACAGCCCCTCGTTGTTCGCGACTTGGGTCGCCGGCAGGCCGAGCAGCAGAGCATCCAGATCCGCCGCCAGCAGCTCCTGTTCGCCGGCCTGGGCGACCATCTGCAAGCCCGCCGGAGCGAGGTGCGCCGAGAGCTGACCCGCCGCGCCGGCCGTGAGCGGGAGGGCCAGGCCCTGGCCGACGGTCACGCGCTTGCGCGCCACCTGGCCACCCGCAGTGGTCAACTCGAACAGCAGCGGCTCGAAGGCCGCCGCGGGATCGAAGGCGACGAACTGTGACGCGAAGGCGCCGCCCGGTCCCAGGGCGAGTGCGTTGCCGTCGAGCGTCAAGCCTGCACCGGCTACGGGTCCGGCGACGAGGCCCGACACGTTCAGGCCCGGCCCCGCGACCCAGGTGCCGTCGAGAGCCGGCGTGGTGTCGAGCCGGAAGGCCTGCACGAGGGTCTCGTCCACCGTCTCGACGCCACCCGCGCTGACCCGCAACCGCGCGCCGTAGGTTCCCGGCAGGTCGGGCACCAGCACGCCGAAGAGGCCGTCGGCGTTGGCGATCGTCGCGCCGCTGCCGGGGGGCGCGGAGGTCAGCTCCCACAGCAGTGTGGTTCCGGCGGGGACCAGGCCGTCGGGGTCCGCTGCGTCGCCGCCGTCGAGCACGACGGCCGCCTCGACGAAGGTGGCCTGGTCCTGACCGGCGCCGACGGGCGGCACCACCGTGAGCAGCGCGCCTGGCGTCACAGCGAGCCCGAGCGGTTCGGCCGCGTCGAGCACCAGGCCCGCGAAGTGCACCTGGAGCCCGCTCAACACCGGCGCGTCAGGCACGATGCCCAGGGTCGCCAGGACTCCGGCGCCGTCGGTGCTGCCGAGCACCAGTTGGCCCAGCGCCGGCGTCAGGCCCAGCGGTACCGCGACCCCCGCGATCGTCGTGGGGCCCGGATCCACGTCGTAGTAGATGGCCGCGATCGAGCCCGGCGCTCCGCTGACCTGGGCCACGAAGGACGTTCCGTACGTGACCTCGATCGACGAGGCCCCGTCGAGGGTCAGATCCGCGCCCCAGGCCGGCCCGCTCAGGGCCAAGCAGCCAAGTGTGGTGAGCGACCGGGTCCGGAACGAGCGACGCCATGCGGTCGGGGGGGTGTGGCTGTGCATGGGCCCAACGATAGCGCCGCGCTCCGCCGACGACCGACTCGCGGGGTCGATCGACCTGCACTACCCTCCCTGATTCGCCGTGAAACCGTATAGATGGCGCCCCAGCCCCGCATCATCTCCCCCATGACCGATCGACCGACCCCCTCGAAGGCCCGTCGCGCCCTGCTCGTCTCCTCCATCTCCTTGGCGGTGATGGTCCTCGGCAGCGAGCTGCTGCTGCGCGTCGTCGGCTTCAGCAACGAAGAACCCGACCCGGTCTACGCCGTCTGGGGCAACGAACTCGATGCCCAGATGAAGAGCGGGCGCGGCCTGCACCAGATCACCATCGGGACCCTCTGGGAGCCGCGGCCCGGCGCCGAGATCCCCATGGCCCCGGGCGAGTTCGTCAACAGCGCGGGCTTCCGAGGGCCCGAGCGCGAGGTCGCCAAGCCCGACGGCGTGGTGCGCGTGCTGACCCTCGGCGACTCGTCCTCGTTCGGGATGAAGGTCGCCTACGACGAGTGCTACACGGCTCAACTGGAACAGAACCTGCGCGGCGCCGGCCTCGACGCCGAGACCATCGCCGGCGGCGTGATCGGCTACACCATCGCCCAGGGCCTGGAGCGCTTCCGCAAGCTGTCGGTCTACTCGCCCGACGTGGTCGTCCTGGCCTTCGGCGCCGTCAACGAGCTCTATCCCGCCCAGGGGCTGCCCGACCGCCCGAAGATCGCCCATCAGAAGGGCGTCGGTTTCTCCAAGACCGACGTGCTGCGCGCCAACTCCAAGCTGGTGCAACTCGCCCACTACGTGCGCGACGACCTGCTCGGCGGCCGCGAGGCCGATCGGATCGCCAAGTACGAGGCCTGGGTCAAGGCCGAGCAACACGTGGGCGGCCAGGGCGCCCTCGACTGGCCCGGAACCCGTCGCGTTGCCCCCGAGGACTTCGGCGCCTACCTGGACGAGTTCGTGGGCGAGATCCGCGCCGCGGGCGCGATCCCGGTGCTGCTGTCGATGCCCAGGCAGCGGGTGTACGAGGTCGAGTCGCCCTTCTGCCTGAAGTACACCAAGCAGCTCGAGGCCGCCGCCGAGCGCCTGGACGTGCCGCTCGTGGACGGGCGCGACCTGTTCAAGTGGGACGAGGTCGAGCGCCCGGACCCCGACCAGTTGTTCCTCGACCACTTCCATCCCTCGGCGGAGGGTCATCAGATCCTGGCCGGCGGACTGGCGCCGGTCGTGCTCGAAGCCCTCGCTGGAACGCGCGACTGAGGGGAGCGCGGCGCGGCCGCGCCCCCCCTCGCCGCGCCTGCTCGATCGCCGCGCCTACTTGCCCGCGTCGATGTCGGCCAAGAGCGCTGCGACCGCCGCTTCGAGCTGGGCGTCGACGCCAGCGGCTTCGTCGGTCGGCGTGCGCGGCACGTCCACGTCGGGCAGCGCACCGTGGTGCTCCATGTCCGTGCCGTCGGGCAGGTACCAGCCGCGGAACGGACGGCGCACGACGGTGCCGTCGATCAACTGCGCGGCGCCGGTGGAGATGACGCCGCCGAAGGTCTGGGTGCCGATCAAGCGCCCGCGACCGATGGTCCGGATCGAGTGGGCGAAGATCTCCGCGTTCGAGAAGGAGTTCTCGTTGATCAACACGGCGATCGGACGCGAGTAGCCGTAGATCAGGCGCCGATCGCGCGGGTAGGCGTCGGTCGGAACGCTGGCCGGATCCGCGCCGCGGGGCACGGTGAAGGCGTGGTTCGGCGCCGTCAGCGAGGCCAACAGGATGTCGGTGGTCGACCCACCGCCGTTGTCCCGCACGTCGATCAAGAGCCCGTCCTTGCCGTGGGCGGCAGCGTAGAGGTCGCGCTCGAAGTCGCGCACGTAGCGCATGCTCATGCCGCGGATGTGGAGGTAGCCCAGGCGTCCGCCCGAGAGGCGCTCGACGTCGTCGCGCCTGGCGAGCACGTCATGCTCGTAGCGCAGGTCGCGCTCGGCTGTGTAGGACATCGGCTCGATCACGAGCTGTCGCACGGTGCCGTCGACACCGCGCACGCCCAGGAGCAGCTCGGCTCCCTCGGTCCCCTCGAGCACCGTGTAGAGGTCCCGCTCTGGCAGGCTGCCCAGGGGCGCCAGGGCCCGACCCGCCATCGACACGATCACCTCGCCGGCCTCGATGCGGCTCGCCTCCCGGTCGGCCGGACCACCGAGGATCACCTCGGTGACCTCGAAGCCGCCCACGACGGGCTCGATGTCGACGCCCAGGTAGCCGGTGTCCTGGGAGGGCGCGCGGAAGGCATCGCCGCCGAAGATGCCCAGGTGCGAGCCGTCCAACTCGCCGAAGAGCATCGTGCCCACGCGATTGAACTCGTCCGAGGTCCGTGTGCCCTGCGCCAGGGTCAGGTAGCGCTGGGTCAACGCACCCCAGTCCAGGCCCTTGAGGGTCGGGTGGTAGAAGGCGAATTCCAGCACGCCGGCCGCCTCGAGGAACTTCTGACGTTGCTGGGCCGCAATCTCGAAGCGCGCGCGCGCGTCGATGTCGAAGGTCTCGGCCTTGCCGCCGTCGGCCTTGACGCGCTTGGCCTGACCGCCCTCGACGAAGGCGATCTGCTTGCCGTCCGGGCTGAAGCGCACGTTGCCGGGACTGCCGCCGACGACCTTCTCGCGCTCGTCCCCATCGGCACCGATCGACCACAGACCGCTGTCCTCGCCCACGGAGCCCGTGAACACGACCTTGGAGCCACCGGGGCTGATGCCGAGGTTCGACTCGGAGCCGGGCAAGCTGGTCAGGCGCCGGGCGCGTAGCCAGGCGTCGTCGAGGTCCAGCTCGAAGGGCTCGGGCTGCTCGGTGTCCTCGTCGATGGCGCCACGCTTGGCGAAGGCCTTCTCGGCCTCTTCGAAGTGCTCGGCGAGCTCGTACTGGGAGAGGCCCTCGAGGGAGCGATCCAGGTAGACGCGCCACACGTCCCACTCGAA
The DNA here is from genome assembly GCA_007751255.1 of Engelhardtia mirabilis. Taxonomy (GTDB): domain Bacteria; phylum Planctomycetota; class UBA1135; order UBA1135; genus Engelhardtia; species Engelhardtia mirabilis. The sequence goes on from CP036296.1 coordinate 4,187,663, forward strand.
GTTCTCACCGGCGCGCTCGGACAGGAACACCAGCACCTTGCCGTCCGCCGACAGGCGCGGCTCGTGGTCGATGTCCGGATGGCGCGTGACGTTGACCGGCTCGAAGGTCCAGTCGACGGCGTCCGCCGGCCCCACGTCGCCGATCCACACGTCGCCGTTGAAGTCCAGGTCGCTGACCGCATAGACCAGGTGGCGGGAGTCGGCGGCCCACTCGACCTCGGGCTCGTCCCAGTTCCCGAGCAGGGTGCGCGAGGCGCCACTGGCCAGGTCCATCAGCACCATGTCGCCGCGCTCGCGCAGGTACAGCAGCGAGCGACCGTCGGGCGAGGGCAGGGGGTGCCAGAGGTGGACGTCGGGATCGAGCACCAGGGGCTCGACGGTGAAGGTCAAGGCTTGGGCCCAGCGCTCGCCGGGGGTCGGGCCCTCGGGCTCGTCGTCTTCGTCGGACTCCGCCTCGTCCCCATCCCCTTCATCCTCGGTCGTCGCGTCCGATTCCGGCTCGGTGCCCTCGACGTCCACGTCGACCTCCGTATCCGAAGACGTATCGCCGGCTTCCGACTCCGCCGCTTCGTCGTCGGACTCCTCCGCCGCGCTCTCCGGGGCCTCCGCGGGCTCGAGGTCCTGGCGCGCCAGGGCCACACGCGCGGTGTAGATGCCCTTGCGGCCACTCTCGTCGGAGACGAAGTAGAGGGTCGCGCCGTCCGGCGACCAGGCCACGTCCGCCTCTCGCGAGACGCTGTCGGTGATGCGCCGCGTGGGCCGATCCTCCGCGGTGGCGCGCACCAGGACCTCACCGCGGGCGACCACCGCGACCGTGGCCCCGTCGGGCGAGACGGCGCTCTCGTCCACCTCGCGCGCGAGGTCCACGACGTCGACGTCCGCCTCGCTGTCGTCTACGGACAGGGCGATGGCCACGACCCGGGGAGCCGCGTCCGCCTGGCCGAGGTCGAGGGTGTAGATCCGATCCCAGACGGCGAAGGCCGCGTGCTTGCCGTCGACCGAGACGTCCAGGTCGCGCACGCCGTGGCCGATGGTCGGCTCGCCGGGCGCCGGGACGAAATTCGTCAGGGCTTCGGTGCGGCCCGCGGCGTCGGTGCGCCAGACCTGGTTCGAGCCGCTGCGGCTGGACACGAAGACCAGGCCGCCGTCCGGGGTCGGAAAGCCGGCGTGCTCGCTCGCGTCGGAGGGCGCCAGGACCTCGAAGGCGCCGCTGGCGAGGTCGAGGGACCACAGTTCGGGCGCTCCGGGGCCGCGGTAGCGCGGGCGCTCGTAGAGGTCGCGGCCGCGGCGGAAGACCACGCGCCCGTCCGCGCCCTGGTGGGGCTCGGAGCCGAAGGCGTCGGTCAAGCGCGTGATCGGCCCGCCATCGATGCCGACCCGGAACATGCGCGAGGCGCGGTAGAGCCCCGGCTCGCGGGAGCTGGCGAAGAGCAGCGCGCTCCCGTCGCCCGTGAAGCCACCCAGGGACTCGCTGCGGTCGGTGCTCGTGACTCGCCGCGGCTCACCGGCGATCAAGCGGCCGCCCTGCTGCTCCAGGTCCACCACGTAGAGGTTCGTGGCGCCGTCGCGATTGGACTCGAAGGCCAGGCGGCGCCCGTCGGGCGCGAAGGCCGAGCGGCCCTCGCGCGCGGGGTGTGCGGTCAGCCGCGAGGCCACGCCACCGGCGGCGGGCACCGCCCAGAGGTCGCCGGCGTGGCTGAAGGCGATCCACTGACCGGTCGGATCGATGGAGGGGAACTGCGGCAGGCCCGGGGCCCGCAGCACGTCCGTCCGCGCGTTGGCGCGGGGCTCGAACACCGTCGGCTCGACGTCGGCGACGACCGCCGCGGGCTGCGGCAGGGCGCAGGCGGCGGTCAGGGCGGGCGAGAGCAGGAGCAGGCCGAGCAGGGTTCGCGTGGGTTCCATAGGGGTCGCTGGGTGTTTTCGGAGCGGGAGGGCGCCGCCGGGCGGGGCGCGATCCTACCGCCAGGCCATGGGAGGCTGGACCGCAGTGCCGGAGCCGAGGAAGATCTCCCCTCGCTACCCCCCGGTACGCGCCCTCGACCCCCAGCCACCGTGATCGCCGTGCAATCAGTCTCCCTCCCGCGTCCCCTCGCCCTCCGTCGCCTGGTCCTGACCGCCGCCGCCGCCGTCGCGGTCCAGGGCTTCGCCATCGCCCAGGGCGTCGGCGAAGCGCCGCCCGCGCGCTCGGGCAAGGACGTGTTCCGCCAACTCGAGGAGGTCCTGCCGACCCCCAACGCCTACCGCAACGCATCGGGTGCACCGGGGCACGAGTACTGGCAGCAGAAGGTCGACTACGCCATCGAGATCAGCCTCGACGAGGACAGCCGTCGCTTCACAGGCTCGGAGCGGATCACCTACACCAACAACTCGCCCGACGAGCTGCGCTACCTCTGGGTCCAGCTCGAGAACAACCTGTACTCGCCCGACAGCCACGGCGCCCTCGTGGAGGAGAACTCGGGGCTCGCGAAGGAGGGCTTCGGAACGATGCGCGCGATGCTGGCGCGCGACGAGTTCGAGGGCGGCATCGACGTGCTGGCCGTGCGCGACGGCGCCGGCGCGGCCCTCACGCACACGGTCGTCGACACGATGATGCGGGTGGACCTGCCCCAACCGCTGGCCTCCGGGGCCCGGACCGAGTTCGAGATCGACTGGACCTTCGTCATGAACGACTCCAGGGAGGTCTGGGCACGGGCCGCCGCCGAGTACTTCGAGGACGACGGCAACTGGATCTTCGAGGTGGCCCACTGGTTCCCGCGCCTGGCGGCCTACACCGACGTCAACGGCTGGCAACACAAGCAGTTCCTGGGCCGCGGCGAGTTCACGCTCGAGTTCGGGGACTACCAGGTCGAGATCACCGTGCCCGCCGACCACGTGGTGGCGGCCACCGGGGTGCTGCAGAACCCGGACGAGGTGCTGACGGCGCAGCAGCGCCAGCGACTGGCCGAGGCCGAGCGCTCCGACGCGCCGGTACTGGTCATCACGCCGGCCGAAGCCGACGCCAACGAGCAGGAGCGCGCGGACGGCACGGCCACCTGGAAGTTCGCCGCCGAGAACGTGCGCGACTTCGCCTGGGCCAGCTCACGCAAGTTCGCCTGGGACGCGATGGGCGTGGACATCGACGGCCGCCGCGTGCTGGCCATGTCCTACTTCCCGGGCGAGGGTGAGCCCCTGTGGAGCCGCTACTCGACCCACGCCGTGGCCCACACCCTCGAGGTCTACTCCAAGTTCGCGGTGCCCTACCCCTGGCCGGTGGCGATCAGCGTCAACGGGCCCGTGGGCGGCATGGAGTACCCGATGATCTGCTTCAACGGGCCGCGACCCGAGGAGGACGGGACCTACTCGGCGCGCACCAAGTACGGCCTGATCTCCGTGGTCATCCACGAGGTCGGCCACAACTGGTTCCCGATGTATATCAACTCGGACGAGCGCCAGTGGACCTGGATGGACGAGGGGCTGAACACCTTCGTCCAGTACTTGGCCGAGCAGGAGTGGGAGCCGGACTACCCCTCGCGCCGCGGCGAGCCGCGCAACATCACCGGGTACATGTCGAGCGCCAACCAGGTGCCGATCATGACCAACTCGGAGACCCTGCTGCAGTTCGGCAACAACGCCTACGCCAAGCCGGCCACGGCCCTGAACGTGCTGCGCGAGACGGTCATGGGGCGCGAGCTGTTCGACTTCGCCTTCGGCGAGTACGCCCGGCGCTGGGCCTCCAAGCGGCCCCAGCCCGCGGACCTGTTCCGCACCATGGAGGACGCCTCCGCGGTCGACCTGGACTGGTTCTGGCGCGGCTGGTTCTACACCACCGACCACGTCAACCTGGGGATCGTAGGCGTCGAGGAGTTCACCCTGGACCCCGGTGACCCGCAGATCGCCAAGGCGCGCGACCGCGCCGAGGACGAGGCCCGGCCCGAGACCCTGGGCGAGCAGCGCAACGCGGCCCTGGCCAAGCGCTCGGATCGCTATCCGGAGCTGCTCGACTTCTACAACAGCTACGACGAGTTCGCCGTCACCTATCAGGACGAGCAGGCCTACGCAGACCTGATCGAGGGCCTCGACCCCTGGGAGCGGGAGCTGATCGAGCGCGAGATGCCGTACTTCACCGCGGTCACCATCGCCAACCACGGCGGGCTGGTGATGCCGGTGATTCTCGAACTGCACCTGGAGGGTGGTCTGGTCCAGGAGGTCCGGATCCCCGCCGAGATCTGGCGCCAGAACGACCTGCGCGTGACCAAGCTGCTGATGACCGAGGCGCGCATCGAGAGCATCGTGCTCGACCCCCACGAGGAGACCGCCGACGTCGACACGTCCGACAACCACTTCCCGCAGCAGCCCGTGCGCACGCGCTTCGAGCTGTTCAAGGACAAGGACAAGCAGAACCCGATGCAGCTCGAGCGCGCGGCCGAGAAGGCCCGTGCGGAAGCGGCGGAGGGCGCTGAAGCGGTCGACGACGGCGGTGAAGGCGCGGTCGGCGGGCGGTGAGCTTCGCGGGCGCCCTGGCGCTGACGAGCCTGTGGTTGGCGGAGGCGGCGGTTTTGTGCCTGGCACCGTGCGAACGCCTACCGCGTGACGAGCGTCACCCCTGGCACGAGACCCAAGCCGAGCTGGACCTGCGCCCCGAGCGGGGACTGTTCGAGGTCGCGGTCCGCATCGATGCGCTGGAGTTGGAACAGGCCCTCAGCCGGCGGGCGGGACGCCGCCTGTCCCTGGATCGCACCGACGAGGTCGCCCCCCAGCTCGAGGCCTGGACGCGCGAATCCTTCCTGGCCCGCAGCGCCGGCGGCTCTTGGGCCACGCTGAACTGGGTCGGCTTCGAGGCCGAGGTGCGCGACGCCTGGATCTTCTTCGAGTTGATCCTGCCGCCGGGGCCCGGGCCGTTGAGCCTGTCGAACCAGATGCTGTTCGAGCGCAACGCGTTCCAGTCCAACAAGCTCTTCGTGCGAGCCGAGGACTTCGGTGCCGTCCTGGTGTGCGAGCCGGGCGCCCCGTGGGCCACGTTGAGCGCCGTCGACCTGCCCCCACCCCCGGGGCCACAGGTCGGCTGGTCCGTGCGCTTGCCTCCCCTGCCGGGCACCTTCGCCGCGCGGCTCGCGGCCGAGGGCACCGACTCGCCGGCGATCCCGGGCCCCATCGGAGGCTGAGCGGGACCGGCCTACAGGTCCGCGGCAACGGCGACGCCGCGGTCGCGGAACCGGCCAGCGATGCGCGCTACGAGTTGTCGGTTGCCCCGTCGGACTCCACCTCGTCGGCCGCCGCCGGCTCCGCCAGCCAGTCCTCCCAGGTCGCGAGCAGGGCCTCGGCCTTCCAAGCGGGGAGCTGGAACGCCCAGGGCTCCCAGGCCTCGTTCCAGGACTCGGCCTGGGCCGCTGTCACGACCAACTCGGTTGTCGCGGCGCCGCCATCCGATTCCGGCTGCGGGCCCACCGGCGCCGGCGGAGCCTCGCTGGCCTCGGCGTGCAGCCGCGCCCAAGGACCGCCCCCATCACCCCCGCGCCACAGCTCGAGCACCACCGCACCGCCATCGCCGGCCTCGAAGCGCACTCGACGCAGGGGCTCGCCGACCGTGTGCTCGCCGTCGGCCCGGGTGACGTCGTCGAAGTTGATCCGCGCCGCCTGGCCGAACAGGGGCGTGAAGGGATCGGCGGGCTCCAGCTCACGCCCTTCGGGGACGCCCCCCACAGGCCGCGGGTCCCCGTCGGCGTCGCGCTCCAGCACGAGTTCGAGGTCGCCCGAGATGACCACCCGCTGCACCTTGGCTGCGGGCAGCGCGACCAACTGCATGTCGAGCCACGTCCGAGCCCCGGCCTGGGGTCGCAGGCTCCCGCCACACAACCAGACCTGGTCCTCGCCCTCGCGGCGCAGGTAGACCGCCTCGCTGGGGCTCCACTGGCTCTTGCCGACCCACACGTCGGCCAGGACATCGCCCCCATCGGAGCGCACCTCGACGCGAGTCCCCGTGCCCTCGCCCTCGGCCGCCACTTGCAGATCTCCGTGGCGATCGGGCCGGGCCGTGCGCGGCTCGGCATCGCTCAGGCGAGCGAGGTCGATCAAGAGGTCGCGCACCGGCTCGAAGCGCGCCGGATAGCCGGACTTCGACGCGACGCGCCAGACGCCGTCGACGCGCTGCAGTTCGACCGCGTCGTTCGGGCCCGTGACGGTGATCTCGGCGGCGTCGTTGACCTCCTCGGCGAGGGCCGGCAGGAAGGCCTCCCGGGCGCGCTCGCGATCGGCGTGCACGCCGTCGTCATGGGTCCACCACAGGAGGCCGGCGACGGCCAGGCAGGCAATCAGGGTGAGCTGGGTGCGTGTCATGGGTCGATCTCAGCTGCGCGCCGCGCGTCGGCCACGCCTCCACAGGGACAGGCCCGTGAGGAGCGCGACCAGGGTCGGCATCCCCAGGACGTTGGCGAGCATCAGTCGTTGGCCCAGTCGATCGATGTCCTCCTGCAGCCCGTGCCGGACCGCGCGCAGCTCCTTGCGCGCCACCAGCATCTCCTGCTGGAGCCGATCGAGCTCGGCGGCCTGCGCGTCGGAGAGGATCATCTGGTCCTCGCCCGTCTTCTCGCGCTGCAACTCGTTGATCCGCGCCTGGGCCTCACCGATCTCCCCTTGCAGCTCGGCCTCGCGCGCCTGGTACTTGGCCTCGGCATCGCGGCGCAGATCCTCGACCCGCTCGAAGGACCGCTGACCCGTCCCGCCGCCGCGCAGGCCCAACAGGACGCCGTCGCCACCCAGGGCCTCGACCGCGTTGAGCAGGAAGTCCCCGTTGTCCGCCAGGCGGGCGTAACCGAGCAGCATCTGCCCGAAGCGCTGCTCCTGGATCCAGTTCCTGTCCGCCAGGAGATCGGCGTCGGCGACCAGCACGATGCCACCGGCCGTTGCGGTCTCGGGCTCGCCCGAGGCCCCATCGACGTCCTCGGCCCCATCGCCTCCGGCGTCGTCAGCGGCGAAGGCACGCCCGATCTGCCCGCTCAGCCGCGCGGCGATGGTCAGCGGTCCATCCGCGGAGACCAAGGCGCTCGCGAACCCGCGCGGATCCGGGAAGCCCGCCACCGTCGCCGAGGGCAGGGTGCCCGCGTCGTCGGACGTGGTCAGGATCGGCTCGAGCTTCACCTTCGCGCCGTCCCGCAGCCGCAAGGAGCCCGCGCTGGCGACGTTGATCGCCTCGAGCCGCGCCACGAGCGGGTCGTCGCCGGCCAGGGAATCGCCACGCAGTTGCGGCCAGGTCACCATGTCGGTCTGCTCGATCCCGCCCCGCCGATTGCGGACGGTCACGCGCTGCGCCTGCGCGCGATCGCCGACCACGCGCGACGGATCGAACTCGACGCCCCAGGCCTCGAGCAGCGGCCCCAGGTCCGAGGACTCCGGTCCCGGCATCGAACCACTGAAGGGGTCGGGCTCGCCGGCCACCGCCTCGCAGTGCGGGTCGACGAAGGCGATCAAGTCGCCCCCGCCGAAGGCGAACTCGTCGATCGCGCGCAAGAGGCCGTCGGACAGCCCCTTCGGGTGGGCCAGGACCACCACCTCGGCGTCCTCGGGCAGGGCCTCGGCGTCGGGCGCGACCAGCTCCACCTCGGCCGCCTTGCGCAGCTGCGTCAGCACCTGCCAGGGCGGCTCCGGCGGAGGCCCGCCGGAGAGCGCGGCCATCGGATCGGCCGGCCCGCCCTCCAGGGGTAGGGACGTGATCAACGCCACCTTGGTCGGCGAGGTCCGGTCGAGCGCGTAGATCAGGCGCGCGACCTCGTACTCCAAGAGGGCCTCGTCACTCGGGTCGAGGAACGGGATCGACTCGCTCTCGTCGACGGAGTTGTGGGCGACCAACCCCAGGGTCAGGGCCGCTCCGGTGCCGTCGATGGGCAAGGCCGCGAGGCCCGCGGCGGTGGCCTGGTCCTCGGCCTCGGAGAAGGGCTCGGGGTCGAGCACCTCGAGGCTGAGCTTGCCGTCCGAGGCCAACACCAGCTCCTCGAGGAACTCGCGCACGCGCTGGGCGTGGGCCCGGTAGGCGGGCAGTTCCTTGGCCGAGGTGTCGGACCAATAGAGCTGCAGTCGCACGGGCTCCGACAGCCCGCTGACCAGCTCCCGCGTGCCCTCGTCGAGGGTGTAGAGGTGGTCGGCGGTCCAGTCCGCTCGGGCCCAGCCGAGGGTGCGATCGAACAGGGCGTTGGTGGAGAGCAGGCCGACGACGACCGCCGCCGCTCCGAACAGGACGTTGTGGCGATTCACGTTCCTAATCCGCCTTCTTCCAGTCCAAGACGAGCACGTTGAGGAACAACGCCCCGGCCATCACGGCCAGGAAGTAGAGCACGTCGCGCAGGTCGACGACGCCGCGCTGCAGGGCTTCGAAGTGGGTCAACAGGCTCAGACCCGCGACCGAGTCGACCACGAATTCCGGCGCCCAGCCGGAGAGGAAGCCCAACACGAGGGGGAAGCCCGACAGCAGCAGCCCCAGGCAGACCACCACGCAGACCACGAAGGCCACGACCTGGTTCTTCGAAAGGGCCGATAAGCAGGAGCCCACCGCGAGGAAGCTGCCCGCCATCAGGGCCGCACCGAGGTAGCTGGCCAGGATCACCCCATGGTCCGGATCCCCGAGGTAGGAGACCGTCATCCACAGGGGGAAGGTCAGGGCCAGGGCCACGCAGGCGAAGGCCCAGGCCGCCAGGAACTTGCCCAGCACCAGATCGCTCAGGCGCACCGGCAGGGTCACGAGCAACTCGACGGTGCCGATGCGGCGCTCCTCGGCCCACAGGCGCATGGCGATGGCCGGCACCAGGAACAGGTACAGCCACGGCAGGTAGCCGAAGAATGGACGCAGGTCCGCCTGGCCCCGCTCGTAGAGCCCGCCCAGTTGGAAGGTGAAGGCCCCGGTGAGGAACAGGAAGATCACCAGGAACGTCGCGGCCAGGGGCGTCGCGAAGTAGCTCGCGAACTCCCGCCGGAACACCGCAAGCAGGGGCCGGCCGACCGTAGCGGGCAGGCGCGGGGTCGAGGCCGCCGCCCGCTCCGGGCGGTCGGCGGGCGTGGCGCGCTCCGGGCGCGGGACGCTCAGCGGCCTCGAATCGGTCGTTGCGCTCATGCGCCCACCCCCGACTCGATTCGCTCCGCACCCACGGCGGGCACGTCGCTGGTGGTCAGCTCGCGGAAGACGACATCCAGCTGCGGACGCCCTTCCATCGGCGCGCGCGCGGCGAGGTCCTCGGGGGTGCCGTCGAACACGATGCGGCCGCGGTTGACGATCACCGCGCGCGTGCACACCGCGCCGACCTACTCGAGGATGTGCGTCGAAAGCACCACCGCCTTGTCGGCAGCGAGGCTGCGAACCAGCTCGCGCACCTCGTGCTTCTGGTTGGGGTCCAGGCCGTCGGTGGGCTCGTCCAAGATCAGCAGTCGCGGATCGTGGAGCAGGGCCTGGGCGATGCCGACCCGGCGCCGAAAGCCCTTCGAGAGGGTCTCGATCGACTGGTGCATCACGCTCTCCAGGTGCACCGCCTCGACCACCGTGTCCATGCGCTCGCGCAGGGCCCCTCCACTCAGGCCACGCACGTCGGCGAGGAAGCGCAGGAACTCGCGCACGGTCATGTCCGGATAGCCGGGCGCGCCTTCAGGCAGGTAGCCGAGCTGGCGCTTGGCGAGCAGGGGCGCTCGGCGCAGGTCGTGGCCGCAGATCGAGACCGAGCCCGCGTCGGGCTCGAGGAAGCCCGTGACGAGCTTCATCGTCGTGGATTTGCCAGCACCGTTGGGTCCCAGGAAGCCGACCACCTCACCGGGGGCGACGGTCAGATCGATGCCGTCGACAGCCAGGATGGGGCCGAATCGCTTCCGCAGACCGCGAGCATCCAGGATCGTGTCCATGGGGGCGGAGCGGTTGAAGACGGGGCGGTTCGTGAACTCGCGCGGGACTACGACCGCCGCCCGGACCCGTTGGTGGGTCGACGAAGAAGAAGTGCGCGGGGCGCCGATCGCGGTCATCCCGACGGCGGGCCGTCCAGGCGCGCGCGCAGGGCGCGGGCGAAGACCTCGCCCATCCGCGGCCCCTGCTCGGGATAGAGGTAGGGCTCCACCAACTCGAGCTCCATCAGCAACAGACCCCCCTCGGGTCCGCGCACCATGTCGACGCGAGCCTGCAACAGGGGTTCGTCGGTCGCGGCCGCCAGCACCGCGCGCGCGAGGGCCAGCTCCTCGGGGCTGGGCAGGTGCACCCGCTCCCGAGCGCCGAAGATCGACTGCACGCGGTAGTCCCCCGCCGCCGGCAGCTTCTGGGCGCAGTGGGAGAACTCCGGCCCGAAGAAGACGAAGGAGTACTCGCCCTCGGTCGCCACCGCCGGGAGGAAGGGCTGCAGCAGGGCCGCCCCCGGCGGAAGCTCCTCGGCCCCCGGCAGGGACTCGCCCCTGCGAACGCGAGCCTGGCGCCAGGCACAGGCGCCCACCCGCGGCTTGACCACCAGCTCGTCGCACTGGAGCTCGTCGAAGGCTGCCCCGAGCGTCCCGGCGTCTGCGCGCTCGCGCCACAGGGTCGGCACGATCGGCGCGCCGCGCTGGCCCAGGTCCGCCAGGTAGCCCTTGTCGAGGTTCCAACGCAGCACGTCGACCGGGTTGAACAGGGGCACGACGCGGGCGAACGACTCGAGTCGCGAAAGGAACGCCTGGACCTGCTCCGCGTAGTCCCAGGTCGTCCCCACCACCATGGCCTCGAAGTCCCGCGGATCGAGATCCTCCCGATCCCAGACCACCGCGCGCAGCTCGAGCCCCAGCCGCGCGCAGGCCGCGGCCATGGGCTCGAACTCGAGTTCGTGCTCCCAGTGGTCGGCGCGCCTGTCGGGTCCGCCGCCGACCATGCAACGGGAGGTGAGGAAGGCGATCGGTCGCATGGTTCGTAGCGGCGCGAGGGCCCGGAGGACTCGCCCTCGCGCGGTCGATCAACCGCCCGAGGAACCCGGGCGGGGATTAGACCCGACCGCAGGCTCCGGCGCTGCGCCGCCGTTCGAGGGAGTCGACCGCCCTGGCGCGACCCACGATCGCGCCCGAGCCGTCGACGGGCGCTCAACCGCAGTGCAGGTCGCAGGCGCGCTCGAGTACCCGACGCAGGTCCTCGCGCCGATAGGGCTTCGACAGGTGGTGCTCCATGCCCGCGTCCGCCGAGCGGTGGCGATCCTCGGCACGGGCGCCGGCGGTCAAGGCCACGATCGGGGTCGATCCGTGACCGGGGAGCTGTCGAATGCGACGCGCTGCCTCGTAGCCGTCCAGGATCGGCATCTGGCAGTCCATCAGGATCACGTCGTAGGGGCCCGCCGCCGCCCTCTCCACCGCGCAAGCGCCATCCTCGACGGTCTCGAACGAGCACCCCAGGGCGCGCAGGTGCGCGACGATCAGCCGCGTGTTGACCGGATTGTCTTCGGCGACCAGCACACGCAGCCCCGAATCGCCGGCGGGATCCATCCTCCCCAGGGCCGGAAGGGCCACCTTGACCTGGTCCGATCGATCCGCGACCTCGCTGCACAGCAGGCCGCACAGGACGCGATGGACCGACCGCCGCAGCAGGGGCTTCACGAGCCGCGCAGCCCATCCGCCGGGCGGGTCGGGGATCTGCGCGCCACCCAGGGAGCTGGCGAGCACTACCGGAACCCGATCGAAACCCGGAAGCGCGCGCAGGCGGCACGCCAGCTCGACGCCGTCCATCCCGGGCATCTGGTGGTCGAGCACGATCGCATCGGGCGGCACGTCGCACGCTGCGAGGGCTTCCAGCGCATCGCGCGGATCGAGGTAGGAAGTGACCCTGCCGCCGATGGACTCGACGTGGCCGGTGAGGACTCTCGCATTGACCGGGTGGTCGTCGACCACCACGACGCGCCGACCGCCGAGGTTCGGCGCCTCGTCCCCCTCCACCAGGGGCTGGTGCGCCGCAAGCAGGGGCAGAACGACGGTGAAGGTCGTTCCGACTCCGAGCGTCGACCGCACCTCGACCGTACCGCCCATCATCTGGACCAGGTCGCGCACGATCGCGAGTCCGAGTCCGGTGCCGCCGAAACGTCGAGTCGTGCTCGAGTCAGCCTGGGAGAAGCGGTCGAAGACATGGCCCAGTCGATGCTCGGGAATCCCGATGCCCGTGTCCTTGACCTGGATCAACAGCTCGCGCGCGCCGTCGCCGGATCTGCGTTCCGTCGCGCGCACGAGCACGTGGCCCAGCTCGGTGAACTTGATCGCATTGCCGACGAGGTTGGTCAGGACCTGGCGCAACCGTGTCGGATCCCCTTGCAGGCCGTCCGGCAGGTCCTCGGACTGCTCGACGATCAACTCGACCGTCCGACCTTCGAGGCCGGAGGCCACCGCCGCGAACGTGTCGGAGAGCAGCTCGCCGAGCGAGAAGGGGACCGACTCCAGGTTGACGCCGCCGGCCGAGAGCTTGGCCACGTCCAACACGTCGTTGACGATGGCCAACAGGGCCTCGCCCGACCGGCCGGCGGTCTCGGCGAGCTCGCGCTGGTCGGTCGACAGCTCGCCCTCGAGCATCAGCTCCGTCATCCCGATCACCCCGTTCAAGGGTGTCCGGATCTCGTGCGACATGGTGGCCAGGAACTCGTCCTTCGCCCGCGCCCCCTCCAGGGCCTGCTCCCGCGCGCGGGTCAGATCGCGCACCTTCTCTCGCAGCAGGAGTCGCTGGGGCTCGAAGACCAACAACACCTCGAGCACGAGGGTCAACAGGATCATCGCGGCCAGGGCCCCCACGACCCGCTCCAGACGTGCCAGACGCGCCTCGGACTCCGCTTGGTAGGTCCGAACGACGGCCTGCATCCTGGGCAGGAAAGCGCGTTCACGGTCGAGGACTGCACGAACCCGTCCGACCTCCGTGTCCGCTCCGTCCGCGCGCTCGACGATCTGCCGGGCCGCCGCGATCAACTCCGAGCGGAGCGGCTCGAGGGCCTGCAGCTGGTGGCGGATGGCGGAGCTGGTGCCAATGTGCTCGAGAAGCACCACCTGGGCCGAATTGAACTGGCCGATCGACTGCTCGAGCTGGAGCCCAGACTCGACCGGATCCAGGTTCAGGTCGCTCCGAGACAGGGCCAGAGCCATCGCGTCCTTGGCGATCCTCTGGCTCAGCATCCGCTGCCGACCCGAGAGGTTGATCAACTCGGCGTCCGCCGCTCCCTCCTGGAGGATCATCTGCACGATCCACAGGGTGGCCAGGACGAGCGCAGCGATGAGGGCAAGTGGCAGCAGGTAGATCGGGCGGACGTTGGAAGCGGATGTTGTGGGTAGCGGAATCACCGGAGTTGGGGGAAAAGCGTCTCTACAGGGATCGGCCCTGCCGCTCCCGGCCCCTGACCCGCTCCGCGGTTGCACGGCCCGATCCCCGGCCGCGAGACGAATTGGCGTGCAAGAAACCCGGACGCAACCTCCCAGGACCTGGGCCGTGTCGATCGAGCCTGACTCGAGGTCCGCCCCCTCGTCCGGCGACTCTGCCGGGGGCACCTCCCTACCGGCGATCCGCCTCGCCGGACCGACCCGAGTGCCCCTGGAGGCTGAAACGGCTCGAACTCGATCCGCGCGGACGCGGGTCGAGCTCGATCAGGTCCTCTCGACGCGTCGATACGCCGACGGTGAACTCAGGGGACGAGGGAACTCAGGGAACCAGGGTCAGGCCCACCGCGTTGCTGGCGAACGTCACCGTTCCGAAGAAGGCGTCGGCCGCCACGAAGGCGTGGATCACCGACACTCCGGCCAGGGCCGGGTCGGTGCCGGGGGGCAGGGCGATCGAGGCGCTCCCCTCGCCGAGTCCATCGAGCAGGCCGAAGGTGCCGACGAAGGGCGCGCTGCCCGCCAGGTCGAGGGTGAACAGCAGGTAGGCGTCCAGGTTGAGCGGGATCGTCACGCCGTCGAGCACCAGGCCGGGGCTCGATCCGCTGGCCGAGCCCAGCACGAGGTAGAGCTGCCCCGCCGCCCCCGCGCCCGCATCGAGGCACAGCGACTGCACGCCGCCGGCGCTGACCGAGATCGAGTCCACGTCCACCGTCAGGGCCTGGCCGGTGCGGGCGAAGCCCAGGCCGTCGCCCCGCGGCGCGGGCACCAGCAGCACGTCGGCCGACGGCGTCGCCGCAAGGCCAGCCGGTGCCCAGCCGTTGTCGAGGCTGTGCACGATCGAGAGGCTGGCCGTGTCGACCACGTGCAGCTCGCCGGTCTCGTCGATCGAGAAGACTGAGCCGCCGATCGTGGCGGACCAGCCCCCGGTCACCACGTAGAGGTTGGCCTCGGAGGGGTCGAGCACCAGCCCGACGGGGTTGTCGGGCAGGGCCACCTCACCAGTCTTGAGACCCGAGGGCACGTCGACCACGCCGATCGAGTCGTCCAGGTATTCGAGCACCCAGACGGTCTTGCCGTCCGCGCTGACCTCCATCTCGTAGGGCCACTGCCCCACCGCGATGGTGGCCACCACCGTCGTCGTGCCCCCCACCACCCGCACGCGGGTCAGCTCGTCCGAGTCGCGGCAGGCCACGAACACGAAGCCGCTGTTCGCGGCCCAGGCCGCGCGCACCGGAAAGCTGCCCGTGGGCTCGTCGCCGAGCACCGTCCAGGTGGCCGTGTCGATCAGGGTGACGGAGTCGCTGAAGCTCCCGCACACGGCCAGGGTCGCGCCATTGGGCGACAGGCTGATCCCGCTCGACTGGGTGTACGGGAAGCTGATAGAGCCCATGTCGCCAGTGGCGAGCTTGGCCCCCGCCGTGGTCAGCGTGTTCAGGTCGATGCGCCAGACCCCGTCGCCGCCGGAGACCACCGCCACGTAGGCGTACTGGCCGTCGGGCGAGATCTCGACCTCACTGCCGCGGGTGGAGATCGCAACGTTCGTCACGGCCAGGGTCGCGAGATCGATCACCGAGGCGAAGGTCGAGTCCAGGTTGGCGACCACGGCCTTGGAGCCGTCGGGCGTCACCGCCACGCCGCTGGGCCGGTTGCCCACCTGCACCACGCCCAGGAGCGTTCCCGTCGGCACGTCCCAGACCGAGGCCGTGTCCATCAGGATGTTGGTGGTCACCGCGCGCTGGCCGTCGAGGCTGACCGCCACGCGACGGGTCGAGTCGGCCTCGAGGCCCTGGCCCGTGTTGCCCGCGAGCAGCAGCGAGCCCGCGGCGCCTGCCGTGTCGACCACGAGCCTGTCTTCGCCGAAGGTCGTCGCGACCATGACGGCCGTGCTCGAGGTCGGCGACACGGCGCCGAAGGCCGCGCTGACCTGATTGTTCAGATCCTTGATCTTGGAGCTAGTGGCGTACTCGAGCAGACTGCCGAAGAAGCCCACGCCGAGCACGTACTGCCCGTCCGCGGTGGTCAGCAATTGATTGACCGAGGCCGTGTTCAGGTTGGCGCCCACCGCATTCGTGGCCAGGTCGACCATCACCACCGCGTTCTGCACCGCCACGGCGGCCTTCGCGCCGGTGGGCTCGACGGCGACGGGCTCGCGCACGCTCTGGCCGATGGCGATGTCCTTGACGATCGTGGCCGAGGCCACGTCGAGCAGGGTGATCGACTGGGAAGTGCCCGTGTTGGTGATCACCGCCAGGGCGCCGTCGGGGGTCACGGCGATGCCGCGCGGCCCGTCAGAAGCCGCCAGGGTCGTGACCGCGCCGGTGGTCACATCGACCACCTCGATCTCGTCGGCGTAGTAGTCCGGGTGGATCGCCGTGTTGCCGGCCAAGCGCAGCTGGTCGAGTCCCAGGGAGATGGCGCCGGGCTCCGGCGCGAA
This sequence comes from Engelhardtia mirabilis, assembly GCA_007751255.1. Taxonomy (GTDB): domain Bacteria; phylum Planctomycetota; class UBA1135; order UBA1135; genus Engelhardtia; species Engelhardtia mirabilis. The sequence goes on from CP036296.1 coordinate 4,203,396, forward strand.
GGAGAGGGTCGAGGCGAAGCCCATGCCGCCGATGCGTCGCAGCTCGAGGCCGGTCGTCATGTCGAACACGACCAGCTCTTGGGTGCCCATGGCGCCGACCACCGCCAGGGCGGAGTCGTGGGTGATCCGCACCACCGCGGGCAGGTCCACGCCGCCGGTGACGGCGTACTCGGCTCCGCTGGCCAGGTCCACGAAGCTGACCGTGCCCTCGAACACGTTGGCGACGACGGCCCGCGTTCCGTCGGCGGCCACGGCCACGTCCTGGGGCGAGCCGCTGATCGGCAGCTCGCGCAGGAAGGCGCCGCTGACGGCGTCGAACTCGGTCAGGTTGGCCGAGTCCCGGTGCGCGATCAGGTAGCGCGAACCGTCGGGCGTGAAGGCGATGGCACTGGGTGCGTCGCCCTCGACTTGATCGGCGTTCTGCACGAGCTGCTGCGCGATCCCGCTGCACAGGCCGCCCAAGGCCGACGTGGGCTGGGCGCCGGCGTGGCCCAGATTCGCGAGATCGACCTGCGCCAACTCGAGGCTGAGCAGGATCGGATCTCCGTCGGGGTCGTCGCCCGCGCTGGAGGCGAGGGGCGTCGTGATCTGCGGCAGGGTGGCGAGGAGCAGGATCAGGCTGGGCGTCGGCATGGGGTGGACGTCGCGGGACTGTGGACGGTTCAGGTCGGCGGCGCCGATCGAAGGGGCGGCGCGAGGTCCCGAGGTTAGCCCCTCGGCCCGAGATAGGGGGCTCTACCGCGAGGCCTGCGCTGAGCAGACGCCGGGCCGTGGCCCGTCCGCCGCCGATCCGTGGACCACAAGCGATTCAGTCCGCGGAACTCGGCCGCGCGGTCTTGGAACGCCATCCGATAGCCACGCCCGCGACGGAGGCCCCGATGAAGTTGAAGACGAGATCCCAGGCCGTGTTCTCGTAGCCACCCACGCCTGTCTCCGGCAGGGCCAGGACCGCCATGAACTCGACGATCTCGTTGGCCGCTCCCAGCCCCATGCCGCCGAGCGCACACAGCAGCAAGAGCCCGAAGCTCGGCCGCGGATCCGCCAGGCGCGCGCGCAGCCCCTGCCAGCACAACCAGGTACACAGGCCGAAGCCGAGGGCGTGGACGAGCTGGTCGTAGCGCAAGAGGCCGGGGACCAGCCACAGCCCGTAGAGCACTTCGTCGCCTCCATCCGCAAGCCCCAGGTCGGCCAGCCGCAGCAGCCCCCCACCCAGGTGCATCGCACCCCAGGCCACGAGCCCCCAAACAGCCCCGGGGTGCAGGCCGACGCGTCGATGCAGGGCCAGGACGCCCGCGCCGATCACGACCAGCACGGCCACGTACATCAGGAACTCGCTGTTGTCCCGCATCCAAGCGTAGGGCGCGGCGATCAAGACGTAGCCGGCGGCCACCGCGAGGGCGGCTCGGTCGCTGGTGGTCAAGGGATGGGTCGGTGCGGCAGCCATGCCCCCGGTTGTAGCGGCCCGGCCGGTGCGGGGCACGCAAGCCGGTCCTGCCCGGCTCGACGAAGGCGGGACACCGGGCCCGCGTCCGGGGCCCCCGCTTCGGACTTCCAAGACTAGGATCGGAATCTCCCCGCCATCGCCCCCACTGCACCCATGCTCCGCACTCTCCTCACGCTGCTCGCCGCCTCGACGCTGCTGACCGCCCCCGCACCGGCCCAGTCCGACTGGACCAATTATGGCGGCGGTCCCGGCCGCAACGGGCTCACCGATCGGTTCGGGCCGACGTCGTCCAGCGAGCTGTGGAGCAACGGGGCGGACTTCTCCGTGATCGCATGGCATCCCTTCCTGTGGCAAGAGCTGGTGATCACGGTGCGCGAGGCCGGCTTTCCAGGCGCCCAGGCCAACGACGCCATCGTGGCCTACCACCGCGAGACGGGGCTCGAGGTTTGGCGCACGACCCTGCCCTACGGCGGTGACTCGGGCGCCGAGTGGATCGCCTGGATCGGCGGCGTGGCCGACGGGCGCGTGATCGCCTCGCGCTCCGACAACGGACGCAAGCTGCCCCTGCAAGCCCTGGACGCGAGCACCGGTGCGCCCCTGTGGACGTCGCAGATCGCGACCTTCGCCTGGGCCCACGACGGCCTCGTGTTCCTGGACGACGGCGACTTCATCGTCGGCGACCGCGAGAGCCTCACGCGCGTCGACGGCTCTGACGGCACGACGGTGTGGAGCATCGCGCGGAGCTGCTCGGTCAGCGGCAACTGCGGAGCGGCGCGCTTCGCGGACGCGGTCTACATCGACGAGGCCGCGCCTGGCGGCCAGGTGCTCACGCGCGTGGATGCGAACACCGGGGCCAGGCTGTATTCCTCGCCGGCGATGCCGGGCTTCACCTGCCAGAACCAACCCTTCCTCTCGCCGGACGGCCAGGTCGTCTACTACGCGCGCAGCCAGAACAACCCGACCACGGACTTCCTCTACGCCTTCCACGACGACGGCACGCAGTTCACCGAGGTTTGGAACCGACCGATCCGCTGGACCACGCGCCACGAGCACGGGGTCGCGGCGGACGGCTCGATCTACACCTTCCTGCCCGGCGACGAGTTCGTGCGGTTGGACCCGGCGACCGGGAATGTGCTGAACACCGCGGGGATCCTGGCGCCGATCGGAACGAACCTCTCGCCCCAGACCGCGGTCGACGCCGCCGGTCGCGTCTACGTCAGCAACGGCTGGGCCAGCAGCCCGGCGAGTGATGGCCGCGTGTGGGCCTTCGGGCCAGACCTGGGCGCGCCGCTGTTCACCCTGTTCCTCGATCGCCAGAACGCCGGGGGTCCGGCCATCGGCGGCCAGGGCGAGCTGGTCATCGCCGACCGCAGCGCCGTGCGGGTGTTGCGTCTGCCCGGGCCCCAGGCCTCGGCCACGCCGCGTTTCGGCAGCGGCGTGAACCCGGTCGCCTTCGACGCCGTGAACCCGCCCGAGGTCTACGGCGAGTTCGAGGCCCAGGTGGCGGTCGACGCGAGCACGGCCCTGACGGTGGTGCTGGTCTCGATCGCGCCCCTCGCGGTGCCGATCCCCTTCGAGGGCGGGGAGCTGTTGGTCGCCCTGCCCTCGCCCTTCCCGATCCAGTCCGAGCCGCTCAGCTCGGGCGGGCTGCACGCTCTCGCGATCCCCGGCGATCCGGCCCTGCTGGGAGCCTTTCTGACCAGCCAGGGCGCGCGGGTGCAATTGAACGGCCCCGTGCCGAGCCTTCAACTCGGGAACGCTCTGGATCTGATCCTGGGCTTCTGATTCCGGGCGGTCGACGGGCGTCGCGGCACGCCCGTCGCCGCGGCGGTGGATCGCCTCGCGCGCCGTGTGGTTCCGTCAGCTTCGACCGTGCGCGGGCAACGATCGATCGCCCTCGTCATCCGATGCCGGCGAGCCCCCCGACCGCTGTTCGATCTGTGCTCGCAGCGACCGCGCGAAGTGCAAACCGGCGGCCTGCCACCCCACCAACGCGACGAAGATCAAGGGCAACAGGACCCCACTGATCCGCCCCACGACCACCAGCCAGTCGGGATAGTGATCCAGATGGCTGCCCGTGAGGGTGAGGCCGAGCAAGACGAGGTTCACGCACAGGATGAGGGTCAGCAGGGCCATGCGCCGGCCCCCGCTGGCGATCACCTCGTCGATGGCCTCTGACTCGCGCCCCTCGGCGCGCAGGGCCTTGGCGCGCCAGGTGGTGCCCTGCCCGCCACAGGCCCGGGCGACGGCTTCAAAGGTCGGGTCGTCCATGCAGAGAGTGTGCCCGACGACCCCTGAGACCGCCACACTCGAGCCCAGCACGAGTTCCTGTCGCCCGCCAGGGGATCTGCACCCCCTCGGGAAGTTCGCGTCGGACCCCGGAGCCACGCTCACAAAGCCAGCCAAAGCTGCCGTCCGAGGGTGCTCTCGCATCAACTAGCTCTGCCCCGCCGAATCGCTCTTCGCTCGAGGACACTGTCGGCGCGCCCGGGAGGGCGTAGGCGTTCGTACGGTGCCAGGCACAAAACCGCCGCCTACCGCAGAGACCGCGGCCGCCGTTGGCGGCCGCGGGCTCTGCGGTAGGCGGCGGTTTTGTGCCTGGCACCGTACGAACGCCTACGCCCTCCCGGTTCGAGGTCGGAGCGCTGCGCCTTGCCCGTCGCTGGTAGATCACCTAGAAACCTGGCATGGGTGAGCTCGAATGCGACTGGCCGCGCGCAACCAGGATCGTCGGGCGGGGCGCCGAGCTCTCCAGCGCCTGATCGCACCTCGTCGATGAGCCTGCCCACTCCCCTCGTACTGCTGCTCGCCCTGGTTGCCGCCTCCTGCGCCCGGGGCACGGCGGCAGACCACACCACCGTCGTCTTCGCCTCGGCATCGCTGGCCGCGCCGTTCGACGAGCTGGCCCGCGCCTTCGAGCGCGCGCAACCCGGCCACGAGGTCCGACTCAACACCGCCGGCACGCCGCAGCTCGTGCTGCAGGCTCGCGAGGGCGCACGGGTCGACGTCTTCGCCTCGGCCGATGCCCAGAGCCTCGTCAGCCTGCTCGGACCGCACGACGACGAGATCGATCCGATCGACTTCGCCCTGAACCGCATGGCGATCGCGGTTGCTGCTGGCAATCCCCGCGGGATCAAGGGGCTTTCGGACCTCGAGCGCGACGACCTGCTGGTGGCCCTGTGCGGTCCGGCCGTTCCCGCGGGGCGCTACGCGCGGAGCCTGCTCGAGGCCGCCGCGGTGCAGGTTCGCTCCTCCTCCGACGAGCCCAGTGTGCGCGCACTCGTGTCCAAGGTCGCCCTGGGTGAGTTGGACGCGGGCCTGGTCTACGCCAGCGACCTGGTCGGGACCGACGCAGCGGTCGAGGCGGTGACGATCCCGACGCCACAGAACGTCGTCGCGCGCTATCCGGTGGCGATCCTGGCCCGGGGCGAGCGCGAGGGGCGCGCCCGAGCCTTCGTGGACTTCCTGCTGTCGGAGGCGGGCGGCGCGATCCTCACGGCCCACGGCTTCGAGTTGCCGTGATGGACGCCCGCCGTCCCTCCGCGCGCTCGCTGCTGCTGGTCCCCGTGGGCCTGGCGGTGGCACTCTTGGCGCTCCCGCTGGTCGGCCTTCTGGCTCGTGCCCCCTGGAGCCGGCTCGCGGACAGGCTCGCGAGCGGCGCGGTGCTCGACGCCCTGCGCCTGTCGATCCTCAGCTCGACGGGCGCGGCCCTGGCCAGCCTGGTGCTCGGCCTGCCCCTCGCCCTGTGGCTCTCCCAGGGTCGCTCGCCCTGGCGCACGACCGTGCGCCTCTTGGTAGTCCTGCCGATGGTGCTGCCGCCGGTGGTCGGCGGCGTGGCGCTGCTGCTCGCCTTCGGGCGGGCCGGCGTCATCGGTGCGCCCTTGGAGCGGGTCTTCGGCCTCAGCTTGCCTTTCAGCGGAGCCGGGGTCGTCCTCGCGGCGACTTGGGTCTCCCTGCCGTTCTTCGTGCTGTCGGCCGAGGCCGGCTTGCGCGCCTTCGACCCGCGCTTCGCAGCCGCCGCCGCATCGCTCGGCGCTGGACCGTGGCGCACCTTCCGCACGGTCACCCTGCCGATGATCGCGCCGTCCCTGCGCGCCGGGCTGCTCTTGGCCTGGGCCCGCGCCCTGGGCGAGTTCGGTGCCACGATCACCTTCGCCGGCAACCTGGAGGGCACCACGCGCACCCTGCCCCTGGCGGTCTACACCGCCCTGGAAACCGCGCCGGAAGCGGCGATCGCCCTGAGCCTGTTGTTGGTGGCGATCTCGGCCCTGGTGCTGTTCCTGCTCCGCGATCGTTGGTTCCCCGTCGGATGAGCCTCGTCGCCGACTTCACCCTCGCGCGCGGCGACTTCGCGCTCGAGTTCGCGGCCACCGTCGAGCGCGGCGAGACCCTGGCCCTGGTCGGTCCCAACGGCGCCGGCAAGAGCTCGTGCCTGCAGGCTCTGGGCGGATTGATCCCGATCGACGCGGGCAGCGTCGAGCTCGACGGCAGACAACTGGAGCGTGGCGGATCGCGCCAGTCCCTGGCGCCCGACCAGCGCCGGGTGGGTTTCGTGTTTCAGGACCTGTTGCTGTTCCCGCACCTGAGCGTGGTCGAGAACGTGGCCTACGGCCCACGCTCGCGCGGGCTCGATCGGCGCAGTGCTCGCAGTCGAGCGACCGAGTGGCTCGAGCGGGTGGGCCTCTCCGAGTTCGCCGAACGACGCCCCGGCGAGCTCTCCGGTGGCCAGGCGCAACGGGTGGCCCTGGCCCGCGCCCTGGCCTGCGAACCCGCGCTGCTGCTGCTGGACGAACCTCTCTCGGCGGTGGACGCCAGCGCGCGGGCCGAGCTGCGCCGCGAGCTGCGCCAGCACCTCGACGCCTTCGATGGGGTGCGGTTGATCGTGGCCCACGACGCCATCGACGCCTTCGCCCTGGCCGATCGCGTGGCGGTGCTCGAGGGCGGGCGCGTGGTGCAGACGGGCACCACCCCGCAGATCTGTGGCCATCCCCGCTCGACCTACGTGGCCGACCTCGTCGGCTTGAACCTGTTCCGTGGCACGGCCAGCGCGGGGCACCTGAGCCTGCCCGGGGGCGCGGAGCTGGTGGTGGCCTCGGTGCCCGACGGGCCGACCCTGGCGGTGCTCCACCCGCGCGCCGTGGCCCTGTTCCGCGAGCGCCCACAGGGTTCTCCGCGCAACGTCTGGCGGTCCACCGTGGCGGCGGTCGAGCCGGCCATCGACCGCCTGCGGGTGCGCTTCGACGCGCCGGTGCCGCTGGTGGCCGAGGTGACCCACGGCGCGGCGCAGGAGCTGGGGCTCGGGCCGGGGGCCGCCCTGTGGATCGCGGTCAAGGCGACCGAGATCAGCGCCTACTCGGGCTGAGGCTGCGCGCCCGGCCGATTGGTCCGGCGGCACGGGGACCCTCTGCGCGCGCCCGGGCTATCGTGCCGCCATGGCCGAACTTCCGGAACCTGCACTCCAGGCCCTGATCGGCGCCGCCCTGCGCGGCCGCGCGCCCCAGGTCGAGACGCTGCTCGCGATGCACCCCGGCGCGGCGTCGCGAAACGTCCACGCCGCGGCGGTGCTCCTGGATGCCGAGGGGCTGGCGCTGCTGCTCGAGGCGGGTCCCGACTCGGCGCAGCGCGCGGGTCCCGGCGGCGCGACGCCCCTGGCCCTGGTGGGCGCCTCGCGCATGGAGGACGACCAGCGCGCGGCCGCCGCGGCCAAGGTCCTGCTCTCCGCCGGCGCCGACCCCAACGACGGACGGGCCCTCTTCGCGGCCCTCGAAGGCGAGCGCACGTCCCTGCTCGACGCGCTGATCGCCGGCGGCGGCGATCCGACCTCGAGCGACAACCCCCGGAGGGTGAGCCTCTTGCACTGGGCCGTCGACCTGTGCTGGAAGCCCGGTCCGGTCCGTCGACTGCTCGAGGGTGGCGCGAACCCCGATGCGCGCTGGGGCCCACTCGACGAGACGTTGCTGCACGTGGCCGTACGTCGCCGGCGGTTGGACGGCGTGCGGATGCTGGTCGAGTTCGGCGCGACGGTCGACGCCCCCACCAAGGGCGGCGACACGGCCTGGCGCCACGCGCTCCGACGCCCCTTCCCGGAGGTCGCCGAGTTCCTGGCGAGCCAGGGTGCGAGCACGCAGCTCCGGCCGGCGGACGAGTTGGCCGTGGCCCTGCTGCAGGTCGACCTCGGGCGCGCCGCCCATGTCGCCGACGCCCACCCGGACCTCGTCGCGAGCCTGAATGTCGAGGAGGCGCGGTTGCTCGGCGACCTGGCCGGCCAGGGCAAGCTGGCGGCGGTCGAGTTCCTGCTGGACCGCGGCGCGGACATCGAGGCGCGCGGCTTGGACGGCGGCACGCCCCTCGAACAGTGCGGCTGGTTCGCCCAGCCGGACGTGGCGCGGCTCTTGATCGCGCGCGGCGCCGACATCCACGCCAGCGGCTGTGACCACGAATCGACCCCACTGGGTTGGGCCGTGCACGGCTCGCGCTACTCGGGCGGCGCCGACGGCAATCAGGCCGCCTACCTCGAGCTGGTCGATCTGCTGCTCGATGCGGGTGCAACCGTGGACCTGCCGGGCGATCCTCCCAACGTCCCGGGCCAGCGCCTGTATCGCGACGCGACGGAGACGATCCGCGCGCGCCTGCGAGAGCGCGCGTTCCCCGACGGCGTGCCGCTCTGAGACGGGGGCGGACCCGCCGGGGAGCGAATCCCGGGCGGGCCCACACCGAACAGGCAGGCGCTCAGCCAGCCAGGTCCAAGCCCTTGCAGAAGCAGGAGCCGGGGATGACCACGTCCGAGCGTTTCCAGGCCGCGTCGAAGCGCTCCTGAACGCGGGCCGCCTCGGCCGTGCGCCCCTGGCCGCGCAGGCACTCGGCCAGGCCGTGCAAGGCCCAGCCGTTCTCCGGGTAGCGGCGCAGGTTCTCGCGGTAGACCGCTTCGGCCTCGACGTAGTGGCCCTGCTCGGTCAACAGCGCGCCCAGGGCGTGGCGCACCGGCTCCATCCAACCCCAGGGCTCGTCGTAATTGAGCCGTTCGTCGTAGGCGACGGCGTCGCGCAGGGACGCGAAGGCCTGGTCGTAGTCACCGCGGCGGTAGGCGATCTCGCCTTCCAGCACCCGGTCGGCGACCTCCAGCACGTTGGCCACGGGGTTCTGGAACAGGAAGCGCGACTCGGGCACGGCCGCGCGCGCAGCGCGGAAGGCGAGTTGCTCACGCTGCGCCTCTTCGACGCGGCCGAGCGACGCCAGCGCGACTCCGCGGGCGTAGCGCCACACGGCGCGGGCCGCCTGCCGATCCGCGGCGGGCTCGGGCTCCGCGAGCAGTTCCTCCCACAGGCCGAAGCGCACCATCACGTGGTACGGCGTCGCCGTGAAGACTTCGAACAGGTCGGGCATCTGCTCGATCAAGCTGTCGGGGATCTCCCGCACCAGTTGCCGCGCGTACTCGAGCGCCAGGTCGCGTCGCCCGTCCCACATCGCCCCGTAGGCGACGAAGTGGTAGTTGTGGATGCGGTAGGCCGTGTAGAGGTTCTCGCGGCCAGCGAAGTCGGCGTAGGCGTCGTCGACCTCCACCGCGCGCAGGTTGACGCGCACGACGTCGTCGTAGCGCCCGGTCCAGGTGTAGATGTGGCTGGGCATGTGGACCAGGTGACCGAGGCCCGGGGTGAGCGACTCGAGCGAGCGGGCCGCGGGGATGGCACGCCCGACCTCGGGGCCGGCTTCCATGGCGTGGATATAGAGATGGCACAGGGCCGGGTGGTCGGGCCAACGCTGTAGGCCCTGCTCGAGCACCGGACGGATCCGAGCCAGCTCCGGCGCCGGCTCGCCCTCGTGCGACCAAAGGGCCCAGGGGCGCAGCTGCATCAGCGCTTCGGCCGTGAGCGCCGCCACCTCGGGATCGTCAGGGTAGGCGCCGTGCACGGTCTCCATGGCCTCGGCGTACGCGGCCTCGAGCTCAGCTCGGTCCTGCGGCGCGGGCCAGGTGAAGCGCTTCGACATGGCGTCGATCAGGGCGCGCTCCACCGCGGTGGCGGAGTCCGCCAGCTCGACCGCCCGCGCGATGGCGTCGAAGGCGGCGTGGCTGGCCTCGTCGGACATGAACGGGCTGTTGTAGTTGGTGCCCTGGGCGTAGGCCTGGCCCCACCAGGCCATCGCGCACTCGGGATCGGCGTCGACCGCCTGGCGGAAGCACGCCAGGGCCTCCTCGTGGTTGAAGCCGAAGCACAGCCCCAGCCCGCGGTCGAACCACAGCTGGGCCTCGGGCGAGTCGGTGGACACCGTGCGATGCACGACCCCCACGTCGTAGTAGAGCGGCGCGCTGGCCTCGAAGCGCGGGCTGTTGCAAGCGGCCAGGGCGAGGGCGGAACAGAGCAGGAAGAGTCTCATCGGCGGGCACCGTGCGGTCGGGTTCGGGGTGATGTGAGGTCGAGCCTCACCACCCATGGCGCAAAGCGCCATGGCCGGGTGCCACACAGGACTCGCCACGCGCCAAATTCCTCGCCGGAGCGGCCGTCACAGGCCAGGGCCTGGCCTGCGACGGCTCCACCCGAGTCGGTCAGGCGCTGACTTCTTCCCGGTACACCGGGTAGTCCGTGTAGCCCGTGGCCGGGTCCTCGCTGAGGTACCAGGTCGAGGGATCGGACTCCGCCAGGGGCAAGCCCAGTTCGAGGCGTTGCACCAGATCGGGGTTGGCGATGAAGGGGCGACCGAAGGCGATCAGATCGGCGGCGCCGCTGTCCACCGCCGCCTCCGCCTGCTCCAGGTCGTAGCCGCAATTGCCCATCAGGGTCCCGTGGAAGACGCCGCGGAAGTCCTTCAGGGTCAACGGCTCGCCGAGACCGTGGAAGCCGAAGGCCAGCCCGTCCATGACGTGCAGGTACGCCAGGCCGAAACGATCCAGCTGGCCCGCCGCGTAGAGGAAGGTCTCGCGGAAGTCCGGCGACCCCATGTCGTTGAACACGCCGTTCGGCGACAGGCGCACACCCACGCGGCCCGCCGGGAAGACCTGGGTCACGGCCTCGACGACCTCGCGCAGCAGGCGGTAGCGGTTCTCGAGGCTGCCGCCGTAGGCGTCCGTGCGGTGGTTCGTGCGCGACTGGAGGAACTCGTCCAACAGGTACCCGTTGGCCGAATGCACCTCGACGCCGTCGAAGCCCGCAGCGAGGGCGCGACGGGCCGCGGACACGTAGTCGGCCACGATGCCCGGCAGCTCCTCCTGCTCCAGCGCGCGGGGCGTTTCGTGGGGTTGCTTGCCTAGCGGTGTGTGCACGCCCTCGCCCTCCATGCGGATGGCCGAGGGCGCGACCGGCAACTCGCCGGCGTGGAAGCTCGAGTGGGAAGCACGGCCGGTATGCCAGAGCTGGAGGAAGATGCGGCCGCCACGGGCGTGGACGGCATCGACCACCTGTCGCCAAGCTTGCCCCTGCTCGTCGGTGTAGATGCCGGGCGAACCGACCCAACCGTTGCCCTGGGCCGAGACGGTGGTGGCTTCGGTCAGGACCAGTCCGGCGCCCGATCGTTGGGCGTAGTACTCCGCCATGACCGGGTTGGCGAGGCGCTCGGACCCCGCCCGGCCGCGGGTCATGGGCGCCAGGACGATGCGATTCGAGAGCGGAAGGTCGCCCAGGGTCACGGAACCAAAAAGAGCGCGGTCGGGGTTGGAGGTCATGGGCGAGAGTCGGTCGGGGGTCGCGTGGTGTGGGCAGTCGGAACGTCCGACCGGACAGGCTTCTAGACCGATCGGTCTCGATCGAAAGGGGGAATCCGGGGTTCCGGGTAGCGTCACGGGGCCCAGGGGGCGGTTCGGGCTCGCGACCGGCGGTCCGGAGCGGTGCCAATTCCGGCTCGGGGGCGGCCATCGCTCGGCGAGATTCAGGTCCCACACGACCCGCTGAGGAGTCACTCCCGGGGGCCGCGACACGCCCGGGACATGGAAGCGGCCGACAGGAAGAATGGACTTCCGGTGGATCAAACTTCCAGGGCATCGGAATCCGGGGCTCCTGGGCGCTATGATCTCCGCTCGATCCGAATTCTCCCGATCGGTTGCCAACGCAGCCGCCGGAAGCGTTCGGGTCATGTCCCGCCCGCCTGCCCCGCCCGCTCCGAGTCTCGGGTCGTCCGGTCAGCCGAGCACTTCAGTACCACGACCCTCAGACCGAGCAACAGAACCTGACCATGGGTAAGCGACTTTTTGTCGGCAACCTGTCCTGGGATACCACCGAGGACGACCTGCGCGCGGCTTTCGAAGCCGGCGGACGCACTGTCACCGACTGCCATATCGTCTCCGACCGTGAGACCGGCCGCCCCCGCGGCTTCGCCTTCGTCGAGATGGGCAACGACCAAGAGGCCCAATCGGCCATCGAAGAAATGGACGGCCAGAACCTTGACGGCCGCGACCTCCGCGTCAACGAGGCGCAAGAGCGTCAGTCCCGCGGTGGCGGGGGTGGCGGCGGCGGCGGTGGCCGTGGTGGCGGAGGCGGCGGCGGCGGCCGCTGGTAGGACTGCTCCAGTAGCCCTGATCGGCTAGGACTACTTCGGTAGCCCCATTCGGCCAGGACCACTTCAGCAGCCCGGTTCCAGCAGCCCCGACGCCAACAACCGGGTCGACTCACCGTATTCGATCCGGTTGTTCGCCCGAGAAGACGATTGTGCGCGGCCCCGCTCCAACTGGAAGGGCCGGGCCGACCACAACCAGAGCGGGATCCAGTCGACTCGGATGGATCCCACCCGAACAACCGGGCCGGTCGATGCCTTCGCAATCTGCGAGTGCATCCCATGACCGGCCCGGTCCAAGATCCGCACCTCGCCCGCGCGGCCCTTGCTCGCTTCACCTCTCCGACCGCGTTGCGACGTGGTCCCGCCTTCCTTACGAGGTCAAAGTCATCGGAAAGAAACCCGGACAATCCGTCGAGAAGCGTCGACGGGAACGTGAGAAGCACCTGAAGCGTCAGGACAAGGCTGCTCGCAGACGCGACTACAAGGAAGAGAAGGAGCGTCGCAAGGAAGCGGGCGAAGAAGAGGTCATCATCAACCCGCTCGACGTGCACCTCGACACGGACATTCCGATCGAGGAGCCCGGGAACCTCGTCGACGACTGAGCGCGCCCGCTGATCAGGGCGATGAAGACAGAGTGAGCACGCTGCTCGGCGGCTCGCCGGCCCCCTCCGGACCGGACCGTAGTTCCGAGCAGGCAGAGATTCCGAGGTAGATTCAGGGCAGCGTATGCGCTGCCCTATGGCCGTCCGACGGTCCCGTGCGGGATCCGGAGCCAGGCCCGAGGTTGTGGATCGGGAGGGGCGCCACTACGCTAGTTCGCCCTTTTGTCCGGAAGAGCCCGGACTCGCTCCCCGACCAAGGCCTCTCCGTGACCGAACCGATCCTGGACCCCCGTATCGCTGAACCCCTGCGCGCTGCCCTGCTGCGGCGCGGGTTCGACTCCCTGACGACGGTCCAGGAGGCAGCCTTGCAGGCTTGCGGTGAGAACCGCGATCTGCAGATCTCCTCCCAGACCGGGTCCGGCAAGACCGTGGCCTTGGGTCTGGTGGCAGCGCCCGTACTGCTGGCCTCGCCCGACGCTCCCTTCCCCCCGGTCATCGAGCCTGAACCGGATGCCGGTTCGGACGTTTTCTCCGAGACGGAGGGGACTCCGGAGGCGTCTGAGCTGGCTGCGGTCCAGTCCGAGGCAGCCGATGCCGAAGCGGCGACGTCCGATGAAATCGGCGAGCGTGCGGACGACGATTCGGTCGACGGGGCGATCGAGCCGGCAGCCGAGGTCGATGCAGACAGCGAGAACTCCAACGAACAGGAGCTGGCGGCGTCCCAAGCACCGGCCCAGCGCCAGGACGACGCGCCCCGCAAGTCCTCGCGTCCCCGCGGACCCCAGGTCCTGGTCATCGTCCCCACCCGCGAGTTGGCGGCTCAGGTCCGCAGCGAGCTCGAGTGGCTCTACGCCGACGTCCCCGGCGTGACCCTCGACTGCGTCACGGGCGGCACCAACCTCTGGCGCGAGCGCGAGCGCCTGCGTCGCCCGCCGCGCGTCCTGGTCGGCACCCCCGGCCGCCTGCTCGACCACCTCACCAGCGAGGCCCTGGTCCTCGACCAGGTCTGCCACCTGATCCTCGACGAGGCCGACCAGATGCTCGACCTGGGCTTCCGCGAGGAGCTCGAGGCGATCATCGAGGCGACGCCGGACCATCGCCGCACCCACATGGTCTCGGCGACCCTGCCGGACGGCATTCGGCGCCTCGCCGAGCGCTACCAGCACAACCCACTGCACGTCGAAGGCACCCGCCTGGGCGTGGCCAACGCGGATATCGAGCACATCGCCTGCCGCGTCCACGAGCGCGACCGCTACTCGGCCCTGGTCAACCTGCTGCTCGTGTCGGGCACCGAGCGCACGCTCGTCTTCGTCAACACGCGGGTCGAGACCAGCGAGTTGGCCGAGAAGCTCTCCGACGACGGCTTCGCCGCCCTGCCCCTCAGCGGCGAGCTGGCCCAGGCCCAGCGCACGCGCACCTTGGCCGCGTTCCGCTCCGGCGCCGTCCCGATCCTCGTCGCCACGGACGTGGCCGCGCGCGGCCTGGACGTGCCCGAGGTCGCGACGGTCGTGCACACCGCCCCCTGCCGCGACGCCGAGGTCTACACCCACCGCAGCGGTCGCACCGGCCGCGCCGGCAAGAAGGGCGTGAGCATCTCGATGGTCCCCCACCGCCGTCAGAAGCGGATGGAGTTCCTGCTGCGCGATGCGGGCATCGACGTCGAATGGCGTCCGATCCCCAGCGCCGACGACGTGCGCCGCGTGGTCGAGGAGCGCGCCCGCGAGGCCACCGCCAAGGCCCTGGCCGAGGCCCCGACGCCGACGGAAGAACAGCTCGTCGACGCGCGCGCCATGCTGGAAGACCGTGAGCCTGCCGAGCTGGTCGCGGTCCTCTTGCAGATGGCGCGTCCGTCCAAGTCACCGGACGCCCGCGACATCGGCCAGGCCGACAACGACTCGGACGACCGCGGAACCCTGCGCCCCCAGCGTCGCAACGACGGCCGCGCGCCGTTCCAGCGCGAGGACCGCCAGTCCTTCCAGCACGACGCCCACCGCGGCGCGCCCAAGGACACGGTCAGCTTCCGGATCAACTGGGGCTTCGCCGCCGGTGCCAATCCCAAGCGCCTCTTGGCCCACATCTGTCGCCGCGGTGATGTCCAGGGTCGCGAGGTCGGCGCCATCCGCTTGCAGGCCCACTTCAGCACCTTCGAGATCACTTCGGGCGCCGCCCAGGCCTTCGAAGGTCGCGCCCGCGAGCGCGACGAGCGCGATCCCCACCTCAAGATCCAGCGCGACTTCCCCAGCCGCCGCCCGGTCAACCGCGAGGAGCGCGTCGACCGCCCCGGCTTTGGTCGGGGTGAGGGCAACGAGCGCAGCGGCGGCTTCGATCGGCGCAACTACGGCGGCGGTGGCAATGGACGCCCCACGGGTGGCGGGTACCAGCGCGACGAGCGCCCCGCCGGCGGCGGTTACAAGCGCGCCGATCGCCCCACTGGCGGTGGCTACCAACGGTCCGATCGCCCGACGGGTGGCGGCTATCAGCGGGACGAGCGCCCCGCCGGTGGTGGTTACAAGCGCGCCGACCGCCCCACAGGCGGTGGCTACCAACGGTCCGATCGCCCGACGGGTGGCGGCTACCAGCGGGACGAGCGCCCCGCCGGCGGCGGGTACAAGCGCGCCGACCGGCCCACTGGCGGCGGCTACAAGCGGGAGGAGCGGCCCACTGGTGGCGGCTACCAGCGCAGCGAGCGTCCGGCCGGTGGCGGCGGCTACGTTCCGCCCTACAGGCGCCCCGAGATCGTCGGTCAGAGCGACGCCTCGACGAAGCCCGATGGCGATCAGCCCAAGAGCACGGGCTCGGCCCGTTACAACCACGACCAGTACCGAGGTGGAGGCAAGAACGGTTCGAACGACCGTTCGCGTCGATTTCTGGCCCGGGTCTAGACCCCGCTAGTCCCCAGGACGCCTCGCCTCGGGAGAGCACTTCGGGCCCGCGCCTCGGCGCGGGCCCGAAGTTCGTTCGGGGGGAGCTCGACTGTCGCTCGGGATCGCGAGGACGAGCACTGGTTGATAGAGCGTCTCGCCTGGGTCACAGCTGACTTCGACTCCGGCCCCCTTCGGCGAGTTTGGTTAGAACTCGGGGGTGCGGCGAGTCCTTCGATTCACCCTGGTGCTGGTCGTGGTGCTCAGCGTCTTTGCAACGTGGGCCCTGCGTGCGTCCGACACCTGCTCTGCCCTCGAACTCGCCAGCCACACTCGACCCGCCGTGGCCTACACGATGGCACTCCTGGGCTGCTTGCTCGCCCTGCGTCCGCGACGCTGGTCCGGACCGATCCTTCTCGCTTGCGCGCTCGTCATCGGCTGGCCGACCTTGAGGCTCAGCTGGGGCGCCGGGGCGCGAGCGCCCGATGCACTGCTCCTGCGGGTCGCGGCGGCCAACCTCCTGCTCGAATCCGACGCGCACCGAGCGCTCTTGGAGCTGGTGGATGCGAGCGACGCTCCGGACATCGTCTTCATCAGCGAAGGCAACCAGGCGACGCTCGCCAGCATCGACGCGCTCGGGTCGGCTTACCCCCATCAGCTCCTGTGGCCGGCGCGCGAGAGGTGGCACGTGCGCTCGATGGGCGACGCGATCCTGTCCAAGCGACCGTTCGTCGATCAGATGGTCCACGAGGATGGTGCGATCTTGCAGGTGGCTGTCGAGCACGACGGCGACGTGGTCACGATCCTGGGCGCCCACCCCATGCGCCCGGGGCGACCGATCGACATCGCCCGCCGCAACCGCACCCTAGACCGCCTCGCCGAGCTCGCCGAGCCCTTGGACCATGTCGTCGTGCTCGGCGACCTCAACGTCACCGAGGGCTCGCGCAGCTATGCGCGTCTGCTCCGCGGCGGCAACCTGCGCGACAGCCGACGGGGCTTCGGGCGACAGCCCACTTGGCTGATCGACGATCGCTTCGTTTCATCCGATCAGCGCTGGCTGGCGCGCCTCGTCCCGGCAATGCCCCTGGACCACGTGTTGCTCGGCGACGGACTCGTCTGCACGGAGCGCCATGTCGGCCCCGACATCGGGTCGGACCACCTACCGGTTTTCGCGACCCTGGCTCGCAGGGCCGGGTTCGCGGCGCGCTGAGCCCGCTCGCTTGCGCTCCGCGGCGCGCTGCCGCGCACGATCCGCGCCTGGGTGCCGTGGGGTCGCAGTCTGCGGAATCCGGTAACTGGCGGGAGCTGGCGCCCTAACTTGGGCAGGGCGCGCACCCCGGCGCGCCCGCGCTTCTCGCTCGGTACCCCATGGGCAGTCAGCACTCCGCAGCGGAGCCGTGACTTGCGCCGCCGAGCCACGATTTTCACCCGTCATCAATGCTTCAAACGCCTCTGCTCCCCGCCCTGCTCCTCTCCGCCCTGCTTCCCACGCAGGAGATCTCGACCGGAGCGGCGGTCGACTGATCGACCCCGGTCGACGCACTCGACAGTCCGTCGCTCGGTGTCTGTGCTCTATCTCTCAGCGCCACGACCTCCTTCTCGGTCGTATGCCCCGTCGACCAGTCCGCGTGGTTGGTCGCCAAGGACCGCTCGACCGGCGTCGAACTCTGGAAGCGCCAACTCGTGACGTCGCAGGAGAGCCACCCAAAAGGCCAAGCGTTCGTGGACGTGTCCCCGGCGGGTGATCGCGTGGTCGCCTTGATCGAGCCCAAGATCGGTGCCAGCCCCTTCCCCAGGGTCACGTCCTTCGACGCCGCGACCGGCAGCCTGAACTACGAGTTCACGATCACGCCGTCGTCCGGATTCACCAACGTCGATCCGAAGGGCTTGGCCCTCTCCCAGAACTTCGACTACCTGACCTACAGCGAGAACGATCCGGCCTTCCAGGTCAATGGAGGCGGCGTCCTGGCCATCAACCCGACCACCGGAGCGACGGCTTGGTCGGCGTTGACGGATCGTCCGTCGGGCTCCCTGTCGCTGGACAATCAGCGCCTGTACGTGGGTTCGAACCAGCCCTCGGCGGGTGGTCAGACCACGACCTCGACGGTCACGGCCCTGGCGCTCGCGACGGGCCAGGTTCTCTGGCAGACGCCGGGCCCCCAGTCGACCGTGTACGCCGTCGACGCCTACGGCGCGTCGGGGATCGTGGCGGCGTCCTTCGGTACCAGCGGTGACCTGCTCGCAATGAATGCGAGCACCGGAGCGGTCCTGCGCGCGATGCAAACGGGCAACCCGACCTACCAAGTCCTGGTCGACCCGGCCGGGGCGCGGATCCACGCGCCCGTCTTGGGCCCGCTATCCCCCACCGGCCTCTCGAAGCCGCTCTCGGTAGCGTCCTTCGGCCTCTCCGGCGCCGCGGACTGGTCGGCCCCGTTCCTGACGCCCTGGGGCACCGCCAGCGATAACGATGTGGCCCCGGACGGGATCCAGGATCAGATCCTCGCCAGGGATGCGGTCACCGGCGCGTTGGTCGTAGCGGGGAGCGCACCCGGCAACCAGGTGGTCAAGAGCTTCCACCTGCGCCAACTCGATCCCTCGAATGGCTCGACCGTGGCTACCGCGACCGTCGACCTCACCGGAAAACAGGGGCCGCAGGGCGGAGCGCGCATCGCGGTGGCCGGATCGCGGGTGACGCTCCTCGGCTGGGGCTACCTCTCGCCCAACGAGTCCAAGGGAGTGCTGGCCGAGTTCGGCCTGCCCGGTCTGGTCTTGCAGTCCTCCTCCGTGATCGCCCTCCTGATCGAGACGGCCGATCGTGCTGGCTCTCTGTCGCTCTCGCCAGACGGCTCGATCCTCCTGACCACCAGCTCGACGCTCCTCGACGTCTTCGTGACCGCCGTCGACGCGGTGACGGGCGGCATCCTGTGGGGCCCCATGGCCGCTTCGACCGACGTCCTCCAGCAGGGCAAGTCCCGCGCGGTTATCAGCGGGAACGGCCAGGCGGCTGCGGTCGGGGCCGGGCTGAACCTGGGCGGCACCTTGGCACTCACGGGCCTGGTGCCCCAGACGGCCGCCGTGCTCTGGAAGGCCTCCGTGCCCCAGTGGAACAGCAACGCCTCCAGCATCGTCGAGGCCGGCGTCGATCGGTTCTTCACCGCGACGGACGACTCGATGGACACTTCGCTGGTCCGAGCCCTGGACGCGGCGACCGGAGCGACCCTCTGGAGCAGGTCGTTGGACTTCTCACCGGGCGGTGAAGAGGACGCAGTGGCGATCTTGGCGGGCCAGCCGGTCGTGGTCGCCGGCCAGGCCTACCTTGGATCGGACGTCCAGCCCTACCTGAGTGGATTCCATCCGGGGGACGGCTCCGACGCTTGGACCGCCGTCTTCACGCCCCCGGCCGGCAAGCAGCTCGGCTCGACCCTCGGCCTCGCCCGCAACCAGAGCACCATCGCCTCGGTGGTGCGACTGGACTCGGACCGCAGCCTGCTGATCGGGTTCGCCAGCGCCAACGGCGTCCAGCAGTGGTCGCAAGAACTCGAGTCGATCAGCATCGACGTCGCCGTGGCCTCGGCGCCGGACGGTTCGGCATTCGTCGTCGCAGGGACTCCATTCGGCAGCCAACTCCAGACCTCGTCCGTCGTCGAGGCAATCGACGCCGCCACGGGGACCGAGCTGTGGACTCGGGCGCTCGACTCTCTCATCGACCTGAACGGCCCCCACGACCTCACCATCGACGGCGAGTCGTCCACCGTCTACGTCTCCGCGAGTGTCAGGATTTCGCCGGGCATCTTGGGTTCCGCCGTCTTCGCGCTCGACCTGGCGACCGGCGACGAACTCTGGCGGGCAACCTACCCGACGAGCCAATTCGGCGGCGGCACCACGCCGCTCCAGGTCGCGCTCGATTCGAAGGCTTTGTTCGTGGCGACGACCGATGCCAGCTCCCAGGACATTTCGGTGGACGTGACGCGTTACCAGGTGCCGCGCCTGACCGCGAACCCGAGCGCGATCTCCCTGTCCTCGGGCGGGGTCCAGCGGCTCGACCTGCGCGGGGGCTCGGCCTTCGCCGGCACCTTCCACGCCCTCGCTGGAAGCGCCACCGGCACCGCGCCGGGGATCCCCCTGGACGGCCTGGTGCTGCCCCTGGTCTTCGACGCCTACACGCTGCTGCCGATCCAACTCGAGGGCGGAGGCGTGTTCTCCGGCGGCGCCGGCGTGCTGGATTCGAAGGGTCTGGCCCAGGCGACGATCAGCCTGCCGGCGGGCACCGATCCCGCCCTCGCTGGAGTGACCCTGTTCCACGCCTGGCTCGGAATCGACCTGACCCTGTTCGGGGTTTCGATCACCAGCAATCCGACCGAGCTGCTGCTGGCGAACTGACCCGCTCCCAGCCACGCCGGGTCCGGTCCTCGATGACCTGGCCGCGCCCCCATGCCGGGCGGCCCCACCCAGGGCCGCCCGGCTCGCGTTCGGAGCTCCCTCGGCACCTTGACAGGCCCGACCCGACAGGTAACATTTTGGTTACCCATGGACGTCGACCCCCACAGCCTCGTCTTCGGCGCGCTCTCCAGCGCCACCCGTCGGCGGATCCTCGACGTCCTCAAGGCGCAGCCCGGGTGCAGCGTGAACGACGTGGCGAGCCACTTCGAGATGTCGCGCATCGCCGTGATGAAGCACCTGAAAGTGCTCGAGGGGGCGGGCCTGGTGCTCTCCCGCAAGGAAGGGCGCCGCAGGGTGCTGCACTTCAACCCCGTACCGATCCAGGAGATCTACGACCGGTGGACAACCGAATTCAGCAAGCACTGGGCCGCGCGCATGACGCGGGTGAAGTACGTCGTCGAGGCGCAGGGGGACTCCGATGAGCGCTGACGAAGCAGGCACCAGCCCCGCCGCCGTGACCATGGAGACCGAGGTCTTCGAGGTCATGATCCGCGGCTCGATCGAAGCCGTGTGGCGCGAGATCACCAAGACCGACGAGCTGCAGGGGGCGATCTTCAACGCGCGCATGCACACCGACGGCCTGAAGCCCGGCGGCCAGATCCGCATGCGCACGGCCAGCGGGGCCTACACCAGCGTGGTCGGCCACGTGCTCGAGTTCGACCCGCCGCGACGCTTCGTCCACACCATGGCGTTCACTACCCAGGACGATCCCGAGAGCACGGTGGAGTACGACCTGGAGCAGCAGGGCGACCAGGTGCGCTTCCGGCTGACCGTGACCATGCCCGCCGGCACCAAGTCGGCCAAGCAGATGCGCCAGGGCGGCACGATGATCGTGAACACCCTCAAGCGCATCGTCGAGACCGGTCGGCCCTCCCTGGGCATCCGCCTGCTGTACCGCCTGTTCACGCTGCTCGAGGGCATCTCGCCCAAGCGCTGCCGCAGCGAGAACTGGCCCCTCTGACCCCCCCACCCCTATTCGAGGACGAGACCGATGGCGAAGTCCCCCGACGAGATGGCCGCGACCATGGTCGCGAACCTGAAGGAGAAGACCGGCAAGACCCTGCCCCAGTGGTTGAAGGTCGCCGCGTCGAGCGGTGCCTCCAAGCACGGCGAGCTGGTCAAGCACCTCAAGAGTGACCACGGCATGACCCACGGTTTTGCCAACCTGGTCGCCCACGAGCACTTCAAGTCCGCCGCGGCCAGCAGCGACGCGGGCGACCTGGTCGAGGCCCAGTACTCGGGCAAGAAGGCCGACCTGCGCCCGATCTACGACAAGCTGCTGACCCTGCTCACCAAGCTCGGCGCCGACGTGGAGGTCGCGCCCAAGAAGGCCTACGTGAGCTTCAGGCGCTCGAAGCAGTTCGCGATCGTGCAGCCCTCGACGGCCACGCGCGTGGACCTCGGGATCAACCTGAAGGGCGTGCCGCCCAGTGGCCGTCTCGAGGCATCCGGCAGCTTCAACGCCATGGTCAGCCACCGCGTCCGGATCGAGTCCGCCAAGGACGTCGACGCCGAGCTGAAGGCCTGGCTCACCCAGGCCTACCGGGCCTCCTGACGGCCCGGGTGGCAGTCCCGGTGCGCCTCGTCGGCGGGAGCCCAGGGCTCCTGGCCGACGGGCAACGACCCGCAATCGCCCGACCGACGCCCGCCGGCGCCAGTCCGGGTGGATGAACCCCTTGTCATGTTCGGGTCCAAGAGCAGACCTAGGCTCCGGTGATGGACTCTGCCCAGCCCCGCCACCTCCTGGCCCTGCTCTCTGGCGCTCTACTCCTCGGCGCGCTGCTGACCGCCCCCGCCGCGGCCATCCCCCTGGGATCCGGCGGGGCGCCGGTCGCCGCGCCCGACTTCTACACCACCGCCACCGGCGACAACCTGAGCGTCGACGCGCCCGGCGTCCTGTCGAACGACAGCGACCCCGAGAATGACACCCTCACCGCCGTGAAGATCAGCTCGGCCGGCGCCAGCGGCAACCTGATCCTCTACTCGGACGGCTCGCTGGAGTACGAGGTCGCGACCGGCTTCGTGGGTACGGACACCTTCACCTACGTCGCCAACGACGGGACCCAGAACAGCGCGCCGGCGACGATCAGCTTCGAGGTCACCGGCGGCAGCGTCTTCGGACCGACGACCTACACCAACCAGAACGCCTTCCTGGCGGCGATCAACGCCCAGGGTTGGACCGTCGAACAGGAGAGCTTCGAATCGCCCGTCTGGCCGCGCACCCCGGCCACGGCGGCGAGCGTGACCAACCTGGACGTCACCTGGACCGGCAACAACGGGACCAGCCAGGTCACGACCGGAACCGGACCGGCGATCTTCGGTCAGTACGGCTTCTTCCAACTGCCCCACGGCAGCTACACCACCGGCACCGGCTGCAACACGCCCGGCAACTGCACCGACGGCTGGATCGCCACCTCCGACACGGGCAAGTTCCGGGCCGCCGGCATCTGGATCCACTGCAACGCCGGCACGGCCGGGATCGAGGCCATCCTCGACGGCACGCACGTGGACTTCCAGGGCGCGGGCCTCCCGGCCGGCTCGACGGGCTTCTTCGGCGTCATCGACGCGAGTGGCTTCCAGACTTTCGAGATCCACGAGACCGAGGGCAAGGCCGAGGACGCGTCCTACATCTTCGCGGACCTGTTCAGCTTCGCCCGCGCGCCCGAGCCGCTCGCCATCCCCTACGGCTGTGGCGTGAACCCGGCCGGTAGCCTCACGATCCTGTCCGGCGCGCCGGTGCTGGGCACGTCGATCGAGCTCGGCATCGACAACCCCCTCGCGACCCAGTCGGCCGGCTCCCTGCCGCTGCTTGGCATCGCCGCGGCGCCTGCGCCCGGCTTCCCCTGCGGGCTGGTGCTGCCGGGCCTGGGCATGGGTGGGGCCGGCGCTCCGGGCGAGGTGCTGATCGACATCGGACCGGCTGGCGGTCTGCTCACCCTCTACGGTTCTGCCTGGACTGGCACCGGCAGCCCCGCGTCGATCAGCGCGGCGATCCCGGCGGACAGCGCCCTCGTCGGCTTGTCGGTCTACGCCCAGGGTCTATTGCTCGACCTGGCCCCCGGCGCAGGTGTGCCCCTGGGTCTGACCGAGGCCCTGCAACTGCGCTTGGGTCTGTAGCGGTAGCCGCGATCGGCGCCAGGTTCCGCGGGGCCGGTTCAACCGATCGATGACACCAGGTCGGGGGCGCGGGATCGAGCTGTCGACAAGCCACGGCGCCTCGCGGCCACGACCCCGATCACGCCCGACGAAGCCAGTCGGATGACGCCGACCTGCGCTATCGCGGGGACTTTGCACCGCGGATTGAAGAGCGGGACCATCGGACCCGCTCTCCGGCGCGGCAGGATGGCGCCATGGATCCCCGAATCGAGGGCGCTGGCGTGCGCTTCGACGCCAAGGACCGCCCCCTGCGGCGGGAGGTGGCGCGCTTGGGCGCCCTCTTGGGCGAGTTGCTGCGCGAGCTGGCGCCGCCGGGCGTCTACGAGACCGTCGAGGCCGCGCGACTCGCGGCGCGCCGACGGCGCCGCGGGGACGCGAGCGCGGGCGCCGAGCTGGAATCGCTCTTGGGGGCCCAAGACCCGGCCACCGCGCTCGAGGTGGTGCGCGCGTTCAGCGCCTACTTCGGCGTGGTCAACACCGCTGAGCAGACCCATCGCCTCAGGCGCCGCATGGACTACCTCACAGCCGGCATCGCCCAGCCCGGCAGCCTGCGCGCGACGGCCCTCGAGCTGCGGCGCCGCGGCACGACCCTGGAGCAGGTGCGCGAGGCCCTGGCCACGGTAGTCGTCGAGCCGGTGTTCACCGCCCACCCGACCGAGTCGGTGCGTCGCACGCTGCTGCGCAAGGACCAGCGCCTGGCCCAGGCCCTGGTCGAGCGATTCGGCGAGGCCACCCTCGATCCTGTCGCCCTGGAATCGCTCGAACAGCGCATCGCGCTCGAGATCGCCGCGGCCTGGCAGACCGACGAGCAACTCCCCGGGCGCCCCACCGTCGCCGACGAGGTGGAGCATGTGCTGTTCTTCCTCTCCGACGTGCTCTACCGGGTGATTCCCGCCTTGCACGAGGAGCTCGAGCGGGCCCTGGCCCTGGCCTACGGCGGCGAGGTGCCGGTGGTTCGACCGGTGGTGCGCTTCGGCTCCTGGGTCGGCGGCGACATGGACGGCAATCCGGCTGTCGGCGCCGACACCATCCGCGCGGCACTGGCCCGCCATCTGGAGCTCGTCCTGCGGCGCTACCGCGAAGAGCTCAAGGGCCTGCATGAGCACCTGTCCCAGTCGACCTCGCGGGTCGACGTCGACGATGCCCTGCTCGAGCGAGTGCGCGAGTACGAGGCGCTCTTGCCCGACGCGGCCGCGCGCATCCCCGAGAGCTACTTCGATCTGCCCTACCGCCGGATGCTGTGGCTGATGGACGCGCGCCTCGCGGCCAAGGGTGAGGGCGACGAGCGCGGCTACGGCCCGCCCGACGACTTCCGCGCGGACCTGGCGTTGATCGCGGGCAGTCTCGAACGACACCACGGCGCCCGCGCCGGGCTGGCCCTGGTGCGCCGCGCCCTGTGGCGCGTCGACGTGTTCGGCTTTCACCTGGCGACCCTGGACGTGCGCCAGGACGCGGCCGTGCACCGGCGGGTCGTCGGCGCGGTGCTCGGCGATGGTGAGTACGAGGGTCGCGACGTCCACGAGCGCACCGCGCGCCTCGCCGCCGCCCTGGCCGGCCCTGCCCCCGCGCCGCCTTCTGACCCCCAGCCCGAGAGCGCGGCGACCCTCGAGGTCTTCCGCGCCCTGGCCGAGGCCCGCACGCGTTACGGCCCGCGCGCCATCGGGCCCTTCGTCGTGTCCATGGCCCAGGGTGCCGACGACGCCCTGGCAGTCCTGCTGTTGGCCCGCGTCGGCGGTTGCGAGCTCGAGGGCTCGCGCGTGCCCCTGGACATCGCCCCGCTGTTCGAGACGGTCGACGACCTGGAACGCGGCCCCGACGTGCTGCGCGCCCTGTGCGCCGACGCGACCTACGCCGCACACCTGGACGGTCGCGGGCGCAGGCAGGTGGTCATGCTGGGCTACTCCGACAGCAACAAGGACGGCGGCATCGTGGCCTCGCGCGTGGCCCTCGACCGCGCCCAGGAACGCCTGGTCGAGGCAGCGGCGGAGCTGCGGCTGGAGTTGGTGCTGTTCCACGGCCGCGGCGGCTCGGTCAGTCGCGGCGGCTCCAAGCCGCGCGCCGCCCTGCTCGCCGCCCCACCCGGCGCCCTGGCCGGGCATGCGCGCTCCACCGAGCAAGGCGAGATCATCGGCGCCAAGTTCGGCCTGCGCGGGATCGCCACGCGCACCCTCGAGTTGACCCTGGGCGCCCTCCTCGAGCGCACCGCCGGCGGCGACCCGGCCCAGCCGGCAACCGACGAGCAGCGCGCGATCGCGGCCACCCTGGGCCAGGCCAGCCGCGCCTGCTACCGCGCCCTGGTCCACGACGAGCCCGACTTCATCGCGCTGTTCGAGGCCATGACGCCGCTCGACGTGATCACGCGCTTGCAGATCGGCTCGCGCCCGGCGCGGCGGCGCTCGATGCGCGGCGTCCAGGACCTGCGGGCGATCCCGTGGGTCTTCGCCTGGACCCAATGTCGCTTGGTCCTTCCCGGTTGGTACGGCGTGGGTACCGGCCTGGAAGCCGCGATCGCCGAGCACGGGCTCGACACCGTGCGCCGCGCGGCCGAACAGTGGCCCTTCCTGACGATGCTGCTCAGCGACGTCGAGATGGTCCTGGCCAAGAGCGACCTGGGTATCGCCGCGCGCTACGCCGAGCTGGCGGGCGACGTGGGCACGGCCCTGTTCCCGCGCCTGCGTGCCGAGCACGAGCGTTCGGTGGCTCAGGTCCTGGAGCTCGGCGGCGCGCGCGAGTTGCTCGAACGCGACCCGACGCTCCAACGCTCGATCCGCCTTCGCAACCCCTATGTGGACCCCATGAGCTTCGTCCAGATCGACCTGCTGCGCCGCTGGCGGGCGGGCGGCCGCGAGGACGCCGGGCTCGAGCGGGTGTTGATCCAGACCGTGCGCGGCATCGCCCGTGGTCTGCGCAACACCGGCTGAGCCCGGCGCCCGTCCGCTCACTCCTCGATGTCGGTCACGGTTGTCGTGGCGAAGGGCGCCAGGCCGCCCGGGACGTAGTCGTTGCTGACCCAGGTCAACTCGTCCGTGACGATCGTCTGGGCCACGGCCTGCTGGTGGTTCGGGAAGGTCCCCATGGCGTAGTGCGTCGACGTACCTCCCGATCCAGCCGCGAGGTCCACCAGCGGGCTCGCGCCGGCCTTGACCAGCAGGAGGTCGCTGTCGGAGTTGCCCGAGAAGCCACGCGAGTTGCCCACGGCGAGCAGCCCGCCGTCCGGCAGGGTCCGCACGCGGCTCAAGCTGTCGTAGAGCGGCGTGTCGTAGACGCCCACTTCGATCAGGGACTGCTCGGCGCCCAAGACCCAGATCCAGGCGTCCTCCTCCACCTGCTCGCTGCACTTGCCGACCATCGCGAAGCCGGCGCCCAGGGGCACGACGTCGTAGGCGCGATCGCGCACGGACATGCCGAAGACGGCGACTGTCCCCTGGAGCGCGCCGTGCAGGTACTCCTGGTCCGAAGCACCCGTGACCAGGTCGACGGTGCGAGTCCAGATCGTGAAGTCCGGGTCCGGCACCAAGGCCCCGATCGAGCGGTGGCCCATGACCAGCAGCTCGCCCGAATCGGTCTCGGTCACTGCCGTGGCGCGACGTACGTTCCCGCCCTGGTCGGGCACCACGCTGCTCCACACCCGTTGCCCCTCGGCGGAGACCTTGGTGACCAGCGCGCCGGGAGTGGCGCCACTCTCGTCGTAGCGGCCGACCATCACGAGCGCGCCGTCCGAGGTCAGGATCATGTCTGCGAAGGAATCGCCCAAGTAGCCGTAGCCGAACATCTTGACCCAGACCACCTGTCCCTGTGGGTCCACGCGCATCAGCGTGCGTCGATTGACGTTGCCGGCCACGGAGGTCGTTCCACCGAGCACGAAGTCGCCTTCCGGAAGGGTCACCACGCGCTCAGGGATGAACCAGCGCCAGTTGCCTTGCTCGTAGACCTCGACGCGCTTCGAGAAGCCGAACGACCCGCCGCCCGCGTAGTCGGCGAACCACACGCTGCTGCCGACGGCGCCGGCCAGCAGGGTCCCCGACGCGCTCGGCGTGCCGTCCGAGGGGCGCGCGCCGACCCAGTGCCAGGCATCGATTACCTGACCCTGGCGGTCGACCTCGACCACTCCCGTGTTGCTATCGACGCCGATCACCGTGGACCAGGGGTCGCCCGGACGAGGCAGCACGAAGGTCGCTTCGTCGTAGCCGCCGAGGTCGAGGGTCTGGGCCCAACGGGGATCGTCGAGTTGGCCCGCGTCGCCGATCGCACCACCGGCGTCGGCGCCGGCGAGGGGTAGGCTGGCCAAGAGCTGCGGCGGCACGAGGAAGCCCGCGGGCAGGCTGCCGAAGGCGGCGTAGACCGCCAGGTCGCCGTCGATGGACCACCAGGGGTCGGCTGCGGGCGCGACCTGTAGGGTCACCTCCGGACCGACCAGGAATGAAGGCGACGGCACCGGGATGCCCGCCACGGCCACCTGGAACTCGACCGCGGCGAAGGCCCCCACGGTGAAGCTCGCGGCCGCGCCGCCTGTGAGTTCCGGCTTCGAAGTCAGGAGTTGGTCCGGCTGCGGCAGGGCCACGTCGAAGGCGAGTCCGGGGTCGAACTCCATCGCCGCGGAGAAGGGCGCCTCGAAGGCGGCGTCGAAGTGGGTCTGCGCGCCGATGGACCCCGAGGCGCTCAGGGCACCGAGGAAGCGCAGGGAGACGGTGACGTCGACACCGCCGACGGGAACCGTCAGCAGTAGCAGGGGCGGCAGACCCGGGTCCGTGAGCCACAGCTCGTCCACGCTCGCGGCCAGGCCGGCGTCGACACTGAAGCTGGCCAGACCGGTCACCTCGCCGCCGGCCTCGAGCACGTGCTGGCAACTCGTCGACGGGTCCCAGCTCGAGCAGACGAAGGGCACCAGGTCGAGTCCGATCTGACCCGTGAGCCGCACCTGGTCGCCATCAGTGGCGGGGTCCCCGTCGGCGTCGTAGAGCACGAAATCGTCGTAGGGGATTCGAAAGCCCTCCAGGTCCTGAGCGGCGGCGGGGGCGGCGAGGAGCAGGGAGGCCAAGGCGGCGCGGGTCGTGAGGGTGCGGGGCATGTGATGACTCCGGAAGGGGGTTCGCTCCCGGGCAGAGCCCTTTCCCGCGAGGGCGCACGCGATTCTTCGAGCAGCGCGCCGTGGCGGGCCGACGGCCCCCACTCAGGCCGCCGACCGACGGACCAGGAACTGGTCCAGCTTCTCGACCGTGACCATGAACCCGATGCAGCCGTTCCCGAGCACGAAGGCGCCGCTCACGATCGGATCCTCCTTGAGCCAACTGCCCGTGGAGACGACCAGGGCCTTCTGCCAGCCGATGACGTCGTCCACGCGCAGGACGAACTTCCGCTCGGTGCGATCGTGCAGCAGGATGGCCGTGCCCACGAAGGCGTCGTCGGGACCGAAACGACGTCTCCCGGACAGGCCCTCCAGCTCCACGATCGGCACGCTCGTGTCATCCAGGTGTGCCGTCCTCGCGCCCGAGGGCAGGAAGGACGTCTTGACGCCCTCCCACGGGAAGAACTTGAGCACCGACTTCGACGGAAGCATGTAGACCACCTGGCCCACGCGCGCCGCGAGCCCCTCCACCACCGGGGAACCCAGCTTGGGCAACTCGAGGACGAAGGTCGTTCCCTCGCCTTCCTTGGTGGAAGCGCGGACCCGCCCTCCCTCGCTGCGCAGGGCGGAGAGGACGACGTCCATGCCGACGCCCCGGCCCGAGAGGTCGGTGGCCTTCTCCTTGGTCGACAGCCCGGGGTGGTAGATGAGCTCGATGCGCTCCGTCTCCGTGAGCGTCGCGGCCCGCGCCTGGGTGATGACCCCCTGTCGAATCGCCTTGTCGGTCACTGCGCCCAGGTTGATCCCACGACCGTCGTCGCGGATCGAGATCTCGATCGTCTCCTCCTCCTCGGAGATGCAGAGTTCGATCGTGGCTTCCTCGCGCTTGCCGGCGGCCCTGCGATCCTCGGGTGCTTCGATGCCGTGGTCGATGCTGTTGCGGATCATGTGGACCAGGGGATCGCCCAGGATCTCGATGATCCGCTTGTCGAGCTTGCGCTCGTCGCCGGTCTTGACGAACCGAATCCGCTTGCCACTCGAGCGGCACAGCTCCCGCACGAGCCGGTCCAGGGGTCTGGTCAACTGCATCGCCGAGACCATCCGGATCTTGTGCATCTGCTCGTAGAGCCGATCCATGACCCCGTCGAAGTCCCTGGCGATTCCGAGCACAGCCCCCTTGTTGGCGGCGCTGCTCGACTCGCTGAGCGCTTCGTGGATCCAGTACTTCAGGCGCTCATCGATGCTGTAGAGCTCTCCCGCCAGGACCATCAGCCTGTCGAACTGCTCGATGCCGACCCGCAGGGTGATCGAGGGCGGGCCATTGACCTGCGCCGCGGCCGAGGTTGGCGCCTCCTCGGTGGGCGCCTCCTGCTTTGCCCCCGCCTTCGTGGTCTCGGCCTGCCCAGCGCCCTCGGGGCTCGAGTTGCCCCCATCGAGCAAGGCCGCCAACTCGCGCAACTTGGGATGGTTGCGTAGATGGTCGTCGGACTGGGCAGCCTCGAGCCAGGCCCGAAGGGCATCCGGGAGGGATCCTGCGTCCTTGGCGAAACAGGCCTCGAGGGCCGCACGACAGTCCTCCTGCAGCTCTCCGAACGGTTCGGCACCCGTCTCGGGATCGATGCCCTGCAACAGCGCCAGGAGTGCATCCGTGGATTGCACGAGGACGGCGATGCGCTCGCTCGTGACGTCCAGCTTGCCTTCGCGCAAGCTGTTGAGCCCCTCCTCGATCTCGTGCGCGAACGCAGGCACCACCGTCAGCCCGGCCATGCCGGAGTTGCCCTTGATGGTGTGGAAGCTGCGGAAGATCTGGTTGATCAGGGACGAGTCGTCGGGACGCTCCTCGAGCTCCCGCAAGAGCGGGTCGATTCCATCGAGAATCTCCAGGCTGTCGACGACGACAGCCTGGAGCATCTCGAGATCGAGGGGTGACGACTCACTCACGTTTTCCCCGAGGTCGGTGGGTAAGGGTGCAGGGGGATCATCCGCGGTGGCAGGGGCTGAAGGGCCCGCGACCGCGGTCTCGATCGACCGTCGGGAGGTGTCGCCATTCGGCCGTCAACGGCTCCAAACCCAACTTGTCTCGGCAGCGGAATCCTCGACATCTCCAGAGAAGCTCACCGGGTATTCACCACTCCAGAGAAGCGATTTGACTTGGGCCCAGAGCCTGATATCGAGGCAGACCGACGCTTCGATTTGTTGCTCCGATGCCCGAGGCCGCGCGCCCTCTGGGACCTTCGTGAATCAATGCCCACGACAGCGGACGGGTAGGGCCCTCGGGCGCGAAGGGAGGGCGCGACGGCACCCGAGTCGGCTCGTGGCCAGGAGGTACCGAGGCCGGGTTCCAATCGGACTCGAGCCACTCTGTCGAGATGTGTGCATCCGCGCAGGGGCCCGCTCCGTAACGGCCGGTGTCACCCCCGCCCCCCCAAACCCGAGCCGCCCCTCAGAGATCGATGAACACCCATTTCCGACTGCTCCCCTGCGCGGCCCGCTGCGGCATCCTGCTCGCCGCTGCAATTGCGGCCGTGCCGTCCACCGGTCGCGCCCAATCCGTCCTGTCCGTCAGTGGCTCGGGTGCGAGCATGGATGCCACGCAGGTCTACTTCGCGATCACCGCCAAGTCCGAGGATCTGCGTATCTGCGGCCTCTCCTATGTGCGCGACGATCAGGATTCGAAGGGGATCGCCTATTTCTCCTCGGCGGATGTCTCCGTCTGGTCGGCCCCCAGCGGTACCAGCACGACCAGCCAGGCCGGATGGCTCCCGAGCTTCGTGGGCACGATCACGCCCGAGTTTGCGTCGACCCTGACCTATGTCCCGTTCGACATCGACATCGAGATCCCGGCCGGTGAGACCCGCTCGGTCTCGGTCATCTCCGTCGATGGTGCAGGAGGTCCGATCGACGAGACGATCGGCCTTGCGGTCCAACAGGTCTCAGGACTCGGCATCACGGAGAACGACGATTTGATCGTCGGTCCCGGCAGCTCGAGCGGCTCCACGACCACATTCACCGGCGGTCAGACGCCGGCCGTCTTCTACGGGCTCTTGCACTATGCCGTGGGCGACGATCCCTGTGGCACGGGCGACCTGCCGATCACGCTGCTGCCACCCATGCTGTACGACGGTCCCGAGCCGGGCGGCGTCGGCCCCTTGTCGGCCGGCCAGGTGTATGTGGTCCAGCCCGGCACCTTTGGCTGGGCCGAGATCCCACCGGGCAAGACCCTCACCACGGCTCCGAACACGATCATCAAGCTCGGCAACGGTAGTGAGGCCGCCAGCCGAATCAACGTCAAGGGCACCGCCAACTGGAACGACACCGCCGTCACTTCGATCTACGACGACGAGATCGGGGGCGACACCGACGGTCAACTCGGACTGACCTCGCGCGAGCCCATGGCCGGGGACTTCGAGGGCCTGCACTTCCAGGCCAGCTCGGACGACAGCATCTGGGACGGCGGTAGCGTGCGATTCGCCGGCAGCAACTCCTCCCTCGCTCCCGTTCACCTGTTCGACACGGACGCGACGGTCCGCAATCTGATCGTGACCGACAACGCTGCCCCCGGCGGATTCGTGATCGACGCCAATGACCGCGGTCAGCCGACGGTCGAGCGCAACTTCATCGCGGACAACGGTGGTGCAGCGATCGGCGGGGTCAGCTTCGACATGCTCGGCGGGTTCCTCGACAACCTGGCCCTGAACAACGCCGTGGGCGACTACCTGCAGATCACCGGCAGCAAGATCGGCTGCACCTCGACGGGTCCCACCGCGGTGACCAAGGACGTGAACGTGACCACGTCCCACTTCCCCGGTCCGGTGCTCGTGATCGACGGGAACGTCTGCGTCCAATCGGGCGCGATGCTGACCTTCGGTCCCGGCATCGCCATCAAGTTCACGCCGGGGACCGGCGGTGCGATCGAGGCGCGCAGCGGCAGTGTCCTGGAGTTCAACGGCACCGGTGCCGAGCCGATCCGCCTGGCCTCCCTCGGCAATGACTCGCTGGTAGGCGATACCGACAAGAACGGCGCGGACACGGCTGCGCCCGGCGACCTCCGGGGGATCCACTTCGCCCCGGGTTCGATCGGGCGCATGGTCCACACCGAGGTTCACGACGGCGGGGTCGGGGGTGCGGCCATCACCCTGCAGTCCAGCCAGGTCGCGGCCGAAGCGTTGGTCTCGGAGCGGTCGAGCACCCGCGGCCTCGAGGTCTCGGCGCTCCAGGGCGACCTGTTCAACTTGCAGGTGCGCGGCAGCCTCGGCGACGGCATCTACGCCAGCGGCTTCGGCGGCTCGATCGAGCACGCCACCGTGACCGACAGCGGGGGCGACGGGTTCGGCACGGCGGGCGGGACCTTCAGCGGCAAGGTCCGCAACTCCATCGCCTGGAACAGCGTCGGCTCGAACTTCGGCCTGGGCTTCGACGCCGGCAACGTCAGTTACTCACTGGGTGGTTTCACCACAGGAAGCGGCAACCTGAACCAGGATCCGCTGCTCGACGTCCAAGGCGTGCCCAGCGCCAACTCCCCGGTCGTCGACGCCGGGCAGAGTGGTGGTGGCCAGTTCACCGACCTGGACGACGGAGATCGCTTCGCCATCGGGACCCTCGGCCCCTACCCCGACATGGGCGCCTTGGAGTACCGCAAGGCCGACCTGACGGCGGAGCCATTCGCGGCGGGCGAGTCCGTCTCGATCACGGCCACCTCGCCCTTGGGTGACGGCCTACCCACCGTGTTCGCGGTCGGGGTCCCCAACGCCGTCTACCTTCCCGGCCTGGGCTTGATCGGCTTCGACGTCGCGAGCTTCCTGATCCTCGGCCTGGGCCTGACCGGCACGGAATTCCTGGTTCCCACCCCTGCCCAAGCTCCCGGCGGCACGTCGCTGGTCGGCGTGCACTACGCCTTCCAGGCCTTCGTCGCCACCCCCGCCGACGGCCTGGTCCCGACGCCCTTCGCGGAGCTCACCGCGCAGAGCAAGGTCTTCGCCGACTGATCGCCGCGGAGTCGCGCCCGGCTCCGACTTCGCGCGGGGCGACCTCGACTTCGGGGCCGCCCCGCGCGACCTGGTCGGACTCGTGCAAGGCGTCGGGCGTGGATCCAGGCCATCTGCGTCGCGCAGCCGCGTCCCACAGCGCGAGTGCGGGACCGAGCCCCCCTCGACCGACGGCCGTGCAGCGCGATCCGGGGTCGACCCACTAACATGGGCGTCCATGGGTCTCCCCTCCCTCCCTCGCCCCGAGCGGCCGATCGCGGCCCTCGCCCTGCTCCTGCTGGCCGGCACCGGCGCATCCCTGGCCCTGGCCGGCGCGCCCACCGGCGGCGACGCCGATCCCCGAGTGCCGGTGCGCTATTCGCGCGACGTGCGGCCGCTGCTCTCCGACCGCTGCTTCCTCTGCCACGGCCCAGACGAGGCCGCCCGCGCGGCGGACCTGCGACTGGACACCCACGCCTTCGCCACGGCGGAGCGCGACGGGGGACCGGCCATCGTCCCCGGTGACGCCGAGGCCAGTGAACTCTGGTATCGGATCACGACCGACGACGCCGAGGACGCCATGCCGCCGAAGCGCTCCCACCGCGAGCGCTTCAGCGCCCAGGAGCGCGAGCTGATCCGGCGTTGGATCGACGACGGGGCGCAGTACGAGGAGCATTGGGCGTTCGTACCCCCCGTGCGACCGACGCCGCCGACGGTCGCGGACTTCGAGCACCCCGTGGATGCCTTCGTCGCCCGGCACCTCGGCGAGCTGGGGCTAGCGCCCTCGCCCGAGGAGCGCTCCGACCTGTTGCTGCGTCGCCTGTTCCTGGACCTGACGGGTCTGCCCCCGACCCCCGCCGAGTTGGACGCGTTCCAAGCCGACTACGATGCCCCCGGGTCCGATCGCGACGCGGTCTGGCTCGCTTGGATCGACCGCCTGTTCGGCGAGGAGCCCTACCGCTCGCGCTATGCGGAGCGCATGACTGCGCCCTGGCTGGACCAGGCCCGCTACGCGGACACCTCGGGCATCCACATGGATGCCGGGCGTCAGATCTGGCCCTGGCGCGACTGGGTCCTCGCGGCCTTTCGCGACAACATGCCCTTCGACCGCTTCCTGACCGAGCAGCTGGCCGGGGACCTCCTGCCTGACGCGACCGTCGATCAGTTGGTCGCCAGCGGCTTCAACCGCAACCACGTCACCACCGACGAGGGCGGTGCGATCGACGAGGAGTACCTGGTCGAGTACGCCGTCGATCGCGTCGACACCACCGGCCAGGTGTTCCTGGGTCTGACCGTCGGCTGCGCCCGCTGCCACGACCACAAGTTCGATCCGATCACCCAAGAGGACTTCTACCGCTTCTTCTCGTACTTCAACTCGAACGAGGAGCCCGGGCTCTACTCCCAAGTGCCGAATCCCAACCGCGCCCTCGAGCCCTTCATCGAGGTGCCCAGCGCGGAGCAGGTGCGGGCGCGTGAAGAGTTGGCGTCGGACCTCGCGGCGCTGCGTGCGGAGCTGGGCGAGCCCAGTGAGCAGGACCGCGCGGCCTTGGCCCAGTGGCGCAGCGCGCTGCCCGGGGACCTGGGCCTGCAATGGGTCTCGACGACCCTCGTCGATGCGAGCTCCAGCGCCGGCACGACCTTCGTCGAGTTGGACGACGGTAGCCTGCGCGCCGAGGGCCCCGCGCCCGCGACGGACGTCCACCGCATCACCCTGCGGACCGACGCCACCGACCTGCGCCTGTTGCAGCTCGACGCCCTCGGTGACGCGCTGCTGGAGAACGGCGCCCCCGGCCGCGCCGACAACGGCAACGCGGTGCTGACCTCGATCCGCGTCGAGGCGCGCTCCGTCGCCGACCCGAGCGTGTCCGAACCGGTCGAGTTGACCTGGGCCTGGGCCGACTACGCCCAGACCAACGACGACTACGGCGTGCTGCGTGCCTTCGACCAGCGCCACAACACGGGCTGGGCCATCGCCGGACACACGGACGGCTCCGAGCGCACGGCGCTGTTCCTGGCCGACCATCCGTTCGGCTACGAGGGCGGCACCGAGGTCACGGTGACCCTGGGCTACGAGTCGATCTGGAACGGCCACTCGTTCGGGCGCACGCGCCTGGGCCTGGCGACCCTGGGCGAGGCGGGCGTCGCCGACCTGCCCCTGGCCCAGGGGCCCTGGTACCAGGCCGGTCCCTTCGAGCTTCCCACGGCTACGGGCGCCTACCAGCGCGTCTTCGGGCCGGAGTCCGACACGAGCCTGGACCCCATGCTCGAGTTCGAGGCCCTCGAGGGCTCGCCTCGCCGCTGGACCTACCGCAGCGACTTCGCCGACGGCGTCGTGACCTCCCTCGCCGGCGGCGTCAACGTGCACTACGTCGCCAAGGAGATCTGGTCGCCCGAAGACCGCTCGGTCGAGGTCTCCCTCGGCAGCGACGACGGCTTCACGATCCTCGTGAATGGCGTCCAGGTGGCCGCCAGCGAGTTGCCGCGCGGCGCGGCCGCCGACCAGAACCGTGTCACGCTCCCCCTGCGCGCCGGTCGCAACGCACTGGTATTCAAGGTCATCAACACCGGCGGCGCGGCGGGCTTCTACTTCAGCGCACTCGAGGGCGACGAGGTCTTGGGCCAGGGTCTGGTCGCTGCCCTGGTGGAACCGGGCGCGCGCGCCGACGCTGCGCCCGACTACGTTCCGCGCGAGACGGCCGCCGCCCCCACCCTCGGCGCGTCGATCCTGCACGGATTCCGGCTGACCCGCTCCCCCGACTACGCCGCGCGCCTGGCCCGCGAGGCCGAGTTGGTGGCCGCGACCGAGGAGCTCGAGGCGTCGATCCCGCGCACCATGGTCATGCGCGAGCGGATGGAGCCGCGCCAGACCTTCGTGTTGAGTCGGGGCGAGTACGACAAGGCCGATCCCGAGCGCCCGGTGGAGCCGGGTATTCCCTCGCTCTTCGCGGGGCTCGCCACCCAGGGCGAGGCCGCGGGCGGCGAGCGGGCGACGCGCGTCGACCTGGCGCGCTGGATGACCTCCCCCGACAACCCCCTGGTCGCACGGGTCGCCGTCAACCGCTACTGGCAACTGCTCTTCGGGACCGGGCTCGTCGCCACCTCCGGGGACTTCGGCTTCCAGGGCTCGTGGCCCACCCATCCGCAGCTGCTCGACTGGCTAGCAACCGAGTTCGTCGAGAGCGGCTGGGACGTGCAAGGCCTGCTGCGCACGGTCCTGACCAGCGCGACCTACCGTCAGTCCTCGCGGGTGCGACCCGAAGTCGCCGCGATCGACCCCGACGGCGCGCTGCTGGCGAGCTACCCCAGGCGCCGGCTCGAGGCGGAGGCCATCCGCGACCTGGCCCTGTACACCTCCGGCCTCCTGGTGGAGGAGTTGGGCGGCCCCTCGGTCAAACCCTACCAGCCGCCGGGCCTGTGGCAGGAGATCGCCATGTTGGGCTCGAACACGCGCCTGTTCGAACGCGGCACCGGCGAGGACCTGTGGCGGCGCAGTCTGTACACCTACTGGAAGCGCGCCGCCCCGCCGCCGGCCATGCTGACCTTCGACGCGCCGACGCGCGAGTCCTGCGTGATCAAGCGCGGCGTCACCAACACCCCACTGCAGGCCCTGGTCCTGTGGAACGACGAGCAGTACGTCGAGGCCGCGCGCAAGCTGGCCGAGCGCAGCCTGGCGGAGGCCGAGGGCGACGCAGCCGTGCTGACGCTGATGTTCCGTCGCTGCACCGGCAGGGCGCCGGAGCGAGCGGAGTTGGCGATCCTGACCGCCGCCCTCGACGACCACCGCGCGCGCTACGCGGCCGCTCCCGAGGACGCCGCCGCTCTGGTCGCCGTGGGCGAAGCGATGCTCGCGGAGGGCGCCCCCGACCCGGCCGAGCTGGCCGCCTGGACCCTGGTGGCCAGCGCGATCCTGAACCTCCACGCCACGATCACCCAGGGCTGAGATGACCAACGACGAACACTTGGATCCGATCGACGAGCGGCGGCGACTGCTCACGAGGCGACGCTTCTTCGGTCTCGGCGCCGCCGGCGTGGGCGGCTTGCTGGGCCAAGCTGCTCTGGGTTCGCTCCTGACCGGTGGCTCCGCGTCCGGTTCAACGGCGGCCAACTCCAGCGGACTGGCGGCGGGCCCCCACTTCCGGCCCAAGGCCAAGCGTGTGATCTACCTCCACATGGAGGGCGGGCCCAGCCACTTGGACCTGTGGGACTACAAGCCCGGCCTGCGCACGCGTTTCGACGAGGACCTGCCGGACTCGATCCGCAAGGGCCAGCGCCTGACGACGATGACCAGCGGGCAGTCGCGCTTTCCCGTCGCGCCGAGCATGTTCCGCTTCAGCCGCTACCCCAACGAGCAGGACGGCGCCTGGGTCAGCGAGGTCATGCCCCACACCGGCGGCATGGCGCGCGAGCTCTGCATCGTGCGTTCGATGCACACGGACGCGATCAACCACGAGCCGGCAATCACGTTCTTCCAGACCGGCAGCCAGCAGCCCGGGCGCCCGAGCTTCGGCTCCTGGATGAGCTACGGCCTGGGTAGCGCCAACGAGAACCTGCCCACCTTCGTGGTCCTGATCACCCAAGGCATCGGGAACATGCAGGCCCTGAGCGAGCGCTTCTGGGGCAGCGGCTTCCTCGACGGACGGCACCAGGGTTGCAAGATTCGCAGCGGCAACAACCCGGTTCTATACCTGAGCGACCCCGACGGCGTGGAGCGCGACGACCGCCGGCGCATGCTCGACGCCGTTGCGGCCCTGAACCAGCAGGAGGCGGAGCGCACCCTGGACCCCGAGGTCTCCACGCGCCTGGCCCAGTACGAGATGGCCTACCGCATGCAGATGTCGGTGCCGGAGCTGGTCGACTTCTCGGACGAGGACCCGCACACGCTCGAGATGTACGGACCGGAGGTCT
Organism: Engelhardtia mirabilis; assembly: GCA_007751255.1. Taxonomy (GTDB): domain Bacteria; phylum Planctomycetota; class UBA1135; order UBA1135; genus Engelhardtia; species Engelhardtia mirabilis. The sequence continues at coordinate 4,241,315 of CP036296.1, forward strand.
CCAAGCCCGGCAGCTTCGCCGCCAACTGCCTCCTGGCGCGCCGTCTGGCGGAGCGCGGGGTGCGCTTCATCCAGCTCTACATGCGCGGCTGGGACGCCCACGGCAACCTGCCCAGCGAACTTCGCAGCCAGGCCGGCGCGGTGGACCAACCCCAGGCCGCACTGCTGCGCGACCTGGCCCGGCGCGGCCTGCTCGAGGACACGATCGTGCTCTGGGCCGGCGAGTTCGGTCGCACCGTCTACAGCCAGGGCACACTGACGCAGACCAACTACGGGCGCGACCACCACCCGCGCGCCTTCTCCCTGTGGTTGGCCGGAGGCGGCTTCCAGCGCGGCATCGTCCACGGCGCCACCGACGACTACGGCTACAACATCGTGCGCGATCCGGTCTCCGTGCACGACCTGCACGCGACGATGCTGAACCAACTGGGCTTCGACCACGAGCGCCTGACCCACCGCACCCTCGGCCGCGACTACCGCTTGACCGACGTCGCCGGACGGGTCGTCCCCGAGCTGCTCGCCTGAATCGCCCCGTGATCGACCTCTCCATCTTCGAATCCGTGGACTGGGCCGCGGCCGTGGCGCGCTTGCACCCGGTCGTCCTGCACCTGCCGGTCGGGCTGTTGGTCGCCCTCGCCTGCGTGGAGCTGTGGCGCCTGGTGCGTCGTCGGCGCGAACCCGACGGCAGCCGCGCGGTGCTCGTCTTCCTGCTCGCGGTCACGGCGCCGATGGCTGCGGTGTCCGGTTGGCTGTTGCACGAGACCGAGAGCTACGGCGCGGGCGTCGAGTGGCACGAGTACCTGGGTATCGCGCTGATGGTGCTCTGCCTGGGCACGGGTCTCGCGTTCTGGCGCGGGTCGCGGGGCTACGCCTGGCTGTTGGCCCTGTCGGTCGGTCTGCTCCTGCCCACCGCACACCTGGGTGGAAGCCTGACCCACGGCGACGACTTCCTGACCGAGCCCTGGACCGAGGCGCTCGAGGGCGCGGACGCAGATCCGCAGGCGTCGGGTCCCCTGGCGGACTCGCTCGCGACCGACTGCTGGATCGAGGTGGCGCCGGTGAGCCACGACTTCGATGCGGTTGCGCCTTTCTTCGACAGCTACTGCACCCGCTGCCATGGCGAGCGCAAGCAGAAGGGCGGTCTGGCCCTGCACGACATGGCTTCGCTGCTGGCGGGCGGTGAGGACGGACCGGTAGTGCTCGCCGGCGATCCCGCCGGAAGCCCCCTGGTGCGCCACCTGCGACTGCCGCTGGAGGACGACGACCACATGCCCCCGGCCGAGAAGGCCCAGCCCACGGCCCAGGAGATCGAGGCCGTCGCGGCCTGGATCGGGACCCTCGGGGCGCCGGGCGCCGAGGCCGTCGTGACCGGCGACGCGGACGGCCGGGCTGCAGCGCTCGCGGTCCCAACGGCCGCGCCCAGCATTGCCGAGCCGCAGGTCGCCGAGTCGACCTCGGCGGCGTCCACCGACGAGCCCGCCACCCCGTCAATCGAACCGAACGCCATCGAACGCAGCGCCTCGATCCGGAACCTGCGCGAGCTGCTGGTACACGTGGAGGGCCTGGGTCGCGACTCGGACGACCTCGCCGTCGACTTCACCGCCGCCACGATCGAGCCTGGCCAGATCGCGGAACTGCTGGACTCCATCGCCAGCTCGGTCGTCGAGCTGAACCTGAGCGCGACCCCGCTCGCGCCCGCCGACCTCGAGTATCTCGCGCGGATACCGCGCCTCGAGCGACTCGACCTGCGGCGCTCGCCGGATCCGTCGACGGACATCGGCCCGCTCGCCAACTGTCCGGCCCTGACCCTCCTGAACCTCTCGGGCACCGGGCTCGCCCCGGGAGCCGTCGACAGCGTCGCCTCCATCGCGAGCCTAGAGACCGCCTACCTCTGGGGCTGCGGACTCGACGAATCCGAGCTGCAACGCCTCGCGGCCCTGCGCCCTGCAGTTCGAATCGTGGGCTCCGTCGACGGTCCCGATGCTCCCCGGGAGGTCGAGCCAGACGTGGTCTTCGTGCGCGCCGATGTCGCGGCTGAAGCGCCGCCCGCGATCGCGTCGACCACCTCGCTGGCGCCGATCAACGACATCTGTCCGGTCTCGGGCACCCCTGTCGACCCGCGCTTCACGATCGCCCACGAAGGCCGCGTGGTCGGCTTCTGCTGCTCCAACTGTCCCAAGACTTTCTGGGACGATCCGAGCCGCTTCGAGGTTCTCCCCGCCGGCAACTGAGACCGTCGCGGGCGGCTGAGATTGCCGCGCGCACTCACAGATCGCGACGGCCGCCGATCCATCGCAGCTTCGAGACGCGTCGAGCATTTGGTCGGCCCACAGGCTCACCAGGCCCCCTATGTTGACCGGGGCTCCAACCGCCCCTGGACCGCGGCTCCCCCAAGATGTTCCTGCTCGAGATCGTCGATCTGATGGCTCTGGTTGGCCTGCTGGTCCAGGCCTTCACTGCATGGGTGTTCGTAGCCGTGCTGGCTTCGCTCCAGGTCGACCGCAGAGCGAATGGTGCGTATCGAGCCTTCCTGCAGGCCTTCGTGGTCCTGTCCGTGGCGTTGACGCTGATGAGTGTGCGGTTCTTCCGCGCCCACGATACGCAGACCTCCTACGACCTGTGGGCCGACGGCGCGCTGCTCCCGACCCTGTGCTACATGGCCTACATGGGCCTCAAGGCGGCATTCGGCCTGCTGCTCGTGCGCGGTAGCTCGCGGCTGGTCGGCGTCGATCGGTCCCCGCGGCACCCATGGGCTCCCTGGGGGTTGGTGCTCGCCTACTCGGCGACGCCGATCGTCGTCTCCAACATCGACCTGCTCCTGGCTCTGCAAGCACCGATGATGATCGCTTGCTCCGCCGTCGCGCTGCGCCTGCTCTCGCCCTCGCGAGGGTCGGGCACCGGGACTCGGCTCCTGTGCTGGTCCTTCATCGGCCTGATCGTCTCGTGGGCGGTCCATGCCACCTCGGCGCTGACTACCCAGTTCGGCGACACGGACCTGCTGCGCCCCCTGCTCTCGCTGAACTCGTTCACGGACCTCGGCGTGCAGATGATCCTGGGCGTCGGCCTGGTGGTCGGGCTGCTCGAGTCGTCCCACCAGGAGTTCCTGCGGTCCGAACAGGAACGACAGCGGCTCGCCCGCGCCCTGGCCAGGGACGAGCGCCTGCGGGCCCTCGGGACGGCCGTGTCGGGCGTCGCGCACGAGCTCAACAACCCGCTGACGGTGATCTCCGGCTACTCCGAACTGCTGCTGCTCGACGATCCGAACGACCGCCGCGCGGTGCTGATCCACGAGCAGGCTGCACGCTGCAGGGGGATCGTGCGCAACCTCTCGACCCTGGCGGGCCAGTCGCTCCACCCGACCCAGGCGGTGGAGGTCGACGAGCTGCTCGAGCGTGTGTTGCGAGGACTGCCGGACGGGGAGACCACCGGCGGGCGGAGCGTACGCGTCGAGCCCCTCTCCCACCTGTGGATCGCCGCGGACCCCCTGGGGATCGAACAGGTGCTGTCCAACTTGATCGTCAACGCCCTGCACGCCAGCCCGCCGGGTGGCACGGTGTCGGTCGGCGGTCGCGCCACCGACCAGGGAATAGAGCTCACGGTCAGTGACCAGGGCTCCGGCGTCGATTCGCATCTGCGCGAGCGGATCTTCGAGCCCTTCTTCACGACCAAGTCCCCGGGCAAGGGCACAGGGCTCGGCCTCTCGATCGTGCACGCGATCGTGCGCGGGCACGGCGGCTCGATCAGCGTGGAGCAGGCGCCAGAAGGCGGCGCTCGATTCCGCCTGCTGCTGCCCCGCGCGGATCCGCGACCGACGGAGCTGACTCCCGCGGCGCGGCCCCGGTCCACGGCCGGTCGGCCACTGCTGATCGTGGACGACGACGACGCCGTACGCACGATCCTGCGCGAGCATGGCGAGGCGCGCGGTTGGCGGGTGCGCGAGGCGAACACGGCCGAGGCGGCCCTGGGCCAGGATCTGGTGGGCGTCGCAGCAGTGGTCTGTGACCTCCGCATGCCGGGCATGGGGGGCGCCGGATTCCACGACAGGCTCGCGGCGAGCCAACCCGCGGTCCTGGCTCGGGTCGTCTTCGTCACCGGCGACATGGCGTCGACGGAGTCCACGGCCTTTGCTGCGCGCTGCGAACAGCCGCTGTTCGAGAAGCCCTTCGACTATGAAGAGCTCTTCGAGCAGCTCGAGTCAATCGCTTCCTCGACGGCCAAGACCCGCGCCTGAGCCGTCCGGGCGCCGCACCGAGCGCGGACAGCGCCGCGAGTGATGCCTGCCACGCGGCCAGCCTGGGATTTCGGACATTCCCTCGTCCCCCACTCTGCCCGGCACCGATCGACCCCGGATGGACCTCTCCGCTGCAGACCTGATCGCCAACCTCGTCATCAGCAGCGTGGGCTTCGGCCTCTTCATCTTCGGCAAGAAGCAGGGGCGCGTGGCCCACTTCACCGTCGGGGTGGCCTTGATGGGCCTGCCCTACGTGGTTCCCGCGGCCGCCGCCATGTGGGCGATCGCAGCAGCGCTGAGCCTGGGGCTGTTCCTGCTCGGGCGCATGGGCATCTAGTGTCCTGGATCAGGCATTCGGCGTCACTTCCCGGAGGTCCGATCGATGCTGGCTAGGCGCGCTGACGACGCGTATCCGCTGCGATACTCGGAGGAGGCGCTGGTGACGCCAGCGGCGATCGGAGCCCGGGAAGTGACGCCGAATATCTGATCCAGGACACTAGCCCACTTCGGTCAGGCTGAGATATCGCCGACGAGCCGCCGCACCACTCGCCCTAAGACGTGGGCGCGGTAGCGGGCGGTCGAGCGGGCGTCGTCGATCGGGTTGACCTCGGCACGGGCCTCGCGCGCGGCTCGGGTTGCGGTGTCCGCGCCCACGGGCGCTCCTTCCAGCAGGGCCTCTGTCCTGCGCAGACGGATCGGCATCGCCGCAACCGCGCCCGCGCCCAGGCGCACGTCCGCCAGGTGCTCCTGGCCGCCGACCTCGACGCGGCGGGCGCTCAGGGCGACGACCACCTTGCTGATCGCCTGGGCCTCGCGGGTGCCGACCTTCTTGAAACCCTGGAACTGGTCGGGCAGCGCGTGGGGCACGCGCACGCGCACGATCAACCCTCCGGGCTCGAGGACAGTCTCGCGGTAGCCCCGGTGGAAGTCCGCATAGGACACACGCCGCTCGCCGGAACTGCTCGCCAGGACCAGCTCCGCTCCCAGGGCCAGGAGCACCGGCAGCGAGTCCCCGACCGGCGAGGCGTTGGCGATGTTGCCGCCGATGGTCGCGCGATTCTGGATCTGCCAGCCGCCGATCGTCGCGGCGGCCTGGACCAAGATCGGCGCGTGCTCGGCCACGAGCGCCTCCCTGCGCAGTTGCGAAAAGCTCACGGCGGCACCGATGTCGATCCAACCGCCGTCGTCGCGTACGCCCGCCAGTTCGGGCAAACGCTGTAGATCCACCACCGCGCCGTGACGGCGGCCCGTGGCCGTGTCGACCACCATCAGGTCGGTGCAACCGGCGACGGCGACGGCATCGGGCGCCCCCATGGCGTCCAACGCTTCGGCCAGGCTACGAGGCCGGAAGGTGCGGGTCACAGCGCCCCCCGTGGGCGTTGGTCGACCAGCTTCTCCACCGCGCGGAAGATGCGTTCGTAGCCGGTGCAGCGGCACAGGTTCCCGGCCAGGGCCTCCCGAATCGCGGCGCGATCCGGCCGCTCGCTGCGCTCCAAGAGGACCGCGGCCGTGAGCACGATGCCCGGGGTGCAGGCGCCGCACTGGACGCCGCCCTCGGTGACCATCGTGTCCTGCAGCGCGGCCAGGCCCGGGACGGCGGTGGCATCCTCGATCGTGCGCACGTCGCGCCCCTCGACCTGGAACACCGGTACCAGGCACGAACACACGACATCGCCGTCGAGCAGCACGCTGCACGAGCCGCACTCGCCCTCGCCACAGCCCTCCTTGGTGCCGACCAGGCCCAGGGACTCGCGCAGCACGTCGAGCAGTCGCGTCATGCCGTCACCGACGAAGGTGCGCTCCTCCCCATTCACGCTCAGCGTCCAGCCCTCGCTCATCGCAGGCCCTCCAGCGGCTCTCCGGCCTGCAGCGCGCCCGCGACCGCTTCCGGCCCGAGGGTGCGACCGGCCAAGAGGTCCTCGAGCAGCACCTCGGGCGTGGCCGGCGCCCGCGTGGCCACGATCCCCGTGGCGTTCTCGATCGCAGCGACCAGGGCCGGCCCGCCGCCATCCATGGGCAACTCGCCCACGCCCTTGGCGCCCTGTGGACCGGAGCGCGTCGGGTTCTCGATCAGGATCGTGTCGAAGTCGGGTGCGTCGACGGCGGTCGGGATCACGTAGGTCGACAGGCTGTCCTGCAGCGGCCGGCCCTCGGAGAGGCGCAGGTCCTCCAGATGCCCGAAGCCGAAGGCCTGCAGCGACCCGCCCTCCACCTGTCCCGCACACAGCACCGGGTGGATCGCCTTGCCCACGTCGAAGACCAGGGTCGCGCGCTCGACCCGCGTCGCCAGGGTGTCCGCGTCCACGCGAACCTCGGCCACGTGCACGCCCCAGCCGTAGGCCGAGTAGGCCGTGCCGGTGTAGGTCGTCTCGTCGAAGGTCTGTCCGGGGGCGGGTTCGAAGCGTTCCTCGACCTCCAGCTCGCCGTGCTGCGTCAGGTAGGCCCGCGCCAGCTCGACGAACTCGGCGGGCGAGGCCGGCGGCGCACCACCCTGTCCCAACTCGCGCACCAGACGGCGCCCGGCCCGCTCCAGGATCCCGCCCACGACCATCACCGTTCGCGAGGCGACGGTCGGACCCGAGTCCGGCACCTTGGACGTGTCGGGATCGACCACCCGCACCATCTCCGTCGGCAGGCCGAGGGCGTCGGCGACGATCTGCGACAGGACGATCGTCGTGCCCTGGCCGAAGTCGCAGGCGGCCACGCGCACCTCCACGCAGTCGGGGGCGACCAGGGCCAGGCGCACGGGCGAGCGCATGCGCTGCTCTCCCTCGCCGGTGAAGCCCGCGCCGTGCCAGGACAGGGCCAGGCCGATGCCGTGCAGCGCGTGACCTTCGCCGGACGCGCGCGCGTCCTCGATCTCATGCCAGCGGCGCTTGAAGTCGGTGCGCGCCTGCGCGGCGGCCAGGCACTCGAGCGCGCTGACGCTCTCCTCGAGCACCTGGCCCGTGGGAGTCACGTCGCCCAGGCGGTAGGCGTTGCGTTCGCGCAGGGTCAGGGGGTCCGTGCCGATCAAGCGCGCGATGCGGTCCATCTGGCGCTCCACCGCGAATTGGGTCTGGGGCGCGCCGAAGCCGCGGAATGCCCCACTGGGCACCGTGTTGGTGGCGAGGGCGCGGCCCTCGATCCGCACGTTCGGACAGGCGTAGGCGCCACCGGCGTGCAGGACAGCGCGGGAGAGCACGACGCCCGAAAGGGTCGTGTAGGCACCACCGTCCAGGATCACCTCGATCTCCATGGCGCAGAGCTTGCCGGCGGCGTCGACGCCCGTGCGGTGGCGCACACGCGAGGGATGGCGCTTCGGCGTCGCCTGCATGTCCTCGTGGCGGTCGTAGACGATCTTCACCGGCCTGCCCACCCGCCGCGCCAACAGGGCCGCGTGGGCCGCGATGGCGTCGGGGAACTCCTCCTTGCCGCCGAAGCCGCCGCCGGTGGGCGCCTGGCGTACGCGCACCGGCTCGTCGAAGAGCAGCGCCAGGGCCTTCTGCACGTAGTAGGGGCACTGCAGGGAGCCGATCACCTCGAGCTCGCCCTGGGCCGTGGGCCGCGCGACCATGCCCTGGGGCTCGATGTAGACGTGTTCCTGGTGAGCCGTGTCGTAGACCCCCTCTACCACGTGGGTCGCGGCGGCGAAGCCGGCCTCCAGGTCGCCGCGCTCGATGCGGCAGGAGGCCAGGATGCGCGGACTCGCCAGGGCCTGGTCCAGGTCGTGGATGCCGCGCTCCACCTCGTAGCGGACTTCGACTCGTCCGACCGCCGCGCGGGCGCGCTCGCGGGTCGGCGCGGCGACCAGGGCCACCGGCTCCGCGAAGTGGTTCACGCGACCGTCCGCGAGGACCGGCCAGTCGTCGGCGATCAGGCGCAGCACGTTGGGGCCGGGCAGGTCCCGCGCCGTCAACACGACGACATCGGGATCCGCCAGGGCCGCAGCGGCGTCGATCGCGACGATCCGCGCGCAGGCGTGGGGTGAGCGCACCGTCGCGCCGTGCCACAGTCCATCGAACTCCAGGTCGTCCACGTAGCGGCAGAGGCCGCGAACCTTCTGCGCCCCGTCGGTGCGCGCGGGGCTGGTCCCCACCATTCGTCCGTGGTCGATGTGTGCCATGGTCTCGTGCCGGCGCAGCGTGCCCTGGTTGCCGCGCACATTGCAAGGGCAGGGCCGTGTTGTGGGGCCCCGGGGACCCGGCTAGGATCGCCGAGGCGGCGCCGACATGCGTTGGCCCGTTGCCGCGTACCGCGCACCCAGGGGAGCGCACGACCCCCTACCGAACGTGAACGACCCCTTCCTCCGAGCCGCGATCGACGAGGCGCTCCTGGGCCTGAGCGAGGGCGGCATCCCGATCGGGAGCGTACTCGTGATCGACGGCCACATCGTCGCACGCGGACACAACCGGCGCGTGCAGCAGGGCAGCGCCGTGCTGCACGCGGAGATGGACTGCCTCGAGCGAGCGGGACGCCTCGCCGCCGCGGACTACCGCCGGGCCACCCTCTACTCGACCCTCTCGCCCTGCGACATGTGTAGCGGGGCGATTCTGCTGTACGGGATCCCACGAGTCGTCGCCGGTGAACACCGCACCTTCCGCGGCCCCGAGGACTACCTGCGCTCGCGTGGCGTGGAACTCGACGTGCGCGACGACGGGGAGTGCGTCGAGCTGATGCGGCGCTTCATCGAAGCGAGGCCGGAACTGTGGAACGAGGACATCGGGGTCTAGCCCCGACACTTGCCCGCATCAGCCACCAGGATCCGCGCCCGAGGGGCGCACCAACTTCAGCGCAGGAAGCGCGCCGGACGCTTCGGATCCGGCAAGCGGCAACTGTCCGCTGATCCGAACCAGCGCAGGCGACGGCGGGCGATCCACTTGTAGACCCCGTCGCGCAGCAGGGGCGGCAGGACCAGGCCGGCTGCGAGCAGGGGCCATGGCGCCCGCAGCCGCGCTGCGATTCGAAGGGCGGCTCCACTACGCAGGTGCATGCGGCCGGCCTCGTCCCGCAGGACGATGGTCTCGAGTCGATCGGGGTCTGCGCCGATCGATCGAATCAGGTCTCGGGCGAGCTGCGACTGCAGGGGCGCGAAGACGAAGCGCTCCTTGGGGTCGCGCTCGAGGATGAACTGCACGCTGCGCTCGCACAGGCCGCAATCACCGTCGTAGAGCACCAGGGGGCGCCCCGCGGCCACGTCGGTCAGGTCCGTCGGAGTTTCGAGCACGCCCCAAGATAGGCCATCCCCGGTGGCTAGACAGGGTCGAGTGGGGCTCGACTACGGTCCGTGCACGCCCCCCCCCGGAACGCTCGGGAGCGCGACTGCCGGCCGGGTTGCAGTCGCCGCCGCCGCGCCGCGTCAACGATCCAAGGCCGCGCGCACTCGCTGGGCGATCGTCGCGCCGTCGAAGGGCTTCTCGAGCACGTCCAGGTCCTCGCCCAGCTCGTGCAGCACGGTCAGGTTGTCGTCGGTGTAACCGGACATGAACAGCACGCGCGGAGCGTGCCCGAGTCGCGTCAGCTCCGCGACCAGGGTCGCGCCGCCCATCTGCGGCATGATCACGTCGGTCACCAGCAGATCGATCTCGTCCGGTCGCGCGCAGTAGGCCTCGAGCGCCTCCACGCCCGTCTGGCAGGTCATGACCCTGTAGCCGCGGCCCTCCAGGGCGCGCAGCACCAGCCGAGCCACCACCTCCTCGTCCTCCACCACGAGGATCAGCTCATTCCCACGGTCGCGCCCCGAGACCGAGCCGGCACTCGGTGCACGCTCGGGGATGGGCTCGCTGGTGATCGGCAACAGCACCTCGACGCGCGTGCCGTGGCCCACTGCACTTCGAAGGGAGACCGAGCCTTCGCTCTGCTTGACGATCCCGTAGACCGTGGCCAGGCCCAGTCCCGAGCCCTTGCCCGTCTCCTTGGTGGTGAAGAAGGGGTCGAAGGCGCGGTCGAGGGTCTCGGGATCCATGCCGCAACCGGTGTCGGTCACCGACAGGGCGGCATACTCCGCATGGACCGGGTCCGCGCCCGTGATCCTGCGAACGTGGTCCAACGAGGCTCTCGAGGTCTCGATCGTCAGTTGCCCCCCATCGGGCATGGCGTCGCGCGCGTTGGCCGCCAGGTTGAGCAGCACCTGGCTGAGCTGCCCGCTGTCCGCCCTGACCGGAATCGACTCCGTGCTCAGATCGAAGACGAGGGTCACGTCCTCACCGATCAAGCGCTCGACCAGTCGCAGGAGCTCGCGGGTCAGGCTGTTGAGGTCGAGAACACTGGGCAGCAACTGCTGCTTGCGGCCGAACGCCAATAGTTGGCGCACGAGCTCCGCCGCACGCGCTCCGGCGTTCTCGATCTCGGTCACGTGCTCCAGGGCCTGGGGCGAGTCCGCGAGCAGCTCGTGCAAGAGGTCGGCGTGACCCAGGATCGCTACCAGCAGGTTGTTGAAGTCGTGGGCGATGCCGCCGGTCAACTTGCCGACGGCCTCCATCTTCAACGCCTGACGCAGCTCCTCCTCGAGGTGCTTGCGAGTAGTGATGTCGCGCCAAACCACGTGCAGGGACCGACGCCCCGGCTCACTGACCGCGGTCAACAGGACCTCGACCGGAAAGACCTCGCCGTCGGCACGCTTGTGATCCCACTCGAACCGGTGGCTGCCCCGCTCGAAGGCGATGGCCATCATCTCGTTGGCCTTCTCGAAGGAGTCTCGGCCGTCCGGCTGGGTCGGTGGCGAGAGCTCCGAGGGATGGGTCTCGAGGACCTCGCCCTTGCTGCCGTAGCGCAGCATCCGCACCGTCGCCTGGTTGCAGTCGACGAAGGTCTCGCCCTCGATGATCAAGATCGCGTCCGCGGAGCGCTCGAAGAGCTCGCGGTAGGGATCGCGCGCGGCGTCCGGGTTCTCTGGTTGAGGCGACATCACCTGGAGGTCCGAGGTCTGGGGGCCTGCTGCAGAGCCATGAGACCGACTCACGCTTCGCAGGAGAATGCAAAAACGCAGTCGCTGGCGAGAGGTGCTCGATCCGAGGACAGTGGGGCTCGCGCGCACCCCGGCCGCGATGCGATCGGGAGCAGGTCCCCCAAATGGGGGATCCGCTCTCCGCATGCGGCGCTCAGGCTCGGGCTCAGAGTTCTCGCAGACTCGCCGCCACCCGCTCGTGACCGCCGGCGAGGGCCAGATCGAGGGGCGTCGCGCCCGCCCGTACCTGCCGGTAGCCCACGGCATCGATCCGCGCGCCCCGCTGGACCAGGTAGCGCACGAGCTCGTCGTGCCCGCGCCAGGCAGCCAGGTGCAGCGCCGTCTCGCCGCCGCTCTCCTGCTCCAGATCCGCCCCGTACTCGAGCAACAGCTCGGCCGCCTCCACCGAACCTCCGCCGATGGCCGGGTACCACATCACGGCAAAGTCGTGCGGGCCTCGCTCGTGGATCAGCAGTGGGTCCTGGGCCAGCAGCCAACGCGCGTGCTGCAGGTCCCCCACGCTGATCGCCGTCGGCAGGGAGAGCGGAGCACCGTGGTCGAGGTGTACCTGAATGAGCTCGGCCTGCCCCGTGTGCCCGCAGGCCTCGATGGCCAACTCGTCATCGGCCGAGATGGCGTGGACCAGACGCGGCTCGGCGGCGAGCAGTTCCGCCACCCGCGCGCGATTGAAGTGCGACAGTCCCGTGATCTCGCTCTGTGCGGCTTGCGACACGTCATCGAGGGGATCGAGCACGAAGGGCTGGCGACTCTGGTCGAAGGCGAACCGGGAAGCGCGGTGGTCCCGCGCGATCGACGACTGCCGCTCCAGGAGCTCCACTCCCGGCGCCCACTCCAGCTCACGAGCCAGGTCCAAGGGCCGACGTCCGTGCTCGTCGCAGGCGTAGGGATCGCCGCCCTTGCGCAGGACCATGGCCACGAGCCGCGTATCGCGCGCCCGCACCGCGCCGTGCAGCACGCTGTCGCCCCTCGCCTGGGGCACGTTCGGATCGCCGCCGTTGCTGAGGATGTCCATCCCCGCGAGCAGGGCCCCCACCGGGTCGCGGCACTGCATCGCCGCCCGCGCCGGACTGAAGCCGCTGCCCCCCACCGGACGCCCGTCCGAGTCGCATCCGAGCGACCGCAGCCGGTACTGCTCGGCGCCACCAACCAGAGCACTGGCGTAGAGCGGATTGCCGCCGATCGGATGGGAACGGTTGATCGCCCGGGAATCCGCGGCCGCGAGCTGTTCCACCAGCGGCCAATCCGCCGCCAACACGGCCTCGACCAGGTCGAGCTCGAGGCCCCGCTCCCGGAGCAACTCACCGATCTGCCCGTGGCCCGACAGGTGCGCCAGCACGAACGCCGAGCGCCCCTGACCGTCGACCACCCGCACCAGCCGCGCGTCGGTAGCGAGCATGCGACCGACGCCCGGTGCATCCCCCCGTTGGACGAGTTGCAGGAACCGGCGACTGGACGTCTCGAAGGAAGTGGGCGGAGTCGCGGAGCAAGCCCCCAGGGCCGCACCCGCCGCGCCACCGCCGATCAGGGCCAGCAGCCGACGACGGCTGAGCGGTGGACCCAGGTCGAAGCAGCCGGCGTTGCGACGATTCGAGGCGGTGCTCATGGGCGCTATCCTGGCCCGCCCAGCGAGCGGGCGACAACGAACCTGCCCCCCCGCAGCCCGGGATCCCCTCGACGGGGGGCCCGTGGCCGACGCGAGTCGGGCCTCCCCGCCCCGACCGTCGCGGCCGAACCGGGGGAGTGTCCTCGCGGGTACCACCCCGACGACCAAGCCCGCTTCGGTCACCAGGATTCGTGGCCAGTGCGTCCGACTCGTCCGTCGGCCGCCGCTTGGGCGTGCTGGGCGCGGATCCTGATGACCGAAGTGGGCAAGTGTCCTGGATCGGAAATTCGGCGTCACTGCCCGGAGGTCCGATCGATGCTGGCTAGTGTCCTGGATCCGAAATTCGGCGTCACTTCCCGGAGGTCCGATCGATGCTGGCTAGGCGCGCCGACGACGCGTATCCGCTGCGATACTCGGAGGAGGCGCTGGCGACGCCAGCGGCGATCGGAGCCCGGGAAGTGACGCCGAATTTCGGATCCAGGACACTAGACTCCGCCCAGATTGAAGTTCCAGGACTACTACGAGGTCCTCGGGGTGGAGCGCGACGCGAGCCCCGAGCGGATCAAGAAGGCCTACCGGAAGTTGGCCTTGAAGTGGCATCCGGACCAGCACTCCAGCGGCGACACGGCCGAGGCGGAGGCGCGCTTCAAGCGCATCAGCGAGGCCTACGAGGTGCTGTCGGACCCCGAGAAGCGGGCCCGCTTCGACCGCTTCGGCGAGCACTGGGAGCAGGGCCAGGACTTCCAGCCCCAGCCCGACCAGCCGACCATGTCGCGCGAGGAGTTCGAGCGCGCCTTCGGTGGCGGCGGCGGCTTCTCCGACTTCTTCCAGAGCATGTTCGGCGATCAGGTCCGCGGGGACTTCGGCGGCGGACCGGGGCGTCACGGGCGCTACCGCTACCGCGGCGCCGACGTGCGAGCCGAGCTGCGACTGTCGATCTCCGACGCCCTCGCCGGCGGTCGGCGCAGCTTCCAGATCGCCGCCCAGGCGACCTGCCCGAGCTGCGCCGGCACCGGCTTCGTGGGCCAGCACGTCTGCCCCTCCTGCGCCGGGGTGGGCAGCGTGCCGCAGTCCAAGACCGTCGAGCTCAAGATCCCCACCGAGCTGCGCGACGGCTTGCCCCTGCGGCTCAAAGGTCTGGGCGAGCCCGGCCCGGAGGGCAGCGAGAACGGCGACCTGTTCCTGACCCTGCGCCTGGACGACGACGACCGCACCCAGGTTCAGGGTGACGACTTGGAGACGCGTGTGACGGTCACGCCCTGGGAAGCCGAGGACGGCACCAAGGTCGACGTGCGCACGGCCAAGGGCCTGGCCAGCGTCAAGGTGCCGCCCGGGTCCCGCAGCGCTCGGCGCTTGCGGCTCAAGGGTCAAGGCCTGGCCAAGCGCGGCGGCGGCCACGGCGACCTGTTCGTGCGCCTGGAACTCGACCTGCCGCGCGAACTCACGGAGCGGCAGAAGCAGCTCCTGCGCGAACTCGGCGAGGCCGCGGCAGCGGGCGGAGGCTCCCAGTGAATCGCGAGCCGATCCTGCACGAGGGCGAGCGGTACCTCAGCCTCGAGGTCGTGGCCGAGATCTACCAGGTGCGCGCGGTGGTCCTGCGCGAGGTCTACGAGCGCGGCCTCCTGGGCGAGGGCCTGACCCACGATTCGACGGTCTGCATCGCCACCCTCGCCCTGGATCGAGTCGCGACGATCGTGCGCCTGCACGAGGTCCATGGGCTCGATCCCGACGCGATCGCAGCGCACCTGGGCGCGGATTGACCGGCGCGCGACGGCGGGGTGCTGCTCGCGCCCCACATCGCCCCGTGAGCGGTTTTCGCTCCGATCGGGTGCGGTCGACGACCACCACCCTCCCCGATCGCGGTCGAGCCGGTTGGCCCCATCCCGCGTGCAGTCGGCGCCCCGCATGGTTCGGCCGATTCGAGTCGATCCTCGGCGGTCCGGGCCCTCCTGCCACTTGCGCGGGAACCGGGTGAAGACGAGTATTCGTCACCCCCCGTCGTGCGCGGCGAGGGATCCATGAACCTTCGAGGTACCTGCTCCATCCTCTTCTGCCTGGACCTTGCGCGCGAGATCGATCTCACCAAGGCCCAGGACCGACTCACGGCCTGGCACCGGGCGACCTTTCACCACAAGAGCCGCGTGTTGACCGGCGACGCAGCGCTGCCGCCCCTGCGCCTGTCGATCGACGTGGTGCCGCCGGCCCTGGGCACCTGGAGCATGGCCCCGCAGGTGGAGTTCGCCATCTACGAGCAGGGCGCCCTGTGCGTCACTTGGCGCCTGCCCTTCGACGGTCCCTTGGACGAACTGGTCGACCTCTCGGTCGACCTCTACGACCACGCGGAACTCCGCGACCACTCGCGGCGGCTCGGCGTGGACCTCTTGGCTTCCCTGGACTCCGCGGCCGACCGGCCGCTGGTCTCCGATGTGATCGAGGACTACGTGGTGTTCGAGATCTCGGACCCTGAGGTCGACCTGGAGCATCCCGGCGAAAAGCTGCGTGGCGATCTGGCGCGGATTCTGCGGGCCGAGCGGGACACCCTGTCGACCCAGGAGGTCGAGGACGCCCTCTCCGACCGAGTCTCCTACCGCAAGGGCGAGGTCTGCTTCGTCGACTGGCTGGGGGCCCTGCTCGTGGGCCGCTCCACCGAGGACGAGCGGCTGGTGCTCGAGCTGGCCACCGTCGAGCTGCTCGAGCTGCGCCTGCTCGACGCCCAGCTCGACCAGGAGATCGATGAGGCCTACCGCATGATGGAGCGGCGCCCGAACCCCTGGACGGCGCTGACCGTGCAGGGCCGCGAGTTGCACCGCATCGGGCGCATGCAGGCCGACGGGGCCGTGCTCCACGAGCGCGTCGACAACGCCCTCAAGCTGCTGGGCGACGACTACCTCGCCCGGCTCTATCGAACTGCCGCCGATCGCTTCCACTTCAACGACTGGGACGTATCGATCGAGCGCAAGCTGGGCTTCCTTCGCAACACCTACGAGAGCCTGGCCGGCCTGGCCTCACACCGCCGATCCGAGTTGCTCGAGTGGATCATCATCGTGCTGATCGCGGTCGAGATCGTCCTGTACTTCTTCCCACTGCGCTGACCCATGAACGAGCGGCCGGAGGGCGAGCGGCTGGTCTCATTCGAGATCCAGCGGCAGCCGAACGACGAGACCTGCGGGGCCACCTGCCTGAGCGCGATCTACCGCTACTTCGAAGCCGAAGTCCCGGTCGAGACCCTCATCGAGCAGATCCCGACCCTGGAGGACGGGGGCACCTTGGGGGTGCTGCTGGCCACCGACGCCCTCAAGCGCGGCTACGACGCGACCCTGTTGACCTGGAACCTGCGTCTGTTCGATCCCACATGGTTCGGCCTGCCGGCGGGAGACCTGCAGGACAAGCTGCGCGCGCGGGCGGCTGCCAAGCAGAACGCCAAGCTGGGCTTCGCGGCCCAGGCCTACATCGACTTCCTCGACCAGGGCGGGAAGATCGAGATGCGCGACCTGACGCCCGGGTTGCTGCTGGGTTTCCTGCGTCGCCGCCTGCCGATCCTGACCGGCCTGTCGGCCACCTTCCTGTACCGCGATCCGCGCGAGCGCCCGGCCGACGACACGCCCGATGACATCGCCGGTGATCCGGTCGGGCACTTCACCGTGCTCACCGGCTATACCCCCTCCTCGCGAGAGCTGCTGGTCTCCGACCCACTGCACCCCAATCCCCTCTCGGTGAAACACACCTACCCGGTCGATATCGATCGCCTGGTGGGCGCCATCTACCTCGGTGTCCTGACCTACGACGCCAATCTGGTCGTGATCGAGCCGCGAGGCTGAGGCCCATCTCCCATGCGGACCATTGTCGTCGTCAGTCGCCCCAGTGACTGGCCCTTGGAGATCCCAGGGGTCGAGGTCGTGCGCGCCCGTGACTACCTGACCGACCCGGCCTGGGTCGCCGAGCGGGGCGTGCGGATGTTCAACCTGACGCGCTCCTACCGCTACCAGTCGGAGGGCTACTACGTGTCCCTCCTGGCCGCGGCGCGGCGCCACCGGCCCTTCCCGGATCTGATGACGATCCTGGACATGAAGAGCCGCTCGCTGGTCCGCAACGTGGACGACGAGCTGGACGACCTGATCCAGAAGAGCCTGCAGGACATCCGTTCGGAGCGCTTCGAGCTGAGCGTCTACTTCGGCAACAACCTGGCCAAGCGCCACCAGCGCCTGGCGCGCAGCCTCTTCGCGCGCTTCCCGGCGCCCCTGTTCAGGGCCGTGTTCCAGGGCGGTGAGCGCTGGCACCTGACGAGCCTGGCGCCGATCGCCCTGCGCGAGGTGCCCAAGAGCCACTGGGAGGCGCTGCAAGAGGCGGCGGTGGAGCACTTCGCGCGGCGGCGCTATCGCACCCGCTCGCGCAAGGAGTCGCGCTACGACCTGGCGATCCTGCACGACCCCGAGGAGGAACTGGCGCCCTCCGATCCCAAGGCCCTGGAGCGCTTCCGCACCGCGGCCGAGAGCGTGGGCTTCGGGGTCGAGATGATCACCCGCGACGACTTCGGACGGCTGGGCGAGTTCGACGCCCTGTTCATCCGCGAGACCACCGCGATCAACCACCACACCTTCCGCTTCGCCCACCGGGCCGAGGCCGAGGGCCTGGTGGTGATCGACGATCCCCAGTCGATCCTGCGCTGCACCAACAAGGTCTACCAGACCGAGGCCCTGGCCCTGGCCGGGGTGGCCGTGCCCAAGACCTGGATCACCGACCGCGTGGACGCCGACGAGGTGGCCGAGCGGATCGGATTCCCGTGCGTGCTCAAGCTGCCGGACAGCGCCTTCTCCCAGGGCGTCGTCAAGTGCGCCGACGCCGCCGAGCTCGAGGAGGTCGGCGCGCGCATCCTGGGTCAGACCGAGCTGCTGCTGGTCCAGGAGTTCACGCCCTCCGAGTTCGATTGGCGCGTGGGCGTGTTCGCCGGAGAGGTGCTGTACGTGTGCCGCTACCTGATGGCGCGCGGGCACTGGCAGATCGTCAAGAAGAACGACAGCGGAGGCTTCCGCTACGGCCGCACGGAGCCGGTGGATCCGGCCGAGGCGCCCGCCGCCGTACTCAAGGCCGCCCTGCGTGCCGCGGTCACCATCGGCGACGGCCTGTACGGCGTCGATCTCAAACAGTTCGGTCGCCGCGTGGTGGTGATCGAAGTCAACGACAACCCCAACATCGACGCTGGCTGCGAGGACGCGCTCCTCAAACAGGAGCTGTACCGTCGAATCATGGCTGGCATGCTGGCGCGGGTCGAACAGAAGAAGGGCGTGGGGAGATGACAGAGCGGACGTTGGGCCTGTTCGAGGGTTACGGGATCGAGATCGAGTCGATGGTCGTCGATCGCGAGAGCCTCGACGTGCGCTCGATCTCGGACCAGGTGCTGCGCGAGGTCACCGGCGCGGACGAGTGGATCGAGGACCACGACGACGGCCCGATCGGTTGGTCGAACGAGCTCGTGACCCACGTGCTCGAGCTCAAGACCAACGGACCGGCGCCGTCCTTCCGGGGGCTGGCCGCGCAGTTCCGGGACAGCGCGCGCCGGCTGGGTGTCGCCCTCGAGCGGCACGGCGCGCGCACCATGCCGACCGGCATGCACCCCTGGATGGACCCGACGCGCGAGACGCGCCTTTGGCCCCACGAGACGGGGCCGGTCTACCGCGCCTACGACCGCCTGTTCGACTGCCACCGCCACGGCTGGGCCAACCTTCAGAGCGTGCACCTCAACCTGTCCTTCGACGGCGAGGACGAGTTCGCGCGCCTGTTGGCCGCGGTCCGCATCGTGCTGCCGCTGATCCCGGCCCTGGCCGCCAGCACGCCGATCGTCGAGGGGCGCGTGACCGGCCTGCTGGACAACCGCCTGGAGGTCTATCGCACCAACGCCGAGCGCACACCGGCCATGACCGGCGACGTGATCCCCGAGCCGATCTTCGGCTTCGACGAGTACCGCGAGGTGGTGCACGGCGCCATCGACCGCGAGCTGGCCGTGCTGGGCGCCGATCCGATCCTACGCGGACAGGAGTGGACCAACGCCCGCGGCGCGATCGCGCGCTTCGATCGCATGGCGGTCGAGGTGCGCCTGATCGACGCCCAGGAGTGCGCCCGGGCGGACCTGGCCGTGGCCGCGGCCGTCGCGGGCCTGGTGCGCGGCCTGGTGGAAGAGCGCTGGGCTGCCCACGAAACCCAGCGCGGGGTCCCCACCGCGCCCCTGGCGACGTTGCTGCAACGCACCATCCGCACCGGCCCCGCGACGCCCGTCGACGACCCGGCCTACGCCGATCTGTTCGGCTTCGGGCCCGACGAAGTCGAGACGGTCGGCGAGCTCCTCAAGCGCGTGGTCGAGCCCTCCTTCGCCGACGCGCCCGAGCTCGAGGAACCCCTGGACGTGATCCTGCGCTCCGGCACCCTCGCCCAGCGCGTCCTCGACTCCACCGGTCCCGAGCCCGACCGCGGCACCCTGCGCGAGGTCTACCGCGAGCTGTGCGACTGCATGGACGAGGGGCTCGTCTTCCGGCCGTGAGCCCCGAGTTGGTGCTGTCGTGTGAGCACGGGGGCAACCGCGTGCCGGCCCGCTACCGCAACGTCCTGCGGGGTGCCGAAGCGGCCCTGGCCAGCCACCGCGGCCTGGACCAGGGGGCCGCGCAGCTGGCGCGCCAGGCGGCACGGGCCCTGGGCGCGCCCCTGGTGCTCTCGACCACCACGCGCCTGTTGGTGGACGCCAACCGCTCGCACGACAACCCGGGCTGCTTCTCGGAATGGACGCGCGGGCTGCCCGCCGCGGAGCGAGAGCGACTCCTGGAGCGCTACTGGCGTCCGCACCGGCTCGCGGTGGAACAGGCGGTGGTCGCCAAGGGCCGCCGCCGCGTGCTGCACCTGTCGGTGCACTCCTTCACGCCGGTCTGGAAGGGCGTACAGCGGGACGTGGACGTCGGCCTGCTCTACGACCCGGCGCGGCGCCTCGAGCGAGCCTTCGTGGACGCCTGGTTGGCCGAGCTGGCCGCGTCGCGCCCGGACCTGCGCCTGCGCCGCAACCGGCCCTACCGGGGCACGTCCGACGGATTGACCACGGCCCTGCGCCAGCGTTTCGCGCCGGCGCGCTACCTCGGAGTCGAGCTCGAGGTCTCCCAGCAGTTGACGCTCGGACCTGCGGCGCCGTGGGCCCGACTACGGCGCGAACTGGTGCGATCTCTCGGACGCGCCCTGGCCCGCTGAGCACCGGGACTGGACTGGGGCCGGCCCGCCCCCTATGACTGGCTCCGCGAGCCCCCCATGTCCAAAGGCGACGGCCCACTGCTCCTGATCGGATTCCGCCTCGGCGTGCTCCGCGCCCTGCGCGAGCTCGATCGCCGCGCCATCGTCGTCGTCGACCGCGGGCGACAGGTGCCGGCGGACGAGCGCATCGAGGCGGTGCGCGAGGTCGACCTGCACGGTCCGATCGGCGCCATCGAGTCGCAGGTGCGCGCGGCCCTGGGCCAGCGCGAGCCCGCCGCTGTGCTGGCCCTGGCCGAGCGCACGGTCGTCGTCGCCGCGCACCTGCGGGCCGCGCTCGGGCTGCCGGGCAACTCCCCCGCCACGGCCCTGGCCTGCGCCGACAAGGTCGTGATGAAGCGCGCCATGGACGCGGCCGGCGTGCCCGTGGCGCGTTGGTGCGAACTGCGGCGCGATTCCACTGCTGCCGAGTTGGTCGAGCACCTGGGCCTGCCGCTGGTGATCAAGCCGCGACGTGACTCCGGGGGCCGGCAGCAGCGCAAGCTGGACGACCTTCCGGCGGTCGAGCTGGCCCTGGCCGAGCTGGCCCGGGGCGACGGCTACGACCAGGGCTACGGCTGGCTGGCAGAGGGCTGGATCGACGGGGTCGAGATGAGCGTGGAGAGCTTCGTGCGCGGCGGCGCCTCCCTGTTCGCCAACCCGACCGAGTACTTCGTGCGCCGCCACGCGAACATCCTGCCCGCGCAGCTGCCGCAAGAGACCTGGAGCCAGGTGCGCGAGTTCGCGGCGGCCGCGGTGCGCGCCGTGGGCGTGGAGCGCGGGATGACGCACCTCGAGCTGTTCCAGACCGCGCGCGGCCTGGTCTTCGGCGAGCTTGCCGTCCGGCCGCCCGGGGGACGCTTGATGCAGTTGATCGAACGCGCCTGGGGCTTCGATCCCTGGCGGGCCATGCTCGAGCTGGAGCTGGGTCTCGAGCCGCGGTTTCCCCACGCGCCCGCGCGCTGCGCCGGGGTTTGGCTGTTGCACCCGGGCGCTGGCACCGTGCGTGCGGTCCAGGGCATCGACCAGGCCCGCGCTGTTCCGGACGTGCGGCGAGTCGTGCTCAAGGTCGGCCGCGGCGACCACGTCACCGAGCGTCTGGGCTCGGGCCAGGACGTGTGCGCCGTCTACGCCGAAGCCGAGGAGCGCGATGCCGTGGCCCGGGCGCTCAGCGCCGCGACCGACGCGATTCACTTCGAGCTCGACTGACCGCGACACTGATCGCGCGGCCGGCTGCGCTCAGCTCCGCTGGGCGCGCCGGCGGTGGAAGATCAGGTACACGGCCGGGATCAACACCAGGGTGATCAGGGTCGAGCCGGTCAGGCCGCCGACGACGGTGCGCGCCAGGGGCGCCTGGGCGTCCGCGCCCTCGCCCACTCCCAGCGCCAGGGGCACCAGGGCCAGCACCGTGGTCAAGGTCGTCATCAGGATCGGACGCAGGCGGCGCCGTCCGGCCTCGGCCACGGCGGCGCGCACGTCGCTGCCGTCGGCCACCAAGCGCCCGGCCTGGTCGACGAGCAGGATCGCGTTGTTGACCACGATGCCGCCGAGCATGATGCAACCGATGTAGGTCTGCAGATTGAACGTCGTGTTCGTCAGCCAGAGGGTCAGCAGTACCCCAACGGCGGCCACCGGCACCGAGAGCATCACCACCAGCGGATCGCGCAGGGACTCGTACTGGCAGGCCAGCACCATGTAGACCAGGGCGAGCGCGAGGGCGAAGGAGATCACCAGCTCGCGGAAGGCCTGGGCCTGCTCTTCCACCGATCCGGCCACCTCCAGGTCATGGCCGCTCGGGCGCGCGATCTGCGCCAGGCCCGCCTCGACGTCCTTGGCCACCGAGCCCAGGTCGCGGCCGGTGACGCCGGCTTGAACCGTCACCAGGCGCTGCTGGTTCTTGCGCTCGATCACCAGGGGGCCGCGGCTGGCCACGGTGCTGACGAGATTTCGCAGGGCGACCAGGTCCCCCGCCGGTGTCTGCAGGGTCAGGTCGAGCACCTCGTCCAGGGAGCGCCGCTCGGCGTCGGCGAGCTGTACCAGGATGCGGTAGGAGTTGCCCCCGGCGCGGAACTCCCCCGCACGCGAGCCGGCGAAGGCGGTCTGGATCACGTCCGACACCTGGCGCACGCTGAGGCCCACGTCGGCGATCTTCTGGCGGTCGACGCGCACCTCCTGCTGGGGGATGCCGGCGTCGCGGCTGACCTTCACGTCGGTGACGCCGTCGACCGAGCGCACGACTTCCGCGGCGCGTTCGGCGAGGCTACCGAGGGCGTCCAGGTCATAGCCCCGCACCTCGACCTGCAGACCCTCCTGCTGGCCGAGCACGCGCTCCAGCAGGAACTGGCCCTGGGGCGCGCGGGTGCGCACGACCATGCCCGGGATGCGGCCATCCACCAGGCGCCGCAGCTCGTCGGCGACCTCGACGTTGGAGCGCTCGCGCTGGGCCGCCGGCACCAGGGTCAAGCTGATCTCGCCTGTCGAGGCTGCGGACGCGTTGCGACCGGAGGCCCCCACCGTGACCACGGAGGAAACCAACTCCGGCACGGCCGGCAGGACCAGGGCCTCCATCTGGCGTGTCTGGCGGTCGACCAGGTCGAGGCGCGTGCCGATCTCCATCTCGCCGGAGACGCGCACCTCGCCCTCGTCGCTGGGCGGCAGGAACTCGGAGCCGATCAGGGGGAACAGCGTCAGGCTCGAGCCCAGCATCAGGGCGGCCACCAGCACCGTCGTCCAGGGCCGATCGAGGGCGGTTCCCAAGACGCGCCGGTAGCCCTCGTCGAGCTGGGCCAGGCCGCGGGCGGCGCCGCGCGCGATGGCCGAGCGCGGACCTCCGGCTCGGTCGGCGCCCTCCAGTAGGCGCGATGCGAGCACCGGCACCAGGCTCAGGGAGACCAGCAGCGAACAGACCAGCGCGAAGACGATCACGTAGGCCAGCTCCTGGAACAGCACCCCAGCGACTCCGCGCACGAAAGCCAGGGGCAGGAAGATCACCAGGGTCGTGATCGTGCTGGCGACGATCGCGGTGGCGACTTCGCTGGCGCCCTCGACCGCCGCGCGGCGCACGGGTAAGCCGTCCTCGACGTGCCTGCGGAAGACGTTCTCGAGCACCACGACCGAACTGTCGACCATCATCCCCACGCCCAGGGCGAGGCCGCCGAGGGTCATCAGGTTGAGGGTGAAGCCGCCGAAGTAGACCAGCGCGAAGGTGGCCACGACCGAGATCGGGATGGCCAGGGAGATGACCAGGGTGCTGCGCAGGCTGCCCAGGAAGAACAGCAGCACCAGCACGGCCAGGCCGCTGCCGTAGAGCACCGACTGGGCCACGTTGGAGATCGAGCGCTCGATGAAGTTGCCCTGGTTGGAGACGGGCACCACGCGCAGCTCCGGGTAGAGGGCGTTGACCTCGTCGATCGTCTCCAGGATGCGGCGCGACACCGCGACGGTGTTGGCGTCGGCCTGCTTGCGCACGGCGACGCGGATACCCCGGTCGCCGTCGACGCGCACCAGGCGCGTGAGCTTCTCGTAGGTGTCCACGACCCGCGCCACCTGGCCCTGGGTCACCACCGCGCCGTCGCGCTCGAGCAGCACCGTCTGGCGGATCTCGTCCAGGTCGACGAACTCCGAGGGTGCGCGCAGGGTGACATCAAAGCGGCCCTCCTCGAGCTTGCCCGCCGGGCGATCGAGGTTGGCGTCGCGCACGGCGGTCAGGATGCGATCGAGGGGCACGCCCAGGGCGTTGAGCTGCAAGGGGTCGAGCTCGATCCGCACCTCGCGGTTGAAGCCGCCCCACACGTCCACCTGGGCGACGCCGGGCACGCGCGCGAAGCGGTAGCGCACCTGGTCCTCGACCAGGGCCGTGAGCTCGACCGGGTCGAGCTTGCTCGAGATGCCGAGGATCACCACGGGGAAGCTCGAGACGTCGAACTTCGAGACCCGCGGCCGCCCGACCTCCTCGGGCAGCTCGTCGATCTCGCTCTCGAGCTGGGCCTGGAGCTCGATCGAGGCCGCGTCCAGGTCGGTGCCCCAACTGAAGCGCACGCGCACGGTGCTCGAGCCCTCGGAGGACTCGGAGGAGATCTCCTCCACCCCGGGGACCGTCGCGACGACCTCCTCGACGATCTGGGTCACCAGCCGCTCGACGACCTCGGGGCTCGCGCCCTCGAGCTCGGTGCGCACGGTCACGGTGGGCAGCTCGACGTCCGGCAACAGGTCGATCCGCAGCCGGTCGAGGGAGACCAGGCCCAGGACAACGACCATCAGGGTCACCATGCCCGTGAAGATCGGTCGGGCGACGCTCGCGCGGGGCAGGTTCATCGCGCGGCGGTCGGCTCGGGGGACTCGATCACCACGACCCGCGCGCCGTCGTCGCAGAGTTCCTGACCGAGGGTCACCACGGCGCCGGAGAGGTCCGCGCCGAGGACCTCGACGCGATCGCCTTCGCGAATGCCGAGCTCGACCGGGCGCCAGTGGACGTGCGCGCCGTCGGCGTCGACCAGCAGCACGCCGGTCTTCCCTTCGCGTTCGGTGACGGCGTCCGCGGGCACCGACAGGGCCTCGTCCACGTGGGACAGCTCGAGGGTGGCGCGCACGAACATGCCCGGCTTGAGGGCCGAGTCGGGGTTGGGCAGCTCGATCTCGACCCGCGCCTGACGCGTGGCGCTGCGGAAGACCGGCGCGATTCGGACCACGCGCCCCTCGAAGCTGCGCCCCGGGTAGGCGTCCGTGCTGAGCACCGCGCGTTGGTCGACCGAGAGCAGGCGGTAGTCGCGCTCGGCCACGTAGACCACCGCTTCGATCGGGTCCAGGCGCACCACGGTCATCAGCGCGGCGTTGGGCCCCACGTTGCTGCCCTCGTCCACGGACCGCTCGGCCACGACCCGAAACTGATCGTCACCGTTCCAATCGGCGGTCACGGCCGTGTAGGCCAGGCGGATGCGTGCGGTCTCGAGCGCCGATTCCGCGCGGGTCACGTTGGCGCGCGTGACCTCCAGGCGCGAACGGCTGGCGGCCTCCTCGGAGACCACCGTGTCGAGCTGAGACTCCGAGGCGACGCCGTCCTCGCGCAAGCTCCGCAGCCGCGCCAGGGCGCGCTCGGCGATCGTCTGAGCGCTGCGCGCCTCGGCCTCGACCGCGCGGGCGGCGGCCAGGTCGGCCTCGGCCTGCTGCACCGCCTGGACGAACTCGTCGTCGTCGAGGCGCGCGACGACCTGGCCGCGCTCGACGGGGTCGGCCAGGTCGACCTCGAGCGCGAGGATGCGCCCGCCGACCTTGGGGGCCACGACGAACTCGGCGGAGGCCTCGAGGCTGCCGCTGACGGTGCGCCGGTCGGTGAGCGGCCCGCGCTCCACGGCCCCCACCTCGACGGGCACCGCGCGCTCCTGCTGCGGGCCGGCGGCGCCCGAGGCCCCGCGCTCCGTGCAAGAGCCGAGCAACAGACCGAGCACGCTGGCCGAAGCGAGGATCCTGCGGCGGCGGAGTTGGATTGCGTTCATTGGCGCTGGGGCCAGCGCTGCGTCCATCCGCAGGGGCTCGGCGGCGGAGAGCTTGGCGTTCGACCGAGTGGCTGTCGAGTCGCCGCCGCGCCGCAGACCCCGGGGACGCGCAGCGCCAACCGCAGAAGCGCTGGCCGAGTCCGACTGCGGGCGGCGCCGGCCCCCCGATACTCGTCCAGGATTGTGGGGCCCGAGTCCCGAACCGGGCGCCGACGCCAAGACTTGCCGGTGCCCATCGAAGCCGTCGAACAGAGGCAGGGAACTTCGCACGCCAGCGAATAAGCCGCGCTCGCCGCCCTGGCAACCGGAGCGCGGGAACGGTCTGCTGAGCCCGTGCCCGGCTCCCCCCTGATCGCACTGACCGTCGCCGAGCGCGCGCGGGCCATGTTCCTGTCGCGCCTGGACGCCATCGTCTACGCGGTCATGGTCGGGCTCGGGGAGGCCTACTTCCTGGCCGACGCCGTGCGCCTGGGCGCCTCGGCCACACAGATCGCCCTGCTCGTGGGCCTGCCCCTGGCCGTCGGTGCCACGGGCCCGGTCCTGGCCCTGCGGCTGCTGGCGGCCCTGGGGCGCCGCAAGCCGGTGGTGGTGGCCGCCGCGGTCGGCCAGGCCCTGATGTTGCTGCTGCTGGCGGCGCTCACCCGCGAGGGGTCGACGGGGCCGAACCTGCTGATCGCCCTGGCGACCGCCTATCAGGTCTGCGCCCAGACGGCCGGCACCGCCTGGAGCTCCTGGTATGGCGACCTGGTGCCGGCGGACGTCCGCGGCCGCTACTTCGCCTCCCGCAACCGCGGCGCCT
The DNA here is from genome assembly GCA_007751255.1 of Engelhardtia mirabilis. Taxonomy (GTDB): domain Bacteria; phylum Planctomycetota; class UBA1135; order UBA1135; genus Engelhardtia; species Engelhardtia mirabilis. The sequence continues at coordinate 4,267,645 of CP036296.1, forward strand.
ACGCCGGGACCCTGGTGGGCCTGGTCGCCGCCGGGCTGATCCTGAGTCAGCTCGAGCCGGCCCGCGCCGGCGTGGCCGGAGCGGGGGGCGGGGCCGGCTTCGCCCTGGCCTACCTACTTGCCGGAGCCTGCCGAGTGGTCTCGGTCGGACTGCTCGCGGCCTCGCGCGAGGGCCGCTTCTCCGGCCTGCCGAGCCGGGCCCGGGTGGGACGCTTCCTGACCACCCAGCGCGGCACCAGCGCCTGGCGCCTGGTGCTCATGGTCGGGCTCTTGCAGCTGCCGGTCCAGATCGCGGCGCCCTTCTTCAACCCCTTCATGCTCGAGGAGCTCGAGTTCACCTACGTGGAATTCATGGTCGCGTCGGCGTCCATCCTGCTCCTCAAGGTGCTCGTGCTGCCCCTGTGGGGTCGTTCGATCGACCGCCACGGCGCGCGGCGCACGCTCCTGCGTGGCGCGGTGCTCCTGGCCCTGGTGCCTCTGCCCTGGGTGATCGCCGAACGCCTGTGGTTCGTGGTCCTGTGCCAACTCCTCAGCGGCGCCGCCTGGTCGGGCTTCGAGGTCGGCCAGTTCTCGCTGCTGCTCGAGGTCAGCTACCGGCGCATGCGCCCGACGATCTTCGCCGCCCAGGCGATGGTCAACGGCACGGCCCAGCTGGCCGGCGGCCTCCTGGGCAGCCTGGTGATCGCCAACAGCGCGGACCCGCGCTCGGTCTTCGCCCTGAGCGGTGTCCTGCGTATGGCCGTGGTGGTGATGCTGATCTGGCTCCTGCCGGCCAGCACGCGCCGCCTGCGGCCGCAGCTGCGCGTGGTCGGCTTCCGCCCTGGCGGTGGCCTCGACCAGCGGCCGATCTACGTCGGGGACGACAGTCCGGATCCGACGGAGGAGCTCGCCCCTGACGACTCTTTCGTCGAGGACGAGCCCTCCGAGCGCGCCGTGGGCCGGAGCTGAATCGGCTCAGTGCCAGACGCCCGGCGCCTCGTGCCCGGTGCGCTCGACCCACGACTCGTAGCTGCCCTCGAAGACCAAAGGCTCCCGCGCCACGCCCTCCCCGCCGCCCGACAGGTCGAGCACCCGGTTGGCCATGCCGCGCAGGAAGGTGCGGTCGTGGGAGACGAACAGCATCGTGCCCTCGAACCCGCGCAGGGTCTTGATCAACATCTCCTTGGTGGCGAGGTCCAAGTGGTTGGTGGGCTCGTCCAGGACCAGGAAGTTGGGCGGGTTGTAGAGCATCTGCGCCAGGACCAGGCGCGAGCGCTCACCTCCCGAGAGCACGCGGATCGGCTTGTCGATCTCGTCGCCGGGGAAGTCGAAGCAGCCCAGCAGGTTGCGCTTGGAGGGAGTTGTCGCCGTGGGGAAGGCCTGGTCGATCTGCTCCCAGACCGTGAGGTCGGGATCGAGCACCTCCAGCGCCGACTGGGCGAAGTAGCCCAGCTTGAGGCTGGCGCCCAGTCGCACCGTGCCCCCGTCCGGCTCGATCACCCCCGCCACCAGCTTGAGCAGGGTCGTCTTGCCGGCGCCGTTGACGCCCATCACGCACCAGCGCTCGCCGCGCTTGACCTCGAAGTCGAGGCCGTCGTAGATCGTGCGGTCGCCGTAGCGCTTGGCCACCCCGGCGAGGGTCGCCACGTCGTTGCCCGAGCGCGGCGGCGTGGGGAACTCGAAGGGCACCAGCACGCGCTTCTTGGGCGGCTCGAGCTTCTCGATCTTCTCCAGCTTCTTGACCCTCGACTGCACCTGGGCCGCCTTGGCCGCGTGCTTCTCGAAGCGCTCGATGAAGCGCTCCTCCTTCTTCAGCATCGCCTTCTGCCGCGTGAAGGCCGCCTCGCTCTGGGCCGCGCGCACCTCGCGCGCCCGCTCGAACGAGGCGTAGTCACCCGTGTGGCTGACCAGCTCGCCCTCGTCGATCTCGACGATGCGCGTGACCACGCGATCCATGAAGTCGCGGTCGTGGGAGGTCATCAGGATCGCCGCCGGGCTGGCCTTGAGGTAGCCCTCCAGCCACAGGATCGACTCGATGTCCAGGTGGTTGGTGGGCTCGTCGAGCAGCAGCACCTCGGGCGCCTGGATCAGCACCTGGGCGATGGCCACGCGCATTCGCCAACCGCCCGACAGGGCCGACATGGGCCCCTCGATCTGCCGATCCTCGAAGCCCAGCCCGTGCAGCACCTCGCGGGTGCGCGCGTCGAGCTCGTAGCCGCCGCGCTGCAGGTACTCGCCCTGGGCCTCGCCGAAGCGCTCGAGGATCGCGTCCAACTCGTCCGCACGCTCGGGATCGGCCATGGCGGCCTCGAGCTCGGCCACCTCGTGGTGTAGGGCGCCCAGATCGCCGCAACCCAAGATCGCCTCGTCCAACACCGAGCGCTCGCTGCCCTCCCCCGCGTCCTGGCGGAAGTAGCCGATCGACAGGCGTCGCGGCACCTGCACGTCACCGCCGTCGGGCTCCTCGTCGCCCACGATCAGGCGGAAGATGGTCGACTTGCCGGCGCCGTTGGGACCGACCAGGCCCACCTTCTCGCCCGGGTTGAGCTGGAAGGAGGCATTCGCCAGGAGGGCCTGGCGGCCGTAGTGCTTGGAGAGCCCGTTGAGCGCGATCATCAGGGCGGGGAGGATAGTCAGGATGCCGCGCCGCGCCGAGTCCCGATTGGGCCCTGGGTGGCCGCTTCCGGCAGGCTGAACGCTCGGCGCCCTCCAAGGGCGCGAGCAGCCCCAGGGCCCCCCCGCCCCGCCTAGTGTCCTGGATCAGAAATTCGGCGTCACTTCCCGGGCTCCGATCGCCGCTGGCGTCGCCAGCGCCTCCTCCGAGTATCGCAGCGGATACGCGTCGTCGGCGCGCCTAGCCAGCATCGATCGGACCTCCGGGTAGTGACGCCGAATTTCTGATCCAGGACACTAGTCGACGAGCCCGGAGAGGGTCGAGTTGTCCCGCGACAGCCGCGTGAGCTTGCGGTCGAACCTGCGGATCCGCAGCAACGCGCGCACGATCAAGTAGGTGCCCAGGACGAAGAGCAACGCGCAGGCGAGCAGCACCGGCCAGATCAGGTGCTCGACCTCCGACCAGGCGTAGAGCTTCGAGGTCGCGATCAAGACGCTCACGATGGACAGGGGCAGGGCTACGACGGCGATCCCCGTGCGCACGGCCGAGAGCGATGTGCGCTTCTCCGCCAGCAGGACCTGGGCCTCCGCCAGGAGCAGCGTCTCTCGACCCTCGTGCAGGTTCGATCCCCCCGAGCCCTTGGATCCGGACTCGGGACCGCGGCCCCCCATCGCGCGCTGTGGCTTGCCCATCGGACCCAGAGGATAGCCGCGGCTCCCGGCGGCGCCGCTCCGGCCCCAGTCGGCACTTCGCCGGGACCAGCTCCCGCTCAGCGCCGCCCGCCGTCGGGCCGGCTCGAGGCCATCCGGACCAGGAGCCACCCCCCGCACCCGATCGCCAGGCCCAGCGCCATCCAGCCCCCGACCCTCAGGGCGCCCGCGAGGCTCGCGTCGGACCGCAGCAACCCCATGTGCGCCAGGAGCCAGTTCCAGTCGTGGATCGGCTCGCCTGCCCCCAGCCCCACGAGCTGCAGGGCCTGACTGCGGGCGTCGGCCACGTAGACCGCCACGTCGAACAGATTCGTGCCGAACCAACCGATGGCGAACGTCACCGCGAACCAATCGCGCTGGCGCAGGAACATGGCGACCCCGATCAGCGGCGCGAGGCACTGGCTCAAGCTGCCGCCGAGGATCGCCATGAACATCCCCAGGGGCCCGAACAGCACGTGGCCGAACTCGTGCACGCCGAAGTTGAGGCCGTCGATGATCGGCTGGTAGGTCACGTCCTGGGAGTAGCCCCAGGCCCACCAGGCCAGGAGCGCGAGCAGCGGCAGACGCGGGACCACCGAGCTGCGCTCGCAGTAGGCCTGGATCTCCCCCACCAGCCCGGAGTCCGCCAGCTCGGGCACCGGGCGCGGCGCCCGCCGCTCGGGCGCGTCCGCCGGGCGCGCCGGCCGAGACCGGTTCCGCGCCGTGCAAGCGGGACAGGTCCGGCTCAGGTCCGCCTGCTCGATCGAATCGAGCGCAAAGGTCCCGAGACACTCCGCGCAGATCACGCGCAGGGCCGTGGCGGACCCGATGGTTCGGTGGCGCGTCACGCTGGCAGTCTTCGGCCGCTCCGCAGCCCGGCCTGAATCGGAACCGCGCCCCGACGGCCGCGCGTCGTCGGCCGCCCGCCCACCCGGTCCCGGCCGGCTGGGCGGGCGCCGCGTCGATCAGGGCGTCGTGCCCTGCAGGGCATTGCTGGCGCTCAGCCCCTGGACCGCCCCGGGGTCGAGGAACCACTCCTGCAACCAGATGCTTACCCCCGAAGGGATCCCGGCCGGCCAGGTGGCCGAGTAGACGTGGCTCTGGTTGGCGCCGACCACGAGCGGGACCACCAGGTCGGGGTCGGGCACGAGGGTGCCGCCGGCGAAGGGCAACGAGAGCTGGCTGGCGCCGATCAGCAGCGCGCCGCTCGCTCCGGCCAGGCCGTGGTCGAGGGTCACGGTCACCGGGTCGCCGGCCTCGAGGCCCGACAGCCCGCGCAGCTTCGGCACGCCGTTCGCTCCGGCGACGGCTCCGCCGAGGTCCGTGAACAGGTCGCCGACCGGCGTCAGTAGGACCACGCCCGACTGGCCGCTGGGCCCGCTGCCGGTGGCGGCGATCTGTCCGGCGTCGTTGGCCGCCCCGCCGAGGTTGGTGAAGAAGGACCACTTGCCCTGCTGCGCCGGGACCAGCAGCGAGGTCAGCAGTTGCACGCCGATGCCGGGCACGTAGGCGGCCGGGGTGGGGATCTCCGCGTAGACCAGGCCCGAGTCGTTGATGTCGAAGGCCTGCACCGAGGCCGACTGGCCGAACTTGACGCTCAGGGACTGCCAGTCGCCGGCGGCTGTCCAGCGCGTGGCGCTGATCTGCGAGCCGTGCAGGGCCTTGCCCGCCAGGCCGCCGACGTCGCTGATCGCCCAACCCTGGAAGCCGGTCATGTCCGCTGCCAGGGTCGGCAGGGGCGAGGCCGTGAGGGTGTCGATGTCGAACAGGCCACCGTTGATCCCGACCACCACGCCCTCGTCGTTGATCTGCTTGGGGCTGCTCGGCGCGCCGAGCGAGCCGATGTCGAGCAGGCCGCTGGGGGAGTTGAACCACACCGTGGGTCCCCCACCGAAGCCGGGGAACAAGGACGAGCCGACGATGTCGCCGCGGTTGTTCACGTCGTAGGCGACACTCTGGGTCTGGCCGGGCAGGGCGCCCAGGAGCTGCACCGTCCAGCTCCCGGCGCCGTCGGGGTACCAGGCAGCGGCCTCGCCGAACTCGGGGAAGCCACCGGCCGCCACGGAGCCGACCACCACGCTGTCGTCGTTGATCCCCTGGGCCCAGGCCGAGCTGTAGCCAGCCGGCAGAGGCAGGAACTGGTAGGGCCGCTCGGGGCCGCCGATGAAGGCCTGGACGTTGCCGGCGACGGTCCAGCCGACGACCTCGCCGAGCTCGTTCATGTCGTTGATGACAGTGCCGCTGCCGAGGAACTGCGCGCCGTAGTCACCCTGGGCCAGGGCGGGCGCGACGAGGACCAAGAGGAAGAAGTGGGAGAGAGTCTGTGTACGCATGTCGTTCGGGGTGCTCGGGTAACAGGGAGGGTCAGGAGACCCTGGCGCTGGTCGAGGCCGGCGCACTGACGAGCGTCACCGCGTAGCGGCGCTCAGTCCGTTGGAGAGGGACCAGCCCAGTGCGGTTTCGGGATCGACGACCGCGGCCTGGAGGAAAGCCTCGGTGCCGGTGGACAGGTTGGGCCAGTTGAACGTCACGTCGTAACGACCGAGGGAGTCGGTGCCGACGGGAACGAGCACGTCGATCGGGTTGGCATGCAGCGTTCCGCCGAGCAGAGGCACTGCGACGGACGAGCCCGACCATGCGATCAGTGCCACGCTGTTCGGTGCCGCGCTCGCCAGCCGCAGTCGCGTGGGGGTCCCTGGAAGCAGGCTGCCGAAGCCGCCGAGAATCGGGTCACCGAGGGCACCGCGCACGGCGCCGCCGAGGTCGTCGAAGGCAGCCGGCGTGAGCAGCACGATCCCACCGCTACCGAAGGGGTCGACGCCGTTGCAGGCCAAGGCCCCGCCGCGACTGATCGCGGGGGCGAAGCTGCCGCCGAGACTCCAACTCCCGAATGCCGGATCGAGGGTGCCCTGCAGGGCGATACTGCCGACCTCGTCCACATAGACGTAGAGGCCGAAGACGCCGAGCTGGAACACGGTGTCGCCGAAGGCCGAGAGGCCCAGGGCGCCGGCCGCCGACAGGGGGAAGTTGCTGAACAACTTCCAGGCCCCGCCGTCGGTGAAGCGGATCGGAACGAAGGGGTTCTGGCTGGTCGCCGTGACCCCGTAGCCAGCACATTGACCGGCATCGTTGATCGAGCCGAGTTTGCTGAAGACGAAGTTGTAGGGCGTGCCGGTCGGGTTGCCGAGGTCCTCGAGCACCAGGTCGTCGAGGTCCATGCGGTAGGTGTCCCCCACCACCTGGCGCCGCTCGTTCAAGCCCTCGGGCACGACCGGGAAGGTGGTGGTCGGAAGCTGGACCGTGCCGGACAGCTCGTTCCAGACGAAGCTGCCGCTGAGGATCCCGTACTTGCCCACGACATCGCCCGCGTCGTTGATGGCTCGCGCGTCGAAGGGCAGGGTCCCGCCGGGTCCGGCGGGCAGCAGCTCGTAGGCGTAGATGCCACCGACCGGCCGCCACAGGATCGCCCGCGACAGGCCGCCGCCGAGCAGCACGCTGCCCACCGCCACCCCCGAGCCGTTGACGTCGCGCACGTCGCTCCAGGTGGCCTCCGCCGGCAGGGGCAGCAACTCGAGGCCGCTGCCGACCGCGCCGGTCCAGGCGCGCTTGAAGCCGGCGATGAACGTGTTGCCGACGACGCGGCCGCCGTCGTTGACCGCGGAGGCGGCTACGGTGCTCCAGCCGGCGGGTGCGGAGCCGACCAACTGCGGCTCCCAGGTGGGGACTTGGGCGAAGGCCGAGCCGGCCAGGGCGACCAGCGGGGCCGCGACGGCGAGGACGCGCGTTGACATCTGCATCGGAAGTGGGGAGTTCATGAGGCTCCACCGGCCCCGCCCGACCCCGCACGGCGCGGGGTTACCTGGGGCGGATCCGGGGGCGCTCGATTGCTAAACGGATCCGCAAGTCCCGTGCCACGCGCCAGCCCCCCCCGGAGGGCGCAGCCGCGCACCGTCGGACCCCGGGCCCGTCCAAACCTCGGACGGATCCGTCCGGACCGCGGACCGCCGGCCGCGCAGCGGGGTCGGCTCAGGCCGCGGGGCCCGCCAGACCCGGCTCGTCCCGGTGCTCAGCGAGGACGGCGATGACCAGGGCCCGATGCTCGTCCAGGTCCACGCCAAGGAGTTCGGGCCCCCGCTCGACTTCGTCCCGCTCGACCCCCGCTGCGAAGGACTCGGACTTCAGCCGCTTGAGCACGCTCTTCGGCGTGAGCGTCGCGAGACCGTCCGGCCAGACCTTTCAGCAGGCCATGACGAATCCGGTCAGCTCGCCGCAGGCCACCAGGGTCCGGTCGAGCTGCGACTCGAGGGGCACGCCCCACTTGGTGTAGTGGGTAATGATCGCGTGGGCCAGCCGCTCTTCGCCGCGCTCGCGCAGCCCGGCGACGATGCGCTGCGGATGTTCTGCGGGCCACTGCTCGTAGTCGGCGTCGTGGAGCAGGCCGGCGAGTCCCCCCTCCTCGATCTCGGAGGGGTCGCCACGGCGACCTGCTGCGGCACGTATCACCGACTCCGCCCCGGCCCCAGGGCTCGAACCCGCCCCCCGATCCTGTATCGTCCCCCCATGACCCCGCCCGACGAAGAACCGGCTCCGCTCCCGCCCTACGTCATCGAGAACGCGCGCTCCGGGCGTTCGAAGTGCAAGACCTGCCGCAAGACCATCGACAAGGACGCCCTGCGTCTGGGCGTGTTGGTCGAGGGGCCCTTCGGCGAGGGGCACATGTGGCACCACCTGACCTGCGCGGCGGGGGCGCTCCTGCCCAAGGTCGAGCAGGCCTACGAGCGCGAGGCTTGGAACGCGGCCAAGGTCCCGCCGGACCCCGCCGACCTACCGACCCTCGAGTCGCTGCGGGAGCTGGGCGCTGCGGCGCAGGCCGCGCGGGCCGAGAAGGAGGCCAACAAGCTCGTGATCCCCTATGCGGAGATCGCGCCCTCGGACCGCTCCAAGTGCAAGCAGTCGGGCGACCCGATCCCCAAGGGCGCGGTGCGGATCGTGCTCGGCAAGTCGGCCCAGTTCGGCAACCAGACGCGCACCTCGGCCTTCGCCGTGCTGCCTCAGCACGTGGGCGACGCCCTGGCGGACGAGGAGATCGCGACCGAGGCGGTCGGACTGGCGGAGCAACTGCGCGCCAACAGCCGCATCGACCGCGAGTTGCTCGAGGCGGCCATCGTCGAGATCGGGGAGCTCTGAGGGGGCGTTGGACGGCGCGGACGAGCAATTCGCCGGCACAGACCAGCGGGTGTCGTCGTTCGCACCCGGTGGCGCGGGACCGCGCCCGGGCCACACGGGCGGCGCCCGGCCAGGTCCCGGCGCCGCGCGAGCCATGCAGCTGCGTCCCTACCAGACCGAGGCCCTCGAGGCCGTGCGCGAGGCCTACCGGCGGGGTCACCGGGCGGTGTTGGTGGTCATGCCCACAGGCACCGGCAAGACGGTCCTGTTCGCCGAGATCTCGCGCCTGGCCAAGGGTCCAGTGCTGGTCTTGGCCCACCGCCAGGAGCTCGTCGAGCAGGCGCGCGACAAGATCTCGGCCTGGATCGACGACGTGGTGGCGGTCGAGATGGGCTCGCGCCGGGAGCTCACCCGCCCGGACGGTACGCGGCCCAAGATCACGGTGGCCTCGGTGCAGACCCTCGGCCGACGCCTGGCCTCGATCCCGCGCGACGCCTTCCGCATCGTCGTGGTCGATGAGGCCCACCACGCGACCGCGGATTCCTACCGCACGATCCTCGACCACTTCCACGGTCACCTGCTCGGCGTCACCGCGACGCCGGATCGCAGCGACAAGGCGCCCCTGGGCGACGTCTTCTCCGAGGTCGGCTTCGAGTACGACATGCGCCAGGCCATCGCGGACGGCTGGCTGTGCCCGATCCGCTCGTTCCTGGTGCAGACCCAGGCCGACTTCTCCGGGGTGCGCAAGGTCGCCGGCGAGCTGGCCACGCGCGGGGTCGAAGAGATCCTCACGCGCGACCTGCACCTGGCCGAGATCGCCGAGCCGATCGTGTCCGAGCGCGGCGAGCGCCCGACGATCGTCTTCGCGGCCTCGGTGGCCCATGCGCGCGCCTTGGCGCGGGTGCTGTGCGAGCTCGGCGGCGACCCTTCCTTCGCCGTGGCTCTCGACGGCACGATGTCCCTGGAGCAGCGCGCCCCGGTGATCGAGCGCTTCCGCGCCGGGCGCATCAAGGTGCTGGTCAACTGCTCCCTGTTCACCGAAGGCTTCGACGTCCCGGACATCGCCCTGGTCGCCATCGCTCGCCCGATCCTGTCGCGATCGTTCTACGCCCAGATGGTCGGCCGCGGCACGCGTATCGCGCCGGGCAAGCGCGACCTGATCGTGCTCGACTTCCTGCCGGGCAACTGCCGCCACTCCCTGGTCCAAGCGGTCGACATCTTCGCCTCGGAGCGCGAAGAAGTGCAGGAGCGCGCGCGGGCCATCGCCGCCGCGGCCAGCGCCCTGGGCGAGGCCATCGCCCTGGAGCAGGCGCTGGAGCTGGCGCAGCAGGAGCAGGAGGTCCAGGACGCCGACGTGGCCTACCAGCTGCGCCGGCGCGACCCCTTCGCGGCGATCGGCATCGACCTGTCGCGCTACACGCGGCGGCCGCAATCGGGGCAGCGCGCCACCGCGGACCAGCTCAAGGCCTTCAAGCGCGCGGGCCTGCCCACCGACGCCGTGGCCGAGCTGTCGAGCTCCCAGGCGGAGGCCCTGCGCGAGGAGCTGCTCGATCGCAAGGCGGTGGGTCTGTGTACGCCGCGACAGGCCGCGAAGCTGGTGGCCCACGGAATCGACCCGCGCGAGATGTACCACGACGAGGCGGCGGCGCTCCTGCGGGAGATCAATGCCTGAGCGAGACGCCGCGGACCGATCTATGATCGCGCCGTCCGAGTCACCCCCTCACCGGCGATCGCCGGCCACCGAGAGCGGTCGACCCGATCACCCGCGGGCTCGCTCGAACAGCCCTGTTCGACCTGCGGCCAAGCAACCCGACAAGGACCCAACGATGCGCGCCACTGCCCTTGCCCTCTTCGCTCTCACCCTCGCCGCCGGCTGCGCCTCGATCGAGGGCAGCTCCGAGTCCGCGGCCGACTCCTCGGCCGGCTTGGTCGAAGCCCTCGTCAGCCCCTTCGAGTCCTCCTCCACCTCCTCCGGCAGCGGCGGCACCGCCGCGGGCGTCAGCTACCAACAGGACGTCCAGGCGTTCGTGTGCTCCTACCTGAGCGCGCCCTCCGAGCCCGGAGACTTCGCTCGCGGCCTGACCCAGGTGGCCCAGGCCCACGGCGTCAGCGACTGGGAATCCCAGCCGGGCACCTTCGAGGTGATCGAAGCCAGCGTCAGCGATCCGGCCCTGGACTCCGAGTCCCGCGCCCGTCTCGAGCTCGAGCTCGAGGCTCTCGGTCGTCGCGACTGAGTCGGGCGCGATGCTCGCGGCTGCGATGGCCCTGTGGGCCCCGGGGCTGGTCCTGTGGGCACAGGCCGCGGCCGACCTCGAGGGCGCCTCATGGCAGCGCGCTCCCGAGGTCGGCTTCATTCACGTCGAAGGCAACGTGGACGCCGCCGCCGGTGGTCACGCGGGACTGCGCGTCGGCCCCCACGTTTACCACTTCATGCAGACAGGCGGCGGCACCCTGCGGCTGTCGCGGGTGGAGTGGCCCGCCTTTCGCCACGTCTACGCCGGGCTCAAGAACCGCAGCCTGCACCTCTACTACCTGGACCTCGATGCCGAGGACGCAAGGCGCATCGCGGCGAGCGCCGCGGGAGTCTGGATCGAACAGGAGCTCGAGCGTGAGCGCATCTCGCAGCTCGCGCAGGACGCGGCCTGGTGGCAGGCCCTGGCCACGGGGGACTCACCACCCCCGCTCGAGTGCGCTGGCCTGCTCGCCGGCCCGCAGGCTCCGAGTAGCGCCGAGGGCATCGCCCTGCGGGCGACCCTGCGCGCTCGACTCGGGGAAGACTTCGCCGCCAAGCGCTTGGACTGGCTCGAGGCCGTGATCGATCAAGTCTCGGGTGCCGAGCAGTCGCTGCTGAGCTTGCGCGAGCGTTGCACCGAGCGCGAGGTGGTCCTGGCACTCCAGCGCGCGGCGCCCCTGGCGGACGCGGTCCTGGTCGACGTCTCGCCCGCGCAGCCCCTCACCCCGGCCGAGCGCAGCTCGCTGGAGCTGTTCCGCGATCAACAGTCCGACCGGGTCGTCGCGCTCTGGAGTTCGTCTCGCCCGGACCGCGGTCGCGCCCTGGCCGTGGCTGCGGCCCGCCATCACGCGGCGTCGCGGTCCCTGGTCGAGGGTCGCCTGCTGACGCTCGACGGTTTCCCCGACAGCGCGCAGCTCGTGCGACCCGACGCGGACGAGGCGCGGCTCGCCTACGCGCCGCTCGAACGCCGCGCCCGTGAGGGGCTCGCGGCCATGCGCGCTGGGATCCTCGACGGCGGTCTGCCGACCGAGTTGGACTTCGGTCGTCTGGAGGAAGCGGCCACTCGCTGCCGGGAGGCCGAGCGTGGAGCCGCGGGCGAACCGGTTCGAGTCTGCGCGGGGCGCCTGTTGCCCTCCCGCGGCCGAGCGACGAGCCTGCCGATTCACGTGGATACCGAGCGTGCCCTGGCCTCCGCTGCGAGCTGTCAAGACCAGTGGGAGGCGGCCGACGCCGCCTGGCGTGGGCGCCACGGGTACGCCCTGCTGAGTCGCAACTGCGCCACGGAGCTGGTGGACCTGTTGCAGGCCGCCTTCCCCGACGGGGACCAGGCGCGCCTGGCGTTGGGCGGATCGCTCGATGCCGGGGAGGGCTTCGCCTTCGTGCCCTGGGTGCTGGCTCGCCAGATCCGCACCGAGATTCGCGTGCGTGAGGTGCAGCTCGTCCCCTCCCAGCGCCGCGCGGCGTTGGACCAGCTCGCCCGGGCCGGCGCGGGTCGCTGGGAACTGGTGCGCGAGGGCTCTCCCCTGACCTCCAAGCTCTACACGCCGCGCGCGGAGGACGGCTGGTTCCTGTTCTTCACCGACGACACCGTCTGGAACCGCCCGCTGTGCGGAGTGCTCAACCTGACCTATGGCTTGGCGCGGAGCGTCGTCGGCCTCTTCGCGCTGCCCTTCGACGGCGGTGAAGAGGCGAGCGCGAGCCTGCACGGCGCCTTCTACAGCCTGCCCGAGTTGGTCTTCTGGAACGTACGCAAGGGGACGTACGACTCGGTCGAGGCGATGCGGTAGCGATACGGCTTCGCACAGCTTGTCATCGCTCAGTAGCCGGACCCGGTCGGGTTGGTCCAGAAGCGCACCACCTGGTAGGGCAGCACGCCGACCTCCTGCTCGAGGGGTTGGTTCGACGAGTCCGCCGTCAGACCGCGGTGATAGACCGCCATCCCCAGCTCGTAGCGCCAGGCTTCGAAGTCCGCCACCGTGGCGATGTCCCCGACGAGGCCAACGTAGGAACTCACCTGGCTGACCGTCACGCTGTAGGCCGAGGAGTTCGTCAGGCCGAAGCTGCCGCCGAACTCGACGCCCCCCGAGGAGAAGCCCGCCTCCCAGGTCACGTCGAAGGTGCGCTCGTCGGTCGTCGTGCTCTGCTCCTCGAGCTCGATGCCGAGCTTGTTGCTCGACAGGCCCTTGCCCACCGTGAGCGGCGCACCGTCGCTGGTGCGCCAGCCCACGTACTGGTCGGTCAGCGCTTGGAGCTCGGTCAAGCTCGGGTAGCTGGTCGGGTCGCCGATGGTGTGCGACAGCACGTCCGTGCCGATGCGCAGCTCGGGCTCGACCTGCGCGTTGTAGTAGTCCACGGTCCACTTGTAGACCCGCGACTCGACCGGCACGTCGAAGGTGAAGTACGCGCCGACCTGGTCCGGATCCGGAGCCGCCAGGATCTCGTACTCGTAGGACTGGAACAAAGTGCCCTGGAAGACGACGGAATCGGTGCTGAAGTCGGTCGCGTAGCCCTGGATGAAGCTCTCCGTGAAGGACTGGGTCTCGGTCGTCGTCAGCGCCCCCGCGATAGTCTGCCGGGCCGAGACGCCGAACAGGTCGAACAGGTCGGAGACGGCGAAGCCCGTGTAGACCGATGCCGTCACGCCGGTAGTGACGCCGATCGACTGGGAGCTGCTGGTGGTCAGCGAGTAGCTGGTCTCGCAACCGTCGTAGTTCTGGCTGATCCCGGCGCGGGTCGGCACCGCGGACAGCACGACCATTGGCATGGGGTCCGAGAGGGATGTGAACTTGACTCCCGTGAAGCGGATCGCGAAGCCATCGGCATCGAAGTCCCCCGCCACCAGGACCGGCGGGTAGGGCGAGCCGCTGGACTGGGCGGTGGAGGTCCAGGAGTTCGTGATCGGGCCGCCGGGGTCGCCCCAGTCGATGCGCTGGGAGAGGCGCGACTTGGTCGATGAGCCGGAGCTGCCGGACATGCGGCAGAAGTAGAGCTCGCTCTGCCCGTCGGCATCGTCGTCGGTCTCGACCAGCGAGGCGGCGTCGTCCTCGGACAGGAACAGGCTGGTCAACTCGACGTCGGGCTGCCAGCCGCCGCCGTCCCAGCGCCACGAGACCAGCTTGGAGCTACCGAACTCCCCCGACGGAACCAGCAGCGCGACCTCGCAGATTCCGTCCGCGTCGCGGTCGAAGGCCACCGCGTCCCAGGCACGTTCGGGGTGGAAGGCGAAGAACGACGGAGCCGGGCCGAGCAGGGTCTTGGCCGGCGAGACGTCGAGGCTGCCGTCGAGCAGGTCGAAGCTACGCACCGATTGCACGCCGTCGGAGAAGATCGCGACGGTCAACTCGACCTGGACGTCGCCATCGATCTGGGAAGCGAGCAGCCGGCTCGCGGTGCGGTCGGGGTCGAGGTTGGCCTGCACCTCGAACCAGGGCTCCAGCAGGGCGAAGTCCGCTTCGGCGTCGTCGACCAGGGCGAGCTCGACGCTCGTGCTGGGAAAGTCGGAGCGCTGGGCGAGCAGCGCCAGCTCCGCGCGTCCGTCGCCGTCCAGATCCTCCACCACGGCCTGGACGTCCTGCAGGTCATTGGCGGGGAACCCCAAGAAGGTCTTGGGCAGCGGCAACGTGGCCAAGAGGCCCAGACCGTCCGAGGGGTCGTCGTAGACCCGCACCCAGACGTCGCCGGTGCCCGTGCCGATCTCGAAGCGGCGCGCGACGATCACCAACTCGTCGCGGTAGTCACCGTCCACGTCGCCGAGGGTCACGCGCGCCTCGCGGTAGGGAAAGCCGGCCGAATCGATGGTGAACTCGGAGCTGGACTCGTAGCCGACCCCGACCGAGCGCTCCAGGATCGTGACGCGCAGGGCGCCGCCGTCGATGCGCACCAGCACCAGCTCCTCGTCGGCGTCGTCGTCCAGGTTGCCCGCGGCGGCGGCGCGGTACTGGCCGGGCGCGACCAGATCCGCGACCTCCCCCAACACTCCCGCACCGGCGCCGATGTCGTCGAACAGGGTCGCCCGCGCGGTGGCGGGGTCCTCCGGCACGTTGATCATCAGCAGCTCGTCGCGGGTGGTCAGCACCGACGCCTGGTTGCCGAGGGGGTTGAACTGCGCCGGGTGGGGATCCTCGTACTGGAAGTCGTCCTTGCCGTAGGTCGCGTCCTGGGGCGCGGGCCCGGCTCCCCCACCCGCCGGACCACCGCCACCGCCTCCACAGCCGAGCACGAGGAGCGGGAGGGAGAGGGCCGAGAGCAGCTGTCGAGTGGGTCGCATGGGGGTCTCCGAAGGGGTTCAACCTGAAAGCGACGGGTGTGCCGATCGGCTGTCAGAAAACTCCCCCATCGCCCAGGCGGTCCGGTGCAGGGCGAAATCCACGGGACCTGACAGGACCGGCCACCGGCCGTCGCTTGACCCTTGGATGCCCCCCGCCCTGCTCCTGTCTCTGCCCCCGATCGCGGGCTATTCTTCGCCCATGGACCCGCTCCCCGGCCCCGAGGACGCGACCCGGCTCCTGCGGCGCGCCGCGCAGGGCGGTCAGGGGGGGGACGCGCGGCTGATCGAGCTGCTGCAACCGGAGCTGCGGCGCCTGGCCGAGCAGGCCATGGCCCGCGAGCGATCGGACCACACCCTGCAGCCCACGGCCCTGGTCAACGAGGTCTGGCTGAAGCTGTTCGAGCCCGACCAGGTGTCCTTCGCCGATCGGCAGCACTTCCTGGCCCTCTCGGCCCAGGTCATGCGCCAGGTGCTGGTGGACCACGCGCGCGCGCGCCGCCGGTTGAAGCGCGGCGGTGGCTGGCAGCGGGTGCAGTTGCAGGACGCCCAGGGCGAGCTGCAGATCGACGAGGTCGAGCTCGACCTCTTGGCCCTCGACGCCGCTCTGGAAGACCTGCGGATCCTCGCGCCGCGCCAGGCCCAGGTCGTCGAGCTGCGCTTCTTCGGCGGCCTGTCCGTCGAGCAAACGGCCCAGGCCCTGTCGACCTCCGAGAGCAGCATCGCCCGTGAGTGGCGCTTCGCCCGGGCCTGGCTCGCGACGCGATTGGGTGGTGCATGACTGCAGGCGACTCCCGCAAGTTCGAGGCCGCCCTCGAAGCCTTCAACGACCTCTGCGACCTTGCGCCCGACGACCTGGAGCGGCGCCTGGAGGAACTGGACAACGCGGATCCGGTGCTGCGCGCGGAGGTCGAAGCGCTGCTGCGAGCCGACCGCCGCACGGCACATCCCTTGGACCGGCGCGCCGTGGACCTGTTGCCGGAGCTGGGCGCGTCCTCCGCGGGCAGCGCCCGGCAGCCCCACCGGATCGGCGAGTACGAGATACTCGGCGTGCTCGGCCTGGGCGGAATGGGCGTCGTCTACGAGGCGCAACAGGAGTCGCCGCGTCGCAGGGTCGCGCTGAAGTTGATCCGCCCGGGCCTCTTGACGCAGGACCGCCTGCGCCGCTTCGAGCACGAGGCCAGCGTGCTGGCGAGCTTGAGTCACCCGGGCATCGCCCAGATCTTCGCCGCGGGCACCGCCGGTACCCCGCCCGAGCTGCAGCCCTTCATCGCCATGGAGCTGGTCCAGGGTCTGCCGCTCGACCAGTTCGTGCAGGAGCGGAACCTCGACCTGCGCGCGCGCCTGGCCCTGGTGGCGAGCCTGTGCGACGCGGTGCACTACGCCCACGGCAAGGGCGTCGTGCACCGCGACCTCAAGCCCGCCAACGTGCTGGTCACCGCCGACGGCAACCTGAAGATCCTCGACTTCGGTGTGGCCCGCATGACCGACGCCGACGTCGACACGTGGACGCGCGGGACCCAGGTCGGCGAGGTACTCGGGACCCTGCCCTACATGAGCCCCGAGCAGGTGACGGGCGACCCCGAGGCCGTGGACCTGCGCGCCGACATCTACTCGATCGGCGTGCTGGTCTTCGAGCTGCTCGCCGGGCAACGCCCCTTGGACCTGACCCAGCGCAGCCTGGCGGAGGCCGCGCGGGTGATCAGCGAGGAGGAGCCCACGACCCTGGGCTCCATCGATCGCAGCCTGCGTGGGGACGTGGAGACGATTGTCGGCAAGGCCCTCGAGAAGGACCGCGAGCGCCGCTATCCCTCGGCCCAGGCCCTGGCGAGCGACCTGCGTCGCTACCTGGCCCACGAGCCGATCCAGGCTCGCCCGCCCAGCCGCACCTATCAACTGGCGCGCCTCGCACGCCGCAACCGGGGGCTCGTGGCGGGCCTGGCCCTGACGATGCTCGTGCTGACGGTCGGCGCGGTGACGTCGACGGCGTTGTTCCTGCGCTCCCAGCACAACCTCGGGCGCGCACAGGAAGCCGAAGCCCGTTGGCGCGACGCCGCGCAGCGGGCCGAGGTCGAGACCCGAGTGGCGCGGGAGGTGTCGGACTTCCTCAGCGGACTGTTCGAGGTCAGCGATCCCAGCGGCGCCGCCGGGGCGCGGGTAACCGCGCTCGAGCTGCTCGAGCGCGGCCGGCAGCAGATCGCCGAGGGCCTCGCCGACCAGCCGCTGGTGCGCGCCGAGCTGATGAACACCATGGGTCGGGTGTACTTCAACTTGGGTCAGTACGCCGCCGCGGCGCCGCTGCTCGACGACACCATCGCGGCCCTGCGCGCGGAGCCGGACGCGGACCCGCTCGAGCTGGCCACGGCCCTGTTCTCGCGCGGGGAGGTCTACCACTACGAGGGCGAGCTGGAGCCGGTCGAGGCGTACTACGCCGAGGCCCTGGCCCTGCGCGAGGCGAACCTGCCCCCGGGCGACCTGTTGATCGCCCACAACCTCGACGTGCTCGGACGGCTCTACCGCGACCTCGGCGATCCGCAGCACATGCTCCGCGCGCGCGAGCTCGCCCAGCGCGCGCAGACCATGCGGATCGAAGGCGGCGCCGACGCCATGGCCCGCTCCGAGAGCCTGCAGAGTCTCGGCTTCCTGGCCATGGCCGAGGGCGACCTCGACGGCGCCAGGGACCTGATCGAGCAGGCCCTGGCGATGCGCGAGGAGCTGCCGAGCGAACGCTTTCGCGTTCCCGAGCTGCGCCACACCCTGGCCAGCCTGCACTCGGCCCGGGGTGAGCTCGCCGAGGCCGAGGCCTTCTACCGGCAGGGAGTCGAGGAGTCGCGGCGGATCTTCGGCGAGCGCCACGTCTTCGTGGCCCACAACCTGAGCGGCCTGGCCTTCTGCCTGCAGGCCCAGGGCGAGCTGGAGCGGGCCGAGGCGACGTTCGTCGAGGCCCTCGACCTGATTCCGAATCCAGACAGCCCCATCGGCCGCCAGGTCCGCAACGGGCTGGCGTTCGTGAAGCAGGACCGCGGGGACCTGGACGGGGCCGAGGAGATCTACCGCGACCTGGTCGCGGCCTCGGCCCGGCGGTTGGGTGCGGACCACGCCATGACGCTGGTCCATCGCAACAACCTCGCCTCGCTGCTGCTCGACCGGGGCGACGTCGAGGGCGCGGTCGAGATCATGTCCGAGGTGGTCGCCGCCCATGGGCGCGCGGGGCTCGAGACTCCGGACCGCGCCTTGGCGGTCCGCAACCTGGCCAACTACCTGGGTCAGCTCGGGCGGCAAGAAGAGTCGGTGATGCGTTTCGAGGAGTACCTCGAGCTGTGCGGCAAGATCTTCGGCGAGGCCTCGCCCCAGGTCGCGCGGGCTCAGGAGCTCCTCGACGGGCAACGGGCGGCCGGCGGTCGATGAAGCGATAGGCTGCTACCGTCTTCCCGGCCATCCTCCACCACGTTCAATCAACCATGCGCCCTGAACTCTCCCGCCGCCAGTTCATCCAAACGACCGGGGCCGCCGGATTCGGGCTCGCCGCGACCCGCCTGGCCCGGGGCGCCAGCCTCTTCGAGCCGGGCCCCGTGCGGGTGCTGTCCATCGGCGTGATCGGCACCATCGGCGGCGCCGACCGCGAGCAGGTCGCCGCGCACCCCGAGGCCCAGATCGTGGGCCTGTGCGACGTGGACGCGAACTCCCTCGCGCGGGCGTCGGAAGACCACCCCGACGCGTTCACCTGCACGGACTACCGCGAGGCCTTCGCGCGCCACGGGGACGCCTTCGACGCGGTGATCGTGTCGACGCCGGACCACTCCCACGCGCCCATCGCCCTGACGGCCCTGGCCCACGACAAGCACGTCTACGGGCAGAAGCCGCTCGTCCACCAGCTGGAGGAGATCGCGCTGGTCGAGCGCGCCATCGCGGCCAAGCCCGACCTGGTCACCCAGGTCGGCAACCAACGCATGGCCTATCCGGGTCGCCGCGCGGCCGTGGAGATCCTGCGCTCGGGCGTCCTGGGGCGGGCGCTCGAGGCCCACGCCTGGACCGGCGCGCCGGGCCCCGATCCGTACTTCAACTTCGAGCACCACTTGAGTGCCCCCGTGCGTCCGCCGGAGCACATCGACTTCGACCTGTGGCTGGGCCCTTGCCAGGAGCGGCCCTACCGCGAGGACCTCTTGCCGGTGAAGTGGCGCTCCTGGTGGGACTTCGGCAGCGGCGGGCTCGGCGACTGGAGCGTGCACGTGCTCGACGTGATCTTCTTCGGCTTCGACGAGCTGACCTCGCCGATGTCCGTGGTGACCCACGCCCAGCACCCAGCCGACACCTTCCACACGCATCACTGCCGTTCGACGATCACCTATGCGGTGGATTCGGACGCCTTCGCCGGGAAGCGCTTCGCGATCCACTACAGCGACCGCAACCAGGCGCCCTCGCGGGCGGCCCTGGGACTTCCGGGGGATCGCTGGCCGGACTCGAACATGACCGTCGTGGTCTGCGAGGGTGGCGTCCTGTCCTTGACCGCCGGGGGCGGCTTGGAGATCTGGCGCGACGGCGAGCTCACCGATGGGCTGGCGCTGCCCGGCCTGCCCGAGTTTGGCGAGCTCAACCACTGGCACGCCTGGATCGACAACATCGTCGGTGTGCCGACCGAGCTGCGCACGCCCTTCCGCGACGGCGCGCGCATCACCGAGGCCGCGCTGCTGGCGGTCAAGGCCTCGCGCTTCCCGGGGCAGGAGCTCCTGTGGGACAAGGCCGCCCTGGCCTTCACCAACCACGCCGAGGCCACCGACACCGTCGTGCGCCGCGACTACCGCACGGGCTTCGCGCCGCCCGAGGTGGGTTGACCCGTTCGGCGGGCGCCGGTCGGGATCGACGGCGCTCGCGGCGGGCGGCGACCTACCTGACTCCGGGGAGGTCGAGCGGCGCCCGAGGCACGCCGCTCGTCGAGCAGCGCGGGTGCTAGGCTCCCTCCATGTCACTCCGCCTCCTGGCCTCGCTCGCAATCGCCGCTCCCGCCTCCGCCCAGGGCCTGCACGGCTACATCGGCTACGAGGCCTCGCCGCCGCCGGACAGGTCCGAGTACGCCGCCGGGATGGGGTTCTACTCGGCGGTTTGGCCGCTGATCGACGAGCCCCTCGACGGCTTCCAGATCGGACTGGCCGGCGCGTGGATCCTGCCCGACAACTCGGACAACAGGGATGTCCCGCTCGCACCCGAGGGCACCCTGGCGCGGCGCTGGGCCGAGCGCGGTCCGACTTGGGACAGCGTGTTCCAGACCGTCGAGGGCGGCCTCGGCTACTGGCGCGGGAACCGCTTCCGCTACGGGCCGCCCAAGTTCAGCATGAACGCCACGCCCCAGTGCTACGACTACGAGGTCGGCTCCCCGGGCTGGTCGTTCTTCTACGACACCGAGGCCCTTCCGGACGATCGGCTCGGGATCGCCCAGCTCTCGAACCGCATCCTGATCCCGCCCGACGCCCTGCCCTTCGAGGGCAATCCGCGCGGGAAGTTCATGGGCTACACCTACATGGCGCTCCCGTTCACCGATCCCGTGCCCGCGGATGCGGACACAGGGCGCGAGCCCACGGGGGACCAGGCGTGGACCTGTTTCGTCGCCACGCAGAACTTCAAGGGACCCATCGCCTACTACATCCCCGAGACCTGGAGCAAGATCGCGCGCCTGTTCGACGAGCCCTTCCTCCACGGCCGCGGGCTCGACGCTCGGGCCGGAGTCATGGGCGGCGGCGCGATGGAGATCAACACGGTCCCGCGCCTCGAGGCGACGGCTACGGACGGCACACGCTACGCGCGCATTCCGCGTCTGTCGTTCCCCGTCGACGCCGACGGACGCGCGGTCCTGGTCCAGGACGTGAGCTACTACTCGAAGGCCGCCCTCTACGACGACTTCCTCGCCTGGCGCCGCGGCGGCGAGCCCTGCTCGGGCAGCTTCCGGGCCGAGGGCACCTTCGTGGCGAAGCTGTCCACCCGCTCGACCCGCTACGACCAGTCCGGCAAGCCCATCGAGGGCGTGAACGAGGTCTTCGACACCCGGGTCTTCGACGACAACACCTGGGGCTTGGTCTGGAACGAAAGCGAGGTCGCCGAGCCCGGCCAGTTCCCCGAGTACTTCCGCGTCGAGGAGGAGCGCTGCGTCGCGGTGGCCGCCAAGGATGTCCCGCGCTCGACCGGACTGCGCCGGGAGACCTTCGCGCTCGCGACGCCGGGCGCGCCCTTCACCTCGCCGGACCAGCCCACGGCAGGCAGCGCCTGGTCGGAGCCGGGCCCGGCCTCGCCCGCACGCAAGGTCAAGCTCGGTGACGGCTCCCTGGTGACCTACCGCTGGTACCGCTTCGTGGACCAACCCTCGCTCCAGCAGTACCGACGACCGCCCTACTCGTGGAGTGATGCGAAGTGCGACGCCTTGCAGGCCTTCATCGAGGAGCTCCACCGCCAGTGGCCGACGGACCGCGACTACATGGCGCCGCCGACTTCGGGCGAGCTCGTACGCTTCGATCCGGCGCTGTTCGTGTCGCCGCCGAAGGGCATGGAGGTGGGCTACGTGCCGATCGTGGCACGCCAGGAGCGCGCCCGTTAGCGGCGCACCGATCGACGCCCGTAGCCAACCCGGCGCGTCAAGGGCTGCGGTCGGCGCCGGCGTGGCCCGCGAGGGCCTCGTGCAGGGACCGCAGCAGCGGCTCGATCGAACCCTCGGGCATCCCGCGCTCGATCACGACCACCTCGGCGCCGGCCAGGTCGGGGGGCGCTAGATCCAGGCGCTGGGGCGGCGACACCGAGGCGCCCGCGGACTGCAGCACGTAGGTCGCGCCGCTCGCCCGACAACGGGCCAGGGCCTTGATCCGCAGGAGCCTGGGGCCGTCGAGTTGCGTCACGAGGCGCAGCCAGAGCTGGACGGCCTCGATCTCCACCGCGTCGTCGACGCGGATCGAGTGGGTCGTGTAGCCGATCGAGCCGTGGTCGGCTCGGCCGTCGCCGGAACTGGCAGCCGGGCCCGCGAGCGGCCCCCACAGCCAACCCCTGGCCCCCTCGACCGAACTCGACGCCCGCAAGCCGAACCCGGGCCGGTCCAGCAGCCAGTGCCAGTCCAACCGCCCTCGGTCCGCGGCGCGCACCTCCCGACCGGGCACCTCCCGCTCGAGCCAAGCCCGCACGCCCTGCGCGCGCTGCGGCGCGAGGTCGACCTTGCTGAGCACGACTCGATCGGCGAAGTCGAGCTGGCGCCGCACCTCGGGCTGCTCCCGGGCCAACTCCTCGATGCGTTCGCAATCGACCGCGACGATGACCCCGCGCAGCTCCACGCGCGCCGCGAGCCCCGCGTCCGCGGCGATGGCGTGCAAGAGGGGCGCAGGGTCCGTCAAGCCGGTGGTCTCGAGCACCACCCGGGCCGGCCGCCGCTCGAGCAGCCGGTCGAGGGCCACCAAGAGGTCGCCACGCAACTCACAGCACACGCACCCCCCCGGCAGAAGCAGGACGTCCTCGTCCACCCGCTCCAAGAGGTGGTGGTCGAGCCCGAGCTCCCCGACCTCGTTGACGAGCACGGCCACGGGCTCGAGGGCGTCGGCCAGCAGCGCGCGCAGGATGGTGGTCTTGCCGCTGCCGAGGAACCCCGTCAGGACGTGTAGCGGCGTGGTCTTCTTCGAACTCATGGGTGGCCGTCGTAGCCGAGGGCCGCAGTAGCATACGCCGATGCAACCGCGTTTCCTGATCGACGCCCACGTCCACCTGAACAACTACCACGAGGCGACTCGGCGCCCCACGGTGGAGAACGCCAACGAGCTGTTCGCCAAGATGGACGAGATCGGCATCGCCCACGCGGTCGTGATCACCTCCTACAAGGTCGACCTCGACCGCCCCAGCGTCGAGGAGCTGCTCGAGATCCTCTCCGCGGACTCGCGCGTCACCCTGGTCGAGGGTCTGCGCTGGCGCGGCGAGGTGCGTACCGACCTGTTCTCGCTGGAGGAGCGGATCCGTGACGGCGCCATCCAAGGGATCAAGCTCTACCCCGGCTACGACCACTACCCCATCAACGACCCCTCGCTGGAGACGGTCTTCCGGATCGCGGCCAAGCACGACGTGCCGGTGATGATCCACACCGGCGACACCTACTCGAAGACCGCCAAGGTCCGCATGGCCCACCCGCTGCTGGTCGACGACGTGGCGGTCGACTACCCGGACGTGCGCTTCGTCATGTGCCACCTGGGCAACCCCTGGTTCCAGGACGCCGCCGAGGTGCTCTACAAGAACGACAACGTCTTTGCGGACATCTCGGGTTTGACCCTGGGCGACTTCACCTACGACTTCGAGCGCTACGTCGCGATGCGCCTCAAGGACATGATCACCTACATGGGCGACCCCGGCAGCCAGCTCATGTACGGCAGCGACTGGCCCCTGGTCAACATGAAGCCCTACGTGAAGCTGCTGCACGAGCTCGACTTCACCGACGAGCAGCTCGAGAACGTGGCCTGGCGCACGGCCGCGAAGCTGTTCAAGATCGACGAGGCCACCTTGGTCGCGCCGGAAGGCGGCGGAGCTCCGAGCGAGTAGGCGCAAGTCGGAGAGACCCGATCCTGGCCCGCTTCGGGTGACGACGTCCTCGCCATCAACCCGGGCGTGGGTTGCCGAGATCGGCCCAGCTCTCGGCGTCCAGGAAGATGTCCGTGGTCACCTGGGCCGGGTCGCTCACGCCGCAGGCCGCGATCAGGTCCAGGGTCGCTCGGACCGTGTTGCGGTGGAAGCGCTCGACGCGCAGACGCTTGTCGGCCACGGACAGCCCCTTCACGAGTTCCGGATCCTGGGTCGCTACGCCCGTCGGACAGGTGTTCTTGTCACAGCGCAGGGCCTGGATACAGCCCAGGCTCAGCATGAAGGCCCGGGCCGAGTTGCAAACGTCGGCGCCCAGGGCCAGGGCCCGCACCAGGGAGGCGGCGGTCAGGAGCTTGCCGCTGGCGATCAGGACCAGGCGCTCGCGCAGGTCGAACTCCTGCAGCGTGCGGTGGACGAGTTGCAGCGCGGGGCGCATCGGCATGCCCACCGAGTCGGTGAACTCGAGCGGCGCGGCGCCGGTTCCGCCCTCGGCTCCGTCGACGGTGATGAAGTCGGGCAACAGGTCGGTCTCGACCATGGCCTCGCACAGCGCTCGGAACTCGTCCTCGCGACCGATGCAGAGCTTGAAGCCCACCGGCTTGCCGCCCGAGAGCTCGCGCAACGAGGCGACGAACTCGAGCAACCCCCGCGGCCCCTGGAAGGCGCTGTGCCCGGGTGGCGAGAGCACCGTGCGGTGCGGTTCCACCAGGCGCACTCGAGCGATCTCCTCGGTGTTCTTGATCGCCGGCAGCACTCCTCCGTGGCCGGGCTTCGCGCCCTGGGAGAGCTTGATTTCGATCATCTTGACCTCGGGTCGGCGCGCGCGCTCGACGAACGCGTCCCGGTCGAAGCGACCCTGGTCGTCGCGGCAGCCGAAGTAGCCGGTCCCGATCTGCCAGACGACGTCGCACTCCCCCACCAGGTGGTGCTCGGTCAGCGACCCCTCCCCCGTGTTGAGGTAGAAGCCGCCAGCCCGCGCGCCGTGACTGAGTGCTTCGATCGCGCGGCCGCTGAGTGCGCCGTAGCTCATGGCCGAGATGTTGAGCATCGAGGCCTCGTAGGGCTGGGTACAGCGCCCGGCGCCAATGGTCACTCGCGGCTCCTGCTCGAGCGCCTGCACCGGATACATCGAATGGCGCAGGCCTTCGTAGCCCTTGTCGTAGAGGTCGAGCTCGGTCCCGAAGGGGTGGGTCGGATCCAAGTCCTTGGCGCGCTGGTAGACCAGGGCGCGGTGGTTGCGCGAGATTGGGACACCGTCCGTGTGCCGCTCGATGAAGTACTGCTGGATCTCCGGGGAGATGGCCTCGAACAGGAAGCGCAGGTGACCGGCGAGCGGGAAGTTGCGCAGGATCGAGTGCTCCCGCTGGAGCATGTCGCGGAGCCCGACCCCGAACAACACCACCAACGGCACCAACAGCCAGGCGAAGGCCAGGTGCCACCAGGTCAGGAGGGCGGCGGCGACCACCAGGGTCGCGCCAACTGCGAGGAACAGACGTCGCATGGGCTCAGGTCTCGGGGGACTCGGCGGGGGCGTGCATCGAAAGAGAAACTGGACAGATAGGGCGCTATCTGAGTGGCTCAACCTTCAATCGCCTGGCCCTGAAGTGGACCGGACGGGACTCGCCCGGCCCCGCTCGGATCAACGGACAAGTGACAGCAGGGCGCCGATCGAAACCCAGCCGGCCGCGATCCAAGCGATGGCGACCAGAACCCGATCGAGGCTCAGCCCCGACGATCGCTCGTCGCCTTCGTCCTCGCACTCGTCGACCGCCCCATCACCCGTCCGGCGCAACCACCACAGGCCGGCGGTGAGGGCCCCGAAGGCCAGGTTGAGATAGAAGGTGTGATCGATCGCGAAGCTCGGTCCGCGCTCGCCGCTGCTCGCCGCGACCCCGTCGGGCAGTGCGCCAAAGGCGTCGAAGAGATAGTGCAGCGTCACCGACACGGTCACGAGCGCCGCCAGGAAGATCGCCCCGATGTAGAGGGCCAGGCGCCAGCCGTTGTAGCCGATCTGGATCCGCAACACCGGAAGCACGACCAGGTCGCTGAAGAGGAAGGCCATCACCCCGGCGAAGCTGACGCCGTTGTGGTAGAGCAGCCCCGCCAGGGGCACGTTGCCCATGGAGCCGATGAAGGGGCAGAAGGCCGCGACGGGCCCGATCAAGGCGTCGAGCAAGACTCCGCCGAAGCCGGCATCCTCGGCTCCGCCCGGGAAGAGGGCCTGGAAGAACGACCGCGGCACGAAGACGGCGATCGCGCCCGCCGCGGCGAAGCCGATCGTCACGTCCTTGACGACCATGTCCCACTCCATGAAGTAGCGCCGGGCGACGTCGCGCCAGGCGGCTTTGGAGCGCAGCCGTCGCGAGAGCGGACGGGACTCCTCCTCCGAGGCTTCGTCAGGGTCTTCACCCCGCGCCTGTTCGACCAGTCGCGCCGGCCGGGTGAGCCGCACCAACGCCCAGGTCACGAGGATCAGCAACAGGCCGCCCAGGTACTCGCCGACCACGAACTCCCAGGACAGGAAGACCGCGATCACGAAGCCCAGCTCGATCACCAGATTGGTGGAGGCCAGCAGGAAGGCCAGGGAGGGCACCAGCCCCGCGCCCTTGCGGAACAGGGAACGGGTCGTCGACAGGGCCGCAAAGCTGCAACTGCTGGAGATGAAGCCAAAGAGGGTCCCGAGGGCGACGCTGCGCGGGCCCGCGTCGCCCATCGCGCGCTGCATCCGTGAGCGCGTGACGAAGACCTGGATCAGGCTCGACACCGCGTAGCCGAGCACGAAGGCCCACAGGGCACTCCAGAAGAAGGACAGCGAGGTCAGGGCCGCCCGCGACCACAGATCGAGGAGCTCGGCCACGCGCCGATGGTAGCGGGGAAGCTCCGGAGTCCGAGGGCGGTCGAGGATGCGCCAGGCTCGGACCTGTCCACTCGAGGCGGCGAGGCCAGGGACCGCTCGAGGTCCACGCGTTCGGTGTGTGCCTTGCGCCCCGCCGCAACGCAGTGCGTCGGTCTCCAGACGGCCGCACTACCGACCGCGGCTCCCATCGCTCGAAGTGCCTGGATGGATGGGTCACGACGACCGTGGGCTGGCGCGGCCAGGTCGGTTCCCGGCGGGGCTTGGGCGCTGCGGTCCCCGAAGGCGACCCGGATCGGGTCGTCGGGGAGGACCGTCCTGCCATGGTCCCGCCAGGAGACGCGCGGCCGGCGAAGCCGGCCGGTTGGCCCGTTGGAGCGCGAGTCGTGCGGACGTATCCGGGCCAGACGCCCGAGGTCAGCCCGTTGGATGGCCGGCAGGCTAGCCTCGGTCGGCGGATCGCTCGCCGAATGCCGAGAGCTCAGCCCGCGCGGCGCCCCCCTGGTTCTCGGATTCCCGCGGGACGGCCGACCTCCCGGGCGGATTGGACCTCCGACGGGCGAGACCCGCTCGGTCGACCTCCCCTCAACATCCCCAGCCCATGTCCAAAGTCGCACTGACCGCCGCATTCATCGCCTCCTTCGTCGCCGTCGAGTCGGGCGCCGCCCGCGCGGGCGAGCTGCTCGTGAGCAACTTCACCACCGGCGTGGTCGCGAGCTTCGATCCGATCAGTGGCACCCCCACGGGGACCTTGCAGCCGGGCGTCTCCACGCCGGCAGGGATGGTCGTCGCGCCGAACGGGACCCTGCTCGTGGCCAGCAGCTCCGGCAACTTGATCCGCGCCTACGACGGACTGTGCGGGACCAGCCTCGGCGTCTTTGCCAGCGGCGGCGGCCTCAACCAACCCCGCGACCTTGCCTTCGGGCCGAACGGCAACCTCTTCGTCGCCAACCGCCAGGGCAACAACGTGCTCGAGTTCGACGGGACGACCGGCGTCTTCGTGAAGGTCTTCGCCAGCCAGGACCTGTCGGCCCCGATCGGCCTGGCCTTCACTTCCGACGGCAACCTGCTCGTCACCAGCCTGAACACCGACAAGCTCGTGCGCTTCGATGGGACGACGGGGGCCAAGCTCGAGGTGCTCCCGACCGGGTCCGAGCTCGACGGACCCGTGGCGATCCTGCTGCGGCCCAATGGCAACCTGTTGGTCTCCAGTTCCCTGAACGACCGGGTGTTGCAGTACACGCCCAGCGGCGGCTTCCTGGGGATCTTCGCCCAGGGCTCCGGTCTGGACAATCCGATCGGTCTGGCCTTCGACGGGGCCGGCGACCTGCTCGTGGTCAGCGCGAACTCCGGGGCGATCCTGCGCTTCGATGGTACGAGTGGCGCCTTCGAGGGCGTCCTCGCGACTCCGGGCCCACAACCCTTCGACCTGGCCTTCGGTCCCGACGCACCGCCGCTCCCGACGGCTCCTGGATACGACGTCAGCACCTACGCGCCGAACGTACCGGGTCCCTTCGTGCTCGACTTCGCCCCGGACGGGCGCCTCTTCGTCGGGCAGCAGACCCAGCCCGTGATCGGGGTAAACGCCTTCGTGACCGTGGTGGCCCCGGACGGGACCCACGCGCCCTACGGCGCGGCTCCGACCCTCGACCCCGACGTCGTGGTCTACGACGCGGTGGGGACGGTCTCCGGTGTTCCCGGCTCGGTCATCGTGGGAGGGATCTGCGGAACGAGTGTCGGTTGCCTGCACCGTATCGGTCCGGATCAGTCGGTGACCCAGATCCTCGGTCCGACCACCGAACTCGAGAACCCCTACAACCTGGAGTTCGACAGCCAGGGTCGCTTGATCTGCACCGACGACACCCAGCCCCGACTCCTGATCGTCGGCCCAGGTGCCGGGAGCGTGGCGACCCTGGTCAACCTCCCGTCGCCGGCCACCGGCCTGGCAATCGACGCGGCGGACCGGATCTACTCCTCGAATGAGGGCGGGACCGTACTTCTGCACTCGAGCAGCGGCGCGCTGCTCGACGGAGCCTACGCCCAGGGCCTGGGACCCAACCCGCCCCTCGCGATCGGGCCGGGGGGGCCGTGCTTCGGCACCTTCCTCTACGCGATCGATCCGGCCACTGGCGAGCTCCTGCGCCTGCTCCCCGGAGGCGGCAAGCAGGTCCTGGGCACGGGCTTCGCCAACGACCAGTCCGACCTGACTTTCGGCCCCGATGGCGCCTTGTACGTGACCCAGGTCTGTGCGGACCGTGTAGTCCGCATCGCGCCGTCCTCGCCGGCAATCCAGGCCACGCGGAGCGGGATCCCGCCCAACCCCACGGCCCTGCTCCCCGGGGTGACCAGCGGCCCGGTGATCGGCGCGACCTGGGATCCGGTGATCTCCCACGGAAGCTTCGCTCCGGGAGCGCTGATCGACGTGCTCGTGGTGACCTCCGGTCCGACCAACCTGCCCCTGCCTGGCTTCGGAACCCTGCTCTGCGACCTGGCGGTGACCTACTTCACCGCGACCACCGCCGCGGGCGCTCCCTTCGCCGTGGACATACCGCCGACCTGCCAGATCGTCGGCCTTGGCCTCTGCACCCAGGGGGTGTCGGTGGACGGCGTGGGAGGCCTGCTGTTGACCAACGCGCTCGACATCGCGGTCGGGACCTACTGAACCGACCCGGCGGCTCACGGACCGCCGCAGGTTGGCGGGCGCGCGCCGAACTCGCCGATTCCGGGGAATTGCCGTCTTGCCAGAACGGCTTGCTCCGTTGTATTTGGAGTCTTCGGTCCGCGCCCCCCCAACTACGACCATCGATGAGCCAGCGTCTTCGCGTCGCCCGCACCCTCCTGGGAGTCACTTGCGTCGCCTTCGCCCTCGCCGGACTCGGCGCCGCGACCCCCGGCGGCACTCCCCCGACGAACGTCCTGCTGCTGCTCGCCGACGACGTGGGGGTCGACTCGCTGACCCTCTACGGCCTCGGCACCCTGGCCGCGAACACGCCCAATCTCGACGCCCTCGCCGCCGGCGGGATGCGCTTCGACAACGCGTTCTCGAACCCGACCTGCTCGCCGACGCGGGCGACCCTGCTGACGGGGAGGTACTCGTTCCGCACGGGCATCGGCGCGATCGTCGACACGTCGGGCGGCGGGCTGCCCCTCTCGGAGGTCACCCTGCCGGAGATGCTCGACCTGGGCGCGACCACGCCGTGGTCCCACGCCATGTTCGGCAAGTGGCACCTGGGGCACCTGAACATCGGCGGCCCCCTGGCGCCCAACCTCGCTGGCTTCAGTCACTTCGCGGGGTCCCTGCAAAACCTCGATCCGCCCGCGCAGAGCTACACCTCCTGGAACAAGATCGTCGACGGGGTGACCACCCACGTCGACGCCTACGCCACGACCGAGGTCGTCGACGACGCCTTGGCGTGGATCGCCACGGCCCCGGAGCCCTGGTTCACCTATGTCTCGTTCCACTCGGCCCACACGCCCTACCACGCCCCGCCGGCGAACCTGCACACGGTCGACCTGAGCGGAGCCGGCGAGCCGAACATGGACCCGGTGCCCTACTACCGGGCCATGATCGAAGCCATGGACACCGAGATCGGGCGTCTCTTGGCCGGACTCGGTACGACCCTCGACAACACCCTGGTGGTCTTCTTCGGCGACAACGGGACGGCGACCGAGGTGACCCTGCCGCCCTTCTCGCCGGCCCAGGCCAAGGGCAAGCTCTTCCACCAGGGGACGCGGGTCCCGCTGATCGTCAGCGGCCCCCAAGTCGCCGTCGCGGGGAGCACCAGCCAAGCGCTGGTGAACACCACCGACTTCTTCGCGACCCTGGCCGAGGTCGCAGGCGTCGACTTGACCAACGTCGAGCCCGCGGGGCAGGTCCTCGATTCGATCAGCTTCCTGCCCTCGCTCGCGGATCCCGCTGCCGCAGGAGCGCGGGACCTGGTCTTCGCCGAACGCTTCTGGCCCAACCAGCCCCACACGTCGGTACCGGTGCAGCCGCTCGGGTACACGTGCCAGCCGACCCTCGATCCGGGCGGCGAGATCTCCATGTCCCTGAGCCTGTGCGGCGGCGCACTGGTCGACGGCAACACGGCGGACCTCACGCTGACGGGGGCCCCGGCCCTCGCACCGGTCTGGCTGGCGATCGGATCGAAGTACGACCCCCTGCCCCTGCCTGCCCTCGGCGGGGTCCAGGGGCCGAATCCGATCGCGTACATGATCTCGGCGCTGACGGATCCGAGCGGCAGCCTGGTGGTGCCGGGGCTCAAGGGCAACATCGGCCCCTTCGTTTTCTACTTCCAGGCCGTGGCCCAGAACCCGCTCAATCTCTACCAACTGCTGTGGTCGAACGTGGTCGAGACGCACTACCTCGGCGTGGACTCCAAGGCGGTCTTCGACGGCCGCTACAAGTTGATCGCGAGCGTGCTCGGCGGCCCCGACCTGTTCTTCGACCTGTGGAACGACCCGTTCGAGCAGGTCAACCTGCTCGACGCGCCACTGGCATCGGCGGACGCGGTCTCCTTCGACAACCTGACGCTGCGGCTCACGACTCTGATCGCACCCTGAACCCAGGGTGCTGCTGCATTGCGCCGCGGCGTTCGAGCGGGGGACGGCGGGGCCCGCGCCCGAGATCTGCCGCCGCCGGGGTCCAGCCCCCCACCGAGCGGAGCAGTGTTTCGGGAACGACGCACCCAGACCCGTGGCCAGGATCCAAGACCCAGCAGACCGTGCGCCGGGGGGCCCGGGTTCAGGCCGATGGACTCGACTTGGTGCCTCGAGCGGTGGCACCCTGCCCGGGCCATCCGTCGGATCCCCATGCAGTTGCCCCACCTTGCGCCGCTTCTCGCCCTCCTGACGATCCTGACCGGCCCCGCGCGATCGCAGGGCAGCGCTGGAGCGACAGCTCCGGGCACGGCGGGGATCGAGGCGCTGCAAGAGACCACGACCGCGGCTGCCGGACAGCAGCTCTCGGAGCCCGTTCCGCTCGTGGTCTGGAATCGCGAGATCGCCGTGCTGCGGGTCGACCTCGGAGGCGTGACCACCCAGGAGCGTGCGCGGCGCGCCGCCGAGCGCATCCTCGCCCTGCCCGACGACCCACTCGGACCGACGACCCACTCGGACCGACGATCGCGATCGAGGCCACGCGGCTCGGATCCCTACCCGGCTTCAACCTGATCGTCGGCGGAACGATCGTCTTCACGCTGTTCGAAGCGGACGTCGACCCCTCCCTCGGCGAGCCGCTCTCGGTCGCGGTCGACCGCGCGCGCGCCCGACTGGCCGAGGTTCTGGGGGCCCGAGCCAAGCAACGCAGTCTGCCGCTGCTCCTGCGGGGAGTGGGCCTGGCCCTCGCGGCGACCATCGGCCTGGGGGCTGTGCTCTGGCTGCTCGCCCTGATCAAGCGCGTCACGATCAAGCGTGCGCGCAAGAGCGTCGCCCGCAGCGAGCGACTTCGCGTGCGCGACGCGGACCTGCGGCCCTACGCGGCCGAGGCGGTCGAGCGGCTGATCGGGATCGTCAACCTGGGTCTGATTGGCGTCTCGCTCTACATCTGGCTCGAGTTCTGCCTGACTCGCTTTCCCTACACCTCACCCTGGAGCGCCGCCCTCGGGACCCAGCTCTGGGAGCTGGCACGGTGGATCGTCGATGGGGTCCTCGAGGCCATCCCGGGGCTGATCGTCGTAGCCCTCGCCTTCTTCGTGACGCGCGGCATCGCGCGCGCGATCAGCGTCGCGGTGGCGCGTATCGAGCGTCGCGCGGAGCGCACCGAAGGCGTCGCCCCCGAGACCGTGCGAGCGACACGCCGCCTCGCCGTCGCCGCAGTCTGGATCTTCGGCATCGTGTTCGCGTACCCCCACCTGCCCGGCGCCCAGAGCGACGCCTTCAAGGGAGTCAGCGTGGTCCTGGGACTGATGGTCACGCTCGGTTCCTCGGGGCTCGTGAATCAGATGATGAGCGGATTCGTCGTGCTGTACTCGAAAGCGGTACGCAGCGGCGAGGTGGTCCGAATCGGCGACATCGAGGGGCAGGTCACCGATCTGGGGCTGCTCGCCACGCGCGTGCTCCTGCCCAGCGGCGAGGAGGTCTCGATCCCCAACGCAGTCGTTGTCACCCGCGAGATCACGAACTTCAGCCGCGGCCCCGGCGAGGGTCGCGCCGTGGCTTCGACCTCGGTCACGATCGGCTACGACACCCCCTGGCGCCAGGTTCGGGCGCTGCTGCTGCTCGCCGCGCAGCGCACCGATGGCGTCGCCCGTGAGCCCGCCCCGCGCGTCACCCAGACGAACCTCTCCGATTGGTTCGCCGAGTATCGGCTGATCTTCGAGGTCGAGGACGGCAAGCGCCGCGCGGCGATCATCAACCAGGTCCACGCGGCGATTCAGGACGCGTTCAACGAGTACGGGGTGCAGATCATGTCGCCCCACTTCGTCGGACAGCCGGACAGCCCGATCGTCGTCCCACGCGGCGCGCAGGAGCCTGAGCCCGCCCCCCGCTTCCGCTTCACAAAGGAAGCGCCCCCGGCCTCGTTCGACCCCGTCGAGCAGGCCGCGCAACAGCGCGCGGAGCGCGAAGCGGAGGAGCAGGCCAAGACCGAGCGGGTCCGGCTCCGCGAGGAGCGCGGGCAGGCGGAGAAGGAGGAGAAGGCGCGGGCGAAGGAAGCGGAGCAGGCGCCGGAGGGGGACCAACCGTCCGAGGACGACCCCGAGCGCCCGAACCCTGTGGACCCGGCCTCTTAGGCGTTGCGATGGCGCCGTGCGCCGGCCGAGCATCGCGGTGCGCACGGGCGCAGCCCAACGACTGGGCGCCGACGACCAGGGAGTGTGGTTCGGTCCCTTGGGTGCCCCAGCAGGCCGCACTCGCGAGGGCCTCACGGCAACTGGCAAGTCGGTGCCTCGGCCTGGCCCCAGACCCTCTGGCTCGAGGCACCAGGTGCTGCAGTGCTCGGTCCGACAAGAGGGCCCCGAGCGCAGATATCGACTGATCTAGCCGGACAACCATGCGGAGACAACGCGACCCACCGTCTCCCCTCTTCCGCACCACTACGAGAATCAGCATCGGGCGCGGGAGCGGTCGCCGCGGCGCACACCCCTTCCAGAACGGATCGCGACCATCGCTGCAAGGAATCCCAGTTTGCCGCCTCCAAGTCCCAAAGGAACTACGCAGCGCCCCACAACCCACGCCCTCGGCTCGCACCCCCCAGGCCAGATTGGCTGGCCCACAGCGGTCACCAAGCGTCGCGGCCAGTGCCTCCAGCTCGTCAGCAGCCGAGGGCCGGCGCTCAGGGTTGCTGGGCGCGGGTCTTGATGAACGCTGAGGGCAAGCACCACAGCGCCTTGCACGACCTGCTCGAGATCGCGCGGACGTGCGGACACGGGGGACCCCTGCGAGCCAAGACCCCGCTCGGTCTGGTAGCTGGTTGGAAAAGCCCGGAATCGAGATCTCGGCCCGGACAAACAAGTGACTTGGTCTCCGCCTACCCTGGATCACCCCCGAGTAGCAACGCTCCACCCCGTCCCTCCGGACGGCTACGCGCGCACCGGCATCTTCATGAACAAGCGCGTGCGAGAGCGTCAGGCAGCTGCCCAGTCCTCAGAGACGGGCGAAACGATTGCGGGTCAATCGTTCTGGATCGTCGGCATCGGCGCATCGGCCGGAGGCTTGGTAGCGATCACGGAGGTCCTTCGGCCGCTTCCCGACGACCTCCAGATGGCCTTCGTCGTGATGATGCACCTGGACCCGACTCGCGCGAGTGGTCTGTCGGACCTCCTCGGGCGCGCGGCGTCGATGCCCGTCGTCCAGGCGACGGATGCGCTGGTGATGGAAGCTGGGCACGTGTACGTCCTTCCTCCCAGCACCTACATGATCGTGCAGGGTGACAGCCTGCGCCTCGTGCCGCGGGATCAGTCTCCTGAACCCCACCACCCCATCGACCTCTTCCTGCGTTCGCTGGCCCAGGAATGCGGCAGCCGCAGCATCGGCGTGGTCCTCTCGGGAACCGGCACGGACGGCACCTGCGGCCTGGAAGCCGTGCGGGCCGCCGGCGGTATCACCTTCGCCCAGGACGCTTCGGCCGAGCACAGTGACATGCCCTGCAGCGCCGTGGCTGCTGGCTGCGTGGACGCTGTCCTCTCCACCGATGGCATCGCGCGCGACCTCGTGCAGATCAGCCGCGACCCCTCGCAGTGGCTCGAGAGTCGCACTCTCGATGAGTTCGACGGCGACCACGCCGAGGAAGCCCAGGGCAAGGCCCTCGACGAGCTGGTGGGACGGCTGAGCCGCAGCACAGGCATCGACTTCCGCAACTACAAGCAGTCGACGATCAGGCGGCGCATCCAACGGCGGATCGTGATCCTGAAGCTGGATCGCCTCGAGGACTACTTGAAGTTCTTCGACGAGCACCCCGATGAAGCGGAGACGCTCTGCCAGGAGATCTTGATCCACGTCACGAGCTTCTTTCGCGACCCGGAGGTCTTCGAGGCCCTCGAGCGGAAGGTCTTCCCCAAGTTGTTGGAAGGCAGGCTCCCCGACGAAGAGCTGCGCATCTGGGTCCCCGGCTGCGCGACCGGCGAGGAGGTCTACTCCCTCGCCATCGTGCTCCTGGAGTTCCTCGCTCAACGCTCCTCCAACCTGACGATCAAGCTGTTCGGGACGGACGTTTCCGAGATGGCCATCAACCACGCGCGCGCCGGCCAGTACTCGGAGCGCATCCGCGCGGAGGTCTCGCAGGAACGGCTGCGACAGTTCTTCGTGCAGGACTCGGAGGGCTACGTCATCGCCAAGGCCGTGCGAGACCTGTGTGTCTTCGCGCGCCAGGATGCGACTCGGGATCCGCCGTTCTCCAAGATCGACTTGATCAGTTGCCGCAACCTCCTGATCTACCTCGGTCCGGCGCTGCAGCGGCGGGTGCTCCCGATCTTCCACTACGCACTGCGCGAGGGCGGCTTCCTGTTGCTCGGGACCGCGGAGTCGGTCGGGGCGATGAAGGATCGTTTCACGGCCGTTGACGGCGCACGCAGCATCTTCTCGCGCAAGGCCGTTCCCTTCCGACTGCCATTCGATCTCGCTCGCGTGGAGCACTCGGCGCGCCGTAGCGGTCACGATCCCGCGCTGCCCTCCAGGCGCACGCCCAGCAGCGTGGACGCGCAACGCGAAGCCGATCGCGCGCTCCTGGCGAAGTACGCGCCACCAGGGGTCGTCATCGACGAGGGCCTCGAGATCCTGCAGTTCCGGGGCGATACGGGTTCCTTCTTGGTGCCGGCCCCCGGAGCGCCCAGCAACAACCTGCTGCGAATGGCGCGCGAAGGGCTCCTGACCGACCTGCGCGCGATCGTCGAGGAGGGCAAGGCCAGCACCGAGGCGATTCAACGGACGGGCCTCCGCATCCGCGGCGACGGCCGCGAGGTCCTCGCCGACATCGAGTTGATCCCGCTGCGTGTTCCAGAGTCCGTGGAGCGGTGTTTCTTGATCCTGTTCAAGGAGCGTCCGCAGCCGCCCGCGCCGACGGCGACCTCCACTCCCCAACTCGTGCCTGGGGCGGCCGAGGCAAGCCGCATTGCGGAGCTGCAACGTGAGCTCCACACGACCCGCGACTACCTGCGCGCCAACGTCGAACGCCTGGAGACCGCCAACGAGGACCTGCGCTCCTCCAACGAGGAGGTCCTCTCCAGCAACGAAGAGCTGGTCAGCACCAATGAAGAGCTGCAGACGGCCAAGGAGGAGCTCCAGGCCACGAATGAGGAGTTGCTGACGGTCAACGAGGAGCTCCAGCACAGGAACCACGAGGTGACGCTGCTCGGCGACGACCTCGCCAACCTGCTGAACAGCGTCCAGATCCCAATGGTCATGGTCGGGCCCGATCTGCGGATCCGCAGGTTCACCCAGAGTGCTGCCAAGGCCTTCGGCCTCGTCGCCACCGACGTCAATCGAAGCATCCTGGATGCGCGCTTGGATGTTCAGGCCGTGGATCTCGCAGCTATCCTGCACACGGTCATCGAGACATCCGCTCCGATCGAGCGGGAGGTCCAGGACCGGGAGGGGCGCTGGAGCGTCCTGACCGTCAGACCCTATCGGACGCAGGAGAAGAAGGTGGACGGGGCAGTCGTCGCCCTGACCGACATCGACGCCCGCAAGAGGATGTCCGAGGACTTCGAGCGCGCGCGGGACTACGCGCAGGCCGTGGTGATGGCCATGCGCGAACCGCTGCTGGTTCTGGACGCCGACCTGAAGGTTCAGCAGAGCAACCGAGCCTACTTCGAGGCCTTCCCGTCAACGACGCAAGACCTGCTTGGAAGCCTTCCCAGCGAGGCGGGCGGCGCACACTGGGCCACCGGCGAAGTCCTCGACGCGCTCGTCGCGTTCCGTGATCGAGGCGCGACGATCGAGGGCCTGGCGGTTCAATGCGACGTGCCTGGTCGCAGAATGCGCTTCCTGCGACTGAACGCCCGCTCCGTGCCCGGTGACGGCGAACGTGAGGCGTTGACCCTGTTGGCGATCGATGACGTCACCGATCGTGAGCAGCAACGCGAGGAGCACGAGCGTTTCGCACGCGAGGTCCAGGACTCCCAGCGACTCGAGAGCCTGGGCGTCCTGGCCGGTGGTGTCGCACACGATTTCAACAACATCCTGACCGCCATCCTCGGCTTCGCGGATCTGCTCGCGATCGAGCTGCCTCCGAGCTCGAATCAAGCCAAGTTTGTGGGGCAGATCGTGGATGGTGCTCGCCGCGCGGCCGAGCTGTGCAGCCAGATGCTCGCCTACTCTGGGCGGGGTCACTTCCAGATCGAGTCATCGAACCTCAATTCGCTCGTCCGCAAGTCCACTCCGCTCTTGGAAGCCATGATCGGCAAGAAGGCTCGGCTGCGATACGAACTCTCGCCCGAGCTCCCCTCCGTCAACGTCGACGTGGTGCAGATGGGCCAGGTCATTGCAAACCTGATCCTCAACGCATCGGAGGCCCTGGGTGGCGAGGAAGGCGAGATCGTCGTCTCGACCGGCGTGATGCAGGCCAACGACGAGTTCCTCGAGGGTGCGGCGGTCTGCGGACTCCGCGCGGGTCGCTATGTCTTCCTGGAAGTAGCGGACACCGGTCAGGGCATGACCGCCGAGGTTCGCGAGCACCTCTTCGACCCGTTCTTCACCACCAAGTTCGCCGGCCGCGGCCTCGGCCTGGCTGTGGTCCTGGGCATCGCTCGAGGGCATGGTGGGACCCTCACCGTTAGATCCGAACTCGGCCGTGGCTCGGCGCTCCGACTCCTGCTCCAGGTCGGAACCATAGCCGTCCTCGATGTGGAATCGGTTGCGGCTCAGGATCAGCCCCCGTGGCGGGGATCGGGAACTGCCTTGGTCGTAGACGACGAACCGGAAGTTCGCGCGGTCCTTCGAACGATGCTGGAGCACGTGGGCATGGATGTCGTGGAGGCGGGCGACGGCCGGCGTGGGATCGCGGAACTCCGCGACCATGCCGAGACGATCCGCGTCGTGCTGCTAGATCTGACCATGCCCGTCATGGGCGGCCGGGATGCGTTCGTCACGATGCGCGAGTTGCGCCCGGATCTGCGCGTGATCCTGATGAGCGGCTACGAAGAGCAGGAGTCGGTGGAGTCCTTCCCCGATTCGAGCCTGTCGGGCTTCCTCCGCAAGCCGTTCACCTTGGGCGATCTCTCGTGCCAACTGCGCCTGGCGATTCCCGACCTGGGAGGAGCCTCCGCGCCGGAAGCGACACCGACCTCGCCCCGATGATCTCGGCGAGCTCCTGGTCAGCCTGCGCTGGTGGAGCTGCCGGAGCTGACTCCCGGCAGTCCCCGCGGACAAGGCTCGACCCGTGCCCAGGACTTCGGTGCCAGAAGCCTGGGCACGGCCCCCACTCGCTGCCACAACCCCCGTACGCAAGGGAATGCTCGTGATCAAGCAAGTGCTCCTGGCCCTGACCCTGGGTGCCGCGCCGTCGTGCGCCGCGCAGGAGGCCGCGCCCGTCTCTGAAGTGCCGCTGTCGGTCGTGGCCGAGATCGCGCTGCCCGGCGTCGAAGGGCGCATCGACCACCTCGCCGTAGACTTGGAGCGCGAGCGGCTCTACGTCGCTGCGCTCGGAAACGACAGTGTCGAGGTCATCGATCTGGCGCGGGGCCAGTGGCTGCGCCGGATCGATGGGCTGGACGAACCACGGGGCATTCTCTACCTGACGGCGACCGACCGTATCGTGGTCGCGAGCGGCGGCGCCGGCACCTGCGTCGCGATCAACGCCGAGACGTTCGAGACAGCGGCGAGCGTGCCCGTCGGCCCCGACTCCGACAACCTGCGCTTCGACGACCGCCGCAGGCGCGTCCTGGTGGCGAACGGCAGCGCCCTCGGCGCGCTCGACGCGGGTACGCTCGAGGTGCTCGCGTCGACCCCCCTCGGCGGCGGCCACCCCGAGGGCTTCCAGCTCACGCCCGACGGAACACGGGCGCTCGTCAACGTGCCCCACGCGCGCCAAGTCGTCGTGGTCGACCTGGAGCGCAGCGCGGTGATCGCACGCTGGAAGCTCGAGCAGGCGGGCTCGAACTTCCCCCTCGCGATCGCCCCCGCCAGGGCAGGTTCGGGCGGGACCGACCTGTGCCTCGTCGGCTGCCGCTCGCCCGCGCGACTGCTCGTCCGCGGCCTGCCCGACGGCGCAGCGCTGCAGGACCTGGAGCTCTCCGGCGACGTGGACGACCTGTTCCTCGACGCGCGTCGCGAGCGCGTCTACGCGGCCTGCGGCGTCGGCTTCGTCGACTGCTTCCAGCGCGACGGCGACCGCCTCACCCCTGGCCTCCGCACCCCCACCGCCCCCGGTGCGCGCACCTGCCTGTGGGTCCCCGAACGCGACCGCCTCTACGTCGCCGCGCCGCGCCGCGGCGCGCAGCCCGCGCGGATCTTGGTCCTCGCGCCGACGGGGTGATCGAGGTGTGTGGGAGCCACGGGGCCTGCACCAGCGGTCCGAGTTGGCGCGCCTGCCGAGATGGGGCTCGACATGGCTCGGCGGGGAGGCCCAGGGGGGCGAAGCGCGGAGGATCGGACCGCCCCGACGACCTCGCCGGATCTGCAGGCCTCCACATCGACCGATCCCGAGGGACCGCCGCATCGGGGTCGGCCTCGGCCCAGCAAGCGTCAGCCCGGTTCGGTCACCAGGATCCGTGCCCAGTGCGTCCCCCTTCGCCATGCCGATCTACTGGTACCGGCGGGTCTGGGCGCCTCGACCAACGCCAGCATCGAGACCGATCCAGTCAGGTCGCAGAGGCTGGGCAGTCCCCATTCGGATCGGGGACTGCGCCCAAGCAGCCTGCGAGCCCTTGGGGTCCCGCCCTGGGTCGGGTGACCCAGGGGGGGTGCGACATGGGCGAGGTCGACCAAGTCTCTCGGTCGACCTCCTTCGGTACACCGCTCGGCCGAAGGGCAAAGTGCTGGTGGGTTGCATGGCCACAGCGATTGCGTAGGCTTCCCCCGTGCTCGATCGGCCCTCCCGGCGACTTCGGACCGCGCTCCCTGGAGCGGGCTTCACCTGAAGCCGACGCCTTCGTGGCGGCGTGTCCGTTTAGTCGCTGAGCCCTCCGCTCGTCGACCTCCACCTCGACCCATCCGGATCACCGCCAGCTCGTTCCTGCCCACTCCACCGTGGGTCGAGGTCTCACGATTCGATGGCGCAAGATCCCGATGCCGACCAGACCGGTGGCGCGCAAACCGGTGCCCAACAACGCGGCGCTGACCAACGCGGTGCCCACCAGCAGGATGCCGCAGAACAGCAGGCGCCCAGCGCGAGTTCCGTCGATCGGCGGCAGTTCCTCTCCGGCACGCTCGGAGCCGTAGCCAGCGTGGCGGGCGCCTCGGCCGCGACGTCGGGCCGCGCGAGCTCGCCCGAGGACCTGTTCCTCCCCGAGGAGGCCTGGCGCGAGCGCATGACCGCCCCCGAGGACGGCAAGCAGTACGGCTGGGTCGTGGACACCCGCCGCTGCTTCGGCTGCCACGGCTGCGAGGTGGCCTGCAAGGCGGAGAACGACGTGCCGCTGGGCAACTACATCCGCCAGACCGTCTACCACGACCACACACGATCAAACGGTGCCGTCGCGCGCATCATGGTCCCGATGGCCTGCCAGCACTGCGAGGACGCGCCGTGCATCAAGGCCTGCCCCTGTGGCGCGCTGCACAAGGGCTCGGGGGGCAGTGTCCAGGTGAACTACGACACCTGCTCGGGGCATGGCGCTTGCAAGGAGGTCTGCCCCTACGGGGCGATCTACATCGACCCGGTCGCCAACCAGGCGGTCAAGTGCCACAACTGCACCCACCGCGTCGACGAGGGGCTGGAGCCGGCCTGCGTCGAGACCTGCCCCAGCGGAGCCCTCTTCTTCGGCGATCTGAACGACCCGGAATCGGCGGTGTCCAAGGTAACGGCTCAGCTCGAGAAGGAGGGCGCGCTCGAGACCCTGCGCCCCGAGAAGGAGACCCGACCGCGCATGAAGTTCGCAGTGGACGAGAATCACCCGCTGGCGGCCTGGGAGCCCAAGATTCCCGGCGAGGGTCAGAGCTATCAGAACGACGCCTACAGCGTCTATTCGTGGGGCGAGCCCGGATTCGACGGCGGGGCCGGCGACGGGGAAGCGGGTGAAGAGGGAGCCGCGCGATGAGCACACAGAACCCCGACCGCCGCTCGCTGCTGCGCCTGGGCGCCGCCCTGATGGGCGGAGGTGGCCTGGCCGCCTGCGCCTCCACTCCCGAATCCGCGCAGGGTCCCACCGTCGTGCGCGGGCGATCGGCGGCGGCCTCCGAGAGCGCGCGCGTCTGGCAGGAGGGCGCGGGCAAGCCCTACTCCGAAGGTGTCCTGCACGCCCCCGGCGTCTGCCCCCTGCCCGGCCCCAACAAGAAGACGCGCTTCCCGGATCCGGACAAGTACAAGGACACCGAGCGAGTGCCCGGGATGTGTCAGCTCTGCTCGACGGTCTGCGGCACCATCGCCCACGTCAAGGACGGGCGGGTGATCAAGATCGACGGCAACCCCAAGGATCCCAACTCGCGCGGCAAGCTGTGCGCCCGGGGTCAGGCCGGCCTCAACCACCAGTACCACCCCGAGCGCCTGCTCTACCCGCTGAAGCGTGTCGGCGAGCGCGGCGCGGGCAAGTGGCGGCGTATCACCTGGGACGAGGCCTACGACGAGCTCGCCACGCGCCTGAACGCCTGCCGCGAGAGCGACCCGACCCAGTTCGCCTTCCACCAGGGCCGCAGCCGCTCGAAGGACCCGGTCTCGGCCTTCTTGGACGCCTTCGGCACGAAGACGCAGCTCAACCACCGCGGGCTGTGCTCGGCCTCGCGCCGCGCGGCGAACCTGACCTACCTGTTCGAGTCGGACTGGGACCTCGGCGACTACCAGCACACGAAGTACATCTTGAACTTCGGCTCCAACATGTTCGAGGCTCACCAGGGCCACGTCGCCGGGGCCCAGCGCATCCAGCAGGGCCGCTTCGACAACGGGGCCAAGCTGGTCACCTTCGACGTGCGCATGTCGAACACCGCCGGCAACTCCGACGAGTTCTTCATGCCGCGCCCGGGAACAGACGGCGCCATCGCCCTGGCCTTGGCCCACGTGATCGTCAAGGAAGGCCTGGCGGACGCGCAGTGGTTCAAGACCTGGGCCAATGCCAGCCTCGAGGACGTCTGGGAGCACGTGTTGAAGGACACGACCCCTGAGTGGGCCGAGGGCGTCAGCACCGTGCCCGCCGCGGACATCGCGCGCATCGCTCGCGAGTTCGCCGCCGCTGCGCCGCGCGCCACGACGATGTGCAATCGCGGCTCCTCCGCCCACGTCAACGGCTACTACAACGACCGCAGCATCATCCTGCTGAACGGCCTGGTGGGCAGCGTCGGCAAGCACGGCGGCTGGTGTTGGATGTGGACCGGCGGCATGGATTCGGGGCGCTTCAAGCTGCCGCCGCAGCCGGCCAAGACCAGCGCGAAGTCCGTCCTCGCCGACCCGCCGGAGTTCGTGCTCGCCAACACCTGGAACACGATGCGCGTGGGCGAGATCGTGTATTGGTACCTGAAGCAGGAGCGGGCGCGGATCCAGGTCTACATGACCTACAACCTCGACTCGCCCATGACCTGGCCCGAGATGGACGTCACGCGCAGCGTCCTCTTGGACGAGGACAAGATCGGGTTCCACGTCTGCATCAACCCCTTCTACAACGAGACGGCGCACTTCGCGGACATGGTCCTGCCCTGGACCACCTACCTCGAGCGTTGGGAGCTCGACGCGCGCGGGGCCTACAACCTGAGGCCCTACGTCAACGTCCGCTGGCCGATCGCCGAGCCCCTGGGCGAGGCCAAGGACCTGCGCGAGATCCTGCCCGAGCTCGCGCGCCGCATGGGTGGCGACATGGCCGAGCAGTGGTTCGCCCAGCACAGCCAGGAGGAGTACATGCGCGAGTGGGCGAAGGACATCCCCTTCGACGCCGAGAAGTACGCGGACCCCCTCGACTTCCTGCGCCACGAGGGGGCCTATGAGGATCCCGAACAGCGGCCCTACTTCGAGCCGCACCTCTTGCCCTTGACCGAGGCCGATCTGGCGGACTCCGTGACGGACGAAGCGACCGGGGTCATCACCAAGGACGGCAAGGGCATCGGCATCTGGATCGACGGCGAGGCGGTGCGCGGCTTCAAGACCCCCAGCCGCAAGTTCGAGGTCTACTCCGAGTTCGTGGTCAAGACCGCGCGCAACGAGGACACCAGCGATCTGACTTCGCTCGCCAACTCGAAGGGTAAGAATCGGGCCTCCCACCACCGCGGGCACGAGTACGAGCTCTCGCCCTGGCCCAAGTTCGAGCTGCCCGAAGAGCACCGGGACCTCGACGAGGACCAGCTCGTGATGACGTCCTTCAAGTGGTGCGTCCACAACCACGGTCGGACCGCCAACCTGAAGTGGTGCTCCGAGATCGTGCACTCGAACCCGGCCTGGCTGCACCCGGAGACGGCCAAGCGCTTCGGGTTGAAGAACGGCGACTGGATCGAAGTCACAGGCTATCGCTCGACAACCCTGCACCGGGCCATGCCCGGGCTCGAGCTCGGCGACGGCCCGATCGAGCGCAAGCTCGAGCTGCCGATCGTGGTGACCAAGGGGGTCCACCCCGCTGCCATCGCGATCTCGAACTCCCTCGGGCACGACCAATACACCCGCGTGGCCCAGGCCAGCAGGCAGGGTCCCGTCGGCAGTCAGTCCGCGGGGATGGACCGCGCCGGCCTGCGCGACGAAGACTGGGAGCGCAACATGTGGTGGCAGGACGACTCCGGCGGCGACCGCGCCAAGTGGCAACGCAACACCGGCAACGGCTGGGCCCAGAACCACGTGCTGCCGATCGCTCCGGACTACATCTCGGGCCAGCAGGCCTTCAACAGCACCGTCGTGCGGATCCGGAAGCTCTCGTGACAGGGTCGCCGAGCGCCGACGCTGCACCGGGCCACGAGGCGCCGGCGGACCCCGAGCGAGCCCCCCTGCGGGCCGTCGCGGACCTCCTCGGACAGCTCCTACTGAGAGAGGTGGACAGCGCCCAACTCGAGCGCCTGCGCGAGCCGCCCCTCGCGGCGGCGCTGGGCGAGTG
The DNA here is from genome assembly GCA_007751255.1 of Engelhardtia mirabilis. Taxonomy (GTDB): domain Bacteria; phylum Planctomycetota; class UBA1135; order UBA1135; genus Engelhardtia; species Engelhardtia mirabilis. Next base: position 4,311,623 of record CP036296.1, read on the forward strand.
GGGCATCGAACTCCCGCCCCCCACCGAGCAGGCGAGTTGGATCGAGGCCCGCGGCGCCGACTACCACGACCTGTTCCTGCGCCCAGAGACCGGACCGCTGGTCCAGTCCCTGTGGACCCAGGGTCGCTACGAGGGCGACGCCACCGTGCGCGTGCGCAAGCTGGCCGAGGTCGCCGGCATGGAGTTCCAACGCTCCGCCGCCCGCGGTGCGGCGGTCGACCACCTGGGCAGCCTGCTGCTCCTGTGGAGCGCGACCGACGGCCACGCCCAGGCCGTCGCCGACGAGATCGCGGCCGCGCATCTGGAGTGGGGACTCGCGGGGATGGCCCGAATCGAATCGACCGGCGGGTTCTACGGCGCCGTGGCTGCCGCGGCCGCCGACCTGGTTCGCGCGATCCTCGCGGCGTCGCCACTCACGCGTTAGGACGCACCACGCGCCCGATCTCGACCACCCCGACGGAACGCACCCCTCCCCGGTCCCCCCGAGCTGTCCCCCTCTGCGCGCCGCCGAGACGCAAGGACGGCTCAGTGAGCACGGCCGCCGCCCCCCAGGCGCTTGGCGAGCTGGGGAGTCGAACATGTCTCCTCGGGACTCTCCGCACCCTTCTCCGTGCGGGCGGCAACGACCCTGGCACCGGGGGGCTCCGCCATCGCGCGAAGGTAGCGTTTCTCCGACGGGGTCAGGCGATCGAAGCGAACGCGGAAGAAGCTCTCGTCGAGCGAAGCAATCGCAGATGCCGAGGCAGTCTCGACATCGTGCAGGGCAATCGGCGAACTCAGCGCAACGTCCCAGACATGCTTGCCCCACTCCTGGAGGAAGTAGGGGTAGCCATGCGTTTCCTCCACGATGCGATTCAGTGCCTGCGGGTCGAACTCCACACCTTCGACCCGCGCAGGTTTCGCGAGCGCCGAGCAAGCGTCCCCGGGAGGGAGTGTGAGCGCGGTCGATCGGATGGGTGCCGTCGGACCGCTTGCCTCTGACTGCTTTCGTCGAGTGCTCCGGTTGTAGTGGTACCGAGCCAGTGTCCTGGATCAGCAGTTCGGCGTGACTTCCCAGGCTCCGATCGCCGCTGGCGTCGTTGCGCGTCCTCCGATCCTGCCCCCGCTACCACCGACCAACGCAAAGAGCCGCCCCCTTGGAGGCGGTCCTTTGCGTTGGTTGGTGGTAGCGGGGGCCTCATGTGCTCGACAGCAGAGCGCGATCGGCACCGTCAGCCCCTCCTTCCATGCCTCGCCGTCCCGAGGTGCTCGTCGAGCTCGCCTTGCAGCGCCGGGTAGCGGCTGTAGCGGGATCGCAGTCGGGCGATCCAGCGGCCGCCTTCCGGAGTCGCGTCGAGGTTGGCGCACGCAGCGACCAACTGGGCCGCGTGCCCGTAGTGCCGGCGCCGCTGCTCCTTGGTCACACCCTCCACACGCTTCTCGGCCGCCTTCCGCATGGCCGCGAGCATCGCAGACCTGGCCTCCGCACAGATCGGCCGCCTGACTCCAGCGGCCTCCAGGATCGCGGCCACGTCGGGCGCCCGGAGTCGCGGCTCGTCCGGATCGGCGTTCATCGGTCCCAGCTCGTCCAGGTCCATGCAGCGCACCGGCGACGGTCGGCGGCCGGACCCGGCTCCGGAATCCCCATCGCCCAACAGCTCGGCGAACAGTGGAAAGACCAGGTGACCCGGATGCTCCGGGCTCGACCAACCCAACCCCGGCGCCGCGGAGAGCCGCTTCGCCGCGGACTCCAGGTCTCCGACTACCATGTGGAGCACGGCACGCTGACGCTCGTCGCGCTTGGGACACGCCTCGAGTGCCTCCACCGTGCTGCTCCTGATTCGGGCTGCGGTCCGAGCCGCACCGAGCCAGCGCCGGAGCCGTACCAGGCTCGGTGCCTCGCGCCACACCTGCTCGAGTCGAGCAGGCAGGTCTCGGCGGCCGAGCTCCTGCGCGGCCAGCGCGGCTCCGTCCAGGAACTCGCCGCGACGGTGCGAGTCATCGCGGACGGTCTCAGCAGCTTCCTCGAACGCCGCGAGCGCGGCCTTCCAGTCCGTCACTTCGACCAGCGCACGACACCAGACGCGCAGGTCCTGGCCGCGCCGCGTAGCACGCGCATGCGCCGCGAGCCCATCCACCCCCTCGAGGCGCTGCACGACCTCACGCATCCATCGATCCTCGTCGGAGTCCCAGCCACCTCGGCTGGCGCCGCCGGCGGCTTCCTTCTCGATCAGGGCACGCCACCGAGCCAGGAATCCGCCGAGGTCCGGCAACGGCTCGACGGCGACGCTCTCCATCTCTGAGAGCGGCTCCCAAAAGAGCCCCAGGTTTCCAGCCGCACGGAGCGCAGCGTGGACGGCCTCCGCGCGCTCTCCGGGATCGACGGTCATGTAGGTCGCCACGAGGTACCGCGCGGCGCACTGCCCGATGTCGACGGTGAGCACTTCGTCCGCCATCTCGTCTTGACCGAGATCGATGTCCGCGACGGCGATCGGTGGCAGCAAGGCGTGGAAGATCCGTCGCGCGCCCTCGTAGTCCTTGCGGAGGAAGGCGCCGGTCCCGCGGCGCAGGAACCGGTCGACGGCGCGCGGATCGGCGTAGTGGCTCCGCTCGGCCGTCTTCGCGAAGGAAAGGACCTCGGCCACCGCGTCATCGTCGGGGCCCTCGGGTTCCCACCCACTCCCCTTTCTCGCAGCGCAGGCCACGAGCCGATCGACCATCATGCCGCGCGCACGCTCGTCGAGATCGGGAAGCGCCTCCCGCAGCAGCTCGCGAAGATCCTCGGCTTCCAGCGCCTCGAGGGCGCCGGCCAAGCTGATTGCGGTCATCTTTCTCCTGCGGCGCCCCATGGGCTAACCCGCGCACTCCTCGAACAGAAAGGGCCACTCGGCCGCGCACTGCTGGCGCAGTCTGGCGAGCAACGCCTCGGGGTCCCTCCCCTCCTCGTGCGTGCCGAGCGTCAGGTAGTGGTTCCTCTCCTTGTGCACCGCGTAGAGAATCCACTCGCCGGTCAGACGCCTGCGCCACGCCCGGTCCTCGTACCCCCCCACCGTGAGCCGATGGGCCAATACACGAGTCCACATGACCGGATCCTCGCCATGTTCTTTGGCGATGGCCGCAAGTGCTTGGTCCAAGGCCTGGTTCCCGCCGCGATTCAGGCCCCAGCGTAGGCAGATGTTGCGCGGAATGTGCCGGGCGGACGAGTAGTGCTTGTGCCAGAACCGCTGAAGAAGTGGATGCCGAAACGGCTTGGGCTCCTTGGTCATCGACGATTTCCCGATGCCCTCCAGAAAGTCCATCTCGTCGAGAACGGGGAAGTAGTCCCCGCGGCCCTCGCGCAGTGCAACCAAGAGGATGGCGAGCGAAGTGCTCACACGATCTGCGTACACTCGTCCACCCACGGCCTCGACCTTCAGGCTGCGACGCTCGTCAGGTCCCAGACTAATGCGCTGCATCTCCATGGGACAGTCCGCCCTGGCCTGTGTTGTTCGTGAATCCGATGCCCTGGAGCGTCCTCTGCCGCCGGGCCTGCATCCGAGCGAGGACGGGAACCAGCCCATCTCGGTAGTCGTAGACGGTCACGGCGTGCTTCATTGTGTGCGAACGGAGGATGCGCCCAGCGTACTGGATGACCTTCCCGCGGAAGGAGATCGGGAACGCCAGCACCAGCGTGTCGAGGCGCGGCAGGTCGAAGCCCTCCCCCACCAAGGCCCCGGTGGCGACAACGAGCACGGGATTCTCTCGGCCCGCATCGTTCAGACCGGCGACACGGGTGAGACGCTCCTTCTTCTTCACGCCCCCGTGCAGCACGACCGGAGAAGTTCCGGCCGACTGCAGGGTCTCGGCCAGGCGTTCCAGGTGGTCTCGCCATTCCGTCAGGACCAGGCAGTTCTTCCCGTCCTCCACGGCTTCCCGGACGTCTTCGCAGATCAGACGGTTCCGGCCCTCGTCCTGCACGAGTTCCCGGTAGACCTGCTGGATGGGAGCGTCGACCCCCAGATCCGGTTCGAAGCCCGTCGCGCGAACGACGAGCCAGCGCTCCATCGCATCGGCATCCGGGTTCCCTTCGGAACGGTAGCGGACGGGGCCGCAGCGCATCGTGATCAGCTCTCCGAGCCCGTCGCGCCGGTAGGGTGTCGCGGTCAAGCCCAGGACGAACCGGGCCGCGGCCTCCCGAATGACCGCGTCGAACGAGACGGCCGGGACGTGATGGCACTCGTCGACGACGACCTGTCCGTAGTCGGCGAACACCTCACTCGCCGCGTCGGGCTGGAGACTCTGGATCATGGCCAGGTCGATCACCCGACTGCGGCGCTTGCGCCCGCCTCCCAGCTGTCCGATCTCCCTGGAAGACAGGCCCAGGGAGCGCTGGAGCTCGAGTTTCCACTGATCGAGCAGGTGTTTGCGGTGGACCAGCACGAGCGTCGGGACGCTCCTGGCCGCAATCACCGCACATGCCACGCGCGTCTTGCCGCTTCCCGGAGGCGCGACGAGAACGCCCTCGTCGTGGCGTAGGAGTTCGCGCGCCGCCGCTTGCTGGATCGGCGACAGGGCCTCCTCGAGGCGCAACGCAATGCGGCCGGGGAGCGTTCGCGAGTCTTCGACGTCCAGCCGTGATCCGACCTCTCGAACTGTGGACTCGAGCTGGCTCAGGACTCCCCGTGGAAGGTCAAGATGCGTCAGGTCTTCTCCGTAGCAGCGCACGAAGCGTGGCGTACCGTAGACCGACAGGCGCAGCTTCTGTCGCTTGTGGAACTCGGGATTGTGCAATGAGGCGAGATGCTTGATCCGAGCCAGGAGCGACGGCGGCAGGCCCGAGCGCTCCAGCGAGAGCCTCGGGCCCTGCACACAACGGATCGACTTCGGCGGGGGCGGCTCGGGAGCAGAACGCCCCCACCGCGACGGAAAGTTCGATCCTTCGGCTCCCACGTCCATCGGCGGCAGTTCGCCCAGGAGCGCCTCGAGAGCACCCGGCGTGAGGCGCCGCACCAGGCTGAGGCCCCGCCATGGATCGGGCCACGGCCGTAGTTCGCGATCGAGAAACTCCGTGTTCCCGAGCGCACGAGTTCCCTTCTGCAACGGCAACGCGATCAGGTTGCCGAAGCCGCCCTTGGGCATGAAATCCTGGTTCGGGAACAGGCGGTCGTAGCTCGTGAGCTCCATCTCACCCCTGGCGACCATGGTCTCGCGCAAGAGCCCGGTACCCAGCCTCCGGGCCTGGACCGCCGACACCGGGCGTGTGAAGAAGATCCAGACGTGCCCCCCCTGCCCGGAGCGCGACCGCTCCAGATAGGCGGGGACCCGCCATCGATCGGCCGCTTCCAGGAATCCGAGCGCGTCCGGTGCCCACGTCGGCCCGTCGAAGTCGCAAGCGAGCAGGCGGCACGTGTCATCGCGGAGGAGCGGGTAGAGCCCGACGGTCTCCTCACCCGCGAGGTGCCGAAAGAGAACTTCCTCGGTCAGCGGAAGGTAGTCCTTGGCGCCGCACCCCGAGCGGCCGCGCGCCGCCGGCGAGTACCCCTTCTTCCCGCTGCGCTCGTCGCACCAGTAGCGGGCATACACGTCCTCGCGACCCCGGAAGAGCACTCGGAACAGCGCGATCCTGTCTCGGGCCGTGGAACGAGCGTCCACCTGCGGCAGCGGATCGTCCTCGGGGAAGAGACGACCTGCCTCGACGTCGGCTTCCGGCAGGACGCCCGGCGGCAGGCCGAGCATCCCCCGAAGGCGCTCGTTCTCCGCGCGGAGCCGTGCGTTCTCATCCTCGAGTCCGGCCATGCGGTCAGTCGAGGGCTCCGCAAGCTGCAAGCTCATCGTTCGCCGTCGCATTGCCTGACCAACTCGCGCACGAAGCCGGCGACATCAGCCAGGAACGTCGCGTCCCCCTGGCGAGCCAGGAATGCTGCGACGCGCATCGCACCGACCGAGTCCGGCGTCGTGAAGTCGCCCTCGAGGATCCCGAGCGCATCGCGCGCTGCGGGATCATCGAGCAACGGACGGAACACCTCGGCGACCGTACGTGGACCGTCGCCGTGGTTGCGGAGCACGTAGTAGAGATCGTATGCGTCCTTGTTCTCGCCTCGCGACCGGAACGCAAGCGCCTTCAGAACCCAGGTAGGCCGCCGGTCCACAGACCCACACCTCGCGCACGGCCCGTTCGCCAAGGAGCGTCTCCCCGTCCAAGGTCACCTTCGTTCGGTCGCGAAACGCGAGCGGCAGCCCGGGGGCGATCAATGCCGCGAAGTCCTCCTCGAGGTCGCGGATCGTTCCTCCGCGGTCCACCGGCGTGCTCGGCGGAATCAGGAAGTCCACCGAGACGCCGCGTGAGCCTCTCCACACCCAGCGCTGCCGAGTTCTCCGGCCGGCCTCGTTCGCGTCGGGGCCGAATCCGGCCCGACGCAGGCGTTCGCTCAGTTCCTGGTAACGACCCTCATTGAGGAGACCCAGCGCGAGACCTATGTCCACGTCCAGCGTGCCGACATGCCGCTCCGCCCCGCTCGGAAGGGGCTCTTGAGCAACGATCAGGGACGGAACCAGACCGCCGACAAGGACAATCTCATCCGTCATGTCGCCGATCACGGTCGCCACGTGGAGGCACGTCCGGCGGGCACGTTCGAGGAACTCCGGGCCGTAGCCCACCGCGGTCGTCGGCTTGTCAGGCACGGCTACTCCAGGAGAGCAACGTCTCCTCGATGTGACGCGCAGCCTCGCCGGCTCGTTCCGGCTGACCCAAGAGGTCGAGCCAGACCTGGATGGGACTGGCGCAGGGGAGGCCGTCCATCTTCTCGACGCCGGCGAAGACGCCCTCGTCGACGGGGAGTGCCAGCCAGAGGTTCGCGCCGCGCTCCTCCTCGTGGAAGCCGAGGCTGTCGAGGACGTCACTCGACGGAAGGTCCGCCACGAAGCAGGTCACGGTGCGGAATGCGGCGAAGTGCGTGAGCAACCAGGCGCCAGCCAGGCCGGTGGCCGCGTGCTCGATGCCGGCGCCCGACAGCGCGTTCGACACACGAGCCAAGAGCTCGTCCCCGGACCGCGCGGCAACGTGACCGCGGAGCAGGTGATGCCGCTCGAACGCGTAGCGTTCGGCCCAAGCCTCGAGCAGAAGCTCCGGATCACGCACCCGGACGCCTCCCCGCTCGTTCCGCTCGATCAGCTCGAGTTCCTCGAGGCGCCGCACGACACGGCTCACAAACCCCGCCCCCACGTCGATAGCCGCGGCGATCTCCTTCTGGACGTGGAACTCGCCCTGATGCAGCAGGAGCCACCGCGCGACGCGCGAGCTCTTCGGCGCGAACGGGTTCGAGGGACGCCCCCGCCGCTTGAACCGGTTCTCTTTGCCTTCGACGCGGACGTGAACTCCCGGCGCGTCGATGTGCGCGTTCCCGGAGAGGTCCAGCCAGCTCACCCCGCTTTCGCTACAGATCCGCCGTCCCGCGTCGCCCATGAAGGGCACGGCGAGGAGCGCCACGTGCTCGATTCCGCTCCCATCTCGAAAGGCGGCGAGTTGTCGAATCCCCGCCGACACGCCTGCCACGTCGCCGGAGACCTTCCACTCGACGAGGTAGGCATGATCGCCGACCCGGATCACCGCATCGGGCTGGCGTCCGACCGCAGGGCCTGCGGGCCGGGTGGCCTTTGCCGGCGTCTCGAGCAGTTCCTCGAGCCGTCGAGCGACCTTCTCGAGGGCCAGGGGTTCGGGCGGGGGTTTCACAGTTCACTAAATCTAGTTGATTTACCCGCGGGTCTATCGAGCCATTCTCGGCCCGCGCCCAAGCTGGGCAGGCCCCGGAACCCTAACAAGGGCCGAACTTCGGGTCCACTCTGCTCCGGGGCTCACGGGCCTGCTTCTGGATCTCTCGGTCGCTTGTCAGGTTCGCCGCGGCCCGCCGCTTCACCCCGCTGGTCGCTACGGGGAGCAGGACTCCCCATCGCGGCTCCGAACGTCAAGTGAAGCCCGGCCCGGACCCCGGGGCGGCTCTCCGGCCCCCGGAATGGGCCCCTGGGGGGTCGCACAGCGCCATGGCCGGCTTGCCAGTTCGAACTTCTAGTGTTTCCTTCCCCCCGGGAAGGCCCTGATCGCCCTGGCTGCAGCGAACGACCTGAGTCTCCATGGGGGTATCCGGCAGCCCCTGCCAGGCCAAGACGACGCCCCCAGGCGCAGGGCGGCCGGTCCGGGCCCCAGGTGGCTGCCCGCTACCTCCGCCGCTCGACCGACCGTCAGAAGCAGTGCATCCCCGACCCGAGGAACGCCGTCCGGCGTCCGGCCTTCCAGGAGATGGTAGGGCTGGCCCAGCAGGAACGCTGGCTGTCGTCGTACGTCGTCGGCTACGACGTCAACCGCTTCGCGCGGGCTCTACAACGACGAGGCGGGGTACTGCCGGCGCAGCTTCCGCATCGACGGCGTTCAGGTGCTGTACGTCGGCGGCAACTTCTCAGGAGGTGCGGCCCGCGACCTGCGGCGGCCCGTCGAGCAGTGTCAGGGGCGCGAGGATTCCAAGGACCTCGCCAAGGTGACGATCCGGGGGATGCTCTCCCGCGTCGAGAGCGGCTACTGGAACGGCGGTTCTCCCCCGCCGACCACGCCCTCCGCTACGAGGGCCCGCGCGAGGACGGCGGGGTGGTCCTCTTCGTCCTGCGATGCCAGGCCGACGGGAGCAGGCTGGTCCTCGACGAGTCCGGCGAGGTCGTCCGCACACTCGGTCGCGGGGAGCACCTGCTGGCTTCGAAGCGGGATCCCAGCCGCCGCATCCTGAGCTCCCCGGAGCGCGTCGGCCTGGTCCGCCGCATCTTCACGATGAGCGCGGTCGACCGGATGGGTGCCGTCGGGACCGCTTGCACCTGACTGCTTTCGTCGAGTGCGCCGGTTGTGGTGGTACCGAGATTGGCGTTCGACGGGCCGAGTGAATGAGCCGCGAGGATGGCGGGCCGGTCAAGGCCTTCGGGTTGGGGGCGCCCCCCGCACTCGAGTCGATTGGCGGGGACTGGGGAAGTTCGCGGAGGCCGGGCAGGAGCAGAGACCAAGCCATGCGACGGCTGGGGCGAGCTGGCAGGAGTTTCGTTGAGCACCACACGAGACGTCCACCGCGCGCAGGCCCTACCGGACAGGGCCGAGGGACAAGGTCGGGACGACGCCTAGGAGACGAGAGATGTCGTCACCCATGCCTGCTCGTGGGGTCCGGCCCGGCCAGGGCGTGGCCGGAACGAGATGCGGGAGCCTTGCCGCATCGCGCGCGGCGCCCCCCGGGACCCAATCCCCGAAGAAGAATGCCCTCCCGGAACCGAAGCGCGTCCGCGAGAATCCCCGCAGATGGTCGGTTCTCGTTTCCCAGGCGACGACCAACCGGTAGCCCGGATCCTCAACGCCGTCGAGGAGGGCGTGCCGGAAGCGTCGAGCCAGCTCCTTCCCTTGGTCTACGGGGAGCTCCGCAAGCTGGCCGCGGCGCGCATGGCCCGGCTCTCGCCAGGGCAGACCCTCCAGGCGACGGCGCTGGTGCACGAGGCCTACGTCCGCCTGGTGGGCAGGACCAACCCCGGTTGGCAAGGTCGGGCGCACTCCTTCTGCGCCGCCACGCGTGCCATGCGCGGCATCCTGGCCGACCACCTGCAGAAGAAGGGCAGCCCGAAGCGGGGCGGACATCTACGCCGATTGGACATGGAGACGATGGCAGAGCTGTCCGGGGACGGTCCGAATGGCGCTGCGCTCGCGGTCGAAGAGGCGCTGCAAGCTCTCGAACAGGTGCACCAGCGAAAGGCCGAGGTCGTGACGCTCATGTTCTTCGGTGGGCTGACCGCGAAGGAGATCGGTGAAGTCCTCTCCGTCTCGTCGCGCACGGTCGAGAGTGACTGGCGCTTCGCGAAGGCCTGGCTCAACCGTTGGCTCGCGGACCGGGAGGAGGAGTGACGCCGCGCCTTTCCCCCGCTGAACGCCAGCGGCTGGAGACGCTCTTCGAACGGCTGGCCGACCTCGCCCCCTCGGAACGCGCGGCGTTCATCGACCGGGAGTGCCCCGGCAACGACGCGCTACGGAGGGAGCTCGAGTGGCTGCTGGCGGGCCTCGAGTCCGAGGACCTCCTCGGCCGCGCGCAGGTGGCCCTGGCGTCGCGCATCGGGACCGAGGTCGGTCCCTACCGGCTGGTCGAGAAGCTCGGGGAAGGCGGGATGGGCGAGGTCTACGCCGCCGAGCAGAGCGACCCCGTCGTGCGCCGCGTGGCCCTGAAGGTCATCAAGCCCGGAATGGACAGCGCCCAGGTCATCGCCCGCTTCGAATCGGAGCGCCAGGCCCTGGCGCGCATGACGCACCCCAACATCGCCATGGTTCTCGATGCCGGCGCCACCACCGAGGGCCTGCCCTACTTCGTCATGGAGCTGGTGGAGGGACAGCCGATCAACGAGCACTGCGACCGCCAGAGGCTTTCGATGCGAGAGCGCCTGGAGCTCTTCCTCGCGATTTGCGACGGCGTCCAGCACGCGCACCAGAAGGGCATCATCCACCGCGACCTCAAGCCGTCGAACCTGCTGGTCACGCAACAGAATGGCCCCGCCGTCCCGAAGATCATCGACTTCGGCGTCGCACGCGCGACGACCGGCCGCCTGTCCGCACGCACGCTCTTCACCACCGTGGGCCAGGTCGTCGGCACACTCGACTACATGAGCCCCGAGCAGGCCGATCCGATGGGCCTCGACGTGGACACGCGCTCGGACATCTACTCCCTGGGGGTGGTGCTCTATCAGCTCGCCAGCGGCCTCCTGCCGTTCGATCACGCCTCGACGGCACGGCGGCTCTCCGAGGTGCAACGCACGATCCGTGAGGTGGATCCACCCACGCCGAGCACGCGCCTACGTCGCCAGACGGAAACGGCGTCGGCGGTCGCGCGGCTCCACGGAACCGACGAGCGCGCGCTGCTCCGCGAGCTCACCGGGGACCTCGACTGGATCTGCCTCAAGGCACTCGAGAAGGACCCCGCGCGGCGCTACGCGTCCGCCGACGAGTTCGCGGGCGACGTTCGCCGCCACCTCGCCCACGAGCCCGTGCTCGCCGCACGACCCGGCACGCTCTATCGCCTGCGCAAGTTCGTGCTCCGCAACCGCACGGCCGTCGTGGCCGCCACGGTCTTGGCTGGGGCGGCTCTGACGGCCGCCTATGGCATCGCCTCGGGCAAACTCGAGGCGGAGGCCAGCGCGCGCGTCGCGGAGGCGCTCCGGCCCCAGGCGGACGCACACGAGCTGGTGCTGCTCGAGCGGGAAGCCGATCGCCTGTGGCCCCCGCACCCGGATCTGATTCCGGCCCTGGACGCGTGGTTGGAGCGAGCGCGAGCGCTGGCGTCCCGACTCGCGAACTACCGACAGGAACGCGATCAGCTACGCAGTCGCGCGAAGGGCTGGACCGAGGCGGAACAGGCAGCGGACCGTGCCACGCATCCGCGCGCGGCCGAGCTGCGGGAGAAGCGGGCTGAACTCTCGATCTGGATCAAGGAACTCGGCAGCCCGCAGCGCAACGCGGACTGGCTGACCGACCGGCCGCGGGAGGCCCTGGCTCGCCTGGAGGAGCTCGACAGCCTCGAAGAGGAGCTGGGGAATCGGCGCACTTGGACCTTCGACTCGGATCTGGAGCGTTCCCGACTCAAGGTGCTGAGCGACCTGGTCGTCGCCCTCGAAGAGCTGACGGACGAGGAGACCGGCCTGCTCGGCGCGCAAGCCCTCTCCGTCACACACGGCTGGAGCGTACCGCATCGACTGGAGTTCGCACGTGAGCTCGAGGCGACCTTCGCCGAGGGCGGAGAAGCTCGAGCCGCCTGGGACGCGGCACTCCCGTCGATTCGCGCGACCTACCCGGGCGTCGAACTCGAACCGCAGGTTGGACTCCTGCCCCTGCGCGCGGATCCGGAATCGGGCCTGTGGGAATTCGCGCACCTCCAGACGGGAGAACCGCCCTTGCGTGGCGCAGACGGCGAGCTCGTCGTGGACGCGGCGACCGGGCTCGTCCTCGTGCTGCTTCCTGGCGGGAGGTTCGTGATGGGCGCACAGAGCAACGACCCGACGGGCCCGAACTTCGACAGCGACGCGCGCACGGAGGACGAAGGCCCCCCGCACCCGGTGCGGCTCTCCGCCTTCTTCCTCTCGAAGTACGAGATGACGCAGGCTCAGTGGGAGCGAACCATGGGGAAGAATCCCAGCTTCTACACCTGGTTCTCACCGACGCACCCGGTCGAGTCGGTTAGCTGGCTCGACTGTGACGACGCGCTGTTCCGGCTGGGCCTCTCGTTCCCCACGGAGGCTCAGTGGGAGTTCGGGGCACGGGGCGGCCGAGACAGCCCGTGGTGGACGGGGGCGGACGCCGAGACTCTGCGTGGGACGGCCAACCTGGGGGGTCCCGGCCTCGAAGATACGCACCAGTACCATGCGCCCGTGGGCGAGTACGCGACCAATCCGTTCGGCCTGAAAGGGGTTCACGGAAACGTCAGGGAATGGATCTTGGATGGCTGGAGCCACCGCATCCACGCCTATGAGGAGACCACCGATCTCTTGGTCCCCCCCGCCGGCCCGACCCGCATCACCCGTGGCGGCAGCTGGAAACACGGAGCCAGCGTCGCGCGCGCGTCGTCGCTGACCACTCATTCGGCCGCCTTCACCGACAGCGACCTTGGCCTGCGACCGGCCAAGGAGATCTCGGGCCCCGCCCAAGGCCCGGCGACGGGGAGCGACGAGCTCGCGACGAGCAACCTCCGCCGCGAACTGGAGGCGGTCCTCGGACGCGAGGGCGCGCCTACGCGCGAGCCCCCCCACTCCGGAGGTCGCTAGGATCGCGCGCGGGGATCGTCGAGATCGACGGGTCCTCCCACTTTGCGCCCAAGAACTCCGCTTCGGAGTGGCCGGGTCACGAAGGCCGCTTCCTGAGCCATCGACGTGGGATCTCCGTGGGGCGGCGGAGGCAGGCTCCCAGAGGTCGCAGCACGGCTCTACTCGCTCGCCATGAGCTGCAAGCTCGCCGAGGTCCCTCCGGACACCTACATCAAGGACGTGCTCGAGCAGATCTCGACCCTCCCGGTGGACCGAATCGCCGAGCTGACACCCTGGGGCTGGAAGACGCGACGGACTGCTGAGGCGGAGCCCGGCGCCGAAGATCGGCGGCTACTCGATGGCTGGGGCCTTGCCCAATCGACCCGGTCGAGCAGACCAGGCCCACAACTCCGACCGGACGAGACCTCTCGTGACCGATGCGGGCTAACGCCTTGCCGATCAGCGGCGGCCGAAGGCCGTCCGCTGCATCGGCTTGTTAGCCGACCAGCAGTCACTTTCTCGGACCCCACTTGTAGCGAAACGCGACGAGTTCGTCTTCTCGCACGTCACGCCAACTTGCCCAGATTGCCTCCGTTCCAGCACTCGCAACAGGCGGGCCGACGGAGGCCTTCTTATGATCGACACTTCCATCGGCTAGTACGCGAAAGGCGGGACGTTCTCCCGTGAGTTCTAGATCGTTCGTCGGCGACTCAATGATTATCGTTACCACGGGAATTGTCATTCCGTGATGGTTTGGGTAGCCCCACCAAGCCTCGCCTGGCCCGAGCGTCACGATGTCACGTATCGCCCGGCGCGTATCCCCTGCCGTGAATGGCAGATCAAAAACAACCTCGGACCCGAACACGAGGGACTTGACTTCCCCGGGCTCAATGCCCCTTGGGGATCACCCAAAACCGGCCAGTAGTGATCGGGTCAAAAGCGGCCAGTTGAAGGGGTGATCCCGGGACGTTGACGCGGCAGGAGGGCGTGTGCTCTTCGTGCCGGATGGGCAACGTCTTGAAGCACGAGAAGCAAGAGCAGATCCGAGCACTGGGCCGGCTGGGCTGGTCGATGAGGCGCATCGAGGATGCGACGGGGGTGCGTCGTGAGACGGTGAGCCGTCATCTGAAGGCGGCCGGGATCGAAGTCCGGGGGCGGCGTCAGCGGCGCCTGGAGGCCGATTCAAATGCGGCCGGTTGCCCGACCACCGACTCCGAGGCCGATTCAAATGCGGCCAGTTACCCGATCACCGACCCCGGGCCGGATCCAAGAGCGGCCAGTCAGGTGACCACCGACCTCGAGCGGGCGCCGGCTCCAGGCTGGAGTCCGATGGCGAGCCGGTGCGAGGCCTTCCGCGAGCAGATCGAAGCGGCTGTGGCGAGGGGCCGTAATGCGAAATCGATCTGGCAGGAGCTGGTGGACGAGCACGGCTTCGAGGCCGGCTACCAGAGCGTACGGCGCTTCGTGCACAAGCTACGGGGCAGCGTCGCTCGCGAAGCCCACCCCACGATCGTGACCGCGGCGGGCGAGGAAGCACAGGTGGACTACGGCACGGGCCCGATGGTGCGTCACCCCGAGACGGGCAAGTACCGCCGGACACGGCTCTTCGCGCTGACGCTCGGGTGCAGCCGCAAGGCGGTTTGGCTCTTGTGCTTCAAGTCGAGCTCGCAGACGTGGTGCGAGCTGCACGAAGACGCCTTCCGCCGTCTCGGCGGCACGACGAGGACGGTCGTGCTCGACAACCTGAAGGAAGGCGTGCTGAAGCCCGACGTGTACGACCCCGATCTGAACCCGCTATACCGCGACATGCTCGCGCACTACGGCGTCGTCGCGCTGCCTGCGCGCGTGCGGCATCCCGATCGCAAGGGCAAGGTCGAGCGCTCAGTCGGCTACGCCCAGGACACGGCGCTCAAGGGGATGCGCTTCGAGAGCTTGAAGGACGCTCAGGCTCATCTCGATCGCTGGACGGAACGCTGGGCCGACACGCGCATCCACGGTACGACCAAGCGTCAGGTCGCCGCGATGTTTGCCGAGGAGCAGCCGACGCTGCAAGCACTGCCAGTCGAGCCCTTTGGCTACTTCCAGTACGGCGCACGCACGGTCCACCTGGACGGCTGCGTCGAAGTCGATGCCGCTTACTACGGAGCGCCGCCCGGCTGGATCGGTCGCGAGGTCGCGGTGCAGTGGAGCGGTAACTGGGTGCGTCTGCTCGACCTCGGGACCGGCGAGCTCCTGCGCGAGCATCGCAAGAAGCCTCGAGGATGGCGCTCGGTCCATCCGTCGGATCGTCCGGCGAAGACGCCTGTCACGACGCTGCAACTGCTTGCCAGGTCTCGCGGCGCGGGTGCGTCCGTGGGCGCGCTGTGCGAGGAGATCCACAAGAGGCGCGAGCAGGGCGGCGTGCGCCAGATCCAGGGCGTGCTGTCCCTCGTAAAGAAGTACGGCGACGCACCGATCGAGAAGGCGTGCGCCGTCGCCCTCGAGGTCGGCGCTCCCAACTACCGCTTCGTCAAGAAGTGGATCGACCGCAAGCCACCGGCGCCGCTCTCGCTGCGGCAGGTGGATCCGCTGATCCGCGAACTCTCGCTGTACCGCGACCTGATCGACTCCAGAACCGAAACCGGAACCCAATGAACAGGATCGAGATCGACAAGGCCCTGAGGAAGCTGCGGCTCTCGGGCATGGCTAACACCCTGGAGACACGACTGCTCGAAGCCCAGACCGAGCGCATGCCTCCGATCGACTTCCTCTCCCAGCTCGTCTCGGACGAGCTCGAGCGGCGAGGGGATCGACTGATCGAGCGCCGCATCAAGTACGCCCGCTTCCGAGATGCGGATCGAAGGCTCGACGACTTCGACTTCGACTTCAACAAGAAGATGAATCGCCGGCTGGTCTTCGACCTCGCGACCGCTCGCTTCGTCTCGAAGGCTGAGGACGCTCTCTTCCTGGGCCCCCCCGGCACCGGCAAGAGCCATCTCGCCCAGGCGATCGGGCAGGCTGCGATCTTGCAAGGCTGGGCCGTCGCCTACCGCGAGGCCCACGTCCTGATCGAGGAGATGGCCGACGCGACGCTCGACGGCGCCCGCAGCGAGTACCTGGCCAAGATGGAGAAGGTCCCACTGCTCATCGTCGACGACCTGGGCATGCGCAAGCTGCCGCATACCGCGGCCGAGGATCTGCTCGAGCTCATCATCCGGCGCTACGAGCGGACCAGCACCATCCTGACCTCGAACCGGCCTGTCGACGACTGGGGCAAGCTCCTCGGAGACACCGCGGCTGTCACAGCACTGCTCGATCGGCTGCTGCACCACGCGCACGTCCTGAAGTGTGGACCCAAGAGCTGGCGCACTCAGAAGCGGGCCAGCGCAAGAACGGATCAACCCGTGCTTGCCTTGAACGACTGAAATCCGCTAAACCGACACCCGTCCCGGTCGCTCCAACTGGCCGCATTTGACCCGATCACAACTGGCCGGTTTTGACCCGATCCCCGAGGCAATGCCAAACCGGGCTATCGTCTCTCGATTTGTCGGACCGACGCTCTTCACGGCCTCCTCAACGGTGCCGCGCCATGGCCGCACTTCCCGTGCGTCAGACTTCGTGTAGCGCTTCGTCATTGCGTCGGAGGTAGCCGAAAGGCCCTGGACTCCACGTATGGTGTAAAGGGTTCGGACATCGAGATGTCGCTCCTCTTGACCATCGAAGATGCCATCAGATTGGCGCAGCGAGATGGTGACCGACAGGA
The DNA here is from genome assembly GCA_007751255.1 of Engelhardtia mirabilis. Classification (GTDB taxonomy): domain Bacteria; phylum Planctomycetota; class UBA1135; order UBA1135; genus Engelhardtia; species Engelhardtia mirabilis. The sequence continues at coordinate 4,328,118 of CP036296.1, forward strand.
GTTCGAACGGCCTTTCTATCTCAACCCGACCTGACCCAAAGCCGAGCGTTTGGCCGATCCCCTCCCAACCCACAACCTTGACGCAAACGTAAGCCGCAGCCAACGCGATCGCGCACACTGTCACGACTTTCGGATGCCGAGCAAAGAAACGCCAAAGGAGTGCAGGCCAGGACTCGGGGTCTTGGCCCGGGCCAGGTTTTGGTTTTTTAGCAGCCTTCGCCATCGGTATTGACTCGTTCGGCTAACGCCTTGCCGATCAGCGGCGGCCGAAGGCCGTCCGCTGCATCGGCTTGTTAGCCGACCAGCAGTCACTTTCTCGGACCCCACTTGTAGCGAAACGCGACGAGTTCGTCTTCTCGCACGTCACGCCAACTTGCCCAGATTGCCTCCGTTCCAGCACTCGCAACAGGCGGGCCGACGGAGGCCTTCTTATGATCGACACTTCCATCGGCTAGTACGCGAAAGGCGGGACGTTCTCCCGTGAGTTCTAGATCGTTCGTCGGCGACTCAATGATTATCGTTACCACGGGAATTGTCATTCCGTGATGGTTTGGGTAGCCCCACCAAGCCTCGCCTGGCCCGAGCGTCACGATGTCACGTATCGCCCGGCGCGTATCCCCTGCCGTGAATGGCAGATCAAAAACAACCTCGGACCCGAACACGAGGGACTTGACTTCCCCGGGCTCAATGCCAAACCGGGCTATCGTCTCTCGATTTGTCGGACCGACGCTCTTCACGGCCTCCTCAACGGTGCCGCGCCATGGCCGCACTTCCCGTGCGTCAGACTTCGTGTAGCGCTTCGTCATTGCGTCGGAGGTAGCCGAAAGGCCCTGGACTCCACGTATGGTGTAAAGGGTTCGGACATCGAGATGTCGCTCCTCTTGACCATCGAAGATGCCATCAGATTGGCGCAGCGAGATGGTGACCGACAGGAGTTCGAACGGCCTTTCTATCTCAACCCGACCTGACCCAAAGCCGAGCGTTTGGCCGATCCCCTCCCAACCCACAACCTTGACGCAAACGTAAGCCGCAGCCAACGCGATCGCGCACACTGTCACGACTTTCGGATGCCGAGCAAAGAAACGCCAAAGGAGTGCAGGCCAGGACTCGGGGTCTTGGCCCGGGCCAGGTTTTGGTTTTTTAGCAGCCTTCGCCATCGGTATTGACTCGTTCGGCTAACGTTTTGGCGATCACCTGCGGCGCGAAGCGCCGTCAGGTGCATCGCCTTGTTAGGCGCCATCACTCACCTTGGTAGGCCTCGGGTAGTAACGATATCTCGAGCATGACGACGAATCGAACGTTCCATACGTGTACGTTGAAGTCTCCACGGGGCCCTTCAAGCCCGCCAACACGATGCTGATCGGCGATCGATGCTAGCTGTTCGAACTGTCGGTTCCACTCGCCGATGCGACACCCCACAAACTGATTCACCAATAGGTCCGTTAGCGATGTCGAGTGGCGTACTGCGGATGGGCGGCAGATCTCCGATGTCTTCCCACCGGCCACCAAGCCCTTGACTGTGAGCGCCTGGATGCACGGCAGCGTCATGTGAGGGAGGGGATGATCGTAGAACAGGTAGTATGAACTCGCGATCTGGAGCAGCTCGTCCAGCTGCTTCTGGTCGATCGGAAAATCGCCGAGGGGAGTGTCTTCGCCAAAGGCGAAACCCAAGCCGGGCCAGAAGAGCCAGGGGAATCGGGATCTCCGCAGGCGGGGCGGCCGAAACGGCCCCGGGAGAAAGTGGGCCATCCCCTCGAGTTCCTCAGCTGACACTCCGAAACGGCGTTCTACTTCGCGGTTCAGGCGCCGAACGGTCCGGACGGAGAGAGGGCCGAGTCTCTTGGCCTGTACGAGAATTCCCCTCTCGCTCACGAATTCGTGGTCCCATCGCACCCGGAAGATGAATGCGAAGTCAGCTCCCAGGGCATCACCCTTCGGATCCCGCATGTCGCAGATCGAGAAGTCGAACTTGGAGACCGCAGGTTGATTGGGTCGGGACGCGGACAGATCTCGCAGGGACCCGTTCACCGTGTCAAGACGAGATTGAAGCGTCTCGATCAAGATCGTCGTGAGTATGTCTTCGGAGCGGTCAATCTCGCCTCTCCGATCGAGTCTATCGGCGAGGAGTTTCTCGGTCCCCTCGATGGCCTCCGAAAAGAGAGGCAGGAAACTCGTTCCACCGAGCCAGTGCTTGTCTTGGGTCATACGGTTTCCTCTGTGCGCCTAACGCCTTGCCGATCAGCGGCCGGCCGAAGGCCGGTCCGCTGCATCGGCATGTTAGCCGGTGTCTCCCGGTTCTTGCCGCCGCTTCACGTCGGCGACAAGTCGATCGATCTCCACGTCATCCTCACCGAGGTAGAGATGCCTCGCCTTACCTGGGAGCGGCTCACCAGCCTCGGCCGGTCTCGCCACCTCCCAAACAGGCTCTTCTGCCGAGAGAACCTCGACGACGTCGTCTTCAGTCGCGATCACGAAGTGGCGGATTCCTGGCACTACTTCATGCAGATACACCGTGCCCCAAGAGGCGAGAGGAGGCGACTCCTCGACTGTGAACGTGAACCCGAGGCGCTGACCGGAGCTGTCGATCCAGCTCCACAGATCGGTTCGGTACGCTTCGTCGATGTTGCGGTAGGCGGGGTACTGCTTGAACCGAACGCGCCAGCGCGGCCTATCAGAACCGCGACCTGACTCGAGCAACAGCACGAGCTCCCGATCGACATCAGCGAGGGAGACCATCAGCAGTCGATCCTCATCGACGACCGGGGTCTCCCACCGACAGATGCTCCAACCATCGTACATGCTTACGTCCGGCTAACGGCTCAGTCATCAGCGGCGGCGCGCAGCGCCGTCCGCTGCATGCCGTTGTTAGCCAGCCAAGGTCGCTTCATGGCTGGCCCTCAATGCGGTCGAGGAGGCGATCGGTCCAGTCGCAGTCCTCGAGCTGCTGACGAAGCGCACCGACATAGTGCGCGGCCTTCCGCCGTGCATCCGTGTTACCGGCATCGACGGCCGCCTGCACGGCGGCAATCACTCGGTGCAGCAACGCACGCACGTTGGCATTCGCTGCGCGCTCTCGAGCTGCGTCGAATCTGTGCCCCATGTAGTCTCCAATAATGAAGGAATGGGATAGCGACTTGAAGGGAAACAAGGCCGTCAACTCGCCATCACAGTGGACCATCCGAGAGAACATCTCCCGAACACATTGGTCCCCGCAGGCGTCCACATAAGATGAGACTCTACTGTCGACCTCTACGAACGGAGTGCCGCTCCTGTCAGCCACCGTCCGGAAGATGGACACCTTCTTCTCTCGGGTGACTGCCTCGTGAAAACCGGACCCGATGAAGTGGGAGTCTGTGTGATAGATCGAGCCTCTCGTGACGTATCCGCGGCACATGAGCCCCTCATTCAAGAGACGGAGCACTACGCCGTGGCAATGGGCTAACAGGTTAGCAATGCCGGCGGGAGATACCTCACATGACACCACGACGCAGTCGGATTCTTGGGTGATGCGGAAGTCGAGGTTTGTCGCAAGCCGTGGCGCTTCGGGGCAGACGGTTGGACCATGTTCGTCAAACTGCTTGCGCTGATCGGAGGAGCCCAGGAGCGCGCACAGCCGGATCAGCTCTGGAAGCGGGCGGCCGCTTCCGGCCTCGGATTCGGCGACAAGAGCCTTGAATCCAAGAATATCGACGAAGGCAATAAACTTGTCGTCGAATTGTTGGCCTCGGGTCGATCGCTGTGCCATCACACTGTTCACGCGACGTGGCGGGGAGGTGCTGCCTGGCTAACGCGAATTCGACAGACCTGCGTAGCAAAGCCAGGTGCCGTTGGACAGGTCCGTGTAGCGCGCCGCGGACCTGCCGAATGGCGCGTCCTCGAGCCTCACGACCGATTCTCGAGCGTGCTCCGGGGTGGTCGCTCTCTCCATGGACTGGTCGGTATAGCACTGCGCCCCATTGCGGGCAAGCCGCCGGCCGGGCCGCCGCTCAGGGTCCGTCGAGCCGGTCCAGGGGGCTGCGCACGCCGAGCGGGCCGCGGTTCAGGACGTGCGTGTAGATCATCGTCGTCGACACGTCCTTGTGGCCCAGGAGCTCTTGGATCGTGCGGATGTCCTGGCCGTCCTCGAGTAAGTGCGTTGCGAAGGAGTGCCGTAGGGTGTGACAGGTCGCTCTCTTGCGGATGCCGGCGCGGAGGACGGCCTCCCGCACCGCACGCTGGATGACGGTCTCGTGCAGGTGGTGGCGGCGGATCTCGCCGGTCTCGCGATGGCGGTAGGTCCGGGTCGCCGGGAAGACCCACTGCCAGGGCACGGAGCGCGCGGCAGCGGCGTACTTCTTCGCCAACGCCTGAGGGAGTTCGACCCAGCCCGCGCCGCGCTCGAGATCCCGAGCGTGCTGGGCCACGGCAGCCTCGATCGCGACGGCGAGGTCCGGACGGGTGGACTCGGGGCACAGCGCGCGCCGGTCGCGGTCGCCCTTGCCCGAGCGAATCGTCAGCATGCGCGCATCCAGATCGACGTCCTTGATGCGGAGCTGGAGCGCCTCGAGGAGCCGCAGGCCGGCGCCGTAGAGCAGGGTGGCGACGAGGCGTGGCGGTCCGTCCATGTGGCCGAGCAGGGCGCGGACCTCGGCCCGGGTGAGGACGACCGGCACGCGCTGCGGTCGCTTGGCGCGCACGATCTCGTCGAGCCAGGGGAGCTCTTGCTCGAGCACGGCGCCGTAGAGGAACAGGATCGCGGCGAGGGCCTGGTTCTGGGTCGAAGCGCTGACGCGCCCACGCGTCGCGAGATCGGAGAGGAAGCCTGTGACCTCCGTGCGGCCGAGCTCGAGCGGGTGACGCCAGTCGTGGGCCGCCAAGTAGCGACGGACCCAGCCCCGATAGGCCTTCTCCGTTCGCGGGCTCTGGTGCCGCAGCCGCGAGGCTTGATGGAACGCGCGGCCGAGCGCAGCCCCCCAGACCGACGCTGGCTGCCCGGGCGTCTTCCAATCCTGGGTTTCCATCTGCGACTCGCACCTGGGGACGTTCCGCACCGGCCCGGCCCTGGGCGTGCAGCTCCCACGAGGAGAGACGCTTCTCACCCGCGGAGGTTACGCCCCGGATCCGGCTTCTTTCGCCCGCAGCGGATGGACTACCGGGCCATCGCCAGCGCACTGAACGACGAGGGAGTCCCCTCCCCGCGGAACGCCGAGTGGGCGCACATCGACCCGGGCGCGTGGGCGGCCTCGGCCATCCGGTCCATCCTCACCAACCCGATGGACGTCGGCGACCTGGTCTGGAACCGGCGGACCGACGAGCGCTTCGTCGAGGTGTCGCATGGGCGGGCGACCCAGCGGAGATCCGTCGTCGCGCCCGAGGATGTTGCGACCCGCGTGGCCGGTGGCTTGGCAGGCCGCAGAGACCGGTGGCTCGGGACAGACCTCGTTGAGTGCGCCGGTCGCGGTGGGGTCGGCGAAGGGTCTCGGAGAGGCAGTCGGCTGAGCCGCGGGGAGGGGAGGTCGGGCGGGGGCGGTGATACGGGGCAGGCGTCGTCGTGCGGGGGGCCGCTGGGCTCGGCTGGAGAGAGCTGAGATTTATTGTTTTTCGATATTGCCGCTTGTCGATACGCACCCACCCCCTTATCGTTCCTCGATATCATCGACGCCCGTGCCCCCTCCAAACCTCGCCGCCGCCGGGCCGCGTCGCGGATCGGCAGCGTCACCGCCCAAACCCAACCCGGAGAGGACTTCGATGTCACGAAAGACCAACGACCCGCTGCTGACCACGGCCGCCCTCCTGCTGGGCCTCTTCATCGGACTCCTCTTCTTCGCGATGATCATGGTCGCGATCGGCCTGGGGGCCGTCCTGACGGTTCAGCGCAGCGAGATCGTGTCGGACATCGCAGCCGAAGGGCTGGCTGCGGGAACCTACTGGGGAATCGTTGCCGGCCTGGTCGCGGTTGTCGCGATGCTGTTCCTGGGGCTGCGCTTCACGCTCGAGCTGAGGAGCATCGTCGCCTCGGTCAAGGACGGCGACCCGTTTGTCGCCGGGAACGCAGCGCACCTTGCCCGCATGGGTTGGCTGGCGCTGGCGATCCAGTTGATCGCCATCCCGGTCGGGATCGCCGCTGCGGCTGCGGGCGAGCTGACCGATGGCGTCCCCGCCGACGTCGGCACTTCCGGCGGCGGCGTCGTGCTGGTGCTGACCCTGTTCATCCTCGCCCGTGTCTTCCGTAGGGGGACCGAGATGCGTGAGGAGCTGGAAGGGACCGTCTGATGCCGATCCTCGTGAAACTCGACGACCGGCTCCAGGAACGCGGCATGACGCTGACCGAGCTGGCCGAACGCGTCGGCATCACCCTCGCCAACCTGTCGATCCTCAAGACCGGCAAGGCCAAGGCGATCCGCTTCTCGACGCTCGAAGCCATCTGCCGCGAGCTGGAGTGCCAGCCGGGCGACCTGCTGGGCTACGACCGCGCTGACTGAGCGATCTTCCCAGCCGTTCCCGGGTCACTCCTTGCCGGCGTCCCGCCCCATCTTCTGCCCCAACGAGAAAAGAGGATCCGGCCGGGGAGGGCCAGACCCTCTCTTGGAAGTGGTAGCGGGGGCCTCCTGAGCTCGACTGGATGTGGCCGGTGGCGATCGGCAACTGCGGCGCGCGCTGTATCGAGGAGGCCCTGGACAACCCCGGCGCGAAGTTCTGCGCCTCGCGCACGCGCGACGGTCGGTACCTGCTCGACTCCTGGAACCTGGACCTGGACTGGGTCAGCGCCGGGGTCCTCCAGGACGCCGGGCCCCCGGGCAGCCCCCGCTGAGGACTCGTCGAGGGGGTGGAGGCCGGCCTGGGGCCCCTCCGGGGCCCAAGGGGCGGCCCGGAGGGGCCCGGAAGGCCTCCAGGAGCGGATTTTTGGTTGGCCATGCAATATAGTCTGCGCTACAGAGTAGTTGGACTTGCAAGGAGGTCCCATGAGCACCACCACCACCCTCGCGTCGACCGAGTCCCGTCTCTTCCGTGCCTACTGGCAGGACGGCGTGCTGGACCTGCTCGCGGGGGCCGCACTCTCGGCCATCGGGCTAGGCTGGATCGCCGGCTACCCGCTGGCCGGCGTGGTCGTGCCGCCCGTGGCGATCGCGACGTGGCCCATCCTCCGGCAGCGCATCACTCGCCCGCGGCTGGGGCAGGTGCGGTTCAACGCCCGGCGCCGCTTCGACATGAGCCTCGGCATGATCGCGGTGCTCTCGCTCGGCGTCCTGCTGTGCGGCCTGTTCGTGTCCCGGAGCAAGGAGGGCGCGAGCTACGAAGCGCTGCGCTCGCTCGCGCCGGGGATCCCGGCGCTGCTCGTGGCCGCGCTCGGGCTCTCGGCGGCCGCCGCGCTGCGCCTGGCGCGTCTCGCTGCGTACTCCGCGGTCTTCGTCGCGGCGGCGCTCGTCGTCGCGACGCTCGACGCGGAGCCGGGCTGGGCCCTGCTCGCGGGCGGGCTGGTCATGCTCGCGAGCGGGGCGCGGCTGCTCGCCGCCTTCGTGCGCGGACACCCGCGCCTTGCGGCGGCGATGGATCCGTGAGCGCGCGGGCCGAGGCGCTCGACGCGGCCGCGATCGCGTCGCTCGACCGCACGCTGCACGAGCCCGCGCGTCTGGGCGTGGTGGCGTGCCTGTACGTCGTCGACGAGGCCGACTTCGTCTTCCTGCAGAGCCAGACGGGCATCACCGGCGGCAACCTGTCCTCGCACCTCAAGCGCCTGGCGGCCGAGGGCTACGTGCAGGTGCGCAAGGAGTTCGAGGGCTCCAAGCCGCGCACCGTGCTCGCCCTGACCGAGGCCGGGCGCAGCCGCTTCGAGAGCTACCTGGCCGCGCTTGACGGCATGCTGGCGGCGCTGCGTCCGAAGTGACGCGTGGCGCGCCGCATGTGACCTGCCCCCGAAACCGGTACCAGAGTCCATTTGAGTCACCGCGGTGCCGCCAGGACGTCAGGATGCGCCGGCGAGCTCGCCCACGGACCAAAGAAAAGAGGACCCGGCCGGGAAGGGCCAGATCCTCTCTTGGAAGTGGTAGCGGGGGCAGGATTCGAATCCGCTCCAACCGCGTCAGCGGTTGGGCCGATAGCAGGCAGGCTCGAATCCTGCCCCCGCTACCACCAACCAACGAAAAGAGCCGCCCCCAAGGGGGCGGCTCTTTTCGTTGGTTGGTGGTAGCGGGGGCAGGATTCGAACCTGCGACCTCCGGGTTATGAGCCCGACGAGCTGCCAGACTGCTCCACCCCGCGACCGGGTTCCGACACGTTTCCGCGTCGAGGCGAGGAGTATAGGGCGCCCGGTTGAGGGGATGCAACACCCCCATCCGATCCCAGGCGAATCAGTCTCGATCGGCGTCGACTTCGCTCGAGCGCTCGGCGGGCGCTTCCACCGGCGGGGTCGGGCTCGGGTCTCTCGACTGGGCCGTGGAGAGTAGCTCCTGTCGTAGGGCGAGGGCGTGACCGATGACGGGGCTCGCTGCGCGCGGCCCGGTGAGGTCGCCAGTGCCAGGCGGGCCTTCACCGTCGAAGCCCGTCGCCTGCGTCAGGTTGTCCAGCGCCAACGCCGCTCGCAGCAGCACTGCTGGACCCTTTGATGCGAGCGCGGCGCGGCCGAGACGGTCGAGGTCCGCGATCCGCACCTCGTCCGGCAGGGGGCTCCAGTCCGCGCGACCCAGGAGGTCCACGCCGATGTCGACGGCCAGGACCGCCGCCGCGTGCACTGCGTCGCCGCGGGCGGGTTCGACGTCGGACGATCCCTCGGCTCCGGAAGCGCCGGTCGCCGCGTTCGCGTCTCCGGCGCGGGGCCCATCGCCCCCACCGTCCAGGACGACCAGCAGGTCGGCCAAGGCCGCGCGAGCGTCCGTCAGCTCGAGCCGTTCGAGGTTGGCGCCGCCGTCGCTGCCGGCGACCACCTCGAGCCAATCCTGCGCCGCTTCGATCGCGCGATCGGCATCGGAGCGCAGTCGCGCCCGGTCCCGGCGCAGCCGCCAACGCTCCGCATCGGCGGCGAGTTCCTCGAGGCTCGCGGCCAACTGTGCCTCGACCAGCTCCTGGGCTCGGCCTGCGGCCGCACCGAGCAGGGCCGTGGCGCGCGCGCGCTCGAGGGGCGTCAAGCCCGTAGCGCGGGGAAGGTGCCGCTCGAGCAGGACCCCGGCCGCGCGCAGGCTCGCGCCAGCATCGACCAACTCCAAGCCCCAGCGGATCGCCTCGTCCGAGTCGGTCGAGGTGTAGTTCGCCGCCGTGGCGTCGTCGGCCGAGGTGAGCAGCTCGAGGGCCAGGGTGCGCGCGCGCAGGCTGCCGATGGCCGCGATGCGCCGCGCGCCGCGGGCTCGCAGGTCGGCGCGCTCCGGCGAGCGGACTTCGATCAAGGCGGCGATGGCCTCGCCCATGGCGTCGTCGAGGGGCAGGTTCGACAGGCCCAGCACTTGGTCCACCTGCTCCGGCCCGCCGATGTGCGCGATCAGATCCAGGAGCCCGAGTCGCAGGTCGGCGATCGGCTCGATGCCCAAGCGGGCCACGAGCTGCCCGCGGCCCTGGTCGTCGATGGCCGGTTCGATCGAGGCCAGGCCCAGCAGGGTGATCGCCCGACGGCGCAGGTCGAGGGAGGGATCCCCCAGGGTCGCTAGGGCGCCGCGCGCTGCCAGGTCGAGGCCAGGGCTGCCCGCTTCGAGGGTCGCCGCCAGGCTCGTGAGCACTTCGAGGGTCTCCACGTCGATGGGCTGGCCCGGACGCACCAGGGCGCGGGCCACCTGGGCCAGATCGGCCGGCGCCGCCAGGTCGATCAGGGCGGCCGCGGCCGCGCGCGTGACCGACAGGGCGCGACCGGAGGACGCGGCCAGTTGCAGCACCGGCTCGACCAGGGCATCGGCCCCCACCAGGGCCACCAAGCGATCACGGCCGACGTCGCGGGTGACCCGTCGCAGGGCCGCGAGCAGGGCCACGGTCGCGTCGGGATCGCGCACAGGCATCGGCCCGACGCAGCGCGCGACCCCGTCCATCAGCGCTCCGGCGACCATCGCCACCGGCGAGTCCGCGTCGGCCTCGCCCATCGCGAGGGGCAGGGACGCGATGCTGTGGGCCGCACAGGGCAGGATCGCCACGGGTCCGCCACGCAGGCCGCGCTCCAGCAGGTCGCGCGCCGCCGCCACCCGCGCGTCGGTCGGGTCGGCGTCGCGCAGCAACTCGATCAACAGCTCGAGCTGGGAGCACAGGGCGATCGCGTCGACCTCGCGCACGAGCCTGCCGGTCAGGGTCTCCGCCAGCGCCTCGGGCTCGAGGCCCGCGCCGCCGCCCTTGCGCACGAGGTCCCGCAGAGCCGCGGCCGCCGCACGTCGCACATCCGGGTTGTCGGCGTCGAGGTCGCCCACCGCGCGCGAGGGCTCGACCTGCCAACGGAAGCGGCGCAGCTCGAGCTCGCGCCGCTCGCCGTCGAGCAGCGTGTCGCGGTAGCCGGCCAGGGTCGGTCCCGCCTCCAACTCCGCGAAGGGCATGAACTCCGTCGCGCTCTGGAACCAGACGCCATAGACCGCGTGCAGAGCGCGGCGCGCGACGGCGCGGCGCCGCGAGGTCTCGGGATCGTCGAGCACCTCGGCCAGGGAGGGCGCGAGCCCGACGAGCTGCAGCTCCCCCACCGCGGCGGCCGTGGCGGTCCAACGCTCCGGATCGAGTTCGGGCGACAGCAGCCAGCCCTCGAGGATGTGCCTGCGGGATCGTCCCGCGGCGCCCACCACCAGCTCGGACAGCTCGGCCAGACGTTCACTGCGCTCCGCGTCGCGCTCCGCCCGGCGCGAGGGCGTCAGCCCCGGGGGCGCGGGTGCCGCGGCGAGGACCAGGGCCTCGAGCTGCGCGACCACGGGCACGACCGTCGAACCGTCGATCTGCCCGTCGATGGCTGCCCGCTCGACGCGCACCGCCCGGCCGCCGGCGAGCAGCGCGGAGGCTCCGGCGGGCGCGATGGGCTCTTCCTGGACCCAGGCTCCGACGAGCAGGGCCAGCGAAAGGGCGACGCGCGCGAGTGCTCGACTCCCGCCGTCCGTGCCCTTCGACCTGCTGAAGTGATTCATCCGCCGCCGCGTCCGATCCTACTCCCTGTTCGACCGATCGCGCGCGCGGGGTCGAGGGTCAGTTGGAGTCGCGCGCCAGGTACGGCTCGAGCGCCTCGACGATGGCGCGGACGGTCGATTCCGGATCGAGCTTCCCCACCCGCAACCGCAGGCGCGACACCTCGGCGAACCATGTGGCCCGCCGGGCCGCGAGCTGGGGCAGCTCCGCGATCGGGTCACCGCCGAATAGCGCCGGTCGGTCGGTCGCGTCCACGCGCATGCGCTGGGCCAAGACCTCGATCGGGGCGTCGAGCCACACGGCGACAGCCTGGTGGCGAAGGATCGCGCGCGCCGCCTCGCGCTCCACGGCGCCCCCACCGGTGGCGATCACGAGCGCGGGCCGGCGCGCACAGGCGTCGGCGAGGACCTCGCCCTCGAGGTCTCGAAAGGCCTCCTGCCCCAGGGCGCGAAACACCGCGCCGGTGTCGGAGGTGCCCGGCACCAGTCCCCGGTCGACGGCCAGTCGCACGATCTCCGCGTCCGTGTCCAGGGCGGCGCGACCCAGCCGACGGGCCACACCTGCGACCAGGGTCGACTTGCCGACGGCGCGCAGACCGATCAGGGCGATGGGAAGGGTGGCTTCGGGCACGGGGGCGTTCGGTCGGGGGCGGGGGTCGCGGGCTCGAAGGCCCGCTCCCAACTCATAGGAGTCGTCCGGAGCCCGTGGAAGTACTCGAACTGGGCTCTGGCCTGGGTCAGGAACCAATCGCGTCCGTCGGCGACCGCGCCGCCCGCCGCGCGCGCCCGCCGGGCGAGGGGCGTGGGACCCGCGGCGTAGTTGGCCTCGATCAGCGCCGAACCGGCTCTCCAGGGGCCGAGGGGCGGCTCGCCGTCGGGCGCCTGGGGTCCGCCGAGGGGCGTGGTCTGGACCACGAGCGAGGCCTCGACCGAGTCCAGCGCTCCCCAGTCGACGGTCTCGCCACCGAACTCGATGGCCAATCCCTGGGCGACGTCCGAGCGCCGGGCCGACAGGATCAACCGCAGCCCGGATTCGGTGAGCGCCGCGCAGGCCGCCCGTGCGGCGCCGCCCGCCCCCAGCACCAGCGCCGTGCGGGCGGTCGGTGCGACGCGCCGCGCCAGGGTCGCGATGGCGCTGGCGTCGGTGTTCGTGGCGCGCCAGGTCGTGCCGACTCGCACCAGGGTGTTGGCGGCCCCCGCGCGCTCGGCCAGGTCCTCGCGGGTCGCGGCTCCGCGCAGGGCGTCGAGCTTGAACGGCGCGGTGACCGCCAGGCCGTGCAGGGGCGCGAAGCGCGTCGCGAGCTCCAGGAATCGCGCGAAGTCGGACGGCTCCACCGCGGCGAACACGGCGTCGACCTCGCAGGCGCGTTGGACCGCGGCGTGGGTCCTCGGCGACAGGGAGTGCGCCACCGGGCGCCCCACCACGGCCAGGGCGCGGGTGACGGGGCCCGGTCCACCGGCGGGCCAGGCGGCGCGCAGGGCGTCCAGGTCCAGCTGCCCCGGCGCGGTGGCGACGCCAGCCGAGGCGTAGGTCGCGAGGCTACCGACCAGGGGTGCGAAGAGGCGGGTGAACGTGCCCGCCGCACCCGAGCAGAAGAAGGACCGGGGACCCGTGACCGATGAGCCCGCGAGCAAGAGGCGCAGCCCGTCCTCGGCGCAGGCGGCCTGGGTCACGAGCTTGATGCGGCCGGCAGGTCCCGCACGGGCGCGCAGGCGCGCGAAGCGGCGCTCGAGTTCCCCGTCGTCGGGGGTGCCCGCGACCAGGTGCTCGGAGACGATCAGGCGCGTGCCCGGCACGGGCTCACCAAAGCGGTCCGCCAGGTCCACGTGCACGTCGACGAGGGCCGCGCCCCGCTCCGCCGCCGCGCGCAGCAGCGCGACGCGAGCGCGCCCATCGCCCTCGAACCGGCCGAAGGCCTCGGCGCCGTGGCAGGCGACCACGAGCCTCGGCCCGAACTCGCGCGCCAGGTCCCGCATTGGATCGAGCCGGCGCGGATCTCGCGCAGCCTCGGTCAACCAGGCCCCCGGCAACAGGTCCAGCCGCAGCTCGACCACGTCCGGCCGCGCGGGGTGGGCCGCGACCTCGCGCGCCCGTTGCAACAGCGCCGGGAAGTCCGTCGCCGAGAGCGACGCGATCACCTCGTGGGCGTCGCTCACTGCCCGTCCAGAAGTCGCCGCAGCGCGTCGATCCGCGCGGGCTCCAGGTCCTCGCTGACCAGCGCGAGCAGGCGCCGCGAGAGGGCGCGATAGGTCACGGCCACCTCGGGGTCGAGGGCCGCCAGGTGCGACTCGATCCGCGCCGCCTCGCCCCGGCGCAGGGGCCCGGTCAGGGCGACCGCGGGCGCCAAGCGCGCGAGGTTGTCGGTGGTACGCAGCAGGAGCGACCGCGCCGCGGTGCGCGCACCCTCGGGGCTCGCGCCGCAGCGTTCGAACTCGTCCGTGGCCTGGGCGAAGAGCCCGACCAGGCCGTTCGAGAGCAGGGCCGCCGCCGCGTGGTAGCGCGCCTGGGCCACCCCGTCGCCGTCGAGCTCGATGCCTTCGCCGCCCAGGGCGCGGACCAGCTCCCCGCCGGCCGCCTTGGCCGCGGCGCTGCCGAAGAGCCCGAAGGCCGCGCCCTCGAAGGTGCGCTCCTCGTCGACCACGATCGAGAGCAGGGGGTGGGCGACGCCCACCTCCCAGCCGACCTCGGACAGGGGCGACAGGACCGACGGCGGCTCGGCTCCGGCGGTGTGGAGCGCGACGCGACCGCGTCCCGCGCCGGCGGTGGCGCAGCGGCCGGCGACCTCGGCCAGGGCGGCGTCGGTGACGCAGAACAGCAAGAGGTCGGCCTCGCGCGCCACGGCTTCTGGACCCTCGAGCATCTCGATGCCGGGGTGCCGGGTCCAGAACTCGCGGCGCTCGTAGCTGCGCGTCCAGGCCAGAACGGCGCGTCCGCCGCCGCGCTCCGTCAGGGCCCGCGCGCAGGCGGCCCCCACCGAGCCCAAGCCGACGATTCCGATGCGCTCGTTCATTCCGCTTCCGTCCCGACCAGCTTCGCACCGTGACCGGCCGCGCGGGCGACCGTGACCAAGCGAGTCCCGAGCCCGGCGACGACAGCGGCTGCGTGCGCTCGTTCGATCGAGCGGTGCGCCGCGGCCTCGTCGGCATGGAGCGCGAACCAGCCCGACCCGCTGCCGGCGAGGTGGTACTCGCCCGGTGCAGCGTGGTCGAGAACCGTGCGCCACTGGCCGAGTTCGGGCACGGCCTCGATGGCGGCGCGCTCGAGCCCGTTGGACAGGCCCGCGCCCTTGGAGTCGAGCGCTCCGCGCAGGGGATCCTCGAGGACGTCGCCTTCGGCCGGCGAGGTCGCGAGGTTCCCCGGTGCAAGGCCCAGGGCGCCGTAGACAGCGGCAGTCGGCGACTCGACAGCCGGCACCACCAACGCGACCCAAGGCCTGGGCTGCGGCGCTTGCAGCGGCCGCACCCGTTCGCCGCGACCGAAGCACCAGCCGTAGCCGCTCGCGCGGGTCGCGTCGAAGAAGGCCACGTCCGAGCCGAGCTCGCCCAAGAGCTCGCGGCGCTCGTCGTCGCGCAACTCGAAACCCGCCGCAGCCTCGAGGGCGAGCAGCGCGGCGGCCGCGTCGGCGCTGCCGCCGCCCAGACCCGCCCGGCTGGGGATGCGTTTGAACAGAGCCAACTCGACACCCAGCTCCGCAGGGCAGCGGCCATCGGCAGCTGCGCGCTCGAGGGCTCCGGCCGCCGCGCGCCAGACCAGATTGCGCCCGTCGACGGGCACGTCCGGGCTGGCCAGGGGTCCTTCCAGTTCGAGTGACAGGCCCGGTCTCGCGCCGAGTCGAGCGGACACGCGATCGGTCAGATCCAGGGCGAGCATGGCCGTTGCAATCTCATGGAAACCGTCTGCGCGGCGACCGAGCACATCCAGGCGCAGGTTGACCTTGGCGGGCGCGATCGCGCTGCACCAACCCTCGGTTCGCTCGACGAGTGATCGAAGCTCGGTCACGGGGCTGGCACTCACGCCTGCTCCGTCGGGCCGCAAGCACCGCCGGATCGCAGACTCGCGAGCGGGGGCCCGTCGAGGCGCAGGTTGTCGATCAGTCGCACGCGTCCGAGTCGCGCCGCTACGAGGGCTTGGGCCCGATCGAGTCGGTCGACGTCGGTGGGCACGCGCTCGAAACGCTCGGGGTCGCGCAGCTCGGCGTACTCGACCTCGAGCTCCCGCAATTCGGAGTGCATCGCCGAGCGCAGGACCCCGACGCCGCGCTCACCCGCCGCGAAGAGCGATTGGGCCCGCGCCAGGGCCCGGGAGAGGGCCACCGCGAGGGGGCGCTCGGCCGGGGTCAGGAGCAGGTTGCGGGACGAGCGCGCCAGGCCATCGGATTCGCGCGAGGTCGGACAGACCACGATCTGCGGGTAGCCGAGGCGTTCGGCGACCGCGCGCACGACCAGGGTCTGCTGGAAGTCCTTCTCGCCGAAGTAGGCCCGCCGGGGCACGACCAGCTCGAACAGGCGGCGCACGATCGTCGCCACGCCGTCGAAGTGCCCGGCGCGGCAGGCGCCCTCGAGACCCTCGGCTGCGGCGCCGGCGGGCTCGCTCTCGATCCCCTCGGCGGTGGCGGACTCGGGGAAGAAGCCGGCCAGGGTCCCCGTGAAGACCATCTGGCAACCCGCGCCCTGGAGCAGCTCCGCGTCGCGCTCGAAGTCGCGCGGGTAGCGCGAGAGGTCCGCGGGGTCGTCGAACTGCAGGGGGTTCACGAAGACACTGACGCAGGCCAGGTCGTTCTCGGCCACCGCCCGCCGCACCAACTCGAGGTGGCCCTCGTGGAGCGCCCCCATGGTCGGCACAAAGCCGAGCGTGCGCCCCTCCTGGCGACGGGCCTCGCACCAGGCGCGCGCCGCCGTCGGATCGTCGTATCTATGCATGCGGGCCCGCGGAGGAAGTCCTCCGCAGGCCCGCCGATTCTGCGCCCGGTGCCGGGGCGGTCAAGCTCCGGCTGGGAGCGCTTGCCCGCGGGCCGGCTGCCCGGGGGTCGCGGTCGGCCGACTCGGCCTCCCGCAACCCCGGGATCCGGGGCTCAGACCTTCGAGGTCTGCGACGCAGGGGCCGCGGAGCCGGAGTTCGAGCCCTGGGCCGCGGTCGGGGTGATCTCGACCTGGTGCATGTGGACGTCCCGCTGCGGGAACGGGATCGAGATGCCCTCGGCGTCGAAGCGCTCCTTCACGGCGCGGGTGAGGTCCCAGTAGACCGCCCAGTAGTCGCCGGTCTTGGTCCACGGACGCACGATGAAGTTGACCGACGAGTCGCCCAGCTCGTGCACCTTGATCACCGGAGCCGGCTCGGCCAACACGAGCTCGTGGCCGGTCACGACTTCGGTCAAGACGCGCTCGGCGTGGGCCATGTCGTCGCCGTAGCCGATGCCGAAGGTCATGTCGACGCGGCGCGTGGTGTTGGCCGTGACGTTGGTGATGACGCCGCCCCAGATGCCGCCGTTGGGCACGATCAGGCGCTGGTTGTCGGGGGTCAGGATGGTGGTCGAGACCAGGCTCATCGCGTCGACCTTGCCGGTCACACCGCCGGCGCTGACCACGTCACCGATGTCGTAGGGACGGTAGAACAGGATCATCATCCCCGCGGCGAAGTTGCCCAGGGTGTCCTGCAGCGCGAAGCCCAACACGAAACCCGCGACACCGAGGCCGGCCAACAGCGGGCCGACCGCGACGCCGAGCTGGCTCAGGATGACCAGCACCCCGACGGCCATGACGGCCTTCTGGGCCATGCCGATCAGGAACTCCTTGAGCAGGCTGGAGGCCTTGATCTTCGGCGTGCTGAGCGCCTTGCGGGTCGCCTTGCCGACGACGCCGGCGATGATCTTGAAGACCATCCAGATGACCAGGATCACGATCACTTGGACCAAGAAGCCCGGGCCATCTTCGATGACCCAGTCCTTGCCGGTCTTGATCCAACCTTCCACGAGGCCGACGCCACCGGCGAACGAGACGATCTTCCCGGTCGCCTCGGTGTAACGGCTGTCGACGTTCGTCTTGCCTTCCGCGTCGCCGGCATCGGCGAGCGCATCCGCCGCCGCCTTGTGCGCAGCGTCCAGCGCGTTGCGCGCTTCGGTCAGCGCCTTCTTCGCGTCGGCGTCGTCAGGAGCCGCGGTGGCGGCTTCGCTGGCGGCATTGAAGGCGGTCAGCGAGGCATCGAAGGCGGAGACTTCGGCCTGCTGCGAGTAGCCGACCGAAGCGAAGAAGGAGCTCGCTACCAGGGCGAGCGCTGCGATGAAGGAGTTGCGGAACATGGGGGGATCTTGGATTCGATTGACTCGTCGGCCAGCGTCGTCGCTTGCCGCGTGAGGGGGGGGGCGGGACCCGGCTCGCCCGGTCAGGGCACAGGTCCTCGGCTTCGGTCGGGCCCGATCGTAGTTGCAGGAGCATCTCGGCATGCGAATCAGGACACCGAGTTGCCTTGAATCTGCCGCCGCTGACAGAACTCGCACAGCCTATCGCGCGGGGTCCTCGACCCCTCGCCCGACGCGTCCTGGAATTGTGGGGACCGAGCGAGCGGTCCCCCGGCGCACGCGCAACCCCCTGGCCCGGCCTCCCTTCCCCGCCGCCGATATCGAGACACGCCACAGCGGATGTCGACAGGCCGGATGCGTTCCGGCGACCCGCACCGCGGACGCCGGGGGGCGCGGCGCTCGCGTGGCTCCTTGGGATCCGCACGAGGGGTTCGCGTCAGACCCGACCGCCGGCGCATCCGCCCTACCGCCCTACCGCCCTACCGACCGACGGGACCGCCGTGGCTCCGTCGCGCGATCAGGGCACCATCTGCAGCGGCGCCGGGTCCGGCGGCTGGATGGCCAGGTAGGGAATCGGCCCGACCACGATGCGGATGAAGGTGTGGTTGAAGACCAGGCCGGCCAGGAACGGGTTCTGACCCCCGGGGATCGTCAACGAGGCGATCGCGCGCCCCTGCGTGTCGAAGGCCGAGAAGGTATTCGAGAAGATCCCGACGTTGGCTTGGGAGATGGTCAGGTTGGTCCAATTGTCCGGCACCAGGGGCAGGACGAAGCCGTCGAGCGACAGGCCCGGCGAAGTCCCCGAGGCGCTGCCCAGGAGCAGGTAGATGGCTCCTGCCCCACCACTTCCCGCCAGCAGCTCGAAGGTCTGCGAGCCGCCCGCCGCGAGGGAGATCTGGCCCGGCGAACCGAGGATGGCGTCGCGTTGGCCGAGAGCCAGCTCCACCGCCGCGCGCGCGCTCGGAAGTCCGTTGCCGAACTGTTCGTCGAAACCGAGGGTCCCCAAGTCGGTGGCCGTGGCGGCGAGCATCAACTCGACCCGATCCGGTTGCAGGGTCGGATCCGCGGCCATGACCAAGGCGGCCACACCAGCGACCAAGGGCGTCGCGAAGGACGTTCCGTTCAGCGTGACGTAGTCGCCGAGGCTTCCGCCGTTGAAGCCCGAGCGGTCCGTGGTGTCGATGCCCACACCGGGCCCGACGAGTCCCAGGCCGGGTCCGGTGTTGCTGAAGCTGGCCTTGGAACCTGTGGAGTCGATCGCTCCGACGGAGACGACTGAATCCAGGCTGCTGGGATACGAGACCGACGCGGCCGAGAAGTTTCCGGACGCGGCGAAGTGGATCACTCCCTGGGTCTTGGCCAGCTGGTAGCGGGCGTCGATGGCCGCCGAGGTGAAGCCGTAGGAGTTGCTATTGACGGTGACGCGCGCACCGTTGGTCACGCCCCAGTCGAGGGCGTCGACGGTCCAACTGGCGTTGGAGGACCAGGAGCCCGAACACACGGGCGGTGTGAACTCGGAGATCATCGCACGCGCCGCGAGCACCGGTGATGCCGGCGCGCTGCCCACCACACCCGTGGCGTTGTCCGCGATCGCCGAGACGCAACCGGCCACCCACGTGCCGTGGTTGTCACAGGCGTTGAACGGCAAGCCACCAGTCCCGCCGTCGTCGGTGAAGTCCTCGCCGCCGGCCACATTCAGGTCCGGGTGCATCAGGTCGACGCCTGTGTCGATCACGAGCACCGCAACCGAAGCCGAGCCGGTCGAGAGGTCCCAGGCTTCGACGGTGTCGAGGTCGACGCCGACCTGGCCACCGTTCTGGCCGGTGTTCTGGTGTGCCCACTGCTGGGGGAAGAGCGGGTCGTTGGGCGTCGAGAGCCCGCCCTGGCCGGTGATCCACCAGTCCGGCTCGACCCAGGCCAGGCGCCCGTCGGACGCCAGAAGCTCGACGGTCTCGAGCAGGGCGTAGCCATCCCGTTCCGGCGAGGACATGACCAGGGCGCCGGGGATGCCGCCCAGTTGCGCCGACTCGAGGTTCAGCTCCGGAGCGAGGTCGGCCGCCGCGGCCAGGGCCTGTTGCATCTGCGCATCGCGACCACACAGGAGTAGCCGCGGTTG
This sequence comes from Engelhardtia mirabilis, assembly GCA_007751255.1. Lineage (GTDB taxonomy): Bacteria > Planctomycetota > UBA1135 > UBA1135 > Engelhardtia > Engelhardtia mirabilis. Next base: position 4,347,578 of record CP036296.1, read on the forward strand.
GGGAGCTCCCCAGCCGGCCGCCGGATCGAGGCGAGGGTCGCCCAGGGTCGGGCCGGCGAAGAGCACCTCGGGGGAGGTCGTGAGGATCGCAACCGCCTCGCGCAGCCCCTCGTCGGTGGTGGGCTCGACCTCGACCAGGCCCCAGCCCGCACCGGGCAGGGCGCGCACGCCGCGCGGCTCCAGCCCGGCCCAGCGCGCCAGATCCGCATGGTCGCTCGATCCCGGCGCCAGCCGCACCAGGACCTGGTCGGTCCGGACCCGGGGTCTGATGACCACCCCGGGGGCGGGCGCGGGCACCAACGTGAGGACCGAGAGGCCGAGCAGAATGGAATCGAGCATGGCTGGAGGGGGGTGGGCCGTGGCAGCGGACCACCTGACCCTACCACCACCGCCGGGACCGCGCAGGTTCGGGTGCGGTAGCCCCCTCGCAGCTGCCCGAGAAGGCCCGTTGGCCGCCCGGGAGAGGGAATCAGTGACTGGCCAGGGCCGCGGACGAGCCCAACCCCGCCAGCAGCTCCGCCACCGAGCCGGACTGACTGGGGATCCGCAGGCCGGGCTCGAGGCTGGCCAGCGGACCCAGGACGAAGGTGCGCTGGTCCATGCGCGGGTGGGGAACCGTCAGGCGGGGTCCTCGGATCCGCCGCTCCCCGAACAGGAGCAGGTCCAGGTCCAGGGTCCGGGGGCCATCCGGGACCTGCCGTTCGCGCCCGAAGCGGGCCTCCACGGCCTGCAGCAGCTCGAGCAGCGCCTCGGGCTCGCCCGCCCAGCGGACCTCGGCCACACCGTTCAGGAACCGCGGCTGGCCCGGGGGGCCGCCCACGGGGTCGGTCTCGATCAGGGTCGAGACCCGCAGCAGTTCGAGGCGCGGGTCCGCGGCGAGGGATTCCAGGGCGCCGGAGATCTGCGCTTCGGGGTCGCCGATGTTCGCCCCCAGCCCGAGCCAGGCCACCTCGCTCACGCGACCCGCCCCCGCGCCTCGTCGGACCGGGCCCGCGCGAGCCGGCGACCGCGCAGGCCGTAGTTCACCAGGCCCCAGACCACGAAGCCGTTGAAGAGCAGGAACAACGACGGGACCGGCACGAGGAAGAAGCCGAAGGCGGCGAAGACCGCCACCACCAGGGTCACGAAGGACGAGCGCTCGCGGCCCAACAGGTGCCCCAGGTGGCTGTAGCGCACGCGACTGACCATCAGCAGGCCGAGGATCGGCAACTGCACCAGGAGCATCAGCGGGATCACGGCCGAGAGGACGTTCCAGTCGTGCTCGCCCAACCAACCCATGACGCCGCCGAGGGGCGTCGGGGTGCCGTCCACGGTCTCGAGCTCGGGCCGTTGCAGCACCAGGTAGACCCAGATGGTCGAGACCACCGAGCCCGCTGCGGCCGGCGAGGGCAGGCCGAAGAACACGGCGTGCTTCTGCTTGACCTCGTCGTCCGTCTCCAAGTTGAAGCGGACCAGGCGCAGGATCGCCATCAGCGCGAAGGCGGCCGCGGCCAGGAAGTGCAAACGCGGGTTGCCGGGCCAGCCGCCCAGGGCGCCCTCGTGCTCGATCAGCACCTTGGCCAAGAGGGCCGGGGCCACGCCGAACGTCAGGGCGTCGGAGTAGGAGTCGAGCTGGGCGCCGAAGGGACTCTCCGAGCGGGTCAGCCGGGCTACCCAACCGTCGAGGAGGTCGAAGACCATCCCCAGGAAGACCAGGGAGCAGGCGGTCTGCATCTTCGCGTAGAAGACGCCGCCGTCGCCGGCATAGGCCAGCGCGTCGATCCCCTTGGCGAGGGCCAACAGACCGCAGAAGGCATTGCCCAGGGTCAGTAGATTGGGGAGTAGGTGGACCTTCCGCATGTCGGTCGATCCGGGCGGTCGCGACCGGGGATCGAGCCACGCAAGATAAGTCCAAGGGCCGTCCGCCGACCAGGGTCCCCGCCGGTCCCTGACGAGATCCGTTCCGACCGCTCCCGATCGGGGCCGGAGAGCAACCAGAAGCCTGGGCTGGAGCGGGGCCCGACGCTAGTCTCTGGACCCATGGGCGAAATCGTCAGCGTTCACGGGCGGGAGATCCTCGATTCGAGGGGTAACCCCACGGTCGAAGTCGAGGTGTTGCTGGCCAGCGGTGCCATGGGCCGGGCGGCGGTCCCGTCGGGCGCCAGCACCGGGATCCACGAGGCCTGCGAGCTGCGCGACGGCGAGGGCCGCTACGGCGGCAAGGGCGTGCTCAAGGCCGTCGAGAGCGTCAACACCGAGCTGGCCCGCGAACTGCTCGACGAGGACGCCAGCGACCAGGCCGCCGTCGACCAGTTGATGATCGACCTGGACGGCACCGCCAACAAGTCGCGCCTGGGCGCCAACGCGATCCTGGGCGTGTCCCTGGCGGTCGCCAAGGCGTCGGCCGAGGAGCACGGGCTGCCGCTCTACCGCTACATCGGCGGGGCCGGCGCGCGCACGCTGCCGGTGCCGATGATGAACATTCTCAACGGCGGCGAGCACGCGGACAACAACGTCGACCTGCAGGAGTTCATGGTGATGCCCTTCGGCGGCACCGCCTTCCGGGAGGGACTGCGCATGGGCACCGAGGTGTTCCACGCGCTGAAGTCCGTCTGCAAGTCCAAGGGCTACTCCACATCGGTCGGCGACGAAGGCGGCTTCGCACCCAACCTGCGTTCCAACGAAGAGGCCATCGAGTTGATCCTCGAGGCTTCGGAGAAGCTCGGCCTGCAGCCCGGTCGCGACGTGATGATCGCCATCGACGCCGCCTCGGCCGAGTTCCTGAAGGACGGCGCCTACCACGTCGACGGCAAGGCGCACACGGCGGAGCAGTTGGTCGACCTCTACGCGAGCTGGTGCGAGAAGTACCCGATCTACTCGATCGAGGACGGCCTCGACCAGGACGACTGGGACGGTTGGGTCAAGCTGACGGATCGACTGGGCGACAAGATCCAACTGGTCGGCGACGACCTGTTCGTGACCAACGCGGCGCGACTGCGCACGGGCATCGAGAAGGGCGCCGGCAACTCGGTGCTGATCAAGGTCAACCAGATCGGCACCCTGACCGAGACCCTGGAGACGATCGACCTCGCCCACCGCAACGGCTACACGTGCGTGATCAGCCACCGCTCGGGCGAGACCGAGGACTCGACCATCGCCGACCTCGCGGTCGCGACCAACGCCGGCCAGATCAAGACCGGTGCGCCCTGCCGCTCGGATCGGGTCGCGAAATACAACCAGCTCCTGCGGATCGAGGAGGGCCTCGGCGACTACGCCGTGTACGGCGCCCGTCGACTGCAGTCGCGTGCGGGCGGAGGCGCCTGAGGGCGATCGAATCGTGGCCAACCTGTTCGAGACCGACCTCCTCGCGCCTCCGGCGGCTCTGCCGGGCGATGTCGACGCGACCGGCGACGGTCGACGCGCGGACCTCGAGCGGGGTTTCTTCGGGCGCTTGATCGGCGGAACGGCACGACTGGCCGCGCACTGCGCGCCGCTGTTCGTCGGCGGTTGCCTGTTCGCCCACATCGCCTGGTACGGCCTGCGGCCGGCCCTGGCCGAGCGCGAGCGACTCGCGGGCGCCGCCGTCGAGGTGCACCAGCGCCAGGCAGACCTCAGCGGTGAGTTCGCGACGCTGGAACGTCGCCGCGCGGCCCTGGACGATTCCTTCTACCGCGAACGCCTGCGACGGGCCGACCGCAAGGCGCGCGCCGCCCAGACTGACAGCTTGGCGGATGCGGGCCTCACGACCGGAGTCGAGATCAGCGCTGCGGAACGATCGAACGGGGCGCTGTCGAACGGGGCGCTGTCGAACGGGGCGGCGAGCCAGCGCGCGGGTATGTCGACCGTACCGCTGCGCGGGGACGCGTCGACGGCGCTGCCCGGCGGCGGCGCCGCGACCGACGGGGCCTCTCGGCGTCGCTCACTGGTCCGCTGACCGAGTGCGCCCTGCGACGGGCGCGCGGCGGCGCAGATCCCGTCGCAGTTCCAGTCCGCTCGGGACAACCCGCGAGAGCCATGGCGACCCCTCTGCATCACGGCCTTCAGCTTCACGGCGGCGCTTCGACGCGCGCGGCGGTGAGGATCGCAACGCTGGTAGTCGCGGGATCGTCGATGTCCGGGTTCTTCGCGGCGCTCGCGCTCGCCCAGCCGGCGGCGGTAGCTGCACCGGCGGCGGTGATTGCACGAACTGCGGCGATCGGGCCCCAGGGCGCAGGCACGGCCCCCACCATCGACCTCCTCGCGGGCGAGGGTCCGCTCCGCAACCAGTGCTTCGTGCCCGTCGACGAGGCGGCCGCCGAGCGCTTCCTCGAGGGTGACCGCGCCTGGGCCGAGGAGCGGGTCGCCGACGCCCTCGACGCCTGGCGCCTGGCGGTCGGCGAGAGCCAGGTCGGTGCGGTGGTGCCGTGGATCGCGGACCTCGACGCGGCCACGACCGAGGCCAGCCAGCCGCGGGCCTTCGACGGCGTCGAGGAGGCGCTGCTCGCCCGTCTGGAACTCTCCCCCATCGCCGCCGCGGCCTGGCGCGAGCGCTTCGACGAGGCCTCCGACCTCGACCTGCGCGCCGCGCTGATCGATTCGGCCCTGGCCGGCGTCGAGCGCCGCTGGCCGGGCACCTCCGGCGGACTGCGCGCGGCCCTGGCCCTCGGCGACCGGGCCCTGGAGCGCGGCTACCCGGTCGAGGCGCGGACCTGGTACGACCGCGCGGCGCGTCACGCGCGGCTGCGCGAGGAACAGGCGAGTGCCACTGCCGTCGAGCGCCGACGGACGGCCCTCGACGGCTTGCAGCCCGCCGAACTCGTCGCGCCGCGCTACGGCGGCTTTGGCACCGGGCGCCAGGTGGCCCTGGTCGACGAGGTCGGTCCGCCGCCGCCCTTTCCGAGCCAACCCCTGGGCGCGGGCATGCGCGCCGGCATGGTCGCCTGCGGCGAGGACCTGGTCGCCGTGCAGACCGCGTCGCGGGTCCACCTGGTCGATCTGGCGCGCGGCGAGGCGATCGAGACGATCGAACCCGCGGAACTGATCGCGGAGGTCTTGGGCGTCCCGCCCCAGGCTTACTCCGCCGAGGACCCTCCCGGTTGGCCCCTGCAGCCGGCCACCGATGGCGAAGCCCTGCTCGTGGTCGCCGGGCGCGCCACGCCGTCGCGGGGACGCGGCAACGCGCTGGTCCTGATCGAGCCGACCTCCGGGCGGGGCGGGGGACCGGCCCTGGCGCGGGCGCGCTGGGCGGTGGTCGACGAGCGCTGGAGCGGCCCCGACGGCGTGGGCAGCCCCGCGCTCCTGGCCGAGCTGGACAACGTCGAGTTCCAGCCGGGACCGGCCCTGGTCGGCCGCAGCGCCCTGGCCCAGACCCGGCGGGGATCGGGCGAGATCGAAGCCCACCTGGTGGCCCTCGACAGCGTCACGGGCGAGCCGCGCTGGCGCCTGCTCCTGGCCAAGGGCGGAGAGCTGGTGCCGGACATCGGGCGCTTCGCCGGCGCGACCGGACGACGCGGATCGGGTTCGCCCCTGACGGTCTGTGGTCCGCAGGTCTTCGTCGGGACCCAGCTCGGCCTGGGGTCCCTGGTCGACGCCGTCGACGGGAGGGTGCGCTGGTCGGTCCTGAACCGCCGCAAGCCGAGCGAGGACCGGGGCTGGACCGGAAGCAGGGCGGCCTGGGACCCCGATTCCGGGCTCCTGGCCTGGGCGCCGGCGGACGGAGACTATCTCTATTGGCTGGCCGTGGGCGGCCTCCCTCGAGGGCCCGAGGGGCCCTTCGTCGAGGCGCCGGCGCCGATCGGCTCGGGCCTGTCGCTCCAGGGCCTGGTCGCGGGTCCGACGGGTCCCGTGGCCCTGATCCTCGCCCGGGCCGGCAACCGCACCGCCCTGGCCGCATGGGAGGCCCGCAGCGGAGCGCGGCGCGAGGCCCTGCACCTGCTCCCGGGCGAACCCCTGCGCGAGGGCCTGGCCGAGGACGGCGCGCGGGTGCTGGTCAGCAGCGACCGCGCCCTCTACCTCTTCGACCGCACTCGGGAGCTGCTGCTCCTCGATCGCGCCACCCTGCACCCGCCTGGCGTGACCCCCGCCGGACGCTGGGCCGGGGGCGGGGCGGTGCTGCGGATCGGCAACCGCGCCGTGGTCGCGGGGCACGACCATCTGGAGCTGTTCGAACTGCGCTGAACGCGGGCCGGCCTCGCACCCGCGACCGTGGACGATCCGTCGATCGGATCCGCGCCGCAGTGCCTGGGGCCGAAACCCGGGCGCATGGACCCATTAGTAGTGCTGGACGAGCGGTCGGTTCCGATCGCGGTACCGACCCCCGCGCGCAACTCGCGCGTGGGGAGGGAAATAGCAGTCCCGTGGTCGATACCGGGGCTGTCCGGTCGTAGAACCGGACGGGCGGCCTTTCCATCGCCCGTCCCGACTGCCGGTCGAGCTGCCGAGCGCCGGCGCGCCGCCCCTGCCGGGGCCCACCACACCCACCGGCCCCCCTCCCCGGGGCCGCCACCGACGACTCTCGAGCCACCGATGACCCAGGTCGACCAGGGAACTCTCGAGCGCTTGCGCGCCGCCCACCAGAGCATCAAGTCCGAGCTGCAGCGCACGATCGTCGGCCAGGACCAGGTCGTCGATCAGCTCCTGATCGCCATCCTCTGCCGCGGCCACTGCCTGCTCGAGGGCGTCCCCGGGCTGGCCAAGACGCTGATGATCTCGAGCCTCGCGCAGACGATGCATCTGTCGTTCAACCGCATCCAGTTCACCCCGGACCTGATGCCCTCGGACATCACCGGGACCGAGCTCCTGCAGATCGACCCTGAGTCCGGCGCGCGCTCGTTCCAGTTCGCCAAGGGCCCGATCTTCGCCAACGTGGTCCTGGCCGACGAGATCAACCGCACCCCGCCCAAGACCCAGGCCGCCCTGCTGGAGTCGATGGTCGAGCGTCAGGTCTCCGCCGGGGGCAAGCGCCACGAGCTGCCGGACCCCTTCTTCGTCCTGGCGACCCAGAACCCGATCGAGCAGGAAGGCACCTACCCCCTGCCCGAGGCCCAGCTCGACCGCTTCATGTTCATGGTCCGCGTGCCCTACCCGACCATCGACGAGGAGCGCGAGATCCTGCGCCGCACCACCGGCGAGGCCCTGGCCCAGCCGGACGCGGTGCTGGCCGGCGAGGAGCTACTGGCGATCCAGCGGGCCGTGCGCGCGATGCCGGTCGCGGACCACGTCTTCGACTACGCCCTGGCCCTGACCCGCGGCACCCGCGTGCGCGGCGATGCGCCCCTGGCCTTCCTGACTGACTGGATCTCGTGGGGCGCCGGCCCGCGCGCGAGCCAGTTCCTGATCCTCGGCGCCAAGGCCCACGCGGCCGTGGCCGGGCGCGACCACGTGGCGATCGAGGACGTGCGCGCGATCGTCCACCCGGTGCTGCGGCACCGCATCGTGACCACCTTCTCGGCCGCGGCCGAGGGCATCACGTCGGACGCGATCATCGACCGCCTGCTGAAAGAGGTCGACCCAGGCGCCACCGTCGGTGCCGGGATTCCCTCCGTTCCCGCGGCGAGCTGAGCGTTCGGGACGAGATGAACGCTCGCATCCGACTCCGCTCCCATCGGCCCGGCGCTCCGAACGGCCACCGCCGTTCACGGGCGCCCCGCCGGCAACCTCCGAGGGCCTGACCCATGTCGTTGCAACGGGCCCAGGCGCTGCGGCCCACGTCGCTCGACCCGGCCGTCCTCGATCGCCTGTCGAAGCTCTCGCTGGTGGCGCGCACCGTGGTCGAAGGCTTCATGGCCGGCGGCCACGTGTCGCCCCACCGCGGTAGCTCCGTCGAGTTCGCCCAGCATCGCGAGTACGTGCCGGGGGACGACCTGCGCTTCCTGGACGAGAAGATCTACGCCAAGTCGAACCGACTGGTGGTCAAGGAGTTCGTCGAGGAGACGAACTTCGCCTGCCACATCCTGGTCGATTGCAGCGCGTCGATGCGCTACGGCTCCAGCCGCTGGAGCAAGCTCGACTACGCCCGTTGGGCCGCCGCGGCCCTGGCTTACCTGGTCCTGAACCAGCGCGACACCGCCGGCCTGGTGCTGTTCGACGAGCAGGTCCGCGACAAGGTCCCGCCCCACAACGGCGCGGCCCAGGCGGCCTCGATCCTGGCCAGTCTGGAGCGCGCCGAGGCCCAGGGCGAGACCGGCGTCGGGGACGTGCTGGACTGGATCGGCACGCGGCTGCGACACAAGGGCATCGTCGTGATCCTGTCCGACTTCTTCGACGAGCCCCAACACATCCTGGAAGGCACTCGGCGCCTGCGGATCGCCGGACACGAGCCGATCCTGATGCAGGTGGTCGACCCGCGCGAGCTCGACTTCGACTTCGACGGACACCTGCGCCTCGACGCGCTCGAGGGCGCCGAGCGCATGAAGGTCGACGCCAAGAGCCTGCGCAAGGCCTACCGCGAAGAGGTCGAGGCCCACGCCGCGGCCCTGGCCCACGGCGCGAACTCGCTCGGGATCGACCTGGTCACCCTGCGGACCGACGCCCCCCTGGACGTGGTGCTGTCGACCTACCTCGCGCGTCGCCAGGCGCGTGCTCGCGGGGGAGCGCGCGGATGATCGGCGGCTTCGTCCATCCCGCCCTGGCCCTGGGCGCGCTGCTGGCGGCGGTCCCGCTGATCATCCACCTGCTCAACCGCAGGCGCCATCGCCCCTTGGAGTGGGGCGCGATGCGTTTCGTGCTGGCTGCCTACAAGCGCACCCGGCGCCGGGCGCAGCTCGAGAACCTGTTGCTGCTGCTCTTGAGGATGCTCGGCGTGGCGCTCCTGGCCCTGGCCCTGGCGCGGCCCTTCGCCGGCGACGCCAGCCCGCTCGCGCCCCTGACCGAGAGTCGGCGCGACGTGGTGATCGTGCTCGACGTCTCCGCCTCGACCGGCTACCGCGACGGCGCCGGAACGGTGCACGCACGCATCATCGAGCGCGCGCGCGAGCTGCTCGGCGACCTGGACGGCGGTCGCGGGGACCGCGCGCGACTGGTGGTTGCCGACGATCGACCGCGCCTGCTCTCCTGGCGCACGCCGTCCGAAGCGCTGAACCTGCTCGGCGCCCTGGACCAACCGAGCGACACGTCGATGGACCTCGTCGCCGCCCTGGCCGAGGTCCTCGCGAGCCTGCAAGAGGACGGCAACGCCCTCGAGGCCAGCGAGGTCGAGGTGCGCCTGTTGACGGACCTGCAGCGCTCGAACTTCGATCCCGACCCGTCGCGGGCCGAGGGCCAGACCGACGAACTCGTCCGCGCCCTCGATCGGTTGGTCGAGCTCGAGTTGGTCTTGACGGTCGAGGACCTCGGTCCCGCGGAGCTGATCCCGCCCAACGTCGGCGTCACCGACATCGCCCCGATCAGCCCGGTGCTCGGCCCCGGCCTGCCGGTGGACATCGCCGTCGACGTCACCAACCACGGCGCCAGCGCGGTCGGTGGTGTGCGTCTGGCCCTGGCGATCGACGGTGAGCGCCTGCCGTCGCGGGTGCTCGACATGGTCGGCGGCGCGACCGCCCGCGAGATCTTCGCGGTGACCTTCGACGAGCCGGGAGCGCACGTGCTCGAAGCGTCGATCGAGGCCGACCCCCTGGCCTTCGACGACCGCCGCGCGGCCGTGATCGACGTGCCCGGTACGGTCTCGGTCCTGCTCGTCAACGGCGCCCCCGACGAGTCCGCCATCGAGCTGGACGAGGTCGGTCTGTTCGCCGCGGCCCTGGCGCCGCCGGACGACGGCGGTTTGGGTTCGCGCGGCTTCGTGCCCTTCTCGATCGAGGAGATCGACCCGGCCTTCCTGGACGCCGCGGACCTGGACCTGGCGCCCTTCGACGCCATCGTCCTGGCCAACGTCGAGGCCATCTCCGCCCGCGCGGTGGAGCGCCTCACCGAGCGCGTCTCCGCCGGCGCCGGCCTGATCGTCAGCCTCGGCGATCGCACGGTGCCCTCCGTCTACGCGCGCCGCCTGTTCGCGGCCGACGGCACGGGACTCCTGCCGGCCGAGCCGCTCGAGGTGGTCTCGGTCGCCGACCGGCGCGACGGCTACTACCGCGTCGGCGAGTTCGACGGCGAGCACCCGGCCCTGGCGTTCTTCAACGATCCGCGCTGGCGGCCGCTCCTGACCGAGATCCCGATCTACACCTTCATCGCGACCACGCCCCTGCCCCAGGCGCGGGTGCTGGCTGCGCTCGATGCGGGCAAGGCGCCGCTCCTGGTGGAACGCGCCTTCGGCGCCGGCCGTGTGCTGCTGTTCACCACCAGCCTCGACGTGGCCTGGACGCGGATACCGGAGTCCCCGCGGACCCTGGTGCCCTTCGCCCACGAACTCGTGCGCCACGCCGGTCGAGGCCCGGCGCGTCGCCTCGAAGTGCCCGTGGGCGAGCCGCTCTCGGTGATCGTGGACCGCTTCCCGCGCTCGCCGGTCGCGATCCTCCCCGACGGCGCCCGCCGCCCCGTGGACGGCGAGCCCACCGAGCTGCCCGGCGGACGCTGGCAACTCCCTCCGATCACCGAGACCGGGCGACTTGGTGTCTACCGCGTGACCTTCGACGAGGCCGACCCGGTGGTCTTCGCCGTCCAGGGTCGCGCGGACGAGGGTGATCTGGAGCGCCTGCCCGCCGAGGCCCTGGCCGAGTTGCACCCGGCCCTGCGCGCGGTTCGCGCGGAGAGCGCCGACGTCGGCGAGCAGGACGTTTCGCGCCGCGGCGAGCTGTGGCGCGGCCTGCTCTGGATCTGCCTGGCCGTCCTGATCAGCGAATCCCTCTGGGGTGCTTGGCTCGAACGACGTCGGAGGCTCTCGTGACGATTCCCCCCATGGCTCTGCACCCGCACGACGCGCTCTTCGCGCTGCAGGGAGCCCTGACCGAGGAGGGCTCCAGCGCCGCCCTGCGACTGCTCGACGCCCCGGCCCCGTGGGTCGCGGTGCTCGTGATCGCGCCGATCCTGGCCTTGATCGCCTGGGCCGGCTACGCCCGTCGCGACATCGCGCGCCCGGCTGGGATCGCCCTGGCGAGCCTGCGCTTTGGTGCCCTCGCGCTGTTGTGCGTGGCGCTGGCGCGGCCCGTGCTCGTCGAGCGGCGCGAAGAGGTCTTCCCGGCGGAGGTCGCGATCCTCGTCGACGACTCCGCGAGCATGCGTCGCGAGGACGCCTACGCGGCCGCCGATCCCGCGCGCCTCGGCCTGCGCCGGCTGGGCTTCGAGGGCGACGCCGCCCCCAGCCGCTCCGACGTGGCCGCGCGCGTGCTCGAGCGCGAGCTCTTGCCGCGACTGGCGGAGCGCGGCTACCAGGTGCGCCTGGCGCGCTTCGACGAGGCCACCAACGCCCTCTCGGTCGACGAGCGACTCGAGGGCCGCGGCCAGGGCACTCACATCGGCGACGCCTTGCTGTCCACGGTCCAGTCCGCCCGCGGTCGCAACTTGACCGAGCTGGTGATCCTCTCCGACGGTCGCAACAACGGCGGCGCCGCTCCGCTCGAAGCGGCGCGGGTGGCGGCCTCCGCCGGTCTGCCCGTGCACACCCTGGTGGTCGGCGACACGCGTCCCGAGCGCAACGCGATTCTGGAGCTGGTCGAGTCGCCCGACAGCGCCCTCGAGGGCGACGAGCTCTCGTTCGGCGTGCGAGTCACCGGGCGCGGCAGCGCCGCCGGTGAGCCGGTCGAGGTTCTGCTCGAGGAGCTCGAAGCGAGCAACTTCTCGGATGAGAGCGACGTGCGCGTGCTCGATCAGCGCGAGCTGACCCTCGACGCCGCCGGCCGCAAGGTGCTGCTGGTGGCGCCGCCCGGGCCGGCGGATCCGACCACGGGCGAGCGCCGCTTCCGGCTGCGCCTGCCGCCCCTGCAGGACGAGACCCTGCAGGACGACAACAGCGTCGAGGTCGCCGTGCGCGTCAGCCCCGAGAAGGTGCGGGTGCTGTACGTGGAGGGCTATCCGCGTTGGGAGTACCGCAAGCTCGCGCTCGACTTCCTCAAGCGCGCCGAATCGGACATCGACTTCCAGGGTTGGTTGGCCTCCGCCACGCCCGGCTTCCCCCAGGAGCACAGCCCCGGACTGTTCTCGCTCGAGCGCCTGCCGATCACCCGCGACGAGCTGCTCGACGGCTACGACGTGGTCATCCTCGGCGACGTGAACCCCCGACGCCTGTTCCCCGATCCGGCCGTGGGCGACCAGTTCCTGGGTGCCCTGCGCGAGTTCGTGGAAGCCGGCGGTGGCCTGCTGCTCCAAGCCGGCGAGTTCGACAACCCGCGCGCCTTCCTGGGCACGCCGCTGGAAGACGTGCTTCCGGTCTCGATCGACTCGACCGGCGACATCACCACACCTTGGGACGGCAGGCGCTCCTTCCGCCCGCTGTTGGAGCAGCCCCAGGACCCCCACGAGATCGTGCGGATGCTTCCCGATCCCGAGCAGAACCGGGCCCTGTGGGAGGACGCCGGCGGACTCGAGGGCGTGTACTGGTTCTCGCCGGTGACGCGCGCCAAGCCCGGCAGCCAGGTCCTGTTGCGCCACCCCACCGACGAGAACCGCTTCGGTCGGCGGCCCCTGTTGGTGGCCGGCTACTACCCCTCCGGTCGCACCCTCTTCGTCGGCATCGACTCCACCTGGCGCTGGCAGTTCCGCTACGGCCCGCGCTACTTCGAGCGCTTCTGGAAGTCCGCCCTGCGTTGGCTGGCCCTGGGTCGACTGCGCAGTGGCGACCGCCGCTATCGGATCGAGACCGCCCGCGCGAGCTACGACCTTTCCGAACGCATCGTGGTCGAAGCCCGGGTGCTCGACGAGGACTACCGCCCCAGCGAGGCAACCGACCTCGAAGTCCGCTGGGCGGGACCCGACGGGCGGCCCGAGGGCTTGACCCTGCCCGTGGTCGACGGGCGCGAGGGCGAGTACCGCGGTGGACTGCAGGTCGAGCGCCCCGGCAACTACCGCATCTGGATCGAGGTCGACGGGCGTCGTCTCAGCAGCGCCGACTTCGAGGTGCTGCTGCCCTCGCGCGAGAGCGCGGAGCCGGCGCCGGATCCCCAGACCCTGGCCGCAATCTCCGCCGCCACTCGCGGGGTCTCCGCCAGCCTGGCCGACCTCGACCTGTTGCTCTCCCCCTTCCCGGGCGGCGAGGAGCGTCGTGAACCGATCTCCTCGCGCCTGGTCGACGTCTGGGATCGCTGGGCCACCCTGCTCGTCGTCCTCGGCCTGCTCGCCGCAGAATGGTTGATCCGCAAGCGCCTCGAGTTGGTCTGACCAGCGCCGGGCTCCCCGCCCGACGTGATCGGACCCGGTCGCGGGACGCCCAAGGGGCGGCCCCGGGGACTTACGTGCGCGGGCTCCCATCGCCTCGGATCGGCCCTGGGGGCCCCCTGTGGGCCCGGTCGATCGGGCCTAAGATGCGTCTGGCCGTCGATACCGTGCTCACGATCCATCCCGCGCGACTGGTGCCGGGGGTCGTTGTCGCCCTGGCGCTCGCCCTCCCGGCTCGGTCGGCGGCAGCCCAAGTCGACGACGATCCCAGCGGACAGTGGTTCGCCCTCCCCGTCGATCGGGAGGCGGCGCGGCTCTCCGTGGAAGCGCTCGACCACCTGGACGCCCAGCGCTGGGAGCTGGCCATCGACGCCCTGATGGATCTGGTCGACGGGCGGCCCGAGAACCTCCTGCCGGACGGCTGGGCCACCGACCTGGAGCGCCCGTCCCAGATGGCCCACCACCTCGGTGCGGCCGAGTGGGCCCGCGGCACCCTCGCGAACCTGCCCCGCGCGGCACTCGAGATCTACGCCCTGCGCTTCGGACCCAAGGCGGATGAAGCCGTCGCCCACGCCCTGCGCGACGGCTCGACCGAGGAGCTGCGCGCGGTCGCCGACCACTATCCGGTGGCCCCCGCCGCCGCTCGCGCCCTGCGCGCCGGCGGAGACCTGGCCTTCGCCGCTGGCCAGTTGTCCGAGGCCAGCCTGCTCTGGGATCGCGCCAGCCTGCTCGAACGCCGACTCGGGATCCACGACGCCCAGGCGGCTCAGGTGCGCGTCGATGCCCTCGAGGCCGTCGCCACGACAGCCGAGTTCGGCCCCCCCGACTCGGGCTTCACGCTGCCCGGCCCGGGGCAAGCTCCCGGCCCCGTGCCCCGCGGCGAGCGCGAGACCTGGTCCGCCGACGTGCCCGACAACCCCTTCGCCTTCGGCGCATCGCGGTCCGACTACCCCAACCTCGTGCCCGTCGTGCACGGGGATCGGGTCTACCTCAGCACCACGCTCAACGTCCTGTGCCTGGATGCCTTCGACGGCACCGAGCTGTGGCGTTCGCCGGAGCCCCCGGGTTGGGCCCAACTCGGGTCCGATGATCGCGAGAGCCTCGAGAAGGCGATCGACAAGGAGAACCAAGTGGTCGTGCCGGCGGTCGGCTCCGGGGTCGTGGTCGCCGCCCAACAGATCCCCTACGCGGCGCTGCCCAACGACGACTACCAGAGCTTTGTGATCATGCGCGCCCTCCCCGATCGTCGGCTGTTCGCCTTCGACTCGGAGACCGGCAGGCTGCTCTGGCGCCACCTGCCGCCGCCCGCCTGGGACGGGCTGACCGGCAGCTTCAGCGAACGCATGTCCGTCGCCGGCGCACCGATAGTCGCCGGGTCGCGCGTGATCGCGCCGATGTTCCGCATGGAGGGTCGCGTGGACCTGCAGGTCGCAGCCTTCGATCTGCACAGCGGCGACCTCCTGTGGTCCACGCCGGTGATCAGCGGTCAACGCGAACTGAACATGTTCAATCGGCACGAGCGCGAGTATTCCGCGCCGCCGGTGCGCGTCGAAGGCGACCTGGTGCTGGTGGCGACCCAACTCGGCACGGTCGCCGCCCTGGATCTGTTCAACGGGGCCGTGCGCTGGCAAGCGACCTACGACCAGATTCCCCTGCCGCCCACGCGCGGGCTGATCTCGAGCGATCGTCGCCTGACCTGGAAGAATTCGCCGCCGGTCGTCTCCGAGGGAGTCGTGTTGGTCACGCCCTTGGACTCCGAGGATCTGATCGCGGTCGACATCGACCAGGGCAGCGTCCTGTGGTCCCAGCCGGCCTCGTCCCTGCGGCCCGCGCGCCAGAGCGACAGCGAGGTCGACGCCCTGATCGGCGCCGGCGAGCGCGAGGTCTACTTCTCGGGCGGCTGGGTGGCAGCCTGGCGCAAAGCGGAGGGTCTGCGCGCGCGGGCCCAGCTGGCCCCTGGCTCCCTGCGCGTGGAGTTGGATCCCGGCCCGACCACCTACAGCAGCGCCCAGCGCGCGCCGCGGGCTCTGGTCGCCGAGGGCATGGTCCTGGTCCCCGGCAGCACGGAGCTGCGCGCCTACGATTTGCGCGACGGGTCCGAGGTCGACGGCGTCGGCTTCCCGTGGGAGAAGGGCGAGCGCGGCAACCTGGCGGTCGGGCCCGGCCTGCTGGTCTCCGCCAACAACAAGACGATCACGGGCTTCCTGGATCTGGCCGTGCTGGAGAGCCGCGCCGCGGCTCGCCTGGCCGCCGCTCCCGGGGACGACGGCGCGGCCCTCGAGCTCGCGCGTCTGCTGAACCGCCGAGCGCGCAGTCAGATCGCCCTGGGCCACGCATCCGACTCCCTGGCCCTCTTGGAGCGCGCGCGCGCGACCCTGCAGGACCGGATCGAGGGCGCCGCGGCGCCCCTGGTCAGCGAGTTGGTGGCCAACCTCCAACTCGAGGCCGACCTGCGCCGCACCCTGGGACAACCGGAGCCGGCCCGCGACCTGCTCGAGCGCGGGCTCGAGATCGCGCGCGCCCCGGGTCAGGTGCGCGACCTGCTGCTGGCCCTGCTGCCCGTGGTTCGCACCTACGACGTCGACGCCTGGCTCGCTGCGCTCGAGGACCTGCGCCGCCGCTGCGGCGACCTCGACATCGGCATCGAGCACCTGATCGGCGACCCGGAGTGGATCGAATTCGCCCGCGTCGACGGCGTCTGGGCCCTGCCCGTGCCCGCCGGCGGTTGGGCCCTGGCCAAGCGCGCGCTGTGGTCGCAGGAGCGCGGTCATTTCGCTGAGGCCCTGGAGGATTGGCACGCCGTCCTGGCCGGCTACCGCAACGAGCACGTGTCCGCCGACGTGACCCTCGGGGAGCGCTCCGTGGCGCGCATCGCCGACCTGCTCGCCGCCGGTGGCCCGCACCTCTACGAGCCCTTCGAGGCCCGCGCTCGGACCCTGCTCGACGAAGCCCTGTCGCGCGGGGACGGCGACGCCCTGGATCGTTTGCCGCAGCTCTTCCCCTTCGCGGAGGCGACCCTCGAGGCGCGGCGCGAGCGCCTGAGCCTGGCCCTCGACCAGGGCGACGTGAGGGCCTTGGCCGAGGCGGTCGGCGCCCTGACCGCCGACCTCGATCCGCGCCTCGACGAGCTCGCTCGCGGCGCGCTACTCGCTCGCCTCGCCATCGGCCTGGGGCGCTCCGGCAACCGCGACTTCGAGCGCGCACTGCTCACGCGCCTGGCGGGCACGCTGCCGGACCTGCAGCTCCAGGACGAGCCCTTCGCGGGCCAACGTCTCGATGAGGTGGTCGCGCGCTTCCCCGCCAACGTGCCGCAGCCGCGCCCTACCGCTAGCTTCGACCAGCAGATCATGCTCGGCGACGAGCTGCCGGGACCCTGGCACATGCTGGGACAGCCGCCGGTCGGTGCGAACTCGGCCGGCGGCGAGGTGCCGCGTCCGCTGATCGTGGTCAGCGGCGGCGAGCTCCAGGCCTTCGACGTGGACCAACCGGACAAGCCACTGTGGACCGGGCGTCCGCCGCTCGACGAGCTGCCGGTGGAACAGGAGCAACGCTGGGTCCTGACCCCGAGCCGTGTCGTCGTGGGCTCGGACGGTCTCCTGGTCGCGATCGACGTGTCCAGCGGTCGCGCGGCGTGGATCCACGCGATCGGCCGCGGTGAGCTGCGCGCGGTCACCGCCACCGACGGAGTGGTCATCGCCCAGGTCTTCGATCTGATCGACCGGACCCACCAGCTGATGGGGATCGACGCCATCGGCGGCGACGTCCTGTGGACCACGCCCCTGCCCAGCGGACCGGGCTGGTTCTCGCCCCTGGCTGCGAACGGTCACGTGGTCGCGATCGCCTACGAGACGGTCGGACCGGCGGATGCCTGCGTGCTCGATGCCTTCACCGGCGAGCTGCGCGGCCAGATCCAGTTGCCGGACAAGCTCGGCTCGTGGATCGACCGCGCCCCTTGGATCACCGGCGACCGACTGGTGCTACCCAGCCTGTTGCGCGGCCGCGTGGCCGCCATCGACCTCGAGCGACTCGACGAGGCCTGGTCGATCGAACTCGGTGACGACCGCGACCTGCGCGCGGTGTTGACCCACGCGGGCCGCATGTTCCTCGTGGCCGAGGGCAACGGCCTCGGCGAGGGTGGCCGCCGCGGCGCGATCATCGAAGTCGATCCGCGCCTGGGCTCGCGCCGCACGGTCTACTCCCTGGACCGCGAGGACCGCGTGATCGGCGTGCGGCGTGGTGATCGCATCGAGCTCCCCATCCCCATGGTCTTCACCGTCTCGTCGCCGCGCAGCGACGAGCGGGCCCAGGTCACGGCGATCGACCTGGATCGCGGGCGACAGTGGGTCCAGGAACTCGCCGTCACCGAGACGATGCTCTACGACCCCTCATGGGCGCGGGCCGTCGTGTCCGAGACCACCGTGGCGCTCTTCTACGCCCAACGGGCGCGCCGCAACGGGACTCGCGAGCGCGTCTGGCTCGACTTGCTCTCGCGGCCCGACGGCACCCGCCTCGGTCGTCGCTTCGTGCCGAGCGAGTACGAGGCCTTCCAATCACTCACGCCCCTGGCCAGCGGTTCGACCCTCTGGCTGGGCTGCAAGAGCCCCCGCGGGACCATGGACCGCATCGACCTGTGGAGGAACGAGCGATGAGACCGACCGCAAGACTCGGCGTGCTGACCGTAGCCGCAGCCCTGCTCGCCAGCGCGGCTTCGGCCAGGCCCCAGTTGGCGTCCGTGCTGGATCCGGCTACTGCCGCGCCGGCATCGGCAACCGTGGCGGCGCCCTTCGCTGCACCTGTCGCAGTTCCGATCGCGGATCCACGCGCCCAACCGACGGGGCCCGTGGCCGCGTCGGTGCTCGGCGCACAGCAGACCGGCCCCGCGCAAACGCCGTCGATCACGCCGGAGCAGGTCCAGGCGGTGGCGCGCGGGTTGGCTTGGCTGGCGGCGCACCAGAACGGTGACGGGAGCTGGACCGGCAAGGTCGGCTACAAGCTCAACAACGGCTATCGCTACACCCGCGAGAGCGGTCACGTGGGCGTGACCTCCCTGGCCCTGATGGCCTTCCTGGCTGGCGGGCACCTGCCCGGCCGCGGGGAATACGGCGAGGTCGTCGAACGGGGGCTGAACTGGATCCTCGACGTGGCCGACGCCCAGGGCGACGGCTACATGACGTCGGGCGGTACACGCATGTACAGCCACGCCTTCGCCACCCTGGTGCTGGCGGAGATCTACGGCATGACGCACCGCGAGGACGTGCGCTCGGTGCTGCAACGCGCGGTGGACTTCATCGTGCGCGCCCAGAACGAGGAGGGTGGCTGGCGCTACGAGCCCTACGCGCCCCAGTCGGACATGTCGATCGTGGTCTGCCAGGTCCTGGCCCTGCGCGCGGCGCGCAACATCGGCATCCGCGTGCCCAAGACCACCATCGACCGGGCGGCCCAGTACATCGTCGACTCGGCGATCACCGAGCACGACCGTCGCGGCGGATTTCAGCACCACATGTTCGCGGACGAGGTCGGCGCATTCGTCTACCAGAAGGACAGTAGCAGCCGCTCGTCCTTCCCCCTCACATCGGCCGGGGTCACGGCCCTGCACGGCGTCGGGATCTACTCCGACGAGGCCATTCGCCAGGGGCTCGACTACCTCAACGCCAACCTCAGCCACTTCAACGACCGCTACGGCACCCGCGACAACGGCCATTACTTCTTCTGGTACGGGCACTACTACGGCGTGCAGGCCATGTTCACGGCCGGCACCCAGAACGGCGTCGACTACTGGAACCCCTACTACACCGAAGTGCGCGAAGTGATCCTCGACCTGCAGCAGCCGGACGGCTCGTGGCCCAACAGCGTCGGCCCCGGCCCTGAGTTCGGCACTGCGGTAGCGCTGCTGGTGCTCGAGATCCCCTACCGCTACCTGCCCATCTTCCAACGCTAGTGCCGGCATCGAACGACCGAACGAATCAGGCGCGCACGGATGCGCCGCTGACACGCACGCCGCGCCTCGAGGCGCGGCTGGTGGCCCTGCGTGGGCGCCTGGTGCGTTCGGTCCTGCTGCACGCCGCCGGCTCGGTGCTGCTGGTGGCCAGCGGCTGGATCCTCTTCGCGTTCCTGGCCGACTGGGGCCTGCAGGTCCCGCGCCTCGTGCGACTGTTGCACCTGGGTGTGCTCGCGGCCCTGCCCCTGGCGGCCGCCTGGCGCGAAGGCTATCGGCACCTGCGACGCATCCCCGACCGCAGCGGACTGGCCGTGCTGGCCGAGCGCGGCACGCCCGGCTCCGATCAACTATTGGTCAGCGCGGTCCAGTTCCAGTCCAGAGCCGCCGACTCCTCGGTCGGTGGCAAGACCGGACCGGGCGGTGGCGTAACCGGATCGGGCGGCGAGAGCGGACTCGAGTCCGAACTGATCGGCCGCGTGCTGGCGCAAGCCGAGCACCGCGCCGACGAGATCGACTTCGACGCGGCCCTCGACGCGCGCGGACCCCACAGGCGCTTCGCTCTGGGCTCGGTCGCCGCCCTGGCCGTGAGCGTCGGCCTGTTCGCCCTACCCGGGAACTACGCTTCGATCTTCATCGGTCGACTGTTGGGTGGGAATCAGCCCTGGCCACAGCGCACGTTCCTGGCCCTCGAGCTGCCGGTCGCCGAACGGGACGGCATGGTGCGGATCGAAGGTGAAGTGCTGCGCGCGCAGATCGCCCGCGGTACCGACCTCAACGTCATCGTCACCGCCGAGGGTGTGATCCCGGGCGAGGTGCGGCTGGTCTTCGACGACGGCCGCCGCACGACCCTGGCTGGGGGCGCGCGCGGCGTCTTCCGCACGCGCCTGCCCGCCATGCGTGAGAGCGTGGGTTTCTACGTAGTGGGCGGTGACGATCGCGACGGCCTGCCCCGCGCCGAGGTCGAGGTGCTGCGGCCGCCGGACGTCACGGCCGTGGCGATCGCGGTCGAGCCTCCGCCCTACAGTGGACTGCCCCGGGAGGTCTTCACCGACGGCGGCGCGCGCGCCCTGCGCGGGTCGCGGGTCACCGTGGCGGTGCGCGTGGATCCGCCCGAGGTGCAGGGCCGCGTGGTGCTCTTGCCCGAGAACCGCACCATCGAACTGACCTCGCAACCGATGCCGGGCTCCGAGAACGACGACAGCTTCGGCCTCGGCTTCGAGTTCCTGGCCGAGCGCGACGTGCGCCTGCGCTTCGAGCTGACCGACGCCAACGGCCTGTCGAATCCCGATCCGGGCCTGTTCGCGATCGACGTGGTCGAAGACCGCGCGCCGGAGGTCCAGTTGGCGGCACCGGGTCGTTCTAACGTGGAGACGATCGCCGGAGGCGCGCTGCCCCTGCGAGCGAGAATCGACGACGACTTCGGGGTGATCGACGTGAGCTGGCGCGGGCGGCGCTCGAGCGAGGACGACTGGAGCCTGGGCGCGCCCCTGGCGGCAGTGGTCCTGGACGAATCGCCCCTGCCCGGCCGGCCGCCGCGCGCGGTGCGGGTGCATCAGTTGCTCGAGGTCAACGACCTGCTCGGCGAAGGCGACGTGGACGGCGCGCAGTTGGTGATCGAGGTCGCCGCCACCGACAACGGTCAGCCGCCCCACGAGGGCGTCACGCCGCCGGTGCGCCTGCGCGTGCTGCGCGCGGACGAGATGCTGCGGCGGGTGCAGGACCGCCTGGCCGCGGCCCGGGTCGACGCCGCCGCGCTGGCCGAGTTGCAGCGCGAGCGTCGCGGGCGGGTGGAGGACCTGCTCGACGGGCTGACCGACGACGGCCTGGGCAGCGCCAACCTCGGCGCCGCCGACGAACGGGCCGTGCGTAGCGCCATCAACGGCCAGCGCCGTGTCCGCACCGACTCCCAGGGCCTGATGCGCTCACTCGCGGCGGTGACCGAGATGGTGCTCTACGCCCGCCTCGACCCGAAGGCCGAGGAGCTGCTCACCGAGCTCGACCGGGCCCAGGCCGAACGCGTCGAGCGCGCCTTCGTCGAGGAACCCTGGCGCGACCTGGTCGCGTTCCGCGCGTCCTCCACCGTGGGTCAGGGAGGCTTTGCCGGGCACCTGGTCGACCTGGTGGAGCTCGGCCTCGCGGTCGAGGGCGGGGTCGACGAGGGCTTGGCAGCGCTCGATCGCGCCGAGCTGGCGACCAGCGACAGCGCGCGTCGCGTGGCCCTGGTCGAGGCGGTAGAGGCGCAGTCGGCGACCTTGACTCGCATCGAGGATCTGCTCGACCGACTGGCCGAGTGGGACAACTTCCAGTCGGTCCTGACCCTGGCCCGCGATCTGCTCGAGCGGCAGAAGGCGGTTCGCGATCGCGCCCGGCGCTTGGCAACGGAGGAACGGTGATGACCATTCGAACAGCGGCCCTGCTCATCCTGGCGGGTTCCCTGGGAACTCCTCTCGCAGCGGCAGGTCCTGGTGCGACTTCGCCTGCGGCGCTGAACCTGGCGATGGTTCCTTCGATCGCTCCGGCGGCATTTCCGGCGGTAATCCCCGCACCGCCGTGGCACCAGGAGGCGCGAACCCTGGACGGACGTGAGTTGGCCGGTATCCGCGAGGAACAGGCGCTCCTGCGGCGGCAACTGGTGCGACTCGAGGAGACGATGAAGGTGCTCCTGGCGCGGCTCGAGAGCGAGGGTAGCTCGCGCACCCTGGAGTTGCTGCAGACCGCTGTGGTCCAGTTGGAAGAGCGCAAGCTCGAGTCCAAGACCCTCGACGAGTGGCTCGGCGACACCGAGTCGGCCCTGGAGCAGGGCCAGATCCTGCGCGCGATCGAACAACAGGACACGGCCATCGCGGAGCTCGAGCGCCTGCTGACGGTGCTGCTCGACCGTCGCGACATGGACGAGATCGAGGACAAGCTCGAGGAGCTGCGCGATCTGCGTCAGGGCATCGAGAGCGTGGCGCGCGAGGAAGGGAGCATCGCCCAGGAGTCGGCGCAGATCGCCGAGCAATCGGCGAGTGAGGGCCAGAAGGCCCTGGACCAGGGCATTCAGGAGCTGTCCGAAGCCCAGATGGAACTGGCCCGCCAGGCGGAGCAGGCGGCGCGCGAGTCGCGCGACCTCGAACTCCAGGGCTTGGCTCGGGAGCTCGACCGTCTGCTCGAGCGGCAGAGCGGCGATTCGGACCTGCTCTCCAAGCTCCGCGCGGGCGAGGCCCAGACCCTGCGAGCCGCCGCGACCGAACTGGAAGCCACCCGCCGCGCCGAGAGCCGCGCCGCGCGCCTCGAGCAGGCGGCCCGCGACCTCGAAGAGGCGGCGAGCGAGCTCGAGCGCTCCGGGACCTCCGCCGACCAGGTCGCCGAACAGCTTGCGGAGGCCGCTCGCGGCCAGCGCATGGCGGCCGACTCCGCACTGGACGAGAGCACCACCCGGGCGGCACGCGAGGCCGCCGACGCCCTGGACGCGGCGACGGATCAGGCCCGCGCGTCCGGGCAGGATTCGAAGGTCCGCGAGGCCGCCGCCGCCCAAGCCCGCGCGGCGGCGCAGGAGCTTCAGCAGCTCGCGGAGCAGGAGCGCGCCGGAGCTGCCGAGGGACCCCAGCGCGCCGCCGAGCAGTTGGCCGAGAATCTCGACCCCGAGGGACTGGCGGCGGAGGTCGGCGAGCGAGTGCAGGCGGCCCTCGAGAGCGCTCAGGAAGCGCGGACCGCGGCCGAGGCAGCCACGACCCCGGAAGAGCGTCGCGCTCGCCAGGCGGCCGCTGCGCGCGCGGTCGAACAGGCCGCGACGGAAGCGGCCCGCGCAGCGGATTCGCTCGAGCGCAGCGCCGATGGCGCGGCCCGCTCGCAACGCAACCAGGCCGAGGCCACCGAAGCGCTACGGGCCAGCGCGTCCCAGCCGGGCCGCGACGGACTCACCCCCCGCTCCCGTGAGGCCGTTGGCGAGGCCCTGGAACGCGCGGCGCAGTCCATGCGGAGTGCGGCGGAACAGTCCGCCACCGATCCCGGCCGCGCCGCGGAGTCGGCCGAGGAGGCCCGTGCGGCCCTCGAGGAGGCAGCGGCTGCCGTGGGCGAGGCCCGCGCCGAGCGCGGCGCGCAAGAGGCGGCCGCCCAGGAGGGCGCGGCCATGGCCCAAGCCCAGCGGGAGTTGGCCGAGCGTGCCCGCGAGTTGGCCGCCGAGGCCAGCGCCGGGGACCTCTCGCCCGACGCCGCTCAGCGGGTGCGCGAGGCGCTCGAACAGGCCAGTGAGTCGATGCAGGAAGCGGGCGCCGAGCTGGAGGCTGGACGGCCCGCGGGCGGCGCCGAGCCACAAGAGTCCGCGCGAGAAGCACTCGAGCGAGCGGCCGCCGAGTCGCGCATCGGGCGCGAGTTGCGCGATCCCGAGGGTCGCGACCAGGCGGCGGAGCTGGCGGAGCGACAGAAGAAGGCGGCCGAGGAGATCCTGCGTCTCGCCGAGCTCAACCGCGAGCGCGAGGAGGGCCAGCCCCTGCCGAGCCTGGAACGGGCGCAGGAGGCCGCGCAGCAGTCCGAGGAGGCCCTGCAGCAGGGCGACATGGACCAGGCTCAGCAGCAGGCGGAGCGGGCCGAGCGCGAACTCGATC
Source organism: Engelhardtia mirabilis (assembly GCA_007751255.1). Taxonomy (GTDB): domain Bacteria; phylum Planctomycetota; class UBA1135; order UBA1135; genus Engelhardtia; species Engelhardtia mirabilis. Next base: position 4,371,302 of record CP036296.1, read on the forward strand.
GCGCGGCGCGCGAGCTGGAACAAGAAGAGCAACAGTACGAGGACCTGCGCCAGGAAGAGTTGCTGTTCCGCATCGAGGAGGAGGCGCGCGAAATCCGCGAAGTCCACGCCGAGCAGAGCCGCCAGACGCTCGAAATCGACGGCGGTCGCCAGCCCGGCGACAGGCCGGGGCGGGCCGACCGACTGCGCCTGCGACGCATTGCGCGGGAGGAAGCGGCCCTGGGGGAACGGCTGGCGATGATCGCCGCCGAGTTGGTAGCCGAGGGCAGCGTCGTCTTCGCCGAAGTGGCCGAGCAGTCGCGCATCGACCTGGAGCGCATCGCGCGGGACATGGACGAGGCCGGCGGCTACGACAGCGGCACGCGGGTGCAGAGTGCCCAGGCCGACGTGGACGAGCGTCTGGGCTGGCTGCTCGAAGCGCTCACTGAAGAGCGCGAGCGCAAGGGTCGAGAGGAGCAGCAGCCGCAGCAGGGTCAACAGGACCAGCAGGGGGGAGGAGGCCAGAACTCGCAGGAGCTGGTTCCCGACGAGGCGGAGCTGAAGCTGCTGCGTCGATTGGAGCTCGAGGTGCGTTCGGCGGTCGAGCAGATCCGCAGGCTCTACCCCGAGCTCTCCGACGGCGAGGTCGATCCCCTGATCTTCGAGGACATCGCGCGCATCGCCGCGCGCCACGAACGCCTGTCCGAGCTGTTCGGTCAGTTCCGCGAGGGGCTCGGGTTGCCGAGTCCGGATGAAGCCGACGAGGCTGCGACCACGACGGGCAAGAACGAGGACGAATCGCGATGAGATCGAACCGTCGACCCCTGCTGGCGATCGCCGCCCTCGCGCTCTCAGCCACCGCGCTGGGCGCGATGGCACGCTCGAACTCGGTTCAGGAGCCCGACCCGGGGCGTCCCGAGCTGCCCCCCGAGCTGCTGCCGCCGCCGCCCGGTCAGGGCGACGACCTGCAACAGCGCATGCGGGAGTTGTTCGCGAAGGTCGAACGCGATCTGCGCTCTGTCGATGACCTCTTGTTCGAGGCAGCGGCGGGCGAGGGCGACTTGTTCGCTCCGGAGGTCGACATCGATCAACTGCTCAACGACACCGATCGGCGCAGCCGCGAGGTGTCGGATGGGATCGACGAGATCCTCGATCTCGCCCGGCAGATGAACGAACAGCAGCAGCAGGGCCAGAGCCAAGGGCAGAGCCAGGGTCAGAGCGAGAGCCAGAACGGCGGTCAGAGTCCGCTCGACAGCCGCCCCCGCAACGAGCAGCAGAGCCAGCTCCCCACCCCGGAGGGCAACGACCCGGGCACCGACCTCTCCCAAGGTGACCAGCCGCAGCCCGGACAGGGCGAGCAGCCCGAGGGCGCGGAGGACTCCGAAGACCAGGGTCAGAACCAACAGGGCGCGGGCGCCCAGGACGAGGCCACCGGACCCCAGTCCCCCGCCGGCGCCGCCGGTCGTTGGGGGGACCTGCCGCCGCGGGTGCAGTCGATCTTCCGCAACCAGGTCAGCGACGACATGCCGGTGCAGTACCGCGATTGGATCGACGGCTACTACCGCCGCCTGAACAAGGACGGCTGAGGTGAAGGCGGACGCAGGGCAGAGCGCGGGGGGCGGTTGGCGATCCGCTCGGAGCGCCGGCGTGGCGACCCTGCTGCTGGCCCAGGCGCTGGTCTCCATCGCGGCGTCGGACGACCGCTCGAGCGTCCTGCCCGAGGACAAGCCCGCCGGGAGTGGGGTCCCCCACGCCCAGGACGTGACCCCCACCGATCCGAACGCGAGCCCACCGCCCACCGCTGCCGGTGTCGGACCGAGGCTGGGCCCGGCCGCGGACGAGGCGCGACGCGCGGCACTCGAAGGGGCGCTCGACTGGCTGGCGAAGTCCCAGGCCGAGTCGGCCGACGGTTCGTGGCCCGACGACGACGCGCGCCTGCGCGCGCCGGAAGCCGTCGCCGCACTCTGCTCCCTGGCCCTGATGGCCGGTGGCAGCACGCCCGAGCGCGGTCCCCACGGTGCCGCCGTGGCCCGGGGCACCGACTACCTGCTGGGTCGCATCCACTTGGATCCCGGAGCCGACGAGCGCGGCTTCATCGGCAGCCTCGAAGCCAGCGACTCGCGCATGCATGGGCACGGCCTGGCGACCCTGGCCCTGGCCGAGGCCTTCTCCACCTCGCCCACCTCGCGCCGCGGTCAACGCTTGCTCGAGGCCCTACAGCTCGCAGTGGGCCTGATCGAGCGCACCCAGGGAGCCGAGGGCGGTTGGTGGTACGAGCCCCACCGGGTGGCCAGCCACGAGGGCTCGGTCACGATCACGCTGGTGCAGGCCCTGCGCTCGGCCCGCAACACCGGCATCGCCGTGGACGCGGGGGTGATCACGCGCGCGGAGGACTACGTGCTGCGCTCGCAGGCTCCCGACGGGAGCTTCCGCTACACCCTGGGATCACCGGTCACGACGGTCGCCCTCACCGGCGCCGCGATCAGCACCCTCAACGCCGCCGGCCGCTACGACGACGAGGTCGTGCGGCGGGGCGTGGACGCCATCTGGCGCGGGCTGGAGAGTCGCGAGTTGGAGGGGTCGTCCGAGCGTCCGCCCCACCCCTACTACGAGCGCTTCTACCTCAGCCAGGCCTTCTGGAACCTGGCCGACCCGACCCACTTCGAGAAGTGGTACGAGCGCGAACTCGAACGCGTGCTCTCGCGCCAGGCCGACGACGGGTCCTGGTCCGGCGAGGAACAGGGCTCCGGCTACGGCGCCGCCTACGCGACCTCGATCAACGCGCTGTTCCTGGCGCTTCCCGACGGTCTGCTACCGATCTTCCAGCGCTGACGCGAGCGCGCAGGGGCCAGCCGGAGCGCCGCTTCGCGAGAGTTGCCGCGGCCCGACGCACACGCGAACGACAACGGGGCCACCTCGGCGGGAGGCGGCCCCGGCGATCGATCACCGCTCCGCGCTCAGAATGCTACGGCCGCGGACCCCACGAGGACGCCGTCGATGTACACCTCGAGGGCGCCGGTGGCCTTGGTCAAGTCTTCGGTCAGGCGCTCGATCACGAACAGGAACGAGCCCTCCTCGCGCGGGCGATCCTCGACGCCCTCCACCAGGCGCAGGTACACCGGCTTCGCGCCACCAGTGGACCCGGGAGCCGCGCCCTGCCCCGGCGTGATGGCCGAGCTCGAGGCCTGGGCCGGAGCGGTGGGATGGGCAGTGCCCCGCGCGCGCCCGATGGTCGTGGTGTCGATCGTCTGCTCCACTCCCACGAGCTTCGCCTCGACCGACGCCCCACTGCCCAACCGGCGCCCGGCCGCGTCGCGCGGCGTGATCTTGACCTTGATCTGGCGCGGCTCGGCCGCCTGGGGCTTGAGCGGTACGAACAGCTCGACGTCCGACTTGGCCGCCGTGGCCGGTCCGGCGACGTCCACCCGCGGCGGTGTGGTCTGGGCCACGCCGTCGATCTGCATCGCGCTCGTGATGATCCCGGGAACAGCCGGGGCGCAGAAGGCGCGCTGGTAGCGACCGTCGCCCAGATCGGCTACCGGACCCATGGCGAGGAAGCCGGGCAGGTCGATATCGACCGCGCGACCGGCGCCCAAGGTCACCCCGTGCGTGTCGCGGGGCGTGAGCGTGATCGCGACCTGATCCGTGGTGCCCGCCCGCACCGCTTCGGTGCTGCGGTGGATGATCGTCATCGACGGATCCACGGCTCCGACGGCGTGGACCACCGGGGCGATGGCCGGCACCCAGCCATCGATGGAGACCTGGGCCCGGTAGGCGCCCGAAACGCTCGGCGCATCGAAGGTGCGCGCGAAGGCGTTGCCGCCCTCCGATACGACGGGTCCCGTCGCCGTCGCCCCGGGCAGGTCGATCGAGACCTGTGCCGACGCGTCCAGGACGATGCCCGCGGCGTCGTGGGCGAAGACACGCAGGGTCACCTGGGTCGGCAGGGTGTCCGGTCCACCGCTGGCGGCCACCTTGGTCGTCGAGAGCTCGTACAACTGGGGCTCGACCACCGTCAGGTGCGTGTCCGCCGGGACCTGGGGGACGGTCAGGGTCATGCCCGAGGGCAGGGCCACCTGCACGTCGCCCGCGGGCACGAGGCCCAGGCCGAAGTGGGCGAAGGACTGGTCCTGGGAGGCGGTGGGACCGGAGCCGCCGATGGCGCGCACGTGCTGGTACTGGTCCGGACCGATCCAACGCACCTGGGAGCCCAGGCCCTGGGAACCGGAGGTCCCGGCGTCGACCTTGACCGTCAGGAAGCCGCGCCCCTCACGCTCGAGCTGGTTCTCGAAGTAGCGCAGGCGACCGGTCGTGGCCACCACGCAGATGTCCATGTCCCCGTCGCCGTCGACGTCGCCGACGGCGCTGGCGCGGTCGTCGATCTCATCGAAGAGCCCCAGACTCTTGGTGGCCTTCTCGTACTTGAACAGGAAATCCGGTCCCTTCGAGCGGTACAGGGAGTTGGCCTGGTTGCGCGGCACGCCGCTCGACGCGGGGTTCTTGCCGGCCACGTGGCCGTTGACGACCCACAGGTCGAGCCAGCGGTCGAGGTCCACGTCGAGGAAGCTCGCGGCCCAGCCCACCGACTGCCCCCAGGGCAGGGGCGACTCGGGGAAGGGCAGCAGGGTGTCCGCGACCCCGTAGAAATTGGCCTGCTCGACCCAGGGTTGGCCACTCGCGGGCCAACCGTGGTTCACGACCAGCCAGTTGTTGCCGATGTCGGTCTTGTAGACGTCGAGGCTCCCGTCGTGGTTCACGTCGCCGATGGCCAGGCCCATGATCGCGCTGACCTGGTCGGCCCCGGAGCCGACGGTGACGTCCGTGAAGGCGCCCGGCCCCGTGCCTGCGCGCAGGGAGTCCCCGTAGTTGGGCGTCAGGCCCAGCACGCCGCCGAGCCAGAAGTCGTTGCCGACGACGAGGTCGGGCCAACCGTTGCCGTCGGCGTCGAACAGGGTGCTGGCGTGGGACGAGCCCGGATCGTCCATGCCCCACGTCGCGGTCACGTCCGTGAAGCTGCCGTCCGCGTTGTTGACGTAGGTGCGGTTGGGGCTGAGCGAGAACTCGGACAGGTACAGGTCCAGCCAGCCGTCCAGGTCGAGGTCGTACCAGATGGCGTGGACCGTGCGACCGCCGCCGCGCGTGCCCGAGCGCGCGCTGACGTCGGCGAAGCGACCGGTGCCATCGTTGTCGTAGAGGCGGCTGCGCCCCTCCGTCGTGCCGACGCCCGCGGACGTTCCGGAACCCTCCATGGAGCCGAGGAACAGATCCAGGTCGCCGTCGCGGTCGTAGTCACCCAAGGACGGAGCCCGGTCCAACTCACCCGAGCGGATGTCGTCGCTGCCCGGCCCCGGGAGGAAGGTCCCGTCCGGCTGCTGCAGGAAGATGTGGTTGGGGAGCACCCCTCCACACAGCACCACGTCCACATCGCCGTCGCCGTCGACGTCGCCGAGGGTCAGGCCGGTCTGGACCCAGTCGTGGATCGAGTTGGGCGGGGTTCCGATCTGGTCGAAGCCGGAGATGACTTCGTGGTCGAGGCCCAACTCCAGGGCCCGCTCCACGAAGCGGTCGGGCCCTTGGGGTCGGACCGGCGAGACGGCCGGGGAAGCGATCGTCGGCGGGCTCGGCAGGGCGGCGGCACCGGAGGCCGCCGCCATCAAGACCGAGACCGCGGGGACGAAGGTCAGACGTACAGAACGGTCCATGAGGGGCTCCATGGGCAGTTGGGCCGGTGGCTCGCCGCAAGTTGGCGAAGGACTCGAAGATCAAACGGACGGGGGGGTCTCGAAATTTAGCCTGGAGAGGTCCGAACGGGGCCGATTCGTCCGCCCGTCCAAGGAAAACGGAAAAGGTTAGGTTTGGGGGCGGGCCCCGGGGACGCCTGGGCGGTTCGCATGGGGTTCCCCCGATTGAGGTGCAACCTCGGGGCCGCTGCAGCAGTCCTAGCCCCTCAGAGCCTTCCCCCATGATCTCGATCGCAGTCTTGGCCCTCGTAGTGCCGTCGGCCCCAGTTGTCGGACCCACCGCCCTCCAATGGCCGTCCGCGGTGGACCAGACTCCGGAGCTTCCCCCTACGGCGAAGGTGCCGAGATTCGTCGACGTCGCCCCACAGATGGCGAGCGCCGGCAGCGCTTCCCCCTACGACAACATCGGAACGGCTCGGGGCCAGGCCTGGGTCGACATCGTCGGGCCGGGCCTGACCGACCCGAGCCTGCCGGGCCCCCCCGACGGCCTGTTGGACCTGGTCCAGCTCAACTCCAACTCGCCGGCCTTCCCAGCCGGAGCCGGCCCGGGAGCTTGGACCATCGGTCCGGTGGGCACCATCCAACATCCCTGCCTGGTCTTCCGCCGTGAGGCGGACGGGAGCCTGACCGAGATGGCCGCCGCGATGTCGGCGCCGACTGGAACGGGATTCGGACTCGAGTATCCGGGGGGCTCGCCCTGGGGCATCGCCGCCGGGGACACCGATGCGGACGGGGACACGGACCTGATGATCGCCTGCGGCGGGTTCAACATGGACGCGCCCAACGCGGTATTGCGAAACAACGGCGACGGCACCTTCACCTACAACACGCCCCCAGGCGCCCCACGCCAGGCCAGCTTCGTGTCGGTTCTGTTCGACCCGGATCGGGACGGCGATCTGGATCTCTACGTCGGCAACGGTGGCGACAAGCTGAGTCAGCTCTACGGCGGCACGCCCAATCCGAACACCGTCGACCGCTTCTACTTGAACGACGGCACGGGCAACTACTCCGAGAACACCGAGGCCGCCGGTCTGGCGCTCAAGAGCAGCACCTTCACGGCAGTGACTGCGGACCTGGACCTCGACGGTGACCAGGACCTGGTCGTGTCCTGCTTCAAGCAGCTCAACAAGGTCTTCTACAGCAACGGCGACGGGACCTTCTCGTTCATGCGGCCCGAGGGCAGCGCCGCGGGCTCGCCCCTCAACATCGCCGACCTCTCACCAGATCCGGACTTCGCCGGGTCCGAGGAGTTCCCCCCCGGCTACCTCTCGAGCCTCGTGGGCACACCGATCCTCGGCAAGTGGTCGATGCCGGTGGAGGCCGCGGACTTCAACGGCGACGGCTGGATCGACCTGTTCTTCGGGAGCTGGTCCTACCAGATCCCGGACACATCACCGCTGACCGCCGAGGGGTCGTTCTTCGGCCCGTACGAACGGGCGCACTTGTATCTCAACATCGGTGACGTCGACGGGGACGGCACGGGTGAGGGCATCTTCAACGAGGTCGCTACGGAGGTCGGCATCGACCACGTGGGCGGCACCATGGGCGCGGTGGCCGGGGACTTCAACGCCGACGGCTGGGTCGACCTCTTCGTCGGCGGCGGAGGACCGGACCTCGACGCCCACGTCGAAGAGGACTACCTCTACATCAACGAGCCCAGCGCCTGGCCGGACAACTTCCTGAGCAACCCCTTCCAGCCCCTCGGCAAGGCCTTCTACGAGGTTGGCGCCGTGGCGGGGACCTACCTGAACCGGGAGATGTCCCACGGGGTCAACATCTGGCGCTCGGACAGCGGCCGCATCGACCTCTCGGTCGGCAACGGCGGGCCGGCGCTGTTCGACCTGGGCCAGATCAACCGCTACTTCCGCAACGACGGCAACGGCGACGGTTCGTTCGACCAGACCTTCGGCGTCACCGTCAACGAGACGAGCGGCGCGCCGGCCGCCTTCGGGACGCGGGTCGAGTTGATCCGCGACGGTGGCGGTGGCGTGGGCCAGACCCTGGTGCTCGAGAAGGCCGCGAACCACGGCTTCTCGTCCCAGACCATGGGGCCGATGGCCGTGGGCGGCGGCGGAGCGAAGCTGCTGGCGAGCAACGTCCATTGGGCCAGCGGGCGGCACAGCGGCCGGCTGCATTGGCCCGCCGGCCCGACCTCGGGCGACCTCGAGTTCGACGAGCCCGAGATCTCCGTGCATCTGACCCGCCGGCCGCAGACCGACGGCAAGACGAGCCTGGGAGCCGAGGTCGTCAACTACTCCTCCACGACGACGAACTCGTCGCTGCTCCTGGCAGCCCTGCTGCCCCAGGCCCAGTCGGTGGCGCTCGGGCCCGTGGCGGTTGTCGTGCCTTTCTTCGCCCTGCAGCCGGGTGAAGACCTCTCCCTGGCCGGGACGGTGCCCAACCTGCCCACCGGTCTCTACGTCCTGGTCCTCGCCAGTTGGGCCGACGGGTCGATCCAAGGCGTTTCGTCCATCTGGCACGAGCCGATGACCGCACCAGGGCCGCCCCAGGGCCTGATGGACATCGCGGCTCTCGAGCCCGAGCGGCGTTTCGAGGCCCGCGGCGAGCTGACCGTCCAGGCACAGCGCTTGCGCTTGGCGGCCCAGTCCGACAAGGAGCCCGGCCGTGAACTGACCGCGAGCGATCGCGCGACCATCGAGCTGCCCGGCGGCGACCGACTGACCTGGGACGAGGGAAGACTGACTCTCGAGGTCTTCGGTCACCAGGCAGCCTCGCTACAGGTCGAGCCCGACGGGAAGCTCTTCATGATCGTGGGTGGGCCAACGAGTTGCTGCGAAATCGTTCGCCTCGACTGGATCTCACAAGTCGTCCTGGAGGGCGTCGACGAGTCCACCTTGAGAGTCGACGGGCGCTCGGTCATGGTCGAACAGGCGCAGGCCGCTGAACCATCGACCGAGAGCAGTACGGACGCCGATTCCGCCGCGCTCCCCGAGTAGAACGGGGTGCGAGGGCGGGTTGGACGCTGCCGCCCGCTTGATCGCCGGACGGGTGTTCGCCGGTCGTGCGTACTCGCTTGCCCGGCTCCTGGCGGGGCCTTGGCGCTGCGGTCCCCGGAGGCGGCCCTGATCGGGTCGTCGAGGTCGACCGTCGTGCCAAGGTCCCGCCAGGGTCCGAAGGGCCGCCGATGTTTGCCGGTTGACGGGCGAGTCGTGGTCACGAACCCGGTCCAGCGTCGCCGCTCGACTGTCAGTCGTACTGCGGCGTCGGATCGACCGGGCGCGCCGGACGTAGCCCGATGAATTCGGCTCCGAAGTCCGGTGTCACGTAGAGGCGGAAGGCCGAGCGGGCGATCGCCGCGGGACTGTTGAAGCTGCCTCCGCGGCACACGCGCTCGAGCACCCCACGCTCCACCACGACAGGGTCCGGTCCCGATCGTTCCTCGCCGTAGGCGCCCTCGACGTACTCGTCCAAGCACCACTCCCACACGTTCCCCAGGGTGTCGTGCAGCCCGAAGCCGTTGGCGGCATAGCTCCCGACGCGGGCGTGCAGGGCATTGCCGTCGTCCACCGACGCCTCCCAGGCAGAGAAGTGCTCGCCGCCGTTGGCCTTGGCGAAGGCGTCGGCGATGTTCGCGGCATTCGACAGGGACTCGACCTCGTCCCCCGGCCAGAAGACCGTTTCGGTCCCGCCGCGGCAGGCGTACTCCCACTGGGCCTCGGTTGGCAGGGTCAGGCCCAAGAGGTCGACGGTTCGCTTGGCGTCACGCCAGGAGACCTGCTCCACCGGGTGCATGGTGGACCAGTCGAGGTTGTGCCGATTGAGACGCCGGTCGTACTGCGCCGCGCCGACACCGCTGGGGTTGATGCCCGCGATGCGCTGCCACTGCCCTTGGGTCATCTCGTACTTGGAGATGAAGAAGGCCGACAACTCCACGTCGCGCAGCGGCCCCTCGTTGGGGCGCGCGGCAGGATCGTAGTTGGGCGCGAGCTCGTCGATCGACTGGGCCCCCATCGCGAAGGTCCCGGCGGGAATCAGCACGAAGACGAGCGCCGACTCCTCGGTGATCGCCAGCCGACCGTCACGATCGCGACGGGGCACGGTCCCGGTCTGTAGGTGCGCGAACTCCCACAGGCCCGAGTCGGGGTCGGCGCCAATCGGAACCAGCCCCTGTTGGGGCGCGAGCTCCATGCCGGCGTATTGGGGTGAAGCGGCGATGCCCTCGACAGCCAGCTCCCAGCGCCGGCGGACCGAATCCGAGCTGATGCTGGCCTCCACCAGGTTGCTGGCGAAGTCGCGGCGACGGGCGATGCCCCAGCCGAACTCCTCGGTCAAGGTGTCGCCCGCCAAGCCGTTCTTGGGGTCGTGCAGCGCCTCGATCCCGCGCACCAGCCCGCTCAGTTGACGGTGCCACCAGGCCTCCTCGGGACTGGCGAAGACGCGCAGCCCCATGCCGATCTCGAGTTCGGCGATGGCCGCTTCAACCTGGCCGAGCTCGATCCGTGCCGCTTCCGGATCGGCGGCGGAGCCGGCCTCGAGCTCCGTTTCCAATCCGCTCCGGTAGCCGCGCAGGGCTGCCAGCTCAGTCCCCTCGGCAAGCTCCTCGGCCCGCGCGAGGCGCTCGGGGTCTTCCACAGGTACCGCTCGCGAGCGCAGGTCCGCCAGCCTCGCGCGGTGCTGATCGAGGCTTGGCCGGGCCTTCAAGTCGTGGTCCGGATCGGCCCCGCGCCCCTCGAGCAACTGCCGCGCATCACTCAACCAGGCCTCGTAGCGCGGCAACATCTGCGGCCTCGCAGGCCAGAGCTTCTGCGCGCCAGCGATCAGCCCAGCCAGGTCCTGGGACGCCGAGAGGGACAACACGTCGTCCAGCCGGCGCGTCGCCAGGCTGGTCTGCGCGGAGATCTCCTCGGCACGCTCGTTGGCCAGGACCGCCAGCCGGGCGTTCGACTCGCTGGTCCGCAAGGTTCGAACCAGCAACAGGCTGACCACCACCAACGCCAACAGGGAGACGGAGGTCGCCGCGCTCACCGCGGGGTTGCGCTTGGACCACTTGACCAGCCTAGCCCAGCGACCCGGGGGCTGGGCCACGATCGGCTCGTTGGCCAGGTGCCGGCGCAGGTCGTCGGCCAGCTCGCGCATCGACTGGTAGCGGCGGCCGGGGGCCTTGTCGATCGCCTTGCTGCAGATCACCGCCAACTCCGAGGGACACTGGGACCGAAAGCGCGAGACCAGCGGCGGGTCGACGACCACGATCTTCTCCGCGATCTGGTGCGTCGTGTCACCCTCGAAGGGCCGTCGCAGGGCCAGGGTCTCGTAGAGCATCACCCCCAGACTGAAGATGTCCGTGCGGTGGTCCAGGCCCATGCGCTTGGCCGCGACCTGCTCGGGGCTCATGTAGTAGAAGGTGCCCGCGAAGTCCCCGGTCTGCGAGAGCACGGGGTCGTCCTGGACCCGCGCCAGGCCGAAGTCGGTGACCTTGGGCACGTCCCCCGTCGCCAGCAGGATGTTGGCCGGCTTGATGTCACGGTGGATCACCCCGGCGTCGTGGGCTGCCTGCAGGCCGTCGGCGATCGCGGCGAAGGTCTCCGCCGTCCAACGGTAGTGCGCCGGCTCGACCCCATCCGCGGCGCGCAGGGCGTCGATGCGATCCTTGAGCGTGTAGGAACCAGCGACGAACTCCTGGGCGATCCAGGCCAGGCCCTCGTTGACGCCGGTCGCGATGGTGCCGACCAGGTTGGGGTGGCTGAGTCGCCCCCCGGCGCGGGCCTCGCGGGCGAAGAGGTCGAGGCTCTTGCGGTCCACGCGCTCGGGCAGCACCAACTTGAGCGCGACCGTGCGACCCAGGCTCTCCTGCCTGGCCTCCCAGACGACGCCCATGCCCCCGCGACCGACCTCGCGCACGAGCTTGAAGTCGCCCACCTGCGACTTCGATCGTAGGTCGCCACCGATGCCGGGGCTGGACCGGCCGGGGCTGGAATGGCCGGGGCTGGAAGGAATCGCGTAGCGGGTGAAGCCGGCGCCGTCCGGTTCATCGGTCCCGCGCTCCAACGCGCCCCCGATCCGCATCATCTCCTCGAAGATCTGCGCGGCGACCTTCATCAAGTCGCTGTCGGAACGGCACTCGTCCTGCTGTGCCAGCCAGCTGCGCCAGTGGTCACTGGCGTTGGACTCGCGGTCGACGAGGAAGCGGGCGAGCAGCGATCGGGCGCGGGATTCGATGAACTCGGACACTTGGCGGCGCTCGAGCAGGCCGTCGGGCGGGACAGCTACTGCCGACGAGCATCGGAGCGCTCAGCGCTCCACTCTCCTCGGCCCGAGGATAGCAACGCCCCCCGGCGACGGTGAGCGCGCGTTGGCCTCGACCTGTCCGGGCCGCCCCCCCACTCGTCCTCGGGTCGACGGCTCGGCCCGACCCGACCCTCGCAGCACGAGGGTTACGGAAACAGGCGCAGCCCGCGCGGGCCTGGCCCTCGGGGCCCCGGCGCGGTCAGTCGCAGGCGACGACCTGACCAGAGGCGAAGACCACCCGACGGTGCTCACCGGCCGGCACGCGTTCCCCGGCCAGAACCAGGCATTCGGTCAAGTGCGCTCCGGCCGCGACCACGGCACCGGCCATGACCACCGTCCGCTCCAAGCGCGCCGAAGGGTCCACCTTCGCGTCGGGAGCCACGAAGAAACGATGGCCCTCGCGCTCGAGCACGTGGAGGTTGAGGTCGAGCAGGTCGGAGGGTTCGGAGAGGTTGAGGTCGCGCTGGACGACGGGGGCGGGAATCACCCCGTAGCCGTCCTCGATGAAGATCTGGATCGCGTCCGTCAGCTCGTACTCGTCCCGCAGGGCCGTGCGAGGGGTGTGGCGGATGGAGTCGAAGATGGCCGGATCGAAGAGGTACAGGCCGCAACCCTTCAAGTTGGTCCGCGGGTGCCTGGGCTTCTCGATCACTCGCCGCACCATCCCGGCCTCGTCGAGGTCGACAGTGAAGTTGCGCCGGATCGCCGCGGGGTCCGACTCGACCTTGACCGCCAGGACCGCGTCGACACCGGGCCGCTCGAAGAGCTCGAGCATCGAGCCCAGGTTCTCGGTCTCGAAGAAGATGTCGCCCAGGAACAGCAGGAAGGGCCGCGTCAGGTGCGGCTCGAGCTGGCCCACCGCGTGGGCGATGCCGAGCATCTGGTCCTGCTCGACGTAGCGCAGGTGCACGCCGAACTGGGACCCGTCGCCGAGTTCCTGGACCACGCGGTGACCCAGGTGACCGATCACGATCGTGATCTCGCGCACGCCGAGGTCCCGCATGGCCTCGATCTGCCAGACCATCAAGGGCCGGTCCAGCAGCGGCAACAACGGCTTCGGGTAGCGCTCGCTGAAGGGGCGGATCCGCTTGCCCTTCCCGGCAGCGAGGATGACGCCCTCGATCGGGGCGTCGCTCGGGGCCGCCGGGGCGGCGCTCTCGGGGGGGCTCTCGCTCATGGTGTCTGCCGACGGTCGATCGTGGCGCGTTTCGGTGGGTCGGATCGGGGAGAGCCTAACAGCCCCGCAAGGGGAGCCCCAACTTCAGGCGATGCGACGACGCGGGCCGCCCCGACGACACTCGGTCATCGGCAGCTGCCCGCGTCGATCGCGGTCACTTGGTCTTTCCGCGGGCGAACCAAAGGGTGTCGGATTCGGGCGAGAGCATCAGTAGCTCGGGAGCCACGTCGCCCTCGGTATCGACGAACTGGGCGTGCTTCACTCCGAAGGGAATCGTCGCCTGGCCCTGGTCCCCGAACAGCAGCGTCTCGACAAACTCGAGCTGGCCCTCGTTCTTGAGGAAGATCGGGCGGCCCGTCGAGGTCAGGACCGCGAGATCGTCGTCGAGGTCCCCGTCGGCGTCGCCCACCAGGACAGCCGCCGGCTCGTACTCGAACAGCGAGGAGTTGCCCGCCGCGATCTCCAGGGCGACGTAGTCCCCCAACCCGGCCTTCGAGGTCAGGACCTGGATCGCGGTGGCCAACTGCCCGAGCTGGTTGCAGACCAGCTCGTCGATGCCGTCCTGGTCCAGGTCGGCCGGGGTGATCTCCGTCGACAGGAAAGGCAGGGCCACGAACGGCCCGGGAGCCAGTTCGCCGGTCCCGTCGCCGACCAGGACCACCACGCCGGTGACTGTCTGATCGACCTCGCCGGTGGTGATCGCTGCGTCGACGTTGCCGTCACCATCGAAGTCCCCGACGACCACGGCCAGGGGCCGGACATCGGGAGTCTCCACCACGGGCAGGGCCGTGAAGCCCAGCTCGCCGTCGCCCAGCAGCACGCGTACGCCGCGATCACCCGAGAGGGTCACCACCATGTCGGGAAAGCCGTCCCCGTTGAGGTCGCCGCTGTCGACGCCGATTGGCTGCAGGCCCACGCCATAGGAGGTGTTGGCATCGGGAGCTTGGAAGGGCAGCGCCCCGAGGTTCTCCATGATCCGCACCTCGCTCGACTGGTACACGGCGATGGCCACATCGAGGTCGCCGTCACCGTCGAAGTCCTCGAGCGCCAGGCTGCCGGGGGTCTCCGCAGCGGTCGGCTCCAGCGGCACTTCGCCAGCGAGTTCGTAGCCGCCCTCGGGCAGACCGCGCAGGAAGGCCACCGAGCGTTGGAACAGGTCGACGGTGACGACGTCGACGAACTGGTCGCCGTCGAGCTCGCCGGCGCGCAAGAACTGGCTCTCCAGAGGCACCGAGTAGCCCCGAGCCCCGCGGGTTCCATCGCTGTCATTCCGCAGGATGGTCGTGCCCATCGAGTGCCCGCAGACGATGTCGGGAAACTCGTCGGTGCCCAACTGGCGCACCTCGAGCAGGCGCGGGAACTTGCCGAGCTCGATGCGCTCGATGCCGTCGTCGGGTGCCTTGCCCTCGCTCGCGAGCGGCATGATCATCAGTTGGCCCGCGTCGAGCAGACCCACCAGGGCTTCACGCTGGCCGTCCAGGTCCAGGTCGGTGACCTCGAAGGTGCTGACACGACCGCCGACGAAGAGCTCGCCGTAATCCGCCATCACGCCGTCGTCGCCGCGGAGGTAGAGCTGCACGGACAGCGACTCACCGGAGAGGTCGAACACCGCGATGTCCTCGGTCCCGTCGCCGTCCACGTCGCCGGCGGATTCGAGCAACGGAATCCGGGGCGCCGGGAGGTCCCAAGTCGGGTCGGCGAAGCTGCCGTCCGCGTTCTGGAGGAACACGGCCACGCTGCCCGGACCCTCGCCGTCGTAGGCCTGCTCGCCGCCCAGGACGTCGTTCAGACCATCGCCGTCGACGTCGAAGACCAGCGAGCTGAGAACTGCGCCGACGCCGGTCGGACCCGTGGAGGTCAGGATCTCGGCGACCTCGAGGCCAGGTCCGAGGTCGCGGTAGACGTAGATCGACTGCAGGTCGGGGATCGGCACCAGCAGCGAATCGGTCGGATGGCCGAGGTTGCCCGCGGACAGGGTCAAGGCGTAGCTGGGCAGCGCGAACTCGTTGGCCAACTCGAGTTCGCCGACGCCCCCACCGGCGGCGGGGTTCCAGTCGTAGACGCTGAGGCGGCCGATGGTCCCCGCCAGGGCCGCGAGGTCGTCGCCGGCGCGGTCGAGCGCGTTGCCGACGGGCATGTCCGCCGTGACGCCGATCAAGCTGACGACGGCCACCTCGTCGATGCCATCGCCGTCGAAGTCACCCGACCCGAAGGAGAAGGGCACGCCCGCCGTGGTCAGGCTCTGGACCTTGACGAATTCGTCGGGGGCGATCCCCAGCCCCACGGTCAGGCTGGATGAGAAGGGATTGAGCTCCATCAGGTCGTCGAGGCCGTCGCCATCGACGTCCACGAGCGTCACGTCGCTCGCGCCTGGAGCACCGAGGATGATCCGCTGGCCGAGCAGCAGTTCGATCTCGGTGGAGCTGATGCCCGAGAAGTCGGAGGTGGAGTCCCCGCCGCCACCCGTGCAGGCGGTGGAGAGGGCCAGGAGGCCGAAAGGAAGGACGAGAGCGGTTGATCGGAGCAGAATCCGCATGGCGACGACGAGAGTTGAGCCGTCCCCGGATCGGCTGGCCCGCTGACGCCGACGGCGCCTGATTCGAGCTCCACGGCGCCCCTCGCGCCGCACCTCCCAGGGGAACGAGGCGGCTTCCCTGATTGCCGCCCTGAGAAACCTAACGCACGGAAGGGGCGGAAGCCGAACCCGGGTCCGCAAGGTAGCGTCGGATTTTGGAGACGTAGCCCGCCGCGCTGGCCCGAATCGCCGCCTGCTCCGCCTCCGTCACGGGTCGCAGGACCTTGGCGGGCACCCCGGCGACCAGGCTCCCGGGGGGGACCTCGAAGCCCTCCCGGACGACCGCTCCGGCGGCCACGATCGAGCCCGCTCCCACCCGCGAGCCGCCCAGCAGCACGGCCCCCATTCCGATCAGGCAGTGGTCCTCGACAACGGCCCCGTGCAACACGCAACGGTGCCCGACGGTCACCTCGGAACCGATCACGTTGGGCACCCCGGTATCCGCATGGACCATCGTCAGGTCCTGGATGTTGGTCCGCCGGCCGACCGTGAGCGGCGCGTCGTCCCCGCGCAGGACGCAGCCGAACCAGATGCCGACGTCCTCGGCCAAGGTCACGTCACCGGTGACGATCGCGTCGAAGGCACGAAAGGCGCCGTCCTCGATGGGCTCGAAGAGCCCGGCCGTCGGGTAGTGAGCCATGTGCCTCTTGCGCGCGGGTCAGAGCAGGGGATTGATCCCGGTCCAGGCCGCGCCGGCGGCCAAGCCGAGCCACAGGGCCTGGTGCAGGGCGTGGGCGGTAATCGTCGCCGCCAAGGACTGGGTACGCAGCATGATCACGCCCAGCACCACCCCCATGCCGAGGGCCGGGGCGAAGAGCTCCACCGGCTGGAGCAGGGCGAAGAGCAGGCCGCCCAGGGCGATGCCACCGCGCTCGCTGAAGTTCTGGACCAGCAGCGGTTGCAGGAAGCCTCGCAGGACCACCTCGCGCACGACGGGCGCCACGAGCACCAGGGCCAGGGCCCCCATGGTCCAAGCCGTTCCGTCGAGCTGAGCCATGCGGACGGCCGAGCCGACTTCGCGCGGCTCCCCGCCGAAGGCACCCAGCAGCAGCGGCCAGCCGATCGTCAGGCCGACCAGCAGCGGAAGGCAACACAGGTAGGTGGCGACCCCGGCGGCGATCGAGCGTCCCGTCTGGCCGCGGTGGAAGCCGAGCGAGCGCCAGCCCTCCGGTTGGGTGCGCTCCGCGGCCACCACGGCGACGATCGCGCCACCGACCAGCAGCAGATCCGGCCGCAGCAGCGAGGTCAGCTCGCCCTCCGGCAGCAGCCCACCCAACAGGTAGAGCAGCAGACCCGCGATCACGGCGACTGACACCTGACTGAAGCCCCAACGCGCGAAGAAGACGTTGCGACCGGGCCGCAAGCGAAGGGCGACCTGGGCCGCCACCGGCGCCAGGGCGACTCCGGCCCCGGTCAGGGCGAGTGCGGTGGCAACCGTGGACGGCGACGTGGGGAGCATGGCGAGGGTGGACAGGGCGCCGGCGGAGCCTGCGGTCGAGTGAGCGGGCGGAAGGGGACGGGACGGGACGGGACGGTGATGCAGATGCCCCCGCTCAGCCCTCGGCGCCGTCGATGCGGCCGGCCATGGGCGACGAGGCGTTGGCGTAGAGCTTGCGCGGAATCCGGCCCGACAGGTGCGCCAGGCGGCCGGCGATGCAGGCGTGCTTCATGGCCACCGCCATCCGCAGCGGGTCGCGCGCGCCGGCGATGCCGGTGTTGAGTAGCACACCCTCGGCTCCCAGCTCCATGGCCTGGGACACGTCGCTGGCCGTGCCGACGCCCGCGTCGACGATCACCGGCACGTCGATCAGCTCCATCAGGATGCGGATCGCGTTGGGGTTGAGCACGCCCTGGCCCGAGCCGATCGGTGAGCCCGCCGGCATGACGCAGGCGGCCCCGGCCTCGGCCAGGTACACGCCCAGGCGCGCGTCGTCCGAGGTGTAGACCATGACCGTGAAGCCGTCCTCGACCAAGCGGCGCGTGGCTTCGAGGGTGCCGATCGGATCGGGCAGCAGCGTGCGCTCGTCGCCGAGCACCTCGAGCTTGACCAGCGGCGTGTCGAGCAGGTCTCGCGAGAGCTGCGCCGTGCGCACGGCCGACTCCACGTCGAAGCAGCCGGCGGTGTTGGGCAGGATCGTGTAGCGCTGGCGATCGATGTGATCGAACAGCGACGGACCCGCACTGGGGTCCAGGTTCACGCGTCGCACGGCGACGGTCACGCAGTCGGCGCCCGAGAGCTCCAGAGCTCGCGCGGTCTCCTCGAAATCGCGGTACTTGCCGGTCCCGACCAGAAGGCGCGAGCGCAGGGTGAATTCGCCCACTCGGAGCGGGTCGTCGAGGAAGGCTGTTTCGTCCATGGTTCGATGGGCGCAGACGGGCCGCGCGGGGGCAGAGGATAGCAGTCGGCGGGCCGCCGCTGGGCGACTGCGCGCCGGTCAGCCGCCTCCGACGAGGGTCACCAGCTCGACCACATCGCCCTCGGCCAGGATCCGCTCGGCCCGCGTCGAACGCGGCGCCAGCTCGCGGTTGATCTCGACCGCCACGACCTCGGGACGCAGGCCCAGCCGCTCCAGCAGCTCGGCGACGGTGCTGCCGAGCGCGAGCTCCCAGGGCTCGCCGTTGACAGTGATGTGGACGGATTCCGGGTCGCTCATCGCAGTCTCGGTCGCCAACGCCTCGCCCGGCGATCCGCGCTCAGCAGACCCTCAGGATGGCGCACTTGAGGTATTCGCTCTCCGGCAGGGTGATCAGCACCGGATGGTCGGCGCCGGCGCCGTGCAACGCCTCGACGTAGACGTCGCGTCTCGAGTCCCGCGCCGCCTCGGAGACGAAGCCCATGAAGGCCTCGCGACCCACCGCGAAGGAGCACGAAGCCGTGACCAGGTAGCCACCGGGCTCGACCAGGTGGATCGCCCGCAGGTTCAGCTCGCGGTAGCCGCGCCCGGCGCCTGCGGCCTCGCGGCGGTTGCGCGCGAAGGCCGGCGGATCGATGACCACGAGGTCGTAGCGCTCCCCGGCCTCGGCCCGGGCGCGCAGGTCCTTCATGGCGTTGGCGCGCTCGAAGCGCACGCGCCCGGAGACGCCGTTCAACTCGGCGTTGCGGCCGACCTGCTCCCCGGCGGAGGCCGATTGATCGATGGCCAGCACTTCGCTCGCGCCGGCACGTGCGGCGGCGATGCCGAACAACCCGTCGTAGCAGAAGGCGTCGAGCACGCGACCACCCTGGGCCAGGCGCGCGGCGCGTTCGCGGTTCTCGCGCTGGTCGAGGTAGTGACCTGTCTTGTGACCGCCGGTCGGGTCGACTTCGAAGATCAAGCCATCGGCCTGCTCCACGCGCACGGCCTGGACCGGGTCGCCGCGGATCCACTCGACCCGATCGCCCAACTCCTCGAGCCGGCGCACGGAAGCGTCGGAACGATCGAGGACGGCGCGCGGCTCGAAGGGCAGTCGCTCGAGCAGCAGCTCCAGCAGGAAGTCGCGCATGCGATCGGAGCCCTGGCAACCGCTCTGGATCACCAGCACGTCCGCGTAGCGGTCGACGACGAAGCCGGGCAGCCGTTCGGAGTCGCCGCCGAGCAGGCGACAGGCCCGACCGGGCGCGAGCAGGCCGGCGCGCTCGCGCAGGGACACGGCGCGGTCGATCAGCCCGGCCCAGAAGGCCCGATTGGGCTGCTCCGGGCTGCGCGTGACCATCCGCACGGCGATCCGCGACGCGTCCGAGAAGAGTCCCCAGCCGAGGGGGTTGTCGTTCGGATCGAAGACCGGAGCCAGCTCGCCCGACTGGGCTTCCGCTGCCGCGACATCGTCCGCGTAGAGCCAGGGGTGGCCGCCATGCAGCCAACGCCGGCCCTTGCCGGTGGAGATCACCTTCGCCATAAGGCGCGAGAGTGTACGCGCGCGGCCCGTCAGCGCGGTGCCACGAGCGCCTCGAAGGTCGCATCGCCGCGCAGACTGGCGAGGTCCGGGTCCTCCGCGGCCCAACGCCGCTGGCGGGTCAAGGCCCCCGCGGTCAGCCGCGGCGAGGCGAACTCGAGGGCCAGGAACTCCAGGGCCTGGTCCCGATCGCCCAGAAGTGCGTGGGTGCAGGCCAGGTTGTAGTAGAGCTCTGGAGCGGGCACGACACCCTCGAGCAGGAAGCGCGCCTCCTCCGACCGCCCCACCCGAGCCCGGTAGCAAGCCAAGAGCACGCGCATGAAGCCGCTCTGCTGCAACTCGTAGGCGCGCTCGAAGTAGCCCACCGCACGCTCGGCCTGGCCCAGGCGCACGTTGGCGTTCACCGCCAGCGAGACCAAGAGGTCCGCGCGCAGGGTCCGCAAGGCGTCGCGCTGGGCCTCGAGGGCGGCCACCAGGTCGGGCTCGGGTTCGGTCAGCACCCGTCCGCCATCGCGGCCGGCGGCCAGATCGGCGATCCGGTCCGCGACCGAGTTCTCGACGGCCTCGATCCGCTCCAGAGCCGTGGTCAGCTCCTGCTCCGCCTCCACGGGCTGGCCCAGGTCGGTCAGGCACGCTCCGATCTCGCGGCCGACCAGGGCCGCGACCTGGTCGCTGCGCACCGGTCCGAAGTTCAGGCTGGCCCCGTCCAGGGCCGCGCGCAGCCCCTCGACCAGGGTCAGCGCGGACGCGGCATCGCCGTCCGCGCGCAGGTCCCGGGCCAGGTCGAGGGCCGCGGTGGACGGCCGGCGGTAGTCCTCGAAGGCGAACGTCTCGCGCTCGTTCTCGTCCTCGACCAGTCGCTCGAGCAGGCGCTCCTCCCGGTAGATCCAGAGTCGACGGTTGGCGCGGTCAACGGCCATCCGACGACCGACCAGATCCAGCTCCGCGAAGCGCAGCGCGACCATCCGCGCGCGCCGGGGGGCGTCGGCGCGCCAACTCCAATGCTCCGTGTCGCCCAGCGGCGCGATCCCGGGCAACTCCTCGGGCGCCACCGTGGCCAACCAACCGCAGGCCTCGACCAGCACGCCGAGCAACTCGGCGGTGGTCCAGCCAGGCAACTCGGGGTTCGCCACCAGGGTCCGGCGCGGGGCCAGGTCGCGGTCGAGCACCGTGTCGAGGCTCCCGGCCGAGATCCCGAGGTCGAAGGCGAGTTGCAGTCGCTCGGCGTCCAGCAGGAACCCATGCAGCTTGCTCGCGACGACGAGCAAGCGCCGCGGTTCGGCCTCGCCGGCCGCCACCCGCACCACCAGGCGCAGCCATTCGACCGCTGCCTGGAGCTCGACCAGATCGGCCGCTGCCGCGGCATCCAGTCCTGCGCGGGGGGCATCGAGCTTCTCTCGCAGCTCGAGGCGTCGACCGCGCAGCTCCTGCAGCACCCCCGCCGCTCGGTCGAGGGCCGGCTCGACCGCTTCGAGGTCGCGCAGGGCGAGCTGGGTCAGAGCCGTGAGGTAATGGCCGTAGAAGGCCCAGATCCGATCGTCGAAGGCGGCGCCGGCGGCCGAGCGTTGCAGCAGCCGATCGGCGGAGACCAGGGCGCGCTCGGGCGCCGCCCCCGCCGAGAGAGCCAACATCGAGCGCCGATAGTCCAGCCCGCGGGTGTCGTAGCCGTCGGCGGCCAGACCGTCGAGGAACGCGTCGGCGGCCGGGGGCCAACCGGCCACGTCGAAGCGCGAAAGGGCCAGATCGAGCCCGTTCACGGCCTTGGTTCGCACTTGGGCGTCCGGATGGCGCGCACCCAGGACCAGGGGCGCTCGGGCCCGAGGGTCCGATCCGGCGCCGGGTAGGTCCGGCAGGGAGCGGCCATAGGTCTCCAAGAGCGGTGCGAGGGCGGCCGGCGGCAGGCGCCTCGAGGCGTCGACATCGACTGCGCGTGCGACCAGGGCCGCCGCCCCCTCGGTCTCGGCCAGCGCCTCGGCCGCGCCGACCAGGTCATCGCCGTCGAGCAGACCCAGGAGCTCGACCAGGGCCCCGCCGGAGGTCGGACCACCGAGGGCGCCGAGGGTCTCGACCGCGGCCGCGCGCACCGCCCGGTCAGGATCCTCGGCCGCGGCCTGCTTCAGGAGCGCGACCCGCGGCCCCACGTCCCGCGCACCCAGGTCCACTCGACCCGCGGCCCGCGCGGCCAGGACCCGCACCGTGGGGTCGACGTCGGCAGCCAGGGTGGCGAGCTCGCGATCGGTGGGAATCGGACCGCCGGGACTCGCCAGCTCGGCGGCGCGCACCCGTCGGTCGAGGTCGGAGTCCAGGCTCGCGTCCGCGGCCAGCGGCGCGTCCTGGGGCCGAGCCGCGGCGGGCGCGAGCAACGGAAGCAGGGCGAGGAGGAAGGTTCCTGCGCCCATCAGCCGCCGCCTCGCTGACTCTCCGCCTCCGCCTCGTCGTGGTGGCCCCCGTCGTCACCCTCGCCGGTCCGCGCGACCCGGTACTCGAAGGCGCGGCGGGTGAGTCCGACTCGCCGCGCCGCGGCACTCAGGTTCCCGCGCTGCTCGCGCAGGGCCTCGGCCAGGAGCGCCGCCTCGAGCTGCTCGGCAGTCAGGCCGTGGGCCAGGGCCTGCCGCGCCAGTTCCTCGGGAATGCCGGCGGCGACCTCGTCCAGGAAGTCGAACTCGTGGACGTCGATCGGTGTTTGGGCCGGTCCCAAGGCGCAGACCCGCTCCAGGGCGTTCTCGAGCTCGCGCACGTTCCCGGGCCAGGCATGGGCGCCGAGCCGCTCCAGGCAACCGGCACCCAGGGGCCGCGCCGGACGCCCCAGGCGTGCGCCGATGCCCGCCAGGAGAGTCTCCACCAGCCCCGGCAGGTCCTCGGAGCGCGCCCGCAGCGGCGGCACCTCGAGGGTCACCACGGCCAGTCGATAGTAGAGGTCCTCGCGGAATCGCCCGGCCTCGACCTCGGCGCGCAGGTCTCGATTGGTGGTCGCGCAGAAGCGCACGTCGATCGCGACCGGCGCCTCGGCCCCGACGGGTTCGACGACCCGCTCCTGGAGCGCGCGCAGGAGCTTGACCTGCGCCGGGCCGGGCAGCAAATCGACGTCGTCGAGCACCAGGGTGCCGCCCTGCGCCCGGCGAAAGCACCCCGCGCGCGAGCGCGAGGCATCCGTGAAGGCGCCCTTCTCGTGGCCGAACAGCTCCGATTCGACCAGCGTCGGCGTCAGCGCGCCCAGGTGCACCTCGACCAGGGGGCCGTCCGCTCGGCGGCTGGCGGCGTGCAGCCGTCTGGCCGAGGCACTCTTTCCGGTGCCGCTCTCACCCAGAAGCAGCACCGTGGCCTCGGATCCGGCGACCATTCCCAGCTCGGCCTCGAAGGCCCGCTGGATCGGACTGGCCGGACCGCAGCCGCCCTCGGCGGCGGGACGGTCGGGGGGCCGACCCCCCTCTACGGGCCTCGAGGGGCTGCTTCCGCCACGCTTCCAGGGAGCGCCGCTGCCACTGGCGTCGGAATCGGCTGCGGGCGGTCTGGACTGGGTCATCGGCGTGGCCACGTCGGCAAACGTCGGAGGCGCTGTTCTGGAGCCTCCTACTACCCCGCCAGCGTTGACGTGGGCCGGTCCCGTATAGCACACTGCTCGCCCTAAAATCCGGCAAACCCCGGACCGACGGGCTCAACGGACCGTGCCGACCACCCCCTCTGGAGGTGCGACCACGCTCCGCCCGCGACGGCCACCGAGGAAGTCGGCGGACTCCTGCAGACGACTCATCAGGTCGCCTCGCCGGGGGGCCCCGGCTTTCGTCGTGTCAGGTCGTTCGCGGTGGGCACCACCCGGTCCGGATGCGCCCGAAGGAATCGAGACCCAGGCGCTCCGAGCGCCCACGGAACACGGGCGCCCCCAGCGCCCAGAGAACTAAAGTCACCCGCCCATGGATCGCGAAGCGCTGTTGCGGATGGTGGACATGATCCACCGGAATCGCGACATCCCCATCGAAGTCGTCTTCCAGAGCCTCGAAGAGGCCCTGGCCGCGGCGATTCGTAAGCGTTTGGGCGCGGGCGAGGACCTCGTCTGCGAGATCGATCGCAAGACCGGTGAGGTCGTCGTCGAGGACGAGGAGGGCGAGTACGAGCTCGACCTCGAGATCCTCGGCCGCATCGCCGCCCAGGCCTTCAAGCAGGTGATGATGCAGCGCATCCGCGAGGCGGAGCGCGACGTCCTCTACGACGACTTCGAGGCCCGCGTCGGGTCGCTGGTCCACGGCACCGTCCAACGCTTCGAAGCGGACAGCCTGGTGGTCAACCTCGGTCGCACCGAGGCCTACCTCCCCCGCGAGGAGCGGGTCCGCGGCGAGACCTTCTCGATTGGCGACCGCGTGCGCGCGATCGTGCTCGAGGTCCGCAAGGACGGCCCCAGGGTCCGGATCATCATCAGCCGCACCCATCCCGACCTGGTCCGGCGCCTGTTCGAGCTCGAGGTCCCCGAGATCGCGGACGAGATCATCGACATCAAGCGCGTGGTCCGCGAGCCGGGCTACCGCACCAAGATGGCGGTGATCTCCCAGGATCCGAAGATCGACGCCATCGGCGCCTGCGTCGGCGTGCGCGGGTCCCGGATCAAGGCGGTGATCGACGAGCTGCGCGGCGAGCGCATCGACATCATCCGTTGGAGCGACTCGCTCGAGACCCTGATCCAGAACGGCCTGAAGCCGGCCGAGATCAACATCGACAACATCTACCCCGACGTCGACTCGCACTCCGCGACCGTCCTCGTGGACGAGGACCAGCAGTCGCTGGCGATCGGCAAGAAGGGGCAGAACGTCCGCCTCGCCAGCCGCCTCTGCGGTTGGGACATCGACATCAAGACTCGCGCCGAATTCGAGGCCGAGCAGATGGCCTCCGAAGGGCAGATCACCGACGACGACGACCTGGACGAGTACCAGGACGACGACGGAGAAGGATCTGCCGAATCCCCGACGGGCTCGAATGACGGCGCTGAAGCCGACGACGAGTCCAATCGCTCAGCCTCGACTCTCGCGGCCCCCAGTCACCAACAGCCCGCGTCGTTGTCCCAGGGGGGCAACGAATCGTCACCTGGCGCCGATCACCCGGGCGATGCGCCCGAGGCTTCCGGTGTCCGTTGATACCCGGTGTGGGGTTCGCCCCACGCCCACCCCGCTCCGAACCTCGTCGAACTCTCTAGGCCCCATCGGGTCGGTCCTCGGGCCTCGCTGATACCAGCGGGGCGCGGGCTCGACCCGGCAGCCTCCGATCAGCAGCCCACGCGAGCACACGAGTGCCCGCGAACCCCAGGACACCGACCCACCCGTGACCTCGAAGAAGCGCGTCTACGATCTCGCCAAGGAATACGGCATGACCGGCCAGGATCTGGCCGCGAAGCTGCGCGAGATGGGCTTCGCCCAGGTGAAGAGCCATATGACGGCTCTTCCTGAGGCGGACCTGATGTTGATCGAGGGACGACTCGACGCCTACGGCTACAGCCGCAGCGGCGGCGATGCGTCGGCCGAGCCCGAGCCGGAGACCGGCGGTCTTGTGATCAAGCGCAAGAAGAAGCGCCGCAAGCCGGGTGAGGAAGAAGAGGTGGCAGCTCCCGTCGCCGCCGAGCCGGAGTCCGAGCCGCAGCCGGTCGCCTCGACCGAGCGCGGGGAATCGGAAGCCGCGACGCAGGCCACGGCCACCGAGTCGGCAGCCCCTCAAACGGCGGCGGACGCGGGCCTTCACGACGATTCGGACACCGTGCTGGTGCCGGCGAGGTCAGCGAGTACCCCCACGCCCCAGGTTGCCGAGACGCCGTCGGCGCCGGAGCAAACGGTCGCCAGTGTCGCTGCAACGGAACCATCGGTCGGCGAGCCCGCGGCTGCGGAGGCGACGTCGAAGGTGGCTGGCGCGCCGGAGTCCATCGACGCCGCTGGCGAGGGCCCGGCGACGGTCGATACGGCCGGTGCCGAACAGTCCCACGAGACGGAGTCCGCCCCGGCAAGGTCCGACGCGGCCACATCCCACGTGGCGTCGGAAGACTCGATCGGAGTTGAGAGCACACCGTCGGCGGCAGTTGAGTCGGCGGCAGCTGAGTCGGCGGCAGCTGAGTCGGCGGCAGCTGAGTCGGCGGCAGTTGAGTCGGCCGCAGTTGAGTCGGCCGGAGCGGAACCGGCCAGTGCCGGTGCAGGGGCCCCCGCCGCGGCTGCGTCGCCCGACGAGGCCGCCGCTGCATCGCCATCGGCCGCCGCAACACCGGCGGCAACAACTTCAGCGTCAGCCACACCGGCTGCTTCGACCCCCTCGGCGGTCCCGTCCGCAGCGCCTTCCGATCGCGTAGGAGCCCCGGCGCACTCCACTGGAGCAGCGGCCGGAGCGCAGGCCCCGACGGCCGGTCAGGGAGCGGCGGACCGCGCGCGCCCTGCCGCTGCCGCTGCCGCTGCCAAACCCGAAGCCGGCCCCGCTGACGGCGGGGAAGCCAAGCCTGCCGCCGCCCGGGCCAAGACCGCGGCCGCGAGTGGCGAAGTCACTCCGGTCAAGCCCGCTGCAGGCGAGGACTCCGACATCGTTCGCCCCTCGTCCAAGCGACGTCAGGGCAAGGTCGTCGGGTTCATCGACCTCTCGAAGCTGCAGACCGACAAGCCCGTGCGTCGCGAGTCGCGCCGGCACCGCTCGGCTGACGACCAACCGGCGCCCAACGTCCAGCCGACCTTCGGGAAGGACCGTAAGCGCGCCCTCTCGCGCTCCGGCGACGTCCAGCGGGGCGACCTGACAGCCGCCCAGCTACGCGAGCGCGAAGCCGGTCGATTCCTGCGTCGCCAGCGCCCCCAGCACGGCGGCGCCGGTCGCGGTCGCGGCGGCGGACGGCACCACGCCGGTCCCTCGATCTCGCCCTCGCGGGGCGGCACGGTCACCGTCGAGCACCCGCTCACGATCAAGAAGCTGGGCGAGGTGCTCTCGGTCAAGTCGAACGAGCTGCTCAAGACCGCCTTCCGGATGCTCGGCTTCGGTGCCGTCAACATCAACACGAACATCGACGAGGACACGGCGGTGCTGCTGGCCGCCGAGTACGAGGTCGATCTCGAGGTCACGCGCGAGATCGCGGCCGAGGAGGCTCTGCTCTCCCAGCTCGATCAGAAGCGGCAGGCGATCGACGAGGAGGACCTGGTCCTGCGCCCGCCCACGGTCGCGATCATGGGCCACGTCGACCACGGCAAGACGACGCTGATCGACTCGATCCGCGCCAGCCGCATCGCCGACGGGGAATCCGGCGGCATCACGCAGCACATCGGTGCCTATCAGGTCGAGACCAAGGCCGGTCACAAGGTGACCGTGATCGACACCCCGGGCCACGCGGCCTTCACCTCGATGCGCGCCCGCGGCGCCTCGGCGGTGGACATCGCGATCCTGGTGGTGGCGGCCGACGACGGCGTGAAGCCCCAGACCGAAGAGGCCGTCAACCACGCCAAGGCGGCGGGGACGCCCCTGATCGTCGCGATCAACAAGTGCGACAAGCCCGAGGCCAACCCCGACAAGGTCATGAACGAGCTCTCCGGGCTCGGACTGATCCCCGAGGAATGGGGTGGGACCACGGCCATGCTGAAGATCAGCGCGCTCAAGAGCGAGGGCATCGACGAGCTGCTCGAGCGGGTGTTCCTCGAGGGCGAACTGCTCGACCTGCGCTGCCACCCCACCGGTCCGGCCGCGGGCGTCGTGCTCGAAGCCGAGGTCCAGCAGGGCCGCGGCATCGTCGCCCACCTCCTGATCCAGGACGGCAGCCTCGAGCAGGGCCAGGTGATTCTGGCCGGCGAGGGCTACGGCAAGGTGCGCTCGATCCAAGACGACCGCGGCAAGACGATCAAGTCCGCCGGCCCGGCCACTCCGGTCGAGGTCAGTGGTCTCGACAAGCTGCCCGGTGTCGGCGAGCGCTTCCACGTGGTCCCGGACCTCCAGGACGCCAAGCAGGTCGCCGAAGAGCGCGCCCACTCGAACCGCATGGTCTCCCTGGCGGAGCGCCAGGCGGTCAGCCGCGAGAACCTGTTCGAAGCGGTGGCCCAGGCCGACAAGAGCGTCGTCAACCTGATCGTCAAGGGCGACGTGCAGGGCTCGGTCGAGGTGCTCAAGGCCCAGCTCGCGGAGCTCGTCCACGACGAGGTCGTGGTCAAGGTGCTGCACGCCGGTGTCGGCGCGATCGCCGAGAGCGACGTCGACCTGGCCACCACCTCGGACGCGACCATCATCGCGTTCCACGTGGGCACCAACCCCAAGGCCCGACAGTTGGCCGAGCGCGGCGGGGTTCAGATCCGCAACTACAACGTCATCTACGAGGTTCTCGACGACGTCCGCTTGATGATGGAGGGCGAGCTTTCGCCGGACATCAGCGAGCAGATCACCGGCCACGTCGAGATTCGTCGGCTCTTCAAGTCCTCGCGCATCGGCAACATCGCCGGCTCGTACGTCTTGGACGGCAAGATCATGCGTGACAGCAAGGTGCGCCTGATGCGCGACAGCAAGGTCGTCTGGACCGGCGAGATCGGGACCTTGCGACGGGAATCCGACGACGCCAAGGAGGTCCGCGAGGGCTTCGAGTGCGGCATCGTCCTGCGCAACTACAACGACATCCAGGAGGGGGATGTCATCGAGGCCTTCCGCCTGGTCGAGACCAAGCGGAAGATCTGAGCCGCGGCGGGGGTGGCTGGCGTGCCTCGCGGCACGCCGCCGCCCCGCGCGCGACTCGCTCGAGGCTACTGCCCTGTAACGACCCAGGCGGGAACGCCCCAAGCGGTAGCGCCCCACGGAGTAGGAACTCAGGCAGACATGGCCAACCCCCGCACCATCGCGAAGCTCCAGGCCCGGATCCTCGAACGCGCAGCCTATTGCGTGGAGTTCGAGCTCAACGATCCGCGGGTGGGCATGATCACGCTCACTCGCTGCGAGCTGTCCAGTGACCTGGCCCACGCGAAGATCTTCTTCACGGTTCTGGGCGGACCGACGGAGCGGCGCAAGACCGAGCGGGCCCTGGAGTCCGCCGCGGGCTTCGTGCAGCGCCAGCTCGGGCGGGTCCTGCGTACGCGCAAGATCCCGCGCGTGCGCTGGGCCTTCGACGAGTCCGTCGAATACGCCGACGAAATGGATCGCATGATCCGCGAGGCCCTGCAGCGGGACCAGCAGATCCGCCCTCGGGGCCACGAGGACGAGGGCCCCGCCCTCGACGACCCGCTCGAGGAGGACGAGTTGGACCGCGAGGTGGAGGAGTTTCTCGAGGCCCGGGACGAAGAGGCGGACTGAAGGCCACCCGATCTGAATCGGGGATTCGCACCGATCGACTACACCGTTCCAAGTGAACGGGATCGGATCAGAAGTGACGCAGCTTTCCGGTTACGAGATCGAGCGCGAGCTCGGCGCCGGCGCCGGGGGGCGCGTGCTGCTGGCCCGCGCCACGCGGTCGATCGACCGCGTCTCCGCGGGCGATCTGGTAGCGCTCAAGGTCCCCTCGGCCGAGGGTGCGGAGCGCGCTCGCCAAGTCGAGGCCCTGGCTCGGGAGGCCGCCGTCGCGCGACGGGTTCGGCACCCCTCGCTGGTGCGCGTACTGGCCTTCCGCGAGGACGCGGAGCTGCCCTACCTGTCGATGGTCTGGGTTCCCGGCGCGACCCTGTCCGAGGTCCTGGCCGAGGGCGAGCCCCTGCCGGAGCCTCGACTGCGCGAGATCGGCGCCGACCTGGGCTCCGCCCTGGCTGCGCTGCACGCCCACGACCTGGTGCACGGCGACGTCAAGCCCGAGAACGTGCGGCTCGATGCCGAGGGTCGCGCGGTCCTGATCGACCTGGGCTTCGCCCGGGACGCCAGCCTGGACGGCGAGGGCGGCCTCCCCGGCACCCTGGCCTTCCTCGCGCCGGAGTTCCTCTCCGGCGGCCGCTCAGGTCCGCCCAGCGATGTCTTTGCGCTAGGCGCCGTCCTCTACCTGCTCGCCACCGGACACCACCCCTTCGGCGCAGACGATGGCGAGACCTCCGACCTACTGGCCGCGTTGGCGACGGCGCGGGTCGTCCCCGCGTCGCGTCATGTGCCCGAGCTGAGTCCCCTGCTGGACGCGCTCCTGGATGCTTGCCTGCGGCGGAGTCCGAGCGAGCGACCCACTGCGGAAGCCTTGGCCGGCATCTTGCACGAGGGCGAGGAGAGCGGCTGGTGGCGGGCGAGGGTGCAGCAATCCCTGGGCTCCGGCGGCGGACCCGGAGCCCTGCGAGCCGAGAGCCACCGCCTGCAGTTCGTCGGCAGACGCGACGAGCTCCGCGGCTTGAGCCAGGCCTACACCCAAGTGCTGCGCGAGGGCCAGGGACTCGCGATCGCCCTGTCCGGGCCCGTAGGAATCGGCAAGACGCGTCTCGTCAGCGACCTGATCGAAACCCTGCGCGCCGGTGACTCGCCGTGCCTGTTCCTGCACGCGCGCTGCAGCGAGTTGACGGAGTCCCAGCGCTACGGCACGGCGATTCGATTGCTCGAGCATTGGCTGCAATTGCCTCCCCACCGCCCCCTCGGCCCGCGCGAGATCCAACTGCTCGAGCACCTGGTTCCGCCCCGCGATGCCGACGTGCTGCGTAGGGCACTGCTCGGAGACGGGGACGCCCCGGTTCAGGGCAGTGCGGCGGTCGCCCTCGCCGCCTGGATCGCGGCCCTGGCGGCCGGGCGACCGGTCGTGGTGCTGGTGGACGACCTGCACCTGGCCCACGCCGCGACCCTGGAGGCCCTCGACCGCATGCTCGAGCGGTCGGCGGACAGCCGTCTGCTCTTGCTCCTGGCCTATGACGACGACCGTCCGCCGGCAGAACCCGCCGAGCTTGCGCGCCTGCTGGAGCACGCCCGGCGCCGCGCCGCCCAGGTCGACCTCGCCGGCACGATCCACATGGATCCCTTGACCGTCGAAGACGTCACCGAACTCGTCACCCACCACTTCCACCACACCACGCCGCGCCTGCGACTGGGGCGCGTGCTGCACGAGCGCAGCCAGGGCAACCCGGGAATCCTCGAAGAGTTGTTGGTCGGTCTGGTCGACCGGGGCGAAGCCGCGCCGTTGGACGGCGAGCCCGGGCGCCTGCGCCTAGAGATCCAACCCGACCGGATCGCCCTGCCCGGATCGCTGCTGGTGACCATGCGCCAGCGCTACCGCGAGCTGGACCCGCTCATGCGCCGTTGGCTGGAGCGCTTGAGCGTGGTCGGCGGCCGTTTGGAGACCGACTTCCTCTGCACCGCCTTCGCCCCGGCCACTGCGGCGGAGGTCGATGGCGCGCTGGAGGAGCTGGCGCGGCGCGGCTGGCTGGTCGCCAACGGCCCGCGCTATCGCTTCGCCCGCGCCGCCCTGCGCGAGGCGGTCTACCGATCCCTTTCGCCGGACCGTCGCGTGCGCCTACACCGCATGGCGGCGCGCGCCTTGGCGACGATCGAAGACGACCGCGACGTGGACTTCCAACGGGCCTACCACCTGCGCGCAGCCGGTGAGCAGCGTGAGCTGTTGGAGGCCGTCTGGTCCCTGCTGCCGCCCGACGATCGACGCGGCTCGCCCCACCGCCTCTTGCGACTGGCGCGCTGGGGGCTCGAGGCCCTCGACGCCCTCGGAAGGCCGGCGAGCCTTCGCAAGCGGGAACTGAACCTGCTGGAGCGCGGCCTGGGCGCCGCCGACCGCTTGGGAGAGCGCGAGCTGCAACGCCGTTGGCTGGACCGACTGGCCGAGCTGGCCACCGGCACCGGCACCGACGCCGCCGAGGAGGCGACGGTCTACCTGCTGCACGGTCGCCACGCCTACTCGACCGGCGAGTTCGGCACCGCGCGGGGCATGCTCAGGAACGCCGTGGGCCTGGCCAAGAAGGCCCGCGACGCGCGCATCGAGGTCGAGGCGCTGCGCGGTTGGGCCCTGGTGGAGGCCGAATTCGCCTCCACTTCGCGCGCGCGCCAACTCGCCGCACGCGCCCTGAGCGCATCGGTCGAACCCGAGCAGCGGGCCCTCGCCCACCTGGTCAGCGCGCGGATCGAAGTGCTCGACGATCGACTCGAACGCGCGCTCGACGACGTGCGCTCCGCCCTGGCCACCCTGCGTCTGGCGGGCCGCGAGGCACCCGGGATTCGGGCCGGGGCCTACCTGATGCGCGCGCGGGTCTGGCGCGCGGCCGGACGCGTGAATCGCGCCCTGGCCTCGGCCCGCCGCGCCCAGGCCCTGGCACGGGAAGCCGGCGATCGCCGGCGCGAGGCCGAGGCTGCTGCCCGCATGGGCTGGCTGCTCTTGGACGCCGACCGCCCCGACGAGGCCGAGGCGCAGCTGCGCGAGGCACGGCTGGTGACCGAGGAGATCGAAGACCAGCGGGCGGGGGTCTTGGTCGACCTGTGGCTGGGCCTGCTCCTGTGCGAACAGCAGGTCGAGGGTGGACGCGCTTCGATCCAACGCGCCCTGGCAACCGCCGATGACATCGGCTACCACCGCGCGGAGGCCCTGGGCCGCGCCATCCTCGCGCGGGTCCAGTTGCTCGACGGCGACGACGCCGCGGCCCTGCGCAACTCCGACCGCGCCCACGAGTTGTCGGAGATCCACGGCTTGGAGCTGATCGACCGCATCGTGGTCGACGGCACCTGCGCCGTGATGCTGCGGCACGAAGACCGCGGGTCCGAGGCGGATGGATTGGTGCGGAGCCTGAGGCGACGCATCCGCCGTACCACTCGCAACATCAGGCGCCCCGACCTGCGCCTGGCGCTGGGGGCCTACACCGAGCGCCTGCTCGAGGCCGTCCTGACCCTGGACGGCCCCATCTACCCGCGCTCCACCGCCAACGTCGCGACATTGGACTGAGCACCTCGACTGAGTCCGCCGATCGGCTCAGCCACGCACTTGGGCGGCGCCGTCGCGATCGGCCGGGCTGGCACCGACCAGCCGCTCGAGCCACCAACCCAGACGGTGGTGCCAGGACCGCTGCTCGAGCGTCGCGACCAGGTCCGGCAGCAGCCCCCGCCAATCGGCACCGGCGTAGCCGCGCAGGAAGCGGGGCAGGTCGGTTCGGCGCAAGAAGGCCCTGCCGCGGCCCTCACGGCGTCGCACCGAGCGCAAGAGCCGCGCGAGGTTCTGCAGCCGCGCAGCACGGTCGAGCTTGGGAACGAGCTGACTGCGATCGAGGTCCAGAACCCAAAGACGCGGTTGCGCCGTACCGAGGGAGCCGCGCTCCACCAAGAGATTGCGGGGCTGCAGATCCGCGTGAGCCAGGCCGACGTCGTGCAGTTCCGCGATCAGGGCCCCGGTCCGGGCCAGCAGCGCCGCGCGATCCGCCTGCGCCAGCTCCCCCGCGCGCGCCATCTCGAGCACCGTGCCCAGGTCGAGCGCGTTCTCGATCCGTACCGACACCAGGTCCAACAGCCAGCCGGGACGAGCCGGGCGGGCCCGAGCTGCAATCACCTCGGGGGTCGCGAGTCCCAGCCGTCGCAGCTCGGCCGACAGGCACAGCTCGCGGACCGGTCGCGACGCGTCCATGAACCTGGCGCCGGTCAACCAGCGCAGGAGGCCGCCGTGACGGTAACGACGCACCACCAGGCGCGGCCCGCTGCCGTGGATCTCGCCCAGTGGGATGCGGCCCGAGAGGTCGCTGGCCGGCAGCGGATGCCGATCCCCGTCGGGTTCGAATCCAGCCGCCCTGAGCCGCTCGGCGGCGTGGTCGGCTACGACCAGTGAGCCACCGCCCGCGCGCTGGAGCGTGTAGTCAGCCGGCAATTCGGGCGGGCGAGGCAAGGCCAGGGATCGAGCCGTCCGCCGCCGCTCTCGCGAGCGACGGCGGCACGGGCTTTCGATCGGGGTCGGTCAGATTCCAGCGCCGAAGCCGCCGCCGGAATCGCTGGAGGCGCGCTCGCTGCGCTTCTCGACGGGAGCGCGCTCGGGCTCGGGCGCACGCGGTGCCCGCGGCGCTCGGCTCGACTCGCGCTTGGCCTCACGGGAGCTCGCTTCGGCATCGAAGACTCCGAGGCCGAAGCCTCCGGAACCGCGCTGCTGGGGCTTCGAAGCCGCGGCCGGCTCGATCGCGGGCTCCCGCTCCCGACGCGGCGCCCGTTCGGTCTCTTCACGGCGCGGGCGACGCTCTGCGCGGTCGGCATCGCGGTCCCGACGGGGAGCTCGCTCGGCTTCGGGGTCCCGGCGGGGCGCACGCTCGGGCTCGGAATCGCGGCGCGGAGCCCGCTCGGCCTCGGCGTCCCGGCGGGGCCTGCGCTCGGCTTCGGAATCCCTGCGCGGGCCGCGACTCGCGCCGCGATCTCGATCGCCTTCGCTGGGGCGGCTGCCGCGCTCGGGGCGCTCGTCACGCTCTTCACGCCGGCCGCGGGGCGCGCGGTCTTCGCCGCGAGCGCCTCGCTCGTCGGTCCGCTCGGCGCGGGCGGGTGCCCGGCTCTCGCGCTCGTCGGCGTCATCGCCGCGCCCGCGACCGTAGCGCGGAGCCTCGCGATCACCGCCAGCGCGAGCTCCACCCGCACGGTCGCGGTCGGAACTGCCGCGGTCGGAACTGCCGCGGGGGGTCCGATCGCGGCCGCTGCGATCGCGGTCTCCACCGTTCTCGTGCACGTCGGCGCGAGCAACGCGCTCCGGTCGCTCTTCACGCCCGCGGGGGCTGTCGTCGCGATCACGACCGCGTCGGCTCGAATCGGTCGAATCACGGTCCGACGCGTCACGACTGCCAGAGCTGCGGTCCGCCGAGTGCCGGTCGCTCGAGTGCCTCTCGGCCCTGTCGCGATCCCGGCCTTCGCCCTCGCGCGAATCGTCATCTCGACCACCACGGCCACCGCGCTCGCGGCCACCGCGGTCGCGACCTCGGCCGCCTCGCTCGCGCCCGCCGCGCTCGCGCCCGCCGCGCTCGCGGCCACCACGCTCCCGTTCGCCACCCTCGCGGCTGTCGTGCCGGATGGGATCGGACCCATCGTCGAAGGACTCCCCGATCTCGAGCATCTCGGTCGGGATCTCCTCGGCCAGGAACAGGGCCTTGCGGTCGTAGAAGCAGACGCCGTCCTCCCACGCGTCCAGGGCGTGGATGGTGAGCAGCGTGTACTCACGCGCCAGGCGCCGACCGGACTCGCGGGCGTCGTCCGGAGTAAGGGCCAGGTGCAGGTAGGAGCGGCGTCCGCCGCGCAGGCCGTAGCGGCGGGCGCGGTCCACGTCGCGGGTCGGCACGCAGACGTAGAGCTGCTCGGGCGGTTGGGCGTCGGGCCCGGCCTCGACGGGAATCGAATGGCCGTAGAGGGCTCGAATCTTGCCCTTCTCGATCTCGTAGCGCTGTCGGTCTCCACTCTCGACCGCGTCGGTGAGCTGGTCTTCGTCGACCGGCTCCCCGAGGCGCTCGTTCAGGGCGTGAATCACGTCGTCGACGTCGGCGAAGCCGTAGGCGTCAACTTCCAGATCGAATCGCTCGGGCTTGTGGCGCAGCATGAACGCCAGCGAGCGGGTGATCCTCTCGATGAGGGCCGAATCGGTCATGGGCGGTCGCTCGATACGGTGATCGAGCTCGCTTGGGGCCCGCGCGGGCGGGCGGGTGCCAGCGGCGCAGGGCCGCGTTGGAAGATGGGACCGTTGGATCTCGGGACCAGTGTCCGGCTGGGAAGCCCCCGGAGGGACTGCCTGGCAAGGAACACAGCGAACTCGGTGCGGTCAGGCACCGGGACCGGGGACCAGGGGCCGTTGGCTCCCGGGGCGCCGGCGGGCGCTCG
Source organism: Engelhardtia mirabilis (assembly GCA_007751255.1). GTDB lineage: Bacteria > Planctomycetota > UBA1135 > UBA1135 > Engelhardtia > Engelhardtia mirabilis. Next base: position 4,406,582 of record CP036296.1, read on the forward strand.
CAAAGGGTCGGTTTCGAATCGGAACGGCTCGGAAAGGCCCGAGGCGGCCCAGCTTAGGACACGCCCACCAGGGGTGCCAGGGCGCTGAGGCGCCGGAGTCGATCCAGTGCCCCCGCGCCCCCCGAGAGGGCCTTCCCGAGGGCGGATTTGCCCTCGGAAGGGTCTCCCCCGAGCGTCTTTCCGGGGCCGGCCGGCCGGGAGCCGGGGCCAGCTCGCTCCGTCACCAGGATGCGTGGCCAGTGCGTCCAACTCGTCCGTCAGCGCGCGAGAGGCGGCCGCTGGCCCCCGCTCGGGGCTGCGGGGCGCGGATCATGGCGATGGATGTGGGTTAGTGTCCTGGATCAGAAATTCGGCGTCACTGCCCGGAGGTCCGATCGATGCTGGCTAGGCGCGCCGACGACGCGTATCCGCTGCGATGCTCGGAGGAGGCGCTGGCGACGCCAGCGGCGATCGGAGCCCGGGAAGTGACGCCGAATTTCTGATCCAGGACATTAGGTCCCGGCCTGCAGGGGTCCGGTCTCGCCCTCGGAGCGGGCGATGATCGCCGCCCCACAGGAGTCCGACCACACGTTGACCACGGTCCGCAGCATGTCCAGGGGCCGATCCACCGCGAGCAACAGGGCGGCGCCCTCCGCCGGCAGGCCCAGGGCGGCCAAGATCGTCAACATCATCACCAGGCCGGCCGAGGGGATGCCGGCGGCGCCGATGCTGGCCAGGAGCGCCAACAGCACGACGGTCGCCTGGCTGGCGAGGGTGAACTCGTAGCCCTGGGCGCTGGCGTAGTACTGGGCCAGGAAGACGACGCCGATGCACTCGTAGAGCGCGGTGCCGTCCATGTTGATCGTGGCCCCCAGGGGCAGGGTGAAGGACGTGATCTTGTTCGAGACCCGGCCGCGCTTCTCCACCGTCTCCATCGAGACCGGCAGGGTCATGCTGGACGAGCTGGTGCTGAAGGCGGTCATCAGCGCCGGTGCCATGGCCTTGGCCCAGCCGATCGGCGACAGCCGCCCGACGAACTTGAGCAAGAGCGGCAGGGTCACCGCGCTGTGGATCACCAGGGCCAGGGTGACCGTGAACATGTAGAGCAGGAGCGGCTCGAAGACCGAGAAGCCGGTCTGGGCCACGACGCGCGTCAAGAGGGCGAAGACACCCAGGGGCAGCAGTTTCAGCACGCCCTCGGCCATGCGCAGCATCACCGCGAAGAGCCCATCGACCAGGCCGCGCACGCGCGGCGCGTGGGGCTCCCCCACCTGAGTCAGGAAGTAGCCGAACAGCAGGGCGAAGAAGATGATCTGGAGCATCATCCCGTTGTCGGTCATGGCCGCCGGGACGTTCTCAGGGACCATTCGCCGCAGGATGTCGACCAGCCCGATCTTCTCGGTACTCGGGTTGACCAACTCCAGGCCGAGCGCGGCGCCGTCGCCGGGCCGAAACAGGTTCACCAGGATCTGGCCGGCGACGATGGCCAAGAGGCTGGTCGAGATGTAGTAGGCGAAGGTCTTGGCGCCCAGGCGCCGCAGGTCGCCCATGCGACCGACTCCGGCCACGCCGGCGATGATCGAGGACATCACCAGCGGCACGATCAGCATCTTCAGCAGCCGCAGGAAGATGTCGGCGATGAAGTCGAAGGGCGCGATCCAGGCTGCGAGGGACGAGTCGGGGTCGAGCTCCAGGCGGATCGAGCGCACCTCGCCGTCCGCGCGCTCGAGCCACAGCAGTTGGCCCGACTCCAACTGGGCCACGGCCACGTCCAGCCGGGCGCGACGGGTCTCCGGCTCGGCCCCGTCGTCGAAGCGGCGCCACTGGTCGCGCGGGACGTTGCGGTCGGCGCTGGCGGCGACGAAGACGTCTCCGGCGGCCATGGGCGACAGCTTCGAACCGGCCGCGGGCCCGCTGGCGCTGGTCAGCTCGAGGCCCTGCGGCCTGGCAACCCAGGTCCCCCCCGCCGTGGCCGGGCCGTCCAGCATCGACTGCATCGCCAGACCGAGCAGCAACCCCAGGACCATCGCGCCCAGGACCTTCCAGTGGAACTTCATGGGCGCAGGCTAAGGCCGCGAAGGGAGCCGTGCGAACAGCTCGGGCGTTCCGAGCGACGACTGCGGGGCTCGAGCGGCCTGGCTCGGCGCTGCCCGGCAGCTCGGGCGAGGGCTGTTCAGCGTCTCGCTTTTTTGAAATGGTCTGCGTTCTTTCACGAATTGGCTACCGTGACCAACCGAAGCAACAGGCCCGACCAGTTGGCCCTCGGCCCCCAGGCGGTGGCCGAGTTCTTCAAGCCCGCACGGCTCGAGTTGTACGACTGCCTGCAGGCCTGCGGGCCGGCGTCAGTGGCGGACCTCGCCGTGCGCCTGGGCCGCCCGGCCGACGCGCTCTACTACCACTTGCGCAAGCTGGAGCAGCTGGGCGTGCTCGAGCGCCTGAAGGATCGCGCGGCCGGCGAGGGCGAGGCCGGTCGCAACGGGGCGATCTATGCGGCCACCTCGCGCAGCGTGGTGATGCGTCTGGATCCCGGCTCGGCCGCCAGTCGCCGCGCTTGGCTGCAAGGCGCACAGGCGGTGCACCGAATGGGCTCGAGGAACGTCGAGTCCGCGCTCGAGTCGGGCTCCGTCCGCACCGAGGGCCCGGATCGCAACCTCACGGTCCAGCGCGTCCGCGCACGCCTTGGGCCGGACGAATTGAGGGAGGTGAATCGCCTGCTCGACGAACTCTCCTCCTTGCTCCGCGGCCACTCGAACAACGCCGAGGGGCAGGTTCACGCCTTGACCCTGACCCTGTGCCCGCTCGAGGAGCGCGCGCGCTGACTCCCACGGTACGGACCCCACAACCATGAAGAACTCCCTCCGGATCTCGGCGACCGCCTGCCTGCTGCTCTGCACCGCGAGCGCGGCACCCACCTTCCAGTCCCCGGACGGGTTGCTGGCGCGAGCCCGCCTGGCAGCCCAGCGGCCGCAGTGGTCGATGCTCGAACAGGGACTGCGCTTCACCGGGACGACCCGTGGGCGCGGCGTCGATGCCACCTTCGAGCTGTGCTTCAGGGCCGATGGCGCCTACCGCTACGAGACCGACGGGCCCTTGGCCCAGGTCAGCACCTGGGACAGCGACGAGTCCTGGTCCGCGGCGCGCGGCGGTCCGGCGAGGCCGTTGCGCGGCGCCGAACTCGACGCGTCCCTGTTGGCCCAATGGGTCCACAGCGGCTGGTGGGCCGATGCGGGTGATGCGCTGCGGGTCGAACCAATCGAGGATCAACCGGAGCTGCGACTCAGTTTCCCGAGCACCGGGGTCGAGGCCCTCCTGACCCTGGATCCCGAGACGGCACTCCCGAGGCGCTTGAGTCGCAACGACAACGGCTTCGAAGCCCTGGTCGAGTTCAGCGACTACCGCCCCGTCGCCGGCATCCCCATCGCACACAGGGTGGACTACTCCCAGGCTGGCGTGCGGGGCTTCGTGCGGATCGAAGCGGCCGGGCCCGACCCCGATCCGGCCGGCGACCGGTTCGGCCTGCGCGGTCGACGGGCGACCGACGTTCGCTTCAACCCCGAGGCACCCGCCGAGGTCGAGCTGCGCCGAGTCGCGAGCGGGCACCTGTTGGTCAACCCGCGCGTCGACGGGCGCGACGTGGGCTGGTTCATCCTCGACACCGGCGCCGGCCAACTCTGCATCGACCCCGGCGCGGCCGATCGGCTGGAGCTGCCCGAGTTCGGCGAGGTACCCGCCGTGGGCAATGCCGGCACGGTCCTCGCCAGTTTCCGCCAGGGCGCCAGCTTCGTTCTCGGCCCGCTGGAGCAGCGCGATCCGGTCTACGTCGAGCTCGAGCTGGACTTCCTCGAACCGGTCTTCGGCGTTCCGATCGCCGGCATCTGTGGCTACGACCTGTTCGCGCGGGCAATCGTCCAGCTCGACCTCGATGGGCCGAGCCTGTGGCTGCACGACCCCGCTGGCTTCGAAGTCGAGGACGCGACGTGGATCGACCTCGAGGTGCAGGGCGGCCTGCCCTGCGTCATCTGCAGCTTCGAGGGCGACCGCTCGGGCCTGTTTCGGATCGACACCGGAGACTCGGGCTCCGTGACGTTCCACAGCCCCGCGGTGCGACAACTCGGGCTGCTGGAGGGCCGCGAGACACGGCCCGCGATGCTGGGCGGCGTCGGTGGATCGGCCGAGGCCCGCTCGGGCAGGCTCGACTGGTTCACCCTGGGCGACCGGCGCTTCGAGGACGTGGTCACGACCTTCACCACCAACGAACAGGGAGCCCACGCGGACGCCGCTTCGCTGGGAACCATCGGCAGCGGACTGCTGCGCCCCTTCGTTGTCGTCTTCGACTACCCGGGCGAACGTCTGGGCTTGATCGCCCGCTCCCAGTGAGCAGGCGGGCTCAACCCCGCCTGAATCCGAGCAGGTAGCCCGCGATCAACCCGCCCGCCGTCGGCAGCTTGGCCGTCAGGATCTGGGTGAAGGTCTGGTCCTTCTGGATGTTCAGAACCAGATCGTTGATCAACTCCACCGCGCGGCTCCAGTCCACGTCGGCGATGCCCGCATAGACCAGGCCCTGGATGCCGGCGAAGAAGATCGCGACGAACACCAAGCCGATCTTGACCACCTTGCGCGAGGCGTAGCCCAGGGCGAAGCCGATCAGGGCGAAGAACGTGCCCTCGGTCACGAAGGGCAGGAAGCCCTCGAGTCCGCCCTCGGGCACGTCCGCCTGGGCCGAGCCGGCCTGGCCAGCGGGTGCTGGGCTACCCCCCTCGACGAAGCCCGCTACGGGTACCGCGCTGCCGCCAGCGGCGGGATCGGCCGATGGCTCGGACGATCCCGAACCCATCACCGCGCGCGCTATCACCGACGTCACGAGCAGTCCCAACAGGACGAAGAGAACGGTCTTGTGCCAGCCGTTCATCGTGGTGGTCTTGGAGCTGGTCATGGTCGCGGTGCCCGATCTAGTAGCGCGCCATGTCCGGATCGACCGTGGCCGCCCAGCCGTCGATTCCGCCGGTCAGGTTGATCAGCCGCTCGAAGTCGCGCTCGAGCAGGAACGCGGCGGCGTTGGCGCTGCGCATTCCGTGGTGGCAGATGCAGACGATCTCCGCCTCGGGATCGAGTTCGGCGCTGCGCGAGGCGAGCTGGTCGAGGGGGATGTTGAGCGCACCCTCGATCTGACAGATCTCGACCTCCTCGGGCTGGCGGACGTCGAGCAGGACGAGCTGGTCGCCGCCGTCGAGGCGCGCCTTCAGTTCGGTCGGTCGGATGGACTGGATCATGGGGAGGTTCGTCGGGGTCCGAAGCGCCAGGAGCATAGCCGGTCGGCGGTCGAGGGCGGGACCGGGCCGTCCCGCGAAGCTAAGATGCCGCGCCCGATGTCCGCGCATGTCCCCACCCCCGGCCGCCTTGGCCGCGCCGCCCTGGTCCTGCTCCTGACCGCCGCTCTGGCGTTGGTGGCCGGACTCGTGATCTTCGGCGGCCGAGACGGGACCACGGGCGAGGGCCCCACGGCGGGCAACCCCACCACGGGCGGCAGGGCCGACGGGCCCTCCAGTGGCGGGACCATCGTCGCACCCCAGCGCCCCGCGACCACCGGGCGCGAGACCGAAGGCCAGGCGGCCACGGCCCTGCCCCCCGACGGGCGCCCGGTGGGGATCCTGCGCGGGCAGGTCGAGACCCCGCAGGGCGTGACCTTTCCGGAGCGCTGGACCCTGGTGCTCGAGCCCAGTCGCTTCGCCACGGGCTCCCGCCACGCGGTCGGGCGGCGGATCGAGATCGAGGGCCGAGCGACCTTCGAGCTGAACGAGCTGCCCCTGGCCGGCTACGACGTCTTCCCCGAGGCCGAGGGCTTCAGGGCCGACCGCGCGCCGGTCGTGCTCAGCCCTGGCCGCGAAAACGTCTACCTGGTGCTCCACATGGAGCGCGCGGCGTTCGTCGACGGCCGGGTGCTCGACATGGACGGCTCGGTGGTCGAGGGCTTGCAGGTCACCCTCGAGGTGCCCACCACCGCGCTGCGTCGTACGGTCGACACCGACCACGCCGGCTTCTTCCGCTTCGACGCGGTGCCCGACGGCGACTATCGACTGCTGGTCGGCCCGCCCGACGCGCCGGTGCTCGACGCGCGCACGATCGAGGTCCGGCCGCCGTCGGTGGCCATTCCGACGATCCAGGTGCCGGTGCTCGAGACCGTCCGGATCCTGACCGTCGACGCCATCGGCGGTCCCCTGGCCGGGGTGCGCGTGCGCGGCTCCGGCAACAACGGCGGGTACGTGGACGTGGTGACGGACAGCCGGGGCGAGGCCCTGGTGCCGCTCTTGCCGGCTGGCACCTTCCGCCTACGCGCCGCCGAGGAGGGTCTCGGACGCGCCTTCGTCGCGGCCGACGTCCCGGACGACGGCGAGGTCCACGACATCGTGCTCGAGCTGAGGCCGTGAGCGAGGACGTCCAGCCCTCGCCCGTGCCGGTTCGCGAGGTGCTGCGCTACGCCTGGCCCGTGGCCATCGCGTTCCTGCTCAACAACGCCTACCGGATCAACGACCAGTATTGGATCCAAGGTCTGGGCGAGTCGGCCCAGAGCGCCGTGGGCACGTCGATGTTCGTGTTCATCATGAGCTTCGCCGTGGCCTTCCTGGCCGCCGGCGGGGCCCTGGCCCTGGGCGCGCGCGCCAAGGGCGCGGGCGACGAGACGCGCTTCGTGCGGGTCGCGCGCCACACCCTGGCCCTGGCCCTGTTCCTGGGCACGGCGGCCGCACTGATCGTGCCCCCGGCGCTGCCGTGGATCGTGGACCTCTTGAGCCTCGAGGGCGCCACGGCCACGAGCGCCGAGCAGTACATGCGCGTGCTCTTCCTGGGCTGCGCCGTGCTGTACCTGGTCCCGACCCTGGACGACATCTTCATCGCCCGCGGTCGCGTCTGGATCCCGATGGGACTCAACGTGATCGCGATCGCGGTCAACTTCCTGTTGAACCCGCTCTTGATCTACGGCTCCCACGCGGCCGAGGTCATGCCGGGCGCGCCGCTGGTCGGCCTCGTCGCGCGGGTCGGCGCAGCCCTCGAGCTCGAAGGCATGGGCATCGCGGGCGCGGGCTACGCCACGGTCGCCAGTCGCGTGGTCTCGGTCCTGGTCGGACTGGCCCTGTTGCGCTCGCTGTTCGCCGTCCCCCTGCGCCCGCGCTTCGCCGCCGACTTCGCCCTCCTGCGCGAGATCGTGCGCGTGTCCCTGCCCGCGTCCCTGTCGATCGCGCTCTACGCCGGCGTCTACTGGACCATGTTCGCGCTCGTGGTCGCGGAGCTACCGGACGCGGTCAAGGCGGGGCTGGGAATCGGCTTCCAGGTCTTCGAAGGCATCGCCTTTCCTTGCTTCCTGGGCGTGGGCATGGCGGCGGCCTCGCTGGTCGGCCAGGCCCTCGGCGCCGGCGACCGCGCACGCGCCCTGGGGGTCGTGGGCAGCTCGCGTCGCCTGGGTCGCATGGTCGGCCTCACCACGGCGGCCGGCTTCTTCCTCCTGGCGCGCCCCCTCGGGAGCCTGTTCACCCAGGACCCGGACGTGCTGCGCGAGACGGTGCTCTACGTGATGGTGCTCGGCTGCTCGCAGTACTGGGTAGCGGTCGAGACGGTCAACGAGCGCATCCTCCTGGGCTCGGGTCACTCGCGCTCGATCCCCTGGATCTCGGGCTTCGGCAACGTGCTGCGCGTGCCCCTGGCCTGGACCCTGGCCCTGGGACTGGGCCTGGGTCCGGCCGGGCTTTGGTGGGCGATCAACTTGACCACCGTGCTGAAGGCCACGCTGTTCTGGCGCGAGGTGGAGAAGCGCGAGTGGCTGGCGCGCATCGGCGCCTGAGCTGCGCGCGCCCCTTGGCTCAAGCGTGCTCGAGGGCGATCTCGAGGTCCTGGAGCAGGTCGTCGAGGTCCTCGATCCCGACCGACAGGCGCAGGCAACCCGGACCGATGTCGGCGGCGCGTAGGGCCGCATCGCTCTGGCCGACGTGACTCATGCGCGCCGGCGGGCTGACCAGACTCTCGACGCCACCCAGGCTCGGCGCCTCCGTGAACAGCTCCAGGTTGGCGAGTACCCGGGCCGCCGCCGGGTCGCCACCCGCCAACTCGAAGCTCAGCATTCCACCCGAGCCACGCATCAACTCCGAAGCCAACGCGCGCTGCTCGTGATCGGCGCGCGAGGGATGGTGCACCACGCTGACCTTCGGATGGGCGGCGAGCCAGGTGGCCAGGCCGCGCGCGTTGTGGTCGTGGGCGCGCATCCGCAGAGCGAGCGTCTTCAGGCCCCGTTCGAGCAGCCAGGCCATGTCGGGGTCGGCGCAGCCGCCGGCACGGGTGCGCCAGGCGCGGCAGGCGGATATCAACTTGCGCGGTCCGGCCAGCACGCCGCCGATCAGGTCCGAGTGACCGCCCAGGTACTTGCTGGCCGAGTGCCACACCAGGTCGGCGCCGAGCTCGAGCGGGCGCTGGAGCGCCGGCGTGACGAAAGTCGCATCGACCAAGATCAAGGCGCCGCCCGCCCGAGTGAGCTCCGCCAGGCGCGGGATGTCCGCCACGCGCAGGGTCGGATTGGAGAGGCTCTCGCAGATCACCAGGCGCGTCTCGGCGCGCATGGCCGCCTCGAGGCTCGCCGGACGACCGGGGTCGAAGGTCGAGACGCCGCTGCCGATGCGCGGCAGCAAGGCGTCGATCAGGCCCGTCGTCCCGCCGTAGATCCGATCGGACAGGGCCACCTGTCCCCCGCCGTCCAGCAGCGCCATCAGCGCCGCGTGGAGGGCCGCCATGCCCGAGGCGAAGAGCAGGGCCTGTTCGGCGCCCTCGAGTGCTGCCAGGCGGCGCTCCACGGCCTCCACCGTCGGGTTGGTCTCGCGGGCGTAGACCATCGCCTCGTAGCCCCGTCCGGCCTCGCGCAGGCGGTAGGCCTGTTCGTCCACGCGGAAGGTCGACGAGCGATCGAGGGGCAGGGACACGCCGCTGCCCACTGCGCCCTCGCCCCTGCCGGCGTGGACGCTGGAAGTCGAAGGGCCTCGCCCGGACCGCTTTCGAGGGTCGCTCATGGGCGCAGCCTAACCCCTCCCGGGCACCCGCGTTGAATCGGGGCGCGGCCCCCGTAGACTCGGCCGCTCCCCGCACCCCGATCCACTATCCATGGCCGCTGAACCCATCGTCCCCGCATCCCTCCTCGACGCGTCCACGATCGTCGCCGACAAGCCGAAGGTGCTCGAGACGCTGCAGCAGCGCGGGCGCTTCGAGATGGTCGACGCCATCGTCCACATGGATCTCGAGGGCGGCACGATCGTCGGCATCAAGGAGATCACAGCCGGGGACTGGTGGACCCACGACCACATCCCCGGGCGCCCGCTATTCCCCGGGGTGTTGATGATCGAGGCCGCGGCCCAGGTCTGCACCTACCACTTCCTGCACTTCCGCAAGGACCTCGAGGGACAGTTCGTGGGCTTCGGGGGCGTCGACAACGTGCGCTTCCGCGCCGCGGTGCAGCCGGGGGTCACGATGTTCTTCGCCGGCCGCGTGGTGCGCGTGCGCAGCCGGATGTTCACGTACAAGGCCCAGGGCTTCGTCGACGGCCAACTGGTCTTCGAAGCCGAGATCCTCGGAGTCGTCGTGTGAGTGGACCCACGCCGCTCAATGCCCGCATCACCACCCGCGAAGACCTGGGCGGTGGGCTGTTCATCCTGCGCGCGGTGTACGACAGCGGCGCGCACTTGGAGTTCGAGCCCGGACAGTTCGTCAACCTCGGCCTGCCGCCGCGCAGGGCCGAGGACGAGAGCGGCCAGACCGGCCTGGTCAAGCGGCCCTACTCGATCGCCTCGGCCCCCAAGGACGCCGAGATCGAGTTCATCATCCGGGTCGTGGACGGCGGCGCGCTGACGCCGCTGTTGATGGAGCTGCAGGTCGACGACCGGGTCTGGATGGAAGAGCGCGCGATCGGCAAGTTCACCCTGGCCATGCTCCCCGACGAGCCGGTCGCGGCCGAGCGGGACCTGGTGATGGTCTCGACCGGGACGGGCATCGCGCCGTTCATCTCGATGCTGCGCCAGTTCGAGCCGCGCCAGCTCTGGCGCCGCTTCGTGCTGATCAACGGCGTGCGGATCGAGACCGACCTGGGCTACCGCGCCGAGCTGGAGGCCATGGCGGCGGAGCGCGACGACGTGGTCTACGTGCCGATCCTGTCCAAGCCGGGTACCGACGGACGCTGGACCGGCCTGACCGGCCGCGTGGACAGCGTGCTCGCGCCCGAGGTCTACGAGGCCCAGGTGGGCGCGACCCTCGAGCCCCAGCACTGCCAGGTGTTCCTGTGCGGCAACCCGAACATGATCGACGAGGTCGAGCAGGACCTCGACGGCCGCGGGTTCAAGCGCCATCGCAAGCGCGACCCGGGTCAGCTGCACCTCGAGCGCTACTGGTAGAGCCGGCGTCGCGATGCCTGCCGGCGCGCAGCCGATCGCTCAACCGATGCCTTCGCCGAAGGCCGGCGGGCGACCGGGGGCGGGGCTGGGCGACTCGCCCTCCTCGTCGAGGATCTCGAGCACGTCGAGCTCCACACAGCGGCACTTGCCGCCGACCAGCCCGCCCAGGGACGGGCGCGTGCGCCCCTCCTCGCCGCTCAGGACCTCCTTGACGTAGGTTCCGTGCTCGGTGCGCAGATCGATCTGGTAGCGCAGCTCGCCGGAGTCCGCGATGGCCTCGATGTTGACGATCTCGATCCAGCGCGTGCGGTCGAGCACCGCGCGCCGGTGCGCCACCCGCTGGGGCGTCTCCTGGACGATCTCGATGCGCTGGCCCAGGAGCTCGTCGAGCTTGGCGCGCTCGATCGGCGCCTCGAACTCGACCAGGGCCGAGTAGAGCTTGGCGTGGGGCGTCTCCTTGATCGCGCGCACCCGCGTGCGCTCGGTCCAGTGCAGGTTCTGGATCTCGAGCCGCCCCTCGTTGCGACGGTTGATCTCCTCCTCCAGCTCGGCCAGGTCGACCCCGGACAGCTTGGGGTTGATCATCTCGAGCACGAACGGCCGCCCGCGCCCGAGCATCCGCACGTCCACGTCCTCGCGGCCGGCGCCGTGGAACTTGTTCTTGCGCGTGCCGAAGGCCTTGGCCGCGACCCAGCCGACCAGCTCCTGGACCGAATCGCGGGTCAGCTTCCCGAAGCCCTCGCAGGTCGCGCAGCCCTTGCGCCGGCGCTGGTGCCCCTTGCATTCGGGGCAGAAGAAGACCGTCTGGGGCAGGTCGCGCGAGAGCTTGCGGTAGCGCCCCTCCACGAAGACCTTGGACTGGGGCAGGTTGGCCTTGCGGCCCGACGGACGCGAGTCGGTGCTCGGGGTCTGGGTCATGGGTGCGATCTCGCCGCGGCTTGGACCGCCGCGGCAGGGCGGGGAGCGCGGCGCGCTGCCCCGGAACGACTCGAACGTTCGGTCGACGAGGACCTTTCCCCGTCGAGAGGGCGAAGAGGATAGCCGGCGCGGGCGTCCCCTTGAAGGCGCGCCCCGACTCGCGTCCCCTCGAGCCTGCGACCGGTCCCCCGTGAGCCGTACCATGCGGCCGATGCACCCCGTGCTGTTCGAGCTCCCCGGCGGGATCCCCGTGCGCGCCTTCGGCTTGATGGTCGCCCTGGGGTTCCTGGTCGGCGCCCACCTCCTGTGGCCCCGCGCCCTAGCCGAACACGGGGCCGACCCCGCCCGCGACCCCCACCGGGCGGCTGCGGTCTCCTTCTGGATCCTGGTCGGGATGCTGCTCGGAGCGCGCCTTGGCTACGTGGGCGTGGAGCTCACGCGCCTGGCGGCCGGTGGCGCGGCCGCGTCGCCGGTAGGAGCACGCCTGGTCCAGGCCCCCTGGGAGGCGCTCTACCTGTGGAAGGGCGGGATGGTGATGTACGGCGGCCTCATCGGCGCGGTCGTCGCCGGGGCCTGGAGCGCGCGGCGCCAAGGTCTGAGCCTGCCCAGCGCCCTCGACACGGGCCTCGCCTGCGGATTCGTCGGCCAAGCCATCGGTCGCGTGGGCTGCCTGATGGTCGGGGACGACCACGGGCGCGTCGTACCCGAGGCCTTCGAGCGGCTGCCCTTCCCCGTGACCCTGCGGGTGCCGAGCGCCGCCTGGCTGCAGGCCAACCCGGAGAGCCTGTTCCCCCACGAGCTGGCCGGGCGCGTCCTGTGGGCCACCCAGACTTGGATGTCGATCGGTGCCCTCGCCATCGGCCTCTGCGGCTTCTGGCTCCTGCCGCGCCGGCGCTACGCGGGGCAGGTGGCGTTGACGCTCGGTCTGGTCTACGGGCTCGGGCGCTTCGCGATCGAGGTCTTCCGCGGCGACGAGGTGCGCGGCCTGTGGTTCGGCGGCGCCCTCTCGACTTCGCAGCTGCTGTCGATTCCGTTGGCCGTGGGGTGTGGCGCCCTCTTGTTCGCCAGCCGCGCGCGGCGCGAGGACCTGCGCCGGGGGGAGGTCCGAGCCTGATGGCGATCCTCGCCGCCGGCGTCGACGAGGCGGGCCTGGGTCCGATCCTCGGACCCCTGTGCCTGGGTTGGGTCGTGCTGCGCCTGCCCGAGCGCGGCGTCGATCCCTGGGCGGCGCTGGAGTCCGTCGTCGGCTCGGAGCCGACCCACGACAAGGAGCGGCTGGTGGTGGCCGACTCCAAGCGCGTCTTCAGCCGCAACCCTCGCGGGCGCAAGCGGCTCGAGGCCACGGCCCTGGCCTTCCTCGGCGCGCGGCGCGGCGCCGAGCGCATTCCGGCGAGACCGGCGGAGTTCCTGCCGAGCGTGCTCGGTCCCAGCGCCGAGTGCCTGGCCGCGCACCCCTGGTACACGTCCTTGCCCGGGGCTCTGCCCCTGTGGTCGGAGGCCGGTTGGGTCGAGCTGCGCGCCGAGCGCCTGCGCCGCGCCCTGGCCACAGCGCAGATCGAGATCGTCGACCTGGGGGTGCGATTGGTGCCCGCCGGCGAGCTCAACCGCGCCTTCGACGCGACCGGCAACAAGTCCACCGCGGTCTGGGGTCAGGTCGGGCCGATCCTGCGCTACCTGTGGCGACGCAGCACCGACCACGAGTTGGACCTGGTGGTCGATCGCCAGGGCGGTCGCGCCCACTACGGACCGGACCTGGCCCGCGCCCTGGGGGACGCGACGGTGCACCTGATCGAGGAGAGCGACGGCCGCTCCGCCTACCGCCTCGAGCGCCACGGGGGCGGTCACGGGGGCGAGGCGGTCTTCGTGGAGAAGGCCGATCGGGACAGCTTCGCGGTGGCACTGGCCTCGTGCCTGGCCAAGTACGCCCGCGAGCTCTCGATGGAGGCCTTCAACGGTTGGTTCGCCGAGCGCCAGGTGGGGCTCAAGCCCACCGCCGGCTACGCCACCGACGGGCGGCGCTGGCTCGCGGACGCGGAGCAGGCCCTGGCCGCGGCGGACCTCGAGCGCGACCTGATCGTGCGACGACGCTGAGCGGGCGCGAAGCGCGGACACCGCGCCCGAGATCGGCTCCGCGCCTGATCAGGGGCCGCAGCCGCACGCAGGCCCACGTCGCCGAGCGGCAAAGATGCGGTCAGAAAGGTGGATGGCGGCGCCGCCGGGACGACGCCGAGCGCCGCCGCGGGCTAGGATTCGGGTCCGGCCCCCACCGATGGGGCGGAACCCTCCCCCACCGGCGCCTCCCCCAGCCCCGACCCTTGAAGACCGCCATCCTCGGTGCCGGCGTTTCCGGCATGGCCCTTGCACGCTTCCTGGTGGAGCGTGGTCGCCCCATCACCGACCTGCACCTGTTCGAGGCCGCACCGGTGGCCGGCGGGCTGTGCCAGTCGAAGACCGTCGACGGCTACACCTACGACGTTGCCGGCGGGCACATCCTGTTCAGCAAGGATGCCGCCGCTATGCAGTGGATGAAGGACCAGGCGGGCGGCGACGACGCGTTCGAGAAGCGCGATCGGAACACGAAGATCCGCTTCGAGGACAAGTGGGTCCACTACCCCTTCGAGAACGGTCTGGGCGACCTGCCGATCCAGGCCAACTACGACTGCCTCGAGGGCTACGTGCGCGCCTGGCACGAGCGCACGGCAAGGGACACGGCCGCCCCCGCCGACTTCGCGAGCTGGATCCGCTGGCGCTTCGGCGACGGGATCGCGGACCACTTCATGGCGCCCTACAACGCCAAGATCTGGAAGCGGCCCCTGGACCAGATCACATCGGAGTGGGTCGCCGGCCGCGTGCCGGACGCGCCGGTGGCGGACGTGCTCAAGGCGGCCATCGGCATGCGCACCGAGGGCTACACCCACCAGGCGCTGTTCTACTACCCGAAGAACGGCGGCTTCCAGGCCATCACCGACGGGCTGTACGAGGGCCTGAAGGCCCAGGTGCGGCTGTCGACGGTGGTCGAGTCGGTCAGACAAGTCGGCGAGCGCTACAGCGTCAACGGCGAGGACTTCGACGCGGTCGTCTCGACCCTGCCCCTGAATGTCCTGCCCGACATCGTCGAGGGCATGCCCGCGGGTCCCGCGGAGGCGATGCGAACCCTCGAGTTCAACTCGGTCACCTGCATCCTGTTGGCGCTCGACCGCGCCGAGCACCCGAACCTGTCCTGGATCTACCTGCCCCACGACGTGCAGGGTCCCGCCAACCGCGTGACCTACATGTCGAACTACGCGACCACCAACGCGCCGGCGGGCAAGACGTCGTTGATGTGCGAGATCACCTCCGACGGCAAGCTGCCCTACCCGGGCGCCGAGGCGGAGAAGCAGACCATCGCCGGCCTGATCCACGCCGGGCTGATGCGCGAGGAGGAGCTGCTCTTCACCGACCGCAGCTCGTCCAAGTACGCCTACATCGTCTACGACCACGGTTTCTCAGAGCGCAAGCGCACCGCGCTCGAGTACCTGGACTCGGTCGGCGTCGTGCCCCTGGGGCGTTTCGGCAAGTACGAGTACCACAACTCCGACCAGTGCGTGATCGAGGCCCGCAAGCTGGCGGACCAGCTCGCTGGTCAAGCGGTGAAGGGCTGAGGCGAGCGCGGCCCCGCGCACCTGTCCTGCCGTGAGCGCGATCACCGCCAAGCCCCGGGCCCTGTCCGTCGCCATTCCCACCTGGAACGGCGGCGAGCGCTTCGGCGAGCTGCTCACGGCCCTCGAACGCCAGGACGTCGAGGGCGGCTTCCAACTGGTGGTGGTCGACTCCGGGTCAAGCGACGGCACGGTCGAGCGCGCCCGCGCCGCCGGGGCCCTGGTGCACTCGATCCCCCAGTCGGAGTTCAACCACGGGCGCACGCGCAACGTGGCCATCGGGCTCAGCTCGGGCGAGGTGGTGTGCCTTCTGACCCAGGACGCCGTGCCCATGGACGCCCACTACCTGCGCGCCCTGGCCGCGGCCTACGAGGACGAGCGGGTGGACGGCGCCTACGCGCGCCAGTTCCCCCAACCCGACTGCGACCCGATCCTGGCCGAGCGCCTGCGCCGCTGGAGTGCGTCGCGCGAGGAGCCGGTGCTGCAGCACCTGGCCATCGGCGACCCCGAGGCGGCGCGCGCGCGCTTCGACGAGCTCCAGCCCCTCGAGCGCCTGATGGCCTGCGCCTTCGACAACGTGGCCAGCTCGGTGCGCCGCTCGAGCTGGGAGCGCCACCCCTTCCCCGAGGCGCGCTTCGGCGAGGACGTGTCCTGGGGCCGCGAGGTGCTCCTGGCCGGCGGCGCGATCCAGTTCGTCCCCGACGCGCGGGTCGAGCACAGCCACCCGATCTCGATCAAGCGCGAGTTCAAGCGCCTGTACTGCGACCACCACAACCTGTATCGCCTGTTCGGCGTGCGCACGGTGCCGACCTGGAAGCACGTGCGCGAGGGCTGGGGGCCGCAGACCGCGTTCTACGCCGAGCTGCTCGACAGCCAAGCGGGCTTGAGCGAGGCCGAGAAGAAGCGCTGGAAGCGCTACGCGAAGTGGTACGCCCTGGCCGAGGCCACGGCCCAGTTCCTGGGAGCCCGCAGCCACTGGAAGGTGAACGAGAGCGCTTTCTGGCGCTGGTTCGACGGCAAGGTGCGGCGCGGGGTGTGAACACCAGCGGACCTGGCAGACCCACGCGGCTACCGGTCCACCCGCCCTGAGGCCTCGGCGCGCACGAGACCTGGCGGCACGGCCTCCCCCGCCGCCTTGTGGGCGAGCGGTGACCCGCCGGTAGGCCGCGAGCGCACCCTTGGCTCGAGCGAAACGGCGACCACCCTCGAAACCGGATTGCACGGATCGGCCGCGGGCGTGGTACGACGCTGCGAATGCCCACCTATGCGCCCGCGGACGAACCGCGACTCCTCGCCGCTCCTCGCCCCTCCGACGGTCAAGCACGCTCCGTGGACGGCGGCGACTCGAGCGGCGAACGGGGCCTCGACCCCGGCGACGAGGGCGACCCACCAGCATTCGGCCCCGACCAGGTCGCGGGCCTCGGGCGCGGGCAGGCGCTGGTCTTCGATCGGGTCCTGGGGAGCGCCGCGGCGGCCCTCTTGGCGGCGGAGCTGCGGGCAATGGAGGGCTCGCTGCAGCCGGCCGCGGTCGGGCGCTCGGAGCGGCGCTTGTATGCGACCGACGTCCGCAGCGACTGGAGCTGCTGGCTCGACCGACCGGAGGGGGCCGACGCCGGTCCCCTGTGGCGCCTCTTCGACGTCGTGGCGGGCGAGCTGCGAGACCGGGCCTGGCTGGGCATGGAAGGCGTCGAGGTCCAACTCGCCCTGTACCGCGGCGACAGCCCCGGCTACCTGCGCCACCGCGACGCCTTCGTCGGGCGCGGGCGGCGCCGGGCCACGGCGATCTACTACCTCAACCCGAACTGGCGCGTGGGAGATGGCGGCGAGTTGCAGCTCTTCGACGAGGACGGGCTCGGAAGCGAGCGCGACGTGCAACCCGTCCTCGATCGCCTGGTGGTGTTCCTGTCCGACAGGCTGGAGCACGCGGTACGCCCGTGTGTCGCTCCGCGCTGGGCGGTGACGGCCTGGTTCCTCGGGCCGGAGAGTCCGTAGCCAGCGGCGCTCGGTGCGGACGGAGGCAGAGGCGAGCCCAGGGACCGGACGGCGCCGGCCGCCTGCGGATCCTCGGAGCGAGCCTGGGTCGCCCATCGACGTCCTGGCGGGGCACCCTGCCGGACCACCGCGCGCCGACGTGCTCCCCCGGAGCCGCCCCGCCCGCCGAGTAGACTTCCGGGCCCCATGCCCGCCCCCCCCGCCCCTGGCCACGCCGTCGTGTCGACCCCGACCCGACGGCCGGGCTTGATCCCCGAGCTCGACGGCCTGCGCGCGATCGCGGTGCTGATCGTGCTGTGGGAGCACTCCCCGCGTGGGGTGACCGACGGACTGGTCCCCGGTGCAGACCACCTGGGGCGCTGGCTCCTGGGGCCGGGCTACCTGGGGGTGGACCTGTTCTTCGTGCTCTCGGGCTTCCTGATCACGCGCATCCTGCTCGCGGATCGGGCCCTGGGCACCCCCCTGCGGCAGTTCTGGATCCGCCGCTTCCTGCGGATCTTCCCGATCTACTACCTGCTGCTGGCGCTGGTCTGGATCTTCGCGCCCGGGCCGGAGCTGCCCTGGTGCGCGGCCTACCTGGCCAACTTCTACCAGGCCCTGCACTTCTCCGACGGGCCGCTGCTGCACACCTGGTCCCTGTCGGTCGAGGAGCACTTCTATCTGGTCTGGCCCCTCGCGGCCTATTGGCTCAGCCCACGCTGGAGTCGGCGCTCGATCGCCTGGTTGGTGCTGCCGGGCGCACTCCTCGCAGCGGTGCTCTTGACCATGGATGCGGCCAGCGCCGCGCCCCTGTTCAAGGGCCCCGCGATCCAGAAGCTGACCTTCACCCGCGCCTTCTCCCTCGGCGCCGGGTGCCTGCTCGCCTACGCCGAGCCGTGGCTGTGCCGCGAGCGCTGGAAGGCGAGTGGCATGGCCCTGGTCCTGGTCGCCTTCTCGATCCTGTCGGGCGTGCCGGCGCTGGTGATCCTGTGGAACCACAAGTTCCTGCCCTACACCGGCGTCGCGATCCCCATGAGCTTCGCGCCGGCCTTGAACCTGGTCAGCTTCGCCGCCCTCTCCACCGCCGCGGTGGTCACGGGGATCTCGTGGCGGGGCAGCCGCGCACCCTGGGCCTGGCTCCTGCGCCGCGCGACCCTGCGCGGGGTGGGTCGCATCAGCTACGGGCTCTACCTCTACCACTTCCCGATCTACGACGCCTTGAACGTGCTGTACCCGCCTTCGGCGGAGGTTCCGGGGCCACCCCTGCTGCCGCGTACCCTGCTGGCAATCGGGTTGACGTTCGCGGCGGCGACCGCGTCCTACTTCGCCATCGAGCGCCCCCTGCTGCGGATCGGCGCGCGCTTTCGTGGTACTCGGACCGAGCACTAGCGGTAGCGCTGGCGGTCGTGCTCAGTCCGCCTGCGCGAGCGCCAGCGTGTGGGCATGGAAGTCGCGCCAGCCGTACCAGGCCGAGAAGTCGACGGCCCCCTCGTCCCGGCTCGAGCCGGGAACCTGCTCCTCCTCATAGTGCTCCAGCGCCTCGTCGCCGTAGACGAGCCTGAGCCCGTCTTCGTCGTCGAGCGCAACGGCAAGCAAGGGCTCCACGACAGTGCCGACGTCCTGCCTGACGGTGAGCCTCGCGCCCACGGTGCGTGGAGCGTCGAGCAGGACGTCCATGACCTCGTCGTTGAACTCGTCGATGCCGTGCCACACGCAACCGTTCCCTTCGAGCGGCGCACCACTCTCGTCCACGCCGAGGTAGACGGCCACGATCCGGCGAGAGAAGTCGCGGTCCCCGAAGGGCTGTTCCAGGTCCACGTCCAAGGAGCTCGCACCGACTGTGAAGCTCCCCGATCGACCAATGGATGGAATCCGCAGACGGCCGCTCCACTCGCCACCGGAGGTCTTGGTCAAGGACCCCGCGACCAGCTCCGCCTCGGCACCGAACTGGGCTATCAATGCGCGCAGGCCGTCGATGTCGGGGTTCGTTGAGTCGTAGAAGCCGGACAGGAACCCGTCCAAGTCGTCGAGCGGATCGTCGCTCGCCGACTCCTGCTCGTCTGCCGGCTCCGGCTCATCGGGAGTGCGCTGGTCCGCCGACAGGACCCTTGGTGCGGCGATCACGGTGGCCACGTCATCTCCCGAGTCGGCACTCGCCCCGGAAGTCCCGCTGCCCACCGCCGCCGCAACCGGCGCCGGCGCTCGACCGGTCCGCAGGAAGATGTACGCCCCTGTGGTCGCCAGCAGCACCAAGACCGTTCCCACCAGCACCGCCGCCTGGGCCTCCCCCCGCTTCGATCTCACCATCGCCAGACTCTAGTCGAGCCGATTCGAACCGTGTCGACCTCTCCCGAGGTCACGCAGGGAAAGCGGGTCTCGAGAACTGTTGGAACCAGGCTCGAAACCACCGCGAAGCGAGCTCCGGCGGTGAATGCGAGCCTGGTTTCGATGCATCGGATCAAGGATGCGGAACGTCCACGGTCACGCAACGTTCGATCACGACATGGGGCTGACCGTCGATCGTGAGGACACCCGCCACGGCGCCGACGAAGACCACGTCGTGGAAGGCACGGGGCGCCGCGCGGCCTGCGGGATCCAAGATCAGGAGGCTCGGATAGTAGCCCGTTGAGACCCTCCGCACGTCTCCGCTCCATCCCGGCAGAGACTGGGCGGGCCACTCATTGCCATCAGCGTAGAGCAACAACGAATGTCCCCGGATCAACTGGCCCCACTGGAGGCGCGCGCGCGACTCGTCGATCACGGCGCGCTTGAAGGCACCGGGGTTGAGAGCGGCCGTCTCGGTCACGGCGTTCTCGAAGGCCTCGCGAATCTGCGCCCGCGCCCCAGCTTCCAGGGAGGGCGACCAGGCGCGGCAGATCGAAGTAGCCATCCCGATCGAGGCCTTCCAGACGTCACCGTCCTCGCCAAGCTTGCGCCGTGCACAGTCAGCACAGGTCACTTTCACGTACCGCGTCGACTTGATCCCGGCAAGACCCTCCTCGCTTCGTTCCTCCTCGTACTCACCGGTCCCTGAGCACTTCGAACAGCGGGCGAGCTGCTGGTACTTGCGAGCGATCTTCTTCGCAGTCGCGCTCTTTCCGCGCGCCCAGACGAGCTGGGGGAACTGATAGGCGCGGGACTCCGAGCCAGAGACGATTCCGCGATGCTCGTGGTCCTCACCAGCGTCGCGGCAGGATTCGATCAGCGCCCTGACCACATCCACGTCGACGAACTCCAACCCACGCCCGGGGCTCGACCACTTCAACAGCGAAACGACACGACCCTGATCGTCCACGACCGGTGCGCCGCCCATGTGTCGACGTTGGCCGTCCAAGAGGGCAGTGCGCTGGCGCAGGGACTCCGCGGCCGCCTCGGCGACGGCATCGCCTGTGGCCGCAGCGTCGATCAGCGGTGCCGGCCCCGGGCCGAGGATCAGTTCACCGATCGGAACGGCACCTTCGCGCCGCCGCCCCGTGGGGTCGATCAGCAGCGCCCACCGCTCACCGCCGCTATTCGCAGGCTCATCGATCCGGAGCGGTCGACGGACGACTCCTTCCGCGATCCGCGCCTCCTTGTCCGAAGGATCCGACCCGAACGCCGGAATCTGGAGCAGGGCCAGGTCGTGAAGGGGGCTCACGCATGCGAGCTTGGCGCGAAAGCGATTGCGCGCGCTGCCGTCGGGGCTGACCTCGATCCCCTTGCCATTCTTGTTGCCCACCAGCCCCGCGAGACCAGTGACGATCAAGTCGTCCGCGACGAGCACGCCGGGTTGGACTCCGAAAGCACCGTCGAGGTCGTCATTGGCCCGGCTGGGCGACGGAAACTCGACCAGGACCTCGAACACCGACTGACGGACCCTCGCCGGACCGGCGCCCGGTACCCACTTGGTTCCGGCCGCCTCGTCCTGCGGCGCGGAGTCGTCCCGCGGCGCCGCCCCGTCCTGAGACACCGCCCCATCCTGAGACACCGCCCCGTCCTGAGACACCGCCCCGCCCTGCGACAGTCCTTCCCCCAAAACCGCCGGGGCCAGCCCTATGTGAGCGGCCGGGCCCACGGCTGGTGCCGCGAATGCAGTCACCGCCAAGGCAGAGGTCAACAGGACTGGCAGTGCTAGGGCAGATACGGCGGACCCAAGCCCGCGAGCGACGACGTCTTCCATCCAACTATGAAGCATGTTTCCTATCCGAATTGAGACCAGGACGACTCTTGAACGTTCGGAACGGGACCGGACCGAGAATCGCACAAAAAGTGCAGACCCAAATTCGCGCTCCAGCGGCAATCAGCCCCTGAGGCGCCGCCGTGTGCTCGAATTCCCGGGCCCCGTCTAGAACCTCGAAGCCTGTCAGGGTCCGAGGAGCTCGAGCCATTCCCGAGTCGAGAGCGGTTCGCGCTCGACCACTGTCGGTCTCATTGCGAATCCGCGGCCGCGCGCATCTCGCCGCACCACCGTGGATTCAGAATCGTGAATCTGTAGTCGCTATTTCACAGTCGTCAGTTCAGACCCGGCGCAGATCGCCTGAATTCCCCGTGGTGTCAGGGCGCGCGGCCCTTGTACCAGCAAGACTGCGCCGCGGCAAAAACGGTCTCGGCCGATCGACGCTTCTTTCCGCGCCATCAATGATCCGCAGGTGGAATCGGGGGCACCGTCGACCAAGCACCGTTCTCCAGAGTTCGAAACTCGCCCTCGATGCCGCCCTCCCCCGCTGCTTCGAGGGCTCGTCGCAGGTCTTCGAGCGGCTCGCCCCGCGCGTCGTCGGCGAGCTGGAAGGTGCCGAAGTGGATCCCGATGGAGAGCGGCGCGCCCAGGTCGCCGTGGGCCTGGACCGCGTCGGCCGGGTCCATGTGGACCGGCGACATGAACCAGCGCGGGACGTAGGCGCCGATCGGGAGCAGCGCCAGCCGAAAGGGGCCCAGGCGCTCGGCCGTGCGGCGGTAGTGCTCGCCGTAGCCCGAGTCGCCGCCGAAGTAGGTCGCCCCGCCGGGACCATCGATCACGTAGCCGCACCACAGCCGCGCGTTGCGGTCGAACAGGCCGCGGCCCGAGAAGTGACGCACCTCGGTGGCGTGGATGGTCAGGTCGCCGATCACCTGGCTCTGCCACCAATCGAGCTCGACCACCTTCTCGACCCTCCACGACTCGAGCAGCGCGCGGTTGCCCAGGGGCACCACGAACAGCGGATCGTGGCCGTCGCGCAGCCGCAGGATCGTCGTGCGATCGAGGTGGTCGTAGTGATCGTGGCTGATCAGCACCGCGTCGATCGGCGGCAGGTCTTCGAAGGCGATGCCCGCGGGCGTGCGGCGGTCGGGACCGGCCCACTGCACGGGGCTCGAGCGGCGCGACCAGATCGGGTCGGTCAGGAGGTTGAGGCCCGCCGTCTGCAGCAAGAGCGTCGAGTGGTTGACCATCTGCACCCGCAGCTCGGCACCCTCGACGCGCTGCGGCGGAAGGTCCGTCGGCCCCGCGAGGTCGCGCGCCGGGAACTCGCCTGGATCGCGTCCGGCCATCCAGCGCAGCACGGTCAGCGGATCGGTGTGGTCGGTGGCTTCGGCGTTGGCGAACACGTCGCCGTCGAAGTGGTCGCTGGTCGGCCCCGCGTAGCGTGGACCCGAGAAGTACCACCCGCCCGCGACGGCGGCGATTGCGATGAGTCCGACGCCGGCGCCGAGAACGGTCAGGGCGCGCCGCAGTCGACGCCTGAAGATCGGTGAGAGCACGGCTGTTCTTCGGATGGAGGGACCGGGCTTTCCACCTACCGGTCCGGGCTACCTGCCGCGCAGGACTTCGAGCGCGCCAAGCAGGTCCTCCGGCAGGGGCGCTCGGACTGACAACTCACGCCCACCGGCCGGGTGCCGCAGGGTCAGCGAGGCCGCGTGGAGCGCGTGGCGGCCGCGCGGCAGGCGCGGGACCGTCGGGCGCAGCTCGGCCGGGGCGCGGTAGAGAGGATCGTTCACCACGGGGAAGCCCGCCTCCTGCAGGTGCACGCGGATCTGGTGGCGGCGGCCGGTCTCGGGCTTGCACTCGACCAGGCTGGCGGCGCCCAGGCGCTCGAGCACCCACACCCGCGTGCGCGCCTCCTTGGCCTTCGCGTGACGCCCGGCGAGCTGGCGGTCCGCGCCGCTCGCGCCGCCGCGCAGGGGCAGGTCGACCTCGAACTCGTCGACGGCCGGCTCGCCGTGGACCAGGGCCGTGTAGCGCTTGTCGGTGCGCCGAGCGCGAAAGGCGTCGCGCAGGCGCTCGAGGGCCAGGGGCGTGCGCGCGAGCAGGATCACCCCGCTGGTGCCGCGGTCGAGGCGGTGCACGACGCCCGGGCGATCGGGGTCCTCGGCGTCGGCCAGGGGCCCGAGCTTGGCGGCGAAGGAGACGATCGTGGGACCGGCGGCGCGGTCGGCGGCGTGGGTCAGCCAGCCCGGCGGCTTGTCGAGGGCCAGGACGTGCTCGTCCTCGAACAGCACTGTCGGATCGGGAAGGGGGGCCACCTGCCCGGCCTCCGCCACCGCGCCGCCGACACTCACCCGCTGACCCTTCTGGATCCGCAGGTTGGAGCGGTTCACGACCTTGCCATCCAAGCGCACCTCGCCGCGCCGCACGCGCTTCTGCCAGGCGGATCGCGTCTGGTCGGGCCACAGGCCGGCGAGCACGCGGTCGAGGCTCTGGCCTGCGAGCTCGCGCGGCACGGCGCGCTCATCGGGAGGTCCGGCGTCGGTCACGCTGCGTACGTTACTCGCGCGGGTGGCTCGGTCGCGGGCTGGGCGGGGCGATTCGCCCGCCACCCGGTGTCGCCGCCGCGGGGCCGCCCGTTACCTTGCTCCGATGGCAGCGCTCCGGCCCGTCGTCCGTGCTTCTCTCGTGGCCCTGGTCCTGGCGGCCTGCGGAGGCGAGCCTCCTGACCAGTCGACCCAGCCGGCGTCCGGGACAGGGGCGGCCCCGGGGTCAGCGGTCGAGTTCACGACCTCCACGGGACCCGGGGACTTCGCCCCGCAGATCGCCCCCGCGGTCGGCGTCGAGCGGCCGGCCGTCGACCAGGGCCCCTCCGCCTTTCCACGCGCCGCGATCGGGCGACTGCGGATCGACCTCGCGGGCGGAGCCTCGCGCGAGCTCGGCTACGGCTTCCTGACCCGCCGCCAGGGCCGCACCGTGATGGCCACCGCGCGCCACCTGGCGGGCCCCCCCGGCGGCCTGCCGATCGAGCTGGACCTGTCGCGCTACGAGTCCACCGTGGCGCGGGCGAGCCTGACCCTGCCCGGCGGTGCGGTGCAACTGGGCTCGCCGTCCTGCGCAGCCCTCGACCATTGGAGCAGCGACGTGCTGCTGCTCGACGCGCCCGGCGCCGCCGCCGACGCGAGCATCACGCCAGCGGCCGCCATGCCGCGCGCGGGGGATGCGGTGCTGATGCTCTTGGGCCCGACGCTGTCGCCGATCGGCGGCACCGTGGCGGAGGTCTACGACGACTCCTTCTTCGAGATCGAGTTCGCCAGCACCGCGCCCTCCCTGCCCCTGGGCAACGTGGCCGGTCTGCCGGTGCTCGACGCATCCGGCGCGGCCCTCGGGGTGATCTCGGAAGTTCGGCCCCTCGCGGGCGGACGTCCCGGTATTGCGGCCCAAGCCCTGGCCCCCTTCATGGCTGCCCCCGAACGCCTGGACGGTCGCGCCGAGCGAACCCTCGACGACTACGCCGAGCAGGCCTCGATCTCCGTGGACGGCGAACTGTTGGCCGTGGCGTCGGTGACCTTCGGCCGGCTGCGCGTGGTCGAGCGCTCCACCGGCGAGTCCTTCGCGCCCCTGGCCTCCTTGGACACCGGTCGCCGCCTGTCGATCTCGAGCTTCACCGACGACGGCTACACCCTGCTCGCCGCCGGTCGCGACCGCGCGGAGCTGTACGAGATCCGCAGCGGCATTCCCCTGGCGGTCATCGAAGACCTGCGCGGATCGCCGCGCGACCTGTCGGTCGGCCCCCACCGCGCGGTGCTCGCCACCAACGACGAGACGGTGCTGATCGACCTCGAGGCCTTCGTGGTCCTGGGCCGCGGCCCGGCCGCGACCGCAGTGGCCCTGGCCGAGACGGGCGTGGTGATCGTCGGCCGCGAGGACGGCGCGGTCCAAGCCCTCGCCGTCGCGCCCGCCGACTGGCTCGGCCCGACCCTGCTGGAGTCCAGCGGCCAACCCGTCGGTGACATCGCGTTGGACGGCGAGCTGGTGGCGATCGGCCGCGGGTCCGAGGTGATCGTCCTGCGTCGCAACACCGACGGCGTGACGCCCCTCCAGCGCATCCCCACCGGCGACGGCACCGTCAACGCCCTGCGCTTCACCCCCGGCGGCAAGCAACTACTCGTGGGCACCGGCCAACTGCTCGAGGACGACGCCGGCGACCTCGTCGCAGCGGACTGCTACGTGCGCGTATTCGACACGGCGACCTGGCGCGAGCTCGCCCGCTCCCACGACCACTGGAGCCCCGTGATCGCCATCCTGCGCGTCGCCAGCGAACGCTGGCTGTCGGTGTGCACGGACGGCGAGTGCTTCGAGTGGAACGTTGCAGGCCTGTGACGGGGGCTGCTTGACGATCTGGCCGGATCGCCACCGCCGAGCTGGACTGGTCTCGCCTCGTGGTCACCTCTGCGCTCGAACACGTAGTCCAGGCTCGGACACTCGCCGACTCTGACCTCTCGACTCAGCTTCTCCAGGCGCCATAGGGTTTGGCGAGTGGGCAGGCCATGGCGAGGCTGGCGGGTCGGGATCCGGCGCCCTCGGGCCCAGGTTGTTCGCAGCCGGAGGGTCGGGCACGCCGACCCGCTGAGCCCCCAGCGGACGCGACCCGCTCGCCGAAGTGCCTCGCCGCCTGCCCGTGGGCGCAGGCCGCTCGCTGGTTGGGCCATCCAGGTCCGCGCTCCCACGGCGCGATTGTCGCGCGCCGAGGACAGGACGACGGGCACCTCGCCCGCGGCGCGGTCCCAGGGGAACGGGGTCGGCGAGTTTCCGGCGGTTCGCGCGGCGAATCAGGGCCGATGCGCCGCCAGAAAAAGTCACCGAGGCGGCCGAAGGTCTAGAGCGCCTCCCGTAGGTCGCAGGCCCTCTCCCCGCCGTCCCCTGGAGCGACGCCCCTCCCGTCGACTCGGTCCGGCACAGGCCCGTCCCTATCCGTCGCCACATCCACCCATGATCCGCCACCGAATCCTGCTCGCCGTCGCGGCCCTCGGCTGTACCTCCCTCGCCCGTGCACAGGGCGGACTCGACTGGAACTTGCAGGCCGGGCTGGCACCGCCCGGGCTCAACCTGAACGCCTTGTTCGGAACCGCCTTGGAGCTCGACGATGGGCTGCTCGTCGTGGGATCGAACGGCAAGCAGAACGTCGGGTCGTCGCCGGACGGCGCCGTCTTCACCTGGCGCCGGACCGCCGGCGGGTGGTGGGAACCCCTGCCGCTCCTCACACCGCCGATCGCGGGCCTCGGTGGCAACTTCGGTCGCGGGTTGAGCCTCTCGGGAGAGCGGCTGCTGGTCGGCGCACCACTCGAGGACGCGGGAGGAGTCAATGCATCGGGCGCAGCCCACCTCTACGACCTCGACCCCGGCGGCGGCGGGTGGCAGCTCGCCGCGTCGTTCGCACCGGCCGCGGCTGCGCCGGCGGACAACTACGGCTTCACCGTGACCCTCGACGGGGACCGCTGTGCCGTCATGCCCAAGTCGAACGGGTTCCCGGCTTCCGCGCCCATGTTGCTGTTCAGGCGATCGAGCACGGGCGAATGGGTTTCCGACGGCCAGATCCCGAAGCCGCCCACGGTCGGAGCCTCCGGCTGGTCCGCCTCCTTGAGTGGTGACCTGATCGCGGTTCCCTACGAGTCGGCCGACGGTGTGACCCCCGACAGCGGCGTCGTCGAGATCCACCGGCGAGGGTCGTCCGGATGGACTTTGGAGGCCACGCTGGCTCCGTCGGACGGGCCGGCTTTCGGCACCTTCGGTCGCTCGGTGTCCCTCGATGGGACCCGGGTAGCTATCGGCCGGGGCTCACACGGCGTCCTGGGCCCGGCCTACATCTACGTCCGCGACGGCGCCGGCAACTGGACCCTCGAACAGCAGTTGGTTCCGACCGATCCAGTCCTCGGCCTGGGGTTCGGCTTCTCGATCGACCTGAAGGGCGACCGGCTCGCGGTCGGCTCCCACATGATCGGAATCGCGCCCCACCCCGGCTCGGCACACGTCTACCGACTCCAGGCAGGCTCGTGGCAGTTGGAGTCGATCGTGGAGGGCGAAACGGTGCCGCCGGTGGTCACGCTCGAAGGCGTTGCGCGTGACGTCGCCATCGATGCGACGTCCGTCGCGCTTGGCGCAGGGCAGTCCGACATTCAGATCAATCCGTTCTCCGTCCAGAGCCGCGGCGCAGCTTTCGTGTACGAGCCCTCCGGCAGCCAGTCACTCGAAGCCCACCCAGTGCTCTTGCACCTGTGGGCCGGCGGAACCCAACAGCTCGCCCTCGACTTCGGCTCGTCCGCTGCCGGCCAGCTCTACATCGTCCTCGGCTCGATCTCTGGCACGACCCCCGGGCTCTCCGTCGACGGGCTGCTGCTCGAGTTGGTGCCCGACGGCTACACGAACACGACACTCGTAGCGCCGAACACGGCCCCGCTGGGCGCGACGTTCGGAGCGCTCGACGGTTCGGGCCGAGGCCTGGCGACCTTCTCGATCCCGCCCAACGCGCCACCCAGCCTGGCCGGACTGGTGTTGCACCACGCCGCGGTCGTGCTCGACACCTCGGGCCCGGTGAGCGTCTCCGCCGTGTCGCCGCCGTCGCCCCTGCAACTCGTACCGTAGCGGCCCGCATCGCGAGGGGGCGCCAGCAACGCGCGCGCTGGCGCACCCCTTCGCCCCCTCCAGCCGGATTCGCGTGACTTGGCGGTGTCGTCGCCCCTCGTCCTCGGTCACGGTCCGGGACTGGATGGAGCTCTACCTGTCCCTCGAGTCCAGTCGCTGAACGCGACAATCGCGACCGGCTGGCGCTACGACGCAGTAGCGTCGCAGGTTCAACCGGCAGCACCTGCGCTGTTGGCGAGCCGAGGAGTGCCAGCTCGAGGTGCCGCAGACTCTCCGTCGCTCGAGGGACCGCGCTCTCGGCGCACAGTGCGACGTGATCCGAAGGCTCCTCGCCCGCCTCTCGCGATGCGACAGGCCGGGGCCCCGCCGGCTGCGACCGAGGGAAGCGGTACGCGCCGGCAGGGGCGGCCGGAAAGGACCGATCCGCGGCGGATCAGCCCGCCGCGTCGCCGACCATCAGGTCGGTCATCAGCTTGGCCAGGTGGCCGGGGTCGGGCACCGGGGAGCCCTCGGCCAAGAGGGCCTGGCCCAGCAGCAGCTCGCAGTAGTCGCCGAAGCGCCCGCCGTCCGACTCGCGCAGGCCCTCGAGGCGCTTGACGATCGGGTGGGTCGGGTTCAGCTCGAGGGTGCGCTTGGCCATGGCGGGGCCGAAGGACTGGCCGGACTCGCGCATCATGCGTTCGACGTGGGGCGCCATGGAGTGCTCGGCGGAGACGAGCACCGCGGCGGAGTCGGTCAGGCGGGTGGAGAGGCGCACCTCGGAGACGTGCTCTGCGAGCTTCTCCTTGACGCCCTCGAGCAGGCCCTCGAGCTCCTTGGATTGCTCTTCGAGCTTCGCCTTGGAGTCCTCGTCGCCGAGGTCGACCTGGCCCTTGGCGATCGAGCGCAGGGGCTTGCCGTCGAACTCGTCCAGGCGCTGCAGGGCGAACTCGTCGACCTGGTCGACCATCAGCAGCACCTCGTAGCCCTTGGCCTTGAAGGCCTCCAGGTGCGGCGAGCGGCGGGCGGCGGTCAAGTCGGGGGCCGACAGCACGTAGATCGCCTCCTGGCCCTCGGGCATGCGACCGACGTACTCATCGAGGCTGGTCAGCTCGTCGCCGGCGGTGGTGTGGAACAGGCAGACCTTGGCCAGGTCCTCGCGCACGTCGTCGTCGTAGTACAGGCCCTCCTTGATCACCGCGCCGAACTGGCCCCAGAACTTGACGTAGTCCTCGCGGCGATCGGCCAAGAGCGTCCCGAAGGCGTCGAGCACCTTGCGGGTCAGGCGCTTCTTGATCTGACCGAGCTGCCGCGCGTGCTGCAGGGTCTCGCGGCTGACGTTGAGGGGCAGGTCGGAGGAGTCCACCAGGCCGCGCACGAAGCGCAGCCAGACCGGCGCCAGCTCCTCGCAGTCGTCGGTGATGAAGACCTTGCGGACGTAGAGCGAGATGCGCGACTTGGCCTCGGTCGGGTCGAACAGCCCCATCGGCTTGCGACTCGGCAGGAACAGCAGGGCTGTGTACTCGGTCGTGCCCTCGGCCTTGAAGTGGATCGTGTCGAGGGGCGGCTCCCACTCGCGGGTGAGGTGCTTGTAGAACTCGGTGTACTCGTCCTCGGTGATGTCCGCCTTGGAGCGCGTCCACAGGGGCCGCATGGAGTTGAGCGTGACGGTCTCGCGCACGGTCTCCATCTCCGGCTCGGCGTCGTCGTCCTCCTCGGCGTCCTCCGCCTTGGCCACCGGCTGCTGGCGCTCGATCTCCATCTCGATCGGGTACTCGACGAAGTCCGAGTAGCGCCGGATCACGTCGCGCAGGACCCACTCCTGGGTGTAGTCCGCCGCGCCGGCCTCCTCGGCGTCGATCTCGCGCAGCTTCAAGGTGATGCGCGTGCCACGCGCGAGGCCGTCGGCCTCCTCGAGGGTGTAACTGCCCTCCCCCGCCGACTGCCAGCGCACGCCCTTGTCGGAACCGGCGCGGCGCGTCTCGACGGTGACGTCGTCGGCCACCATGAAGGCGGCGTAGAAGCCCACGCCGAACTGACCGATCAGCTCGGGCACGTCGGCCCGCTCACCCTTGTGCTTCAGCTCCTCCAGGAAGCGCCGCGTGCCGGAGGAGGCGATCGTGCCGATGTTGGCGATCACCTCGTCGCGATCCATGCCCACGCCGTTGTCGACGATCGTGAGCGTGCGGGCGTCGCTGTCGGGCACCAACTCGATCCGCAGGCGGGCGTCGCCCTCGAGCAGGGCGGGGTCCTTCAGCGCCTCGAAACGCAGCTTGTCGAGGGCGTCGGAGGCGTTGGAGACGAGCTCCCGCAGGAAGATCTCCTTGTGGGAGTAGAGCGAGTGGATGACGAGGTCGAGGAGCTGGCGCGCCTCGGCCTGGAACTCCATCGTGGCTGCTTGGGCGGTCATCGTTCGTCGGTTCAGGAAGGCCGTATCGGGGTGATCTGGGTTCGCCGGGCCCCCTCCGGGGGCCGCCCGCGCGGACTTCGGCGCGCGGGGGCGAACCGCACACGATAGCGGGCGCCGAGCTGAAGGCAAAATCGCCCCATTCCACCGCCCCCCGCCCAGCGGGGTAGCTTTGAGGGTCGGCGGCCCCCGGGGGGACCAGGGGCGCCTGACGTGCGGGGACCGGGGATCCCCTAGCCATGACCAACCGATCGACTGGTACCGGAAACTTCTTCCTGCTGGCCCTGGGCGCCACCGCAGGCTCGCTCGCGGGATGCGGCGGCAGCGCGGGTGTGCCCGCCGGACCGCCCGCCCAGGTGCCGACGCTGACCTACAGCGACGGCAGCTTCGTCTACCTGGCCGACGTGATCGGCCCGGCGATCACGCCCGTCTCGCAGCCCAGCGGCACCACCGGCTTCAGCATCAGCCCCCCCCTGCCGGCCGGCCTGCTGCTGGATCCGCTCACGGGAGCGATCACCGGCATCCCCACGGATCCGGCCGCGCCGACCGTCTACACGATCACGGCCCTGGGCGCCGACCTCACGGCCGACGTCGAGCTGGAGGTGCGCGACTCGTTCGGCGCGCCGCGCTTCGCCTTTGGCCTCGACTGGGGCCAGGGACGCATCCAGACCTGGCGCGTGGACGGCGAGAGCGGTGAGCTCGTTGCCGGCGCGACGTCCCCGGCCGACCAGTTCCCCTTCCGCGGCGCGGCCGACCCCCTGGGCCGCTTCCTGTACGTGGCCCACTTCGGCACCGGCAGCATCGGCGTCTACGAGATCGACCAGGAGACCGGGGCCGCGACGATCGTCCAGCTCCTGCAGCTCGGCTCGGCCACAGTTGACCTGACGATCAGCCCCGACGGGCGCTTCCTCTATGCCGCCGACTTCGGTCTCGACGTTGTCGCCCTGTTCGAGATCGACGCGACCACTGGCCTGCTGGCGCCCACCGCGCAACTGCTGCCGATCAGCGACCCCAGCGGCCTGGCCCTGAGTAGCGACGGACAGAGCCTGTACGTGGCCAGCCTGACCGGCAACCTGATCGCGGCCTTCGACCTGGATCCCGTCAGCGGCGGCTTCGTGTCGGCGCGCGGCACGGTGATGACCCCCGGGCCCTTCGACCTGGCCCTGACGCCTGACGGCAGCGGGCTCTACACCTGCAACTTCGGCGTCAACGCGATCACGGCCATCGGTATCGACGGCGCCGGCGTGATGACGCGCCTGGACAGCTACCTGACTGCGGCCCAACCGGTGAGCCTCAGCGCCAGCATGGGCGGCGAGCGCCTGACCGTGTCGACCTTCGCAGGGGGCACCCTCGAGAGCTTCAAGATCCTGGCGGACAAGCGCCTGACCGCGACCTCGGTGCTATCCACCGGCGGCAACATGGCCTCGGTGGCCGAGCTGGGCGTGGCCGACCGCGTGCTCGCGCCGCTCTTCGACCGGTCCCTCGCAGCCACAGCCCTGCCCGCGACCGCCCTCGCGGCACTGGTCGACGGCACGCGCGAGATGGCCGCCGGCAACCCCGTGGACCTGATCCCGGTCAGCACCTCGCGCCCCGCGACCCTGGCGCCCGATCGCGTCTACTCGGCCAACATCAGCGCCGGGGACGTCAGTGCCCTGGCCTTCGACGAGGTCCTGGCCCAACTCGACTCGATCGCCGCGCCCAAGGCTGCCGGCGCCAAGCCGAGCGACCTGGCCATCTCGCCCGACGGACGCTTCCTCTACGTGGCCGAGGAGCTGGCCGGTCAGGTGCTGGGCTTCCGCCTCGATTCGACCAGCGGCGCCCTGTCGCAGCCGATCGCCACGGCCAACGCGGGCTTCCTGGTCCGCGCCCTGGCCATCTCCGGCAATGGCAAGCGCCTGATCGCCGCAGGCAACAGCGGCGTGACCCTGTTCGACGTCGACGTCACGACCGGACAAGTCGTGGAGCTCGACACGACGCCCGCGGGCCTCGCCCCCGACGACGTGGACCTCGACGCCAGCGGTCGCTTCGTCTACGTCGCCAACCGCAACTCCGGCGACATCTCCGTCTTCGACACCTCCAGCGGCAGCCTGATCGAGATCGCAGGCTCGCCCTTCGACAACGGCTTGACCTCCGGACCGCGCTCGTTGTCGCTGTCGCCGGACGGTGGGCTGCTCGCCGTCTCGAGCTCCAACCTCAACCGCATCCGCGTGCAGCGCGTCGATCGCAACACGGGGGCGCTCAGCTTCGCGCAGGACCTGATCATCGGCCTCGATCCGCGCGGCCTCGACTGGTCCCTGGACGGGCGCAACCTGTACGTGGCCCTGGCCGACGCCAACGCCGTGGCCGTGGTCGCCCGCGCCGACAACGATGCCCTGAGCCTCGTCACCACCCACTCCGCCGGACTCGACACCAAGTCGATCGACGTCGACCCCTCGGGTGAGCTGCTGTACGCCGCAGCCTTCAACTCGAACACGATCGAAGTCTTCGCCATCGGTGCGGCCGGCAGCCTGACCCACGTCGACTCCGCGCCCTTGGGTGCCGGGGCCGGCCCCGACGCCGTCCTCAGTCGCGCAAGGTGGCGCGACCTGGAATGACCTCCTGACCCCCCCCTCCACCGCGGCCCCGAACCGCGGTCGCCGAACGCACCCCCCTCCCCCCGACGGCGTTCGGCACCGCAGCGCGAACCCCCTCTAGCGCTGCGACGACGAAGCGACCCCCGTCGGCCTCACGGCCGCCGGGGGTCGCGCCTGTTCGGGCGGTGCGCTTCGAAGCGGGATCGGGCCTCTCCGGGCTTCACTCGATGATCGGCCAGACCTCTGCGCGGTCGGTGCCCCGCGCGTCCCTGGGGATGCCTTGCGCCGCAAGGTCTGGTGTTGCGGGCGGCCGACGCTCGACAGCGAGTTCCCTCTGCGGGACAGGCAGGACCCACGCTCGCGCGTGGCCACTGGACGTGGTCCGTTCGATCGGGCGGTCGTGGTCGTTAACTCCCTTTCGAGTCGTGCGTGGTCGCACCGCCCTCGACTCGAGCCCCGGCACGCCTGGCCCCGGGCCTCGCCACTTCCAGGCGTCGCAATTGCGAGCCTGACCCAGCCCCCCGACGGAGGAAACCCATGTCGAAGACATCCCAGCTCGCCTGCCGCTTCGCGAGCGTCGCCCTACTCCTGGTCACCTGCGCCTGCAGCACCGCGCGCATGTCGATTCGCATCGAGCCGCCTGGCGTCGGCATGGCCGACGTCACCGTCGACAGCAAGCGCGCCAAGCAGCTCGAGCAGGGCGAGTACGAGGCCCGCGTGTCGGTCGGCAAGGACGAGGTCCGGACCGTGGCCGTGGTGGCCAAGTCCGAGCAGGGCGTGCGCGAGGAGGTCACCGCCGAGGTCTCGAAGGACGGTGTGAACCGGGTCACGATCACCATGCCCGCGCGCGTCGAGATCCGCGTGGAGAGCGGCTCCGTGCGGGACTTGATCGTCGATGGCCAGCCGGTGCGCGACTTGAAGCTCCCCTATGCAGCCAACGTCCCCGTTTCCGCCTCGGGCCGCGAGGTCGTGGTCGAGGCCACCGGCGCGAGCGGCCTGCGCACCCGCGAGAGCGTCAGGTTGGTCCCCGGCCAGAGTGAGAACATAGGCCTCGAGCTCGAGCTGGCGGCGCGCCTGAAGACCGACCGACGGGACCTGTCCTTCGGCGACGAGGTCGTGTTCGACGCCTCCGAGTCGTCGCCCAAGGGCGCGATCAAGGAGTACGAGTGGTCGTTCGGCGACGGCACTCCGCCCCAGCGCACGACGGAGGCGATCGTGCGGCACACCTACGACTACAAGCGTGAGTTCGCGGATCCCCAGAGCTTCGGTGTGACCCTTCGTGTCGTCGCCGACGACGGCAGCACGAGCCAGACCAACGACACCCTCGAGGCCGTCCTGCACCGAGAGCCCTTGCAGGTGGCGGTCGAGACCTACCCCGCGGCGCGCGAGCTGCTGCGCGTGCAGGCACCGATCCAGTTCCGACTGGTCCCCAAGGCCGGCTTCCACCCGCGCGACGTCCGCGACGTGGTGCTGTCCTTCGGCGACGGGACCTCCACCGCCACCGATCCCGCGCAAGAGGGGGTCACGATCGACTTCGACGGTGACCAGCCGCGCTCGATCCTGGTGGAGCACACCTACCAGGCCCCGGGTCGTTACGAGCTCGAGCTCTCCTATGGCCACGCCACCCTCGGCTTGGAGGGTCCCTACCAGGCACAGCTCGAGACCCCGGGGTCGAAGCGCTCCACCGAGCTGGCCGTGACGATCCTGCCCCGCTACCTGAGCACCGAGGAGCTGCGGGGCCTGGCCTGGCAGGACGCCTACTCCAAGCTGCGCGGGGTCCTGGACCAGATCGAGCCGGAGAACGCCTCCGAGCCGGGACAGCTCCGCATCGCGCTGACGTCCTTGGAGCAGGCCAACTACGAGTCCGACCTGGCCTTCAAGGCCGTCCTCGAGCGACTGACGGAGCTGATGGTCGCCGACGGACGCAACGTCCTCGAGCGCTCGTCGGCCGTCATGGCGCGGCTCGCGCCGGAGTCCGTGATCGACATCAGTCGACGCACCTCCGAAGGCGTGACCGCCAAGCGCGACTACCAACCCCACCTCGAGTACGGCTTGGTCACCGGCGGGGGCGAGCGGGGTCAGCCGCTCGAGTACGGCATTCGGATCGAGGGCACGGACGATCGCCTGGTGCACCAGCAGGTGGCCGACACGGCGGCGGGTGAGTCCACCCGGCAGCAGGAGGCTTCGCTGCGTACAGGGGGTGATCGCGGCGGGGCGAACCTGAAACGGACCAGCGAGGACCTGGAGGCGACGGTGCGCGAGGCCGCGCTGACCATGGCGCGTCGGGACCTGCCGGTCCTGGTGGCGCGTTTCGAGACGGCCGACGTGCTCGTGGCCGTTCGAGCCCAGGAGCCGCCGGAGGAGTGGATCCCGGAGTTCCGCTTCAGCGACGCCCTCGGCGAGTCCCTGGCCCAGGAGCGTGTGCGCGTCGAGCTCGACGTGCGCCTGCTCGATCGCGGTGGACGGATCCTCGACGTCAGGCAGATCGAGGGTCAGGCCAGCCAGTTGATGCCCCAGCGACTGGCTGCGCAGCCCTGATCCCGACCCGGAGCGGGCGGGTCCCCGTGACCCGCTCGCCCTGCGGCTCAGTCCGCGTCGCGCACCAGGCGGAAGGTGTGGGTCGTCGCGCCGCGCACTCGCTCCGCGGTGGCGGACCCCGCCTCGAGGCGGGCGGCGCGGGCGAAGATCCCCGTGGGCGCGTCGTCGCACCAAGCGAGGTCCGTGGGCTCGTGCGCCACGGCGCCCCCCTCGATCAACTCGGCCAGCTCCCGCAGCTCGCCCAGGTCGGGGAGGCGCCAGGCCGACGCGCCGGACGGCAGATCGATGTTGGCTCGCCTCAGCACGGACGCCGCGTCCTCGAAGGTGCCCCGATCCGGTTCCGCCCGCCACTCACGTCCGCGGTACCGGACGTTGCCGGTCGCCGTCCGAGTCCAGCCTGGCGTCTGCGCCCGCCCAACCTCTTCGGCCAGGCCCGCATCGCTCGTGGACGGGGGCATGTCCTGCCCGCCTGCAGGCAGGGACTCGGTGGGCTCGATCGCCGGGGTGGCCCCCACCGGGTCTGCCCCGCCGAGCGCGTCGAAGAGCAGGTACAGGGGACCGAGCGCCACCGCCAGGGCGAGCAGGATCACAGGGGCGCGGGCCAGCCGGCGCCGCTCCCCCGCCGCTTGCGCGGGCCGCTGCGCTGCCTCGACCCGCCGGGCGGGGGCCGGCACCGAGACCTCGCGCTCCAGTAGGAGCCCCACGCTGCGAACCAGCTCCACCAGGTGAGGCTCGAGGGGCGCGCTCGTCGCATCCAGCCAGTGGTGCTTGCTGATGAAGTACTCGAGCAGCTTGGACGGCCGGACGTCCTCGACGCGCAGGGTCACGATCGGCAGCTCGCCGGAACCGGCCCGTTCGACTTCGCGGTGAACTTGCTTCGAGCCATTGCTGGCGTCGGAGAGCACCAGCACCAGGACCTTGGCGGCGCCGAGGGCATCGATGATGGAGGCGCTCCAATCGGCGCCGGCGAGGATGTCCCGCGGCGCCATCCAACACACGATCCCGGCCGCCTCGAGCTGCTCGCAGACGCGATCGGCAATCCGGCGGTCCACGTTCGAGTAGCTGATGAAGACTTGGTGCGTCATGGCGATCCGTGGCACCCCGCTCATTCCCCAGGCAAGGGGCGGTCCAGGGGCATGATCCACTCGGCCGGCGCGAGACTGCGGGGCTGGGCGACCAGGTCGACCTCGGGATCGATCAGGAGCTGCGGCTCGCGGCCGTTGAGGGACACCAGGGCCTCGACGCGGATCTCCACCTCGCCCAGGCCCTCCTCAAGCATGCGCTGGGCGGTGATCAGCGCGAACTGGTGGGCCAGGTCGGGCCACTGGCCAACCTTCTCCCGTTGGCGGGTGCTCAGGGTCGAGCCCTGGTCGACGACCCATTCGCGACCCGTTGCCGGGTCGGTGGCGAGGAAGCGCGTCGACACCGTGTCCTTGTCGCGCAGCTTCATGCGCCAGGAGAAGCAGTGACCCTCTTC
Organism: Engelhardtia mirabilis; assembly: GCA_007751255.1. Lineage (GTDB taxonomy): Bacteria > Planctomycetota > UBA1135 > UBA1135 > Engelhardtia > Engelhardtia mirabilis. The sequence continues at coordinate 4,443,278 of CP036296.1, forward strand.
GGTCCAGTTGACGTTGCCCGGGTACAGCCAGTGGCGCAGGGGAACCGCGAGTTGCACGACGAACCACAGGGCCAGGAAGCCAGTGAGCCAGCGCCCCACCCGCGGCGCGCCGACGCCCGCTGCAGCGCCGCGGTGGCTCGGGCTCCGTGAAGGCCCCAGAGGCGGAAAGAGCAGGCACAGGCGGCGCGGCCAGTCGGGCGACAGGAGCAGCGTCGTGGCCCCCAGCATCAACACGGGGAAGATGCCGATGTCGAAGAGCCACTTGTTGGTGACGTGGAAGAACACCGAGAGCAGGACCGCGAGCAGTCGCGTGCGTCGCCAAAGCAGCAGGGGCACGACGGTCAGGTCGAACAGGAAGCCACCCCAAGCGAAGACCGGAACGGCGATCGACTGACCGAGGAGCGGTCCGATCAACGGAAGCTCGTCGCGGGCACGGAGCCAGGCCCCCATCGGCGCGCCGCGCAGCCAGTCGCCGTTCAGCTTGGCCAGGGCGGCGTGCAGGTACACCACCGCGATCTGCCCGCGCAGGAGCCACAGGCTCCAGGCCGGCACGGTCTCCGAACGCAGGCCCGGCCTGCGCAGGGCGTCCAGGGACGCTCCCCGATGGGCCGGAACCAGCGCCATCAGGAAGCACAGGATCAGCGTCAGGTATAGGTGGTTCAGGTAGCGCGTCTTGTCGAGCAGGAACCAGTAGGCAAAGCCGACGAAGAGCAACGCCGAGCAGAGGCGATAGCGGTAGCCGACTGCGACGCCGAGGGCCAAGAGCCCCACCACGGCGAAGTGCACGTACATCCAATCGCCCGGCCAGGCCTGGACCCAGCCGAAGCCGAGGTACTTGAAGTGCACCTCGCGCGCGATGTAGTAGGTCCGGATCCAGCCGTTGTCGAAGAAGCGCCAGACCTCCCAGAAGAGCACGGCGCCGAACAGAACGCGGAAGACGGCCAGGGAGGCCACATCGACCGGAGTGGCAAGCGCTCCGCGGAGGCGGTCGAACCGGCTCGCAGTACGACTGTCGTCGTGCGCGCCGCTCCGGGTGGTCGGTTCGGGGTTGGGCATCGCTCGGAGCAATGGACCGGCGCATGGCGGTCCGAGAAGGCTGCGAGCTTCGGTTCGAATCCGCCTTCCGTCAACGGTCACCCTCGCGACCGGTGGCGATGGGCGGATCGCCCCTGAACGGCCAGACGCCCGGCCCCCATCGCTGGGTGCCGGGCGCCTGGCGCTCGCTGGGCCCCCGAGGGGACCCGCTCGATCACTCCGCTCCGGAGCCGACAGTCTTGGGCGCGCGCGGATCCTTGCTGAGCGAGCGCGGATCGGTCGTCGGCTTCTGCTTCGGACGCAGGGCCGGGTTCACGTGCAGGCCGTTGGGCTCGTAGATCTGGAAGCCGAAGCCGCTCCAGTAGTCCTTGGCGAACAGCACCGGGTGGGTCGTCGCGTACTCCACGTACTTGTCGACCTCCGCGTTGGTCAGACCCGTGGTCCGGGTGTACTCCACGTCGGAGAAGGCCTTGCGACCGTGGCGGTCGTGGACCTGGATGTCGGCGATGCCGTAGCGCTCGGGCTTGAGCGTCATCGGCGAGCCCATGGTGAGCTCGAAGGAGGCCAACTGGACCGTCTTGTAGAGGTCCGTGTTGTCGAGCAGGAAGTTGATGTTCTCTTCCATCTCTTCCTTCGTCTCGCCGGGGGTGCCGAGGATCATGAACAGGTGCACGTTGAGGCCGACTTCCTTGGCGTCACGCAGCACACGCCAGACGATCGGGATCTCGACGCCCTTCTTGATGATGTCCTGGACTCCCGGGGAGATCGACTCGAGGCCGAAGAGCAGCACGTGGCAGCCGGCCCCGTGCATCATCTCCAGGTACTCCTTCGTCATGCACTCCTCGAAGCGGATCATGCCCGACCAGTTGATGTCGAGCCCCTCCTCGTGGACCAGCTCGCAGAAGTCCTCGATCGTGGGAGGGTAGATCGACTCGTCGGCGAAGAAGAAGTGACGGACGTTGTACTTGGCCTGCAGCGTCTTCACGTCGTCGATCAGCTTGACCGCGCTGCGATCCCGCATGGCGCCGACACCCAGGGACCAGAAGTGCGCGCAGAAGGTGCACTTGGCCCAGTAGCAACCGCGGTTGCCCATGATCGGCAGGCGCACCGGCCGGTCGAGGTAGTGGTCCAGGGGCAGGTCGTCGTAGTCGGGCGCGGCGAAGACGTTGATGTCCCGCACGCGGTCGCGCTTGTGCTCGACCCGCACGCCGTCCTTCATGTAGATCAGGTTCGGCGCGTCCTCGAGCTCGCCCTTGCCCTCGAAGTGCAGCAGCAGGCGGTGCAGCGCGTCCTCGCCCTCGTAGCGCACCGTGTAGTCGAACTTGGCCAGGATCTCGTCCTCGAGCCACTCCGAGTCGTAGGTCTCGGAGATGTAGCTACCGCCCAGGATCAGCTTGGCGCGCACGTTGTGCTTGCGCAGCACCTCGGCCAGGATGATCGCGGTGTCGTACTGCCGCTGCACCGACACCGAGATGCCGACCACGTCGTAGTTGCCGTCCTTGACCATCGGCACGACGTAGTCCTCGTAGTAGGACTCAAGCGCCTTGTGGCCGAGGTTCAAGTAGTCGTTGAACAGGTAGCCCAGTCGCAGGTGGAGCTTCCAGAAGACGTTCTTCTCGCGGAGGCTGAAGAACTTGGGGTACGACTGATACGGGTAGTACCAGATCGCCATCATCTTCAGGATTCCCTGGGCCGTCCGCCGGTAGCGGATCTTGCCGTCCTCGGGGAACTGCTCGTTAACCGGCGTGTCGCGGCGGAACTTCTCGAAGAAGGCCAGGTCGCGCAGCTCCCAGCGGGTCATCAGCCACATGGCCGGGAGCCCGAAGAGGTGCAGGAAGAGGCGCTTGTAGAGCGGGCCCGTCTTCGGCGCGTGCTTGATGCCCTCCTTGAAGAGCCGCGACATGCGCTTGTACCCGTCGGCCTTCTGGGACGCGTAGTAGAGGTCGAGATCCAGGTCTCGCTGGTGGGTGTCGGGGTAGCCGACCTTCTTCAGGTGGGCGACAAGGGCCGGCACACCCATCCACGGCGCATCGCAAGGAGAGTCACCGGGCGCATGGAGCAGGAGCGTCTTCATGTAACAGCGAGCCGCGCGGGGGCGGTGGTAGAGGGGTCCGAGACGAGGCCGTGCGGGTCCCACCCGGGGGGCCGGTCGTCGGTGGACGATTCTCGATAGGGGGAGGAGCTGGGCAGATCCCTGGGGGACCCGAAACCATAGCATCCCTCACGTAACCTGGCGATTTTCGCGGCAAGTCCGTCACAGGACCTCGGGGTCGCCCGATCGGCCCGCTGGCCCCTTCCCGGCCCCTCCAGGACCCGACCGCCACCGCCGGCAGCCCGACGATCGATGCCCTGGTCCAGGCTTGTCGGGGAGCGGCCCTACCGCGCCGGCTCGAGGACTGCTCCGTCGCGGGTCGAGACCCTGCCCTCGCGTCCTCACGCGCCAGATCGGGCGCCTCAGGGCTACCGGATCGCCGTCGCGCGCCGCTGGGACCTTCGACGTCACTCCCCCGGGTAGGCCAGACTCTCCTCGAGGAAGGCCACGACCTCGAACCAAAGTTCCGAACCCGGCTCGATCACCGGTGGGGCCTCGCGTCGGCGCGCTTCGCCGAGAGCCTCGTCCAAGCGCCGCACGATCGGAAACTCGTCCAGGTCGAAGGCGAACCGGCGATTCTCCGCCCCCACGAGCCGACTGAAGACGAAGTCCGCATCCGTGACCGGGGGCTCCTGCCGGCCCGGAACCAGCACGGTGTAGCGATTCTCCGAGGACATCCGCACCGCAATCGCCTCCAGGCAACCGCGGCGGGCGTAGCCACAGAAGGGCTCGTCTTGCAACGTCGCCAGGGCCTTCTCGATCTCCTCGTGGGGCGTGGACAGGACTCCCGACTCGACCGCGACGGAGCTCGGTGCGACCGCCACGCCTGTCGAGGGAGCGGTCGGAGCCGGCCGCTCGACCCGATCCGATGGCCTCTCCCCGAGGGCCGAGCTGGCCGGCGACTCGAGTACGAGCTGTCGCCTGGGGCTTGGCGTGGCCGTCGTCCGCTCCCCCTCGTCCTGACTCCGATCGGCGGCCGCCTGGGCCGGACTCCGCCCGCCGGCCTGCCGCTCGCCACGGTCGACGTTCGCGGTCCCGAGCAGAACTCCGAGGGCCGCGAATGCCAACAGCCCGACGGCACCGATCAGAAACCTACGACTGAACCCGATCACGAGGGGAGGCTCCCCCCCCCCTCGACAAGGTCAACGGAGCCTGGGAACCGCCCGGTCAGGCCCCGGGCCGCTTCCAGGCCTCGATCGCGGCGTCGATACGCCCACGCAGCTCGGCCACGGGCACCCGCTCCTGCTCCATCGAATCGCGGTGACGCAGGGTGACGGTGTTCTCGGTCAGGGTCTCGCCGTCGATCGTCACGCAGAAGGGCGTGCCGGCCTCGTCCTGGCGACGGTAGCGGCGGCCGATGGCGGCCTTCTCGTCGTAGGAGGTCGAGTAGCGCGCCCGGCGCAGCATGGCGCCGATCTCGCGAGCCTTCTCGGGCATGCCCTCCTTCTTGACCAGGGGCAGGACCGCCACGGTGATCGGCGCGATCGAGGGGTGCAGGTGCAGCACCACGCGGGTGTCCTTCTCGAGCTGCTGCTCCTCGTAGGCGTCGATCAGGAAGGTCAGGGCCATGCGGTTGATGCCGCCGGCCGGCTCGATCACGAAGGGCGTGTAGTGCTCCTTCGTCTGGGGATCGAAGAAGAGCAGGTCCGTGCCCGAGGCCTCCGAGTGGCGCTTCAAGTCGAAGTCCGTGCGGCAGGCGATGCCCTCGAGCTCGCCCCAGCCGAAGGGGTATTCGTACTCGATGTCGCTGGTGGCGGTCGAGTAGTGGGCCAGCTCCTTGTCCTCGTGGACGCGCAGGCGCAGCTTGGCCGGGTCGATGCCGTGGCGCACGTACCAGTCGAAGCGCTCCTTGACCCAGAAGTCGAACCACTGCTGCTCTTCCGCGGGCGGCACGAAGAACTCCATCTCGGCCTGCTCGAACTCCCGCGTGCGGAAGACGAAGTTGCCGGGGGTGATCTCGTTGCGGAAGGACTTGCCGATCTGGGCGATGCCGAAGGGCGGCTTGGCGCGGGCCGACTCGAGCACGTTCTTGAAGTTCAGGAAGATGCCCTGGGCCGTCTCGGGCCGCAGGTAGGCCGTCGAGCCGGTCTCCTCCACCGGCCCGATGGTGGTCTTGAACATCAGGTTGAACTCGCGCGGCTCGGTCAGCTCGCCGTCGCACTCACCGGGGCGCTTGGAGGGCTTCTCCGGGCAGCGCGCGTCCTCGAGCTTGTCGGCCCGGAAGCGCCCCTTGCATTTCTTGCAGTCGACCATCGGGTCGGTGAAGCCGCCCACGTGGCCCGAGGTGATCCAGGTCTGGGGGTTCTGGATGATCGCGCTGTCGAGGCCGACCACGTCCTCGCGCTCGGTGACGGTGGCCCCCCACCAGGCCTCCTTCACACGCCGGATCAGCTCGACGCCGAGGGGACCGTAGTCGTAGGTGTTGCCGATGCCACCGTAGATCTCGGAGGCGGGGAACACGAAGCCCCTGCGCTTGCACAGGGACACGATCTTGTCCATCAAGGTCGGCTCGGGCTTGGCCATCGGAGAGCTCGGGGGGGCTGGGTCGGGATGCGGGGCGCGGGGGCTCGGGTCCGGGAAAGGGCCGAGCAGTCTAGCCGCGGCGCGAGCCCTATCCGAGGTCGATCGAGCGCGCGCCGATGACGCGGACCAGATCGGCCGGGGCCAGCTCCAGCTCCGCGCCGGGCCGGCCTGCGCTGACGAAGACCCGGCTCGCCGCGAGGGCCGCGGCCTCGATCAGCACCTCGAAGCGCCCGGGCGGCACGGCCAGGGCCGAGATCCCGCCGCGCACCAGACCCGTCCAGCGCTCCGCCTCGCCCCGATCGGCGAGGCGGGCTCGCGCGGCCCCGGCGGCGCGGGCCAGGCGCTTGAGGTCGAGCTCGGCGGCGGAGCCGTGCAGCACCAACGCCTTGGCCCGTCGGCCGGGTGCGCCAGCGGGGCCGGCAAACTCCAGCTCGCAGACGATCGTGCGCAGCACCCATTCGGGCTTCACACCCAGGGCCTGGGCCATGGCCTGCCCGCTCTTCACCTCGGGCCCGACCTCGTGCAGGACGTGGTCCACACCTTCGCGCTCGAGCAGCCGGACGGAGTTGGGCTTCCCCACCGCGGCGAGCCTAGCCGGCCGTCGGCTAGGATCCCGCCATGGCAGATCCGAAATTGGCGCAGGGGGGTGGCGGCGGTCGTCCGAGCGGTGGCCCGAAGCAGATTGCGATCGTCGGCCTCGCCCTGGGCACAGGCGTCGTGCTGTTCACGGCGATCTCCCTGGCGATGCCATTTCTCGAGCAGTCCGGCGCTTCGGGCATCGATCCCGCGGCCCCCGCTGAACCGGGCGGTACCGGCTCCATGGTCGGCCTGCTTTCCATGGTCCACGCAGGCTTCGCCCTCGTCGCTTGGACCGTGGCGATGACCCTCTCTTCGCGCCTGGCCGACGCCGCGCGCCGCGAGCGCAGCGCGGACCGACTGCGCACGGCCTACATCATCAAGTGGGCGCTGATGGAGGGGGTCGCGTTGTTCGGCATCCTGGTCGTACTGATGGCCGGCATGGAGGGCATCGTGCCGGAACAACCGGTCTACTACGCGAACCTGCTCAGCGCGGGCGTGTTCCTGGCCTTCCTGGCGATCGACATCAGCGCCCTGATGTCGTCCGACGCGAGCCGCTGACGCCCCATGCCCCACTCCCACAAGCACCTCTTCGCCCGCACCTTCAAGGCCGCGCCCGAGCGCCTGCACTTCGCTGCCCACAGCCACCACTACTGGCCGGACGTCACCCGCGACGCGCACCTGGCCGCCTGGGATCGCGCCGCCGAGCTGGCCGACACCAAGTGGGAGTGGCTCTTCGGTGAGGTGATTCCCGAGTTCCAGCGGCACTTGGCGCGCACCCTGGGCCTGGGCGACGGGCCCCTCGCCGATGGTTCGAGCTTCGCCTTCGCGACCTCGACCCACGAGTTGGTCTTTCGCGCCTTCACGTCCATGGAGCTCGCTCGCCCGGCGCGGGTGCTGACCACCGACGCCGAGTTCCACAGCTTCCGGCGACAGATCGATCGCCTGGCCGAGTCGGGCCAGGCCGAGGTCACGAGCGTCGCGGCCGAGCCGTTCGACACCCTCGCGGAGCGCTTCGCCGCCGCCCTGCGCGGGGGCCAGTGGGACTTCGTGCTCTGCAGCCACGTGCTGTTCGATTCGGGCTTCGTGTTCGACGCCGCGCCGCAGCTCCTGGCCGAGGCCGCAGCCACTGGCGCCCTCGCCATCTGCGACGGCTACCACGGCTTCATGGCCGTGCCGACCGATTGGTCCGCCGTCGCCGACCGCGTCTTCTACACCTCGGGCGGCTACAAGTACGCCATGAGCGGCGAAGGGGCCTGCTTCATGCACTGTCCCCCCGGCATCGCGCCGCGGCCCCTCTACACAGGCTGGTTCGCCGGTTTCGACGCCCTCGCCGCTCCGGGCTCGGACCGCGTGCCGTACCCCGAGCACGGCGGGCGCTTCCTCGGCTCCACCCTCGACCCCAGCGGCATCCTGCGCCTCAACGCGACGTTCGAACTGCTCGAGCGCGAGGGCTTGGACGTGGCCACGATCCATGCCCACGTGGGTCGACTGCAAGCGCGCTTCCTAGACGGCGTCGAGGCCGGCGAAGCAGGTCCCCTGTCCATCGCCGAGTTGATCCCCGGTCGCAGCCTGGCGCGCGGACGCTTCCTCACCTTCCGCCGCACCGATGCGGGCGAGCTCCAAGCACGCCTTCAGGCCGCCCGGGTGTTGACCGACCGTCGCGACGATCGTCTGCGCTTCGGCTTCGCGATCTATCACGACGACGAGGACGTGGATCGCCTGCTTGCGAGCCTGCGAGCGCTCTAGTGTCCTGGATCAGAAATTCGGCGTCACTTCCCGGGCTCCGATCGCCGCTGGCGTCGCCAGCGCCTCCTCCGAGTATCGCAGCGGATACGCGTCGTCGGCGCGCCTAGCCAGCATCGATCGGACCTCCGGGTAGTGACGCCGAATTTCTGATCCAGGACACTAGAACGAAGTTGCATCGTCGGCGCAGACGACCTCACCTTCGGGGGCGATCGACACTTGCGCCAAGTCCGGGAGCCAGGGGCACAGCGGGTCGCCGGATCGAAAGATTCGAACGTCGTCCCCCTGTCCCTGGGGCCGACCTTCAACGCCTTTCAGCGTTCCTCGGCAACCGTGGCACGAGGAACCCATGCAGTGGCAACCGCCGCCTGGAGGATCCCGGAAGTCCGCGCCTCCACCCCGACCTAAAGGCGGTGGTTGGCGGCCCACGTTGCACCTTCGGACCCGAATTCGTGCCGACCGATACCCGATTGGAAAGCGGACTTCCTAGCGATATCTTCATCGCCCGCGCGCGGTTTCGAGGTCATCGCGATCGGTGATCGAGCGGAGCCAGTCCACTCGGAAGTCGGAAGTCCGCGAATCCGCGCTTGCTCGACGGTCGGACGACGAGGGAGCAGCGCCATTGACAACTCGGCGTGGCCAGGCGTCTGCTGGATCAATGGAATCGAAGCTTGCCTCGATCGTTCTCGGCGCTCTCCTCCTGTCCATCTCCGGCGCGGAGTTCAGCGCTGGTCAGGAAGCCGGATTCGAGTCCTGTCCGGGTTGCCTGGGGACGTCCGACTCGGGCGCCGCGAGCTACATCTGGTCCTTCGGCCCATTGATCGGCGCCGGGGTGATGAGCATCGACGTCGAGGTCACCTCGGGTCAGTGCCTGTTGGGGGTCTCGGGTGACCCGGAGTTCGGAGCGGGCGAAGCCTATTGCGTGCCGTTCCTGTATTGCGGAGCCCTCGTCACTCGCGAGTGGGACGGCTTCCCGCTGATCGACACGGGTACTTTCGAAGCGTGCGTGCAGATTGGCGCCCGCACGCTGTGCCTGCCCGAGTACGCCCCCGAGTTCCCCCAGGGCTCTTCCGGTGTGAGCACGGTTTCGATCCCCCCAGGCTCGTTCGTTTGTGGCGTGGGTCCCTACGTCTGGAGTTTCACTTACGTGACCTCCCAAGGTTCGTCGACAAGTGCATGGGCCTCGGGGTCCTGTGGCAGTTGCGACGACGTCTGAATCGGCCGCCGGAACCAGACCGAGCGGAGCAGGAGAAGAAGCCATGGCAATGCAGACAACAGCGCTGATCGCATTCGGTCTCGTCGCGGGAACCGTCGGCCTGGCCACGATCGTTTTGGACGACTCGGGGCCAGCAGGAAGCGGTGCCCGGCCGGATTCGGATGCTGGCCGACTGTTGGTTACGAGTCGACTCACGCAACCTGGCGAGCTCCAAACTCGCTCGGTGGCCGAGGCGTCGTCACCCCCGGAGGACCTACCCGACGATGTTCGCGAGTTCGTCCTCTCGCACGATCGCGGCGACGAGATCCTCACGCGGTTGGTCGAGGCCGGAGTCGACTTCGAGGCCTTGGCGGTCCCGCAAGTCAGCGAAGCCGACGCCCGCCGCTTGCTCGCCGAACGCCTGCGCCTGAGCCCGAGAAAACTCGAGTCCAAGCGCGCCGCCCGCCGGAGCTGGCCCGCTGACGACCGACTGACGGTTCGCTGGCTGCAGACCGAGGTCGGACTGGTCGCCGATCTGGATGAGGTCCAACTGGTGGAGTTGTCCGCGGTCATCTCCCCCGAACAGATGGACCTCGAGGAGGCCGTCGACGCCTACTACTCGGCGCTCGATCAAGCGATCACGGCGGAGCTGGTCTCCGATCGCTTCGAGTCGTTCCCGTACCTTTCGCCCAACGACCCGACGGCTCCGCCCGCGGGTGAGCGGGACCGGGGCGGCGTCTTCTATTCGGGCTCGACCTCACTGGGCAACGGCTGGATCGGCTCCGTCGAGCTCCACCGGGACGATTTTCCCGAAGTGGATGAGCGGATGCAGCTCACGACCCACCGCCTGGCCCAGCGCAACATGCGCCTCCGCGCCATCGTCGCTTCCTGGGAGTGACCGGGGCTAACCCTCGAGCGCGCTCTCGAGCCGCGGGATGATCGCGTCGAGGTCCTGTTCCACGGCCACGATGCGCCCGTCGGCATCGAGCAGGAAGTAGGTCGGGAAGCTGCGCACGTGCCACGATTGGGTCCACGGACCCGAGCGCCGTCCTTCCCAGACGTTGCGCCAGTCGTAGCCCGCCTCGTCGAAGCGCGTTCGCGCGGCGGCGGGGTCGTCGTCGGAGTTGATGCCGACGACCGTGAACGGCCGCTGGTCGAAGCGCTCGGCCAACTCCCCCACTCGCGCGAGCTCGAAGGCGGCGACGGGGCTCCACCAGCCCCAGAAGACGAGCAGGGCAACCTCGCCCCGCAGGTCGGTCAACCGGATCGGCTGTCCATCGCCATCGAGGGCCTCGCGCGGCGGCGGAATCTGTCCCGGCCGCAGGTGACGCAGGGCGAAGAGCCAGCTCCCGGCGGCCTCCGCCAGACGGTCTTCCGGGTACTCGGCCTGCAGCCGCTCAAGCAAGGCGATGGCACGCTCGACGCTCTCGGGATCCTGGTCGTCGGAGGCGGCGATGGTCGCCATGCCGTGCAGGACCCAGGCCCGGACGTGGGGATCGCGGCTGCCCTCGAGCAGGCCGCGGCCCAGGCGCTCGACCGCCTCCAGGCCGAGGTCGGAGACGATGACCTCCGAGAACTGCACGGCCTCGGCCAGCCAGGGCGCGTCGGTGTGCTCCTCGATCAGACGGTCCAGGAGTTCGATGCGTCGCTGGGCCAGCTCCTCCTCGTCGAGGTTCAGGTGGCGCACCTCACGGGCCATCCACCACAGGGCCCGGCCCGATCCTGCGGCAGCCAGGGACTCGACCTGGGCCCAGGTCTCCGTGGCCGGGTGGGGACCGGGGTCGGCGCCGCTCTGGGCGTCGAGCCAGCGAACCACCCAGGCATCCGCGGCCGCCCGGTAGCGGCGCTCGACGTTGACCAGCAGCAGGTCCGCCGCCAGGGGCGCGGCCGCGGTCTCGGGATGGCCGGCGATCACGCCACGCCAGAGTTGCTCGGCCGGATCTGGGCCGCTCTGGGCCGGGCGTTCGCCGTTGGTCGCGGCGCCCGCGGGCGGGTCGGGGTAGACGTCGAGCAGGGCCCCGAGGGCCACCTGGCCCGCCGCCTGGATCCGGCCACTGGGGTAGGTGGACAGGGTTCGGCGGACCCAGGGTTCGGCCTCCGCCCGCTCGAAGTCGCGCGGGTGCTCGGCCAGGGCCAGCAGGGCCGCCTCGGCACTGGCGTCCGGAATCGGCCTGGCCCCGTCAGCCGTCGGGGTCAGCAGGACCTCGACCAAGCTGCGCCGCCGACGGCGCTCGTCCGAGGGCGCAAGGCCGGCCAGGTCCAAGTTCTCGAGCAGCCAGAGGCGGCCCCAGCTCCATCCGCGCTGCACCAGGTCGTCGAAGATCGGGTAGGCCTCGCGGGCAGGATGTCGCCCCCGCCGGCCACCCAGCTCCCACTGGGCATGGGCCAGGCGGAACTTGTAGACCGCCGAGTAGATCTCCAACGCGTCCGGTCGCTGCGCCTCGCCGTCGGGCGCAGGGGCCCCCTCGCTGACCGATTCCTGGACGGCGCCCACGGACGCCCCCGGCCGGGCTGACACCAGCTGGGCCGACACCGTCCAAGCGAGCAGCGGCAAGGCCAACAGGCAGGCGATTCTCGAGGTGGCTCTCATCGATGTCGGACGCGCAGCGAGCAGCCGCGCAGGATAGCAATCCGCCGGCACTCCTCTGCCTGCGTCCCGGGTGCCGAGAGTTACGCCGCCGGGGGGGCCGATGCGAGCCCTGGGCCGTCCTATATTGGCCCGCGATGCAGTCCGAAGGCACAACCACCGAACCCGTCCACGCGGGGCGCCACGGCGTGGGCGACCAGGCTCCGTCGGCCCTGTGGAACGCGCCCCTGGCCGCGGCCACGGCCACCGGCACCCTGGCCGCGGAGCTCGAGCGCGTCGCCGACAAGGTCCTGGACGGCGGGAGGATCACGCCCGAAGAGGGCCTCTTGCTGCACGAGCACGCCGACATCGGCCTGCTCGGCCAGCTCGCGGACGAGGTGCGCCGGCGCAAGCACCCCGAGCCGATCGTCACCTACATCGTCGATCGCAACATCAACCCCACCAACGTCTGCATCACCGACTGCGGCTTCTGCGCCTTCTACCGGCGGCCGAAGCACGACGAGGCCTATGTCCTCGACCGCGAGGTGATCGTCGACAAGGTGCGCGAGACGGCGGAGCTGGGTGGGCGGCAGGTGTTGATGCAGGGCGGGCACCACCCCTACCTGAAGAGCGACTGGTGGGCGGACCTCTTTGCGGACCTGCGCCAGCGCTTCCCCCAGATCAACCTCCACGCCCTCTCGGCGCCCGAGCTCGACCACCTCTCGCGCATCGAGAAGCGGCCGGTCGAGGAGGTCATCGCCGACCTGACCGCGGCCGGCCTGGGCTCGGTGCCCGGCGCCGGGGCCGAGATGCTGGTCGAGCGGGTGCGCGAGATCATCGCGCCGAAGAAGACCACGACCGACAAGTGGCTCGACGTGCACCGCAAGGTCCACGAGGCCGGCCTGCGCTCCTCGGCCACGATGATGTTCGGCAACGTCGAGACGCCGGCGGAGCGGATCGAGCACCTCGAGCGCCTGCGCGCGCTGCAGGACGAGACCGGCGGCTTCACCGCCTTCGCCTGCTGGAACACCCAGCCCGACGGCGTTCCCGAGCAGCACTTGTACCCGCCGCGCACGACGCCCGGCGTCTACCTGCGGGTCCAGGCCCTGTCGCGCATCTACCTCGACAACTTCGACAACATCCAGACCTCCTACGTGACCCAGGGCATGAAGATGGCCCAGATCACCCTGCGCTACGGCTGCAACGACTTCGGCGGCACGATGCTGGAGGAGAACGTGGTCTCGGCCGCCGGCTGCATGAAGCTGGAGGGCATCGAGACGATCGAGCGCATGATCACCGGGGCCGGATTCGCGCCGCGGCGGCGCAACTCCTGGTACGGAATCGTCGACGAGCGCCACGACGGGCCGTGCTTCCCCAAGAGCCGCGAGGAGGCCGCCGTGCGACCCGCCGGCAGCGCCAGTCTCGCGGAGGTGGGCTCGTGAGTGCGGCACAGGGATCGGGCATCGCGACGGGCGGCATCAACGAGACCGCGGCGGCCGGTAGCACCAAGGAACGACTGGTTCGACGGCGGGCCGAGGCCGCGGGGCTGGGCGACATCGCCGACAAGGTCCTGGCCAGCCAGCGCCTCTCCTGTGAAGACGGCCTGCGGCTGTACGAGGCCGACCTGCATGCGGTGGGCGCCCTGGCCAACTGGGTGCGCGAGCGCATCCATGGCGACCGCACCTACTTCAACGTCAACCAGCACATCAACTACACGAACTGGTGCAACAAGTTCTGTAGCTTCTGCTCCTTCGACCGGCTGCCGGGTCAGGAGGGCGCCTACCTGTTGGAGCCCGAGCAGGCCGCCGCCAAGCTGCTCGAGCACGCCGACCAGCCGGTGACCGAAGTCCACATGGTCGCGGGGGTCTGGCCCAAGATCCCCTACGACTACTACCTGAACCTGCTGCGCGCGGTGAAGGCGGCGCGGCCCGAGATCCACGTCAAGGCCTTCACGATGGTCGAGCTCGACCAGATCGCCAAGACGGCGCGCCACGAGGGGCGTCACGAGACCCTGGCCGAGGTGCTCGAGGACCTGAAGGCGGCCGGCCTGGGCTCCTGCCCCGGCGGCGGCGCCGAGGTCTTCTCCGAGCGCATCCACGCCGAGGGCTACAAGAACAAGATCTCCGGTGAGCAGTGGCTGGCCACGGCGCGCGAGGTGCACCGCGCCGGTCTGCGCAGCAACTGCACCATGCTGCACGGGCACATGGAGACCATCGCGGAGCGCGTCGACCACCTCGACCGCCTGCGGCGCCTGCAGGACGAGACCGGCGGCTTCCAGACCTACATCCCGCTCTCGTTCCACCCGGAGAACAACGAGTGGAGCCACTACTGCGGCCCCACTGCCCTGGACGAGCTGCGCGAGCTGGCGGTCGCACGGCTGCTGCTCGACAACATCCCGCACATCAAGGCCTACTGGATCCTGATGGACGTGCCTGTGGCCCAGACGGCCCTGGCCTTCGGCGCCGACGACGTGGACGGGACCGTGGTCGAGGAGAAGATCTACCACGATGCCGGTGCCACCACGCCCCAGGAGGTCGGGCGGGCCGAGCTGGTGCGCTGGATCCGCGACGCCGGCCGCGTGCCGGTGGAACGCGACACCCTCTACAACGTGGTCTGGTCCGCCGACGAGCAGCTCGCCCCGGTGGGCGCGCCGGCCCCCGTCGCAGGCTGACGACCGACCCGCCAACTCCGACCGAGCCGATCCCCATGAAGCCCCTTACCACGACCCTCCTCGCCTCCGCCGCCCTGTCCCTGCTCGTCGCCTGCGGCGGCGACGGCCACGACGGGCACGATCACGCGGACCACGAGCACGGCGCCGTGTCCGACGCGACAGTTCCCTCGGACCAGGCCCAGACCCACGCCCTGATCTGCGGCTGCGCCCTCGAAGAGGTCGGTGCCTGCGGCGAGTACATCGAGGTCGACGGTGAGTTCGTGGCCCTCGAGGCCCCGATCGACCTGGGCTACATGCCCTTCTGCCACAAGGACGGTCTGCAGGCCCGCGCCGACGGCGAGCTGAAGGACGGCAAGTTCGTGGCCACGACCTTCGCGATGGTCGACTGAGGCAGCCTGGAGGCTGCTGGCGTCACAGCCGGCCCGGCCCGGCCCGCCCCGCCGCGAACTACAGCGCCGCGACCGCCAGCGAACAGGACCGAGCGGCAGCTCGAAGGGTCGCGGGCGCGTGGAAGATCCGCGCGCCCGCGTCCGATTCACCTCAGTCCTTCGACAGCACGATCACCGTGTAGGGACCGACGCCCACGTTGGCGTTGTAGGACATGCCGTCCTTGGCGCCCCAGCTCGCGGTGGTGTCGTAGGCGGTCCAGTTGCCGAAGCCCGAGTCGTAGCCGCTCCAGTCGGAGTTGAAGCGCACCTTCCAGGTGCCCCCCGAGGGGAAGCCGACGTTGTAGCTCGAGTAGCCGGTGCCCGAGAAGTTGGCCACCACGACCACGTCGTCCCCGCTGCCGCCGCTGTCCCAGCGGTGGAAGGCGATGAGCTTGTTCGTGTTGTTGACGTGGTGCACGTTGACGTTGCCGCCGCGCAGGCCGGCGGTCTTGCCGCCGAAGTTGCGACGCAAGCCCACCAGATCGGTGTAGAGGTCGGTGATGCCCGAATAGGTCGAGGCCTTGGCCCAGTCCACGGGGTCGGTGTCCGCGAAGTACCCGTCCTCCAGGAACTCCTGCCCCTGGAAGAGCATCGGGATGCCCGGACTGGTGAAGACCAGGGCCGCTCCCAGGGTCGAGCGCTTCTTCGAGTACCAGCTCGCGGCGTTGCCGGGCCAGATCTCCTCGGGCACGCGCGCGCTGCCGTTGGCGACCTCGTCGTGGCTCTCGGTGTAGATCACGCGGTCGAGGTGGTCGCCGTTGTCGATCTTGGCGATGGCGTCGCGCACCGCGTACATGTCGCGGTTGGCGTCCGTGGCCTCGATCACCGCGTCGCGGATCGGGTGCACGAAGGCCGCATCCCACTGGGAGTCGAACCCGGCCCCGCCGGCGCCCGTCGTCTTGGTCATCCAGTCGTTGTTCTGCAGGTCCTCCGCGATCGAGATCTTCCAGCTGGCCGCCGAGTCGATCTCGTTGTTGATCCACTGCATCAACGTCCACCCCTCGGCGATGCTGCCGCCGCCGCCGTTGTTCTGGGTGCGAATGTTGACCGTCGAGTCCCAGCGCAGGCCGTCGCAGTTGAAGTCGTTCAACCAGTAGAGGGCGTTGTCGCGCAGGAAGCTGCGCACCTCGCCGCGACCGTAGTCGGGCCGCGTGTCACCCCAGGGCGTCGTCGCGCGCCAGTCCTGGAAGAAGTAGATGCCGCCGTAGGAGCCGGTCGAGGTCCCGTCGAAGCGCCACATGTCCAGGTCGCTCGGACCGAGGTGGTTGTAGACCACGTCGATGATCACGGCGATCCCGCGCTGGTGGCACTCGTCCACGAAGTCGCGCATGTCGTCAGGGCTGCCGTAGACGCTCTCCGGGGCGAAGGGATGGGCCGGGTTGTAGCCCCAGGAAAAGTCACCGGCGAACTCGGCCACGGGCATCACCTCGACGGCGTTGATGCCCATGTCCTGCAGGTGATCGAGCCTGGAGATAGCCGACTGCCAACCGCCCGGAGTGCCCCCGGGCGAGTCGTTGAAGGTGCCCATGTGGAGCTCGTAGATCACCAGCTCATGCCAGCCGGGCATCGAGAAGCTCGTCCAGGAGTAGGCCGCGGGGTCGGCCACGATCGAGTCACCGACCGAGTTGGTCACCGCCGTGGCGCGCGGATCGTTCTTCCACAGGGTGCCGTCGATCACGTACTTGTAGGTCTCGCCGGACTGGTCGCCGGCAACATCCACGGACCAGTGCCCGCCGCCATCGCTTCCGAGGGGGTTGGCCGTGCCCGACCAGGCGTTGAAGGAGCCGGCCACGGCCACGGTCGTGGCATTGGGGGCCCAGACGCGGAACGTCGTGTCGCCCCCATCGACCCAGGCCCCCATGCCCGCCTTGGCCGAGGGGATCAGGGCCGCGGTGTGGCTGTAGTTGGCTCCGCCGTTGTTGTCCCAGACGTTCGCGCCCCAGTTGTCGTAGCCGTGGAAGTAGTACTCGACCGTGCTGCCGGGCGCGATCGGCGCCGCCGGGGTGTGGGTCCAGACCGAGTTGCCGGCGTCGTTGCCCACGTAGGCCATCGATTCCGTGGTCCAGCTCCCGCCGTTGATCCGCAGGCCGACCTCGGCGTGCAGGCCCCAATAGTCCTGGTTCATCAGGATGGTGAACGAGCCCGGGTTCGAGCCGTCGTGGCGGACGTAGGCGCCGAAGACGCCCATCCAGCTCGGTGCGGCGGCCGCCGCGGGTTCGGGCGCGACCGAGCGCGCCGTGGGTCCGGGGGAGGCGGCCTGTAGCAATCCGACCAGGGTCAGAGCGCAGGCGGCGACGCTGGCACTGGTCCGAAACGATCGACCCGGTGCGTTCATGGGAGACCTCTTCTTGCGGGGAGGGAGGCGCCCGCTGCTTGCGCGCGACTCCTGGGATCAGGCGTGCTCGCGTGCTCGCGAGGACGATCACTCGACGCTAGCGCCGCGCCAAGGTGTCCACAAAGGAAGCCGCCTCGGCGCCGGTCTCCCGAACCGCACGACACCTTCAGGAATCAGGTGCAGGGTTGGGAACGCGACCTTGGACAACGTTGCGTCAATGCGGCCCCGCGCCGGCTCGCATCGCGCCGAACCGATGCGTCTTCCTTGTGACGATTCGGCGCGCGGCGCCCCGCGCCCGATACCTCGCCAGGTTCGCTCGTCCCCAGGGCCGTGCTTCCGCGGCCTCATCCGCTCGGCCGACTGGTAGCCTGCCGCCCATGCTCGATCAAAGTCGCGTCGCTGTGTTGGGTCTGGGGACCCTGGGTCGGGCGCTCGCGGAGGGCCTCGTCCGCTCCGGCGACGTGGCGCCGGAGCGCCTGACGGGAACGGTCCGGCGGGCGGAGCACGCCCTGGCCCTGGACCGCGAGTTGCCCTTCGCGGTCGGTATCGACGCCGCGGCAGCCGCGAGTGCCGCCGACGTGCTGCTGCTCTGCACCAAGCCCAAGGCGATCCTCGGCCTGGTGACGGACCTGGCGCGGGCGGGCGCGCTGGACCACGGTCCGCTGATCGTCTCCGCCGCGGCCGGGATCTCCACCGCGTCGATCGAGGCCGTCGCACCCGACGGCGCCCGCTGTGTGCGCGCCATGCCGAACACCCCCTGCCTGATCGGCGAGGGCATGACCGTGGTGTCGCGCGGCAGCCACGCCAGCGCGGCGGACGCCGAGTTGGCGCGTTCACTGTTCGCGCCCCTGGGCCGCGTGCTCGAGCTCGACGAGGAGCACATGGACGCCGTCACCGGACTGTCCGGCTCGGGACCGGCCTTCGTCTACGTGATTCTGGAGGCCTTCTCCGAGGGCGGCGTGATGATGGGCCTACCCCGCGCCGTCGCCACCGAACTCGCCGCCCAGACCGTGCGCGGGGCCGCCAGCCTGGTGCTGGAGACCGGCAAGCACCCGGCCGCGCTCAAGGACGACGTCCTGACCCCGGCCGGCTGCACCATCGCCGGACTCCTGGTGATGGAAGACGGCGGGATCCGCTCGACCCTGGCGCGCGGGATCCAGGAGGCGGCGCGGGCGGCCGCCGGCCTGGGCGGAGAGCGCAAGCGCTGACGCCCTACTCGATCGCCACGCGCACCAGACGCGCGCTCGCCAAGCGGCGCAGGTCCTCGCCGGCGTAGACGTAGTCGTCCGCGGTCAGACGCACGGTCAGGAAGGCCTTGCCGAGGGCGGCTTCGGGCAGGGACGCCGCGAGCCGCAGCTCGCCGTCGGCCGCGAGCTCGCCGCTGGCCACCGCCACGTCATCGACCCACAGGGTCAGCCCGACGCGCGCGAGGCTCGCGCGCCCGAGGCCTTCGACCTCGGCGGCCACCGCGCGACCGCCACTGCGCGCCAGGATCATCGACGCGTAGGGCCCCAGGGTTCCGTCGGACTCGACACCCCCGTGCACCTGCCAGGCCCGGGGCCCGGCCAGGGCCTCGCGATCGAGCAACGGATCGATCGGCTGTCCGGCCAACAGGTCCCCCACCGCCGGCACCTGCGCCGCTTCCGCCGCGCCGGCGGTGAAGAGGGCCTCGGCCTCAGCGCTGGCCTCGGGCCAGGGCTCCAACTCGAGGCGCTCGAAGGCGCCGGCGCGAGCCAACTCGCCGTAGACGGCGGTCGCCACGCGACGGTGGCCCTCCTCGCCCCAATGGGCGTCGTCGGCGGTGACCCAGTTCGCGCGGTCGTCGTAGAAGCTCCCGGGGATCACCACCCAGTCCGAGGGCGCCAGCTCGGTGACCACGAAGCGCGCGCCGATCGGCGTCAACCTGCCCCAGTGCAGCACGTGCAGGTAGGTGCCGCCGCCCGCCTCGACGCGCCCCGACAGATCCGCGATGTCCCGCGCGGCTTCGTCGAAGCGACGGGTCGACTCCCAGTCGAGACCGATCGGCAGGTACCCGGTCTGTGCCGACCCCATGCGCGTGCGCGGCCAATCGGAACGCAGCACCAGCCCGCGCTGGTCCGGTCGCTGGGGACTGACGTCTGCCATGGCGCCGAAGCCCCGCGCCCCGGCGGTGTCGTCGAGGTCGTTGGAGACGCTGACGTGCACGACCACGTCGGGCGCGAGCAGGTCCAACTGCCGCCGCAGGAAGGCGCACTCGGACTGCAGGTTCCAGCTGCCCAGGGCCAGGTGCAGGCACTCCACCGGCACCTTCGCGCCGATCTGCCTGGCGGTCAGCTCGCGCTCGAGCACGTTGCCCAGGCGCACCTGGGCCTCGGCGCCGTAGCCGAAGACGAACGAATCGCCGAGCAGCACGACGCGGAAGACGCCATTGGGCTTGGGCAGGGCGTACTCACGCTCGCGCAGGCCGAAGCGGTTGGACGTGATCGAAACGCCCATGTGTTCGCGGCCCTCGAGGCCGGGTTGCAACAGGCGCGTCACGTCCGGATCGCGCGCCGCGTCCCAGATGCCGCCCGACGTGGCGACCATGTCGGCCACGGCCCGCCCGCGGACGTCGTCCTCGCGCAGCGCGAGCCACCACAGGGCGACCACGAGACCCGCAGCGACGCCGGTCACCGAGAGCGCCCAGCGACGCCAGATCCGCTCGTGCGAAACAGCCATACCTTGAGTCTAGGAGGCCGGAGCGACGCGACCCAGGACGCGGATCAGGTGAAGTCCGGCCAGAGGCCGAGTTCGAGTTCCGGGCACAGCCCCGCCAGGCGCTCCACGTCGTGGCGGAAGTAGGCGGCCAGGCGACGGCGCCGCTCGGCGTCGGGCTTCGCGATCGTGTAGGCGCGGTCGTTGACCGGGCGGGTCAGGTCACTCGGCACGAAGCTCGGGTCGATCCCGAGGAACTCGCAGGTGCGGCGGAACTGAGCGGCGCCGTCGCGCTGGCAGCGCTCGTACTGCAGCACCTGCACCTGGTCGCGCCCGAACAGCTCGATCGCCCGCTCCAGGGGACCCGCCACCAGAGACGACTGCATCGCCTCGGGAAACAGCGAGAAGGCCAAGAGGGCGTGCTCGGCCTCGCCCTCGAGCCCGAAGAGCTTGGCCCGCCCGGTCTCGAGCATGTTGTAGGCCGAGACCGCGCGGTCGATCGGATTGCGCAGCATGGCGATGCAGCGCGCTGTCGGCGCGGCGGCGTGCAACCAGTCCACGGCCAGGGGCTGGTTCAAGTAGGTGCAGGTGAACTCGCCGCTGATCGCACCGGGCGGGGCCGCGAAGGCCCGGCGGTAGACCTCGATCGCCGCGGCGTCGGGCCCACGCAGATCGAAGTGGGAGAAGTGGTGCAGCTCCTTCTCGCCGGCGCGATTGGGCACTACCTGGGGGTGCTGCTCGAGCAGGCACCACCACCAGGTCGTGCCCGCCTTGCCGCAACCCAGGCCGACGAAGTCCGGCGGGCCCACGCGCCAACTCGCTGGGACCGGCGCCAGGTCCCCGTCGACGAGGGGGCGGGCCAGGGGTCGCGGCATGGCACGAGTCGACTCGCCGCGCCAGGCCGGCAGGGCCGCCGCGGCGCCGTCGGTCTCGGGCGTCGGCCCCGCCAGGGCCCGGCCGATTCGCAGGGGGGGTGCCACCCAGGGCCTATCGGCGCCACACCGGAGCCGGTTGAGGGGCCTCGGCGCCGCTTCCCAGGGCCGCTCCAGGCCCCCGGGGAGGTGTCCGGCCCAGTGGACAGGGATGGATCGCGCGGGAGGACAGGTGTCCTCACAGCCTTGGCGTCGACCCCGGCCAGGTGGCCTGGCGGGAGTCTTTGCGCCCCTGGCACGGTGCTTGCCTCGTCCCCGATGTGTCGTGCCCCCCGGCGCGACCCAGCCCGGAAGACCTGCCATGTCCAACCCTGCCGAACAACGCCGCCGCGGACCCGCCGCCCTCGCCCTCGTCTCCAGCGCCACCCTGCTGGCCGGTTGCTACGGCTCGGCCGGCCACGCCCACTACATCGCCCCGCCCCAGGTCGAGACGGTCTACGAGCAGGAGCCCAACAACACCTTCCAGACGCCCCAGGGACTGGGGGCGCTCTACGGCGGCGACTGCCTCACGGTCCTCGGCCACAGCGACTTCTTCGACGCTGACGGCTTCGCCTTCGTTGCGGGTGAGAGCATCGAAGTGCACGTCGCCCTCGACGGGGAGAACCCCTTCTGTGACCTCGACCTGTGCGTGTACGACCCCTACCTGGGCCAATACATCCTCTGCAAGGTGTCACCGAACAGCGACGAGTTCGCGAGCTTCACGGTCGACGCCGGCTTCGAGTTCCACTTGGTGGTCAGCAGCGCCTCGGGCGCCTCGAACTACGCCCTGGGGATCGAGGTGTTCGACTCCTTCGGCTACGCACCCTACTCGGCCGTGGCTGGTGAGGACGAGGCCCAAGGCGGCGCGGGCGCCAAGGTGCGCGCGCTCGACGCGGCTCCCGAGGAGTTGCAGCTCGACAGCGCGGACGCGGACCGCCGCCGTGCCTTCGACCGCTACCTCGACGGATCCCGGACCGACGCGAGCCCGCTGCGCTCCGAGCGCGGCATCACCTTCGACGCGCCCCTGGGCCGCTTCCTGTTGTCACCCGCTGGCCTGCCGCCGATCGCCGGCGATGTCGGTCTGGTGGCCTTGCAGTGGAAGTTCGCAGCCGCCGACTGACACGTCGCAGGCACGCAACGAGCGCGGCGGCCGGATCCATCCGGTCGCCGCGCTCGCTATCTCTGGGCGAATTGTCGCCAGGGGCCGATCTTCGGCGGCTCGGCCTCGAAGCGCATCGACTCGCGCAGGGTCGGGTGCTCGAGCACCAAGGCGCGGGCGTGCAGCGCGACCGACTTGTCGGGCAGGGCTTCGGTGGCGCCGTACTTGAGGTCGCCCAGGAGCGGCGCGCCGAGGCTCGCGGCGGCCACCCGCAACTGGTGCGGACGCCCGGTGATCGGCTCCAGCTCGAGCCAGGTCGTCTCGCCGCGCCGCTCGCGCACGCGCCAGCGGGTGATCGCCTCCTTGGCGTCGTCGCGGGGCGCCTCGAAGCTCGTCACGCGGTTGTTGGACGGGTTCTTGACGAGCCACTGGCGCAGCTCGCCCTCGTCTTCCGCGACCCACGGACCGCACAGGGCCCAATAGGTCTTGCCCATGCGCTTCGACTTGAGCTGGGACGTCAGGCGGTCGGCCGCCTTGGAGGTGCGCGCGAAGCAGATCACGCCGCTGACCGGCCGATCCAGGCGCTGCACGACCCCCAGGAACACCGCGCCGGGCTTGTGGTACTCGCGCGCGATCCAGGCCTTGGCGGAGTCGAACAGGCTCTCGTCGCCGCTGGAGTCGGGCACCGTCGGCACGCAGGCCGGCTTGTCGACCACCAACAGGTGGTTGCAGGCGTGCAGCACGCGCAGCTCGCTCACGCCCCGTCCTCGAGGGGCACACCGCGGGCCCAGCGCGCGCAGAAGCCGCAGGGCAACAGGCGCCCGCTCGACTCCTCGGCCAGGGCCAGCTCCCCCACCGCGCTCGCGCCGCCCTCGAACTCGGCCAACAGGTTCTCGAAGGCCAGGGGCGAGTAGCCCACCGCGTAGGTCGACAGGATCAACAGGCCGCGCCGGTCCACCAGCGCCCGCGCCGCGTCGAGCAGGGGCGCGAGGCCCTCCTCGAGCTGCCAGCGCTGGCCCTTGGGGCCGCGGCCGTAGTGCGGAGGGTCGAGCAACACCGCGGCGTAGCGCTTGCCGCGCCGCACCTCGCGCTCCGCGAAGGCCAGGGCGTCCTCGAGCACCACCCGAAAGGGCTTGGAGCCCAGGCCGCTGGCCTCCGCATTGGCGACGCAGACGTCGAGGGAGGCGCGCGAGGCGTCCACGTGGGTCACGTCGTAGCCGGCCAGGCTGGCCACGACGCTGGCGGCGCCGGTGTAGCCGAAGAGATTCAAGAGCGCCGGCCGCTCGCCCAGGTCCGCCCGGCGCTGGGCGATCCACGACCAGTTCGTGGCCTGCTCGGGGAACAGGCCCACGTGCTTGAAGGGCGTGGGCTCGATCTGGAAGCGCGCGCCGCCGTCGCCGGCCACGGCGGTGCCCTCGGGCAGGCGCCACTCGATGGTCCAGGGCGCCTTGGGCTTGGCGCCGCGCGCGCGCGAGCCCCGCTCGAAGCGGCCCCCGCGGTCGCTCTCGCGCACGAAGACCAGGTCCGCCGCGTCCCACTCCACCGCGGGCAGCCGCGGACGCCACAGGGCCTGGGGGTCGGGACGCCGCAGCAGCACCTCGCCGAAGCGCTCGAGCTTCTCGCCGCGCCCCGAGTCGATCAAGGCGTGGTTCTGGAAGGGAACGGGACTGAAGACCGAAGGGCGCACGTCACTGCTCCTGGGCGCCGGGGCGCGAAGATGGGCGATCCGGCGGACCGAGCGTGGAGTTCGAAGCTGTCGACATGGGGCCGGCACGCGGCTGGGCGCGCCATCCTAGCCAGCGTCGGACGTCGGGATCCGCGAACAGAGCCCCCAACTCGCTCGCTCACGGCACCTTGCGGAGCGCGCCCCCCACAGGCGGGATCCACGTCCTGCGCTGGGCGCTTCGCCCAGCGAGGTCCGGTCGCGACGGCACGTTGGCCGCAGGGCTGCGCCTGGTCCTGCGGGCGCGCGCCGCCGCCCGCTATCCTGCGCCCATGGACGACGATCCGGAGCCCCGGCTGCGCGTGGGCAGCGTGCCCTACCTGGTCGGGCGACCCCTGGACGCGGGGCTCGAGCGCGTGCCGGGCCTGGTGCTGCGGCGGGCGATCCCGGCCGAGCTGGTCGCGGATCTGCGCTCGGGGGCCCTCGACGTGGCCCTGGTCAGCTCGATCGAACTCTTCCGCCGGCCCGGCTACCGCTGGATCGGGGGTCTCGGGGTGCTCGGGGACGGACCGGTCTCCAGCGTGCAGCTCTTCCTGCGCCGTCCGCCCGCCGAGCTCGAGCGGGTGGCCCTGGACCCGGCCAGCCGGACCTCGGCCGTCCTGGCCCGGATCGTTCTGGCCCAGGCCCACGGGGTGCGGCCCGAGTTCGTCGAGGTCGAACCGGGAGCCGACCCGCGTGAGGCGACCGCCGACGCCTGGCTGCGGATCGGCGACGCCGCCCTGCGCGAGCGTCTGAGCGAGCCCGACCTCGAGTCCCTCGACCCCAGCCTCGAATGGAAGCGCCTGACCGGGCTGCCCTTCCCCTTCGCGGCGTGGATCGTGCGGCCGGGCATCGACCTCGCCCCTTGGTTGGCGCACTTTCGCGCCAGTCGCGACCTCGGGCGACGGGAGGCGGGGAGCTTCGCCGACCGCGCCGCCGAGGGTCTCGGGCTCTCGCGTGACGACTGCCGCCACTATCTTCTGGAAGAGTGCCGCTTCGACGCGGACGATCGCATGGCCCAGGCGCTCGTGCGCTTCCGCGACCTGGCCGCGGCCATCGGTCAGTGCGAGCCCGACCTGACACCGACCGCGATCGCCTGACCCACACCCGGGCTCCGCCGCCCGAACTCCGCCGCCCGAACTCCGCCGCCCGAACTCCGCCGCCCAATGTCTCCCCGCATCCTCGACCTCGAGACCTGCCCCCATTGCAAGGCCCGACTTCCGCGGCCAACGCCGCGGGTCTGCCCCGAATGCGCGGGCTCCTTGCAGAAGCGGTACTTGAGCAGCGGCTGCCTGACGTCCAAGCCCATGTTGCTGCTGATCGGCATTGGCTGTGGTCTCGTCGCGGCGACGGTGCATCTGGTCAAAGCAGCCGTCGACGGCGCTTGATCGCAGCCATCCCGATTCCTAGAACCGGGTCTTCGACGGGGCGTTCCGAGCGTCTCTACTCCGCCACCTCCCGAGCAGCCTGACTGGGCCCCCCTCCCTTGACCGACGACAGCGCAACGCCCGGCCTGTTCGATGCCCTCGAAGCGCCGATTGAGGCCAGCTCAGTGAGCACGCAGAAGAAGACCACCAAGCGCGGCACGAAGGCTGCCGAGCCGAAGGCCGCTGCGCCCAAGGCTGCAGCGGCGCCCGCCCCGCGCAAGCGGCGCAGCGCCGAGGACATGGCCGCGACCCAGCGGGAGATCTCGGTCTCCGAGTTCTTCACCAAGAACCGGCACCTGTTGGGCTTCGACTCGCCGCTCAAGGCCCTCCTGACCACCGTCAAGGAGGCCGTGGACAACTCCATGGACGCCTGCGAAGAGGCCGGCATCCTGCCCGAGATCTCGGTCGAGATCTCGGCCGCCGAGGAGGAGAACCGCTTCCGAGTCTGCGTCGAGGACAACGGGCCCGGGATCGTCCGCGAGCAGGTGGGCAAGATCTTCGGGAAGCTGCTCTACGGTTCCAAGTTCCACAAGCTGAGCCAGACCCGCGGCCAGCAGGGCATCGGCATCGCCGCCGCCGGCATGTACGGCCAGCTCACCACCGGCAAGTCCGTGCGCGTGGTCAGCCGCCCGGGCAAGCGCGCCAAGGCGACCGAGTTCCTGCTGTCGATCGACACGGCCAAGAACAAGCCCGAGATCCACCACGAGGCCACCGTCGAGTGGGAGCACGGCCACGGCACGCGGGTCGAGATCGAGATGGAGGCCAAGTACCAGAAGGGTCTGCGCTCGGTCGACATGTACCTCAAGCAGACGGCCATCGCGAACCCGCACCTGACCCTGCACTTCACGGACCCCGGCGGCGAGCAGGTCACCTACGAGCGCAACACCAAGGAGATGCCGCCCGAGACCGTCGAGATCAAGCCGCACCCCCACGGGGTCGAGCTCGGACGGCTGATCGCGATGCTGAAGAGCACCCAGTCGCGCTCGCTCTCAGCCTTCCTGCAGGACGAGTTCAGCCGCGTCGGGGCCAAGGTCGCCAAGGACATCGTCACCAAGGCGGCGGCCGCCAAGACCGGGCAGACCTTGACGGTCAAGAGCTACCCCAGCCGCATCGCGCGCGAGGAGGCCACGGCGCTCCACAAGGCGATCAACGAGACCAAAATCTCCAACCCGTCCACGGACTGCATCGCGCCGATCGGCGAGGACCTGGTCCTGGCTGGCCTCAAGAAGGAGATCGAGGCGGACTTCTACGCGGCTTCGACTCGCCCGCCCGCGGTCTACCGCGGCAATCCGTTTCAGATCGAGGTCGGCATCGCCTACGGCAAGCCCGGGGGCGTGGGCCTGGAGGTCACCGACGAGGGGCGCATCCGCAAGAAGGCCACCTCCCGCGACGTGGTCGAGGACCTGGTGGCGGGCGCCGACGAGCCGATCCGCGTGCTGCGCTTCGCCAACCGCGTGCCGCTGCTGCACCAGCAGTCGGCCTGCGCGGTGACCAAGGGCGTGATCCTGACCAACTGGAAGTCCTACGGCCTGACCCAGCCCCGCGGCGCCCTGCCCATCGGCCCCATGGCCGTGCTGATCCACATCGCCAGCGTGTGGGTGCCCTTCACCTCGGAGTCCAAGGAGGCCATCGCCTCCTACCCCGAGATCCTGAAGGAGATCCGCCTGGCCCTGCAGGACTGCGGGCGCAAGCTCGGCACCTACATCCGCAAGGGCAAGCGCCTCAAGCGCGAGTTCGACAAGCGCAACTACATCGAGAAGTACATCCCGCACATCGGCATCGCCCTGCAGGAGATCCTCGATTTGACCAACGTGGAGCGCGACGGCACGGTCGAGACCCTCGAGGACGTGCTCCACAAGAGCCGCAAGTTCTAGGGGCAGGAGCACCACGCCATGGCAGAGCAAGGTTCGACCGGCAACGTCGTCGCGGCGGTGTGCTCGTTCTTCATCCCCGGCCTCGGGCAACTGGTCCAGGGACGGCTGATGGCGGCGGCGCTGTTCTTCCTGATCACGGGTGCCTGCTACGCGACGTCGTTCCTGCTGGTGCCGCTGATTCCGGCGTTGATTCTCCATCTGTGGTCCATCGTCGACGCCGCCGTGTGGAAGGGCCCGCGGTGACCTCCCCCATCGCCAGTGGTCCCGCGCGCGCGGCATTGCTGGCCATCGCCTGCCTCAGCGCCGGATGCGCCGAACCTGAACTGCGGCGCCCGAACGTCGTGGTGGTCGTGATCGACACCCTGCGCTCGGATCGACTGCCCTTCTACGGCTGCGAGTCGACCCACGCGCCCTTCCTGACCTCGATCGCCGAGCGCGGCCTGGTCTTTGACGAGGCCTGGGCCGCCTCTTCCTGGACGGCCCCCTCCACGGCGTCGCTGTTCACCGGGCTCTATCCGGACCAACACGGGGTCAAAACCGGCCTGGTGGTCTACGAGCGCACCGTCGAGCGCGGCCGCGTCGAGCTGCGCCTGGGACGCATTCCGGAGCAGCTCGAGACCCTGCCGGAGCGCTTCAAGGCCGCCGGCTATCGAACCTTCGGCGTGGCCGACAACCCCAACGTCTGCGAGCGCTTGGGCTTCGCCGAGGGCTTCGACCACTTCGAGACCCTCGACTACGCGGGTGCCGACGCCTTGTGCGACGTGGCCCGCGACTACGGGGAGGAATTGGCGTCGTCCGACGCGCCCTTCCTGCTCTACCTGCATTTGATGGACCCGCACTCGCCCTACCACGAGCGCGCGCCCTGGTTCGACGCCGAGGCTGCCACGGCCCAGCGGCCGTACGCCGCCGAGCTCGCCGCCTACGACAGCGAGATCGCCTTCGCGGACGAGCAACTCGCGCGACTCTTCGGCGAGCTGGACCTGGGCGACGACGAACTGGTCGTGCTGACTGCCGACCATGGTGAAGAGTTCGGCGACCACGGCAGCATCGGCCACGACTTCAAGCTCTACGAAGAGCTGCTGGCGGTGCCGCTCGTCTTCGCCGGCCCGGGGATCACGGGGGGCGGCCGCAGCGCGGAGCCGGTCAGCCTGATCGATCTGCTGCCGACCCTGGCCGACCTGTGCGGTCTGCCACCGGCGGCGGATCTGGACGGCCGCTCCCTGCGCGGGATCCTCGAGGGCGACACGGCGACCCTCGGCGAGCGCCTGGTGCATGCCGAGCGAACCCGCGAGAACCTCGACCCGCCGCGGACCCTGAGCGCGGTGCGCGACGGGCGCATGAAGCTGATCAGCGACCTCTCGAAGGACGCGCTCGAGCTGTACGACCTGGAACGCGACCCCTTCGAGCTGCGCGACATCGAGAAGACCTCGCCGGAGGTCGCGCGCGGGCTGCTCGTGGAGCTGCGCTCCTTCGAGCGGCGCGGCGCGCGCGTCGAACGCCAGTTCGCCGTCCCCCTCGACCCCGACGACGAGAGCCTGAGCGTGCTCGAACGCCTGGGCTACGTGCGTTAGACCGAACTCTCCCGCCCCGCCGACCGCTTCCCCAACGATCCGATGGCCAAGAAGAAAGCCGCCAAGAAGGCGACCAAGAAGACCACCTCAGCCAAGCGGGCGGACAAGGGTCACGACATCACGGCCACAGCCCTGGGTCGCACCACCGACCTGGATGCGCTGGACAAGAAGACCCTGCAGTTGATCGAGTCGACGGCGCGGCGCGTCGAGGTCTCGATCAACAAGCGCGTGCTGCCCGAGCTCAAGTTCCCGATCCGCTCCCTGTCGAACGTCGAGTACGACAAGAGCGTCGGCCACTTCGAGCTGGGCAAGGGGCGCAAGTCCCGTGCGCTCACGGTCAACACCGTGCGCAACTTCGCCCAAACCCTGCGCCTTATGGCCGTCTCCAAGGAGATGGTCGAGAACGACGACTTCGCCACCAAGCGGGAGGCCTACTACGTCTCCAAGAACTGGGGCGACGCCAAGTTCAACGAGCAGTCCGAGTCCGACGGGGTGATGGACGACATCGAGGCCCTGGCGAGCCTCGACGGCCTCTCGCGCGAGCAGCTGCGCTACTTCCCGGAGGAGCACGGCGGCTCCTTGGCCGGCAACCTGGTCGTGATCGACAGGGACCCCGAGACCGGCGCCGAGATCCGCATCGACTGCACCGCCTTCGGCACCGGCTCCTACTCGATCCCCCACTCGGTCGAGCACCTGGAGTTCGAGACCGACGCCAAGTTCATCATCGCCATCGAGACCGGCGGTATGTTCCAGCGCCTGAACAACCACAAGTTCTGGAAGAGCGCGAGCTGCATCCTGATCGAGATGGGCGGCGTGCCGACCCGCGCCACGCGGCGCTTCATCCGGCGCCTGTCGGACAACAAGAAGCTGCCGGTCTACTGCTTCGTCGACTGCGACCCCTACGGCATCGCGAACATCTACCGCACGCTCAAGGTCGGCTCGGGCAACGCCGCGCACATCAACCGCTTCTTCTGTGTACCCCAGGCGCAGTTCCTGGGTGTCACGCCCCAGGACATCATCGACTTCAAACTCGAGGACGCCACGCACCCGCTGCAGACGGTCGACATCAAGCGGGCCAAGGACGCCCTGAAGAACGACCCCTTCTTCAAGAGCCACAAGGAGTGGATCAAGGCCATCACGGCCCTGCTCAAGATGGGCGTGCGCGCCGAGCAGCAGGCCCTGGCCAAGTGGGGGCTCAACTTCGTGATCGAGGAGTACCTGCCCAAGAAGCTGCGCGACAAGAAGAGCTTCCTGCCCTGAGGCCGTGGGCTTGGCGTTCGTACGGTGCCAGGCACAAGACCGCCGCCTACTCGAGGGGGGGGGCACCGCCGCCGTTGGCGGCGGTGCCCCCCCCCTCGAGTAGGCGGCGGTTTTGTGCCTGGCACCGTACGAACGCCAAACCCGCGGGGATCAGGTCCAGGGCGCTCGACTTCAGGGCCTGTCGGCAGCGGCCTCGGTCGAGCGCTGGACGAGCTCGGAGTTGGCGTCGTCCGCGCTGGTCGACTCCGCGGCCAGCATGAAGGGCATGCAGTACCAGATCATCAGCGCCGCGACGGGGATCAAGATCATCCACTCCGTCGCAATCGCGGCCACGATCCCTGCTCCGATGACCAGGAAGATCACCCAGCGGAACGACTCCCGGCCTCCGACGCGCGCGCCGGCGTCCTCGCCCTCGTGGACGACGCGCTCGAACTGCTCGTCCGAGAGCGCGGCGCGGGCCTGCTCCAGAACCTCAGGCAGATCCTCCTGATGCGAAGGGGGCGGAGGGAGGTTGGTAGCAGTCATGGGAGAGACTCGCGGTCGGTGTCGAAGACTGAAGAAGGGATAGGCAAGTCCTCTTACCCGGACAAGAGTCCGCCCTGCAATCCAAGGAGCGCGGCGCTCGAACTACCCGCCAGCAACACGAGCAAGCTCGAATCTCCAGTCCGTGGAAATCACCTCCGCGAGAGTGATCGCTGCCACTCGGGTCGCTCCGACGCCAGACAGCATCGCCCCGAGCGGCCCAGCTGCGAGCCCACTGCGCTCAGCTCACGCCCATGCTCGAGATGAACGCGTCGGCCTCGTCGATCGAGGCCTGCATCTCGGCGATCAGGGCTTCCACCTGACCCTCGATCGTGATCGCGGTGCCCTCGAGGGACTGGATCGCCTGGGCGTTGAGGTTGTGCTTGAGGAACAGCACGTGGTCGCGGAAGGTCGCCAGGACCGGGTCCATCTTCGACGCGGAAGTGTGCATCTTGGCCAGCAGCACGTCGTAGCGGTCCTGGGTCTGCTCGCGCAGCACCTTGCTCTTGGCCCGCAGGTCGTCGTCGGTGATCGTGGCGATCTCGTCGCGCCACTCGGAGAACATGGCCATGGCCACGCTCTCGATGCCCCGGATGGAGGCCTTGACCTCGTCCGACTTGGCTTCGCAGCGCCGGTACTCCCGGTCCAGGCTCTGGTAGGCCGCCTGGAGGTCGCCACCGTCGTAGCCGGTCAGGGCGACGAAGCGCTGGTAGGTGGTGCGTACCTGCTCCTGGGCCTCGCGCTGGGTCTGCTGACCGTCCTCGACCCGGTCCACCAGGATCTCGCGCTTGGCGAAGCCGAGCTGCTCCATGGTGGCGAAGTAGGCCGATTGGCAGCCGGCCAGGGGCTGGAGCAGCGGGAGCAAGAGCAGGATGGAGAGCGAGGTTCGCATGGGACGGGTCGGGAGGGGCCGCGGCGAGGACCGGCGCCAGGCTAACAAACGGTCGGGGTAGGCGTTCGTACGGTGCCAGGCACGAAACCGCCGCCTACGGGAGCTGCAACATCGCCGCCAAGGGCGGCGATGTTGCAGCTCCCGTAGGCGGCGGTTTCGTGCCTGGCACCGTACGAACGCCTACCCCGACCGTGGTTCAGGGCAGCAGGGTCACGTCGACCGCGTTGCTGATCGAGGTCACGGCGATCACCGACGAGACGCCGAGGGTCACGTAGGCGTGGCTGACGGTGATGCCCGCCAGGCTCGGGTCGGTCCCCGCGGGGATCACCAGGGCGGCGTCCCCCACTCCCAGGGCGTCCGGGGCGCCGAAGCTACCGGGCAGCAGGGGCGAGTTGGCGTTGGCGAGGGTGTAGCTGAAGTAGGCGTCGAAGTTCAGCGGGAGCACGAGGCCGTCGATCGGGATGCCCGGCGCCGTCCCGCTGACCGAACCCAGCAGGTAGTAGAAGTCCACGTCCACGTCGCGACGGGTGAACAGGGTGAAGTTGACGCTGCCACCGGTGCTCACGGAGATCGCTTGGCCATCGGCCTCGAGGTCCCGCACGGGAATCGACAGCAGGATCTCGGTGTCGTCGGTGGTCGAACTGGTCCCAAGGGTGTCCACGTCCGCCGTGAGGTAGATCGTGCGATCGCCGGACTGGGCGTGTGCGGCGATCCCGCCGAAGCCGACGATCGAGCTTCCGACCTCGGGGATACCGTCGAAGTCGAGGTCGGCCGGATCCCCTTCGAGGGCCACCACGCGGCCGTTGAAGAGCACCGCTTCGAGGTCACCGCCGCTGCCCACCACATCCCAGGTCAGGCTCAGGTCCTTGATCGGGCTGTATGCGGCTCCCTCGATCGCGCCGGTCAGGGTCTGACCAGCGATCACGTCGCCTTCGCGCAATGCGATCTGCCCGTCGATCACGACGATCTCATCGGTCGCGATGGGACCATCGGTGTCTCCGGTGAACATGTAGCTGCCGTCGTCGGTCAGGCCCATGAAGTCGAAGTTGTCCCAGGCCTCGGCCGGGTCGACCTGCAACGCGGCGGGCATCAACGTCAGCTCGCGCACCAGCGTCCCGCCGATGGTCAGGCCAGCGCCGCTGAGGACCAGGGCGAAGTCATCGGCCGCGCTGGCGCCCTCCAAGTCCACCGGCAGCAGGTAGCGCGTGCCGTCGGGCGAGAAGCGGACGTCGAAATCGACCGAGCTACCCGAGGCCAGGGGCAGGGGCAGGCCCGGTACCACGTCCCCGGACTTGATCACCGCGACGGGCACGAAGCCCTTGAACACGCCGTTGCCGTTGTCCGCGCCGCCCGCATCATCGATGCCGCCGACGAAGTACGGCTCTGCGGAATCGGTGAAGCCCGGACGGCTCGCGAAGCGCCAGACCTTGCCGGGCAGGGTCGGGATCGCGTCTCCCTCCTTGGCCACGATCAGGTTGTCGTTGGTCCAGACACTGTCGAGGCTGCCCGGGTTGAGGACCGAGCTGTAGGACACGAAGCCCTGGGCGCTCACTCCGACGCTGAACTCGAAGCTGCCCTGGTCGAACCCCAGGTAGGTCCCTTGGGTGGCCAGGACGGAGGCGGGCGCGGTGCCGTCGTAGCTGCCCCAGATCACGTCACCGGTGGTGGTCCCGCTGACACCGACGCTCACCGCGTAGCCTCCGGGACCATTGGCGGCTGGGCTGTCGATGCCGGTGACCACGGCTCCCGGGAGGCTGGGAAGGTCGAGGCCCTCGACGATCAGGGTGACGGGCTGCTGCGCTGCAGCGCCGGCGGCGAGGAGGCAGGTGGCGGGCAGGACGGAGATGGCAGTGCGCATGGGGGTCGTCGAACAGGGACCGATGATCTGGCCGGTGCGGGCCTCGCGGCCCGGACGCGCCGGGGGAGCAAGGCTAACCGAGGCTCGCCGATCATTGGGGTGTGCGGCGCTCAGCGCGGGGGAACGGCGGCGTCCGCCGGCC
Source organism: Engelhardtia mirabilis (assembly GCA_007751255.1). Taxonomy (GTDB): domain Bacteria; phylum Planctomycetota; class UBA1135; order UBA1135; genus Engelhardtia; species Engelhardtia mirabilis. The sequence goes on from CP036296.1 coordinate 4,476,376, forward strand.
CCACTCGGCCTGAACCACGGCCCGCAGCTCGGGCCGCTCGATCGCGAAATCCCCGTCGTGCGCCCAGCCCCCCTGTCCGGGGAAGCACTTCCAGAGAAACGCCCCACGCAACCAGTCGCGCTCAGGTCCGAGTCGCGCGAGCGCGACGCCCAGGCAGCGCTCCTGTAGGGCGCAGGCCCGCGCTTCGCCCGGTCCGCGGGTCGCGCCCGAGGCCCAGGGCTCGACCGCGGCGACCAGGGAGCGCGGGTAGCCGAGCTCGGTCAGCACGACGGGCTTGCCGGTGCGCTCGTGCACCGCCCGCAGCTTCGCGATCCACGGCTCCCAAGCCGCGGTCAACTCAGCCGCAGCCGGCTCCGGCAGGTTTGTGCCGGCCAGGGGGAAATAGGCCTGCACGCCCACCGCGTCGAGGGCGTCCCAGAAGCCCAGGGACTCGAAGCGGTCCCAGTTGGCGGCGTAGGTCAGCGGGGCGTCGGTCAGCGCTCGCACCTCGTCGATCAGCTCCCGCCAACGCTCCTCGTCGACCTCCATCAGGCCCAACTCCGTGCCCACCACGAAACCGTCGGCGTCGGAGCAGGTCCGCGCCAGGGTGCGGATCCACTCCGAGTAGGTGGTCCAGAAACGTTCGCGCGTGGGCCCCGGCTCGAAGTCGATCTCCCCGCGCCAGGCGAAGGGGCTGCCCCAGTAGGCCAGGTGCGGCTTGATCAAGAGCCCGATGCCGCGGTCGCGGGCCTCGCGCAGCGGACGCGCCAGCCACTCGGGCGGATGCTCGGGGTCGATCTCGCGCCAGCGCACCTCGCCGTCGGCCCCGATCGAGGCGTAGGGATGGATCGCGATCCAGTTGCAGCCGATCCCGAGCAGCTCGTCGAGCTCGGCCGCGAACTCGTCGCTGGCCCAGCTCTGACCCGAGCCGTGGCAGGACACGGTCATGCCGCGCACGTGCTCGAGGCCCGCGGGCGGCGCGGGCGCCTCGTCGGATGGGACGGACGACGAAAGCGTCGCGACCAGGCCGAGGAGCGAGGCGATGCGGCGCCGCATGGTGGCTCCCGCTCAGCCCTTCGCCGCGGCGGACAGGTCGGCCATCAGCGCCTGGCGCTGGTCGACGCTCAGCTCGGTGCGCGCGTCGATCCCGGGCAGGCTGCAACCCACCGCGACCGGCGCGCCGTCGCCGACCACGAACTTGACGTAGTGCACCGAGGAGAGGCGCCCGTCGCTGATCTGGCGCGGGTCGAAGGTCCCGGCAACCCGGCGCCCGTCATCGACCTCGACCCAGACGTGGGCCGGCAGCTCGGTCCATTCGCGCAGCTTGCGGTCGCGCTCGGCCGGCTCCTCGATCTCGATCAGCAGGGTGCAACCGATCTCGCCGGCGGAGCCGAGCAGCTCGTTGTAGGTGTCGATCTCGTGCTGGATCGACGCGGCGTCGGTGCGCTTCTCGATCCGCAGCATCTCCTGCACCTGGTAGCGGATCGTCTCGGCGTTCTCGAACAGGAAGGTCAGGTGCTCGCCCACGTGGATGCGACGGCGCTGCTTCTCGAAGCGCACCCGCTCGGCCAGGGCCGGCCGGGCGGCCTCGTAGCGCTCGAGGTCCATGATCTGATCGGTGGTGACTCTGCTCACGTTGTTGCTCGCTCTCACTGGTCTGCGGTCGGTGACTTGCGGAACGCGTCGCCACGGTAGGCCCGGGCGAGGACGCTCATCGGATGCATGGCCTTGACGCCTGCGTGCTGTTGGAACTGGATCGCCGCCAGGGGACAGTCGGTGACCCAGATCTCCGCGCCGGCCTCGGCCATGCCGTCGAAGGCCTTCTTGCCGATGCGCGCGCTGGGCTCGAAGCCCTCGACGGTCATGGCATAGGTGCCGTCGTGGCCGCAGCACTCCATCACCAGTTCCGGCTGCACCCCGGGTAGCTTGCGGAGCAGGTCACGCCCGCGGAAGCCCACGGCCTGGGCGCGCAGGTGGCAGGGCGCGTGGTAGGCGACCTTGGCCTTGGGCTCGCCCTCGGCGTTGCCGGGGGTGGACTTGAAGTCCTCGTCGAAGCGCTCTTCCTTGCGGATCGACCACAGGTACTCGCTGGGGTCCATCACCGCCGCGGCCAGAGCCTTGGCCTTGTCACGCAGCTCGGGCTCGACCAGCTCGGGGTACTCGCGGCGCATCATCATCGAGCAGGTGGGGTTGATCGCCAGCACCTTGGCGCCGGCCTCCACGTGGGGTGACAGGCGCTCGATGTTGTGGGCCGCACGCTTGCGCAAGGTCTCGAGGTCCCCCGACTCCCAGGCCGGCATGCCGCAGCACTCCAGCCCCTTCTCGCACACCAGGTCGACCTGGTTGCGCTGCATCACCTCGACCGTGTCGCGGCCGATCTGCGGCTCGTTGTTCTGCACGTAGCAAGTCTGGAACAGCACCGCCTCGGTGGCCGGCCCGGTGGCCATCAGGCCCTCTTGGGTGGCCCACTTCTCGAAGGTCGAACCCGCGAAGTCGGGCAAGAGCTTGTCGCGGTGGATGCCCAGCACCTTCTCCAGGAACCAGCGGTGCAGGCCGTTGCGATTGGCCACATTGGCCATGCCGAAGCTGGCCCGCGCCAGCTTGCCGGCCGTGTCGGGATCGCCGAGGACCTTCTCGCGCAGGCCGGTCCCCCGGCGCTCGCGATGGACGGCCTTCCAGCGGTGCACCAGCTTGGGGAAGTCGAGTTGGAACTCGTGGCTGTCACGCGGGGTGTAGGGGCACTGCACCTCGCACAGCTTGCACTGGAAGCAGTCGTCGATGACCGCGTCGGTCTCGGCCACGTCCAGCTTGGTGGTGTCCCCGTCGTGCTTCTCGTCGATCAGGTCGAACAGGCGCGGGAAGCTGTCGCAGTACTTGAAGCACATGCGACACCCGTGGCAGATCTCGAAGGCCCGCGTGACCTCCTTCTGCAGGGCGCTCTCGTCCCAGTAGACCTCGTCGGCGGGGTCGTAGCTGAGACCGTCCGTGGGCTGGTAGCTGATGATGCCGTTCTTCGCGGTCATGGGGCGTGGAGTCGGGGCTGCGGTCGAGGCGGCGGTCGGGCCGGGAAGGCCGCCTCATTCATGGGTGGCGCGGGCGTGAAACGCCAGGGAAGGCTGCCGGAAACAAGCGGGGCCCCGCCGCCGGTTGGCGGGCGGGGCCCCTTGATCCTGGCCGCGACGCCGGCCCGCGCGCGGAGCCGACTCCGAACCGGCGACGCCGTGTCACCGATGTCGGATCCGCGACCGTCAGGCTCAGCCGAGGTCGTCGAGCAGCTGCTGGAAGCGGCCGGCGTGGGACTTCTCGGCCTTGGCCAGGGTCTCGAACCAATCGGCGATCTCGCCGAAGCCCTCGTCGCGGGCCGACTTGGCCATGCCCGGGTACATGTCGGTGTACTCGTGGGTCTCGCCCGCGACCGCAGCGGCCAGGTTGTCGGTGGTGCTGCCGATGGGCAGGTCCGTGGCCGGGTCGCCGACGCGCTTGAGGAAGTCGAGGTGGCCGTGGGCGTGGCCGGTCTCGCCCTCGGCGGTCTCGCGGAAGTTGCCCGCGACCTCGGGGTAGCCCTCGACGTCCGCCTGCTTGGCGAAGTAGAGGTAACGGCGGTTGGCCTGGCTCTCGCCGGCGAACGCGTCCTTGAGGTTCTGGTGGGTCTTGGTGCCCTTGAGGTCGGCCATGGGAGTTTCCTCTGGTCTGCTGTGGCCCGCGCGGACGGGTCCGCGTGGAGGGTCGGGATGATCGGCGCCGGCGGCCCGCTCCGAGGGAACGGTCGTGGACACCAGTGAGCGGGCCGAGATCCTAGACCCCCCCGCGTCGCCGGTAAACCGCCGCATGGTCGTCCGGGCCCCGCAAGCGGGGACCTGTGATAACCCTGGGCGATCACAACGCGGTTCGCCGGGCGCTGCGCCGCCCTCGGGGCCTGCGGCGCGCACCCGGCCTACGGGTGCAACGCGAGCGCGGCAGACGCGTGGCCCTGACGAGCGCGAGACCGCTCGGGTCCGCAGCGCCTACGGCAGGGCGATCTCCACCGTGATGACCTCGCCCGAGCGGACCTCGACTTCAATCTCCGCCTCGGCGCCGTCCTCGATGCCCCCCTCGCTGGCCTTCACGAGCCAGGTGCCCGGTCGCAAGCCGGACAATCGGACGTCTCCGCCGCCGATCGAGAACCCGGACACCGGCGCAACCGGTACTTGGGCGGATGAATCTTCGGTCGCTGCCACGTCCGTCGGACCGTCGCCGCCGGCGAGGGCGAGTGGCTGGGCCAGCTGAGCCTGGGGGCCGTCCTTCGGCCTGGCGACGACCCGCACGAAGGAGAAGCCGGTCGAGTCTTCGCCTCCGGACTGCGGCTGGACGACGATCGTCCCCGCCTGCTCGACCACTAGCTCGATGCCGGTCTTGACCTCGTCCTCGGCGAGCTCGAACACCGCGCTGACCGCGGAAGTGACCGTATCTCCGTCCGCGCGGGCGACAAGTCGCGCTCCCGCCGTCAGGCCTTCGAGACGGAAGTGTCCCTGGGCGTCGGTCAGGCCGCGATCGTCCGATGCACGCGGCCCGCTGGCGCCAACCACCCCCACGTCCACGACATCGATGCCGCTGCGCGAGAACCCGCCGTTGTCGCGGTCCAGCGACTGGAAGCGGCGCGACTCGGGCAGCGCGCGCACCCGCACCCCGGCGATGCCGCGCCCTTCACTGTCGACCACGCGACCCTCGACGGCACACAGGGGCAGATCGAAGTTCGCCGTGACCTCGCCGTCGGTGACCTCGACTGTCGTGGTCCAGGCCAGGGCACGCGAATCGTGGGAGACCGAGACCGTGTAGGTCCCGACTTCCAGCCCCTCCAGGCGGTACTCGCCGCTGCCGTTGGTGTCGGCCGAATCGCCCCCCCACCAACCCCGCGAGCCAGTCATCCTCGCGAGTTGCTCCTCGACGTCGTCACCCTCGTCGAGACGCTGGGCGCGGACCTTGGCGCTGGCCAGGGTGCGGCCGGCCTGACGCACTCGGCCCACCATCGTGCTGGTCGCGCGCGCCTCGAGGGTCAACTCCTGGCTGCTGCCGTGGCTGACCGAGACCATCGTCCAACCCTCGTCGTCATCGCCGCCGCGCGCTCGGCGCCAGTTGTTGCGACCCGAGTTGTCGCCGTTCGAGACGCGGAAGGAGTGGGTCCCCGGCGTCAGGTTGCGGAAGCGCGCGCCATTGCGCTTGCTGGTATTCCGTGTGCCGCTGGAGTCGTCCTCGTCGTCCGCGTCGCGGCGCTCGACGATGACCCCGGCCAGGCGTTCGCCGCGTCGGTCGACCACGAAGACCTCGACATCGCCGCCCTCGCCCAGGGCGACTTCCAGCTCCACGGGACTCGAGCCCACGACGAGGTCGGCGATCTGGTGGGGCGCGTAGCCCGCCCGGTCGACCTCTAGCGTGCAGGGGACGTCCGGAATGCTCTGGATCTCCGCCCAGCCGTCGTCGTCGGACTTGGTCTTCTTGACCTGGTTGGCCAGGTCCATGCGCTCCATCCAACCATTGGGGCTGTCCGCGTCCTCCGTAGGTTGCGGGGTCAGGCGCACGCGCGCGTTGCGCAGGGGTTCGCCGTCATTCAAGTCGGTCACGTGGACCCGGATCAGGGGCGCGGCCCGCAGCGAAATCGTCCCCACGTCGATGCTGGCGCCCTCTTCGATCCCCTCGACGTCCTCACGGCCCGCGGCGTAGCCCTCGGCCTCGATCGAAAGGCGCACGCCCGAATCGCCACGGTTGCCGAAGAACTGGAAGTCCGACGGGAACAGGTCCGAGAACTCGTCGCGACCGCCCGCGTGGAAGGTCTTCTCCTCTCCGTCCGCACCTTCCAGGCGCCGCTGGTTGAAAGCCATGCCGAGCCGCGCGGTGAAGCGCTCGATGGGCTTGCCGCTGGCCGCGTCCACGACGGCGAAGGACACGCTGGCGGGCTGACGGTAGACGAGCTCGACGCCTTCCGCCCCAGGCAGGACCGAGACCGACTCGGAGCGGTTCGCGCCTCCGCCCATCATGGCGAAGGCACCGCGCCCCTTCTCGACCAGCTCGACCTCGTACTCGCGGTCCGGGTCGAGGCCACCGATCTCGAAGCTCCCGCCCTCGCCCAGCTCGACCTGAGGCGCGCTGCCGGAGGCCATCGCCATGAAGGTCGCGCCCTCCGAGGGCCTGGCGACCACCCGCAGGTCCTCGACCTTCACCTCGGGCAGCCCCACGGCCACGCCGCGAATCGTGCCGCCGCGCGGGATCTCGAAGCGCAGGGGCGACCGGACGCGTCCGGGCGCCTCGGTCGATCCGCGGTAGACCCGAATCGGATAGCCCTCGGCCTCGATCCGGATGCCCCAGGCACCGACCTCGAGTTGCGCCAGTTCGAAGCCGCCGTTCTCGTCGGTAACGGTGTCCGCCACGCTGCCGCCGGGACCGAAGTTGAAGTTGAAGCCCTGCTCGGGGTCGACCAACTGCAACTCGGCACCCGCGATCGGCGAGCCGATGTCGTCGGTGACGGTACCCCAGAGGATGGTCCCCGGCTCCAGCACGAGGTCCTCGAAGGGCACCGACGTGGTCACGGGCAACTCGATGTCGCTGCGCTCGAACGGCGCGTAGCCGTCCGCCTCGACCTCGACATCCACCGTCGAACCACCGGGCGACTCGATCTCGTAGCGGCCCATGGAATCGGTCACCGCCGACTTGCTCGGTGTGATGATGTTGCCGAGCACGCCCAGCATCCCCGAGGCACGGCCGGCCTCCTGGGACTTGAGCCTTACCAGCGCCTCGGGCACGCCTTGGCCCGACGGGTCGAGCACCCGCCCGCGGTAGAGCGGCCCCGTCGGCTTGGTCTGCTCGGCGGCCTCGTCCAGGGCCTTCGCCGCCGACCGGCGACTGTCCGGCTGGGGCGCGAGGGTTCCCCGGACGGGCTCGGACACAGGTCCCGCAGCAGCACTCAGAGTCGCGGGGGCTCCCGGCAGGGCCGGGGCGACGACCTCGGACGACGAGACTCCTGCGGCGGCATCCGTCGACTCGCCCCCGCCGACGAGAACCCAGGCGACAGCACCCACGAGGGCGAGTACAGCGACGGCGAGGAGGGCGGACTTCTGCATGGGACTCACTACGTGCGTAGGGCGGCGCCATGCCCGAGGGCTGGAGCCGATCGTTATCCGGGCGGCGCGAGATGAGGCGACCGGAGTGGGAAGCCGGGCAGATCGGAGGTTGTCCACCCGATCCCCTCTGCCCCAGTCCCGCTAGCATAGGCGGCGTGCCGGACCTCTTCTTGTTGATCCTGATCGTGACCGCCCTACTCGCGGCAACAGACCTCGTCACGACCCTGCGGCTCGGACGCGTCCTGGATCGGCAGCCCGTCCAGGTCGAGCGCCCCCTGGCCCCGCCCCCCCGGCCGGATGCCGCCGGAGCCGTGCTGTTCCGCCTCGCGGGGGCCACCACGGGCGAGTGGATCGACTTGAGGGCCCAGGCCTGGGAGGCCCGGGCCCGTTGGTTCGGCGACCAGGCCTTTCGGCGCAAGCTGATCCGTCGGCTGATCCCGGGTGGCGGCCAGGCGCCGGTGCCGAAGGGTCGCTACGGGCAGTCGATCGAGCGTTGGCTACTGTTCCTGGCCGGTTTGGCCGAGGGAGCCCGTGACGCCGACGCCCGCGAGGCGATCGCCGGGGTCTACGCCCCCTGGCGAGGGTTCTGCATCGACCTGTGCCGCGCCGTCGAGGAAGTCCGCGAGGGCCTCTCCGATCGGGAGGCCCGCCAGCTCCCCGCGCCGGCCTGGTTCGAGCCCCTGCGACGCCTGGATGCCGCGGCCTTCCCCGACACGGCCCACGACTTCGCCGCCCACCTACACGACCGCGGCCTGCTCCAGCGCGACGGCGACGGCGCGGACGCCTAGCCCGGCTCGGAAGGACACCGCGCTGAACGATTCAGCGCGGGAGAGTTGAGCGCGCAACGATTCCGCGCGAGTCCCGCCGCCGGTTCCGTCGCCGTCAGCTCGCCGCGGCCCCGCCGCCGAGCTCGACGATCAGGTCGAGCGAGCGGGCCACCTCCGGTCCGAACTCCTCCGGCAGGGTCGAGGCGAGGATGGTCAGGCCGCCGAAGTCCTCGAAGATGCGAGACAGGGGATCGGTGTGGCGAACATCGACAGCCCGGCCCTTGCCGTCGACGACGTCGCTCGCCAAGCCGAACAGGCGTTCGGCACCGATGAAGAGCAGCACCGCACCTTCGACCTCCGCCGTGTAGAGCAGCTCGGCCAGCGCCTGCTGGACGCTCTCGTCCCAACAGGCCGCCACGGCGCCCGAATCCACTCGAAGCAGGGCCCGACCCAGATCGGAAGCCAGGGCCTCCGCAGCCGCGCCACACGGATCGGCGCCACACGGATCAACGCGTGGGTCTCCTCCCCACTCCGCGCTCTGCTGACAAGACAACAGGACCAGGTGGTTGCGGCGGTTGCGGCTGGTCCAGCGATCGTCCACGGCGCGCGCGCCTCGCACTTGCTCGCCCAGAGCGCGCAAGGAGCGGAGCGCCGCAGCGGGCTGATCCAGGTCCTCGAATCGTCGTCGCGAGACGATTCGCTCGGCCAGAACCTGCTGGGAAACCGTTCGAAGCTCACCCGAGGCGGAACGCGTCGGGTTCGGCCCGGTCGGGCTGGTCGGTGTGTCGGTCACGGTGAACAAAGCGGGAGAGGAGCGGGCGGCGCACTCCCCCCAAAAGGGAATGGCCTACCGGACTCGACCGCCGTGAACGCCTTCCCTGGGGGCGACGAACGGACCGATTCGAGATTTCTCGTCGGACGCGCCGAGACCCAGACAACCGCCCCCGATTGCCCCGATCCCGCTGGTGCCGCAGCGCCAAGTCGGTGGGCAGACGGACTTCGGCGAACCACCGCCGACCATGGGCGCGGGCGTCGCCCCGGGCCGCAGCCCGCTCGACCCGCTCGACCCGCTCGACCCGCTCAGCCGACCTTCCGCCGACCATGAGCTTCGGCGGCCTGGGCGGCGAAGCGCAGCTTGTTGGCGGCGTTGTAGGCCGCGACCTTGTAGCACTCGGCCAGGGTCGGGTAGTTGAAGACCGTCGACAGGAAGTAGTCCAGGCCCCCGCCCAGGGTCAATACCGCCTGACCCACGTGGATCAACTCCGTGGCGTGGGTCCCGATGCAGTGGATGCCGAGCAGCTCGCGCGTGTCGCGGTGGAAGAGCAGCTTCAGGAGTCCCGAGTCGTCGCCGAGGATCTGCCCCCGGGCGATCTCGCGGAAGCGCGCCACGCCCGACTCGTAGGGCACCTTGTCGCGCGTGAGCTCTTCCTCGGTGGCCCCCACCATGGAGATCTCGGGGATCGAGTAGATCCCCACCGGGAAGTTGTCGCGCATGGGCTCCGACTCGATCCCGAACATGTGGCAGGAGGCCAGGCGGCCCTGCTCGCTCGAGGTCGCGGCGAGGGCCGGGAAGCCGATCACGTCCCCTGCGGCGTAGATGTTCTCGGCCTCGGTGCGGAACTGCCCGTCGACGGTCAGGCGGCCGCGGCTGTCCGCGCTGAGCCCGATGTTCTCGAGGCCCAGGTCGGCCGTCGCGCCCACGCGGCCGATCGAATAGAGCACCTTCTGCGCGACCACGTGCTTGCCCGACTCGAGGGTGATCAGCCCCGCCTTGTGGGGGCTCTCGACCACGTCGATGCTGGCCACGGCCTCGCCGCAACGCAGGGTCACGAGCTCGCAGCGCATCTGGTGGATCAACTCGTCCACGATCTCGCCGTCCAGGAACTCGAGCGGGCGCGGACGCCGGTCGACCAGCGTCACCTTGACCCCGAGGTTGGCGAACATGCTCGCGTACTCGACTCCGATCACCCCCCCACCGATCACGGCCAGGCTGCGCGGCAGCTCGTCCATGTCGAGGATCGCGTCGGAAGTCATGACGGTCTCGCCGTCGACGAGCACGTCCCCGGGCTCGGCCGGAACCGTGCCGACACAGACCAGGAAGTTCTCCGCGGTGACGGTTCGAACTCCCTCGAAGGAGTGGATCTCGAGCGTGTGGCGATCCCTGAAGAAGGCCCGGCCGCGCAGCATCGCGACGTCGTTGCGCTCCAGTTGGTCCTGGACGATCTCCAACTCGCGCTGGACCACGTGGGTCACCCGCCCGGCCAGCTCCGCCATGCTCGGCCGCACCCGCGCGGCGCGGTCTGCGCCGGAGGCGCTCAGGCGCATGAAGCTGCGCACCGCCTCTCGGAAGGTCTTGGAGGGGATCGTCCCCGTCTCGATGCAGACGCCCCCTGCGCTGTGGCGCCGTTCGACCACAGCGGCGCGCTTGCCGAGCTTGGAGGCCTGGACGGCGGCGCGCTGGCCCGCGGGGCCGCTGCCGATACAGACGATGTCGTAGTCGTACATGGGGGGTCGGGTCCGCCACTGCCGGGCCAGGAGGGCGCCGGGGGGCAGGACTTTGGACCCATCGGCTAGATTCGAGCGGGGGCCCGAGCGCCGGGAAGCCCCGGTCCCGCGCCTGGGCTGGGCGCGGAGCCCGGCCCGCGGGATCAGGGCTGCCAGCGACCGATGCGGTCCCGCACCCGCCCGAAGCCGAGGCGCTCGAAGAGCGGGTCGATCAGGGCTGCGTCGGCACCGCGGTAGGCCAACTCGCGCAGGCCAGCCGCGACCGGGGCGTCGCGGGCGATGGTGGCCAGGTCGCGGGAGAGGAAGGCCAGCTCGCGGCCGGCCTCGAGCTTGGCGGCCACGCTCTTCGCGCCGCGGATCGACATCGCCGCCACCGCGCCCAGGTCGGCGTAGATCGCGTCGAGATCGTCGAAGGCCTCGAGCAGGGCCACCGCCGTCTTGGCCCCGACGCCCGCCACGCCCGGGATGTCGTCCACCGCGTCGCCGGCCAAGCCCAGGAAGTCCGGGACCTGGTGGGGCCAGACCCCCAGCTTGGCGCGCACACCCGCCGCATCGCGCCGGTCGCCCTTGGCGAAGTCGTAGAACTCGACCTGGTCGTTCACCAACTGGCCCAGGTCCTTGTCGTTGGTCACCACCACGCAGCGGTGGCCACCCTTGGTGAACTTGGCCGCGAGGGTGCCGATCAGGTCGTCCGCCTCGTAGCGGTCGTCGGCGTAGGTGGGCATGCCCAGAGCTCGACCGAGGTCGACACAGGCCTGGATCTGGTGCACGAGCTCCGGCGGCGCCGGTTCGCGGCTGGACTTGTAGGCCGGATAGGCGTCGTTGCGAAAGCTCGTGTCGAGGCTCTCGTCGAAGGTCAGGGCAATGTGCGTCGGCTGCTCCTCGGCCAGGTAGCGCAGCAGCATCCCGCAGAAGCCGTAGACCGCGTTGACCGGGCGCCCTTCGGGGTCCGTCATCGACGCGGGGATCGAGTAGTAGGCCCGGAAGACGTAGGGCAGGGAGTCGATCAGGTGGACGGTTCGCATGGATCTAGGGGGCTCTCGCCGTACGAACGCCTACCCGGACGCACTCTTCAGGACCCTGTGTGGCTCCAGGGCGACGACTCGAGCCAGGACACCACCTCGCGAGCCATCGCAGCGGCCGCGCCGGTGAACACGTGGTCGACGCCGCTCAACATCCGCAGCTCCACCGGACCCCCGGCGCGCGCGGCGATGTCCGTCGACTCCTGCGGCGGCACGACCGTATCGGCGTCCCCGTGCACCAAGAGCCACGGGACGCGAATGTCCGCCGCCAGGGGCGCGACCGTGCCCACGGCGGCCATGTCGTCCAGGAAGGTCTGGGACAGGGGGCACTCGGGCTTGTCCCACATCAGATCCCCGGGCTGTTGGTCGCCGAACTTGCGCCGGGCGAACTCGGCCGTGTCGACCATCCCGGCCAGGGACACGAGCGCGCCGATGCGCCGGTCCCGGCTGGCGGCGATGACCCCCACCGCCCCACCCATGGAGTGGCCCACGTAGACGACCCGCTCGTGACCGGCAGCTTCGGCGGCGTCGATCACCGAGTGCAGGTCGCCGGCCTCCTTGGTCGGGCACGAGTCGCCGAACTTGCCCCCGGAGTCGCCGTTGCCGGAGAAGGAGAAGCGCAGGGCCGCACAGCCCGCATCGGCCAGGGCCTGGGCCAGGGTCACGGCCCACTCGCGGTCCTTGTTGGCCGTGACGCCGTGGCCGATCAGGACCAACACTCGCGACTCGCCGGCGGGTTCGTGCAAGCTCGCGTCCAGGCGCTCGCCACGGTTGTTGTGGAGGTCGTGGAGCATGGCCGTCACGAGAACTGGATCACCGAGCGGATGCCGTCCTGGTGGTGCATCAGGTCGAAGCCGTGGTTGACCTGGTCGAGGGTGATGCGGTGGGACACGAAGCCGTCCAGGTCGAGCTTGCCCTGCAGGTAGAGGTCGACGAGCTGCGGCACGTGGGTGCGTCCCTTTGCGCCGCCGAAGGAGCCGCCCTGGACCTTGCGGCCGGTGATCAGGAAGCGCGGCACGATCTCGAGCTTCTCGCCCCGCCCGGCCACGCCCAGGATCGTGCACAGGCCCCAGCCCAGCCGCGCCGCCTCGACCGCCTGACCCATCACGGGCGCCAGTCCGGTGGCCTCGAAGGTGTAGTCGGCGCCGAGGCCATCGGTGCGATCCAGGACCTGCTGCACGCCGTCCTCGCCGCCGGGCAGGACCTCGGTCGCGCCGAAGTGAGTGGCCAAGGCGCGACGCTTCTCGCTGGGGTCGAGCACCAGGATGCGCTCGGCCCCGCGTAGCTTGGCGCCCACCACGGCCCCCAGACCGACCATCCCCGCGCCGAACACGGCCACGGTGCTGCCCTGCTCGACCTCGGCCTTCCACAGGGCCGCCGCGATCCCGGTGGTCGCCCCGCAGGCCAAGAGGCAGATCGCATCCATCGACGCCTCCGGGTTGACCTTGGCCAGGGCGATCTCGGGCATCACCGTGTACTCGGCGAAGGTGCTGGTACCCATGAAGTGCCGCATGGGCTCGCCACCGCGGGACAGGCGCGCGGTGCCGTCCGGGAGGTAGCCCTGGTTCTGCTGCTCGCGGATCGCGGTGCAGATGTTGGTCTTGCCGCTCTTGCAGTTGACGCACTGGCCGCACTCGGGGCTGAACAGGCAGACCACGTGGTCCCCCACGGAGACGCTGGCCACGCCCTCGCCCACGGCCTCGACCACCCCGGCGCCCTCGTGGCCCAGGACGCAGGGGCAGTAGCCGCTGGGGTCGGCGCCGCTGGCGGTGTAGAGGTCGGTGTGGCACACCCCGCAGGCGTGGACCTTGACCAGGACCTCGCCGGCCCGCGGACCGGCCAGATCGACCTCCTGGACGACGAGGGGTTGACCGAATTGCTCGAGGACTGCGGCGCGGATCTTCATGGGTGCTGTCGGGCGGGTCGCGGGACGAGGGGGGCTCGAGGCACACCGTAACGGCGGCGCGTGCCCGGGACGAGAAGCCCGCCCGCGGAGCCGAGGATCTGGCGAACGCGAGTACCGCCGGGCGCCGGGTTTTGGTGGGATTCGCGCCCTCCGCCCCTTCCCCATCCAACTGCCATGACTCGCTCCCCCGGAGAGTGCCGCATCGTCGTCTGCGACGAGTTGCACGCCGACGGCATCGCCCGTTTCACCGAACTCGGCTACGAACCCCAGGTCGTCGTCGGCGCCGCGCCGGAGGTGATCCACGCGGCCCTGGCAGAGGCCCACGCGCTGGTCGTGCGCTCGGCCACCAAGGTCACCGCCGAGCTGCTCGACCGGGCTCCCGCGCTCGAGGTCGTCTGCCGCGCCGGGGTCGGGGTCGACAACGTCGACGTGGCCGCGGCCACGGAGCGCGGCGTGGTCGTGATGAACACGCCCACCGGCAACACGGTCACCACCGCCGAGCTGGCCCTGGCGCTGCTCGTCTCCTTGGCCCGCAACGTGCCGGCCGGCGACCGGCGCGTGCGCAGCGGCCAGTGGAACAAGAAGGGCCTGATGGGCACCGAGCTCAGCGGCAAGCGCCTGGGCGTCGTCGGCCTGGGCCGCATCGGCCGCGTGGCCGCCGAGCGCGCCCAGGGTCTGGGCATGGAGGTCATCGCCCACGACCCCTACCTCGAGAAGACCGGCAAGGGCTCGCCGCTGCACGGCGTGGCCCTGGCGAGCCTCGACGAGCTCTTGCAGACCTGTGACTTCGTCACCCTGCACGTGCCCCTGACCGACGAGACGCGCGGCATGATCTCGCGCGAGCGCCTGTTCGCCATGAAGCCCGGCGCGCGGATCATCAACGCGGCGCGCGGCGGCCTGATCGACGAGGTGGCCCTGGTCGAGGCCCTCGACGCGGGGCACCTCGCGGGTGCGGCGCTCGACGTTCTGGCCCAGGAGCCCCCCGGCGCCGACCACCCCCTGGTCGGTCGCGACGACGTGATCGTGACGCCGCACCTGGGTGCCTCGTCCCACGAGGCCCAGCGCGCCGTGGCCCTGGACTCCGCCGACCAGATCGGTGCCTGGTTCGCCGACGGGGTCGCCAACAACGCGGTCAACGCTCCGGCGGGCTCGCCCCAACTGCTGCGTCAGTTGGCGCCCTGGATCGACCTGGTCGAGCGCATGGGCTCGTTCCTCGGCCAGCGCGCGGGCGAGCCGATCAAGAAGCTCGAGGTCACGGTCCACGGCAAGGTGGCCGAGGCCGGCGGGGTCGAGCACCTGCGCCTGGCCCTGCTCGCGAGCCTGCTGCGGCACCAGGGCTTCGACGCCAGCGTCAACGTGGTCAACGCTCCGACCCTGGCCGCGGGCCGCGGCTTGCAGGTGCTCGAGGGCGAGTCGGAGGGCAGCGACGGCTACACCAGCCTGATCCGCGCCCGCGCCTCCTCGCGCGGCGGCGAGGAGTCGCACTTCGTCGCCGGAACCGTCTTCGGCGGCCAGCCCCGCTTCGTGCGCGTCGAGGGCGTCTACGTGGACCTGGCGCCCCAAGGGCACCTCCTGGTCACCCGCCACCGCGACCGGCCCGGGGTGCTCGGGGCCCTGGGCACCAACCTCGGCGCCGCGGGCATCAACGTCCACCGGGCCCAGCTGGGCGCGATCGGCGCGGGCCACGCTTCGGCCTTCCTCAGCATCGACCGCCAGCCCGACGACGAGGTCATGGCGCGCCTCGAAGAGCTCGAGCCGATCGAAGAGATCAGCTACCTGTTCCTCTGATCCCCCTCCACGCGATGACCACCACCTCCCTGTGGATCCCCGGACCGACCGAGGTCCGCCCCGAACTGCTCGCGGAGTGCGCGCGGCCGATGATCGGGCACCGCTTCCCCGAGATGACCGAGCTGCTCGAGCGCATCGATCCGGGCCTGCGCCTGGCCTTCGGTCTGGAAGCGGACTCCAGCGCCCACGTGGCCGTGCACTCGTGCACGGCCTCGGGCCTGATGGAGTCGGTGCTGCGCGGCGTGACCGGGCGCGTGCTGTCCCTGGTCAACGGCTCCTTCTCCAAGCGCTTCGCCGAGGTGGCCGAGTCCCTCGGGCTCGAGGTCGTGCGGCTGCAACGCGAGCTGGGTCAGGCCTTCAGCACCGAAGACGTCGCCGTCGCCCTGCGCGACCAGGGCCCCTTCGAGGTCGTCACGGCCTGCGCCAGCGAGACCGCCACCGGTACGGCGACCCTCCCGTCGCGCATCGCCGCGGCGCTGGTCGAGCACCCGGACACGATGCTCTTCGTGGACTGCGTGACCTGGCTCGCGGGAGCGCCGATCGACCTGGACGCGAACCGCATCGACGCCGCCATCGCGGGGACCCAGAAGGCCCTGGCCCTGCCCCCCGGCCTGGGGTTGATGGCCGTGTCGGACCGCTTCCTCGAGCGCGCCCGCAAGGCGCCACGGCGCGGATGGTTCCTCGATCCGGTCAAGCTGGTCGAATGCCACGCCGCCAAGAAGCCGCCGATGACGCCGACGATCTCGCTGCACTACGCCCTCGCGCGGCAGCTCGAAGAGATCAGCTCCGGCGACCTCGAGGCGCGGCTTTCCGACCGCCCGCACCCCGGCCCGGGTGCGGCGGCCTGGGCCGCGCGCTTCGCCCGCCACGCGCGCATGCGCGACCGCACGATCGCCTGGGCCACCGAGCGCGGTCTGCACCACACCTGCGCCCGGGAGGACGTCTCCCCCACCGTCTCGTCGATCGACGCCGGCGGCCGCGACGTGCCGGCCTTCCTCGCCCACATGCGCGAGGAAGGCTTCCGCATGGGCGGCGGCTACGGCGACCTGAAGCAGACCGCCTTTCGCATCGGCCACATGGGCGACCACACCGAGGCCGAGCTCGAACAGCTGCTCGCCGCCGCTGACCGAGGCCTCGGCAGCACCGCGTGAACCCCACGATCTTGGTTGTCGCGGGTGGCACCCTCGCCGCGTCGTTCGTGTGCAGCCTGCTGGAAGCAGCGCTGTACTCGATCACGCCCGCCAAGATCGAAGTGCTCAGGCAGTCGGGCGGTACGGCGGCCTCGAAGCTGGCCCGGCTGCGCAGCGACGTCGAGGAGCCGATCGCAGCCATCCTGACCATCAACACGATCGCCCACACCCTGGGCGCGGCCTGGTGCGGTGCCCTGGTCGGCGAGGAGTTCGGCAACGCAGCGGTGGGCTTCTTCGCCGCTGTGTTCACAGTGCTGGTCCTGGCCCTGACCGAGATCGTCCCCAAGAGCCTCGGAGTGCGCTATGCCGACCGCCTCGGCCCGCTGATCGTCTGGCCGATCCAGCTGATGATCTGGAGCGTGTGGCCGATCGTGTGGATCGCCAAGCGCGCCATGGCCAGGCTGATCGGCAAGTCGGGTCCGGCGGGGCCGAGCGAGGATGAGCTCCTCGTCATCAGCGGACTGGCGGCCGCACACGGCTCGGTCCGTCCCGAAGAGCACCGCTGGGTCCAGAACGCTCTGCGCCTGGACCAGGTCACCGCCGGCGCTCTGCGCACGCCCCGCACGGTGGTCGAGTCCTTTCCGGCCGATACGCCGATAGCGGAACTGGCCAGCCGGGTCGACGACTGGGTCCACAGCCGCGTGCCGGTCACCGAGAATGGGCAGCCTGACCAGGTGATCGGCATGGTCCTGCGCCGGGAAGTCCTCGATCGCGTCCTGCTCGACTCCGCGACGTCGATGACCCTGCGCGAGCTGACCCGCCCGATCCACTTCGTGCCCGAGGCGATGCCCGCCCACCGACTGCTGAAGCACTTCATCGCCGAGCGCGCGCACATGGTCGCGGTGGTCGACGAGTTCGGCGGGTTCGAGGGGGTCACGACCCTCGAGGATGTGCTCGAGTGCATGCTCGGGGCCGAGATCATCGACGAGCACGACGAAGTCGACAACTACCAGAACCTGGCCCGGGAGAGCGGCGCCGAGCGACTGTCGGGCGACGGGCCCGCCGATTGAGGTCGGGGCCCGGTCAGAGCACGACGACACCTGCGACCAGCGGGCTGGTCGGCAGCGGCAGCGCCGGTCCGCCGGCGGTCGCCACGGCCGTCTGGATGTAGAAGGTGCCACCCAGGGGCATCCCGGTGGTCGGAACCGGCACGATCAGCGCCCCCTCGCCGGACGGCACCGCGACGCTCGCGAAGAGCAGGATGAAGCTGAAGTCACCGCCCAGCTCGAGCTCGATCAGGCCGGAGATCTGACTTGGCAAGTTGTTGATCGAGGCGATCACGAGGATCAGGTCGCCGGGTCCCGCGCCGACCGCCAACTCGGCGCCGCCCCCGATCGAGAAGGCGCCAGTGGGCAGGATCTTCAGCACCGGTGCGGACGGAGCGACGATCTCGATCGAGGCCCCGGCCGATCCCGCTGGACCCACGACGTCGATCGACGTCGTTCCGAGGGGCAGCGCCAAGGGCAGCTGGAATGTCAACTGATCGCCGCAGCCCGAGCCCTGGTACACGGCCGCAAGACCGCCGACGGTCACGCTGGTCACGTCGTCGAGCGAGCAACCCGAGAGGGTCACCTCCGTGCTGCCCTGCCCCACGGTCGGCGCGCTCGCCGGAGTCACCGAGGCGATCTGGGGAGCGAGTCCGCAGGCGCCACCGGGGAGCACGTCGAGGGTGCGATGGACCATGTCGGTCCCCAGCAGCTCGGACCGTCCGTCCCCGTCGAGGTCGGCCAGCTCGAAGGCCGCTAGGGCGCCCGCGCTCGTCTGGGCGCACTGCGGCGCCACGGCCAGTCCGGACAGGCCGAAGGCCACCTCGATCGATTCGTTCTGCTGCGAACCGGTCGAGCCGGTAGAGACCACGTCCAGCTCCGCGTCGCCGTCGAGCAGGCCGAACCTCGTCGCGCGGAAGTTGGTGCTCGAGAAGGTCACGTGGACCACCTGCGAAGTGAGGAAGACCCCACTACCGTCGTTGGGCGCCAACTCGGTGCAGATGTCGATCCCGTCGTCCTCGAGCCACAACAGGTCGAGGTCCCCGTCCCCGTCCGCGTCGCCCAGCTCGACCCAGGCGGTGAAGCCGCCGAAGGTCCCGGGCTGGGTCTCGACTGTGAAGCCGGAGCCGCTCTGATTGCGCAGGATCTTGGTCCCGCCGATGTCCGCGGCCACCACCAGCTCGGGGTAGACGTCACCGTCGATGGAGCCCGCCACCAGGTTGCGAACCTCGCCCCCGACGTCGTACTGGAACAACGCTCCCAGCGAACCGTCCCCGTCCCCGAGGCGAACGCCGACGAAGCCGCCCGCCCGATGGCCGACGGCCACGTCCAGGTCGCCGTCCCGATCGAGGTCGGCCAGGGTCACGGCCGCGGGCTCGTGGCTACCCGGTGCGAGTCCCGTCGCCCAAGTCTCTCCGGCAGTGAACAGACCGCCGGTCGGCTTGCCGAGCAGGAGGGTGACGCCGATCGAGCCGCGGCAGGCCACGGCGATGTCGAGGCGCCCGTCGCCGTTCAGGTCGCCCAGAGTCACGGCCACCGGTTCGGCCGCAGTGGCGTGGGTCACCGCTGGCGCGAAGCCCCCGCCGGACAGACCGTAGAGGATCGCCACTTGCGCGAGGTTGGGCAGCGTCACGACGACGTCGACGACTCCGTCGAGATCCAGGTCACCGACCGCAAGGCCGGCGGGCTTACCAGGCAGGGCGAAGCTCTCGGCTGGCCCGAAGACCTGGGCCTGGGCGGACGGCAGCGGCCCTGCCACGGCAACCAGAGCGAGCAGCCAGCGCACCAGGCGAGAGCGGAGATCGAGCAAGGCGGTCATCAGTGAGGCTCCTAGGGTCGGACGTCGCGGTCTATCCTAGGGCGCGCGCCAAGCTTCGACGCGTCGCGAGCAGTAGTGTCCTGGATCAGAAGTTCGGCGTCACTTCCCGGGCTCCGATCGCCGCTGGCGTCGCCAGCGCCTCCTCCGAGTATCGCAGCGGATAAGCGTCGTCGGCGCGCCTAGCCAGCATCGATCGGACCTCCGGGTAGTGACGCCGAATTTCTGATCCAGGACACTAACGGATACCATACGACGCTGGCGCGCCCCCCCACCGCAGGGGTCGAATTGATCATGCCGACCCCGATTCGAATCCGACTGCGCCTGCTGCGCGCCTGCGCCCTCGTCCTGGTCTCGGCCTGCGCTGGTGGCGAGCCGCCGAACGGCCCCCGCGCCCAGGCTCCGCCTTCGATCCTGCTGATCTCGATCGACACCCTGCGCGCGGATCGCGTCGGCTGCTACGGCTACGGGCGCGACACCACGCCGTTCCTCGATCGCCTCGCGCAGGACTCGATCCTTTACGAGCACGTGCAGTCCCCCGCTCCGTACACCCTCATCTCGCACATGACCATGTTGACGGGTCTGCACCCGCGTCAACACGGGGTGCTGCGTGAGGGCCTGGCCCTGGCGCCGACCTTCCCGACCCTGGCCGAGCGCCTCCACGAGCGGGGCTACCAGACCGCGGCGCTGTTCTTCCCGGGCTGGATCGACGACCGCTTCGGCTTCGACCGCGGCTTCGACCTGTTCGAAGCGCACTCGGACGCCGAGCACGCGGGCGAGCACTTCGACGAGTGGCTGGATCAGGTCGATCCCGAGCGCCCGTACTTCCTGTTCCTGCACCTGTTCGACGTGCACTCCGGACCCCTCAACGGGGGCACGGCGCCGCTCTACGACTCGCCAGCGCCCTTCGATCGCCTGTTCCTGGCCGATGCCCCCGAGCGCCTGGCGGGTCTCGACCGCCGGGACATCTGGACCACGCCAGGCCTCTTGGACCAGGCGCAGATCGAGGCCGTCGGGGCCATGTACGACGGCGGGATTCGCTACGTGGATTCGAAACTGGAGGCCTGGTTGGGCCAGCTCGACGGGCGCGGCCTGCTCGAGGAGACCCTGGTCGTCGTCACCTCCGACCACGGTGAATCCCTTGCCCTTCGCGACGGTCAGATGAGCGGCCACGGCGGCGTCTTCCAGGACGGCCTGCACGTTCCACTGCTGCTGCGCCTGCCGGGCGGTGAGCGGGGCGGCACCAGGGTCACCGACACTGCTGGTCTGGTGGACCTGGCCCCGACCATCCTTGCGGCGGTGGGCCTGGACTTCGACGAGGGCCTCCCCGGCAGGTCGCTGCTCGAGGCCGAGTCGGGGGCGGCGTCCGTCTACAACGCGCAGCACGCAGGCCTCGACGTGCTGGTCCAGTGGCCCTGGAAGTTGGTGGTGGCGGACGAGGCCGACGCCGCGTTCAACCTCGATCTGGACCCGGGCGAAGTCGCGCCGATCTTCAGCGTCCTCACCATGAACCTGGAGCAGCGACTGGAGGACGCCTACCAGAGCGGGCTGGGAACCTCCCCTGCGAGCCTCTCGCCGATCGCCGGCGCCGACGCGAGCTCGGACGAGCTCGAGAAGCTGCACCTGCTGGGCTACCTCGACGAGTAGGCCGCCTCCGGCCGGCGCAAGTGGAACCAGCCGTACTCCATGGCCCCCACTCGATAGGCCAGCCAGATCCGCACCAAGGTCAGAGCGAAGACGCGGTTCGAGCTGCGCCCGTGGACCAGGAAACGGCGCAGCTCGTGGTCCGTCGCGAGGCCCGCGAGGGTGCGCTGAAGACAGATCGACCAGGTCCGTAGCACCTTCGCGCTGAGGTCCTCGTAGCTCAGCACGTCGAGCCCGGCCGCCCGCGCCAGATCGCCGTAGGCCTGCGCCGAACCCATGCTCGGCAGACGCCCCTCGCGGCAGATCGGCTCGAGCAGGTGTCGACGCCGCCAGGCACTCGGCCGCTCCTGGGTGAGCCAAGCGGTGACCAGAGCCTGGCCGCCCGGTCGCAGGACGCGGTGCAGCTCGCGGAAGAAGCGCGCCTTGTCCGGGACGTGCCCGATGCACTCGAGGGAGACGAGCCGCTCGAAGGAAGCGTCCGCGAAGTCGTTCTCGAGCCAGTCGGCGAGCAGGAAGCGAGGCGGGACGGTAGCCGACGGAACGGGCCGCGCGCGAGCGCGCTCGACCTGCTCCGGAGTGATGGTCAGGCCGGTCACCCGCTGCCCGTAGTGCTCCGCCAGGAGCCAGCTCGTCCCGCCGTAGCCGCAGCCGACGTCGCACAGCTCCATGCCCGGCCGCAACTCCAGGGTGCGGGCGACCCGATGCACCAGCGACTCGATCGCCTCCTGTACCAACTCGCGCCCGCTCTCCCACAGGCCGTGGTGCAGGTGCTCGCCCCACAGGCGCCGGTAGGCCTCGTCGAGCTCGCCGTAGTGGGCGGCGATGTCCTTGCGACTGGCGGGACTGTCGATGGTGATCCAGGTGGACATGGACTGCGCGGGCGACCTGGCGTCCGCGGGTCGTGAAGCTACCGAGGATCCCCCTCCGGGCGGGAAGACAGAGTCCACGGGATCGGCAGGCCGCGTCCGAGGAACGACGACCCAGGGCTCCCGAGGACCCGAGCGCGCACGACCGCAGATGGCTTGGCTCGGCCGCGGCGACCCCGTGCCGCCGCCAACGACTGTCTCGGCGCTGGTGGCCCGGACCAGGCGTGCTCGGCAGGTCGTCTATCCGGCCCAGCGGTCACGCTCCGGCGCAGCAGTGCCCGTGCGGCGCTCTCGCCCTGGCGCGCAGTGACTGCCGGATCTGGCCGATGCGGCGGACAATCGGCGCCACGACCAATCAGTCGATAGCTGACGCGTCCCCGCCGACCTCCTCACGCCACTCCTTGATGCGCTGGTAGACCTTGGCGCGCGAGATGCCGAGCAGGCGCGCCGCCTCGCGCTTGTCGCCGCCGGTCTGGGCCACGGCGCGCTCGATGGCGGCGCGCTCGATCTCTGCCATGGTCGGGATCGGACCGGTCGCAGGGATGACCGCAGCGCCCAGGGTCGGCTCCCCCACCAGCGACGGATCGTCGATCTCGCCCTCGCTCAGGACGCACAGGCGCCGCACTTCATTGCGCAGTTCACGCACGTTGCCCGGCCAGGGGCGGCGCGTGAGGCGCTCCAGGACTGCGGAGGAGACGTGACGGCGCTCGCCCGTGCTGGCGGCCAAGAGCGTCAGGAAGTGCTCGACGAGCTCGGGGATGTCCTCGGCGCGCTCGGCCAGGGAGGGCAGCCGCACCTCGATCCCGCCAATGCGGTAGTAGAGGTCCTGTCGGAAGCTCCCGGCGCCCACCGCGGCCTCCAGGTCCCGGTGCGTCGCCGTGACGAGGCGGAAGTCGACGCTGCGCTCGTCCCCGTCGCCCAGGCGCCTGACCCGGCGGGTCTCGAGCACGCGCAGGAGCTTGGCCTGGAGCTCGAGGGGCATCTCGCCGATCTCGTCCAGGAACAGCGTGCCACCGTGCGCGCGCTCGAACAGGCCGGCGCGGTCGGTATCCGCGCCGGTGAACGCGCCACGGCGGTAGCCGAACAGCTCCGACTCGATCAGCGACGCCGGCAGGGCAGCGACGTTCTCGCTGACGAAGGCGGCGGCGTGGCGCTCGGACTGCTCGTGGACTGCGCGAGCCGCCAACTCCTTGCCCGTCCCACTCTCGCCGCGCAGCAGCACCGGCATCCCGCTGGGTGCTGCCTTGGAGATCAGCGCCCGCACCGTCTCGATCGACTTCGAGCTGCCCACGAGCCCGCTTCCGGGCGACTCGAGGCCACGGTCCTGCAAGGCCTTGCGCGCGGCCTCCAGGTCGCGCTCCTGCCTCACGACACGCTCGGAGAGTCGCTTGTTCAGGTCGTGGATCTGCTCGCGCCGACGCAGTTGCCCGACCGCGAGGGCGGCCTGGTCCGCCAACAGCCCGAGCAGTCGCTCGGCCCGCGGACCGAAGGCGCCCGTCCGCAGGCGATGGTCGACGACCACCACGCCGCGCAGGTCCTCGGTGGCCCGGAAGGGCGCGCACAGGATCGAGCGCAGCTCGTGCTCGACGATCGACGGCGCGCGGCCGCGCTCGGGATCGTCGGCGGCGTTGGACACGTTGAGGGTCTTCATGCTCGCCAGGGCCTCGCCCACGATCGAGGTGCTGACCGAAACGTCGCTGGCGGCCACGTCACCCCTCGCGAACTCCGTGGCCGCGTCGAGGCGCAGCTGCCCGCCTTCCTCGAGCACCAGGAAGCCGCGCTCGGCGCCGGTCACCTGGCAGGCGCTATCGACGATCTCCGTCAACAGGCCGTCGAGGTCCTCCTGACCCGCGAGCCGGTGGTTCAACGCGAGCAGTTGCATGATCTCCATTTCGAGTTCCTCGTCGTCGGTGGCCGAGCCGCTGCGCTCATCGAGATCGCGGGGGCGGGGGTCTGGAAGGTTCAACAGGGTCCGGCGCAGGGCAAAACGCTCGCGCTGCGAGAGTCCCACGGCGCAACGCTCGAGGTGATCGCGGGCCTGGGACGCGGCCTCTTCCGCAAGCTCTGGGTCGTCGCTACGTGCCGCGACTGCGAGCCAGGCGCGCGCCGCTCGATCGTCACGGCCGCGGGATGCCAGCTGGCGGGCCAAGTTGGCGAGGGTCGCGACGTCGCCGGCGACCAGGGCGTTCCACAGGGTCAAGTCCTCGGCCAGAAGGCCCGTGGCCCGGTCGTCGCTCTCGACGCCGTCGGTCACGGCGGCCTCGCCCTCGAGCACTCGAGCGAGGAAGCGGGCCTCGGCCTCGACCGGCACCTGGTCGAGACGGCGCGCCAACTCGGCCCCCCTGCCCACGAAGGCGCGAGCCTCGGCCGTGTGCCCACGCAACGCAGCGGCGCGGCCCTGATCGAGGAACACTCGCGGATCCACCGCCGCCTCCCCCGAGAGTTCGCTGGAGCCCAAGGGGTCGCGGCCGATTCGAGCCCGCTGCAGGTCGCTGCGAGCCAAGAGCAGCGGCGCGCTGAGTCGACGTTGTCCCGCAGACAGGCCTTCGACCGCGCGCTCCAGGTCGGCGATGGCGGCGCCGGCGTGCCCCCGTTCCGCGGTGAGCAGCGCGAAGAGTCCGCGCAGGGTCGCGGCACCGGCCTCGTCCCCCAAGCGCTCTCGCACCGCCAGGGCGCGCGCCAATTCGGGCTCCGCCGCCATCAGGTCGCCACCCTCGCGCAGCGCGCCGCCGAGTTGACCGCGGGCGTTGGCCTCATTCGCGATCCGGCCGGCACTACGCAGCGCCGCGGCCGCACTGGCGAAGAGCGCGATCGAGCGCCCGTGGCTGCCCGTGCGGCGCTCGATCGTCGCCAGGTTCATGGAGAGCGTCCCGACCGCCGCGTCGTCACCCCGCGCGCAGGCCTCGGCCAGCCATTGGTCGAGTTCGGAACGCGCCGCGTCGACCTGTCCGCGCCGACCGCGCGCCACCGCGCGCAGGCGACCGAGGTCGCACCAGGTCCGCCAGGCCGTCCGGTCGCCGGTGCCGTCGTCGAAACGCTGAAGCCTGTCGACCCGCTCGATCAGGGCCGCATCCTCGCCGCGCGCGAACTCCATCTGGACGCGCCCCAACTCGGCCTCCAGGCGCACGCCTGGATCCAGCTCGACCGCCCGATCGAAGTGCGCCGAAGCGCGCGGTTCGTCGTGCACGATGCGCGCGATCTGCGCCCGCGCCAGTTCGCCGCGAGCCTGCCCCGGGGCATCCGACGGCCTGTAGGCGCCCAGGGCATCCGCGGCCTGACGCGCGTCACCCAACTGCGCCCAGCACAGGGCCCGCTCCACCGCCAAGTCGGCCGGCGCGTCGTCCCCCGCCAGACTCTCCAGGACGTGAAGCCCCGCCAGGGCGAACTCCGGCGAGCCCGAGTCGCGCAACTCGTGCAGCTGCTCGTGCCACTCGGCCAGCAGGACGTCGTCCTGTCCAACCGATCGCGCCAGCCAGCGCAGGTGCCAGGTGGCCGCGCGCGACGCTCCCTGGCTGTCGAGCACGTCGCTCCAGCGGCGGGCGATCATCTGCCGTCGACCCCGATCGAGGAGCCCGATCGCGTCGACGTCCCTGACCAACGCCACTTCGCCCCCCTCCCAGCGCACCCAGCGACTCGAACTCAAGTGCGCCAGCCGGGTCGCGACCGTGGACAGCGCTGCTCCCACGACCTGCGCGAGCGCGTCGAGTCGACAACTACCCGGCACCATGGCCAGGGCCAAGAGGATCTCGCGCAGCCCCTCCTCCGCAGGCGGGTCGAGGTCTGTCTCCGACCAGCGCGCCAGGTCGGGCAGGGGTCCAGGTCGCAAGCGCCAACGGTCGCCGCCATCCACGATCCAACCCTCGTGCTGCGCGCGGCGCAGGAGCCGCTCGATTGCGGCGGGCGCGCCCTTCGAAGCGCGCACCAGCTGGTCGGCCAGGCGCTCGAGTCGTTCTTGTGAGCCGGCGTCCAGCAGGTCGTCGAGATGCTCGGCGAGCTCGCGAGCACGCACGGCCGGTGCGTGCTCCACGCGCCATCCGCTGGCCCCCTGTCCGAGGGCTGTGCCGACCACGAGCAGCCGCGCGTCGCCGCCGGACTGCTTCCTGGATCGTGCGAGACGGTCCACGGCCGCTGCGGCCAAGGCACTCGGCTCGTCCATGCTGACCGCGAGCCAGCGTCGACCCAGATCGCTCGCGTGTCCGGCGGCCCAGTGGTCCATGGCCGCGCCGTTCCCGAGTGCCGCCAGCTCGCCGGACAACTCGAGCGCGTCGAGCTCGATGCCGGCGATCGTCGCGCGCAGCCGGAGGGCCTCGAGCACCGCGCGCGGGTCGTCGCCCGCGGGCAGGGCAATGGCCAGGGCCTCGTGCGGCGCGGGCTCGAAGCCGTCGACGATCCAACGCAGGAAGGCCTCGCGGCCGAGGCTCGTCGGAACCCGCAGGGGCGCAAGAATGGACGCGCCCGCTTCGAGGCCGAGCCGCGTGCGCAGCGCCCTTCCGACGGCGGCCGCGCCCGCCGGCCGCGCCTCCGGGCGCCGGGCCACCAGGGCTTCGACGGTCTCGCGAGCCCAATCGGGCAGGTCGTCGACGCTCGTCCCGGACGCTTCGAGGAACGGTCGCGACGGGAACTGCGAGTAGAACTCGCGCGCGGTGCGCCGCGCGGGCACCAACAGCTCGTGGGCCAGGGCACCCAGGGCGAAGAGGTCGGCCGCGGGCGAGGGAGGCGAGCCGGCCAGGCGCTCGGGAGCGATGGCGTAGAGGGTCCCCGTTGCAGCGACGCCGGCGCGCTCCGCGTCGATCGCGCCGGACAGGCCGAAGTCCACCAGCACCGGCCGATCGCCAGCGGTGACCAGCACGTTGACCGCGCTCAGGTCGCCGTGGGCGAAGCCCGCCCGGTGCAGGGCCTCCAGACCGTCGGTGAGGTCCGCCAGGAGGCGACCGATGGCCTCCGGTGTCCGCCCGCTCGCCCACTGCTCCAGGGGGATGCCATCGATCCACTCCCGCGCCAGGAAGGTGCGGCCGTCTTCGAGTCGGCCGTGGTCGACCAGGCGGGCCGTGCCCTCGAGCCGCAGGGTCGAGAGCACCTCCAACTCGGCGGCCGCCTCGGCCAGCGAGGAGTCCGAGACCAGCCTCAACGCCACCTCGTCAGAGCCTCGTCGCGCCCGCCAGACCTCGGCTCCGTCGCGGCGCGCCATGGGCTCCACAGCCGTGTAGCCCGCCGGCCATGCGGCTTCGGTCGGCTGCTCGCGGGACGGATCGGGTTGGTGGGAGTCGGGGGCCATGGGGGGCGGATCGGCGGTGGCGGGGGTCTGGATTCTGGACTCCGGTCCAGGTGTTGGACCCTGCCGGTAGGTCCAAAACTCTTACGGCAGGAACGGGGGATCGCTGGCGGCCAATCACCCCGCTGGGTCGCTGATGGGGTAGACCAAGAGAGCGGCACGCAGATTGCGTGCCATGGAGGATCGCGACCGCCTCCCGCAGGTCGCGCGACCCAAGGACCCAACACAATGCGACTCTCATTCGCCGCCCTCGCCCTGCTCACGACGACCGCCGCCGCCGACTGGACCCTGTTCCAGGCGCCCGCGGGTGGTGTGGGAGCAGTCATCGGGGTCGACGATCAGGGGGCGATCGCCGCCGCGCCGGAACTCGCCGACGTGGCCCTGATCGCACTCGACTTCGTCGGCCGTACCCGAATCGAGCGCTTCGCCGCCGACCGGCCGCGCCACGAGCCCCTGCCGGGGGGAGCCAACCGGCTGGTCCTGCCCCAGGGCCATGGCTCGCTCTACGCCTACCGCGGTGGCGCGGGCGCCCAGACCCACTTCGGCCTGTTCCGGGTCACGCCGACGGGCGCACCGCAGCTGCTCCTGGACCTGCCCGGGATCGGTGCGACCGGCGATGCGCCGCCCTTCTCGCCCCGCATCGCCTGCGCCCCCGACGGCACGGCGATCCTGATCGCGACCGAGGTCGGCGCCGGCGGTGACCTGCTCGAGATCGACCTGCTCACAGCCGTCGCCGAGAACCGCAGTGCTTCGCTCGCGCCGATGGACTTCGAGCTGGAGGGGCTAGCCCTCTTCTCGACCTGGGGCGTGGCCCTCGATGCCGGTGGAGCCAATCGCTTCCAACGCGCGCCCGGCGCCCAACTCCAAACGGTGGCGGTGGAGGGCGCCACGCCT
Source organism: Engelhardtia mirabilis (assembly GCA_007751255.1). Classification (GTDB taxonomy): domain Bacteria; phylum Planctomycetota; class UBA1135; order UBA1135; genus Engelhardtia; species Engelhardtia mirabilis. The sequence continues at coordinate 4,504,102 of CP036296.1, forward strand.
GCGTGGTTCGGCGGTCAGGTGGTCGGTTCCGGTGACGGATCGACCGCTGGAGTGCTCGCCGGCGACGGGCCCGATGCGGCGCGCGTCGCGACGTTCGGAGCAATCGGCACGGCCAAGCTGGCGTCGATGCCGGCCCAAGCCCTCGACGGAGCAGGCTTCCTGCCCGAGGCCGCGGACGGACCGTGGCTGGTGCTGTCCAGCGACGGCACGCGGGTCGGCTACAGGACTCGCGAACCCAAGCTCGGCGGCGGCCTCACCCGCGAGGTGTGGATGGCCGAGACGGTCAGCGGTGCGACCGCTGGGCACCTGACTTCGGACGGCAACTTCCTCGACACGATCGACGAGGTGGGCCTGCTGCGCTTCGTTCCGGGCGCGGGCCTGATGTTCGGCGCGGGCGAGCGCAACAACACGGTCCCTGCGGGACTGGACAACGTCGACCTGTACCTCGCACAGACGGCCGCCGGGGGCACCACGACGATCGTCAACCTGACCCTCAGCTCGGGCGACGCCGTGGCGCCGTTCCTGACTCCGGCGACGCTCAGCCCGGAGGACGGGCTGTATCGCCTCCCGGGCACCGACTCGATCGTGCTGCACGATGGCAACGGCGGCGGTGGCCGGCTGCTGGCCAGTGTGCCGCCGTCGACGGGCACCATCACGCTCCTCGCCGACGTCAAGTCCCTGGATGCCGCCACTTGGACGGGCGACCGGTTGGTGCTCTCGGTCCGCCGCGACCTGAAGCCCAAGCTCGAGCAGCTCGTCAGCGTCGCGCCCGCCAACGGATTGGCAACCCTCGCGACCCTGCCAGAAGGCACGAGCCTGCTCGGCCTCTCCTCCGCCCCCGACGGCTCCGTCGGAGCGATCATCGACCTGGGCCTGTCCCAGTGGGTCGCCCGGGTGAACCCGGCCGCCGGCACCGGCGCCCTCTTGACTCCCATTCCCGCGTCCTGGCTGCCCGTGATCGGCTGGACATCGAACTCGGACCTGCGCGTTTCCCTCGCACCATCGTTCCTGCCTGGCGTGCACGTCGAGTGGAGCGTCGCGGGAGCGATCGGCATCGCGCCGTCGCCCGCGATCGCAGGGCAGCTCCTGCCCGCGCTGTAGGGATCGGTCCGGGGCCCGGACCGCCGCGTCCATTTCGCGGACGCGCCGCGGTCCGATGCGCGCGCTGCGGACCTCGAGCGGGCAGCGGAGCTTGGCACGGCAGTTGCCTCAGGTGATTCGGATCGAGGGCGTCTGGAGCGTCGCCCTCGCCATTCCATCCATCCCTGACGAGTCGACACCATGCAAACCACCCTCCTCGCCCCCATCGCCCTCTTCGTCCTCAGTACCTCGGCCCTGGCCCAGGAAGTGACCTTCACCGGCAAGGTCGAAGACGTCAGCGGCACCACGAACCAGTTCGTGCTCGGCTGCACCGACACGCAACTGACGAGCGCCTTCTTCAACCTGAACCTCTTCGTCGGCGAGCAGGTCCAGATCACCGGGCAGTGGAACGGTTCCGCGGCCAACCCTTCGGTCGCGGTAGACGCCATCAGCGTGGTGCCCGAGGTGTTCGAGATCGGCGGCGGCACCAAGATCGGCAAGACCTCGACCCTGGGCTTTACCGCCGCGCCGGGTTCGGGGGCCCTGGGCTTCATCTCTCTGAACACGTCCTTCACGCCCTTTGGCGCCGAAGGCGTGATCTTCATCGACCAAAGCCAGATCGTGCTGAGCGCCAGCGGCACCGTCGGCGGCGCGGGCGTCCTCCAGATCCCGTTCCAGATTCCGAACAGCCCCGCCCTCGTCGGGCTCGACATCTACGGCCAAGGGGCCGTTGTCGCGGGCGGACTCGTGAGCCTCACGAACCCCGACTGCAAGACGATCGACAACTGATCGACGACAACCGGCCCGCGGGGGCAGGGTTCGCAGCGAGCCCGTTCGGCGGTCGGCGCGCAAGGGCGTCGACCGCCGGATTCGTTCGCGGCCAACGCCTCGCGCCCTTTGGAGCGTGGCGAGGGAACCGACCGAGTGGTCCCTCGATTCGGCGACAGCGCGAAGTGGCGAAGGAGCGCTTCTCCTCCACTTCCTGCGCGATTCTCGTCATCGCCTCCTTCGGGCTCTACTTGGTCGACTTCTTGGTCGCCCTTGTCGAGGCCTTCTTGGTCGTCTTGGAGGCCGCCGTCGTCGCGACCTTCTTCGTCGCCTTCTTGGCTGCCTTCTTCGTCGTCTTCTTGGCCGACTTCTTCGTCGCCTTCCCGACCGAGCTCGAGACCGCCTTCGTCGCGGCCTCCTCGGTCGCCTTGCCGCGAACCTTCGTCGTCGCCTTGCCGGTCGACCGGCTCCGCCCGGCGGGTGTTCCCGCGAGACCGGCCAAGTAGGACTTCAGGAACTTCGCCGCCGTCGCCCGCTTGATCGCTCGGCCGAGGACCTCCAAGGGCACGTCCTCGAGCTTCTTGAAGCGCACGCAGGACTTGCCCATGTCGAGGCGCTTGCCCGTTGCCTTCCACTCCTTGGCGAAACGCTCGGCCTCGCCGGGGGCGGTATAGATGCAGAAGAGATAGATCGCCAGGTGGTTCTTCTGCGACGCGATGCTGGCGAACGGCAGGGGCTGTGTGGGATCGCAGTGGTAGCCCGCCGGGAAGACCGAGTGCGGCAGGTAGTAGCCCACCATGCCGTACTGGATGCCCTCCTCGAACTTCGGGTCGAGGTTCGCCTTGATCGTCGCTCGCACCGCTTCCATAGCGGCGCGGCGGTCGGCGGGCAGGGCGGCGAGGTACTGCTTCACGGACGAGGGACGGTCGGCCATGGGCGCAGGATACCGATCCGGGCCGGGGCCGGGCGCGGTCAGCGCACCCGACGCAAGACCACCGCTTCCCAGGCGTCCAACCACTTCGGCACGCCCGCGGGGAAGCCGTGTAAGTCGACGTAGTGGCTGCCCTCGGGGGTTGCTGATGCATCGATCGGCGACCTGTCGGCCGAGAAGTTCACCAACACCAGGACCTCGCTGGACCCGCTCGAGCGACGGAAGGCCAGCACCGCCCGCGCCCCCTCGAGCTCGATGAACTCCAGCGTCCCCTCGCCCGCGCCATGGCCCAGTGCCGGCTCAGACCGCTTCAAGGCACACAGGCGCCGATACAAGTCGGCCGCGGGATCCGCGCGCCAGGTGATCAGATCCTTCTCGAAGAAGTCGAGCCGCTGGTCCAGGCCCGCCTCCTGCCCGCTGTAGATCAGCGGCATTCCCGGAAGGGTGAAGGTCAAGACCGTGGCCAACTCCCAGGCCGGCCCGAAGCGGTCGACGGCGAGGGTCTCCCACGAGTTCCAGTCGTGGTTGGTGGTGAAGTGCATCCGGAACGCGCCGACGCCTGCCTCGGCCAAGCGGGCGCGGTCACGCTCCACGTGATCGCGCACGACCGCCGCTCGCCCACCGGCCGCGGCGGCTTCGATCGAGGCAGCGAAGTTCCAGCCGTAGGTGGCGTCGAAGCCCGCCTCGTAGAGCCATTCCCGCTCCCCCTCGGCGAGCATGAACTGCGGTCGTTCCGCGCGCAGCTCCGCGATGGCGGCCCTCCAGAAGTCCGCGGGCACGAGCTCGGCCACGTCGCAGCGGAACCCGTCGATGCGGCACGCGCGCACCCAGTGCAGCATCGCGTCCGTCATCGCGCGCCGGGTCGAGGGCTCGTCGTAGTCGAGACCGATCACATCCGTCCAATCCGGGTTCGGGGGCACGAAACCGCCCTCCGGCCCCGCCCTGAAGCGCTCGGGGTGGCTCCGGGTCCAGACGTGATCCCAAGCCGTGTGGTTGGCGACCCAGTCGAGGATCACGGCCATGCCCAGCCCGTGGGCGGCGTCGACCAGCTCACGCAGGTCGTCCTCGCTGCCGAACTCGGGGTTGACCGCCATGTAGTCGGTGGCGGCGTAGTAGCTGCCCAGGCTCCCCTTGCGGTGGAGCACTCCGATCGGATGGATGGGCATCAGCCACAGGATCCCGACCCCCAGCTCCGCCAGCCGCGGCAGGTGCTCGCGAAAGGCGTCGAAGGTCCCCTCGGGGCTGAACTGGCGGAGGTTGACCTCGTAGAGGGTCCGGTCGGGGGTGTTCACGATGGCGGTCGAGCGGGGTTTCGTCGATTGATCCAGAGTGGGACCCAGCCCCGTCGGAACCGTCGCCGATCGCGCTTCGAGCGTCGTCGAACGGGTCGGGCGAGGTGGTCGTTGCGGGCCAACTGCGCCGCGGGCCGGCGAGAGAGCCTAGCTACATCGGTCGCCAGGACCAGCGCGCCCGGGATCGGCCCCGCCGCTCAGCTCGGGAAGACGGCGGCCGCACCCTCGACGATGCGCGCGACGGCGGGGTGGGCGATCTTGCGCTCCGGCGAGATGGCCCAATAGCGCTCCGTCACCGTCGGCAGCACGCCGAGCGCGCGGACCCCGTAGCGCTCCACGATCTGCTCGGCCACTGCCGTCGGCCCGGGAAAGGCGCCACGACCGGCCTGGCCGAAGACCTTCATCAGCGCACTGTCGTCGAACTCGGCGACCGTGCGCGGTCGCAGTCGCTCGGACTCGAACCACCGATCCAACGAGGCGCGCACGGCGCTCTCGCGGGAGGGCAAGAGGAAGGGCGCACCGTCCAGGGAGCCCGGGAAGCCCGGTGCCAGGCGCGCGGCGAGCTCGGGGCTGGCGAAGAGCGTCGTCGTCGAGGACCCCACGCGGTGGCTGCGAGCCCGCACGTCGAGCCCCGGCGCCAGGGCCACGTCCGAGAGCACCAGATCCAGCTCGTGCACGGCCAGGGCCGCGAACAACCTGCGGGGAGAATCCTCGCTGAGCACGAGGTGCACGTCGTCGTCCTCGGAGAAGGCCGAGTCCAAGAGGGCGAAGGCGATCAACTTGGCCATCACGTCCGCGATCCCGACCCGCACCACCTGACGGCGGCCGAGCGACGATCCACGCACCACTTCGACCAGCTCGCGACCGGTGCGGAAGATCTCGCTCGCGTAGCCCTCGACCAGCTTGCCGGTCTCGGTCAACTCGAGACGCCGGCCGCGGCGCAGGAACAGCGGCGTCCCGAAGAAGGCCTCGAGGCTCTTGAGCTGCATCGAGATCGCCGGTCGGCCCACGTGCAGCTCCTGGCTGGCGGCGGCGATGCTGCCGGCCCGAGCCACGGTCCAGAAGTACAGCAGGTGGTGGTAGTTGAGCCATTCCATGGTCGCGATCGTTCAGGTAAACCGACGCTCTCGTTCAATCAATGGGCTACAGACTGAATCGAGATCGGTCGTAGATTGCTCCGTGCGGGGAGCGCGATGCTCCCGGCTTGATGCAGACGCCCGATGACCGCCACGCGAGCCCAGATGCGAGTTCGCCTCCCGTCGGAATCCAGCCCCGGGAGGCTGGCCCGTTGCCGCCTGACCTCGCTCGAGGCCAAGCGACGACGACTCCGGCGCTGGTTCGTGGACGAGCTGGCTCAGTTGATCGCCGACGACGACGGCATGCCTGCGGGAGCGCCGGCGCGACTCGACGAGGTACTTCGGGCAATGAACGAGTTGGACGGCCATCTGGCCACCTACCGAAAGGACCGATGAATCTCGAACTTCGATCGCGAGGGGTGCGGGTCACGCGGGAGCTGCGGGAACACGTGGAGAAGCGGCTGCACTTCGCCCTGGGCAGGTTCGCCGACCGACTGCACCGAATCCGCGTCGACCTCCAGGACGTGAACGGTCCGCGCGGAGGCGAGGACGTGGGCGTCCGCATCCGGGCCGAGATCCATCCCGGAGGCGTGCTGATCGTGGATGAGCTGCGCGAGTGTCCGTTCAGCGCCGTGGCCTCGGCCAGCGACCGCATTGGCCAGAGCGTCGCCCGCCGCATGAAACGAGTGGTCACTCGCCGCCGCCGACGGTCTGCCTGACCGGCGGCGCGCCGACCCACTGTGGAACTCGAGGACGCCCGCTAGCGCCGGCGGCCCTCGATCGAAGGGACGAAGCCGGGCGCTGCTGATCCAGCGGCGTCCGGCTTCAGCTTGATCCGGGCCACCGCGGCGGAGCTCGACCACCTCACGAGCGGCGAACGGATCGCGCCGTCTGTCCTGGAGCTTGGCTCGAGAACGTTCGACCGATGCCTTGGACCGGTCGTCGACGCAGGCGAGCGCTGCGATCATCGGACCGGCGGCGCGGGCGCGGCGTCGAGCGCGGACGAAGAGGCCGCTAGCGTTCCACGGTGACGTGCTCGGGGCCGTCTCCCCGGCCTCGCGAGTCCGGGACGAGTTCGACGGCCGGACCCAGAATCCACCTGCGCTGGAGCCCAAGTGGCCGCAACCCGCGCCGACTCCCGAGCCACCCGGTGTTCGGCCCGGCGGCCAGGCCGCACCAAACCGGATGTCAGGGTTGTCATGTCGCGTCGGCGAAGATCCGGGCCTACTGGTTCCTGGAACGCGCCCACATGTCGCCCGCCACTCCGCGGGTCGCTTCGGGCGCATGTTGAACCGGAGACCCTCCCCTTGAAGCACCAGCTAGTAACCCTCTCGGCCCTCGCCTTGCTCTCATCCGTCGCTGCGGCGATGGACACCGTCGTTGCCCCCGGCCAGAGCATCCAGGCGGCCATCGACCTGTCCCAGAACGGCGATCGCGTGCTCGTCCAACCGGGCACCTACTTCGAGACAATCAGCTTCGACGGAAAGGGGATCGAAGTCATCGGCACCGGTGGCGCCGAGGTCACGATCCTCGACGGCGCGGCGGCCGGACCGATCGTGCGCTTCTTGCCCGGCCAGGACGCCAGCGCCCTGCTCCAGGGCTTCACCGTCACCCACGGCCACGCGGCCTTGGGCGCGGGGGGCATCAACTCGGCCAGTGCGAGCCCGCGCATCGAGGACTGCACGATCCGCAGCAATAGCGGCAAGTTCGGCGGCGGCGTGTCGGGCAACCCGACCATGCGGCGCTGTGAGATCGCGGGCAACAGCTCGTCCCTCAGCTACGGTGGGGGCATCTACGGCGCCCCGCACCTGTACGAGTGCGTGATCGTCGACAACAGCGCGTCCGGGGCCGACGGCGGCGGCATCTACCTGACCGGTGGAGTCTGCAACGTCACGGACTGCGTCGTCGCCGCCAACCGGGTCGTCTTGGGCGATCCGGCCAGGGGTGGCGGCATCGCGGTCCACTCCAGCGCCGTGGCCACGATCGAGCGCAGCGTGATCGCCGACAACGCGGGCTTCGGCAACATCTTCGGCTCCTATGCCGGTGGCATCTGGGCCACGCCGTCGACCACCATCGACAGTTGCACGATCGTCGGCAACCGCTCCGTCTCCGGTGGCAACACCGCCGGCGGCGGCGTCTGGGGGGCGACGACGATCCGGAACACGATCCTGCGCGGGAACGAGCCCGACCAGCTCGCGAACAACCCCACGGTGGCCTGGTCGAACGTCGAGGGCGGCTACGCCGGGCTCGGCAACTTCGACGCCGACGCGCTCTTCGTCGCGCCCACGGCCTCCGCGGACCTGCACCTCGCGTCCGCGTCGCCCTGCATCGACGCCGGCAATCCGAGCCAGGTCGACCCCGACGGGACGCGCATCGACGTGGGTGCCTTCCCCTTCGCGACCCTCTATCCGCGTGGCAACACGGCCGCGGCGGATTGGGTCGCGCCGAGCTGGACCGAGCTCTCGACGACTACCGGCGGGCTGCACGCCCTGCGGATCTCCCTCGAAGCGGCGCACGCCGGTGAGCCCTACTTCCTGCTCGGCAGCTTCAGTGGCACCACGCCGGGCCTGGTGCTCGACGGACAGACCCTGCCGCTGGTCGTCGACGCCTACACCAGCCTGACCCTCGTCGCCCCGGCCGCCGCCGGTCTGGCCGGATCGATCGGGATCCTCGACGGCGACGGCCGCGCCGAAGCCACGCTGACCCTGCCCGCGGGAGCCGTGACCAGCCTGGCCGGCGCGACGATTCACCACGCTGCCCTGACCATCGACCTCGCCATTCTCGCGGTCGGTGCGACGACGAACGCGGTGGCGCTGCAACTGCTGCCGTGATCGCCGGTCGGGATTCCGCGCTCGGGTCCTGAGCGCGAAGTTCGGCGGCACCTGCCCGGCCTCGAGCCGCCTGCAGGTGCCGCCGAACCGTAGCGGCCGACCCTAGTGTCCTGGATCGGAAATTCGGCGTCACTGCCCGGAGGTCCGATCGATGCTGGCTAGGCGCGCCGACGACGCGTATCCGCTGCGATACTCCGAGGAGGCGCTGGCGACGCCAGCGGCGATCGGAGCCCGGGAAGTGACGCCGAACTTCTGATCCAGGACACTAGCCCCGGGTGCCCTGTGCGACGGCGCGCTCGAGCAGGGCTGGCACGAGGTCCACGTAGCGCGCGATCCCGCGCTCGAGTTCGCCGATGGCGATGCGTTCGTGCTCGGTGTGCGCGTCGGCGATGTCGCCGGGCCCCATCAACAGGGGCTGACCCCAGGCGGGCAGGTAGGGGGCGTCCGTGCCGAAGGCCACGACCTCGGCCGGCTCGCCCTCGGGCACCAGGAACTCCACGGGGCCGTAGCGCACGTGGACGTCCAGCTCCACTTCGCCCGATAGGCCACCGCGCAGGCGAGCCTCGACCTCCTTCGGGCCTTCGACGGCGCGCACCAGGAGGTCGGCGTGGGCCTCGCCGGCGACGACGTTGTCGGCCACGCCCCCCGCGATCACGCCGACGTTCAGCGAGCCCGCACCGAAGACCGGGTGTTGGCCCCAGTCCTGCCCGATCAGTCGCGCACAACAACCGACGAGCGCGTGCACCGCCGAGGGCCCGCGCGGATCCGAGGAGTGCGAGGGCACGCCCTTGGCGCGCAGGGCGGCGCGCAACATGCCCTTGTGACCGCGCACGAAGCGGTTGCCGGTCGGCTCCCCGACGACGATGAAGCTCGGCGCCTGGTCGAGCTCGAGGGCTCCGGAGACCAGGGCACGCTGGGCGGCCAGGGCACCGTCCGAGTCGACCTCCTCGCCGACGGTCCAGAGCAGGCCGAAGTCACCCAGTCCCCCGTCGACCAGCCGGCGCGAGGCCTCGGCCATGGCAAGGGCCACGCCCTTCGCGTCGCAGGCCCCGCGACCGTGGACGTGGGTGCGGTCGGCCCGCGCTCCGAACCAGGGCGGGACCGTATCCAGGTGCGTGCAGAGCACGACCCGCGGCGAACCGACGCGGGCAAACAGGCTCGCTCGGCCGGCACCCACGTCGATCGGCTCCACGTCGAGCCCCCGCCGTTCGAGGGCGCGCCGGGCGAGGTCTGTGAAGGGCGCCTCGGTCCCGCTGACGGACGCTACCTCGATCCAGTCCAGGAGCTCGGCGACCAAGGCCGATGCCGCCGGTCCGGTGCGACCCACTCCTGTTCGGTGACCCTCCATCGGCGTGAGGCTAACCGATCGAAGGTTCGGCGACTGGGGACCTCGATTCTCGGTCACCCCAGCGCGCACTATCCTGCGCCCATGATCGCTCGAGTCCGCGCCGCCATCGACACCGCCGACCTGGAAGCCCTACGGTCCTTGATCGCCGCCGAGCCGGAGCTGGCGGAGGCCGACGTGCACTTCGGCGAGGGTGGTAAGAACCGGGTGCCGCCCCTGCACTACGTGTGCGACGCGGCCTTCGAGGGCAAGCTCGACCAGGGCCAGGCCCTCGAGCTCGCGGACGCGCTGCTCGCCGCCGGGGTCGATCCCGAGCGCGCCTATGCCAAGTCCGGGGACACCTTCCTGATCGCGGCCGCCAGCCTGGGGGTCGAGAGTGTCGCCCTGCGCCTGGTGGAGCGCGGCGTCGATGTCACCGGACGAGGTTTGTTCGGCGCGACGGCGCTGCACTGGGCCGCCCACATGGGACTGGCGCGCTTGGTGGAAGCCCTGATCGCGGCCGGAGCCGACTTGGACCAGCGCGACGACAGGTACGAGGGCACGCCATTGCACTGGGCGCTGCACGGTTGGACCGAGCATCGCGCGAGCCAACGCGATCGCGTCCCCGCGGCGGTGCGAGCGCTGCTGCGCGGGGGCGCGCGCCTGCCTGCCGACATCTGCAACGGCCTGGGGCCCGGCGACGACGAGCTGCGGCGCGCCTTGACCGAGCCCGTGTGATCTGGCTTCGGCCCCGTTGCGCCAAAGGGGAGCCCCCGATCGGCGGCGGCGACCGACTCGAGCCAGGGTCGACTCCCGCTGTAATCGATGCGGATTCGGTTCAGTAGCCGCTCAAGACAACCGTCTCGCGGTTGCTGAGCTGCAGCGCGGGCCCGAACAGGGCCTGCAGCTCGACCACGGCTCCGACCAAGGCAGGGACGGCGGGCACCGCGATCGGATCACTGGCCGTCCCATTCGGATCGAACGCCCCGGACTCGATCCCGACCAGAGTCGTGAGGTCGATCAAGAGGGTCCCGAAGGGCGGCAACGGCAGGTCCGTGCGCGCGGTGGCGAGGGCCACCTGCCAGGTCGTGTGGTCTGGACTCCAAAGGTCGAGTACCAAGTCCTTGCCGACCCGCGGAAGAGCGCGCCACGCCAGTTGATGGGTGCGCTCGAGCGCCACCTGCAGGCGAACATCGCTGGCCAAGAGCAGGTCGGGTGCCCCGTCCCCGTCGAGGTCGGCGAGAGCCAGGTCGGTCTGCGGGCCGGACGGCGACAGACCCGCGAGGGGCGCGGCGGTGAACGTCCCCAGCCCGTCGTTCAGGTGCAACAGCGGACTGGTCGGGTCTCCGAACGGGCTCGTCGCGGGCAGCCCCGGCAGGAGCAGGTCCACGTCTCCGTCGAGATCGACGTCCCCCACTCCAATGCCTTCGGTCACGTTGAGTGCCGCGCCGAGGCCCGGGCTGTCGACCAACAGGCCGAAGCCCGTGTTGATCCACAGACGATCTTGGGCACCGACTGCGCCCGCTCCGTTGCCCACGACCACGTCCAACGCGCCGTCGCCGTTCAGGTCGGCGAGGGCGAGGGAGTAGCTCGCGTCCGCTTGCCCCGGCAGCAGGGCACTGACGTCCACGAGCAGCCCTCCCAGATTGCCGATCAACAGGTTGGGCGCACCACTGCCGTCCCCGGCAGCCGCCGCGAGCAGGTCTGGATCGCCGTCGCCGTCCAGGTCCCCGGCCACCACGTCGTGTAGACCCGCCGGCAGGGTCGGAAGCGCTCCGCTCGCGTCCACGAAGGTGCCGCTTCCATCGCCCAGCCACAGGCGCCCGCCATCACCCACGAGGACGGCGTCCAAGTCCCCGTCACCGTCGATGTCGGTCAACACCCCTGCGCGCAGGGCCGTGCCCACCGCGGGCACCGGAGCCGGCGCGAAGGCTCCGCCACCGACCGACAACAGCAGCACCGGATCGGCCGCTCCGCGGCAGAGCAAGAGATCCAGGTCGCCGTCGCCGTCCACGTCGCCCGTGGCGATGTCGAGGGCCCCAGCCGAGGTCAGCACGACCTCGGGCTCGAGGTCGCCACCACCGCCGTTGGGAACGAGCACGGTGCCCTCCGCCCGCGCCAGGATCACGTCGAGGTCCAGGTCCCCGTCGACGTCGATCGTGGCGATCGCCCGCGGCGAGCGGGGCGCGGCGCGCCAGCCGGCGGACGCGTCGGCGAAGGTCCCCGCGCCGTCGTTGAACGCCGGACGCAGGGGTGCGCCATGGCCGCCGCGCAGCAGGTCGAGGTCCCCGTCGGCGTCCAGGTCCACGAGCTCGATGAAGGTCGTCCGCTCACCGTAGCCAACCAGGGCGCCTACGGCTTCCGTGAAGACCCCGCCGCCGTTGAGCAGCAGTCGATCCGCTCCATCGGTCGCGCCAGGTCCGTTGCCGACCACTCCGTCGGGGTCTCCGTCGCCATCCACGTCACCAATGGCCAGGGCTTGACCCAGATCCGCGTCCGCAGGGAGTGCGCCCGTGGCTTCGGTGAAGACGCCCGCACCTCCATTCGACAAGAGTTGGTCCGCGCCTTCGCGTACGAGCCAAGCATCCAGATCCCCGTCGCCATCGGCGTCCAGCAGCTGCAGGTCATTCGCGCCGACCGTCCCTACGGGAAGTGCGGCCGGGTCGACGGGATAGCCACCCAGGCCGTCCTCGCGCGCTACCCAAGCCTGCGAGCCGACGAACGGCACGACTCCGGAGCCGAACAGGTCCATGGATCCGTTGCCGTCGAGGTCACCGACGCGGGCCAGGGAGGTCGGTGTTGTGACGACAGCGCCCCCTCCGCCCGCGAAGGAGATGTTCAGGTTGCCGCCGTTGGTTCGCAGCAGGTCCGCGCGGCTGTCCCCGGCGACGTCGACCAGATCGACGAACACGGTCGAGTCCGTGACGAAGAACTGCGCCTGGACGAAGTTGCCCGTCCCGTCGCCGACGAAGAGCTTGTCGCGCCCGCCCGCGTGGCCGTCGGCGGCGACGATCAGGTCCGTGTGGCCGTCGCCGTTCCAATCGCCCGCACCGATCGACGGACAGAAGTCCGAGAAGATGTCCAAGCCGGGGACGGTCGCGAGCAGGGCACCAGCCCCATCGTTCCCGTAGCGCGCCAGCATCGGCCCGGTCAGGAAGTTCGAAAGACCGAGCAGCACGTCGGGCCGTTGGTCCCCATCCAGGTCAGCCATCACCCCGCACAGGGTGTTGGGCGCATCGCCGGGCGCCGCGCCGTGCAGCTCTGCATAGGTCTGTGCCGCGGCGGTTGCACTGCAGGCTACGGCGAGACCGAGCGCCCGAGCGAACCAGGTGGACCGGCGGGCATCGACGAACATGCGGTCGAGCGAGGGCGGAAGGTCGAATCGATTCATGGCGGATCTCCTCTGCGGGGTGTTCGCCGGCGGGGCCGAGCAGTCCTGCGTGACGATCAGACCAGGATCCGGGCCGGACGGCGTGTGGACCCGGTCAATAATCGGACCCAGGACTCCTCAGACCCGGTCGGCTCGGCCGAGGATCGTCCGCCGAGCCCGTGGCCCGCCCCACCCGCGCCCCCGTACCCTGCGCCCATGGCCGACCGCCGCATCACCCTCGAGACCGCCGCGTTCCTCGACTCGCCCCAGGCAGCCGCCCTGCGCGGCATCTCCGCCGCCGATCGGCGCACGGTCTCAGAGCGCCTGCTCGAGGCCATCCATCGGGACTTCGGGCGCGACCCGGCAGAGCTCGACGGCGAGGCCCTGCGCGACCTCTTGGGCACGGTCCTGCCAGGGCGCTTCGCCCCGCGCGATCCCCTCGCCGCCCACGTACCCGCGGTGCTCGAGGCCTACCTCGCCCACCTGCGCGAGGTGGCGGTCGTGACCCACGCCTTCGAGCTCTCCATGGCCGTGGATCCGGGCCTCGAAGCCTTCGCCGCCGCCGTCGCGTCCGGCGCAGCCCCGCGCCGCACCACCGCCCGCGAGTCCAAGCCCTTCGAGCACGGCGCCGCCAAGACCGGCCGCAACGACCCCTGCCCCTGCGGCTCCGGCAAGAAGTTCAAGCAGTGCCACGGCAAGCAGGGCTGAGAGCGGCCCTTCGGGATGCGCGCGGCGCCGATAGCGGCGCGTAGGCGACGGCAACCCCATGAGGCGGTGGTTGTAGAGGCTGTAACGCGTCGCCTGCGACGGTGTAGGCGACCGCGACCTTCCAGCGCGCGGCCGCCGCGCTCCGTGAACGACATCGTTCCCCGGAGCGCGGCGAGCCCTCTCAGTTCACTGACCGAACCAGTCCACCAGAAGCGCCACACCGGGCACCGGGATCGACTGGGTCCCGGCCAGGAAGGGGTCGGTGTCGTAGGGGCGGAGGTTCGCTTGCAGATCGATCACGTCGACCACGCCACCGCCCTGGCTCGAATCGGCGACCGCCGCGAACAGGAAGTGCGGCTCGCGCGTGGGCAGGATCTGGATCCCCGCCTGGCGCACCAGGGACTTCGAGTTGACGGCGATCGGTTGCGCGGCCGCGAAGGCCGAGGCCGGGGGCCGCAGGCCGCCGAGGTTGACCAGCTCGTCGAAGGAGATCGAGACCGGGATCCCGGTCAGCACTTCCTCGCCGATGGAAGCGCTCACCGCCAGTTCGAGCTTGCGATCGGCGAGCGTCGTCGGGCTGCTACCACCGACGGGCAGCGGACCAAGGGTGCGGGTCGTCAGCTCGAGGCGCGTGAGTGCCCCGCCCTGTTGGCCGCTGGCCACGCCGGTGGCCGGATCCAGCGGCTGCTCGTGGGCGACCCACACCGCGCCGCTGAGCGAAGCCGGGTCGATCCGCAGGTCCTTGGGCGAGGCCAGGGACAGGCCGTCGACCGAGAGCACACTGTCGGACCCGATGGCGTTGATCCCACCCGGTCCGGACTCGTACACGCAGACGCGCCCGTTGCGTCCCAGGACGTAGGCGAAGTAGACGCCGCGGCCCAAGCCGAAGTTGGTCTGCCGGTTGCCCACCGCGATCGCGAAGGGCTGACGCACCTGCGCAGCCACAGTCGAGAGCACCTTGCGGACCTGCAGGTTGAAGGCGCTGATCACGACCAACTCGTGGGTGGCGCCGTTGACGACCAGCACGTCCTCGCCGTCGGGTTGCCAGACCACGTCGGAGATGCCCGGAGTCAGGTCCACGCTCGACACGACTTCATGGAACATCGTCGAGGCGGGGTCGATGTCGACGAAGCTGACCCGCCCCATCGACTGCGACGTGACCGCCAGGAGGTTCAGGTTGGGCGCGACTGCCAGATGGGTCGGCGCGCCGACGTCGATGCGATCGAGGACCGTGAAGCGGTTCGAGTTGACCACCACGACCTCATCCGCCATGGCGTCGACCAGGTACAGGAAGTGGCCGACCTGCTGCCGGATCTGGTAGGGCTCGCACGCCGCGACGCTCGTTTGCGAGTCGCCGGGCCCCTGGAAGAAGGCCGACTGGGCCCCGGCCAACAGGTCGCCGGGCGGCACGCCCTGGGCCGGAACCCCCAAGGGGTTGGGGCCGGGCACGAGCAGGTTGGAGAAGATCGCCGAGACGACCGAGGTCGGCTCCTGGGCCCCGATCAGCGGCGCCGAGCAGGGGGCCGGGAAGACCAGCGGGGGCGGGTTGGGGTGCGGCGCCCAGGAGATGATGTTGCCCACGCCGGGGCTCGGGTTGGAGAACTGCCCGGGAAGGGCCGGGACCAAGCCATCACCCGAGAGCACCGGGTTGACCAGCTTGAGCCCCGCGGTCGCGCACAGGTTGGGCGTGCCCGACTGGCAGCCGAAGGGCGGCGGACCGTTGTTGAACACCAGGTCGAGGGGCTGCCCCAGGGCCATGTCCGCGATCGAGTCGACCTGCGGCGCGCGCAGCAGGCGGTCGTCGAGGTTGGAGTCCAAGGTCAGGGTGAAGACGCCCGCCGAGCCACCGTTGAAGGTGCAGTTGCCCGGCGCGAGCGGCGGCGTCAGCAACGCCCCCTGGATCGCGAGGTTCGGGTTGTTGGGGTAGTTCGAGTTGCCCTTCACGATCGGGTTCGCAGGGTCGAAGGTCGGGTTGCCGGTGCCCGCGCCGAAGCCGTTGAGATCGATCACCGAGACGCTCGCGCCCCCGTCGGCCCGAACCACGTAGATGGCGTCGGGGGCCACGGGCGCGTTCACCAGGCCCACCCCCTGGCCGACGTCGAAGAAGCTCGAGACGGCCTGCTGACCCGTGTTCTGCGCGAGGTCCTGGAGCGCTGCGGTGTCGAGCTGCACGTCGACGGATGAGAAGCCGCCGCAAGCGCCCCCGGCGCCGCCCATCCCGGGCAGGTCGTAGGCCAGGTCACAGTGCCACGTCGCGAGGTCGTAGGGACCGGCCGGCAGGATCGTGAACGGGACGCTGATCTGATTGCCCAGCGGCCCGAAGGCGATCGACAGGGCCGGCGACAGGCCAGGGGCCGCGCCATTCGCCAACTGGCCCAAGGTCGCTGGCTGTAGGGACTCGGTGAAGGTCAGGACGACGTCGGTCGACGGATCCACATCGACCGCACCCTCGGCTGGCTCGATCGCCGGCTCGCCGCCACTCGCCGTGGGCAGGTGCAGCAGCGCGGGTCCCTGCTGGTCGGCGCCCACCGTGGTCGAGGCCAGCACCGGCTCGCCCAGGGTCGCCCCCTGCTGCGAGGTGACCTGCCCTTCCAGGCGCAGGGCCAGTTGCGCCCCCGCCGGGAAGGTCTCGTGGGTCGACAGGTCGCCGTCCGTGTCGGCCACGAGCACGAGGCTGCTCGGCGCGATCAAGACCTGCGCGCCGGGTGACGAGCCGCTCTGCGTGTAGGGGAAGCCGACGCCCTGCGGCGTCAGGGCCAACAGGCCCGATGCCCCCGCGCTCGGGCCCACGTGGGTCTCCAGCAACAGCTTGCCGGGGGTGGCGGGATCCGGGTTCAAGTAGCCCTGCCCGCCGACGAACGCGGCCGCGCCCACGGGCGTCGAGAGGCCGGTCGCGGGATCGATCGACACCAGGCTGAGGCCCGACTTCAGCGGACTCGCGGCGCCCGCATCGGCGACGAGCACGGATCCGACGTCCAGCGCGCTCGAGAACTCCACCACCAGGTAGTGGTTCCCCGCGCTGCCGTCGGGCAAGAGCGCCGCGTTGCCGAAGACGGCGCCGGGCAGGACAGGGTTGGCCGGCGCCAGGTTCTCGACGAGGTCGGCTACCGATCGGATCTCGATCACCTGGGAGCCGGGGCCGCCGCCCGCGAGCTTGAAGATCCGGTGCGGCAGGATCGATCCGAAGCCGTTGCCGACCTGGACCAGGTCGAGTTGAGGCCCGCCGCTTTGGGGCGACGGAGCGAGCGAGCCCGGAGCTGAGTAGGCGAGGGCGGTCGGGGCAGCGACCGTCACAAGGAGTGCAGCCGCTAGGGATCGGCCGTGGGAAGAGTGCATGGCAGCCTGAAACGAGAAAGCCTGGCGCCCAGATCGTGAGCGCCCGTGGGGTGGCGAGGGGGGGCAGCCCAGGCTAGGTCCAGGAGCGAGGTCGAGTCACACCCGCGGGGACTTCGGACTCGACTGGCCCCTGGCGCGGGTCTACGGGAGATCCGGGTGCGAATCCGTGCCGCCGTCGCACCGCAGCCTGACCTGTTCCAAGCTCCCGACCATGGCCGACAGACATCGACTGGAGCGGATCCGGCGCCGCGGCACCGCGGCTGGCCTCGATCACGGGGACCCCGAGCACGAAGCCCGACGCCCCGACCCGGTCGCGCTCGAGGGCGCAGCCCTCTTGCCCATCGCACGCGCGAGCTGGATCGCCGCGGCCTGCTTCGGGCTGCTGGCCAGCCTGGCACCGAGTTGCACCGGCTCCAATGGGGCCGCGCTGTTGACGGGCGTGCCGGCGGCAGCGATGGCCGCCGCCGCTTGGATCGGTGGTCGGCCCGGCTGTCGGCGCGTCTGCATGGTGGCCGCCACCGCCGCGGCAGGCTTCGTGGCACTGGGTACCGTCGGCGCCCTGGGCGGGATCGGGCAACTTGGCAGCGAACGAGCGGGCGCCGCGGCCTTCCAGCTCGCTGGGCTCGTCGTAGCCAGCCTCTATCTGATCGTGGCCTGGCCCAGTTGGCAGCGCTTCCACCGCGCGAGTCGAGCGGCCCGCGCGCGGCTCGCACTGTTCGAAGAGCTGTAGGCCTCCGAGCCCTGCACGCGCCGACGCTCAGCCTGCGAGGGCCGCGCGCAGGGCCGCGTGCAGGTCGCGGTCCTGACCCAGGGCGTCCGCGACCCGCGCGGCGCCGAAGTCGTAGGCCTCGAAGGGACCGAGCAGCCGCTTGACCGGATCCTCGGCGGCAAAGCGCGGGATGCAGTGGCCGTGCAGCTCGGGCACCTGGTTGCAGAGCACCAGGTAGTTGATGCGCTCGGCGCCGGTCACTTCGAGGATCGCATCGCCGATGCGGACCAGGTCCGTGAAGAACTGCCCGCGCTGCTCTGCGCTCAGGTCGTTGGGCGAGGCCACCACGGGATCGGGCAGCAGCATGCAGCAGCCCTGGATCGCGTCCGGCTGGAACTTGCCCAGGATCGCCCAGCCCGAGGCCATGCGGGACAGGCACTGGGGATCCTCACCGGCGCGAATGCGGGCGACGCGGTCGGAGATGGCTCGGTTGGTCATGGCTGCGGCGCAGTCTGGAGCAACCGCTCGTCGACGCAAGGGGTGATCCCGTGCGAGGCTCGCCGAACCTCGGACACGTCCCTCAGCGAGCGATGCCCGGAGGCCAATCGGGCAGCGACCACATCGGCTCGAAGTCCGGGTTTCCTTCCAACTCACCGGGCACGTACCAGCCCAGCTCGACGGCGCCCTCGAGCGTTGCGAAGGCACGCTCGACGTAGGCCTTAGCCGTGTCGCCCTCGACGGTCTGCGACAGCGCGAGCCATCCGTCCACGAGCGCGCGTTGGGCCAGGGCGTCGCGGGGCGCGGCGGCCGCCGCCTGCTCGATCGCCTCGCGGACCTCGTCCGTGCGCTCCAGCGCGACAAGGCTGTGCGCCCGCGTCAACAGGGCGAACTCGAGGGCACGCGCGCGCAGCACGTCGCCGGGCATCAGCGCCAGCGCCCGCGCCAGCGTCGTCTGTGCCTCGTGGGAGAGGTCGATCGCCTCGTCGTAGGCCTCGGCCGCCCGGCGGTTCGAGGCGAGGTTGCCGAACGCCAGTCCGGCCTGGAGCAGGGCCTCGTTGGTGGGCTCCGTCTCGGCCATCAAGACCCGCGCCTGGTCCGCGGCGGCTCGCCAGGCGGCCTCGCAACCCAGGGTGTCGCCCTGGGCCTCGCGCACGACGCCGAGGTTGATCAACAGCCCCGCCTGCTTGACCCGGAAGGACTGCGCCAGGGGGAACTGGGCCAGGAGGCGCTCGCCATCGACGCGCGCGCGCTCCAGGACGACCAGGGCCTGGGCCGCGTCGCCCGTGCGCAGCAGCGGTCCGGCGAGGGAAATGCGAAGGGCGACCGCGTCCGCCATCGCCCGCGCGGCCTCGGGGTCCCCGGCGATGATCGCGTCGAGGTCCGCGATGGCTCGCTCGAAGTCCGAGCGGGCGGCGTCGTCGTTGCCCACGATCGCCGCCTGGTTGGCGCGCCGGCTCAGGAGCTTCGCGCGCAGGCCGCGCACTCGGTCCAGGTCGAGCTGCTGACCGAGCTCGTCGAGCTGAGCCAGGGCCAGGTCGAGCTGTTCGACCGCTTCCTCGCGCCGCCCCTGCCCCGCGAGCACTTCCTGGAGGCTGGCGCGCGCCAGGAGTTGCTCCTCCCGCGCGTGCACTTGAGAGGCGTCGAGTTCGATCGCCACCGCGGCAGTCAGCAGCTCCTGGGCTCGAAGTGGGTCGCGTCGTTCCTGCAGCCGGCCGAGCCAACGCAGCAGGGACACCTGCAGCGCTCGCGTGCGCTGGGGGTCGGAGGTCAGGCAATCGGGTCGTTCGTCGAGGCGCGCGCGGGCCTGGTCCAGGAGCGCCTGGGCCTCCTCGATCGCGCCGCCTTCGTACTCGACCACGGCGCTGGCCAGCTCGATCTCGCAGGTCTGCAAGACATGGCGCGGCGCCGAGGTATCGGACGGCGTCAGCTCGTCGAGCACCTCGCGCGCGCGCGCCAACAGCGTGCTCTCCACCCGCTGCATCAGGGGCACCTCGTCCAAGAGGGCATCGCCGGTCTCGCGCAGCATCACCTCCACCGCGCGCGTCGCCCGCTCGAGGTTCTGATCGGCGCGCTCGCGCTCGCTGCGTTCGCCGGCCAGGGCGGTCTCGAGCTGTGCGTTGATGCGCGCGAGCTCGCCCCGCGCGCGCGATTGGACCACGGCCACGCTGGTGGGGATGCCCACCACCAGAAGGGCCGCCAGGGCCACCGCCGTACTGGCCGCCGGACGCCGGCGCACGAGCTGCGCGAGGCGCGCGCCCGCGCCCGCCGGACGGGCGGCCGTGGGCCGCAGGGCGAGCAGGTTCTGGATGTCCTCGCCGAGGGCGGCGGCGGTCGGATAGCGACGCTTCGGGTCGCGCTCGAGGGCGCGCAAGAGCACCGCCTCGTGGTCCCCCGACAGGCGCCGCGAGTGCCGCCGCGGGGTATCCGGCGTGCCCAGAAGGATGCGCGATACCAGCGCCGCCGGCGAGGCACTCTCGAAGGGGCGGTGCAGGGTCAGGAGCTCGTACAGCGTGGCCCCGGCTGAATAGACGTCGCCGCGCACGTCGCTGCCTTCGCCGGCCAGGGTCTCGGGCGCCATGTAGGGCACGGAACCGACGGCGCTCCCCGCGGTGGTCAGCGTGGCCGTGTCCGGCGCGCTGGCCAGGCCGAAGTCGGTCAGGTAAACGCGGCCATCGAGCCCCAACATGACGTTGGACGGCTTGATGTCGCGGTGCAGCACGCCGTGGGCGTGGGCGTGGGTCAGGGCCGTCACGACCGCATTCGCGATCTCCAGGGCGAAGCGCGACCAGGAGCGCGGCGGTCGCTGGGCCTCCCCCACGCGCAGCGCCGCCGGCGTGCACTCGCGCACGATCTCGGGCAGGGCCGCGGGGTCGATGGCGTCGGCCGTACCGAATCTCGTGCGCAGCACGTCGAGGACGCGATCCAGGCTCGCGCCATGGACCAACTCCAGGGCGAACCAGGGCAGACCGCGCTCCTCGCCGAACGCCAGCACCGGCAGGATCGCCGGGTGGTGCAGCCGGGCGCTGAGCTCGACCTCGCGCCGGAACCTCTCGCGCGCGCCGGGGAACAGGAGCTGCTCCGGACGCACGAACTTGAGCGCCACGTCGCGGCCGGTCGAGACCTGCCGGGCGCGCAGCACCAAGGCCATGGCGCCGCTGCCCAGGCGCTCGAGCAGCTCGAAGTCCCCCACTCGATCAGGGAGCCCGTCCGGGCCCTCCGAGAGGTCGATCAGGTTGGCCGTGACCAACAGGGCGACCCGGCGCCGCAGGGCGTCGGCCAGGTCGGGGTGGGCGGCGCAGGCCGAGTCGACGGCCGTCGGGCCCTCGAGCTCGAGGGCTTCGAGGCAAGCGCCGAGGACGCGATCCAGGTCCGATGGGGAGAGGGGGGAGGTCACGGCCTGACCCGGAATGCGATTGGGTAGGAATGTCGCCGCTGCCCGGCGGGCGCGATCGAGCGTATCCTCGCGATGTGCTGGACGAGCCTACTCTCGACGAGGGCGAACTGGTCAGGCGGGCCCAAGCTGGCGATCGAGCCGCCGTCGACGCCCTCCTGTTCCGGCACCTGCCGGGCCTGGAGGCCTACGTCCGCCTGCGGGTGGGCCGCGCCTTCGGCGGCAGGGAGGGTGTCAGCGACATCGTCCAGTCCACCTGCCGCGACCTGCTCGAGCGCATGGACGGCTTCCGCCACGGCGGCGAGCACGCCTTCCGCCATTGGCTCTACGCCACCGCGGCGCGCAAGGTGGCCGACCGCTTCGCCTTCCACGGCGCCGAGCGCCGGGACCGCCGGCGCGAAGCTCTCGGGGAGGACGCCTCGCGGGCCCTCGCTGTGGCCTTCGCCGGCCTGGCCAGTCCGAGCCAGGCCGCCATGGGCGCCGAGTTCCTGACACGCCTGGAGCAGGCCTTCGCCGAGCTTGAGGAGGACGAGCGCGAGGTGGTCCTGCTCTCGCGCGTCGCGGGCCTGTCGCGCGCCGACGTGGCCCGCGAGCTGGGACGCAGCGAGAACGGTGTTCGCAACCTGCTGCACCGGACGCTGGTCAAGCTGGCCGAGCGCTTGGACGTCGCGGGCTGAGCCAGCGATCGGTCGCCCGGTAACAGCGGCTCGGCGCAGGTGCGGATCGACTCGGACGCGGTGGGCGAGCCTGTCGTTCGGCCGGGGTCGGAAGGTAGCGCTCACTGACCTTCCCGATCCGCATGCAACAGCCAGCGTCCCGCGGCGATCGGAAAGTTCCGGATCGCGGCGCGGGTGTGGCTTTCTTGCGGGACAGGCGCGGCGGCGCGCGGATGCGGAGGGGCGCGCACTGCGCCACGCCCCCACCACTCACGGGGCGACGAACTGATCCTCAGCCCCTCCGGATCCCGCCCATGCAAGCCAAGTCCCTGGTTCGCCTCCTCTTCGCAACGGCCCTGATGGCCGCTCCCACCGCCGCCCAGGAGCTGCCTGGCAGCGTCACCCCCCTGGCTCCCACCGGCGCCCTGTCGAACAGCGTCGGCCTCTCGGTCGTCGACGACGGGCTGATCGGGGGCGCGGGGAGCTTCGAAGCGCGCTTCGACCCGAGCGGCGTGACCTTCGTGCCCGTCCTCGGACAACAGGCCCCGGTCGAACAGACGCTCACCTTGTCGGCGACGTCACTGCGCCGGGTCGGCGCGTCCGTCGATCTGAAGCCGGTCGCGCCCCGCGCCGAAGGCTTGGTGGCCAGCTACGACCGCGCCGAGGGTGTGGTCGAGCGCTTCGAAGTCACCGGCGAGGGTCTGTGGCACAGCGTCGTGCTCGACCGGGCCCCGCTCGGCAGCGGCGACCTCGAGCTGCGGCTCACCATCGGTGGCGTGCTGCGCGACCGCGCCCTGGGCACCGCCGACGGGGGCCTCGAGTTCGACGCCGGCTTCGGCGGAGTCCGCTACGGCGCCCTGACTGGCGTCGACGCCCGCGGACGCACCGCGCCTGGGTCGGTCCGCGTCGAGGGCACGCAGTTGGTCCTGCGCCTCGCGGCGGACTTCGTCGACTCGGCCAGCTACCCGATGGTGCTCGACCCACTGATCGGGACGCGCTTCCCCGTCGACAGCTCGACCTTCGACGACGCGGAGCCCGACGTGGCCTGGGACGCCTCCTGGGGCCGCTTCCTGGTGGTCTGGAAGCGCACCTTCTCAGCAATCAGCAGCGCCATCCGCGGTCAGGTCCTGATCGGCGACGGGACCCTGGACGGCGGCACGGTCTTCTTCGGTAGCAGTGGTCAGGTGACCCGGCCCCAGGTCGCCAACGCCAACTATGCGAGCACCTTCGTGGTGGTCTGGCGCCAAACGGCGTCGGGTGCCGACTCGATCCGCGCCCAGGCCTTCTCGCCGGGCGTGAGCGGGCTGACGGGCGTCGTCCCGATCGCCATCGGAGCAGCCGGCAGCCTCTCGCGGCCGGATGTCGGCGGCGAGCTGCTCAAGGTCCCGTTCAAGCAGGCCCTGGTGATCTGGGATCGCAGCGGCGTCGGGATCGAGGGCGTCAAGTTGAACGTGGAGCTGGACAGCACGCCCACCGCGGTCTCGGCTTTCACGGTGGCGACCGAGGTCCCGCTGCTCAGCACGGTCGACTCGCCGTCGATCACCCGCAACGCGGGCAACGTCGGGCTGTACGGCGTCACGTACCTGCGACGTGCTTCGCTGATCGGAGGGGTCTCCTCGGTCTTCGCCGCGGTGCTCGACCGCGACGGCACCGTGGTCAACCCGGGCCAGAAGATCACCAGCGCCCCCAGCCAGGAATACGAGCCCGAGATCGAAGGCGGCGGCGTGGCGGACTCGCGTTGGATCGTCGCCAGCTCCTACGAGCAGACGCCCGGCAGCGGCGACTACACGGTGCTGTTGACTCCCGTCGTGCCCGGTGCCACGACCCTCACGGCCTCGCCCTCGCAGGTCCTGACCCAGGTCGCCGGCGCTCCGCGCGTGGCCCTGGGTTGGCGTCCCGGCAAGACCTACGTCGCCTGGCGCGAGAACGGGCTCTTCGCCGACGCCCTGCGGGTGACGGGCGTCGACGCGACGACCTGCCTGACCTGTGAGGCATCCCTGTTGGTCGAGGTCCTGTCGGCGGGCGATCCCACCCTGGCCCTGTGCACCACGGCATCGGGTGGCAACTACGGCGAGGGCCGAGCGCTCTTGGTCTGGAACGAGGAGTCGGTCTCGCCCCTCAGCACCGACCAGGATGTTCAAGGTCAGTTGCTCGACGCCTTCACCTCGACCTACTCGATCACCGACCTGGGCGGCGGCTGCGGCGCCGGCGGGACGGCGGTCACCCCGAATCCGGCCACGATCGGCAACGGCTACTTCCAAGTTCTGCTCCAGGGCGCGAGTCCGTTGGCGCCGGCCGCGATCTTGAACCTGAGCGTGACCACCGCCGTGCCGCTGGCCTGTGGCCCCTGTCTCTGGGTGCCCTTCGGCACGACCTTCGTCCAGCCGGTTCTCGGCGGTGGGGCCGGAATGGTCCTCGCGATCCCCTGCAACCCGGCTCTGGTTGCAGCCCAGCTCGACTTGCAGTGGACGGTGCTCACGCCCGGCAGCAGCCCCTGCGCCCTGAGCCCGGACGTGTCCGTGTCGAACCGGATGCGACTCCTGCTGGGCTCCTGAACCCGTCGGCGTCCGTACGCGTCGAGATCCGGCCGACCTGGACACCCAGGCCGGCCGGATCCGCTTTCGGCGGGCCTCGCTCGGGGCGATCTCGGCGCCTGGAGCGGGACGTCCCCCCCAACGCGCGGGTTTGTCCATCAGCGGGCGCAGCAGCGCCCACGGTTCCAAGCACTCCTCGCCACCCAGCCCGATGTTCACCCACAAGATCCTGCTCGCCTCGACCCTCGCGTTCCTGTCCCCGGCCGCCCTCGCGGGCGACGGCGGCTTCGCCACCGGCGACCTCTGGCTGCGGACGTCCGTGCAATCCGGCACGCCCTTCGGAGCCCTGGTCCGCGTCGACGCCTCGACCGGTGAGAGCGAGGTCGTGCTGCCCTTCACCAACTGGCACGGCAACAGCGAGGTCTACCAGACCCTGTGCTACGACCCGCGCCGGGACCGGATCCTGGTCTACGGCGTGCTCGACGTCGCCGGCATCGCGAAGACGCGGGTCTGGGCCGTGGACGCCAAGGGTCAATACACCGAGACCAGCCTGGGCGGCAGCGCCCTCGCGCCGGCGTCGGACGGCAAGGTCTATGCCGCGCTGACGGGCGTCGGCACGGCGCCCTTCATCAACTTCTACGACACCGCCGACGTGCAGCACCCACTGCTGAACGCGGCGGGGACGGGCCCCTTCGCCCCCGGCTTCACCCTGGGGTTCGGCCCGACCATCGCCAGCCTGATCTACGACCCTGGCACCCACTCCCTGTTGTGGGCCGTCGGCAACGCCGGCAGCCAGTGCGCGGGGCCCAGCGGCAGCGGCATGGGAGCCATCTACCGCCTCGACCTGTCGCCCGACGGGACTCGCGTCGTGTCGTCGAGCTGCACCACCTACGACCTGGACGGCGCGAACCCCTTCACCGTCGGGGGCTACCCGATGGGCTTCGGGCGGCGCGCGGATGGCAAGTACGTTCTGACCCTGCGCGGCGGCGGCGCAGCGGGCACCAACGACGACCAGGCCGCGCGGATGGTGCTGGTCGATCCAGCGACGCTGTCGACGTCGACCTTCGCCTCCAACGGGCCCTACACCCAGGCGCTGTACACGAATGCCGGCACCTGGAGTCGCGTGCGCGGCGAGGCGGTGATCTTCGACCCGGCCGGCAATCAACTGCGGGCCTTCGCCCTGGGTGAGGTGGGCGGCGGGACGCTGCTGGCGAGCGGCGCGATCGGCAGCTCCTCGGACCCCTTCGGCTTCCCGATCGACTTCGAGCGCGCCGGTCTGATCGAGATTGCGCCGCTGGTCCTGAACGGGCACCTCAGCGCCGCGCCGACCACGGCCTCCATTGCCAGCGGTGGCCTGCAGTCCCTGAGCCTGGACTTCGGCGCGGCCTCGGCCGGGTCGATCTTTCTGGTCCTGGGTAGCGTCAGTGGCGCGGTCCCGCCGACGCCGATCGATGGCAAGCTACTGCCCCTCGCGATCGACTCCTACCTGCTGTTCAGCCTGAGCAACGCCAATTCGGCGGTCTTCGTGAACACCCTCGGAGTCCTCGACGGCGCCGGGAAGAAGACCGCGGCGATCTCCGTCCCCACCGGCCTGGGCCCGGCACTCGCCGGCCTGGTGCTGCACCACGCAGCCCTGACCCTCTCGCCGATCGGCGCGGTCACGGCCGTGAGCGACGCGGTCTCGCTGCGCCTGGTGCCGTGAGCCAGCGGGTAGTCTAGGACCGATGGATCACCGCCAGCCGGCGGCGGGATAGGCACCGCGCGGGATCGTTACCGCGCGGGATCGCTACCGCGCGGGATCGCTACCGCGCGGGATAGGCACCGCGCGGGATAGGCACCGCGCGGGATAGGCACCGCGCGGGATAGGCACCGCGCGGGATAGGCACCGCGCGGGATAGGCACCGCGCGGGATAGGCACCGCGCGGGATAGGCACCGCGCTCGCCGCTGACCCCGGGCCTCGATCGACCTGGCCACGCCCCTCGCCCGGAGCGGGCCTCAGCGCGCTTCGAGGACCTCGATCGCGTACCCGTTGGGGTCCGTGACGAAGATGTAGTTGCTCGAGTTCTCGGGCTTCGAGCGACGGTACTCCAGACCCTTGGCCTCGACCTTGGCCACGAAGGGCTCGAGGTCGTCGACGGTGAAGGCCAGGTGACCGAACTGGCTGCCCAGCTCGTAGTCGCGACCGTCGTGGTTGTAGGTCAACTCGATGAAGTAGTTCTCCCACTCGTCGCTGAGGAACACCAGGGTGGCCTCGTCGCCGATCGTGCCCCGGCGGGTCTCTTTGAGGCCCAGGAACTCGGTGTAGAACGCGATCGTCTCTTCCAGGTCCTTGACCCGGATCATGGTGTGGGCGAGTTGCATGGCGGGGAGTCTAGCGCGGGCCGATCCCCCCCATTCGGACGGTTCCCGACGTTTCGGCCCATCGAGCGAGAAAGTCGCCGGCGTCCGGACCGCTCGGCGATCCGCTCGGCGATCCGCAAGCACCGAGCCCGCCGAGCGATCGCTTCACGCCGATCGCTCCCGGATCCGGCTCAGCCGCCGCCTGCGAGCACCGAGGCCGCCGGCATGTTCAGGAGCTGGTGCACCCCGATCGAGGCCGCGTAGCCCAACAGGATGGCCGGCGTCCAGACCAGGTGCCGCATGAAGGTGTACTCGCCGCCTGTGGTCCCCATCAGAGCCACGCCCGCGGCGGAGCCGACCGAGAGCAGGGATCCTCCGACCCCGGCTGCGAGGGTGGCCAACAGCCACTGGTGGATCTCCGCGGCCGGCGTTGCGCCCATGACCGGGTCCATGGAGAGCACAGCGAACATGACCGGGACGTTGTCCACCACTGCCGAGATCAGGCCCACGGCGATGTTGGCGTTGGTCGGCCCGTGGCCCGTATAGAGGGCCTCGCTGGTCACCGCCAGGTAGCCCAGCTCGGACAGGCCTCCGACGCACATCAGGACGCCGAAGAAGAACAGCAGGGTGTCCCACTCGACCTTGGCCACGTCGTCGAAGACGTCGACCGGCTCGGCCATCTGATAGCGCCGCGCATTGAGTCGGGTCCAGTAGCCCCAGAGCATGTAGTAGCCCAGACCCGTGGTCATCCCCAGGAAGGGCGGCAGGTGCAGGACTGCATGGAAGCAGACGGCGGTGGCGATGGTGGCCAGGAACATCAGCATCACCATCAGCCAGCCCGGCTTCAGCTCGACGTCCTCGGTGACCGCCTGGGGCCGGACCGCGGGCACGGCCAGGCTCATCAGGATCGCCGGCACGAGCCAGTTGACCAGGGCCGCGGGGACGAGGTCGAGGAAGACCAGCGTCGGCACGTGGCCCGCCTGCCAGACCATCAGCGTCGTGATGTCGCCGAAGGGCGAGAAGGCCCCGCCCGCGTTGGCGGCGATGACGACGTTGATGCACGCCAGCGAGATGAAGCGCGTGTTCCCGCGGCCGACGGTGGTGACCACCGCCCCCATCAGGAGCGCCGTGGTCAGGTTGTCGGCGATCGGCGAGATCATGAACGCCAACGCGCCAGTGGTCCAGAAGATCGCGCGCAGCCCGAAGCCGGCGTTGACCAGCAGGGCGTTGAGCTTGAAGAACACGTTCCGGTGGGCGATGGCGCTGATGTAGGTCATCGCCACCATCAGGAAGAGGAACAGCTCAGCGAACTCCGCCACGTGCTGCTCGACCCGGTGCGCGATCGTCTCCGGATCGTTCATGCCGATCGCGGTCAGGATCCAGATCACCCCCGCGGCGATCAGCACCGGCTTGGACTTGCGCAGATGGATCACGTCCTCCGCGACCACCAGCAGGTAGGCGAAGACGAAGACCACGACGGCGGCCAGCCCGACGGCAGAGCCGGTCAGGTCGGTGTCGTGGTGGGCGCCCTCCGAGAGGGCGGCGAGGGGGCCGAGCAGGGCGGGGAGGATGGCGTTCACGGTGGGCTTCGCGTCTTCGGCCGGAATGGGGCTCCGACTCAGGGGCGGAGACGTCGCCGACTCAGGACCGGGAAGCCCAGACGACCAGCGCGCCGATCAACGCTCCTGCGACCAACCCCACGCCCAGCGCGAGCCGGGCGACTCGGGCCTGCGACCGGGACGCGCGGGAGGGACCTGCGCGATCGGGGCCGCCATACCCGCCGGGGGGGCTCCCGAGGAATGGGTCCACGTCGGATCCACTGCCGTCGGGCGGAAGGAGCGCCGCTCCGCAGGCCGGACAATAGTGGTACGACCCGGGGCAGCGGTACCCGCAGGCCGGACAAACCGTCAGCTCGACGCCGATCCGCTGATAACTCTCGGGGGGAAGCACGGCGGGCGCAGGGTACGGGTCTCGGCCTGGACGTGGATCAGGGTTCGATGTCGAAGCCGGCCGCAGCGGTGACCGACGGACCGGCGCCGAGCACCAGAGCGGCCAGGTCGATCCGCCCGCCGGCCACTGCGCCGAGGACGCCGGGCGGAATGGACAGGCCCGCCGCCGCGTGACCGAGGGCGTCAGTGCTGCCCAGGGTGTTCACGAAGGGCCCCTGGTTGGGCTGGACCAGGCTCAGGTCCACGAGCGGATCGGGATTGAGCGGCAGGGTCCCGAAGCCCAAGGGCACCCCGGGCGCGGTGCCGGAGAGACTGGCCAAGACCAGGTACACGGCGTTCGAATCGGTGTTCAGGGTCAGCGGCACCTGGGCGCCCTGGGCAGCCGACACGGCGTCGAAGCCACAGTGCAGGTCCACCAAAGGATCGACCCGCAGCTCCAGGTAGGGGTACAGCAGCACCGGCCCCGAGCCATCGTCGGCGGTGATCGCCAGGGACTCGACGCCGGCGCTGGTGCCGGCCGTCAGGGCGAAGGTGTAGCTGCCGTCGCCGTTGTCGGTCACCGCTCCCACTTGGGTCAGGGTCGCGCCACCGCCGGCGCTGGCGATGCCGAGCGCGGCGCCGCCGGAGCCCAGCGGCAGGCCGTCGAGGTCGACCAGCTGGACCGTCACCTGGGCCGACGAGGCTCCGTCGGCCACGAGCGACTGAACGTCCGCCTTGGCGCTGGAGAGCAGTTGGTCGGGCACCCCGGCCTGGGAGGCCCGCCAGGCGCCGTAGAGGCTCTGCAGGGTCAGGACCGGGTCGGGATCGGGGATCGACCCGATCACGTTGAGGTTCAGGTGGTAGCTGCCGTTGGTGCAGCCCGCCTGACCACTGCAGGTGCCGTCGCTGTCGCCCATGCGCGCCACCACCAGGAAGCCGATGTGGGCGGCCTTGGTGAAGCTCGGCGGCGGCGCTCCGCAGGAGGTGGGCTGCAGGATCGAGCACGAGCAGCGCCCATCGCCGCCGAGCGCGCGGGCGGCCTCCATGGCGGCCATGACCTTCTGGCTCGCGTCACCGGGAGTCGAGAGCAGCGCCGCGACCGCGTCGTCGATGACCTGGTCCGCGGTCAGCACGTTGCCCTGCACCGAGTAGATCCAGGGCAGGGACTTGCCCGCGAGCGCCTTCTTGGCCTTGCCCGCGCCGTTGCCGGTGAACTTGGCCGGGTTGTGGAGCACGTCGACGATCCCGTACTGCCGACTCTGGTGCTGGGGATCGCTCCCGGCGAGCAACTGCAGGATGTTGGCGGGCGGCACCTCGGCGATGAACGAGTCCCAGATCAACTGGCGGTTGACGCCGCTCGAGTCGACCAGCGACTGGGCCGCGGCCGCGCCGTAACCCACACGCACCACGGGCAGGGCGACCTCGAGGTCGAAGTTCGCCAGGCAAGTGGCCGAGGCGATCACGACCTCGCGCGTCTCGATGTTGACCAGGATGATCGACCAGGTGGCCGAGGCTGGCGCGGCGAACAGAGTGGCGCTGGCGAGGAGCGCGGCGAGGGGGCGCGGTGTACGCATGGGAATCGAGGGACCTGGGACCGAGGGTCTGCTCGATCCTACCCGGGCGCTCCGCCCTCGGACCCGCTCGGCAGGATCCACTGGTAACGCGGCTCTAGGGCGCGGGTCCCGAGCCTGGACAGGGGGCCCAATCCGAACTCCTCGACGAAGGAGCAGCACTCCCAGCGTCCCGGGTAGAAGGACTCGGCCGCGGCCCGCGCCACTTCGACCTCCGCGCTGGTCGGCCCCACGTCGAGTTCGATCAGCCCCCGCGTCCCCAGTCGCACCCATTGCTTCTTCCAGGGCACGAGGCAACTGGCGTGGCCCTCGTTCCGATCGAAGGCGGCGAAGACCCGAGCCCCGTGGCCGGCGCGGCGCAGGACGTGGCAGGCGTAGAGCGCCCAGTCCTCGCAATCGCCCTGGCGCAGGGCGTGGGTCTGCTCCGGCGTCTGCCAGAACTCCTCCACCCCGTGCAGGACCTGGTCGTGGACGTACTCGAAGCAGGTCTGCATGTAGTCGAGCACGCGGTGCGGCGAGCGACAGCGCCGCTCGACGGTCGCCAAGCTCCAGCCGTGCCAACGGTGCGACGCCAGGTAGCGCTCCACGCGCCACAACACGCCACCGGTACGCCGCGCGCGGCCCAGTTCGGTGAGGGGCACGGAGCCCAGGTCGGCTCGCCCCTGGTCGTAGGCGAGGGTCGGTAGGGATCCACGACCGGCGGGTTCGTCCCGGCTCCGATCGTCGCTCCGGGGTGGGTTCTCGACTCCGTCGGCCATCTGGCGGCCGAGTCTAACCCCGCGCTCCCGACGCGGCTCAGCGCACGATCAGAGCCAGACCGAAGGCCGGCTGCTCGACCCCGTCGCGGGTGACCGAACCGTCGACGATCGCTACCGCCACCCCGCCGAAGACGTAGTTGACCAGGGTCTCGCGGTCCTTGAGGCGCACGTCGAAGGCCACCGCGGTGGGCGACGCGTTCTCCGCCGCCGGGACGTTCCAGCTCGCGCGATAGCGACCGGGCCAGCGGAAGAAGCCACCCAGGCTCAGGTTCGAGATCTTGAACGCGGGCTCACCCGTCACCGCGAGGGTCTGCGCGCCCCGGGTGGCGAAGCCCGCAAAGCGTCCCACCAGGGGTCGCAGCGTCCCGCCGGAACGGTGGAAGCGCAGGTCGTCCGCCGTCGCCGCCTCCCCCACGAATGCGTAGACCCCGTGGTAGCCGTCGCCGAACAGATCGGTGTAGGTCTTCACCAGCGGGTTCTTGTCGGGCAGGTGGCAGAACTCGTAGCTGACGCGGCCCTCGAAGCGGCGCTCGCCCAGGGTCAGGCTCGCGCGCGACGAACCCGTGTCGAAGCGCGCCCCGGCGTCCTCGGAGCTGCGCCGAATCTCGATCGGCTGCGCGACCAGCTCCAGACCGTTGGGCGGGCTCGCGACAGTGATACCGGCCAGGGCGGTGCCGGTCACGGCGAAGCTCGCCGTGCTCGGGATGGACTCGTAGCTGACATCGGTGCCGGCCAGGTCTCCGGTGCCGGACAACTTGCGCCAGCCGTCACCCTCGACCCACAGCACGGCAAAGTACTCGGCCTGTTCCTCGGTGCCCTTGCGGCCCCGGTTGGCGTCGAAGGCAAAGACCACACGCCCCTTCTCGTCGCCCCCCGCAAAGCAGAAGAAGTCTGAGAGGTACTCCAGGTCCGTGGCGCTGGCTGCGGGCCCCGGTGCGGCCCCCGCAGCGGGCGCGGCAGGTCCATCCGCGGCGCTCGCGGCACAGGCGGGAGCGGTGAGCAGGGTCGACAGCAGCAGGCTGGTTGCGATTCGAAGCATGGTCGTGTTCCTCGGTTCCCGTGCGGACGGGGGGCGCTTCGAGCCGCGGACGCGGCCGGATGCAGTCGATCTGGCCCGTCCTTGGACAGTGCTGCCCGCCGCAACATCGCGGCGGCTGCGCCGAACGGCCAGGGGCCCCCGGCGCGCCACGCGCAGGGGGCCCCTGGCTCCTATCGGACCGGACGGCCTGCAGAAACGAGCGCCGGCCTACGAGGGTCGACGCGGCTCCTTCCAGAACGGCGGCGTCCTACTTCTGCGCCACGATGTAAGTGACCCAGGCCGGGCAGTTCTCGCCGACGTCCGACTTCTCGAACTCGCCGTTGCCCTCGAGGTAGTCGTCCTCGCCGGCTTCGTCGTCTTCCTCGGTCCCTTCCCAGTAGGAATCGACGCTGCTGAAACCGGCCTCACGCAGGATGTCGACCACCTCAGGCAGGAACCACAGGCGCCAGTCGTAGTCGAACATGTCGCGGATCTCGCTGCCGTCTTCGAAACGGAAGTGGATCTTGCAACGGTAGCGACCGCTGGCAGGGTGGTAGCTGTCCTGGTCCCAGACGTAGGTGAAGTTCGCGCCGTCGATCTCGCGCTCTTCCTCGAGTTCTTCGAAGGCTTCAGGGCCGCCGTAGATGTCCATCACGAACAGGCCCTTGTCGGCCAGGTCCGCGTGGGCCGCCTTGAAGTACTCGAGCAGCACCGCGCGCTCCGTGAAGATCATCCACGAGAAGTTCGGCGCAGTGCGAATGTCGGGCTGGCGGTCGCTCGGCTCGCGCACGTCGCCCAGGTGCAGCTTGAGCCGCGACTCGTGCGCCTTGACGTCGTCGAAGTTGTGGGCGAGGCCCCACTCGATCGGCTCGGGGTCGTTGTCGAAGCCCTCCGCGGTGTTCTTCTTGTTGCGCCGCAGCCACTCGGCCAGCAGGTAGCCGGTGCCGCAGAAGTCCTCGCGCAGGTGCCGCGGCTCCTTGTTGCGCAGCTTCTTGAAGGTGTCGATCAGGAAGTCGACATCGGCGCCGGGCGACTGCACGGCGGCCTGGTACAGCTCGTACTTGTCGGCCGTCGCCGCGGTCAGCCCAGCAACCTTGCGCTTCTTGCCGGCCCCCTTGGCCTTGGCGCCCGCCTTGCCACTCTTCTTCGGACCACTCTTCGTCGGACCATTCTTAGCAGCAGCTGCCGCGGGTCGCTTCGTCGAGGGTTTCCGCTCGGCCTGCTTGCCGGCGCTCTTGCTCTTCTTCTTGGCGGTGCTGCTGGGGCTCATCTCGGTGGTCTTCGGGTCCAGGTTTGCGTGGGGGGGCAGATACTACGCGACGGGCCGGCCTTGTGCGACTGGCCCAGTCATCGCTGCGTGCTCCGAGCGGCTCGCCGCCGCTCAGCGCTGGGCGGGCTGCATGCCCTCGTTCCAGGCCGGAGTCACGGCGCCGGAACCGAGCAGGGCAGCGGCCTTCGCGGAGACGGTCACCGCCTGCTCCATGTGGTCGTAATCAACCGTCCACCACTCGTCGGTGACCTGGTGGTAGTCGTCGTGCAGATCGAACGACGAGAGGGTCTGGGCCACGATGCCTTCCATCACGAAGGCGTAGTTGTCCGAGCGCTGGAAGAAGCGCTGCTCCGGCCGCGGATCGGGGGTCAGCTCCACCCCCAGCTCGGCGCAGAGCGGTCCGACGTTGGTCAGCTCATAGCCCGTGAACCACATGTGACCGGGGCCGCCGACGAGGGCGTCGGGACGCCCGAGCATCTCGAAGTTCAGGTTGTAGATCGTCTCAGCCAGGGGCCTGGCCGGCCTGCGCAGGTACTCGCGGGTGCCGAGCAGCCCGCGCTCTTCGCCCGTGGCCAGCAACGCCACGAAGGTTCGCGCCGGACGCGGACCGAGCGCCAGGGCTTCCGCGACCTCGATCACCGCCGCCACGCCTGACGCGTCGTCGTCGGCGCCGTTGTAGACCAGGTCGGCCTCGGGATCGTCACTCTGGGTCGTGCCGATGTGGTCGAGGTGGGCGCTGAGCACGATCACCTCGCCCGCCAGCTCGGGGTGCGCTTCGCTGCCCGCGCCGGGCAGGATCGCGACCACGTTGTGGGACGACAGCTCCACGCGCTCGGCTTCCAGGGCGATCGCGAGCTTGCCGACCGTGCCCGCTTCGATGCGACCCAGGAACTCCCCGCGGGCGCGCAGCACCGGGAAGATCGCGCCGCCCGTCTCCACTTCCATGCGCGGGCTCGGCAGGCGACCACCCGGGCGACCAGGACTCGAGGGCCCAGGCAGGATCACGAGTGCCGGCGCGTCGTCGCCGCGCGCGGCGAGCTCGGCCAGCACGGAGGCGCGCTCGCTGGTGGAGGCGGGCACGAACAGGGCCTGGTCGGTGAACGGGATCGAGTCGAGGTCCTCGGCCACGACCACGTCGAACTCCCCCGCCAGGGGCGCCCAGGTGACCATCGTGTAGTCGACGCGCCACTCGACGACGGCGTCCGTGCCGACCTCGGCCACGCTCGGATCGACTTCGACGGTGGTCACGGACAGGGGCACGCGCTGGAGGAACGTCCCGTCGTCTCCGCCGGGCTGCCACCCGGCCGCCTCGAGCCGCTCGGCGATGTAGGCCACCGCCAGGGCCTCGCCCGCGCTGCCCGTTTCGCGCCCGGCCAGGAGATCCTGGGACAGGTAGCCCACGTGCGCTTCGAGCTCGAGCGCCGTGACCTCCTCGGTCAAGAGGTCGCGACCCTCGTCGATCCGAGGTCCGCGATCCGGCCGCTCGCGAGGAGCCGCGGCCTCGTCGGTCTCCTGAACTGCCCCATCTTGCGCGCCTGCCGCAGTCGAGGTGAGCCCGACGAGCGCGAGGACGAGCCCCTGCGTCAGACGAGGGGCGTCCAGCGCCAGCCGCAGTCCCTCAGATCGCATCGTCGTCCTCGGACTCCTCGTCTTCGCCCGTGTTGCCCTTGAGCAGCTCGGCGATCGAGGCCAGCACGCGCTCGTTCTCCTTGGCGTCGCGCACCGGGATTCGCAGCGCCCCGGGGATCCCGTGGGGCACCGACACCGCACCCGCGTAGAGGCGCTGATTCAGACGCTCCGCGAACCCCGGAGCGTCGTCGAGCTTCATCAGGATCCAGCTGCCTACCGACGGCATGAGTTCGACGTCGGGGAGGGTGGAAAGACGCGAGTAGAAGCGCTCGTGCTCGTGATTCTCGGCCATGCTTTTTCTCCGTGCTCTGCGGGCCAGCTCCATCGCGGAGCGGCGTTAGGACCCTTTTCGAGCGGTCCTCCGGAGATGAGGGGCGCCGAGTCTACCCTGCTACAACGGATCGCGACACTGGGCCGCTAGACCCTGCGGCGGCGCGCGCTATCGTCGGGACACGATGGGCGACGGGCAAGAGATCGACGGAAGGGCTCGGCCGCGGGGCGACAGGTTCCGGTTGGCCGTCCCCTGCTCGACCTCGAACCTGGGACCCGGTTTCGACCAGTTGGGTCTGTGCCTCTCCCTCTTCCTGCATGTCGAGGTCGGGCCGCGCCCCGCGGGCCAACCGCAGGTCGTCGCGCATTCGAGTCCCAGCGGGCCGAGCAGCAGCGGTCCGGAGCCCAGCCCCGACTGGCCGGAGCCGGGGCGCGACCTGCTCCTGCGCGCCTTCGAGCGTTCGGCTGGTCCCCGGGCGCAGGAGGCCCAGTTGATCGTCGACTCCGAGATCCCGATCGGGCGGGGACTGGGCTCCACCGGCGCGGCCGTGGCGGCGGGGCTCTTGCTCGGCCGAGCGTGGTGCGGCGAGCTCGAACCGGACCGTCGCGGCCTGCTGAACGCAGGGATCGAGCTCGAGGGGCATCCCGACAACGTGACGGCCTCGCTCTTCGGCGGCTGCACGGTCTGCGTCCCGATCGCGGGTGAGCCCGCGCCGCTGATCCAGGTCGACGTGCACCCCGACCTGGGCTTCGCCGCGGCCTGGCCCCGCGAGCCCCTGGCCACCGCGCGGGCCCGTGCCGTGCTCCCGGATCGGGTGCCCTTCGCCGATGCCGTGGAGAACGCGCGGCGAGTGCCCCTGTTGCTCGAGGGGCTGCGTACCGGGAACCCAGCCCTACTGCGCCACGGCACCAGCGACCTGCTCCACGAGCCATACCGCCTGGGCCTCCTGCCCGGCGCGAGTCGCGCCCTGGATGCCGCCCGGCAGGCGGGAGCCTTCGCGGCCAACATCAGCGGCGCCGGCTCCGCCCTCGTGGCGATCGGCCCTCCCGCGCGTCGGGACGAGATCGCCCGGGCCATGGCCGACGAGCTGCGCGCCGCCACGGGCTGGGCCGCTGGACGACCCCTGGACGTGGTCCGAGCGGCGCCCGTCGTCGAGCGCACCTGACGCGCGCCCGGGCCGCTCGGAGGTCCGCTCTATGGGGCCGGCCATGCGGCCCGACCGGCGGCGGCTGCGCCTTCGCGCGCCCCGCTAGCGGGTCAGTCGCCCTCGCCGGACGCGAAGCCGTGGTGGAAACCGGCCACCGGGGAGACTCCGCGGGCGTGGCTGCCCGCGCGACGGGCAGCATCCAGCTGGCGCCCGGCCGCTTCCATGTCGGTCGCACGCACCGCCGCAACCACCTGGGGCGTGGCGTGTAGGGACGGACACAGGCGCCGGAAGCCCAGCGCCAAGAGCAGCGGCACGTTCTCGGGCCGATCGACCAGACCGCCGAAGACGGCGTGCTCGACCCCACTGGTGTGGACCGCCTCGAGGGCGTGGGCCAGGGCCCGCAGGACGAAGGGGTGCAGGCGCTCGAACAACGGACGGAAGACCGGCGCGGTGCGATCGGCGACCATCAGGTGCATCACCAGCGCGTCCACGTTGAAGTGCACGAAGTTGGCGTGCTCGCACAGGTCCTCGAGCCCGAACAGCGCGCCGGGGGTGTCGATGGTGACCCCGAGCTGCACGTCGTCCGCCGGCCTGCGGCCGAGCTTGCGCAGGGACTCGCGCGCGGCCACCAGGGCGTCGCGCACGGCGATGAACGAGTCCACGTCGTCGACGAACGGGATCGCGATGCGGACCGGATCGTCGGCGGCGACCATCAACAGCGCCGCGAGCTGATTCTGCAGCAGCTCGGGCTGCGCGCGCAGGAAGCGCACCCCGGGCTGGCGCGCCGCCGCGGACTTGGCATCCATGAACGGCAGCGGCGTCTTCGCGTCCGCATGCAACAGGCGGAAGCTGACCCGCGCGCCCCCGGCCGCATCGGCGATGGCGCGGTGGTAGGTCTCGAGGCGCGCGACGTCGGGCGCCGTGGACTCGGTCACGAAGGCCATCTCGGTACGCACCAGGCCGATCTCGCGCGCGCCCCACTCGACCACCCGCGCAACCTCGTCGCGGCCGGAGCACAGGGGCAGGATCGCGATCGAGCGGCCGTCGCGGGTGGAGACGTCGTCCAGTCGCTCGACTTCGATCGAGTCGATGTCCGCGCCGGCGGCTTCGATCGAGTCCCAGTCCGCGATCGCCGCCGGGTCGTCGGAGACGCGCAGCACCCCGGCGTCGGCGTCGAGCACGGCCCACTGGCCGTCGCGCAGGGACTCGAACGCCCCCTCCACACCGGTCAGGGCGGGGACGCCCATGGATCGCGCCAGGATCGCCGCGTGGGAGCTGCCGCCGCCCGTCTCGGCCACCAGGCCGGCGACCGCGCCGCGCTCGAGGTCGAACAGGTCCACGACGGAGAGCTCGCGGGCCACGAGGATCCGAGGCCCGTCGTCCGCCGCGGCCACGGGCACCGCCGGGACCGTGTCGGGACCCTCGGGCCCGTCGAGGTTGCGGAGCACGCGCAGGCCCACGTCGCGCAGGTCCGCGGCGCCGCGCCGCAGCTCCTCGGACTTGACCAACCGGAAGATGCGATCGAAGTCCCCCACGACCTTGCCGATCGCAGTCTCGAGGCGCAGTTGGCTCTCGAGGATCAGGTTCTCGACGTCGGCGATGAAGGCGCTGTCCTTGGACAGGGCCAGGTGCGTGTCGAGGATCCTCGCGTCCTCGGCACCGACCTCGTCCTTCAGCCGCTCGCGGAGCTCGCGGAGTTGGTTGCGCGCGCGGCCCAGGGCGCGGCGGAAGCGGTTGAGCTCGTCCTCGACCGCGTCCCGAGCGATGCGCTCGGTGGGCAGGCTACCGAGGGCGTCGGGCACCACCACCAGGCGGCCGGCCACGCGCCCCCGGGAGGCGCGCTCGCCGCGCAGGGTCAGGACCTCGGCCACGGTCGGCGCGCCGGCCGGCTCGGGGGTCCCCTGGATTTCACTCGCCTGGCGCGCGGCCAGGGCTTCCGCCGTTCGAACGTCACTCATCGCGTCGGCAAGTATGCTCTGCCGCCCCGCGGACCCGAAAGGCCCGCCACCCGCCTCATCCGCACATCGACGGATTCGCAAGCCATGCCCCCGACCCTCGACGCCCCCCACGACCGGCTCTCGCGCCTCGCCCAGGCGTCCGGCCTGGCCGCCGCGCTGCTCGCCGGCCTCTTGGCCGCCTGCGCCTCCCCGGGCCCCGGGGCCCTGCACGCGACCGCGCTCCAGGACCCGGCAGCCACTGCGGCCGCCGAGTCGGCCTGGGCCCCGGCGGCCCCCACGGAGCTGTTCGATGTGGTGCGGGTGGTCGACGGCGACACGATCCACATCCAGCGGGCGGGCCAGGTGGAGAAGCTGCGCCTGCTCAACGTGGACACCGAGGAGAAGCTCTCGGGCCGCTCGGACGTGGACCCGCTCAAGCCCGAGACGGTCTTCGGCCAGCAGTGCGCCGATTGGGCGGTGGAGTTCTTCGCCGAGCACAGCCTCGTCGACGGCGTCCAGCGGGTCGGCCTGCTGTTCCCGGGCGGGGTCGAGCGCCGCGACGTCTACGGGCGCCTCCTGTGCCACGTCCTGCTGCCGGACGGCACCGACTTCAACCTGCTGCTGATCGAGCGCGGCAAGAGCCCCTACTTCAACAAGTACGGCAATAGCCTGGTCTGCGACGCCGCGATGCGCGCCGCGCAGACCCGCGCCCGCGCGGCGCGGATCGGCATCTGGAACCCGGCCACCAATCGTGCCGCGAACGAAGCTGGGCCTGAGGTCCTGCGGCCCTACGCCGAGCTCTTGCCCTGGTGGGACGCTCGCGCGGCGGCGGTCGACGCCTACCGCGCGCGGGCCGCGGCGGTGGACAGCGCGGTCGGAGCAGCCGACGACCCCGACGGCCTTGAGGCCCTGCGCCAACGCGCGACCGCGGAGGTGGAGGTCTTCGGCGCGATCGACCGCATCTTCGACGAGGACGACGGCGGCGTGACCCTCCTGCTGCGCGGCGACCGCAGCCGCGCCGTACGCGCGCGCATCGCCGCCGACGCGGTCTCGAAGTTCGACCGCGATGCCCTGGAGCACTCGCGCGAGTCCTTCACCCAGAACTTCCTGTGGTTCCGTGGCAAGCTGCGCACGGATCGCTCCGGCTTCGACATGGTCATCGAGGACCCGGCTCAGATCCACAGCGCCGGGCCCGAGCCCGGGGGCGCCTGAGCCAAGGGGGTCGGCGTCGAGAGCGGGTCTCGGCCAGCCGGGCACGCGCGGCGGGATCCGCTCAACCGGCCAACAGCGCGTTGCCCACCGCGCGCCCCGCGACCACCGCGGCGAGGCCCACGAGGAGCTGGCCGAGGGCGTTGGCCAGGGCCAACCCCGCGCGGCCCTCGCGCAGCAACTCGACGGTCTCGTAGCCGAAGGTCGAGAAGGTCGTGTAGCTGCCGAGGAAGCCGACCACGAGCACCAGGCGCCAAGCGACCGCGGGCTCTTCGCGCGCCTCGAGCCAGGCCACGGCCAGGCCGATCGCCAGGCAGCCCAGCATGTTGGCCGTGACCGTCGCGAGCACCGTGTCCAGGCCCAGCCTACGCGTCACGAAGCCCCCGGTCAGGTAGCGCGCCACGGCCCCGGCGAAGCCGCCCGTGCCCACCAACAGAACCTCGCGCAGTCCGCTCATCGCTCGAAGCTCTCCACCGTCACCGGTCGCACGGTCAGCTCGACCTCGCGCCCCTCGCGCCAGACGAGCAGCGGCACGGCGGATCCGGGCTCGTGCTCGGACAGCTCGACCACCAGGTCGTCGCGATTGCGCACCGGCATCCCCGCCACCTCGAGCACCACGTCGGCAACCACGCTGCCGCTGTCGCTCATGTGCAGACCGCGCAGCCCGGCCACTTCCGCTGGTGAACCCGGCACGACCTCGCCGATCGGGACCCCGTGGTCCAGCCCGAGGTCCAGGAGCAGCCCTCGGTTGGCGATGAACACGCCGATCGCCGTGCGCCCCACCGCTCCGGTCTGGATGATCTGCGGAACGATGCGGTTGACCGTGTCGACGGGGATCGAGAAGCCGACCCCGGCCGACGCGCCCGACGGCGAGAGGATCGCCGTGTTGACGCCGATCAGTCGCCCTGCGCTGTCGAGCAAGGGCCCGCCCGAGTTGCCGGGGTTGATCGCCGCGTCGCTCTGGATCAAGCCGCCGACGACCTCGCCGAGCTCGGTCCGCACGGTCCGGTCGACGCCACTGATGACGCCCGTCGTCAAAGTCTGGTCCAAACCGAACGGATTCCCGATGGCGAACACCTGCTGCCCCACGAGCAGGTCGGACGACTCCCCCACGGCGATCTGCCGCAGTTGCGCGCGGGGCGCATCGATCCGCAGCACCGCCAGGTCGAAGGACGGGGCGGTCCCGATCAGGGTCGCGCTCCATTGGGAGCGATCCGCGAGAGTCACCACGCAGGTGCGCGCGCCGCGGATCACGTGGTTGTTGGTGACGACATGCCCCTCTACGTCCCACAGGAAGCCGCTGCCCGAGCCCTCGGGCCAAAGATCCCCCAGGACCAACTTGCCCAACTCGTCAAGGCGCCGTGAAGACGTATCGATGTGGACCACCGACGGCGCTGCCGCTTGGAAGATCTCGATCGTCGTCCGCTCCTGATCCGAAAGGTCTCCGCGCGGCGTGACCGACCGGGGTACGGCATCCGGATCGAGGAGCGCACGGCCACCGAAGCGATCGACCACCGTCGCCGCGCCCACCACGGCCAGGAGCACGACCAGGCCGATTCCGGCCGCCGTCAGCACGCCCCTCAGCGCGGGGCTCGTGGTCGCGGATGCAAAATGCATGTTCGAGTGGGGTTCGGGCCCTGGGCTGCGCGGATCCCAGTTCCCGGAAGGTCCGAGGGGCCCCGTTGACCCGAGCGCCCCGGCGCGGCGGACTGGGAGTCCGGTCGAAGTCGCCAGGGTGCCAGTTCGGCGCTTGCTACGCCTCGGTCCGGGAGCATGTTAGATCGCAGCCACCTCGAATCGGAGCCCACGTCGGGACCGATCGTCGCCACTCCGCCGCGCGGAGAGTTTCCCCTCGGACGCCGCACGGGCGGCATCGCGGACGTCGTCGACGTGCTCGTGGTCAGCGCCAACGCGGGCCTCGTGAGCAACCTGCGGGCGCTGCTCGGCGGCGATGGGCAGTTCGCCGTCGCGTCCGCGCTCAGCTTCTCGAGCGCCGAGCGCCAACTCCAGGAGACCGCACCGGACGCCATCCTCTTGGACCTGGCCCTCGAGAGTGACGACGCCCTGGCTGGCTTGGAGCGCCTCTCGGCCACGGCTCCGGACCTGCCGCTGATCGCCCTCGACCGTACCGAGTTGGCCGACCGGGCCCTCGAACGCGGCGCCCAGGACCACCTGCCCGCGGACGACCTGAGGTCCGAGGGTCTGCGCCGCGCGGTGCGCCACGCGATTCGGCGCCAGCGGGTGAAGAACGACCACGAGACCGTCTCCAGCGAGCTTCGCAAGGCCAACGCTCGGCTGGCCGAGCTGGCCCTGGTCGACCCGCTGACCTCGCTGCTCAACCGACGCGGCCTGCAGCAGATGTTGACCCGCGAGCTACGCTGGGCTCGGCGCGACGGCTCGGAGCTGGCCCTTTTCCTGGTCGACCTGGACGACTTCCGCCGCATCAACGATTCCTTCGGGCACACGGTGGGCGACATCGTGCTGCGCGAGGTAGCGGAGTGCCTGCGCGATTCCCTGCGCGCCACGGACTACTTGGCCCGCATCGGCGGGG
The DNA here is from genome assembly GCA_007751255.1 of Engelhardtia mirabilis. Lineage (GTDB taxonomy): Bacteria > Planctomycetota > UBA1135 > UBA1135 > Engelhardtia > Engelhardtia mirabilis. The sequence goes on from CP036296.1 coordinate 4,545,738, forward strand.
ACGAGTTCATGGTGCTGCTGCCGCAGACGCGGCTGGGCGAGGCCCTGCGGGTGGCCGAGAAGGTGCGGCGTTCCGTGGCCAGCACCCCCGTCGCCGTGCGCGAGAGCTCGGTCCACGTCAGCGCCAGCGTGGGCGTGACCCTGGTGGTCGACGAGGGCGTGTCCGTCGACGAGCTGTGGTCCATCGCCCACCAGCGCCTGCGCGCCGACAAGCGCCGGGGACCGAACCGGGTTTGCGGACCCCAGTTCACCGACGTGCCCAATGATGCAGCCGAGCGGGGTGGCGCCGGCTCGCTGGCCGAAGCCCTGCGCGCGGGCCGCTTCCTCCGCATGGCGCGCCAGCCGATCCTGCACCTGCCGGACTCGCGCGTGATCGGCTACGAGATGCTCGCGCGCTCCACCGACGAGGCCTTCGGCGAACCCCAGGACTTCTTCCGTCGGGCATTCGAGGCCGGGGCGCAGACGGCCCTGGACCGACGCTGCTTCGAGCTGGCCGTGCAGACCGCCGGCGAGCTGCGGCCCGAGCACGACTGCTTCTTGAATGTGCTGCCCTCGACCCTGATCGACGTGCCAGTGGAGCACTTCGTCGAGCTCTTGGAGTCGGACGACCGACCGACGCGCTTCGTGGTCGAGATCAGCGAGCAGCAGATCATCGGTGATCCCTCCTACCTGCGCGACGCGGTGGGCGCGTTGCACGCCGCCGGGGCGCGGGTCGCGATCGACGACGTGGGCTTCGGGCGCAGTTGCCTCGAGAGCCTGGTGATGCTCGAGCCGGACCTGATCAAGATCGACCGGCGCTGCATCGACGGGATCGCGACGGCCGGCGAGCGGCGACGCTCCCTGGAGCGGCTGCTGAAGGTCGCGGCGACCCTCGAGGCCCGGGTCGTGGCCGAGGGCATCGAAGCGGACGCCGATCTGGCCGTCCTGCTCGACCTGGGAGTCCCCCTGGGCCAGGGATTCCTGTTCGGCAAGCCCCAGTGATGCCCGGCGCCGCTGGCTGGCCGGATTGGTCCCTCTGAGCTGCCCCGAGCGCGCTCTGCCCCTCTCCTGGTCCGCACGATCGGCCTCTGGGCCACTGCCAGGCGGCCTCGCCCCCTCCCGGAGACGCCCGGCCGAGCCTCGACGAGGGCGGCGATTTCTCGTCCCAGTCGACGGGATCGACACATAGCCCGGCCTGCACCGGTTGATCACCGCGCCCGAGGCGCCGACAATATTCCGCCGGATCGGTCCCCAGGGATCCCTTCCCGCTCGTGAGCGACGTCCCCCTGACGCCGCTCACTCGCAGCGCAACCGCGGCGCGCGCCGCCGCGAACATCCATGCCCACGACCACGTCCTCGTCCCACCCCCACTTCGACGACCGCGGAACCCTCGACTGGTTCAAGACCTTCGCCGAGGCCCAGGCGGCCGCCCGTCGCGACGGCAAGAAGATCCTGATCGAGTACGGTCGCGAAAAGTGCAGCCAGTGCCGCGCCTTCGTCCAGAGCGTGGTGCCTCGCCCCGAGGTCGCCGAGCTCCTGCGCGAGAACTTCGTCGCCCTGGCCTCGGACTGCGACGACCCGGAGGAAGAGGTCGAAGAGCTCGCCATGAAGCTCGAGGACGCGACCACCCTGCCCTTCATCGTCCTCGCGGACGCCAACGGTCAGTTCCTCGAGGGGATCGCCGGCGCGGTCGAGGCGACCACGCTCCAGCGCATGCTGGAACGCCTGACCCAGGACTGACGTCCGCCCCGGGGTAGGCGTTCGTACGGTGCCAGGCACAAAACCGCCGCCTAACCCGGCAGCCCCGCCTGCCCGTCGCCACGCTGCTTGCCGAGCTCACGGTCGCGCAGCTCGCGGCGCAGGATCTTCATCACGCTCGAGCGCGGCAGCTCCGGGATGAATTCCACCTCCGACGGCACCTTGTAGGGCGCCAGGCGTTCGGCGCAGTGGGTGATGACCTCCTCGGCGGTCATGGTCTTGCCGGCCTCGAGCACGACGAAGGACTTCACGTACTCGTTGCCCGAGGGCTTGGGCAGTCCGATGGTCGCCGCCTCCAGGATCGACGGGTGGTCGTGCAGCACGTCGTCGACCTCGTCGGGGAAGACCTTCAGGCCGCCGACGCTGATCATGTCCTTGGTGCGCCCGACGATCTTGAAGTAGCCCTGCTCGTCCATCACCGCCAGGTCGCCGGTGTGCATCCAGCCGCCGGCCAGGGCCTCGGCGCTGGCCTCGGGCTGCTGCCAATAGCCCTGCATGACCTGGGGGCCGCGGACCAGCAGCTGCCCGGCCTCCCCCACCGGCATCACCTGCGCGTCGTCCTCGACGGCCACGATCTTGGCGTCCGTGTCCGAGAGCGGAATGCCGATGGTGCCGATCTTGCGCGTGCCGTGGAACGGGTTGGCGTGGGTCACCGGCGAGGTCTCGGTCATGCCGAAGCCCTCGAGGATCTTGCCGCCGGTGAGTCGCTCGAACTTGGTCTGGACGTCGCTGGGTAGGGGCGCGGACCCGGAGACGCAGACGCGCACGGACGACAGGTCGAAGTCGCCGATGTTCGGCAGCTTGTTGATGTTGGCGAACAGCGCCGGCACGCCCGGGAAGAGACTCACGCGGTGCTTGGCGATGAGCTTGACCACCGTCGGGATGTCGCGTGGGTTGGGCTGCAGCACCTGGTGCGCGCCCATCGACAGGGCCAGGTTCATGGCGACCGTCATCCCGAACACGTGGAACAGGGGCAGGGCGGTCAGGATCACCTCGTCGTGGGGCTGGTCCGAGTTGATCCAAGCCACCAGCTGCTGCACGTTGCTGGTCAGGTTGTGGTGGCTGAGCACCGCGCCCTTGGAACGGCCGGTGGTGCCGCCCGTGTACTGCAGCACCGCGATGTCCTCCGCGGTCGAGGAGATCTCGGGGAAGGACGTGGACTGCCCGGAGAGGAGCTGCTTGAAGCGGTGGATGCCCGGACCATCGGGCACCTTGGCGATGGCCGGCGGGTCCTGTTTGCGCAGCTTGAAGGGCGCCAGGAGGTTGAGCGGGAACTTGAGGTACTCCGGGATCGAGAGGATCACGAAGTGCTTCGCGTTGACCTTGGAGCGCACCTTCGCGACCGTGCTCGCGTAGAGGAAGTCCGCCACGAAGGCCACCTCGACCTGCGCGTCGTTCCACTGGTGCTCGATCTCGGGCGCCGTGTAGAGCGGGTTGGTCAGGGCCACCTTGGCGCCGGCCGCCAGGGCCGCGTGGTAGGCAATCACCGTCTGGGGCAGGTTCGGGGCCATGATCCCCACCGTCGTGCCCTCGCGCACGCCGAGGCCGCGCAGGGCGTTGGCCATACGCGCGACGTCGGCACCCAGCTCGGCGAAGGTCAGGGTGCGGTTGATGAAGGTCACCGCGGGCCGCGGGCCGTTCCCGTCGATACTGCGCCGCAGCATCGCGGTCAGGGTGCCCTGGTCGTAGTCCAGCGACGTGGGGACGCCGGAGTCGTAGTGGCCGTGCCAGATGCGCTCTTGCATGGAGGGCGGTTGTTCCTCGGGTGCGGCCGAATGCGAGCGGAACCACCGTTCTCGCAGGGGGCCGTAGAATGGCGAGCCTACCCGCTGGCCCCCCGATCTCCGCGACATGAAGCAAGCCCCCCGCCTCGCCGCCCTCGCCGCCATCTTCGTTGCCACAGCAACCCCGGGGCACGCAACCCAGCACAAGCACCGTTTTGCGGACGTCTACGAGACCGGCGGCTTCCGGGTCGCGGGCCGGGCCCTGGAGGGTACGGCACCGTTCGAGCGGGTCGAGCGCAGGCGCGTGGACGCCGGCGCGCCGGCCCTGCTCGTCTTCGCGCCGCGCACCGTGCGCGAGCTGGTCCGCATGGACGCCCAGGCCCTCTTGTACGAGTGGCTGCCCCAGGGCGAGCGCGCCTGGCTCGAAGAGCTGCGGGTCGTGGCGGACGGCCATGTGATCGACGCCCGCGAGCTATCGGGCGCGATGGTCGGCGACCCGCGCTTCGGCCACGTGAACGCCGACCTGGAGCGTCTGCCGGAGACCCTCTCGCACCTGCACCGCCACGGGCGCCAGTTCGCCTCGCCCCTGGCGCCGACGCTCGAGGGCGACGCGGCCCTGCTCATGGCCGAGTCCATCGGCGAGCGCGTGAACGACCTCGTCGCCGACCTGCGCGCGACGCCCGACCAGCCCTACGGCCGGGTGGACTTCAGCCTCGACCTGGACCAGATCTTCGCGGGCACGGACCCCGCCGGCAGCCTGCGGCCGGTGACGATCGAGGTCGACTACCGCCTGTCCGACGGACGCCTGGCCACGGCCTGGCGCACCTTCGAGCTGCGCTGGCTCGGCGAGCGCCCGGGCGTCGGCTCCGGTCCCCTCCCGATCGCCGGTGCCAACTTCGAGGTGCACCGCGGCGACCTGCACGTGCACTCCTGCCACGGCGAGGCCGTGGGAGCCTGCGCGCCCAGCTCCAACTGCGCCGCCGAGACCCTGCAGGTCTCGGGCTCGTTCAGCTTCGCCCAGCTCAAGACCCAGTACCAAGCCCTCGGGGTCGACTTCTTCACCTCGACCGATCACAGCTACTGCATCGACGACAACGCCGAGTTCGCCGTGATCGAGGGCGAGCTGGCGGCGATCACCGACGCCGGCTTCATCGCGATCATGGACACCGAGCTGTCCAGCGACGAGGTCGGACCCCAGACCGGCAGCAACAGCGGTGACCTGACCTGCCTGGGCCTGTCCCAGCACAACCACATGGGCGCCCACGGCATCGACACCCGCAAGGCCGGCGGCGGCAGCGGGCTCTTGGGCTGGTGCGACGGGCTCTTCTCCGACGCCCTCGACTCGTTCACGAACAACATCGCCAAGGTACGCGCCGAGGGCGGCTACCCGGTCGTCAACCACGGCACCGCGGACTTCTTCGGCTGGCAGAGCTTCCAGGCCACCACCGGCATCGAGGCCGGCGGCATGCACGGCTGCGAGATCTGGAACGGCGAGTTCGTCTCCGGCCAGGGCGGCGACGTGGGCCAGTGGGTCGACTGGCTGCTCGGGGGTCGCATCCTCTACGGCTACGGAGGCAGCGACACCCACGACGCGGCCTTCGACTTCGGCGTCAACCACGTGCTGGTGCCGCCGGGTGGCTTCTCGACCGCCGGCCTCGAGGCCGCCCTGAAGGCTGGCCGCGTGTTCGTCTCCAACGACGCGACCCTGATCCTCGAAGCGCGCCTGGGCACCCTCGAGCTGCCCATGGGCACCCTGCAGTCCTTCGACCCGGGCACCGTCGCGCCGAACCAGGTGACCCTCGAGGTGACCTACGACTTCGGCGCCAAGCCCAGCCAGATCACGATCTTCACCGGCCGCGTGGGCGACGCGGACGAGACCGTGGCCTGCCAGAGCGCGACACTTTCCGGCGCGGGCAGCTTCGAGTGCACCGTGCCCCTGGAGCTCGGCGCCCGTTCCTGGTTCCGCGCCTACTCCCAGAGCTCCGCCGGCACCGAGGCCGCCTACACCAACCCGGTCTTCTTCCTGCCCAGCTCCTGCGCATGGGCCCCCTACGGCCTGGCCCTGGGCGGCGCCAACGTGGGCAGCCTGTCGAGCGCCACCGGCCCCAGCGTCGGCTCGATCCAGCGTCTGGAGTTCGCCGGGCTCGGCACCTCGCCCGCGGCCGTGGTCGCCGGCGGCCTGCCCCTCGCTGCCCCGGGCCTGCCCTTCGCCGGCGGCTCGCTCCTGCTGCAGCTCCCCGCCCCGATCCTGACCACCGCACCCATGGCCGGCGGCGCCGGCGTCTTCGACGTCGAGCTGCCCCTGATCCCCGCCCTGGTCGGCGCGACTCTCGCCTGGCAAGCGGCGGCGGTGGACGGCACCCAACCGGGCGGGCTGGCCTTCACCAACGGCATCAGCGCGAGCCTCTGCGCGGTGGGCGGCTGAACGGGGGCGGCGGCCGGCGCGCGCGCGCCGGCTGCCACCTGCCGCTCCAGTCGAGATCGCCAGGCTCTGGGCGGGCGCGGCGCCGCTGCACGGGTCGCGGGGCGAGGCCAGGGCCAGGAACGGCTCTGGCGTCAGGTGCGCGCGCATGCCGCCGAGATTCGGTCCGTTCATGCGCCCGACGCCCCACATCTCACAGTCCCCCACCTCGTTCAGCCCGCGCATCTGCACGTTGGGTTTGCTCTCAAAGTCCATCACCTGGGTCCACCGGCTGCCGTCCCAGCGGTAGACGCCCAGTTCGCCGCAGGTGCCCGAGCTGGAGACGAGGTCACCGCTGGCGCGGTGCACCAGGGAGCTGCCGCCCCCGGGAGCCGACACCTGGATCCAGGACGATCCGTCCCAGTGCACGAACAGCGGCACGCGCGCCGGGATCAGGCCCTGGATCTCCGTGTAGAAGTCGCTGGCCCAGACGTCGTCGCTCGCGATGGCCGAGGCGGCGACCAGCGAGTAACCTCCGCCGCAGTCAGCCAGGCTCTCGCCCTCGCGCGACCGGTACTTTTCATCGATCGCCGACGTGATCGTTGAGCACATGCATTGGGGGCTGTCCTCCCCTCCAAGGCCGCTTCAGCCATCCCTTTCACCAGGGCCCGGAGCCTGGCCCAAGCCCCGGTACCTGATTCCGACTAGTGTCCTGGATCAGAATTTCGGCGTCACTGCCCGGAGGTCCGATCGATGCTGGCTAGGCGCGCCGACGACGCGTATCCGCTGCGATACTCGGAGGAGGCGCAACGACGCCAGCGGCGATCGGAGCCCGGGAAGTGACGCCGAATTTCTGATCCAGGACACTAGTGGGGTGAGTCAAAGCTTCGACTCATTTGTTTGCCGGGAACGAGTGGCGTTCGCTGTGTCGCAGTAGCGGCGGAGGCTGGCGAGGATCTGGTCTGCGGTCTTGGTCCAGACGTACGGCTTCGGCTCGTCGTTGTGGGCATCGATGAACGCCCTCACGTCCTTCTCGAGCGCAGCCGTACTTCGATGGACGCCGCGCTCAGTCACTCGCCGGGAGACGATCGAGAACCAGCTCTCGACGAGGTTGAGCCAGGACGACGTCGTCGGCGTGAAGTGCACGTGAAATCGGGGTCGGCGTAGCAGCCACCGCTTCACGGCTGGCGTCTTGTGCGTGGCGTAGTTGTCCATCACGAGGTGGACGTCCAGCTCCTTGGGCACGGACTGCTCGATCTCGCCCAGGAACTTCAGGAACTCCTTCGACCTGTGTCGACGGAAGCACTTGCCGATGACTCGCCCCGTGGCGATGTCGAGCGCTGCGAACAGCGACGTCGTCCCGTGGCGCACGTAGGTATTCGAGCGTCGCTCCGGGTGCGTCGGCGTCATCGGCAGCAGGGGCTGAGTGCGATCCAGTGCCTGCATCTGGGACTTCTCGTCGACGCAGAGCACGAGCGCATTGTCCGGAGGGCTCATGTACAGTCCCACGATGTCCCGGACCTTCTCGACGAACTGAGGGTCGCGGGACAAGGAGAAGGACTCGCTGCGGTCTGGACGAAGGCTGAAGGCCTTCCAGATCCGCGCCACAGCGCTCTGAGACAATCCGAGCTCGTTCGCGACTTGGCGGGAGCTCCAGTGGGTCCCGGTTTTCGGCGTACGGTGGAGCGTCATGTCCACGACGCGGGCGACATCGTCATCTGAGACGCTCCTCGGCCGTCCAATCCGAGGCTCGTCGTACAGCGCGTCCAGACGCTCCTTCACGAATCGGCGACGCCAGCGACCAACGGTCTGAAAGTGCAGCCCCAACTCGTCGGCGACATCGGTATTGTCCAGCCCCTTCGCACAGCGAAGGATGGCGCGCGCCCGCACCGCCACTGCCGCAGGCGTCGAGCGACGCCGAACCAGCCGATTCAACTCCGCGCGCTCCTGCTCGGACAACACGAGCTTCGCCTTCGGCCGTCCCATCTTGGTCGTCATGATGCAACCATCGGCGCGGCCGAGCCCGACTTGCCCGAAACTTGCAACTTATTAGTCGAATCTTTGACTCGCCCCACTAGCCGTTCGTAATTGGGCCCCATCGTCTCCGCGGGAACAGCCTTGCAATCCCGACTGGGAGGGGACCATCGTCCTTCGGCGGATCACTCCAGTGAGATTCGAGTAGTCAACCGCCGCTTGCGATCGACATCGAATCAACCGAACTGGAGCAAGTTCCCGTGCGTTCACACGACTACCTGGCCGTACTGTCCCCCATCGTCCAAGCCGCGCTCCCAGCCACCGCGCAGACGCCCCAGACCCCTTGCGGCGACCACAGTCCCGGCTAGTCGGTTCCCGCTTCAACCCAGGTGAACGGATCCGGCGCAACTGGCGCCGCCGCTACGAACCAAGCCAAGGCCAACCTGTTGCCCGTCGGCCTTCATTGCGGTGGGATCCGCAGTGGGCAGAACGAGACATGCGACCAAGACACAGGCTGGCGCAATGGAGTCGAGCCCACCACCACCACGCCGGTATGGGACCCGATTCAAGGCGATTGGAACTCAACTGCTTCGGTCGGCGGTTCGTCGTTGGTCGGCTGGATCACCTGCTCAGATTGCTACTACGTCGACCCGGGCGAACTGTAGAACTCCCGACTTCGACTCGCCTGAGGATCGGCGCGGAGTGGCCCAGGGGCGATCCCGCATTCGGATCGGCTTCGCCTCGACTGCCGTACCTGGCCGTTCGAGGCGAATCAGAGTCCGATTCAGGTGACTGAACCGTGTTTGCAATGAGAACCCGTCGCACATCACTGCTGTTGCTAGCCTCGATCGCGCTGCCACTGGGCGCAATCTGGTTCCTGTCGAGGCTAGGGGGCGGCTCGAGCGAGCAAGACCAGGAGCCGGGTCGCGCGAGCGGCGGCCCTCCCGAGGCTGAGGCACCCGAGGCAGAGGCACCCGAGGCAGAGGCACCCGAGGCAGGGGCACCCGAGGTTGGGCCCGAGGTTCTCGGATTGCACGACAACAGTCGGTCAACCGGGACGTCACCCGATCGCGAAGCAGTGCCTCCGCAGATGAAGGCGATGGTCTTTCGCTTCCACGTGCCGGATTCACGCAACGAATCGCCTCCGGGCGTCGAAGGTCTCCCGGGCCGAAAGCCGGCGCCCGTCGACGGAGTTGCCCGGATGCGGTTCGTCAGCCCATTCGACGGCGAGATCGCCATTCGAGTGGAAGACGGGTCGGCACGGGTCGAAATCCCGCCTTCCCAACTGCCTGTCGAGTGGTACGAGTCCCTCGAGCAGCAGAGCGTGGATGTCGCGTTCGATTCGCGCGGCGAACTGCGCTCCAGCTCGGGTAGTGGGGTACTCGAGATCGTCGACGTCACAAGATCGGAGATCCCATTGTGCTTCGACGTGCGACTGGAGTCGCCCGCGGAGTGGGACGTGCGAGTGGTCAGCTCGACGGGCGAGCAGATTCCAGACTCCGCGATCCAGGTCTTGCTGACGCCGGGCTCCAGGTGGCTCGCGCCCGCATTGGCCGCTCCCTCCGAGCATGCCGAGCCCTGTCCGTTGGACGCGCGCGACGGCGTCGTCAGCCTTCCGGCGCTCGAGAATCCGAACGGGATCTACTGGCTCGGCGCTGAAGGCTACAGCTGGACCCCGTTCCGCTGGTCTCGGCGCGGTGAGCTTGGTCACCTGGTCGAGCTGGACGCACCTGCACGCTTGACCCTCGACGCTCCGGCATCGCTGGCCCAGGTCGAATGCGACGTGCTCCTGTTCCACCCGTCGCGGATGTGGGGCGAACGCCCCCTGCTCAGGCTCCCTTACTGGCTCGGTAGGAACTCGCACGTCGCGATCCCGTCGGGCCGCCACCTCGTCGTCGTTCGGCTTCCGGGGCACGAGTCCAAGCCCCTGGCATGGCCCACGGAACTGATCGCCGAACCCGGCCGGGACTATCGGATGGAGCTCTGGAGCACGACCGATGCCCGCGCCGTATCGATCGCCATCTCGGTGAATCCGCAGGCCCCACCCTTCGATTGGACCCTCTGGCTGCTGGGCGACGGCACTCCTGGCACAAGCAAGCGAGTGGTCGCTGCCTCGGCTGAGGACGACTTCGGGACGCCAGAGAGGACCATTACCTGGACCGCGCTGCCTCTCGGCTTCTATGCGCTCCAGATCGATTCGGGTGTCTCCCTCGCGTTCCGTGTGAACCCAAGTTCGACCGTCATGGAGGCAGGCTTCGATCTGCAGGACTTCGTGGAGGTCGGCGTCTACTTGCCGCCGAGTCAGACGAGCGAAGGGGGCGCCCCGTCGCTCCCAGCGGCCGAGCCCGTCTGGGTCAGGGGCTCGATCGTCCTCGGGGACACCAGCGACTGGCCGACGATTCCTTTCCCCGCAGCCGAGCTGGGCGCGCCGGAAGCTCGAGTCGTCATGGTCCGCGGTCCCAGGGCATCGCAGCTCAGGATCTCCTACTCCGACGGCCCCGGTGTCGAAGGGGCAGTGCTCCATCTCGGCGACGCCAACCATGAAGAGGTCGAGCCACGCCCTCGTGCCATGCTGATCTGGTCGAAGGACGAGCCCCGCCCCCCGATGGGATGGCTCTCGGGCGTGCTCCTCGAGCGACGCGATGGCACGCGCTCGTCGGACCCGCCGGTCACCTTCACGGACGAGGTCGGGATCACTGGCGTCGGATCGGACGATCCTGATGTATCCAGGATCTACCTTCCTGCCTTCGCGGAGAATCAGTCCATCGGCGCCTGGTATCCGCTGCCGGGCCCACCGTCGACGACACGAATCCGTGACCTCTGAGACGGCGAGCCGTACCTGAGCGATCCGGTCGCTGGGGACTGGCGAAGCTGGGCCAAGGGTCCGCCCGTCGAGTTGACGCACCGCACGCTCCTGTCGATGCAGCGGATTGACCGTCGCTGCCTGGGGCGCTTCCGACGGCATGCTCCATTGGGGACTCTCGAGCCCGCGATGGCGCTCGAAGGCGTGACGGCAGACTGCCGACCGCGCACGCCTTCGAGCTTGCGATCAGTCGCCGATCGAGAGATCGACGCCCCCCGCCAGGACGATGTCCAGAGCCGACGGATCCACGAAGACCCCCTGGCTGTAGAGCTTCGCGCCGAGCAGCGCCGCGTCCATCGGGATCGGCACGTCGATCAGCGCGGGTGCGCCGGGGCCGCCCCAGACGGCGGGGCCGAGCAGGATCGGGGTGCTCGCCGAGTCGATCAGGATCTCGCCGCTCTGGCTGCCGGGGCCGAAGTCCGGCAGCAGGGTGCCGCAGGGGAAGCCGGGGGCGGGCTGCAGTGAGACGGCCAGGACCGCCAGGCTGCCGGGCATCAGACCCGCCTGGTTCGCCGGGTCGTCGAGGCGCACCGACATGGGGTGGCCGATCTGAGGCGCCGGCGAGATCGCCAGGCTCTGGGCGGGAGCGGTCCCGCTGCACGGGTCGCGCGGAAGGGCCAGGGCCAGGAACGGCTCCGGCGTCAGGTGCGCCCGCATGCCGCCCGGGCTCAGGCCGTTCATTCGGCCGACGCCCCACATCTCGCAGTCCCCCACCTCGTTCAGCCCGCGCATCTGCACGTTGGGCGTGCTCTCGAAGTCCATCACCTGGGTCCACTGGCTGCCGTCCCAGCGGTAGACGCCCTGCTCGCCGTAGGTGCCCGAGCTCGAGACGAGGTCGCCGCTGGCGCGGTGGACCAGGGTGCTGCCCCCGCCGGGAGACGCGTATTGGGTCCAGGATGATCCGTCCCAGTGCACGAACAGCGGCACGCGCACGGCCAAGAGGCCCTGGATCTCGGTGTAGAAGCCGCTGGCCCACACGTCGTCGCTGGCGATGGCCTCGACCGCGTAGATCTGCTGGTCGATGCCGGGGGTCGGCCCGGGCACGTGCTCCCAGGTCGAGCCGTCCCAGTGCGCCAGGTAGGAGTAGGGCGTGAAGTCGCCGTCGTGGGCACCGCCACCGGCCCAGATGTCGTCGCTCGCGATCGCGGAGGCGGCGATCAGCGAGTGACCCCCGCCGTAGCCGATCTTGTTGTCGAAGAAGGGCGTGTCGACCACCGTGAAGTCACTGCCGTCCCAGTGCATGGCGAGGGAGCGCTGCTCGCCCAGGGCACTGGCCTGGAAGCCGAGCCACTCGCCGAAGAACCAGATGTCGTCCGGCGCGACGACCTCGATGTCGTTCACGTGGGGACCGCTGCCACCGGAGGTCTGGGGCGCGGGGACGACCTCCCAGCTCGTGCCGTCGAAGTGCAGCACGAGGATCTGCGAGCCGACGAATCCGTCGGGGCTGACCACGCGGGCGCTGCCGGCCGCCCACACGTCGTCGGACGCGACGACTGCCACCGCATTGAGGGTCGAATAGCCGCCTCCGGGATACGGCTCGGGGTGCGGCAGGTCGGCGACGGTCCAGGTCGTGCCGTCGAAGTGCTCGGCGTAGACATAGGTCTCGCTGACGATGGGGAAGTCGAACTCGAAGCGCCAGCCGACGGCCCACACGTCGTCGGGCCCGGTGCCCTCGACGTCGGTGAACATCACACCCGACTGAATCGCCGGTTGCGGCACGATGTCCCAGTCACCGCAGGGATCCGACCCGGCCTGGAGCGGCGTGTCGTCGAGCCCGTAGAGCTCGAAGGCGAGGTCCGCGTCGAGGTCGTAGGTGTAGCTGCTCTGGTAGGGAACCCACGGGCCGCCGGGCTCGTGGCGGACCACGAAGGGGTTGTCGTTGGGCTGGCCAAAGTTCGAGATCGACCAGTCCCAGATGCCCGTCACGTCGACCTGCACCGAGAGGTAGGCGCGGTCGGTGGAGACGAAGGGGGGATCCAGGGTCATGTCGATCAGCGTCGGGCCCTTCAGCACGACGAGGTCCGGGTCGCCGTCGACGAAGGTCTCTTCACGCAGCAGTGCGCCGGGCCCCTGGGGCGTCCAGGCATAGAGGCGCAGCGTCGCCGCGTGGAAGGTCCCCGGGGCGCACGGCAGGCAGCCGCTTCCGAACGCCCGCACGCGGTGCACGTCCCCCACCACGTGGAAGTCGTCCGCGGCCTCGAGGAAGTCGGGAGCGACGACCGAGGGCACGGTGGCCCAGTAGTGGACCTGCTGCTGCAGGAGCAGTTCGAGCGGGCCGGTCTGGGCGAGCGCGAGCGGGGCCGCGAGCGCCGTGGCGCCGAGGGCGGGGAGGAGGGATCGAAGCATGGTTGGTTGGAGGTGTGGGCGGTGAGCGGGCGACTCTCCACCTGGGGGCAAACTCCGTTCCACCCCGCCAGTCGGCGCTGGAGCGTGGTCGGGCCCCTCGAAATCCAGCATCTGGACGGCCAGTCGGGCGGATGGACCCGTCGCGCCCGAGCGTTCCAACCGGGTCGACCTGTGAGGGAACGCCGGCCGAGCCCCACGGGTTCCCGCCTGACCGCCGAGCCGGGACGCTACGTCGCGAGCCAGGCCGACGGGATCAAGTGGCCGTTCACGAACAGAAGCAGAGCGAGGACGGGAAGCGCCGCGACGGCGAGACCGTCCTTCGTCGCATCGGGACGCCCGGTCCGACTCCCTGCAAAGCTCAGGCACAGCCCGAGCACTAGCGTCGGCAACGAACCGAACAGAATGCCGATGGCGATCGGAGAAACGAACCAATCGGCCCATTCCGCCCGCTTGAACGCGGCCACCAGCACGATGCCGAGCACCTGCGCCAAGGCCAACAGGCGCGCGAGGCCCGCGACGAACTTCCACCGTCCGCCCGTCGACGCTTCAGGGGATCGCGCTTGGTCTCTATTCCGCCCGTTGCCAGTCAAGGATCCTCTCGGCCACCCGCTCCAGGCCGAGGCTATCGGCTCCGGATCGTGCAGGGCGCGCGTTCTCTTGCAAAGCGGCCGGGATTGGCTGAAGAGAACCCTGCCGAGGAGCGCCTTGTCGCTCGCTCGAGCTGCCACTGTCCTCCCGCGGCCCGTGCAGCGACGGCGCGGATGCCACCGGCCGCGGGCGGTCTTCGAGCCGCGGAGGATGGCAGGCCATTCAGGTGGTTCGAAGTCCGGGCACCGCCCCCACACGGGCTCATCCAGCCTCCCGGGAGCTGGAGCAAGTCCTGGCGCTTCCCGCAGGACCGCACACAGGGTCACCCACCAACGCGCACTACGCGCCCCGAAAGAAGCCGACCGATGAGCCAATCCAAGAGCGTCAACCGTCGATTCGTGCTGGCGCAGCGCCCCACGGGCGAGCCCGACAACGACACGCTGCGGCTCGAGACCGCTGATCTGCCGACTCCTGCCGCAGGGCAGATGCTGCTGCGCAACGAGTACCTGTCGCTCGATCCCTACATGCGCGGTCGCATGAGCGACGCGCCCTCCTACGCCGAGCCCGTGGCCCTGGGCGAGGTCATGGTCGGCGGCACCGTCTCCCAGGTCGTCACCTCGCAGGTCGAGGGCTTCGCTGAAGGCGACTGGGCCGTCGCGTTCGGTGGCTGGCAGGACTACGCCCTTTCGGACGGCAAGGGGGTCATCAACCTGGGCAAGAACCCGGAGAACCCCTCGTGGTCCCTGGGCGTCCTCGGAATGCCCGGCCTGACCGCCTGGGCCGGACTCACGCAGATCGGACGCCCCGAGGCGGGTGAGACGCTGGTGGTCGCTGGCGCGAGCGGGCCGGTCGGCGCGACGGTCGGTCAAGTGGGCAAGATCCTTGGCTGTCGCGTCGTGGGGATCGCCGGTGGGCCGCAGAAGTGCGGCCACGTGGTCGACACCCTGGGCTTCGACGACTGCATCGACTACAAGGCCAGCGGCTTCCCGGACGCCCTCGCAACAGCGGCATCGGACGGAATCGACGTCTACTACGAGAACGTCGGTGGCGCCGTGTTCGACGCGGTCCTGCCCCTGCTCAACACCTCCGCACGCATCCCCGTCTGCGGCCTGATCTCGCAGTACAACGCCACGTCCCTGCCCGAGGGGCCCGACCGCATGGGCTACCTGATGGGACAGGTCTTGCGTCGGCGGATCACGATGCGTGGCTTCATCGTCTTCGACGACTTCGGGCACCTCTACCCCGAGTTCGCGAGCCAGATGACGACCTGGGTCAAGCAAGGCAAGGTCCGCTACCGCGAGGAAGTGATCGCAGGGCTCGAACAGGCGCCCGCGGCGTTCGTCGGCCTGCTTCGAGGCGAGGCGTTCGGCAAGCGCGTGGTTCACCTCGACGACTAGCGAACGGCTGGCCAGCTCTGCCGAGATCTACATCGAGAACGACAGCGCTGTGCCGATGACCTGCTCGCGCGCCCGGCGCGGATCTGTCAGCTCACGCCGGCCTCGCCCTGCGCGCGAGGGCGCGCCACAGGGCGCGGGGCCAACCACGCGTGAGCGCCAGGGGCACCGACAACTGCCAGGGGAAGGCGCAGATCGCCCGTCCGCGCTCGAGGTCGTCGACGATCCGCCGCGCCGCGCGGGGCGTGTTCCACTTGAAGGGCATGTGGAAGTCGTTGTGGTCGGTCATCTCCGAGGCGACGAAGCCCGGTTGGACGTCGACGACCTGCAAGCCCGTTCCCGCCAGGTCGACCGTGAGCGTCTCGAGGAACGTCGCCAGGGCGGCCTTGCTGGCGGAGTAGGCGCCGGAGCCGGGCATGCCGCCGCGGCTGGCCAGACTGGAGATGCCGCACAGGGTCCCGCGACCGCGTACGCGCATCCGCTCGAGGGCACAGGTGAGCGTCGCCATGGCCCCCACCACGTTGACCAGCAGCACCGGCTCGACCTCCTCCCAGGTGAGCCGCCTGGCCGTCACCGCCCGTCCGACCCCGGCGTTGGCGATCACCAGGTCGAGCCCGCCCAGGCGCTCGTCCCAGCGCGTCACGACTTCGCGCACGGCGGCCGTGTCGACCACGTCGAGCACCTCCACCTCCGCCTGGCCGCCGGCCGCGCGCAGCTCCGCAGCCAAGGACTCCAGACGGTCGGCGCGCCGGGCGGCGAGCACGACCCGCGTCCCCCGCCGCGACAGCTCGCGGGCGAGCTCCGCGCCGATTCCGCTCGAGGCCCCGGTGATCAGTGCGCTGTTGAAGTGAGCCATGGCCGGAGTCTGCCGTCCGAGCGCCGTCGAGTCCCGCGCGGAGGCCCTTCGCGAAGGTCCGGTTGCCGATCGCACAAGGCCCGCCGAGGACGGGATCAAACTTGCATCAACCCCCGAAAGGGGCGCTTGCAAGCCTCCCACCGCGCCGAACGACCGGTTAGACCGAGCCCGCGCACAGGCCCGGCGACCGTCGCCCGACGCCACGCGCACCGCCTTCGCCCCTGCCCCGACAGCGACATGTCGCCCGACGACCACGGCCGCCGGTACCGCACGATCTGGATCTCCGACCTCCACCTGGGGACGCGCGGCTGCAAGGCCGAGTTCCTGCTCGACTTCCTGCGCCACACCGAGAGCGACACGCTCTACCTCGTGGGCGACATCGTCGACGGCTGGCGGCTGCGCAAGGCGCCCTACTGGAACGCGTCCCAGGGCAACGTGGTCCAGGCCCTGCTCCGCAAGGCGCGCAAGGGCACCGAGGTGCGCTACGTGCCCGGCAACCACGACGAGGCCCTGCGCGGCTACGTGGGGATGATCTTCGGCGGGGTCAAGATGATGCCCGAGGCGATTCACACCTGCGCCGACGGCAAGCGCTACCTGGTGGTGCACGGCGACGCCTTCGACGGGGTCGTGCAGTGCCACCGCTGGTTGGCCCTGCTGGGCGACCGCGCCTACCAGACGGCCCTGCACCTGAACCACTGGTTCAACGTCGCGCGCCGGCGCCTGGGCCTGCCCTACTGGAGCCTCTCGGCCTACCTCAAGCACCGCGTGAAGAACGCGGTCGAGTTCATTGCCCACTTCGAGCGCTCACTGGCCCGCGAGGCGCGCGAGCGCGGCCTGGACGGGGTCATCTGCGGCCACATCCACCACGCCGAGATCCGCGAGATCGAGGGGGTCCTGTACTGCAACGACGGGGACTGGGTCGAGAGCTGCACGGCACTGGTCGAGCACCGCGACGGGCGGCTCGAGATCCTGGACTGGGCCCAGTTGCGCGGCGAGGACCTCTTGACCCTGGAGCGCGCCGAACCCGCCGCAACGACGCCCCAGACGGCCGCCATGCTTCCGACCGGCACGGCCGCCCACTAGGCTCGACGACCTTGGCCACGATCTTCTACAGCATGGCCGGCGAGGGCCGCGGTCACGCCACGCGCGTGCGCACCGTCGTCGAGCATCTGCGCGAGCGCCACCGCCTGATCCTGCTCGCGCCGGGGGACGCCTACGACCTGCTCGAGCCCGCCTACCGCGGCAGCGACGTCGAGGTGGTCCGGATCCCCTGCCTGCGCTTCGTCTACGACAGCCGGCAGCGGGTGTCGGTGGGCGGCTCGGTGGTCGGTGCCCTGCGCTACGTGGGCGGGCTGCGGCGGCTGGTGGCCGAGCTGGGCGCGCGCATGCGCCGCGAGCGCGCGGACCTGCTCCTGACCGACTTCGACCCCGGCGCGCCGCGCGCGGCCGAGGCGGTCGGGGTGCCCTACCTGGCCCTCGACCACCAGTCCTTCATGTGGGCCAGCGACCTGTCGTTCCTGCCCACCGGCCTGCGCGCCCAGGCGCGGCTGATGGTGCCCGGCCTGCGCGCCATGTACCGCCGCCAGACGCACACCATCTCGTCCAGCTTCTTCCAGCCGGACCCCAAGCCGGGGCTGCGGGACGTGACCTTCGTCGGGACCATGCTGCGCGACGGGCTGCTCGAGGCTCGCCCCTCGCTCGGCGAGCACCTCGTCGCCTACTGCCGCCGCACCATGCCCACCAACGTGCTCGAAGCCCTGCGCGCCAGCCCGGTGGAGGTGCGCGTGTACGGCCTGGGCGAGCGCCTGAGCGACGGCCCCCTGCGCTTCCGGCCGATCAGCGAAGAGGGCTTCATCGAGGACCTCGCCACCTGCCGCGCCGTGGTCGCCAGCGCCGGCAACCAACTGCTGGGCGAGGTGCTGTTCCTGGGCAAGCCGGTCCTGGCCCTGCCCGAGGCGCGCCAGTCGGAGCAGCTCATCAACTGCCACTTCCTGGAGCGCATGGGCGGCGGTGAGTGGGTCGCGCCCCAGCTCTTGAGCGGCGCGCGGCTCGGGGTCTTCCTGGATCGCGCTCCCGGCTTGGCTGGGCGCATCGACCGGGACTTCGCGCGGGGCAACGAGCGTGCTGTGGCCGCGATCGAGGCGCAGCTCGAGGCTGTCGGCGCAGGCGTCTAATCGAGGGGACGGACCGCGCGCCGGCGAGTGCGAGGCCTAGGATGGCGCCCATGGCCGCATCGATCCCGCGCCCCTTCGCGCCCGCCCTCGTGCTCCTCGCCGCCCTCTGCGGCCCCACGTCCGCCGCTCAGGAGGACGAGCTGCTCACCGACGCCCCGCCGCGTCCCGGTCGCGGGTTGGCGCTCTTGGCCTTCGCCGGGGAGTCGCAGCCGGTACTCCTGGCGCGGGCCCTGCGCCTGGCGGGCAGCCGCGAGCATCCGGGGGCCGACTTCAGCCACTTCCTCGGCATGCGCTCGGCCACGGTCGACATGCGCCCGCGGGACTTCGGCTTGGAGGTACGGGTCGAGGCGCCCTCGCGACTTCTGGGCGAGGTGCTCGCCGCCACCGGCAACCTGCTGGCCGAGCCGGCCTGGACCGACGATGTCGCGCAGAACGCGGCCCTCCAATTGGCGCTGACTTGGGGCGACCCCCTGGACACCTTCGAACAGCAATTGGAGCTGCTGTTGGACGGGGCCGGGCGCGCGCGCTACGTGGCGCAGCTCGCGGGCGGCGGCGGATCGGGCGAGGATGCGGACGGACACGGAGGCGAGTCGGAAGTGGACGCCGACCAAGGGGGCGACCACGGGCTGGATGCGGACGACGGCGCAGATGTCGACCGCGGCGACGGCCACGCTCGAGGCGCGGACGAGGGTAACGGTGACGGTGACGACGGCAGCGGCGACGACGGTGATGGCGACGGCGGCTTCCCCTTCGACCTGCCGCCGATCCCCGCGCCCAGCATCGACGAGCTCGAAGCCCTGCGCGGCGCCATGCTCCTCGGACCGCGACGGGTACTGATCGCAGTCGAGGACGACGGCGAAGCGATGGCGGCCGCCCTGGCGGTACTGCGCGCCCTGCCCCCCGGTGACCTGCCGACTCCCACGCCCCCGGCGGCCACTCCGGCGATCGAGCGTCTGTTCCTGGCCGCGGTCGACGAAGTTCCCGGCGCCCTGGTCGGCTGGACCGCGCCCCTGTCGACGGAAGGCCCCGACGCCCTGGCGACGGTGGGCATCGCCGCTTGGGAGCAGGGTCCCCTGACCCAGGCCCTGGCCGAGTTCCTGCAGCCCGGCACGCGCGCCAGCGCGCGGCTGACCGAAGCCGGCGAGGGTCCCCTCTCGATCCGCGTCCGCGCCCTGGTGCAGGCCCCCTACGCGCGCGACGCGGCCGAGGCCATCGACGCCGCGCTCGCCGGCCTGGCCCAGTGGAGCCCGAGCGAGGCCCAGATCACGGCCACCCTCGATCGCATGTTCGACCCAGGCGCCGCGACCCTCGCGCCGGGCGAGCCGCGCTCGTCGGTGCGAGTACGACGGGCGCTGTACGGCTGGCCCCTGCAACCGGCCACGCGTGACGAGCTCGAGCGCGCACTGGCCGCGGACCCGTCCCAGGCCGCACGCAGCGCTGCCGCCCTGTTCGACCTCAGCGCCGGTCGCACCCTGATCGCCGCCGACGAGGCGATCGTGTCGGCCCTCGGCGCCGGCGGCCTGGCTTCGACCTGGCGCCTGGACCGCAGCGCCGCGAGCCAGGCGGGCGAGCGCGCCGCGGCGGCGGCGGCCGCGCTACTCGAGGCCGTCGGTGGCCGCGAAGCCTGGGCAGCGCTGGAGACGATCCGCTTCCGCTCGGAGACCCAGCCCGGCAGCACCAGCGCACGCTCCGCCGTGCGCACGGCGATCCAATGGCGCGACTTGGCCCGGCCGCGCTTCGTGCTCGAAGAACTGGCCCAGGAGAAGGTCACCACGATCGTCACGCCCGATCTCATGGAGCAGCACGTGGAGGGCGGGCCGTCGCGTCGCTTCGGGGTGGAGTTCTCCGAGCGCATGCTCGACATCCACCGCGCCACGCTGATCGTGCTGCTGCACGAGCTGGCGGCGAGTGACCAGCTCGCGCCTCAGCTGGACGAAGCGGGAATCCTCCAGTTGAGCGACATCGACGGTCTGCGCTCGCGCCTCACCATCGGCGACGACGGGCGCCCCGCATCGGCCGAGGGCGTGGGCGGAACCACGGAGTTCCGCGCTTGGACCGAGGTCGAGGGCATCTGGCTGCCCCTCCAGCAGCGCTCCCTGCAACCGCCGGCGAACCACACCTGGTCGGAGATCGAGCTGAATCCTGCGACGCCCGGCTGGCTGCAGTAGCCCGCTCATCTGCAGTCCTCGTCGCGAGCGGTGGCGCTGTGCCCGCTGGCGTGCCTCGCCCATGGCCGCTCGGTCCGAAGGGTCGGTCGGTCGTGACGAGCCGCGCTCGACCCCGCTGCCCAATCAGCCGTCGCGGCGAACGCGGTGCCAACGCCCGGCTTCGAACGCATCCAGCTGAGCTGTCTCGCCGTCGGGCCAGTGCACCTCGACGCTGACCAGGCGACCCGCGCCGAGTCCCACGTGGATCCGCGGATCGCTGCTGGATTGGTAGGAGGACGCCGCGCGCGCGGTGCGGTGGATGCGGCGCTCGCCCGCCGGCGTCTCGACCGTCACCACCACCTGCGCGTGCAGAGACGGCGCACCACTGGACTCGCGCAGGTCGAAGCCGATCCAGCCGCCGCGTTCGGCGCACAGGTTCCGCAGCAAGTGCGCCGGTCCGTCGCGGTTGACCACCAGCACGTCCACCCCACCGTCGCCATCCACGTCCCCGAAGGCCGCGGCCCGCGCGGTCGCGACCAGCACCGGCTCGGTGCCGCCGAGGGGCTCCACGCGCTCGAAGCGACCCTGCGCCGATCCGCGGAAGAGCTGGTTCGGCTCGGCGTAGGGATCGTCCGCGGGCGAGCGCCCCGGGGCGCGCTGCACCCGGCCGTTGGCCTGGAACAGGTCCAACCAGCCGTCGTGGTCGAAGTCGCAGAAGCCCAGGCCGAAGCGCGTGAAGGGCTTGCTGCTGGCCCCCATCCCGACGCGACGGGTGGAATCGGCGAAGCGCTCGCCGCGCAGCATGTAGATCGAATCGGACTCCCGCGCGAGGTTGCCGACCAACAGGTCCTCGCGCCCGTCGTCGTCCAGGTCCGCCACGGCCACGCCCATGCCCGCCTTGGCCAGGCCGTCGGAGTCCACGGCGATGCCCAGCTCGGCCGCGTCGTCGCGAAAGCGCGCGCCCGCTTCGGAGCGCCACAGGCGATCGGGCATGGCGTCGTTGGCGACGAAGACGTCGAGCCAGCCGTCCGCGTCCACGTCCAGGATGGCGACGCCGAGGCCGGTCCCCACCGCGCCCATGCCGACCAGCTCGGTCTCGTCCACGAAGCGACCCTGGCCCGCGTTGCGCAGGAACGTGTCGCGCGCCGGCGACTCGTAGCTGGCGGGACTGCAGTAGTCCGGAGCCCCGCGCGGGTTCACGCAGGGCAGCTCGTTCTCCGGCCGCCAGGCCAAGTAGTTGCACACGAACAGGTCCAAGTCGCCGTCGCGATCCGCGTCGAAGAAGGCGGCGCTGGTGCCCCACCCGGGATCGGCGGCGCCGCCGTCGTCGCGGGTCTCGAAGCGCAGCTCGCCGCGGTTGAAGAGCAGCGTGTTGGGGCCGAGGTTGGTCACGTAGAGGTCGACGCGGCCGTCGCCGTCGGCGTCGCCGCAGGCCACGCCGTTGCCGTAGCCCCGGTCCCCGGCGCCGCTGCCCTCGGTCACGTCGGTGAAGTGACCGCCGTCGTTGCGCAGCAGCAGGTTGGGATCGCGCTCGGAGGCTGGCCCGCGCACGGCGCCGGCCTGCACCAGATAGGCGTCCAGGTCGCCGTCGTCGTCGCCGTCGAACAGGGCTGCTCCGCCGGACATGATCTCGGGCATGAACAGCTCGCCCGTCGCGCCGGAGTGCTGGACGAAGTCGAGGCCGCGGGCAGCGGCCTCCTGCGCGAACCAAGGTTCGTTCGCGGCCGGGCGCACGGCGGCGCTGCCCAGGTCGGCCCCGGCAGGTTCACCCTGCGGATCCGCGCCACAGCCCAGCAGGGCCAGGCATCCGAACACGGCGCACAGGACGGCCGAACGCTCGAGCGTGACGCCGGTCACGGTCCGACCTCCTCGGGCGGCACGCCCAGTCGCACGAGCCGCGGGGCGACGCGCTGACGCGGATACCCCAAGCGCAGGGCGCTGCGGTAGGCGCTGACCGCCTCGTCACGATGCCCGAGCAGCTCGCGCAGCCGGCCGAGTTGGAAGCGCGACGTGGCGTGCTCGGGATGCAAGGCAACCGCCCGCTCGGCCTGGTCGAGGGCCTCGTCAACGCGGCCGCAGGCCTGCAGGTTGATCGAGCGGTTGAGGGCGATGCGATAGTGCTGGGGCTGGCGCGCGGCCGCCGCCTCGAGCATCGGCAAGGCGTCCTCGGGGTGACCCAGGGCCGCATGGGTCGCAGCCAACATGCCCTGGATCGTCACGTCGTCGGGCCGATCCGCGTGGAGCTTCTCGAGCAGGTCGAGGGCCTGCTGGGGTCGACCAGCCTGGAGCGCGGCCAAGGCCTCGCCCAGCTCCGCACCGCGGCCCACGTGCAGGTCCTCGAGCTCGTCGACCCAGGGGTCGTACCAATCGTGGAAGGCCTCGCCCTCGGGCCGCACGCGCTCGGCGTCCTCGGGGCGGCCGAGCTCCGCCAGGGCCCGAGCGAGGAGCAGGCGCGCGTAGGGTCGCTCGAGCAGCCCCGGGGGCGCCGACTGCAGTGCCGCCAGGGCCAACGCGGGCTCGCCCGCGTCGAGCTCGATGCGCGCGCTGGCGAGGTAGCAACTCGGATCGAGGGGGTCGGCGACCAGGGCGCGCTCGAGGGCCGCGCGCGCGCCCTCCAGGTCGCCGAGCTCCCCCAACCACAGGGCCAGGCGCCAGTGCGCCGGGGCGCGCTCGGGGGCCTGGGCGATCGCGAGGCCCAGCTGTTCGACGGCGGACTCGAGCTGCCCCAGCTCGTAGAGACAGCGGGCCAGGTGGAAGGCCGCCTGGGGGTGCCGCGGCTCGCGCTCCAGCAACATGCGGTAGGCCTCGGCCGCCTGGGCCGGCAGCGCGTGGGCGTCGAGCAGCATCCCCAGGCGCAACATCGAGCCCGGACTCGGAGCGCTGCTCGCCGTGACCTCGGCCCGCGCATCGCGCAGGGTCGTCGCCAGGTCGGCGTCCAGACGCTCGAGCAACTCGTCGCTGGGCGGCCAAGCCCGCTCGGCGGGCGAGCTCGGCTCACCCCTGGGCTCCGAGCCGCCCCCACAGGCCGCCAGGGCGACGAGGGCGAGCCACGCCAGCGTCCGGCTGACGAGTCGGGGCAGGGAGGCGGCGCGCATCGGCCGCGCAGTGTAGCGGCCGCGGACCCCGATCCCCCCGTGGGGTGAGTGCGCCCCCGGACCCCGAGCGAGCTGGCGAGGGTACGCCGGCGCCGAGGGGAGCACTCCCTCCCAGTGGCCGCCGGCGCAGGCCCTCTGCGGGGCTTCCCTTTCACCTGCGTCCGAGTGTGCCGCCTGCCCCCTGGGGTGGCCGACCCTGCTCAAGTAGATCCCCGCGCCCGGGGCGTGAGGGCGCTGCTCCTCTCGGTGATGAACTTCAGCCCCCGGGTGCTCTTCTGCAGGTTGCCGCCGATCCGCTCACCACCAAAGGCCAGGGCGCTGATCGACGCCGCGCTCGGCAGGCCGGGCCCAATCTGCACCCTGCCCCCCCGGCCAAGTGGGCCACCACGTCCGACTCCGCGAGGCTGCGGCCGCCCAACTTCATGGCCGCCAGCCCGAGCACGGCCCAGGGCGCTGCGAGGGTCGCGTCGAGTGTCGGCAAACCACTCGTCCCGGCCGGCCCGGTAACGAATGCGGTCCTGGAGGCCGGTCCGTAGACGGCCGTGTGATTCGCCTCCGCCGAGCACTCGAGGTCGCCGTGCTCGTCCATACCGTGGCCGTGCTCCGCGACTGTGGCGACCACGTTGGCCGGCTGCGGGCCGCGCTCGCTGCGTGACGTGGGTCTGCGTTCAGTTGGCCGAGGCGGAGTCCTCGTCGGTTTCTGCGACATCCGACGAGGAGGGTCACCTGGAGTGGACCGAACCAGGGTCGGATGCCCGCACCGGTCGCTCCCGTACAGCTTGTCGTCCGCCGAGAGGCCGGCCACGTGAAGGCCCAGGTCACCGTCGTGGTCATTGTCGGGCGAGCCCGCGTCGTCTGGGCAGCCGAAGGCAAGTGCGCGGCGACGCTCGAGCCCTCCTCCGTGGATCCCGACCCCGAAGCCTGCACGTTGTTCGTAGTGTCATCACCGATCCCTGTGCCGTCCGTAACAAGGCGGTGACGGTATCGAACCCCGAGGCGATCTCGGTGGCGATGCCAAGCCTCGACGGC
Organism: Engelhardtia mirabilis; assembly: GCA_007751255.1. Taxonomy (GTDB): domain Bacteria; phylum Planctomycetota; class UBA1135; order UBA1135; genus Engelhardtia; species Engelhardtia mirabilis. Next base: position 4,570,065 of record CP036296.1, read on the forward strand.
CTCCACCTCAAGTGTCTAGTCCAAGACGCGCGCGTCGAGATCTGCGAAAACCACGGCAAGAACCCGAAGCCCGCACTCATCTGCCCCTGCTGGGCGCTAAAGAAGCGCCCCGGGCATTCGACGACGTCGAGGCCCAGATCCGCGCGGAGTTCCAGCGAACCAGCCGCTGCATCCTCCGTGCTCACATACCCGGGAGGTCCGTGGCGGCCATGCTCAACGGAAGTCGGGTCAACGTCGCGCCCATGAGGATCGAACGATGCGTCGCCAAAGCGCCCCACGGTCGACCCTCACACTCCACCCGCGCGTACCGCCCGCTCGAGAAACAGCTCGACGGCAATCCGCAGCCCATCCGCCCCCGCATCACCTAGGGTCCAACGGAAGCGCTCTGCGGCAAGTCCAGCGCAATCACCGAGCGAATATGCGCGTCTCCAGTCCGCCTCCGCATTGGTCGCGTCGATCGCGAACACTCTTTCTGCCGCAGTAGCGTGCATGGAACGCCAGCCCCCACCCCAGCCCAACAGAACTTCCACAGACGGCGCGGGTGAACCCAGCATCGGCGTGCTGGCGTGGGGTGCCGCGCCGTCCGGTGTCTCCAGGTCGCTTCCGGTGCGAATCCCCCGCGCCAGCGAAGTGGTCGCGGCGCAGGAGCAATTTTCGCGACTCTTGGCATCCGCAAATCTGGAACTTGGAGGGTGTTATGACCCTGAACCTGATCTGAAACCTGATCTGAAACCTGATCTGAAACCTGATCCGGAACCTGACCCGTATCATCCGAGACCGCGGCGCCCGACGCCAGCTGCCGACACCAGTCGAACACCATTTCTTCTTCCGCTTGGCCGAAACCATGAATCGCTCGCTCGTCTTCCCCGTCTCCTTCCTGGCTGCCGTCTCGGTCGGCTTTGGTATCGCCGCGATCGCATCAGCCCAAGTTACTGGCGGCCCATCTCAAGTCACGTTCACGATCAAGTGCGGCGAAGACGACCAGGGGTCGGGCAGGTTTGAGATCGTTGGCGAGAAGTGCTCTGGCTCGCCGAACTCCGACAAGAAGTTCGAAGCGCTCGACGACGCGAACACCGCGTGGTCCCAGACGTTCGGCTGCTACTGCGAGAATGAGCCCTCCGCGACCTGCGAGAAGACATTTGCGCCCGCGGAGCCGTTCTCGGCCTCCGACCTTGATCCGGGGGGTGATTGCACCTACGAGCACATCGGAGCGTGTCCGGATAACAAGTACAAGCACCTTCACCGGGTGACCTGCGTCAAGTTCATCGCATGGACCTTGAGCTGCAGTGACTGTTGATTCGCCGAGGGTGGTTCCACCGTCGAGTGTCGTCATGGGTTGGAAGAGACTGGCCAGCGTCTGCATCGCGGCGTGCATCTGTGTGATTTTTGTGTTCTGGCCGCGCGCCGCGCAGCCCCATCGCGCCGCGGACTCACCAACGGATTCCGTCGCGGCGCTGGGCCCGAGTACCTCTGGCGAGCAGGCTTTCTCGGCTCACGGCCCGTCAGAGCGCCAACTGCTTCCGCGTGACGAGGGTCAGCGGGAAATCGTGCAACACGGTGGGAACGCGCGGGCAGAACCGGGCCCAGTCGTCGCCCCATCGACCGTAGCGAACAAGGTCGGCGGCGAAGACGTGGCCCGCGGCCCCATTCGGGCCCCCATCTTCGACGAAGGCCAAGCCGTGATCTTTGGGCCGACGGGGCTTGTGCTCGTCGAGGGCCCCTACACCGGCCCCCCGGTGCCCGACGCCCGCGACTACGACGACCTCGACAAGCAGCACATCAACGGCACCTGGTACGAGTATTCGGACTCGGGCGTCTTGCTCGTCGTCACCGACTATCGACGCGGCGTCGCGAACGGCTACGGCGAGGCCTTCTACGAAGACGGCTCCCGCCGCGGGCAGGGTTGGCAAGTGAACGGGATTTTCCACGGTCAATGCACCTTCTGGCACGAGGACGGAACCCTCGACACCGACCGGACGGGCTTGTACCAGTATGGCGAGAAGGTGTCCGAATGAGGGCTGCAAGTGCCGTCGTCCTCGGCGGCGTGCTCGGTCTCTCGATCGGCTGGTTCTCGGGCCACAATCACAGTGCGGCCACCCTCCGGCTCCCGGAGGTCGTCGCGACAGATTCGCTGGAGGCCGTGAACGCGGGAGGATTGCGGGTCGCGGTCGACGCGCATTGGATGACCGATATCGTCGCGCGTGCCCGATCGCGTCCAACGGAGAGCTTGCGCGCGGACGTGGCGGCACTGCGGTCCTATCTCGAGGACGAGGCGAGCCGAGAGCTCGACCGGCTCCACGTCCTGGGAGACTCGCACCTCTTGGCCCATGCCGACAAGTCGGGAGACTTGCCTCGGATCATCGAGGCCCAGCGAAGGGTGTTCGACGGTCTGCCGGAACTCGTCGAGGCCCGTGCGGTGCGCGCGGCCGACGGCACGGCGGAGTACCGCCTGGCAGTCCTGGACCGCGCCCGCTACGGACCGCTATGGGACGTCGCACTCGAACTCCGGCTTCTCGAATCGGTGCTCGACGAGCGGCCCTGATCAGCGGTCCCGACGTGCGACGTGACCGGGCTCGGATCCGTTCGAGTTCGTGTTGCGGTAGGTCGAGCCGACCCGAGCGAATTGGATTCGTCCGGCCTGCGGTCGCGAAAGTCGGCGCGACGGCGCTCGGTGGCGGCCGCCTCGATCGCATGTGCGGTCGAGCCTTCGGCAGCCGACGCCTCGGTGAGCCCGGGAGGATCTTCGCGGATCGTCTCGCCGCGCGTGAAACACGAGCGTTGACTCACGACATGAGAACTGGCGACAGCGAGGGCACAGTCGCTGCGCCGTCGAGGAGTGAGAGGGCGTAGAAGGACAGGGTCGAGCCGTTGGTTTCCCCCTTACGGCAGGTGGCGCCCCACTCGTGAAGCATCTCGCGCGCGGCCGCGCCCAGCACCGAGACCTGGGCGCGCGGGTTTGGGCACCCGCGGGCGACAGGTGCGACGCCGCCGGCCGCTAGCAGGTCCTCAACGGTGGCGACGATCGGCGGAAGGGCAATGCTGAATCAACAGCTGGGCCGAATCGGCGCAGCTCGCCCTCGCTCAGGACCGCGACCAACGCCGCGGGGGCCGCCCTCGGAGGCAATGCGAGCATTCCCTGGATAGGCTTGACGCCCGTCGTCGCACAACCGCCGAATCTACGCCTCCGGGACCCGACCAGTCTGCAGTGCCACCAGAGCCTCGCCCAGCTCCGCACCGCGGCCCACGTGCAGGTCCTCGAGCTCGTCGACCCAGGGGTCGTACCAATCGTGGAAGGCCTCGCCGTCGGGCCGGACGCGCTCGGCGTCCTCGGGGCGGCCGAGCTCCGCCAGGGCCCGGGCGAGGAGCAGCCGCGCGTAGGGTCGCTCGAGCAAACCCGGGGGCGCCGACTCCAGGGCCGCCCGGGCCGCCGCGGGCTCGCCCGCGTCGAGCTCGATGCGCGCGCGCGCCAGGTAGCAACTCGCGTCGGCGGGATCGGCGGCCAGGGCCCGCTCCAGAGCCGCACGCGCGCCCTCCAGGTCGCCGAGCTCCCCCAACCACAGGGCCAGGCGCCAGTGGCCCGGGGCGCGGTCGGGCGCCAGGTCGATCGCCCGGCGCAATTGCTCGACGGCGGCCTCCAGCTCCCCGAGTTCGTAGCGGCAGCGCGCCAGGTGGAAGGCCGCGCGGGCGTTGTGGGGATCGCGCTCGAGCAGCAGGCGGTAGGCCTCGGCCGCCTGGGCCGGCAGCGCGTGGGCGTCAAGCAGCATCCCCAGGCGCAACATCGAGCCCGGACTCGGAGCGCTGCTCGTCAGGACGTCGCCGCGCGCCTCGCGCAGGGCCGTTGCCAGATCGGCGTCCAAGCGCTCGAGCAGCTCGTCGCTCGGCGGCCAGGCCCGCTCGGCGGGCGGGCTCGGGTCACCCCTGGGCTCGGAGCCGCCACCACAGGCCGCCAGGGCGACGAGGGCGAGCCACGCCAGCGTCCGGCTGACGAGTCGGGGCAGGGAGACGGCGCGCATCGGCCGGGCAGTGTAGCGGCCGCCGACTCCGATCCCCGCGCCAGGTGAGTGCGCCCCCGGACCCCGAGCGAGCTGGCGACAAGACACCGGCGCCGAGAGGAAAGTGCGCTGCGAGGGGGCAAGAAGCACCGGTCGCCGCCGGGCCCGGGGGAAGCACTCTCCCCCAGTGGCCGCCGGCGCCGGTCCATTACAGGAATTCCCCCAGCGCGCGAGTGGGCCGCCCATCCCACTCGGGACGAGCGGCCTGGGCCGACTAGAGCTCGGCGGCGAGCCGTCTCAGCGATTCGCGGTCGCCTGGATCCGCGACCGGTCCGATCAGCCCGATCCCAGCTGCCGCCTCCTGGATCGACTCCCCGCAGCCGCGGCTTCACGCTCCGTCGAGGGCAGTTCGCAGTGGAAGTTGCTGCCAGCGGGGCGAAGGGCCGTCCCTGCGACGTGCGGGGCGCGAGCCCTGGTGACCGCCGGAGCCTGCTACTGCGTGATGACCTCGAGTCCCTGGGTGCTCGAGAGCAGGTTCCCGCCGATCCCGTCGAGCCCGAAGCCCTGAGCGTAGACCGAAACGCCGGTCGGCAGGCCGGACCCGATCGGGATCTCGACCGCCGCCTGGCCGGCGGCATTGGCCGTGCCGTCGAAGTCCGCGAGCACGTTCCCGCCCACGTTCAGGGTCGCCAGCCCGGGCAGGGGCAGGGGCGACGCCAGGGCCGCGTCGGTCACGAACAGCAGCCAGCCAGAACTCGGGCTCAGGCCGTCGAGGGTCAGGAAGAGCGAGCTGTCGCTGGTCGCCGTGGATGCCGCGTCGAGGGTCGGCACTCCGCTGGCCCCGGCTACGCCGGCACCGAAGCTGGCCTTGAAAGCCGGACCGAAGGTGGCCACGTAGGTCTGGTCCGCCGAGGTCCCCAGGTTGCCGTACTCGTCCGAGGAGTGGATGCGGTATGCCACGTTGCCTACCAGGTTCGACGGCAGAAGGCCGCGGAAGATCTGGCCCTGTGAGCTCATCATCGGGCGGCTGGTCAGCGTCACGCCGTCGACGTCGAACTCGATCGAAGTCGGGTTGTACCAGGTGATGTAGTAGGGCGCGTTGTCGTAGACCTGAGCGCGCACGGGGAAAGTGCCGGGCGCCGCGGTGCGATCGCCCAAGTTCTCCACGTGCGGAATGTAGGGAGCGTGGGTGTCGGGCACCTGGGTGCCGTTGATCAGCGTGCGGTTGGCCGAGAAGGAGTCCTCCGCCACGATCAGGTCGTAGTCGCCATCCTTGTCGATGTCCGCGGCGTCTGCGTCGAGCGACGAAGCGCCGCCCGGCGTCGACTGGACCAGGGTCATGAAGCCGTTCCCGTCGTTGGAATAGAGCTTGTCGTTGCCCGAGAAGTTGGCGACGAACAGGTCCAGATCGCCGTCGTTGTCGAAGTCGAGGAAGTCGCCCTCGTTGTCGTCGGCGTTCGAGCCCTGCAGGTTGGTCTCCAGGTTCGCGAACAGCCCCGAGCCGTTGTTGCGGAAGGTCTTGTCGCTGAAGCCGTTCCAGTTCAGGCCGTAGATGTCGAGATCACCGTCGCCGTCGAGGTCCCCCATCTCCTGCTCGTAGTTGCCGCCACCCGTGGCCCAGTTGTTCGGGAAGGCGCGACCGGTGATGTCGCGGAACCCCAACACGCCGCCGTTCTCCTCGAGGCGGTTCTCGAACAGGCGCGGCTCCTCTTGGCGCGCGCCGTGGAGGATGTCGAGATCGAAGTCACCGTCGATGTCGCCCACGTCGATGTCGAGGGCAGTGCTGGCCACGTCCGCGAACTGCCCCAGGAAGTTGATGGTGTTCGCCTGCTGGGTGCCCTGGGCCCAGATGGCCGGGTTGCCATTCGAGATGAGGTTGCCGGTCAACTGGAAACCGCTCGGGTTGAACTCCTTGAAATGGCCGCCGCCATCGTTGAGGAAGATCCGCGTCGGAACCTGCCCGCCGAACGCTCCTCCGTAGGAGGAGTGCACCAGATCGAGGTCGCCGTCGTTGTCCAGGTCACCGAAGTCGCAGTCGCAGGACCAGTCGATGAAGGTGCCGCCGCTCAGCAGTGCGGTCGCGATCGACGACCCGTTGACGCCCAGATCGATCCAGCGGGACGAAGTCTCGTCGGTGTAGAAGCCGAGCGTCCCGCCCTGCTCTCCACCGTTGTTGACCCACCACTTGTTGCCCTGATTCGAGAGCTGTGCGGTGTTGGAGACGTAGATGTCCAGGTCTCCGTCGTTGTCGATGTCCGCGAACTCGATGTCGCGGCTGTCGTCCGACTCGGCGGGCAGGCGTGCGCCGGTCTCGTCCGAGAAGGTCCCGATGGTCCCGGCCTGGAGGCCGCCCTTGTTGATCCAGATGCGGTTCTGGTCGTTCCCGTTGTCACCCCCGTCGGCGAAGATCGCGTCCCAGTCACCGTCCTGGTCGACGTCGCCGAAGTCGACGTTCTCGGTCGAGGACGCGATCCCCGGCCCCGTCGGATTGCCTGAGTTGTCGGAGGTGAGTTGAGCGCTGGCGTCGGAACCGAGGGTCAGCCAAGCGGCGGCGCTGGCGGCGGTCCAGGCGAGGATCGGTGAGTTCTTCATCGGGGGTCGGGTCGCGTGCAGGGGGGGCGATAGGCCGAGGCAAACGGGGTGGATGGCCCGGCTACCACGGCGACAAGGGGCTGGCGACCGGCTCGATGGCCGATCGACGGCTGACTGCCACCCTAGCTTGACGCTCTGCGATCAGCGGGCGAGGCGTGCCCACCGCCGCCGACTCAGCTCGTCGCACGCCGAGGCTGCATGCCGAAGAACTCGCCCAAGAGGACGTGAATCGCCGATCCGGCGCCAAGGGGTCGAGCACGCGAACCTCGGCCCCGTCATGTTGCGCTCATCTGAGAGATCGCGATTGCGCCCCGATCGTCTCTTCGCGGTCGCCGACGGATTCGACCTGCGACAGACTCGGCTCGAGGGTCAACAGGCCCGAACGGCAGGAGGCCGGGCTCCGAAGAGCCCGGCCTCCGCCGGTGCTGGATCGCCGAGGCGAGTCCAGCCGGTCTGTCCGGTCGGCTGACCGTCGTGCCCGGCCCGGAGCCGGACGCGACGTCCTAGTCGACCGTCACCAGGCTAGATCACTGCGTGATGATCTCGAGGCCGTTCGACGTCGAGACGATGTTACCGCCGGTGCCGTCGGTGCCGAAGGCCTGCGAGAAGACCGAGATGCCGGCCGGCACCGTGGGGCCGACGGGGATCTTGACCACGACTTCGTTGCCCGCAGCGGCCGAGCCGGAGAAGAGCGCGAGAACCGAACCGGTGACGTTGAGGTTACCGATGCCGGGCAGGAACAGCGGGCTCGCCAGCTTGGCGTCGGTCAGGTACAGGAAGTAGCTGGCGCCGGCCGTGATGTTGGTGGCGGTCAGGTACAGGTCCGAGCCAGCGAAGGCGACGGACGCCGCGTTGAGGCTCGGGACACCGCTGGTGCCGGCGGTGCCGGCGCCGAAGGCGCCGCCGATGCCGAGACCGGTCGAACCGACGTAGCTCTCGTCAGCCGAGGTGCCGGTGTTGCCGTACTCGTCCGAGGAGCGGACGCGGTAGGTGACGTTGCCGACGAGGTTCTCGGGGAGCAGACCACGGAAGATCTGACCCTGCGAGCTCATCATCGAGCGGCTCTCGAGGGTGACGCCGTTGACGTCGAACTCGATGAAGGTCGGGTTGTACCAGGTGATGTAGTACGGGGCGTTGTCGTAGACCTGGGCGCGGACCGAGAACTCGCCGGCGGCCGCGGTGCGGTTGCCGTCGTTCTCGACGCGGGGGATGTACGACGGGGTGGTGTCCGCCACGTTGGTCGTGTTGATCAGCGTGGTGTTGGGACGGTTGTTGTCCTCGGCGACGATCAGGTCGTAGTCGCCGTCCTTGTCGATGTCAGCCGCGTCGGCGTCCAGGGACGCAGCGCCGCTGGCGGAGGTCCCGGTCTGCTGGGCCAGGGTCATCGTGCCCGTGCCGTTGTTGTTGTAGAGCTTGTCGAGGCCGGAGAAGTTGGCCACGAACAGGTCGAGGTCGCCGTCGTTGTCGTAGTCGACGAAGTCGCCTTCGTTGTCGTCGGCGCCCGAGTTCGGGAGGCTGCTCTGGAGGATGGTGAAGACGCCGCTGCCGTTGTTGCGGAAGGTGCGGTCGTTGAAGCCGTTCCAGTTGAGGCCGTAGACGTCGAGGTCGCCGTCCCCGTCCATGTCGCCCATTTCCTGCTCGTAGTTGTCCCCGGTGCTGACGTAGCCAGCGGGGAACACGGCGGAGGTGACGTCGCGGAAGGCGAGGCTGCCGGTCTCCTCGAGGCGGTTCAGGAACATCCGGGGATCTTCCTGACGGGCGCCGTGGAGGAGGTCGAGGTCGAAGTCGCCGTCGATGTCACCGAGGTCGATGTCGAGCGCGGAGCTGGCGATGTCGGCCTGGGCGCCGGTGCTGTTGTTGGTGTTGGACTGCTGCGTGCCCTCGGCCCAGATGGCCGGGTTGCCGTTGGAGATCAGGTTGCCGGCGAGCTGGAAGCCGCTCGGGTTGAACTCCTTGAAGTGGCCGTCGCCGTCGTTGAGGAAGATTCGGGTCGGGACCTGCCCGCCGAACGCTCCGCCGTAGGACGAGTGCACGAGGTCGAGGTCACCGTCGTTGTCGAGGTCACCGAAGTCGCAGTCGCAGGACCAGTCGATGAAGGTGCCCGCGCCGACGAGGGCGGGGGAGATCGACGAGCCGTTGGTGCCGAGGTCGACCCAGCGCGCGGCCGTCTCGTCGGCGAAGAAGCCGAGCGTGCCGCCCTGCTTGCCACCGTTGTTGACCCACCAGTGGTTGCCCTGGTTGGCGAGCTGAGCCGTGTTCGAGATGTAGAGGTCGATGTCCCCGTCGTTGTCGATGTCCGCGAACTCGATGTCGCGGCTGTCGTCCGACTGGTTCGGGAAGCGGGTCGAGGTCTGGTCCAGGAAGGTTCCGGGCGAACCGCTCTGGAGGCCGCCGCGGTTGATCCAGATGCGGTTCTGGTCGTTGCCGCCGTCGCCGCCGTCGGCGAAGACCGCGTCCCAGTCGCCGTCCTGGTCGACGTCGCCGAAGTCCACGTTCTCGGAGCTGGAAGCGATTCCGGCGCCGGTCGGGTTGCCCGAGTTGTTGATGGTGTACTGGGCGCTGGCAGTGGCGCCGAGCGCCATCCACAGGGCAGCGCTGGCAGCCGTGCAGGCGAGGGTTTGCTTGCGATTCATGAAGGGGTCTCTCCGGGACGAGATTGCGGCCAACGGGCCGCAACAGAGGGTTCGACGCACGGTCGTGCGATCGAGTGGGAGTGATCCGTACGTCGAGTACGTGGCACCCAGCCGCCCTTCGGCCCTGGCGGTTGGTGATCGCGAAAGTCTACGTCGCCAATCAGAACGTGCCAGCAGCCGGATCGGGGTGGTCGGCGCCGTCAAGACGACCTGAGCCGCGACAAGGTTCCCGAAACCCCAAGCAGAGGCCCACCAAGGCGCCTTGCGGGGGGGCACCGGCCCCGATCGGCGCCGGGAACCGAATGGGGCTTCGTCATGCGCTCGTCATCTAACTAGGCCCATTCACGCCCCACGCGACCGAGGCGGGTCTGATTCCCCGTCCGAGAGAACCTCAGGGCCGTCCAGCCAGGGCCGAGCACAGGGCGGCGACCCGTTCGGGATCGACCGGCCGGTCCACACGGCCCCCCAATTTGATCGAGGTCCCCACGATGGCCGCATCGATCAGCCTCCGGTAGTCCCCCGCATTCTCGAGGCTCAGGCCCGAGCCCAGCAGCAGGGGCGCTTCCGGGCAAGCCTGGCGGACGGCCTCGAGGGCCGCCGGGTCGGCTGCCTCCCCGGTCCCCGCCCCGCTCACCACCAACCCGTCGGCGAGGCCGCGCCGGAGAGCATCGCGCGCCGCGTCAGCGATCGTGCCTCCGGCCAGGGGCTCGGCGTGCTTCACGTGGACGTCGGCCAGGATCGCGCAGGCGAGGCCGAGTCGCGCCCGCTCGCGCAGGGTCTCGTCGGCGCGCCCCTCCAGCAGCCCCTGGTCGGCCACCGCCGCGCCACAGTGCACATTGACCCGCAGGAACTCGGCTCCGGTCGCTGCACACAGCCCCAAGGCCGCACGCGCGTCGTTGCGCAGCACGTTGACCCCCACCGCCAGCTCGCCAACCGCCCGCTGAACCCGAGCCGTGGCCAGGGCCATGGCCGCCACGGTCTCCGGGTCGACGCGATCGCGCCGGAAGGGGATGTCGCCGAAGTTCTCGACGATGATCGCGTCCCCCCCACCCTCCGCGATGGCCAGGGCGTCGGCGACAGCGCGCTCGAGGACCAAGGGCAGGTCGCCGCCATAGCGCGGCGCGCCCGGCAGGGCCCCCAGGTGCACGACGCCGATCAGTGCCGGGTGTCGCCGGCCGCGAAGGAAATTGAGCACAGCGGGAGTCATGGGCGGCCTACGTTAGCGGCCGCAACGCCCGTTCGGCAGCTATCCATGACGACCTCTTCCCCCTCGCCCCGCGACGACTTCGAACGAATCGTCGAGCGGCGCTTCTCACGCCGCGAGGCCCTGCGCGCGACCGCGGCCGGCATCGCCCTGACCGCGTTCGCCCCGGGTGCCGCCGCGCGCCGACGTCCCTCGGCGAGTTCGCTCGGCTTCACCGAGGTTCGCCACGGACTGGACGAGGTCCATGAGGTCTCCGACGGTCACACCTGCGAGCCGCTGATCGCCTGGGGCGATCCGGTGGTCGCGGGAGCCGCCCCCCTCGACGTGCGCCGCCCCGACCCCGAGGCCCAGTCGACCCAGTTCGGACACGGCAACGACTTCGTCGCGTTCTTGCCCCACCGAGGCCAGCCCCACTCGTCGACCCGCGGTCTGCTCGCCGTCAACCACGAGCACAGCGTCGGCAAGCTGATGTGGGCCGAGCCCGGCGCGGTGCCGCCGCTCGTGCGCGCTCGTGCGGAGCTCACGGCTCAAGGCCTGTCGGTGGTCGAGGTCACGCGCGTTGGCGGCTCCTGGAGCACCGTGCACGGCTCGCGCTTCGGTCGCCGCATCACCGGCGAGACGCCCATGCGCCTGTCCGGTCCGGCCGCTGGGCACGCGCGCCTGGCGACCTCCGCCGACCGCTCCGGCGGCTTGGTGCTGGGAACCTTCGGCAACTGCTCCGGCGGAACGACGCCCTGGGGCACGGTCCTGTCCGGCGAAGAGAACATCCACGAGCACTTCGGGGGCGCGGTTCCGACCGCAGGCCCCGAGGCCGACAACCACCGACGCATGGGGATGGGTGCCACGGTCTACGACTGGGCCGCCTGGATCCCGCGCTTCGACATGGAGCGCGAGCCCAACGAGCCCAACCGCTTCGGCTGGGTGGTCGAGGTCGACCCCCACGACCCCGACGCGCTGCCGGTCAAGCGCACGGCCCTGGGTCGCTTCAAGCACGAGGCCGCCGCCACCGTGGTCGATGCCAGCGGACGCCTGGTGGTTTACCTGGGCGACGACGAGCGCGGGCAGTGCCTGTATCGCTACGTGTCGGACGGCGTGGTGGATCTGGAGCAGCGCAGCCGCAACGGCGAGCTGCTCGACCGCGGCGTCCTGTCGGTGGCGCGCTTCGAGTCCGACGGCAGCCTGCGCTGGCTGCCGCTGGTGTTCGGCGAGGGCCCGCTGATCGAGCGCAACGGGTTCCGCTCCCAGGCCGACGTGTTGATCGAATGCCGCCGCGCCGCCGAGCTGCTCGGCGGCACGCCCCTCGATCGCCCCGAGGACGTGGAGGCCAACCCGGTCACGGGCCTGGTCTACGCGGCCATGACCAACAACACCCTGCGCGGCAAGCACCGCCATCAGCCGGTGGACGCCGCCAACCCGCGGCCCGAGAACCGCCACGGGCACGTGGTCGAGCTGATCCCGCCGGGCGAGCCCGGAGCCCGCCACCACGCGGCCTCCGCCTTCCGTTGGGAGCTGTTCCTGCTCGGCGGCGATCCGGGCGGCGACGTCGGCGCCCGCGCCCACCCCGACACCACCGTCGACGGCTGGTTGTCCTGCCCCGACAACCTGACCTTCGACTCCCGCGGGCGCCTGTGGATCGCCACCGACGGCATGGGCAAGCTCGGCCTGGGGGACGGCCTGTACGGCTGCGACACCGCCGGCGAGGGACGCGCCCTCACCCGCCAGTTCTTCCGCGCGCCGCGGGGAGCAGAGGTCTGCGGCCCGTGCTTCACGCCGGACGACCGCACCCTCTTCCTGGCGGTGCAGCACCCGGGCAACGAAGGCGGCTCGACCTTCGCGCAACCCTCCACCCGCTGGCCGGACTTCTCCCCCGACCTACCGCCGCGTCCGGCGGTGATGGTCGCCGAACGGCTCGACGGCGGACCGATTGGCTGAGCGGCCCCGCTGGGCCCCGCGCTTCAGCGGCCGTTGACCGCGCTTCAGCGGCCGTTGGCCGAGGGGCCGGTCATGCCGTCGGGGGCCAGGAGCGCTTCGAGCTCGGCGCCGTCCAGGAGTTGGCGTTCGCGCACCAGCTCGACGATGCCGCGACCGGAGCGCTTGGCCTCCTTGGCCAGCTCGGCGCACAGGTCGTAGCCCAGGCGCGGCACCAGCGCGGTGACCACGCCGATCGAGCGCTCCACGTAGTCGCGACAGCGCGCAACGTCCGCGACGATCCCGTCGACGCAGCGCAGGGCCAGGGTGCGCACGGCCTTCTCGAGCATCGACTGGGACTCGAGCACGGCCAGGGCCATGACCGGCTCCATCACGTTCAGCTGCAACTGTCCGGCCTCGGCCGCCATGGTCACGGTCATGTCGGCGCCGATCACGCGGAAGCAGACCTGGTTGACGACCTCGGGGATCACCGGGTTGACCTTGCCGGGCATGATCGACGAGCCCGGTTGCACCGCCGGCAGCTCGATCTCGGCCAGGCCCGCGCGAGGGCCCGACGACAACAAGCGCAGGTCGTTGCAGATCTTGCTGAGCTTGATCGCCAGGCTCTTGAGGCCGCCCGAGTACAGCACCAGGCCCTGGGTGTCCTGGGTGGCCTCGATCAGGTCCTCGGCCAGGCTCAGGGGCAGCTCGGTCAACTCGCGCAGGTGCCCCACGGCCCTGGCCGCGTAGCCCTTGGGCGCATTGAGGCCCGTGCCGATCGCCGTCCCGCCCAGATTGATCACGCACAGGTGCTCGCGCACCGCGCGCAGGGCCCCGACCTCGCGCTCCACGCTGTGTGCCCAGGCCCCGAACTCCTGGCCCAGGGTCATGGGCACGGCGTCCTGCAGCTGCGTGCGACCGATCTTGGTCACCCGGGCGAACTCCACCGCCTTGTGCCGCAGGGACGCCACCAGAAGCTCGAGCGCCTCGACCAAGCCCTGGTTCGAGTCCGCCACCGCCAGCTTGATCGCCGTGGGGTAGACGTCGTTGGTCGACTGGGAGCAGTTGACGTGGTCGTTGGGGTCGCAGTGCTCGTATTCGCCCTTGGAGTAGCCCATCGAGATCAGCGCGCGGTTGGCGATGACCTCGTTGACGTTCATGTTGGTCGAGGTGCCCGCGCCGCCCTGCACCACGTCCAGGGGGAACTGGCGCAGGAGCTTGCCCGAGCGCAGCTCCTCGCAGGCGCCGTCGATGGCCTCGGCCACGACCGGATCCAGCGCGCCGCAATCGCGGTTGGCCCGCGCCGCCGCCTGCTTCACCGCGGCCAAGGCGCGCACCAGGGTCGGGAAGTCGAACAGCCGCTGGCTCGAGATCTGGAAGTTGTCGAGGGCGCGCTGGGTCTGGGCGCCCCAGTAGGCGTCGAAGGGCACCTCCATCGGGCCCAGGCTGTCGGACTCGGCGCGGTGCTTGCCCGTGGTGAACTGGCGCACCTCGGCCTGATCGACGGTCGCGGTCTGATCGAGCCGCCGCGTGAGGATCTTGACCGCGGCACCCAGAACGATCGCGCGGCCCTCGCTGTTCTCGCGCAGGATGCGGACCAGCTCGGCGCGCGGGAAGGCCACCACGACGGTGTCGACGCCGGCGCGCCCGGTGGAGCTGTGCATCGACCCCTCGAGCAGGACGCCCTCGCCGAGGGTCTCCGCCGGCCCGTAGCTGACCAGGTGGTCCTCGGCGCCGTCGAAGCGGCGCGCGGTGACGTCGACCCGACCGGAGACGATGCGTAGGAACTCGACCCGCGCGTCCCCCTCCTCGAAGACCACCTCGCCGCGCACGTAGCTGCGCCGCTCGGCGACAGCGGCGAGGTCGGCTCGCAGGGGCTCGGGGAGCTCTTCGAAGAGCTCGATACCGCCCACGAAGGCGGCGTCGATCGGTCGGTTCATCGCGTGGGGGGAGGGGGGGGCTGCGGGTGGCCGGACGGTCAACCGGGCGGGAGAGCATACGCGCCCGAGCAGGGGCGGGATCATTCGTCCCACCGGGTCATGTGGAGGCGGGACGTACGGTGGCGGGACCATTCGTCCCACCGGGGCGCAGCGTCGCCGGCAGATCCGGCGACGCTGCGCCCCGGTGGGACGAATGGTCCCGCCACCGTACGTCCCGCCTCCACACGACCCTGCTCAGTCCCGCGCGAACACGACCCGCCCCCCCACCACCGTGGCGACGACCCGCGCCTCGGCCAGGCTCTCCTCACTGGCGAAGAGGTCCCGGTCGACCAGCACCAAGTCGCCCACGTAGCCGGGGATCAGGGCCCCGCTCCAGCCCTCGCTGTGGAGCGCGAACGCCGCCCCGCGGGTGTAGGCCGTCAGTGCCTCGTCCAGGGTCAGTGACTGCTCGGGTACGAAGGTCTTGCCGTCGAGGGTCCCGGCCTCGACCGCCGCGGCCAGGCCCAGTAAGGGATCGGCGCTCACCACCGGCCAGTCGCTGCCGAAGGCCAGGGTCGCGCCGGAGTCGACCAGGTCACGGAAAGCGTAGGACGTCGCGCAACGCACGGGGCCAATGCGCGTCTGGGCGTAACGACCGTCGTCGGCCTTGTGGTACGGCTGCATCGACGCCACCACGCCCAGCTCGGCGAAGCGGCCGACGTCCTCGGGCGCCAGGTGCTGGGCGTGCTCGACCCGCGGGCGCAGGTCGGCGCGGCGCTCGACCGGGATGGCCTCGTACCAATCGAGGATGGTGCGGTTGGCGCGATCGCCGATGGCGTGCACAGCCGGCTGTAGGCCGCGGTCCGCGGCCAGGTCGATCAGCGTCTTCAGCTCTCCCGTCTCGGCCAGGGCCAGGGGGAAGCCGACGTTGCCCGGCGCGTCGTCGAAGTCCGCGAGCATCCACGCCGTGTGCGACCCCAGGCTGCCGTCCATGAAGCCCTTGAAGCCGAGCAACTCGACGTTCGGCGAGAGGGTCCGCGGCCGATCGAGCCAGGCCAGGGCGCGACTCCAGGCCGAGAGGGTCGGGCCCGCGTCGCGCACCGTAGCGCGCACGCGCAGGGTCAGCTCGCCCGCGCTGTCGAGGGGCACGAGCTCCTGCTCGATCGTCGCGCGCGAGTCGATCGCCCCCACCTGGGTCAGGCCCCAGGCGTTGGCCTGGGCCAGGGCCTGACGCATCAGCGCGCGACGGCCCTCGACCGTGTCCGCCGCCGAGGGAGCATCCACGAGGCCCATGGCGCTCTCGTACAGGGCCCCATCGGGCTGGCCGTCCGCGAGCCGTCCGATCTTGCCGCCGGCCGGGTCGGCGGGGCCCTCGGCGTCGATCCCGGCCAGCTCGAGGGCGCGGCTCGATGCGATCAGGCTGTGGCCGTCCATGCGCACCAGCACCACCGGCCGCTCCCCCGCCGCCGCTTGGAGCTCGTCCGCGCGCGGCGCTCGCGGATCGGGCCAGCTCTCCGCCGACCAACCGCGCCCGACGATCCAATCGCCGGCGTCCGTGGCCGCCGCCCGCCGGGCCACCAGCTCGAGCAGCGCCTCTCGACTGGCCGCCCCGCGCACGTCGAGGAGCGCGAAGCCTTCCGCCGCGCCGGCCAGGTGGACGTGGGCGTCGATCAGGCCCGGCAGCACGCTGCGCCCCCGGGCCTCCAGCACCACGGTGTCCTCGTCGATCAGGTGAGCCGGCGGCTCCCCCATGCCGAGGGAGTGCACGCGACCGTCCATGATCGCGACCCACTCGGCGTCGGGTTGCTCGGGGTCGGCGGTCCACACCCGTCCGTCCCGCACGACCAGGTCCGCCGCGCCGTCGCCGGCCGACGCGAGCGCTCCAAGCGCGAGCGCCGCAAACAGTTGCATCATCGTAGTCCTCAAGCTCGGAGCCAGTCGAGGGCGGCGTCGCGCCGGCCCTCGGGGAAGAAGCGCACCACCGCCTCGGTCAACAGCATCTCACCCACGCGCACCAGGAACTCCCGGTGACGCTCCTCCCCGACCACGGCGCAGGCCTCGACGGTCTCGAGCAACTGCGACGTGAACTCGAAGCTGCGCCAGGGCTGGCCCGGCTCGTCCGTGCCCAGCGCAGTCACCTCGAGCAACACGGCGGCGGGATCACCCGCGTGGCTGACCAGGGTCTCGAGCGTCCGAGGGAAGCGGGAGTAGTCCCCGATCAACTGGGCGCCGTCCACCCGCACCGCGAGCAACCCCTCGTCACACAGCTCGTCGAGTGTCTCGTGCACGGCGTGGAGGATAGCGGTCGCGGGATCGAAGGTTGACATCGGACCCGGAACGGCCTGCAGGCTCGTCGTCCCCCTCTCAGTCCGACAGGCGCTGCCGAACCGCCTTCGAGAGCGCGATCCTGGCGCGCGCGTGGAGCATGGTGGCGGCCCCCTCGGAGTCGCGACCCAGCTCCTGAGCGACATCGCGCCAACTCAGGCCCAAGTAGTCTCGTAGCAGGAGCACTTCGCGATGTTGCTCGGACAGCCCGTCCATGGCGACCAAGATGATCTCGCTGGCCTCGGCCCTCGCCGCGGCCTCGGGTGGCAGGGTCGAGTCCCCGGCGGGATCGAACCTCACGCTACCCGAGGTGGCCTGCCGCCCCAGACTCTCGATCGCGCGGTCCCGTCGCACATCGCGCTTGGCGGCCTGCAAGTAGTCGAGCTCTCCACGGATCTGGTTGATGGCGATGGTCGACAGCCAACACATGAAGGCCCCCTCGGTCCGGTACTCGAAGGACTCGATCCCCGCCAAGGCGTGAAGGAAGGTCCGCTGAACCAGGTCGTCGATGTCCGTTCGACCGCGCAGGGAGGGACCGATCTTCGAGCGCACGACCATGCGTACGCGCTCGTAGTAGCGCTCGAACAGCCGGTTCAGCGCCCCGTCGTCCCCTTCGCGGTAGCGCTCCAGAAGCTGGACCGTAGCCGTCAACGATTGCTGTTCAGCGACCGAGAGAGATTCGTCGTGGTCCATCGAGTCGGGCGAGATTCGGAAGCGGGTTGCTACCGTCGGCCACTGCGGAGGATCGACCACAGCAGCCCGGCACCCACGGCACAGGAGGTCAGGAAGCCGAGCAGGCCGAGGACAGGAATCCCCAGCAGCATCGGCCCCTTGTCCACGGTCATGGCGATCGACGTGCCCACGATCAGCGCCGCGGTGATCATGCCGACGGTGACGCGGTTGGCGCTCTCGGTGATGCGGTCGCCGAACTCGGGGAGGCGGTTGACGCGCACTTCGAGGCGCAGCTTGCCGCGGCGCGCCTTGTCGAAGAGCTGGCGCAGGTCGCGGGGCAGCTCGCGCACGAGCCCCGCCAGGTCCTCGGTCTGCCGGCCGAGGACGTTCAGCAGCGAATGCTGCTCGCGGATCGCCCGCTCGGCCATGGGTTGGATCTTCGAGGTCAGGTCGAAGTCCGGGTCGAGCTCGCGGCCCAGGTTGTCCAGAAGGGCGAAGACGCGAATCAAGCTCGACATGTCGGCGGGCAGGATCAAGCCGTTCTCGCGCACCATGTCGACCACGTCCCCGAGCACCGCCTGCAGGTCGACATCGCCCAACTTGGCGCCGTGGTAGCGGTCGATGAAGGCGCGCGCGTCCTGGGCGAGCAGCTCGGTGTCGACCTCCTCCTCGTCGCCGGCCCAGTCGAGCAGCACCGCGACCACCCGCCGTTCGTCGCGCTTGAACACGGCCACGAGCAGGTTCATGAACTCCTCGCGGCGTCGCTCGGACAGGCGCCCGACCATGCCGCAGTCGAGCAGCACGAGCCGTGCCTGGGGCTGGAAGAACACGTTCCCCGGGTGCGGATCGGCGTGGTAGATGCCGTCCACGAAGATCATCTTCAGGATCGCGTCGGCACCGCGCGCGGCGAGCAAGGGCCCCTCGCCCGTACCGGGCTCGTGCTCGTGCGCCCACTCGCCCGCCGAGACGCCGTCGACGAAGGCCAACACCAACAGGCGTTCGCGGGTGAACTCGTCGATCACTTCGGGCACCTCGACGAACTCGTCGTCGGCGAGGTTGCGACCGATCAGTTCGGTGTTGCGCGCCTCGAGG
Organism: Engelhardtia mirabilis; assembly: GCA_007751255.1. Lineage (GTDB taxonomy): Bacteria > Planctomycetota > UBA1135 > UBA1135 > Engelhardtia > Engelhardtia mirabilis. The sequence continues at coordinate 4,588,402 of CP036296.1, forward strand.
GACAGGTCGAGCTCCTCCCGCAGGGTCCGCGAGAACAGGCGCACCATCTGCACCGGGCGGTAGCGGCGCAGCTCGGGCAGCTCCTGCTCGGTCAGCTCGGCGAAGCGCTCCAACAGGCGCAGGTCCGCCTCGACCTTGGCGCGGATCCCCGGGCGCCGGATCTTGAGCACCACCCGTCGACCGTCGGACAACCTCGCCGAGTGCACCTGCCCGATCGAGCCCGCCGCCAGGGGCGTCTCGTCGAAGCCCTCGAAGAGCTCGCGCGGGTCGGCGCCCAGGTCCTCCTCGAGCTGCGGCAGGAGCTCGGCGAAGGGCACTGGAGTGACGGCCTGGTGTAGGCGCTCGAACTCGGTGATCCAGTCCGGCGACAGGAGGTCGGGGCGCGTCGCCAGGAGCTGTCCGAACTTGACGAAGGTCGGCCCCAGTTGCTCCAGCGCCCGCCGCACCCGCTCGTGGGTCGGCATCTCGCGCAGTTGGTCGGCACCGGACCAGTGCAGGGCGCGTCCCGCGCGCTCGAGGGGTCCGGACAGACCCATGCGCTGGACCACGTCACCCAAGCCGTGGCGGGCGAAGGTAGAGGCGATCTCTTGCAGGCGCCCCAGGTCGCGGGCGGCGAACAGCACGTCGAGCACGGACATGGGCCCGACTATGGACACCGGCGCGGCCCGAAGCCAGCCCCACGCACGGGTGGCCCAGACCCCGCTGGCGCGGTCCATCCATGAACGCGCGCCCGAGACACCCTGATCCGCCTGCTGTTCGGGCCTCTCGGTCCCAGTCGGCGCCCTGCGAACGCCAGCCTGCTCGACCACCCTTCGCGGTCACCCTCGCGGGTGCCATCCACGGTGCAGCGGCGCGAGGCGTGCGGCGCAGTTTCGAGCACGTCTTCGTCGTTGGTCCGGGCTAGTCTCTGCGCGCCATGGTCGAACGCGCCGCCGGATCCGGCTCTCCCACCCTGCTGCTGTTTCCCACCGAGTTGGAGCAGCGCCGCTTCCTCGACGCCGGCGGTCTGCCCGTCGGCCTGGCGCTTCAGGCCCTCTGCGGCTTTGGTCCCGTGGCCGCCGCGGCCCGCACGGCCGAGCTGTGCGCGCGCGTCGCGCCGCGGCGGGTGCTGTTGATCGGGATCGCCGGTGCCTACGACGTGGAGCGCGATCCGGTGGGCTGTGCGCGGGTCTTCGAAGGCACGGCCCTGGACGGGGTCGGCGCAGGAGAGGGCGCTGGCTTCCGCGGCCCCACGGCCCTGGGCTTTCCCCAGTGGCCGTCTCGACCGGGTGTCGACGGCGCTGCGATCGAAGACCGCCTGCCCCTGTGGCGCCCGCAGCAGTCGACGAACGACCGTTACCGCGGCGGCGGAACCCTGCTGACCACCTGCGCCGCCGCCGACGGACCCGAGATGGCCGCGCGACGCCGCGAGCGCTTCGCGGACGCGGGGGCCGAGGACATGGAGGGATTCGCCGTGGCCTTCGCCTGCACCCTGGCGCGGGTGCCGGTGGCGGTGGTGCGCGGCATCTCCAACCTGGTGGGCGATCGCGACGGCACGCGCTGGCGCATCCCCCAGGCCTTGGCGAGCGCTCGGGAGGCCGCGTTGGAGATCCTGGCCCAGGACGCCTGGGAGCCTTCGGCGTGAGGCGCCTGTCGATCGGCATCTCCACCTGCCCCAACGACACGTTCGCCTTCCACGCCCTGCTTACGGGCGCGGTGCGGGTGGACGGTGTCCAGTTGGACTTCGAGCTGGGCGACGTGCAGGAACTCAACCAGCGCGCCGCGGCCGGCGACTTGGACGTGGCCAAGATCAGCTACGCCGCGGCCCTGGAGTTGGCGGCGCAGCGCGTGATGCTGCCGGCCGGCTCCGCCCTGGGCTTCGGCGTGGGTCCGGTGGTGTTGGCCGGCCCCCACCCCCACGCCAGTCCGCCGCGGGTGCTGTGCCCCGGCGGTCAGACCACCGCGACGCTCCTGTGGCGGCTTTTCCACCCCGAGACCGTGCGACTCGACCAGGTGGTCTTCAGTGCGATCATGCCCGCACTGCGCGACGGCTCCGCGGACCTCGGCGTTTGCATTCACGAGGGCCGCTTCACCCACCGCGACTGGAATCTCGAGCTGGTCGAGGACCTGGGAGCCACCTGGGAGCGCGAGACCGCATCGCCCCTGCCCCTGGGTGGTATCTCGGTGCGCCGCTCCCTGCCGGCCGAGGTGATCGCGGCCGTCGCAGAGGGCGTGCGCGAGTCGGTCGAGTGGGCCCGGGCCAACCCCGATGCCTGCCTCGCGACGATGCGAGCCCACGCCCAGGAGCACACGGACGAGGTGCTCTGGAAACACGTCGAGCTCTACGTCAACGACTGGACCGTGGACCTGGGCCCGGTCGGTCGCGGGGCGATCGCGGAGCTGGCACGGCGGGCACGTGCGGTCGGCCTGGGCCAGGGCGAGTCGATCGTCGTCGACTGAGGCGACAGCCGCCCCCTGCGATCACTCGCCGTAGCGCAGCTCGAGGGTCGACACCGGTTGCGCGTCCTCGGCGGACGGGTTGCAGGTCACCACGAACAGACGGTCGTACTGGTCGTCGGCGAGCATCGGACCGTAGCGCTCGTGCTGCTCGAGACCCTCGATCTCGCCGCCCAGGGCCGCGACCAGGCCGGGGACCGTGTTGGAGTGGCCGGCGACGACCGCCACGGATCCGCCTGGCAGGGCCTCGATCGCTGCCACCTGGGCGGCGGGCTCGCGCGCGGAGATGACCTGAACCTCGAGGTCCGTGGCGGCCGCGAGGGGCGCGACGGTCAGCTGGGTGCGCTGGAACTCGCTCGCGAACACGTGGCTCACGCCACTGTGCCCGAGCATGCGCGCCAGCTCGGCCGCCCGCGCGGCGCCGGCCTCGGTCAGCACGGGGTCGCTGCCCTCCGCCACCTTCTCAGCGTGGCGCACGACGATCACGGTGATCGGCGCCGGCTGCTCCGGCGAAGCGGCCCGTTCCTGGACGGTCGTCGACGCCGAGTCGGTCGCAGTCAGAGTCGAGATCGACGGCAGGAACAGGGCCAGGGCGGCGGCGCAGGCCGCGACGAGGGGTCGTTGGATCAGCATGGGACAGGGTTGTAGCGCGCGGCGGGCCGGTCGGGGCAGGGGATCGAACCTCGACCGATGGGCTGAGTCTGATGGTCCAGGTCGAGCGCTCCCCCAATGAGCGACGCCCGCCGACTCCCCGGGGGAATCGACGGGCGCCGCCCGCTCGGGGCCGGAATCGGCCCCATGGGGAACGCTGCGGCTCAGTCGCCGCCGCCCGAGTCACGAAGCTCGAGCATCTCCTTGCGGATCTCCTGTGCGTGGTTCTTGACCTCTTGCATCGCCTTGCGGACGCGGGCGCACGCGGCCTTGTTGCCGGAGGCGGCCTTCTCGACGTCGTCGCGGACGCTCTCGATGGTCTGAATCAGGTTCTGGTAGTTCTGCGTCATGCCTGGATATCCGAAATGCGAGGAGCCGATCCGGCTCCTCTGGGGGGCGCTGGATGGCGGTAGACGGGCTTCATGGTGGCGATTGCGGGCCAGCGATCAAGGCGCCAGCCCCCGTTCCAGGGGCCGCCAGGGCCGATTCTGAGCCGCGACCGTCCCACGGCGGCTCGGGGCTCGATCCCGGCCCCGAGGGTCGAAGAGCCCTTCTTGCCCCCTAAAGGCCTGCCATCTTGCGGACGACCTTCCACTCGTCGGCGGTGACGGGCTGGACGGAGAGGCGGCTGCCACGCTGGACGACGGCCATCTCAGAAAGCTTCGGATTCGCTTTCAGGTCCTCGAGAGAGACCAAATTGGGCGCTGACTCGACCCCGGCGATGTCCACCAGCATCCAGCGCGGGTCCTCGGGATCGCTCTTGGGGTCGAAGTGCGGGTCCTTCGGATCGAGGGCCGTGGGGTCCGGATAGGCCTCGCGGACCACCTCGGCGAAGCCCGCCACGCCGGGGGGCTTGGCGTTGGAGTGGTAGAAGAGCACCCCGTCGCCGACGGCCATGTCGTCGCGCATGAAGTTGCGCGCCTGGTAGTTGCGGACGCCGTCCCACATGGTCCGGCGGCCCTTGGCGGCCATCAGGTCGTCGAAGGAGAAGACGTCGGGCTCGGACTTCATGAGCCAGTAGCGCGTGGCGCGGCGGGGCATGGCGGGGCGGGGGTCGGGGGCTGGGTCGAATCGAACGGAACGAGAGGGTGGGGTCGCGAGAGGGAGCGCGTCAGCGCGGGGCGCGACTGCGGGCCCGGCGGGCGTCGCGCCATCGAGGGCGTGATCGCAGTGCCCTCCGGCTGTGCCCTGGGTGACGGACCTCAGAGCAGGCCCGCACGACCGAGGGCGCCGCCCTCGAGTTCGCGCAGGGCCGCCGGCGGCCCCAGAACCTCCGCGAGGACGACGGCGCGGCGCCAGGCCTCGCGGTCGGACAACGGGTAGCGGGACGCGACCTTGCCACCGGACTCGGCCGCGGGGCCACGCTCCGTGGCCGGCGGGAATCGGTCCAAGGTCCCAGACACCGGCAGGGACGAGCGCAGGCCACTCAGCTCAGCGAGGGACCCGCGGGCGACCATCTCATCACCGCCCGTGCGCTCCAACTCGGACTCGCTCGGCATCGGCCGCAGGGCCGAGGGCAGGTCGTCGCGCAGCTTCTCACGCGCCGCCGAGGGCAGGACCGCGGTCAGCGGTTCCTCGTGGACGCGACGTGCGGGCTCCGGCGTCGCTGACGCGGTCGCCACCTTGGCCTGCTTGCGCTGACGCCGATGCACCGCTGATTCCGGCCGCAGGTGCGGGTCCCCCATCGGATCCTGGGGACGCGGCACCTTCGCGGCCGGGCGAGTCGGCTCCACACCTTCGAGCAACTGCTTCCACAGGTCGCGGCCGCTCAGTTCCCCATCGACCTCGGTGGCCACGGGCCTGGGCGCCCGCCGCGCGGGAGCACCGGGCGCTGCATTGCGTTGACGCTCGCGGAGGATCCCGCGCACGATCGGCACGCCGAAGAACAGCGCGACGAAGGCGATCTGGATGATCCCCTCGAGGATGTCGTTCGGCTTGGCCTGGGCCAGGAACGGCCCGGTCTCCAGCAGACTGACGTCCAGCAGCGCCGCGCCCATGACCGCGGAGATCACTAGCTCTCCAGCCCCTCGGGCTTCGAGTCTCCGCCGCCCGCGATGCCCTCCCGCATGCTGGTGTCGGCCTGGATGTTGCGGAAGCGGTACTGGTCCATGACGCCCAGGTTGCCCGCGCGCAGGGCCTCGGCCATGGCCTTGGGAATCTCGGCTTCGGCCAGGACCACCTCGGCGCGGTTCTCCATCACCTTGGCCTTGAACTCCTGCTCGGCGGCCACGGCCATCGCACGACGCTTCTCGGCGTTGGCCTGGGCCACGCGCTTGTCGGCCTCGGCCTGATCCGCCTGCAGGCGCGCTCCGATGTTGTTGCCGATGTCCACGTCGGCGATGTCGATCGAGACGATCTCGAAGGCCGTGCCGGCGTCGAGTCCGCGGGCGAGCACCACCTTGCTGATCGCGTCGGGGTTCTCGAGCACCTCCTTGTGGGAGGCCTTGGAGCCGATGGTCGAGATGATGCCTTCACCCACGCGGGCGATGATCGTCTCCTCGCCGGCGCCACCGACCAGGCGCGCGATGTTCGTGCGCACGGTCACCCGCGCCTTGGCCAGGACCTGGATGCCGTCCGCGGCCACGGCGGCGATCTCGGTCTTGCCCGACGCCGGGTTGGGGCAGTCGATGACCTTGGGCGTCACGCTGGTCTTCACGGCGTCCAGCACGTCGCGCCCGGCCAGGTCGATCGACGCCGCGGTGCGGAAGTCGAGCTCGATGCCCGCGCGGTTCGCCGCGATCAGCGCCCGCACGACGCGGCCGACCTGACCGCCGGCGAGCACGTGGGCTTCGAGGTCGCGCTTGTCGACCTGGTCGAGGCGCGCCTGGACCAGCATCACCTGGGCGTCGACGATCTGCGAAGGCGGGACCTTCCGCAGGCTCATGGCGACCATGTCGAGCAGGCCGATACCGGCGCGCGACAAGAGCGAGCGGACGTAGAGGTTGGCGTAGCGGATCAGCAGCAGGACGAAGGCCAGGCCGACCAGGACCGCGGCGACGGTGAAGACCGTCATGGCGGTGTTGCTCGCCGCGGCGAGGGTGAGTTGCAGAGTGCTCATGGGAGCGACGGAGGATCTCGGTTCTTCTCGGGAGCGCCGCGGACGGCGCCGGTAATTGGTTCAGGCGGGTCGCTCGATCAAGCCTGCGAAGCCGGCTCGCCGCCGTGATCGCCGCCGGGCTCGCTGCGCACGACGACCACGCGGTTGCCGACGACCTCGAGCACCCGCACGGGCTCACCGATGCCGATGCTCTCGCCACGGCTGACCACGTCGACGCGGCGCCCGCCGATGCGCGCGTACCCGGCGGGGCGCAGGGGCGTCAGCACCTCACCCTCCTGGCCGACCAGGTCGAGGTCGCGCGCGTCGGTCGCGGCGGTGCTCTGGAAGCTCAAGCCGCCCAAGGTGTAACGCTTGCCGAAGGGACTCTGTGGCAAGAGCTTGAAGGCCACGACCAGGGTCACCGGCAAGAGCAAGGCCACGGCCAGCAGGAAGTTGACCCCGGTGCCGGTGTCCTCCTGGAAGGCCGCGATGACCGAGCCGATGATCGACGCGGCCGCCAGGAAGCTGAGCACGCCGAAGCTGGGGATGAAGACCTCGGCCAGCACCAGGGCCAGTCCGAGACCGAGCAGGATCAGGGCCAGGGTCACGCGCTCGCCTCCTTGGTGTCGACGTCCTCGACGTCCTCGACGCCTTCGACGCCCTCGACGCCCTCGACGCCCTCGACGCGCAGCCGACCGCCCTCGGTGCCGATCACCCGCAGCCGCTGGCCCCGCTCGAGCGTGCCGCCCACGGCCCAGGCCTCGAAGTCGGCGATGCCCTGGCCGTCGAGCTGCACGTGGCCCACCGGGCGCAGGTCCGTGGACGCCCGCCCCAACAGGCCCACCAGGTCGCCCGGGCGCGCTCCGACCGGGCCGCCGCCGACGGCCGAGCCGAAGGTCGGACCGGTGTCCGTGGGTGCCACGGCCATGCGCGAGTACAGGGGCGTCTTGGGCAGGATGAACGACAGGCCGACCGAGAGCACGAAGCCCACCGCACCCCAGAGGGAGGTGCGGAAGGCGGCCTGCAGGGCCAGTTGGCGGTCGAACTCGTGGGCCAGGGGCAGGCCCGGTCCGAGCTGGGACCAGATCAAGCCGGCCACGACCAACACCGCGCCGACAATCCCCGGCCACAGGGTCCCGGGCACCAGGAACAGCTCCACGGCGATCAGCACCGCGCCGAGCCCCATCACCAGGAAGTGCTCGATCCCCGCCAGGCCGACCAGGTAGCGCCCGAACAGGAGCGCGCCGAAGCAGGCCAGGGACAGCACCGCGGCGATCCCGAGGCCGGGGGTCTTGAGCTCGATGTAGGCCAGGGTGATCCCGAGGATCAAGAGCAGGGGCGCGAGGGAGTCCAGCAGCGACGCCAACTCCTCCGCCCTCGACTCCTCGACTCGCGTGACCTCGGCGTCGGCCGGCAGGCTGAGGTGCACGGTCATCAGCTCGGCCAGGCTGGCGACCTCGTCGTCGGCCAGGCGGTACTCGAGCGCCTCGTCGGTGGTCAACGCCACCAACCGACCGCGCGAAGCGATCACGTCGATCTTCTTCACCGGCGAGCCCTCGAGCCGCAGGGTGTCCCACTCCTCGCCGGTGACCACGCGCCGGAAGCCGTCGACCTCGACCCACAGCACCTCAAGGGACGGGTCCACCATGCCCTCGGCCAGGCCCGTGGGCCGCGCCGTGCGCTCGGCCACGCTGCGGAACCCGCTGCGCGCCACCGAGAGGAACTTCTCCTCCACCGCCTCGACGCCCGTGGGCACCGAGACGATCGGGAGGGCCGCGCCGATCTGCCCGTCGGGCCGCATCAGCAGCATCTCGCACGACATGGCCACCAGGGCCCCGGCCGAGAGGGCCTTGGGAGCGACCCAGGCGACCACGCGCAGACCGTCCTCGCGGGCATCGAAGATCGCCGACGAGAGCTGCCACATCAGGTCGACCCGCCCGCCGGGGGTGTCGAGCTCGATCACCAGGGCGTCGCGGCGCTGCTTGGCCTCGCCCACGGCCCGGCGCAACAGGCTCAGGGCCCCGCGGTCGAGCTCGCCCTCGAAGGTGATCACCGTGACACCGCGGATCGCTTCCGACTGGGTCTCACGCTCGTCGTCCTCGCCGCCGGCGAGATCGCGGATCATCTGGTCGAAGCCCGTCTGCGTCAGCACGGGGGTCGCCCACGCCTGCTTCGGCGTCACCAGCAGCAAGACCATCGCGAGCAGCAGCGCTACTCTCGAGGCTGCCGCTCGCGTCACGATCGCCGAGATCGAGGACCCGCCGCGCAGACCGGATTTGCGGCGGGACTGCGCGAGTCCGCAAGCGGCGCCCGCGCGGGATCGCCAATCATCCAGAACCCAACTGACAACGTGAGTCACTTCGGGATCGTAGGCCACGGGGCCATTCTCCCCAACTGGCGCCCGACGCAAAGGGCCGACTACGGAGGATGTGGCCGGGAGAGGCGCCAGGGCTGGCTGGTTCCGGCAGCGGCCGGGCCGGCGCTCGTGGAGCGCCTGGCACGCGAGTGGACAGCCCTGGCCGTCATTGGCCCCTGCAGCTCCGAGCCCTGGCGCAGCCCCGACCTCAGACCAAGTCCGTGTCGGCCAACTGGTACCACCAGTTGTCCCGCAGCCACAGGTCGTTGTAGCGGGCGTGGAAGCTGCGGGTGACCATGAAGTACTCGCTCGGGTGGACCCGCCAGCCCCAGTCCTGGAACCTGTCGAACCAGGGCGACCAGTCGACGGTCAGGCTGGCCACGGCGCTGACGCCGTCCCGGGCGCCGCGGTGGCGCACGGCGCGCTCGAGGGCGGCGCCGACCTCGGGCTCGTCCGGCGGGACGAGCCAGTCGACGATCAAGCCCATGTTGGGCAGGATCCAGTCGGCGCGCCGGTAGATCGCGACGCCGCGCAGGATGCCCTCGGCGTCGCGCACGCCCAGACGCTCGTAGTCGAAGTTCGGGTGGTCGACGAAGCGCCAGTTCCAGAAGTCGGCGTCGCGGATCGCGCTGGCCCCGAAGGCACCCGAGCAGCGGTCGTAGAGCCAGCGCGCCTGCTCGTCGAAGCGCTCGATCAGCTCGACCTCGGGCGCCTCGCCCGGATCCGGCCCGGGCTCGCGGGCCAGCACCCCGTGGGTGCGCGAGATCTCGTACTTGAGGAAGGTCTGCCCGATGCGCCAGGCGTCGGCCACGGGCATGCCGTAGTGCACCAGGTCCTTCTCGGGGCCACCGTAGGCGTCGAAGAACTCCCAGGCGGTGCGCACGAACAGGCCCGGGCGCTTGAGGCCCGCGCGGTGCTCGGGGTGCACCATCGAGTCGACGATCTGGGCGAAGTTGCGCTCCTGGCCGTCCACCAACAGGCGGTAGGGCCAGGCGGCGTACTGGGCCACGACCTTGCGCGGTCCGCCGTCGTTGGTCAGCGCCAGCCAGATGCGCCAACCGGCCGGGTTGCCCAGGGCCGTCCAGCGCCACTCGTCCAAGGTGCGCGGAACGTGGTCGGCGCTCTTGGCGCCGAAGACCTCGTTGAAGGTCTCGACCAGGCTCTCTTCGTCACCCTCGCGGTACTCGCGGATCTCGTAGTCGGCCATGGCTCAGACGAGGTCCGTGTCGCCGAGGGTGTAGTACCAGTGCTTGTAGACCCAGCGCGTGTCGTAGCGCTTGGTGTAACGCCGGATGACCATGAAGTAGCTCGAGGTGCGCGCGCGGAAGCCGCGTCCTTGGAAGGGCAGCCACTCGGGGCAGGTGTCGGGCAGCAGCGTCACCAGCCGCTCGCGACCGGCGGCGCGGGTGCGCTCGGCGGCCCATGCGATCAGGGCGGCGCTGGCATCGGGCCGTCCGGGGTCGACGATCCAGTCGCAGATCAAGCCGTCGTCCGAGCGGTCGAAGACTCCGGCGCGCCAGACCGCGAGGCCGACCAACTGACCGTTCGCACGGGCCAGCGCGACTTCGTAGCGAAAGCCCGGCCGGTCGCGGTAGCGCCACTGCATGTGCGCCCGGTCGCGGATGCCGATCGCGCCGAACGGCTCGCAGGCGCGGGCGAAGAGCTCGTCCAGGTCGTCGGGCCAGGTCTCGGTCTCGGTCACCTCGACCCCGGCCGCGGACTCGAGCGTCAGGCCGCCGTCCGCCGGGACCACCAGCTTGGTCTCGGTGCGCAGCATCTGGTAGCCGCAGTGGACCTTGCCGATGCGCCAGGCGGGCGGGATCGGCATGCCGTACTGGATCGGGTCCTTGTCCGGGGCCGGGCCGCCGTAGTTCTCGGCGTAGGGGTAGGAAGTCAGCACGAAGAAACCCGGCTTCTTCAGGCCGCGCCGGAAGGCCGGGTCGGTCATGGAGTCGACCGCCTGGCTGAAGTGGGCGCGCTCACCCTCGAGCAGCACGCGCAGGCCCACCCCGGCGTACTGGCTCATGACCCGCCCGTCGTCGGTGATGGCCAGGTAGATGCGCCAGCCACTGGGGTTCTCGAGGTACTGCCAACGCCACTCCTCGATGGTGCGCGGGGTGAAGTTGGGATCCACGTCCGCGAAGCAGCGGTTGAACGTCTCGAGGATCGCCTCCTCGTCGCCGGCGCGGTACTCCCGGATCTCGTAGGGCGGCAGTTCGGACACGGGCGATGCTCGGGGGGGAGGGAGGAGTCCGTGGCGGGGGGACCGGGGCCGGCGGCGGTTGGATGGCGGGAGCGCATGGGAATCGAACCCACCGGTCACGCTGTTCACGCAACCCTCGCGGCTTTGAAGGCCGGGCGGCACACCAGCACCGATCCGCTCCCCCGTTGCGCGCCATTCCAGCGTCAACCGCTCCGAGGTGCAACGGATCCCGGTAGCCTCCCGCCATGGGAACCCTCCGACGGCTGCTGCCCGCCCTGGTCCTATCGGCCTGCCTGGGGTCCTGTTTGAGCCCCGGTGGAGATTCCGGAGCGGTCGACGGGCGCGTCGAGCACGTGGTGTTGTGCTGGCTGGCCGAGCCCGCCAGCGACGAGGCCCGGCAGAAGGTCATCGAGGCCAGCCGTGAACTGACGGTGATCCCCGAGGTGCTCTCGATCACGGTCGGCACGCCCCTCGCCAGCGACCGCGAGGTGGTCGACGACTCCTTCGACATCGGGCTCGTGATCACCTTCCGCTCGGCGGGCGACCTGGCGGTCTACCTCGACCACCCGGAGCACGTGCGACGGGTCCAAGAGGTACTGGGCCCGCTGACCGAGCGAATCCTGGTCTACGACATCATCGACCGCTGAGCGAGGACGCGCCCGGCTAGCGGGGTCAGCGCCCCGCGTCCTCGGCCCTGGCGCGCCAGTAGTCCAGGGCCACCGGCATCCAGACCTGCGCCCCATCGACCGGCGGCGGTCCACCCTCCGTCGGACGCGGCGGCTGGTCGGCGCCCACGTTCCAGGTGAGGACGCCGGACACCACCGCGGGCCCCTCGATGTACTGCGATCCGAGCAGCCCCAGCCGGAACTCGATCACGGTCGACCAGTCGTCGCCCGGACGGAGATCGAGGGTCACCGCACCCCCGCTGACTGCCTTGAACCCGCTGGTCAGACCGGGTGAATCCGACGCGTGGTGGACGCCCACAGCGATCAACTCCTCCGCCGGCCCACTCAGGTCGATCAGGAAGTAGACCCAAGTGTTCTCGAACCAATCGCCACCGCCGCCCCCTTCGAGGAGCAGCAGCCCGCCCTCGAGGAACTCGTAGCGCCCGACCGCCACCGGCCACGGTTCCCCTCGCCAGCCCGCGAAGAACGTCGGCTGGTCCGGCCCGGCGAGGGATCGATGGATGACCTCCAGCTCGACCTCGTCGGTGTGGAGCGAGTCCTCGAGGCCGGGCAGAGTCCTGCCGACTGGACTGGCCAAGCTCCGCCGGGTCTCGAGCACCGGGTCGGAGGCGTCCTGCCCCTCGGCACATCCTGCCAGGGGCAGCGTCAGAGCCATGCCGGCCAACATCGACCGGCGCCCGCCCCACCTGCGACGGCCCGCGCCCGTCACCCCGCCGGCCGCCCCAGCGGCGTGGTCGCGTAGCCCGCTGCGGGAACTGCTGGCCCCCAGGGCGGAATCGCTCCTGGCAGACTTCAACGGGAACTTCCGGCGCTCTCGACCGTCCATGGTTGACCGAGAGTAGCCCGAGACTCCGCGCTCCCGTGGCCCTTCGACTTTCGAACGTGCGGCGGCTGGTCCCCGGGGACACAGGGAATCAGACCCGTGGGGCCCAGCGAGTCGTGGCCCCTCGCCGATCGGCGATACCTGCCCCGATGTAGGAACAACTAGACTCCGCAAGACGTGGACCCATCCGATCCGAGCGACGCAATCGCGCAAACAGTCGAACTCGTCCGACTCGCCCAGGGCGGCGACGACCGTGCTTTCGGTGAGTTGATCGAACGCTACCTGCCGCGCGTCGAGACGATCGTTCGGGCGCGCTTGGGTCCAGGACTGCGACGTGAGCTGGAGTCGGGCGACGTGGTGCAGGAGACGCTGATCGAGGTGTTGCGCAACTTCGATCACTTCGAGCTGCGGGACGAGCGCTCCTTCGTGCGCTGGGTGTCCACGATCGTCGAGAATCGCTTGCGCCAGGATGCGCGCTTCTTCGGCGCCCTGCGACGCGATCGCCGCAGGGACGTCGAGTTGGGCGGCGAGGGGGCGGGTGCCACCGCGGATCCCAGCGACGGCGCAGAGGGTCCTTCGACGCTGGCCGAGAAGGGCGAGTTGCTCGAGCGCGCGCGTGTCGCGCGCGCGGCCCTCTCGCCTCGGCACATCGAGGTGCTCGATCGACGCGACGCCGGCGAATCGTGGGCAACGGTGGCGGCGGACATGGGACTGGCGAGCGCCGACGCGGCGCGGATGTTGCACGCACGTGCGCGCACCGCGCTGCTGCACGGCGTCGTCGGCGATCGAGGAAGCGGTTAGCAGCTGCTCGAGGAACAAGGGGAGGAACCATGGAGAACGCAGTCGTCGACGTCGACAGCCTGTTCGCCGAGTACCTGGCAGGGGTCGAGTCCGGTCAGGGACCGGAGCTGGAGGCGCTCTGCGTAGCCCATCCCTCCGCGGCACCGGAGCTGCGCGTTCTGCACGAACATTGGTTGCGCCTGGCCAGCGCGATCGGAGTCGGCGGGGCGACCGACTCGCTGATCGAGTCCTTCGGCGCCGAGGTCGATCCGCGCATCTCGATCGACGGCGCTCCCCCACAGTCGCGCTTCCGCGTCAAGCGTGTGGTCGGACGCGGAGGCATGGGCATCGTGTTCGAGGTCTGGGACCCCGAGTTCCGTCGACGCCTGGCCATGAAGGTGGTGCGCAGCGGAATCGGTGCCCTGGGCGAGCAACCTTCGCCGCGCACCGCGCGGGTCGTCTCCCGCTTCCTGCAGGAAGCGCAGATCACCGGGCAACTTCAGCACCCCGGCGTGCTGCCGGTCCACGAGCTCGGCGCGGACGCCTCGGGCCAGGCCTGGTTCACCATGCCCCTGGTCGAGGGCTCGACCCTGGCCCAGGTCCTGGACCGCATCGCCGCTGGTGACGTCGAGTGGAGCCGCGAGCGCGCGCTCGAGATGCTCGCCCGCGTCTGCGAGACGATGGCCTTCGCCCACAGCCGCGACGTGATCCACCGCGACCTCAAGCCGGCCAACGTGATGGTCGGGAGCTTCGGCGAGGTGCACGTGATGGACTGGGGCCTGGCGCGGGTCCTGGGTCAGGCGGACCGCCACGACCTGCGCCTGGAGATGCTCGCACGCCACGCCCCGGCCCTGGAGGCGGCCCGCGAGGAGGCGCCGCTGATGACCATGGACGGCGACGTGATCGGCACGCCGGCCTACATGTCGCCCGAGCAGGCGCGGGGGGAGCTGGATTCGCTCGGACCCCAGACGGACGTCTACGCCGTGGGCGCGATGCTCTACCACCTGCTCACCGGCGCGGCCCCCTACCGCAGTGCTCGGGGTCCCCACGAGGTGCTCGCCGCCGTCGTGACGGGCCCGCCGCACCCGATCGCGCTCGCGGCTCCCGGCGCGCCGCCGGCCCTGGTCTCGATCGCCGAGCGCGCCATGCGCCGTGAAGCGGCGGATCGCTACCCGGACATGGCGGCCATGTCGGCGGACCTGCGTGCCTACCTCGAAGGCCGTGTCGTCGTCGCCCACGAGAGCGGCCGCTGGGCCGAGGCACGGGCCTGGGTGCGGCGCAATCGGCGGCTGAGTATCGCCATGGCGTCCTCGGCGATCTTCCTATTGCTGGGCGGCATCGGGATGTATGTCGTGCGCAGTGTGGAGCGCTCCCTCTGGGAGCGCTTCCTCGACATGCGCCGCTTGACCGTGCTCCAACGTGAGTCCGACGAGCTGTGGCCCCCGACGCCGGATCGCGTCGAGGCGATGGAAGCCTGGGTGTCCCTGGCCGAGAACGTGGTCTCGCGGCGACCGATGCACGTGCGTGAGCTCGCGCAACGGACCTCCAGGGTCTCGTTCGCCGCCGGCGCGGAGCGGGCGACGGACAGCGAGCTCGACGCCTGGATCATTCCCGAGCTGCGCGAGTTGGTCGATGGCCTGGAGCAACTCAGGGCTTCCGACCCAGTCGATCAGACCAGCATCGCTCGCATGCGCGCGCGACTCGACGCGGCGAGGTCCCTGGCGGAACGGACCACCCAGGACCCCTCTTGGGAGGCGGCGATCGACGCCATCGCCGACCCGGCCGGCCCCTACGGCGGACTCACGATTGCACCGCAGCTCGGACTCTTGCCCCTCGGCACGGACCCACACTCCGGACTCCAGGAGTTCGCGCACCTCCTCACCGGCGAGCCACCGCGGCGCAATTCGGACGGAACCTTCGACCTCTCGGTCGACAGCTCGATCGTGCTGGTCCTGATCCCCGGGGCGCGGCACGTGCTCGGCGGCGTGGGCGACCATCCAGAGCTGGTCGAGACCTTCGAGCGCGCCGAGAACGAGGTCGACTTGGACCCGTTCTTCATCTCCAAGTACGAGTTGACCCGCGCCCAGTGGGCTCGTTGGTCGCCGCCGGTCCCTGACGAGGTCGCCACCGATCCGAGCCTGATGCCCATGGGTAGCCTGTCCCACGACCAGGGCTTCGAGATCGTGCGTCGGCTGGGATTGATCCTGCCGACCGAGGCTCAGTGGGACTACGCCTCGCGGGGCGGCGCCGACACCGATTGGTGGTGGGGTCCTGACTACCGGGACATGACCGTGTACGAGGTGACCGGCACGGACGCGGGCCCGAGCCCCGTCGGCAGCCGTTCACCGAACGGGTACGGCTTGTACGACATGCTCGGCAACCTGCGCGAGCTGGTGCGAGATCCCTGGCGTGACTATTCCGCCCGGGCATCGCGCGCACGGGGCGATGGCATGCTGCTGGACGTCGGTCTCGACCAAGCCCAGATCTTCACCGCGCGCGGTGCCTACTTCTTCGTCGGCTTCAACCAATCGACGCCGCTGACGCGACAGATGTCACGCTGTTCGATGCGGTTCACCTCGGGACGCGCGCAGACCATGCCGATCACCGGTTTGAGGCCCGCGCGCGTGGTGGAGTCCTGAGGAGCCTGTCTCAGCCCCCGTTTGCGAAGATCCTGCCAGCTCCGACCGGTCCGCCGGGTCCCTGGATCGACGTCGTGATCAAGGTCTTGTGGATGGCCTCGAGCTGCTCCGAGGCGTGCCCGGTGCCATCATCGATCGTCTCGAGGTCACTGAGCTGCAGGCTCGGATTCGCCCCGCACTTCTCGACGGTGAAGATCTTCGTGCCGACGCCTGCGTCGCTCCCGACCACGTCGTCACCACGGCAGTCGATCACCGTGTACTCGTAGCAGCCTCCTCCCTTCGGCAGGCATTCCACCGTGGGATCGACGGTGACATTGAAGGGAGGACCCTCCATCCCCCAGGTGGGCCCGCTCGGGATGTAGGAGAGGTTGGTCAGTCCGGTCGACTGGACCAGGGCGAGGTCCTCCCCGCCCGGCGCCAGTCCGGGCAAGTACAGCAGTGACGTCGCGCCACCGACCAGGAAGACGCCACCGTCGCCCGATTGAACGGTGCCGTGGAAGGCGCGGGCGACGGGCAGGGACGGGCCACTGGAGATCGAATTGGTGGCCGGGTCGAAGCTGAGTACCTCGTCGGTGGTCGCCACCGGCGGTCCACCGAAGATGGGCGTGCCCTCCACTCGACCTCCGACGATCAGCACGGTTCCGTCCCCGAGCAGCGTCGCCGAATGGCCGTAGCGACCCCCGGGGAGCATCGGCCCCGCCGACCAGGTATTGGTGACCGGGTTGAAGAGCTCGGTTCCCGCGGGCAATGCGGCGCCGAAGTCCTCACCCCCCAGGGAGTGCCGCAGGTCCACGTCCGAACTGCGTCCACCCACCACGAAGACCCGCCCGTCGAGCAGCCTGGTCGCCGTGTGCTGGACCCGGCTGACCGCCATCGACGGGCCGGCGCTGAAGGTCATGGTGACCGGATCGAAGAGCTCCGTCGTCGCCAGGGCCAGCGCGCCGGCGCCGCTCCCCGAGCTCGCCTGTGCGCCTCCCGTGACCAGCACGCGGCCGTCCAGGAGCGGCGTCGCCTGGAGTCGCGATCGCGACGTCGAGAGGGTGGTCGCACCTGCCGTGAACGCCTCCGTCTGGGGGTCGTACACCTCCCAGGCATTCGTCGACAGGGCGTTGCCTGAAGCGTCCGTCACCTCACCGCCGATCAGCAGCACCCTCCCGTCCGGGATGCGCGCCATGCAGTGGCCACGGCGCGAAACGATGGTCGGGTTGTCGGTCGGGAAGAGCTGACCGGGGAACGTCAGGGTGGTCTGGACCGCTCCGCTCAGGTCATCGAAGGGCGAGCCAACGAAGGAGAAGTCGATCGAGACGGCCTGGGCGCGGATCTGCACCCCGGCCAGGGCGGGAGCGGCCGAGAGGGGGTAGGCGACCAAGGCCTGGCCGCCGCCGTCGAGGACGAACAGGGAGGCCAGGGAGACCAGGTCCAAGCCCACGTCGAGCGATCGGGTCTCGCCGGCGTAGAAGAGCGACAGGGGCGTGGGACCGTCGGTGAGCGACGGGAGCAGGATCACCGGCGCGAAGGGGTCACCCTCGAGGGTGTAGTCCAGGGACGAACCGAGGAAGCCATCGGTCCAAGTCAGCTCGAGATCGGGGACCAGCGGCGTAAGGACGGCGAGCAGGTAGGCGGCGGAAGTGATCATTGCGTTGATGGGCAGGTAGTTGTCGATCCGATCGGCCATCGGAACGACGAGTGCCACGCGCTCGCGAAGCGAACGCAGGGCCACGATCTGAGCAGCAGGCCGAACCGGACGACGCGCCAATCCGGAATCCCGAATTCGAGCGATTCGAAGTCCCGGGGACGGCCAGCTCGCTGACGGGACCGACCGGCTGCGGTTGCAGCGTGCCGTGCACGGCACTGCCCCCCGCTCGAGTCGACCTGCGCCCCTGGCGGCCCCCGTCAGCCCTAGGGATTCGAGGCGTCTTCGCATTCGCTCCGGGAGGGCTCGGCACTGGCGTTGTTCGAAGGCCCGGTCGACCGACCGGACCACCAACCTGACCCTTCACCCCTTCAGCGCCATGCGAACCCCGATCCTCCCGCTCCTCCTTCCCGCCGCCATCGGCCTGTCCGCCGGCCTCGGCTTCGCAGGGGACCCGAGCGTCAACCAGTACGGCTCCGCCTGCGGCTCGGCGCCCGGCTTGACCCTGCTCTCCAGCCCCGTGGCCGGCACCAGCCTCGACTTCCAGGTCAGCGGCGATCCCCTCGGCGTGCAGATCCTCGGCACCGGCTTCAGCGACACGCACTTCGGTGGCCAGCCGATCCTGCCCTTCAACCTCGCGTCACTGGGCTTTCCCAGCGGCTGCTCGCTCTACAACTCCCTGGACCTGACCAACGTCTACAGCGGCGGCACCGGCGTCCACCTCGACTCCTTCAACCTGCCCCCGAGCTCGGCTGGTGTGCCCTTCTACATGCAGGTCCTCGAACTGAGCCTGTTTCCCCAGGGCTACACGGGCACCAGCGACGGAACGGCTGTCGTCATCGGCGACGCCGGCCCGAACATCGGCAGCATCAGCGTCACCAGCGGTGGCGACGGCACGCTGATCACCCTCACCGGGACCGGCTTCAACACACCCGCCAAGGACAACTGCGTCGGCATCGCCGGCAAGGGCTTGGGGATCATCCAGAGCGGCACCTCCACCAGCATCACCGTGCGGGTCGAAGGCTCGGCCGCGGCGGTCGGCCCGATCGCGATCCTCAGCGGCCAGCGCGACCTGGTGCCCGCGAGTTCGTTCATCCAACTCCCCGGCGCGCCGGCGATCCCCGGCGTGGCGGCGTTCACCGGGACGCCCTCGGCCTCGACCATGGGCACGTCGGCCCAGTCCTTCAACCTGGTCGCGGACCCGAACTTCAAGCCCTTCGTGGCCGTGCCGCCGCCCGCGATCGCGAGCCTCGTTCCCGGCCTGAAGGTCAAGTTCGACTTCGACCCGTGCAACGCCGGTGACTGCCTGCGCGTCTGGATGCGGATCTACGAGAACGGGCGCTGCCACGACGTCTACTTCACCGACGAGAGCGGCTCCTTCATCGGCAAGACCCTGGCCATCCCCGGCAACATGTCGCCGCAGTTCTGCGCCCTGTGGGCCTGCGCCTGGATCCAGCAGTCCCTCGAGCCGCGCATCCCGGGCTTCAAGTGCGACGTCGAGGGCGGCTCTATCGTGCTCTCCGTCGACCTCGGCACCGGCATCACCGGCTTCGAGGGCGGCTTCAGCGTGACCACCGGCTGCTGATCGCCGGAGCGACCCCGCGCCGGTCCCCGCCGACCAGCAGCACGCCGACCTCGAGCCGGCCCACCGAGCCGTGGACGCGGACGGGAGGGAGGGAGCGAGGTCGGCGGTCTCCTGGGCGTGCGGGACCCGGCGCGTCGAAGATTTTTTTGGGGGAATCTCCGCGAGATCCGCAAGGTCGCGACGCCGTTGATCCCTGGGCCGCAGGCCTGACCTGCCCCGAGGGGGGCCGGTGGCCTCCGTGGCGACTCAATCTCCGGCTCACCGGATCCCGAGGACCCTCGTTGCTGCACCTTCCGTTCACGCTCATCGCCTGTCTGCAAGGCCCCATCGAGGTCCCGGGTGAGCTCCTGTTCCGGCCCCACGGGGACCCACTCATCCGCCACACCGAGCTCCCGGCGCCGCCGGCTCCAGGCGGCAGCAGCCCGGGGGAGCTGCCGCCGCTCCTGGGCCAAGCCGGCCAGCTCTGCTCCGGCCTCGGGCTCGTGTTCGCGCCGAACTTCGACCAGATCGAGGGCGACACCCCCAGCGCCGTGGCCTTCACCCCGGATGGCTCGCGCTACCTGATCGCGCACCGCGACTCGAAGAACCTGATCGAGTTCGACACCGCCACCAACGACTTCCTGCGGGCCATCGACGTCTCCGGCTCGCCCCAGGATCTGGCCCTGACGCCGGACGGCTCGACGGCGGTGGTCGCGAACATGCTGGAGGGCACGGTGAGCTTCATCGACCTGGCCAGCGGTACCGAGACGACCACGGCCACGGGCTTCAGCCAACCCGCCGTGGTGCGCCTGACGGGCGACGGATCCCGCGCGGTGGTCGGCAACTGGGGTGCCCAGGAGCTGGTCGTGCTGGACGTGGCCAGCGGCGCCGAGCTGCTACGCGTGGGCGGCATGGGCTTTTGGGCGACGGGCTGGTTCGCGTCCGAAGCCGGCGCGTCGGGCACCCTCGTCGAGCAACTCGAGGTGAGCGGCAACACGGCGGTGCACCCCGATCGCGTGCACGACGAGATCGTCCTGGTGGACGTCGTCACGGGCACGACGACCCGCTTGACCAGCCTCGAGGAGCCCCGCGGCCTGGCTCTGACTCCGGACGGCGCCACCGCCGTGATCGCCCACGGCGGTCTGGCCAAGGCGATCAGCGTCGTCGACGTGGCCTCCGCCACGATCACCAAGGCCATCTTCCTGAACCTGTTCCCGATCGGCGCGATCACTGTCGACCCGAGCGGCACCACCGCGGTGGTCGCGGCGTCCACGGGCCCCACCATCGGCAACAACTCGCTGGTCGTGGACCTGGTGTCGGGCGCCGTGTCGCCGGTGGTCCCCACCGGCTGGATCGGAACCTACCGCCGCACCGCCGACGGCAACCACGCCCTCGGCTTCGGCCAGCGGATCGTCCTGGTGGAGTTCGCCAGCGGCGCGATCGTGGCCGACCTGGACGGTCCGGCCTGGACCGCCCTGGGAGCCATCTCCCCCACAGCCGACAAGGCGGTGCTGGTCACCAACAGCGCGGGGGAGGATCGATTGGTGGTCGAGACCACCGGCGCGGGCGCGTCGATCTCCTTCCAGGACACCACCGGCCAGGGCCTCGAGGCCGATGCCACGCGCAGGATCGCGATCAGCGCCGACGGGAGGGTCGCGGTGACCACGAATGTGCTGAGTGACACGGCCACCATCTGGGACGTCCCCGGGGCGACCTTGGTCAAGGTCGTCGAGGTCGGCGATCGGCCGGAGGGCGTCGCGCTGACTCCCGACGGGTCCCTGGCCGTGGTCGCAAACCTCGACTCGACCTTCGTCTCCGTGATCGACGTCGCCACGGCGACGGTGACCCAGATCCCGATCTCGTTCCGGGGCAGCGAGGTGGCGATCTCGCCCGATGGAACCCAGGCCTTCGTGGCGACCATCGACGACGGCGACGGGGTCTGGCGCATCGACCTCACGACGCTGACCGTCTCCGGGGCCAAGATCCCCACCGGGGACATGGCCTTCTTCAACACGGGCTACGGCTACGCCAGCGGGATCGCCCTGTCCCCCGACGGATCGCGCCTGGCGGTCTGCAACACCTTCTCGAACTCGGTCACGGTCCTGGACACCCAGGCCTGGTCGACGCTCGGCACCGTGGCGGTGAGCTCGCGGCCCCTGCGCGCGGTGTGGAACGCGGCCGGGACCACCTGCTACGTCGGCTGCTACGCGGGGAACCAGGTAGCGCGCATCCAGGTCGGCGCCGGGCCCCCCCAGTTGACGGGCTCGTTCCCCTCGCCCAACGGGCCCCTGCACCTCGCCCTGGCGCCGGACGAGCAGAGCCTGGTGACGGCGGGTGGACTGGCGGGCATGGTCCGGATCGCCCTGCCCTCGGGCGCGGCCACGGCGACGGCCCCCCTGCCCGGCAAGGTCGTCGGTCTGACCTACTCGGCCAAGGGCGAGCTGCTCGCACCCTTCGGGCGCTGGGACTTCCTGACCAGCTCGGGCACCTACTTCGCGAACTACGAGGGCACCCTGCGCTTCGCCGACCCGGCGACGCTGGGAGTTCTGAACGAGATCGTGATCGACCCCCACTCGCCCTCGGACTACGCCATCGACGCGGCCTCCGAGGTCCTGGTCCTGCCCAGCGTGCACGTGCAGGGCGTGACCTTCGTCCGGCTGAACGCCGGCTTGGTCGCGGAGCCGGCGGCCATCTCGATCACCTCTGGAGGCAGCCAGGACCTCTGCCTCGACGCGGGCGTCGCCTTCGCGGGCCAGGTCTACCTCGTGCTGGGCTCGGCCAGCGGAACCGCGCCGGGCCTCACCGTCGACGCGGTGACCCTTCCGCTGGTCCCCGACCCGTACCTGTTCTGGACCCTGACTGCCGCGGGCAACGCGCCGTTCGTCGGCACGCTCGGGGTGCTCGACGGCCTGGGCCGGGCCACCGCCGCGATCGTGCTCGGGCCGCTGCTCGACCCCAACCTGGCGGGCCTCGACCTGCACCACGCCTTCGTGGCCCTCGATCCGCTGATGGGGACCGTGGGCTTCGCCAGCGAGGCCGTGGGACTCGAGCTGGCTCCCTGACCCGGGTCGCGGCGGCGAGCGCGGGGCCGCGGGGTCGCGCGCCGCGGGTGCGACCGAGGGTCGGTGCGGTAGTCTCAGCGCCCCATGCGGACCTTCGACCCGCCCTACACCGCCGCCTCCCGCGCCGAACAGGTCCTGGCAGAGCAGGGCTACGTGGTCCTCGATCCCGAGGCAGTGCGCGAGCGGCTCGGACTGGAGCGCGAGGGACTGGAGGCCCTGGGTCCAGCCTGGGATCGGTTGCCGCCGGACGAGCACCTGCGCGACGGCGGCCGCTACCGACGCCGCCGGCACGGCTGCTTCGTGGTCGAGGGGGACACCGTGACCCACGAGGCCCACCGCGCCCACTGGCAGCCCGAGCGGTACAACGCTCTGCACGGCGGCATCGAGCGCTGGTTCGAGCCCCTCGAGCGCGAGTGGCTCGACTCCCCCACTTGGCGACGGATGATCCTGGGGCTCGCCGAGATGTTCTCGGAGCTCGCGCCCGGCGCGCGCTGGTTCGTGGAGGCCCACCCCTTCCGGATCGACACGACCGGCGGCATCGGCCGCCCGACGCCCGAGGGCGCCCACCGTGACGGCGTCGACTTCGTGGCGCTGTTTCTGGTCGCGGCCGAGGGCATCAAGGGCGGCGAGACCCGTGTGTTCGATGCCGACGGTCCGACGGGGCTGCGCTTCACCCTCGCCGAGCCCTGGACCGCGATGCTGCTCGACGACCGGCGCGTGGTGCACGAGTCGACGCCGATCCAGCCCCTGGCCGACGAGGGCCATCGCGACACCCTGGTGCTGACCTTCCGGCGGGACGGGTTCCAGGCGCCGCGCGACGGGGCCGATCGGACGGAGCGGTCAGCCTGATCGCGGACCGCGGGCTCGAATCGTCGATCGCGAGGTGCCCCACTGGCGCCCTGGGAGGGTCAAGCGACCCGCAGTTCCCCACGAGCTTCACGGCAGGCGCCGCCCCCCCCCGATCAGGGCGCGGTTTGCGGGATCTAAACGCGCGGACGGCGCGTCCGGGACCTGGACAAGACGAACGGCTCCGGTCCCCCGCGGACCGCGAGCCGCGCGGCAGCCGGTGGAGGGCGATTCCCGCCGTCACCGATGGCCACGTGGCCGCCCGCCGCCCCCCCATCCAATCGCGCAGGCTCGAAGGAGCTCCCATGCGACCCCTCCTCGCTGGTTCCCTGTCCCTGACCGTGCTCGCCCTCGCCACCGACCCCGCCGGAGCGCAGACCGAAGGCATCGCAGCCTACGGCTCGACCTGCGGCTCCGAACCCGTCCTGGCCCTCACGGGGATCCCCATCGAAGGGGGCAGCCTCTCGTACGTGCCCCTCGGCTCCGCGCCCGGCAACCTGCTCGTGCTGGGCGTCGGCTTCAGCGACGCGAGCTTCCTCGGCCTGCCCCTGCCCCTCGGCCTGGCGCCCTTCGGCTTCCCGGGTGGCTGCGAGCTCTACACCTCGGCCGACCTGGTGCTCTTCACCCAGGGATTCGGCCAGCTCGAGCTGCCCGCCAACACCTCCGGGCTGCACCTCTACCTGCAGCTGATCGAGTTCGCGCCCCTGTCCAGTGCCTTCGTCGGCGCCAGCGAGGCCTACGACGTCACGATCCTGACCCCCGGTTCGACCGTCGACCTCTTCGGCCCCGCGACGGGCACCGACGGCACCCTGGTGACCATCGCCGGTAGCGGCTTTGCGGTGCCCTTCCAGAACAACTGTGTCGCGATGACCTCCGAGGGACTCGGCATCGTCGAGAGCGGCACCGACACCAGCTTGACGGTCCGCGTCGAGGGCTCCGACCCCGCCCTGGGCAAGATCGGTGTGGTGACGGGCCTGCGCGAGCAGGTCGACACCTCGGCCTTCGTCTACCCGGCCGGCTCGACGCCCGTGCCGGGCATCTCGGTCTTCAGCGGGGCGCTCACCGCCGCGACGGTCGGCATCTCGGCGGCGCCCTTCGACCTTCAGGACGACCCTCTGTTCACGCCCTTCCAAGCCCTCGCCACCACCGACGCCGAGGGCGCCGTTCCCGGCCTCACGTACCAGTTCGACTTCCCGAACTGCGACGTCGGGGACAAGCTGAAGGTCTGGATGCGGATCGAGGAGAACGGCATGAACCACGACGTGTACTTCACCGACGGGATCAGCTACGCCTCCAAGCAGCTCAAGATCCTGGTCGCCATGCACCCGGCGAAGTGCGCCCTGTGGGCCCGTGCCTGGCTGATCCAATCGCTGCAGCCGCGCATCGTCGGCATCCAGGTCGTCGCCAACGGTGGCTCGATCCAGATCTCCGTCAACAACGGCACGGGCATCGTCGGCCTGAAGGGCGGCTTCAAGATCGTCGTCGGACCCTGAGCCGCCCGCCCGGGATCAGGGCCCGACGAAGGTCGAGGCGTTGCCCTCCGGCTGACCGTCGGCGTTGTACCAGGAGTCCAGCACCAGGCCGGTGCTCGGATTCGCCAGCAGCTCCGTCAGTGTGGTCCCCAGCGGCCCCGCCATGTTCAGGTCGCTCGCGCCGTCGCGCAGGAGGTCCGCCACACCCGGCGTCAAGAGCGGGTGGTTGTTGGAGGCGAAGCTGGTGCCCGTCTCGCTCACGATCCGGTCCAGGTCGTAGACGATGTCGGCCGGGTCGTAGACCGTCGACGGTGCCACGTTCAGCGGCTTGCGCTGGGGGTCGATGTCCAGCGGGTTGACCGGCGCCCCGCCGGCGTCGAACAGGAACATGCCCGAGCCCAGGCCGGCCACCATGTGGACGAACATGGGCGAGTTCAGCTGGTTGCCCGGGTTGCGTCCGATGTGGTCCTGCAGCAAGGTCCAGTTGAGGCTGTCGTAATCGCCGGTCTGGATCGCGGTGCGGAAGGAAGCGTACTCGGACCCGAAGTCGGTGATCGCGTCGTCGGTCAGGTGGCAGGCGACGCAGTACCGGGGCCCCTCGTTCTCGCTGTCGACCCGTCCGCGGATCGAGTGGGCCATCATCGCGTTGTGCGACAGGGCCGGGAAGTTCGCGCTCGGCGCGTTGCCGGCGACGTTGCGATCGGAGAAGGCGAAGACCTCGCTGCGAGCTCCGTTCAGGTCGTTGTAGCGGAAGAAGGTCTTGGTGTTCGCGCTCATCTGCGCGATCTCGCCGTTGTGGTCGACGCCGAGCTGGAACATCAACGGCGACTGGTAGACGAAGTCGGCGAACTTCTCCCGGAAGACGATCCTGTCCCCGGTGATGTTCGAGAAGTTGTTGCCCTGGTTGTACTCGCCCTCGAGGTGACAACCCATGCAGGTGTTGGTCCAGGAGGCGTGGCAGGTGGCGCAGTCCAACCGGTCCGTGTGGCTGAAGCCAGTCGCGACCCAGTCCTCTTGCTGCGGGCCGATGCCGGTGCTGGCCAATCCGTCGATGCGCCCCATGGCGTAGGAGGCGGAGGCCGAATAGACCGGCTCACTCCCGGGCACGGTGCTGAGCGGGTTGACGACCCCGTTGTCGACGATCGTGTCCAGGGTCTGCGGCACGAAGTGCTTCACGCCCGTCAGGCGGCTGTACAGGTACAGGTGCCCGTCGCCCTCGCGGCGCACGTGGCGCAGAACGTTGCCCTCGGTGTCCGTGGCGTGCTGGCCGGCCTGGCCGGCGTAACTCGTGCCCGCCACCGTCGGCGCGTAGGCAGTCGCCGTGCCGTGGCAGCTCTCACAGGCGATGGCCACGGCCTGCTCCTGCCGCGAGCGCAGCTCGGAGCGTCCGTCGCCCACCTTACCGCCGTGCAGGTCGTTGCTGCCGTGGCAGTCGATGCAACCCATCCCGGCCTCGTGGTGGACGTCCGGCGGGGTGTCGTCGCGCCCGTCGCCGTCGTAGTCCTCCTCCGCCAGGTACTGGCGGTGGTCACGGCCGTTGAACTCCTTGTTGCCCAGCACCGGATCGAACAGGCGCGTGTCGTTCTGGGTCGTGGTGAACGACACCGGGTTGGCCGGGTACTGGCGGTTCTTGCGCACGTTCTCGTTCTGGTCGAGGCGGATGCCCCAGTACTGCATCACCGTGCGGTTGGAGCCCTGGTGACAGCCGGCGCAGGTCAGGTCGTCCATGCCCTCGACGGTGGCGCCGTTGGACAGGGTCTTCTTGACGCTGACGATCTTGTGCGCGCGCACGTGGGCCCACTCGGGGTCGTCGATGTCGTCCGGATCCAGGGGTTCGAGCTTGTTGACGTGGGGGTCGAGACTCCCGCTGCGCCCGCCCAGGCTGTAGGGCATGTGGCAGGCCGTGCAGCCCGAGGAGCGGTAGTCGCCGGAGCGGTTGTTCGCACCGGCGCTGCCCAGGTGACAGTCGCCGCAGGTGAAGGCCACCTGCTCGTGGTACAGGTTCGCCAGCTCGGAGCCCGTCACCAGGCGCCCGTCCGCCTGCACGTCGTCGAGCAGGTTGGCGGCGTTGTAGGCCGCGTTGTTGTGGATCGCGTCCGGCGCCGGGTCGTTGCGCACGCTGAAGACCGGGTACTCGATCAGCTCTGAGACCTCGCCGATCTGCGCCGTGCCCAGGTTGAAGGCCGGGTCGACCACCGCGCGCCAGCCCAGGTCGGCGGCCGTGTCCTGCCACAGGTCGACGCTGGCCGGGACCTCGTTCTCGACGCCCGAGGCGAAGGACGCGCCCGAGAAGATCCCGCTCGAGGTGGCCAAGAGCGAGTGCGCCACCGAGTCCGAGTGGGGTGCGTGGCACTGACCACAACCCAGACCCGCCTCGGTGACCCGCAGGTCACCCGGGTTGATCCACTGCAGGTAGTCGAGCGCGGTATAGGTCGTGCCCCCCACCGTGTAGTCCGGGAACTTGTCGATCCCGACCAGGGTCAGGCGGTTGAAGTACGCCTGGGCGTTGACGTCCTGAAAGTCGCGGTCGCCGATCTGCGGCGGCGGCGGCACGTGGGCGAGCTCCTTGGTGTCGCCCGCGACGTTGCCGCCGTGGCAGGTGGCGCAGTCCAGGTTCGCGGCGCCAGGGAAGGGGTGCGGGTTCTCGATGCCCGGTCCGGCGTAGTCGCCGGAGAGCGTGCCGTTGTGGCACAGCATGCAGCTGGTCGAGCTCTGAGGCGTCAGGCCCGCGGTGTCCCCACCGGCGCCCCCGCCGCAACCCGAGAGTGCGAGGGCCGCGAAGGCCAACAGCACCAGGGCCACGGCGACCACGCGCACCAAGCCCGACTCCCGCTCGACGGCCGCTAGGCCCTCCAGCTCGGCGGTCGCCTCCACCGCGCCCTGCTCACCTGACAACTGCCCCATGCCCAAGCGCTCCTGTCCCCTCTGCTGCCCTTCGGTACCCCCACGCGCCCCGACGCGCTGCCCCCGGGAGGTCTTCCGTTCGCCCTTCATCGGAGCTGCGGGACGGGCGCCTTGACCCGGACCCCCGCCCCGCGGGTACGGCTTGCGTGAAGGCGCGGGCGCTCAGAAGCCCTGGGCCGCCTGCCAGGTCGTGGGCAGGTGGCAGCGGTCGCAGTCATTGACCCAACCGAAGGCGAAGTGGTCCGGGTTCTGGGCCGTCAGCAGGTTGTCGTAGTGGCACGTCACGCACTCGATGTCCGTCGGCGTGAACTGCCCGACATCCGCCCCCGGGTGACAGCGACTGCAATCGGTGATCGCGTGGACGCCGTTGAGCGGGAAGCGCGTGCGCGAGTGGCGCTCGACCTGCCCCACCGGCAACCAGCTCATCTGCTGGTGGCAATCGGTGCAACGCGAGCCCAGCCGTCCCTGGTGCACGTCCTCGTGGCAGCCGCCGCAGCCGCGCTCCGCGAAGACCTGCACCGGTCCGCGGTCGTTGTGACAGCGCAGGCAGTGGGCGTCCAGGTGCGCGCCCTCGAGGGGCACGCCGGTCTCGGCCGCGTGGTCGAACTCGAAGTCGTCCCGCAGGCTGTTCCAGTCGCTGCCGTCGTGGCACAGGGAGCAGTCGGTCGGGAACTGGTCGTGGGGAATCACCGGCCCCAAGCCCGCCCACCAGCGATGCACTTCCAGGCCACCCGGGCGCTGCAAGGCGCAGGCGACCAAGAGGACCGTCGCGGCCAGGGCCAGGATCTGCGGGCGACCGTCGCGGACCAGGGCCCGCCCGAGGCGTCTCAGAAGCTCCATTGGGCGAAGACTCCCGCGGTCAGCCCGCGCTCGGTGTTGAAGATCGTGCCGTCCAGGTAGCCGCTGACGGTCACGCCGCCACCGGCGCGCCAGGCCACCGAGGTACGCAGGCGGTGCTGGACGAAGTCGTCGTTGTTCTCGTCGAAGCCGACCTGGTCGTAGTTGGCCAGCTCGTAGAACAGGTCGAAGCTCAGGCTCTCGCCGCTCACGCCCAGGCTGGTGCGCGAGCCCGTCACGTCGGTGAACTCCCCCGCCGAGCCGAAGACCAGCACCCGCACGCGCGTGCCCGGCCCCATCAGGCCCTCGAGCTCCACGCCGAGCTCCGCGTCGCCGCCCTCGTCGTCGGCGTCCTCCCAGACCCCGAGCCGACCGACCAGTCGACTCTTGACCGGCATCGCGACCCAGAAGTCGCCGCCGAGCCGGTGGATACGCTCATCGGCCAACTGGGTGGCGAGGACGGGCGGAAGGAGCTCGTTACGGTCGAGCTCGGGGTAGCGCTGGTGCGCGTAGGTCAGGTCCAGTCCCCAGGACCGCCCGGTGTAGGGCGAGCTGGTCAGAAGCGCCTGGGTAACCTCGGCGCCGCTGCCCTTGGCCTCGTCGCTGGACGTGTACAGGTCGATCCAGAGCGTGCCGAAGGTCGTCCAACCCCGGCGCGGCAGGTAGTGCCCCTTGGCGACCACGAGGTCACGGTCGACCGCGCCGTCGTGCCAGGTCTTCTGGTAGCCGATCTGGGCCGAGGCCAGCTCGGTGGGATCGGAGACCCAGCGGTACCAGCCCGCGATCTCGAAGTCGTGACCGCTCTCGTAGTCCTGGTCCGGCTCGGGCATGAAGCCCGTGCTGACGCCGAAGGAGTGCGAGCCGTCCAGGCGCCGACTCCATTCGAAGCCGTCGACCACGCCGAACTCGGGCGCGCCTGTTTGCAGGAATCGCCCGACCTGCATGCGATCGCCCTCGAAGCGCGTGCCCCCGAGGGCGTAGGACAGGCGCTCCACCCGCAGCTGGCTGTAGGTGATGTCGTCCAGCTCCGGGCGGTTGAACTGCCGCCGGTCCCACTCGCCGCCGATGTCGAGGGTGCCGCCGCGACCGAAGACGTTGTCGAAGGTCAGGCGGCCACCGCTGCGCAGGAAACTCTCCGAGCGTCCTTCGTCGCTGGTGGCCGTGGCGTCGGCGGCCACGTAGTAGCGACCGGTGAAGCTGGCCCGGCGGTCCGCGGGTCGCACCGCCCGCGCGCCGGCGAGCAGGGGCATGTCCTGGGAGAAGCCGTCGTCCTCGTAGCTCCAGTCAGAGCTGTCACCGTCGTCCACGGGTTCGACGGCCTCGGCTTCCGGCTCCGGATCCTCGTCCACTGGCGCCGGCTCGGGCGCACCGAAGCGCTCGCCGGGCAGGATCGCCTGGCCCCGGGTGCCAGGGCTCGGCACGAAGTCCGCCAGGGACAGCTCGATCACCGCCGAGCGCTCGTCGACCTCGACCACGCTGGCGCGATAGCGCCCGCCCTCGCGCGGCGTGAGCCAGATCGCGTCGCCGACCTCGAGCCCGTCGGCGCTGCCGCGATCGACCGTGGCGCGCCGGTCGCCGAGGCTCGCGGTCACCCGCAGGTCGACGACGACCTCGTCCTGGGCCTGTCGCGCGGCCCCCGCCGCGCGGGCCTCGATGCCGCGGGCCGTGGCAGGAGCTCCCAAGAGCGCCGCCCCCAACATCGCGGCACAAGCCGCCCCCCTGGCTCTTCGAGCTGTCATCGCGCGCCGCCCCTCGGGTCCCTATCGGTCTTCGCTCGCGCCACGCCGGAGGGAAGTCGCACGAACTCCGTGGCAATCGGTGCAGGCCGTGCCCAGCGGCTTGTAGCGGATCGCGGTGGTGCCGCGGATCTGCTCCGTGCGGTGGCACTGGGCGCAGTCGAGGGCCTCGTGGGTCTCGTCGAGCTTGAAGCTCGAGTCCCAGTCGTGATTGAAACGCAGGGCCGCGAAGGACTTGGTGCTGCCGTGGCAACGGGCGCAGTCGATCGAGCCCGCCTGCTCGAATTGCGCGGCGTGGGGGTCGTCGTGGCAATCGGCGCAGGCCTTGCCCGCGGCCGGGCGCCAGGTCCGTCCGCTCTCCGTCGGCGGCCGCAGGGGCGCGTGGCACTGGGTGCAGCTCGCCTGGCCGTGGGCGCCGTCCAGCTTGAAGCCCGTCCACAGCCCGTGGTCGAAGCCGTGGGCCAGGTCGCGGAAGGAGCTGTCCACGTGGCAGCGGGCGCAGCCCTGGCGCTCGTCGAACAGCGCCGGCAGGCCGGCCTGGTCGAAGCGACCCTCGTGGGGATCGGCGTGGCAGGCGGCGCAGGATTGCCCCACCTCGGCCCCGCCGTGCAGGGTCGGGAGCTCGCCGTGTGCGGGCTCGACCCGTCCGAAGTGACGCCCCAACTCGTCGGCCTGGGAGCTCGGTCGGTGGCAGCTGTCGCAGCCCTCGGCTGCGTGGGCACCGGCCACGGGGAAGCCGGTCCAGCGACCGTGCTCGAACCCGTCGCGGTCCAGGTCACTGAACTCGGTCGCGCGGTGGCAGCGGGCGCAGTCGCCGTGCTCCAGCGGCGCGAGGGCCGCGGTGCGCAGGTCGAAGAAGCCGCTGTGGGCGTCTCCGTGGCAGGCGTCGCAGTCGTTGTCGGTGCCGCGAAACAGGCGCGGCAGGTCGGGCTCCGCGGCCACGTGGCACTGCTCGCAGTCGGTGGCCAAGTGGCTGCCCTCCAGGGGCAGGCTGGTCCGCGCGTGCAGCGCCGTGTCGAAGCCGTGGGGCTCGAACCGCTCGCGCCCGTGGCAGGCCACGCAACCCTCGGCCGCAAAGGGCCCGGACTCGAACTGCCCCCCGTGGGGATCCGCATGGCAGGCCGCGCAGGCGTCGCGCTCGCGGCCGGGGTAGCGCTGCGCGAAGCCGTCCAGGTGCGGCTCGTGGCATTGGGCGCAGGTCACGTCCGCGTGGGGAGCTTCCAGGGGGAACCCGGAGAGGCCGTGCTGCGCGTCGCTGAGCTCGAGCCCCTCGTCGCGGAAGCTGCGGTGCTCGCTCGCGTGGCAGGTGTCGCAGCTGCGCGCCAGGCCCAGTCCGGCGAGGCGGGCGTTGCCCACCGCGAAGCCGGCCCCATGGGGCGAATCGTGGCAATCCGTGCAGGCCCGCGCGTCGGGCAGACTGCCCCCGCCTGCGACCACCTCGAGGGCGTGGTCGTCACCCTCGCCGTGGCAATCGCGACAGGAGAGGCCCCCGTGCCCGCCCACGAGCTTCAGGTGCTCGTCGTGCCCGCGCGACCAGTGCTGCTCGAAGGACGCCTGTACGTGGCAGTCGTTGCAGGTGCGGCCCAGGGCGCCGTCGTGCTCGTCCTCGTGGCAACTCACGCAGCGTTGGCTGAGCCCGATGAAGCGCGTGGCGCCCTCCGGCAGCACCTCGTCCTGCGCGTGGGCGTGGCACTCGGTGCAGTCGAGCTCCAGGTGCGCGCCCTCCATGCGAAAGCCGATCGAGGCGTGGTCGAAGGCCTGGATGTCGTCGACGCCGGCCTTGGCGAAGGACAGCTCGTTGACCATCGCGAAACCCGCGCCGTGGTGGTCGGAGTGGCAGCTCGCGCAGCGGCGCTGCTCCTCGGGGAGCTGGCCGTGCAGGCCCTGGCCGGAGTCGAGCTGCTTCTCGATCGGGGTGTGGCAGTCGAGGCAGGCGGCGGCCATGTCCTGGAACCAACCGCCGTGGCAGGCGGAGCAATCGTTCGCCCCGGCCAGCTCGGGCACACGCGAGTGCACCGAGGCCAGGGGCCCGGGCGAGCTGCGGCCGGTGTCGACCACGGCCATGGCCATCACCGCCACGGCGCTGCACAGGGCCACCCACAGGCTCGGCCGGCCCAGCCGCTTGGCCAGGGAGCTCGCTTCGCTCACGTGAGGCCCCCGTCGAAGAGGTGGGCCCCGTAGGCCAGGGCGTAGACCACGTGGATCGCGATCAGCGCGAGCAAGAGCACCGCCGCCCAGCGGTGCAGCCAGCGCCAACTCTCCATCAGGCCGCGCAGGTCGTCGATGTGCGCGGTGGCCAGGGCCGCGCGGTGGGCGGAGCGCGCCAGGCCGGTGACCTCGTCGATCTGATCGGACGCGAGGCCCGCCACCAGCCCCTCGTGGCGCACCTGGCGCAACAGGCGCCGCAAGCCCGTCTCGGCGCCGACGAGCGCCAAGAGCCGCGCGGGCAGGCTGGCCTTCCACTGACGCCGCTCGACCAGTCCGCCCACCTCGTCGCGCACCAACGCCGCCAGCCGCGGGTGCACGCGGTCGAAGCCCTCGGCCACCCGCGTCAGGCGCCCGCGCAGCTCCGCCAGCTCGAGCTCGCGACCATTGGCGGCGCGGGGCACGTAGGCGTAGAGGTAGCGCCCGATGGCACCGGTCGCGAACAGCGCCGCCAGGGCCCAGAAGGCGTGGCCGCCGACCGTGTCGCGCGGTTGCATGCCGCCGTGCAAGAGGGCCGCGAGCAGGGCCAGCACCCCCGTCGCCACGTGCAGCGTCATCCAACCGGCCAGGGAACCCAGGCGCAGGGGGAAGCGCGGACTGCGGCGCAGGATGTAGAGCAGGTTGGCGAGCACCAGGGCGATCGAGCCGACGCCGAGCCACAGGCCCAGGCCCAGGCCCGGGCGCAGCTCGTCGTGCTTGGTGTGGGCCGCGCGCAGGCCGGCGGGCAGGGTGTAGTAGTCCCGGTGCCACAGGGCGAAGGCCAGGCCGAGCAGCGCGATCACGAAGCCGGCGGCTAGGGCCTTGACCAGGCCCGTGCCCTGTTCGCCGAGGGCCGCGGCAGCCGGCCGCAGGGCGGGATCGAAGGAGACGCCTGCGGCCTCGAGTTGGGCGATCGGCGGCGTGCCCCCGACCATCACGAAGACCGCGTCGGTGGGCAGCACCAACTCCTCGCGCGCGCCGTCCGCACCGACGCTCAGACGCACCTGACCCTCGTCGATCGCGAGCACCTGGCTCTCGAACAGGGCGCGCACGCGGCCCTCGGCGATGGCGGCGGCGATGCGGCGCTCGTTGGACGGCTTGAGCCGGAACAGCTCCGCGCGGCGGTAGGACAGGGTGACGTCGTTGGCGCCGCGCGCGGTCAGACCCAGGGCCGCCTCGACCGCGCTGTCGCCGCCGCCGACGACCAGGATCCGGCGCCCCTCCCAGGCGTCGGCGTCGAGCAGGCTGTAGGCCACCCAGGGGCGATCCTCACCGGGCACGCCCAGGCGGTTCGGCAGGCCGCGCCGGCCGATGGCGAGGCACACGTTGCGGGCCCGGCGCGGGCCTTTGCTGGTGCGAACCTCGAACAGGCCGTCCGCGCTGCGCTCGACGCCCTCGAAGGTCACGCCGCACTCCACCGGCAGCTCGTGGTCGCGGGCCAGGGACTGCCACAGCTCGATCAGCTCTTCCTTGAGGTAGGTGCGCTGGGGCAGGCGGCCGTGCAGGGGCAGGTCGATGGGCTGGGTCGCGACCAGCTTGCGGCGCGGGTAGCGCGCGACGGTGCCGCCGACGTCGGACTCGCGCTCGAGCAGCGCGAAGTCCAGGCCCAGGCGACGCGCCTCCAAGGCGCAGGCCAGGCCGCCGGGCCCGGCGCCCACGATCACGAGGTCGAGGGCATTTGGGGCCCGCTCGCCGCCGACTCGCTCGGCCACCGTCCGGGCCACGAGCACGCCGTGGTCCACGGCCGTCTTGACCAGGGCGTGGGCGGTCACCTCGCCGGCTAGGAACAGCCCCCGCTGACCCACCGCCTCGAGCCCCTCGTCGAGCACCGGCACGTCGCGCCGCGTGGCCAGGTCGGTCAGGGTCACGGTGATCGCGCCCGTCGGGCATTCGCGCGCGCAGGCGGCCGTGCCGACGCAGCCCGAACCGCGCACCACCACCGCCTGGCCGTGCAGGAGGTCGAGCACGCCCTCCTCGGGGCAGGCCCGTACGCAGGTGCCGCAGCCCAGGCAACGGGTCAGGTCCACCACCGGATGCTGCAACTCGGCCGCGGCCGCGCCCGTGCGCTCGGCCTTGTGCCGCGCGCGCAGGGTCTGGTGCTGTTCGCGCCGGTCGACGCGGCGCAGGGCCACGCCGCCCAGCGCGGCGCCGAGGGCCGCGACCAGGCCGATCAAGACAGCCCAGCCCATGGGGAACCGCTCCGCCCCTCAGGCGGAGGGGCACCTCCACGGACGCGCTGCCTGGGTCGCCGTCACTCGAGTTCGCTCAGCGACCCTCGGTCGCCTCGCCGGTCAGGCGCACCTGACCGAGGGGCGCCGCCGCGCGGACGTACTCGCTGGCCGCCTTGAGCAGCGTGTCGATGCGGTCGTCGAGCACCTCGGCGTGGTCGCGCATCACGTCGAGCTCGGGCGCCAGGTCCTTCACCGACGACGCGTTGAGGTCGTAGGACAGGAACAGCGCGTGGTCCCGCAGCATGCGGTTGTAGGCATCGAGCCCGTCGATCGCCGGGGTGATCGCCTCGACCACGACCTTGTAACGCGCGGTGGTCAGGTCGCGGCGCTGCTCGCTGCGCTCGCGCAGGGTCTTGCTGGTGAAGGACTCGAGGTCCTCCGTCCAGGCGTCGTAGACCTGGCTCGCGCTGGCCTGCATGGGCTCGACGTTGGAGCGCAGACGGTTGACCTGGGCCTCCGACCGCTCGACCGCCTTGACGAAGTCCGCATAGGCGTCGGCCGCGTCGCCGGAGAACTCCTGCCGCACGATCACGCGCAGGTTACCGACCGCATCCTGGATCTTCTCCCGACCGAGCTCCGCGTCGAGGTGGACCTTCTCGATGCGCGCGACGAGGGTGTCAACCTGCTGGATGCCGACCGCGTGCTGAGGGCCCATGCACCCCGTGAGGACCAGCGCCAGGGCGCCGAACAAACCGAATGACCGCTGGAGCAATTCCAGCCTCCTGTACTGAGGACTCCTGGCCCGCGACCCCAACGGCGCGGCGCTTCCCCCGCTTCGACAGGGGGGCCTGGCGGTCTTGAAGCGCATCGGCGGGCGCTTCGCTCAGGCTTCGTTTGGAGCTGGCCCCGGGGTCGATCCGGGAAGATCTTTCGCGCCACCGGGCGTTCTTCCACTCGGCTCGGCGCGCGACTCAGAAGTCCAGGGTCGGCGGCGGACAGGTCCGCTCGGCCCCCATCGCCCGGCGCAGCCCCGGGTAGCTCCGCGAGCCGAGGGTGTTGACCCCCAGCTCCGCGAAGGCGGCGTCGCCGTGCGCCTCGCGCAGCGCGGCCACGCGCTCGGGTTCCGCGTTGTCACCGCCGACCACCTGGACCGCGTGGTCGTGGACCAGCTTCAGCACCGGCGGGAGGGCCGCGGGATCCTCGAGCAGTTGCCGCAGGAGCAGCCTGTCGACCCCGGCCTCGACCTCGACCGCCATGCGGAGGTTGAGCTGGGTGCACGCACCACAGTCGTCGGCCATCAAGGCGCTGATGCGGGCCAGGTAGTGGGCGTCCAGGGGCAACTGGTCGCGGAACTCCGACATGGCCATGGCGCCCTCGAAGACCTGGTAGACACCCGGCGACAGCTCGAGGAGCTGCAGCTTGTGATCCACCTCGTAGTCGTAGGCCTCGCCGAAGGCCAGGAGTTCCTCGCGGCCGAAGGTGATCTGCAGGCCCTCGTCGTCGGCTGCGTGGCCGACCTCGCTTTCCGACAGCGCGGGGAATGCGACGCTCGATGCCGCCTTCGGCCCGGGGCCTGCGCAGCCGACGACGGTCGAGACCAGGGCGGTGACGAGGAGGTTTGACTCGAGCTTCTTGGCGCGCGGTCCAAGAGGCGGTGGTCGATCTGGCCTGGGCCCGCGCGGGAACCGAGCGCCACGAGCACCCGACGGACCCGCTCCACTACCCGTCCACCCCTTCCGCGACGCGCTCGATCAGTCCACCGGCTCGAACTCGAACAGGTCGCGGCGCTCTGTGCCGTGGTGCGGGTCGTCGAGGGTGATCACCAGGCGCTCGTCGGACTCGCGGTGGTAGGTGATGCGCGTGGGGAAGTCGTTGGCGGGGTTCTCGAAGACCGCCTTGCGCGCCTTGGCGTCGAACTCGCTCAGCTCGAAGGGGTCAGCGGCCTCCCCCTCGGGGTGCGGAACCAACAGGACCGTGCCTTCGCGCACGAGGAACAGCTCGAACTCGAAGAACTGCGCGCGCTTCTTGACCAGGAGCTTGCTGGCCGAGAGCAGCACACCGCCTTCGGGGGTGCCGTAGGTGCTCTGGAAGCGGCCGCCCCAGATCTCGCACTCCCACGCCCCCTCGAGCCAGGTCATCGCGGCGAGCTGTTCGGCGCCCGTCAGCGCGGTGGGCTGCTCGGGCTCCTGCGTCGGAGCAGTCGATGAAACCAGAACGGGCGCGACGGCGCACAGCATCAGGGCCAGGGCGTACTTCATTGGCGCGAGACTAGAGGCGCCGCGGCGTGCCCTATTGGACGTTTCCGACAAACTGGTCGTTGAGGCCGTGGGTCTCGCGCAGGTAGGCGGCAGGGCTCGTCCCGGCGAAGCGGGTGAAGTCGCGGATCAGGTGGGGCTGGTCGCTGTAGCCGCAGGACTGGGCCAGTTCGGCCCAGGCCGGCGGCGGGCCCGAGCCGATCGAGCGCAGGACTGCTTGGAAGCGCTCGACGCGCGCCAGGAACTTCGGCGCCAGGCCGACCTCGCGCGCGAAGGCCCGCTCGAGGTTGCGGGCCCCCACTCGGAGTTCGTCCGCGAGCTGGCCGATCTCCACCTGACCGCGCGAGGCGCGGATCGCGCGCGCGGCGGCGCGCACGAAGCCGCTGCTGGGCCCGAGTCGATCCAAGAGCGCGACCTCGATCGCCGCGACGCTGCGTGCACACCGAAGGGCCTCTCGCAGGGCTCCTTCGAGGCCTTCGAAGCCGTCGTTCAGCTCCGCCACCGAACGACCACCTAGGAACGGGAACAGCCCGCCAGGCTCGAAGCGAATGCCGATCAGTCGCGCCTCACCCGTGGGCGCGATGGCCAGGGGGCCGCGCAGCTCCCCCACCGCCATCCACAGGGGCTGGACGCCGTCCTGGGTGCGAAAGGGGTCCGCGTGGTTGAGGATCACCTCGCAGCAACCGTCCGGCAGCACCCGCTCGAAGTTCGTCGCTGGCCGCGGATCGCAGAGGGTCCAGATGCAACGCACATAGGGCCGCAGCGCCGGACACGGGGAAACCTCCGCATAGCCCGGGGCACCGCTCAGGAGGGCTGCGACGGCGTCGACCATGGCCGTCCGTTCTAACCCGACCGGGCAGGTACCGTCACCGGGTGTCCGGCACGGATTGGCTTCAGGCCGCGGACTTGTCGAGCGCGGGCTCGATCGCCTCGAGCTTCGGTCGGCGCTCTTCGCCGCGCGTTCGCGCCTCGACCTTGGCCCGGTACCAGACCACGACGCCCAGGGCGCAGATGGCCCACTGCAGGCCGTAGTAGGTCCACAGGGCCCGCGCGATGCCGCTGGTGAAGCCGTAGCTGTGCAGTCCGACCCCGAGCAGGTTCACGCCCCACCAGGAGAAGGCCACCACGCTCCCGCCGAAGGCGGCGGCGACGCAGATGCCCAGCTCCTTGAGGTGTCCGCCCATGCGCCCGTGCAGGATCGCCGTCATCGTCAAGCAGATCAGCAGGGCGCCGTTCTCCTTGGGGTCCCAGCCCCAGAAGCGGCCCCAGGAGTCGTTGGCCCACAGGCCGCCGAGGATCGTGCCCACCAGGCTGAACAGGAGGCCGAAGCAGAGGGTGCCGTAGACCATCCGCGCCAAGGCGCGGAAGGTCTCGGGCGCGGCGTCGCGGCGACGCAACAGGCGCATCACCACGTAGGCGCTGCCCAGGAGCGCGGCCAGCATGCCCGCGGCGTAGCCGATCGTGATCGAGGTCACGTGGGTCGCCAGCCAGAAGTTGGTGTCGAGCACCGCCACCAGCTCGGGCATGGTGTCCTTGGCGTCGAGCTTCTCGTAGCCGGAGGCCAGGAACAGACCCACGGCGCCCAGCGCGGCGGCCGCCGAAGCGGCGATGCGGCGGCGATCGATGGCCTCGGTGACCAGGGCCAGGAGCACCGCCGTCGCGGTCACGAACAGCACGGTCTCGTAGAGGGTGCTGACCGGCGGGCGGCCGCGGATCACGCAGCGCACGGCGATGGCGAGGGTGAGCAGGGCCAAGCCGGTCCAGGCCAGCGTGGTGCAGAGGCGATAGGGCAGGCGAGCCTTGGGCCGCAGCCAAGTGGCCGTGGCGGCGACGAAGGCCACCAGGAACGCCATCAGGGCCCACATCAGCGGCTTCGCGCCGTAGTAGCTGCGCTCGAGGTCGAGCTTGCCGGCCTCGCCGCGCGCCTCGGCCGCCGCGCGCGTGCTGGCGGTCAAGAGCGCCAGGGCCGACTCCGCCGAATCGTTGTCGATGGCCGCCGCCAGGGCTTCGAAGCCGCGCAGGGCCGCGAGTTCGGCTTCGGAGGCCGGCGCGCCGTCCAGGGCCGCGGTCAGGATGTCGCCCGGCGTGCGCCACTCGGGCGCTTCGTCGGCGCTGCCCGCGGGCGGCACCAGGGCCAGGCCGTCGGCCGAGCGGCCCAGCTCGGCGGCCAGGCGCAGCACGCCGTCGATGCCGCGCAGCTCCTCCCGCTCGAGGGGGTCGTCGCTGGTGCTGAGGGTGCGGTAGAGCTGCCCCACCGCCGGCGCGGCGGCGACCAGCTCCGAGAAGTGAGCGCGACCGCTGTCCGCGCCGAGCAGCTCCGCCAGGGCGCTGTCGCGCACCACAGGCAGCTCGACCCGCGCGAAGTCCAGGAAGCCGCCCAGGTCCAGGAACTGATCCACGGCCTCGGCCAGTTGCACCGTCTGCTGTTGGGTGGCGCTGCGCTGAGGGGCCTCGATGCGGCTCCAGTCGTGGGCCAGCTCGAACAGGCGCGGCAGGGCCGGACGCAGCTCGTCGAAGCTCCAACGCGCGCGGCGCTTCTTGAGCGAGCCATCGAGGCCGATGGCGTCGATGGCCGCGCTCTCGGCGACGAGGAACAACGGCAGGCGCGCCGCCGACTCCGGCCGCACCAGGGTCTCGAGCAGGAAGGCGTCGGGGCCCAGACGCTCGCCCGCGGCGTCTTCCACCGAGCGTCGACCCGCCAGACGCAGCAGGGTGAAGCCGGCGTGGGTCGAGAGCGGCTTGACGCGACCGCCCGCTTGGATCGGCAGGGCGCCGAGCGCGTCGAGGGCGGCCTCGGACCAGCGCTCATGGACGACCGCGGGCGTCAGCGGTCCATGGGGCGCGCCGTGGGGCCCCATGTCGACCCCGCCCTGGGCGGCGAGCGGCAGCGCCAGCGCCACCGTCGCGATCAGTCCTCGCACCAGCCCGGTCACCGCGCCACCTCCCGGCGCACGTGGCGCGCGAGCTTGCGCCCGAAGTGGAACAGCAGCCCGCCCGCGATCACCAGGCACGAGTAGAGCGGCCATTGGTCGGCGGGGTTGCGGACCACCGCGAGGGTCGAGAAGAGCCGGTCCCCCGGGCGCGCGTTGCCCGGTCCCCAGGAGGCTTGGTAGAGCACCAGCCCGGCCTCGCGCAGGGGCCGGTTCATGGAGATCGTCACCGGCCGCTCGCCGCTGCCGTCGTCCACGCTGACGTCGCTCGAGAACCAGGCCGGCATGTTGGTGCCCGGGTGGTCCTCCTTGGTGAACTCGTCGAGCCGCACCTCGAAGGGCATCGGGAAGCGCTGGCGCCGCAGGTCGAGGACGAAGCGCGCGCCGCCCACGTCGACGGTCCAGGGCGCGGCGTCGTAGGCCCACAACAGGCCCACCTGCCGCCGACCGTCGGCGCCGGTGACCGCCACGTAGGCGCCGGGGCCGTTGCGCTCGGCCTGGGGTGAGAGGGGCTCTGCGCGCAGGAAGAACCCGTCCACCACCGGCACGTCCACGTCGAACATCGGGCCCTTGGGGCTGACGTTCGCGTTGTCGAACCAGTGGGTGACCTCGAGGCGGAAGGGCAGGCCCGAAGCCACGACCGGCGCCGCGCTCGTCGCGCCGCGCAGGGAGTCGCCGGGCAGGATGCGCTCGGTGTGCCGACCGGCCGGATCGACCGAGATCACCGCCAGCTCCGTCTCGGTGTAGCTCTGGAACCAGGCGGCCGTGTCGCCCTCGTAGAGCGTCACGTGGCCCTCCTCGCCGGTGGCGTACTTCACGAAGCCCGCCACGAGCATCAGCACCATGCCCAGGTGCGCCACCAGCACGCCCGCCGTCCCCGCGCCGCGCCGCAGGCGCACGACGCCGCCCAGGATCAAGTTGACGAACAACAGCCCCATCACCAGCCCGCCGCCCGGCAGGGGGATCGGGACGCCGCCCGCCTCGTGGATCAGGTAGCTCGACTCGAAGTAGCGCTTCTGGACCTCGTACAGGCCGTGTTCCGCCTGCTCGAGGGTCCCCAGGAAAGTCAGCAGCGCCAACAGGCAGATCAACACCCCCGCCAGGGAGATCGACGACAGGACCGCGACCAGGCGCGCGGATCCGCTGGACAGGACCTTCACCGGCTGGTCTCCAGGCTGGCGACGAAGGCGCGGAAGCGCTCGCGCTCGGGCGCCGCGGCGTCGCGCGGTCCGACCAGCTTGACGAAGACGGTGCTGCCCTCGAGCGAGGCCACCGCGCCGAGCATCAGCGCCTCGTCGTGGGTCTGTCCCGACATGCCCTCGAAGGCACCCTCGATCTCGATCAGGATCGCGGTCGAGCCCAGGCACGGCACGCGCTCGAGCGAGGCCAGGGCCGCGTCGTCCAGCGGCGCGAGACCCATCTGCCCGCGCCAGCGATCGAAATTGGAGCGGATCCCGCCCCCATCGCCCCCCAGCACGCTGATGTAGCACTCGACCGATCCGGCGGGATCGGTGGTGAACGTCACCTCGCGCATCATGCGCGGCGGACCTTGGACCCAACCCTCGGGAGCGCTCCAGGTCAGTGGTCCGCCGGCCGGACTCGGCGCGGCGGTCGCGCTCGGAGCCCCGCCCAGGGACTCCGCCAGGCGCTCGAAGGCGAGCAGTTCCGCCTCGACCACGTCGGCGGGTCCGACGAACTTCAAGAACGCCGAGCCCCCGCTGTCGACCGCGAGCAGGCCCACCATGCGGAAGCCCTCGCCGCCGCCACCAGCCATGCCCGAGTAGCTCCCCGCGAAGTCGACCCGCGTGGCCGGGCGCCCCAGCAGCGATCCGGACGGCAGGCTCTGGAACTCCGACTCGGTCAGGTTCGAGAGGCCCATCTGCCCACGCCAGCGATCGATGTTCGCCCGCAGTCCCCCGCCCTCGCCGGGCAGCAGCGTCAGGCTGCAGTCGGCGC
Organism: Engelhardtia mirabilis; assembly: GCA_007751255.1. Taxonomy (GTDB): domain Bacteria; phylum Planctomycetota; class UBA1135; order UBA1135; genus Engelhardtia; species Engelhardtia mirabilis. Next base: position 4,629,563 of record CP036296.1, read on the forward strand.
GCTCGTCGCGCGCCACGCGCAGGTTGAGGGTCCTCATCGAGGTCGGCGCCAGGGCCAACCATCCGTCGGGCAGCTCGAAGTCCGGTCCGCTCGCCATCGACGGCACCCCGCTGGCGACCGCCGCCGGCTCGAAGCCGAAGCGCCGCGCCGGGCTGGCTCCCACCTCGAGCTGGTCCCCTTGGAACGGCCGCGCTTCACCGATCGCGACCGTGCGTGAACCCTCGTCCGCTCCGCAACCCACCAGCGACGAGCAGAGCATGACCCCCACCGTCACTTGCAACAGGACCACGCCGCCGAGGAGCGCCGCTTCCATGCGCCGCACCGGCTCGACCGTCCCCGCGCCCGACTGCTCGATTCCCATGGTTCCCAAGTCGCTCCGAGACGGTGTCGGACACCGGTCACGGGAGGATCTCGACCTGGGGTCGCACGTGCCTTGAGCGCGAACAGGGCTTCACGCAGCTCGAACCGGGCTCCGCGAGGCACTCGGAGAGCCCCAGCGGCTCTTCGCCACCGACGGGGCTCAGCGCACGAGCGGGAAGACCGCGTCGCGCGCGAGCCAGCCGCGGGTGCCGTCGCGGCGCTCGATGCGGACCCAATCCGGTAGCTCGTCGATGCGTTGGGCGACTTCGCCGGCTGAGACCTCGCCGATGGCCGGCCGGCCCTCGAGGGGCTCGGCGCGCACCGTGGTGGTCCCCTTCCTGACGACCATCACCGGGTCGTCGACCCCGTGCAGGGAGTGGTGGGCCAGGGGCACGGCCCCGGCGGCCGCCGCGAGCACGGCCAGGGCCACGGCCAGTCGCCAAGCGCGACCGCCGCGCACGGCCTCGCCCAAGAGGGCCACGAGCAGCGGGCCCAGGGCCAGCAGCGCCAACCAACGGGCCTCGGACGGCGTGATCAGGTCGAGGCCCTCGCCCACCGACGCGGCGAAGTCGTCCTCCAACTCCGTGTCGAGCTCGGCGGCGCGACGCGCCAGGGCCAGGTTGGCCCGGGTGTCGAGGCTGCGCGGCGCGTGGCGCAGGGCCGCCAGGTACCAACCCATGGCTTCGAGCGGCCGCTCCAGGCGGAAGGCGGCGTTGCCCAGGTTGTGGAGCAGGGCGTGGCGATCGAGGATGCGCTCACGCCCGCGCAGGCTGGCGGCGCTCGACTTCGACTCGGCCAGCACGTCGAGCCAACGGCCCTCGGCGATCGCGTACTCGCCCCGGCGCCAGGCCTCGACGCCCTCGTCGAAGCGCCGCGCCAGGGCGCCGAGTTGCAGCTCGTAGGGATCCGGCGCCGGCGCGGCGGGGACCGCCGCTGCGGTCGCCGTCGGAGTCGCGGGAGCGGACCCATCCAGCAGTTCGGGGCCACCGGGGACCAGGGCGTCGTCGTCCAGGGTCGGATCGATCCCACCCCCCTGGGCCCGGGCCACGGCAGGTAGCAGGACGATCGCGAGCAACGCCAGGATTCGAAGCTTCGTGTTCACAGTCCATCCCCCAGGAGGTCGCGCGCGGTCCCGATCAGCTCTTGGCGCGGCACCCGCTCGCCGTCGCCGAAGACCGCCGACTCCAGGTCGCGGTTCATGCGGACCAGGGCGTCGACCGTGTCCGCGGGCAGGGGCCGCTCGCCGTGGGGTCCGAAGACCTCACGCGGATCGCGGCCGAACCAGGCCTCGGCCTCCTCGCGCGTGCGCGCGCCGAGGAACCCGGCCCAGGCGCGCAGGTCGGTCTCGGAGTCGAGGCTCGTGCGCAGTTCGCGCTCGAGCAGGCGCAGGGCCCGCCTGCGGCGGCGTTCGTCGATCGAGCTGGGATCGCGCCCACCCTGACGCACGGCGCTTCGCAGGGCGAACCAGCACAGGATCACACCCACCAGGGCGCCGCTCACGGTCCGCAGGCCCGGCGCGCTGGTCGCCGCGCCGCCGTCGATGACGGCCTCGGCCTCGATGTCGCGCAGGTCCTCCACGAAGCGCGGGGCCTCCTCGCCATCCAGGCCCACGCCCTCGAGGGCGCGCACGCGGATCGGGATCGGTTCCGTGGCCAGGCGCCGATAGCTCCAGGTCTCGGTGTCGAAGACCGGCAGCTCCAGGGACGGGATCTCGGTCACCGTCGAGTCCAGGGGCGCGAGGTCGTAGACCACCCGCCGCCGGCCGCTGAGCTTCTCGCCGGTGGTGCCGAAGAAGCGGAAGCCCTCGAAGCCCGGTTGGCGCGAGGGATCGGGCGGCTCGAAGTAGTCCAGGTTGCCGTTGCCGATCCACTCCACCGTGAGCTTGATCGAATCGCCCACACGCACGTCGCGGGTGTCGGCCTGGGCGCGCACGCTCATCTGACCGATGGCACCGGTGTAGTCGAAGGGTTGGCCCTCCGTCGGCAGGGGCTCGACCTCGAGCTTGAACTGCGGCGCTTCGGCGAAGTAGCTGCGCGTGAGGCGCGATTCCTCGAAGAAGCTGCCGCGTTGCAGGGTCCCGAACTGCAGGAACGACGTGGGCAACTCCAGCACACCCGAGCGCACCGGTAGCAGCTCGAGCTGCACCTTGAAGACGCGGAAGGGCTTGCCACCGACGAGCTCGTCGGCCATCTCCCCCACGACCAGGTTCGAGCGTCGGTTGAGGATCACCTCGACGTCGCGCCGCGCCCCGCGCCGGGGCAGCTCCTGCAACAGGGCCCCGGGCAGGTTGTCCCACCAGGGCAGCAGCAGGTTGGCGTAGTTGGTGGCGCTCTCGATATCTCGATCCCAGCCGAAGACCAGGTCGACCTCGATCGGCTGGCCCTCGACGATGCGGTCGGTCAGACCCCGCAGCTCGATGAAGCCGAGCTCGGCGCCCAGCAGGTCGGCTTGAACTGTGAGCGGCTGAGGCGCGGTGCGGTAGACCGCCCCGTCGACCTCGACGCCGATCGCGGGCACCTCGAAGTCCCCTTCGCTGGCCGCGCGCACGCCGACGGAGAAGGTCAGCGTGCGCTCCACGGTCAGGCGCCCGCCGATCAGGGTGCTGGACTGGCGCAGGCTGGGGCCGGCCACGGGGCCGAGCTCGAGCCCTTCGACCTTGGGCAGCTCGAGCAGGCGCGCGCTGCCGGCGCCCTCCACCGTCACCACCAGGGACGTGTCGTCGCCGAGCTTGAGCACGCCCTGTCCGAGCCGCGCCGACACGCGCACGTCCTGGCTCGCGGCGGCCAGGCCGCCAAGGCTCGCCACCGCCAACAACAACGTGGCCAAGTGCGCCATCCGGCGCGCGGCACGCCCGATCGTGTTCGTCATCGTCACCATCACCAGTCGCGCTCAACGGGTACGTGGCGGATGCCACGCAGCTGGCGGCGAATGTCCTCGCCGTTGCGTTCGATCTCGGCCAGTCGGTCCAGCAGCTCGGTCATCTCCTCGGCAGACAGGGACTCCTGCTGGGCTGCTTCGGAGGCGACACCTTCGGGCTGCTCGCCCTCTTCCTCGCCCTCCTCGGGCAGGGGCTGCTCGGCATCCATGTCGTCCTGCCGCTCGGCGTCGTCGACCTGCTGTTCCTCTTGCTGTTCGCCCTCCTGGTCGGACTCCTCGCCGTCCTGGGGCTTCTGCTCGTCGGGCGGTTGCTGCTGGTCCGAGTCGGAGGGCTGCTGATCCTGGTCCTGCTGCGGATCGCCCTCCTGCTGTTGGTCGCCGTCCTGTTGCTGCTCCTGCTGCTGTTGCTCCTGCTCTTCCATCTGCTGGAGCGCGCGCTCGAGCTCGCGGATGCGGCGCTGGGACCACTCCAGGTTGGCGCGGGGATCCGCGTCGCTCCAATCACTGCGAACCCGCTCGGCGAGCAGGTCGCGGGCACCCTCGAAGCGACCGATCAGCTCCTCGATCTGCTGCTTGGGGTCCGGCGGTTCCTCGGGCTCCTGGCCGGGCACGGGCAACGGCGGCGTCGGTGCGTCCGGGCCGTTGGCCACCACGAAGCGACGCAGCTCACGCTCGGCGAGCCACAGCTCGAGGGTCCCGGCGGCGTAGACCGCGCGCTGGCGCAGGATCCCGCCTCCGGCGTAGGCCCGCGCCTTGGCGAAGGCCGCGCGGGCCCGCTCGACGCGCTCGGCGGCCGCACCTTCGGGCGGGTCGTAGGGCGCCTCGAGCACCGCCAGGGGCTCGCTCTCCACCAGCAGCAGGCCCTGGGCGTAGTTCAGCGCGGCCAGCTCGGGCTCGGGCAGGTCGTCCGCCCGGCCGCTGCGATCGAAGGCCTCGACGAGCTGCAGCGCATGCTCGAACTCACGCCCCTCGCCCAGCTCGACGATGCGCGCGAGCAGGTCGGCGTCCACGAGCTCCGCCAACTCCAGATCGGCCGCCACCCGGGCGGGATCGGGGGGCGCGACCTCCGGCGGCGCGTCGATCGGTGCAGCGTCCCGCTGTGGCGCGTCCCGCTGTGGCGCGTCCCGCTGTGGCGCGTCCCGCTGTGGCGCAGCGGGCGCCGGTGCCACCGGTCCTCGGGCTTCGAAGGCCATCGCTCGGCCCTGCATGAGGCAGAGCGCGATCAGCGCCATCGGTCGCGTGAGTCGCATCATTGGACACCTGCCGGGTTCTTGCGCCCGCGCTCGCGCAGGGCGGATTCCGCGATGGCCAGGGCCAGGGCCAGGGCCAGGGGCCATTGGTAGCGGTCGTAGGGCACGCGCCGCACGCCGTCCTCGAGCTCGCGCGACTCGAGGCCGGCGATGCGCTTGCGATAGAGCGTCTCGAGCGGCGTGGGCGAGCCTTCGGTCGACAGGTACGCGCCGCCGGTGACCTCGGCCAGGGCTTCGAGGGTCTCGCCCGACAGGCGCGAGGAGACCTCCACGCCGTCGGGCCCGACCAGGAAGGACTCGCGGCCATCGGGACCTGTGACCGGGATCTTGCCCCCGTCGCTGGTGCCGACGCCGACCACGAAGACGCGAATGCCACTCGCGGCGGCGCGCTCGGCTACGGCGCGCCCGCGGCCCTCCAGATCCTCGCCGTCGGTGATCAGGACGATCGCCTCGCTGGCGCCGGTGCGCCCGTCGAAGAGGTCGAGGGCGCGCTCCAGGGCCACGCCGAGGTCGGTGCCGCCGACGCGGTTGTCGTCCACCTGCACGCGACTCAGTAGGTCGCGCAGGGCCTCGCGGTCGGTGGTCAGGGGCGCGACCTGGCGCGCGTCCCCGGCGAAGGCCAACAGCGCGACGCGGTCATTGGAAAGCTGGTCCAGGAGGCCGGAGACCTCGCGCTTGGCGCGGTTCAGTCGGTCCGGACGCAGGTCGCGCGCGAGCATCGAGCGCGAAGTGTCGATCGCGATCACCAGGTCCACCCCGCTGGACATCACCGCGCGCTCCGCGTAGCCCAGGACCGGACCGGCGAGGGCCACGCCGCCGGCCAGCAGCGCGCCCGCGGCCAGGGCCGCGCGCAGCAGCCGCCGCGTCGCGGAGAACTCACTTGCCGCCGCCTCGCGCAGGCTCGGTGAGAAGACCAGGCCGAGGGCCCGCCGCGCGCGCAGGATCGCGAAGGGCGCCAGGGCCAAGAGCGCCAGGCCGCCCAGGGCGATCAGGCCGTCCGTGGGCCGCAGCCAGTCGATTCCTAGGAAGCTGGCGGCGATCACGGCGTGCGTCCTCCGAAGGTCAGGCCACCGGCCCAGGCCAAGAGGTACAGGGCCAGGGCCGCGAGCAGCACCGGCGGATACAGATCGAAGGTGTCGACGTGCCGTGACGACTCGCGTGGCGTGCGCTCGAGGTCCTCGATCTCGGCGTAGATGGCCTCTAGCGAGTCCCGATCCCGCGCGCGGTAGAAGCGGCCGCCGGTGCGCTCGGCGATGGCCTCGAGCTCGGTCGAATCGAGCTGCTCGTCGGTGCGGACCACGCCCCCGAAGCCGCTGCGGTAGACGTAGCGTCCGGCCAGGATCGTGTAGACCTTGACCCCCGCCTCGGCCGCCAGGTCCGCGGCCTCGAGGGGCAGGATCTCCTCGCGGTTGTTCTCGCCGTCGGTGAGCAGCACGACGATGCGCGAGGTCGCCTGACTCTTGGCCAACAGGTCCACCGACTTGGCCAGGGCCACGCCGACGGCGGTGCCGTCCTCGACCCGGTAGCGCACCAGCTCCACCTGACTCAGGAAGTCGAGCAGGGCGTCGGCGTCGAGGGTGAAGGGGCAGACCAGCTCGGGGTAGGCCGCGAAGGTCAAGAGGCCCACGCTGTCCGCCGCATCGACGCGGTCGGTCATGCGCCGCCGCGCGAAGTCGCCGACGACCTCCTTGACCACTTCGAGACGCGAGCGGCCGTTCTCGAGGTCCTCGTAGTCCATCGAGCCGGAGCGGTCGATCGCGCACAGGATGTCGATGCCCTCGGTGGTGTCGGTGGTCTCGACGTCGGCGCGCAGGGGACGCGCGAGGGCTACTGCCAGGAGCACGAGAGCCGTGCCGTGCAGGAGCGGCAAGAGGCGCGCGGCGCGCTGGCGCAGGCTGCTCGGCGGAGCGCCTCCCGGCAGGCCCGGCAGGATCGCCGCGGCGCGCCCCTCGCGGGCGCGGCCGAATGCGAGCAACAGCAGCGCCAGGGGAATGATCGCCAGAAAGACCGGGTCGGCCAGGGCCAGGTTGCCCCACAGCTCGAGCCCCACGTCGGCGGTGCTTTGTGCTGCGTCGATCACGCCGCGCCCTCCACCTCGACCGGGTCGCCCGCGGGCGCCGGGCGGTGGTTCGCCACGGCGTCGAGGATCCCCAGGCACTCGGTGGCCAGCTCTTCCACGGCCCATCCGGTGGGCTGGTGGCCGCTGTACTTGGCCCGGGCCGAGCGCGCCAGGAACTCGGCCGCCCGCTCGCGCAGGCTCGCCATGGACGGGTCGCGGGGCAGGGCGGCGATCCACTCGCTGTCGGTCAGCCCCGGCCGCGGCTCGCCGAGCAGCTCGTCCACCGCGCTGCGCGCCAGGTCCGTCAACTCGAACACGAGCTCGGGCTCGGTCGCGCCGCTGCGCAGGGCCGCGTCGATGCGTCGACGGCGCTCGGAGAGGCCCGGCTTGGGCGGGGTCTGCTCGCGCGGGCCCGTGCGGCGCAGCAGCACCAGCCAGGCCCACAGGAGCACGCCCGCGCAGACCACCGCCACCGCGCCGGCCCGCTCCCACTGGGCCAGGGCCGTGGGCCCCTGCGGCGGGTCGGTCCAACCTGGGAAGCCGCGCGGCAGGTCCTCACCCACCGCGAGCAGGCTGGTGGCCACGATCGACGCCGGCTCGCAGGTGAGCTCGAAGGTCTCCTCGCCGCTGACCAGCGTCAGGGGCGGCGGCGGGACCTCGCGCGTCGCACTCCAGGTCCAACCGTCCTCGGTCTCGACCTGGGCCTGTTCGGTCGCCGCCACGCGAAAGCGCGTGGTCGTGACCAGGCCGCGGCCGTCGGAACGGTCCAGGGTCAGCGGATCGCCGGCGTCGAAGAGCAGCCAGCCTTCCTCGAGCGTCCAGGGCAACTCGCCCAGGCGCAGGGTCGTGCCTGCATCGTGCTCGACCTCCACCCGCAGCTCGAAGGGCTCGCCCAGCTCGACCTGGGGGCGCTCGACCACCAACACCGCGCGCGCGTCGGCAGCGGGCGCGAGGGAGCCCTGGGGCAGCGCACCGGCGTCGGCTGCCGGCGCAGGCGCGCAGAACATCACAGCGCAAAGCAGTCCGACCGCGATCACGCCCGCGCTCCCTGCCGGCGGGCGCGGCGCTTGAAGAAGCGGATCACTGGCTCGATGTCCACGAGATCGTGGACCGCTTGGCTGCGCTCGCGGTCCCAACTCGGCGAACGCAGCTCGATGCCCTCGACCCGCGCGCTGCGCAGGATCGCCTCGTAGGCCTCCCGGCGGCTCGCGGCGCGCTCGCTCCACCAGCGCCGCACGGCCCCCGAGCGCGCGTCCAACTCGACCCTCTGGCCGCTCTCGGGGTCCAGCACGGTGGCCAGGCCCAGCTCGCGCGGCAGATCTTCCTCGAGCGGATCGACGATGCGCACGCAGACCACGTCGTGGCGCTGGCCGAGCAGGCGCAGGGCCTGGGTCGCTTCCTCGCCGGTGACCTCGCGGAAGTCGCTCACGACGAACACCAGCCCGCCCTTGCGAAGCACGCGGCGCAGCTCCTCGAGGGCCGCGACGAAGTGCAGCGGCGAGCCGACCCGTGCGGCCTCGCGGCGCGCGCTCTCCAGCGCCACGAGAATCCGCTGGGTCTGGACCGCGCCCGGCTTGGCGGGCAGGTGCACGCCGGGGCCGTCGGCGAAGAGGTTGAGTCCGACCGGATCCCGCTGGAGCTCGGCGGCGCAGGCGATCAGCGCCGCGAACTGCTCGGCCACGTCGAGCTTGGTCACGCGGCTGCCGAAGCGCATCGACGCGCTGGTGTCGACCAACAGCTCGACCAGGAGCTGGCGCTCCTCGATGTAGGTCTTGATGTGCGGCGTGCCGGTACGCGCCGTCACGTTCCAGTCGATCGAGCGCACCTCGTCGCCCGGCTGGTAGGGCCGCACCTCGTCGAATTCGATCCCGCTGCCGCGGAAGCTCGAGCGATAGGCTCCGGACAGCACGTCCGAAACCATGCGCCGGGTACGCAGTTCCAGGCGCTTGACGCGGGCACGCTGTTCAGCGCGCGTGGAGGCGGGAGTCCGACTCAACGGTTTCCTCAGTCCGGCGGGTCAAGGGACCGGAACGGTCTCGAGCACGCGCCGCACGAGCGCGTCGGAGTCGAAGCCACTGGCCTCGGCCTCGTAGGTCGGGGCCACGCGGTGTCGCAGGACGTCGGGCGCCACGCGCTTGATGTCGGTCGGAGTGACGTAGTCGCGCCCCTCCAGCAGGGCCTCGGCCTTGCAGGTCAGGGCCAGCACGATCGTGCCCCGCGGGCTGGCGCCGTACTCGATCATCCCGGCCAGCTCGGACAGGCCGGCCTCGGCCGGTCGGCGGGTGGCGTGGACCAGGCGCACGATGTACTCGCGCAGGCGCGGGTCGAGGGTCACCGCGTCCACCAGGGGCCGCGTGGCGAGGACCGCCTCGGGCGAGGTCACTGGCGTGACCTCGATCGGCTCGGCCGTGCTGGCCATGCGGTCGAGGATCACCAACTCTTCGTCCTGGCGCGGGTAGTCGAGCACGACTTTCAGGGCGAAGCGATCGAGCTGGGCCTCGGGCAGGGCGTAGGTGCCCTCCTGCTCCAGCGGGTTCTGGGTCGCCAGCACCAGGAAGGGCCGCGGCAGGGGGAAGGTCTCCCCGCCGATCGACACCTGGCGCTCCTGCATCGCCTCGAGCAGGGCCGACTGGACCTTGGCCGGGGCGCGGTTGATCTCGTCGGCCAGGATGAAGTTGGCGAAGATCGGGCCCTTGCGCGGCGCGAAGCTGCCGTCGCGGGCGTGGTAGACCTCGGTTCCGACCAGGTCCGAGGGCAACAGGTCCGGGGTGAACTGGAGGCGGGCGAAGTCGCCCCCCACCGCGCGGGCGAGGGTCGAGACGGCCAGGGACTTGGCCAGGCCGGGCACGCCCTCGAGCAGCACGTGGCCGCCGGTCAGGAGGCCGATCAGAAGGCTGCGCACCAGGTGCTCCTGACCCACGACCACCCGTCCGAGGGCGTCGGTGAGGTCGCGGGTCCAGGCGCTGCCGCGCTGGATCGTGTCGGCGTCGAGTTGCGCTTGCGTGGGCGCCATCGGTGTCGTCGAGGTCGAAAGGCCAGGGGTGAACGATCGCGGTCCGAGTCGGACGCGCCGGCTCGGACCGCAGACTACGTTTCTTCACCGCCGGACGTTGGTCCGCCGTGGGGAACGGTGGCGATTCCCGCCCGTTCCCCGCGGCCGCCCTCCGGCCGCCCCGCTACTGATCCGAGCCGGGGATGCCCGATCCGCTGCGATCGGGACCCTTCGGGCGGCGTCGCTCGGGGGCGGAGTAGCTCTCGAGTTCCTCGAGCAGCTGGGTCACGCCGGCCTCGAGCTGGGGATCGCCGCCCTTGGCCAGGGCCGTGGGATCGTCGATCACCTCGATGTCCGGAGCGACGCCGTAGCCCTCGACCCCCCACGTCCCGTCCGTCTCGTAGAAGGCGAAGCGCGGGATCGAGGGCTCGGTGCCGTCGATCAGGGCCGGGTTGCCGGAGATGCCGACCAGACCGCCCCAGGTCCGCATGCCGATCAGCTTGCCCAGGCCCGACTGGCGGAAGTACCAGGGGAAGGCGTCGCCGCCCGACCCCGACCAACCGTTGATCAGCATGGCCTTGGGCCCACGGTGGCCGCGCGGAGGCCAGTTCCAGTCCTCGCCGTGGCGGATGGCCCAGTAGTTCGTGACGGGGCGATCGAGCAGCTCGATGAAGCGGGTAGGAATCTGGCCGCCGGCGTTCCAACGCTCGTCGATCAACAGGGCGTCCTTGTGCTGTTGGCCCAGGAACTGGCGCATCAACTCGTTCTGACCGTCAAAGCCGGTGTCCGGCACGTGGATGTAGCCGACTCGCCCGCCGGAGAGCTCGTCGACGCGGGCCCGGTTGTCGGCCACCCACTTGCGGTAGCGCAGGCTGGACTCCGAGCGGAGCGGCTCGACGATGACCCTGCGGTCCTCGTCGTCGACGGTCGGATCGGCGCTGAGCAGCAACTCCGTGGGCCGCCCGGCGGTCCCGATCAGCGAGGCGTACACGGCCCGACTGCCGTCCACCGGCACGCCGTTCACCTGCAGCAGGTAGTCACCCACCCGGGCGTCGACCCCTGGCTGGGCCAGGGGCGAGCGGGCGTCCAGGTCGTAGCTGCCGCCGCCGAGGATCGCGGCGATGCGGTAGGCGCCGGCCTCGGCGTCGAAGTCCCAGTCCACGCCCAGAAGGCCCACCGGCTCGCTCGGCGCCGAGGGCAGAAGGCCACCCGGGGGCTGGCGGTTGTAGGCGTGGCCGACGTTGAGCTCGGCCATCATCTCGCCGGTCAGGAAGTGCAGGTCCTCGCGCGAGGTGACGTCGCCCAGGGACGAAACGTAGCGCTCGCGCACGGCGGACCAGTCCAGGCCGTGCATGCCCTCGTCGTAGAAGTAGTCGCGGAACAGTCGCCAGCAGTCCACCAGCATCTGTCGCCACTCCGCCCGCGGGTCGGTCAGCGAGACCATGCCGGAGAGGTCGACGGGCTCGTCGAGCTTGGCACCCGGAGCCACCTCCACCACGGAGAAGCCCCCGCCGGCGAACAGCAAGAGATGCTTGCCATCCGCGGTGACGCCGTAGCCCCCGACACCGGCGGCGATCGTTTCCTCTTCCGCGTCGGCGCCGTCCTCGAGCTTGAAACGCATCAAATTCGGCGGGCTGTCGTCGGCCCCGGTGCGGCTGCCGCGGATGTAGAGCAGGCCGCCCTCGACCCCGGTCGGCTGGCGGAGCTGACCCGCCTCGATCGGTAGCAACATCGCGCGCGACTCGAAGCCGTCGATCTCGATCGTCAGGCTCGTCGGCGCGTCGTCGGCGTCCTCGTCGCCGTCACCGTTCTCGTCACCGCCATCGTCGTCAGCACCGTCGGCGGCGTCCTGATCGTCGTCGCTGTCCTCGGTGCCCTCGGCCGCGGCACCGTCGTCGGAATCGTCATCGGCACCGTCCGCGGATTCGTCGTCCTTGGCCGACTCGATCGGCTCCGCCTCGTCGGTCGGCGCGAAGGGATTCTCCACGTCGGCCCGCAAGGGAACGGCGACCAGCTGGCGCATGTTGGCGTAGATCCAGGTCGTATCCAGATCCGCGTAGATCGGCTCGAAGTCGCGCGCGGACGAGAAATAGAGGTAGTCGCCCTCGGGTCCGAAGGTCGGGTCCGAGTCGTCGAACATGCCCGAGGTCACCTCGTACGTCGTGCCCGCAGCTACGTCGTACAGGTAGATCGCGTCCAGGTCCGAGGACGAGTGCTTGTGGCTCCAGGCGAGCCAGTCGGAGGTCTTCGACCAGGAGGACGAGAGGGGGTTGCCGGACGGGTTGACCGCCACGGTGCGGAGCTCGTCGGTCTCGAGGCTGTACAGGTACAGGGAGCCGTCGTTGGCCGTGAAGCTGATCCACTTGGAGTCCGGGCTCCAGGCCGACTGCGAGCGGAAGCCGGGGCCGAGGGAGGTCAGGGTCTTCTGGCCGCGCTCGTCGCTGCCGTCGAAGGCCGCGCCGTCGATGCGCCGCAGGGTCAACTCGTACTCGCCGCTGCGATCGGAGAAGAACGCCAGCCACTGGCCGTCGGGGCTCCAGGCCGGGTCACGCTCGGCGACACCGTCGCTCGAGGTCAGGTTGCGGGTCACGCCCTCCTCGACGGGGACACTGAAGATCTCGCCGCGGGCCTCGACCGCCAGGCGCACCCCGGTCGGACCGGGCGCGACGCTGGCGACGCTGTCTTCCAGCTCGTGGCGCTCGGGGCGCAGGTTGGGACGGTCTCCGGGAATCGTGACCTCCACCGGCACCATCGATCGAGTGGCCAACTCGAGGCGGTAGAGCTGGCCGCCGTTCTCGAAGACCACGTCCTCGGGCCCGATGGCCGGGAAGCGCACGCCGAAATCGGTGACGAAGGTCAACTGCTGGGCAGCGCCCGACTGGGTGTCGATCGACCACAGGTTGAGGATCCCGTTGGGACCGCGGTCGCTGGTGAAGATCACCTCGGACCCCGACCACATGGGCTGCGCGTCGGTGCCCGGGTAGTCCGTCAACTGGCGCGACTCGAACGTGCGCAGGTTGAACAGCCAGATGTCCTGGGCCAGCCCGCCCTGGTAGCGCTTCCAGGTGCGGAACTCGCGCGACGCGGGGGTGTAGGCCAGCCACTCGCCGGTGGCGTCGATGCTGCCGAAGGTGCCGTAGGACACGGGCAGGGCCTCGGGTTGGCTGCCGTCGATACCGACCTTCATGATCCGCGGCGCGCGGCCCATCGCGGCCACCTCGCTCGACCAGTACAGGAGGTGCTCGCCGTCCGGGTGCCAGTCGTTGAGCGTCTTGCCGCTCGGGTGGTAGGTCGCGCGCTCGGGCATCCCGCCGCTGATCGGCAGGGTGTAGAGGTCCCCGGCCCCGTCGTAGTTGCCGACGAAGGCGATCGTCTTGCCGTCGGGGCTGAAGCGTGGGAAGGACTCGGCTGCGGGGGTCGCCGTCAGGCGTCGCGCCTCGCCCCCCTGCTTGTCCACGATCCACAGGTCGCCCGAGTAGCGGAAGACGATGCTGTCCGCGCTCACGTCGGGATAGCGCAGCATCACCGCGCTGGGCTCGATCTGGGCGGAGGCGGCGCCGGCCAAGGAAGCGATCGCGAGGGCGGCCGGGGCGGCGGCTCGGACCAGGGGGGCGGGGAGGAATTGCATGGGATGTGGAGTGGAGCTGACTCCCGGCTCCCCGGATGGGGGCTGGAGCGGGCGAGAGAGGCTAGTCGGGCCGCGGACCGCGATCCAGACAGCCCTGGGCGGGGTCTCGGGTCGCTGGGGGTGCGCCGGAGCCGAGCCCTGCGGACCCAATCCTGCGAAATTCCGTCCCCGGGCCTCAAACAATCAACTACCACGGTCGTAGTAGATCCAGCCGGCGCCCCACCCGGGCGCCCGGCCTCCCCGACCCCCGCAACCGCACGGCCACCATGGACCGCAGTCACCACCTGGGCAGCCTCCAGCACTCGATCATGCGAGTGCTTTGGGAGCGCGAGGAAGCCACCGTCGCCGAAGTGCACGCGGCCCTCGACACCGACCAGCCCAAGGCGCTCACCACCGTCGCGACCATGCTCTCGAAACTCGAGAAGAAGGGCGTGGTGGCCCACCGGCGCGACGGGAGGCAATTCGTCTACCGACCGCTGGTGACCGAGATGGACGTGCGTCGATCGATGATCTCGGGCCTGGCGGAGCAGCTCTTCGACGGCAACGTGACCGAGCTGGTCAGCCACCTGATCGACGAGCAGGGCATCGACTCCGGCGAGCTGGATGCTCTCAAGCGATTGATTGCCGAGCGCGCGGAGCGGGATGGCGACGATGTTTGAGTCGATCGCCGGGTCCGTTGCGGCCGGTGCCCTGGCTTGGGCGCTCACCTACCTCGTCCACTCCACGGTCCTGCTCGGGTTGGCCTGGTGCGTCACCCGCTGGTCGCGCCTCAGCGACGGTCGCCTGCGCGCCGGCGCCTGGCAGGCGGCGCTGGTCGGCGGGCTGCTGACCGCCTCGATCCAACTGGGCGCCGGCCTGGAGCCCGTGGGCGGTCGCTTCGTCCTCCCGGACCTCTCGGGTGCGTTGTCCGCCGCCGTGGCCCCGCCCGCTGCGGACGTGGAATACCTCGAGATCAGCGCTCTGGACGCCGCGAGCCTGGCCGCCCCGCAGGCAATTCCGATCGAACCGTCCTTCGAACACCCCGCCGCGCCCGAGTCCCCCGCCGATCGCTGGCGACCGGCCATCGCCATGGCCTGGCTGTCGGGCGCCCTGTTCGGCCTGCTGCGATTCTTGACCCGCACCGGGCGCTTCCGTTCCCGCATCGCCGACCGCCTGCCCGTTTGGGACGAGTCGGCCCTAACTTCGCTCGAGGACCTGCGCCTGCGCGCCGGAGTGCGACGTCGGGTGAGGCTGTCGCGCTCGCGCACCATCCGGGTCCCCCTGACCTGGGGCGTGCTGCGACCGGAGATCTGCGTGCCCGATCGAGCCCTGACCGACCTGACTCCGGCCGAGTTCGAAGCCGTCCTGGCCCACGAACTCGGGCACGTGGCCCGCGGCGACGCCTTCTGGTTGGGCCTCGGCGCCTGGCTCGGCGCGGTGATGTTCTTCCAGCCCCTCAACCGCGTCGGCCGCCGGAGCCTCGCGCGCGAGGCGGAGCACCTGGCGGACGCCTTCGCCGTCCAGCTCACCCGCCGACCGATGACCTTGGCGCGCTGCCTGGCCAAGGTTGCCGGTTGGATCGAGCGCGCGAGCGTCGACGTCACCGGGACCGCCACCGCGGGAGTTGCCGCGGCGAGTATGGCCAGCTCCCGCGGCGTGCTGCTGGAGCGCGTCGAGCGGCTGCTCGAGCGCCGGCCGGCTCCGCGTCCGCGACGCATGGCGGCCCTGATGATCGCGGCCACGCCCCTGGCCCTCTTGCCGGTCGCTCCGGCCATCGCCGCGGATGCGCCGGCCGACGCCGAGTTCGACGTCGTCGAAGTGGACGAGGACCGACTGCGTGCGGGCGCGGGCAGCCTCGAACTCACGGCTGCGCTCGACTCCCTCGAACCGGCCGAGCAGATGCTGTTCGCGATGCTCGAGCAGCTCCCGGTGCTGCGCTCCGAGATCGACGAGCTGCGACGGATGCCCCAGGCCGCCAACCACAGCTCCGAGCTCGATGCCCTCGATCGCCGACTGGCGACCTTGGAGTCACTCGGCAGCCGCGCCTACGGCCTGATCGGCGCCACCGGCGCCGAGCCCGAATCAACGTCGCCGCGGAACGCGAGCCGCGACGTCGTGCCCTCCTCCGACGTTCCCGACCAACGCTAGACACCCACCCATAAACGTGATGAACATCGACACGATCGGATTGGCCGCAGCCTGCGCCTTGCCCCTGGGCTTCGCGCTGATCGGCGAGGGCAGCACGACCCAGAATGCCGTGGCCCAGCTCGCCTCGGCTCCCGTCGCGAGCACCGTGGCCGCGCCGGCCTCCGCGCTCGCTCCCGCCCCACAGAGCACCGAGGGCGTGAACGACGAGCTAGACGGCCTGCGCCGCGACATCGAGGAGCTGCGCGCGAAGCTCGAGGCCGCTCGCGCCGACTCGCGCGACTCCCAGCTCGCGGTGGAGCAGGACGCCCGACTGCGCGAGCTCGAGCGAGCCGAGACCGAGCGGGTTCGCGCCGATACCGAGCGCGCGGCCGTCAAGCTGAAGTTGGCCGAGCTCGAGCGGGAGGGAGCGTTGATTCGAGAGCTCGCTGCAGGCGCTAGTGATGACGCTCGCGAAGTGCTCGAGGTTCAGCTGGCCGAGATCGGCGCCGCGCTCTCCAAGGGCGAACGCATGGTGCAGCAACGGCGTTCGCTGGCAGAAGCCCTTGCGGCGGAGCCCTCGGCTGCCTCGACCGACGCCCAGGCCCTGCTGGCCAAGGCCAAGTACAAGGCCGCCGTGGGTCAGGCCCAACGTGCCGAGCTCGAAGAGCAGCTGGCGCGGGCCGAAGCCGGCTTGAACGACGCCGAAGTCAGGCGCATCGACGCCCTGAGACAGGCGAAGGCTCAACTCGACGCGGCCACCGCCGAGACCGAGCAGGTCCGGAGCCTGGTCCGCAAGCTGGCCGCGGAACGCTCCGCGCAGCCGGACGGCGGCGGAGCCCAGGTGGACGAGTTCGTCATCGGAAAAGGCACCAACGTGATCGTCGAGCGGATCGCCGCAGGCGCCGATGGGGCGAAGCAGAAGGCCTTGCTCGGGAAGCTCGGGTACCTGGGCAGCTCCGACGAGAGCGACGGGGCGAAGATCAAGGGCCTCCTCAGCAAGCTCGGATACCTGCACGCCTCGGACGACGATCGCGAGGGCGTCAACGTGACGCAGTCGGGTACTCGGATCGTTCGGGTCCAGGTCGGCGAGGGCGAAGGCTCGGGCCCCGTGGTCGAAGCGCAGGGGTTCAAGCTCGAGGGCGAGGACGGTGACCAGCCCGTCTACCTCGAGCTGCAGGTCGACAGTGACGGCGACACCCTTCAGATCCAGCCGCAGCTGTTGCAGCTGTTCCGCGCCGCGCCGGCCGGCGGAAGTGGCCCGCGCGCGAGCTCCGGCGGCGGGAGCACCTTCGTCTTCAAGTCCGCCGACGGCTCCTCGGCCTTCGAGGGCAAGGGCGGCAACGTGTTCTTCGGAGGCTCCGGCGGCCCGAGTGCCGGCGGCGGCAGCACCCCGCACAAGATCATCGAGATCCAGGAGGGTGGCTCCGCCTTCAAGGGTCAGGGACACAACGTGTTCTTCGGACAGGGTGGCGGCCAGGTGCTCCGCGTCGACGGCATGACCGGCACGCTCCTCGAGCGCCCGTCGGGCGACGGCGACGAGTCACGCGAAGTGCAAGTCTGGGTGACCGGTGAGGGCAGCGGTGGCTCCGGAGCCTTCTCCGGCAAGGCGGAGAACTTCTTCTTCTCCGACAATGGGGCCGTCGAGGTGCACAAAGGCCAGTTCGGCTCCGACGACCATGGGGACCATCACGACGGTGGCGCCGTGAAACGCTGGACCACGGAGGACGGGACCCACTACGAAGTGCGGACGGTCATCGGGAAGTCCACCGGTCAGGGCTCCGACGCGCCGAGCGCCGGCCACTTCACTCACGACTCCCACACGCCCTTCAAGTGGAAGTCCGCCGAGGGCGAAGACGGCGAGGTCGGCTTCGGGCTGATGTTCGGCGGCCAGGAGGGCGAGCATGGCATTGGCTGGGCGCCCGCGGACAGCGGCGACGGGGGTCCCGGCGTGCACTGGTTCAGCGGTGGCGGCGCAGGAGGCGCTAGCCCCTTCAAGTTCGAGCTCCAGGGCGGGCCCGACGGTGAGGCGCCCCACGCGCCCCACGGCGGGATGGTGTTCGGCCAACCCGGCGGCGGTCGCGAGCTGGTCGTGATCCACGGCGACGGCTCGTCCGGCTTCGAGGTCCACAACCACATCGGCAGCGACGGGCCTTCGGGCAACAGCGCCGAGCTGAAGGAGATCCTCGACTCGATGCAGCAGGAGCTCAAGGCGATCCGCAAGGAGCTCGCCGAGCTGCGCAAGTCCATGGGTTCGGACCGCTGACCGATCGGCGCCCGGTCCGGCGCCCCCGCGAGGGGCGCCACTGACCGCGGCGGCTCACTGGCTCGAGGTCCCCGCGGCCGCGCACCGATCGGCGCGCCGTCGTCGGGCCCTCCGTTCACCGCCCGTCTCAAGGGGAACGCGGCGGGCGGTGTCTCGCGCGGCCACTCCACCGGTCTTCCGGCGGAGTGGCCCTTCGCCGTTCGCGGGGGCTCAGCCGACCGGCGGCGGCGGTGGGCTTCCCGGGGGGCCCAGGCTCGACGTGACGATGGCATCGGCCAACTCACGGCCGCGACCGGCGGGGTCGTCGAGCTCGCCGTCCTCTCCCCCGCCGTCGCCGGACCGCCGCAGGCTGATCGACTGGTTCGGCACCGACAGGCGCACTCCCAGCTCCCGAGCCAGGCGCAGGATGTCCGCCAGGAGGCGGTGGCGCTCGCGCAGCTCCGTGGCCCAGTCCGGCGTCTCGACGAAGGTGTAGAGCAGCACGTCGAGGGAGTCCGCGCCCAGGTCGTTCAGGTAGACGTGGAACTGCCGCTCGGCGCTGTAGGGATGGCGCCTGACCACTTGCCGCACCCCCTCGCAGAAGGCGTCGACCAGGTCCGGCGGCGTGTCGACCGTCAGGCGCAGGGTGGTCTTGAAGCGCCTGAAGCGGCGGCGGCCGTAGTTGTCGACCACGCCGCTGATGAACTTGCGGTTGGGGACCGACAGCACCGAGTCGTAGAAGGTGCGGATGCGCGTGGAGCGGAAGCCCACCGTCTCGACGGTGCCCTCCAGGTCCTCGACCACGATCCAGTCCCCGAGCGCGAAGGGCTTGTCGGTCAGCACGGTGAAGGTGCCGAACAGGTTCTCGATCGAGTCGCGGGCGGCGAAGCCGATGGCCAGGGAGCCGATCGAGAGCCCCGCCACGATGCTCCACAGGTCGTCGGTCCAGCTCGCGGCCAGGTAGACCAGGCCAATCACCACCACCAGGATCCGCAGGGTCTTGCGCAGCAGCGGGACCAACAGGTCGTCGAAGCGGTTGGCGCTCTGGCGCGCGCGCTCTTCCAACACGCCGCATCCCAGGTCGACCAGGCGGAAGGCGGACCACAGGCCGGCGAAGGTCGCGACCAACTCGGCGGCGAAGGCGATGGCCGTGCGGACCTGGCCGTCGAGGCCGATGATCGGCAGCAGCCAGGCGAAGACCAGGGCGCCCAGGAACAGGCCGCCGGGACGCACGAAACGCCCCAGCTCCCGGGCCAGGCGGGCAACACTCTCGGCGCCGGCCGCGCGGCGGGCCGCGGTGCCCAGGAGCACCTGCACCAGCTTGTCCAGCAGCACGCACAGGCCCAGGAGCAGCCCGAGCCCGATCCACTGCCAGTTCTCGAGCACGAAGGACTCCGCCCGCAGGGACTCGGGCAGCTCGGTTCGCAGGTGGTAGTGCAGCCGCTCGAGGGCCGGCAGGCTCGCCAGGACCGCCTCGGCGGGGGGCACCGCCTCGAGCTGCTGCGCCGCGATCGGAATCCAGTCGGCGACGCTGCGGGCGAAGTGCCAGCCGAGCTGGTCGGTGCGGACCAGCTCGACGTAACGCACGCGGGGCGAGAGGGCCGGGTGGCCGATCGTGAACGACGCCCGATGGTCGGACTGCGGGCCCGCCTCCGCCAGGTCCTCGGCGTTGTCGTAGCCGGTGCGCAGCAGGATCTCGTAGAGCTGGTGTGCGAGCTCCTCGCGTCCCGCCCCGCTCTCGCTGCCGGCGCGGAACAGTCCGGTCTCGGCCACCGCGGACGCCTGTCCGGCGCGCATCTGCCCGAGGAAGGCCTCGAACGCCTCGGGCGCGCTGGTGTAGCGGGCGAAGACCGCGCCGGACGGGGACTGACCGCTCGTCGATTCGCCTGGCGCGGCGTCGCTCTGGACCGCGCTCGTGATCGCGGCCGCGCTGGAACGCGTCGCGGCGCTCGAGCTCGACGGAAGGACTCCGACCAGGCACAGGGCGAGCGACGGCACCAAGAGGCCCTTCACGAGCCGTTGGCCCCTCACGAGCCATTCGATACGGGCGCACATGCCCCGCGACCCTAGTGTCCTGGATCGGAAATTCGGCGTCACTGCTCGGAGGTCCGATCGATGCTGGCTAGGCGCGCCGACGACGCGTATCCGCTGCGATACTCGGAGGAGGCGCTGGCGACGCCAGCGGCGATCGGAGCCCGGGAAGTGACGCCGAATTTCTGATCCAGGACACTAGTCCTGGGCCCCGGCCTGTGCCAGGCGTTGCAGCCATCCGTCGCCCAAGAGGTGCTCGTAGATCGCCCGCGCGATCAGGCGATGCCCCTCCCCGGACCAGTGCAAGCCGTCGTCGGCGTACCAGCGCTTGCGGTCCTCGGCCATGGTGCTGATCGGCACCGAGAGGTCCCAGGCCTCGATCCCCAGCTCGCGGCAGCGCTCGCCCATGACCTCCACGCCCTCCAGGCGCGGGGTCGTCGACGGCGGGGCCCCGAACTGGGCGAAGTTGCGGGTGTAGTGACTCCAGCGCGCGTCGCTGTCCTGCTCCGAGTCGGGCATCAAGAGCGCCACCAGGCGGATGCCGCGGGCCTGGCAGGCCAGGTGCAGCTGCTGGAGCTCGTCGAAGGCGCGCTCGATGCGCTGGGCCAGGGCCGGCGCCGCCTCCTGGCGCGAGAGCATCCAGCTCTGGATCTCCTGGGGCCGGTCGTCGCCGTCCAGGTCGAGCTTGGCGCGATGGCGGACGTAGAGGTTCGAGTTCATCAGCGCCCGGTGCAGCGCCACCCGCGCCGGCACCAGCACCTCGGGCCAGCCCTCGATCACGTCCTCCTCGACGAGCTTCTCGCCCACGCGGACCCAGCGGCGGGCCGACGAGTTGTCGATCAAGGTCTGGGCCCCGGGCGACAGGGCGATCAGCACCAGGTTCGGATCGACGCGCACGCCGTCACGCTCCTCGTCCAGCAGGCGGATGCCGCGCCGGGCGGCCTGGGCCAGGGAGTAGGCCATCACGCCCCCGTTCAGGACCCGCGCGGGCGGCGTGGTCGAGCCCGCCAGCATCTGCTCGAGCCAGTAGGACCAGGTCTGCGACTGGCGCACGTTGCGCGCCCCGTAGATGCGCGAGGCCCCCAGACCGAGGATGCGGATCTCGTCCGGCGGGGCGTCCGCGGGGATCTCGGCGTTGCGCAGGCCGAAGCGGTCGAGCTTGGTCTCGAGCTCCGGGTTCTCGAAGTAAGGCCGCGGCGCCCAACCGAGCTGCTCGTCGATCAGCCACGAGCCCTCGTCGCTGCCCTGGTCCCGGTCGAGCCAGCCCACCCACAGGTCGAAGGCGACGACGCCGGGGATGAAGCCCAGCAGCAACTTGGCGGCGGCGCGCAGCGCGAATCGTCGGGGAACAGCCATGGGGCGAAGGGTCGCCGGCGGCGGCGTCGGCGCGGGGAAAGTTACCACATGGGCAACGGCCATCCGGCCACCAGTCAACCGGCCGCCGGGGCCTCGGCGGGCCGCAACCCATCGTCGCACCTGCCCACAAGCGGAGCCGTCCCCGCCCCCGCTCAGCGGCTAGACTTCCCGGCTTCGACGGGGGCTCGCGCGAGCCCCCCCCACCGACGCCGCCCCTCGGCTACCGGTCACACCGCATCCCCCGGTGGCGCCGGCCCCGCGCCCGATCCCCCCCTTGGTCTTCCACAGCGCCACCTTCGTCGTGTTCCTGATCGTCGCGTTCGCGGCGTTCTGGGCCCTGGCGGGCAAGCGCGACGCGCGCACGGCGTTGCTGCTCGTGGCGAGCTACGTGTTCTACGGCGCGTGGGAGTTCTGGTACCTGTGGCTGATCGTCTTCTCGACGCTGCTGGACTTCACCTGCGGCAACCGCATCCACGCGGCGAAGAGCCAGGGGGCCAAGCGCGCTTGGTTGAGCGTCAGCCTGGTCGGCAACCTCGGGGTCCTGGGCTTCTTCAAGTACTACGACTGGGGCATCGAGGGCCTGGCCACCCTGCTGTCGAGCTTGGGCCTTGCGAACAACCTGCATTCGCTCGGAATCCTGGTCCCGGTCGGCATCTCCTTCTACACCTTCCAGACGCTCAGCTACACGCTGGACATCTACCGCGGCCAACTGAAGCCGGCGCGCAACCTGCTCGACTTCGGCATGTTCGTGGCCTTCTTCCCGCAGCTCGTGGCGGGCCCGATCGTGCGCGCGGCGGAGTTCATTCCGCAGATGGACCTGGAGCCGCGGCTCGACCGCGCGCGCTTCACGGACGCGATCTGGCGCATGGGCACCGGCCTGGTCAAGAAGGTCGTGCTGGCGGACGGCCTGGGCGCCTTCCTGGTGGACCCGGTCTACGAGGCGCCGGGCTCCTTCGGCGCTTGGATGCACGCCCTCGCCCTGCTCGGCTTCACCTTCCAGATCTACTACGACTTCTCGGGCTACTCCGACATCGCCATCGGCGTCGGCAAGCTGTTCGGCTTCGACCTGCCCGAGAACTTCGACGGCCCCTTCAAGTCGCGCTCGGTCAGCGAGTTCTGGCGCCGCTGGCACATGACCCTGTCCTTCTGGGTCAGGGACTACGTGTTCTTCCCCTTGATGGGCCGCACCGGCATCCGCTCGCGGGTTCGCATCGCCTTCAGCGTGATGACGACCATGGTCGTGATCGGCCTGTGGCACGGCGCGAGCCTGCTGTGGCTGCTCTACGGCGCCGTTCAGGGTGTCGTGATGGCGATCGAGCAGGTGGTGACGGTCGCACGCCGACGGCGCCGCAAGGCCTCCGGCGGGCTGGCCCTCCTGCAGTGGGCCCTGACCTTCCTCTTCACGGTGCTGGTCTCGAGTCTCTGCGTGCGTCCGCGGTCCTTCGAACAGGCCTGGGCCATGCTCTCGGAGTTCGGCAGCGGCGGCGCGGTCTCGATCTGGGGTCCGGTGACCCTGGCCGTCGGCGTGGCGATCCACTTCCTGCCCAAGGCCACCGTCGAGGCCACACGCCGCGGGTTGACGAACCTGCCACTGCCCCTGGCCGGGGTGCTCTTGGGCCTCGTCGCCGGCTGGGTCGCCTACCTGGTGATCGGCGCGACGCCGTTCATCTACTTCCAGTTCTAGCCCCTTCGCGCAGCCGGGTAGACTGCCCCCGTAGGTGGCTCGGGCTGTCGTCCGTGAAGCCGCTCCCCGCCAAGGACTTACGAACAAATCCCGGCCCAGGTGCCGGCCCCCCCCCCATGGATCGGAATCAATTCGTCGCGGCGCTCGAGTCGGCGCTGCAGATCGACAAGGGGATCCTGACCCCCGAGACCGTGCTCGACAGCCTCGAGAGCTGGGACTCGCTCGGGGTGCTCGAGTTCCAGGCCCTGGCCGACGAGGAGCTGAACGTCCAGGTCGAGCCGACCGAGATCGGCGTCTGCCGCACGGTCGAGGACCTGTGGAAGCTGATGCAGGCCGGGGAAAAGTCGTGACCACGGGTCGACGCGCGGCGTTGACCCACGTTGCGTCCTACCTCCCCGCCGGCAAGATCACCAACGACTCGCTGGTCGAGAACTACCCCGGCTGGACGAGCGAGAAGATCGAGGCCAAGACCGGCATCCGGGTCCGCAACAGGGTGGCGGACGACGAGTTCACGAGCGACCTCGCCATTCAGGCCGCCGAGCGACTGTTCGAGCAGTCGGGCTTCGATCGCGAGCAGGTCGACTTCCTGTTCCTGGTGACGGTGACCCCCGATCAGATCCTGCCCTTCACGGCCAGCACCGTGCAGAACGGGCTGAAGCTGCCCACTTCCGTCGGGGCCACGGACCTCTCCCTGGCCTGCTCGGGCTACCCCTACGCCCTGGCGATGGCGGCCTCGATGATCGAGTCGGGCCGCGTCCGCAACGTGCTTCTGTGCACTGCGGACCGCTTCACGGCCTACGCCGACGAGGCCGAGATGGGCTCGAAGACCCTGTTCGGCGACGCGGGAACGGCGACCCTGGTGCAATGCGTCGAGCCCGGCGCCAGCGGTGCCGGAACGATCGGCCTGTGCCGCTTCGGAACCGATGGCTCTGGCGCACAGCACCTGATCGTGCCGACCAGCGGGATCAAGGGCTTCGTGGGCCACACCACGACCAGCGCCTCGAAGCCGACCTTCGAGATGAACGGGCCCGAAGTCTTCGACTTCACCATCCGGACGGTGAGCCGCTTCATCGCCGACTTCCTCGCCGAGGCGGAGCTCGAGGTCGACGCCGTGGACTACTTCGTCTTCCACCAGGCCAACCTCTTCATGCTCGAGCACCTGCGACGGCGGATGAAGATTCCGAAGGAGCGCTTCGTGATCCACCTGGCCGAGGTCGGCAACACGAGCTCGTCGACGATCCCGCTGGCCCTGGCCGACCTTTCCGCGCGCAACAGCTTCCAGCCGGGCCAGACGGCCGTGCTGGTGGGCTTCGGCACCGGCTACTCCTGGAGCGCGACGCGCGTCGACTTCACGTAGTCACCTGGTGTCCTGGATCAGGGAGTCGCTGCGGGCTGCTGCTCGAGTAGCGCGGCCGCGCGGAACTCCTCGGTGGTGGCGATCACGCGCGCGGCGAAGGCACGCACGGAGGTGAAGGGCACCAGCCCCTCGGCGGCCCGCGCCGCGCTCCAGGCTTCCCAGCCTCCGGCGTCCTTCAGCCAGCGATCGAACTTGGTGGGCCCCGCGTTGTAGGCCATCAGAGCGCGTTCGAGGCTGCCCTCCTGCCGAGCCACCAGGTAGGCCAGGTAGGCCGCCCCCAGGCGCAGGTTGAGGCCTGCGTCCTCGAGCAGGTCGTCGCGCTCGGGCTCGCGCAACCCGAGGACCCGCGCCCGCTCGCGCGCGGTCTCGAGCTTGAGTTGGACCAGCCCCAGCGCGTCCACCGACGAGACCGCATCCACGCGCCCGGAGGACTCGTGGAACACCAGGGCCGCGAGCAAGTAGGGATCGAAGGCGAACTCCTGCGCCGCGGCGCGGAGTTCCGGCGCGAGGCGCGCGATCCGCACCTGCGCCAACTCCTCACGTACGACCCCGCGCAGACTCCCCCAGGGTGCCGCCACGACCAGGATCACGACCAGGGCAAGGCCGCCCAGAAGGGCCAACCGCAACCGCCGCCGGCCGCCCCGGCTGCGGCGGGCGCCGACCACGAAACCGATCGGTTCGGACCGCCCGCCCACCGTAGGTCAGCCGAAGTGGCTCTCGACCTCGGAACGCAAGAGGTCGCGCCACTCCGCCCGCAGCTCGGACGCCGGGGGCGGCTGGACCACGCGACCGAGCAGGCGCGAGAGCTCGCGCCTGGCCCGCTCGACCAGCAGTGGATCGTCCATGGAGAGGGTCTCGATCAGGGACAGGGCCCCCTCACGGGTTCCGTTCCCCTCCAGGCTGCCGATCGGGGCGGCGGCGATCGACGCACGCTCCTGCGCGCCGCGGAACCAGGCCAAGGCGTCGTCCTGGACCGCGTGCTCCCACCAGGCCGCCCAGGCCCGGCCCGGCTCGCCGCCCTCGCGCAGGTCGACGCAGGTCAAGACCGCAAGCTCGTGGGCCACTCGGGCGTCGTTGGGATCGGCCAAGAGCACCTCGATCAGGGTCGGGGCGGCCTCCGCCGCGCCCTGCTCCGACAGCAACAGGCCGGCCTCACGCCGGGCCTCGATCCGGTCGGACTGGGCCAACTGGCGCAGCTCCGGCCAGGACCGCTCGCCCAGGGCCAACAGACCCGCGCGCGCCGGCGCGTAGTGCGGCGTCCCCGGTCCGCGTCGGACGAAGCTGGCCAGGAGCGCCGCCGTGGCCGGGTCGCGCAAGGCAGCGAGGCCCTCGACCGCGGCCCGTTGCAGGGTGGCGTCATCGGCACCCAGGGCGGACATCATCGCGTCACGGGCGCCCTCGCCGCCGAGCTGGCCGGCGGCCCGCAGGGCCGCGGTCCGCACGACCGGCGGGCCGATCCGCGCACGCACCAACACTTCCGTGCGCAGGTCCTCGAGCCCAGCCGCGCCGACGGCCTCCACCGCCGCCGCCTGGACCAGGTCCTGATCGTCGTCGAGCAGGGCTCGCAGCAGCGCCAGGTCGATCGGTTGGGCGGAGGTCGCCATTCGACCGGCTGCGATCGCCCGCGCCAGGGCTCGGGGATCGGTCGACAGGTCCCGCGCCAGATCGACGGGTGCGGCCGCGACCGTGCGCTTGAGTCCCTCCATCGAGGTCTCGCGGAAGAGCTCGTAGAGCTCGTCGAACAGCTCGCGGGCCAGGACCGGATCGACCCCCTGCCCGCCGTCCGCGGCCCGCAGGGCCAAGCCCGTGATGCGGTCGGCGCGCGAGCCGTAGATCAACTCCTTACGCAGAACCACCCGCAGGGTCGCGAAGTCCGCGAACACGAGCGCGCCGTCGACGCGGCAGAGCTCCTCGAGGTCTTCCAGCAGCTGATCCCGTTCGCCCGAAAGCGCGCCCGACAGGGCACCCAAAGCGAGATCCTTCAGCCGCCGCTGGCGCTCCAACTCCGTGCGCGGCTCGAGCCACCAGCCGCGTTCCGTGGTCCAGAACTCGCGCCTGGTCGCGTACTCGCCCGAGTCGTAGTAGCGCTGCCACACGTTGCGGTCGCGCAGGTCGCGGGCCATGGTCAACACCGCGTCGAACCAGGGCTCGTCCACGACGCCGGCGAAGGTGAAGCGCTTCGATTGACCGGCGATGGCGACCTCGAGCGTCCGCAGCCCGCCGCCCGAGCCGTACTGACCGGGCAGGCGCTCGCGACCGAAGACACCCTCGCGAGCCAGGAGCTGGGTCAGGGCCAGGGCCTCCTCGGGACCGACGTAGAGCACCTCCCCCAGCATCGCCTCGGGCTCGTCCGCCTGGGGCCCCACCAACACGAAGGCCTCGGGCCCCGTGACCGTGCCGCGCACGGCGACGCTGAGGGTGCCCTCGTCGCCCGGTTGCACCAGGATCGTGGCCCGGCGTGCCTTGAAGGTCTTGGCGTTGGCGGTCCACCAGCGCGCCCAGGCCGGTCCGTCGGCGCCGAAACGCTCGCCCGTGAGCCGCGCCAGGCGGCGTCGAGCGGGAAGTTGCACCGAGCCGAAGTCCGCGTGGAAGTTGTCGCCCATCACGGTGCCCACCAGTTGGTGGGGAACCTCGAGGTCCAGCCACTCGGTCCCCTCGCGCGACTCGGAGCGGAAGCCGATCCCGGCCAGGGCCACCGCCGCCACGCTGCGCACGAATGGATCGGGGCCGCGCAGGTTCTCGAGCAGCTGCGGAATGTACTCGTCGCCCAGGATCGCGACCCCCGCGCGATCCTCGCGCTCGACGATCGCCAAGAGTGCGTAGGCGCTGTCGCGGAACAGCAACGTGGAAGACCGCACCGAGGCGCACAACTTCGGCACGATCGACTCGGACGGGTGTTCGGACAGCAGCTCGGCGGCCCGGAAGGCCACCTGTGCCGACTCGTCGTCGAGGCGGTCGAACAGGAGCGGCACGACGGCGTCGTCGTCGACGCCCGCTACCAGGTCGAGGGCCCGCACGCGGGTGTCGGTGCGCTCGGAGCGCAGGGCGGGCATCAGGCTGGGCAGCAGCGCGGCCCGCGAACGCTCCTCGAGGACCCGCTGTGCGGCGGCGCGCATGGCGCCCTGGCGATGGTCGAGCAGCTCGACCAGGGTCGCGTCATCGAGGAAGGTCGGGTCGGCCGCGGCGATCGCCTCGAGCAGCGGCGCGGGCGCGCCCCCCGGAAGCTTGCCGGCCAGACGCACCCCCAGGGCCTCGCGGTCGTTGCTCCCGCCGCTTCGCAGGAGGACCCGCGCCGACGCCACCACGGGCGCCGTCGCATCCAGGGTCAGCGAGGCGCGCGCCGCCCGCAGCCCCGACTCTCCGAGCACCTCGAGCTGCGCGGCGATGGCCGCCACGTCGCTCGAGTCGTAGCGCTCCATGGCCGCCAGGCTCGCCACCAACTCCGCCGCGCGGGCCGCGTCGCCCACCGTGGGGACGACGTCGCCCAGGGTCGGCGCCCGATCCGCCTCGGCGGTCGGAGCCTCGGTCGCTTCGGGAGCCTCGGCGGTGCCGCGGTTGCGGGGCAGGACCAGGTCGCCGGTCGACTTGCGATCACCTTGATCCGAGCGGGCGCGGTTCATCTGGCGCGGCAGGTCGAGCTGCAGGGCCGCGCCGAGGGGTGCCAGCACCAGCCATCCGGCCAGGGCATAGATCGATCGAGAGGAGCGCATGGGGGCTGTCCTGGGCCGTGGTGCTTGAGCTGCAGGGCTTGGGCTGCAGTGCCGAGGCCGGGGGCCGGGGCTGTGGGGCTCGGGCGAAACCGGGGAGTGCCGCCTCGCAGCCGCAACCCGGGTCGTTCCCTACCCCTGGAAGGCGGGAGAGGATACGCGATCCGTGGCGCATGGCCGGCGGGCCGACAGCCTCCCCGGCGCAGATCCCCCCGATGGCGCCGAGATCGCCACCGGACGGGCCCCCTGGCCAACCTCGCTCCCACGGGACCAAGCGGCGGCGCGCACTCGTGGACCCTGAGGGCTCGACCCTCAGCCGACGGGGCGCACCATGTAGTGCGCGCGCAGCTCCGCGTCCTGTGCCATGAGGTCCCGGGCGCGCAGGATCAACTCCAGGTCCAGGTCCGGCGAGCGCAGCCCCTCGGCGTTGTCGCCGGCCTGGCGCAGGCCGGCCAGGTCCCCCATCCCGCGCTGGGCCAGGTCCTCCTCCGCCAGGGCGAAGCCGTCCTCGGTGCGCTCCAGGAGCTCCAGTCGCTCGGCGGCCGAGTCGGCGCCGAACAGGAAGCAGGTGCCGCCGCGCGTGCCGCGCCCCACCCGCCCGCGCAACTGGTGCAGCTGGGCCAGGCCGAAGCGTTCCGCGCCTTCGATCACCATCGCAGTGGCCTGCGGCACGTCGACGCCGACCTCGAGCACGGTGGTCCCCACCAAGAGGCCCACGTCGCCGCGCCGGAACCGATCCAAGCGCGCCGTCCGCTCGAGACTCGGCAGACGCCCGTGAACCAGCTCGATGCCGTGCCGCGCCAGGGGGCTGCACGAGAGCCAGGCGTGGGCATCGATCGCCCCGCGTCCGCCGGCACCGGCCTCGATGCGCGGCGCGACCCAGAACACCCGCTCACCCTGGGCCAGGCGCCGGTCGAGGAAGCGCAGGAGCCTCGGGACGTCGGCCATCTTCACGCGATGGGTCCGCAGCGGCAAGCGGCCCGGCGGTCGCTCGCGCAGCGACGAGACCTCCAGGTCTCCATACAACGTCAGGGCCAGGGTGCGGGGAATCGGCGTCGCCGTCATCAGCAACACGTGGACGTCGCGACCCTTCTCGAACAGCTCGCGACGCTGTGAAACGCCGAAGCGGTGTTGCTCGTCGACCACGGCCAGGGCCAGCGACGCGAAGCGGACATCGCGCGAGAACAGCGCGTGGGTGCCGAACAGCACGTCGATCTCGCCAGATGCCAGGCGGGCCAGGGTGGCGCGCCGCTGGGCCGCGGGTTGGGACCCGGTCAAGAGCTCGGCGCGCAGGCCCTCGCGCGCGAGCAGCGGCCACTGCCCGGCGAAGTGCTGCTCCGCGAGCAACTCCGTGGGCGCCATGAACGCCGCCTGGGCTGCGCGCGCCGCGACGGCCGAGCAGGCGTAGATCCCCAACGACGTCTTGCCCGAACCCACGTCCCCTTGCAGCAGGCGGCGCATGGGCGCGCGCCGTGCGAGGTCCCGGCGCAGCTCGTCCATGATGCGCCGCTGGCCGCCCGTGGGCTCGAAGGGCAGCCGCGCGATCAACGCCCGATGCTCGTCGTCGTCCAACTCGACCTGCAGCGCGCGGCCCTTGATCCGGCCCGCGAGGCGCTCCTGGAGTCGGGCCTGCAGGGCCAGCACCGGTTCGAGGGCCAGACGTCGACGGGCCCGCTCGAAGCTCGCCCGCGACCTCGGCGCGTGCAGGGCGTCGAGGGCTTCGGGCAGCGACGGAAGCTCGAGGTCGGCGCGGGCCGCGTCCGAGAGGGCCTCGACGAAAGAGTCGCGCGCGATCTGGTGCGCGCGCTGCACCAGGTCGCGCAGCACGCCGAGCCCGATGCCCTCCACGTTCGGGTAGATCGGCAGCAGCGCGCCGGGCACCAGGCCGTCCTCCCCAGGCGCCGCCCGCCGCGGCGAGGCCAGGGCCGGACCCTTGATGTCGACCGCACTGCCGTAAAGGTCGACCACCTCGCCCACGGGCAGAGCGTCGCGCATCCACGGCTGGTTGAAGAAGACCGCATCGGCCGCGCCGGACTCGTCCGAGAGTCGCACCCGCAACATCGATCGCCCCCGCCCCGAGCGGACGAAGCGCGCGGACAGCACCTCTCCACGCACGAAGACGCGCGCACCCAGGTAGTCGCCCAATCGCGCGAGCTCGACCAAGGGGCCGACCTCTTCCAACTGACGCGGGTTGAGGCAGGCCAGGTCGGCGATGCAGCGCACGCCGGCGCGACCCAGGGCCGCTGCCCGGGCGGGGCCCACGCCGTGCAAGCGGTCGACGCGATCGCGGGGACCGGGCTGCGCGGCCGCGGGGGACTCGCCGCCCGCCGCGCCGGCGCGGCGGGCACCCGACGCGTCCTTCGGCGACCGGGTCACTGCCGCCCGAGCACCAGCGGCAACAGCGGACGCGCGCCGGGCCCGTCCAAGGTGAAGCCGCGTCCCGTGCGCACGCTCTCGGTGGCCCCCACCGGCCAGGACCAGAGGAACGCTCCCTTGAAGCCCGCTTGGTTCGTACGCGCGTGTTCGAGCGCCCGCGCCAGGGCTTGCAGGTACAGGGTGCGCGCGCCCGGGTCGGTCTCGCCTTGCCGCAGGTGCGGCAGGAGCCAAGCGTCGTCGGTACCCGGGAAGCCCAGGCCCATCAGGACCACGCCGCGCTTGCTGCGGCGGGCGAAGGACGAGATCGTGCCGAGCTGGGCGCGCAGGCGTTGCTCGAGGAATTCCAGGGACGGCGCGTGGTCGCGGGCCGCACGCTCGTCGATCTCCTCCGGATCGCCGCCGCTCGGCCTCGAGTCGTCGAAGGGCTGGAACAGGTTCGCGCCGACCACGTCCAAGTCCGACCAGAAGGCGATGCGCGTGCGCTCGCCGGCCCAACTCGATGAGTAGGTCAACAGGCCGGCGAAGATCTTGCGCGCACGACTTGTGATCTCGGACCAGGCGGCCCCGCGGGCGGCGCCGAGCTCGTTGCGCAGCTCCGTGTCGTGGATCAACTTGTGCAGCTTGGCCCGCTCGATCGGGTCCAGACGGCGCAGTTGGCGCTCGCGGATCTCGGGATCCTTGCTGAGCGGGTCGGCCTGGTCGGTGCGCGAATCCGTGGCCGGGCCCAGCTCCGTGCCCAGGGACAGA
Source organism: Engelhardtia mirabilis (assembly GCA_007751255.1). Taxonomy (GTDB): domain Bacteria; phylum Planctomycetota; class UBA1135; order UBA1135; genus Engelhardtia; species Engelhardtia mirabilis. The sequence goes on from CP036296.1 coordinate 4,660,335, forward strand.
AGGTGCATCCCCGACAGCTCCGCCAAGAGCGCGTAGTGCTCCACGAAGCGCGTGTAGTGGTCGAGGAAGCCGACCCACTGGTCGACCTCGACCAACTCGTGGTCGTGGGCGGCGAGGCCCGCCGAGGAGCTCTCGAGCAGGTCGGGCTCGAGCGCCACCGAGAGCCCCGCCCGGCGCGCGAGCATGGTGAACAGGAACAGCTCGAGGTCGCTGTGATCGGCCGAGAACTCGGAGGTCCAGGCCGCCGGGCCACGCCGCGCCTCGAAGGGCTGGGAGGGCAGCGGCGCCTCGTCGTAGGCGAAGACTGGCAGCAACACGGCGTTGGCGCCCAGGCGCGTGACGTCGTCGATGGCCTGGGAACCGTCTTCGGAGAGCAGCCCGTCGCGCACGCGGGGCGGGATGAGGCGCAGGCCGCGCAGTTGCTCGACCTCGCGCGTGCGGCGGAAGCGATCCTGACGCACCAGGTCCAGGCGCTCGGCGCGCTCGGCGCGCAGGGCCTCGAGGCGCCCGTGGAAGGACAGCTCGAGATCCTCGTCGATCACCAACTCCGCGTCGCCCTCCCACAGCTCGCGCACGAACTCGGGACCGCGCGTCTCGAGCAAGTGCGCGAAGAGCAGAGCACGCTGGGGAACGTAGCGGTGCGGCGACGGCAGGGGCGTCGTGACCCCCTCGACCAGTTCGGTCACGGTCGCCGCCAGGGCCGCGTTCTGCAGCAGGGCCAGCCAATCGTCGAGGGGGTACTGCCACCAACGCTCGGAGGCCCAGACTCCGAGGGCCTCGAGCAGCCACGGGGCCGAGGGCTCGCCCAGGGCCGCCAGCACCGCGGCCTCGGCCACCGCGCGGCCGCCGTCGTCGGGCAACTGGCGCGTGATCAGCACGTGCACCTGGTCGCCGGTGGGAGCCAGACAGCCGAGCTCGACCTGGCCCAGGAGCTCGAGCATCGACGCGGAGGAGGTGTGCAGGACCCCGCGCACCTCGAACTCGCCTCCGATCACGCCGGTCCAGCCCAGCGCCCGCTGCCGCGCGGACTCCGCCACGCGCAGGTAGTCGTTCAGGCGCTTGGCCAGGTCCTTGTCCTCGCGGGCGACGAAGGCCAGGCCGTCGCGCTCGAGCGCGGCGAAATCGCCCTGGGCCTCGTCCCAGGCCACCGCGCGATCGACCTCGATCACGGGCTCGCAGGGCCACAGCCCCTCGAGCCTGGCGATCAGCTCCACGTGCCCGTCGCGGATCACGTGCAGGCCGGGCCGCCAGGAAGGCACCAACAGGCGCCACGAGCGCGCGAGGGCTTCCACGTCGTTGCCGGCCACGACGGTGACCGGCAGGCCGATGCGATCGGGATCGGGCGCCACCAGCACCACGGCGTCCGCGGCTCCGTAGAACTCGCGGCCGTGGAAGTGGAAGCCGCCCGCGGCGGGATCGACGCCCAGGGGCGAGAGCAGCACGGTGATCGACGGCTCGTCCACGCGCCCGTAGAGCAGGCGCGGCCGCGCCCTGTCGCTCGCGGTGCCGAAGGGCACCACCTCGGCGCCGAAGTGTCCGTCGGCGCGAATCGAGTCGGCGGCCAACTGCGCGCCGGGGATCAGCGCCTCGCTGACGTGGACCTCGACCGTCTCGGCGTCGTAGAGCCGCTGGAACAGGCCGTGGGCCAGGTCGGCATTGACCAGGTGCACCGGGCGCCCGCAGGCGGCGGTGACAAGGGCCGCCAGGAGGGCGAGGAGGAGACCGTGGCGCGGTTGCACGGCCCGGAGTGTACCGGTGGGGTCAGTCCGGCGAAGCCCCGAAGGTCCCGGGGCAGGCGTCGTCGGGACGTGGCGTCGGGCGGGAGCGCTGCCGCGCCATCAGGCGCGCGTACTTGAGCCTCACGTAGTGCGCCCCGAGGTAGGCCAGGAGCAGGCCGCGCCATCCGTCGAGGAAGCCGAGCTTGAACAGGTAGGCGCGCAGAAAGTGCACGGCCGGTCGCAGGACCAAGTCCGAAGGCCGCGCCCGCCGGCCCTTCTCCGACATGCGCTCGGCCGCGACCTCCGTGTAGCGGTCGATGATCGCCAGGTGCTCGCCCAGGTTGCGGTAGGTGTCGTGGAGGATGGTCCCAGCGAGGCGACCCACCGGACCGTCGACGACCACGTAGGCGTGGGGGTCGGTGCCGCCGTAGTGGCCGCGCCGGCGGTCGAACAGCCGCAGTTGCAGGTCGGGCGTCCAGGTGCCGTGGCGGATCCAGGCGCCCAGGTAGCTGGTCGTGCGCGGCATGCGCCAGCCGGCGCGCGCGGGGAAGCCCTCGGCGCGCAGGGCCACGATCTCGTCGCGCAGGGTCGCGGAGAGGCGCTCGTCGGCGTCGAGGAACAGCACCCAATCGTTTTGCGCCGCGCGGGTGCCGAACTCCTTCTGGGCCATGAAGCCGGGCCAGTCGCGCTCGATCACCTGCGCGCCGAACTCCGCCGCGAGCTCGCGCGTGCGGTCGGTGGAGTGCGAGTCGATCACCAGCAGCTCGTCGCAGAAGTCGAGGCTGCGCAGGCAATCGGCCAGGCGGTCTTCCTCGTTCAACGTGACCACGACGCCGGTCAGGGGTTGGGGTGCTGTCACCTCAGCCCCTCGCGCGAAGCACGTCGCGGTAGATCCTGTCGTAGGCCTCGACCATGTGCTCGGGAAGATAGCGCTCGGCGACGCGATCCCGGCCGGCCTGTCCCATTCGGTCGCGCTGCCACGAGTCGCGGGCCATCTTCCCGAGGGCCGACGCCAGGGCATCCACGTCGTCCGGTGGCACGAGGCTGCCGGTCTCGCCGTCCACCACCACCTCCGCCAACCCACCGACCGCCGAGGCGACGATCGGACGTCCCGCGGCCATGGTCTCGAGGGCGGCCACGCCCACGCCCTCGGCGCGCGAGGGCAGGACGCCGAAGTCGCTGGCGCCCAGGAGGTCGCCGACGCCGTCCACGCGGCCGAGGAAGCGCACGCGCTCGGCGATGCCGAGCTGCTCCGCGAGGGCTTCGAGGGCCGGGCGATCGGGGCCGTCCCCGGCGATCCAGAGCACCAGCCGCGGTTCGGAGCGCCGCAAGAGGGCCGCCGCCCGCAGCAGAACGTCCACGCCCTTGCGCCGCACCAGGGCCCCGCAGAAGGTCACCACCACGGCGCCGGGGTCGGTCTCGAGGGCGGCGCGCACCTCGCCTGGCGGGCGGCGCGGCACGACCCGGGCCGGGTCCACCGCGTCCCAGACGGTCTCGATCTTCGCCCGCGGCACGCCGCCGGCGGTCAAGAGCCCGCTGACCGCGGTCGAGATCCCCACCGCCCGATCGACCAGGGCGCCGTAGATCAGGCGGTTGCGCCAGGAGCGTTTGACCGTGCGATCCATGCGCCGAGTCGTGATCGCGGGGCGCCCGGCGCGGCGGGCTGCCAGGCCACCCAACCACGTGGCGCGACCCGTGTGCAGGTGCACGATGTCGGCGTCGACCTCGGAGAAGAGGCGCGAGAGGGCGCCGACCGCCAGCAGGCTCAGGTCCGATCGCATGGTCACCTGGGCCACCCGGAAGTCGCGCTCAGCGGCGACACGCGCCAGCTCGCCGCCGGTGGCGCAGGCGATGACTTGGGTGTAGCCGCGCTCGGCGAGGGCCTCGGCCAGGAGCAGGACCTGCACCTCGCCACCCGAGAAGCCGCGCTCGGCGTCGACGTGCACGACCGTCAAACCCGGCTCTGCGCCCATCCGCCCGCCTGCGACCATCGGCGCAGCTTACACCAGGGATGGGGTCGAGCTTCCCGCGCGCCAGGCGCCGCTGGGCGGCCACGGGTGCGAGCGCCCAGAGTTCAGAACGCGCCGGGCGCCCCGTTACAGCACGCCGTTCGGGGCACGTTGCGGGACGACGCGACCGCGCGGAGGGCGGCCGACCGATTGGACCCGCGCCGCGGCAGGGGCGCCTCCCCGCCCATGGTCCGGCCTTGTGAACCTCCCCCTGCCCCCTCGGTCCCTCCGACCCCGTCCGTATACTCACCTCGGATGCAAATTGCCCTCGAGGTCACCTCTGCCTGTCGGCCCCAGCCGACCGGCGTGAGCCGCTATGTGACGCAGCTCACCAAGGCCCTCGTGGCGGTCGCACCGGAGAACGACTACCGCCTGCTCAGCCGCCTCTCGCGCTGGAAGGACCGCCACCTGCGTCTGTCGATGCCGGGCACGCGGCACTCCTGGGTGCAGGAGGGTCTGTTGCCCCTCGACCGCCAGGCCGACGTGATCCACGGCCTCGACGCGCGCGTGCCCCGTTGGAGCCAGCCGGCGCGGGTCTGCTCCCTGCACGACGTGTTCGTGATGCACGTGCCGGGCATCTCGCCCAAGCGCTTCACGACCAAGTTGCGCCGGCGCTATTCGGAGCTGGCCGAGACCTGCGATCGGCTGATCGCCAGCAGCAGCTCGACCAAGGAGCGCTTCCTGGAGCACTTCGACTTCGACCCCGACCGCGTCAGCGTGGTGCACCTGGGCGTCGACGAGCGCTTCCACACCGAGCCCACCCTCGAGGGCCTGGTCCGGCTCGGCTCGCTCGGCATCCAAGAGCCCTACCTGCTCTACGTGGGCGAGTTGACGCTACGCAAGAACCTGCCGCGCATCCTCGAGGCCTACTCGCTCTCCGAGCTGCGCGCGACCCACCGCTTGGTGCTCGCCGGTTCGCCCAGCTACGGCTCCGACGAGACCTTCGAACGCGTGCACGAACTGGGCATCATCGACCGCGTCGTCCTGCCGGGCTTCGTCCCCGACGACGACCTGCCCCAGCTCTACGCCCACGCCGACACCCTGATCTTCGCGACCCTCTACGAGGGCTTCGGCCTGCCGGCGCTCGAGTCCCTGGCGACGGGCACACCGGTCGTCGTGGGCCAACACGGCGCCCTGCCCGAGGTCACGGGCGGTCACGCCGAAGTCGTCGACCCCTACGAGGTGGGCTCGATTCGCGCAGGCATCGAGCGCGCCTGCGGTTGGAGCGCCGAGAAGCGCCTGGCCGGGCGCAAACACGCCCGCGAGCTGACCTGGGAGCGCTGCGCCGAGCAGACGCTCGAGGTGTACTCCCAGGCGATCGCCGAGCGGGAGTGAGCGGCGCGAGCTGGCCCCGGGGCAAGTGTCCGGGCGCCGAGACACAGGCCGCACCCGAGCCGCGCCGACGCCCGTGAGCGAAGCCGGCGCTCCAAGCGCACCGACCCCTGAGTTAAGCTCCGCCCCCGAGGCAGCGTTCCCCGACGCCGTGCCACCCACCCGCCATGCCATCCCACGAGCTCCGCCCCCGCCCCCCCGTGCACCTCTCCGGAGCGATCCTCTGCCAGGACAACGCCGCCTACATCGGCACCGTCCTGGAGAACATGTCGCCCTACTGCGACGAGATCGTCGTGGTCGATGGCGGCAGCACCGACGGCACCCAGGACGTGGTCTCGGCCTTCCCCAAGGTGCGCCTGTTCGAGCGCCAGTGGGACGGCAACTTCTCGCGCCAGAAGAACTACGCCTACGACCGCTGCAAGGGCCGCTGGATCCTCAACCTCGACACCGACGAGCTGCTCGGCGGCCCCGGCGCCAAGTGGCTCCGCGCCCTGACCTACCTGCCGGGGGCGCATTGGTACTCCTTCCCGCGCATGTGGCTGGTGCGCGGCGAGGACGGCGAGCTGAGGTACCTCACGTCAAAGCGCTACTGGCGCGACCGCCAGCTGCGCCTGTTCCGCAACACACGGGGCTTCCGCTACGACGAGGTGCGCACTCCCACGCACACCGAGTTCGCCGGCAAGCACGGCCTGGGCCGCGCCCTGCGCCAGCCGTGGCTCTACCACTACACGTTTCTGATGCAGAGCCGTGAGGAGCGCGAAGCCAAGTGCGAGCGCTACAGCAAGGAGCACCCGAACGTGGAACACCTGAACCGGATGTACCTGTGGGAGGAGAGCGGTTCGGCGCTGGACCCGGTGCCCACCGATCCGCCGAAGTTGCCGACGGCCGAGCTGGCCATGGGCTGAGCCCCCGCGCCCGCCTACCAATCCGTCGGGGCGTAGTCCTTCCAGAACTTGCCCCAGTAGTGGGTTCCGGTCAGGAAGCCGGTGAAGATCGGGTCGAGCACGCGGGCGGCGCCGTCGATCGAGTCCAGCGGCGGCACGAAGCGTTGGTCGGCTTCCTTGACCACGGCCTTGGCGAAGGGGTCCTCGTCGGTGACCCAGCCGGTGTCGACGCTGTTCATGTGGATGCCGTCCTGCACGAAGTCGGCGGCGGAGGTGCGCGTGACCATGTTCAGCGCGGCCTTGGCCATGTTCGTGTGCGGGTGGCGGGTGGTCTTCAGACGGCGCGAGAACTGGCCCTCCATGGCGGAGACGTTGACCACGTGCTTGTCGGTCGAGGGCTCGCGCAGCATCAGAGGCTTGAGCCGCGCGGTCAGCACGAAGGGCGCGATGGCGTTCACGAGCTGCACCTCGATCAGCTCAGGCGTGGGCACGTCGGCGAGCTCCATGCGCCAGGAGTTGGTCTTGCGGAGGTCGAGCTGCTGGCCCTCACCGTCGTTCATGCCGACGGGGAAGAGGTAGGCCTGGTCGCGCTCGCCGAGCAAGTCGAGCTGGGTCAGCGCCGCGGCGTGGGTCAGGCCGACGCTGGCCTCCGAGGGGGCCTTGGCGCCCCGCTCGGAGCGCAGGGCGACGGTCCGCTCACCCTCGGCCTGCTCCTCGGCCCGCACGGCCTCCAGGTGCTGCCCGAGCAGACCCAGGGCCCGCTCCCCCAGCCCTTCGATCGACTCGCGCTCGACCAGGTGGGTGTAGTAGTGCGGCGGCCGCCGGACCGTCTGGCAGGCGTTGTGGATCAGGAAGTCCAGGCGCGGCAGGCGCTGGCTCAAGAGGTCCGCGAAGAACTCGACGCTGGGCGTGTGACGCAGGTCGAGGCCGTGGACGTCGAGGCGATCGCCCCACTCCTCGTAGTCGTCCTCGGCGGCGTAGCGCCGCGCAGCGTCGTGGGGGAAGCGCGTGGTCGCCACCACTCGGCAGCCCGCGCGCAGGAGCTTGAGCACGCACTCGTAGCCGATCTTGACCCGTGCGCCGGTGACGACCGCCACGCGACCGGTGAGGTCGGCGGTCTGGTGGCGCTTGGTCCAGTTGATCGGCGCGCAGACCGGGCACATGGAGTCGTAGTGCTCGTGGACCAGGTCGTAGTCGGCCTTGCAGATGTAGCAGGCCTTGGGCTCGGCGAGCCGCTTGGGGCCCGCGGCCGCCGGGCCGCCGCTCGCCGGCCCCAGCCGATCCGGCGCCTGCACCTCGAGCAGCCGGCGCGACTCCCCGTCGATGGCCAGGCTCGGCGGAGCCACCGGGAAGCTGAGAGAGCGCTTCAGGGCCCGGTTGCTGGTCCGGTTCAAGAGGTCGTCGTCGTGCTCCCGCTTGCGATGGCGCAGGGCCCGGTTCTTCTGGCGCACGAGCTTGCGACGCTCCAGTCGATCCAGGGGGAGGAGCTGATTCGCCACCCGCTGCAAGCGCGCCCGCAGCTCCGGCGAGAGCCCCGCCATCCCCAGGGGGTCCCCCACCAGCCCCTCGAGCCAACGGACTGCCTCCAGGGCCTCCGCCGGGTCGGAATCCATCGCACCGCTGTCCATCCGCCCACTCTAGCCGGCGGCGGGCGCCGGGATCCGCGGTCAGTGGGACCAACTCGCCCATGGACGGCCCGCGCCCGACGCTCAACCGCGCGAGGTCGGCAGCAGTCCGCGCAGCTTCGAGCGCAGCCAGCGGGCGCGCAGCCGGCCGTGCTTGAAGCCCGCGGGAGCCTGCGCCGCCGCCGAGCGGCACCAGGCGTACTCCGCACAGGCCTCCCGCGGCCGCCCGCTGCGCTCGAAGGCGCGGCCGAGCTCGTAGCGGTCGGTGAAGGCCGCCTCGGCCAGCAGGCGCTCGGGAATGTCCGGAACCCCGGGCGCGATCGCCGCGCGGATCTTGGCCCGTAGGCGGACCTGCTTGACCTCGCTGTCGCCTCCCCACATGCCGCCGCCGTGGTTTCTGTGGGCGGCCATGAAACGGTCGACGTAGGCGATCTCCCGCTCGCCGGTGAGCAACAGGTGCAGGGCCCAGTCCCCCACCGGCGAGTCCCACCACCACTGGGGGAAGTCCCAGACCTCCGGTCTGCGGTGGAGCACGCCACAGGAGGCCGCCGGACAGATGCGGAGCACGTCCAGGCGATTCAGCCGCCGGCTCGCGTCGCCGATGCGATCCAGGTGCAAGTCGCGGCCCACCGCGTCGACCTCCCGCACGCCGTGGTAGGCCCAGGCCAGGCTGTCGTCCCGCTCGAGCACGTCGACCATCACCGCCAGGCGCGCGGGGTCCGTGAAGTAGTCGTCGCCGTCGAGCTGGGAGAGGTACCGCCCGCGCGTCGCCTCGAGGGTGCGGGCGAAGTTCCGGCGCCCCCCGAGGTTCTCGTCCGTCGTCAGGACGCGGATCTTGCCCGGGTGCTGGGCCGCGTAGCGCTCGGCGATGGCCCGCGTGCCGTCCGGCGAGCAGTCCTCCCCGATGACCAGCTCCCAGTCGTCGAGTTCCTGGGCCAACACGCTCTCGATCGCCTCCGCGATGAAGGCCTCGTGCTTGTAGGTGACCATCACCACGCTGACCAGCGGGCGCTCGGCACTCGCTTCGACCAAGGCTCAGGCCTCTGCGGCGGTCAGGTGCGCCACGACCTCGTCCGCGTGGTCGAAGGCGCGGTGCACGACGCCGCACAGGGTCCGCACGTCGCTGTCGTGCATCGCCGTACCAGTCGGCAGGGTCATCACGCGCTCGGACAGGCAGCGGGTCTCGGGCAGGACCAGGTCGGCGGTCGGTTGGTTGGAGCGGTAGGGCTCCATCTCGTGCACGCCGGGGTAGAAGTAGCGGCGCGCCAGCACGCCCTCGGCCTCGAGCACCTTGACGAGCTGATCGCGATTCAGGGGCGCAACCGAGCCGTCGATCTCCACCACCACGTATTGGTGGTTGTTGTGCTCGGCCCCGTCGTACTGGATCACCGTCAGGCCCGGCAGGTCCGCGAGCCCAGAGGTGTAGGCGGCGTGGATCTGGGCGTTGTGGGCGCGGAACTCCTCGAAGCCGTCGAGTGAGGTGAGGCCCATGGCGGCCGAGACCTCGCTCATCTTCCCGTTGCTGCCCAGGTAGATCACCTGGTCCTTGCCGGCGAAGCCGAAGTTCCGCATCAGGCGCAGCTTCTCCGCCAGCTCGTCGTCGTCGGTGGTCACCATCCCGCCCTCGAAGGAGTTGCAGACCTTCGTGGCGTGGAAGGAGAAGACCTCGGCGCGGCCGAAGGAGCCGATCGGGCGCCCGCCGTGGCTGCAGCCCAAGGCGTGGGCCGCGTCGAAAATGAGCTGCAGGCCGCGGCGATCGGCGATCTCCTGCAGGGCCTCGACCGCGCAGGGCCGGCCCCACACGTGCACGCCGATGATGCCGGTGGTCTGGGGCGTGATCAGCTGCTCGACGCGGGCGGGGTCGAGGTTGTGGGTCACCGGATCCACGTCGCAGAAGATCGGCTTGATCTCCTGCCACTGCAGGGCGTGGGCCGTGGCCACGAAGGTGAACGAGGGCACGATCACCTCACCCTTCATCCCGAGTGCGCGGATCACGATCTCGAGCGCGATCGTCGCGTTACACATGGCGACCGCGTGGCGCGTCCCGGCCAGCTCGGCCACCCGGCGCTCGAAGTCGCGCACGTAGGGGCCGTTGTTGGTCAGCCAAGCGCTGTCGAGGATCTTCTCCACGCGGCTCATGAAGCGCGCGCGGTCGCCGATGTTGGGCCGGCCCACGTGCAGGGGCGCCTCGAACACGGGCGGGGCGCCGAGCAGAGCGAGGTGGGGAGCGTGGATCGGCCCCGACTCGGGGGCGACAGGATCGGTCGACGGTTGGTTGGACATCCGGGACCGACGCTAGCGTCCCCGCCGGCTCACGGGAAGCGCTGGCAGGCGGCGGTCAGGTGGGCGGCCCGTTCCAGATCGAGTTCGACGCGATTGGTGACCCGGAAGGAGCCCGGGGCGCCATGGGAGGCGGGCAGGGGGCTGCCCTGGGCGGCGAAGCGCTCCGCCAGCGCTCGCCACAGGGGCGCGGTGTCGCTGCAGAACTCCTCGTAGCTGACCCGCAGCCAACGCTCGGGGGGCAGGCCCTCGAGGCCGGCGCGCACGGCGCTGATGTCGAGCTGGACCTGGCCCGCCACCTGCTCGATCGGATCGAGGCCGTCGAGCCGCTCCGAACCGGGCGGGCGCGAGGAGTACCACTGCCGCTCGTCGCCGTGGAAGCGCTGCCTCGAACGCAAGAGCGACTGGGCGTTGAAGAAGGGCTCGCGCTCCACGTGCACGAACAGCGCCTCGGGCAGCAGCTCGGCCACGGCCGGCAGGTCGTACTGGAGCATGAGGCCCTTGAGGGCGAAGGGGAGTCCGAAGCCGGACTCCAGCGCGGCCAACTCGGCGCGCAGGCGCGTCCAATCGACCGCCGCAAGGCGCTCACGCCCGAGGGGCTCGATGGAGCCGTGTCCGAGGTGACGTCGCCAGAAGAAGAAGAACTCGTTGGCGGCCAGGGCGCCGCGGGTCTTGCCCAGGTCCGACTCGAAGTCGGCGCGCGCCGCGGTCAGGTCGGCGAGCTGGTCCCCGTAGGCGAAGTCCGGGTTGAACAGCGCCTGCTGCAGCCTCGCGGCCAGGCCGGGCGCGCCGGCGAAGCGGGCCATGAAGTTGGTCGGCACCGCGAAGGCGCCGGTGGCCTGCAGCCACTGGACCATGACCGTCGTGCCGCTGCGCGGCGCGCCGACGATCAAGATCACCGGCTGACGTGGCGTCGCGCGAGCCGCCTCGGCCTGCTCGGCGACGAGGCGCGTTTCGGCCGCCTCGAGGGGCCCGGCGAGCTCGGCCAGGAGCGCGTCGAGGCGCGGGTTGCGTTCGGGATTGCCGTTGCTCACGTGGAGGCTCCTCGGGCCAGGACCGGTTCGAGGGTACGCAGGACGCGGGCCATGTCACCCGCTCCGTAGCGCTGGTCCAGGGGCAGGGTCAGGGTCCGCGCCGCGAGGCCGTGGGCGGCCACGTGGGTGGCCGGCACCGCGCCCTCCAGGTCCCAGTGCCAGGGCGCGTACACCGCCGCGGCGTGCAGCGCCGCCCGCGCGGCGTCGCGCTCGGGTCCGCTGGTGAAGCGCACCGGACAACCCATGGGCACGACCTCGGCGGGGAGCTGACCAAAGATCAGGCGACCTTCGAGCCCGGCGGCCAAGACCTCCCAGTTCGCGCGGCGCGCGGCGGCCACGGCGCGCCAATCGACGGCGGCGAGGCGCTGGGCAGTGTCGTCGGCGCAGGAGCGCGCGTCCGTTGGCGCGGCGCTCTCGGCGGCAGCGAAATGGGCGTACCAACCGCGTTCGGGGCCGTTCCCGCCGGCCGCGTCGAACTCCCGTCGCTCGCGGCCGGCGACGAGAGCTTCAGTCACCGCTCGCCAGGGTATCAACTCCGGCAACGCATCCGGCCAGGGCGCGTCCTCCACCGGCACCAACAACCCGCCGTCGGGCACGCCGACGAACTTGCGCGGACTCGCCAGCAGGTAGTCGGCGCCGATCTGCGTGCCCTCGGTCAAGAGCGCCTGGCTGGCGTCGACGACGATCGTCGCGCCGCGCTCGCGTAGGGCGCCGAGCAACCCGCCGCGGATCGGCCAGCCGAAGTAGGCGATCGGCGCCACCAGGTCCCCCGGCGCCAGGCGATCGAGCCAGTTGCCGGTGGACGGCACCAGGTCCTGGTCCACGTCGAAGAAGCTCGCCCGCGGCCTGACGCGGTCGGACAGGAGCGCGTCGCACAGGTAGGCGGGCAGCCAGACCCGCGCCGGCTCGAGGAAGCCCACCAACCAATCGAGGGCGCCGCGGGCATGGCTGGCGGCGAGGAAGCGTCCGCGCCCGGCGAGGGCGTCGCGGAACGGACCCGCGGCTGGTGAGCGTTCGGCGCCGCCGCGCGACTCGAGGGCGAAGACGCCGCCGATGACCTTGCGCGCTTCATCGTTCACGACTTGCTCCCCACAGCAGCCGGCGCACGGTAGTCCGGGAAGAAGTCCGTCCCCTCCGGCGTGATCCAGCGCTCGGCGCACAACCGCTCGTAGAGGTCGGGGTCGAGCACGGCGCCGCAGAGCCAGGCCTCGCAGCGCTCCTCTCCCCAGCCGGCTTTGAAGGCGGCCAGGCCGCTCGATTCGTCGTCGTCGAGCCCCGCACCCCCGCCCAGGTCGGCCACGGTGCAACCCCGCGTCGCGTGGTCCCCGAGGGCCAATGCCACCAGACCGTAGGAGGCCTCGTGCCTGCGCCCGGCGTCGTCCGTCGCCGCCAGGTGGTACCAACAGCGCTCGCCCCGGCGCAGCCACAGGGACATGCCGGTGGTGCGGCCGTTCTCGCTGGCGCGGTAGACGCTCAAGCCGTCGAGGGCGAAGTGCCGCGCGAAGGCCACGTGGGAGAAGGCCGAGGGCCCCGTGAGCCCGAACCGCGCCGCCAACTCGCCGTAGAGCGCACACCACTCGTCCAGGCCCTCGGCGGGCGCGATGCGCTCGAAGTCGGCGAAGCGCTCGGCGCGCCGCAGGCTCTTTTCGTGGTGCGCGCTGCGCTGCAGCTCGGGGTCGCGGGACAGATCCACCAGGAAGTGCCGCTTGAAGGGCCGCGCGCAGTCGGGGAACAGTCGCGCGAGCAGCTCGCCATCCGGCGCTCCCAGGGGCTCGGCCACGAGCACCACACTGGCGCCCGCACGCTCCGCGCGCAGACGCGCCAGGTCCGCCTCGAGCCCCGACCAGTCCCGGCAGTCGAACAGGGGGTAGGCAGCCGTCAGATCCCGCGCGCCCTTCCCGCCGGGCACCTCGCGGGCGAGCAGCCAGCCGCCACTGGCCGGCAACGCGATCGGCTCGCCGAACTCCCCCATCGCCCGGGCGTAGTCCGGGTCCGCGTAGGCCAGGCCGTCGCCCGCCTCGAAGCGGTCCCGTTGCTGTTCGAGGCCCATGGCCGGCCATCCTCACCAGCGGGAACGCGAGGAGCAAGGCGCATCGCGCGGGTCCGCGGTCAGGAGCCGATCGCGGCTGTTGAGCAAAGCTTGATCGACGCGCGCACCCAATCCGCGCGCCCCAGCCCGATCATGTGGCCATGCGCTGCACCCTCTTCGCCCTGGCCGCCTCGGCCCTGCTCGCCGCCCCCGCCCTCGCCCAGCTCGACCTCGGCGGTCGGCACCTCTTCTCGATCGAGGGCGAGGTCTTCCTCGGCCGCTTCGGCTGGGACGTGGCCGCGGGGGACGTGGATGGCGATGGATACACAGATCTGATCGCGGGGGCGCCTTCGGAGCCGGTTCCCGGCACGCCGGGTGGGCGGGTGCGGATCTACTCCGGTCGCGACGGCCTGCTGCTGCGCGAGCTCTCGCCCATGGGCGCGCAGGGTGACTTCGGCGAGGCGGTGGCGGCCCTGGGCGACCTGAACGGCGACGGGGCGATCGAGGTCGGCGTCGGTGCGCCGGAGGCCCAGGCCGGGGGCGAGTATCCCGGTCGCGTGCACGTCTACGACGGCGCTACCGGCGCGCTGCTCGCGGCCCTGGCGGGAGGTGAGTGGTTCGACGCCTTCGGGCAGTCCCTGACGAACCTGGGCGACGTGGACCTCGATGGGGTCGAGGACTTCGCGGTGGGTGCGCCGCGGCCCCAGACCCAGGGGCCCTTCCTGCCCGGACCGGGCTCGGTGCGGGTCTACTCGGGTGCGACGCTGTCGCCGTTCGGGACGCTCTTCGGCACGAACGACTACGACCGCTTCGGCGAGGCCGTGGGCGCCGCCGGTGACGTGAACCAGGACGGCCATCCCGACCTGGTGGTCGGCGCGCCGGGCTTCGACTCGGGCGGCTTCAACGGCAACGGTCGCGTCGTGGTCGTCTCCGGCGAGTGGATCGCATCGAGCGCCGCCGGCTTCACGCCGCTCTCGCCCCAGGTCCTGGCCGGCGTCGACGGCGACTTCGACGGCGGAGCCCTGGGCTTCGCCGTGGCGGGCGTGGGCGACACCAACGGCGACGGCTTCCCGGACGTGCTTGCCGGTGGGCCGAATTCGAACTTGAACGGCGCGCTGCGGGGGGTGGCTGACCTGATCTCGGGCGAGTGGATCACGGCCACGTCCCTCGGACTCACGCCGACCACGCCGAAGGTCCTCGATCGCTTCGCCGGGGAGCAGGAGCGCGACCTGTTCGGTCGGTCGGTCTCGGCCCTGGGCGACGTGGACGGCGACGGGCGGCCCGACTTCGTGATCGGCGCCTCCGAAAGCGTGAGCCCGGGGCCCGGGCCCGGCTACGCGACGATCTACTCCGGCGCCACCAGCGACGACATCGCCACCTACCGTGGCGGCGCGGGTGGGGACCGGGTGGGCTGGGCCCTCGACGGCGGCGCCGCCGACTTCGACGGCGACGGGGTGCTCGACCTGGCCCTGGGCGCCGACATTGGCAGCGGGGCGATCAACGGGGTGGGGACGGCGCACATGCTGTCGGGCCGGGAGCTGCTCCTGAGCGCCGACGCGCACCTCTTGTCGAGCTCGGCGGGCGGGACCCAGACCTTCCTTCTGGACGCAACGAACACCTCTGCCGGGGACGCCTACCTGCTGCTGGGCAGCCTCTCGGGGACCGACCCGGGCACGCCCCTGCCGCTGGGTGCAGGGACCCTGCCCCTGAACGTCGACGGTTACTTCGGGCTGACCCTGACCCTCTCGATGCCCCTCTTGGGGGCGCCCTTCGGGGTCCTGGACCAGGGCGGCGAAGCGCTTGCGAGCTTCTCGATCGGCGCGGGGAGTCTGCCTCCCGCTGCGACCGGGCTGACGGTTCACCACGCCTACGTGGCGCTCGACCTCGGCGCGGGCGGGGCGATCACGACGGTCAGCAACGCCGTGCCGACCACGATCGTGCCTTGATCCGGGAGCGGCGCGGCCGCGCGGGGGGCGAGCTTCGACTCAAGTCGCGATGCAGCGGTCGACTCCGGTGCCGGTGTGGACGACAATCACCCGGTCACACCGATGTCCCTCTCGATTCTGCTGCTCCTGGCCCTCTTCGCCTGCGCCGCCCTGGTCCGCCTCGGCTGGGGCCCGGGCACGCATCTGGAGTACGCGAGTCGCGTCCATCGCCGGCGGGACGAGCTGCCCGCCGACCGCGCGGCCCTGATCGACGAGCACCGCGACGCCTACGACTACGGCAACCTCGCGGCGGACATCATCAACTTCAAGGCCTGGGGCGGGCACTACAACCACTGCCACCGCTGGACCATCGTGGACGAGATGCGTGGCCACGCGCAAAGCGAGAAGGACGAGGCCTTCTGCCTGGGCTACCTCTCCCACCTGGCCGCCGACACCATCGCCCACAACCACTTCGTGCCCTACCACCTGGCGCGTTACGCGCGGGGCGGCAAGGGGCTCGGGCACCTGTTCTGGGAGCTGAACGCCGACCGCTTCGTGGCGGACGTGCACTGGCAGCGGGTGGCCGAGCTGAAGGGTGATCCGGACCTGGCGGCGCTGGACGAGATGGTCGGCCGCACCGTCGCCAAGAAGGCCCTGTCGATGAAGACCAACAAGCTGGTCTTCAACCACGTGCTCTTGGTCTCGGAGCGTGACGCCTGGCGCGCGCAGATGGAGCGCGTGCTGCCCCAGGCCAAGGTGGGCCTGGCGGAGGACTTCCTGGAACGCTTCCGCACTGCGGCGACCGAGCGCGTGCTGTTGGCTCTGCAGTACGACGGCGTGCCCCAGCTCAACCACATCGACACCAACGGCAAGGCCGCCCAGGCGGCTGCGCGCAAGAACCACCGGGCCGCGCGCTGGGTCGGAATCGGCGCCGCCGGGCGCGCCGACGAACGGGCGCACCGGGCCGAGTCCTTCCTCGAAGGTATGCAGTCGCCGCCGCCCGACGCCGACGCGCCGGCGCACTGGTAGAGGACCGGTTCGCGTCAGTCTCGCGAGGGAAGGCTGAGCAGCAGCGCGCCGACGGCTATCAACGCGCCGCAGGCCCACAGGGGCAGCACCGCGTCACCGCCCACGCGACCGAGGCTGTCGACGACCTGCGGATGTTGCGCCAGGGCCGGCATCAGGCCGACGCCCCAGACGAGCATCAACAGGCCCGTGCTGAAGAGTAGGCCGCCCCACAGGACTCGCATGCGTTGGCCGTGGGAGCCGTCGGCGCGGTCCACGGCCTCGACCGCGATCAGGCAGAGCTGACCGAGGCCCAGGCCGCAGGCGACCCCGATGGCGCCGAGCTCGAGGCCCAAGAGGGGTTCACCGGCGGTCGCGACGAGGATCCCGAGCGCCACGGCCCAGCAGGTGAAGCCGATCAGCGTCCCCAGGCGGGCGACGAGGGGCAGGGGGGTATGGGTTCGTCCAGTCATGGGATCCACGAGCGTCGAAGGGAACGGCACTCGTCGCGCGATCTGAGAAGTCTGGGAACGCCTACCGCCGGAGGACTCAGTGCCCCCAGGGCAGGACCCATGGACGGGTGCCCTCGCCGTGGGGAGCGGGGAGCTGGCCGAACTGCAGGCGCTTGCCGTAGACCGGGACCAACACCTCGGGCCGCAGCACCTCGCTCGGTGCTCCCTCCGCCGACGCGGCGCCGTCGTTCATCAGCAGCAGCCGCGTCCCGAACTGACTCGCCAGGTTCAGGTCGTGGGTCACGACCAAGACCCCGTGCCCGGTGCAGGTCAGTCCGGCGATCAACTCGAACACGTCGAGTTGGTGCGAGAGATCCAACGAGTTCGTCGGCTCGTCCACGAGCAGCACGTCGGGCTCCTGGGCCAGGGCGCGGGCAACGAGCGCGCGCTGCAACTGTCCGCCGGACAGCGCCGTCAGCGACGCCCGCTCACGCCCCGCGAGGTCGACCTGCTCGATCGCCCGGCGCACCGCCGCGCGGTCGGCCTGGGTGCGGCGCGCGAAGGGCGGCAGGTGGGCGTAGCGGCCGGCGGTGACGAAGTCATCGACCGTGACCTGCGGCACCCGTTGCAAGCCCTGGGGCACCACGGCCATGCGGCGCGCGCGCTCGCGCGGCGCAAGCTCCGCGAGTGGATCGCCGGCCAACTGCACGCTACCCGACCAGGGCCGCGCCAGACCGGCCAGGCAACGCAACAGGGTCGACTTGCCGGCGCCGTTGGGCCCCAGCACCACGAGCAGCTCGCCTGCCGTCAACTGGACCGACACCCCGCGCAGCACGGGCACGTCCGGCTCGTAGCCGAAGACCAGGTCCCGGGCGGCGAGCACCGTTGCCGGCTCACGCGTCGCGCTCACCACGTCGCCACCTCGCGGCGGTTGCGCCACAACAGGAAGAAGAAGAACGGCCCGCCCACCAGCGAAGTCATCACGCCCGGTGGCAACTGTTGGCCGGTGACGAGGCTGCGCTGGGCCAGGTCGAGGCCGGCGAGCATCAACGCCCCGCCCAAGGCACTGGCCGGCAGCAACAGCCGGTGCGAGCGACCCACGAATTGGCGCATCACGTGGGGCGCCACCAGCCCGACGAAGCCGATCTGCCCGGCCACCGACACCGCCGTCGCCGCGGCGAGGGACGCGGCCGCCAGGGTCAACCACTTGACGCGCCGCACGTCGACGCCGAGGGAGGCCGCGTCCTCCTCGCCGGTCTGGAACAGGTCCAGCTCGTAGGCCACGAAGGGACCGATCAGCGCGGCCACGGCGAGCCCGCCCCACAGCACCGCGACTTGGATGCCGAGGCGGTCCTCCAGGGTTCCGAAGGTCCAAGCGAGCAACGCGCGCCCGGTGTCGTAGTCGTCGAGCACGAGGCTCTGCACCAGGGTCAGGAGCCCGCCCCAGGTCGCGTTCACAGCGACACCGAGCAGCAGTAGGGTCGGCACCGACAGGGGCCCGCGCGACGACGCGAACAGGGCCACGATCGAGACCGAAGCCATGGCGCCGACGAAGGCCGCCCCGCTGACTGCCAGGGGTCCGAAACCCGCCGCGGTCTCGAGCACGAGTTGCCCGGCGTAGCCGCCCAGCCCCAAGATCACCAGGGCCGCGCCCAGGGACGCGCCGGCGCTGACGCCGATCACTCCGGGAGCCGCGAGGTCGTTGCGGAACACGCCCTGCAACAGGGCGCCGGCGTAGGCCAGGGCCGCCCCCACCCCGACCGCGGTCAGCCCGCGGTACAGGCGCAACTCGAAGTAGATCTGCCGGTAGGCCTGCCCGGCCAACTCGGGGCGCTCCTCGAGCACCGGCCCCAGTCCCAGTTCCGCCAGGGTCGCCTTCCAGGCCACGTCCACGGGCCACCAGCCGCTCGAGCCCTGCAGGACCCCGACCGCGACCACCGCCACCAGCGCCACGGCCAGCCCGATCAGGAGCACGACACCGAACGAGCTGCGTTCGTCCGCGGGGCGGGGGGAGGGATCGGTCATGGGATCGCCCGACAGCGAGCGGGGGCAGCGTAGCCCCCCCACGCGGGCCCCACAACGCGCCCGCCGTTGACAGGGGCCGGCCCCTAGTCGATGGTCCGCGGCCAGATGGCCGTCCACTTCGTCACCCGTCGCGCCTGCGTCGCCCTCGCGGCCCTGACCCTGGTCGCCTGCGGCCCGCCCGACTCGACCGACGTCGCCGAGGCCGCCGTCGACGGCTTCCCCCTCGCGATCCCCGGCCCCGGCGGCGGCGAAGTGCTGCTCGAGCGTCCGGCCTGGCGCATCCTGCCGGGCAACGCCGGGGCACTCGACCTGCTTTCGTCCCTGATCGAGCCCGAGCGGGTGGTCGCCATCACCGTCGGCACTCGCCCCTACTCCGTCGCCCTGCGGGGCGACTTCGACGGCAGCGGCGTGCGCGAGGTCGAGTCCTTCGACCTGGAGACGATCGTCTCCCTGGAGCCCGACGTGGTCGTCTCCCACGCCTGGCAGAGCATCGACAAGGGGCCCTTCCTGCGCCGCGTCGGCATCCCGGTGTTCGAGATCCCCGACGCGGTCGACTTCGAGGGACTGTGCGACGTGATCGCCCTGCTCGGCGCCGCCGTGGGCGAGGACCAGCGCGCGTCCGCGACCATCGCCGACCTGCGCGCACGCCTCGCGACCCTGGCCGAGGTCGACCGCAGCCGCTTCGACGCGATGACCTACTCGTCCAGCGGCGCGGGCGGCTGGACGGCCGCCGAGGGCACCACCGCGGAGGCCTTCATGACCTGGGCCGGCCTGACCCCGGCCGCCACCGCGGCGGGCCTGCGCGGCCACCACCAGGTCGACCACGAGCGCCTGCTCGACATCGATCCGCGTGTGCTGATCATCGCCTCCGACGACGGCGATCCGGACGCCAGCACCACCCTCCTCGCCCTGCGCGCCGACGAGCGCCTGTCGAGCCTGCGCGCCCTGGGCGACGACGGACTGGTGATCGTCCTGCCCGACGAGCTCTTCTCGTGCACATCGCACTACCTGGTCGAAGCCGCCGAACGCGTCGCCGCGGCCGTCGACGCCCGCTGGCGGCCCTGACGACGAGCGCGAGCTCGGCCCCGGCGCGATCTACCCCGCGCCTGGCTCCACTCCTCGGACTGTGCCCGCGGGCCGGGGGGACTGCCCCGGCCCCGGGGCGCTGCGACGGCGTCGGCCCGGACTGATCCCGCCGCGGGCGCTCAGTCCGCCTGGGCCCGTTGGCCGCGCAGCATCAGCGCGGTGGCACCCGCCTCCGTCCAGAGCGTCTTGCCGATCACCAGGCCGCCGTCCGCCTCGCGCTCCAGGTCCACCGGACCCAGTCCGCGCAGGCGTCCGTCGTCCGGGTGCAGCCCGCGCGCGCGCACGTCCAGGGCCCCGTCGCCGAGCAGCTCGCTGACGAGCTTCGGGTCGAGGCGCACGAGGCTCGTGCTGACGACTCGGTCGCGCCGCTGCTCGTCGAATCCGACCACATAGTCCGGGCAGGGGATCAGCTCGAGCAGGCCGGGAGTCTCGAAGCGCAGGGCCACTGCGCCAGCCACCTCGACGCCCTCGAACTTCACGCGGCCGCCGCGACCGTCGACCCACAGGCTCGTCGGCGTGCGGGCGTACTCGACTTCCTTGCCGCCCGCGAGCACCAGGCCCGACTCGATCTCATCCGAGATCAGCAGGCGCCCGTTGCCCGGCAGCGTGACCCGCCGCCCGCCACCGACGTCCACGGTCCAGGGCTGGGAGGTCAAGTTGGCCCACACGCGCGTGCCGTCGACCCAAGTCACGATCAGCCGCGTGTCGCCCACCCGCGGCACGCGGCCCTGGGCCAGGTAGCCTTCGAGGGGTACGAGCCGCTCGCGCGAGTCGACGTAGCGCACCTGGTCGAGCACCATCCCCGGCGAGGTCAGGTGCGCGCGGGTGGCCGCCGTCGACCACCAATCGCGCACCACGTCGCCGGGCTGGGTGCGCGCCCACCACCAGTAGTAGCCGGCCAGCCCGTAGACGGTCCCGACGGTCATCACCAGGTCGCGGTCCGTGGGCTCGTAGCGGCCCTCGGAGAAGTCGCGGTCGGGGAAGTGGAAGATCGCCGGGTTGCCCAGGCCCGCGTGGACGAACAGCGGGTGCAACCGGCGCAGGCGGTAGTCCGGCACGATCGGCACGTACTTGCCGAGGGTCTTGGTGCTCCCGGTCTCGCTGACCATGCCGGGCATGCCGGTGATCACGTCGACCACCCCGGCCCAATGCAGGTTGCCCATCTTCAGCGAGCCCTCCCCCGCCACCGGCGCGCCGTGCACCCGGCGCAGGATGTCGAGCACCTCGCCCCAGCTCTCGATCGCCGCCCGCAGGCTGCCCCAGTCCGGGTTGGTCGCGTCGAGGTCGACCGTCGGGAAGGTGGCCGTGATCGAGTCGGAGTAGGTACCTACGGTGTCGAAGGCGCGGTGGAACTGGGTTTCGATCAGCGGGGCCAACTTGACGGCCACCGACGGCTTGAGGCGCACGCCGCTGCCGCCGTAGAAGGGCTCGTCGCTGCCATCCCAGTTCAAGGCCGAGGCGTTCGGCATGCGCTCGTCGTTGAAGACCCAGTTGTGACCGACGCCGAAGTCCCAGCCGGCCTCGCCAGCCGCGCGCCGCACGTCGGCCATGCCCTCCATGCCGCCCCACTCCGCATTGGGCGGCATGACCTGGGTCGGATAACCCACGTCGTAGCCGTCGCGCTGCCAGTGGCGCATCCAGATCACCAGGTCGCGCAGTCCACAGGCGTTCAACAGCCGCAGGGCGTGGGCGGCCTCGTCGAAGGGTGTGAGGTTGTAGTCGAGGTAGAAGCGCTGACCGGTCCAATCCCGCGCCGGCGACGGCGGCCGGCGCTGGCTGGGCAAGACATCCAGGAGCTGATCGGACCAGGTGATCCAGATGCGCTCACGCAGGGGCCGATACTCGCCCACCGTGCTGGGCCAATAGCGCGCGTGCTGGGAGTAGTAGAGCTCGCCGTCGAGACCACGCGTGTTGGGGTCGCGGATCTTGATCTGCGACGCGCCGGAGAGGACCGGGTCGAACCAGGCCGAGAGGAACCGGATACGTCCGTCCACCAGGCGCACCACCGCCACCGACCCGTTGTCGTGATACGGCACCTGCAGCACCTGCGCGGTGGCGCCGGCGGGCAGAAGCGAGCGCAGGCCACCCAGACTGACGTCCTTCGCGAAGCCGCCGCTGACCTCGACCTCCATCGAGCGCCCCTGCGCCCGCCAACGAATCTGCAGGCCCTTCTCGTAGGTGACGAGGATCGCGTCACGCACCTGCTCGACCCGGTCGACCTGGCGCTTGTCCTCGCCCGGATCGATGATCGCGTTGAACAGGGGCTCGACCGCCGCGCCCTCGTCCTCGATGGTCAGTACCGCCAGGGGCGTCCCGCCCTGGGGTCGCACGCGCCAGCGGAAGGCGGCCTCGCGGTCGTCGACCGAGAACTGGCCTTCGCCGTCCTTCAGCCGCACCGAGGTGCGAATCCCCTCGCGTACCGCTCCCGCGGGCTGCACGGCGTGCACCAGGTCGAGCAGCGAGAAGGCGCCCTCATCGGATTCGGCCAGGGCGGACTCTGGCCCCGCGGGCGGCGCTCCCCGCCCACTGCGTCCGGCCGCCGGACCCTGGGCTCCAGCGGCCGACGGGGCGGCGCAAAGGAACACGGTCGCGACAATCCAGGCCAGGCGCATCGCACGATTCTCGGCCGAACGCGGCCGGCTGACAATCACGCTCGTGTCACAGCCGAGCGGGCCCTCGGAACCCGGGTCGGCGAACACGGATCTCAGTAGTCCCGGAAGTACCGCACGGCGGAGCCGAGGATCACGCCGTCCAGGTTGAGGTCCTTGTTGGCGCCGGCTTCGTCGCAGTACATGAGCGCCCCGTCGACCCCGTCGGTACGAATCGAGGGTCCCGGCCCGGCGTCCAGGATCGAGGTCAACACCGGCGAGCAGGTCACCAGGGGCGTGCGCACCAGGACTCGATCGGTCGCGTCACCGTCCAGGTTCCAATCGCGCCCGTCCGCCTGCTCGCTGACGCGCACGAAGGCGCGCCCGAAGGCCACGACCACCCCACCGTCCATGGGCTCGGTCGCATAGCCCAGGCCGGAGGCGACCGAGCTGTTGTAGGTCGGGCTGTAGCGGACCCAGATCGGAATCGCGTCGGTCTGATCGGCGACGAAGAAGTCCTTCACCTGCGCGTTGCAACCGACGTTGAGGTTCAGCCCCTGCGACGATTCGAGCAGCTCCGCACGCAGTCGACCGGCCTGGGTCACCTCCATGCGCGCCAGCCCCAGCTTGAGCCCAGTGGGCCCGTCGGGGTCCAGGTGCGTCAGGTTCCAGGAGGTCGACGAGCCGGGGAAGACGCGACCGAGCCAAGGCAGGGCCAGGGGCGAGCCGCCGACATTCACCGTGGTGTCGATGGCCGCGAACAACAGCGGCTCCACCGCTGTCAGGCCCAGGCTCTCACCGGGCACGGCCGTGTCGACGGGGTCGTAGAGGTCGGGGCCGTCGACGGCCACGGTCGGATCGTCCAGGGGCGCCCAGCGCACGACGATGTCGTCGGTGGGCCCGTCGCCGGTCAGGTCGCACCCGCCGGCGCCCAGGTCCGACTCGCGCGAGAG
The DNA here is from genome assembly GCA_007751255.1 of Engelhardtia mirabilis. Classification (GTDB taxonomy): domain Bacteria; phylum Planctomycetota; class UBA1135; order UBA1135; genus Engelhardtia; species Engelhardtia mirabilis. The sequence goes on from CP036296.1 coordinate 4,683,280, forward strand.
GGTCACCAGCCAGTTCTCCATCAACAGCAGCTTGATGGCGCCGGCGAGCTCGGTGTTGGTCGTGCTGGCGATGGTGCCCGCCTGCCACTCGAGCAGGTGCAACACGTCGTCGACCGTGTCCGTGTCAGCCGGGCAACCGGCCGGTACCGCCGCGATCGACGGGTTCAGGTTCACCGCCCCCTGCTGGGTCTCGGAGACCAGGCACAGGACGTCGAAGTTCCCGTCGGAGACTTCGCGCGCCGCGAAGGGCGCGTCGGCCGCGGGCTGGGCCAGGCCCGTGCCCACCACCAAGGGCGGCGAGGCGTCGACCTCCACCAGGGCCAGCACCGCGGTGTCGCCCCCGTCCAGGTCCCCGTTCAGGTCGCCCTGGCCCCCGGCGGCGGTCTCGTCGATCGCCAGGCGGATCAGGCCGCCCTCGCGCGCCACCAGCTGCACCCGCACCGTGCCCAGGGTCACCCCGTCGGTGTCGATCTCGACCGGCAGGTCCGGGTCCGCGATGTCGATGTAGCGCAGGTTGGTGCCGTTGACAGCGATCGGGTCCGCGTCGACCGGGTACCAAAGGCGCGTGCCGGCGGCGACCAGGCCCAGGGGCGAGTCGGGGTCGATCAGGTCGACGAACTCGGGCTCGGACAGGGAGAAGTTCCAGTGCAGGAGCACCAGCTCGTCCATGCCGTTGCTGTTCCAGTCCTGGTTGTTCGTCTCGTCGACCACCAAGTAGACCTGGTCACCCAGGATCTCGATCTCGCGCGGCGCCGCCCCCAGGTTGCGCTGGGCGCCGTCTGAGAAGCGCAGGGCGATCGCCACCCCGTCGTCCATGTCGCCGTCGTCATTGAGGATCGTGCCGCCGGCCTGGGTCGCCTCGTCGGCCTTGAAGACCGCCAGGTTGCCGCGCACCCGCGCGCTGCCGTCGTCGACGCCGACGTAGCCCGTCGCGCGCACTTGGAAGGCGCCGTTGGAGTTGCTGCCGCTGCAGGCCGCGAGGCCCAGGACGACGAGCAGCCCAGGGAGCAGGACGCACGCCTTGGGGGTGGATTGGGTCTGCTCGGTGCTCATCGGGCCGAGCAGTGTAGCGGCGACCCCCGGCGGAGCTGCACCGCGCTTGCGAGGCTGGGATCGGACATCGATCCGTAATCGAACGGGACTGGCCGGCGGGGGCTTCAGGCGCGACCATGCGCCGGTGACGTTCCTGCTCGCCTCGGCGCCCCACGCAGACACGTTCGGCTACTCCATGCCGCCCCCCGGCCTGCTGCGCCTCGGGGGGGAGCTGCGCCGACGGGGGCTGCCCGTGGGCCTCGACGACCTGGCCTTCGCCCTGGCCCGCGGGGAGCTGCCCGGGGACGCGGAGCTGGCCCGGGCCTGCGCCGACCGCCTGCTGGCGCGGAAGCCGGCCGTGGTCGGCCTGTCCGTGATGGGGGCGACCCTGCCCATCGCCCTGGCCATCGCGGACCAGCTCCGCCGGCGAGCACCCCAGGTGCCGGTGTGGCTGGGTGGTCCGGGGGTAACCGGGGTCGACGTGGCGCTGATCGAGCGCTTCTCGGCGGTCGGCCTGGTGGCCCGCGGGGAGGGCGAGCGCACCCTTCCCGAGCTGCTCGGACGCCTGGCCGAGGGCGCCGGCCCGGCCGGGGTCGCGGGGGTCACCTGGCGCGCCGCCGATGGCCGCGCGGTGCGCGAGCCCGACCGGCCGCCCCTGGCGGACCTGGACGAGGTCGCGCCCTACGCCTGGGACCTCTTGCCGTCGATCGCCGAGTACAAGGCCCTGACCGGCGAGGACGAGGGCCTGGTGCCGATCGACTCCGGGCGCGGCTGCGTCTACGACTGCTCCTTCTGCACCATCGGGCGCTATTGGAACCGTCGCTCGCGGACCCTGCCCGCGCCGCGCCTGGCCGAGGAGATCGCGGCCCTGGCCGCGATCCCGGGCGCGCGCAACGCCTACCTGTGCCACGACATCTTCGGTGCGGACCGGCGCCACGCGTTGGAGCTGTGCCGCTTGCTCGAGGAGCGTGACGCGGGCGTGCCCTGGGAGGTGCGCGCGCGCATCGATCACCTGGACGACGAGCTGGTGGGCGCCATGGCCTCGGCCGGCTGCTACCGCGTGCTGCTCGGCGTCGAGTCGGCGGACGGCTCGGTTCGCAACCGCAACGGCAAGCGCATGGAGGAGGGCTTCGACGTGGTCGAGCGCGTGGGGCGCCTGGGCGACGCGGGCATCACGCCGATCCTGTCGTTGATCTTGGGGCTGCCCGGCGAGGGTGAGGCGGAGCTGCGCGCGACCTGCGAGTTGGCCCTGGCCTGCAGCCTGCGGACCGGCGCGCAGCTCTCGTTCCACCTGGTCAATCCGCAGCCCGGTTGCGGCCTGGGCGAACAGCAGGGAGCGCGCTCGCGTCCGGTGGTGGGCATTCCGCCGGACATGGCCCTGGGCGCGGGCCTGACCGAACCCGAGCGCGAGCTGATCGAGGCGCACCCGGACCTCTTTTCGACCTGGGCGCTCTTGACCGACCTGCCGGGCGGCGTGGAGCACCTGCGACGGCTGCACGCCCTGTCCCAGGGTCTGCCGCCGCTGTTGATGCGCTACCCGCGCAGCTTCGCCCTGGTCGCCCGCCGGCGCGGGCTCGATGCCCTCGACCTGTTCGATCACCTCGTGGCGACCGGGCGCAGCTTCGAGAGCCTGGCGAGGAGTGAGCGCGACGCTCTGGTCGACGACTGCCTGGCCTGGGAACAGGCGCAGTTGCGCGCCGCGGTGCTCATCGCTGGCGACGGGCAGAGGTCCTGCGGCGCGCCGCGCCCGGCGGGCGTGCTCTTGCGCGCGCGACACGACCTCGCGGCCCTGGCCGGGGCCCTCCGCGCCGGCGGACCGATCGATCCCGTCACGCGAGCCTGCGATTACTTGGTCGCGGCCGACGAGCGCGGGACGCGAACCCTGGCCGTGTCCGCCGACGTTGCGGATCTCCTGGGCGAGCTCGACGGCCGCGACGTCGAGGCCCTCGAGGCGCAGCGCGCAGGCTTCGGCCGCGCGCTCGAAGCCCTGGCCGCCAAGGGCCTGGTGCGACTGCCCACGAACATCGACGCCGCCCTGGCGACGTCCAGCGAAACCGGAAGACCGAAGAGCAACCGATGATCCGCCAGGCCGACTTCCCCGTCTCGCTCGTGTTCCCGCCCCAGGGGCACTTCACCCAGCCCTACCTGGCCCTGCCCTGCCTCAAGGCGCACTTGGCTTCGGAGGGCTTCGGCGACGTGGAGCTGATCGACGCCAGCATCGAGGCCTACGACCGCTTCCTCTCCGCCGACTACCTGGCGGCCGCGGCCGAGCGCGTGGACCGGCGCCTCGCTCTCTCGAGCTTCGAGGGGCGCGAGCAACTGGCCTTCGAGGACCTCGAGGCCTTCCGCGCCGCGGCCGAAAGCGCGGTCAGCGCCGCCAGCCTGATCGACGAGGTCGAGGACGCGAAGGCGGTCGTGCGCGGCGAGGCCTTCTGGGACGCGGACCGCTACGTACCGGCGGTGCGCACCCTCTACCACGGCCTGCGCCTGGTGTCGGCGTCCTGGTTCCCCAGCCAGCTCACGCCCCACAACTTCACCATGCGCTACGCCAACGACCACTCGGACCAGGTGCTGGCCGCGACGTTGGACGAGGCGGAGAACCCCTTCATCGAGCACTTCCGCGCCACGCTGCTGCCCCGCCTGGTCGCGCGTCGGCCGCGGGTCGTGGGCCTGTCGGTGATCTACGGCAGCCAGTTGATCCCGGCCCTGACCCTGGGGCGGATGATCAAGCAGGCCCTGCCCGATTGCCACGTGACCGCCGGCGGCGGGTTCCTGGCCTACATCGGCGAGAAGCTGATGGGGGCGCCCGGGATCGGCGCCTGCCTGGACTCGATCATCTTTCACGAGGGCGAGGCGCCCCTGGCGGCGCTCTGTCACGCCCTGCGCGAACAGCCGCCGGGGACGGCGGTGGACCTCTCCGAGATCGGGTCGCTCCTGTGGTTCGATCGTCGCGACGGAGCGGCGCACCCGGTTCGCAACGCCCCCGCCCACCCGATCAAGCTGGACGAGGCGCCGATCCCCGACTTCGACGGCCTGCCCTTCGAGAAGTACTTCAGCCCCGAGGTCGTGATCCCCTACGACATCAACCGCGGCTGCTACTACGGCGAGTGTGCCTTCTGCACCCTGCCCACGGTGATCGGCCCCGGCTACCGCACGCGCTCGGCGGCGCACATCGTCGACCACGTGCTGGCGCTCAAGGAGCGTTACGGCGTGCGGCACTTCAACTTCATCACCGACTGCATGCCGCCGGGGATGATCGCCGACCTGCCGACGGAGCTGATCGAACGCGAGGCGGACATCCGCTGGTGGTGCGATGCGCGCGTCGAGCCCAAGGCCTACGACCGCGAGGGGGCCGAGCGCCTGTACGAGTCGGGCTGCCGCAAGTTGCTGTTCGGCTTCGAGACCGCCACGCCGCGCCTGCTCAAGATGATGCAGAAGGGGCAGAGCCTGAAGTCGACGGTCCAGGTGGCCGAGAACTGCGCCGCCGCCGGCATCAGCGTCACCTTCTACGCGATGGTCGGGTTCCCCTCCGAGACCCGCGAGGAGGCCCGCGCGACCCTCGACTTCCTGCGCCAGCACGCGGGCACCGTGCGCGAGGTTTCGCTGCAAACCTTCCACATCGACGAGGTGGCCCTGACCTACCGCGACCCCGAACGCTTCGGCATCCGCATCCTCGACGAGCCCGGCGCCGACCTGCAGCTCTACCACGACTACGAGTCCGAGTCGGGCATGACCCAGAACGAGGCGGCCGAGATGTTCGACGAGATGATGAGCGGCCTGCGCGCCAGCCTGCCGCTGTTCTCGGGCGACAACATCTTCTGGTTCATGCAGAAGAGCCACTACTTCCTGCACCTGGCGCGCGACGTCAAGCCCGACGCCTTCGAGCGTGCCTGCGCCGAGCGCACCGCGCGCCGCGCGGCCGGCAGCGCCGACCCGAGCCTGCGCGTGGTCGACTCCCTCGAGCTGGTGGAGCTGCCCTTCCGCTACGGCGAGGTGATCGAGACCCTCGGCCACCCCCTGGCCCGCGCCGTGCGCCCCGACTTCCTCACCGGCCGCTTCGTCGCCGGCGCGCGGGACGAGGCGGCGGCGGTGTTGGGATCGATCGCCCCGCGGCCGAGCGTGCTGGCCTACGCCGGCGGCGGCGCGACAGAGTTCGTGGGCCTGACCGCTGACGGCGCACGGGTGCTGGAAGCCATCGCCGAGGCCGGCGACTACGGCGCCCTGCGCGCGTCGCTGCAAGACCAGGGCGAAGCCGCCCTGGCCAAGCTCGACGCCTTTGCGACCGAGCTCAACCGCCTCGGCCTCTTGCGCGTGCCCACCGCCGATCCCAGCGAGCTGAGCCCCGCCCCGGGCACCCCACGCCGATCGAGCGCCACGCCCTCCAACGCCCACTCCCCCCGCCCCTGACCCCCAACACCCCCGAAGGCCCCCATGTCGCAAAAAGACACCGACGCCGCCAAGGAACGCAAACCCGGCGCCCCCCCCACCTCCCCCGACGCCAAACGCCCCTCCAAAGCCCCCCTCGACCTCGAGAACCTCGATCTGACCGTGGAGCAGGTCGACGAGCGCATCAGCCCGCGGGAGACGAACGTGTTCGACAAGTAGGGCGCGCGGGGGCGACTTGCGAATCCGGGTTGCGCGACCCCGAATTCCGGGGTCGACTTGGAAGTTCCAACCACCCGCGGGATCGCCCCCGGTGGCCCCATGCTCCCCCCCTCCCTCAGATCCGCCGCCCTCGCGGTTGCGCTGGCCGTCTGCCCCGGTGGCGTGGCGTTCGCCCAGTGTGGCGAGACCCTGGCCGCGGACTCGCCGGGGCTGATCGACGACCACTTCGGCGAGTCGATGGACGTGCACGGCAAGCGCCTGGTCGTCGCCGCGCCGCGCGACGGCGACGCGGGGCACTGGGCCGGCGCGGCCTGGGTCTTCGAGCGGGTCATGGGTCAGTGGCAGCTCGAGCAGAAGCTCGTTCCCACCGACCTGCCACCCGGCGCGGTGTTCAGCCACGCCCAGGTGGCCCTAGAGGACGAGTGGCTCTTCGCCGCCTCCGTCTGGGAGCCGACGCCCGACCTCAACGGCGACCGCGGCGTGGTGCGCGTCTACCGGCGTGACCAGAGCGGTTGGCAGCCCTTCCAGAAGCTGTGGCAACCGGGCACGGGCGCGTCCTCCGGCTTCGCCGCGCGGATCGAGGCCGACCAAGACCAACTGGTGGTCAGCGCCCGAGGCCAGCAGAAGCTCTACCTCTACGGCTTCGACGGGAGCCAGTGGGTCCTGCGCCAGGGCCTGACCGACCCCGAGCCCGCCGCGCAGGGCGATTGGCTCGGCGTCGACGTGGCCATGGACGACAAGTGCCTGGCGACCTCCAGCGTGCGCGAGGTCGACGGCGACGGTGTGGTCGGCAACAGCCCGGCGCGGCTGGTGGTCTACATCTTCGAGCGCGGCTTCCAGACTTCGAACACTGACGACTACGGCTTCCTCGGGCGCATCGACTTCGCCGCGTCTCAAGCTCTGCAACCGGGCGCCCTGACGATTCGCCACGACAAGCTCGCGGTGCAGGGCATCGTCAGTCCCGAGAGCCAGGAGGCGGAGCTGCACCTGTTCGACATGAGCCTGGGCGCCGAACCCTTCCAACGGCTGAAGCCACCGGACGGGGTCGACGTCGAGTTCGGGCGGTCCCTGGCCTTCGCCGGCGACGACCTCTTGCTGGTCGGCGGGCGCGGGTCGTCCGTCCTGGGGCCCATCGGACGCGCGGTCACCTTCCGCCAGACGCCTCTGGGTTGGCAGGCGGAGTCGGAGTTCCGGCCCCTCGCCACCGACGGCTCCACCAAGTTCGCGACCAAGGTTCGCGCCAAGGGCGACGACGACCTGTTCGTGGCGTCGCGGATCTACCAGGGACCCAGCATCACCGGCGAGGTCCACGTCTACGACGCCCTGCAGAGTCCGTCACTGCAGGTCGACGTGTCCGACGTCAGTCTCTCGGCCGGCGGGGTGCAGACCCTGAGCCTGCGCTGCTGCGACGACCTCGCCGGCTGCACCTATCTGGTCCTGGGCGCCCTCAGCCTGCCCCCGGCCGACGCCGGCATCGCCCTGGACGGCAGCCACCTGCCCCTGGTGATCGACATCTGGTTCCTGACCACCCTGGCCCAGGCCAATGCGGGCATCTTCTCGTCCACGGTCGGGCTGCTGGACGCCAAGGGCGAGGCCCAGGCACAGATCCAGGTCCCGGCGGGCTCCGATCCATCCCTGGCCGGCATCGAGCTGTTCCACGCGGCCCTGGTGCTCGAGGCCCCGGGGAGCGGGCGGGTGCTGTCGACCACGGTTCCGACCCGGCTCGGGCTCGCTCCCTGACGGGAACCGCCAAGCCGGTCGCAAGTGGATCGCAACCGCGTGCAGCAGCCGCGCTAGGGTCGGGTGGGATGAAACCGGCCCCCGTCCTCGTCAGCCTGCTCGGCCTCGTCGCCAGCCAGAGCGCCTTCGCGGCGGCCTCGATGGCGTGGGAGCCGGCCGCGGCGGTCTGCACGACCGCGCCGCGGCCTAGCCCGAGCGCGGGTCGCGCGACACGACTGATCGAAGCTTGGGGCAACGGCTCCGAGCAAACTCGCGCGCGGGTCTCGCCCGAGCTGCTCGCGTCGACCATCGACGCCATGCTGCGCGAGGAGCGCGGCGACGACCGGCGCCGGGCCGATGTGGCGCTCCTGACCCTGGCCGGCGTCACTAGCCGGCTCGAGGCCACGCCGCACGACCTGCGACTGCGGCGCGAGGTGATCGACGGGTTGATCGCGCGCAAGGGCGGGCGCGGCGGCGACGGCTTCCGCGAGTTCGTGCTCGCCGACGTGCTGCTGTTGGGCGCGAGCATGCCCACCGAGACTCGCCGGGGCGCTTGCATGGCCCTGGCCCTCGAGCGCACACCCGCCGCGCTGCTACCGCTGCTGTCCGTCGCCCGCGATCCCGACCTGGAGCTGCGCGCCGCCGCCCTGGTGGCCCTGACCGGGTGGCCGGAGCGGGGTGTCGGCGAGGGCTTCGTGCGCGCTGTCGTCGACGCGCCGGCTGCTCACCAGGGACGCTTCATGCAACTCGCCCTGGGTCACCTGCACGCCCTGCACTCGAGCGGGACCTTCGACCTGGCCTGGCCCGATGACCTGGGCCTGTCCCTGGGCGATGAGGTGCTCGGCCTGACCCTCGACCGCGACTGGCGCCGGGCCTCGCCGGCGGTGGCCCTGGCGGCCTTCGTGCCGGCGGAACGCTCCGTGCCCGTGTTGATCGAAGCGCTCGGTGTCTGGACCCGGCGCGAGGGCGAAGCCGACCGCGCCGCGGCGATCCCGGGCGCTCGGCGCCTGCGCTTCGAGTGCGCCGACACCCTCGAGTCGCTCACGGGCCGCCCGATCGGCCCCTCACCCGAGCGCTGGCGCGACTTCTGGAGCGCCGTGCGCGAGGGCACGCCCCTGACGGCCGCCAACGGAGCCGACGGGAGCCGCGCGACGGTAGCTTCCTTCTTCGGCCTGCGACTGCGCTCGGGGTCGGTGGCCTTCGTGGTCGACGCCTCCGGTTCGATGGAAGCGAGCCTGCCGAATGCCCGGGGGGACTACGGCACCTCGACCCAGATCCCCACCCGCTTCCAAGCGGCCTCCGGGGAGCTCTTGGACGTGCTCGCGGCGTCGCCGGATCCGACTCAATTCGGTGTGGTGCTGTTCAGCGACCAGGCCGTGAGCTGGAAGGGTTCGCCGACGCGCGCGGACGAGGACAGCCTGCGGCGACTGCGGTCCTGGCTCGGCGCACGCCATCCCGATGGCGGCACCCAGCTGGCCACGGGGCTGCACGAGCTGATCGACAGCGTCGACGACCTGCACGAGCTCGAGTTCGACACCGTAGTCGTGCTCTGCGACGGCGAGACGACCGAGGACGGGACCTGGGCCCGCGATTGGCTGCTGCGCTTCAACCCCGAGGCGCAGCTTGTCTTCCACTGCGTGCAGATCGGCGGCGCGCGGGCCGACGCCTTGCGCGCCTTGGCCTCGGGCACCGGCGGCAGTTTCCTGCGCGTCGAAGGCTGACGTCCGCCACGGGCCGCGCATCGGCGGTCACGTCCCGAACGGTCACGTCCCGAACGGTCACGTCCCGAACGGCCACGTCCCGAATCGGGATAGGGGCCGGGGAGTCATCGCCTCCCCGGAGCCCCTCCCACACCACCGGGCATACGGGTCCGTACCACGGCGGTTCGAAGATTGAGGTCACGGCGCCAGTTGGGGGAGCCCCAGCTGGGCGAAGTGGGAGTTGCGAAGGATGAGGTGGACTCGGTGGCAGGCGTTCCACCACCAGCGGTGGGTCTGGGCGGCGACTTCGGCGGCCACACGCGTCGAGGCTCCTCGAAGGCGTAGCTCGCGGAACACCGTTCGCCCGCGCTTCCACTGGTGGAGTTGGAGCGCCCGGAGGCGCCTGCGGATCCACTGGTCGAGGGTGGCGAAGAGTCTCGGCGTCGCGGCCAGGGCGAAGTAGCCGTGCCAGCCGAGCAGGTAGCTTCGCAGCTCCCCGATGACGTGGCTCAGGCTTCGTCCTGCGTGGCGACGCGTGATCTGCCGCACTCGATCCTTCATCTTGTCGAGAGCTTTGCGGGCCACCCGCAGACGTACGGTCTTCCCCGGAGCCACCCACATCGAGTAGCCCAGGAAAGGTCGGTCCCATGCGGGGGCCACGGCGCTCTTGGCCTCGTTGATGCGCAGCCGAAGTCGGCCAAACAGAGTCCGGAGTTGGCCGAGCACGCGTTCTCCCGCTCGTTGCGAGCGGACGAACACTCGGGCATCGTCCGCGTAGCGCACGAAGGCGTGTCCGCGGACCTCCAGCTCCTTGTCGACTTCGTCGAGCAGCACGTTGGCCAGGAGCGGTGAGAGTGGGCCGCCTTGCGGCGTCCCCTCCCAGCGCTGCATCAGCACTCCGTCCACCATCACGCCGGATTGCAGATAGCGACGGATCAGTCTCAGGACGCGGCGGTCCTCGATCCTCTTGGCGAGCTTTCCCATCAGCACGTCGTGATGGACTCGATCGAAGAACTTCTCCAGATCGACGTCGACCACGACTCGGTGTCCGGATTGGACGTGTCGCGTCGCCGCCCGAAGGGCGTCGTGGGCGCTGCGTCCCGGTCGGAAGCCGAAGCTGTGCTCGGAGAAGGTCGGGTCAAAGATCGGTTGAAGGACCTGCAAGAGGGCTTGCTGGATCAGACGGTCGAGCACCGTCGGAATCCCCAGTTCGCGGGTGCCTCCCCCGCTCTTGGGGACCGACTGCCGCTTGATCGGGGCCGGGGTGTAGGTCGAGTCGAGCAAGCTCGCTCGGATCCGGGCCCAGTGGCCTCGAAGGTACGGCAGCAGCTCGTCCGTCGTCATCCCGTCCACGCCGGGACTGCCTCGGTTCTTCTTCACTCTCCGCAGAGCGGCTTCCATGTTGCGGCGCTCGAGCACCGCCTCCATCAAGCCGACTGCTCCTGGGCACTCGGTTCCGTGAGCCGCCGTCGGCGCTTCGTCGCTTCGCGGTACGTTCAGGGCTTCACCCCTATCCTCCCACGGGAGCTCCAGTTGCCTGGACATCTGACGCGGTTCGCCTTCGAGGTTCATGGGCGTTGAGCCCTTCTCCCCGTTCGGGCCTTCGCCGGCTCGGGCCGACTACTACGCCCTCTGCTGACTTCTCGCTCCGCCAACCGGTGGCGTCGCCCTTTCAGACGTGAGGCGAGATCTCCCTGGGTAAGACAGATGGCCGTCCCCACACAACCGCCGGATTTACGCCGCGTCCCTTTGACCGCAAGAGCTTCGCTGTCACGTGCCAGCTCGCCCTGGTCCGCGGCGCCTCGAATCCGATTCCTGTACGTCGGCCCGTGGGTTCGTTCCACGCTTCCTTCAGACGGACCCTCGCGAGCCCGCCCTTGCGCTTCCCTTCGGTCCCTGCGGCCAGGTTCCGGGGGGACTTTCACCTCCAAGTCATCTGTCATGCCAGGCACACACGGCCGCGGGGCCCCTCCGCCCGAGCGGAAGAGCCCCGCACCGCGCGGCGACCCCCAAGTCGCCGCGGATCCCCGTGTCAGCGCTCGAGGAACAACAACTGGCCGCCCTCGACCAGGTCGTTGTCCGTGAGGCGCGAACCCGCGTTGAACTGGTCCTGATCGTCGATGCCGTGGGCCTGGATGTCGATCAGGAACAGGTGACCGGGCTGCTCGCCGAACAGGGACGAGACGTCGAGGATGCCAGAGCTCTCCCACGCGCCGACCGAGCCGGCGTCCACGTCGACAGCCTGGATCGGATCGACGAGTGAGGCATCGAGCACCACGTTCCGATCGATGTTGGCCACGCGACGTGCGATGCTGCCGGTGGACAGGCGCACGATGCCGGCCTCGTTGGTGTTCACGGCCCCGGGACCGAAGAGCAGCTCCCCGTTCAGGGTGTCCGTCTCGGCCTTGTCCTCTTGGGCGTAGATGAAGCCGTCATCGGCCCAATCGAGGTTGTCAGGCGAGCGCAGGGTGCGCTTCGGGTCGGCGTCGCCGTCGTACACGATGATCAGCGTGCCCGTCCCGTCGGTGGGGTTCACGTCGAGCACGTAGACCGTGCCGAAGGTGTCCACGCCGTCGCCCGTGTCGGGATCCACCGCATAGGTGTCGACGCCGGTCGAGGCCAGGGCGATCTGCGTGCCGTCGGCGGGGTTGGTGGCCACGTCCTCGGGGCGCGAGAAGCCGAAGGCACCGACCTGCTCGGCCTGGATCCACAGGTTGCGCTGGGTCGGGAAGCCGTACTCGTCGAAGCCGGTCGAGCCGTCCTCGGAGGCCAGGGCCGGAATCGGCTTGTTGTTGATCGGGACGAAGCCGCCGTTCAGGAAGCCACTGCCCTTGAACTCCAGGGGCGAGGTCTCACCGGTGGACGAGACCCAGACGAAGAGCTGGCCGTTCTTCAGGCCATTGCGACCGAGGAAGCCGCCGGCGGGGTTCTTCACCCCCACGTAGGCGAACAGCGGCGCAGCCTCGTCGATTCCGTCGCCGTCGGCGTCGAAGGGCGAGGTGTCGTCGGCCAGGATGAAGGCCACCAGATTCGGGTTGCCGATGGCGACGGGGGTGATGTTCTCCCAGGCACCTCGGCCCATGAAGGGCACCTGCCACAGGTCGCCGGTGGCCACGTCCAGGGCCCACTCGGCGCCGCCGATGGGGTTGAAGTTGCCGCCGTCTTCCTCGCCTGTGAAGAAGATCGTGTCGACCAGGCCATAGCTGCCGGCGGGGACCAGTTGCGCAGAGCACAGGCGGCTGAGGCCGGTGAACCCGGCGGTCAGGAAGCTGTTGTCGGTGGCGACCGCTCCGGTGGCGTCGTAGATCTTGTTGATCGCCAGGCCAGCGTCGACGATCTGGCGGCTGGTGCGATCGACGTCGAAGTAGGAGACGCGCGCGCCGGTCAGGGAGAAGCTGCCGCCCTGGCCGTCGTTGACGAGGTAGGGGTAGCCAGCGCCGGCTCCCAACTCGTGGTTGGCGAGCACGCGCACCGTGTTCGCGTCGAGGGCGAAGGCACCGAGCCCGTCGAGCACGCCGGGGGGCGTGTAGTCCCCGGCGGTCAGCGGGTTCAGCGCGCCACGGGTGCCAGTGAAGGTCTGACCGACCGTGAAGAGCGGCGCGGAGACCGAGTAGCCGCCCTGGCCTTGGGCCATGGGCGAGAGTTGGGCGGAGGCGGGCAGGGCGGCCGCGGCGCTGACCGCGAGGGCCAGGGCGGGGGAAGCGAGGACGAGATTCACGTGCGGATCCTTCGTTGACCAGTGCCGATCCCCGCCCGAGCGACCAGAGCTCGGCGTCGGTTCGGCGATGGGCGCAGATGATCCCGATCACTGCTGCCCGGCCATCAATCGCGCGTGGCGTTCGTATCAATGCGCGCGGCACCGTCGCACGCGCTCGGACGCAGCGTCGCTACTCGCTCCGCAGGCGATCGAAAGCGCTGGCGATCTCGACCTGCATCAGGTGCTCGTCATCACACTCGTCCAGCGTCGGCGTCGAAGTCTCGGCCGGATCGTCGAGCGTGCTGTCGTCGACGTCGCGCCCCAGCAGCCCGCGGTCGAGGATCTTGCGCAGCGCTCGGGCGTCGAGGTCGCCGGCTTCGTGGCTTCCTACCGAGGCCAGGAGGGCGGTGCGCTGGTCCCGTTGGACGGCGGACCCGGGCTCGACGGCGTTGAGGGCCGCGGCGGCGCCGAGCAGGGTCAGGATGAGGATGGTGGGCCCGTGCTTCACGGTTCGGATCCCGGTGAGGGTCGGCCCTGACCCGCGGGACACGATCGCGTCCAAGAGCGGGGGCGGGCTGGATGGCGAAGGATCGCCCGCCCCTGCTGGCCTCCGAACAAGGCCGTGTCAGGATCCGATTAAGCGCCGCGAGCTCGGGCTCAGTCGCCCGCAGACCGCTCGTCCAGGGCTGTTCGCCAGCGGCGGTCCAGCTCCGCGATCGAGTCGAGGGCGGCCCTCGAGCGGCCCACCTCCTCGCTCACCAGTTCTGCTGCGGCCTCGATCGTGCGATCGGCAGCCAGGCGCGTGTGGTCGCGGACGTCGGCCACCAGCCGGCGCGCTCGCCAGCCCAGGGTCCCGCGCACCACCAGGCGCGCCATGAAGGCGAAGGCCAGGCCGAGCAGCAGCCCATTGATGAGGAAGTCGAGCCCCACGTAGTCCCCGGCCAGGAAGCCCTCCCCAGCCCGATAGAGCAGCCAACCGGCAAAGGCGTAGATCGGCAGGTCCAGGGCCCAGCGCAGCCAGACGGGTGCGGCCCGCTCGGCGGCCTCGGGCAGGCCCCGGTGCATCAGGCGGCTCCAGGCCTCGGCGACCCCTTCGGTCAGGTCGCGCTCGAGCTGCTCGCGCCCGGGCACGCCCAGGCGCTCGGGCTCGCCGCACAGGCGCCCGGCCCGCACCCGCACCGGACCGAAGTGCTGGGCGTAGCGCTCGGCCACGTCGCCCGACTCGGGACACAGGGTGTCCGCGTCCTCGAGCCGCCGGCGGCCGGTGGCTTCGCGCGCCTTGCCGACCGCCGCACCGCCGACGGCCACGCCGGCCGCCGCCAGGGGATTGCGCCGGGCCAGGGCCAGGCCGAGGCCGGCGCTGACCGTGGACCAGGTTCCGGCGCGAAGGGCCCAGCCCACGGGGCCGTCCCAACGCCGCCCGGCCTCGCCGGCCAAGAGGGAGCTGAGCTCCGAGCGGCGCAGGTCCAGGCGGGCTTCGACCTCTTCGAGCACATCCTCGGCCAGGCCGCGCGTGGCCGCCGCGACCTCGTCGGGCAGGCTGGTCAGGTCCTCCGCGGTCTCGGCGCGGACCTTGGCGACCAGCGCGGCGATCCGCCCGGCCACGCCGATCGCGTTGTGGCGGCGCACGCGCTCCATGCGCCCGGCGCGCAGGAGGTCGCGCAGGCGATCGAGGAAGCGCTCGAAGCCTTCGCCACCGTGGCCCTCGCGCGCGGCGCGGGCGCTGAGCGCGAAGGCGTCCACCGAATCCACTTCCAACTTCGCGCGCGCGACCTCGCGGGCTTGTTCCAGCAGCTCGGCGGTAGCGCGCTCGGTCAACTCGTCCGCGCGGCCGAGCACCACCACCAGCTCGCGCCGGCCGGCGAAGTCGCGCAGGAACTCGACGTTCTTCTCCTCCACCACCGATTGGCGGTGCAGCACCGCCACCAGCACGTCGGCGCGATCCGCCATGGCGCGCACCGTGGCGTGGTGCTCCACGGCGACGCTGTTGGTGTCGGGCGCGTCGATCAGCACCTGGCCGCCGAGCAGGGCGCGCTCGGGGTCGTAGCGCACCACCTTGGGCTGCACGTCGAGCCCGGCCAGCAGCTCGCTCAGATCTGCGTCCAAGGGCGCGAAGACCGTCGGCGTCGAGGTCGTCGGTCGCGACTCGCCCTCGCGCGCGATCTCGGCGCCGGCGAGCGCGTTGAGCAGCGTCGACTTGCCCGCACCCGTCGCCCCGACCAGCACCACCACCGCAGCCGCGCTGACCCGCGCCAACTGGCGATCCAGGTCGTCGAGCAGGTCCTCGAGCTCCAGCGACCGCCGCTCGAGCGCGACCAGGGGCCACAGGCCCTCGAGCTCGTCGTCGAGCTCGCGGCGCAGCCGCGCCAGGCGTCGTTCCCAACCGTTCGCGGTCACGCGGCGTCCTCCTCGGAGTTGTGTTCGGCGCCCTCGAGCAACCCGCGCAGGGCGTGGCTCAGCTCGCGATCCTCGAGACTCGCGCGCAGGAGCGGCTCGCGGGCCGTCGGCAGGGCCGCCGCCAGGAAGGCCTCGGCGAGCCCCCCACCGCGCTCGCCCTGCCACCTGCGTCCGGCCTCGGCCACGATCTGGCTGCCGAGCACGTGGCTGTACTTCTCGAACAGGAAGGTCGTCACCGCGCCGCCCGCCGCTGCGCCCACGTCGGCGGCGAAACCGCCGGTCTTGACGATCACTGCCGCTGCGATGGCCACTGGCAACAGCGTCGCCAGGTCGGCCGCGGCTTGGATGTCCCAGTCGCTGCCCCGTTCGTCGAGGCCCCGCTCGACCAACTCCTCGCAGGCCTTCTGGAAGCGCCCGAACTCCACCGGCAGCTCCGCCAGGGCCGCGCGAGCGGCGTCGCGGCGCTCGCCCGTGGGGCGCGCCAGGTCGGCGTCGAGCAGGTGCGCCAGGGGCGCCGGGCAGTCGCGCCGCGCGGGACTGCGCGCCTCCGCGCCGAGGTCCCGGGCCAGGCTCTCGTGGAAAGCGGGCCACAGGCGCTCGAGCACCTTGGTCTCGACCGCTTCGAGACCGCCGGCCACGCGCTCGGGCTCGGGGGCCTCCTTCATCAGGCCGATCGCTCGCGGCAGGGCCTCGAGCCGCACGCGCAGCCCCTGCAGCCCCGCGCGCCAGCGGCGACTGACGCGGTTGGACCGCCGATCGAGCACCGCTCGGAAGGCGGCCAAGAAGGGTCCGGCCGGCATGGCCTCACCTGCGATGCGAAAGCCCAGGTCCCGCGCGGCCTGACTGGCCTGGGCCACGACCTTGCCCGCGCGCAGGGCGCGCTCGTCGAGCCGGTCGGCGATCGCGACCACGTCGTCGCGCAGTTGAGCCAGGGATGCGTCCAGGGCGCTGCGCTTGAGCTCGCGCAGGGCGATGGTATCGGCCAACATTTCGGCCAGGGGCCGACCGTCGGGCCGCGCGCCCTCGCGCGCGATCAAGGGCCGCTCCCCGTCCATCACGCCCGCGTCGTAGGGCGCGCCGAAGATCGCCAGGGGAGCATGGCCCACGTCCTGGGCCAACTTGGCCGCGTGCTCGTCGACCAGCTCCGGCCGCGCCGCCTCGTTGTAGACCAGGATCCACGGACGACCGTGGACCAGCCAACGGCGCAGGTACTCGACCACCTCGGCGTTCTGGTAGGTGTGCCGCGTCACCACCACGATCACCACGTCAGCCACCGCCAGCAGGGCTTCGCTGGCCGCGCGGTTCTCGCGCGCCACCGAGTCGAAGTCCGGCGTGTCGATCAGGAGCACGGACTCGGGCACCTGGGCGGACGCGGTCAACAGGAGCTGGGCAGGGCGCTCGGGCGCGCGGGTGGGCAATTCGGAGTCGGATTCGGTGTCCCAGGGCACCACTTCGAAGCGCCCCCAAGCCTCCATCTCGGTCAGCTCCCGAGCCAGCGGCGCCCGGGCCGCCCCGACCAGTCGCCGCGTCGCGCCGCCGGTAGGCAGGGACGGACTGACGACAGCGCCGGCGAGGCCGTTGAACAGGGCGCTCTTGCCGGCGTTGTTGGGCCCGACGATGCCGGCCACCACTGCGCCGCCGGCGGCCGCCGTGCGCGGGAGCAGGTCGCGTTCGAGCCGGTCCTGGGCCCGCCCCACCGCCTCGTCGTCAGCCCCCTCCGGCACCCGGGCGAGGGCGTCGCGCAGGGCACGTAGGCGTTGGGCGAGATCGAGGTCCATGGACGGGGGGAGCCTATCGGAGGTCCGCGGGGCGAACCATGGACCATTCCGAAAGGGCCCCGGCGCCTTCCGAACGATCGGAGGCCGCCCCCCACTGAAGAGAGGCGGCCTCCGGTCTGTCCCCGCTCCCCGTGGCTCTGCAGGAGCGTCGGGTCAGGGGGTCGGGCTCACTGCTTGTCGCAGGCCTTGGCGGCGGTGCAGCAGCCGGCGTCTTCGACCACGTCGGCGACCTGCTGGGCCTTGGGGGCGACGGCGGCGACCTGGGCCAGCTGCGCGCGCAGGACGACCGCGCTCGAGGAGACCTGGGCCAGCTCGGCGCGGACCTGGTTCAGGCGACCACGCACCTGGACGATCTCGGCCTGGATCGGGCAGCCGCTCGCCTTGGACGAGCACTGGGCCTCGTCAGCGACGAGCTCGGCCTTGGCTTCGGAGCAGCAGCCGGCAGCCTTGTCGGCAACCAGCTCAGCCTTGCCCTCGTCGCAACAGCCCGAGGTCTTGTCGGAAACCAGGGCAGCCTTCTCCGAGCAGCAGGCCATCGCGCCGTCGCACTCGGTCATGGGCGCGGCGACCAGTTCGGCCTTGGCACCTTCGCAGGCGGTCTTGGTCGAGCAGGCGGGCGCGTCGCTCACTAGCTCGGCCTTGGCACTGTCGCAGGTCGACTTGGTCGAGCACGCGGGCGCGTCGCTCACCAGCTCGGCCTTGGCGCTGTCGCAGGTCGACTTGGTCGAGCACGCGGGCGCATCGCTCACCAGCTCGGCCTTGGCGCTGTCGCAGGTCGACTTGGTCGAGCAGGCGGGCGCATCGCTCACCAGCTCGGCCTTGGCGCTGTCGCAGGTCGACTTGGTCGAGCAGGCGGGCGCGTCGCTCACCAGCTCGGCCTTGGCGCTGTCGCAGCTCGTCTTGGTCGAGCACGCGGGCGCGTCGCTCACCAGCTCGGCCTTGGCGCTGTCGCAGCTCGTCTTGGTCGAGCACGCGGGCGCGTCGCTCACCAGCTCGGCCTTGGCGCTGTCGCAGCTCGTCTTGGTCGAGCACGCGGGCGCGTCGCTCACCAGCTCGGCCTTGGCGCTGTCGCAGCTCGTCTTGGTCGAGCACGCGGGCGCGTCGCTCACCAGCTCGGCCTTGGCGCTGTCGCAGCTCGTCTTGGTCGAGCACGCGGGCGCGTCGCTCACCAGCTCGGCCTTGGCGCTGTCGCAGCTCGTCTTGGTCGAGCAAGCGGGCGCGTCGCTCACCAGCTCGGCCTTGGCGCTGTCGCAGCTCGTCTTGGTCGAGCAAGCGGGCGCATCGCTCACCAGTTCGGCCTTGGCGCTGTCGCAGGTCGACTTGGTCGAGCACCCGGGCGCGTCCGACACGAGCTTGGCGCTCGCGCTGTCGCAGCTGCCGCCGGCGAGGGTCGACTTCAGCTCGGCCAACTCGGCGCGGGCGGCGACGAGGCGCGCTTCGGCGACGACCAGCTCGCTCTTCAGCGAGGCCAGCTCAGCCTGGGCCAGGGCGACCATGTCGACCTCGACCACTTCGGCGACCAGCTCGGCCTTCTGCGAGTCGCAGGTGGCGGTGGCATCACAGGGCAGAGCGTGGGCGCTGCAGCCCTCGTCCTCGGTCACGACGTCGGCAACCAGCTCGACTTGTTTGCTGCCGCAGGCGGCGGCGGCGTAGGGACATTCCTGGGCGGCGGCGGGAGCGGCCGCGAGGGCCAACAGTGCGATCGGAAGTAGAGCGAGTCTCATCAGTGTCGAAGATCGGTTCTGGAGAGCCGGGATCCTGAGGATGCCCGCGGCTCTTGTGGGATGGTGAGCGGCTCGTGCAGTACGGGACCGGAGCAGCACGACTGCCGCATCCAGCCCTTGGGGAGCGTCGAAAATAGCATCGGCGGGGCGTCGTTGCCGGCTTCCCGGCCTCGTATTCGGCACCAGGGGCCCGCTCGGCGGTTCCATGTGGCCAGTCGAGCACGCCCGCGCCCGATCTTGTGCCATAAGGATGAGGTCCCCAGCCCGTGACGGGCACCCACCACCATGATCGACCGACGCACGCAAACCCTTGGAACCGCTGGAGTCGTGGCCGCCGCCCTGGCTGGGTTCTTGACCCTCAAGCCGGCTCCGGCGCCCGAGTTGGACCCTGTCGCGATCGCGGGCGCGCTGTCCATGGCGACCCAGGTAGCAAGTGAGCACGCAGGCCCCGCGGTCGTCGGAGTGAGGCGCTACGAGTCGGGCCGCTGGGGCAACCGCCAGACCCAACGGGGGTCCGGGGTCATCGTCCGCGCCGAGGGGGTGGTCGTGACCAACGCCCACGTGATCCGCGACGCGGACGAGGTCCGGGTGGCCTTGCAGGACGGTTCGGAGGTCGTGGCCGAGGTGCTCGGCATCGACGACGACACCGACCTGGCGATCCTGAGGATCCCCGGCGACAACTTCCCCTTCGCCGACCTCGAACTCGAGCGCGACCCCGTCGTGGGCGAGTGGGTGCTGGCCATGGGCGACCCCTACGGCCTCGACCTGACCGTCACCATGGGGATCGTCAGCGGCACCCAACGCGGCGACCTCGACATCGCCCGCTACGAGGACTTCATCCAGACCGACGCCGCCATCAACCCAGGCAACAGCGGCGGGCCGCTGGTGGACCTGAACGGCAAGGTGATCGGCATCAACACGGCCATGGGCACCCCGCGCGAGGGCAGCACCGGCATCGGCTACGCGACCCCGGCCAGCTTCGTGAACGTGGTGGTCGAGTCGATCCTCTCCGAGGGCCGTGTGCGGCGCGGGCGCCTGGGGGTCAACCTGTCCGTGCTGTCGGACTCGTGGGGCGAGCGCCTGGGCTACCACGGCACCAGCAGGGTGGTGGTCAGCAACGCCCTGGTCGGCGGGCCCGCGGCCGCCGCGGGGCTCGAGCGCTCCGACGTGATCGAATCGATCGGCGGCAAGCCCATGAAGACGCGCCAGCAGGCCAACAACGCGATCGGCCTGCGCCGCCCCGGGGAAGAGCTGGAGTTGGTGGTCTGGCGCGCTGGAGAACGGCTGACCCTGGTGGCAACCTTGGAAGACCAGGAAGCGCGTTGAGCGCGACCACCGACGACGCCGACCATCTTCGAACGACTCCCATGACCACCGCCGCCCGCCCCACCAAGCTGACCGAGGCCGAGATCGAACAACGGGCCGGTGACCTGAAGGCTTGGTCGGTCGAGGCCGGCAAGCTGCACCGCGCCTACCGCTTCCCGAACTTCGACGAGGCCTTCGGCTTCATGTCGGCGGTGGCGCTTGAGGCCAAGGCCTTGGACCACCACCCGGAGTGGTCCAACGTGTACGACCGCGTGGTGATCGACCTGACCACCCACGATGCGGGCGGGCTGACCAAGCTCGACTTCATCCTGGCGGCGCGCTGCGAGCAGCTCGCGGCGGACTTCGGCGCGCGGTCGTAGTGTCGCGGCGTCAGTCCGCTTCGCCCGCGAAGTCGACTTCGAACATCCGGTAGCTCGTCTTGTCCATGCCCAGGTGGCTGTAGACGGACGCTGCGTACTCGTTCTCGACCTCGACGTACAAGCGCACCCCGCACACTGAGCCGTCCGCCTTGGCCTCGGCCAACACGTGCTCGTACATGCGGCGGTAGATCCCGCGCCCCCGGGCCTCGGACTCGACGAAGACGCTCTGGATCCACCAGAACCAGCCGTCGCGCCAATCGCTCCACTCGTTGGTGAGCAGGAGGCTCCCGAGGGCGCGCCCGAGTTCGATATCCTCGGCGATCAGGTAGCGGCCCTTCTCACCGTCGGCGAAGACCGCCTCCACGCCGCGTCGGACGCGCTCGAGGGGCAGCTCGCGATCCTCGGTCTCTGCGGCCATGGCCACCTGCCAGGCGGCGATCTGCCCGGCGTCGTCGCGGGTGGCGGTGCGGATCCGGATCTTGCTCAACTGGAGTACCTGTCGTCGAACCAGGGCTCGGCCGTGTTGGAGTAACCGCGCAGCTCCCAGAAGCCGAGGCGGTCGGCGGCCAAGAACTCGATGCGCCGGATCCACTTGGCGCCCTTCCAGGCGTACAGCCGCGGCGTGACCATCCGCACCGGACCCCCGTGCTCCCGCGCCAGGGGCTGGCCGTCGACCGTGTGGACGATCATCACGTCCGGGTCCAAGGCCCGCTCGAGGGGCAGGTTGGTGGTGTAGGGCACGTCGGTGCCCGGGGCGCAGTCGTAGCCGGTGGCGAAGACGAATCGCGCCGACTCCTTCGGCACCACCAGGGACGCCAGGTCCCGAAAGGTCACGCCGCCGAAGGTCATGTCGAGCTTGCTCCAGGTGGTGACGCAGTGGAAGTCGGCGTCGATCGAGACCTGGGGCAGGTCCATCAACGCGCCCCAGTCGAGGGTGACCGGGTTCTCCACGTCTCCACCGACATCCAGGCGCCAGTCCTCGCGCGCGATCTCCGGGTGGTGCCCGAGATCGAGCACGGGCCAGTTCGGCACCGAGCGCTGCCCCACCGGGACCAGCGGCATGCCGTGACGATTGGGCGGCCCCTCGCCTTCGGGCGCACGCCCCTCGAAGCGTACGTCGACCCGCTCCGGGTGGGACGCGATCTGCCGCTCG
This sequence comes from Engelhardtia mirabilis, assembly GCA_007751255.1. Lineage (GTDB taxonomy): Bacteria > Planctomycetota > UBA1135 > UBA1135 > Engelhardtia > Engelhardtia mirabilis. Next base: position 4,704,770 of record CP036296.1, read on the forward strand.
ATGAAGTTGCGGCGGCGGGCGACGAGGGAGTCGGGGTCCATCCTGGCGAGCGGATCGGCGTCGGACATGGGGCTCACTCGGGGCTCTCGCCCAGGCTCTCGTCGAACTCGATCGCGTAGGCGATGAACTCCTGACTGGTGCGCTGCACCCGCACCAGGTGGCCGGTGACCTGGATCCGCCGCCCCTCCTCCTCGAAGGTCACCTGCACCGGCAGGCGCTCGCCGCTGAACAGCAGCATGCCGTTGTCCGACAGGTCGCGGGTCGTGCCGCGGACCTCACCGGGCTTCAGCTCGAGCTGCACGATGGAATTCACATCGCGGCGCGCCGAGCGACGGCTGTTGCGGCCGGGCAGGTGGGCGTCGATCCGTCGCTTGAGGTCGTCGGCAGACATCGTCGGGTGCGCTCGCCGCTGGGCGAGGGTCAGAAGGTATAGCTCAGGCCCACGAAGACGATCCAGCCCTCGGGCTTCAAGGAGGCCTCGAAGGGGATCTCGAACCCGGGCCCGCCGGGGCCGAACTCGACGGTCAGGTCGGCCTCGATCGGCGTCAGGGCCCATTCGCGCAGGACCCCGAGCTCCAGCAGCACGTGGTCGTCCCACTGGTACAGGAGCCCCGTGCCGAGCGCACCCAGCCAGTAGGGCTCGCCCTTGGTATCGATCCGAATCGCCGGCTCGTCGGGGATCGGCGTCGTCACGTCGAAGCCGATGTCGGTGGTCGGGAACCACGACAGGATCGCCTGGCCATAGGCGCGCAGGCGCCGGCTGGACGCGAAGGGCTGGAACTGGTGCCGCAGGGCCCAGTAGTACTGCAGCGACTGCACGTCGTCGACACGGATGTCGAGCTGGTCGATCGGGTTGAGATCGCGCACCACGTACTTGCGAAGGTCGGCGCCGACGCCCATGGACCAGCGGTCCGTCATGTGCCAATCGGCGCGCACGGCCACGCCGAACTTGCCCAGCACGTCGCCCGAGTCGGTGGCCTGCTGCAGGCCCCCCGGCGTGTCGGCGACGAAGTCACCCTCGAGGGTGTAGTCGTCGAACAGGGCCGGCTTGACCGCCAGCGCGAAGGATCCGCCGCGCAGGGGATGCCAGGGCTCGCGTTGCAGCTCGGGCACTCGGCAGGCACCGGTGGCCAGGGCCGTCGTCGCCACGACGGCGTGCAACGCGCGCCGCGACCGAGTCCGGGCGGGACGATCGGCGCGCGCGCCACCCGCCGGGGGGAACGGGTGTGCGGGGAAGCTGGGGACGGACAACGGCCGGATGATAGCGCGCGGGACCGTCGGGCACCCCGGCTCGGTCGGGGCGGTGCCCACAGCCACGCCACGGCCAGGGCCGGCCCAGATTCGTCACGTCGACGTCGGGCTTCCGCCGGCCCGCTATGCTCGGACGATGTGCCGCCCCGCGGCCCACTCCCGCGCGAGCACCGCGCGGGGTCCTCTCCCCCCCTGACGACTTCGGAGGATCGAATGCGTGTGTCCCTCCCCGCAGCCGGCCTGCTCGCCGGACTGAGCCTCGCCCACCTCGCTCCCCTCGCCAACGCCGAGGACGCCGTGCTCACGGTGGACGGCGGAGTGCTCGGCACTCCGGTGACCTACGCCACGGCCGGCGACCTCGGCCAGTTCTACGTGCTGTTCGTCTCGTTCAACCAGGGGCCCACGCCCCTGGCGCTGATCGACCCCACCAACCCTGGCTTGCTCTCGGTCGGCATCGACCTGCTCGACTTCCTGACCGTCTCCGCCATCCCGGTCCCCGCGGTCTACCCGCTGCCGGCCAGCGCGGCCCTCGACGGCCTGGCCCTGAACGCCCAGTTCATCACCATCCTGGGTCCGACGAGCTTCGTCGACGAGGTCTCCAACCCCTGTCGCATCGTCCTGGCCCTGCCGGGTTCGACCCACTTCACCCTGGGCGAGAACGTCACCGCGCGCCAGGGCCACACCCTCAGTCCCCTGCCCGGCGGCGGCGCGATCGCCATCGGCGGCGACGAGCCCGACGGCCTGGGCAACCTGACCACGCTCAACTCGTTCGAGATCTACGACGACTGCGGCCAGAGCTTCGCGCAGACGACCGGCACCCTGACCCAGGCGCGCTCGACCCACACCGCGACGGTGTTGACCGACGACCGCATCCTGCTCCTGGGCGGCTACGGAGCCGACGGCGTGGTCGACAACACCGGCGAGATCTACGACCCGGTGACCGGAACCAGCGCGGCGACCGCGAACATGTCCATGCCGCGCACCCAACACACGGCCACGCGCCTGGCGGACGGGCGCGTGCTCGTGATCGGCGGCAGCTCGCTGTTCGACCTGTCGGACCCGATCAACTCCCTGGCGTCGAGCACGGCGACGACCGAGATCTACGATCCCGTCGCGGACAGTTGGTCGCCCGGGCCGAACCTGCCCGAGCCGCTGATCGGTCACACCGCGACCCTGCTCGGCAACGGCAAGGTGCTGGTCGCCGGCGGCGTCGCGACGGCGGTGGTGTTCGGCATTCCCTTCCCCGACGTGTCGAACGCGGCGCGGCTCTACAACCCGGTCACCAACACCTTCGAGTCGGTGGCGGCCGTGCCCGGGAACCGCGCCTACCACGGCGCGGTGGGTCTGCCCGACGGCAGCGCCCTGGTGTACGGCGGCGCGGACGGCAGCTTCGTGACGCTCACGGCGACGACCCTCACCTCGGCGGCGCGCTTCAACCCGTCCACCAACACCTGGGCCGCCACCGGCAGCCTGAACCAGGCCCGCGCCTACCCCAACACGGTGCTGGGTGCGAGTGGCGGCACCCTGGTCATGGGCGGCCTGCAGACGGTCGACCTGGTCAGCGGCAGCGGACAGCCGAGCCTGAACTACGAGCGTCTCGATCCGGTGAGCCTGACCTGGACCACGGCGGGCGCCGGCCTGGTGGAGCGCGAGGTCGGTCGCTCGGTGGCGATCGACGGCGGGATCCGCGTGTTGACCGTCGGCCGCGGCGAGATCGCCGGCGGACCGGCGGTGGTCAAGTCGGCCGAGGTCTACGTGCCCTGAGGGTCGGCGAGTGATCGAGTCCGGACGTCGAGGCCGGCGCTCTCCTCGGAGGGTGCCGGCCTCGGCCGTTCGGAACAAACGCTGGAGCTGCGGCGGAACCGACGGGCTCAGGCCGGTTCAATCCGGGCCCCCAAGCCCACGCATCGACCTCGATCGCACCCGCCGACCTCGAAACGCCATGCTGAGCCAGCTCTTCGTCGCCGCCGCCCTGATCCAAGCCCCCGCAGCTCCCCAGGCACGAGCCACGCAGCCCGTGCGCCGTGGCCTGCTGACCAAGGCGGAGGGTGCGGAAGGCGGCTACACCCTGATCGCGCCCCTGCGCTCGACCACCACTTGGCTGCTCGACGCCGACGGCGAGCCGGTCCACACTTGGACGAGCGATGCGCCCCCGGGGCAGTCGGTCTACCTGCTCGAGAACGGGCACCTCTTGCGCTGCGAGCGGGTCGACAGCGACGTCTTCTCCGGCGGCGGCCAGGGCGGGCGCGTGCGCGAGTACGACTGGGACGGCGAGCTGGTCTGGGAGTACGTCTGCGCCGACGACACTCGTCTGCAGCACCACGACGTCGAGCCCCTGCCCAATGGCAACCTGCTGGTGATCGCGTGGGAGCTGAGGACCGAAGAACAGGCCCTTGCAGCCGGACGCAGCCCGCAACTGCTGCCCGCAGAGCGACTCTGGCCCGACATGGTGCTGGAGATCGAGCCCAACCCGCCGAGCGGCGGGAAGGTGGTCTGGGAATGGCACGCCTGGGACCACTTGATCCAGGACCGCGATCCCGAGTTGCCCCACTTCGGCGAGGTCGCCGCCCATCCCGGGCGCATCGACGTGAACATCTCGACGCGCGAGCCCGAGGCGACCCCGGAGGAGTTGGAGCAGCAGGAGCGGCTGGCGCGGCTCGGCTACGTGGATCCGGGACCGGCCGCAGCGACGGACGACGGCGGCCCCCCCGGTCGCGGCGCCGACTGGCTGCACTGCAACGCGATCGACTACTCGCCCGAGCTGGACATGATCGTGCTCAGCTCACGCGAGTTGTCGGAGCTGTGGTTCATCGACCACTCCACCACCACCGACGAGGCGCGCGGCTCCGAGGGCGGACGCTGGGGCCGCGGCGGCGATCTCTTGCTGCGGCTGGGCAACCCCCGCTGGAGCGGCGCCGAGGGCGAGCGCACCCTGTTCGGCCAGCACGACGCCCAGTGGATCCCCGCCGGCCTCCCGGGGGCCGGCAACATCCTGGTCTTCAACAACGGCGAGGACGGCGTGCGTGAGTCGTCCACGGTCGACGAGTTGAAGGTGACCTTCGGTGAGCCCGGCCAGACGCCGCTCGTCGAAACGGTGGCCCGCTACGCCTCGCCCGACTACTCCAGCCACATCTCCGGCGCTCAACGACTGGAAGGTGGCAACACCCTGATCTGTGCCGGCGAGTCGGGCCGCGTGGTCGAGGTCACGCCCGGGGGCGAGGTGGTCTGGGAGTACCTGAACCCCCACGGCGGCGACGTCGAGCTTGGCGGGCCCGGCGGCCCGGGCGGACGAACTGGCCCGGGCGCGGGTGGCCCGCACCCCGGCAGACCGCCCAGGGACGGGGGACCGGGCGGACGCCCGGGCCGAGGCCCCGGCCCGGGTGGCGACGGCAAGTCACTCTTCCGCGCCACGCGCATTCCCGCCGGCTACGCGGGCCTGTCGCGCCTCGGCTCCTGAGGGCGGCGCCTGGCCAGCCCCACTTGCCGGCGTCGATCACCGCCGCGTAACAGCCCGCTTTCCCCGTGACCACGCGGGCCGATCGGGGCGATGCTCGCACCATGCGAGCCCTCATTCTGTTGCCTGTGCTCCTCGTCGCGTCGCCCTCGACAACCCAGGCCCGGACCCAGGAGACCTCCGCATTCCAGGTCGTCCTCGTCGCAGACCCCCGCGCCGATCGCACGGTGCAGCTCGCCGAGCTCTTCTCCACCCGCTTCGGCGAGATCGAGGTGCGGCGACCGGCCGCTTGGATCTCGACCGCCCGCGAGCACGTCTACGTCTTCGACGGGGACCTGCCCCTGCCCCGGCCGGACCGCTGGCGGCACGAGGGCCGCCCCGTTGCAGGGGAGTTCGATCATCCGTGCGTGTTCATCGGAGCCATGGCGAGGCGCGCCGTCGACGAGTGGGGCCTGGTGGGCGGCGAGCAGGCTGCAGTCGCCGACGCGGTCTGGCTGCGCGCGCAGGCGCAGGGGCCCCGGACAGAAGCCGACCCCGCTCCGGCGCGGGCGCCGGGGTCCTTCACGCCCCTGGCCTTCGGACTCGAGGGCTGTCCCGAAGCGGACAGGCTGGCCGGCAGCGTGGACGCGGAAGAGCGTCCGGTGGCCGTCGCCTGGCACCAGGGTCGCTACTTCAGCTTCGGCCCGGCAGCGCCCGTGCAGGACCTCGACGGCGGCGCGCGGGAGCTGCTGTTGGATCTCGTCGAGATGGCGGGCGGCTGCGGCGTCTACATCGAGGGCAAGCCCCTGGTCGCCGACGCCCCAGGCCTGGGAGCGCTGGCCGAACTCGCCTGGGAACTCGACGCGGACACCTTCTCGCGCCCGCGGGTCGACGCGCTGCTGGCGCCGGATAGCGGTGCGCCCGAAACCCGCGAGGACCTGCGCCGGTGGTTCGGCGAGAACCGTGGCGTCCTCTCCGTCGACGAGAGCGGTCGCTTGGCGATCTCGGAGGAGCTGCGCGCGTCCGGCTGCGGTCCGCTGGATGACGTGGCCTTCGTGGATCGACTGATCGAGCAACTCGCTGACGACTCGCTGCGGGTGCGCGAGCGCACGCGCCGACTGCTGGGCCGCCATGTGAAGGGCGGACCGACTGAAGGTGCCTCGCAGGCCGCCTGGCTCGGGTGGCGCGAGGACTGGCGCGGGCACCTGGCCTTCGCGCCGGCCACGCAACGCTGGTACACCGACGAGTTCGCCAAGGCCTTCGAGCTCGAGAGCGCCGAGCTGACCGCGGCCGATCGCAGGGTGCGGCGCCGGCCGGCGGCCGCCGCCGCCCCGGCCAAGCCGGTGGACGTGGAGGCCGAGCTGGCGCGATTGAGCGCCGAGCTCCGCTTCGCAGCGGCCAACGGGACCAGTGTGGAGCCGTACGCCGAGATCCTGAAGGACCTCGCCGCCGTCGAGGGCGTCGGGGCGCCCGAGGCGCGCACCCAGGTGCGAGCGCTGGTCGCGTCGGGGGTGCAGCGCGATCGGGACGTCGCCGCCTTCGCCGTGGCCTTCGCACGCGACGACCTCGCCTCGATGGTCGACGAGTGGGCCGCGGGCGGAGAGCTGAAAGAGCTGGCCCTCGACGCCGCCGCGCGCTCGTGGACCCTCGCCGGACGACTTGCGGCGACGATTCGAGAGCTGGCGGCCGACCCGCAGAGCCCCCTTTCGAAGCGCGCCGTGCAGCTGCTCCCCAATGTCGATGGCGAGGCGCAGAGCCTCGCTCGCGAGCTGCTGACCGAAGGCGACCTGTGGACGCGCCGCGCCCTGGCCTTCGAGTACGGGACGATCCTGCGCTCCAACCACGGCGCCCGCGCGGCCCTGCGCGAGGCGACGACAGACGCCGACGCCTGGGTGCGCGCCCTGGCGACCTGGAGCCTGCGCAACGGCGCGCCCGCCGCCGCCGATGTCGAGCAGTTGGAGCTCTCGAGCGGGAGCCACGACCGAGTGGTCTCCGCGATCGCTGCCGAAGTCCTGCGGCATGGCAGTCCGCGCCTGGGCAACCGAATGGCGGCCTACCTGGACTCGATCGACGGCGAGACCCAGCCCCGGACCCTTGCCACCGCGAGCCTCGATGCTTCCGAGGCCGCCGACCGTTGGGCCGCCGCACGGGACCTCGCGGCGAGCCGTGGGCGTGAGTTGCTCGATGCCATGGAGACCGATCCGGAGGCCAGCGAACTCGTGCTGAGGATCGAGTACGAGTTGGAGCAGTGGATCGATGACCTCTGCGAGCGCATGGACGACGAGTTCGGCGAGGGCCCCGCCACCCGGCGTCTGGCCGAGCTGGGGCGCACCGCCTTGCCCGAGCTCGAGCACGAGTTCACGCGCCCCTACCGCTTCCCGATCGGTCCGCCCAGCTACGACGAGCTGTTCATCGCCGTCGAGAAGATCGGCCCCGACGCCTGGCCGATCGCCGTCAGCGCCTTCTGGCACTGGCGCGAGCACGGCCTCTGGAACGCACGTGGCCTGTTCGCCAAGCTCGGCGACAACACCGACCTGGTCGCTCCCTTCGCCGCCATGGCCTTCGTCCGCGATGCGCTCCTGCGCGACCGGTTCACCCTGACCCCCGAGGGCGAGTTCGAGAACCGGCGCTGGTGGCACGAGTACTCCGAGGCCTGGCTGGACGTCTGGCGGGGCCTCGGCGAGGACGGGCTCGCGGCGCTCGACGAACTCACAGGGCATCCGGACCCGCGTGTGACCGAGGCCGTCGCCGCCCTGCGGCGCCGTCTCGAGGACTAGCAACCGGGCCCCGGCGGTCCTATGCAACCGGTCGAGTTTCTCGACCCCCGCCGCCGCCCCACCCCGAGGAGTGCCCCCCATGACCCTGATCGAGTTCCTGATGTTGCTGCTGGTCGCCGGTGTCTGCGGCTCGATCGGCCAGTCCATCGCGGGGGTCACCAAGGGTGGCTGCCTGGTCTCGATCGCCGTGGGCTTCATCGGAGCCCTGCTGGGGATGTGGGTCGCGGGCGCCCTCGGGTTGCCGGAGGTGTTCGTGATCCGCATCGATGGCGAGGGCTTCCCGATCGTGTGGTCGATCGTCGGCTCGGCCCTCTTCGTGGCGCTGATCTCGTTCATCAGCCGCGGCAGCAGGCGCCGCTGAGCCCCCGGAGCCCCGGGCCTGTCCACGCCAGGCGACAGGGCGTCCACAGGGTTGGTCGCCCGCGGAGGACACTCGCGGCCGAGGCCCCCGCACCGGGCGTTCAGAGGCCACTTCGCCGCTTGGCACGGGATTCGGTTGAGCCGGGGCGTCCGCATCGCCGCTCCCGGCGCTGCCAACTCCCGAAGCTGCCATGAAGAACCTCCAAGCCCTCCGGATCCTGGCCATCTCCGCCCTCGCCGCCGCCCTCGTGGCGCCCGCGGCTTCGGCCCAGCCGGCAGCCGCCGCCTACGGCCAAAAGCCCCAGGTGACCGTCGGCATCGGCGCCCACATCGGCGGCGGCAGCCACGGCACGATCGCCGTCAACATCGGCAACAAGGCCAAACTCGGCGGCCACGGCGGTGTGTCGAACCACGGCCCGCACATCGGCTACCCCAAGCCCTACTGCGCGCCGAAGCCCACCTGGATCCCCGGCTGCTGGGTCATCGAAGCCCAGCCCGTGTGGATCCCGGCCAAGACCGTGCAGGTCTGGATCGACCCGGTCTACGCCACCAAGTGCGACTACTTCGGCCACAGCTACCAAGTGCTCGTCACGCCCGGTCACTTCGAGACCGTCTGCGAGCCGGGCCACTGGAGCTCCCAAAGGGTGCGTGTCTGGAAGGCCGGCCACTGGGCCTGATACGACGCTCCCATCGACTCCGCGCGGAAGTGAAGCAGTGTCCCGGGACGGGACACGAACCGCGGCTCCTGGGGGGGAGCCGCGGATCAGCAGGGGCCCGACCGCCACCACTGGCGGTCGGGCCCCGTTCTCGTGCAGTGGCGTGGGCGTGCGGTGGGGGGACGATTTTGGGCGTACGGTGGCGGGACCATTTGGCCCAAGCGGGGGCGTACCAGCCGCCTGCGGCGGCTGGTACACCCCCGCTTGGGCCAAATGGTCCCGCCACCGTACGCCCAAAATCGTCCCCCCACCGCACGCCCTGCTCGCCCACTACCACACATCACCAAGTTCACCTGAAACCTCTGCGAAGCGACTCCGTCCTCCACGCTGGAGGTCCCCATGGCTCGCAGACCCAGAAGAGACACGCCAGGCTCGTGGCACCACGTCATGAATCGAGCGTTGGCGCGACGCCCGCTGTTCGAAGATCGCGCGGACATCCGCTACTTCCTGTCGCGACTCGCCCGCCGCGTGCGAAGCGGCGAGATCGAGGTCCACAGTTGGTGCGTCCTTACGACTCATTTCCACCTGATGATCCGCAGCGTCACCGGTGACCTTTCACCCTCGCTCGGCCTCGTTCAGAACGAGTACGTCCGCTACTTCAATCGGCGACATCGGCGCGACGGGCCTCTCGTTCGCGGCCGCTTCACCTCCCGTCTGGTCGATTCGCTCACCTATCGGCTGAGGCTCTTGCGATACATCGACGCCAACCCGGTCCTGGCGGGCCTTGCCGCCTGGCCCTGGGAGTACCCCTTCGGCAGCGCGCGGCAGTACGTCCTTGGAACCTCGTCGCCGTGGCTCGACAGGACTTGGGTCGAAGCAGAGATTCGCGCTCGTGGTGTCCGTAAGGGCTCCTTCGGCGACGCTTACATGGACCTCACCAGAACCAAGTCGGCGGAGGCGGATGCGGCGTTCGTGAGCAGTTGGTTGAAGCGGGGCCGGCATGGCTCGAACGACCTGGACCGGCTGGTGGCGTCGTCGCCGCCGGGCGTCCTCGATTGGATGCTGAGGAAGTCCGCACTGGCTGATGGCCAGGTGCCCGGGTTGCCCATGTGCGACTTGCCTTCGGTTCGCGCGGAACTAGCGGAGTATCGAACGAAGGCTACGAGTGGCGTCTCGATCGGACGGGGAAGGCTAGCTGATCACGCGCTCCTCGCGGAAGTCGGTCTCATGCGGTCGATGTGCGGCCTGACGCTCGCGCAAGTGGCGTCGATCTCTGCCCTGCCGCGAACGACGACCCAGCGCGCCGCGCAGGCCTGTCGAGAGCTGATGCAGTCGGACCCCGAGTTCGCTCGGCTGATCTCGGAGCTCGGGCGCCGAGCCTTGGACCGATGTCACGGGACGGATCGGTGGGGGGCGTGATGCTTGTGGGCGTGCGGTGGGGGGACGATTTTGGGCGTACGGTGGCGGGACCATTTGGCCCAAGCGGGGGCGTACCAGCCGCCTACGGCGGCTGGTACGCCCCCGCTTGGGCCAAATGGTCCCGCCACCGTACGCCCAAAATCGTCCCCCCACCGCACGCCCAACCGCACGCCCACAAGCATCAACGCGGGTTCAGCGTCGCTCGTTGGAGGTGATCCCCAGGCGCCTCACGAGCCCGACGCCAGATCGACAGGGCGGGGGCGCCGGTGGCGCCTTCGCGCAGTCCGGTGCGCCAGACGAGCTCGAAGCCGGGGATCGAGCCTGACCCCACTTGCTCGTCGTGGATCGCCATGCGCCACAGGAGGGTCTGCAGGGCGCGCGGGCTGTAGGTCTTGCCCCGTTCCGTGCGCGTGAACAGCGAGCTGCGCTCGGGCGCGCTCCAACCCGCGGTGCGACCGAGGAAGGGGAACTCCCCCACCATGCGCGCGCCGACCACGACGTAGGCGGCGCCCAGGGCATCGACGGCGGGGCCAGCTTGGCCGGCGGGCTCGAGCAGCGCGGCCGCGGCGGCGCGGAAGTTCGCCTCGCCGACGAAGCTGCGGCGGCACCCACGGCACGATCGCCGTCAAGATCGGTAACAAGGCCAAGCTCGGCGGCCACATCGGTGTGACGAACCATGGCCCGCACATCGGCTACCCCAAGCCCTACTGCGCGCCGAAGCGCACCTGGATCCCCGGCTGCTGGGTCACCGAGGCCCAGCTGGTGTGGATCCCGGCCAAGACCGTGCAGGTCTGGATCGACCCGGTCTACGCCGCCAAGTGCGACTACTTCGGCCACACCCACCAGGGGCTCGTCGCGCCCGGTCACTTCGAGACCGTCTGTGAGCCGGGGCGCTGGGGCTCCCAAAGGGTGCGCGTCCGGAAGGCCGGTCACTGGGCCTGACAAGACGCACCCGTCAACTCCGCGCGGAAGTGAAGCAGTGTCGCGGGACCGGATACGAACCGCGGAGCAGCAGCGGCCCGACTGCCACCACTGGCCGTCGGGCCCCGCTCTCGTCTGGAGCCTCAGCGCTCTTGGAGGGCCTGGAAGCGCCGCCGCAGGTAGTTCCATTCGTCGCGCGCGTCGTAGAGTTCGGGGTGCTCTTCGTAGCGCAGCCACGTGACCTGCGCGAATCCGTCGGGCACTGGCCCCCCGCGACGAACGACCGCATGGGGCGTCGAGCTGCCGAAACCGACCCAGTTCGAGATCGGTATGCCATCGACGCTTATGGGAATTGGTCTCTCTTCGAAGTCACCCCGATCGAAGGCAGCCTGTCCGAGCTCCAAGGCCCGCTTCTGCCAAGCGGTCGACTTCGCCGTCCAAGCTCCGAAGAGGTCGTCGTAGGTCAGGTCCTCGGGGTAGATCTCGTCGAAGACATAGTCCTGAACCTCTACTCGCGTGAGGGAGCCAATGGTCGACCAGGACTCGAGACCGTAGGCCTCCGACGGTGTGGGGGCAGATTCGATCGCGACCTCGATGTCGGGGCGTTCGGACGTGCCGCTCTCGTCCCCAGCTCGACCGGAAACCGGCTCACGCATCTCTGACATCGTGACCTCAGCGGGCGAGTCCTTGGGCCTGCTGACCTGGCCCCTGGAGCCGGCAGTCATCGCCTCCTCGGTACTGTCTGTGAACAGAACCGGAAGCACAAGATAGACCACCAATGCGGCCACCACCGCCGCTGCGACCCCGTACACCTTCCAGTTCATCGCGATTCGCGCAGCTCAGCAGCCGGACTGCGGAGGTGTGCAAGTGAATGCGATCACCACGATATTGCCGCCCTGTGGACAGGGCATTCGAACCCGAGTCTCGATACCACAAGCTAGATTGCCCGCGGTGGAATAGGGCAAGGTCGATTGGATAAGCACGCCAGTCTCGGGGTCGACGTAGGTACAGGCGACAGTTCCTGCAGCTGAATAGGGACAGGGCCCACAGTTGATCCCGTCATCGATCGTGTAGGAGTAGACGGAAACGCAGTCTTCGCACGGCTTCTCGACTGGAGTCCCCGCACCCGTGCACGTCGGATCATTGGCGAACACGGAGACCGACAAGAGAGCAGCAAGAGGAGCCGAACAAGAGAGTGTCTGTCGGAGCATGGGGATCATTTTCAAGTGGACGCTGTGGATCGAGTTCAAGGGCGAGAGCCGTAGCTCGTGAGCACTCTGCCGAGTCTTAGCCCGTTCATCTTGGGGGGCAAGAACCAATCGGGAGCGTTCAGGGTCCGGTTCGTACTCTTCAACGCGGCTTCAGCGTCGCTCGTTGGAGGTGATCCCCAGGCGCCTCACGAGCCCGACGCCAGATCGACAGGGCCGGGCCGGCCAGCTCGCCGGGGCGGGCGGGGGCGCCGGTGGCGCCTTCGCGCAGTCCGGTGCGCCAGACGAGCTCGAAGCCGGGGATCGAGCCTGACCCCACTTGCTCGTCGTGGATCGCCATGCGCCACAGGAGGGTCTGCAGGGCGCGCGGGCTGTAGGTCTTGCCCCGTTCCGTGCGCGTGAACAGCGAGCTGCGCTCGGGCGCGCTCCAACCCGCGGTGCGACCGAGGAAGGGGAACTCCCCCACCATGCGCGCGCCGACCACGACGTAGGCGGCGCCCAGGGCGTCGACGGCGGGGCCAGCTTGGTCGGCGGGCTCGAGCAGCGCGGCCGCGGCGGCGCGGAAGTTCGCCTCGCCGACGAAGCTGCCGAAGTTGGTGGTGATCGTGGGTCGACGCGCGTGGTACTCGATCAGGTGGCCCATGCCCCAGACCGACAGCACGCCCCAGGCCTGCGGCGCCTCGGAGCGGTACCAGAGCCCCGGCTCGGGCGTACTCGTCCGCATCCAGCGCAGGCCCTCGAGCCGCGCGGCGCGCCAGTTCGCGAGCTGGGTGTGCTCGACCGCCGGCACCGACAGGATCGTGTAGCTCGACAGGGCACAGGAAGCGACGCAGGCCGCGAGCCCGAGCACCGCGACGGTCCGGCGCCAACCCGCGGCTACCGCACCGATCCAAGACACGCTCGCCAGGGGCAGCAGAATCGCGAGCGGCACGATCAGCGAGTTCCCGAAGCGCCGTTGGGCCAGGGTCAAGACCCCCAGGATCGCGGTCAGGGTCACCAACAGCACGAGGCCATGGCTCGGACGCCGCCAGGCGCGCACGAGCAACCAGACCACTGCCGCCAGGGCCAGGGGCGCGAGCAGGGACGCCGCGCCGAGGTCGAGCACCGCCCCCATCCAGGCCGGCCCCTGGGGCGGATCGAGCAGCGGACGGCTCTCCTCGACCACGTCCATGAACTGGTTGTTGCGGCTGGCCCAGGCGAAGCCCTCGCGCGCCCCCGACAGGAAGCCGGGCAAGAGCAGCACCGGCCCCACCACTCCCACGGCGGCTGCGAGCCAACGCGGGAGCGGCCCCTTGGCGAAGCGCGCCGCGAGCAGGATCAGCTCGAAGGGCGCGATGGCCCCCAGGAGCGCGAGAGTCACTCCGCTTGACAGGTTGATCAGCGAACCCGGCTGCACCGCGTTCCACGGGCTCTGCTCCGCCGGGACCATCACCGTCACCGCGCACACGGCAAAGAACAACGTCCCCGCGCGGCAAGCGGCGGCGCGGTGCTCGTCGTCTGCCATCAGCGCGCGCAGGGCCAAAGCCCCACCGCAGGCACCGACCAGCAGAGCCGAGGCCAGCCACGACAGAAGGGCCACGCCGCAGGCCAACCCGCCTACCATCGCCATGGCCATGACCTCCGTGCGCTCGCGCGATTCGAGGCAACGCCCCACCGCGGCCAGAGCCAGGGCCGTGAGCAGGGCCACGAACACGTGGTGGTCGATACGCGTGACGCCGCCGTACCAGACCGCGATCGGCGCGCTGGCGTAGATCGCGGCCGCCACCGCCGCCGCTGCGACGCGCCAACCGACAGCCACCCTTCCGGCGAGCATCAAGGTCGCCAAGAAGATCGCCGCGGTGGTCAGGGCCCCCATCGCCACGGGCGCGTGAACGAGCATGTTCTCCAGCTCCGCCTCGCCCACGCCGCGCGTGCTCGACGGCGCGCCGCCGCTGCCGTGCACCATCTGGGCGATGCGAGCCAGGAGGCCGTCGAAGGCCGGCGGCCAGGGAATCGCCGAGCCCTCCGGGTGGTTCAGGTAGCGGTCGTTGAGGGGCACCGCGCCCTCGGCGATGGCCACCTCGATGCGGCGTAGGTGGTAGGCCGCATCCGGGTCGTCGACGAGCCAGGCGCTGCCGCCTTCGAGGTTGCCGTTGGGCGCACGGTGGCCCGGGGCGGTGGCCTCGCGCAGCACGACCGACAGCAGGATCGCGCCCAACAGGGCCAGGGCACCGAGTAGGCGGGTCAACGCTCGCCTTCCCGTTCCGCACCCGCGCTGCCGTGCCGCTCGAGCCACCAAGCCGCTATCTCGTCCGGCAACTCGAGCTCGCCGGCGAAGGGCCACGAGGGGCCCTCGACGAACTCGAAGCGCGAGCCTTCGGCCAGCGCCCCCAGCGCGCTCGGCCCGATCAGCAGCCCTTGCAAGATGCCGCCGCCCGGGGCCCTCGGCCCGACCCGCGTCAGCACCCAGTAGAGGTCATCGGCCACGACGCCGCCCGCGCCGAACAGGGCCAGGGCCGCGCTCGCGCCGCGGGGAACCAGCACCAACTCCCGCTCGGGGAAGGCATGACGCGCCGCGTCGACCGTGCGCGCGAAGGCGGCGCCGCCGACGACATCCGCCGGCAGGCCCACGACCGTGGCCGACAGGCGCGCGGCCGCCGAGCGCCAGGCTGCGCCGCGCAGTCCGTTGAAGACGCCGCCAGCCCCGTCGCTCGGCGCAGCGACCACGAGCAGAACCGGTCCCGAGCCGTCGGGCTCGCCGACGGTCCAGGCCTGGAAGGTATCGATCACCAACGGCAGGGCCAGGTCCGGCCGCGCCTCGCCCTCGAGGTGTGCCAGCAGGTCCTCGACGCTCGCGCCGCGGGCCGCGCGCACCCCGGACGTCATCAGCAGCTCCAGCTCGGCTGCCAGGGTCGTTCGCACGAAGTCGTCCGTGCCGGCCGCGTCGCGCACCGCTGCCCAACGCGCGTCGAGGTCCAGGACCGCTTCCACGGGAACGCCGGCGCCGCGCGCGGTGAGCCCCTCGGCCTCCACTTCCGGCGCCAGGTACCAGGTGCCGCGTCCGCTGAGCGGCGCGCGCACGAACAACTCGAAGCCGGGGGAGCGGAAGGCCGAGGCCTCGAAGCCCGCCGTGCGGGCCAACTCGCGGCGGCCGTCGGGGTGCTCCCAATAGAGCCGCAGCTCGCCCGCCGGCGGGGCCGCCGCGCTGGCCTCGGCCCAGACCCGCACGGTCAGCCGCGCGCGCGCGGCAGAATCGTCGGTGGCCTCGAAGGCGCCGGGCACGACCATGGTCTGGATCGCGTCGACGAAGCGCTCGATGGCGAGCAGCTCCGCGCGCTCGGGCTCCATGTAGGCGCGGCGCCAACGGTCGAGTTGACCGCGGCTGGGCGCGCTCAAGGCCGGCGGTGAGCTGCCACGCAGCCGCTCGATCGCCGCGGCCCCGCGTGCGCGGCCCGCGTCGTCGGCCTGGGCCTGGGCCCGGTGCAGGGCGTCGACGCGCTCGGCGTAGAGCGCCTTGGCGAAGCGCGCCATGGCGGGGTGCGAATCGGGCAGGGTCTGGGCCGAGCCTGCGCCCCCGAGGAGAGCGCTGGCCCAGACGAGCATGGCCATCGCCAAGGCCCTCACGACTCCACCCCACGGCCCAGGCGCGGACTCGGGTAGTCCCCGCGCTCGTAGGCCAACTCGCCGCCGACGACCACGGCCGCCACCGGCGAGCGCCCCAGCTCGTAGCACAGGTACTTGAGGTTCGGAACGTCGAGCACCAACAGGTCGGCGCGCTTGCCCGGCTCGAGGGTGCCGCGATCCGCGCCGCGCCCCAGGGAGCAGGCGGCGTTCAAGGTCGACGCCGTCAGGCACTCCGCCGCGCTCATGCCGTAGCGCAGGGCGCTCCACGAGCAGACCTCCGCCATGGACTGCAAGTAGCACGAGCCCGGGTTGAAGTCGGTGGCGATGGCCGGGGCCAGGCCGGCGTCGATCATCGCCCGCGCCGGGGCCTCGTGGTCGTCGCGCAGGAACAGCGGCACCACCGGGCACAGCACCGGCTGTACGGCGGCCGCCGCCAGGGCCTCGATGCCCGCGCGCGTGACGCACTCCAGGTGATCGGCACTCGCCGCGCGCAGCTCGGCGGCGAGTTGGGCTCCGCCCAGGGGCGTGAGTTGGTCCACGTGCAGGCGCAGCCCGAAGCCCAGCTCGCGCGCCCGGTTCATGATGCGCCGCGACTGGTCCAGGTCGAAGACGTGGGCCTCGGTGAAGATGTCGGCGTACTCGGCCAGCCCCGACTCGGCCACCCGCGGCAGCATCTCGTCGCAGACGTGGTCGACGTAGCCGGCGCGGTCGTCGCGGTACTCGGGCGGGAAGTCGTGGGCGCCGAGGAAGGTCGAGACCAGCTCGATCGGGTGCATGCGGTTGGCCGTGTCCAAGACCCGCAGGCAACGCAGCTCGGTCTCCAGCTCGAGGCCGTAGCCGGTCTTGGCCTCGACCGTGGTCGTGCCCAGGGCGAGGAAGCGGTCCATGCGACCCAGGAGCTGGGCCACCAACTGCTCCTGCGAAGCGCCGCGCACGCCGCGCATGGTGCTGACGATGCCGCCGCCGGCCAGGGAGATCTCGACGTAGGTCTTGCCGGCGGCGCGCAGCTCGAACTCGTCCTCGCGGGTACCGGCGAAGATCGGGTGGGTGTGGGCGTCGACGAAGCCCGGCACCACGGTCCCACCGTGGGCGTCGAGGCGCCGGGCGGGCGCGAAGCTGGCCTCCAGCTCGCGCGCGGGCCCGACCGCCAACACGCGGCCGTCGTGGATCGCCACGGCACCTTCGTGAACGATCGAGATGCGTCCGAGGTCTGCCCCGCCGCGGGGGGTCGAGCCCTGGGGCGTGGCCACCTGGGCCGCGCCGTGGACGAGCAGATCGATCACTTGCGGGGCGACATTCATGCGACCGGGAGTCTACCGGCCGCCCCCTGCCGCCGCGATCGCCGCGCGCCGAGAGGGGCCCGTCGCAGCGCGGCCCTGGTCGTCGCGACTCGTCCGTCGCCGCTCAGGCCGCCTGGGCCCGCTCCACCGCGAGCAATCCGCGCAGGTGCGCGAACAGGCGACGCCGGGCTCGGAAGACGATCATCTTCATGTTCGACGCGCGCACCTTGAGCCGCTTCGACGCCTCGGAGTAGGTCAAGCCGTCGACCTCGACCAACTCGAGGGCCAGGCGATCCCGCTCCGCGAGCTCGGACCAGGCGCTGTGGTAGGCGGCGAGCAAGAGCGGCCAAGCGGCGTCGAGCCGGCTGACGCTCTCCAACATGTCCGCCTGGACCGCGGGGCCGCAGCGGTTGTCCGCCGGCTCCAATCCACCCTCCGGCAGCTCCACGTAGCCCTCGCGCGGCAACCTGCCCCGCGCGCGGCGCACCACGTTGCCGGCGATCGTACGCACCCACACGCGGAAGCTGCCGTCGTGCTCGTCGCGGAAGCTCGCGGGGTAGCGGTACACGTTCACGAATGTGTCCTGCACCAACTCGTAGGCGTCGAGGTGAGCCGGACCCTGCCGCAACAGCGACCGAACCCAGATCAGGACCGAGTCGAAGCTCGCCCGGTAGAGGTCGTCGAACGCACCGGTGTCGCGCGAGTCACGGAAGTCCGCCATCAGGCGCGTGGTGAGCCGATCGTGGTCGTCGGCCGGTCGCCGGGACCTGGGCCCCGGCACGCGCGCGGCGGGAATCTCGGTGGTCAGGAGGCAAGCGACCGCGGGACCGGCGAGCGGCAACGCGGGTCCGGGGAGAGCGGCAGGGGGCGAGAAGGTCATGCCGGTCCCCCGAGCACACGCCGTGCCGGAGGTTCCGTTCAATTTCGGCACTCGCCCCCAAACCCCACGTTCGCAACGGCTTGGGTTGAGCCGGGGACCGACCCGATCCATCGCCAGAGGCCCGAGCGATCGAAATCGCACTCCCCTCGGCGGTCCCCTGACGTGCGATGCGCGTTCTCGACCGGAACGCGGGCCGAGCCCCCTCGCGACTGCTTACACTCCGCCCCGACCCTTTCCTGAGCGCGGTGAACGACAAGGACCCAACTCCGACCCCTCCCCTATCGGGGAGCAACCTGGCCCTGGCGGCGCTCCCGCCGGCTCTGCTCGCGATCGGTCTCCCAGCGGTCCCGCTGGAGCTCGACGACCGGCTGATCTGGATCATCCTGCCCCTGGTGCTGGTCCTGTCCGGCGCCCTGTCGACCTTCCGCATGGCCCTCCTGCGCTCGGTGCCCGAGCGGGTCCTGGGCCTGGTCGACGACGAGGCCCGGCGCGAGCGCCTCGGACCGCTGCTCGAGCGCGCGGACGTGCTGGCCTCGACGGCAGGCCTCTTGCGCTTGGGTCTGGACCTGGGCTTCGCGGTTCTGATGCTCACGGCCACCGCGGCCGGGGAGCCCCTGTCCTGGGGCGTCGTCGCCTCCACCATCGCCCTGGCCGTGCCGCTCCTGGTGGTCGCCGGCGAGCTGATGCCCTCGGTTTGGGTCGGCACCCGCGGGGACCAGTTGCTCGCCGCGCGCCTGCCCCTGTTCGCCCTGCTGCTCGGGCCCCTCTCGCCCCTGGGCTCCGCCATCGAGCGCACGCGCAAATTCGTGCGCCGCGTCGCCGGCCTCGAGGACGACCCGGCCACCACCCGCCGCATCGTCGAGGGTCTGCGCGAGGCCATCGTCGACGCCGAGCTCGAGCGCGACCTGGACGAGACCGAGCGCGAGATCATCGGCAACGTGATGGAGTTCCACGACGTGGACGTGGCGGCGGTGATGACCCCGCGCACCGAGATCTGCGGCGTGGAGGTCGGCAGCCCCGTGCGCGAGGCGGTCAAGCTGGCCGCCGACAGCGGGCACAGCCGCATCCCGGTCTTCGACCGCAGCCTGGACGCGATCATCGGCGTGCTGTCGATCAAGGACGTGGTGCGCAAGGTCGAGCCCGACCAGATGGACCAGGCCAACCTCTCTGAGCTGTTG
Source organism: Engelhardtia mirabilis (assembly GCA_007751255.1). Lineage (GTDB taxonomy): Bacteria > Planctomycetota > UBA1135 > UBA1135 > Engelhardtia > Engelhardtia mirabilis. The sequence continues at coordinate 4,723,736 of CP036296.1, forward strand.
CGCCCGCCCTACTTCGTGCCCGAGACCAAGCGCGTCAGCGAGCTCTTGGCCGAGTTCCGCCGCGAGCGCGCCAAGATGGCGATCGTGCTCGACGAGTACGGCGGCACCGCCGGCCTGGTCTCCATGGGCGACGTCATCGGCGAGCTGGTCGGCGACCTGCACGACGAGCACGACGACGTGCAACCCGAGCAACTGCGCCAGATCGACGAGAACACCTGGGAGCTCGACGCGACCCTGCACGTCACCGAGGCCAACGAGGAGCTCGACATCGAGCTGCCCGAGGAAGCCGACTACGAGACCGTCGGCGGCTTCGTCCTGGCCCAGCTCGGGCATTTCCCCAAGCGCGGGGAGACGGTGCTGTTCGACGAGCTGGAGATCGTGGTGACCGAGTCGAGCGACCGGCGCGTGCTGAAGCTGCTGCTGCGTCGCTTGGCTCCGCGGAGCTAGGGAACTTGAGAGCCCCCGAGCCGCCGAACCAGCACCTCACGACCCTCTCGCAACGCTCAGTCTCAATCCTGCATCGCAGGCGTCGATCGGCCAGGTGCAACCCCGCGGCGTCTTCACGACGGACCTCCTCCCCAAGTCAGGGCCAGGGGCTACTGCGATCGGCGGGGGTTGGTGGACAGGGTTAGAGCGGCCGCGAGGCCGCAGGGGTCGGGGCGAGCAGGCTGGCCGGAGGTAAGGCCCGGAGGGCCGAGCCGGAGCCCAGCCTGCGGTCGTACTCGGCGGGCGTCATGCCGCCGAGAGAGCTGTGGGGTCGGACATCGTTGCAATCACGCTGCCATGCCGCGATGACATCGCGGGCATGGCGGAGGTCGGTGAACCAGTTCTCGTTGAGGCACTCGTCTCGGACCTTCCCGTTGAAGCTCTCGGCGAATGCGTTCTGCACCGGCTTACCTGGCTGGATGAAGTGCAGCCGGACGCCACGAGCCCACGCCCACTGGTCGAGAGCCTTGCTGGTGAATTCTGGGCCATTGTCGACGACGATGACCTCTGGCCAGCCGTAGCGGGCAGCCGCCCGGTCGAGGACTCGGCCGACGTACTCACCCGAGATCGACAGGGCGACTTCCATGGCGACGGCCAACCTGCCGCAGTCGTCGACGACGTTGAGCACGCGAAAGCTCCGCCCGTCCATGAGCGAATCGCCCATGAAGTCCATCGACCAGCGCTGGTGCGCCCGGTCGGAGACGGGGATCGCTTCACGAGGGGCCGCCGCGACCCGTTTCCGGCGCCTACGGCGCACCTGGAGCTGTTCTTCCGTGTAGATCCGATAGGTCAGCTTGTGGTTCTGCCGGAAGCCGTCACGGCGAAGCAGGATGTGCAGGCGTTGGTATCCGAAGCGGGGTCTTGCCGCGGCGAGCTCGAGGATTCGGTCTCGAAGGCCCTTGGCCTCACGGCGGACACTCCGATACCTAGCAACCGACCTGGCTAGCCCCACGAGCCTGCAGGCTCGTCGCTCGCTCATGTTCCTGGCGGTCTGCAAGTACGTCGCAGCAGACCGGCGGCTCGCGGGGCTCACCACTTCTCTGACAGGACGTCCCTCAGCCCTGCGATGTCTAGCTGTTGGTCGGCGACGATCTGCTTCAGCCGCCGGTTCTCCTCCTCGAGCTGCCTGAGTTTCTTGGCCCCGCTCACCTCGAGGCCGCCGCACTTGCGGCGCCAGTTGTAGATCGTGTTCAGGCAGACGCCGTGGCGCCTTGAGAGTTCTGCCGTCGGCGTTCCCGCCTCGGCCTCTTTCGAGATCGCGACGATCTGTTCCTCAATGAATCGGCTCTTTCGCATCTCCACTCCTCGGTGTCGATTCTAGCGCCGATCGCATTATCCCCCGGACCGGATCTAGGGGAGGAGGTCAGGGACAACGCACTGACCTCAATGGCTACCAACAGCGAGCGGATGAAGCATCCATCCCAAACGGGATGTGTCACCACCCTCCACTTGCCAAAATCAATCCACCGTCACCATCCCGCAACAGAACCTGTCGATATCGAATCGGGCTCCAGCTGCGCTCCGCCTACCGCACTATCCGGATCATGGCGATACTCAACCCGCGCAGATTGCTCATCATCAACGGATACAACAACTAGCGACACGTACTCCCAAGAGGACGACTGAAAATACCGCAAAAACCCAGAGCCATCAAACCGAAGGACTCTACCTGGTGAGGCCACCGAGCCTCTACCACCAAAGAAGGATCTCGATTCGCCGAAGTTGACCCGAGCGGCAGACTCCCCCCACAGCATCAAACTAGAAGCTACGAGCCCCCGAGTAGAGTCGCGATATCGTACCTGACCGTGCGGCACCCCTTCCTGCATCGGGCAAATCAAAGACCGACCTGGCGCCAAATCAACCCTCACATCGCCGAAGAGACGCCCGAATCCATCGATTCCAGTATATGACAGGCCCCCAGCATCGCTCACTGCGCTCGATCGTGTCAGCCGAGTCTCAGCCGGAATGAGCGGACTCGCCCCTGCATCTGCGCGACGCCTACAGCTGCCGCACTTCTCGACATTTGCGCAAACTGAAATCGACCTCCAGTACGGGATTCCAGCTACGACATCAAACCACCCAGCAAAGGCAACGAGCAGACTCTTAGATTCGGCATCCGCAAAAACTCCCCAGGAGGTAACCCAGATGCGCTCGGCGCCCGCACCCTCTCTTGGCAGAATCACCGAATACTCTCCTCTAACCAAATCAACGACGAACTCGCCGTCGCCACGCTCCATCGCGCTGCCGCCGCCCCCCTGGCTACCAGCACAATGCAACACTGTGCAATGAGCATCACCACTTCCCCCACAGCTAATAGTCAGGCCCGCCGATGACCGTGCCGGCGCTGCTAACAGATACGTTCCGAGCCAATCGACATCAATTGCGCGAGTCATCAACAGCGCTCGACGCTCCAAGCACTCCGCAGACGCGGCACCTCCACCTACTGGCCTGGCGGATGTGGGGCTGACACAACCGACCAAGAGATGCGAGAGTAGGAGCAGTCTTGCAATCCAGGCGCGCTGCTGCACTAGGTCGCCGCTATTCGAACTGGGGACAGTCACATGCGTACGTGTCCGGCCGTCCCATCTCGCCGCAAGGCGGAAGATCGAGTAGGAGCGGTCCTCAGGAATTCGCCTGAGCTTCGACGTCGGCCGCCTGACGAGCCTTCCAGCCCCACGGTGTCAGCTCAGCGATGCGCTCCTGCGGCGTTGTCGAGACCCGCTGGATCACGTCCTCGATGTAGGCGTCGGGCGGTACCTCGGCGAGCTTGCAGCTCATGGTGAGCGAGTAGAGCCGCGCGGCGACCTCGCCGCCACGTTGGCTGCCGAAGATCCCCCAGTTCTTCCTCCCGACGGCGACGTGGCGCAGGGCCCGCTCGGTGTCGTTGTTGTGGATCGGGAGGCGGCCGTCGCGAAGCATGGCCGTCAGCGGCTCGCGCTGATTGATGACGTAGCGGGCGGCTTTGCCGAGGCTGCCGCGCGCGCCGATCGATGCGTCCTCGTCGAGGGCGAAGACGACCTCGAAGATCGTCTCGAGTACGTGACGCGACCGCCGATCGCGGACCGTCGCGCGCAGTTGGGCGAGTCCGCCCAGCTCCAGACCGTCACGCTGCGCCCTGGCCACGACGGCGCGTTCGATCCAGAAGAGTCTCTGGATCGGTCGAAGCACGGCCGCGGCCTTCTTTTGGTTCGAGTCGAGCGCGTCGACGAATTTCCGTCGCGCATGGGCCCAGCAGCCCGCGCGCACGATGCCGTTGCGATCCGCGACCGGATTCACTCCGTCGTACCCGTCGGTCAGCAGCGTTCCGGACCAGTCACCGAGGAAGGCCGCGGGTTCTTTCGCCGACCGGTCGGGCCAGAAGTCGGCGAGGACCTTCTCCTCGGGACTGCCGCGAACGTTGCGCCAGGCCCAGAGCTGTCCTCGGCGGGTCCCCTTCTGGCCCTCCGTCTGGACCGCGATCGGCGTCTCGTCGGCCTGCAGGACCTCTTCTTCGAGGAGCTGGCGGCGCATCTCGCGCAGGACCGGCCGCGCGACGATCTCGTCGAGCCGCACCATGAGGTCCCACATCGTCTGCCGCGCGAAGTGGACGCCGTCGCGTTTGAAGATCGACTGGATCCGATTGAGCGGCAGGTGATCGGCGTACTTCGAAGTCGCCACGTGGGCGTAGACCGACGCCTCGTACTTGCCACCGTCGATGACGCCATCGGGCAGCGGCGCGACCTTGACGGTGTGGCCGTCCTTGCAAGCGTACTTCCGACGCTCGTAACGTTTCACGACGAAGCGCGCCGGGATCAGGTGGCCGCGCTCGGTTACCTCGACGCCAATCTCGTGCAGAGGTCCACTGCAGTCCGGGCAGCTGCGGTCCGCTTCGGGGACGTCGAGCGTCACCGTCTGGCGCGGGAGGTCCTCCGGGAAAGGCGCACGTCCGTGTCCCTTGGCGGGCTCGCGCTTCGGCTTGCGAGGCATCGCTGCCACTTCCTCCTCGAGCTTGGTCAGGAGGGCCTGGCTCGTCTCGAAGAGCCGCAGCTGGTTCGGGTCGATCGTTTCGCGGCGACGACCGAAGAGGTGTCGCTGCAGGTGGGCGAGTTGCTCCCGCAGCACGGCGATCTCTTCGCTCTTCGCGTCGATCGCCCGCTGCTGCTCCTCGACGGTGGAGTGCAGCGTCTGAAGCTGGGCATTCGCTTCGTCGATGTCCGTCAGCGGCGTCACGTCCGCAAACTTAGCCCAGCGAGTCTCGCGGTCAAGCGCCGATTAGCTCCTTCACCTCCGCTCTTTGCATCACCCGCCGGGCGCCGCGAAGATCGATGCCGTCGAGCACCAGCGCAAGCTCATGGCTCGCGAGCTCGTAGCTCGTCGCGTTGCCCGATGCACGATCGAAGACCTGGAAGCGACCACCCTCGAGTCGCTTCGAGAGCACCCAATAGCCTGAAGCCTCCCAGACCAGCGCCTTCATCATCGAGCGGCGCTTGTTGAAGAAGAGGAACAGGTGCCCCGATTGCGGGTCCTGGTCCACGACGTCGATCACCGCTCCGCTGAGCCCGTCAAAGCTCTTTCTCATGTCCACCGGCGTGCGACACACGAAGATCCGCACCTGCGGTGAGGGCGGAAAGCTCAGCATGACCCGAGCACGCCGAGCAGGCGACGAAGCGCAACCTCGTCGAAGTCACGCCGCACGCGCAGCGACAGACCAGAGGGCAGCACGAGCTCGATCAGGGTTGCGTCGGCGCCCTCCGTTGGGGCCGGCTCCTCGAGCCGAAGCTCGAAGAAGGGCTCCGGTCGAGGACGCATTGCCCGGCGACGTTCGGCCGCCCGAGCGTTGTAGAGGCTCCAGGGCTTCACTCCCTTGGAGCGGGCGAACGCGGCCAAGCTGACATCGGACCTGGAGTGCTCCTTCAGCAGCGCGAGTGCCTCCTCGGCCGGGACTGAACGGGGCACGGAGTTCGAGTTGGGGTTCATCCCGCGCAGCCTCCCGTCTCCCCACGGACGCGCAAGATGGGCTCACCGGACACGTACTCACATGCATCCTCGGCCCCATTGCCTTTCCACTCTTCGAGCAAATGTCCCGCCAGATTGCCCAGGCCCAACCCCTTCGCGCAAATGCTCCAGCACTCGTCTCCGACGCTGCACACAAAGTCGCATTTCGCCTTCCTCTTGATCCAGTCATGATGCGCACCCACAGTAAACTCCTCCCAGAGCGGTTGGAGCATCAAGACACCTGGAGCTGCATGGCGCTCGGGGAGCCGAATCGGAAGCCACTAAGGAAACGGCCAAACCCCTGCTCGCCCGCCCCTGGCTCCAGCGCCTCCGACCCGGCTAGGGCACGAGAACTGGGGCGAGCACAACCCGGAAGCCGTAGTAGTTGTTGTGGACGAGGCCGGGATCGACGTAGTACCGGTCCGCGGAGCGGCAGTAGGTCGAGTTGAAGGCCCAGCTGCCGCCCCGGAGGACCCGGTAGAGGCCGCCAGAGACGTAAGGGTCCGTCTTGGCCGAGGCCGTGTAGCTGCTGAAGCCGTCCATGCACCACTCCCACACGTTGCCGTGCATGTCGTAAAGGCCCCAGGCGTTCGGCGCGTAGCTGCCCACCGGCACGGTGCCGAGGGGGTTCTGGCAACTCGCGGGCGGCGACGAGTGGTCGGAGTAAGAAAACCTCGCTTGGTTGCAAAAGAGCGCAGGCCCGTAGTGGAACTCCGTCGTCGTCCCCGCGCGGCAGCCGTACTCCCACTCCGCCTCCGTGGGCAAGCGATACTGGTAGCCCGCAGGCACCTTGCCAAGGGCAGTCTGTTGGGCATTCAAGGCGTCGCAGTACGCCACCGCGTTGAACCAGATCACAGTTTCCACCGGCTTGTCAGCGCCCAGGTAGCCCGAAGGGTTGGTACCCATCAACCCTTGGTACTCCGCCTGGGTCACCTCGTACCGGCCCATCCAGTACGGCTGGCTGATCGTGACTTGGTGGACGGGCTGCTCGGTGCTCGATCCGTAGTAGGGTGCCCCGCCCGCCGCATTCGACCCCATCTGGAACGTGCCCGCCGGAATCGGCACCAGCCCTGAGAAGCTCGGCTCGGACAACGTGACCGCCAGGCCGTTGGTCAGACCCAGCGACGGAAATCCGACCGACTGCAGCAGCGATCCCTGCAAGTAGATCGTCAGTCCCGAAAGGGCGGGATCGAGCGGTACTGCGAGGTCGAAGCTGGCCGGCGCGGCCGCGCCTCCGTCCCAAGCGACGGGACCCAAGGTCGTGAACGGGTCGGGAGCAGCGAGGCTGAGCAGCACTTCCCCGAGCGCCCCCGGGAAGGCGAGCCCGAAGCCCGGCAGGACCGTGCCCGCGGGGAACGCCGGATCGGGCGCGGTAGCGAGGCTCAGGAACGCGATGGACGCGGGCGCGCTGGCCGAAGCGGTGTTCGACACCCCGACGCTGAAGCTCTCCCCCACCACGGGGAGCCCTGAGGTCACCACCAAACTGCCCGGCGGGTTGAGACCTGCGCCGTAGGGCATCACCTGGAATGCGGCCGCTTGGGTTGTGGCCAGGGCGCAAGACACGAACCCAAAGGCCGCGGCGCGGCCGAGGGCGGGGAATGGTCGAGTCATCGGGAAATCGCTCCGCGGAAGGGAAGCCGAGGGCCGTTCAGCCGGGGGCGACAGTAGCACCCCCAATCCCATGCAACCATGAACTGCAGGTTTACAGGCTGCCTGGTCTGGCTCGCCCTTGCGGGGGTAACCGTCCCTTGAAGCCCGCATGCTGCATCGGCGGCCCAGCGTCGAGAGTAGGCGTACGCTGCAGTGTGTCACGCGAGAGCTAGGCTCAGAGCCCGGCGAAGTAGGCCATCGCGGCCCGGCGCGCCACTTCGACCTCCGCTGCGAAGTGCACCTTCGGGCCGAGCGGGGTCAGCTTCGATACGTCGGGCTCCCGGCCGATGCGCAGCAGCACGTCGCGCAGGAGGCTCTGCACGTTCAGCCCGATCGCCCTGGTGGTCATCACCAGGCTCAGCATCACCTCGGCGGTCTCTCCGCCGCCCTCGGCCGGGAAGAACATCCAGTTCTTCCTCCCCACGGCGACGGGTCGCATTCCGCGCTCTGCGCGGTTGTTGTCGATCTCCAGGCACCCGTCGCTGGCGTAGACTCGCAGGGCGGCCCCGAGCTTCAAGCTGCACCTCAGCACAGTTGCCATCGGGCCAGCCGGGAGGACCTCGCCCTCCTTCAGCGCCATCCACGCGAACAGCTCGTCGAGCAGGGGCACGGTGTGCTTCCGGCGCACCTCGAGCCGAAGTTCGTCGCTCTGCTCGGCTCCCCTGAGGGTCAAGGGTCGTCTTGGTGAAGCTGGCCTTGGCACCCTTCGCGTGCTGAAGGGGAGCGTTCCGCCGCAGATGCTACGGCACGCACACCTCTACGATCTCGGCCCTGCGCTGGGCCAACAAGCGTGGGGGGACATCAGGCGGTGCCCGGCTCGAGCCGTGCCCGCTGCTCAGCGCCCGTTGCCCAGGACCACGACCTCGCGCCAGCGGTTCTTGTCCTCGATCCAGCACCTGCGTTCCCAGAGCACCTCGGCGCCCTCGGGCAGGGTCGTCGTCTCGAGAGCTTCGTCCAGCGTTCTGCGCGGGATGACGACGACCGCGGGGTCGGGGCCGTCGAAGAAAGCGGTGATCTGCGTGGCTTGGACCTTCGACGTGTTGGGCGAGTCGAGGTAGTAGAGCAGCGCGAACTGGCTGTAGTCGGACAGGCCGATCTGCAAGCTGTCCAGCCGGTCGGCGTAGCGCTCGCGCAGCAGCTCGGCGATCGCTTGGGGCGACTTGCCGGCGTCGAGTCGGCCTAGAGCGAAGGGCGTGAGCAGGGCCAGTGTCGCGAGGACCAGAGTCCCTGCGCCCGCCAGGGCCGGCACGTCGCGGCCGGCGCGGGCCGCGCGGTGGACGAGGAAGGCGCCGAGGGCCGCGACCGCGCCCGGGGCGAGGAAGGCCCAGGTGGCGATGGGCGCTCCAAGGAGGGACGGGCCGGCGATGATCACGGCCGCGGAGAAGAGGCCTCCGCCGAGCAGGTAGTTCGACCGCCAGCCGGTCCACAGGCGTTCGCCTCGCTCGAGGGCTCCGTCGATCCAAACGCCGATCAGGATCGCGAGGGCCGGGAAGAAGGGCAGCACGTAGTGCGCCAGCTTGGTCGAGACCAGGCTGAAGGCCACCAGCATCGAGACCACCCAGCCCAAGAGGAACTGCCGACGACGTCGCGCACGCTCGTCCTGGCCCCGCGCGCGCAGGGCCGGCACGAGGAACGGCGCCCAGACGCCGAGGCCGAGCCAGACGATCGGCAGGTAGACCGGCAAGAGCGCCAGGTAGGCCAGGGTGTTCCCGCCGCCGTGGCCCTGGAGCGGCGAGAAGATCGGTTGGATCGTGCGCACCCACACCAGCTCGTGCAGGTACGCGCCGTCGGTCTGGATCGTCGCCGGCACGGCCCACAGGGCGACCACCGCCAGGGCCAGGGCCGCGCTGGCCAGGGGCCGCATGCGTCGCAAGAGTCCGAAGTCGCGGGAGGCGACCACGTAGCCCACGAGCGCGAAGATCGGCAGGGCGGCGCCGAGCGGTCCCTTGGCGATCACGCCGAGCCCGGTTCCCAGGGCGAAGAGCCACCAGCCGCGCCGCTCGCGCCCGTCGATCGACTCCCACAGGCCGGTCATGGCGAGCACGACGCAGGCCAAGAGGGACGCGTCGAGCAGGGCGATCCGCATGGCGAGGGCGGGCAGCAGGCTCGTCGCCAGGGCGAAGCCCGCGAGCCACGCCGCGCGCGCGCTCACCATCCGCCGCGCCAGGGCCACGGTGAGTCCGATCGCGAGCAGGCCGAACAGGGCCGCGGGCAGCCTGGCGGCGAACTCGGTGCGACCCAGGCTGCCGATCGACGCCATCATCGCCCAGAAGGTGAGCGGCGGCTTCTCGAGCCAGGCCTCGCCCGCGACGACGGGCACGAACAGGTCGTGGCGCTCGAGCATGGAGCGCGCCGACTCCGCGTAGTAGCCCTCGTCGCGGTCGAGCAGCGACCAGCCGTAGAGGCAGGGCAGGGTCGCGCCGGCGAGGAGCAACAGGAAGGTCAGAGTCCGCGCGACAGGGCGCCCCGAAACCTGCGACGCATCGGAATCGACCGCCAGACGCCGCTGGGCGAGTCGTCCGAGCGCCACGGCGAAGGCGAGAGCCACGAGGCTCGCGAGTGCCACGCTCCAGATCATCGCGGGGAGCATAGCCAGGGAGGACTCGTGCCGGAGGCACCGCGTGGAATCGGCGGAGCCGATCGAATCCCGTGTGCCACTGCCCCCCCGCCCCTGGGAACACCGAGCGCGGACGTCCGTCGTCCGGCCCCAGCGGGTTCACATTCCCGAACGCGCCCGCTGCGCCGGCGCGAGTCGCCGCGGGCGCAGTTGCTAGACTCCCGGCCGCCCAACCCCGACCACGACACCGACGCGCGCCTGGAACCGCACCCGCCGGGCCACGCTGAGGTCGCGATTCAAACCGCCACGAGCCATACCTTGACTCAGCCGATAGACGCGGGCCCCCAGGCGGATCCGTCGCAAGCCTCTCCCCTCCCGCGGCTGATCAAGCGGCTGCTGCGAGGGGTCGCCCTCGCCCTCGCGGCGCTCGTCGCCTTCGCCGGCGCGTGGTACTTCAACCTGCCGCAGCACCTCTTGCGGATCGTCGGCTCGAGCGAGGTGCAGGCGCGGCCCCAGAGCGCCGCGACCCTCGCGCCGTCGCCTGCCTCCCTGGCTCTGCGCGTGGTCAGCGCGAATGTGGAGTGCTTCTACTGCGAGGCGAACTGGGACGAGCGCTCCGCCTCCACCGCCGGCTACCTGGGCGGGCTCGCAGCCGACCTGATCGGTCTGCAGGAGCTCGTCACCGACCGGGACCTCGAAGCGGTGGTCCCCACCACCGGCGACTACGAGCTCGTCGTGCCCCGCATCTTCGGCCAGGCCTACGGGGACGCCGCGATCCTGTTCCGCGCCTCGCGCTTCGAGCTGCTCGAGTCCGGGGTCGTCTGGCTCGGCCGCAACCAGGGCCTGCCCCTCTCGGCGGGCTGGACCGTAGGCCTGCCGCGCTACGTGAACTGGGTCCTGTTGCGCGAGCGCGACAGCGGCGCCGAGCTGATCTTCGTCAACACCCACTTCGACCCGAATCGCCCCAACAAGGACGCCTCCGCGCCGATCTTCCACGAGGTCGTGACCGCCCTCTCGGCCCGCGCGCCGGTGATCGCCACCGGCGACTTCAACACCTGCACCGACGCGGAGCGCTTCGCGATCGTCTGCGCGCCGCCGATCCGCGACACCCACGCCATCGCCTCGGCCCAGGGCGGCGAGGTCGACGCCGGCGGTTGGAGCGATGCCCTCGACATCGACCTGATCGACCACGTGCTGGTCGCCGCCGACGCGGTCCAGGTCGTCGCGTGGCGGGTGGACGACTCGGACCCCGATCGTTCCGACCACCCCTACGTGATGGTCGACCTTGTGCTGGGCACCGAGCGCGCGTCCGGACCGAGCTCGCAGGACTGAGCCGAGTCCACGATCGGAGCTCAGCCGCTCGGGCGTGCCCCACCGCCACCCGTCGGCCCTACCATCTCCCCATGGACGACTTCGACCCGCGCCCCTCCGACCAGTTCACCTTCGGCCTGTGGACCGTCGGCAACCCTGGCCGCGACCCGTTCGGCGAGGCCGTGCGCGAGCCCATGGCGCCGACCCACATCGTCGCCAAGCTGGCGGAGTGCGGGGCCTACGGGGTCAACCTGCACGACAACGACCTGGTGCCCTTCGGGGCCTCGGCCGCAGAGCGCGACCGCATCGTCGCCGACTTCAAGGCGGCCCTCGAGGACCACGGGATGGTCGTGCCCATGGCGACCACGAACCTGTTCGGCCACCCGGTCTTCAAGGACGGCGCCTTCTCGGCCAACGACCCCAAGGTGCGCGCCTTCGCGATCCGCAAGACCATGGACGCGATCGACCTGGGCGTGGAGCTGGGCGCTTCGACCTACGTCTTCTGGGGCGGGCGCGAGGGCACCGAGGCCGACGCCTGCCGCGATCCGCGCGAGGGCATCAAGCGCACGCGGGAAGCGATGAACTTCCTGTGCGAGTACGTGCGCGATCAGGGCTACGACCTGCGCTTCGCCCTGGAGGCCAAGCCGAATGAGCCGCGGGGCGACATCTACTTCGCCACCACCGGCCACATGCTGCACTTCATCGAGACCCTCGATCACAAGCAGATGGTCGGCGTGAACCCCGAGGTCGCCCACGAGACCATGTCGGGTTTGTCCTTCGTGCACGGGGTGGCCCAGGCCATGGAGGCCGGCAAGCTGTTCCACATCGACCTCAACGGCCAGCGCATCGGGCGCTACGACCAGGACCTGCGCTTCGGCTCCGAGGACCTGAAGCAGGCCTTCCTGTTGGTGCGCCTGCTCGAGGGGACCCTGGGCGGCGAGCGCTACGAGGGCCCGCGCCACTTCGACGCCCACGCCTACCGCACCGAGGACGAGGCCGGCGTGTGGGACTTCGCGCGGGGCTGCATGCGGACCTACAACATCCTGCGCGCCAAGGCCCGGGCCTTCGACGCGGACCCGCAGGTGCGGGAGTTGATCGCGGAAGCGCGGGACGAGGGCGTCCAGGCACTCACGCGCAGCTACTCGAGCGAGAACGCGGCGGCCCTGCGCGGGCTCGAGCTCGATCCCGCGGGCCTCGCGCGCCGCGGTCTGGGCTACGAGCGGCTCGACCAGCTCATGTGCGAGCACCTGATGGGCGTGCGCTGACGTGGGGGGCCAGGGCCTCACGATCGGAATCGACGTCGGCACCCAAGGCACCAAGGGCTTGGTCCTGAACCTCGCCAGCGGCGAGGTCCTGGTGCGCGCGAGTGCGTCCTACGGCTTGATCGAGGGCTTGGCGCCCGGCGCGGCCGAGCAACATCCCGACACCTGGCTGAAGGCGACCCAGGTCGTCGTGGCCAGGCTGCTCGAGAGCGTGGATCCGGGGCGCATCGTGGGCATCGGCGTGTCTGGACAGCAGCACGGCTTCGTGCCGCTCGACGCGCGGGGCGAGGTGATCCGGCCGGCGAAGCTGTGGTGCGACACCGCGACCACGGTCGAGGCGCGCGAGCTGTCCGAGCGCTTCGGGCACCACCTCCCGGTGGGCTACACGGCCTCGAAGATCCTGTGGCTCGCTCGCCACGAGCCCGAGCACTTCGCGCGCCTGGCCCACGTGCTGCTCCCCCACGACTGGATCAACTTCCAGCTCACCGGACGCATGACCATGGAGGCCGGCGACGCTTCGGGGACCGGGCTGTTCGATCCGCGCGAGCGCCGCTTCGCGTCGCAGGCCCTGGAGGCGTTGGGCGAGCTGTGCGAGTCGCGATCCTCCATCGCCGATCTGCTCCCGCCCTTGATCGGCCCCTCCGACCTGGCCGGCGAGGTCGATCGGCGCGGCGCGCGGACCTTCGGCTTGGAGCCCGGCGTGCCCGTGTCCGCGGGCGGCGGCGACAACATGATGAGCGCCATCGGCAGTGGCGCCACGCGGCCCGGCATCGTCGTCGCGAGCCTGGGGACCTCCGGCACCGTGTTCACCCACGCGACCGAGCCGATCGTCGACCCCGAGGGCCTGATCGCGCCCTTCTGCGACTCGACCGGCGGCTGGCTGCCGCTCTTGTGCGTGATGAACGCGACCGGCGTCACCGAAGAGGTGCGCACCGCGTTCGGCTACGACGGCGCCGAGGGCCTGGCTCGGATCACTCGAGAAGCCGAGCGCGTCCCGATCGGCTGCGACGGGGTCACCTTCCTGCCCTACCTCGCGGGCGAGCGCGTGCCCGACCTGCCCCACGCCAGGGGAAGTCTGCTCGGCCTGCGCCCGGGCTCCCTGCGCCCCGGCGTGTTGTTCCGTGCCGCCCTCGAAGGCACGAGCCTCAACCTGGCCTGGGGCGTCGAGCGCATGCGCGCCCTCGGCGTGCCCGTCGACACCGTGCGGCTCGTCGGCGGCGGCGCGAACTCGCCCCTGTGGCGCCAGATCCTCGCCGACGTGCTCGACGCGCCGGTCACGGCCCTGGCCGAGCCCGAATCCGCCGCCCTCGGCGCTGCGATCCAGGCGGGGTGTTCGAACGACCGATCGGGCACTGCGCCGAATGGCGTCGACGCCCTGGCCAGCGCCCTGGTGCGCGTCGCCGACGCAACGACCGAGCCCGCGCCGGCCTCGGTCGCGCGCTACCGCGAGCTGGGCGTGGCCTTCAGGGCTCGGGTGCTCGAGGTCAACGCGCCACCCGGGTCCCCGTCAGCGTGATCTGGCCTCCACCTCCTCGTCGCGCGCCTGTCCCAGGGCGCTGGACACGAGGCCCGTGGGCACCGCGACCACGCCCAGGCCGAGCATCAGCACGATCACGGCGAAGAGCCGCCCGCCGGCGGTGACGGGGTAGACGTCGCCGTAGCCGACCGTGGTCAGGGTCGCGACGGCCCACCACAGGCCGTCGAAGACCGAGGCGAACACCTCGGGCTGGACCGGGTTCTCGAAGTAGTAGATCCCAACCGCGGCGAAGTAGATCAGGATCGCCGCGGCGAACAGGAACAGGACCAGCTCCTCGCGCGCGATGGCGAAGGCCCGGTGCATGCGCTTGAGCGCCCGGCTGTAGCGCAGCAGCTTGAAGGCCCGCAGGAGGCGGAACAGGCGCAGGGCCCGCAGCGAGCGCATGTCCACGCCCAGCGACAGGTAGAAGGGCAGGATCGCGAGCAGGTCGATCACGCCGTAGAAGCTCGTCGCGAAGCGCAGCCGGGGCTTCGCGACTGCCAGGCGCAGGGCGTACTCGAAGGTGAAGACGGCCACCGAGCCCGCTTCGATCCAGTCCAGGATCCGCTGGGCGCGAGGCGTGAGGTCGGGCAGGGTCTCGATCGAGAAGGTCACCAGCGAGATCAGGATCAGCGCCTGGATCACGAGGTCGAAGATCCGACCGGCGCCGGTCTCGTTGTGCTCGACGAGGTGCGCGAGGCGCGAGGTGCGGTTCGGGGTCACGTCTGCTCCTGAGTCACGCTGGGATGCTTCGTGGTCCGGCGCAGCGAGCCGGGAGCCGCGCGGGCGAAGGGCGCGATGATCCTGGCGTTCGCGCCGGCTGCGGTCGACGGTGAAGATCGGGCGGGCGAGTCGCGCCCCTTCGACGGTGATCCGCGGACCGGCCGCCAGCCCCGTGTCGACCTCCGAGCCGAGGGGTCAGGTCGGAGGCGCGCCCGATGAAGCCTCCACCTCCCGGTGCCCGACTCCGCGGCCGCCGGCTCCGCACAGCCCGATCCGAAACTTCGCGTTTCACCCGTGCGCCCGTCCCCGACGGGTCTCTCCGGAAGGCATCGGCCCCACCGCGGGCCTACAGTCCATTCCAGAGCACGAGCGAATCGAGAAGCGTGATGAGAGCAAAGAACATCGTGGCCGCGGCCCTGGCGCTGGGTGCGCCGGCCCTGGCCCAGAGCGGACAGGTCACCCCCTACGGCTGCGGCACCAACCCGGCCGGTTCCCTGAAGGTCACCGCCGGAGCTCCGGCCGTGGGCCAGAGCTTCGAGCTGACCGCCCTCGACGCGGCGGGCTCCCTGCCGCCCGGGTCGGTGGCGTCGATCCTGCTGTCGGGCGCGCCCCTGGCCCTGCCCTGCGGCGTGAGCCTGCCGGGCTTCGGTCCCGGCGACACGGCGGGCGCCCTGTTGATCGGCCTGGGCGGCAACATCCTGGCCAGCTCCGGCCCCCTGCCGATGGTCGGCGGCGACGCGGCGGTGTACCCGTTCGCGGTCCCCGGCAACCCGGCCCTGGCCGGCTTCAAGGTCTACGCCCAGGCGCTGATGTTCGACCCGGCGGGATCGGACCAGTACCTCAGCGAAGCCCTGGCGATCACCCTCGGGGGGACCGCCCAGCCGAACCTGACCCTGCGCTCGGTCAGCACATCCGACCACGTGATCGCCCCGGGCGAGAGCACGGTGCTGCACGTGGTGGTCCGCAACGAAGGCGGAGCACCCAGCGCCCCGACCACCGTCGAGGTCTGCAACGCGGCGGGCAAGTGCGTCAGCGGCGACGTGCCCGCCCTTCCGGCGGGGACGTCGCTGGTGCTGAACCTCTCGGTGGGCTGGAACCTCTTCGAGCCCTCGAACAACCCCAACTTCTTCACCGCCGTCATCGACCCCGACGGGAAGGTCGCCGAGTCCGACGAGTCCGACAACGCTCACACCGCGGTCAAGCCGCTCATGGTCGTCGAGCCGATCCTGGTCTCGCCGGTGGTCGAGATCGACCACGACGAAGTGCTCACGATCGAGAACGGCGTGCTCACCAGCTACCAGCGCAAGGACTACCCCCAGGGTGCTCCGGTGGAGCTGGACGTCCCGGTCGACCCGAACAAGGGCGGCACGAACCCCGCCAACGGGCTGATGGAAGCCCTGGGCCAGGGGCCCGCGCCGGCGCCCAAGGTCGATCCGAAGTTGCAACAGCTCGAGCAAGCCCTCGAGCAGGGCCAGCAGATCGACTACGTGGTCAAGTACCGCCACCAGGTGCCGATGCCGCGGCTGCCCGACTTGACCGCCGAGCTGGAGCGCTTCGGTCCCGACAACATGGCCGCCTTCGAGCTGCGTGCCGCCATGTTCGAGGGTGTGCGCCGGGCCCGGCGCAACGCCGCCGCGGAGCTGGTCCAAACCATTCAAGGCCAGTTCGGCGCCCAGGTGCTCGAGCACTACGCCCTCTGCGGTTCGATGCTGGTGCGCGCGCCCAAGGGCCTGTTGCAGTTCCTGAACCAGTCCGACGACGTGCTCCACGTCGAGCGCGTGCTGGAGGACGAGTCGACGCCGCCCGACAGCGTGGCCGACGGCCGCGACCTGATCGACACCGACGCCTACTTCAACGGCGGCGCCACGGGTGTCAACTACACCGCCCTGCTCGACTCGGGCATCCGCTCCAGCCACACCCTGTTCACCGGCCCCGACCACATCTACTTCGAGGAGGACTGCGTCTATGGCAACTCCAGTTGCGCCGACACGGGCAACGCCAGTTACGACCCCGACGACGACTTCTGGGACCACGGCACCTCCACCGCGGCGATCCTGACCGGCAACTCCGACCTGGGCAACGACAGCCGCGGCGTCACCGCCGGTTGGGTCGACTCCTGGAAGGTCTACAACTCGGCGGGCCTCAACACGACGGCCGTGCTGCGCGGCTTCGACGAGGCGGTCTACTGGGGCGACAAGGTGATCGTGTGCGAGATCCAGTCGACCCAGAGCGAGACCGGCTCGATCGCCGATGCAGCGGACGATGCCTTCGAGGCCGGCTGCTGCGTGATCGCGGCCAACGGCAACTACGGGCCCGGCCTGGGTACCGTGGCTTCGCCGGCCAATGCCCACAAGGCGATCGGCGTGGGCGCCTACGACGTGGACTCGCTCGTGAACGAGAGCTACGTCAGCCAGGGTCCGACCGGCGACGACCGCTACAAGCCCGACCTGCAAGCGCCGACCAACACGGACACGGCCTCGAACATCAGCTCGACGACGATCAACAACTTCGGCGGGACTTCGGGCGCCACGCCCTACGCCGCCGGAGCCGCGTCGATCTTCGCCGACTGGTTCGGTCTGGGCGCCCTGACCGAGGTCGCCGCCGGCAAGGTCTACGCCGGCTTGCTGGTGGGCGGCACCAGGGAGTGGGACACGCCCTTCAACAACACCGAAGGCGTGGGTCGCTTCGCCCTGCCGCTGAACGGGACCCTCTACACCGGCTCGCGGACCCTCTCCAACGGTGACAACGCCTACGTCACGATCAACGTGCCCTCGACCGCCGACACGGTCGAGGTGGCCATCTGGTGGGCCGAGAAGCCCGGCTGGACCCACCGCGACATGGACGTCTACATCCAGCGCCCCGACGGGACGACCTCCGACTCGAGCCTCTCGGTGCCGTCGGTGTTCGAGCGGGTCAAGGTCAACAACGCGTCCTCGGGCAACCGCGACATTCGCATCCACGCCTACAGCGTCCCGTGGTTGAAGAACCAGACGGTGTACTACGCGATCCACGTGCACTGATCGCAGCGCACGGATCGAGGTTGCCCGCCTCGGCGGCCAGCCACCAGCCGGCCCGGATCGCCCCGCGCGATTCGGGCCGAGCTCGTTCAAGGGGCCGGGTCCATCGCGCCCAGCGGGGGCGGGTCGGTTCGAGCGCTTGGACGGAGGCCCGCGGGGGGTAGAGTCCGCGCGGATGGCTGTCTCGACCTCGAGCCGCGCGCTGCTCCTGAAGCGCTCGCCCTACGGCGAGACCTCGCTGGTGGTCCAGGTCCTGACCCGCGACCACGGCCTGGTCTCGCTGCTGGCGCGCGGGGCCTACCGGCCGACTTCGCGGTTCTTCGCGGTGCTCGACCTGTTCGACACCCTCGAGTTGGAGTGGCGGCCGCGGCGCTCGAGCGATCTGGCCCTGCTCGTGTCCGGTGACCGACGCGTCCTGCGCCGATCCATCCCCCGCGACCTGGAGGCCTACCGCGCCGGGCTCGCCGCCCTGGAGGCCGGCCAGTTCGGGGGCCGCGCCGGCGCGCGGGACCACGAGCTCTACGACCTGCTCGAGTCGACCCTCGATCGCCTCGACGCGGCCCCCGTCCGGGCGGACCTCGAGTTGATCGTGTTCGACCTGCGCTTCCTCGCCTCCCAGGGGCTGGCTCCGGCCCTCGAGGCCTGTGCCGCCTGCGGGCGACCGGCGCCGGTGCCCCACGATCCGCGCGAGAAGACCGCCTTCTCCGCCGAGCGCGGCGGGCGCCTCTGCCGCCACTGCGCGCTGGCGGCGCGGGCCGAGGGCGCGCGGGTGGGCCTGCTTCCGGCCCAGGTCCTGGTCGCCGCGGCGCTGATGGGACGCGAGGGCGCGGACGCTCTCCGCGACCGGGGGCTGGAGTCGTTACGGGCCGCCGTGCGAGACTTCGTGGAGCGCTTCCTCGAGTACCACCTCGAACGCAGGCCCAAGGCCAGGCGCCGACTCCCCCGCCCCAGGCGCCGGTCGGGCGCCCTCGCCGCGCCGACCGCTGACGACCATGCCGAGCGTTCCCACGATCTCCCCCCGTCTTGACCGGGCCGGCTGCCCGCGCCCCGCGAAGACCCTCCCGTCCGCCGCCCTGTGGGCCGTCGTGGGTCTGTTCATGCTGGCCAGTTGCGCCGGTCCGGGCCGCATCAAGGGCAGCAGCAGCGACCTGCCGCGGCCGACCGGCAACCTCGACCAGGACCTGGTCCAGCCCCAGATCGACGCCATCGGCTCCGACCTCCAAAACGGCGCCGCCTGGGCCGCCGCGCGGCGCGCCGCCGCCCTGCGCCGCTCCCAGGTCCTGAGCCCGGACGACCGGGACGTGGTCGAGGGCCTCTTGGAGGTCTCCCTGGAGACCGCCGCGGCGGTCACGGACGACTCCGACATCTTCGACGCCTTCGACGACCGCGAACTGTCGCGCCGCGCGAAGGCGATCCTGGTCATCGGCGAGGCGCGGGCCCTGTTGGGCGAGGACGAGCCCAATGAGGCCTTCATGGCGGTGCGACGCTTCGAGAAGCAGTCCCCCGGTCACCACCTGCGCTCCGAGGCCGGCGACATCATCTACGAGGCCGGCATCCGCCTGTCGACCTCGAAGAAGCGCACCCTGTTCTTCTTCAAGAAGTCGGGCTACGCACCGCAGATCCTCGAGTACCTGGTGCTCAACCATCCCTCGCACCCCGCCTGCGGCGACGCCTACGCGACCCTGGCGAACATCTACGAGAAGAACGGCTCGACCGAGCTCGCCATCGCGCGCTACGAGGACCTGCTGCTCTACCACCCCAAGAACTCCGAGGCGCCGCGGGCCGAGGCCACCATTCCGCGGCTACGCCTGGGCCTGCACCTGCGCGACGACTACGACCGCAACAGCCTCAAGCGCGCCCGGCGGGAGCTGGAGCAGTGGTTGGCGCGCTACGCCCAGAGCGGGATCGACCCGTCGATGTTGGCGCAGGTCCAGGACGACCTGGCCGACTGCCTCGGGCGCCTGGTCCACAACGACCTGATCGTGTCGCGCTTCTACCGCCGCGTCGACGAGCCCTACGGCGCGAGGTTGCACGCCCTGCGGGCCCTGGGCCTATCGCGCGAGGTCGGCGCCCAGGACTACACCACCCAGGCCGAGGAACTGATCGCCTGGGCCGACGCCGAGCTGGCCGAGCGCAACCTGCCGGCCCCGGCCGAGGCCGAGAGCGAAGCCCTCGCCACGGAGAATCCGGACCTCGAACCGTGAGACAGCCGATCACCCTCCTCTTGGCCGCCATCGCCAGCCTGGCCCTGACCGCTTGTGGCTGGCGGGCGGGCCTGCCGACCCCCGACGGGGCGCGAACCCTCGGCGTCGCCTTTCCGGGCAACGATTCTTGGGTCCGCGACATCGAGGTCGACCTCGGGCTCGCCCTCTCGGAGGCCGCCCTCGAGCGACTGTCCTTGGAGCCGGCCGCCGCCGACCGGGCCGATCTGGTCATCAGCGGTCGCGTCGACGAGGTGCGTGGCCGCGCCGGCATCCGCAGCCAGGACAACGTGCTGCTCGAGACCGGGACCGAGATCCTGGTCAGCTTCGAGCTGCGCGATCGCCGCAGCGGCGAGCTGCTGGGCCGCTCGGACCGGTCCATCGAGGCGGGTTTCCTCGTGCCCGAGGCCACCAGCCCCCTGCGCGCCCCCGAGTTGCCCGAGTCGCGTTCGCGGGTGATTCGCAACCTGGCGGAGGGCCTGATCCTGGATCTGTTCGCGCCGCCGTCCTACGAGGATGAGGCTTCGTCGGGCCAGTCCGGCCCCGAGCCCACATCACCTTCGTCCGACTAGTCGAGCGTCCCCGGGGTCCTCCCACGTCGGCCCGCGGCACGGGGTCATCCCAGCGGGGGTGATTCCTGGGCCCGGACCTGCGAAGATCCGTGGCGTCGATCGAAGACGGCGCCCATCCCCGTCGGCGCCTCTCACAGGCTTCTGAGTCCCCCGGGCCCAAATGACCCGTATCGGGGACCCCTGTAGCCCTGAGGGCGCCCCTGAGGCGGCGATGGGCCCAAGTCTGACGCCGTGTGCGACGATCGACCGACGGGGCACGCCCCTCCACCATGAGCCAAGAGAAGAGCACCGAGCCCGACAAGGGCCGCCAGTCGCGCTACGGCCCGTTCCTGGTCTTCCTGTTCGTCCTGATCATCGTCCTGGTGGTCGTCGGCGGCGGGAGCGTGAACCAGCCGGAGGTGCTCAGCCAGGACGAGTACCTCTACCAGCTCCACAGCGGCACGGTCGCCTCCCAGGAGTTCCGCGGGACTTCCGAGGGCTCGACCGTCATCGAGGGCGAGTTCCAGCGCCCCTCCGACCCGGATCCGAAGCTCTTCCGGGTCGAGTTCGCGGACGCCGCCTCCCGCGAGGACGAGTTCCGCGAGGTCAAGGCCCGCAAGTACCAGTCGGTGGATCCCGATGGACTGCGCCAGGGCCTGGCCGGCGGCTACTACACCGTCACCCGCGGCACCTCGATCACGACCTTCAGCGAGTTCCACGAGCCCCAGCTGCCGCCCCGTCGGCCGGGTGAGCGGCTCGAGACCGAGCAGACCGAGGACATCGTTCACCAGCGCCCGGCCGACCGCCTGTTCGTGGAGGTCGTGGCCAAGTCCGCGGACTCCTGGCAGGGCCTGGCCCAGCCCGACTTCCCGCTGCCGAAGGAGTCCGGACACGTCTGGCTCGACGTGCGGCTCGACGACGAGGACGACCTGGGCTCGCTCTTGGGCGTGGTCACCGCCGGGGGCACCCCCCTCGAGCGCCTGAACCTCGAGCTGACCAAGGACAAGGGCACGACCTTCTCGGACGCCTCGACCTGGGTCGGGACCTTCCTGCTGATGATCGGCCCTTGGCTGCTGATCCTCTTCTTCCTGCTGTTCTTCATGCGCCAGCTCCGCTCCCAAGGGGGCGCCGGCGGCGTGATGAACTTCGGGCGCAGCCGCGCCCAGATGTACACGAAGGAGAACCGCACCAACATCACCTTCGACGACGTGGCCGGCGCCGAGGAGGCCAAGTCGGAGGTGCGCGAGATCGTCGAGTTCCTGAAGAACCCGGGGCGCTTCCAACGCATCGGCGGGCGCATCCCGCGCGGGGTGCTGCTCAACGGCCCCCCCGGCTGCGGCAAGACGCTGCTGGCCAAGGCCATCGCGGGCGAGGCCGAGGTGCCCTTCTTCTCGATCAGCGGTTCGGACTTCGTCGAGATGTTCGTCGGCGTCGGCGCCAGCCGCGTGCGCGACCTGTTCAAGCAGGCCCGCGAGAACAGCCCCTGCATCATCTTCCTGGACGAGATCGACGCGGTCGGTCGTCGCCGGGGCAGCGGCATGGGCGGCGGCCACGACGAGCGTGAGCAGACGCTGAACGCGATCCTGGTCGAGATGGACGGATTCGCCACGGACGAGGGCCTGATCATCGTCGCGGCCACCAACCGGCCGGACGTGCTCGATCCGGCGCTCCTGCGCCCGGGCCGCTTCGACCGCGAAGTGACGATCGACCTGCCCGACTACGAGGGACGCTTCGCGATCCTCGAGGTGCACCTCAAGAAGGTGCAGCACGAGCAGGACGTCTCGGTCGGCGTGTTGGCGCGCTCCACACCCGGCTACTCCGGCGCCGATCTGGCGGCGATCGTCAACGAGGCCGCGATCATGGCGGTGCTCGACAAGCGCGAGCAGGTCAGCCTCGAGGACCTCGAGGAGGCCCGCGACAAGGTCCGCTACGGCCGGCAGAAGATCTCGCGCACCATGGAAGAGGAAGACCGCAAGGTCACCGCCTACCACGAGGCCGGCCACGCCGTGGTCGCCTCCGTGCTCGAGGACACCGACCCGCCCCACAAGGTCACCATCGTCCCGCGCGGGCGCGCCCTGGGTGCGACGATGATCCTGCCCGAGAAGGAGAGCTACCACACCCAGCGCAAGCGTCTGCGGGCCCAGCTGGCGATGCTCTTCGGCGGTCGCATCGCCGAGGCCGAGTTCTGCGGGGACATCTCCGCGGGGGCCTCGGACGACATCCGTCGCGCCACGGAGCTGGCGCGGGCGATGGTCACCGAGCTCGGCATGAGCGACGCCATCGGGCCGATCAACTACGCCGACCGCCAGGGCTCCGACTTCCTCGGCACCGAGTTGGGTCGCGGCAAGAACCACTCCGAGGAGACCGCCCGGGAGATCGACCACGAGGTGCGTGCGATCCTCGATGCGGCCTACGCCGAGGCCGAGGCGGCGATCCGCGCCAACGCCGGAGCGATGCACGCTCTGGCCCAGGCGCTGTTGCGCTTCGAGACCATCTCGGGTCGCGAGGTGATTCAACTGGTCGAGGGTGTCTCCGTCGACAACCTGCGTCCGGAGCCCGAGCCCGAGCCCATCGACACCGGCAAGGCGGCCCAGCCGTCCACGCCGACCCCCGAGAAGGCCCGCGACGAGGGCGAGCGTGGCGGTGAGATGACCGGAACGCCCGGCCTTTCGCCCGCCTGATCGAGAGCGATGACGGCGGACACGGCACGGTCGGGAAGGGTCCACGGCGCGCGAGCCCTGCGACTCGCCCCCCGCGCCGTGGGCCGCGACCTGTCGCAACTCGCGAGCGAGGGCCTGGTGCGCCTGTCCTTCGACGAAGCGGGGCTCGAGCCCTCGGCCCGTCGCGCCCTCGAGGTCGCCGCCCTGGCGCGCCGCGACGGCCCCGGGACGCGGCGCACGCTGCTGTTGCCGCGCGCCCGACTGGAGCGGGAGGACGCTGCCGACGAGGGTCTCGACGAGCTGCTCGCCGCCTGGGACGCCGCGGCCTCCCCCTGCCCCGCTCCGCAACTCGTCGGCGTCTTGAACCTGACCCCGGACAGCTTCTCGGACGGTGGCGAACTCGACGGGCCCGCGGCCGCCGTCGCGCGCGCGCGGGCGCTGCTCGAGGCCGGCGCCGACCTGCTGGACCTTGGCGGTGAGTCGACGCGCCCGGGCGCCGAGCCGATCTCGACCGAGGTCGAGCTGGAGCGCGTCCTGCCCACCCTGCGCGCCCTGGCCGACGCGGGCCTGGGCCCGATCTCGATCGACACGCGCCGCGCTCCCGTGGCCGCCGCCGCCCTCGCGGAGGGCGCCACGATCGTCAACGACGTCGAGGCCGGGACCCGCGACCGCGAGATGCTGCCCCTGGTAGCCGAGTCGGGCTGCGGCTACGTGGCCATGCACATGCGCGGGGATCCGCGGGACATGCAGCAGGCGCCGCGTTACACCGACGTGGTGGCGGAGGTGACCGAATTTCTGCGCGCGCGCCTGGCCGCCTGTGACGAGGCCGGCATCGACACCGAGCGCGTGTGGCTCGACCCCGGCATCGGGTTCGGCAAGACCCTGGAACACAACTTGGCCCTGTTGGCCCGCCTGAACGAGCTGCGCTCCCTGGGGCGACCCCTGTTCGTGGGCGTGTCGCGCAAGCGCTTCATCGGAGTGCTGACTGACGAGCGCGAACCCGCGCGACGGGCCTTCGGCACGGCCGGGGCCATCGCGGCCTGCGTCGCCGGCGGGGCCCAGTGGCTGCGCGTGCACGACGTCGCGCCGATGCGCGCGGCCGCGCGCGTGGCGGCCGCCGTTGTCGGGAGGTCTGCGCCGTGAGCTTGACGGCCTCCTGGATCCTCGAGCTGGTGCTGGTCGGCGCGGCGATCTACCTGTTCCTGCGCGTGGTGCGTCGCAGCCGCGGCAACCGCCTGGCGCGCGGGTTGATCGTCGCCTTCCTGCTGGGGGCGGTGGGCCTGTTCGGACTGACCGAGCTGCTCGAGCTGGAGGAGCTCGGCTTCCTGCTCGGCCACGTGACCGGCTACGTCTTGGTCGCCCTCGCCATCGTCTTCCAGCCGGAACTGCGGCGCGCGATCTCCCAGCTCGGCGAGAGCCACTTCCTGGTCGGACCCAGCGCGCGCCTCGCCCATCAGACCGTCGACGACCTGGCCGCCGCCGCGCGCGGCCTGGCCAAGCGCCGTCACGGCGGCCTGATCGCGGTGCAGTGCGAGTCGTCCCTGCGCCCCTGGTTCGAGAAGGCGGTGGCCGTGGACGCGCCGGTGTCGCGCGCGCTCTTGCAGAGCATCTTCCAACCCGGGGGCATGCTGCACGACGGCGGCGTGGTGATCCGCGAGGACCGCATCGTGGCGGCCCAGTGCATCTTCCCCCTGTCCGAGAGCTCCGGCCTCTCCGCCTTCAGCGGCACGCGTCACCGCGCGGGGCTCGGCCTCTCCGAGGAGACGGACGCGCTCGCGATCGTGATCTCGGAAGAGACCGGCCGCATCACCCTGTTCCGCAACGGGCAGCGCGTCGGCCCGGTTCCGCCCCAGGAGCTCGACCACGTCCTGCGCGACCTCCTGGGTCTGGGCGCTTCCGGTGAGGCGGCCGCGGGTCAGCGCTTCGGCCTGGCCCCGATCTTCGCGGCCCTACGCGGTGACCTCACCTGGCTGGCCCTCTCGACCGCCGTCGCCGCCGCCATCCTGTGGGTCGTGCACGGGCAACTCGAGAGCAGCCAGCCCCTGTCCATGACCCTGCGATTGGCCGGTCCCACCGACACCTCTCCGGCCAGTTCGGGCGAGCTTGTGCTGCGGATGCCGGACGAAGGCTGGCTGCTCTCGACGGGCGGCGATGCGCCCACGGTGAACCTGACCCTGGGCGGTACCCGGCGTCAGATCGACCGCAGCGGCGTGCGCCTGGCCGGGGAGTGGAAGGTCCCCTCCCCCACGCCCGAGCAGCTGCCCCTGGATCTGCGACTGGTGAACTGGCGCGGGCGCGAACCCGGCCTGGAGCTCGAATGGACCGACGGGGAGCCACCGGTCGCCGAGCTCGAGCGCGTCCGCAGCCAGACCTTCGACCTGAGCCCCGAGCACCTGCCGATCGACGCCAGCGGCCTCGACCGGCGCTTCACCTGGGACCTGGCCGCCACGCAGATCCGGCCGCGTCAGGTGACCCTGCGCGGACCGGAGAGTGCCCTGGCGGAGCTGCTCGACGATCCCGACGCCGACCTCCTGGCGCCCCTGACCCTGCCCGCCGACAGCCGCGGCGAGGTGACCCTGCGGATGGTCCTGTCGCCCGAGTTGGTGGCGCGCGGGGTGCTCCTGGCCAACGCCGAGGAAGTCGAGGTCGAGCTGCTGATCCGCCCCTCGACCCGCGACGCGGGCACGGTCGAACGGGAGATCGCCGTGGGTTGCCTGGACCCCACCGTCGCCGCGCAGATCGACGAGTGGGCCATCGAGCTGCACGCGCGCACTGCCCGCCTGCGGATCGAGACCACGGGGCTGGTCCCGGCCGACACCAGCCCCGGCTCCGCCGCCGAGCTGGAGCGGGTCCAAGCCATCCGACGCTTCGTCGAGGACGCCGTCCACGTGTACGTCGACCTGGCGGAGTTGCCCGACGACGGCAGCAGCCAGAGCCTGCCCGTGCGCGTCACTTTGCGCCGAAACTGGCGCGACTCGCTTGCCGAGCTGGGGCTCGACGACGCTAGGCTCACGGGCGAGGAAGACCTCGTCTTGAAACTCGAAAGCGACCCCTACGTGTTCCTGACCCCCGTTGCCGGCACCGCCGGTGAGTCCGACAGCGACGACAGTTGAATGGGTGGTCGCAACGCTGATGGTCGCCCGAGGCTGTTCGGGACCGACGGGATCCGTGGCCGCGCCGGCGAGGGCTGGCTGCGCGAGGATCGTGCCGCGGTGCTCGGTCGGGCCGTGGCCGCGGTGCTGGGCGAGTCCCTACCCGGCACGCCGCGCGCGCTGATCGGCCACGACGGCCGGCGCTCCGGGCCCGGCCTCCTGGCGGCGATCGGCCACGGCATGGCCGAAGCGGGATTCCATGTGGACGGCGTCGGCCTGATCACGACTCCTGGGCTGGCGGTGCTGACCCGCGACGGCGACTACGCCGTCGGCGTGATGATCAGCGCCTCCCACAATCCGGCCCACGACAACGGCATCAAGATCTTCGACGAACACGGGGGCAAGCTCGGCGACGACGTCGAGGACGCGATCCAGCGCTACGTCGAAGCCCACGGCGAGCCCGTGCGGGAACGACGGGGAGCGCGGCACGGCGAGGCCGTGCTCGAGTCGAAGTACGTCGAGTACCTGCTGCGGATCGCGTCGGACCTGGACCTGAGTGGTCTGCGGATCGTCCTGGACTGCGCCAACGGCGGCGGCAGCCACGTGGCGCCGCGGACCCTCGAGGCCCTGGGCGCCGACCTGACCCTGATCGCCGCCGATCCGGACGGGGACAACATCAACCGCGACTGCGGATCGACCAAGCCCCAGGCCCTGCAGGCCGCGGTGATCGAGCTCGGCGCCGACCTGGGCGTGGCCCTGGACGGCGACGGCGACCGCTGCGTGCTGGTCGACGAGCGCGGTGAGCTGGTCGACGGCGACGCGATGCTGACGCTGCTCGCCATCGACGCCAAGCAACGCCGCCTGCTCACGGGCGACGCGATCGTGGCGACCGTGATGAGCAACAAGGGACTGCACAAGGCCCTTTCTGAAGCGGGCGTCGGCGTGCACACCGTGGGCGTCGGCGACCGGCGCGTGGTCGAGGGTCTGCGCCAGCACGGCCTCAGCCTGGGCGGCGAGCAGTCCGGCCACGTCCTGTTCGAGGTCGATCAGGATCCCGGTGACCAGCGGCCCTCGGCCCTGATCGGCGACGGGACCCTGACGGCCCTGCGGGTGATGGCGGCCATGCGTCGCGCCGGTACGTCCCTTTCGACCCTGGCCGGCACCTTCCGGGCCTTCCCCCAGGTGCTCGTCAACCAGGTGGTGGCCGACAAGCCGCCCTTCGAGGAGCTGCCAGGGGTCCTGGACGAGGTGCGCCGGATCGAGAGCGAGTTGGGCGACGAGGGCCGCGTTCTGCTGCGCTACTCGGGCACCGAGTCCCTCGCTCGGGTGATGGTCGAGGGCCCCGATGAGGCGCTGATCCTGTCCTACGCCGACGGCCTGGCCGCGATCATCGCCGCTCGAATCGCGGACCGATGAGCGGCCCGAACTTTGGGCCCGATGCGGGCTCGTCCATGGGTCGCTCGAGCGACCCACAGGGCGGCGACCCCGAGCTACTGATCGCATTCGAGACGTCGACCCGCGCCCCCAGCGTGGCCGTCGCACGCAGGGGCGGTGAGATCCACACTGCTTCGCTCGAGGGCCAGCGCGCCCATGCGCGCGACCTCTTGCCGACCCTGGCGCGGCTGCTCGAGTCCATCGACGCAAAGGTGGGCGATGTCACCGCCATCGGCGTGGGCCTGGGCCCCGGGAGCTTCACCGGTCTGCGCGTGGGTCTCGCCACGGTGCTCGGTCTCGAGCGTGCCCTGGGAGTGCCCACGGTCGGCGTGGCGTCCATGGCCGCGGCGGTCTTCGACCACCTGGCACCCGGCGCCGTCGGCGGACAGCTACTCGATGCCCGCGGCGGTCGCGTCTACCTCGGTGCCTTCCGTCGTCAGGGTGACGGCTTGGCCACGGTGCAGGAGGTCTGCGCGCCGAAGCCGGCGGAGCTGCGGACGCTGCTCGCCGCCGAGCCCTGGTGCGCCACCGATCCGCGGCCGACGCTGTTCATCGACGACGACGCGCGGCGCGCCGCCGGCGACGCACTCGGGGACGGCGAGTCGGGGCCCCGCGTCGCCACAGGAATCGCGCCACGCGCCGAAGCCGTCCTGAGACTCGCCCGCGACGAACTCGTCCGCGGGACCGCCGCTCCTGCTGGCAGTCTGCGGCCGCTGTACTTGGCTCGATTCGGCGAATAGACGCCCAGGACAGGCCCGGTAGCCCTCGGACGCTGCGGGTGGAGATCCGTCGAGCCGTCCTGCGCGCAGCCTCGAATTCGCTCCGAACTCGGCCCCGAGCGAAACGCTGCCCAATCGGATCGGGGCCACGACGGTTGTTGCGAACGAAGGCCGCTGCCTACGAAGATTGCCGCGAACGAAGACTGCTGCGAAAGAAGAGAGCCCGCCACGCGATGCGCGGCGGGCTCTTGATTCACTGGCAACGGACGAACCCACTGAGGCTCGGACGTCTCCAGTCCACTCGCTCCGGAGCGCGCTCCCGAAGGTCCAGTACCCGAAGGTCCCGGCCCCGAGGGCACAGCCCCGAGGGCGCAGCGCCGAGGGCGCAGCCCCGAGGGCACAGCGCCGAAGGACGGCCTACAGGTCGTGCGGACGGAGGGTCTTGCGACCGTTGTCGACAGCGCGCTGCTCGGCACCCGCGATCAGGCCGCGAACGGCCGCGTCGAGGGCGGCGTAGAACTCGCCGGAGACGTTGATACCAGCGGCCGCCTTGGTGCGGCTCTTGCTGATGATGAAGTCAGCGGCGGAGGCCTTCGTGCGGCGGCCGGCAGCCTTCTTGGTGGAGCGCTTGGCGCCGCGGGCCGGAGCCTTGCGGGCGACTTTTTTCTTGGCTTTCTTCTTGGCCATGATCGATCTGATGATTTTCGCAGCGAGTTGCCCTCGAGGGCGATTCGGCCTGTCCCGTCGGCAAGCTCAATGAGGTTGCGTCCGGGGCGTGTCGTCCACGAGGGACGTTCACGAGGGTCGTCGGCGAGTCGGCGTCGAGGGGGGATGCTGCGAGTGGTGTCGGACGAGAGAAGTGATGAGGCTGCCCTCGAACCGTATGACGCGCCCAGAGAATGGGAGTCCGCACAGGCGATGTCAACGACGCTATTTGGCGGCTCCCCTCCGAATTCGCCCTTTCCCGCCCCGTCGTTCCGGTCGCGGTACCCGCGGCGCCCGCCCCTTTGACGATCGGCGCTGACTGCATGCCTGGTCGCCGACCAGGAGCTACCCTGTGGCGGTGAACGTCCCCCGCGTCTGGGCCGAGATCGACCTCGCGGCTCTCGAGCACAACCTGCGCGCGATCCGCGCGCGGATCGGACCCGCGGTGGAGCTGATCCTGGTGGTCAAGGCCGATGCCTATGGCCACGGCGCCGTCGCCATCGCGCGGCGAGCGGCGGCCCTGGGCGTGATCGCCTTCGGCGTGGGAACGGTCGAGGAGGCCCTCGAACTGGGCGCTGCGGGCATCCGCGGACGAATGATCGTCCTGGGGACGATCGTCGACGAGGAGGCCGAACCGGCCCTGCGGGGCGGGGTCGAGTTGGGTGTTCACTCCGCCGATCGCGTGCGAATGCTTTCGGCCCTGGCGGTGAAGCTGGGACTCACCGCACGGGTGCACCTCAACGTCGACACCGGCATGGGGCGCCTGGGCTCCGGGCCCGCGCGGGCCCTCGAGTTGCTCGAGGAGATCCACGCCAGCCCCGGCCTCGAGCTCGCCGGCAGCATGACCCACGTGGCCTCCTCGCGGGGCGCGGACGACCCCGGTACAGCGGCGCAACTGCGCTCCTTCGACCAGTACCTCGGGCCCGCGCGCGAACGCGGCCTCTTGCGCGGTTGGACCCACGTGGCCAACTCGGCCTGCATCTTCACCGGACTCGAACCGCGCTTCGACGCCGTGCGGCCCGGGATCGCCGCCCTGGGCATGCTTCCGGCGGAGATGGGCGTGATTCCCGCCGGGGGCGGCCGCCTCGAGGCCCTGCGCCCGGTGCTCTCGCTGCGCAGCCAGGTGGTGTTCTTCAAGGACGTCGAACCGGGCACGCCGATCGGCTACGGCGGCACCTGGAGGGCCACGCGGCGCTCGCGCATCGCGACCCTGCCGGTGGGCTACAACGACGGTGTGCCGTGGCGACTGGGCAACCGCGGACGGGCCCTGATCCGCGGCTGCGAGGTGCCCATCGTCGGTCGCGTCTCGATGGACTACACCACCATCGACATCACCGACGCACCCGGCGCTGACGTCGGCGACGTGGTGACCCTGATCGGACGCGACGGCGAGCGCGAGCTCTCGGCCAGTTGCCTCGCCGACGAGGCCGGCACGATCCCCTACGAGATCACCTGCTCGATCGGTCGGCGGGTGCCGCGCATGATCGTGGAGGGCGACGCGCGTCCATTCGCGGGCCGTTCGGCCAGCAGCGCGGACCAGGATCCCTCCAACGCGGATCGGAGCGGCGCGGCCGCCGAATCGACAGTTGCACCGGGGGCGACGCCGTGAGGCGAATCCTGCGCCTGCTCGAGATCGCCGTCTTCGTCGGCTGCGTCGTGTTGGTGGTTGGAACCCTGGCCCTGTTCCCGTTGGAGCGCAGCGGAGCCCTTCGCGACGCGCTCCAGGCGGAGCTCGATGCCGTGCTCGGCGAGGGCGCCCACATCGGCTCGGTGCGCTTCCACTGGAGCGATCCCGGCCTGCGGCTGCGCGATCTGACCATCGCCAGCATCCCGGACGAGAACGGCGGCGAGACGATCGAGTTGATCCGCCTGGACGAGGTGCGCGTGCAGCTCGGACTCTTCCCCCCGCGGGTGCGGCGCGTGGCCGTGCTCGGCGGCGTCGTTGCGGCGGGGCCGGCCCTGGGCCAACGGGCCTTGGCCCTCGACGCGAGCATCGGCCGGAATGAGGCCGACGAGGATCCCGGAGCCGAGCGCGCCGCCTGGTTCGCCGAGGATCTGCCGCAGATCCTGGTGCGCGACCTCGAGGTCCTGGTGGCCCTCGACCCGTCCGCGCCGGCCCGCCCCCTGGGCCGCGTCGAGCTGCGCGTCGAACCGACGGCCGGTGGCACGCCGAGCGTCGAGGGCAGCATCACGCCTCGCTTGGGACCTCCGGATTCGCCCGGCGCACCGGTGCGTTTCGTCGGGGGCGTCGACGACAGGGGCGAACTCGTCATCTCGACCGCGGCCACAGCCGTGCCGATCGCGACCGCTGCACTCCCGGACCAACTGCGCGCCGGAGCCGAAGCCCTGGGCGCATGGATCGCCGCGGTGGACCTCGAGGGCAGCGCCCACTTCGAACCGGGGGCCCTGATCCCCGCCCGCACCGAGCTGCGCGCGCGCGCCTCGGGGCTGCGCGGCGAGGCCGTCGACTCCGGCCACCTGCCCGAGGGCGCGCAGGTCGATCTGCAAGCTCGGTTGTTGGCGCCGTCCGACGGCGAGTTGCTCTGGGCTCGGGACCTGGGCTGCCTGAGCGAGCTGCGCTGCGAGTGGCGCGGAGCGCAGATCCTGGTCCGCGGCGCCCTGGGCGCCGATGCCCCCCCGGGCATTGCCGCGATGCTCCAACTCGACGCCGACCAACTTCCGATCGGACGCGGCGCCCAGACCCAGGCCCTCAGCTACCTGGAGTCGGCACCCTACGTGGCGGAGGAGATCGAGCGGGTCTTCGCAGCCCTCGACCCCCGCGGCACCCTCGACCTGCGCGCGGCAATGATCCTCGACCGGCGCAACGATCCGGATCTGCCGGTCGAGCCGCGCGTCGTGCTCGTGGCCGATCCCGCCGGCGACGCGCAGCTCGCCTACCGCGGCTTCGAGGACCAGATGGGCGCGCGCCACGGCTTCCCGATCCGCGCCAGCGAGATCCACGGCCGGGCGATCCACCTGCACGATCCGCTGCGCTCGCCCAACGACGTGACGGCTCTGATCGGGCTCCGAGCCAACCATCCCAGCGGCACGGTGACCGCCGACCTCGGCATCGTCGGGTCGACGCCCGACACGGGGCCTTGGCCTCGGGTTCTGTTGGACCTGCGCGTGCCGCGGATCGACGTGCCGACCGACATGGTCAGGGGCGTCGAAGGGCTGGGGCTCGAGTTCGACCTGACCGAGGTCTTCGCTCCCCGCGCCGGCACCGCCATCGGGCGCTTGCAGTTGGACCAGCCCCACGAGCGGGTGCCGCCGGTGATGGCCATCGACCTGGAGGTCCAGGGCGCCGCCGCCACCTGGGACGTCTTCCCCGCTCCCCTGGACCAGGTCGACGGCAGCCTGCACCTGCGTTGGAGCGGCGAGACCGTGGTCGCCCAGGGGACCGAGGAGGACGAGCGGCCCTTGAGTCGCCGAGCCTTCGGCCTGGGCTTCGCCTTCGAGGCGCGCGCCGCCGATGGCTCGTCGATCGACATCGCCGGCGCACTGCGGGATCCCGAGCTGGCCCAGCTCGAGTCGCCCCTGCGCTACCCGCCGGGTCAGTTCGCCATGCTGCGGACTGCCGCGGTCAGCCTGCGCGGTGTGATGGCGGGCGGACCGGTGGTCGACGTCGCGCGTCAGAAGTTCCCGGAGCTGGCCGAACTCCTGGACCAGGTCGTCGCCGAGGGCGCCGCGACGGTGCACCTGAGTCATGGGATCGTCGATCGGTCCGGACCTGCGCGGACCTCGATCGAGGTCCTGCCCGACGGGCTGCGCGCGGCTCCACAGGGACTGCTGATCGACGAGCTCGAGGGTTGGGTCCGGGTCGTGGCCGAGAATCCACCGCCCGCCGCCGTGGCCGTCGCCAGCGGCGATTCGATCGAGGGCGAGACGGCGGCCGCGGACGCGGCGCCGCGTCCCATGGTCTACGCCGGCTTGGACGCGCAGCTGATCGCTGTGGGACCTGCGGCCGAAGCCCTGGCGAGTGCGGTGCCGATCGCACTGGACCTGCGCCCCGCCGCGGCGGGCCTGCACGCCGCGGGCCTGGAGCTCGACGATCGCACTCTGTTGGATCAACTCGCGCGGTCGGGCGGCGCCGCTGTGGCCGAAGCGCTCCTCGCCGCGCGGGCCCGAGGTCCCGTCGACGTCAACGCCGCCGTGCGCTTGGGCGTCGAGGGCGAGACCTTCGGCGACCCCCGCGCGGCCCTGCACCTGCGCGACGACCGCTTCACGATCGGCGGCCTCGAGGCCAAGACCCTGCGCGGGACCCTGCGCACGGACGGCTCGCGGGTCGACGCACCGTGGATCCGGGGCGAGGTCGGCGGCGTCGCGATCGAGCTGCGCGACGGCCTGGCCGGAACCGCGGCCGACCTCGTGCGCAGTGACCCGGGCGCGGCGGAGCTGTTGCGCTACGCGGACCCCGAGGGCCTGGCCGAGTACGCCTTCGGCGGCAACCTCAGCTTCGACGACGCCGAGCTGTCGCCGCGCATCCTGGCCGACTACGGGTGGGGCGAGCCCGTCACCGACCCGGTCCTGCGCGCTCCCTGGGAGCGGTCGATCGCCCCTCCCGCGTGGCAGCTGCGACTGGACGCCGAACGCGCCCGGTTCGTCGCGGCCCTGCCCCGGGACCGCGAACCGTCGGTGGCCGTCGCCGGTCGCTTCGTGCCCCACGACGTGCGCGTGGGCGTCGGGCTGCCCCTCACGATCTCGAGCGCCGAGCTGGTCGTGCCCCACGCGGTGATCGAAGGCGGGCGCATGCGCGCCCTGGCCGAACTCAGCGAGGCCTACGGCCGCCTGGGAAGCTGGTCCCTGGCAGGGCTCTCATCGACCGTCAGCTACGTGGAGGGGCGCCTGACCCTCGACGGCTTGCAGGGTGGCTTCGCCGGCGGCCTCGTGGGCTCTCCCGACGCCCTCGCGCCCGAGGCCCTGCCCGGCGGTCGGGCCTTCTCGATCGAGCTCGGCGAACCCCACCGCTTCGACCTGGCCCTGGGCTTCACCGAGCTCGACGTGCGTCAACTGCTCGAGAGCGCCCTCGCCGGCGGTGGTGCGGACCGCGGCAAGCTGCGCGGCTACCTGCGCCTGACCGGCGACCCGGGCGACCCCATGGGCCTGGAGGGCAACGGCTTCGTCGCCCTCGAGGACGCGCGCCTGTGGTCGATCCCCGTGGTCCGGGAGGTCTTCTCGCAGCTCGGCTTCGAGAACACCGGGACCTTCGACTGGATGCGCACGCGCCTGGCCCTGCGCGACGGGGAGCTGCGGATGACCGACGCCGTGGCCCACAGCCCGCTGCTCAAGTTGGTCGGCGAGGGCACTCTCGGCCTGGATGGTCGCCTCGAACACGAATTCGACATCAACTACAGCCTGTTCGACGGCCTGGGGGTGATCGCGCGGGTCTTCTATTGGTTCCAAAGCCGCGTGGTGCGCCTGAAGGTGCGCGGCGAGATGACCCGCCCGCGGGTGATCGTGACCAACCCGATCATCGACCTCTTCGGGCTCTCCGCCCGCCAGCCCCCGCGGCTGCCCTTCCCGTCGATGGCGGACGTCCCCGAGCGGTTCTGACGCCGTCGCCGGTCTCGGAGCGGCGGTGCGCCGGGGCAGCCCGTTAGACTGCGGCGCCCTGGCCACGCTCCCCATGCCCCACTCCGATCTCTACGCCGTGATCATGGCCGGCGGCTCCGGCACCCGCTTCTGGCCGGCCAGCCGCACCGCCCGCCCGAAACAGTTCCTGCCGATCGCGGGGGCCCGGCCGATGCTGGCCGAGACCGCGGCGCGGATGGAGGGGCTGGTGCCCTTCGAGCGGATCCTGGTGGTCACCGCCGCCGACCAGGCGCAACTGGTGCGCGACTGCCTGCCCGAACTGCCGGCCGAGAACCTGATCGCCGAGCCGGTGGCGCGCAACACCGCCGCCGCTGTGGCCCTCGGCGCGTTCGAAGTCGCCCGGCGCGATCCCCGCGCGGTGCAAGTCGTGCTGCCCGCGGACCACCACATCACGCCGGTGGCGGACTTCCGCGCGACCCTGTCGGCGGGCGCCGACGAGGTACGTGAGCACGGGGGTCTGTTGACCTTCGGCATCCAGCCCGACCACCCGGCCACCGGCTACGGCTACATCGAGGTCGGCGAGGGCCTGCGCGGCAAGGGAGCCCACCGCGTGAGCGCGGTCAGCCGCTTCTTCGAGAAGCCCGACCTCGAACGGGCGCGGGAGTTCCTGGGCTCCGGTCGCTTCCTGTGGAACGCGGGCATCTTCTGCTGGCGGGTCGACACGATCCTCGAGGCCTTCGCGCGCTACATGCCGGACATGCACGCGACCCTCTCGGACGTGGCGGCCAGCGATCCGCGCATCACCGAGGTCTACCCCGGGCTCGAGTCCGCGCCGGTGGACGTGGCCATCCTCGAGCGCTCCGACCAGGTGCGCACGATGCCGATCGCCTACACCTGGAACGACGTGGGCTCCTGGGCGGCCCTTCCGGACCTCTCGGCGGCGGACTCGGACGGGAATTGGCGCCGATTGGTGGAGGGCGCGGAGCTGATCTCGGCCGACTCGACGGGCTGCCTGGCCTATGCCGAGGAGCCCGAGTTGATCGCCCTGGTGGGCTGCGAGGACCTGGTGGTGGTGCGCTCGGGCAAGACCACCCTGGTGTGCCCGCGCGAGCGGGCCCAGGACGTCAAGTTGATCGTCGAGGCCCTGCGCGCGCGGGGCTCGAAGGAGTTCCTCTGAGCGCGGCCGCCCAGGGCGCCGGCCGGCGCAGCGGCGGCGTGCTGGCCGTGGACCACGGGGCCTCGAAGACCGGCCTCGCGGCCTGCGACGCCCTGCGAATCACCACGCGGGTGCTGGAGACGGCGCGCCTGGACGGGGACGCCCCGGGCCTGGTCGAGCACGTGGCCGAGCTCGCCGACGAGCGCGACGCGGCCACGGTGTTGATTGGCCTACCGCGCCTGGCGAGCGGCGACGAGGGCGCGCGCGCGGTGCCCACGCGGGCCTTCGCCGGCCGCCTGGCCTCGCGCCTGGCCGATCGCCAGGTGCTGCTCTACGACGAGAGCCTGACCACCAAGGCCGCCGAAGAACGCATGCGCGACGACGACGTCCCGCGCGAACGGCGGCGCGAGCTGCGCGACAGCTACGCAGCGTTGGTGCTGCTCGAGGACTGGCTCGAGGGCGGCGGCGTGGGCGGCGAGCGGGTGCGCGCCGACGCGGAGGCCGAGCGATGATCGTCGACCTCGCCACGGACGATCGGCGCGAGCTGCCCGAGTACGACGTGTGCGTGATCGGCTCGGGCCCGGCGGGCGGGACCGTCGCCTCCGAGCTGGCGGACTCCGGCCTGCGCGTGTGCGTGGTCGAGAGCGGCCGCAGGAAGAACACGCGCTACGCCGACGAGCTCAAGCGCGTGGTCAGCGACGGCCTGCCGATCAAGGACTACAGCCGCGAGCGCGTGCTCGGCGGCGCGTCGACCACCTGGGCGGGTCTCTCCGCGCCTCTCGATCCGATCGACATGCAGCGCCGCGAGTGGCTCCGCCTGGCGGGCTGGCCGATCGAGCGGGAGCAGCTCGAGCCGTACTGGGAGGCCGCCGCCGCGCGCTTCGCCTTCCCCACCGCCGAGTTCTTCGGACCGTCGGGCTTCGGACGCTTCCGCGCCGAGAGCGAGGTCCGCGCCCGGTGGGACCAGCTCGAAGAGAAGGTCTTCCTGGCCCTCGACCCACCCCAGCGTTTCGGCAAGTTGCTGCGCTCGATCTACGAGAGCGAGCGGGTCGACCTGTACCTGGACGCCAGCGTCTCGCGCCTGGC
This sequence comes from Engelhardtia mirabilis, assembly GCA_007751255.1. GTDB lineage: Bacteria > Planctomycetota > UBA1135 > UBA1135 > Engelhardtia > Engelhardtia mirabilis. The sequence goes on from CP036296.1 coordinate 4,760,368, forward strand.
CGCCGGCGGCGACGGCCCGCGGGTGACCCACGCGGAGCTGCGCCCCTCCGACGGCCGCACCCTCCTTCTGCGCGCGAAGCGCTTCGTGGTGGCCTGCGGCGGGATCGAGAACGCGCGGCTGCTGCTGCTCTCGACGGACCTGCACCCGGCGGGCCTGGGCAACGACCGAGATCAGGTCGGGCGCTGCCTGATGAACCATCCGAAGAACTACCACGGCATGCTGCACCTGCGCGCGCCGGTGAAGCGCGCCGCGTACTTCTTCGGCTGCCTGTTCGAGGGCTTCGCCGGCTACGCGGGCCTGCGCCTGACCGAAGACGAGCAGCGCCGGCGCGGCCTGCTCAACAGCTACGTGCGCTTCGAGCCCATGTTCCCCTGGTCGGGCAACGACGGGGTCGAGTCGGCGGTGCTCCTCGCCAAGCGCAGCGCGGGCCTGCTGCAGGCCTGGAAGCGGCGCCAGAAGGGTCCCGTCGAGCTGCGCGACTACTCGGAGACGGGCGACGACTCCGACCTGCAGAACGCGCGCAAGGGCCTGGCTGGCTGGGCCGGCGTCGGTTGGAACGTGGTGCGCCACTCCCCCAGCGTGGCCAACTACACCTTCCACCGCCTGAGCAAGGCCGCCCCCGCCATCCGCCGCGTGCGGCTGCGGAACTTCATGGAGATGGAGCCCGATCCCCAGAACCGCGTGACCCTCGCCGAGGAGCGCGACGCGGCCGGCAACCCGATCCCGCGCGTGGCCCACCGCTGCACGGAGCTGGACCAGCGCTCGCTGGTGGAGCTGCACCGAGTCCTGGCCGACGAGCTCGAGCGCAGCGGCGTCGGCCACCTCGAGACGACCCTCGCCGACGAGACCGAGTGGCCCATCACCCAGGACGCCTCGCACCACATCGGCACCACGCGCATGGGCACGGACCCCTCGAGCTCCGTGGTCGACGCGAACCAGCGCGTGCACGGCGTCGACAACGTCTACCTGGCCGGCGCCTCGGTCTTCCCCACCAGCGGCTGCGCCAACCCGACCTTCACCATCGTGGCCCTGTCGATCCGCCTGGCCGAGCACCTGCGCTCGAGCCTCGCAAGCCCCCGGGAGGTGGCACGCCCGTGACCCGCAGCCGCATCGCGATCGTCGGCGCCGGACAGCGGGTGGTACAGACCGCCCTGCCGGTGCTGCGTACCCTGACCGCCGAGTTCGAACTCGCGGGCATCTTCTCGCGCACGCCGCGCACCCTCGAAGCCGCCGGCGCCAGGCACGAGGTCGAGCCCCTCGAGAAGCTCGACGCGGCGCGGGTGCGCGAGCTCGACGCCCTCTACGTCGTCGTCGCCAAGTCGGCCGTGCCCGACGTGATCGAGCGCCTGGCCGGGCTCGAGCCGCGCAACGTCGACCTGTTGATCGAGACGCCGGTGATGCTGCCCAAGCACCTGCACCGCGCCGGGGCCCTGGGCGCCTTCCGCACCGCGTCGGTGACCGAGGACTGCCTGACCCTGCCCTTCGTCGAGGCCATCGGAGACTGCGTCCGCACGGGCGCCATCGGCGAGCTGCGCTCGGCGGTGCTGTCCCACGCCGCCTACGCCTACCACGGCATCGCGACCTTCAAAGCCCTGCTCGGCGCCCGCCACGTGGTCTCCGCCCGCCGCCGCCACCTGGGCGGCCCCTTCCACCTGCGCGAGTACAGCTTCGACCGCGGCCTGCGCGGCGTCGCCATCGATCCCCGCGACTACTCCGCCGGCCGCGTGATGGTCGTCGGCAGCCGCGGCAGCATCGCCGATCACGCGCACCGTGAGGACGGCCACATCGAGCTCGAGACCCTGCGCGAGGGCTCGCGCTGCGCCGGCTTCAAGGTCGGCGACGCGGTGCGCCGCCTGAACGACGCCGAGCAGGACTTGATGGGCGAACCGCGCCCCGGTGACGGCGTGTGGGTCTGGATGGACGGCTGCAAGCGCGTCGGCTTCCGACAGCTCCTGCTGGGCCTGTGCCGCAGCGTGCCGGCGTATCCGGTGCAGAACGCCCTCGAAGACGCCCTGGTGGACTACCACCTGGAGAAGTTCGGCGGCTACGTCCGCAACCCCCTGACCTCCGCCGGCGGCCTGGTCGTCGGCACGATCCTGCGCAGCGTCCGGCCCCGCCCCCGCGAATGGCCGGGGCCGGTGGGCGGCGGGCGGTGAGGCGGAACGCCAGAGGACGGCAGCAGTCCTTCGCCGGTTCGCAACCGCTACCCTCCCCGGCTTCCAGCTACGCCCCCCTCGGGCCGAGAACCCGACCAGGATGACCCTTGGGGTCGACCCTGGAGTGGCCCGCGTTCGCGCCCCCGTGACTCTCCACGGGGCCGAGCGACTCGCCTGCCGGCTCCTCGGAGCAGGGACCTAACTTGGGGCGGGGTGGCGGCGCGAACGAAGGCAACCGGTTCAGACTCCACTCAGAGCGACTGGTTCGATGGCAACGAGCCACTGGACGGGCCAACAGAGCAAGCCGCTCGCCTATCGCCACTCCACCGCGTCGACTCCTGCGCCAATGGAACTCCCCTTGAGCGCATCGACGGGAGCGACTCACTCTCTCCCCGAGTCATGACGAGGCCGTCACGAACCGAAGGTGCCTTCCAGTTGAAGCCGAGTCTCAGGCCGCCCAGTGGAACTGTCGAGGAGCACGACCACTTGAACCACCGTCCCAGCAGCCACGGACGAGTAGGGAGCGATCGTAAAGGTGCTGCCAGAGACCGCGATGGACGATGAGACTGGGGTTCCGTCCGTGGTCTGCAACTCGACGTCGACCAGATTTCGCGCCCCACCATTGGGGAACGAGAGTTCGCCGTCGATCTGCACGAGATCCCGGCTGCTGTCGTCGTTCCTGACGAACGCAACCCCGCCTGCATGGTCCATGAACGCGATCGCGGTCCGCTGAAGGTCTCGGCTCTCCTCGAGTTCGAAGAGAGGAAAGACATTGACCTCGACGCTACCGCTGTTGATCGATTCAGACCGGGACGGCGTCGCGTAGATCTCGATATTCTTGCCGGAACCATCCGGGGCGATGTCGTCGATCTCGAGCTCCATCGATTCGTCGGGACCTACACTCTCGCCGAAGCTGACATTGAAGGAGCTGCTCCCCGACGAGGCCCCCGACGACGTCCCGTCGACTGTTACACCCCCGGCTGTCGCATTGGTCACGTCGATCGTGACGTCGGTCATCGAGGCCCCAGCGGGCAGCTTGTTGTAGAGCGTTCCCGCAGCGTCTGGCCCCGACCCCGTGACACCGCCGGGGGTCAGTGTGTCGACTTTGTCGCTGCCACCATCGAGATTCTTGGTCCCGAGCGGGATCGTTCCGAAGATGCCTCGACTCTCGGCCAGTGCCAATGCGGCGCAGCCAACGACTGCGAGCGATGCCCAGGCGGCCCGGTACTTTCCGTTCTTCATGCTTCGTCTGTTCCTCGCGTCCTTATCACCGACATCAAATTGATTCTGCCGAGTCCGGCGGCAAGACCGTCGCCCAGCGTAGTCGCAGAAACGGATCTGTCGGATCGATCGGCGGAACTTAACTGAAAACCTGTAGCCCAGCCCCCCCCCCCCCCCGTCGCCCCAAACCATTGCCGGATAACCCGTTAGCCAGGACCACCCAATTGTCTTCCAGATGGCGCGTCGGTCGCGCTCGCACAGGAGAGAGGACACTCGGATCTTCGGGCGGGTCAATCGCGTCGATGAGCGGATTGTGAGCGATCCGGCCGTTCAGAGCGCGTCAAGCGTGGGGCTGGAGACACCGCGCGAACCTGAACGGGCCGCCGATGATGCAGGGGCTGAGGCAACAATCAGCAGTCCGACGCCTTCGGGGTCAGCGTGATCACATCGACCTGAGCCCCACGCATCACGGCGAGTGCCAGACGAGAGTCTCCGAATCGCCCGGCTGAGACCATCCGCACATGCCCAGCGGACTGCACGAGCCGCGCCACGATCTCGGGTGGGGTTCCACTCGGCAAGTCCAGAGGCTCTGTGGGGCCCAACTCGAGGCGCGCCATCAGCGCACCCTTGTCATCGACAACGACCTGCTCGCCCGACTCGAGCCCGACGACGGCGAGTGGACCCAGAGGAGTGTCCTCCAGAAGCGTTAGCCGCGAGACTCGCTCGGGAAGGTCGACACACCACCGCTCTTCCCCGGTCGAGGTCAGGCGGACCAAGACAAAGCTCTTGCCCTCTGAGGTGCCCGCCACCACGAGTGCCGCTCGTCCATCGACGTCAGGATAGAGAAGGACATCGGCGGCATACATCCGGTCTTCTAGCCAGCGTTCTGCCAGAGCCGTGTCCGGAGGGAATGTGCGATGGACATGCAGTCGTCCGAAGCACTCGACGAGCAGCCCCGGAAGCCGCTCATGCGTGTGAATGCCATAGCGCCCCCATAGCTGATCCGATCGCCAACGCTCTCGTCCCTCGAGGTCGACGCAGACGATGCCGCGGGCACTTTCGGGCGAAAGGGCAACTCCGCCGAGGAGAACTCCGCCCTCCCCTTCCGGAGTGCGGCACCGCATCGGAGGCAAGAAGGTGTGGTTGCCGTTGTCAAGCGCCCAACGGACAGCTCCTCCGGCGTCGATGCACGCGAGCCGATTCGGACCGCTGTGTTGCAGCCCGAGTCCGACCAAGAGCAGGAAGCGACCATCCTCGGCTGGGATCGACCAAGCGTTCTGAGCCAGGCCCGTGGACCTCGTCCGATCGCCGAACTCGACCGGATCGGGCAAGGGCACGGAATCGAGCAGGACACCGTCGTGGTCCCGCAGCTCCACCTTGCTCCCGAGACCAAGCAGCAGACCCACTCGGCCATCGAACCAGCGCCCGAATGAGGCGAATGTGGGCTGCGGAGCGAGGGGCCCAATCGGTGAGAGGAATCTCGGTGTCAGCACCCGTGCGCTTCCAAACTCCAGCATCTCCGATCGATCCGCCGTCGGCCGAAGCGGGTCTGGCCGCGCGATGCACGGTTCGCCGGTCAGCTTCGAAAGGGCGTCGGCTGCAGCCCTGCGAAGCGACCCACGATCGCTCGTCAACAGCTCGCGCGCCGGTCCCACCGCGTCCTGTATTCCGGCGTCGGCGGCGAACTGAAGCGCCCTTTCTTGGGCGAACCAGCCTCCCCCTCCGAACTGCGACATGACGAACCGAGGCCAGCGGGGGTCGTCCGCGATCGCGCGCTCGACGACCGACCGCGGATTCTCGAGATCGGCTACCAGGTCACCGAGAGCGGGCGTGAACGCCAGTGTCACGAAGAAGTCGCGACTCCGAATGCTCCCGTACCCTTCGAGGACATCCAAGATGACCTTGGCGGCGTCCGCCGCGCCGGTCTCGAAGAGCGCCGCCTGGAACTGGATCGTGTTCGATCGGGCCTCAGGACGCAGCATTAGCGCTTGAATCGCCGGGAGCGCCAGCTCCCCCCAAGCTCTCAACTGCTGGCGAGATGCCTCAGCCCTGGGGCCGAGGCCGACGCAGGACTCGACCGCACGGGCGACTTCCTCGAGTCCGGCTTTCCCCTGTTCGTGATCCATGTAAGTCCTCAAAGCAGCAGTCACAACACCGGTTTGTCGCCCACTGATCGCGGCCGCGACGATCCATTCCCTCGCTGTTGGTCTCTACCCCGCCAGCTGTCAGTCATCGACCCCCTTTGGCCTTCACTGTCGGGATCGAGGCTAACGGGTGCCGACTGGGCGAGGGACGCCGTCCACTCGAGAATCTCGAGTCGCCGCATCCGACGGCTCGCCTATCCCGACGACGGCGCCGGCGCCCCGCACTCGCGCCCGAACTTCCGCCCGCAGCGCAGCCGGCAGAGCTTGCAGGAGGCCGAGAGGACCTCGATGCTCGCAGCGGACCGCCGCATCGAGCACGGGTGGACGGAGGTCCTGCGACGCAGGGAATCGAGACTCTGGCGGGGGGTGAGGTCCAGGCGCTCGATCAGTTCGGTGTTGCTCGACCAGCGCCCAATCCTCTCGTCCTCCCGATCCCAGGGTCGGTGTGGTGAGGTCGGCCCGCCTGAGCGGAATCGGGGGTGCGCGAGTGCACCCGTCCCCGGAGCGCGAGACTGGATTAGATTCCCACGGCTTCCGATCTGCCGATCTGAACCGCGCGCCAGATGCAACTTCAGACACGTCAACTCATCGCGGCGATAGCCGTCGTCGTCCTGGCATCAGGGGTCTACTGGACCCAGGTACGGAGCGGCGGCTCGGGTAAGGGGATCGGGTCGGTTGGCAAGGTAGCGATGGAGACGCCCCCCGAGGGGGGAGTGCTCATCCCTGAGACCGCACCGTTGTCGTCGGGAAGGTCGAGAGAGACCGGATCGGTCGGGGGAGCGAGTCGGCGGCAAGAGTCCCTTCCAGCGGTACGAACCGAGGTAGCGGTGAGCTTCGACTTCACCCCCGAGGATGGGCTCCTGCGGCCCGAGCTACCGCCGACCGCACAATCCATGGGGTCGAGGACCACCTCGGCGCGGGTGCAGCCTGCGGCCGCACGGTCCGACCTCGCGGTCGCGCGACCGTCGATCGCCGGAGAACGGGCGCTGGCGCGGTCTTGAGCTCCGGCCCTTGACGCTGGGCCTCGAGGGCCTGGATCTACTCTTGATCCCACCGCACCGGGCCCTTCCGAACGGGCTCATCGTCGAACTCTCGGGCGCCCAGGCACCCGATTGGATCGTCCGCGTCGGAGAGTAGTTAGGCTCTGGGGCCGGCTGCGACCGATGCTCGGTCCCCGGAAACCACCCATGAAGCACGCCTGCCTGCTCCCCCTCCTCCTGCTCGCCACGCTCACCTCGACCGGCTGCCTGTTCGGCGGTCGTCACGTGAAGCTCGAATACCCCGCGATGGCCGCCGTGGAGCCCGCCGAGGGCGTCACCGCCGGCCCGAAGATCACGATCAAGTCCTTCGTCGATGCGCGCAGCCGCAAGGTGATCGGCGAGGTGCGCGGGCCGGACTCGATGCCCACGGACAAGGTCAAGTCGGACGGTTCGGTGATCAAGTGGGTGCGGGCGGGGCTCGAGGCGGAGCTGGCCAAGGCCGGGCTCACGCCGGTCGCCAAGCCGGGGCCGGGCACGCCGGTGCTGCAGGGCAAGCTGATCTCGGCCTACTGCAACGCCCTGGCGAGCTACGACGCGGAGGTCTCCTTCCTGGCGAGCCTGGAGCGCAACGGGGTGCGGATCTTCGATCGGCTCTACACGGGTTCGGCCAGCATTCCGCTGGACTTCGGTGCGACCGAGGATCCCTACGCGGAGGCCCTCAACGCGGCCCTGGGCGACGCTCTCTCCAAGCTGATCGTCGACCTGCCCCGCTAGCCGACGGCGGACTGACGGCCGCCGGGCGCGATCGATCGGATCCCCCGCGATCTGGCGGGCGGGCTAGGATCCCTCGGGGAGGTGGAACGAGGGGCGGACGCGGTTCGTCCTAGCTTCTTCGTAGGCGGCCCACCTGGACGCCGACTCTCCGCGACGCCCACCTCCGTGCTCCCGATGCCCCAGCTCCCGCTCGCCCGGTCCCGCTCCCTGGCACTCCTCGCCGCCCTGACCCTCGGGCTCGGCCCCCTGGCCGCCGCCCAGACGATCTATGTCGACGCCGGCCTGGCCACGGGCGCGAACGACGGCTCGAGCTGGGCCGACGCCTTCCAGGGCCCGGACGGCCTGCAGGCCGCCCTGCTCTCGGCGACGCCGGGCGAGCAGGTCTTCGCGGCCCAGGGCTCCTACCTGCCGACCAGCGGCACGAGCCGCACGGCGTCCTTCGTGCTGCAGAGCGGCGTGGAGGTCTACGGCGGGTTCCTGGGCGGCGAAGCCACGGTCGACGAGCGCCCGCCGATCGGCACGGCGCCCTCGATCCTGACCGGCGACTTGGCCGGCAACGACGGGAGCGGGATGTTCGGCGAGAACAGCTTCCACGTGGTCACGGCCCCCGGCGCGGACCTGACCGCGGTACTCGACGGCTTCACCGTGACCAGCGGCACGGCCAACGGCAGCGGCAACAACAACAAGGGCGGCGGGATCATCTGCACGGGCGGCGACAGTCCCCTGATCCGCAACTGCCGCTTCGTGGCGAACCGCTGCACCTTCGGGGGCGCGGCCGGCTACATCAACACCGGCAGCGCGCCGCGCTTCATCGCGTGCAGCTTCGAGGAGGGCAACGGCGGCTCCTTCGGCGGCGCCTTCGACATCGCCGGCGGCGGCGCGGTCTGGTACGACCGCTGCCTGTTCCTGAACAACACCGCGAACCGCGCCGGCGCCCTGGAGGTTTTCTCCACCAACGGCGTGCGCGTGCGCAACTGCGTGTTCCGCGGCAACGTGGCCACGGGCGGCGACGGCGGCGGCGCGATCTGGGTCGGCTCCGGCGGCAACACGCGCATCCAGAACTGCACGATCGTCGAGAACTCGTCCACCAACCAGGCCGCCGGCGGACTGCGCAACCAGGGCGCGAACAACACCTCGGTGGTGAACTGCATCTTCTGGGACAACTCGGGCCCGGGCGGTGCCCAGGGGCCGAACAACCAGCTCACCGCGGGCATGAACGCCACCTACACCATCGTCGAGGGTGGCTATGCGGGGACGGGCAACCTCGCCGGTGATCCCCAGTTGGTGAATGTGGCCGGCGGCGACTTCACGCCCGGGGCCAGCTCCCCCGCCGTGGACGCGGGCGACAACTCGGCCCTGCCGGCAACGCTGCTCCAGGACTACGTCGGCAACCCGCGCTACGTGGACGCGCCCGCGGTGGTCGACACGGGCTCGGGCACGGCGCCCTTGATCGACATCGGCGCGGTGGAGCTGCAGGTCGCGGGCCTCGCCAGCGTCAGCGGCTGCTTCGGCAACCCGGCCACCCTCAGCTCGTCGACCGCGCTCCAGTCGGGCCAGAGCTTGAACCTGCAACTGGACGCCTCCGCGATCGTCTCCGGTCTGACGTTCTTCTACGTCGGCGTCGACGGCAGCGACGCCTCGGGCTGCGGCCTGTTCCTGCCCGGCCTTGGTGAGATCCTGCTCTCGCTGGCGCCCTTCCCGTCGACCCTGGGCTCGCCCCCGATGGTCGCGGGCCAGGCGATCTTCTCGGCACCGGTGCCCGCCGATCCGGGCCTCGTCGGTGCGACCCTGGCTTTCCAGGCGGCCGCGATCGATCTGCTGACCACGGGCTCCCCGATCGAGTTCAGCAACATGCTGGTCGGTACCGTCGCGCCCTGAGAGCGGGGCTTGAATCGCCATGGCGGGATCGCAGTAGGATCCCGCCATGGGACTCAGCGAATTCCTCCTCAGCGGACGGGCGGTCTACGGGCACGAGCTGGACGACGTGGTCAAGTCGGGGCGGCGCTTTCGGCGCACCCACCGGCGCTTCAGCAAGGAGACGTCCAAGCGCCTCGACGCACTCGAGCACGACGTCGGCTACCTGACCCTGGTGCTCGGCACCTTGCTGGCCAAGGCCAATGACAAGGGCCTGGTAACCCTGGACGAGATCAGGGGCACCCTCGGCGAGTTGGACGAGGTCGACGGGGTCCGGGACGGTCGCCTGAGCGTGGAGGTCTTGCGCGACCTCGCGAGCGGTGTGGGCGGGGCGGACGACGCCTGACACGATCGGCGCGGGCCCTGTAGGTTGGCGGGAGGAGCCGACTGAGCGTCGGACCCTCCCCATGCAGCCCTCGGATCCCTTGCCGCGCTACCGAGCCCTGGCCCGCTGGGCCCTGCCCGTCGCCGCCGCGCGCTTCGCGGTGCTGTGGTGGCTGTGGATCTCGGCCGATCAGCGCATGGTCGCGTTCGCACCGACATCGGGGGTCGTCAGTCTGCTGGTGCTGGTCGAGCTGCTGTTCTTGACCACCACCGTGTCGGCCATCGCCGACGCGCACCGGGCCATGGGATTGCAGGAGCGCTTTTCTCGGCACGCCCTCGGGCTCTTGTTCGCCGCCCTCGCGCTGCCGCTCCTGGTGTCGGCCTACTGGCGCAGCGAGATCGCAGAGTTGGTGGGCACCTCCAGCACCTGGCTGCGCACCGTCCACGAGCCAGAGCCGATCAACCCGGTATGGGACCCCTGGGCCGAGGAGAAGCTCGCCCAGGCCGATTGGCTGGTGCGTTGGCGGCGAGGCGAGATCCTGGCGGTGGAGTTGGTCTTCGCCTTCGGGCTGGCCCTGAACCACGTGGCCTGGGCTCGGGCAGCGGGCCGAACTCCTGTCGCCTCGGCCCTCTTCGCCGCCATCGGCGGGTGGGTGCTGGCCCTGGTGACCGTGGCGGTCTTCGGCCTCTACGAAATGACCTTCGACTTCATCCACCACGGAATCCTCGCCGCCCCGCTGCTGGTGGACTGGACCACGCTGCCCTTCCCCTGGGGTACCGAGGCCCTGGTGACGACGCCCTTCGTGCTCGCCTTCCTCCTGGCGCTGCGGGTGATCGCGCGACGGCCGGTCAGTGGCTCTGGTTGGTCAGGTCCAGCTTCCAGTCGTTCGTGAAGAAGCCGGCCACGGACACGCCGCCGTCGCCGGAGCTGAGCACGGCGCTCGAGAACACCGCGTAGTCCGGAATGCCGACACCCGAGACGAAATGGTTGCCGATCGCGTGCAGGCGCGAGCCCGCGGCACCGGTGTCGGCGAAGACGCCGGCCAGGGCCACGTCGCTGCCCAGGCGCGGGTAGCAGAAGACCGCCGCGTGGTCGGGCCCGCGGAACTGGGCCTCCCCCACCAGGGCGAAGCCGCGGCGCATCTGGATCGGGCAGTCGCGGCCGAGCACCTGGAACCAGGCGGCGTTGGTCTCGGAGTTGCCGTAGAGGATCACGTTGTGGTGCGCGAGCTCGGGCCGCGCGAGCAGGTCGCGGTCGGTGATCACCGGCGCGCGGCCATTGCCGCGGTACCACCAGGATTGAGCGTCGCGCAGGGCCAGTTGGGCCAAAGCGTCGGTCTCGGCCGGGGTGCCGGCGGTGCCGCGCACGAGCAGGAACTCGCGGTCGAAGGCGCGCTTGAAGGGGCCGGAGCGCTCGGGGCGGCGTTCGCCGGCGGGGATCGCCGTCGCGACCGGGTCCCAATCGCCCGCGTCGCGCACGAACTCGAGTGCCGCGCCCGTCGCGATCGGATCCTCGCTCAGCTCCTGCGCCTGGCCGTCGAGCACCACCTCGGTCGCCCGCGCGCTCGGCAGCAGCGCCAGGCGGCGCACGTTCTCGGTCACGACCTCGACGCGCCCGTCGTTCCAGCTCGCCCGGGCCCGCGCGCGGTCGCCGATCCGGGTGACCTGGTCCACACGCAGCCAGTGGTGCTGGCTGTCGACGGCCGGGTCCACGGTCACGAAGTGCAGCTCGCGCGGCTCGGGCGCCGCGCCTTCCGCCGCTGTCGCGCGCCGATGCTCGCCGAAGAGCTCGAAGATGCCGCGCCACTGGACGCAGTCCGCGCCGGCGGCGTTGTCGCCGTTCCACCAGTGTCCCGCCCCGGGTTGGAAGTGCGAGCGCAGGTCGACCGCGCCCGCGGCCTCGAGCCGCTCGAGCATCGACCGCGCCTCGCTGGCCGGCACCGTCTCGTCCGCGTCGCCGTGCAACACGAAGGTCGGCACCTGGGCCAGGTTCTCGAGCAGCGTCTCGGTCAAGCTGGCGGCGTCCGCGCGCTGCCACAGCTCGGCGAGCTGGCCGTCGGGCCGACCGCCGTAGGTGTCGAAGCTGCGCCAACCGGCGCTCGGAGCGATCGCCACCCAACCGTCCGGATCGTTAGCGCCCAGGTGCCAGGTGCCGTGCCCGCCCATGGAGTGCCCGGTCAGGTACAGGCGCGTCGGATCGATGGCCACGCGCCCGCGGAAGGCGTCGCGCACCTCGTAGGCGTCGGCGCGACCCCAGTCCTGCCAGTCGAAGCCGTAGGGACGCCGGTTCGTGGCGGCGACGATCCACAGGCCCGGCTCGGGCGCATAGGCGCCCATCTGGTTGCGCGGCGCCACCGACGCGCCGTGCAAGCTGACGACCAGGCCCGGAAGTTCGGCAGCGCCGGCGTTCTCGTCGCCGCCCTTGTCCGAGGCGCTTGCGACCTCGTCCGCGCCCTCGGCGTCTTCGCCACGGCCGCCGCTGTTCGAGCTGGCCCCAGCGTTCGCGTCAGCCGCGTTCTCAGCGCTCTCGGCCCGCTCGGCCCGGCCGCGCAGCTCCGCGGCAGGCGGCGGAACCTCACCCCAGACCTGGGTCGAGCCGTCGATTCTCGAGCGGAAGCTGCGCAGGCGCCGGCTGTCCGGCGCCACGACCCGCACCGTCTTGCGCGTGGTCGCGAGCTGGGTGCCGTCCGCCGCGCACACGCGGAACTCGACGGTCAAGTCCCCGGGCTCGGCCGCCGCGGCGGCGTCGCGCAGCGCGGCCTCGATCGCCACCGTCCGCGTCTCGAGCGGCTGCATCGACAGCAGCGACACGCCGCCCTCGAAGTCGCCACCGAGCTCCAGCCGCGCGCCGACCAGGGGCACGCGCGAGGTGCGGTGCAGGGTCAAGCCGATATCGATCGAGCCGCCCTCGCCCGCAACGATGTCCGGCAGGGTCACGTCCCGCTTGGCGAAGGTCACCGGCGCCTCGGCGCGGGTGAACTCCAGCCCGAAACCGCCGCGTGAGCCCGAGACCATGACCTGATTCAGGCCCTCCTCGAGCAGCACCGGCACCCCGCCGAAGCCGTAGCGGTAAGCGTCTCCCACGTGCGCCCGGCCGCCCACCCACAGCTCCCAGGCTCCGCCGAGCTTGGCCATCCAGACCCCGCCCTGGCCCGCCTCGACCGGCACCAGGGCCGCGCTCCAGCTGCCGGCCTGCTCGGGACCACCGTTGTCCTTGGACGGTGTCCAAGCCCAGGTCTCGCTGCCGCGCTCGCCGGTCATCCGCTGGCCCTCGACCGGGAAGTCTTCGGCACCCGGCGTGGCCAGGAACTGCGCGAAGACGGCATCGGGCCGGAAGGGCCGCCGCCCGCGCCCGTCCACGGCGCCCAACACCAACCAGCCGTCCGCGCGCGGCGCGGAGGGCGCCGCTGCGACCTCCGGTGCGGCGTCCTGGTTGGGGAGAAGGAGCAGAGCGAGGAGCAGCGGGAGGGTCGGCATGGGGCGTTGGGAGGTCCGGGGGTCCTGGGGTGGGCCCGCCAGGTTACGGGCCGACGGCGCGACGCGCGCGGGCGCGGGCGACGGTCATCGCTAGGATGACGCGCCCCCACTCCACCGAGCCCCCACCATGAAGACTCTCCTCGCATCCCTCGTCGGCGTGGCCGCCCTGGCCCTGGCCGTGCGGCCCAGCCCCGCCCTGGAGCACGGCCAGGAGCCCGGCCCTGACACTGCCTCGGCCCAGCCCGAGAACCTCGTGGCCTTCGTCGGCGCGACCCTGCTGCCGATCACCGCTCCCGCCATCGACGACGGCGTGATCGTCGTGCGCGACGGTCGCATCGCCGCCATCGGCGCGCGCGGCGAGGTCGAGATCCCCGCGGGAGCCGAGCTGATCGACGCCACCGGCCGCACGATCATGCCCGGGCTGATCTGCACCCACAGCCACGTGGGCGCGCCCTTCGCGGCGGACTCGTCCGACCCGATCCAGCCCGAGGCGCGCTCCCTCGACAGCATGGACGTGCGCGCCTCGTCCGTGCACCGCGCCCGCGCCGGCGGCCTCACCACGCTCAACTGCATGCCCGGCTCGGGGCACCTGATGAGCGGGCAGACGGTCTACCTGAAGCTGCGCCTGGCGGTGACCGTGGAGGAGTTGGCCTACCGCTTCGAAGACGGCTCGATCATGGGCGGGCTGAAGATGGCCAACGGCACCAACCCCCAGGGCGACAAGCCCTTCCCGGGCACCCGCGCCAAGTCGGCGGCCCTGGTGCGGCAGAAGTTCATCGACGCGGTGGCCTACCGCGACAAGCTGCGCGCTGCGGCGGACGACCCGGAGGTCGACGCGCCTGCCCGCGACCTGGGGCTCGAGGCCCTGGTCGAGGTCCTGGACGGCAAACGCATCGTCCACCACCACACCCACCGCCACGACGACATCCTGACCGTGCTGCGGCTGGCCGAGGAGTTCGGTTTCCGCGTCGTGCTGCACCACGTCTCCGAGGGCTGGCGCGTGGCGGACGAGATCGCGGCAGCGGGCGTGCCCTGCTCGGTGATCGTGGTCGACTCGCCCGGCGGCAAGCAGGAGGCCACGCGCCTGTCCTTCGACACCTGCCGCGTGCTCGACGAGGCCGGCGTGCGGGTGGCCCTGCACACCGACGACTACATCACCGACTCGCGCCTGTTCCTGCGCTCGGGCGCCCTGGCGGTGCGCGCGGGGCTGTCGGAGCAGAAGGCCCTCGAAGCCCTGACCATCGCGGGGGCCGAGATGCTCGACCTGGACGGGCGCGTGGGCAGCCTCGAGGTCGGCAAGGACGCCGACCTGGCGGTGCTCGACGGTCACCCCTTCTCGGTCTACACCCAGGTGCTCGAGACCTGGGTCGAGGGCGAGCGGGTCTTCGACCTGTCCGACCCCGATGACCTGATCTACTCGATCGGCGGACCCGGCGCGGGCGACGACGTGCCTTTCACCCAGTGCTGCGCCAACGTCCGATGAGGTCTTCTGCGATGAACCACGTGATCACGAATCGACGGGGCCTGGGCGCGATGGCGTTGGCGGTGGCGACCCTCGCCGCGACTGCCGGTGCGACCTCGAACGAGGGCGGGGGCCGAATCGCCATCAAGGCCGGCCTGATCCACACCGCGGCCGGCGAGCCGATCCGCGACGGGGTGATCCTGATCGACGAGGGTCGGATCACGGCCATCGGACCGGCTGCGCTGCTGACCGTTCCCGACGGCTGGACCGTGCGCGAAGCCGCGGTCGCCACGCCGGGCCTGGTCGACGCCCACACCTGCGTGGGCCTGGCGGGCTTCCTCAACACCGATCGTGTCAACGACGAGCTCGACCGCTCCGAGTCCGTGCAGCCGGAGTTGCGGGCCCTCGACGCCTACAACCTCGACGACCCGTTGATCGAGTGGGTGCGCAGCTTCGGCGTGACCACGGTCCACACCGGCCACGCCCCGGGCGCCCTGGTCTCGGGTCAGTCGATGGTCGCCAAGACCACGGGCTCGTCGGTCGAGGAGGCGGTCATGGTGCCCGCGGCGATGGTCACCGCGAGCCTGTCCGACGCGGGGCGCGGCGGAGCCGGCAACCCCGGCACCCGCTCGAAGTCCGCGGCGGTGCTGCGCGCCAAGCTCTACGAGGGTCTGGAGTACTCGAAGAAGCTCGCGGGCGAGGAAGCGCCGCCGCGCAACCTGCGCAGCGAGGCCCTGGCCCAGGTGGTCACCGGCGAGTTGCCGCTCCTGGTCACCGCGCACACGAGCCAGGACATCGTCACCGCCCTGCGGATCGCGGCGGAGTTCCCCCACCTGCGCCTGGTGCTCGACGGCGCCGCGGAAGCCCCGCGGGTGATCGACGAGATCCTGGCCGCCGGCGTGCCGGTGATCGTGCACCCGACCATGCAGCGCTCCGGCGGCGAGGCCGAGGAGCTCTCCATGGGCACGGCTCGCAGGCTGGTCGAGGCCGGCGTGACGGTGGCGCTGCAGACCGGCTACGAGGGCTACGTCCCCCGCGCGCGGGTGCTGTTGTTCGAAGCGGCGGTCGCGGCGCGCTACGGCTTGGACCGCGAGCGGGCCTTGGCCCTGGTGACGATCGAGGCCGCCAAGCTGTGCGGCGTGGGCGATCGCGTGGGCTCGCTGGAGGTGGGCAAGGACGGCGACGTGGCCCTGTTCGACGGCGACCCCTTCGAATACACGAGCCACTGCGTGGGCACCGTGATCGAAGGCCGGGTCGCCAGCGAGCACGAACTGTGGACCGTGCGCTGAACGAGCGCGCGGGCAACGGTCCGGGGCCGAGCCCCGGATCGCGAGCTGCTCGAACCATGATCCGCCCCTACCGCGCGGACGACCTCGACGCGCTGCTCGAGGTCTGGTACGACGCCTCGCTGGTCGGGCACCCCTTCCTCGAGGCGGAGTTCCTGGCCACCGAGCGCCGCAACATCTCCAGCTTCTACATGGACGTGACCGAGACGCTGATCTTCGAGGTGGAGGGTCGCGTCGCGGGGTTCCTCTCGCTGGTCGGCAAGCGCGAAGTCGGCGCGCTATTCGTCGATCCCGCCCACCACCGCCGTGGCATCGGCCGCGCGTTGGTGGAGCGCGCCCGATCGATGCGCGGGCCGCTCGAGGTCGAGGTCTTCGTCCAGAACCCCGTCGGCCGCGCCTTCTACCGGAGCTGCGGCTTCCGCGAGCTCGCCCGCAAGCACCACCACGTCACCGGCGACGAGGTGCTGCGAATGCGGCAGCACCTCGAGGCCGGCGACCAGCGCGCCGACTAGTGTCCTGGATCAGAAATTCGGCGTCACTTCCCGGGCCCCGATCACCGCTGGCGTCGCCAGCGCCTCCTCCGAGTATCGCAGCGGATACGCGTCGTCGGCGCGCCTAGCCAGCATCGATCGGACCTCCGGGAAGTGACGCCGAATTTCTGATCCAGGACACCAGACGCCGCTCACAGGTTGCCCAGGGTCACGTCGAGGGCGTTGGCCAGGATGAGTCCACTCGGCTGGAGCGACGCCCCCTGGGTGCAGAGCTGCAGTCCGGGCAGCACCGGATCGTTCGGGATCGGCACCTGGAACGGCGTGCCTGCTGCCGTGGCCAGGGTCTGGAACACCGTGGTCGGATCGCAGAGCAGCGTCCCCAGCCCCGCCAGGGGCAGGTTCGTCGGCGACAGCGCCAGGAGCGCGAAGTCTTGGGTCGCCGCCGTCGCGAACACGGCGTGGTCGATGGCCGGATCCCAAACCGCGCCGACGATCGGAGCGCTGGTCTGCCCGGCCAGGAACGCGTTGGGGTTCGGCGGAGTGCCCAGCCGCACCTCTTCCAAGGCCAGCACCGGCGGGTTGACGGGCCGCAGGATGCCGGTGCCGACGATCGAGAGGCCGCCGCTGTTGGTGAGCTGCACCAGGATCTCGCCGTCGTTGTTCACGTCGACCGGACGGGCGACGAACAACCCCGAGGGCACGAAGCACGACAGGTCGGTGAAGCTGCCGTTCTGCCACAGGAAGCCGCGCGTGAAGCCGAACAGGTCGTTGGGCGCCACAACCACCACCTGGCCGAGGTCGTTGACCGCCAGGGCGTCGGACACGAAGTAGCCGAAGGGCGAGCCGAGGGTGGTCAGGGTCTGGCCCTGGTCTGACCAGTAGGCGGACTGGTGGCCGAGGAACTCGTCCAGGACCGTCCCGGCCACGTTGCCGCCGGGGCTCACGTCCACCGCACGCCCGCCGAAGCCCGTCGGCGACATGGCCAGGTCCTCGATGCCGTCGCGCTCGGACCAACGGTAGGGGCGCTCCAGGTACATGCCGGCGCCGTCCTCGAAGACCACCTCCCCACCCACCGCGACCCCGGCCGCGTTGATCGAGACGGCCCCCGACGTGCCGACGCCGACGGTCGGCACCTGCCCGAAGGCGATCGTGGTCGCCTCGCCTGTCGTCGCGTCGAGGGCGTAGCCGAACAGGCCGTCGGCATCGAGGCCGACGACCGTGCGCGCGTCGTTCACGTCGGCGGGGTAGTGCTCGAAGGGCGCCTTGGCGAAGTCCACGGTGTCGGTGGCGCTGTCCCACAGGAAGGTCTGGGGCGGCGATCCCGCCGCGAACAGGTTGCCCACCACGAGGCCCCCATCGCTCAGGCCGCTGACCGACACCGTCGAGCCGGGGAAGGCGTGGGTCACGAGCTGGCCGTTCTGCCAGACGAAAGCCTGTTGGACGCCGCCGGGCTGGGTGGCCAAGATCTGCCCCGCCACCTGCCCGGCGTCGTTCAGCTCGACGGCGACGAAGCTCTGACCCTCGAGCCCGGTGAGGGGAATCAGGTCGAAGTCGATCGAATCCTGGGCGCAGCTCGTTCCCTGGGACCAGGCCACGGACGAGAGGGCGATGACTGCGGTGCAGCCCCGGATCGCGAAGGGACTGCGTGCGAGTACGGCGGGCGTCATGTCGATTCTCCTCGGTTGGATCACGGGGGGCGACCCGGGCGATGTGGGCGTCGGGGACCTGCGATCCTAACGGGCTCCGAGAATCCCGCCCGCATGCGCGCGAACGCGACGTGCGCCGCGACCGACGGAACGTCGGCCACGGCGCCCATTCGCTCGACGGCTCTCAGGGCTGGAACTGCGCCAAGATGCCGTTGGAGAACTCCACCTGGCCCGGCACGCTCGGGTTGATCACGAGCGCCTGCAGGAAGAGCGCCGGCGACAGCGGATGGCCCCCGGCCAGGCCGAGCTGCTCATACTCCCCGGCGGCGTCGGTCGCCAGGGGGATCGTCAGCACCGGATTGCCGGCGACGAGGATGCCCGCGAAGAGGGGTGTCGGCTGCTCCACCAGGCCGACGGCGAGCACTCCCAACGCGGCCGGCGCCGCACCGGTCAGTCGCAGGTCCGAACTCTGCCCGCTGCCCAGGCCGGTGCCGCACAGCGTCAGGACGCTCTGGCCCGGACCGCCGAAGCCCAGGTCCGCCTGGCACACCGGACCGCTCACGCCGGTGTCCCAGCGGCTGAAGTTGTGCGCGATCGCCCCCCCGGCCGACTGGAAGATGCCGCCGACGTCCAGGCTCCCACTCTGCTCATGGGTGGTCATGGTCAGCGGTTGTCCAACCATGCCCGTGCCCAGGGCCTCGAAGCTGCCGCCCGCGAGTCGCGCGATGTACTTGTTGGCCGGATTGCCGGGCACGAAGAGGTTGCCACCCACGAAGAGCTCTCCGCCCAGTGCCGCGAGGGCTGTCACCTCGGTACCGGTCAAGGGCCCGACACCGGACCAGCCGGAGTCGCTCCAACGTGCGAGCAGCGGCGCCTGGACCCCACCGGCGGTGCCGAACTCGCCACCCACGTAGAGGTCGTCGCCCAAGGACGCGAAGGCGCGCACCGCGTCGTCGGTTCCACCGCCCAGGCTCGCGAGGGTCTGCCCGTCCCAGGCCAGAACGTTGCCCTGGCCGAATCCGTAGGAGCCGCCGACCAACAGCAGGTCCCCGTGAACGTGCAGCGCGTAGGGCGCGCCGAAGATCGACATGCCCACCTGGTTCCAGGTCGAGCCCTCCAGACGCCACAGCCCGAAGTCCGCCAGTGCGTAGAGCTCGCCGCCGTAGACTGCCGCGGCCACCGCATTGGCCATCGCCCCCGACCCCAGGCTGTGCCAGGTCGTCCCGTCGAAGCGCGCCGCCGGCGCGGGCGTGCTCACGCCATCGACACTGGTGAAGTTGCCCACGACGACCAAGTCGTTCTGAAACACGGTTCCGCCGTCTGCTGCTCCGTTGAACGTGCCCAGTGGGAACCAGTTGTCGCCGTCCAGGAGGGCCACGCTGTCGACCTGCTGGTCTCCCGCCTGGTTGAAGTCGCCGAAGGCCACCGTCGCGCCGTTCCAGTCCAGGCTCGCGCGCACGGGCCCGTTGACACCCAAGCCCTTGCCGCCGCCGCTCCAGGAGCTGCCGTCGAAGGCGCCGACGCTGTTGGTCACGATCACCTCGCCGGCGGGTGGCAGGTAGCCGACCGAGGAGAACTCGCCGCCGACCCAGAGGGTGCCGTCGATGGCGACCATGTCGAAGACGAACTGGTTGATGCTCTGGGCGAAGATGCCCCCGGGAGAGGTCCAGGAGGTCCCGTCGAAGCGCGCCATCCGTCGCACCGAGAGCCCGTCGACGCTGACGATGTTGCCGCCCACGTAGACCTGGTCCTGGAAGACGCAGATCGCATCCAGACGCGTTCCGACAGCGGAGTCGGGGAAGTTGCCCGCCGCCCGCCAGGTGCTGCCGTCGAAGATCGCGGCCTTCTCGTCACCCGCTCCGCCGGCGGCCAGGTCGTAGGTGCCCACGGCCCACAACTCGCCGTCGTACCAGGCCAGGTCACGGACGCTGGCGCCGCCGAAGACGTTGAAGCCCCCGCCCACGGACGCGAAGTTGCTGCCGTCCCAGGTCGCGATGTTGCCGGTCGCGGCCACTCCGCCCGCGGCGGGGAACTCGCCCGCCAGGTAGAGCAGGCCGTCGGGGCCGACGCTCATCTCCCATGCGAAGCCGGGCGTGCCGCCGGCGACGGGCGGCAGGCCGCCGCCGACAGCGTGCCACTGTTGTCCGTCCCAACGGGCGAGACCCTGGACCGGAATGCCGCCGGCCAGGTTGAACTGCCCACTGGCGTAGAGATCGCCTTGGAAGACCTCCAGGGAGAAGACCGACCCGGTGGGAGCGAAGCTCAGGTCCAAACCACCACCCAAGGGCTGCCAGTCGACGCCGTCGAACAGCGCGATGCTCTTGGCCGGTTGTCCGCCGGCGGAGGTGAAGGTGCCGGCCGCCACCAGCCCCCCGTCGTAGATCGCGAAGTCGCGCACGTCGTAGTCGACGAAGGCGCCGGCGCCGGGGATGCCGCTGCCAAGGGGGCTCCAGGACGTGCCATCGAAGGTCGCCACGAGGCCCAGGCTCTGGGCGTCGGCCTGGAGGTAGTCGTAGCCGCCGACCACCAACTGGTCCTGCCAGGAACTGGTCGAGAAGACACGGCCGGCGACGCCGGGCAGGTCGAACTCCTCGGACCAGCTCTGGGCCTGTGCCGGCGCGCCGATCAATGCGATCGAGGCCAGGGTCAGACCTGCGGTCCGTGAACGGTGCAATTTCATGTCGAGTTCTCCTGTGGCGGATGCGCCTGGATTCGGCGCCACTGATCGTGATCGCTCGTCTCGGCGCCTTGGTGGTGCCGAGCAGCCCAGGACCAGATCAAAAAGGGTGCCAGGCTCCTACAGGCCCCCAACGCGCGCTTGTGGCCGTACTCGCCTGCGGTGGCCCGATGACGTCCAAGGATTGGACGCACGTCCGACAAGCAGACCCGCGCCCCAACACGGAACGCGGCCGCGCTCAGCCGCGCAAGCGGTCGAGGAAGCGCTGGACGTTGCGGCGCATCCAGACTCCTACCGTCTCGGCGCGGGCAGGGAGCCACAGCCGGCCGAGGGCGCGGTCGGGCAGTCTGGCCGCAGCTTCGTCGTCGAGGATCGCGGTCACCGTGAAGTGCGGGACCAGGGGCACGCCAGTGACCGGATCGACGGCGATCTCGCCGCCGCCCAAGTGCGTCAGGGACACTTCACCCAGGGCCGCCATGGCCAGGGGTTCGACCGCGGTCACCCGGCCCTCCAACTCGCCGCCGGGCCAGGCGCTCGGTCGGAAGCGCACCCGCTCGCCCACCTCCGGACGACCGCGTGCGAGCTGCTCGTCGCGCAGGAGCGCCCGCACCACCCTGCGCCCCGAGGCGATGCGAGCGATGGGCGTGCCGACGCGCAGGAAGGTGCCGCTCGTCCGCGGATCGACGACTTCGACCACCCGACCGGCCTGGGACGCGACCGGCGTGCGCCGGGCAGCGCGCTCGACCCGCCAGCCGAAGTCGCTCACGAGGTAGTCGCGCTCGCGCTGCAGGCGCAGGGCCTGGGCCGGATCGACGTCGCGGGCGGCGGCCAGTCGCAGGTCCAGCTGGGCCAGCTCGGCCGCGGATTCGGCCATGCGGAGGTCCTCCTCCGGCGCCTCGATCGTCGCCAGCGTCGCACCGGCCTCGACCCAGTCGCCAACGCGCGCGGTGGTCTCGACCAGGGTCCCGGGAACCTCCACGTAGACCTCGGCCACGCGCTCGGAGGTCATGATCGCCGGGGCAGTGAACCAGGCCGGCAGGGGCGCCGCCACCACGCCCAGGGGCATGAGCCCAAGGCCCACGACGCCCACGGCCACCGCTCGGTTGCGGACGTGCTGGGTCGACTGGCACAGGAACAGCAGCGAGATCAGCTTGCGGCCGAGCTTGAAGACCTCCATGCCGATGTAGGTCAACCCGATTGCCACGCCGATCGTGAAGTACTTGCTGGCGATGGCGGTCGAGATCCCCAACACGAGAGTGATCTTGTAGATCGCCGCGCTGACCCCGTAGGTGACTAGCAGCGCGCGCAGTCGACGGCCCCGTTCCACCACCGCGGCTTCGGTTCCCAGGAACAGCCGCTTGATCAGATCGCCGGTATAGGCGCCCGCTCGCGCCCGCAAGTTGGGGATCTCTAGCAGGTCCGAGGCAACGTAATAGCCATCGAACCGCATCAGCGGATTCAGATTGAAGGCGACCGTGACCACGCTGCCGAGCAGGGCCACGTTGTAGGCGAAGGCGTTGGTCAGTGAGGCCTCGGTCATGCTCCAGACGATCAGTCCGATCGCCGCCAGGAACAGCTCCACGTACATCCCCGCCAAGCTGACCATCAGTCGGTGGGACTTCTTGTGGAAGCTCCAAGCGGCGCTGGCGTCCACGTAGGGCAGGGGCGTCAACACGATCAGGTTGACACCCATCTCGGGCACCGCGCCGCCCCAGAAGCGACAGGCGTAGGCGTGGCCGAACTCGTGCACGACCTTGAGACCGATCAGGCCGATCCAGAGCAGTGGCAGGTTCTGCAGCAGGAGCACCTGGCCCAGGGGAGCGCTGAGCTCGCTCCAGTTGGCTGCGGCGATCCAACCGGCCACGGCCAGGACCGCCAGCCAGATGCCGAAGGCGGTGCGCGTGAAGACCGGCGCCACGTAACGCTCGGTGCGCTCGAGGAACGGATCCGGATTCCACAGGCTGCGCTTGTGGAACAGAGGCGCGGAGATCAGAGATCGTTGCCGGCGCGCCAGGGCCTGGCGGTGGCGCCGGAAGAGGGCCTTGTCATCGGCGATCGGCAGGCGCAGGAGGCGCTTGCGGTGGAGCGAGACGATGAAGGCATAGAAGTGCTCCTCGTCGTCCTGTTCCAGGGTCCCGTCGCCCGCCAGGGACTCGAAGATGTCGCCCAGGGCAACTCCCGAGACCAGGCGTTGGACCACGCCGTAGTCCCCCACACCCAGGCGCGTGGACTCGAAGGTCAATGGGTCGCGCAGCACGTAGCACGGCTCGCCGCGGAACAGGTGCCGGGTGACGACCAGGTCCGAACGGGCCGCTACGACGCACTCACGCAGGCTGTCGGCGAGAGTCGGAGGTCCGGGCGCGGCAGCCTCGGTCACAGGACGAACCTCAGTCGCAACCAGTCGATCAGGGGTCCCGTGACCTTCTTCCAGGGCGCGCGACCGGCCACGCGGAGCTGCGCCGATCCGGTCATGCCCGGTCGGACCCACGCCACTTGGTCGGTCACCGCGGCCTCGAGTCGCAGCACCGCGGCCCCGTGCACGGACTCGACGGCGCCACCTACGTGCTCGACCTCGAAGCCGTGGCGCACCTCCGGCCTGGCGCGGGTCGAGAACAGGCCGGTCTGTCCCACGGCCACCTCGAGGGCGTCCTTTTCGGCCACCAGCAACTCCACGCGCCAGCCGTCTCCCGGCGCCAACTCGAACAGGTCCTCACCCTGGGCCAGGGTGTCGCCGATGCGGTCGCGCAGGTCCCCGGACAGCACCACGCCGTCGAAGGGCGCCGTGATCCTCGCGCGGCCCAGGCGCAACTCCGAGAGGGCGAGCTGGGCGGAGAGCGATGCGCGCTGCTGCTCGAGGCGGCGTTGGGACAGGGCGTCATCGCCCGCCAACGCCTGGCGCAGGTCGACCTCCAGCACGTCCATCTCGGCCAAGAGGTGCGCGCGCTGTAGTTCCTCGAATGAGGTATCGAAGACGGCGAGCACATCGCCTTCGCGGACCCGCCCTCCGGGGGTGAACGGCGCCGCGCGCAGGACCCCCTCGAAGGGCGCCGCGAGGTGACTGACTTCACTGGCGCGCACTTCGCAGGGCACGGACAGGCTGTGCGGGAGGCTGCCGAACAGGAACCAGAGTCCGAACAACGCTATGGCAGCCACGATCGCACGGCGGCCCCATGCGCCCGCTCGGCGCAAGGCGTCGAGCTGCGCGCGCCCGGTGTCCGCGACGTGGCGAGGCAGTCCCCGGCTGGCGCGGCGCAGGAGCTCGAGCGCCGGCAGGTAGGGCCCGATCAGTTCGGCCACCCGGTCTAGCTCCGCCGGCTCGAAGGTCAGTCCGGGCGCCCGCCGCAAGGCGACCACGCCGCGTGGCCCATCGCCACCGAGCAACGGAATCACGGCCACGCTGCCACCCACCTTGTGGTGCCAGGCCGCGAGCAAGGCGGGGACGCGGTGTCCCGACTCCAACTCGGAAGCCGGCGCGCTGGCCCGTCGCTCCAGGTCGATGCCCTCGCCCATGGCCATCCGCAGGGCTTCGACTGCGGGGCTCTCCTCGCGCACGTCCTCGAATCCCGAGACGCTGAGCACCCGCACGGTCGGACCCTCGGCCAGGCCGATCGCGACCAGCTCGCAGTCCAGTCGCGTGCAGAGGTTGTTGGTCAGGGCGAAGGCCAGGGCCACGTCGGACTCGTAGGCGGCGGCCTTGCCCAGCTGGCTGGCCTGGGCCAGCACCGCGTCGTCGGCAACCGACGCCCGCCCCGCGACCGTGTTCCAGGAGGGCGCGAGTTCGACCAGGCGCGCAACGGCGTCGAGGTTTGCGAGCTGTCCCTCGAGGTCCGTGGCAGTGCGGACCGCGCAGGCGATCCCTACGGCGCCGACGGTCAGACCGGACTCGTCGTGCAACGGGGCGGCGACGAAGGCGATCTCGAGCCGCAGTTGCCGCGAGGCGAAACGGCGCTGGATCGACTGGTTCGCAGCCATCGCCTCGATACAGGTGTCCTCGAGGCGCGATCCGAAGAACTCGCCCTCGCGGGCGTCGCGGGCGTACTCGGCGACGATCGGGGCGCCGCGCACGCGTCCGATCGCCCTCGCGGCATAAACGCCCAACCGCTCGACCAGCGGCCGAGGCAGGGCCTCGATCACGCCACCAGCGGTGTGTGCCCCGCGGACGGCTTCGAGCACGGCCACGAGGGCGGTCGCCGTTCGAAGGTCGCTGAGGGACCGGGCGCTGCGCGCCAGTTCGGGAGCGTCGGCCATGGGGTCAGCCCAGCAGGTCGTCGCTTCCAGGCGAGCGCTTGGCGAAGAGCTCGGAATCCTCCAAAGGCGAGAGGAACTGGAAGGCGGCTTCGACTTCCGCATCCCCGACCAGCGCCGTGCGCAGGCAGAGGGCATGGACGCGGGGCAAGGCTCGGCCGTCCATGCTGAGGTGGACCGTGTAGACGTCGCCAACGGTCGGCGGCGCGCTCAGGCGCATGCGGCAACCGCCGGGCGAGACGTCGAGTGTTCGGCCCTGGGCAATGGTGTGGACGCCCGCCGAGAGGTTGGCGGGCCTCAATTCGGCGTCCAGTCGCAGCTCCTGCCGCTCTTGGCCGCGGAGCTTGCTGATCTCGGCCTGCGTCTGGCGGGAGAGCTCATTCAAGAGCTCCCCTTCCGCGCGGTCGGGCTTGAGGGTCTTGCGTCGGGGGAGGGACATCGTCGGGCAGGGCAGGGCCGTCGAGGGGGGGAGCAGACTTGTGAGTTGAGATCGGCCACCCAACTGAGACCCTGGAGGTTCGAATCAGCGCGATGCGCCCGATTCCGGGACATGGAGAGCGGGATCCGCGCGCATTCCTCTCCTGGCGATCTGGGATCGACGGCGGACGCGTCAAGGACGTGCCTCGCAGGTCGTCGACGGGTCGGGAGCGAGCACGGCTCCTCGCCCGACGCCCGCTGCATGGAATCGCACCGGTTCCCGCCGCGGATCAGCGCCTGGCCCGGCGACCCATGAAGCGTGCGACTACCGCCCGCTGCGCCCCTCTTCACCCTCCCGGTCGTCCCGGACTCCGGCCAAGCCGCGCATCATGGCCCAGAGCCCGAGCAGGCCGCGCGGGCCCTCGACCTCGGGTTCCGCTCCGCCATCACCCCCAGCGTCCGAGCCGCCGTCGGGTAGGGCTACGGGCGTGAGTCGCACGGACTCCGCGCCGACTTCCCCACGATCGTCGACCGGCTCGAACAGGCTCTCGAAACCCGCGGCGAGGGCCTCGGCCGCCAGGGCCGGCGCCGTGTCGTCCAGGTCTTCATCGCTCGCTCCCAGCTCGGTCACGTCGTGACGCTCCATGGGGAGATCGGGCTCCACCTCGAGGCTGGGCAGCTCCATTGGAGCGCCTACACCAGTGGGCGAATGGGCAACCTCCTCGAGCGATGCGCCAGCGCCGGCCGCCAGTCCGGTTCCAGAGGCCTGCGGAGCCTCGTCAGACTCCGGCTCGGGACCCGCGGCCTCGGGTCCACCGACGTCAGCCCCGCCCCCGTCCTCGAGGCCAGAAGAACCGAGCACGTCGTCCTGGACGTGCAGCTCCACCATCTGGGTCACGACGTTGGTCCCGTCCGAGACCTCCAGCTCGAAGCGCAGGGTGACATTGCCGAAGTCCGCCGGCACTCCGACGACCGGCTGCGGCGTGTCACCGTGGATCAGCGAGACGGGCGGTCCCTCGACCTGACGCCAGGTGTAGGTCAGCTCCTGCCCTTCCAGGTCGAAGGCACCGGTCTCGAACTGGATCGAGTCGCCGGCCTTGACGTAGAGGTCGCCCTCGTCGATGCGAATCACCGGCACGTCGTCTTCGGCCTGCACATGGACCGTGACCGTGTCGATCGAGGTGTTGGTCCCATCCGAGACGGCGAGCTGGAAGACGAGGTCGCTGTCGCCCGCGAGTTCTGGGGCGTCGAAGCGAAGGTCGGCCGAATCGGCGTCGTCGAGTTCGACCTCGGGACCCGAGACCTGGACCCACCTGTAGCTGAGCCCCTGTCCTTCCGGATCGACGCCACTGCCTGAGAGCACCACTGGCTCGTTCTCGCCCACGACCAGGTCTGCCCCCGCATCCGCGCTGGGCGCATCGTCGTCGGCGGCCACGTGGATCGTGACCGTGTCGACCGAGGTATTCGCCCCGTCGGAGACCCGCAACTCGAAGGTCAGGTCGGTGTTGACGAGGCCCTCGGGCGCGTCGAAGGACGGCTCGGGTCCATCGGCGCCGACCAAGCCCACGGCGGGACCGCCGGTCTGCACCCACTCGTAGGTCAGGCCCTGGCCCTCCGGGTCGACGCCGAACCCCGAGAGCTGAACGCGGTCGTGCTCGTCCACCCACTGGTCGACCCCGGCGCCGGCCGTCGGCGCGTCGTCGTCGGCGGCGACGTGGATCGTCAGAGTGTCGACCGACGTGTTCACGCCGTCCGAGACGCGCAGCTCGAAGGTCAGGTCGGTGTTGGCAAGGCCTTCGGGCGCGTCGAAGGTCGGGCTCGCGCCGTCGGCTCCGGTCAGTGCGACGGTCGGACCGCCGGTTTGCACCCACTCGTAGGTCAGGCCCTGGCCCTCGGGGTCGACGCCGGAGCCGGTCAGGGTCACCGGGGAGTTCTCGTCGACGAACTGATCGGAACCGGCGCTCGCGCTCGGCGCGTCATCGTCGGCGGCCACGTGGATCGTGACCGTGTCGACCGAGAGGTTGACGCCGTCGGAGACGCGCAGCTCGAAGGTCAGGTCGGTGTTGGCAAGGCCTTCGGGCGCGTCGAAGGTCGGGCTCGCGCCGTCGGCTCCGGTCAGTGCGACGGTCGGACCGCCAGTTTGCACCCACTCGTAGGTCAGGCCCTGGCCCTCGGGGTCGACGCCGGAACCGGTCAGGGTCACCGGGGCGTTCTCGTCGACGAACTGATCGGAACCCGCGCTCGCACTCGGCGCGTCATCGTCGGCGGCGACGTGGATCGTGACCGTGTCGACCGAGAGGTTCACGTCGTCGGAGACCCGCAACTCGAAGGTCAGGTCGGTGTTGACGAGGCCCTCGGGCGCGTCGAAGGTCGGGCTCGCGCCGTCGGCTCCGGTCAGTGCGACGGTCGGACCGCCGGTTTGCACCCACTCGTAGGTCAGGCCCTGGCCCTCGGGGTCGACGCCGGAGCCGGTCAGGGTCACCGGGGAGGTCTCGTCGACGAACTGATCGGAACCGGCGCTCGCGGTGGGCGCGTCATCGTCGGCGGCGACGTGGATCGTGACCGTGTCGACCGAGAGGTTCACGCCGTCGGAGACCCGCAACTCGAAGGTCAGGTCGGTGTTGACGAGGCCCTCGGGCGCGTCGAAGGTCGGGCTCGCGCCGTCGGCTCCGGTCAGTGCGACGGTCGGACCGCCGGTTTGCACCCATTGGTACGTCAGGCCCTGGCCTTCGGGGTCCACACCGGAACCGCTGAGCGTGACCGCATCGTTCTCGTCGACGAACTGGTCGGAGCCGGCGTCCGCGCTCGGCGCGTCATCGTCGGCTGCCACGTGCACCGTGACCGTATCCACCGAGGTGTTGACCCCGTCGGAGACGCGCAGTTCGAAGGTCAGGTCGGTGTTGGCGAGGCCTTCAGGAGCGTCGAAGGTCGGGCTCGCGCCGTCGGCTCCGGCCAGTGCGACGGTCGGACCGCCGGTTTGCACCCACTCGTAGGTCAGGCCCTGGCCCTCGGGGTCGACGCCGGAGCCGGTCAGGGTCACCGCGGCGTTCTCGTCGACGAACTGATCGGAACCGGCGCTCGCGCTCGGCGCGTCATCGTCGGCGGCCACGTGGATCGTGACCGTGTCGACCGAGAGGTTCACGCCGTCGGAGACCCGCAACTCGAAGGTCAGGTCGGTGTTGGCAAGGCCTTCGGGCGCGTCGAAGGTCGGGCTCGCGCCGTCGGCTCCGGTCAGTGCGACGGTCGGACCGCCGGTTTGCACCCACTCGTAGGTCAGGCCCTGGCCCTCGGGGTCGACGCCGGAGCCGGTCAGAGTCACCGCGGCGTTCTCGTCGACGAACTGATCGGAACCGGCGCTCGCGCTCGGCGCGTCATCGTCGGCGGCCACGTGGATCGTGACCGTGTCGACCGAGAGGTTCACGCCGTCGGAGACGCGCAGCTCGAAGGTCAGGTCGGTGTTGGCAAGGCCTTCGGGCGCGTCGAAGGTCGGGCTCGCGCCGTCGGCTCCGGTCAGTGCGACGGTCGGACCGCCAGTTTGCACCCAGTCGTAGGTCAGGCCCTGGCCCTCGGGGTCGACGCCGGACCCGGTCAGAGTCACCGCGGCGTTCTCGTCGACGAACTGATCGGAACCGGCGCTCGCGCTCGGCGCGTCATCGTCGGCGGCCACGTGGATCGTGACCGTGTCGACCGAGAGGTTCACGCCGTCGGAGACGCGCAGCTCGAAGGTCAGGTCGGTGTTGGCAAGGCCCTCGGGCGCGTCGAAGGTCGGGCTCGCGCCGTCGGCTCCGGTCAGTGCGACGGTCGGACCGCCGGTTTGCACCCACTCGTAGGTCAGGCCCTGGCCCTCGGGGTCGACGCCGGAGCCGGTCAGGGTCACCAGGGCGTTCTCGTCGACGAACTGGTCGGCTCCAGCAATGGCGCTCGGAGCATCGTCGTCCGCAGCGACGTGGACGATGACGGTGTCCACCGACGTGTTCACGCCGTCCGAGACCCGCAGCTCGAAGGTCAGGTCGGTGTTGGCGAGGCCTTCAGGAGCGTCGAAGGTCGGGCTCGCGCCGTCGGCTCCGGCCAGTGCGACGGTCGGACCGCCGGTTTGCACCCACTCGTAGGTCAGGCCCTGGCCCTCGGGGTCGACGCCGGAGCCGGTCAGGGTCACGGTCGCGTTCTCGTCCACGAACTGATCCGCACCAGCGCTCGCGGTGGGCGCGTCGTCGTCGGCAGCGACGTGGACGGTCACCGTATCGACCGAAGTGTTCACGCCGTCCGAAACCCGCAACTCGAAGGTCAGGTCGGTGTTCGCGAGGCCTTCGGGGGCGTCGAAGGTCGGGGTCGCGCCATCGGCGCCGGTCAGCGCGACGGTCGGGCCGCCGGTCTGAACCCACTCGTAGGTCAGGCCCTGGCCCTCGGGGTCGACGCCGGAGCCGGTCAGAGTCACCGCGGCGTTCTCGTCGACGAACTGATCGGAACCGGCGCTCGCGCTCGGCGCGTCATCGTCGGCGGCCACGTGGATCGTGACCGTGTCGACCGAGAGGTTCACGCCGTCGGAGACGCGCAGCTCGAAGGTCAGGTCGGTGTTGGCAAGGCCCTCGGGCGCGTCGAAGGTCGGGCTCGCGCCGTCGGCTCCGGTCAGTGCGACGGTCGGACCGCCGGTTTGCACCCACTCGTAGGTCAGGCCCTGGCCCTCGGGGTCGACGCCGGAGCCGGTCAGGGTCACCAGGGCGTTCTCGTCGACGAACTGGTCGGCTCCAGCAATGGCGCTCGGAGCATCGTCGTCCGCAGCGACGTGGACGATGACGGTGTCCACCGACGTGTTCACGCCGTCCGAGACCCGCAGCTCGAAGGTCAGGTCGGTGTTGGCGAGGCCTTCAGGAGCGTCGAAGGTCGGGCTCGCGCCGTCGGCTCCGGCCAGTGCGACGGTCGGACCGCCGGTTTGCACCCACTCGTAGGTCAGGCCCTGGCCCTCGGGGTCGACGCCGGAGCCGGTCAGGGTCACGGTCGCGTTCTCGTCCACGAACTGATCCGCACCAGCGCTCGCGGTGGGCGCGTCGTCGTCGGCAGCGACGTGGACGGTCACCGTATCGACCGAAGTGTTCACGCCGTCCGAAACCCGCAACTCGAAGGTCAGGTCGGTGTTCGCGAGGCCTTCGGGGGCGTCGAAGGTCGGGGTCGCGCCATCGGCGCCGGTCAGCGCGACGGTCGGGCCGCCGGTCTGAACCCACTCGTAGGTCAGGCCCTGGCCCTCGGGATCGACTCCAGAACCCGTCAGGGTCACCGGCGTGTTCTCGTCGACGAACTGATCGGCCCCAGCACTAGCGCTCGGCGCGTCGTCGTCGGCAGCCACATGGACCGTCACGGTGTCGACCGACGTCACCTGCCCATCGGAGACCCGCAATTCGAAGGTCAAGTCGGTGTTGGAGAGGCCCTCGGGAGCCTCGAAGGTGGGGTTGGCTCCGTCTCCGCCGGTGAGAGTCACGGTCGGCCCGCCGGTCTGGACCCACTCGTAGGTCAGCGCGTCACCATCCACGTCGCTGCCCGATCCACTGAGGGTCACGATGTCGCCCTCCGAGACCGCCTGATCGACGCCTGCGTCGACCGCCGCGGCGTCGTTGGCGGAGCGCACGAAGACTTCGACGGTCCCCGTGGTCACGCCGCCGTCGGCGTCCACGGCCTCGTAGGTGAACGAGTCGGGGCCGCCGTAGTCCACGTCCGGCGTGTAGGTGAAGGTCCCGTCGCCGTTGTAGACCACCGAACCGTGCTCGGGCTGGGTGAAGGAGCCGACCGACAGGGCGCTGCCTTCGGGGTCGATATCGTTGGCCAGCACGTTCGGCGTGGTCAGCGGCACGTCCTCGAGGGTCACGAAGTCCGCGGAGACGATCGGCGTGTGGGAGTAGGCGATCTCGTCGATGACGAGCGCGTTGGCGAACTCGACGTTGGAGGAGTTCAGGATCTCGACCCGGGCGATGATCGCCTCGTCGAGCTGGACGGCGAAGGCCGACTCGTAGTTCTGGGTCGAGGAAGAGCTCTCCCAGAGCTCGGTGTCGAGCGTTCGCTGGCCGATCTGGTTGCCGTCGGCGTCGAACAGCGTGATCGTCAGGGTGTGATCAGTGCCCTGCACGCCCATGCCGACGATCGCCCCGATGCTGGCCACCGGCTCGTCGAAGGTGATCGTGAAGGGCGACGCCGGATCGTCGTTGGCGAACTTCACGTAGGCGCTGTCACCGTGGGGACGGATCGAGCCGTCGTAGCCCGTGAGGTGCTCGACGATGTTGCCGCCCTCGGGGCGGACGCCCGAGTAGGCGGCGTACTTGTCGCCCACAGCGTTCTCGAAGTGCACCCCGTCTGCGGACCACTGCTCGCCGGCGATGGTGCCCTCGGACAGCCCGGTGAAGGAGATCGTGCTCTCCTGGTTACCGAGGAAGTCCGCGAAGTCCGAGTGCAGCTCCTGGAACGACTCGTACTCGCGGGCCTCGTCGAACCAGATGCTGTCGTCCCCGACCAAGGGGCCGTCGTTGTCGGCGGAGAGGTCGATTGAGACCGTGTCCGTGGTCTCGTTGACGCCGTCAGAGACGGTCAGCTCGAAGGTGAGCACCTCCCCCGCCACGAGGTTCGGTGCCTCGAAGGTGGGCCGGGCGGCGTTGGCGTCGCTCAACTCCACGGGCGTTCCGGAGGTTTGGACCCAGGTGTAGGTGAGGTCCTGGGCCTCGGGATCGATACCGGAGCCGTCGAGGGTCACGCTCGTGCCCTCGTCGACGAACTGGTCAGCGCCGGCGTTGGCGCTCGGCGCGTCGTCGTCGGCGGCCACGTGGACGGTCACGCTGTCGATCGACGTGTTGACGCCGTCGGACACCCGCAGCTCGAAGGTCAGGTCGGTGTTGGCCAGGCCCTCCGGGGCCTCGAAGTTCGGGCTCGCGCCGTCCGCTCCGGTCAAGGCCACCGTCGGGCCGCCGGTCTGCACCCACTCGTAGGTCAGCCCCTGGCCCTCGGGGTCGATCCCCGTTCCGGTCAGGGTCACGGCGTCGCCCTCGTCCACCGCCAGGTCCACACCGGCATCGGCGGAGGGCGCGTCGTCGTCGGCTTCGATCGTGATCGTGACCGATTCCGTCGACGTGTTCACGCCGTCCGAGACGCGCAGCTCGAAGCCGACCTCCGTGTTGGCCAGACCCTCGGGGGCCGTGAAGGTCGGCGTCTGGCTCGCGGCGTCGTCGAGTTGGACCGCGGGGCCGCTGACCTGCACCCACTCGTAGGTCAGCTCGCCGCCCTCGGGGTCGGTCCAGGTCTTCGTGGTCTCGAGCGTGTACTCGCCGCCCTCCTCGACCACCGTTCCCGCGTCCGTCTGCGGACCCTGCATGGTCTGGGTGACCTCGTCGACGGACAGCACCCGACTGAAGACTCGAACGTCCGCGAACTCGGCCTCCAGGTGGACGTGGTCCGTGCCGTTGTAGTCGTTGGTCTGGCCCAGGTGTGCCTCGGGGATGGCGAACTCCCCGGTTGCGCCTGTCCCTTGCCCCACGAGCACGCCGTCGATGAAGATCTCGATCTCACCGGTGGCTGCGTCGCGTGAGAGGGCGACGTGGTGCCACTCCCCGTCGTTGATGGCGACGTTGCTTGCGACGCCACTGGAATTGCCGGTGGAAACGTGCAGGAAGCCGTTGGCGTCGATCGATCCCCAGCGCATGTCGTCGACGGCGCCACTGTCCTCCGAGCCGACGATCGACGGCCAACCCCAGACATTGCCCGTAGCGGCGCTGTCCGAGGTGCGGATCCAGGTCGTCAGGGTCGCCGTCCCACCGAGCACCTCGCCCACGTCGGGTCCGAGGTCCACGTAGTCGTCCACCCCGTCCAGGGCGATGGCGGCGTCGAAGGGGAGTCCCTCCGGCACGTCGACGGTGGACACACCGCCCACGAAGGTCGCGCTCTCGGCGACCACGGCGTCCGTGCCCGCGGCGCCGTCGACGCCGTCGAAGCTCCAGGCGAAGGACTCACCGACGTCCCCTCCCAGCGCGATCGGACCATCGTCGTCGGCGGCGACATGGACCGTGACCGTGTCGACCGAGGTACTGACCCCATCGGAGACCCGCAGCTCGAAGGTCAACTCCGAGTCCTCCAAGCCCTCGGGGGCGGCGAACGTCGGCCGGGTCGCGTTCGCTCCTGTAAGAGTCACCGACGGGCCCCCGGTCTGGACCCACTCGTAGGTCAGGCCCTGGCCCTCGGGGTCGACGCCGGAGCCGGTCAGGGTGACGGTGTCGTTCTCGTCCACGAACTGGTCGGCGCCGGCGTTCGCACTCGGCGCGTCGTCGTCGGCGGCCACGTGAACGGTGACCGTGTCGACCGAGGTGGTCTCGCCGTCGGAGACCCGCAGCTCGAAGACCAGATCGGTGTTCGTCAAGCCGTTCGGGGCCGTGAAGCTCGGCGAGGCCCCGTCGGCGCCAGTCAGGACCACGCTCGGTCCAGAGACCTGGACCCACTCGTAGGTGAGCGCGTCGCCCTGGGGGTCGACCCCGATTCCTCCGAGCGTCACCAGGTCGCCTTCGTCGACAGACTGGTCGGCTCCCGCCTCGACCGTGGGAGCCGTGCCGTCCAAGGCGACGGCCATGTCCGCCAGCTCGACGACGGCCACGTTGGAGTAGACCACCGTGTAGCTCACGCCGTCGGTCGTGATCTGGAGCTGGCCCTCGCTGAACTCGACGTCCGACAGCGAGACGCCCGACAGGTCGATGGTGTTGCTGCCCCCTCCGCCGTCGATGGTGTAGGTCGCGCCGT
Source organism: Engelhardtia mirabilis (assembly GCA_007751255.1). Taxonomy (GTDB): domain Bacteria; phylum Planctomycetota; class UBA1135; order UBA1135; genus Engelhardtia; species Engelhardtia mirabilis. The sequence goes on from CP036296.1 coordinate 4,794,343, forward strand.
CCGTCGGGCTCGTGAGCGCGATCGTGTCGTCGTACCTGCCGCCCACGAAGCCCTCGATCCCGGACAGGGTGTCGATCCCGCCCCCACCCGTGTCCTGGGCAGTCTCGATCGTCAAGTCGACGGTGACGCCGGAGGATGCGTCGACGTAGGAGACCGTGTCCGTGCCCGCCCCACCGGTGAGGGTGTCCGCTCCGGCGCCGCCCTGCAGCAGATCGTCGCCGGCCCCGCCGTCGAGCACATCGTCTCCGGCACCACCGGTCAGCACGTTGGCCCCGGAGTCGCCGCTGAGCGTGTCGTCGAACGAACTGCCGGTGACGTTCTCGATCCCGCTCAACATGTCGTTGCCGGCACCGGTCGCGGTCCCGGCGACGAGGTCCACGACGACCCCACCGGCGGCGGCGGAGTAGTCCACCGTGTCGACGCCGGCGCCGCCGCTGATCGTATCGTCGTCACTGCTCGCCCGCTGGCCGTGGAGCGCCTCGACCTGCCCGTCGTCGAGCTGGCCGTCGATCAGCGCCACGTCGGCGATGCGCCCGCCGAAGAAGTCCTGCAGGCTGTTGGCCACGCCATCGCCCGAGACCCGTTGGCTGGCGCCGATGGTGATCGGCTCCGTGTTGCCCGATCCGCCCGAGGTGCTGCCGAGTCCCCCGGTGTAGGCATCCGTGTCTTGCAACACTCCATCGACGAAGAGCTCCATCCCGCCGGCGCCGAAGGTGAAGGCCATGTCATGCCACTCGCCGGCGGTGATCCCCTCCGCGTAGACGTAATGGTTGGCAGTATCGCTCTGCAACCTGACGGTAAGGGTCGAGCCATCGAGCCAGGCCGTCAGATGGCCGCCGTTGTCGTAGCCGCTCGAGTCCTTGGAGAAGAGCGTCTGCGCGCCCGTCGTGTCGTCAGCGTTGAAGCTGATCTGCAGCGTTCCCGAGTCGAGCTCGAAGGCGCTGTCGTGGGGAATCTCGACGTAGTCGTCGCTGCCGTCGAAGCCGGCCGCGGTCTGCCCGGGCTCGGGGCCACTCTCACCGAGGGTCACGCCACCCGTGTACGTGCCCGCGGCGATGCCCATCTCGTCGACCGCGGCGGCGTCGGTGGAATCGCCCAGGCTCCAATGCCCGACGCGGGTGAAGTCCTCGAGCTCTGTCGGCGCCTCGACCTCGCCGGCGGCCAAGAGGGTGTCGTCCCCATCGCCGCCGTCGAGCACGTCGTTACCGCTGCCACCCTCGAGGACGTTATCGCCCGCGTCGCCGACCAGGGAATCGTCGTGGGCGGTTCCGACGACGTTCTCGATGTCGATCAGGGTGTCCATGCCCGCGCCGGAGGCGGTTCCGGCGGCCAGGTCCACGTCCACGGCCCCGTCCACCGCCGAGTAGTCGACCGTGTCGACGCCTGCGCCGCCGTCGATGGTGTCGTTGTCCGACTCGTCGGCGCGCGTGGCCGCGTGGAGGTTGGTGACGGTGTCCGCGTCCACCTGGCCAGCGGTGATCGCGACGTCGGCAATCTTGCCCGAGAAGAAGTGTTGCAGGTTGTCGGCCGCGCCGTCGCTGGAGCTCCATTGGTTGGCGCCGATGACGACAGGCTCGGTGTTCCCCGTGCCCCCGGAGTTCGAGCCCAGACCGCCCGTGTAGGCGTCCGAGTCCCGCAGGACCCCGTCGACGAAGAGCTGCATGCCCTCGGAGCCGAAGCTGAACGACACGTCGTGCCATTCTCCGGCGGTGATTCCGGTGGCCTCGACGAAGTAGGAGTCGCTGGCACTCTGCAGACGAACCTTGAGGGTCGAGCCCTCCAGGTACATGGTCAGGTGACCGCCGTTGTCGAAGTCCGTGGAGTCCTTCGAGAGCAGCCCCTGGGTGCCCGAGGTGTCGTCGGCGTTGAAGGTCAGGTGCACCGCACCGTCATCGAGTTCGAGACCGGCGTCGTGCGGGATCTCGACGTAGTCGTCCGTGCCGTCGAAGTCCGCGGCGGTGGTTCCGGGCTCCGGGCCCTCGACGCCGACGACCGGGCCATGGTAGGTGCCCGCGGGGCCGCCCGCGTCGTCTACGACGGCGCTGTCATCGGCGTCGCCCAGGGACCAGTGCGAGACCCGCGTCAGGTCCTCGAGGTCGATCGGACCCGCGCCCTCCTGGGCCACGGTCTCGACGAAAGTGTCGTCGCCCTCGCCGCCCTCGAGCAGGTCGTCGCCCGAGCCGCCGCTGAGGACGTCGCCCCCATGGCCGCCGACTAGTTGGTCGTCACCGGCGCCGCCCAGGAGCGTGTCGTCGCCCTCGTCGCCGTCGAGCAGGTCCGCGCCGCCGCCGCCGTCCAGCAGATCGTCGCCGTGGTCGCCGAACAGCGAGTCGTCGCCGTCCAGGGCGTAGGCGATGTCATCCGCCTCGGTGCCGGTGTAGATGTCGTCGCCGTCGGTCGCTCCCCCGAGGGGATCGGCGGAGTCGGCATCGACCCAGGTGGCCGACAGGAGGATGCGCGGTTCGAGGCCCTCGGCGAACAGTGCAGGCCGATTCGGCCGCAGGGCCTTGGGCTGCTCCTCTTCCTCGGCCTCGGTCTGCGGCAGCTCGTTCTCTTCCAGGTTGTCGTCGGTCATGGCGGGGCTCGTTGATCGTGGCGGCGGACTGCGAAGAGGCGGTCGGAGACGTCTCAGTCCAGACTGCTGAAGAGCACTCGCGCGGGAGCACCAGCGGGCAAGGCGTCGTCGGCGTTGGGCAACTCGATTCGCACTCGGATCGTCCCGCTGGCGGCGTCGGCCACGCGGTCGACCGCGGTGACCCGCGCCTCGACCTCGAGCCCGCCATCCAGGTCGACGCGGGCGGTGACCACGTCCCCCACGCGCACGTCGTCGAACAGCGTCAGCGGCACGCGCACGTCCGCGATCAGCGGGTCGATCGCCGCGAGCTCGACCAAGGCGACCTCGCCGGAGCGGGACGAGAACTCGCCCACCTCGAGGTGCAGCTCGGTCACGATCCCGTCGACCGGGGAGCGCAGCTCGCGCTGGGCCAGGCGGGCCTGGGCGCGCTGGGCCTCGAGGCCGGCGATGTCGGCCTCGACGGCGGCCTGTTCGAGTTGAAGGCGGGCGGTGGCGAGCTCGACCTGGGCCCCGTCGAAGACCTCGGCGCTCGCGATGCGCTGCTCGGCCAGGGGTGCGAGGCGAGCCACCTTGCGCTCGAGCTCGTCGACGCGGACGCGGGCCAGCTCTACCCCGCGGTCCTGGTCGGCGCGCGTCCTGGCGAGGGCCAGCTCGGCGGCCTCGACGCCGCTCTCGAGCCTGGCCACCAGGTCACCGGCGCGGACGCTGTCGCCCCGCTCTACCAGGATCTCGGCCAGGACCCCGTCCGCGGCCGGCGACAGGCGCACCTGGGCCGAAGGCAGCAGGACGCAGGGATAGCCGGGGTCCTCGATTCGGGAGGCGGTGGTCGGGAACGACGCGAGCGCCGCTACTCCGGCCACCAACAGGGCGGGGAGAAGTCGATTGGCCATGGGGAGAGACGAGGCGCGGCCACCAGGGAGTTGGCTTACCGCAGCCCGACGGCCGGATCGGCGGCGGCGCGCGAGCACCTTGAGGCGATCGATCGAATCGGGAGCACCCCGCGGGGGCCCTGGGGCCCTACCAGCCCCGCGGGTCGGCGCCCATGGAGAGGGCGGCGATGCCGTACAGGGCACCCAGCCAGATCACCGTCGCCAGGGCCAAGCGCCACTGGAAGCTGCGCTTGACGGTCTTGTGCCGGAAGGTCCGCATTCCCAGGAGCAGGCCGGGGAGGGCTCCGAGGTAGACCAGGCCGATCAAGCGCGCCTCGGGGATTCGCCGCCCGCCGCGGATCGCCCGTCGCTTGTCCCAACCCAGGAGCGCAAAGGCGAAGAGGTTCGTCGCGAGCAGGATCACGGCCAGGGAGAGCCAGGGCTGGGGCATGGCGGGATCCTAGCCGGCTTCGGAGATCAGGATCCGTGGGCGGTGCGCGCAACTCGTTCGGAGGCGGGGCCTCGGGGCCCAATCATCCCGGGCGGGGCTCCGCGACGGGCTGGGAACGATTGGGTTCGGGAGATGCGGTCAGCGAGCAGGAGGCTGCCGCAGGGGCGCCCGCGGGGCGTCCTGGGCGTGGATGCGATCGACCGATGGGAGTTGGCCGCTCCCGCGACATTTTGCGGGCGAAGTTGGCAACGCATCTGGCCCCATTGCCGTTCCTACCCCACGGGGCCTGGAATCTCTCCGCTCACTGGTCGTACCAAGCCCCGTACAACCAGTCCGCGGGCAGCAACCCTTGCGTAACACGACGGTTCAGGGTCGCTAGCACTCCTCTCATCCGCTATCACGCCGTAGCCCGCCCGCGCCCCGCCCACTCATGGCGGAGCAGAACACCGCTCAGCTGACATGCAACCCAGCCGATCGATCTCCGCCCGGCTCGCCGATTCGCCGTCTGCCGTTCCGACTACCACAGCCCTGTTGAACGTGCTTGATTCCCCGATAGTGTCCGGTTCCACGGGTTCGCCCGCATCGTCGCCCATGTTGTTGAATCTTGGCCGGATCTTGTCAGTCGGGCTCCTGATCGGGAGTTTCGCCGGTTTGTCGAACCCGGCCGCAGCGGCTGCGCTGCAGGCTTCCCACGCGAAGCCGGTTCCCGTCGAGTGGGAGGGCAAGAAGTACGCGGTCGACGAGCTGCCCGAGGCGCTCTCGGATGCTTCGATCAAGGCCATCCTCGGCTGGGCCCAATGGGCGGGCGACAACGACTATCGGATGTCGTTGACCGACGACCAGCGCGTCCTGGTCGTCCAGCACGAGCGGCGCAAGCCGAAGGACTCGTTCAAGCTGATCGAGGAGACCGCCGCCATCGTCGACGCGCTGCTGCCGGCCCCTGCGCGCGAAGAGGAAGACTCGCAGACGACGAAGCGCGGCGAGACGCCGGTTCCGATCTACGACGAGGACGGCACTTGGACCTGGAAGTGGGAGGACGACGGCGGGCCGCTCGAGACGGACACCGCGGTCATCCTGCAGCTTCGCAGCGAGCCGGCGCAGGTCGCCGCCGTCGAGAAGTTGACCCGCGACTTCGACTACCTCGCGGAGTGGGGTGCCTCCGCGGCGGCACGGGCGGGTTTCTCGCTCGAACGTCCCCTCTGCTCCGCCTGGCTCGAATCCGCCAACGGTCAGGAGGAGTGGGACCCCGACCACGAGTTGATCAACCGCGTGGCGAACATGCTCGTGCTCCGGCGGTTCGGGCAGTTGCCCTTCTGGCTGCAACAGGGCATCGCCTGGCACGTGGAGTGGGAGTCGAAGGAGACGCTCTACTGCTATCCCTATCGGGCGGAGTTCGTCTACGAGTCCGAGCACAGCACCTGGCCGACGCTGCTCAAGCAGGAGTTCAAGGAGCGCAAGGACGACCCCATGGCCCTGGCCGAGGTCGCCGAGTGGCACCGCGGCACCTTCGACCGCGAGCGCGCACGCAAGGCCTTCGGCTTCGCGCGCTTCGTGGCCGAGCACCACGCCGACAAGTTCTCGGCGATCCTCGAGGACCTGCGCCTGAACCGCGACGCCAACGGCCGCTTCTTCAAGGAGGACGGCAGCTGGACCCGGATCCCCGGCTGGGAGGTCCCGATCAAGGACCAGGACGCGATCTTCGCCAAGCACCTGGGGGACGATTACCTGAGCGAGGCCTCCGAATACTTCGCCAAAGGAAAGTC